>CBDCXQ010000001.1:0-4800000 GCA_965223835.1 Phototrophicaceae bacterium
CAGCTTCGATGACAGCGTGTTGGTCTCAAAGATGCGGGCCATCTGCATGTAGTTGTTCTCGGTGTTGACCAGCACATCAATGTCGCGCATCAGCGTCATGTCGCCGGCGGCGATATGCAATTTGCAATCGACATAACGCGTGCGCAACGTATGCGTGGCATATGTTTTAGTCGTGGGTTTGTGTGCTTGCTTGAACAGAGCGGCGGTTTCACCCTCGCGTAATGCCGCCAGCCATTCCTCTTGACGTTCACGGGTTTTAGTGGCATTCGCTTCAATGCCTTCAAACAGTTTGCGCTCTTCCGTCGCTGACCCGGTCTGGAACGTTAGATATTGACGGCGGGGTAGATCAAATTTCTCTAACACGGGTTTGATCTCAGTGCTGCTACCGGCGATGTGAACTGGCAGTATAAAGACCTGTGCGCCGCGGGCGACATCCACTTCACGCCGTACCCAGTCCGACGCAGCGGTTTCGGGAGCCAGCAGCAACAACACAATATCACTCTGGGCAATCGCCTCATAAATCTGCGTATTCCAGTCTTCGCCGGGTACGAGTTTGGAGGTATCCATCCAGACGTAATACTCCTCATCCTCCGTAAGGCGGCGAATGACATTGGCAGTCAGAGTCAGGCTGTTATCAGTGCCAGTCTTATAGCTGATGAACAGGCGTGGTTTTGGCACAATGACCCCTCTACAATATGACAAGCATCATCCGTAGATGATACGGCGTAAATTGAAATAATGCAGCAGGAGCTAATGCCATGATGTTACATGGTCACATATTACAGAATCAGCGCTGGCGCAAAGGGCGCATTCCATTGAGCGTGACGATGAGCGACATGCCGACATCCGCAAACACGGCGGCCCATAGCGAGACCCCACCAAATACGGCCAGCAGGAGGAAACCCGCTTTCAACCCCAGGCTAAGCAGGACATTCTGTCGGATGAGGCGGCGGGCAAATCGAGCCAATTTAATGGCATACGGCAATTGGCTCAGGTCATCGGCCAGCAGCGCAATATCGGCGGTTTCAAGGGCCTGGGCACTACCTGCACCGCCCATCGCGATGCCCACCGTTGCGGTTGCTAGCGCCGGGGTGTCATTGATGCCGTCGCCGACCATCGCCACCGGTCCATAGTGCTGCAACAGGTCTTCCACTGCTGTAACTTTATCTTCCGGCAGCAGGTTGGCCCGCACATCCTGCACGCCCACTTGCTGACCGATGGTCTGTGCTGCTTGATTGTTATCACCCGTCAGCATGACAGTGGTGAGGTCGAGTGCATTCAGATCGTGAATGACAGTGGCACTATCGGAGCGGGGTTCGTCAGCCACCGCGATATAACCGCGCACCCGGTCACCATCGCAGAGCAGCATGGCGGTTTGCCCCTGGGCTTCGGCAGCATCAATCCAGTCACACACCATTTGGGAGTGGGGATGTTCGGCATCAAACAGGCGGTGACTGCCCACCGTTACCAGTCGGTCATCAATTCTGCCCTGCACCCCTTGGCCTGCCAGCGCCGTAACATCCGTTGCCGCATAGGTATCGAGTACCTGATGCTCAGCCGCCGCGGTGACCACAGCCTGGGCGAGTGGATGGGTGCTGCGTTTTTCAACGGCTGCCGCCAGTGCCAGAACATCATCACAGGTGGTACACGGTTCACCGGTGGCACAATCAACCGAGCGCAAGGTGGTCACAGTGGGCTTTCCCGTTGTGAGCGTGCCAGTTTTATCAAAAGCCAGTGCCCGCACCCGGCCCAATGACTCCAGATGTGCACCACCCTTAATCAGGACACCACGGCGGGCGGCGGCGGTAATGGACGAAATAATGGTGACCGGCGTGCTAATCACCAGCGCACAGGGACAGGCAATGACCAGCATGGACAGGGCGCGATAAAACCAGCCATGACCGGCGGCAGTATCGAAAAACGGCGCATTGAATATGAGAGGTGGTACCGTTGCTACCAGCAGAGCCAGCACGACCACTGCCGGTGTGTAGTAATGGGCAAAGCGGTCGATCAGGCGCTGGCTGGGGGCACGTTGCGCCTGTGCTGCTTCTACCAGCGTGATAATGCGACTGAGTGTGTTGTCTTCGACGAGATGGGTGACTTCAATTTCGAGCGTGCCCTCTCCATTAATGCTCCCCGCATAAACTGTCTCGCCAGTCGTTTTGTGAACTGGCAGACTCTCGCCGGTGATTGGGGCTTGATTGACGCCACTGTTGCCTGACCGCACAACGCCATCCATCGGAATTCGTTCGCCCGGTTTGACCAGCACCACATCGCCAACGACCAGATCAGCGACGGGTACCGGTTGGGTCGAACCCACTCGGAGTGCCATGTTGGGCGTGAGATCGAGCAAACTGCGCAGGCTATCTCGCGCCCGATCCGCCGTATAGCCTTCGAGCGCTTCGCCAATCGTGAACAGGAAAATGACCGTCGCGCTTTCCAGATATTCGCCGATGATGACCGCACCCAGCGCCGCAATCGTCATCAACAGATTGATATTAAATTCCCGGTTGATCAGCAATGTATTCAGTCCACTGCGGGCAATGGGTAGCAACACGATGACCATGAAGATCGTGTATAACACGCCAGTGACCGGCTCGGCCACCGCAAATAGCAGGCTGGCGACCAGCGTGAACAGTATGCCCACTCCACCTACCAGAGCCAGACGGGTTTCCGGGCGCTTGACCAGATAATCCCAGAAGCCCAGCACGCCACCGCGCTTGCTGTCTGGTTCGGCAGCATTGTCGGGGGCATCCAGTGTTTTACCCAGCGCTTCAACTCGCTCCTTAAGCGTTTCATAATCGACATCGCCGTCCAGGATCATCTGGCTGTTGCTAAAATTGACCTGTACGGTTTTGACGCCGGCCAGTTTGCTGACTCCGGTTTCCACCTCGCGGGCGCAATTCGCGCAATCCATGTTGCCAATTGTGAAGGTCTGCTGCGTCATGAGCAATCCTGTTGATACATCGTCTCAAATATATGAGCGACCAGACATATATCCTGAATCATACCTCTAATTCAGGTCGTTCGTCAATGACCAGCGCATTAAATTTGCGTTATATCAAAAGAAAATGATCCGGCTAGTCAACAAGGCGAACAGTCGGGCTAATAGGCGGGCAAATCCAGCAAAAGCTGGCGAAAGGCCCGGTGTTTTTCGCGCTGTTCCGGGCTGGCCGCCCGCAGATAGTAAATCATCCCCGGCCCGATGCGTAGCAGACAGCCAAAGCCGAGAATAAATTTCAGCGCAGTGGCTGATAATCGACCATAATTTTTGCGAAAATATTTGACTTTACTGCGGTACAGTTGCAGGAACATCTCAACGCGAATCTGGTCGCTGGTGCCGCCCCACAGATGGACGGTTTGCACTGCTGGATTATAGAGAATCTGCCAGCCCTGTTGCTGAAAACGGTAGCACCAGTCAATTTCTTCGGAGTACATGAAATAGCTGGCATCCATCATGCCAACCTGCTCAACCGCTTCACGGCGGACCAGCATAAAAGCGCCCATCAAGGCGTCAACAGATCGGACATCATTGAAGTCCCAGTACGTCATCGCCTGTTTGCCGAACTCACGATTTTTCGGGAAGAAGCGGTTCAATTGCAGGGCGTTATACAGTTCAGTTTTCAGCGTGGGATAGGCATAAGCCGATGGTTGGAGGCGGCGATCTTCATACAACAATTTGCAGGCGGACATCCCGGCTTCAGGGTGATCGTCCATGAACTGAATCATGGTGTCAATCGTATCGGCTTCAACAAACGCATCGCTGTTCAGTAACAAGAAATAACGACCCTGAGCCTGGGCCATTCCCTGATTATTGGCTCCTGCAAAACCGACATTTTCATCGTTCTCAATCAGTTGCACATCGAGGAAATCGGCTTTAATCATGCCCTGACTACCATCGGTTGAGCGGTTATCAACGACGATGATTTCATAAGTAGCAGCTTTCACGGTTGTTTGGACATGTTCCAGGCATTTGCGCAGCAGAGCCTGTGTGTTCCAGTTGACAATGATGATGGATAAATCCAGCATGTGGGTGACATCTCCAGGCACTAATCCCGACGTTTTGTTTATAGACGGGCGGCCTTGCCACCGGCTAAAACATGGCTTTGTCGTGTTTTTCGCCAGCTTATTGCATTCCCAGCCCAAATTATGATAATCTAACTATAATTTAACCTGAAATAAACGTTCTAAATGATGGATAGATACTTTAGGGTGGCATACAAACCTTAGTCCCAGTGCGCGGCTGGCGACCCTGGCCTAGAATGATGGTAAGTGTAGAAGGATTTTTTATGATGCTGGATACTACCGAATTGATGACCAAAGGTTTTCGACCTTATCGTAAAACCACCCTGACGTTTGCCCGCCAGATGAATACCAGTTTTGGTGTAAAACTTGAAAATGGCGACAAAATTTATGGCAAACCCGGCGATTATGCCTGTGTCAGCCCGGATGATGAGGGCCGATGGATCGTCGACCAGCAGGTATTCGAAGCGACTTACACGCTAAAGCCAGTGACCCCTACTACGTTCCGGAGCGGCACGGTTCATCAACGTTTACACCGCCAGGGGTTCAGTCCCTACCGCAAGCATCAAATCACCTGGGCGAAAAAAATCTCTAAAGCGCGGATCGTGCGGACGATCGAAGGCCCGGTCCATGCCCAGCCGGGAGATTATTTATGTGTCGGGCCAACGGGCGATCAATGGCCGCAACCGGCGGCCCGCTTTGAGGCACACTATGAGCCAGTTCTGGCGAACTCGGCGGGTTAACGATGATTGCGGATGGTCGAGGTCGCAATCTCCATAAAGCCGCCCAAATTATCAACGGCGTGAATGGAAAAGCGTCCAACCGTGCGCACCTTACCCTTCACTTTTGCTTTAACAATAAGCTGTTGATTTTTTACCCCGACGTTTAAGACTTTCCAGGGCAGTTCTTCCCGGCCAATTTGCAGACCGCCCGGCCAGATCGTCAGGCGTCGGTGAAGCTTGACTGGCTTCTCTTCGCGCAACCGCCGTCCGATGTGCATCCCGGTCGCCTCGGCAACCACTGGACGAATAGCCCGGGCGATTTTTTGCAGATCACCGTGCGCGGGTTTGAGCCGGAAAACCTGCTTATCGTTCATCGTTAGTTTATGGGAACCCCATTGCAACAACGGGCGTCCGAACAAATAACGAGTGCGTCCGCCTTCACGGAAGGTTTGCACTTTGCCCCAGCTATACCGATGTTCTTGACCTTTGCGCGTCCAGGAAAAACCCTTATTGAAAAATTTGATGGTCTCATTGGGATGGCTGCGCCAGCGGAAATAATTGACGATCACCCGGATACTCATCACCAGAATGAGAACCCCGGCAACCAACCGACCGATATCCAATGTCGGGCCATCAACTAACTCACGGGCGCGTCCTTGGTCCAGCGCGACCCAGGCCAGTGCCGCCGCCACCAATATATATAAGGAAAAGCGCAGGCGACGTCCATAGCGACCCTGCTCAACATCAATTTTCAGCAGTAATTTGGGCTGTTGCAGCGCCCGTCCAACCGAAGTTGCCATAATTTACCTGTGCCTTGTATGACGAACACGAGGAATAATTAAGCAATCATAACAAATTGTGCGGCATAAACAAAAAATATCTGCCCGGCTTCTAAACACCAGCCTGCAACGATTCGAGATGCATCAGCGGTGCGATCTTTTCCTGGGCAGTGCCCGGCTCCAAAATCACGCCGCCCCGGTCAGCATCCATAAAATTGTAAAAGGCTCTAACGCCCTCAGCGAATTGATCCTTGATCTGTTGCTCGATCGCCGCTGGTTGTGCCGCGTGGGTCAGGACGATGAAGTGATTTTCAACTACACCCACGAAATCCCGCGCGGTGCCTTCGGTGCTCACGATTTCTTGAATACAGCGCCCCGCAAAACCGAAGGCTTCATCGGCAGCAATGAACCCATAAACATCGCGGTAAGCGGCGTAGCCATTGATGCCGAGCCGCAGTTCAGCACATTGGACGTTGTGGGCTGCCCGCTGGGCCAGTTCGTCCTCCACCATTGACCCGGTGGGCAAGCCGGTTCGCCCCTCGTGCAAGCTGGTCCGCGTAGCCCGGCGGATGGATCCACCGACGCGCAAGCGTAATTCATCCACATCAAATGGCTTGGTAATGTAGTCGTCAGCGCCCAGTTCCAACCCTTTCACCAGATCGGCCCGGTCATCACGCTGGGTCAGAAAAATGATCGGTATATATTTGGTGAGTGACTGCTTTCGCAGGTTTAAGCAGACTTCATAGCCATCCATGTGGGGCAGCATGACATCGAGTAAGATGATATTGGGAAAATGGGTGCGGGCCATTTCGATGCCGACGGGACCGTCTTCGGCATGGAATATCTCGTAGTCGTGGGACTTGAAGTACATCAGCAGCATTTCGGCTACATCAAAATCATCTTCGATCACCAGAATGCGTTTGTCTGACATGAATCATTCCTCACCCAGAACCGCACTGACCTGAAACTGCTGATCCTGGGCAACCGGAGCATTCGCCACGACCGTATCAGGATCAAGCGGATCGGTGGGTACATCAGGCCGCAGTACATTTTTGAGTGGCAAAACTGACGCGGTAGGTTCTATATGGCTGGTATCAAGTTCCTGTAGCCGCTGGAAATAGTTGAAGACCTCGGAAAGCTGGCTGGCATAACGGGTGATTTCGGCTTCAGATAATTCCAGTTTTGCCAGTTCAGCAATATCGCGCACTTCCTGAGTTGTCAGTTCCACAGCATTCCCTCAGCTATTTGGTTCCACAAGAAACAAACATGGATCAATTATAGCATCAGACTTCCAACAAAAAACAAACCATACGACTTCGTTACACATTTTAGGCGCCAAATCGGCCAATTATTGACAAAAATCGTGCGTTTAGAATGTTAAGTTTCTACTATAATGAGGATGCATCAGGTCCAGCCTGGCCCAACACCCAATGCACATGGAGCCACCATGACAACCAAGAAGCTCACCCCTCAGCTCAACACGATCATCGCTGCCAAGCGTTATTATCTGGCCCAGCGGAAAACCAAAACCCCGTTGGAAGCGGTGCGGGCGCTGGCGAGTATGCAGAAACGGCCAAGCCCCATCCTCTCAACGGTGGCAGCCGATGATGAACCAGTCGTGATTATTGGGCAGGTGAAGCACAACCTCGCGGTGAATGGCAATGTCGTCTACGATCCGGTAGGCACAGCGCTGCGTTATATTCATAAAGGGGTGGATGCAGTGGCATTGTTCACGGACCAGATTATCTATGAGGATGGTCTGGATGACTTGATGTTTGTCGCCAGCGCGATCGAAAAGCCCGTGATCTGCCAGGATTATGTATTGGACGAGTATGAGATTATCGAAGCGCGGGCGGCAGGTTCATCGGCGTTGCTATTATCGGCGGCGATTCTGGATAACGATACCTTGCGCCGGATGATTTCTGACACGCAGCGCAATCTGATGACTGCAATCGTGCAGGTGCACAATTTTGATGAACTGCGCCATGCGATTACCTTGAGTCCGCATGTAATCAGCATCAGCACTGACAACCCCTTTACCCCCGAAATTGAGCTTGATCTGGAAATGACGCGGCGGATGCGTGATATGATTCCCAGCCACATTCGGGTGATGATTAGCGAGAATCTCAAAACGATGCGCGATGTCAATACGTTAACCCAATTGGATGTCGATGCGATTATGGTCAGTGAGACGCTCATCAATGCAGCGGGTTCGGCTGAAAACCTGGCCCGTCACTTCAGTCGCTCCGGGTTACGATCACATGAATAATTCGCCAGCGATCGAACCGGATATTGAAGGCGCTATCCAATTGTTGCGTACATCCGACGATGCGCAGATTCGCCAGTTCGTCGCCTATTTGTTGGGGCAGACCGGCGATACTCGGGCGATTGAACCGCTGATCGATGCGCTGCAAGACGATCATGTGGGTGTGCGGGGGGCCGCCGCCAATGCACTGGGTACCATCGGCGATCAGGCAGTGATTCCCTATTTGCGTCCGCTGCTTCAAGATAATAATCCCCAGCTTGTGGTCTGGGCCGCGTTCGCCCTCACACGTCTGGAAGTAGACCACTTCGATGTTCTGGTCAAGGCGTTGTCGGCTGCTGAAGTTGATGTCCGGCGGAGCGCGATTCTGGCGCTGCGGCTGCTGGGCGATGACCGCGCAATAGGACCCTTGCTCAGCTTGCAGGGCGATGACAGCCGCCGTTTTGAGGCCGATTCGACAGTTGATGAAGCAGTCAATCAGGCATTGATTAGCCTGGGCTATAACATAGGCAAATTGCCCCCACGAAGTTGACGGGCCAAAGCTAGATTTTTTGACAACGATGGCTTGATCTTCACAGATATTACAGCCTCTCTGTTAATGGCAAGCAAATAATCTAAGCTTGGAGCTTGATGATGTCGCAGTCAATCCGAATCAAAGATTATGCCCTGATCTTGAATGAAGCAGGGGCGGTGTTGACCTTACCTGATGGCTCGCTACCGATGATTGCCAGTTCACATATGCATTTCTGGCAGTCCGCGCTCGAAATCACGACGGGAATGCGGCAACAATTTGAACTAGACACGGTTGTGTTGCGTTGTGCGCTCAACTGGTTTCATGAAGATGTCATCCATAATATCTATTTGCTTGACCTGCTCAACCCGTCGTCACCAGCATGCCAATGGCTGCCGCTGGAAACGGCCAATCTGACTCCCTTTTCGCGCAATCAAATTGAGAGTGTTTGGCGCTGGTTACAGACTGACCATGCGCTGCGGGTTCCCTGGTATCGAACGGGCTGGTTTCAACAACAATTCGCGGCTCTAAGGTTTGCAACCGGTCGAATTCAGCAAATCCGTTCCTGGCAGCGGTCGTCGATTCTACGCGTTCCTACCGCGACGGGCGATATTTATCTAAAGACAGTGCCCGTGATGTTTGCCCATGAACGATCTGTGACGCGTTGGCTTAGCCAACGTTTCCCAGACAATATTCCCCTGGAGGCGGCGCAGGCAGGGACGGACATATGGCTGCTGGAAGATTATCGTGGTGAGCCGTTGTCAGCGCATCACGCAACCGACGTGTGGGTTACGGCTGTGCGCCGCTATGCCGAAATGCAGGTACAACTCGCCGCTGCCAGCGATGAACTGGTGGCAGCGGGCTGTCCGTACCGCGATTTGGACTGGTTGGCGCAAGGTATCGCGGGGTTGTTGTCCGATGAGGCCGCCTTGCAGGTTGGTTATTCGCCGTTCACGTTGACTGAGATCAATCAACTCCAAACGCTGATACCACGCTTCCAGGCAATGTGTGCCGAGTTAGCGGGCTATGGTATTCCGCTCACGCTCGAACATGGCGATCTGTGGTCCGGGCAAATCATCATTCGCGGCACGAACACCCCTATCTTCACCGACTGGTCTGATTGTGCGATAACACATCCCTGCTTCAGTTTGCCATTTTTCCTGAAGGACATCGAGATAAGTGGGGCAGAGGCTGCCTTGACCGCTGCTTATGGAGAAAGCAAAAAGAGTTCATATGATGTAAGCTAGTAGCATGGCAAAGCGACGATTTAATCTGAGTAAAGATGAGCTTCGAGCGTTTCGGTGTCAGGAGCAGCATACGCGGGATGTGCATGAACTGAAGCGCCTGCAGGCTGTGCGTTTGTATGGTAGTGGGATATCGTTAGGCGACATTCTCAAGATCGTGGACACTAGCGAAAGCAGTATCCGTCAGTGGGCACAGCATTATCGGGAGACGGGCTTTGAGGCACTACGTTCCAAGTGGCAGGGGAATAACGCCAAGAAATTGAGTGACGATCAACGGGGCGATTTGCGGGAGCGGTTACATGAGGGTGGGCCAGCCAGTTGGCAATTGAGTACCGGCCAATTCTGGACCGTGAGTGATCTGGAGGTTGCGGTGGAACAATGGTACGGGGTGCGTTACCACAGCCAGCGATCCTATGTAACATTGATGCATGAATGTGGGTTCAGCTACCAGCGGGCAGCAAAGGTCTACCGTTCCCGTTCGAATGAGCGGGACATCGCTGAATTTGAAGTGGAACTCGAAAAAAAGTGACCGATTTTAGGCAGGCTTACCCCGATGGCGTAATTCTAGCGCTCGACCAGATGAGCCTGTATTTCCAAGCGACACTGACCCGTGTCTGGGCACCGATTGGCGAGACCCCCCAGGTGCGGGTCGCAACCGACCGCCAATACGTGAACTTCTATGGCGCGCTGGATGTTCTCAGTGGACATGAAATCGCTCTCTCCTTGCCCAGGCAGAACGGTAAGATGACCGTGCATTTTCTCAAGCATATTCTGACCTGTTTACCAGGTCGTCGCATCTTATTGCTGTGGGATCGGGCCAGTTGGCACAAGGGGATGGCACGGGACTTTGTTGAACAGCATCCTTGTTTGGACATGCTCTATTTTCCGGTCGCCTGCCCTGATCTCAACCCCCAGGAGCATGTCTGGAAACTGACACGCGACGCCATCAGCCACAATCATACTTGTCGCACTTTTGGGCAGTTGCGACAGGCATTTCACGATCACCTTGAGCAAACCTGTTTCAAAATGGAATGGATCGAAAAATACCTACCGCCAATATTGTATGAGGTCTAATTACTTTCTCCATTATCTGGCCCCCTGGTCGCAATGGGTAACGGATGCGGCAGGCATCCTCAAGCTGGTGCAAGTGTTGTCGCCGTTATACAGCGCGGTGACTTATCATCAAGTTATTCTGCCGGGCATGGAGATCCGGTGGGAGATGGAAAACATGCTGGCCTATTATTTGCGGTCGTTGCTTGAAGCTTTCGCGACTTAAGGCTCCGGTCATGCCGCAGTAATAGCATCCTGCTTGAACCGGTGTGTTAGGCATCGTTTAGGCCTGGAATCCCCCGATTACAACCAAAGCGGTTGATTATTTGTCAAAGCAAGTTAAGATTATCACAATCAGAATTTAATCAACTGGCTACTTCGGCTGCACACACTCAGGGAGGGGGCGTCTTGAGAAAAGCGCTACTCGCACTCATCGCAATATTCGTAATCGTTCCAGTGGCGCTGGCCGTCATGCAGGATGATCGTGCTCCACGCATGGAAATCACCGGCCTGGACCCCCAGGAATTACCGACGATCACCGTAAATGTGAACGTTTTTGATGATCTCGGTCAACCCGTGCCCAATCTAACCGCTGCCGATTTTGCAGTGACCGGAGCGGTGGCCGATCAGGCGCAGATCGTCAGCGTGACGGATATCAGCAACGCCGACATCCCGATAGCGGTTGTCCTCGCGATTGATGTCAGCAGTAGCATGGCTGGAACCCCGATTGAAAGCGCGCGCGTCGCTGCCACCTCTTTCGTAAACGCGATTAACCCCAATGACCCGGTGGCGGTTATCACCTTTTCCAGTGGGGTGCAGTTGAATCAAGATTTCACAACCGACCGCGCTATTTTAGACGAGATCATCAATAATCTGGGTTTTGGTGGTCAAACCTTCCTGTATGATGCAGCGTTATCTGCGGTGGAAAAAGCCGCCGGAACCGATAACCCGCGCCGGGCGGTTATTCTACTCAGCGATGGTGCGCAGTACGATACCGGTCCCTTCTCACTGACGACCCGCGATGAAGCCATTCAAACAGCAGTTATCAATGGCGTACCCGTATACACCATAGGTCTGGGCTTTGGGGCCGACCGTACCTATTTGGAAGCGCTTTCCGCCAGCACCAATGCGCTGTTCCGCGAATCGCCAACACCGGACGAACTGGATGCGATTTTTGCCGAACTAGCCGCTTTACTCCGCACGCAATATGAAGTGGTGATCGAAGTTGATGTGCCGCTTGATGGTCAGGTTTACGATCTCGATCTGGAAGTCACGACACCGCAGGGAATCGCGATGGCGACCGGACGGTTGCGGGCGCCGGTCCCGGTGCCAGTGGTACGGCTGCCAGAGATTACGGAGCCGATCGCTGAACTCACCGAGATCACGGCTGAAATCGTCGCGGATGACGCGCTGACCGACGTCGAAGTAATGTTGGATGGTGCCAGCCGAATTACATTGTCAACTGAGCCTTATCTCTATGTGCTGGATCCAGTTGTTCTAACGCCTGGCAATCACGATTTGACCTTTACCGCCACTGATGAAGATGGTGATAGCGGCAGCGGCATCTTGAATTTTGCGGTGGCGGCGCTCCCATCGGAGGTGCGCTTCGTTCCTGAACTTGGCGTCGAGTTCGCTGAGCAACAATTAATTGTGCTCGAATTTTCCGGACAGACACCCCCGGTCAATGTTACATTGAGTCGGGATGGTAATGAGCCAGAGGTGCTGACCGAGCCATTCAACTTTGTGATTGATCCAGCTAACATCGCACTGGGTAATCATACCGTAACTGTCAGTGTAGAAAATGCCGGTGGTGTCACCAGTCAGGTGGAGGGATCATATAGCATTCCTGATATTCCGCCGCAATTCATGATTACTGGCCTGGAAGCCGGGCAGACGCTAAACGGTGCGGTTGATGTCGGGGTTTCAATCATTAGCACGCAAGCACCCATCGCTGACATCACCTATGCGATCAACGGTGAGACGATCAGTAGCGACGATGGCAGCGCCCGCATTGACGCCTTTGATCTTCAACCCGGCGTGACAACGTTGGCGGTCACAGTGACGACCGAGCTGGGTCAAGCGATGACAAACAACTTGAATTTCACTGTTGCCGCGCTGCCACCCGCCTTTGAGGTCAATGGGTTGGAACCTGGTGAACTGCTCGATGCTGACCGCATGGTGGTGGTGGAAAATATCGTCAGCCAGACGCCGATTGTTAGCGTGAATGCGCAGGTTGATGGTCAGGCGCTGACGGTCAATGACGCAAATGAGTTCTTACTGGAAGTCGTGCCGCTCAGTCCTGGCGATCATATCCTTGCCGTCACCGTCACGAACGCTGGGGGTCAAGCGACCACTATCGATATACCTTTCGCGGTTGCGACCGGACCCCAGCAGACTGCAACAGCGCAAGCCCTGCCCACGAATACCAGTACGACCACGCCAACTGACCAGCCGACAGCAACTGACACGGTGCAGGTGAGTGGTACGGAGACTGCCGAAGCGGAAAGCACTGCCGCTCAACAGGCAGCGGATGTCGCAGCGACGGCGGCGCAGGTGGGTATCACGGAAACGGCAGATGTCATTAGCGCCCTGATGGAACAGACCGCAACTTCAGGTGCCCAGGCCCAACAGGCGACTGCGGATACCGCCGCGCAACTTGCCGTCACGGAAACGGCAGTGGTTATCAGCGAGATGATGGAACAGACCGTGACCGCCGCTGCGCAAGCCCAGCAAGCGACGGCTGATACGCAGGCAACCACCGCGCAGCAAGGGGTGACGGAAACGGCGGTGGTCATCAGTGAGATGATGGAGCAGACCGTGACCGCCGCTGTGGAGGACCAGCAAGCGACGGCTGATGCGCAGGCAACCACCGCGCAGCAAGGGGTGACGGAAACAGCAGTGGTCATCAACGAGATGATGGAGCAGACGGCGACCGCCGCTGTGGAGGACCAGCAAGCGACGGTTAATGCGCAGGCAACCACCGCGCAGCAAGCGGTGACGGAAACGGCGGTGGTCATCAGCGAGATGATGGATCAGACCGCGACTGCCGCTGTGGAGGACCAGCAAGCGACGGTTAATGCGCGGGCGACCCAGGCGCAACAAGCGGTGACGGAAACAGCAGTGGTCATCAGCGAGATGATGCAGCAGACCGCCACCGCCGATGTGGAGGCTGCCGCGATCGCCCAGGCGACTGCCAACGAGCAAATGACAGCGGACGCAGCAGCGACGCTTGCCGCTGAGAATGCTCAAGCCACAACCGATGCGGAAGCAACAGCTAATGCGCAAACAACGGCGGATGCAGCGGCGACTTTAGCTGCTGAAAACGCCCAGGCGACTGCCGATGCGCAGGCAGCTCAGGCGACGGTGGATGCCCAGAATACGGTTGATGCCCAGGCAGCGCTCGAACGGGCGACTGAAAACGCGCAGGCCACGACGGATGCTGATGCCACTGAAAATGCGCAAGCGACGATTGATGCCCAGGCAACTCAGGACGCTGAACCCACCGAAACCAACACCAGTGAACCGACGGAAACCACAACGGCAGTGCCGACGGAAGTCGAGCCGACCGAAGATGGCACTTTAGCGGCACAGGTCTCTACTGATGCAGCCGCCACCCCGACTAGCGCCCAGGAGGAGGGCACCCCGGTGCCCAGCATCACCCCTATCGGCACGTTGATCCCGGCGCAGGCTGAGACGACGCCGAGCAACGAGAGTATCGTACCGCTGGCGGTGATAATCGTGATTGTGGTGATTATCTTGCTGCTCGTGTTCTTCATCCTGAATCGCGGACGTCGCCAACGCTCGTAAACGGTACCGACCGGGGCAGGCCAGGTGGTCTGCCCCCAATCATTTGCCTGCTAACACCGCCTGTAACGTACTTTTATCGACGTTCCCGCCACTGATGACGACCGCTGTCGGTCGGTCATCAACGTCCAGCACGCCCGAACGCAATGCCGCGATGCCAACCGCACCGCCACCTTCCACCACCCAGCTACATTCAAACACGAGCCAGCGCATCGTATCCGCAATCATGCTTTCGCTGACAATGACGATTTCATCAACATAACGCTGCGCGAGATTGACGGTAATCGAATTGGGTTCAATCTCGCCAGAGAGAGCCTCTGCCAGCGTATTCCAGTCCTGGGGTAAGGCGCTGTCGTAGAATTCGTTGTACATGGCGGGAGCCGCTTCCGCACACACGCCGACAACCTCAAGGCCGGGCTTGAGACTTTTGGCCGCCATTGCCACCCCGGAGATCAAGCCGCCGCCACTGACCGGCACGATCAAGCGTTCTACGGCTGGCAACACATCAATAATCTCGAGGCCAATTGTCCCTGCGCCAGCGACAACCTGGGCGTTATTGTAGGGCGAAATGAAGGTCAGATTGTCGCTTTTCTCGATGCGGCGGGCTTCTTCCTCGGCCTCATCGTAGTTGTCGCCAAATAAGATTGGCTCCGAACCATAGCGGCGCACGCCATTTACTTTGCGCTGCGGCGTGTGCTGCGGCATGTAGATACGTGCAGTCGTGTCTAACAGGCTGGCCGCATAGGCCAGACCATGCGCGTGATTCCCGGAAGAACAGGCGACTAGCCCGCGTCCCCGTTCCTTTGGGGTTAATGCCAGCATCGCATTCAAAGCACCGCGCACTTTGAAAGAGTGCGTTTTATTCAGGTTTTCCAGTTTTAGCCAGATGTTCGATCCCAGGTCAGGCGCAGGCTCTAACGGGGTGGGGTTCACGTAAGGCGCGATCCGATAACGAGCCAGCGCCACATCCGCAATTGTAATCATCAATGTCTCCGCTAAAAATGCCACTATAATGAGAATGAACTATGTCGTAGATTTTGCTTGCGCCGGGCAGGTTTTGCAACGGCAAGATTTGCATGGATGGCAATTGACGGTAATAATCTTGACATTAATATCTGCACTTAAACCTTGAGGGCACAATGGCATCCGACGTGCAAAAAGCCTACGCCAGCGACCAGTATCTCAATGTGCGTTACCAGATCCATCAAAAATATAGTGTTCCGCACATTGATTTTCGTCAGTGGGTGATGAATCGCTTCCACTGGCAGGGTGATGAGAGGGTACTTGATCTGGGTTGTGGGCCGGGTATATATGCGGAAACGATTTTTCACCATGCGCCCCGGGTGTCCTATTATGGGCTGGATTTCTCGGCAGGCATGTTAGCTAAACACCCGCTGCGTGACCGACTCGTACAGGCCGATGCGCAGATTTTACCGTTTTCGTCCCACAGTTTTGATATGGTTCTGGCGAATCATATGCTTTACCATTTGCCCGACATTGATGATGCGCTCACCGAAATTCATCGCATCCTGAAACCCGGCGGCGTTGTTATTGCGGCGACCAATAGCAGTGAGACCATGCCGCAGTTTCGGGATCTCTATAAACGGGCCATTATGGTGCTGACCGCGCCCGGCAAGCAGGTGGTCGTGCCCCAGCCCGCCAGCCATGCTTTTACGTTAGAAAGCGGTGTGCGCCAGCTATCGCGCCACTTTTTCGGCGTCGTGCGCTATGATTTGCCGGGCGCATTTGTGTTCGATGCGGTTGAGCCGGTGATGATGTATCTGGAAAGTTCACGCTCACTGCGGGAACCGCAACTGCCGCCTGATGTATCGTGGGATGCGGTGATGATGATTGTGCATGAGCAAATTAAAAACCAGTTGAATTACGTCGGACAACTGGTTGTGCATAAGCTCAGCGGGGTACTGATCGCGTCCGATCGCGGCGGCTTTATCGGTGATTTTGTCAATCGCTGGGAAGCAACCCAGAAATAGCCAGGTTATGGTTTTGGCTGATGTTGCTAAAAACCGCGTCGATTATAGCGTTCTTCAGCGAAGGGGTCGCCCCGGTCATGATAGCCGCGCACTTCCCAGAAGCCGGGTTTATCAACCGGGCTGAACTCTAACCCGCGCAGGAATTTAGCGCTTTTCCAAAAATAGCGTTTTGGAACGAGTGTCCGCAGCGGAAAGCCATGATCGGGTTCGAGAAATTCCCCATCATACTTGTAGGCCAGCAGCACATCGTCTTCGAGCATCGTCGCTAACGGCAGGTTAGTCGTATACCCCAGATCACAATGCGCAATCACAAACTGGGCGCTGGGTTTGACGCCAAAAAGCTGCACGAAATCTTTGAAAAGTACGCCTTCCCATACTGTATCAAACTTGCTCCATCGGGTAACGCAATGAATATCGACCGTTTGGGTGACGGTCGGCAGTTTGAGGAATTCATCCCAGCTCCAGCGCATCTCGTTCTCAACCTCGCCGAACACCCGTAGATCCCAGGTTTCCGGGTTAAAACGTGGATTGGGACCCGCCGTCAGCACCGGAAATTTTTGCGTGAGCGATTGGCCCGGTGGCAGTCGCCCGGCCTGTCGCACCTTTTCTTCTTCCTGACGCCGCTTCAAGAAATTCATCGTGCATTCCTTGCTATACTCATCAACGCTCACAAGCCATGAGCAGGGTTGATAACTGCTATGCTATTTGGTTTTTATTGCCAACGGTGACTAAAAAGCGTTATAGGGGTTCATCAAGAGTTCAACTTTAACCTTCATCATGCCCAGTTGGATTTCATCACCATCGCGCAGGGGATACTCTTCGTTGGGTCGCATGCGGCTGTTGTTGAGAAATGTCCCATTGCTGCTGCCTTGATCGACCGCCACAATCCGCTCTTTGTCCAACTTGAGCATCATATGCTCACGCGAAACGCCCAGTTCATCGGCATCATAGGGGCCAAGATCAATGTCCGGGAACACATCTTGCTCGGTGTCCATGCGGCCAATAACCATCGGGCGATCCATATCGAAGATCAAACGATTCTCTTTTTGCATGATCCGCAGTGCGACTTTCCAGGGGCGGGGCATTCCTCGATCAATCGCTTTGATCTCCTGCGAGGCAATTCTACTTTTGTGACTATCAAGGTTGAGATTACGTGTATCGCCAGGCACTTGATCTTATCTCCTTAAGACAACAAGCTGATGGACCACCTTCAAAGTATAGCATAAATCTGCAAATCCGAATAAAACATGGAACAAACTTTTAACAAGTTCAATAAGTTTTTAGCCAAACTAAACATAGCCGCCAGCCAGTACTCAATTGTGAACATTGTTGGGCTGGTGAGTTTGTGATCTGGCGGGTGGCGCACTACAATAGAGATGCTCTCTAACGAGGAGGAGAAATTTGATGGGTAGGCGAATTTCTGGTCTGTTGTTGATTCTACGGGCACTTGCACCGCTTCTGATTATATTGGTGCTTGGTATCACCGGGTCCATCGTGCTGGCGGATGTCCGGGCGGCAGTTGACCCGCCACTGGCGACGATTCGTGGCGAAATTACCGAGATTCAGGCGACCGTCGGTGAGGTTCGGGACGACTTGAATGCGGTCAGTGAAGAGGTGACTTCGCTGGTCAATGCGCTCCAGGCCTTCAGTATCCCCAATCTGGTTCCCGACATTCCCGATAACCTGAGCTTTCCCAGCCTGAACATCCCGAATGTCAGTATCCCTATCCCGAATGTCAGTGTCAGATTCAGTTCAACCAATGTCGCCGGGGTCAATATCCGGTATCCATCGGGTCTCAACGTCGGCAGTCGCAATTATGACCTGGACCTGCCCAATATTCCCAGTTTCTCCGTACCACTGCCGGGTCTGGGTGAAGTCGATAATCTGTTGCGCACGGCACTTTCGGGCGTGACCGGCGTATTCGATGCGTTTGATACCGCGTTCAGCAGCATTGGCGTTTTAAATGACACGCTGCAAACGGTTCCCGATCATTTCAATGCCATTACTTCTGAAACAGAAAATCTGGTTGACAATTTCCAGCGGGTGCTGGTGAGCTGGGGCCAAACGCTGTTGATTGTGGTCGTGATCTTGCTGGTGTTGGTCATCATTTATCTGGGTGTGCCGGTGCTCGATGATCTCACCCGGGGCTGGCGTATGTTGCGTGGCCTGGAAGCGGATTAGGAGCCAATCATGCGACGACTTTCTGGCTTACTGCTTATTATTCGGGCGCTCACACCTATCCTGATTGTGTTGACGCTGTACTGGGGTTACACCCGGGTTGCCGCCGACATCCAGACCGCTCTGGCTCCGATGGCGCAAATTGAAAGCGAAGTGGCCGCGCTGGGCGCAACAATTGGGACGGCCCGCGACCAATTCGATGCCGCTCGGGAAGATGTTGAAACGGCGGTCGCACAAATCCAGAATTTTAGCGTGCCCGACTTCTTGCCCGACCTGCCCAGCAATCTCTCCATTCCATCACTCGATATTCCAACTGTGAATCTCCCGATTGTACCAACGGTCAATGTGGGCTTCACCAACGCCACCGGCACCGTTAGTCGAACGATTGAGGGCGCTTGCCGCACCGTGTTCGATTTCTTCGGCATCGGGTCGCTGGTGTGTGATCCCGTGCGGACGGTGACGGACTCCGTGCAGATCCGGTATCCGTCCAGCATCAGTTTCGGTACGCAAAATTTTCGGATTAACTTTCCTGCGATACCCGGTTTTACCCTGCCGGTGCCGGATGTTATGGGCACGATTGCCGCCGGGTTGAACAGTGTCTTCGACGAGTTTACCAGTATTTTTAATGTGTTTGAGGGTTCGTTAAAAGCCGTAACAGCGTTAGGTGAGCGCATTAGCGTTTTGCCTGACAATTTTGGTGCGATTAGCGCCGCCGGCCAGGACATCGTAACCAACCTGACAAGCGTGTTTCAGGCCCGCTCCGGCCTCATCATGGTGGCGATTCTGGTCGTTCTCGCCCTGCTCATTATCTATTTCGGGGTCGGCTTCCTGGATGATCTGGGGCGGGGTTTTGGGATGCTCCTCGGCAGGTCGCCAGCGGATGAATCAGTGGGTTGAGATTGGGGGTAGAAGCTCATGCAATTGCCTGGAGTCTCGCAGAGAGGGTTTGAGTCTCAGACCCTCTCTATCTGCGGTCCTACCCGCGTCCGATATAGGGCATCTGCGACGCCATCACAGTCATAAATGGTACATTGGTATCCAGCGGCAAATTCGCCATATACAGCACGGCTTGCGCCACGTTGTTCGCGTCCATTGTCGGTTCCGCCGCGACGGTACCGTTGGCTTGCAATACGCCGTTCTGCATCCGGGCCGTCATGTCGGTGGCGGCGTTACCAATGTCGATTTGTCCACAATTAATGTCGAATGGGCGACCATCCAGCGCGGTGGCTTTCGTGAGGCCAGATATAGCATGTTTGGCGGCAGTGTAGGGCGCGGAGTTGGGACGGGGCACCTGGGCGGAAATCGACCCGTTGTTGATGATACGTCCGCCGCGCGGATTTTGTTTTTTCATGATGCGGAACGCATGCTGGGTACACAGAAATGAACCCGTGACACAGGTGTCGATCACGGTGCGCCATTGCTCATAACTCAGATCTTCAAGCGGCACCGCTGGTGCGCCGGTCCCCGCATTGTTGAATAGCACATCCAGTCGCCCAAATTTCGCTTCAGTCGCCGCGAAAAGGGCATCCACTGCCGCCGGGTCGCTCACATCCGTTGACATCACCATTGCGCGCGAGTCTGGGATATTGGCTTCCAGCACGGTCTGCTCGAGCGGTTCGATTCGACGACCCGCCAGCACGACCGAAAAACCCGCTTCCCACAATAATAACGTGGTGTGTTTACCGATACCGGTACCTGCGCCGGTCACAACGGCCACACGCTCAGATGTTGTCATAATTTTGCTTTCTTCGCTGTTGCTGATAATGGGCTGAAGTCTAACCCTCTGCGCACCGGATGCGCAAATTTCAGCAAATCGCGAAATTATCAAACCTGTGATCTTCAAAACGCCATCCCTTGTTTTATAGGATACAAGGTGGCTGCTGTAAGCAGACGAAGGGGGTCAAAACACGCATCTACTCACAAATCTTTGATCCTCTGGATTTCACCTGTTCACAACGTCCATATTCACGGCATGGGGTCGCCAAAGCCATGTACAATAGATGTGTCGATCGCTTGCCAGTCTGGAGAATGTCCGGTTATGAGTCGCATCTTTATCAATTATCGCCGCCAGGATAGCGAAGGTTATGTCGGTCGCCTATACGATCATCTGCTGCAACACTTTCAAGCGGAAGATATCTTCATGGATGTCACCAGCATCGAACCCGGTGCAGACTTTATCCAGACGCTGGAAGATGCAGTCGCGGCCTGTGATGTCTTTATTGCGATGATTGGTCCCCAGTGGCTGACGGTGGCGAACGATAGCGGTGAACGTCGTTTAGACCAGTGGAACGACTTCGTGCGCATCGAGATCGCCAGCGCGTTGAAACATGAAAAACTGGTAATTCCCGTGCTGGTGGGGCGGGCCGGCATGCCAGCACCAGTTGACCTGCCGGAAGACATTAGCCATCTAGCACGACGGAATGCTTTTGAAATGAGTCACCAGAAATTCAGCCAGGATATGCAGCAACTGATTGATCGCATCAAAACGGCGGCCCCGGCCAATAGCTCGTTCAAAAACCGATCTGATTCGGCAACCATGCGCCAGAAAGAAGAAGCACTCAAAGCGGTGCGGTTGGATCTGGTCGGCGCTACCGAATCCCCGCTGTACAAATTTCGCATTGAGAGTCGGGCTTTTCCCGTCATCGGGGCGGGCAACCCGGACGCCAATATTCTGTTTATCGGCGAATCGCCCGGCAAGAACGAAGCCGAAACCGGGATGCCATTCAGCGGACCATCGGGAGATGTGCTGGATGAAATGCTCAACAGTATCAAACTGCGGCGTGAGGATGTCTACCTGACCAACGTGGTACTGGACCGTCCGCCCAGCAACCGCGAACCCACCAAAGACGAGATCGCTTTTTATGAGCCGTTTGTGGACCGCATCATCGACATTATTCAACCAGCGGTGATCGTGACATTGGGCCGGTTTGCGATGTATTATCTACTCAAGCGGTTGGATCTGCCAGAAAAGCGTGGCAAGATCAGCCAGCAGCACGGCAAACTCATCAAGGCGCAGATGCCCTATGGTGAGATTCATGTGGTCCCGCTGTATCATCCGGCAGTGGTGCTTTACAGCGCCAGCCAGCGCGATGTGCTACAAGCCGATTTCGAGAAGTTGCGGTTGTTTATTTGAGGTGGAGTAATGGTAGCCAAAACGTCTATCAGTGACAGCGCGTTACGGTATTATGTGGGTGAAATCGTTGCCGAGAACGTGTCTTTTGCCGAATTCATGGACAAGTATGCTGCTGACTTTTGCGAATGGGTTGCAGGCGTTGTTACGAAGAAGCCCATAGTCACCTATCATCACAATGATCTTAACTTCTATCTGCGCTCGCTCATGGAAGTTTATCTGGAACTGCGCCCAATTGGTCAAACATTATCCCAGCCGTTTGTCATGCATTTATGCACCTATCCGCCAGTGTGTCGTGAGCCGGATACAATGCTCATTCTTGGGTCCAATCCGCATACATTGCATAATACATTCATGGATGGTCCGGCGGATATTGTGCTTGAGGTCGTTAGCGAGGGTAGCGTTGTCATTGATTATGGTCAAAAATTCTGTGAATATGAGCAAGGCGGTGTGCCCGAATACTGGATTGTCGATGGGCTGCGCAAAGAGAGCCGCTTTTATCGTCTGGACGCCACGGGTCGTTACCAGCGCCAGTCCGAGGATGAAAACGGCAACTACATGACTCCCGCCTTGCCTGGCCTGCAAATCCATGTGCCGACCTTGTGGCAGCCCAATCTGCCTGGCCCCGGTGCGACATCAAAAATGGTCAGTGAGATGCCGGAAGGGAAGTAATGTCAACGCTCAATCAGCCTTTAGACCAACAGTCAGCAAGCAAACCCATCAACCGCCGCGAGTTCTTATACTATCTGGGCGGTGGGAGCATGGCATTGTTCACCGCGACGATGTGTGGCGCCGTCTATCAATATACGGCGCGAAATTTACCACTTGAACTGGAAGCTGGTGTGTTTGAAGTTGATATGGATTTGTTGCCCGCTCAAAAGCTGTTGGGAGTACATCGTGCAGCAGCGGCATACTTAATCCCGACTTCAAGCGGTTTGTTGGCTTTGAACAGATGGTGTCCATATGGTGAGGGTATTAAAGTAGTCTGGGTTGATGTATCCAATCGCTATGAATGCCCCTTTTGTGGTTCCAAATATGAATTTGATGGTACCTACATCACCGGGCCAGCACTCCGGAGTTTAGACCAGTATGTACTGCATGTGCGTGTACCAGGTGGAACCCGACGAACTCCGCCGGAAGGTGGCCCCATATCACTGGAGAATGCGACGCAAATATTTGTCGATACCAACCGCGTGATTCTGGGTGAGCCGCGTCCCCGCTAGGCTTCTGTCAGTTCGAAATCCTGCTTGCCGCACATCACGCCGTTGATCTGAATCTCGATAGCATGGGTGCCGGGATAGTAGCGACGAGTCGTGATCGGCTTGAAGCTATGCTGCTTGCTGAGGTGCAG
Source organism: Phototrophicaceae bacterium (assembly GCA_965223835.1). Lineage (GTDB taxonomy): Bacteria > Chloroflexota > Anaerolineae > Aggregatilineales > Phototrophicaceae > CAVYXZ01. The sequence goes on from CBDCXQ010000001.1 coordinate 23,047, forward strand.
CGTTGCGCCCGGCTCCAGCGTTTGTTTGGTCAACTTGAATACCTTGACACTCCGCTTGCCCTTCGCTCGTACCAGGTGCAAGGCGTAATCAATCATCAACTCCTGCGGATTGGTCGCGGTTGATGCCACTTCGAACGCGAAGGTGATGGCGGCGCCCAGCGGAATACTGGCCGGGGTAATGGTGAGGTTGTTGATTGTCACTGTCGCTGGCGCATACCCTATCAGGGCCAGCGCGTCGGTATTCCCGGCTTTGATGAGCGTCCGTAGTGCGTGATTAATCAGCCAGCGCATCTCCGACGTGTCAATTGACTGCCACTCGCGTGCGACATCAATGACGACTTGTGGGTGGTCTTTAGCGATGTCGTTCAGGTTGTTAGCGACGCTGCGCCGCACCGTTTCGGATTCATCCGTTTTGAGGTTTTCCAGAATCGGTAGAATCGGTGTGGGATCGGCTTTCAGTGCGGGCAAAGCCATTGCCCAGGGTAAACGCGGACGGCTGCCCTCACTTGCCAGGCGGCGCACATGCTCACTTTCATGGTGCGACCATTTGAGCATTTGGGCCAGCATTCGTGCCTGATTTTGCAGGATGAAAGGCCGCACGGCGAATTCGGCGCTCATATATTGGGTAAAAAATTCCAGTGCAGGCAGCGAGGCATCCCAGTTTTCCAGGCCATACAATTCCACATAATCTGGGAAAATCGTTTTCTCGAAGCTGTAATCACTTAACTGCACGACAACCTGCCGCAAAATCGTCAGCGCTGACCGGTAATCGGTGGGCAGGAACTGATGCAGTGTTTCCGTCGTGTGGCGCATTCGCTCTTTGAGGGCACGCTCATCCCACTGATCGTTATGAATCGCCCGGTCAAACGCCACGGCATCAAGTTCAACTTGCTCTGCTTTTAGGGCATTTGCCAGATCTGTATAAAAAGCGGGTTTGAAAAACATTGTCTTCAGTGGTTCAGCCATCTTGACCCTCCTGATCGTCATGGTTAATTAGATCAAATGTTCGTCGCGATGTAAAGGCTATTATCAGGTTAATCTCATTGAGAACTATCAAACAAACGTTCGAACGAAGCAGGATCGGAATGGGGTCGCAAAGCGCGAAGCTTCTTTCAGCCTGATCCCATCCTGAGGGAAAAATTCAGGTCACGGCGATTGAAGCGATCCAACGTGTTCGTGGCTTGATCGCTATGGCAACCATCTTGTTTGGCCGTTTTTGCTTTGAGTCGTCAATCAGTTATATTCTCTTGATCCTCCCACCTTGCTACCCCAAAATGTCTATGCTACAATGCGCCCGGCTCCAAAAATGGGACCAAATTTCACATGCTTGGACCTCGGCGCGTGTTGTCTCTTTCGAGATTGTGCTGGGGGTTGAAGGGCATGATCGCACAAACACGAAGGAACAGGAGAATACTATGCCTTCCGCAGTCAGTATGAAGGCGCTTCTGGAAACCGGCGTACACTTCGGGCATCGTACCCAGAAGTGGAACCCGAAGATGAAGCCCTATATTTTTGCCGAACGCAACGGCATCCACATCATTGACCTGCAACAAACCATCGTCAATCTGAACGACTACCATGATATGATCCGCGACATCGTGGTGGACGGCGGCACGGTGATGTTTGTCGGCACCAAACGCCAGGCGCAGGAAAGTATCGCCCGCGAGGCCGAGCGCTGTAAAATGCCCTACGTCAATCACCGGTGGCTGGGCGGCACGCTCACCAACTGGCGCACCATCCGCGAACGGATTGATGCTCTCAAAAAGCTGGAACAACGCCGCGATGCCGGTGAGTTCGAGTTGTTGACGAAAAAAGAGGCATTGATGCTCACCCGCGAAATTGAAAAGCTGCAATTGCGGCTGGGTGGCATTCGCGATATGCGGCGGGTGCCAGACATCATGGTCGTCGTGGATACCGTTCGGGAAGCGACGGCGGTCAAAGAAGCCAACATCCTCGGCATTCCGGTGATGGCGCTGGTGGACACCAATAGTGACCCGGATGATATTGACTATATTATCCCGGCCAATGATGATGCGGTGCGGGCGATCAAATTGATTGTGAGCGCGATGGCCGATGCCGTGTTGGAAGGGGTTCAGATCCGGCAGGCTGACCAGGGTGATGAGGACGACGATGAAGCCGAGGTCGACTTCTCAGCCTACGATGACTACGACGATGATAGTGATGATGACGACGAACAGTATCTGGGTGAATCGACGCTGGCAAAACTGCGTGATTCAAAGTTGTTCGACGATGACGACGAAGACGATGATGATGAGGACTAAGAGAGGTTAGCATGGCTGTAGAATCATTGGCGCAGAAAGTCAAAATGCTGCGCGATGCCACCGGCGCGGGACCAAAAGATTGTAAGACCGCGCTGGAATCCAACAATGGTGACATCGACAAGGCAATGGAATGGCTGCGCGAACGTGGGATTGCGAAAGCTGAGAAAAAGTTAGGGTCAGATCGGGCGATGAACGAGGGGGTCATCCAGACCTACCAGCATTTCAACAAGCGGCTGGCTGTCATCGTTGAAGTCAATTGCGAGACCGATTTTGTCGCCAATACCGACGATTTTCAGGAATTTTCCAAGAATCTGGCATTGCATATTGCCAACACTGCGCCCCAGTACGTGCGCCGGGAAGATGTCCCACAGGCTGTTATTCAGGCCGAACAGGAAATGCAGGTCCGCATCCTGAAACAGGATGAGAAGAACGCCAATAAACCCGACAACATCCTCGAAAAAATCGTTGACGGGCGCATGGGTAAGTTCTACGAGGACATCGTCCTGATGGAACAGGAATACCTGATGGATGACTCGAAGAAGGTCGCTGATGTGTTGACCGAACTGGTTGCCAAAGTCGGCGAACGGGTTGAGATTAGCCGGTTTGCCCGGTATGCGCTGGGTGACAATGGAGCCGCCGATGCCTGAGTCGGGTCATCAGCGAACTCGTGACAGGAATTCGTAATCACCGAGGGATTAGCTTTTGCTAGTCCCTCTTTTTTTGCCTACTTTCTAAAGGAGATGGATATGGACCAAAAGCCAGTTTACGAGCGCATTGTCCTCAAACTGAGCGGAGAAGCGCTGGCCGGCGTACATGGTCTGGGCATTGACCCCGACCGCGCTGAAGAAATCGCGATCAAGATTAAGGCGATTCATGATACCGGTGTGCAGGTTGCGGTGGTGATCGGCGGTGGGAATCTGTGGCGGGGTGCCACTGGTGCAGCACAGGGCATGGACGAACCCACCTCGCATCACATCGGCATGATCGGTACGGTGATGAACGGGTTGGCGTTGCAAGATGCGCTGGAACGTCATGGCGTTGTCACGCGGGTGCAGACGGCGGTTCAGATGAATTCTGTCGCCGAGCCTTATATCCGCCTGCGGGCGATTCGACATCTGGAAAAAGGACGGGTCGTGATTTTGACAGGCGGGCTGGGTAATCCCTATTTCACGACCGATACCGCTGCTGCCCTGCGGGCTTCCGAGATCAAAGCCGACATCGTGATTAAAGCAACCAAAGTCAATGGCGTTTATTCAGCCGACCCCAAACAATTCCCGGATGCGATCCGCTATGAGCGCCTTAGCTATCAACAGGTGCTGGATGATCGCTTGCAAGTCATGGATATGACCGCGTTTACCGTCTGCGAAGAAAATGCCATGCCGATACTGGTGGTTGATTTCTGGTCGAGTGATGATTTGCTGCGGTCCGTACAAGGCGATCATAGCGTTGGCACGCTGATTAATTAGGGTGTGGTTGATGGGGCTGGGGATCTTACGACGCCGGTATTGAAGCACAGCGAAGGGTACGCTCCCCTAGCCCTTGTTGCTGGAACCACCAGCGCGAATCCCTTATTGTCAGTTCGTCGTTGGAACCACAAACCAGTTGAAAATATTGTTCGAAAAGGCGATGTTGCGGTGGTAAAGGGACTTGAAACGCCTGCCAGGTCGCGGTGGGACGGAAGGCGGTGGAGTAAGCGGTTGGCACGTTGCTCGAATATAGATTGTGCGCCAGATAAGCATCCACCAGCCCCAGGTAAAATCCGGCAGGCATTATTAGAATGAGCGCGACTACTACACCGGTCAGCCATTTTCGGTTGAATAGTGGCTCCTGCCAGTTCCAGAATAAGGCAAAACCGGCGACCGCCAGCGTGATGTTCCAGGGCCAGACGGCATGATTCCAATTGAGGCCCAGCGGTGATAGGGTTAAGAGAATGCCGGTATGCACGCCAAAAACCAGGCATGCTGATAAACGTCGGGTCGCTGGAAAAAAGGCCAATACGCCTGCCAGCAACTCGGTCAGCGCGATAAGGTAGCCGCCAGTGTTTGAAAACCATTCCGGTGCCAATGGTAATAATGAGTTTACAAGCAGCGGGCCAGTGTTATTCAGGAAGCTGGCACTTAACAACTTGTTGCTGCCTGACCAGAACCATAGGGCGATCAAATGAGCGCGACCAATGATGCGGAGGTGCGGGTTGGGCAAGGTGCTCCATAGCAACACGGTCAGCGAAATAATCTCTGGTTGTAGCCGAATCTGATCAATCAGGATCGCATAGCCAATCATAGTGGTATGCAAACCGATACCTGCACGGGGACGGATAACGATCAACCCCAAAGACACCAGGAGTAAGCCACCCATATCAACCGGTGGCAGCGGCAGCAACGGCAACATCGGCGGTGATTGATGAACCTGCCACAGCGGCCAGGTAATCAGTAACGTTAGCCCCTGACAGATAATGACCAGCCAGCGGAATATAATCAGCGGATTGTGACCCGCCTGTTCCTTGATTGTGGCACTTATGCTATGCATAGGGGTAGATTATACCGCCATCGGCGGCTTCGGTTGTTGGCGAAACTGGAATAATTCGGATAATACGCAGGCATGATCCGTAATACCGACCATCAATGAGGCCCGATTATGACTGAAGCATTGCTCACGTTTGTACAGATCAGCGATACACACCTGCACCGCGACCCGACCTATAGCGGAGAATTTACGACCGTGCTGCCGCGTCCCGGCGTCGAAGCGCTGGTTCGGGCGATCAATGAACTGCCCTTCCCGGTAGATTTTGTGCTGCACACCGGCGACATTATGACCGACCCGGAGGACGATGCCGAATATGAAAAGGCGCGTACAATTTTCAGTGCGCTTCATCCACCCATTTATTATTTATCCGGGAATCATGATCGATTGAGCGGTGTGCAGCGGGTGCTGTTGGGCCGTGAGACACTCACGCCCTACCTGGATTATGATTTTGAGCACAATGGCGTACAGATCGTTTGCCTGGATAGCAGCATCAACGAACCGAATACGCACCATGGTTTGCTGGAACCCGACCAACTCGCGTGGTTGGAGCGCTTATGCTGGGCCGATGATCCACGCCCGCTGGTGGTGGCGGTCCATCATCACGTGCTGCCGTTGGGCGTGCCCTGGCTGGATCCGATTGTGCTAACCAATGGTGTCGACCTGCATCACATTCTCTTGCAGGTGCGGCACCGGTTACGCGGGGTGTTTTATGGACACATTCATGAGAATATCGTCACAACGCGTGACGGCATCAATTATTTCAGCGTGCGTAGCGGCTGGTTCCAAACCCGCACGTGGCATGGTCAAGCCGAGCCTGCCAACGAACCCCTCTATTTCCCCGGTTTTAATCTGGTTACGCTCACCACGCAGGATACTTTTGTGCGTGAATATCGCGTTCCCCTCTGAGTGTTGGCTTAATCTTTTTGTATCTTGAACGTTGCGGCGTCAAAATCAGGTATATTTGTTAGGATAGTGGCGCAATCTTGCCACTCTGGTCAATACACTGAGGTCTTTACTCAAAGATGCATAATACACAGGTTGTCAGGGCACGGTACGCCGCGCAACCGGTTGATAGGGTTTGAGTACGGGCCAGAATGAAATGGCTACACCGTGAAACAGGTTCGATCACTTGCAAACAAACGGCTGGAAAGCATAATGCATAAAACGGGTTTCATGTTGCTGGCGTTGGTGCTGGCTTTAACCGGCTTTGCGCCGCCCCAACAGACAAATGCTCCTTTGATCTCACTGGCCGTGACGGCTGGGTATGATGGTCTGTTCCGGGCCAATGAATGGTTCCCGCTGTTCGTTGAAGTTAGCAACGATGGTGGTGATGTGAATGGCCGTCTGGTGGTGCGCCCAGAGCGGGCTGGCAACGCGTTTACTAATACCTTTAGCACACCCGTCGAAATGCCCGCCGGTTCCCGCAAAACAGTATTTTTGTATGTGACCGCCCGTAATTTTGCGACCGACGTTCAAGTCGAGTTTATTGATGCTGACGGGGTTGCGCTGCAAATCGCCAGCGCCCCGCTGCGCAGTATTCTGTTTGAAGACCAATTGCACGTTGTCCTGACACAATCCAGCGCCGGGTCCGTTGATCTGACGACGGTTGGGACCGGGGGCTACGCTGCCTTCCAGGCGAACTGGACGCTCGAAAACCTGCCCGACCGGGCGGCGGCCCTCACAGCAATTGACACGCTGGTTTTCAGCGACATCGATACTGGACCGCTATCGCCGGGACAACAACAGGCGGTGCGCGATTGGCTGGCGGCGGGCGGTCATTTGATCGTAACCGGTGGGGCGAATTGGCAGGCAACCGCAGCCGGATTGGTGGAATTACTGCCGTTGATACCGACCAGCAGCGCGACAGTTCCTGACCTGGATGCCTTAACTACACTCAGCGGGAATGTGTCTGGTACATTGCCGGGTGACACCGTCATTGCAACCGGTGCGCCGTTGGATGTCAATGATGTGCTGATCGCCCACGATGATGGCACACCGCTGTTAGTGCGCCATGACTTTGGCCTCGGCACGGTCGATTATCTAACGACTGACCCGCTGGCCCAACCGTTGCGGGATTGGGAAAACATCAGCGACCTGTGGTTTACACTGGGGGCAACTATTCATCCTCGCCCCAGTTGGTCACAGGGTTTCGTCGATTTTGACCGGGCGGCGAGTGCGACCGAAATCTTGCCGGGCCTGAACTTGCTGCCCGATGTGCTACCGCTGTGTGGCTTTTTAGCTTTTTATGTCATGCTGATCGGTCCCCTGAATTATGTCATCCTGAACCGCTTCAACCGGCGCGAATGGGCCTGGGTATCGATCCCGGTGTTTATCATTATCTTCAGCGGACTGGCGTGGCTGGTCGGTTTTAACCTGCGCGGCAACACCGCCACCCTCAGCCGCCTGGCAATTGTGCAATCCTGGCCCGAATCAGATCAGGCTCAGGTGGATGGGCTGGTCGGGTTGCTCTCGCCGCGTCGTAGCAATTACACGCTGACGATGAACGATGGGAGCGTCCTGCGGCCCTTCTCACGGTCAGCCCAGTCCAATCCGTTTGCCGCCAATATTCAAGCTGGCACCGATATTCAGCAGGCCGAAAGTTTTAGCGCGACCAATTTCACGGTGGATGCCAGCTTTATCGCGACCTTTAACACCACAACAATCATCGAACGTCCCGACATCAGTGGGCAGGTCTCATTGCTCTATGTCCCGCCCGAATTCGATGATGAGCCGGGACACTGGTCGGTGCGCGGTTCAGTCCGCAACGATAGTGCCGAAACGCTCCATGATCCGGTCATTCTGGCGCGGGGGGTGAGCCTGGAACTGGAACAAGATCTTGAGCCGGGCGTGGTGCAACCCTTTGAACTGGCGCTTGACGCCGATACGATTCAACCGGCGGCGCCGTCGGCGTTGGAACGAACCAGCGGGCAGATCGCGCTGCGGCGGAGCAGCTTCAACCGGTTCGGGTCGCGTGATGTGGGGTCGAGCGAGGCAACTATCAGCGACATTATCGGTGAGGGCAACTACAATAGCCGACTCTTTTTCTCAGCGCCAGGCGATACCGCCACCGAACAGGAGACGTTCCGGCGGCAGATGTTCCTGTCGGCCATGATGGAAGATCAATTTTTCTCTACGGCGCGTGGCAACAATGTTTATCTGGCGGGTTGGTCGGATACGATGCCGCTGGCGACCGAACTAGAAGGGGCGCTATGGGAGCCGTTGGATACGACATTGCATCTGGTCAAGCTCAATGTGGAGTTTACGCCACCTGCGATTCCGGTTCATATTCGGGCCGATCAATTTACCTGGGTGGCGCTGGAACGCACGGGCTTAACCAGTGACATCGCACCCGTCAACGCCGTGATGCAGTCCGGGGATGCAGCCGCGTTCCGGTTTACGCCACTGCCCGACGCGGTGCTGGCGACTGTCGATGAGTTGCATATTGAGCTTAATTTGAGCACCAACAGCCGCTTTGAGATTCCGATTGAAGTATGGGATTGGCAACGAAGTGAGTGGCAGGTCGTTGATCTGCAACAAGATGAGAATCGCACCTCGGTACGACGAGCTACGCTGCGCAATCCCGATCGTTTCCTGGGGCCACAGAACACCGTGCAGGTTCGGGTCAGCGTGGATGAGACTTCCGGCTTTTTGCGCATCGCACGGTTGGCTATCGAACAACAGGGCGAGTTTTAGCTATAATGTAAGGGACAATGGTGAACGAGTAAGAATTATGAGCCTGATTATCGAAACCAAAGATCTGATCAAGCGCTACGGCAAATTTACCGCCGTGAATGGCCTGTCGGTGGAGGTGCCGGTTGGGTCCATTTATGGCTTTGTCGGCCCCAATGGCGCGGGCAAGACAACGACCATGCGCGTTTTGACGACGCTTACCCGACCCAGTGAGGGCAAGGCCTGGGTTGCCGGGCATTCTGTGACCGAGGAACCGCGGGCAGTGCGGCGGGCGATTGGCTATATGCCCGATGAATTCGGCGTCTATGATGACATGCGCGTGTGGGAATACCTCGATTTTTTTGCCGCTTGCTACGACATCCCGGAAAGCGAACGCAAACGCTTGATCGATGACCTGCTGGAACTGGTTGACCTCACGCACCGGCGGGAAGACATGGTTGATAAGCTGAGTCGCGGGATGAAGCAACGGCTGTCGCTGGCGCGAACGCTGGCGCATGACCCGGACGTGCTGATTCTGGATGAACCGGCATCCGGGCTGGACCCACGCGCGCGGGTTGAGATCCGTGAACTGCTGGTTGAACTGGCTCGAATGGGCAAGACGATCTTTTTCTCATCGCATATTCTGGCTGATGTGAGTGAAATTTGCACCCATATTGGCATTGTCGAGGCAGGGCAAATGGTCATTCAGGGTAGCATGGACGACATGCGTGCCCAACTCGAACCGCACCGTGAGATCGTCATAACGGTTCGTGATGATGAAACCGCCGAACGCGTGAAATCACTGGTGGCGGGGATCGCGAATGTGCTGGACGTCACCATTATTAATCCGGTTGGTGGGCGTTCCCGAGTCCAGATCAATTATGAGGGCGATGATGAGGGCGTCGCGGCAATCAATCAGAAGTTGCTGGGCGACGGCATTATGGTATTGGGCTTCAACGAAGAGATCAAGGATCTGGAAGCCATGTTCATGCGCGTGACCAAAGGCATTGTGACCTAGTGTGATCGATTTCTGGGCGGCGATTGACCACCTGGTGGCCGAAAGCACCATCGTCATTGATCGGCCACAGGGTTCGGCTCATCCACGTTTTCCGGATATTATTTACCCGCTGGACTACGGCTATCTGGACGGCACGACCGCGAGTGATGGCGACGGCATTGATGTGTGGTTGGGCGCCGGGAACCGAACGCAGGCTACCGGCGTCATCTGTACAGTAGACCTGCATAAAAAGGATGCTGAGATCAAAGTGCTATTGGGTTGTACTGTCGTTGATATGCAAACAATCCTGAACTTTTTACGGGCCAATGCGATGGGCTGCACATTACTGGAGCGACCGGCGAAGGACGGATAGTGTGACCGATACCGTAAACATGATTGACATGCCCGATGAAATCCTCACCCCGCGTGAGGCACGGCTGGAACGCTCAGCAGTGATTCTGCGCTGGGGAGCATTTGCCAATGCCGGGGTCGTGGGGCTGCTGTTGCTGTTGGCCTTGCTCGGTGGCTTACAGATTATCCCTAATTTATTCGCCACGTTGCAATCATTGCTCCTGGGTCGGGTCGCGCTTGACCCGGATGCGGCATTGGCGGTCGTCATTTTGATGGTGCTCGTCGATATTAGCCTGTTGCTGGTACTGATGGTTGGTGTGCTGGCCCGGGAACTGTGGGCGGTAGCAGCTTTGTGGATTGTCGTTGCCTTGAATGTGGTGGCGCTGCTGGTGTTGGGCTTTACCCCGGCGCTGGTGACGATCATCGCGGCGGTTGCCAGCGGCGTGCGGTTCGCGCGTGACCTGAACGCGTTTCGCATCAACCCGGTCATGCTCAAGGAACTGCGCGGGCGGATGCGGGGCGTGCGGGCTTTCATTGTGTTGACCGTCTATCTGGGCTTGATGAGTGCGTTTACGGCGCTACTTTATTTGATCTTCACCACCAGCACCGTAGGGGCCACTGGCTCCGCGTCGGTTGGTTCAATTGGCCGGGTGTTGTTCCTGGGGCTGGTGGGCATCGAACTGTTGTTGATTATCTTTATCGCTCCGGCCTTTACCGCCGGGGCCATTACGGGCGAACGCGAACGTCAGACCTATGACCTGCTGCGCACCACTTTGTTGGCTAGTCCCTCGTTCGTGATCGGCAAGCTAGAATCGGCGCTGGGCTATATCTTGCTGCTGTTGTTTTCCGCTATTCCCTTGCAGAGTATCGCCTTCCTGTTTGGAGGTGTAACCGAACTCGAATTGATTCTCTCGTTTGTTTTGCTGGCGGTGACAGCGGTGACGCTTGGCACGGTGGGCATTTATTTCTCAGCGATCACCCCGCGCACGTTATCGGCCAGTGTCCGCTCCTATACGATTGCGCTGGCGGTCACGTTCGGGATTCCGATCTTATTGGCCTTCCCGTTGTTAAATGCGTTTCCCAGTGCGGCTTCGGGCTTTGGGTCGGGCATCAACAGTCTACCCGTGATCGAAACGCTGTTTATTTATATCAGCATGATTCTGGTGAGCATGAATCCAGTCGCAACGGCCCTGGTCAGTCAGCAATTGCTGGCTGAGCGGCGGATTCTGGACTTCTGGACGGTGACACTCGCCAGTGACGGCACCACCATTCCCGTTGTCTCACCCTGGGTCAGTTTTACGATTCTTTATCTGGTGATCTCGACCGTCTTGATCGTCCTGGCGGTGCGCGAAATGCGTAAGGTGGAGGGATAAAAACTACCTTACCCCCAACCCTCTCTCCACAGTTGGAGGGGAGGCATTGCTTAGGCAAGGAGGGGGTGAGGTAAATTGAGAGTATAGTAAGCATCACAAGATGTTTTGAGCGTAATCTAAACAGGATTTAATGGTATGGCGACACAGGCACCGGCGGTTTATCAGGAACAACGAACAGGCCTTAATGGTCTGATCGCGCAATGGGACCGGCGTTATCGTTGGCAGCGAACCGTCTGGTGGTTGCCGCGCAGCCTGCTGTTGGGCCTGGTTCTGGGAATCACGCTATTTATCATTGCCCGCGTTCGACCGCTGTTACTGGCTGCGGAGCTGGCGCTCATCACCGGCGGACTGACTGCGATCAGTCTGGGTGTGATGCTGGGGCTGGTCTGGCTGCGGCAACGGGAGCCACTTGCCATCGCCCGCCGCTTTGATGAGGAATTCCACCTGGGTGAGCGAATTTCGACGGCGCTGGAGTTAATTGATGGGCAGATTGCCGCCAATGATGAACTGACATCGTACCAGATTGATGATGCGGTTGCGCAAGGTCAGTCGGTCGATCCGCGACACGAACTGCCACTCCAATGGGACCGCAATGGCTGGATTCTGGTTGTCGTGGCGTTGATTATGCTGGCACTCCTTTATTTTCTGCCAAATCCCCAGGTTCCCGTCGATGCTGCCGCTGCCGCCACGCAAGCTGCGATTGATGAAGCGGCTGAAGATGTCGAGGATGTGACGGAAACTATTGCCGCTGATCCCACGCTCGATGAGGAGCAACGGGAACAGTTGCTGGAACAACTGGAACAGACTAATTCTATCCTGGAAGAAGAGCAGGTGACGCCGGAAGAAGCCTTCGCCTCGCTGGCGGAAGCCCAAGATGAACTGGAAGAACAGGCGCAAGCGCTGAATCAACAATTGCAGGAACAACAAAGTGCGCTGCAAGAAGCGGCGGAAGCGCTCCAGCAACCGTTGAATAACAATCAGGGGGCCAGTGGTGCCGAAGGGGCTATTCCTGCGCTACAAGAAATGCAGGCCAATCTCGACGATTCGACCGCGGAACAACTGCTTGATCTGGCAAATGCCTTAGAACAGGCGGCTGACCAACTGGAACAGACTAATCCAGCGGCAGCGGAAGCGCTGCGGCAAGCGGCAGAGGCCTTGCGCAATGGCGACATGGAAGCGGCGCAACAGGCCATGCAGGATGCTGCCCAGCAAATGCAGCAGCAACAGCAGCAAATGCAACAGCAGCAGCAGTCGGCCCAACAAATGCAACAGGGTGCGCAGCAGATGGAACAGGCTGCGAATCAAGTCGCCCAGCAGAGTCAACAGCAGCAAGGCCAACAACAGTCGGGTCAACAGCAATCTGGTGAGCAGCAAGCGGGTGACCAGCAGAGCCAATCCGGTGAACAACCCGGTCAACAGGGCCAACAGCCAAGCCAGCAACAGGGTCAACAGCCCGGTCAACCTGGCGACCAGGAAGGTCAGCAATCGGGCAGTCAATCGGGCCAACAACCCGGCGATCAATCGGGGGAGCAAGGCGGCCAACCTGGCGGTGAACAGGCGGGCCAACAAAGCGGCGAGGGCCAGAGTCAGCAACCCGGTACAGGCAGTGGTGCGGGCGACCAGCAGGGGAATGCCGGTCAAGATAGCGATCAGGCCGCCGGCAGCGGCAGTCAAGACCAGCCGAGCCAGAACAATAATCCTGATGGCGCGGGCACCGGTCAGTTTGCGCCCATCTATGCACCCCAACGGGCCGGGGGGGAAGGCGGCCCTGAACTTTTCCTGGAACCCGACAATAGCGATGTGCCGTTAACTGAGGGCGAGTTTGCCCAGAATCCAGAGGGGCAATCGCTCGTGCCCTATAACCAGGTGTTCAGCGATTATAGCAACGCCGCCAATCGTGCCCTGGAAAGCGATTATATTCCGCTCGGCCTACGGGATGTGGTCCACGATTATTTCACGTCGCTTGAACCGGGTCAGTGATGTTAGTGCGGTAACATTGTATTTGGAGGCATGAGACTGGTAGCGAATTCGCCCGCTCAAGTTCTGTTTGTGCGCAGTTTTCCTTAACTCCGCGTCTGCTTGATCTCCCCTAAAATGGAAGCAATGAAGCGCACAACAGGAACGACAATGTGTTACGACAGAAAATAATCCTCCTGGCAGGTCTGCTGGCAACGTTAGTCCTCTTTTTCTGGATGCAAAACATCGGCGACCAGCCGGTTATTCTCTTTCGTGGTTTTACCATGTTGATAACCACCGGGCTGGATGTATTAACGGTGGCGGTGATCGTGGCGGTAAGCGGCGGGTTGGGACGTGCTTGTCGGCAGCGCTGGCGCCTCCATGAACTGAACGTCGCTGAAGCCGTTTCATTTGATAGCGGCCTCGGACTGGGAATCATTAGCCTGGGCGTATTGCTGCTGGGGCTGATCGGCCTGTTCAATCATGTCATGTGGCTTGTGCTGGTCATCGTTGCTCTTTTGCTCCGCCAGTCAATTTTTCAATGGTTACAATCGGCACGCTTGCTGGTCATTACTGCTTTTCGTCCGCAAACTGCATGGGAACGCTTTATCGTCGGTGTTACCGGCGTATCGCTGGCATTAGCGCTACTGATGGCACTGGCACCGCCAACCAGTTGGGATGCGATGACCTACCATCTGGTTGGGCCGCTGCGCTATGTTGATGCGGGGCGCATCACGACCCAACCTGATAACCATTTCATGGGTTTTCCACAAGGCATGGAAATGTTATATGGCCTGGTGTTCAGTCTGTTTCGTCGGACAACCACTGCTGCACCTCTCCATTGGTACACGGGCGTATTGGCAATGGTGGCGATAGCTGGTCTGGTGCGGCGCTATGCCGATCGTTCTACAGCACTGACGAGTCTATTGCTGGCCCAGAGTAGCTACAGTCTATGGCTTTTGTTTGGCGTACCCTATGTTGATCTAGCGATGATGCTGTATGGGGCGCTGGCGCTTATTGTCATTATGCAATGGCAGGCGACGGGTCAGGTATCGTGGTTGCTGCTAACCGGCGGGTTTGCGGGGCTGGCATTGAGCGTGAAATATACCGCTGGCTTGTACATAATTGCTCTGGGCATCGTGATATTCTTGCAACAGCCACGTCGCGTTATCATCAATGGTGCTCTTTTTAGCCTGGGCGTGTTAATTATCTTCGCTCCCTGGTTATTAAAAGGCGGGCTGCTGTATAACAATCCAATCTATCCCTATTTGTTTGGCGGTGTGAGCTGGGATGCGTTGCGGACCGTCAATTTTAATGGTGCGGGCGACGGCTTACTGAGCGGCGATAACGCCTGGCAATGGTTCATATTGCCTTTTGCGGCCACCATCTTTGGTCAAGAGAAATATGCACCCTATAGCTTCACACTTGGGCTGTGGCTATTCACGCTCCCTTTTACACTTTTGCTGGGCAGGCAGCAGCTACCCGTCCGCACACGTCCATTAGTGACGATCACAACCCGGTTAGTAGTAATCATGCTCGCTTTATGGCTATTATTGGCTGGAACCAGTGGCATTGGTGCCCAACCCCGCTTGCTGCTGGTGGGGTTTCCGGCAGTAATTGTATTGGGTGTATTGGCGTTGCATAATCTGGAACAATGGCCCCAAACACCACTCAACATTAGCTTTCTGGTCCGCACATTGTTAGCTTTTACAGTTCTACTTGCCGGCTTCAACATTGTTCACGAGGTAAGTCGGGCCAACCTTCCGCGCTATTTTGTCCAGCAAGATACGGATGGTTTCCTGCAGGATAATCTGGGCAACTACTATGCAATGGTTCGGCATCTCGAAACCCTGCCTACAGCCAGCACGGTTTTGTTTCTATGGGAGCCAAAGAGCTTTTACTGTCCCACGACGATTACCTGTGTGCCGGATGTTTTGTTCGATCACTGGTGGCGTCCGCTGCGGTTAGGCAGTTCTGCAGATGAAATTATGCAGCAGTGGCGGGCGGCTGAGGTTGACTTTATGCTTGTAGCTGGCCTCAATCAGGGTAGTGGGACCGGCTACGACTTCGCATTGAACGAAAACCCTGCGGTTAAGGCTGAACTTGAACAATTTCCTGCAATGCTCGAACAATACCTGGAACCTGTGTGGACCGACAACTCAGCTTACACATTGTATTCATGGAATTCGTGAAAACTTGATGAGCATCCTGCCCTGCAGCCGGTAGACTGCGGCGCTGCGTGGTATATTCCTCTCAACTTTTCCCCCTTTTGCTTTGTATAATAGTGATAAGACTCAACATACAGGCAGGCGATTTATCCATGACTGATCAGATCAATGTTGAAGAATTTAGTCAACTGGCTCAGGCGATTGAAGCTGAGGTCGGGCGCGTCATCGTCGGGCAGCAGCAAGTGGTGCGCAGCGTGCTGATATGTATTCTGGCCGGGCGACATGCGCTGCTGGAAGGAGTGCCCGGACTGGGCAAAACCATGCTGATTCGTACCCTGGCCGATGCGCTGGATTTGAAGTTCGCGCGGATTCAATTCACGCCTGACCTGATGCCAGCCGACATCACCGGTACGGACATTATGGAAGAAAATGAGGAAGGTCGCCGGGTGTTCATCTTTCATGAAGGGCCGGTGTTCGCCAATTTAGTGCTGGCGGATGAGATCAACCGGGCGACACCGAAAACGCAGTCAGCCTTGTTGGAGGCCATGCAGGAGAAAACCGTCACGGTTGCCAATCGTAGCTATAAGCTGGAACCGCCGTTTTTCGTGCTGGCGACCCAGAATCCGCTCGAGATGGAAGGGACCTATCCGCTGCCAGAAGCCCAGCTTGACCGCTTCATGTTCAAGGTGAATGTGGAGTTCCCGGAAGTGAGCGATCTGGTGAACATTCTGGAACGGACAACGGGTTCGGATGTACCGCGTTCGCAAAAGGTTGCCGATGGCAAACAGGTCATCAACATGGGGGTGTTGGCGCTCAATACCCCGGTTGCGTCGCATCTGAACGAGTATGTCGCCCGGTTAATCGTGGCGACGCATCCTGAGCATCCTGATGCACCCGAGAGCGTGCGGACGTTTGTGCGCTATGGCTCCAGTCCGCGCGGTGCGCAGGCTTTGATTATCGGCGCAAAGGTGAATGCCTTGTTGGAAGGTCGCTTCAACGTCTCGTTTGATGACATTCATGCTGTGGCTCCAGCAGCGTTGCGCCATCGCCTGTTGCTGAATTTTGAAGGGTTGGCTGAGGGTATCCTCACCGATACGATTGTTGGCGACGTCCTGAACGCGACGCAGAAGCAACCGGCCTAGTTTACAAATGACGATCTCACTGCGCGACATAACGCACGAAAACTGGCAGGCTGTGTACAATTTGGAGGTCGTGGCAGATCAACGTGATTTCGTGGCTCCTAATGGGTATTCACTGGTGCAGGCCGCCTATGATGGGCCGGATCTCGATTTTTATCCGCTGGCCGTTTATGCAGACGATACGCCGGTTGGGTTTGTTATGTATGTCTATTTCGAGTACGAGGGTCGCAAGGTTTGGGGAATCTGGCGTCTGATGATTGCGAAGGAATATCAGCGTAAAGGTTATGGTCGGGCTGCGCTTGCGGCTACGGTGAATAAAATGCGTGATGAGCATCAATGCCGCGAAATTCTGATCAGTTTTGTGCCCGAAAATATTGGCGCCCAGACGCTGTATGCGCAGGCCGGTTTTGTGGATACGGGCAAAGTGGACGACGGCGAAATCATTTATCGGTTGGATGTGACGAATGGCTGATTACAATGCCTTTGATGAGAAGACGCGCCGCAAGCTGGAACAGGTGATGCTCTTGTCCTCGCGGGCGCGAGCGGGTGCGATGAAAGGTGAACGGCGCTCAACCAAACGTGGCACCAGCATTGAGTTTGCCGATTATCGTAATTATGCACGCGGAGATGACCTGCGGCGGCTGGATTGGAACGTGTTTGCGCGGCTGGAACGGCCCTATATCAAGCTGTTGGAAGACGAAGAAGATCTGGCGGTACATGTCATCCTGGATACATCAGCCAGTATGGATTGGCCGCAAGCGGATGGCAAGGAAGCTGAAAACAAGTTTATCTTCGCGCAGCGGCTGGCGGCTGGGTTGGCCTATACGTCGCTGACCAGCAACGACCGGATGTTGCTCACCGCCGTGAATGACACTGGTGGCACGCTGTTTGGACCGGCACGGGGCCGGGGGCGGGGCAAGGAGATGCTCACGTTCATTGGCGGTCTGGAAACCAACGGCGTTACCGACTTGAACGACATCCTGACCGATTATGCGTTACGGATGCCACGTCCGGGCTTAATTTTCGTTATCAGTGATATGTTCTCGCCGTCAGGCCATATGGATGGCATTAACGCGCTCCTGGGCAAAGGCTATGAAGTGGTCGTCTTGCATGTGCTTTCTCCCGATGAGATTGATCCACCGCTGGCCGGTGACTTGCGGCTGATTGATGTCGAGACCGGTGCACCACAGGAAGTCACGGTTGATGGCACGATGCGGGCGATCTACACGGAGCGCTTGAACACCTGGCGCGACTCTATTCGCACCGAGGTCATGGGCCGGGGCGGACATTATGTGTTTATTGAAACGACCGAAGCCTGGGAGAAAATCGTGCTGCAAGACCTGCGTCGCATGGGGTTGTTGAAATAAAAAGAATTAACGCGAAGGGGCAAAGGGGCAAAGGCGCTACGGGGTGGATGAAAATAAACTCAGCTACCACATTATCAACTCGGCGATTGAGGTTCATAAAACGCTGGGTGGCCCGGGTTTGTTGGAAAGTGTCTATGAAGAGGCGCTGGTCTGGGAGTTGCAAGGGCGTGAATTCGCGATTGAGCGGCAAAAGACTATTCCAATCACCTATAAAGGCATTGAATTGGCAACGCCGTTGCGAATTGACGTGATGGTTGAAAATCTAGTTATTGTCGAATGTAAGGCTGTGAGTGACTACAATTCGATTTTTGAAGTGCAAACATTGACATACTTACGTCTCACGGGTTTAAAGCTGGGACTTGTTATCAATTTTGGTTCTCGCTATGTTAAGAATGGGATTCATCGGGTGGTCAATGGCCTTCAAGAATAATTCTTTATCCTTTGCGTCTTTGCGCCTTTGCGTTAAATCTTTCGTTAAGGAAGTTTCATGCAATTTTTGACGCCGCTGGGGCTGCTGGGTGGCCTGATCGCCATTCCGATTATTCTGCTGTACATGCTGCGTTTGCGCCGCCGTGAGATTCCGGTGTCGAGCACGTTCCTGTGGCAGCAGATAATCCAGGATAACGAGGCCAACACACCCTGGCAGCGCTTACGCCGCAACATCTTGCTGCTGCTGCAATTGCTGATTTTGCTGGCGTTGATCCTGGCGTTGTCCCGTCCGTTTATCAATGTGCCTGCGGTCGGTTCCGGTCAGATTGTGTTGCTGCTGGATGCCTCGGCCAGTATGAACGCAACGGATGAAACGGGCGGCATCACTCGCTTTGAAGCGGCGCAACAGAAGGCGCTGGAAGTGGTCAATACGCTGGGAGCAGCGGATAGCCTGACGATTGTGCGCGTGGCTGATGTGCCCGAAGTCATCGCCCCGGCGTCGAATGATCGCATCGTGCTGGCGAATGCCATCAATAATGCGCAACCGAGCAACGCCAGTGCCGACTGGGAAGGTGCCCTCACCCTGGCGATTGGCGGCGCAGCGGATGCAACTGAATTTAACGTCGTGATTATCAGTGACGGTGGATTGGGCGACCCGGCGTTGCTGCCCGACGTCCCTGGCGAGGTGAAGTATGAACCGGTCGGCAATTCTAATGAGAATGTTGCGATCACGGCCTTAGCCACGCGCGCCCGTGCCGGTCAATCGCCGCAATTGTTCACGCAGATCACCAACTACGGTGGCACCGATGCCGAAATCGTCTACAGCCTGGATGTGGATGGTGAATTGTTCGTCTCCAATTTTTACACGGTCCCAGCCGGTGAAGAATTGCAGTTAGTCTCCGAGCAGCTACCGGAGCGTTTTGCAATCCTTGAGGCCAGCTTGACCATACCGACCAATTCAACGCTTCCTGATTACGTCACAGCGGACAATCAGGCGTGGGCAGTTGCCAGCGACGTGACCGACCGACGGGCGTTGCTGATGTCACCGAGCAATTTGTTCGTGATGCAAGCCTTACGCAGCTTACCCGGTGTTGATGGTTTTCCCGGTAACATTGACTTAGGGTTACCCGGCCAACCGTTTGATCTGTACATCCTGGACCGCTGGCTGCCGGCGCAACTACCCGATGGCGATTTACTTATCATCAATCCACCCAGCAGTACCGCCTTTTTTACGGTTGGCCCTGACCGGCCCGCACCGTCGGACATCACGGTCAACAGCAATGATCCCCGCGTGCGGTTCGTCGATTTTGACAGCGTTAGCATTAGCCGCTATCAAGCAATCAGTGAGGTAGAATGGGCGACGCCGTTGGTTGCGGCTGATGACGGTAGTCCGCTGGTGCTGGCTGGCGAAGTCGATGGTCGGCAAGTGGCGATTTTTACGTTCGACATTCACAATAGCGACCTGCCGCTGCAAATTGCCTGGCCGGTGCTAATGGCGAATCTGCTCGATTGGTTCGCGCCGCAAAACCTAATAACAATTCCCAACAGCCTGACAGTGGGCGATCCGCTGGTCGTGCGTCCACCGCTGACTGCCAGTCGAATCGTGGTCTCACTGCCAGATGGGACCCGGAGTGAACTGCCGATTGAGCGCCAGACGGTTGTCTTCGCCGATACCGATCAACCGGGCATCTATCAGTTGGCGGTGCAAGAGGGCACTTCCGTATTACAGAGCCAGCCCTTCGCCGTCAATCTTTTTGATCCACAAGAAAGCGATATCACGCCGCAATCATCGTTAAGCATTGGCACGCGAACGATTACACCCGGTGAACGCGAGGAGATTGGGCAGTTTGAATTCTGGCCGCTGGCGGCACTGCTGGCCCTGCTCATATTATTGTTAGAATGGTACGTTTACTGGCGGCGGTTGCGCACACCGCGCCAGATGCGTCCGATTGTGCCATCAGCCGTTAGCCGGCGGCTATCTGCCTTTAGAGAATAGTGCCGGACATCAACATGCGCTGCGGCAACTGCCAAACCCTGATCGTTAAGTACTGTAAACAATGTAGGCGGATTATCGGAGACTAAAAGGCTGAAGGCTGATTGCTGAAAGCCGAAGCTACTAACTCATGAACTTTACCAACCCCCTGGCATTAATTTTACTCCTGGCGCTCCCGGTCGTGTTCTACCTCGGCTGGCCGCGTCAGTATTATCGACGAGCGCGTGATATATCGAGTCTGGTGCTGCGAACGCTGATCGTGTTATGTGTCGTGCTGGCACTGGCCGGTGTGCAGATCAGCCAATCAGCGGATCGACTGGCGGTCGTTTTCTTGATTGATGTGTCCGACAGTCTGGGGCCGGACGTACAGGAGCAGCAGCTTGAGTATGTCCGTGAGAGCCTGCAAAATATGGGACCCGATGATGTGGCAGGGGTGGTGGCTTTCGGGGCCGAACCACGCACGGAACGCACGGTAAATGCGGTGCGTGACATTGCGGCGCTGCAATCGCAGCCGGTGACGAGTAATACGGATCTGGCGGAAGCTATTCGGCACGGCATGGCGCTGTTCCCCAATGATGCGGCGCGCCGGTTGGTCATCCTGACCGATGGGCGACCCACTGTTGGCAATACCGAAGCGGCGGTACAACAGGCGGCGGCGGTCGGCATTGAGGTCAGCTATGTCACCTTCGCGCGGGAACCGGGACCCGAAGTCCAGGTTACGAACCTGAATATCCCCAACAGTGTCACCGCCGGGCAAGCCTTTGATCTGTCGTATACGATTGAAGCGGAGCAGGCGACCTCGGCAGTCGTGACGGTTCTCGACGCGGGGAACACGATCTACCAGCGTGATGTTGATTTGCGGGCAGGCGCGAACAATTATGTGCTTTCGCTGTCGAGTTCGACACCCGGTTTCAAAGATATTCGGGTACAGGTCGCGCCAACCGACAATGATAGCTTTTATCAAAACAACCAGCTTTCGACATTTAGCCAAATTGTCGGTCCGCCACGCGCACTGCTGGTGAGCACATCGGATGAGGAAGTGCAAAATCTACTCCCCGCACTGGAAGAAGCCGGGGTTGCGGTCGATATTGTGCGACCACAGAGTCTGCGCAGTGGGTTGGCCTCGCTGGCACAATACAACACGGTGCTGATCGCGAATGTCCCGGCGACCCAGCTTTCGAACCGCATCATGGAGGAGCTGGACGCTTACGTGCGCGATCTGGGTGGTGGGCTGGTCTTCATCGGCGGTCCCGAATCCTATGCGCCCGGCGGTTATTTCCAGACCCCGCTGGAACGCACCTTGCCGGTTGAGATGCAAATCCGCGATCAGCAGCGCTTACCCCAGTTGACGATTGTGTATGTGATTGATCGGTCGGGCAGTATGGGGTCGGCGACCGGGACCAGCAATGTGCCTAACATCGAGCTGGCAAAGGAAGCCATCATTCGCTCGATTGAATTCCTGCAACCGACGGACCGGGCCGGGGCGGTCTCGTTTGATACGGTGGGCTATTGGGTGGCGGAATTGCAGCCAGTACTGGACCGGTTGGGGTTGCAACGCTTGATTGCGACGCTGCGGGCCAGTGGCGGCACCGATATTCTGGCCGGGATGCGCCTGGTTGCCAACACCATTGTGAACGAACCCTCCGACCGTAAGCATATTATCCTGTTGACCGATGGCGGGGCCGCTCCCGGTAATCTGGTCGAACTCACTGAGACTCTGAACCGTGAGAGCGAAGTCACTACCTCGGTCATCTCGATTGGCGGTGGGGCTGACTTTCTGGGAGAGATGGCTGAAGTCGGCGGGGGCAATTACCATGAAGTCGTTTCGGTCGAGAGCATTCCCACGATTTTCACGATGGAGACCGTCCTCGCCAGCCGCTCTTATATCTTCGAGGAGCCGTTTGTCCCGGCCCTGACCGCCAACAGCCCGATTATGGATGGTATCGACAGCGCACCGTTCTTGTTGGGCTATGTCGCGACTTCGCCCAAGCAAACGGCGCAGGTCGTCTTGAGTGGCCCGGAACCGTTCCGCGATCCGATCCTGGCATCCTGGCAATATGGGTTGGGTCGGGCCGTTGCCTTTACCAGTGACGCCTCGCCTCGTTGGGGCCAGAACTGGGTGACATGGCCCAATTTCACTCGCTTCTGGAGCCAGGCCGTGCGCTGGACGATTACCGAAGGGGCGGACAATAACCTGGAATCACAGGTCGTTTTAGAAGGCGAACAGGCACGTTTAATCGTGGATGCCCGTGACAATGATGGCGCCTTCCTCAACGGGCTGAATTTGCAGGCCGCGATTGTTGATCCGGTGCTGGGGTCCAACCGCGTAGAACTCCGGCAGGTTGCGCCGGGCCGCTATGAAACGTTGTTCACGCCGGGGGCTGAAGGGGCCTATTTCCTGCGGATTGATGGCGAACAGGTGGTTGATGGTAATCCGGTACGATTGACGCAAACCAACGGCTGGGTGCTGAGTTATTCACCGGAATATGATGTGCAATCACGCGGCGTGGATGTCAATCTGTTGGAAAACATCGCTCAGATGACGGCGGGGCAGGATATGACGGAGGATGCCGGGTTGCCCTGGGTGCACAATCTGGTGGCGCGTAATGCTTATACTGCGTTATGGCCCTGGCTGTTGTTGGTCGCGCTGCTGTTGCTGCCCGTCGATATTGCCATCCGCCGTTTAATTATCACCCAGAGCGACTGGCGGCGGGTGCGTCAGGCAATTTTTGGCGTTGGTCGCACCGAAATGGTCGAAGGGCCGTCCGAACGCCTCTCAACTTTGATTGGTGCTAAATCACGCGGACGCGAACGGGCCGAGGGAACGGCAGCCAGTACCGCCAGCATGTTACGTTCCAGCCGTGATGCCCGCCGGGCCGAACAGGCCGCCAATCCTGAAGCACCGGTAACAACTGATGACGACGATCAGCCCCGTTTTGTGCGTCCGCAGCCAGCATCAACTGAACAACGCCAGCGCTCATCGGCTAACGTCGCCGGGGAGTTGCTCAAAAGCCGCCGTCGCCAGCGTCGCAGTGAAGAAGATGATGACAGAGATTAAGAATTTGCGTCTGTTTTCGTTCGTTGAAGTCAATGAGTTGATGAATAATTGTTCCCACAGCCAATCGGATGCTCTCAAGCTACTTGAAGGTTAAGCTGTTGTGAACCATACACCACAGCCAGATAACATAACCAAACTTTTCGATGCCGTTTATCCATCGTTTGCGATGCTAGCTGGCATGGAACTTGATGTATTTACGACCCTTGCAACTGGCCCACTCAGTAGCGAACAGATTGCCGGAATCATTGGTGTGCAGTCAATCAAACTCAGACCGTTACTTTTTGCTCTGATTGTAGCCGGGCTATTAGACGTCAAGGATGGTTTATTTTCCAACACGCCTGAATCAAACCACTACCTGGTTCGTGGCAAACCCGCTTATATGGGCGACGTTCAAGAACTTACCTCCAGCAACTGGGTCAGAATACTCCAAACAGCGGCAACCATCCGTGCCGGTGGACCACTCGAAAAATATAATTACCATTCAATGCCCCAGAATGAACTTATCACCCTCTTTCGTGGTCTCTATCCGGGTGCTTTAGCCGATGCTGCCAGATTAATGGATCAGTACGATTTCTCAACTTACAGTACCATTCTTGACATTGGAGGTGGATCGGGAGGTCTAGCTATTGCTATTGCACAGGCAAACGATCAGTTACAGGCGACTGTTATTGACCTGCCCTTGATTACGCCTATCACACAACAGTTCGTAGACGAAGCTAACATAGCTGACCGCGTAGAAGTTATTGCTGGTGACGCGGTTCATGATTCCTTACCTGGATTATATGATGTGGTCATTGCGCGGCATGTGATACAGGTTCTTTCAGCGTCTGACAGTCAGGCATTGCTGAAAAATCTCTCGCAGGTGCTCAAACCGGGTGGAGCCATCCATCTCATTGGCTGGGTATTGGACGATTCACGTCTAACGCCTCAAAATACTGTGCTATATAATCTTGTACTCTTGAACGCTTATGAACACGGTGAAGCATATACACAAGGAGAATATCGGCAATGGTTAGCCGAGGCTGATTTTACAGATATTGAGTGTGTTCTGAAGCCAGATGGTGCGAGTATATTGACAGCTTACAAACCGGGATGAAGGTATAGTTTTTGTATCGGGGTCATGAACAAATGGTGACAATTCAATCGAACACGCTCACTATATCTTGCATTAGGAGACGATGCCCATGCAGCTGAAAGTTTATCTATCTGGCGAGATTCACACCGATTGGCGCGAACAGATCATGCAAGGTATCGCGGCCAATGATTTACCCGTCGAGGTGCTCACCCCCGTGACGACCCACGCCGCCAGCGATAATGTCGGGGTCGATATTCTCGGAACCGAGGACCAGAATTTCTGGAAAGATCACAAGGCCGCCAAGATCAATAGCATTCGCATTCGTGCCGGGATCGATCAGGCTGATGTGGTGGTGGTCAAGTTCGGTGAACAATATCGTCAATGGAACGCCGCCTTCGATGCGGGTTATGCAGCGGCGAAAGGCAAAGCGCTGATTGTCATTCATCCAGCGGAGTTTACCCACGCCCTCAAAGAAGTAGATGCCGCAGCGCTGGCGGTTGCCGAGGACTCAGCCCAGGTGGTTGAGATACTGAAGTACGTCACCACTCAGGTGTGACGCGGTACATCTAACTTACACGGAAACCGGGCCTTTGCGCTCGGCAATGATGCGGGTGATTTGCTCCAGGTGGGTGACGTCATGGGTGCCAACCTGAATCAAGGCATCAAGCAAGGTGAAGTAACCGCGTTCTGGATGAATACCGGCCCGATACCACTGTTCGGCGGTCAAACCCTGGAAGAAGTCAATAAAGCGCGTCCGTGATTTTAATAATCGAGCCATCACAACGTCTTTGTCCTGCTGATTGTAGGCTCGTTCGATAACCAGGGCGTCGTGATCGTAAGCCGGGAGTTGCGGGTTCATCTGTTCCCGCATCATCACCGCTCGTCCATGAAAGAATTCGTCAAAATCCGCTACATGACACAATGTTTCCAGTGCCGTCCACCCATCACCACTGTCGCGCCAGGTGGTTGCATCACTGGCTGAGATTTGCTTGATGATATTGCCATAGGTGCGGCAGGTGTTCGTCATGAGGCTGAGATAACGGCGAACAAAATCGGGGTCGGGCGTAGACATCGTTGCTCCCTTGAAAATAGTGCTGAGTTTCGCGTGCTGAGTGCTGAGGCAAAAAGTTGATTTTTCAGCCCTGGTGGTGCCCGCTAGCGCAAAATCACTTCTTTAGTCGATGACGGTCAGGCCGTTGATTGGGCCATTATAGCCGACACGGTGGCTGGTACCTATAGCCGCCTGAGCGCCAGGAAATGTGCTTGCGGTTAGAATCCTGGTTGCCAAACCACCTGAACTGGCTAGAATCAAATTAGGAACCCGCAGCAGGAGCAATGCGCTATGGCCTATGGTCGCCTGGATATTTTCTCGCCGGATGGCCCCATCCAAATCATCCCACTGGCAACGCCAACGGTTTCAATTGGGCGCTCCAGTGGCAACACCATCGTGCTTGATAACAACACGATCTCCCGTTATCACATCTCGATTTCTCAGGAAGACAACCAGGTCTTTCTGATTGATATGGATTCGGCGAATGGGACCTATGTCGATGGCATCAAGCTGGCGGGGAACGAACGAAAGCTACTCCAGGATGGTGAAGAAATATTAATCGGCAATCTGCGCATTATTTTCCACACGGTTGACGATGCGCCGACGGTTAAGCTCAAACCCCTGGAGGAAACCACCCAGCGCTTCGAACTGGCACTGGCGGACTTTTACATTGACCTGCAAGGGCCAGAGCAAGCGGTCGCCCCCGGCGCACACATCTCGGCTGAATTATCGATCACCAGCACCGCCAGCATGGATGCACGATTCAAGGTTGAGGTGTTGGGGCCGCCGCAGGAATGGGTACGGATTGACCGGCCAACGCCAATGGTGGATGCGGAGGAGACCACGTTTGTCCTGGTGAATTTTAAGCCGACCCGCCACAGCTCGAGTGTTCCCGGAGATTATCCGGTAACGGTGCGCGTATCACCCAAAGATCAGCCAAAAGATGTGCTCGAAGCAGAGTTTATCCTCACGGTGTTGCCATTCAATGGATTGGGCGTTGATCTGGAGCGGCATGTTGTGGAGCCAGGGGAACGCTTCAAGCTTATCCTGCACAATCAGGGCAGTACTGATCTGCCGCTGGTGATCGCTGGGGTTAACCCGGCTGCTGCTGTCGTTTTTAGAATGGCGTCAACCCGGGTCAGCCTGGATCCGGGCCAACATCGTTCAATTGAAATCGAGGCACAACCGCGTCAACGCCACTGGTTCGGTAAACCCCAGCGTTATCCATTTGATATTGTGGTGCGTTCACAAAATCATGCTAGCTTTTCCGTGCCATTGCGTGGTTATCTGGATGTCAAACCGCAACTGCCCGGCTGGTCGCTGGCGCTGCTGGCAGGCCTGATCGGTGTGGTTGGCGTGATTCTGGTCGTTATGCTGGCCGTTGTGTTGCGGACACCGCCGCCTGAACCCACCATTACCAGTTTTGCGGTCAATAAAACCGAGCTGGCCCGTGGCGAGGTGCTGGAAGTAAGCTGGGCCGCTACGGATGTCGCGGTGGTGGAGTTGAGTGTTAATGGTACCGTTGTCGAGACAGCGGACGATCCCCAGCAGGTTAGCTTTAGTATCGATACCGAGGCACTGACAGGCACGACGACCTTGCAACTGGCGGGTTTTAATGGCGATGTTGTGACTTACCAGACCGCCGAGATTGTAATCTATGAACCGATGCAAGTCGCCCAATTTTCTGCCGACCCTGCCCAACTGGTCCGCTATGTCGTGCAGGGATTGAGCCTTAGCTGGGATGTGCCGGGCGCGGCGCGCACGCATGTGACCGGCCTGGAAACCTATAACACGGTGCCCCTGTCAATGGATGGCCCCGCTGCGACCTTTGCTGATTTGCCATTGATTCCAACCGACCCGCTGGTCCTGGCATTGATTGCCGAAGATCCCTATGGCAACGTTTTACAGCAACAGCTTACCATCAACGTCGTGAGTCCAGAGTGTGTACCGGCGAGTAACGCCGTGACGTTGCTGGCCGGGCCAGACCCGTTGCATCAGGTTGTGGGTACGGTGCCGACTGATACGGAAGTCATCGTTGATGCCCGTGATCGAAGCGGCGATTGGCTACGCGTGAGCGGCCTCATCGGTGGGGTGGCTGGCTGGGCACAACTCAATGATTTTGAGTGTGCTACCCTGTTTAATCCCCGTGATTTGCGCATTGAGACCAATGTGCCGGTGCCGCCAACCGTGACCCCGACGATCACTCCGACGCCGACAGCGACGGCGACCCCGGTTGTGATCCCGACGCTCGTGCCTGACGGGACACCCACCACGTCAGGTTAAGTCACTGCCGCGCTTGATCGATTCGTCGCCAAAGCGTTCGCGGAGTTCATCAAGGGTGTGTTGCAGGCGGTCATCCGCTGGCACAGCGGGCGGTGCGTCCCACAGCCCCAACTGTTGCGACTGCTGGTCGGCGTCGAACCCGCTGATACCGACACCGATTAACCGGACCGACCGGCGCTGGGACCAGTTCGCCAGCAATAATCTTTCCGCCGCGTGGTAGATGTCGGCGTCCCGATCAACCGGTGCCGCCAGGGTGACCTGCCGCGTCAACGTGGTGAAATCAGCCCAGCGCAGTTTGATCGAGACGGTTTTTCCCGCCAGTTCTGACTTGCGGGCGCGACGGCCCACCTGTTCAACCAGTTGGCGCAGGGTGTGCTTCAATTCGTTGATGTCATCCTCATCCTCAACAAAGGTCGTTTCGGCACTGATTGATTTGGTTTCGCGGACCGTTTCAACCGGGCGATCATCCTGGCCCAATGCGCGGCGCGCCAGGTCATAACCCAATTTCCCAAAGCGCAGCGTGAGATCGCGTTGTGACCACTGCGTCAGGTCGCCAATCGTATAAACATCCATTTTATGCAGACGTTCAGCGGTTTTGGGACCCACGCCCCACAATTCGCGGATGGGCAACGGTGTCAGAAAAGCGGCCTCTTGCCCCGGTGGAATGACCTTGATGGCGTTGGGCGGACCGTCCCCCTTATAGCTGGCTTTGCCAATGTTATTGGCGATCTTGGCGACGAGCTTGTTGGATGCGACGCCGAGTGAGCAGGGCAGGTCCAGCTTTTCGCGGATGCGCGTCTGCAAATCACGCGCCAGCGTCTCACCAGTGCCGGACAAACCGGTGACATCCAGAAACGCTTCATCAATTGACAACTGCTCGACCAGCGGCGTCATGTTGTGCAGCAAGTCCATCACCTGCCGCGATACCGCGCTGTAATCGCCCATATGCCGGGAGACGACTTGCAGGTCCGGGCATAATTGCACAGCGCGGGCCATGGGCATCGCCGAGCGGATACCGAA
Organism: Phototrophicaceae bacterium; assembly: GCA_965223835.1. Lineage (GTDB taxonomy): Bacteria > Chloroflexota > Anaerolineae > Aggregatilineales > Phototrophicaceae > CAVYXZ01. The sequence continues at coordinate 51,781 of CBDCXQ010000001.1, forward strand.
TTTGCGGGCTGCATAGGAGCAGGAAGCAACGACGCCCCGGTGTTCAGGTCGACCGCCAACGGCAAATGGTAAGCCCTTGAGTTCCGGTTGCTTGTGCTCTTCAACCGCACAGAAAAAAGCATCCAGATCAAGATGGATAATGGTTCGATCCATAGATTACTCCTACCCCTATTATCAGGCATAAACGGCAGTAGTCAAACACCCGTTCTAAGGGGTAAAATAGAGGTGTCAATTAACCGCCAACCCGCGCTGTGAATCATGCAGATTGAACACCTGTCACTGACTAATTTTCGCAATTACGCCCGGCTAGAGTGGGGCCTGCCGCCGGGCACGACGGTGCTGCACGGCAACAATGCGCAGGGTAAAACCAGCCTGCTCGAAGCGATCTATTATCTGGTGACATCACGGTCGCCCTATACCACCAGTGACCGGCAGTTGATTCACTGGCGGGCCGAAGATGACCCGATTCCGTTTGCCCGCATCGCTGCTGAAGTGAGCACCAGCAGCAACCCGTTGCACCGCATCGAGATGACGTTGATGCTGGACACGACCAACGGCCCCGCTCGCTTCAAAAAAGTCGTCAAAATCAATGGCCTGGAAAAGCGCGTGATGGACCTGGTGGGGTTGATGAATGTGGTGCTGTTTTTGCCCCGTGATCTGACGCTGATCGAAGGCTCACCCAGCGACCGGCGACGCTTCATGAACGACACGCTGGCCCAGGTGGATGCTGATTATCTAACGGCGTTGACCACTTATGACAAAGTCCTGCCTCAACGCAATGCCCTGCTGCGGCGTATCAGTGACCGGCAGGCTGCACCACATGAATTGGATTACTGGGATGCGCAGTTGGTGCAAACCGGGGCGATTTTGATCGCGGAGCGCCAGCGCTTTTTACGCGAACTGGAAGGCGATGCGCAAAAAGCCCACCATGACCTGACCGGCAAGCAGGAAACGCTCACCCTGCAATACCAGCCGAGTTTTACGCCCACCGCCGCCGGTGATGGGCAACTTTCGTTTGATATGATCGGGCTGGACTTGCACCGTGAACTCACGCCGGACCAGATCGCACGGCAATTTGCCGATCAACTTGCCAGCGAACGCGACGACTCGATTCAGCGGGGCGTCACGCTCAGCGGGCCGCATCGGGACGAATTGCGATTGAACATCAATGGCCGCGATACCGGCCTATATGGCAGCCGGGGGCAGGCGCGAACTGCGGTGATGGCGCTCAAACTGGCGGAACTGACGTGGATGAAAGCCTGCATTGGCGAGTGGCCGCTGCTGCTGCTGGATGAAGTCATCGCTGAACTGGATGCCTCGCGCCGGGCCTATCTGCTGGAACGACTCGATGGCGCAACGCAAACCCTCATGACGACCACTGAACTGGACATCTTCACCGAATCGTTCCTCGACCGCACCGCCGTCCTGCACATCGTTGATGGACAGATTGCGACAAAGACCTCATAATTGGCGGGAGATTCCGTTAAATGATGATTTGGCGAACTCATCTGAGGACATCAGTCTGTGCCACTAACCCCCTCCGTCTGCCTGCGGCAGCCACCTCCCCCAATGCGTCTGCGTAGCGTCCCTTTGGGATGGGGGAGGCCGGGAGGGGGTGGCTGGCAGAAATAGCGCACTAAAAATGAGTTGAACAACAGCACCGTTAAATGCTGTTAATATTGTGAGTATATGCGTCAATGAGAGGATAAAACATGGTCGAACAGCTTGATTGGGCTGAAGTTGATGCGCATATCGAATGGCTTCAGTCAACGACGCCGGACGCGGTGGTTGCAGACGTGCGGGCGCGACTTAACGCCGGTGTCGCCGAAGATGTTTTGTGGGCCACTGGCATTCTAACGGCGACGCACTACGTCAACAATCAGGCGCATAATTTGCTGGGCTTTGTCTCCCATGCGGCCATCGGTTGCGAGGACGCCCGGCGACTGGCTCAACCGCAGGATACCCATATCCGGCAACTGCTGCTGGTACAGGCGTTGCATCAGGTGGTGTTCGACATGCATGATCCGTGCATGGGTCCCTACCGCTTGCTGCCGTGTCGTCCGCTGGACGAAGCGACCACCGAATACAATATCGAGATGCTGCGGCTGGATGTCCGCATGGGTGAATATTCGCGCAGCGACCATCGCTTTGTCGCCCTGGAACGTGATTTGCCCCGCGCTAAATTGATTGACTTGCTGCTGGACATCGGGCTGGAGGGCATTGTTACCGATGACCATACGCTCATCACACCGGCGCTGGCATTGGGTATGGTTGATCTGGTGGGGTGGGAACGCGGCTTTGCGATGCTGCGCTGTGCCCTGCGTTATAGCGCCAGTTTTCCACGTAACTTTGCGCCTTATGACCGAGCTGTCGAACTGGCTGCGACGTATGATATTGCTGATGGCGTGTCAGCTAACATGTTACAGCCGGAACGAATCCAGGGGTTGCGTCAGCGATTTCATGACGCGCCCCCTGACGAGCGACCGGTTGTGGCCGCGCGGGCATTGGCCGAAGATGGTTATTCACCGGCAACGGTGCTGGCCGCAGTATCGTTGACCGGCTGTGATTTTTACCTCATGGTCGAGCCGGTGCCCCATGACGATTACGATGCGGTTAGCCGCGAGGTCGCACCGATTCATATCGGCACCAGTACCAATGCGCTGCGCAGCATGGTGCCCTACATGTCACCGCGCACCCAGGTGCTGGCGGCGATTCAGGGCGGCAGCTTGCTGGAACGCGGGCCAAGTGTGTTGAGCGCCGATTTTGCGTTTATCCCGTTTGTACCGGAACGTGCCTACCCGTATGCGGAAGATGTCGCATCGTTGACTGGACAAACACCGAACCAGCTTATCGAGACGCTGAAATCCGCCCTGTACGCCCATGATTATCGTCTGTCAACGGCGGCGGTTCAAGCTTATGCTGACCGTGATGCTGACCCGGCAGCCCTGATTGCGGCGTTAACGGCGGTGGCCTGCACCGATGACGGCACCTTGATGCACAATGTCAAACATCTCAACTCGATGGTCGAGGAATTTATGAGTTGCAGTCATCCGGACCGCTGGCATTATCTCATCGCTGCCGCCCGGTTCATTGCCTGGTATGCCGGCAAAAACCAGAGCGTTTATGCGCGGGCGGGGGCTGTGCCGGAGCCGGCTCATGACTAAAGACGACGTTTATGAACTGGTAAAGCGTCAGGCGCGGGCCTGGGAGCAGGCTGATCTGGACGCAATTGTCGCCGACTTTGCCGCTGATTGCCTGTTTATTTCGCCCGGCGGTCGCTGGCAGGGACCGGCTGCGATTCGGCAGGCAGCCATCATGTTTTTCGAAACGGTGGCTGAGGTCAAAATCGACGTTAAGCGCGTCTTACTCGATGGCGACGAGGGCGCGGTTGAGTGGGATTGGCGCGAGGTGCGGCGGGCGGATGGTCGAACCTATCGCGCCGAAGATTCCATTATTTTCTCATTGCGTGACGGCAAAATCGTTTACTGGCGCGAATACTTTGATACCGCTCAGATGACCGACCCCGTGTAATTATCACTGTGACGTAGCCACATCGGGATTTTTATGCACATTTTCGTAAGTTACTCGCGCCAAGAATTTTATTTTGCGGATTCGGTCGTTGCGGTGCTCCAGGCGGCAGGGCACACGGTCTGGTTTGATGTGCAACAGCTATCGCCCGGTCTGGATTGGAAACAGGGTATTAAACAGGGCCTGTGGGGTTGCGATGCGCTGGTGTTGATTGCGTCACGGGCTTCAATTGCATCGGGCAATGTGGCGTATGAATGGCGGTCGGCCCAGTTGCTGTGCAAACCGGTCTATGTGTTGACCTATGAGGCTGTGACGCTGCCAGCTCGGCTGAAGCCACATGCGGTGATTGGTGGGCGGGGCACGTTTGAGCGCACCATTCGCCGCCTGCGCGAATGCCTTGAAGACGGCGAACAGCGTCAGGATGCGATTCCTAAACCGAACCGCTGGAATCATTTGCCGCCGCGCATCCGCATCATGGCCGGGGTGCTGGCGATCAGCAGCCTGTGGTCGGCGTTGCTGGCATTGTTCTTGCTGGGTAATCGATTATTCGTAAAAGAAGCTGAGAGCGGACCGGGACTGGCGTTGCCGGGCATTTTGTTGGCTGTAACCGGTATTTATGCCTTAAGCATCCTCCGTAAACTGCTGGATCGGCGCTTCACCCGCATCGAGATTTATTTGGGCATGTTGGCTCCAGCAATCGGCACATTTGCGTTGCTGGCAGCGAATGCCCCACCGCCCGATGCGCTGAGGTTGGTAGCGGGCTGGTGGGCGGTCATGCCGATATTGGCCTTAATCGTCGCTCGCTATCACTATCGGTTGGCGCTCTATCACTGGATGCTGCGCGGTCAAGTCGGCCAGGAGACGCAGCAGTTTTATCAAGATTGGTTTGGTACGAAGCCGGGTGAACGGCGTAAAGCGCAGATGACGGATCTGCCAATTACGATGGAAGGTTTTCAAGCGTGGGTACAGTCGCTAAGTCCTCAGGGAGCCAGTGTACCGGCTGATGCGCAGTCGATTCGGTATGCGCTGTATTATGCGCCTGCCGATCAAACCATCGCCGATCAACTGGACGCGACGCTGGCGCATTTTGGACATGGGCGTGTCGACTCACATGCAGATGAAACCGCCGATCAGCACTTTATGATCGTATCCAATCAAACGCCGAAATCGCTCATGGCGCAAGCCCAGGACGCCTCCCATCCGTTCACGTTGGTGCTGGCGAGTTCGACCAACATCGACGAAGCTGCGTTGTTGACATATCAGATTGTGGATTACCGTCGCCGGTCACAGAAACAACTCAACGCCATTGCCAGTTACTTTGCCAATCCCCAGGCCGGACGACAGGCGTATGGCTTGCATCATTTGCCGCAGCGATTTGACTGGATTGTGATGCCACGTATTGTGTCGGGTGTCGCGCTGCTCATGCGGATTGCCGGGGCGTTTTTTATCGCGCTGGCGCTGGTCGTGTGGCTGTCTATGTTGCCAGGGTTGCAGTCGGTTAGCGGCTTTGTGCCCCAGACCGATGTCCTGTCGTTGCTCCTGTACACGTTGCTGGGCCTGTGTGGCCTGCCGCTAATTAGTTTATCGGATGCGCTGGTCGAACGCAGAATACCCGCCCGCACTTTCAATCGACGGGCCGGGGGATTATTGGTCGGCGTGGTCGGACTACTGGTGCTGCTGATTTTCCGTGAGCAGGAAGTGGCCGGGGCGTTAGGCAGCATGTTGCGGGCTTTTGCTGAGACCGGTAGTGGCGGCCAGCAATTTCTCGTTTTGGTGGTGATCTTGATCGGTAGCATAATTCCGGCTGGTTCGCGCATCCGCCTCTGGCTGCCGGCTCAGATCGATACCACGATGCCTAAAGATCAGCGGCTGGTTGTCGCAGATCTACCCTACATTCAGGCCGGCGTGCGCGATACCGTTATCATAGCGTTGCTACTGGGAGCGATTCTATTTCTGCGCTAGTTCGGTGTTTGGCGATGCGGTGTAATTTAGAAATCACAAGCTGATCTGATGACTGAGACAAATAATCGGATTTTAGATCGCTGCCTAACCTGTTTGCTCGTTGGCTTGTTGCTGCTATTTGTTGGCCTCCTCGTTTTGAGCGTCTGTATGTTCTTGTATTTAGGGTTGAATCGAGCTGCACTGGAAGATGAACATCTACCTCGTATCCAGCAGATGCTTGATGAACAGTGTGGACCAGGAATCATGGTTAATAGAGAAGGTTTTAGGGCTGATGATGGCGTGCTCACCTGGAAGGATCATGCTCGTTTTCAAGGCCCCGGATGCTGGTACGATTGGTATGAGGATGAATGGGTGTGTAGTTGTTAGTCGATCATCTCATTTATGCATGATTATGGCCCTGTTCAGCTAAATCGCCAGTCGCGGATTTCACAACTACAATAGACACGATAACGGAGCGTAAGAGCATTGTATGAGTCGAATACTGTTTGTTGTTTTACTGCTACTGCTGTCATTTGCCGGCATCCAGCCGACCCAGGCGCAACAATGCGGGATAGCCGATAGCATTGACTATCCAGTGGATACCGACATTTTCCAGTTGGTGCAGGATTTCGAGGCGCGTAGCCCCCGGCATCAGGGGCGCTTTCATACCGGCGAGGATTGGTATGCCGGTCGTGAGAACAATTATGGCATCGGGCTGCCGGTTGTGGCGGCGGCGAATGGTCGCGTGACCTATTCCGCACCGGGGGGTTGGGGGCGTGACGGCGGGGTGGTGATTCTAGAGCATACTTTTCCCGATGGCAGTTTGTTGTACACACAATATGGGCACTTGCAGGAAACCGATTCTGCCCGCTTTCCTATCCGCTGGAGCTGTGTGCGTGCGGGTGAAATAATCGGCGCGGTGGGGGCGGTGCGCCCGGCTCCACATCTGCATTTTGAAGTGCGCAACCAGAACGGTACGTCCCCCGGACCGGGGTATAGCTGGGATGCCCCCTTTGCTGAGGGATGGCGGCGTCCGGTCAAAGCGCTGCGCAACTGGCAAACGTGGCTGACCCCGGCCTATCGCTGGCGGCTCGATCTCGCGGATGAAGCCGGGCCGATTGCGCCCCCGCTGGAACTGGACGATCACAGCCTGCTCTACCTGGATGCCAATCGACTGGGCCGCGTGACGCCCGATGGTCGGTCCCTGTGGCGCATCAATCTGGAACGCACGGGCATTGCCCTCAGCGACTTTGACGGCTTGCCGCTGCTGACTTATAGTGACGGCTCCATGCAGCGCGTGAATTTGGATGGGACGTTATCTGATCGCTGGGAGACCGGCATCGCACTGGCGCAACCGGTGCTGCAAAGCGAGACGCTGTATATCTACCAGACGCCGACAAATGCACTGGTGGCGTTTGGCCCCAATCGGCAGGCTTTGCTATGGCGACTGGAAAACGTGCAACCGGTTGTACGGGCGGTACTGGCGGGACAGGTGATCGGTGTTATCACCGCAGCCAATGAAATGCTGACTCTATCGTTGCAGGGGGAGTTGTTGCACACGGCGCAATTGCGGGAGATGGGCAACCTGGATGTGGCCCCCAGTGGCGAACTGCGGGCCTATACCTATGGTGGATTGTGGGCGATCCTGGCGGATGGCACCTGGGCGGTTGAGCTACCGGCAGCCCCGGCAGGCGGTAAATCCGGCGCCGCGCTGCATACCGCCAATGGCGACCTCTATCTCTACGGCAGCCGCGTTTTGCATGCCTATACCGCCACTCAGGAATTACGCTGGGAAGTGCGCCTGCCGGATTCCATCAGCGGATTAACGACCCTGACCGACTATGGGGATGTCCTGCTGCTCACCAGTAATCATGGCAACATCGTTGCGCTGCAAAAAGAAAGCGGCGGTGTGTGTGGCATCACACAGATTTTTGGCACTGATCGCGCCCATTATTGGCATCGCCTCGGTACGGATGGTATCTTACGGGTGGCGGTCAGCGATCAGATTCTGGGTCTGGACTGGACGGCGTTTTTGGGCGGCTGCGCAGCATAAGATCAATCCCGTTTGTCACATCCTGAATACGCCGTAGCGCGTTGGGGCAATGGGCGCATTCATACAGGCTGACAGCGCCAACCCCAGGACGCGGCGCGTCTGCACCGGGTCGAGGATGCCATCATCCCACAGGCGGGCAGTGGAATAATAGGGGTTGCCTTCCCGTTCATACTTGTCAAGAATCGGTTGCTTGAACTCGGATTGTTCAGTCTCCGAGAGATCGGGTTCGTCGCGCCGTGCCAGTTGATCGCGCTTGATCGTCAACAGCACGTTGGCGGCCTGTTCGCCGCCCATCACACTGATGCGGCTGTTAGGCCACATCCACAAAAATCGCGGCCCGTAAGCCCGACCGCCCATGCCATAGTTGCCCGCACCGAAGCTGCCGCCAATGATGACAGTCAATTTGGGGACTGCGGCGTTGGCGACGGCATGGACCAGCTTCGCACCGTCCTTAGCGATACCGCCCGCTTCATATTGCTTGCCGACCATAAAGCCGGTGATGTTCTGTAAAAACAGCAGTGGAATCCCGCGTGCAGTACACAATTCGATGAAGTGTGTGCCCTTGAGCGCTGATTCACTGAACAGCACCCCGTTGTTCGCCAGGATGCCGACCGGAAAGCCTTCCAGATGGGCAAATCCAGTGATGAGCGTGGTGCCATAATTGGCTTTAAATTCGCGGAAGCGACTGCCATCAACCAATCGGGCAATCACCTCGCGAACATCGTAGGTTTCCCGAAACGACGTGGGCAGGATGCCATACAATTCGGCGGGATCATATAACGGTTCTTCGAGGGGCTGGACAGCCAGGGTTACATGCTTGCGCCGGTTGAGCGTGGCGACAATTTCGCGCAAAATCTCCAGCGCATGATCGTCGTCTTCGGCCAAATGGTCAGCCACGCCGGAAACGCGGGTATGCACATCCGCGCCGCCCAGTGCTTCCGCGCTGACTTCCTCACCAGTGGCGGCTTTTACCAGTGGTGGACCGCCCAGGAAGATTGTGCCCGTGCCTTTAACGATCACCGCTTCATCGGACATGGCCGGGACATAGGCCCCGCCAGCGGTGCAACTGCCCATCACGGCGCTGATCTGTGGAATGCCGGCTGCGCTCATCTGCGCTTGATTGTAGAAGATGCGCCCGAAGTCATCACTATCCGGGAACACTTCGTCTTGCATGGGCAGGAACGCGCCACCGCTGTCGACGAGATACAGGCAAGGTAAATTGTTTTCCAGCGCGATTTGTTGGGCACGCAGGTGTTTCTTCACGGTGATGGGATAATAAGTCCCGCCTTTGACCGTCGCGTCATTGGCGACGATCATACATTCCAGTCCGCTCACCCGCCCGATGCCGGTGACGATTCCGGCGGAAGGCGTTTCGTCATCGTATAATTCCCAGCCTGCCAATGGCGCGATTTCCAGAAAGGGCGATCCGGTGTCCAGCAAACGGTCAATGCGGTCACGAACGAATAATTTACCCTGTTCCCGCTGGCGTTGTTGATAACGGTCACCGCCCCCCTGCCGCACCAGCGCCAACCGTTCACGGAGTTCGCTGGCAAGCAGTTGGTTATGGGCCGCATTGGCCTGAAATTGCTCGTCTGCCGGGTTGATGTGGGTTTCAAGCGTTTCCATTGGTCACTGTCAATTCACTCATGATTGATGTTATCCTTTGAGTGTACGAAATCCATGAGCATTTGCCCACCCACCTATGAAACGCAGTGATTGCTTACTCGCTATTGTGCTGGAATTACAGCGTCATGATTGGCAGCGGGCGGAAGACCTCGCCGCCACGTTTGAGGTCAGCCAGCGCACAATCTATCGTGACATTCAGGCCCTATCCGAAGCCGGGGTGCCGATTGTCGCCATGACTGGACAGGGGTACGCGCTAGCCGAAGGTTACTTCCTGCCACCGCTCAATTTTACGGTTGACGAGGCGCTTATTCTGGCGTTGGGCAGTGATTTTCTGGCACAGAACTTTGATGCGCAATACCGTGACGCGGCACTGGCAGCGGGGCGCAAGCTCGAATCGGCGTTACCGGTGGAAACCCGCGCTGAGATAGATCGCCTCAAAACGAACATGACGTTTTTCGCAGCCCCGGCACTGGATGACACCAAAGAGCAGCAACTGCAACAATTGCGGCGGGCCATTATCGACCAGCAAGTAGTGCGCCTGCACTATACCAAGCGCTACTTTGAAGATGGTGAATCCGATTTCACCGTGCGCAGTGTCAACCCCTACAGCCTGGCGTGGCTCAAGAATGATTGGTTTTTATATGGCTACTGTCATCTGCGGGCAGCCGAGAGGGTCTTTCGCCTCAGTCGGATTGAACACCTCATATTACTGCGCCGGACGTTTGTGCATCCGCCCAATTTTCAGCCACAATGGACCGAGATTGATCACAGCCCATACATTACTGCGCACGTCCTGTTTGATGCTGCCGTTGCCCGCTGGGTGGGGGAATCGCCGCCGTTTTTTGTGACCAAAACTGAACACACGGCTGCTGGTTTCCTCGTTTCGTTCACGCTCCGCTATGAACGGGAGGCCTTGCAATGGCTTTTGAGCTGGGGTAGCACGATCAAACGGGTCGAACCCGGCAGTCTCCATGAAGCGCTGTTGGCTGAGATCGAACAAATGAACAGCAATCTGCGGGGCTACTGACAGACAGTTGTCACTGAATTCGCATATGCTCAAAGGGCCGGTAAACAAGAGACTGTCTCTACTGATGTAACTAACTTGAGGAGTATATGCACATGAGTCATGCATTGGAAATCGCTAATCGCTACTATGCAACTGCCGATGCGCACCAGGCTGAGGCCCTGCGCGAGTTCGTCACAGATAACATTGTTTTCACCGGACCAACCCAGGTCACAGAGGGTGCAGAAGCTTATATCGAACTGAACGCTCAGTTCCTTCAATTTCATCGGGAAACTCGCATGTTAAGCCAATTCGCCAATGGGGAAGCCGTTTGTTCAATCTATGAGATGGATGTCGCAACACCTGCCGGAGGTCAGATTACGCTGGCAATGGCTGATTGGCTGCGGCTGGAAAATGGTCGCATCGCCGAACAGCGGATTTACTACGATCCACGCGAGTTTGCTGAAGCCTTCGGGATGTAGGTGTTGTGAAACCCGCTTAGTTATTCGGGTGGGCCTACGGGTCCGCCCCTATTTAGCCGATGGAGGAGAAAACCCATGCCTGATGCCGCTGCTATGTTCGAAGCAATCAAGACCGATCTGATCGCCCAACATCAACTGGTTGCGGATGGCAAGATGATGTCATCCCCGGCGATCACCTATAAAGGCAAGGTGTTCGCGTTTTACCATCAGGATGAGATGGTGTTCAAACTCGGTAAGGATTTCGACCCGGCCAGTCATGGGCTGCAAGATTATTCCCTGCTCAATCCCTTCAAAAACAAACCACCAATGGCTGCCTGGTTTTGTATTCCACTGAATGAACAGGATAAATGGGCAGTGTTGGCGGAAGCAGCTTTGCAGAAGACGGTTGCTGAATTGGGTTAGGTAACTTTCGTTTTCGAGTCGACAGCAGTATAGCGGCGCAAACGCGGATAGCGCCAGGCGATCCAGCCCGTTAGCAGCACGGTGGCGACACCGCCGGATATAATGGCAAATGGCACGCCCAGCACCGATGCCACCAAACCCGCTTCGAGTTCGCCCAACTGCGGGCCGCCGGTGGCGAAGATCATATTGACGCCGGTCATGCGTCCGCGCAATTCGTCCGGGGTTTGCACCTGGCGGATCGTGTTGCGGATCACGGCAGAAATCGTATCGCCCGCGCCGGTCAGGGCAAACAGGACAAATGAGATGCCGAACACGGTTGACAGGCCGAATAGCGCCGTTGCTACCCCATAGACCGCGACGCTGACCAGCAATACCAGCCCTTGACGCTGGATTTCTTTGCGCAGCGCCATCATCGTTCCTGCTAGCAATGACCCGATGGGTTGGGCGGTTGCCAGCAAACCATAACCTGCCGCGCCCATGCCCAGAATGTCGGCTGCCACAATCGGTAACATCGTTCGGGCTGAGCCAAAAAAGACCGCCAGAAAATCCAGCAACATGGTGCCACGAATGATGCGGGTATTAAACGTAAAGCGCCAACCATCAACCAGCGACCCCCAGGTGATGCCTGACGTGCTGATATTGCCCCGATAGCGGATCAGCAACAAGGTCAAGGCCGCGACACCGAAGCCCAACGCTACCAGGGCATAGGCATTGCCAATCGCCGTCGGGTCAGATTCCACGCCACTGATTCCGATCAATACGCCCGCTAATGCTGGACCCACGATATTTGCCATGTTATAGATCAGAGTTTCCAGGCTGATGGCGTTTATCAGGTGTTCGCGCTTGACCAGATGGGGTACGAGTGATTGGCGTGCCGGGGCATCAAAGGCCATCAATCCTGCCGCCAATGCGCCGATCAGATAAACGCTGTTTACCGTCACCTGGTCGGTGTACGTGAGCCACGCCAAAATCCCCGCCAGCAAACCAGCAAACACGCGTGTCATGACCATCAACTGGCGGCGGTCATAGGCATCCGCCAGCAAACCGCCCAACAGCGAAAACACGATGATGGGGCCGATGCGCACCAGCCCCAAAATGCCCAGTCCCAACGCTTCGGCACTCAGGTCAATCGTTTGTCCGAGCAGGTTGAGTGTCGTCACCTGGCCCTGAAGCAGTTGAAACACATGCCAGTTGATGACGAATGTTTGCATCTGGGAGCCGGTAGTCGAGAGCAGTTCGCCACTCCACACCAGCCGAAAATCACGGTATTGGAAGGCTGCTAACCGCGCCATGAAGTCTCCCGCGTTGTGCTTTCAGTACGATATTCTGGGCTTGATATTGGCGATGGAACTCCGCACATTATGCAGTTGGCATGTTCACATCCAGTATATACCGCGCGGCAGGACTCAGGCGCTCAAACGTCTCCGGGCGAAGGTACTGCTGCTGGTCAAGCTGTTGCGGTTGGTCGCGACGACAGAAATAGGAATGCATGGCGCGGCGGCGTTGATTGCTGCGGTTGAGCGTGCCGCCATGCCAGGTATGCGAATTAAAGATCACGACCGTGCCCGCCGGGGCCAGCAGTAATTTTTCATCAGGGTGCGTCGCTTTCGGGTCGTTCATTGCTGCTTGTGGTGTTTGTCCCAATCGCTGTGAACCGGGCACCACTCGGGTTGCGCCGTTGTCGGCGGTAAAATCATCCAGCAGCCAGATCGAATTGCATACATAATAATCGCCGGGTTCCACCGCGCCTTTCCAATCGCAGTGCAGGGCTTGTAAGCCATCACCGGGCAAGGCCGCCCGAAAGTTCAGGGATGATAATTTCAGATCGCCCTGCAGCACATGGCTAATGGCTGCCAGCACGCGGGGATGCGTAAAACATATTGTGAAAAGTTCGCCCTTGTTGACCAGATCAGAGAGCCGGTCGGTCCCCGCTTCCTGATGGACTTCTTTTCCCGCTTCTGTTCCTTCTTCCGCAACCAGCGCATCCAAACGGGCGCGAAAAGCCGCCACTTGTTCGGGGGTTAACATGTTCGGCAGCGGCAGATAACCATCGCGGTCAAGCTGGTTTTTTTCAGCCGGTGTCAGCGTATCGTCGGTGACGCCGAGGGCCGCCAGGGCGGTTTGTGTATCCATCGTATGATTGACTCCCTGAGTTAAATCGTTAACAATCAAGATCAATTACTTACATTGTGCATTAAAATGAGCAAGATGATACTCTCAATAGCACGGTTTCTGTACGTATTGGTGGCAGCGCTGCTGGCATTCTACGCGGGCAGCACGCTGCTGTTACTGGCAATCTATTGGCGGAATCGTCACCGTAAGCTCACCCCACCCACCATTGCCGACTGGCCCACGGTCGCGGTGCAATTACCCATCTACAATGAACGGCATGTCGTCACCGGCTTACTCAATGCCGTTGCCAAACTCGATTATCCGCAAAATCGCCTGCTTATCCAGGTCCTTGATGATTCCACCGACGAGACCACTGCTCTGATCGCGCAGAAGGTTGCCGAACTACGGCAGCAAGGGTTGCAGGTGGAGCATGTGCGCCGGGATAATCGGGCGGGTTACAAGGCCGGGGCGCTGGCCGATGGTCTGAAAAACATTGATAGTGAATTTGTACTGGTGTTGGATGCTGATTTTCGTCCCCGGCCAGACTTTCTGCGGCGTATGCTGCCCTACCTTGTGGATGACGACCGGCTGGGGATGGTGCAGGCTCGCTGGAGTCACCTCAATGCGTTTGATAATGCGCTGACGCTGGGTCAAACGTTGGCGCTGGATGGGCATTTTCTGGTGGAGCAAACAGCACGTAACCGGGCTGGTTGGCTGATGAATTTCAGTGGCTCCGGCGGTGTCTGGCGGACGGCCTGCATTCGCGCAGTGGGAGGCTGGCAAGCAACCACGCTCACCGAAGATCTGGAACTCAGTTATCGCGCACAACTGGCTGGTTGGCGGTTTTTGTATGTACCCGAAGTTGAGATTCCCGCCGAATTACCGCCGCAAATGGCCGCTTACAAGCAGCAGCAGGCCCGCTGGGCACAGGGGAGTACCCAAACCTTGCGTCAATTCTTCTGGCCGTTGTGGCAGGCGCAACTCACGTTTGGGCAGCGCATTATGGCGACGTTACATTTATGCCAGTATTTGCCGCATCCGCTCATGCTCTGCATGTTGCTGTTGACGCCGCCGTTGATGCTGGCACATGGTCTGGAAAACTTACCGCTGGCACCGCTGGGCATCATGGGGTTAGGTCCACCGCTTTTGTTTGTTATCACCCAGCGGACCCTGTATCCAGATTGGCAGCAGCGGATTGTCGCTTTTCCGGTATTATTGGCCCTGGGCATGGGGATCGCGTGGAACAATACCCAGGCAGTCATGCGTGGATTGCGGGCCAGCGGGTTTGAGTTCCGGCGCACGCCCAAGTTCGCCGCCGACTGGTCGGCCAGCAATTATGCCCTGCGCCAGGATGCGACCGTTTGGGGCGAACTGCTCCTGGCGTTCTATGCGCTGGCGGGGGTTCTGGTTGCGCAACAACATTACCCGGCGTTACTGCCCTATGTAGCTTTGTACGCGCTCGGATTTTTATTCGTCGCCGGCTGGAGTTTGCGCGATACCTGGCTGGTTATGCAAACACGTGAAGGCACTTTATGACGCGATTGGCAATACTCTCGGACATTCACGGCAACTTACCGGCATTTGAGGCGGTTATCGCTGACATGGCAGCGTTCGCGCCAGATCACGTGATCGTCGCCGGTGATCTGATTAATATGGCCCCGTTTTCGGCAGAGGTTTTGGAGCGAGTGTTTGCGCTGGGCTGGTCGGCGATTCGGGGCAACCATGAGTATTATCTGCTGGAATATGGAACGGATCGTGAACCAGAGGCCCGGCGCAATTGGGACTCTATTGGGGCGCTCTACGAGCAACTTCAAGGCCGTTGGTACAACACAATCGCTGCCTTGCCCGATGAATTAACATTGTATTATGGCGATGCCCCGCCTATCCGCGTGGTGCATGGTGTTCCCGGCGATCCTTTCACAGCGATTGACCGGCTGAGCGATGAAGAACGGGCAAGTGATCTGTTGGGCGGTGTCAACGAGCCGACTGTCGTTGCGGGACATTATCACCTCTCATTTGAGAAACAGCTTAATGGCTGGCAGGTTTTGAATGCCGGTTCGTTGGGGGTGCCGATGGACGGCTATCAAGATGCCAGTTATTTGATACTCGATAGTACGGATTCTGGCTGGCAGCCGACCTTCCGCCGTGTCCCGGTCAATTATGCGCCACTTTTTGCTGAATTCGAACGGCAGCGTTTTGTGGAGCAGTTTGGTGTGATCGGCCATGTGATGGTTGCGCAATTTCGGTATGCGCGACCGGTCATTGCGGCCTATGCTGCCTGGCTCAAAGCACATGATCCTGGTGCGGCGTGGACGATTGAAACCTTCGATACCTATGTAAACAGCGACGATGCCTGGGATTACATCCCGGCGATCTATCAATACAACCAACACCTGGGCATCACGCCACAACCATGTAGCCTCAGCGACAACGGGACTGGCTGATGACTCAGGATGAGTTAATCGCTGATCTGTTGGACACGACGATTGAGTTGCAAGATACGTTGCGCGAGGCCGAACCGCATGAGGTTGCGTTGTGGCTGCCGTTGCTGCAACAGGTCATCAATCAATGGCAGCGGGTGAGCGGTACGCTGGCCCCCGATGAACTCTATCGCCTCTCGAATATATTCCGCTATGGTGCTCAACCGCCGACCTTAGCCGAATTGCTGCGACAGCTATATGATGGCTCATAGATGTTACATTGAATTCCAGCTCACTTTCTCACAGACAGTCAGTTGAAGTTGGGTTAGGTTAAGGTGTAAAGGCAGCGATCATGGAAAATTTAGGAATTCATGGAAAATCACCTTTTAGGGTGGTTGTAGTTCACGGTGGTCCTGGCGCAGGTGGCGAAATGACTCCCGTAGCGCGTGAACTCGCGCATCAACACGGCGTTTTGGAACCCATACAAACGGCAACATCGCTTAAAGGCCAGGTTGAGGAATTAAGAACAATCATTGACAATCATGCCGATATGCCTGTCAACTTGATCGGGTTTTCCTGGGGAGCCTGGCTTAGCTTGATCGTAACTGCGACGTATCCGAAACTCGTCAAAAAACTGATTCTCGTTGGGAGCGGGCCTTTTGAACAACATTACACGGAAGAACTCCGAGCCGCCCGTTTCAATCGCCTCACTGAGCAAGAAAAAGCTGAGTTTACCCGCATCGGACAGGAATTAGGCAATGCATCAGATGAGGTCAAAAATCAATTATTCGCTCGGATTGGTGCAATTACTGCAATAACTGAGACATATGACCCCATAAGCGAAGACTCAGAACCGCTTGATTTTCGAGGAGATATTTTTGAAAAGGTGTGGCCTGCCGCCGCCGAAATGAGAAGCAACGGACAATTACTGGATCTCGCAAAAAAAGTTACTTGTCCGGTTATTGCAATACACGGCGACTATGATCCACACCCTGCTGCCGGGGTTCAAAAGCCGCTAGCTGAGACACTTGAAAATTTTCAATTCGTATTACTCAAACATTGTGGGCACAAACCCTGGGTTGAACGACAGGCACGGGCAGAATTCTTTCGAAGGCTTGAGTTCGTACTAAGATGATCGAGATGGAATGCCCTTTTTCAAATTCAAGTGAATCAAGTTGTACAGTATTCCTAATCACTGACATCCTGTCAGAATCAATAGGCTCATGCCGGTCAGTTGGTTGGGTGCCGAACTCTTGAGCTATGTCATGATAGAATTGTAGACCATCATCAGGGAAGCCCACATGTCCGAGCAGGCCGATGTGATAGAAGCGGAACGTCAACGCCTCGCCGCGTTACTAGATCACGACATTGTAAGTCCACTGGACTTGCTGCTGGCGCAGGCTGCCGCCTATGAGCAGGCATTTGCTACGGTGCCGGAGGTTCAACTCACCGTATCAGCCCTGAGCGCCATGGCCCGGCAAGTCCGCCAACGAGCGCTTGACCTACAGGCTAATCTCAAGCCGGTGCTGTTAGAGGTCGCCGGATTGGATGCGGCTTTAGAAATGCTCGTACAGCAATTCAGCCGCGACTCCGGGGTTCAAATCATCCTCAAAAACGCCCGCCACGCTCATGACCGCCTGCCAGCCGCATTAGAATTGACATTGTTCCGCGCCGGGCAGGATGTGCTGGCAAGTAGCCACCAGGCCCAGGCCACGCAGGTTGACCTGCAACTGACCCAATCTGCTGCCGGACAATTGACGCTCAGCGCCCGTGATAATGGCCGGCAGGATGTGGTGCGCCGCCTGTTAGACGACACGGCGCAGCGAATCGCTGATCTGGGTGGCGCAGTGACAAACGCGCCTGCTGAAATTAGTCTGACCGTAAAAGTATTGTTTCCGGCGCAATTAACCGACCGCGAACGGGAAGTGCTCACGCTCGTCACCGATGGCTTGACCAATAAAGAAATCGCCCATGAGCTACACCTCAGCGAACGGACCATCAATTTCCACTTGAACAATGTCTACAGTAAGTTGCAGGTCAGTACCCGCACCGAAGCGGTAGTCTACGCGCTGCGGTTCAACCTGTTGGAATAGACAGGTCTGTGCTGGGAGTATAAGGGAAGCCAGATTTGAACGTTTGATGACACACTGGAACCATCGGATAACAACCAGAAAGTTAGACTGATGAACGATTTGGGATCGCTCCAACCCTTGATGGATGATCCAGCAGTGCTCGAAATTATGATTAATGGTTTCGATCAGATTTATGTTGAACGATACGGCAGTATGGAACAAGTTGAAAGCAGCTTTGCCGATAACGATCAGTTGTTAGATTTCATCACCGAGAAGTTAGTGCAACCTTCCGGTCAGGTGCTTGATGCTGCCCATCCCATCCTGGATGTTCAGTTCGGCCATGACGTGCGCTGTCACATTGTCGTGCCGCCCATCGCGGCCAATGGCCCCAGTGTTGTGATGCGCAAACTGCCCCGCATGTTAACAGCGGAAGACATCATTCGTTTTGGGTCAACCAACCGGGATATGCTCAATTTCATCAAAGCATGTGTTGCCGCCCGGTTGAATATCGTTGTCGTTGGTGGCACTGGTTCAGGCAAGACCACCATTTTGAATATCGTTGCGAGTTATATTCCGGTCTCGGAACGTATCATCGTTATCAATGATTGGGCACAACTCAATCTGGAGCAACCGCATCAGGTCGTGCTGGAAGTTCGGGCACCGGATGTTAACGGCAAGGGCGAGGTTTCACTAGCTCATTTGATGGCAAGTGCGGTGAAGATGCGCCCGGATCGGATTGTAGTGGGTGAGGTTCGGGGCGGTGAGATGAGTGCCTTGCTGGATGCGCTGATTACCGGGCACGATGGCTCCATGTTCTCGCTCCATGCTGCCGGTATCCGCGATGCATTGGCCCGTTTGGAAATGATGGTCACGGAAGGTCGGCCTCAATTGCCATTGTTAGCGGTGCGCCAGCAACTTGCCAGCGGCATTGATTTGATTATTAATCAGCAGCGCCTATCGGATGGTGGCCGTCGCATTATGAGCATCACCGAGATCAGCGGCTTTCAGGATGGTCACATGCGACTCAATGACATCTTCAAGTTCGAACAGACCGCTATGGAAGATGGCAAGATCATTGGTAAACATCAGCCAACCGGCGAAATTCCCCATTGCTTGCAGCGCATTCGTAACGCCGGAATAGACCTGCCGGACTCGCTGTTTGTCGCATAGACGGAAGCAAAAAGGCCGAGGACATGCCCCGGCCCGATTGATTGATTGTTCGTTCTTAGCTGATGCGTTCAATAACGATCTGGGCGACTGGATCGTTCCAACCGTGCAGCCCAGCCTGTAGATCGTTGTTGCCAACGATGCCCGGATGCAGCCTAATGACGCCGTTTTCCGCCAGGGCCGGGTTGGAGGTGCCGGTGCCCGGGTCGCTGGATGGCACACCCGTCAGCGCCGGACAGGGCGGTACGATGTCGGCGAAGTCCTCGGTGTTGATCTCGGTTCCGGCGTCATAGCCGTTGGCGTACAACGTAGCGCTGTCACCGACTTGCTTGGGCAGGCGCACGCTATCCACGCCGGTAAAGCCATCATTGGTGCAGATCAACATCGAAGCAAACGACAGATATTTGGCACCCTGCGCTGAGGTGAGTTCAACCGTGACACTTTGACCCGGCATCACCGGGGGCGGGTCTCCCGCCACGGCCACGACAAAATCATGGACATGCTTGGCATTGCTGACAACATCAACCAGCGGCGCTAGATTACCGTTTTCGGCGATTTCCTGAATACCGGGGCTAGCGGGTTGACCTATCTCGAACAGATTGATGGATTGGCGATGCACAGCGATCAAGGGCGGTGTTAGTGGCTGACCGCCGGTCAGGTTCGTGATCGTCACCCGGTAGGTTGCCGTATTCTGGGCTGAGACGGCGCTGGCTGCCAGCACAAAAATAAGTAATAGAACGAAAAGACGCAACTTCTTCATCAATAGTCCTCCTCATACAACCAACTTGTCGAGATTGACAAGCTGAAGGCAGTTTATGGTGAAAAAGTTACGCACCCGTTACGTTGATCTTACGAAAATCTGAACAATGTTTCGTAATGTTTTCTATGATGCCGGTGAACTACCTGGCACTTACGGTAGGCGCAGGTCAACATCTGCCCATTCCTGAACTGGCGAGAAACTCTTGACGGTGAGCGGGACAACGAATTCGGGTCGCTGGTAAAGTGCTTGTTTTTCTGCCAGATGGCCCCGCTGAGTTACCTGCGCAACCTCATCCAGCAACGTTAGGTCTTCGTTCGTTGGTTCATAGTCATAATCCATAAGGCCCCAGTTATCCCAAAGCAGCAGTTCCATGCGATTCTGTGTTGCCAGATCGTGAATGAGCCGGTTACGGATAAACCACCAGTCGCGTATATATTCATCGTTGGGATGGACACCATAATTCTGCGGATCATCATCACCACACCGACAGACTTCCCAGGCCTGGCCGCCGACGACAAACCGATCACGCGGAATATCGGTGACATCAAAATCGATCTGATTATGTTCAATGAGCCATTCGGATTGTTCGGGGTCCACCAATCGCCAGCGTTGTTGAGCGGCATCCCAGATCTCGGCTACAACATGATCGGTTTTAAACCCGGGAACTTTGACATTGATATAGGTGGCGAAACCGACCCGCGATCGTGCCGGAATGCCGATATGTCGCGCCATCGTCACTAACAGTAAGGCAGCATCGCGGCAGCAGCCGATGAACCGCTGCTCACGGTCACGGGCGACATGCAGGGGCCGCGAATCTAGCGTGTGTATTCGTTCGAGCATAGCGGGCATGTAGCGGGTATCGACCTCGGCATTGCGCGTTTTCGGCAGGTCTTTGGTCGTGCTGTAATGCATGTACACGCCCTGCACCAGTTTGCACAGGCCGGGAATATCACCCGGTAGATGTTCAAAATACTTCACGCCTGCGCCCGGATGACTGATGACGCCATGTTCCAGGTAGAATGTCTGTTCATCCATTATTGTACGCCTCCTCTAAGATCATGTCATCATTGTAGGCTGATACCGGCGGTCACAATAACCCCAAAATTGGTGTTTTGTAATCGTATCTGGTACATTAGTGTTATGCTGGGCAGCATTAATTGCTCTGGGACTTTTCCCTCAATACCCCTTCCACCACATTTGGCATACAATAGAAACGGTACTCACGCTCACACCGGGAGGTGCTTGCTAATGATGCGCAAATTATTCGTGGTGCTGCTGTTGACGTTGCTGATTATTCCAGCAGTGACCGCTCAAGATGAAGAGTATCGTGTGCGCTATGGCGATACGCTCGATGAGATTGCCCAGGAACGGGATGTTTCGGTGGCCTGTCTGGCCGGGGCCAATGATCTGGTCAATGCCAATCAACTCACCTATGCGCAGATCTTGATTATCCCTGACGACTGCGACCCCTATGACTCAATTGAGTCGGATATTCTCAGCAATATGGATGACCTGAGTTCAATGGAACTGGGTGATTCGGAATTAGGCCGGGGCGGTGGTCAGTCGATGATGGAACCAGATGCTAATGCTGACGAGCAAGGTGACGCCGACACTGACATGAGCATGGATGCCGAGATGCCACTTGATGAAACATACGTGGTGGTTGCCGGGGACAATCTGACGAAGATCGCAGCCAACTTTGACGTCACCGCACTATGTCTCCAACAGGTGAATAATATCATCAACCCGGACCTGATCTATACCGGCCAGGAACTCTTAATCAGTGGGGCGTGTCAGGGCGGTGGCGGCGACAATATGTCAACCTTCGGCGTGCGCCAATGCATGTTTGACCGCAATGCCGGACGCACGGTTAGCGGTGGCGTCTATGTCGTGCAAGCCGGGGACACACTGGACTTTATCGGCTGTGATTTAGGGTTTTCCACCTCCTGCCTGGCCGAGGTCAATGGGCTGGAGAATCGTGGTGGCATTATCGCCATTGGTCAGCGCCTGACGATCAGTTCAAGCTGTGCGGGTTGGGATGGACCACCCGGCCCCGGCGATCTGGCGAATAGCTAATCTTATACAGAGAAACGCAGATTTCTCGATATTCATCCTTTATTTTCGTGGATTATTCCTATGGAGGCACGATGCCAAAGATTATCCCAATCATCTTGATGGTTCTTATCGCCCTGAGTGTAATCGCCGTCAGTGCTCAGGATTCGACTTATACGGTGGAATATGGTGATGTGTTGGATGTCATCGCTGCCGGGTTCGATGTATCGGTTAATTGCCTGGCAGAGCAAAGTGGCCTGGACAATCCGAATGATGTGCGTCCCGGCGCGACGCTGGTTATTAGTAGCGCTTGTCCACCTTACGATGGCTTGATTCCGATTGAGCGTGACCCCGATGCTGTTGCCGACGATCAGGGGGGCGGCAGCACGGCTCAGAGCCGTAACGGGTACGTCGTGGTGCGTGGTGATGTGCTGGATTTGATTGCAGCGTCGTTTGATGTGGCTGTCGGCTGTCTCGCAGAAGCCAACGAACTGGCTGATCCGGGGGAGATTTTCATCGGCGATGTCATTACTGTCGATAGAAGCTGCCCACCCTACGACGGTGTGGCGTTTGTGCCCAACCCACGTGATAGCGACGATGATGGCACGCAAGATCGCGGCGGTGGGACCAGTGCCAGCGCGGCATCCGGTGATTCGTACATCGTGCAGCGCGGTGAAGTGATTGACCTGATCGCGGCCAAGCACAATGTCGAGGTTGCCTGCCTCGTGGCGGCCAATCCGCAACTGGACGATGCGTTACGCATCTACCCCGGCGACGAGATCACGATTGACTCCTCCTGCCCGCCGTATGATGGCGAGGCACTAAACACCTGAACTTCAGCTATTGGACGATTATTTAACAGCCTGTGAATGTGCATTCATGGGCTGTTTGGGTATGATATGCAGAATACTCGGTGTATCCTGATCTTAAATTAATATCGTGCTGGAGATTGTTTATGACGACAACATTTACTCATTTACGTACCCATTATGATGAGCACGGCTATGTGATCGCGCGCGGCGCGATTGATGCCGATCTCGCTGCTGAGACCGCCGATCATGTCCAATGGCTTATTCGAAAATACCCGGATACACGCCCGGAACATCTGCACCACCATTTGCTGGTGAATGATCCGTTTATGCATCGGTTAGTGGGTGATGAACGCCTGTTGGATATTACCGAGCAGTTCATTGGCCCGAATATTGCCCTGTACGCCGCTCACTATATCGCCAAGCGCCCACTGGATGGTCAGGCTGTGTTGTGGCATCAAGATGGGACCTACTGGCCGATAGAGCCAATGGAGGTGGTAACGTTGTGGGTGGCGGGCACCGATGCCACCATTGAGAATGGCTGTTTGCGGGTGTTGCCGGGGACGCAAAATGCCAAACTGCTCTCGCGGGCGGAACTGCAAGATGTGGACGATGGCAAAAATGTGCTGGCGTCGGGCATTCACCCGTCACAGATTGACGACTCGGATGTGGTGGAACTCGAACTCAAGGCCGGGGACGTCTCAATTCATAACCCGCGCATCATTCATGGCTCCAATCCCAACACGTCCGATCAATGGCGGGTTGGCCTCACACTGCGCTACATTCCCACCTCAACCTGGGTCAAAACCGAAGATCATGCCTGCGTCTTGCTGCGGGGTGCAGCAGCACCGGGCGTCATGAATGTATATGCGGAACAACCCCGCTTTATTCCAGGTGACCATATGCCGTTCAAAGACCATGAGGATTGGTTGTAATAAAGGGCGACACGCATGCCGCCCGCTTACATCATTTTCAACGGCGTTTAACGCACACCCCAGAACCGCACTGATTGATCGCTGCTGACAGAGATGAGGGCTGCGCTGTTGGGCGTAAAGACCAGATCGCCGACCCGTGCTTCATGACCGCTCAGTCGGGTCAATTCTGTTCCCGCGCTGACATCCCATACCCGAATCGCATAATCCGGGGCTGCATCACTGCCACCAGCCACCGCCAACAAGGCACCATCCGGGCTGAAGGCCAGGGTTTGCGCCGCGAGACCGGCATTGGCGACCATGCTCGCCTGTGTCCGGTTGGCAACATCCCACAAAATAATGGTGCCGTCGCTGCCTGCCGAGGCTAATAATGTGCCATCGGGGCTAAACACCAGGTCAACAACCGGCCCCGCATGATCTTCCAGCGTCGCCATGTTCGTCGCATTTGCCGGGTCCCATAAGCGCACGGTACCATCGTCGCTGGCCGATGCCAGCAAGGTTCCATCGGGGCTATAGGCCAGGGCATTGACCAGCGCCGTATGACCACCGAGCGCGGCCTGTTGTTGGACATTCTCGACATCCCACAGCAGGATCGCGTTGGTTTTGTCAACTTCAGCCGCCGTGAGCGCCAGCCCACCGGCAGAGGCGACGGTTTGACCATCAGGTGCGTAGGCGACGGCACTGATGGGTTCTTCATGGGATTGGTCGAACCAGCGTTCCAACACCTGACTTTCTGGTTCGGTAGACCACAGCCGCACGCCGCCGGTTTCATCGCCGAGCAGCAGCAGCCGACCATCCGGGCTGGAAGTGATCGCGCTGAGTTGCTCAACGCCGCGCAGTAGCTGGGGCGGACGATCCAGCGCCATCAGATCATAGAGCCAGACACCGCCCGTTCCGGTTCCTCCCAGCACGGCCAGCACCGGTCGGTCCGGGTCAAGCGCCAACCCATTGACGACATTGCCCTCAACGCGTGAGACTTCTGTCATTTGGGCAGCGTTGGCGATAGTGAGTGGTTGCGGATTGGACGGCAGCGGTAAACCTTGCGCCGGTTCCAGCCAGTACACCCCATCCCGTCCCTCAACCGTCCAACCGACCTGACCATCAAAGTCCACCTGCCACCACACCTGACCATCGGCACACAGCGGACCGGCAACCACATCAAGAATCGCGCCGCCGGGGATTTCGCCAATGACGGCACCACTATCACTGGGTTCGATTCGCTCAATAATGGGTGGTCCCTGGGCGACTTGCACCTGGACTCCAGCAGTAATGCGCCGGGGCAGGTAAATAACGCCGGGTTCAGGTTCCGGGCAACCGATGGCGGTATCAATGGTATCCTCACCCACTGGAGTCGGCGTGGCCTGCGCCAGCTCAGCCTCGCTCACCCGACTGCACAGAATGACGATATTGCCATCCGCCGATACCCGATAATCGTAGATAACTTCATTATAAGTCAACAGAAATTTAAAGCCCTGAGTCACGACCTGGGCATAGGCTCGGTCTTCCTCCGGGCAGCCCAGGCTGAGATCGGGATACAAATCCTGTGACCAACGCCAGTTCGAGAGGTCGTTAATCGTCAAATTACGATTTACCGCCGCGCTGAGGTTTGCCAGTGCCCGGTCAATCTGGTCGGGCGCACCCTGCGCCATGATTCCAATGGCTGGAAATAAAAATAACAGTAACAGCACCAATCGTCGCAGCATGTAACTCATACCTTTCATGATGACAGATTGCAGATCGCTCATGATTGTACCCGCAATTGTGGAGCATGTCGTTACACATTCTGGCGCAGAGAATTTGCCCAATACTTAGAAGAAAAATGTATAATAAGTGCTTGTTAATCATTTTGAAGGTTAATTATGGGTTCCCTTGACCGTATCCGCATCAAAGGCTTTAAATCTATCCGTGAGATGGATTTAGAATTAAATAAACTTAATGTTTTAATTGGCGCAAATGGGTCTGGTAAATCCAATTTTATTAAAGTGTTCACCCTATTAAATCAGATCCTCAATGGGAATTTGCAAAATTATGTTGCCCGATCTGGTGGTGCAGATCGATTACTATATTATGGACAGAAAACAACTCAAGAAATCGAACTCCGTTCAACCTTCGGTCAAAATGGTTATGATGTGCGGTTAGGCGCAACCGCAGATGATAATTTATACTTTGGACGAGAACAGATTTGGTACCATGATTATCATCGCTATACTCAGCCGCTTCGTATTACGCTGGGTAGCGGTCATCAAGAAACTGAACTATTTGAAGAGTCTCGGAAATATAATCACCGTGTTATCGCTGATTATGTAATTGAAAACATAAAAAGCTGGAAACTTTATCAGTTCCACGATACTAGCGATACTGCCCGTGTTAAATTGACCAGTGATATAGGCGATAATCAGTTTTTACGGCCTGATGCTGCCAATCTTGCTGCGTATCTATATCGTTTGCAGGAAACTGAATATGATTACTATAGTCGCATCGTGCGTACCATCCGTAAAGTTACGCCATTTTTTGACGATTTTGACCTTCATCCATCAGCTCTAAATCCGGGAAAAATTCAACTTGAGTGGCGCGAAATAGATTCGGACCAATACTTCAATGCCAGCATGTTGTCAGACGGAACGCTACGATTCATGAGCCTGGCAACGCTATTATTACAGCCCGAGGCCGATTTGCCGGATACTATTTTGATTGATGAGCCTGAACTCGGTTTGCATCCATTTGCAATCACGATGTTAGCTGGATTACTACGGAGTGCAGCCACAAAAACACAAGTTATTGTTGCCACGCAGTCTGTGCCACTGGTTAATCAATTTATACCTGAAGATATCATTGTCGTAGATCGTATTGACGGACAATCAACATTCACTCGGTTGCGGGAAGCCAGTATCGAAAGCTGGTTAAAAAGTACTGATGAACAGGGGATGGGATACAGCGTTGGCGATTTGTGGGAGAAAAATGTCATCGGAGGTAGACCACAACCGTGAAGCAAATTTATATTCTAGCGGAAGGTCAGACTGAAGAGATTTTTATCCGGGATGTTCTACGACATCATTTAATGAAAAGACGCATTTATCCTAATGTCATTCTATCCACCACAAAAAGAGTACAGGGTGGTCCTAATTTTCGAGGTGGTGTCGTTTCCTATGGCAAAGTTAAGCATGATCTGAAGCAATTATTGAACAACAGTCAAGCAGCTTTAGTCACAACTTTTTTGGATTACTATAATATACCTGCTGATTTTCCAGCCTTCTCCGAGCTTCCCGCTAAGGGAACGTGTTATGAGCGTGTCAAACATTTGGAACAAGCTTTTGCGGCTGATATTAATCATCCTAAGTTCATGCCTTACCTGGCATTGCATCAGTTTGAAGCGATGTTGTTTGTAGACCCCTATGAAATTGATCGCAATATACCTGAAGCAAAGGCGTTAGAACGGTTTGAGAAAATCAAGGCGGCTTTTGCATCTCCTGAAGAAATTGATGAAGAACGTCCGCCCTCAAAACGTTTGTTGGAAATATTTCGAGGTTATCAAAAAACGTACCATAGCCCATTGATTGTTGAAGAAATTGGCCTTGAGAACATTCGTAACGAGTGTTCGCATTTTGCTGGTTGGCTTACACAAATTGAGGCTGTGAGTGATGCCTGATCAACTCGAAGGATCATTGCCCAATGACTTACAACAATTGATTGGCCCGGCGCAATGGCATCAAGAACAAATCGGCATGTCGGGTACGGATGTTTACCGGTTGCAACGTGCTCATGAGTGGACCTATTTGAAAGTCGCGACGGGTTATGCAGCCTATGAATTGCGTGAGGAAACCAGGCGGTTGCGCTGGCTACACGGACGGTTGCCAGTACCTGACGTATTGTATGCGGCTGAAGTTGAAGATACATCCTATTTGCTGATGAGTGCCGTGCCAGGGTTGATCGCCTGTGCTGAGGAGATGCCACTGGCACCAGCGGTGGTCACGCGCTTGTTGGCAGCAGGAATGCAACAGATGCACGCGCTGGCAATTGCTGACTGCCCGTTCGATCAGCGCATAGCTACCCGTTTGCCGCTGGCTCAGCAACGAATTCAAGCGAATCTCGTAGACTCTGATGACTTTGATGCGGAGCGGCAGGGTCGCACGCCTGAATCAGTGTTTGATGAACTGTTGGTGACCCACCCGGCAACCGAGGATGTGGTTTTTACGCATGGTGATTACTGCCTGCCGAATATTTTGATCGACACTGATCGGCAGACCATCACCGGTTTTATTGATCTTGCCCGCGCCGGAATTGCCGATCGTCATCAGGATCTGGCCCTGTGTGCTCGAAGCTTGACGTATAATCTGGGGGAAGAATGGGTTCCACTGCTGTTCGATATCTATGGTCGTGAACATATCGACCCGGCGAAGTTATACTGGTATCAAATGCTTGATGAATTATTTTGACGAATGATCGTCAAGATAGGAATAATGATGTTTGAAAAGCTCAAAAATGAAGCGCAGTTGATCTGGCGGTTGCTGCTGGATAAACGAGTAGCCTGGTGGAAAAAGGGGATACCCGCGCTGGCGATTGTGTACATTCTCTCGCCGCTGGATTTGATTCCCGATGTAATAATTGGTCTGGGTCAACTGGACGATCTGGGAATCTTCCTGGGGAGCTTACGGTTGTTCAAGTCACTGGTCCCGGAATACATCGTCACCGAGCATCAAGAGGTCATCAGCGGGGCGGTCATCGAAGTGCGTGATTATGAAGTCATCGACACCGGGAAAAGTGAGAGTTAAGGGTTGGTGAACTGATCCACAATTTCGGTGAGGTGCTGGCGTGTAAATGGCTTGGTCAGGTAGGCATCGACATCGTAATGCTGGGCGATCTCCATTTCATCACTGATGGATGAAGTCGTGAGGATGACCACCCGCAAATCCTGGTGCGCTTCCGATTCGCGAATCTGCTGCAAGACGCTGAGGCCGTTCACTTTGGGCAGGCGAATATCCAAGAAGATGAGGTCAGGTCGTGGGCTGTCGCTATATTCACCCTCCTGACGAATAAAATCCAACGCCGCCGCGCCGTCAGTTAAATGAAAAACGCTATCAATGGCCGGATAATTTTCAAATACCCGGGTCACAAGCAAGGCGTGGGCATAATTATCTTCAACCAGTAGAATATTCATGACTGCGCTCCACTACCTGAATGCTAGACCTCGTTTAAATACGATAAATTGCAAATGAATAATCGTCAAGCGAATAGTTCTAAAGGCAACATCATTCATTTTACGCTGGTTTAGACCCGACCAACGTGCTAACCGTATGGATAATCTTGAACTGACCATCTCGATAAACGGGATGAAAACCCGTGATAACACCTTCATTCAATTCTGCTTCTAATTCAGCCAATATTTCCTGACGATGCGCCGGTTTCGTCTGGGCCAGATCAAACCATGCTTCCAGGTCCATTTCGCCATTGGGGTTGATGCCAGTGTGAGTCATGGTGAAACCAGCGGCTGTCAACAGATTTTTCAACTTGCTGAGCATGAGGGCTGTGGTGTGCGATGGGTCACGCAGCCGTTCGAGGTGATTATAGCGTTCTGCAATCGACGGATCTTCCGGCGCGACAATATCGATGATGAGCACTTTGCCACCTGGTTTGCAAACGCGATAAATTTCGGCAATCATCGGCTCCGGGTCATGCATATGATGCAGTGAGTAACGCGTAACGACCCGGTCGAATGTGGCGGTGGCATGAGGCAAATGTTCGGCTGCGCCCAAGGTGCAGCGCATATTTTGAATGTCTTTTTCACGAGCCTGTTGCAACATTTCGGGGGTGATGTCAACGGCAACCACCTGTTTGACGTGGGGCGCAACGGCACTGGTGAGGATCGCCGATCCCGCAGCGACATCCAGCACGTTAAAGTCGGCTTGCAAATCCAGCAGGTGCACGACATCACTCAGGTTATCCTGGCGCCGGCCCCAGCCTGAAGCCTGTTTCTTAAATTCTTCGCGGATGAGATTATGTTGTTGAGAGGGATTCTTCATCGACATTTTTACCCCGTTCGTGATTTTTAACAATCCGTATGGGTGACCAGGTGTCCCTAGCTTACGCTTGATTGTCTGCAATGGAGCTTGAGGTCTGGTTGGCTGGTTGGGCATACCAGCGCACGGCAGCCCATCCCATCACCAGCACGATCACATAATTGACCGCAAAACTAATCACCGCCCCGGCAAATGGGATCATCTTGGCAAACGATTTGCCCGCCACGCGTACCGCTAACCGAGTCAGATAATTCGTCGTGGTCTGGGTTACTTTGCTGCTCCCCGTCATAATCAAGTATGTGCGCACGCGGTTATTCAAGCTCTCTGATTTGTTTTCATTATACAGATAGGCGATAAAATTCACGAGTTGAGCCTGGATCTGAAAAGAAAGGGCCAGATCAACCGGTAGCGCGATGGGTAAAGTCCAGAATCCGCCAACACCCGTGATGGCACCGACCACGCCCGCGCGGAAGGCCTGCCGCCGAATGATGCGGGCGACAAGCTGTTCTCTGGAAATATCCGGCTGTTTGGCCCGTATTGCCGCCACATGTTGCTGTAATTTAGCCGAGTCGGGCGCGAACCAGGCATCCAGACGCTGTTGGCCCGCGCGGTATACAATGAATGCCAATACGGCGGTAGCCAATAGTGGCAGCAGGCATAACAAGCCTATAATTGCCAGCAAGGTTTGCCCCGGATTGTCCATTTTGCTTTACTCCCAGCTTATGGCATAGTTGCCGTCAAAATTCTGGCGATCCACGAGGATCTCGTAAGTGCCACCGGTTGTGACCGTCACCGCTTCGCTGCCCGCTTCAGTCGCCGTGAAGGACTTTTCCCATAGCAACCCATCTGGGCCCTGCAAGATCATAAAGATTGTGCCCTGTGCAAGCGCCACATCATAAATGACAGTGATCGTTGTTTCGGCCCGCGCTGCCACTTCATATCGTTCATCAAACAGGACCGCGTCCTGGGTGGGCAAACCAGGAACAACCGTGCCGCCGTTGCTAAAATTGACGGTGGTAGGATCTGTTACGGGTGTTGCCGTCACCAGGAAAATCTGGGTCGGCGTTGGTCTTAGGGTGGGAAGCGCCGTGACTGACTGTGGCAGTGATGGCGTTTGCGAGACAATCGCTGGGGCCGCGGTCGTCGCCGGAGTCGGTGTCGTCTGTTGTTGAAGATTGCACGCGCTGATTAGCAGCACCACACCCACTATTGAAAACGTTCGGAAGTGCATCGGATCAACAGCCAAACGGTACAGTGATATTGGGCTGTTCGCCGATGTCAAACACATCGTAACGCAAAATCACCTGACCGGTTACGGGTAGCTGGCGGTCAAAGATGAAGGCATTTTCAACATCCAGGTTCACGTAAAAGCGGATGACCGCGTTTGGTTCGGGGGCAACCCACAATTCACCATTGGCGGCCAGCGTTCCATTTTCGTCCAGGCGGATTTCCGGCAAGTTGAGGTCATCGACCGTAAAGCGATACTGCCACACATCTTCGCCATTCAGCACGGCCTTCTGCCCGGTAGGAACTGCGTTGCGGACTCCACCAACCAACAATCCGGCCCGCAGGTTGGCGGCAGTTTCGGCGTCGTCACCAGTATTACAAATGGACTCGCGAACTAAAAACGTGTCTGGCCCCATCCGTACTGCTTCGAAGGCATTATCTTCTTGCTGACCAATCAACTCGCCCGCCGTCTCTACCACCACCCGCCGCGCTGACCCCAGTTGGTTGAACCAGACCTCGGCGGTTGCTGTGGCGGAGGTTTCACGCGGGGTGCGGGCGAAGATGCCATTGAATTCCAGTGTGACCACATAACGCCATCCATCGAGTGCGTTAAGCTGAGCGTCAATTTCAGGAAAGCTGACGGCCTCGCGAAATCCTGGCGGCGGAGCATTTTCTGTAAGGAACTGGGCGGTCGCCATGCTTTCTGGCGATGCCAGTGTGGGAATGTCGGCAAGCTGTTGGCCGCGCCGGTTGGTACAGGCTGCCAATGCCAGCAGCGCTAAGGTGAAAATCATCCACTTCGACAAATATGGACTCCAGAATGCGTTCAATTTGTGAGCGATATACTGTAATTTTAGCAGACGGCGGTCAGCCGAAACCGACTTTAACCCTGCTGTTGGGCGGCGCTTTCACTTTCATCGTCCTGGAATTCGAGCAATTCGTCCAGGCTCAGTTTCTGCAGCCGGTTTTCGGCAATAGCAGCCCGCAGTTCGTTACTGATTTCGCCATCTTCGCTGAGATGGCGGCGCACGACCTTACTGGTCGATTCTTCCCAGGTGAATTTGTGAACCGCCAGCGCCACGCCATCAGCGCTGACGCGCAGTTCCCATTCCCCCTGTAAGAAATGGGCATCATGCACCGGGAAGCGGGCGGCGGGCGTAATCAGGTTACGGTCGCGCTTGAGCTGATGCCGTTCCTCATGGACGAAGACCGATTCTCCCGTTGAATCAATGATCTCAAATCGAATCAAGCCGCTGGCCGGCGTGGGCAGGCGCAATTGTACATACGGCTGAATGTAATCGACATCATCCAAAACATCGCGTGATCGGTAAACAACCGGATCTTGCTCCTCTTTAAAAGCCATCATGCCAATGTCAGTCGTCAATACTTTGACATTTTCCGGGTCATGTCCGGCAGCTTCGACCGCCGCCAGCGCATGATGATAGATGCGTTTGCGCTCCGGGTGCTGTTCAGTGGATTGCTCACGGGCAGGGGCATAACGTTGCTGTTCACGTGAACGGCGCAGTGGTGGCTGACGTCCGGTTTCAAACTGCCGCACGAGCATAAAAATGCCCGCCAGCACCAGGAACGTCATGAAAACGTTGCCGCCCTCGACCAACGCCGATGCGCCGAGGAACAACAAAAACAGACCGAGCATGATTTCGGAAAAACGACGATTATTGCGCATGAACGTTACCTGCTTTCGCTATCTTGTCCACGCAGGAGTTCCTCAAAACTCAAGGGCTGCTCTGGTGGCGGTCGGTCGGCCAGACGATTTTGTGAGTCGCGCTGGGCCAAATCACGCTCCCGTTGATAGATCGACGGTGAGACCGAAAATGAAAGCATCCCAATCCAGGTAGAGTCGACCGACACCCGTAAATCCCATTCGCCGCCTGCCCGCCCGACATTCGGGTTGCTCATCAGCGGCAAATGATGATCGGCCAGGATGTTCATCTCCCCATCGCGCAGGTAAGTCCTGGTCTCATGAACGTATTGCTGCTCACCGTTGTGGTCAATAATCTCGAACCGGATCATGGCGTTCCGGTCCGCATCGTTGGCTGGGACATGGAGCGAAATGAACGGGCGTACCCCGTCATCATCGGCGGAGATGGCACGGCTCTTGCGCATGACCATGCCGTCCGGGTCTGCTGTCGAGCTAATCAGCCCAACGTCCAGTAACGTCAAATTGCTGTTGGCATAACCGCCGGTGCGACGGCGAGCGCGATCCGTTGCCTCACGCGCTTCGGCACTCATCCGCATACGGGTCAGGGGTGAGGCGGACATGGTTTCGCGCCAGCGCGTGGGCTGGAACTCCAGCATCGAGGCGACAAAGGCCACCGCGAACACGCCGACGAGGGCGGTCATAACCTCGGCGCTGGCCGTACCCGATAAAAAGACCACGCCGATGAGTGCGGCCAGCACGGTCAACCATGCGATGTTACGTCGTCTGATACGCATAGGGACTCTCTTTATAGCTTTCAGTCTTTAGCCAAGACCGACTTCAAC
Source organism: Phototrophicaceae bacterium (assembly GCA_965223835.1). Classification (GTDB taxonomy): domain Bacteria; phylum Chloroflexota; class Anaerolineae; order Aggregatilineales; family Phototrophicaceae; genus CAVYXZ01. Next base: position 84,886 of record CBDCXQ010000001.1, read on the forward strand.
CCAACGAATTGGAACGGGTTTATATGATGGGACCTGTCTGACATGCAAATGTCGCAATCTTATAATTTCATAAATAACGATCACGCCAGTTTCAGAAAGGCAAGGTTAATCCACTTTCCTTCTCTCAGTATACGACAAATTGTAACCGATGGTTGCGTCAATCGGCAGGCTCCATGTGGACGGTGCGCGTGAGTGCGGCCCATTCTTCGAGCGTAAGTGTTTCGGCCCGGCGGCGCGGGTCAATATCGGCCTGTTCCAGCAGGTCAGCCGCCTCTGCTGTTTTGATGCCCAGCCCGCTGCCCAGTGAATTTTTAAGCTGCTTGCGCTTTTGCCCAAAGCCCGCCCGCACCACGCGGAAAAAAGAGTCTTCATCGGGAACATCTACTGGCGGCTCATCGTAAACGTCGATGCGAACAACGGCACTGTCGACATCGGGCCGCGGCCAGAAGGCGGCAGGCTTCAGCCGATTAATGATGTGCGGTGCTCCAAAAAACTGCACACTCACTGTAAGCAGGCTCATGTCGTTCGGGGTCGCGATCAACCGTTCGGCGACTTCGTGCTGCACAGTTAATACCAGTCGGCGCGGTTTATGCGATGCTTCGAGCAAATGGCGGAGAATGGCGCTGGTGATGTAATAAGGTACATTGGCGACCACCAGATAATCATCCGGGCGCAGCAGCCCGGCCACATCGACCGTCAGAATATCCTGATAAATCACCCAGACATTGGCATAGGGTTGTAATTCATCGTCGAGAATAGGTTGCAGGCGTTCATCAACTTCAACCGCAATTACTTTCTTCGCGGCTTGAGCCAAAAATTTGGTGAGCGTGCCGGTGCCTGGACCAACCTCCAGGACGGTATCCTGATCTGTCACAGCAGCAGAGGTGACGATTCTTTCCAGTGCGCCAGGATCGTGGAGGAAATTCTGGCCCAATTTTTTCTTGGGGTGAATTTCGTGTTCATCGAGTAGCGTTTTGGGATTCATGGCGCACCTCTCTTTATTGGATTTTCAGCCTCCCATCTTATCATAGATTTGGCGGTACATGCATTCAAGTTAGCGTCGGGCTGCGCTTTTGAGTACAGTGGACATTCAGGAGGATGATATGCCCAAATCAGATGTACCACGCGGAACCGGCGCAATCCGCAATACGGTCAGGGAGATGCTTAAATACCTGGATCGTTACGGACGAAAAATGAAACAAGCCGTGCCCGAAGCCAGACTGGACCGTTATGAGGCTGCGGTTGCCAAAATCCTCGCGGGTTGTGAGGAACTACTCGATATCCAACTGGAAGATGAAGATGATGCCAGTTTCCGTTATCGCACTCGCCGATGATAACTAACCTGGCTGGTGAAGGCAATTCTGGATGCTATTGTGTTTTTATGGTCTTGTGATGAACTGTGTGTGGGCGCTTTCGCTCCGCATATTTGTGCAATAGGTGGCTGGGTTAAGCCTCAGCTATATCAAACGCCAGTAAAATGACCTGCACATCGGTAAATCGGTATAGTACGCGGAATGCTGGGGCATCGCCTATCGGTGTGGTGATAAACATTCGAATGGTGGGGTGAACGTAGCCTTCGACGAGCGTGCCAATTCGCGGATTAGAACCCAGCGTCCAGGTCAAGTCGGCATGAACCGCGTCCATTTGAGCGTAGGCAATACGAAAAGAGTCAAACTCGTCAGCAAAGTTTGTCTCCTCAATAACCTCTCTAAGCATCCTCAGCCAGGCCCAGTTCAACGATTTTGCGGCGTGCCCACTCTAAATCCGCTGGCTTGATCGGCTGCTCAATCAGGCTATAGACGGCCTGCCAGGGAATTTCCTGACCCGGCTGAACAATTTGCCAGGGGAGCAAGTCCATTTTCCAGGGTGGATCCAGCGCCTCAATTTTAGCGATAACTTCCTCCGGTGGGGTTGTCTCTAAAATTTCACGTAGTTCGTCAGGTAGTTGTTTCATGGCAAATCCGCTAATCCTACACTGTATGATGTAGTATAAACTAAAAAGCGCTCTCAAGTCACCACGAGGTTATTTTGCCGGGGTCGCTGCGCGCTGCGCGACTCGCATTTTCAAACCATATTTCGGCCCCATCGTGATGAGCGCATCAATGTCCACCACCTGATCGGGCATGAGCGCGAGCCGACACTGCTGGGCAATGGTCGCTACAATCAGCTGGGCTTCGAGCAAAGCAAAGCTGTTACCGATGCATACGCGTGGCCCCCCGCCAAAGGGGAAATAGGCATAGCGCGGGATGTGCTTCTCAAGTTCAGGTTGAAAGCGTTCCGGGTCGAACTTGAGCGGATCATCGAAATAGCGTGGGTTGCGTTGCACCGCATAGGGTGAAACGAAAACGTTGACGCCTTTGGGGATGACATAACCATCGATATTGACGTCCTCGATGGGTTGTCGGGCGTTGAGGGTCCATGCTGGTGGATACAACCGCAGCGCTTCTTTAACAACCATTCGCACGTAATCTAACTGCGGCAAATCGGCGAGTGTAGCGGGACGATTCCCCAGCACGCGATCAACCTCATCATGCAGCCGCTTTTCGATCTCCGGGTGTTGGGCCAGCAAATACCATATCCAGGCCAGGGCGTTTGATGTGGTTTCATGTCCGGCGGCAAATAATGTCACCGCCTCGTCACGGGCTTCCTGGTCTGTCATGCGGTTGCCATTCTCATCCTCAGATAACAGCAGCATCGACAACAAATCACCATGATCTTCACCGGTCTGACGACGCTCGTTGATAATCGCCGTGAGCAGATCATTAAGCACCGCCCCGGCCTGTGCTCGTTCTCGATTACGCGGCAGCGGTAGCCAGTCCGGGATAAGATTTTGCACCCGGAAATCATAGCCAGCAACCCGTTGCAAGGTCTCAATTGCGTGACCGATGGTACTACCTTCACCGGACATATCAGCATCAAACAGCGACTTAGCGACGATTTCCATCGTAACCTGCCGCATCGCGACATCCACAGCCTGCACGCTACCATCGGCCCACGTATCGAGCATCCGGCGGGTAAAAGCCACCATCGTGTCGGCATAGGCTTGAATGCGGTTGGCATGAAATGCGGGCTGCACCAGCCGCCGCTGCCGGGTGTGATAATTCCCTTCGCTGAGCAGGATGCCGTTCCCCAGGAATTTACGCAAAATGGCTTTGTCGCGCTCAGCTTTGTGGAACTTCTTAGCCTGCGTGACCAGCACCTCTTGAATGTATTCTGGTTTGACGACCAGGGCCGAGTCGATGTGCAGTAGGCGGAAGCGGGCGATGTCGCCATATTCCAGCGCCACGTTCAACAAAAACTCGGCTGGATTCTTCGCCAGATCAAGGCCGCTGCCAAACAACCAGTGGCCGCTGGGACCGGGGATGATTTTGTCAGCCATGAAACGCCCTTTTTAATCGCCGTTCCCTTCATTGTAAACAGACTGGGCCAGAAAGAAAATTCAGCTATAATGACGGCGCACACTGGAGAAAAGCATCAATGCTGCGAATCATCGTTGTCGGGGTTGTGTTACTGCTGGTGGGATGCAGCCCGAATGCAGAATCGACCATTGCGTATACCGCGCTTCCCGCCGATGGGGATGCGGCACGCGGGCAGGAATTATTTAGCGCATCAATTGATACGGCACCACCATGTATCGGCTGTCATATGCCAGCGGTCGCTGCCTCGCCCGATTTAGCGGGATACAGTGACCGAGCCGTAGACCGCGTGGCTGAAGAAGACGATCATGAATATACGTTTTATAGCATCACGGAGCCAGGCCGCTACATCGTGGAGGGCTTTGGCAACGTCATGTACGATCAATATGACGAAAAACTCACGCCGCAACAAATCGCGGATTTGATCGCCTATCTATTGACGCTCTAGGGCAGCTTCAGTGGTCGCTGCTGGTTGGGCCAATCCCCGCAGGCGGTAGGCCGACAGCCCAAACAGGATGAACATCAATGCCTCGTGGGTGAGGCACCAGGGGCAGTACGCCCGGATGAGCGCCGCCTGTACATAGATCAGGAAGATCGAAAACAGGCCGGTGAACAATGAGATGCCGAACACGATCAAGCGGCCCTGGGTGCGCAACGCACTGACTCGCGGTTCCAACAGCAGCACCGCCGTCATGATGAGATTGCACGCCAGACCCAGATAGGCGATGGGGATGCCCACCAGTTCAGAATAGCGGCTGTTCAACACCGTGCCACAGTCAAACGTCGCCCCGGCCATGCACACCGCCTGGGTGTTCGACAATTTCAGATAGCTCAAGTAACCGCTGATACCAATCGCCACCACCAGCACCAGCAAGCTCAGTCCCCGCGCGGAAATTCTTTGCACCGTTCTTTTTCTCACTCACTTACGACAATAGGCCCGATTATAGCAGTCTCGGCATAATTGTCAGGTTGTAGGTTAGCAAATTGGTCTAAAGATTGAATACAAAGTACAAAGCACTCTGTACACGGATATCTTTTCAGCCAGCAAAACCAGGCGGGGCACTTTTCCAGATCGTCCAGTCAGTTCAATGTTATTGGTAACGACTTACTATCGCACATCCCAGCGCATGTGCATGACCTCGCGTTGGGGACGGAAGAAATAATCGCGCAGGACATCGCTGGTTGTGGTTTCGTCACGGGGGTGTTCAATCAAGAGCGACCCATGACGACTGGCATAGCGACGGATGGCCGTGTTCAACAGCGCCACATCATAGTTGCCGTGATAGGCCGGGTCCACCATGAGCGTCAATTGCGTGGAACTGGTCAGAACAGCGTTTTCAATCCACAGCGCGGCATGTATCTGGCATTCGTCGTCGGACCGAATCACGAGGCGCTCCTGGCTGCGCATGTTCACCCAGCTATTAATCTGCGCCAGCAGCGGTTTGCGAAACTGCGTCACCATGAGCGGACGCTGCCAGCCGATGCCGCCCTGCGTCGCCGGTCGCACGCGCTGGGCCAGTGCATACTCCGCCTGCCATTCGCCACGTCGCCGGTGGGTAATATAGATGCTCTGATCGTCCAATGGTGGCGGGACGCGTACCGAACTGCTGCGCCGCCACAGTATCCATGACCGCTCGTGGATAAATCCCAGTCGTTCATAGACCCGCTGAGCCGATTCATTGGCAACATCAACCTGCAGGACGACGCGTTGCCCACCCCGCCGCCGAATATTATCCATACTGACGTGCATCAGGCGGGTGGCAATGCCCCGGCGCTGATAATCGGGATGGACGCCGACATTAGCAATAATCCAGGTGTTGCCGGGATATTTGGTGGTGGGGTAAATGGAAACATTGCCGACCAACTGCCCATCAATTATCCAGACATAGCCCATATTGACGCCATGTGTGAGGTCGTTGAGGCCCGGAATAAAGGTCAAACCGGGTCCGACCTTGCTCAAATAGCGCATTTCGCGCACGGCGGCGCGACCACCCTGGTCCATGCTGTCAGCAAAGACCAACTCAATTAAATCAGCCAGGGGAGCCAGATCGGTGCGCAGGTTAACCGGGCGCGGGCCATCGGCCATTGATGCCGGATTATCCGCCAGGGGTACGCTGGTCACGACATAATCCTTTGGACAGTCAAATTGGATTCAGTATAACGGAAATGCGAGAGGCTGTCACGCGCGGAACAACCGCCTGACAAATTTGTTCGCGGCTTCCTGCCTGCGGGTAAAGTAGGTCTTGGTGTTCCCCTATCAACGCGCTATGATAGTCGCCGTTTAGCCGCTGGCTACGAGGAGTTTTTCATGGGACGAACAAATTACGGTTCGCTGGGTGGCAGCGGGCGGCGTGGTGGTGGGGCCTGGCAGTGGTTGGTGATCGGGCTGATTTTGGGCTTTGCCTGTTCGGTGACGCTGGTTCTGGGCGGGATCGCAGGTGGCTTGCTCAATCTGGATGTTGAAGGCTTGCCCGGCGTTCCATCCAGTACGCCGGTGGTGATGGTCATCACGGCGACTCCCTTGCCCGCGACACCGACGCCACTTGCGTCGGATACGCCGATTCCCAGTTCGCCGACGGTCCAGGTTGAAGCGCAGATTAGCGCCCCGTCACCCACACCGTTGCCGCCGACGCCAGATCCGAGCACCGTGCAGGTGGAACCCTCCGCCACCCCAACAACCCAGGTAGCTGACCCGTTGGGAGCGCAGGGTACGGGCAGTGCTGCTGTCCCGCCGCCGTTGCAGGGGTTGTTAACGCCGCTGCTGGATGTCCCTGGTGGGACTTATACGGTTGGCACGACTGCCGCTGAAGTGCTGGCGGCTGTCACCATCTGCCAGGATGATGGCGGGAATTGTCAGATTTCCTACGGCGAGGATTCGTCGCCGCCGCATCAAGTGACCTTGAACGCGTTCCAGATCGAGCAGACCGAAGTCACTTACGAGCAGTATCTGGCGTTTTTGAATTTCCTGGGGCCGCGCAGCCACCTGAACGGCTGTGATGGATTTGCCTGTATTGCCACCCTCAATGAAACTGATGTCAGTAATGTAACGTTTGACAGCGCCAACTATCGCGTACCGGCGGTCTTGAACCGATTCCCGGTGGCGAATGTGACGTGGTATGGGGCGCGGGCTTACTGCCGGGCAGTGGGTCGCCGCTTACCCACTGAGGCTGAGTGGGAACGGGCCGCTCGGGGCAGCGATGGTCGCATTTATCCCTGGGGCAATGACCGTGATGTGAACCTGGCAAACACCAGCAGTCGCCCGGACCTGGCACCGGAACAACGGGGGGCGGTCGAGGTCGGGAGCTACCCGGCAGTCGCGTCGAGTCCTTACGGTGTGCAGGATATGGCCGGGAATGTGGCCGAATGGGTCAATGACTGGTATGCGCCGACTTATTACAGTCAGCCAGAAGCTGCCGGTTTGAACCCACAGGGTCCGCCAGTGGGCACGGAAAAGGTGTTGCGGGGTGGTTCCTGGGATGCCCGGACGTTCTTTGCTCGGACCGTTCATCGCCAGAGCCTGGAACCCGATCAGGCTCGTATCTGGGCCGGGTTCCGTTGTGCTGCCGATGCGGAGACCGGCGCACCCGACGCCGGTGGCATTGATGTTAACGCCGGGAATGCGGTTGCTGTCACACCCGTGCCTGAAACCAGCACCAACAGTCAGCCAACGTTGCCGCCACCGCCGATTGTGAGCGATGAGGAAGCGACCCTACCGCCGAATTAGCAACAAGCCTGGGCTAAGCTTATTTCGACGGCAGTGAATGATACAGTTCGCCTTGAAGCTGATGGAGTGCGCCATGTCCGATCAGACATTGATACAGCAAGCCGCCGCTGCCTTGCAGGGTATCCAAAATCTGGCGGTGTTGACTGGAGCCGGTGTCAGCGCGGAATCCGGTGTGCCAACCTTCCGCGAAGCGCAGGGTGGCCTGTGGGCGCAGTATGACCCGGAAGAACTCGCAACACCAATGGCTTTCAAAAAAAATCCCAAATTGGTGTGGGACTGGTATACATTCCGGCGGGAGCTGGTGCGCAATTCCCGACCGAACGCAGGGCACATGGCGTTAGCCCAATTGGAAAAATTTTACCCAACTATGCGGATCATCACGCAGAATGTTGATGATCTACATGAACAGGCTGGAAGCACTCATGTCATTCATCTGCATGGCAATATCGCCCGCAGCAAATGCTTCGATAATTGTCAGGGCAACCCCACGATTATTGACCTGGCGCAGATTGAGAGCACCGAAACACCACCGAAGTGCCCACATTGTGGTGCTTTAGTGCGGCCCGATGTCGTCTGGTTTCACGAGATGCTGCCCAACGACGCGCTGCAAGATGCCCGGGCGGCGACGCAACGGTGTGAGGTGATGCTGGTTATTGGCACCTCCGGGCTGGTGACGCCAGCGGCCTCGTTGCCCCAGATCGCAAAACAGGGCGGCGCGACGATCATCGAGGTGAACCCCGATTACAGTATGATTACCCGGCTGGCTGACGTGAAGCTGAGCGGTCCATCGGGCGAAATGCTGCCGTTACTTGTGGCGGCGCTCACCGCCAATGCGTAGACTGGCGCTGCTCCTTGTTGCTGGTTTGCTGCTGGGGATGCAAGCGAAGGCGGGGCCGCTTCAAGTCTTTATCGAACGCAATGTCGAGGCCGACGGCAGCGATGAATTGCGTTTTATTCACCTGCTCACCGGCGAAGAAACTGCTGTCAAGGTCAATGGTGAGCGTTATACGCCGGTGGGTCCTGCCATTATGTACCTGGATACAGCGTTGAATCGGGTTCGATTGGCGACTGCTGATGGCCGTGTGCGCAATCATCCCTTTATTCAACCACGCAGCGATACCCGGCGGTTAGACTGGCTGGTGGCTGAAAGCCAAATCGCCTGGACACTAACCGCGCTGCTGCCCGATGGTCAATTGCAGACCACAACGACCGTTGCCAATCTGGACGGCAGTAATCCCCGTGAAGTGCTGGTGGATGGTCCGCGTCCGGGTATTCGTGCTTTGCCCGTTGCTTTTACCCCCGACCGGGCAGGCCTCTATATGGATTATCAACCCGATGGTATCGCCGACTTTACCCCGTTCCAGCAATATGCTGGATTATTCCGCGTTGATTTTGATGAAGGTGCGGCGGTCATGCTGCCTGGTGAGCCGGGTTGTTTTTGTGCGGCTGGTCTGGGTGCAGACACCTTACTACGCCTTGACCTGGCACCTGATCTCAGCGGCTTTGACGTGATTGTCACGAATCTCGGCGCAGCAACCACCGACCGCATTCCGGCGTTGCGCCTGACCAATTACACGCAGGCCGGGAATTTTATTATCGCGCCCGATGGTTCACTCGCGGTCTACGCCTTAGCCCAAATCCGCGATTTTGGCGGGCCGGCCCAGGCAGTGCAGACGGTATTTGTGCTCGTCAATCTGGTTGACAAAACGCAATCCACGCTCACAGATCCGATCACGACCTTTGTACAGCCGGTGGAATGGACTGAAGATAACACCGCGATTATTTTCACCAGTGCCGATCCCAATCTCGATGGTACCTGGAAAATCACCCTCAAAGATGGTCGTCTTTCCCGTGTTGCCAGCGCAACCTACATCGGCACCTTGTCCAGTTAGTCCTTCTAATTTCTTAAGCTGCCGCGCTTGCCCCATTAACCGGCCTGATTGTACAATCTATATATAACGAATTCAGAATCAAATGTGATGATTGACGACTTTGAACGGCGGCAGTCGAAGTATGTGCCTGTTGCGGCCTTGCTGGGCGATTTGTATGGCGTGCCACAGTGGCGTAAAAATTCACCACCGATGGATGAATTAATCAGTTGTATCCTGAGCCAGAACACCAGTGATACGAACCGTGATCGCGGTTTTGACGCGCTCAAAAATCGTTACCCCACCTGGCAGGCGGTTGTGGATGCGCCGACCGATGAATTGATTGATACCATTCGCATGGCCGGGCTGGCGAATACCAAAGGCCCGCGTATCCAGCAAGTGTTGCGTTTGATCCAGGCCGAACAGGGTGATTATACGATTGACTTTCTCAATGATTTACCGCTGGATGAGGCACGTGATTGGCTGACAGCTCTGCCCGGTGTTGGCCCCAAAACGGCGGCGATTGTGCTGTGTTTCGCCTTTAATCGACCTGCCTTCCCGGTCGATACCCATGTGCATCGGGTGAGTAAACGGATTGGCTTCTTGCCCGAAAAGATCAGTGCTGACAAAGCCCACCCCGTAATGGAAGCGCTGGTCCCACCCGACGATCATTATGCATTTCATATCAATTTAATTCAGCACGGGCGCAAGGTGTGCCAGGCGCGGAATGCCCGGTGCGAACAGTGTCCGTTAACCCCCCATTGTGATTATTATCAGAATGTGATTAAGCCATGATGCAAACACTCTCTGACCAGGAAATCTCGAACGTTAAAGACGGCTTGCGGCTGTTGAACAGTCAGGTGCAGAATGGGCGGGTGGACGGCAGCGTCCTGGCCCACCAGCTTAAAAAATTTGAGGTCTTCGTCCAGCATGTTGAAGCCGAGCATAAACAGCACAAGCAGGCCGGGCACTTCGAGGCCCTCTATAACATCAGCCGTCTACTCGGGTCATCACTTGATCTGCAAGTGGTGCTGGACCAGATTATGGACGCGATTGTGCAGCTTACGGGTGCGGAACGTGGTTTCCTGATGCTGCGCGATGATGATGGTGGGTTGGCGGTCAAGGTCGCTCGTAATTTCGATCAGCAAACGCTGGACAGTGAAAACTTCAAATTTAGCAAGACGATTGTCAACAATGTGCTCGATACCGGCGAACCGGTTGTGACCACCAATGCGGCGGAGGATCCGCGCTTCTCTGGTCAGGCCAGCATCGTCGCCCAGGCCCTGCGCAGTATCATGGCGACCCCGTTGCGGGCGCGCGGCAACATCATTGGCGTGGCCTATGTTGATAACAAGATCATCACCGGCTTATTCAGTGATGCGGACCTCGCCGCTTTAGATGCGCTTATGGGCCAGGCCGCGGTAGCGTTAGACAACGCGTTGTTATTTGCCGAAACCGACGAGGCGTTGGCGGGACGTGTCGAAGAATTGCGTCAATTGCGCCGGATTGACCTGTTGCTGAATGAAACATTGGACGCTGAAAAAGCGATGCAGTATACGCTGGAGTGGGCCTGTCGCCTGACGGATGCCGCTGGAGGTTACATGGGGATCGTTGAAGGCGACCCGCCGTTTGTGCGCCGGGTGGGTCATTATGGCGTGATGAATGGCACCGAACCGCCATCGGATCTGAACACATTGTATCCCGAAGTGTCCCAGGTCATCGAGAGTGGCAAATCCACTCGCGTCACCAGCGATCATAATCCCAATACCTTAATCGTTCCCCTGCACCGGGAGCAAAACGTGTTGGGGGTGGTCATCCTGCAACCGCCGGACGATAAGGCTTTTTCTCCCGAACAGCAGGACCTCATTGACCGTATTATTGCGCGGGCGGCGGTCGCCATCGAAAATGGTCGACTGTACGCGGCGGTGCAGGCGGCAGACCGGGCCAAGAGTGAATTTGTTGGTGTGGTGGCACATGATCTCAAGACACCGATGACGAGTATTGGCGGTTATGCCTCGTTGATGCTGATGCACGGGACCAACCTTGATGAGCGCCAGCAGCAATTTCTGGAACTCATCAAGAACACGGTTAAACGGATGGAAGTATTGGTGTCTGACCTGTCCGACATTAGTCGCATCGAGAGCGGTCACTTCTTCATGAACGAAACACAGGTTAAGGTGGTAGACATTTTCCAGGCGGTTAAGGATAACACCCTGCCGCAGATCGAGGAACGCGGTCACCAGTACATCGAAAAAATGGAACCGGAACTGCCGGATATGTATGTCGATTACTATCGGTTGCTGCAAGTGCTTACTAATCTGGTCAGCAATGCTTATAAGTATACGCCGGACAACGGCACGATTTTGTTGGGTGCGCGTCGCAGCGCCACCGGCATTGAGTTCAGTGTGCGCGATTCAGGGATTGGCCTGACGCCGGAAGCGATTGCAAAACTGGGCACAAAATTCTGGCGGGCTGAGGACGATTTCACCCGGTCGCAGCCCGGAACCGGCCTCGGTTTTGCCATTACCAGTGCGCTGGTGGAACAAATGGGTAGCCGGATCGTTATTCAAAGCGCCATCGGCAAAGGCAGCCAGTTTACCTTTAGCGTCCCGGTCAGCTAGGTGCCGGGCAATTTTTAAGAACTGCGAGCAAATTACCATGACCGAAGAAAATGCACTATCACAGGCGCGTGCGCTGGTAGATGAACTGCTGGAAGCTGCCAAAACCGGTGCCATTATCCCCGTTCAGCTACCGCGTCAAGTGGCGGCCATCGCCCAGGCTTTGGAAGCGGCAGCAGATGAAAACACCAATAGCACGGCAGCCCCGTCGGCGGATATGGAAACATTCCTGCGCGACCAGGCCGAGTTCATGTCCCATGCAATCCATGAATTGCGCATCCCCATGACCAGTATTCGCGGCTACTCGGATATGCTCAATACGCCGTCAATGGGTGAATTGAACGATATGCAGAAGCAGTTTCTCGATACGATCCGCACCAACTCCAGGCGTATGGAAACCCTGATGCTCGACGTCAGCGACATCAGCAAGATTCGTGGTGGCACGCTCAAAGTCGTGCCGAAAATGGACATGTTCAAGAACATCGCCATGCAGGTCGAAAAAGACCAGACGCCGGTTGCTGAAGCGATGAACCGCACCTTAACCTTTGATATTCCGCAGGGATTGCCGCTCCTGAACATTGATGGTGATCTGCTGGCGAAGGCGCTGAATAAGCTGGTCGAAAACGCGCTGCGCTATACGCATGAGGGCGGTGAAGTGCAGGTGCGGGGCACTGCCGTTGATGACCAACTGGTCATTCACATTCAGGATAACGGCATTGGCATGACTCCCTCAGATTTGGAACAATTGGGAACATTGTATTTTCGGTCCGACCACGACCACGTTCTCGAATACAAAGGCAGTGGTCTCGGCATCCCAATTGCGTTTGGTATTATCGAAACAATGGGTGGAACTGTTGCGGTCGAAAGTGCGCTCGATCAAGGGACAACCTTTACCATCGCGTTCAAGGGCATGGCATAAACATGGCGGAACCATTGAGCGTCACGACAGCGATCGAATCACTGGATCGCCTCAAACAAGCTGCACCGCCCGCGACAGCATCCCGCCTGGGTCAAATCATGGCGCTGATTCAAAGCCTGGCCGCCGACAATGCGTTTCTGTCTGCTCAAGTTACCGAAGATGCCGACATCCTCCAAACTTTGTCGCCCCCGCCAGATGTGGAGGATTTGCCACCACCCCCACCACCGCCCGAACCCGAATTTGAGCCGGAAACAGGTTCACAAACCCACCCAGCCGATGCACCGATGAGCGCTGAGGACATTACGCTCGATATTGTTGCGGGACTGAATGAAGCGCTCCGGGTACCGTTGGATGCGATACGCGGGCGATCAGAAGTTATTCAGTCCACGCTGGTCGATTTGATGTCTGAAGAGCAGGTGCAGTGGTTACAGGCGATTGATGATAACACCGACCAGGCGTTTTTGGCGCTCGATGCAGTGGATCGATTAGTCGCGCTCATTCGCCATGACGTCCAGATCAACTGGGCCAACATCATCACTACCGAGTTGTTGGAGGAAGCGCAAAACCGCATTGCCGAACGGGCCACCCAGGCTAAACATCAGATTACGATCCAGGTGCCCGATATTGTCCCCTTAGCCTACGGCGATTTTTACCAATCGTTACTGATTTTGAACAATATGCTGGACAACGCGATTCGGTATACTCCACCCGGCGGTCAGATCCGCCTGTCAGTTGATAACCTGGGTACCCACGTCCTGTTCAGTGTGAGCGACAATGGCATTGGCCTGCAACCTGAAGATATTGAGAAAGTTGGTAAACCGTTCTGGCGCGGTGATCATCATCCGCTCGTCCGTTACAATGCCAGTGGGACCGGCCTGTCCTTGTTTCTGGCAAAACAGATTCTCGCACTCCAGGATGGTGAGCTAATTTTCTCTGGCGAACCCGAACTGGGCAGCACCTTTAGTTTCACACTACCAGCCCCGGCTTGAGGATTGGCCTTAAGATTCACAAAATTTTTACTTTACATCCCGTTTTTTTCATGCTAAATTGGTTTACACTAATCTGAAAGTTGTAAATCAACACAGCACCTGCTGTGTTTTTGTTCCTGTGTGCTATTTGCCGATAGCGCATTTTTTAATTTTAGGAGGGAAGCATGGTGGACCAACCGCAATATCTGACTCCCGAAGGCTTCAAAAATCTGGAACGACGGTTGCGCAATCTCACGGAAGTGCGCCGGGCTGAAGTCGCCGAGCGGCTGCGCCAGGCATTGGAAGAAGGTGGCGACCTGACCGAAAATGCTGAATATGAAGACGCCAAAAATGAGCAAGCCTTCATTGAAGGTGAAATTCAGCGCCTCGAGATCATCCTGAATACGGCAGAAGTCATCGAGAATGTCGACGGCAAACGCGATAGTGTAACCGTTGGCGCGAAAGTGACCGTCGTCGAACACGGCACTGACGATCAGGAAATTTATTACGTGGTCGGCTCGGCTGAAGCCCAACCCCGCGAAGGCCGCATCTCAGTGGAAAGCCCGCTGGGTAAAGCACTGCTCGGTGCGAAAGTGCGCGATAAAGTCAAGGTGAAAGCCCCCGATGGCGACTTAGTATTCGTCATCAAAGCCATTGAATAACGTAACCACGCACCACCAATAGCTCTGGGCATGCATTGGTTCAGAGCTATTGTTTTTCCTCGCTATTTTGCCGTGACATGATAAATCGTCCCGTCATTGAGCGTAATGAGCGGCGATAATTAGACCCAATTTATACGTGTTTGAGCCTTACCCGCTTAAATCACAATTTGAGCGGTGCCTTCTCAGCTGCAGACACCGGCATCATCTTCAGCCTGAGACCATCAGAATAGCATATTAGTGATTCTGGGATAAAATAATACCGTACTCAACAATCGCTACACCATAGGGGTCGTACTGTGAATTTTGAAGATATGCTCGATGGTCAATCGGTTTTAGATGGCCTGGGGCACGGCGTCATGATCTTTGACGATCATGGCGGCCTCGTCATCTATAATCACGCTGTCGAATCCATCCTGGGAACCGACCTCAAACTTATCCATTCCGAAGGCTGGACAGCGGCAGCCGTGCTCTTCAACAGCGGCCAGCAGGAACCCGGTGGCGGCATTGATATGGTTCGACAGCGGGCCCTGGATTCCGGCAAACCGGAGCGGTTCCGCTTTTATCGTGCGGGCGAATTCATTCCGTGCTTTGTCGCGGCAGTTGCGGGCAAAGCGGATGTTGTTTACACCATGATTGCGCTGGATATGCCGGATTGGTCGGTGGTCAATGAATTGATTGGCCGTTTCCGCGACCAGGTCAAAGAAGCGGTTGAGACCACTGACGGGCATCTCAACCTGATTAATCTGAGCATTAAGCAAATGCAGCCCGACGACCCGGTTGAGAAATTGAGTAAGCGCATCAGCGGTTTCAATCGGCTGATTAGCACCCATATGTACCGCACTGGCACGCTCATGGACTTGCTGGGACGCTTGCAAGCACTGCGTACCGGTGAATTGGCACGAACCGTCGAAGCCGGGCGCAAGAAGATTCGGCTGGTCGATTTCGTCGAAGATTTTTTTGAAGAACTGGATGAGATCACCCTACTGGACCCGGAATCTGATCCTGAAGATTATCGCAGCCGCCTGTCCGATGACATTCCGCATGATCTGGCGGTCCACGCGTCCCCGGAACATCTGACGATTATCTTGCGAGACCTGGTGCGTAATGCTATCATGTACAGTATGAAAGCTTCGCCCGTGAAAATTGTGGCATCAACGCAGGGCGCGAATGTCCAAATTGATGTCATTGACCAGGGCTATGGCGTGCGCAGCAAGGAAATCGACAAGGTTTTTCAACCGTTCCAGCGGGCACGTCAACCCCAAATTATCGCTGAATTTGGTCATGGGTTAAGCCTGTATTTGTGTAAACAAGAAGTTGAAGCGATGAACGGCGGTCTGTGGTTCAAAACAGAAGAAGAAGTGGGCAGTACGTTTAGTATCAAGCTGCCACAATGGCAGGAGTCGTCGTCTGCCAGCGATTCATAGAACCGCTTAGCCTGCATTGCCAGCCGACGCGCGTCCTGGTTCACCGGGCGGGCGTTTTTATTTTGGATAGATGTGATGGATTTCTTAACACCTGAATTTTTTGATTTGATGGTGATCGTCGTGATTATCCTGGGGTTAGCATTAGCCGGGGTCCGACTGTATGCCGACCTCACCCGTCCGCTTCCAGATGAACGATCTAGCAGCGCGGATACGAAGCCGCGCAAACCAGAAGGCTTTAGCGAACAGGTGGACGAGTCCACCAAATCTTGAGTGCACGGAACCCGTGCCTGACGAACTTAGCCGATTGAAGCATACCTCATGGAGAGCATAAACCATGTTAGATATTACCCTTATTCGTGAAAAGCCCGAATGGGTGAAAAAACAAATCGACAAACTCAATGATCCCGGTGCCAGCGCGCGGATTGATGAGATTCTGGAACTTGACCAACAGCGGCGCCGTCTATTGACCGAGGCTGAAGCCTTGCAAGCCCATCGTAATCGCCTCAACAAAGCAATGGGGCCGTTGCGCGGGAACAAAAAAATTGATGACGTGACCAAAGTCGCTTTGATGAATACCGCGACCACCCACATCAAAGCAGGTGATTACGATGCCGCGTTGTTGGCGTTGCAACCGGGTGCTGCTGTAACCGCGACCGACGATAACGATGTCAACGCGGCGATGGATGAGCTGGTCACGGCATTGCGGGCAATGAGTGACGAATACAACGGCTTTCAAGAGCAAATCAAGCAGGTGGAAACGGACCTGAATCATCATATGCTGTGGGTGCCGAACCTGCCGCATGAGAGTGTGCCAGTGTTCGATAGCGAGGAACATAATGTCCCCTGGCAACCGGAAGGCGAGTTCTACGAATTCGATTTTCAGCCCAAACCACACTGGGACCTTGCGCCCGAACTGGACATTATCGACTTTGAGCGTGGCGTGAAACTCGGCGGGACCCGTAGTTATATCCTCAAGGGCTTGGGCGCACGCTTGCAACGAGCGCTGATTGACTTCTTTCTGGATATGGCCCGTGAGAAGGGCTTCGTTGAAGTTTACCTGCCGCTGATGGTCCACGAGGATATGATGGTCGGCGCGGGCCAGTTCCCCAAATTCCGCGATAATGTCTACACGGACCCCGATGCCGACATTTATTTCACCCCGACTGCCGAAGTCGCCATCACCAACATGCATCGCGACGAAATCCTTGATGAGAGCGATTTGCCCCTGTATTACGTGGGGCATACGCCGTGCTTCCGCCGCGAGAAGATGAGCGCGGGCCGTGATACCCGGGGGATTAAGCGCGTTCATCAATTCGAGAAGGTCGAGATGTATAAGTTCACGACGCCGGAAACGAGCTATGATGAACTGGAAAGCCTGACCGAGGCCGCCAGCGACCTATGCCGGGCGCTGAAGATCCCGTTCCGTCGCTTAGAGATCGTGACGGGGGATCTGGGCTTTAGCGCCAGCAAGAAATATGACATCGAAATGTGGTCACCGGGGTGTGAAGAATGGCTGGAAGTGAGTTCGGTGAGTAACACGGTTGACTTCCAGTCACGGCGGGCCAACATTCGTTACCGGAGCGAGAATGCGAAGCGTCCGTTGTTTGTACATACCTTGAACGGCAGTGGCTTGGGGTTAACCCGTGTGATTATCGCCATTTTGGAGAATTACCAGCAGGCCGATGGCAGCGTCAAAGTGCCGGACGTGCTGGTGCCGTATATGGGCGGGATTGAGGTGATTAATTAGTCTTCAGTTGCCAGTCATCAGTTATCAGTCAAACGCATTCCGCTTTGCGATTTTGATGCCCCTCGCGGGACTTCCTTCGGTCACTGCAAGCGGGTGCGTTGCTGCTTAGTGCTGCAAATCATTGGGCGTTGTCAGTTTTCTGACGGACGATGCCCGCGTCGTCTGTTTTAATTCAGACAAAAGCTTATTTAATACATTGTGACTATTCCCCGCCGTCGACCAGTGCACACATGGCACCTGCGGGGTCCTGGATAACCGCGAATTGTTCGCCGGGTTTGCCGCGTGGTGGGACGATAATCTTGCCGCCGAGTTTTTCGCACGCTGCCAAACTTTCTGTGAGGTTGGCAACTGCGATATAAATTAACCATTGGGGTGGCATGGTCGCATTGGGGCCAGCCTGATGACAG
The DNA here is from genome assembly GCA_965223835.1 of Phototrophicaceae bacterium. GTDB lineage: Bacteria > Chloroflexota > Anaerolineae > Aggregatilineales > Phototrophicaceae > CAVYXZ01. The sequence goes on from CBDCXQ010000001.1 coordinate 102,639, forward strand.
ATACCGGCGACGGCCTCGTCCTCAGCCGCCAGCATGTTGTAATCGGTGTGATCGCCGACGGGGACAGCTGCCGATTGCCAGCCCACGACCTGTTGATAAAAATCGCGCACCCCGTCTGCATCGGGCACCGTTAAATCCTGCCACGCAATTTGACCGATTCGCGCCATCATTTTGCCTCCATTAACCTGATCTGGGCGCAACAATTACGCTGTGATCGGGCGAGGCAAGCCTGCGCCCCTACATTTCATGGCAGCGTGAAAAATTGCCCAGTGCCATCATGATGCTGGAAAATTTGTTCTATGAGAGATTCTACAACAAAGGGGCCATGCGGTCAAAACATTCGTACCAGCCGCTTTCATGGGCATCACGCGCAGTTTTGTTGGTGAAACGTTCGTGCCGCAATATGACCTCGGTATGGTTGCCACGCTCGTGGAATTCAACTGTAACCAGGGTATCCTGCACCGGCACATCACCGCCTTCAAACGACCAGGTGTACACCAGTTTTTCTGGGACAATGATTTCCTGATAGGTCCCGACGATGTAAAAGGGGTTGCGATTGGGTGGTTGCATCGTGATGCGGTACTGACCGCCGACCCGCAAGTCAATCTCGGCATGGGGGCTTTGAATTTCGGTGCCGCCCAACCATTTACGAACTAGATCAGGCGTCGTAAAGGCGGCAAACACGCGGTCACGGGGCGCGGCAAATTCACGTTGCACCTGGAGGCGGGTATCAGTCTGTGGCAGGGGCGTTGCCATCATTGCCTTCCTGATGATCATCTTGCAGGACCGTCGCTAACGCATCGAAACTATCGGTCCAGAAATCTTCGTATACCGCCAGCCATTCGGCAGCAGACCGCAGGGGATGGGCCGCCAGCATGATGCGGTGGGTGCGGCCTTCGATGCGGCGTTCAATCAGACCCGCCCGTTCCAATACGCGTAGATGCTTGGAAAACGCTGGCAGTGTCATTTTGTCGAATGGTTGTTTGAGTACGGTGACGGTGGCCTCACCCTGCATTAAGCGGGCCAGGATCGCCCGGCGAGTAGGGTTGGATAGAGCGGCGAAGGTTGCATCAAGGTTGGGAGATGTCATAGGTTCAGTCATAATATTAAGCTTAACCTTACCCCTATTCGGTGTCAAGATACAGCTGGGGTACCCATCTGTCCTCATGGTCAACTTGGGTTCATTTACTGAATTGATACTTTGGAATCAGGATTATTGTTTTGCAGCGTCGCCTGAAGTAACGCATTCGAAGCCCAGAGTTTGACCGCTTCTGCTTCTTCCGACGACAATCCACAAATATCTTCCAGAACGATCAGACTTTCGATGCCAACACAAAGTGCCAGTGCCATTATCAAACGCTGTCGCGTGGAATCTTCCAACTCGTCTGCCAGTGGAGCTAAAGCCTCGGCGATATAACGCAAACGGTTGCCGGGGCGTCGCGGTAGTCGGCTTGAATCATCCAGGTGGGAATTTATCATGACACTAATAGCGGTGCGAAAGGCACGTTCGTGCCGGGTCACTAGAGCATGCTCAACCCGGACGGTTGCTGCTAGTCGTTCGCCAACTGTGCCAGATGTCTTCGCTGCTTTCGAGACATCTTCTAAACCGGATCCCAATGCTGTATCCAACATGATTTCGGCAATCAGTGCATCCTGTGAGGGGAAGTAACGATAGGCAGTACTTTTGGAAACCAGTGCTGCTTCGGCAACCTGCTCCATACTGGGTGTTTCCCCCCGCTTGATAAATTCGGCTGCCGCCGCTTTGATGGCTGCACGCGTGCGCATCTTCTGATTCGTTCGCCCAAATGATGTGTATGATTTTGTCATTTTCACCTTCTTGACAAAAAAGTAAAGACCCCTTATGATACTTAGGTTCATTATGAGACTAAGTCCCATAAAAAGTCAACCCATATAGCTTTTTTTAGGAGCACATTATGACTGCTAAATCTCAACCCTATACGCTCGCTGCGGACGAAGGCGAAGCCATTTGGTTCATTGGCACGCTGGCGACGATCAAGGCCTCTGGCAAGCTGACGGGTGACGTCATGTCTCTCGTGGAGTTCGTTCATCCGCCCGATTTCGCTACGCCTCTGCATGTTCATCATACTGAGGACGAAGCGTTTTTCATCCTCGAAGGTACGATACAGGGCGTTATCGGTGATGAAAGCCTGATCGCTGGGCCTGGATCGTTTGTCTGGCTCCCGCGGGATGTTCCACATGGATACAAAGTCGTTGGTGATGAGCAAGTGCGGACACTGGCAATGACCATCCCCTCTGGCTTTGATCGATTTGTCGCCGAAGCCGGTGAGCCTGCGCCAGCCCGCACGTTGCCCCCACCCACGGAACCAGATATTGAGCGCCTGGTAGGGGCAGCTACCCGGAATGGTCAAGAAATCCTGGGGCCGCTGGTGCTTGCATAAACTTGCTACAATTTCATGAACGTGTCGTACAAAGGTTGGCGGGGTTGGTCGTCAGTCCCGACCAGTCCATAGCCATTGTGCATACTCTGTGCCCAGGCAAACCAGATCATCGCGGCCAGTTTACCGGGGTGTTTCTGACGGGCATTCTGAACCATGTCGGCAGCGTAGGTGGCGATGTCTTCGACTGGCTCATCGGGATGATCGAGCACGCCCCACTCCGTCATCCACAGTGGTTTACCCGGCAGCACACTACTGTAGGCCTGAATCTCATCATCAATGTGGCCGAAGGGCGTATAGGATAGGCCCGGCGTGGTGCCGCGGCCATAGGGATGAATCGCGATCCCATCCGGCGCAATTCCTGGTGGCATGGCCTTCAAGGTTGCACGAGCATAAGCGGTGCCGCTCGCGGGTCCGGTAGTATGACCGCCGGTGATGATTGGCACTTTGCTATCGACTTTACGAATGGCGCGAATAGTCTCGCCTAACAAGAAGGCATAGTTGCCTGGTGGCATGGGAACCGATGCGCCCAGGCCGGGTTGGGCGTCCTGCTCGTTCCAGATCTGGTAGGCATGAATCAGATTTTGACCCGCATATTGCCCGGCGATTTGGCGCACCATGTCAACGAATCGGCCCGTCAGGTCGCGCCAGAGTGTGCTGTCCATTTCGTTCCAATTATAATGCTGCCCTTCACCATAGGTTTGATGGGTGAAGACCACCATGACCTGATACCCGGCGCGAGCATATTGTTCGATAAAGGGCCGGTACCGGGCATACGCCTGGGTCAGGTCAATGTTGCCGTGCGTATTGTCCTGTGGATTATATGAGACATTGTAGGCAAAACGCACCCAACCCATATTGCCCAAGCGGTTCGGCGCGGGCTTGCCCAATCGATGATAGAAGTCGAGATTAATGCCGGTTAGCCGCACACGGCCTACGAGGTCCGGTGAGATGGCATTGAGAAACCACGCCGCGGCGTGTCCGGTCGTGCCATTGGGCATTCGCACATTCAGCCATTGGCCGTTGCGTCCGACTTTTGCCAGCGTGCGCCCGTGTGGTTCCAGTGTTTCGAGTTCGTCACCCAGGTTGATTTGACCAATGATGGGAAACTGGGTGCCCGGTCGTTCCCGCAGGCGCAGTCCGTTATCCGTCGGCTGCAGCCGCAGCGAATTCCAGTAGATCATGGGGGTGGGATCAACCACATCGGGCAGTTGATAACCGGCCAGCCCCTGACCCGGTGTCTGGACTACCAGCTTGATACTATCCCAATCAGAAACGCCAATCGGATCGCCGGCCTCCACTTCCTGGCCCGCTGTTACATTGATCTGGCTCAGGTGGGCGTGCGTGACCAGGAACTCAGTGCCCTGATGCTGGGTGTCAATCTGCACATATTGTCCATAACCTAAAGCGGTCGGTGTTCGTACCACTAGCGCAACAATGCCTGAAATGGCGGCGCGGATGGTCGTTCCGGGTGGCGCGTAAATGTCTACGCCTTCATTGCGGTTATCACCCTGCTGGGCATTAAATGGGGTGGTAATGCTGGCGGGAAGGGCGTCGGCAGGCCAATTAAGGACAAAGCGTTCGTCGATATGCTGGCCCGCGTTTTGGTTTTCCCCATAGCGGTCATTGGCAGCGATGCGCTGTTGGAGGATCTGTTGCAGTTGGCTCGGTGTATTCGCTTTGATGGTATCCACACGCACGACACTGGGATAAATGCGGCGGATGTGGGCCAGGGCGTTATCGTGCAGCCAGACGTTAGGTGCTTCGACCGCGGTAATATTGCGGAACCGGTTGAGGTCATTGCCCGCCGGGGACCGCACGACGGCAACGCGTGCAAAGGCTTCGGTATAAGGCTCAGCGGCGCGATACCAGCTCAAAAAGTCGCGGTCGGGCAACACAAACCCGTGCGAGATTGATTTATCGACCGCCCCCGCCACGCTGTCAAATTCTTCAGGTAAGTCGGTGGGCTTTGTGGATGGGGTTGAACCGCCAAATAGCCGCCCCAGCAACCGCAGCAAATTCGCAATCACATTTACGCTCCCTGATAACCCGGCACACAACAGTTAGAATATAGTTTGAATCAGTCGTCTGTGCCAGTTGCCGAGTCAGTGCGCCGGGGAAAATCTAAGGCCAGGCTTTGGGATGGCGACGCAAATAAGGTGTACAGACCCTGAATGAGGCGGTCCATGTCATTATGAAAATCGGGATCGGGACGCGCCGGTAGCGCATTGCGATACACCAGTTCTTGAATATCGGCTGGCAGATGACGTTTTTGCGGTAATCGTTCGCGGCGGCGCACCAGCAGGGGAATCACGGGAATATCGCGTTTGAGCGCGGTTTCGATCTCCAACCGGACGAAATCATTTTGCTCATGTAAACGGCGTTTGTTGTGCTTCGAAAGCCAATCGGGACCAATGACGACCAGCATGACATCGGTTGCGGCGATCTCGCGTTCCAGCACCCGGCGAAAATCAATCCCCGGCAGGATGTCCTCAACATCTTTGAATACACTGCCTTTGCCAAAAGCATCAACCAGACGATCATAGATGCGCCCGACAACATCCTCGCTATCTGCGCGACGGTAATTGATGAAGATACTTTTATCAGGGAAGGGTGGCATTGCCGGTGGCAAAATCTGCAATTCGGAGAACAGGCCCCGGTGTTGTTCGGCGACTTCGATGAGTTCCTGACGACGGTGGCGGTCAATCGTCACCTGAACAATGAGTTTATCCTGCGGTAACATCAATCACCTTAATATCTGTGATGCCAACATCCACGAGCCGCCCGATCAGGTCAACGAATCGATCCGTATCCAGATTAGTCAGGTTGGCCTGCAAGGTGATGGTGATGTCGCGCCTATCTGGCTGGGGTTCGGCCAGCGTCACCATCCCGGCATTGGCCTGCATATCGTCAATGAGCGTTGCCAGCCCACTTTCCAGATCTGCGACCAGATCATAGGTATGGGCAGTTTGTAGATCGAAGGGAAGGTCATCAGCCGGGACCGGTTCGATCAAGGCGACGTAAACGGGCTTTTCTTGCTTCAACAGATCGCGGTATTCGCGCATGGCCGCTGGTGATTTAATTGACGTTTTTGAGAGCAGAAATAGCCCATGAGATGAGTCGCGGACAGCAGTTGCCACTTGCTTGAGCCAGTCCACCTGGGGGTCAATTTCATAATTATCGAGCCAACAGCGAATGCCCTGTGCGTTGAGAATTGCACAAACCTGTTCCGCTATTGGGTTATCGCGGGAGGCATGACTTACGAAGATTCGCGCCATAATCATTCTCCTATCCATCTGCCTGAATGTTAGCGCAAGTTGGCGGATTGAGAAATACAAAACGCCCCAATGCGGAGCGTTTTGCGATCAGTCAAGTTATCAGGTGGCTAGCTGGTAACATCACCCGCCTGGATGTCCAGGTTGCCGATCAACAGGCCAAAGGTCGGAATCTGGCGCAGGCCACACTCACCGCGTACCCCAGCGATTTGATTGTCACGGTTGGCGTCATCGCCTTCAATCATCTTGTTGATAATGACTTCAGATTCCAGGATCTCCGACTGGGCGAATTCTTCTTCAACCTCTTCCGTGATCTCGGTCCAGCCCGTCTCAAGTTCATACAATTCGTTCAGCCATTGGCGGGCGTTGCGAATGCAGGAGTCCATGCGTACGACATCGCTCTGGAGATCACGGCGCATGCCCTCAGCGCTGAAATCGAAATCCAATAATTCTTCAATTTTATCCAGCGGGCCAGGAACACCTAAGCGGAAGCCGGGATTTTCGGCGAGATTGTTGCCATCATAATCGATTTCGGTGTTCATCAGAATATTGATGGTGTGTTCGGTCCGGTTGACCAGCCCAAAGCGGTCATGATTGCCATGATCGTAGCTGGTATGCACGACTGCGAGTTCGGCTTCGGCCAGTGCGCCCTCATAGAGACTGCCATTTTCGAAACCGTCAGACGATGACACAAAGATCTCACTGAGTGCGTCGCGGATAACCGCCGCATTTAGCCCACTATATACGATGTCGCCTGTCGGTGCATCGCCAGTTTCTGTCTCCGCCGAGACCAGCAGCGCATTAAAATGAGCGGGGAGCATCCGGCCTTCGCTATCGACAAAACGATGCACGCCGTTGCCCAGCCCATCAACCGCGACACTGCCGATATTCAAGTATTCGTCGGTGGTTGTATCTTTCAGCCAGACAACATAATCCGTTCCTGTGCCAGGTCGTGCCAGGCCAGTAACCTGCAAGTTGACGGTGTCGCCCAATTCGCGGGTGGTGCTAAAACTGAGTCGTCCATAGGTGCGAGCCGCTGCGACAGGTACCGAGGTCGGGTCGGCTGCCACAACCGGCGGATCAGTCGCTGCCACTTCGGTTGGCGGGCGCGGGGTGGCGGTGGTCAATTGAATGTTGCGCCCATTGCCATCATCTGGATTGTTGTTTAAGGCCAGCAGCACCACAATGACCGCGAGTAAGGCAATGATGGCAAAGCCACCCAACAACAGAACTGGATTGGTGCCCCCACGACCTGGAGACTCGTGAGTCCCGGTGGATGCAACCTCGTATGGTGTGTTCGTATCGACTGGCGTAACGGGTGCCGGTTGCGTCGGTGGTGGCGTCGCCGTCACCTGGGGCGGGTTTTGTTGGGTGCGCGTACTGGTTGTCAGGATGGGGACGGAATCATCGCGGTGAACAGCCCGCAAGAATTCCTGCGCAAATTCCGTTGCTGTCTCATAGCGCTCACTCGGCTCCTTCGCCAGAACTTTCATCATAACGGGTTCCAGCGTTGGTGGGAGGGTTCCGGCAAAATCGGATAACGTCGGCACCGGGTCGGTGATATGCTTGAGCATGACCTGCATGGGCGTATCCGCCTGGTAGGGTTGCCGCCCGGTAATCATTTCGTAAACGATGACGCCCAGCGAGTAAATGTCGGCATGGTTATTGACGCCGATACCCTGACTCTGTTCCGGGGCCATGTAAGCCGGGGTTCCCAGCACGCCACCGGTAGCCGTCAAACCGGAGTTTTCACCCTCGCCTTCCATAATTTTCACGATGCCAAAATCAGCCAGCAACGCGTGGCCTTCATTATCCAGTAGAATGTTATCGGGTTTGATGTCGCGGTGAATGACATTACGCCGATGGGCATAATCCATCGCCGAAGAAACCTGGCGCAAAATCGTTTCGGTGTCCTTAATGGGGACCGGGCCATTATTAATGAGGTCTTTTAAGGAGCCGCCATCAACAAAGGCCATGACCAGGTACAGGATGTCGCCATCGCTGCCGTAATCGTGCATTGGCAGGATGTGTGGGTGCTGCAATTGGGCAATTGTCCGGGCTTCGAGCCGAAACCGCTCCACAAACTGATGATTGCGACCGGGATGGGGCGGCAACACCTTGATCGCTACGAAGCGATCAATATCCGGGCGGTAACCTTTGTAGACGGTCGCCATGCCACCCTGACCCAGCAGTTCCGTAATTTCATATTTACCTAATCTTCGACCAATTAGCGAGGACGACACGTACCACTCCCCTCAAACAAACAAGCGCTATCCCCATCAATAGAGATAACGAAAAAATCGCTGTCAGCATTAAACTATCTACCTATTATAGTAGACTATCTTGCCGATAAGGAAAACCCAATCGTTGGTATTGGGTAAGGATGTCCATATTTTAGTCGATTTTCTCGGATTTTTTATTAATTTTGTACGGAAAATCGCCGTCGCTGCGTCTAAACTGAGAGGAATTAAGTTGGGAGTCTAAATAATGCCGGTCTTTGATACACCCATTACCACCGATGACAATAGCGTGAAAAAAGTCCTGGGGCAGAAGCTGCCCGTGGTGCTCTATCTATACGATCAGCCCAATGTGCAATTAGATGCCGCCTTTAACCGGGTTGCGAAAGATCATGCCGGGGAAATTCTGGTGACACGGGTTGATGCCAACAGCAATCCCCAGACCTATGCCGATTATGGGCGACCCCCGTTACCTGCCTTGCTCACATTGGAAGCGGGCGAGATCGAATCGAGCGCCGGGAAAATCCTGCCAGCCGATGTTGACGAACATGTTGATTTTCTGTTGGGCATGGGACCAAAGCCGCTGGAGACTGCCGCGCAATCTGCGGCACGGGCGGCCAGTGGTGCGACCCCGGTTCCGGTGAGTGATGGTTCATTTGCGACCGATGTTTTGCAGAGTGAGGTGCCGGTGCTGGTTGATTTTTGGGCACCGTGGTGTGGTCCGTGTCATATGGTGGCACCCACGCTGGAACGGCTGGCACAACAATACGCCGGGCAGATCAAAATCGCCAAACTCAATGTGGATGAAAATCCGATGTCAGCCCAGCGCTATCAAGCGATGAGCATACCGATGCTACTGCTGTTCAAGGGCGGTCAGCCGGTGGGTAAGCTGGTCGGGGCACATCCGCAACCCAACATTGAGCAGTTGATTAAGCAGGCACTGTAAAGATCTGCCTGTCAATAGGATGAGGCCGAGTACGTTTATGCTCGGTCTTTTTGATTCTAGGCTCTAGTAAAAAATAATCATCACCGCGAAGGCACGCTGACATGAGTATTGATTGGATCGAGATGAAGTGTTATCGGCAGGGGATACAAAAAATAGACTGCGGAAGATCAGATGATTCCCGGCATGGTTTGTCCGGCATCCTGCACTCGTTAACAAACCGCTTTGATAGGCCAGTAAACGCCTAATAAACGATGGTTCGTAACTCGTGCTCAGCAGTATTGGTGCTGGAGTCCACGGTGCGATATTCGACGCGGAAGGTTTTGGTCAGTGTTTCGAAAATGAACTTCGCAAGGGGGTTGACCCGACCTTCAACCGTCACTGATGCCAGCGCCGGGTGCAGATAAAAATCGCGTAACCGGTGCCGAATTTGTGGCAAGCGGTTCGGGAAGCGGTCCATCCCCTCAAAGTTGAAAATCACATGCGTTGCTGTCGAACTTTCATCAAGATGGGTCGTTAGGCTCTGGCCCATTTCCCAGAGATCAGCATCCGTAATCGTCCCCGTTGCCTGACACAAAAGAATATTTTGTGGTTGATACCAATCAATTTTATAGGGCATTGCATTACCCCCTCATTTAGCAGGTGAGGTTATTATAGGTGAAGGCGCAGTGAAAGAATGTGAAAAAATTCGTAATTTTATATATTTTTTATGCTATTTGGTAAGCACTTCAACAAACGTCATGATTCTAGCAGCGCTGGCATGCTTATAATGGTGCTGTTGGTCAACTCATTTTTAGTACGCAATTTCTATTAATCACCCCCACCCGGCCTCCCCCAATACGTTGGGCTGAGGAGCGGACACGTTTCAAAGTAAGCGTTTGTCTGAGACGAAACAGGGTTTCAGACACACGCCGTGCTTGGCAACGTAGTCGGTAAAGAATTGTAATCCCTCCTTGAATAAACTCCACTGACGACGTAGTTGACCATCAGCCTGGCGGATCAAACCGCGGGCTTGATGCCAATGCACCGCGTAGCTGCCCAGGCCGAGTATCCAGCCATAGGCCACCACGAGGATGAGCATCAAGCGCGCCATATGATCTGGGCAACGCACCCGACTGGACGACCACTGCCAACCGCCACTTTTCAGATCACGGAAACTTTGCTCTTGCCAATTCCGCTGGGCATATTCCCAACCCGTCAACTGGGCATCATTGGTGACTAAGGCCCAGGGTTCATCATAGCCATCCTGCCACACCGCGCGGGCATGCGCCGGGATACGCCCCCGTTTTTTGAAGATCAAGCCACTGGCAGCCCAGGTGTGACCCGCGGTGACTTGCTCATAAATGGTGTAGTCGCCATCCGCCGTGATGATCTTGCTTTGTTTAGTCACCCGAAACAGGTAGTGCCACTCTAAATCAGCGACCCGTTGGCACAAGTCGGGTGATGTCCCAATCCCGCGATCTGCCAGCACCAAAACCGCTGTGCGCGGCGGCATTCCCTGCTTCACAATCGCCAGCAACCGAGCAATCATCTCAACCTGCCCTTCAGCCGGGTAGGCGCTGGCATCATTAGCCCGGTAGCAGCGCCAGGCCAGCCGAATACAACGGCCTTCAAAAGCCACACCCACCACCATCAAGGCCAGGCGATCCGCCAGTTTGGTCTCATCGACCAGCAACACCACCCCTGGCCCTTCCAAACAGCGCAGCACCCACGCTGTCCACTCTTCGAAAAAGCGCGTGAGCGACAGCCGCTCATTGGCGATGAACCGCCGCAAGCGCTTCTCCGCCGAGGCTGCCTGTTCCCCACAGGCTACTTTACGCGCAATTTGCATCTGCTGGCTGCTCTCCGCCTCAATCACCCCATAGCTGAATAGCCCCAGATTGGTCACTTGCCAGCTATTTAATCCGGGTAATTGCATCGCCAATTCCGCCGTCCATTGATAAAGTATATCTGGGTTCATCGGTTGTCCACCTTTCGCGTTTTCGTCAACGCTTAGTGTTGCCGATGAACCGCTCGTTTTCAAACCTTTACCTCCCAACCTGTCCGCTCCTCAGAATGCGTTGGGGGAGGAGGCTGCCGCAGGCAGACGGAGGGGGTCAACAGATAAAGAATGATTTGTTCAGATGAGTTCGGCAAACACCATCTATAATGAGGTTATCTATAATTGCACAGGGCAGGTTCGTTTGACAACAGATACCGATCGGCGGATTACCCGACGCGAATGGCGGTGGGTTGTGATTTATGCGGTGCTATTGCTGTTCATCGTGTCGCTGCCCTATTGGTTGGCCTGGGCACAGACACCGGCAAGTCAGGTATTCAGCGGTTTTTTGTTTGGCACCGATGATGGCAATTCATATTTGGGCAAGATGCGGCTGGGCGTTCAAGGCCAATGGGACTTTCACATTTTTTACACGGCTGAGGAACATGAAGGCGTCGGGTTGCTTTTTCTGCCCTATATTTTGCTAGGGCAAATCATCGGTCTGTTCGTTGCCGATACGGACCCGGCGCTCACGGGCATCATGGTGGGCACGTTTCACTTGATGCGCTGGCTGTGGGGTGGGCTGCTGATCGGCGTGTTGTACCGATTTATCGCCGCATTTGTGGTTGAAGTCCGTACCCGGTTGATGGCGCTGGTGCTGGCGACCATTGGCGGTGGCCTTGGCTGGGTGTTGCTGCTGATGGGTGCTGACAATCCGCCGCCGGAGTTGTACATCCCAGAAGGCTTTACGCTGCAAATCTTGCTGGGGTTGCCGCATCTGGCGCTGGCCCGGGCCGCGTTGTTGGGTGGCTTGCTGCTAATCTTTGCCAGCTTGAACCGGCGGCGCTGGCCCGTATATGCAGGATTGGCCGGTTTGTGTTGGCTGATTGTAGGCCTCGCGGTGCCCTTTTATCTGGTAATTATCTATTGCATTCTCGGCGGCTGGGGGTTGGCTGCCTGGCTGCGACAACGCCAATTGCCCTGGAATTTATTTATTCGCACGGTCGTCGGCGCGGCGATTACAGTGCCGTTGTTCGTCTACAATGTGGTGATCTTCAGCGCGAATCCAATCTTTGCCCAGTGGTCCGCCCAGAACCTGCTGTATTCACCACCGCCGTTGCATTATGGGTTGGCCTATCTACCGATAGCAACGCTGGCAATCGTTGAGGGGCGGGTTGCCTGGCGCAAAGCACATCTACGCTGGCAACTGCTCATCGGCTGGCCGGTGCTGGTTCCGGTGCTGGTATACTTGCCGATTAACGTGCAGCGGCGTTTGGCCGAGGCCGTCATTGTCCCGCTGGCAATATTGGCGGCGATGGGCATCGCCCAATTAGCAGCACGCTGGTCGTTCCGGCGAATCCTGATCGTCACCCTGCTGGCAACGCTGCCCACCAGTCTCTTGTTACTGTCAGGTGGATTTTTCACAGCATTATCCGGGTCCGCACAGATCATATACCCGGCGGCGCAAATTGCCGCGTTCGATTGGCTAAACCAGCAGGCCGAACCGGACGCGGTGGTGCTGAGTGCGTTTCCCACCGGCACCCGACTACCGGCATATACCAATCTGCGCGTGTACATTGGGCATGGGCCGGAGACGCTCTACTACGAAACGAAGTCGCGGGTTGCCGAACAGTTCTTTGCTGATGAACTCATAGCTGAAGAACGGGCGACACTTTACCATGACAGTCGTATCGAGTACGTATTTTTTGGCCCGGCTGAGCGGCAGTTTGCACCCGCTGCACCGAAATGGAAGACGGATTTAGAACGTATCTATGTTGAAGGTGATTATGAAATATTTCGCTTACGGTAATTACTAGAAAGCGAAGGCGATGGCCCGATTATATTTTGTGGTAGGGGCGGCGTTGCTCATTTTGGCGATTGGCGCGTTACTCATCGGCGTAAGTGGCCTGGACAATCCGCTTACGGCTCAGATTTTGCAACAACTGCACTGCCGGCCTCATGAAACCATTGGCTGGGTGCTGGGATCCTACACCTTTAATTCGGATGGTCGTGGAGGGCGCAGCGTCAGCTTCCACTGCGAGGATTCAGAAAATCAGCAACGCGATATTACCCTGCCAGCGGTCATCACCATAGCTGCACCGTTTGTTGTACTGCTGCTGGCGAGTATTCTGGCAATGGTGCGTGGTGGTCAGATCGTCAAACAGCGTGCAGTCAGCCGCTTTGCGCAAATCGTTGCCCAGGGCGGCACCGCCAGGGCTGAAATTTACGGTCTGGAGAACATTCCACCGGAGCGATTGGAAATGGTGGAGCAGGTGCTGGGCATCAATTTGGCGATTAATACCAACGACGATCATGACACGCTTGCTGAGAAACTCGAACAACTGGCGGAGGCCCGCCGCAAAGGCCTCATCACTGAAGATGAATACGAACGCACCCGGCAAGAAATTTTGAACAATTTAGCCGATTAACGCAGGCTATTGTTGGGCTATTTCCGCAAAAATCATGCGCCCGGTCGGTTTATTAATAAGGCGGGTCACGGTCACATTGACGGTGCGGTCCATATATTGTTTGCCGGCGGCGATGACGACCATCGTGCCATCTTCCAGATAGCCGACGCCCTGGTCTTGGTCGCGACCTTCCTGAATAATGTGGATAGGGAACGTTTCGCCAGGGATAAATACCGAGCGCACCGCGTTTGCCAGAACATTGATATTAAGGATGGTCACACCCTGCGCCTCAGCAACCCGGTTGAGGTTATAGTCGTTAGTGACGACGGGGATATCCATTTGAATTGCCAGCATGACCAGCTTGTCATCAACTTCGGGTACGGTGTCAAAATCATCTTCGATAATGCGGATGAGGACATCGTCGTTGCGCTGCAATTCATTGAGTTTTGCCAGTCCACGCCGACCGCGATTGCGGCGTAAGGGATCTGACGAATCAGCCACCTGATGAAGTTCGGATAGGACAAAGCGGGGTACGAGGAGGGTTCCACCGAGGAAACCACTTTCTGCTACTTCCACAATACGTCCGTCAATCAGCACGCTGGTATCCACCAGCAGTTCCCGGTCGCCAGTTAGCGCCAGGCTGCGCCGGGCCGACTTGAGGCCCCATTGATCGCGCAAGAAGGTCCAGATTTCACGGGATCGCATCGTGAAAATGGTCAACCCCAGGTACGTTGCAACGATTGAAACTGCCGCCGGGAGGATGGTTCCCAAAGGGCCTTCCACGATTGATAATGGATAGGCACTGAGCAGACCAATCGTAAGTCCCAACAGCAACCCCAGCACACCCATAAACAGGACATCAATTGACATCTCGTTGATGGTGGTGCTGATAAAGCGAATAGGACGTACCGTGATCCAGGGGGTCAGGATAATGCCAAAGAGCACACCCACCAGCGCAAAAATAAAGGCCGCTAACTGAACTGGCAGTGCAAAAATGTCGGCAACGTCCAGGCCCACCCGCGCCCCAACGACCGCGAAGACGCCCATGCCAACAATACGAAACACAAACTCATAGGATAACATGCTCTGGACTCCCAGATTTGTTGATGACTCAACTTACGAATAATAGGGTGCAAGTCGCCGTTCAAGTGCGGAACGGTGGTCACAAACCGGGTATATAATTTGGGTTGTTCGGACGCAAATAAAGGGTTGTCCACAATCCATAAGTTAAGGGTAACATGACGGCAGGTGTGCGTCAACGGAGTGCGTCACAAATTTACGTTGTACCGATCTGACAGCCCTCGCGGTACCAGTTGCGGTACCTTTAGGCTACTGTTGTTAATGTTTGTACTTATTAACGGATAACATTGGAACCATTTGTTATAATTACCGCCATAAAATTTACAACACGCACATGTTTGTGCTGCAATGCTATTTTTAGGTGGGCATAGTAAGAGTAGCATTGTGACTCGAATCGTCAATTCTGATTACAGACGAGATAAAACCTGATGAAAAAACATTTGTTGCTACCGACGCTGAGCGTGATGAGCCTGTTAGCCTACCTGGTGGTTCCCCTGGCGGGTGTGCTGGCGCGGCCTTTGCATCAGCCCTTCTGTCAGGTCGACGGTACTGCCTTTCGCGACTTTGATGCCAGTGGTGCGATTGGTCCCAATGAACCCGGTGTCGCCGGTATTATCGTCAATGCTTATGACGATACTGACGCCATTATTGAAACAACGACGACGGCGGCTGATGGTACCTATACGCTTACCCAATTGCCGCCAGCCGATGAAGTGCGCATTGAATTCGAGATGCCGGCTGCTTTGGACGTTTATCTCAACTTTGGCCCCGATGGCAGCGGTTCGTTCACCAGCGTGGTCTTTGTCACCTGTGCTGATAATGCCGGTAGCATTGATCTGGGGCTGGCGAATCCCGGTCAGCATTGTAGTGCCAACCCGGATGTTGCAACCGCCTGCTATGTAGTGGGCGATCAGAGTACTGGCCCGAATAATGCGATGGATGTCGTGATCACTGCTCCGTTTACTGCCGGGAGTTCTGACCTCGCTCCACCTTCCAGTGGTCGCTTCGATGCACCACCCCATGCCACACTGGCAGTCGCCAATGAGGTGGGTACGACCTGGGGACTGGCCTACCAGCGCCAGACCGATAGTCTGTTCGCAGGCGCTTTCGTGAAGCGTCACACCGGGCTGGGTACGGGCGGTCCCGGTGCCATCTATCGGATTGATGGCAGCGGTGCTTCGGTCTTTACGACCCTGACCGCCGCCGGGGGGCCGGTTCATACCGATGGCACACCCTATGCCGGTCGACCAACCATTGATCCCTGGTTCATAGATGCTGAAGCGTTTGACGCGGTGGGCAAAACTGGCCTGGGTGATTTGACTATGTCCGATGATGACACGACGCTCTGGGTCGTCAACTTGTTTGATCGACGATTGTACTCAATCCCGGTCGATGACCCCGGCAGCGCCAGCAGTTTTCCACTGCCAGCACCCTGTCCGGTCGCGGGTGATGCCCGGCCTTTCGCCGCCGAGTTTCATGATGGTCAGGTGTATGTCGGCATCACCTGTACGGCAGAATCGACCGGCGATGCATCGCAATTGAGCGCAGCAGTGTATGCGATTGATCCGACATCGGGCGCAGCGACTTCAATCGTCAGCATACCTTTGAATTATCCGCGCGGCTGTGTTGATGACGCGGCAGTGGCAACCTGTGAAACCGAACATCCGGCTGAATGGTTGCCCTGGGTTTCCAGTTTTCCGTTAACTTTTTTCTCGGCTCCAGTCATTACTTATCCACAACCCTGGCTCAGTGATATAGAGTTCGATAACAACGGCGATATGATCCTGGGCATCCGCGATCGGTTTGGCGATCAGGGCGGTAATAATGCCTTTAGCCCTGATCTGACCGATACCCGCTTTTTCCTGGCAATTTCCGCTGGTGACATCTTGCGGGTGTGCAATGTCGGCGGCACCTGGACCGCGGAGTCCAATGGGTCATGTGGCGGTACGACCACCGGGGGTGCGGGCAATGGTCAGGGTCCGGGCGGCGGTGAATTCTATTATGAAGAATTTCTGACCGATTTTCATGATGAATTGTCAATCGGAAGCCTGTTACAGATTCCAGGGCAAAGTGAATTGATCAGTACGATCTTCGACCCAGTGCCCATCAATTCCGAGTTATTCGACGGCGGGTTCCGGTGGATGGATAACAGCACCGGACAAACCACACGAGCCTATCGGGTCTTTAACAGTTCAATTGGTTCTCCGGTTCAACTCGGTAAAGCCAATGGACTGGGCGGTATGGAAGCACTGTGTCCACCAGCCCCGGTCGAGATCGGTAATCGGGTCTGGTTTGATCTGGATGAAGATGGGCAGCAAGATCCAGGCGAAACGCCGGTGGCCGGGGTCACGGTAAATCTGTATGATAGCGCGGGTAATCTCGTCGCCACGACCACCACCAACGCCGCTGGAGAATATCTGTTTACGAGCATAGATGACAATGTGCTGTTTAACACCGATTATGAGATTCGCCTCGATAATCCGGCAGATTATGCTGCGGGCGGGCCGCTGTTTGAGTGGTTTTTGACCGGTAACGATACGGTCGGCGATTCGACGGACTCCGATGGCGTGCTGATGAACGGGTTCCCGGTCATTGTGCTCAATACCGGCGGTCCCGGTGCCAATAACCATACTTATGATTTTGGCTTTGTTCAGGAGATGCCGACACCGACGCCGACCAATACGCCGGCAGCGACTGATACACCCGACTCCAATGACACACCGGGTCCGAATGATACCCCTGGGCCGAACGATACGCCTGGACCGAACGATACGCCTAATCCCAATGGATCGGTGACACCCGGTACTACACCGCCGTTCATCGAAACGCCTACGCGTTCACCGGATGCGTGTCTGATAATTGATAAAGAAGTTGACCCACCGTTTGCACAGATTGGTGATCGTGTCACCTGGACGATTGTTGTCACCAATCCTTGTAGCACACCTCAGAATAACATCGTCGTGACGGATGATGTGCCTGATGGCCTGGCTATTCTGTCAGTTGACGCTACCCAGGGCAGTGTTAATGTGTCCGGCCAAAACATCACAGTCGATATTGGGACGCTTGACCCTGGCGAAAGTGTCACGATCACGATTCTGACGCGCATCAGCAGCGGCGACAACGTGCCGGTCATTTTTGATAATTTTGCTTTTGGCGATGGTACGTGGGACATCGCGCGGGTTGTGCGGGCCAGCCAACTGGTCCAGACTGGCGAGACACCCTGGTGGCAAGGACCGCTACTGGCGTTCGGCATTATGCTGATGATCGTTGGAGGTGGTGGCCTGCTGCTGCGACGATGGTGGCGAACAGCCTAGCTAAAACTGAACTTGCATCTTGGAAATCCTCTCGTTATTGTGACATAGCGAGGGGATTTTTTTGCTGTGATCCAGTATTTAATCTTATAATTTGATGTTACGCAGATTCACTCGAGTTTGTACCCAAACAGTGGGTTTAAACCCACTGCCTACAAGCACAAGGTGCGTAAGGTCAGTTATAATTTTATTATTAACCAAAAAAGGAGAGGTGTGATGAGACGTATAGTTTTTGGGATCATCATTTTGGCGATACTATTACCGCTCCCCACCCAGGCACAATTTGTGAGACCCGCCTGTACATTGCAGGAATTAGAGGGATTCTTTACAGCGCTCGATACAACTAATGTGGCCCTGCGGCAGGCGCGGATGCTGGGTGATTTGAACACGATTTTGCAAATTGTAGAGGGCCTTGATGTCGCCGTTCAAGGGGTCAAGACCGCCTGTAATCCACTGCGCTATAACAACGACGATGATGGTCAATTGGCGGTGATCGGCCCGGTGAGTATTGGTCCCGGCATTTATCTGGCGACGGCGGTGACGGATGGCGCTTTAGTCGTCGAGACCGAATTGGACACGGGGATATGCGGCCCGCAAGCGGATGGTCCGCTGTTCGCGCTCGAAGCTGGTGAAGCAAGTAACGGAGCGGAGACCTTGTTCATCTCGGAAGGTTGCACGGTATTGATTTCAACAGCGGAGACCGACGAACCCTGGACACTGGACATTGAACGTATTCGCTGAGCAATCGCTACAACGTGACGATGCGCTTGGCAACGCGGAGTTGTTTGGGGAAAATCGGTAAGAAATCCAGCAAGTTGTTGTAGCGCCCGGCGGTGCGTTCGGTGAGATAGCGGCGCAGAACGCTAACGGTGCCCGGTAGGATCGTCATGCCCTGCGCTTTACGTGCCATCAGCACATAGGCTTTGGCTTCGGCCAGGCTCACATGATCTTCCAAATAGATGGCAACCGCCGCCGCGACCCACAACGCCGTAAATTGTTCTTCCCAACTGGGATACATCGCGGAGAACTGGTCGCTCACGGGGAGCGGCGTTTTGGCGGCGTCATTCAAGCGAGGCGCATGGGAGCGCAGATAGGCCATCACTAGGAGACGACCATATTGCGACAGCGCTGCGCGGTAGACATGGGCCGGGTCTTCATCAAACGGCCAGGGTGGGCTATCCCCCCAGGCTAACCGGGGCGCAGTGATGCACAGCAGTTCGTTGCCGATGCGCACGCCAATTTCCTGATCGGTGGGGTAGGAAATGTTGGGCACGAAAACCAGATTTTCATTGACCGGGCCGACAAATGGTTCCAGAAACGGTTTGAAGTTCACATGCTCGAACATGCGGGCCGCTTCCTGCTGGCTTTTTTGCCAGACGGCATCTTCGCGCTCCCACCAGTCGGTAATGGCGGTTTGTTGAATAAAGTCGCGTAGCTCCATAATCCAGCGCGGCGGCACCCAACCCGGCAGTACATCAATTTCTAGCTCCAGCCCCGGCCAGCTTAAGCACAGGATAAAGGTGAACATCGCTTCCAGCGGCGCACCTTGATCGAGCAGGCCCTGCAAACTGAGCACTGCCGGATGGGAGAGATGATCTTTCAGGTATTTGCGGGTGGCGCGGGCATGCGCATGAGTGCCATGCGGCTGCTTTTTCTGCGATTGACCCGGCCAATTGGTCGCGGCCAGGAGGGCTGACATCAAGCGCAAGCGATCATCTAGCCGTACCATCACGTCTGGCTGGTTGCTCATTCACATATCCCGCTGTGTGGACTATAGTCGTCATTTCATTGTAAATCCCAACACCGGTTGGAGCAAGCACAATTACTCGTGCAGTTACGCAGTGTTGAAGCTGAGCATGGGCTTATGATCTTTAAGAAAATAATGCGGAAAATGATTGACCTCACCCCTCCTTACCTGCGGTAATTCCTCCCCTCTCCAATTTGGAGAGGGGTTGGGGGTGAGGTTGGGCGAAAGCATGCCACAAGAATAATCCGTATTTAATTCTTAATCTGTATAAACCCACTCTTGTCGCTCAGCGTGCGTGAAATCAATTACTCGTGCATGATGGGAGGCAGCGATGCGGGTCGCGCTGTTCACGGATACGTTTTTGCCCAAAGTTGATGGCATCGTCGCCGTCATTTGCCTGCTGCTGGACCATCTGGCGACGCGGGGTGTGGAGACGATGCTGTTTGCGCCGCGCACCAGTGGCCCGATCGAGCGCTATAACCAGACGCCGGTCGTTAACGCGCCCAGCCTGCCGTTCCCCTTCTACCCGGACCTTTATATGGGATTGCCGACGTTGCGCACTTTTCGGGAACTGCGCCAGTTTGACCCGCACGTGATTCACTTAATTCACCCGTCGGTGTTCGGGCTGTTCAGTTATATGGTGATTAAGCAGATGCAGGTACCGACGCTGGTGTCTTATCACATTGATTATGGTCGGGTGGCCCAGCACTACAAAGTCGGGCCGTTTAACGCCAGCTTTATCGCGCCGACGATCAACTTCATCACGCGCCAGATCATGAACCGCGCCGATTACAACCTCGCGCCTTCTCGTTATATCCAACAGCGGGTGCGCGAAATCGGCGTGACCGCCGAGGTTGGTTTGTGGCGACGGGGGGTGGATGCTGAGCAATTTCACCCGCGTTACGCCAATGACGCCATGCGTCACCGACTGTCGGACAATAACCCAGAGGACATCATTCTGCTGTACGTCGGGCGCATCTCCAGCGAGAAACAGTTGCACCAGTTGAAACCGGTGCTGGAGAACGTGCCGGGGACGCGGCTGGCGCTGGTGGGCGATGGTCCGGCGCGGGCGGAGATCGAAGCGACGTTTGCGGGGACGCCAACCGTCTTCATGGGCTACTTGCAGGGCGAAGCGCTGTCGGCGGCGTATGCCAGCGCGGATATTTTCGTCTTCCCATCAGCGCTCGAATCATTCGGGCTGGTCGTTGTCGAGGCGATGGCGGCGGGCTTGCCAGTAGTGGCGTCACAGGTGGGCGGGGTAACGGATGTGGTTGAAGAAGGGCGCACGGGCTATACCTTCGCTGTGAACGATATTGACGCGCTGATCGACGGTGTGCGCAAAATCGCCAGCAGCCGCGAATGCATCGCCGAGATGGGCGCAGCAGCGCGGGCCTTCGCCGAGACCCAAACCTGGCCCGCGATGATGGATGAGGTCATCGGGCATTATGCACGGTTGAGTAGAATATTCAGTATTTAAACGTGTATAATCTTGGATAGAGTGTCTTCCTTATGTTGGTTAATTTTTGAGAATACAGAAAATATCGAGGATTACAAATGGCAGTCCATAAAGAGATAAGCTATGGCAATATAGATGAATTATGTCTCGATCCTCAAAATCCGAGACTGGGTCGCCATAATACGGAGAAAAGCCTCTCACAACTAGATGTTCTTAATCTGATGCGTGATTGGACACTAGATGAGTTGGCTCTGTCCTACTTGGAAAGTGGCGGTTTCTGGGTGCAAGAAGCCTTACTCGTTGTCGATGAGGGTCAAAATTGTCTGATAGTAGTAGAGGGCAATCGGCGACTGGCAGCTTTGAAATATTTACAAATGGCATATGATGATAATGAGAATATACCTCATAGATTTAAGTTGTTAGCTAGCGAATACGTTTTACCTCCTGGGCTTTTTGATCGAGTACCTTACCTATTGGCTGACTCAAGAAGCGATGTGCAGGCATTTCTAGGTTTTAGGCACGTTACAGGAATTAAAGAGTGGGCACCGGCAGAAAAAGCCGAGTTTATATCAAAATTAATTGACGAAGGAATGACCTATGAACAGGTTCGACGAAAAATTGGTAGTAAAACACCAACCGTAAGACAAAACTATGTGGCCTATCGTTTGCTTAAACAACTCGAAAACCAAGTGGAAGATTTTGATCCTAATTTGAGATCTGTACAGAATCGTTTTAGCGTAATGTACTTATCACTAAGAACCCCTGGTGTCCAAGAATATTTGCAGCTTAATATGGAAGCAAGTCCTCAAGATGCTTTAAATCCTGTTCCAGAGGATCGCTTGGAAAAACTTGGTAATTTTTCTAGATGGATGTTTGGTACAGATAAAATACCACCTCTGTTACCAGAGTCGCGCCGAGTGGATGACTTTGGAAAAATACTTCAGAATGAGGAGTCTATAGAGTATCTTGAGTCAGAGCCAGAACCAGTTTTTGAATTAGCCTATCAAAAGGCAGGTGGTGATATAGACGAATTAGCGAATAACTTACGTACAGTTGCTAATCTCTTGCAATATTCTCTTTCAGAGGTTCATCTTCACACAAATAATAATGAAATAAAAGGTGCTGTAAGGCTTATTGGAAAACATGTCTCTCAAATGTTAAATGCTTTTCCAAGTATCAAACGTGAGCTTTTCGAGGAAAACAATGATGCTTGAAGTTCCATCTAAAGTAAGTAAGCATAAGAGAGAATTGGATATTGTATCTGATTGGATAGAAAGCAGCGTATTATTTAGTCCTGATGAGGACGAAATTTCACGATATGATGTCATTGATGTTATTTTGGACGCCGATGTGTTTGCCGACCAAAATGATGCTCACACCTTTATGTCGGATACATGGGAAGCATTATATTATCGACAACGTGCAATAGGTAGCGGAAGTCCATTTACTTTAACCAATGATCGTATATCACGAGTACGAGAATGGACCGTTTATCCAGCTTATAGTTTCTGTCTTTTATTATCCTTTGCTGTTTGGTCAAGGTTACATACTAAATGGCAAAATCAAATAGGTGGAGGATATGCTCTACAAGGAGAATTATTTGAAAGACTTACTGCTTCATCTCTCGTAAAACAATTCCCTCATTGGGAGTTCGACGTTATCGGTTGGTCTCGATCTAATACAGACGATTTACCACAAACCATAAGGCGAATTGGACGACTGGTTAAAGAAAATGAGGGACATGATTATTCAGAATATATTAATCCTCATTCAGCGAAAGATGTTGGTTTAGATGTATTAGGCTATAGATCATTTGAAGATAATAGAGGAGCATTACCTATTTATCTTGTGCAATGTGCAACAGGGGAAAATTGGAATACAAAACTTGATACACCAGATGTAGAGTTATGGTCAAAAATTGTAACTTTTACTGCGAAACCTGCTCGCGGATTTGCTATGCCATTTTCGCTTCTTGAAACTGATAAATCACGTGACTTCAAACTAAGTGCATTCAAAGTTGCCGGTTTATTCCTTGATCGTTATAGATTACTTTCTGCCTCGATTGGAAGTGCAAATATTGAAGACTGGATAGGAGATGGTCTAAAATCTGAAATTATCAGTTGGGTTGAACCTCGCCTGCAAACTCTTTCTTGGGAGTAGTCAACGCATCCATATTATCAAAGCTACAGCTATCCAATCCAGATTTTCCTATGTCAATGAGTAGTTCAGCAATTCTTGCGACTACCTCTGCGTTTACCGCATTTCCAAGTGCCTTAAATACTTTGGTAGAAGCATTAGGGAGAAATTCTAATTCTCCCATACTTTGTAATCTGAGACATTCTCTCGGTGTCATATAACGCTTCTCCCAAGCAATAATAGGAACTTGTGTAGTTGTCATCGCAACTAAAGATGGAGCAGTTGTTGGCCGTTTAACTCGGACACCTGATGCTCTAAACTGGATGATATATTTCCAAATATCTCTTTCTTCGCCTTTACAGTTCCACTCGAATTTTTGCAAACTTGGCGGAAATTCGGCTAGTTGACTTATCCATTCATCAATCCAACATCTATTTCGTTGATAGAGTTCACGATTCTGTCTAATGTACTGAATTTTCCATGTGGGAAAACGAGTTTGTTTTTTTCGAGCATATGAAGGCAGGTAATTCATCCGTTCTTCGAGAGGAACATCACATAATAATTGTCCATGTGACCCCTTATAATTTGCTAATTCTTCTGATCCGATTGAATAGGGAGTTGATTTCTCATATGGGTAGTCAGCTCCAAATTCCATAGTCCAAATTGGAAACGAAGGTAATTGCTCATTTTTGGGATATTTCTGGATAAAGGATTGCCAAACATCCAAACAGCGTTCGACTTGTGGAGTTAGAGTTTTGGCATTTTCTGGATATTTGTCGAGAACAGTTTCTATTCTTGGATGGTCGTTATCCCTTTTCGAAGGCCACACAAAGCTCGATAATTCACTAACTTCTAACTTCTCTCCCACAATAAAGAGACGCTCTCTGATTTGAGGAATGTCAAATTGATGTGGAGAAAGTCGCTGGTCTCGAATGTCATAGCCTGCATAACGCAAATCTGATTCTATTTTTTGCCAAGTGCGACCGTTATCGTGTTTTTTGATATTCGGGACATTTTCCAAAATTATATATGCAGGTTGATGATAGTTTATAATACGCATCACATGATTAAATAGATTTCCCTCTTGTGGATAATTAAAACCTTGTTGTGAACCGGCTTTTGAAAAAGGTTGGCATGGAAAACCTGCGCATAAGATATCATGAGATGGTATATCCTTTTCATTAATTAAAGTAATGTCTCCCTGCGCCTCTAACCCAAAATTCCTCTTATATAATTCCCGTAATGATTCATCAATTTCACTTGCAAAAACACATTGGTGTCCTAATTTACTCAGGGCAAGGTGAAAACCCCCAATTCCAGCAAACAGATCAATAAACTTCATGTTGAATCCAGATTGTGTATGTATAGCAAATTCTTATACGAAGTATAGTTGGGAACAACGAATTTGTACAGCTCAATCATGAGTTTTCAGAAAAATCGGACTGTCAGAATTTCCAAACCGCAGCGCAGGGAAAGCGTAGGGTGCAGAGCGTGGCGGCATCCATCGCGGATCGCTGAATCTGCGTACACTGGATGATATTCGACGTTTTCAGCAGGTGATGACTCCATGCAGCAAACGCAGTTCCATCAACCCATACTGCCCCAACGGGCGCGGCGCACGCAACCGAAATGGCTGCCCTATGCCCTGCTGGGCGGCGGGGCGGTCATCATGCTGGCAATGGCGGCCTGTGCCTTGACCGTGCTGCTGCTCTACGCGGCGGTGGACCGCATCCCCAACGGCATCAGCGTGGCCGGGGTGGACATCGGCGGCGAGACGGTGGAAGCGGCGGCAGCGCAACTCGAAGCGACGCTCATTGATGAGGCGATTACGCTGGTCGATCAGGACCGGGCGCAGGATGTCCTGCTATCGGACCTGGGCATTACCGTCAACTTCACGCAGACCATCGAACAGGCTGAGTCCGCCGAAGCTGGGACGGTGCTATCGCCGTTTTATCAGGTTGATCTGGTGCAGACGCAAGCCAAATTGATCGAACTCAGCGAACGCTTCAATTTTGAGCCGGTGGGCGAGACGCCGGGCCGGTCGCTGGAAATCCCGGTGCTGCTGGACCGGTTGCGGGCGAATGTGGGCGCGGAAATCGCGGATGGTGTGATTGAACTGCCGATGATCGAGATCGCACCGCCAGAACCGGAGGTCATCACGGCGGAAAATTATACCGGCGAGAAGACCATGCACATCGTCGAACGCGGGCAGGAACTGGGCCTCATCGCCAAGCAGTATAATGTCCCCATATCGGAGATCGCTAGCTTGAACAGCATCACCAACCCCGATCTGCTATATATCGGGCAGGAATTATTGATCCCGGTTGCCGGGGAATATGTGCCTTCCGCAGCGGAAGCCCCAGCACCTTCGACAACGGTGGGCAAGGCGCTGGTCGTGTCGGTGGGGACGCAGCGCATCTATGCCTATGAAAATGGGGCGCTGGTGAATTCGCATCTGGTGTCCACTGGTTTGCCAAAGACACCGACGGTGCTCGGTGATTACAGCATCTACGTCAAGTACGCCGCCGATGATATGAGCGGGCCGGATTATTTCCTGCCACAAGTCCCCTGGACGATGTACTTCTATCAGGGGTATGCCATTCATGGGACCTACTGGCACAACAGCTTTGGTCGGCCCATGAGTCACGGCTGCGTCAACCTGCCGGTTGATGAGGCGAACTGGTTCTATAACTGGGCGCAGGTCGGGACACCGGTGCGCGTCGTGGCCTAGAGGATTATTCGTCGCGCAAGGTGGTTAGCGTTTCGGCATCAAACGGGTCGCGCCCGGCTTGAAGATCCGCAATCCAGTTGATACGCGGTTCGCCCAGGACAGCCACAATCGCCTCGCTGATAAACACGTCGTTCTCAGCCTGGAAGTCGTCCAGCCATGCCAGGAAAAATTCGAAATCGGCAATCGCACCTTCAATATCGCCGGTGAGCGCTCGTGCCACCCCACGATCACTGTAACGCGGGCCATAAGTCGGGTTGTGGTCAACGGTATGTTCACAGGCGGGCATGACCTCGGCGGCAAAGCCATTGATGAAGCCATAATGACAGACGCTGCGGCTCTCTCGGTCATCGGCAGTTTGGATCACCCAATCGGTCGCAATCGTAAACAACTC
Organism: Phototrophicaceae bacterium; assembly: GCA_965223835.1. Lineage (GTDB taxonomy): Bacteria > Chloroflexota > Anaerolineae > Aggregatilineales > Phototrophicaceae > CAVYXZ01. The sequence continues at coordinate 128,749 of CBDCXQ010000001.1, forward strand.
GCGTGCCCGGTCATGGTCGCCCTCAAGAGCCAGCAGATCGGCGCGTTCGGTAAAATCGGCTAAACCCGCTGCGCTGTGCGGACACACGGGCGTATAGGGTTGGTTCGGGAAAATCGCTTCCCATTCGGGCAGGCTGAAATTAAGCTGAGCGCGCTCACAGGCAACCGCTGACCAGTTAGCGGTGTCCATTGCCCACAGGCTTAATTCGTTGATACCACCCAGCGCAAGCCAACGACCATCGGCGCTGAACTCGACATCGTAGACAAATAGGTCCGGGTTATTTAGCTGCGGGCCAATCGGCTGACCGGTGGCGACATCCCAGAGCAATACCGCGCTGTCCTGACTCGTCGCGGCCAGCAGGCTACCCGTCGGGTCAAAATCGAGGTTTACAATTGACCCGGCGTGTCCGGCCAACGGTTGACCCAGCAGGCGACCGGTCGCCACGTCCCACAGGGCAATCTTCTGATTCCAGTCGCCCGCAGCGAGGATTTGCCCATCGGGTGAGAAGTCCAGCGCGGAGATGGTGGAAAAATCTTCGCGTTGAAGGGTTGTGCTGAGTGTGGCGGTAGTTGAATCCCAGAGGCGAATATCGCCTTCATCCCCGCCAATCGCCAGCGTGCGGCTATCCGGGCTGAACGCGACCGACCAGGTGGTTTCCAGCACTGACAGGGGCAGTCCCTCGGCGCGGGGGTCGGTCAGTGGCTCACCGATGAATGTGCGAGTTTCCAGGTCCCACACCAGGAGATAGGAAAGCAGGCCGCTGCCGCCCAGGTAGCGACCGTCGGGGCTAAACGCCAGCCCGGTGATTGCCCGGATTTCATCGGTGTCCGGTTCAGGCATCGGCAGGGGGTCGCCCACCGGTTGCAAAGTGAGAGCGTCAATGAGTTGGACGGTGCCGTCATGATTGACCACGGCCAATAACGAACCATCGGGGCTATACGCGAGATCAGCCCAGTTGGCTGCTGCAAAGCGATATGTCTCGTTCACGCGTTCGCCCGTTGCGACATCCCAGATGTTCAACTCGCGCCGTGGGCAGGATCGATCCGCGTTTCGCTCAACGCAGCGGTTGGTCACCAGGCGTGAACCATCTGGGCTAAAGGCAATCCCGGCAGCGGAATCGATTCCGCTGGTGAATACGCGGGCCAGGGGTGAGGGATTATCAAGGTCGAGCAACGTGAGCGTGCCATCCTCGCTGGCGGCGACGAAGCGGTGGGTGTTGCTGAAAGCGACATGGCTCACGCGATTGGTCTGGGTGGGGTAAAAATCGGCGATGGTCAGGGTCTCAGCGTCAATAGTCAAAACGCCACCGCGATGCGTCCCGATCACCAGCCAGCGGCCATCGGTGCTATAGGCGATGCCCCCGGCGGCAATCTGTTCGTCGCCGATGGCGATCTCACCCAGCAGGTCGCCGGATTCAAGGTCCCAGACGCTCAACAACTGCGTAATTGAAGCAACGGCCAGGCGTGTACCATCCGGGCTGATCGTCATTCCAGCAGCAAAGCCATCAACAGTCCCGGCGCTGTTGAAGGTCCGGTCAATCTCCGCCCCGGTTATGGCGTCCCATAACTTGATGTTCATGTTCAGATCGGTGGATGCCAGGAAATTGCCGTCGGGGGTAAAGGCCATTGAATCAACGAATTCGCTATAGCCGGTCAATCTGGGCGTTAAGGCATCGCCCGTTTGTGTATCGTATATTCGCATGGCGTTGGTGAGACCACTCGCCAGGGCGACCTTATCGCCCGCTAGGCTAAAAGCGGCTACCAGAAAGCCGTCGAAACGTCCTTCCTGGCGCGGCCACGCTACCCGATGGCCGGTTGTGGTGTCCCAGGTCATGATGTTGCCGCGCAGATCAACGGAGTGTACCTGCTGGCTGTCAGCCGTGAAGCCCAGCCCAATGACTTCAGTCATATGAGCAAAGGGACGTGGAAACAATCGCTTACCACTGCTTGCATCCCACAGGATGACGCGCCCGGCATCGTCCCCTGAAGCAATCAGACGACCATCAGGACTGGCGGCGACCGCGCTGACAAAGCCATCGGGTTGATGATCGCGCAGATAGGTCACGATTTGGGGGCGACTGATGATCGCGGTCAACAAGCTCTTGCGGGCTTCCAGCGTATCCGCCGTGCGATAGGCCTGCGCACTGAGGATGAGCGCCAGGTCCAAACGCTCGTCAAGCTGATTGAGCGCCTGAGCCGACAGTTGACCGGCAAGCGCGATGCGGGCCTGTTCTTCCGCCTCAGCCTGGGCAGCAACGGCGACCGCAGCGGCGGTGGCGGCATTCGCTGCTTCAATTTCGGCTTGCCCCTGGGCGACCGTCGCGGTGGCGGCATTGTCCAGCGCAATATTTTCCTGGGTGGCGCGGCGGTTGGCCTCGGCAACGGCAGTGGCCTGGGCAATTGTCGCACTGTTCCATTGCACCAGAGCGAAGGCGGCCAGAATCAAAGCCAATAGCAGCCCGCCGATTAATGCGCCGACAGTCATGCGCTGGCGTGCCGTAGCCGACTGACGACTCGCCAGAATGTAAGCGGTGTGGAGATCACTGGGTTCCGGTTCTTTGCCACTGCTGCTCACCAGCCAGTTTTCTGCTCCGGCTAAATCCTGACCACGTAAGAGATAACTGGCATCTTTATCACGAACTTCCCATTCACGGGCGCGGACCAGCAGGCGGGTGTGATCGCGCACAAAATCGAGATCAGTATCCAGCGCGGTAAGCAGCGTCTGGAAAGCTGCAGCAAAATCATCCGTAGCCTGAAAGTAAATCCAATTGTGGCTGGAAACGGCTTCAATGACCGGCGTATCGGCAGTCGCTTGCCGATAAAGCAGCGGGATCAGGCGCTTGTTATGCAGAACTGCGTGTTCAACTTCCTTCATGCACACGGTTGAGGTCAGCGAATCCGGGCTAATGACGAACACAAATGCGTCCGCCGCTTCAATCGCCGCGTAGATTTCGTTGAGCCATTGGGCTGTTGGCGGGATGTCTTCCCAATCGACCCATGAATCGCGTCCGGCAGCGGTCAAGGCCGCATGCAGTCGGCGGACAAAGTTTGCATCTTTACGCGAATACGAGATAAATACGTCGGCCACAGGCTTACCTTGTTGATGTCATTGGACGCTTCATCTATAGCGGATGTTGGCACAAACTGCCAGCATGCATCGGTTGGTTTCGCAAGTGAGTGTGCCGAATGCTAGAGGGATATGCGTTCAAGCTCAGCCGACTTCGCATTCGAGGTGTTGAATGCTGCTGAGGAGAATGTCATGCAGGTGTTCATCCGCCAGCGAATAATAGACATGGCGACCGCGTTTTGTCCAATCCACCAGGCCCATTTCGCGCAGGTATTTTAATTGGTGCGATACCGCCGGTTGGTCCATGCCCAGTGCTTCCGTCAAATCGCTCACACACCATTCGTTGTCCGCCAGGGCCTTGACCATTCGCACCCGGGTGGGGTCGGCTAATACCTGAAAGAAGCGGGCGATCGTTCGGGCATCGACAACGGGGAGAACGAATTCTGAAGCAACCGGACTGGCATTTGACATAACATTTCCTGCATTGACTGTTGTATTCCTCATTCAAAGTAACAGAAATCGGTTGACGCTGTCAATAGATTGCCGACCAAAGATTATGTCGGGCTATACTTTGATTTACGGCAGGCCAGTTACGCCGGATTCTGATGGAAAATGTAGCGACAAATTAGGTGAGGAAAATCAATTATGGTTCATCCGTTAGTTGAGCAACTTCGTTTTACCCGCAGTGAATGGCAGCGGGGTCTGCAAGCGGTCACACCCGAAGATGCAGCGCGTCGTTTCGAACCCATCAACAGCATTAGCTGGATGGTGGGGCATCTCGCCTGGCACGAGCAATTGTACTGGCTACAATTCGCGCAGGGATTCACGCTAGTCGCCGCAGTCGAAGCCTGTGCATCGGGCAAACCGGCCACTAATCCACCCGTTACCGATATGTGGGCCGCGTGGCAGCAGATCACGACCGAGTCCGATGACTATCTTGATACGCTCACCGACGAAATCCTCACGACGTTTTACGTGGTGGATGGCAAGGCGGTTTCCGAGAGCATTGGTTCGCAGCTTCAGCGCTTGATCTATCATTACTGGTATCATCAAGGCGAAGCGCAGGCAATTCGCCAACTGCTTGGTCATGCGGGTTTGCCGCGTTTTGTCGGCAGGATTGGCCGCGAAGCCCCCTATCGGTCAGTAGTCGACTGATTTATGCTTCCGCCGCCACACCGGGCAAATAGGTCTCATAGATGGTGCAGGGGAGCGCAACCGGCTGAAGCCATCGTTCCAGGATCTGCTTGATCGGCGGCCATTCCGCTTGATCGCCCAGGGGTGCAATCGCAATGCTCTGGATGTTGTTACGTTGATAATCGCGTGCCAGTTGGAGCGCCAGCCCATCCACGTAACGCAGACGGGTCGCGCCGACTGATGATTCGCGAACGACTAGAAAACCAAGCTGGGGCTGGGTTTCATACCATGTCCATAGTTGCCCGGCCTTGATGCGCTGTGAGCGGCATTGTTTGCTATAGGTCGCAAAGGCCGCCGGATAGCGATTGAGCAGTTCGGTTGCCAGTGGTCCCACTTCAGTGCGTCCCTGCGCATTGTAGCCAAAGGCCAGCATCTGTGACCGGGTGAGGAGTGGGTCGCCGTTGACGTAGGTGATGGGCATAATCAAGTCATGAGTTCTTAGTCGCTAGTCGTTAGTCTACAGGTTAAACTTGTTTGCGGATAGCGAATCAGCATCTCACTTTGACCTAATTGATAGATTTCGGGACAGAAATAATGAACATAAAAGCTATTGGTATCAGCATTGGTGCGCGAAATGGACATCTCGACCAGTTTGATCGAGCATTGCAGTATGCACAAGAATCGGGCTATACGCTGGTGGAGATTGGCGTCTCGACTTTAAACTTGATTCTCAATGGTCGTTTAATCCCGGAATTGAGCGCCGGGGTGCAGGCGGTCTTGAATCGTTATGACCTGCACTATACGATTCATGCGCCCAACCGGACCAACCTGGCGTTTGGCTATGACCTGCCAATGGATTATGCCGTCCTGGAAGCCTGCATCCAGTTTTGCGGGGCGATTAACGCGGATATTCTCGTCTATCACAGTGGCTTGCAAGCAGTAGAATATGTCCGCAATGGTGTGTATCCGCTGCCATCGGCAGACGAGATGCGGCGAGGCGCTGAACGCGAAGTCATGGCGCTGCAACAGATCGCACCGTTGGCGGCACAGCAGGGTGTGACGATTTGTATGGAAAATGGCGATCCGCACCTGTGGGAATATGAAGTGTTGCGGGCCAATGGCAAGCCGGATTCGGATCTGCCAATCTACCATCCCCGGCTGCGCATTCCACCGATTGTCGATCAAGTAAACGCGGTCGGGCATCCCAGCGTGGCGATGACGCTTGATCTGGCGCATTTGTACCTGGCGGCGCAGGCCGTACCTTTCGATTATCTCCAGGCAGTGGCCGATGCAGCTCCGGTCACCAAGCACATTCATCTTAATGACAATTTCGGCAAGCTGGATACGAATTTCGATGATGGCGGCGTGCGTGCGCCCTACGGCGAGGCGGATTTGCATCTGCCGCCCGGCTGGGGGAGCATCCCACTGGAAGCGGCCTTCGCCCGCTTAGCTGACTTCGAGGGTTACGTCATTCTGGAAATAAAGGAACGATATGCTGAGTATTTCGGCAGCGCTCGCGAGACGATCAGCAACATGATCTAAAATGACACAGCGGTCTACTGTTGACTAACCCGAATCAAAAAGGGCGATCCGCGCTGGACCGCCCTGGTGTTGCTGAATGGTTAACCCTAGAGGGTGTTAACCAGGTTCGAGAAGATGTTACCGATGGCCGGGCCAAGCAGCGCCAGGATGACGATCACGACGACCGCGACCAGCACCAGAATCAGCGCATATTCTACCAGACCCTGACCTTCTTCACGTGGCATGTACAGCATGATGTAAAACTCCCTAAGATAATGAAATGAATGATTGAGTGTATAATGGACACTCAAACTTAAAGTAGCATGGGAGTTCACTAAAAGTCAATATATTACAAACAAATATTGACAATCTGTCATCAACCTGGCTGTGCATTCGTCGGTGACTTTCACGCCAAACGCTTAGCTGTGTTCGTGTGAATAGTCCCACGCTTTAACATTGCCAGTAGTTTCATTATTAATAGTTGCCGGGATCTTTTTGTCGTTACAGCAAGGTAAGTTTATTATAACTTGACGTTCCTTTACAAATTTCATAAGCTTCATTTATTAGTGTAGTTCCAACTCAAAATACCTATATATGCAATATCTCTTAAAGTTAGGGTGAGCGCCGCACAATTTGAGGTTATCTCCAGGCTTGACTGCGGCGTTTTCTTTTATTTCGTATATTACGGCATATATTTCATTGGGTTAAAGCGCAAATTGTATGGCTGGTTGAGGGGAGATGTTAGATGGGTATTTTGACGATCGTTATAGATTCAAGAGGCGCAGCAATTCCCTATCTGGAAATTATGGAACAGCTATGGGATGAGGGCGTTGAAGTGCTTACCTATGTGTCTGATGATCTTCGATCCTATGTAGAAACACAAAGCGCACCAGCCATAATTGATCGTTTTAATTTTTCCATTTTTTCGACAGGCAGCGCTCTGTATGAATCCGCCGAAAATGCACTTACACTTTTGCTGGCTGGTCGCCAGATTACCAATGTTTGGGTTCCTAGCGCAATGAAGACGATTGCTGCTGCTGCCCAGGAAGGTCGTTTTAATCCAGCCGAAACTGTGGTTGTCTCATCAAGCGGCGGATTATTATTGTTGGGACATTTTCTGTTACAACTCGGCATCAAGCATTTTATTTCACTTGACCCTTATCGTCTGCTGGATTGGCATAATATTTGGCAGAAAGATAGCTCACAGATGGCGCCCGGTATGCTGTCAAAGCAACTTTCCATCCAGTTGTTCCGGTTGCTCTTATCATCACAGGGAAAGCAAAAAGCAGTTGAGTTTTTTGATCAAGACATAGTTTATGATTATTCGGCGATTAAGGCCGCCATAAAAAAACAGCTTTACATGTATTCGCCGCAACTGGTTGAAGATAAGCATTTGGCGTATGGCTATCCTTATCCGGCAACGGAGTGGACAATATCCAGTGAGCTGACCACCTTTATTGACAATCAACGTCAACAAGGCAAGCAAATTATTGTCTTCACAATGGGCAGTATGGACGTCAGCCAACAGCGTCGAAACTTTTTAATCCAACAGTTTGCCGACGGCATTCGCGCGCATGGGAATGCCGCTGGAATCATCCTTGGTGCTGACTCTCCAAACGATGAATTGAATTTTGCAACGCGTGAATTTGTTCCCTATTCAACTTTGTTCCCACAGGTAGATATTGTGGTCATGCATGGTGGAGCCGGTACGACCCATTTAGCACTCTATAGTGGGAAACCAGTATTGAATATACCGTTTTTAAAGGATCAATATGATTGGGCTGATCGGCTCAAGAAACTGGGGATGCAAGTTGGCGTTATACCGCAGAAACAATTTACGGCGGAGAGATTTGCTTCTGTAATTCAACAGAATTATTCTGAGGATGTCGTTAGCGCGGCACGTCATGCAGGCGAGATAGAACGGCGCACCCACAACAACTCACGGGCGTTGTTGGATGAACTCATTACAGGTGTCGAGGAAATGCGCCTTTATGGTAATCGAGTGCGATAATTAGATCTTGCCTTATGCAAACGCCTGCTGATGCTGGGCTAGTATTGCCTTGATTTCGGGTGCATGGCGTTCCCATGAGCTTTTGAGACCGGGGAAAATTTCAGCTTCTCGCTCGATAAGGCCAAACAGTTCTTCAACATTATCGGCCTCAACCGTATTATTTTTGAGACGCAAAAGCTGGGTGCTTATGCTGGTAATAAATGAAAAGACTGGATTGTATTTGATGCCATAAACACGTTTTACCTGAGACTGTGATTTGCGCATGTTATTACTGACTTCAATCATATCAGTCAATTTTGATGGAAATCCGGTCATATTGATCGGAATTCCGATCAAATAAACATCTTCAGTTTCTTCACCTTTATGCGTGATTGCGCTGACAATATCTTGAGTCTCATCAATCGTCAATTGACCACTGAGTACAACCAAAATGATGTGATCAAATGTTTCTATCTTAATCATGAGATTGATCCCTTTGTTAGGTGTTGGTGTCTATCGCCTTGAACCTTAAGATAACATTGAAAGCTCGAACGAAAATACACATTCCATGAATATATTCTGAATTTGTGGTTGGGTGCCAGGAAATGTTCCTGGTTAAGTCGTAATAGTTGGGAGATTACATCTACTGAGAGTAGAAGCAGCGTATGAAGCGAAGTATCTGTTGGTTGATAATTAATAATTGCAGGGATCTTTTTGCTGTTTTATCGAGGTAAGTTTATTATAACTTGACGTTCCTTTACAAATTTCATAAACTTTCCATTATAGCATCTTGTTGTTTATAATAATACAGGCTAGTTTGTTAGATTATTAATATCCATGCTAAGCGCCGCGTGATCTGAGATTTTACCAAAATTGGACAGCGGCGTTCTTCTTTCTTAGGTATATTACAAATTATATTACTGTCTGATCCGAGCTAAGGCATAGATACCTATCCAGCCATCATTTTGGCAGTAATCGCATAAAAAGGTATGGAGAAGATTTATGGGCCTTGTCAACTTTTATATTTAAGGAGATTGCTTTTCCAAAACAATTTTTCGAGAGTCCGGTTCTTCCAATCAGAAAATTATCAGTGGTATTGGTTTATTTAGAAAGGGCGAGGAAATGGGTATTCTGACGATCGTATTCAGCAGCAGAGGGGCAGCTGTACCCTATCTAGAACTTATGGAGCAATTGAGCGATCAAGGGGTGGATTGCCTGACCTATGTTACCGGCGATGTTCGGTCCTATGCGGCCAACTTCGATACACCGACGCTCATTGATCGCTTTAATCTCGCACAATTTTCGGCAGGCGACCCCGGCTATGAAAGCGCCAAAAGTACACTCGCTGTTATATCAGCGGGTCGTCGCATTCTCGGTGGTTTCGCCGCAAGTGCGATGCGGACAATTGCTGCTGCCGCAGATTCCGGGCAATTCATACCCGCTGAAACAGTGGTCATCACTACGACTAATGGACTGCTCCTTTTAGGTCATTTTCTGCTGGAATTAGGTGTTAAGTCGTTCGTCTGCATGGAAGCTTATCGTTGGGTGGATTGGGCAGACGATTGGAAGCAAGATGGCTCACAATGGGCCCCCGCAGCCCTGCCCAGGTCTTTAGTTGCTCCGTTATTCCGCCTACCTTTTGCCTCGGTAGGCAAGCAAAAAGCGCAGGAACACTTTGGCCGACCCATTTCGCATGACTTCGGGTCGATCAAAGCGGCAGTAAAGAAACAACTTTATATGTATTCACCACAACTGACCGAAGATAAGCATCTTGCTTTTGGCTATCCCTATCCGCCTGTAGAGCGCCCCATGCAGAGCGACTTAGCCGACTTTATTGCGATCCAGCGCCAGCATGGGAAGCGTATTATTGCACTTACTGTGGGCAGTATGGAAATCAATCAGCAGAAAAAAGATTCGCTAATTGATGAATTCGTTACAGGTATTCGAGGCTTAGGTGATGCGACAGGCATTGTCTTGGGTTATGGGCCGATAGATGACGATTCCATTTTTTCAACCCTGGAGTTTGTCCCCTACACCGCTTTGTTTCCAGAGATTGATCTAGTGGTGACACATGGTGGGTCGGGCACGACCCATCTGGCATTGTTCACCGGTACACCAGTATTGAACATCCCGTTCATCCCAGACCAATTTGATTGGGCAAATCGCCTGGAAAGGCTGGGGATGCAGGTAGGGATGATCTCTCAGAAAGAATTTACAGCAGAGTGGTTTATCGAGAACGTGCAACAAAATCTTACTGAGGCGGTTGTGACTGCTGCCCGTGAGGCTGGAGAGATTGAAAGGAGCCAACACAATAGCATACAAATGCTGATGGACCAGCTGATTGCTGTCGTCGAGACCGCCCGAGTTTCCAATAGCGATGTGGCAAAGGTCAAGGGAGCGCCTTAGGCTACATTCTGATGCTCATAGTTGTTGAGCTTGTCTTTGATTGTTTCGCCATGCTTTTCCCACGCGCTTTTCAGCGTGGGAAATAACTCTGTTTCGCGCTCGATTATTTCGTACAACTCATCGAGGTTGGCTGCCTCGACGGTATTCGATTTGAGTCGCAAGAGCTGAATAGCAACCAGTGATATAAACGAGAATACAGGATTATATTTTATGCCATACAGTCGCTTGACATTGCGCTGTGTTTTCTGCAGGATACTGCTTGCTTTGACCATCTCGGCGACCTTGGTTGGAAATGTGGTTAAATTGATTGGAATCGATATCATGAAAACGTCTTCATTTTTCTCATCCAAAATCGCAATGGTATTGGCGAGTTGTTGGGTCTCGTCTATAGTCATTTCACCTGAAATGATGATAACGACAATGTGGTCGTATACTTCAAAGTCAATCATGATTACCTCACATTATCATAGGTGTAGATTGCATAATTTGTTCAATGTCCAACTTGTATCTGTGAAGTGATCGTAACATGAAACACGGGCAGAAGCGTTTAGATGTTACGATTTCGGAAATGTTTCATAAATGCACTTTATATACAACTTTTTCGAATAATTGAAATTAGAATGAGCAACCGATTCTCATCATAACTGGTCTCCGATTTTAAGCATTTCGTTCCCGCCTTTCAGGAACTCATAGTCAACGTTGACGATCTCAAAAGTGCAAGCGGTAAATTCGGGATCGTTCATAAGTTGCTGGATGAATGGCGACCGCTGGTAGTGCAGGTTAATCAGTGGGAACAGGCGAAGCTCGCGCGAGGTAATGCGCAGCAGTTCTTTTAGAGTCGCCCGGTGGAAGTCATAATCGAGGTGGTCGTCGTATAGAAACAGAAAATGCGAGACCAGCGTAAGCGTGAACTGATTGTCGGCAAAGTTGGAGTGCGGCAATGTGGTCGGCACATAGCGCTGATGACCCTGTGCCCGGAAGTCTTCCACAAATATGCGATAAGCCTGCTGGCGTTCGGCCTTGAGGGTTGGCATGTCGGGGATCGTTTCCCAAACATACATATCGGCGACATCCGGCAATTGCGCCATGACATTTTCTAGGTCAGCTTGACATTGCGCTGCGATGGTCGCCGCGTCGAACTGGTAGATGCGGTCGGCTGCGGTGACATGGTAACCACGCGCATTGGCTTCGGCACAAAACGAACTGACCCCGGCGGCAGCGTCCAGAATTACATCGTCTACATTGGTATTATCCAATGCAAACAGGCTGTGATACTCTGCGAACGTGCGCCCAATTAGCACAATGTCATCAAGCTGAAAATATTTATCGGTCATGCTGAACATTATACGGGAGGAATCGCCCCATGCCCAGAGATTACGCGGCGCAGCCCGCAACGACGATACGTCGCAGTGACCGCGCTGTTGATGACGACGCCTGGATTAAGGCCTTTTTGCGCCGGGAGGCGGTCGGTACGTTGGCGACTGCCGATGAAGGGCAACCGTTTATCAACAGCAATTTGTATGTATATGATGAAACGCGTCATTGCATTTATATGCATACCGCCAATGTGGGCCGCACCCGTGCCAATATCGAGCATAATCCACAGGTCTGTTTTAGTATTATGACGATGGGCCGTTTGCTACCGGCAGCGGAAGCGCTAGAATTTAGCGTTGAATATAGTGGGGTGGTGGTGTTTGGTGATGCTGTCGTGGTAGACGATGAAGCCGAGGCGATTGATGGGCTGCAACAATTGCTGGATAAGTATGCGCCACATCTGAAACCGGGAACCGACTATCGTCCGCCTATCGCCGAGGAACTCAAGCGCACGGCTGTCTACCGAATTAACATACGGGAATGGTCTGGTAAGAAAAAGGTTGTTGATGACGATTTTCCGGGCGCGTTCTGGTATCAAACACCAGAAGCCTAGGTTAATCGTTACGCCCTTGTAAGCTATTTTCCTGTATCATAGCAGTAACTATTGGGTTGAGGTTGTAATATGTTGCAGGAAAAATGGACGCAAAATCATGAAGTGCGCTTGCACTATCTGGATAATCAAGGCAGCGGTATGCCAGTCGTGTTTATCCCCGGATTGCATGGTAGCGCCGACGATTTTAGCGACATCCTGACGGCGATGGCTCCCCAGCGGGCAGTAGCGGTTAGCTTACGGGGACGGGGCAAAAGTGGAATCCCGGAAGTGGGTTACCGGTTCGAAAATCATGTTCAGGACATTGCCGCCCTGGTCGCTGCGATTGATGACGGGCCGGTTTGCCTGGTTGGGCATTCGGTCGGGGTGACGTATGCAATGGGCTACGCGCTGGATGAACCCAAGCAGGTCGGGGCACTGGTGGTTGCCGGGTACCCGGCACGCTATCCTGAGCTAACGGCAGATTGGGGGTTGCGCACCATGATGCAGTATCCCGATGTCATGTCGATGATCGCGGTGCTGGGGTTGCAACACGAAGCCGCCGATATTTCGCTGTGGGAATCGCTGCCAGAAGTGGACTGTCCGCTGCTGGTGTTGCGCGGTGGTAAGCCGACCTCGCGGCTGCCGGAAGAACAGGCCCAAGAATACCAGCGCTGGCGGCCCGATGCGCAATTGGTCGTCTTCCCGGATTCCGGTCATCGCCTCTGGGTCCCGGATATGAATCGATTCGTTCAGACGATTGAAGATTTCCTTGCAACTGAAGCGCAACCCCGCAAGTAGTGCGCTCCTCTAAACGTGACAACAGACCCGATTCTGGGTGATGGTTCTCGGCAAAATCTGACGGGTTAGTCCTGTAAGATAAATACGGTCGTGGTTATGCAGAGGACCTTCATTGATGACGACAGACATGTGGCTGACGCTGCTTATCCTGACGTTCGCTATTCTGTTATTTATTACGGAGTGGTTGCGGGTTGATCTGGTCGCAGTCGGGGTGATGATTGCCCTGGTGCTGACGAATATTCTGACGGTTCCTGAAGCCTTAGCGGGCTTTTCGAATACAGCGGTCTTGACGATTGCGTCGTTGTTTATCGTTGGCGGCGCGGTCTTTCAGACTGGATTGGCGGCGATGATCGCGAATCGCATTTTGCGCATCGCCGGGACGAACCCCACACGCCTGATTATCGTGATTATGGTCGCGGTTGCTTTGATGTCCGGGATTATGAGCGACACCGGGGTGGTGGCGGTCATGTTGCCGGCGATTGTGGCATTGGCTGGCAGCGCCAAAATCAGCGCGTCACGGTTGCTGATCCCGCTGGCATTTGGGTCGCTACTGGGTGGGTCGTCAACGCTCATTGGCACACCGCCCAACATCATTGTCGCTGAGGTGTTGCGTGATGCCGGGGGCGAGACCTTCAATTTTTTCAGTTATACGCCGGTTGGCCTCTTGATAATCATCGCCGGTATCGTGTTTATGTTGACGCTTGGTAAACGGCTGCTGCCCGATCATCAACCTGAACCAACTATGCAACAAATGGAAACGCCGAAAGAACTTTTCGAACTCTATAAGCTGCCCGATAATCTGTTTCGGGTGCGCGTGCGCAGCCTGTCACGGCTGATTGGTGAGCCGCTGGCAACCTCTAAACTGCGGCAGGATTTTGGCGTTAATGTCATCGAGATTCGGCGGGCGCCCCAACCGCGTCCCGTCGCAGCAATTGGTGGTCAGCGACTCGTGATCGAAGGTACGGAACAGCGGGCGATCCACCATCCCACACCGGACACAATCTTGCAGCAGAATGATGTTCTGATTGTGCAGGGTGAAGGAAATGCGGTGGGTCGGGCGGCAGCGTACTGGAATCTGGCGATTCAAGCCAATGAACAGTTAACCGATGCTGACTTCATCAATCATGAAGTGGGGATTGCCGAGGTGTTGCTGCGGCCCCGGTCCTCGCTGCTGGACAAAAATCTGGCTGATATTCGGTTTGGCTCGACCTATCGTCTGACGGTTCTGGACATCAAGCGGCCTGGCGAAACCGAAAAACTTGATCTGAAAACAACGCCCTTGAAGCTGGGCGATACCCTGCTTGTGCAGGGCGAATGGAAAGATATTTTCGCGCTTAAACGCCGCCGCCATGATTTTATCGTCATGGGTGAAACCGAGGCGTTACAGATGGGCGCCTTTATGCGACAGGAACGCGCACCAGTCGCCTTGTTCATTTTGCTGGCAATGGTCGTGGTGATTGTGCTGGATGTGTTGCCGCTGGTGATTGCGAGTATGGTTGCTGCGCTGGCGGTAGTGCTAACGGGCTGCCTCACGATGGACGATGCCTATGAGACTATCGATTGGAAAAGTATCGTTTTGATCGCCGGAATGCTGCCGATGAGTACCGCGCTGGTCAATGTCGGTCTGGTCGATCTGATCGCCAATGGGTTTATCAGTACGCTGGGTTTATATGGCCCGCTGGTCGTGATGGGTGGCCTGTACCTGTTGACCTCCGTGTTCACCCAGGTACTCTCCAATACAGCCACCGCCGTTCTGGTGGCACCGATTGCGCTAGCAACTGCAACCGGCATTGATGTGCAACCACAGGCTTTCTTGATGGCAGTCGCACTGGCGGCATCCATGGCGTTTGCCTCCCCGGTGGCGTCGCCGGTCAATACGCTGGTGATGGGCGCGGGTCACTATCGCTTTATGGATTACGTCAAAATCGGTGTGCCGTTGATCTTCATCACGTTTGTGGTCGCCATGATCGCGCTGCCGCTGTTGTTCCCGTTTTGAGTTGTGTAATCATCGGTTGGGCGTTCAGTAACATCAATCAGTTTGCAGTATGCTCTGGCGTATGTTGCTATTGACAAGACCCGTATTCCGTTGGGCCAGTGTGCTGTTATGGACTGCGCCGGTGACACTCACGCTGTTACAATCGAGCAGTCAACCGGTGATTGGCCCGGCGGCACCACCGGGCGACCCACCATTGGAACGCGAGATTCTGCTGCTGATCGGGCATGTGGTGGCCTTTGGTGTATTGACCTGGCTGTGGTGGTATGCCCTGTCCCTCCATCTCACGCGAAACCGGGCGCTGCTGCTGGCGGTGCTGATCGCATTAGCATTGGGCACAATCACCGAAATTTTGCAGACACTGGTGCCTGATCGTGCAACCTCGTGGCTGGATCTGGTGACGAACTGGGGAGTCACACTGCTGACTGCGTGGCACATCAGTCGATCTAATGGCTAGTCCAGCTCAATTCGAAAACTGTAGCCATGCTGCTGGTAGCCGAGATTCTCGTAAAAGTGGTGGGCGGCGGTGCGCTGTTTATTGCTGGAGAGCACCAGCTTGTAACAACCAGCCTGCTGGCAAAGTTCGTAAGCGAAACGCATCATCGCTTGACCAATACCCTGCCCGCGTTGGTCAGGACTCACCACGACATCCTCGATAATGCCAGAGCAAGTGCCCCCGTGTGCCAACTGTGGGATAATAATCAGGGCAAAAGTGCCGACGATAACATCATCAACTTCAGCCAGATAAATGGTGTGG
Organism: Phototrophicaceae bacterium; assembly: GCA_965223835.1. Taxonomy (GTDB): domain Bacteria; phylum Chloroflexota; class Anaerolineae; order Aggregatilineales; family Phototrophicaceae; genus CAVYXZ01. The sequence continues at coordinate 144,320 of CBDCXQ010000001.1, forward strand.
TTGGGATTGCTGATAATTTGTTCAAAAACGGCGGTAGTGGTTTCAAGCGATTGGTCCGTGTCATGCCCTAAGTCAAGCTGCGCCATGAATGCCAGTACCGTTGATAAATCGGCAGCCGTCGCCGGGCGAATCTGCATGAGGACAATCTCCAATCAGAATGTGACGGGGAACGATTGCAGGCCGCGAATGACATAGGCCGGGCGATAGCTGGGGGCTGGGCCGTCAATGCGCAGATTGGGAAAGCGCTCAATCAAAGTCTTGATGGCGATTTGTAATTCCAGCCGGGCCAAGGGTGCGCCGAGACAATAATGCACGCCACCACCAAAAGCGATATGCGGATTGGGGTTGCGGGATATGTCGAACATGTGGGGCGAATCAAACACTGCCGGGTCACGATTGGCCGCGCCGAACATCAACCCGATTTGCATCCCCTGCTGCAGTTCAACGCCCTCATAAACGACATCTGCCAGGACCCAACGCCGGAAGAGTTGCAGGGGGGTGTCGTAGCGCATCATTTCCTCCACCGCTGAAGGAACAAGCGTTGGATTATGACGCAATTGGGCGAACTGGTCCGGGTGCTGCAGCAAGGCCAACATGCCGTTGCCTATCACGTTGACGGTCGCCTCATGCCCGGCGTTGAGGAGTAAGACACAGGTGGCGATCAATTCATCTTCGCTGAGGCGGTCGCCCTGTTCCTCGACCAATGCTAATGCCGTGATGAGGTCATCGTGGGGGTTGGTGCGCCGTTGGCGGGCCAGATGGCGCAGATAATCGGCGAATTCAGTAGCAGCTTGCACCGCGGCCCGTTCTTGTTCGGGCGTATGATCGAGTTCGTACATGGCGACAATGGCTTGCGACCAGGGCCGCAGCCGGTGACGATCGGCTTCGGGCACGCCCAGCAACTCCGCAATAACCGTGACGGGTAGCGGCGTCGCAAAATCTTCCAACAGATCCATGCCGCCCTGCGCAGCAACCGCATTCAATAGATCGTCGGTAATGGCTTGTATCTGCTGCCGTAATTGTTCAACCCGGCGCGGCGTGAAGACTTTATGCACCAGCGCTTTAAGGCGCGTGTGTTCGGGTGGCTCTTTATCGAACATGGAATTTGCGCCCAGTCTGGTAAATGGCTCCAGTTCAGGGCGTTCGGGCGGTAAGCCAGCCTGTTCGCGGCTCAGAACATGTAAGATTGACCGACCAAAACGCCGGTCACGGAGAAGCTGTTCGACGGCATGATGGGTGGTGAAGAACCATAACTGGCTGGCTTCATGCCAGAAGCAGGGCGTGCTGGCCCGGAGCTGGTCATAAACCGGGTAGGGATTGGCAATAAAATCGAGGGACAGGGGGTCAAAAGCATCCATGAATCAGCAAATTCACCGATTTAGCAACCTGCACGCCAACGGTGATAGCGGTGTCTATGAAAAATAAGCGTCAAACGAGACCTAGCCCTTCGTAGCACTCTTAGTTGGCCCATCATCCGCGTGTTTGGCTGAGTCCTCGCCTTCGGCCTCAATGTACATGATGCCGGTCACACCTTCGTCCGTATCAAATTCGGGCAGATTGGCCGGGGGTTGGGGTGGTTCTTTGGCACCGGATGTGAGATCTTCGAGTTGGGGACGGGGCATCACGCCAGTTGGTGAATCGGCCAGACTTTTCTTTTTGGGTTTATCACTCATCAACTGAATCCTCTTCAATACTTTGGGTGTGGATCAAGGTTGATTCTAACACACGAAACCAAATTGGTCTGCACTTTACTGCCCAATGGTCGCCTGCCCATTAATTTCTCCGGCAATCCAGCCCGTAATTGCCGTTGTTTCAGTACGAATTTCCCACCAGATGAGGCCGTTTTCGCGTACTGGCGGGCTGCCGACGGTGAGAACGATCGCCTCTGTTCCCACATAACCGACAATTTCAGCGGTCGTTGACGGGGCGCTACGGATATTCAGGCCATCAGGCGCGAGGACCCGCCAGCGTTCGCCATCGGCCTGGGAATTAACACTGGCATTGTTGGGCGCACTGGACTGGCTCGGTGCGGTCTGATCGGTGGTCGGTACATTGCCCGCAACCCAGTTGATCGCCCGCGTTCCAGCGACCTCAGCCGTGATGTCGGTGACGCTACCGTTGATGTTCGCCAGATAGATGCGGTTGTCGGCGACGACCAGTACGGCGCTGCGGTCGGGACTCCATTCGACGCGCTGCGGTGGTTCGCTGCCGATGGGACCGGTCAATGCCTGTCCGCTGGCATCATAAATGCGCTGCGCTGTATTGCGCCCCCCGGCAGCGGTCGGCGCGCCCAGCGTCACAATCGAACCATCGGGGCGTTGCACCGCGTTTTGCACCCATAAACCAGCATCGCGGGCGGCCAGAATCAGCTCACTAAAGCTGCCATCGCGATTGACCCAGCCGATGTATACATTGCCATCGGGACCGCTGCCGCTCACCAGCAGCCGGTTGCCGTTGTTCTCCCAGCTACCATACGCATAGCGATAGACCGGCGGGCGCACGTCACGGGCACGTTCATTGCGGGTAATGGGCAAGACCGTTAACCCGGCCCGATTCTCAGTGGGGATCCAGGTACGTACCAACAGGCTATCCCCCGTCGGCGACCAATCAAGCGCCAGGCTCTCCCAGCGATCTGGCCCATCTGGACTGATGACAATCTGGCAACCGGGATGTCCATTGTTGGGACAATCAACCAGCAGTTGCAGCGGTGCGAACTGGCCTGGTCCGAAAAACCAAACGCCATCGTTGGTCAACGTATCGCCATTGACCAGAAACGCCAGAAACTGACCATCAGGCGACCAGGTGATGTCCTGAACAAACGCGTTGTTCTCTTCCCGTGATTGTGGCAGGAATTGGGAGAAAGGCGATTGATCGATGCGGGCGGCGTTGGCGCCATCAATACCGGTGAAATACAACAGGCCCGACGAATCGGTGACGGCGTACTGGGCTGGATTGACCGGGTTGCGTTCGAACAGGGTGACATCGTTGAGCAGGCTCACGCCACCGCGTAGCACGCTATCAGCGCCGAGCACAAACACGCGGGTACGCGGATTGAGGGGCGGCAATGTGGGCAGGAGTGTCGGCGGTAACGGCGGTAGCGGCGTCAATGAGGGGATGCTGGTCGCCGTTGGCAGGATGAAGGTGGGCGTTGCCGAGACGATAATGGGTGGTACGCTGGCGGGCGGCGTTCCCGGCGTGGCGGTGATCAATGTCGGCGTCACAGCCTGGGTTGCGGGTGTAATGGTGTTGGTCGGCGTGCCTGTCGGTATGGGTGTAAACGTCGGCAGGGTAGTCCCTAACAGAATGGCAATTTCCTCTGGCGAGAGGGTTCGGGTGGGCGACGCGCTGGGGCGTGGTGATGGCGATGCTGTAAATGTCAAGGTCGGCAATGGCGTTTGCGACGGCATAAGCGTTGCAGTTGGAATGGCCGTGCGGGTGGGGGTCGCAGTGGGTGTGTCGCTGGGGCCAAGCGTCGGCAGTGATGTTGGTGTCGGCACGAGTGTATCCGTTGCGGTAGGCGGCTGAGTCGCGGTCAGAGTTGCCGTAGTGGTTGGGGTGGGCGTAGCTGAAAAGGTCGGTGTAGCCGTTGCTGTCATCGTCGCCGTCGGGGATAGGGTAAATGTCGCACTGGGCAACGCAGTTGAGGTCGATGTTGAAGTATGAGTCTCGGTTGGAGTTGGAGTTCGAGTCGGCAGTGTCGTGGCGGTTGGGGTTAACGTTGGGGTGAACGTCGCACTTGGTGTAGTCGTTGGTGCAAGGGTCGCGGTAGCTGTAGCGGTCGGTGATGATGTCGGCGTAGGCGTCTCGGTCACAGTCGGAGTCCGAGTCGGCAGCGTTGTGGCGGTTGGTGTTGCGGTGGGGGTAAATGTCACGCTCGGCTCAGGTGAATGCGTAACGGTCGCAGTCGGTGTGACCGTTGGCGTCAAGGTGGCGGTGGGCGTCGCGCTGGCGAGAAGTTGCGCCACAAGCGTTGGATTCGGCGAGGGTGTTGGCGATGGACTGCTCGTTACGGAGGGCGTGGCCGTGAGTAAAGGCGTGATACTCGGCGTCAGCGACGGTGCAACGGTCGGCGTAACCTCTGGCACACTCAGGTTACAGGCGGCCAGGCCAACCGCTATCAAGCTCAAAATTAGTTGCCGTCGCACGAATTGCTCCCCTCCAAACTTCATTATAGTGGGTTGAAAACGATCCGGCGACAGGCGACCAGGCGTCGTTTTCCCTACGTTACGCGGAAAATCTCTGGTTCATGCCTTCTTTACGTTTTCACTCAAAAGCCTCTGTTTGGTTGTCCGTGATTTTAAGCATGGTGGAAAAAACGAGAATAGCCGAAGCCCATTGACTTCGCTAAACACCGACGCTAAACTTTCATATATGAAACTTATTGCACAGGTCCGACTATTTCCCGACAATCAGCAGCGGGATGCCCTCAAGCGAACGCTTGAAACGGCCAATGCTGCTTGTAACTACATCAGCCAACAGGCATGGCAAACGCGCACCTTTCGGCGCTACGATTTGCAACACCTGACCTATTACGACGTGCGTGAAAAATTTGGATTGGCGGCGCAGATAACGATCCGTTGTCTAGCGAAAGTTGCCGATGCCTACACCCTGGATTGCAAGAGCCAACGCACTTTCAAACCGCTGGGAGCAATTGCCTATGATGACCGTATTCTATCTTGGGAATATGATAACCAGACCGTCTCGATTTGGACAGTAGATGGTCGCCAACGCATGGGTTATGGTGCGGGTGAGCGCCAGCAGCATTACTTGCAATGCCGCCAGGGGGAAACCGACCTGGTGTATTTCAACGGTATGTTCTTCCTGTTAGCTGTGTGCGAGATCCCCGACCCGGAAGAACAAGCCGTGAAAGATGCACTGGGCGTCGATTTGGGGGTAGTCAACATCGCCACGACCAGCGACGGCGACACTTATTCGAGCGATCTTATTGAGCGTAATCGTCAGCGCATGGCGAAACTGCGGGCTGACTTGCAGTCCTGCGGTACCCTGTCGGCTAAACGCCACCTACGTAAGCTATCAGGCCGCCAGAAACGATTTCAAAAAGATGTCAATCATGTGATTGCCAGGCGTCTCGTTGCGACCGCCGAACGCACGAAGCGGGCAATAGCGTTGGAAAATCTGACGCACATTCGCCAGCGGACCAGGGTTAGGGGGCGGGACCAACGGGCCAGGCACAGCAACTGGGCCTTCGGCCAACTACGACAGTTCATCGCATACAAAGCGCGACTGGCAGGTATCCCGGTGGTCTATGTCGATCCCCGGTACACCAGCCAGCGTTGCTTTGCATGTGGTCATATTGAAAAAGCCAACCGTAAAACGCAAGCTCAATTCCTTTGCTGTGCCTGTGGACACGCGGCGCCTGCCGATGTCAACGCGGCGAAAAACATTGCTTTAAGGGCGGCAGTCATACCGCCTATCGTCTCGGATGCACCGCGTTCTGCGATTGTAGCGCCAGAGACAAGCCCCCGCCTCAGTGTCCCCGCTGGGGATTAGGCGGCGGGTATATGACAGTAGGAAGTTGGTCATGGGGGGAACATTGTCATGGTTCATTATTTTTAATCTTGATTTATGCTTTTCTCGATCTTTTCTTAATTAAAAAATGAGAAATGGATTGGGGAAATGGAATTAAGTAGCGCTTACCTGGATCAGTACCTGAGTGAAGAAGCAACGGAGGCAACCGGTGAGGACACCCGGCACACAATTTTGGTACCCCTCGCTAATCCCAATACCGCCCCGGTATTGCTCGAATTAGCGACCGTCATTGCTGGTAAAGAACAGGGGCGAGTCATTGGTTTAGTCGTTACCGCCAACTTTGAACAAGCGAATCCACAACTGATCGAACGGTTTGAGCGAACGATTCGGGCCATTAATCGCTGGGACGATGCCTGCGAAATCACGCTGCTCACCCGGCGCACGGCCAGCGTTAGTGTGGGGATTATGGAAGTTGCCCATGAATACGAAGTCGATCAAATCCTGCTGGGCCTGACCGACCCGGTTCGGGGTCAGGTCGAACTGGGCGATGTGGTCGAAACACTGGTGGAAAACGCGCCCTGCGACGTCCTCGTTTACCGCGATTCAGAGTCCCCCGGTTTTACCCGCGTTGTGGTGCCGGTCGGTGGCTCGGTGGCGTCGCGGGTTACGGTGGCGATGGGGGTGCGCCTGGCAAAAGGCGTTGACCGCGCCTGTGAAGTTCTACATGTCTATGCCAGTCATCGCCCCGAATGGGAAAGCCGGATGCGCGTCGAGAAGATGCTGTCGTCGGTACGCGGGCACAATCTGGTACAGACCAAGATCGTCCCCGGTCTGAATGAAACGGAAAGTATTCTGTCGAATACGACCGAGAATGACATGCTGGTTGTTGGTAAATCAGAGCGCAGCGAGTTGGAAAAGTGGTTGTATGGCAACACGGCCCAGCGCTTGCTGGATCGGGCACCCGGTCCGGTATTATTGGTCGCACGCTCCCAGCAACACACTGAAGATCAGACACAAACACGGCGGCGGCTCAGCTGGCTGCGGCCAATTCTGGGCGAAGCGGAGCAGGAACAAATTCTGTGGAATGCTCAGGATACCGCTGCGCCGAGCCTGGATTATTTTGTGTTGATTATCGTAGCGTCGTTGCTGGCGTCGTTGGGCCTGTTGTTGAATAGTGGTGCGGTCATTATTGGGGCGATGTTGGTCGCGCCGTTAATGGGACCAATTGTTTCGTTTGGTGTTGGTCTGTGTACGGCGCGGTTTCGTTTACTGCGGCAGGCGTCGGTCACGGTGCTGCTGGGTACATTTGCGGCGATGCTGGTTGGTTATCTATTGGGGTTATTGGCCCCGCCAAACGCACCCACCGCCGAATTGTTGGGGCGCGGTTTCCCCTCATTCCTGGATGCAGGTGTTGCCACCGGGGCCGGGTTCATCGCGGCCTATGCGACAGCGCGTAAACGGATCCCGGCAGCGTTGACCGGGGTTGCGATTGCTGCCGCGCTGGTGCCGCCGGTCAATGCCTTTGGCATCAACCTGGCAACCGGCGAGTTGCGACTGGCATTTGGTGCCGGTTTGCTCTTTGTCACCAACATTATGTGTATCGCGATGGTCGGTGCCGGTGTTTTCTTCTGGCTGGGGATGCGCCCGCAAAAGCTGGAAGATCAGCAAAAGCGCTGGCGCTACGTTACAATCCTTGCCACGTTCGTGATCGTCATTCCGGTGCTACTGGTTCTGTTAAATTTCGGACGCCGGGTAAGTTCTGAACTCATTTCACCCAATGATGTGATTGCGGCCTTTGCCCCGGCGCGGGTGGTCGATATTGAGGTCGTCGACCATGAACCCGTCATTGTTAAAGCCACGCTATTGGTCACGGACGAAGAGCAATCGCTTGAGGCAGTCGATATTGCGCAGGAGATTCTTTCTAACGATCTGGGAGAACCGGTCCAATTGCAGGTTGTCGTCCAGCGTTTGGTTGAAGGGACGACGGGTGGGCGGTGATTAATCAGCTATCTTTCGCTATACTTGCCCTATCGATTGACGCATAGGAAGTTATGTGATGTCTGTGATTGATCCTGAACTGCTCCAAATTCTCCGCTGTCCGGTTGCCGTTCATTACACCGATAAGGGTGACGACCCAGGTCGGTTGGAACTTGTCAAAGATTCGTGGTTGGTTTGCGCTGATTCGGGTTACAAGTATCCGATCCGCAACGGTATCCCGGTGATGCTGGTCGAAGAGGGTGAAAAATGGCAAGATGTGGCGGTTGCTGATTTGCCAGTACCGCCACCAGATGCCTGAGCGCGGGTTGTCTGTAGCGTACGTTCTATGCCCAGCACTCAAGTCCCGCTGTGACTCACCATCCGGGTATGCATGTGGCAGCTACGCGTTCCATAGTGACTTGAAAATATAGGCGGGGACTTTTAGTCCTTGCCTTTTGTCTATTTTACGGTTGTGCCCTATGGGGAAAATTGCTGGGGATACCGGCCAGTGCTATACTCCTAATTGTTAATGGCGCGCGATATAAACCAGGACTTGGCGATGGCTGATTACATCTCCCATGAATCACCGGCTCACGAGGCTACAGCACTCCCTGTGATGGTTCCGCAAAAACTTGTCGGTCGGGATGCAATCCTCGGTCAAATTTATACTCGCCTGCGGGACAACAACCCGCTGGTACTTTATGGTGCTGCCGGCGTTGGTAAAACGGCGCTGGCTGCTACCCTGGCTGCTGCTTACACCGAGCAACCGGGCGGGGTTTTGTGGTTAAACGTCGATAATGACACCGTTGACCAGTTGATTGTGCGGGTGGGACGCGCGTATAACGTCACGGAGATAACCCACAGTGAGTATCCGCTGGGGATGGTGGGCGCGGTTGCCAGCACACTGACCCAACATAAACCACTGATTGTCCTGGATGGCGTGCTCAATGATGAAATGACCCATGCTTTTGTGACGCGCTGTGTGGAAGGTTTGCCAGTCCTGCTGGTTAATCAGCATCCCATTGGGGCGGACGAATGGCCGAGCATTCACCTGGAACCGTTAGAAGCCGGACACGCTGCCGCGTTGTTCAAACAAGTGTCGGGTCAAACGGCCAGCCCAGATGCGGATGTTGATCGCTTGGTGCAGGCGTTGCGCTTCATGCCGATGGCGATCACGATTGCCGGTTCCACGAGTCGGGCCAATAAGCAAACATCGGCGCAATATTACAGTGCGCTGACACAAATCCCCAATTATGCCAATGCAGATCCATCATTAGTGGCACTTACGGTCGCCTTTCGCAGCCTCAATAGCGCTTTGCAAGGCTTAATGTTGATGCTGGGCGCGACCTTTAGGGGGGCAGCGTCGGCAGAACTGCTCAGCCGGGTTGGCAACGCGCCCCAGGAAACCATCCAACAGGTCATGCGGATTCTGGCGCAACAGCATCTGGTGGAACTCACCCAGCGCTACAACACCCCTTACTATCGGCTGCACGCACTGGCGCACAAGTTCACGCAGACCCTGGCCGGTCCGCAACGCGTTAGCGATTTGCAAGTTAAGCTGAAAGACGGCCTCCTGCACTATGCCGATCAGTATAGCGTGGCGGGCGATGCAGACGCACACGATCATCTGGCGTTGATGATGGAGAACTTCCTGGCCGTTGGCGAATGGGCTGCGGAAGATAATGATCTGGATGTCGCCAACAAGCTGGTCGTGGCGTTGATGTCGGCCAATGATTTTATCAACGAACGGGGTTACGTGTTTGAACTCCTGCGGTTGCGCCGCATGGCCGCCACCTCGACCAGTGCCTTCCCTGCTTCACCGGCTGAAACCGCGCCAGAGGCTGAAGATGATGCTGACGATGACGAAAGCGCACCGGTACGGCCCCCGTCGGCGTTTATCAGTAATCTCTTCGACGATGACGATGATGAAGATGACCTGGTTTACGACGAAGAGGATGATGAACTGGACGAGGACGAAGAAGAACTGGCGGTGCAACGGCCACCGTTACGATCACCGGCCTCGCTTTTTGGTAGCAGCGATGATGAGGATGATGACGAAGCTGAGGACGAGGATGATGAGGAAGAATATATCGCGACATTCATCCCCGAAATTCCGTCGCCCACAGCCGTGCCCGCGCCCGACCAACCCCTGCCAAAGGGGGATATTGCGGCTCTACGCATGTTGTTGGTCAGTGCCCGTGCCCAGGATGATCGGGACCGACAGCTAGAGATTTTGCAGGCGCTCGGCACCGCCCAGGTTGATGCTGGACAGCATACCGAAGCGATCGCTACTTTTACCGATATTGTCGCGCTATATGACGATAACGGTGACGACGAAGATTTGCTGGACGCGCTGGATACGCTCGCGTCATTAACTGTCAAAACTGGCAATCCACAACCCGCCATCTTGCACGCGAACCGGGGCATTCAACTGGCAAAGACGCTGGGCGACGACCAGGCGCAGATGCATATCGCGATGACGCTGGGCGATGCGCGGCAGGATCTGGGCGAGACCGCTGCGGCTGAGGCGGCCTATGGTCAATCCTTGCAGATTGCGCGCACGATTGGCGACAAGCAAAATGAAGCCATTGTGCTCTACAAACTGGGCTATGCACAACTTGATAATAGCGATCCCGAAGGTGCCAGCGCAACCTGGGAACAGGCGCTGACTCTTTTCCGGTCACAGGAAAAACGTGACTATGAAGGCAAGGTACTTGGCGGACTGGGGACCTCGTATGGCGAACAGGGCCAGTGGAGCGAAGCCATGCGTTTCCATACCTCGGCGCTGCATATTGCCCGTGAAGTGCGCGACAAAGCGGAAGAAGCGCAGCAATTAGGGAATCTCGCCTATGCTGCGGTGCAGGCGAATGATCTGGGACAGGGCGTGTTGCGCTATCGGCAAGCATTGCACCTGGCGTTTGCGCAGGATAACAAAGAAAATATTGTCAGCAACATTGTGGATTTGGCCGGTTTATTAACTCGCAGTCCACGCCATCTGGAAATTGCCAGGCTGCTGGTGGATGCTGCGGCCAGCCTGGAACCCCAGGATCGTGATATTCAGAGTTTACAGCAGCGCATTACGGCGCAGATGCAGACCGTTACGGCTGAGCAGAAACCGGTCAATGGTACGGCCCAGTTATATGCTGAAAATGCTTACAAATTGCTGGATAATTAGATCTGGATTCAGGCAAATTACTCTGCACACTTTTATCAGCTCAAGGTGGTAGGGCGCGTGTTCCAGTGTAACCAATAATCGCCGAGATCGTGCATCAGGTTGGTGAACGCGTCGAACTCCAATGGTTTGACGAGGTAGCTGTTGACGTGTTGGTCGTAAGCACGAACCACATCGCGCTCGGCGGAAGATGATGTCAGAATCACCACGGGGATATCATTCAACTCTGAGTCGGCTTTGATCGTTTCCAGCACGGTTAGCCCATCAATCCGGGGCAAGCGTAAATCGAGAAGTACCACATCCGGGTGGGCGTCCTGGCGCAGATTGCTCAAATAATTGAGGGCGGCTTCGCCATCGCGTACATGGTGAATCGTATTTTCAACCGGGTGATTTTCCAGCCCACGAATAACCAGTTGGGCATGCGCAAGATTATCTTCGACGAGCAGTACATTCACCATTCATGAGCCTTAGCGACAATTGAGCCAGCAATCGGGGGAAGAGGGTAACAAATTCCCGGCGACTTGCCCATCAATTGGATGGTGTAACGGTAGGCAGTACATTATTTTCATCACATAGCGGCTCGACATTATACTGGTCACGCTCCGCACAGGTCAGTTCGGGGACATAGCGGTTGCGATGTGCCCATTCGACCAGACCATCCAGAGTGCTTTCGACGCGCCAGATGCGGGCCGTGTTGTCTTCCGCACCGGAGACGGCGAAATTGCCATCGGCACTAAAAACGACACTGAGGACCCAGTTCGTATGCCCTTCGAACCGGCGGATCTCCTGACCGGTGTTCGTATCCCACAGACGCAGCGTCAGGTCAGACGAGGCGGTAAGCGCCGTGCGTCCGTCTGGGCTGTATTCGACGCCGAAGACCGCGCCGTTATGACCGACATATTGCCGAATTTGCTCCCCGCTGGCGACATCCCACTCCCGCACACTGGTATCCCAGGAGGTTGACAGCAACCGCGACCCATCCGGGCTGAAGGCCACATTATTGATGCGGTCACTGTGCCCAATAAACTGTTTGATTTCGGTGCCTGACTCAATGTCCCATAGTCGAATCGTGCGATCATCGGAAGCGGTCACGATTTGCGACCCGTCGGGGCTGAGGGCGACATGGTTGACACCACCCGTATGCCCGGTGAAGCGCTTGATCTCCTCGCCGTTGGTAATGTCCCACAGGTGAATGGTTTTGTCGCTGGAAGTCGAAAATGCGGTTGCGCCATCGGGACTAAAGGCCACACTCAGGACTTTGTCAGTATGCCCATCATAACCGATGCGACCTTCTCCAGTAGCGACATCCCACAGCCTGACCGTGCCATCCCAACTGGCGGATGCCAGCAACGACCCATCGGGGCTGAAGCGTACCGTTTGCACGGTATCAGTATGACCGCCGAGGCGTTGCAGTTGCTCACCAGTGGCGACGTCCCAGATACGGACACTGGAATCCAGGGCCGGGGGGCGTAGTGGCCCCGAACCGGATGCGGCGAGGGCATCGTCGGGGCTGAGGTCCACGCCCCATATCCAATCGTCATGGCCTTCCAGCACATGGATTTGGGCGCGACTTTTCAGGTCCCATAACCAGACGATGGGGTCTACTGCCAGATCAATATCCGGGTTGGGGGCTTCGTTGCCAGCGCGTCCGGTTCCCGTCAGCACAAACTCGCCATCGGCACTCAACGCCATTGCCAGCACCCGGTCTTGATGGCCTTGAAAGCGCCGAATCTCTAAGCCGGTGCCGATGTCCCAGACGCGCAAGGTGCGGTCCCATGAAGTCGAAAGCAACCGGTGTCCATCGGGACTGAAGGCCACGTTGGTTATGATGTCCGTATGTCCGTAAAAGATGTTCTGGACATCACCCGACAAAATGCGCCACAGGTGCAGACGGCCCCCATCAGTTGAGTTCCACGTGCCAGCGGCGATGCTGCTGCCATCTGGCCCAAACGCGACCGCCCGCACGAAGCCAGAGTTGGGCGTAAATTTCTGGGTTTCCTGCCCGGTGAGCAGATTCCACACGCGCACGGTGCGGTCAATCTCGCGATCAGTTTCTGGCCCGGTGAGGACGCTATCCCCAGAACTGGTGACGGCGCGGCGACCATCGGGCGAAAATGCCAGATTGAGAATCGCGCCAATGCTCTCGATGCGCTGCAGTTCCTCGCCGGTTGCCACATCCCACAAGCGCAGCGTGCGGTCCAGTCCACCTGACAGCAATTGCTCCCCACTGGGGCTGAAGATCACCTGCATAATCAAGTCTTCATGCCCGGTAATCGTGGCGATCTCACTACCATCGGTCGCGTCGAGCAGGCGGAGCGAATTGTCAAACAAGGAGACGACGAGTTGCGACCCATCGGGGCTGACGGCAACATTGTTCGCGGCCAGGTCGTCGGCAAAGGTGATTTCAGTAATGATTTCGCCCGACCCCATCGCCCACATGATGAGTTTACCATCGGACGATACCGAATAGCCGGCGGTGCCATCGGGGCTGTAGGCCACGTCGAGGACCGACTTCGTATGGCCTTCCAGACGATAGCGGGCATTAGGGCCATAAATCGCGCGGGCCAGCGTTTGTTGCACATCGGCGCGGGGTGGTTCATACGCATCGTAAGCGGCAATCGCCAGCACCAACCCCAGGCTATTTTCCGCGTCGTTGATGAGATTGCGGGCATTGGCCGCCAACGCCAGACTCGAGGCTTCATTTCCACGATCTTCGGCCAGAAGTTGGGCAGCTTCGGCCTGTACCCGCCGCACTTCGGAGAGTTGGAACAGGAAGAAGGATGCGATCGCCAGGCCAACGGCAACGATCAGCGCGACCGTCACCCCCGCCAGAATTCGCCGCTGACGGCGCGTCTCGGCGGTGCGGCTGGCAAAAATGTACTGGGTATGAAGATCGGTGGGTTCGGGTTGCAGGGTCATCCCGGTGCGCAGCCAGATTTCTGCCTGGCGGATTTCGATGCCGTTGAGGAGCACGCTGCGGTTCTGGCCGGCGGCTTCCCATTCCAGCGCCCGCACCAGCAACCGGGTATGGTCACGCACATGATCCAGATCGGTATCCAGCGCGTTGACGAGCTGCGTAAACGACTGATCAAAATCGTCTTCATCGCGGAAGAAGATCCAGTTGTGAGAACTGATCGACGGATGGAGGGCCGCTTTATCGTCGGCAGCGACCAGATCGCGGTACATGATGGGGACGATGCGCTTATTGTTGTTTACTGCATAGTTGATCTCGTCGCGGCAGACATCCGAACGGACTGAGTCCGGGCTGATGATGAAAACAAATGAATCAGATCGGTTGATGCCGCCTTGAATTTCTTGCCACCAATCAGCAGTGAGGGGGATGTCTTCCCAATCCACCCAGACATCTCGTTCAGCTTGCTCCAGCCGTTCATGTAACCGGCGCACAAACGGCGTATCTTCCCGCGAATACGAGATAAAGTCGGTCAATGGTATCTCCGGCCTGTGTTTTGAAACCCTCTTGATATTTTAGCACAGGGCCGTTGAATTGAAGGCTTGAAACCGTCGCTACCGCATAAAGTTGATCTGGTGCGAACCTTTGCACATTATCCCCAAAACACGATTGGGACGTGGTGCCACCTATGACATTTGTCATGTTTTGATCTGGATTTGCGAATTTTGGCAATGCTTAAGGCTTACGGACGCAATATTGCGTAATAATTGAGATATGTCGTTGCAGTAAGTGTTTGATTACTTAATATCTAAACTATGTAAATTAGATTGATATGAGGCCTGATACATAGTGATGAGAAAGAAGGTACACGATGCCGCACACCGTTGAATGGATGATCCCCCAGCGAGTGATCTATATGTACATCGAAGGTGATGTTGATCTACCTGGGATTCAATCAGTCAATACTGACATTATGACATTACTCGACAGCGGCACCGCGCCGGTCTATCTGGTTGTAAGTGATGAAAACGTGCAAAAGATGCCAATTAACCTGGCATCCCTTAAACGAACTCTAGAATTTATGTGCCATCCGGCCCTTCGTTTCATCATCAGCATTGGACAGGTTAACCCGATCTTGAACTATGTCATTCCGGTCGTTACCCAGATGATCGGCGTTGAGTTTGTGCGCTGCAATACGATGGAAGATGCGCAGCGCTATCTCCAGCGGATTGATTATTCATTGAATGAGGATGCGAGTACCTGATACCGGCAGCGCTCCTTGTTACGAATTCGGTTGCCAATTGAGTAGCGAGGCTGTCCTGGGCTAATGCCGCCCGGCATAAGCTTGTTGCAGTAATGTCACCAACTGGTCATCAATCTGGGCGGGATCGGTGACTTCGACCATGTGCGAGATATTGGGCATTGCTCCGAGTCCCTTCGCCGGAACCACCATCGCATCAAATGGAATATCCAGATCGAGGCCGACGCGGATATTCTTTTTGTTGATTTTGGCGCAGGCGAATACGCGCTCACCCTCAATCGAGACATAGGTTTTGGTCGGGATGAGGTCCACGCTTTCCGGTAGTTCAGTGGCAACGACCTCCTGGAGACGTTCATAAATGGGGCGGACTGCCTCCTTCCCGGCGAACAATTTCCCCAGCAAGGCGTCATAATCATGCACCGGCTGACCGTCGTTGAAATAGATGCCGGTGAGGATGGCGGCCTGCATGTGGTTAAATTTATGATCTTGTTTGAGATATTTAATCATCTCGTTGGTTTTGGTCAGGTCGGTTGTTTTGAGATGCTCCAGCCAATCATTGAGCGACTTTCCGGTTTTTTCCTGGGCGGTATTGATAAAGTCCTGTTCAAATTCACGGGCTTCGCGAGCCATCAGGTTTCTCCTGTGCAAACATCCGTTCTATGGCACCAGCCTAATGGAAAGTCATGAACTTGTCTTGTAAAAAATGTACCTGTTTAGCCGGTGTGTGGTTGCAACGCCCGTGTCACCAATCCAATGCCGCCGGTGATCATCCCCAAAATCAGCAAGGTGTCGAACAAATTTGGAGGGCTGAAAGAAAATGTTCAAGTTCACCAGAATGCCGGCCTGGAGCGGCACCAAAGCCAATCCGATGTTGATTGCAAAATCTATGTTTATCGTAGCAAAGGCCGCTGATGGCGACACTTAAGGGCAGGCCAGTTCGCCCGCAAAATCGGCTGGACCCCAGACCGGCGGGGTATTGCCAACGGTGTCCTTATCCAGGATCGTCCAGGATTGGTTGAATAAATTCACGAGCGCTAGCTGATAGGCACTACGAAACGCCAACCACTGACCATCGGGGCTGAAGCGGGGATAATCGGCAAAACCCAGTTCCCGATTGTTCAGGTAAACCGTCGCGTCGGTATCGGCCAACCCAACCAGCGGAATATGCCAAAGGAGATTCTCGCGCGTGGCCTGGAAATCGCGCACTGCCGCGATCATGGCGCTGCTATCGGGAAGCCAGGTGGTATCCAGTACGAGGCTCCATTCATAGCTTAATTGCGTTGCAATCGAACCCGGTTGATTGGCGATCATCCAGAATTGATCGTTAGCCGGACTCGGCGAATAGGTGAAGCCAATCAATTGACCATCGGGCGACCAGCGCGGACCACGCACGCTACCGGTGGGGAAGGTCGTCAGGCGATTTTTAACCGCGCCGTCAGCGCTCACCACCCATAAATCAGCCTCTCGAATCAACGGGGATTGCGGAGCCGATTGACCGGCAGGTGGCACCGCCGTTGGCGCAGCAGTGGACTGAATGTCGGCCCCGGCAACCCGCTCTTCATAACCGATATAGGCCAGCCATTGACCGTCCGGCGACCATTGGGGTTCATGTTCATCACCACTCACGCTGTAGAATTGGGCCGCGCCACCAGTCGCCGCTACCCACCCGACATAGTGCTCACGCTCATTCCGTTCCTGAATCATCGTAAAGGCGATGCGACTGCCATCGGGCGACCATTGCGGATTCCAGATACCCCAACTCCCCGCTGGCAAATCACCGTATTGCACCAGTTCGCGTAAATCGGTGCCATCAATGCGGGCGGTGTACAGGCGCGGCAGGTTGTTCCCGGTGTCCAATGTCAGCGCGATACGGCAACCATCAGGCGAAAAACTCCAGATCCGGTGCAGGTTGGCCCCAAATGACAGGTCGCGTTGGCTCATGGTGCTCAGATCGTAGAGAACGATGCGATCTTGTTCGGCGGTGTCCACCGCGATTACTGGTCCGATCAGTGGCCCCTGAGCGTTGGTGGAAGTCGCGGGTAGGGTCAACAGCAGCGCCACCAAACAAGTAATGAGTCGGCGCAGTGTACCGTTACCTTTGCTTGATGAGTTTGATCTCACGATCCGTTGTTGTTCGCTGCGGCCACCAACGATTGTCATTATGATGTTGTTTCTTCCGGAATCAGCGCCCGGTAAATCGCATTAAATTCACCTTGCGTCCGGTCATAGATGCCGAAACCGGCAGCGAATTCCCAGTAACACCAGCCGATATTGCGTTCCTCGGCTTCTTCGACCACTGCGCGGGTCCAGCTCAAACGCGAGTCCAGGTCGGCCTTGCTATAGGCACCAAATTCGCCCAGTAGCACCGGCAGGTCGTCATTATCAGCACTCCACTTCGCCGCGACGTCAAATAGGCGCTGCATGGAACGTCGCTCAAGCGCATCGCTCCAGGTCCAGCCCAGCCAGTCATCGGCTCCATCGACCCATTCCGCACCTTGATGGGTAAATTGGAACGGCTCGTAATTATGAAACGTGGCGATCAGATTGCGGGTGTCTTCGGGTAGCTCCAACCGATGCAACTCCCAGACTGAATTCCATTCCGTCTGACCGATGACCAGACGCCGTTGCGGATTCGTCTCTCGAATCGTCTCAATCGCCGCTAGTTGATAATCGTTCCACAGGCGGGCATTGAGACGATTATTCGGCTCGTTGAGAATTTCGAAAATCAATTCGGGCGGGAAATCTTGATAATGGGTTGCGATCTGATTCCAGATTGCCAGCAGGCGCTCCCGGTGTGCGGGTGGGTCGGCAATTAACGCGTCGTAATGATGAATGTTGATGATGGGCTGTAAATTTGCATCCAGCGCCCAGTTGATAACAGTATCAATGCGGTCGAAAAATTCAGGGTTTATGGTGTAAGGTGTTTCAGCGGCGGCATGAACCGACCAGCGAATCGGAATGCGCACGGTATCAAAGCCCGCGGCGGCAATCGTCTGCATATCACTCTCAGCGATCACAAAGCCCCATTCACCTTCCACCGGCGCTTCCAGCGTATTGCCCAGGTTGATGCAACGGTGGGGCAAGGGTGGTGATTCCTGGGCGGATAATGGCAGCCCGAACAGGCCAAGCAGCATAACAATCAATAGCAACCGTGACATAGCGACTCCTTGTTTATCGAGTCAACTATAGCGCATTCTACCTGATATGGGCACGGTCACAACGACTTGATGGCAAGCGGAATTTGCTGGCCGGTGGCAACATCGAACAAAGCGAAAGCGCCAGCGGGCAGCGTGAGTATGCCACAGGACTGGCCTTTCGTTCCGCGATTGGCATAAACGGATCCCGGATTAAACACAAGGGTGTCAATGATGCTGATCGCCATTGGCGTGTGCGTGTGACCCAGAATCACGATATCGGCTTTCGCAGCGGCGACGACATCAAAAAATGTCAGAAATGGGCTGTCGGGATAGATGTAGCGGGTTGCATCTTGCCAGGGGTTGGCATGGGTCAGATAGACGCTACGACCGGTCCACTCGAAGCGTAGTTCAGTGGGTAATTCTTGCAGAAAAGCTACGGTCTCCGGTTGTAAAGCACCCATCCAACCAGCGAGTTCGGTATGTCGAGCAAAAAATGAGCGTGCTATTTTAGCCTGCTGGTCATGATTGCCCTGCACGCACGGGATGTTTCGCTCACGGATGAGGCGCACGACGGCATCACCATCTGGGCCACGATCAATTAAATCACCGGCGCAAATAATGTGGTCGACTGCATGACGTTCAAGCAATGTCAACGCCCGGTGCAACGCCGCAATCTCGCCGTGAATGTCGGCGATGATGCCAATTTTCATAACTGCATGGTTAGCTTCAGGCGAGTGCCGAGGCGAGAGGCAGGGTGCTGTGCCGCTGCACGAACCGGCCCATGCGTTCCAGCGCGATTTCGATATTTTCGGTGCTGGTAGCGTAACAGGCGCGAATAAAACCGGCCCCGCTGCGGCCAAAGGCATCGCCCGGAATCACAGCCACCTGTTCTTCTAGCAGCAGTTGTTCACAAAATTCAGCGGCTGAGAGGCCGGTGCTGGTAATGTTGGGGAAGGCATAAAACGCGCCGCGTGGCTCAAAACAGGTGAGGCCCATATCGTTAAAGCCCGCGACGATCAAGCGCCGCCGCCGGTCATAATCGCTGCGCATATATTCCACATCATCGGCACCATGCGTCAACGCTTCTAACGCGGCGACCTGGCCCATCGTTGGCGCAGACATAATCAGATACTGGTGCAGTTTGCGCATCGCGCCCAGAATCTCCGGTGGGGCGGCGGCATAACCCACGCGCCAACCGGTCATCGCGAACGATTTGCTCAAACCACTCAGCAAAATCGTGCGCTCGACCATGCCCGGTAGTGTCGCAAAACTGATATGTTCATGATCGTAGACCAGCCGCTCGTAAATCTCGTCCGAGATAACCACCAGATCGTATTTCGCGGCGACGGCGGCGATTTCCAGCAGGTTCTGGCGCGTGAGGGCGGCGCCGGTGGGGTTGTTGGGATAGCTGATGAGAATGGCTTTGGTGCGCGGGGTAATTTTTGCTTCCAGGCTGGCTCCCGTAACCTGGAATTCATCCTCGACAAATGTATCGACGCTGACTGGCACACCGCCCGCCATCTCCACCGCCGCGGCATTGGCGACGAAACACGGTTCAACCACCAGCACTTCTTCGCCGGGATCAAGGATGGCTTTGAGCGCCACAAACAACGCCTCGCTGACGCCCACCGTCACCAGCACCTGGCTTTCTGGATCATAGTGCAGGCCATAAAGCTGCTCAATATAGGCAGCAATAGCTTCGCGCAATTCGAAGATCCCGGCGTTAGCGGTGTACCCGGTCCGCCCGGCTCGCAGGCAGTCAATCCCGCTGGCGGTGATGTGATCGGGCGTGGCAAAATCAGGCTCACCGATGCCCAAGGAGATGACATCATCCATCGTGGCAGCGATGTCGAAGTAGCGGCGGATGCCCGATGGACGAAGGTTTTTGACGTTCTGGGAGACGAAACTGCGCATGAAAGCCTCAACTTTGGTAAAAAGCAACAATATGATGATGCCAGAGATTGGCAATTATTACATAGGCCAGCGACCACCAATTTGTGAAGGATTTCTCCGACACAGTGTACGAAAAGATGCTACAATGACCGTCAAGCACCTGGTGGAATGACCAGATGCTCAACATTGTGGAGAAATATTGCCGTGACTGAAACCCTGACTCTGCTAATCCCGATCTGTGCGCTGTCGCTCGTTTGCGTAGGCTTACTGGCAGTCGCCGCCATCTTGATTATGAGTTTGTTAGGGGCGGGGCTGCCAGGGGTGCTGGGCCAAATGCGGGAATTTATGGGTGGTGAGGCGGACGATGTGGATACCTTTGTGCCGCAGACTCGGTCGCGCCGCACCAACTTCCGCGATCAAGCTGCTGACCTGGACTTTGATGCCGCGATCGCCCGGCAGCAGGCCAATAAAGACCGTCTGCGTCCAACCCGGACCAGCACGCCACCGTCGCCTTTTGACGCGCAAAGTGCCGATGACGCAACCGATTTCTCCAGTCCATCGTTACGCCGGCGCAAACGGCGTCGCAGTGATTATAGTGAGGACGAGATTCACGGCGGCCTGCTGGATGAAGACGGCGATGGTGATGTCGATTTTTAGTGATGAGTCGGCAGTCTATAGTTGCTAATAACCTCACCCCCCAACCCCCTCTCCATGCATGGAGAGGGGGAGTCAGTCGTCAGGCTGGCGGGGGTGAGGTCAAGTTAGAAAACACTCTTTTTCATCGAGCCAAACCCTTAAAGCGAATTGCCCTGTCGTTGCGAAAAATTGGATTAGAATGGCCGTTTAAGTCGTTATGCGTACTCCTACTCTGCATCACGGCCTGCGTTCCGGCAACAGTGCCGCCCCAGTTGGACCACACCCCCGGCCCGGCGGTACGCTTGAGCGATCAGGTATATGAGTCCGACATTTTCCGCGTGAATTATCCACCCGGCTGGCGCGTGATAACCAGCGCCGCCACCAGCGACACCGCCGTGATCTTGGCCGCCCCCGCTGGTGATGCGCTGCTGATAGTTGGCCCTGACCTGACCGAAGCGCCGCCCCCCGCCGACTATACGGGTTCATTGCGCAGCGAACGAAGCGATATTGCGTTGGGCACAGGCCAAACAATCACCGTGATTCTCAACGCCGCTGCGGAAAACTGGGCGACGTACCGTCCGTTGTTGGATGCTGTCGCCGAATCGGTGGCGTTGCCCGCTTCATCAAACCCTGCGACGTGAAACGCTGTCCGCAATATCTTTCCTTGAAAACTTGTCGATCCACGTCGGAACCGTAATAATATAGGTCATTGACTGCTACTAAAGTTGATAGCCAATGCCCCACTTATTTATCAGTTATTCCAAAAAAGATACGCGTGAGTTAGCTCTAAGTCTCGCGGATATGTTGAATTCCATCGACGGTGTAACAGCTTGGGTAGATCGTTCCCTGCGAGCTGGGCGAAGCTGGGAACTACAAATTCAGAGTGAAATTGACCGATGTGATTCGATGATCGTGCTATATTCGCCTGACATTAATCGGCATAAACAAGGCGAACCGGAAAGCTATGTCTTGACCGAAATTGCCTATGCTAAATATACGGCCCGTAAACCAATCATTCCGGTTATGGCGCAGCCAACCGACCCGCCGATGAGCCTGACTCGAGAACACTATATTGATTTTACATTGAGCGATCTGACACTGAATGACCTGTTGGAAGAGCTGCAACGGGAACTCGCTATTGCTCCACTTCCAGTGACCACAGCTCTGCCGAAAACGCCCCAACCAGATCCTACTCAGCGCCTATTCGAGATGATGCCGCCGCCCTTTGATCTGATGACGATTCCCGGGGGTCATGTCACGATTGAAGAAAAGGTGTTGACCGTGCCTGAATTTCAAATCGGCAAATATCCCGTGACGAACGCGCAGTACGCTAAATTCATGGAAGCAGGTGGTTATAAAGAGAAAAAATGGTGGACAGAAGCAGGCTGGCAACAAAAGCAAAAAGATGAGTGGAACGAGCCACGTTACTGGAATGACAAGATATGGAATGTTGCAGATTATCCGGTGGTGGGGGTATCGTGGTATGAGGCAGTGGCGTTTTGCCAGTGGTTAGCCGATGTTACCGGCAATAACATCATGTTACCTTCCGAAGCACATTGGCAGCGGGCGGCGCAGGGTGATGATGGTCGTGTTTATCCCTGGAACAACGAGTGGGATTGCCAGCAGTGCAATAATTCGGTAAAACCCTGTGCTAGTGACAGAACCACGCCGGTCAAGCAGTATGAAGGAAAAGGTGACAGCCCGTTTGGTGTCGTTGATATGGTAGGCAATGTGTGGGAGTGGTGCCTGACGGATTATGAGCAGCAGACTGATGATGTTAATAGCAATGCTAAGTATCGCGTTTTGCGCGGCGGGTCGTGGTTCAACTTCCATGCCGGCTACTTCCGCTGCGACTACCGTCTCAGGTTCCATCCTCATTACTGGGGCGACCCTTGGGGGTTCCGTTTTGCCCTCTCTTAATGTTCTGATTACTGAATTTCTGTATTCTGTTTTCTGTAGCGAACGAAGTGAGCTTTCTGTCTGCGCGAAGCGCGAATCGAATTTTTGAAATGGCAAAAACGTATAAGAATTGCTATTGCTTAGAAAAAATTATCGGTCAATCATTGGATAGATACTAATATGAGGTAAAAGAATTCTGCTGCTCAACCTCACCCCCCAGCCCCCTCTCCACCACCGCTGCGCGACACATTGCTGGTAGATCATCTAATTGCCTGATATGTCGCTTGCTATGGAGAGGGGGAGTCTGTCAGCGTAAAAGCCCCTCTCCAAATTGGAGAGGGACGCTGCGCAGGGGTGAGGTAAATTATTCCCCCGCATT
Source organism: Phototrophicaceae bacterium (assembly GCA_965223835.1). GTDB lineage: Bacteria > Chloroflexota > Anaerolineae > Aggregatilineales > Phototrophicaceae > CAVYXZ01. Next base: position 167,075 of record CBDCXQ010000001.1, read on the forward strand.
TGGGGTGTTGCCGGGCTGCTTTAGACCGTGTTATACTGAGCGTACCTGCAAAATTCAGACAGGAGTATATTTTCATGACCAATTTCCAACCGGGCGTTGAGGTCGTCCGCTCTTCTCTTATGTAGTCCCCGATTGTGGCCGTGCGCCGCCTCTCCTCTCCTGCCGGAACGAATTGCCAAGTTTATCCCAAATTTATCCCAAACGTGATACAATCGCGCCGTTTTGCAATCCTGTGTGGCTGGAGACCATAACCCAATGAGTGAACGTTACGACCCCAAAGCCTTTGAATCCCGCTGGCGCGACCAGTGGGAAGCTGACAAATTGTACCGGTCCGAGGTGGACTGGGACCGTCCCAAACATTATGCCCTGACGATGTTGCCGTATCCCAGCGGCGACCTGCACATCGGCCACTGGTTCCCGATGACGCCGAGCGATGCCCGCGCCCGGTGGATGCGGATGCGCGGCTATAATGTGCTGTTCCCCATCGGCTTCGACGCCTTTGGCCTGCCCGCTGAGAACGCCGCGGTACAGCGCAATATCCACCCGGCGAAGTGGACCCATGCCAATATCGAGCGGATGCGCAGTCAATTGCGCAGTATGGGCGCGATGTTCGACTGGGAACGCGAAGTCGTCAGTTGTGACCCGGTGTACTACAAATGGACTGAGTGGTTTTTCAAGCAGTTCTATGAGCGCGGCCTGGCCTATCGCGGTGAGGCGTTGGTGAACTGGTCGCCGACGCTGCAAACCGTGCTGGCGAATGAACAGGTCATTGACGGCAAGGATGAACGCACCGGGCAACCCGTTGTGCAGAAGATGATGACGCAGTGGTTTTTCCGCTACACGCGCTATGCTGACGAGATGTTGAACTTTGAGCATATCGACTGGCCGGAACCGATCAAAATCATGCAGACCAACTGGATTGGTCGCAGCGAAGGGGCGACCGTAACCTTTCACACGGAAGCGGGGGACCCGATTTCGATTTACACCACCCGGCCCGATACGCTGTGGGGCGCGACATTTATGGTGTTGGCCCCGGAACATAAGCTGGTTGACAAGATCACGACAGTGGACCAGCGGGCAGCGGTGGATGCCTATGTGGAGCAGGCCGCGAGTGCGACGGAGATCGAGCGCACGGCAGAAGACCGCGAGAAAACCGGCGTCTTCACCGGTGCCTATGCGATTAACCCGGTCAACAACGAACGCGTCCCGATCTGGATTGCGGATTACGTGATGATTACCTATGGCAGCGGTGCGATCATGGCGGTCCCAGCACATGACCAGCGCGACTTCGAATTTGCGCGTAAGTTCGGGCTGGAAGTGCGGGTGGTGATTCAACCAGAAGGTGAAGCGTTGGACGGCGCGACTATGCCCGAAGCCTATCCTGATGCGGGCGTGATGGTCAATAGCGGGCACTTCGATGGCACCCCGGCGACGACGGCCAAAGGTCGTAAGAATCCCGCCATCAACGCTGTGATTGACTGGTTGGAGCAAGAAGGTATCGGGCAGGAGGCGGTCAATTATCGCCTGCGCGATTGGCTGATTAGTCGCCAGCGCTACTGGGGATCGCCGATTCCCATGATCCAACGCGCGGATGGTGAGTTGGAAGTCGTTCCCGACGCGGATCTGCCGGTGGTGCTGCCGGAAGATGTCGAATTCAATGCATCGGGCCGCAGCCCATTGAAGGATTACGAACCGTTCTTGAACACGGTCGATAGCTATGGCAACCCCGCGCAGCGCATTTCGGACACGCTGGATACCTTCATGTGTTCGTCGTGGTACTGGTATCGCTACTTGAGTCCTGACTATGACCAGGGGCCGTTCGACCCGGAAGCAGCGGCTTACTGGCTGCCGGTGGATACCTATACTGGCGGCGCGGAACACGCGACGATGCATTTGTTGTATTCGCGCTGGTTCACCAAGTCCATGCGCGACCTGGGTATGTTCGATGAGACGATGGAGATTATGGACGAGCATGGCCGCGACCCGGAGATTATGTTGAAGGGCGAGCCAATGCTGCAACTGCGGAATCAGGGGCAGGTGCTGGGTGCGGAACGGGCCGGTGACATCGTACTGGCATCCGGGCGCTTCGAGGGCGACAAGTTGTTTGCTGACCGCGTTGAAGTGATTGAGCGCCCATCGGATACACCGCCCGGTTTTGAGGGCGTGGTCGGCGAGATCATGCGCCGGACCGAGCAGACGATGCGCGTGAATATGGCAGGGGTGGAACGCATTGTCGAGGTACTGCCCGACGCTGAGATCAGCATTCCGACCATCGCGGGCGAGAATAACGTCAATCAACTGCGGCAGCATCTGGAAATCCAGCGGATGTCCAAGAGCAAGGGCAACGTCGTCAACCCGGATGAACTGGTGGCCGCGTATGGCACGGATACTGTCCGCGCCTACTTCATGTTCGCCTTCGACTGGGAGAAGGGCGGCCCCTGGGATCCTGATGGTATCAAAGGGCCACAACGCTGGCTGAACGAGGTATGGGACATTGTGCTGGCTGGACCGCAGGCCGCAACCGGTGATGAAGCGACCGAACGCCAGATCGAACGCAAGCTGCATCAGACGATTGCGCGGGTGAGCGATGGGTTGGAGAAGTTCAGCTTCAACACGGCGATTGCGGCGTTGATGGAGTTCAAGAACGAACTGCGCCCGGCAGCGCGGGATGGCAAAATCGGCACTGATTCGTGGAACGACGCCGTGCAGTCCATGCTCAAGATGATGGCCCCGTTTGTGCCGCATATTGCCGAAGAATTATGGTCACGCATCGGCGGCGACTACAGCATTCATCAGCAAAGCTGGCCCGAATTTGACGCTGAAAAAGCCAAAGAAGATGAGGTCACGCTGGTGGTGATGGTCAATGGCAGGCCGCGGGCGGAAATCGCGGTTGCGGTGGACATCGCCAAAGACACAGCCATCGAGACCGCGCTGGCGAGTGATGCCGCGAAGCGCTACCTGAATGGCAACGAACCGAAGAAAGTCATCTTCATTCCGGGGCGCGGCGGCCAGGACCCGAAAGTGAACATCGTCGTTTAGCTGGCAGTCGTCAGTCATGAGTAAGGGCGCATCAAAACGGTGCGCTCTTTTCGATTTTACAATCTATAAACCTTAACCTTTGTCTTTTTACCCGACTCCCATGACAATGACGCTATAGAATACACAACGAGGAAACCGGTTCATGACCCAGCGCTGGAAATTTATCTGGTTGGTCGCGCTGTTTATATTAAGCCTCGCGCCTTTACAGGCAGTATTCAGTCAGGATGACGACGCGCGTGATATTGTATTGCAAGCCATGACGAACCTGGCCGATGGCTATCACTACACGCTGGATTGGTCGCTGGCGCAACACTTTATTGGCGAAGATGATGACGGCTTTGCGACCTACACCATGCAGTCCGTCACCGGCGACGTGACCGCAGACGGCGATTATCACGTAACGATGGCGATCAGAGCCGGCGAGACGCCTGAATCGCTGGCCGACTCGCCAACAGTCGAACTGGAACAAGTCCGCCTGGGTGATGATCTTTATCTGTATTTACCCGATCTGAATTCGCTGCTGGACAGCGGGTTTGATGGCCTGGAGCCGGGCTGGCATCGCATTGATGATTTGCTGGCGAACTTTGAGGAACTCAGCGCGGAGTATATTGTTGTACAGAATCTATCAAATATCGTGTTGCCAGCAGATTTTCCACTCACCGACGATTTGATTGTGTCAGTCACTGAGCAAGAATCCGCGACGATTGATGGCGTGGACCTGCGCGTGTTTGCCATTGAAGTTGATGCGCTGACGGTGCTCGTCAACCAGACACCAGCAGCCCCGGAAGATCAGCTCCGGCTGTTGCGCGAAAGTCCCAAATTTTTCGCCAAGAGTGAGTTGAGCCTGACTTATACGCTGTGGATTGGCGCAGACGATAGTCTGCTCTATCACGGCGAGAGCGTGGGGCGCAACTTCTTGCCCTACTTGACCGAGGAAGCCCCCGGCCCACCTTACGATATGGAACTGAACAGCATGGCAGCATTTACGATCTCGCAACATGGCGCTGTGGCTGCCATCGAACTGCCGGATGGTGCGGTCAGCCGCTAAGTAATTCTAGAATTTCCTCGCCAATGCGCTCAACGACCGCAGCCAACGACTGGATCACGTCGCCATTGGTCAAGCAATCCTGAAACTTCGCAAATGACTCCCTTTTGGGTTGAATTCAAACCTTACATTGCGCTGCGCGAAAGAACCTCACCCCTGCGGAAGCGTCCCTCTCCACCGGTGGAGAGGGACTTTTTGCACGTTCTAGATCTTGTTCACCCCTTGTATCTTGGAAAGTGAGGTAAATCAGCAGCGGGTTTAGTTCCAATTACAACGTGATAGTCCCTTCAGGCGAGGACAACCCACAGTAGCACCTGATGCATGAGAATGATGGCGATCTCGATGCCGATGGTCCAGGCGAAGACCCGGTAGGATTTGCGGGTGCCTTTGTTGCGGAAGTGGAACTCCATGCCGCCGAAGAAGATCGCCAGTAACGCGATCCCGCCCAGCAGTGCCGATATGTTACGGGCGGTGGAAACCAGACCGCGCGTTTGCGTGATGCCGACTTCCGGGTCCAGACCGGCGGCTAGTGACACGATCAAGCGGGATACATCGGGCAAGGCGATGAAGGTCAACACGCCCAGGACGATGGTGGTGAGGTAGAGCACGCTGGTAATTACCACGTTTTGGATGTGCTTGCGGTCAAATGTTGCTGGTTGTTGGAACGTATCCATTGGTTATTTTCCTTTGGGTGGGGGCCAACCCACCGGTTGACCCGTGTACATTGGTTTGATGATGTTCTGGGATTTAGCTGCCCGCAATCTGGGCGGCCAGCAACCGGATGATGGGTTCAAGCAGTAGCCAGCGATTATACAGGAGTTTGCGCTGGGTTCGGCGGGCACGTTGGTGTTCTTGCGCCGTTTCGATGTAGCGCTGCTGGCGGTCGCGGCCCATCTCGGTCACGATGTCATGGTCAAGCAATTTCAGCCTCTTTCTTCTGTACCGCGAATTGAATTTCGATGACCCAGCCATCGGGGCTGTCGGGTCCGCTCTGATAAATTTCGCGGGTCGGGTAGACAATTTCGTATTCGTTGGTCTCAATCCAGCGGCCAATGGCCCCGTAGCTGCCGTCCCAGATTTCGTTGTGACCGTCTTCGATCACTGTTGCAGCAGTTTCGTGTCCGGGTAATTCGCGCACGCTCAGGGTGCGGTCGTCATCCAGCTTGATGCTGCCAGAAAAATCGGCGGGCACGGGCACGGCAACTTCAACATCCAGGTCGGTATCGCGGAAACCCTGATGATGATAGAGCGTCAGCAACGGGCCGGATTGGGGAACGGCGTGCTGTTTGATGGCATCGGCTACCGCCATAATCAGCACCTCAATGTCAGCGGCCTGCGGCACGATCTCGCGCAGGGACAGGATCGTCTGGCTTTCGAGTGTCTTGAGTACGACTTCGTATTCAGGCATATGATTCTCCTCTTTCATGAGTTGGACGCGCTGGGCGACTCGGCTTAAACGAGCACGGGTGGCCGCCATCTCGGCTTCGAGTTCCGCCTGTTTGAGTTGCAAGATGCCCTGCATCTGTTCAGCGGATAACTCGTCATCAAGTAGTTGGCCGATCTGTTCGAGTGACAGGTCCATGTCCTTCAAGGCGAGAATGCGATTCAGGCGCGGCATCTGTGACAGCGAGTAGAAGCGATGGCCGGTGAAGTCATCGACCTGAGCCGGTTTCAGCAAGTCAAGCCGGTCATAGTAGCGCAGCGTTTTGATCGACACCTGGCAAATCCTTGAAAAGTCACCGATCTTGAGCATGGGTTCTGTCCTCCAAATCAACTTGCAGCCAGTGTCACACCTCCCCTCAGGGGAGATGCAAGCACCATTTCAAAAATATAACCAAATTAAAACGATTATGTAATATGGAAGTGGCGCTGGCTACTTGCTCAACCTCGGTCGCGTCCAACTGCTGGTTTGGATTGGATGCCCTGGCGAAGTGGTTTATGTCTTCTATGCTTCCTGCAGTTGTTTGACAATGTCCATGTCCGGCGCTTTGGCCTGGCCCCAACCTTTAACGGTTTCGCCGTCTGCGGCAGTTGCGAGTTGCAGCGGGGTGAATCCGTTGTGATCCTGGATATTCTTATCAGCATTGTTTGTGAGCAAGAGCGAAACGATGGCGGATGACCGTTGCCAGGCGGCCCGGTGCAGTGGGGTCATGCCGTTATCAGCCTGTGCATTGACAGCCGCGCCTTGAAGCAGCAGTCGCTCAACAATCGCGCTGTCTTCACCCAGTACGGCACCGTGCAATGGCGTTTCACCGTTCCGGGTTCTGGCATTAATGTCAGCGCCGTTTTCCAGCAAATAGTCCACAATCTCATCTCGCTGCCAGAACGCCGCATCCCACAGCGGGGACCACCCTGCTTTAGGGTTCTGGGTTCCAAAATGAACGGCGTTTGGATCTTGTTCGACGAATGACTGTACCAGGCTGAGGTCGCCATAGGCTGCCGCGTGACCGATATTGATGGTGGCTCCTTTTTCGAGGAGGAAGTCGAACATGTCCTTTTTGCCGTTTTCACCAGCCCAGCCAATCGGTGGCGCATCATAGGTTTCGTCATAAAGGTCAATATCAGCCCCATAGGATAGGAGAATCTCGGCGATTGCCTGATGACCGGCCCAGGCGGCATAATGCAAAGCAGTGGCTTTAGCTGCACCGGGACGTTCATCTTTGGCCTGGGCGAGGCTGGGATTGCGTTCGAGTAATTGATTGAGTTTCGACAGATCGCCTTGTTCCGTCGCTTCGACCAATTCAATTACCTCCTGTACAAATTGCTCATTTTTTGATGGTCGCTGGGGTTGTAGATTGTCCTGTACCATTTGAATCATCCTTTCTCGCAAATACGAGCGTGCAGTGTGCAGACGACTTTTGACCGTCGTAACGGGTACTTCGAGATAGTCGGCGATCTCCTGTTGGCTGTGGTCCCGGATGTAAAACAGCAAGGTCACTTGCCGTTCGCGTTCGGGCAGCGCTGCAATCACCTGTTGTATGGTGATCTGCGTTTCGCGCTGTACCATTTGCGCGAGCAAATCCGTGTCGGTGTCAGAAACATCGGATACAACCTCCATCGGAACGGTTGTGAGGCTTTTGCGCCTTGTCAAGCGGTGTGCCTGACGCACAACAATCGTGCGGAACCATCCGGGAAAGGCCGCCGGTGTGTCGAGTTTCGCCAGGTTGGTGTAGGCTTCCAGAAATGCTTCCTGGGCCACATCTTCCGCTAATTGCGGGTTGCCCACCATAGCAACCGCGGTTGCAAATGCCATGTCCTGAAAGCGCGTCACCAGTGCGCTAAATGCCTGGAGATTGCCAGCCTGGGCTGCCATTACAGTTGTCTCGAGTGTCTGCATTGCCGCTTCCCAAAAATAAACCTGATTTGTGAAGGCCTTCTATATATAAGTGCCAGTTTTGCGCGAAAAGGTTGATGGTCCGGGTACATGAACGAACCTTATCAAAGATCCGCCTTTTCAGTTGAGAGGGATGATGGCCTGTACGTCCAGAAACGCGGCATAAATTTCGGCCTGACGGCGGGCACCAGCGACGGTTTGATGCACCATGTCGCCCTGAAAGTAGGGACCGATGCCGATCTCAGTAGCGAGGTCGATAAGGGATATATCCAGGTCGGCGGCAAGCTGGCGCAGCAAATCATTTTGCTCGGTGATAGCAGTAAGCTGGGCTTGCAATTGATAGAAATCGGGGTTTTCGCCGAGAGCATGTTCAGCGACGGGTACATCCCAGGCGAACGTCGAGAATAATATTTCGGCCCCTGATGCCTGCGCCATCCCGGTGATGCTGCGCAGATTACGCTCGAAGGCGGTTGGTGGATTCTGTGTCAGAATGTCCAGCGGGGAGATACCTGTTGGTTCGGGAGGGCATAAGCCAGTATGCTCCAGCCGCGAACTGAATTCAGAGGGGTCGTCAAAGGTGCCCAGCGCATAGGCCAGCACGCGGTAGAGCGTACTTGGCGGTAAGTCAGCAACGGCATATTGCCAGATTCCCCGGTCTAATGCCATGCCCAACAGCGGTGAATCGCCTTGATAGCAGGCGGGATCCTGAAACATGCGAATAATCGCATCATTGATGCCGTGATAAACGATGACCAGATCCGGTTCATGGGCCAACCCGTGTGTCGCCAGATTGACGACTGAATCGAGGCTGAAATAGCCCGGCGCACCCAGATTGACGACCTCAACCTGCTCATAGCCATAGTCTTCGCGTAATATCCGTTCAAGCTGTGCGGGCCAGGTTTCGGCAACGGCCAGCGCATGGCCGAAGGTGGTTGAGCCACCTAACGTGATAATGCGGTAAACGTCCGCCGGTTTGGGAATCGCGACCAGATCGCCCCGAATGCCCCGCACATTGATGTCATCCCAGGCAGGATTCAGCCCGTAATTGAGGTAGGGCAGGCCCATTAATTGGGTGGTTTTGCTGGCAATCGTATCACGGTTGTAGACATACAGAATGCGGTCAAGTTCGGTTCCCTGAGTCGAGAACCACAGGCGCAAGCCAATCTCCAGACTCACCAGGGCGATAACCAGACCGAAGCCAATCAGCGTCAGTCTTGCCAGCCAGCGACGTCGCATTGATTAGTCACCAGCCAGTTCGATCACATCCAGCGCGAACGGCAGGTGGGGCCGCACCAGCGAGACGATGAGCGAATAGGAGTCAAAATTGGTCGCGTAGAGCCGGTTGGCATGGTAGGCGACATCACTGATGCCCCGAAACACGCCGACGACATATTCCAGTTCACCATTGTTGAGCATCACCAGACCATTTTGGGCGAGAGCGGCAGCGTAGATGGTGCCATCAGGTGTGATCGTCACGCCATCCAGCCCCGGCGCAAAATCACCGGCATGCTCGTACAGGGTTTCCGTTTCACCAGTCGCTATGCTAACGCGGTAAATATTGTCCCGGTTGCTATCGGTAATGATGAGGGCATCGTGAGCAGCGTCATAGGCTAAACCTGTCGGTGCCGGTGGTGGCTCGGAGTCGGGGTCCGGTGGGGTCCAGAAGACGGTGCCCATGCCATCCGGGGCAAAGCGCAGCACCTCGCGGCGACCCCGGTCACTGACATAGAGATTCCCGGTGGCATCCAATGCCAGATCATCTGGGAGCAGAAAGCCGCGTTCATCATCTAATACGGCAAAGTCATCGATCGCGCCAGCGGGGGTGATACGTTTCACACTGCCGCCGACGGTTAAGGCGCTGGCATCGTTTTGATCGACGACATAAAGGGATCCTTCGGGCGCGATCGTCAGACCGGTGACGGCTCCAATCGCAGCACGCGTGCCCGGAATCTCGGTGACAGCGCCATCAGGTGTAATTGACCACACCGCACCGGTCGCGAAGCTGCCAGTATATACGGTGCCATCGGGACCAACGGTGACACTGGCGGGGTAGGCATCATCATCGGGCAGGATCGCGAACTCCCGTACCGTGATGCCCTCGACCAGCGCTACCGAAAGATCGCGTCCGGTATTGAAGGAGCCGAGAATTAACGCGACGGTTATAACGACGATGAGCAGCACCCCACCAATAATAAAGGCGCTGAAGATGATGATCCGCTGCGCACGGGGCAGCGCTTGAATACGTTGCATGTGGTAATCCTGGGCGACAGTTGCTCGTGGGCTTACTTCACGCCACCTTATTTTCACGAGTGACAGGCGTGATTCTACCCCACATTGACGTGATTATCCTGCTATTGAATGCAACCTTAATCCGCTGGTCATCTGGTGACAAGCGAAAATAAGCCGTTATGAATGGGATGCAAGACTTAACAGGTCGTGTAGAAGCCCAGGACGTTCAACAAGTCGGACAGGATCGGAATCTGGTTCCACAGGCAGGCCTGGTCAATAATTACTGCGCCCGCAACGGATGCACAACAACAGAACAGCAAAATGCCGACGCAGCCAATGGCGACCCAGCGCATGATATTGCGTGGTTCTTCTTCACGCGCGGCATACGGATCATAATCGTAGCCCGGCGTTGCGTCCCCATAGGGGCTGTAGCTCTGCGGAGGCGGGGCCGGTTGGGGTGATTGCGGTACGGGTGAACCGGGTAAATCGTCTTCCATAAGCGGCTCGGCATAGGGCGCTTCGGGGGCCTGCGATTCAATCGGTGGACTCGCATTCGCTGGTTGTGGAGCATAGGGACTGGCGGCGGGCGCATCATCGTCTCCGGTGGCGACGGGCACTCGTTCGTAGCCCAGTGTTACCGTCTCGCCGAGGCCAACCATGTCACCGGGGTTCAGGGGTTTGGCCCCGGTCAAACGCTGCCCATTGATAAAGGTGCCGTTGGTCGAACCCAGATCTTCGAGGGTGAAGCCCCCGGCTCCACGTGTCAGCCGCATATGGTGGCGACTGGCTTCAGGGTCATTGATCACGATGTCGTTGGTGATGTCCCGCCCGACAGTAATGATGTCTTTATTCAGATCATAGGTCTGGTTAGGCTGCGGTCCACGGCGGACAACCAACCGAAAACGGTCGTTCCCCTGCATACTGAGTCCTCCTCGACGGTGTGAAACCCCTCAACGAATATAACATGGGGAGTATACGCTCACAACCACCCCCTGTCAACGGACACGTAAGCGAGCGCTGGGCCGCCGTTGGGCAAGCGTCACTTTGGTCGAAGCTGGCGCTGTAAGTTGTCCACTTGCACGCCGTAATCTTCGAGGATGGAATGAGTCGCTGGGTCATTGACCAGCGTCAACAGGAGGTGTTTAGTGCCGGTATAGTGGCTGCCAATCTGCTCAACCAGATCCAGCACTTGATGCAGTATAATTTCGATTCGCGTGAGCAGTCGCGCCTCATTCCGCTTCAAATCGGCCTGGAGGCGGGCAATATCCAGGCCACTGTCACGCAACATTTGGGCGGTCGGGCTGCGGGTTTCCTGAGCGAGAACGACGAGCAAATGCCCGCTGCCGACGTGCTCATGTTCCAGTGACAGCGCCAGTTGTTCAGCGGCGTTGATTACGCGCCGGGACAATTCGCTGAAGCGGGCCATCTGCTTGACCATGTGCAGGTCGAGTTCGGTTGCGCCTTCGTTGAGCGCCCGACGAACCCGGTGCCGCAAATGCTCGGAAGAGGTCTCCAATCGGCGCAGCAACGTGCTGGCATTCCCGACATTGGTGCGGGTGATGCCCAGCAAAAAATGTTCAGTGCCGATGTAATGATGCGATAACCAGACGGCTTCATCAGCGGCCAGTTGCAGCGCCATTTCCAGCGCATTATCTGAACTGGTTTGGGGGACATTCAACAGCGGATACAGCGCCCGTAATTGCGTTTCCGCTTGCTTCGCATTGAGATTCATAGCCTGCAAGACCTGGCAGCCGATGCTGCCCTCGGTCAGTAACACGCCAACCAGCAGATGCCCGGTATCCACAAAGGGATGCTGGTTACGTTTGACCAATGCCGACGCATGTGTTAACGCACGACGGGCATGGAAACTATAGCGGTTGTCACTCGTCATGATGGCATGTCACCGGGCGCATGCAATGTGGTTCTTTATACTTGCCCGTCATTATAAGCTGACTATTTGCCCTGGGGCAAACCGCGAAAAAGCCTCACGCGGAATGATTCGCCTTTGAAGGTGGCACCTGTTTCAAAGATAAAAACGGTGCTTGTGCCAAGAAATTAGCCTTAATCGTGCGAATAAATTGACACTCCAACGAGCGCATCAAGCATGGTTGCGGTGTTACCCCTGGCGGTTACGATTCCGACAAAAAGCGGGGCAAGTAGAAGCTGAGGAAATTCAACTCGCTAGCTGGCCCAGCGCTGAGTTGAACCGTTTCAACATCCGGCGTCGCCAAAATCACATCATATTGACCCAACGTGTGCGTTGAACCATTCACGGCAGTCCCGGCGCCGTCGGTGACATAGAGAAACAGGTCCTCATCGGGGCGTGGGGGCACCAATTTGGTCTGGCCGCCGGCGGTAATGCGCGTTGCCGTTAACCGTCCGGTCATGTGTTGCTCCATTGGTGATTCATCGCCAATGAGTTGATAAATGGTAGCATCACCGTTGGCCGAAACCGGCAGTTGGTCACGTCCGAGTTGTTGATAATGGGGTGGCAGGCCCTGGTGCTCACGGTCCGCAATAAACCAGATCTGAATCACGCGGGTCGGATCATCTTTGTAGTTCATTTCCATGTGCTCGATATAATCACCAGAGAACATGCGCTGCAATTCACCCGCGCCGATATACCCTTTGCCGCCGGTGGTGTCTTCGTGATAAAGGGTACCTTCCAGCACCCACGTATAAATCTCCAATCCGCGATGCGGGTGCCAGGTGAAGCCATTGTGTGGTGCGATGCGGGTCATGTGGGCAGTCAGCATCCCACTCAGGCGTTGCAAGGGACTCCAGCCACCCACTGCGAAATGCGAATGCAACCAGTGAATGGGATGAATGGTCGGGAATTGATCGGCAGCGAAATATTGAAAGGCGGTTGGTTCAATAAAATTGGGTTCAATTGCCGTCGCTTGTAACGGAAACATCGCTTTATTCTCCTGTTATTCCATTAAATCGGCTGCATCACCATCATTGAATGCAGCAGGTTTGCTTTTTCTAACAGCAGCGTGTGTTGGGCGTCATGTGGGCGTCCACTGCCCTTACCCACGTGGTTCTATAATAATAAGTGACAACACACTATTGTGGGAGGGATACCATGCGCCGGTTCACCATGTTCTTATTTTCGCTGCTCAGTTTGCTCATGCTCCAACCAGTGCTGGCGCAGAGCAATAGCTGGACGGCGGAGTATTTTAACAACCCGTCGCTGGCCGGTGCGCCGGTGGCGGTTTTGAATGAGCAATCGCCCGGTCGGGAATGGGGCTACAACGCACCGGTGGCCGGGGTGCCCGCCGATAACTTTTCGGCGCGGTGGTCCACCAATGCTTACCTCACTGCTGGCACCTATCAGATCAGTGTTAAAGTGGACGATGGCGTGCGCGTGCTGGTCGATGGCGTCGCCACTATCAATCAATGGCAGTTTGCGGCGGGCAATTTCTATCAAGGTGCCGTTACCGTCGCTGAAGGCAATCATTCGATTGTGGTTGAATATTTCGAGGGCGGCGAGGTGGCCTACCTCAATTACAATTTTGACCGGCTGCCTGACCCCTTTGGCGGCCCCCGCGCTACCGTGACCGCGCAGTTTCTCAATGTGCGGGCGCTGCCGAACGCCTCGTCCAGTATTCTCGACATCATCAGCCAGGGACAAACCTATCCGCTGGTTGGCCGCAACGCCGCCAATTCGTGGCTACAACTCAACATCAACGGCACGGTTGGCTGGGTGAATGCCCGTTTCATGACCACGAATGACCTGTTTGCCGTGCCCATTACTGATGGTTCCGGCGTGATTCCAACCCCGGTGCCGCCGCAACCGACGGGCGCAACCGCTCAGGTTACGGCTAATCGTCTCAATGTGCGCAATGCACCCAATCCATATAGTGGGGCAGTCATTGCTCAGGTAAGCCGCAACGAAATATATTCAGTCGTGGGGCGTAACCTGGATACGAGTTGGGTGCAGATCAATGTCAACGGGTTGATAGGCTGGGTACGCAGTTCGTGGACCGTTCTCAATAACATGGCAGGCGTTCCCGTAACCGATGGCTCCGGGCCGATACCGCCGCCGGTTGGCGCAACAGCGCAAGTTACAGCCTATCGGCTCAATGTGCGCAATGCGCCTAATCCTTATACTGGCACGGTGATGACGCAGGTGAGCCGCAACGAAATATATTCGGTGGTGGGGCGCAATCTGGATACCAGTTGGGTACAGGTCAATGTTAACGGATTGATTGGCTGGGTGCGCAGTTCGTGGACGATTCTGAGCAATATCGCCGGAGTGCCGGTGACGAGCAACACCAATAATCCAGCGCCGCCAGCACCGACAACCACTGAGGCGACGGTTCGTGCTTACTTCCTTAATGTGCGCAGCCAGCCGGTTTTCGGTGCTCACATTTTGACGATCGTCGCCCGTGGTTGGCGTTACCCGGTGGTGGGACGGAATGCGGCCAGCACCTGGGTCCAGATCAATGTGGGTGGAACCATCGGCTGGGTTCGCAGCTCGTGGGTGACGGTCAGCCCTGGCTTGGGCGGCATTCCCGTTACCGGGTGATTTAAGCGATAGCCCCCTCCATCTTCCTCAAGCGTGTTGAGAGCTAGAGTGGAGGGGGTAAAACGCGACACGTATTCGCTTTAATTCACCCGCGTCGCGGTGCCGGTGAGCACCCATTGGACGTAGGTGCCGGAACCGCCCACAGCGGTAATCACGACGCTGCCGGTCTTCGAGTTGGCAGTGACTTCTTGATCGACTATCGTCTGGCCGCAGCTATAAGTTTGGCCGCCGGTGAAGAACTGTACTTGATTAGTGTTCTGACCAAAACAGGACACACTGATGACCAGGCGGGCACGACCACCAGGCAGCGACGAATTATTGTTCATGCCGATGATGTCCCAGCGCACGCGGTCTTCCCGATCCCCGCCGGGATAGGACACAAAGTCCAGCACCGAGGCTGTGCTATCCAACTGAATGTTGAGCTGATTATTGAAGCGAGCATCTTCCGGCGCGACCTGAGCCGCAGGTGGTGTGGTCGGTGTATAACTCGGCGTATAGGTCGCGGTTGGTTGTTGTTGCTGTTGCGCAGTTGTTGGCGTATAGCTCGGTGTATACGTCGCCGTAGCTTGCTGTTGCTGCTGGGCAGTTGTCGGCGTGTAGCTGGGCGTATACGTCGGCGTAGCCTGTTGGACTGGTTGGGTGGGCGAAGTCGTAGCCGTCGGCGCTGGCTGTTGCTCCGGCGCAGTCACGGCTGGAACATTGCTGCAATCACCGGTTGTGAAAACGACCGACGCGGCGACCCAGGCGGTCCCCACGCCCGGTACCGTCACCTGATACCACTCGCCCGTGGTGCCCGTGACTTCCAGTACCTGGCTGGGCTGAAGTTGTGAAATGATATTATTCGGTTCAATGACCGGGGCGTTGCGCAAGTTGACATTACCCTGATTGGGCGACACGCCACATACGCCAGTGGGCAAAGCGGGAAGGACTTCTTCCGTTTCAGCCGGAGGTGGCACCGTTGGGTTGCCGGGCGGTGGCGCAGTGGGGGCTGCCGGTGCGGTGGCCGGCGGACCACCTAACGCGATCAGCACTTGTCCAGTCACATTCGGATCGATTGGTGTGACCTTTACGGTGTAGGTTCCAGTGCCGGGGGCGAATGGTACGGATACGCCCACAACGTCGCTGCCATTCACCAGCGCGACAATTTCGCCGTTGGCATCGGTAATGGTGGCGCGGAAACTAAAGCCCGGCGACGGGGTCGCTACATTCAAGGTGATAATCTCAACCGGGTCCGCACTGAAGCTGAAAAGGGGCGGACTGGCGGTTGACACGCTGGCAGCGGCGGGTGCATCACCAGCCAGCGCCGTGCTCGGTGGTGGTGCTTGTCCATTTAAACGCACCAGGAAATCGCCGGGTGCACCAGTGACACTGCTCACGAGAATGGTGAAGGCACCGCTCTGTGGCAGGCTAAGCGCAATGCGGGCATCCGTCGTCCCCGGTGTGCCCGGATCGTTGTCGTTACTGGCCAGTTGTTGCTGGGTGGGTGAATTCAGACTCACGGCTGGATCCAACCCCGGTGTGATGCCGATCACTTCAACCGTGACCAGATCACCCGCTGTACCGCTGAAGGAGTAAAAGGCGAGTGGCGCGGTGGCAGACAGTGAACCGAGCGCGTTATCGCCATAATTTAATGCACCCTGTCCGAGAACTGGGCTGACTAACAATAGACCGAATAGTAGCAAGCAGATAATTTTCCGCATAATCCCTCCCGTTTAATGGGTAAATATATGCTGCTAATTGTAGATAATTTTTCGATAAAGCGAAAATCAGGGTACCTGCGGCAGCAGATATTGAATCGTTGCTGGAACGGGGGCCAGCAAATAGACATCGACCCAGCGCGACCATGACACCCAGTTGGCATCGTCGTAGCCCAGGTCAATCCACAGCGGACGATAGGGAGGACCAGTATCCGCCATCTGACCGATGCCGTAACCGGGGACGAAGACCTCCGCGCCATATTTGATAATGTCCGGGTCGGACGCGATAATCCCTTTGGTCAGTTCCTGGCCGGTGGCTGTGATGTTGTCGCCGCCCAACGCCGCGGGATGATAGCTGGTGGCGTACATGCGAATCCGCCGCCAGTATTGGCGGGGTCCGCCGGGCGTGTCAACCGTGCGCAGGACAACGTTGGTTCCGTAGGCGATCACCTGATTGCGAACCGCCTGGACGACCTCGTTGCTTTCTTCCGTGCGGCTGACTTCGATGCCATTTTCAAAGCGCAGCCGATAGGTTGTGCGGGCGATGCCATTTTGCCCGGTTTGGCGCACAGCCCGCTGGTCGATTTCCAAAGCCGAATCAGCTTGCCACAGCGTTTCATAGGCAGTGGTCGTGTCTTCCATGACGAAATCTTCACTGACGCGAATCACCCGGACATGCATCCCCGGCAACAGGGGCGTATCCTCAGCCGGAATCGTGTAATCCTGACCGACCAGCGTTAATCCCGCTTCGGCCAATGCCGCCGCGATTGTCGTACCCCTGGCGCGGGTTTCCACCGTAACACCATCGGCGACAATTGAAATGGGGCGGGCGCGATGAATGGTGATCGTCATGTTGGGTGTAATTGGCGCATTCAGATCGGGCGTCACTTCATCCGCCAGAAATAGGGTTACGCCACCCTCAAACAACGCCTCGCCCACCGTCTGGCTGGTGGTTTCAATTGCAAATTCGTTGCTGTCATCGACGATTTGTAACTCGACGGTGCGGCGCAGGGTGATATGCTGGGCGGGGACCGGCCAATCCGCCAGTCGTTCGGGCGTGGTGCGGCTGCCGTCGATAATCACCTCATCGCGCCGCCCAACCATCAACCCGGCGCTTTCGAGAATTGCGGCGGGATTGGTCAGATGGGTGCGATAAACCTGCGATTGTCCATCAATTGTGAGCGTGACGCTGCGGGCTTTTTTGACATGCACAGTCAGATTGTTGGTCAAGCGGCTGGTCAATGCCGGGGAAACGGTGTCGCCTTCACCGAGGGGGATGCGCTGTTCGCTGAGCAAGTCAGCAATCGTGCGTGCGCGGGAGGTCAAGTCGCGGGATTGGCCGTTGATGATGACCGTCACCTGGCGCTCATTACTGCGCAGCGGGAGCGTGACCAGTGTCAACAGGGCGATGACCGTGACCAGCATTGCCAGCCCGCCCAGCGCCGCCATCCCACCTAATGCCAGATACCGTCGAGTATTTCTGCGCAAAAAAGCGTCCTGAGAATCAAAAATAGAGATTATTATGGGATTGCCCAAACCAGGCTGATCTGCGACACCCAGGACTTACTCCTTAGTGCTGCTCCCGTCAGGGCCTGACACGGTTCAGAGGTCCTGCCGCGCAGGACCTGATCTGGACAAACCGATAACAACCTCTATTCTACTGCATATGGTAATGGATGCCCGGTGGGAAATCAAGGCCAGCCGCCGTAAGAGAAGTCATAGAAAAACGCCTTATGATAAAATGTTCTCCTGCAAATTGAATTGGGGCCTCAATATGACAGATCAATCAAAACCTCCACACGAGCATCTCTATGATGTGCCGATTGAACAGTTGGAATTATCTGTATTTGCAATCAAGGCACTAAAGAAAACCGGGATGACTACAGTTGGCGACTGTGTAGATTTCTATGTGAGAGGCGCTGATGCAATGATTTCAGCGTGCCACGATTTTTTCATAGCTACTGCGCGTGAGGTGCAAGAAAAAATGAAAGAACATGGCTACTGGTCATATGTTGAATCTGAATAGTTAGGCCTTGTCGACCAATCATTATTATTCCGCCAAAAATTCCTCACAGGTGCCGATGATGGTTTCCAGCATGTTCAGCGAATACAACCAGTCGCTGGCATCAATCAGGCCGTGATCGAGATTGTCGAAAATGCGCCAGGTGACGTTTGGTGGCGGATTCTGGCCCACATCGGGCGAATAATATGGATCCGCGGTACCGATGATCGCCAGCGTCGGGACGTCACCGGCGGGTTGCAGCGCAGGACCAATCGGCGTCAACAAAATCTGCGAGACATGTTCGGCCTGCACCGTCTGCGCCAGTTGTAAGGCCAGTGGCGTGCCCATTGACTTGCCCGCGACGCAGATGTGGCGATAAGCATGGTCGTTGAGGACCGGCTCCGTCGTCCGGTTGACATCTTGCGTCACCAGCGGCATCTGCTGCATGTCGAATTTGCCGGTCAACTGAAAGCCATACTGCACCAACAGCACATCGAAGCCGTTCGCCGCGCCCATGTAGCTGAGATAGGCCAGCACCGGATGATTCACCGTGTAGCCGCGTCCGGGCAGAATAATCAGCAGCTTATCCGCACGCGGTTCCTGCACGACCAGGCGCTGGTCGATCTGCGCGCCAAACGGCGATTCAATCGTGATGGTTTCAACTTTCATGATTATTCCTCCACAACACACACCATTTGATGGGCATCCACAAAACCGAATGCTTCGTATAATGGACGGCCTGCATCGCTGGCGGTTAATGTCATTACGCGGATACCCTGATCCCGGCACCAGTCCAGCGCGGTTTGCATCAATTGCCGCGCCAATCCCCGGCGGCGATGTTCTGGTTCGACATAGACGTTCACCAGATGCCCTTGTCGCGTCGATAAGTCAACCGGGTGGGGCGCACGCTCCATCAATTCAACGCCGACGCTGCCGATGGGCTGTTCGTTTTGATCGTGTGCCATCCAGCCAATAAAATCTCCCTGCACCAGCCGCGGCTCGAGCCAGGCACGATAGGCATCATTCATGCCGCTGGCTTCAGTATAGGGGGTGTAATGCATGGCGGCGAACATGCAATAGCGAAAGTGAACAATCGTCGGCACATCGGCCAGCGTTGCGACACGGATGCGATAGGTCATCAGGGAATCTCCTGGGCTTTGGTTGCTGATTTCAATCTAATCGCCTGCCGATTGACCGTCAAGCACAGCTTATAACCGCTGCCAACGCGTGTCATTTATCATACCCAATTGGTGTCAGACGTTCCCACCCTGAATAGGTTAGAATAGAAGCAACTCAACTTAGGTACACTTTTATTTAAGGATAGAGACGCTATGGCTACTGCTAAACTCATTTTGAACGAAAACGAATACGAATTTCCCGTTGTCGAAGGCAGTGAGGGCGAGGTTGGGATTGACTTCACGAAGCTGCGGGCGCAAACCAGCGCGATCAGCCTTGACCCCGGTTATGGCAACACCGGGTCATGTTTCAGCGAGATTACGTTTATTGATGGTGAACAGGGCATTTTGCGTTATCGGGGCTACCCGATTGAGCAACTCGCCGAGAAATCCAGCTTTGTCGAGGTCTGTTACCTGCTGGTCTATGGTGATTTGCCCACTGAGACTGAACTCAACGAGTTTAAGCATAAACTGACTTATCATACGTTGATTCACGAGGACATGAAAAAGTTCTTTGAGGGGTATCCGCCTGCTGCCCACCCGATGGCAATTATGTCGGCAATGGCGGTATCGCTGTCAGCCTATTACCCGGAATTCGTCGATCCTGACATTGTGGATCTGAATATCATCCGACTGCTGGCGAAGATCAAGACGATTGCCGCATTTGCGTACAAGAAATCTATTGGTCAGCCCTATGTCTACCCGCGCAACGACCTGGACTACACAGCGGATTTCCTGCACATGATGTTCGCGGTGCCGTCCGAGTCTTATAAAATTTCGCCGGTGCTAACCCGGGCGCTGGACCTGTTGTTGATTTTGCACGGGGATCACGAGCAGAATTGCAGTACATCCACGGTGCGTATGGTCGGCAGCAGTCAGGCTAACCTGTTCGCTTCAATTGGTTCGGGTATTTCGGCGCTGTGGGGACCGCTGCACGGGGGTGCTAATCAGGCGGTGATTAACATGCTGGAGATGATTCGCGATGATGGTGGCGATTATCAGAAGTATATGAACATGGCGAAAGATCGGGATTCTGGCTTCCGGTTGATGGGCTTCGGCCATCGCGTGTACAAGAACTTTGACCCTCGTGCCACCATTCTGAAAGGCGCGGCGGATGATGTGCTGAATGAACTGGGCGTTACCGACCCGCTGCTGGACATCGCCAAGAATCTGGAAGACATCGCGCTCAATGATGATTACTTTGTCGAGCGCAAGTTGTATCCCAATGTCGATTTTTACAGCGGAATCATCTACCGGGCGATGGGCATCCCGACCAACATGTTCACGGTCATGTTCACGCTAGGCCGTTTGCCGGGGTGGATTGCGCAGTGGAAAGAAATGCGCGACGATTCGTCCACGCGCATCAGCCGTCCGCGTCAGATTTACACCGGCGCGAACGCCCGCGACTATACCGCAGTGGCGCAGCGTTAGGCATTCATGTTTGGCATAGGGGCACTTCGATGCATGGTGCCCCTATTCTTACTTCACTCATCTTAAGCATTTGAGCCGAAAATCGTAGGGGCGACTCGCCGGGTCGCACCCTACAACCTGGATTGCTTGCGTAACATCAGTTACTTCATTAATCAACAATATGCCCGCCGGCATCAGCTTTTTCTAACACAGCCTCAATTGTGGCAACGAGTTCGCGGGCAGCATCAACGCTAAGTTCAACTGCAACCCGCGCGCCGGGACCCTGCGCTTCGTTCACGAAGTCAATATTGAGCGCGTGTTCCAGCGGGGCGTTAAACGGATGGTCATAGGATACATTGGCTTCCTTTAAGACGAACCAGCCATCCCGCCCTTTACCGCTGCCCTCGATTTTAATTTGTTCCGCAATCATCGTACACATTGCATGTCTCCTTAAATCAATATTCTCAAGGTTTTAGTCCACTGATTTGAGATGTTTTTCCAGAAATGCAAATACTTTCTGCCAGCCATCGACCGCCTGTTCCTGGCGATAGCTGGGGCGATGGTGATAAAAGAACCCGTGCCCGGCGTCATCATAGCGATGAAATTCATAATTTTTGCCATGCTGCTTGAGTGCCGCTTCATGCTGGTCGACTTGTTCGGCAGTTGGGCTATGATCGTCATCGCCGAAAATGCCCAGAATTGGACAAGCAAGATCTGCCGTATAGTCGATAGGGCTAACCGGGTATTTTGGGGTTAGGTCCTCCGGGTTCATCACCACGCGCCCGCCCCAACAATCGACAACGGCGTCAAAACCCGGTACACGGCAACCCGCCAGAAAGGCCTGGCGTCCCCCGGAACAAGTGCCGAAGATGCCAACTTTGCCGTTCACATAGGGCAGGGAGCGTAAATGGTGCATGGCCCCTGCCAGATCGCCCAGCACCTGATCGTCGGCTACCCCGCCCTCAGCTCGCACTTTAGCGGCGACATCTTCGGGGGTGCCGTGACCAGCGCGAAAGTAGAGGTTGGGTGACAAGGCAGCATAGCCATAATGGGCAAATTTTCGGGTTGCTTCCCGATACCATTCATCCCAGCCGGGCATGTGGTGAATGATGACCATCCCTGGAAATGGCCCTGGACCTAATGGCCGCGCAAAGTAGGCGTTAATGGTTTCATGATTCGCTCCCTGATGCGTGATGGTTTCGGCAATCAGGCCTTCATACATATCTGTTTGGTACACAGGACGCTCCTTTACAATAGCAACTCAACCTGCGCTGCTTACAATCAGGCTTAAAAGACCCAATAAATCATATTCTGTCAAATTTTGTGCAGATATAGGCTAATGCTTACAGGGGAATATAGTTGACCAGGTTTTCAAAATCCGCTGCGACACCAGCCCCAATCATTATTGCAAGTTCGTCGATTGCTTGACCAATTGGGGTACTGCGTTTGACCTCAATAACACCTGGCATCGGCAGTCCAACTCGCACCCGCTCATATACAAAACCAGGTATGGTCCTGACATCGTGGGTGATGAGAATCCGTCCCTCATTAGCCAGCCAATCGAGTAATTCAGGGTCAGGTGATTGAACCATATAGGTATCTTGCACTCGGATAATATCAAGATCAGTAAGACGCGCACGAATGCCGTCCAATATATCACCATCGAAATTCTTGTCCGCTGCAAAGCGAATTACTGGCTTTCATTCTTATGTTTTTCGGCCAAAAGTCTGCGGAAATGTTTTAAGCGGGCCTTATGTTCTGGCGGATAATTGGCCTCGATTTCCTGCCGGATGTGTTCATCTTCGGCATCGCGTTGTTCCAAATAGGCATCGACTTCAGCCCGATTCGCCAGATAATAAGCGATCACCGCGTAAACATCCGTCAGCGGAATGGTCGGAAAGGCACGATGGATGGCTTCGGGACGATTGCCCTGCGTGTAGCGGGCGATCAGAACATCCAGCGTGACCCGCGTGTTGCTGATGCGAATGGCACCCTGTTCATCAGTCTTCATCGGCAACGTGATGGATTCAGGTAGATGAATCATCGGACAACCTCTTGAAATGACATTTTTACAATGATTATACAACATGCATAACAGTCACATCGGGACTGCGTTATGAAGTCGTTTTCTTTTTGGCGTGCCCTTCGCTTTCAATGTATGATTAAAATTGACATTGTTGCAACGGCAAATTACCGGGCTGAACATGACTACAACCTTAGAAGGTCAAACAATCAAAGGCTATGAACTCCTGGACCGTCTGGGAGGTGGTGGCTTTGGTGAGGTCTATCGCGCACAGCAATCGTTGTTGAAGCGTGAAGTCGCCATCAAAGTGATTTTGCCGCAACATGCCAATCAGCCCGAGTTTATCCGTCGTTTTGAGATCGAAGCCGAACTGGTTGCGCGGCTGGAGCATCCGTTCATTGTGCCCCTGTTTGATTACTGGCGTGATGCTGACGGCGCGTTTCTGGTGATGCGGATGTTGCGGGGCGGCAGCCTGGAAGATTTGATTGACAGCGGCCCGCTGGATGTCAAACTCATTACGCAGATACTGGACCAGATTGCCGGGGCGTTGAGTGTGGCGCATCGCAATGGCGTCGTGCATCGTGATCTGAAGCCGGCCAATATTCTCCTGGATGAGGACCAAAACGCTTACCTGGCGGACTTTGGGATTGCCAAAGATCTGGGTGGTTCGACTTCATCGCAGACGATGGAAGGATTGCTGACCCCCAATTACGCTGCGCCCGAACAATTTCGCGGCGAGGAGATCAGCCCCCGAACTGATTTGTATAACCTGGGCCTGATGCTGTATGAGATGCTCACCGGCCAGCCACCCTTCTCCGGGACGCTCCATGAAGTCATTTTCAAACATGTCAGTGAGCCGCTGCCCTCGCTAGTCGAGATGCAACTGGGTTTTCCGCCGTCGCTGGATACCGTATTGCAACGGGCCACTGACAAAGACCCGGATCAACGCTATCCCAACGCGTTGGCATTAGCCGCTGCGTTTAAAAGTGCATTGGCAAGCGCTGACCTGATCGATACGGAAACATCGCCTCAACTTCATGAATCCACCGAGCTACTGGATGCCATCACGATTGTCGAAGACACGGCAAAGCTCGAAAATCCCTACAAAGGGCTGCGGGCGTTTCGTGAAGGCGATGCCGACGATTTCTTTGGGCGTGATGATTTAACGCGACGGCTTTTGGGACGGCTGGATGTCAACAATGGTGGGCACCCCTTCCTGGCCGTCGTCGGTCCCAGCGGCAGTGGTAAATCGAGCGTGGTCAAAGCGGGCCTGTTGCCCCGATTGCGCCAGGGGGCATTGCCGACTTCGGATACGTGGTTCCTCACCGAGATGTTCCCCGGTGCGCAACCCATGGCCGAACTGGAAGCGGCGCTGTTGCGGGTGGCGATTAATCCCCCGGCCAGTCTGATTCAACAACTTGAAGAAGATGAACGAGGGTTGCTGCGGGCGTTGAAACGGATTTTGCCCGAAGAAGAAGATGTTGAACTGGTGCTGGTGATTGACCAGTTTGAGGAACTCTTTACACAGATCGAAAATGAAGCGGTGCGGGTGCATTTCCTCAACAGCCTGCGGGCGGTCTTGGAAGACCCCAAAGGCCGGATGCGCCTGGTCGTCACCATTCGGGCTGACTTTTATGATCGCCCGCTGCAATATGAAGCGCTGGGCGAACTGATGCGCCAGCACACCGAGGTGGTGCTGCCGCTCTCGTCGGCGGACCTCGAAAGCGCAATTAGTGGCCCGGCGGAACGGGCGGGTGTCGCCCTGGAACCTGGCTTGTCCCAGGCGATTATTGATGATGTGGGTGAGCAACCCGGCGCATTGCCGCTGTTGCAATATGCGCTGACCGAACTGTTCGAACGGCGGCAGGGTCGTCTGTTAACACTGGAAGCCTATACGCAGATTGGTGGCGTTACCGGGGCGCTGGCGCGGCGGGCTGAAGAACTCTATGGGAATTTTAATGAGGCATCACGGGCCGCAACCCGGCAGTTGTTCCTGCGGTTGGTCACGCTGGGCGAAGGCACCGAGGATACGCGCCGCCGGGTTCGCCGGAGCGAGGTGGGGGATGATCCTCAGCTTGATCGCGTGATCGAAGCGTTTGGTCAATACCGCTTACTCACCTTTGATCGGGATCCGCTGACGCGCGGGCAAACGGTAGAGGTCGCACACGAAGCCTTGATTCGGACGTGGGAGCGACTGCGCGATTGGATTGAGGATAGTCGCGAAGACCTGCGCATTCAGCGGCGCTTAACGGCAGCGGCGGCTGAATGGGACGCGTCGGGTCGCAACCCGGACTTTCTGGCGTCGGGTGCGCGTTTGACTCAATTTGAAGAGTGGAGCCAGAACACAGCGCTGACGCTCAACCAGGACGAGCGGGCCTATCTCGACATCAGTATTGAAGAAGAGGCGGCGCGGCGCGAACGTGATGAACGCATCGCGCGGCGGGTGCAAAATCTGGGTCGGGCAACGGCGATTCTGATCGTCATGATCGTCATCGCGGTGATTGCGACGATTGTCGTGTTAAATCTGGCCTCAACCGCGCAAAGTCGCGCCAATGAAGCCCAAACGCAGGTGGCGCTGGCCGGTGAAACACTCACCCCCGCGCAGGCCACGCTCAGTGTCGCTCAGGAAGTAGCCGATGCCGCTCGTGCGCAGGCCGACGAAGCGCAAGCGTTGGCTGAAGTCGCTCAGCTTCAATTAGATAATGTTGGTCAGACCCTGACCCCGGCGCAGGGAACGGCTGTCGCTGCGCAGCAGGTCGTTGATGAGGCGCAGGCGCAGGCTGGCACTGCCCAGGCCGAAGCACTGGTCGTTCAGGAAACTTCACAGGCGCTGGTTGATAATGTGGGTGCGACCTTAACCCCGGCCCAGGGTACGGTATCGGCAGCCCAGGATGCGGCGCTAGATGCTCAGAATCAGGCAGGCATTGCCCAGGCGAATGCGCTGGCAATTCAGGCCACCGCCGATGCCCAGGCGGCTGCGGTTGACGCGACCCTCACCCCACAGCAGGCGACGGTGATCGCGGCGGATGCGCTGGCCGGTACAGCAGTGGTTGAGGCGCGACAGGCTGAAGCGGCAGCCGTTGCAGCGGATATTCAGGCCGGGACCGCACAAGCCAATGCGACCCTGGCTCAGGATCTTATTGAAGGGATTGGGGCCACGTTGACTCCGCAGCAAGCCACGATTGCCGCCGCACAGGGAGCAGCCGCAGAAGCTGATTCGCTGGCAGCAACGGCCCAGCGGCAGGTGGCGGCGGTGGGCGCGACGCTGACTCCACAACAAGCGACGATTGCAGCGGCGGGTGTGCTGGCGGGAACGGCCCAGGCCCAGGCGGAAAATGCTCAACGGGTCGCTGCGGCAGCGGATTCACTGGCCGGAACCGCTCAGGCGCAGGTTGAAGGCATTGGCGCGACGCTGACCCCGCAGCAGGCGACGATTGCGGCGGCACAGGGCGCAGCGGCTGCTGCCAATAATCAGGCCGCGACGGCTGAGGCAGCGGGGCAACTTGCCCAGATTCAAGCCTTAGCTGATCAAGCGACGGCGCGGTCACAGGCACAATCGATTCAGGCCACGGCCGATGCCCAGGCGGCGGCCATCGCCGCGACCTTAACCCCACAACAAGCCACGATCGTGGCGGCGGGTGCGCTGGCGGGCACTGCGATTGCGGACGCCGAAGTTGCGCAAATATCAGCGGATCAGGCCAATAATCAGGCGGCGACGGCGGTGGCCGATGCCCAACAGGTGCAGGTGCAGGCCCAGGCCGACCAGGCGACTGCTCAGGCGCAGGTCGAAGGGATTGGCGCAACGTTGACTCCGCAACAGGCGACGATTGCAGCGGCGCAGGGCGCGGCAGCCGCAGCCGATTCACTGGCAGCAACGGCGCAGGCCCAGGCGATTCTGGCCCAACAGCAGATCGACAGCGTAGGGCAGACCTTGACCCCGCAACAAGCCACGATCGTCGCGGCAGACTCGGTGGCGGCGACGGCACAGGCTGAAGCGCGGGACGCTCAGGACTCAGCAGATCAGGCCAATAATCAGGCGGGAACCGCCGTTGCTGAAGCGCGTGGCATTCAGATTCAGGCGCTGGCCGATCAAGCTACGGCGCGGTCACAGGTCGAAACGGTGGGTGAAACCCTCACGCCACAGCAGGCGACAGTGGATGCGGCTCAATTGCAAATTGCCGAAGTTGGTCAGACGTTAACGCCCCAGCAAGCAACGGCGGATGCTGCCTTAGCGGTTGTCATTACGGCAGATGCGCTGGCCGGGACCGCCAATGCGCAGCTTGAGGGCATTGGGGCGACTCTCACCCCACAGGCCGCCACGATTGCGGCTGCCCAAGCGCAGGTGGAAAGGGTTGGTGAAACGCTGACCCCGGTGCAAGGAACCGTTGTTGCGGCGCGGTCCGAGGCAGATAGTATATCGTTGGCCGTGAGTGCCGAAACCGCGCTGGACAATGGCAATTATGATCTTGGCCTGGCGTTGATTCTGGAAGCCATTCGTCTGAATCCGCAGCTTACGCAGGCGCAGCGGCTATTGAACAATGTCGCCTTTAGTAGTGCGCGGATGAGCATTGATAATGCGCCGCTGGCGGCCTTCTCGACTAACAATCGTATCCTGCTCACCAGTGATGGCAGTTCGCTGGTGGCGTGGAATATTGAGGCCCGCGAAGTGGTGGACCAGCTCGAAGGTCACACCGGCCTGATTACGGATATGGCCTTTAGCCCCAATGGTCAGTTCCTGGCAACCGCCTCGCAGGACGCAACTGTCATCATCTGGGATGTGAGTCGTTGGCCGGCGGGCGACCGGGCGACGATTGCGCACCAGCTCACGGCGCATGGCGGTGGGGTGAATGCCGTTGCGTTTAATCCTGAAAGCAGCCGCCTGCTCACCGGTGCCGATGATGCCCAGATTATTAGCTGGGATGTGATTAGTGGCACGGAGATCATCCGCTTTAATGCGACCTTCCCGGTCAAGGACCTGCGCTATGCTGAAGGCGGGCGCGATTTCTTCTCTTATGCCGATGCCAGCGGCACGACCATCACCAGCCTGTGGAACGGCGGCAATGGTAATCGCGTTTATGCGGAAGAACGGCTGGTATTCGAAGAATTTTCGCCCAACATGCGTAATGCCTTCTTTGGTGGTCTCAACACGCCGTTGCAAATCTACAACGCGGGTAATCGCAGTCTGGTGCGGGAGTTCACGCGCAATTTTAACTGGGTCAATGACACCACCACCGCCGCCGCTTTCCGTCCGTTCACCGGCGCGGAAGTATTGATCGGTCTGGAAAACACCAACGGCGACAATCGTCTGGTCCTGGCCGATGTTGCCAGCGGTGAGGTGGTCCGTCAATTCCAGGGCGAGGGCGCCCGCCGGGTAACGGATCTGGCATTTAACGCCGACGGCACACTGGCACTGAGCGCGAATGGTAATTTGTTGGTGTTGTGGGACGTCGATAAAGGCGCGGAAATCCGTCGCTTGACTGCTCATAACGACCTGATTGACCATGTTGAATTCAGTCCCGATGGCAGCCTGGCGCTTTCGCGTTCGCGCGATAACAACCTGCGCATCTGGGATATTACGGCGGGTGATGGTGCAGAACAGGCGCGTATTCGCGTTGAAACGCAGATCGCCACTGCCAACTTCCCCGGCTTCCATCCGATTCGCAATACCGTTTATGCCGGGGTCTGGATTGACATCTTTGAATGGAGTGGCCTCAGCGCCCAGCAGACCAGCCGTGTCTCAACCGGGGCGGAGATCAAGAACATGCTTTATCATCCCACGCAGGGTCAGGCGGTGTCTATTTTAGAAAACGTCGCCATCCTGTGGAATCTGGATGCTGGAACACAGGGTCTGGTCAATCGCTTCGGCAATAGCAATGACTTGTTCAATGGTGCTGGTGCCTTTAGTTCCAGCGGTGATTATCTGGTACTGGATGGTCGTAACGACCTTTATGTGTATGCGATGGCGACCCAGGACCGCATCCAGAATATCCGTAAACCAGCCCTGGAACCCGGTTACATCGTGACCGCACTGGCGATCACGCCCGATGGTCAATTTGTCATCGGCGCAACCGGTAATCCTGATGAAGCCGAAGCGCCGGCGGGTGATATTCTGGTGTGGCAGGTGGACAGCGGCCAGGAAGTCTTGCGTTTTGCCCGCGAACATTCACGCATCATTAACAGCCTGGTTTTGAGCGAGGATGGCAGTACGATTTTGACGGCGTCTGACGATAACACGCTTATCATGTGGGATCTGGCGACGGGGCAGGTTGTGAAACGGTTTGCTGGTCACACCGATGATGTGAATATTGGCCGGTTTAGCCCGGATCCCGGCAATCCTTTCATCATCTCTGGTTCCGACGATCAGACGATTATTTTGTGGGACATCGACAGCGGCCAACCTCTGCGGCGCTACCGGGGCACCCGTGAAGCCGTTACCGGGCTGGCGATCAACGATGATGGTCGGCGCATGATTTCGACCACTGGCGGCGACACGATCATCCTCTGGCGGATTGAGACGCCGCAAGAGGTCATCGAATGGGTACTCGAAAATCGCTTTGTCCCGCGCTTCACCGCCGATGAATGTAGCCAGTACAATGTGGCCGATTGTAATGCGCAGCTGGTGGTCGCCACCCGCTTGCCCATCTTGCCGACGCAGGCCTTCATTCCCACTACAACCGCGCAGGCGACGGTGGATGCCAACATAACCCCGACGCCTGTTCCCGAAAATCTCAAATCATTTGCGACCAATACCGGCTCGTTCAACGTCAACGTCCGCAGCAGCGATAGCACCCAGGCCCGGGTTGTCGATGTGCTGCGCGTGGGAGAGCGCGTGGAAGTGCTGGGTTTGAGCAGTCGGGGCACGGGTTGGTATCAGGTGCTGCTGGCCGATGGCCGGTTGGCCTGGGTCAGTGGAACCGTGGTCACGCTGGACGGCAATGTCGCGGCGATTCCCGATATTGACCCGCCACCGGTGGTCGCGCCGCCACCCCAACCAACCGCACGACCATCGAGTGGAAGCAGTACCGGTGGCAATACCGGCAGCGGTACGGGGGGTACGACCGATGCGACCGAAGAACCGGCCTTTAATTGCAGCGCGTTCCGGCTGACATCTCCGATTGGGTATGTCAACAATGGCCCGACGACATTCTACTGGGATCCGTTACCCGGCGTGACGAATGCCAATTACTGGCTTACGGTATGGAACGACCAGGGTCAGCAGGTCGGCATTGCGGATGCGGGCAATGGCACCAGCGCAACCATCGACCTGAGTGTTGGGACGGTCGGCGGGGGCTTTACCTTCAGCTATGAGGTGAATGTCTTCGTGGATGGCGTCACGGTGTGCCCCGGTTCTGGCAGTGTCGGTCAGCGTCCGGCGAATTAAACTTCTGATACCAAATCACCACCAGTAGACAGCAACCTGTTCGCTGGTGGTGAGTCAATTAGGGGAGCATTAAAAGTTGGTTCTTGGCTGAATTTAAGTTGACAGGCTGACACTCTGCTGCTCTAATTCCCCTGGATTTCTCTTGTCGGCAAGGGGATAGATCAGGCTCAATTTTGTAATAAAACCCACATTTACCTTGAAAATCAGGCGTAGACCGCGACGACAACGCAATCTTTGTGTTGGTGGGCTGGGTAACTGGATCAATTTTGTTTTTATCGTAGCAACTATTTTTTTAGTGTGTCCAGCAGCACAGACTACATTGTCGATGGATAAAGGGTCTACTATGTTCAATTTACCCCCTATTGTCACGTTCTCGGTAGGTTTTTTGTTGATTTGCCTGGCTGCCAAGCAAATCGGTAAATTCTTTTCGCAATATGGCTTGCCTTACATCACGGGTTATCTGCTGGCCGGGGCATTGGCGGGACCCTTCATTCTCCAATTGCTCCCCAGCGCTGCCAGCGAGACGTTGCGTTATATTGATGATATATCGCTGGCCGTGATCGCCTTCGTGGCCGGTAGTGAGCTTTACCTGAAGGAACTGCGCGGACGCTTTCGGAGTATCGCGCTCAACACGACTGGCATTGTCATCGTTGCCTTTATTTTGATCAGTATCGCATTATTCGTTTTGCAGTCATCCATTCCGTTTACGGCAGCTTATCCACCCATTACCAAAACCGCGATTGCGCTGCTGGGGGCAACGATCTTGCTGGCATTATCACCGGCCAGTACCATCGCCGTTATTCAAGAAGTCCGGGCCAAAGGGCCTTTTTCCAAAACTGTGCTGAGCATTACAGTGGTGATGGATGTGGTCATCATTGTGTTCTTTGCACTGACCGTGGCGTTTGCCAGCGCCATGATCGACGGTGAAGCGATCACGATCGGATTCCTCGCGATTCTGGTGCTTGATCTGGTGCTGGCACTGGTGATGGGCTACCTTGTTGGTCGGGGCATTGCGGCGGGGCTGGCAAGCCAACTGCCCGCTGCGGTTCAGATTCTGGCATTGTTGCTCCTGGGGTTTATTATATTCGAATCCGCCAATTTTATGCCCGACTGGGTTTACGGTGTTATCGGCATCAAAATCAAAATTGAACCCTTGCTCATCGCAATGGTGGCGGGCTTTACGGTGACGAATTTCACCGATTATCGCCAGGTGTTTGAGGACATTCTGCACGACATCAGCCCCTGGGTCTATGTGGCCTTCTTTACGCTCACCGGTGTTGGCCTCAAGCTGGATATTCTATTGAATACGATCGGTATTGCGGCGGTGCTCTTCGGCGTTCGCATGATCGCGATTATCATGGGGACGTTTCTGGGTGGGACCATCGCCCGGGAACCGACCTCGTTTCGCCGGTATGCGGGGTTGGGGTTAATTACGCAGGCGGGGATTGCACTCGGCCTGGCCCGGGAAACGGCGGTATTTTTTCCCGACACATTAGGCGGAGAATTCGCCACATTAATTATCGCGGTCATTGTCCTGAACGAGATTTTTGGACCGTTGCTGCTGAAATTTGCGCTACGCCAGGTTGGCGAGGCACACGTGCCTGAGGGCAGTCTGCCGGGTGAGCCGCGGCGCTTACTCATTCTCGGCATTGAACCCCAATCGGTCGCCTTAGCCCGCCAGATGGCAGCCCGCGGCTGGCAGGTTGTCGTCGCCGACACTGATGCCGAACGTGTCACGCGACTGGCGGCTGTAGATGTCGATGAACGAGTCATCCAGCAGGTTGATCGCGAAACGCTGCAACCATTGCTCACCGGCGAACGCGATGCACTGGTGGCCCTGCTGGACGATGATGACGCTAATCTGCTCGCCTGTGAACTGGCAAAGAACGAATTTGACGTCAAATCATTGGTTGCCCGCCCCCGCGACATTCGACTGCGGGATGACTTTCAGGCACTTGGCGTGCGGGTGATTGACCCGGCATCAGCCCTGGTCCACCTCTATGAGCAATCGGTCAGTGCGCCCGAAGCGGTTGACCTGTTGCTCCACCAGGATCCAGACCTCGAAATCGCCCAACTCACCGTTACGGAAAAGGCCATTGATGGGTTGCATCTGCGCGATCTGCGGTTGCCAACCGATGTGCTGATCGTGGAGATTATGCGTCATGGTCAGGCACTGGTACCCCATGGTTTCTCAAAGCTGTATGTTGATGACAAAGTTACGGTGATCGGCAGCCCGGATAGCGTGACTGAGGTGACGCTCAAGCTGGGTTATTAATTTTAAGAGCAATTCTACGTCCGTACTCCGCGCACCGAAACACACGGAGTACGGGGTTTGGTTGCATCAGGCTGCTGGCTCACCGTAGACGGCGATTTCTATCGCGCCGGTGTTGCCGCCACTGCTATCGGCAACCTGAAAACGGAGGGTTTCCGCTTCGAATTCAACGTCAAACGTATACGGTTGGTCCGGGTCCGGCAGGGTAAAGGGACCATAAGTGTCACCCGAATCAGTAACGACTGTAAACTCAAAAATCTGGGCCGTGCCATCACTCATGAAACGTGTCCAGAACTCTACCTGTCGGATTACCGACCGCTGGGCCAGTTTCACTTCTACCCAGGCATCGTTACCATCGCCGTCGCTGGACCAGGCGGTACCAGGGTCGCCATCCAGTGCGCTAAGGATGCCGAAGCGACCATCATCGGCCTGATCGTTCCAGTTGCTACTGACACCCACGATCTCGGCACCGTTTTCCAGCGCCAGCAGATTATCTGTTTCCACGGCGACCATTGCCGGGGTAGTAAATGTCATGGTTTCAGAGACATAAACATTGCCCGCATCGTCGACCCCCTGGACGCGGAAATAATAGAGCGTCTCCGGTTCCAGGCCGGAAAGCTGCGGACTGTGGCTGGAATGGGTGCCGCCGTCCATGTCTTGATCGAGCGTTAACTGACCAAATGCCGGGGTGGTGCCATAGACCAGCGTACAGGCCACCGGAATGCTGGTTTCAATGGGTACGGTAGCGGTCCCGCGATTGGTAAAGCCCGACACAATGAGTTCCTGGTCGATAATGTCATCGATCGGGCGGAAGTTGATCGCGGCCAGCGCCGCATCCAGGTCAGTGGCTTCCTGGGCCTGGGCTACTGCCAGACTGATGAACCCCGCAAGTATACTCATAATGAGAATTCCGATAAAACGCTTCACAACTTCTAACCTCCTCTACTTGATCCGGGCTTTCATTTTTACCCCAATCCCGGCTATTATAATAGAAGGCGATCCAATGAAAGGACTTACCGGGTATGTCGATAATTTTGCTGGTTATCGGGGCGCTGCTGTTTTATATGGGCCGCATAGAACTGGGGACGTTCCAGGCTGAAGGCCGTCATGTCAAGGCTGCGGGTGCGATCCTCGCGTTACCTGGCGTGGTGACGCTGGCATTAACGACCTTTTTTATCCCTATTTCCTTCGGTAACAATGCCGGGGCGCTGGATTTTGCCCTGGGGCTGGTGGGCCTGTTGGATCTGGTGGGGATGATGGTCGCCATTGCGTTAGCCTATGTACTGATTGCGGACCCGCCCAATGTACCGCGCTTGCCGGGTCTCCTCGGTGAAATTCAAGACGAAGCCCGTTCGGGGCAACCGCGGACGACAGCGCAATCCCAACAAACGCCGACACCCGAAAAGAAGACGGTGATCATCC
The DNA here is from genome assembly GCA_965223835.1 of Phototrophicaceae bacterium. GTDB lineage: Bacteria > Chloroflexota > Anaerolineae > Aggregatilineales > Phototrophicaceae > CAVYXZ01. The sequence goes on from CBDCXQ010000001.1 coordinate 200,635, forward strand.
CCGAACCGGGAACGTTTCGACCACGAGCAGGCCTCAACCGCGATAACTTCCCCAGCGTCATGAATCTGAAACAGGCGGCCCGTTACTTGCAGATCAGCGAAGACGAAGTCCTGGAACTGATTGATGCCGGTAAATTAGTGGCCGCCCGCGACAATTACAATTACAAAATCGCCAAATCACAGCTTGACGAACTGTTGTAGTGTGGTGCTAAACCGTTAAGAACTCACGCCAGGAGTGTTGCGGTTCATAGCCGAGCATGGCCCTGGCTTTTTCATTGCTCAACAGGGTGCCGTAATCATGGGCTAAATCGCGCACGGGCGTCGCCGGATAAACTTCGGCCATCAGATCGCGGCTAGGCCGGTTCATCACGGTATCACCGGCTGCGACGATAAACGCCTCGGCACCCGCAATTTCCGCTTCCAACCCCAGACGACAAATCAAACCCACATCGCGGTCATCAACGTAACCCCACAGGTTCCACTTTCGTTTGTGCGCATCGTCCCAGAAGGATGGGAAACGCTCGTAGGCCTGGGCGCCGTTCATGATGTTGGAGAAGCGCAGGCCGACAAATGTTGTGCCGGTCCAGCGGGCAAACTGGCGGGCCATTTCTTCGCTGACTACTTTTGATAATGCATAACTGGAATTGGGATAGAGGTTGTGCGTTTCATCAATCGGCGCAAATTCGGGCGGCGGATCGGTAAAGGGCAGGCCCAATGTGGTTTCGCTGGAGGCCCAGACCACCCGCTTGATGCCCAGTTTGGTGGCAGCGTTAAAGATGTTGTAGGTACTCAGCGTGTTACCGCGAAAACGAGCTTCACCTTCCAGCGGATTCCGGTCCGGCGCGGGATTTGCCGCCATATGCACCACACCGTCGGCTCCATGCAGGGCTGCGATCGTCATGCCATAATCGGTCAAATCGACCTGCAAAAACGGTGCGAGATTCTCATCGGCCCGCTTAAAATCGACATTTACGACTTCATAATCATGCGCCAGTAATTCACGGATGGCGGCGCTACCGGCTTTGCCGCTGCCGCCGGTCACAACAATTTTGGTCATCATCAGCCTCCTCAAATCACTGCTGCGTGTTTAACGCAAACGACCAGCCATCGCAAGTGCCAATTCGGTTATGCTTCCCGCCAGCACCGAATCTGGAGCGATTGCCGGTTTTCGTGTACACTATTGTGCATATCGGAACGAACTTGCAACCGGAGACTCCCATCAATGGCAACTGACTCGCGGACCTGGTTTTATACCACCCCGGAACCCCGCCCTTACTACATTGAAGAGCGCGTGAATCACACGCTATGGAAAAATCGCCTGCAAACGCTATATATGAACTGTACTCAGGCCACTGTTCCCATCAAAATGGAGGGCAACTGGCAGGGCAATCAGATTACGTTTGAGTGGCAGCCGGGGAAATATTTCATTCTGCGGATGGCCCAGGAAAACCGCGAACTGATTGGCGTGGTGCGTCAGATGTTGCAGAATCTGCGCCCGGCGTTCTCCTATGATGATGCCGATGGGATGCATACGGTGGAATGGCATACGGATGGTGGTGGTGAACGGCTGAAAGAAATCCAGGGTCAACCGCAATATCAGGGCCTGCGCCGTCTGCGCAAAGATTAGCGCTGGAGCGGGTTGCCAAACTAAAGCTGCTGCGCTTTGAATCCAATAGCCCGGCGTCTCCTGGAAGCAATCCGGGTTTAGACGGGCTATTTTTATCACACCGGAGTCAGGTCAATGCAATTTTCCTATGCACAAAAGCAGGATTTATACCGGCAAGGCTACACGGTAGTGCGCGGGCTGGTGCCGCCGATCATGATTGAAGCCGCGCTGCGTAACATCAACGCCTGGGTTGGGGAAGGCATGGACCGCGACGACATGGTTCGCTTTCGTGCCCAGTCGTATGCGCCAGATCTTCAGCAGGAACCGGTTATCACCGATCTGGTTAATCAGTCACCCATCATCAAATTAGCGGAGTCGGTGATGGGGGCGGGCAATGTCCCAGCGGCCACCGGTGGTCAGATCGCGCTGCGTTTTCCCACCATGGTTGATCCGCCACCGCCACCACATCCACACCTGGATGGCTTACATACGCCGACCAATGGCGTTCCCGCCGGTGAAGTTCGCAATTTCACGATGCTGGTCGTCATCCTCCTGAGCGAGTTGAAAGCGCCTTATAGTGGTAATTTCACCGTCTGGCCGGGCACCCATCATCAATATGAAGCCTATTTCAAAAAACATGGGTCGGCGGCACTGTACAAAGGTGCCAGTGAAGGCATGCCGCCGATTGATCTACCCGACCCGGTTCAGATTCAAGGTCTGCCCGGTGATGTCTGCTTCACACATTATCAATTGGGGCATACGGCGGCTATCAATGTGTCACCCCACGTGCGCTATGCGGTTATTTTTCGACTGCGCCATGCGGAGCGCGAAAATCCAAGCACGAACATTGAGGCGCTAACGAATCTGTGGCTGGAATGGCCGGGGATGGCCGATGTCCTCACTACCGAGTCGGAACACGCCCCGGCGGTATGAATCACACCAGCGTATCAGCCAGCCGTTTAAGAACCTGGGCCGCTGGCATCCGCCCACCAGTGGCAAGCTGAACCTCTGTGATGAGGAGCAGGCCATCACCGGTGTGGATAACAACACCCGCTTGACCGCGAATTTCCGCCACCCGTCCTGGAATGCGCCCAACATAGTGGCGTGGGTTTTCCAGCCGCTGGGCTGCCCAAATCGTCAGGCGCTGGCCGTTGAAGGTGGTATAGGCTCCAGCATAGGGTCGGGTGGTGGCCCGGATGAGATTGTAGATGCGGTCGGTCGGCCAATCCCAGTTGATACGGAAGTCATCAGGAACGAGCTTAGAAGTATAGGTTGCCTGTTCTTCAGTTTGTATGGTGCGGGTTGTGGTGCCAGCCAGCAGCATTGGCACATACTGGCGGAGTAATGTTAAGTAGGTGAATGTCACCTGCTCCATTACATCAGCAATGGTGTCATCGGGTCCAATCGGGATTCGCTCCTGGCCGATCACGGCTCCCGCGTCATAATCGTCTACCATTTCCAGCAGCGTCGCGCCCGTGTGATCCTCACCATTAATCATCGCCCAGACCGTTGGCGAAAAACCGCGATAAGCGGGTAGCAGCGAATCATGAATGACATAGGCACCCAACCGCGCCCGCTTAAAGATGCTGGCCGGAATGAGATTGCGCCAGCTTATCGCCAGCATCAGATCAATCGCGGTTTCTTCCCAAACATCGGTCAAGCGGGCCACCTGCCGGGCCTCATAGAATTGAGCGCCATAGGCGGTGGCTTGCTGTTGAATAGCATCCAGAAAAGGGGGTTCCCAGGCATCTTCGCGGAAACTGAAGACCAGCAATTCGGCAGCTGGCACCAGTTCATGCAAGGTTTGCAGACAGCGTAACCCGCGCTCCGTCGCGCAAAACAGGACGATACGCATCAGTCATTGCTGCCTGAATGTTCGCGCACAACATAGCTGGGCTTGTCCAGGATGCGGAAGTACATCCGGGACAAGTATTCGCCTATAATGCCCAGCGCCAATAACTGGGCACCAGAGAAAATGCCGATGATCGAAGCCAGAAACGGGAAGCCTTGCACAGGTGTCCCCTCCAGCAAAAAACGGCCAATCACCCAGATCAACACCAGTATGCTAAAGCCAGCCAAGGCGAAACCCATCAAGCTGGCAAGCTGCAACGGCAGCACGCTGAAGCCGGTCATCATATTGAGGGCGTGAGTCACGAGTTTACGAAACGTATAATTTGACACCCCAATCGTGCGGGCATCATGCCGGACCGGTATCGCGGCGAACCGAGTTGTGCCCCAGGTGAGGAGTACGTCAATTGAGACAAATGGCCCCTGGAAGGTCGCAAAAGCTTCACGAACGTGTGTGCGAAATACTCGAAACGCACTGACCTTGCGGGCGGTCTCAACACCCATTGCGCTTTGCAGGGCCAATTTCGTTACCTGTGAAGCCAGATCACGCCACAGGCCATGCTGCTCGGCGGCGGGTGTACCATAGACCACATCATAACCTTCGGCCAGCTTGGTCAGTAATTTGGGGATTTCCTCCGGCGGATGCTGTAAATCATCATCCATCGTAATGACTAGTTCATACGTTGCCTGGCGGATGCCACATAGCAGGGCATTATGCTGACCATAATTGCGCATCAAGTTGATACCACGTACCCAGGCATAGGTTTCGGCCAGCTTGCTGATAACTTCCCAACTATGGTCCGGGCTGGAGTCATTGACCAGAATCACTTCGTAATCACTGGCAAAGGTAGGTACGGTGATGCGCAAACGGTCAATCAAGTGTGGCAGTGACTCAGCGCTATTGTATACAGGGATCACAATCGAACACGTTAACATAAAAAGTCCCGCAATTTAGAGAGAACTTTAATAGCCTGACCTCGACCTGCGTAAGGTGAGTTAACAGCTTACAACGAGATTGTCGGCCCGCGCCAGAGTGAACTGTTCTCATCGCTCATTAAGCTTCATTTTACAAAATTGAGACAATTTTTTTCTATTCTGAGGGCAAAATATGCGAAAGGAGTTAGGAAAATGAAAAATCGCATAACCCTAATCTTCACACTCATCGTTGGCTTGTTGCTGGTTTCCGGGCTGGCGGCACAGGACGATGCACGCCCCTTCCTGGGAATCACCTTTGAGGCGGTTGATAGCGGCGCAGTCGTCACCAGCATTATTCCAGAGAGCGCGGCTGAAACGGCGGGTCTGGAAAATGGCGACGTGATTACCGCCGTGAATGGCGAGACCGTAAGTGCTGACGAGCTAGCGGCAGTGATTGGTGACCTCGCTCCAGGTGATAACATCACGTTGGATGTACAGCGCGGCGATGCGGCCCTGTCACTGGATGCCATGTTGCAAGCACGGCCCGAAATTCGTGAGCAACGGCGCTTTCAAGTACGTCCGTTTGAGCCAGTGGAACAGGCCTATCTGGGCGTGTCGCTGGAAGTAACTGATAACGGCGTCAGTATCGTTGACGTGGCACCGGATTCCCCAGCGGCAGACGCTGGCTTAGAAGTTGGCGACATCATCACTGACATTAATGCTGAAGCGATTGCAGATGCCGCCGCTGCTGCCGCCATCATCAGTGATCTGGAACCCGGCATGGAAATAACCCTGGACATTGTGCGTGCTGGCGAAGACCTGACGATTGAGGCGACATTGGGATCCCGGATGCAAAGCAATTTCGAGATGCGCGGCGATATGGTGGTCTTTGATGGGACCAGCTGGCGTATTCTCGCCCTCACTGATGATAGTCCTTTAGCTGAAGCCGGTCTGCAAGCAGGTGACACCATCACCGCTATCAATGGTGATAGCGTGGACCCGGCAGCATTGACCGACATTATCACGGCGGCTGAAGGCGAAGTCGTCCTGACGATTCAGCGGGGTGACGAAACGCTGGAAATAGCGGTTGAAGCGGCGGATCTGGAAGCCTTTAACGCCTTCAATTTCTTTGGTGGACGCGGCGAATTCATACCATTCGGCGATGGCGAGATGCCGTTCCGCTTCGACTTCGCGCCGGGGAATGTGCGCCTGGGTGTGATGTTCCAGACCCTCGATGAAACGGTCGCTGCTGACAATGATCTTACTGTTACCGAAGGCGCATTGATTACCGAGGTGCTGGCGGATTCGGCTGCCGCGGAAGCTGGTTTACAGGTTGGTGATGTCATTACAGCCGTTGCCGGTGATGTGGTTGATGCGGAGCGTACCTTGCGGGATCGGTTGTTCGCTTATGAAGTGGGCGATACCGTGACGCTGGCTGTCCTGCGGGCTGATGAAATGCTGGATCTGGAGGTTACGTTGGCCGGGGTTGAGATGAGTGCCGATATGCTGCCATTCTTCGGTCTGGATGAACTTCCCTTCGATTTCAATTTTGATTTCGGTGACGGTGAGTTCCCCCGCTTCTTCTTCGGGCCAGAACGCGAATTCCGGTTCGACCCGGTGCAACCGGCGCCCAACGTCTAAGCTTTCATCAAACAATTTTAAAGAAAGACGCTCAGATCATATTGTCTGGGCGTTTTTTGTTTCAATTAGGCGGGACGCTCTTTGGGATCGGTCAGATCCAGGCGCGATATGGCGGCTAACATTTTATGGGAATCGAATTGCCGGGCTGTTTGATCGGGTGGCGGCGGTTGGGCGAGCCTTGTTTGCAGGGACTCCCATTGACGGACCCAGGGCAGTGTGAAGATCTCACTGCTGCGCAGACTGGCGGCCAATTCATCAGCCAGATCTGGCGCATTTGCTGACAACAAAAAAACGAGCGGGACGATCCAGGCGAGGTGATCGGGTGACTTATACATGGAGGTCTGGGTGAGTTCGCGCACTATTGCAATGGTTGCGTCTACCCGGCCCAGCCAGAAGGTGGTCAGGCCACTAACGAATTTCATGAAAAAGAATAGATCGGGATTGGTTTTGGTGGGCCATTGAAAATCACTTGCCAACAAGAGATGCAGTTCTTCGGCATAATGCAGCAGCTTCGCCCGGTCAGCTTGTAACCCATAAACCAGGGCAGCAACCGCAATGCCAGTGCCGCGTCCCGGTGACATGACTCGGACCGGGGTCAGGGTGAGCAGTTGGGTGCTGAAGACCAGTGCTTGATCGTATTCAGCCAGGAAGACATAGGCCCAGGCCAGGCCGAGGCAACGATGAAGGGCCGCCTGTTCGCTAAAATTGACGGTGAAAAAGTCGAACGCGGTTTCAAAATCGGGGCATGCCGCTGCGACAAAACCCTGTAGCAACAGCAGTTCACCGCGTAGAATCAAGGTCTCATGTTCCCCAACCCAGTCACCAATTGCCCGACGCTGGGCGAGGCTTTGTCGCATACAGGTCATCGCACCGCCGCGATCACCCAGACCCATGGTGACATAAGCCAGTCCGCGCCAGACCAGGGCACTATAATAACGATCCTGCTGCGCGGTATAGTAAGTCAGGGCTTGTTCAAAATCAGCTTTAGCCTGTTGATAGTCGGCTTCGTCCAGCCAGTACCAACCCAATTCGGCATGAATGTGCGCCATTTCCGCCGCGTCATCAAACTGGGCGGCCAGCTTGAGGGCCTGACGCAACGTGGTTTCCGTGTGATCGTCTTTAATGTAGAGGCGTGACGCCGTTTTCATATAGACCTGTTGGGCGCTGTGGGCTGAGAGTCCTGTTGTCCGCTGCCGGGCTGCTTCAAATAACAGGCGGCCCTGGTCCCACAACCCCCGGGCCTGAAGATAGAGCCGAAAGGGTTCGATCATGGGCAGCAACGCTTCGTATTTTCCAGTTTCGAGCGTGTTGTCCCAGGCAGCGCGAACATTTGCCAGGTCAGAGTCAATCAAATGCCAGGCGGTGTCTTGCAACGGACCTTTAATCGTCGCTTCAGCGTTAACAACCAGGTCGATGTAAAAGCGGTTATAGGCGCGGGAAACGATTTTAATATCGCGCCGATTATGCGCCTGATTCAGTGCGTATTGCCGGAGCAGATCATGAATGAAATAGCGGTTACGCCCCGCTTCGTGAATCACAATCGACTTTGTTACCAGGCGTTTGATGGTTGCCAGCGTCACGGCAGCGACTGTTTGGGCGGCTTCGTAGCTGAATCCTCCCTGAAACACGGCCAGGCGCATCAGGGCTTGTTGTTCACCGGTTGATTGCTGCATCCAGGTGCTGTCAAACAGTACCCGCATACTCCGATGCCGCTCTGGTAGATCGCGATGATTAACCCGTAGAAAATCGTAGTTGGTTTCAAGCTTCCGGGCAATTGCCGGCGGCGTCAGGACATCGCACCACGCCGCCGCCAGAATAATGCCCAGCGGTATTCCATTTAGAAGCTGGCAAATGCGCCTGATTGCTGCGTGATTGGCGGACGTGAGTTCAAAATCTGGCTGGATGTATTGGGCGCGGGAGACAAATAGTTCGACAGCATGAGCCATATCTGGTTGGTCTACTGCCAGCCCCTGCAGCGGGAAACAGTGTTCATTTTTTAAGGTCAGTTGATCGTAGGTGGTCAATAAGAAGGTCGCGCCCGGTGCAACCTGCAAAATGTCCTGAATGAGTTGAACACCGTCGGCGACTCGATGAAAGTCGTCTATCACGAACAAAACGACCTGGCTGATGAGGGCATTGCGCAGTAGATCATGCATGTTTTCATGGTCAGTCACGTGTAGATTCAACGCACTTAACAGGGCGGACTCTAGAAACGTGGCTGAAACATCAGCGTCAATCGGAATAAAATAGCAACCCCCAGCAAAATTTGCCTGAACCTGATGCGCGACGTAAAGGGCCAGGTGTGTTTTGCCGATGCCACTGGGACCCGTAATTGTCAGCAGCCGTGAACCACCATGCAGAAATTTTAGAATGGTGGCGACTTCTTGCTCCCGTCCGATGAGCGAATCAACGGTAGGTAATTGATAGGACCGTTCTCGTGCAACCGGGACACTCGGCTGAGACAGTGCTGGAACGTCATGTTTATGCTGGATATGATGATAGAGGGTCAGGGTTTCGGCTTCAGGTTCCAGGCCTAATTGTTCGTTTAGCAGTGCCGCGAAATGTTCATAGGACTTAAGCGCCTGTGGGCGTTGATCGGTCCATACCAATAATGACATCAGTTGACGCTGGGCAGGTTCATTAAAGGGGTCTATCTGAATGAGGCGGCGTACCAGTGTTTGTGCGGATTCAAAGTCGTGTTGCTGGAGCAGGCCGTTGACGCGGGTGTGCACCAGGCGTTCGAATATACTGCGCAAATGCTCCTCTTCGATTCGCTGCCACTGGTCGAATTCGGGCGCATCGCGCAGGGCAAAACCCGCCAGCAGGTCATATTCATACAGGTCTAATGCTTCATCCAAGTGCTGGTCACGCTGAGAGGAATTGTCGGGCAGCTTACTGATCTGGTCGGTTAGGGTCCGAAAATGATTGACATCGACCCAGACATCTTCGCTCAGTCCGATTTTGCCACCCGCTGTCACCAGCCATTCGGTTCCCAGTGCTTTGCGCAAGCTGGAAAGCGCGATGCGGAGTTGAGTACGGCCTGCGGCGATTTCCGGCCACAGCAATCCCACCAGCCAGTCACGGTAATGTTGACGACCGGTAAGCGCCAGGTAAGCTAACAAAGCCACCGCTTTTTTGCGCCCTATCACGACCGCCCGCCCATCTAGCTCAATGCGGGGTGCGCCCAACAAGAATAATTGCAAGTCCGCCATCTTGGGTGTTAAAATCCCTCATTAACCATAAATCGTATCGTGAGTGGATTTAGATCAAGTCCATCAGTTTGTTATCGTTAATTATAACCACATCTGGCTGCTACTGATACGATTTTGATACGCACTGGCAGTAGACTGCTAAATTGCATGGATTCATCGTCGGGATGGGGGTCAATTGACTTCACCATCATAGTACTGAATGAGGATTCAGGTGTTTTTGGACAAGTTTTTTGTTACACTCAGTCTTGACACTGGGCTGTAAACTTAGAAGTTGTCACCGTTAAGAAGTTATTTTTGGAGGGTTAAATGTTCAAACAAGTGGTACAAGCTCGAAACATTTTCGTTATTGTTGGGGTCATGCTGGTGCTCATCGGCAGTGTCGGTGCGCAAGACATGATGTATGGTGAAGCCCCGATGCTGGCCGAGATGGTCGCGGCGGGCGATTTGCCGCCGGTGGAAGAACGGTTGCCGGTTGCTGAGGATATTTTTGTCGTCGAAACCGTTGATGGTATCGGCCAATACGGTGGCACCTGGCACAATGCCAGTTGGGCCGACGACATCCCCAATATCAAAATGATTACCTACGATGGTCCCATCCGTTGGCTGCCCGATTACTCTGGCTATGGCCCGGGCCTGGCAAAAGACTGGGAATGGTCAGAAGATGGCACGTCCGTCACCTACTACTTCCGCGAAGGCATTAAATGGTCTGATGGCGAAGAATTCAACATGGACGACCTGCGCTTCTGGTGGGAAGACCTCGCGAACAATGAAGACTTTGATGTCATCACCGTGCCCTGGTGGGGCTTCAAGACCGATGGCTCACCGATGGATGTCGAATTCCCCGACAACTATACGATGACCATGACCTGGGATACGCCCCAGTGGATTACACCATTCATCCTGGCGCAGGGTTTCTGGGAATGGGAAGACCTGATGATGCCAGAGCATTACATCAAGACCCTGCATCCCGAATACACCGATGGTGCGACCTATGAGGAACTGGAACTGGCGAAGGACTGGGAACAGAATCCGGACTTCCCGACACTGTTCGCCTGGCACGTGGTTGAATACACCCCGGCGGAACGCACGGTTCTGGAGCGCAATCCTTACTACTGGAAGACGGACCCCGAAGGCAACCAACTTCCCTATATTGATCGCATCGAAGTCGCTGTGATTCCTGACGATCAGGTGCGGCTGTTGGAAGTGGCCCAGGGTAAATATGAAGCCTCCTTCCGGGGCACCGATGATCCCAATAACATTCCATTCCTGTTTGAACAGGCCGAAGCCAATGGCTTCCAACTACATGAAGGCGCAGTGAATGGTGCTGGTGGCTGGCCGGGCTGGTTGATTAACCAGGACTTCTCAGACACGAGTTATGAGAATTGGGAAGAAATCCGTATGGTGCTGCGGGATCCGAACTTCCGTCGCGCAATCTCGCACGCGATGGATCGCCAGCGCATCGTTGACGTTGCCTGGGGTGGATTTGGTGAGCCGAAACAATCGACCATCAGCCCACAGTCATTCCATTTTGCCAGCGATGAAGGCCAGGCGGTGTTCAACGAATGGGCACAGTCCTATGCTGCATACGATCCTGAGGGAGCGGGTGCACTGCTGGATGCAGCCGGCATGATGGATAGTGACGGTGATGGTTGCCGTGAACTGCCCAGTGGCGCTGCTTTCGAACTGGTCTTTGATCTTGGGCGTTGGGGTGGTGTCTCGGTAGCGACGCAATCAACCGAAGCCTACAGCACGATGCTGGCAGATGTTGGTGTCTGCAATATCATCAACAACGTGATTGACCAACCAGACGACCAATTGCGCCAGGACGAGGGCCTGTATATGCTGCGTAACATGCATGCCTCCGAACTGGACATCTGGACGTTCCCGGACTGGATCTTCCCATTGCGTAAAAATCGCGCTTTCCCGCAACAGGGTAAATGGCGTGAGACCGGCGGCGCTGAAGGTGAACAACCCGTCGAAGGCAGCCCGGCTGCCCGCTTGCAGGCACTCTACGACCAGGGTGTCGCCGAGCCTGATCCAGAAGTGCGTAACCAGATCGTATGGGACGCCGTCCGCATTCACATTGACGATGGTCCCTTCATGATCGGTGCGGCTGGTGACCAGGCGATGCCGGTGGTGGTGGGTAACAACTTCCGGGGAATTCCTGACCTGGTTATTCTCGGCCCCTGGGCACCAGGTAGCCCCGGCAACCTGCACCCAGAGCAGTTCTGGATTGAACAATAGGTCCAGATCATTCGATAATTCACAAGCGACGGGTGGGTCACACCCGTCGCTTTGTCTAAAGTTATTGATATTGACTCGTCGATATTGGCAGACAGAGATGGAGCAACCTGGACCTTCCTCCAGCAATCAGTTAGTCGTTAAGCAGTTGTTAACACGGTTTTGATTGCCACTTGCTGGTTTATTAAGCAGATAGTGCTCCGCTCATACCCAGGTCAACCTTTCTTGAGTCAAATTTATTCGTGGAGAAAACTCTATGGGAGCTTTTATACTTAGGCGTCTCATCTACATCCTCATCATGATCTTCGTTGTGTCGTTTGTGAGCTTCGTGGTTATCCAATTGCCACCGGGTGACTTCCTCACGCAAAAGCTAGCCGAACTAAACGCGCGTGGTGATCGCAGCGCGGAAGAACGCATTGACGTGTATCGCGCTCGTTACGGATTAGACCGCCCCTTTATGGAGCAATATGCGCTGTGGGCTGGCAACTTCCTGCGCGGCGATTTTGGTGAATCGTTCCAATATGAACGACCTGTCAGCGAATTGATTGGTCAGCGCTTAATCCTCACAGTTACCCTGGCCTTTGCGACACTGATCCTCATCTGGGCGATCGCGATACCCATCGGCATCTACTCAGCCGTCAACCAGTATTCGGTTGGCGATCAAATATTTACGACGATCGCATTTATTGGATTGGGGACGCCGGGCTTCTTACTGGCGTTGTTGATCTTGTATTTCGCGGTTGTCGTGCTGGGTCAGGATGCGGTGGGGTTATTCTCGGAACAATATCGCGATGCGCCCTGGAGTCTGGCAAAAGTGTGGGATTTGATTACACACCTGTGGGTGCCAGCGTTGATTGGTGCCGTCACCGGGACTGCCGGGTTGATTCGTATCATGCGGGGCAACCTGTTGGAAACGCTGGGTCAGCCCTTTATTGAAGCGGCCCAGGCGCGTGGCCTGAAAAAACGGACGGTCATTTTGCGCCATGCGGTCCGCATTGCGATTAACCCTTTGATCGTTATTCTTGGTAGCGAGGCCTTGCCCACGATTATTGCCGGTAACGCGCTGGTGGAGATCGTCTTGAACCTGCCAACCATTGGCCCGCTGTACGTTAACGCCTTACTCACCCAGGATATGTTTATGGCCGGGACGGTGCTGGTGTTCTTCGTGCTGCTGGTGTTAATCGGCAACCTGCTGGCTGACATCATGCTGGCGGTGGTTGATCCGCGCATCCGGCTCAGTTAAGTGTTAGAAAGGGTATCGAAATGGCTGCAATTGATGCAGGCGCGCCGCCTGAGATAGAAGTCGAAGTCGAATCAAAGCAAGCCGGTAAACAAAGTTATTGGAACCTGGTCTGGTGGAAATACCGCCGCAACCGTCTGGGTGTGTTTGGTGGGATTATGGTGTTGCTCTTTTATCTCACCTGCTTTTTCTTCCCTGAATTTTTTGCGCCGTACCGGGCGGCAACCGAAACCTCGTTTTTAGAAGCACCCCCGCAACAAATCCGTTTTGTGGATGATGAAGGCAACTTCAGCTTGCAACCATTTGTTTATGGTTACGAAGCGGAGATGGACATGCGCACCCGCACCCGCACCTGGGTTCCCGACCCGACCAAGCGTTACAATATTCACTTCTTTGTGCCGGGCGAGGAGACGCGCATTCTGGGGATTATCCCTACCAATTTACATTTCTTCGGGACTGATCCAGCCAATGAAGAGGCCCATGCCTATATTTTTGGTACGGATCGCCTGGGGCGTGATCTCTTCTCGCGTATTATCCATGGAGGACGCATCACGCTTACCATCGGTTTGATGGGTGTGATTCTATCGCTGGTGTTTGGGACAACACTGGGCGCGGCGTCCGGTTTTTATGGTGGTGCGATTGATACGATCATCCAGCGCTTCACCGAATTCCTGACTGCCTTCCCTGATCTCCCGCTGATTATGGCGTTGACAGCCGCGTTGCCGGTTACGATGCCCTCGACCACGCGTTTCTTCCTGATTACGATCATTCTGGCCTCAATTAAGTGGGGGGGGCTGGCGCGTCAGGTGCGCGGGATTGTACTGTCCTTGCGGGAACGTGAGTACGTTATGGCGGCCCGTAGCTTCGGCGCGAATGACAATCGGTTGATCTTTAAGCATTTGATTCCGGGGACGATCAGCCATGTGATCGTGATCACGACCCTGGCGATTCCAGGTATGATCCTGACTGAATCGGCGCTCAGCTTTTTGGGCTTAGGTTTAGTGCCACCGACGGTGAGCTGGGGCGTGTTGCTCAATGATGTGAGCACGGTTCGAACGATCCGGTTTGCGCCCTGGTTGCTGACAACGGTTCCGTTCGTCATTGTGTGTGTGCTGTCCTTCAACCTGCTGGGTGATGGGCTGCGCGATGCGATGGACCCCTATGGCGGCAGTCACTAGAGCGGCGCTGGAAAGCCGGGAAGGTAAATAAGAATCATGAGCGAAAATAACTTATTACTCGAAGTCAAAGACGTCAAAGTACAGTTCGAGGTGCGGGGCGGCACGGTCAGCGCGGTTGATGGCATTAGTTACAATGTCAAACGCGGACAAACACTGGGCGTGATTGGTGAAAGCGGCTCGGGCAAATCGGTTACGGCGCGGGCCATCATGGGGATGGTGCCCAAACCCGGTCGGGTCGCGCAGGGTGAAATTTTGTTCCATATGCGCCATCCGGTATCAGGCAATGATGAGACCGTGAATATGGTCAAGCTGGACCCGGATGGTGATCGGATTCGCAAAATTCGGGGCGGCCACATCGGCATGATTTTTCAGGAACCGATGAGTTCGCTGACGCCGGTGTACAGCGCGGGCTTCCACATTGGTGAGGCCCTCGACCTGCATCTGACACCGGGTCGTAAAATTGGCGCCCAAATGAGTGAAGCCATTCAGGCGCACCAGAAGGTGTCAAAGGCCGAGGCGCGTGAGGTTGCCATTGATATGCTCCATAAAGTGGGGCTGCCCAAGCCGGGGGAACGGGTTGATAGTTTTCCGCACCAGTTGAGTGGTGGGCAACGCCAGCGGGTTATGATCGCGATTGCGCTGTCATGTCAGCCGGAATTGTTGATTGCTGATGAGCCGACGACCGCTCTGGATGTGTCAATTGAAGCGCAAATTCTGGATTTGATGCGCGACCTGCAACGTGAGTTTGGCATGGCGATCATCTTCATTACCCATAATCTGGGTGTTGTCGCCGAGATGGCAGACGAAATCGTGGTGATGTATATGGGTAAAGAGGTAGAACGGGCGACCACTGTCGAACTCTTTGAGAATCCCTATCACCCCTATACCCAGGCCTTGATGCGCTCGATTCCACGTATCGGTGCCAAGAAAGAAAAGCTGTATGCGATTAAGGGTATGGTCCCCGACCCGCTGCAATTGCCCAAGGGGTGTGTCTTCCATCCGCGTTGCCCGCACATGATGCCTGGCAAGTGCGATGTGGTCACACCGATCAATAACGAAATTACCCCCGGCCACCCGGCACGCTGCCTGTTGTTTGACCAGAGCTGGCCGCAAACCAGCGAGGCCCAGGCGATCAAAGAAAAAGACGGCGGTATCCCTAACCGTCTACCCGAAGTGGAGGTGTAAGGTGGCTGAAGCAACACGCAAAGAAAATGCGATTCTTGATGTCAATGATTTGCAAAAATTTTTCCCCATTCAAGCGGGGTTTTTACGCCGGACGGTGGGGCATGTCAAGGCGGTTGATGGTGTCTCACTTTATCTGCGCGAGGGTGAAACGCTGGGGTTAGTGGGGGAAAGTGGCTCTGGCAAAACCACTGCAGGCCGCACCATTCTCCAGCTATATGAACCCACGGGCGGCGACATCTGGTTTAAGTCGCGCACCCTATCAAAAACCAACGAACCGGAATGGGTCAACCTGCGTGAACTGGATAAACCCCAGTTGAAAAAGGTCCGCCAGGACATTGCGATGATCTTTCAGGACCCAATTGGCTCCCTCAACCCGCGGATGCCAGTTTACGAGATTATTGCCGAACCGCTGACGATTCACGGTAAGATTGATAAAGGGACGCGGGATCTGATTGTCAATCTGTTGGAGCGGGTTGGCTTGCGACCAGAACACATCCAGCGCTACCCGCATGAATTTTCGGGTGGACAGCGGCAGCGCATCGGCATCGCCCGGTCGTTGGCCCTCAATCCACAGGTCATCATCTGTGATGAGCCGGTTTCGGCACTGGATGTTTCGATTCAGGCGCAGACGCTGAATCTGCTGAATGAACTCAAATCCGAGTTCCATCTGTCCTACATCTTTATCGCGCACGATCTGAGCGTGGTGCAGTACATCTCGGACCGGGTGGCGGTGATGTATGTCGGCAAGATCGTGGAGATGGCCGATTCGGAGGCGCTCTATAAGTCGCCGTTACATCCCTATACTGAGGCGTTGATTTCGTCGGTGCCGCTGCCTGACCCGCGCCGACAAAAAGAACGGATCCTGATGCAGGGCGACGTGGCTGATCCGTCGAACCCGCCCAGTGGGTGTTACTTCCACCCCCGCTGTCAGTATGCGCAGGACCGTTGCAAAGCCGAGTCGCCGGAATTCCGCGAACTCAGGCCGGACCATTGGGTCGCCTGCCATTTTGCGGAGGAACTTGATTTACAGGGACTGGCGTAACATCAACCGGGGCGCATGAGTGATGTGCCCCGTTACCGGTGTTTGAAATGCACAAATACTCGCCCGTGATTCTTATCGTCTTTCTCAACCCGGTGATATTGGGCGCGGATGTGTTTCTGATTGAGGAAGCGTAACACCTTCTTTTTCAGTGCGCCGCTGCCCTTGCCGGGGATGATCTCGATTAATGCTATTTTTTTGTCGATAGCCTCTTGCATGATGCGGTTTAACTCGGCATCAATTTTGTTACCTTTGTTGTAGATGTCGTGCAGGTCCAGCTTGAGCTTTGCCATGTAAGGTACCCTGTTTAGTAGTGGTTGTCACTGATTTTTGCGTTTCTCACGACTGAGCAAGTCCTCAACGCTGGTAACGTCCTCGTCTTCCGCTTCCAGAATATAGGTATCGCGTTTGGTTTTCTCAGGTTGTTCGACGATTACTTCATCATCGGTTGACCGGGTGCTGCGTTGCGATTGACGATGCCAGGTTTGGCCGAACAACATGCTCAGGCCGATGAGAATCAGAATCATGGGCCACGAGAAATTAAACGCAAACACCAGTCCGATGCCGATCATCCACAGGCCGCCGGGCACGGTGTACCAGGCCTGTCCTTCGGCGACGCCCCGCGCCATGGCGCTGGCCCCGATCACGAACATGATTCCCGGCCACCAGAACCCCGTCATAAAGAGGATGGCTAAACCGATCATGAACACGCCACCCGAAATTTGATCTGCCCGCCCTTTATCGACCATGATTTTGCTCCTGAATAACTCTGAACCGCAGTGTACAACGATTTTGCCGCGATGGATTATTCCAACCGGTTCGTGCTCTTGGTGCGCACTGTGGTTCAACAATGCGCCTATTATGACACATTCGCCTTAAAACAACATGGAACGTGGCGTTTAACGCATAATCTCCGGTTCGGCAACGTCATGCACCATCGTCGGCGGTAATCGCCACACCTGATCGCCCGCCTGGTTGGTGAAATATAGATGTGATGCTGAGGGTTTGCGTGGATTGCCATCGGCCCACAGGGCATAAAAATCCGGGTGGGCATTAACCGGGCGGCGCACAAAGGTGTGATTTACGGCGCTGTTGTGGGTTAATTGCCGGGACATCCGCCAGTTTGCGCCCTGATCGTTGCTGGTCCAAACAGCAACTTCGCCGCCGGGATTATAGGGGAAGGCTCCGGCTTGAGTGGGACCGATGACTTTCCACTGGTTTGCTTCCAAATACAGCGGCCCCATATCATAATTACTGTCGGATTGGGTCAGGGGGCGCAGGTCCCAATTGCTACCGGTCCAGCGGGCGGTCATCCAGGTGCGCGGGTCGTTTTGTGGGCCGGGCAGGTTGCCAATCGACGTGATGTACAAGATGATCGGATCGCCCTGGGCATCGAACACCAGATCTTTCATATAGACCAGCAACTTCTCGGCGCGATAATCATGCACCAGCGCGGGATTAGCAATGGCCGTCAATGGCAAATCCAGCGGCGCATCGGTGATCGTCGTCCACGTTTCACCACGATCGTTTGACTGCATGAAGTACAGGTTAGTCCGTGCTTCCAGCCCGCCTTGTAGCGGATGATAATTGAAAGCAGTACCGACTTTAGCACCCTGTCGCGCCGTCACCTGATAATGTCCCTGTTCGATTTCCGCCAGTCGCAACGGAACGGTCCAGTTCACGCCGTCAAAACTGGTCGCGCAGCGCAGTTTGCGCCCGTTGTCATACTGTGTGTGCATGAGTACAAAATTACCCGCTTCGTACCAGACCTGCGGATAGGCATAGAGCCAGTTCGTGCTCACCGTCTCAAACTGGTCGATCGTGTAGGGTTCGGTACTGCGGTGAATAAATGAGGGCGTCGTGTACGGTCCGTGTGATGGCGAGAAAAGCCACACATAACCAGCCGCGTCGATGGTAATGACGGGGTTATCGTGAGCGTCGCCGCAATATTTGTCCAGCAAGATCGTCGGGCGCGGCACGGTTCCGGTGGCATGATCGTAGTACGATACCATATGCAGTAGCTGGTTCGCGCCGTAGCGCATATTGCGCGGCCCAAGATGATAGTCTTTGATCGTGCCGCCCCAGCAGAAAAATGTCTTATCCACTTCCGGGCGATATACTGCAAACGGACGATGCTGATGAGGGTAGGTTCCCAACCCGCCGCTGTACTTATAAACAAATGCATCATTGGTCGGTGTTTGCCCATGCCAGAAGCCGCGATAGCCATCAGCTTTGGTGCAGAATACGGGTTGTTTGGCTGGCAGCGGCATCGTGTGCGTCATGAAAGCATTCGCCCGCCTTCAACATGGATAATGGTGCCGGTGGTCATGGGTAAATGCGCGGCAATACCCAGAATGGTGTCAGCGACATCTTCGCTGGTCGTCAGGCGGCCTAACGGTGTCCGGTTGATTTGCTCCTGTTTCCAGTCCGGGTCAAAGGTGGCGGCGTAAGGACCTTCAACTAACCCCGGAGCCACCGATACCACGCGAATCTGGGGCGCGAGTGCTCGCGCCAATGACCGGGTCATTGAATCCAGGGCGGCTTTAGAAGCACAGTAGGCGATGTTGCTGCCCATACCAGTGGTTCCAGCGATTGACGAGATGTTCACGATCAAACCACCCGCATCAGCCGCCAGCAGCGGTTGTAGAGCGCGAACATGAGCGAAGGCCCCGCGCCAGTTCACGCGGAAAATCTGGTCAATCAGTTCATCATCCAGCCCGGCCAGATCATCGTGGGCGACGAAGCGCGTTGTCCCGGCATTATTCACCAGAATGTCCAACCGGCCAAACTGATCGGCGACTTGCGTTGTCAGTTGATTGACGGCGGTGGTGTCATCGACTGGCACTTGGACCACCAGATGTCCATCACCGTCCAGACTGTCAGCGACTGCCTGCGTTGCCGCGGCGCTCTGGCGATAGGTCAGAATAATTTGTGCTCCGGCAGCGGCTAAGCAGCGGGCAGTGGCTGAGCCAATGTCACCACCGGCACCGGTGACAACGGCGACCTGTCCAGTGAGCGGTTGTTCGGTCATATGCTTAAGTTCCTCTTGGGTAGATTGTTATTTGCTACCCCCTCCCGGCCTCCCCCATGCCACGGGCACGCTTCGCAGTCGCAATGGGGGAGGTGGATGCCATAGGCAGACGGAGGGGGTTTAGACACAAGCGAATTGTGAATTCTGAATCATCAACCCGATCCGCTTACAACACGCCTATTATTACTCGCCAGCGGCTTCAAGTTCCGCCATTTGTTCGGCAATATCGTCTTCAGTGCAGGTTACGCTCTCCAGGAAGTCCGGCAGTATTTCGGCCAGATCTGCGCTGGTCCAGGCCATACGCTCTGCCGCCGTTGAATCACCACCCTCGATCACAATGGTGGCGCTTGCCAACAGATCATCGGAGATTGCTGCCGCCTGATCTTCGGCCACATCCAGGTTGATCGCCAGGGCGCTTTCCATTTGCCGGTTGATGCGGGCGGTTGCGATATCCAGTTCTCCTTCGAGATAGGCCACCGCCAGCGTACCCGCGTCCCGACCATCCTGATAATAATCTAACCCGCGCGCCACGACCGCACCGCGGGGGGCGCTGCTGGGATCGCTGGCAATCACGGGAATACCATTTTCATTCGCCACCGCGATCAGGCCTTCCAACCCGGCCACCAGCGTGCTATCGGTCGCCACCAGGAAGACCTCTACCGCCTCTGAGACCAGCGCCTCGGCAGCAGTGGGCACTTCAGATGAATTCGAGATCGTCTGGATTTCCATCGCAAAGCCCATCTCGGCGGCCAGAGGCTCAATAATTTCGGTGTTGGCGACCGAGTTGGCTTCCGCCGGGTTGTAGATATAGCCAATGCGCGTCGCAGTGGGCGCAACTTCGGGAATCAACGCCAGAATATCCTCGAACGGAGCCAGCGCCTGTGTCCCCGTTACCCAGGCGGGATGCACGCAGGAAGCATCGGCCACACCAGCGGCATAGGGGCTGGTCACAGCATTGAAGATTATCACCGGGCCATCACCTTCCAGATCGAGTGATGCGCTGTAGGCCGCTTGCAATGCGGGCGTACTGGTGGCGATAATCACGTCCGCGCCTTCATCAACGAAGTTTTCCGCGATGGTAGTCAGGGTGGGGAAATCGCCCTCGCCATTTCCGAACAGGAATGTGGCGGTTTCACCATCGACATAACCGGCGGCTTCCAGCACCTCAATCGCGCCGTTGCGGGCGTCATCCAGGGCGGGGTGCGAAACGATCTGCATAAAGCCGATGACGACCGGGTCTTCATCCTGAGCGCTGACTGGTAAGATCACCAGCAGTAACATCAGCGTGACCAACAACAATTTTTTCATTTCTCGTTCTCCTGAAATAGCTCAAATTTAAACGTGTCGGATAGGACACGATGTTGCCAATTCATTCCACCTCACCCCCAACCCCTCTCCAATTTGGAGAGGGGAGGGAGAACCGCAGGTTCGGAAGGGGTAAGGTCAATCGTTTTTCTGCATTATTTTCTTAAATATCATTAACTGTTGTATAGGGCTAAAGTCGCCCTATTCACACTTTTCATAGCTACAAGATACACCGACTCATCAATCACTCCAACAACGTGCGATCGGAGAGCGTCTCTTCGGATTTCAACGCGCGGAAACGCTCGACCAGATCATTGACCTTGAGGCTTTGCTTTTCAGCGCCGCTCACCTCGAACAAAATCGTCCCCCGATTCATCATGATGACCCGATCCCCGATCATCGTGGCCTGGGCCATGCTGTGCGTAATCATAATAACCGTGAGTTTTTGTTCACTCGCCAGCTTCACGGTCAGGTCAATCGTTGCCGCCGCCGCATTCGGGTCCAGCGCTGCCGTGTGTTCATCCAATAGCAGCAACGCCGGTTGGTTGAGTGTCGCCATCATCAGGGTTATGGCCTGGCGCTGCCCACCGCTGAGCAAGGCGACATCAGTTTCCAGCCGGTTTTCCAGCCCCATACCGATGCTTTCGAGCAGACTGGCAAAACGATCACGATCGGGACGCTTGACCGCTGGACGCAACCCGCGTGGCTTTCCGCGTTTATCGGCCAGCGCCAGATTTTCCAGCACCGTCAGGCCGGGACAGGTGCCCAATGCCGGGTTCTGAAACACGCGCCCAATGTTGCTGGACCGCCGGTGTTCCGGCCAATCGCGGATATTCTGCCCGCCCAATGAGATCTTACCGCGCTGGGGGGTGACAGTTCCCGCCACCACATTAAACAGTGTACTTTTGCCCGCGCCATTGGCCCCAATGACGGTGACAAATTCACTCTGATTGACTGTCGTTGATACGCCTTGCAGCGCCCTGACTTCAGCCGCCGAGTGAGCGTTAAACGTGACGTGGACATTCTCAAGTTGCAGCATCATCCGCCTCTGCTGCCTGTCGTTGCCGCCAATTGCGCCAGCGGTCGGCAATATTGGGTGCGGCTAACGCAACGAGCACCACCAGCGCACTGACCAGACGCACATCGGTGGCATCAAGATCGAGCGCCGCGAACACCCAGGCGCGGGAGACTTCAAAAATAATCATCCCAAACGCCGCTGAGACGATGGCCTGGCCCGCAGACCGGGGCCGCAGCAGCACCTCGCCGATCATCACTGCCGCCAGACCGCGAATGATAATGCCAATACCCATCTGCACATCAGCAAAGCCCAATTGCTGCACCGCCAGACCACCGGCCAGACCCGATAAGCCATTGGAGATCATCAAGCCAATGAGGATCATGAGGCGATCATCGACGCCCACTGCCCGGACCATCTGACTGTTTTTGCCAGCGGCGCGCATCGTCAAACCCAGTTCAGTGTGCAGGAACCAGTTGAGCACGAACAACATGACGATAACGATCAGCCCAAAAACCATGATTTCAACCAGATTGTTAGACTGCCGTCGCAGTTCATCACCCAATGTGTTGACGACGAAACTGCGCATCGTGTCTTGATAGGGGGTCAGCACGGTGCGTTCGGTCAAGAGTGGAATATTGCTGGTGCCCATGATGCGCAACGTAATCGTAAACGCGCCGGTCAAAACGATGATGCTTGCCAGCAAACCTTCGATTTTGAAAATGATATGAATCAGCGCGGTGACTAAGCCGGTGAGTGCTCCGGCGATAAAAGCTGCCACTAATCCCGCCTCCGCCGCGACGCCGGTGACGATGAGTATGGCGGTGACTGCGCCGCCAATGGGGAACGAGCCATCAACTGACAGGTCAGGGAAGTTGAGCACTCGAAATGACAGGTAGACGCCGACGCCGACCAATGCCAACGCGAAGCCCTGTCCAATCGCACCAATATTGACATTGGAGGCCGACATTAGCAGGCCAACCAGCACCGCAACGAGCGCCACCCGGATCCTAAATGTGTTTGATAGCCGAAGTAAAACCGGTTTCTGGTCGTCAGTTGCCAGCGCAGGACTCGAGTGTTCCGTAACGGTCATGAAATGCCAGTAAAGATTTTTGAAATAATGGACTTTATAATACCCGGAATGACTACTTTTGCCACCTGCACCCCGAAGGCGAACGCCATGCCAATTACCAGCACGCGCAACCAGCACATCGTCGCTGCCCGTAAGCTCAGCCAGCGCAAGCATCGTCAGGAACAGGGCCGGTTTGCGGTGGAAGGCCTGCAACTGCTGCACATGGCGCTCGATGGTGGGCAGCAACCCCAGGACGTTTTTTACTGCGACGATTTGTTCGCTGGTGAGTCGGCTCCCGCATTGATCGAACAATTTCGATCCGCCGGGGCCAATTTGATCGCGGTATCCACTGAGGTGTTGCGTTCGCTTTCGGACCGCGATACACCGCAGGGCATTTACGCGACCTTCGAACTGCCAAATAACGGGCTGGATTCGATTACTTTAGCTGACAATGCACTGGTTTTGGTGTTAGATCGGCTGCGCGATCCGGGCAATGTGGGGACGCTATTGCGCACGGCGGATGCGGCGGGGGCGAGTGGCGTCATTATGCTCACGCCGGGCGTTGATCTGTACGATCCGAAAACTGTCCGGGCCAGCATGGGGTCGCTGTTTAACCTGCCGGTTGTGATGATAGATGATGTTAGGCAGGCGTTTGATTGGCTGTCAGGTCATGATTTGCGTGTTGTCGGCGCAGATAGTCAGCGTGGAAAAATTTGGACTGAATCCGATTGGTCGGGTGGCGCTGCGCTCGTGTTGGGCAACGAAGCGCAGGGATTATCCGCTGATCTGGTGCCCCACATCACCGATTGGGCCGCGCTACCGCTTCAGGGTCGGGCCGATTCGCTCAATGTCGCGGTGGCGGGTGGCATTTTGATGTATGCTTGGGTTGCGACCAATAGATGATGCTATTCCACATTCGCAAATGTAATCTGTCCGCCATGTATATCATGGATGGCGAATGAATATGCACCCCAGGGCTTGCGTTCCAGCTTGCCATTGGGCGCGATGACATTTTGCGCCTGATATTCCGCATACAGCGGTTCGATATTGCGCACATGCACATAATAGGCGGTACTCTCGGCGATGTGTCGTTCATCACACACCAGAAATGGAGTTCCAGCGCATCGCGTTGAGCGATGCCAGTATCGGGATCCCTTTGACGATTTCGGAAGCCATAGCAAATCCTTTCAAAAAATACTCGATCAAAATAATGATAACTGCTGCGGCGGGCGGCGGCCATCGAGCAGGATGTAGGGTGCGGTCTGCTCCGGGGCGCGAATGCCCAGCTGGCGCAGATCGGATAGATCCCGTAAGTTGTGCAACCGTCGCGCTTTGAGAATAGCGTCAGCACCAATCGGGCCAATGCCTGGAATCCGCAGTAGCTGATTGCGGTCGGCACGCATGACATCAACCGGGGCCTGCTGCAAATGAATGTCGGCCCAGGCGCGTTTCGGGTCCACATCGAGGCGTAAATTACCGGCATTCACAAACGGCAGTTCTTCCACATCCCAGCCATAATCGCGCAGGAGAAAGCTCGATTGATACAGACGCTGACCGCGTTTGGGCGATTCAGCGCCCAGATTCTCAAACGGGGTGTGGGCTACCGGGCTGAAGACTGAATAATAAGCTCGCGCCAGTCCCACCTGCCGATAGAGTTTTTCGCTGAGTGAGAGCAATTCCAGATCGGTATCGCCGACCGCGCCAACGACAAACTGCGTCACCAGACTCGCCAGCTTGCCAGGTGTATTGCGTTTGAGTTCACTCGCCCATTGCAGCATCTGCACCAGTTCGTCATTGAAGTCCTTTTTTGGGGCGAGGCGGTGCAGGCGTTCGGGTGTCGGTCCCTCGAGGTTAATGGAGACTCGGTCTGCCAGTTGCATTGCGCGGAAGATTTGATCGCGTTCGGCACCGGGCATTATCTTCAGATGCACATAGCCCTGATACTGGTGCTTCTTGCGGACGATCTCGACGGTATCAATAATTTTGTCCTGGGTGGTCACGCCACCTTTGATGATGCCCGACGACAGAAACAGGCCATCAACCAGCTTGGCGCGCTGCATATTGTCGAATGTCTGTGCCAATTCATCGGGTTTGAACGTTGCCCGCTGGGTTTGACCCCGCCCGGCGCGGAAGGGGCAGTAAAAACAGTTCTTCTCGCACGCGGTTGTGACCATCGTCTTGAGAACGGCTTTGCGGCCTTTCGGGGTTTGTACATGGGCAACACAATCGGCCATGCGTTCGTCTTTGATTTCGCTGAGCGGTCTGTCACCGGCTGGTTCAAACAGGGTGACATCACCCATTTGCGTGAGTTTTTGGGCTGCGTCGGGCTGGACTTTGATGTGCATTACAGGCGTCCGAATTGTTTCAGGGCCATCAACACATCAATCGTCACGCGTGGTTGCCAGTGTCCCAGGCCATGCTGGTCATCCCAGCCGCCGTCGTCCCGCTGCGTCGACTCGAAGTGATCGAGGCAACGATCAATGAAGCCAGCCGGCAGCGCTTGTGCCAGTGGCGTGTCCGGTGCGGTGGCAAAGGCGAACAGGTCATAATACTGTTTCGGGGGCATCTGTGCGGCGCACGCTACCAGATTCTGCATCACTGCTGCGCGATAGGGTTCAACATCGGGGAAATCATCAACATGCATAAAATAATCGTAGGCATGGTAGCCCATAAACAGCCAGTCGTTAGCCGCGATACTCTCCAGCGTCACATTAGCCTGAACCCATTGCCGGGTTGTCGCCGCCAGGTTGGGCGTCACTAGTCCTAACCGGGTAAGCTGCCCGACAATTGAATCGGGCTTGGTTTGTCCGCCCCATTCCTGCCACCAGGGTGCGATGGGATACTCACTTAAGCTGGCGGGATTACGCAGCGAACCATCAGCCAGCTGCATGGATTCGACCCATTCTGGCGTACTATCCAGCAGGTTACCGATGGGAATCGCATAGCGGCTCAGGGTACCCAGTAGATATTCCAGTGCCGCCGGGTGGGAGTCTGGTGCTTTGAGGTCATGCTCCAGCCCATGTCCCCAGCCACCATCCGGGTTTTTGTAGGCCAGCAGACAGGTGTGCAGGTGTTCCAGAGAGCCAGCTTCCAGCAAATAGCTAAAGAGGGCACGCTCCAGCAACACCCCATTGGCATACACATAATCTCGCGCTTTCCGCAACGACACAGACATAGCTAACCCCCTGATTGATGCCTAACAGAACCATACAATTATACCGAACTTTTGTTCTAATCGCAATGGGTCACGGCACAAAATCCGCAATCTCATTACGAAACATAGTTTTGATCAGGCATTTACCATGAAATGAATACCGCCGCTGCCTACTCTGTGCTATATTTGTGACTTGTAACAAATCATCACAGGCAGCGAGACATGACGGAGTTGTTTTCCTCAGCCGAGGGCAGCCAACGCAATTTACGCATTGTATTGTTTATCATCATCCTGGCAACCTTACCTTTTTATTGTTTGGGCTTTATCCTGTGGAGTGCCGCGCCGCAGAGTTCACAGGCCGTGCGCGAAACCGCGACGATGACGTCATTGCCAGTCAATACGCTGGAACCGTCGGCGACTGTTCTGGCATCACATACCCCACTATCGGTTGTTACGATGACCCCGTTGCCGGTTCCCATCACGCCGACTCAAATTTTCGTGCCGCCGCCGGTGGTTATTCCGCCGACCCAGTTTTTCCCGCCAACCGTGTTTATTCCACCGACGGTATTCATACCGCCAACGGTGTTTATCCCGCCGCCGACAGCAGCTCCAACGCTCACGCCAATTCCGCCGACCGCGAATCCGGTGGCAACAACGACGACTATTCCGATTTTCCCGACTTCGACGCCCTGATTATTAGGAGACAGCGACGTGTTTGAACTGAAAGACCATCTCAAAGCACTGGTGGAGGCGCACGCACCGTCCGGTCATGAAGGGCCGATTCGGGAACTAATTCAGGCAGCATGGGAACCGTTCACCGATGCGATGGATCAGGACAAGCTGGGCAGTCTGATCGGTATCAAACGAGCGACCCAACCGGTTGATCCGCCACGCAAAATCATGCTGGCTGCCCATATGGACGAGATTGGCATGATGGTGCGGGATGTGGTAGATGGCTTTATCTTTGTGCATCGCATCAGTGGGGTCGATAACCGCGTCATGCTGGCGCAACCGGTGCTGGTGCATGGCAAGCGGCCCTTACCTGGCCTCGTGGCGACTGTGCCCACCCATTTGCAAAAATCGGGTGAGCGCAACAAATACCCGTCTTTTGACGATCTCGTGATTGATGTCGGCTTGCCCGCCGCTGAGGTGGATGAGTTGGTGCAAATTGGCGACCTGATAACGGTGGATGTGCCGCTGATCGAACTGAAGAATGGTAAATATGCGGCGAAAACGATGGATGACCGGGCCTGCGTCGCGGCGGTGACGGCTTGCTTGCATTATCTTCAAGGGATGCAACATCAGTGGGATGTCTATGCAACGGCTACGGTACAGGAAGAAACTGGCTTGCTCGGTGCCCGCACCGCTGCCTACCAGATTGAGCCAGATATTGCGATCGCGCTGGATGTGGGCTTTGCGCAGCAACCGGGCGTCGAGAATGATGATGCGCTGGAACTCGATAAAGGCCCTGGCATCGGCGTTGGCCCCAATTTCCACCCCGGCCTATATCGAAAGATCAAAGCAACGGCTGAGCAGTACGAAATTAAACTACAAGACGATTTTATCCCCGGTGCGAGTGGGACCGATGCCTGGGCGATTCAGGTGGCCCGTGAAGGCATCCCAACGGCCTTGCTGGAGGTGCCGATTCGCAATATGCACTCGCCAGTTGAGACGCTGGCGCTCAAAGATATTGACCGGGCGGGGCGCTTGCTGGCGCTGTTTATCGCCGGGTTGGATGCGGATTTTCTGGCGGCGATTGATTGGGATGATCTGAAGCCAACTGAGGCCGAACCATCGGCGTAATGCGCCATACCTGGGTCGGAAATGTACGGAGCAGATACAAGAATCAGGTTGATTTGACAGCGATACACTGTCATGGTCGTCGATATAGTGGACAGATCCCACAGGGATTTCCTTCGGTCACAAAGGCAGTCCTTACAATTTAACGCTGATATGTCGGGACACCCTTCTGGGTGTCTGCTGGCGAAAGCAAACAAACCTAAATGGAAACGTTTGCGCAGTATAGGAAACACCAGGCATGACCGAAAACTCGGAAATCCAAATTATTCCCGGTCAAAAGCTACGGGGCTACGAGATTCTTGAGCGGATTGGCACCGGCGGTCAGGGGGCAGTCTTCCGAGCCTTCCAACCGGGAATCGAGCGCGAGGTTGCCATTAAAGCGATTCTGCCGCAGGTCGCCCAGAACGAAGTATTTGCGGCCCGTTTCGCCGCCGAGGCCCACCTCATCGCGCGGCTGGAACACCCGCATATTGTGCCGTTGTATGACTATTGGAATGATGAGAGTGGTGCCTATCTGGTGATGCGCTATCTGCGGGGCGGCAGCCTGCGTGATATGCTGCGTAAACAGGGTGGCCTGTCGCTAAGCACAGTCGTGCATTACCTGAATCAGATCACCGATGCGCTGGCGGTCGCGCATCAATCCCAGGTGATTCACCGTGATTTGAAGCCCGATAATATCCTGTTGGATGAGCACGAAAACGCCTATCTATCCGATTTTGGCATCGCCAAGAATCTGCTCGGCCAGGAATACCAGTCCGATGCTGGCATGCTGGTGGGGACTC
Organism: Phototrophicaceae bacterium; assembly: GCA_965223835.1. Taxonomy (GTDB): domain Bacteria; phylum Chloroflexota; class Anaerolineae; order Aggregatilineales; family Phototrophicaceae; genus CAVYXZ01. Next base: position 228,898 of record CBDCXQ010000001.1, read on the forward strand.
CGGCCTATCTCGCGCCGGAACAGATTCAGGGGCATACGGTCACCCCGCAATCCGACATCTATAATCTGGGCTTGATGCTGCATGAGTTGTTAGCGGGTCAGCATCCGTTTAACGGCCTCACCGCCGGTCAACTTATCCTGCACCACGTTAATGAACCATTGCCGACCATCACAGCCGACCATACCAGGCTGCCGCCCGGACTTCAGTCGATTATCAACCGGGCGACGGCCAAACAGCCTGCTGATCGTTACCCGGATGTACAATCTTTTAAGATCGCGTTGCAGACCGCTGCCATGCCGATTCAGACGACGGATGTGGTCACGGTTGTTCAACCGGCGGCTGAAGCGCCAGCACCTGAACCGCTGACAGTGACGGAATTAATCGACTTGCTGCCAGCGGCAGATGCGCAGCGCAAACGGGAGATCATCAGCAAATTAGGGCAGTTAGGCGATGTCACGGCGCTCCCGGTGTTAACCGACCTGTTGCGCGATACTACAGCCGGCGTCCATGACCGGCGCATGGCCGCCCAGGCGCTGGGCCAGCTTGGCGATTCGCGGGCCTGTATGGGCCTGATTACGGTATTGAGCGAACCGCCAAAGCCCGATAAGCGGCGCTTGCCCCGGCTCCGAAAATTGCGCAAACAGCTTATCTCCCTGCGCGGCGAATCCAGCACGCAACTCGCTCAGCGCCAGCAGATTGACCGGCAAATCGCCGAGGTTGATAGCACGATCATTCATAACGGGGATACTATTCATTTGCTCAAGTTGGCAGCGGTCACGGCGCTGGGGCAAATTGGGTATGTGCTGGCGCTGAAGCCACTGGAATCAATTGTTAACAGTGGTGCGGATGCGTCGTTGGTGGCGGCAGCCGAAGTCGCGCTGGAACAGGTCCGCGATAAGTCGGACCTCACTGTCGCGTCAGAACCCGAACCAGAGATTGAAACGGAACCGGCGTTCGAGTATGCAGAGTTGTTGACCTGTTCGCGTTGTGCCGTCACCTCGGAAACGAGTCCGGTGGTGCGTTGCCAGAACTGTCGCCTGTCAGTCTGTGAAGATCATTGGGTGACGGAGGTTGATCTCTATTTCTGTTCGCAATCCTGCCTGGATAGTTTTGCCAATAAGCCGGGCAACTGGGAATATTGGGTGTAAAAAAGCAGTATCGGGTACTGAGTTTCTGAGCCGGCTATGCTTGTTACAAAACAGCAAGTAGCGGATTATTTATGCCGATTAAACCGGTGCGATTAATGTTTGTTTGCGGTACTCAATGATGAGGACTATTTATGATACTCAAAGAACTTTCGGAAGCAATCGGCGTATCAGGTGATGAAAGTGCCGTGCGCAAGCTGGTCCTCGACGCGATAGCCGGTCACGCCGAGAATATTCATATCGATTCGCTGGGCAACGTCACGGGTGTTAAGCCGGGGACGAGTGGTGGTGATAACCCGCGCATCATGCTGGCGGCCCATATGGATGAAATTGGCTTTATGGTGCGCGGCGTGGAAGGCGATGGCCTGCTTCGCTTTTCGAATATCGGTGGCATTGATCCGCGTATTTTGCCCGGCCTGCGCGTGAAAGTGGGGAGCAAAGCCCTGCCGGGGGTCATTATCTGGACGCCGATTCATCAGAACCGCGATCAAAACACAGTTAAGTTGAGCAGTCTGCGTATTGATGTTGGTGCGACGAGTAAAGATAACGTTGGCGTCAAAGTTGGGGAGCACATCGCTTTTGATAGCGACTACGCTGAAATGAGCGAAAAAATTCGCCGGGGCAAAGCCTTTGATGATCGGGTGGGTTGTTCATTACTCATTGATTTGTTGCAAAGTGGCCCCTATCCGGTTGATATTCTGGCAGCCTTTACTGTTCAGGAAGAAATTGGCCTGCGGGGGGCTGAGGTCGCCGCGAAGAAATTGCAGCCGGATGTTGCGATTGCGTTGGAAGGCACACCGGCTTTTGATGTACCCAATCCAACCGCCGAACCGGATAATCGCGAACCACGCAATCCGGCGACCCGTCTGGGTGCAGGTCCCGCTTTGACGGTCATGGATTCACGGATGATTACCGACCCGCGCTTGCTGACCTGGTTGCGAACGACAGCGGACGCGGCAGCTATTCCATATCAACTCAAAACCGTGCGCGGTGGGGGAACGGATGCAGGGGCGATTCATCTTGCGAACAGTGGTGTACCATCAGCCGTCGTTGCGGTGCCGTGTCGTTACATTCACAGCCCAGCCGCTTTATTACACATGGATGACTATCAACATACGTTCAACTTGCTGCAAGCCGCTTTGAACCAGCTCACACCGGCGGTATTAGCCCGAGGATAATTCCATGATCGAAGGACTGGAAGATGCGATTCGGGCACGGGAACAACGTCGCTATGATGAGGCTGAACGACTATTCAGTGATCTGTTGACGACCCACCCGCATGATGCGCTGACGAATTATCATTATGGCTGGATGTGTGATGTCCAGGGTAATGAGCGTGTGGCTGTTGGTTATTACGAAAAAGCCATTGATCTGGGCTTGCCGCCTGAAGATTTGCGGGGTGCATTGCTTGGGCTGGGCAGTACCTACCGGGCATTGGGGGAATATCAAAAAGCAGCGGCCCGGCTGCAACGCGGGCTGGTTCATTTCCCTGATGCGTTGGAATTCACGGTGTTTTATGCGATGGTGCTCTACAATCTCGATCAGCATCAGGAGGCCGTGAGCCGGTTGTTACATCTGGTTGCCGACCAGGTGCCCGCCGAGAGTATCGCCCGTTATCAACGCGCTATTCATACCTATGCACAGGACTTAGATAAGATCTGGGAAGAGGAGTAATTGACATTGAAAACACTAATTAAGCAACTGGTTGAGGCCTGGGGGCCATCAGGCTATGAGCATCATGTGCGCCAGCTGATTCAGGCTGAAGTCGCTGATCTGGCGGATGATATACGCGTTGACCCGCTGGGTAATCTGATTTGTCGGGTCGGTAGCGGTGGTCCGAAAGTGATGATCTCCGCGCATATGGACGAAATTGGCTTGATGGCGACCTACCAGGAACCAGAAAGCGGCTACTTGCGATTTTCCAATATCGGCGGGCTGTTGAACACCACGTTAGCTGGCAACCGGGTGCATTTTGAAGATGGTACCATTGGGGTGATTGGCGTGCATGATATGTTTGGCAGCAGTCGCACCAGCGTACCGAGCCTGGATGATTTTTACATTGACGTCAGCAATGGCAATGGTCAACCTACCATTGCACCGGGGAGTCCGGCTGGTTTATGGCGCGAAATGGAAGAACGCGGCACGCGCCTCATCGCAAAATCAATGGATGATCGTATCGGCTGTGTAGTCGCAATTGAAGCCATGCGGCAACTGAATAAACAATCACCGAATGAATGTTATTTTGTTTTCAGCGTGCAGGAAGAAGTTGGCCTGCGTGGTGCAAGAACGGCGGCGCACGGGGTCGATCCCGATATTGGGATTGCGCTGGATGTCACCGGAACAGGTGATGAGATCAAGAGCCGCAAGATGGCGGTGAAATTGGGCGGCGGCGCAGCGATCAAGATTCATGATAGTGGGCTGGTGGTCCCGCCGGCGATTCGTGATTGGATGATCGCAAGGGCTGAGGCGGATTCGATTCCCTATCAGCTTGAATTGCTGACCGGCGGCACGACTGACGCAGCCGCGATTCAGATCGCGCGGGCTGGTGCGCCCAGTGGGTGCATTTCCATTCCATGCCGCTTCGTCCATACCACCAGTGAAACGGTGGACATCAACGACGTGCAGGCTTGTGTTGATTTGCTGGCAGGTTTACTGCGCCACCCGGCAACGTTGAACTGATCTTCGAACCGAAGCATGAATTGGGGCACACATGCCTGTGGCCTGACCAGCAGCCAGTAGCCCCTCGATATTGGGGGGATACCCAGCATATTATTTGATTTATAGTGAGGTTCATACCGAGTAGATTTTGCATTTGAGCTGTTTATAATTTGATGAAATCAACATTTCATCGAAATTTCGGCTTAACCAGACATATAAAATACAATATCTTGCATTCTATGTTACATTTAGAGTAAGCACACATTGGAGTATAAGTGAACTGGCTATGTCGATTGAAGCTACCCCTATCCAGGATCTGAAACTACTCACCGAAGTATCGCAGCTCCTCACATCACTCGATCTGGATTCGGTGATGCGGCAGGCGATTCGGCTGATGTCAGATGCGGTGGGTGCTACCCGGGCCAGCATTTTTTTGCCGACTGATGAGGATGTTGATTGGGATCATATTTTCCTCATGCGGGATCTCGATCAGGCTGAATCGAAGATCGTGATGCGGGCGGTGTTGGATGAAGGGCTGGCCGGTTGGGTGATGCGCAATCAACAAGCTGCGATTGTTTATGACACGGAAACCGATTCCCGCTGGCACGCTTTCCCTGATGACCCGGAACCAGTGCGATCTGTACTCTGTGTGCCCTTTAAAAATGACAATAACGTGCTGGCTGTTTTGACGCTCGTACATCCCGAACCCAATCGTTTTAACGATTACCACCTGGAACTGGTTACGATTGTCGCCAACCAGGCGGCGATGGCGCTACGCAATGCCCAGCTATTCCATCAAACACAACAGCAACAGCATGAATTGGAAGTGATGTTGCGGGCGTTACCCGAAATCCTGATTGTGGTGGGGCCAGAGGGCCGCATCATGCGCATTAATGATGAGGTGCCGCGTTTACTAGGCCTGGCGGATCGGCAGTCGATTATCGGCGCTAGCCTGAATGATTTCATCAGCGATGACCAACCGGGCGGTTTGTTGGCCCCTGCCTGGCGCATTATTGCACAACCCCCGGAAGATGGGGACCGGTGGACATTTGAAGCCCGCGACGAATTGAATAATCGCGATTATCAAGTGGTGGTGACAACCTGGAAAAATGATCGTAACCGGGGATATATCGTGATTATGCACGATGTTACCACACTGCGCGATCTGCATCGCTTTAAAGACGAGATGCTCAAAATCGTGTCGCATGATTTGCGCAACCCATTGTCACTCATCATCAGTGCTCGTGACATGCTGGAATATGACCTGGGTGAACAGCCCGAAGAATCGATGGTGCCCCGCTATCTGGACATCATCTTGCAGTCCACCGAACGCATGGACAACTTGATCGAAGATTTGCTCCAGGCCGAAACCTCCAACCAGCGGCAGATTGAACCCGACAAGCTGGTTAACAAAGTGGTCGCGCATTTGCGTCCGCTGGCAGAGCGTAAACGGCAAACGATTACCCTGGACCTGCAACTGTTGCAGCCAACTACGTTTGTCGCCGACCCGTTGCTCATCAGCGAGGCGCTTGAAAACTATCTTTCAAATGCCATCAAATATACCCCCAGAAATGGGAAAATCAGCATTCACGTTCATGTTGAAGCCGATCAATTGCATTTTGTTGTCGAAGACGATGGTGTTGGCATCGCTGCTGAGCATGTGCCACACTTGTTTGAACCCTATTATCGCCCCCCAGAAACCCGGGAACAAGGCTATGGAGTCGGCCTGAATCTGGTTAAAACGATTATTGAACGGCACAATGGCGCGGTGTGGGTGGAGAGTACACCACAAGTCGGCAGTAAATTCGGGTTCTGGGTGCCACTGACCAAATAAAGCTTGATGATGAGTGACGTCAACTTACAGGTTGCCAAACTACGGCGCGCGTTAGATGAGATTTTCGACCAGCGCGATGTCTTCACCGAGGAAGCCTTCACCCAGGTTATCCTCGCCCTTTACGACAAAATTCGTGTCCTGCAAACCACGTCAGAAGCCCAGGCAAACGATGATCGAGATGAAATTCGCTTAGTGACCATCATGTTTGTGGATATTGTCGATTCCACGCGCATGACCCTCACGCTTAAAGCCGATGAATGGAAGGCGACGATTGGCGACGCCCATAATCAAGTGGCGGCGCTCATTCATAAACATGGTGGCGAAGTGGGGCAATATCTGGGCGATGGGCTGCTATGTTACTTCGGGACGACGCGCAGCCATGATGATGATGCGTTGCGGGCAGTGCAATGTGCGCTGGCGATACAGGACACGATTGTCCGCTTTGCCCAGACACTCTATCTCAAACATACGATCGTGTTTAACGTGCGCATTGGCATTAGCACGGGGCGGGCGGTGGTCGGCATGTTTGGTCACGAGGGCAATCGTACGTTGCTGGCGTTGGGGGCACCGACGAACCTGGCAGCGCGGCTGCAAAACATTGCTGAGCCAGGCGAGACGCTCATTGACGCTCAGACGTACCGGTTGGCCCGCAATCAGATCGTGACGCAAGCCCGTCCGTTGACGGACATCAAAGGCTTTGACAGCCCGATTGAATACTATGCGGTGCTGGCAATGCGCGAATATCGCCCGACACAGTTAGCCGCCAACCATATTGCTCGGGTTGAAACACCGTTTGTAGGTCGTACCGCTGATCTGGTTCAACTCGTTGCTTTACTGGCAGAACCGACCTGGAGTGTCGGTACAATTTATGGCGATATTGGCCTGGGGAAGAGCCGCCTGCTGCAAGAACTGCTGGCGACGACCGCAGCCCGAGAGTTTGACTCGCTGTTGTTGATCGGGAATCCCCAGAAGAAAAACGTAGCCTATAGCGTGTTGCAGGACTGGCTCATCGCTCATTGCAACCTGCGCGATGAAGCTGATCAGGAACGCCGCGAACAACGTATTGTCGAGTATGTTCGACAGACGTGGGATCATCCGTCAGCCGAAGCATCGGCCCATGCGCTGGGCTATTTAACCGGCTTTGGTTTTGAAGGCAGCCCTCACGTGCGGGCGCTGCACCAGAATGCGGGTCCCGAACAGACCCGTATGGGGTACGCGCTGATTGCTCGCTGGTTACGCGGTGTGGCTGAGACCTATCCACTGTTGCTGATTGTAGACAATCTGCACTGGGTTGATCGGGCATCGCTGGGGTTGCTGGAATATGTTGTTCAGGAATTGGCTGATCTGCCGGGGGCGTTGCTGGCGACTGCCCGGCCTAATTTCCATGATTATTACCCAACGTATATGCAAAACGTTGCGGCGGTTGTGTCACTGGAACTGCAACCATTGGCGGCGGCGGATATTGATCAAATTATCGCAACCGTGTTCGAGCAGATTAAGCAGGTTCCGCCAGCATTGCCCACCTTGATCCGGCAACGCGCCGAGGGTAATCCGCTGTTTGTTGAAGAATTTATTTATATGTTGTTCGACAATGGCATCATTCAAGTGGCTGAAGATGGTGCCTGGACTATCAATCGCTTCCAATACAATATGCGTAGCGACGAATTGCCTGACGGCCTGTTGGCGATTTTGCAAGCGCGGTTGGATGAATTGTCGTCAGATACCCGGCAGGTGATTCAGATGGCGGCGGCGATGGGCACCACCTTCTGGCCGGGGGCCTTACGTCAACTGGTGGGTACTGCCGCTGACACTGCCCTCACCGATCTGGAAGCCCGCGGCTTGATTTTTACCAATAATGGTCGTGACGATGACGACGAAACGGAATATACGTTTCGCCAAACCCTTTACCGCGACCTGGTATATGCGATGCTGGCGCGCCACACGCGTAGCCAATACCATCAGGCGATCGCGGCCTGGCTACAGCAGCGGGTTGCCACCCACCCCCAATATCTCAATAGTCTGGCCGAACACTATCTCAAAGGTGGGCAAAATGCTGAGGCCCTGGAGGCCTATGTGGCGGCGGCCCAACAGCGCTTTGAACGCGGCTTGTTGATTGAGACGCTTGATCTGATTGAAGCCGGGTTGGATGCGGCCCGTGAGGTTGAACGTGATGTCGCACTCCCACGAGTCGGTTTTTTGTGGATGTTGCAGGGGCAGGTGTTGGAGTCGCTTGATCGTTATGAAGAATCGAGCGCAGCCAGCGAGACGGCACTCATGCTGCTGGGCGAATCGGGTACTCAAGCTGAAGAACGCGCCATTGCCGCGCGGACTCTTGGCAGCGCTTTATTGCAATTAGGCCGCTATGAACAGGCATTTGATGCTTTGAACCGGGCCAATAGTCTGCTGGCACCGGGTGCTCACCAGCAACATGCGGCTTTGTTGCGGACCTTTGGCCGGCTGTTCCACGCGCGGGGGCAGCTGAATGAAGCGCTGGCCTATGAACAACAGGCCCTGATGATGGCGCAAGACATTGATGACAGTCGCGAACAGGCCCGCATTATGGCGGTGCTCAGCACCATTGCGCTGAATCGCGGTGATTTTGCATCCTCCCTGGCCTATTGTGAACAGGTACTGGCCCTGAACCGGGCTGATGGGAATCTTTATTATCAGATCCTCGACCTGAGCCAGATGGCGACGATTTACCGCGTCTTATTCGATCACGAGACCGCGCTGACCCTCTGTGCCGAAGCCGAGTCGTTGCAAGCTCGTATTCGTTACACCTCACCCTTGGTTCAAGTTAATCGAGCACTTTCGCTGCTGTCGATTGGGCAGGCGGAAACCGGCCTCAAGCTGTTACGTGAAGTGGCAGCGGTGAAGTATCAAAACATCGTCACCCAGAACCGGGTTCAACTGGGCTATATGATGGGCCTCTCGATGACCGGGGATTATGAACAGTGCAATGAACGGGCCGCCGCCCTGGTTGAGGCCACCCGAAACCACAATGTTATCCTGTATGGACGGGCGCTATTATGGCAGGGCATTGCCATGAATGCATTGGAGTATCCCGACGCGGTGGATGTTCTGTATGAAGCGTTGAATATCGAACTGAAGTATGCGGGACGCAATGCCTGGGTGGGCTATTATGCATTGGGAACCGCCAGTAGCGATGCGGCTGAGCAACGCCACTGGTATAGCGAAGCGGTTACGGTCTTGCAGGCGGTTGCCAACAGTCTACACACGCGCCCCGAATTGCAACGGTCGCTCCGTAATCAGCCAGTCGTCAAGTGGCTAATGGACCTCAGCCAACAGCCCGATGAAGCGTAGCGCGTGCCCTTATAAAGGCTCGGCCAAATTTGATGCGCTCATAACAACAACTGATGAAGTTCTGCCTCGCGGATGGGTTGCAAACCGCCCCTACAACTGGCTAATATGACTAACTGATGTTACGCAAGCAATCCAGGCTGTAGGGTGCGACTCGGCGAGTCACCCCTACGATTTTCGGCTCAAATGCGTAAGATGAGTCACTAACTGACCTTACGCACCTTGTATTTGTAGGCAGTGGGTTTAAACCCACTGTTTGGGTACAAACTCGAGTGAATCTGCGTAACATCAATGACTAAATTGTTGGGGAGGGTCTCAGACGCTCCCGCGCAATAATCAACGAGAGATGATTTCAAACCGGGTCTAATCAGCCATTACTCCAGTGATGGGCAGGGATCCACTTCAGTGACGGTATCGACGCGGACCCAGCCGCGAATCTGCGCATTGCTGCCGATGTTCACGGAGACCAGATACCACACCCGGCTATCCTGCAAACTAATCTGCTGACCGGCAACTTCCACAACGGTTTGGGGTGGAATGCGCCCGACTCGGGGTGAAGTAATGGCCGGGTCGGCCCGCACATTCACCGCATCCGGTCCCGGCGCGAAAACCCGACATAAGACCAGCGGTGTGGGCGTGATTGTTGGCGACAATGTGACCGTCGGCGTCACGGAATTGGTGGGCGTCGGCGACGGTGTAGCAGTATGCGTGGGCGTCAGCGTATGCGTCGGTGTCAGCGATGGGGTGACGGTCCAGGACGGCGTAATTGTTGGCGAAGCGGTAAATGTCGGCGAGGGCGTTGATGTCGGCAGCGGTGTCGCGGACGGTGACGGCGTGTTGGAAGGCGTGGGCGTATCGCTCGGTGTGGGGGTATTGCTCGGCGTAAAGGTCGCGGTAGGTGTGGCCGTTGGCGGCGGGAACACCAGTGGCATCCAGACCGGCTGTGCTACAAAAACACCAGCACCCCCGATGATGATAATGCCCATAATCATCAAAAACAGCCGACTGCGTTTGCTGCTGCGTTCCTGGCGGATGGCATTTTCCAGCCGTTGGATTTCCGCGCGCCGCCCCAGCACATTAAATGGCTCATCGCGCGTCACTTCCAGCCACGATTCGGCGGCGGCGAGATTGCCTTCTTCAATGGCGTCTTCGGCTCGTTCCAAATGTCGCGCCAGCAAGTCACTCACCACCGTGCGGAAGCGTGAATCCTGGGCATAATCGGTGAGGCCGGTGAGCATCGAGCGGGCCTGGGACAATTCATTTTCAAAATTCTGAGCGATCAATGCTGCCGCCCGCTCGATCACCTGTCGTGCCCGTTCCATATCGCTGGCTCGTGATCGCGCCGCCAACAGGCCATCGGCCAGTTCGGTATCGCCGGGGTCCAGATTGACCGCCATTTCCAGCAGGTTCAGGGCCTCATTGGTCAGTGCAAGTCGTTCTTCCAACGAGTTCGCATTATCAGCGCGGGCGACACCCGCCTGGGCCTGATCGTGTAACTGGGTTTTGATGCCGTTCAACCGGTGGTTGGTATCATTCAGGAGTCGATTCAGCCGCTCACTGTTAGGCAGCCGCTGCCGGGCGCGGGCGATGATGCCCAGAATATTTTGCAATTGGGCCGCTTGATCTTGCAGCGATCCGCTGAGCATTGCCAGTTGCGACGCGGCTTGATCGGCATCCTGCTGGACCCGGCGCAGGTTATCAATGCGCTCTTCGGCCAACGGATCATTGGCGACCACGCGCAACGCACCTTCATATTTGCGTAATGCCTCTGACCAATTATCGGCTGCCATGAGCCGGTCGCCATCGTTGAGCAGTTCACGGGCCAACGCCAGATCTTGAATTTCGAGGAGGGCCTGTTCCGCGTCTTTCCAGCTGAGAATACCGCTGGTCTCCGCCAGATCACGGGCCTCCCGGTAAAGACGTTCGGCTTCGTCATAACTCCCGGCCCGCACCAGCGAATTGGCCCGGTTGTATGAGACGCGCGCTTCAAATGGAATGCGATGATCGGGGACGACGCCGCGAATAATGTTGTCCTCAGCTTTTTGGCGATACTCTAACGCCGTTGGATTGCCCGGTTGCTGGGTCAACACCCGGTTCGCCAGATCAACCGACAGTTGATAATCACCGGCATAGTAGGCCTGTGTCAGTTCAGAAAGCGTCGAATCAATGTCCGGTCCGGTATACAGCGGCCCTTGACCAGGAATGCGGCGGCCAGGGGCTTCCTGGCGGATCTGCTCTTCGGGCGGTGGATAGCCCGAAGAGGTGGGATAATCGGGCAGCACCGATGATGGTTCTTCTGGTGGTCGATCGCTATCATTCGGTGCGGGTTCCGGCTCTGGTTCCGGTTGTGGCGCGATAGCGGGGGCCTCAACCCCGTACCGTGAGAATAAATCCGTGACCCGTTGGGTCGCCTGTGAACTGTAACTGGCGGCCTGCTGTAACATGGCAATGACGTCGGGCGCTTGCGCGTCAAGGGCCAATGCTTCCGAGAGTATATCAATCGCCTCATCAATATCGTCGTCATCGCCTGCGATCTCAATCCGAATCCGGGCGCGGCGTAATAAGCCACGGATCGTGGCGGAGGTTGCCGAGGTTGGGTTGCTCATCCGCGCCAGATCAGCGAATAAGGTCTGTGCAGCGGCTTCATGGGGCGTGTTTTTCGCGTCCGTCAGCAGGTCGCGGGCTTCTGCCTCTAATGCCACCAATTCATTGGGATCATCTGCGACTTCCTGTAAACGATGGCGCAGTTCATCCAGTCGAGTCTGCAAATTCGTCATAGCCTAAGCGATTCTCCGGCATACCAATTCCTTCCAAAGTACCCCATTCCGGGGCGGGCGGCAAGCGGCATGTTAGTGTACCATTGGATTAATCTGCTGCTGGCCCATCACGTGATAGAATAGAGGCAGGTAGTCGACGAAAGATGGATGCATGTCACAGACCATTATTCCCAATTACAAACTCCTGGTCACCTATGATATTCGCCAGGACATGGTGGAGAAATATTATTATTATGTGCTGAAGGAGTTTGTGCCGGAACTGGAAACGATGGGGCTGTACATGTTTAAAGTGTGGCATGTGGCCTATGGCGAGTATCCCATCCGGCAGTTGGAATTCGTCATCGAAGACCTCGAGACCGTCCTGGAAGTGTTTGCCAGTGATCGCTGGGAAACCCTGGAAAATCACCTCAAAGAATTGACTGTTGGCTACGAACGCAAGCTGATTCGCTTCCGCCGGGGGTATCAGTTTTAGGAGTTGTATCTAGAGATCGCCGCGATAGGTGGATGACCAGCCAAACAGCGCCCGCAAGCGTTGACTCGCGTTGAACTTGAAAACCGTACCGGTACGCCGCTCGTCAATGTAAAACGTGCCAAAGTTCCGCAATGATACGCTTTCTCCCCGTTTTAATGCTTCATAGATCGCTTCCAAAGTTGCGTCCAATATCGGCTCAATCGTTGCCACTGACTGGTCAGTGCGTTGCGCAATCCGCTTTAATAATTCCTTTTTGTCAATTCGGTCGCTCATTGCAGCCTCCACCATTCGACATAACCTAACAATTCTCCACAGTGACGATTATAATGCGGCTCCATGACTGCCCAGCAAATCGCTTCGATCCTTACGTATGTCATCATCGGCCTGTTCATTCTGGCGTTCATTCTGCTGATTCTGGCGTTGCAACAACTGCGCCGGGGGCGACGTGGCCCTTACTGGCGGTTGCGCCGTCAGGCCAGCCAACGGGGCGCGGCCCTGCTGTTGGGCGCAGTTGGGTTACTGGCAATCGGTCTGGCGTTGGCTTTTTACAGTGGCCTGGCGGCATTGGCCTTTCGCGGCATTGATGATATTTTTGAGCAGAGTCGCCGACAGTTTATCGGTGTAATCGTCCCAACTGAGACGTTGACCGTACCCGTTACCGCAACGCTGACCCCGTCTGGCACACCCTCACCGACGCGCACCCCGACCGCGACTCCTACCGATCAACCCACTGCAACGCTGACTCTGACAGCCACTGCTACCCAATCACCCACCAGTACACTAACGCCCACGATCACCCGAACACTGACCGCTACCCCGACCGTGACAGCAACTGTTGACAGCGTTTTACGGTTGACCCCACCGGTTCCGGGACGACCGGCCCGCAATGGGGCCAGGCTGCAACTCAACACAGTGACCGCCGGGCTGGTTGAGAATAATGGAGCAGCCGTATCCGATACCACCCTCCCAACCGGGTTAAACCGCATTTATGTGTACATGTCGTTCGAGAACATGACTTATGGCGTGGTCTGGTCACGCGTCCTCTATCGGGATGGACAGCCGGTACAGGGACAGGCCTATTTATGGAGTCAAGGCGAAGCTGGAGACAGTTTCTTCTTCTTTGGCAACGTGGATGGTTATCCGCCGGGCAATTATGAAGTACGGTTGTTTATTGATACGCGCGAAATGAGTCGGCTCGAATTTGCGATTGTTGAATAAGCGATATATCCAGCCAGATCTAAAAGATCGCTGTTGGCAATTGCAATCAATCTAATGTTTCATACAATCTTACAACGTAAACCTAACCGGTTTATACTTTGCAGCGGTAACAATATGTAAGTATAATTGAAATTAATATACTTTGTTAGATTCGAGAAGCAAAGCGGAATGTCTACCATTGCACTGATCGTAGAAGATGAAGCCCCACTGCGCCTGTTTTATGAGACCATTCTTGATGATATGGGCTATTCTGTCATTCAGACCTCTGATGGCGAAGAAGCGCTGGCTGTCCTGCAACAAACGGTCCCCGGCATCATCTTGCTGGACATGTTGCTGCCCAGAGTCGATGGAGTCACAGTGCTGGAGCACATTCAGGCTAACCCGTGCTTACAAAACATCCCCATTGTCGTGCTGACCGCGCACAGCCGCTTTGAGTCAGTGGTCGATCTGAGCGCAGTTGATTCGTTTCTCCTCAAACCCGTTCGGCCCGACGAGATTCGCACTGCCGTGCAACACGTGCTCGCCCCGCTGTAATCAGGTACAATAAAGCAAAATTGATAACAATTCAATCAACGACTCGAGGGTTCTTTCAACCTCTTTGTTATCGTTGCAATTGCGATGATGATTCCAGAATCGGGATTTATCCGTTCCGCTCAATTACAATATATTTCAGACCTGGTTCCATTATGGTTGGATACGTTAGAATGTAAGCATGAGTAAGACTTGGTGGATGTAAAGAGAGCTTGCCTGAGCCATATTGAGATGTTGATTTAGCAAATTGGAGTCGGCTTAGGACAATAATAGTGATATTGGAATTCTATGGCATTTGATCTGGAAGCCCTCATTGGTCATCTCTATATTGTTAGCGGACGTTCGATCAACGCGACACCGCCGGGTATGCTGGTGGAGGCTGCACCCCGCAAAGTGGCGCGGGGCCGCGAGATGGATACCATTTTTACGCTGGTGTTGCCATCAGGTCAGACGCCGGCTCCGGCGACATTTTATGAAAGCATGGCGCAACTGGCTGCTGAGAAATATTTCGAAAGCACTGGTAGTGTAACCGCCGGGGTGCGGAGCGTTTTTAATTCGCTCAATCAAAATTTGTTTGAGCATAACGAAAGCGCCGCGCAGCCCTATGAGGCCAACATGATCTGCGCGATTTTGCATGGTACCGATTTATTCCTGGCGCGGGTTGGCGGCGGCGTTGCGGTCTTGTATACCCCGGTGCGAACCGAGTACTTTCCCGCGGCATTTGATAATGACGATGCACTCTATGGCCCGCCGCTGGGCGTACAACCGATTCCGAACATCAAGATGACGCAGTATCGGTTAACTGGCGGTGCCCGGCTGGCGTTGGCCGATAGCACGCTGGCGGATCTGGTCGTGGACCATATCGAGACGGCCCTGGTTGCACCCACGCTGGCGGATGTGGTACTGGCTTTCAAGACTCTGGCAACCGGCAATCTCACCCTGCTCATGGTGGAGTTTATCGGCCCGGATGTACCCGATCAGATTGCCAGCCGCACGGCGCAATCAACCCGGACTACGCCCGCTGCGAGTAACAAAGCCGAGGAACCTGCCGCAGTTCCAGCAGTGACCAGTACCGGGAAGAAAGTGAATGCTACCAGCTATCGCTTGCAGAAGGGGGCGAGTAATGCCGCTATCAAGATGGCGGATAGCGTCGATTCGGTCAATTCAATCATTGAGAAAATGTCGGAGGATAACCCGGAGCGCCCCAACCGTCTGGGACCCTTGCTGAATAACAGCAGTATCGTGCTCATCCCGATCGCGCTGGTGGTGCTGGTGCTCATCATGTGGTTGACAGGGACGGGTGAAAGCGAGTTTGAATTATGTGTGTCCGAGGCTAATCAAGGAGCGAATACCGCCCGCAGCATTGCCTCCAATGATGTGACGGGTACGCTGGCGGCATGGAATGCGGTGCTGCTGACGATTGAACGCTGTAATGAGATTCGCCCTGATGATACTGAATTGAGTGCATTGACCCGCGAAGGTCAGGGCATTATCGATCAACTTAATCAGATTACCCGGCGCGATGCCATTCCGATTGAGGCATTTCCCAACGCGACGCTCAAGGGCCTCATTATTCGGGGGGAAGACCTGTACGTGCTGGACGATGACAATGACCAGGTTTATCGCATTACGTTGACCGAAGATGGCCTGGGTATGATAACGAACTCGCGGCAGCCAATCGCCACCATGCGGCGTGATGCGGGCGTCGGTCAGTTTACGCTGGACGACATTGTTGACATTACCTGGTCGGAGGATGGCAGCGGTTTGAGCCAGGGGAATGTGTTGCTGGCAATGGACCGCAACGGCGTGCTGGTGGAGTATTCGCCGACGTTTCTCGCACGCGGGGTACAGAAGTTGCTGGGCACTGAACAATGGGAAAATCCGCTCAAGATCACGACCTGGCGGGGTCGCTTATATATTCTCGACCCGGGAGCCGATCAAATCTGGCGCTATGACCCGTCCGGCGGCGCCTTCCCCGGTGCACCACTGGAATATTTTACCGGGGCGCGGCGGCCTACCCTGACCAACGCGGTTGACTTCTCGATTGATGATACCGGGCGCGTTTATGTGTTGTTTGCTGATGGCGTGATTGCGATGTTCCGCAGCGGCGAAGAGCAGCGGTTTGGTTTTGCGGGCTTCCCCCCCAACCAGCCAATCGAAACGGCGCATGCCATGTTCCTCAACAACAACGTGCTGCCGGGCATCTATATCATTGATCGTTCGCAGCGAACCCTGTTTGAAACGACGTTGGCCGGCACCTGGATTGGCACCTATCGCACCTTCGATGAAACACAGTTCGATCTGCTAACAGATGTCGTTACCGATGAAAATAAACGCATGATCTACGTCACGTCGGGCAATACGATTCTGGGCTTCCCCAAATAGCGGCGGCGAACCGTTGGGCAAACGCCGCTGGTTTTTTTATTTTGTGGTCGCGATAATCAACGCTCAAGACTGAACCTTGTTGCAATGACGAGTTGGCGGTACAACAGGGCGATGTTGTAATTTACCTCACCCCTAATCCCTTCTCCAACTTGGAGAGGGGACTCAAAACCTTTTCAGCCAACAATGTTTCCTTCTCAGATTCGGAGGGGAAGGCGGGGGGAGGTGAATGACTGCATTCGATTTCCGTGATCTCATAGGTGCGTATGCGAATTCCTGGTTGGTTATTCATTCTCGGTGTGATATTTGCCATTGGCGTGACGGCGCTGTGTTCAGTGGTGACGTTTCTGGGTGCCCGGCAAGTGGCGCTGGATGCTGGTGAGGCAGGGATTGCGGTCGTCTCCTTTGCTGATTTCTTTCGCGAACAGCCGACACCGATTCCAACCAGCGCCCTGGTGGTCAGCACTGCCCAACCGACAGCAACGATTGCCCCGGATATTGTGGCGACGGTGACGGACCCCACTCTGGAAGGCCCGGTTCCGACGCTGGACCCACTGGCGGATTACCAAGTTACTGATCCACGTGTGAAGCGCATTTTGCTGCTGGGGATTGACCAGCGCACTGGTGTGAATGATGAGGAAAAATACTTTCGCACCGACACCATGATGGTCGTCAATATTGACCCGGTGCGGGAGACGATTGGCGTGCTGTCGATTCCGCGTGACCTGTGGGTCGATATTCCTGATGGTGGACCGCCGGGGCGCATCAACACCGCCAACAGTCGCGGCGACAGTGGCAATTATCCCGGTGGTGGCGGTCCCGCGCTGGCGATGGAAACGGTGCAGAACAATCTTGGCCTGCGTGTGGATAATTACCTGTTAGTCAATTTTGATGTGTTCACGACGGCGGTTAATCTGCTGGCCCCGCAAGGTGTGGAAATTTGCGTGTCTGAAGTCATTGATGACCCGGATTATCCCGATGCCGGGTACGGTTATATTGAAGTACATTTTGACCCCGGCTGTCAGGCGTTAGATGCCGAACGACTATTGCAATATGCTCGTACTCGCGCTACCGAGGGGGCTGATTTCGACCGGGCGCGGCGGCAGCAAGAGGTCCTGGCCGCGATGAAAGAAGAAATCGCCAGTATTGAAGGCATCGGCAATCTGGTGGCGCAGGCCCCGGTGCTGTGGGAGGAACTCAGCGGCAGTTTCCGCACCAGCCTGAAGCTGGAAGAGATCATCGGTCTGGGGACGCTGGTGCAGCGTATCCCGCGTGAGAATATTCGCTTTGGCGTCATTGACAACCTGCATGTCCAGTTTGGCACGACGGCTACTGGCGATCAAATCCTGTTCCCCAATTACAACTCGATTCGCCAACTTATCCAGCAGGTGTTTAATCCGCCGGAAGCTGGCATGACATTGGCCGAGATGCGCAGCCGGGCGGAATCCGAAAGCGCCGTGATCGCCGTATTTAACAACACCGATGTGGTCGGGCTGGCCGGGCAAACCCGCGATTGGCTGACCAGTAAGGACGTAACCGTTGAGTCGGTTGGCAACACAGCGGCCATCACCGATGACCTGACGGTGGTGCGCGATTATGGCGGCAATCACATCTGGACGGCGCGGTATCTGGCGGCATTATTGGGCCTGCCACCAGACCGCATCCAACCCGGCGCGGATGGGCTGCTGGCGGAAGGCGTCGCCGTCATCGCCGGAACCGACATCCAGGCGCTGCTGACCGATCAGTAAGCGGGCTGGAGTCGCCTGAATTGCAAAGGAAAAATCGATGCCAATTAATCCGCCTATTTTTGACGGACATAACGACACGCTGCTCGATCTGGTTTCGACCGAGCGCGGTCAGGGGCGTTCCTTTTTTGCGGCCAGCGACCTGGGCCACATTGATCTGCCACGCGCTCGTAAAGGTGGCTTCATTGGCGGTTTCTTCGCTATGTTTGTGCCGTCGCCCGATTATGGCTTCGCGGACAATATCACCCGCACGGATGATCGCTACACGGTCAAGATGGCTCCGCCGATTGATCTGGCCTATGCCAAAGCGTTTACGGCTGATCTGATCGCCAAATTATTTGAAATTGAACACACCAGTGCTGGCGTGGTGCAGGTCGTGCGCACGGTAGCCGAGTTGCGGGCTGTTATTGAGCAAAACAGGCTGGCCGCTATTATGCACTTCGAGGGCGCGGAAACGATCAACCCGGATCTCAGCGATCTGGCCGATTATTATGAACAGGGGTTGCGCTCGCTCGGCATCGTGTGGAGTCGGGCCAATGCCTTTGCGGAGGGTGTGCCGTTCCGCTTTCCCCATTCGCCGGATACCGGGCCGGGTTTGACCGCTGCCGGTAAAGCGCTGGTGAAAGCCTGTAACGAGATGGGCATTTTACTTGATCTTTCGCACCTTAACGAACGAGGCTTCTGGGATGTTGAGCGCCTGAGCAGCAAACCGCTGGTGGTGACGCATACTGGCGTCCATGCGATTTGTGCTTCCACTCGTAACCTGACCGACAGGCAAATTGATGCGGTGGGAGCCAGCGGCGGTATCATCGGAATCAACTTTTCGGTGGGCATGTCGCGGCCTGATGGCAAAAACGATAAGGATACGCCGCTCACAGTGCTGGTCGATCACCTCGATTATGTGGTCAAGCGCATCGGCCTGGACCATGTGGCATTGGGTTCGGATTTCGACGGCACGACGATTTCGAACGAGCTACAAGATGTCGCCGGCTTGCCGAAATTGCTGGATGCGATTCGGGCGCGGGGCTATTCTGAAGCCGACCTGGCCCAGATCACCTATCAAAACTGGTTGCGCGTGCTCGAACAGACGTGGACAAGCTGAGACACCAGGAGGAGATGATGCAGTGGTTAAATGAGCCGCCGAACTGGCAAGGAACTGACAAGACAATTTCGTTTACTGTCGTGGGTGAAACGGATTTCTGGCGGAAGACGCATGATGGTGGCGTCCGCGACAATGGGCATTTTTATTACGTTTCAGTCAGCGGCGATTTTACGGCAACGGTCAAGGTGACAGGTGACTATAGCGCCCTTTACGATCAGGCCGGGCTGATGGTGCGCCTTGATGAAACGGTGTGGCTCAAGTGTGGCATTGAGTACATGGATGGTGTGCAATATGCCAGCGCGGTCGTCACGCGTGATTACTCCGATTGGTCAATTGTGCCGCTGGTGCCGGGGCCAGATTTTATTACCTTGCAGGTCGTTCGACATGGCGGCACCCTGGCGGTCTCTTATGCCTTACCTCAGGGCAACGATCAGATGATCCGGCAAGCCCATCTCACCACTGCGGCGGCGGTACAGGTAGGGGTGATGGCAGCTGCGCCCAAAGGCACGGGCTTCCCCGTTACATTTGAGGATTTCGCGGTTGACGCGACTGAGAAATAACCTGGAGGAGCAACGTTACACTCCTCCACAGATTACCGTATCTGCCTACGGTTCTTCTTCAAGATAAACCGGTTCAATGGGTGCATCCTGGGCTAACAATGCCAGCGTTTGCTCCAAAACCCGGCGCTGCTGCTCCGGGTTGCCGGGTTCACCCAGCGTTGCGCCCCGGTTCAGACGACTAAACGCGGCGCGCGGCGGCATGGTGATGCGCGTGCGACCGGCATTCCAACTGGTGAGGGTGGTGGCGATGCCGTTCATTTCGAGTGCGCGGGCGACCAATCCAACGGATTGGGAACAGATCGGTCAGGCCGGTACCAGCAACGCCGCATCAGCCAATTCGGTGCGGGCCGCGTCAATTATCGCTGGTATGAGTTCGTCCAACACACGTATCACATCCGGCTGGTAGCCCATAAAGCTGACAAAGTTGGGAGTCAGGTCGCCAATCTGCCCGTCTTCGACCAGCGCTTCGAGATGTCGCAGCGGGACCAGCACCTGGGGGTCGGCATCAACGGCGGTGTGATCGTAATGGGTATGCGCGTATTCGATTTGATCGAGAGGTGTCGTTGTTGGCAGCATTCGCAGCGAATAATCACCAAGGTCATTCTCATCATCGAAGCGGGGCTGACTGGCTGGCAGGTAGCCGCCTGCCGTAGATATAAACAGCAGCCGACTCTGACTCAGGTCAATGCCCGGCAAACCTGGCGCCGCCGTATTACGCGGATGCTCATAGCGTTTCCAATCGATCTTGCCGGTTGCCCGATAGTGTGCCAGCCATTCACTTTTGAAGTTTTCTTGCCAGGTCACTCGCTTTTCAAAGACTTCCATATCCCGTCCCATGTTTACAATAATCCCGATGAATAGAAATTACCCAATTTTCAGTTACCTGGTAGGCCCAATGCAGATTGTGGACTCTGGTGACGGGATGGCGAATAGCCCTGGCATCCAAGGCCTTACGCCTAATGATAGTTGCTGGTAGACCACTATCCATGCGGTTTAGATTACCTATATTGATGTAGTGCAAATGGCTTAAGAATGAGTGAGCCAGGTACACCTTTGTGTAGATGATTATTCTGTGGTACAAATGAAGTGCCGGAGTGATCCGGTAGCCTACGAATGGAGGCGATTGGGCGTTGGCTCTCGCGGCGCCGTCAAACCTGATCGCCTTCTACTCCCACTGTCTTATCCTGTTTCCAAAACAAAAGAGCGTCCCATTTGCTGGAACGCTCTCAAAACAACAGTGAACTGCTTTACAGTCGCGGTTGGTTGATACTTTCCAGGATTATGTGCAATCGCCAATCGGAGCCAGGAAATCGGCTGAAGCCCACCCCTGCCGGTCCTCGTAAATCACGCGGATCCAGTCTGGCGTGCGCTCGGTCGCGGTCCAGGTGGTGCCAAAGGGCAGCCGCGTGATGATCTCGCTGCTGGTATCGGGCAGCGTGCGCAGCCTGACGGTGCGTGTGACACGGACCCGACAGTTGCTCAGGCTGGTGCCAGCGGGGGCGGTCGTCATGGCAGTTTCACCGGTTGAATCAGTGCCACTATCAGGTGCCACTACAGGCGCTGCGTTGCCACCCGCTCCCGGATTTGGTGCATCAGGGGCAACAATCCCGATTGCGCCGTCCAACGGTTGACCGGTCACCGGGTCAATGTGGTAGACATCCTGACCGGTGTACCAGGCGAAGATGTAACCATCACCATTGTCAAAAGCGGTATTAACTTGCCACTCGCCGGTGGTCAAGCGGGAAAGCACGACGAATTGCCCGTTGATGGGATTGGTTGTCTGTTCCAGAACGACATTGCCTGCAGTCGGAATATTATTGTCACGAGGAACGCGCATGATGAATTGTTCTGGCTTGTTGGTAATGCTCGGATCGTAAGCCAGTATCGTAATTTCTGAATCCGACATATATACCGCAATTGGTGCGCCACAATCTCGGTGCGCACGGTTGTTGACCCGGCCATCATCCAGATAACAGCCCGGCTCGTTTTGCGCCAGCGTGGAACCCGCAACTGCCAGCAGCAGTGCGATCAGGGTTAATATGAATAGTGAGCGAAATCGCATGTCATTCCCTCCAAAATCATCTTTCGAGACCTATTATTCACGCGAATGCGCCTGCTGTCAAAGCTGCATTTGGGAATTGGATGAATGCAAGCATGTCTCAGGGCTGAATCAAATGGCCCGGTTCAGAGCGCTGAGACACTATGCTGTTGTATATTCGCCGCTGCTGTAGACATAGATGGCGATGCCCTTGCCGACTTCATAATCCCATTCATCAGCCGCCCAGTCGAACAGCCACTTGGCATCAGTGATCGACGCATTCACACAGCCATGGCTATGCCGATAGCCAAAGCCATCGTGCCAGAATGTGCCGTGCAGCGCAATGTCGCCGTCAAAATATTGCGTCCAGGGCACTTCTTGGAGTGAATAGAAATCGGGTTGCTGGTAGGCACCACTCATCGGTGTCCGTTCATAGCGGATGTAGACGTGGAATAAGCCCTCGTTGGTGGGCCATTCCGGTAGGCCGGATGAGATCAAGGTGGAGTACACCGGTGTTTCGCCTTCATAGGCGATGAGTGTCTGTTCGTAGAGATCAATGCCAATCCATTTGTCGGTATCCACATCGTCGGGCCGGTCGATGGGCGTAATTTTGGCAACATTGAATTGATGTACCCATTGATCTTCGCCAATTTGATACCAGCGGAAGCCATCCACTTCAACATAGGTATAGAGGTTCACCCGCGTATAACGGTACATGAAGGGATTCAAGTCAGATTGTTCACCGCCGGGAGTCAGCGACGCCCGCAGGTGGCGCAGCGTCCAGGCCATCGGGTAAGGTAATGAGTCGGCCTGAAGTTGGACACCGGCAAACCGCGAGATCAATACATCGTCAGTCAGGGCGCTGGTATGAACCCACTGATCGGCGTCGATCTTGGCCCAGTCACCTTCAATTTGCCAGACGGTGACGTAACTGAAGCCTTCGCCCAGTGTATCGGTGACATTGCCGCCGGGTGCATCATGGATTTGCAGGTTGCCAGGAACACGCTTATAAGTGCGGTCATACAAAACATTGGGGTCAATTTGCAGGGGGCTGACAGCCGGTTCCGGGTAGGATTGGAGAATGGTAGCTGATACGCCAGTATCGGGTAAACAGCCGTCCAATTCCAGGCATGGCCGTTGGGCCAATGTTGCCGGAATCAGCACCAGCATCAACACAAAAAGTAACAATAGAACGGGAATACGCCGCATGTGATCTTCCTTCTTAAACCATGAATGTTGACAGTATAACGGGTGCTGGCGAAATGCTGCCACAATGGATACCCTACGCCTAGCATACGTAAGCGCAACTTACTAAGGATAGATGATGGAACGAATTTTGATTACCGGTGCGAATCGGGGTATTGGTCTGGCGCTGGTACGGCAACTGCTGGCAACCGAATCGATCCGATTGTTCGCAACCGCCCGTCGGCCAGAGGCGGCTACCGACCTCCAACAATTGGCAGCCAGCCACGCCGATTGCCTCACCGTGCTTCCCCTCGATGTGACCGATCAGACTTCGGTGGGTGCGCTGGCGACGACCGTTGCCCGGCAGGTCAACGGGTTGGATGTGCTGATTAACAATGCGGGTTTCAAGCCACCGGCAACGGCAGAATCCTTCGCCAACATCACATCAGAAACGCTGTTGAATACGCTGGCGATTAATGTTGCCGGTCCGCTGCTGGTCGTCAAGGCGCTGGTTGATTTACTGGCAGCCGGTCGCAATTCACGCATTGTGAACATCTCATCGCAAATGGGGTCAATGACCTGGGGCGGTGGCGGCTTTTATGCTTATACCACCAGCAAGGCCGCGCTGAATATGGTCACGAGACGGCTGGCCGTTGATCTACAGTCACGCGGTATCACGACCATTACGATGCATCCCGGCTGGGTGCGAACTGATATGGGTGGACCCAGTGCCAGTCTATCCCCGGATGAATCTGCGAGTGGGATTATCAAAGTGGTGTCGAACTTGACACCCCGGCAGAACGGCCAGTTCATCCAATGGAATGGTGAGATTCACGCGTGGTAACAGGTCTTACCCGAATTAGTCTGGCAACCAGGTAAGGTATAATAATTATGAGTGGCAGATTGAGTCGAGGCTGACGATGGTCGCGCAAGATCGAACAATTATGGAAGAATTTTTAGAACTGGTCGAGAGATTCCCGGATAAGCACTTTGCTTTTAACGCACAGGGGGAAATTGTTGAAGCCTCGATTAGTTTTATGCACGGATGGCTACAAGTCCATATTGGCTCTTTGCTCCGCGATCATCTACCTGCTGGCTTTTATATGGTCTCCAATGTTGCCTATGAATTGGATGGCTGGGCCTGTCGTCCCGACGTTTCGATTAGCCAACCGCCAGACGATGAGCCAATTCCGATGGCACCGCTGGTGGCTGTCGAGATCAAAAGCGAGTCCAATAGCCTGAAGGATCAGCGGGAAAAGGCCCGGCAATATATTCCTCGCGGTACGTCGCTGGTCATGCTAATCTTCCCCGAAAAGCGCCTTGTCGAAGTCTACCAACCAGCAGTCGATGATCAGATTTTGACCACAGCAGATACTTTTGATGGGGGTACAGTGCTGCCCGGCTGTCAGATTGCAGTGAACGATATATTCCCCTCAGATTGATCATCCTATCAGAAAGATGTCCCCAATGAAGCCGCGACGCGCATTGTTATTTATGCCCGGTGATGATCGTTATAAGATCGAAAAGGGTGCGGCGCTGGCTGTCGATAGCATCATTATGGATCTGGAAGATGGGGTTGCGCTCAGCCAAAAGCAGCAGGCACGAGCAACCGTTGTCGCGGCTTTGCGTGAGGTTGATTTTGGTGCGACTGAGCGCCTCGTGCGCATTAATCCGATATTCGATGATGACCATTATATCGGTGACATCGCTACTGTTGTGCCGCTGCAACCGGATGGTCTGGTCATTCCTAAAGTTGAGTCGGCTGAACAGGTGCGAGTAGTCGCTCAGCGTTTATCCCTGATTGAACGCGAACACGGCTGGCTGGATGCGACGGTTACGCTGCTGGCGATCATCGAAACGGCAAAGGGGGTTGTGAACCTGCGGGAGATTGCGGCCAGCGACACCCGCCTGTCGGCATTGATTTTCGGCGCGGAGGATCTGGCTAGCGATATTGGGGCACGCCGAACACCGGCTGGTTGGGAGGTGTTTTATGCGCGTAGTGCCATCGTCATGCACGCCAGTGCGATGGAATTACAGGCGATTGACACCATCTATCCACACCTGGAAGATACTGGCGGACTAGAGGCCGAAACCGAGCAAGCCCGTGATATGGGTTTTGCTGGCAAGCTGGCAATTCACCCCCGGCAAGTGAAGCCAATTCAAGCCGCTTTCACGCCGTCACTGGCAGAAATTCAACAGGCGCAACGCTTGATCGCGGCTTTCACGCAGCAGCAGGCGGGAGGTAAAGGTGTTTTCGCGCTCGATGGTAAGATGGTGGATAGGCCGATGATCCGTGCGGCAGAACGTGTATTAGGCCAGGCGCGGCGCGCTGGTCTGGTTATCGATAATTAGTGGTTGGAGTTACATGATGTCTGCAATTATTCCAGAATCGCATAAAGCCTTAATTAGCGGTCCCGTTGTCGTCGCGCTAACGACGATCATGCCCGATGGTCAGCCGCAAACAACACCAGTTTGGTGCAAGCTGGATGGCAACGATATTTTGATTAATAGTGCGCCCGGTCGCCGCAAAGACAAGAATATTCGCGCCAATCCGAAAGTGACCGTGATGGCAATTAATCCCGAAAATCCGTACAGCTACCTGGAAGTACGGGGTGAAGTGACGGCGTTCATTGAAAATGATGAAGCCTTAATTGATGAACTCGCCAAGTTATATACCGGCCAAGACAAATATTATGGCGGGCTTCAGCCGGAAGAATCGCGCGAACCCCGCGTGACCTATCGCATTACACCCAAACGGGTTATCGCGACTTAAGTCCGGCTTTATCCTGAACCATCTTCACAATTCCTGATCGTCGCGACTTTAGATGCTCTTGACCAAACTGCTTATTGCGAATTGCGACGAGTTGTGCTAAGCGGTATTCGATTCGAATAATGCTTGCCTGAGGTGTTTAGACTGTTGTGATTTGTACGACTAATTTCCCATATTATCATACTGTATACGATTCTGTTTTTAACTGATTTGCCTCTTTTCATTCCATTTTTTTGGTATATAATCTCGGTCAGAATGTAGGCTAATTAACACTTATTGTACAATCCTTATATTAGGTTTGTTGCAAATTAAGTGTTTTAGCTGAATTGCGAATTACCATTTGAGAATTCCAAAATCGCAATGTCCAGCAAAACGTTCAATTGTATATTAGGCGTCGCCTAATTTTTGATTCCCAGGAGGCGCATGAAAATGGTTTCACAAGACATCACGAACATTGATTTGGATACCTTTGCTGAAAAAGCACAAGGTAAGAAAATTTTATTACTCTATCCCTGGACGAACTACCGAAATATTTTTCTGACTCATCTACTAGAAACTGCTGGTAATGGCCTAATTTACTATCGCTTAACTGATGATGCCAAACGGCTTCATGGTTGGGTTCAGGCGATGGTTACAGAACTTGATGAGGTTTTGGGAGGGTTTGGCAGCAAATTGCAAACAGCCCTGGAAGCTCAACAAAAGCCAGCGAAACTGGGCGAAGCGCTGGCAGCGGATTTGAACGCTTATGCCAATAATGAAAAGATTGTCCTTTTTATCGATGAATTTGACAAAGCACCGCTAAATGGAGAGTTTCAAGATTTCATTAAAGCTGTCGTAGGTAACTTGGGTGATAATGTTCAACTTGCGTTTAGCTCACGCCGATTGACTTACGAACCCTGGTATAACATGGTTGTTAATAATGAAGCCTGCGTTTTTGGCACTGAATATCGCAAAGATGATGGGATGTTTACCATCGAGCCAAATCCCCGGCCTCAGTTGGAAGTCTATTCTTTAGGTCGGGGCTACGCGATTGTGAATGGGCAGCAAATTACCAATTGGGATGGTGCCCTCCCGCGTAATCTCTTTTTCTACTTTATGGACCATCCCCTGGTGACGCGCGATGAAATCTTTGCGACCTTCTGGCCGAATCTCTCGGTCAAAGAGGCCACCAATGTCTTTCATGTAACAAAGCGTAAGATCAGCGAACGCATCAGCATGAAAGTTGAGGCGAGTGGTAATTACGAACTCACCCAGTATAGCGGTGGCTTCTACATGCCGAGTGAAAAAATTGTCAGGCACTATGATGTCGCCGATTTCCAGGATGCGATTGAGCGGTCAATGGTCGCGATGTCAGATGAAAAAGAGAAAGAACTGCTGACAGAGGCGATTGAAATTTATAAAGCGCCATTCTTAGAGACGGTTAAAATGCCCTGGGTAGTTGAACGTCGCGATCATTTACAGCAACTGTATGCCCAGGCTCTTATTAGTATGGCCCGCTTGTACAAGCGTAACCAAGAACTGCCGCACGCACTGGGCTTCTTTGTCCGGGCACTCAAAGAAACACCGCAGCGCGAGGACATCCATCGGGAAGTGATGTCCATTTATCTGGAGCAGGGCGCAGTCGAAGATGCGCGTCATCAATATCATACGCTCGAAACCATTCTGGACGAGACACTGGGCATCGGGGCATCACGCGAAACCCGCGAACTATACGAGCAGATTGGTTCATAACTACCTGTCGCCACCGGCATACTTATCGCGCAATGTGGCTGTGAATCCATCGTACAATCGGTATCATTGAGCCTGCTGTCTAGTCTGCAGGCTTTCTGAATCTGCTAGAATATGGGTGAAGTATGATTACCTCGCGACACCCCCAAATCTCTCAGCACTATTTCAGTTTGATAACTGATCGCTACCAACTCTCAACAAATTTCTTTAAATCACAAAAGTGACTATTTGCCCCGTTACCGCTGAGTCATCAGATTTGTCGGGTTGAATTACAATTTTTACAAATTATTACGAAATGATCACGCATTTTGGATTATAGTAATATTACGAATTGTAACGAATCTCGAGGTCTAATATGGCAATTACAGTTGCATGGGATAGTGAGCAGCATACAATTGTCCGGTTCACATTTATTGGTCGCTGGGATTGGAACGATTTTTATAACGCCAGTGCCCAATCACATGAACTCATTGAGCAGGTATCCCACAATGTAGACTTGCTCATTGATCTGCGAAACAGTCAGATGTTGCCTGAGAATATGCTCTCTCATCTTAATCGATTGCCGCAAATTGCCCATCCTAACACCGGGGCAGTCGTCATTGTTGGCGCGAATAAGGTGATGCAGGCGTTGTCGGACCTATATGTAAGGGTTTATGGCAAAGGATCGCGCCAGTTCAGAATGGTCAAGACCTTAGATGCCGGACGTCAATTTCTGGCGAGTGCGTAGCTGCGGAGGATCTCATGTATATTGTTGAATGGATTGTGGAACGTCGAGTTATCCTGTTTCGTGGTGTTGGTGATCAGACTGTTGAAACCATTGAAACGGGAGTCAACCGCCTCCACGAATTTTTTGCTCAAGGTATCCCCCCCGTCCACGTCATCAGCGATAGTCGCTATATTGGCAATTTTCCCGCCAACATCGGTGCCTTAAAACAGTTGATGGCTCACCACGAAAATAGCGGCTATGTGGTCGCTATCGGCGGCAATGCCCTGTCTAAATTTGTCAGTTTGACGTTGACCAAACTCAGTGGTGGTGAGCCCCTGGAATTCAGCGAAACACTTGAAGCAGCTTTAGTACGCTTGACCCGGATAGATCCATCATTACCCCAGCAGATTGATTATCCTGATAATTCACCAACTGACACCATTGACTGAGCATCATACTGGTGGCCTCTTTACGCTGGCGCCGCGTAATCGCCTATGACATCTTGCTGACAAATTTGCATCAATTCAACAGGATTAAACGGCTTGGTTATCACCCGGGTATGTGGGGGGATGATCTTGTTAATCGTATAGGGTGCCGCAACATCGGTTGTTAGCAAATACAATGGCGTGGGCTGTTGCATCTGAAAAGTTGACCACTTTTCTAAAAATGTGTGGTAGTCTGCTTGATGTGGCAATTCGCACAGGATAACTGCTGGCGGATGCGCGTGAGCAAGTGCTAGCCCCTGGGCGGCTTGATGCACCGGGGTAACATGACATCCTTGCAAGCTAAAGGCCTCAGCGAGAGTATCACGTAAAGATTTATCGGATTCGATGATGAGAATAGATGGCATAGTCAAATCCCTTTTGTGAGTAATCATAATATTTCATTATATTACAAAGTTCCTGCTCGTCAAGGTTCCGTTGAGGGCGAATCAATTTTTGATTACTGCCTGTCAGTGTGTTATAAATACAAGCATTGACGCAGGAGGGCAGTATGAACTACTTCAATAACACCGATCATATTCGCCAACAACGCTTTCGGGAAAATCTACGCTGGTTCTTGCTTAATCAAGCCGCGCTTGAACTCCGAGCCGAACGTGAGGATCTGGATGCATTGGATCTGGTTGAGGTCTATGCCGAAGTGACAGCAACGCTGGCGGCGGGGAAGATTGATGTCTTTAACGCGGTGGCAGAACGTTACCAGCGTACGTATGCACCCACCGTTTGGCCCATCGGCGCGGTTGACACCGAAATTGTTGAAGACATTGTTGACCTGGCGTGATTGATCACGTCACTCATTTGTTTCGCTAGATTCCCAATAAATGACTCCAGCAGCTAAGGGCTTATGCCCTACTGCTGTTTTCGCGACTGTATAGGTTCTGTTACGTTCATTTTATCTTGCTGTCCCTATCGTCCACTTACGTTTTGACGGCATGAAGTCTTGTCCGCCGTTCGCTGCAATGATGTATACTGAGGTGGGACAGTGAGGCATTGTGGAATTCTATGAACAGTGACACATCAGAATGGGTGAGTCTGCGCGAGGCTGCTGATATTCTAGGCGTGCATCCGGCGACTGTGCGCAACTGGGCGGATAAAGGCGACCTGGCCGCCCGCCGGACGCCGGGGGGACATCGACGTTTCCGTCGAAGTGACTTGCTCAATTATGCGGAAACTCAAGGCGAAGTTCAACCGACCGAAGTGCAGGTCATCCTGCAAAGCGCATTGGGCCAGACGCGGATGCAAGTCGGTGGTGGCAATCTGGAACATGTACCCTGGTATGCGGCGATGAGTGATACGACGCGGCATGCTATGCGCGACCAGGGCCGCCGGGTGCTGGAAGAACTGCGCCATTACCTCGGTCAGGGTGCGCCGCACGAGGGCCTATCTGTTGCCATTACTATCGGCAAAGATTATGCTCAAATCCTCAGCACCGATGGCCTGACTTTGCCGCAAGCGGTCCGTGGACTGTTCTATTTCAGCGACTTTGTGATTAATTCAGTCCTCACGTGGTCAGAGATCAATCCCCCGCGCAACGATGCTGATTGGGGGGCGTTATTGCGGCAGGTGAACAATTTCATCCACGCCATGTTGCTCTCCATCGTTGAATACTATGAGGAAGATTAGCGCGTGGAGCTAACGCCCTGGATCGCGCTGAGCTTAACCGACCATATCGGCAGCAAAACACTCAAAGCATTGCTGGCCTATTTTGGGGATGATCCGAACGCCATTCTGTCAGCACCGCCGGACGAATTACAACAGGTCAACGGAGTTGGCCCCAAGATCGCGCACAGCATTCAAGCCATTGATCTCGACCTGATCGAACAAAAGCGGCAAGACTGGGAAGCGGTGGGTTTATCCATTGCGCTGCACTATCAATCGGACACCAGCTATCCCCTGAATCTGTTAGATGAAAACATTGATGACCCCCCGTTGACGTTATTCATGCGCAGCCCCTGGCAAACGGCCTTCAACCGGGCGATTGCGGTTGTTGGCACCCGAAATCCGTCATCAACCGCTGCCGATTTTGCCTGGCAGTTGGGACAACAGCTAGCAACGCGGGGTATTGCGGTCGTGAGTGGATTGGCGCTGGGGATTGATACCGCCGCGCTAAAAGGCGCTTTGTCGATTCAGACTGGTCGAGCAGTTGCGGTGCTGGGTTCTGGCGTGAAAAATATTTACCCGACGGCTAATGCACAACTGGTGCCTCTGTTCCAAAAACAAGGGTGCATCCTCAGCGAAGTTGCGCCGGATGCCCCACCCAGCGCACCCCGGTTGGTCGCCCGTAATCGCATTATCAGCGGCCTGAGCCGTGCCTTGATTGTCGTTGAGACCGCCGTTGATGGCGGGGCGATGCACGCCGCGCGTTTTGCGAAAAAACAGGGGCGTCCCATCTTCACGCTGGATTTGCCCGCCAGCGGTAATCAGCAACTGCTTGCAGACAACACAGCGCAGTGCATAAACTCTGATTTTAGCGACCTCGATCGTGTGTTACACGTTTTGGAAAAACATCATGCCTGATATGCTGGTCAAACTCTATGAACTGCCCGAACTTGGCCCGGTGATCGCGGCCCAGCAGAACCAGGGGGTTGCGATTCGACGTTCCATGCCGCCGGAACAGCATATCGTGATTGACTGGGTGCGGCGTCATTTTAGCGAGGGGTGGGCCAGTGAAACGGCGGTGGCCTATAGTCGCTTACCGGTCTCGTGCTTCGTGGCGGTTGAAAACGAGACATTGATTGGCTTTGGCTGTTATGACGCGACGCACAAAGGCTTTTTTGGCCCGACGGGCGTGGCTGAGGCGGAACGCGGGCGCGGCATCGGCAAGGCGTTGTTGTTAGCCTGTCTCCATGCCATGTACGCCGAGGGGTATGGTTACGCGATCATCGGCTGGGTTGGCCCGGCTGAATTCTATACGAAAGCGGTTGGCGCGACCCTCATCCCGGATTCAGAGCCAGGTGTCTATCGTGGCCTGCTGCGCAAAACGATATCATAATTGTAAATTTATACGCCTCCAGGTAGTCCTTAATGTTTCGTAACAGTGGTTACGACTTAACATAATAAAGAGGATACATATTGGAGGGATACCCATGTATATCACAAGTACCAACGTTGGGGACGTTGTTGCGCAGATTAGCACGTTGCCCCGCGCTGGCGACGCTACCGTTTTACTCCTTGTTGGCGAGAAATCGACCATTAATTTACCCGAATTACTGGCGGCGCTGCGGGCGAAGGACATTTCGGTAGCTGGTGGCATTTTTCCCGGCATTATCAACGGCGTGGAAAAATATGAGCAGGGCATCATTGCCACCGTCATGCCAACCATGGCGGAACCGCTGGTCGTGCGCGGTTTGAACACAACCGATTTTGCTATTCCCGTTGACGACGATTTGCTCAAGCGACTGCAACAGAGCACCGATCAGCCGACCGCGCTGGTGCTGGTTGACGGTCTGACGAAGCACATTGCGTTATTCCTGGAGCGTTTGCAGCAACGGCTGGCGGGAAGCGTGAACTATATTGGCGGGGGCGCAGGGTCACTCAAGTTGGAGAGTATGCCCTGTGTATTCGACGCGCATGGTATTTACCAGGACGCCGCCCTCATCGTGCTGTTAAATGCGGCCATGTCCTACGATGTTCAGCATGGGTATCGTGATATGCGCGGGCCGTTTCGCGCGACCTATACGGAAGGCACGATCGTGCATATGCTCGATTCGCGGCCTGCACTGGACGTATATCGCTATTATGTTGAGATGATTACCCGACAGAAAATCACACCGGATAACTTCTTCGAACTGGCATCGGGGTTTCCGCTGGGTGTCCAACATCAAGGGTCCAACCGGGTGGTGCGCGATGCGATTGCGTTTACCGATAATGGCGGCTTAATCTGCGTCGGCGAAGTGCCCAATCGTTCACTCCTGTACATCATGCGCGGGCAGAAGGACACCCTGATGTACAGCGCCAAAAATGCTGCACAAACCGCGTTTCGTTCGCCCGCCACGGCCCAGCATTACTTCGTTGTCGATTGCATCTCGCGGGTTCTTTACCTGAAGGATGATTTCAAGCAAGAGCTTGAATACATCGCCAGCGCCTTGCCCAGACCGGAATCGTCCCTTGTCGGCATACTGTCATTGGGCGAAGTGGGGTCATATGCGGATGGGGTAGCGACGTTTTTCAATAAAACCGTTGTCGTCGGGGCGCTCCAGCCCTTGCCGGAGGGGACCGCCGCGCAATAACCCCGCGTTCGGGGGGCGCAATTCCGCACCAGTTGGTGCATAATTCGTATTGCCTTACGATCAATGTGACGATGGAGCTGAGGCAATGCACATGCTCAAATGGCTGTTGCTGGTCATCCTGGTGACAGCCTGTACCCTGACAACAACGACTCCCCGGCAGATCGCGACGCCGGTAGCACTGGCGCTTCCCGTTGAGGAAACGGAAGAACCGATCAATACGCCCACAACTGACGCGGAAGTCTTCCCAGAAGACGATGACGACTCGGATCTCGTCCCGTCAGGCGTTAATCAACCGGCTTCCAACCCAACCGTTCAGCCGGTGATTAGCCAGCCGATCACCTGTGGTGTTCGCACCGATTGGCTGGCCTACGTCGTCCAGCCTGGTGACACGCTCGGTGATCTGGCACGACGTACCAGCAGTACGGTGAACGAACTGGCCCAGGGCAATTGTCTGGCCGACCCCAACGCTTTGGAAGTGGGTCAGGTCCTGCGCGTGCCCCGCGTGCCAACGGCGCAGTTACCGCCAACGCAAACCTTCACGATAGGACAAACCGCGCAGGTGACACAGGCCGGGCAGAATTTGCGCGTGCGTGCCCAACCGGGGACCGGCTTTGCTACTGTGGGTGAATTGGTGCCCCGTATCTGCGTAACCATCACTGGGGGTCCGGTGCAGGCCAACGGCTTTACCTGGTGGCGCATTCAAGGGCCACGCGGGCTAAATGGTTGGGTGGCCGAAGCCAGCGGCAGCGAGATCTGGTTATCGCCGCAATTCACCACCTGCGAATCCGTGAGCGCCGGACCCGGTCCCCAGACATTTAATTGCCTTGATCCGCGCTGGCAATTCACCGGGAGCAATATCGTCAATGTATCGCCGGTGTTGGGCTTTAATAATGGTTGCTATCAAATCGGGGCGGGCACGGTCGTCACTCTCACCTGGCCGCATGCCCCCGGCGACGCGATACAGGTCACATTCTATCGCCGCAGCGACAGTTCAGCCCGTACCGATACGCTGGGTGTGGATAACACACCGGGCGATGGCTGGTCCATCCCCTATACGGTAGCAGCGGGCATGCCGCCATCGGGCTTGTGGGCCGAAAGTATCTCGCACGGGCAGGGCACGTTGCGCAGCAGCGACCTGGCCGGATTCCATGTATCGCCAGTTGTGGGGGGTTGTCCGCAGTGGATAGCCACGACCGCCAACGCCCCGCAGCTCAACCCGACGATTGGCACCGATGGGCAATGTGTGCAGGTTGCGCCGGGGTCAACGCTCACAATCACCTGGCCGGGCGCGCCTGCCGATGCCACTGAGGTCACCTTCTATCGCAACAATCCCGCCATGTCTAAAGCTGATGTGATGGGCATTGATAGCAATGGCGTGGATGGCTGGTCGATAACGGTGCCGGCGGTTGGCTGGCAGCCCTCGGTCATCTATGCGCGTAGCATCTCCGCGCCGGTACAGGGGATTGAAGGCGAGAGTGGCACGGTTGGGATTATTGTTAAGAATTGAGTGTTCAGAAGGTTTTCAGCGATCATTGTGCTAACCAAACAAGCGGCGGACTAACATCACAGTCCGCCTTTTCGTTTTTGTTTGAGTACACTTGTCAATGGCTCTGATTCTGCGCTTATAACAGAGCGATCAGGTCGTTTTTCGGGTACGCGTGGACAGCAGATAGATGGTAATGCCACCGGCAATCAGGTGCATAACCACCAGTATGATCCGCGCTGTCAACGTCGGTTCGCCTCCAAGCCACATAAAGGGTTGGGCGAGTGAGAGGAGCAGCACCACAATTGCTATCCACCGCCAGATGGTAATCCCACGATCAAGAAACCGGCCCAAAATACCGAGTAAAACACCGCCTAGCACAATCTGGAATAGTGTTGCGAAAACAACAGGACCGATACTAAAGGGCTGACCTTGTGCCTCTGCCCCCGCGAATTGTCCCGCCGTTATCAGGAATAGTAGCGCGTTAATGGCAGCGGCAGCAACGGCTGCAACCAATGTCCAAATAACGAGCTGTCTTAAATCAACTATTTCTTGCTTTGGGGAATTTTGAGTCGCCATCACCAGATCCTCACTATTTGATTTAATTTTTCTGAAAGAGTACATAATTTAACGCCCTATGGTAAACCGGAAATACGAGTTTGCAAACATTTCCGCTATTGATGGTATTTTGCTTTGATTTGGTCGAGACAATTTACATTTTTATCCCTTGACTTCAAGTCCACTTGAAGTTGTACGCTGGTCAGAAAATAATCTGGTAGATCAGGAGTATGGCATGTCAAACGATAAAACACCGGAAATTGTCTGCGATATGGGTGCGATTGCCGCTGACGAACGCGAAAATCATATGGCGACTGCCGAATCTATCTTCAGCGCGGTGATCGACTCGCGTGAATTGGAGGCGGGTTATGCGTTTCGTTTACCACTCGAAACCAACAGGTTGCGGCAGACGACCGACTGGATTGCCAATGAACGGCTATGCTGCCCCTTCTTTACATTCAAGCTGACGGTGAACGAAGAATTCTGGCTGGAACTCACCGGCCCGGCGGAATTCAAAGATGAACTGAAAACGATGATCGGTACCTTGTGTGAAACCGGCGCAATCGTCCCTGACAAAAGTGAATACATCGCGGCGCATAACGGGTAGTCTGGAGCCAAACCGAGGAAGCTGAGTTCGTTGAGCTATCGAAGGCTAGCTCTGCGTTCTCGGTGTTTGCAGTGATTTAGATATTTAAGGACTCGATACAATCGTGCGCGATTGGGGCGGAGCGTAGTTCGTCACGCGGAAAGGCAACGGCTCAGTTAGCAGCAGCCTACCATCGCTCAACAATGCCTCCGCTGTCAATTCATGCTCGCCGGGTTGCAGCCCCCACCACAACACCCAGGGTTCAGCCTCGACGGTGCCTAAATTCTCGCCGTTCATGTGGTAAGTCACGGCCTGAGTGCCCGGTGGTGTGCCGACGGTCAGGCGTAAACGCTGGGTCTCAAGCGGCGTCATGGGCGAAATCTGGAAAATGGTGTACGGGTCGGGTTCCAGCAAGCGCAAACCAACCGTTTCATCCGGCGCACGGATGGCGGCTCCGGCAGGTGGTTGCGGGATGCCGTTGCGAATGGCCCAATCGCGGGCTTCTTGCGGTAACACAGCATAGACGCGTTCAATTTGATCGTCAGATGGGGTCAACGCATCTGCCAGCAAGCCGGTGCGCCGATCAACCGTGAACGTCTGGTAGATATTATCTTGGCTAGTTGGCTCTGTGCCTTCGACGAACAATTCCAGGCGACGACGGGGGCATTCCGGTGTGGGCAATAGGCCGCTGATTGTGCAGACCTCTTGCGTCACGATGCCCGGCGGACGGATGAACGCCAGTTCGGGTTGGCCCAGCAGCACCCGGCGCATAAACTGATTCCAGATCGGTCCAGCCCCGCTGATGCCGGTGACATCCACCATTGGCGTGTTATCAGCATTGCCGACCCACACCCCCACGACCAGATTGGGCGTATACCCCAGCACCCAGTTATCCCGAAAGTCGGTGGTCGTGCCCGTTTTGGCGGCGGCAGGTCGCCCAATTTCCAACGCGCTATTGGTCCCAAATGATGGAATCCGGGCATGGGGGTCGCTGAGCATGTCTGAAATAATGTAGCTGACGCGCGCATCAAGGAGTTGCTGATTAAGCTGCGGCGGCTGCCACTCATATAGCACCTCGCCGCTGCGGGTGGTCACGTTGAGGATGAATGTCGGTTCAACAAAATGCCCACCATTGGGGAAAATGCTGTACGCCTGCGCCAGGTCCAGCAAACGCACCTCGCCGCCGCCCAGTGTAATCGACAGATCAACCTGCGTATTTTCCGCCAGCGAGGTTAAACCGGCCCCCGCCGCAAGGTCAATCATGCGTTGTAAGCCCACCGCTTCCAGCGCGATCACCGCCGGGATGTTATAGGACGATGCCAGCGACTCGCGTACCAGCACCGGGCCGTGCTCCACCAGCCCAAAATTCGCCGGGGTATAACTCTCCAGCTTGCGCGTGATGAACGGCGTCTCCACATCCAGCATCATCGTCGCCGCAGTCCAGGGTTCGGGCTGGCTCATGGCGGCGGCATAGGTGAATGGTTTCAGCGCACTGCCCGGCTGGCGCAAGGCCAGCGCCGCATTGACGGCCCCGTCGATATTTTCATCAAAATAATCAGGACTGCCCAACATCGTCAGTACCTGCCCGGTGAAGGGATCAATCGCGACCAGCGCGGCGTTGTTGGCGTCAGCGGGAACTCGTGCACCAATCGGCGGATGATTGAGGCGGTCAAGCTGCTGCTGGACAATCGCCTGGGCTTCGTCTTGCCAGTTGAGATCAACCGTCGTGACCACATCCAACCCATCAGCATACAGGCTGTCGGCATAATCGCGCTGTAATTGCTTCCAGACGGCCATCACGAAATGCGGCGCTTTGATCGGAAAGCGCGTCGCCGCGAATTGCATTTCGTCGTTGAGCGCCAGATCCGCTTCGGGCTGGGTAATCATATCGTTGTTGACCATCAGCCGAAGCGTATTCTCCTGTCGGCCTTTTGCTGCGTCCAGATTGCTGAGTGGGTCATAGGCCGCCGGATTCTGGATGATGCTGCCCAGTAACGCGCATTCGGCCAGCGACAGTTCCGCCGCACCCCGCGCAAAATAGGCCCGCGCTGCGCCGTCCAGCCCATAGGCCAGATTGCCGAAATAGACTTGATTGAGATACAGGGTTAGGATTTCGTCTTTGCTCAAGCTGTTTTGCAGCCGAATCGCCAGGATGCTCTCGCGCAGTTTACGCTGTAAGGTGCGTTGCTGGCGCTGTTCCGGTTCCAGTAGCAAATTGCGGGCCACCTGCTGCGTGATGGTGCTACCGCCAGCGATGACCTCGCCACCGCGAATGTTGATGACCAGCGCCCGCGCAATGCCGGCCACATCAACGCCCGGATGGTGATAAAAATTGGCGTCTTCGGTTGCGATCACCGCGTTGACGCAATGGGCCGGGACAGCGGCCAGCGCAATGGCCGTATTGCGACCACCATCTGGCGGCAGAATCTCGTAGAGTAATTCGCCATTACGATCATAGATACGGGTAGAGGGCAGCGCTAGCCCGGCTTCCAGATCGTCAATTGACGGCAGGTCAACGAATAACCAGTTGTATACCCACCCCCCAGCCACCAACACCATGATGGCGAGTGTCAGGAGGATTTTTTGTTTGCGGGTGAGCATGCGTAAGCGTTTTATCATGCGCCTATTGTAGCCAACATCACCGATTCTGACCTGACGTTTGATCTGCGATCGGTAAACTGGCAGGTTATGTTAGATTTCAGGAGGAGCGGCGTGTTATGGCATGATGTATAGTATAGATCAGCCTGATGCTGCAAACTCATGGTTACATTTTATGAACAGCTTACCGATTAACCAGATTGTACAAGCTAATACCTTAGATTACCTGCCGACCTTGCCGCCCAACAGCGTTGATATGATCTTCGCGGACCCGCCGTATAACCTGCAACTCAAGGATGATCTGTGGCGGCCCAACCTGACCAAAGTTGATGCGGTGACGGATGATTGGGATCAGTTCAGCAGCTTTGCGGATTATGACGCATTCACCCGCCAGTGGCTGAGCGCGGCGCGGCAAGTAATGACGGACTCGGCGACCATCTGGGTATCGGGGACGTATCACAACATCTTCCGAGTAGGGGCCATCATGCAGGATCTGGGCTTCTGGGTGTTGAATACCATCACCTGGTTCAAGCCCAATGCAATGCCCAATTTTAACGGCACCCGCCTGAAGAATGATGTCGAATTCGTCATCTGGGCCAAAAAGTCCGAACAAAGTGGTTACACGTTCCATCATCACATGATGAAGCAATTTAATGACTTCTCAGCGGGGAAACAACTTGGCTCAGTCTGGAAAATTAATGCGACGGGCGGTTCAGAGCGGATGAAAGATGCGGCGGGCAAAAAGCTGCATCCCACCCAAAAGCCGGAAGCATTGCTCAAGCGGATCATTGTCGCCAGCAGCAATCCGGGCGACATTGTGTTGGATCCCTTTGTCGGTACTGGAACGACAGCCGCGATGGCGAAACACTTACGCCGCCGGTGGATTGGCATCGACTCGGATGCCGGATATGTCAACGAAGCACGGAGGCGGGTAGAAGCAACGCCCATATTGGACGAGAATGATCCGCTTATCCAAGAAGCGGTTCGCCCAAAGCCGCCCCGGGTGGCCTTTGAGAAACTGATTGATAAAGGTTATCTGCAGATCGAACAGTCGCTTTATCTCGATAAAGCACGGGATCGTGAGGCCATCATTCAAACTGGTGGCAAGCTGTTTGTGAATGGTTCAAAAAACCGCAGCGGCTCCATTCATCAGGTCGGCAGATGGCTCAAGGGTACGCCGTCCTGCAACGGGTGGAAACACTGGTATTACGAAGACGAGTCCGGTGATCTGCGCCCCATTGACGACCTGCGCGAACGCTATCGACAAACGCTGGACGCTCACGCCGATTCGTAGCGGCTGGTATGCGAGGATTCCGTTGGTAGGAGCGACCCGGCGAGTCGCACCCTACCGTGATGTTGATGCCGCTTGCCTGATAGGCGCGGTGGCGACTCCTAATTCGCACAATTGGCGAAATCAATCGTAATCATCTGACCGGGCTGCATATACTCCGGGTTCACGGCGGGGTTGGCCTGTGCCAGACAGGTCGCATCAACGCCAAACGTGAAGGCTATGTTGCTCAGCCGATCGCCCGCCTGGATGGTGTACATCTGGCTGACGGGGAGCGGCGCGACGCCACCACCCTGTTCGACACAGGGGGCGATTGCCAGCGTATCACCGCGACGAATGAGATTCTGATTGGGCAGCGCATTCACCCGCACCAGACAGGCAACGGTGACATCAAAGTTGGCGGCAATGTCGACCAGTTTATCGCCTGGTTCGATGGTATAGGTCGAGGGTACGTCGGGTGTTGTGGCTCCACCGCCCTGATCGTTGCCAGCCTGACCACCACAGGCCGCAACTTCGAGCGCCT
The DNA here is from genome assembly GCA_965223835.1 of Phototrophicaceae bacterium. GTDB lineage: Bacteria > Chloroflexota > Anaerolineae > Aggregatilineales > Phototrophicaceae > CAVYXZ01. Next base: position 268,835 of record CBDCXQ010000001.1, read on the forward strand.
GTCCCGCATAAATCAGGTTGGGGTTGAAAATGTTGTTGACCTGCATCAAACACATCTCGGTCACGCCAAACCGCTGCGCAAGCAACCCCAGTTGATCGCCAAATTGGACAATATAAGTCCCGCCGCCGCCCTGATTCCCCGGTGGTGGGAATAGCGGCAAAGTCGGTTGGGGAGCTATAGGCACAGAACCCAGTAAATAGCCCCGAATTTGTCCAGCACCGCCCGCCTGTCCATCGTAAGGCGCACAGGGGGCGATGTTGAGTTGTTGACCGGGATACAATGTGTTGCCATTGCCGAGGCCGGGGGTGGCGGTAATAATGCAGTCCTGATCGACGTAAAAATAGGCAGCAATCAAGTCCAGCACATCACCGGGGCCGACGATATAGGTCTGGCTTTGCGCCGCGACCAGCGTGCCACTACTCAATAATGCAATGACAAAAATCGTGAAAGTGAATATTCGCCCATGCATGGGATTCCCTCCGCCAGATGGTTTGTTTTCGGTTAGTATAGGCGTGATCGAATTTTCGCGCCAGAAGGGTGCATTGGCACAATTTATATGCCGTAAGGCTTGAAGGGTGGGTGTTTTGGTTAGATCATCGCTGCTGGAGTCAACTTCATCTGCGCCTGGACCTGCGCTTCAATCCAGTTATAAGTCTGGGCCAATCCAGCTTCGAGTGAGATTTGCGGCTCCCAGTTGAGGACTTCGCGCAAGCGGGTGTTATCCGAATTGCGCCCGCGCACACCCTGCGGACCATCAACATGCTTGCGCGTGACCTGGACTCCCGCCGCTGCCGCGACCAGTTCGACCAGTTCATTGATCGTCACCATGCGGTCCTGGCCCAGATTCAGCGGTTCACGGTAATCGGAATGCATCAGCCGGTAGATGCCTTCCAGACAGTCGTCAATGTAGCAGAACGAGCGGGTCTGTTCGCCATCGCCCCACACCTCGACTTCCAGGTTGCCGGTCAATTTGGCCTCGGCGACCTTGCGGCACATGGCAGCCGGGGCTTTCTCACGACCACCGGTCCACGTTCCCAGCGGGCCAAAAATATTATGGAAGCGTACAATGCGCGTTTCCAATCCATATTCCAGCCGATAGTGGGTTGCCATCTGTTCCGTGATAAGCTTCTCCCAGCCATAACCTTCTTCGGGTTGAGCTGGGTAAGCGTCTTCTTCGCGCAGGGGCGTGATGTTGGCGTCTTGCTGCCGATAGGTCGGGTACACACAGGCCGAAGACGTATAAAAATAGCGCTGCGCCCCATTGAGGCGGGCTGCTTCCAGTGTATGCGTGTTGATGAGCACGTTGTTATGCAGGATCTGGGCATGATATTTCGAGATAAAGCCCATGCCGCCCATGTCTGCTGCCAGGGCATAGACATGATCGACATCCCGCGTTGCCAGCAAACAATCCGGCCAGCGACGCAGGTCAAGGATTTCGAACTCGTCCGCCTGGGTTGGGGCAAATTCCGGGTGTTTGAGGTCGACACCCCGCACCCAGTAGCCCCGATCTTTGAGGTACGCTACCAGATGACTTCCGATAAATCCACCGGCCCCGGTCACGAGCACTTTTGTCTCCGCCACTGTTGTTTACCTCTCTGCCTGCAATTGCTCGAAATTCGAGCTAAAACGGTCATATCGTACCGAAAGTAGGTACAGTTTGGGTAGGGTCAAGTCCGGGGTGAGAATGGTGAAAATATTGTTTACTTCTATGTCGAGCAGTCGAAGTGGAGAGAAAAAGCTTGGAAGGTAGACTCATCACTATCAGCGATAAATTGATGGTAGAATAATTGCGACAAAATACGGAGCGGTAATATGGTCGTCAAAATTGAACAATCCATTTATAGCGAACTGGCTGATTTTCTAGTTTCTCAACCATCACTGGAAACGATTGCGACTTACAAAGTTCCAATGGGTGTGCAGCAGCACATCGACAATTTGCTCGAAAAAATAATCGGGGTGATCTTACTCCCGATGAACGGCTGGAATTGGAGAAAATTCTCGCCGTAACCGACGTGCTTGATCTTGCCAAAGCAAAAGCCCGCCTGGAAATGGCTAGTACCGTCTAATATTCTTTCCCCGATTATGTAGAGATCACTATGCAAATCCGTTCCATTTCCCAAAACGAATTGCCGCGCTTTGCCGAAGTGAGCTTTCCACCGAGCGATACCGCAGCGGGACAACAAATCGTAGCTGATTTCTGGGCCAGCGGCGAGAGTCGTCCGGCATGGTGTTTCGTGGCGGAGGATGGCGCTGATTGGCTGGGTGGGGTGTTTTATCGCAAGCGTGGCGATGGTGTGTCGTTTTATGACTTGCAAATCAATGCGGACCAAGATTACCTGGCAATTGGCTCACGATTACTGCGTGACAGTTTGCGACAAATGTATGAGCAAGGCGTGGCTCGCTTCGTGCGCAATTTTCAAACTGGCGAAAATCATGTCGAGAAGTGGCGCAGTTTGCTCGATCATTTGCAGATTCCACTGGAACAGGAAAAGGCACTGTTTACCTGGGATGCTGATCAGCCGATGCCGATTGTGCAGCAACGGCTCACCTATCGCTCATTAGCTGTTGTTGGCGAGGCCGCTTTTGTCGATGCGCTGCGCCGTGTAACCGATGCTACGTTGGACCGCGGGGATCAAGCAGATCGGACAAAGGAAGGTCCACAGTCCCATGCCCAGGAATATTTTGATCTACTCAAGCATGCCTTTCACTCACAGCCGGATTGGTGGGCGCTGGCTTACACCACCGAAGATCGACTGGTTGGCTTGCACATGCCAGTACTGTTTGATGCAGGTAGCGATGAGGGTACTATCGGCTATATTGGTGTCGTGCCAGAACAGCGGGGGCAGGGCTACATTCATGATGTATTGGCGCGATGTACCGAAACGCTGCTAAACACGGGCATCTCATCTATTGTGACCGATACCGACCGTCTGAATGTCCCGATGATTAACGCCTTTCGCCGCGGGGGTTATCAGGCTGTGGGTACCGTCTGGGCCTATGCCGCTGATCTGGATACGCTCTTTGCGTGAGCGCCAACCTTTACTCAGGAGTTATTCATCGTCAACCCCAGTGAAGTCATGATAAATTGATTTTGAGGCTGAAAAGGAGTTATTGATGGGCGCTCAACGATCATTGCATTGGCCGACCACTGGCGAACACCGGATCACGATTCCCTACGATAGCGCGACGGGTAGCCTGGATGTGTATGCGCCGCCGGGCACCCCCATTGTGGCGGTGATGGCCGGGAATATTGCCGTAACTGCCGACAACAGGTTGCAAATCACATCCGAGCAGATGATTGTCACCTATAGCGGGCTGCAAAATATCCACGTTCAGCCTGGGCAGACCGTCAACAACGGGGACGTGATCGCTGAATCGGGATCAGCGGAAAGCATTCAACTGATGGTGTACCAAAACGTTGATCCAACAAATCTGTTTGAGAAGATCGTAACCCCGGCCACAGTTTCCCCAGAACAACCCACCGTCACGACACCGCTTGCTGCGGCGGATTCGGTTTACCTGACGCCAACCCGTGATGGCTTGCGTGTTCGGGAACAACCGGTGGATGGCAACCCGATCGGCCAATTGAAGTTGGGCGAAGTCGTCGCATCGCTGGAAGGTGCCGCTGATACGCGCAACAAAGTCGGGGTTGATGGTGAATGGCTTCACATCCGGCGCTACGATGGCACCACGGCCTATACTGCAGCCTGGTTTCTGCAATTGAGCGATCAAACGGCGGTGGCGGCTGCTCCCGATGTGACGCCGGTTGCGACGGCTGTCGCTGCGCCCACAACCGATAGTCTGCTGGGGATGAACCTCGATATTTATCACCCACAGGGTCATCCCTCCCCGGATGCGATGCAGGGCATTGGCTGGGTGCGCATCAAATTTAACGTTTCTTTCAACCCGGATAACGGTAGCTACGGCAATCAAGATATTGAGGCGGCTTATAATCGTTACCGGCCTTTCATTCAGCAGTATGTCAATGCGGGCATGAAAGTGCTGATGGTCTTTACCCACCAGCTTTACGGCGAGGGAGCGGGCTTCAACTGGACGCAGATGGACAGTGGTCGCTGGCGACAACTTGGCCCCACCTATGCCAATTTCGCCCGACAAGTTGCCGCGAAATTCAACGGCTCCGGGTTGGTCCATTGTTACCAGATCTGGAATGAGCAGGACACCAAACCAGAACATGCGCGGGCCGCCGTTCCGATTCCGGCAGCGGATTATGGCTACCTGCTCACCGAAACGATTCGCGCCATTCGCACCGCTGACCAGACCACGCCGATTATCACCGGTGGGCATACGACCGGGCCGAGTCGCGGTTCCCAATACGCAAAATCAACGCTGGCCGCCATGCCGCCCGATATTCGCCCGGATGGTATCGCGTTGCATCCCTATGGGCGTGGTGTTTTGGGACATCGCTTTAGCAACTGGGGACCGCTATCCGACTCGATCAAGCAGTACAGCGCCGTGCTGCCTGATGTGCCCATCTGGATTACCGAATGGGGCGTACTCGATCATCAAGGCCGGACCGATGTCATTGACGATGTTACTGATTATGCTGCCGGGTTCATGAACATCATCAAAAACGAGTATCCGCGCAAAGTTGCGGCGGCCATCTGGTACGCCTGGGCCGATGGGATGGATAATGGCTTTGGTCTGGTGGATGCCAACGGTCAGCCGAAATCGCGCTTCAACGATAAGTGGCGGACGCTGGGCTAAACTTTACTCTAGTTGAGAACTCTTTGAGCTACTGATAATCCCCAACCGTCGCTACCAGGGCGCGGTGGCGTATGGTATTCTGATTTCGCGCATGATATGAAGCATGCCAGCACGAGGTACTCATATGGGGTTGCGTGTACTGATCCAGAAACTCTGGTTGCTGGTCTTTCCCAGTTTATTGCTTGCTGCCAGTCCATCGTTGGCCCAGTCGCCAACCGTCGTGGCGGTTGCCAGCGGCCTGAATAATCCACGGGGGGTTGCGGTCATGCCAGATGGTCGCCTGCTGGTGGTTGAAGCGGGCCGCGGTGATGATGAACCCGGTGCGGCACAGGGTAGCGGGCAGATCAGCATCCTGGCCGATCATAACGGCGACGGTGATTATGATGACGTGGACGAACGCACACCTATTCTGGAACGAATCCCAAGTTACAACAGCCTCTCACTGTTCCGAACCGGTCATGATGAAGTGTTTGGCGGCAGCGATATTATTTTGTTGGATAATGGTCGCATTTTCTTCACGCAGGATGACCCTTTTGCCATAGCGGGGCATGTGGGCACTGAAGGGTATTATGGCGATACTGGCATCTTTGAAGTCAATGTGAACGTCGGGGACAAAACGCGCCTCGTGAAACGCCGGGCCACGCTGAATTCGTTTGCCTATGACCCCCAACGGGAACAATTTTTTGTCGCGGAAAGCGGCCTGAATCAACTTATGGTCCTGACATTAACCGGTGAAGTCGTCGCAGAAATCCCACTCCCGGCGCTGGCGCATGGACAACAGCCGGTTCCCGCCGGGGTCGCGCTGGATGGAAATGACGTGCTGGTTGCGTTGCTTTCGGGACATGTAGGTGATTACTATGATACTGATCTTGCCTTTATGCCCGGCGACGCGAAAGTCGTGCGCGTCGACCCAATGACAGGTACTGTGACCGACGAGATCGTTGGGCTGACAACCGCTGTTGATGTGGCGGTGGACCTGGCGGGGAATATTTTTGTTGTCGAGATGACGACTGCCTGGCCCCTGAGGGCGATGCCCTATGAATTTGACCTGCATGATCGGCAAATGCCACCCGATCCCGGCGGCTATGCGCGTTTTACGGGGCGGGTCACACTGCATCCAGCCGACGGCGGTGAGATGGTCGTGCTGGCTGATGGACTGGATACCCCGACCAACATTACTTATCATGATAACCAACTCTTCGTCTCTACCGGTCAGGGAACACCAGGGCGATCTGTGTTAGCGGCGGGCCGGGTTATTCCCATCAACGGCGTTATTTATCGGATCAGTAATTTCTAAGGTTTTATTGGCAAACCCACCCTGATTTTGAATGCGGTCTGCGGCAGACAATTTTTACATCAACCTCACCTCTATCTCTTCCCTGTCTTTATCCCCCGGCGAGTCGTAGAATAAACTTCATGATGGTTTGTTGATAAGTGAGCAAACGAATATGGCGGAAAACGCAGCCACCGAAAACCCAACCGAAACCGAATATACTGGCCCGTTGCTGACGGCTGAGGATGTGAGCTATAAGTATGGGTCGTTTATGGCCCTGAGCAAGGCCACGTTTACGATTGAAGCCGGTGAATTAATTGCGCTGGTGGGTCGCAACGGGGCCGGAAAATCGACATTGCTGCGCTGTATCGCCGGCTGGACACGGCCCAGCGAGGGTGAAGTGCATATTCTGGGCGAGTTGCTGGCGGAAAACGAACGCGCCGCCCGCGAACATGTGGTGCTGCTGCCCGATACCCCGCCCTTTTATGATGAGCTGACCGCCTGGGAACATCTGCAATTTGTAGCGCAGGCCCATGGTTGGACGAACTGGGAAGACGATGCCGAGGATTTGCTTGATCGTTACGGATTGCTCATCAACCGTGATGCCTTCCCCTTCGCCTTCTCCCGCGGGATGCGCTACAAGCTGGCATTGTGTATGGCGCTGCTGGTAGAACCTGAAATCCTCTTGATGGATGAACCGCTGGGGCCGCTCGATCCGGTATCCGCCGATGAACTGTGGATTGAGCTCAACAATCATCGTGATGAGGGGATGACGATCATCCTCAGTAGCCATCAACTGCCGCCGGACGCTGAACCCAACCGCTATTTCATTATGGAGCAGGGCGAGATTATCACTCAGGGAACCCCGGCTGAACTGCGCTCTAAGCTGAAGATTCACGATGGTCCGCTGACGTTGGACAGTATGTTGCGGGCCGCGCTGCGTGACCGGAAGGCAAGTGATGAATAATCTGTTTCCAGCGCAAGATCTGCGTACTCTATTCTGGCTGCGCTGGCGACAGTTCCAGGACGGTGCGGTTTACTGGCTGCGGGTGCTGGGTTATCAATCGGGTGAATCGTCGTTTATGCAAAACATGTACATCGTGTACTTGTTGGGCATCGGTGGCATCTGGTTGTTTACGATGTGGGCCTGGGGCTATGACATGGCGACATCGCTGGGCACGACGATGGAACCAGCGGCCAGAGCCAGTATCTTAAACGTCTTACCAATCGGCGTGTTCGTCGTCCAAATCCTGGCGATGATCGTGGCCTTGCGTAGTACGCCGCTCAAGCTGTCATTTGCCGATATGGCCTATGTCGCTGGCTCACCTTTGGCGCGTTCAGTTCCCGTCCTGCTGGGCTTCATCTGGCAGGTGATCGTGCGGTGGGTCATCTTTGGGGCGCTGTGGGCTTTGTTGGCCGTACTCATCTTAGGCGAAGCGGCGGAACCGGTTGCCAGTTTGCGGGCCATTGGCGCCGTGATGCTGGTCGTCATCTTCACCTGGGCCGGGGCGTGGATGCTTGGTATCTTGCGGCTGGTGTATCCCAAAGTCGCACGTTCCGGGGCCTTGTGGCTGGTCCCATTGGCACTCCTGGGTCTGTATCGCTTCTGGCCGGATCTGGTGTTGTGGCCGGGGCGGTCGATTGTACTCGTGATTTTTGACCTTGCGCCGGTGTGGGTGTTGCTGCTATTGGTGGTGTTGGCAGGAGGACTGGTGTTGGCCTTCGTCTGGTTGAGCAACCGCATCGATATGGTGCAGGCTGCCGATGAAAGCGTCGTCCATGCACGGTTGGCAGCGCTGGGAATCCTGGCGTGGCGGATGCCCGACTTACAATTCCGTATCCGGTTGCAACAGTCGTATGCCGGGCGTAAACCGCGATGGAGCCTGCCGCGTGCTTATGGCCGCAATGCGCTGGTCATGCGGTCGTTGGTGTCCTACATTCGGCATCCGGTCATGCTGGTGATTAACCTGATATGGGGCGCGGGGATGACCTACATCGCCGCTCAGATTCTGATCAATCAACTCCCGCCGCAGTTATGGATTGGCTGGCTGTTGATCGCTGCGGTTGCACCGCCGGTGGGGACGCTGCACACCTACCGCATGGACATGAAGGAGCCGTTTTTACGGCAGTTCTTCCAGTTTAATGGCTTACAAATCTTAGTCGCGGACTTTGCGCTGCCGCTGGGTTTTCTGATCGCCGGGGCGTTAGGCGTGTGGTTCGTGATTGGGCTGCCACCAGAGATCATCTCCCTGGGCATTCTGTTTATTCCATTGCTGGCGTTGGTGCTGTCGCTGTGTGATGCGGTGGCGCTGAACCGGAACCGCCCACTGCAAATCCGACTGTTGGCCGTTGCGCTGAGCATCGGCATCGCGGTCCTGGCTGGATTCGGGTTGGAGACTCCCCTGGCTGCGGTTGTGATTCTCACGCTGGCTGTGACTACGATGGGTGGGATGTTAGCCCAGGATATGTAAGCCGGATCGCATCTTACGACGCACAAATATTCTGGGCGATTGAAAAATTTGGTGAGATGACTTTCGGGGTATATTCCGGCCCGCTTTTTTGAAAATGAACCTTTATTAACCCTATTACTAGATATACAGTGCAACCACACGTTTAGGGACATTGGAGAAATAAGATGGTCAGTTTTGACGATCTCATACAAGAACTGGTTAAGAGTCATGGTTTGAGTATGATATTCTCCCAGATATTTTTAAAGAAATATATCGAACTGGGGTATATATCCGAAGAAGATGCTTTGTCTGCTTTCGAGAGTATACTCGCTCAGCTAGATGAATTAGAAGCATCTGACGGAATTCTAAACGTATTAAAGGATGGGACTTTATCTATATCTTTAGACGAGAGTATTGTTGCTCCCTGTTACGCAGATCAAGATATCAACGAAGTAATGACGATATCGGTTAATGACTTGGAGCAAGGGCAGGAACAATTCACAGAAATATTACCCAAAGTTATTGATAGCATGATTAAAGGGGCAACTGCTGAGCTAAGTGACCAGTGGAAAAATGCAACTACTCAGGAACTATCAAGGATTAAGGCCGAACGTACAGACTTTGCAGATACAGTTTATGCGTCGTGGGGCAAGGCTCTTGATGCGCTTGAAGTACTTATAGATCTCTGTGTGCACTTAGGAAACACATTCTATGCCGAGTACAGTGCCCAAGCCCGAACTGAGGGGAATATAAAGTTTGAAGCGCTTAGCAGAATTCACGCGAGAAGCAGCAAAGTAGCAAGTGAAATTCATACACTTCTGAGTTCTGGATTTGCTGATGGTGCAAATGCGAGGTGGAGAACATTACATGAACTTGCAGTAATTGCAGGCTTTTTAGCAAAATATGGAAACGACGCATCTGAAAGATACCTCTTGCATTCTCAAGTTGAAGAATATCAGTTGATGAAAGATTTTCAGCAAAGTGCAAAGAAACAAGGATGGCCTCTTATTCCACAACATAAGATTGCCGCAGCAAAAAAACAAGTAGATAGTCTTAAAGTCAAGTACGGCAAAGCATTTGGCGCAGATTACGGTTGGGCATCACACGAGATTGGGAAGCAGCATGTTAAATTTGTGGACATCCAGACAGTAGCAGAACGTGACGAATTTAAACCGCCCTACAAAATGTCACATAAATATGTCCACGCTTCCTCATATGGAACTATCTTTCCTCTAGGTGCTGATCCATACCATGACTATTTGATAGCAGGCGGGAGTATTTTCGGTCTATATGAACCAGGTCGGCAGACCACACAAGCCATCTGCTTAGTAACGGGTATTTTGCTAAGAACCCTGAATTCGATAGAAGACTTCGTTTCAATCGGGGCGTTAATACAAATGCGAGACGAGGTTTGGAAGCAATTTGATGCTGCTGAAACTCAAGTTACTAAGTCTGTGAAACGTGGGAAAATACGAAAAATTCGACCTCTAATACTGGATAAATCGCAATAAACTGAACTTCTGCCTATAACTTCGTGCTAAAGATATTCTTTTTGTCGAATTTTCTAACTGCATGTGCCCTTATACATCCAAATAAACTCTCACGGAATTGCCTTGCCCACCATCACAAAGGTTGGTATATTTCTGATATTCGTCTTTAAAATTCACGTACCTAAAATAAGAAAAGGACATTCAAATGCCTGTACGTAGTGCGGATGCAACCTGGAACGGCTCATTAACCGACGGGAATGGCGTCATGAAAATGGCGAGTGGTGCCTATGAAGGCCAGTATTCATTTACCTCGCGCTTTGAAGAGGGCACGGGTACGAATCCTGAAGAACTGATTGCGGCGGCCCACGCCGGTTGTTACTCAATGGCACTGAGCGCCGGTTTAGGACGCGAGGGGTTTGAAGCCCGGCGGGTGAGCACGACGGCCAAAGTCCACCTCAACAAGAAGCCCGAAGGTGGCTTTATCATCAACAAGATTGAACTGGTCACCGAAGCGGACGTGCCCGGCATTGATGCTGCCAAGTTTCAGGAAGTGGCCGAGGCAACCAAGGCGGGCTGCCCGGTGTCAGTCGCGTTAGCGGCAGTTGAGGACATTTCGGTTACAGCTACCCTCGTCTAGAGTTTTTTGCGTTACAATCAACAGCGTCTCACACTATGGGGCGCTGTTTTTGATTTTTAAGTCTTTAGTCACAAGTCGTCAGTCACGAGCTAGAAACCTTTGATTCAAGGTTAGTGTTGCTCTGGAGCTAGAGGGCAGGTCACCAATTTACCGAAAGCAAACGTTGAATATTGAGTAAAGCTATTCATGACGATGTTAACTGAAACCAGAAGACCTAACGGCTATGATTAAACGCTAGAGACTAAAGACTAATGTCTGCTTTGGAGAGTTTATTTCGTGACTTATACCTTAGCCATTGATGTCGGATCGTCGTCGGTGCGGGCCATGCTGTTTGACCAGAACGGTCAGGCCGCTGCTGATGTATTTGTGCAGAAACCCTACGCAACGCAAACCACCCCCGACGGCGGCTCCACCATTGATCCGGCGCGACTGTTGCCATTGATTTTCGCCTGCATTGATGAAGCCACGCAGCAGGCCGCGGATCGCTTGATCGAGCATGTGGCAATGGATACGTTGGTCAGCAACTTGCTCGGCATTGATGGAAATGGGCAGCCCACCACGCCGATTTACACCTGGGCAGATACGCGCGGTGCGGATCACGCCGATGGGTTGCCGCTGGACCGGGCGGACTACACGCGACGCACCGGTTGTCGCGTACATACCAGCTATTGGCCGTTGCGCCTGTTGTGGGCACAGACTTCAGAGGCCGGTCGGTTTGAGCGAAGCCGTTACTGGTTGTCGTTGGGGGAATATGCGCTATATCAGATTTTTGGGCAACGGCGTATCAGCCTGAGTACAGCTTCGTGGAGTGGTTTGTTGAATCGACATGACCTGGAGTGGGACACGACCACGCTGGATTGTCTGCCGATTGCCTACGATCAGTTGTCAGAAATCTCGAACAAACCGTTTCAGGGGTTGACCGGCGACTGGGTGCAGCGTTGGCCCAGTTTGAAAAATGCACGCTGGCATCCGGCGGTGGGCGATGGTGTCGCCTCGAATATCGGTGGCGATTGTTCCCGGCCCGGTTATGTGGCGCTCTCGTTAGGGACCAGTGGCGCGATGCGCGTCGTGGTTCCCGATACACCTGCCGAGACTCCTGCCGGGTTGTTCGTCTATCGCATTGATGCGGGCCGCTCATTGGTTGGTGGAGCACTGAGCAATGCTGGCAACCTCTATGCGTGGCTCAATAGTGTGCTGGCAATCGAAGCGGAGGCGGCTATCGGGGCTTTGGAACCCGATACACATGGGCTGACGGTGCTGCCGTTTCTGGCCGGAGAACGCGCGCCGGGCTGGAACGATCGCGCCGAAGCGGTGTTTACGGGGATGACGTTGAATACGCGCCCGGAACATCTGCTGCGGGCCGGGATGGAGGCCGTTGCTTACCGGTTCTACCAGATTCTGCGGCGGATGTTGCCATTATTGCCTGAAGATGTCATCTTTATTGCCAATGGAGCCGGACTGGTCAGTAATCCGGTCTGGATGCAGATCATGGCGGATGTGCTCGGTGCGCCGGTGTATGCCAGTGTGCAGGCCGAGGCGACGATTCGCGGCACGGCTTTGCTGGCGATGGCTGTTGATTTGCCGCCACAATTGGGACCGGGTTGTCAGCCTAATGCTGCGCATCACGCGATCTATCAGGCCGCGATTGGACGCCAGCAGAAGCTTTATGAGAAGATGCTATCATGACAGATCTACAACATCAGCTCTATTTGATCGCCGATGAAATGCGCAACATGGCGACGCTGAGTAAAACCTATGCGGCGAATGTCTATGAGGTGGAACGCGCTCAACAAATGATGAACCTGGCCGTCAAGGTTGCAGCGTTGGCCGACGAGCAACCGGAAACGCTAATAAAGTCAATTTTTGAAGCCGAACCCTGGCAGCGTTTTTCCCCGGCGATTGGCGTAGATGCACTGGTGCTCAATGTGCAGCAAAAGGTGCTGATGATTCAACGGCGCGATAATCAAACCTGGGCGTTGCCGGGTGGCATCGCGGAAGTCGGTCAGAGTTTTACGGAAGCCGTCTTACGCGAACTATGGGAAGAGGCCGGTTTACGTGGACGGGCGACTCGACTGCTGGGTGTTTTTGACGGTAATCTATGGCAGAGTCGGTATAAGGTGCATATTGTGCATCTCGTTTATCGTGTTGAGTGCGTTGATCTGAACCCCCAGCCCGGCATTGAAACGCTGGATGCCCGGTTTTTTGACCCGGATAATCTGCCCAGGCACTTGTTTGAGGGTCATGGACCGCGTATCATGCAGTCTATGCAGCAATTAGAATCGATGACGTTCTTCGACCCCGCTGATAGCTCCAATGCCGATTTGCCACTGTATCAACGACCCCCTCAAACAAAGGATCAATCAGATGCCGACTGATACTGTCACCATTCATATAATCTGCGAAAATCCCCCGACTGCTCTCGCTGAATTTGATGGCGTCGAGTTTGGTTTGCAGAATAAGAAGCAGGAGATCATCGTCGGGGAGACATTGGGTGATGGTCAGTTGCGCTTTGTGTGCGAAATGAAGGTTAAACAAACGGACACTGGGCAGCCCAATTTCACCGGTCCGTTGGCGCAGGGCACGGTAAAAGAGCGCTTTATCTATCTGTCCTATCGGACCTTGCGTGAAGGGAATTGGCACTGGGTTAGACGGATCAAAGTCCACCTGAAGACGATTAGCTGGGAACAGGTCAAGGCGGCTCAGTCTTCGCCGGGCGCGTTTCTGGTCGCCGCCGTGGATGGACGGGGATCGGCCAGTGTGCCGCTGCTAGGTGATGGATGGACGGTCCAGGTAGGTGAGGATTCGCCAAAATAGTACCGTGATTTGAAGATAGTTGTTTTTAAGGAGACAAAAAATGAAAGCAGCCGTATGTCATGAGTATGGACAACCATTGACCGTTGATGAGGTCACGTTGGACGCACCACAAACCGGCGAAGTCAAAGTCAGGGTGGCGGCGACGGCCATCTGTCACTCCGATGTGCATCGTTTGCGCGGCGACTGGGGTGGCGAGACACCGATTATTCTGGGCCATGAAACCGCCGGAATCGTGGAAGAAATTGGCCCAGGCGTCACGCTGGCAAAACCGGGCGAGCGGGTCGTGGTGTCGCTACTGCGGTCGTGCGGTCGCTGTGAATTTTGCCAGACGGGAACCCCCAATCTGTGCAATGGTGATTTTGCGCTCAATCGCGAACATCGCATTCATGACCTCCAGGGCAACCCGATTCACCAGGGCATCAAGGTGGCGGGTTTTGCTGAATATGTGGTCGTCGATCAATCACAATTGGCCGTGGTGCCCGATGAGATGAGTCTGGATACGGCGTCGCTGCTGGCGTGTGGTGTGATTACCGGGTACGGTGCTGCGGTAAATACGGCGCAGGTGACGTCGGGCAGTGTGGTCGTGGTGATCGGGACTGGCGGTGTGGGTCTGAATGCGGTGCAGGGGGCGGCGATTGCCGGGGCGCGACGGGTGATCGCGATTGATGTGCTGGCGAACAAACTTGACGCCGCCTGCGAATTTGGGGCAACTGACCCGATCAACGCCAGTCAGGTAGATGCGGTTGATGCGGTGCGCCAATTAACCGGCGGGCGTATGGCTGACTTTGTGCTGGTCACGGTTGGTAGCTCGGCTGCGATTGAACAGAGTTTTACGCTGGTGCGTCCCGGCGGAACGATTGTCCTCGCAGGCATCCCGGCCCTGTCTGCCAGAGTGATGTTGGATGCACGCCCCTTTGTGGTATCCGGCGGGCGCTTGCTGGGCAGCTACATGGGATCAACGCGCTTGCAGGTAGACATGCCCAAACTGATTGAACACTATGAGCGTGGCAATATGTTATTAGACGAATTGATTACCGGGCGCTATCCATTAGAGCAGATCAACGAAGCCATCGAGTCAATGGAACGGGGCGAGGCCCTGCGCAATGTGATTGTGTTTGATTGATTTGGCACGTGATAGGGGGAACTCAACCGGTACCCTCAATCTCCCATAGGATAATTTCGGGTGGACAGAGGAAGCGGGCACGGGGCGCACCTAACCCCTCCATGCCGACACCACGCGAGGTGTAGACGGTAGTGGTGCCCAGTTCATAGCGTCCCATGATAAATCGCTTACCGAGGTGGCTGCTAGAAAAAATCGCGCCGATGAGGGGCAGGCGAATCTGACCGCCGTGCGTATGACCGCACAGGTACAGGTCAATGCCATCAGCGTTGGCTTCCGGGGCGATGTCCGGCGGATGCATCAGCAATAACCGCATCCCGGTTTGTGGTGCATTGAGCATCATTTTCTTAAAGAGCGCCCTATCTTTTACCATATCGTGCGTCACCGACAATCCCAGAATGTGAAGGGGGCCGCCCGGCGTTGTCACCATCAGCCACTGATTTTGTAGCCATTTGAGGTTATCCAGCCCCTGCGTAAAGGCCGCGACCCGGGCTGCGGGTTCGACTAACGGGGTGCCCGACACGCAATAAACGCCTAGTGGTGCTGCCCATTCACCAATAATTTCGCGGATCGCATTCTCAGCCCGTGGATCATCGGTATTCGACAGATTCACAAAATCGCCGCTAAACACAATCACATCGGGCTGGAGTTCGCTGATTTTCTGGTTCAAGTCGCGCTCACGCGGTGTGATACGCTCCATGTGAATATCGCCGATATGGAGCAGGCGCAGCGGTGTGGTGGTCGCCTTGAGTTTGTCCGTGCGATAGGTCTCGTAGGTAACTCCGAGGCGAAAGGGTTCCACCCAGGTGGCATAGTACACCAGCAACGGAATCGGCAGCAATAACGCTAAAGCCAGCCACAGCGGAGCCAGAAGAATACCCAGAGTTCCCAGCAGGAGCGCGCGTCCGAGGGCCAACACCAACGCCGAGGGTTTGTCGGGGCCAAAACTGCGGCCAGTTTGGCGGAGGCGATACAACAATAGCCAATCAATCGCGTTGGCAAGGGCATAGGCTACCGCCAGGATGACCGCTGCTGTTGGGTCATTCAGCCACCAGATGACCGTGACCAACCCGATATTGAATGCCATAATCAGGACTAATGCCGGTATCGGTAGCAGTTGCAGGCGGTTCGTATTGACCAGCAGGGTGTGCAGCAGCGAATCTTCGAGTGGTTCAGGCGTCACTAATCACCGGATGTTTTCTGTGAGAGGTCGTTAATGAGAGCACGGAGTTCAAAGCGGATTGTGTCGAGCGCCTTCGGGTCATCCAGCGAATCGACCAGACCTTGCACAATGATTGCCAGGCGGTAGACATCCTCCGGGCGAGCGGCTTTATCCGCCAGCATCTTGCTCATCGCAGCGGTAAAGGGATTCGCATTGTGAGTGTGTTCAATATTCTGGGGTTCTTCAGACATGATCGTACTCCCTATCATAGCAATGATAAGATGCCATAATGATAACATAGAAAGCGGGGCGGTTGTGTGTGGATACCCGGCGCGGGTGGCATTTTATCAGGTTTTGGGCGGTGTATTGTCAGCGATATCTTCCAGCATTCGGGCAAAAATGTCGGTCAGCAATCGAGCTTCCGCCGCGCTCAAATATTGCGCAAAAAGTTGGTTAATGCCGCTGGCATATACGGGCCACGCACCGCGCATCGCCTCAATACCTGCGTCTGTGATAATGGCATAGAACCCCCGTCGATCTTCTGGATCGATTTCGCGCCGCAGATACCCCGCTTTTTCGAGACGATCAACCAACCGGGTCAGGCCGCTGCGGGTGAGTAACACCCTTTCGGCGAGGTCGCTCATGCGGAGTCGTTGATCAGGCACTTCATACAGTTCAATCAGCACATCATACCAGTTGAGCGGAATCTGTTGGGCCGCACGCAGGCGGGCATCAATGGCGGTGATGAGCTGTGCGTGGGCGGTCAAGAACAAACGCCAGGCGTGTAAGTGTTGCGAGGGTACTTTTTCATTCATACGACGCATTGTACCGAAAAATAGTTGCATGCACAACTATTCTGTGGTAGACTGCATTTAGTTGTGCGCACAACAATTGTATATGCAATTAGATGTGAGGTTCAACATGATTCACACGCTCTGCAAAGTCGCTGAAATTCCGAATGAAGGTACGCGTATTGTCGAATTCTTTGGTCGTTCGGTCCATGTTTACCGGGCCAATGGTAAGCCGGTCGCGGTAGCGAATACCTGTATGCACTTTGGCGGCCCCCTGGAATGCCAGGACGGTAAGTTCGTTTGCCCCTGGCATGGCGCGGAATATGCGCTGGAAGATGGTCGCCGCTTGAAAGCCCCGGCTCCAGCAAATTCGAAGTTGATGTTTCTTTCAACCCGTGTCGATGGCGACGACTTCAATTACGTCTGGGGAGAATAGCCGCTACATCATTCGCAAGTAGCCCTCAATTGGAGGGCTTTTTGCGTTTAACGTCGCTGCGCCGTTCAAAATGACCACCATCATGATAAACTAAGCATGTGGGGTGGCCTGTTTTGCCACATTCCATTTTATGCCTAAGCCTGTTTCGCTTTGGCCGAAAGGACAAATCATATGAAGCATTATCGCTATTACGACCTCGTGATGGCCCTGTTTGTGACGGTGCTGCTCCTCAGCAACTTGCTCAGCAGTGCCAAGATTATCGACCTGGGGACGAGCATCGGCCCGCTGGCCTTGATCTTCGATGCGGGGACCCTCGTCTTTCCGATCTCCTACATATTTGGTGACATCTTGACCGAAGTTTACGGCTATCAGCGTTCACGCCGCGTCATCTGGATGGGCTTTTTCGCAACGGCGCTGATGGGCTTCTTTGTATGGCTAACGGGCGTGCTGCCGGGTGAGGGTTTCTGGGAATCGACCGTTGGTCAAACTGCCTATGATTCGGTACTGGGTGGAATCAGTGGTCTGGTCATCGCCAGCCTGGTAGCCTATTTCGCAGGTGAGTTTAGCAACAGCTACGTGCTGGCGAAGATGAAGATCGCGACGCAGGGCCGCTGGCTGTGGCTGCGCACGATTGGCAGCACGCTGGTCGGGCAGGGGGTGGATACGACCATTTTCATGGTGGTGGCGACGCTGTTGGGCGTGTTTCCGGCGGAACTGCTGGTCGCGTTGATTGTGACCAACTACATCCTCAAGGTAGGCATCGAAGTGTTGCTGACGCCGGTTACGCTGACAGTGGTTCGGGCGCTGAAGCGGGCCGAGAACGAAGATTATTATGACACCGACACCGACTTTAACCCGTTCCATGTGAAGCTGGGGATGTCGGAGCAGACGTAGCACAAAAGAAGTAACCATGACCATTCTCTACCCAGAAATTGAACCCTACGAGACGGGTATGTTGAATGTCGGTGATGACCAGCGCATCTACTGGGAAGTATGTGGCAATCCAACCGGCAAACCTGCCGTCGTGCTACATGGCGGGCCGGGTTCTGGTTGTACCGCCGCGATGCGACGTTTTTTTGACCCGGCAGCGTATCGCATTGTGTTATTCGATCAACGCAATTGTGGCCGCAGTCGTCCTCACGCCAGTGATCCGCAGGTTGATCTTACGCTGAACACGACAGACCATTTACTGGCCGATATGGAGGCGTTGCGCCAGCAGCTTGCGATTGAGCGCTGGCTATTGTTTGGCGGTTCATGGGGGTCAACGCTGGCGCTGGCTTATGCCGAACATTATCCGCAGCGTGTGACTGAAATGATTCTGTACGGCGTCACCACCACGCGGCAATCCGAGATTGACTGGCTCTATCGCGGCCTGGCCCCGCTGTTTCCTGAACATTGGGCGGCCTTTCGCGCCGGGGCACCGGCGGCTGAACGCGCTGAAGATCTGATTGAGGCGTATCATCACCGACTGCACGGTCCCGACCCAGCGATACGCTTGCAAGCCGCTCGTGCTTTTCATGATTGGGAAGCGGCTTCGATTTCAGCTGACCCGGACGCCAAACCCGGTGAGCGCTGGCTGGACCCCGATTTCCAGTTAGCCCGTGCCCGCATCTGCACACACTATTTTCGACGGCGGGCGTGGTTAGAGGATGGTATTCTGCTACGCGAGGCGCATAAGCTGGCGGGGATTCCGGGCGTGATGGTGCAGGGGCGGCTCGATCTGATGGCCCCATTGGTCACGGCATGGGAACTGGCACAAGCCTGGCCCGATAGTGAACTGGTCATCATCGACAACGCGGGGCATTCTCCCGATGATGTGGGTATGAGTGGGGCGCTGGTCGCTGCGACGAATCGGTTTGCACCTATAGATTTATGAGCGGAGATCTTCCAATTCACCGAAATGTACCTGGGTGGCGACCTGTTGCTTGACGGCATCGGCATCGCGTCGGTCTTTGACGACTTTGGCGGGAACACCGACGGCAACACTGTAGGGTGGCAGGCTTTTGGTGACGACTGCACCGGCGCCGACGACACACCCTTTGCCAATCGTCACGCCATCAACCACGACGACGTTCGACCCCAACCAGACGTCATCCTCGATGGTGATGCCCTCCGCTGTGATGCCCTGATCTTTGATGAAGCAGTCCGGGTCAGTGTAGACGTGGTTGACCGCCGCGATCTGGACCTGGGTGCCGGTATATACACCATCGCCGATCTTGACGCCACCTTGACCCCGGATGCAGGTGTATTCACCGAAGAAGCAATTCTTCCCAGTTTCGATACCAGCGTGGGGCAGGCCGCGAAAATTAAAGGTGTGGAAGATGGTGCCATGCATCAGGCTCGTTCCGGCACCAATCGTGATGCCCGCCGGCAGGGCATGGAGGTACACCTGGCTGTCGAGATAGACCTGTTTGCCAAGACGAATATTGGCTGGACACAGCAGCCGGACATTATGCTCAATGATGGGCAGGCCATCAGCTTTGAGCAATGCTTTGTAGGCGATGCCGCGCAATCCCACGCCGACCAGACTCGGCAACCCACCCAGCAGACTCATGATGAACTGCTCGATGATGTAACGCGGCAGGCTGGTTGATTGGCTCTGTAGATAGTATTGCAGTTCTTTTAACATCGTGGGGTTTCTCTTGAAGGACGGTATATAGAATGCTGGATTGACCCCCTCCGTCAGTCTACGACTGCCACCTCCCCTATTGCGATGGGGGAGGCCAGGTGGGGGTGGCATTTAGAAAAAGAAATGGTTGTAGATTTTTGTTCATTGAATTTTACTACAATACCGTCAATTCTTGTGGCGAGAGCGCCATATGAAAAGCCCGGCGCAATCGCGGGGTGGTCGTCATGGGTTCGCCACCTTCCAACGCATCGAGTATCATCGTCGTAGCATCCGCCAGATCACAGGCGGCACCAAACCCCACCGGATAATCCATCAAGCACTTGGCAAAGTTACCCTGACTGCGGCCACGCCCCGTCATTACCAGAATGCTGCGTGCGCCCACCGCATGACCGGCTTCGACATCGGTCCAGGCGTCGCCCACAATGAAGCTACGGGTCAGGTCGATGCCAAATTCTTGCGCGGCTTGCTTGAGCATACCGGGCGCTGGCTTACGACACGCACACCGTTCGTGTTTATCATGCGGACAATAGTAAATCTTATCAATGTGACCCCCGGCCCGCCGGACGGCTGCCAGCATCCGATCATGAATGTCTGTCAGCGTTGCTTCTGACAGTTGACCCCGGTTGACCACCGCCTGATTGGTGACGACAAAAATAGGCAGGTTGGTTTGTGACAGGCGCTTGATGCTTTCCAGTGCACCCGGCAAGAATTCGAACTCGTCCCAGCATTTAACATGATCGGGGCGATTTTCGTTAATCACCCCGTCACGATCTAAAAACAGTGCACCAGTCGCCGCCATCGCCATCCCAGCTATCCGTTGGGGACCGCTGCCAGCGCGTCACTGGCGGCGAGATTCAAGGCGAGTAGTTTTTCGCAAATGGCATGTTCCAACATCAAATGGACATCTTCCACCATTGCCATATTGTCGTGGTCGATATGGACGGGCAAGTCCACCATGTCTTTGAGCTTGCCGCCACTGTACCCACAGAAGCCAACCGTCGTGGCCCCGGCAGCGTTCGCCACCGCGATGGCATTCAGCACATTGGCGCTATTGCCGCTGCCGCTAATGCCAATTACGACATCACCGGGCCGCACCAGGGGGCGCAATTGTTCGGCAAATACCTGATCGTAGCTGATGTCGTTGCTCAGGGCGGTCATCAGGGCGTTGTTATCGGTCAGGGCGATGACCCGAAAGCGGGGTTGCCCGTCGACGATGGGGCGCTTCGCCAGGTCACAGCCAAAATGGGTGGCGGTTGCGGCGCTGCCGCCATTACCGAAGATATAGACCATTTTACCGTTCTGGTTCGCATCAACCAGCGCATTGACAACAGCATCGACTGCTGCATAGGGGACTGTATCCAGGACTGATTGAACCGTCGTGAAGTAGTCGCGAATGTCCATGGGTTCGATTAACTCCTGCTAAGATGACACCCGGTTATTATGTTGACTAACATAAGTTGCCAGCCTTGCGGCATCCAAACAAACGCCCAAAAGCCACAATTTGTGTGTGGTTTTCACAAAAAATTCATATACGCGGCTGGTGACTATTCGCCAGGTACGGCGACTATGGCTGGTGCAACAACACCTGGGGACCATCAAAATCAAACCGGAAATCCATCCGATTAAGCCCCAGTGCCTGCAAACTCCGGGTGACGCCAGCCTGCTTTTCCAGCGGACAGTACAATAGCATAAAGCCGCCGCCACCCGCCCCAGCGATCTTGCCGCCCAACGCACCGTGTTCCCGTGCTGCCGCATATGCCTGGTCAATCAGATTATTGGAAATCGCGCTCATCACGCCGCGTTTCTGAACCCAGGATTGGTGAAGCAGGTCGCCAAACGCGTCTAAGTCCTGGCGTTTGAGGGCCGCGACCATATCCTGGCCGAGGGCCTTAATCCGGTGCATGCGTTCCAGTGTTGCCGGGTCTTGCTCCTGGCTGGCATTCGATTGTTTACGCAAGATTTTGCCTGAATTACGCGATTTGCCTGTATAGAACAGCATCACATTCTGCTGTAAGGACTCCAGCACCGCCGGTTCTAATGCCATCGGTTCGACTGTCGTGCCGTCTTTGCTGAACATGATGTGGTTGAGGCCGCCGATGGCCGAGCCATATTCATCCTGCTTACCACTGGGCAATTGCATTTTGTTTATGCTGATGTCGCAGGCGACTTCGGCGATTTCGGAATTGCTCAACTTGCGACCTTGCAGCGCCGCCAGTGCCGTAACCAGGCACACCGCCACCGCACCTGAAGATCCCAAACCCGTTCCGGGCGGAATCTGTGAGGACAAAAACAAATCTAACCCCTCGTAGTCGCCGAATTCACGAAGAACAGTTTTGGCGAGACCCAGTTCACCCTCGGCGGTCATTGCTTCTGTGCCATCGTGGCGATAGAAAACGCGGAAGTCAGATGAGATAATTTGCAGGGCGTCGCTGGCCCCGCTTGAGATCACGGTGAAAATATAACGGTTGATCGCTGTATTGAGAACTGCACCGCCGAACTGCTCATAATAGGCCGGTAAATCGGTGCCGCCGCCTCCAAAACTGATGCGAACTGGCGCGCGTGCAATTAAAAGCAAAATGGCCCTCCCTGATAATGTTAGTTCTATGATAATTTGAACAGCTATTAAAATGTTCAAAAAAACACCTTGCACTGGCATATAGTGATTTGACAGGTTTTCAGTTTACGTCCAGAATCGGTGAGCAGGATTGAGTGAGGCAGGATGTATTTACTTTATCGTTTGCGCTTTGTGTTTTTCTTGGTGCTGGTGTTGGGCGTCGCGGGCGGCATCGCCTATGTCATTAGTGTTCGCACCTTTGAGCAAGATGTCCAACGCTTCAACCTGCAAGTGACAGCGGCGGTGGCAACTGCGATTGAACAGACGGTGTTAGATGTGACGCGTACCGCTGAGGCACCTCGCAACCGGTTTCAACTGGTTGAGTTGGATGATCCGGCAGATTTAGAAGCGGTTGCCGAAACCTATGGCACGACGCTGGAGATTTTGCAAACGGTGAATGGCCTCCCACCAGATGTTGTCGAAGGGCATGGTGAAACCATTGTGATGCCAGTCGGTATCGTTAATCTGGACCCGCCGCGACAGATTATGCCCTACACGGCCCAGCCGGGCGATACGCTGCTGGAACTGGCTGACCTGAATTTTATTGCGCTGGATTTGATACAGGCAGATAATCCTGTTTTGGTCGAACGCGGTGTGCGTGCTGGTGATATTGTGTTTATCGCCCTTATTGTGTAGGCAGGAAACAATCTTTTGAAATTCATCCCACGACTCATCAAATTGGTCTTTAGCCTGTTGCTCATCGCGGCTTGCAGCACTCAAGTTCCGCCCGAACCGGTGGTCGTCGTGCCCATTACTGTCGTCGATGAGTCGATGCTCGAAGGGGCTATTGCCGAGGCACTAACCGGTACCGCTTCATCCAGCGTCGCCCTCACCGAAACAGCGCTGGCAGTGGCCGGTATAACACGCACGCCGTCGCCCACCAATACGGCCACACCGTTGCCGCCGTCCGCAACGCCCACCCGTTTTGTGCCACCCACCAGTACGTTCACCCCCAGCCCAACCGAAACGCCTTCCATTACACCGTTTCCAACCAATACGCCGCCAGTCGAAGTCGTGCCGGTTGCCGGACAGATTCGCGTGATTCATGCCTGGCGCTCGGAAGATTCCCTGCCGGTAGATGTCTTTATTGATGATATGCCGATTGCACTGGGGCTGGATACGGGCGAATTCACGCCCTATTTGGGCGTTGGCGAAAATCGCACGGTACGGGTATTAATTATCCCACCGGCCAACCGGCGGTTTGATTCGGCGCTGAATCAACAGATTGTTACCCAGGCCGACCCCATTGTTGATCAACTCGTTACTGTGCCCGAAGGTGGCAGCGTCAGTGTGATTTTGATGGACACGGATGAAGGCCAGATCGCACTGGTGGTGGAAGAAGACCTTTCCTCCCTGAGTACCGGTCAGTCGCGTGTCAGCTTTGCCCATGCCCATCCTGACCTGATTCGCGTTGACGTTGTTGATGCCGAGCGCCAGCTTTCGCTGGTCCAGGACATTGGCTGGGGCGAGTGGGTGGGTCCGTTTGACCTCAACAATGGACAACTGATTGTGGAACTGGCGGATACCGATTTCCCCGACCAGATTCTGGTGCCACCAGTTAGCGCTTCGCTCGATAGTCATGTCAATTATCTCCTGGTGCTCATGCCCGGCCTGGATTACCTGCGCACGACGTTCTCCACCGAGATGTTGGTTATCCCCACGGGAACACGCATGACCCAGACGGATATACCACTACGGATTGTGAATGCGGCTCCCAATATTGGCCCGTTCAATGTACGATTCCAGCAATCATTTCGCGTGACCGGTTTGCCGGTTGGTGAGATGACGGTGCCGCTGCCCTTCTCGAATGAAGGTGGTGAACTGCTCATTATCGACATGAATGAGCGGGTCGTTGGTCGGTTACAGATGCCGGACTGGCGCGATGGCGCGAATGCCCGCACTGAAAAAATTATGCTCGTCGTTGACTTGCCGCCCGAAGATATTGATGAGGATGCGCGGGACCCGGAGCGCGTTAGCCTGCAGGTGTTCGAGCGGTTGCCGCGATCATCGTCGGTGCTGGCAAATTTGCGCTTGCTGCATGGGCTAACCGGCGCAACGCAAACCCTGGACCTGGACATTCGGGCCACGAATCCCGAACAGATCGATAACCCGATTGGTGTGCCTCAGATTACGCAGTCAGACCTGGCCTGGTCGCGTATCGCCCAGACAATCGGTTTTGGTGAGGCTTCGCCTTATATCACCCGCGCGTCGAACATCTTTGATGTACAGGTGGTGCTGTCCAGCACGGGTGGCGTCCAGGCAACCCTGTCGCGGTTGGCGTTGTTACCTGGTGGCGTTTACGACATTCTGGCAGTGCCGGGGGCGGGCGTCGGGGTGACGCGCCTGTTGGTCGTTCAGCCTGATCCGCAGATCTCGATTCTGGGCGCACGCCAGGGGGACCCGGAAGTCGTTGAAGCAATCGTCCAGGCAACTCTGACTGCGGCGGCCCCCAATGTAACAGCGACGCAATCCGTCGCGATCTCGCCGACGCCGACGATTTCGCCGGTGCCGACGAATACGCCGCGACCCTCCAATACGCCCCGCGTAAAACCACCGTCGCTGGCAGTTATTCCTGCGCCACCTAACGCTGCTTTTGGTTCGCTCATCCTGAATGCGGAGAATCTGAAGCCCAACAGCTTCTATTCGATCAATCTGGATAACGGCGCGATCGCCGCAACCGGTCGTACAACGGCAGAGGGTACGGTCGTAACATCGGTTGAACTACCAGCAGCGCTTAGTTCCGGCCCGCATGTTGTTCGCCTGTGCGTTGATTGTGAAAGTGGCGGGGCAAACCAGGAACTCATCGCAGCATTTGTAGCTGCTGATCCACAAACCACGCCGACTCCCACCCTGGAACGATAAAAGGCTGATGATGCAGAAAATTGTCCTGACTACTTTACTGCTCGTGCTGGTCGCGGGCGTCGCGCTGGCCCAGCTTGATGAATCCTCACTCGACCTGGAAAATACCGGGGATGTACGGGTGATTAATGCATTGGTCGGCATTGGCCCGGTTGATGTCTATCTGAATGACAGTTTGATCGGGGCCAGTCTGCCGCCCCAGGCCGCGACCCCTTATCTGGCGTTGCTGCCCGGCCAGTACGCCATCGCGGTACGGCCTGCCGGGGAAGACCCGCTGGCAGTCCCGATTGCCGATGTGCTGTTAGACTTAGCGGTTGGTGCCAGCAAAAGTGCCCTGGTTTATCAGCAGCGCTTTGCCCCGCCGGGGTCAGATACTGGTCCTAACCCAGAAGCCGCAATTCGGCCAGCGCTGGAGCAATCGGGTGCGGTACTCGTTCTGGATGATAATCGGAGTCCCTTGCCGGTAGGCAAAACGCGCATGACAGCGGTGAATCTGGCAGCCGGGAATGCCCCGCGCCTCAGCATTGCCTACCCGTCTCGCGCTTCGCTGTTACATGAAATTCCGCTGGGACAACCCTATGGCGATATTGATGTTGATGCGGGCATCTATCCTCTGACGATCGTTGATGCTACCAGCGCCAATCTGGACCGGCTGGCGTTTATCGGCGAGCAGGCGTTTGTCAGTGGTGTTCACTACACGCTGGTGATTTTTCCGAATGTGCTGCGCGACCCGGCGGACAATGCTGAACCCCGGGTGCCGGAATTGACCGACATCCCCCGCTTATTTGTGATTAGTGCACCAATTGAGCCACCCGCTGATGGTTTGCAATTGCGGGTGATTCACGCCGCCCCGGATACTGCCGTGCTCGATGTTTATATTGATGGTCGGTTGGCAGTGCCGCGACTGAATTATAGTCAGTATACGCCTTATCTCGGCCTCAGTACCTATAGTCACCTGATCGAACTGCGCCGCCGCGATGCCGCCCTGGATTCGGAGCCGATTGCGACGGCGGAATTCACAATATCCGATGAAAATCAGGAGCAGAAATTCTGGTCGTTGTTGCTGTTGAATGCCAATGACCAGCTTGAACTGACGGCAATGGAATTGGAACCGCCCCCACCGGCTGAAGGCGAGTTACCCCTGCCACCGGGAACCGTCGTGCAGGTTTTTACGACGGCAGGTGGGCCGGTATCGCTGGTCCTGGTCCCCGATAATATCGCCCAGACGGGGCGCGGGACTGCCCGGGTACGACTGTTACATGCGATTGATGGGGCGTTGGAAATTAGTATGTTTGCCGAGGGATTGCCGCAACCGGGGCCGACGCCGACTCCCGGTCCTGGCCCCACCGCCACGCCAGAACCACCGCGTCGCGTTGTTGATCCCGTATTTTACGGGGCAGAAGCGAATGAAAACGAGTTGCCCGCTGGTCTGTATGGATCGTTGAACTTTATCGCCGGGAACACCACCGAAATCCTCAGCCTCAGCGACCAGCAACTGCTGTCCGGGATGGTCCACACCTATGTTTTGATTGGGCAACCATCGGGCGAACCGGCTATTCAGGCGTTGCAACTCAATGATTTTGGGCGGGGCTTACCCCAGGAACGGTTGTATGTGGGGGTTATTAGAATCATTGTGCCGGGTACGAATGTCGCTAATGTTCGGCTGTTGCCATCCGATAATTCACGGATACTGGATCAACTGCCGGATGGCACCGAGGTGGAGGTATTGGGCCGAAACTTCGATGGTACCTGGTTGAATATTCGCTATACAACTGCTACAGTCGCGATTCCGCAGGAAGGTTGGATTTTCCAACCCTTGCTCAGTGTTACCCGACTGGGCGACCCTATCAATCCGTTGACACTACCAGAACGTTAGTCACCCTGGCGGCATGGCGAAATGATCGAAGTTGCCATGTCGCTATTTCTTTTCTAAGATGTTGCATCAGTGAAGATCGGTCGCTCCTTATACCTGAAAATCCATATGTTTCCCTCATCACTGCCTGAATTGCCCCCTCATTTTGCGGGTGTTTGACGAAGCCTTAACCGACGCATTTTATTTCAGCATGAGGTTGGGCCTATAATGAATGAAAGTCATTCGATTGCAAGCAAGGAAGGAACCATGAAAGACGCACAGGCGCTCTTCCGGGAAGGGGTGACGGCGCTGCGTGACCGGCAGGATGTTGCCACCGGGAGACGCTTATTGATCGAAGCGCTGCGGGCCGATCCTGAGAATGATATGGGCTGGGTGTGGTTGGCCCGGACGACACGGGATGCTGCCAGGCGTCGTGAATGTGTGGATCGTGCCTTACGCATCAACCCGGAAAACAAAATGGCGCTCAAGCTTCAGGCGCAACTTGATCGTCCGGTTGAAGTTAAGCCGCAGAAATCCAAAACACTGGACCATCAGCTATCCCCAAAGGAAGAACGGCAGATCACCATCCATCTCAAGCGGGCCGAGCATTATATTGATGGTGGTGATCCCGAAGCAGCGATTGGTGAGTGGGTCCAGGCTTTGCACATTCAGGTCGATCACCCCGAAGCACTGCGCCAGGCCGTTGGGTATCTGTCACGCATGAAATACATCGAGGATGCGCGGGAACTGGTCTGGCGGGCGATTGACGCGGGCACACAATATCCGTCGGTTTACCTGACGGCGATTGACATTGCGCGGGTGGAGGGTGATTATGCCGAGGCCGATGCGTTGCGTGAGGATCTGGTCAAGCTGCCGACGGTGGATGATGAAACTATTGTGAATATCGCGCAGGGGTTTATCGACGATGAGCAAGCCCATCGTGCGCTTGATATGCTCACAGATGCGGCTGAACGCCACCCGGATAGCCAGCCGATTTTGACGACGCTGGGCGACCTGTACAAGTTGATGGGTGAAGAAGTCGAGGCCATGCGCCATTATGACCGGGCTGCCCGATTAGGATCGGGAACGCGTAAGGGCCGCGAGGCGGACAAAAAATTGCTGGAATATGCACCGGTGTTGACCGACCGGGAACGCGGCAATGTCCTCCTGGCCTGGCGGGAAGCGGCGGGTTTTGGCCTGTTTTTCCTCTTTATGGGCTGGCAGGATGCCGGGCTGGACCTGCTCCAAATGGGTTTCTCCCGCTGGGTTGGCATCATACTGGGTCTGTTAGGCGGCTATCTGGTGATTACTGCGACCTCATCGCCCCAACAACAACCGCTGGCGCAAATGCTGGGTGGCTATGTGCCCGATTTTTCTGACCGCAATCAAGATGTCACCAAAGGTATTGTCGAAGAAGCAACCAACCTGCCCATCATTCCCCCGGCAATGCGCATGGTGCTAGGTGTTGTCGGCGGCGTTTTGTTGCTCATTGCGCTGTGGCTTGTTTTCAATACGGCGATTAACCTCTTATTCAATCCCGTCTGGC
This sequence comes from Phototrophicaceae bacterium, assembly GCA_965223835.1. Taxonomy (GTDB): domain Bacteria; phylum Chloroflexota; class Anaerolineae; order Aggregatilineales; family Phototrophicaceae; genus CAVYXZ01. Next base: position 297,233 of record CBDCXQ010000001.1, read on the forward strand.
CGGACGTATCCGATCAATTCATTTAGATGGAGGCCTGACTTATGGGTTTTTTCACCCTGTTCTTATTCCTCTTATACATCCTCTGGCAACTGTTCATCGGGGCGTTTTTCCTGCCGCTTCCCGTCAGCGATACTGGCACGGTCCGCTATCGCACGTTGCCTTACATGACCATCATCTTGATTATGGCGAACTCGCTCATCTTTATCCTGTGGCAAGCGCCCAACTATTATCGCGGGATTGATGCTTATGAGGCCACTGGCAGCACCCTGTTGATTAACCAGTATATTGAACAGGTCTGGACGTTTGGCTACCGCAGTACCTATTTGCGCGAAGCGTTGAGCATCGGGGCCTTCGCAACGTTTACCAGTACCTTTATGCACGCTGATATGTGGCATCTGCTGGGGAATATGGTCTTTTTGTGGTCGTTTGGCCGCCGGTTGGAAGATGCTTGCGGACCCTGGCGCTACCTGGTGTTTTACTTGCTGGCCGGGATGGTTGCCAGCATGGGCAGTACTTTGCTCAATCCATCGGCAGTGGATTTACCTGGCATCGGCGCAAGTGGCGCGATTTCCGGCGTCATGGGGGCCTATTTGCTGCTGTTTCCAGGTGCAAAGGTACTATGTTTTTGGGGCATCATTTCGATTATGCGCGTGTTCGTCGTCTATATCGCGCGGGTCATTGGCTTTGGCGGTGAATTGCGCACCGCATCGGTCTGGCGCTGGACCATTCGCGTTCCGGCCTGGTTGCTGCTGATCTATTTCCTGATACGCGACCTCGCGCCGTCACTGGAAGTGATTCAGAACGGTCAGGATTTTGGTGGTGTCAACAATCTGGCGCATCTCACCGGCTTCCTGGCCGCATTAGCCATCTTCCTGTTCGTGCGCAAAGACCTGGCAATGCGCTACTTGAGCGGACGCGCGGTTTAGCAGCGGCATTTGAATAAATGATCCGTTTGGAATAGCGAACGGACGTTCTGTTCATGTATGATACCAGGATGGTAATCGAGTTTATGAGGACGCCAGGTAACTACGCTGAGGCCATTGCTGCGGTGCAGCGTTATATCCTTGAGCACCTGGACCAACCGCTCAGTCGAGAAATGCTGGCGCAGGTTGCCGGATTCTCTGTACCCCATACACAGCGCTTCTTTGCGGCGACAACCGGGGAAAGTATAGCAGCCTACGTGCGCCGGATACGACTCGAACGAGCAGGCCGCAAGCTGCGCATGGGGGCGGTGGATATTACCGAGGTAGCGCTGGCAGCAGGTTATGCGACTCATGCCGCATTTGGCAAGGCTTTCAAACAGCGCTATGGTCTCTGTCCCAGCGCATTCCGAGAACTCGATTGCCTGACCGCGACTCAAATGCTTAGAAAAGGATAGCATCCCATGCGAATTACAGTGTCCAGTATGTCTATCAGCGACTATGACCAGGCTTTAGCATTTTATACTGAGAAATTGGGATTTGTAAAAAAGCGGGATATTCCGCTGGGTGGTGGCGCCCGCTGGTTAACGGTCGTCTCACCCCAGAACCCCAATGGTGTCGAATTGGTGCTGGAGCCAAATGCCGACTATCCAGCGATGAAGGCGCTTAAAGAAGCGCTTGTCAACGATGGCATCCCATTCACGATGTTCGAGGTGGATGATATTCAGGCCGAATATGAGCGGCTGAAAAAGCTCGGCGTGGCGTTTACGATGGAGCCGACTAACATGGGGACAACAACCATTGCCATATTGGACGATACCTGTGGCAACCTGATCCAGATTTATCAGATGACTGGCGAGTAGTACACCCAATCGAGAGCTATAAGCAGCGCCCTGGCAACGGGGCGTTTGTCTTTTATCTTTGTTTCAAAATCTATACCTGCTTCCCATCAGCAATCACCTGTGTACAATATACCGCTATGAACCCGAAGCGGATTGTCCTCATTTTGCCGTGCTGTATTGGCGATGTGCTAATGGCAACGGCAACGCTCCAGGCCCTGCGCCGGGGGTATCCTGATGCGCATATCACCTGGGCGGTGGGCAGTTGGTCACGGCAAGCGCTCGCTAACCATGATCTACTCGATGCGCTGCTGGATACCGGCCCGGCGGCGTTGCCCGTAAAAACGCCACTGGGGTTTATGCGCTTGGTGTGGCGACTTCGCGCTGGCAACTTTGACCTGGCGGTGTCCCTGGTGCGGTCGCCGCTGATGAGTCTGGCAGTACAGCTGGCGGGCATGCCGCAACGAGCTGGATTGGATAGTAATGGACGGGGCTTTGGGTATAACATCAAGGTGCCGGTTGATCCGCAAGTTGTGCGCCACGAAGCTGAAATTTACCTCGAAGTCGCCCGTGCGCTCGGTCTGGATGCGACGGATTGCCACGCCAACGTGCCGGTGGATGTTGCGCTCTGGCCGCCGCTGCGCGAACAACTTGAGGCGCAGGGCATTAACGCGCAGAATTATGTGGTGATCAATCCCGCTGGTGGGGATAATCCCGGCATGACGATGGTGAGTAAACGCTGGCCGCCAGAGCATTTCGCCGTGTTGGCAGATGCCTTAGCAACATGTTGGCAGGCAGACATTGTGCTGGTCGGCGGTCCTGACGACGCGGTATTGATGAAAGCGGTCCAGTTGCAAATGAAGTCAGCGGCGGTTAGCTTTGCCGGTACGCTATCCTTTCCTGAGATCGCGTTATTGGCAACCAAAGCCCGCTGTTATGTCGGTAATGATACCGGCCTCACGCATCTCGCCGCTGCTGCCGGGGCACCGGTCGCCGCGATTTTTGGCCCCTCCGACCCGCAACGCTACGCGCCATACGCAGCGAACGCGCTCACACTCTGGAAACCAGCCCAACTCAATCAGGTGGGAGTCGTCGCTGGTACTCCGGCAAACTGGGATTGGGAACGGGATGGCATTGGCGTGGATGAGGCTACCCGACGCATCGTTGATTTCGTGTCGGTGCAAACGCGCTAACGAGCATGACATAACAAAATTTCAACTAATTGTTCAGATTTTTGTGAGATTTGTGTAACCGGAGCGTAAGTTTTGCGCGGCATTCTCCTGGTATCGAATACATTTTCACAAGGAGAATTTGTCATGCGTAAAATTGTTGCGATTGTTCTGCTCTTGGTGTTTGTTGTTAGCCTCAGCGTGCCAGTTTCCGCTCAGGATGATATGATGATCGTCTGCGATTCCACGCTGATGACGGTGGTCCTCGTCGCTGAATATCAGTTCGGCTTTCAGTCCATGTACGATCTCAGCACCTTTGAAAAAGGTCAGCTTGCGCCCCTTTTCGAGTCCATGATGGATATGATGATGGACGAGGAAATGATGGAGGAAGAGGGTGAGATGATGGAAGAAGAAATGATGGAAGAGGGTGAGATGATGGACGATATGATGATGCTCGCGCCGGGTGACGTGGCCGACGAACCCACCGAATGTACCGACCTGCGGGCGGAAGTCGAATCCTTCCTATACGATACCCTCAGCGCGGACCTCATGATGGGCGACGACTCGATGTAAGTCGTCTATTCCAGCAACAATCAAAGCCGGGGCCAATGGCGTCTCGGCTTTTTGTTTTGTATAGCAGCCGTGCGATCAGGTTTCAAATCAGTTTTGCGTTTACCGTTCTTTACGCGTTGAAGCCCGACCATAAACGCGCTATAGTGGGGCAAATTTTATTTTGCGAAAAGGGGCGAACTTGTGTAAAATAGAACAATCTTTACCTGCTGTTGGTGTGGCAGCCTCGTTACGGACAGCATATGTGGTATGATCGCGCCGCGATTCATCCTGATATTTAAAGATGTCAAGCATTTGAGCAAAAGAGATGATGCCCTACTATGAATGTTGATAATAGCAACGCCCCAAACAGTATTCCGGTCATCTGGATTGTGGCCGTGTTTCTTCTGTTGGTCATTGGCGGGTTGATTATTGCCCAGACGACTCCGATCGTGTTACCGCCCCAGGGTTCTGCCGAATCGTTACAGATCGATAATCTGTTTAAGGTCATGCTGGCAATCGGTGGTGCGATCTTTTTGCTGGTGCAGGGGGCGATTATCTTCTCGATTGTGCGTTTCCGGGCCGAACCCGGCGACGAGACTGATGGCGCACCGATGCATGGTAATGCCACGCTGGAATTTGTGTGGACGGCGATTCCGGCAGTGATTGTGTTAATCCTCAGCATCCTGAGCTTTCAGGTTTGGGTGAGCATTACGGCGGCTAAAGATGATGAGATGGTGGTGCAGGCCACCGGGGCACGCTTTAACTGGTCGTTTGCCTATGAAGTGCCGGAACAAGATGATTTGCTGGTGAACTCGCGCGTTTTGCACACGTATGTCGGCCAACCGGTCAAGATGGAAATGGTGACTGCCGATGTAAATCATGCTTTTTATATTCCAGCGATGCGTATCAAACAGGATCTGCTGCCGGGCCGCACGACAGAAGTCCGATTTACCCCCACACTGGCGGGCGAATATCCGGTATTGTGTGCTGAACTGTGTGGCAGTGGGCATGGCGATATGCGGGCGCTGATCGTGGTGCATCCCGACGAGGAAACCTATCTAACCTGGTTTAGCCCGGAAGCCCAAAATGTGATTAACCCGCCTGAAGACCCGGCCTTGCTCGGTCGTCAGGTGCTGGAAAGCAACGTTTATCCCTGTTCGGGTTGCCATGTGTTGGATGATTTGGGTTGGGCAGGTGTCACTGGCCCCAATCTAAATGGTATTGGCGACCGGGCGGCGACCCGCGTGGCGGGACAAACGGCTGAGGAATATCTGAGCAATTCACTCTATCATCCGGCAGATTATCTGGTGCCGGGTTTTGGCGCACTCATGCCGCAATTCCAACCGGACGATGAATCGAATATCGGCACCTATATGCCCCAAAGAGAAAACCAGGCGATTGTCGCCTACCTGTGTAATCAGACCAGTACTGGCGATTCCGCCTGTGATCTGGAGAATCTGGCAACAATTACAGTTGGTTCAAACTAGCGAGGTAACTCACGCATGGCAAGTGTAACCGCTCCATTGGGGGGCGCTCGGTCCATTCCCGCCCCGCCCCTCCGCATTAGCGACTATCTGCGCTGGAGTCTTGACCACAAGATTATCGGCGTGCAGTATATGGTCACGTCGCTGTTCTTCTTTATCATCGGCGGCGCGCTGGCGATGCTGATTCGTTGGGAATTGCTGACGCCGAACCTGGACGTGATGTCGAGCGGCACTGAGTACAACTCGATCATGACCATGCACGGCAGCGTCATGATCTTCCTGTGGATTATCCCGATGATGGCCGGGTTTGGTAACTACCTGGTGCCCTTAATGCTCGGTGCAAAGGATATGGCCTTTCCCTGGGTGAATGCGTTTGCTTTCTGGTTGATCCCACCTGCGGGGGTACTGTTGCTGGCAGGTTGGCTGGTGGGTCCGCCTGAAGCCGGATGGACTTCGTACCCGCCCTTAAGCACGCTATTCAGCCCCGATGGTCAAACCCTGTGGGCCATGGCCCTGCATTTGCTGGGTATCTCGTCCATTCTCGGTGCGATCAACTTTATTGTCACCATTCGCAACATGCGGCCCGAAGGCATGGGGTACTGGCAGATGCCGTTGTTTGTGTGGGCGGTGCTGGCAACCTCGATTATTCAGGTATTGGCGACGCCTTTCCTGACCGGCGGCCTGACCTTGCTGATTTTGGACCGCGTGGCCGGAACCAGTTTCTTTGATCCGACCAATGGGGGGGATGTGCTGCTGTGGCAAAATGTCTTCTGGTTTTACAGTCACCCGGCGGTCTATATCATGATCCTGCCGGGCTTCGGCATGGTCTCAGAAATCCTATCGGTTCATGCCCGTAAGCCGGTGTTCGGCTATCGGGCGATTGCGCTTTCAAGTATGGCGATTGCCATCGTCGGCTTCACGGTCTGGGCACATCACATGTTCACCAGCCTGCAACCGGAACTGCGCATTCCGTTCATGATTACATCCATGATTATCGCTGTACCGACGGGAATCAAGATCTTTAGCTGGTTGGGTACGTTGTGGGGTGGCAAGTTACATTTTACGACTGCTATGATGTTCAGCATTGGGTTCCTGTCGATGTTCGTCATCGGTGGCATCGGCGGCGTCATGCTCGGTTCTGTCCCGGTCGATATTCATTTGCATGACACTTATTTTGTCGTCAGCCATTTCCATTTTGTGCTGTATGGTGGCAGCGTGTTCCTGATCTTTGCCGGGATTTATCACTGGTTCCCCAAAGTCACCGGGCGCAAACTCAACGAACGCCTGGGGCGGTTTCACTTCTGGGCCACTTACTTTGGCTTCTTCTTCACCTTCTTCCCGCAGCATATCGCCGGGTTGCAAGGGATGCCGCGCCGCATTGCGACTTATCTGCCGGAATACACGGACATCAACCGGCTCATCAGCTTTGCCAGTTTTATCCTGGGAATCGCGACGTTTATCTTGCTGTACAACATGGTTGCGAGTCTCCTGTCTGGCGAACGTGTGGGGGGCAATCCCTGGCGGGCATTGACATTAGAATGGGCAACGACTTCACCGCCGCCGGCCTACAACTTCATCGGCGATCCCGTGCCATTCGAAGATCCGTATGGCTATGGTAGCGCAGAGGCTGGTGCTTACATTGAGGCGCTCAATAAACGCTTCCCGCCGCCAGCACCACAGATGCCGGTTGCCGCGCCACAGCCTGAAGGGGCGGATTAGATTATTACGGTTCACAACGGACGTACACGTGGGTGCGTCCCTACACAATCTAACGGATAAACTCTTTAACCATGCAACGTGATTTATTGGAACAAGGCCTGAGCCGCGAAGAAATTCAACAACTGCGCAACAAACGCGCCGGGTTGACCATCTTTCAGATCTCCTGGATTCTGGTGTTTATTTGTATGGTGATTGTGAACTGGCAATTGCGCTGGAGCCAGGCATCCTGGCCGCCGCCGGGGGTCGAGCAACCCGCGCCGCTCTTGCCAACGCTGGCAACCGGTTTGTTGCTGGTGAGTGCGGTACTGGCCCGCAACGCCAGCCGTGCCATCAAACACGATGAGACGGATCGTTTTCTGACGCTATGGCCGGTGGTAATTGGGTTGGGTGCCAGCTTCGTCGCCATTATGGCTTATGAGTGGTTGCGTATTCCGTACAGCGGCATCTACAGTGATGTTTTTCGGATGATGACCGCCTTTCATAGTATTCATGCCCTGACGATTGTTGTATTTATGGGTATGATTTACCGGGGAGCACGGGCTGGCCGTTTTGGCTCGACGAATTTTTGGTCAGTGGAAGGTGCTACTGCGTTATGGTATTTTGTGATTGTTGCGTGGATCTTATTTTACGTGGTTCTCTACTTGATTTGACACCTCGGATGGGGGAGGGATTTCGTCTATGCGACCAGGATTAAGCCGTGCCGTGCCGTTGGGCATTCTGGGCTTTTTAGTGGGGATGATACTGCTCTTTGTGCTGCGCACGCTGCAAAGTCTGCAACCGGCGATGGACCCGCAACTAGCGATCGTGCTGGGGACTGCATTCGCCGCCGGTTTCTTTATTTATGGGATGGGCGCGTTTGACCCACAGATGAACACCCACGCGCATGAACCTGAAGGGGGCGAAGAAGCGGCCATTCAGGCACTCACGGTTGTGGACGCTGAAGCAGCTGACGATGAGGAAGAGAAAGAAGCGGCACCGGGCAAAATTCTGGGCGGCTACCTGTGGTTAGCCAGTACATTGATGCTGGGGTTACTTATTATCCTGGTGGTTTTTGCCCTGCTCCCGGAAGGCCCATCGCTGCGGATCGCCCATGAAGCGGAAGCGGATTTCCTGGCGGTTGGGTTTGTACAACTTGACCTGTTTGGTGAGACTTATTTTGTCAGCCAGTTGACGCTGTTGATCGGGTTTGTCATCTTTATGTTTGTCTCGCTGGCGGCTTTTGCCGGGGGCATCGGCCTGTTGTTGTTCTTCCTGAATAATGGCGTCACAATTGTCCAGGATGTTGAGCATACCCCGTTGCAAGCCGAACCCTTAGAAGCGGCAGCGGCTGCGCCGAATCTTGTGCGCTGGGCGGTGACGGCTGTGGCGGCTGTCATTGGCTTTGCCCTGGTGGACGTTCTGCTGGGTGCGCCGATCACAGCGGAGTTTTCAACCTTCTCCTTCTTCCTGGCCGCTGCGAGTGTATTTACCCTGTTATTGATTGCTGCGGGCTACTTCATTCGGTTTGTGGCCGCACAGACCAGTTGGGCCTGGCTGGTCCGGGCAGTTCTCATTCTGGTCGGTGTCCATGTGCTGGTTGGTGGGGTTGGTTTTGTGGTGATCTGGCTAATGCTGGCCCCCCTGTCGCTGGTGGCCGCCGCCATTTTCAGTCTGGTGGCGCTGGGTGTGCTGTTGCTGATGCGCAGCCCGGTCGGGATCGCTTACACGATTATTGCCGGGATCCTCATGCCAGCATTCTACTTCGTACTGATTGGTCTGGTTGTGGCTTTTGACCCACCCCTGTTATTTATCATTTCGGCCAGTAACGCGCTGCTGGTGGCTGCGTTGATCCTGCGCCCCAAATTCCTGACTCACTGGGTTGGCTATGGGGCGTCCTGGACCGCCAAACAGTTACGGCGCTTACCCAATGCGCTTCAATAAGTCGGAGGAGTAATTCGCATGAGTGACATGACGATTGAATCAGGCACTGCGCATCACGATGCCGATCATCACAGTGCTGTGCCATCGGCCCACGAAATTGACAACTCGAAGCTGGCGATGTGGCTTTATCTGGCTTCGGAGGTCGTGATTTTCGGGACACTGCTGGCGGTCTATATGGTCTTCCGCGTCAATAATCCCGAAGTTGTCGCGGCTATTCAGGAAGAACTGGGCATTATCCTGGTGAGCATCAACACCTTCATCCTGTTGGCAAGCAGTTGGGCAATGGTCATGGGCCTGCGGGAAGCGCAGAAAAATAATCCCGATGGGCTGGTGCGCTGGATTGGTCTAACGGCGGTGTTGGGCGCGATTTTCGTCGGATTGCAGGCTTATGAATACACCGAACTGGGGCATGCCGGTATTAATATGGCGTCGGAATATGGCATGCGTTTCTATGCACCGACCGCCTTTCATGGTGCCCATGTGATCGTCGGTGTGTTGTGGGCTTTGCGCATCGTCAATCGCGGACGCCAGGGCATTTACAACGCGCAGAATTATCTGGCGGTTGAGATTTTTGGCCTGTACTGGCACTTTGTCGATGTGGTCTGGCTGTTCCTGTTTACGATCATTTACCTGATTTAGAGGTCTGAACCCTATGGCTGACGAAACGCAAGCAACAACCGAAACGAGTGCGCCAGCAGCGGAAGCCGTGAGCGATCTACGGCGGCCAATGGTCGAAGCCGCCGCCGCTGAAGCGCATGATGATGACGTCCATGATGCGCACGCAGACATGCTCAGTGATACCACGACTGTCATGGGCCGGGAAATCACCGTACCCGGCGGCATCTATACTGTCGTCTTTGGCTTTTTGGCTGCGGCGACCGTCATTGAGATTTTGGTTGGTTTTTTGCCCGGTGGCTGGTTTCTGATTCTGCTGCTGCTGGCGATTGCGACCATCAAGGCGATTCTGGTAGTGGCCTATTATATGCATCTGCGCACCGATACCCGGTTGTTTACCTACATCCTGCTGGCACCGCTGGGCATTGCGGCAATTGCGGCCCTGTATCTGATGGCTGTGCCGCCAACAGGCTACTGATATGGACCTGGCAGATCAAGTTGCCCTGGTCACAGGCGCGGCGCATCGGGTTGGGCGGGCGATTGCGCTGGAACTCGCTCGTGGTGGTGCGCATATCCTGGTCCATTACCACAGTTCATCGAGCGATACCGTGCGCGACACGGTGCAAGAGATCAAATCAATGGGCGTGGACGCGTTTGCGGTGCAAGCGGACATCAGTACCGAAAGCGGTGTTGAACAGATTTTTACGGCGCTGCGTGAACATTTTGGCCGATTGGACATTCTAGTCAACAGTGCCTCAGTTTTCCAGAAACGCGGGCTGCTCGAAGTTACCCTCGAAGAGTGGAACCTGACGATGGCCGTCAATTTGACCGGGCCATTTTTGTGTACGCAGGCCGCCGTTGCCTTGATGAACCAGAATAATCCTGCCGGTGGCACGATTGTCAATATCTGTGACCGGGGGGTGGATGGCCCCTGGGTGGAATATGCCCATCATGGCATCAGCAAATCGGCGCTGTGGTCGCTGACGCAGGTGAGCGCTGCCAGCCTGGGGCCACAGATTCGTGTCAACGGCGTGTTGCCCGGCCCGGTCATGAAACCGGCAGGTCGTGATATGAGCGATGCAGACTGGGAAGCGGTAGGAGAAACAGTGACGTTAAAGCGCACCGGCTCGGCTGAGGATGTGGCGCGGGCCGTTGCATATCTGGTTCATGAAGATTACATTACGGGTGCGTTGATTCACGTCAACGGTGGTGAGCATCTGGTCAAATAGCTGATTTTCACTGACGGATTATTTTTCTCTCCAACAACCTGCCCCTGATTCTTTGTCCCGGTCATCGCCGGGATTTTGTCTTTATATGTTGTTCATCATTTGTTTAGAATTGCCTGCTATAGTTAGGCGTATTAAGCGGTCTTACAAACAGGATATAACATGATGAGACGTTGGCTGTTGTTCGTGAGTCTCTTAGCCTTATTCAGTTTTGCGCTGCCGAGTTTCGCGCAGGAAGTCGGCGAATTTGTCGGCAGCCCGGATTACCCTGCGCCCGAATTCCCTACCGGCGTTGAATGGCTCAACGTGCCCGAACCCCTGCGGATGGCGGACCTGACTGGAAAAATTATCATCCTCGATTTCTGGACTTATGGCTGCATCAATTGCATTCACATGATCCCGGTATTGGAACAGATCGAAGCGAAGTATGCGGAAGAAGTGGTCATCATTGGCGTGCATTCGGCCAAGTTCGATAATGAGGGCGCAACGGACAACATCCGGCAAATTATTCAGCGTTATGAGATCCATCATCCGGTTATCAATGATCGGGATTTTGCGGTCTGGCGAACATTTGGCCCGTATGGGGTGCGGGCGTGGCCGACCTTTGTGGTGATTGATCCGCGCAATAATCTGCTGGCGGTGCAGCCCGGTGAGATTCCCTTCGAAGCCTTCGACCGGGTGATCAGCGGCATGATTGAAACCTTTGATGAGACCGACGAGATCGACCGTGAACCACTGGAACTGACCCTGGAAGGGGCAGATGAGGCGGCGACGGCGCTGGCTTTTCCCGGCAAGGTGTTGGCCGATGCGGCGACCAACCGGCTGTTTATCAGCGATACTAATAATCATCGCATTGTGATCGCCGACCTCAACACATATGAAATCCTGGATGTGATCGGCAGCGGTTTACGGGGTTTTACTGACGGCGCGTTTGCGGAAGCGACATTCAATAAGCCGCAGGGTATGTCTTTGAGCGCGGATAATGTGCTTTACATCGCGGATGTCAACAACCATGCCATCCGGGCAGTGGACTTGACCGACGGGGTGGTCAGTACCATTGCCGGGACTGGCGAACAATCGCGGGTGCGCAATCAGTCGGGACCGGCTGAGAATATCGCGCTGGCAAGCCCCTGGGATGTCGAGTTAGGCGCGAATGATATGTTGTATATTGCGATGGCTGGACCCCATCAACTGTGGGCGTTGACCCTCGACGATCAGGTGATCTTCCCGCTGGTTGGCAGTGGGCGCGAAGGGTTGCTGGATGGCCCCTTTAACGCCGCAGAACTCGCCCAACCGAGTGGTTTGTACTATGACGATGGTTTGCTGTACTTTGCCGATAGCGAATCCAGCAGTATCCGGGTGGCGGATGTGATGAATAATGAGGTGCGGACGCTGGCGGGGCCGCTGATTAACGACCTGTTTACCTTTGGTGATGTTGATGGCGAAGTTGGTACATCGCGGTTGCAGCATGCGCTGGGGGTGGTGGCGGATGAAAATGGACAGTTGTTCATTGCCGATACCTACAACAGCCGTATCAAAACAATTGACCCGGAAACAACCGTGACCACGACGCTGATGGGCGGTGGCGGCCTCGGCGGTTTTCGCGATGGTGGGGCAGATGTTGCGGCATTCGATGAACCGGGTGGCCTCGATTATGCTAACGGTAAGTTGTATGTGGCCGACACCAATAACCATGCGGTGCGCGTAATTGATCTGGCAACTGAGGAAGTGAGCACGATTGTGTTCCCCAACCCGGAACTGCTGCAAATTGCTGATCGTCCGATTGTGGTAGCGGGGAACGCAGCGGCGGGCCTGGAAGTGACGTTGCCAGTGCAGGAGCTTCGCGCCGGAGACGGTGAGATCGAACTCAACATTGTGCTGCCAGCAGGCTATAAGCTGAATGATCTGGCACCCTTTACCAGCGACTGGAAAACGACGCAGGGCCGGGCCATTGAAATCACTGACGAAAATGCGAGTCAAAGCATTGTTGAGCCTGAATTGCCGGTGCGCGTACCGGTGGTACTGGCTGATGGTGATGCGACCCTGCACGGCGACCTGACGATTTACTATTGTGAAACGGTTGAAGTGGACCTGTGTTTCATTGAGCGGGTACGCATCAATGCGCCGGTGCTGGTCGGTGACGGCGACTCGACGACGATTATGCTGGAGCATACGATTGTCCCGCCAGCTATCGAAAGTCCGGGTAGTCTGTAAAATCAGGGTGTTACAACATGTTGGGGCGTGGCCTTTGGGCTGCGCCTTTTTGTTACGTTGTTGAAAGGTGTCTGTTGCATGAAGCGCCGATAAGGATTAACACAAAATAGGTTACAAATTATTCGCCCGATTTTGAAATTTTCGTTAGCAGCTATATGTAGCTACTTGGTAGCAATTTTGTGGTGGTGTTGGTTCTGACTACCTCCCCATTCAGGCGTTGCTGCACCTGAATGCGTCACTGTAGATAGTTTCTGGCTAACAATAGACTCAAGGTTTCGTCATATTACAAATATTTACGTAATTCCGGGGCGTTTTGCGGTTCAATGAAGATAGGAATAATGAACACTTAAGGAACCGGGCCTATGTCCAATGTCATGACAGCCAATGAACACCTGTCCCGCATTGCCTTAACGCAACCCACTGTTTTGGATCAGGCACAGTCCATATTCACTGCCATGCTGGATCATTCCCCCGATGCAGTTCTTATTCTGGACCAGCACCAGCAGGTCGTATTCGTGAGTCAAGCGCTGATGATGTATCTGGATTTATCCCGGCGTCATCATGTGTATGGGCAACTGCTCAGTGACATCTTTCGCTGTCGGGATGAAGATGAATTGGACCCGACCTGCAATCCAACCGAACCCTGCGAACAGTGTGGGATTGTTCGGGCAATTAATACGGGCATTATCGGCAACGTCGCTACTCAGGAAATACGATTACTTCAAAGCGATCAGACTATCCGGGAAATGCGGATCAGCACCCGTTCGTTTATGATTAGAAACCAGCAATTTTCGATGTGTACGCTACAAGATATTACGGCTGAACGCCATCGTTTACAGCTTGATCGCATGTTCTTTCATGACGTTTTAAACACCGCCGGGCTGGTCAAGGGCTACGCCGATATTTTGCGCGGCGCGAGCGATGATGAACTGGAAATGATACAGGAACAATTAAGCCGCACCAGCACCCGTCTGATTAATGAGATCGAAACCCAGCGGATCTTAAACGCTGCTGAGAATAATGACCTGCATGTTGAATGGTCAAGCGAAAATGCGGGCGGCCTGCTGGATGATCTACAGGCCGAATATACCCGTCATGAAGTGGCGCGAGAGCGTTCGCTGCAAATCGTGGGTAGCGTCGACGTCACGCTGACGACCGACCCCACGCTCTTAGGGCGCGTGCTGGGCAATCTGATTAAAAACGCTCTTGAGGCCTCGGCTCCGGGCGAGGTTGTGAGCCTCGGTTGCTGGCATGAAGGGGCCACCGTCGTCTTTACGGTTCATAACCCGGCAGTTATCCCCGACCATGTGAAACGGCATATTTTTAAACGCACGATTTCGACCAAAGGTCAGGGACGGGGTATTGGCACTTACAGCGCTCATTTGTTGACCGAGCGCTACTTAAATGGGCATATCGATTTTACAACAGCGGCTGACGAAGGCACGACCTTCAGCGTGACCTATCCACTCTAAGAACCAAACAGACTCAATGAACTGCTGGCGTTCGTCTGCGCTTAGCGCCCCAGTTGTGGATGGGACATCGTATAACCATCGGTGAGCGATGGATCGTAGGTGAGCACTTTGCCCACTGCTTCACGATGATCTTGTAAGTCCTGCGCAGCTTCCCGGACTGCTTGGTCCGGGCTATTCAACGCCACTGGCAGCAGCGCTTCGCCCGCAGGAGTCATTAATTTGACGGTGATTCGCAAGAATTCGACCTTGACCTGACTGTTGGTTTCAGTGTGGAAGGCCGCCTGTAATCGGGCGGTACTCCGGGGATGGCGCAGCCACGCCAACGGCCAGACGGCAGCAATCCGCGTTTCGGGCAAATCGTCTTCCAGGGCCAGTGCCAATGCCTCATAGAGCGTATCAGCCTGAGGGGTCGTGTCGAGGTGTAGATAATTGACAGCGTGGAAAAAGCCCTGCACGATGTACAAGCGCATTGCGCCGGTCTCATGTGCGATCAGTTTCGCCATTGAAGACAAGACAGTTTCGCGACCGAGTTCCAGCAAACTAAGTGCTGCCGCATAGCGCACAGTACCGCTGGGATCAGTTTGAATCACGCGCCAAACGGCTTGTAATGCTTCACGGGAATCCGTTGCGGAAAGCGCCTCTAACCCCTTGACCCGCACGTCAGAATCGTGGGCCATCATGATCGGTTCGAGCGCCGGTACAACGGCAGCATCCGGGCAGTCACGCAGGGCAATTGCTGCCGCTTCCAACACATTATCTGGCTGATTGGGCAACAGCTCTGCCAGCAATTTGTAGGCATTCAAGCCGCGTAAATCACCCAGCGCATAAACGGCAGCTTCACGTACCCGGGAATCAGCATCAGCAAACGCAGTTCGATAAAATGATTCGGCCACGAACCAGGAGAAGCCATACAAGTGGCGGGCAACACTGGCCCGAGCCTGCACATTGCCATTTCGTAAAATATCCTCACACAAGAAACGGGCTTCGCGGTCGGCCCGGCGGGCCAGCACCTTACCGGCATTGTAACGCACAAAAAACTCATCACTTTCAAGCGCAGCGGCAACTGCATCGAGGGATACTGCGTCAGGATTTACTTTATTGAGCAGGTTTCCCAGGCGTCGGGGTAGCAAGCGCCGGGAGCCATATTCGGCATAGGCGCGTGAAAGCCGGGGTTCACGCCCGGTAATCGGCGACATATCGCTTTCCTTACACACATTCAGTGTAGTTACATAGACTATATGTCGCTCGTGAGGTAGTTCTCAGTAAGTTGGAATAATTGCCCTGGGAAATGGGGGTTATAAGCGTTTTTGTCGGCCCAGGTTGCGGTAGGACCGCACCCCCAGCACCAGCGAGGTCGCGGGGAGCCAGACCAAACCAAAGGCGGCAAAGATGCCGATCATGAGTGCCAGTTGGTCGCCCGTCTCGTCAAAGGGCAGGCTATAACCGATTGCGCCCATAATGAGCAGAATCGCCCCGGCGACAAGCAGCGGCCAGAAGCTGGTTGGCTGACGGGCACTGAGCAAGGTGGGGCCGGTATCGCGCTTCTGAAACCACAGGAGCAACCAACAATAAGCGATGAGCGTGCCCAGTACCAGCAGGGATAGCAGATCAATGGCTTTCAGATTATTCGGGATATTCACGGCCAAAAGCAAGCCGACGAGCACGATTTCCGGGCGCGTAAGCTGTAGATCAACAACCAGTTGCGTTCCATGCAATCGCCACAATATCAAGATGCTGAGCAGGGTAATGCTGGCCGTAATCTGCATGGTGGGTAATGGTGCTACTGCAGGGACAATTTCGGTAAAGGTCGCCAACCAGCGCACCCACACCCCCCATAACAACCCGACGACTCCGGCCCCCGGCCACAGCATCCGGCGTGGTGGTTGGTATAGCAACAAAGCCAGTGCGCCCAAACCCAGCAGCGTGTGTGCGCCCATCACGCGGGTTGCCCAGGTGCGGGGCACAGCGACCAACGCGGTCTCCGGGTTGAGCAGCAGACTATTGAACAGGCCATATAAGCCTGCCAGTGCCAGTACTCCGAAAACGTCGCGGACCCGGTAACGCGCTGCAAAATCTAATAGCAGCGCACTCAGGCCAACATAGCCGCCGACCAGTAGCAACCAATCCAGCACCGAGCGTCCCGTCGGATGAGTCCACAGGATGATTTCTGATGCACCGATGAATAACCCGGCCAGCAGGCAGCGGGCCAACCAGCGTTTAAATGGCATCCGGTTTGATAGCAACAAAGCGCGAGATATGGTCTACCTCTGTGTCGTAGAGCACTTTCCAGCCATAGAAATAACCGGCTAATTCCCCCGGCTTCAGCAGGAAATCGACATTAAATTGGGGGACCTGTTCCAGATAATTGACGTTGAACGTCTCGTAAATGATGCGGCCACCGGGCTGGATGCAGGTGCGAAGCTGTGAGAAAAGGTCGTGCTTCAGGTAACGAAACACGCACACCACCGCATAGCGATCTGCTTCCAAATCAACCGTGTCCAGATCACATTGCAAGAAATTGATGTTACGCACATTTCGCCGGACCATCTCGCTGCGCCCGCGAACCAGTGCCATGCGGCTGATGTCCAGCACGTCGACAATATAGCCCTGTTCCGCCAGCCACAGGCCATTTTGGCCCATCCCACCGGCGAGATCAAGCGCCCGTTGCTCATGCGGACCGCTGGCAGGTGGCGTGCATTCGAATAAAAAACCATCGGGTTCGGGGAATTGATTCTGTTGGCGGTAGATGCCATCCCAGCGTTGACGATCTACATTGGTCATTTAGGGCTTCTTACCTCCATAGACTGGGATGTATTCCAGGGCATCGGGCACACGTTTCATGGCCGCCTTGTCACCGGGATACAGTCGAGCGTCGGGCTTACGCTGTCGCCGCGAATGCAGTTGATAGGCATCGCGCAGCGCGAGAAAATCGGGATTGCGCCACGATTCAGGCACGGTTAAACATTGCATCAGGGCGCGAATTCGCTGACCGCCAGGGCTGTTCCAATCCGGCGGAGTCTGGCTGATGAGTTCTTGCGCCGCTGCGGATAGCTGGGTCGCATCGGTCCCGCTGCGCCGTCCCACTTTATCCATCAAGTTGCTGCTCAAACGGTCAATCATCTGCTGCGCCCGGCCTTGATCGACCTGGTTGGCGAGGCTTTGTATATCATCCGGCAGGGCATGCACGACAGTTGGTTCCTGGTTGGTGGCTTCTGGCGGGAGGGGCGGTAAATCGTCGGTGTACAGCACGCGCTGCAAATCCTTAGCCGTGTGACCGGCCCGCAGATGCCGGGTCAAGAGCGCTTCCACGGGCCTCGCATTACCATTAGCATAGGCTTCGATCGCCGCTTCAGCAGCCGTCAACCGCACATAAAAGCCGGTGATGCTCATCATTAAGCGCGGGTCTGGTGAACCGATCACCCGAACCCAGCCATCATTGGTCGGCCCCACAAACAGGCGAACTGTGTGTTGATAGCTGGGGCCGGGCAAAATTCCAAATGGATCATAGAGTGTATAATCAAGATTTTCCAGGAGTTGCCGGAGTCGGTTGGCAACGGCTTCCTGGTTAGCGGAGGGCAAGTACAGGCTGTCCCAGGATGTGGTCATCGGGTTCCTCATGCGGCTTAAGCGGGCTGGTAGCGTAACCGACGATACTGCCAAAATCCAAAAAACCCAGATCACGGGCGAGTTGTCGGTCGGCTTCGGTTTCACCGGGCGCATATACCAGATTACACCCTTTTTCGAGCGCAGCTGCTACCGCCGTTGCCTGCAAGATGCGCGTGAGTTCTGGCGTGCGGGCTTCTTTCATGAGCGCTAATGCCAGGATGTGGCCGACGGTTTCCTGAATGCTGACGCGGGCCACACCGACGGGGAAACCGGCACGATACAGCAGGATGTCAATTTGTTCACCTGACTTGAGGGCAACCATGTCCCGCCCAGCGAACAACGGTTCCACGCCGAGACTAATCACATCATAAAAGGCGTTGCGCCAGACATACCACCACAACTGCACCCCCCGCTGATCGGTGACGCGCTCGATCGTAACCTGTTCCGGCAAGGAGCCAACGTTGATGGGCGGCGTCGGTTTTTGATTAAAACCATCCTTAAGGTAGGCCATCAAGGGCAATTCCCATTCGGCCTGTAAGCCCAGTTCGCGCATCGTCTTGGCGAATAACGGCGGAAAGAGTCCTTCGATATAATGAACACGGGGGTCGCGGCCCAGCTTCTTCATGTGTTCCAGCCCTTGCTTAATCATATCGCCGGAAACCCAGGCCGTATTGCGGCGCGGGGTCACATAGTTCAAGCTGGAAAGCGTACTGGCTGGATGATGAAGCACATCCACCAGACCGATTGTTTCGCGTGCTACGCCCAGATTACTGTGGGCACTATATAAATGATCCTGGATTCGCCGCAACACCCGGCGCTGTTCTTTGACTGCTTCACGATCCATAATTTATTACTCGATTTGCATCCGATCAAGGCGTGGCTAATTTCAAGGGTGATTGTTGGATTTGGTCAATAGATAGCTTATCAGGCTTTTCAGGAGCCAACAACTGAAGGATATGCTGAGGTGTCCGTGACAGAGCTCCGTAGCATGTTTTATCCCTCAGTGCGTTATTGTACCCCAACTTGCTGACGGTAATAGCACCCATAATGTAAAAATATATAAAATTATTGTAACGCTCGGACTGTGGCTTGCCAATAGACGACTGGTTAGAGTGTCTTAACTGGTAGCAGAATGCGAAATGTTGTCCCCTGGTTGGGCACGCTTTCTAGCTCGATGCGACCCTGATGCTCATTAATAATTTTATAGGCGATGGGTAGGCCCGACCCATAACCATTATCCGCCGGGCGGTGTTCGGCAGCGCGGTAGAGTGGGGTAAAGATAGCCTGCTGTTGTGCTTCGGTCATACCGATGCCGGTATCTTGCACTTCCACCAGAATGCAATCCGCCTGCTGATCGGTGCGCAGCGTAATCGTATTGCCGGACGGCGTAAATTGAATCGCGTTTTCGACGAGGCTGGTCAATGCGTGATGCAACCAGTTTTCGTCGCCGAAAATCCTGGGAAGATCGGTGCCCGTTTTCACATAAAGATTGATGCCTTTCTCCTCACATTTGGGACCTTCATGCGTTTGCACATATTCAACAAGTCGATTTACGTCCAGCGGCTGGAATTCGAATACATCATCACTGTCCAATATTGCCATTGTCCGCAGTCCATCAATCAATTTTTCCAGTTGACCAACCTGATCCTGAATTTTATCCAGATGCAGCTGCTGCCGTGCCGGGTCGTTCGAGCGATTGAGCAAGTAAATACTGGTGTTAATGACCGTCAACGGTGTGCGAAAATCGTGCGACATCGCCCGGATAAACTTGGTGAGCATCTCAATGCGTTCGGTCTGGACCCGCAGCTCCAATGCCCGCTGCTCATGTTCACGCGCTTCGGTAACATCGGTAACCGCACCCATTGCCCGAATAGCCCGTCCCTGCTGGTCGCGGACGATATAGGTGCGGTCAGTAAAGATGCGATAGTTGCCATCTTGACCCCGAAGCCGATATTCACCCGTCCAACTGTTCGCATTGCCTGCCAGTGTTGTCCGGTGACTCGCCAATATTTCATCATGATCGTCCGGGTGCAGGGCAGGCGCCCAGACGCCACGTCCAGAAATCGGGCTGGTTAGCCCCAGATAACGAACATACCAGTCATTGCGCCAGACTGTCCCCGCTACCAGGTCGCAATCGTACAGACCATCGGTTGTCGCCTGGGTAATCAACCGGAAGCGTTCTTCACTCTGCATCAGCGCTGCTTCAGCTTCTTTGCCCTGGGTAATGTCCTGGGCAACGTTATACAGGCGTGTCACCCGTTGTTCAGCGTCATCCCAAATCGGATGGCGCGCGATCCGAATCCAGCGGATCTGGCCCATTTTGTCGAAAATGCGATATTCACAGGCGGCAATGAATTCGCCAGCAACGGCCCGTTGGATGTCGGCCTGTACCCAGGCGTTGTCATCAGGATGAATCAGCTGAAGTTGCTGGTTGAGCAGTTCATCGACTGTGTAACCAGTGACACGGGTCATTGAGTCGGTCACCCATTCCAATACCTGGGTGCCATCGGGTTCAAGCCGAAACAAATAAGCATAATCGGACATGAGTTCGGAGATAATACGATACCGTTCCTCACTGGTCCGCAGCGCCATTTCGGCCCGTTTCCGTTCGGTAATATCGCGCACGATGCTCTGGATATATTGTGGTTGCCCGGCCACATCGCGCACGAGGGTGAGGTTCACCTCGGTAACGATCTCGCGACCACTTTTGTGTATAAAGCGCCGTTCATAAACCGGCACCTCTCCCCCTGATAGCAAGGCGGCAAGTTGCTGCTGACTGTGCGTCATTTCTTCAGGCGAAACCAGAGCTGAGTTCGTCAATTCACTGAGTTCGGCAGATGTGTAACCTAAAAGATCGGCAGCCCGCTGGTTCCATTCTAGATGGCGGCCATCAAAGTCCAGCACGAAAACTGCATCATTGGTCTGGTCAAAAAGGGCTTGATAGCGCTGGTGGTTAAATGCGATCGTCTTTCCGGTCAGGGGCGCGATCACCATGCCGCCGAGGATTTGCCCCTGGGCATCGCGAACCGGTTGAACCTGCACGGTGTAGACCTGATCTTCATAGGTATAATCTATAGCTTGTGCAGTGCCGTCGAGCGCGGCTAAATAAGCAGCTTGAAACGCTTCTACATAAGCGGTAGGCATCGCTACCGGCAACGGTTGGCCGATGCAGGCTGCTTGATGAAACGGGGGTTCGGGTTGGTCCGACACGAGCGTATAGCGCAGGTCGTGGTCAAACAACAGGACACTGACCCCCGGTAAATTCTGCAATGCAGCCTGACAAAGCACGTTGATATTCATGACATGAACTCAATAATATACTGCTGACAGCTTCATTATAACCGCACGTTTGCCCAACAATCCTTAGTTTTTGCCTGATACAGTTGAATGGGCTACATTTATAATGAAGTCGTGTACGATGACTTATGCTGTGCGCACACAGCAGCCTGCTAGACCACAACCGACAGCAAAGCCTGGACTGACAATTGGATGATCGGAAAAACACTTCTTAATCGTTATCAAATCAGTGAGCATCTGGGTGATGGCTCGACTGCAACCGTTTATAAAGCCGATGATAACCGTTTGGGGCGACAGGTCGCGCTCAAAATTCTGCTGCCCCATGTACGTGCATCCACCCGCACCCGCTTCTTCCAGGAGGCACGGGCGGCGGCCCAGTTGAACCATCCTAACATTATGGCGATTCATGATATGGTGGAGGACCTTGAACAACCGTTTCTGGTTGTGGAATATGTTGACGGCGCACCCCTGGCCGACTATATTCCAGCGCCGCCCGAAACCGTGGTTGAATTGGGCTATCAGATCGCGATGGCACTGGCCTACGCGCATCAACGCCAGATTATTCACCGCGACATCAAACCGGCCAATATTCAAGTCACCTCCCAGAAACAAATCAAGATTATGGACCTGGGGTTGGCATTGCCGCCAGAAGCCACACGTGTTACCGCTGAGGGCATGATTATCGGCACCCCGGCTTACCTTTCACCGGAGCAGGCGCAGGGCCAGAAGCTAGATCACCGGACCGATATTTACTCGCTGGGTGTGGTCTTGTATGAGATGATTACCGGCCAGCTGCCGTTTGATGCCGATGATATTTCCGCTTTGTTGCTGCAACAGGTGCGACAACCGGCCCCACCACCGCGCTTGATCGTGCCGACGCTACCGGTCGCGTTGGAAATGGTCATCCTGAAAGCGTTGGAAAAGCATCCCTCACGCCGGTTCCAGTCCAGCCAGACGCTGGCCGATGCGTTGCGTGATGCGCTTACGGCACCGATTCCGCCCGATGCGCCAACGTCGGTCAAGCGACCAGAAGGGCTGCCAAAGCAATCGTTGCAGCCTTCACCACCGATTCGATTAATTCTCGCGGACGATCATAGTGTGCTACGGAAGGCGCTGGTCTCTGAACTCGATCAACGGCCTGAATTTATCGTCATTGATGAAGCGGGTGATGGCACCACGGCGCTGGAAAAAACACTGGAACACCAGCCGGACGTGCTTGTGCTGGACCTCAACATGCCCGGTAAGGGCGGGTTGGATGTGTTGCCGCTGATTCGGGCGCAAGCACCCCAGGTTAAAGTGCTGGTGTTGACGGGGCGCGAAGAGAGTGGCTATATCGTGCGGGCGCTTCGGGCCGGGGCCAATGGCTATATCCTCAAATCGTCCGATGAAGATGAACTCATTGCTGCCATCAGTAATGTGCATAAAGGCCATCTGGTATTGGGGCATGGCGTCACCGAAAAAGTCGTCACGGGTTTGTTGGGCGATTCCGAATCTGAAAACGAGATCGCCCCGATGGAGCGACAGATTCTGCTGTATGTAGCACGGGGATTTGACAATAACAGTATCGCCCAACGCTTGAATCTTGGCATGCCGCTGATTATTGAAACGCTGGCATCGGTCATGAATAAACTGGGGGCGAAAGACCGCAACGAAGCGGCATTGCTGGCGTTGCGTGATGGTCATATTCTGTTAGACGAACTCCACGCCTTGTAGATGGTTAGCGCAGCCAACTTGAGGAGATTGCTTGATGTCAACTGAGCTAAAAACTACCAGCAAACACCGGTTGACACGACATGAAATCGATCATTTTCATGAGCAGGGTTGGCTGGGCCCCTATCAGAGTTTTGGCGCTGATGAAATGGCGACGATTCGCAAGCGCCTTGAAACCGAAATACTCGGCACCCAAACCGTGTGGGGCAAAAGCCAGTACCAGACGCGCCATCTTGATAATCGGCAGGTTTACGAACTCTGTACGCATCCGGCGATTCTGGACCGGGTTGAATGCCTGTTGGGTCCTGACCTGGTGCTCTGGCAATCGAATTTCTTCCTAAAGGAGCCGGGCAGCAAAGCGATCCCCTGGCATCAGGACCTCGCCTTCTGGCCGATAGAACCTCCGTTAAACATCTCAGCCTGGATCGCCATTGATCTGGTAACGATTGACAATAGCTGTGTGCAACTCATATCGGGATCACACCGTACCGTTGTGCCCCATATCGCCGCCGCCGCGCATCATGCATTCCCTAAACAGGCTGACCCGAATTACTACATGCCAGATAACCCGGTCAAAATGGAACTGCAACCCGGTGAGTTTTTCCTGTTTACGGAGCGATTGCTTCACCACTCGACGGCCAATCAAAGTAACAACCGGCGCATGGGGCTGGCTGTCCGCCTGACAACGCCGATTGTTCGCTGCTATCATGAACACCCGATGATTATCGTTCGGGGTGAAGATCGTCTCCAATTTAACGCTATCGCCGAACCAACACCGACTGAATCATTCTGACCACGCTGATGAACTCAGTGGTGATTGGTTGCCAATTCTACTTCGGGTTCATTGGCGCGCGGCCTGCCAATGACGCCAAATGCGGTCAGATCCATCCCCGGTACATAGATTTCGCCATTCGGGAGGATCACATCGCGCAGGTGAGCATTGGTTAGATTCGCGCCAACCAGATTAGCTTCTTCAAAATTGACGCCGTAAAGGTCGGCTTCTGCCAGGTTGGCTCCACGCAGATCAGCCTGCCGCAGATCAGCCATGTCGAGTTCAGCCTGTTGCAGGTCCGCCTCAGCGAGTTTTGCCAGCCGCAGTCGAGCATATTGCAACACGGCCTGTTGTAAATTAGCCCGCTCCAGCGTCGCGCCCCACAGGTTGCACCGGTACATATCGGCACCGCGCAGATTGGCGTCGGCGAAATCGCGGCGGGTGAGATTGGTATCGCGCAGCCCAAATCCTTGCCAATACTGGGGATGGTCGGGATTCGTGAAGCGGTCGAGGTAGGTGATGTCGTAAGCTTCGTGCCAGAAGGTTTCATCCGGCAACCGCGTATTGGCATCCAACCGCGCATTGCCATAACGCCGGCTGGCAAAGCTGACGTTGGTCAGGTTGGCTTTGCCAAAGTTCGCGCCGCGCAGGTCCGCCCGTGACAGATTTGTACCGGCCAGCGACCCGTCCTGGAGCCAGCCACGATACCCCATTTCTTCCAATGCTGTCAGGGCGACAACGTTGAAATTGCTGCCCAGTTGTTGCACCAGTCGACCTTTGAGGACGCTGTCTTCGCGGCGTTTCGCCAGCAAATTTAACACAAACACCGTTACACCCAGGCTTAACACCTCAGTGAACAGGTTGGTTGGATAACCCGCATCTCCAGAGAACATAATCGCGCCCAGGAGCACGCCCCCGGCGATGAGCGCAACCCCACCCAGAATCTGGTAGAGTGTGCGATTTTCTTGGTGCAGAATTTGAATTTCGTCCCAGCGGTCAGGTGCGTAATCGTTATTCATCGTTGCCCACATCGTTCACCAATAATGCTGGCAACCATAACACAGTTCGACTAAAGACGCGCTAAAGAAGTGCGCACTCGCCGGGAAAGCGTCGGGTAAATTATCCCTTGTGCCCAATTGTCAGCATATGTCCGGTTGCGCCGACAATGGCCGGATCACTTTCGACAATACGCAAAAAACGCAGCAACTGCTCACGCTGGTCTGGGTCATTCCAGAATCTCTCGAAGTCTGGCATGCCAGTTGCCAGCCCTTCAATCGCCAATGTTTCTATTTGGGTAAAACTCGCTTCCGTTACTTCGGTGTTGATTTCATCGGGATGATGAAAAAACGCGGTAGTGAAGTAACCTCGTTGTTCGGTTAGGTTGCGATGTTGACCATCAATGAGTTCCTGCTCCAGCAATTCCGCGTAATGATCATCTGCCAGAAAGCCGCGCTGTACGCCATCAATCAGTGAGGCGAAGCGGGAAATCGTTGCGGCGAATAAGACACCTGATGGCTTCAAAACGCGGTAAGCTTCTTGCAATGCCTGTATGCGCTCTGATCTTTCAGTCAGGTGGTAAAGGGGTCCCAACAGCAGTACAGCAGCGGCACTTGCATCAGTAAATTCAAGCTGCTGGGCCTGACCGACCTGGGCACTTGCCAGTGGGAAATCCGCCTGATGCGCTGACGCCTGTAATGCCTGTTCGATATGCAGGGGCATGATGTCAACCAGATGAACGGTATAGCCTTGTTTTGCCAGCCACAACGCATAGATGCCCGCGCCACCACCGACATCGAGAATCGTCGCGGGGGGTGGCGGCAAGTAGCGTGAAATAATCTCCTGTGTCCGCGCCAGTTCCAGTTGGCCGCGATCAGCGCTTAAGCGACTCTGTTCGCGTCCCTGATTGTAATAATTGTGAATAGCGTCCACGGTCCCCGCTTTCATTGTTCGCCATCATACGCCGGTGAATCGGGATGATTGGACCGCCAGAATTCGGAATGTTCAGGATAGGTAAACTGACTCATATGGGTATCGGGCGTCCAGGCTTTGCCGTTCGGTAGGGTGGTGCTCGGTGTATAGTGTACCCGAAACAGGACCACGCCGCGCATATTCGCGCCGTACAGGTTCGCGCCCTGTAAATTAGCCTGGCGTAACGTTGCCGCTTCCATATCCGCATTCCATAAGGTGGCGTGATCGAGGTTGGCGCTCCACAACCCGGCACTACACAGATTGGTCTCATGCAAATTGGCAGCCCGCAGGTTGGCCCCGAACAGGACCGATTTATACAGGTTGGCGCTGTGCAGGTTGGCGCTCTGAAGGTTCACACGCAACAGATTCGCCTCGCTCAGGTCAGCGTTCCACAAATTGACATCCATCAGATTGGCGTTCTGGAGATCAGCCCCTTGCAGTCTGGCTGAGCGTAAGTCAGCATGACGCAATGAGCCATCGGTCAGCCAGCCATGTTTGCGTAGCTCGTCGACCGCCTGTAACGCCGCCTGATTATCCTGGCTACCCATCTGGCGGATCAGTTGTGTTTTTCTGTCCATCTGCTGCTGCCGGGCAGGTGTCACAGCCTGCGCCTGAAGTCGTTGGCCGATCAGCCAATCCAGGACTATCACGCCGACACTGACACCCAGCAACGTTATCCCCAGTGGGCGGGCACTGTCCCGAATGAGCCGAGCCACGTCAAGATAGCCGTATTGATTGATATTATCGGCGAACAGCAATAGCATCGCACTTGTTGCCATTATGAGAATGGCCCGCATCACAGGTTTCATTGTCGCCCCACAATGTACTGAAAGGTCGCTATCGTTCACATGAGTTGCTTGGCACAATAGTTTATTCTGCGTTTATTTTTTGATTATAACAAGTTTGTGGGCAATAGAGCCAATTCTTAACGCTGGCGTTTGTCGAACTAACGACGCGCCTGCTAAGATAGGCGACGCACGAGGAATATTTTTTCGAGAGGATTATTCATGCACATTACTGATATGCACATTACCCCGATTGCTATTAGCGACCCCCCGCTGTTGAATGCCGCCGGGCTGCACGCGCCCTATGCGCTGCGGATCATCGTTGAGTTGGTGACGAATGATGGCATTTATGGCCTGGGTGAAGTTCCGGGCAGCGTCGAAACGGAGCAGGCGCTGGCGGCGGTCCGTGAAGTCGTCATCGGCCAGGACCCGTTTAACCTCAATGGCATCGAAGCTGGCATCCATGAGCGTTTATCTGAAGAATCCAGTTCGGCACGAGGCGAAACCCCCTGGGATCAACGCCGCATCGTTCATGTCCGCAGCGGCATTGAAGTCGCCTGTTTTGATCTGATGGGGAAGGCAACCGGGCGGCCCGTGGTCGATCTGCTGGGTGGCAAAGCGCGGGACCGCGTACCGTTTTCTGCCTATCTGTTTTACAAATATGAAGGGGCGGGCGGTGAACTGGGCTTAGGAACGGACCCGAATGCGACTGGTTGGGCGGCGGCGCGGCAGGCAGCGGCACTTGATCCTGCCGGGGTTGTGGCCGAAGCGCAGGCTATGTGCGCTGAATTTGGTTTTCAGTCCATCAAGCTCAAGGGTGGGGCGTTTCCGCCTGATGAAGAAGTTGCTGCAATGTTGGCCTTGCAGGAAGCCTTTGGCCCAGATATGCCGTTGCGCTTAGACCCCAACGCGATCTGGAAAGTTGAAACCGCCATTGCCGCTGGTAAGCGACTGGAAGGGGTGCTGGAGTATTATGAGGACCCGGTCCGTGGGCAGGAAGCGATGGCCGAGGTGGCGCAGGCCGTCGATATTCCATTGGCAACCAACATGTGTACCACCTCATTTGCGGATATTCCCGGCAGTGTCCGTCTGAACTCCGAAGCGATTATTCTGAGCGATCATCATTTCTGGGGTGGGTTGCGGCCTTCGTTGGAGTTGGCGAAAATCTGCGAGACGTTTAGTCGTGGCCTGTCGATGCACTCCAATAGTCATGTCGGCATTTCACTGGCGGCGATGACCCATCTGGCAGCCGCCACCCCTAACCTGACCTATGCCTGTGATACCCATTATCCCTGGCAATCGGAAGAGGTCATCGTCGGCGGGCGCATTCAATTCGAGGATGGGGCCGTCGTGGTCTCGGACGAACCGGGCCTGGGGATAGAACTGGACCGTGACATGCTGGCGACCTTGCATGAACAGTATAAACGGGCGGGGCTAGAACGGCGCAACGACGAAATCGAAATGCAGAAAGTCAATCCCGACTGGAAATTCGAAGCGACGCGGTGGTAAGCCGTGATTCGGGCAGCAACCGGGCCTGATGTGCCGGGTATGGTCGCTTTATCTGAGCAAGCGCGGTCACGACTGATGACCTATCTGCCGACCTTCTGGCGCAAGGCGGAACATGCGGCGGCAGCGCAAACCGAATTCTTCACGGATTTGTTGACGAAGGATCAAACGATTCTGCGTGTTCATGACACGACTGTGGGCATAGATGGCTTCATCATTGCCATGCTCATCGACGCGCCACCGGTATATGATCCGGGTGGACTGACGTGTTTGATTGATGATTTTTGTGTTCAACACGATGCAGATTGGCCGACTGTCGGGCGTGACTTGCTGCATGCCGCAACGGCGGCTGCGCGGGAACAGGGAGCCGTTCAGGTCTCAGTGATTTGCCCGGATCGTTATGCTGCCAAACGGACTTTCCTGGCGACGCAAGGGCTGGTTGTTGGGTCGTCGTGGCACGTAGGTAATCTATAGCAGTTCTTTTGATTTCTGTAGGGCAAGGGGTAGGACAACATGGTGAAGGTGATGATTTCGTATCGGAACGTTCCTGACCAAAAAGCGTTTGCACAGGAACTTAGCGATGCGTTTGAAACATCCGGCGTGAATACGTGGCTAGATGTTAAGGACATTGGTCCCCTTTCAAAATGGGAGGATGCCATTGTTGATGGCATCAAAAACAGTGATTATGTGGCCGTTTGTTTGTCGCCAGAGTATTTCGAGAGCGACATCTGCATGATGGAATGTTATATTGCACGTGGGTATCGCAAAAAGATTTTGCCTATCGCAGTATCACAGAGTCCGACCTACAATGTCTTTCATGATATTATGGACCACGAAGAAACAAAGGGACTCGAAGATCTAAATATTGCATTTATGTATGAACCGACTTATGCCGGATTGCCACTAACAAAATACGAACGCATCCAGCGGATCGTCGCGGCGGTTGTTAACCCTGTCCCCCAAGAAACGAAGTATGACATTTATGTATCCTACAAGTTTTCTCAGGCAGAATTTGCAACCCGGATAGCAGATGACCTCAATCGAGAAAATCTCTCAACTTTCATTATGACAACAAAAATCTACCCGGGAGATATTTGGCGTGAGGTAACCTGGAATGCGATGTTACAGGCCAAATACCATATCGTTGTTCTGACGCCTGATATTAAAGACAGCGTGTACATTAAAAATGAGATCCGTGTCTCGCGCACGAAAGAAACGGTTTTTGTCCCCATACTGGCTGACACGCTAGCCAACGATCAGCAAGCTCAGGATGACATTCTGAATACGTTCAAAACCAGAGAATTTGCCCTTCTCAATGATACCCAATGGCTTAGGACTGACAAAGGTTACGATCATATGATGCAGTCCTTAATAAATTTCCTGGGAAGTCAGAAGGTTTCCTAGAGTTCCATGCTAATTGAGATTATTCAGAACGTAATTGTTTCTGTTGTGGTTTGAAGCGCGGGCGGATCACGCGCAGGTAGATAAAAATCGCCAGCCCGATGCCGGTCAAGAGCCAGCCGAGGTCATTGTAGCGGTCCAGATATTCCAGGACGGTTTGCCAGTTCTCGCCAATAATGACGCCCAGGGTGATATAGATGGTGTTGTAGATGATCGTGCCCAGCGTAAAGAACGGTAGAAATCGCACGAGGGGCATCCGCTCAATGCCAGCCAGCAGCGGTACAAAAGCGCGGACTACCGGCAGCGCCCGGCTAAACAGGACGATCCAGACCCCGTAACGCTGAAATAAACGCTGGGCGCGGTCATAATCCTCCACCGTAACGAAGACATAGCGGCCATAACGGTCGAACGCTACGCGAATCACTGCCGCGTCAATGCGCAAGCCAATGGTGTAAACGACCAGTCCGCCGATCAACACCCCGACGACGCTGGCGATCAATACACTCGCGAAATCGAGTAACCCCTCCCCGACCATGAAACCGCTGAACAGCATCACCGCTTCCGACGGTGTGGGCGGGAATACCAGTTCGGCTAATAATGTGACGGTGATACCGGGATAGCCAATCAGCAGGATTAACTGCTCAACGACGACCCGAAACCATTCTGCGAGTTCAGCCATGTATGAATCACCCTCGTACTTGCTCTATGCCTATACGATTATTGTTCTGCAATGTTGCAATATGTGCGTTACAATGCGCCCATCAATTATAGGGAATTTGCTATGCCATTGTTAGATCGTCCGGCTGTCTGGTATGCTGATCATCGCGACCCGACTGTGCAGCGCGTACCGGTGCTGATGGTGCATGGCGCGGGCGGTAGTCACCTGGATTGGCCGGCGGAACTGCGCCGTTTGCCCGAAGCCAATGCGATTGTATTTGATCTGCCGGGGCATGGGCGGAGTCCCGGGCCGGGCCGCAGCACCGTCAGTGCCTATGCTGCCGACGTGGTGGCGCTGTTAGATACGCTTGAGCTGCAACAGGCAATTATTCTGGGCTTCAGCCTGGGTGGGGCCATTGCGCAGACGGTTGCCGCGAATTATAAAAGTCGCGTTGCCGGATTAATTCTGCTGGCGACGAGTGCTCGTTTGTCCGTGAACCCGGCGCTGCTGGATGGCCTGCAAACCGATTACGATGCGACGTTGCAAAAACTCATTGACTGGCAATGGTCGGCGTCGGCTGGCGAACAGATCAAGCGACTGAGTCTGCGTCGATTGCAGGCCGTAGATCGGGTGGTGCTCCGCGCGGATTATCAAGCTGCTAATCGCTTTGATGGCCGTGACCGCCTGACTCATATCCAAACGCCGACCCTGATTATTGGCGGCACGGACGATCGCATGATTCCATTGGCAGATTTTGAAGATCTGCATCAGCAAATTACCGATTCGCAACTGGTCAAGATCGCTGGGGGTGGACATCTGGTCGCGCTGGAACACTCGCAGGACGTTGCTCGTGCGATCCAGACCTGGTTACTGGAACAATTCCCATGAAATATCTCCCGAATGCTCACCACATCAACACCCTCTGGCAGATCGTCACCGCCGCTGAGGAACTCACGCATGACCGCCGGGCCTATGTGTTTCATACCGACAGCCCCATCACGTTCTACCTGCGGGCCGAGAACGCCGCAGTGCATTTTACTCGCTGGGACTTGCCCCGTGTCGAAATCAAGCTGAAACTGGCGGCTAAATTTGGCTGGCGGGTCGCCACCGATCAGGATGAAGTTGGCGTCTATTTTGCGGCCCACCGACGGCGCATTATCGGGGGATTGTCCAGTGCGGCTTTCGAAATCTGGGTGCCACAGGATGCACATCTGGTCTTGAATTTGACCGGTGGGCGGGTGACGCTGGAAAATGTCAACGGTATGTTGCAGGTGCCCCCGTTTAACACCGCCGAAACGCAATATCTCCTGGCTGCCGGGCATGATTAACACTTGTGCATTACGGGTTTCCAGCCGATGATGAGGTGATGGAGCCAACGCTGCTGATCCTCATCATCTTCTTCGCCTCGTTTACACAAAGCATTGCCGGTTTTGGCTTAGGGTTGGTGGCGATGCCGCTGCTGGTTGAGCCACTGGGCGTTACACCGGCGGCGGCGCTGGTCGGCATCATCGCGGTTATAGTTCGCGTGGTTTTGATTATCGTCTATCGCGAATCCATTAACTTTGGCGTCGTTCTGCGCCTCATCCTCGCTTCAACCGTTGGCTTGCCAATCGGTGTGCTGGTTTTGCAGCATATGGACGATGCGATTGTTCTGCCGCTGCTGGGCATTGTCATCAGCGGCTATGCGCTCTATGCGCTGTTGGCACCCCGCTTACCGCCCGTATCCCACCCCGGCTGGACTCTTAGCGCGGGTTTTTTTAGTGGTTTACTCAGTGGAGCCTATAATACCGGTGGGCCGCCGGTGGTCATGTACGGGACCAGTCGGCGCTGGGAACCGGACGAGTTTAAGAGCAATCTTCAGGGTTTTGGCCTGTTTAACAGTACCGTCGCCATCGCTCTCCGCGCCGTTGATGGCAATTACGCTGCGGCTGTGTGGAGCCAGTTGTTGCTGGTACTACCCGCTGTCGCCGTTGGCTTGCTAATCGGGCTGGTCGTATCACGTTTTATCAACCGGGTGCTGTTTCGCCGCATGGTGCTGATTTTGCTGTTGTTCGTTGGCCTACGCCTGATATTTTGATGCCTCAGTGCTCCTATCGCCTGATCAATTTCATTGTCTCTTCCCCATGGGTCTCGAACGAATCGGTTGTCAGTACGCCGATGTCAACCCACAATGGCCTTTCGATATCTTCATCCGGTGGGTAGTCGGGAATGTGTGTAATTTCAGTGGTCAGCGGCTGTGCCTCGGAGAAGAACAGAAACCCGTGTATCGCTAAATCCATCGGATCATAGTAGAAAAAGTCCGTTTTGAAATGCACGAATTCGCCAACGGTGATGGTCAGGCCAGTTTCTTCCCACACCTCGCGGATGAGTGCGGCGTCAATGGACTCGCCTTTTTCGATGCCGCCGCCGGGCAGGGCATACTTTCGTGTGTAACGGGTTTGGACAACCAGCAGTTGACCGGCATGCCGGATAATGCCATACACCGCGGGCCGTTGAATCATCGATTCGCTGGAGACCATACGGGTTTGATTGTAGAGCGTGCGACATTCTATCATCGGCATGAGTGAAACCCTCCTTTCACGAATATACACGGCGGACGGCTATTATTCGCAGTTACGGGTTTCGAAACAACAGCGAAGGTATTCATTGGACTATGTCCCAAGATGATGTACTCGCCGGTCTATATTGGTGAACGACCAGTTAGACAAAGGTGAGCATCATGAGTAAAGAACGCATTCTGATTATCGGTGGTGGCTATGCCGGGATGATGGCCGCGATTCGGCTGGCCGGGAAAACGCGGCGACTGCCAGTAGAGATTACGCTGGTGAATGCGGTTGATGTGTTTGTCCCGCGGCTCCGACTGCACGAATACGCAACCGACCAGCCC
Source organism: Phototrophicaceae bacterium (assembly GCA_965223835.1). GTDB lineage: Bacteria > Chloroflexota > Anaerolineae > Aggregatilineales > Phototrophicaceae > CAVYXZ01. Next base: position 329,953 of record CBDCXQ010000001.1, read on the forward strand.
GTGCCGTTTACGCCGATTGCGCAATTGCTGCGCGGGACCGGGGTCAACTTTGTGCAGGGTAGGGTCACAGCGCTGCAACCCGCAAGTCAGTCGGTGATGATACAAAGTGAAGGGGGCGATCAGTCTTTACCCTACGATTACCTGGTATATGCGTTGGGGAGTTCGGTCGATCAATCGACAGTGCCGGGTGTGAGTGAACATGCATATGTGTTCAATCTGGCAGGGCCGCTGGCCGCCCCGGCGCTTAAGGAGAAACTCGACACACTGCGGAACGCCAAGGCACGGGTGGTGGTTATCGGCGGCGGCGCAACCGGCATCGAAGGTGCGACTCAGTTGCGCGGATTTTATCCCAACTTTCAGGTGCAGCTCATCACGGAAGGCGAGTTCGGCGCATTCAAAGGCTCCCGCGTGCAGCGCCATTTCCGGCAGGCTTTCGATCAACAGGGTATTCCCATCCACGAACATACACCGGTGCAGGCGGTTGCAGCCGACGCGGTTGTTACAATAGACGGTGTGCGGATTCCGTTTGATGTGTGTTTGTGGGCGGGCGGTTTCCGAGCACTGCCAATGGCACGGGAGGCCGGGTTGCGCGTCAATGAAAAAGACCAGATTCTGGTTGATCCTTTATTGCGTTCAGTATCGCATCCGACTATTTATGCCGTTGGCGATGCGGCGATGACCACTGAATATCACGGTGCGCCCAATCGCATGAGTGTGTTTACCGCGCTTGTGACCGGGGCGCATGGTGCCGATAATCTCAATGCGTTGCTGCGGGGTCGCCAGCAAAAACCGCTCAGCTTCGCCTATTATGGACAGGGCATCGCGCTGGGGCCAGACGATGCGGTCGGCTTTATGACCTACCCGGCAGATGAAGCCGCCGGACCAATCTTTCGCGGGCGCACCGCCGTTAGCATACGCAATTTCTTCGTCTGGTTCCTGACATTCTCACTACAAATCGAGCGGCGCGTGCCGGGCTTTTTCCTGTGGCTGGGCAAGGGGCGTTATGCAGCGGCGAAACGGCGGGCGCAACAGCAATCCGCTTCGCAGCAATCAGCATGACTCACCACCTTAACCAGAATCAAACCCCAGCGTAGGGTACGGCGTCAGGCAGCGGTCCAGCAGGGCAGCACTGGCTGATTTACACTGAAGACAATTCGTCATATACACAGAGGAAAACGATGAAGCACTTCAGAATAATCATACTTGCCATGTTGCTGGTGTTGCTGGCTGTCGCTGCAACTGGCGCACAGGCCGATGCCCCGGTCAGCTATGGCTGTCATCAGGCGGCCCGATTGACGGTAGGCACTGCCGGACAAGTGACGGTCTATCCCAATTTGCCCAACCGGGTGCGCAGTTATCCATCATTCTATGGCTCCGTCCTCGGCCACATTCCCGCCGGAGGCAACTTCGCCGTGATTGGCGGACCACAATGCGATGCGGGCTTGCATTGGTGGCAGATCGAATATCGCGGCCTGCGGGGCTGGACCGCAGAGGGCGATGGCTATAGTACCTACTGGCTGGAACCGGCTTTTGTGCCACCACCCCCGCCGCCGACACCTGATCCGGTGCACTGTGCGTTGACAACCCGGTTGAGTGCGGGCGGATTAGGGCGCGTGCTGCCCAACCCACCGATTCCGAATGTGGTTCGGACTGGCCCGGGCACGAACAGCACTGGCTCCAACAGCGTGGTCATCGGCGAGATTCCGCCCGGCGGCGTCTTCAGTGTGATACAAGGTCCGCAATGTGGGACTGATGGGCGCTGGTGGTGGCAGGTGAACTACAATGGCCTCAGCGGTTGGACCGCAGAGGGTGAGGGCTATCATACGTACTGGGTGGAACCCTGGTATACCAACAGCGTGACCTGTCCCGGCTTTATCACATCGCGCCTGACTCCCGGCGGTCGCGGTGCTGTCACGACCTATCCGAATTTGCCCAACCGGGTGCGGCGTAACCCCGCCTTTGATGGCGATATACTGGGGTGGATACCCGTGAATGGGCAATTCCAGGTGTTGAGCGGTCCGTACTGCAACGCCAACACCGCCTGGTGGCAGGTCAATTATCGCGGGCTGGTGGGGTGGACGGTCGAGGGTCAGGGCAGTACCTACTGGTTGCAACCGGCATAAACGCTATAAAATCTGAATCGAAGGCAGATCACACCCGGTCTGCCTTTTTTTGATGTCGAGCATGATGCTACCCACTGGTGCCTGAAATGGTTAAAATAGGGGCATCACAATTGAGGGTGATTGAATGCGAAAATTTTTCTGGTGGATCATTTTACTGGCAATCCCGCAAGTGGTTGGCGCGCAAAACGTCCAACCCGCGATCATTAAGTTTGAGGCTGACATTGCCACGATTACGGTCAATGCGGCGGAAAAAGGGACGGCAGACCTAACATTGTCCTGGCATGTCATTAATGTGACTCCCGATTACCTACTGCGGCTCGATCAACGGCGGTTGGGTGGTTGGGCCAATGTCTTACCCGAAGGTGAAGTGCTGCCAGCAGTCGGTAATTTTTTGCTGTCGCTGCAACATCCGCTGGATTTTGGGCCGCCGACCTATCGGCTAATTTTGCTGGACGCCAATGGCGGGGTCGTTGACGAACGGCTGGTCATCATCCCTTATGAAACGCCGACCGATGCTGTGCCCGAAATCACCCTCTTCACGACCAGCACCCTGACGCTGGTTGCCGATACACTGGCCGATGGCACTGCACGCGCCAATGTCTCATGGGAAGTGACCAATCGTGTGCCGAGTTCAAACCTCGTGTTCGAGCAGGTGTTGGCCGATGGACCGGTCGTGCCGGTTGAGTTGCCGCGTGCATCATTATGGGTGGGTTCCACTGGCGATGGTGTGGTTGCGCCCGTACTGCCTCCGGCAGGCAATCTTATTGTTGTGCGCTTAAAGGTGCAGGATGTCATCAGCGGCGAAGTTTATGATGAGGCGACGGTTGAAGTCGCCGTGAGCGGGACCGTTATCGCCGCAGCACCAACCCAGGCCAACACTGCCGATGATCAGCCCACACCGCTGCCCAGCGCAACCCCGCGCAATTGTTCAATTTCGCCGGTGGACGTACCCATTACCGGTGCGCCGGGGGATGGCTGCGATGTGTTCCGGGAGGCGCAGTCGGACGCTGTGATCCGCGTGGAGTCATTTGGCATGAACACGAACCAACTGACGCCGGGTGGTGAGGTAACGTTCAACTGGGAAGTAACCGGCGCGCAATTTGCCTTACTCGAAGTCTATGATCCGCGTCAACTGGCGCAGGGTGGATTGCCGCAGCCGTCTGATGTGTCGCTGGATGGTCTGGATCCTGTCGGCAGCACGACGATCACTATACCGAGCAGCTTTATTGAGGGGGCACGTTTCATTCTGTGGGCCGCCAATCTATCGACAGATGCCCGCAGCCCGTCATTCCTCTATGATCGTCTGGCCTACCGGGTTATTGATGCCCGCGCCGAAGGCATCACCACTGCCGCGCAGATCACGGCCTTCATCGCGTTGCCCACTGTGGTGGAACCTGGCACCGAAGTGACCTTGAGTTGGAGCGTTGAAGGGGCTGATGCCGCGTTAATTGAACTATATGATCGGAGAACGAACACGTTAGCCGGGGTATTCGACGATCTGCCCACCATTGGCAGTGCGATGATTATCATTCCCGCCGAGTTCACGCAGGGTGCGCGCTTTGAGTTGTGGGCGGCAGACCGCACTGCTGATGGTGACTTCATCCGCCTGACGCAATCCGAACTGGACGTGCCGGCGGGATAATCATGACACCTTCAAGCAGGAATGTTTGGTGCTGGTTATAATGATGTCGCGACACTAAGGGCACGCCAGATAATAATATGGTTCACATTTTCATCTGAGGGCTGAGGAGATTGAACTTGTGACAAGGTGCGGCGTGTGTCATACTTATTGTCCATCATCATTGTGCATACGAATCAGGAGCGTTTATGACTCGTTCAACCCGAACTCTAATCGCGATTGTGTTGTGGCTGCTGGCGGGCTTTATAGCGATCAATAACATCACCCAGAGTGCTGATCTGGGCGCGTGGCTCGTACCGATTATCCTGTTTGTTGTGGGCTTGATTCTTTCGCTCTACCCGGAAGGTGAGGCAGTTGTTGACGCTGAACATGTCTCCGAACCCGCCGCTGTAATCCCACCAACGTCGACGCCGGTGCTTGAAGAACCGGCACGGCAGCCGGCACCTGTGGTCGCACAAGCGCCAGCACCCGAACCGGTAGCGGCAGTTGAACCAGCGCCGGAACCTGAACCAACACCCGTTGTCGAACCAGATGATCTCACGAAGGTCAGCGGCATTGGGCCGAAAATGCGCGATGCACTCTATGCGGCGGGCATCACGACCTTTGCTAAACTGGGGGCCAGCACCGAGGCTGAGTTGCTGGCGGCCATCGAAGCTGCCGGGATGCGCCTGTCACGAAATCTCGACACCTGGCCCGCGCAGGCGCGTGAATTGGCGGATCAATAGCGATTTGCTGCCACGCACTTTAATCTGCTATCATCCCACAGCCAACTAATCCCCCCAAATAAAAACAGCGGGCGAATTACCCGCTGTTGTGGTTAAAACGTTGTTCAGTCGTGTGACTGACTAGACCGACGGTGCTTCGGCTTCGGCCTCTTCCTCGACCGTTTTCAGTTGGAGATCGCCATCTTCATCAACATCCGCCAGGACCACACTCGCCAGTTGGAAATTACCGGAGAGAATCCCGTCGGATAGCGTATCTTCCACTTCATTCTGAATCAACCGGCGCAGCGGACGAGCACCGAATTCGGGATCATAACCATGATCGGCCAGCCAGCCGCGTGCTTCTTCCGTGACTTCCAGCGTAATGGCATGTTCCAGTAAGCGCTCACGCACTTTGTTGAGTTCAAGTTCGACAATCTGCTTGATCTCGTCTTTAGTCAGCGCTCGGAAGACAACGGTCGCATCAACCCGGTTCAGGAACTCAGGTCGGAATGCCCGGCGCAATTGCTCCATGACATTCTTGCGCATGTCCTTGTATTCTTCTTGCTCGGTAATGGCTTCGTCACGTTTGAGATCGAAACCGAGCGATGTATTGCGCTTGATCGTATCCGCGCCGACATTACTGGTCATCACGATCATGGCATTGCGGAAGTTGACCGTGCGCCCACGGGCATCGGTTAGCTGACCCTCTTCCATGACTTGCAGCAGCATGTTGAAGGCTTCCGGGTGGGCTTTCTCGATCTCGTCAAACACGACGATACTATAGGGTCGCCGCCTGATGGCTTCGGTCAATTGGCCGGCATCCTCATAGCCCACGTAACCGGGAGGCGCACCCACCAGTCGGGCGACGGAGTGGCGTTCCATGAATTCGCTCATGTCCAATTGGACCAGGGCGTCTTCGCTGCCAAACAGGAATTCAGCCAACGTCTTGGTTAACTCAGTCTTACCCACACCCGTCGGCCCCAGGAACATAAACGAACCAATAGGACGTTTGGGGTCTTTCAGGCCGGCACGGGCACGCCGGACGGCTTTACTGATCGCGTCAATGGCTTCATTCTGGCCGACGATACGTTGATGCAACGCTTCTTCCATATGCATCAATCGTTCGCTTTCCTCACCGGCAATCCGCATCACCGGAATGCCGGTCCACATCGCGACCACTTCGGCAATGTCTTCGCCGATCAAACGGGGCTGACTGGTTTCTTCATTCCAGTTTGCTTTCAACAGCTTCAGATTCTCGTTGATATTATCCCGCTGCAATTCAAGCTGACTAATCTCGTCGGTTTCGACATCTTCTTCGCCAAGAATTTCAAGGTCTTCTTCCAGCCGTTCGAGTTCGACCTCCATGTTGCGCACCTGCGCCGCTTCGGGGCTTTTGTACATCCGCAGCCGGGCCGAAGCTTCATCAATCAGATCAATGGCTTTATCTGGCAAGAAACGGTCCGGGACATAACGGGCAGAGAGATGCGCCGCCTGTTCGATGGCGTCATTGGTAATTTCAACATTGTGGTGGTCCTGGTAGGGGATTTTGATGCCCTGGAGGATTTCAATCGTTTCCTCGATGCTGGGTTCATCTACCATGATCTGCTGGAAGCGGCGTTCCAGCGCTGCATCGTTCTCAATATGCTTACGATATTCATCCAGCGTGGTCGCGCCGATGCATTGCAATTCGCCACGTGAGAGGGCCGGTTTAAGGATGTTGGCGGCGTCGACACTACTGCCTGCCGAACCCGCACCCACCAGCATATGAACTTCATCAATAAACAGAATACTATCGGATGATTTGAGTTCTTCGATCACCCGTTTCAGGCGCTCTTCGAACTGGCCGCGATACATCGTCCCGGCAACCAGCGAACCAACATCCAATTGCAATACCCGCTTGTTCAGCAGGGGCTTGGGCGTATCACCCATCACGATCCGCTGGGCGAGGCCCTCGACAATGGCCGTCTTGCCCACGCCTGGCTCACCAATGAGTGCCGGATTATTCTTCCGGCGGCGGCTCAACACCTGAATCACGCGCTCGATTTCGGTCTCGCGGCCCACCACCGGGTCCAGCTTGCCATCCTGCGCCAGCGACGTCAGGTCGGTCGCCAACTGGTCAACCAGCGGTGTTTTGCCATCTTTGGTGCGTTGTGACCGTTCTTCACGGCTGGGTTGGTTGGGCTGTACCGGGCTTTCCTGAAGCACGCGCCGGGTCTGTCGGCGGACTTCTTCCGGGCTAACGCCTAGACGCTTGAGCACATCAATGGCAACGCCTTCTGACTGGCGCACCAAACCTAATAACAGATGTTCAGTTCCAATATAATGATGGCCCATACGCCGAGCCTCATCGACCGCCAGTTCCAACACCCGTTTGGTGCCGGGTGATAGATCAAGCTGGGTGCTGGGTGTCCGGGTGGTGGCGCGAGTCAACCGCTCGACCAGTTCTTCCACACGACGTTGTTCCAGGCCCAGGTCGCGTAAAACCCGTCCGGCAACGCCGCCTTCTTCACGCATCAAACCCAGGAGCAGATGCTCGGTTCCAATATAATTATGCTGGAGTCGTTCGGCTTCTTCCTGTGCTAAACTCAGCACCCGCCGCGCCCGCTGGGTAAAGCGTTCCATTTTATTTGGCACGGTTTATTACCTCCGTCCGTAGTGGCTCTTACCACCTTCACCGGCTATAAAACTTACAACAAATCCCATTCATGAGCGACAATAAATCTCCCTCATTATAACAGCAGACCAGTGTCGTTATAAGCCCAATAACATCAACACTTTATTAGAACTTAGTTATGTCACGCCCAATTTTAGCACAAGTGAATTGATAGACAAAACAAGGACAGCGTGGGCTGTCCCTGTGATAATGCTGTTCTGGGGAGAATTTCAGATGGGTCTAGAAGTCCCAGTCCTGGTCGAGATATTCGGGTGAATTGACCTTCTTGAGGCTGAGACCCAGGCGACGGTTTTGAATATCCATCTTCACGACGCGCAGAGTCAGTGTATCGCCTTCTTCAACCACTTCACGCGGATGATTGACACGCTGGTCGGAAAGCTCTGAGATATGAACCAGGCCCTCGATTTCGGGCGCATCAACCAGTTGGGCGAAGGCACCAAATTTGGTGAGCTTGGTAATTTTGCCCTGAACCAGTTGCCCGATGTTGTATTCAATGGCGACCATATCCCAGGGGTCGGCGGCCAGGCTCTTCATGCTCAGGCCAATCCGCTTACGATTGGGATCCACGCTGATGACCTCAACCTTGACTTCTTCGCCCACTTTCAGCAGATCACGCGGATGGGTCACGTGCTGGTAAGAAAGTTCTGTCAGGTGAACCAGACCTTCAGCACCGCCTACATCAATAAAGGCTCCGAAATCAACCAGGCTGACGACGCGTCCGGTGCGGATCTCGCCCACTTTCAATTCACTGATGAGCGCTTCTTTGCGGCTTTCGCGCACTTCTCGCGCCGCTGCCCGTTCTGAAAGGATCAGGCGGTTACGGCTGCGGTCAACTTCCATGACCTTAACGGTAATGACTTCGTTTACCATCTCGCCCCAGCGTTCTTCCGGGGTCTTGCCATCCAGTGCGGCGCGGCGTTCAGTGCTGATCTGGCTCTGGGGAACAAAGCCGCGCACGCGCCCAAAGCGCACGATAAGACCGCCTTTGTTGTAGCCCGCGACTCGGCTTTCATAAACTTCCTGGTTGGCGCGATAGGTTTCTGCTTGCTGCCAATCCAATTCTTCGAGCGCACGATTTACCGACAGGACAATATTTCCCCGGTGATCGTGCGGATTAATGACATACACATGAATCGCTGCGCCCGGTTTCAACAGATCAAGCGTTTCGCGATTCATGCGTTCTAATTCGCGTCCGGGAATAATACCTTCAGCGCCATCGCCCAGATCAACCTGGACTGAAGTGGGGGAGGTTTCTGTGACGGTGCCCTCAATCACTTGCCCCTTCTTCACGCCCGGCAAATTGGGGTTTTCGTCCGGCGCATCCCGGTCTTCTTCATCAACTTCGGCTTCGGTATTGTAATCGTCCGCGTCTTCTTCAGCGTCGCCTGAAGCAGTATTTTCAGCAGTAGGTTCTGCCGGTTGCTCAACTTCATTAGATGGCGCTGCTTCATCTTCGGCTAACGGCGCAGCCTGAGTTTCGGCTTCAACTGGCGGCGTGGTAACATCGGCCACCGGTGCATCCTGAGTCTCGGTTTCAACGGGTGGCGGAGGGTCTTCTACCGGCGGCGCCACATCAGCCTCAACTTCAGCCGCAGACGTGGCATCAGGGGTTGCCTGGTCTTCTACAGCCGGTTGAGTGGTACCGTCATTATTGTCTGTGACATCAGTGGAATCGGCTACTGTTGTCATATCCGACGGCTCGGTAGTCGAAGAAACCGGCTTGAGTTCTTCCGACTCGTCTGCCCCTGGTAGAATGGAATTCATAAAAAACTGTTCTCCCGAACACATGGGTACGCGGTGATTATACCCACAGCATTGGGAAAATCAAACATGAAAAATGTAAATTAAGCATTATTATGAAAGCAGAACCCCCGGTTTTATGGGCCGGGGGCGGTGAAAAGCGTTAACTGAGGTCCTGGTCGAGCAGGCTGTCCTGGTTAATTTGCAGGTAATCGGTGCTGGCGTCCATGTGGCGCTCGAAGATGAGTTCGCCGTTCATCTCGTCAATCATCACCAGATCGCCAGGGCTGAAATCGCCCCGCAATAGCTGGATGCTCAACTGATTTTCGACATAACGTTGCAAGGCGCGCCGCAGCGGACGGGCACCAAACTGCTGGTCATACCCCTTCAGAGCCAACCAGCGTCGCGCCGGTTCGGTCAGATGAACCCCAATCCCGGATTCATTGAGACGATCGGCAACACCCTTCATCTGTAGATCAACGATTTTCTCGACATCTTCCACTGACAGCGGCGAGAAGATGATGATTTCATCAATGCGGTTCAGGAATTCAGGCCGGAAGGTATCGCGAATAGCCTTTTCAATTTTCTGATGGTCGGCCACTGCTTTCTCGTCATTCATCTGCACAAAGCCGAGGGCGCCGCCTTTATGCACAAAGTCGGTACCCAGGTTACTGGTCATGATGATGATGCAGTTGCGGAAATCAACCGTGCGCCCCTGACCATCGGTCAGACGACCATCTTCCAGAATTTGCAGCAGCGCATTCCACACATCGGGGTGGGCTTTTTCGATCTCATCAAACAGGATGACGCGATAGGGTCGCCGCCGCACCGCCTCGGTCAACTGGCCGCCGTCTTCATAGCCCACATAACCGGGGGGCGCACCAAACAACCGGCTGACGGTGTGCTGTTCGTGATACTCGCTCATGTCAATGCGCACAACCGCGTCTTCGCTGTCGAACTGGAACTCCGCCAGGGCCAGCGCCAATTCGGTTTTGCCAACACCACTGGCCCCCAGGAAGATAAATGATCCAATCGGGCGCTTGGGATCTTTCAGACCGCTGCGTGACCGACGGATGGCATCGGATATGGCCGAGACCGCCTCATCCTGGCCGATCACCCGCTCATGCAGGGCGTCTTCCATACGCAGCAGTTTTTCGCTTTCGGTTTCCAGCATTTGATTAACTGGAATTCCGGTCCACTGTTCGACAACCCCGGCAATGTCCTCGCTATCGACAACTTCATCCAGCGTATTTTCCGACTGCCATAGCATCTTATGGTGTTCGAAATCATCTTCCATCTGTAGCCGTCGGGTCTTATAGGCTGCTGCCGTTTCATACTCCCGAGCCATGCTGGCGGCTTCTTCGTCCGCCGCGAGTCGCGTAATTTCGTCTTTCATTTGCTTGAGATCAGCGGGCAATGAATAGAGCGCCACGCGCAATTTGGCCGCTGCTTCATCCAGCAAATCAATCGCCTTATCGGGAAGTTGCCGGTCGGTGACATAGCGGTCCGCGAGGCGGGCAGCAGCGACAATCGCCTGATCGGAAATCGTAACTTTGTGATGGGCTTCATAGCGGTCGCGCAGGCCATATAACATTTCGATGGTATCGTCCACGCTGGGTTCTTCAACAAAAACCGGCGCAAATCGACGGTCCAGTGCACTATCTTTCTCGATATATTGCCGGTATTCGTCGAGGGTTGTGGCACCGATTGCATTGAGTTCGCCCCGCGCCAGCGCTGGTTTCATCATATTGCCGGCATCTAGCGCACCCTGGGCCGCACCGGCGCCAACGACTTGATGAAGTTCATCAATGAACAGGATAATATCGCCCTGAGACCGTTGAATCTCCTCAATGGTCGCCTTCAGCCGTTCCTCGAACTCACCCCGGAACCGACTGCCCGCTAACATGCCACTGAGGTCCAGGCTGACAACCTGCTTGCCCAGCAGAATCTCGGGCACATCACCGCCTGTGATCTGTTGTGCCAGCCCTTCAACAATCGCGGTCTTCCCAACTCCAGCTTCACCAATGAGAACTGGATTATTCTTGGTCCGACGGCTAAGGATCTGAATGACGCGCAGGATTTCGGCATCACGTCCCACTACCGGGTCCAGCTTACCTTCGGCTGCCATGCGCGTCAGATCACGACTGTATTTCTCCAACGTGAGATAGCGGCTTTCGGCCTGGGGGTCGGTCACGCGCTGGCCGCCGCGGACTTCCTTGATCGCATCATAAACGCGGTCGCGGTTGATGTTATGGTCCGTCAGAATTTTGGTGACGGCGGTGTTGCGCTCTTTGAGAATCGCCAGGAAGATGTGTTCGGTAGAGATAAACTCATCATCCAGAAAATTGGCTTCATCATTCGCCAGATCAATTATCCGCTTCACGCGCGGCGTAATAAACACCTGACCGGTGCCGCCCCCATAAATAGCTGCTTTGGGGCTGGCCCGCAATACTTCGTCTAACCGCGAACGAATCAGGCTCACATCAACATTCAAGCGTTCCAGAATCTGGGGAATCACCCCATCGGTTTGTTCCAGCAGCGCCAGCAGGATATGTTCAGTATCAACTTGATTGTGACCGTAACGTTGCAGGATTTCATAGGCACGTGAGGCCGCATCCTGCGCCCGTTCAGTAAAACGGTCAAAACGCATCATAACTACTTACCTCGTTTCATTACAGCCGTAAAGCTATTGTACCGAATTTGCGGCACAACAACATTCGACTTGCCTGGAGTTGATCGCAGTTTACAGTTTACGCGTCCAAGCGTAAAAATTACGTTGGTGGTGGATAAACCTTTTGCTAGAGGGTCAGGGTCGGTTTACCCGTGACCGTCGCAGCATATCCTCGCCAATATCCAGCAACCGCTTTGTCATGTTGAGGAGCGGGGCCTTTTCACCGATCAACAAGCGTCGTCGCCCCTGCAATGCCTGGCGTAACATGTCAATCATGGTCCAGGGATTGTCTGGTCGGACATTTGCCAGCTCATTCACCAGAATCGCGCCCATGGTCAGCGGTAGATAAACATAGGTCAAATCCGGTTCCCCTTGCCCGGATAACCATGCCACGGCCCGGTTGGCGTAATCGGCGCGTTCGGCTTCGGTTCCCAGATTGATCTTCACTTTCGGTTCAATGACACTAAATGCGAGCATGATGGCGTCATAAAAGGCGGCGGAGAAAAGATACTCAACAGCCAGTTCGCCGCGATCCATGTCTTCAATCGCTTCATCATAGGCCAGGACCTGACACAACACCCGGAACCATTGGCTGGCTTCCATCTCAAAGCCTGCTTCCAGTTCCAACCCCTCATCCAGGGTGTACGTCATCATCTTGGCAATGGCGGTCGCCTCGCCCGGATGCAGCGGGATGCCGCGGGCCGCAAATCGTTCTTCAACTTCATCTAACAGAAAGAGATAGATTGACGTTCGCGTGAGGCCGTTCGCTACCCGTCGGGCGGCTGCAATATGCTCAAGCTGTGGCTCCTGGATGGTTGCCATCTCTTCATGCGTCCACAGCGCCTCATACCGGGCCTCGAGTTCGCGCGGAATCTCCTGCATGACTTTGGGCGCAATATCGAAATATGTCGTCAGAATATCAGTTGAATGATGCCAGGTTTCAGCAGTGAATTTGACATCCTGCAAGACCTGCAGCTTGAAGGGTGAAATGGCAACGATGCTGGGTGGTGGGCCACCGGTAAAGGGGCGCACCCGCTTGCCCTTGCGTGCGGTGCGATAGCGGACGGCTACACGGACCGGGAGTTTATTGCCTGGATTGGTTGGCGGGCGCGGGATCACCGGGGTATGCAGCACGCCGACTTCACCGGGACGCAGCCCCAGCGTGACCATCTTGCGCGGGGTATCAATGACGATAGGATTGCCCTTCTTGTCCTCCTTGGGCATCTGAATGTTGACCTTCACCTGCATCATCTGATCAACCATGTTCTGTAAGATCAGCACAATTTCAACGGGCTGATTCAGAAATGTCCGTTGCGGGAACACGCCCAGCGCACACTGTAAATGCTCCATGCTGATGCGCGTGCCACCGGTAATCGCCCCCAAAACATCGGGGTAAATCGGCTCAAAATTAAACTGATTCATATCTGAAATCCAAATAACCGCAACGACCGATTGATCAGATCTTTGGTCATTAAGAAAACGAGATCGTTCGCTTCGGTCCACTCGGCGTCACGATCGGCCAACACCTGACTCATCCCGCGCAGCGTATCTTCCAGCACCTCTTCGGGAGCAATGACCCGATCAAACACAATAGCACCCCCCATAATTAAAGGCAAATACACCCTGCCAAAATCCATCCCATCGGTCTTATCCAACTGGGCGATGAAGCTATCGCTATAACTGGCGATTTCAGCCTCGGTTCCCAGGTCTTCGCCCGTAACTTTGGCGATCATGGCAAAGGCAAAGGGCAACGTATCGCGCACCAGGGCGGTATAGGCTTTGTCGCTTACAATCTGCGCGGGGCGGGTTGCCACTTGTTCGTTGGCAGCGATCTCCCGCAACAATACATCAAACCAGCGGGGGAACCTGACCGTCGGGGGTAAATCGTGATTGAACAACACCCGGACATTAAATTCCTGACTGCCCAGATAATCAATGTTGTCCTCACCCGGGTCAGACATGTGGACAACCAGCGTCAGGAGCTTGGAGATCAACAGGATCTCTTCTGGCTTCAAGGGATAACCGGCTTTTTTAAAACGCTCCGCCGTCGCTTGCATCAGCGGCACAAACATCGCATCTTTTTTTAACCTGGGAAACACGCGCTGTTGGAGCAGATCGGCATAATGGTCCAGCAGCATCCTGGGGGTGCCATCGGCGGCGAGATTCCACAGGCTTTGCCAGCCCGGTTTGATCGTTGATGTGGCTGACGATTGGGCTGGTCCAACCTGAAATGACACCTCAAGGGCGTCGCGCAAGCCAAAGCGTTTGCTCGTTGACCACTTAAGCTGGCGTAGTTTGGCGATGGTCGTTTGGCGTTGTTGTGAAAGCGAGGTTAGCGCTGGACCTTCGCCGGTTGCACGGACTGGGGTTGGGTTGGTGAGGGGTCGGGCCGTGACTGCTACGCCCAGTTTATAGTTATTGTCGGGTGCGGTTTCGGGATGGCTCTTGATCGGCAGCGAAAAATAACCGGCTTCACCAGGTCGCAAACGATAATCCAGGGTTTCAGCAGCGGCCACGAAGCGACTTTTCCGTCCCGGTAAGTTCAGGACAGCGTTCAAATCGACATGGGCGTCGCTGGTGTTCTGGGCCAGTAATAGCGCCTGAAAGGGGCGACCAGCTCGCACGACCGGCGGCGCAATCGCCAGCGCCACGTCCACATGGTTAACCTGGGTGCGGGTGCCAGCAGTGACGAAATCGAAAATGTCGGGATAGGTAGTTTTGTTCATCGTCCATGCTCCTACCTATTCCAGTATACAACAGTTGTTACATCGGGAAATGAAATTGCTGGCTCTGTTGTTGGGCAATTTCGTGGGCCAGATCAAAGATGGGTTGATTGGTGACCGTTTGTTCCGTCGCCCGTTCTTCCAACCGCGCCTGAAGCCGATGCAACGCTTCATCCAGCCGCTCATTTTCGACATAGACGTGATTATGGGCCAGCAACCCACCCAGCAAAAGTGGATGATACACCTGCTCAAAATCAAGCGTTTCGTTGCCCTGTAAGCCGCGCAATAACGCCGCTGTGCAGGGTTCCGCCGCCTGAAGCTGACTCGTTTCTGGCCCCATTTCCGCTGCAAGCTGCTGGTGAGCCAGCGGTATCGCATCCCGGACGAGATCAAAATATAGCGATTGATTGAAGGCCTGATCGACATGCTGGGCAACCGCTCGATTATGCGCGATCATATGGAGTAAGCCATTACACCAATGGGGTACCGGCTTGATTGCCCCGTCATTTTGCCACGACTCAATCGTGTGCAGCACGTTGTAAACATCTGCCGTGCCATAGTCGGTCAGATCGTCAACGGGATCGGCCCGCTGTAACACCCGCATGAGCATTTTGGCGATAAACAGGGCTTCAATCGGTGCGAGTGGATAGCCCGCCGCGGCAAAGTGCGCTAAAGTGGCGGCGCGTAACGGTTCCAGCAAAAATTGAGGCTTGAGTTTGGGTAGCACGCTCTCTGCAAGGAGTGGTGCATACACTTCAAACAAGCCATCATCATCCTGATAGTCGGCCATGGTCCATAGACTGACCCAACCCGGTTGCAGGTCGGTCAGTCGGCCTAATCTGCTGGATAACACGCTGAAGTTCACTTCCAATGTGTCGCGTTTGCCAAAATGTTTAGTGGTCGCGAAGTGCAAATTTTGCAGATCGGTGATGGCCTGGCAGGCGGTGTCATTGAGATGATCTACCGCACCCCCACCCTTTGCCTGTCGAATGCGCTGCGGTTTATCCAGCGGCTTCACCTGTACCGCGACTCCCAGCTTATAATCCGCGTGGACAGCCGTCGTAGGATCGCTCAAAATGGGCAGCCGGATATAGCCAACTTCAGCGGGGCAAACGCCGACCACCAGTCGATTGGTATGGGCTTTAAACGGTTCTTTTACTTTGTTCGCATCAACCGGGGGTAACTTCAGGTTGACGGTGACATCCACATTCACATCGGCAGCATTTTGCACCAGCAGCAGGGCTTCAAATGGTCGTCCGGCGCGGACGACACGCGGACGGGTCGCGAGTGCAAGCTGGACGACATTCATGTTGCAGCGCACCCCATCAGTGATTAATCCAAGAATATCCGGGTAGTTTATGTTTGACATCGCCAGATTTTCCATTGCTTAACCATCAGCTTTATCTCATTATAAGGGCATCGAGACCGCTGCTATTTCCACCGCTGAAAAAGCAGGATAATTGTCATAGAAAGAGGTGAGGAATGGCGTATCACGCCAAAACTCATGTTATCTCAATTAATGCGCAGCAGCCCGCTGCTCCTATAATCGCGGAAGCGGCTGCTATTATTCAGGCGGGCGGGCTGGTTGCATTCCCGACCGAAACCGTCTATGGGTTGGGAGCCAATGCGTTGAATGAAGCGGCAGTGCAGCGGATCTACAGCGCCAAAGGACGCCCCGCGAATAATCCGTTGATCGTGCACATAGCGACCCACGAGCAATTGGCGGCGGTCGCGATGAATGTTCCTGATGTAGCCGATCCGTTGATTGCTGCCTTCTGGCCGGGTGCGCTCACGCTCGTGTTGGAACGGCATGCCCAATTGCCTGACAGCGTTTCATTGGGGCGGACCACCGTCGCCGTGCGGATGCCATCGCACCCGGTTGCCCAGGCGTTACTACACGCGGCAGGTATGCCCATTGTTGCGCCCAGCGCCAATCGCTTCACGCGGCCCAGTGGCACCAGTGCCCAACATGTTTACGACGATCTGGCTGGACATGTGGACTTGATCTTAGATGCCGGGCCGACGCCGATTGGTCTTGAATCGACGGTCCTCGATTTGACTGTCAGCCCGCCGTTGGTGCTGCGGCCCGGTGGGATTACATTGGAAGCATTGCAAACGGTGATCCCAACCATCCAACAGCGCCACCATCACATTGAAATGGACGATCAAGCGGCCCGACCGGCTTCACCGGGGATGCTCACCAAGCATTATTCGCCCAATGCAACGGTTCTGTTGTTCACCGGGCCATTTGATGCCGTCACCGATCAAATGCAGGCCACTGCCCATGAGCAACTGGCAGACGGGAAAACGGTTGGCATACTCACGACCGATGAAGACCAAGCATTTTTTTCTGACCTCGATGCCACTGTTTTGTCACTGGGTTCGCAGACTGATCTGGCCCAGATTGGTCGGAATTTATTTGCGGCGCTGCGCGAACTGGA
Organism: Phototrophicaceae bacterium; assembly: GCA_965223835.1. Classification (GTDB taxonomy): domain Bacteria; phylum Chloroflexota; class Anaerolineae; order Aggregatilineales; family Phototrophicaceae; genus CAVYXZ01. The sequence continues at coordinate 346,668 of CBDCXQ010000001.1, forward strand.
TACTCGCCACGTTGATGTGATTCTGGTGCGGCAATTTGCGGCAGAAGGCCTCGGTGTGAGCATCGCTGATCGGTTGCTGCGGGCAGCCGAGGGGCAGGTTATTGTTGTTGCATAATTCGGCCAGATGCTCAAAGCATCCGGCTGCCAAAAAATTGATAAGGCCACTTGAAGTAGCCTTTTTTAACCGCTTCCCAAAGCTCTTTTCGGGGATTGAATCCTCACTTAGGCATAATCAGCAATGAAGGAATGTATCATGCCGTTCTGGAAATGCTTTTATCATATTACGTGGTCAACTAAATGCTTCATCCGGTAAATGGTCTAAAATAGAGTATGCTGGTAAATAAAGAAGGAACGCCAGATGCCCAAGAAGTTATCGCTGCGGGCCTTCAAGGAAGGCGAAGCAGCCAAGTTACGCCAAATTAGTCGATCCCGGACGGCGCCGCAACGGGCCGTAGAGCGTGCACAAATCATTCTGATGTTTCAAGAAGGCAAGCGGGTGGAAGCCATTGCTCAACACATAGGTCGAACCGGTGCGACAGTGTACTATCAAGTGCATCAATTCAATGATCGTGGCTTGGCATTCGTCGAGGACTTACCGCGTGAAGGTCGCCCGTTAGTTTACAACGAACAGCAGCGTGGTGAGATTGTAAAAGTAGCGAAAACCAATCCCCAACACCTGGGGCTTGAATTTGGACATTGGACACTCGATTTGCTCGTGGAATATGTCAATCATGACCTTGAGATTGCCATTTCGCGCAGTCAATTGGGTGATGTGCTGAAGCAAGAAGGCTTGAAATGGTATCAGGAGAAAACCTATTTCAGTGCCAGTCCCGATCCACAATTCGTGGAAAAAAGGGGGCAATCGTGAGCTTATATCGCCAACCACCTGCCGATGCCTATGTACTCTGCGTAGATGAGATGGGACCGACCTCAGCCAAAACCTATGCTGCGCCGCGGTGGGATGAAAAACGCCCGCATGTGGAAGCCGATTATGGTAGGCGCGGCAAGATTTGGACATTTGGTGCGTTTGAACCCGCAACCGGTCAGGCATTGACTGCTTGTTATGGCGGACGGACCAGCGCCAACTTCGTTGCCTTCTTGGATCATGTCGCGGATACATGGTCTGGCAAAACCATCTACCTTATCCTGGATAATCTATCCACTCATAAGACACTCGATGTCTTATTGTGGGCATTGGCTCATCCCCAAGTGAAGTTTCTGTTTCAACCCACCTATGCACCCTGGTTGAACTTGATTGAACCCTGGTGGAAAACCCTACGCTCACTCGCTCTCAAAGGACGTTGCTTTCAGCTTGGCGATGAGATTGTTCACGCGATTGAATGGGCTACACACTATTGGAATCAACACAAGAAACCCTATGTCTGGCGCAAGGCTTTTACATAGTTACTTACCGGATGAAGCACTAAACACCGTGAGCCGTTGATTGAGATTGTGTATGAGTCTGTCTTATTCACCGAAATCCGTAATAAGGCCACAGAATTAAAGTGTGAGCTATTCGCTGTCAATGGCGTGCAAGATCATATTCATGTTGCCCTTAGCATTCCGCCAAATGTTGCTGTAGCGGCCTGTGTTGGTCAAATGAAGGGCGCTTCCTCACGGGCGATGAATTCGAATTATGTGTTTGATACGCGTTTTCGTTGGCAAAAGAGCTATGGTGTGATGTCATTCGGCGAGAAAGAATTGCCGCGGGTTATTGAGTACATTGCCAACCAAAAACAACGGCATGCTAGCCAGCGTCTGAATACCTATTTGGAACGTATTGAATAAACGATCATACCACCAGCCCCATTTGATGGGGCTTATCAGAAAAACTAGCCAGGTGCTTTGAGCACCTGATATTGAGTGAGAAAGAATCCACTATGCCTAACCTCACCAAACTATCAAAATTTCTCTCGTTGATCTTGCGCCACCGGGCGGCTGATTTCGGCATTGAACTGGATGACCAGGGCTTTGCAGATGTGGAGGCGGTTTGGACGCAGGTGACACAGCGCTATCAGGATCGCTACAGCTATAGAGATTTGCTTCAGGTGGTTGCGGGATTCGATGACAAACAGCGCTTTGAACTGGTTGATGGTCGCATCCGGGCACGGTATGGGCATAGCGCTGTGCGCACCATTGAGTATGACCCGGTGGACCCGCCAGAGTACCTGTATCACGGTACATCACAACCGGCGCTCAAGTCTATCCGCGAGGAAGGCTTGCAACCACAGCAGCGCCAGATGGTTCACCTGTCGGTTGATCCTGAATGGGCTGAGCGAGTCGGCAAACGACATGCTAAAGTGGCGATTGTATTACGCGTGCGGGCTGGCGAGATGATTGCTGCGGGGTATGAATTTTATCACCCGGAGCCGAAACATTACCTTACGGCGGCTGTCCCAGTTGAATTTATTGATTTTCCGGATGATTTGTTATCGTAAACGATTGGATCGAAATATAGTTGAGCAAAGCACATAAGATTATGTTGAAGGAATGTATTTCATATGCAGGATAAGGTCACTTTTTAGTGCGATAAATGTGGGTGTGCCCATCTTCCCAGGTGGGCAATCCATCAGCTCCATTAAATTTCCAGATGGCATGTTTGACTTTGAGTGAGGGTATTTTTGCCAGTTCGGTCATCGATTCAGCATGGGCACCGGCATAGGTATAATCGCGAATGGCCTGCATTGTTGTCCAAACGGAGAGCGTGCGGGAGTTGGTCATCAGGCCGGTAAATTCGGTGTTCAGCGCATAGCCGATTAACGTATCATAGGTTTGCATCTGTACAACGTTGGCCTGAGTATAGCGGTTGAGCCGCATGAAACCCATTAGATGCCAGATGGGAATGCGTAATCCATCGGTTGCAACTGCGAAATACTCCTGGGTTGGGTCCAATTCTCCTTGCATGACCCATGCAACATCACTCATTGACCTTACCCCCCTTTTGAAGCTATGGTTAATTGACCACTGCCAGTATATAACATATCGTCAAAATCTTTATGATTTAGGCGAATATCGATTGACAGGTTTGTTGATTCTGAGACAAAGTAAAGGTCGAATCATGCAGGATTTTGCGGACAAAGTGGCGGTGATTACCGGTGGGGCCAGCGGCATTGGTTATGCTATCGCCGAGCACAGTGCCCAGTTGGGCATGAAAGTTGTATTAGCTGATGTTGAAGCCCCGGCCCTCGAAGCAGCGGCGGACCACCTCACCAGGCAGGGTGCTACCGTGCTGCCGGTTGTGACCGACGTCTCCCAGATTGCAGATATTGAGGCATTAGCCGAGACCGTTTATGGTAACTTCGGCGCGGTGCATTTGCTGGTAAACAACGCGGGTATTGGTTCGGTAAGTTCCGGTGCAGTGCTTACCGGTACGATTGAGAATTGGCAGTGGGTGATGGGCGTGAATCTTTGGGGGGTGATTCATGGTGTGCATATATTCGCCCCGCTCATGCTCAAACAAAACACCCCGGCTCACATCGTTAATGTGTCGTCGCTGGCAGGGTTGATTTCCGGGCGGTTAGGCATTTACACCGTGACAAAACATGCGATTGTTGCGCTCTCCGAAACGCTTTACGAAGAACTTACGCATCTGGACACTGATTTGCGGGTGCATGTGCTGTGTCCCAGTACGGTCAATACCGCCATCACGAGCGGCGACCGCAATCGCCCCGCTCACCTGACAGCGAATGCGGACAAAAGCGACATCGAAATTCCGGGACGCGCCGAACATATCCAGCGTCATAAAGATGCGATACAGGCCGGGGCGAACCCAGCATCCATTGCGGCGGCGGTGTTTGCTGGCATTCAACAGAACCGTTTTTACATTTTACCGCACACCAATCGCGATCATCTGATTCGAGCAAGAATGGAGGATATTCTGCAACGCCGCAACCCGCGACATGTCGGCGATCTGGATTAACTAATCAGCCGCGGCGGCGGGTGAATGATCGTCATCTTCGTCTACCGGGGTTGGTGACTCGTTGAGGAATACACTGAGGTCCACACTGTAGGACGCTGCCGGATTGATCGGGAAGGGGTCCATTGGACCATCATCGGCCTGCATCATGTTGCGAATGGCGTGGAGTTCCTGCGTGGAAACTCTTGCCATGACGTCTTCTTCTTTATCCACATCTTCTTTGCCAAAGGCGCGGTGAAAGGCAATCCATTGAAATTGCTGGCTCGATATGTTCGCCATCAATAATTGCCCCGGATTAAACGAGCGCGGGGTTAGATCACTGCCGCGTACCAGCAGAATGCTCGCGCCCAGCAACGCAACACCCACCCATTGCCCGGCGGTCAAGCGGTCGCCCAAGACCAGAAAAGCCAGTGTCAGCGCCACACCGATTTCCGTAATCGCCAGAATCGCCGTTTGCATACTGCCCAGGAATTTCACGCCAGCGAACATCGCCAAGCGCGATAGGGCGGTTGTTGCGCCCAGGATGAAAATCGGCGTGAATGCGACTTCCAGGATATAGGCGGTGTTCCGGGCCGAAGTCGCCAGCCATACCATCATAACGATGACACCCATTGTGGTCAGGACATAGAGCGCAACCGTTGGGGATGGCATCTCATATAGGACGTACTGGCTGAGAATCACCGTCCCGGCAAACATCAACGCACTGCCCAGCATCAAACCCACGCCCAGCCAGTGAATTGGCTTATCACCAAAGCCAGTCAAAATAACCAGCGCCACCAGCGCCAGCAGCACCCGCAGAATCGTCCGGCGGTCGGGCCGCTCCCCGGCGATGCGCACCAGCAACATGGCAAATACCAGGTACATCCCATTGAGCAGTTGGGTTAACGAGGCATCCAGCAATCCCAACCCGCCATAATAAAAGAGTGAGCCGATGCCATTTACGGCCCCAATCACGACGCAGCCCAGTAAGCCTGCCGGATAGATGTAAATAAAGCGGCGGAAAAAGATGATATAGAGGCCCCACAGCAGCAGGACCGCGACCGCCGTGCGGATTGCAGCCACACTGAAGGGGTCCGCCCCGGCATTGATCGCCAGCTTGCCAAAAATAGGGGCCATGCCCAAAAACATGGGGGTGGTAAAGGCCGCAACCAGCCCATGCATTGGAAAGGGTTTTTTCACCATCAATTGGTTCCGTTTGGTAGCTCAGCGACCAGTGGCAGCTTGACGATAAATTCGCTCCCTGGCAATGTGTCGATGTCCATACCCGCACTCTCAACCCATATCTGGCCGCCATGCGCTTCAATGATCGCCTTACAGACTGCCAGCCCCAGGCCCAGGCCACCGCCCCGGAACGCCGTTTTACTGGTGGAATGCAGCATCATGTCACCCGCTGTATGGAAGCGGTCAAAGATGCGTTTCTGTTCATCTTTGGCAACACCGATCCCGGTGTCTTTGATGCTGAAGCGGATATTTTTTTCATCGGCCTTAGCCGACAGATAAATGTGACCGTCGTCCGGGGTATATTTGATCGCGTTGCTTACGAGATTACTGAGTGCCAGGAGTAACAGCTCATAATCGGCCCGCATTCTGTCAGGCCATTGACTGGTATCCCGATGCACAGTCAAGCGGCGTAATTTCAAAGCTTCATCGTGGTCTTTCAGGATGCTTTCTATCGCGTGCGCCGGGTCAACCGGTCCAATTGACATGTCGATCTGATTGGTCATGATGCGACTGATCGTCAGAATCTCATTGATAATGCCCTGCATGCGCTCAATGGCCTCGGCCAGACCGCGAATGAGGGTGCGCGTGCTTTCATCTTCACTGATTATTGGCTTCAGTTTGGGGCTATCTTCGAGCAAGCGACTGTAACCATATACCAGTGTGAGGGGCGTGCGTAATTCATGGGCCGTCAACTGAATGAAGCTATCCTTCATTTTATCAAGGCGGCGCAGTGTTTTATTCACCTCTTCCAATTCACGGATACGGGCTTCCAGGCGGGTCACGACTTCCTGCGTATACCGTTGTTGGGCTGCCGTCATTCGCTCGGCGTCAATCTGATCTTTGGCCCCTTTGAGGTAATGTTCAACCTGGTCGGGTAACGCTTCGACATCAATGGGTTTGGTGAGGTAGCCGGTGATCCCGGCAGCATGCGTAAGCTCCCGTTGTTCATCAAGCGCCTGAGCCGTCAGGGCAACAATCGGCAGGTTCTTAAAGCGGTTATCGCTGCGTAACATCGTTGTGACTTCACGTCCGCTAATATCCGGCAGGTTAATGTCGGTCAACACCATGTCCAGCGCTTCCGAGCGGGCAATATCAACCCCTTGCAGCCCATTTTCGGCGACCAGTACATTATATCCAGCATATTTCAGGGTTCGTTCGACCAACAGGCGACTGGCGGGATCATCTTCGATATATAAGATTGTCTTCGTCTGGGTTCCGATCACAGCCCGTCCTATTCAGTACCAGATGTTCTGCAAATAATCCTAATTTATCGGGTTCGACTTGCCGGGGCCCCTCGATGGTCGTTTACTCAATTGCATAAGGTGAGTCCGCGTTAGTCCAGCTTGCTCACCAGATTTTCAACGAATTCCTCGTCGATAAATGACCCTTTTTGCAACAGCATACTGATCTGACCACTCAGGCGTGCCCGTTCTTTCGCGGTCAATTCTTTGGCGGTTACGACAACAACGGGAATACGGGTCATCTCCGGATCCGCCTTAAGTGTATCAATCACGGTGAACCCGTCAACATTGGGCATCATCAAATCGGTAATCACCAGATCAGGCCGCACCTGACGCACCAGTTCGATTCCACTGGCCCCATCATGGGCAATCTGTACATCGTAACTCCCCTTCGCTTCCAGAATGCGCTTGATGAGCCGGGCGGCATCCCGATTGTCCTCAATCACTGCAATGCGTCGGACCATCGAATCGACTTGTTCCAAAGCCGAGAGTAAACCTTCTTCGGGCAATACCGGTGCCTGTGATTTCAGGGATAGGTCAACCGACTGCTGCCACTGGTCGCCCAGAATCCTTGTTTCAACCGGTAGCGTATGGCCGGAGACATTAACCACGACCACATCATCGGGCTTGATGATGCCCTTTTGCACCATTTTGAAAAGCCCGGCGAAGGTTACACCGGTTGCGGGTTCAACGGACATGCCATCATTGCGGGCCAGAATGCGGATGGCGCTGAAGGCCTCTTCATCGTTGGCTGAAAGAAATGTGCCACCATAATCAGCGACATAATCATAGAGGATTTCATAGGCCCGCCCTGGATTGCCGGTAGCCAGTGTGGCGATGATGGTTTGCGGGTTATCAATGGGCGTGGCGATGCGCTGACCGCGCTCGAAGGCCTCGACCATGGGCGCACAACCACTGGATTGCACGACGCCTAATGACGGCATTTTGGCGATCAGGCCGAAGTCATACATCTCACGAAAGCCCTTGCCAACGCCAATCGGCCCCATGCCACCGCTGACCCCCTGGATAAACCAATCGGGCGAGCGCCAGCGTTGACCATCTTCCAGTTCATCACCCAGTTGTTCGCCGATCTCATACGCCATCGTTTTCATGGCTTCAATGGCCGCGACGCTCTTGATTCCCTTGTCGAGGAAAACGCCTTTCGTCTTGGCGAACCGGGCCGCGAGTTCTTTGGTCTGGTCATAGGTGCCGGTGATCTTGATGACTTCGGCACCATACAAGGCCGCTTCCCGCATCTTATCACCCGGCGCGAGGCTGGGGAAGAAGGCCCAGACTTTCATGCCCATGCGTGCCCCATAGGCGGCATATGAGATGGCGACATTGCCGGTGCTGGCAACCACCAGCTCGTCAATGCCCATCTCGCGGAGCACCGACAGGGCAACCGTCGCTTGCCGGTCTTTGAAGCTTCCCGTCGGTCCTTGCCGTTCATCTTTCAGATAAAGGTGTTTGAGGCCCAGACTGGCAGCCAGGGCCTGCGACTTAACCAGCGGGGTACCGCCTTCGCCCAGGCTAACTACATTATCGAGATTGCTTAAGGGTAAGACCTCATGATAGCGCCACAACCCTGGCTGGCGTTCTTTGAGGCTTTGCAGCCAGCGTCGCGGATCTAATCCGCGCAGATCGTACCGCGCTTCAAGAATGTTTTCGCCGCAATAAGGGCAACCGGTGATTGATTTATCAAAGTAGATGCGTTGGTGACAATTGATGCATTCCAGTTCAAACTGCTTTTGATATTGGACTTCCGAGACCAAGATTAATCTCCGTTACGTGTCAGGCGCGATTGCACATCACTGATGAATGTTTTGCAATCTTCCAGGGTAATGTCGGTTTTATACGTCACATCAACGCCGCTCAGCTGAGATTGTTCATCCATATTGAGCGTGTCCCCGGTGACCACGAGCACAGGAATCGCTGCCGTTTCTGGATTGGAGCGCAATTCTTGCAACACGGCAAAGCCATCCATTTCTGGCATCCGCAGATCCAACAGCACCAGGTCAGGGCGGCGGCGGGCGACCAGAGAAACGCCTTCGCTGCCGTTGTGCGCTGAGAATACACGATATTGCCCATGTTCGTCCAACACCTGCTCCAGCAAACGGGCACTTTCGGGCTGGTCATCAATGATCAGGATGCGGTCGGTATTGGCATCCTTTTCCGCAGCGAGCACGTTGTCGACCAGTTCTTCCGGGATGATGGGATGTTGCAGGAAGGCAAAGGCACCCATCGCCAGTGCCCGGTCTTTTTCGTCGCTCAAGGTAACGACCACGACCGGAATATCAAACGTGTCGTCTCGATCTTTTATCTTTTGCAGGATGTCCCAGCCGCCACCACTGGCAAAGTTAACGTCCAGAATGATGACGGACGGTCGCAAGCCACTTGCCATTGCTTCGGCTTCCAACGGTATTGACGCGGCAAAGACATCAAAGCCCTCGCGTTGGATGGCACGGCGGAACTGATCGACTCGTTCGGCATTGTCTTCGATGACCAATACCTGCCGTTTGGTTGTCATAACTGCCGGGACCGTGTTGGTCCGTTTGCTGTCGTCGTCAATCTCAATTGTCTCTTCATCCGCACTGGTAACATTGGTACCGTTGTGGCCCGTACCATTCGTGTGTTCGGCGACAGGTTGCCCTTCGTCGCCTTCAGTATTAACCGGCACACCACCGGCAGGTGGCTCTATAGGAATGGTGATACTGAAGGTTGACCCCTCATTAACTTCCGTCTCTACCAGCATCTCGCCGCCTTGCATTTCGATCAGTGACTTGGAGATGGGCAAGCCCAGTCCGGTACCACCAGCGGTGCGTGTCAATGATGAGTCGACCTGGCGGAAAGCCTGGAACAATAGGGGGATGTCCGCATCGGCGATACCAATGCCGGTATCTTTCACATCCACCCGCACCATATCTTCGTCAGTTGTGCCGTGTTGAGTGCGGTATACGCTTAGCGTAATGGCGCCTTCCAGCGTGAACTTTGCCGCATTCGAAAGCAAATTGAGCAGTACTTGTCGCGTGCGGAATTCGTCACCATATACCTGGGGTATGCCCGATTCAATATCGACTTTGATGTCGATGGGGTTGTCCTTCACCAGCCCGATACCAATGGACCGCACGCCATCAACCACCGCTTTGATGTCAAAGTATTCAGGCTTGATCTCCATCTTACCGGCGGCAATTTTGGCCTGATCGAGAATATCATTGATGAGATTCAGGAGATGTTGACCACTGTTATAGATCGTCGTCAGATCTTGCTCTTGCATCTCGGTGAGTGGACCATCAATACCTTTAAGAATAACGCGGCTAAAACCGATAATCGAGTTCAGCGGCGTGCGCAGTTCGTGGCTCATATTCGCCAGGAACTCACTCTTGATGCGGTCCAGTTCACGCAGTTGGGTATTCGTTTCCTGCAACTGTTCCAGCAACTGCTGGTTCTGGATCAGTGCAGTTAGCGTACCACCCATGGTTTGCAGCAGCGTGAGCGTTTCATGGCTATAAGCATACGACCGGGAATTTTCCATCGTAATCAAGCCGATAATCTCGTTGCCGGTCAGCAGGGGCACGACCACCGCAGATTGCGCTTCACCTGACAGCGGCAAATAATCCGGTTCATCGGGCACCCGATTGATAATACGGGGTCGGCCAATGTCGGCGGCCATACCGATAATGCTATCAGTGGACCCTACTGGAATTTCCAGGATTTCAGACAACGGTTGATCAAACCCGGCAATCGCTTCGGCCCGCATGGTCATGCGCTGGGCGTCGGTGATTTCATCAACATAAATGACTGGCAGATAAATGCCGACCGTCAGTGCATTCAGCGAATCACGCAAGTCGCTGGCGACATGGTTCAGGGCATCAGCCAGCGTTTCCGCCGAGGCAGCAGCGGTCGTTACAGCGAACAGCAAGCTCATATCACTGGCGCGGTGTTCTGCCTGTTCAAACAACCGGGCATTATCAATCGCCACTGAAATCTGCGCTGCCAGCGTGGTCAATACCGACACATCTTCGTCGTTGAAGGCATTGGAACGGTTAGACTGCACATCGAGTGCGCCGACGACTTTACCTTTGATGATTAAGGGCAGCGCCATCTCAGAACGGGTGTGGGGCAAGAATGGGTTGGGCTTGTGAACGACGTCGACCGTGCCCGTGTCAAGGGCCAGCACCGGGCGGGCTTCGGCAGTCACGGCACCGATGACACTCATGGAGCCTTTTTCTAGCTTATGCTGGGCGTCCAGCAATTTTTGACCGGCCTCACCCGTGCTGGCCCGCAGTTCGGCAAAGCGATCTTCACGGTCCATCAGGAAGATTTGTACATGGTCATAATTGAACGCAGCCATGATGAGATCAACCAATCGTGGCAGGAGCATATCCAGTTCCAGAATTGAACTGGCAAACTGGCTGACCTGGGCTGAGGTTTGTAGCTGTCCGGCGCGGCGTTCGGCCTGCTGGAACAGATGGGCCGCGTCCAACGCCAGCGAGGTCTGTTCCGCAAATGATTGGTAAACGCGCAAATCACGCTCGGAATATTCATGGGGCACAGGCGCACCCATCCAGATGGCACCGATAGCCCGGTTTGCCACCCGCAACGGAATGATAACCACCGATTGCGCTCCCAGACTTTCAATGCCGGCCTGTTCCAACATGTCGAGGTCGGGTGTGTTTTCGACATCGACAATCGTCACGAGTTCGGGTGATGACAAAATCGTCCAGGCTGGGAACTGATCGGGGGTCAACGTCACCCCTTGCAAATCTACACTGTTTTCATCGGCGTTCCAACCGACCACGACCTCAGCCTGAACGCCAGGCGCGTCCCACGAATTGGTCGTCAACAACGCCATAAAGACGTGGTTTGTATCTTCATTTGCCAGGTGATCGACAACCGAGTTGAGAATATCCTGGGGGCCGGTCGAGTCAGCCAGGACCCGACTGGCTTGGAAGAGTACACTCGCCTCCTGCAACGCGTTTTCCGTGCTCTGGAAAAGATAACGATTATCAAGCGCGGTCGCCGCACTGTCGCCCAGCGTGGTCAAGTAGCGCTCTTCTTCCGGTGCGAATGGGTGGGGTTCGCTATAGGTCATCACCAGCCACGCAATCGGTAGCTCACGTGCCCGCGCCCGTAAAGGCATCGTCCCAATCGCCCGCAAACCGCGCGCAGCCAGGTCGGTGGCCTCATCAGCGCTGATCGCACTGTGCTGAGTCACATCGTCAATCATTACGCTCTGGTTATAATCGAATGCTCCGGGCGGCAGCACAAATTCTTCGGGCGGTAGCAGCAAGGTGCGCGCCACCTGTTGTTCCAGGGTTGCGTCGTCAAACACGACCACCGCAGCATCATGGGGTTCGATCATCGCCATCTGGACAATGATGACATCCAGCACATCGTCCACTTCATCAGCCTCAGCCAGGGCACGGGTGGCTTCGTAGAGCGCAATCGTTTCGCGCAGGTTGTCCTGAAGGGCGTTTTCCAGCCCGCGTAAGCTGCTAATATTTTCGAAGGCGGCCACGATCATTTCGATGTCGCCATTTTCGTCGTGAATGGGGGCGGCATTGAGCAGCAGGTCCACCTGTGAGCCATCAGCATGAACCGCTACCAGGTCGTCGGCAAATGCCAGATCGCCTGATTGTCCCGTGATGAAGATCGGCAATTCGTCATCGTTATAGTGCAACTGGGTCCCGGTACGGTAAAGATTGTAATAGGCGGCGCTGAAAGGCTCCGTTGTGCTAACGGCCTGACCCAGTAGTTGCTCGATCTGACCATTGGTGGTCAGGGGCAGGTAAGTTTTCGCATCCAGCACCAACACACCGGAAGGCATGGTTTCCAGAATCGAACTGAGCGTTTCGCGTTCTTCTTCAGCCGTCGCGATGAGATCATAGTTCTCCACTGCAATCGCGACCTGATCGCCAACAGTCTGAACAAACTGGCGATAGGGGTCGTCATAGGCGTCTGCCTGATGACTGGTGCAGACGAGCATTCCAAACCACTTCTGGCGGAATTGGAGCGGGGAGACGATCAGGCTACGGATATTGCTGGCTGCCAATTCACTGACCAACTTCGGTTGTTCGGTCAGATTAGACTCTACATTGCCGATCAATACCGCGCCCTCAGGATCAACCAGATGAATGTAGGGTACATCGGCCCGTGCGATCTGTTGATCAAACGAAGTCGTGTCACCTGTATTGCCATCCCAGATGTAGCCATATTCCAGGAAGGGGGCGTCTATTTTACGTTCCGGCACGGCCAGCAAGAACATAATCTGGGCGGTCGCCAGCGATGCTGACGACAGATGTTCTGCTGCGGTGCGATACACCATGCGCAGGTCAGGGGCACCCGTAATTTCACGACTGGCGGCATACAAACGGCTGACATCTTGTAATGCTGCTTCCGTCTGGACTAGCAGGCGCTGATTCTGGAGCGCGGTGCTCATCTGACCGGTCAGCGATATATAGAATTCGTAATCATCGGCACCCATCTCATAGGTATCATCGGCCAGTAAGTAAAGCAGCGCGATCGGGTTATCCAAACTAAACAGGGGGAAGATGGCCGTGTAAGCATGGCCCCATTGCCGAATATGACTGGAGCGCGGTGTGTCGATTGCCTGATCGTGATCCCGCCAGATTTCTGGCTGCCGGTCACGTAAGGGTGACTCCGGTGTTACCATCAGCGGTATGCTGATATTCAGCGGCAGCAATTGACCATTTTCACTGCGGACCAGCAGGCGTTCCGTTTGCGGCCAGCCAGCCGAATTGTGCTCCCCTTCTAACAGGCTCATCGCAAAGTTCAGGTTTGGATTGTCGGTGGTTGTCAGCAGCGCGTTGACCAGATCTTCTACCCGTTGTGAGGCGTTGATCGACCGGCTGGCCCCGTACATGCGCTCCCGCAAATCCAGGGTTGCTGCCGTCTGGCGCAGCAGCAAGCTGTTGTCGATGGCAACACCGGCCTGGTCAATTACCGCTGTATAAAGCCGTCGATCTTGTTCCGTGAACCGCCGGATATCACGAAACTGGACCGCGATCAACCCGCGCCACCTGCCCCGTATCGTCAATGGAATAATGACCAACGCCCGTGCGTAAAGGCTTTGTAGAATGTAGTGGAATTCTTTGTCCAGGTCCGCCACGTTGTCAATATCACTCACCGTCGTGACCGCATCCCCGGATAAGCGACTGAGGAAGCCACTTTCCCCGATCTGGAGCCGGATGCCGACCAGTTCGCCCTGAATCTGGTCGCGTGGGCCAACTGACCAATCGGCGGTAATCGTCATCCAGGTTGTGGCTGTCTCATCAGTGGTGTCGTCAAACTCAATGATCTGCCCGCTGCTGGCACCTTGCAACACCGATGCGGTCAGCGCTGCCACAATTTCCTTGAGTTCGGTCGCTTCGTTGATGCGGCTACTCAAGTCATACAGCACCGATGTTTCGTTGAGGCTCAACTGCGTTTCTTCAAACAGTCGGGCGCGGTCAATCGCTAACGCGACCCGATCGGTAATAGCCTGTAATACCAGTTGCTCGTCCTGGGTGAAGTCACCAGCTTCAGGCGTGGCAACATCCAGCGCGCCAACAACCTCGCCCCGAATGGTGATGGGCACACTCAAGGCCGCTGCATCGCGTTCAGTTGATCCCGGCTGAACATCGCGCAAGTCATAATGATATGCCTGCTCAATATCCAGACGTTCTTCAATGCCGTCCCAGGCATCACGCGTGAATTCACGATTGAGCGCGTCAATCTCGGCAACCCGCGCTTCAGATTGTTGGAGCAACCGGATATTCGAAATGCCAATACTGACCTGATCGGCTAGCAGTTCGAACGCCTGTAATTCTTCTTCTAAGAACGCATCAGTCTCCGTGCTCTGAATATCGAGGACGCCCAACGGTGTGTCCCCGCTGAACAACGGTAGCACCAGCCGTGAGCGGGTGTTCGGCAACAGGAGGTTCAGGTCACGATTATCGGATGGCGGTACGATCTGATTGTCAACCTGTAATTGCCGCTCAACCAGGACCCCGCCGATGACGGTCGCGCTCCGCACAGTAATTTTGAACCCGTGCTCCAGTAGCTCACGACCTAGCGGACCATGACTGTAAGCGAGAATAGCATGTTCATTGATGTCATCCATCAGGAAAATTTGGGCATGATGGAATTGGGGTTCGGCGCAGATCAGGGTGATTACCCGGGTTAATAAAGTGTCCAGATCTGCCTGAACGGAGGCTTCCCGACTGACGCGGGCTGCTACAGCCAGATTACTGCGCAGCCGTTTTCGCTCGGCTTCTATTTCACTCCCCAACGTTTGGATGCGACCGGACAGCTTCGTAATCGATTGTGTTAGCTGGTCGTCGGTCGCCGCCGACACAGATGGTGCGCTGCTCGTGTTGTCCGCCGCCAGTTGACGTGCCAATTCCGTTGCCTGTTCGAGCGGGGCTAACGCCTGCCGCAGCACGACCGTACCGAGCGCCGAAATTCCTAAACCAACCAACAGCGAAATCACGAACACGGTCAGTGACAATATATTCGACTCGCCAAACAACCGCACCGCCGAATCAATGAGCACCACGCGCCAGGGTAGATCCAATGCGACGCGTAAATCGGCCCAGGCCGTTGACAGATTTTCATTGCCGAAATTGATAGTCTGCGCCGAAATGACCAGGCCGCTGTTACTCTGGGCGATCAAATCGCCGGGGTGATTCGATAAAAACGTGGCTAAACTGGCTGCATTCGATGATTGATTGTCTGCCGCAAATAATGCACCTAAATCCATGATTGAGCTGTCAACTAATGGCAAATTTTGATCGTTGACGACCAAAATCCGGCGTCCATCCAGGCCTTTTAAGTCTGAACGCACCGTATCGTAGGCGGCACCAAGCAACTCGGTGGTCGCCACCTCGAGTAACAACACCCCGATATTACCCTCATTGCCTTCAACTGAATCCAGCGGTGTCACGAACAAGAAATTATCACTGGAAAAATCGGCAATAGCGCGTAATGATTGTGGGCTGGTCAAGACCAGTTGACCTTCAGCTAAACCCAGCGCATCCTCAAATAATTCTGCTGGCAGCGGTTCCAGGTCGTTAGCGGTAATTGCGGCTCCCTGAGCACCATTTGATACATGCAAGCGCACATTGCCATTGGCTGCTACCAAACGCAACGAAACATAGCGGTCAGGGTGTTCGCGCATCCAATCCAGAAAAAGCGCCAGGATCGCATTACGCACGCCTAGATTGCTCGTCGCCCGCATAAAGTCAGCGTTTACGTCCAGCACGTCGGCCTGCGCCAGTGAGACCAGGCTATCCTCAGTTTGTTCAAATTGGGCTTCGACCTGGCCGATAATGTCCGCTAGCAGAATGCGGTGTGCTGCCTGAACGTTGTTGACGGTTCCGTTGCGCACGGTAAACAACCCCAGCAGGCCGATTAGCACAAAAGCCAACATCACCGCCGGGAAGACCCGGCGGGCAACCCGTCGATGAACCGGTATATTTGTCGCCGCCATCGTCATTTGCTATTCACCTTGATGATCGTTTGCAGTATGTCCATTGTGCCCATTGCCATTGGCCGGCGAATTCAGGCGGATGCTCACCTGGGGCGAGCGCAGTGCCATGCCGACTTCACGCACAGCTGTTTGAAGAATCTGATCAATATCGTTTTGTCGCGTCAACTGGGCGGAGATTTCGTTGACCAGTCGCTCACGTTCGGTCGCCCGCTGGCTTTCCTGGAATAAGCGGGCATTTTCCAGATTCACAGCCAGTTGATCGGTCAGCGCCTGGGCCAATTGGACCTTGTCCTCGTCGAATTCGGTTTCAGGCACTTCCCATTCGACGGTGCCCAGCAACTGACCGCGTAGCCGAATTGGGACCGCCAATGGGATCGTGTGATTAGTGGTGGATTTGCCTACGACCACCGCGCCCTGGGCCAGTGCCGTCTGACGGACATCATCCAGTGAAGCGCTACTGCTCCCGTCCGATGTGCCCGCGACCTGTTCCAACCGCTGGACACGCTGATTATTCATAAATTCATACCAGGTCTTGAGCGTTGATTCCCGACGGTTGCGTTCCAACTCCGCGAGCTGACGCAGCGACTCGGTATAGAGGCGTGCATTTTCAATCGCAATCGCGATCTGGTCGGCCATCGTTTGCAACACTTCGACCTGTTCACTGTCAAAGGTGTCGCCAAGCCGACTTTGAACATCGAGTGCCCCAATAATTTGTGAGCCGACCCGCAGTGGAATCGCGAGTTCGGCCAGTGTGTCCGGCAGGAATTCGTTGCGCTGGTGAACCGGATTGCTAAAGGTATCGCGGGCGATCACGACTTCACCGGCCTCCGTCACGCGACCAATAACGCTCAAACTGCCCACCGCGAGGCGATGCCCGCGTGCCAACAACTGGCGACCCGGATCGCCGGTACTGGCCTGTAAGACGGCAAACTGTCGGTCAGGATCAATCAAGAATATTTGGGCGTGATAGATGTTATCAAAGCGTTCGACGATCAAATTCACAACCTGATTCATCAACTGATTCAAGTCGCGCTGGGTGGCGGCGGCATGACTGATTTCGCGCGTTGCGGTCACATCGCGTCCGCGGCGTTCGATCCGCTGCTCCAGGTCCGTCACGAGATTTAAAATGCGTCGGCGCATATCGGCGAAATTACCCGCCAGTTCGCCCACCTCATCGCCCCGATTCACATCGGGCAGGGGCAGCCCATAATTGCCGCCACTCATCGCCTGAATAGCCTGGCTCAAGCGGCGCAGTGGTGGTGTGAACAAATAATTCCAGAAAATTACCAGGACCACCAGCAGCGCCACGATGCCCACGACCAGTGCAAAACCCCGTTCAACCAGAAACGATGTAATCTGATTCGCGACGACGCTAAATGAACTTTCGACGACCAGCACAAACGGCGAATGTGCAATTGGTACATAATAGCGAACGATGCGTTGATTGTTCTGGCGTGTGATTTCTAGATTAGGCTCCCCACCTTCGGCCTGCCGGAGTAAATGTGTCGACATGGTGGCGAGGGTGTTATTTTCGAGGATTACACCGGCGGCATCCAGTACCAGGCCACTTCGGTTGACCAGCTGGCTATACGTATCGGCGAATTCAACATTCAAGGGTAAATTCGCCTCGATAATCGGTGTCAGCTTCACCCGGGCGATGGTATAACCGAGAAGGGCTGGCTCGGTTCGCCCCGGAATGACGGCAGTAATAACATTGGCAATATTGATAATTGGCTCGGCTTCTGATTCAAGATCAACGACCAGAAGCTGGGATTCACCCACCATCGCTGCTTCGAAAGCCTGCTGGAACGTGCTGCTTTCGGCGATGTTGCGGCCCGTGTTAATCGTCACGGTGCGTCCTGGCAACGCTTCAAGCACGATGCGGCCCTGGCGATCAACGACCGTGATTGCTGCATACACCGAGTTGGGCGTGTTGAGTAACTTCGCCTGCAAATCGCTGACCAGATTGGCAATGCTGATGGGATTTACATCATCATTGGGGTCGTCGGAAACGGGCAACACAGCCCGCAGTAATCCGGCATTCCCTTCATCTTCAATATAACCATTGATCTCGGAATGGGCTTGAATAAACGCCGCGCTGATGGCATTGGCCTGACGGGTGCCGGTCTCGCGAATAAAACCTTCTACATTTTGTGTACTAATCGCGTCCAGTGTATCCACCGTCAGCAATAGCGCCAGCGCTGCGGGAATGATTGCTGCCAACAGTAGTGCTGCCAGCAGTTTGACCCAGATCGGCCAGGAAATGATGTTTAAGTGGCGTAATATCTCGTTCATAGCGCCTCCTCATCAGGTGTGAGCAGGGGATCAGGTTCGATGTAGATGCGCGTATAGATGGCTCCTAGTGCCGAGCTAAAACTCTCCGCAGCCGTTGCCAATAATGCATCTACTTCTTGTTGACCCAATAACTGGCTGGAAACTTCACTGGCTTTGCGCTCACGGGCGGCCTGGGCCTGGCTCTGTTCCACCAGTCGGGCATTTTCCAGTGCCACCGTCAGCCGGTCGGTTACAGCCCTGGCAATGTCCAGTTGGCGCTCCGTCACTCGTCGCTCCAGCGGTAGTCCGAATGACATTGCCCCCAACACATCATCCCGCCGCATAATCGGAATGTTAACGACTTGCTCAGATTCCCCAACTTCAACGACGGTTTCGCCGCGCGCCATCGCTGCCTTCAGATGTTCTGGCAGGTCGGTCGCTCGCGTCATGCTCAGATTTTGCCCAAGATCGAAACCAAAAGCTTCGGTGCCACGCCCTTGAATGTAACGGGTCCAATCGCTACCGAGATTCTGGTTCATCTGATTTTGCAGGTCAACCACCTGCGTTTCCAGGCGTTCAGCGGTCAGCCGCCGCTCTTGCAGCGCAGCCTGGAGTTCATTGCGCGAACGAACCTGGGACAGAGCCTGTGCCAGATCAAGTGCGATCAGTTGCAAAAGGGGGATCTCGTTATCGCGGAACGGATTATTAACCGCATTGCTTTGAATATCGAGTACGCCAATGGATTTCTCGCCAACAATAAGGGGTAGCACGATAGCATAGGTAATCGATGGCAACAGGTGGCTGCGCTGCGCATATGCGGCGTCGGGTGTGATGACAAGCGGTTCCAACCGCCGATGGGCAAGGCGTACTGCACTGTCGGCGTCAATCGTGGTCTGGCTGACGGTGTGGCGGGTGCCCATACCCGTGCGCACGTGGGTAAACAGACGGTCTTCAGCGTCGGCCAGATGCAACTGGGTATAAGTGTAGAGGAGCTTCTCGCTGACGAGTTCTGCGGTGCGAACCAGGACATCGTCCTCGTCCTGGGCATTACTCAGGTTGCGACGATAGGCTTGAAGCAGTGTCAGGCGTTGCTTCGTACCGATCAAATCGCTGGCAATGGCTTCAGAGGTGCCGCTAAAAACAACCATAAATGCCGTGCTGAGGCCCACGGAAATCATGACAACCGTTAGATCGGAGAAAACGCGATCAGCTTTGAGATAATTTTCGAACGCCTCAGTCTGGGTTTGATTGAACGCCGCGAAAAAGATGCCGAATAGTAGCAGACCAATCACAATAAACAGGTCACGGCGATTCAACAACAAACCAGCAGCCAGCACCGGAATCACCAGAATAATGCTTGATGTACCGTTGATGCCCTCAAGGCGGGGCACCAGCGTGCTCACCAGAATCAGCCCCACGAAAAGTTGACTGGCGAGGCGCACCCGACTATTGAGGACAAAAAATTGAATGGCCCCAATGAGAATGGGCGTGATGATAAATGGGATGAGGCCGTCAATTGATAGGGTCTCGCCCTGGATAAATGGAATGATATTGAGCGCGATGAAACCCAGCGCCCAGGCCACCATGACAACACCGTTCATGATCGTCAGGCCCAGCGCCCGGCGTCGCTCCAGGGGGTTAATATATTGCTGTTGGATCGTCGCCATCCAACGGCGGAACAGACTTATCATGATTGGCGATCTCCATTAAGCTGGGCTACATCGGGGATGGCCCCTAAGCGGATCGCACCCCGGCGTGCGCCGAGTGTTTCGCTCAACTCGGTCAGTGTAATCTGCAACAGGTCATCGACAGTCGCCGCAGTCTGGAACCGGCCTACGATGCGATTAATGCTTTGTTCCTGGGCCGTTGCCGCCTGCGATTCTTCAAAAAGGCGGGCATTTTCCAGGCTGGTGGCTAACCGCTGGGCCACCGCGCGGACCATATCAACTGAAACGGCTTCATCGGTATCTTCGCCTGACTCGACCTCAATAGCCCCAATTACCTCACCGCGTAATATCACGGGAACGGCGACGGTCCCTGGCTGACCATTGGCGGCATGCGTCACGGGTCGCCGCTGCTGTGCGGCTGCGATTAGATTCTCGGTCCACTCGGTTTCCGTGGTTAGTTGATTGTCATGCAGGGTGACACCAGCCGCTTCCTGTGATTGTCCGACGTACTCGTTCCAACCCGCTTTCGTGAGCTGGCGGTTGAGGCGCTGGATTTCACGCAGGTTAGCTTCGGATTCGAGATAGAGACGCTGTTGTTCTTTCACACTGCGATTTTGTTCTTCGAACAAACGGGCATTGCGAATCGCTGATGCCAGTGAATTTGCCAGCGATTGCAGGGCCTCGACATCGGTCTCCCGAAAAGCATCCCGCTCCGTACTCTGCATATCCAAGGCACCCACCACATTGTCGCCTTCGAAAATCGGGACGGCCATTTCGGCCCGGGTGTCAGGCAATAGCGGATTGCGATAATAGGCCGCATCGGCGTCGGTATCGCGGGTAATGACTGGCTCACCATAGCGGGTGACGCGGCCAATCACGCTGTTGGACCCGACTTCCAGGCGGTGACGATTCGCCAGCAAACGCTGACCGGCCTCGCCGGTGCTGGCAACCAATTCAGCCTGGTTATCGCGCACCATGAACACCTGTACATGATAGAAACCAAAGCGTTGCTGGATTAAATCAACCGAACGGTCAAACAATTCTTGCAAATCCAGCAGGGTAGCCGCGAATTGACCGACTTCGGTTGTGGTCTGCAACCGACTGGCATTGCGATTGGCTGTATCCACTGCTCGTTCAATGTTGGAAATGAAGTAGCGAGTGGTGACACTGACCAACGTCAATGAGATTGCCACCGTCAACATGTCGGTCATCTCTGGCGAAAAACCACCGGTAGTCGCCGCGGCCAATTCACTGAAGTTGCTAAGGAACTCTACTACCAGCGCGACGTTTACGAGGATATATATCGGAAAACTTGTTAAAACCGCCGATGAGATCACCGTCAACATAGCGACTAGAAGAAATTGTGGTGCAGTCGTCGTCGCTCCGATGAGAAATACCACAATGAGCAAGGTGCCAGATAGCGTAACAAAACGGAGTTGTGCTAGTGCCAACACAACGAGACAAAAACCCAGGAATGCTGCCGTGACTGGAACAGCTGTTCTGGCGTTTTCACTTACCGTAAGCTGGACAATCACTCCGATACCGGCTATTATCGCCCCGGTCAGCGCTAGTGCCCGAATATAACGCAGTCGCAGACGCGAAAGAATATCTACCTGCTGTGTTCGTTCAAATAAGGATTGCAAAATTTTCATTATACGGCACCGTCCTTTCCGTTGCCGTTGGTGCCCGGCGGTTCACCCAGCCGAATGGATACCCGGCCCGCTTTCAGCATGTGTTGCAGACTGCGGGCCGCCTCAGTTATTGAGGATTCGACGTTGGTAGCAGATTGTAAGCGCGTACCGGCTTCATTGATCAGAGCTTCGCGCTGGGCGCTCCGCTGGCTGGCATCGAACAAGCGGGCGTTCTCGGCAGCCAGACCAAAGCGTTCGATAACATCTCGCGCCAACTGGCGATCCTCCGCTGACAGTTGGCCTTCGCTATCCAATTCAAATTCCAGCGCCCCGATGACTTTACCGCGCACCTGTACCGGGACGACGAGCAGTCGGTGTCCGTTAACCACCTCCTCGATCACGTCCGCATTGGCAACCGCCGCTTGCATGGTCGGCGTCCAGTTTTCGTTGGGGGCCGCCTGTCCGCTTAAGAGGTCAATATCGACATCAACCACCGACCGGTTACTGCCCACATACTCTGACCAGGCCTGCGTCGTCAGCCGTCGGTTGAGCTTTTCAACCTGTTGCAGGGCTTGCTGGGCCTGCTCCGCTACCCTGGCATTGGTCGCCAGTTGCGCCTGGGTCTCCTGGAACAAGCGGGCGTTGTCGACGGCGATAGCGATGTGGTCCGCCAGGGTCTGAAAGATGGGTTGGTCGGATTCGGGGAAAGCATCCTGACTTGTACTCTGCAAATCCAATGCACCGATAATCTGGTCACCAATTTTCAGCGGGAAAGCGGCCTCGACTTGCGTATCGGGCAAATATTCATTGGCGCGATGGA
This sequence comes from Phototrophicaceae bacterium, assembly GCA_965223835.1. GTDB lineage: Bacteria > Chloroflexota > Anaerolineae > Aggregatilineales > Phototrophicaceae > CAVYXZ01. Next base: position 368,928 of record CBDCXQ010000001.1, read on the forward strand.
CGGAGCCAGAACCACGGGCACGGGCCACCACCGCCGCACCGGTCGCTGTGACTTCACCAATTACACTCTGGCTGCCCACGCGCAGATTGTGCGCTTGTGCCAGCAATCGCCGTCCGGCATCACCCGTACTGGCTTCTAGAACCGCTTTGGCCCCGGCTGAATCCACCAGGAAAATCTGGGCGTGGTAGATTTCAGCGTAATTTGTCACAATGTAATTAACGGCTTCGGTGAGCGCTGCTTCCAAATCCATGCGGCTGGAGATGCGCCGCGTGATCTGCGAGGTGATCTGGGAGAGTGTCAGCCGGTCCGTCATCGCTTCCAGCAGGGTCTCTTCCCGATTAAGGCTCGATACCCGCAAATATACAAATGCAATGCCTGCCGCTATTGCAACCACGAAGAGTTGTGGCATGAGTTCATTTGCCAGCGGCGTGTCAAAGTTTGGGGGTCCCGCAAAGGGCCGGGCCGCGATTCCGCCGCCAATCGTCGCCAGCGCCAGGATAACACCCAGTAACAGGCCGCTGGTTTGTAGCAGCAATGCTGATAGGAGCACAGTGACGATCACCACCATGCCGCTGAAGGAGTTATAGCCACCACCCACTGCCGACCCGACCCCAAACCCCAGAGTCCAGGTCATTATGAGACTAAATGCGCCGAGATTCAACCTGCCGACGCGGGTAAGAAAGTAGCTGAGGATATTCAAGCCATAGAAAAAGACGAAGGGAATGGCAATATTGCGATCAGTCGCAACTTGCTGGAACACATTTTGGCCGGTTTCGTTTCTCGAGATTAGTGATAATAAAATACCAAGAATCATCAGCCCGACGCTGATGATATAAATCGTCCGCGCCCGCTCTTTTTCGGTCAGGCGGTCGTAATTGGCGGTGCTGAATAACAGTTCTTGTAACCTATTCATCAGCCGTTACCCCTGCTTGCTCACCCGTGCCCAGGCGAATGCGGGCGCGGCGGGCACCCAGTGCGTCGCCCAGATCGCTGACCACCAGCTTAATCATGTCTTCAATCTCAACCTGCTGTTGCAACCGGGACGAAATATTGTTGACCAATGCTTCGTTTTGCGCCTGGCGCTGGGTGCGTTCGTACACCATCGCATTCTCAATGGCGGCAGCCAATTGACCAATCATTTGCTGGAACACAATGACATCCGCTTCCGTATAAATATGAGGCTGACGGTGCCCCACCTGAACGATGCCTACCGGATTGCCCCGCGCCCGCAATGGTGTTACCAGCAGTGATCCAGCAGCAATGTGAGGCGTAGTAATTTCACGTTCGGACGTATCGGCAATATGTAGGCTTTGTTGCGTGTCCCACACCTCACCAATCAATGGATCGCTGATGGCAACTTCCTGACCACTGTTCGGTGTGACCTCGCGTTCGCCATCAACATATTGCGCTACCTGGCGCAGTGCGCCCTGCTCTTTATCGTACAGGGCGATCATCATTTGCTCGATAGGAATAATAGCCTGACTTTCGGTCAGCGCGGTGCGCAGTACGACTTCCAGGTCCAGATTAGCCTGGATCGTCTGGGCCAAATCGCTCACGCGTTGTAACTGCTCTGACCGTCGCCGGGATTCAGCCAGCAGGCGCAGATTTTGTAAACCGACCACGACCTGCGACATAATCGTCTGGGCAATTTCGACGATTTCCGGGGTAAATATCCGGCCTTCCCGGTAACTATGCAACCAGATGCCACCGATCAGACGTCCACGAGCGAACAGGGGTAGTAGCATCAGGGCTTCGATTTTCTGCGCTAGCAAGTCCGTCCGCTTCTCGTCTCGGACTAAATCGCTGGTTGCAACATCGTTAACGACGACTGGGCCGGGTCGGTCGGGATTGGGCACAAACGCCAGCGGCATTTCATCTGGCTGAATTACAGTGCCAACGCGTCCCTGATGGGGATATTCAACGACCAACCGGGCCACGTTCTCAACTGGGTCAATCATATGAATCTGGCAATAATCAATGCTCATGGCCGTTACGAGCGCCTGGGCACTCTGCGTCAGTAGTTGGGTTTCGTCGCGGGCAATGCTGATAACGGTGGAAAGTTCGGTGAGTGATTGCAGTATGACTACCTGTTTTCCCAGGCCGGAAGCACTGGTCTGCGCTTCTTGCAGCAACCGCAGCGATTGCAACACAATGCCCATCTGATCGCGCACGGCATGGAACAAGCGGCGGGAATGATCGGCAAAGGTCTGTGGCTGGTCAAAGGCGATTCGGATAATGTCGTTGAGCCGTCCCCGTTCATAAATTGGCATGATGACGTAACTCATCACCCCGAACTCGCGGGCAGCGTCCACCATTGCCTGGGGCAGTTCAGTCGTTGCAGCCGTCGTATCTTCAATAAAAACGAGTTGCTGGTCTGGTCGTGCCCAGTACTCTAGATCGGCCTGGAACGCTGCTTCATTCTGGAAATTCCGCATTGATGAGTGAACCACCTGTTCCTGGTCTGGCGTGATGACATGATTGACCAGGATGTCCTGGATGCCACCCGTCGAATCATAGACCAGCGTACTGTGCGAAATGCGGCTGACATTGGGTGCTAACGTACGCAGCGGGGTGAGCACTTCTAACGTATCTTGCGCCAGCAGTAACTGCTGATTGAGGTCATAAAGCAGGCGGGTTTCATTCAGACTCGCTGCCGTTTGATCGAGAAGTTGCCGATTGCGCACCGACACCCCAATCTGATCGGCCAGCGTGGTATAAGCGTCTACTTCTTCTGAAGACAAATGATAGGGGGTTGAGCGCAGGACTTCCAACGTGCCCAATACCTGATCGCCCGCCCGCAAGCCAAAGGCGGCTAACCAGCCAATTTCATGCGTATGGATAAAACGATCATAGTATTCAACCGTCAGTCCGAAACCCCCGGATGGTTGACCGCTAACCACAACGGGCAACCCTCGCCACAAATTTTTGATCTCATCCGGTCCGGGCAGCAAGGTTGAATAGTTGAAGTCGCCAATATCGACCGGCCCTTCAGCTATACCCAAAGCAACTACCGCCCGACCCCCTGGTTGGGTATTCGCATCCAACGGCTGATCAAAGATCGTCAGAGCAACGCCGGCCATATTCTGGGCAATGGTGTAAATCGCGGCTTGAGCCATGTCGTTGTAATTGTCAGCAGTGGTAATCAAGCGGCTGGATAGCACCAGGTTGTCAGCAATGTCACGGCTGGCTTGGCCGGTTTCTAAAAGCTGCCGGGCCTGGTATAACAGGCTCAAGCGTTCAACAACGCGCTCAAACGCCACTTGTTGCTGGGCATTCAACCCATCGGGCTGAAGCTGGTCAACCACGAGCAAGCTAGCCGTGTGGCGGTTAATCACCAGCGGCCACACGGTTACCAAGGCTACATCATGCGCCATAAGGTACTCGCGCAGCGGAGATTCCATACTGTCGCAACTGCCATTGAGGAGTGGTTTTTGTTGATCTATAACCTGTTGTAGCACGCGCCCAATGACCTTATGATGCCATTCAAATGGCGTTTGCCAGCTTGTTGCCAGCAAGTTTACGGTGTCAAGCTGACCCGAAAGCTCGTGGTTTAACTGGATCAGGCTGAGTTTCGCCACATTGTCAGGTAACAAGTCCTGCTGGATGACGTGCAACATGTCAGCGAAGGTCCGCTCGGTGGTGAGGGACTCCATAAGGCGACTATAACGCTGGGATTGCTCCAGTGCCTGAAGCTGCTGGGCAATAGGCGCAGCCAGCAATTGCAGCCAATGGACTGCTTCGGGCACATCAGCCGCCAATTGCACTTCAAGTAACAGATTCTGCGTCAAGGCGACGACCCAGTTGGGACCCTCATGCGCCGGGGTTTTTTCGGCCAGCACCCATTCCAAAATGGTCACAGGCAACAGCGGTTCGCCGGGCGCAGTGGCTGCGATTAACTCAGGTTCAGCAGCGCTTTCCAGCCGATAGATGCGTGCGAGTTGAATGGACGACCAAGCCGCCTCCAGGCGCGAAAGTAGCTGTGTCGCTAATGAATCAATAGAGAGCCGGGATTGAAAATCCTGGTTTATCGCATTCATAAACTCAAGGATATTTCCCGGTTTAGGCGCCATGCTCATAACTGAAGCTCCTGGCTGATGTTAAAAAACTGGCAATATAGCTGGAATTACTTCCACTCCCACACGGCTTCACCGGCTAGCAACCGCCGGATCTGGGTTGGAAAACGATCAGGATCAAGTGGCTTGCCGAGAAAACCGTTGAAACCGGCTTTCTGCGCACGACGCATCTGATCTTCGCTGGCTTCAGCCGTTACCGCACAGACAACCGTGTCTTTGAGGCGGGGGTTCGCACGGACTTTTTGCAAGGCCTGATAGCCATCTTCATAGGGCAGGCGAATATCCATCAAAATCAAGTCAATGCGGGGGAGCGTATCGGCAAATTGAACGACCTGCCAGCCAGAGGTTTTCCACTCACAGCGCTGCACACCCATAAAGGCCAGCATCCGCGCGATGAGGACAAAGTTGGGCACATTATCCTCTACTACCAGCACATGTGCCTCACCGGGTTCTACGATTGTATGATTCTGCGCCTCAGTCATCAACGGCGACTCCCAATATAGTACATAATCTCTTCGGGTAGCCGATCAACATCAACCGGCTTGCGGATGTAGCCATCGCAACCTGCTTCAAGCGTCCGTTCTTTGTCGCCTTCCATCGCGTTGGCAGTCAGTGCCACGACGGGCACGTGGTTCAGTTCGGGCATATCACGGATATAAGCGGTTGCGGTCAACCCATCCATATCTGGCATACTGATGTCCATCAGGATAATGTCGGGCGGATTGCTGGCAGCCAGATCGATCCCATCGTAGGCGTTGTCCGCTTCTGCAAATTCAAACTCATAGTCGGAGGCCAGCAGTACCCGATGTACTAACATCCGATTATCATAATTGTCATCGATATACAGCACTTTTGCCATGAGTCCCTACTCCTACCAACGGCATGAACGTGGCCTTACTCTCCTAAAGTGTCCATCATAATCACCTTTTTAAGACTTAAGATTGATTAGTTCCACAATTATAGCACAATGCAGCGTTTTTATTTCTATAAACATTATGAGCCAGTCCCACATTTTATGCCATAAAGAGTCGGTGATAAAATCCAAATAGACGCCGAATTTTCGGCAAAATTCATAATTGCTGGCATGGATGAAGAGCGTATAAGTGCAATTCATAAAGGCTCACATGCTGTTGATTCGGTTGTACCATAGGTTGGGAACACCGGGCAAGGCAATCTGCCCGACGGTTATGTCAAGATTCTGTTAGGCTCGTCAGCACTTCGTAGTGGTAGCGTGATGTGCCAAAAGTCGATGTTAATGACCGTCTAATTCAGGCTGTGGCTAAAGGTTCACCGTTACATCCGTTATAATAAGAATCGTGCGCTGCTTAAGCGCCATTTTATGAACACAAATAAAGGAGCCATTATGGCGAAACAATATGCAAGTGCCCCGGCGATGCAAATCGACTCCAGCAAAGCCTATACCGCCCACTTCAAGACCAGCAAAGGCGCGTTCGATATTGAGTTATTCGCGAAGGAAGCCCCAATCACCGTGAATAATTTCGTATTTCTGGCCCGCGATGGTTTTTATGATGGTGTCACGTTTCACCGCGTCATCGCTGATTTTATGATTCAAGGTGGGGATCCGACGGGCACCGGACGCGGTGGTCCCGGGTATAAATTTGCTGATGAAGCCGGTGCGCTGGGTTTGAAGCATGATAGCGCTGGTATTCTGAGTATGGCGAACGCTGGTCCCAACACCAATGGGTCACAGTTCTTCATCACGCATGGTCCAACGCCCCATCTCAATGGCAAGCACGGTGTATTTGGCAAGGTGACGGGTGACGGTCAAACCGTCGTGGATGCCATTGCCCAGGGCGACAGCATCGAATCGGTCACGATCACCGAGAGCTAAGCACGCGATCAATCTCAGGGCGTGCCAGCGCGTGCGCCCTGACTCATTGCCAGACTGATTGTGCAAACTGAGCGGTTAAATCACATCTTTCACTGGCAACTTGAAGCCGGGCAGCACGTCACCACCGTCGATCGCGTCATCTTTAATTAAAACAATCGCATCTTGCCCCGGCAGGTAGACTTCAACACTTTCACGAGGGAACGCTAAGATCACCATTTTCGCGCCATGCCGAATGTAGGCCTGGGCTTTGCGGCGTTGGGAGGCTCTGGTCTGCGAATCGGAGCGAATTTCAACGGCGACCAACGGCGGGGTCGTCAGGTAATCGGCGTTGGTGTCTTCGTTAATGCAGACTTCGGGGATGAACCGTTCGCCATCAAGTACATGGAGCGTTTCAGTATAGACTACGCCCAACGGATTTTGTTTGTTGTATTCGCCTAGCGCCAGGACGAATGTGGTATGAATAGTGCCATGCAATGGTTTGGGTGACACTTCGACCAACTCCCCATCATCGAAATCAAACCGTTTGTCTGGATGCTGTTCGACATAAACCAGGAATTCTTCGGCTGTCATCTGTGCTTGTGCGATCACATCTCACCTCGATCACTCGATTTGTTCATCAGTATAATCGGTTAAGGTATCGACTGTAAATGCGCCCGCTTCAATTATCGTCAACGACGCGCAGCAGGGAACTGACCGGCGGTACGAGTTGTAAACCAATGACACGCGGTTCCTCGGCGCGGGCCAGCCAGACCGGGCGGACATAATCCAACTCTGCCAGCAGGCTCACCAGCGGTCCTGAATCGCGCTCACCCCCCGGCATATCGCCCGGCATTACATAGCCATTTTCGCAGAGTAATTCCCATACCGCCGCCAGTAGATTGGCTGATAGCTCCTGGGTGGGCCGGTTGCGATCTGTCAGCAACAAACGCCGGTCGGCATTCAAGCGCACCCGAAATGGTTGATCATTATCCAGATTGATGAGGGTCGGTTCCAGGCGAACCCGTTTTTGCAGGTCTGCCCAGACGCTGCTGAAGTGTGGTATTTGGGGCACACCATGCAGCCAGGTGGTTAATGCCGCCTCATCCAGCGTGACAGCAAACCGGTCGTCAGATTCGTGGACATGAATAAACACTGGAATAGGCAGGGGATTTAAATAGTAATCCAGCAACGGCTGTACCTCGACCTCCCAGTCCAGGCCACCGAGACCGGACCCTAACAGCGGAAACGAGATTGACTTGATGCCTTCATCAGCATATGTCGCGGCAAATTTTCTCAGGCCCAGTTCGATATTTTTCAGTTTGATGGCGTCGCGCCAGTGCGCTTTCGTAGGAAAATTGAGGATCCACTTATGCGAAGTCTTGTACAGCCACAGATCGCCAATCTGTAATCCGCCCTGTCCACAAAGCTGCCGGTATTTATCGAGCATGACCGGGTAAATCTGCTTAAAATGACTGTTGTTCATTACCCCGGCGGTGTTCACGGGATTCACCAGAACCTGTGCAGGACTTTGCAACAGATTCCCCACCACATAAGTAATCATGAAATCATGCCCAGTTGGTAGCGCCTGTCAACTTAGTCTAGCATGGCTTACCGGGTGGATTCCGTTAGGTTTTTGCCTGAGTATGACGAAAATTATTCGGCAATGTAGCCGAAAACCAGTAGCTCATCCAGCACGCGGAATCCGAGCCGCTGATAGACATTATAGCCCATCGGCGTTGAGATCAATACGCTGCGCGTATGACCATGATGCTGTGCCCAGCGCATGGCATGGTAGGTCATCACGGAACCGATGCCCTGACCGCGGGCGGCTTCCAGCGTCTCTACGTGATAGATGCCGGCGGCGGCACCGCTTAGAAACAGCGCAACAGTGGCAACGGGTTCATTAGCTTGATAGCCAACGAAGCGCTGCCAGTTTTGCGCTTCGGCGAATCCCAGCGTCGCCTCAAATGCCAGCCAGCGGGCTAATCCGGCATCATTGGAATCGTGATTGAGAATGCGCAGGAAATCCGCCAGCGTATTTTCGGATTCGACCCGCCGTATGTCGAGTTGTGCGGGTTCGCGCCGGGGTGCCTGATATTGCGCCAGATCTACCCCCATCGGCCACAACGCGCCAACGGGCGCTAAACCACGACTGGCAAACAGCGCATGTAAGGTAGCGTCATGATGATTGGGGCGCACGACGACGAAAATCGGGTGCTGACGAGTGTTCGCCTGCTGGATGATGGCGTCAATTTCAACCGGTGTATGAGGATTAACGCGCCAGATATGGTTCAAAAAGGCACTGGACACCGGAATCCCGGTTGCCAGCCAGGCCGCTTCGGCATCACGTCGGTAAGGTACTGCTCCGGCTTCCCCATAGTAAGCAATCCGTTGCTCAATGTTGTCGTCTACCAGCGCTTTCATCTCCCGCGTTGGGGTGCGGTCAATGTGTGTTTCCGGGTATGGGCTAGCCATCGCAGCCTCCTTATGAACGTCTCACTCAGCATAGTGACCAGGCCGGGTAGCCGTCACCCCCCGAATGTGGGGAAGCGCGGGCGGTAGGCTTTCCGGGCGGGGCAGGGTAGAATGACGCTGGATCGTAGAGGAGATCACAATGAGCCAATCCAAACGCCAGTTGAAACTGGAATTCCCGGCGGGCATGAGCGCCGTTTATAGTAATGGGGCGCTGGTCAGCCAGACGAATAATGAAATAGTCCTGGACTTTATCCAGGTGTTGCCCAACGATGCGCGGGCGCGGGTGCAGTCTCGAGTAGTGATGACGCCGGCCAGCGCCAAAGCCTTTCTGCAAGCCCTTAACCAGAACCTGGACCGCTACGAGCAAAAAAACGGGCCGATCAACATGCCGCCCTCGCCGGGTTCGCTGGCGGACGAATTATTTGGTGGCATACGCCCCGATGAGGACGGCGATAATGACTGACCTGACCGCTGTTACCGACCAGATTCAGACCGCGTGGACCACCAAGAACGCCGCCCGTGATGAGGCGATTTCGCGCTCACGGGAACTCATCCGGCGGTGTGCGGAGGCGATTCGGGCGATTCACCGGCGCGAATGGGCGCAGGCCGATGAAAAACTGGCGATCGTCAAACAGGGCGCGGGGGAAATCCGGGCGGTGGTCGCCGATTACCCCGACCTGTATCACAGCGGGTATACGCAGGACGCGCTCAAAGAGGTGGTTGAGGCGCATGTCACCTATGCGATTATTCGTAATGCCGACCTGCCCACACCCGACATGCTGGATGTCGAGTATTCGACCTATCTCAAAGGATTGGGCGAGGCCGCGACCGAACTGCGCCGGTTTATCCTGGACATTTTGCGCCGCCCCGATGGGGACAGCGATGAAGCCGAGCGCTTGCTAGGCTGGATGGACGCTATCTACGACGAACTGGTCACGATTGATTTCCCCGACGCCATCACCGGCGGCTTACGGCGGCAGACCGATGTGGTGCGCGGGGTGCTGGAACGCACGCGCGGCGACCTGACGATGACGCTGCGCCAACAGCGGATGCAGGCAGCGCTCCAACGGTTTGAGGAGCGGGTGCTGAAGGAGTGACCCCTCCCCAACCCCTCCCCGTTGCAACAGGGAGGGGCTTTGCCGCCGCCGCAAGGGGGGGCGTTTGCAAGCAATTTGCCAGATTTATGGCAGGGGTTAATAGCCCCACCCCAAAACAGGGACACGGGGCTGCCATGATTATCATGTATCACGGTTTTGCATCCAGAAGGGTTTGTCGCTGACGGAGCCATCGGGGTTTACGAACTCGACGCGGGTGACATTTTCTCTGGCATGGGCCGGGATGAGCGAGTCGATGAGGCTGAGTTGTTCGAGCAACTGGCGAACGGTGAGCGCACGCTGATAGGGCGTGAGCAGGTCGAGGCCGGTGACGAGCGACGGGCCGAGGTCGGCGACATAGGCCATGATCTGGCGACGAAGCTGGATGAGCGCGTCGGCATCGTCGAGATCGAGATCGGCGGGGATGGCGGGCGGGGCAACCGGGGGACGCTGCATTTCTTTACGCCGCCAGCTATAGAGGGTGCGCTCCGGGACGCCGGTTTCGGTACTGGTCTGGGCGACGTTGCCGCCATTCCTGCGCAGGCAGTCGAGCGCGGCCTTTTTTTCAGCGGATGTGTAACGAGTGATGTACATGGTCTCCCTTTTGATTGACTTGCTACCAGCATAGCAAAAATGGTGGGGGATGGGGTGTACATTTGTACCGTTTTTGACCTCACCCCCAATGGCTTCTGAGCAAAGCCTCCCTCTGGGACCAAATTGGGAGAGCACCTCACCCCCAACCCCTGTCCAATTTGGAGAGGGGAGTCTTCGCTCGGAGGGTGCTAAGCGACGATCAGCGGGGTGAGGTTACTCTGCTCGTTCCAGATTCAACGCCAGGAGGCGCTTGAGGATTTCCTCTTCGCCGGCAGGGGTGTAGATGTTGACGGCGTAACCAGCACCGCCCATATCATCCCAGCCATAGGCAGCACACACGGCTCGGTCCAGCAACTGATGCAATGCGTCCAGCCGGGGCGCGAAGTCGGCAGCAGCCGGTTTCAGCTTGATCGTTTCCAACCCGCGCCAGCCATTGAGGGCGTTGTACAGGTTGGTGAGGGTGCGGTCTTTGTATTTTTTCCCCTCTTCTAACCCCTCCCCAGCCCTCCCCGAAGCATCAGGGAGGGAGTCTGGATTCAGCCACGCGGACCGCTCGGCATTTAACTGCTGGGCCGCCGCACTGATGGCCGCATACGCCGGGCTGCTTTCGTCTTCCTGACCCGGCGACCAGGGGAACGGGAAGGTTTCAAAACAGGTTGTATTGTTGTATGTTGGGTCGTTACCTGCGCCATGCCGTGATGACGTAGCCAATGACCAGACTTCATGAATGCGGGAATGCAGGACGCCAAAGAAGTAATCGTCTTCACGATCTATTGCAAAAAGACGGCTATCTACAAGAGAATGAGCGTCTACCCAAACAAAGGTCCTATGTTTAGCGACTCTTGGTGTAGCGATATATCTTGAACCGCTGTTAATTATTGCACGGACTTTTTCACCCGAACGTCTGAATTTCCACCATTCCTCACGAAAAACAGGCTTACGCTTTTGTTGCATAGCCTGATCCCATTTTTGCCGTAGCAGTTTATATACTTCGGGATATTCATGCGGCGGAATATGCGGCGTTTGATCGAAATCGATCAGCCAACGACGACGATTACGATCTGTAACATCTCTTGCATTGAGAATAGGAACAATTACGAGAGCATTCTGAATATTTCGGAGTGCGATAGCTTCACCATTTTCGAGTTCAAATGGTCCGCCCGTCTCAATTCCTCTTGCAATAAGGTCAGAATTTTCCGCTAATTGATAAGCTTTCGTCACATCTGTTCCAGCCGTCAGATCGCTATTTATCTCGGAGACGTTTTCTCCATTTAACATTTTTTCTTTCTGTGTGCCGTTATCGAATCCGATCATTGACACACGAACCGCTGCTCCTTCAAGAATCCATGCTCTATCATCCCATGCCATAAATATTTCACCGGTTTTTTTTATGTTGTCTAGAACTAGCCTGCTAAATCCAGCGCGAATTGCTTGAGTTGATAACAGGCCAACCCGATTAACTTTTCTTTCTGCAATTTGTTTGCGAGCACGTTCGAACCAATAGACCACTAAATCTGCGCTTGCATGTACTCGCCCTTGATACGTTTTGCGCAATTGTCCTACGTAATCTTCGCCTAATTCTCGAAGTAATTTTTGTCCACCCAAAAACGGCGGGTTGCTGACAATCACATCAACGGCGGGCCAGTCGGTTTCGGTCCCCACCCCGGCCTCACTGCTTTGGTCCCACGGGGAGGCTTCGCTCGGAGGGGAGCCGAGGGAGGGGTTCAGCAGTTCCTCCCCAATCCGTTCCAACACCGCCGCCGTCTGTTGCAACACGGCATCGTTCGTAATCCGTAGCACGCGCAAGCCGAGACTTTCAATAAATGCCTGTCGCAGTTCGTCGTATTCCACCTGCTCGGCGTGAATCGGGCCATCGACCTCGACCACCAGCCGGGCGTCGGCACAGAAGAAATCAACGATAAAGCGGTCAATCGGGTGCTGGCGGCGGAATTTGTAGCCGTGCAATTGCTGTTTGCGCAGCGCCTGCCACAAATGTTCTTCGGCGGGAGTCGGCTCCTGCCGCATTTCGCGGGCAGCTTGTTTGATTTTGTCATACAGGGCGCGGTCGGTGTGCGTTTGCGCCCAGCCGGTAAACGCCGTTCCTGACTCGTCGTTTAGGTTAGACCCCACCCCTGCTTCACTCTGTTCAGCTTCCCCTCCCCAACGCATTGGGGAGGGGATTGAGGGGAGGGGTGTTGTAATCTCTAATATCGCATCCCGACACACGATGTTCTGGCTCAGGTCGTTGAGGATTGGCTCGTCATAGCGCGTATAGCCGTTGTTCTGGTGCCATTGCAGATAGCCAATCCACACCACGATACTCGCCAGCGCGTGGGCAATCGGGTCTTTTTCGATGCCGTACATCTGGCGCGGATGCACCGCCGGCAGCGCCTGCGTCATCCCCAGGAACAGGTCGCTGTTGATGACCGCTTTCTCCATGTCCATCAGCAGTTGCAGGCTGACGTACAAAAAGTTGCCACTGCCACAGGCCGGGTCCAGCACGGTGATCTCGCGCAGGCGGGTCAACATCCGCTGGCGCAGGGCCTCAAGCTGGTTGCCATAGGTGGTGATCTGGCGGCGGTTGCTGCCGGCCAGTGCCGTTTCGTATTTTTCGCGGATGGGCGCGGCTTCCTGCTGGATGGCCTCCCATTCGCGGCGCAAGGGCTGCATCAGCACCGGCTCGACGATCAGCAAAATGTCTTCACGGCTGGTGTAATGTGCCCCCAGTTGGCTGCGTTTGGCGGGGTCCAGGCTGCGCTCGAACAAGGTGCCGAAGATCGCCGGTTCCACGCTCTCCCAGTTCAGCCGGGCGGCTTTTTCCAGCGCCAGCAACGCCTCGAACTGCACGTCCTCAACGGCTACATCGTCGAACAATGACCCGTTGAAGTAGGGAATCTGCTGGAACAACACGTCGCCGCCATCGGCCATGGCCTGAAATAAATCGGCAGTGTAGCGCTTGAAACGGTTCGAATCGGTGCGCGTCTGGGCGATGATCTCGCTGAAGATGCCGCGTGAACTGCCGGAAACGGTTGGCAGCAGGCTGACATCCTCGGCGAACAGGCAAAACACCAGCTTGGTCAAAAAATGGGCGATGCGGTCCGGCTCGGCTTGCCAGTCGCGCATGTTGTTGGCGATGGTTTCAAACACCTCGGCGGCGTCGGCGGTGACTTGTTCGGTGTTGCGGTTGGGGTGCAGCCGATCCGGGGCACTGAACAGATCGCGCAAATGCTGCAAAATCGACGGTCGCCGGGCAATGTCTGCGTGGCTGAAGCGGTAAATGCGCTTTTCGGTGTTGGGCCAGTTGGTGTGGATTTCCCAGGTGTCGATGTCCGTCACCACCAGCAGCGGCGGGTTATTCAGCTTTTCGCGGTACTGCAACAATTGCTGGTAGGCTTCGGTCAGATCGGTGTATTTCCCCGGCGCTTTGTACTCAATCGCAAAGTGATTTTCATAATAAACATCGGCAAACCCCTGCGCGCCGGTCGCTTTTTTGACCGCCCGCTCGAACAGGAACTGCAACCCTTTTTCGTCGGTCCCGCTGCCGCCCGGTGCTTCATGGCCCACCAACCGGCAGACAGCGTTAAAGTGAATCTGGTAGCTGTTGCGTTCGCTCAGCGGGGTATCGCGCCAGTCCGCCACGAACTGTTGCGGCGTATAACTGCTCATCTGCCGGTCCTAATAATCACCCTACTTGCTATATTATACGCTGGTTAGGGAAGCCGCGCGAAACACCTCGCTATTTAGCAGACGATTTTGGAGTAACAATTTCCGATGCTATGGCATGGGGAATTAGGTCAAATGGACCTGTTCAAGTTGGCAAACCCTCGATATGTTCGACTATAACAACTGATTACTGAATAGAATCGAAACTGATGACAACTGTACGTACAATTTTTGACCTGTTGAAGACCACATTTAAAGAATGGAACGAAGACAAGGTGCCGCGTCTGGCAGCGGCCTTGGCGTACTATACGGCCTTTTCCATCGCACCACTGCTGATTGTCGTGATCGCGGTGGCTGGATTAGCTTTTGGCGAGGAGGCGGCCCGCAGTCAAATTATCGATCAGATTAAAGGCCAGATCGGTGAGGAATCGGCTGAGATTATCCAGACAATGATCGAGAACACGCGTAATGAAGATAGCGGACTGATTGCGACCGTGATCGGAATCGTGACGATTGTCCTGGGTGGGGCAGGCTTCTTTGGTCAGTTACAGGATGCGCTCAATACCGTTTGGGAGGTGACGCCAAAGCCGGGTGGCGGTATTCTCAACATGATAAAGGACCGGTTCTTGTCTTTTACAATGGTGCTGGGCATCGGCTTTTTGCTGCTCGTTGCCTTGCTTATCAGCACAATCGTCACGTATATCACTAATTTTGCCAGTGGCATACTGCCTCAGGCCGAGCTACTGGCTCAGGTTCTCAATTTTGGGCTGTCATTTCTGATTGTGACCCTGCTTTTTGCAATGATCTACAAGGTGCTGCCTGATGTGATTATTGCATGGAGTGATGTCTGGATTGGTGCTGGTATCACTGCCCTGTTATTTACGGTTGGAAAGTTCTTGCTGAGCCTATACCTGGGGAACAGCAGTGTGTCTTCAACCTATGGCGCCGCCGGCTCGTTGATTGTACTGCTTTTATGGGTTTACTATTCGGCTCAGATTCTACTTTTTGGAGCTGAATTTACCCAGGTTTATGCCCGGCGCTATGGCTCACAAATTAGGCCAGCCGACAATGCCGTGGCAATTACTGAGGAGCAGCGGGCGCAGGAAGGCATGCCCAATCGCGAAAAACTTGACTCTCAGCAGACACCCGCACCGGTGATAGCGCCAGTTGAACCGCTGAATATGTTGGTCAATGATCCGATCCAAAACACGGAATCCGCCGATGGAATAGCAGACATGAAGCCAGAAACTGAGCAGCGATGGTTTTTATTTCTGGTCGGAATCGCCATTTATAATGGGGTCGTTGGCGTTACCATGCTATTGTTGTCTGCTTTGCGACCACGGCCTGCCGAACGTCCGAAACCAGCCTTGCTAGAGACTATTTTTTCGCGGCGAAGGGACTAAACTGCTACGCCAACTCCAGAAGCAGGCGATGTCACACTGGGCAGGCATCACCGTTATCGCAAATGCTTTACTAAATCACAGGTGACCGATAGATAACCTTTGCCAACTGAGAGGCAGCGGATTATACTGAGGGTTGACGATTCTGGACCCTAACAGGCAGGTCATGGCGAGTGTATTCATCAGTTACCGGCGACAGCCCAGCGCGATGCTGGCGAACCTGATCGCCCGGGAATTACGCGGACACAACATCGAAGTCTACCTGGATACCGAGCGGATGGATACTGCCGGGGATTTCCCGACACGCCTGCGCGACGCCATTCAGCAGCATGACGTTTTCATCTGTCTGGTCGCCGATACCACCCTGGAATCGGACTGGGTGCAGCAGGAGATTCTGACTGCCCATAAGCTGGGCAAGCCGATGATCCCGGTGTTCCAGGAGAGCTATAATCCGCTGGCCCCCCGTGATACGTTTCCGCCGCATCTGCAAGCCCTGCTGGAACATGATGGCGTCCTAATCTTCGATGTCAAGAATGTGTATATCGATCAGTCGATGGAGTTCCTGGCGCGGGTGATCGAGAACACCGCATCGTGGCTGCGCGAAAGCCCCACCGAGACGCTGGACATTGTTGACGAGTCGATGATCGGCGTCAATATTCGGTCGCTGGCCGGGCAGATGTTTGACAAATACCAGATGATCGAATTGGCCGGTAGCGGTGGCATGGGGACGGTCTATCGTGCCCACCAGCCCAACCTGCGGCGCGATGTCGCGCTCAAGCTGTTGCCGCCAGCGATTGCGTCTGAGGGGGGCTATAAAGAACGGTTTCAACGCGAGGCCCAGACCGCCGCTGCGCTGGAACATGCGCACATCGTCCCCGTATATGACTATGGCAATCACGGCGGTATTTATTATGTGGTGATGCGTTTGCTCACCGGCGGGTCGCTGGCACAACGCCTGGAGCATGCTGAGCAAACTGATGGACAACTACCATCGCTGGCGGAGACGGTCGAGGTTATCAAGCGGCTGGCGCTGGCGCTGGATTATGCGCACAGCCGGGGCGTGATTCACCGCGATATTAAAGCCAGCAATGTCATGTTCGACCAACAGGGCAGTCCCTTCCTGGTGGATTTCGGCATCGCCAAGCTGGTCGGCTCCAATACGAACCTGACGGGCACGGGCGTCACGATGGGCACGCCGTCGTATATGGCCCCGGAGCAGTGGCGCGGCGAGAGCGTCACGTCGACGACCGATCAGTATGCGCTGGGTGTGATGACGTATACGATGATTACCGGGCGGATGCCGTTCGAGGGTCAAACGCCCTTTGCTTTGATGCACAAGCATCTGAACGAACCACCCACGCCGCCGCAAATCTGGCGCAGCGAACTCAATGAAGATATTAAAACGGTGCTGGATACAGCAATGGCGAAAGCGCCGCGTGACCGTTTTCCTTCGGTGACGGCCTTTGCCGATGCGCTGGCAACCGCTGTTCAAACTGCGCCGGGCGAACCGACTGCATTTTTCACGCGCCCGCTGCCGAAGCCGGAAGTCGCGGCTCCGGTGAGCGCAACGCCAGCCAGCAGTGAGCAGGTGGCTGCTGTCAAAACGAATCCACCCGCTGCACAAACGACGTTTACCGACGGCGATATGCCGCAACGGCGCTTATCGACACCACAATTGATTGGTCTGGGGATCATCGGCGGCATTGTCGTTATTG
Source organism: Phototrophicaceae bacterium (assembly GCA_965223835.1). GTDB lineage: Bacteria > Chloroflexota > Anaerolineae > Aggregatilineales > Phototrophicaceae > CAVYXZ01. Next base: position 385,773 of record CBDCXQ010000001.1, read on the forward strand.
CGCTGGTCGCCATTTTGCTCAATCAGGGTGGGGGTGGCGCAGCGGTGATTCAGAATCTGCCGACCATGACGCCCACGACGGAAGTGCCAACCGAGCAGGCGACCGTGACAAGCGAGCCAACTGACGCGCCGCCAGCAACCCCGGCAACCCCGGTGGTCGTCGTCCAGCGTAACCTGACCGTGCGCGGTGGTCCCGGGGCGCAGTATCCAACACTGGGTACATTGGATGCTGCCGTCGATTATATGATACTTGGCATCAGCGATGATGGGCTGTGGTATCAGGTTGAATTAACGGATGGTTCACCGGGTTGGGTCACAGCATCCAGTGCGCTGGTGCAGACGGCGGGTGATCTGGCGGCGGTGCCAATTGCCCAGGCCCCAACTGATACGCCCGTGCCAACGGCGACCACGACGCCAACGTTCACGGCTTCACCAACACCGACCAATACATTAACAGCAACCGTTACCGCTAGCTTGACACCGACACCCAGTCTGACGGCGACAGCAACCTTTACGGTGACGGCGACGCCTTCGCAGACCTCAACTTCTACCGTAACCCGTACCCGCACTTTTACACCCACGCCGACTGATACAGCGACAGCCACCGCGACGAATACGCCAACCCTTACTCGGACGGCCACGCCAACCATACCGTTTGTGGAAGCCCTGCGCGATGTCGTTCTGCGGGCAGGGCCTGGATCACAATATATGCGGATTGGGGTGCTGAATGCGGGCGATCGGTTAGATATTCTGGGGGTGAGCGAAGATGGTGGCTGGTATCAGGTGTTCATGCCGACGAATGACAGCGCCTGGATTGCGTCGGGTGCGGCCCTGGTGCGAACAGCCGGTAATCTGACCGGGGTGCCGATTGCGCAAGCGCCGACGGCTTCGCCAACCGTTCGGCTGCCCGCGACCGCCACACCGACCAACACCGTCACCCGAACTTTACCGCCGCCACCGACTATTGTCAGCACGCCAACGCGGGTGGGTGGTGTCGTAAACTGTGAAGGGGCATTGCCTTCGCGCTTGATACCGGGCCAACGCGGCTTTGTGCGCGATGATGACCCCCTGCCGGTCAATGTGCGGTCGGGTCCCGGCACGACCTTCGCCCGAGTCGCCCAGATGACCATCCGTAGTACATTCGATGTTGAAGAAGGTCCCGTCTGTGCGCAATCCATGGCCTGGTATCGCATCACGACCAGTAACCGGGTTGAAGGGTGGATTGCCGAGGGCGACGTGACCTATTTTGTTGATCCGCTGACGAGCAGCCAGCCGACCCCCACCGAAGCGCCGGTGACACAGTTTAACCGGGTGCTGGCCCCGACGTGTAATGTGATTACGCAGGATGAATTTACAGATGGAGTTTCAGCCAACGACTGGTTTATTGATGAACGACCCAATATCCAGTCCAACGAACGCATTATCGACGATTTTTACGAAATCAGCCTGAACTTCTTGCCGCCGGGCCGCGATGAAGCAACGTCGTGGGGCAGTCTGCGCGGGCCAAACCTGATGCAATTGGGCAATGTGCGGGTTGAAGCGGTGATGGCCGCGACCAATTGGGACAGGCCTGGCACCCGGACTGGCCTGTGGCTGCGCTATCAGGATGAACTGAACTTCATGGCGTTCATGATTAGCAGCACCGGCTCCTATCGCATCGCTCGATTTGAACGGGATTATGCCAGCTTGCAAGACTGGACCGCAACCGACGCCATCCGGCTGGGCAATGGTGCCATCAACACGGTGCGAGTCGATATGCACGGTTCACAGTATGATCTTTACATTAATGGGCGCTTTATCACCAGCGTTTTTGATGATACGTGGGCATCCGGTCGGGTGGCGTTCTGGGGGTCATCGTCGATCTTGCCCAACCGCTTCCTGTTAGATTACATTCGAATCTGCGCCAATTAGCCGCATGGTTGACGTATTCATCAGCTACAGCCGCCAGGACATCACGCAGATGCGGCAGGTGCGCGATTATCTGACGGCTGTGGGACTCAGTGTATGGACCGATGAGCGACTGAAGCCGGGTACGCAGCGGTGGAATGTTGCAGTTGAACACGCGATTGAGCATGCGGCCTGTGTCGTTGTCCTGCTGTCACCAGCGGCCAAAGAATCTGAATGGGTTGGGCGAGAACTGGATTACGCCATCGCGCAACGCAAAGCAATTTTTCCGGCACTCATTGAGGGTGACGAACGCACCGCTATCCCCCTATCGGTTATCAGCATGCAGTGGTCCGACCTGCGGGTTCAAGCAGGGTTGCCAGCATTGCTGAGTGCCGTCACCCATCATCTGAACCAGGAACCGACACGGCCCACAGTTCGACCGGTCACGCGCTCGATGAACTGGTTGGTGGCCGGGGTAGTTGCTATCGTAGTGGTTGGTGGCGGCCTGTTACTGCTGCTGAACAGTGGCCTGTTGGTTACAGCGGAGCAAACGCCAACGGCTACATCCGTGCCCGCTGCGGCGCAACTTGTGGCAACAACTGTAACCGCTACGGCCTCGCTTGACTGTCCGATCACCGACGATTTTACCGGACCTTCGGCCAACGACTGGTTCATTGATACGTCGGAGAGTTCGGCGATCAGCATCAACAACGGGGCCTACGAAATTGCCATTCTGGGGGTTAACGATCCCGCCGGGGGTGTTTCGTGGGGTAGCTTGCGCGGTGTGACGCTGGGGGATGTGCGGATTGAGGCCACCATGCGGGCGTCTGAGTTTACCGGAACACTGGCTCGGACCGGTTTGTGGCTGCGGTACCAGGACGCCAATAACTTTCTGGCGTTTATGATAAGCAGCAGCGGCAAATATCGTATCGCCCGTTTCGAATCAGGCTATACATCGCTGGTGGATTGGACGGACTCGGCAGCCATACAGACAGGTGACAATGCGGTTAATATCATGCGGATTGATAGCAATGGCAGCACCTTTGATTTGTACATTAACGACACCTTTCTCAGCCGCGTGACGGATGATACGTGGTCAACCGGACGCGTGGCGTTCTTTGGTTCGACCAGTGAACCTCCGGCTAGCTTTTATCTGGACTCCATTCGTATCTGTGAAAACGAGGCTTGACGCGGCGGGACCGCCCCGTATAATGTTTGGTGGACAATTAAAAACGTCTTGCCGCAGACAGCAGGTGCTCATAGAAGTGCTGAGTGCAAAGTGCTAAGTAAAAGGCCTTGATAAGGACTCTTACGAAGTACCAAGTTCTAAGCACTAAAAAGAGCTTAATTTCCTGCCGAGGTGAGGGACAGAACCATAATTGCTAAATTCAGGACGATTGGTGCGGCCCTTGCTATTGATGCGGGCCGTTTTTTATTGCAACCAAATTTCGTAAGAAAGGAGGATATGCATTTGGCAATTACGAGAGCACGTAAAGAAGAACTCGTTGCGACCTATAGCCAGCTTTTGGAGCACTCCAACGGCATCATCGTTACCGAGTATCGGGGCTTGTCGGTGAACGACATCAGCGACCTGCGCAACAAATTGGTCGAGGTTAACTCGGCTTATGTCGTGACCAAAAACACGTTGTTCAAGCGGTCACTACAAGCCAATGATTGGCCGGTGCCCGACGATCTGCTATTGGGTCCGGTGGCAACTGCTTTTGCTGATGGTAACATGCCGGGTACGGCCAAAGCGCTGCTGGATTTCCAGAAAGAGCATGAGGACGTACTGGTTATCAAAGGCGGTGTGATGACCGGCAACGTCTTGTCGCCGGCAGACATTGAGGCTGTTTCCAAGCTGCCGTCGCTGGACGAGTTGCGTTCAGAACTCGCTGGGCTGATGGTCCAACCCGCAACCGGGCTGGTCAGCGTACTCAACGCGGCCACTGCCGATATTGTCAATGTCCTGCAAGCCTATGTGCAGGAAAATTCTGAAGAAGATGGCGAAGCCGCCTAGAGAAGAAGAGGATAGAAAATGGCTGACCTTGCAAAAATTGTAGATGAACTGAGTGAGCTGACGATTCTGGAAGCTGCTGAACTGAAAACGTTGCTGGAAGAAAAATGGGGCGTCACCGCGGCGGCGGCTGGCCCAATGATGGCGATGGCGGCGGCGGCTCCGGGCGCGGCGGCTGAAGAAGAAGAAGAAAAGACCGAATTCGACGTCATTCTGTCGGATATCGGCCCCAAGAAGATCAACGTCATCAAGGCGGTGCGGGCGCTCACTGACCTGGGCTTGAAAGAAGCCAAAGAACTGGTCGAAGGTGCGCCGTCCACTGTGATGGAACAGATCAGCAAAGATGCTGCCGACGAAGCCAAGAAGAAACTGGAAGAAGAAGGCGCAAAGGTCGAACTGAAGTAACTTACCTTGCAGGGGGCTGAGTCTGAGCATGTTTATGATCTTTAAGAAAATAATGCGGAAAAGTGATTAACCTCACCCCTCCTTACCTGCGGTAATTCCTCCCCTCTCCAACCTGGAGAGGGGTTGGGGGTGAGGTTGGGCGAAAGCAAGTCACAATAGTGTCCGCATTTAACTCTTAATTTGCATAAACCCACTGTTTTTTGCGCAGAAGTGCGTAATTTCACTCAAGTAAGAGCGTCCTGCTGGAAAAGCTGGGGGATTTGCCTCGGCTTTTTTGTTACCCAACCTCTAGAAGTTGCCATGCAGCTAGCACGTGAGAAAATGAGACTCCATTATAGGGGAGCCATGTCTTATATTCGTGTTGAAAATCTGAGCATTACGCGTAGCAATCAGCCGGTGCTGCACGCCGTCAACTTTGCTGTAACCAGCGGGGAGATCCTCGTCATTATCGGACCCAGTGGCGGCGGCAAAAGTACGTTGCTGCGTTGTCTTAATCGGTTGCAAGAGCCGGAACCAAGTCATATCTTTCTGAACGATACCGATATTACGAGTATTCCGGTGATTGAGCTGCGGCGACAGGTTGGCATGATCTTTCAGAAAACGGCACCGTTTGCCGGGACGGTGGCGGATAATTTGCAATATGGTCCCGCCTTGCAGGGCAAAACCCTGTCCCAGCAGCGACTGGGTGAACTGATGGAACTGGCATCGCTGGAGCCGGAACTGCTGGACAAAAATGCTCAAGAACTATCCGGCGGGCAGGAACAGCGGTTGGCGATTGCGCGGGCGCTGGCGAATGAACCAACGGTGCTGCTGTTGGATGAACCCACGTCGTCGCTGGATCCGATAGCAACCCATCATGTTGAGGAATCACTCGAGAATCTACGCGACCACCTGGGCCTGACGCTGGTGTGGGTGTCGCACGCCATTGAACAGGCCCGGCGCGTGGCTGACCGGGTACTCTTGTTGGATGCTGGCGAGGTGGTGCGGGTGGATACGGTTGATGCGATGTTGAATCCCGAAAATGGGGACAAACGCACACTGGCATTCGCCACCGGTGATGAGGAAGGTTTGCACGACTCATGAGCGGCATAAATCTTGATTTTTTCAGCGGATTAGACAATCTATCGGGCGTTCTGCTGTCGATTATTTTCGTTGTTGTGGCGATTGGCGTGTCGCGCTGGCAGCAGGCCGATCTCGAAAAAGATCTGGCGATTGCCACTTTTCGCAGCTTTTTCCAACTGATTCTCATCGGCTACGCGCTGCAATTGATTTTCCAGCAAGATCACCCGGCGCTGACGCTGCTGTTCCTGGTTGTCATGACGACGATTGCGGGGCGGACCACTGCGCGGCGGGCCAACAAAACGCCCCGTGCGCAAACCATCGCGTTGCTGTCCATCGGCATTGGGTCGGCGTTGACATTGGCTGTGTTGATCGTCCTTCAGGTGTTCGCGTTTGTGCCGCGCGATGTGATTCCGATTGGCGGCATGATTATCGGCAACGCGATGACGACGGCCACCCTGGTGATGACGCGCCTGAGTGATGATTTCCGCGACCAGCGCAATCTCATCGAGTCCAAGTTGGCGCTGGGTGCCACCAGTCGGCAGGCATCATTGGGTCAGTTCCAGCGCACGCTGCGCAATGCCCTGGTCCCGATTGTGGACACGACAAAAACGGTGGGCTTAATCAAGCTGCCGGGCGCGATGACCGGGATGATTCTAGCGGGAGCCTCGCCCTTAGAAGCGGTTCAATTGCAGATGATCGTCATGTACATGCTGGTCGGCGCAACCACGTTTACGGGCCTGATCGCCGCGTACCTGACCTATCGTCAATTCTTCACCCCGGCCTATCAATTACAATTTAGCGAAACTTCCGCCGCCTGAGTTGATGTTACAATTGAGAACAGGTTGAGATAACGGATTCTGAACGGATGCTGCTGCAAAAATTGCTCCCATTGCTGGTGTTTATAGTGGGTGTCACGCCGGTGATTGCCCAGGATGATGATCTGCCGCTGTCGGCGACCATCAATTATGGTGACCAGGTCGCCGATGATTTAACGGCGCGCGCCTTCTGGGATTGGTGGCTGATTTTTGCCAATGAAGGCGAAACGTTGATTGTTAACATGCAGGGCGATGAGTCGCTGGAGCCGCTGGTGGGGATTTTGGGGCCAGGGGGCAATCTCGTAGCGCGCAGCGACGATGGCTTACCGGGTGGTGCGGTTACGCTCGAATATACGGCAGAGGAAGCCGGTGAGCATACGATTGTGGCGACGCGCGTCGGCAACGAAAATGGGACGTCAACCGGTCCCTATACTTTGCAGGTCCAGCAGGCCAATCCACCTTTAGCCCGCGTCAACCCCTATCAGGAAGTTGTGTTTCGCTGTCAGGATTACGACGTGACCAATGCGCTGACCGTCATCTTCGAAGATGATCCCGATCAGCCTGCGCAATATGTCATCAGCGTGTATGGGTTGGATGGCTTTGCGCCGGTGATCCGCGCCTATTTCGAAAACTTTGATCTGACGGATTGCTCCCGTGACGCGCAGGCCGTCGCCAATAATGTGTTTACGCTGCCGACGGGGGAGAGCGTTACCCTGATCGATAACTTTGACGAGGTGACGGCACAACTGGGCATCATGAACGCCAGCGAGATCGGACCCATCACGCTGACGATTGGTAGTGCCGATGGGAAGCCGGGCCGCTTTATCGCTGTCATTGATGGACTGGTGATTGGTGAAGACGATATTGATGAGTTTCAGGTCGGTCAGGGGCCAATGGCGGCTACCCGGCCCTTAACCATCTATATGGTTGCCGATCAAGCTACGCGGTTAGATCCGGCGCTGGCGCTGCCCGATCACCCCGACGAGATTGGCGTGTGTGATGATGCGGGACGGCGGGGCTGTGAAAACATTCCATCACCGGAAGGACTGGAAATTTACCTGGCTGAAATTGACCGGTCAATCGTGGCGGATCGTTTTGATGCCGGAGCAATTTTGGCGGCGGGTCCGCCAGAACTACGCAACCTTGAATTGAGCAGTTTTGATAACCGCACCACCGGGCGTTATACGCTGGTGTTTATCGGCGAACTTCCAGCGCGGGATTGAGTAGACCTATTTCCCATATCTGGTTGTCAGAATAGCGCCATATCTTCGAGGGTGCGATAAAGCTCAAGGGTATGTAGATCAACGCTGCGTCTATACTCAAGGGTAATATTACTTGTGGTTAAAGGCAGCGACCATGCCAATTGAGCTGATACAGGACAACCGAACAACACTGCGCAGCATTTATCAGGGACGCTGGACCTGGGATGATTTTTATCACAACATGGATGAGGTCATGGCCTATCTCGAACAGACTGAGGCCAAGATTGACATGATTATCGACCTACGGGCCAGTGGTTCTCTCCCTCCCGGTGCATTGAGCCATCTCAAAAATATCAAGTCGATGGATCATCCACAAATGGGGCAGACCGTGATTGTGGGAGCCAATACCTTTATGGAGGTTATGGGCCGAATGATGGAACGCTTCCGACCACAGCTGGCTGAGAGGCAGCATTTTGTGGCAACACTTGAGGAAGCCCACGAAAGGCTTATGCAAGTGCGGGAGCGCGACTGAGGGGCTTATTCTCCATGCTGGCGATCATAATTGCGCCATATCATGCCCGCAGCGCGTTGCATCCCCAGCCGTTCATAAAAGGGCTGTATATCCGCATCACACATCAGATCAATAGCATACAGGTGATCCAGCTTGTTCAACATCCGCTGAACAAGTTTGGTGCCGATTCCCTGACCCTGATAGGTGGGCAGCACTTCCAGATTCGGGATAAAGGCCGCCAATACACCATCGCTAATGGCTGTGATGAAGCCGACAACCTTGCCGGTCTGGTCGTCAATTGCCAGCACGATTTCCGTACTGCCCTGTAAGATGCGCCGATGCGTTGCTGGGCTGGGTGGGTTGGGCCAGCCGACGAAAAATCCGTGTAACTGGCCCGGGGTAATCTGCTCTAGCGAATCGGTGTAAATAATCATTGTGAGCCTAATGTGCTGCGGGTGATTGCATGATCTTGTAGCTAAACGCTTATTTTATCTTCACAATAACACAGTCTCAAACTGGCTGGAACAGTAAATGCAGGTGTAGCTTCCCCAGGCAGATTGTATCCCGATCGTGAAGCGGATAAGGCTGATGGGGTCGGAGGCGCTGATCGTTCAAATAAGTGCCATTGGCACTGCTGAGATCGGTGAGCCAAAGGTTCGATTCGCGCCAGTCGATGGTAGCATGGCGGCGGGAAACACCATTTTCTTTTGCCGCATACAGTGTGAGGTCAACATCGGGTTGCTGCGCGCTGGAGATACTGCTGCGCCCCAGTATGGTTGGCTGTCCACGTTGCAAAAAGATGTAGGGGAAGTGCGCGGCGGTTGGTATGAATAATACCACTTTGGCGACTTCAGTCGTTGTTGCTGGATGGTTCGTCGCTAATTCTGGCAGCGGAACGGTTGCGCTTCGTCCTGACATGCTCAACTCTCACAAAGGCAGTAAGACCGCTCGAACTTTGAAGATCAGACTCAATGTTCGAGCGGTCATGGTTGGATCATTAAATCAAGGTGTGACGATTTTCTTCGGTGGAAGCTCCTTGCTGCGTTCCAGCCACGTCATGGCCGGTTCCGGGGCTTTAAATACCATCACACGCAGACCAAATGGCCGGTACATATCAATAAACTCTTTCAAGTTTAACATCGCCAGCGCCTTCGGCGGCATCACCAATGCCCAGTGTTGCCAGCCCGCTTCGAGGACCCGCGGGAACCAGTCCGTCTTGGCCCATTCAGTGTCATCTTCCGGTAATGCTGCATTCATCCGGTCGTCCGATAGCCATTTATGGGCTTCATATTCTTTGAACACCTCAAGCCCAGTGTTGAGGGCTTCGCGGAACACTGCCCCCTGGACCACCTGATGAAACGTATGATGCACGATCTTCTTATCGGTGTGATACCGGAGTGTGAGGAATTCGTTTTCGATGATTGTTTTGGTCGACATGGTTTATCCTTTTACTTACTGCTCATGCAGGCGGCGATTATTAGGCGCTGCATAAGCAAAATCTGATTGAATGAAACGATTGCGTTTTCAACGCTCACGATGCTGGTTTTTGTGACTTGAGTTTCAATTGCCAGCGCACATATTCCAGCGCATCGTCAACGGTCTCAAGTACCCCGTGCCCTTCCGGGTCAATTCGCTTCAGGACATCCCGTGCCAGCATCGCCATCTTGTCGCGACCTACGAAAATGTTGGTAATGCGCGGATCGCTGGTCGTGCCGGTGGCGCCCTGTGAAGCCTCCTTGATGACGGCCATCATCTCCATAAACGAACATTCCTGTTTGCGAACGTCCGTAATGCGGAAGATGGGACCCTCGATCTGTTGGGCCAGTGCCGCGATTTGTGCGTACACATCACGGGCGATCTCGACGTCGAGATGGCCGTCAACAGTGACCACAATAATGGGTTCATCCGGAATTTTGGTTACAGTTGCAGACATTGTTGCCCCCTATATATGTGTGTATTGTTATATTACGTTATGTCAAGATTAAGGAAGCTTAAGATTTGTGAAAATCAGGCAAAAAGTGACATTGAAAAGCAAATTTAAAAGTGTTGATGTTAATAATAGCAGCTTAAATCCTAATAGCTTTGTGAAAACTAACCAATGAATCGATGATAGGTGACAAATTTTGGTTTTTCTGGTCAAATCTTATAAAATTCGTAAACGTTTTTTGGCAATTGTTAGGCATATGCGGTAAAGTGCTGTCTAATAGAACAATGAATTAGGGGGAAATGCGATTACAAAATCTGCTTGATGAAATAGCGACGAATTTATAAATAATTTAGAGAAACTTACGCAGCAACCTCGCCATCAATGATATGTTGAGACTATAGCCTAGAGGAAAGCGAACGAAGTTATGACTGGCTACTGCAAAACCTGTGGACAAGCACACTCAACCTGGACCAGACTCAATAATGGCCTGATTTGCGGTCATTGCGGCACGCGCGTGCGTGACCTGCGGGTGACGCCCGTCAATGTTCAGAAAACCCGGCCTGCGAACAAACGGTATCTGACTGGTCGTAGTAGTTACTGAACGCTGACATTTCATTTAACCTTTTAAAGGACGCAGTTAACTTTAGCTGCGTCCTTTTGTTTTGTATGCTGGTTGCTGTAAGGGTTGATATTGGGAAAAATGCTTCCCGCTTTTCATAACCTCAATTTAATGCAAAATCTGTTACAATGCGTCGTTGCGAATGAAGGGGAAGTCAACCACATGGAAGTATACCTCATCCGGCATGGACAATCGGCCAATAATGCACTGGGAACCGCTATCGGGCGCAGCAAAGATCCGTCGTTGACCGAGACCGGATTTCAGCAAGCGAAGGTCGTTGGTGATTATCTGGCAAATACCGATTTTCACGTGGATCGGCTGTATTGCAGCGCGATGCTGCGTGCTTTGCAGACCGTTCAGCCCATTGGCGCGGCGTTAGGTCTGACGCCCGAAGTCTGGGTGGATGTCCATGAAGGTGGCGGTATCTATCTCGATCAACCGGATGGTGAGCCTGTGGGGTATCCAGGCCTCACGCGTTATGACATCAATGACCAGTTTCCCGGCTATCGGCTCCCGGAAGATGTGACCGATGATGGGTGGTGGAACCAGGGCTTTGAGCGCGATTCGCAAGCGACCGGACGGGCGATTGATGTCGCGGAACAACTCATCGAGCGCAGCCAGGACAGCACCGAACATATCGCCATTGTGACACACGGTTTCTTTACCAATTTGCTGCTCAAGGCGCTGCTCAACCAGATCCCCGCGCGAGATGTCTATTATCACCATAACAATACCGGTATCACGCGGCTGGACATCAACGCTGACGGTTTTATCGTGATGCGCTACCTCAACCGGACGGAGCATCTCAGCGCTGACTTGATAACCTATTGATCTGTCACGTCTGGATAGGCAAGTCGGGCGCGTAATTTGCCGATGAGATCATCTTCTGGCTGAACCGGCAAAGGAATCACGCGATGATTCAGGGCGCTCAGGTAGATGCCGAGCACCACACTGAAATCGGCTAGCGCGTTTTCCAGGTTCAGGGGATGCCGGGCGCGATCATCTTCCAGCCAGTCGAACATGGCTTCGGTCATCGCCGCTTGACCCAGAATGTCTTCATCAGCGTACAGATGCTCACCCGACTCCTGGTGGCCGTCGATATTGATCTCCCAGTCCCACATCGTCCAGTAGACATGACCCCGCGAGCCATAAACGGCGATGCGTTTGTGATAGGGAACAGGCTGGTCGCCCACACGCGGGGCATTTTCGCCACAACGCAATACCGCATTGCTGCCATTGGCGTAGCTGATGGAGGCTAAACATTGGTCAGGGGCAAAATGTTGTTTGGGGTTTTCGGCCAGGCCATTTATGCTCGCGACCTGTCCAAAGACCGCCGTCGGTTGCCCACCGGGGTTGAAGGCCCCAATTGCCTGTAACGAATGCGTCCCTTGATAGGCAAGATTCATGCCGGAACTGGCTTCGATGAAGCGGATGTCCCCGATTTTGCCAGCAGCAACGACCGCTTGCAGGTGTTGGCGGCGGGGGTGAAAATGCAACTGATGATTGATGGCAATTTTGACCCGGGGGTTGCTAGCGGCAAAGGCCCGTATGGCCCGATAATCTTCCCCCTGAATTGCCAGCGGTTTCTCGATAATCAGCGCGGGGATACCAACCGCTTCGGCGGCTTCCATCACCTCCAGCCGAACGTTGGGCGGCGTGTTGACATGCACGACATCGGGCCGCTCCTGAACGAACATCTCGCGATAATCCGTATAGCGGGCAGTAACACCGAATTGGTCGCCAAATACGTCCAGATTGTCGCGGTTGCGGGTGGCGATGGCGGTCAGCCTTCCCCGCTGGATATGCTGGTAGGCTTCGGCGTGCCCCCGTGCCCGACCTCCACTCACCCCTACAATTGCACATTTAACCATCGCTGATGATCTCGCTTTCTGGATTGACTCGAGTATTTACGCGCGATTACCACACACCTGGTAGCAAACGATAACGCGTTTGCTGCGTGAACTCAACATAACCGGGGAGTTCAGCCTGTAAAGTGCGATCTTCCAGCGCGGTGCGAATCACCAGCGTGACCAGTCCGATGAGCGCCGGGATGACCATCGCCAGGGACCCTAACGCCAGCGGCATCCCAAAATAGAAAGCGATGATAACGCCAACGTAGCCGGGGTGGCGTACATACCGATAGGGACCGTCGGTTGTAACCTGATGGCCGCGATCGGATTGGATGCGCACCGTGACCTCAAAATTGCGATTGACCATCATCGGCCAGGTAGTGAGCGCAAACCCAAACAGAATCAGAACATTGCCGACAATATAGACCGCTGCCGGGAGTGGCCCGGTCCAGCCATAGCGCACATCCAGCGCTCCCACCACGATCATCACAATCCAGGCCAGCCCGTAAATGCCCAATGCGATCAGATCCCAGGTTTTGGTCCCGGCCTCACGCTTGCCCCGCGCATTCAGCACTTCGGGATTGACCCGCCATAAGATGAGTGTCATGCCGGTCCACGCCACGAAATGGATGATGTTAAACACCCAGCCCCATTGCCAATCGGTCGTGCCCGCCAGCGCAAACAAGATCACGCCCAATATAATGGGCGACAGGATTTGCTTGGCAATCGTGTTCCACCCGTATCGATTCAATTTGGTCGCATCGACAGTTTTTGTCGCCATGATTGACCTCCTATACCGCATCCAATATTATTTTAGGTCAATCTAAAAATGGTGCGGCCCCCAGTGATTGGGGGTGCTGAAGTATTCAATGAGGTTGCACACAATGAATAGCAGTAAAGGCGAAATATGAGGATGATTTTTTTAGCTTTCAGCGATTTATTCGCCTATACAGGGATACTCACCGATCTTTGCTAATACCTGACGGCCTTCTACGCGCTCTTTCAAGTTCATCTGTAACACGCGAACCGTTGTACGACCTTCAGCAGTTAGGCCAAAAATGCGCATATCCGCCTGTATCTCGAAATGTTCTGCCCAAACTTGCTGGCGAGGATGGAACAAAGGGGTGATTTGCCCAGTGGCTGGATCAAAGCCAGTGAGATCATGGCTTTTATACATATTGCAGTTGAAACAGGCATAACACAAATTTGATGTATCATCTGTGCCCGCATGTTTCAACGGAATGATGTGGTCAACATGGAATGGCACAGTGCCGCTGGAGACAGCTAAACGGCAATATTCGCAACAACCGCCAGCACGCTCACGTACCGTCCGTCGCTGCGCTTCCGACAAACTCATTCAGCCGTTTTCTTAAGCTTGAGCTTCATCTTTGCTTTAAGCAGAATCATCATATTCTCTACCCGCGCGTAATCCATCATTTCGCGGTGTTCATCTGGCGTGAGATCACCTTCGCCGTTCCGATCCAGCAATTCATGGGCACGCATTTGCAGATATTCCGGTAGTTCATAAGCAATGATCGATTCCGGTGTCGGATTCGTTGCCAGAAAGTCGGTGATCTCGCCAAAAACATTGCGGTCGGGTATGTTCAGCATGGTCATATTCCGTCATTTGATTGCTCGCTCACCTTACGCAGGTCAAGGCCAGGCAGTGGGTTTAAACCCACTGTTTTTCCGCTCAAGGTGCGTAACATCAGTTACTCATATTCTACCATAGCAATGAATCCCGGCTTCTATTCGTCCTGCGCCGCGCGCCACTTTAGCCAGGCGCGGATGATCGTCAATTGTAGATTGTGCCAGGCCTGGTCGCCGGTAAATGTCTGCAATTCGCTGCTGTCGAGGGTAAGCAACAACTCGTCGTTCGGGTTATACGTGATGGCAAACCCAAAGCCATCGTCAATCAGATGCTGGATGGCAAAGCTGGGTTGTCCCGCCCAATTGGATAATTTGGTCATCACCATGCGCGGCGTGGAATTGTTATCCAGCGGGCGCAACCACTTGCCCGGCATGATCTCGCGCCAGCGCAAGCGGGCGGCAATCGCGCGATTCAGGGCGTCGCCATCGAGATTGTCAAAGTCCATGATTGACCTCACGCAAACGGGAACGTCCCTTCGTAGCCCAGCGTATCCAGCGTAAACTGCGGGTTAGAGACGAACTTGATGCCGGGAAACATGGGGTTTTGCTGATAGTGGAGCACGATATTGGCGCGGATTTCGCCGTCGGGGTCGGGGCCAAGTTTCGCACCCTGATGCGGAATATGGCTATAGAACAGCACCATATCGCCCGCCATTGGATGGAGGTCTACACGCTCGGCGTTGTCACACCACACCTGGAACGGATCGTCGCGGTCTTCGGTGTAGCGCAAATACGGAATCAACTCATCGGGCACCGGGCGTTCCAGATAGCCTTTGACGAACGTCAACCGTCCGCGTTCGGGTGTGTTATCGGTCAGGTAGAACGTGGTGTTGATGCACAGCGCCTGGGCTGGTTGTTCGGCTTCCGCTTTCTCGGTCTGATAATAATAATCGTAGAAATCCATGTGCCATTCCTGCGTGTAATCTGCCGGGTTGACATGCGCCCGCAGGCTGCGTAATTGACACTGTTTGCCCATGATGGCCTGGAGGTAGGGCGCGGCACTGGCATGACCGATGAGTTCGCGGCTGAGGGTGGGTTGCAGCGCCAACAGCTTTTCAAACGCGACATTGCCCACGCCGTTGCTGATCTCGTACTCGCCACGCCGGTACATGCCGTAGAGAATGGTCTTCCACTGCTCAATCGTGTCGTGGTCCAGCGCGTTGGGAATGACGACAAAGCCATCGCGTTTGAGGGCTTCGAGTTGTTGGGTGTAGGGTGACATGATTATCTCCATATTGAGAAAACGTGGTTTCTTCAAGCCACCTAGTTTAGCTTATTCGTGGCTTTCTTTCGGCTTTGGTAGGAGCTATTTTAGATTTGCAAGATATAGTAATTCTTGTACTACTATTCTAATTTCAGGAATCAAATTCTCAATATCATTTCGATTAGCATGGAAACCCCTAGCATGTGCCGATTGATTCCCTATGACCAGTAACTTCGGCATCGCCTCCATAGTGCTTGCACTTATATTCCATGTGTTTTCAGAACTCGCATATCTTATTAATTCTGCTAGAGATCGAAAACGTGGTTGAGCGTTTGATGTTTGATGTGTCTCATATACTTCGATTAGGAGCGTTTCGAGAAGTCTACGTAACATCACTACACATGCATCATACCACCCATGTTCGTAAGAGCCATTAATTTGAGCTGCTAATCGTTCAATATCACCTCGAGTGCCTTCCACTAGCTCAAAGTCTATTACATAATTGATCTTGGACTTTTCGCTTTTATAGATTGTTTCTTCGGCTAGCCTGATACGAGATTCAACTTCTTTCTTTTCATCATCAGGTGTTGGGAAAACTTCAACTTTGTATTCTGGTGGCTTCAAAAATCGATTACACAAAATATCAAAAAAAGCCTCGAAGTAGAAATGATAGTATGGAATAGCATTTAATCTTGGAAGATCACTTCGCAGAGGTTCACCCAAATACGTCTTCTCGTTTTCAATATCGAAGTCTTCATCAAAAATGGGGACAATGTTTCGTTCTAATCGGAATGCTTCTTCGATTTCACGGCGTAACCAATCTTCTGGCTCAGAACATCTTTCTAAGGATCCAGGTGACAAAATAATCAAGAAGTGTTGACGTGCTGAAATTTGATTCAGAATGATGCGATCAAATGAACCGCTATCAATTGTTTGGACATCAAGAAACACATCATATTCCCGTGCGCGTAATTCCTGGAAGACTAATCGGGCAAGATGTCTGCCGATAGAGCGACGATAAGAAATAAAGATGCTTTCCATGTCAATTCTTACTCATATTTTTGATTCTTAATCTTATTACATTCTCTTTTTTTGTACGACCTTAAATTTCATTGTAGTATCGAAGCCAATTTTGAAGCTGGTTAATCACGGCCCCGGCAACACCGCATCAATGACGACGATTTGCCCGTTGCCGACGGCGAAGATCTGGCCGGTGAAGGTCGCCGTGTTGTTAATCAGCGGTGGCGCATTGTCCGGGAAGGTGACGCTCAGCGAGTTGCCGTTCAGGTTCAAAACGGGCGCGTCCGGCAGCGGCAGTTGCGTGCCGGGTACGATGTGGCCCTGGAGGAGCAGTGCCAGTTGCGCGGGGTTTGCAGGCAGCGTCGTACTGGCGAAAGCCGCATCCACCGGGGCGTAGAGCGTAAACGGCCCCGCGCCTGCCAGCAGGTCAATCAGATCAGCTTGTTCCAGCGCCGCCAGCAACTGGTTAAACGGCCCCATCGTATTGAAGGGATCAATGCCGTTGTTGCCCGCCGCCGTGATCGCACGCAGATAATCTGTCATGTTGCCAGCGGATAATCCGGGCCAGATCTGGACGTTATTGTTGAGGAACAGTTCGCCGGGCCACGAGCCGACTGCTGCCGCGACCACGATGGTATAGGGCGTGCCAAAAAACGTCCCCGGCCCCACGTCAAACAGTGTACTTTGCTGGGCATCGTCGATGGTGAACTGTGCCGTGCGCCAGCCCAACTCCAACGGCGTTACGGCGAAATTCCCAAAGCGCAGCGACGCGACCACCGTTTCACCGTCAATGTGGCCGTTGATGCGGTCCGCGCCGCGCAGGCCATTTATCGTCAGCAAGGCCGCCTGGGTCGCGGTGGGTTCCATGCCCGCAGCGGCTGCCGTCTCGTCAATCAGCAGCGGATGCCATTGTGCATCATCTACATGGCCCAACACCGCCAGCAGATAGTCATGGTCGCTCATGGCTTCTATCGGCACGGGGCCGAGCAGCGCACTGTCCGGCGTGCCTCCGGTTGTCACCAGCGTGATCGTATGCGCGCCGGGAGACAACGGCAGGTAGGGCGTTAGAAATGGCGAGGGAATTTGTAGCTGAACCAGTTCGGCATCAACATATATATCGACCGCGTCCGCGCTCCAGACCAGATGGGCCACTCGCAGGCGAGCATTTGTCTCCTGAGCCAGCGTCGCTGTGCTGCTCAAGATGATGAATACCGCGATAATCAGCCATTTGCGCATCGGATAATGTCCCCGTCTATGAATTGACTGCGTTTATACTGCGCTTGCATGAGGAGAATATGATAAGCTAATCAACCGCTGCCTGATGCGAGGGTTTGCTTGAAAAAGTCGGTGATGGCGTTATAGCAACGGACGCGATTCTCGAATTTCAGCACATCATGGCCTTCGTCTTCAAACATCAAGTAGTCGACGCTTTTCCCCGCCGCCCGTAACTGTTCTACCACATCCCGCGATTCACGCTCGACAACACGTGGGTCGTTGCCACCCTGAATCACCAGCATCGGCGCGGTCAGTTGGTGCATGTAGGTTTTGGGCGATTGTTCCAGCAATTGGTCCCGATCTTTTTCCGGGTCACCGACAGCGATTTTGAAATAGGGTTTCCACGTCTCCGGCAGGCGATCAATGAACGTCATCAGGTCATAGGGGCCGAACATATCGACTGCACCTTGCCACAATTCGGGATGCCGGAACGCCAGCGTAAGCGTCATATAACCGCCATACGAACGGCCTACTACACCAGCCCGGTTGGTATCGACACGGGGGTCAGCCGCCAATATGTGCATGGCATGAACATGGTCCAGCCGATCTTGCCCGCCCCAATCACGGTCCACCTGTTTCATGTAACTCAAACCATAGCCGCTGCTGCCGCGCACGTTGGGCACGAAGACGGCGATGCCATTCAGGGTCAGAAATTGAATCAGTGGCATGGAGAACCACGCAAAATCGGGGCGTTCCTGGCTCTGGGGGCCACCATGCACATAGTACACCAGCGGATAGGGCGGCTCGAAGCCCAGCGACGCCGCTGGTAAATACAGCCGTGCCGAGATGCGCAGGCCATCATGCGATTCATACGAGGCGTCTTCGCCCTCGGCCAGTAGTTCGCCGGGAATGCCCAGAATCCGTTCGCGGGTATGTTGCGCTATCGTGCGCTGTGGACCCTCCAGCGTGTAAATCTGAGTTGGCGCGGTCGCGGTTGAATACACCAGAATATGGCGGTCAAGATTCTTGTCATAGTAGTGCGACTCCAGCACGCCGTTGGCGATTTTGCCCGTGCCGGTCAATGCGCGATCAACCGTCAGCATCAGGTTGGCATGGTCATAGGTTGCTTCGTACAGCCATGATACGCCGTCAATGTTATACGTCAGCGTGTAGCGATTCCCTTGTAAATGGCGTAGCGACTCCAGTTCGCCCATCCCCGAATGCTGAATGCCATTGATGGTTACGGGTTGCACCTCACCGGGCGCGGCGAAATCGAGATAGCCCAGGCTGCCGGTATCATCGAAGATGACGCTGACAAACAACAGCCCCTGGTCATCGTTAACGAAGTGGCAGGAATGAATGGCGTTCAGCGGCACGGCTTGACCTTCGGCGCGGTCGTCTAGTGGAACGCCATAGAGGAGATGCATCTCGCCATTTTCCCACAGGTACAGCACATGGTCGCCGATGGTGTAGCTGTCGGTGATGGCAATCTGGCTATGATCGTCATTGACACCGGCTGGCTCCGGCAACCAGGGACTTGCGTTCAGCAGCGTGCGTTCGCCGCTGGCGAGATCACACTGATAGATTTCGATCAATGCCTCTTTGCGCGATTCGGCCATCAGGTAGCACAGGTTACGCTCGGCATCGCAATGAACGAGATGCACGCGATAATCGGCGAAGGCGTTGTCAAAGGTCGGCTCCGGCAACCCGCCTTCTAACGGAATCACCAGCGGCTGATAATTCTCGTCGCCATTATCGTCCAGTAGTAGCAGGATCTGGCCCAGTTTGGGGAACAGGTAGTATGAATAGCCATCCATCAAATGGGGATTTTGCAGCACAATATCGGGCGGCAAGAGCGGTTCGGGTACGCTGCCACCATCATCCATCACGTACAGGCTCATGTGACCGCTCAGGTTGCTGATAAAGTAAATACGATCTTCCAACAATTGTGGGACCAAAAACTGTCGCGCCGCCAGCAGCGATTCAATGCGAAAGGCGTTGTTCAAGCGAATTTCTCCTGAGTGTATTCGTTCTGCAATGATTGTAGCGTATTTATCAAACGCCGGTGTGTCCTAACTTTCAGCCACTTGCTGGATAAGCTATAATCGCACAACAGCGTGACTTGTTGGAGTATTTGGTATGGGTTTTATTGGACAGTTGATAATTTGGAGACGATGCGCATGACGGCTGCACAGCAACATCCCGGTGTCAGTCTGTTATGGCCCGATCCGTTGGATCGGCAGGCGGTGGCGCAGGCTGCGACCTTTGAGACAGCAGATCTTAACCTGGCCCCCCTCATTAAAGTACTCAGTATTGATAATCGTTACCGGCAAAGCGTCGAACAGCTTCTCTTGCAACCCAATACCCGGCCCGAAATTCTCAACTATCGACTGGATGTACTGGAAGATTTGCTGCGTTCCCCCGAACTCGCCAGTTCGTTGGAAGTTGCCCTGGAAATTATCACTGTGCTGGAAGGCTATATGATCCAGCCGCAGTGGGACCAGAGCGAACTGCGCAAGGTGGCCTGGCGTCTGAGTGAACTGGAAAATTATATTAATTGCATTGAACACCTGCACGCCGCCCTGACTGCGCCGGATGTTGATCTGCAATCGCACGCCTTGTGTACGCTGCGCGACCGTATCAATGCGGTAGCGGCTGAACCCCTGTTTAACGAACTCAAAGCCGAATTGCCGGAGATGTTGGAACTCATACGTGGAATCAAGAGCATCACAGTTGGCATCAATCTTGATGGGGAACTGCGCCCCGTCGAAGCAACCTTGCTTGGCGTCAATCGTTCCCGGTTTGCGGGCGAGTCGTTCTCGATTTTTAATCGATTTTTTGGGGCGGAAGCCGAGCAGTCAACCGATGGCATCGGTCCGCTGCACAAGGCGAAAGGCCGCAACGCCGCGTTTGGCGATTATAATGTGCGTCTGCCACAGTCCGATAACCCGCTGCTGCATCCGTTGTTTAAAGATCTGGCGGATGTGATGAACCAGACCTGTCAGCCGATTGCCCAGGCCTTACGCCGGTATGTGCGGGTGAACAGTCGGTTGCTGGTGGCGTTGCAGTCCGAAATCGCCTTTTTTATCGGTGCGCTCCGCCTGCTGCGGCATCTGAATGAGTGTGGATTGGCCTTGTGTCGCCCGGAGATTTTGCCAATTGAAGATCGGACCTGCCAGATAGATGCCATTTACAACATCAATCTCGCGCTGCGAACCGCGCCGTTGTATCGCGCTGCCGATTTGAGTCATGAGATCGTCACCAATGATGTGAACTTCAGTGATGAGGGGCGCATCTTTATCCTGACCGGTCCTAATCGGGGTGGCAAAACGACGTATACACAGGCGATTGGTTTGGCCCAGGTGATGCTGCAAGCCGGATTGTACGTGCCCGCTACTCGCGCCCGCATGAGTCCGGTGGATAGTATTTATACGCACTTCGCGGCGGAGGAACGGCCAGATCAGGAAGCGGGTCGTCTTGGTGAAGAAGCGAAACGCTTAAACGAGATTTTCCAGCGGGCTACGCGCTACAGTCTGCTGCTATTCAATGAATCGCTGGCGAGTACCAGCGCGGGCGAAAGTTTTTTCCTGGCGCGAGATATTGTCCGGGTGGTGAGATTATTGGGGGCACGGGCCATCTTCGCGACGCATTTGCATGAATTGGCGGCCAGCGCTGATGACATCAACGCCACGACCGAAGGGGACAGCCAGGTGGTTAGTCTGGTGTCGATGGTGCAGGTTGAGCAGGGGACCGCTGGCGAGACTGCCCGCCGCACCTATAAGATCGTCCCCGGCCCGCCGATGGGCCGCAGCTATGCGCAGGAGATCGCCATTCGCTATGGCATTAGCTTCGACCAGCTTACCAACAGCCTGCGTGCCCGCAATCAGCTACCGGATGAGTATGCCAATCACCGCGAATCACAACAATCTTGATGCCTAACCATACATGTTCTCGAGGTTTCAATTGGATCAACCGTTTAAGCCCTGGCTTTTATTGTGGTGTCTCGTTATTTCCGCTTGAGTCTGGGTTTGCGGGATTACTTGGTTTGTTTGTGTTCGGATTTCTTTTTACTATGCCAGTAAGCCGTCGTTTGCTATCACCAGCGATCAGTTTCAACTTCTTACAATTTGTAAGCGTTTCATTGCCTTCTTTTTTGTGACCTGGTGGAAAACAAGATGATATTTTGAAGAGCATACAATAAATATAGGCGCAACATACCCATGCACAATGCATATGGCACCCGCGCCCGGCTATTTTCTGCTGCAGATTTTGGGTGAATTGTAACGGTCAACCCGACAAAGGCATACCCGCCACGATAAATGTCGCGAGGCAGGGAAATATCAGCAAAATACTGGTTATTGATCGGCTTATATGACAATGATCCTATTTAGATGGCTGTTACAGCGACGCCACCAGCATGTCGATCACCATCATATTGTTGACGCCATCCTGCGGCGCATATTTGGGTGGGCGGTTGTTGAGCAGCGCGTCAGCAAAATCTTCGGCCATGAGCGTATACGAATTGGCTGCCGGAATCGTAATGCGGCTGTAGGCTCCGCCCTGCCAGTGTTCGATCACCAGGTCTTTATCGGGGGGCATTACGAAAGCCTCAGCCACCCTGATCCGACCCGCAGTGCCGCGCACCTCATAGGTGTGTGCCCCGGCGGTTCGCACACTGCTATCAAAGTGTCCCACCGCGCCCGACGGAAAATCGAGGATGGCGGTTAGCGTTTCATCCACCTGAGATTTTTCGCCAATGCGGGCAATCGCGTGCCCGGCTTGCGGTTCTTCACCGGTCATCAAGCGCATAAAATTGATGCAATAACAACCAACATCCATCAGTGAGCCACCAACCAGCGGTTTGCTCAGGCGAATGTTGTCATCGCTGCCCGGCCCCAGCGCGAAGTCAAAGGTCGCGTTCAGGACATTGATCGTGCCAACCGCGCCGGAATCGACCAGCGCCTTGACCTTTTGTGATTGGGGATGAAAGCGCCACATAAACGCCTCGGCAAACAGGATGCCGCGTGAGGTAAAGGCATCGGTCATGGTTTGGGCTTCGGCGGCATCGCTGGCAAACGGCTTTTCACACAGCGTCGGTTTACCAGCTTCGGCACAGGCGACGCTCCATTCGGCGTGCATGCTGTTGGGTAGCGGGTTATAGATCGCATCCACATCCGGGTCGGCGATGAGTTCCTCATAGCTGCCGTAGGCTCTCGGAATGCCCAGGTCTGCCGCGAAGGCTTGCGCCCGGTCTAGATCGCGGCTGCCAACCGCGACGACTTCACCATTACTGGATTGTTGAATAGCGGGAATCACGCGATTCCGTCCGATATTTGCCGTGCTGATTATTCCCCAGCGCACTTTTTCCGGCATGAAATCCTCTCCTTGCTCGTTCTTATAGCAGCTAATGTTACCGTCTTCACGGCGCGAAACCGAATTGGACTTATGCAACCTTAAGCGCACCGCTGAAGGATTAGCAGGGCGAACTCGACTCTTGATCAAAGCGAACCGGCAGCAGTAATGATGCGCACGATGTTCAGGTAGATGAAGCCGCTTGAATGAATGATGGTCGCCTCTTATCCGCTGCGGCTGTGATGATGTATGGGAGGATGCACTCACTGGCTCTGTGTTTAACATCAGCGGAAGCGCGACCTGTGGTCCGCATCAAGGACAGCGATTGGACGGTTTTCTGTCGCGCTTTACCATGTGGTTCGCGGCGGTCGCCAGCCTGCCCCAGATCACAGTTTATGCAGATGAATAAAATGTTAGACGCCGACTTCTCATCGACGTCTATTGCCTTTGGGTTTTAGTTTGCTGGTTACAGGCCAACGTCGACATTAACGTCATCAATGTTGATATCGACACCATTGTCATCCACCGCAACATTGCTATCATCGGACTGACCATCGCCAACACTGGCATCCGCATTTATGCCCATGTCGCTGACATCTGCTTCACCAGCGATGCTCATGTTGCCCTGCT
The DNA here is from genome assembly GCA_965223835.1 of Phototrophicaceae bacterium. Lineage (GTDB taxonomy): Bacteria > Chloroflexota > Anaerolineae > Aggregatilineales > Phototrophicaceae > CAVYXZ01. The sequence goes on from CBDCXQ010000001.1 coordinate 409,135, forward strand.
CCATATCCACTGACAGATTAATATCCCCGGCCACCAGGCCCACATTGGCTGTGACGCCCAGTAACTGACCATCGGTTGTCATAACTTGCACGCCGGTGCAGTTGCCGCTATTGCTAATCACAGCGGTTGCTACCCAACCATTGACGCTGGTTCCTCCATTGCTGAGCTTCACATTAAGCCAGGCATTACTCTTGGTAATTCCCTGGACAGTTGCTGCGGTATCCGCTGCCAGATTACCGACAACCGGGCTATTCGTGCTGGCATTCTGGCGAATATTGACATTAGTGTCACCTATAGGACTGACTGTGCAATCCCCGCCAACAATATTGGTGTCATCGCTATTGAGCAGATCAGTGGTCCCGTCGGCACTCAATCCCAGCCGATTTCGAGCGTCGGTCCGTAGCTGGTTGAGGTCTGGACAATTGAGGCCATTGGCGTGATTCTGCTCCCACATCATTGTATAGGGAAATGATTCAATAGCTTCGGTAGGATGTCTCAATGTAATCAAATAATTTGCGGCCTCGGATTTAAACCGTACACACATATCCGTCACAGGAAGTTGATGTACCAGCACGGCCTCGCCAGTTACCATATCTTCGATTTCCAATTGTGGGCCAGTTTCATCAAACAGGCTCACGATAACCAGCATCGCTGCCAGGTCATCCGTCGTATCGAAGGTATACCAGCGGGTGGCTTCCTGTGGGCTAACCCATTGATCGTAGTAGACCCCCTGCACTGGTGTAATAATCTGGACCTCGGCCTGACTGCCGTACACGGGTAAGGCAGTCACAATAAAAACGATTACAAGCATAAACAACACACTGGGATACAGGCTATGGAAGCGTTTCATTTGATATTCCCTTACTTCTATACGAACATTTAGAAAATGTTGTTTAAAAGTTAACCTTCCTGATAATTTGAGTATATATCACAATTAAAAGATGATGACTTAAATTTTGTAAAATTACAATTTGTTAATTAAGTAACAATTGTTATAAATAGTAATAATCAAAACATAAAGGTTTGATCACAGCATTTTCAAGGAGCATATATAAAGCTAACTGCGAGTATAGGTAATTGTTCAAAATTTGAATCCAGGTATCAAGAATGTTTTTTTCTCAAAGCAAAAGGGGCACATCATGGCTGACATGCCCCCAACGATTAGATGCTACGGTACGTTCTAGGGTTGGGCTGAGAACGTCATGAAGGTCAAGGAGTGATTGGTGCCGGTGAAAACGTTCACCTGCTCACCATTGAAGGTATGACGAATGGACCGATCAAAGACGCGCATTTCCAGATAGTAGCAGCACTCAACATACGATTCACCCAGGTCACTTAAGAAGATGTCGCGTAAGTGAACCGTTGTGCTGTCGGGCGTGGTCCCGGTGCTGTCGGTGTTCTTCACGCCGGTCGTGCCGTCATCCGGGTCATAGTAGCGATGCGGACCATAGGACGTTGAGGTGGGTGGATCGCCGCCGCGCAGTGACAGGGTAAAGTGACTGTAGTAGCGGTCATTGAATTGACCCCAAACCTGAAGCTGATCGGCACTGGGGCCGGTCTCACCACAGGCCGGTACAATCGTGCCATCGGGCAGTCGAACTTGTAGGCCATCGGGATAATCCGCGATGATCGGCAGGGTGTTGTCCAGTTGCAGATGATGATCGGCCTGTTCACGATGGATTGTGCCACCAGTATCTTCCCACTCCAGCCAGAGGACATAGTGATCTTCACGGTCCTGAATACCGGGACGCGGATCACCAGTTGGCTGACCATCAACGTCGGTGGCACCAACGGGCAGGCTATCACTATCCCACACGGCCAGTCGCAGTTCAGGGTTGTCACAGCGAATCCAGGGGTTGATAAACGGTCCGGTGCCTTCACGGGCGTTCATGAAGTCCTGGGCATCCATCCAACCACTGGCGGTTGCCAGCGTAACCGGCTGGGTGCAATGCCAACTGAAGCTGATGCCATTCCATTCCAGGCGGGGTGCATACACCGTCCAGGTGGTGTCAATTGCGGAGACCGTCAGATCGCCCGGTGTTGCGGGCACCGGTTCACTCACCTCACGGTAGGCCACCCGAAACCGCACGACATCACCAACCGGGTCGGTTGGGTCGGTGGTCAAGAAACCGCGAATGGGTATATCGCGACCACAGGGTTGGGTGTTGGTGCCGGTCAAAGCAGGTGGTGATGCTAACGGTGATTCACGCAGACCTGTGCCCGGCGCACCAATCGGAACCGTCCCGCCATTAAACTCGATGGTATCAATGTCACACAGATGGGTGATGCGCGGCCCAACCTGCTGGTCGAAATTCAGCCAGAGGGCATCCAACCCCAGGAAACGAGCGGCTGGATTGAAGCCACTAATCAAGTCTTCGTGGGCAATGACAACACCACCACCGGTGATGAGGACATCACCATCAGTGAATTGGGGGCGTCCCTGGTACAGCAGTTCGGTCGAGTACAAAATATCCGGGCGATCGGCGACGAGGGCGGAGCGGGGCACGGCAAAACCGTCCAGGCCAAAATCAACGCCATCGTTCGGTAGACCGGCGGGAACTGAGGCCGCTAGCAGGGCACGGTTCGTCGCGATTATGTTACCCCGGGCTGACAGCAAATCACCGTCCAGGATGTTGCGTTGCCCGGTCCAGATTGTGCCCTCAATTGAAAACCAGATGTCGATGCGATAGCGGCGCAACAGCGTGGGTAACATGCCCGGTTCCCATTGTGAGGGCGGCACACCATCCGCAAATTCCAGGAAACGACGAATATCCTCGATGCGTCCCATAAACTTGAGTTCGTCCAGGCCAACATCATGACCGATATTGAACCGCGTGACCAATGCTGAGTTGGGAATGACAATGCCGTTGGTGAGCAGCAGGTCACCCGCGCCAAAATTACCATGAGGGCTGTCCAGCTCGGTTGAAAAGGCGATCAACCCCGGCTCAACGCTCAGAATATCCAGGCCATCCAGACCGAGATCAAGCTCGACATCGAAGCGGCGCACCAGCTCACGGTTGCGCACACAGACTTCCCCCGAGGTACTGAGCACATCGCCATCTGAAATGTAGGGATTACCATCAAATGGTTCCCCCGCTTGCATCATAAAATCTTCCTCCGTAGAGAAAGCCCCTTCGGCACAGGCTGCCAGATTTGGAAACTCTGGACCCTGCGCGCCGGCCAATGGTACTGACATCCACAACATGGTGAAAAGCAGTATTGCAAAACCTACAAAAAACGTCCGTTGTTGCATCTTCCCTTCCTCCTGCAACCCAGTCACAAGCACATTCCCAGGTACCTGTGACAAATTCGTTATGCCAATCGTAAGGTTTTGCTGAGTTTAGGTCAACCGGTTGGAAGCGCAACCCCTACGGTTTGGGGTGCAAGTTGTAAGATGGTTTGAAATGTTGGGAAGGCAGTTTGAGGCTGGGAAAACGCCTATATTTGAAATTACTAACGATATAAAAACAGTATAAAAACGGCGGACTCACGAGTCCGCCGGGACTAAATGATGAATTGACGCGCAATTCCGTTATAAGGTATAAACTGGCATCAGATGTAAAGGCGTCCGCGATACGCTATGCCATTGTTGCGCTAAAGGCTGCAAACAGCACGCTGCCTAGTGCGATCTGCAACACAAAGCTGATGATGCCCACGATGATGCTGCCCGCAAAAAGCGACAGACAACCCTTCATGGTGCCGAAATCGTAGGTTTCGCCCACTTTGCTCATCGTCTTGAAGGAGATGTACAAGCTATAGAGACTGACTGCACCCATAATGATCGTGAATACAAAGGGTGCGCCCATCAGGAAGCTCAGAACAATTCCCAGATACATCAACCCATAGAGAATCGGTAAGCGACCGTTATAGAATGACACCACCTTATAGATGAGATGGGCAAATGTCCCTTCACCGCCAAACAGGTAGCGGGCAGCGATATGCGTAAAAAACAGGTTGATTAGCATCGCCAGCAAGCCTGCGATGCCCGCGCCGATTCCCATGAATACCCCGGTTAGCAATCCAAACTGCCGCAACGCATTGACCACATCCAGCAGCTCGGCGGGCAGTTCTTCGGGACATTGCTCCGTGACAACTAAACTGCCCGGTGTACACGTATCCAGCGCTGACTGATAACCATTTACATAGCCTTCCGCCGCTTGTCCGGCAATCACCGGCAGGAACATGGTGGCGAAAACCAGAATCAGCGTGTAAATGAGCAGGTCCATCGACACCGAACCCCAGCTCGAGCGGCTGACGTTTTCCTGGTGCTCTTCGGCGCGTTTGCTCTTGCGGCGTCTTTTCTCACGCTGGGAGACCTGTTTAATGGCGTCATCATCGGTGATCAACTCGAAGGCGGTATCAGCGCTTTCGCCCGAAGCTTCTTCCAGCACACCAATGAAAACCGGATCTGTGCGCAGTTCGGGATTAATCTCGATGGCTTTTGCCAGTTCCTTGAGCGCTTTATCACGTTCGCCATTGAACTGGTAGCCGATGGCTGAATCAACATAGGTCTTCGCCCGGGCTTTTGCCTTCGCCGACACTTCTCGGACTGCCGGTTTGCGATTGTCGATGCGTTTCTCAGCTTCGGCCTTGCCTTCGCCCCGGATAAATTGAACGGCCCGGGAAGCAACCGCCCTCACCTGTTCATCCGGGTCGTCTGCCGCCATCTCCGCCAATGTTTTCAACATCGTGACGTCTTTTTCGCGGGCGATCTGTTTCACCGCCACGAACCGTTTTTTCGCATCAGGGCTGTTGAGTTGTTTCATTAATAATTTTGAGGTCACGGCAATTCTCTCACATTTGCTATGAACTATAATCTCATTTTATGCGCTTCGCAGGATTTTGTGGGTAAAGCTTTCACGGCGTTCCAGGTGCCGGCGCATCCGCTGTGATTCGCCACAACCGTACAGCGATGGCCCCAGCACACCGCAAGGCAGGCTGGCAACGGGCATATTATTTTACGCTGATTGATTCACCAGCTATCGTCGGTGCAATGTCCGGTTGGTCGTCGGGTTGATCCGATTTTAGCACATCGCTCAACGACACGCCCAAAGCCAGTAAGCCGACAGTGCCCCAAATCGCATAAGTCAACACCGTGATGCCGTGAAAGAGGAAGCCCAACGCCCCGGCGACTGCGCGGCTCATACCGACCGCCTGCCCGGAAACAATGACTGCACCCTCGAAAGGACCGATTGACGCGACGCTGACTGGAATCGCAATCGCGAACGAGGCCATCGTCACCGATAGGAGCGTCATCATCACCACACCGTCGGTAACGCCCAGTGCCAGGGCCGTCGGATAGAACGTCAGCAGGGAGAACGTCCACGAGATGATCGTCCAGATGATGGCATGCGCCGCCGTGCGCCAGTGGGCCAGAGGCTTGATGCCATCCAGAATGTTCTCCATCAGGCTGTGCAATGGCAGCTTCTTGATGAATGGCAGCATGCGTTCGAAAAAAGCCAGCAGGTCACGGGCCAGTTGTGGACGACGAGCAAACACCAGTAAGAAACCAACCGCGATGATGCCCGCAATGCCGAACAGCAACGCCGCCTGGGTGATCGTCGGGGGTACATCGGGAATCTGCGTGAGTGAGAGCGATAGCACAATCACGACAAACAACGTATCCAGCAACCGCTCGACAATAATACTCGTTGCCGCTGTGAAGAATGGGACGCCAGAGCGGGTGACTAATGCGCTGCGGGCGACTTCACCGGCGCGCATCGGCAGTTGGTTCAGCAGCATACCCACGCACAACATATAGAATGCTTCAACATTGCCCACTCGATTCTGGAGTAACCCCCGCCAGCGAATGCCACGCGTCCAGAGTCCCAGTGTGCCCATGACAAATGCAACCACGACCCAGGCCGGGTTGGCCTGCTGCAAGCTGACCAGAATGTCATCAAGCGGGACTCCGCGCAGCGCGAGAAACAGAAATAACGCGCTGACCAGAACACTGGCAATCAGAAATAGTGTGCGCCGCATGGGTTTTCCTAACTCAATTTTTTCAAATCTCTACCAGATTAGGCAACAAGGCTTACACCTACCTAACGGTAGCAGTGTTCGTCGCTTATCTCAAGTCTAGCGGCGTTCCCGGTAAATCATACTTAAGGATACGGCGCACAGGCACCGTTTAAAGCAGCCCGATCGAAGCCAGTTTTCACATGCTTGACATCGCACAAAAGTTCTATTACGCTGATTTTGCGTTACATACCGTGAGGATGGATCATGTCAGTTTTTGAAAAAGCGGTGACAGCGATTATTTCCGGCGATGAAACAAAGCTGCAAGGATTACTCAGTACAAACCCGGATTTGATTCAGGCCCGCTCCGAGCGGGAACATCAGGCAACCTTGCTGCATTACATTGCGGCGAATGGGGTGGAAGACGAGCATCAGCAGTCGCCACCGAATGCAGTTGCAATCGCCCGAATGCTGCTGGAAGCCGGGGCCGAACCGGATGCACTGGCAACAATATATGATAACGAAACCGCCACCTTGCCATTGCTGGTTTCCAGCGTCCATCCGGCATGGTCAGGGGTGCAGGCTGATCTCGTGCGCTTGTTATGTGACTATGGTGCGAATCCCAACGGCGTTGAAGACAAAGGCCTCCCTCTGGCGACCGCAATCACATTTCGTTATATGGCGGCTGCGAAAGCGTTGGTTGAGAAAGGCGCACGAGTGGATAATCCAGTTTTTGCCGCCGCACTTGGCGAGATCGAATTACTGCGATCCCTGCTGGCAGACGACCTAAAACCCTATCATGATCCCTCTGGCAATAGCATCACAGATCGCGAAGAAATCCTCAATACCGCGCTGGTCGCCGCCTGCATTGCTAATGAACAGGCAGCCGTTACCTACCTGGTAGAGCAACAAGGTGTCTCAGTCAATGCTCAGGCGATGGCGGAGCAAACGACGGGACTGCACGAGGCCGCTCGGAAGAACTTCGTGGAACTGGCGACACTATTATTGTCATTTGGGGCGCGGGTCGATCAAGGCGATCGTGATGACATGACGCCGTTGCACTGGGCCGCCTGGTATGGACACCTGGACATGATGGACCTGCTAATTCAACATGGTGCGCCAACGGAAGCGCTCAACTGTTATGGCGGGACCGTATTAGATGGCGCGATATATGGTTTTTGCAATTCGCCACTGCCCCCCACGACCGCGATTCAGGTTGTCGAACGGCTGATTGCGGCGGGCGCTGACGTCGGTGCGGTCAACCCCTACCCAACTGGCGATGCCGCCATTGACGCGGTGCTGGAGCCACACCGGGCTGTATAGTCACAATATCTGACGACGTCTGGCTTTTAGTTTGTACCGTTTTTGATACATCCGCATTGCGCAGGTTTATATTGTGTTTGCCAGTTTTGTGCTACAATCCAGAAGAATAATCTTGTGTTTTAAAAAGTCGGGAGTGGGGTACTTTGGCAAAGTCACGTACCGAACAATTAGTGGAACGTCTGCGTGATCTGCAAGCCAGCTCTGGTGATGTAGAGGGCGCGGCCATTGTCAGTGTGGATGGCCTCAGCATGGCCTCGGCGCTGCCGGGCGATGTGGAAGAAGATCGGGTCAGCGCAATGTCGGCGGCCATGCTCTCGCTGGGCGAACGGATTTCATCTGAGCTAGGGCGGGGCATCCTGGAGCAGGTCTTTATCAAAGGCGAAGAGGGTTATGTCATCCTCACCAGTGTGGGGGAAGAAGCGGTGCTCACGGTATTGGCACGTCCCGAAGCCAAGCTGGGCCTGATCTTTTTGGATGTCAATCGCACGGTCGAAGATCTAGAAAAACTGGTGTAAGCCCGACTGAAAGACTGAAGCGCCTGTGCTGGAACCCAGTGGTCTCTACTATCCCTATCGATTCGCACGGTTCTACTTGCAGGGGATGCAGGTTGCGCTGGGTGATGAGGGATATGATGCTGTGTTGGGCCTGGCCGGTTTGACGACTTACTTTAGTGAATTGCCCCCACCGACGATGGAGCGCAAATTTGACTTTGCTTATTTCGCCGCCCTGAGCGAGGGGTTGGAAGCCATGTATGGTGCGCGTGGGGGTCGGAGTATGGACCTGCGCATTGGGCGGGCGTGGTTCGAAGCCGGTTTTGCGAGTTTTGGTGCTTTTGCCGGGATGCAACATCCATCATTTCAATCACTGGCACAATCCAGCCGCGCCCGAATTGCCTTAGCCGCCCTGGCTGCCATTCATGTTCAACATACTGATCAACATATCCACCTCGAGGTGTTGGAATCAACCTATCAGCTTCAGGCGGATGTTAGTCCGATGGCCTGGGGACGCCAGGCAGAACGCCCGGTTTGTCATGCATTTGTCGGATTGATTCAAGCCTGTCTGCGTCTGGCCTCCAACGGCTATGAGTATCACGTCCATGAGCGAACCTGTCAGGCCGCCGGTCACGATGAATGCCTGTTTGAGATTAATCAGAAACCAATCGGACAGCTTTAGGGGATGATAATGGAAAAGCCGCGAATCCTGATTGTTGAGGATGATCTCGATTTATCCGAAATGTTAAGCGCCTATTTTCGTGTACAGGATTATGATGTCCTGACTGCTGCCTGGGGGGCGGATGCGTTACGCATTAGCAAGGAACAAGCCCTCAGCCTGATTATGCTGGATATTCGCCTGCCCGACATTGATGGTTATGAAATCTGTCGCCAATTGCGTACTAATCGCCAAACGCAAGATACACCCATTATTTTTCTCACTGAGAAGCGCGACCGGGTTGATCGCCTGCAAGGTCTGGAACTGGGCGTGGTGGATTATATAACCAAGCCCTTCGACATTCAGGAGCTGCGCCTGCGGGTTCGGAATGCGATCAATCGGGCGGCCCAGGCCAACGTCACTAACCCGGTGACAGACCTGCCCGAAGGCGATCTGGTCGAAGAGAAACTCAACATCAGCATCATGAGCGAAGGCGATTGGGCGGTGCTGGTCCTCAGCATCAGTCAATTGAGCGAGTTCCGCGAACTCTATGGTTTTGTGGCGGCTGATGATGTGCTGCGGGCGGTCGCGTTGATGATCCGCAATGCGGTGCGGGAATATGGCAGCGAAGACGACTTTATCGGCCACCTGGATGCTGAGGATTTTGTGGTGGTGACCTCCCCCAGCGCGGTTAAACCCATTCGGGAGCGGCTTGAATCGCGGCTTGCGCAATCGCGCGAATATTTTTATCCGGTGCGGGACCGCCAGAAAGTCCGCGAAGGGATTGAGGTGAGTTATCTGCGCTTATCCAGTGCAGCCGTGACCTCTAATGATGGTACATTCAATTCGATTGATGAACTGCTGGGCGCATTGAGCAATTTTGCCCAGACGTAATTAGCCCTGCTCGGCAGCGTCGGCCTGGGCCGCGACCCACGCATCATAATCCGCTCGTTCGACCATTTTGCCGCCATTGAGTTCGTTATCCTGTAAGCGGCGGTTGTTATCAAAGTACAACGTGACCTCAACCTGGTTGCATTTGTAGTTGCCGCTGCTGGCGAGTTTGCGCACCCAGTAGCCGCTGCCATCATCGGTCAGGCTTAGATCATTGCTCATATCAACGCGCACCCGCAGAATATCATCACAGCGGTGTGGCTTGACATAATAATATGTACCCCGATCATCACGCCCGGTATTGCCCCCACCAAACAGCTTCTTGAGAAAATTCATTTTGGTCCCTACACTTTGCCCATTTATCCGCCAATTATGGCTGGTGTAGGACTCATCTGCAAGACCGGGCAATTAGCGCTGTTGACTGGCGACTGAGGACTGGTGACTCGTGACTGATTTAGAAGCGTCCGGTGAGGGCGTCAACGTAGCCGGTCAGTTCAGCGTAACCATAGCCGGTGACGTCGCCGCTGATTTCCAGCGCGCCTTCCCAGTAGACGATGCCGTTGCCGTGTAACTCCTGGTCGAGCAACATGGGCGTGAGGGTGAAATTGAGTGCTTCGCCGGTGCCGGTGTCGCTGATTGTCACCTGCCAGCCGGAGGGATAGACGCCGCCGGTATGGGGGCTGGTCCAGGTGTCGAGCGCTTCAATCGTAAAGTTCGCCGCCGGGATGTAGCGCTCGGAACCATCGGCTTCAATCAGCAGCGCCGGGGAGCCTTCGCCGCCACTGTAGGTCCGCACGCCACCGTCTGTCAGGCGAATGCTGCCAATGGTCATCTCGCGGTTGTCATCAAAGATGAGGCCGAACCAATCCCAACCAACGGCACCCTCACCCAGCGCACTAGTGCTGAATTCATGATCTTTCCACGTATTGCCCGTTACGGCAAAGGTTTCATCGCCTATCGTGACCGTACCCTCAGTGACCAGGCGTGAGAGGGTGTAATAGTAGCTGGCGTTGCCCGGTTCATCGCTTTTGGGGCTGAGGCCATTTTCACCTTGCAAGGCGGGCCGCTTGACCTGTTCCAGCGTAACATCTAGCGCGACGTCATCAAAGCTGCCAGTGATGCGGGTGCGGGTGGCATCGTCGTTGAGGCCCACGACCTGCCAATTTTCCAGCCAGACGCGATAATTGGGGTCCATCGTCGCCCCAGCGAGTCCGGCACTGGCCCGGCTAAAGCGTTCATCATGAAAGAACTGTTCGCCCGCAATGTCGGTAATGGTGAAGTGGCCCATGTAAATCTGATTGGTGCGCCATTCGGAGTCGGTTTCCGGTTCAACGGGGGCAATCGCGCGGCGAAACAGCGTGAACTGATAGCCAAAGCGTCGCCCTTCTTCGGTCGCCACGTTGCCCGTGTAGTACCACCACTCAGTTTGAAACTCAGGATGCGGACCGTAGTCGGCGGGGAATGACCAGTCGTAGGGTTCAATGGCGCGGGCAAAGCCGCTGATGTCGGGATTGGGATTCGCCAGGATCGCGCTGGCCGAGACTTCACCGGTGGCGCTGGTATCAATCAAGCTGATGCCGATTAACACTACACCCACGATTATCACGCCGAGAATCAAGAAGCGCCACATTATCGTTCACCTTGTTCAATTTGTGCTGAATGTCACAAGTGTACGTCATATTGATTAGATGCGCCTTAGAGATAGCAGCATATTACCGGGTGTATAATTATGTTGGAATGAAAAGGTTATCTGATGTTCGCAAAATACGGATCACCATTCACGGCAGAAGACCTTGCCGCGAATCGTGATGGCTACCTGACAAAATCTCAACGTGCTATGTTGAGCCAAGATCGGCGCTGGTGGCTGTTTTTGATCTGGTTAAAACTTTTTAGGCTTGTCCGTAGAAGAAAGAGGAAGGTATCCAAGAGCAGGTTACAATCCTAAGCTCTAACCCAAAGGGAGCAACCGATGGACCTGGATACCTTCATGACAGCATTATATGTGTGGATTGATGATTGGTACAAAGCGGAAATGGCAGAACACATGGCAAGACACCATGGACCGCAACCGAAAATGAGTGACAGCGAGGTGCTGACGGTGGCAATTGCGGGACAATGGCGCTACGGCGTGCCCTGGCAATCGGAGCGGGGGGTAGTCCGATATATGCTAGGAGCTGGACGGTGCTGGTTTCCACAGATGCTGGAACGCAGTCGCTACAATGAACGGGTGCGACATTTGTGGGCAGCGATTATCAAACTCCAACAGGCGCTGGCAGCGGCCCTGGCAGCCGCAGCACCGCTATATGAGGTCGTGGATTGTCTACCGCTGCCCGGTTGTGCTAACGCGCAGGTAAACCAATCCGGGCATTGGCTGTGGTGGGGAACGTGGGGCCATGGCGGAACGCATGGACAAAAGTATTGGGGGGATCAATTGCTGCTGAGCGTGACCACCGATCATGTAATCACTGGTTGGCTAATCGGTCCGGCGAATGTGGATGATCGGGGCATGTTACAAGCCTTGATCGCCCAGCGGCAGGGGGACTATCAATTTTTATCACCCGATCCCTGGCGACCCTGGCGGCAGATGCAACGTCCAAGCCTCGTTTATCCGTTGCTGGCAGGTGGCGAACGGTGTGCAACCTATCTGGCAGACAAAGGCTTCAACGGTTTCCGGTGGCACAATCACTGGCGCTCCACCTACGCAGTCCAGGTACTCACCGAACCATCCGGTAAAGCGCAATCCGCTGGGTTACCCCGTAGTTGGTGCCACTGGTTTCGCGGCATGCGCCAGGCCGTTGAGACGACCTTTGCTGTCCTATGTGAGGTGTTTGCCGTGAAACGCTTGCGCCCGCATTCTCGTCTGGGGCAATACACTCGCGTTGCGCTGGCTACCGCCGCTTTTAATTGGGGGATATGGCTCAATCGCCTCAGTGGTCGACCCGCTCTATCCCATGCAACTTTACTTTGTTAACTACGGACAAGCCTTTTTTGGCTGTCCGACTTTATCAGTCTTTACCATAATTGATGGCGTTCGTATCAACGATACAGTTGAAAGCCGTTTTGCAATCGTTGCTCTAATCTGTGTTCTAGCAGGAATTGGATTGATCTACGCTTGGGACAAATGGCGTGTACTCAATTTCGATTTGAAAAAAGGTTATGTAAGTTCTTTGAATGGTATTGTAGATGTTAGGCACGAACGCCATCGAAATGGCTTCCGTTATTCGATCAAACTGCCAAATATGACCTTTCATGATGTTGCATGGGCGATTGTAAATAACATTCATCCTGGTGAAGAGTACACAATCTATTATGTGCCGTCGTCTCTCCGAATTTTGTCATTTGAGCCATTTGATGGTGAGGTGTAACTCGATGTGGCTTCTTCCTCTGATGATACATCAACAATCAGTGGGTTCCGTCAATATGCTATACTATGCGCAAAATAGGCGGTTAAAGGAACTAAATAATGGTTGCAAAGGCCATTGTTGAAGAACGAATCACCATAGATGAGTATGAACGAGCCTCGGCTTATCTAGAGAGCATCGGCGTTCCGGTGATGCTGGAAGAAGGAAGGCTAATAAAGCGCGTGTCCACCAAAGCCTGGCACTCAACGATTGTCGCGGTCATCATGAGCTATCTGCAAATGCATCTGATTACCAACGATCTCCCCGGTATCGTCACCGGCGAAACTACTGGTTACGCAGCAGCCGACGACGACTGTCCAGAACCCGATGTCGCCTACTGCGCTGTATTGAATGTCGCACCGGATACGCCCTGTATACCCGAAGCCCCAACGTTGGTGGTCGAGGTGGTTTCCGACCCCAAGAATAAGCGTGAGATCGAGCGACTGGCTGAGAAACGCGCCAAGTATCTGGCAATGGGCGCAACGGTCTGGGATGTGTGGGCAGCAGATCGTGAAGTGAAGATGTATGTACCCGGCGTTGCGGAACCTACCATTGAGCGCGAGACTTTGACATTCGCCGCGCTGCCGGGGCTGGCGATTCCGCTCAAGGTCGTGTTTGCCAAAGTGCCGGATGCCGCTGGCGATTAATCCATTACTGAATCAAAGCGCTGAAGTGTCGTTTGTATAGCCGCTGCTAGAGCCGCGTTATCAGCCGGCACGAGTTGATTAAGTGCGTCTACGACCGGTTGTTCTGGATAGAGGATTTCGCCCAGGCGTTGTGCCGCCAGCAATTGGGCATCGGCGTCATCGGACTGGAGTTCGGTGAGCAGAAAGTCCTGATAGATGCGCAAAAAATGGTTGTGAAATGCCAACGCCTGCTGACAGAGGTCGCGCAAAAGTTGCTGGTCAGCCGCTGAATCCGGGATGAAATACTGCCATTCGATGCGGCATTTCTGATAGAGCGCTGCAAGCACATCGCGCCATTCATCTTTGATACACGCCCGATATTGCTGGACAACATCGTGCTTCCCATGTGTAAACACCCCACATTGGCGCAAGATCAAGGCTGAGGCGGGCCAAAATGTGCACGTGATAAGTTCATGGGTACCGAGCGCATCGCGTCCATCCAGTGCGCGGGTGCGCCGCCGATCATAGCCCAACCACGCGCCAGCCGGGTCGGGATGGTCCAGTGGAAAGGTGATGACATCCAGCTGTTGGCGTGATCGCATAAAAAAGCGCCAGGGCGTATGCATGAAGTTGCGGACGTAAGTCGTCATTGGCAGTTGCGGAATTGTATCGCAAATGTTCGCGCCATAGAGCAATGGACTGTTAAGTAACCACTGGACACCGCGTTGTTGCAGGTCAACTTCGCTGTAAGGCACAATATCCAGCGACACCGAACTCATGCGCCAACAACAATCGTAAACCTGCTGGAGATACGCGCGATCCGTTGGCTGCATTTCGCCCTTAAAAATCACCGCAATGTCCAGATCACTGCTGGTGATGGCGCTGCCGTTGGCATAACTGCCGAGTAAATGGTAAGCACGGACCCGGCCTGGTACGAGTAGCTCGGTCAGTTCGACCGCCCCGCGAATGATTTCGTCAATTTTCGCATGCCCGGTTGCGTATAACAACTCAATCGCAGTGCTCAAAGCCTACTTCCGCCCATCGCATATCAGTAATTTGAACAGGCTGTTCTGATCACATGTTGTTTGAAGTGACTTTGATTATACTGGAGAACTTGGCGTGGCAGGTGATTTTCTGTATAGGGGATTGAGAACATATCGCTTGGCAAAGAAACCAAAACAGCGACGCCACCCGTAACGTCGCTGCATGGTAAAGACGGAGACATCACCTACTAGAGGATCATAATGTTAGCATACGCCAAATGCGTGGTGCATTAAACCACCAGCATGGGCAAAAATTCGGACCGTTTTCTCGGTTATTGTCAACAAAAGTGCATACCGCAACCGGCGTCACCGATGTCTGGTTTACTCCGCATAATTGATAGGCGATAAGGTTTTTATCTCCGTTGTAATTTGGCGACTATTGATGGTCATGATCGCGACGGTAGGCGGATAAATCGTCCGGTCTGGAGATAAAGCGCGAAGCTCAAGGCGGGCGGTGAAGCGGCGCAAGCGGGAACGCGATTTACGCATTCGATAGGCTAACGAATCAGCCGATAACTGGTAAATACTGCCGGGATTCAGTAACAGAATACCATCATGATAGTCGCTATAGGGCCGATGAAAGTGCCCAAAGACGATGACCTGAACATCGTCATCTTTAAACTTGTTGAGGAGCCAGTCGTGAATCCCGGCCCAGGTCGGGCCATTATACAGGCCTAGAGCAGATTGTAATCGGCTGGGTAGTTCGGTGAGAAACGGACGATGACTGTGGTGCATCCCGATACGTAGACCGCCGATTTCAACGATTCGTTTCTCAGGTAAATCATGGGTATCAATTTCATCGTCGCCTTTGACAGCGTAAACCGGGGCAATGGATGACAGCGTATCAAGTACGGTTTGAGTCTCAATGTCACCGGTGTGCAAGATCATGTCGCAATCACGCAGCACGGTGGTCAATTCGTTGAGCACTGAGTAGGGCACTCGTTCGGGACAGTGGGTATCGCTCACGACGCCGACTCGATAAATACTCATTTTAGTTCCTGGGCATAATCTGAGGAACAGCCTGATGTGGCTTAGTCTGTATGGGGTTTAACCCGTGGTTCGCCTCGCGCTTTGATATTGCCCCGCGTCTTGATGAGTTCTCGCACCCACTCTCGCAGTACATGCAGGTCGAATCGTGTCGAGCGTTGCTCGATATACTGGCGTTCGAGTTGATTTTTCGTTTGCTGGCTGCTGGCATTAAAGTCCGTTGCCAGATTTAGCACCGCCCAGCAAAACATGCCGGGCTTCACGGATAGGATCACCTGCCAGTCAGGGTCGTCCAGAATCACGCGCTCCGGCTCGGTCGGACGTGGCCCCACGATGCTCATGTCACCGCGCAGCACATTGATAAACTGCGGCCAATGATTGAGCGATGTGGTGATGAGCAACCGCCCAAAACGGGTCTTTACTCGATCCGCCAGCACGGGTTCATGCGTCCAGGTCCGAAAATCAATCTGGCGAAAGCGTTTGCCGTGTTGCCCGACCCGCTCCGTGACATAAAAAATTGGACCACGTGAATCAAGTTTGATCAGAATGGCGATTAGCACCATTATTGGCAGGGTGAGAAAGAGCACTGTGCTCGAAACCAAAATGTCGATCATTCGGCGCATGAGGCTAAATCCAGATCAAGAAACCGGGTTTGACGGTGAGTGTTTCGGCATCGGCATCATCCTGGAGCGGCGGACGCGGGCCGACCAGCGTCATGTCACCTTTGAGAATGTTATAAAATTGCGGCCATTCATCCAGTCGGGTGCGGCGTAATATGCTGCCGACCAGCGTGATTTGCCGATTATTATTGGCAGTTGGCACCATCGTCCGCAGCTTATACAGGGTAAAGGGCTGCCCGTCTTTGCCGAGTCGGGTCGCGCTATAAAAAATTGGACCCCGCGAATCCAGCTTGATGAACAGCGCGACGAGTGGAAATACCGATAGACCCAGGAACAACCCACTCAACGACAGGGTAATATCGAACCAGCGGCGTAACATCTGCATCCCTCCGAATAGTCGTTCTAGTGTGCTGTTGCGCAGCACATCCCACACGAGAAACAGCCAGAGATGGAGTCGCCCGTTTGGTTTGCGTTGGGCTTCCGACCACAGGTCATCGAATACTGCCAGTAGTTCTGCACGATAGTGGTGACGAAACCATGCTGGATACAAACCAAGGAGCCAATCATAGAGACGCTGTGCCCAACCATTCATCAGCCGGTCCCCCACTGTTTGGTCTGCGCGACCGCCACCAGATCGGCCAGCCGACGGAGTTCAGCCTGGGCGACCCGGCTTCCATAATCCGTCAGGCGATAATAGCGCCGTTCGCGTTCGGCTGCCGGTCCATCACATTCCTCAATTAGTCCATCGTCCAGCAGCTTGTTGATCGACCGATAAAGCGTGCCCGGACCGATGGTGATGCGATCAGCGCTCAATTGGGTAATTTCTTGCATAATGCCATAGCCATGCCGTTCACCATCGGCCAATGCCAGCAAAATATGGAAGACTGCCGGGGTCAAAGGGAGTACATCTTCAGGTGGTTTCATCACGCCTAAATTATCCAATATGGATATATCTGATATGGATACTTTAGATCAGATTTTGCTGATTGTCAAGTGGTTGGTGCCAAAATAGATCTTGTCGCGCGGTGACGCGCCGACTACTATTGAGACCCGGTATCAACAGGACAGCTCAAGTGGAATTATTCCAAGAATTGATTCTGGACCCACTGCAATTTTCATTCATGCTGCGCGCATTGACAGCGGTTGTCTTTCTCGGCGTGGTCAGCGGCGTAATGGGCGCATTCGTCGTGACGCGCGGTATGTCATTTCTGGGTGATGCACTGGCACATACCGTTTTACCGGGGGTAGCGATTGCCTATTTACAGACGAATGGCGCGACCAGTGCGATTCTAGTGGGCGGATTAATCGCCGGGGTGTTATCAGCGCTGGGCATTGGCTGGTTAACCCGAGGCGGGCGCGTTACTGAGGATACAGCGATAGGCGTCATTTTTGCCGGGGCGTTCGCGCTGGGCATTGGCATCATTTCACGGGCGCAAAACTACGCTGCCGACCTCACCCACATTTTGGTCGGTAACATTCTGGCGGTGAATGACGAAAACCTGCGCTTGATCGCGGCGATTGGGCTGCTGGTGCTGGTGCTGACCGTGTTGCTTTACAAGGAATTTCTACTCATCTCCTTTGACCCGATTCTGGCACAGACGCTACGCCTACCGGGTGAGACCCTGCGGCTCACGCTGTTGGTGATGCTGGCATTGACGATTGTCATTACCGTTCAGGCAGTGGGGATTGTGCTGGTGGCGGCGATGCTGGTCACACCTGCCGCTACCGCCCGTTTTTTCACCAACCGGCTGCACCTATTGATGCTTTATGCGGCGGCGATTGCAGCCAGCAGTGGCGTGGTTGGCATGTACATCGCGTGGCACGGTCGAATCGCGCCCAGTGCGGCAATCGTGTTAACCATGACCGGGCTGTTTTTGATGGCCTATTTATTCGCCCCCGGTAAAGGTTACTTTTGGACGCTCAGACAATCGGCACGGCGTTAATGTCCCCGCGCACGCTGACATACGGCGCGAAAATCCACCCCACCTGGCCGTTATGCCGCACCTGGAACCAGCGATTTTGTCCACCCTGCACCGTTCGATTGAGCAGCGGGACTTCCTCGCCCCACTCGATGCTGCCAATGATCGGCGTGCGGGTGCTGGGCCGCGCTCGTACATTCATCACGGCGCGGGGCGCGGCGAAAACACCCGTGTCCGGCGCACCGTCCAGCGTCTCGAAAACATTGCTTATGCCCGGCAGCCCGCCGGGGTCGGTGTTGAACTCCAGGTAACGCCCGGATGACCAGCCAACATGGTCATTGACATTCAACAAGTACCAGGTGACGCCTTCTTCGCTATTGCTGCGGGCGGTGACGGGATATTCCGCGCCAGTCATGGCGACGGTCACCATGGATGCGCCCAGATAGGGACCGGTGCGCACCGCCAACCCGCGCACGCCCAGACCGACACTGGCCGTGAGGGGTGGGATGGGCGATGCACTGGGGACTGCAGTAAATATCGAAGTCGGGGCAACACCCTGCTGGAACCATTGGAATTGTAGGACAGCCGTGCCAGTAACTTCAACAAAATCAACGCGCAGGGCATGTACACCTGCCGTCATGGTGCGGTTAAATGAACGGACTTTCTGGGGGCCGCCGGTTTGATCGTCGAATACTTCTTCGTTGTCGATGAACACCCGTACATTGTCATCGAAAGCGAGGTCAAAGCGGTAGGTATCGGCGACAAAGGTCTGGTTAGACGTAAAGCGGATGGAAAAATTATCTTCGCCGACTTCCGACACCGTAACACCCCCGGCAGCGGGTTCACCTTGCCAGATAAAGTTCAGTCCATTGATGTTGGTCACGGTGCGCACGTTGTCACTGAATGACGTATCGTCATAAAAAACGCCGGTCCAGTTGGTGCCGAACTCCGCTTGAACCGTTATGGCAAATGACACGAGTAGTAGTGCAAAACAGAAAAATAAGCCAACTCGTTTAAACATGATCGCCCTCCACAAAAACGAACCGGGCATGATAAATGATTGCAAGTAGTCGATAGTCTATAGTCAAAACAGATACTTTGCCCATCGAACGGAACTCACAACTCGGATGGTTCCGACTGTTGACCGGGGACTAACGAACAATGACCATGCAATTTATAATCATTGCGTTTATTATAACAGGGCACAGGCCATGAACATAAGAATCGTACAAGAACCGTACATCTGGGGTTGGTAAAAGCACAACTTTTGGCGCAAGACGCCGTATAATAGGATGTAATCGCATGAGCAATTACCACAGTTCATAGAACCTTGAGGAAGGAATCAACAATGACTGAAAATGGAGATCGCAAAACCTTTACCGAAGAAATCGAAGTTGCCGGTAATCAACTGGTTGATCGCGTCAAAGAACTGGTTGCGGAAGGCAATGTGCGCTTGCTGCGCATCAAGGGTGCTGACGACGACGTTTTCCTGGAAATGCCGCTGACGATTGGTGTATTGGCGGGTGGTGCGCTGGCGTTGGCCGCGCCCTGGCTGGCGATTCTCGGCGGATTTGCTGCGCTGGTCGCTAAAGCGCGGATCGAAGTTGTACGTGAAGTTGCCGACGAAGACGAAGCTGAGGAAACCCAGCTTAGCTAAGCGATAAACGGCAAGCATTCAAACGGCTGCTCCCTAACGGGCAGTCGTTTTTTTTAGGACTACTCAATTGGGAAAATGCTGTCTGGAGGTGGCATAGTGGACAGGCGAACTGCGGGGACGGCGGGTAGGCCGAAGACATAACACTTTAAGATGCGATGCATCCCGTCCATCACCGAACGATCGGGTGATATTATGATTGGATATTTGAGGTCCGCCGCCAGGATACGTTTCGTGTGATCGCCAATATCGCGCCAAAGCGGCGGATCACTGAGCGAACCGCATTGGAAGTTGTCATTCGCCCAATCAAAGCTATCCAGCGGAACCTGCTCAACCGGCAGTGTCTGCGCCAATTGCCACAGCGTTGTGGCTTTCCAGTAATGCAACCGATCATCGCGTTCTTCTAGGTAGCCATGCTCCAGATTTTCAAACATGAGATTTGCCCTCGCACCAATAAAAAACGGCTACCTGTATCAGCAACCGTTTTTGTTCGTGTTTCTGGATATATTATTTATTGGTTGCCATTCACCGGCCAGCGATGAGCCGGGGCCAGGAAACCGGCGTGTTCTTTAGCGACTTTGAGCGTTTGTTCAGCAACCGTCGCGGCCCGTTCCGCGCCATCGGCCAGGACATTCTCGACATAATCTGGCTCGGCCATGATCTCATTGTAGCGTTGTTGCAGGGGAGTCAACATGTCGTTGACGACCTCGACCACTGCTTTTTTCAAATCGCCGTAGCCCTTGCCCGCAAAATGCGCCTCGATGACTTGGTCGCTTTCCTGCGTGAGCGCTTGATAAATCGTGAGCAGATTGTTGACCCCCGCTTTTTCCGGGTCCTTGCTAAAGCTGATCTCGCGGCCCGAATCGGTGGTGGCCCGCATCACCTTTTTCTTAACACGGTCCGGCGGGTCCATCAGGTAAATCGCGTGATATTCTCCTTCGGCGCTCTTGCTCATCTTTGACGTGGGTTCATCCAGTCCCATGACGCGTGCCCCCGCTTTGGGAATGAAGCCTTCAGGTATGACGAACGTCTCGCCAAACATGCTGTTAAAGCGCTGGGCCAGATCGCGCGTGAATTCAACATGTTGGCGCTGGTCATCGCCCACTGGCACGTAATGCGCCTGATACAGCAAAATATCGCCGGCCATCAGCACCGGATAATTTTGCAGCCCGGCCCCGATTGAATCCTGTGTTTGTTTGGCCGACTTGTCTTTGAACTGTGTCATGCGGTTGAGCCAGCCCAACGGCGATAGACAGGTCAGGATCCACGCCAGTTCGCTGTGCGCGGGGAGATGCGATTGCACGAAGATGGCCGCCTTTGCTGGGTCCAGCCCAGCCGCGAGATAGACCGCGGTGGTTTCGCGGGTTTGCGCCCGGAGCACGGCGGGGTCATAGGGCAGGGTGATGGCGTGCAGGTCAACCACACAATAAAAGGCGTCGTAATCGTTCTGGAAATCAACCCATTGCAGCAACGCACCCAGATAATTGCCAATGTGCAGATTGCCAGTGGGTTGGATGCCCGAAAGCACTCGTTTTTTCTCGGTCATAGGTGATGTCATCTTTGTTGATAGCGACTGTCGATAAGTTTCCCTGAGACTGGCATGGTAGAGGAAGGTCTGAGACCCGCCCCGACAACAGTGGTGTACGCAGGGATGCATTCCCAAGTGTAGCGTACCCGCCGCCAAAAACCTACCCGCGATTACGCGCCACAACCCACAAAAATGTGACTGGCTCATCAAATTCGGTCGCGGTTTCTTCAGTGGCGCTGATGATCTCGAATCCAGCGTCAACAATCATCTGGCGATTGGTTGCGGTGTCATAACTGCTCCAGTACATCGGCGCACCCAGCCAGTCATCTTCATAGCCATGTTCACTGTCACTTGCGCCCAGTGACACGATCAGTAAACCGTCGGGGCGCAACCAGTGGGCGATGTTTTGAAACAGCGCCGGTTGTTCGCTACGTGGGACATGAATGATCGACGCAATAGCAATCACTGCATCGAAACTGGCGGATTCAAATTCGACAGTGGTCATGTCGGCTTGGATGAACGTCGAGTCTGGGACATGCTGCCGGGCACGCCTGGTCTGCTCCGCCGAGAAATCGACACCGGTGACGGCGTAGTGCTGTGCGAGAATTTGTGTAGTGGGAACACCCGGTCCGCAACCGAGTTCCAATACAGTTGCGCCTGCTGACACATTTTCCAGGAACAAATCTGTATACTTCTGGCGCTCAGCGACCCGGACGTGCTGTGCCCATTCGAGATAGGTATCCGCAATCTGGTCATAGCCTTGTTCAACCAGTGCGCGGGTGCCGAGGTCCAATCGCTGGTACATCCGGCGGATACGAGGGAAGCAGGTTTGTTCAAAGTAAGTGAAATCGTGCCGTTGATCCGCTCTCAGAACGGCGACTATGGTTTCATTATCCGGGCAAACCCGATCACCAACTACTGCTTGTAGTTCCGGTGGCAGGTTAAAGGTGCCGTGCGCTGTTCGGACTTGATTGCCCACAATTTGTTCAACCCGCGCCGGACGGGAACGATAGACCAGACGGGGTGGCGTGGTGTTGGTATCAATTACGACCAGATCATCAATCTGAATTGTAATGTGATAATCGCGAATCGGTTGAGCATACACGACTGTGATATTCTGCTGATCGTCGACTCGCTTGACCTGACAATCGTCAGCAGTTGTCGCAAGTACAAATGCAAGTTTTAGCTTCATGATATTCCTCATACAGAGCAGGCCATCTGTCCAACGACAGATCGCCATCATGTCAAAAGTTGAATTGATGTTCGATGGAATAGCGATCACAGCCATGAAGCACAGCGGCTCATGGCTCGATCAAGCAGTATTCAGTGAGGGAAATTTTAAGAAGCCATCATGCTGATAGTCTACATATTTTGAATGGCAAAGGCAAGTTGATGCCGGAGGACACTTAGCAATGCCTGGTAGTGTGGGCAACATGTGCGTAATATGTAATTCCCATATAATCATGGTGATGCATTAACACAGGTTGAGGACAATCTATGCGCTATTCAGGTTTTATTTTGTTGCTGATATTGGTACTGGGGATTGTACCCGCTGGAATCGCTCAGGATGATGCCGAAGCGAATCCTGAAGCTGGTGGAGTAGTTGTGCCACTTTGGCTGGCGACTGATGAGGATGGCGAACCGCGTTATGTCGCTTTCCTCTTCTTAGATGATGGCACGATTGTCGAGGCAGGGTTGGGCGCGGATGTGATCTATACACCAGTAGATGATGGGACTTACAGTGGTGAACCCCTGGTTCCGGCTGGATATGAGTTTGCGGCAACGTTGCAACTAATTGACGATGAAACTATCCAGGTTGCTTCGACAATTACGTCTGGCGTCTTTTCCACCGAAAGCAACATCACTTATAGCCTGACGGACCTTGAAGCCGGTATCTGGATTGAGTATCCGCGTGATGTCATCGAGTTCAGTAAATTTGGCGAATGCATGGGGCGGCTGGATGCGGAACCGCCCGGCGCGTTCACTGACTCGGACCCGATTTTACCGATTGTGATTGATGAAGAAGCCGGTGAATTCTGGCTGGGTCCGCATATTTTAACCGGTGGGGATGGTAGCTATGAACTGGAAGTCACGGGCGAGTTTGGTCAATTCACCGATGTGACAACGCGAACGGCGACTGTCGTGGATGACACCATTGCCTTTCGTTACCATTCCATCGCGGCAGAACGTGATGATTGTGAGATGATTTACGAGAGCACGTACAGCCGTTTTGATGGTGACTTTGCCGCGTTGTTTGAGCGGGTCAACGACATGGGAGCAGAATAGCGCGATTATCTCATCACGCCGGAAGCACGGTTAATTTTTGCGGACGATCTCCCAGGCAAGGTGATTGAGTTCGGGGATAATCAGCTTCTCCAACGCGGTTTTGACGGCCCCGCTGCTGCCGGGCATCGACACGATTAATGTGCTTTGGTAGACCCCGGCGGTGGCTCGACTGAACATGGCCGCCGCTCCAATTTCTTCATAACTCAGCATGCGGAAGATCTCGCCGAAACCGGGCAGAGTCTTTTCGAGATAGCGACTGATGACATCATAGGTCGTATCACGGGGGCTGATACCGGTTCCACCGTTGAACAACACAATTTGCACAGTGGGCATCGCGGCCAGTTCTTCAATCACCGCTGCCACCTGATCGGGTTCGTCTTTGATGAGGCGATAGGCTGCAACATGATGCCCCAGTTCGGTCATGCGGGCTTCGATATAGTGTTTGTTTTTGTCCGTTTCCGGGGTGCGGCTGTCACTCACCGTCACGATTGCAATTGTCACCGGGTCGGTTCCGGCCTTTTGGCGATGTTCATCAGCGCTCATGCCTTACTCCATCAATTCATTCGCTGTGGTGCGACGGTCCTGCCGGGCGTCCATCCAGGCTTCCAGGTCGGCAATTTCGTCCTCATCCAGCAGATCCATCAAGCGGGTGATGCGGTTGGTCCGCTTGGCTTTTCCGACCTGCTCTTGGGGCATTGTTGTCATTTCATGAGCGCGGATATTCCAGATGAAGCGGGTACTAAACGCGGCGGCTCCGGCCAAGATCAACGCCAGCCAGACGATTTCGCCGGAACCCGGTTCACTAAAAACCAATACAGAGGCGACCATCAACCAGATAAAGCCGGTGGTCGCCAGTCGCCAGAAGCCACTCATCATCATCTATTCCCTCGTTTAATCGCGCAGACGGTCATCGCGCCGGGCATCGAGTAATTCGGCCAGTTCAAGCACTTCATCTTCTTCCAGCTTATCGACCAGACGGGATATGCGATTGGTTCGTTTGGCTTTGCTGGCATCGTCTTGAACATCATATTTCGCGCTGTCCCAGATAACGCCGGTGCTGATGGTCGCGCCAAGACCCAGAATAAACGCCAGCGCGACAATTTCGCCGCTTGTGATGCCACCGGCAATCACCATTCCGGCGACAGCCAACCAGATCGTTACCGTAGTGATGAGCCGGATTAAGTTTCTATCCATGTGTTTTTCCTACAAATAAGTGGTGTTTATCAAATTCTATACGCTTTTGACCCGCAATGGTTTCAAAATTGGTTTGATTTGAAGTCGGCCCTTCGCAGGATGTAATCATATTCGAACGTCGCTTTACTGCCTTCGGACCGTTCATGCGTTGCATCCAGTACAAAGCCAACGTTTTGGAAGGCGCGCTGGCTGCGGAGATTGTAATCGGCGATGTCGCAACCGAAAACCATGTCGGCACCTTCCTGCGCGAAAGCCAGCTTCACCAACAATCGAATCGCCCGCGTGCCAATGCCACGACCCCACAGATTCTTTTCGCCAATCATCAGGTCAATGCGACGGCAGTCTTTATCAGGATACTTCTGCTTGATGCGGTCCAGATTCATCCGCTGCAACCAGCATTCGCCAATCGGCTGACCATTCCATTCGATGATGAAACACAGGCTGTTGGCGCAGACATGCCGGTAAATGGTCTGAATATCTTCCAGCGAACGCGCTGTCACATCGTCGCCCTCCGCATAGTACAGCACATCAGGATCATTGTTCCACTTGAGCAATATGTCCCAGTCATTTTCGGTCATGGGCCGCAGAACGAGATTGGCGTCTTGCAAGCGCACATCATGTTTGTGAAGTTGGGTCATGCTGGGCAACGGCATCATGGGTAAATGCGACGTAAATAGGATAAACTAGGCGACATGATTTTTGCAATCATTTACCTGATCCACAAGGAGACAACATCGTGGCTGTTTTAGCAGCGCAACTTTATACAATTCGTGAGCATACCAAAACCGCTGAAGACTTCGCCGCCAGCATGAAGAAGATCAGTGACATGGGCTACACCGCTGTGCAGGTATCTGCTATCGGCCCGATTCCGCATGAAGACGTGCTGAAGATTACGCAGGACAACGGGTTGACGATCTGCAACACCCACATCCCCTATGACCGCCTGTGGCACGATCTCGACAGTGTGATTGCGCAGCACAATCTGTGGAACAGCAAACACGTTGCCATCGGCAGTATGCCCCAGGATTATCGTGGTAATGAGGATGGGTTCAAACGTTTCGCCATCGAAGCCAGCCAGGTTGGGGAAAAGCTGCACGCGGCAGGCCTGACATTCAGTTATCACAACCACAGCTTTGAGTTCGTGCGCTTTGGCAATCGCAACGGACTGGAACTCATCTATCAGGAATCCGACCCGCGTTATTTGCAGGCTGAGATCGACACCTACTGGGTCCAGCATGGCGGCGGTGATCCAGCGGCGTGGGTTGCCATGATGAAGAACCGGATGCCAGTGGTGCATCTGAAAGATATGGTCATCACCGACGGCCAGCAGGCGATGGCCGAGGTCGGCGAAGGTAATCTGAACTGGCCGGCGATCCTGCAAGCCTGTCAGGATGCGGGGGTGGAGTGGTACGCGATTGAGCAGGATATCTGCCCCGGCGACCCGTTCGATAGCCTCAAAATCAGCTACGATAATCTCAAGGCGATGGGGTTGTCATAAACCACTAGTCTTTTGTCATTAGTTGACCCTATCATTGGCAGATTACCGAGCGCATCTAATATGAGCCGTACTTTGGTGTTTTGAAGCGAAAAAGCTAGCGGCTCAGGGCTAATGACTACAAAACCAATTCCGCCAGAGTGCGAACGCTTTCGCTGTCATGCGCGATCACGTTGAGCGTCGTCACGGGCGTGGCCTGCCACAGCGCCAAACGCTCTTTGATGCGTTCCGGCGGGCCACACAGGGCGACGGCATCAACTAATTCGTTCGGGACCTGACTCACCGCATCGAATTGTTTACCATTGAGATACAGGTCCTGTATGGTGTTGGCAGCGGCTTCATAGTCATAGCGGCAGGCCAGATCGTAGTAGAAATTCTTGCCCTTTGCGCCCATGCCGCCGATGTAGAGCGCCAGCATCGGCTTGAACTGATTCCAGGCTTCTTCCAGATTATCGTTCACCGCGACGTTGACCGTTGGTGCGATGTCGAACGAGTCGAGCGTTTTGCCGCCATCAGCTATTCCGGCTTCGACGTGGGGCTTGAACACAGCGTCATAGTGTTCCGGCGCAAAGAAAATCGGCAGCCAGCCATCGGCAATCTCAGCGGTCAGGGCGACGTTCTTGGGGCCAATCGCCGCCAGATAGATTGGTAAATCGGCGCGACCATGCAGGATGCTCTTTAGCGGTTTGCCGAGTCCCGTTGCATCATCGCCCGCATACGGAATTTGATAGTGCTTGCCGTCATGCGTGACGCGGCCTTTGCGGGCGAAAATCTGGCGGACGATGCTGACGTATTCACGGGTGCGCCCCAGCGGTTTGCCATAGGGTTGACCGTGCCAGCCTTCAACGACCTGCGGACCAGATAGGCCCAGCCCTAACAGAAAGCGTCCGCCGGAAAGTTGATCGAGCGTCATGGCGGTCATCGCGGTCATGGCCGGGGTGCGGGCGGGCATCTGCATGATGGCCGTTCCAAGATGTATTTTCTCCGTTTTTGCACCAATCCAGGCCAATGGTGTAATCGCGTCCGATCCCCAGGCTTCAGCCGTCCACACCGCATGGTAGCCCAATTGCTCCGCTTCGAGGATCAGCTCCAGCGGCAAATCGACTTTACGACCCGCAAATCCGATCATCAATCCCAGACGCATTTAACCATCTCCTACTGCTCAATATGCAGCCAATTGTGACACAAATCCGTGAATGCAGCATCCAGTCACGATGGAAATAATGCGAGGATTTCATCACAGGTTTGTTCGGGGTTTCGTTGGTGCGTGTAAACAATATGGGTAGCTAGTTGGGGGTTGCATGGGGATTCGAGCAACCAGCGGTTGAGTTCAACGCCGTTGATGCCGATGCGCGTTCGTCGGCGCTCGTGCAAAATGGCTGCTGATTCGTCAGGATCCGGCGATGGCAACAACAGGATGACATTGGGATATGGCTCCAAGAGCGCTTGCAGGCCTGCCGCCCGTTGTGGTTCATCGTAGATGGAATGGCCTGCGCCAAAGTCAATCACATGACCGGGATGGTCGGCGAGGGTGCGTGTCACCGCATGGAGATCGAACTGTTTCCAGTAGCGCACGACACCGGCAAAGCCTTCCGCCTGCTGAATCTGTTGGCGCACTTCGTCCTGATAACCGACTTCGGCATAATAGATCTGGCGGAGACGATCCACTGCGGCACGTGGTCGTTGCAGGCGTTCCGCAAGCAGTTCGCCGAGTGTGCTCTTACCGGTATCTGGCGGTCCAATCAGGATGATCTCCGGGGCATTCAGGTCTATGGTTGCCATAATCTCAGTCAGGGTTTGGGCCGGTGTTTTGCCCTGAGTATAAAACGTATATTTGGCGATGCGCCGGTTGAGCGGATGCTTCACAAAATAGTCAATGATGTCCTGCCCGTTGTAAATCACTTGATCGCGCTGGCGGAGGATGTGAACCGATTCATCAACATCCTCAGTGGGCAGGAGCAAAATGACGGCAGACGCCGTTGCGAGCGCGTGCTGCACCCGCTTGAACAGGTCAACATCTTCATAGACCGACTGCAACTCGTCCAATTCGATGATACTGTGCGCGTAGTCTTGCAGGCCGCGTTCAACCGCGTGCGCCCGGAAGGGCCATAGATAGCGATAGGCATTTTCGAAGCGCCGCGTATTGTATTGTTGCCGCGCTTCATCAGCATCATAACCCAGTTCTGAATAGTAGCGCTGGCCGACATGACCCAGGTCAATAAAGGGCTGTTGCCGGGCCGTTGCCAACAGCCGCCCAATGGTCGATTTGCCCGCCTTTTGTGGCCCGATCAAAATTGTGTTGGTCATGCCACCATGATAACAATTCTGTTATGGTACGTAAAATTCCAGGCGAATGTCCGCGACACAGCCGGTGTTGGGCGTTGCCACTGGATTATCAATAAATTCCAGCATGATATTCACCGGGCAATCCCCGCCATCAATCAGCCCATGCCCGCCATGTGGAAATTCGATGAAGGTGCTGTTGCCAAGATACTCAGCGGCGGCGCGGCCCCAGGCTGGTGGCGTAATCGGGTCAAAGCTACCAGCCAGAATCAGGGTTGGAATGTCACTGACCACTGGCTCATTTTCCAGAGCAGGAGCGCGTTCGATATTCCAGATGGCACAGGACACAAATTGTTCGTCAACGCTGGTAATCAATTGTTCGGCTAACTGTGGGGCCGTTCCAGCGACACTCGCGGCGGCAGCAGCGGGTGAATTGAAATGGACTTCCTCGTAGCATTCGACCGAGTTGTACATGCCAGAGCTGTCTTCAGCCGGTATGTCGTACTCGTCCGGGTCGAAATCGATAACCGCAACTTCGGGGAGTTCTTCGCCCGCGTCCAGCAAGGCAACATCGGCGGCGGTATAAGCACCGGACAGCAGTTCCAGCCCGTAGTCGATTTCGCCGTCAGCCAGCAACGCAATGGCATAGGGCAACACGGGAATCGCGTTGGTACTGTACAGGGCCTGGAACAGCTTGTCCACCAGATCATCACCGAAGACCTCAATTTCTTCCTCAAGTTCGTAGTCATACGCTAGCGCCGGTTCGGCATTCCAGTCGTCAACCAGGGTGTAAAACGTCTGCTCCAGATCACCATAAGCTGACGTGCAGGCCGCAGCCTGAGCACAGGTTGCAAATAGATGCTGGATCGCACTGGCGGCATTGCCCGGTTGGTCGTCGAGACCGGCGACATGCGGCGGATAGGCCGAATCAAGCATAACACTGCGGATGTCTGCGGGTTGGTCACGCATGATCGTCAGGGCCAGGCGGGTGCCATACGAGACCCCATAAATATTCAGCGCTTCCAGTTCCAGTACCGTGATTAAATCGGTGATGTCAGCGGTACTGGCGGCACTGTTGTAAGCAGCGAGGTCAACCCCCTCACGGAGTAAGCGATCATAGCACGCCTGCTCACCATTTTCGGGGTCTTCGTCGGCTTCGGGGCAGGCCAGGTTGGGGTACGAAAAACCGGTGCCGCGCTGGTCAAACAGGATAATATCCCGGTTGGCGCGAAAGCTGGAATTTGTCCAGGATTCGACATCCAGTAGAGCGCTGTCACCAGGGCCACCGGCCAGATAAATGAGTGGGTCGGGTTCCGGGTCAATGCCGGTGCTATAGAGAATGGCAACGGCCAGTTCGACGAACTCTGTATCGAGGTCGTGGCGGTTCTCTGGCACGATCAAATAGCCACAGTCGATGGTATCCGCTTCGATTTCACCTGCCGGTAACGGGAACGGGCATTCGGCCCATTCAAAAACGGGTTCGTAATCGGCCTGGGCCTGCGCGACGGAAGCGAAAAAACACAACGTCAACATGACAACGACGGCGGTGGTCAAGGTCTCCGAAAACAGGCTTTTAGGCTGCATTCGCGGCGGTTGCTGTGATGTGTTGGTCGGCGTAGCCATAATCCACCTCTAAACAACGATTGAACTACTTCCATCCTATACCGGAAAGTTCTGGTGTAAGATATGCGAATGCATTTTGGGAGGATGAAAGATGACGAAAACGGCGCTGATTACTGGCATCACCGGACAGGATGGTTCGTATCTGGCGGAGTTCTTACTGGCGAAGGGGTATCAGGTGGTCGGTTTGGCTCGGCGGTCAACCAATTACCGCTACCCCAATATTGACCATTTGATCGGTCAGATCACATTGGAATATGGTGATTTGATTGATGCCGATGCGCTGGCGGAGATCATCCGGCGGCACCAGCCAGACGAGGTGTATCACCTAGCGGCCCAATCCGTGCCGGGGGATAGCTGGTCGCAGCCAATTGTTACGGGCGAGGTGACGGCACTGGGGACGCTGCGGATGCTGGAAGCTGTACGCCGTCATGCGCCGCATGCGCGTTATTATCAGGCGACCAGCCGCGAGATTTACGGCGGTGTGCCGGTGGACGAGATTGACGAGAGTACGCCGTTAGCGGCGAATAATCCGTATGGCATCGCTAAATTGTATGCGCATTTGATGACCGTGAATTACCGTGAATCGTATGATATGTTCGCCTGTGCAGGAATGCTGTTCAATCATGAGAGTCCGCGCCGGGGGTTACATTTCGTCTCGCGCAAGGTGACGATGGGGGTGGCGTGTATTAAACTTGGTGTCAAGCAGCCGCCGCTGAACGAGGCCGGGCAACCGCTGGTGCAGGACGGCAAGCTGCGCATGGGCAATCTCCATGCTTACCGCGATTGGGGTTATGCGAAAGAGTATGTCGAAGCGATGTGGTTGATGTTGCAGCAGGACGACCCGTGCGATTATGTCATCGGCACCAACACGTCGTATACCATCCGTGACCTGTGCCGGGTGGCGTTTGAGCATGTGGGCTTGAACTGGGAAGAGCATGTGCTGACGGACGAACGTTTCCTGCGTCCGACGGAGATTTATGCCCAGCGTGGCAATTTCGCCAAAGCCAAAGCTGACCTCGGCTGGGAACCGCGCACTTATTTTGAAGACATCACTAAGCTGATGGTTGATGCGGATATGGAGTTATTATCCTCTTAAATGCTTTTGAGTATTGTGTGGTGGGTGTAGAGTCATACCAAACAAGCATCATTTTAAGACAGTATCTCTGACTATCTACCTCATGTCTGAATCCGCATGAAGACATAGATGCGAACTTGCGCTAGATTTTCTGGATTTTTGAGTCAAAGGTACGGAATATTCCTGTACAACTTAGTGCTTCATCCGGTAAATGGTCTAAAATAGAGTATGCTGGTAAATAAAGAAGGAACGCCAGATGCCCAAGAAGTTATCGCTGCGGGCCTTCAAGGAAGGCGAAGCAGCCAAGTTACGCCAAATTAGTCGATCCCGGACGGCGCCGCAACGGGCCGTAGAGCGTGCACAAATCATTCTGATGTTTCAAGAAGGCAAGCGGGTGGAAGCCATTGCTCAACACATAGGTCGAACCGGTGCGACAGTGTACTATCAAGTGCATCAATTCAATGATCGTGGCTTGGCATTCGTCGAGGACTTACCGCGTGAAGGTCGCCCGTTAGTTTACAACGAACAGCAGCGTGGTGAGATTGTAAAAGTAGCGAAAACCAATCCCCAACACCTGGGGCTTGAATTTGGACATTGGACACTCGATTTGCTCGTGGAATATGTCAATCATGACCTTGAGATTGCCATTTCGCGCAGTCAATTGGGTGATGTGCTGAAGCAAGAAGGCTTGAAATGGTATCAGGAGAAAACCTATTTCAGTGCCAGTCCCGATCCACAATTCGTGGAAAAAAGGGGGCAATCGTGAGCTTATATCGCCAACCACCTGCCGATGCCTATGTACTCTGCGTAGATGAGATGGGACCGACCTCAGCCAAAACCTATGCTGCGCCGCGGTGGGATGAAAAACGCCCGCATGTGGAAGCCGATTATGGTAGGCGCGGCAAGATTTGGACATTTGGTGCGTTTGAACCCGCAACCGGTCAGGCATTGACTGCTTGTTATGGCGGACGGACCAGCGCCAACTTCGTTGCCTTCTTGGATCATGTCGCGGATACATGGTCTGGCAAAACCATCTACCTTATCCTGGATAATCTATCCACTCATAAGACACTCGATGTCTTATTGTGGGCATTGGCTCATCCCCAAGTGAAGTTTCTGTTTCAACCCACCTATGCACCCTGGTTGAACTTGATTGAACCCTGGTGGAAAACCCTACGCTCACTCGCTCTCAAAGGACGTTGCTTTCAGCTTGGCGATGAGATTGTTCACGCGATTGAATGGGCTACACACTATTGGAATCAACACAAGAAACCCTATGTCTGGCGCAAGGCTTTTACATAGTTACTTACCGGATGAAGCACTTAGGGGCGAATCATGACTAACGATAAATGGGCAGAAATACGAGATATTCATGCCACTTATCCTGACACATATCGAATAATCGTATCTGTTGCTGTAATCTTGTTTTTTATTGGACTTGGGTCGTTCATATTTTTAGATCGAGATAGCTATTTCATGAATCTATGGACTGAGATGGCTGGAGTCGGATTAGCATTTCTAGTACTTGATTGGTGGCGTCGGAAAAACGACGCACGTGACCTGATTGCCAAGAATAAAGTGCGGCTGATTCATGAGTTAGGGAGCCAAATAGATACCATCTCACGGAGAACCGCTGAAGAACTTGCCAATGAAGATTGGTTATTTGATGGATCCTTGCAACGTGCTCATCTCGATGATGCAAAATTATATGATATTGATTTAAGACAAGCAGATTTACGAAGCAGTTTTCTCTCTGGTGTAGACTTGCGAAATTCTAGATTGCATGATGCTAAGCTGTGTAATAGTTTCTTGAGCACAGCAGATTTGTCCTGCGCAAACTTTCATAATGCATATCTACGTTATGCACATATGGAATCAATTGTTGCTATAAATACAGCATTTGTCAGATGTAAACTGAACAATGCGAAGTTGAACCACGCAAATTTGCGTAATGCTAATTTAGGGAATGCAAATCTGAGTGGTGCTGATCTAAGCAATGCAGATTTGCGAGGTGCTTCCTTGCGAGGTGCAAATCTTCAGGGAGCCAATTTATCCAATGTGATCTTTGATAAGGAGACGGTACTCCCCAATAAGTTGCATTGGTCTGCAGAAACTGATTTAACGCAATTTACCAATATAAGTAAAATGACTGACTAAATTTGTTAGGAGTTTGGTGATTTAGCAAACTAGGAGATGGGACCACCTGGATTCGAACCAGGAACCGATCGGTTATGAGCCGACTGCTCTGCCCTTGAGCTATGGTCCCAGGCGGTAGAGCGCGATCAAGCGGGTAACGGGACTCGAACCCGTGCCAGGACCTTGGAAGGGTCATGTGCTACCATTACACCATACCCGCAAAAGCTATTTCATGTCGGGGTGCTCGGATTCGAACCGAGGACCTCACGCTCCCAAAGCGTGCGCGCTAACCGGACTGCGCCACACCCCGCCACTCTGTTTTCAAAAGTATAGCACTCTCTGTCAGGCCCGTAAACAGCTAGTTTTCGGTAGCGCAAAGCGTTTACTCGGTATGGGGTTCGGCAGCAGCGTTTTCCGGTTCAAACGTGACTTTCGCATAAACATCGGCCAGCGCCAAAGCCGCGTCAATTGAGCTTAGTTGCAAGCTGGCATCAAGGCCGGTGACATCGGTGAGATTCCAGGAGTTGTCAGCCTGTCGCAAGAAACGTTCAATGCGCGGGCTGTCCTGGGCGATCAGCACATATTCGCGCAGCGAGTCCAGTTGACGATAATGCTGGAACTTTTTGCCACGATCATAGCGTTCAGTCGAGGGTGACAACACTTCAATAATCAGGACCGGATTGAGGAGCGTATCGAACGAATCATCAGCCAGTTGGGCATCACCACACACCACACTGATGTCAGGATAGGTGTGCAGGCCGGTTGCCGCCACTTTGACCCGCATGTCACTGGGATATATTTCACAGGGGCGGTCACGCAGTTGATTACCCAGGGTGACCAATGTATAAGAGCAGATCAGGTTATGCGCTCGACTCGCGCCGGTCATCGCATAAATTTGTCCGTCCAGGAATTCATGTTTGAACTCGCTGGCCCGTTCAAACGCCAGATATTCGGCTTCGGTCATTGTTGGTTGTGGCAGCGCCGCCATGACAAATTCCTCACCCAATTATGACAATCTCAGTATAGCATATTGAACTGGCGTGATGCACTAGCCCGCGTCGGTGTCAAAGAAATTCATCCACTCATCAACCTCTTCTTCCGAGAGGCTAACGTTGGCTTCTTCCCCGGCGTCAATGATAGGTGGTGGTGGCGCTTTCATCAGTTCAGCGAAGTCCGGGCTGCGCAAGATCTGCATTTTGCGTACGCGAGCGGTGGACAACACATCGTTGTCGGAGGAAACGATAACCCAATCACGTGGATTCTTGATTTTTTTCATGCGTTCCAGCATCACCCGGTCCGCTGTCGAGCGCTGCGACGCGAACACGACCTGCACGGCCCGCGTTGACATGCGTGATTTGCCGCCGGGCAGGCCATAATCGAACACAACGACGACCTTGTGGCGGGTACGAGCAGTGAAGCCGGTTAATTGTTGTACCAGCAGTGCTTCATCGTTGGGATCATTCAGGTCAATATCGCGCAATTGGCCGATGAGGTTGTGTCCGTCAATCATATATTGCATGCTGATTTGGCCCCGTCTGGAAATAGCCCCAGTATAAAGGCGGATGCGGAGCCGATCAATGCATCCCCCCTAACATCGGGGGGGTTCTAACCTGGCCCTAACCCGCCGCTTTGCTGCTTACGAGTCCCTGTGCTAATATCTGCCATTAGCGTTTGCAGACATCATGAGGCAGATTATGCGCCGGTTGCTGATTTCTCTGGTTTCCATTATTGTGCTGGTCGGGGTTGGGATTGCGATAGGCCGGTTTGTGTTGCCGGGCGCTGGTACCGGTGGTGCGACCTCGCAATCGACTGTGCCTCAAATCGTTACCGTGCCGGTTTTGATTACCGCTACTACGAATCCGAATACGACGCCGGAGGTTATCATCATCACGGCGACGCCGCAGCCGGGTTCGATTGGTGTGTTGCCAACTGGCATTCTGGAAGAAGATGAGACGGAGACAGGGGCCACGCAGCCGGCGGTTGCGACCATTGACCCTGAATTACTGGATGCTGATGCAGTTTTGCAGCAGACGGTGACGGCGCTGCCAGAAAATTGTATCCCCCACGTGCTGGCAGAAGGCGAGTTCCCCGGTCTGGTAGCCGAGCAGTACGATGTGAGCGTATTTGATCTGCTAGAAATTAATGGCCTGGATGAGGAATCGGCCCAATTTTTGCAGATTGGTGAGGTCTTGATTGTGCCGTTGGAAGGTTGCGAACTGACTGCTCAGCAGGTGGCGGCTGTGACTGGTGCTGACGATGAAACCCCAACTGACGATACGGCTGCTGCTGAAGAAACAGCAGAAGCCACCGCCGAAGCAACGGATGAGCCAACAGTTGTTCCCACCTTGACTCTGCCGCCGACTGCTGTAAACGCGCAGGTGGAGATTGTGCGCGTGATTAGCGCCGGGGACATTACTGCTGAGGGTATTGAGATTCGCAATACGGGCGGTGTGGTTGATCTCACCGGCTGGACATTGACCAACTCAGTCGGCACCGTCTTTACCTTCCCGGAACAACGCCTGTTTACCAACGGGTTGGTGACGGTCTACTCCCGGCGTGGAACCAATACGCCGATAGCGCTCTACTGGGGCCGGAGTACGGCGGTCTGGGGTGAGCCGGGTGAGACGATTACACTGGCCGATGCCGATGGTGACGCGCAGGCGACCTTGCGGTTGGATGCTCCAGTTGATCTATCAGGGAATTAGAAGCTCACCTTATGCAGGGTTGAGGCCAGGCAGTGGGTTTAAACCCACTGTCAGCGTGCGTAAAGTCGGTTAGAAACTGACCATGCAGTGTCTGGGAAACGCACCCGCAGACGGTGGCTGACCTGCTGTTGGAACTCGCTTGATTGACTTTGATCTCAAAACTCGCTAGAATGTACTAAATTTCACAAGCGAGAAGCTAGGGGCATCTTAATGGCTAAACGAGATTGGAAGTCGCATGTTGATCGGCTTTTGCAGGAGGCTGAGGACGAGGGGCAGTTCAATAATTTGCGCGGTCAGGGCCAGCCTCTAAAGTTTGAGGATGAATCGCACATTCCCGCTGACATGCGCATGGCAAATCGCTTACTCAAAGAGCATGATCTGGTGCCAGATTGGATACTCTTGCGTCAAGAAATTGAAGGGCGTCAGGCTAAATTAGTCGCCAGAATCGAACGCGGTTGGAAAGGTTATCAAGCGGGGCTGGTGGCGGCGAATCTGAGTTCAACACCCTTTGTGGAACAACAAAATGCGGAAGCTGCCTGGCGTGATCGAAAAACGCGTTATCAACAGGCAGTGGACAAACTCAACCGCGACATCATGCGTTACAATCTTAAAGTGCCACCGGGCTTCCCCCAGCAGGCGCTGTTCAAGCTGGAAAAAGCGCTAGCGCAAATTTCAGAGCAAAAATAGAAGAAAAAGCGCCGTCATATACTCACGGCGCTATCCCGTTAGAGTTTTAGCTTTTGTCAGCGGCTTCAGTTGCTTCAACCGTCTCTTCTGGTTTATTTTTCTGGCCTTCTTCCAGCCCTTTGCGGAAGTTGGCAACCGCGCTGCCAAGTTCGCCGCCAATGCGTGACACACGGCCAACACCAAACAACAATAGCACAATCACCAGAATAATAATCAGTTCAGTTGGTCCCAAACTAGGCATTGAATGTTATCCTCATACTTTTAGCTTGCGCCGCTATTATAACACCGAACCGGGCGGATGGTACAAGTTCTTATTTTGGCGTTCTGGTTTACATTCGGGTTGTGAAAAACGTCTCCAAACTGTAAGGTGGAATGCAGTCCCCACAACAACAATAAGTTCAGTCCGTCCCTGACAAGTCATTGTGAACAAACGATAATCAGGAAAACAAGTATCCCAGGTTCCGAAAACTCACACTTGATGACACATAGGTCATCATTCAACTCACGTCGTCGAGAAATCGTAACCTCATAAAATCTACTGTTGCAGCGTCTACTCCAATTGCCTGCACATAATTGGGAATGCCGCCATACTGATCTTTCAGGTAGGTAAGCATTTGTCGCAGCATGTCGGGTTTTGCCGCCGACCAACGGTCAAACAACTCCAGATCACCGCCGTCATCAAGGACTTGCTGCCGCATTTTTGCCATACGCGGCGCAAAGTATTGGGTGCTAAGCGCATAATCCTGGACAATAATCTCATCATCCACTTGGACAAGTCCTAGTAGCAAGGCAGTGATGACCCCGGTACGGTCTGTGCCTCGGCTGCAATGATACAAAGTGCATCCGTCGCCAAGATTAGCAACGGCCTCCAGGATCGCTTTAATAGCTGGTTGGCAATGCTCTAGAAAATACAGGTACGCCTCAAAATGTGACGGTAGCTCTAAAACGTACTCCAGTTCAGGGCCACTTTCAAACATCGGTAGATGTTTATAGATTATGTTATCTGACGATGCAAAAACATTAGCAGTGTTGTCCGCCTCTGGGAATGTTCGTAGATCGACAATCTGGCGTACACCATATTCCAGCAGGGTCTGTTGGTCGGCTTCAGTCAGTATATCGAGTGCATCGGAGCGCAGAAAGACCTGCCATTTCGTCTGGCGGCCCTTCTGGGTATCGTAGCCGCCAATATCACGGGTGTTAATTGCACCTTCCAGCGGCAATCGGCGCTGCATTTCATTCATGATTGTTCCTGGCCCTTCTCCTGTTCAACGGCACACTGTCACCGCTGCGCTTGAAAAAAACAAGGCCAATGAATGATACGGCCTCAAATGCTAAAAGTACATCCTGCACAGTTACATTTGAAATTATGATGATAAATTGGCATGCCTGAATTCCTCATTCAATGCAGATTGTAACATCAGATTAATAAGATGAAACAAGCTTTTGTTTTAATTTGTGTACTTTGCTTTGGGTTGCCGCTAGCCCTCAAGAATGCTACACTCAAAGCCAGAGCCAGAGGAGTTCTATGCGTGCCTAAACAAGCCCTGTACCTCGCCTGGCGTCCGATGCGATTTGAAGATGTCATCGGCCAGGAGCATATCACCCGCACTCTGCGTAATTCATTAAAAACCGGACGTATTCGCCATGCTTATTTGTTCAGTGGGCCACGTGGAACCGGCAAGACGACGACGGCCCGGTTGCTGGCGAAGGCGATTAATTGTACGAATCCGGATGAGAAACCGTGCAACGAATGTGACGCCTGTGTCGCGGTCAATGAAGGCCGCTATCTCGACCTGATCGAAATTGATGCCGCCACCCATACCGGTGTTGATGATGTCCGCGATTTGCGCGATAAGATCGCCTATTCGCCGGGCGAGGGCCAGTACAAAGTCTATATTATTGATGAGGTCCACCGTTTCACGGGCAATGCTTTTGATGCGCTGTTGAAGACGCTGGAAGAACCGCCGGCTCATGCCATTTTTGTGCTGGCGACGACCGAAATTGACAAAGTCCCCGCGACGATCAAGAGTCGCTGTCTGCCATTTGAATTCCGGCGCGTGCCGTTGCAACAGGTGGCGGACCGGTTGCAAATGATTGCGGAAAATGAAAGCCTGCATATTGACCGGGATGCGCTGGAATTGATCGCCCGGCATGGCACCGGCAGCGTGCGCGATAGCATCAGCCTGTTGGACCAGATTGTAACGGACCCGGACGAACAGATTACTCTGGAGCTAGCACAGCAAGTACTGGGAACCGCCAGCACTGAAGCGGTGCGGGAACTGGTTGCGGCGTTAATCCAACAAGACGCGGCGGCTGGTTTGGACATTATCAATGCGGCGATTGATTCCGGCAGCGACCCCCGACAGTTTGGTCAACAGATCATCGACCACCTGCGGGCTATTTTGCTTACGCAGACTGCCAGCGCTGAACTGGTTGAAGCGTCGCCAGAAGATCGTCAGTTGTTCCAACAACAGGGCGGTGCGATCAGTCGTGGTGCCTTGCTCCGCGCCTTACGCGCCTTCAATGATGCTGTCAATGATTATCGGGGTGGCTGGCAACCGCAACTGGCACTGGAATTGGCGCTGGTCGAGAGTATAGCTGAACCCCAGGTGGCTTTTGCCGGAGCGCAACCAGTGGCAACCCCGGCACCCACGCAGATGACAGCGGCTGAAGTTGTTGATGAAACAGTGCCCGATGTGGCGGCGGATCCAACTGTACCGGCAGTCATTGCCGTTAGCTCGGTAGGCCAGCAATGGGCCGACATTCAACGGTCCGTCCGGCAGTTTGACAAGTTCGTCGCGCCGTTAATGGATCATGCTCAAGTCCAGACGGTTGAAGGCAATGTGCTGGTTTTGGGCGTGCCGAATGCCGTTTTTCGCGATAAACTGAGCGCGACTGACAAACGCGAAGCCCTGGAAAAAGCCCTGTATACGGTGCTCAAGGTGCCGCTGAGTGTCCGCATCGTGCTGGCGGATGCGACTGTAGACAAACCGGCGATTGATACCGATGACCCGGTGATTGCCAGAGGACTGGAACTTGGCGGGGAAGTCAGTCCATATAATAATGAAGATAAACCCAACTGGTAAATAAGGAGAACGATCATGCCCAAACGCCCCAGTCAGGCCGCGATGCTGCGGCAGATACAGAAGATGCAGGAAGATATGGAGTCAGCCCAGGAGTCGCTGGAAACGGAAACGGTTGAAGTTTCGGTGGGGGGCGGTGCCATCAATGTCGTGATTACCGGGCATCAGCGGGTGCAGGACATCAAGATTGATCCGGCAGCGATTGACCTCGAGGACGAGGAATGGCTGAATGACTTGCAGGATCTGCTCGTAGCGGCGATGAACCAGGCGGTGGAACAAAGCCAGATGATGGCCGCTGAAAAGATGGAATCTATCACGGGCGGTCTGGGGAATATGCCCGGTTTAGGTGGTCTGCTGGGATAATCCCGGCGGTTTTACAGCAGGTAATTTACTTCAGCACGGTTCCCACATGGGCCGTGCTTTGTTGTCTAGAAATGCTGAGGGTTACTGATGAGCAAAGCCGTACCGGAACCTGTTACCAAATTGACCGAGGCCTTCTCGCGGCTGCCGGGTGTCGGCCCGAAGACTGCTGCCCGCCTGACCTATTTTCTGTTGCGTGCGCCCGACGAACTGAGTCTGGGTCTGGCCGATGCTTTGCAGGAATTGAAGTCATCCACCAGGTTTTGTTCGGTGTGCTTCAATATTACAGTTGATGATCCCTGTGAGATCTGTGCGGACACGAAACGCGACACCACCATGATTGCTGTTGTTGAAGAACCGCTGGATGTACTGGCGCTGGAACGCACCGCCGTCTATGCTGGCAAATATCATGTGCTGCATGGTGCGATTTCGCCAGTCAATAATATCGGCCCTGATGATCTGCGGATTCGTGAGTTGGGTGAACGAGTTGCCCAGGAAAATATCGTCGAGGTGATTATCGCCACTAATCCGGGCATGGAAGGCGATGCAACGGCGATGTATATCGAGCGTGAATTGAAGCCCAAAGGTATTAAAATGACCCGGCTGGCGCGGGGGTTGCCGGTGGGTGGTGATCTGGAATATGTTGATCCGGTGACGCTGACGCGTGCCTTGCAGGGCCGCAGCGAGTTTTAATCATGGAGACTCTGGCAAGTCGTTATCAAATTTTGAAGACACTGGAGACCAACACAAAAGCCGATATTCGACTGGCCCATGACCAGGTGTTGGATCGTCGGGTAATGGTTAAACTGGGGCGACGTGACAGCGATTATTATCGGGATGGTCTGTTTGAGTATGAAGCACAGCTGGCAGCTCGATTAGAGCATCCGCATGTACTGCCAGTTTACGATTATGGTATTCATGATGAATTCTGGTTCATGATTCTACGGTTTTATAACGAGACATTGTATGAGTATCTCAAGCGGGCGGCAGGTTCGCTACCCCTGCAAGCAGCATTGGACCTAGCACGACAGATTGCCAGTGCGATTGACTATATTCATGCCCAACAGGTTACGCACGGTAATTTAAAGCCACAGTGGATTGTTCTGGATACTGAAAACAATCAGCAAATACATCCCTATATCTCCGATTTCGGGGTGGCGGCCAAAGGGGCCGGTAGCGAGGGGCGAGTCGCCTATACCGCGCCAGAACAGTACAGCAATGCCGAAATTACCCGGCGGGCGGATCTCTATGCCTTCGGGGTCATTTTATATGAATGTTTTTCCGGGCGTTTCGTCGCTGATGACAAAAGTCACCTGTCGCGCTCACCGACTGACCGTCAATATAAAGTGCGACCGGTGCGGCCCGAGGTTCCGATCGGTGTTGATCTGGTCATTGATCGCCTGACACGAGTTGACCCAAACGAACGATATGCGACCGCTTCTAATGCGCTGGAAGATCTGACACACGCTTTTTACTCCGGACAAGGGGCTTTAGATGGGCGGGTCTTTATAAGCTATGCGCGTAAAGATCAGGATTATGTTCATAAACTGGCGAAGCAATTGCGGGGCGTTGGTGTTGATTTGTGGATTGACCAGGAGATCGCACCTGGTATGAATTGGGATCAACAGATCGAGGCCGCACTGAACGAATGTGATCAAATGCTGCTGGTTTTTTCCTCCGCGGCGCTGAAATCAGAGAATGTCCATGATGAATGGAGTTACTTTCTCGAACAGGGGAAAGCCGTCCATATTTTTGTCTATCAGGATTGTGAACTACCCTTTCGCTTGCGCCGCCGCCAATACTTTTTGAGCAAGGGCGATTTACTGGCGGATGTGAGCCAGATTGTGGATGTTTTAGCCGGTGGCAACCCGAATCGGCGCAATGTCTAAAAAGGTGAAGAAAAAGACTTGACAGAGTGCAGTAAACTGCTATACTGCGCTGCGCTCTGGAGAAAAAGGCCGCGATAACCCAAATATCCCAAATGGATTTGGGGAAAGATGGGGGAGACGGTTGACAGTTGGTTAGGGGGTTGGT
The DNA here is from genome assembly GCA_965223835.1 of Phototrophicaceae bacterium. Lineage (GTDB taxonomy): Bacteria > Chloroflexota > Anaerolineae > Aggregatilineales > Phototrophicaceae > CAVYXZ01. Next base: position 451,195 of record CBDCXQ010000001.1, read on the forward strand.
ACCCTAATGAAACCCACCGTGAACAGTGGGCGCAGCTTAACAACAGGATAGTGAAGACGGAAAGCAGCAAAAGCGGACCCAAAACAGTTGGTCTCTGGCTGAAAAAACAGAGGCGAGATAACGATTCTACGGCGAGTTTGATCCTGGCTCAGGATGAACGTTGGCGGCGTGCCTAACACATGCAAGTCGAACGAGAAGCCATTTTCGAATGGTGGAGAGTGGCGCACGGGTGCGTAACACGTAGCTCACCTGCCCTGAAGACGGGGATAACGTTGGGAAACCAGCGCTAATACCCGATAAGCTCACGCTCTGTAGAGGAATGTGAGAAAAGACTACGGTGCTTTGGGATGGGGCTGCGGCCCATCAGCTAGTTGGTGCGGTAACGGCGTACCAAGGCGACGACGGGTAGGGGGCCTGAGAGGGTGGCCCCCCACACTGGGACTGAGACACGGCCCAGACTCCTACGGGAGGCAGCAGTGAGGAATATTGCACAATGGGCGCAAGCCTGATGCAGCGACGCCGCGTGGGCGATGAAGGTTTTCGGATCGTAAAGCCCTTTTCTGTGTGACGATAATGACGGTAGCACAGGAATAAGTGTCGGCTAACTACGTGCCAGCAGCCGCGGTAAAACGTAGGACGCGAACGTTATCCGGAATTACTGGGCGTAAAGGGCGCGCAGGCGGTTGGGTAAGTTAGGCATGAAAGCTCCCTGGCTAAACCGGGAGAGGCTGTCTGATACTGCCGAACTAGAGTGAGGTAGAGGGGTGTAGAATTCCGCATGTAGTGGTGAAATGCGTAGATATGCGGAGGAATACCAGTGGCGAAGGCGGCACCCTGGACCTCAACTGACGCTGAGGCGCGAAAGCATGGGTAGCGAACGGGATTAGAAACCCCGGTAGTCCATGCCGTAAACGATGTACACTCGATGTTCGCTGGCCTACGGGTGAGTGAGTGTCTCAGCCAACGCGGTAAGTGTACCGCCTGGGGAGTACGGTCGCAAGGCTAAAACTCAAAGGAATTGACGGGGGCCCGCACAAGCAGCGGAGCGTGTGGTTTAATTCGAGGCTACGCGAAGAACCTTACCTGGACTTGACATCGCGGTGGTAGCGAACCGAAAGGGGAGCGACCTTCGGGAGCCGTGACAGGTGCTGCATGGCTGTCGTCAGCTCGTGTCGTGAGATGTTCGGTTAAGTCCGAAAACGAGCGCAACCCTCGGTGTGTGTTACAAGTGTCACGCACGACTGCCCGTGACAAACGGGAGGAAGGTGGGGATGACGTCAAGTCAGCATGGCCTTTATGTCCAGGGCTACACACACGCTACAATGGCCGGTACAATGGGTCGCGAAGCCGCGAGGCGGAGCCAATCCTGCAAAGCCGGTCGTAGTTCGGATTGCAGGCTGCAACTCGCCTGCATGAAGTCGGAGTTGCTAGTAACCGCAGGTCAGCACACTGCGGTGAATACGTTCCCGGGCCTTGTACACACCGCCCGTCACGTCATGGAAGCTGGTACGGCCTGAAGTCGGGAAGCCAACCGCAAGGAGGCTACCGCCGAGGGCAGGGCTGGTGACTGGGACGAAGTCGTAACAAGGTAGCTGTAGCGGAAGCTGCGGCTGGATCACCTCCTTTCTAGGGATGAGTTGGTGATGTGCAAGCATCCCAGCAGTCCAAACACCATTGGTCAGCAATCTGGTTTCCGTCTCACTATCCTGTCGTTAAGCGTTAAGGGCCTGTAGCTCAGTTGGTTAGAGCGCACGCCTGATAAGCGTGAGGTCGGAAGTTCAAGTCTTCCCAGGCCCACACAACATGTCGTGGGGATGTAGCTCAGTTGGGAGAGCGGTGCCTTTGCAAGGCATAGGTCAGGGGTTCGAGTCCCCTCATCTCCACCAGAAAAGCCTTGACAGGGTGCTAGGTAGTTGGTAGAGTAGGGTTTGAGTAAGGTAAATAAGGAAGCACGAGTACTTGACGACCATGATGGTGGGACAGCAAACGAGATAGCAGTGGTCAGGTAACGAATGGCGTGTTGCACAGCCCGGGATTGCCGGGCTGTTTTTATGAGATGAGGCATGATGTCAGTTGGTGGGTCCAAGCAAGCGTTTGGGGCCAGCAACGGGCGAGGTGCCCGCCCCCCGGCGCGACCGGGGACGCAGCTTAACAATCACATACGCGAAAAACGAACAAAGTAACGCGAGAGCATCAATTTCTCCGTATCACATGGATAAGCGAATAAGGGCATACGGTGGATGCCTGGGTGTCAAGTGCCGATGAAGGACGTGGTACACTGCGAAAAGCTCCGGTGAGGCGTGTGCAGCCGAAAGAGCCGGAGATGTCCGAATGGGGAAACCCGGCAGGGGTTATACCCTGTCAGCCGCGAGGCGGGGAACCGGGCGAACTGAAACATCTCAGTAGCCCGAGGAAAGGAAAGGATTCTGCGAGTAGTGGCGAGCGAAAGCGGAAAAGCCCAAACCGTTGTACTCGTACAACGGGGTTGCAGGACTCACAACAGCGTCGTGGACGGAAGACGAACGGTCTGGGAAGGCCGACCAGAGAGGGTGAGAGTCCCGTAGTCGTGCGGAAGCGAGGTGGTGAGGATCCTGAGTAGTGCGGGACACGAGAAATCTTGCATGAAACAGGGACGACCACGTTCCAAGGCTAAATACACTTGATGACCGATAGCGGACAAGTACCGTGAGGGAAAGGTGAAAAGAACCCCGGCGAGGGGAGTGAAAGAGAATCTGAAACCGTATGCTTACAACCGGTCAGAGTCCCGCAAGGGATGATGGCGTGCCTTTTGGAGAATGAGCCAGCGAGTTAATGGTCGTGGCGAGCTTAAGGGAGTGACACCCGGAGGCGAAGCGAAAGCGAGTCTGAAGAGGGCGGCAAGTCGCGATGATTAGACACGAAACCAGGTGAGCTACGCATGGTCAGGCTGAAAGTGCGGTAACACGCACGGGAGGGCCGAACCCACAAATGTTGCAAAATTTGGGGATGAACTGTGTGTAGGGGTGAAATGCCAAACGAACCTGGAGATAGCTTGTTCTCCCCGAAATAGCTTTAGGGCTAGCGTCACACGAAAAGTCGCGGAGGTAGAGCACTGACTGGGCTAGGGGGCGACTAGCTTACCGAACCCAATCAAACTCCGAATGCCGTGATGGGCGTGTGGCAGTCGGACTATGGGAGATGAGTTTCATAGTCGAGAGGGAAACAACCCAGACCTGCAGCTAAGGTCCTGAAGTGCTGACTAAGTGGAAAACGAGGTGGTCGTGTTGAGACAGCCAGGAGGTTGGCTTAGAAGCAGCCATCCTTAAAAGAGTGCGTAACAGCTCACTGGTCGAACGCGACTGCGCGGATAATGTAACGGGGCTAAGTCAGCCACCGAAGCTCGGGGATTGAAAGATCAGTAGGGGAGCGTTCTGTTGGCGGAGAAGGTTGTCTGGCAAGGGCAGCTGGAGCGAACAGAAGTGCGAATGCTGGCATGAGTAGCGAAAAACATGTGAGAACCATGTTCGCCGCAAGCCTAAGGTTTCCGACGGAAGGTCAGTCCGCGTCGGGTTAGTCGGGCCTAAGCCGAGGCCGCAAGGCGTAGGCGATGGACAACCGGTTAATATTCCGGTACCAGTTGCGGGAGCGAATGTGTAGACCCTGGGAAGCCCCAGCCGCTGAGTGGATTGCGGTGGTAAGCGGTGAAAGACCGTGATGCCGTCCGATTATGGAAGAAGTGGGAGGCACCTGGGGGCGAGAAAAGGCACATTGGCGATGAAAACAACTGCCCGTACCGCAAACCGACACAGGTAGGCGAGTTGAGGATACGAAGGCGAACGGGAGAACCCTCGTTAAGGAACTAGGCAAAAAGGTCCCGTAACTTCGGGAGAAGGGACGCCCGCTGAGAGGCGGGCCGCAGTGAAAAGGCTCTATCGACTGTTTACCAAAAACACAGGTCTCTGCGAAAGTGAAAACTGACGTATAGGGGCTGACACCTGCCCAGTGCCGGAAGGTTAAGTGGACGGGTTAGCTTCGGCGACGCTCGGAAATGAAGCCCCGGTGAACGGCGGCCGTAACTATAACGGTCCTAAGGTAGCGAAATTCCTTGTCGGGTAAGTTCCGACCCGCACGAAAGGTGTAACGAGTGGAGCACTGTCTCAACGAGGGACCCGGCGAAATTGAAGTACGTGTAAAGATGCGCGTTACCCGCAGCAGGACAAAAAGACCCCGTGGAGCTTTACTGTAGCTTGTCATTGCGTTAGGGTGTGATTTGTGTAGGATAGCTGGGAGGCTGGGAAGTCTGATCGCCAGATTGGATGGAGCCACTGTTGAAATACCAGCCTGATGACGCTTTGACCCTAACCGACCCATTTATAGCAATGGGGGGGACAGTGGCAGGTGGGCAGTTTGACTGGGGCGGTCGCCTCCGAAAGAGTAACGGAGGCGCCCAAAGGTTGGCTCAGGCTGAATGGAAACCAGCCAAAGAGTGTAAAGGCAGAAGCCAGCTTGACTGCGAGACAGACACGTCGAGCAGAGACGAAAGTCGGGCTTAGTGATCCCACGGTGCTGAGTGGAAGGGCCGTGGCTTACCGGATAAAAGCTACCCCGGGGATAACAGGCTAGTCTTGTCCAAGAGTTCACATCGACGACAAGGCTCGGCACCTCGATGTCGGCTCATCGCATCCTGGGGCTGGATCAGGTCCCAAGGGTTGGGCTGTTCGCCCATTAAAGCGGTACGCGAGCTGGGTTCAGACCGTCGTGAGACAGGTCGGTCTCTATCCGCTGTGGGCGTTGGGAGTTTGCGAGGAGCTGCCCCTAGTACGAGAGGACCGGGGTGGACGTAGCGCTCGTGTGCCGGTTGTCGCGCCAGCGGCATGGCCGGGTAGCGAGCTACGGAGGGGATAACCGCTGAAAGCATCTAAGTGGGAAGCCCACCTCAAGATGAGACTCCCCATCCCAAGAAGGGAGTAAGACCGCTGGCAGACCACCAGCTTGATAGGTCGCACGTGGAAGCGCAGTAATGGGTGGAGCGAAGCGATACTAATGGTCGAGGGCTTAGCCCTGTGGTACGGAGGAGTGGGTGCTTTCGTGCGAGACGGAGTTCGTTAAATAGTATGTGATTGTAAACAAGATCGTCAAGCTTGTGAAACACGAGGTGAAGGTGTTTTGTTGGTGGCTAGAGCCGTGGGGGTCCACCCGGTCCCATCCCGAACCCGGTCGTTAAGCCCACGAGCGCGGATGGTACTGCACTGGTGACGGTGTGGGAGAGTACGCCGCTGCCAACTCGACCCTTCGCCTCTTTTTTCTTTTCCCTCAACTCAACTCCCCTATCTTACTCTTTTTTTCATGCAAACCTTAAATAAAAACCGCTTCCTGCCAGACGACAGGGTCATATTCCACACCCAGCCCTGGTCCCGTTGGCACCGAAACGACGCCGTTTTCAACATCAAATGTAGGCGTGTACCAGTTTGGCGTGGGACGCGGCGTGCCATGATATTCCTGAAACGGCCCGTTATTCTTTACCATTGAGGCGAAATGCACCATATAGGCGGTGTTGGCATCGGACGTCGGGCTGTGCGGCGTACAATTCATGCCAACCGCTGCCGCCATGTTCGCCACTTGCAAGCAGCGAATCAACCCCCCGTTATACAGTACATCTGGCTGGACCAAATCGACTGTGTGATTGCGGATCACGGCTTCGAACCGCGCCAGACTATTTTCCTGTTCACAGCTACCGACTGGAATCGTGAGGGCATCCGTCACCTTTTGGGTCGCGTCATAATCTTCGAACGGACAGGGTTCTTCAAATAGCTTTACGTCGTGATCTTGCAGCATATGCCCGATCTCGATTGCGGTCGGCGCATCATAGGAACTGTTGGCATCGACATAGATGGTGATGTCATCACCGAATGTCTTGCGGGCCAGCGGAATTAACCTATCGGTGCGTCCGGGAAAGGCATCGGCATTATTGCTCATGCGTCCGCCAATCTTGAGTTTGACCGCCTGCGAACCGCTCTCTGCCAGCCGCTTTGCCAGCCAATCCACTTCTTCCTTCGGCGTCGTGGCGCGGGTGAGGCTGGAAATATAGACCGGAATCTCCGTGCGGATTACTTTGCCGAGCAATGCACCAACGGATTTACCTGCCACTTTGCCCAACAAATCGAGGAGTGCCAGTTCGACATGGGCAACGCTGTTCCACAACATCAGTCCGGTATATTTATAATTATTCTGGTAGGTGTGGATGCTGCCAATCAGGTCCGGCAGATCGCGCAGATCCTTGCCGATGAAATAGGGTGCGACCAGTTCTTTGAACATCGGCAACATATAATATAGTCGCTTGTTGGCCCGCATGATGCCGGTTTGACCATCAGTTGCAGTTGTACGCACAAAATCGCCGTAATCCGAGCGTAAGACTTCAATTTTCCTGGCGATGACCGGCGTTGACAGATGCTGATACAAATCAATCATTTCGCCCCCTGTTTGGCTAACCGTTTTAGACGAAGTCGTAAATTTACAATTGCGATGCCAGCAAAGATCAAGCCACCACCGATGAGTAGTGGTAGACCAACTTCTTCCTGTAAAAACAACGCACCGAGTACCACCCCAACGGGCGGCACGACATACGTGACCATTGACGCCCGCGCGACGCCCAATTCACGCACGACGAAATAATAAAACAAGTAGGCCACAAAGGTATTCAGCACGCCCAGGATAATCACTGCATTTAGCGCGTCGGCACTGACACTGGTTAGCGGTGTAAATCCAGCCGGTGCCAGGAATGCTAACGGGGCCGTTGCGACAGTTGACACGATCATTGACGAGGCGGCTACGACAATCGGCGCGATGTTATTTTGGATAATCTTGCGCACCAGCGTTGTAAAGGTGGCGTAACATAACGAGGCCCCCACCATTCCAAACATCCCAAATAGACTGTTCTCGCCGCCGATCTCACTGCTGAATAACACGACAATGCCGATAAAACCGGTTGCCAACCCGATCACTTTTTGCACGCTCATGCGCTCATCAGCGAACACCAGATGGGCAATCACGAGCGCGAATAGGGCTGCCGTCGATTGTAGAACGGCGGCCAGTCCGCTGGTGATAAATTGCTCGGCCCACGTAATGAGCATGAAGGGCGCGACGACATTGCCTAAGCCAATAATAATGAGGGCACGCCAGGTCGACCAGTCGGTGGGGATCGGTATGCGACGCAGGACTACGACTGTACACAGGCCAATCGCCGCGATCGCGGTTCGAAAAAAGACGACTTCAGGCGGCGTGAATTCTTCTACTCCAATTCGAATAAATAGAAATGATGACCCCCACACGGCCCCCACCAGCCAGAATGCCGCCCATGCCTGCTTGTTCATGCTGTTGTCCTTTAGCTGTACCCGTCTAGCCTACGCTACTGCTCAATCACTGTCAATGGACGCCAGAATCCATCAGCGCGGGCTGTAAAATAACAAAATACTAACCTGATTCCGGCGCTATGTTAGCGATGACCAATAATCACCGTGATGATCGCGCCATTGCTATAACGCTATTCATGTCGATGTGTGAAATTGGCTTGCCCGATGTGTTATACTTTGATTAAACTGGGAGACGTTGGGGAGGGTGCGGGCCATGACCAATCAGCCGGACGAGTTTTTTAATATTGATGACGTGTTATTGTTCAGTGGGCATGCGCACCGCGACCTGGCCGACGAAATCGCCGAACACCTGGGAATCACGGTTAGCCCCTCGACAAAATCCGAATTCTCCAATGACAATTTTGAGGTGCAACTGGGCGTCACCGTGCGGCAGAAAAATGTTTTTCTGCTGCAACCACTGGTCAAGCCCACCAGCGACAATCTGCTCGAGTTGCTCATGATGATGGACATTGCCCGGACCTCCGGCGCACGTAGCATTCATGCTATCGTCCCCTATTATTCTTATGCCCGTTCCGATAAAAAAGATGCACCCCGCATCTCGATTGCTGGACGTTTGATCGCTGATTTGATGGTTACTGCCGGGGTAGATCATGTCATCACCATGACCTTGCATTCGCCCCAGGTGCATGGCTTCTTTACGGTGCATACCGATCACCTCACCGCGCAATCGGTATTTGTCGATCATTTCCAGCAGCAGGACTTGACCAATTGTGTCGTGGTGTCGCCGGACATCGGCAATGCCAAACGTGCTTCCAAGCTGGCCCGCGCGCTGGAGCTGCCGCTGGCGATTGGCGAGAAAAAACGGCTATCAGATGACACGGTAATTGTGTCCAGTGTCCTGGGTGAGGTCAAAGGCAAACGCATTATCCTGGTGGATGATGAAATCGCCACTGGTGGGACCATGATCGAACTCATTCGCTTTTTGAAAGACATTGGGGCCGGGCCAATTTCGCTGGTGTGTACGCATGGCCTGTTCAGCGGGAACGCCAAAGAGCGGTTCGATGCGATTGATGAGATTCAGGAAATCGTCACCACCAACACGGTGCCGCTGCCAGCAGAGCGCCGCCCGAATAAGTTGATTGCGCTCTCGGTTGGACACATCTTCGGCGAGGTCATTCAGTGTAGTGTGCGGGGCGAATCTGTCGGCGAGTTGTTCGAGTTCTGGCCGGATACGTAGGGAAGTGCTGAGTGCCTGGTGCTGAGTCGGAGTTACCGTAACCAGCGGTGAGTGGGGTAATAAAGAGACTACTTATCCTCATTGTGGTCATTACAGCTTTTTGCTGTTTGTTATTGACTATTCTGATTCTACATGTTGTCTCTAAGAATTGTACAGCTTCAAATCAACATGTAACAACCACGCGTTACCGGGGCACATCACTTGCCCCTGATGGCCTTGAAGCGATTACGAAAAATAACCTGCATCGATTAGTGCCCTTAATCTTGCTTGAAGGCGAATACCAGCCTCGATTTTCTGTTGCTTTTAACTCAGATGGAACACTATTAGCCGCTGGTGGCGATAGCATCGTTCCGGTTTCTTCTCGTTTTCACTGTGGTTCGGTATGGGTGTATGAGATTGTTTCTGGTGAATTTATTACGCGCAAGCTAGATGCTGTTATACAAGATGTATCATTTGGTCCTGATCGCCACAGCCTGGCGTTTCTCACATCTGAATGGTTTGCTGTTCCCGGTATAGATAATGTAGTCGTATGGGATATTGTTTATGATGATGAGTACACAATCACGCAGTCAGAAGACTTATGCCGTGTCGTTTTTCATCCCACGAATTCGATGCTTTATATTTTCAGCAGAACAGGACTTTCTACTATTTGGCATCCTATAAACGGTGAACAAGTCTATCAAGATATTTTAGAATCCAAATTTTCGAGTTCACCTGCTCCCTGTCAGTCGAAAATGAGCTATTCACCAGACAGAAGTTTGCTGATAATCCCACACAGGCGAGATTCTGGCTATCTTGAATTTGTCGATACAGAGCTTGAAGGCACTGTGCCACACATCGTTAAACTCGATCAATATCTTCCGCAATTTGTTGAACAGAGCTTTGGCTTTGATGCGAACGGGAAATCTTACCCTATCGCCTATATGCCTGTGCGAACTACTGCTTTCAGTCCAGATGGTAAACTGCTAGCGATTGCGATTGGATCGTCGTTTGGTTTCGATAATGATGGAGCAGTACAAATCTGGGGCGTGCCAGTTGGATATGATTCAGAATAGTTTTTGCTGCCGGGGCGGGATGCTGGCAAAGCCTTCATTGCTCCAGCCGACATGGGGATGCTGCTGCCGTAGCGCATCATATAGGTGCCGGGCCGGGTCGTCATCGCGCCAGTTGTATTGCGCTACATCTGCAAACGGACTTTGTGCTGTCCGCGTTCCCGCACTGCCATCGCCCTCGACAAATGTATCGACCACCAACACGGTGCCGCTGCCAGCAGAACGCCGCCCGAATAAGTTGATTACGCTCTCAGTGGGTCACATCTTCGGTGAGGTCATTCAGTGTAGTGTGCAGGGTGAATCCGTCGGTGAGTTATTCGAATTCTGGCCCGATACGTAGGGAAGTGCTGAGTACCCATTATCTGGATAGCGTGCACTGGTTGAATCTAACTTTACTCATTATTGTCCAGAAATTCGTTTCTCATACGCGAGCAGCGTGAGGTCGGGATATGCTTCCTGACCGACTTTGACATAGCCCAGTTTCTCGTAAAAATGTTGGTTACGAATAGCATAGTCGGGGGTATCGAGCGTCCATTTTGTGGCAGCATAGGTTTGCTCAATAAAGTGCATCGCGCGTGTGCCAATTCCGCGATTGTGAAAAGCAGGTTCTACGTAGATAAGGTCCAGGTGAAAGTGGCCTTCGCCTAAATCAAATACAGCTATGCCGCCAATGATCTTGCCTTCAACCAGGATTTTAAAATAATCGCTGTCTTTCAGCTTTTGGAGCAGGCTCTCGACAGAATCGTAGCCGGGTGGGCCGCCAATTTCGACGCCTGGGTAAATAACAGCATCATTGTGAAACGCGGCAATTTGTACTTTGACCAGGTGTTCGGCGTCGACAGCAGTAGCGGGTTCTATTGTGATAATCATGGCAGTTTCCTCCGGGGCGGGATGCTGGCAAAGCCTTCGTTGCTCCAACCGACATGGAGATGACGCTGTCGTAGCGCATCATATAAGCGCCGGGCCGGGTCGTCATCGCGCCAATCATAACCTGCCGCATTTGCAAACGGACTTTGTGAAGTGCGCGTCCCACCACTGCCATCACCTTCGACAAATGTATCGACCACCAACCGCTGTGCCCCACTCGCCAGCAAAAAATCTGCAAACTTATCTGTATACGGTAAACAGGGCGACACCGTAATCTGGGTGTTGACGCCAGCGGCAACGGCGGCTTTCACCGCTGTATAGCGCTGTTCGATGAAGCTGGTGTTGGGACCGTAGGCCAAATCACCCCGGTCCGTTTCCAGCGTCATGCTCAACCACGCATAGGGAATAGACGCCATCAGAGCCAAATCATCAGTGACCAGCGGGCTGCGGGTTTGAATGAGTAGCAAATCCAGGTCGTCATAATTGGCAAAGACTTCCAAACACTGCCGGGTGAAACGGTAACGGCGTTCCAATGGCTGGTAAGGGTCGGTCACCGAACTCATAAAGATGCGCATAGCTGATCGGTCTTTGGCTTTTGCCAGGGCGGTCTCTAATAGTTGTGGCGCATTCACCTTCAAGATCACCGCCGCACCCCACGTTTCATCGCCGTGTTTGCTATACAGCCAGTTGGGGAGCGTCTGCGCATAGCAATAGTCACCGCAATAGGTATTGCCCAGCCCGCAGCCAATAGCCCACGACAGGGTATGCGTAAAGGGGTAGTCGCCGGCAGCGAGAAAACCACGCTTTTGTTTGGTCAGGATGGATTTGGCTTGAATCGTGCGGATTTTCATGACATTGTTCGTTGATTGAGCCAGTTGGCGACATCTTCCAGAACTGTCATCTGCTCCGGTTCGTTATGAATTTCATGGTAGAGGTCAGGGTAAATTTTCAGCGTTTTGTCAGTTGATTGTGCCTGTTGATACAGGAATTCGCTGCCGGAAGCCGGGGAAATTAGGTCGTCGGCACCATGCAAAATGAGCAACGGGAGCCGTAATTGCCGCACTTGTTCTCGAAGATACTGACTTTCGGCCAGGATGAAATAGGCCATCCGTAATCGGACCGGCCCATAATAGGTCAGCGGATCGTCAATTGCTGCTTTGATGACCTGCGGGTCGCGCGAGATTCCCTGTACAGCCAGCGGTATCAATGGCAGGCCGGGCGCGATGCGATTGGCCCAGGGGGCCAGTACACGCAACGTATGTGGATAAAGTTGATCGGTGTGCAGTGGGGTCCCGGTGACCATCAGGCCGGTCAGTTGGTCCTGATGTTGTAACGCATAGCGCAGGGCAATGAGTGATCCCATACTATGACCGTAGACAAAAAATGGTGTGTCAGGATGATCGGTCTGGATATTGGTGATGGCTTCCGCCAGGTCCGCGCTGGGCTGTTCCACGCTCTCAAAATAACCGCGCCTGCCCCCACTGCGCCCATGACCATGGTGATCAGGTGCATAGACGGCATAGCCCAACGCCGTCAGGTGTCGCGCCACATGCTCATAACGCCCACCATGTTCGCCAATGCCATGCACGATGATGACGACCGATTTGCTGGTTTGCTCAGGTAGCCACTGGTGAATATAGCGGTTTACCACGACTCGTTGCCATCGAATGAGAAGGGGACATCCAACCGCAGCCAGGTGCGACCGATGCGGAACAGCACGCCAGGCCGCAGGTTGCTGCGCGACTTGATGGGGTCGGAGTCTTTTTCGATAAAGGTGCCGTTGCGACTGTCGCCATCTTCCAGCCAGAAGGTGAGGATGAAGGGGTTATCGGTGGTCTCGCTGGCGGTGACCGGTAGCGACTGACAGCCCAACCGCGCGTGTAAGCGCGAAACTTGATTGTCGAAGGGCATGTAAATATCGCAGCCTTCGCGCCGCCCAATCGTCAGGATTTGCTCCTCACCATGCTCCGGTTGTTCAAAGCGCATGATTTTGCCATCAAATGGGCCGCTCATGTAGGTCACTGAGATTTGTTTATCGGCGTGCATGTTACTCTTCTTCACCTAGCATCGGCTGGACTCGTTCCAGCTTTTCCCGCGACGGTTCATGATTGGGGTTAAGCTCCAGCGCCTGTTCAAAAGCGCGGGCCGCATCGTCATATTCTGCCACTTCCAGCAGCGCCTCGCCATAATTATGCCAGAACCATGTATCGTTCTCATTGTAATGAACGGCCAATTCATAACAGGCCAGGGCTTCCTGCCAGCGATGCAGAGCACTAAAGGCCAACCCTTGCCCGTTCCAGGCCCAGGCGTATGAATCGTCAAGCTCCAACGCTTTTTGGTAGCTTTCTATCGCTGCCTCGTTTTCACCCATGCGCCGCAAGACCTGACCCCGCCGCGCCCAGAGATTGGGGTTTTGTGGCTGGTGCTTCAGGGCCGCATCAACCACCTGCAACGCCTCGCTTTTGCGTTGCATATCCAGCAACACCTCTACCTGATTAATATAGTATAACATCACGGTGGGGTCTTGTTGGGTCGCACGTTGATAACTGGCGAGGGCTTCTTCGCGATGGCCCAGCGCATAGAGGGCCAGGCCGCGCCCGTTCCACGCGTAATCGTGTTCCGGGTTGATCTTGAGCGCCTGATCGTAAGCGGCCAGGGCTTCCTGTAACTGTCCCATGCGGCGCAGGGCCTGCCCCCGCTTGGACCAGCTTTCGGTATGGAGCGGGTTCAAGGCCAGTGCCTGGTCTAAGACGCGCAGGGCTTCTTCGAAGCGGCTCAACATGATGAGTTCGTCGCCATGATTGTACCAGTACCAGACATCTTCCGGGTCAGCCGCGGCCGCTTGCTGGAACGAATAGAGGGCTTCCTCGTGGCGACCGAGACCGCTCAGCGTCAGGCCGCGCCCATTCCAGGCCCAGGCATAGGTTGGGTCCAATTCGACCGAGCGTGAATAACTGGCGAGCGCGTCTTCATAGCGGTCCAACCGACGCAAGATTTGCCCGTGTTTGGCCCAGATGCGGGCGTTGCGACTGTCGAGCTTGAGGGCTTGATCGAGCAGGACCAGGGCCTCTTCATACTGATGCATATAATTCACCAGCAGATCGGCCAGTTGATACACAAAAAGCGCATCATTAGGCGCGTGTTTGGTGGCTTGTAGATAGGCTGCGAGTGCTTCCTCATAACGCTGCATGGCTTCCAGCGTAATGCCCTGTTCGTTCCACGCCCAGGCATAATCGGGTTCGATGCGTGTGGCTTGTTGATAGGCTTTGAGGGCTTCTTCGGGGCGGTTTAGATGGCGTAGAGCGCTGCCCAACCGTGCCCAGCTTTTGGCATGATCGCGGTTGATTTCAGTGGCTTTCTCAAGCAGCGGCACGGCCTCGGAATAGCGATGCAGCCGGACCAGGACATTGCCCTGGTTATAGTGGGCGTGCCAGACACCCTGCTCGGCGGCCTGTTCATAACAGCGCAAGGCGTCTTCATACCGACCCATGCGCTCATAGGCGATGCCTTTGCCGTTGATGACCCAGCCGGAATCAGGTTGCAAAGCGATCGAGCGATCATAGGCTGCGAGGGCTTCTTCATAGCGTTTCACATAGCGCAAGACCTGGCCTAATTTCGACCAGCTTGAAGCATGGGTCGGGTCGGTCTGGGTGGCCCGTTGGGCCGGGTGAATCGCTTCTGCATAATGTTTGAGTTGAATCAGTGTTTCGACCACATTATACCAGTGCCAGACCTCGTTCGGCTCGTACTGGGTGGCTTTTTTGAAGCTGAGTAAGGCTTGCTCAAGCTGACCATTTTGCTTGAGCGAGAGACCGTAACCATTGTGTGCCCAGCCATATTCGGGCGCGAGTTTGATGGCCTCCTGATAGGCACGAATCGATTCGGGATATTCCTGCAATAGCCGGTAAACCTGACCCAGCTTGGCCCAGCTATTGGGGTGTGCCGGATTCAGTTGCAGCGCTCTTTCCAGCAACGGAATAGCCGCCCGCTGCTGATTCATGCTTAACATCACATCAGCCTGATTGCACCAGTGCCAGACATCTGCCGGGCTAATCTCCGCCGCTTTTTCATAGCAGGCAAGCGCCTCTGCGAATTGTTCCATGCGCTCGAGCACGATACCCTTGCCATTCCAGGCGAAGGCATAATTGGGTTGAATTGCCAGGGCCTTGTCATAGCACTCCAGGGCTTCTTGATAGCGGCCCAGGACGCGCAGGGTGCGCCCCTTACGTGCCCAGGCCCAGGCGTAATCAGCCTTCAGGGCGATGGCATCATCATACGCAACCAGTGCCTCTTCCATGTGGCCCAGTTCTGTCAGTGAATAGCCCTTGTCCATCAATTCGCGGGCTTCCAATGCTGGCCCCGTGATTTCTAACACGGCGGGAGCGCCGGTAATGGCTTCATATAAGGGGGATAACGCATCAACGATCACACCCCAGCGTTCGGGCCGATTGTCCGGCTCTTTTTCCAGGCAGAAGAAGGTTAACTCGCGTAAACCGGCGGGAATGCGCTCGATTTCCTCGTCGCGGAAAAACGGCTTCCAATTTACGTGTGCATCCAGCCATTGACGAAAACGGCGGGCCTCGAAGACATGGCGACCGGTGAGCATCTCATACAGCAAGCAGCCAAAGGCATAAATATCAGAGCGCATATCGACGGGCTGTGAACGGCATTGCTCAGGTGACATATACGGCGCGGTGCCAACAATCGCCCCGACCCGCGTGAGGGGGACGCCACCCCGATTGACTGGCTCATCGGGTGAGTGGGTGTCTTCATTGGCAACCGGTATATCCTCTAACTCCAAAGAGCGCACCAAACCAAAGTCGGTCACCTTCGCGATGGCATCATGCGTGATGAGGATGTTGGCTGGTTTCAGATCCCGGTGGACCAGGCCCGGTACCTTGAGCGTGGCGTGTTGCATACCCAGCGCGATGTGCAGCCCGAATTCAATGGATTGTGCCAGGTCCAACCGGTTGTGATCGATCCAACTGCGCAGGTCCGGGCTGTAACCTTCCTCAGCGCTGATATGCTCCAGGAAGATGTGCGGGCGACCGACGATATTCTGGACCAGCCGGGCGTTAACCACATGGCGGTGTTTTTCCAGCTTGACCCACGTCACCGCTTCATTGTTGAAACGGGTGACTGCCCGGTCATTATTCAGAAAACGACTCTGAAAGGTCTTAATTGCAACCGGGGCACGCTCTTCGCGATCATAACACAGGTAAACAATGCCCATGCCACCGCGCCGAATGTCAGCGACTTCAAAGCGATCATCAATCCGGTCACCGATGCCAAATTCATCTTCGGGTTCATCGGGCGTGCTCTTAATCAGCGGACCTAATTTGATGCCACTGGCTTCTAATTCCACTGAAAGCTGATCGTCCAGGACCTGTTGTTCAATCCGGGTCTCGTCGGAAACCAGTTCGACATCCCCACTGGAAAGCTGAAGATCGTCGTCACGACCGTAATCAACCATGGTAGCTGAGTTGGAACGCGTTGAGAACGCGGTTTGGCCGGAGATGGGTCGGGCGAACTGGGTAATGTCACTGTCGACCAGATCACCGGTGGAACCCAGTTGCTGTTCATAGGCTTTGAAGAAGTCGGCGAGCACGACAGGATCGAGTTCGGGACGGCGTTCGTCTTCAGCCAGCGCCCACAAAGCCACCGCGATGTTACGGGCGGTTGGTGCTTCCCGCGCACAGGTCACGACCCATGCCATAAATTCTTCGATTAAGCGGCGGGCCTGCGCCCGGTCAATGTCGTTGCTGGCATCTTGATAGGCGCGTTGATAGGCGGTGAGCGCCTTGCCTACATAAAATATTTGCAAGGTGTCATCTTCATTCAGCGCCTGTTCAGCGCACCGATCACCCAGCACAAAAAAATCATTAATGTCGTTGCGGCGGAGTGCCAACCGGCCCAATAAGCGTATCGATTGGTCGGGGTCGGTCGCGAAATCGTCAAATTGATCTGCTTTGTGCCGTTTGCGCAGGATCTGGCGCTGTTCGTCGGGCAGCAAATGGACGAGCTGGCGTTCACTTTGAGGTGGGCGTTTCATGGACTATTTCCGGCTTCGAACCTCAGTTGACCGTCAGCGACGTGTGCCTGGATGGTTGCACCAGCTTCAAAGCTGTCCTCAACGATTCTTGCGCTCAAGGGGCGGGTAACGTACCGTTCGATGGCCCGGCGCATCGGCCTGGCACCATTGATTGGGTCAAAGCCTTTGCTCAGCACAAACTCACGGGCATCAGCGGCCAGTTCGAGCGTGAGATTTTGCGCGGCCAGACGTCCATACAGGTCTTGCATTTCCAGGTCAAGTATTTTACTGACAATCGTTTCGTTCAAGGGGTTAAAGATAATCACCTCGTCAACGCGATTGAGAAATTCAGGCCGGAAGAACTTGCCGAGGTGTGCCCGGAAGCTGTCCGACCGATTCTGGCTACCGGTAAAGCCAACTGATTTGCTACTTTCCTCGGTGCCGATATTACTGGTCATAATGAAAACGGCGTGGCGGGCATCAACTTTGCCGCCCCGCGCATCGCTCAACCGGCCTTCGTCGAACACCTGCAAGAAAATATCAAAGACTTCGGGAGCGGCTTTTTCCACTTCATCCAGCAGCACCACGCTATAGGGTCGTCGCCGCAGACCATCGGTCAGTTGGCCGCCGCGTTGAGCGTCTTTGTAACCGGGGGGTGCCCCGATCAAACGGGCGACGGTGTGCGAATCATGGAACTCGGACATGTCCAGGCGCAGGATCGCTTCCTCGTCACCAAATAGATTCTCGGCCAGTGCCAGGCCCAGTTCAGTTTTACCCACGCCGGACGGTCCCAGAAACAGGAACGCCCCGACTGGACGGTTGGGATCACCCAGCCCGGCCCGCGCCGTTTTGATGGCTGCCGCAACAGTCTTCACAGCTTCATCCTGACCGATGACCCGCTCCAATAGCGAGTTTTCCAGGTTCGCCAGCCGCTGCCGTTCGTCGGCAGTCAGGTCGCTGATGGGGATACCCGTCCAATCGGACAACACATCGGCAATAATGTCGACCCCGACATAGATGTCATCGTCCAGGTTGCTGTCGTCTTCGTCGGGGGCAACGGTGCGAATCAGTACTCTGGTGCAGGCTTCATCCAACAGGTCAATCGCTTTATCGGGTAAACGGCGGTCGGGCAGGTAACGGACGGACATCCGCACCGCAGCTTCTAATGTCTCAGATCGAATCTGTACGCCGTGATGTTCTTCAAGAATCGCTTTCTGCCCGGTGAGGATCGCCAGCGTATCTTGCTCGGAGGGTTCTTCAATATCCACCGTGCGGAAACGGCGTTTCAGCGCCTCATCCTGGGCAATCGCCTTGCGATATTCTTCATGGGTCGTCGCGCCGATGCATACCAGTTCACCGCGAGCCAGGGCCGGTTTGAGGATATTGGCCGCATCCAGGTTGCTATCAATCGTGTCGCCCGCGCCGACGATCGTATGGATTTCATCAATAAATAGGATCACGTTCGCCGCACGTTTTACCTCGTCCACAATGCCGATCAGCCGCTCTTCAAACTGTCCCCGCAGGCTGGTGCCCGCGACCAGGGTGCCGATTTCAATCTGCACAATCCGGCGATTAAGGAGTGATTTGGGCGCAGTGCCCTCGGCAATCGCAAACGCCAGCCCTTCGACAACCGCTGTTTTACCCACGCCAGCATCGCCCAGCAGCAGCGGGTTATTCTTTTTGCTGCGGGCCAGGGTGCGGGCCAGGGCACGGATTTCGCGGTCACGACTTATCGCAGCATGGATCTTGCCGTCCTGGGCCTGGCGGGTCAGGTCTCGGCCATATTTATCGAGGAGCGGTGTCGGCAACTGGTGGTCGTTGTCACCGTTCATATCAGCAAAGGAATCCGACAAATCGCGCTGCTGGCGGTGACTGAAGGCCTGGTCAATTTCTTCGAATTCAAAAGGTGTTCTAGGCTCAATGACGCTGGGAAAGCCCTCTTCGCTTTCCTCCATGATGAGGCGTTGCAGCCATAGATTGATGTCAAAACCCAGGTCTACCAGAACCCGCACGGGGACACTTTCGCCTTCCTGCAACAGGGCCATCATAAAGTGGCTTTCGCTGATCTCATCTTGTTCGTCGCGCTCTGCCAGGAAAATCGCCAGCGACAGAATCATCGCGGCGCGGGGTGTCAGCGGCAATACCTCGCCCAGTTTATCTTCGCCGGTGCCGATCTCACGGCGGATTTCGCGACGGACCTGCTGCGGGTCCAGCCCGGCGCGGCCCAGCAATTGGCACACGGGGCCAACCGCGTTGCGCGTCACCGTAATAAACAGATGTTCAACCCCGATGTAATTGTGTCCCAGCCGGTGCGCTTCTTCTGCCGCGCTGTTCAACAAGAACAGACAGCGCTCACGGATCTCTTTTTCGGGAATGTCGGGTGAAGGTGTCAAGATGAACCTCTAGCCTAGCGTTTAAAATTACAAACTATAATGAAGTATACCAATTGCAAGCGATTTTCGGGAATTTTCCCTGCATCGGTCAAATTCTAACATCGAAGTGCTGACCCTGCCCATAAGAGCATCGTTTGTTTGTGGTAAGGACTTGCGCAGAAATTTGCTTTATCCGCATATTGCCCTGTGCGACAAATGTAATGTACAGCGTAGCAATTCAAACGTTTATAATGTGGGTGAGTTATGGTTGGTATCATCTCTGAGAAGGTCTCTATGGCTGACAATGATCCGCTGATTGGCACCCAACTGGGTGATTACAAAATCGCCGATGTGATTGGTCATGGTGGTATGGGGCGGGTTTACCGGGGCTTCGATGAAAAATTAGAGCGTTATTCAGCGGTCAAGGTTTTCGACGCCAAGGGATTTCAGGGCGATGAAATGGAAGAGTATCGGGCGCGTTTCCAACGGGAGGCGCGGGCGATCGCTCGGTTGAAACATCCCAACATTGTGGGGGTTTACCAGTTTGGTCAGGCTGGTGATAGCTTGCATTATATGGCGATGGTCTACATTGATGGTCGCGATTTGCGGACGATCATCAGGGAAAAAGCCGCTAAAAACGAACAACTGAAGCCCGAAGCCATCCTGCGCATCGTCACCGATGTGGCGTCGGCGCTGGATTATGCCCACGAGCAGAAGGTCATCCACCGGGATATTAAGCCATCCAACGTGATGGTAATGGAAGATGGACACGCGGTACTGACTGATTTTGGCCTGGTCCTGAATGTTTCAGAGGGCACCATCGGCACCACGTTTGGCAGCGTCCATTATATCGCGCCGGAACAGGCCCTGGATTCGGCTAAAGCAGTGCCCCAGAGTGATATGTATTCGCTGGGTATTGTCTTATACGAAATGCTCACAGGCCGTGTTCCATTTGAGGACCAGTCGGCGATGAATGTTGCGCTCAAACATGTGCGGGAAACACCGCCGCCGCCGCGCAAATATAACCCGGATATCTCCCCCGAACTGGAAGCAGTGGTGCTGCGTACCTTAAGTAAAGAGCCGGATCAACGCTATCCAGACGGCAACAGCTTTGTTCAGGCCCTTGAAAATGCGTTTGGCCTGATTGATGAAGATGAACATACGCGCCGGGTGGTTATTCCCGATTGGGCAAAGGCCGTTGGCAAGGCGAACGGGAAGGCCGATGACAGGCCCGCTGCACCAGTTGACAAGCCAGGACCAACACCCCGCCCCGATATTCCTGCCCCGGTGATTGCTGAACCGCAGGACGATACCCTGGATGAGAAGTCAGAAACACCAAAACCGCCGGTCGCTGTCCGAATCAATCGCTGGCGGAATCTGATCGGCATCGGCGTAACCGTAGTCGTGGTTTTGGTTGGATTACTGGTTCTTACTGGATTGGGCGGTAACAATTTGGGTGATGAGATTGCCGCGCCGGCAACCGGGACACCCGCCGCTGTTGCGGTGATTGAAGCAACAGCAACCGATGAGCCTACAGCCAGGCCGAGGGCAACGTTGGCTAATTTGTCAACGGAACAACCGACGGAAACCCCGGTACAATCAACTGAGACTTCGACCAATGTACCGCCAACCCCGACCATTCAACCCAGCGCTTCGCCAACCATACGACCGACCCATACCAGCACCCGGCGGCCTGCGCCAATTGAGTCTGGAATGCAGGTCCCGGCCCGATTGGTTTTTGATGATGATATGTTCCTGCTGATTAACGAATCGAATGAGGTGATGGATGTGAGCAACATCACATTTGTGCAGGTGGTCGAAGCGGGTGATGACCTGACATTTTCGTCATCACGTTGGACGGGTGGTGGCGTGTCGATTGATGCGCTACCCATCGGCGATTGTTTTCAAATCTATACCACTAATGTGGGAGTTGGCGATACACCCGAAAGTTGTGAGGTTCGGCATAAGTGGGACCAGGCATCTTTCGTGCGCTGGTTCTGGGTCAGTGAAGTGCCCGGCGCGCAATTTGAAGTCCGGCGGCAGGATAGTGTGATTGGCGAGTGTCAGATCAGCTTGGGGGAATGTGTGGTCGATATGCAACCTGGCAGCCCGAATTAGTTTTCTAATGTGACCGTCGCTTGCGGGATACTGGTTACACTGGCGGACTGCGGTTCATTGCTGACCAGGATGAAGATCAGCAACATAATAATCACCAGGAGCGCGGCCACCAGCGCCAGTGGGGAACGCCAGCGGGCGGCAGCAGTTGACGACCCTAACCCTTGTCGTGCATGTTCTAACAGCCACATCTGAAACAGGCCGGTGTTGAGTTCGATGCCGCTGGCTTGATGGGTGAGTAGCTCACGATATTCCAGACTGCGCAAAACAGCGTTGGTCGCCGTGCGATCCAGCGGATAATCGGTGTCAATCAGCCAGTTTGCAACCCGTGTTGCGTCTAATGCTTGCAACGGGTTGGCATAATGCAGTTGACTCAATGCCAGCAGCACCAGTTGTTCATTGTCACTGGATTCGGCCCACCAGCGGGCCAGATCCGAGCTGCTGGTCACGTAGATGGCCGTGTTGATTTGCTTGATAATCTCCGGCGTGATGGTCACGATTTGCGTATGGGTTTCTTGATAGTCATAAAGCTGGGCCGCGAGGCGTTGGACAAGCCAGGGATGTCCGCCAGTGGCCCGATGCGCGGCCAGCACTGCCGCTTCAGTCAGGTCGTAGCGACCACTGACCGGCTGAGTCAGTAGCCAGCCAACTTCAGCCAGACTGAGGCGATGCAAACGGAAAATCTGATGGTCATCAACCAATGGTGTCAGCTTATGCAGTTCGTCCTCGCGCTCGGCGGGGAAGGTCATCACCAGCTTCAACTGAGGGTAATCAGTTAACAATTGCTGGAAATATTCAAAACGGTCAGCCGCGAGATCAGGGGCATCCAACCAGCGGTCGGCATCATCCAGCAGGACGACTAACCGGCGATGGGGGCGAATAATCTGGCAGATTTCTGGCAGCCACACCGTCGCAAACCAGGTGCGCCAATCGGCTGGTGGCGGGTCGGTTAGGGGTAAGCGACTGACGGTAATTTCGCGCTGAGCCAGTGAATGCTCGGTGCCGCGCACGATTTCCTGTATTAGCAACGCCGCGGTCGGGTGCTCCAGCGTCGCCAACGGGAGCTGAATGCCCATAAATGGGTCGTCAAAGGCGATGTCAAACCGGCGCAACAAGGCTGTTTTGCCCTGACCATGTTGTCCCAGAAAGACCAGGGCACTGTTGGTGTGGGGGTCTTTGATGTACTGGTCGAGGCGTGTGAGTTGAGTCTGACGCCCGGCAAAGGGCGGCAACGGATGCTGGTAGGGGTTAGATGAATAATCGGCGTCCATAATAGCCTTTAGCTTCAGTTCGTTGGCCTGTCGCCAAAAACCAGTCGCTCAGGTCAGAATCGTGATTGATATATGTGCCAAGTGTAATTCAACCTGCTGTTGACCCGCAACCTTCCGCTATAATGCGCGAGGATTCAGCCAGAGAGCCAAAGAGGATAGGATGTCAACCATGTCGCAATCGCCGCACGCGCTGGCGTTGGTCGGGATGCCGGGCGCAGGGAAAACGCTGTGTGCCGCCCACTTGCAAGCCCTGGGGTTTGCCCACTTTCGTTTTGGCAAGATCGTGGTTGATGAAGTCGAACGGCGCGGATTGCCGATTAATCCGGTGAATGAGCGTATGGTACGGGAAGAACTACGCGCTAAGGAGGGTATCAACACGATCGCGCAGCGGGCGCTGCCGCATCTCAAAACGGCGCTGAATCAGCATCGGCGGCTGGTGATTGATGGTCTTTACGGCTTCGGCGAATATAAGTTGCTGCACGCTGAATTGGGCGCACGAATGGTCGTGGTAGCGATCATCAGTGCGCGTCACCTGCGCTATGAACGACTGGCCCGGCGTCCCGAACGACCCCTGACGCCAGCGGAGGCCGAAGAACGCGATTTTAACGAGATTGAGAAGCTGGAAAAAGGCGGCCCGATAGCCATTGCCGATTATACACTGCTGAACAATCGCGGTCCCGACGAACTTTTACGAGAACTCGACACCCTGCGCAAAGCGATTCGATTCTATCCTTGACGGCTTAACCAATTGTCAGATGCTATTCAGGCGCAACTTCCAGGCTATCGAGTTGGGTCTGGATGAAAGTGCCGAAGGTGGCGGCGGTCATATCACTGAGGTCAGAGACAGGTGTTTCCGGTGGCAGATCACGAATCAGGTCGCGGGCGGTCTCCCAGGCCCGGCAAGCACGTAACTGATCGCCGCTTTGCGCATACAGGTTGCCCAGCATGAAAGTCGCTAAAGGATGATCGCGCTGGCAGTAAAGGGCGGCGCGTACTGCCTCTTCCGCGGCAATTCTTTCACCGCTTTCCAGGTACAGCGTGGCCCGCAGGTAATAAGCATCGGCGAGCATGGTGTCGGTTTGCAGCGCGGCGTCCAGATGGGCCTGGGCTTCGGGCACCGCCTGTCGGTTGGCAAAAATGTAAGCCAATAATGTGTGGGCCTGGGCGTCATGCGGATGTTCTGTCAGTAATTCTGCCAGGACCTGCTCCGCCTTACCCGGCTGGTCAGCGTGAACCGCTGCCACCGCGTTAGCATACAACGCCTGCGGTGGTTGGCGACCATTGGCTGCGGGCAGCATGCTGGGTTGCCGGGCTTGGTACCGCCGCGTAATCGGCTGGTCCTGAATTTGCTCGGTTTTTTGATAGGCAATTGCACCGGGGTAGATGTGGGTAATCCAGCGTTCGCGTCGGGTATGAATGGCTTCGGATTGACCGAGGACTAGCCAACCATTAGCGCTTAAGTTGTCGAATAGGGTTGCTTCCATCGCCGTCACATGCTCATTGGTCAGGTAGATGAGTACGTTGCGGCAAAAGATGATGTCGAGTTGGGGTAATGGGGGAGCGTCCAACAGGTTCGCCTGGCGGAAAATCACCTGTTCGCGCAATGCCGGTTTGATCTGCCAGCCGCCCGGAACCGGAACAAAATACTGCCCGCGCAGGTTAGGCTGTGTATGGCGAAACGCCCATTCACGATATATGCCGTCTCGAGCGTGTTCCAGCGCTTGCTCATTAATGTCAGTGCCGATCAGATTGATGGTCCAGCGGTCAACATCGGGCAGCAATTCACGCAACAAAATGGCGATGGAGTAGGGTTCTTCGCCAGTCGCACAACCGGCACACCATATATTGAGTTCATGATGACGCTGGTCACGGCGGTGCCGAATCAAACTTTCGAAAATCGGTGTCCGCAAGGCGTCAAACAGCGTCGCATCACGGAAGAAATACGTTTCACCAATGGTCAGGGCCTGTACCACCGCCTGCCAGGCCGCTGCTGTTACCGCGCTGTGGCGCAAGGTATGATAAAAACCGGGCAGATCACCGGCGGCGAGATCGTGCAGAATGGCTTGTAAGTCGGATTGGAACCGCGTGCGCACCGACAGACCGGTGCGCTGTTCAATCAACGCGCTTATATCATCAAATTGCATAGTGAGCTTCATTGTTAAACGCCTTCATTAAACAGTATAACAGTTCTGCGATAAAACCAAGCGGTGTTTTCCTAATCATCACATTGAAAGTACAATTCTAAAATGTACAGGAACCTAACAGGCGGTTGCCATTGAATCGTTTATAAAACGCTGCCAAGTTATGCCAGGGGACGGGTGTTATGATGTCGGAGACTTATGCTGACGACGACCACCGTTTAATCTTTGTATGTTGATTGACAGACCACTATGCATTTTCTATACTCGCTGCGGGTGACTCAAGGAGAGACGACGGTGCCGCGCTTTTTGCCAATTGTGCTGATTACGCTACTCTTGCTCGCTGGAGCGCAGAGCCTGGCTCAGAATGGTTTTGTGCCAGCGGTGGGCGATCCACCAGTTGCCGCCAATATCGCGGTCAGTGCCCCCAACGAAGCGGGAATTGTAACCATCAGTGGCACGCCGAATGCGGTTTTCCCCAGTGCGCAACTGGCGATTCGAAATCTCTATACCGAGCAAACGGTCTATGTCCAAGCTGGATTGACGGGCACGTTTGAAACCCGCCTGTTTGGTCCGGGTAATACCCCGTTCTTGATTAGCCCGGCAGTGGAGATTCCGGCCCGCTTGCGCGATCTTCCTGGATCACTGCCTGGTGGTCCAGCCACCATTGTTTATGGGAATTCAGTCTTACCGGCATCGCCCGCAACCCCGATTACACCGCTCATCATTGATGGTTCAGTGACTGATTGGGAACAGATTGGTGGTGCGCGGTTCGAGGCGGCGGATGGTGCCGTCGTTTATGGGCTGCGCAATACCGAATCGCTGTATATTGCGCTGGCTTTGCCCCGGATCCCAACTGATTACTGGAAGATGGGTGTGACCTATACGCTGGAAGGGGCGACCTATGAGGTATTGCTCGATCCACGATTGGTCGAGGAAGCAGCAACCTGGAAACGATTGACCCCGATTGAGAATGATCTGGGAACACTGGCAGCGGTTAAAACGCAGGCTGCAGCCATTGAATTGCGTATTCCACTGGAACCGCTGCGGGCGACGCTGGGTGCGGTTTTAGAATCAGCAACGCTGGATCGCCTGGATTTCCTCGCAGCCGATAACAGCAGCCTGCTGTCAATTTCGCTGGCATCTGATTTCCCGGCATTTGATGAAGTAGATGGTCTGGTCTACCCGGACGGGGCAAGGCTGGCGGATGCCACGCCGTTTACGGTGTCCGGCCCGGTGGCACAGGGGGCTGGCGTCTGGCACGCGGCGGGTCGGGTCAATCAACTCGATTTTGCGCCGGGCGATCGGCTGCGGTTACAGATGGATGTTAATCTGTCCGCGTCTGATTTACCAGAAACGCTGGTTGGGCTGAGCATGGTTGGACAGTTGCGATTGCAACCCCTGGTTGATGCCGATGGGGTGCAAGCGGCGGGGGGACTCAACAGCAATAATGGCTGGTCAACGGTCCGCACGCCCAGTGGTCTCGTGGTCGATAATCTACGCAGTGATTTTGTGCTGGGGGATGTGGTGGTGCCCGCGCCGCAGGTGTTGCGCCGCGACGATCAGCTGATCTTTGGCCTGGATTTTGATCTTGAACTGCCCGAAACCTTGCCATCGGGTCGCTATGGTCTGATTTTCCAGGGCTATGGTCAGGTGGGCAATGGCAACCGCTTTCAATGGCAGGATAATGGTCTGCTGGGCATTGGGCCGGGCATCTCACGGCTCCACCTCACCCGTTTGCCGCTGGTTCTTAATCTGGGTGAGGTTGCCACCGGTCATTTGATCTGGGGTTTGTTGATGGACGACCCTAGCGAGGGGAGTCGCGGGATTCTGGCGCGGGAAGATCAGAGCCGGGCAGCGCTTTCAAATCGGGTGCGCTTTAACAGTCCAACCTATATTTTGCCACCCTTTGTCGACCCGGCTGGTGAGGAAGCGCGGCGCTATTCGTTGGAACCCTACTTGCTGGCGCAACTGCCCAATGCATATCAATCTACTGGTGCGCCGTTAATTCCGTTTGAACTGCCCAGTGGCGACATTACGGTGAAAGTCACGCGACCTGATGGTATTGTGGAAAATCTGGGCCGGTCAACCATTATTCAAAATCGGTTATCAACGGTGGCGCTTGATGAACGTGACCGTTTTGGTCGCCAATCGCCGCTTGACATTTACCGGCTGACGACTCTCAACCCCATGTTTTCTGGCTATCAATTCAGTCAGTATGGCGCCTACGTGATTGAGGTGCAGGGTGATCTGATCGACATCTGGGGGAATGCTTATGCCGGGGGTGGCACCTATGATGTGCTGGTTGCTGAGCAATTTGATATGGAGTTGGGGGTGTTATCAGGCACGCCGTTTGAGGTGGGGGACGCTTTTTATCCCGGCTTGAAAGTTTCACCCGGCACCCCGGCTGATGTGACTGTCACCGCTCGCATCTACCCCTTAGATGGTAGTCCCGTCATCGAGCAGGAGATTTCCGGGCAGGCCAATCGTTATGGCTACTTCGCGGCAGCAGGTTTCACGTTTACAGTGCCGGGCGAATACGTCATTGACTATGAGGCCCGTTATACTGACAGCCTGGGTCGGCTGTGGGCGGGCAGCTTTCGTAGTGCCGGGGTGATTGCCCAGCCCGATAGTGCGCTCATTGCGCACGGGCAGCGCGGCCTGAACGATTATTATCCCGGCACCCGACCCGCGTGGTTTTCAACCCGAACCTATGGCCCGGACGATGCGCCGCTGCGCCTAAACTATCCGTATCATTCGGGGGACGTCTTGTGGTATACCGCTGGTGATCGCAATACGGTTCGACCGACTATCACCGTTCAGGATACAGTCGGTCATTATGCTGACTGGCTGGTGAACGCGCTTGGCGATTATCGCTCATTGGATGGCTTGAGCATTACCCGCCGCGCCCAGCGGGCCGAGTTGCCAGTTGGGGTGACGGGCGGCAACCAGCCTGATTTTAATCCAGTTTTAGAGCCGGTTGTGAACGAAGCCTATACCTATATCAGCGTCGTGCGGCCTGGTTTGACGGTGCGGCAGTTTGTGGTTGGCAGCGATGATGAGGGGCTGTTGCTGCATTGGGACATGGATGACCCCTACAACGAGCAAATTGGTTCGGGTCTTAAGGGTGATCTGGTTGGTGATTACGTGTTTATGTTCGGTGGTGCCGTTGCGCGCAACCCGGAGGCCGCAATCGCTGAAACAGCCATCTTTGGCTCGACCGGTTTTGTGACCGACGAGCGCGATACGCTGGGTGCACGCGTTTATCCGCCCTATCGTGGTAACGCGGGTGGGGCTGATGGTGGACCGCTCTTGAATGTTTTGGATGAGCCGGTGACGATGTTTTTTCATCCAACCGGCGTGCGTCCGGGGCAGGTCTTGGCTATTGGCGATACGCTGGCGATCGCGGGTCAAATGGCCCCGGCGTTGGCTTCCGATGTTCGCGTGACCGTGACGAACCCGGCAGGTGAAACCCAGCTATTTACCGGCCAGGCTAACGTTATTGGCTATTTTTATGATCCGGCCCATAATTTAACAGTCGATCAACCGGGTATCTGGAAGGTTGAAATCGAGACCTGGCATGAAGGCCTGACATCAGCGGGTCCCATTGTTGATGCGGTGCCGATGGGTGGTGTCCTGGGTGTGGAAGATCGCTTTGCCGTGTATGTCGTGCCGGAAGATGAACCGGCATTAGCCTGGAACGATGATCGCCAGGATTTCGCCGTACCGGGGGCGTTGCCTTACAATTTTAACTTTGCTATCCCGGAAGGTTGGGTGAATGCTCAGGTTGATCATACCGTGACGATTCCGGGCTTTCTGCTGCGTTCCGGTCCACTGAATGTAAGTGGTACCTCGTTCAGTTTTCAGCACAATCCGACGAATTTGAATGCGCTCTTTCCCAATGTAGAGGTTGACGCGCGGTTGGATGGTCCGGCTGCCGCCGACCCGGTGACATTGACCTTTGTGGTCACGGGCGAGGATGCCGATGGACAGCCGCAAATTCGGACTCGAATCTTCACCCTTTTTTATGATCGCCTGATTACGCTGGAGTGAAGCCTGTGTTGCGACCTTTACAGTGGCTATGGGTAATGATATTGCTGGCAGGCGGGTTGATCGTGCGTGCCCAGGAGCCGACGCCGCTTCCCTTGTATGCCTTGCCGGGTACCCGCGACCTGGTTTTTGCCAGTAATACGGTTGCGCTGACCACTGATGGGCGAACGCTCGTCGCTTCCAACATGCTCAATAACACCCTGTCTTTCATTGATGTCATTGTGCCGACGGCGGCACAATTTCAACAGGAAATTGAAGTGGGTCTGGATCCACGGTCGGTCGCGCTGACGCCCGACAATAATCAGGTGTTAGTGACGCTGCGGGGTGAAAATCGGCTGGCGGTGGTTGATGTGCAGGAACGGGCTTTACAAACGATGATCGAACTGGGCGGTTCACTGCCTGCTAGCGTGGTGACGGACCGTAATGATCGGG
This sequence comes from Phototrophicaceae bacterium, assembly GCA_965223835.1. GTDB lineage: Bacteria > Chloroflexota > Anaerolineae > Aggregatilineales > Phototrophicaceae > CAVYXZ01. The sequence continues at coordinate 480,109 of CBDCXQ010000001.1, forward strand.
CGTTTGTGACCCTGCAAGGCAGTGGTGAAGTGGTGGAAGTCAATTTGATTGACCAGGAAGTGACACGCCGAATGCGGGTCCCGAATCACCCGGCTGGGCTGGCGCTGTGGGGCGATTTCCTTTACGTCACACACTTTTGGGATGGGGCGTTGAGCTTGATTTATTTGCCACGAGGCGAACTGGTTGGCACGGTTGCCACTGGACCTGATACTGGCCTGTCACAATCGATTGCGATTGATGTGCAGCGCGGTCTGGCCTATTTGCCCCAGACACGCAGCAATGCTCAGAATGAAAATCTCACATTTGATACCACGGTTTTCCCGGTCGTGAATGTGATGGAATTAAGCGGATTGATTTTGCAGCCGCGGGCGCGGGTTGATCTGAGTACGTCGGACCGCCCGGTTAACATGCCGTTTGCGGTGATGGTGGATCGCTTCCGTAACTGGTTGTATGTTGCCAATGCTGGCAGCCATGATGTCTCCGTCATTGATCTGAGCACCGGGTTGCGTCGTGCCAACATTCCTGTGGGGGCCAACCCACGCGGGCTAATGCTGAATCGAGACAACACATTTCTGTTCGTGCATAACGTGCTGGATGGCACGGTGTCAATTATTGAAACCAGCCGTTTTGCCGTCGTTGATGTGTTGCCGATCAGTAACCCGGTAGTGTCCAATGATCTGATTATCGGGGCTGAGTTATTTTACAGCTCGGCAGATCCGCGCTTAAGTGAAGATCGCTGGCTCAGCTGTGCAACGTGTCATTTTGATGGGCAATCGGATGGTCGCACCTGGCAAGGTTTTGCTGATGGGCCACGCAACACGCCGCTGTTGTACAATTTGATCGAAACTGCGCCCTACAATTGGTCGGCCACCTGGGACGAGTTGTTCGATGTCGAAGTGAAGATTCGCGATTTGCAGGTTGGCACCGGGCTGATTGAAGATTTCCCGGTGGGTGAGCCGTTGTCAACGCTACACGCCAATCTGTCGTTTGATCTGGACTTGCTGGAGATTTACCTGCGGTCGCTGACACCACCCACCAATCCCCGCCAGGATGATGCGCAAGTGATCCAACGCGGTCAAATGATTTTTGAAACGCAAGGATGCAGTGCCTGTCACAGTGGGGCTGCCGGCACCGATTTGCAGACGCATGATGTCGGGACGGGCGATCCTGATAAGGAAAATCGCGGTCAAGCGTTTGATACGCCGTCACTGCGCTATTTATGGCTGAGCGCCCCCTATTTTCATGATGGGTCGGCACCCGATTTGCACACGGTATTTATGCTGCCAGGTGCACATCAGCTTGTCAAAGATGTCGAAATTGCCGACATCGAGGCATTGGTGATATATTTACTGAATTGGTCTTAGTGCTAATTTTGTTTATGCAAATTATAATTTAGCACTTGAAAGTCCACTATTTATTGGGCTATTATTTATTATATTGATTAGCAAAATTCGGGCAGTCTTGGGCATGAATATTAGTAGTGCTATGCAGGAATACCTCGCAGAGGCGTATCGCATCGCCTATTATCAGGAAAACGATCCTTTTATTTCAACCTCGTCATTGGCTGAAGTGTTGCATGTATCGGCCCCGGCAGTTACGCGCATGGTGCAGCGCTTGAAAGAAGCCGGGTACTTGGAACATGAGCCGTACAAGGGGATCAGGTTAACGCCCGAAGGGGAGTATGAAGCCCTGATGAGTATTCGGCGTCATCGCCTGGTCGAGCGTTTTCTGGTGGATGTCATGGCGTTTGGCTGGCATGAAGTGCATGATGATGCCGATGATCTGGGTGCCGTTGTGAGCGATGCGATGGTCGAGCGAATGGATCGCATGTCCGGGTATCCGCGCCGCTGCCCGCATGGTGAGCCGATTCCATCAGCCGATGGTCATATGCCCAAAATACACGACCGCCCCTTGAACCACATTGAACCCGGACAGGAATTGGTTATCAGCCGGGTAAACACGCACGATGCGGAGAAATTGCGCTATTTCGATAGTCTGGGGTTAATTCCGGGAACTCACATAGAAGTCATTTCGTTCGCCCCATTTAATGGCCCGATTCACCTCAAAATCGGCGATAAGATGCAGATGATCGGTCACGAATTGGCAACGGCGCTGCGGGTGTGTTCCCCAGCGGAATTCGAACTGGCCTAACCGCGCCACGCGGCGATGCCGATACAGGCCCAGCCTGCCAGAAATGATGCCCCACCTAGCGGGGCCACCGCCCCCATGAATCCCAGATCGAACAGCGCCAGCACATAGAGGCTGCCGGAAAATAGCACGACACCAACGATGAACAGCATTCCGGCCCAACGCAGCCAACGCGCCGCATATTTCGCGCTGAGTAAGGCGACAATCAACAAAGCCAATGCATGAAGCTGTAGATACTGCGTGGCCGTGTCGAAGGTGGCTTCCCGACCAGTGGCTTGCAGTGTGTCGGCCAACCCATGGGCACCGAATGCGCCGATGCTAACGCCCAAAAAACCTAGGATCGCTGCTGCGATGATGTACTGCCGCTGCATGAGAGTCCTTCACTGTCAGTTGAAAAATGATGATTGTACCAGGCGCATCCCCGCCAGAATCTGCTCAATGCGTTGCTCGGTAACTGCGCCGATGTATGCGCCGAGTTGTGATTTGTCGAGGGTTGAGACTTTCGAAACTTCCACGACACTGTGCCGGGGTAAATTGGCCTCGCCGACATCGAGTAATACATTGCCGGGTATATTCACCCGCTTGATATTTGAGGTCAAAGCGCAAGCGACGACCGTCGTAAGGCGGCTGTGGTTCAAGACATTCGCCTGAATGACGAGGTGCGGATGGGGGATGTCAGTTTTCAGCCCATCCATCTCGGATGACTTTATCCAAAATATATCACCCTGATTGATGACTGATGGTGACGATGAACGAAGTTGTTCGGGCGAAGCTGACGTCCGAAGCGGGTAAAAATCAATGAAATCCGCAATAGCAATTTCGATGAGGTGACTGCTGGAAATGTTAAGGTGTTGTGCCAGGCTTTCAGCTTGATCGAAAAGGGGTTTATGAATTGAGATTGACGTTTTTCGGGTTGTGACCATGCAACGACTTTACCTTTCTCACCTGGATAAGATAATCATCGTCTGTCGCTGCGTCAACGTCTATTGTACTGACAATGCGATTTTATTCGGGTTAGACAGGTGTCAGATCAATGGTTTCGTCTTGCTCTTGCAGAAACTCCAATGCATCATCCAGCGTGTCAAACAAGCGGTGACGCTGGTCTATCATTTGCATGGCGAAGGACGCCGCAAAGCGGGTTGTGCCCTCAGTGCTGATGATGATGCGCCAGCCTTCGTTGTCAGCGCGTTCGATCGCGAGGTCTTGTTTTAGTTCGGCGATGCCGGGATGCAATTCAATCGCCGTGGTATCAATGATGGTATGAACCAGCGGTATTCCGGCCTGCACCAGTGCTATATGTTCCGAGCTAGACTGATTTATTTCCTCGACCGTCACTTTGTCATAAAATTGCTGCAATATGACGCGGTTCGGCACCAACCATGATTGTTCAACCGGCATAACAAACTCCTTGAAGATTGATCTAACTTCATTATCTCCGAAAACACTTGAGGAAAAATTGAGAAAAGATTAGTAGGCGCTGTGTAATTCATTCAGCGTTCTTCGCTTGATAGTTGATAGATTGCGCTAACACCCGGTCGAAATTCCCGGCGCGACCAGACAGTTCGCAGGGTATACTGTGATGTTATAAGACCAAGAGAGATTTTCACTTGAGAAAGCAGATGAATTTATGCTAGCAGGTGTAGACATTGGCGGCACATTCACCGATCTGGTCTTGAGCGTGGATGGACAGCTTAAGATTCACAAGCTGCTCAGCACGCCCCAAAATCCGGCGGAAGCGATGCTGGCCGGGCTGGGGGCAGTTGGCGCGGTCGCCGGGGCACGCATCTCACACGGGTCAACTGTAGCGACCAATGCGATTCTGGAACGCAAGGGTGCCCGCACCGCCCTCATTACCACCCAGGGCTTTCGGGATGTGCTGTTTATCGGACGGCAAAATCGTCCGGTACTCTATGCCCTGCAACCGCAGTTGCCGCCGCCACTGATTCCGCGTGAATGGTGTTTCGAAGTACCGGAGCGGCTCGATTATACCGGCGCAGAAATCATGCCGCTGGACCTCCCCGCGCTCGACGCCGTGCTGGATCAGGTTGCAGCCCAGCCGATCGAGTCGGTGGCGGTGTGTTTTCTGTACAGTTTTGTTAACCCGGCGCATGAATGGGCGGTGCGCGATCGCATTCTAGAGCGGGGTATGTTGCAGGCCTGGCAGGTGTCGCTGTCGTGTGAAGTGCTGCCGGAATTCCGTGAATATGAACGGGCCAGCACGGTTGCCCTGGACGCCTATGTGCGCCCGGTTATGAGTCGCTATCTCAGCCAGCTTGAAGGGGCATTACCGAAAAAATCGCGGTTACTGGTGATGAAATCGGACGGCGGGGTTATCAGTGCCAGTGCCGCGCGCGAGCAGGCCATCCAAACCGCGCTGAGTGGACCTGCAGCCGGGGTGATCGGTGCCTATCATAGCGCCCAGTTAGCCGGATACGATCACATCATCACATTGGATATGGGGGGCACGTCGACCGATGTGGCGCTGTGCCCCGGTGCACCAGCCCGCCGGGCTGAGGCCGAAATTGACGGCTTGCCGCTGCGCATTCGGGTCATTGATATTGAGACGATTGGCGCGGGTGGGGGGTCAATTGCCCGCTTAGATGCCGGGGGCGCCCTACGCGTCGGGCCGGAAAGCGTCGGCGCAGATCCGGGGCCGATTGTCTATGGCAATGGCGGCACCGAGATCACCGTTAGCGATGCCAATGCGCTGCTGGGGCGGCTGGATCCCGATCACTTTTTGGGGGGTAGACTTACGCTTGATCTGCCCGGCGCGAACCAGGCCATGCGGCGGCTGGCCCAGCAGATGAGCCTGACGATTGAAGCGGCGGCACAGGGCGTCATTGACGTAGCCAATGTGAACATCGACCGGGCAGTGCGTCGGGTTTCGATTGCGCGTGGTTATGATCCGCGCGATTTCACATTAATGGCTTTTGGCGGTGCCGGACCACTGCAAGCCTGTGCGGTGGCGGAACGGCTCGAAATGCCGCGGGTGTTGATCCCACGCTATCCCGGTGTGTTGTGTGCGTTTGGCCTGCTGGTGGCCGATGTGCTGCGTGATTATTCGATGACGGTCTTACAACCCGTGACCACCAGCACGTTGTCGCAGTTACAGGCCCAATTGCACCAGATGATGCAGCAGGCCCATGCTGATCTGCTGGCTGAAGGGATTGCACCTGACGCGATGCATTTTACCGGTATGTTGGATATGCGCTATGCCGGACAATCGTTTGAATTGACCGTGCCCCTCAGCGACGATATTGTGGGTGCGTTCCAGGCCGCGCATGAACGGCGGTATGGTCATGTGTTAGCAGACCGCACGGTGGAGGTGGTGAATCTGCGCATGCAGGCTGTCGGCACCGTCGATAAGCCAGCCCTGGACCCGCAGCCGCTGCAGGACGCCGCCGCGCCCATCTTAGACGAAAAAAATGGACTGGTGATGTATGATCGGGAGCAATTGTTGCCGGGGATGCAGTTTTCCGGTCCAGCATTGGTTTTCCAACTGGACAGCACGACTTATGTTGCGCCGGGCTGGTTTGCACAGGTTGATGCCTTTCACAATCTGATTTTGGAGCATGAACTGGGCGTATAATGAGTGCAAAAAACGGGGGTTCATATGATTTTACAAGTAGGGCAAAAAGCGAGTCGCAGCATTACCTTAACCGAGGAACATGTTGAATTATATGCCGACATCACCGGGGATCGCAATCCGTTACATTTTGATGCGGAGTGGACGGCACAGACCCAGTTTGGCAAGTTGATTGTACAGGGCGGCTTGACCACCGGCTTGTTACATGCGCTGGTGGCGATGGATTTACCTGGACCTGGTACCGTCTTTCTCAATCAGAATTGGGATTTTACGGCCCCCGTGTTTATTGGTGATACGATCACCGCCCAGGCCGAGGTTTTGAAATTGCATGCCACCAAGCCCGTGACGACTCTCAGGATTACCATTACCCGGCAGGACGGCGAAACCGTGCTGTCTGGCGAGGCTGTCTGCTATACAATGCGGCCTGAGAACGTCTGATGACTCGGCCTATTTTGCGGTGGGGAACGCTGATGCTGGTGCTGGGCTTTGGGCTGGCGCTGCTGATGAATCTGGTCGGGCGGGCACGAGCCAGCGAATTCGTCGCGTTTTTATCGGACCGGCGCGGCAATTATGATGCCTATGTGCTGGATTTACCGGCAGGGGTGCTGGTGAATATGAGCCAGGACGGGGGACATACTTTTACCATCGCCTGGTCGCCGGATGGTCGTCAGCTGGCCTATGTCACACGCTTGAATGGCGATACTGATATTTATGTTGTCCGGCTTGATGATGGACTGGCGCGAAATGTTACCCAACATCCTGCCAGGGACACGCAGCCTACCTGGTCACCTGATGGGCGACAACTGGCTTTTACGACGATTCGAGATGGGAATCAGGAAATCTATGTGTTGGACCTCGTTACGGGCGATTTGACGAATATCAGCCAGAATATTGCGCAGGAAGATGAACCAGCCTGGTCGCCCGATGGTGATCGGTTGGCCTATGTCTCACTACGGGGGATGTCATCCCAAATTTATGTGGCTGACTTGCCAACCGGGACCCGGCAATTGATTAGCGATCATGTCGGTTTTGATTCGAATCCAGTGTGGTCACCGGATGGCAATCAACTGGCGTATGTTACCCGGCAGAACCGACATTTTGAGGTCATGATTCACGACATTACCAGCGGCAAGCGCACCAATGTTAGCAATCACCCGGCGAACGAAAATCGTCCGGCGTGGTCGCCCGATGGCGCGCGTCTTGCCTTCTGGTCGGACCGGGATGGCAACCTGGAAATTTATGTCAAAGATCTGTTGACCGGGGCCTTAACGAATATCAGCCAGCATGAGGGGATGGATAGTAGTCCAGCGTGGTCGCCCGACGGACAACGACTGGCCTTTGTGAAAGTGCATCAGACGCAGATTGTTAATCAGGAAGTAATGGTTGTGGACCTCATTACCGGCCAGCAAGCGAACTTAAGCCACCATCGTCTCGCCCATGATCTGGGGCCGGTGTGGGCACCGCATCAAGGATAACACCATTGACGAAGCTTGCCGTTCTCGCCGACATCCATGGCAATCTACCAGCGCTCGAAGCTGTTTTAGCTGACATCGCAACGCAAGGCGGCGTTGATCAGGTCATCATCGCCGGGGATGTGGTGAATTGGGGGCCATTCTCGGCGGCAGTGATGGCGCGTGTCACCCGCGATAATTGGGCGATTATTCGAGGCAACAACGAATACTACTTACTCGAATACAACACGCCCCGTCAACCGGCACACTGGCACGATTACAACTTGCTGCCCTGGTTATATCACCAGCTTAGCGGGCACTGGCAGCGGGTGATCGCCTCGTGGCCGGATGAGATTACGTTACGCTTTCCCGATGCGCCGCCCATTCGCATGTTTCATGGACAACCCGATAACCCCTGGCGCAGTATTCACCCCCTTATGTCTGATGAAGAAATTAGCACCATTTTGCGTGATTTGGATGGACCTACCATTGTCGCTGCTCATTCGCATCTGGCGCTGGACCGACAGGTTGGTCCCTATCACCTCATCAATCCGGGGTCGGTTGGGGTGCCGCTGGATGGTACGCACCTGGCAAGTTATGCGCTGCTAGAAGGCACTCCCGCTGGCTGGACGGCGACGTTCCGGCGCATTGCGTTTGATCTGGACGCCGTGCTACGCGAATTTGAGCGCACGAATTTTGTCGCGCAGTATGGCATCCCGGCCCGGCTGGTCGTCAAGGAGTTTGAGACGGCGCGGCTGGAATTGCACCCGTTCCAGGCCTGGCGACGCGCAGAATGCCCCGATGAACCGGTTTCTGCCGCTTTGCTCGAATGCTTTGAACACGTCGATAAATGGCCGTATATCCCCCCTGAATATCACATCAATTTGTGACACTGGAAACCGGTTCGCGTTAAAATTCCGGCGACTTGATGGAGCATCGGGGAGGCATTTTCATGCGTCACAGTACCGTTTTAGCCAAAATTCGGGTGGGACAGGCGGCGAAGGTCGCGCAGATGGGCCATGTCTTGCCGCCGTTTATCGCTTATGCCGCCCATGCGGGTTACGCAGGTATCTGGCTCGATCTCGAACATTTCCCAATGGATAATCGAGAAGTTCAGACGTTGCTGGCCTTCTTTCATTTGTACGATATTGATGCGCTGGTGCGGGTGCCGACGCGTGAGAAAACGCAACTGTATCGCTACCTGGAAGATGGCGCGGCGGGCCTCATTATTCCACATGTCTCCACGCCGGAAGAAGCCCATGAATTAGTTCAGAAGGTAAAGTTCCCGCCAGTCGGTGATCGCGGTCTGTCGCCGCCCAACTTACAGGCTAATTATGGCCTGGACTTGCCGGATAGTCGGCAACCACTCGTCGATCATGCGCTGCGGGAAACCGCGTTGATTCTTCAGATCGAGACACCGCTGGGGGTGGCGAATGTCGAGGCGATTGCCAGGGTGCCGGGGGTGGATGCGTTGTTTGTGGGACCATCGGACCTCGCGCTGCGGATGCAGTATGAACCAGAAGATCGGCGGCTGGCTTATGACGAATCGCTGGAAAAAATTGCTGCTGCCTGTAGCGCCGCCGGGATTTTCTGGGGGACGATGCCACGAAATGTCGATCACATTCGTAATCAAGTTAAGCTGGGCGCGAAAATGCTGGTGTGGGGAACGGATACCGTGCTGCTGCGCGATGGCCTTAATCAGAGTGCCAGCGACATCGATGCGGTTCTAACAGATACCTGATATGATTTGTGAAATATAGTGCAAATGTAAACAACAGAGGTTGCAATGACATCACCAACCAGTATGCAAACGGAACGGGGTTTCATGGTGTACCCGAAAGATGGCCTGCGCAAGGCGTTTTTCAAAGCACCACTTTACCTGTGGCGCATGGGCCTCGGTTTCATGTTGCCGCCCAACTTCATTGTACTGGGGACGACGGGACGAAAGAGTGGCCTGCCACGCTATACGATGGTCGAACACTCAGACATTGACGGCACGATCTATATTGCCAGTGGTTGGGGTCAGCGTCCGCAGTGGGTCAAAAATATTGAAGCTGATCCCGTAATCTCAACTGAAAGCTGGCGTGGTGGTGTCGTCAACGGGACGGCGCGGCGTGTGACCGAAGCCGATGAATTCAGTCGCATGTGGGAGCCGATGCAGAAAAGTCCGGTCTGGGAAACATGGCTGGAATCGTGGGGCATTGACCCCAATCTGGAAGACTTTATCGCCAAGCGCGATCGCGTCGTTGTGTTCGCGGTTGATCCCGGTGATGTACCGGCACCGCCGCCGCTAGAGAAGGATTTGCGCTGGGTGCCGTTCTTCGTCGGGGGTATGTTGCTCATGAAGGTGCGGCGAGGTGGGCGCAAAAAGCGTGTAAAATAGACTTAAACGATAAGGATGTATCAATGGTCACAATCAGACTGAAAGCAACACTCACATCGTCAGGTCATCTTGATTTTGATCTGCCGCAGGATTTACCTGACGAGGATTTCGAACTCATTCTTGATGTCGCTCATAATGAAACACCATCAGAAGAATCAACGATTAGTGAATACACACGCCCTGAACCATTAACTGGAGCGGAAATCGTAGCGCAGGGGCTAACTGGAGGGTGGGAGCATATGGGTATTGAGGATAGCGTGGCGTGGTTAGAAGAACAGAAGCGTAAACGCCGGGAACGCCACAAATGGCCGCGGGATTAGTTGATTCTAATATCATCATTGAAATTCTTCGATCACATTCTCCAGCAGAACAATGGTTGGAAACGCAATCATATATTGGCATTTCGCGGGGCGTTTACTTTGAGGTTTATGAAGGCGTTAGCAATAAGCGTGAGCTTCAGGCTGCGAATAAGCTTTTGAATCGCCTGGAACTGATTGAATACACGACTTCAGATTTGCAATGGGCAACAGCCCAACTGGCAACTTATTGGCTCAGTCATGGTGTCGATGGTTATGATTGCATGATTGCCGCGCCGAGTCATCGACTACAATTGCCACTCTATACACGCAATCTAAAGCATTTTACGCCGCTGTTGGGCGAATTGGCAGAGCAGCCATATTGAGTGAGAAAACACTGATATGCCAACCGATTACGAAAAAGTGTACCAGCAAGATCGTCATGCGCTCGGCGAACCATTTGCCGAGTTTGTAGCGTTCTTCGATCAATATAACAAGCAGAATGCGGACGTGTTGGATATTGGCTGTGGACAGGGCCGCGATGCCCTATTCATCGCCCGGCGTGGGCATCATGTTGTCGGCGTTGATATGTCACCGACCGGAATCGCGCAGTTGCTGGAAGATGCCAGCGCCGAAAACTTGAATATTGAAGGCGTTGTCGCTGACCTGCGTGAGTACGAACCTGACCGCGAGTTTGATGTCGTGGTCGCGGATCGCACACTGCACATGCTGCTTGATGCCGAGGTGCGGTTGCAGGTGCTGGCGCGGCTGTGTAAGGCGGTGCGGGATGGCGGTTATATGCTAATCGCCGACGAGCGTTCCAACCTGCCGGATATGCGGGCGTTTTTTGAGAACGACAGCCATGCGTGGGTTATCGTCAAGGATGTGAAGGGCTTTTTGTTCGTGCAAAAGTCCAACCAGAAAAGAGTAATATATTGACTTTTAGTTTTCTAATTGAGGATGCATTTGAAATCCACAAGGATCCCGGCGGACATCATCATCACTGGACTATTTTAGTAGGCACACTTGAAGAAGGAACGCTAAGACGCAACGACCGTATTAAGATTCCCTACATTGATGGATCGAGCCTTGTGAGTATTGTAGGCGGCATTGAACAGGCGCATTTAATGGATAATTTGCTAGAAATTTCTGCTGACGAGGCAGATCTCCCTCTGGGTATTATGACTTGGGTTCCGGCAGCCGACGAAAATAGAGTTGAGCGAAATACCTTGTCATATTCGTGTTCTGAGGCGGACTATAAAAGCAATCTTGTTTGGTCACTTGAGAATGACCCGATTCGATTTATTCATCGGCAGGGAGATTATGTGTCAGCCTGTGATGATTGTATTGCAGCCGTGGATAGAATTCCCGAATTTGAAGAACACATGAAACAGCTTATTTCCCATTCCAATTTGTATGTTGCACAGTACGCCAGTTGCTTTCTTGATGGGAGATCACGACAATCTTCCAAAAATAAGCGATTTCCCTGGTGGGCATTTTGGAAGAAATGACCGCAAGCTAAGGAACAACGAATGCCCGTAGATGCCATTAGCCTAGAAGTCTTCAAGAACCTGTTCGCCTCGGTTGCGGAGGAGATGGGCGAGACGCTCAAACGCGCCAGCTTCAGCCCCAACATCAAAGAGCGGCTCGATTTTAGCTGTGCTGTGTTCGATGCACAGGCGCGGATGGTCGCGCAGGCAGCACACATCCCGGTGCATCTGGGGAGTATGCCCGCGTCGGTTGAAACTGCGATCAAAGCCTTCGAGTCATTTCAGCAGGATGATGTCGTCGTGCTGAACGATCCCTATGGCGGCGGGACGCATCTGCCCGATATTACGATGGTGTCGCCGGTCTTCGCCGGGGGCGAGATCGCGTACTTCGTTGCCAGTCGCGCCCATCACGCCGATGTGGGGGGGATGTCGCCGGGGTCGTTGCCCCTGAGTACCGAACTCTATCAAGAAGGGATCATCATCCCGCCGATCAAACTCATGTACAGTGGCTGGATAAACGAGGCGGCGCTGGCCTTAATCACCGCCAATAGTCGTGGGCCGGAGGAACGACTGGGCGATCTCGAAGCGCAAATGGCGGCGCATCGGGTGGGTGAGAATCGGTTGCGCGAATTGATGGTTGAACACGGCGTTGACCGGGTGCAGGAACATGCGGATGCCTTGCTCGATTATTCGCGGCGGATGACCGAAGCGGTGATAGCCGACATCCCGAACGGGACGTATAGCTTTGAGGATGCGCTGGAAGGCGATGGGCAGCGCGAATTCCAAATTCCGATTAAGGCAACGATCACCATCAAGAAATCGGCGATGAAGGTGGATTTCGCGGGCAGTGCGCCGCAGGTTGCGGGTAATCTCAATGCGGTCACGGCGATTGTCCGCAGCGCGACGTGGTACTGTGTGCGTTTGCTAGCGGATGATGACGTGCCGGTGAATCATGGTTGCTTCCTGCCGGTGACGGTCATCACGCCCGAACACAGCCTGCTCAATCCCGATTTTCCCGCAGCGGTCGCCGTTGGTAATACCGAGACCGGTCAACGGATTACCGATGTCGTGCTGGGCGCATTGGCGCAGGCCTTGCCCGATAAAATCCCGGCGGCGAGTTGTGGGACGATGAGCAACTTCACGTTTGGCGGCGTGCTCGATGGACAGCAGTTCGTCTATTATGAAACGATTGGGGGCGGACACGGCGGCGGGCCATTGGGGCCGGGCATCAGCGGGCGGCACACGCACATGACCAATACGTTGAATACACCGCTGGAAGCGCTGGAATATACGTTACCCGTGCGCGTGCTGGAATATAGCCTGCGGACCGCGTCGGGTGGGGCCGGTCAACATCCCGGCGGCGACGGCATCCGGCGCGTCTATGAATTCTTGGCTCCAGCGACCATCACCCTCAATAGCGAACGACGAATCTATGCGCCTTATGGCCTGGAGGGCGGTGAACCCGGCGGCCAGGGCGCGAACTGGCTGGTGCGGGATGGCGAACAGCGGGCGATTGGCGGTAAATTTACGACTCAAGTTGGCGCTGGCGATCAGGTGATTATCGAAACGCCCGGCGGTGGTGGCTGGGGTAAGTGACATTTGGTGGCTGTTTGATCGTACTTCCAGCAGGTGACAGTTTGCGCTTCTATACCTACACTGGGATTAAACCGGAGGTTGAAATGAATCAGTCGCGTCTGGTGTTCATAAAATCCTTCCATACCGCCGTCTTTATGTTGATGTCCGTCTGTATTCTGTATATTCTCTACTGTGGATTGACCCGGACTTACCACTGGACGCTAGCGGTGGCGCTGGTGCTGGTGGTCGTCGAAAGCCTGGTTTTCCTGGGCAATGGTCGGCGCTGCCCATTGACGAAAATGGCCCAGGATGCTGGTGCAGCATCTGGCGAGAATTGGGTTGCTGATATTTTCCTGCCTGGATGGTTCATCCCCTATGTTACACCGGTTTGCACCGGGTTATTTATCGCCGGTCTGGTGGCGCTGCTGCTCAATATCGTTTTGCGGCTATCATGATGTTGGCAGAATACGCTTCAACATGGACAATCCACGACTAAATGTGCGCCTGCTCAACCGCGCCACCGATTCTCGATTACTGAGGGCCTAGTGCGCGGCAATTTCAAATTAAGTATACTTGTGACATATCATTAACGAAGCACGTATCCCAATCATACCCCGTTGGTGCTTGGATTATTCGTGTACATCAGAAAGTTAATCCGCTGTGGCTGTCGTAAGTTATCAACTCGAACATTTCTATTATGGTCAATTGGTCCGGCAGAATGCACCAGAGGGCGATCCACGTTTGCTGGCGTATTCCGCTGGCATCCGGCAAGAGCTAGCGGAAGAATTGGTCGAGAAAGCGCCGCTGCCACCGCTGGCTTCCGTGCAGGAAGGCTCGTGGGCCGTGGTGCGCAGCCAGCAGGTGCCGTTTTTGATTATTCAATCCCAGCAGGGCGCTGCCGGGCAGGTCATGATGCATTATGTCATCGTGAAGTCCGATGTGTTGCGTGCGCTGTCGGGCAATCTCGATGCGTTGAAAGTGTTGGTCGAAACTGAGCTGCCAATTTATGATCGGCTGGGTGATCGCCTCAAGCCTTTGAGTTTGCCACAGGCCGGACCACCCGCTGCGGCAGACCAGATCGATCATATTCTGGACTTAATGACGTACACTCAGAATCAAACAGATGTATTAGAAGCGTTGCTGGCGGCAGTGGTACAGGGCGTGCAAATCGTTGTCAATGAGGCCCCCCTGGATCTGGGTATGCGCATCAATTTTGTGAAGGGGTTATTGGCGTTGTTGCCACCACCGGCGCGTTTCGGGGTGACCTTTACCACTCATAGTGATGCTGACAGCGCATTGGATGCGCAGATCCGTTTTCAGGATGACAACCCGGCCCCGACTGAGACCCTGATCTATCACTGGCCGACAGCCGAAATTAGTGGTCAAAAGCTGGAAGATGGTTACAGCCGGTTTATCGTCAGTCAATTGCGACTGGATGCGCAACTGGTTATTCAAGAGACACAGGCATTGACACAGGTTGCGGCCTGGCGCATTAAACAGGGCGATTCGCTGGCCGAGGCGCTGGCCTATGCGTCGCATCGTCACGCGGTTGACCGCGCCTTGCGTAACAATCAACCGGTTGAAATTGATGATGTGTCGCAGATTCTGGCCGAAGACCGTTCGCTCGATGCGGATCTCAAAGCCACTTATGCTCAACATTTGCTTACGTTGTCGCTGGCGTTGGACGATATGCAATATGCTGACCCCATTAGTGTCGTGCTGCCCCATGATTCTGATCTGGCGCGGATCACCCAACAGAAGCTGGAAGCGGCGCTAGTGGAGGGACAGGCTGAACTGGTCTTTACCACCCTGACGCGCTGGCTTGCCAATCCGTTGGGGCCGCACAGTCAAGCCTGGGTGGATCTGGCGCACCGCGCCGTGCTGGTACATATGGATCAGTTAGGCGCGGCGGGTGATCTGGAAGCGATTATTGACTTTCTGGGGACGGTGGAGCAGGTGGAACCCGGTGTCGGCATCAATCGGGTGGTACCACGCTTGATCGAATTGGCCTTGCCGCAGAGTCTGCGCCATCAACCGCTGGCTGAACTGTTGTTTCGGTTGGCACTCAATTATCTCGATCATGAAACCGTGCTGCGCCTGCTTGAGTCGCCGCGTTTTGTTGAGCGGCTGCCTACCAACGTACAGCGAATAGTCCCATACCTGACAAACGCCGAAACCAGTCGCGCCCCGGCTGGGTTGCTCTTGCAAGTGAGCCGGGTCTTCGGCGAACAATGGGAGCCACTGGTGCTGTTGCGGATGGCCGAAGCTGCGGTTAAAGCCGATCGCCTGGACCTGATTGATACTGCCGTGTTGCAAAATCTGGTGCATGTACCCACAATGCAGTGGGGCACCCAACACGCCGATCTACTCAAGTGGCTGGTGCTGAATCTTGCCAATGATGAATTGCTGCCGGTTTTAGATGAACCGGGACCCATGTATCTGCTACAAATTCTGTTGCTTCAGCGCCATTATGCCGAGCTGGCACAGGAGATGTTGCATCAGGCCCGCCTGTTATATCCCGGTGATTTACAGGTGCGATATGCCGCGATGGTCCAGCGGCTGTTTGCCGATACCGACCTGGATGCGCCAACCGCATTGACGGCAGTGCAGGCGATTGAACAGCAAGGTATCAAATCGGTGCCATTGTTGATGGCCTACATCGGTGTGCTGCAACGTCATGCCGAGGTTGAGGGTGTTGCGAGCCTGGCAGAGCAAGTCTTGAATGCCTTGATGACTAATCCGGTCATCGTCAGCGTGATGCAACCGCGCCCGATGCGAGAACTGCTGCGCTATTTTGTCCGGCAGCAGGATATGTCCAATACCTTCAAAGTGGCAACCCTGTTCCCTGACGTGGCTTCCCAGCATGGCAACCGGGGCATCACCCTCATGACTGAGATGTATCGGGTGATGAACGTCAACGATGAGATGCAAGTCGCCGCCTTGGAGATTATGCGGCGTTATGTGCGGCAGGCCGATGCGACTTCTGCCCGGCGGGCCTTAGTGCAGTTCGGGCGTGAACTGGGGTTGCAGGTGCGCGAAGCATTAGAAGCGACGTACAGTCTCAAGCGTTTGATGGCCGGAGTGGATTTCCTGGATTATGCTGACTTTATTCATACCGCTGCCGAATTGCTGGCAAGCACGGCGATGGCCTATTCAAACAAGAATCAGATTCCGTCAATGGGCGCACTGGTGAACACCATGCAAAGCCTGAGCGGCGGGATAATGGACGATGAGAGTCAGGCCATTGCCGATTCGATTGTGGGCATGGGCCGGGCGCTGGTCACGTTGAATGAAGCCTATCGACCGGGGGTGTCGCGCAACCCGGATAAGCACATTGACGGCTTGATTCGGGGCGAGACTGATCCGCAGAGTGGGTTGGATGTGTTGTGGGTGATCGGCGGCTATTTCGCCAATGGCAAACGTTACCGGATGACATTCCGTCATGCGCAGCATCCGCTTGGTGAGCGTTCAGCCCCCATGCTCAAAGACGAAACGGAGATCAGCTATCAACTTTTGCGCGGCGTGCTCCAGGCCTTCCCGCCCGATAAGAAAGTGACGATTAGCGCCGATGCTGTGCGCGGTGAGGTTGAAAGCCTGTGGGGGGTGGTGGATGAAACGATGCGCAAATCGCTGGTGCGCCGGTTGGCAATTGATTTTCAGCGGCTGGTTCAGTTGATTGATTTTATCGCCCAAAACGGTGATGCCCGGGTGATGCAGTCTTCCGGCGCGGGACGCCGGCTGGATACTGGCAGACACCAACCCAAAAGCACACTGGAATTTTTCCGCTACATTCACGGCTATTTTAAAGTCAATTAAGCTGCTGCGGGCCTCTTCACCCTTCGCACCCAGACACGCTTCCAAGTTGTAAAATACTAACCATTGATTCGCCAATTATTGTGGTCAACCTACAATAGGATTGACGGAAACTTGTTGGAGGATCAATTATGAATTTAGATTCACTGCAACTGAGCGCAGGGTTTAGCTTGATGATGCGGACGCTCCCGTTGCTACTTATCCGGTTAGGGGCCGTGTTAGCATTCTGGGTCGTTGCGCTGATCTATCTGGCAATCGCTGGAGGTGTGGCCTTTCTGGTTGGACAAGCCGTCGAGTTTCTGGGACTGATTATTTTTATCGTGGCGTTGGTTGGGACGGTGCCACTGTACCGGCTCGCCTATCGCTATGTGTTTTTCATGATTAAGGCCGCCCATATCGCCGTCGTCAGCGAATTACTGATTAACGATCAACTACCGGCTGGTGAAAATCAACTAACCTGGGGTAAAAACCGGGTTCAGGAACGCTTTGGCGAGATTAATGTCATGTTTGTGGTGGATGAACTGGTCGAAGGTGTGATTAAGGCATTTACGCGCACGGTCTACAATTTCACGGCCTGGTTGCCGGGCGATACGCTCGATACGTTGGTCCGGTTGGTCAATCGCGTGATTCAATATGCCATGACTTATATTGATGAGGCGGTACTGGCGCGGAGTTTTTGGGTAAAAGATGTCAACGTGTGGGAAAATGCCCGCGATGGTGTGGCGTTGTATGCCATGATCTGGAAGCCGTTGTTGACGAATGCGATTGCATTGATGGTCATTAGCTATCTGCCATCGGTGGTTGGTTTTATTGTGTTGGCCGCTCCAATCGGTTTGATCGTTTCATTCATATCACCGCCGCTGGCTGGCTGGGCAATTATCTTTACGTTTCTACTGGCCTATTTGCTCAAGGTCGCGCTGGGTGATGCCTTTGCCATGACGGTGATGGTCGCTGCCTATCATCGCGAAACGGCCAATCTGGAACCGAGCGCCGAAATTACCAACCGGTTAGATGGCCTGAGTGACCAATTTCAAGAATTGACCAAACGCGCCCAGGAAGAGGCCAATAAATTCACCCAACGCCAGGATCAACCGGCGACGGATGATAACCCGCCCTATGTCGAACCATCAGATGCGAAGGGTTAAACGCCAGCACTAAACGTGAGATCAAACTGGGCAGGCAGAGTCGTATCAACATTGAGGCCAGAGATCGCAAAAATCGCCAGTTCGTTCGGGCCGATCTTGAATTGCCACTCGCCGCTGGTTACGGGATTATCCGGGCCAATTAAGCGCCGGACGCGGGGTGGTTGGTTCTGGGTGCCCGACGAGATGTACTGGACCAGGAATGGCTGCTCGACTTGATTATTGACTTGCTGCCAGCCATGCAGGTCCCAATCGTTGGCGGTTTCGGCATCGTCCATATAATCGATTTCAGCGATGGCGATGTTGTCAAGGGCGATACCTGAATCAACCTGGTTGGGCTGGCTGATGTATTCGAAGCGGACCAGGACGGAATCCCCGGTGTAAGCCGAAAGATCAAAGGTCTGTGGCACCCAGATCGGGTCTGGTTGGAAGACGCGCGACGGATGTTCGCCCAAAACAATCGGAATCGTTAAACGCTCCCCGCCGCGCTCGACATAAAGGTTGAGTGTATCGCCCGCCTCATAGTTGGCGAGCATGCTGACGATATTGGGTGGCCCGTCCCAGAGACGTTCATCGCGACCAATCATGCGATCACCGGCCTGTAAATTGCTGGTGATGGCCGGACCGCCGGGGGTGACTTCGCTGACCGTAACACCATCATTGTCAATCAAAATACCGAGAAATGGGAAGGGGCGCGGGCCTTCGGGATTGCTGAAACCGGTATAGGCCGGGCCATAGGCTAATCCATTTGGATTGGTGGTCGTACTTAGATCGCTTTCCAGCAGGTCCCAGGTCACACCCTCATCGGTAGAAACTTCGACATAAGCATAATTGCGGGCTGGAGACAGCGTGTACCAGGTGTCAAACGTTAGCGTGGCGTTCTCAACAGCGCTCAAATCGAAGGACCGGGTTAACATGCGATTCTGGTTTTGCCCGGAACCGGACCAGTAGAAGTGGTTATCATCGTCGCTGGTTGCCGGTAGATTCAGGCGTTTGGTGGTGGACTGACCATCAAAGTTGAAGGTGAAGTTGGCTGCTTCCTCGCGGAAGAGATAATAATAGCGCGTGCCAAATTGATTGACGACCTGTTCACTCAAGGTCGTGTTGAGGCGGCTGTCGATGGGTGTGCCGACGGGGATGGTGTCTTCCGGCAGGGTGGCCCGCTGGTGCAGAAAGCGCACGTCGCCGAACGGCGAACTGAAAATAGTTGAGGTTGCATTCGTCACGACAAAATCGGCAAACAGGTCAACCGCTGTCAGTGGCTTGCCGGTCAGGGGGTCAATGATTTCAGCTTCGGCCAGTGTGGCATCCAACGGGGCCAGGCCGACTCCCGATTGGGTGAATAGATTTTGCACCAACGCGAAGCCAAAGCGTTGCAGCAAGTAATCCATAAATAGCTGCTGTCCTCCATAGACCGGAGTGCCCCCGCTGCTGACCGGCTGGTTGAGGGACGTGTTGGGATTCTGAAGGAAGCTGGTGGTGGCATTTTGCCACAGGTCCGGCACTTCCAGGATGCGTCCCAGCAGCCCGCCCGCAGCCTCGCGCAGCCATTGATCTTGATCTGGTGTGTGGGTTTGGGCGATGAATTCATATAATCCTTGAGTCAGCAGGGCGAGATAGGCCCCATTATCGAGCGGGGTTTCCGGTAGCACCGAGGTGTTCACAGTGATGATTTCGTGTTGGTTGCTGTAGCCACCAGGCACAAGCTGTGCCGGGAGACCATCGTTGAAGTTATAAATGACGGCGGCAGTTCCCAGATCCTGCGCGTACAAGATAAACAGGTGCTGGTCATTATCCACATCGGGTAGTTCAAACAGGTTGGTTGGGTCCTGGTTCGTTGGTCCGAATTCTGGAATAACCGTTAAGTCACCATAATTGCTGCGCAGGCGCAGAATGCGGAAGGTGTTTTCGAGTTGCTGGGCAACCCCGGCCATGTTCTCCTCGTTGAAAAACAGGCCATCTTCCGCCCATAAATACAGGTTTGGCGAGGCAGCCATGAGCGTTGCCGTCACCTGCGTTGGTGTATCTTCCCCGGCTTTGCGTACCCAGAACGCATTGGTGTCGCCCGGTTCATAGCGTGGTGTGAGCGGTGGGATAGCATAATCACCCTCAAATTTGAGCAGGCGCTGGGCCAGGGACCAGGGATCGCGGACCGTATCTAGCTCCTGGGCGCTGGTGGGGATGCTCAACAGCAAGAGGGAGATGATAAGCAGGCGTTTGATGACCATCTTCGGGTTCCTTGTGACTGAATTATTGCTGAGAACCGGGCGGTTTGATCGTCTCGATGGATGCATACCGGTACACCAATTTGGTTCGCTCACAAAGCCAGTACCGATTGACCATCTCGCAGTGTGGCGTCGCATTGTAAGGTGATTGCAAATTCTCAGCGTCATGATTGGTTTATATTATCGCACAGTGTAAACCAATGGTGTGTAGAAAGCCGTCTTTTCTCACTGAGGTTTAAAATTGGCGACGATTGTAAGGGCATCTTTTGCCCGTATAATGAAATTGGCATACAGCAAATACAAGGCTGAACAACGATGGATGTCGGCGTAGAGATCAATCAATACGTAGTGGTGGAGCATATCGGGCGTGGCGGCATGGCCGATGTGTGGTCTGCCCGCGACAAACGCTTGAACCGCACGGTGGCGATTAAAACGGTGGCGCGTGATCTGGCGACGGATGACGACCCGGTTGAATTGTTCGAACGTGAAGCCCGCACCATTGCCACGCTGGAACATCCGCATATTCTCCCGATTTATGATTTTGGTAGTTTTGAGGGCCAACTGTATATCGTCATGCGCTATGTGACCGGCGGCTCACTGGAAAGCTTGGTGGCCGATGGTCCGCTCTCGATGCCCGAAGCCTTACGCATTGGACGAGCAGTCGGGGGCGCGTTGGACTATGCGCACACCAATAATGTCATTCACCTGGACATCAAACCGTCGAACATCCTGCTGGATAGCAACCAATCGCCTTATCTGGCGGATTTTGGCCTGGCAACGGTCACGGACCCCGAAGGCCGCGCGGTCAACCCCGGTTATGGCACGCTGTTGTATATGGCCCCGGAGCAACTTACGGCGGCTGAACTCGACCACCGGGCCGATATTTACAGCTTCACGATTCTGATGTTTCATCTGGTAACCGGCGAGTTGCCGTTTGATGCCACGACGTCGCTGGCGCTCAAGCAGTTGCAATTTCAAGAAGATTTACCGGATCTGGACAAGGTGCGCGAAGGCCTGCCGCTGGCATTGACTCCGGTGCTCCGTCGCGGCACCTCGTTGAATCCAGCGATGCGCCCCAGCAGTGTCGGTCAGTTAATGAATGAACTCGAACAGGTCTTAAATCCGCAGCCGGTGACGGTGGGTGTGCCGGACGAAATGCTGATTTTTGACCCCGATGATAATACGACGACGCTTAATGGTGAAACGGCTGATCTGCACGACCTGATGGCGGCGTTCTCACCTGCCGATATGGCGAAGCAGGAAGCAGTCGATCTGTACCAGCGGGCGCGGCGGGCGTGGGCCCATGGACAGGGGCGCTTTCTGCTGGGCATTACGCATTTTATGCTCATCAGCGATTATTACACGAAAGCGGCTGAAAACGATCTCGAACTGGATTATGGCGGACGCCAGATGCTGCTGCGGGGGGCGCTGGAATATGACCATGAGGTCGATTATTGGTGGAGCACCCTGGATGACGAAAATCGTCGCTGGGTCGCGCTCCATGCCGTGCGCAGCGATAACGCGCCCGCGCGGGTGCGAGCACTCTATCGGCTGGAAACCCTGCCTGACAGCGATCCACCGCGTATTCCCGGCGTGATCGCGCAGGGGTTGCAGGTCGAACAAGATGAAGCTGCCAAGCGAGCGGCGGTGCATGTACTGGCGACGCGTGCCCAACTCTGGAAATATAATCCCCATCGCTCAGGCGAAATGGATGGCTCGATGCTGACGACGCGCCGTCGCTTGAACATCCAGTTGAGTGCGCCGTCAATCTGGCGTAATGTCGTCTACGCTGAAGAAATTGATGAACTGCTGGCGACAGTGGCGTTGGACTGGGAATATCCCGCTGTTGCAGAACAGGCGGCCCGTACCATTGGCCGCATCCGGTCGTTACACGCTGCCAATTTCGTCGCGGAAAAACAGCGACAGCGGCAGGCCGGTGCGTTGCGCACGCTGGCCCTTATCCGGGATGAAGTGCCCTATTTGCCGGCGGCAGTGAGTCCCCAGGCGCGTTTTTACGCCTGGCTGAGCAACACTGCGCGGCGACTGACCGTTGACCCAATGGGGATGGTCTGGCGCTTTGTCTTCGGCTTTTTGGGCGGGTTTATCGCGATGAGTCTGTATGCCTGGGTGAATCTCTCCGGCGGTTTTGTCTTGATTAACGAGGTGACAGGCCGGGCCATTTCGACCGGTATCACATTCGGTGTATTTATCGGGTTTGTCGTGATGCTGGCCGGTGAATTCCCGCTGCGGTTACAAGGCTTTTGGCCCTGGTGGGCGCGGTTGCTGGCAAGTGTATTGCTGGGCACGGTGGCCGGTGCTTTGACCTGGACCGTTTATACCTGGTTGCTGCTCTACAACGTCATCACGCAGCAGGATATACCAACCCTCATTATTGGCGGGTTCGGCACCGCGCTCGGTTTTGCGCTGGCCGGGACCTTTAAACTGCATGCCGGGCTATCGGCCCTGCTCAGCACCGCGATCTTATTCGGATTTATCGCCTTTTCGTTCTATCGCTTGACCCCGCCGTTTCTTTATTTCACCAGCGCGGCAGATGTGCTGCCCCAGGGCCTGATGGTAACGCTGGCGATTGTGCTGGGTGGCTTTACACCCATGCTCGGCAGCAATGTGTGGCAGATGGTTAAAGCGGTTGCTAACTTACGACCCGATACGGATCAAGGTAGTAAGCGCGATACGCAACCGGTCCCGCGAAGCTGAACAGATCAACTACTCGATCATAGATTGCTGGATGGGTAATCATTGCCAGGACCTGATTGCGTGGCACCCAGCTAACTTCGGGCGTTTCGTCGCTGGGAGTCGGCTCCCCGCTGATGTAATCGCCAAAAAACGAGAAGATGACCAGTCCCCGCGTTAAATTGGAGTGGACGACGCCTAGCTGATTGATGCTGATGGTGATTCCCGCTTCTTCCTGGGTCTCGCGGATGGCCGCTTCGGGTAGGCTCTCGCCGACTTCAACCTGGCCGCCAGGAGGTTCCCAACCCCGTTTATGGGTTTTGACGAGCAGGATATCGTCGTTGGCATTGGTCACAAGCGCACAGGCGGCGATGATATGGCGGGGTGGTGTGTGAATGATGATTATCCCCGTGCGTAGAGGCGTCCGCCAAACTCAGCGACCAGCCGGTTATCGAGGTCATCGGCATAGGCTGTGACCCGTGAGATCGTGCTTTCAACTTCCACGACGTCCAACCCATCCAGCGGACGTTCGGTGAAGATGTATACTGTATCCTGGAAAACCCCCAGCGCGGCATTGGTCATTTGCAGGTTTGTTTCCAGCATGCGCCGGTACAGCGGCAGCAACCCATTTTGGGGCAAATGCATGATAGGGGACAACACCTGAAAATAGGTGCCATCAGCATTGTCATGAATGTAAACCTCGATTACGGCAGAACCATGACGAAAATTCCAGCCGTAGCCCGTATCGACATTGAGCCGGTGCTGGTCGGGTTGGATGCCGATGGCTGTGCCGAGTACCTGATGGACCATCGCGGCAAACCGGGCCAGCGATTGACTGTTGTCGGGTTGGTTACGCGGTGCGCGTCCTAACATAAGCAGCTTACCTTATCACTCCCGGCGGCTGGTCAGGTTCACCCGCCTGACCGCACCGCAAACAAAAACCTTTATGATAGCCAACGGTCGCCCGACAGTTGATGCACGGTCGGGCCGTACTATCGCCATAAATAGCAGCCATGCGCTGGTGATGTACGCGGGTCTGGCCCGCGGCGTGGGGCATCACCGTGCCACAGACTTCACAGTAGAAGCCGCCCACCGTCCCGGCGGCACTGGCATAACCGCAACTGGCACAATACACGCGCTCAGCGACCTGCTGTAATTCATAATTATAGCGGTCCAAACAGCGTTTGATGGCCGAATAATTGACGCCATAAACATAGGCCGATGAACTGCTGACGTTGCGTGTAATCATGCCCACCACTTCCTGACGCTGATGATTGAACACCGGTCCACCGCCGGCATCGGGCAACTGGACAATATCAGTTGGGAACAGATGCTCGGCCAGGATGCGGCCCGTTTCGCGTCTTCGCCCGTCCACCCGTCGCGATTGATAGGGCATGACGAACACCGCCGCATTTTCCGGTATGGTGTCGAACATGGTGTTTGGCAGCAATTCCTGCACGCCATGACCACTATAGAGCAGCGCTACATCTATTGCCGGGAACGACCGCACAACCCGCGCTTCCATCTGGTTGCCCGGTTCCAGTTCAATGGTCACTTTTTCATTAGCGCCCACGACATAGCGGGTGGTGACGATAATGCCGCTGGTGGTCAGGAAAAAGCCAGAACCGTTGCCGTTGGGTCCCCCCTGAATGCCGACAATATGATGATCGGAGCGTGGACGATGCTGGGGACGTAGCGTTCCGGTTGGACTGCGCTGCATTTCCGGCCCATTCGCTTCAATCGGCGGTGGTTCCTGGATGAACGGGGTTGACTGGGGCGGTGGCGGCGGGTTGCTGGGCACATAGATGGGTGCGGGCGGCGGCGCTGGGACCAGCGGATTTTGCGGTGCTTCGGGCAGGGTCGGCGGCGGTGCTGGCTGTTGTTCGGGTTGCGGGTGCGGTGGCCGGAGTAGTTCCTGCAATTTGTCCTGCGCGAAGTCATTTTCCGGGTCGGCTTCCAGCGCGGCTTCAAAATATTCACGTTTTTGCGCCCGATCTGCCTCGGCTTCTGCCAGCCAGGTCCAGGCAATCGCCCGGCGCTTATTATCGAGCTGGTTATCGCGCAGGGCATACATCAGCCAGCGGCGGCCCTCGGCGATGTTGCCAGCCTCCATTTCCTTAAGGCCCAGATTGAAATACTGGTTCTTTTTCATGGTGATCCCAACCGATCAATTCTAATATGAGTATAGACGATTTCGGTTTTTTTGCCCGCCTATTCCGGGTTGATGCGCAGCCACTCTTCCGCTGGGTTTTGCTGGTCGGGCGGGGGCATAACCTGAAACCAGGTGTTACCGGGCTGGAGGTAAAACATCTCGTCTTCCAGGGTGCGCAGGCCGATCATATCCTGACGGGTGGGCCGCAGCCAACGCGCCGGGGTATACAGCCCATCGCGGAACACGACCGCATCGCCCTCGAACCACAGCTTAATCTCAATGCTGTAACTGATGCTGCCCTGCCACTGGCTTTCGATAATATCGGTAAAGGTGTGATCGGCATAAATGACGACGATGTTGGCGGCGGTGATCTGTTCCCCCGTGTTGGCATCAGCATGGATGCGACCATCGGCAAAACGGTGGTACAAACCGCTGTCCGCATCATAGGTCCAGCTTACCCGGGTGGCCCGATAGCGAATGTCAATCTCTTCGGCGTTCCCGGCACTGGCAACCATCGGCGCGGGATCAAACGCCATGCTATGCAGGTCGGGTTGGTAATTGGCGCTGTTCGCTGCTGCTAACTCGCCCAGGGCCGCAACGTTCGTGAACATGTTGTGCGGGACGGGGATGTCCTCATCGCGCCAGTAGTAAGGCCAGCCAAACAACACGCCCTTATATAATTGCTCGGCGAATTCCGACCGATTGAGGCGGTCCTCCACGCCAATACTTGCACCCGAAAACGCCAACAGGCTCTGGTACATGGGCATGAGTTCATAGTCAATGAGCCGCGCACTGCGGATTGATCCGACTCGTTCGGGAAGCTGGCCGTAAAAAATGGCCGAAAAGCGGGTCAGGCCGCCCTCGGCGTAATGCTCGAACACGAGATCAGCAGCGCCGATGCCCGACTGGGGACGGACCAGCGGCGGGGCATTCGAGATTTTTACCAGAACCGGGTTACGTTCCAGGAAATCCGGGTTCGGCACTTGCAAGCCGGTTAAGGGATTAACGCCAGACGGAAAATCATCGGGACCGACCGGGTAATTCTCAATTCTTGTCGGAGCGCTTTCGACAGTATGATGAAAGACAGAGAGCGTCAAACATAACATTATCAGGCGCAGCAGGTGGTGGTGCATAACCACAAATCCCTCTATAATGGGCGAGTAGACGATTATACGAGCGTCGTTTGTGAACGCAATGCGCGAGTTGACTTGAATTTAAGCGCTAGCTATAATCGACTTATTGTTGATGCACCATAGATCCGCGATTATATTGGGGCCAACCCAACCTTTGGCTGCGGAGGAGCTTCTAAATGCCGCTACAGGGCAACATTCGAGATTTTAGCACGACGCAGTTGCTCAATCTCATTAATCTCGCCCGCAAAACTGGAACCCTGACCATCTTCGAAGCGGTCAAAACGGGCGAAAAAGATGCGATGGGCAAGGAAAAAATGGCGCCGGGCAGTGCCCGAGCGAGTGTCTCGTTTAGCACTGGCAAGCTGATCTTTGCGTCGTTAGATTCGCAGGATGGTAATCTGGTTTCGGTTTTGAACAAAGCCGGCAAACTCACCGATGAACAAGCCCGGATCATTCGAGAGCGAGCCAAAAATACAACTGATAAAGCCCTGGCGATGTTGTTGATTAACGCCAATTATGTTTCGCAGACGGATATTGTCACCAGCATCAAACAGCATACGCTGGATGTAGTGTATAACTTGCTCACCTGGGGTGATGGACCCTTCCGCTTTGATGATGGTCAGATGCCCAATAAAGAGCGTATTCTGGTTCCCATTGATCTCGAAAACGTTATCATCGAAGGATCGCGGCGCATCAAAGAGGCGGAGAAACTCTCCGATCATCTCCCTAACCTCGACTTTGCGTTGAAGTTTCCTCAGAATCCCAAAGAAAAATTTAAGGGGATACATCTGAGTGTGGAAGAATGGCGGGTGGTCTCGTTCGTCAACCCCAAGAATTCCATTCGTCAGATTGCTAAAGCCAACAACATGTCCGACATGGAAATCCGCCGGATTGTGTATGGTCTGGAACAAGCCGGGCTGGTGGAATTGGTCAAGCCACCGGGTATGGAAGCGCCCGCTGGGACGCGTCGCCCCAAGCAGGAACGGCGCGCACCCCAGGTGCAAAAGACCGTCGTCAACAAGCTGATCGACAAGATCAGGTCTATCTAGCAGCCGTTGTCCACTAGGGACGTTGTACTGGAAAAGCGGGTACGTTATGCAAACTGTCAAAATGGTTATCACCGGGCCGTTCAGTTCGGGCAAGACGGAATTTATCCGTTCGATCAGTGAGATCGAAGTGGTTTCGACAGAGCGCGGCATTACGCCTGATACCGCCGAGTCCCAACAAAAAGACAATACCACGGTCGCGATGGACTTTGGTCGCATCACGGTTGATGATGACCTGGTGCTGTACTTGTTTGGCACGCCGGGCCAGCGCCGGTTCGACTTCATGTGGGAGATTCTGGCCGAAGGCATGCTGGGATTCGTTGTTATGGTGGACAGTGCCAAGCCAGAGACCTTCCGCGAGGCCAAGAGCATTCTGGAAACGTTTCGGGCCTATGCCAACACCCCCTATGTCGTGGCCGCCAATAAACAGGATCACCCGGATGCCTGGGAAGCAGAGGACCTGCGCATCGCGTTGCGCATAGAGGAAAATGTGAAGCTGCTCCCCTGTATTGCGAAAGATAAGGAAAGCGTCAAAAACGTTTTGCTGGAGTTGTTGTACTCGATTCTCGAGGAAATGGAAGGCTAGAGCCGCGACGTCGGCTACTGCGCATCGTGCCAATACACAGGGACTAAAAGACGGTGGCAACACTGGTTACCGAGCAGGGTATTGTCCATTATGAAGCACATGGTCGTGGACGCCCTGTTCTTTTATTACATGGTTGGCTCGGCTCCTGGGCGTTGTGGCACAGTACCATCCTTGAACTGGGGAAAGAGTTTCGAACCTACGCCCTAGATTTCTGGGGTTTTGGCGAATCTGGCGACCAGAGTGACGATTTCTCAGTTGATAATTTCGTGATGCTCGTCAGCCAGTTTATGGATCGTCTGGGGATTCCCAAAGCGCCGCTGGTGGGGCATTCGCTGGGGGGCACAGTGTCGCTGGGGACCGCGATTCGGGACCCGGAAAAGGTGGTCAAGGTGATCGTGGTTGGCTCCCCAATTCAGGGTACATCACTGAGTCTGTTGCTGAAGTTGGCGAGTTTCGATGGTTGGATAAACCTCTCACAGCAATTGCCGCTCCTCTTCTCAGTTTTTATGCGCGGGTTCCGGGTGTTTATGGGGGGGTACTCGCATTTTCTGGCAAAGGATGGGCGGGCACTGGGTAAGATGATTACGGCTGACCTGGAAGGCCTGACCGGCGGGGCGTTTTTTGAGAGCATCGGCACGCTGCGTCGAACCGACTTGCGTCCGCGCATGGGCGAATTGCGGATGCCGATCCTGGGGGTGTATGGCCCTAAAGACATGATCGTTCATCCCAATCAGGCTAAACTCCTCAAAGCAACGGCACCGCACAGTCAGATCGCGTGGTTTGAGCAATCGGGGCATTTTCCGATGATGGACGAACCCACCCGGTTCTACGCGACGGTGCGCGACTTTTTGAATAACGGTTAGCGAACGGCATGAGCAAGCAAATAACGCGCTACGTAATTGAAGATCGGCGGCATGTTCCACCCTTCAATGAGCCTGCCAGCCAACTGACCATTGGCCTTAAAGAACTCAAAATTCACCACGAAGACCTGTTCACTGCACACTATCCGCAGGGCATGGCGCTGGGCGTGTCCCTGGAAAAACGAGCGGATATTGAATCGATCACCGGTCCGGCTATCGTTTATCGCGATAACTTGTGGTTCGATGACGAATTTTTGACCACTTTTCTGGAGGAAGCCCGGCGGCGAAAAGGGGCCTGTCGGGCCGCCTTTCGGGCCGATGACCCGGCGTTTAAGACCTATACGCTGCCATTGTCAACCGTGTTTGAAACCGACCCGAATGACCCGGCTATTCGATTAGTGGATCTGTGGTATCTCCCCAGGGGGTATAGCCGACAGGTTGAAGCTATCGTGATTGCCAGTGATGCTCAAGAGAAGGGTTTTTATAGCGTCCCGGACTTTATGACGATGGAACAGGGTGACCTGACCCATTATCTACCGGGGCGGGCACTGCTGGCGATTGAATCGTGGGTTCATGTTTACGTCGCGTCGGTGATCTTCGGTAATTTTACGCGAGCGAGTCGGTTTGATGACCGGGTGGCGCAGCACAACTTCTTCTCACTCAAGCTGTTGTGGCACGCGATCATAGAAATGAAACAGGTGCTCAGCACATCGGCAGTCGTCAAGGTGGGGCGCGGGACGGTGATTCACCCAACTGCTGTGATTACCGGCCCGGCGGAAATCGGCGAAAATTGCACGATTGGCCCCGGTGTCATGATCGACAACTGCACCATTGGTAACAATGTAACGGTGGATGATGGGTGTGTACTCATGATGAGCACCGTTGCTGACGGCTGCTTCCTGCCTTTTCGCACCGC
Source organism: Phototrophicaceae bacterium (assembly GCA_965223835.1). GTDB lineage: Bacteria > Chloroflexota > Anaerolineae > Aggregatilineales > Phototrophicaceae > CAVYXZ01. The sequence continues at coordinate 509,602 of CBDCXQ010000001.1, forward strand.
TCTGTACCTGACCTCGGTTATGGAGAATACAATTATCGCGCAAAATACCTGTTTGCAGATGTGTGCGATTGGCCGCCGTAGCTTCATTGGTGCCGGTAATACGTTCACTGATTTTAATCTGATTGAGCAGAAGCCGATGAAGGCCATGAACATTGATGGCGATCTGGAACTGGTTGGTCAAATCGTGCTGGGCAGTGGGGTTGGACATAATGTGCGGATTGGGTCAGGGGTTGTGGTTTATCCAGGGCGCATGATTGAATCCGATGTGGTGATCGTCGCATCCCCTGACCGCCAGGTCATCATGCGTAACATCACGTATGAGGAGAGTGACCATCACAGCTATATGCAACCTGGTCAAGAACACCCTCGCTTCTATCCCCGTGACCGTGAAGATGCAGTGATAGCTGAAGACAAGTGGTAGTGGACGATACGTTCGCCTTTATCATTCATCCCGTTCAGATCAAAAAAGATGCGGCCCGCAAAGTGCCCATCGCGAAATATCTGTCCGAAGGGCAGATCAACTACCTCTCACGCTATTTTCCGCCGTTGTATATCTCCGAAGTTAGCGGCATTCGTTCCGCTGCGACCGGGCGTGAACTCCGGGGCTGGTTGCTGGCGGTGCCGTTCACGCCGCCGACAATGCTGGCGCTGCCGGTTGAGACGGTTTATCGCAAGATCGTTGCCACCGGACGCAAAGCGGAGAAGCTGGGGGCGCGTATTCTGGGATTAGGGGCCTATACATCGGTTGTCGGTGATGCCGGACAGACAATTGCTCATCGGTTGGATGTTCCGGTGACGAATGGTGACAGTTATACCGTTGTCATCGCGGTGGAAGCCATTCGCGCAGCAGCCCATACGATGGGCATTGCCCTGGCAGGGGCGAAGGTCGGGGTGGTTGGTGCCACCGGTACAATCGGCAAAACCTGTGCGCAGATGTTGGCCGCTGATTGCGCGGAACTGGTGCTGGTTGGGCGGCGACAAACAGCGCTTGATCGAGTGTCTGAATTATGTGCCGGGCGCGGGGCGCAGGTCCAAACCAGTGTTGACATGACCGCCATTTATGATGCGGATTTGATTTTGACAGTGACCAGCGCGGTCCATGCGGTGATCGAACCGCGCCATCTGAAACCCGGCGCTGTGGTCTGTGATGTCGCGCGTCCCCGTGATGTCTCTGGCAAAGTGGCTGCCGAGCGCGATGATGTCCTGGTCATTGAGGGTGGTATGGTGGCAGTACCCGGTCCGGTCAACTTTAATTTTGATTTCGGTTTCCCAGCGGGCAAAGCCTATGCCTGTATGGCGGAAACGATGGCATTGGCACTGGAAGGCCGTTACGAGGATTATACGGTGACGAAAGACGTTGCACTGGAACAGGCCTTTGAAATCGGTGCGATCGCGGCGCGGCATGGTTTTCGGTTAGCGGGCTTTCGTAGCTTTGGTCATGAAGTCACCCCCGAAACGATTGATCGGGTTCGGGAAAAAGCCATTTGCAATCGGCGTTTTTGGTCACCGCAAAGTTTGTAATTTCCACCCAAAAACCGACATTGTTTATCCATTAAGCGGACTATATCGCGTATACTTGAAGTATTGTTAGTATGCGGGTAGGGTTTGTGCAGATTTTGTTACTATAGTGTATAGTTGAACTTGAGCGATGATGATAACACCCTGGATAAGATTGATGAGGGGCCACGATGAATAAAGGTCGAATTCTGGTCGTTGAAGACGACTTCGATATTTCCAACATGTTGCGCATTTATTTTACGGGCCAGGGATATGAGGTTCAAGTGGCACCGCGGGGTGGCGATGCACTCACCATGACTCGTAAGGAACTGCCCAACCTGATCGTGCTGGACATTATGCTGCCCGATATGAACGGTTATGATGTGTGCCGCGAACTGCGCGGGACGACTCGTACCAGCCATATCCCCATTATTTTTCTCACCCAAAAAGATGAGCGCAGCGACAAAATCGCCGGGCTGGAACTGGGCGCGGACGATTATATTACCAAACCGTTTGACATCGAAGAGTTGAAACTGCGCGTGCAAAACTCTATTAACGCTTCTGATCGCAGTAAAGTCATTGATGGTGTATCAGGCTTGCCTACAGGCAAACTCATTGAGGAACATCTACGGCAGTTGATGCGTAGCGAGAAATCATGGACCTATATCGACTTCAAAATAAACAACTTCAGCGATTTTTCCGAGGTGTATGGCTTTGTCGCGGGGGACGATGTGATTCGTTTCGTGGCGCTGGTGATGAATGAAGTAGCGGAGGAATTCGGATCGACCGATGACTTTCTCGGACATCCAGGACGCGATAACTTTGTCTTGATTAGCCATTCGCCCCAGGCGGAAACGATACGTGACCAGATCGTGGCCCGTTTTAACGACGAGGTGAAGCAACACTATTCGTTTATTGATCGCGAACGAGCGTATATCCTGGTGCCCGATGACGATGATGGTGAACGGCAGGCCCCCTTAATGACGATGGCGGCGGGGGTTGTTTCGACGGAAACGCATCAATTCTCCGACATTCGTGAAATTACCGAACTGGCAGCCGAAAATCGCCGTCGGGGTTTCAGTGGTGAAGATACAGGGTCAAAAATATTGACCGAATGGTAAATATAATATGACTGAACTGGCAGTCTTGCTATTTCTGGGTGGATTCGTCATCTTCGCCTGGCTGTTCCTGTGGTTGCGCCAGCGGCAAAACCTGGGCACGCAGCCAGCAATGGAGCAGATGCTGCAAGAAATTCCAGCGGCATCCAGCGAAGACGCAGTACTGGTTTCCAGGGAACACGGTCAACTGATTTATATTAATGACCGGGCGCGGCGCTGGCTGGGCATGAACGGCACGTTGCCGAACCTGGAATATGTCGCTGACCTGACGCAACCCGCCGACAACTTCCTCGAATTATTTGCCGACGAACATCAATCATCGTTCCAACTGGGGCCGCGCTGGGTTGAAGCTTCCTCACATCGCATTCCGGCAGGCGCTGAGATGCGCACGGTGGTCGTGATGCGTGAATTGGGCACAGCGACGTCGAACCCCGAAGCGCTGGATTTGTCCCAGGCCATCGGTGTGATTAATCGAATTGGCGATCTGGTAAATGCCAGCCAGAGCGTCGAGCAGGTCTTGCAGGCACTGCTGTCGATTGTCAATCAAACGGTCCCAGCGGATGCGGGTGAAATCTGCCTGTGGGATGCGGACCAGAAGGTGTTATATCCGCGCGGTTGGATGGGCGATTCGACTTACGTCTTGCGGCTGGCAGAAGCTGGTGGCGTGTACCAACCCGGCGAAGGGATCACGGGCTGGATTGCCCAGAATCATCGCCCCGTCCTGTCAGTCGATTTACAGGATCAATCGGCGATTTTGCCCAAATTAAGCGACAATATTTACCAGAGTTTCGTGGGTGTGCCGTTGCTCCTCGGTGAGCGGTTTCTGGGGACATTTGAACTGGCGGCGGTAGAATCGGGCGCGTTTAGTGCGAAAGATCTGGCCCTGTTGCAAGCGATCAGCAAACAGCTTGCCATCTCGATTCACAATGCTGAATTGTATACCCGGCAAGCGCAACATATTGATGATATGTCCAACCTGCAAGCAGTGATGCAGGAGGCGGATGCAAGCACCTATGTCCATGATATATATCAGGGATTGCACGAACGTTTAGCCCGTCTGGTTGGTGCCGATATGTGCGGCATCTTGCTCTATGATGACCATAAGCAAGTCCTGATACCGCAACTTCCTTTCTATGGCGTCCCCGACCAGATTACCCGCCAGTATCAGATTCCCATTCCGCTGGGCAGCCCACAGCGTGTGATCTGGGAAAATCAGCAATATTGGCTTTCCAATGATGTCACGGATGAACCCTTAATCGAAGAATTGGGGTTGGATGCCCTGGTCAACGCGACTGGCGTTTACAACACGGCCTTGATGCCGCTGGTCATTGGCGATCAGCGCATTGGCATTATTCAGGCCAGCAACAAAGGCACTGAAGGCGGTTTCACGCTGCGAGATATGCAGAACCTGCGCGTGCTGGCGGCTCAGGCGGCGATTGTGGTTGAAAATACGCGGATGTACAGCCGTGAACAGACCCATGAGACTGAACTGTTGGGCCTGAAAGAAATCACGCAGGCGATCAGTGCGTTTAGTAATGAAGACGATTTGTTTGCCGAAGTTAATGAACGCATTGCTCAGCTTATGCAGATCGAGATGTGCGGTATTCTGCTGCATGAGGAGGCCACCAACCGTCTGGTAGCACGTCCGCCCTTCTATGGGGTGCCCAATGAATTGATCGAACATTATTCGATTCCGCTGCAAGTTGGCACCAGCGTTGAGGCGATCTGGCGGGAAGAAGAAGCCTGGTACACCAATTCGGTTCGTTCCGACCGGGTGGTCATTGAAGCCGGGTTGGAAGCACTCGCCGAAGTAATCGGTGTGGAACAGACGATGCTCGTGCCCTTGTCGATTGGTGGGCGGCGTCTGGGAGTGGTGCAGGCGTCTAACCACATCAATCGCGAACCATTCACCGATGATGATATACGTCTTATCACCATTTTTGCGACACAAGCGGCAGCGATTATCGAGAACGCCCGTCTCTATCGTGATCTGGAAAGCCGGGCTTCAGAATCTGAGAGTCTGCGGCGTATCGCAGAATTGGCCGGTGGGATTCTGACAACTGACGAACCACTAACACCGGTATTGGCCGAAATCTCGCAGGTGACGGCCAGTCCGATTGTTTTCGTCAATGTCTTGAACGATATTGAAAACACGCTGGTAACGCATCCGCGCTATATGCATGGACTGGAACTGGGGGCGGCCATTGTGCAGCCGGTGCGGCGCGATCAGGATGAAACGCAAGTCGCGGTCTCGCGCCGCCCTTACTTGAATAATGCACTCACGCCTGATGATGCCATTGGGCAATGTTATCATCAGCTACAAGAACGTATTCCCATTGACCGCCTGTTAATCGTGCCGTTGGTCGTGGCGGAACGGAGCCTGGGCGAATTGGGAATCGCCAATCGGGTTGACCAGCCCTATGGTGATGCGGACCAGGCCTTATTAGCGGCGGTTGGCCTGCAAGTGGCGAGTATGCTCGACCGCGTGGGGCAGTACCAGTCTGCCGGGCAAAATCTCAATCGCCGTAATCTTGAGCTGGATGCCATCTCACGGGTCAGCAACGAACTGACCCTGACGCTGGAAATTGATGCGATCTTAAACGTAATCTGCGAAGAAGCGGTTAAGGCTACCGGTGCCGATGATGGGACGGTGGCGCTCCTGAAAATGGCTGACCGATGGTCAGATGTCGATCAACCCGAAATTGAACGGCGGCTGGGCGGTCATGGGATTGACGCCCTCGCACCGATTGAACGGGCTGCAGTTGATACCGGTGTCCATTTAATCAATGATTACAGCACCCATCATCTGGAAGCCCAACCGCATGATGCCCGCTCGGCGCTGGCGGCGGCGTTCCAGTACGAAGATCAAGTGGTGGGCGTTATTCATTTGTATCACCGCCAACCCCACAATTTTGATGAACGTGAAGTTGAGTTTATCCAGACGTTAGCGGCGAAAGCGGCACTGGGCTATGGCAACTATGTTCGCAACCAGGAACAAACCCAGCGAAACGTCCAACTTGCGCGGCGGGTTGATCAACTGAACCAGATTTTCGAACTGGGACAGATGTTGCAGACCAATGCTGATGCGGGGATGATGCTGGAAGCGATTGCTTACAGTGTGATGCAAAGCGTGGGTTTCGACGTTGTGTTGATGCTGCTGAGTGATGAAGACAGCGGGGAACTGCGGCGGGTGACGCAGGCCGGGATGCCGCTGGAAGCCTTTAATCGCAATCGGGCCGTGCTGATGCCGGAAACCCTCAAAGCGTTATGCGACGAGAAATATCAGATTAGCGAGTCCTTTTTCTTCCCGGTGGAATGGGCCGATGATTGGCGTCAAGTTGGTGATCTCAGTGCGCTGGAGATGTTGTTCGAGGACCAGCGGATTAAGGAGCCAACATCGAACCGGGATTGGCATTCGGGTGATCTGCTGCTGGTGCCGTTGACAAGTTCAGCCGGCAGCCAGATTGGCTTAATGGCGCTGACCGGCCCCCAGGATAATCGCCGCCCGAATCGCATGACAGTGGAATTGCTGGAGATCTTCGCACATCAAGCCTCGGCAACGATTCAGAATACACGTCTCTACCTGAAATCAATCCATAGTGCAGAGCAGCAGTCGCAGCTTAACGAAATTATGGAGACGATCGCCGGGACACTCGATATTGAGTCGATTCTGGAAGCGGTTGCCAGCGGGGCGCTGCGGTTGGTGCCGTTTGCGCGCATGACACTGGCCTTGCTCAATGATGATCGGCAGATTTTTGAGATGTTGCAACTCAGTGTTCAGGCTGACGGGTCACTGACAAGTGAGCATGAAGTGTGGTCCACGTTAGACCACACAGCGCTGGGCCGGAGCTATACGGATGAGCGCGATTATCTCTATTTTCTTCAGGCCGATGAAGCGCAAAGCTATACCGACCTGCGTGATTGGTATGCGCAGGGTGAACGCACCAGCCTCATTTTGCCGCTGGTGGTGGGTGGCGCAACGCTGGGCGCACTGCATATTGGCAGTGATCTGGTTGAAGCGTATGGTTTTGATGAATTCCGGCCTTTCTTAAAGCGGATAGCCAGCCTGGCGGCGGTCGCTATCCAGAATACACGTTTGCTGGACCATGCGGTCAACCTGCGCGACTATACGGCTTCAGTTGTGGAATCCATTCAGCAGGGGATTATCGTACTGGACAAATCCGGGCGCATTCGCACGCTAAATCATTTTATGAAGCTGCACTATGGTTGGGATGACAGCGCCATTGGGCAAGATTTGTTTGAGTATCGTCCCGAATTGAGTACGGTCCTGCTCAAGAATATCAGTCAAACACTGGAAAACGGTCAGCAGCAGGAGCACATTAACCTCAGCATTGAATTCAACGAGCAAATGCTGGTTTGTAATTTTTACATTTACCCGCTGGGTAATCCTGACAACGTGCGGGGTGCGGTGCTGTTGCTGGAAGATCTGACCGAACGGGCACAACTCGAAAGCGATCTGGAAGCGCGGGCTGATCAACTGCGGGCGTTGACCGAAGTTTCCAGCCTGATTACGGCGTCGCTCGATCATACTGAAGTGGTGGCGCTAGCCTTAAGTGCGATGGCGCGCATTATCACGTATGATACGTTGACCTTCTGGCTGCGGCGGGACGATTTCCTGGTATTGCAAGGTGCGAAAGATTATGAAGACGATACCATGCCGGTGGGTGCGAAGGTGCGCATCAGTTCGCATGATCGTCTGAGCCAGGTCGTTAAAAACAAAAAACCCTATTCGATCAGTCGTTTGCAAGGGTGGGATTCGCTGCCCGGCGAACATGGTGCTCAGAGCTGGTTGGGCGTGCCGCTGGTGAATCAGGGCAATGTAGTTGGTGTGATCGCGTTGTGCAAAGCTGAACCCAGTTTCTATGATGTGCAGGCCGAGCAAGCGGCGTTTGCCTTTGCGAATCAAGTCGCGGTGGCGCTGGCAAATGCGGATCTGTTCCGCGAGGCTGAACGCCGGACCCAGCGTTTGAGCCTGCTGAACCGGGTATCGGTATCACTGGGCCAATCACTGGACAGTGAGGATATTCTGGAAATTGCGCTGCGCGAAATTGCGCAGGTCCTGCGGGTTGAACAGGCCTTTGGGTTGATGTTTGAACGGGATTTGCAGTTAGGCCGCGTGGTTGTGGAACACCCGCGTGGTGATCGACCCCCGGACCAGATGATTGATTTGAGTGAGAGCGCGACCTATAAATATATCCGCCGCATGGTCAAATCCCTGATTATTGATGACATTCAAGCGGTTGATCCTGAATTAATGGAGATTGCGCAAGAACTGGCTCCTCGGCTGATCTCATCATACGTTCTGATTCCAATGGCGATTGGTGGTCAGGTGATCGGTGCATTTGAACTGGTCAATTACAACCAGTCCAGTGACTTCGACCCTGAACAGACCGATCTAGGACGGATTATTGCTAATCAGGCCGCGATTGCCATCCAGAACACCAGCCTGTTGGAGCAAACGTTGGTCCGCAGTCGGGAACTGGAAACTTTGCTCGAAGCAGCGCAGGCTACCTCGTTGACATTGGACGTGCAGGAAGTCTATCAGAGCGTAGTTGACCTGATGATGCACGCGCTCGATATGGATGACTGCATGATGATGACCTGGGATGATATTGAAGGTGCAGTCGAAGTTCAGATCGATGTGAATCGCAGCGAGGATCCTGAGCGGATTACCGCCCCCGGCACCCGTTACAGCCTGGATGACTATCCCTCGAAGCGGCGGGCGTTGGAGGACCGGGAAGTTGTGGTCATCAGCCGGGATAACGACGAGCTTTCCGCTAAAGAAGCGCAGGAGTTGGAGGTTTTTGGCGATACGGCCCAGGTCCTGGTGCCATTAATCATGCGTGACCGCTCAATCGGTTTAATCCAACTCGAACTGCAATCAGAATATCGGACCTTCACCCATCGGGAAATCCGGTTGGCACAGGCGCTGGGTGCGCAGGCGGCAACCGCGATTGAAAACGCGCGTCTCTCGACCGAGACGGCCAACCGCGTCGAAGAACTGTATATCATCAATGATCTCAGCCAGGCCCTGTCATCGGTTATTACGCTGGATGAAATGATCGACATTGTGCGTGAGCGTCTGCCCAGCGTGGCCGGTGTCGAAGAACTTTATCTGGCGATCTACGACGCCGAAACGCAGGCGATTACCTTCCCATTGTATGTTAAGAATTATCAACTGACCGAGCGGGAATCGCGACAGTTGAGTGACGACGAGGTGTCGTACGTGCTGCGAAACCGGCGTCCGCTGAGTATGGGGAGTGATTATTTTGGCCCTGACGAATTGCGCCGCAGTCTGGGGATTAGCAACGGCGAGGGTGATGTCAAGAGTTACCTGGGTGTGCCATTGATCTCTGGCGATGAGGTGCTGGGTGTGCTGGCGGTGCGCGATACGCGGCGAACGCGAGCGTTTGGGGTGAACAGTCAGGGTATTCTGACAACGATTGCCTCGCAATTGGCGGCGGCCATCCAGAACGCCAATCTCTTTGGTAAGTTGCGGACGGTGAATGATGAACTTAGTTCGCTCAACCGGAATCTGGAAGCGGCGGTGAATACGCGTACCGAAGAATTGTCTGAAGAGCGCGACCGCATCAACACGCTGTATCGCATTACCGCCGAACTGGCGCGGACATTGGATATGGAACGGGTGCTGAAGAGCGCGCTGGAGATGGTGGCCGGGGCGGTGAATGCCGAAGATGGCGTTATCATGCAGATCAACCCGACGACCGACCAATTGCACACCCGAGCGGCCTTATCGATTACCGGTGAACTGACCGAAGATTATGTCCACCCCGCGACGGCATTGGCGACCGCCCTCATTCAGGAACAGGGCAGTGAACGCACGGTGCTGGTCCCGGACCTTGCAGTGAATGAATATTGGGATGCCACCGCACCTGATGCCCAAAATTTCAAGAGCGCGCTGGCGGTCTTGCTCGAAATCAATGACGATATTCTCGGTGTGATGATCTTGCTAGCGCGGCAAGCTGTTTTCACGACCGCGCATGTGCGGCTGACACTGGCAGCGGCTAATCAAGTTGCTGCGGCCATCAACAACTCTGACCTCTATTATCTGATCCGCGATCAAGCTGAACGTCTGGGGATGCTGGTACTGGCAGAGCAGGAAGAAACCGAAAAGAGTAACGCTATTCTGGAAGGTATTGCCGACGGCGTGATGCTGGCGGATGCCAGTAGTAAGATTATCCGTTTCAACAGTGCTGCTGAGCGCATTCTCGAAATCTCGCGGGGCGAGGTGATCGGGCAACCACTGTCGCATCTGGTGGGTTTACAGGGCGGGATGGCTGCTACCTGGTCGCGGATCATTGAGCGCTGGGCCGAGTCGCCACAGGACGACCCGCGCGAGGGCTTCCTGTCTGAACAATTGGAGATTGATAACAAGGTTGTCAATGTGCGGTTGTCGCCGGTGCGCACCGCCAACCAATTCCTGGGGACGGTGCTCGTGTTCCGGGACATTACCAAAGACTTTGAGGCGGACCGGCTGAAGAGCGAATTTATCTCTAACGTCTCACATGAGCTACGCACGCCGTTAACCCCCATCAAGGGCAATGCTGACCTGTTGCTTTTGGGGGCGGCGGGACCGCTAACGGATACGCAAAAGGATTTTCTGGGCAAGATCAAATCCAATGCTGATCGGCTGAATTTCCTCGTCAATGACCTGCTCAATATTTCCAAGCTTGATAATGGCAATGAGCAATTGAGTTTGGTGCCGCTGGCGATAGATCAGGTACTGGAAGGTATCGTCAATCATGCCGAAGCCCGGATGCGGGATGAGCAAAAACAACTGATGATAACCCTCCGCGTTGCCGACGATTTACCCCAAATTAAGGGGGACAAAAATAAGATTACCCAGATTTTCACAAACATTGTGGACAATGCTTTTAATTACACCTATGCTGATGGTAGTATAGATATTGAAGCAGTTCTGCAAGATGATGAACATATCCTGGTTTCGGTTAAAGATAGCGGTATCGGTATCCCGGACGAGTTCAGAGATCGGATCTGGGATCGCTTTGGGCGCAATGAAGAACATGCGTTGGTTATGGACGTAGCCGGAACCGGGCTGGGTCTACCAATTGTCAAATCGCTGGTAGAAATGCATAAAGGTGAAGTCTGGTTTGAAACCGAAACCGGACAGGGTACGACGTTCTTCGTGTCCTTACCCATTAATCAGGACGAAATTGAAGTTTATTAGGGTTGGCAAAGGATTGCAGGGGCATGGCGCATATTCTGGTGGCAGAAGATGAACGTGATATTCGGGAATTGATTAATTTTACGCTGGTCTACGCCGGACATACGGTAACGCAAGCCGCCAATGGGCAAGAAGCCTATGATAAGGCGGTCGCGCTGGATGATAAACCGGACCTGATTATGATGGATGTGCGCATGCCCAAGATGACAGGGTATGAGGCGTGCCGCCAGATTAAAACCGTCCCGGAATTGAAAGATATTCCCGTTGTCTTTCTGTCAGCCAAAGGCCAGGATGAGGAAGTCCAGACGGGCATCGAAGCCGGGGCAATTGCTTACATTTTGAAGCCGTTTGCGCCGGAAGATTTAAACCGGCGTATCACCGAGATATTACAGGAAATTGGCGCGGCGTGAGCGCCACAAAGTAGGTTGTTGTTATGAGCGCCATCAGCATCGGCGAAGATCTAATTCACTATGAAGTTCTGGGGCGGGGCCGACCGGTCGTGTTATTGCATAGCTGGTTGGGGTCCTGGCGCTACTGGATTCCGACGATGCAACAGCTCAAGATCAATTACAAAGTGTATGCGATTGATCTGTATGGCTATGGTGATTCGGTCAAAGACCCTAACAAATACTCGCTGGAGCATCAGATCAAGCTGCTGGAAGACTTCGTCGAGAAGATGGGTATCCCCAAGCTGGCGCTGATCGGTCATGGGTTGGGCGCGTTAGTTGGGATCGAATATGCCCGGCGTCATGCGGATAAGGTGCCGCGCATGTTGATCGCCAATGCGCCGTTGTTTGACCCCGGTGATCTGGACCAACGGGCAACTTTACTGGCGAAAGTCATGGAAGAGAATCATCAAGCCCAGGCCCAACCGGGCGTGCCTGAATCAACCGTGATGAACGTCAATACGGCCATGCGGGCGGCTCTGGCCGATGCGGCTGCCCGCAAAGGTGTGCCCGCGACCTTACCACCACCGCCCACGCCAGTTGTGAGCCGACCCGCGAATAATTCGAACAATAACCTGCTGTTTAAGCGGCTGGTTGCCGAAAAAAAGGTGAATCCGCAAAAACTGCTGGATATGTGCTTTAATAAGGCTGAGCCAGAATATAAAAAACTTCAAGTGGATGTCACCAAAGCAGATGCGCGGGCGATCCCCTCCAGCATGATCGCGTTTGATGCCGGTGAGGTTCTGGATTCCTTACGGCGGCTATCCATCCCCATTGTCATTGTTCATGGTCGTGACGATGAAGTCATCGAGATTCCCGGTGACAATGTTTGGAATTACCTCACTGCCGACAACGATGATGCGATTTTGCCGGTCTTGATGGATGGTGTGCGGCACTTCCCCATGCTCGAACACGAGCGTTTTTTCCGGTTACTCACTGATTTTCTGGAAGCTCAGGACATCAGCAAACTGGAAATCAAAGAACGCTGGAAACGTCGTTCTCACTAAGCCGGTGCAAGCCTTAATTTTTGCCAATGGTCGGGCACATGATGGTCCGATGGTGCGACGGACGCTGAAGACCGTCACGCCGGATACGTTGCTGGTGGCGGCGGATGGTGGTGCACGTCTTGCAGCTGAATTCGCCGTCTCGCTTCAGACCGTGGTGGGCGATATGGATTCGCTCAATGAGGCCGAACTGGTTGAACTGAAGGCAAAGGATGTGGAATTGTTACGACATCCCGCCGAAAAAGATGAAAATGACCTGGAACTGGCACTCAAGCTGGCAGTCGAGCGTGGTGCGACCTGGATTCGGATTCTGGGTGCGCTGGGCGGACGGCTGGATCAGACACTGGCAAACATCTATTTGCTGGCATTGCCGGAACTGCGGGGGCTGGATGTGCAGATTGTCAGTGGTTCGCAGTCGACTCAATTACTTTATCCCGGTGAACATACGCTGGCGGGGGCGATCAACGATACGGTATCGCTGCTGCCGGTGAGTGGGCCAGTGACCGACATCCACACGGATAAACTGTATTATCCCTTGCAGGGCGAATCGTTGGCGTTTGGTCCCGCACGCGGAATCAGTAATGTCATGACCGCACCGCAGGCACAGGTACGATTTTCTACTGGATTGTTGCTCGTTGTGCATACTCTGGGCAAAGCATGATGGACGAGATTACCATCTACAAGTGCAATCATCTGGGTGAGGTGATTTTTCAGTATCCGGGGGCCGTTTTACGTCGCCGGGAAAACTGGGTCTGTGTCACCGCTATTTTTAATCTCCCGGAATCTGACCTGGGATTCGTTACGTTTCGCCAGGGCGATGTCTTCGTTGAATGGTTTTACGCTGATCGCTGGTATAACGTTTTTCGCGTTGAAGATGGACAGTCGGCGCGGCTGAAGGGCTGGTACTGCAATATCACGCGCCCCGCTTATATCACCGACGATGCCATCTATGCCGATGATCTCGCCTTAGATATATTCGTCATGCCCAACGGCAACCTGGCCCTGCTGGATGAAGAAGAATTTGATTCGCTTAACCTGTCGACTGACGAACGCATGGCGGCTTTGCGGGCAGTCCAGACCATCCGGCAAGCAGCCGCGCAACGTGAAGCCCCCTTCCACGAAATCCTATCGAATACAGAGCGCCTGCGCTAGCGATAGTGTTCGCGCATGGCCCCATGTACCGGTAACGCCAGCACTTCATCAAGTAACTGTTCGGCCTGTTCAAGCGACCGGGTATAGGGGTCCATAAGGATTAATTCCAGCAGCGCTTCCCGACTGTGATGGGTGTAGGCGGTTAGTTCCAGATTAACTGGTGCCACGCGATCGCGCAGGAGATAGGCGGTTACGGCGGGCGGTAAGCCGCTGGTCTGCATACCTTGAATGCCGTGAGCGCTCACATGCAGCGGAATCTCAACCGCAAAATCAGTTGGCACACCGGGTACATAGCTGCCGCTGTTGGGAATATTACCAATCAACACACGCGGGATGTCACACGCCAACGACTCGACCATATCAATAATGACTTCGCCGGATTTTTGTGGCGGGAAGACGGCACTGACCTGGCGGGAGGGGTCGGCGCTGATTTGTTTGATGTCGGCGACATGCGCTGTGATGTGCTGTAAATAGCGCTGCCACAACCATCGGGGTCTTCTTGCCAGTGCTGCTCGACAGATTCGTCCGTATGATACCAGTGCGGCCAGGAGCCACCGCCAGGGGTACAGGTATCGCCGATGGGGAACACACAGAAGCGCCGGTAAAGGTCAATGGCGGCGGGACTCAACGTGCCACCGGGTTGCGCAGTGGCAAAATAGGCGGCGGATTCGTTGACGATCCAGCGATCAATGAGGGGAAACGCATCTTCACCCTGATGGTAGAATTGCGTGAGCCAGACGAAGTGATTCACGCCCGGAATCTGAAAGGTAATGTCTTCCCGGTTGAGGTCAAGTGCGTCCGCGATCTGATAAATCCCGGAAAAGCCATGACACAGCCCGACGCTTTTGAGTTGGGGATAGCGGCGGCCCAGGTAGGTGATGCCTGCCAGCACCGGATTGGCAACCAGCAATAGATAAGCGTCCGGGCAGATTTCCAGCATGTCGGCCACGATTTCATCAAACAGTTGCAATTGATAGAAGTTAATCCAGAACGCCTCGTCATGCATAATGTGCAAGCTACCACCCACGCGATAGCCCAGCGGACGTGCCAGGTCCCAACCGGCTTGCAGTCGATCATACCCGGCGACCAGCGCGGTATTGATGACAAAATCGGCATCGGTCAGGGCTTCACGCCGGTTGGTGTTTTGTTCCAGGTTGAGCGCCGTGCCGGTCTCCTGCGCATAGCGGCGACACAATTCATAAACGGCCTGCAAGCGACCGTCGTCAATATCCATGAAACAGACCGTGCTGCCGGCCAGTTTCGGGGTCAAACAAAGATCACGCACGAGGTTCAATGAAAAGACAGCACTCCCCGCACCGATCAGTGTGATCTTTATGGGCATAGCTAAAAATCTTTCTATAGCGAATAGCCGATACAAAGAGCAATCGCCGCGCTAATCTCATCAAGTTGTTGAGGCGTTACAGTACCTAATCTCTCTTGAAAGCGGTTTATTGATAATGATTTGATCTGAAATGCATCTGCTGCGGAGGCTTTTGACAGACCATTTTGAGCATTGGGTGTGAGTTGTACCATCCAGAAGTAGCGGCTAAACTGCGGTTGCCAGCCGGTGACAGGGACAACAATCTGTAACTTCATTCTTCCTGCACCTTCTGCTGTCATCACAACCGAAGGCCGCGTTTTCTGGATTTCGTCACCTTCACCAGGGTCAAAGCGAATCATCCATATATCACCTCGATTAACCCTATCAGTCATCAGTTGTTAGTTCTTCGCTGTAGGCCTCAAAAATCTCGAAGTCTTCATCTGAAGCAGACTCAATGGCTGCTCTGACGCGCCTTTGACGCTCCTCTGCAGGAAGCCTTATTAATTCCAAAGCTGACTCAGAATGCTCATTCTCTAGCTGGGTGACAAAATCTAGAACCCGCTGTTGTTTATTTGGGTTGAGTCGGTGAATTCGTTGCAAAATTTCCTGCTCAAGTGAGGCCATAACATGGTTCCTTTTTGATCATATTCTAGCACGTATACTCGCGCCTCAATTTCTCTCACCGAAGACTTGGTTCTGGCCGGCTGTTTATGGTTATGATTCAACTCACTTAATCCTGATCGGGATGAATAAGCAATACTGGCACCTTGACGCACTGCATCACTTTGTTGGCGACGCTGCCAAACAGGAAGCGGGCCAGGCCCGAACGCCCATGCGTGCTCATCACGACCAGATCAATGCTTTCATTGTTGACAAATTCGCAGATCAAGTTCGCAACACCGGTGCCTTCGACCATGTGTGCGCGTACGTGAATATCCTCACCCCGCAGCTCGTTGCGAATACCGACGAGGAACTGTTTCATTTGTTCGCGCATTTGCTGAATCTGTTCGTCCTGGCCGGCCAGCGAAATCTGGTCAGTATATTCAGCCGCTGGTGCGCGGAACACATGGAGCAAAATGAGTTCAGCAGCATTGGCCCGGGCAATATCCACTGCATGGGGAACGGCCCGCTGTGACCAACCGGGTCCATCCAGGGGAACGACGATTTTCTTATAACGCGATTCCGTTGTCATTGGGCCTCCTTTAGGATTAGCCAGACGATTGCTTAAGGTCAGTGGATAAAAATGCCAATATGCTGGTTACTGAGTAGTGGGTATGGTTGCTCCAACCATTAAGGGCCAGCAATTTGTGGCTTGTCATCAATACTTTATTTTAACATATTCGTCGGCATTGACCGAACCCACCGCAAAACCTATAATTTTCTACAAAATTCTACCAAAATCAGGGAACGTATGGCTGAGAATCTTCCCATCTGGCGCAATCTTAAGATCGCGTTATTTCATCTGGGGTCCGGGATGGCGGATGTGCTGGCGACCGGTGTGTGGAATCGAATCATGATTTCGGACCTGGGTTACAGCGCCACGCCGATTGGCTTGCTGGTGAGTTTGCGTTATTTTCTGGCCCCATTGGGCGTATGGGCCGGACGCGTATCAGACCGGCGGACGGTGGGTGGGTATCGCCGCTTGTTCTGGGTCTGGCTGGGGCGGGCATTGATGGCCTTCAGTTTGTTCATTCTCGGCCTGGCGACGACGGCGCTGGCAAGGGGAGCCGACGCGACGCTAGTTATGTGGGGTGTGATCACGCTGGCACTTTTGTTATTCAGCCTGGGCAATGCGCTGTCGGGCAGTACATTTCTGGCGCTGATTTATGACCGGACGCCAGCGCCGCAGCGTGGCCGGGCCGTTGGTATTGTGTGGACGTTTCTGCTGTTGGGCTTCACCATCGGTGGCATATTTTTTGGTGTGATGTTGCCCTCGGCTGAGGGCGAATCCGGCCTGAGTTTTACCCCGGAGTCGCTGCAGAATCTGTTTATCGTGACGGCGCTGATCCTCTCCGCGCTGTGGTTTTTCTCGCTCGTCGGCGAAGAACGGCGTAATCGGACCGTCGTTGTCCGCGAGACGGAAGCCAGTTCATCCGCCTGGGCTGATCTGCGTTTTGTCTGGCAGAATGGGCATTTGCGTTATTTCTTGTTTTACCTGGCGCTGTCCATGATCTTCGCATTTGCGCAGGATCTGGTGCTGGAGCCGTTTGCGGGTGATGTATTTGGCATGGAGGCTCGCGTCACCACCCGTTTCGCCGCCTATTGGGGCAGCATGTCGATTGTTGGCTCCATTCTGTTCCTCGTCTTATCACGGCGGTTCAAAGTGCTCAACAACACCATCATGTCGACGGTAGGAGTCGTCACGCTGATTATGGCCTTTGTCGTTTTTGGCATCTCGGCGCTGGGCGCAGTTCGCTGGTTGGTGACACCGGGACTGATTTTACTGGGGTTTGGGCTGGGCCTGTGGAATATCGGCACGCTGGGCCTGATGATGGACATGAGTCCTGCCGAGCGCGCCGGGACATTCCTGGGTTTCTGGACGCTGGTCGTCACCTTTGCGCGGGGATTTGGCGTTTCCGGCGGCGGCATCCTGCGCGATGTGATGCTGGGGCTAACCGGCGATCTGCAACTGGCCTATGGGAGCGTCTTTGTGCTGGAAATCGGTGGCCTGTTGCTGGCGTTATGGGCGCTACGTATGGTGAATGTGCGTGGTTATCAGGCGCAACAAAAACCGACCGATGCCGCTGCGGTGCTGGCGGGTGCGTTGGACTAGCGCTGGTTTAAGGAGTAAATATTGTGTCCCAGGTAAAAATTTACGGCCTGAAAACGCATCTCGATTCGTGCAAACGGCAGCTATCGGATGCGATCCACGCCTGTATTGTCGAGGCGCTGCAATATCCGCCGGACAAACGGGTACATCGCTTTATCGGGCTGGCTGAAGATGATTTCGTTTACATGATTGATCGCTCCGAACAGTACACGATTATCGAGATTTCGATGTTCGAGGGCCGGTCTGACGAAGCCAAGAAAAACCTGATTCGCCTGTTGTTCAGCCGCATCGAAGCTGATGTTGGCATCCGACCCCATGATGTGGAAATCACGATCTTTGAAACGCCCCGGCAGAATTGGGGGATTCGCGGCGTGCCGGGCGATGAACTGGGTCTGGATTACAAAGTCGAGGTGTAACATGGTCCATAGCGTTACGGGCGCGGGCGTGTTACATTAAGCGATACGCAGGTTGCGAGGAGAGAAATGATGGGCTTAATGGATGGCAAGATTGTCCTGGTGTTTGGAGTCGCCAATAAGAACTCCATTGCGTGGGGCATTACGAAAAGACTGCATGATGAAGGCGCGACGATTCTGCTGAGTTATGCGAGTGAAGCACTGGAGAAACGGGTGCTGCCGCTGGCCCAGGAAATCGACTGTGATTTTGTGGAATTGTGTGACGCTTCCAGTGATGAGGAACTCGATACTGTGTTTGCCAAAGTGCAAGAGCGCTATGGGCGCATTGATACGCTGGTGCATTGTGTGGCGTTTGCCAACCGCGAAGACCTGGGCGGGCGTTTTGTCGATATTTCGCGTGAGGGTTTCAAGATGGCGCTGGATATTAGCGCTTACAGCCTGATTGCCATGGCGAAACGCGCTGAACCGCTGATGGCCGCTGGAAGCAGCATTCTGAGTCTGACCTATTTTGCGGCTGAGAAAGTCATGCCTAAGTATCATGTCATGGCGGTGGCAAAGGCAGCGCTGGAAACGATTACGCGCTATCTGGCGAACGACCTGGGGCCGCAGGGGATTCGCGTCAATGCGATCAGCGCCGGGCCGATCAAGACGTTGGCGGCGGCGGGCGTGCCGGGTTTCCGCATGATGCTGAAATATTCGGAGAAAGCCGCTCCACTGCGCCGGTTGGTCTCGCAGGAAGATGTCGGCAATAGCGCCCTGTGGCTGGCCTCCGACCTGGGCAGCGCCGTCACCGGTGAAGTCGTCCATGTTGATGCCGGGTACAACATCCTCGGCCTGACTGCAACTGAAGAAGAACTGGGTAATTTGTAATTTTGTGCAGAGAAAAGCTATGTGCTTGCATAGCATGATAAGTCGATGTGGATTGGGAATATTTACCCCACCCCTATATCCCCTCCCCATTCATGGAGAGGGGACTTTACGTTCTATCGCAATTCGTTTTTCTCCCCCTCTCCATAGCAAGCGACGTTTGCAGCCATTCAATAATCAGATGCCATTGCGTCGTGCTGCGGTGGTGGAGAGGGGGACGGGGGGTGAGGTTAAGCCAACCGCCATTTACTCCATTGTTCGCTACCCAAATAAACTTCCATGAACCAACCATCCCGCGCCTTATCCAATCAGCAAATTGCCCGTGCGGCTATCGTCGTGCTGGTCGGATTCCTCGCCAGCGGGGTGCTGGGAGTCGTGCGGCAGGCGATCATCAACGGCCTGTTCGGGACTGGTGAGGCGCTGGATGCCTTTGTGTGGGCACAGCGCTTCCCCGAACTGATCTTTGTGCTGGTGGCGGGCGGGGCGCTGGGATCATCCTTTATCCCGGTGTTTGCGCGCATTCGCGAGCAGGATGAAGCGGCGGCGTGGCAATTGGCGAGTGCGGTGATGACGCTCTCGGCATTGGCGGCGGGCGTTTTGAGCATCATCGTCGTGTTGTTGGCCCCGTTGATTGTACGCACGCTGCTGGCTCCTGACGCAGCAGCCAATGTGCAGGCCCTGACGACTGACTTGATGCGCATCATGATGGTCACGCCGTTGATCTTCAGCATCAGCGGGCTGGTGATGGGCATTTTGCATACCTACCAGCAGTTCTTGCTGCCGTCGCTGGCGATCAGTATGAACAACATCGGCCTGATGATCGGCGCGTTGTTAATTGCCCCGGCTCTGGCTCCTGACCCCGGCGTGGCGCAAGTGGGCAATGCCAATGTTTATGGGCTGGCCTATGGCGCGGCCCTGAGCGCTGTGCTGCATTTGCTGGTCCAACTCCCGGCGCTGCGGAAATTGCAGCCGCACTTGCGCTTTAATCCAAATTGGCGCATCCCCGGCGTGCTGGATGTGCTGCGGTTGATGGGACCGCGCGTGCTGGGGTTGGCGGTGGTGCAGATCAATTTTGTGGTCAACGCTCGTTTTACATCAGGCATGGTCTCCGGCAGTGCCGCCGCTTTGACCAACGCCTTCACGCTGATGTTCTTCGCGCTGGGCATCATCGGGCAGAGCCTCGGTGCAGCAGTGTTCCCGTCGCTCTCAGCATTGGCGGCAGCGAACGATATGGACGGTTTCAAAGACCGGTTGGCGAGTGCGCTGCGGAGCGTATTGTTCCTGGCGTTCCCGGCCATGATCGCCTTGATTCTACTGAGTGAGCAGTTGATTACGGTGCTGTTTCAACGCGGCGAATGGACCCCGGAAAGCACGCAAGCCACCGCCTGGGCATTAGCATTTTATGCCACCGGGATGGCGGGATTTGCGCTGCTGGAAGTGTTGTCGCGGGCGTTCTATGCGCTGGAAGATACGTGGACGCCGGTGGTCATCGGCAGCGCCGCTATGATCTCGAACATCGTCCTGAGCATTCTGTTTATCCAGTTCATCGGCGATCCTACCAGTCTGGCACGGGGGCCGTTCGCGGGGTTGGCGCTGGCGAATGCGCTGACGACTAACCTGGAAGCGCTGGTGCTGTGGTGGTTGCTACGTCGCCGCATCGGACCAATCAACGACTTCCATGTGCTACGCAGTGCGGGCAAAACGCTGGTCGCAACGGTCGTGATGGGACTGGCGTTATGGCTCGTACAATCCGCCCTGAGCGACCAATCGGCACTGGTGATTCTGATGGGCGGTGGCGCAGTCGGTGGAGTCGTCTTCTTTGGAATGAGTTTGCTGCTGGGTTTGGACGAAGCCCGCGCTATACCCATTATGATCCTGCGGCGATTGCGATGATGCTCCTAATTTATGATGAAAAAGTCCCCTATATTTTATTTGATATCACTCCACATCATATATTTCTTCGATCTCATTACTGTGATTGGATTAATATCCGAAGAAGGGAGATTTGAGTTTCAATGTTTAAGCCCTGTCGCATTGGTCTATATTGTACTTACTCTGTATTCATTGAATTTGTGTAGAAGACTAAAAATCATCGAGACCGGACAAATGATAAAGGATTTTTTAGGATATTATCCAATTTTAATATTTGTCACTTTTGGCTTATATATTGTGTTTCTGGCGGTCAATCTGGTTGCTTCAAGTTCTACTATAAAGTTGGTGGCATTAGGGTTTGGATTTTCCAATCTCTTAATATCATTTTGGGCTTGCCCTATGATGATGGGAACTTCATGTGGGAATTGTTATCTCGTGTGCGTAATTGACCAGCTGTTTGTAATAGCCGGTTAACGCCATTGTGGTTACACTGGGTCAGTCACGCGATTAGCGTTGCCATTGGCTATAAGCCAACGGCTGCCAGTTGCCTGGAAGGACGCTGAAGCGCCCTGCATTTAGTCGTCTTCAGGCGGCTTCACATCGTTAGTCGGATGCTTCTAGCATTTGATGTCAAGACGGGACAGCGCAAATTATTTCGAAGAGGATTTATTATGGCGGTAGAGACGTATCGTTTTAAACTGGGTGACTTTGACTGCATCGCCATCAATGATGGCATTCTGGATAATATCGACACGCCCAATTTTTTCGCAGGTTCGACACCCGATGAACTTCAGGTCGGGTTAGCTCGACATGGCATCACCACGCCCAAACTGCCGATTCCGGTGATTATCCTGTATGTGAACACCGGGACCCATCAGATCTTAATCGACAGCGGCTGTGGTGCGGCAACGGATCCCAAATTAGGTTTGCTGCTGGCGGGCCTGCAAGCGGAGGGCGTTCAGCCGGATGCAATTGATATTGTGACGCTGTCACATGGGCACTGGGATCATGTCGCCGGGAACACGGTTGCTGATGGGTCGCTGGCGTTTCCCAACGCACGGTATGTGATGGACCGGGCTGAATACGCTTATTGGACCGAACAGGGCAATCCGGCTGACAACGACATTGTTTATCATAACTTGATCGCGGTCAAAGATCAGTTGGATTTAATCGAGCCGAATGCGGAGATCGTTCCAGGATTGCAGGCGATTGCCACGCCGGGACATACACTGCATCACACGTCGTTCGTGCTGACATCGGGTTTTGAGACGCTCTACTGCTTGATTGATGTGGTCGATCATCCGCTGCATTTTGAGGAAATTGGTTGGACACCCAATTGGGACTTACAGCCGGAACAGTCCGTCGACTCGCGGCAGCGCATCTTTAGCGCGGCGGTCCAGGAAAATGCGCTGGTTCATGGCTTGCACCTGCCATTTCCCGGATTGGGTCGTTTAACGGTGCACGGTGCAGGCTGGCATTATCTACCGGTCTAGGGCCTATATATCCCAATTATATCCCAAGTTTGGGATAAAGTGGGTGTGTTTGGGATATATAGCGGTTAGGCTGTTTCAATCTCGCCGTCATCGGTGAGTTGATTCACGCGCAGTTCCGCTTTGTCCAGTAGTTCCTGACAATGCTCGGCGAGTTGGCGTCCGCGCTCGAACAAGGTTACAGAATCATCCAGCGGCAGATCACCGGCTTCAAGCTGGGTGATGATGGTTTCCAGCTCAGCATAGGCGGCCTCAAAAGAGAGTTCGTCGATATTGCTCATGATTTTCCTTATCTTCAATACGGGCTTTCAACTCGCCGTCATGGAGTTGAATGGTGATGCCGTCGCCAGACTGGGCGTCGGCGGTGATGCGTTCGCCGGTATGGCTGTCGGTGACGATGGCGTAGCCGCGAGCCAGAATTGCCTGTGGGTTGGCGGCGTTGAGCGCGGCGGCTCGGCTGTCCAATCGTTCACGCAGGCTGGCAAACCGCTGTTTTTGTGATCGGTCCAACCGCTCGGCCCAATCATCCAATCTTTGGCGTAAGGTTGTGACCTGTCGGACCGGGGAGAGATGGCCCAGCGTCCGCTGTGAACTCACGAGATTATTGCCGAGGGCATCAAGCCGGTCGCTCATCAATGCCGTGAGCAGTGTGGCCTGTTGCTCCAAGGTCAATTGGAGATCGCTGATATTGGGCGTTGCCAGTTCCGCCGCTGCCGACGGGGTCGGTGCCCGCAGATCAGCGACGAAATCAACGATCGTGAAGTCGGTCTCATGCCCGACGCCAGCGATGACCGGAATGTGACTGGCAGCAACGGCGCGGGCGACTCGTTCATCGTTGAAGGCCCATAAATCTTCAATGCTCCCGCCGCCGCGTATCAGCAAAATGACATTGACCTGCGTATGCTGATTTAGCTTTTCCAGCGCGGTGACGATGCGCGGTGGGGCGCTATCTCCTTGCACGAGCGTCGGGCTGAGGATCAGTTCAGCCAACGGGAAGCGACGACGCAGGACGTTTTGTACATCTTGAAACGCGGCAGCTTCCGGCGACGTGACAATCCCGATTTGTCGCGGGAAAGCTGGCAGCGGACGTTTCCGCTCAGGGTCGAATAGGCCTTCACTGTCCAGCAGGGCTTTTAGTTGTTCGAACTGCGCATATAAGTCGCCGACGCCCAGCGGACGCATATTGTCGGCGATCAGTTGATATTCGCCGCGTGGCTCATAAACTTCAACGCGTCCCTCGGCGATCACCGCGTCGCCATCGTTGGGGACAAACGCCTGCTGTGCGACCCGTGAGCGCCACATCGCGCATTTGATTTGTGACTGACCATCTTTAAGCGTGAAATACCAGTGTCCCGACGCCGCTGGGCGCATATTGGAAACCTCACCAGTGACGGTCAGATCTTGTAAGCGGTAGTCCAGGGCGAACAGATCACGGATGTAGGCTGAAAGTTCGGCAACTGTATAGGTTTGAGTCATAATGTTTGACCATTTGTGATGTTCGGTGAACATTATACAATTAGCAGCGTGAATATTGAAACCGGGTACTGCGACGAAAGAAGGGCAACATGGCCTATTTAAATAAAGAACAGCGCGACCAACTGAAGTCTGAATTGGAATCAGTCAATTTTCGGGCGGCCAATGGGCGGCTCAAGCGCATGGATCGCAAGGGGCGACTGGCATTTTACCGCAATGCCCAGCGCACCGGTCAGTGGATCACCAAACATGTGCTGGTTGGGCTGGGGACAGAAGTAACGTTGATTGAGTCTAATCAATTCAAAGAAAAACTTGGTAAAGCCAACCGGGTTAAGAATGATTATCAACTGGTTGAGGTGATTGTCGAACCGACCCCCGATAATCGTAACTGAGTTGCTGCACCGAGATTGCAACCTATATTGATGTTTAGAAGGGAAGGAACATGTTCCGCACAATAGCGCCAACCCGTGACCTGAGCCGGATTCAGCGCCTGTTAGCAGTGGTCGCATTTACCGGAATCACGGCGATTGGTGCCCAGTTAGAAGTCCAGATTGGTGAATTTGTGCCGTTTACGCTACAGGTGTTCGGTGTGGTGTTGGCCGGGATGGTGCTCGGTGCCCGCGATGGTGCCTTGAGCCAACTACTCTACGTCTTGCTGATTCGGCTCAATCTACCGGTCGCCGCCGGTGGTGCCGGCGCCGCCGCGCTCATGGGGCCGACTGCCGGGTATCTGATCGCATTTATTCCAGCGGCTTTTGTCGTCGGGTGGTTGGTGGAACAGGGCGCGCAACGCGCCTGGCAACGCTGGTTGGCCGGTATTGTGGGTATTGCTATCATTTATGCCTGTGGTGTGATCGTTTTGAAAAGTGTCACGGGACTGGATTGGGCCGCAGCCTGGGCCGCTGGGGTTGCGCCTTTCATCGTGTTTGATCTTGTCAAATCAGCGCTGGCTTCAACGTTGACCGAAGGTGTCCGAGCATTCTTGCAGCGACGATAATCGACCTACCTTGCGCATTTGAGCAGAAAATCGTAGGGGACTTGCCGAGTCGCTCTACTGACAATATAGGCGGTAACGAGGTTAGGGCGGAATGCTGGTAGAATATGGGCAAACGAGTCATGGAGTATGACCATGTTGAATGCACCCACTCGCACAGTCTTTGATGTCATTACCGATTTTTTGGCGACGGAGCCATCTCCACAAGAGATTATCGCCTATCACCTGCCGGACGAACTGCAAGCACGGGCGGACTATCTATTAGAACGCAATGGTGAGGATTTGCTGACATCTGAGGAACGTGAGGAGATGATGGAGTTTATGAATGCGGATGAGATGTTTTCGTTGCTCAAAACGAAGATGAAGCTCAAACTCAAGCAGCAGTCTGAATGAGTATCAGCAATGTCCAGCGGCGTCTTGTTCGGGAACGGGCGGGAAACTGCTGTGAATATTGCCGAGTATCTCAACCTGAGCGTTTGATGCGGTTTCATGTAGATCACATCATTGCGACTAAGCATGGTGGCACGGATGATGCGGAAAATCTCTGTCTGGCCTGCTATAAGTGCAATGGTTATAAAGGAAGCAACATCGCTGCTCTGGATCCACTGACCGGTAACGCGACCAAACTTTACAACCCGCGCCAGCAAAACTGGAGTGATCACTTTGAGATTAATGCTAATGCGACACTGTCTGGCCTGACACCTGAAGGCCGGACGACGATTTTCGTGCTACGAATTAATGATGCAGAACGAGTCAAACAGCGGCTGGGTGAGCTAACCATCGGCGATTATCCCTGCCACACCGAACAAGCTTAGAAGGAATGAACATGCCTGACGAACCCATCCGAGTAGTGGTTTCGATGGATTTTTCCGATGAGATAATGGCGCAATTGCGCAGTATATCAACGCGTTTGCAGATCGAGCGCCACTTCCCCAAAGTGCCTGATAGCGCCTATGCCGCAGCGGAAATTATGTATCTAGGGGGCGGCAGCCTGCCAACCCCGGACCAGGTGCCCCACCTGCGCTGGATTCAATTGCACCATGCCGGTGCCAATCGCGTGCTGGCAAGCCCCATTGGTCAGGCGGAAGATGTTGAGATCACGACCGCCAGCGGGGTTCATGCGACACCGATTGCGGAATATTGCCTGGCAATGATGTTGTCATTTGCCTACCGGCTCCCAGCCTTTCGGCGGTTGCAAGATCAAGCCCGTTGGCCGGACGATGCCTTTGGCAGCACCGCCACCCACACGCTGCGCGAACAAACATTGGGAATTGTGGGCTATGGTAGCATTGGTCGGGAACTGGCACGTCTGGCAAACAGTCTCGGTATGGAAGTCGTCGCCAGCAAACGCGATTTGAAACAACTGGCGTTTGGGGAGAAATATGCGGAAGATGGCCTTGGCGATGTCGACAGCGAGATTCCCAATCGACTTTATCCACCAGAAGCGTTGGCCTCGATGGTCAGCGTTTGTGATTACGTCGTCCTGACGCTGCCCTTAACTGATGATACCCGGCATGTAGTCGATGAAGCGATTTTGAACGCCATGAAGCCATCGGCAGTCTTGATTAATGTCTCACGCGGGGCGATCATTGATGAAGCAGCGTTGATTTCCGCGCTGGCGGCGGAGCAAATCGCCGGTGCCGGGTTGGATGTCTTCGAGCAGGAACCGCTGCCCAGCACGAGTCCATTGTGGGAAATGGACAATGTGATTATCACGCCGCATATATCCGGCAATACCGCACGGTATCATGAACTGACAGCGGCGTTGTTTGCCGAGAACCTCCAACGTTATCTGGATAATCAGCCGCTGCTGAATCTAGTGGAGCGGGAACGGGGCTACTAATCTGCAACATTTGGTGGGCCACTTGCGTATAACGGATATACCATGCAACAATACGACGATCGATTGATGAGGAAATTTGCCGTGACCGACGAACAAATGACAACACCCGAAACCGAGAACACCGGCGAGGAACCTAAAACTCCGTCAACGCTGGAAGAATTTGTTGAGCATCAGAAACGGGCGTTGGATGAAACCGGCAAGGCGATTGAAGCGTTGCTGCCGCCCGACTTCGTGAAACATGCCAAAGAGGCGCAGAAGGAATCAGTCGCCGGGTTTAAGCTGCTGGTCGATAGCTTTATTACCGAGATGGAAAAGGTCGCCAAGCAGACGGAGACGAAAGCCGCTGAAAATGATGATGATGGCCCGTCCACCACTGGCAACACCAAAGTTAAGGTGCAGGTGGAGTAGGCAACTGTCATATATTGCAAAGAGCCAGGGACGATCTTGATGATTGTCCCTTTTGCGTTTTGGTCGCGGACGATTGGGGGTATTGATGATCACTACACGGCAGAAGTTGCTCATTAGCTTAACGGTCGTGATGGTGCTGTTGCTATTGGCTGGACTGCTGTTGCCCCTCACCGTATCGCAGGCCCAACCCGGTGCAACGTTGCAGGCCCAGGCCAACGCGATTCAGGCGACGGCCCAGGCGCAGGCTACCGAATTTGCCGACCGGCGCGGTGCGCTGACCGCCACCCTCGGCGCGTTTCAAGAAAATCTGAATGCAACGCTCGAAGCTGCCCAGGCCGATGTTGAAAGTGTGGTTGGTGAAATCGAAGCCCGCGCAACTGAAGTCGCGGCCACCGTGCAGTATATTGCGACAACCCTCAACCAACAGGGTGCCGCCCTGCAAGCGACTGCGACCGCTATCAGCCTCCAAATTGAGGCGCAACTCAATACCTTACCGCCAGGGTTACTTGCCTTGCTCGAAAGCCTCTATACCCAGGCCATTATCACCTACGATCAGGCAACCAACGCACTGACCGTCACGAGTCTCGTCACCGAACCGCAGGCCAATGAATTGATTGATATTCTGGTGGAAGCCGCCGGTTATGACCCAGCGGCGATTACGCTGGATTTGCAGGCTGATCGCACCGTACAGATTGTGCTGGTGGATGTGACGGCGCAACTGGCGGGTACACTGGTGCTCACTTACGAACCGACGCTGATTGATGGTCGGGTGAATCTGACATTGGTAGGTGTGACGCTGAATGACAATTCGATTCGGCTGGACCAGGTGCCCGCTGACCTCCAATCAGCCGTACAGCTTGGCGTGGTCGGCGCGGCCCAACAAACGGCGCTGAATGTCCCGGCTGCGGGCTATGGTTACACCATCGATTCACTGAGTGTGACAGCGGATCATTTTATCCTGACTTACACGATTGCGCTGGGCTGAGCATGTTTCAACGATTGCTTGTGGTTGAGTCTTGATTGTCTAGAAGGTCATCCAGCGCCATTATCTCGCCCTCATCATTGAGGCTGAGCAGCTTTTCATCAAGTTTGTGCTGTAAATACTCGCGCTCGTCGGGTGCTAGCCGCTGCATGATCCGTTGCATACGGTTTTGGCCTTCACTTTTTGGGGAGGATTTGCTGCTTCGGAAAATCAGCACGCCAGAAATCAGGAAGGTCAAGTATGGTACAGGCATAAGATAGCAAGCGATATTTGCTTGATGGAAAGCGCTATTATTGATTCCCAACTCTGGTGATGTGATCGACAAAATCAAAATAGATATCACATATACTACGAGCAATAATAATAGTGCAAATCGAGACCAACGATAGATACGCGGCAGGCCGATACGCATCGTTGAATTCACCTCACATCATTGCCCAGGAAGATACCCATGAACCACAATGCAGAGAAGCCATAGCCGAATACTGCCAGCACCATATCGCCGTTGACATAGAACATGGTCGCGCAGATCAGGACGCTGGACGCCAGAATCGCGCGGGTGGTGCGCCGTTCTTGAATCTCGATTCGCGCCAGTTGACGCTGTACCTGAACGCTCTGGTCAACCTGGACCCGCAAATCACCGCGTTCCAGCCGCTCAACCAGTTCACCCGCCGGATTCACGGCCCGCCGAATGAGATTCTGGCCCACTTCACGCAGCATTTGCCCACCCTGTCCGCTCAGGACGGTGTCGAGGCTCAGGTTGCCGCTGCTATCGCCACTGCCCAGCATGGTGTCCTTGACCACACCGCCCCAATGACGCTGGAGTTCCTGCCAGGGATTGTAATTGGGGTCCAGGCTGGTGCCCATACCGCTGAGGATGCCCACCGTCCGGCCCAGGTAAATAAAGTCCTGCGGCACATAGAAGGGCATATCGTACAGCAGATCGTTAAATTCGTTGCTGAGGGCTTGCATTTCGCTGTAATCCATGTCGCGCATATCGGCCATGCTCATGCCCCACACGCGGTTGAAGGCAATCGCCGCCGCTTCCTCAATGCGTTCCAGATCGGCACCAGGCAGGATAAAACCCAGCTCAGCATAACTACGAATCAGCCGACGGGCGTCCCGCGTCAGCACCGCGCCCATCGTGTTGATGAGGCCGGCGGTTATTTTTTCGGTGAGCGTCCCCGACATGCCAAAGTCGACAAAGATTAAATAGAAGGGGCGACCAGCTTCACCAAAATCGGCCTGTGGATCATCCACTGGCAGGGGATAAACGAACAGATTGCCAGGGTGGGGGTCGGCATGAAAGAAGCGCTCCTGGAATATCTGCTTCATGTAGGTATCCATCAACCGGTTGGCAACCGCCTTACGGCTGATGCCAGCGGCATCCATCGCGGCATAGTCATTGATCTTGATGCTGGTGACATCCTCCATCGTCAGCACCCGGTCGCTGGAATGCTCAACATAGATCAACGGAACATAGACACCCGGATCGGTTTTGAACATCTTGTGGAAGCGCGTCGCGTTGTAAGCCTCGTTTTTATAGGAGAGTTCTTCCAGCAGGACGCGACCAAATTCCTCGATCAATGCGGTTGCATTGGCCCGGCGGCTGATGAAGGGAAACAGCATCGCCACGCGCATGACGATGCGCAACGCGGCGAGATCGGTATGGACGATCTTGTCGATGCCGGGACGCTGGACCTTGACCACGACGCGGTCCCCATTGCGCAACTGGGCACGGTGAACCTGACCCAGTGAAGCGGCGGCGATGGGTGTTTCATCAATCCAGTTGAAGTGTTCGTTGATCGGGCCAATTTCGGCTTCTATGACGGCGCGGATGTAGTTGTATGGCACGCTGGGCACTTCATCTTGCAAACCAGCCAGTTCATCGGTCACTTCCGGCGGCAGGACATCCACGCGAGTCGAGACAAATTGACCGAGTTTAATCATGACTCCGCCCATGCTGATGGCAAAATGGCGGAAACTACGCGCATACGCCCGCCAGCGGCGGATGTTGCCGCGTTCTACCAGGCCATGCAGTCCGAGGACACTCTCCAGCAGATAGTGCCAGAACAAAAGTTGAATCATAAGCAGCAAGGCCCATACCAGCGACCTTAAAAAGCGATATTGCAGGCGCAGTGAGCGTGACCGCCGCGCTGGTTCTTCCCTGACCAGCGGTTTATCGATAGCGGTCTGTGTTGGTTGAAATTTTGGCGGCTTCGCGCCGTTGAGTCGATTATGCCCGTTCGCGTTTGTCGTCGTAGAATCGGATACGGAGCTTCGCGTCGTCGAATTTAGCATCAGCAATTTCCAGGTCCCATAGAGCATACGGTAATACAATATTGCGGCGATACGGTCCTACTCGGAGAGTGATTTCATCTCGCGAGCGGTACAGGTCCAGGTCATCTTTGTCGGCAAACGGCAGCGGCACGATTAAGGTGTATTGGCCGTCCGCGTCAGTTTCGATGGTGTGCGTCTTGCCATCAAACATCTGCTCCGCCGGGCTTTGATCGCCATAGAGTTCGTCACCCAGCTTGCGCAGCATATCCAGCCCGGTAACTTCCTGGCCGAACAGTGGCGCTTTGAGCAAGGGCAGTTCGCCAAAGGCTTCGCCAATGAGGCTCAGGTTCTCTTTTTGCTTGTCCTTCGCCATATTGAAGTAGGGGTCGGTCACTTCGTCCGGGATGATGCGATTACACAGGATCGCATCAGTCGCATAGCCGTACAAATTGAGATAGGTAAACGTCCGTTGCGTCTCTTTGATGACCATCTTTTCCGGGTTAATGACGAGCCGCATACTGGCGACAGATGGATCTGCGAGCAGATCACGCACTTTGTCCAGGGTATCGAACAGCGTTTGCACCTGATCCCAGGCCCCTTCATCGGGAATGCGATCATTGTTCTTGAACACCTTGCCGATGGGCCGCAATATTTTCGCCGCGCCCCGAGTCAGTGTCAGGATACGTTCGAACCACCAGCGCGTGACATCGGGCAGACTGAGCAGCCGCAACGTTTCGGCGGTGGGGGCAGCATCAACGATCAGTACATCGAATTCACCGTCGTTGAAGTATTTGTTAATCCACAGCAGATGAGCGCCTTCTTCCAGGCCGGGCAGAATCGTGACTTCTTCGGCCACCACGCCATCGACTCCCTGCCGACTGAACAGCGCGATCATATACTTCTGGAACAGGCCCCAGTATTTATCCATTGAATAGCGGGCATCAACTTCCTGTGCCCACAGGTTGGGGTGAATTTCAACGGGTTCCGGGCCAATCGTCTTTTCCAGCGAATCAGCCAGGCTGTGGGCGGTGTCGGTGCTGATGACGATGGTCTTCAGGCCCATTTCCGCACAGCGCAACGCCGTCGCTGCTGAAATGCTGGTTTTACCCACACCACCTTTACCGGTGTGAACGATTACTCTCATGTTTCACCTTATTCAGTATCTACTAAACGCTATTATACAGGGTCGTGCGATTGGATTGCTCTTTACTCATATACGTCTCAGTGTGGGAAAAGGTCGCAATTAGCCTCGCAAGTAATTCAGAAAATATGGTACGCGTGGAATTCTGTACGGATTAGACGAAGTTTATTACAATAAGAGAAATATCAATGAAATGAGATTTCGCACATGATAGATGCACCTGCAACAGTGGCTGTGCCGCTGCAGACCGACGAATATGGTGTTATACGCGTGGGCGAAACGCGCGTCACCTTACTCACGATTGTTGGCCGCTATCGCGCTGGCGACACACCCCAGGTGATTCACGACGGCTTTCCAACGGTCTCACTGGCCGATATTTATGCTGTCATTGCTTATTACCTGGCGCATCAGGATGCTATTGATGCATACATCCAGCAGATCGAAGCGGAAGCCGAAAAGCAGCGGCAGGAACATGAAGCGAACGATGCAAAGGCCGCCGCTTTCAACGCGAAGATGCGGGAATTACTGGCAGAAAAACGCAAAAGCGATGCATCGTAATGCAATTGCTTGCTGATGAAAACTTTAATGGGGACATCCTCAAAGGTTTACGACGAGTCATGCCAGATGCCGAT
The DNA here is from genome assembly GCA_965223835.1 of Phototrophicaceae bacterium. Classification (GTDB taxonomy): domain Bacteria; phylum Chloroflexota; class Anaerolineae; order Aggregatilineales; family Phototrophicaceae; genus CAVYXZ01. The sequence continues at coordinate 541,532 of CBDCXQ010000001.1, forward strand.
ATTGTGCGTGCTCAGGATATTGAGATTTATCAGGCTTCTGACCCGGAGTTACTGGAATGGGCCGCACAGACAAATCGGATTGTGCTGACTCATGATGTCCAGACGTTGATCGGTTTTGCTTACGAGCGCGTTAAACAGGGCTTGCCAATGCCGGGTGTGATTGTCGTGGCGAACCGTTTGCCGGTTGGTCAAGCAATTGAAGAAATGTCCGTTATGATTGGTGCAAGTACCCTGGATGAGTTTGAGAATCAGGTGAAATACATCCCGATTACCTGATTGATCTGGCAGACTATTGAGACATAAGAGCCAAAGCTACACCCTTCCAGCCATGAACTCGGACCGCCCTGCGCGTAGAAAATCGGGTCGCCAGCCGGGTCGCCAGCCGGGTCGCCATATTCACAGTAGGCCAGCGTACGGCCATCGTTTAGCGTGTGGAAATGGATTTCTGGGAAGGTCATCATTTACCTGTCGGCTGGTGAGGCCATGATACGGCACATCGTATCACAACCGAACCGGAAAGGGTGATTATTTCAGGCCGTGCTATAATTTGGGATGTCAACGCTTGAGTAGGCAATCCCGATGGTCGCCAAAATCCCTGCCACAACCAGTCGACCCACGACCAGGCCGCGCCAGCCTCAACCAGATGGCGTGCATGATGCGGCCATGCCGGAACCGGCCCTGAGTGACCTCAGCCTGGCGAATGTGCTGTATTTGCAGCGGGTGATCGGCAATCAGGCGGTGCAGCGGCTGCGGGTGGCGCGGCAGGTCGTCCCCGAAGTTGAGGCAACTGACACCATTATCGAAGAGGCGTTGACGCCGAATGAAGTGGTGCGGGCGCTGTCATATTACGCGATGGACGAGCGCTATACCCCCGACATCATCGCGCAAATCCAGACCGCGGTCGGCACGTCGCCAACCGGTCGCATGACCCCGGCGGATGTCCAGGCGGTTGCGCGGAAACAGCAGGAAGTCAACATCGGCGCAGAACCCAAGCTCAAAATCGACGGCATGGCGGGGCCGCGCACGCTGCCATCGGTGTTTCAGTTTGGCCTGTCCGAAGACGATTCCGTCAGCGAGTATACCGAACAAGCCCGCGAGATGTGGGATAACGCCGAGGGTCGTAGTGAAGCGGAGATCGCTGAAGCGATTGTCAATGAACTGATTAATCCGCGTTTTGCTGAACTAGGAATGCTGCCGCTGAATGTGCTGGTTGTCGAGGGGCTGGGGTCACGCGGGACGTTTCGGTCATCCGATTGGACGATGCGACTGGGGGCGCGGCAGTTCAGGCCGGATGATGAATTCCATGATGTGCGGGCGACTACCGCCACGATCTATCATGAAGCCCGCCACGCTGAACATGCGTTCCGCATTGCGCAGATGCTCGCCCAAAAGGGCAACACTGCCGAGCAGATCACGGCCCGAACGCGGCTGAATCTGGAGGTCGCGCAGCAGGCGGTTGCTGTGCGAGATGATTTAACGCCCATGCAGGCGCTGATGGCCGAACACTGGTTTGATAGCCTGCACGGCGAAGCGGGAATCGCTGCGCGTATTCAAAACAATGAACGGCTGGATGCCACCTTTGCCGAACGTGAAGCCGCCTGTGAATTGTTCAAACAGGATCCATCGCCGGAAAATCGGGAGCGGTTATCACGAGCCAATGATGCATTCGATGAAGCCATTGCCGAACACGATGACATCCCCCACGAATTTGACCCGGAGCGCCTGGAGCATCAGGTTGAACAACAGTTTGGTCCCCGCCGATCACCGCGCCCGGATAACCCCTGTCGGGATGTATAATTAGATGAAAGAGACTATTTTTTAGGAGAGACTACACATGGATATACGTTGTTTAGACCACCGCCTGACCGCTGACGAACGTGCCACGTTTGAGCGCGATGGCTATTTCATCATTGAGAACGCGCTGGAACCGGCCCAGGTTGAGCGCTTGCTGACAATAACGGATCGGGTGGATGCAAAGGAACGCACGGCGCGGGGGCTGGGTCCACAGGATAAGCTGTCCGTTCGCGATTTTGTGGGCCGCGATGCGGAATTTATTGAACTGGTTGATTATTACAAAACCTTCGCTAAAGTGTTTGACATCCTGGGCTGGAATATCCAGCTTTATCACTCGCACCTCAACGTTACGCCGGCAGAGACGAATGTCGAAGCGAAAGGCTTAAGCTGGCATCAGGATAGTGACCGCCTCAACAAGGAACTCGAAACCAGCCCCCGTCCGCGCATTTCATTGAAGGTCGCGTTCTTTCTGACGGATTGTTCCCAACCCAATCGTGGTAATTTTTACGTCGTTCCTGGTAGTCATCTTACGGACGATATTGGCCTGCCCAATGGCAACCGCCGCGTCGAACTGCCCAGTGGCCGGGCGGTACTGGCTCCGGCGGGGTCGGCATTATTCTTTGACCGGCGCATCTGGCACTCGGCCAGCGCCAATACCTGGCACACGCCGCGTAAGGTGCTGTTCTATGGCTATAGCTATCGCTGGTTGCGTCCACGCGATAACATGACGATTGAAGGTTTTGATGACCGGCTGGATCCCATCCGGCGGCAGTTGTTCGGTGCCGCGCCCACCGGTGGTTACGGCTACACGTCGCCGCAACCCGAAGATGTCCCCCTGCGTGGCTGGCTGGAGGAGCATATCGGGGCGGAAGCGGTGATGGCTTGAGGCGTACAGTGTATGATTAGAATGGATCGTTTATCGCACTCCAGAAGCTGGTCTCAAAATATGATGAGACTGTATCTGTATCAAAGGCCATAAGGTGCGCGTGAGGTGTGCCTTCAAGCGCAATGTAGAAATGATGGGTCCAGCCTGTTATTGCGGTGCCACCTGATGGCACCATTCCGGCTGAGTATTGTGGAAGATATGTATGCCTTCCAGGTAGATAGCCACTGGCTTGCGCTATCCCTGTGCCATGAGCCGCAACACCAGCGCTGATACCTGGTACAGTCTCGGCATCAAAAAGCGAGTTGACATTTTTACTTTGCCCTGAGAAAAGGGTGATGTCATGTTTAGGTTTGAGGAATTGATCTGTCATATTCTGATTGTATATGACGTCTCTTTCTTGCTCAAGCCATAAAATTGCCTACACCGTCTGCTGTGTCGGTTCCAATGGTATCTGAACGGGTACACCGCCCGCTGCTGACGATTCTCGAATAGCAATAATCAGTTCCTGATCGAGACGCCCTTGCAGAGGGCCATACGTCGGCTCGGTGTCGTTTCGCACCGCGTCCACCAGGCTCTTGATGCAGCCGGCCACGCCGATTTCGTCATCATGCCACTGCGCAACCGCGACAAACGGATTGTCCCAGCGCACCAGCGGTTTCGTTGAGTCACCAGTGTGCGCGATAATCGCTTCCAGTGCACCACCATCGACGCGCTGCCAGCGCCGTTCAATCGTGATGTATTGCGGCGCTTCTCCTGATGGTGACAGCGTCGTCAGTTGTTCACGGACATCCAGCCCAACACCGACCGTGATGCCCATGCCTTTTTCCGCGAGAAAGCGACTGCTGCGCCACCAGCGCAACGGCGAATCGTAACCCACATTGGTCCAGTGGAATACGCCAACTTGTCCATCGGCAAAGTCGATCAGGCCGTGCTCCTGCGTTTCATCACGGGGGCCGAATGTATCGCGGATGCGTGAGTAATGCGCCGCCAGTGGGAATTCGCGGACTATCCCCGTGACCTGCAGCGGTACCGCATCAAAGCCGAGGTAACTGCGCAGGACGCTCACCCCATGATAGCCATGTCCGGCAAAGTCGTTGAACGCGGTATGCACGTTGCCAAAGACCCCGGCTTCAATCAGCTTCAATTTGATCTGTTCCAGCGGGCGGCGGTGGAATTGCTCGGCGATTTCGATCTTGACGTTGTTACGGTGGGCCGCGGCGATAATCGCGTCGGCTTCACTCAATTTATGGGCAATGGGTGTTTCCAGCAGGACATGTAGTCCGTGTTCGACCGCCAGCAAGCCGACCTGTCCATTGGCGCTGTAACCGACCGAGACCACGCCGATCTGTGGTTCAGTTTCACGCAGCAGTTGGTTCAGGTCGGTGTACCAGGGGATATTCAGGTTGGTGCCGCGCTCCCTGGCAGAGGCTTCGCTGCGACCCCAGATTCCCACTAATTCGGTATCAGGCAGCGCCTGTAACAGCGGACCATACAAATACTCTGAACGCTTACCAGTGCCGATAATGGCAACCCGCATAGGTTCCATGCGTATCTCACTTTCATTTCCCCGATAGATTATAAGTGTAGCCGAAAGCCGTGCATGCCGACACAATGGAGCGGCCTTTTTGGTTAGAAATCTCGAATTGACTTGACAGAAAAAACAAATGTTCTATACTTAGTTTGTGGGGAGGAACAAACATGCCACAAGTTAAATTTACCAAGAGTTTGGACCGCTTTTTTCCTGACTTAACCAACATTCACGTCGAAGCACAGACCGCCGCCGAAGTTGTGATGGCGGTTGATGCGCGATTTCCTGGGTTGGGAGCCTACATCGTCGATGAACGGGGGCGACTGCGGCAACATGTCAACATTTTTGTCGGCGAAGACTTGATTATGGACCGCGAAACGCTCAGTGACGCGGTGGCGGCAGACAGTCAGGTCTTTATATTCCAGGCGTTATCCGGCGGCTAAAAAACCCTGGTGACAGCTACACGCTGCCGTGTTTCCCTTCCATCTACCATGAAGAGACCATCCCCGTTTAATCAAAATACGGACGATCTGTGCATGGCAACCAACTCATCCAAACGGCAAGCTCCAAAGTTGCAAAGATCTGTCATCGAGTGGCTGCTTGATTCCGACCCTTCGATCCGTTGGCAAGTGATGCGGGATCTAATTAATATGCCAAATGAGGCGATTGCGGCGGAGCGCGCGCGCGTCGCCACTGAGGGCTGGGGCGCGCGCTTGCTTAGTCTTCAGCGACCTGACGGATCGTGGAGTGGTGTAGCGTGGAACCGGGGATGGAACTCCACCATGCATGTGCTGATGCTGCTGCGGGATATGGGGCTTGATCCCGTTAGCGATCAGGCGTGCTGTGCGGTAGGTCTCGTCCGCGATCACGTCATCTGGCAGGGTTGGGAAGTATATGATGGCAATCCCTTTTTCTCCGGTGAAGTGGAGCCTTGCATCAACGGGCAGGTCGGGGCAGTCGGTGCTTACTTTGGCGAGGATGTACGAGGCATCGTTACCCGGCTGCTCACTGAGCAATTATCCGACGGCGGTTGGAACTGCGAAGCTGAGAATGGCTCTACACGCTCATCGTTCAACACCACGATCTGCGTGCTGGAAGCCCTGCTCGAATACGAATTGCAATTTGGGAGTAGCCCTGAAGTGACCAGGGCGCGTCTGCGCGGGCAGGAGTATTTTTTGGAGCGCCGCCTCTTCCGCCGCAAGTCAACCGGGGAGATCATCTACTCCGATCGGAAGGATGGTCGGGGTGACGGGCAGGATCAACCTGCGTTTTCTCGCTTCGCTTTCCCAACATGGTGGCATTACGATGTGTTGCGTGGGCTTGAGTATTTGCGCCGCGCTGGAGTCGCGCGTGACGAGCGGATGGATGAGGCAATAGAATGGGTCGATTCCAGGCGCGACCCGAGTGGCAGGTGGTCGCTTGATGTCCAGTATCCCGGTGAGATGCCTGTCGAGATTGACGCGGGTGAGGGCTTGCCGAGCAAGTGGAATACGCTACGCGCATTACGAGTGTTGAGCTGGTATTCAGAAAGAGACTAAGGCCGACGACCTACCGGACAATCCCTGGAATGGATGTGCTCCTTTAGATCAAATGGTTTGTGTAGGGGCCGACCATTGTACTGGCTAATTAATCCTGAAGGCTATTTGGAGGACTAAACCTGTGGACGAATTGATTTTGGGGACACGCAAGGGCTTGTTGATTACTGATTTGGATGGCAAGGTGAAGCGCAGGTTTCATATTGGCGTGCCCATCTCCTACGCAGCGACGGATCCCCGCAACAACGGTCGCTGGTGGGCGGCTGCCGATCATGGGCACTGGGGGCAGAAGCTGCACCGCTCGGATGATGGCGGCGTCAACTGGGAAGAGGTCCCCGCGCCAAAGTATCCTGAAGGGGCCGAAATCACCGACGGCAAACCGGCAGCGCTGAGCTATATCTGGATTGTCACACCGGGCGGCAATGATGAGCCGGATAAGGTCTATGTTGGAACCGAGCCGGGCGGTGTTTTCGTCAGCAATGATGGTGGCGATACGTTTGAGATCGTTGCGGGCCTCTGGAATCATCCCTCGCGCAAAGGCAACTGGTTTGGCGGTGGCCGCGATTATCCGGGAGCCTGTTCTATCTTGGTTGACCCCCGCGACAGCCGACACATTCAAGTGGGAGTGAGTGTGGGCGGTGTGTTCGAGACGTTTGATGGGGGCGCAACCTGGACCGGGTGCAACAAAGGCTTGCTGGCGAAATATCTGCCCAATCCCGAAGCCGAATATGGTCACGATCCCCATTTTGTGACTTCCAGCCCGGCCAACCCCGATGTGCTCTGGCAGCAGAATCATTGTGGCATCTTCCGCAGCGTTGATGGCGCACAAACCTGGATAGAGGTATCGCAACCAGGCGGACCTGCCTATTTTGGGTTCGCCATCGCGGTTGATCCCCAGGATGCGGCGGTGGCGTGGGTCGTTCCCGCGATCAGTGATGAATTGCGCATCGCGGTCGATCAGGCGCTATGTGTTTGCCGGACTGATGATGGCGGCCAGACGTGGACGGATTTCCGCGCCGGGTTGCCCCAGGAAAATTGTTATGATGTTGTCTTCCGCCATGCGCTGGACTTCGAAAGCGACCGACTGGCATTCGGGACCACGACCGGCAGCGTTTATCTGTCGGATGATCGGGGTGAATCGTGGCGGTGCCTCGGTCAAGATTACCCCCCGGTGTATTCGGTGCGGTTTGCGAGGTAGGCCGCGATGATTGCGAAAGTGTTACCCCTGGTCCCGACGGCTACCGAGATTGCCGCCGCATTTGAATTTGATGATGCTTACGAGGTGATGCTGGCATTGCACCTGTTTGTGCGCGAAAAACAGGCCCGGCAAGGGTTGCAATTTGATGATCTCACGCCAGAGGAGCAACTTGTTTATTATGCGCTGTGGTATGATGCGGAAGTCGCGCATGGTGGCCTGCTGGAATATTTTCTGAGCGAGACTGGCGATCGTGCGATTGATTTATTGCTGATGCTGCGGATGATTGGTGCCTGTCAGAATCTGCGCCTGTTTGGTCGCGTGTTAGCCCTGTTTCCAAATGGTCGTCCGGCTGGTAATCGGTTTGAACGCGCCCGCCAGCTTTCAGGTCGGTACCGGGAACTACAGGCACTGGATGATGCTTTCTGTTTTCTGGCAGAAGATGTGCCCACGTTGGCGGCGGAATATCTCAAGAAACATCAACGGGCCTTTTTGTAGCGTATGGCCTGGACCCGGAAATGACGGCGGAAGGATACGATATGTTTACCAGCGATCTGTATGCAAATGCCGGCAGATTCATTAATCGCCAAAACATGGTCTGGATTCGGAATCTAGACGTTCCAGTCACGAAAGTCTGGGAGGCCGTAAGCACCAAGCAGGGTCTTGACGAGTGGTGGATAACCCCTGTCGACATTGATCTGCGTCTGGGCGGGTCATTCTCTCACCATTGGGAAAATACGATTACCGGCCTGAAAGAGCATGAGTATATCGACTTCGGCGACGAGGCGGGCAATAGCGGTGGCGTGCGCTTTGAGCTAAAGATCAACGGCGATGGTACGGTGTTTTCATTCCTTGACTCCGCAATCTGGACTGAGGATGAGGTTCCTGGGAAAACCGAACTGCCCGCTTCGGCCAACGCGATTGATAAAGTCCAGCCAGCGGCCCAGGGACTCCCTGGTCGGGGGTTGCTGGTGGTTGGCACCATTCAATCGACAGGCTAGAAACGTATCTCACTGGAAAAACGCTTAATCATTCCTGGGAAGAACTCTGCAAGTTTTATGCCGGTTATTTAGCCGACCATTACCGGTGGCTGGACCTCATGTCGGGAAATCGGGAGCGCTTGAAACAGTAAAGCAGGCAATTACAGCCCGCATGCCGGTTGGTTTTGCCTCGTAAGTAATGAGGAGACACTTCATGGAACTGGAACACCTGATTAACCATTGGCAGGAATTGCGCGGACGCACCTATGATTTGCTGGATGTGCTGCAACCAATCGATCTACCCCGGACACTGCCGTTCCCCGAATCGGCAACGTTGTACAATCAACTGTGGTGTATGCTGGGGACGACGGAGAGCTTTGCGCAACGCATCGCCGCCGGTTCCTGGCAAGGTTGGAACAGTTCCCTCAAATATGGGCTGGATACCGTCACATTGGACGACATCCGCCAACACCTCAAAGAATCCGATAGCACGCTGTTTGCCGCGCTCCGCCAGCACAATCTATTGGAACCTGATGCCGATGGCACGACGCCGCTGCGTCATTATTTCCGTCTGGTCGAACATGAGTCGCACCATCATGGTCAGTTGATCAACTTCATCTACGCGCACCACCTGCCTATCCCCCAGAGCTGGGCCGATGAATGGGCACTCACGCGGTAACTTTTAAGAATTTGTCGGGGACGCTTCTGGAGCAGCCCATTATCAGTTGATGGGTGTGGTAGGCCTGCGAAGACTACCATGGTCATTTATCTTCGTGCTTTTAGCGATTTGCGTTGATCTATTCCTCTCTACTACCCCGTGCCAATCCCGCGACTTTTCGTGTCATCCCGCGTATAATCCCATGAATTCACACGCACCAAGAGGGGAAATGAATCATGGAGACCCTGGTTGAAGTACGGGGGCTGTCGAAGACCTTCAAGCGACCGGACGGTTCGCCGGTTCACGCTGTCAAGGGGGTTGATCTCAACATCCATAAGGGGGAAATCTTCAGCCTGCTGGGGCCGAATGGGGCGGGCAAAACCACGTTGATCTCGATGATTAGCGGTTTGTTGGACCCGACAGCGGGTGAGGCCACCATCGGCGGTCATTCGATTAGCCAGGAACCGCTGGCGGCCAAACGACTGTTGGGCGTCGTACCCCAGGAGATTGCGCTTTATCTGGAACTGAGCGCCTGGCAAAATCTGGACTTTTTTGGCCGTTTGTACGGTATGGGCGGCTCCGAACTCCAGCAGCGAATTGATGAAACCCTTGAATTTCTGGATCTGGTTGACCGGCAACATGACAAAATCGAGACCTTTTCAGGTGGCATGAAACGCCGCGTCAATATCGGGGTTGGCCTGCTGCATCGTCCCCAATTGGTCTACATGGATGAGCCAACAGTCGGTGTTGATCCGCAAAATCGGCGGCGCATTCTGGATACGGTACTGCGCTTGCGCGATGAATATGGCATGACCGTGTTGTACACCACCCACTTGATGGAAGAATCGCAGGAACTGAGCGACCGCGTTGGCATCATTGATCATGGCGAGGTGATCGCGATGGGATCGGTTGGTGAACTGGTGGTGCAGGTTGGGGAGCAAGATCGTCTGGTGTTTGAAGTGGGCAACCAGACCATTGCCGACCCCCTGTTGCGCCAGTTGGAGGCCGAGGTGGACGGCGTGACCAACGCTTTGTTTGACCCGCCGGGCGAAGGCGGTGAAAGTGACGACAACACGGCGGGCACTGTCATTGTCTATGCTAAACGGGGACGGCGGGCGATGCCGTTGTTGATTCAAGCGATTGCCAATGCCGGGGTCGAGATCAATTCGGTGCAGGTGCGCGAGCCGGACCTGGAAGCGGTTTTCTTGCATTTGACCGGACGGGCGCTGCGAGATTAATCATGCTCTATAAAATTCTGGCGATTACGCGCAAAGAACTGTACCAAACGTTTACCGACCGCAATCTACTCATCCTCATGCTGGCCGCGCCGCTGGCGATTTCGACCATTGTGGGGGTGGTGTTTGGCGGTATGGCTTCAGATGGTGGGCTGTCGTTTTCCGATATTCCGGTGGCGCTGGTGAACCTGGACACCGGGGCCGAACAGCAAGGGCAGCCGGTCAATTATGGCGATCAACTCGTTGGCTTGTTTGTCCCCACTGATGCTGGCGGTTTCGGTAGTGGTGATTGTCCATTAATCGCAATCGAGGATTCGGCCAGCGGCTTTAATCAACCACTTGATGAACTGGTCACGGCGACCCAATTAGATGACGTAGCGGTGGGTCGGGCTGGGGTGGAGAATGGCGACTACGCGGTCCTTGTCGTCATTCCAGCGGACTTTAGTGCGAAGATCAGCCCCAACGTCAACGTGACCGGGGCAGCGACCTCAAATAGTCCAGCCACAGCGGTGGAAGTCTATGCCAACAGCGGGCAGTCGATTGAGGGCATCATCGTCCGCAGCATTGTCGAAGGCTTTACCAATCAATTGCTCACCGGCAATATCGCGATTGGGGCGTCCATCAACGCGCTGTTTCAGACCGATCCATTGACCGCCTTGCAACTCTCAGCCGATCAAGCTAACCCGGAAGTGGCTACGGTCCTGGGCTGTGGCTTTGCGCCCGGCATGGCAACCATCAGCCTGGACCCGCAATCATTAGCAGCGGACGATGCAGGTGACGACCGCAGCGTGATTGATCAGATTCTGGTACAGACCGGTTCCGCACAAGGCGTTTTCTTCGCGCTATTTGCCGGTCAGTTTGGCGTGCTGAGCATCATCAGCGAACGGCGGGCGGGCACCTTGCAGCGGATGCTCATTTCACCGACGCCACGTAGTGTCATTCTCATTGGCAAAGTCTTTAGCACCTTTGTGATGGTGCTGGTGCAATTGACGCTGTTGCTGGCCGCATTAACGGTAATTGCCAGTCTGATTGCGGGTGAACCCTCACTCATCTGGGGCACGAATCTGCTGGCGATTGGGGCGGTCGTGTTGGCACTAGCGCTGTGTGTCGCCGGGTTTGGGGTGTTGCTCACCGGCCTGGCGCGGACGCCGGAACAGGTGGGGCCGATTGGGGCCGTCATCAACATTGCGATGGTCGCGGTGGGTGGTGGCTTTGGCTTTGCGCCGGTGTTCCCGGTCGCCTATCTATCGCTGGTGTTCTGGGGCATGGATGCCTTTACCAAGCTGGCCGCTGGCAACTCCGATATTTTGCTTAACCTGGTCGTGCTGGTGGTTGAGGGCGTGCTGTTGTTTGGCATTGGGCTGTTTCTGTTTAATCGGCGCATTGAGGTGTTGTAATCATGTCCAATATTCTGACGATCGCGAGGACTGATTTACGTATCTATCTGGCCGATCGTGGCAATATCCTGGGGTTGCTGGTGATGCCGGTGATTATGACGTTGTTTTTGGGCGGCGTGTTCAGCGGTGGCGGTCCCGACTTTATTCGGATTGATGTGCTGGACGAGGATAACAGCGCACAGACACAGGCCTTTATCGGCAACCTGCGGTCCGTGAATCCCGCATTGTTGATTTGTCCGCAAGATCAAGATGATGCTAACCGGTGTGCCCTCGATGAGCTTGACTCCCTGGACCGTGAAACAGCCGTGCAACGGGTTCAGGATGGCGTCACGGAAGGCTTGCTGGTGCTGCCTGCCGGTTATGGGGCGGCGCTGACGACTCAGACAGCATTGACATTACCCTATTATGCGCAACCGGAAATCAGCGATGTCGTGCGCCAGTCGATTGAGGCGGCATTGCAACGGGTTAACGGTTCGGTGATTGCAACGCGGGTAGGCGTCGGCTTGCGGGATGTATTACAGTCAGCAAATGGCGAGAATTCGCTATTAACGATTTTTGCCAATATCTTTCAGCGCTTACAGGGCGGGTCGGTAACGGACGATTCTGCCTACAGCGCGGCGGTTTTCACACAGGCCAGCAATGCCTGGGCGGCGGCACCGGTTACGATTGACTATACCCTGACCGTTGGTGAAACCAGCGATAATAACGGCGGCTTTACCCAGTCGGTGCCCGGTATGGCGACTTTTTTCGTCGCGTTCAGTGTGCTGGCCGTCGCCATGACCAGTCTGGTTAAACAACGGCAAGCGGGGACACTGCCGCGCCTGGCGGCCATGCCGGTGCGGCGCAGTGACATCATCGGCGGCAAAATTCTGGCCTATTTTACAATCGGCATTATCCAATTTCTGATTGTGTTTGCGGTAGGTCTGGTGGTTGGCATCAACTTCGGCAACGATTTCATCGCGCTATTATTGCTGATTCTGGTTTACACGTTGTGCATTACCGCGCTGGGCTTTGCACTGGTTCCCTATATGCGCAACGAATCCCAGGTGAGTGCGCTCTCGACGCTACTGGGCATGCTGCTAGGAGCGTTGGGCGGGGCGTGGTGGCCGCTGGATGTTGCACCGCCGTTTATGCAGACGATTGGACACCTGACGCCGACGGGCTGGGCGATGGATGGCTTCCGGCAGTTGTTTTTCTTCGGTGGTACACTGGGCGATGTGTTACTGCCGCTGGGTGTGTTGGCAGTGGCGACGGTGGCATTGTTCGTGATCGGCATTGTGGGGTTTAAGTATCAATGACGCTTGACTGGCTGCTGGAACACGGCGGCCCGGTGATTCGCTATCGCACGGCAACCGAACTGGCCGGGTCAACGGCAAACCTGGACACGCTAGAGGGGGAATTGCTCCAAAGCCCGGTGCTGCACATGTGGTTGCAGCGCTTCATGCGTGACACAAGTTTCAACGCGGTGCATGGGGCCAAACATACCACCTATGAATCCGTCATGGGCAAGCTGACGCAGTTGGGCTGTCGTTATGGCATGACGGCTTTTGATGATAAAACGCGCTACTTTCGTGAGTGGCTCCCGCGTGAAACCGGCATGTTCAGCGATGTTTTTTATACGCGCACCATTGTGGCGGCTTTCTTGCTGCGTGCGGGTTATACGGAAGACCCGGCGGTGCGTGAGATCGCCCGGCAACGTTTGCATGTGCTGGCCGATTTTTGCGCACAGGGCAACCACGATTTTTATGTGGATCCTGCTAGCTATCCCGCCATTCCCAAAGCCTACCGCGACCAGCCCCTAGTGGACCCGGACCTGTTTGCTGATGGCAATATGCCCTTGCCCACCTGGTACGATCTGTACATTCTTGCGAACTATCCATCTGACATGCTGACCCCAGCGGTGCAGCAGCAAATCAACACGGTGATGGACTACATTCTCGAACCGGCTTATCAGCGTCTGCCCAATGGCTATGGCATCGCGCTGTTCGAACCGCGCCGCTACTGGGTGATTGGTTGGAGCGTGCATTTACCCGGCTTATTCTACTTTGACCTGGACGATGCCCAGCGGCGCAGTCTGCTGCGACATCTGCTGCTGCTGGTGCATTTTCCATCGGTGCAAACGCATCAGTGGTTTCAGACCGCGCTTGACCATCTAGAAACGTTCAAAACGGCGCAGGGCACCTACTTGCTCCCGCGTGAATATCTGATCGAAAACGCCACTGGCTATTGGATACTGGGGAACTACATGGGACTGGAAGCCAATCGCCGCACGCCGCAGGCCATTGAATTAGAATCCACCTTCTGGATGCTCAAGCTGAAGCAGATGATTGGCTAACGGGCACTAAGGACACTGCACCTGATGGTCAATGTACTGCGGCTGTATGGCTGGCTGTTTCGTCTGATTGAGCGCTTACTGGGTTACTTGCTCTTACTGCTCATCCTCCTGTTTGGTCTCAACTATTCAACCGTGCCCACTGGCATCCAATGGCGGGCGATTTCGTTGCTGGTCAAAGATCATACCTTTGATTATGTAACCTGGGAGGTGAATGCGTTGGCGGTCAAAGCTCAGCAAGAACTGTATGGTCTACATCCCTTCATGACCGAGCCTGACCGCAGCCAGTATGTGCGCCAGTATCTGACCGATTTAGCCACTGCCCAACAACTTGAGGCGCAAGTCAATGCGATTTACACAGACCCAGCGGTGACTGATCCCCAGGCTGAAAGTGCGGAACTTCGAGTTCAGCGCGACGCATTACGAGCGGACTTTCGTGACCGGCAACCGCTGGTCGAGAGCATTTTGGAAGGGCAGGTCTCGGCGGTGCTGGTTGACGAGGGGTTCGGCCTGTTGGGGCAGGTGCTGCCGCCGCTGTCCATGCACTTCACACCGCTGCCCAACTTGCTGGCGGTGTCGCCTCGTGACGAAATCAAGATTGATGTAAATCTGAATATTGACCCTTTGCCAATAGACGAGATCGCTGCGTTGGAAGCGCTGATTGACAAACAGGAAGATGTCTCCTCACTGGTGATTCCCCTCGGCGGGATTGCCCTGTACCCGGCGATGATTTTCGAGACCGCGTCGTTGCAATATGCGGTTGAGGTGTTCGCGCACGAATGGCTGCATCACTACTTGTTTGCGTTCCCGCTGGGGCAGGACTTTGATTTCAGCGGCGAGTCGCGCATCATCAACGAAACCACCGCCAACATCTTCGGCAAGGTCATCAGCCCGCTGGTCATCGCCCGTTATTATCCTGAGCTAGCGCACACGCCAACGACGCAGTTGGTGTCCGCTCCACAGCAAGCTGACGCACCATTTGATTTTGGTGCAGAAATGGACCAGACGCGCCGCCGCGTGGATGATTTGCTGGCCGACGGTAAGGTTGCGGAAGCTGAGGTTTACATGGAGGAACGCCGTCAGCTTTTTGTCGAAAACGGTTGGAGCATCCGCAAGCTGAATCAGGCATATTTTGCATTCTATGGTGGCTATCAATCCGGTGCGCCGGGGGCGGGCGGCAGTGACCCGATTGGCCCCAGCGTGCAGACCATACTCGACCTGAGTCCCTCGATTCACGATTGGATTGTCACCATGCGCACGATCACGACCCGTACTGAATTATTGAACACGCTGGAATCACTCCAATCCGGGGTTGGGTTCTGATGGGTCGGGTTGTCGGAAGAACCATAACGCGGGTGAAAGTGCCAGCGCCGCCGTTGTGATGGCGACACGCAACGAGGTCAGGGTGCCGATTGCCCCGATGATCGGCGCACCGACGATTTGCCCCAACGCGTTCGATTGCCAGTACATCGAAATTACGGTTGCCCGGACCTGTGATTCGGCGTGCTGATTGATCCAGGCGACAAAGATCGGCTTGCTGCCTTCCCGTAGAGTCTGGCTGAACAGGAAACAGGCCAACGCCAGGGGAAATTGACCGGATATGGCAAACATGACGTTACCGACTATCGTACCCGCATACATCCCCGATAATATGCGGATCAATTGCCCTTCATCCAGAATATTTAGTCGGCGACGGGCCAATTCAACTGCCATAATCGTCAATAGCTTCTGGCTGGCGCTGATGAAACCGAACCAGACCACCGGCTCGACCAGCGGCAACGTAAAGTTCTGAACGAAATGCGGGGTGAATAAGCGGTCGAAGCCCCCCACCGACAGGCCAATGATGACGCCAATCAGCAGAATGCGGCTGAGCGCCGGTCGCTGCCGCACCAATTGGGCACTGGCCTTGAAGGTTCCCATGATTTCGGTGCCGAAAGAACGCTGTCGTTTAGTAGGCTGAAAACCAGTTTCTGTCATGACCAACATCAGAAACATTGCCAGCACCAGTTGGGCGACACCGCTGATTAGAATTGGCACACCAAGATGAGTGCTGCCCAGCGGTACCGCGATGGTGATGCCGATCAGCGCTGTGAACAGACTGATCTGGGTGCCGCGTAGATAAGCCTGCCCGGCGCGTTCAAGACCGACCTCATCGGCAATCCAGGCATCGTTGGCCCCGCTGTAAAAGGTGAAGCCCAATCCCCAGAGAAAGGCCGCCAGTAGCACCGCTGGCAAAAACGGAAACGCACCCTCGATGATGAACGCGACGCCGGTAATCACAAACGCGATAATAATTGACCGGCGTCGGCCAAAGGTGTCAGCCACTATTCCAGTAGGAATCTCAAACAAGAACATGGTGGCCTCCATCACCACGCCAATGAGCACCAGTTGAAGCGGATCATCGGTAACAATTGTCGTGTGATACAACAGCACCACCGTTACCCACATGTTGTGGAACAATGAGGCCCACCCGCGCATGATGAGGTAGGTCGTGTAAGGTGTAAGGCGTGTTTTCAAAAGAAGACCCTTGTCTGATATGCACAGACTCTTTACAGCAGCATTTAGGTCAGATACAGTCGATAACCGATAGCGTGTTGCTCAACTTCGAAGCCAAGTTGCCAGAATGTTTCAACGGTCGAATCGAAATCACCCCACGAATCCATCACAATCGTGCCGGGTTCGGTCATGTGATCGCGCATCCAGTGCAGGCTATGTAGCAGCAGGACACGATACAGGTCCGGTAGGCGGTGTGCTGGAATAATGCCGGGTACATCCACTGTGTTGCTATGGCTGCCATCCTGGACGTTGGTTTGTGATTGTAATTGTACGCGCCCCAGACCAACGGCTTCTCCAGTCTTAGTAAACAACAGGAAGATACCCTCCGGGTCAAAATGGGCGAGACCTTTGCGGTGTTCGTCCGCCGCTACATTCCGTGCATGACCCCACAAATCACCATAGCCCTGGTTCATGAGCATGGCATACGTGCTCAGGTCTTGTACTTGCTGATAGGTCCGCACGTCATAGCCAGCGGGCCATTCGACAGACGAGAGCATTACATCAGGCTGAAGCTGCATGCGCAAGTAAGTGCCCAGAGGCCGGAAGTGATGTTTCTGAACAAAGCGGATTTCCGCCGGGTTGGTCACGTTGACCTGCGCATCCATGTGATCGGCCTTGAGTTCAATTGCGCGTTGGACGGCCCATTGGATTAGCTGACTCCCCAGGCCCTGGCGTTGCCAGTCGGGATGAATGACCAGTTCGTAGACGACCCGGCCCTGAGTCTGTTGCCACACCCAGATATAGCCGATCAGCCGGTCCGAATCCGCCGGATCGACGATAACCCGGTTGTCTTTGACCGCGTCGTGGTCGCGTAGACTGAGCAAGAAGCGTTGCCGGTCTTCAGTTGTTGATCGTCCAAAATTGGCGAGATAGGCGTTTTTCAAGTTAACGAGGCGGGGGAAGTCGTCGGGCACGCTAAATTGCCGGGCTTCAGGCTGCATGAGTCCATTGCTCTCGGATATTGTTCTCATATTGGAATGGCAAGAGTATAGTCGTGGGTGAGGTTATCGCCAACCGCTGACGGCATTATCATGAATATGCCCTATAATGTACGCAAGCGATCAATAGGAGCAGTCAAATGGCGGACAAATTGACCTGTCGGGTGGTTCGCCCGGCGGATACTTATGATGGTAAGCAGGGCTTTAGCTATTTTGAGGGCGTGTCGGCGCAAAGTGTGGGGGCACAGGGCATCTGTATGCACCTGTTGACCGTGCCGCCGGGTGGTCGGGCCAAAGCGCACCTGCACGAGAATCACGAATCAGTGATTTACGTCCTCAGTGGTGAGGGCAAGATGTGGTTTGGCGAAAACCTCGAAGAATCGGTTATCGTCAAGGCCGGGGAGTTTTTGTATATCCCGGCGGGGATGCCGCATTTGCCAGCTAACCTCAGCGAAACCGAACCGTGTGTGGCGGTGCTGGCGCGAACCGACCCCAATGAGCAGGAGAGTGTCACGTTATTGCCGGAGTTGGATGCGTTGGTTGATCTGGTAGAAAGTTAGCGGATGGCAGTCACTTACGATTTCATCATTATTGGGACCGGTGCCGGGGGTGGCACGCTATTGTATGCACTGCGCAACAGCGGGGCGAAGATTCTGGTGCTGGAGCGTGGTGATTATCTCCCCAGTGAAGATGAGAACTGGCAAGTCCCGGCAGTATTTGGTGCGAAGCGTTACAAACCGGCTGAGCAATGGATTGATGCGGCAACGGGCGCGGCATTTCAGCCGGGTGTCCATTACTTTGTCGGCGGCAATACGAAGGTTTACGGGGCGGCGCTGCCCCGTTTCCGGCGCGAAGATTTTGGCGCATTGGAGCACGAAGGCGGCATTTCACCGGCCTGGCCGATCAGCTATGACGACCTGGAACCCTATTACAATCAGGCGGAAACGCTCTATGCCGTACATGGCACACCGGGCGCTGATCGCACGGAACCACCCCGTTCTCAACCCTATCCGTATCCAGCAGTGCCCGACGAACCCCACATTGCTGAATTGCGGCGTCGTTTGCAAGCACAAGATTTACATCCGTTCTTCCTGCCAATGGGCATAGATTTGCGGGAGGGTGGACGCTGCATACGCTGCAAAACATGTGATGGTTTCCCTTGTAAAGTCGATGCCAAAAGCGATGCCGACCTGCGCTGTGTGCGACCCGCATTAGCCGCCGGCGAAAATATCACGCTCTGGACGAATGCCTTTGCGCGGCGACTCATCACCGACGCGACTGGACAGACGATCACGGCGGTCGAGGTGGAAAAAGAGGGCGAGGTCCTTCAGGTCAGCGCTGGGCGCTATATCGTCTGTTGTGGGGCAGTGAATTCAGCGGCGTTGTTGTTGCGTTCAACCAGCGATAAGCATCCGACTGGTTTAGCCAATCAGTCAGGTCTGGTGGGTCGCCATTATATGGTTCACAATAATACGG
Organism: Phototrophicaceae bacterium; assembly: GCA_965223835.1. GTDB lineage: Bacteria > Chloroflexota > Anaerolineae > Aggregatilineales > Phototrophicaceae > CAVYXZ01. The sequence continues at coordinate 560,042 of CBDCXQ010000001.1, forward strand.
CGCTGACGGCTATCAACCCGCGCAAACGTAATCCGACGGTTTTTCAGAAGACGATGGCCGTCAATGATTTTTACTTGAGCGGCCCGGATTTCCCCTATCCAATGGGCAATATCCAGATGCTGGGTAAGTTACAGGCAGGGATGCTGGCGATTTCACAGCCGCTGGTGCCCCAATTTGTGCTGAGGGAAATGGCGGCCCGCAGCGTTGATTGGTGGGTGATGTCGGAAGACTTGCCCGACCCGGAAAATCGGGTGACGTTACGCACAGATGGGCGCATTGTGGTGCGCTGGCAACCGAACAATCGGGTGGCGCATCAGAAGCTGGTTCAGGCGGCGCGGTCAATGATGCGGTCGGCGGATTATCCGCTGGTGTTTACGCAGACGCTGGGCATTGAGACCAATTCGCACCAGTGTGGGACCTTGCGCTTTGGCACCGACCCCGCACAGTCCGTGCTGGATCCGTTGTGTAAGGCGCATGATGTCGATAATCTCTACGTGGTAGATTCATCGTTTTTCCCCTCGTCGGCGGCCATGAACCCGGCGTTGACGATTGCGGCCCAGGCGTTGCGCGTTGGCGACCACCTGCTGGGTCAGCCGCTTCTTTGACCGCATAAATGTTGGCTATTGATTCAGTTCCCGCCAGATTGCGTCAAGCATCATGAGCGCGGTCAGATTGTGGACGCCATGCCCGCGTGTCAGCGCCACGGGTGAGGTGTAATCGTGGGCGAAAAAGGTTGTCATATGCACGCCATCAATATCTAATCCCCGCCCCGGAATCGTCCCGGCGATCAGATCATAGTCCCACAACGGAATCGCATAATCCGTCGCGATCTGGCGCATGATGTTGTTATTGGTGTTGTTGGGACCATCATGGCGATCGGCTTTGGTCCCGATAATTGGGATCACGCCGCTGTTGATGGTGTAGTCGACGATCTCGCGCAGGTTGCGATTTGTCGAATCCGGGATGCCGACATCGTTGGATCCCAGACGAATGAATAGAATGCTGGGCCGGTGTCGCCGGAATTCGCAGGCCAGCATATGTTCGCCGGCTCCACACAGCGGTTTCGGTGCCCACATTGAATCCAGCACCGACCACGTGTGCAGGCCGCGACGCACCGCCACGCCGGCATGATCGAATGACCCGGCATAATACTCAATCACCTGTTGCAGATAGGCATAACTACCCAGGTTGTAAGGGCCATTATCAAACCGCGCCAGGAAGTAGGGATGCTCAATCGTACTGTCGCCGAGGCGCGAAAAGGCCCGCGGATTATTGCCCAACGCCTGACCCTCGGCATAAATTTCGCGCACGTTCTGGCGGACAGATGGCGGCATGACGACGAAAGCAGCGAAGTCCAAGCCGTTAAAATTGGTGGGTAGTTGAACGTTGGCTGGGACAATGGTGCCGGGGGTGGCAGTGGGTGCGCTTGCTGCTTGAGCGGTCGCCACCGACACGACTTGAACCGGTGTCACCGATGGGATTGATCCGGTTGTACCCGGAATGGTCAATAGCGTGCCGACCCGCAAGCGCGTCGGATCCACGATGTTATTGGCAGACATGATGGCGTCAACGGTCGTGCCATAGACCTGCGCCAGACTGAAGAGCGTTTCGCCGCGTTGCAACGAATGCGTAATGGTCTGACCCTCACTAATAATAGTTGTTGGTGTCAAGGACGGCGCTGCCGCCATCGCGGTGAGGGTCAACGACACCTGTTGTAGTTCTTCATCATTGGGTGTGGCGGTGATGACGGTGACTTCCGCTATGGCGGTTGGGGCAGCTGTTGCGGCAATGGGCACGGTATCCGGGATGATTAGTCGGTTCGAGGGACGACTGTCGGTGGTGGTTTGAAAGTCCAGGGCAATGACGATAATTAGGAGGCCGATCAGACCATAGATGACATTGCGCCGCATGGTCGGCTACCGGCCTCCGCTTTGAACCTAGTCGAACTGCCAGTCGCGCAGCATCCCGGCGATGAGCGTGGCCCGGCGAGGCAGGCTGTTGATGACAACGTGTTCATGCTCAGCGTGTAAGCCGGTGCCCTGTGGCCCCAGACCGTCCAGCGTCGTTATGCCTTCATAGGCGGTCAGGTTGCCATCCGACCCGCCGCCGCTGCCATCCTCGCGCACCGTCAGACCATATTTCTCACCAATGGACCGTGTCTGCTCAAAGGCCGCGATCATCTGCGCGTTGCGCTCCATCGGCCCCCGCGAGTGATGCATGGCGATTTGTAATTCCGCGCCGGGTACATGGGGCAGTAGCGCTTGAATCTGGGCGTCAACCTCTTCGTAGGCACGGGCGGTCAGGGTGCGCACATCGACGGTGATCTGCGCATTGGGCGGGATCACGTTCATGGTGATGCCGCCACTGATCGTGGTGACGGAAACGGACGTGCCGTTTTTCAGGTCATTCATGGCGTTCAGTTCCATAATCAACTGGGCCATCTCGACAATCGCGTTGATGCCCTGTTCCGGCGCATTACCGGCGTGGGAGGCACGTCCGGTGACGCTAATTTCATAGGTGGCGATGCCCTTGCGCCAGGTCTTGAGCGCTTCTTCCGGTGTAGCCGGTTCCATCACCAGCACCAGACCGCACTGTTTCGCAATCTCAACGATCAGCTCTCTGGAATGAACGCTACCGACTTCTTCATCGGTTGTCATCAGAATCCAGATGGGACGCTCCGGCAGTTCACCCCGTTCGACCAACCCACGCAGCGCCGTGAGGACAATGGTGATGCCCCCTTTCATATCAATCGCGCCGGGACCAAACAAGCGGCCATCATCGTCAATCGTCACTGGGCGGCTGCTCAACGTACCCATCGGCCAGACCGTATCAATATGCATCAGGAACAGGATAGGCGGGCCGGGCGCATCTTCATGCCATTTTGCCAGCAGCATATCGCCGACTTCGGTTTGCGGGAAGCGCTCGATTGACGACGCGCCCAGCGATTGGAATTGGCTGCGCATGAATTCGCCCAGGCGATCCACTGCTGCTTTATCGCGGGTCGGTGTTTCATAGTTGACCAGCGTCGTGAGCAAGTCGATCATGGCCTGCCGCTGGTCTTGAAAATAGTTCAAAAGGTCAGACATAAAATTCCTCGGTGGGTGAGGTAAGGTAGCTACGAGTCGATAGTCTTCAGTCGCCAGCCGTCAATATGATTTGTCAGCCGCTGAGCGATCATTTCAAATCTCGATTTGCTAGCATATCGACACTGTATAAAGCTAAGCGCTAAAAACTAAAGGCTATGCGCTACATATATTCTACAGATACACTTCCATCTCACCAAGAGTCAGGGCCGCCAGAAAGGTGAATCGAAACCTAAATTTTCAAAAATGGCGACGGCTTCCGCGACCGTGCGTCCCCGAAATGTTGCGTCCATACGATCTTGATACCAGGCTTGCGCCAGCGCCCAGGTTTGCTCGAGCGTGAGCAATGCGCCGCGATTTTCGTTGTGGGCCGCACACCATTGGTCAACCTCTGCTTCCGACCGGAAGAGCAGAATCGTTGCTCAAGTGTGAATCAGATCGTCATACCACGCCGCAAACGGTAGCGCAAAATGGACGATGCCCGCAGTCGGTGGGATAACCGCGCCGTTGTTTACGCTGTAGGTCACGGGTTCATGGGTGTGGGCATACTGTGCTTCGATCGGCGCGTCAGTATGGAGCATGGCCGGGATTCCCAACGAATCCCAGGCACAGTTAGCGAAGTAACGGCGCTCCCCGACCTGAACGCGGTAGGGCGTCGGCACAGCCGATAAGGGGTGTAACATACGGATATTGTCGGTGCCGGGGTCGAGAAAAATGGCATGGGCGGCGTTCAAGCGCTGGTATGCGGCCCGACCGGCTTCAGCGTTCAGGCTAAAGTGCTGTGCTGTTTCATGGTAGGTCGGCGGGCGCTCGTGGTCGATGAAAAATTGGTAGGTGAATAGGCGGATTTGCCAGTCTTGATCGGTGAGGTCAGTCATTGGGATTACCGCTTTTATTCACGCCAGAAATGAGTGTTAAAGTGAACGGTCGGGTGCCCGGAGCGATCATTGGCAGCTAACACGGCGTCAATGTCATAGGCCACCCGGCGAAACTCGATTTGATACCCCTTTTCATCTGCTTCGATCATGACGTAACTGGCGCGTTTGTCAGGGCGGTTGGGGTTGCTAACGGGTCCAACATTGATACAACGAATGCCGTTGAGCGTGCGGTCCATCGGCCAGTGATAATGCCCGACCGTCACGATGTCGGCCTGACAATCGGCCACCATCTCCCACAGTTCGTCGTCGCTCATCTCATCGTGAAAGCCGGTGCCATCAAAGCGGCCTGGTGCGGCATGTACCCCCAGCAAGCGGGTGCCATCGGGCAGGGTGATGCGTTCCTCAACCGGCAGTGCCGCCAGCCAATCCAGCAAACCATGTGCTGCCAGAAACCCTTGCGTCCAGGTGAAACCAGCCTGAATATCCAGCAAGAGCGGCATCAAGGTGGGGTCGGCGAGTACATCGTCCGGTGAGGGAAAGGGGCGGTCGCCGGTGCAAGTGTAATGGTCGGTGTTGCCGCGAACAAACCGCGCGTTCGGGAGTTCTCGAACTCGTTTGATGACCGTCGCCGGGTCAAAGCCGATAGCGGCATAATCGCCCAAAAACAAATACTCGTCTACCTGACCATTAATATCGTCCAGTACGGCATCTAATGCAATCGGATTGCCATGAATATCCGCCAGAATCGCTAATCGCATGGGTTTGCCTCCTAAAACGGGCAGAGTTGTTCGGCTGTGTAGACCGGTCCGCTTTGACCATAACGACTGAGCAGACTTAAGGCTTCCGGTCGCGCACGGATCATTTCCTGCACTTCGAGACAGGCACTGCGCAGGTTGCCGGTCAATTGCAGCGCATTCCAGAAGGTATTGCTCAACCCGACATAGACCGGGCTGGTCTGTGGGTCCGGGTAATTCTGCTGAACGGACTGGAATATCGTGAGCAAGCCGTTATCTTCGGTAAAGGCATAGGTCGTCAACAGTCGGAACAAGGCATAGGCGCGGAGAATCTCCGGGTCGTCGTTAAACCAGTTGCCCAGTGATGTGTCTGCCAGCGATAATTCGTAGAGATCAACCGCAGCGTCCGGGTTGTTCTGCGCCAGATGACGGTCGGCTTGATGCAACACCTGAATGCGGAAGCGTGGCGGGTCCAGTTGGGTAATCGAACGCATATAGACGGTGCCGTTCCAGTCGTAGATGGTTACGCCGGTGCGCAGTGGGCCGGTCGCCGGGGTGCCGCTGCTGGTCATGCGCACGACGATCTCCAAAATGCGGTCGTTGTCGACATCAGCAATTTCTGGCGGATTCTGGCTGACAATAGGGGTGCCCAGCAGGCTGTTAAAGCGGCCCTGCAACGGTTCCCAACTTATGAATTGGGTGCGCAGGTTGCAATCTTCGTCAGCGGTGCAGGTTTCGCTGGTGAAGAGGATGTCGGCCTGCCGGTCAACATTCATGTCCCCAAGATAAATTAGCTGGGGAATCGAGGTGGTGCTGGTTTCGTAGAGCGTGGCATAGCGACCGTTGGCACACCCAGCGACGAGTAAGGCGCCACCTTCACCGGGGACTAAATAGGTTGTGACGACATCCGGCTGACCCTCGCCGGTCAGGTCCACATCGGCCCGCACCGCGCCACTATCCCCCTGGACGCGCCAGTCGTCACGCAAACTGGCATCCAGCGCCGCTGGAAGGCCACCCAGCGACAGGAAACGCGTAATTTCCGCTGCCATCTCACGGCTGGTTGTCGGGGTATCGGCCAAGATGGGGCTGGCGGTCGGCGGGCAAACGGCATAATCGGGCGTGGGGGTTGGCTGATTCGCCAGCGCCACCGCCGTCGCCGGATTCGCCAGATTCGAACCATCGAGTTGCAGGGCGACTACCGTTGGCAACGCCCCCACAATCTTGCGCCCCGGCGTCATCGTCGGGAACGGCTGGATGGTCGGCGCGCTGGCAGGAATTGTTGTCTGCGTTTGGCAGGCCGCCAGCATCAGCAGCATGAGTATCAATCGTCGCATAGACCACAGTATAGTCTCGAAGCGACGGCGTGCCAATGACGGTTATTGATCGTCCTGCAACTGCTGGATGAGTTCCAGGTCCCGGTCCAGATTGCGCTGGCGGGTGAACAGGCTGACGATCAGTGCGCCGATGATGATGGCGGTTGTCGCCAGTCCGAGAATGAGATAGGCACCGGTATCAGGGGGCATGGTGGGTTACTCCATGAATTAGATAATAGAAGCGTGCGGAAATTTGGTAGGGGAGGGTCTTAGACCCTCCCCTACAACCGTTTGAATTGGATGGTTACTACTCCTGATTCAGCACTTTGGCTTTTAAGCCTTCGACCGCTTCTACCCGATTTTGCAACCGGATGCGGTGCCACATTAATGTGATGGGAACCAGCAGTCCCCAGATCGGTAGATTGGTCAGCAGCGCCGTACTCACACCCGTAGTGGCTTGCAACTCAAATGTACCCTGAGCATTCTGCGGGCTGGGGCCAACCACCGTCGGGTGAATGGTGTCCGGGCGGATGCGGATGATAATCAGCGTCATAATCACGGTGACGATTGCCAGAATGCCGTAAATCGCAGCGAAACGACGACGCTGTTCCGGGTTTTCGATGCCATTGCGCAGCATCAAATAGGCGGCATACGTCAGGCACATGATGGCCGCCGATGTCAGGCGCGGGTCCCACGTCCACCAGGTATTCCAGATAGGCCGTGCCCAGATGGAGCCAGTGACGACGTTCACCACTGCCAGCGCCAGCCCGACCTCAACCCCGGCCAGGGCCAGCGTATCCCATTTGATTTTGCGGGTGCGCAGATATTGGATGCTGCCCACAACCGTTGCGCCAAACGCCAGAAATGCGCCAAAAAAGGCGGGCATGTGGATATAAAAAATGCGTTGCACATCACCCTGGTCAATGTCGGTACCGGCAAAAACCAGCGCCATATATAGCCCGATCAAGACGGCAATGATGGTTGCAATGGTGAGAATGCGGAGCAGGGATGGCATGCTGGTTGCAGCGGGTGTTGCCGATGGTTGGGTTGGAAACTCCTGGACAGCACTCATTGATTTAATCCTCATAAATCTACGAAAATCTACAAAATCTTAGCACCTTGATAGAGATTTTTCAAAGAATGAAGGTCATAAGTGATGAGAATCAGTGATGATCGTCATCAGCTTTCAATCACGTACTCGAACAGCAGAAAGCACAGCGTCAGGTAAATCACGTCAATGACAATCAATAGCTGCGGCCACGCAATCCAGTCAGCGATGGGCGCGTCGCTGAGAATAGCGGTGCTGGCGCGCACGGCGGATAGCAAAACGGGTAGTGCTACCGGCAGCATGACAATGGGTAGCAGTGATTCGCGGGCACGGGTCTGCACGGTCATGGTTGCCAACAGCGTGCCAATGGTGGAAAATCCCGCGATACCCAGTAGTAAAACGAAGATTATCCAGGGTTGCACCAGCGGCAGATTGTATAGAACGGTCATGAGGGGCAGCAAAATCAACCCGACGACCAGCGTGAACAGGAAGTTGCCCAGCAGCTTGCCAGAGAAGATCGCTACTCGATTAATCGGTGCCAACAGTAGCGCGTCGAGATTGCCCTGATCGCGTTCCATCGCCAGGCTGCGGTTGAGGCCCAGAATGCTGGCGAACACCACCGTCACCCACAGCACGCCGCTAATCGCCTCTTGCCGTGCCACCCGGTCTAATTCGAGCGCAAAACTGAAGATCAAGACGCTCAACAGCGCGAATAAGCCCATCGAATTCACCAGTTCACGGCTGCGCAATTCGGCCCGGAGGTCTTTGCGGGTGATCGAGAGTACCGCTTGCCAGAATGATGTTTTCATCGGGCGGTTGCCATGCTGGTGATTTCGGCATAACGGGCGGCGAGGGCCTGCGGTGTAAGGTCGGCGGCGGGGGCATCGTAGCTTGCCCGACCCCGATGCAAGATCACGATGCGGGTTGCCAGGCGGGCAGCGCGTTCTAATTGATGGGTCGTCATGATAATCGTGCGCCCATCATCATGTGACTGCTGTAACAGGCCATCTAGCGTTGCGCCAGCGTCTTGATCGAGGCCGGTGAACGGCTCGTCCAAAAACAGGACATCCGGGTCGTGCAACAACGCACGGGCAATGCTCAGCCGCTGCTGCATCCCCCGCGAAAAGGTGCGCACGAGGCTATCGCCACGCTTTGCCAGCCCCACCTGTTGCAACAGGTCGTCAATGCGGGCGGCGCTGTCGCAGTTATACAGGCGGGCGAAGAATTGCAGATTTTCGCGGGCGGTCAGGTTTTCATAGAGCAGGGTCTTGTGGCTGACCATGCCGATCTGACTGCGGACGGCTGCCGCTTCCTGCGGGAGTTCCCAACCGCCGACCAGAATTTTCCCACTGGTGGGGCGCGTGAGGCCGGTGAGCAACCGCAGCAGTGTTGATTTGCCGCTGCCATTCGGTCCCAGCAAGGCGACGAATTCGCCTCGCTCAACCTGTAAATCAAGTTTGCGGAGAATCAATAGCACATCATAGGCCTTGACCAGCGCCTGGGTTTCGATGAGCGGTTTACTGGTCGTCATCGCTCATCACTTCTGCCAACCGCTTTTTGAGTTTTTGCCGTTGCCGCTGGTAAACATCGTGGTTGATGTCGCCCCGGTTATGCTCGTCATCAAGTTCGGCGATTTGTTGGACCAGCGCGTCAATTAACCTGTTCTCATCTTTGGTCGCCTGAGCGGGTGTTTCGTCCGGGTCGCGGTTACTGCGCCGGTAGAAGACATACAGGCCACCAATCACCCCACCGAGGACGACCAGTGCCAGTACAAAAATCACGACCAGATTATTCGACGTGATCGCGCCCGGTGTCTGAATTTGCGCGGCGGTGGGAGCCGGTTGTCCACGCAGCTCAAACCGGAACGGTTCGTCCGCTGCCAATATCACTTCCCCACCATAGCCCTTATACGTGTTTTCGCCGACCAACTGCGGCCCCAGCAGTTGCAGATTATCGCCAGTGGCTTCCAGGATGTCGGGGCGCAGCAGTAGCCGGACCGTGCCATCAACGGCATAATTCAACGCCTGCTCAATGATTGCGTCGCCCTGATAGGGTACGAGATAAACCATTTGAATGACGTGTTCGTCGCCGGGTAACACCGGGACGGTATCAACGACCTGGGTTTGATCTTCGGAGACGATGAAACGCTGCTCATTATTGGGGAAGCCGACGATTACCGCGCCGGGGGGCAGGTCAATCACCAGTGAAGCAAACTGATCTTCGCTGACTTGATTGGTCGTGGTGTACATGCGGTCCGAATTATTGCTGACACTGAGCACCTGGGCGACCTGCAAACTATCGGCAACGGCGGTGATCTGGTTGACGACGCCGTTAATGCTGATGACATCCGGGTCTTCGGTCAGTTCATAGATGGTGATGGGGAGTTCGAGCACGTTATTGTCGCTGTTGCTGCCGCGTACAAACTGGCTGACAAAACGTTGCTCACGGTAGCCAACACCCGTTGCATAGGCATAGCCGGGGTTAATCTCAATGTCATCAAAGCGGAAATGGCCGGTGTCGTCGGTGGTGGTTTCAACCACTGGCAACGGGGCAAAGGAGGCATCCCAGCGGAACAGGCGCACGGCCAGATCGGTCGGGCTGTCGCTACCGGCGGTGCCATTGACGACCTGCCCGATCACTGCGCCGGTCACAGTGGTTGCTGGTTGGGTTGCGGCAGGTTGTGCGACCTGTACTTCTTCGGTTGCGGCGGGCGCGGGCAGGGTGTCTTGCCCAATCGTTGCCGCATTTTGCAGCGATAATGTGCGCAGATAGGCGGCGACCGCCACCGCATCCGGGCCAAATTGATCCGTCAAGGCCAGGCGCAGGGCGGTGTCGCTGACGGTTGTCAGCGTTTCCGCATCGGTAAGATCGCCCACCCCCGCCAGTTCGGTGCAATTATCGCCACAATTGGACGACCATAACGCTTCACCAGCAGTGATCTGGTCGGCGGTGTAACTCATCGTATAGGTATACAGCGCTACATTCCAGCGATCTGCTGCACTCAGCGAATTGCCCCAGGGTGGCATGAGGGCCTCAAGTCGACCATTGGTGATGGTGGTAAACCATTCCAGCGGCGTTTGGCTGCTGGCTGTGGCCGGGTCAGTGAATGCTTTGGGCGGGATCACCTGGCCCGTGCGGACCAATTCGCCATCCCCAGCACCACCAATACCATGACAGCGGGTACATTCTTCGGCGAAAATGGCCGCCCCCACCGCGACATCGGGCGCTTGCTGGGGCGTCGTAATCTGAGGTGGCGGGGCGTTCGTTGGGCGGGGCCGGGTGGCGATGATGTCTGGTTCGCCCGCCAACCCACTGCAAGCAGTCGTCAGTAATAAGATCAACGCCAACCAGCGTGAGGCATGATGCATGAAGTATTTTGTCCTTAGTGGTCGCTGCGGTAATCGGCAATCGCGCTTTCGATGGCCTGGTCAATTGCTTCGTCAATGGCGGCTTCATCATGAACCGCTTCCGGGATAATGCTGTGATCGTCGAGGCTATCCAGCGCTCGTAGCACCTGCACGCCGCGTTGTACCCACAATTCGCGCTCATCGTTATAATCGGTATCAGGCATCTTACCCGTCGCATGATCTTCATCCAGGTCGCGCACGTTGGTCAGCACCCGCTCATAATAAACCAGCAAGCGTTCCTGCTGCTTTTGCAAGCGGATGTCGGCGGCGTTGGCCGAGGATGTGCGGCGCAGCAAGGGGGCAACCACAACCAGCGCGGTGAGCGCCAGCGCTACCAGAAAAAAGACGATTCCCCCTAGACTCATGAGCTTATGCCTCGCTTAACAGGCCATCCAACATCGCACTGAGTTGTCGTTCGTTGGTCGGCGCGTAAATGAAATGGGCGATTTTGCCATCGCGGTCAATCACGAAGGTTTCGGGAACGCCCTGAATGTTATACCGGTCGGAAATGCGGTTGCCCCGGTCCGGCCCATTAGGATAGGTCAGGCCGAATTCTTCCATAAATTCGAGCGATTTCGAATCGGTATCGGTGTAGGTGATGCCGACCATGACCACGCCCTGATCTTTATACCGCTCGTGAATGCGCTGTAAATCGGGCGCTTCGACGCGGCAGGGACCACACCAGCTCGCCCAGAAATTGACGACGATGATTTGTCCGCGCAGGTCATCCAACGCCAGTTCCTGCCCATCGAAGGTGGTGATGGCCCAGTGGGGGGCCGCGCCTTCGGTCGGTTGGGTCTGCTGACGGCGGGAGAGTTGCAGGCCAAAGACGGCAATCGCCGCCAGAATGCCCACGAGCAATACGATCGACCCCAGGCTGAGGCCGCGTGGTTTGGGCGGGGGCGGCGCTTCTTCAAATGGGAGGTTCACTTCAGTCATAGGGATTCCAGTAATTGTCTACCAGTAAGAACGTTCCAAATCGAGTCTGACTTATCGTCGGGCCTGCAAATCCTGCTCAATACGTGAGCGATAATAATCGTCGTCGCGATTATCGGGTGGCCCGCCGTCAACAGCGGCCTGGGCGGGATTGGAACCACCCCGCCAGCGCAACACAGTCCACACGGCAATCAGCAACGCAGCCAGACCAATAATCCAGGGCGTTATTAACGACAGTGCCCGTAGCATGGGGTCCACCGGTGTCCCCACCACACGATCGCCAAAACGGCTCACGAAGTCGCTGATGACTTCTTCTTCCGTCATGCCGTTAGCAAGCTGCGTGCGAATCTCCTCGCGCCAATCGTCACAGGCGACGGTGCCACACACATCCAGCGGGATGTTCTCGCACACCGGACAGTACATCTTGCCCGCGATTTCGTTCACCTGATCGTCGGTGATTTCCTGCGCCAGCGCACCAGTCGCGACGATGAGAAGTAGAAATACCAACCAGAAAGCTTTGGTCAGGGTACGATCAATTCTTAGCCAGCTTTGACCGAATACTTTACCCATTGATTGGTTCGCTACCAATTGAGTGTGAACCTTCGGGCTGTGTTGCTTGTCTCCCCCTCTCTGAATTCGGAGAGGGGGTCGGGGGGTGAGGTTATTCTTTAATTTTCTCATGCAGTCTGTCCGATTCGACCATTACTCCGCGTTGCCGAGCGCACCCGTGTAGGGACGGTTTCCGTCGGCCAGGCAGCGATGAAGGTGCCCAGGATGAGGACCAGGCCACCCCACCACACCAGGTTAATCAGCGGGTTGATGTATACCTTGAATGTGGCTGAATTGAAGCTGACTTCTTCCCAGCCAACCAGCAACACATAAAAGTCATTTTCCAGGGTGCTATGGGCACCTGCAATAGTCATTGGTTGGTCGGGGTAAACATCAATACGAGGGCGCAACTGCGTTATCGGCTGCCCACCACGCAGCACCGTGACATCAGCGATCTGCATGGTGCGACCATCGGCGGCGATGGCCTCGGTGAAATTGTCATAGCGCAGGGCATAATTGTTAATCGTGAGCGATTCGCCCAATTGCAGCGTCTGCTGCGTTTCCTGTTGGAATAAGGTGCTACCGATGACGCCAATGCCGATGATGGTGACCCCAATGTGGACGATATACCCGCCATAGCGGCGTCGGTTGCGGCTGAACAGGGCGACGACGGCGCGGAACCAATTTTCGCCGAAGGTGCGCCGCCGGGCGGTAGCGCCCCGGTAAATCTCGTACAGGGCCACAAATCCGGCCAGGCTAACCAGCCCATACGCGAACAACGCGCCCGGATTGGACATGCCGGTCAGCGCGAACAGCGCCACAAAGATGATTGTCAAGATCGCGGGAATCACCAGTGAACGACCCAGCCGACTCAATGAAGTCGCACCCCAGGCCGATAGCGGTGCGATGCCCATCAAAATGTACAATCCAGCGAACAGCGGCGGTGTCACCCGCATGAAATAATCAATGCCGAGCGTGATATTGGTATCCAGAAACAATTCGGAGATGATGGGTGCGCCAAAGCTGCCCCAGAAAATGGCGACAAACAGGGCGATAAAGATGACGTTGTTGAGCACAAACAACGCTTCGCGGCTGAGCAAATTGGCGAACTGATGGTCATCACGTAATTCACCCCGGCTGCCGCGCCAGATAATCAAGCCAACTGAGATCAGCGTTGTGATGCCCCAGAAGGCGAACATCGGGAAGCCGATTTCGCTGCGGGCGAAACTGTGGACGCTTTCGATCAAGCCGCTGCGGGTGGCGAAGGTGCCGAAGATGACGGCGGAAAACGTGCCGATGACGAGGTACATATTCCACTGCTTGAGCATCCCGCGTTTTTCTTGAATCATGACTGAATGCAGGAAGGCGGTGCCGATCAACCAGGGGAGAAAGGCCGCATTTTCCACCGGGTCCCAGCCCCAGTAACCGCCCCAGCCCAGCACATCATACGCCCAGCGTCCACCGAGGATCAGGCCCAGACTCAGGAACAGCCAGGCAATCAATGTCCAGCGGCGGGTGGCTTTAATCCAGTTAGATGACAGATCGCCAGACGCCAGCGCGGCCATGGCAAACGCAAACGGAATCACGAAGCCCACAAAGCCGAGATAAAGCATCGGGGGATGGATAATCATGCCGAAATGCCGCAGCAGCGGATTCAAGCCCGATGCCGAATCAGCTAACAACTGCGCATCGGGAGCCGTCGCGCCGGGCGGGATGAGCGCATAACTTGGCACGCCGACATTACGTGGCAAATCGGGCGTAATCCAGAAGCGTTCAAACGGATTTTCCAGGAACAATGACAGTGCCAGGAAAAAGGCCAGCGTCGCCATCGTATAAGCGATGACCCAGGGCATCAGCCGCCGGTGTGAACGCCAGTTGAGTAGCAGGGCACCGACCGCAAATAAACTCATCAACAGCGACCAGAACAGGAGTGAACCGGCCTGCGATCCCCAGAGGGCGGTGATGCGATAAAAGAGCGGTGTGTCCGGGTCGGAAACCGACCAGACATAGCTGATCTGGTAATGTCCGTTCACCAGCCCGACCAGCAGTGCAGCACAGGCCACCAGCAGCAGCGGAAAGGTCAACAGGCTGGCGTTGCGGGCACTGACGACCCAATTATCCCGGTGAGTGCGCCCGCCATAGATACTGGTCACGATCGCATACAATGCCGCGGCGAACGCCAGAAAGAGCGTGGTAAGGCCAATCTCGGCAAGCATGGTTAAATGTCCGGGTGGGTGTCGGGCAAGGCTTGTTGTTCTGGCCCACCTTCTTCAAAGCGGCTTGGGCACTTCAGTAAGAGTTCAGACGCGTGGAAAATGCCGTCTTCGCCCAGATAACCGGTGAGAATCGCCTGCGCTTCGTGTTGCAGCAGGTCGGGTTTGACCTGATTTTCCACCAGCACCGGCAGTTGTGTCGCATTCGGGTCGTTAACGGCCTGGTTCAGCGCTACCGCCAGATCCTCGAACTCCGCCGGGAGATTCGAGATGGTAAATTCAATCGTGAGCGATTCAGCATCATACTGAATCGTATCGCCTTTGACCGCACCCGAAATGCGCACCGTCTGCCCGACATAATCGGGATTATTAACGACCTCATCAATGGTGATAAAATAACGTGCACCAGTAGCAGTCCCGGAGATAATCAGGTAGCCAACCGCCGCCAGAATCATGAACCCGCCGATCAAGAACTTCAAACGGCTGCCGTTGGTTGTGCTACGCTGCAATTGAACCGCAGCGTCGCTCGATTTTTCCCATGTTGCCTGGGCCATAAACAAACTCCTGTCAGCCTCAACTTATTTTATGATTACAATAAAATCAATCGACACGAGCATTATACCGAACTCGTGCCGATTGTCACAAGTGACGTTCACCAGCTTATTATCATGCTATTCGGCGGGATCCAGCAGGACGATGAGGCCCAGCAGACCGACGTTGGCGAACAGCAACGGAGCTAACAAGGGCGACCCCCGGATAAAGCGTTCGACGACAATGCTGTACTGGGAGCCAAGATTCGTGCCGACGTGTAGCACAAAGCCGATGATGCCCACCGCCAGCAACATCACCATTGCCACGAGGTAGGTGGCGAGGTCAGCCTGCGTTGGTCTTTCGATCAGGCCCAGCGTCACCGCCGTGACCGTTCCGAAAACCCCGACCATCATGGGCAACCAGACCCAGGGGTTTTCGAAGTTCAAGCGCGAATGGTCCATCACGCTACTGATGGTGGTAAACAGGATGAAGATGCCGACGATCAGAAAATAAGCCCGGGTTTTGCTGTAGGGCATCTGGACATGGGCGTTGCCCAATAAGCGCAGGCGTCCACTCCCCGTCGGCGTCTCGATCCAGGCGGCGCTGATGCCCAGCACGCCGATCAGGATGAAAAACGCGGGTCCCAGGAAGGGCGGTGCCCAGATGAGCGCATTTACTTCGCGGCCCTGCGCCAGCGTGGTGCCGATGATCCCCGCCCGCTGGAGATGGAAATAGGTCCCCAGCAGGCCGATGAGAATGCTGCCGACAAAGACGATATTGGCGCTGATGGTCGCCAGCGCCCGGTTGCGAAACGCCAATAACCCGGCCAGCAACAGTAAGCCTCCCGCGACGATCCCGAAGATAATCGGAATCCACTCCGCCGGGGTAATGCTGCCACTGATATTGTGCGCCAGCCAGATGTCGACACCCGTAAAGATCTCGCTGATAGCCGCGACCAACAACATGAGTTGATCGCGTGTCAGCGGCAATTTCCCGATTGCTGGCCTGCGCGGGAAGATGAGCGCCAGGTGTGACATGACCGTCAACCTCCAGTGCGCTGGCTTCACCGGCAGGTTCCGCCGCTTCCGCTGCTTCCAGCTTCTCGTGGACGATTTCGCGCAGTTCCGCCAGTTCACGCAGGACCTCATAGGCGCCATGCCATTGCGTATAATCGGGTCCCTGCATCCAGGCACCGAACTTCGCCGTGCGGCCCCAGTGATGCCAGAGGTCGAAGTGCGTGAAATCAATCGGTTCATCGAACGCGGCACTGGTCAGCAATTCCTGCTCACGCAGCGGGGCGATGATCTCATTGCTTTCCACCACCCAGGCATTGATCGCTTCAACCAGGGCGTCACCGTCGGTATAGAATTCATCAATGAAGTTGCTGTTGTGACACTCCGTACAGACCGATTGCATTCGTACCTGATTATCCTGCCAGGCCGGGCGGCGTTCACTGATGGGCGAGAACAGATACCAGGTCAGGCGATCACCGGTATCATGGGTCGTGCCCTGTGAGCCAAAGCCACTCATATGACAGGTGGCGCAGGTGGGGGCCGGGAAGTCAGAAACGGTAAGCGTGCCCGGTTCGGCATCCCAGTTCCAGTCGTCACCGCCGGTCGCGTAGGCGATACCATGCGGCGACTCCGTGTAGATTTCATATTGAGGATGATCGGGGCCGATGTGGCAGTGATTACAGGTCTCCGGCTTGCGGGCCTGTTCGAGGCTGAATTCATGACGCAGATGGCATTTGTCGCATTGGCCGACGGATTCATCGGCTGCGGGTTTACCGATGTCGTGGCAGCCTTCACAGGCGAAGCGGGTGACTGCTGGCCCTTCCAACGCTGCCAGCGCATTCCGCATTTTGTCCGGGCTGAAGCTGCCTTCGGGAATCGCCTCGTAAGCGGCAATCAAGTCCTCCGACAAGCCTTCGGTACCAAAAACGGCGATATAGGCGGGAAGGCCATGCCGACTCTGGTTAAATTGGGCCACCTCATTTTGATGACAGGTTTCACACTTAGCGCTGGTTGGCGTATTGAGGACAAATGTCCCTTCGTGTTCAATTGCGCCGGGGTAATCCGCTTCTACTTCATGACATTGCTGGCATGATACATTGGCGGAAGCCATCGTGCTGCGGCCATATTGTTCGACAATACCGGGTGTCGTATTCTGATGGCACGCGACACATTCATTGTTACTGTTTGCCAGCACGTTGACGTGTTCCTCCGCCGGTGTAATCGCTTGATTGACGGCGAACATCACCAGTGCCAGCCCCGGCACAACGATGATGGCAATCAGCGCGATAATCAACACACGCCCCGTTCCCGGTGAACGTGCTTGACCCTCTGTATTCATATCCCCTCCAATAAAATATAGTAAGTTGAAATCTCCTTACCAATATTTTAGCGACAAGGAGCAAGAAAGAGCAATCAAAACGACACTTGCAGCCAGATTGGTTACAAATGTCACTTTTCAATAAAATCTATATAGGTTTGTAGAGAACTGTAGATTCTATTCGCTGTTGTCAGATTTGAAGCTGTCGCGGGCCAGCATCGCGCCACCAACCAGGATGATCGCGCCAACTCCCAGCAAGAACATGAGTGTGCTCACGCCGCCGGGAACCGCCGCCGCATCGGCAACGGCTTCGGCTTCTTCGGTTGCCAGTACGAATGGCACGCTGAGCAACAGGTTGCTGACGAATAGTAAGAGGAGCAGGGGTTTCATTTGCATTCGAGGATTCTCCTGGTAACTGTGCTTCACAGCATTATTTTAGCGCAAAGCCGGGCTTATGTATGCTGTTGATCCCACAACTGGCGCGTGATCTGGGCATGACCAACATGCTGGTTGGCATGTTCCAGCGCGTGGAGCAGGGTCCAACTTACGGTGCGCTCAACGTTTGGCCGTCCGGGAAATTGCTTAACGACGGCTAAATCGTCCAGCGTGAGTCGTTCCAATGCGTTGGGGATATACTGTCGGGTTTGGGCCAGCAAAGCGTGTAATTCGCTGGCAGTCAGATCAGTCCGCGTGAATTCGGCGTTACGGTCACGGTCGGAGGATTCACCGAGGCACACATCCCCAATCAAGTAACGGGTTGCGCCCAGCGTATGCCAGACCAGAATGCCCAGCGTGCTCATGTCTGGCCCCGGTTGCCAGTTGATGGCGTCAGCGGGCAGGTCGCTAACCGTCTGTTCGAGATCATTGATAATGGTGTCGAGCAATTGATGATAATCAGCAAAAAATGGTTGCATTTTGGTCAACCTCTGGGTCAATAAAGAAGCCCCCGGCAGTGCCAGAGGCTTTTGGAAATGATAATTTTGGACCGCTGTTAACCTGCCAGCGGATCTTCACCATCCTGCGATTCAATGTAGGCAACCAGGTCCAGCAAATCCTGCGCCGTGAGCCGTTGGCCGAAATCCTGTGGCATGGCATTGGCCGGATACGAAGGCGGTGCGATGTAAGCATTCGGCACCAGGATACTCTCGATCAGGTAGTGTTCCGCCGTATAGCCGGCCAGCGCTGGATCTTGCAATCGAGTTTCCAGGACGCGCGTATAAGTGCCCTCGGTGGGTGGCGCAACCGCTGCATTGTTATGGCAAGCGGCACAGGCTAATGCCCCATTGTAGAGGGTCTGACCATTATTCGGGTCGCCGATCATTTCCGGCATGGCGGCCATCACCGTGTCGATGGTTTCATCAATCATGGCCCGATTTGCTTCGATGTCTGTCAGTTGCAGGTTAGCGACATCGGGTGCGACGCTGCCCTCAACCAGTCCACCTCCCTCAACCGGGATCTTAGCAAACTGCTCAACAGCCAGTAAATCGCCAATTGTCCATTGGCGGTCACCACCCCAGTTCATAATGTAATTGGTCAGATCTTCGAGCTGGTCCTGACGCATCGGGCCACCGGCGGTGAGCGACCACGCCGGCATTGGGCCGGGCCAGTAGCTGGTGCTAACGGGGCGGCCACTCACTAAGCTGGTCAGGACAAAACTATCTAATGTACCACTCCAACCTAAGGTGCCCAACCGGTCCGGGTCTTCTGGGTCATAGCCGCGATCAACGGCAACCTGCATCTGACCAATCAGCGCCTGACGTTCGGCCTGAGCCGCCTCCAGGGCCGCAGTCGCAGCCGCGTGCGGGTCTTCGCCAAATTCTGCGGTAATGACCGCTAACTGATCTTCCAGGACATCAAGCTGATCGTTGCTCAAGTCACTGGTGTCTTCAGCCGCTGCCAGCGTATCAATCGCATCTTCCAGACGGGCGATTTCGCCATCAACACTCGCCAGGAAATTGACCCCAAATAGCTGGGGATTGTTGAGGCCGGGGGCGCGACCACTGCCGAGGCCCGCTGGACCGTGACAGGTTGCACAGTTGTTAGCAAATAACTCGGCCCCTTTTTCGATTGACCGCGCCAGATGCTGCTGCTGAAAAGAAGCCATGCGTCCAGGCTCGTTGATCGCGACCCAACCAACCAGGACCATGGTTGCCAGGAAAATCGTGATCCCGACCAGGACCCGATTTTCCATTTTTTCAATGAGCATACGTTGTAAATTCAAGATGTTTCCCCGCTAGTCAAAGTAGGCCGACTCTTCATTGATGAAGATGTGCGCGCTGTTGACCCGGCGCACTGGATGTCCATCTTCATCGACGACCGGGATCGGCTCGCCATTCTCATCCAAAACGGCAACACCATCTTCCAGCACCACTTCCTGCCAGTTGATGATAATGTCAAGTCGTTTCAGGTTACTCTGGTTGGGTGTGATGATAATCGCGCCCCAGGGGTCCAACAGGTCGCCCTGTGCTTCGGCATCTTCCAGCTTGTGTGCGAATTCTTCCATTACATGGCGCAACTCAGGCGACGCATCCGGTACATCGGTGAAATTCAAGCTGATGGTCGACATATCCAGATAACTGGTTTCCAGATGTTCAATCAGGTGGTCAAGCTCACCATTCTCAGCGATTTCGGCGTTGAATGCGGCGATGGCGGCGTCAGCATCACTTTCGGCTGCTGCAAACTCACGGGAGACATAGGCACCCGGCACCAACTCGTCGAAGGGAACGGGCCGCAAGATGCCCATGTGATTGTGCGCCGGTTCAAAGGTGAGTTCATGCAGGATTTCCTGGTCACGGGCGGTTGCGACGCCAAATTCTGGCAGGCCCATGTAACTGGTAATCACCGTGAGCGACAGCATTACAAATGAGATGCTTAAAGCCAGACGGCGATCGGCAAACCGACGACTGGGAGTCACATCAATGTAGGGTACGATCATCAGGAAATTGAGCAAGATGCCGGGGAAAATCACGCCCCAGAACGTTTTGTCACCCAGCTTCAACGCACCTTGAATCCAGAGGAAATACCAGGGGGCCGTTGTGCCTAAAGGCGTAATCTGCGGGTCAGCATGACTTTCCAACGGCGCGTGATAAAACCAGATCGACAGCACGATCAGGATAAAGGTCGTGACCGCAAACCACATGATCTCATTGGTCAGCACATCGGGGATGAAATAGACGCGCTTATCCAGCGGTACCCGTTTGGCCGTGTCTTCGCCGATGTTCTCGGAACGAGGCGGCAAGCTGTGCCCGTGAATAATGACCTTGTAGTAATGCACGCCCGTGAAGATGAACAGCAAGATCGGCAGCATCAACACGTGGGCCATGTAGAAGCGCAACAAACCGTTCGCGCCTAATTCGGGTCCACCGCGCATAATCAAGTTGGCTTGTTCACCAATCAGTGGGGTGGCTTCCGCCATACTCGCACCAATCGTCACCGCCCATAGCGATAGTTGATCCCAGGGCAGGAGATAACCAGTGAAACTGAGAAAGCCGGTAATAATGAGCAACAACACGCCAGTGAACCAGGTAAATTGTCGCGGCTTTTTATAACTTCCCGTATAAAACGTTCGTAACATGTGCAGGAAAACAATGAGAACCATCGCCTCAGCACCGAGCCGGTGCAAGTCACGCACAAATTGGCCGAACGGCACATTATTGAGCATCGAAAGCATGTTGCCATAGGCGATTTCTGGTGCTGGTGTGTACCACAGCATCAAAATAAAGCCGGTAACTGTTTCGAAAAAGACGAGATAGGTTGACAGCCAGCCCAGACGAAATGTCGGGTATAACCCGGTCATCTCTTGATTGAAATAGCTGGGTCGCATGTGCAGCCAGAAACCATCAGCATGGGGTTGCAGGCGCGGGTTCGGGCGGCGGCTGGGGTTTTCACCGCGCGCGGCCTCGCGGATGTCCTGAATGTTCATGCCAGCGGTCAGGCGTTCCACAACCTCGTTGGCGCCTTCGAAGAGGGCTTTGCGCAGGCCCTTTTCTTGAACGTCATCCAAAAAAGATGGAAACGGAAGTATCGACATTAAATCTCTCCCAGTAACATTTAGACTTTGCCTGACCGTAGAATACGCGAACCTGTATTTACGCGGACTGAAGCGATCTGGCGGCCATTAAGCGGGATCGGGTCGCCCGTAGCATTTGATTCAGCAGTGGTGCCATCAGTGAAGATGATGGTTGTTTGGAAACGATCCATGCTGCGCGGGGCCGGGCCAGCGATGTAGAGTCCGTCACGCTCAAATTTTGAACCATGACAGGGACACTCAAACCGACTGGCGACATCCACCCATTTGGGCAGGCAGCCCAGATGCGTGCAGACGCCATACAGCGCCAAAAATGTCTCTTCACCGTCGACTACCGGACTGGACAACCAGAAGCGGCCCTCCGGCTTGGAAACTGGCGCGCCGCCGGGCGGTGGCAATTCGGTGGGGTCAATGGCGAACGTACCGCCAAACTCGCCTTCGGCAAACCGGGGATAGGCAAACCACAGGGTGGCGGCCACAACCTCGCCGACGAGCATCGCGAGCGATGCGCCCCAGATGTAATACAAAAATTCGCGGCGACTGGGCAGGCTGACCGCGACTTCAGCCGCTTCTGGTTGGGCAGCGTCAGTTTGCTTCGTTGCCACCGCTTTAGATTTGGCGGCACTCGCTGTTGCCATGATGCCTCCTCAAACTATCCTGGGATTTGAAAACGTCATTATGTTGTTAATGAATATATGAGGCTAATTTCAGCCTGTTATTAGAACATGGGAAGGGGAAGATTGCCACACTTTACCCCAGTACACCCTCAGCATGTAAAATATATCACAAACGATTCGGGCTGTCAAAAATCGTTTGCGCTTCTCATAAAACCGGTGTTTTTATCAGAATTGTCGTGGATTATAACCGGAAACTAATGGACAGAGCAGGCCAATTTTGATAATGGTTTGGGCGAATCACCTCTTCAATTATGCTTGTTATTAGGCTATAGTTTTGCCAACTGAATACAAATAAAGACATCGCGCCTGTATGCCCAGCATCTCACTACCCCCGGCCCATTACATTGATACCGATTCTGCACTGTTAGATCTCATCCCACATCTGGCTGAAGAACCCTTTGTTGCCATTGATACCGAATCCAACAGCTTATATGCCTATCGTGAGCAGGTTTGTCTGTTCCAGATGACAACGCGTCAGGGCGATTTTATTATCGACCCGTTCGGGATTGATGATATGAATCCTCTGGGAGCGATACTAGCTGATACACGCATTGAGAAAATCTTCCATGCTGCTGAGTATGACCTGATGGGCATCAAACGCGACTATGGCTTTGCGATCAATAACGTATTTGACACCATGCTGGCCGCGCGTATCTGTGGCTACCAGCACGTCGGCCTTAGCAGTATGTTGCAGCAGTATATTGGCGTGGAACTGGATAAACGGCACCAGCGAGACAATTGGGGGAAGCGTCCGCTACCCGATGATAGCCTGCGCTATGCGCAGATGGATACCCATTTTTTGCCGATGTTGCGTAATGACTTATATGATGAACTGGCACGACAGAACCGTCTGGGTGAGGCGCGGGATGCTTTTGCGGAACTGGCCTTTATCGAACCAGCGGTCCATTCATTTGACCCCGATGGTTATTGGCGGATTGGGCGGCCTAAACAGCTCAACCGGCGGCAGATGGCGGTGCTACGTGAGTTATATTTGTTGCGCGAACAACTGGCGGCGAAGCGCAATTATCCGCCGTTCAAAATCATGAACAACGAGTTATTAGTTGAAATCGCCCGGCGCAGCCCCCAGCGACGACCTGAATTAGCGAAAATTCGCGGCCTCTCCGCGACAATCCTGCGCCGTTATGGTGATGGCCTGCTGGAGGCAATTGCGCGGGGACGTAATGCGAAGCTGCCGCGCCCGCCGCGCCAGTCGAATAATGTGGAACCCGTGATTATGGAGCGGTACACCGCATTGCGGGAATGGCGCAAGCAACGGGCGACCGAACGTGGTGTCGATTCGGATGTGATTGTTTCCAAGAATGTGCTGTGGGTGCTGGCTGAAGCCGCGCCGCAATCATTAGACGCGATGCAGGGTATCCCCGGCCTCGGCCCCTGGCGTTTATCACACTATGGTTCTGAACTGTTGGAAGTGCTGCAACAGTCCGGCTAGTTGAATTCAATCCTGCGGTCCCGGCTAATCTCGATTACAATTAAGGGATGAACCCAAAATTCCTGGATGTTATTTCGACTACTTATGGCCTGTGCGATGTGCGGGTTGAGTTTGCGTCACGTGGGTTTGTTGCGGAAACTTACGTGGTTCAATCGGCGGGTCGTCCGGCCTATTTCTGTAAGATTATCGATAAAGCTCTCTGGATTCCAAAAGTGATCGCCACCTTGCCGGTGCTGGATGCTATCCATGTAACGGGTTTCGAGCGTGCCAGTTATCCGATCAAAACAGTTGATGGCAACCTGCATGTGCTGGTCGCTGACACGCTGATCGTCGTCCAAACAGCTCTATACGATTTATTGTACGATTTATTGAATGTAATTGATGGTGGGGCGTCGGTGGATGTTTATCATAAAGCTGCAGCTGTTCACGAACCTGCTGGCAACTGACGACTAAAGACTAATGAGTGGAGACTAAATACTTTATGCGCATTACATTTTATGGTGCGGCGCGAACGGTAACCGGTTCGCAGCATTTAATTGAGGTGAATGATCAAAAAATCTTGCTCGACTGCGGCCTGTATCAAGGGCGGCGGGCCGACGCGCGGGAACGCAATCGCAACTTGCCCTTTGCTGCCAGCGACGTCGACATCATGGTGCTGTCACACGCGCATATTGACCACTCGGGCAACATCCCTAATCTGGTGAAGAGCGGCTTCCAGGGTGAGATCATCGGCACGTATGCAACACGTGATCTGTGCGCAACGATGTTACTGGATAGTGCGCATATTCAAGAACGGGATGTCGAGTATGTCAACAAACGGCGTCGTAAGCGCGGTGAAGACCCGGTTGAGCCGATCTATAACCGGCAGGACGCGCTCAACAGCCTCAACCATTTTACTTCCCAGAGCTATGGTCGTTCCCGACAGATTGCGCCCGGTGTCATGCTGACGTTGCTGGATGCGGGCCATATGCTCGGTAGCGCCATCGTGATTCTGGATATTGAAGATCGGGAAAGTTCCCGTGACTTGCGCCTGGTTTTCAGTGGCGATCTGGGCCGAAAAGGTATACCGATCATTAAAGATCCGGAAACCGTTGAATCGGCGGATGTCCTGATTATGGAAAGCACCTACGGCAACCGGCTGCACCCGCCCTATGCCGATGCTGATAAAGAATTGGAGCGCATCATTAATGAAGCCTACCAGCGCGGTGGCAAGGTGATTGTCCCGGCGTTTGCGGTTGGTCGCACGCAGCAACTGGTCTTCTCGCTGCATCAATTGGCACAGGCAGGTGATATTCCCAATCTGCCGATCTATGTGGATAGTCCGCTGGCGATTGACGCTACTGCGATTTTCCGGCTACATCCTGAAGTTTACGACCAGGAAATCCTCGATTTTATGATGAACGGTGAAGGCCGCCGCGACCCCTTTGATTTTGGTGATCTCATCTACACGCGACTGGTCGAGGAAAGCAAGAAGCTAAACTTTTTGCGTGAACCGGCCATTATCATTTCCGCCAGTGGCATGGCCGAGCACGGGCGCATCTTGCATCACTTGAAAAACAGCATCGAAGACGAGCGCAATACGGTGTTGATTACTGGCTGGCAAGCGGAACATACATTGGGTCGTCGGTTGGTGGATGGCGATGAAGTCGTGCGGATTTTCGGCGAGGAATATCAGAACCGGGCACATTGCGAAGTGCTCAACGGCTTTAGCGGTCATGCCGACCATGACGAACTATTAGACTGGGTGGGAGCCATGCGGGACAAACCGCAGCGTACCTTCATGGTTCATGGCGAACTGGAAGCCGCGCAGAATTTAGCCGATGATTTGCACGAGAACTTCCATATTCAGACTGACGTCCCCGAATGGAAACAAAGTTATCAGGTGGTGTTATGAGTGAAGGCCGTATTTTTGCTGACGATTGGCGGGACTGCCTGCGCGAACAATATAAGTATGTGATCCGGCAGCAAGATCATCGCACCGAGGCGACGCTGACGGATGTGCTGCATCAAGTTGGGTTTACGGACGATGAACTGGCCGCGTTGCGTTTAGACGCGACAATGCGAGCTGATGACATGCCTGACGATTATGTGCCGGAGGAGGTGCAGGCCGCTTATGCCGGGGTGGATGTGCCGGAAGCCAGCCAGATGGTCGCTGACGAACCGGCTGACGCGGTGGTAGAAGCGGACGAAGATGCCATAGAAGATGAGACTCCGGCGACTTATGATGAGTTGCTCGAACAGGCTGAGGAAACGCTTGCCGAAGAAGAAGTGCCAGGCGAACCGGATGAACCCGATGATGCCCCGGAACAATTGAGCCTGTTTTAATTTGGCGGAGGAAGTCGTCGCATGGATATTCTACAATCGAACCTGTTCACGCCCTGGACTGACCCTGAATCGGGGGTGACGAGTTACATCCTCAGCCGGAAAGTCGCGCCTGTTCAGGAAGCGTTCTATTTCGTCAACGACAGTATGACACGTGACGGTCACTATCTATGGTTTTATTGTGCATTTCCGCCGTCGGGCACCGCGTCGCAGGGCCGTACATTGGGCTGGTTGGATTTCGAAACGGGCACAGTACAACACATGCCTGAAACGCAATTCAATCACGCCTCGCCCTATGTCGATGGCGCGACCGGTTGGGTCTACTGGGGGATGGGCGATTCGCTGTGTCGACGCGGACCACAAGCCGCTGACTCCGCTGAACTGGTCGGTCAGATTCCGGCGGATCTGATCGGTAGTCGGCACATTGAGCGCTTTGCGACTCATCTGACGCGATCCGCCGATGGTAAAGAATTCTTTGTTGACGCCGCCTTTGGCTTACAGTTTGTATTTGGCTCGATGGCAATTGATACCGGTGCGTATCAATTCTGGCATCGATTTGACCGCAATCACAACCATGCCCAGTTTAGCCCAACTGACCCAGATCTGATTCTGTTCGCACAGGAACACCATCCCGACCAGATCACCGGTCTGCGCACCCGCATCACTGATCGCATGTGGCTGATGCAGCGCGGGGAAGCACCGCGTCCCGTTTTTGCCGAGCCAACGGTGGTGACCCATGAATGGTGGGATGCCGATGGTGAGCATGTCTGGTGCATCAAAGGCCGTGAGGGAACCTGGCGTGTTAACATTGAAACGCAGGCGATTGAGAAAATCGACTGGCCGGCGGGCGCATGGCATTCACATCATCATAGCAGCGGCAAATATCTGGTGGGCGACACGAATACGCAATTTTACCGGGGCTGTCCGTCAACGGTCCAATTTTTGAATCGGGAAACCGGTCGGCACGTGCGTATTGTCGATAACCCGGAAATGCCCGGCTTGGTGGGGGCGCGTTATCACATTGACCCGCACCCGCGCTTTGTCGGCGATGAAGAGTTGGTGGTGTTTACGACGACGGTACGCGGTGAAGTTGATCTGGCGTTGGTGCCCACTGCCGATTTGATTTCACACACGGAACGGTCGTAAGTTCGGAGGGCATTCCAATGTCTATTGTTTCCACCGTTGTGCTTGTCGCGCTGGCAATTCTGATCGTCCTGTTGCTGCTCAGTCTGGTGAGATCCAGTCATGACCAGTTTCAGTCGCCGCGTCGCCCCCGTGCGGTTGACCCTTTCCGCAAAGTAGATGAGGCCGATGAATTTCTGCGTCGCGCCAGAGAACGTGCCCGCCGTGATAGGGACAATCTCCATGATGGTAATGACAACTAACCCCGCATGAACGACGAACACTGGATGCAGCTGGCGCTGGCGGAAGCCGAAAAAGCCTTAGCCACTGAAGACGTGCCGATCGGAGCGCTGGCGGTGCTTAATGGGGAGATTATTGGGCGCGGCTATAATCGGCGGGAAGCCGATCAAGACCCAACCGCCCACGCGGAGATGCTGGCGCTGCGGCAGGCGGCGCAGGTCATCGGGCATTGGCGCTTGGAAGGTGTGTCGCTGTATTGCACGCTCGAACCCTGCGCCATGTGTGCCGGGGCGATGGTGCTGGCGCGACTGCCACGGCTGGTTTATGCGACGTCCGACCCCAAAGCAGGTGCCGGGGGCAGCGTCATGAACCTCCTGCAACATGCAGCGTTGAACCATCAAGTCGAAGTCGCGCAAGGTATTTTAGCTGATGAGGCCGCTGAGCAAATCCGGACTTTTTTCCGTAAGCTGCGGGCTGAGGGGCAGAAGTGAACCTTGAATTTTGACGTTCCCGTCAGTATGATTTTTTAGCCATTGGAGAGATGCCAGAGTGGTTGAATGGGCCTGTCTCGAAAACAGGTGTGTCCTTTGTGGGCACCGTGGGTTCGAATCCCACTCTCTCCGCACAACAAGGCCTGAGTCGAACATTCGGGTCTACTGAGACCGCCATCATAAGCGGTCTTTTTTTATCGGGATTTACTTCATTTTACTCGCAGGAAAATCGCATCGCATCCGATTTGTTTTATTGTCTCAGCCAGACAACCCTACACGGCGTTGGCTTTCAACCCTGGACGAGAAAGGCCAGCGATAAACACCACCAGTAACAACGTCAGCGCCAGCCCGGCCATGCTGACCGCGCCATAGCCACCACCAGCGAAGAGTGGTCCCGCGCTTAAACTGCCCAGACCGGCCACCGCAAACACCAGCGTATCGTTGACGCCCTGCACTTTCGCCCGCTCGTCACCTTGCAATGATCCCGCCAGCAATGAAGCCCCCGCGACGTAGCCGAAATTCCAGCCTAAGCCCAGCAAGAACAGCGCCAGGGCCAGTGTGAACTGGCTGTTGGCAACCGGCGCGATTAACGCCGCCAGAATCAAAATCAGCGCGCCGACGATCATCATCTGAATCCGGCCAAAACGGTCAATGAGATACCCCGTTCCCCAGGCAAAGCCAAACATCCCCAGCGTATGGGCCGAAATGACCAGCGAAATCGCACCACGACCATAACTATGATGGTCCATGTGCAGCGGCGTCATCACCATGAGCACCACCATGACAACCTGGCTAATCACGACTGCCAGAATCGCAAGTTGAACGGTGGGTAACATGAGCAGCGTTGCCAGCGGGCGCGCCGCTTGACTGGATTCGCCGCGTTCGGTGCGAGCCGTGTCTTCAGCCGATATGATATCACGGGCCAGCACGGACGGGTCAGGCCGTAACAGGAACAGCGTAATCAGCGCGGCGACGGTACACATCCCAAAAGCAACCATCCAGGGACCCATATCTGGTTCCATATTGATTCCGGTAAGCACGTTGCCGCTCACGGAAACCAGCACCGGTCCCAAAATCGAGCCAATGGTCCCGGCGAAGATCACACGGCCAATCATGCGGGCACGTTCGGCTTCGGGGAACATTTCACCAACCGCAAACCGGCTTTGCTCCGTGCTGGACCGGCCTGCGCCAAACAGCAGGGCACTAACCAGCAGCAGCGGGAATGAGGCCTGGGCGATGGCAATAACCCCGACCAGTCCGCCCAATGCGGCCAGGCTATAGCCGAGGGTCAGGCCCAACCGCCGCCCAAAGCGGCCCATGAGCAACGCCACTGGCATTGCGGCCAGCGCTTGCGTGAACGTCTGCGTTGAAGAAGGCAGCCCGGCGACGCTTTCTGTGCCGCCCAACCGGGTCGCGACAATCGCCATGAGCGTAAAAACGGCAATTTGGGCGGCTGCGAACATACTCTGGGTGACGAACAAGATATATAAAAGGCGTTTGTTAGTAGCCATTAGCATCCTGATGCGTGGTTTCGATCAATGGGTGTCATTTTAGCATATAGTGTTCGGGCTGAGGGGGTCGTTTAGATTCCCCATTTGCAGGGAATCCGGTAGGGGCAACTCGCCGAGTCGCACCCTACACAGAAGGATTATTGGCTTAACCGTGCTTAGTTACTACACTGCGCTTCACACGGTATACCGTTGCCATCGCCGTCCAGATTACCGATACCGGCGGCGAAACAGGCATCCACTACGCTACAACTATAGCTGGCGACCATTTCAGTACAGGTCACTTGACTACCGGTTACATAGGGACAGCCGCCGACGAATTGTTGTGTGGGGATGATGGGACCGGGCGTCGAAATGACGGTTGGGTCCAGCCGCGATGGTTCGCCAGTATTCGGGTCAATAATCAGGGTTGGCCCGGCGATAATCGCGCCGGTTACATCGGAGATGAGCAGGGCGAAATCGCTGGAAACCGGGTCGGCCAGGAATTCATCATCATGGGTGATGAGCAACAAATAGCGCCCATCGGTATTGATAATGGCAGGTCCGACGCTGAGATAGTCCTCACCGGGAACCGCCAACCCGTTTGCAATAAACTGGGTCGGGTTATCAAACAGGCTAATCGAAATGCGTGGCGTAGCGTTCCCGCTCACCTGCAAGAATTCGAACCGTAGTGATTGGCCGGCTGCGGCATCAAAGCAGAACCCCCGAATAAGATCGGACGGGCTAAACGTGCCGCGGACAATCTGGCCGATCGGTGCGATCTTGAGGATTTCACTCGCGCCACTAAAGGTAAACAGACATTCATCTGGGCCGAGTTCCAGTTCTGGCGGCAGTAAGTCGTTGATGCGGCGGCGCAGTTCGGCGAATTGCTGGTCCGCCAGGTTCACGGCTTCCAACGCGCCAGTAACAGTGGCCTGACCGACAGCGCTGCGCTGTGGCCGGGGGCGGCCACACACTTCGAGCCATAGGTCAATCGACAGCCGGGTATTGGTCATGGCGTCATTGAAGAGATTTTCCAGTGGGTCCAGCGTCGGGAAGAACGCCGCTAACAACGGATTGGGAATATTATAGTTGGTAGGCCGGGCCGGGAATGGGCCACAGGTCACAAAATCACCCAGCGCAATCGTCGTCCAGATGCCGCGAATTGCATCTAGCGATGGCTGAGCCAGATCAATGCGGCTGAGCAAAAAGCGCAGCGTGGCGACAAAATCTTCCTGGGTGCCTTCCGCCAGCGGTAGTTGGTCGGCGACAATGCCATTGATTGGGAGTTCGATGATGCTGCGCGCATCTTGAATCTCAACAAAGGGGGTGATGACCCAACCAAGTGTGCCCTCAAAATTGACCTGAAGCCAGGCATTATTGGCGGTGCGGCCCAACAACGGGAAGACCGTATAGCGCGGGGCATTTGCCAGCACCGGATAGGCCCGACTGGGACCGGCCCGCACCCGCAAGCCACTATCGGCTAAACGGCCACTGATGGGGCTGGAGGCACTGGTCTGGCCGGAACGAGGACTCTCGAAGCCACCAAACGGAATCGTGCGTGGGTCGGCAACGGGCAGGCTATTGATGTCACCAAAGAGGTTAATGGTCGGAAAGCCAATCCAGCCTTCTTCGCCGTTAAAATCAACGCGAATCCACTCGTTATCCGGGCTGCGGGCGGTGGCGGGTGCCCGCCAGCCAGCCTGGACAAAGCCAAGTACCTCCGCGCCAATGGCCGGGAACAACCGCACGTTAACGCCATCCCGGTTAACCAGAATCTGCGCGTCCTGCGCACTGACTATGCTGATGGTCAGCAATAATAGCGCCAGGCCAATGGTTAACCACCGTGCCGATTTCGACATGAAGCCCTCCTCAGTGATGCTGAGGGTAGTATAGCAAGAATCATTTGAGACGGATAGTCGAGTGGACCATTGGACTATTTATGTGCAAGGCTGAGGGTCTATGTGTTCAATGGGTTCAAGAAAATAGGTAGCTTCATTTGATTCACCAACACTGCAATCGCCCTCAGCAATCCAGGCTGTAGGGTAGCCAGACGCCATTATTTTCCAGAATCTCAGTAAAGGACCCGCTTCAGCTTGGTTGCAAAATGGGCCATCTGTAACCACGAACATCGTTCCTTCTTGCATTATTTCAATATGCTCTATGTCCGTATTCGGCTCAGACCGCAGTCGAATGTTACCACCTTGGACACGTCCGCGTATTCCTACTTGCAATCTTGTTGGTGGGGAATCGGGACAAGACAAGAGTTCGGGGCGTAATGTCGATATGGGAGTTGGTGTCAGGGTTGGAACTGCCGCAACTGCATTTGTAGGTGTGGAACTTGAATTTTGCTCCGTCTGCAATGACAATGTGGATATTCCAATCAGAATGGCTAGTGTCATTGAAGCGACTATTGCTAGCCGGACATAACAACCACGATTGAATCCTGCGGATAAAGTCCATGATTGTTGGGCTGGTTTAGTGGTTGTTGGAGGGATAGGTGAATCAATTTGGTCCGCCAGGCCGTTAACAATTTCAGTACCAGGTTTGGTTTGGCGAGGGCCGTGTTCAGCTAGACGATTGTAAAAACTGGCATCAGGTAGGTTGCTATCGCGCACATCCGAGTATTGTGTGCGGACGTAGATTGACCAATTATGACTTTCAAGTAAGTTAGTGCTACCGTTTAATAACAATGGAAATGTGGGTTTGCCAAGGTCATCAGCAATAGTTATTTCGCGCTGCACCCAGCGAGATTCATCCGAGTTCGGGGTCATAATAACCACAAATGCGCTGCAATTTCGAATCGCATCCAAAATGACGTGCCACCAATCATCACCCGAACTAATACTGCGATTATCAATCCAAACGTCAAAGCCCTCAGCCAGCAACTTGTCGGCCAGTTTGCGGGCATAAACATGATCCTGTTTACTGTAACTGATGAAAATATGGCCCATGAGCGACCCAGCAGCAAAGATTCTGCCGTTAGTATAAACGCTGAATCACCTGCAACCAAGCGGTGCCAGTGCAACCATGAACATATCAATTTTGGGGAGCAGAGACTGTGGTGGTCAGTACGGCGGACGCAATTGATTAATAAAAACGTCCGCCAGTGTGACTTCAGTATCGGTCATTGATTGCATGCGATTAGCCGCCGCTCATCAGCCCTTCAACGCGCCAACCGTCACGCCTTTTTGGATGCGGTTCTGGAAGATGATATAGACCACCAGCGTTGGGATCATAATCATTGTAACCGCCGCGAACAACACACTCCAACGCCGGCTACGGTGAAAGCAATATTGAGGATGAGCTGCTGGCAATTGAATTCGCCGGTATCGTGTGCACTGGGTAACAGGCTTTCGGCGAAGGTCATGCCGACTATGCCAGAGCCGGTCTTCCATCTGGGGTGCCAATTCAGCAAGGGGGAGCATCTGAGACACTTCCCCCGTAAGGTTTGAACGCTTGAATGTCTATCTTAGGAACGCCGAATGAGACGTAGAAGGCCCAGCAAAATCACCGCGCCAATGAAGGCCACGAGAATGCTGCCGAGGTTTAATCCCGTGACTTCCCCGCCTGCTCCTAACTGATCGAGAACGAACCCACCGATAAAGCCACCCAGAATGCCGACCACAATGTCCGTCAGGCAACCCTGGCGTGAATTGGTTTTCATCACGATGCTGGCAAGCCAACCGGCGATGCCGCCCACGATGATCCAGGCAATTAAATTGAACATACTGCACTTTCCTCCCCATAGTATTACACAGTTACTGATTGTAACCTGAATTGCAAGGATTGAAATGGGTCAATCGTCTCGTTTATGTCTGGGCCGGGTGGCGGATGGATACTCGAAATAACGACGATTCGGGAGTATAGTTCGAGACGCTTGAATTAAGTATCTAAAACTATGCGACGACGTTTACCCGACATTCTCATTATCGTGCTGTTGTTCTGCCTGCCGCTGGTCATGTTCTGGCAGCAGACCATCGGCGGGCGCACCCTGCTGCCAACTGAGAATATCTACCAGTACGAACCTTATGCAACCTACCGTGAGGTTGTCAAGGCGCCAGACGTGCCGCACAATGCGCTACTCTCCGACCTCGTGCTGCAAAATTACCAGTGGAAAATGTTCATCCGTGAGAGCATCGCCCAGCGTGAGATTCCACTCTGGAATCCCTACCAGTTCAGCGGGATTCCGTTTCTGGCCGCCGGACAGCAATCGACATTATACCCCTTCAGCCTGCTTTATTATGTGATGCCGCTGTGGGCCGCCTATGGCTGGTTCACGGTGGTGCAGTTGTGGCTGGCTGGGGCGTTCATGTATGGGTTCCTGCGCGGTCTGAACGTCGGGCGCTTTGGCAGCACCATCGCCGGTGTGACCTATCAACTGTCTGCGTTCTTCGTCATCAGCGCCGTGTTTCCCATGATTATTGCAGCAGCGGCCTGGCTCCCGTTATTGCTGCTCATGATTGAGTTCACGATTCAGCAGCGGATGCTGTTTGGCCGACCAACCCGTCTGCCCTGGGTTGCCATTGGCGCTGTGGCCTTAGGCTGTATGATTCTGGCCGGTCATGTCGAGATCACCTACCATACGCTGCTGATAATGGGCTACTATGCAGCGGCGCGGTTGTTAGTATTGTGGTGGTTGCCTGTAGGCACACAGCACGCCATGCCCCTACGCGATGTTTTCATATCCAGCATCTGGCTGATTGGCATGATTATACTGGGGATGGCGCTGGGCGCAGTGCAGTTTATCCCGCTCTTCGAACTGGCGGGGGTGAATTTTCGCGCTGGCTCGGCATCCTATGAACAAGTCGTTGGCTGGGCGCACCCCTTGCGCGACCTGCTGCAATTTGCACTGCCCAACTTTTATGGCAATCCCACACATCATAGCTATGTCGATGTGTTCACGCGGGAAACCATTCCCGTAACGGTGAATGCATTGGGCAACCCAAATAACCATACCGATTGGGGCATCAAGAACTACGTTGAAGCGGCGCTCTATGTCGGCATCTTGCCGCTGGCGCTGGCGGGGTATGCGGTAGTTTTAGCTCTCATCCCAGGACATCAACTTACTCAAGGTGAAAGAGACAAAAAAGTCCCTCGCCCACAGGGAGAGGGATTTAGGTTGAGGGCGATAATCTTCCTCATTCTCGTCCTGCTCGGCCTGACCTTCATGTTCGGCTTGCCCACCTATCACCTGCTCTATCTCCTGCCCGGCATTGACCAGTTACATTCGCCGTTCCGCTGGATTTTCTCCGTGACACTGAGCGTGGCGGTGCTGGCCGGGTTTGGCGCGGACCACTTGGAAAAGGCACGCAGCGCGGTGCGGACACGCAGTAGCGCGTCCCTACAACGCTGGTTCGCTTATGGGTTGCTGGCGGCGGGGGCGTTTGTGCTGGTTGGGTTGCTGGTGTCGTATGTCTTTTTTGGTCAGATCGAACCGCTGGTTGAGCAGGTGTTGAGCAGCATGGCGCTGGCGGACCGGGCGTTTGCCGATGCCCGCATGTTTTACAGCTACCAGTTCACCAATGGGCTGGTGCTGGGCGTGATGTTGCTGGGGGCGGGCGTGATATTTTACCCCATCCCCCAGCCCGAGCAGAGCCTCCCTGTGGGGCCTCCCCATACATGGAGAGGGGGAGCAGGCCGCGCAAATATTTGGCGATTTGTGGCGGTTGGGTTGGTCGCCGTTGATCTGATGATCGCATCATGGGGCTTTAACCCCGCGTCGGACCCGCTGTTGCTGGACTTCACGCCACCGGCGATTGAATGGTTGCAAAATCAACCCGGCGACTGGCGCTATACCACGCTGGAAGACCCCACCCAACCGCCGATTATGAACGCCAATCTCGGCTGGCAGCATGGCCTGCGCGATATTCGCGGTTACGAGAGCATCATTCCCAAACAATATGTCGATTACATGGAACAGATCGCGCCGCAGCGTCAACTCGAATTTAACCGCGTTGCGCCGCTGTATGTCGATCAACTGGATTCCGTCGATTGGAACCGGCTGTGGCTTCTTGGCGTGCGCTATATCATGACGGCACCAACTCTGAATCTTTATGATTACCTACCACAACCCGTTGATCCACGCACCGGCAATGCATTACCGCCGCCCGCACCGGTGTTTGAAGACGCATCCCTGCGAATCTGGGAACGCCCGGCAATGCCGCACGCCTATGTCGCGCAATTGCTGGCAGGCGATGAATTGCACATTGAAGGTGGCATCTTTACTGGCTGGGAGGTGGTCATCGACATTGACACCGGGCGTGAAAAAGTGTTGCATGTCAATGTCAGTGATGCGGTCCCGACATCCTGGTTGGTCATTAATGAAACCTACATGCCGGGCTGGCGGGCGTTTATCCGACCACGCGGCAGCGCCGACGATCTGGAACGCCCTTTGCCAGTGGCGCGCGTGTTGGAAAATTTCCAGGGTGTGGATGTTTCACCTGGCGTTATTCAAAACCTGTTCAACGACTTGAGTGCAGAACATCAGGCTGCCCTTGAGGCCGGGCAGGTTACGATTCGTCTGGTCTACAGTCCGTCCAGTTTTCAAGTCGGCCTGTTCGTTTCATTCATCGGCGCGGTACTGGTGATTTTCATGTTGGGCGTGTGGTTGTGGCGCTTGTTCGTTGCCCGGCAAGATGACAACCCCATTGGCCGGGTCGCCCGCAACAGCGTTGCGCCGATTATTCTCAATCTGTTTAATCGTGGCATTGACTTTGCCTTCGCGTTTGTCATGTTGCGCATTCTGGGGCCTGAAGATGCCGGGATTTATTTCTATGCCGGGTTCATCTTCATCTGGTTCGATATTTTCACCAACTTTGGCCTCGATGTCTATCTCACCCGTGAGGTCGCTCGTGATCGCAGCCGTGCCGCCCGCTATTTCATCAGTACGAGTGCTTTGCGGTTGGGCCTGACACTGGTTGGAGTGGCTCTGTTAGCGCTGTTTTTGCTGGCCCGCCAGAATCTCATCGCGCCGCCATTGAGCATGCAGGGCGTAATTGCGATTATCCTGCTCTATATCGGTCTGCTGCCCGGCAGCTTGAGCAAGGGCATGACCTCGCTATTTTACGCCTTTGAACAGGCAGAATATCCAGCGGCGATCACCACGCTTTCAACCATCAGCAAAACGGTGTTCGGACTGGCGGCACTGGTGTTGGGCTATGGCGTCATTGGGCTGGCGGGTGTCAGTATCCTGACCAACGCCCTGACACTGGCAGTGCTGTTGTGGGGTGGCCGAAAATTGCTTTCCTCCCCCTCTCTGGTGGCGGCGAGGGGGTTGGGGGGTGAGGTAAAAAATTCCATCGACATCCCCCTCATCCGACGGATGACCGGGGAAAGTTGGCCGTTGCTGGTCAATCATTTTCTGGCGACGATCTTTTTTCAGATCGATATTCTCATTATCGAAGCCATTCACGGCGCACGCATGGTTGGTTTATACAGCGTGGCGTACAAGTGGATTGCCGCCCTGAACATCATCCCAGCGTTTTTCACCCAGGCGATGCTTCCCATCATGTCGCGTCAGGCTCATGAGGACCGCGATGCGCTCAAACGCACCTATATTCTAGCAATCAAGCTATTGGTGAGTCTGGCGCTGCCGACCGCCGTGATCTTTACGTTTCTCGCGTTTTTCCTGACTAATGTGCTGGGTGGGGCGCAATATTTGCCCGATGGTGCCATTGCCACTCAATTGATGATCTGGAGCATTCCGATTGGCTGGATTAACAGCCTGACGCAATATGTGTTGATCGCGCTGGATTTACAACGACGCATTACGCGGGCGTTTATGATCGCGGTAACATTCAATATCGTCAGCAATATGCTGTTCATACCGCAATATGGGTATCAGGCGGCGGCGCTGACGACCATCGCGTCCGAATTGATGTTGCTATTACCCTTTGGCTTGCTGCTGCACGGTGCGCTGGGGATGCTCCCCTGGCTTCAGATGATCTGGCGACCGGGGGTAGCAACTGCATTGATGATCGTGGTTATGCAGGTGGCTGGTCAAATGCAACCCGCATTGGGGCTGCTGCTGGGTATTCTGGTTTACGCGGCAACACTCCTCATGTTGCGTCCGCTGAATTCAAGTGAAATCGCCCGGCTGAAGCCCTTGCTGCCGAGGCAGTTGGCGGGGCTGGCACGTTAATGCACTGATTTAGCCGGCTGTCGGGTACGCATCTGCTGTTGTGCTGATTTCGTTTCGAGAATTCGAACCGGCCATTTTGTCAGCAACCGATCAACCACCGGGTTACTAATAACGCGCATCCTGACCCGCTCATCCTGACGACCCAGCACAATATCGTAAACGATTACCCGGCGCGAGCCACCGTGCCAGAACGCTTCATAGTGAATATCCTGCTGGATTTTCCAGCCATCGTTGAGGTAAGTTAATAAGGCATCGCCACCCGCATAACGTTGTGATTTTGGGCACCAATGACGGGTAAAGTCGGATGTGTGGATAAAGGCTCGATTAATTTTGTTTAACATCTCTAACACCTTTATAACTCATCGTCAATCTTATTGTAGGGCTAAAGATCGATTGGACTGCATAATAATTCGATAAAAATTGATTTAGGATGAATTAATTCCTCAACTTTAATATTTGAATCATGCTTAGATAAATAATTTTCATTGTTTATAAATATTACACTTCATGAATCTTTATGATTAATTAAGGAAAGTAAATTTTTGAGAGCGAATCTCAGGTGGGTATGTATATTTGTTTTGGTGGATTGGATCAGCAGCATGGAGGCAAAAGGGTATGAGAGTTACATTGAAAACTATTTTCAATAAGTATTTTATGGGCGAGCTTGTGATCTAGCGGTAGCGTAAGGCAGCGGTTTGTTCGTCAATATCCCGTATATGGAACGGCAGGGTACCGACGATGCGCCGGACATAAGGATTGGTCAGCACGGGTACGGCCAGCGTTTCATGATCACGCACCAGATCCATGTGATAAATTTCCACCGGACGCGACCCGGCATGCCAGTAGGTTTCGCAGAAGATTGTCTCTTTGATCTGCCAACCCTGGTTGAGCAGCGTTATCAGCTGATCGCCACCAGCATATTTTTCCGAGATAGGTGACCAATGCCGTACAACATCGGGATACTCAACATGAGCATTGAGCGCATCAAAAGCGACCATAACTTATTGTCCTTTCCTGAGCACAGTTAACCAAGAATAAATTTAAAGCCTCATGGTTAACGAACATTTAATGGGTGGTTAGGAACATGCGTTGTTTGGATTATCTTTATTATAGATAACTTGCAGTACCGAGTCATGCAGCGATATGACGAAATTTTAACCCGCTTCCTACCACATAATCACTAAGCTGGTTGTTCTTCTGACGACCTGACCACCACCTTCTTTACGTTAATCATACCGGGCCTATATAAGAATAATATTGGTCAGTCGATAGTGTCTGTCCGGTTAGCGACATGCTATAATCGCCGCAAACCGTTTGTAACCAGAGGACTAGAATTGTGGCGACATCCATAAAAATTGCGGATCTGGCACAGCATGATGGTGAAACTGTGGACGTGCGGGGCTGGGTTTATAATCGAACGGGCAAAGGACGGCTGCAATTTATTCAACTGCGCGACGGCACTGGCATTGTGCAGTGCGTCGCGTTTAAAAAGGAGATGCCTGAGGATGAATTCGCCATCGCCAGCAGCCTGTCGCAGGAATCAGCGGTGCGCATCATGGGCACGGTGCGTCAGGATGAACGCGCCCCTGGCATCCCCGGCGGGTATGAGATCGGTATCAAACAATTAGAACTGGTCCAGCAATCGGACGACTATCCGATCAGTCCCAAAGAACATGGCACTGAATTCTTGATGGATCATCGTCACCTGTGGGTGCGGTCCAGTCGCCAGTGGGCGATTCTGCGGATTCGCTCGACTATTATCAACGCCATGCGCAACTGGCTGGATGTTAACGACTATCTGCTGGTCGATACGCCCATTATTACGCCCGCCGCTGGCGAAGAAACGACCACGCTGTTCGAGATTGATTACTTTGGCGAACCAGCGTTTCTGGCGCAGACCGGCCAACTCTATAATGAGGCGAACATGGCGGCCTTCGGCAAGGTCTATTGTTTTGGCCCAACGTTTCGCGCCGAAAAATCGAAGACGCGTCGCCATCTGATGGAGTTCTGGATGCTGGAACCGGAGATGGCCTTCTTCTCGCTGGATGATCTGATGGATATGGAAGAACTATTCGTCAGCCACGTGATTCAGACCGTGCTCAAGAAGCATCCGGCGGAACTGGGAATCCTGGAGCGTGATACCAGCAAGCTGGCGAATGCGCTGCCCCCCTTCCCACGTGTCAGTTATGATGAAGCAGTTGAGCGCCTGCAAAAACTCGCCGCCGAAACGGACGACCTGGAACAGAAAGCGTTGCTCCAAATCGAGTGGGGCGAGGATTTTGGCTCACCGCATGAGACCGCGCTGGCGGAGATGTTCGACAAACCGGTGTTCGTCTACAATTATCCGACGGCGATCAAGGCGTTTTATATGCAACCCGTCGACGGTCGGCCTGAAGTCTGTCGCAGCGTGGATCTCCTCGCGCCGGAAGGTTATGGTGAGATCACGGGCGGGAGCGAACGCATTTACGATGCAGACCTGTTGGAAGAACGGGTCGCCACCATCGGTCTCCCGCGTGAAGCCTATGCCTGGTATCTCGATTTGCGACGCTATGGCTCGGTGCCGCATTCCGGCTTTGGCATCGGCCTGGAACGCACCGTCGCCTGGATCTGTGGCCTGCCCCACATCCGCGAGACGATTCCCTATGCGCGGATGCTCAACCGCAATTATCCGTGATATCTGAACGGATACGTCGCCAGATCAGAGTCTCAGTGACCAGTTCGATCTGACGACGTACACAGCCTTATCCCATATCGATATTCACCAGGCGCGTGATCTGCCCGTTGCTTTCCCAGAGGGTGACTTTGTTGGCAATGAGTGGGTCGTCGGCTGCTGGTTGAACGATTCCATTGACGTCGATGGCCCTTGAGGTGATGCTGTGTTCTCCAGTCTTAACATCAGGCCAATCAAGTGACCAGAATATCCAGGAGTACTCAGCCTGTTGGGTACGATCGATTTGAGCCGGGAGCCATTCACCATCGTCAATCTTTACTTCGACAGTGTCGATCGGTGCCCCCCAGGCCGCGCCATCAATACGGTAGGTATTACCGTTTCGGACCACCCGTCCCGGTGCCGACTTGATCAGGGTATGGGTAACCGAACTCTCAGTCCAGAGCGGATTATCTTCCGTGCCCTCATTGCGCAGCGTGACATAATCGCGCGCCATGAAAAGATTCATCAATCGTGTGTCCCAGACCTCAATATGGTCCAGCCATTTTACGTTAGAAACGCCATACCAACCGGGCGCAATTAAGCGCAACGGATACCCGTTCTTGGGGGGCAACGGTTCACCGTTCATTTCATAGACCAGCAGGTTATCTGGACTCATAGCGTCTTCAAGTGACATGCTGCGTGCGAAATTCTGCATCATTGTCTGCTCACGTATCGTCACTTCGTGCGAATCTGTGCCCCAGAAAACGACTTCACGACCCTCCTCTAGTACGCCAGCTTGTTCGAGCAGGGCTGACAAGGGGGTTCCAGCCCATTTTGCGTTGCCAATCCCAGTATCGAAGAAGGGAAATCCGTGATTGCCAGAACACTCCAAGGTAAACATTACTTCATGGCGAGGCATCGCCTTGATATCATCAAGTGTGAATGATAGCGGCTGACTGACCAGTCCCGTTATGTTGAGCTGCCAGGTTGCAGCATCAATTTCGGGCACTTCTCCATTGCGAACGATGGCGAAAAATTCGTCGTTGGGCGTGATCCAGGTATCCAAGTCTTCCCAGGTCTGCTGATCAACGATGATATGTGGGATCGGATTCTCGACTCTTTGATCTAACCAGGGAAGTACCACATCATCTGCCTGTAGTGCAAAGGTGTGTAAAGGCGACCTCAGCAGTGTCATACCGGCTAACATTGCGCCGCTCTGCGCCAGAAATGCGCGTCGTGATATCGCACGTTGACTCATAATAGACCCCTTTCAATAATTTCTTCTCTCAGGACTGGCGGCGTAATCATTTGGGCGAATTGAATCATCTTTTAGTCATCCTCCCTAAAAAATATCTTATTAAGAATGTTGAGTGACCAAGCTTGGCAGAAAGGCACACCTTTCATCGTATAGCCATAGCTAGTCGAAGTCACCTAACAAAAGTTATGTTTGATGTTCTGTTTTGTAGGAGAAACATGAATGGAACGTGTCTTTACGACTAAAGCTTCAAGAAGATGACAGGGACAATGCGCGTTGAGTGTCTCTGATACTGGGCAAAAATCGGGCTAGTCTAGATATGCGCTTATACAGCCTAGCATGTTCAGGTTTCTCAGCAATCATGGCATGAGCACGCAAATGCTTGTACCGAGTTCTATGCTAAGTCTGAATTGGCAACGATGTTGTGGTACCAGGGGGGATTGGCGGGTACACTCGTTTTTCGCACCGGTGGTATCGAGAATGAGTATGGGCAAGGGGTTGTCAACCTTGCCTCCATTTGCTCAAAACTCCTCGATTATTGCTTTATTCCTTTCGTCCCACGCGTTTTTATCCCATTCATTTGCCATGTTCATATCCGTTCTCGATTTCTGAAGCAAATACACCATAAGACCTAATAAAGGAGACCAAGTTCACGCGCACGAGCAACCGCCTCTGTACGGTTCTTCACATCTAGTTTTCGATAAATATTGAAAACATGCGTACTGCGGACCGTCCCATCACTCAGCCCTAGCTTGTGAGCAATTTGTTGATTGCTAGCACCTACGGCAACCAGTTGCAAAACCTCAAGTTCACGATCACTAAGTAAGGATTTGGCTGTTGACTGAGGTATGTCATCCTCGAAGGGGTGATTGAAATTCAATTGAAGTTTGGTCACCACATCTTCTAATTCAAGGTGCCTTCCATGAAAGCTAAGGGCAGTAAATTTACCCTCAGCCGGTTGAAGGGTCTCTTTCGCGGCCCGAAGAAGGTCATGTGCGCTGTCCTGTGTCTCCTGATTAATCGATGGGTGACGGAGAATCATTGATAATAGAATAATTGTACGTGCTGATCGGTGTCCATGGAGGTGATATTGTGCCATGCTTTTGAGCACACTGAGCATCAACGGAACCAGCCCAGACTTCGAAGCAGTTTGCAGGGCACGCTCATAATATTGTTGGGCATCTGAATCATTCATCTCTAGAAAGGCTATTTGCCCCAGGCCGCTCAAGGTAGATGCTAGACCTGCAGCATCGCCAATGTCCTGGTAGATCACCAGACTTTCACTGAAATAGGTGCTGGCTTTGGCGTGATCGTGCTGGGACAGTGCCACATTACCGAGATGAATTAGCGACCCGGCCATCCCGCCCTTATCACCGAAGCCCTGACTAATATTGTAGCTGCTCCAATGATGCCGTTCAGCGATGTCATAATTGCCCTGAACCCTGGCGATTTTCCCTAGATCGTTGAGGCTCAGGGCCATGAACCAATAATCTTCATCGGCTGCTGCCAGATCATAAGCCTGCTGAGCATGACGTTGAGCTTCATCATAGTTGCCCTGGGCGAAAAAAGTGCTCACGAGGACATAGCTGGACATCATAATATTGCCCTGGTCGCCCCTGGCTTCGCTCTGTTCTAGGGCATCCAGGCCCAACCGAGTGGCGGTCTCATGATCGCCCTGGATACTTGCGATCAGGCTTAGGCCCGGCAAGGGGTCAGTTGCTCTGCCGGGACGCGGCACGAGGCCCGCTCGATCCATAATGTCGAGGCTGTTTTGGAAGGCGACACGGCTTGCTTCAAACCGGCTCAGTCGAATGGATATCCAACCCAGCATATTGAGCAGGTGGGCCCGAGTTTGCGGTAAGGCATTTGCGTCGAGTGCGTTGACAGCACGCGCGAGCAATTGAGCACACTCAAGATACGCACTTTTGTACTGATGAGACAGCTCAAGCGTATAAGCCGCCTTGTCCAGCGCCTCAATTCGACGCTGGTCAACGGCCCACTGCCAGGCAGCGCTCACATTATCCCGGTCAGCCCAGATTTCATCGCTCGCTTCACGTTGTCTGCCGCCACGAATCGCCGGGGCATGCTGATGAAGGAAATCCATAAAATAGGTGCAATGGCGTTCACGGACGTGATTTGCTTCATTGGATACCTGGTGCAAGTGTTCCTCGGCATATTGCCGCAGTAATTCATGGATGCTGTAACGGTGGGATGATGACTCCAGCCACAGCAGCGATTTCCCAGCCAGGCTGCGGAGTATCTCGACCGAGGACTCAGCAACATGCTCGGCAGCGTCTGGCGTAAACCCGGCCCGAAAGACAGTTAGTCGCTGGAAAACTTTCCGCTCATCGTCAGACAATCGCCGCCATGAGTAATTAAATACAGCACGCATACTTCGATGACGTTTAGAAATATCATGGTGCGGGGAGGTCAGAATATCAATGTTGCGCTGTATTTCGTCGGCAATAGCATCACAGGGGAGAACGCGAACCCACGTGGCCGCCAGTTCAAGTGCCAGCGGCAGCCCATCTACTAACTGGCAGATACGAATGACGGCATGACCTTGACTATTCAAATTGAAGTCGGGTTGCAGGCGTTGTGCCCGTTCGAAGAACAGTTCAACCGCGCTGTGGTGATGGGTAATGTCATCGGCAGAATCGGGTACATCCAACCCCAGCACAGGCCAGACGTGTTCGACTTGCAAATTGAGCCGTTCGCGCGATGTTACGAGCAGTGTGGCGCAGGCGGTTTTCGCGAGAATGTCCGTCACGATGTCCACCCCGTCCAGCAGATGCTCAAAGTTGTCCAGCACCAGCAGCAGGTCTTTCGTCTGCAAGTAATTGAGCAGGTGCTGCCGGGGGTCACTGCTATCATGGAGTTGCAGGGGTAGACCATCGATAATCGCGGTGACAATGTTGTCGGCGGATTGCAATGGTTGTAGAGGCACGAAGTAGCTGCCGTCGGCGAAGTCGACTTGCCGCGCCACTTCAATCGCCAGCCGGGTCTTACCGCTCCCGCCGGGGCCAGCTAGCGTGAACAAGCGACAGTCTTCCGACTGCAATTTATTGGATATATCGGTGATTTCGCGTTCCCGACCAATGAAAGGCGTCAGGTACTGGGGCAGGTTGTTGGCTGTCATCAACAACTGTATCTCATCTCGCTCATCTTCAAGTCAGA
Source organism: Phototrophicaceae bacterium (assembly GCA_965223835.1). Taxonomy (GTDB): domain Bacteria; phylum Chloroflexota; class Anaerolineae; order Aggregatilineales; family Phototrophicaceae; genus CAVYXZ01. The sequence continues at coordinate 604,106 of CBDCXQ010000001.1, forward strand.
TTATATCGCACAATATAGCAAAACCCGATAATATGAGCGTGGAACGCATCGCCGTCTGAATCTGTGAGCTGCCGCATATCCGCGAGACGATCCCTTATGCGCGGATGCTCAACTGGAATTATCCGTAGGTGTTATTCATCTGCTGCTTTAGCTGATCGTTGCCGCATCTCGTCACGGACGTAGACATACACGCCAATCATGGTCGGTATGAAGACCAGAGCATTGTAAATGAAGTGCAGTTCCAACCGGGGCGCGAACAGCTCGCCGATGCCCGTCTGCTGAACGGCGTTGAATAGATAGACGCCCGTTAGCCATTGGGACTGCAACAGAAAGTGCTCAAAAAAGTGCCAGAGTTGGACGCCGATGGCGATGCGCCACCAGAAGCGGGTGCGCTTCGTAACGTGATAATACAATACCAGCAAACCAACAAGCTGCATCAGATTGTAGCTGAAATGCAACGACTCATTCACGACCAGTTCTGGCGCCCATAGCCCCAGCAGACCCCCGGCTTCGGCCCGCGGCCACGCCAGGAGCGCCGCCTGGATGAGTTGCAACACATGCTCGGCGAAGTGCGTGACGATCAGCACGACATAGAGGATGAGTAAGCGGCGAAACCAGACCGGGCTAAACGGTTGAAATGTCCCGTGGGGTTTGTTTTCCGGTAGATTTTGTGAGTTCAACATCTTGCTTGACTCCCAACTGCCTTCTTTCAGAGCAGAGACCGGACGACGTGTCCGGCCTCGCGTGTTAGTGGGTGGGTTTATGACTCTTGTATCAAGATCGCATCCTGAACCAGCCGACAGGTGTTCGGGCCGGGTGCTCCATCTGCTTTGGCAGTGTCCGGGAATGGTGGTGGCAGGCTTTCATCGGTGCAGCCGCCGCGATAGGTGTTGAGCATGTTGCCGATTTGATCAGCAATGACAGGGCCATGATCGTTAATCACAATATGGATTTCCGCGCCCAGCGGGTTGGTAAAACCATTGCCAATCCAACCATTATCAACATCCCCAACCGGCAAATAGGACGCAAATTTCATCGGAGCCTCATCGTCCATAACCAAGCTATCAGCCTGGGTCACTTCCGATTGAACCGCATCACTCAGTCCAAGAATGTCGCCTGGGGTACAGGGGGAGTTCTCGCAGGCTGCCGGGTTATTGACGATGACCCACCAGGCAGTGTACACATGGCCGTTGATCAACTCGTCGGTCGACAGCGACATGGATGCCCCCGCTTCATTGGTCATGATCGTCGCCACCGCACCTTCGATCACCCGAATATCGCCCTGGGACGGGTGGGTTTCAACGTGGGTGGTGGTCACCTGAACCGTTTCGGTCATCATATCCTGGGCCAGCATCGGCATGACACTGAACAGGAATACGACCACGACAAACAATAATAACCGACCTTTCAAAAACATACGCATTTTTTATTCCTCCCGGAATTTATTGGCGGATCTGCTGACCAGACCGGAGTTGCCCGGATGCGACATCTGGGCTTCCACAGCCGGGCCAGCATTAAACCCAGCCTAGCAGCCAGGAACGCGCATTGTCATCATCCGAAAGGCGAATTTTCGCTTGCAGGGGGGCGAATTATGGGAGGAGGTTCAAGTCACGAGCAACTGCGGTGGCACTGGTGCGGTTCCTGGCATCGAGCTTGCTGTAGATATGCTGGATGTGTTTCTTGACCGTACTGACCCCGACAAAGAGGCGTTCCGCGATTTCACGATTAGTGAGGCCATCCGCGATCAGTACCAGCACTTCAAATTCCCGTGGGGAGAGCGGATCAAGGAGAGACTGGTTCGCCTGTTCGGCAGGATGGTCGATTGCGATCGACAATTCTTGCAACAGGTCGGTGGCAATCTGTTCGGCATCAAACTGTGTACCACGGTCCCACGCAGCATCAAATGCGGTCTGCCCCAGCTCAAGTTCCAGATCAGCGCGTAACTGGGTGATGAGTGACCAACGCTCAAGCCAACCATTGAGCGACTTCGGGTGGGTGAAAGCCAGCGCCAGCGTTTCGACGGCGCGTTCTGGCTGGCGATTTTGCTTCAGCAGCACCGCCGCGCAGGGCAGCCCGACCAACAGGTAAACAAGAGCGCGTAGCTGCGTGGCAATTTCCAATAGAGAGAGTAGATGTTTGGTTAGAGTCTCATACTCCTCCAGACTGCAGGCTGCAATTGTGATCCCCAGGTGGGCAAAGAAATATTGGGGTAAGAGATTGAGTAATGGCTGTCCATTGAGGCTATATTGCATGCCGAGGTTCGCATCGCATTGCAAACTCGCTGCCAGACCCAGGACAACATTGCCTAAACCTATACTATCGTGGATAAAATATTCCTTCCCAATCATGAGCACCTGGTTGCCAACGATCACTGCTTCTTCAAAGTTCCCACCCAAAAATGACGCTAATCCGATATGGAACAGTGCCAGCCCTCTTCTTGATTGATCTTCCAGTCTGGTTGAAAGGGCAAGCGCCTCTGCATAGAATTGCCTGGCTGTGTTTACATTGCCATCCATATACAGATTACGCCAGCCAAGGTGCATCAGTGAAACCGCCAATACTCTTGAGTGGCCGGTAGAACGAAACAATGCGGTGTTTTGCCGGGTATTTTCGTAAACTCGCTCAACATGCCCCAGGTGAAGGAGACAGTAATTTTGTTGGAGCCTTACCAGGCCCCAGTAGTGAGTCTCTTCGGCTACGGTAAAGTATTCCAGACATTGATCAAAGAATTCTAGTGCTCGGTCATAATGATGGTACCAGGTTTCAATTTCGCCAATTTCTTTTAGACAGATGGCTACCTCCGTCTGATTGTGATGTTGGTGGGCAATTTCCAGGGCTGCCGTTGCAGCAGCCAGAAGCACCTGATACGCTTCCGGCATTGACTGTGATGACCGGGATAGTCTTTCCAAGGGCAGGTGCCGAATCACCACGCGTGCCCAGGTCAATGAGTGCGCGGTATTTGCGTGTTGCTCGAGCATGTTGCGTGCCGCTAAGAACAAGGTTGATCCTTCGCGGAAAAGGTTTTGTGTTTGGCAAAAAATGGCTAGACTCTCTACCGCATGGGTGATGAAATGTTCGCTGTGTTGTTGTACGGCCTGCAACCAGGCACTACGGATGTTCTCGAAGTCGGCGCGGATGTCTTGTAACGCCTGCAACTCGCCTGCACCTTTAAGATCGCGCTCACGCTTATGCATAAATTGGCAAAAATAAACGCTGTGGGCATTCAACGTCACTTCGGTCTCGTTTGTCAAGTCGAGTTGCTCTTTAGCATATTGGCGTACCAGTTCGTGCAGGTCATAGCGGTCGTTGTCATCCACCTGGACCAGCGATTTATTGATGAATGCGGCTAACAGTGTCAACGATGCACCAGCCACCTCTCGTGCGGCGTCAGCAGTAAACCCACCGCGAAATACTGCCAGTTTCGGGAAAACAGTTCGTTCTTCAGCGTTAAGCAAACTCCAGGAATGATCGAACACGGCCCGCATACTCTGATGGCGTTCTGGCTGGTCGCGGTGATTGGTAACCAAAATATCAATGTTGTGCTGAATCTCATTTGCAATAGTTTTGCACGACATCATAGGGGTCCAACTGGCCGCCAGTTCCAGGGCTAGCGGCAATCCCTGGACCAGTTGGCAAATTTGGATTACTGCATCTTGTTGGTCATCCAGTGAGAAAGCTGGTTGCAGCCGTTGGGCACGTTCCACGAAAAGCTGAACAGCACTGTGCTGATTGATTGAATCAGTTTCAACACTTTCGGATATTTCTAGTCCCCACACCGGCCATACGTGTTCGGCCTGCAAATTGAGCCGTTCGCGTGATGTCACCACCAGTGTGGTGCGGGTGGTATTAGTGAGAATGTCGGTCACAATGTCCACTCCGTCCAGCAGATGCTCAAAGTTGTCCAGCACCAGCAGCAGGTCTTTCGTCTGCAAGTAATTGAGCAGGCGCTGCCGGGGGTCACTGCTATCAAGGAGTTGCAGGGGTAGGCTATCGATAATCGCAGTGACGATATTGTCGGCGGCTTGCAGTGGCTGTAGAGGCACGAAGTAGCCGCCGTCGGCGAAGTCGACTTGCCGCGCCACTTCAATCGCCAGCCGGGTCTTACCGCTCCCGCCGGGGCCAGCTAGCGTGAGCAAACGACAGTCGGCTGACTGCAACTTATTGGATATATCGGTGATTTCACGTTCCCGCCCAATGAAAGGTGTCAGGTACTGGGGCAGGTTGTTGGCTGTCATCAAGCAACCCTATTTCTTTTGCTTTTAATCTATTATATCGTACTACGAATCTGCATCCACACGCTAGCTGCGTTAAAATAATGGCTTACATCACGTTGAATGTAATCTTTAGTGAAACATCTCTTTGGAGCAAATATGTCTGCTTTAGAAACTGCTTTTACGATGGATACATCCAGCATCAAGTATGGCCCTGGCGTTACCCATGAGATTGGGCATGATATGGCCCGCTACGGTGTCAAGCGGGTGCTGGTCATGACTGATCCCAATCTCACGGACAGCGAACCGGTCAGCATCGTGCGTGATGCGCTCAAAGCGCAAGGGATTGATACGGTGTTGTACAATCAGGTGCGCGTCGAACCAACCGATGCATCGTTCAAGCACGCGATTGCCTTCGCGTCGGACGGAAATTTTGATGGCTATGTCGCGGTGGGGGGTGGCTCCACGATGGACACGGCCAAAGCGGCCAACCTCTACGCGACGTATCCGCCGGATGATTTTCTGGATTATATCAACCCACCCATTGGCAAGGGCAAACCGGTCTCTGGTGCGCTCAAACCGTTGATCGCGGTGCCCACCACCGCTGGTACTGGCAGCGAAACAACCGGCGTCGCCATCTTCGATCTGCTGGAGATGCACGCGAAAACCGGCATTGCCCACCGCGCCCTGCGCCCGGTCATGGGCATCATTGACCCGCACAACACGGCAACACTATCCCCAATGGCAGCGGCTTGCTCCGGGCTGGATGTGCTCAGTCACGCTATCGAATCCCTGACGGCCATTCCCTATGCTTCGCGTCCGCAGACCGAAAGCCCGGTATATCGCCCGGCCTATCAGGGCAGCAATCCCATCAGCGACATCTGGTCGGCCAAATCAATTGAACTCGTCGCGAAATATCAATTACGGGCCATCAATGACCCGGATGATGTCGAAGCACGCGGACAAATGCTGCTGGCGGCATCGTTCGCAGGCATCGGCTTCGGCAATGCAGGGGTACATCTGCCGCATGGGATGTCGTACCCGGTGTCGGGTATGGTGCGTGATTACTACCCGGAGGGCTACCAAACCGATCATCCCATTATCCCGCACGGCATGTCGGTGATTTTGAATGCGCCCGCCGTTTTTCGCTGGACAGCGGCAGCGAGTCCTGAACGGCATTTATGGGCAGCGGAATTGTTGGGTGCGGAAGTGAGGGGTGCAACCAATGACGATGTTGGCGATATTCTGGCACAGGCGATCATCGACATTATGCAGGCGACCAGGATGCCCAATGGTCTCAGCGCCGTCGGTTTTACCGAAGCGGATGTAGAGCAACTGGCGGAAGGGACACTCCCGCAGCATCGCGTGACCAAGCTGTCACCGCGCCCGGCGGACAAAGATGACCTGATGCAATTATTCCGCGACGCGCTGACGTACTGGTAATTCTCTTTTTGATGCTATTCTTCACGGACCAGGTAAAGGCGATTGTCCTCGACCAGATAGAGCATGGGTGCGACCAGAGTCTTTGGGTAGCGATTGCGGAGTCGCTGTGCTTCAATCAGCACAAAGTCAATTTCGTTGCCAATCTCGAAAAGCGGCGCGAAGCTATAAAAATGATTTTCCGCCTGCTCATGGGTCCAACCAGCATTTTCGACCAGATTGTTGACGAATAAATCTTTGCGGGCGGCGAGGTTGACCATGCCACAGTTGTTGTGTCCAATCAGCGCAATGGTGTTGACACCACCGACGGCGATGGCATAGGACACTTTGAACTCGCTGAAGCGCAGATTGGCGCCGCCAGAGCGAATAATATAGGAGAAATTATCCGGGATATGCAGGTGTTTGCGATGATCCATGCACATGCCCACCAGCAGTTCCGCCTGGGTATAGGTCGCAAATGGGCGGTCCAGGTTATGGTAGGCCAGCAAGCGCTCAATCGGGGTATCCCGGTATTGGGGAAAGATGTCAGCAACGCTTTCAACTGGGACTAAACGATCCATTACGAAATTACCTCTAAACAGTTTAAGCTTTATGTCGTTGTTGGTTGCTGAGTTGGCGAGACCAGATTGCGCACGGCGGCCCACTCAGCAAACCGCAGCATACCTGCTGTGAGCGCGACATACAAGCCCATTCCGCCAATTGCGGCAGCCACCAGCGCCGGATTCCACTCATGGACGAGCAGGCCGATGCCGATCGAAAGCGCCATGATCGCCACTGAGACCACAATCCGCATCCCGAACGCGACGGTCAAAACTACCGGATGGCGACCACTCACCGGCGGCAAAATACCCAGCACGACCGAGAGTGAACTATCGGCAACCGTAAAGGCCGTTATAACGATCAGCCCGACGATCAAGCGCGACGGGTTCGGCAGGTCCGGGTCACTGCCGATGAAATCCAGCCAGGTGACAACACCCAGGCGCAGCACCAACACCATCACGTGATCGCCCCACAGTGAGCGTAGCGTCGCCCACCATTTGCCCTGCACGATCTGGCGGGCCGACATGTTGGTTAGCAATAGATTTTCCCAGGTGTGGCTTTCATATTCGCGGCTGATGCTGCGGGCCGCCAATGCCAGCGTAATCAACGTGACGACGATATAGAGCGCGAAGTTCATGATGAGCAGGCTGGTGACGCTTAGTTCGCCGATCATGTCCAACAGCGGTTCAGTAAACAGCTGCCCCAGATCAATGCGGAGCAATGCTGCGCCGATCAACACGACCGAGGCAATAAACGCCGGGACCAGCATCACGACGGCCAGCAAAATCCAGAACCAGCCGGAGCGACTGCTGCTTATCAGATGCCGCTGGTGCTTGAGTTCGGCGTGCATCACCGGGTTGTCGATGGCGATCAAGGTCACGATGTTGCTCCCTGTTTTTTCATTGGTTGTTCCCACTCCACTATACTGGCAGTTTGCACGAACCAAGTATAAACGATGCGCAAAAGCCACTTTGTAAGTTGATCGCCAGCCGAGTCGTTGCTGGTTATAATTGCAACCGCCGTTCGACACCACTGAGGATCACCACATGACTGATGTGTTCATCTCCTATTCTCGTCAAGACGATGAATTTGCCAAACGCTTGACCAACGCCCTGAAGAAACAGGAACGCGATGTCTGGATTGACTGGGAGGACATCCCCCGCGCGGCAGACTGGCTCAACGAGATTTATGCCGGGGTCGAAAGCGCTGATACATTCTTATTCATCGTGACACAGCACTCGTTGACTAGCGAGATCTGCAATTACGAGGTCGCCCACGCCCGCAAACACAACAAACGCATCGTACCGCTCATTCGTCAGCGGATTGAAGGCGACCTTGAAGCGCTGGTTAAAGGCCAATGGATGGACACGACCTGGGAGCAAACGGCCCGCGAAAACTGGCAGCAGATCGGACACCTTAACTGGATTTTCTTCGAGGATGACGAGAAGTTTGATGTCGAATTTGCGGCGCTGACCGAAACGTTGCAAACCGACATCGAACATGTCAACTTGCATACCCGATTGCTGGTGCGGGCGCGTGAATGGGAAAGCCGAGATAAGAACGCCGGTTTTCTGCTTACTGGAGACGAGATAAGCAGCGCGGAAGATTGGCTGCAACTGGCTGAAGCTGGTAGCAAAACTCCTGAGCCGACTCAACTTCATTGTGATTACATCCAGCAGAGCCGAGCACGCGAACAGGCCGAAAAACGGCTCCTGCGCAACCTCCGTCGGACGACGATCATTGCCGTAGTGATAGGTGCCATTGCAATTATTGCGACGATTGCATCGTTTTTCCTGTTTCAGCTGTCGGAAGTTCAGCGGGCCGAGGCGGAACGGGCCCAGGCACTGGCGGAAGATCGTGGTAATCAGGCTTCCAGCGTAGCGCTGGCCGCCAATGCACGCAATCTTATCAATGACGCTGAAACCGGGCTGGGCCTGACACTGGCAATTGCCGCTTATGAAACCTATGATCCGCCGCTCGCCGATGTGCAGCAAACTCTGGCACGCGCTATTTATGGTCCCAATGCTCTTTATCGTCTCAGCGAACACACAAAATCCGTGTTGGATGTCGCTTTCAACCCGGATGGTCGCACCGGCTACTCAGTGGCATCCGATGGCGCACTCATCTTCTGGGATCTAAATTCCGGGACGATGCTCAACGAAGTCACCTTTGCCGACAATCTGGTCGCCAATAATGTAGCTGTCAGCCCGGACGGCACGCAACTGGTTGTTTCGCTATTTGACAATTCGTTGCGCCTGTTGGATGCGACGGAAGGTAGCGAGGTTGCCACCTTGACCGGGCATGATGACCTGGTTATGCAGGTGGTCTTCAGTCCTGATGGCAGCCGGTTGCTCTCCGGCGGGCTGGACCGTACCCTACGCCTGTGGGATGTGGCGACGGGTGAAGAACTGCAACGCATCGACAGCCCTGGCGCGATACTGAATCTGGCCTTTTCGCCGGATGGTCGGCTAGCGGTAACTGGTTCGGGTGACAGTATCCTCACTGGCTCTGAGTTTCAACGGGAAATTGACCGCACTGTACGGGTGTGGAACTTGCGGACCGGGTCGGAAATGCAAAAATTCACGCCCAACTCCGGGTTTGTGCGAGCTGTCGCCTTCAGCCCGGATGGCAGCAACGTAGTGGCGGGAACCTGGAACTCAGGTGACAATGGGCGGTTGCACCTATGGGACATTACGTCGGGAGACAGGCAAAACATTTTTTTCGGGCACACGGACATCATTACCAATGTGGCTTTCAGCCCGGATGGTCAGCGTCTACTTTCAACTTCCTGGGACCGCTCTTTGCGCGTGTGGGACATCGCCACCAGCCTGGAAATCCAGCGTTTTCAAGGTCATCGGGACCGTGTGCTGTCGATGGCGCTGAGCGCGAATGGGGAATATGTTCTGACAGGCACGGGCAATGCCGGAAATGACGTACCTGACCCTGACATTGATCTGGCGGTTGATCAAGTTGTCTGGTTATGGGATCTGGAAAGCCGCGCGCAGATTCATCTGCTGGAAGGGCATGACGATTGGGTATGGGGTGTCGATATCAGTCCCGATAGTATCCTGGCGGCATCGGGTTCCGGCCCCTTAAGGCCCCCGGCGCTCGATTCCAGTGTGCGCATCTGGGATGTCGCCACCGGGGAGCAAATTCGGCGACTGGGCGGACATACCGATACCGTGCATGCGGTACGCTTCAGCCCGGATGGGGCGCTACTGGCATCGGCCAGTTGGGATGATACGGTGCGCATCTGGGAGGTGGCAAGCGGCGACAGACTCATCACTTACGATAGGCACACCGACAATGTGCTCGGCGTAACCTTCAGTCACGATGGTGCAACCATTTTTTCAGCGTCCAGCGACAAGACCATTCACATGTGGGATGTCGCCTCAGGTGACGAGATCAAGCGCTTTGAGGGGCACACGGGCGCGGTTAACAGTGTCGATCTCAGCTCGGATGGCATGCAGATCCTGACCGCTTCCGATGACCGCACCCTGCGTCTGTGGGATGTTGAGACTGGCGAACCGATCAGGCAATTCATCGGACATTCCGACCGCATCAATGATGCGATTTTTAGCCCCGATGGCACGCGCCTGATATCCACCTCGTGGGATACTTCCGTGCGCGAATGGGATGTCGCTACGGGCGAGGAAATTCGCCAATATATCGGGCACAATGGTCCGGTGTTTGGTGTGGATTACAGCCCGGATGGTCGAATCGCAATGACGGCTTCGGCAGATCTGACTATTCGCCTGTGGAACACAGCAACCGGCCTCGAGATTCGGCGGTTCGAAGGACATACCAACTGGATACTCAGTGTGTTGTTCAGCCCGGATGGTAACTTCGCTGTGTCCGGCGCGGAAGATAATACCGTTCGCTCATGGCGTGTGGAAAGCACACTGGACGGTCTGGTGGCGTGGGCGCATAATAACCGCTACGTCCCGGAACTAACCTGCGCTCAACGTGAACTCTATAATGTTGAGCCATTGTGCCAGGAATATACCGTGGCATCCTGAAATTGATTAGTATTCTGCTGCAAATAGATGATGAGCGGAAATAGCCAGGTTTTGGAGTAACTGATATGTTCCCCTTTGGTGATGCGCGTGACTGGTTTGGCGAGAAGCGTTTTGGGCTGTTCATTCACTGGGGGCTATATGCGCTCAATGAATGGCATGAGCAGGATCAATGGCGGCGGCGGTTTCCCCGTGCTGAGTATGTGCCGCTGGCGCAACGCTTCAACCCGGTCAACTTCGACCCGGATGCCTGGCTGGATGTGGCCGAGGCTGCCGGGATGGAGTACGTGTGCTTCACGACCAAGCATCACGATGGCTTCTGCATGTGGGATACGGCCCAGACCGATTACAACATCATGCACACGCCCTACAGTCAGGACATCCTCGCCCAACTCGCCGCAGCCTGTCAGCGGCGTGGCTTTCCGTTGATGCTGTATTACTCGGTAGTCGATTGGCATCATCCCAATTATCCCAATCAGGGCCGCAGCCACGAACTCGAACAACCGGAACCGGGCGATGACCCCGATTTCGATAAGTATCTGGACTTCCTCAAGGCGCAGATCCGCGAGTTATGTACCAATTATGGCGCGATTCACGGCATCTGGTGGGACATGAACGTCACCGGCGTGGTGGATGAATCAATCAACGCCATGATCCGCGAATTGCAGCCAGCGGCGGTCATCAATAATCGCGGTTTTGATGCGGGTGATTACGGCACACCGGAACGCGATAATGTTCGCGATGAATCGCGGGTGTTCACGCGACGCACCGAAGCCTGTCAGTCGGTTGGGCGCGAAAGCTGGTGCTATCGGGCGGATGAGGATTACTACAGCGACCTGCATCTGATGCGCAGCATTGATCGCACACTGGCGCGGGACGGCAATTATCTGCTCAACGTCGGTCCGAAGCCGGATGGCACGCTGCCGCCGGAAGCTGTCGCCATCTTACAACGTATCGGTGCGTGGTACAATGCAGTCAAGGAATCCTTCGTCGAACCGGCCTCACACAAAACGGATAATCTCGACGTGCTGCTCACGGAAGACGAAAAAGCGCTGTATGTACATCTCTTCCGCGAACCGCTCATGCGCCGGGTGCTGCTCAATCCGCTGGATCAATTGCCGCAAAAAGTGACTCTGCTCAACACCGGGCAGGAACTCCCCGCCCGCAACGATCCGCTGCCGACGTTGCATATGGATAAAGGTGGACTGCTGACGTCTGGGAAAAAAGATTACCTGCGCATCGCCGAATTACCCGTCAATGAGCTGGCGGGGCAGGTGCTGGTGCTAAAGCTGGAATTTTAGGATGGGAAGCTCAACCGGCCAACTACCGATTCTCGCAGCTTGATCGCTCTGGCCGTTTTTGATTTGCGGTCAGCAGGCATACTTGAAGCACTCGGCGGTATGGTCGTTGACAAGGCCGCACGCCTGCATGTAGGCGTAACAGATCGTCGGCCCGACGAATTTGAAGCCGCGTTTTTTCAGGTCTTTGCTCATGGCTTCTGATGTCGCGGTTTTTGCCGGTAAATCGGCCAGCGTTTGAAAGCAATTGAGTTGGGGCGTGCCGTCAACGTACTGCCAGATATACGCATCGAAACTGCCGAATTCGGCCTGCACCTTGAGAAAGGCCTGGGCATTCGTCACGACGCTGTTGATCTTGGCGCGGTTGCGGATGATACGGGTATCGGCTAACAATTCTGCAATTTTTTTATCATCATATTCGGCGACGATCTCTGGCTGAAAATCATCGAACAAGGCTTTGTATTCTGCCTGCCGCTTGAGGATCGTAATCCAGCTTAAACCGGCCTGTGCCCCTTCCAGCGAGAGCATTTCAAAATGTAACCGGTCATCATGCACCGGCACCCCCCACACGTTATCATGATAGACCTGATACAGCGGATCATCGCCACACCACGCACAACGATTTGCTGGCATTACATTCCCCCAAGTTGTTAGAACATGCGTCTCTATTTTACACGATTATCCGGCTGAATTGGACTGGTGGTCGGGAGGCGCAGTCTATGTTACGATTCGCGTCATTGGCAGAGACTGACTTTTGCAAAAAAATTAAAATTTGATGTTACGCAGATTCACTCGAGTTTGTACCCAAACAGTGGGTTTAAACCCACTGCCTACAAGCACAAGGTGCGTAAAGTCAGTTAAAATATTTTTCAAGAAGCGAGGCACACATTGGTCAAACAAGTTGATTCGCTTAAGTCTGCCCGGTTACAAGCAGTCCGTTTTGGCGAAGGTTTCTGGGGAGACCGACTCCAGACTAACCGGACGGTAACGCTACCGGCGGTCCAGCATCAATCAGACATCACCGGACGCTTTGCTGCCTGGAAATTAGATTGGCAGCCGGGCGACCCCAATAAACCTCATTATTTTTGGGATTCTGACGGGGCCAAGTGGATTGAAGCCGCCGCCTATAGTCTGGCAACCCACCCGGACGCCCAACTGGAAGCGCAGGTTGATGCCATTATTGATTTAATTGCGCAGGCCCAGCACGCTGACGGCTATCTGAACATCTATTTCACGGTCGTTGAGCCGGAAAAGCGCTGGCAGAACTTGCGTGATTGGCATGAACTGTACTGTGCCGGGCATCTAATCGAAGCGGCTGTCGCCTACTTTGAAGCCACCGGCAAGCGTCAATTGCTGGATGTTATGTGCCGCTATGTCGACTACATTGCGACGTTGTTTGGCCCGAACGAAGGTCAAAAGCGTGGGTACCCTGGTCATCAAGAGATCGAACTGGCGCTGGTGAAGTTGTATCGCATCACGGGCGCGGCGCAATATCTGGCGCTGAGTCAATTTTTCATTGACGAGCGCGGCCAACAACCGCATTATTTCGACACCGAAGCGCTGGCACGTGGCGAGCGTTTGGCAGATTATTGGGCCAAAACGCATCAATATACGCAGTCCCATTTGCCGGTGCGTGAACAGCGTGAGCCGGTTGGTCATGCGGTGCGAGCCTGCTATTTATACGCGGGGATGGCGGATGTCGCGCTTGAGACCGGCGACACAGCGCTGGCGGCAGCCTGTAAACGCATCTGGGAAAACCTGACGGCGACCCAGATGTATATTACGGGCGGGATTGGGCCAACCTACCTCAACGAGGGTTTTACTACTGCCTATGATTTGCCCAATGAAACGGCCTATGCTGAGACCTGTGCCGCGATTGCGCTGGTGTTCTGGGCGCAGCGTATGTTTCAGCTTGACCCGGATAGTCGCTACACCGATGTGATAGAGCGGGCGCTGTATAATGGCGTCCTCAGCGGCGTCTCGCAGTTGGGGGATCGTTTCTTTTATGCCAATCCGCTGGCAGCCCAACCGCATGTTCACCCCTACAATCCCCGGCATGCATTGGCGCACCCCGATTATATGCATTATCAACGTGAAGAATGGTTTGATTGTGCCTGTTGTCCGCCTAATCTGGCACGTCTGCTGGCAAGCCTGGGGCAATATGTTTACTCGACGGGACCCGATACGATTTATGTCCATTTGTATGCGGCATCCAGCCTGGAGTCGGCGGTCAATGGGCAGGTCATCAAGGTGGAACAGCGCACAAATTATCCCTGGGATGAGCAGGTACAGATTGTGGTTCAGGCTGACCAACCCGCTCAATTCACACTCAGTTTACGCGTTCCGGGCTGGTGTGGTGAACCCAGCATTGCGGTGAATGGCGACTCGATTGATGCCCCGGTACATAAGGGTTATGCAACGATCGAGCGCGAATGGCAGCCGGGCGATCAAGTCTTATTGAACTTGCCCATGCCGGTCGAGCGCGTCCAAGCGCACCCCAAAGTCTGGGCAAATGTCGGCCAGGTGGCGTTGCAACGGGGACCCATCGTCTACTGTTTAGAGGAAGTAGATAATGGCCCCGATCTCGCCAGTATCGTACTTCCCAACGACGTGGAACTTCGCGCTGACTTCGACGCGGACTTGCTTGGCGGAATCACGGTAGTTACGGGTACTGCGCTGCGCAGCACCAGTTCGACAACCGACCTGTACCAGTCAGCGGCAGCAGTCAACTCAGCCGTGCCCTTTAGCTTAAGGGCAATACCCTATGCATTATGGGCGAACCGGGAACCCGGTGAAATGCGCGTCTGGATTCAGGCAGGGACGTGATGTGTGATGTTCATCGTCATCCAGCCTGGGGCAAAATATTGTAAATTCTTTTGGTTTGATTGAGGGAAGTCCAATTTGTCACTCTCTTTTTTGATGCCCGATCCCGGTTCCTGGGCGGACCGGGTGTTTACGTTTATCATCGCCAATTTGCTCTGGCTGTTTTGTGCAGTGCTGGTGCTGCCTTTACCGGCGGCGACCGCCGGGCTGTTTGCAACGTTGATGCCCTGGATGCGGGGCAAGGATAAAGAAGTTTTTGTCGTCTTTTTTGGGACGATGCGCCGCCTCTGGTTGAAAAGCACCCTGCTACTGGTAGTTGATGTCGCCATCATTGCCCTGCTGCTGCTGAATTTCCGGTTAATGAACCTCATGGACCAGGACAATATCTTGCTCTGGTTTGCGCGTAGTGCGCAGATTTTTGTCTTGCTGGCCGTGTTAATGACCAATGTTTATCTGTGGCCGCTGCTCGTGCTCTTCGATTTACCCCTGCGGCGGCTGGTATCGGTATCGGTGCGGCTGGGGCTGGTGCATCCCTTTTGGACGCTGCTGGTGATCGGGTTGGCCGTTTTGCCGATTCTGTCAGGGCTGATTGTGCCCGGCGTGATCATTATTCTGGGAGGCGGCTCAGCGATTGCATTCATCGTTAACTGGGGAGCCTGGCGCATCATCAAACTTCATGCCACCCCCGAAGAATTAGCGGAATTGGATGAACTGGACCGGGAGTAAACCCGTTGAATAGACATATTCTCGCGGTGTGCCTGGATTGTGGTGACACCCTGGTTGACGAAGCCACCGAAATCAAAGATGAACGCGAAGTCACGCAGCAAGCCGATCTGATTCCGGGTGCGGCGGCGATGGTACGTGGCATCAAGCAGCGGGGTTATCCACTGGCCCTGGTGGCCGATGGCCCGGTGGGGACGTTCCATAATGTGCTGCATCAACATCACCTGTACGAGTTGTTCGATGTATTTGCGATTTCAGGCGAAGTCGGCGTGAGTAAGCCGGATGCGCGAATGTTCCAGCACGCGCTGGATCAACTGAACATCGCGCCTGCTGATTATGGTCGGGTGGTGATGCTCGGCAATCATCTGGGGCGGGACATCAAAGGAGCGAACGCGCTGGGGATCATCAGCGTGTGGCTCAACTGGTCGCCACGTCGGTCCAAAGTCCCGGCGGACTCTACAGAAGTGCCACGCTATACGCTACAATCGCCCGCAGACTTTTTACCGTTAATTGAGCAGATTGAAGCGACATTCTCATGACCCAAACGCAAACCGCCATCCATCCGTTGATTTCCCAACGCCGTAGTCCCCGCGCCTACCAACCAACGTTGGTTGCACCAGAAACATTGACCGGTTGCTAGAAGCGGCACGCTGGGCCGCCTCGTCACGTAATCGCCAGCCCTGGCATTTTATTGTGGCGACCAAAGATGACCCACAGGAATATGAGCGTCTCTTTCATTGCTTGCTGGAAGGCAACCAGAAGTGGGCACAGACTGCGCCGGTTTTGATGCTGGTGGTTGCGCTGATGGAAGAGGCTGGTACGCCCATTCGCCATAGCTGGTATGACAGCGGTTTGGCAGTCGGCAACCTGACCGTGCAGGCGCTGGCGGAAGGCTTGATGCTGCGTCAGATGGGTGGCATCGACCGCGACAAAGCCCGACAGGTTTACGACATTCCCGCCGACTATGAAGCCATTTGCGGCCTGGCAATCGGCTATCCGGCTGATCCTAATACCCTGCCCGATGAACAACGCGAACGCGAAACCGCCCCCCGCGTGCGCAAGGCGCTGAGCGAGTTTGTGTTCACCGGCGAATGGGGTCAGGCTTCAAAGCTGGTTGATGGTCAGGACCAGGCATAGTCCTGTAACATGCCTATTCCAGTTTGATACCAGCGGCCATGCCATCACCAATGGCGAAGATGGTGCTGTAGAGACGCTTATTCGCAGCCAGTGCCTGATTGAATTCGTGCATAATCCGGTCATCATCGCTTTGCGGGTCCATGACGCGGCCCCCACGAAAAGCATTATGTGCGGTGACGATTCCACCAATCCGCAAGTTCTCAACCGCCCAGTCCAGGTATTGCGGATAGCTACCTTTGTCGGCATCGATGAACACCAGATCAAACGGACCCGACCCCGTGAGTTTGGCTAATGATTGCAGCCCAGGACCTTCCAGCAGTTCAACCTGTTGACTGAGGCCAGCCCGTTCGAAACTGGCACGGGCAACTGCTGCGTGTTTGCTACTGGCTTCCAGCGTATACAATTTGCCGGTGACGGGCAGGGCACGGGCCAGCCAGGTCCCGCTATACCCGGCCAGGGTGCCGATTTCGACCACTTTTTGGGCTTGTGTGACCTTGACCAGAAATTGTAGCAACCGGCCTTCCTGCGGTGCGAGGCTGATTTGTGGCATGTCATTGCGACGCGTTTCGGCCTGAATCGTTGTCAAAACGTCATCTTCGGCTGCGAAAAGGTCGGTAACATACTGTTCAAATGTCTGCTGCTTATCTGCCATGCTCAAAGCTCCCGTTTTACTTAGTCCTGTGGATTGTGATGTGATGCTTGTTTCTTTTTGACCGGTTGGCCGCGCTGTAAGACAAAATGATCCATATCCCTTGCTACATAGGCATCGGGGAATACCGCCCGTGCCTCGGCAATAATATCGCGTTCGCGGTAGCGCCGCGAGACATGCGTGAGGATCAGCGTTTTGACACCGGTTTCGCTTGCCAGGGTAGCGGCCTGTTTGGCAGTAATATGGCCGAAGGCTTGGGCCGTATCCGCATCATCTTCCAGAAAAGTGGCCTCGATCACCAGGGCGTCGGCATCCTTAACGTATTCGTGGATATTATCCGTGCGGCCCACGTCACCGATATGGACCAGTTTGACACCGGGTATCGCATCACCCAGTACCATCTCTGGTGTGATGACCCGGCCATCGGCCAGCGTAACGGATTCGCCGCGCACCAGGTCGCCGCGAATCGGGCCAGCAGGAACGCCGAGTGCTTCGGCCTTTTCAACCAGAAAAGGGCTGTGCGTTTTTTGCTGAAAGATGAAGCCGAAATTGCCCCGCCCGCGATGCGTGACCGGGAAGGCGTGGACGGTATAATCTTTGGCTTCGATCATTTTGCCAGGGCGCAAATCAATCAAATGCGGTTTAATTGGGAGCCGGTCAAAATCGAGCACGACACCGTACAATAATTTTTGCACCCGGTTGAGGGTATGTTCGCCGCCCCAGATCTCGATCTCATCGATATTTTCCCAGCGTACAAAGGTTGAGATCAACCCGCCCAAACCCAGAATATGATCGAGGTGGGCATGTGTCAAAAATATCCGATTGAGGCGTTTGAAGCCGATGCCGCTGCGCAAAATCTGGCGCTGGGTGCCTTCGCCACAGTCGATCAAAAAGCGTTGTTCACCGGCCAGAATGGCCTGTGAGGGGAGACCGCGATAAACCGATGGTGCCGAGGCCGATGTTCCAAGAAAGACGATTTCAAACATTTTATTCTACTGTGATTGTGTTGGCAGCGAGAAAGAGGCGCGTGCCGCGTGCCTGATTGTTGACCAGTACCGGCAGACGCATGTCATCTGTATCCTGATAGGCACCAATCGAAATGGTGTAGTTCCCCGCCGGGGTCGAGTTGGGTAGTTGCACAAACGTGATCTGAATAAAGACGTCACGCGGGCGCAACTGCGTCGCCAGCACGCTGAGCGTATCGGTCTGGGAAATGATCGCTACCGGGTCGGAGAGCACATGGGTGAACAGCCGGATGTCGGGCGGCGGCGGTCCTTCAACCCGCCAGTAACCGATTGATGTGATGATGTCGCCCGGCTGGAATATAGTCGGCGGCAGATGCTCATACCCCAAAAAGGTCACATTGCCTCCAAATGCTACCGGTGGCAATGTGACCTCGGCACCGCCCGGTGCTTCCGGGGCATATGTTACCGGGGTTGTCGTTGTAAATTCTCCAATTTTGTCGGCTAACTGCGCACTGACATTCATCAGGATGACAGCATCGGGTGGCAGGTCGTCAGTGGCTTGCAGCTTGCCCCGCATCAACCAGTCCTGCAAATAGGGATGGACATCGGCGAGTGAATCCTCGTTGGTCATGATAATTTGCTGGTGTTCGCCACCGTTGGTTAAGATCAGACCCGTGCCACAATCCGCGTAGCGAATGTCACGATTGCGACTATGCATCATCAACAGTAAAAGCTGGGTTTCGCTTAGCTCTGACCGGGGTGTTGTGCGTGAAATAGTGGGTGTACAAATCACCGTCGGCAAGGTATGGGCGGTGCGGTCAATGTGATTGGCGATCTGGCCCAGGCGTCCGTTGAAGCTGGCATAGACTGCCGGGACTTGCGGCCATTTGACGAACAGGTCCTGGGTCAACCACACTACATTGAATCCCAATAACGCGACGAATCCCAACCACAAAAGCAGTTGCGCCTGACCCTTGAGTTTGGTGTACAGGGATGTTACACCCAGCCCAAAAAACAGCGCCAGCATGGGCAGTATTACCACTATCGTCTGGAAATCGGGGCTGTTGTTGCTTAAGAAGGCGACCGGCAGCAAGAACA
Source organism: Phototrophicaceae bacterium (assembly GCA_965223835.1). Lineage (GTDB taxonomy): Bacteria > Chloroflexota > Anaerolineae > Aggregatilineales > Phototrophicaceae > CAVYXZ01. The sequence continues at coordinate 623,006 of CBDCXQ010000001.1, forward strand.
GCAAGCTCACCAGCGGCAACAGGAAGCGGGGACGCCGCCAGTTACGTACCGCCATGACAACACCCACGATAATGAGCAGCCCGCTCAACGGGTCCACTAACGGGCGTCCTGGAACATTGGTGATTACTGACTCATCCCCAATGCCAACGATGCCCACCAGGCTGTCAAATATTGCGGCTAAAGGTGGCTTCGTCCAGATATGATAATCGCCTAATAAACGGCTGGCTGCGGCCAAATCAGGCAAGCGAATGCTGGAAATGAGGTAGGGCATGGCAACGATGATCATCATCAAGATCGCAAAGCCGATGTAGCTGAGGGTTCGTCGTGACAATTTGTGCGGTGAAGCAACCATGTAAATGATAAAGATGATGACGCCCAGCACCAGCAACAGGTGCGCCGGATGGATATAAAAACCCAATCCGAGCAGCAACCCTAATGCGGCAAAGGGCGTTGTGCCGGGTTCGCGGGGTGGGGCTTGATAATAGACCGGGAGTGCCCGTGCCAGCGCCAATAATACGCCGGCAATCAGCAACAACAGCAGCGCATCACGGCCAACCGTGCGTGCCAGAATGGTCGGCCACAAGCCCAGGACGAGCAGCGCCAGCGCCGCTACCCCGCCCAACGGTCCATAGAGCCGGGTCGCCAGTGCATAGATGACCGCCAGCATCAATATACTTGCCATGACCGACAGTAAGCGATAACTGATTAATCCGCGCCCGGTAATGGCCGTCGTCGCGGCAAGCAGGGTGGGATAGAGGCCCTCCCGTCCGCCAGTTGCCCCTAATGACTCCAGGTTGTAAAAGACCGAGACATTGCCGTTACGAACGGTTTCAGCGATGCGAATCGCCGTGATCTCGTCCGCTGAAAATCCCGGCGGTAGCGCTGCCAGATTCCAGAAGCGTACACCGGCCCCCAACAGCAAGAGGATGGTGGCTAGCGCAAACCCAATTCGACTCGACAATTGGATAATCCCCCGAATGGAGCGCTAAGTACAAAATAAAGGGTATTCACAACGCAATCGAGCAGAATATTGCCCGGTAGATTCTGGTCAGGCGTTGCTCATAAGGCCGTTGCCCAGGCGGTAAAAGCCAACACCAGAATGCCCAGTCCGGCATTGATCCAGGTGAGCCGAACTTCAAACCGGCGCAGACGGGACCATTCATCCTGATTGTCTTTGGCTCGTTCGGCCAACATACTGGCTCGTTCCAGTGCTGGTGCCACCCAGAACTGTAGAATCACGCCACAGATAACCATGCCCCCGACCGCAATATGCTTCAGCAAAATCGCCTGGCTCCAGACGTTGGTGAATTGTAGCACACCTTCATAATTTGGGTCAGCCGTCATCTGGAATAAGCCGGTCACCACCAATACCACGAGGCTAAAGTTGCTGAGCGGCAGAAACCGCTGGCGCAGGCGCGTCAAAAAACGGTACATGCCCGGATTATCGGCCAGCAAGCGGCGCGTCTCCGGCCAGACCAATATGGTTAAAATCACCAGCCCGCCAATCCAGACGACCGTTGCCAGCAGATGGAAGAACAGGCTAATCACAAGGGTCGACTGGGACAAGACCACGCGCCTCCGGGCTACCATTAAAGCGAGCGGGAATAACACGATCGCCACAATATTTTGCCATATTCGCCAGATCTTTATAGGCGGGTCGGCTGGCCCCGTTAGGAAAAACAATCGACCACCAGTATTCCTCGTCGGCTTCGGTCCAGGCCGGGTCGGCGACATAAATCGTCGTCATCAATCCCATCCAGGGCCGCCAGTGGTCCGCCGCGTACTGGTAGGCCTCAACCAGATATTGGGCCTGGGTATCTTCGTCTACCGCATACCAGGAATAATCCGGGTTGATACCGGTGGTATCCATGTTCCACCCCATTTCCAAAATCGCCATTTGCCGCGCCGCATCGCCATTGGCAACCATGATCTCACGCAGGTCTTCAACCCGGCGAAACGTAAAGAAGCGCTGACTGCCGCTGGCAACGGCTTCGTCCGGACTAAGCTGCGGGGCGGAGTAGCCCGGTGCGTGAACCCCAACCACATCGATATATTGCTGGAAATCGGCGTCGTACAGCGCCTGTAAATATTGGTCATCTGGCTGGGCGATCTCACAGCAATCGCCAGTGGGCGATAATCCGGCAGAGATGATGATGGCGGCGGGGTCGGCGGCCCGAATCGCCGCACTACAGCGCCGCAACATCTCAACATAGGTCGCGACGTCGGGTGGCTGGTTGCCCCATTCACGGCTCAGGTTGGGTTCGTTCCACACCTGATAGGCAGCGATGCGGCCTGGATAGCGACTGGCAACTGCACCACAGTATGCGGCCCAGTCGTCCATAAATGCCGGTTCCGGTGGGATGTCGATGAAATCAACATCTTTGACACCGGTTGAATTGGGATGGACCCAGTCGGGCGCATCGCTCAGCCGGACCACGAGTTCCAGGTTGCGCCGCTCGGTTTCGCCCAGGATCTGGTCCATCCGCGCAAAATTCCATTCGCCGGGTCCCGGTTCGACATCTTCCCAGGCGACGATTTGCTTGACATGGCTGAAGACCATGCGCTGAATCATATCGAGGCGCAACCCGGCGAAACCGTCATCCCACCATAGAAAGGCATGGATGCCATACGTCAAGGGTGTGAAGGGTGGATCTACGACGGCAGCAGCGGCGAAGGGATCGGCTGGTGGTCGGTTGGCTAACCCAACGGCGATCAGTAATCCAATCAGGACCAGCAGCACGATACTGATCCTGAGGCGACGCTGTTGTAAAACGGCCATCAACTGCTGGTACGCTCCTGATATTCGCGTTGCCACTGACCAACCGCATCATAGATCGGACGGAAGTTCCAGTCTTTGCCGATCATGGAATAGGGGACATTATCATTGCTGGGGTCCCAACCGGCCTGGGGTCCATAATTGAAATTCCAGATGAACGCCAACCAGACGGTGCCCCATTCTTCCATGTTATTGAGCGCTTCAATTGTCCAGTCGGCCTGCTCTTCCAGCGTATTGTCATTGGCAAACCCAAAGCCTTCGGGCGATCCACCCAGATCTTCGGTCACGGCCCAGCCGAATTCTGTGATGCACAATGGCTGGTCTGACCCTGCCAGTTCAATCTTGTTGGCGTAAGTCTGCAGGGTGCTGTAGAAACTCCAACTGTGATGCGGGTTATCAAATGGCCCCCGGTAGGTAGCGGTTGGGTCGTTCGTCACGTTATTCCAGGGCACGCTGGGGCCGATATTATAGCCGTTGTGATGGGCACCCACACAGTCGGCATAGTTCAACATCCCGGCGCTAATCAGGCTGTCAAAATAAACGAAGTCATCAATCGCCGAGATGCGTCCGTCGGGTTCGGTCCAACCGCCAGTAGGTGCCAGCGCACCACTAATGATGATGATGCCGGGGTCAACCGCTTTGACAGTTGTCGCCGTCACCCGTAGCAATTCAACATAATTGGCGGCAATCAGACCCTGCGTAGAGGTCCATTCGCGGTCCAGATTTTGCTCATTCCAGACTTCAACGCCATGAACCATATTGGGATAACGCTCGACCAGTGCTTTAACGAAATCCGCGTAGATCTGCGGATCAGCCGGGGGGCCGTGCTGGCTGAGGTTAACACCCGGTTCACGTGCCCACTCTGGCGCTGTGACAATTGACAGCATCACTTTGAGGCCATAATCCGATGCCAGCGGCAGCGAAAGATCCAGCGCGGCCCAATTGTACTGACCCTGTGCGGGTTCGACATCTTCCCAGCGTACCTGTTGCTTAAACCATTCCAGCCCTAATTTGTCCCGCACTTCCCGCATCCAGAGTTCTTGATTCTCCGGGTCAAGGTCCGGGCTGACCTGCACCTGGGTGCCGACCTGGAATGTTCGGTTATCGACAGGCAGTGGCGTTGCGAGAATCGGCGCTTCGGTGGGTGCGTCGGTCGGTTCACTCGCCTGGACCACAGTGGTTGGCTGCGATTGCTGTTCCAGCGTGGCGGTTGCTGGTTGCTGGGGCAACGCCGTCGGGAAGTCGATGGTTGGTAAAGCAGCAGCCGCAATGGGACTGGCGGGCGGTAAAACCAGATTACCCGTATCGTTGATAGGATTGGGTGGGTTCACCACGCCATACACCATGTAGATGGCAACAAAGGTACAGGCTCCCATCACCAGCGTGATACCGCTCCAGATTACGGCAAAGGTTCGTACGCGCCGCTTCAGTGTTTGTGGTTGTGTAGCCATAGTGCCTCCTTTAGCGTGCCCGGGCCATCGCGTCACAGGCCGGGCAACTGCCATCGGCCCGGATCATGGCGTAGCCCGCCTGCGGGTCGCTGCCATAAACGGTGAAATCGACATTCCACACGATCAGCAGGCGCACCCGCCCGCTTTGCGATGCCAGCGCAGCTGCTTCGGCCAGCCAGGCCGCATGTTGATCGAGCGTGACATTTTGTGCCCACGCAAAGAATCCCGGCAGCGGGGGATAACCGGCTGAGGTCAGGAAACCCAACTCGGTAAAGCAGATGGGCTTTTGACCACCAATGAGGTTCCAATAGGTATCCAGCATCCCATAGAAATAGCGCGTGTAATACCCGTCGCGGGGATCACCGCTGCGCTGGCTGGGACCGACGATGCCTTCGTTATAGTGCGCACCGAGACAATCCATTGATTGCAGGCCACCAGCATCCACCATCTGCCGAATCCAGTTGTCATCGTTGACCACCTGGCCGGGGAATGCAGCTTCAGCACCGGTGGGGGCCGGGGCACCACTAATAACCATTACGGAGCCGTTCGTGCCTTTGATGGCGCTGTAGGCCCGACGCAGCATGTCGGCATACATGGTCCCGCTGATCTGGCCGCGCGGCCATTCGCGGTCAATATTGGGTTCGTTCCAGACTTCAATCGCATCCGGCCCCTGACCAGCGACACCACCCAGAAAGGCGGCATATTGATCCATGTAACCGGTGCCACCGGATCCCAGCTCATTGGGACTGCCGACGACCGCCAGCAAGATTTTGAAGCCGCGCGATTTAGCATTCTGGATGGGACCTGCAACCGAACCAGGGTCCATCCCAACCGAATAGCGAATCTGCACCTTCATCCAGTTCATGCCAGCCCGTTGCATTGCGCCTGCTGCCCGATCACTGGATGTGCTGGTCACATGCCCACCATACTCGAAATTGCCAACGGCGATGCTCCCCGCACCAGGGGCTACTGCGGGGGCGCCACCCCCGCCACTGCTCTGGGGGGCGGCGGCGACCACGGGCGCAGCGGTTGCGGTCGGCGTTGGACTCGGTGTCGGTGTGGCAGTGGGTAAGGGCGTCGGGGTCGGCGTCGCGGCGAACAGGGCGACGGCCACGCCACTGCGCGGAATCTCTGCTGCTGCGCCCACCACATCGACATTCACCGCGTAATTGCCATCGGGCGCATCCAGCGTCACCACCAGTTTGGCGTTGAGGTCGGTAACGGCCTCGCTCACCACTTCATTGGCACTTTCAATGCGCCAGCGCAGTGCCAGGCTTTGCTCCATCGGCACGGCGGGAATCTGTAATTTGTAGTTGAGAATCGTCGGTAGAATATCGCCTGCAAGATCGGAAGCCAGCAGGTCATTGAAGGCCACCCCACCCAGCGCGAACGGTAGGGTCCGGTCCATGCGGAAACGCAGGGCTTCGCCAGTCGTTAGCCAGATCGTGGCAACGGATTCGTCCGCAGCGTTGCGATATTCCAGGAACGGTGCCTGGATGGTTGTATCAAAATCGGCAACCGCACCATACCCATCGAGCGCGACCTCGATCTCGGAACCGGGCAAGATCGTCCCGACCTCGGTTGTATCCGCTGAGATGGTGACATCGCCCAGGCCCGATAGTGATTCGGCAAAGCCGACTGCTGTGAATACGCCCTCTGCCTCCCGTTGTGAGCGGGCACTCAGGCCAATTAAGAGTTTGTGGCGGTCAACCTCACCCACCGCCCAGCGTAGCATCGCTTCCACCAGTTGATTGTCGCCGGGGGCAAAGGTCTGCGGGTTGGGGCCAAGATTGACCTGGAGGATGTCGGCGGCGGCTCCCAGGGTGCGCCAATCATAAGCGCCGGTCTCCCAGATGCCAGCAACATTATCAGCAGCGGGCACGACCACGCCCAATTGCAAGCCCAGGTTATCGAGAGCGGTACCCAGTTCGCTGATAAAAGCGCTGTATTGTTCGCGTAATTCTACCGGCACTTCGCGATAGTCAATGATGAGACCATCGTAACCAGTGCTGGCGAAGGAAGCCAGTTGGGTAACGTGTTCGCTGCGAACGGTACTGTTTGCCAGAATTGCTGAAACGGTATCCGGGTCCAGCGCGCGCGGGTCAGTGAAGTTGCGGACAATTGGTGTCAGCAAGTAACCCTCATTCTGATCGAAGCCGGCGGCCAGACTGCCCGTCAGCGCGCCTTGCACAGTGGGTTGCAAACCCGCTGGAGCGACGATGGTCGCCAGTTGCGCGACATCGGGGGAGAGCGTTTGCACCACATCATAGGCTACCAGCACCGTCGGCTGTGAGGGTGGTGCGACCTGAAATAAGCCAATGCGGTCGGGCAGGTCGGCAATCGTTGTTTCGAAACTTCCCGCGCTACCTGGCTGGGTGGGCAAGAACTGCCAGGTGCCGGCGGCTGCGTCCCAGCCATACAATGAGAGCAGGTCCGGGCTGCCGACATTGGGCGGAACCGCTACCTCTAGCTTGACTGCCTGGGGCAAAGAGCCGCTGGTGCGAATGGAGTAGATCGGGCTTTGCAGCGCCAGTTGGGGCGGAATCGCTGCCCGCAGCGTTGTGATCTGGTCGGCTGCGGTGTTGCCACTCAGGAAATCATTGAACGATATTGACTCCAATGCTACTTCAAAGTTGTCGCCGTTAGCCGGTGGCTCGACCATCACCAGGGTGAGGCCCCCATCGGCAATCGCATTGGCTTCGGCAGTCAGGGTCGCATATTGCACCCCAAACAGGCGGTTCCACAAATCAACCGGGGGTAAAAACAGCCCAACCACCACCAGTACACCGGCGACAAATAGCGTGAGCAGGGCGGGCAACCAGCACCCACACCCGCTGCCACGTCGCGTGGTTGGTGGCGTTTCATCCGGTACATTCGGATCAATTTCTTGCTCGTAGGGGACCGGTTTCACCGCTGGCCTGGATTGGGCATCTTCACGAGCGGGAGGAGTCTCTGACATTCAGTTACCTTAGACCTTCATTGACGTAAACAGGCCGCATTATACTTGGACGGGTTCGATAATGTGAGGGCGGTTCTTACCGCGCCAATGCATCACAGGCCGGGCAACTACCGTCCGGGCGAATCATGGCATAACCGGCCATAGGGTCGCCGCCATATTCGGTGAAGTCGACATTCCAGATGATGAGCAACCGGACGCGGCCACTCCCCGCAGCCAGCGACACCGCCCGGTCCAACCATGTGGCCTGTTGGGCTACGGTCACATTCTCGGCCCAGCCAAACGCACCCGGTAATGGCGGGAAGCCTTCGGGCGTCAGGTAGCCAAGTTCGGTAAAACAAAGGGGACGTCGTCCACCAATCGCGTTGGTATAGGTGTTCAACATACCCCAGAAATAGCGTGTGTAGTGGCCGCTGTTACCACGAGGATCGCCACTGGTTCGGTTTGGCCCGAGGATACCCTCATTGTAATGAATACCCAGACAGTCCATATAATTCGCGGCACCGGCTGCGGCCATCCCCCGGATAAATGCATCATCGTCACAGCCACCACCGTGACAACCACCAAAGAAACCGGTGGGTGCCGGGGCACCGCTGACCACGAGCGTATTGGGATTCGCGCCCTTGATGGCGTTGTAGGCGCGGCTCAACAAGGCGGTATAACCCTGCGGACTGATGCTACCCGCAGGCCATTCGCGGTCGATATTGGGTTCATTCCAGACTTCGATTCCGTCTGCGCCCAGCGCCGCCGCGCCTGCGACAAAATTGGCATAATCATCATGATAGCCGGGTTGGTTCAATTCATTTGGCAAGCCCACAATGCCGATCAAGATGCGGAAGCCATTGGCATGGGCTTCGTTAATATAGCCCGCAACGGCGTCGGGTGATTGACCCCTGGCATAACGCCATTGCCGTTTCACCCAGGTCATACGGGCTTGTTGCATTCGCTGGACGGTGTTTGGCCCCAAATGTGCCACATGCCCGCCATAACTAAAACCCCGAACCGGTGCGGTGTTGACGATGGGTGCCGGCGGCGGATTTGCGGCGGTGTTTGCCGCGGCATCGGGGGCGGCTGGAGCGGCAGCGGGGTTTGATGCGCCGCCTTCGACCACCGGCAACTGCCCATATTGTTCGCCCGATAGCACGATGTAGTCAACCACCACCCAACCACGCGCTCCATCGGCGGTAATCACGCGGACCCAGCTACCATTGGGGTGTTTGCCGTCCACGGTTACCGGTTCGTTGAAGTTCAACCCCCGAATGACATTGCCATCGGGATTGTCGCGCATCCGCACGCCGTTAGCAACGGTGGTCGCCACACCTCCAGACGGTGCGACAACCGGGGCACTGGCCGCTGGAGCCGGTGCTGCATTCTCGGCAGGTGCAGGGGCCGCTGGGGCGCTGCCACCGCCCGGTGCGGGCAGGTTAAACGGCTCTTCGACCCAGATGCCGCGCAAACCAGCAGCCTGGTCGGGTGTGATGTTGAGATTGGCGGCCAGTACCCAACCGACAGTGCCATCGGGTACGATGCCCCGGACCCATGACCCATCAAATGCCTGACCGTCCAACCGAATCGGTGTTCCGGCGGGATAGGTTCCCTTGATGTTCCAGTCCACGCCGCCACCTGAACGCAGGTTGGAATTCACACTAAAGGTCGTCAGTAGATCGCTGCTTTGCCCCAGCGGAGCGGCGGCGGCCACCGTCGTCATCGTCAACAGCACCAATAGAATTATTACAATTCGTTGCATTATGTTCCCCTAAGACAAGAGCGCACAACACAAAACATAACCGCTTTGCCTGTGCGCCCCCATTCAATTTTCCCGAAATCGGCGGCATTTTAGCAAAACCCGGTCGGTTTCGCAACCAGCGTATCAATCGAGTTTGTTCGGCTTTAGGTACAATGAGTTGCCAGCGTGTTTGCACGGATAGCATACACAGGTCGCGTAAATTCATCTTTAGATTCCGCTGTGAACGCGGTAAACTGCTAGACATGAATCAGGCAGGTCTAAGCAATGTTGATATTGATGGCATTAATGAGCGCAGATCTCTGCGCTAATGGTAGGCTGCTGAACCTCATGGAGACGCCGGGATGAACTTCAACCAGATTGGCAGCCACAGGAAATAATATGATGCCGGGATTTTATGCGACGATCGCGCGTTATTATGACGCAGAACACACCGACAAGACTGATGATTTAGTCCTCTATAGCGACCTGGCCGAGACGTATGGTGGACCCATTTTCGAAGTGGGCTGCGGGACCGGGCGCGTGATGCTGCATCTGGCCCAGGCCGGTTATGAGATTCATGGCATTGACAGCGAGATTGCCATGCTGGACATCGCTCGTATGAAATTGGATATGTTCGCTCACGTGCGGGATAAGCTCAAATTTTATCATGGTGATGTGCTGACGTATGATCTGGACAAACAGTTCAAGCTGGTGCTGCTGTCATATAACAGTTTGATGCACTTTCATGAACAGGCCGATCAATTGACCCTGTTGCGCCAATTACGCGGCTGGACAGCAACTGATGGGCTGTTAGTGATTGATCTCCCCAACGCTGGCGAGGCCTTCGCTGCACCGGACAATGACAACATCTCGCTGGAACGCACTTTTATCGAGAACGAGACCGGGCATCTGGTGATGCAGCAAGCCACCAGTTATCTGGACCGCGTGGAACAACTCATGCATGTCAACTGGATTTATGATGAAGTCGATGGTGATGGCGGGGTCTCACGCACGCTGGCACCGGTGATTTTTCGCTATTTTTTCTATGCCGAAGTGAAGTTGCTCCTGCAACAGAGCGGCTTCAAGGTCCAGGCCGTGTACGGTGATACTGAGCGCGGGCCGTTCGAAGATGGCTGCGAACGCATGATTATCTGCGCGGAGCCGGTTTGAGGAACCCCTTTTTAATCGGTTTCCCACACTGCTTGGTCGCGCTGCTCATTACCGCCTGCACACCGGCTGTAGCCCCCACAATGACGCCAACCTACCAGCTCAGTGGCCCGACGATTGCGCCCACTGCACCCCTGTTTATAGGTCCACCTACTGAAGGCCCACCACCCCAAACGGGCAGTGTAGGTATCAGTGATCCGACTGCTGCCGCCCAACCGCGAGATGGTGTGTTGCCACCCCTGGCAGTGGGTTCGGTTGATGCGACTCATCAGGAAATTGAAATTACCGCTGCTGATGGCGCATTGCTCGTCGGCAATCTCTATCAACAAGGCAGTGAACGTCGCCCCGGCGTGCTGCTGCTGGGGCCAGATCGTTTGTCATGGGGTGAGTTCCCGGCGGCGCTGAATGCGGCGGGCTTCACGGTGCTGGTGATGCCGGTACGCGATGGCACTTTCATTAGCGATGCGACGGTGATGATCGAAACCCTGACAAGTGGCATTGCCGATCCAGCACGCATAGGCGCGGTCGGTGCGGCAGAGGGGGCTGATTTAGTCTTGCAAGCGTGTGCCGAGTTACGGGTGTGCGATACGGTCGTGCTGCTCAGTCCACTGGCAGAATTGGCCCTGCTGGATGCCCTGCCGCGTTACAATCCACGCTCATTATTCATCATTGTGAGCCAGAACGACGAGCAAGCCTTCGTCACGGCGCGGTCCATCAGTGAAGCGGCTACGGGCGAAAAAGCATTCGAGTTTCCCGAAAATGCCGGACGTGGCACCGCCATGCTCAATGCCCAACCCGACCTCGCTGCGCAGGTCATCAAGTGGTTGCAGGCGCATCTGGTTTAGGCCGATTCCACAGTGACACGAACATTGCCACCCAGCTTGCTCATAAATTCTGAGAGAATATCCCATGTCAACGGAAAGCCCCGCGTATCGGCGGCACCCAGATACATCAGCACGTCCATCATCAAATCGACATCTTCATAATGGGGAATATCTGGCTCAATGAGCGCATTTTCAGCCCAGTCAACCAGATCAACCAATGTAATCTGATGATTTAGGTAGGCATTAAGTCTTTCAAGAATCACCTGACGGGTTATCACGATCTATTCATGCGTGAGTTCATGTAAGTCAATGCCTACCGGCAACGATTGTGTCGCTGTGATTTCGCCGAATCTTGAAGAGAGGTTCATAATCGTTAAGCCAACGAGATCATCGGTTTGCGGATCGACTCGTAGTAACACATCATCGCCGACTTCGCGTGAGATGGCCCGTTGAGGTTTCCCGATTGAGAGATACAATACATCTGATTCTCGATCATAGAAAAGTTCTGCCTTTTTTGCCATGTCACCGTTCTCGATTATGATATTTTGCTGAATTGCTGTCGACTGAAAGCTGATGGCTATTTATCCATCAGTTCAACCAGCGCCTGATACTCATCCTCGCTCAACGGTCGCCATGATTCGCCCATACGCGGGTACTTCTCCACGTCCAGAATCTCGCGTACCTTCTCCATTGGCACCGGAGTCACGGATGCGCGATTTCGCACCACCTTGACAGGAATCACGGCGTCGTGTTGTTCATCTTCGACCCGGACTTTGGCACCATCCTCGAACGTGCCGGTTACTTCCACCTCACCGACGATTGACTTGGTGCCCTTCGCTTTGGAGCCTTTGGGCTTGCCGGTCGTCTCGTAAAGCAACATCCGCGTACCCGCCGGGAGTTCGTCCGCCCACTTTTTGGCGGCGCGATTGCTGAAGCCAATGGTCGGGTCGTCGTTCCAGCCCGCCCACACCAGTTTGATACCATAGGTTGTCATTGGTTACTCCTGTTAATGACCGTATCTTTGCGTTGGATCGTTTTAGCGTTGGGTATTTTTAGATCCCGGTTGTGTTCAGCGTGATCGCATACAACGAGGTCGTCGCCGTGATGAACAGGCGATTTTTGTCCGGCCCGCCGAACGCGCAATTGGCGATTTTTTCCGGCACAAGAATTTTGCCCAGCCGCTTACCCGTTTCGGTATAGACCTGAATGCTATCGGCTGAACTGGTGTAGAGCAGGCCATTTTGATCGAAGCGGAAGCCATCGGCCATGCCGGGGTCAATCAGGCAGAAGGTGCGACTGTCCTTCAGCGATTTGCCATCCACCACATCGTAGACGCGAATCTCACGCGGGACTTCCGGGTCATGCGATGCGCCGGTGTCAGCCACATACAGCCGTTGTTCATCGGGCGAAAACGCCAGACCGTTGGGCTTCACCATGTCATCCACCACCAGCGTTGTTTCATTGCTTGCCGGATCATGGCGGAAGACGTAGCAGCCATCCAGGTCCGGCTCGGTGGCATAGCCTTCTTTGGTGCCTTCGAGAATGCCGTAGGGCGGGTCGGTGAACCAGATGGTGCCATCCGATTTGACGACGACATCATTCGGCGAGTTGAAGCGCTTGCCCTGATAATTATCGACGACCGTGACAACGGTGCCATCAGCTTCGGTGCGACTGACGCGGCGGCCACCATGCTCACAGGTGACGATACGCCCCTGCAGATCGAGCGTGTTGCCGTTGGTGAAGTTGCACGGTTGGCGGAACGTCTCTACACTACCATCGCTTTCGTTCCAGCGCAGCATCCGGTTGTTGGGAATATCGCTCCAGATGACATAGCCCGCCGGGACATACACCGGCCCCTCGGCCCAGATGCAGCCCTCCGCCAGTTTTTCCAGTTTGGAATCTGGCAGCAGCAAATCGTTAAAATGCTCGTCAAAAATCTCAAATTGGTCAGACATGTTTATGTTCTCTTTGCATAAATAAGCGAATTTAGGATGCCCTCCATTTTACCGGGTTTCAGTAACTTTGTTTAATTTGTGCTTTGGTAGGGGCGTTCCAGCGCCGCGTGCCACACGTCCAGCACTGCACGGGGCTGACCATCGCCGGTGTAGAAGCCGGTATCGCGCCACACCGCTGCCAGATCACCACCGCCGATTTGCTCATACAGTCGGTCATAATCGCGTAGTACGAAATTAACGATAAAGCGCACGTCATGTGCATCCGCTGCTGCCAGCAGGTCGGAGATGTAGTTCGCCTGCTTTTGTGGGTTACTGGGCATGACCAGCGTGTCGTTGAACACCGAAAGCGTCTCGGCGGGATACCCGGTCTCGGTGATGGCAATCGGCTTGTCGCTGAGCGCGAACAGATCTGTGAACAGGGTGTCAGGAAGTGGGGCGGTCATATAGCGCGTCATAAACGGATACAGCGAAATGGCGTAATAATCGCTGAAGGGCATGAGGTCGGCGAAAGCGGCTCGCTGGGCGGCAGGGTCAGGTTCATCGCGGTAGCCTGTCAGCAGATCCACGCCAAACACCGAGGCGAAAATAGGCAGGTCAGGGTAATCCTGCTTCAGGCGCACATACGTCTCGTGGTGGAGTTCCAGATAGCCCGGCCAGTCCGCCGGATTGTTCGTGACCAGCAAATTGACCTCAATGCCAATCGCCAGATAGTCGGGCTGGAAGAACTCGATTGCGCGAACCGCATGATTGTAAAAGGCGGTTTTAATGTCGGGATGGGTAAAATCGTAGGTGTCCCAGGGTGCCGGCAGCGGCATATCACCTGCGCTACCCCGATACGGCGCTAAGCCATTGCGGTCAATGTTGATGGGGGTCAGCGACAGGAACACCTCATGGTCGGGTGGGGTGCGTTCGATGCGGCCCTGCCAGTCACCGCGATATTCCAGGGCGTAATCATCGCCCGCCAGCGCTTCCGGCCAGGGAATGCCGTCGTCAAAATGGTGGGCGATGATGTCAGCATCAGTGGTGATGTGGTCATAAACCCAGTTGACGGCACTGAGGCTGATCTCGTACGGGAAGGGCGTAAATCCCAGCCGATAATGACGTGGCGACGTGTTCTCCTGAGCGGCGATAGATTGAATACCGAGCAACAGGAAAACAACGATTAGAATCCAGCGGCGGTGATACATGAGATTGGTCTTTCAATCGCTTCCTTTGCAGGCGTATACGATTGAAGCGTGAAAACGTTGCCCAGATCAGCATCACATCGCGAGATTTTCGTAAGCAATCCATACACAATATACATCTGGCGACCAAAGACTACTGACTTAAAGCCTGCGCAAGATCAGCGATCAGGTCATCAGCGTTTTCCAGGCCAACGGATAGTCTAAGCAGATTCTCTGGCGTAGTCCCGGTTGTTTCGATGGAGGCCCGATGTTCGATCAGGCTGTGGGTTCCGCCAAAGCTGGTCGCCCTCGTAAACAACTTGACTTTCGCGGCGACTCCCATTGCTTCTTCCTGTCCACCCTTGACCTGAACCGAAAGCATCCCACCGAAGGCTTGCATCTGCCGCTGGGCGATTTCATGGCCGGGATGACTCGGCAAGCCGGGATAGAGTACGGATTCGACCTGGGGATGGTCGGCCAGGAATTGGGCCACTTTGAGCGCGTTATCGGCATGGGCACGCACGCGGTAGGGCAGTGTTTGGATGCCGCGCAGGGTCAGCCAGCTCTCAAATGGCGAGGGGACCGCACCGCCGATCTTTTGAATCATGCGCAGGCGCTCGAACAGTTCACTTTCTTCGCGGGCCACAACGATTCCGCCCAGCGCATCGGAATGCCCGGCCAGGTATTTAGTCGTCGCATGAATGACGAAATCCGCCCCCAGTGCCAGCGGTTGTTGCAGGACGGGTGTCGCCATCGTGTTATCGACTGCTAAGTACGCGTCGCCCGCGTGGGTGACAGCGGCGATCTTTTGAATGTCCGTTACGCGAATCAGCGGATTGGTGGGTGATTCCAGGATGACCAATCTGGTATTGGGTTGGATAGCTTGGGCAACGGCGGTAGGGTCGCTGGTATCGACGAATGTGACATCGAGTCCCCAGGGGCCGAAGATGTCGGTCATGATGACGCGAATGCCGAAATACAGGTCACTGGATGAAACGACATGATCGCCCGCTTGCAACGCTTGCAACAGGCTCATGGTCGCCACGGAGCCAGACCCAAAGGCCGCGGCCTGAACACCGCCTTCCAGTTCGCACAGGGCGGTTTCCAGCGCTGTCCGGTTAGGGTTGCCATAACGCCCATACACATATTCCAGCGGGTAACTGCCGTCCGGGGCGCGTTCAAAGGTGGTGGAGAGGTAAATCGGCTGGGCGACTGCGCCACTGGCCGGGTCGATATGGTGCCCGGCATGGATGGCCTGCGTTTCAATTTTCATGAGGTTGCCTTTCGCTGATTGTATTCCCGGCGCAGCAGGCCGAACTGTTTGATATTGACGAAGCGGCCATGCTCCCAGCAGCTTTCGCGCCAGATGCCCTCCAGTTGAAAGCCGCATTTGAGCATGACACGCTCGGAAGCGATATTGCCTTCAGTGCAATCGGCCTGGATGCGGTGAACATCGAGGTTGTCAAAGCTCCATTGGATGACCGCATGGGCGGCTTCAGTCGCGTAACCCTGCCCCCAATGCGACGGCAGGATGTGATAGCCGATGTCGATATGGCGGTTATCACGCTCCCAGGCATAGTTGCCGCAGGTGCCAATTAATTGATCCGTTTCCGGCAGCGTGATCGCCCATTGGACCGACTCCTGCTGATCAAAGGTGTCATTGAGCCAGTCGATCAATCCAATCGCTTTTTCAGGTGTATCTGTTGGCGATTGATTGAGAAAGCGGAGCACCTCCGGCGAACTGAATAGAGCCATCATCGCCGACGCATCGTCGTGACGGAAGCGGCGCAAACGGAGTCGCTCGGTCGTGAGGGTCGGAAAGGTGGAAAAATCAAAGCTGCTCGTCATGTGTTGTATTTTCCCTTGTCCGATCAATATATTCTCGGAAGGGCACAGCGCCCTGTGCCCCTACAGAAATCCTTTGCGATCTTTGAGCCTTTGCATTGAAAAATCTATGCCCGCAGTTTTGCACCCAGTTGATGTTCGGCTGCCTGGACGATTTTTCGATGAACTTTGGCGACTTCTTTGTCTGTCAGCGTCTTTTCATCGGTCTGGTACACCAGATTATACGCCAGACTCTTATGCCCGGCGGGAATCGGTTCACCAGCATAGACATCGAACAGCCGCACCTCTTTGAGTAAATCACCACCAGCCTTGACGATCACAGATTCGACCTCAGTTGCGGTCGTCTGATCTGTGACGACCAGCGCGATGTCCTGGTAAACCGGCGGCGTCACCGGCGCGGGTTTAATGCTGAAGAACTGGTAGTTGATACGGCTCAGCAGCGCATCCAGGTCGAATTCAGCGACCATCACTGGCGCATCGGTCAGGCCAAAGTTGCGGGCCACAATCGGATGCAGTTCGCCAAACGGCCCGATTTCCGCATTACCGACGCGCAATATCGCTGAACGGCCCGGATGGAAGGTCGGGTGAGCGGCACGGGTGAAGTTCACGTTGTCTACCTTGAGCGCCTCAATCAGGCCATCAACAATGCCCTTCAGATCGAAATAATCCAGCAGCGCATCAGAGACATCACCGGTCCACGTGACGGGCCGCCGCCTGCCGGTCAGCAGCATTGCCAACCGGCGCGGTTCATCCGGCAGCAGTTGCCCTTCGACTGGCAAATACACATTGCCGATTTCGAATACCTGTTGACTCTCGCGGAATCGGGCATTATGAGCGGCGATATACAGCAGGTTCGTCAACAGCGAATGGCGCATCACCGTCTTATCCGGCGCGATGGGATTCGCCAGTTCAACATAGGGCAGAGTGTGATAACCCGCATCACGGTCCGGCGTTAAGAGTGCTTCGCTTTCGGGCGCGGTGAAGCGATGGCTGATGTTCTCCTGCAAGCCTAATGCCACCAACACATCACGGGTATGTTCTTCGGTTTCCAGCGCGATATTGGCCCATTGCGGTGGCATGTCATCCGACATGATCGTATCAGGAATTTGATCGTAGCCGTGAATGCGGGCAATCTCTTCAATCAGATCGGCCATGCCCGTAACCGGTTCGTCGCTGATGTCCAGGCGATGGTCGGGGGTCACGACATGCAGGGTGTCGCCATTGATCGCCACGTCAAATTCCAGACGTTGGAGAATGGCCGCTGCCTCAGTGATCGCGAAATCCATGCCCAGAATGCGCTGCACTTCCGCAATGGGAAGATCAACCGCAACCGGTTCCGGCTTTAATGGATACTCGTCTATCACACCGGCAGCGATCTGACCGCTACCCGTTTGCCGCATCAGTTCGATGCCGCGTTGGACACCTAGAATTGCCTGACTGGGATGCACGCCCCGGCTGAAGCGCACACCCGCGTCGGTAATCACCTTCTGCGATTGCATCGTGCGGCGGATATTAATGAAGTTCCAGTTCGCCGCTTCCAGCAATACGTTGGTGGTGTCATCTGAAATTTCAGTTTCTGCGCCACCAATGACCCCGCCGAGACTCAGAATACCAGCATCATCCAGCAGAATGATGTTATGGGGTTCCAGTTCGCGTTTGACTTCATCCAGCGTAGCCAGCGTTTCACCGGGCTGTGCCAACCGCGTGGTGATGGTCGGCGGTTTGCCACCCGACCGTTCCAGGAGCCTGTCATAATCAAAGGCGTGCAAGGGTTGACCGAGTTCGAACGTGATGTAATTGGTCACGTCCACGATGTTGTTGATAGGCCGCTGCCCAACCAGTGTCAGTCGATGCTGCATCCATTGGGGCGAGGGCTGCACCTGCGTATTCCGCAGCAGCGTAAGGGTGAAGCGCTGGTTGTATTCTGGGCTTTCGATTTTAATGGCCGCCTGCCCCTTGATGCTCGGACCTTCCGCCACGAAATCATAGGAAGGATAGCGCATTGCTTTGCCCAGCAAGGCGGCAACTTCGCGGGCGACGCCGACGATGCTGAAGCAACGTGCCAGGTTGGGCGTCAGTTCAATATCGAGGATATAGTCGCCGAGGATGTCCTGGAACGGCGTACCGGGTACATAATCAGGATGATGATCCAACAGCAAAATGCCCTCATGCTCTTCTGAGATGCCCAGTTCTTTTTCCGAACACACCATGCTCCGGTTGGGAATGCCGCGCAGCGCCCGCTCCTTGAGGATCATGCGTTTGGGTTCATCGCTGTGCCCATCCCAGACCTCGGCCCCCTCTTTAGCGAACGGTGTCCACAGGGGGGTATCCAGCGGCCCTTGATCTTTATAGTCGAGCAAATTGGGTGCGCCGGTGACGCATTGTTCGAGATCTTCGTCGCCATAATCGACCATTGCCAGCACGAGCCGGTCAGCATCGGGGTGTGACTTGACTTCGCGGATGGCACCCAGCAGGATTCTCTTACGGTCCCATACCAGATGATCGGAGGGCGGCACGCGGATTCCTTCGACATGCTGCTGCGGGACACCAATGTAGCGGATTTCGCCGACTTCCAGTCCGGCCAATGTCAGTCGCTCGGCCAATAGTTCTACGGGGATGTCAATGTCAACATAGTCTTTCAGCCACGAAACGGGTACTAGCATGATTTTGTCCTCAGCTTTCAGTTACGAGTTATCAGTCTACAGTTGCCAGTTAAAGCATCTGGTTGTTCACATCTGTACAAGATTTGTGCGCCGTCTATCGATCCAAATTGGGCATTATGACATCCAGTATCTTGTCCGCGACGATCTCATTGCCACTGGGAGTCAGATGATTAAAGTCAATCCAGAGATCACCAGCCTGATTTTCCAACACGTTGCCCAGGTAATGGAGGTGATCGTTGGTGGCGGCGGCAGCTTCGGCCTGTGCATAAACCACCCGAAATAATTCTGGCAGGCCGCCCGGCATCTCCCAGAGGAAACGTTGTTCCTCATCTGTTGCTGGTTCGTCGTGCATCACCAGCACCGGTTGCCAGAAGGCGATAAACTCAAATTCATATTCATCTGCCAGTAGTGTCGCCGTGTTGATATTGGTCAGGTAAACTGCCATAATCGAGTCAATGAATTCTGTGCTGTACGATCCGAGTGCTGGCCCAACCTCATTTGTAGTCGGGTTGGCGACGATATTCTGCACCAGACGAAAAGTCGCGCTTTGGCGCAGCCATTCGACCAGAGGCGATGCTGGTGCGGCTTCGGCAGTTGGTGGACCGAACGCCAGATTACCCTGTACCGCCTGCTCAATTGCGTCGAGATAAAAATGGGTGCCCGCCTCATTGGTGAGGTTGGCAATGGTGACATCATTCGCGCCGTCGTAGAAAATCACCATGTCAGGTACATTGCCCTGCTGCAACTCCAGCAGCAACTTGATGATGCTCTGGGTCGAGTTGAAGGCGACATCAGCCTGATTAATCACGCAAACGTTGGTATCCAGCCCTGCCAGACCAGCCTGTAAATAGGCCGGGATTGTGCCCCAGTCGGGCGATCCAAAACCCCACATGGTTGAGCCGCCAAACACGAAAATGCGGTAACTTTCGTCGCTACAGTTCGACTCTGGAGTTTGCCGGATGCCGTCCTGATTGATGTTGATATAATCACCCGTGAACGGCCAGGTGCGCCAGACGATATACGGTTGGTAGTTCCAGTGATCGACGATTTGCATATGTTCGTCCCAGTAAGCTCGTGCCCAATCCTGTTCGTGATAATAGGCCAGCGACAATTGCTTCTGTTTGAACCTTTCCACTTGCTCGGCGATTGATGCTGCTTCCGGCTCTTGCTCGACCATTGTCAGCGCGAGGCTTGCACCCACTTCGATCACCAACACGATGATAAGGCTATTCAGCAACATGATGCCCGTGATCTGATAGAGTCGAGCAACCCGCTGCCAGACTGCTGGCGGTGTGACTGGCGAAGCGCCATTGTCATTACTCATCTTCGCTGTCTGTGTGCCTCGCCTCGTTGTCGTTGCGTTGTCGGAAGCCGGGCAGCAATGGCTGTTGATCGGCAATCAATGCGATGAAACCACCCAGAATGCCCAGCCCGACCAGGATGTAGAACACCGTGAAGAGCTTGCCGCCACTGGTCTGAGGCGTCAGGTCGCCATAGCCGACCGTCGTCAGCGTTACGACCGTGAAATACAATGCATCAACCCATGACCAGTTCTCCACTACCCGGTAAAAAACCATGCCAGCTATCACCACAAAGACAGTGGTATAAACCAGTCCGCGCGTTTCCGGCTCTTTCAACGCTTGCCAGGCACCGCGCCGCACACGCCTGGACATGAGCCAGATGGCGAACAGGATTGGGATAACAGGCATGTATGTGTTCCTAGAACTGCTCTAAAAAGCGCAGATCGTTGCCCCAGAAGTAGCGGATGTCTTCGATGCCGTGCTTCAACATGGTGGCGCGTTCTGGCCCCATGCCGAAGGCGAAACCGCTCCATTCACTGGGATCATAGCCGCCGTTGCGCAATACATTGGGATGCACCATGCCCGACCCGGCGATCTCCAGCCAACCCGTATATTTGCAGATGCGGCAGCCAGCGCCGCCACACAGAAAACATTCGACATCCACCTCCATGCTCGGTTCGGTGAAGGGGAAGTATGACGCACGGAACCGTACCTGGACATCAGCACCATACATCCGCCGGGCGAACTCGGCAATCGTCCCCTTCAGATCGGTCATGCGAATGTTGCGCCCCACTGCCAGCCCTTCAACCTGATTGAACTGGACCTCACTGCGGGCGGTGATTTGCTCAAAGCGATAGCACATCCCCGGCAAAATCACGCGGATGGGTTTGGTGCCGTTATCACCCAGTTCATGCATTGCCCGGATCTGACCCGGCGAGGTGTGGGTACGCAAGATGACGTCCGATTTGGTCGTATAGAACGTGTCCTGCATATCACGTGCGGGATGATGGGGCGGGAAGTTCAAGAGTTGGAAGTTGTATTCATCGGTTTCGACATCGCGGCTGCGATACACCTGAAAGCCCATCTCCGCCCAGATGTCGGCGTACAATCGCAGCGTTTGGGTCGCTGGATGCAAGCCACCGGTTGTGCGCGGACGACCGGGCAAAGTGATGTCGATTTCCCCTTCTTCCAGATCCTGTGCGAGTTCCTGGGCAGCAACCAACGCTTGCTGGTTTTCCAGCGCAGTTGTCAGTAGATTCTTGATCTCGTTGGCGCGTTTGCCAAAGCTGGCGCGTTGCTCTGCTGGCAGCTTGCCGGTGCTGCGCAGCATGTTTGTGATCTTGCCGTTGCGCCCCAGGTATTCGATCTGCCACTCATGTAGCGTTTCGCTGTCGGTGATGGTTGCCAGCGCTTCCTGTGCTTCGACATAGTGTGTTTCCAGTTGTTCGAGCATGGTTAGTCTCCAGTTTTTAGTCTCTTGTCATTAGTCTCTTGTCATTAGTCATACTGTGTTATCAGTGCTTAGAAGTGGTTAAGCTTTTTATCAGACCGGCGAGCATACGAATTACCTCTCCTATGCTGTCATCAAGCTGTTGATATTGATCTGGTGTCAGAAAGTTCAAATCATGTGCGAGCAAAATATGATATTCAACCTCATAGGCCGATCCCATCGCAATACGTAGAAAGCGTGCCAGTTCCGCATCACTGCCGCGCCCAGAGCCTTCAGCAATGTTTGCTGGAATAGAAGCCACTGCTCGTTTCAGTTGACTGGATAAACCAAACTGTTCATCTTTAGGGAAGTTCGCTGTCGCCCGATAAACTTCGAGTGTCAATTGATGCGCCTTGTGCCAGACACTTAGCTTTTTGTAGTCGCCCATTTTTGTACTCCACCTGGGACACTATCTTTGCTTTTCACTAAAGACTTGTGACCAAAGACTATTGACTACCCAACAAAAAACGCCCTCATCCCCAAAACATCAGGGACGAGAGCGCTTGTGAGCGATTCTCCCGCGGTACCACCCTGGTTGGCCGCTGTGCGACCCACCTCATTGTGTCCGTTAACGCTGGAACCAGCGGAGCAGGCTACTGCCGGACTATCTGGTCACGGGTTCACCTGTCAGCTCAGGAGTGAATTTTGCAGCGATTGACCTGCCGGGGCTTGCAGTCTTTGGCCCCTGGCTCCCTGGAGGCAATACCTGCCACAAACTGTCTCCATCATTGCCTTTCAGTGGTTATTATGCCGATGGTGGCGGCGGCTTGTCAAGCGCGGTTTTGAGTAATTCGCGTAACGATACGAGTCACTGCGAACCATGTTGACCTGTAAGTAGCTATTAAAGCGAAATTTAGCCTCAAACAATCTCTTGACACAGGTTGTGAACTATGATAACGTGGAACGGATTGTGAAAGGTGGTGTATTCCATGTCTGAAAAATCCGTAATCGAGTCTGGTGTCGTGTATTCACGACAAGAAGCAGCCGAAGCGCTGGGCATCAGCCTCAGTACGCTGAAACGACTCATTAAAAACGGACACCTCAAGGTGAGTAAGCCAAATGGTATGCGCCGCGTGTTCATTACTGGTGAGAGCATTTTAGCAATGCTGAGTGATACCGCAGTGGAGAAAGGTGCATAGCGATGCTGGCACAACGGCTCTTGGGTAAACAACACAACAGAATACCCCTTTTGCCGCATATGCCTAATCGGATTCCGCCTGTTTGCGGTAGGCTATCGGGCCTGGATAAAGAGCGGACGAGCGCCGCCTTTGGTCAAGGTAATGATGCGACACGCGCAAGTTTTTGGTCTCACAAGTGGAGGGAAGTGCCTGACGGCACCTGACAAAACCTCCATAATCTAGTCCCTGCAAAGAAGGGCGTGAGACTGAAATTAGAACTCACGCCCTTTTTGTTTTTTGTCTGGAACATGAAGAACTGCACGAGGTGAAAAATGGCTCAGATTCACCAGCCGAACTTCCAGATTGTCCACAATGACATGCGCCTGGCCGGGCTGTTTCATTCTCTGGACGAACTGCACACTGCTGCCAGCGAGGGACACCTGCAAAAGGTTACACCTCTGACCGATGCTGAACTGGTCGGTTGGTTGCAGGAATTGATCTATACAGCCGAGGAAACTATCGCTGAGATCAAGCATGATGAACCACAAATCAATCTGCCGCAATTGCGGATTGTAAAATAGACTTGCGACCAGGGATCTAAACATGTCCTGGTCGCAATATTGGAATATTGTCTGCGTACATGCATATAAATTATGTTATTGGTGGGGAAGTTCGTGCGCGAACAGGGGTGTTGGCTCAACTTCCCCGCTGAACTTCACAGTCCTAACCGGAATTTAAAGTGCTATTAGCCAGATTTGCGTTATACTTAATGTGAAGGATGGTGCAAACGCACCATAGATGGAGGTAACATTTTCAGGAGGCATCATGTCTTACGGACGTGTATTGCTACTTAATGGCAGTACCTGGGAACCCTTATCGGTGATTAGCGTCCCACGGGCAATTAATCTGGTGCTGGCCGATAAAGCGATTGTGGTTGAACAAAGCGGCCAGTTCTTGCGGACGATCAACTCACGTTTTCCAGTGCCGTCGGTTATTGCGCTGCGGACGTTTATCAATGTGCCGCGCCGCCGTGCCCACTGGAGCCGCAAAGGCGTTCTGGTTCGCGACAACTTCACCTGCATTTATTGTGGAGCCAAGCCGGGCACGATTCAAAAAGGCAAGGTGCTGGCGAAAAGTGACCTGACCGTTGATCACATTATCCCGCGCTCACGTAATGGCAAAGACCACTGGACCAACACGGCCTGTGCCTGTTATAACTGTAACCATCGCAAAGGTAATCGCTTGCCCAATGAGGCAGGGATGAAACTGCGGTGGGAGCCGAAGACACCACGAACCAGTTATCTGGTGATCGCTATCGGTAGCGGACCCGATCGGTGGAAACAATATATCGAGATTGAACGGTGATTGAACCCCAACCCAATCACCGTTTTTGATTCTACAATGCCAGTCGATAGGTAAAGTCCCGACTGGCAGTCAACTGAATTTCAACCCGGTTCTCGCCAGTTGTCAGGATAAAATCAGCACCTTTGGCCTCAATGCTTAGCGTTAAGCCCGGTAACTGCCAGCGATCCGCCCGGAGCTTACTCGCCTCTAATCCCGCTGCCTGAACATCAAACACCATCGTTAAACCAGCTTTGCCACTCAATAGCAAGGCCTCTGGCTCGGCTCGTGCCGCGATCGGTGCCTCACAGCGCAGTCGTAACCAACCGATTTTACTGTCGGGCAGCCGCCAATGGATGGTTGCCAGATGAAATTGCTCGTTCGCCGACCGCATCACGTTGCCCGCCTGAGCGCCAATCATGACATTTTCACTCAACCAGGCCGTTGCGACTCGGCCAGGTTCTATGACCTGCTCTACCTGGCGTTCGCCGACAAAATGTTGAAAATGCGGTTGCGCCTTGGCGGGAAGCTGGGGTGCAAGTAGCGCAATCGGTGGCATGAAATGAAAATCGTGGGGATGACCAAAGGGCTGATTGATGTCTGGCAGTGGAGCCAGTTCCGGCAGGACTAACGTCGCGATTGAGAGGCCCACAACGGCGATATATTGCTGCATGTCCATACCGTAGCTGCGGTCCCAGGGACCACATAAATTTTTCAGACCGGCATGATAAAAGCGGGCAATGTCGCGCCAGAAAGCAGCTTCCATCGCGGCACCAGGCGTGCGGAAAACGTCGTCATTCAGGCCGTACTCGCGCCATAGGGCCAGCGCGAACGCATCGACCCCATAGTACGTCGGTGAATTATATTCCCAGAATGCACCGTGTTCGGTATACAGCGCGTCAATCGCCTTCGCCAGCGCATCTGCCTGCGCCTGCCAGATGGGAACGCTAAATCGTTCACCCGCCCAATCCAACAGAAAAGCGCTCATCAGCGAGATATTCGTATACTGGGGTGGGACCCGGCGTTGGAATGACCCGGCTGCTGCCTGACGAATGGCTACCAGCATCGCCGCTTGCAGGTCGTCGGGTAATAGCGTCGGATATTCAATGAGCATCACGATCAAAATGGTGCCGATGAATTCGCGCCAGTTAGGATCATAATCTTTCCACTCAACGGCATGGTCGGGTGGTGGATCGGGTTCCATTGGGGAGCGCTTAAACGTCCCATGATAAACGTGCGCTGGCGCATCGTACTGGTAGCTCAAGACCGCCTGTATCGCTGCTTGTGCGCGGGCGACATCATCATTTTGTTGGCGCATACAGAGGCCTAATGCATACCAGATGGTGTTGCGCACGGTATGGTGCTGTTGGGTTGGTGATGGACGATCCGGGTCAGGCATCACGCGAAGGAGATGAAGCTGTTCGTCCCAAAATTGATCGGCCCATTCTAACCCCACACGGCTCCAGTGGCGGGCATTGGGATTCAAGTTATCGAGGGTTTTCATGATTAGTCTCCGCTGTCAATAATGGCCCATATTGTACCTACTAATTTCGTGACGATAACAATTTTATCGGTTATAATATAGAACAAAATTTCTAGGTATGAGGTGGGAAACAGATATGTGGCAGCGCGTGATTGATGGGCAATATCGGCGACCAGCGGGCTGGTTGGGTCGATGGATTGGACAGCAGATGGCACAGCAACATGTCCCCGAGAATCAATGGACCGTAAAGCTGCTGGCAGCGCAACCGCAGGACCAGATTCTGGAAATCGGCTTTGGGCCGGGGCTGGCAATTGCGTTACTGGCCGGTCAGGTTTCTGGCGGTCAGATTGCAGGTGTCGATTTTTCGCGGGCGATGGTCGCGGCGGCCCGCAGGCGAAATCGTAGCGCTATTAAGCAAGGCCGGGTTGACCTGCGGTATGGTCAGGCGGCGCAGTTACCGTTTCCAGATGCAACCTTTGATAAGGTGTTCAGCATCCATAGTATCTACTTCTGGTCGGAGCCGAAGCGGAGTCTGCAAGAAATTCAGCGCGTGCTGCGACCCAATGGCAAACTTATTTTGACGATTCTCCCCAAAGAGAAATGGCATCCGTCGGGATCACCGCTGCCGGTTGGGACGCCGGAATGTACACCCTATTCGGGTGCCGAGCTGGAAACGCTGTTGGGTGAGGTGGGCTTTATAAATGTATCTATCAAAGCCGACAGCGATCATCGCTTCCCGTCCAATTATTCAGTTATCGCTACCCGGCAATAAAACAGGCGCACCGACTATGGCACGCCTATCAGTTTCAATATTTGGTATTGATTTTTAGCCGGTGGTTGCCGCTTGTTGGCGGGCCTCGATCTGGCGTTTGACGTCTTCGAACTGACCATAATGACCGACTTCATGGCTGAGGCCAAACAGGAAACAGGCAGCGGCATTCATCTCACCCTGGCGGGCGACGAAGCGCGGGGATAATTCCCGTTTCAGTTCGAGATCAGGATTGTCGGGCCAGGTATCGAGATAACCGAGGCGGATACGGCGGCTTTCTTCCAGGCGCTGCACGGCTTTGGCTTTGGTATCGACATCGCGCCAGGGCGTTTCATAGCGCAAACGCGGATCTGCTGGATAGGGCACACCGCGCGCCAGAATTGAACTGTAGCTGGCCCATTCTTCACTGCTGGCGGTCACATGTGCTACCAGATGGCCGATGCCCCAACCAATCTCTTCCTCGCCGGCGACAGCGTGCGGGTCGTTCGCGTCGGGGTCGCTCGGATCAAAGACAATATCATCATCGCTCATATTTTCAATGAGACTCAGCAGGTAATCAACGCTGTCATTGGTGGCCTGGCGCAGGTCAGCCACGCTGAACCGCTGACTATATTCCAACATTTTCACTTCATCATTTTTGACCGGCTTGAAATCAATCGCCATTACGACTCTCCTGGATTTATGTCAAGGATTACAAGTTTGCCCATCAAGTTGGGCAAGATAGAGCATAACCATGAACAGCCCTGATTGGGTAGGGCCATCCGCTAAT
This sequence comes from Phototrophicaceae bacterium, assembly GCA_965223835.1. GTDB lineage: Bacteria > Chloroflexota > Anaerolineae > Aggregatilineales > Phototrophicaceae > CAVYXZ01. Next base: position 649,802 of record CBDCXQ010000001.1, read on the forward strand.
TAGTTAGAAGGAAATCATGTCAGATTTCTTACGCCTGTCATTTTGCGCGTTTTCCCGGATGGATGTTAAACTCAGCGGCAGTCGCTAACAGGCAAAAAGGATGGATGTTGATGCTCACCCCCGTTGAACAAATGTTATTTGGCTTGCTGGCCTTGCTGGCGTTGGGCGCGACTTATGCTGGTTTTCGGGATATAGTGCGGATTATCCACCGAGGATCTGGTGAGCTATACCTCGACAATTTTCTTGGGCGGGCGTGGCGGGCACTGGTTGTCTATATTACCCAGCAAACCACGCTCAAGACGCGCCGTTTGACCAGCCTGTTTCATCTGGCGGTGGTGTGGGGATTCACCTTTTATTTTCTGGTCAATCTGGGCGATTTCCTTGAAGGTTTTTTGCCCGATTATATTTTTTTAGAAGAGGCTGGTCTCATCTTTGAATTGTACCGTTTGCTAGCCGATGTGTTGAGCGTGGCCGCATTAGTCGGAGTCGGTTATCTGATGATTCGGCGCTGGCTGTTGCCCAGCCGTAACCAACTGACGTTTCATGACAACGTGCTGCTGCACCCCAAAGTCAGGGCCGGGGCGGTGCATCGTGATTCGCTCATTGTTGCCTGGTTCATCATCATTCATGTCGGGGCGCGGTTTCTGGGTAAAGCGGTCCACATCGCTGAACATGGCCCCGATCTGTTACAACCGTTTGCGACGCTGGTATCGCCGCTGTTCGTCGGTCTCAGTGCCGATGGCTTTACGCTGTATAGCCATCTGTTTTGGTGGATTGCATTGGGCGGTATTCTGATTTTCATGCCCTACTTCCCGCAAAGCAAACATGCACACCTGTTTATGGCACCGCTAAATTTCCTCAATCGGCCCAAACGCACATCACTGGGCGAACTGGATGCGCTGGATTTCGAAAATGAGGACATTGAGCAATTTGGCGTGGCGCGGCTGGAAGACCTGTCACAAACGCAGATTTTAGACGCGTACGCCTGCATTCAGTGTAATCGCTGTCAGGATGTGTGCCCGGCCTATGTCACGGGCAAAGAGCTGTCACCGGCTGCGCTGGAGGTGAATAAACGCTATCTCATTGGCGAGAATGTGTTTCATTTAGCCAATGGTGAAGCGTCGGTGAACCCGCTACTGGGGTCCGCCATCAGTGAATCCGCCGTTTGGGCCTGCACATCATGTGGCGCATGTATTGATATTTGCCCGGTGGGCAATGAACCGATGCACGATATTCTGGACATTCGGCGCGATCAGGTGCTGATGGAGTCCAACTTCCCGGCGGAACTGCAAGGCGCGTTCAATGGTATGGAACGCCAGAGCAATCCCTGGCAGCAAGACCCGGGTGAGCGCTTCCGCTGGGCGAAGGGTCTGGATTTCCCCGTTCCGACCGTTGACGAAAAACCTGATTTCGAAATTCTCTACTGGGTGGGCTGTGCGGCCAGTTATGACCCGCGTGCCCAACTCACGGCCCGGGCACTGGTCAAGATACTGCATAGTGCCAACGTGAATTTCGCCGTATTGGGGGAGATGGAACAATGTACGGGTGATGTGGCGCGACGGGCCGGTAATGAATTTCTGTATTCCGAGATGGCTGCTGCCAATGTGGAAACGTTGAACGCCGCCAACCCGCCACGCATTGTCGTTACCTGCCCGCACTGTTTGCATAACCTCGGCAAAGAATATCATCAATTTGGCGGCAACTATGAGGTCATTCATCACACAGAATTAATCGACGAATTAATCGCGGCGGGCCGGGTGCCCTTAAGTGCGCATCCCAACCAACAACCGAATGTAACCTTTCATGATCCCTGTTATCTGGGCCGCCATAATGATGTTGTGCAAGCGCCGCGTACTGTGCTCAATCAACTGGCAGGCGACTTGATCGAGATGCCGCGTTCCGGTCACAATTCATTCTGTTGCGGCGCAGGCGGTGCGCAATTCTGGAAAGAAGAAGAACCCGGAACACAGGCCGTTAATGTCGAACGTTATGCGGAAGCAACGGCTACAGGGGCCGATGTGGTCGCAGTGGGTTGTCCGTTCTGTATGCAGATGTTCGAGACGGCGCAGGCGACCCTTGATGGTGGCCCGGAAGTCAAGGATGTGGCGGAATTGATTGCTGATCGCCTGTAGAGTATGGATACTTTTGCACTGGTCGATGCAGCGCCGTGTCAAGATTGGTGATTATTGCGGTATGCAGTTTAACCTGAAGGCTCCCGGACACATAGTATTAATAGGGTTGCTGGCCCAACTTTGGCTGTTCGTCCTTGTCTGGCAGCATACCAGCGAAAATGGCGTTATTTTAGGTCGATTTTCCAGAGGTTATGGTATTTTTGTCGGCCTGTTTATTGTCACCCTTTGTCTGTGGTGTGGAGCATTGATCTGGCAGCGACGATTTTCAGCGTTGCTTTATGCTGTGCCCCGGCAGTTGTTATTCCCCCTGATCGTTTTCAGTGGGGGTGGGCTAGTCTGCTGGTTTACCTCTATCGAGATTACGATCAAGCTTTTTTTTAGCCTGAACTGGTTGTTGTTCGTATTGTTGCTCCTGCCCATGATTGATGTTGACCAGCCGGTGCGCCTGGAGCGCTGGGTTATTTTGGGCGTCCTATTATTATTGCCCATCATCCTTATTGCTTCGCTGGCAACGCAAGGTTACTTCCCTGATGAAGCTGGCTGGGCAGAACGGGCGCGTAATCTCTATTGGCTGGGTGGAGCCTATAAACTCACCCGCCTTCAGGAACCGTTTTTAATAACGCCAGGTTACGGCTGGTTCCTTGCCCCATATGGCTGGTTATTGCATCATGTTGCGTTCAGCTACCATGTCGGTCGGGTGTGGATTTTTGTTGCAAATTTGCTGGGTGTTATCGGTGTTGGCTTGCTCACAGGACGCTTATATGGACGGCGGGCTGCGCTTATCAGTGCCGGGTTTGCGATGTTGAGTCTCTCGGTCTTCCCGATTTATGATTTCAAAGCCAATTTTCAACTAAAGGCAATTGCCCCATATATTATTTTCGCTGCGGTCCAGAGCCGGTTATCGTTGCATCCAACGCGTTATATATGGCATGGAATCTGTGGGTTGTTGATGTTCCTGGCAATGCAATTGCACGCTGCCGCTATCGCCTATGTGCTGGGGTTGGGCGTCTTTTATGCCGGTGAATATCTGGTTCAGGTTGTGCAGGCACGCAAACTCGTGGACGTGCGCCCGATCCTGGCCTTTGGCACCGGTGCGTCAATTGGTTTGGTGATTTTCATCATTTTTAATGTATTGAGTATAGGCGGATTCGCAGTATATCTTGAACATTTGTCGAGCAATCGTTTTGGTAATAGCACGATTGACTGGTCGCGCTTCTTACAATGGCCGTCATTGCTGGAAAGGATCATCATTTTTGCGGCGCTAGCTTATATCATTGCTCGGCGAAATCAACAGGATCGACTGTTACTGATTCTACTATCATTAATTATTGGGTTCAATTTTGCCACCGATAGCTTCGGCTACACCGCGACTTATCAAATGCTATATTTCGTGCCGGTTGGTGCCTTGCTGGTAACCGGGATCATCCGTTTGGCACAGCCAAAAGCCTGCGATTTGTTCGTTACGGGCTTCAGCTTAGCCTTATTATTGGTCCTGACTCTGCAACTTTACTCAGAATTCTTATCAAGTAATGATGTTCGGGCAACATTGCGAAACGGCATGTTACCTGAGCATGTCTATGTAGTGATGGGTGAAGCCTTGGACCCTATTCTGCGACCCAATGATGTCATTGTCAGCGAACCCGACCTGATCTGGGGCTTGCCATCCTATCGTAATCGCCTCTACAGCTATGGGTTACCTACACAGGAGTACGAACAAATGGGCTATGCTAGTGAGGCGGCAGTGTGGTCCGAAATTGCACCAACTATTCTTGTGGATACTGAGCGTATTTTTTATGACGTTAATTTACTTAATTATCTGACAAGCACTAACTTCCGTGAGTGCGAACGCTTCCCTGACTTGATGACGATATACCGCCCTGATTGTGACGGGCCAGTATTCAACCTGGATCTGCGGGGTGTTAATCAATAATTTACCTGGCGCAAATCGTCGACCAGCAAACCCAGTCGGTATTTGCGCCACAACATGTAAAACAGATGCCAGGTCCGGCCATTAAAGTATTGACGTACTTGGCGGATCAAGCCGACCGTAAGGCGTTTTCGCTTGAGTTGGTGAATATAATCTTCAGATACGATTTCCCCATTTTTGTCAGGTTGATAACCCATCGTTTGCATCAAATCTCCACAAATCTCTTCGACGAGTGCGATGTCTTGAGCAGTCAGATGTTGCCGCCATGCCTCAATCCGGTCTGGTTGGGGTGGCCGGTTTAAGTTCTGGTGAATCGAGGCGTGATACTTACCATAGTCCTGCCCGGATGTTTCATGGTAGGTGAGCATAGCATCGTCATAGATTAGACCTAAAAAGTCACACACGACGCGCAGGGCTGTTCTGGGTGTTTTGACCAGATCTTCATACTTAATTTCGAGCACAGAGTTCGGATAGCGTTGCTTCAAATCGTAACCGGCCTGGACATCGCGCAGCCAGCGTTGAGCACCGAAATAGGTGTTACTATGATGCACATTCGAGCGCGTAAGCGAGGCCGCAACCGCTCTTGGATCACGAATCAAATGAATGAAGCGGGCGGCGGGGTAGGTGTTTTTGAGCAGATCGCCATAACGAATAAAACGTGGTGTCTTTTGGCCCCAGATGTGTTTGCCATTTTTGTGGGCATATTGTTCGTGCAAGTAAGTCAGTAAGTTGGCTACGGTGCGCTGTGGCACTAAATCTTGTAAAGTTATGTCAATCTGCCATTCTTGAAACTCAGATTCCTGTAACACTAGCTTTTGAAAACGTTCAATCGGGCGGTTATTCGCCGCCCGCAAATAATCAATCATGAACAATGACTCGACTGGGATGGCTACCGCCGGGTGGTTATTCAGCATGGTTCGCAACAGAGTCGTTCCTGAACGCGCACAGCCGACGATAAAAATTGGCTCGACATTCATCAAATCAGTCATTGGTTTCCTCGGCCAGGTTTGGAGTTGCAACATGTAGCTTACGGACTGTGCTCAATGGATCGGTTTGTTCCTGTTTAGATTGGACGATAAGTTCTCCAATCAGGCCGGTGGTTAGTAATTGCAGGCCCACAAGCATTAGCAAGATGCCCAACAACAGCGCCGGACGATCACCGAGCGGGCGAATTCCCCGGAACCACTCCAACGCGAGCATTGTATTGATCACAAAACCAATAAACATAAACAAGCCGCCGATGGATCCGAACAGGTGCAGCGGACGGCGACCATAGCGGCTGAGGAATAGTACGGTAATCAGATCGAGGCCACCACGTAATAGTCGGCCTGTACCGTACTTCGATTTTCCGAATTGACGCGGATGATGGATAACCGGTAGTTCGGTTACGCGGAAACCATCTAAATAAGCGATTACTGGGACATAGCGGTGCATATCACCATAAATGCGCAGACTCCGGGCACAATCCCCAGAAAATACTTTGAGGCCGCTGTTCATATCATGGAGGTAAAGCCCGCTCAACCAACTGGTGATCGTATTGGCGATTTTCGATGGCAGGCGTTTTGAAAAAGGATCCTGACGATCTTGTTTCCAACCGGTAACAATATCATAACCTTCAGCGAGTTTATCCAAGAGCCGGGGAATCTCATTGGGTTCGTCCTGTAAATCAGAATCCATTGTGGCAATATTTTGGCCCTGTGCCAGCGCAAAACCGGTCATTAGAGCGACGCTTTTGCCATAGTTGCGGCGCTGCACAGCCAATTTTACTCGGTCATCCTGATTAACCAACGCGCGCAATATTTCAGTTGACCCATCGTTGCTCCCGTCATCAACGTAAATAATTTCCCACGAAGTTTGCAAATCAGTCAACATAGTTAACACGTTTTCATGCAAGAGTGTCAAACTTTCCTGCTCATTATAGACCGGCATGACGATAGAAATATCAACTGACAGGTCTACTTCTGGCTTCATGAAACAGATCCTTTTCTGTTTTCAAGCAGCGATAAGCCGAATGTGAAAGAAATGTGGATTCCCTCTGCTAGCATCCACCACAGCCGGGACAGTACACTAATCAAGATCGCTACACTTTCGCCCGCCAGCGGTGTAAAGAACGCTAAAATGACGAGTTCGCGGATGCCTAATCCGCCAGGGGCGATAATGACGAGAAAGCCAGTGACCCACGCCAATGAATAAATAAAAAAGGCCTGAGTCAGCCTGATTTGCTCAGCGGTGATAAAGGTCAAAGCGACGAAATAAAAGCCTAGATTGATAAACACCCAACCAATCAGCGCCAGTCCAGTAAGGCCTATGGTTGCCCAGTAGCGTCGCGCCCCTAGTTGATTAATGATTGTCAGCATTTGTGTCGCCAATGGTAGTCGCACCTGGATGAGAAGTTGCCAGAACCAACGAGCCTGAGTCAGCCAGGTCAGCAGCAGCAGCGCAATCGCCAACCCCAATAAGCGGCGGTGGTTATCATCACTCATAGCAACATCAGAACTCAACACCAGAAAGATACCGGTTAGCAAAATAATGAGTGTTTCCCATATGATGACCGCTGCACTTAACAATGCTGGCATGCCGTTAAGCGTATACATGCTGCCGCGTGTGGCAAATTGCCAGACCCCCCCAGGGATGTATTTAGAGAGTTGGGATACAAACCAGAATCGATACGATTGGATAACGGTGATGGGGTAGCGTAGGGTGTCATGGGCAACTTTGCCAGACATTGACCGAAAAAACAGTCCGACAAGCAAAAAGCAACAGGCGATCAAAAAGTTGGGCCACTGGGCCGAACGATAGATAGTTTGCCAGTTATTCTGTTGCAAGAGCCGCTGAAATGTTGTGATAAAGAACAGAGCAGCAATGAGCCATCCCAGCCATTTTAGTCTGCGTTTCCAGTTTTTTCGCATACCAACCATGCTAACTCCTTCATGCCGGGAACCTTACCATAATTAGATCAGAATTCAATTGCCTACGGGTTCTTATTGCAAACTGGAAGGCAGGATTATCATTTGTAAGGGCATCCTGTATAGTTGGCACCAGTCAGGTTTGTAAATCTTTTCTGATTCTTTGAGGCGTAAATGCATCAATATCGAAGACTGCTTCATTGGTGGTTAATTATTCCGTTAATGCTTTTCGTAGCTACAGTTGGAGTAATGAACTTAGACAGTGATCACATCTGGATTGATGAGCTATCTTCAATTGGCAATATCGGCTGGCTGGCCGGGGACCAATACAATCCGATAGAGGTTATCCAATCGGTTGCTGCCAAAAGCCCGGCGCATCTTCCTGGTTATTTTATCTTATTAAGTATATGGTCTACTTTTACCGGGTGGTCACCGTTTACACTGCGGGCGTTCTCGCTGTTGCTGGGTTTGCTTGCTATAGCCGTCACCTATCAATGTGGCCGTGTGTGGCTGCCGAAACGCACTGGCTTGTATCCAGCCCTTGTGATCGGGTGGAGCGCATATTTCATTTACTATACGCATGAATTGCGTATGTATACGCAGTTAGCATTCTTTGTAGCCCTGACGTTATGGGTATATGGTCGAGTTGTCTGGCAAAAACAGCATTCAACGCTGAACTGGCTCCTGCTGTTTTCCAGTACACTCGGATTGATCTACACCCATGTTTTTGGGCTGCTGTTGGTGGCGAGTATCGGTATCTATCATTTGATTGTTGAAGCTAAGAATCGGCATTGGCTTTATGTAGCGGTTGTGATGGGCAGTGCCGGGATGCTCTTTTTACCCTGGTTGACCGTATTATTGTATGGGGCTGAGCGCAATGCTGGTTGGATTCCGCGCAATTCTACGCTAAGTCCGATTGGTATTTTACAGACCCAACTTCGGCTGTTCAGCAATGATCAGACTGGCTTCATGCTGATTATGGTCGCTCTGGCAATTGTCGGTTTATTTATTTTCCAGCGGTCAGCCTACCGACTGTGGCTGATTTTTATCATAACATTTGTAATCGTGGTCATTTTCAATGTCATTATGCCATCGCTGCCCCCAGGACGGGTGCGTTATCTGATGATTTTCTGGCCGTTATTAGCTCTGTTGGTTGGTCTCGGCCTAGAAACTATCCAGCAGCTTGGCTCGGTTCGGTGGGCATTAGCTGTATTGACCTTATGGTTAGCATTTGGCGTTGCAACCTTTAGCGATCCGGAAGCTCAACCCCAGAAATCTAGTGTTCGATCCAGCCGGTTCCCACCATTTAATCGCATCATTAGCGCCATGAAGCCCATAGCATTCTCCAATGATTTGCTCATCAGCTTTTCTGATACAAATGCTTATGAGCCTGGGAAATTTAATAGCATAGGCGAGTTTTATCTGGGACCGCTCGCGGGTGATCTCAATTTGGTGCGACTGGATAAAGTTTTGGCGGATGATGATGAGCAGCAGCTTTTACTCGATAAGATCGGTTCTCGGGTGACTGTGTGGCTTGTTTCAGAACCGGACCTGGCGCCTGATGTTGTCGACCTTTACCGGGAAACCATGACCCAGGATTTTACTTTGTGTGATGTACCAATAGACGATAGTGAACTGCGCATCGAACGTTATGATATTGATTGGTTCGAGTGTGCGAGTCGGGTGCTACCATCTGAGACTTTAGCTAAATTTGGAGCGGACATCACCCTGCACGACATCAAATTGTTTTCTAGAGTGGATAACCGATTAGAGATTGCCAGCGCCTGGTCAGTTGGGGATTCAATTCCACCGGAGACCTTTTCGGTTTCGTTCAAGTTGTGGCAAGATGGACCCGACCATTTGGCCCTGACCGATTTCGGCTTGCGGTATCCGGGTGAAAGCTGGTACAGCGCTACTATGTTGTCCGATAATTTAGCAAATGGAACTTATCGCCTGACAGTGACCGTCTACAATTGGAAAACTGGCGAACGGTTAGCCGGTGTTTATGGTGATGTGGTTGCGAGCGAAATCCCTGTTATGGAATTTCGGCTACCGCTTGATGAGGTGTTTCGGGCTGGTTGATGATTATACAGATCCGTAATAGTAATTCGGTTAAAAAACCGTGCTGAATGTTGATTGATGTCTTTCTATGAGCGAAATTCCTGGTTGTGGTTGATACCGGCATTGCTGTTGGTCACGGGCCTGGCAGCACGCAATTTGAACGATTTGCTTTGGGTGGACGAAGTGTTCTCCATTGGCAATATCGGTGGGTATCAGGGACCACCCTATAATCCGGCGCAAGTGTGGGAAGCGCTCAGTCAGAATAGCCCGCAGCATGTCCCCGGCTACTTTTTCTTGCTGAGTGGCTGGGCGGGGTTGGTGGGCTGGACACCACTGGCATTACGGACGTTTTCGTTGTTCTGGGGCTTGCTGGCGATAGTCTGGACGTATCGTGTTGGCACGGATTGGGCCGGATCCCAGGTGGGCCTGTTTGCCGCCTTCATTCTGAGCAGCAGCGCGTTTTTCATCCACTTTATGCACGAACTTCGCATGTACTCGTTGCTGGCGTTCCTGACAATTTTCACCATCTGGATTTATTGGCGGGTTGTCACACGAATCGGCCCCGTGCGTCGCTGGGAATGGCTGACATTATTTGGCGGTGCGCTGGCACTACTTTATTCGCAATTGTTCGGCGCGATTCCATTGGGGGCGATTGGCTTCTATCACCTGCTGTTCGTGCGCAAAGACCGGCGCTGGTGGCTGGTCGCCGTGTTGCTGGGGGTCGTCGGCGCCTCCCTGCTGCCCTGGGTGCAGGTTTTGCTGCAGGGGGTCAGAAATATTGGTCTGGCGGAAACGCCGCTGGCAGTCCCGGCAATTTTCGCAGCGCTGGTGCATTTGTTTGGTAACGGCAATGGGGTGCTGGTGGGGGTGTTGGCATTGGCCGGGGTGCTGGCTTGGCGATGGCAGGGCGCACGAGCTATCTGGTTTTTTGTGCTTGTGACCTTTGTCCTGACCCTGATTGCGAACGAAATTCGCCCCATGATTAGTACGGGTCGCACGCGTTACTTGATCCATCTCTGGCCGCTGCTGGCGCTGTTGTGTGGGCTGGGGCTGGCGTGGTTGGCTCGGCGGCGCTGGTTGGCGGCTTTGCTGCTGGGGGCATGGCTGGTCGTCGGCCTCAACAACACGCTGGACCCGAATTTCATGATTGAGAGCGATGGTCCCCGTTATGTAAAGGATTACCCACCGTTGCGCACCATCATGGCAGAAGTTAACCCGCGCGCCACGCCCGATGATCTGCTGGTCGTTTTCTCGCGTCAGTGGCATGTCTTTAACTTGTTCCGCTTTTTTACGATTGGTGAATATCATTTACAGCCGTTGCGCAGCGCCGATTACTTCATTACTCTGCCAGAAACCCGCGCAGCGGAAGTCATCCGGGATGAACTGCGGACCGCGCTTGGTACCCGCCTGACGGTGTGGCTGGCCTATGAACCCCAGATTCCGGCGGCAGAATTGACTCGCTACCGGGACATTCTGAGTGAAGATTATAATTGGTGTGCGACGCCGGTTGAGCGTCCAGATCTCACGATTGAGCGCTATGGACTGGCAAGCATTGGGTGCCTGGACCCGACTACGCGTGATGCGGTTTTGCTGAATTATCCGTCGGGGATTCAACTCCATGCGGTTGAACACGCCGTTGCCGACGAGCTTCAAGTTGCGTTGAGTTGGTCCGTTGCTGAGACGGTACCGGTGAATACCTATTCGGTCTCGCTCAAACTGTGGGATACCGCCGATAATTTTGTTGCGCAACGCGATGTGAGTTTGCCAGCCGCCGGCTCGCAGTGGCAACTGGTGACGATGACAATTGAAGAGTTGCCGGCGGGCGATTATACCTTGACGCTCGTTGTCTATGATTGGGCAACGGGTGAACGCCTCGTGGCACAGGGGGCGGCAGCGCAGAGCGCGGAACTGCCCGTGAGCAGTGTCAAACTCTCATGACAACAGGGGGAAGTCGCTGGTTCTGGCTGCTGCCCGTGCTGCTATTGGCTACCGGATTGGCGGCACACAATCTGCAAACCGATGCTTACAGCCCCGACGAAGCTGCTTCGATGATTGTTGCCGGGGGTGCGCATTATGGCCCGTTTACACTGGCACAGGCCTGGCAGCGAGTCGCCGAACATTCGCCCGATCAAGCCGTGGGGTTGGCGCTGGTGTTGTCAAGCTGGGGGCGGCTGGTGGGCTGGAGCGAGTTGGCGACGCGCAGCCTCGCCTTGTTTGCCGGGCTTTTGACGATTGCGCTGGTGTATCGCATCGGCACTGATCTGTTCACCCCGTTCGCCGGGTTCAGCGCAGCGCTCGTGCTGGCGACCTCTACCTATTTCTTGACCTACATGCATATCATCCGGGTGTTTACGCTGGCCGCCTTGATGGTTTCCCTGACGTTATGGTGTTATTGGCGGGTGATGCTGGCCGCCCGACCGCCCGGTTGGTTGCCACAATTAGGTCTATTCGTGGGTGGGGTTGGCCTGTTTTATACGCACTATTTTGCGACGCTATTTGTTGGTGCACTCGGTATCTATCACCTGCTGCTCGCGCCGCGGTCACGCTGGTGGTGGCGCACGATATGGCTTTTCCTGCTGGTGTTGATTCTCTTCCTGCCGGAACTGCGCATCTTTATCAGCGGTTACGCGCGGAATCTCGACAATGTACAGGCCGCCGCGCTCGGTCCGGGTCAGACGGTGCAGCAGCTTGTTTATGTTTTTACGAATGACTTGCCGGTTCAAATACCCGCTGCTTCCGTCTGGCTAAGCATGCCGCTGGCCTTCGTTGTGATTTATCTGCGACGCCGCACACCCAATCTAAGTCTGTTAATGGTTTTGCTGCTGGTTTTGCTGGGGTTGATTATTGGTGCGAATCAAATCGTGCGGTTGGTGACGCCCGGGCGCATCCGGTATCTCATGCCGTTGTGGCCGCTGCTGGCGCTGTTGTTGGGCGTGGTCATCGGGTGGTTGGCGCGTCAACGGCGCTGGTTGGGCATGGGTTTCATAGGCGTGTGGCTGTTATTTGGGTTGTGGACTTACCTGACAACGCCCTTCGCCTATCAACTGGACGAATTTTCTCGTTACCCGTTGCATCACTTTCAGGTAGAGTGGCAGCAATTTGCCAGCCCAGACGATTTGCTGGTCATTCATGGTTTGGGTTATGGCAATGGCCGTCCGCGTGACTTGTATACTGGTGATGTACCCCAGCGTATCATCCTGCGTGAAGGCCATACCCTGGAGCACCTGACTGAAACCTTCAACGGGTTCCAGCGCATCTGGACTCTGGTGCAATCAAGGCCAGAACTGTTAACCCGTTCTGACTATCAGGCAGTGGCAACTATCCTTGAACGCGACTTCGTTCACTGTTATCAACCCGTGAAGCAGAATCAATTGCAGGTTGATCTCTATGCACGCTTCGCTGCTTTTTGCCCGACTGAGAATGACTTATGGCAGTTTGGGACGCGTATCGCGATCACTGGTATGGAATCGTTGGTGGTTGACGACAACCGCTTGATGATCCGAATCGGTTGGTCGGTTGATCGTGATGTCCCCCAAGAATCATATTCCGTTGCCCTGCATTTGTACCAGGGGGCTGAATTTATATTGGCGGCTGACTATGGCTTGCCGTCCGCACCGTTTGGTGCCGCCGAGTCGCTGGTCGACATCAGCAGCCTGTCACCCGGTAGCTACGCTGTCAGGGTCGGCGTCTACGATTGGGCGACGCTCCAACATCAATACACCGATACGGGTAGTGCCTTCGTCGAATTAGCAACAATAACGCTCCCCTGATTGTTGCCAGCGCCAATGGCCCAGATGATGACTGTATTTTGTGCAGACTATCTAATCATTCATGAACAAGCTGCCCAATTATGCTATGCTGATAAAAAATATAGGACAAATTGTGGGGGTGAGGCGGTTTATCCTTAGATTAAGCGTTAAAATGGCAATATCAATACCGTTCAACCGCGTAAGCAGAGCTTGATCGCAAGCGTAAGGGCAAAATCCAATGACAAAGGCACGCATTCGACCTTCAGATGACTTAAGTGAGGCGACCTTGCTGGAAATGTATTGGTCGATGCTGCTGAGCCGTCGCCTTGATGAACGGGCCTGGGTGTTGCACCGGCAAGGCAAAATCGTCTTTCACGTCAGTGCATTGGGCCATGAAGCGGCGCAGGTCGCAACCGCGTTTGCTCTAAATCGCGGTGTCGATTATGTGAACCCCTATTATCGTGATCTGGCAATGTGTCTGGCGCTGGGTTGTCCGCCCATTGATTTTATGATGAGCCTGTTTGCGAAAAAGGCGGATAAGTGGAGTGGCGCACGCCAGATGCCCAGCCATTTTAATGATGCCAACCTCAATATTATTAGTGGCTCATCAGTGGTCGCGACTCAAGTACCGCAGACGGTGGGTCTGGCATTCGCAATCAAATATCGTCAGCAAACCGGTGTGGTTGATCCCAACGATCAAACCCTACCCCGTGTTGCGCTGACGTCACTGGGCGAAGGCTCCACCAGCCAGGGTGAATGGCACGAAGCGATGAACTGGGCGGGGGTTCACAAGCTGCCGTTTATTTGTCTGGTTCAGAATAATAAATATGCGATTTCGGTGCCGGTTGAAAAGCAGATGGCGGTGCTGGATGTGGCTGATCGCGCGGCGGGTTATGGTGTAGCTGGTGTGGTGGTTGATGGCAATGATCTGCTCGCCGTTTATGATGTGATGAAAGCAGCGGTAGAACGCGCCTACAATGGTGATGGTGCGACGCTGGTTGAGGCCAAAACCTACCGCCTGACGCCGCACTCATCCGACGATGATGACCGCAGTTATCGCAGCCGCGAAGAGGTGGAATTGTGGAAAACGCGCGATCCAATCGTACGTTTCCAGCAGCACTTGTTAGACACCGGGTTGCTGACCCCGGCAAAAGTGGATGAGTATGAAGCACAGGCAATGGCGGCGGTGAATGCGGCACACAAACAAGCCGAGGCAGCGCCAGATCCGGACCCGGCAGATGGCTTTGGAGCGGTATATGCCCCGGCGGAAGGTCAATAAATCATGACCGAGATGACGTTGATTGACGCACTGCGGCTGGCAATGGCTGAAGAATTGGAACGTGACCCCCGCGTTTTTATCACCGGGGAAGATGTTGGTGTGCGCGGTGGGGTGTTCCGGGCGACCCAGGGCTTGATTGAGAAATACGGTGAACTGCGGGTGATTGACTCGCCGCTGGCTGAATTGTCGCTGGTCGCTACTGGAATCGGAGCGGCACTGGCTGATCTGCGTCCGATTTGCGAAATTCAATTTGCCGATTTTATTCATCCGGCTTTCAATCAGATCGTGAATGAGGCGGCCCGGATGTATTATCGCTCGAATGGCGCGTGGCAGGTGCCGTTAACGATTCGCGCCCCTTATGGTGGTGGTGTTGGCGGTGCACTCTATCACAGCCAGAGTGTGGAAGCATTCTTTGCCCATGTGCCGGGCTTGAAGGTTGTCATACCGTCAACGCCCTATGATGCAAAGGGATTACTCAAAAGTGCGGTGCGGGACCCCAACCCGGTGTTATTTTTTGAACCGAAAAAGGGCTATCGGTCAATCAAGGGCGAGGTAGCAGCCGACGATTACACGGTGCCATTAGGACCGGCCCGAATCGCACGTGAGGGCAATGATCTCAGCGTGTTCGCCTATGGCATGATGGCCCACTATACGGTGTTGGCGGCGGAGCAAGTTGCCAGAAGCGATGGTCTAGATGTCGAAGTGATTGACCTGCGTACCCTGTTGCCCGTGGATAAAGACGCGATTGTAAAGTCAGTGAAAAAAACCAGCAAAGCGCTGATCGTTTACGAGGATAACCTGACGCTGGGTTATGGGGCGGAGGTTGCCGCCATCATTGCTGACGACTGTTTTGAGTATCTGGATGGTCCGGTGCGACGCCTGGCAGGACCCGATGTTCCCGCGATGCCGTTCAGTCACACGATGCAGGAACATTTTATGCCCAACCCGGATAAAATCGCGGCTGCGATACGCGAAATTGCCGCTTACTAAAGGAGGCCGCGTTTTGAAAACTCGAGTCATCATGCCGCAATTGGGCGAAAGCGTTGTCGAAGGGACGGTCAGTCGCTGGCTCAAACAGCCGGGCGATCCGGTGGCTGAGTATGAAGCGCTGGTCGAGGTGAGCACGGATAAGGTTGATACCGAGATTCCGTCTCCGGCTGCGGGTGTGATCCTGGAAATTTTGGTTGAAGCCGGACAGGTCGTTGCTGTCGGGACGCTACTGGCGGTGATCGGTGAAACCGGCGATGATGATGGGCCAGATCAACCAATGACACACATCAACGGGAAAGAGCATAAAGGGGTGAGCACTAGCGGACATGTCACCCCGGTCGTGGCGCGGATGGTGGCGGAACATAATCTTGATCTAGGCCAAATTACAGGAACCGGGCGGGCCGGACGTGTCACCAAAAAAGATGTCCTCGCCTATCTAACGACGCTCGAAACGGACGCCGATGTGCCGGCGTGGGAACAGCCGGTCGAGGACGTTGACCTGTTTAATCCAACGGTTGTGTACGGTGCGGAACCCGACGCTATACCGACCAAAGTTCCATCGCAAACAGCATCTGAAATCTCATTACCAGCCGATACCCCCGGCGAATTGATTGAGCATAGCGCTATGCGGCGACGTATTGCCAAGCACATGGTACAGAGCAAATTGCAGACTGCACCGCATGTCACCACCGTGTTTGAGTTTGATATGCACGCGGTTATGCAGCACCGGGCGGCTCATCATGACGCGTATGCCAAACAGGGCGTGAACCTGACGCTGACCGCCTATTTCGTGCAGGCGACGGTGGCGGCGTTACAAGCGCACCCACGCTTGAACAGCCAGTGGACAGACGAGGGTCTATTGCTGCATCAGGCACAACACATCGGTGTCGCGGTTGCGTTGGACGATGGCTTGATTGTGCCGGTGATTCGCAACGCGCAAGATTTGAACCTGCTGGGTTTGGCACGGACAGTCAACGATGTTGCCCGGCGCGCGCGGGCGGGACAGTTGCAACTACATGAGATGCAAGGCGGCACGTTTACGATCAGTAATCACGGTGTCAGCGGCAGTTTATTGGCTACGCCGATTATCCATCAACCCCAGGCCGCGATTCTCGGTGTGGGTAAAGTCGACCAGCGGGTCAAAGTCATTGACGATGCCATTGCCATTCGTCCCCAGTGTTATGTCTCGTTGACCTTTGATCATCGGGCGCTGGATGGTGCGCAAGCTGATGCGTTTATGCGCGCGCTGCAATCCGCGCTTGAAAATTGGGCTTAGCTTCCAGCAATTTTTGGCTTTGCTGCGCCCTTGTGTGGCCCCCGCCCTCTGGGTATGATGACCCTCTATTGATTGTAAGCAGGGAATAATCGTATATGTCTGACCAACCTGAATTCTACACGCCAGAACGGGTCCTGGTGATCTGTGCGCATGCCGATGATATTGAATTTGGCCTGTCCGGGTCGGTCGCGCTCTGGACTGCTGGTGGAGCGGAGGTCACATATTGTGTCGTGACTGACAATTCGTCGGGTAGCAATGAACCGGGGATGGATCGTGAGACGTTAATCCAGACCCGCATTGAAGAACAGATCGCCTCGGCCAAAGTGGTTGGGGTGGAGGATGTGCGGTTTTTGGGGTATCAGGATGGGATTTTGCAGCCGACGCTGGAACTGCGCCGTGAGTTGACACGCTTGATTCGCGCTATTCGTCCGCAGATTGTCGTCACATCGGATCCCACGATGGTGATTTCACCCAGCAACAATTATATCAATCATCCTGACCACCGGGCCGCAGCCGAGGCGGCGCTGTACGCGACGTTTCCCAGTGCCGAAACGCGCCCCATCTTCCCGGAATTGCTGGATGAAGGCTTAGAACCGCACAAAGTCAATTATGTTTATATGAACTTTGGGATGAACGCCAATCTCGTAGTGGACATCACTGAGACGATGGCGCAGAAAGAAGCGGCGCTGCTATGCCACAAATCGCAATTGGATGAATCGGCAATTAAATTTGTGCGCGAGTACAGCGAGATGATCGGCAAGGAACAAGGGTATCAGTATGCCGAAGCCTTCCGGGTTTTGACGCTCAATGCGGTAAATGGTCAGGAAAATTAGGGGCAATGGGTTCGCAGCGCGCGTAACCTTTGGCGCGATTACACGGTCTTCAAAGCAGGTATCTTTTGTGTTGGCGGGTATAAACCCGGCTACAATAAACCTAACTCATGTTGAAGGACCGTTATGAAATTAATCAGGATTGTTATCCTTATTGCTTTGCTGACTGCAGCCTGCCAGCCCGATGCGACGTCGCAGGAATTGCCAACGCTGGCGGTGCTGCCGTCGTTGACGCCCTCAAGCGAGCCAGATGCCCCCACGGCAGAGCCAACCATCGCGCCGCCCACCAACACGGTTATTGTGCCGTCCGCCACCGTGACGATTTTGCGGCCAACGGATGTTCCGCAGCCGACTGTGACGCCGCGCCGCACCGCCACGATAGACCCGACCCAGGCGGCTGCGGTGGCGCTCACGGCTGCGGTTGATCAAGCGCCACGCATCATTACGCTGACGCCGAATCCTGCTGGCAATGAAGGGCCACCCCAGGTGCTGGCCGATGTCGTCATTACCGAGAGTCAATTTCAGTCTCAGGTTAACGCCGCGATTGCCGACATATCCAGCATCGAACAGGCCTTCGTCGATTTTCAACCGGATGGCATCTACGTGGATTTGACGGCGCTGGGTGGTCAGGCTTATATTGCCGGTCGGGTCCAGCTTGACTTGGAACTCGCCGGGGGCTTCGTGGCGATCACAGTTGGCGAAATTGAAACCAATGCGGCGGAAGTTCCCGAAGGCTATCTGCTGGTTGTGAATGGTGAATTCTTTGCCATGATGATTGATGTACTCGACACGATTTTGAACGAGCGCGTTGGCGAGGAAAATGATCTGGAAAACCTTATTCTCACTGATGCGGCGCTGGAAGTCTTCCTGCTCATTCCTGAACAGTAGCTTAAACGCCTGCAGTCAATTTGGGATATGCGCTATCATTGATGGGTGTGACTGTGAGCAAGTGATGATCTATGACCACCAATGATGTGTTTATCTCATACCGGCGCAAGGATGCGGCTTTTGTCAAACAACTGGCGGCGGCATTCACGACTCAAGGGCACGATGTGTGGGTGGATTGGGAAGATATTCCGCCCGGTGTGAGTGATTTCACACGTGAGATTGGCCTGGGCATTGAAGGTGCCAATACGTTTATTGCGGTCCTGAGTCCCGATTTTTTGGAATCCGAATATTGCCTGAATGAATTGCAATATGCGACCGATCTCAACAAGCGCATCATCCCCATTGTCCATCGTCCGGTCGATGATCGGTCTATTCCCGAAGCCGTTCGAACCATAAACTGGGTCTATTTTATCCCCCATGCTGGTCAGTCCAACGAGTTTCCAACGGCATTCAAGGCGCTGCAACAGGCCATCAACACTGATTATGATTACCTGCGCGAACATACCCGGTTGCTGACCCGTGCCCGCAATTGGGCGACGGCAGACCGTGATGCCAGCTTCCTGATTTCCGGTGCGGAATTATCTGCTGCTGAAAACTGGTTAGTCGGCGCCGCCCAGCATACACCACCACCGGCTACTATTCATTCGGAATTTATCCTGCAAAGTCGCCAAGCTCAGACGCGGCGGCAACGGCGGTTGCTCAGTGGGGCTGTAGTATTACTGTTACTGGCGCTGGTGGGGCTGGTGGTGGCGGTGTTAGGTGGTCTGGAAGCCCGGCGACAGCAGATCATTGCCGAACGCCGTGCCGACGAGTTGTTGAGTCTGGCGGCGGCCAGTGCGGCTGAAGAAGCCGTTGCGGCGGGTGAACGTTTTACCGGTTTACGACTGGCCCACTTTGCTGGCACATTTATCGAGCAGCCACCGGCACAGGTGCAACAGACGCTGCAACAGATCGCCTACCAGCCCGGCGCGCGCTACGCATTTTTCGATGATGTCCCGGCAGATCACAGCCTGTATGCCGGTTTGCAACCGGGCGACACCGTGCGCAGTTCAGACCAGAGTGGCACCTATCTGGTCGCAGACGATGATGACCTGCTCACCGTGCGTAATGCCGACGATCAAATTTTGCTGCGCTTACACAAGCTCTATCGACCGGTTGGCTTTCCATTGCGCGAGTATGATCCGGCCATCCACCCAGCAGTGCTTGAACGTTATGCCGACAGTGCGCCGCCGCTGGCCCTCAGCCCCGATCAAGCATTTGTCGCCGTGGGTGGGGAAAGCGTATTTCGCATCGTCAGCAATGACGAATCGGCTGGCGAACTTCAGATACTGGACGGGCACACTTTGCCAGTCGATGGCGTCCGTTACAGCGCGGATGGTCGCTATCTGGTTTCACGGGCTTCGGCGGATACGCTGATTAACGAATCGCGGATCGATAAGGAATTCTTTGTCTGGGACATGAGCACGGGGCAGGCTATTTTTCAGTTGGATAAATTCCAGCGTAGTCGTGACCTGTTTGCCATTGCTGAGGATGGGGTTCATCTGCTGTTTATCGAGGATTCGCCACCCGGTTACACCCTCTGGGATGTCCGAGATAGCCGTTTGCTGGTGAATTTCGCCGGGAGCTTTGGCCCGGTGATGGAGGTATCGTTTACCCCCGATGGTGACCATCTCATCGCGGCATCGGTCGCGACGCTACGGATGCGTCCGCCGCGCGAGTATAAAGTCTATGATCTGGCGGGCAATCTGATTAATCAATTTGGCGGGATTGAGAGCAATCATATCATTGATGCGCCGCTGCTCTTCAGCCCTGATGGTACCGCCGCGTACATTATCGACAACGATGGGCGAATCATTGAAACGGATGTCCTGACCGGTGCCGAGACCGTCATTGGCAGTTTGCCGAATACCAACGTCGAAGGCAAAAGCGCCAATGGTCAGTTTGTCGCGATTCGCGATTATGAAAACGATGGGATGATTATCTGGGATCTGCAAACGGGTGAAGCACTAACGAATTTCAGCGCTGCCGATATTGGTTTTACGTCGCTCATTAGCAATGATGGGCGCTTCGTTGCGTCCAGTATCTTCAATGACAACGGCCTGGCAGAACTGGTCGTGTATGATTTGGCCGTGGGGGCAGCAGCAACCTGGTTTGAAGACTATGCTGGTGAGTCCGGTTTTGTTGGGGCCATCGCCTTTGCCTTCAGCCCGGATTCCGAGCAACTGCTATATGTGGATAATCAGAGTAATGTGCGTGTAGTGCAAACGGGAACCTGGGAAATACAAACGCTGATGCGTGGGGTGCCGGGTCGCGTGTCAGATTTGAAGATGAGCACGGACCAACGATTAATCGCCGTTGCTGGTGAAGCCGGTACCGTTGTTGTTTGGGATGCCGACACCGGCAGCTTATTGCAGCGCCTCGAAGGGGCGGGGGCCGTTTCCAAGCTGAGTATTGCGCCTGATGGAACGACGTTGTTGACGGGTGATGAGCGTGGTCAAATACGTCTGTGGCGGTTGTCAGGGACCGGCGATGTACTCACTTGGTTGGCGGACAATCGGGCGTTGATGCCCATTACCTGCGACGATTTACTCCAGGCAATTGTGATCGTGTCACTGGCAACCTGCCCACTGTGAGAAACCCGTTTTGGCACTGCTCAAATTATCTGCTCGCCGGGTCGTAGCGTCTTTTTGCGGTCAATCACCAAGTCTTTTTCGCTGTTATAGATGCCATCCATGTAGGGCTGATTGCCGATGATGTGCGCATCCAGTTCTGCAATCAAATAAACCAATTCGCCCGCCTGCACCTGACGGAACCGTAAGTCAACATACTCGTCTGGGGTCTGGTCGTCACCCCAATAGGGTTTGACATTGACAAGTTGTTGCTCATCGTCGCGTTGCGCACGGCGTACATTGATGGACATGAGATCGTTGCCTGAAGGTGTTTATCGTTCTTTAGGGTTCAATTGTTGCACACCTACCACGTCACTGCCAGTGGTCAGGCACGGTGCGAAACGAATTGGCAGCAACACAGACTGATCGAACGCCAAACTGGAAAGGCGGTCAACTCACCCTGTCTATGATTCTACGAACAGACAGGTATAATCGAGCCTATTGATGGCCCAAATTTACGCAAGGAGAAAGTCATGGCGAAAGCATACGATGTGGTGGTCATTGGGGCCGGGCCAGGGGGCTACACAGCGGCCATTCGTGCGGCCCAACTGGGCTTGAAGACCGCCGTCGTCGAGAAAAAATACTGGGGTGGGGTTTGTGTCAACATTGGTTGCATTCCTTCCAAAGCCCTGCTCTATAATGCGGAACTTGCCAACCTGCTCAACAATGACCTCAAGACCTATGGCATCAAGGTTGATGGCGACATTTCGATTGATTATAGTGTCGCGCACAAACGTAGTCGCCAGGTCGTCAACCGGCAGACCAAAGGGGTTCAATTCTTGATGAAAAAGAACAAGATTGACGCCTACGATGGCTGGGGCACCTTCACCGACGCCAACAATATGGAGCTGGCATTGGAAGATGGTAGCAACGAAAGCATTACCTTCAAAAACGCGATTATCGCCACTGGTGCCACTACACGCTTGATTCCGGGGACTGAATTGAGTGAGCGGGTGGTGACATATGAAGAACAGATTCTGACCGATCAACTGCCGGACAGCATCATTATTGCCGGAGCCGGGGCGATTGGGGTGGAGTTCGCCTATATCCTGCACAATTACGGTGTGGATGTAACCATTGTCGAATTTCTGGACCGCGTTGTGCCGCTGGAAGATGAAGAAGTCTCGGCTGAACTGCATAAGCAGTACGAGCGGGCTGGCATCAACATTATGATCAGCACGAAGGTCGAGAAGATTGAAGACAATGGCTCCAAAGTCAAAGTGACCGTGACTGGACCGGATGGTCAGCAGCAGGTGTTGGAAGCGGATAAAGTCATGCAGGCGATTGGTTTCCAACCGCGTACGGAAGGCTATGGCCTGGAAAATACCGGTGTCAAACTAACAGAGCGTGGCGCGATTGACATCAATGGCAAAATGCAGACCAGTGTGCCGCACATCTACGCCATTGGTGATGTGACCATGAAGAAAGCGCTGGCCCATGTCGCCGAAAATATGGGCATCATCGCGGCGGAAAATATTGCGGGAGCCGAGACCATTGAACTGGATTATCGTTTCCTGCCCCAGGCGACCTATTGCCAGCCACAGATCGCCAGCTTTGGCTACACCGAGATACAGGCGCGTGAAGCCGGTTTCGACATTAATGTGGCGAAGTACCCGTTCCAGCCGAATGGTAAAGCCGTCGGCACCGGGCACACTGTCGGCTTTGTCAAAATCATCAGCGACAAGCAATACGGCGAGATTCTGGGGGCGCACTTGATTGGGCATGGCGTCACCGAATTGTTGCCCGAAATCACGCTGGCCCGCTATGCTGAACTGACGCCCAATGAGATCGCCCGCAATGTTCATGCCCATCCAACCCTGAGCGAAGCGGTCAAAGAAGTTGCGCACGGCCTCGAAGGTCACATGATTAATATGTAGCTATTGACCCCCACCCGGCCTCCCCCATCCCTAAGGGACGCTGCGCAGACGCGTTGGGGGAGGTGGCGCGCAGCGTCGGAGGGGGTAGAATCACTTTATGCCCAGATTCCTCAGCATCCACCCCTTATCTACCCTATCACTGCTCCTGCTGATCGTGGCGACGCTGTCGTTTCATCAACCACCGCCGCCGCTGACGACCTGCGCTGACTGGCAGATTCAAGCGGCGCAACTGCCGCCCTATGTGCCGACTGATACACAAGGGTGGGTTCAACTGGACAACGGTCATTTTGTGGTGAATGGCGAACCATTTTTGGTGCGTGGTGTGAATTATTTCCCGGCGCAATATCCCTGGCGGCGTTTTCTCACAGCGACCGATCAGGCGACATTGCAAACGGAATTCACCTTGTTGCGGAATCATGATTTGAATACGTTGCGGATTTTCCTGTGGTATGAGGCCTTGTTCGATTGTCCCGGCAGCGGGGCGGTTCCCAATGTCGCCAACTTTGAACGGCTCGATACGATTATCCACACAGCAGCGACTCATGATCTTCGGTTGATTGTGACATTGAATGATGGTCCCGACCTGAACGACTATGTGTTGTATTCGAATCCGCAGCATGTCAAGCTGCAAACGGCGCTGATCGTCGCCCGCTACCGAGATGAACCAGCCATTTTAGCGTGGGATTTGCGCAATGAAGGTGATATTGATTATGGGTCTCGTAGCGGCTTCGTTGAGGCCAGATTCCCCCGCGATCAGGTGCTCGAATGGCTGGCCCACTCCGCCAACTGGGTGCGGCAGTTAGACGATCAACATCTGATTACGGCGGGCTGGATGACCGATGCGCTGGCGACCGAACCCCATGTTGATTTCTTGAGCTTTCATCATTGGTGGGATGCAGCCGATATGCAACGGCGGGTAGCAGATATGCGTGCTGGGACCGATAAACCGATTCTACTGGAAGAATTTGGGTACAGCACCTTCAATGTTACGCCGGAAGTTCAGGCTGAGACGATCGCAGCGGTGATTGAATCGGCACATCAAGCCGACTTGCTGGGATGGTTGGTGTGGACGGTATTCGATCTTCCGCTGGCCGCGACGTGCTGGCCGCAGCCGTGCGTGGATGCGGAAAACCACGAGCATCATTTTGGCCTGTGGTACAGTGATTATTCACCGAAACCGGCAGTGCAAGCGCTCAATTCTCCGTCATGATTGGTTTGGCGGATTGACCGTGAACCGCTATGATTGTCTGATAAAATTCCCTGGTTCAATTTATTTATTCTGTCGCTGAAGGATAGACTGATGCTGCCAAAAGTCCTCATTACGAATACAGTCCCCGACGATATTCTGGTCCCGCTTAATGGATTAGCGGAGGTCAGTCTTGGCCCGGATGGCGGCAAGACCACCCCGCGTGAAGAAGTCTTGCGACTTGCGCCCGAACTGGTCGGCATCATCAACCAGGGCGAGTTACGAATTGATGCGGAATTGCTCGATCATGCGCCAAATTTGAAGATCATCGCCAATGTTGCTGCCGGATACAATAATTTTGATACCGAATTGATGGCCCAGCGCGGCGTGTGGGCCACCAATACACCAGATGCGTTTTACAAGCCGACTGCCGACTTTACCATCGCGATGATCCTGGCAGTGGCGCGGTTTCTGGCAAAAGGTGACCGTTATGTGCGGGCTGGACAGTGGAAAACGTTTGAGCCGGGTGTGTGGGATGGTGTGCTGCTCGAAGGTAAGACGCTGGGAATCGTGGGCTATGGGCGTACCGGGCAGGCGGTGGCGCACCGTGCACGGGCATTTGGCATGAACATCATTTATAATCGGCGGTCGGTTATCGCCGACACGGCATATCGAATGCTGGATGATCTGTTGCGCGAAGCGGATTTTGTGTCGTTGCACACGCCACTGACGGATGAGACCCACCATTTAATCAATGCCCACAAGCTGGCTCTCATGAAGCCCGGTGCTTATCTCATCAACATGGCCCGTGGCCCAGTAGTGGATGAAGCAGCGCTGGTGGCGGCGTTGCAGAGTGGACATTTAGCCGGAGCCGCCCTGGATGTGTTCGAAGAAGAGCCAAAGGTGCACCCGGCATTGATTGATATGGATAACGTTGTACTAGCGCCACATGTCGGTGGCGGGTCGGTGGAAAGTCGGCATGATTCCCGTTTGCTGTGCGCTGAAAATATCGCGCTGGTGCTGCAAGGTCAGCGGCCTAAGACGCCGGTAAACGAGCCGGTGTAGTAAATTATTTTGACGTAGGTCAGGACACTGGTAGCGCCAGTAGTCTTATACTCGGCCTGCTGCAACATGACAAACTGATAAGGAAGCCTGAATGACTCGCGTAAAATTTTTATCTTTAGCGGAAGCGGCGGCGCTCATTCCGAACGCGGCGGTGGTATCCGTGAGTTCGTCCAGCGGCCTGGGTTGCCCGGATGCGATGTTAGCGGCCATCGGTCAGCATTTCGCTGCACACGGCACACCCCAGAACCTGACGACCATTCACCCGATTGCGGCGGGTGATATGTATGGCGTTGACGGCATTGATTACCTGGCACAGCCCGGCTTGCTCAAACGCGTGATCGCGGGATCATATCCCAGCGGCCCCTCGTCAATGGAATCGCCCAAAATCTGGCAGATGATAAACAACAATGAGGTCGAAGCCTATAATCTGCCCAGCGGCGTGATCTATCACATGCATCGGGAAGCGGCGGCGGGGCGTCCTGGCGTGTTGACGACGGTGGGTTGTGATACGGTGGTTGACCCCCGGCATCGTGGCGGACGCATGAACGATGTTACCGCCGAGGACATCGTTGCGGTGGTGGAATTCGACGGTGCCGAGTGGCTCTATTATCGGTCGATTCCAGTCGATGTCGCTATCATTCGCGGCACCACTGCCGACGAAAACGGTAACATCTCAACCGAACATGAAGGGGCCTATCTCGGTGCAGTCGATCAAGCCTTAGCGGCGCGTAACAACGGCGGTATCGTGATTGCCCAGGTCAAGCGGTTGACGACCAGCGGTGCTTTGCCGACTCAATCCGTTCGCATCCCTGGCACGCTGGTCGATTATGTCGTGCTTGATCCCAATCAACGTCAGACGACCCAAACGGATTATGAACCAGCCATCAGCGGCGAGATTCGGCGGCCTCTGAACACTTTTGAACCGGTGGCTTGGGGGGTGGAAAAGGTGCTGGCGCGGCGTGCTGCACTCGAACTCGGTGACGGTGAGGTCGTGAATCTCGGCTTTGGTATCTCGGCGCTGGTTCCCTACATTCTGCTGGAAGAGGGGTTACATGGCGCTGTCACCTGGGCGATTGAGCAGGGTGCAGTCGGCGGTGTACCGCTGCTGGATTTTCAATTTGGTTGTGCCTCCAATGCCGAGGCGATTATGCCCTCGCCCGACCAATTCACGTTTTTCCAGGGCGCAGGCTTCGATCAATCACTGCTGTCATTTATGCAGGTGGATGCCGATGGCAGTGTCAACGTCTCGCGTCTGGCAGCCAAACCGCATGTCACCGCTGGGATTGGGGGCTTTATCGACATCACCGCCAATGCCCGTAAGATCGTCTTCAGTGGCTATTTCACGGCGGCGGGCCTGAAGCTAGAGATCGTTGATGGTGAACTCAAGATATTGCAGGAAGGTCGCATTCATAAGTTCGTGCCAGAGGTTGAAGAAGTGACCTACAGCGGACGACGGGCACGCGAACTGGGCCAGGACGTGACCTATGTTACCGAACGCTGCGTCATTAAACTGCTGCCGGATGGCCTGACCGTGACCGAGATCGCACCTGGCATTGACCTCGAACGCGATGTACTCAATCAGGCCAGCATTCCGCTCCAGGTCAGCGATGACCTCCGTCGCATGGATGCCCGGTTGTTCAAGCCTGAGTTGATGGGGTTGAAGTTGAGTTAAGTTTGGTTGCACGATCAGGAACAGATGTGCGATACTAGGGCAACTGCCAATCAGCAAGAGGGCTTCGATTCATGTCCGAGAACAAGACCAAAGAAAATGACCAAAGCGTGACGAAATTCCTGCAAAGCGTGGAGCATGACCGCAAGCGTGAAGATGGTTTTGCCTTGTTGGAACTGTTCCAGGAAGTAACCGGCGAAGAACCCAAAATGTGGGGCGATACGATCATTGGCTTTGGCAAGTATCACTACAAATATGAGAGTGGGCGCGAAGGCGATGCGATGCTAGCGGGGTTCTCGCCGCGCAAGCAAAACCTGGCGCTGTACATCATGGCCGGTGTTGAAAACTACCCGGACCTGCTTGAAAAACTGGGTAAACATAAAACCGGTAAATCCTGCCTGTATATCAACAAACTGGATGATGTGGATACCGATGTGTTGAAGGAAATGGTGCGACTTTCCGTTAAACATATGCGCGAAACGAATCCGAGCTAGGGTATGAGTGATTCGCTGGTACGTCTCGATCTTGATGGGCCGATAGCAACCATCACCCTCGACCGACCCGATAAGCTGAACGCGCTGACGCTGGACATGCTCCTGGAGCTGGAAACCTACCTGGGCGGGATTGATGCCAATCAGGATATTCGCGTCGTCATTCTGACCGGGGCGGGCGACCGTGCCTTTTGCGTTGGAGCCGACATTCATGCCTGGGGTGCGCTGGACCCGCTGGATATGTGGCGGCAGTGGATTCGCGTGGGACATCGCATCTTCGATCAACTAGCAGGTTTACGTCAGCCGACGATTGCTGCGCTGAATGGTTATACACTGGGCGGCGGGCTGGAATTGGCGCTGGCGACGGACATTCGCCTCGCTGCCGATCATATCGAACTCGGTCAGCCAGAGGTCAAGCTGGGGACGATTCCGGGCTGGGGCGGGACCATGCGTCTGCCGCGGGCCATCGGTGCCAGTCGCGCCAAACAGTTGATTTTTTCCGGGTCACGTATCAACGCGACCAAAGCTGAGCAATGGGGCCTGGTCAATGAGGTGCTGTCAGCCGATCAACTGATGTCACGAGCCAACGAACTCGCTGGGGAGATCGCGGAGAACGCGCCGCTGGCCGTGCAGTTCAGCAAGCAGTTGATTGATGGCGCTGTCGAATCCGGTGCGACGCTGGAAGCGCTCGCCGGTGCGTTGGCTGCATCCAGCGCAGATGGGCAAGAAGGGTTGGCGGCTTTTCGCGAAAAACGATCACCGCAGTTCAAAGGTGAATAAAGTGGTTGCAATCTCGTCGCCGATCTTTTATACTTTGACCGATTGAATATCATTTTGCTGGCGCAAATCTTATGACTCACCATCATCATTTCAAAACAATGCATAGGTGTTAACCAGCGACGGATTCGAATCTTGCGAAGCGCGGACGTTGGTTCGCGCTTTTTTTATTTGTGTATAAAACCTCACCCCCCGGCCCCCTCTCCATCGCGATAGAGAAGGGGAGAACGAAACGGCGCTGAGGTATGGTTTTGCGGACAGGAGACGATATGGCTGATGTGACGATTAGACCCCGGTTGCCCAAAGGGATGCGTGACTTTTTGCCGCAGGAAATGCTCAAGCGCGAGTACGTGTTTGACATCGTGCGGGATGTGTTCCACCTGTATGGCTTTGAGCCGTTGCAGACGCCGGTGCTGGAACTCAACGAGATCCTCATGGGCAAGTATGGCGATGAAGAACGCCTGATCTATAACGCGCAGCATCCCGGTGGCAAGGAAGAATTGTCACTGCGCTATGATTTAACGGTGCCGCTGGCGCGGGTAGTCGGGCAGTATCAAAACGACATCACGCTGCCATTTAAGCGTTATCAACTGTCACCGGTATGGCGGGCCGAGCGCCCCCAGCGGGGCCGTTATCGCGAATTCTACCAATGTGATGCCGACATCGCCGGGGTCGCCAGCATGAGCGCCGATGCCGAGATTATCGGCGTAGTGGTGACGACCCTCAGGCGGTTGGGCTTTCCGCAGTTCACCGTCAAAATCAACAATCGCAAGCTTGTCACAGCGATTGGTCAGTATTCGGGCGTGCCCGATGCGCAACTTGGGGATTTGTATCGCAGCATCGACAAGTTTGACAAAATTGGTGCGGACGGCGTGCAGCAAGAACTCGTAAAGCGGGGTCTGGACCCGAACGTGGTGACGAAGATGATGGACCTCATTGTCGCGCAGGAGCCGGGCCTCGCCAATCTAGATGTGATCGAACAGGCAATTGGTGATCTGCCCATTGCCCAGGCGGGGATTGGTGAGTTGCGCGAACTGGCATCACATCTTAGCTATGCCTATATCACGCAGGAAGACTACGCGATTGATTTCACAATGGTGCGCGGTCTGGGCTACTACACTGGCCCGATCTTCGAGACGGTGATTGAAGAACCGAACCTGGGCAGCATCAGTGGCGGTGGCCGTTACGACGATCTGATTGGCCTGTTCCGCAAAGATAGCGTGCCGACGACCGGTACTTCGCTGGGCATTGAGCGGATTATCGACCTCATGGACGAGTTGGACCTCTATCCGGCGCACATCAACGGTACCGTTGTGCAGGTGCTGGTGACGGTCTTTGGCGACGATACCCGTGCTGAATCGACGAAGCTGGCGGCTGAACTGCGGGCACGGGGCATTCGGACCGAACTCTATCTTGATAGCCGTAAAATCGGCAGGCAGTTCCAGCACGCAGACCGTAAACAAATCCCGCTTGTGGCAACGCTCGGTTCGCAGGAGATCGCGGCGGGTGTCGTCAAGCTCAAGCGTCTGCACGATGGCGAGGAATTTACAGTTGAGCGTGATACTGTGTCGGTGAAGATCGGGGAATTATTAGGATGAATCGCCACTAAACATCAGGGCCTTCCTTTCCCAACAACCCGAGCATTAACGACAATTCTCCTCGGTGGTGGATTTCATGTTCCAGTATATGCCAGATAATATCCGCCAGCGACATTTTGGCAGTTTCGGACCAGGGGAGGTCAATCAGCCGATTCAAGTCGTCTGGGGTCGCACCTGCATAAATTGTCTCGGTGCTTGAGTGGGTCTCAGTCAGATACTGTTTAATAGATGCCACTGTTGGATACTCCGCTAAATTAGGCACAGGCGGCCAATCCGTAATTTGGCGTTGGACGATATAGCGGAACCAACCATCCTCAGCATTGGCAATATGCAGTGCAGTTTCTTGAACTGACCATAAACCGGCTTGCGGCACGAAATCCAATTCATCATCGGAAAAACGGCCCAATAGTTCTTCTAACCCCTGCCTGACCGCTGACCAGTGCCTTAAAGTAGCTTGAGCGTCCATGACTATTCACTCCAACATGTCTTTGACCATTTTACCATTTATAACGGGGCAAAGTTGGCGTAATGGGGGCTGAAAAAGGGATATTCGCCTGTGAGTTTCTTAGAATCAAAAAAGGACTTCGGCCCGATGTGAGCGGAAGTCCTTTCTGTGTTCAGGTCGGATTACATGTCGTCTTCAGCCGGCGGCAGCAGCACACCATCAATCACGTGAACCACGCCGTTGGTGCCGAAAATGTCGGTCGTCACGATGTTAGCTTCGTTCACGGTGACGCCATCTTCGCTGGCGGTGACGGTCACGGTTGTGCCGGCCAGGGCGGTGGCAACATTGACGCCACCTTCAGCAACGGCGACCACCGTCGGCGCACCCAGTTCACCGGGGACCACATGGTAGAGCAGGATTTCGGTCAGGGTCTCGGTATCGGCCAGCAGGTCTTCGGAGCTCACACCCAGTGCTTCCAGCGCGGCGGCAAAGGCGGCATCAGTCGGCGCAAACACGGTGAAGGGACCACCATCGCTGAGTTCGCTCAGCACTGCCGGGTCGGCGGCGCTCACGGCGGCTAGCAGCACGGTGAATTCCGGCTCATCTGCTTCGGTGCTGGCAACCACGATCTCGGCCAGGCTGATTTCCTGCCGCACGTCCATCATCATGTTGTCCATCATTTCCATGTCGGGGGGCAGCAGTACGCTGTCAATCACATGTACAACGCCATTGGCGGCTTCGACATCAACGGCCACGATGGTTGCATCATTGACTTTTACGTTTTCGCCGTCGAGCGAAATCGCCAGCGCGGTTTCATGCAGCGCGGTGCCGATCAGCGCACCATCCAGTTCAACAACGTCTTCGGCCATGTAGGTGAAGGGCACCACATGGTAGAGCAGGATTTCGGTGAGAGCGTCGGTATCAGCCAGCAGGTCTTCGGCGCTCACGCCCAGTGCTTCCAACGCAGCGGCGAAGGCGGCATCAGTCGGGGCGAAGACGGTGTAGTTCTCTTCGGCATCACTCAGTTCTTCGAGGACGGCGGGATTGGCGGCGCTCACAGCGGCCAGCAAAATGGTGAATTCAGCTTCATCGGCTTCGGTGCTGGCAATCACGATGTCGGCGATGGTGGGTGCCATGTCATCCTGGGCAAACGCCGGGACAATACTCAATAGCAGTGCAACGACAACAAACAGTGCAACAAACTTACGCATGACAGATTTTCCCCATATGTTAGTGTTAGCGAATGTGGTTGCGCAACCAACTGCTGAGGATAATGCCAGCAAAATATGAGAGGCAGTATTAAGAAACGTGAGTGAGCGCTTAATTTGGCCCGATCATTA
This sequence comes from Phototrophicaceae bacterium, assembly GCA_965223835.1. Classification (GTDB taxonomy): domain Bacteria; phylum Chloroflexota; class Anaerolineae; order Aggregatilineales; family Phototrophicaceae; genus CAVYXZ01. The sequence continues at coordinate 680,957 of CBDCXQ010000001.1, forward strand.
TCTACGTCTCATCCGCGATTTATTTTTTCCTCATGCTTCCGGCACGGCCAGCGGAAAATCAGTCATTTGATGCAGGCGTTGGGCCACTTCAGAAAAAGGAACTTCGTGTGGTAGGCGGTCACTTTGGGCGCTGATGGCGGCGCAGGCTCCGGCGGCCTGTCCCATCGCGACGGCATTGCCGGTGACGCGATAACTGGCATGGGCAATGAAATCGCCGCTGATGCAACGCCCGGCCAGCAGCAAACCATCAACATGGGCAGCGATTAGCGCCCGTAATGGAATGTCATAAGGCAGTGCTTTGACCCCCTCTTTGCCATAGCCCTTGCCCTGTTGCTGATTAGTGGAATGTACATCCACCGGGAAGGTGACACGCACCACCGCATCTTGATGCCTGCGTCCGGCAATTAAGTCATCGCGGGTAACGGTATAGCGGCCATGAACGCGACGGCCTTCGCGCACGCCGATTTGCTCGCCAGTGGCGACGATATGCAGTCCGGCCCAGATGCCACCCACCGAGCGCAAGGCGTTGACAGCCTGGTGAAGCTCAGATCGTGCCCGGAGCGTTGCCTGTGATAATCCGTCGGCATCGTCGGCCCGAACACCATATTCATGGTTCACGCCCAGCACAAATAGATCGTCATAGATCCGCATCAGCACCGGTTTACTATAAGAGATGTCGAGGCCACCGGCCAACAATGCATCACGCAAGCGATCTTTTGGGGGAATCAGGCCATGTTTCCATTCCGTCGTGTAAGGGCCAACGTCAGCAGCGTGAATCCCCGTCACCAGCATCATCAATGATAACGGTTGCACCTCACCGTTTTCGGGGCGACCCATGTCGAAGCCACACCCCAACTGAGCAGCGAAGTCGCCATCACCGGTGCAGTCGATAAACACTTTGGCCCGCCACGCCTCGCGCCCACTTTTTGATTCAGTAATGGCAAAAGCGACCTGATTGTCCGCGTCTTTGCCTGCTGCTACCACCCGCGTGTGTAAGCGCACCGCAACCCCGGCTTCCAGGCACATTTCCTCCAGCAACACCTTCATAATCTCCGGGTCATAGCTGAAGTCACGTTTCAGATCTTTGCCTTCGTAAGCGGGTTCTGCTTCAAAATCAACGACCTTATCCTCATCAACCGTGCAGGCTCCGCGCTGGCGCAATTCATCAATGATCTCCTGCATGATGCCGCCCTTATCTTTGGCGTCAATAATCCAGCAAAGCAGTCCAGCAGTCCACACCCCGCCGAGGCAACCATGAACTTCGATTAGTTGCGTCCTTGCACCGGCCCGCGCCGCCGTAATCGCTGCGGCAATGCCCGCCGGGCCGCCCCCGCAGACGATCACATCGCAGTCTTTTACAACCGATACGTTGCGTGCTGTTTCATGAAAGGTCTTCATTGCGATTGGCCTCCTTGGTGGCTACTATTCTAGATTATAGATTATCGTTTGGGCTTTTGCCGCCATTGTGTGGCTGCTGGTAAAATAATGGTTAACCTTCTTTGCGATTGGAAAATGATTGATGACGTATAACTCGAATTTATTTCCGCGTTCCAGCGGGGTTTTGCTGCACCCAACGTCGTTGCCCGGACGGTATGGCATCGGTGATCTGGGGGAATATGCGTTTCGATTTGTCGATTGGCTGGCGGAATGCGGTCAGTCCATCTGGCAGATTTTGCCACTGGGACCCACCAGTTACGGCGATTCACCCTATCAAACGCTGTCGGCTTTAGCTGGTAATCCCAATCTGATTAGCCTGGATAAGCTGGTGGAGCAGGGCTGGCTTACGGCAGCGGAGCTTGATGATGTGCCCGACTTCCCGGCAGATCGCGTCGATTTCGGCTGGATTATCCCCTGGCATGATGAAATGCTCAGCCTGGCTTACCAGCGGTTCGCGGCAGCGGCAGCGCCAACAGTCTATCATGATTGGTGTGCAGCAAATGCCGACTGGTTGGATGATTTCGTCCTGTTTGCCGCGTTAAAAGACGCCCACAATAGGCGGCCCTGGGTGGAGTGGAAACCAGCGCTCCGGTCACGTGAATCCGCCGCACTTGAGCAGGCTTCTAAAGACTATGCATCTCGTATCGCTGAACACCGTTTTCGGCAATGGGTATTTCATGAGCAATGGTATGCCGTGCGCGACTATGCTCACAGCAAACAGATTCGGCTGGTAGGGGATATTCCCATTTTCGTTGCGCATGATAGCAGCGATGTGTGGGCTAATCCTGATCTTTTCTATTTAAATGAAACCGGTCAGCCGACGGTAGTCGCGGGTGTGCCGCCCGATTATTTCAGCGCGACCGGCCAGCGCTGGGGTAATCCACTTTATAAATGGGGCTTGATGAAACAGAACGGCTATGCCTGGTGGATCAAACGGTTTCAGGCGGTTCTCAGCATGGTTGACATTGCCCGCATTGACCATTTCCGCGGTTTCGAGGCCTACTGGGAAATCCCGGCCAGCGAACCAACTGCCGTGATCGGCGAGTGGAAGCCCGGCCCATTGTATGACTTTTTTGATGTCGTTCAGGCGGCGCTGGGCGAGCTCCCCCTGATCGCCGAAGATCTGGGCGTGATTACACCAGAGGTCGAAGCGCTGCGGGAGCGCTACAACCTGCCCGGTATGAAAGTGTTGCAATTTGCCTGGAGTGATCCGAGCAATCCGTTCCTGCCGCATAATTATGTCAACAACTGTATCGCCTACAGTGGCACCCATGATAACAACACAACACTCGGTTGGTGGGAAGCGGAAGTCAATGAGAACGCGCAGCGGTTCATTACGGAATATATGGGTCGGCAGGTCACTGACGCCAACTGGAATATGATTCGACTGGGGATGATGTCGGCGGCGCATACCTTTGTCGCACCGATGCAGGACATTTTGAGTCTGGGGAAGGACGCACGTATGAACACACCGGGCGTTGAAGGCGGCAATTGGACGTGGCGTTTTACCGCCGATGCGTTCGAGAATTCCGCCAAAGATCGCCTGGCGCATCTGACCTGGATATATCGCCGGCGTCCCGACCAGCAAGCACAAGTCTATGGCGATGCGGCGGTGAGTTAATCGTCGTGCGAATCAAAAATCCCCGGCAGAGGTTGTGGCCTCCACCGGGGATTTGTAGCGTTTGTACTGGCTTAGGCGGGCAGATGCACAGAGAACTGAACGTCCTGGCAGGGCTGCATGGTTTGTGGGTCGCAACCACCGGCGAAGCTGGTGATCTGGTCAAAGAACGCACCTTCAATCTTAGGACCGTGAGTGCGGACCACCAGGTGAACTTCAGCGCCATCCGGGTCGACCAGGCCGGGGCCAACGACGATACCGGGCACCTCGCCCAGACCTACTGAAGCGGCGAAATCGGCGTTACCATCGGCGTCGGTCAGGCGACCGGTCGCGTACTGGATGGAGATTTGTGAGGCTTCCAGACCGTCCATGTTCATGGCGGCGACACCATATTCGTTGGTCACGAGTTCATCGTTTTCGAACACGAAGATGTCGTCTTCACCACAAGCGCCACCACTGCAATTCTGCGGTTCATTGAAGATGACCCACCAGACGGTGTAGACATCACCCGGCACGAGATCGGTGGTGTGCAGCGACATGGACAGGCCGTTGTCGTAGCGGTTAACCGTTGAGAAGTTCCCTTCCAGCACACTGCCATCGACGAAGGTGTGGACCGGGGCGGTGCTGCTCATGTCTTCCTGAGCGGTTACGGCAACCGACAGCGCGAAAGCCGCCAGCAGTACCAGTACAATCGTGAAAAGTTTGTGTTTCATTTGATCCTCCAAAGATCAGTTCGTTATCAAGATGTCTAGACTATACGGGACCAGCAGGGTGGGAATCACCCCCCGGAGGGGTAGCATAGGGGTAGTAAATGATTTTGGTCTGAATGTTGCTAGCGCAAGCAACTCGCCTGGAGGATTTGGTTTAAGGATTGCTAACTGGCGATGCGGGGTGATTCAATTTGCATTTCGTAATTAAAAACGCTGCCAAAATGTGAGATGACTCGTTCAGTCACCTCGCTTATGTTGAGCGACCTGCCCAGCAGTTGCGCCATACTGGTGACGCCCTTGTCGTGGATGCCACAGGGGACGATACCGCTGAAGTAGTCCATGTCGGTGTTGATATTGAGCGCGAAACCATGTTTGGTCACAGCCTTGACATTGATTTTGACGCCAATGGCGCACACTTTTTCCGGGCCTTGTGGCGTTTCCACCCACACGCCGGTCAGGCCATCAATCCGGTGGCCGGTGATCTCAAAATCCGCCAGCGTATGGATAATCACCGCTTCCAGGTTACGCAGGTAGCCGCGCACATCCAGTTTGAGCCGCTGGTCGCTGCGGGGTAATTTTAGGATGGGATAACCGACGAGTTGGCCCGGCCCATGATAGGTCACATCGCCGCCACGGTCGATCTGAAAGACGGTAATCCCGCGTGCTTCTCGCTCGGCTTCGGAAAAGAGAATGTAGGCTTCGTGTCCGGCGGAGCCGAGGGTGTAGGTGTGCGGATGTTCCAACAACAGCAGGCGGTCGGAGGCTTTTTTCTGGCTGCGTTCCTGTACAAGCTGATTCTGTAATTCCCAGGCCGCCTCATAGTCTACGCAACCCAGCCGCGAAACGCTGCAACGCCGCATCAATATTTTTTCCGATCTGGTGGATGGCTCGGCCCTTGCAGTCGATCATCCAGAAAATCCAGCGTCATGTGCCAGGCTTCCATCCGGGTCGCTTCCGCTGTTTCTTCGCTGAATATTTCGTGTTTGCAGTCGGCAAGCATGACCACCTGATGTTGATCGTTGAGTGGGGTGGCGGCCAGTTCGTCCTGCAGGTGAGCGATCAAGTCGTCACTGATGAACTGATCGTCTGCACCGTAAATCGCCAGAATAGGGGTATTGGCCCGCTCGAAATGGCCTTGATAACGCTGGGGAAAGCCGCCATAGGCGATAGCGGCTTCGAGGTCGGTCCGGGTGATTGCGGCTTCAAAAGCGAGGCTGCCGCCCATGCCCATGCCCACCATGGCGACATCCCCGTTGCAGTTATGGTGATTCTCCAGAACGCTCAGTGCGGTATCAGCCCGTTTGTAAGCGGAATCGCCGAGCGAATCGAGGAGTTTCAAGGCGTCGCTATGCGTTTGGGCCACCTTGCCATCGTAGAAATCGGGCGCGATGACGTAGTGCCCGACCTGGGCTAGCAGGGTGGTCATGCGTCGTATGAGTGGGGTGACGCCCCACCAGTCATGAATCAAGACCACGCCGGGGAACTTGGTGCCCATACTGGGGTGTGCCCAGTAAGCCGGGACCATCGTGCCGTCTTCCATAGCAATCTGGATGTGACCATTGGTCACGTGGTATTCAACATGGTCGGCGTTGTAAATGGGCATGGCGCTGGCTCTTGGTTACAGGTCACGGGTGTAAATGGTCTGGGTATAACCGTCAGGTTCCGCTTCAGGGCTGAGTATCTTGGCTGCGTTTTCCAGCACAGCCATAATGAGGGTGCGATAACCAGCCCGGTGGCACCAATCGCGGATCGCTGTCAGCATCTGGCTGGTTAAGGGTCCTGGCGACCAGCAATACACATCGGCACTGCGGGCTGCGTACAATTGTTGCTGGCAACAGACGAACGCTTCTTGCCCTGATGCATTAAATTTTAGCCGGTGGCTGGGGCGCTGGGCCATTTCCGGGATTGAGGCCCAGGTATCGGGCCAAATCGTTTCCCATTGCTGGCGCGGGCTAGCCAGTCGACCGATTGGCATCTGCCAACCCTTGATCTGGTTGCCAGCGGATTCAGGATGTTCAGTGGTCCGGTAAAAACCCTGGCCCATTTTTGCCGGAATATTATAGCGCCGCACAGTCGCCAGTGGTTGCAGGCCTTGCTGTTGATAAAAATCAGCGGCTTCGCGTAATGCAACCTGAACCAGGAGACGCTCACAGTCGTGTTCGGTTGCCATTTCCTGGGCGGCCTGAAGGATGGACACTGCCAGCGCTGGGTCAGTGGTATCCGGGTGAATTGTCGGATGATTGAGGCTGAGCGCATGACCGAAAGGTTCCGGTTCGCTGCTTTCATACAGCTCGGTGTAGGCTACAATCTCGCCGTTGACCTCAGCCACCAGGGGTATACCAGCACCACGTAAGAGGTGATTGAGATGCACTGCGCCGGTTTCCGCGCTCATCCATGCGCCACCATGCAGCCAGCGTTCATAAATGGTTAAAGCCGCATATGACACGTCTTCCACCTGGCCGGTTGCGCTCAGGCGTTGCCAGGTCTGGATATGCGAACAATGGAGTTGGCTGATCGCCTGGGTATCATCCAGCTTTGCTTGCCGAATAGACACTGATATATACTATCCTTACTGTTTTGATGTTGTTTCTGATTGTACCAGACTTCACCGCGATTCACTTGAATTGCGCTAAGGAGCTTGCATTGCCAGACTCGAATATGACCGTTGATGCGACCATAGAATTTCTGGTCGGATTGCTGAACAAGCCCAGTCCAACGGGCTACGATGTGGAAGCGATGGATTTTGTCGAAAGGCATTTTTCCGCGCTGGAATTTCCTGGCATGGCGATTGAGACGACGCCCAAAGGGGCATTGCTCATTAAGTTGAAAGGGAACGAAGCCAGTGCGCCGCGTGGTCTCACCGCGCATCTTGATACGCTGGGTCTTCTGGTCCGCGAGATCAAACCGAATGGTCGCCTGAAAACATCACCGCTGGGTGGCATCATGTGGGGTGGCATCGAGATGGAAGGGGTCACGGTGCGCACGCATGATAATCGCCGTTACCGGGGCACGGTTGTGCCGCTGAATCCCAGCGTGCATGTGAATCGTAGCATTCAATCGCAGCCGCGAAATGCCGAGACGATGGAGATCCGGCTGGATGGGCGCACGACCAGTGCCGATGAAACCCGGACGCTGGGCATTGAAGTCGGTGATTTTATCTTTATTGACCCCCGCGTCGAGTTAAGTGATACGGGCTTTATACGCGGACGTTTCCTTGATGACAAGGCCGGGGTTGCCAGTTTATACGGTGCGGTGTTGGCGCTAAAAGCAGCGAATCTTAAGCCAGTGCAAGATACTTACCTTCTGATCGCGAACTATGAAGAAGTGGGGCACGGGGGCGCGACGGGCTGGCCCGCTGATCTGGCGGAACTGGTGGCGATTGATATGGGTGCAATCGGTGAGAGTCAGAATTCCGACGAATTTTCGGTGAGCATTTGCGTGAAAGATGGTGGGGGACCTTATCATTTTCATATGGTCAATAAGCTGCGCCGCCTTGCTGACACGCACAACATCCCCTACAAGACCGATATTTACGTCAATTATTCGTCAGATGGAACCGCGTATTGGCGGGCCGGCGGTGCGGCGCGGGTGGGGCTAATTGGGCCAGGGGTGGATTGTTCGCACTCATATGAACGGACGCACAGGGACAGCCTGCAAGCGACAATCGACCTGATTATGCAGTACCTGCTGGATGAGGCATCTTAAAAGGGTAGCTTGCTATGATTGATACAATCCAGGGATTGACGAATTGGTGTTAGCCAAACGGGATGAAATCTGGCGACTGGCTGCAAGGCACGAGCATATGATGTGCGTGCCTTTGGGTCTGTTGCGCGCCGTGAGGCCGTTGAGCATCGCGATGTCGATTGCTAGCCGAATGGGATTATTCGCGAATCTCTCTGTGAGGGGCACTGGCTTGTATGAACGATGAGCAGCAATACGTGGAACACATTCTTGAGAGCATCAGGTTGATTCAAAGTTATGTGGTTAACGGACGACAATCGCTTGATGAAATTAAAACGCGTGATGCGGTTATTCGTCGGCTCCAGGTTATGGCTGAATCGACTCTGCGCTTGTCCGACGAAACGACCGCTGCTTATCCTGAAATAGGCTGGCAACATATTCGCAACTTGCGCTCCCGACTGGTGCAGGAATACCTTGAGGTTGATATTGACTTGATCTGGACAATGATTGAGCGAAAATTACCGTCGCTCAAAACAGCCACACAATCTATTCTGGCAGACTTGGCGAAAGACGATCAGGAATAACTTAAATGCTACTCGCAGTTGACATTGGTAACACGAACTTACATTTAGGCCTGTGGCATGATGACCGGTGGAAGACGCACTGGCGGGCACGGACGGTGCAGGACAAAATGCCTGATGAATATGCCGTGCTGGTGCGCAGTTTCCTCAACGAAGCTGACCTGGGTTATCGGGCCATCAGCGGGGTCGTCATCGGTAGTGTGGTGCCGTCACTGACATCGGCGTTTACCGAACTGGTTCGGCGTTACATGGACATCGAACCACTGGTCGTCGATCATCAAACGTATACTGGCGTGCACGTTGCAATTGACCAACCGCAGCAAGCCGGGGCAGATCGAATTGTGAACTCGGCAGCGGTTCATGCTCTGTATGGTGGCCCAGCGATTGTGATTGACTTCGGAACGGCGACAACGTTTGATGTGGTTTCCGCCAGCGGCGATTATACCGGCGGTGCGATCGCGCCCGGCATCGGCATTGCCCACGATGCGCTGGTGAATATGACCGCCCGCTTGCACGCAATTGATCTGTGTCCACCCCCCAATGCTATCGGCAAGAATACGATTCAGGCCATGCAGTCGGGCATTTTCTGGGGTTATGTCGCGCTGGTCGAAGGATTGGTCAAGCGTCTGGTCGCCGAGATCGACAGTGAGAACGTCAAAATTATTGCCACCGGCGGCTTAGCGCCCCTGTTTCACCAGCACACCAGCGTGTTTGACATCATCGCACCGGAACTGACGCTAGATGGTTTGCGTATCATCTATGAACTGAACAATCCACAATCGGGGAAAGATAAGGTGTAATGGCTGATAATACGAGTTTAGGTATCGCTGAGATTATCAGTGACAAACGTTCCGCTATGCTAGAACTGGCTGCTCAGCACGGCGTTTACAATGTACGTGTTTTTGGCTCAGTGGCGCGGGGTGAGGCCCAGGCTGATAGCGATATTGATTTGTTAGTTGATGGCCTTGAGAATGCTGCCTGGGGTGGGGGGCGTTTGTTGATGGACTTGCAGGAACTATTAGGGCGACAGGTTGATCTGGTGAGCGAGGGCGACTTGCATCAACGCATCCGTGAACGAGTCATAAAAGAAGCGGTGCCGCTGTGAGCGAAAAGGAAAAATGCACTGCGGCGTCGGGTGCAAGCGGAGTTCGCCCACCTCGACGACAACACCCCCAATTTTGATGAGGCATAAACTGAATCCAAGCCTTATCGCTCAATAATAAATCAATTGTATAGTTTGGGCACCAGCTTCAGTTAACTTGAGGCTAAGAGCTAATCGCTATAGACTAATCGCTTCGAATCAAAAACACCCCACTGATTTGAGGTGTTTTCTGGTTGCTCCACAACCTGGATTCGAACCAGGAACCTACCGGTTAACAGCCGGTTGCTCTGCCGTTGAGCTATTGTGGAAAGTCTAAAAGAGAATAGCAAACTGCCCCGGTACTGTCAAGACATGTTTTGCAGTAACTGGAGAAGCAGGTAACATTAACAAAGTCGTGGCACACAGGAAGGGGTCCCGATGACTACGGAGGTCACGGTTCGCAAAGTCGAGAATCAACGCGATTTTCAGGCCTTTTTTGAGTTTCCCTGGCACATCTATCGCAATGAGCCAAACTGGGTGCCACCTTTGCTCTCCATGCGGCGGGAATTACTGGATAAGCAGAAAAATCCGGCCTGGGAGTATATGAAGGGGGATTACTTTGCGGCCTGGCGGGGCGACCAGATCGTGGGCACGATCGCTGCGTTTGTCAACCATCGCCATAATGAATTTCATGAGGAGCATATCGGCTGGTTCGGCGCATTTGATGTTGAAGACGATCAGGAAGCTGCCAGCGCATTACTCGCAACCGCAGTGGATTGGGTGCGAGGACGTGGCTATGATGCGATTCGCGGCCCGCAAACGTTTACGACGCATGAAGAATGCGGCATTCTTGTGGATGGCTTCTCACGTAACGTGTTGTTGATGCCCTATAATCACCCTTACTATCAAACATTGGTTGAACATGCCGGGTTCGAGAAATCAATGGATCTGTATAGTTTTCATATGGACCGAGCAAAATCTGGCGATAGCGGCCTTACCGACCGGCTGAAGCGCGTAACCCGATCGGTAATGAAACGCAACAAAATCACGATCCGACCCATTGACCGCAAACGCCTTAAAGAGGAGTTTGCGTTGTTCAAAGAACTGTATAATACGGCATGGGACAAAAATTGGGGTTTTGTTCCGATGACGCCGCGCGAACTCGATAACATGGTCGAGAGCCTCGGCCAGTTTTTTGATCCTGATTTCGCGTTCTTCGCCTATGTAGATGGTGAGGCGGCGGGTTTCGTGCTGGGTGTGCCCGATTTTAACCAGGTTTTGCAACGAGCCAGCCCGCGTCCCGGTGTGCCCGAAATTCTCTCATTGTTACGGGCCGGTTGGTATTGGAAAGTGCAACCGGTGATTGACTGGGTACGGATTCCGTTGCTGGGGGTTAAGGAATCTTATCGCATGAAGGGGGTTGATGTGGCGCTGTATATGACGATCTTACAGGCCTGTCTGGATAGCCCGCGTATTCATCATGCCGATGGTGGTTGGATTTTGGAAGCAAATGCGGCTATGGTGAAGGTGGCGAACAATATGGGGCTTGAAATCTATAAAACACACCGGTTGTATGAACACCGGTTTTAAACTCGATTCAAGCTGTTATAATTTGTGATGGCGTTGCGCACAAAGACCGGAATAGATGCACATGGCAAAAATCTTGATTGTTGATGACGAGCCGCTGACCGTCGAAATGCTCAGTACCTTCCTGAGTTTGAGTGGACATCAACCTATTGGTGCGCTTTCTGCCAACCAGACCTGGGATAAGCTGGCATATGAAGAACCCGATGCTGTGCTGCTCGATATTATGCTGCCCGATGGCAATGGCCTGGAAATATGTAAGCAACTGCGGGCCGATGGTCGCTGGCAAGATTTGCCAATTATCATCATTTCCGCCCATGCACCACCGATGACAAGGGAAGCCACTGAAGCCGGAGCCAGTGGTTATCTGGCGAAACCGATCAAACTCAACACCTTACAAGATGCGCTGCGCGACGCGAACGTCAATTAACCCGGCAAACGGCTGAGTAGATTATTCGCGGCTTCTTCAGCAGTGCTTTCCCCAGCCAGAATGGCGATCAGCGCATTTTGCACTGCCCGTGCAATCGTGCCACCATCACTATCTGATAGTGGTAACACCGCGTTATTGAGCAATTCCTGAATAAACGCAATATATGGACTATTATCCCAGGATTGCAGTGCGTTCTGCCGCGAGGGGATCATGTTAATGGTGCGGCTATACTCGCTCTGACGTGTGGCATTCAGCATCCAGTTCAAAAATGAAATAGCCAGTGTTTGCTGGTTGGCACTGGAGGTGGTGATGACCCACATCCAACCATCAACTTTGCCGACGGTCTGACCGGATGCGGTAGGTATCGAGCCAAATTGTAAGGTTGCATCGGTTGCCAGCAAGTTAAGGTAGCCAGTAGAAGTGATGATCCCAGCGTCCAGTGTTCCAGCGATCAGCGCAGCCTGATAATCGGCAGGTGAAGTGTAATTAAGCACTGCCGGGTCGATCAGGCCGTTCAACACGGCTTGCTCGTAAAAGCCCAGGGTAATCTGGAGCGCATCGGCATCGAACACGACTTCTTCGCCTTGAGGTAAGACGCCGCCCGCATCCAGATATTGTGTCAGCAAAATTCTGTTGATCTGGTTGGTCTGACCCACCGGCATGGCGAAGGATATCTGATTGTTGAGAATATCGTCGAAACGTAAGGTTCGATGGGGTACTTCATTAGGACGATAGGTCAAATGCTGGGCTTCCAGCATATAGGGCAGGCCAAATAACTCATTGTCGACCTGACCGAGCTGCAACGCGCTGGGGAAGAGATCGCCTAGAATAGCTGATGAGATTTCGCCTTCCAGGGGGAAAACTAACCGTGCCTGAACCGCGGCTAATAAGTCCTCCCGCCGCATCAGTGTCAGGTCGGGCAATACTCCAGGTGCAACCGGGCTGGCTGTACGGAGGGTTGACATCACGCTGCCCAGTCCGGTGGCTTTCTTAAGCCGTAGTTCAACTTCAATATTGTCCTGGCTGGCTTCAAACGCTTCTATCTGGCGAGTGAAAAGCTCATTAGCCGGGTTGTTATCCAGCGGCAGTAACGGCTCTGGTAGCCAGATGACAATCCGGCTGGGGGCCGCTGATGTTTGCACAGGTTCAGGCTGTTGTGTCGGTGCTTGTACAATGGGTATCGGCGTTTCAGTGTTGAGGATGACGGTGGTCACAACCGGTGTCGTTGGCTGACTGCTATTGGTTGTGCAAGCGACCATCAGTCCACTGAGGATAGCTGTGAGTATAAATTGTCGAGAGACTAGCAACATGGAAATCCTCTGGCTGATAATTGCCAACAGCCATTATACACCAGGGGAAGCGGTATCAAGGGCCGGGTTTGAGTAGCGTTTCGGCCCGTTTTAACATGTCTTGCATGTCCTGTATCTGCCAGGGTTTTTGGTACCAGCGGGCGTTCAGTTTATCGAGTTGTTCCTTGCCTGGGGACATGTAGGCTGAAGTCATCACGATGAGACCATAGCCATTCAGTTCCTGGATTCTTTCGGCAACTTCCAGCCCGTTAATTGAGCCAGGAACGCGCATATCTAGCAGGTAAATATCAATGTCATTGATATTTTCTTCAATGTACGTGATCGCCTCATCGCTGTTAATGAACTGCTTGATCTTGCAACCTGGACGTAGCGCCATCATCGTCGCTAACAGGATGTCACGGAGGGGTTTGGTGTCTTCCAGGTGGACGATATGCATATCGGATGATTCCTCTATTTTGTGTGAGGCGGCCAACTCACACCGATGTATCTAAGGTTTGTTTCGCTTGGGTCAAGCAACGCGCCAACCGTTTCTGGGTCACAAAAAGAGCATTAATTTTCACTCAAGCTTTTTCATAATACCATATATATGATAATTTTTACGCGACAACTATCGCTCTCTGACCACCTGACAGGGGCGGTTTCAACAGTTTTAATAGTAGTTATTGGGGTACATGAACCGGTGGCCTCAATGCCGCTTTGATTTTCTGGTATAGCCTTCAGGTGATCTGATTCGTCAGAGAGCAACCGCTTAGCCATTGAACTCGTGAATGGCATCCAGGACCTGTGACTGTTCGCCTTCAGTGAAATCATTGAACAAGGGCAGTCGCAACAATTGGTCGGCGACGCGTTCCGTAACCGGGCAATCACCCCCGAATTGTTCGCCCATTGTCGAGCGATTCAGCGGCTGGTAATGAAAGACTGCCAGAATGCCCCGGTCTTTTAAGTGCTGAATCAACGCCTGCCGCATGCTCAATGTTGGCAATAAGATATAAAACATGTGATATGGTTGTTCACATTCGGCTGGAATAATCGGCAGCCGAATGTTGTGATGCGCAGCCCAATCCCGCAACTCACGATCATATCGCTCCCAGGCACGCTGGCGACTGGCCTGAATAACCGCACGGCCTTCCAGTTGAGCATACAGAATCGCGGCCAGCATGTCGGACGGTAAATAGCTTGATCCTATATCAACCCAGGTATATTTGGCGACCTGGCCCCGGTAGAATTGGCCGCGATTCGTCCCTTTTTCACGGATGATCTCGGCGCGTTCCAGATAGCGCTCGTCATTGATAATTAACGCGCCACCTTCACCGCAGGAAATGTTCTTGGTCTCATGAAAGCTCTGGGTCGCCAGGTTGCTAAGTGTACCCAGAAGTCGCCCTTTATACTTACCAAACAGGCCATGGGCATTATCTTCAATCACAATCAGCCCGTGTGTGTCAGCAATCGCCTGAATAGTATCCATCTCACAGGCGACCCCCGCATAATGGACCACGACAATCGCTTTTGTGCGCGGCGTAATCAGTGCTTCGAGCTGCTCTTCATCAATATTCAGGGTGTCGGGCCGGATGTCGGCAAATACCGGACGTGCCCCCCGCAGCACATAAGCATTGACTGTTGAAACAAAGGTGAATGCCGGAACAATGACCTCATCGCCCGGTTGTAAGTCAATCAGCAGCGCCGTCATTTCCAGCGCATGGGTGCAACTGGTCGTGAGCAGCGCCTTGGGCGCGCCGAGGATCTCCTCAAGCAATGCGTGGCACTTTTTGGTAAATGGACCATCGCCGGACGCGTGCCGGTTGGCAATCACCTGGGTAATGTATGCCAATTCAGACCCAACCAGGCTCGGGCGGTTAAAGGGGATAGGATAACCTGTCATTGTGAACCTTGTTTTGTAGTGCCATGTTGAAGATCGACAATAGAGAGCTATTCTACCTGAGAATACAGATGCTTTATACAACCATTGAGGTCTTTCCTGCGACGTTACAGTGATGCGGTATTATGCTGGGCGCGATCAAACGTAAACCTGACCAGCAACACGCGGAAAACGTTACGTCTTAGATTTTGGTTGTCGCCTCTAAAATGGATATGGCAATAGCAACCATGATATGGGGTGATAATGGTGCGGGCGGTGGCGATCAACGAGCAAATATTCACGGATACTCGCGTCGCCCAGGCGCGTCAACAAGCGGTGCGCATCGGGTTGATAACCCTTCTTTTGACGACGCTGCTGGTAATCTATATCTTAAGTCAAAACGGGAACAATCCCTTGACGTTTGCCTGGATTGGCACGCGATATGCGGATTTGGATCCGCAAGGCACTATTGGCTACGATGGTCAGTTTGCTTATTATATCGCTCGCGATGGCTTTGCGGCTGCCCCTTCGCTTGACAACGTAAGTTGGCGTTTTCAGCGCATTCTCTATCCGGTGCTGGCCCGCAGCTTGATGGTTGGTGATCTGCAGCTTCTTCCCTGGATCATGATTGGAATTAATGTGATCGCCCATAGTGTTGGGGCCGCTTTACTAACCTATATGCTGGTGTTGCAGCGTGCCCCGGCCTGGGGCGGGCTGATTTACGCATTATGGATTGGCAGTTTGTTCGGGGTGCGGTTGGACCTCCATGAACCATTGTGTCTTGCGCTCTCGCTGGCGGCGATAGTGGCTTATATCCACCGTCGAGAACGCTGGGTCATGCTCTGTCTGGTACTTGCTACCGCGACAAAGGAAATTGGGCTGGTGTTTACTGCGGCGATTGCTTTGCATGCCTTTGGTGAGCGGCGTTGGAATCGGGGCATTTATATCCTGAGCGGTCCCGTACTGTTTACTATAACCTGGTGGGGTGCTCTGTGGTTGGTGTTCGGGCAATTGCCGGTGGGTACTTCAGCAGCCAGTTTGACAATCATTCCGCTGGTGGGGATACTTGCAGTAACGGACATATTCAACATCATCATGTACTTGCTCTGGCTGGTTCTTCCAGCCGGTGTGATGATAATGCTTGGGGTGCGCCATTTTTGGCACCACCGAGAACTCCCACTAGGTTTGACTCTGCTAATGGGTGGCACGTATTTTTTTACAATTATGCCCACCGCCACCTGGGTTGACCCGGTCGCGGCCTTCCGGGTGGCAACAACCTTAGTGGTCACGGCGATCTTATTTATTGGCTGGCATATGCCGAAACAAATCAAATGGTTAGCGGTGCTGTGGATGCCCACTGTGTTCGTCTTCATGATGCTCATTCAGGTGCTCAATTCAAATTGAATTGCTTGACAGATAGGCGGCTATACGTTAAACATAATGCGTTATTTTGCTAATGCGCTTTAGTAGTTTTTCTTGCTCAAAAAGATGATTTTTGATGAAAAAGTCGCAGGTAACTGCTCAAGAAGTTGCCAAACGAGCCGGGGTATCGCCAACAACGGTCTCATTTGTCATGAATGACATCAAATCGGCCAACATCAGTGAAGCCACTCGTCAACGGGTCATTGAAGCGGCAGATGAATTGGCTTATGTTCCCCGTGCGGCTGCCCGGTCGTTGGCCCAGGGCCGCAGCGATAACCTCGGGTTAGTACTGATTAAACCCCATGACGCAGTTTTTAATGACCCATACATGCCCCACGTGATTAAAGGAATTAGTCTGGTGACGCGTCGGCATGGGTTTCGGATCCTGGTGGAAATGGTTGAAGACTCCAGCCATTCTCAAGTATTTCAGACGCTGGTGCGCAGCGGTGAAGTCGCGTGCGCAATTGTGGCGGGGTCGGTGTGGGACCTGCGCGATGATCTGAAAACTCTGGTGATTGAGGGTTTTCCAGTCGTTAGCCTTGATATGATTGAAAATCTACCGACAAAGATCGTCTCCATTGATCATTTTGGTGGGGTGCGTAAGGTCGTTTCACATCTCATCAATCTCAACCATCAGCGGATTGCCTGTATCGTCTATTCTCAGACTGATCTTCACGCCCGACAGCGATTAGATGTGTTCCGTGAGACGCTGCGTGCCGCCAATCTTTCGTTTGATGAAAGGCTGCTACGCTTTGGCGATCATGATCCGGAAAGCGGCTATGCGGCGATGAAATCCTTACTCGAAGCTGACGCACGACCCACAGCGGTGTTTGGTATGAACGATATGATGGCGATTGGTGCCATGACGGCTATCCGTGAGGCAGGTTTGTCGGTGCCGGATGATATTGCCGTCGCGGGTTATGATGGAGTACGTGAAGCACGGTTTACCTATCCACCGCTGACGACGGCTTCTTCACCGGAGGTTGAGCTGGGCCAACGTGCCGCCGCTGTCGTCCTTGATATGCTCGATGGAAAACCAATTGATGATGCGCCGATTCTATTGCAGAGTCAGCTCATTGTTCGTGAGTCCTGTGGCGCGAACCCCAAAAAGGATAATTGAATTTATGGAAGCGATTGCGGTTGATAATATCCTGGAGATTAAAGACTTACGAACCTATTTCTTCCTGGAAAAAGGCACCGTTAAGGCCGTTGATGGCGTCAATTTGCATCTGGAGCGCAAAAAGACGCTGGGCGTGGTGGGTGAAAGCGGTTGCGGGAAAAGTGTGACCGCCCGCTCGGTGATGCGGATCGTGAAATCGCCGCCGGGCAAGATTGTTGATGGTGAAATCATATTTCGTCCGGCGCGTGGTAAAAAAAGCAATATCAACCTCGCGCAACTTGACCCACGCGGCGATGCGATTCGTAATATTCGCGGCGGTGAAATCTCCATGATTTTTCAGGAGCCAATGACGTCGCTTAATCCGCTATATACAGTGGGCAAGCAGATCGCGGAAACGGTGGAACTTCACCAGAAGGTGGGTACCAAAGAAGCGCTGGAACGGGCGCTGGAAATGCTGCAAAAAGTTCATATCAGCGAACCCAAACAACGTTTGAAGCAGTATCCCCATCAGTTGAGTGGCGGGATGCGACAGCGGGTGATGATCGCGCTGGCATTATCGTGTAATCCGTCGCTACTGATCGCTGACGAGCCAACGACTGCGCTGGATGTCACGGTACAGGCACAGATTCTGGACTTGATGCGTAACCTGCAAAATGATTTTGATTCTGCCATTATGATGATTACCCATAACCTGGGGGTGGTCTCGCAAATGGCCGATCAGGTTGCTGTGATGTACTTCGGCAAAGTGGTTGAGTATGGACCGGTTCGTGAGATCTTCCATAATCCGCTGCACCCGTATACAGTTGGTTTGCTCAACTCGGTGCCGGTTTTGGGCAAGAAAAAATCGGAACGGTTGATACCGATCAGAGGTATGGTTCCCAATGCGACCAGCGACATAAAGGGCTGTGCCTTTGCCGCCCGTTGCCCGCATGTCATGAAAATCTGCGAAGAGCAGCCGCCGCTTGAACCCGCCGCACCGGGGCATGATGTCGCGTGCTGGCTGCACCAAAAACATTAGCATTGCCGTAACTAACCTTTATACGATGGGTATTCTCACACGATGACCGACCAAACTGATGTCATTCTGGAAGTAAAAGAATTAAGAAAATGGTTTCCCATTCACGCCGGGTTATTCCAGCGCGTGGTCGGCCATATCAAAGCGGTTGACGGGGTAAACTTCACCGTTCGGGAAAACGAGGTGCTGGGCGTGGTGGGAGAAAGCGGCTGCGGTAAAACCACTGTTGGCCGCACTATTCTCCGTTTATACGAGCCAACATCGGGCGAAATCTGGTTTCGTAAAGCCGATGGCACCCGGGTGGACGTTGCCCAATTAGAACCGGCGGAAATGAAGGCGTTGCGCCGCGAAATGCGCATGATTTTTCAAGACCCGTTCAGTTCGCTCAACCCACGGTTTACGGTGAAGGACATTATTGGTGAGCCGCTGGTGGTTCACAATGTTGCCAGGGGCAAAGAAATTGATGACCGCGTTGCTGAACTCATGGAGGCAGTGGGGCTTGATCCCAACTACATGCGCCGTTATCCCCATGAATTTTCGGGCGGGCAGCGGCAGCGGATTGGGCTGGCCCGGACGTTAGCGCTCAATCCCCGGCTCATTATCGCTGACGAACCGGTTTCCGCCCTGGATGTATCCATTCAGGCGCAGGTGCTCAACCTGCTACAGGAACTCAAAGAGCAACTGGGTTTAACCATTGTGTTCGTTGCCCATGATCTCTCGGTAGTTGAGCATGTGTGTGATAGCATCGCTGTTATGTACGTGGGTAAAGTCGTCGAAATTGCGGACGCCGAAGCGGTGATGAATAGCCCCAAGCATCCGTACACTGAAGCACTGGTTTCAGCAGTTCCCCCGGCAGACCCGGACATTAAGACCGAGCGGATTATTTTGGAAGGTGATGTCCCCAGCCCGGCAAATCCGCCATCAGGCTGTGTGTTTCACCCGCGCTGTCGTTATGCTAAAGATATTTGCAAACAGGAAATTCCGCCCCTGGTCGAGGTTGAACCCGGCCATTTTTCCAGTTGTCACTTTGCTGATGAGCTTGAGCTGCATGGCGCAGGAGGGATGAGTGTCCAGTAAGATCGCGGCCTTATTAACGTATTTGCTGCTGGTCATTGGTTGGGTCTATGTATTGGTTGCCCGGCGCGATGATCGACTGGCAATGTTCCATCTGCGCCAATCCATCACGCTGGTGGTGACTGCTATCGTTATGGCAGTTGCCTGGGTCATTTTCGCCTGGGTCATTGGCCTGGTGCCTTTGCTGGGACCACCGTTGAGCATCGCGTCATTCTCGCTGGTGATTGCAGCAGCGATTTACCTGCTGATCATGTGGGTCGTGGGGATGATCTTTTCGTTGCAAGGCAGAATGCAACCGCTGCCGGTTCCGGTCATGGGTCGCTGGATTGACCGTCTGCCCATCTAGAAGCGGCTGAGCTAATCTGGAAAGATGTCGCGGACGGGAAGCTTGAAGCCGGGTAACACATCACCACCATCTAGCACGTCGTCAATGCCATAGGCGACGCTGCGCATACTACCGTCCTGTTCCATATGAAACACATAGACCATTTTCTCGTCAGCATAAGCTGCCCAGACCATCTGGGTGCCCGCATTCAGATACTCTTGTGTTTTCTTGAAAATATCTTCATCAGGTGACACGACTTCGACTGCAAGGTCTGGTGCAATATCAAATGCACGCGGAATCTCAGGTGCCCGCTGTTTGGATATGAATGCCACATCGGGTTGCCGAACCCGCTGTCCGACCAGTTTGTAGCCGCCATCTGGACCGGTTACATATCCCATAGCGTTTGGAATAACGAATGCGTTGAAAAAGTATGCAATCCGCATCGCGACAATTGTGTTGAGGGGAGTCGATGGGGCCATTTCAATAATTACTCCATTGTCCAATTCCAGACGCTTATCCTCATTTTCAGGTCGTTGAGCAAACGCTATAAATTCCTCAACGGTGTACAGTTTTTCGCGGAGTACCATCACTGTTCCCCATTACCAACATATGACTTCATTATACGCAAAAAACGGGTCGAGATCACGCTCACCCGTTTGCTATCAGGTCGCTGACGCTGACGATTACTTGCCAACCCAATCGCCACTGGGGTTTTTCTCCCCGGCCCGAATTGCCACCTTGAGGCGATTTTCTGGTGGGGTAATGGGGCAACTCCATTCGTCGCTGTAGGCACAAAACGGATTGTAGGCCTGATTAAAATCAACGTGGAAGCGGTTGCCACCCAGATGATCGGGTTCGAGATAACGTCCAGCCGGGTAGGTTTCGGTCCCGGCACTGGCATCGACAAACGGGAGGAAGAAGCCATAATCGGCCTCATAGATGGTCAGGCGTGCTTCCTCATCACCGACCTTAAATGTAAATTGTCCCACGCGCCGGTAGGTTTTCCAATCGCCGGTCGTCGTCTGCATCTGAACCGGCTCCTCAGCCTCAAAGGATTCAACCATCACCTTAAGGTCGAGTTCGGGGTTGGGATCGTAGTAGCTTAGACCATTGTACTTTGCCTGCTGTTCGGGCGTCAGTGGCGACTGTGGACTGGTCTTGAAAAATTGATCTTTCTGGCGACGTTGCGCCAGCAATTGCTCAGCATTCATTGATGTTGCTTCCTTGCAAATTTTTGTTCAATATCCGACGCCTTGCATGTCGGCACTCTTACGTTCTAAACAAATGCGTTGATGGTCTGCACGATATATTCACGTTCGGTCTCAGTTAGCTGGGGATGTACTGGAATGCTGAATACTTCACGGGTGGCCCGTTCCGTTTCTGGTAAATGAATGGTTTCATAGCCGCCCAGTTGTTGGAAGACGGGTTGCTGGTAGATTGGGCGGGGATAATAAACATCAGCGCTGATACCAGATTGGTTCAAATGTGTGGTCAGCGCATTTCGGTCCAGTCCGGCGGGAATACGCACTGTATATTGATGAAAGACATGCCGATGGTCAGGGCGCGTGACCGGGGGGCGCACGGTTGTGAGCCGCTCGCTAAAGTACGTTGCATTCTCGATGCGCCGGGTGGTCCATTCAGGCAAATGTTCCAGCTGGACCAGGCCAATGGCGGCGGCGATGTCCGTCAGGCGGAAGTTATAGCCAACCACTTCATGATAATAACGGGTGTTCATGCCTTGATTACGGATCATACGCAGTTGCCGGTCGATTTCATCATCGTTAGTAAGGATCATGCCACCTTCCGCCGTCATCATATTTTTGGATTGATGGAAGCTAAAGGTGGCAGTGCCCCAGGTGCCAGTAAACTGTTTGCCAATCCGGGTGCCGTGGGCCTGGGCCGCATCCTCGATCAAGGCAAGCTGATGGCGGGCGCAAATGTCGGCAAAACGGGGCATATCTGCCGGATGACCATATAAATGTACGGGGATGATGGCTCGTGTCCGTTCAGTCATGACTCGTTCAACATCTTCGGGCGACAGGCAAAATGTATCGGGTTCAATATCGGCAAACACCACGCGGGCACCGACTGCCAGCACACTGGCGGCAGTCGCAAAAAAGGTGAATGCCGGGACAATGACTTCATCACCGGGACCGATTCCATGTGCCATCAATGCCGCGATTAGGGCTGTCGTCCCATTGTTGACAGCGATCCCGTGTTTTGCCCCGTGATAGGCTGCGAAACGGGCTTCAAAGGTTTGTGTCTTTTCGCCTTGCCATAGGTGGCCGCTTTCCAAAACGTCGATAACGGCTTGTTTCTCAGCATCGCCAATGGTTGGCGGCGCGATTGCAATTTTCATTGTTTGCCCTTTTGATAACATTCGCTTGTCCTCAACAACAACGCAAAAGCCCAATCTGATACCGAGTCAAAAAAAGACCGGCAATCTGCACGGTCTTAAGCATAGCATGATAAATTTCTCAAGATCAGGTGCGATGACGGGCAAAACGATTTTGTTCCGGTTGTTGTTTTCGATTTGAAAACAGCAATTTCAATTGATAGGTCAGATGATCTTTTGTCGCCCGCAGCCCACCCCGGTTTGCGTCCTTAAAGTGCTGTTGGATTGGATACTCTGAAACGGTATACCCGGCGCGAATGGCGTTCACGATCAATTCGGTATTGGCGTGCACATCGTCACTGGAAAAACTGACATTATCGAGGACTTCGCGCCGATACGCCCGGAACTGCGCGGTCCAGGTGTGAACATCCCATTTCACGAGCAGTCGATACAGGAAGCTAATGCCAGGCACAAACAACCGTTGGTAAAACGGTCTACCTATAACTTGCCCATTGGGATGAAGCGGCGAGGCTGTAACCACGTCGACTTCATAAACCAGCAGGTGCGCGAGAATCTGAGGAATGGTATTGAGATTATAGTGCTGGTCAAAATCGGTCGTAATGATGATGTCACCGGTAGCGCGAGAGAAACCGGTGCTCAACGTCTGCCCAGTACCACGCGGCGCTGCATGAGAGACTACCTGTACCTGGGCGTCGTCGGCAAAGGCCGTTTGTAATCGTTCAACGGTGTTGTCACGGCTGCCATCATCCACAAAAATGACCTCAATTTGATGCTGATTACGCATCCGTGTCAAGAGTTTTGTCAGTTTGCTGGCAGTCTCTTCAACCTGGTTGGCGACATGATAAACTGGGATAACCAGAGAAATCTTTAAATTAGCATCATAATCCATCATCGCACCCCCATTCCTAACACTCGTCACTCTAGTAAACGCCCTACGGCTTGCCACTACCTAAATAAATCATAAACTAACCATTGATAAATCCTAAAGTAACATCGCCAGTCTTAAGTCAATGGCGAGTGGTGTTGCGTTATTGGTACCCTCGCTGAAGATGTTGGCAGTACATAGCAGTAAAAATTGATCTCCTGGCAGTGCGCTGTCGTCTATGCTGTATTCATAGATCACCTAACAAATAGGAGTTTCAATGATGCGAAAGCGCATTTTACAGACTCTGGCAATCATGGTCAGCGGAATCATGGTGTTGTTGGCTTTGGGCGGCGTTTATCAGCGGATTGCTATTGAGCAGGATGTCAGCAACTTTCCACCACCGGGCGAACGCATTGATGTGAGCGGTTATCGGTTGCATTTGCATTGCATCGGTGCGGGCGAACCGACCCTCATTGTCGATACCGGTGCGGCGGATTGGTCGCTATCCTGGCTGACGCTGCAACAAGATTTGGCAAAGCTGACGCGCACCTGTGTCTATGATCGAGCCGGGTTGGGCTGGAGCGACGCCGGTGATATGCCGAGAACCAGTACCCAGTTGGTCGATGAACTGCACACATTGCTAATCAATGCCGATGTTCAAGCGCCGGTTGTGCTGATGGGCCATTCGCTTGGCGGATATAATGCCCGCCTTTACTTTGAGCGTTATCCCGAAGCAGTGGCTGGGATGATTCTGCTTGAATCAGCGCATGAAGACCAATGGGATCAATTCCCAAAAGAAGTAGAAGACCTGGTTAACCAACAAGTGGGGTTGCTCAATACAATGGCGCCGCTAGCCAATGTTGGTCTGGTGCGTTTCATCCTGCCAGAACATGAACACCTTGACGCGGCATATCAGGGTGCGTACCGGGCGCATATGGCACGGGGACAACATCTGACAGCGGCGGCCAGCGAACTGGGCGGCGGCATCGTCAGTGCGCAACAGGTGCCGCAAGGTGATCTGGGCGATTTGCCATTGGTTGTCATCACGGCGGCAAATAGCTTCGACGCATTCAGAGCCTTCGCCGGCGATTTGCCATTTGCTGAAGCCGAACAGATCTGGCAGACACTACAAGCGGATTTGACGAACTTATCGAGTAACAGCGTGCATCTGGTGAGTCCCGACGCCGATCATAACATTCACTTTACCGGCCCCAGCATTGTCATCGAAGGGGTGCGGCAGCTCTTGAGTATGCTGGCTGCATGATTGAAAATCATCTTGCCTATGGGCTGCCCAAACCCGGCGGCTCATAGACCGGGTGATGATCGTTAAACAAGGTTATTTCAGGTCATCAAGATTAATCATGCCGGCACCATAGACCTGACCCGGCTGAATCACCTGCGGCCCCTGTGTATCGACGCTTGCAAATAAATCGTAAGTCGTTGCACCGGTGACCCGAACCGGCACGATTTCACCGACGGGTAACTCGCCCTCGACGATCACATAGCCGTCGATTTCAGGCGCGTCACGGTAGCTACGGCCCAGGCTGAGGCGATCGCCGGTGACTTGTCCGTCTTCATCCTCGCCTTCGCCATGACCCTCCACCAGTACGTCTATCGTTTGATCGACCAGCGCTTGATTCCTGGCGAGGCTGATGCCCTGTTGCAACTCCATGAGTGCTTCCCAGCGTTCTTGCTTGACATCATCGGGCACCTGATTGGGCAGGGTGGCGCTGGGGGTGCCGATTTCGTAAGAATATTTGAACGCACCCACCCGGTCAAATTGCAGGTCTTTTACGAACTGCATGAGGCCGTCAAATTCTTCATCTGTCTCGCCGGGATAGCCGACGATAAAGGTGGTGCGCACCGCGAGATTGGGAATCGTCGTCCGCAGCTTGTCCAATGTTTCATACACCCACTCGATTTTGGCCGGGCGTTTCATGCGCTTGAGGGTTTCACGGTGGCCGTGCTGCAAGGGGATGTCGAGGTAGGGCAAAATTTGCTCATGCTTCGCCATTGTCTCCATCAGGCGCTCGGTGACGTAACCGGGATATGCGTACATGATGCGGAGCCAGGGGATATTGGGTGCGGCAACGACAATCGCATCCAGCAAGTGGGCGAGGCCGTCTTTCAGGCCCAGATCGTAGCCATAATCCGTTGAGTCCTGGGCAATGAGCATCACTTCCTTAACGCCCATGTCCTGTAAGCGCACCGCTTCCTGCACGATGGAATCAATGGGGCGGCTGACAGCAGTACCTTTGATCTTGGGAATGGCGCAGAAAGCACAGGGACGGCGGCAACCATCGGCGATTTTCAGGTAGGCGCTGGCTCCCTGCACACTGGCCCGCAGTACACCGCGTTCATCCAGCCCGACCACATTGGCCTCGGTCGGCAGATGATAGAGCGGTTCCGGGTGTTGACGATTTCGCAGCCGCGTGACCAGATCGAAGATGTCCATCCAGCGGCGCGTGCCAATCACACCATCCAAACCCGGCACCTCCTGCACCAGATTGGATCCATAACGTTGCGACAGACACCCGGCGGCGATCACCAACTGGTTCGCCTGTTTCGCGTCAACCAGCTCACGCAAGACATCAATTGATTCGGTTTTGGCGGCGTCGATAAAACCGCACGTATTGACGATCAGCACTTCAGCGTCATCAGGATTGCCGACGCCACGCAGCCCATTCTGGCTCAGCACCTGGGCGATGCTCTCCGAATCAACCGTGTTCTTCGAGCAACCGAGGCTGAGGAGGTAGTACTTATCTTTGGTTTTGGGCATCAGTTGTCTTGTCCACTTCTTTTCGTGGGAAATACTTCGCCAATTGGCAGCTTGAAACCGGGCAGCAGGTTCTCTTCTTCAAGCGTATCAGTTTCTGTCATGATTTGTGTCAACTGATTCGGACGATGGACTTCGATCAACTTCTGCCGAGGATACACCAGCCACACCAATTGCACACCGTTTGAAATGTAAAATTGCGCTTTGTCCCGCAGCAGGTCAATTCTATCATCGGGCGTTTTAATTTCAGCGATGAATTCGGGCACATAGGCCATAATGCGCTCGGTTGACAGCGGCACATCAGGAATAACGATCATCGAAATGTTGGGTGTGCGAGCATTGTATATGTTCCCAGGCACACTAAATGTACGTGAAGGTCCAGGCCGACCATAGCCTATTTGTTGGACGTAGTCAGTCAAAACATACAGCAGCTTACCGGCCAGAGTCGAACATTTGTCGGTATAGAAATTCTTCTCGACAATGATACCATCAATCAATTCGTAGCGGCGATCAGAACTCGCTGAATTAGCCAAAAAGTCTTTAAATTCCTCAATAGTATGTTTATGCTGGTCTGATGGTATCATGTTGGATTCTTGCTCACGAGTGGCAACTGTTGACTGATAACTATTCCCCCTGCCGCGCATTGTAGACCACCGCGCCGCTGGCAGCGAAATCGCGGAAGACGGCGATAGCTTCGTTGGTGAGGACATTGTCAATTACCTCAATCCCGCGCTTGTTTAGTTCGCCCACCCAATCCGCTGTCATCGGGCCTTCGTCAAAGCCGGTGATGGCTTCGAGTTCAGGACCGCTGCCAGCAATCGCCAGTGACCGAATCCCGGACCAGATGGTTGCGCCGTAGCACATCACGCAGGGTCGCCAGTTGACGACGAACTGATATTTGGGCATCCCCGCACCACCCAGATCCCATGAGTCAAGAATCTGCTGGGCCAGCGAGAGCGTCATCACCTCGGCATGGGCCGACGAGCAGTTCATGGGCATGACGCGATTGACGCCGATGATGACGGGCTTCCCGGTATCTTGCTCAAAAATCCCTGCGGCAAACGGACCACCGGTGCCATTTTCAAAGTTCAAGCGGGAAAAGCGAATGACTTCGCGCATCCGGTCTTCCAGTGTGGGGAGGGCAGCGGGCAGATTCTGATTCGCGGTGATGGCCCAGTCGGGTAGTGAAAGTGTGAATTGCATTAGTTGGCTCCTTTAGGTGTTGGTAGACCCACTTGCGTGACTCGCGGTGGCAGAATCGCTGTTGGCGAAGGCGTCAGGGTGATGGTTGGTGTAAGCGTAACGGTTGGCGAGGGCGTCGTGGTCGGGGTGTCGCTCGGCGTGGGTGTCACGCTGGGTGTCAATGTGATCGTTGGTGTATCGCTCGGTGTTGGCGTGTGACTGGGCGTGTTGGTGATGGTCGGCGTGTTACTGGGTGTGGGGCTGGGCCCCGGTGTGGCGCTGGGGGTTTGCGCTTCGATAAGTGCGCCCACATCAATTGCTGAGGTGGGAATCGGTGTCGGGCTGAACTCGGACGTGGGTTCAAAGCCTGGCCCGGAACTGATGGTGATGTCGTCGGTCGTAAACGTTATATCGACTTTCTGTCCGCGTCCGCCCAGGATACCCTGCGGCTGACCATTCCACGTGACGAGCAGTGCCCGGGCGTTGCTGGCCGTCAGCGTAATTTCAGTCTGCGCCGGGAACTCGATTAATTCGCCGGGGCGCATGATGCCTGCGAATTGTTCGACGCCATCAGCAAAAAGCTGGATCCAGGTGCGTTGGGCGGTTTCTACCGTGACCAGCACCCCCTGGCCGCTATAATTCTGGACGACGCGCGGCGCGGTGGTGGCGACATTCAAAGCGGGCAACGGCGTAAAGGTCGGCACCAGCGTATTGAGGGGGGCGGGGGATTGCGCCAATAACACTGGAACCTCGGCATCAACAACGACTGGCTCAGCATCGATGTTGACTAACTGGACGATGACAAACGCAATCACTGCCAATGCAGCAACGCTCACCAGAATCGTCGTCACTATGCCTAGCAAATTGGTGCGCCGCCGCCGGCGTTGCTGGGCAATTTCACCCAGCGGCACCGCGGGCAACGATGGGTTAGTGTCGGTAATGGACCGGGGCGCACGTGGTTCAGGAATATTGTTCTTTTTGCTGCGCCGCAACCGTCGCAGCTGGCGGCGACTTTCCTCGGTGAGGGCAACATCATAATATTGGAGGACGAGTTCGGCGTCTAACTCGAGATAGCGAGCATAATTCCCCAGAAACCCCCGAATCTGTACGGGTGAGGCGTGAGTAATGGTGAATTGACCCGACTCGAAGGCGTCCAGAATGCGCTGCCGGATGTGCAAAGCCTGCTCAGCATCGTCGAGCGTGAGTTCGCGGGCCTCGCGGCTTTCACGGAGAAAACGACCCAGTGCCTGTGCATCCATTGCCAGAAAAACAGCGACCCCGAAGCGGGGCCACAGCCATGTTTAATACCCTGGTGGGCAGGACTATGCTTCTTCGGCGGCAGGCGCTTCGGCAACAGCCTTGGCGGTGTCTTCAACGACCGGTTCTTCGCCGTCTTCTGCTTCAGGCTCTTCGCCAGCTTCGCGGGCTGCCAAAAATTCTGCCAGTTCCTGTTCGGGCACAATCGTCACCTTAAGCGTCGGCGCGAGTTCCGTGCCCAATCGTACTGCGACATCGTGGGTGCCGACCTCGCGCAGTGTCTGCTGGCTGATGCGCCGCCGATTAATGTCCACACCGGTTGCCTCCAATAGAGCATCAGCAATCTCAGCAGTGGTCACAGAGCCAAACAATTTTCCGGTCACAGCCGCGCGACGCCCAAAAATGAGTTCGACGCCATCAATCTGACGCGCCAGCTCATTGATCTGGTTCTCCATTGCCGCCCGCCGGGCCGCGGCCTGCGACCGCAGGGTTTCTGCCCGCTTCATCGCGCCTGGGGTGGCTTTTACTGCCAGCTTTTTGGGGATCAGGTAATTGCGGGCGAAACCATCGGCGACGTCAATGACTTCTCCAGCAACCCCATGTTTATAAACATAATCTAACAGAATGATTTTCATGGCTGTTGCCCTTATTTTTTCCACCTTCGAAAAGTCCGCTCATTATAAACAGGCTGGCAAACCCTGCCAAGAGTTAATCATCGGTGGGTAAATTTGTGGATTATTACGATTTTGTTTACGAATTTTTACAAGTAATCGGTAATAGGCCAATCGTCTCAGGCCCTGTAACCCGAAAACAATGGTAGAATGCGGTTAATTTGATGGTTGTGAGCAGGATTTAGCTGATGCCCGGACCCGCAATTACCCAACATCTTGCCGCCTGTACCGCTGACGTCTTTGATGATGTGGCCCAGGTGTTTCGCCACGATTTCAATCTCTATGCCGGTATGTTGCAGTCCTGGACCGCACTCTTTGTATCCGAAATTCCTGATTCAAGGCAGCACTGGGCGTTTGTTCGGGCCACCCAATATTTACAAACGACGACGACGCAATTCTATGAACAGGTACAACCCCGGCTCTATCCCCAATATCTTAAGCCGCAAGGTACGGTGGGCTGCCAGCATATTTGTGATTGGTGGGACCAGTTTCATGGGGATTTTGCCGCTTTTGCCCGACCCAAACTGATTCGTCTGGATTTACAGTTGAGGGCTTATACCTCCCACCCCGATTTTGCCAATCTTATTCAGGCCACGCTGGGGCCTGCCGCTGGTGGTGAGCAGATCGACAAGATGCTGCTCCGCGCCCCCCGTAAGTTAAATGGTCTACTAGATATAACGCAATTCGACCAGCGGATTGCGGAGATGTTACAATCCCAACAGCGTTAATTTTCCGAAGCCGACTCCGCCTGACAATATCGAATCTTTCCCAACAGGACGCGTTCAATCGTGTCCCGTTGCTTGCTGCCCAGTGCCCAACCGCATAAAGCATTAACATGCTGATGGTTGCCTGCCGACCGTAGCCAGCCTTACAATTAATTGATGCGAAATGGCAGATCGGCGATTATTTTTAGGACTACGTTAGCCTAAAAAAACGACCATTAGCCTGATAAAAACGCCTGATACCAGTGGAGATGATTGATGAATCCAGGCTCACCGCCACGTGTTAGCGTGATTTTGCCAACCTATAATGATGCCCATTTCTTGCCAGCGGCGTTGGACAATATCCTGGAGCAAACCTGGGAAGACTTTGAACTGATCGTAGTGAACGACGGCTCCAAAGACAATACTCGCGAGATATTGGACGATTATGCGAGTCGCTATCCGATCAAACCAATCCATAAAGAAAATGCCAAGCTGCCGCGTGCCCTGAACACCGGGTTTGAGCAAGCACGGGGCGCTTACCTGACCTGGACATCGACTGATAACTTCATGCACCCTGACATGCTGGCAACCCTGGTCGAGGCGCTGGATACCCATCCTCATGTTGGATTAGTTTATGGCGACTGGGAAGTGATTGATGAAGACGGACAGGTTCAGGGCGTGATTGAAACCCTGGAGCATGACCCGCTGCTGCTGCGCCGGGTGAACTATGTGCAAGCCTGTTTTATGTATCGTCGTGAATGTCAGGACAAGGTGGGATTGTATGATCCCGAATACATCTTGGCTGAAGACTGGGAATACTGGTGGCGCATCGCGCAGTCCTTTCCGCTAATGCGCGTGCCGCAGGTGCTTTACCAGTATCGGGTGCATAGTGGCAGCCTGACCCACTTTGTCCAGACGAAACAAGACGGTCTTTCGACTGGCTATAAAAAGCTCGCTCAGGATTTTCGTGCGAATCCGCTGGCATGGTATGGGTCGAAACTGAAATATGAATTACTCAAGATCCGTCTGGGCGGCGAACCGCTACAACTGCAACCTTATTCAACCATCAAAGGAACATAATTTGACTACATTGACTCCCACTGTCGTCCAGGCGCTGGACTGGCTGGCAAAATCCGAACTCTATCGAGCTGATGGCGGCGTTAATCAGGGTTATAACTGGGAAGAACACGCTTATCCCTTCGTCTACAGCGAGATCACTGGCTATGCCGTGAGTATGTTTGTCTGTGCCTATCGCTGGACTCAGGACAAATCTTATCTGGAATTGGCCCGGCGTTCGGCCCAGTTTCTGTTGAAGTACCAGGCGGATACCGAGCCAATTCGTGGTGCGATCCCGCATGGTTTAACGCTGCCAGGTGAGCAGGTGATGCCGCAGTATTATAGTTTTGATGTGGCGATGTGTTTGCAGGGCTTGCTGGACTTACATGCATTGGAACAGACCCCCGCCTTACTGGGGGCATCACGCGCCATCGGCGAGTGGTTACTCACGCGCACCCAGCGGGCGGATGGCTCCTTCCTGGCGTTATACGATGCGGATACAGCCGAGTGGGAACATCCCGGCGAAAACTTTTATGATGACTTCGGCTGTCTCCATGCCAAACATGCCATCGGCTTGCTCAAGTTAGGCCAGGCCGCTGCTGATGAACGCTACACACAGGCCGGGTTGCGCGTCAGTGACTGGGTGCTGCAACTTCAAGATGATGATGGCTCGATTCGGGCCAACGGAGCCTATCCGCAGGTTGTCAGCCATCCGCATTGTTATGCGACCGAAGGTTTGCTCTACGCGCATTATGTATCGCAGGATGAGCGCTATTTGCAAGCATCAGTTAAGGCCGGTGATTGGCTGATCGAGAATCGCAACCATGATGGTTCGATTAGCATTGAGTACAAAAAACCCTGGTGGAAGATGGGGCGGCGGGTGGTCGAAAAAGTGGCACCCCGGCGCGTGACCGATGCTACCTCACAATCGCTGCGCATCTGGCTGTTACTTTATTATCTGACGAACGACAATCGCTATTTAGCGGCGGCGCAGCAGGCCAGTGAATGGCTGCATACCATGCATTGCGCGGCAGGCGATGATAAGAATGCGGTGGGCGGATTCTATTTCTGGCCGGGCCATCCGATCATGTTTACCTGGGCGACGATGTTTGCGGCGCACGCACTGTATGCGCTGGAAAATATCGAGCGTGAAAACGGTTATCAAGCACTCATCACCGAATTATTCTAAAAGGACGAGGGCCATGCTCAAAGTAATGTCAATCATCGGAACCCGCCCGGAAGCGATCAAGATGGCACCGGTGATTAAGGAATTGGAAAAACACCCGGATACCATTCAATCGATTGTCTGTGCAACCGCCCAGCATCGCGAAATGTTCGATCAGGCGCTGGGCATTTTCGGCATCAAAATGGACCATGATCTTGATTTGATGCGACCGAACCAGCGCTTAACCGAATTAACCGCCCGGATTCTCACATCGGTTGGTGAAGTGATTGACCAGGATGAGCCAGATTGGATTCTGGTGCAGGGGGATACGACGACGGTGATGGCGGCGAGCCTGGCAGCGTTTTATGCCGGGGTCAAAATCGGTCATGTTGAAGCTGGTCTGCGCACCTGGGATCGTCATCAACCGTTCCCGGAGGAGATCAACCGGGTGATTTGTGACCGGTTGTCGGATTTGTATTTTGCGCCAACCCAGAAAAATGAAGCGAATCTGTTGAAAGAAAACGTGGCCCCGGACGACATCCTGATTACGGGTAACACGGGGATTGATGCGCTGCTGATGACCCGTGAGAAGGTACAGGACCGCCCGCTGCCGTTTGGCGACTTTGGCGATCGAAAGATTATCCTCCTCACCGCGCACCGGCGCGAAAATCATGGTGAACCACTTCAGGATATTATTCGGGCGGTCAAGGATCTGGCGATGCAGTATGCGGACGATGTACATTTTGTTTTTCCAGTGCATTTAAACCCCAAAGTGAAAGAGCCAGTTCATGCGGCGCTGGGCACAATACCTAATATCACACTGATCGAACCGGTTGATTATGAAACCATTGTCATGCTGATGGACCGCAGCACGTTGATATTGACCGATTCAGGTGGTATTCAAGAAGAAGCACCCAGCCTGGGTAAGCCGGTGCTCGTGATGCGTGAAACGACCGAACGCCCCGAGGCGGTGGAGATGGGGGCGGCTAAACTGGTTGGCACCGATTATGACGTGATTATGACCGAAACGCGCCGCCTGCTGGAAGACCAGACTGCCTATGAGCAGATGGCGTCGGTGATTAACCCTTACGGCGATGGTCGGGCCAGCCAGCGCATTGTGCAGGCGATTCTGGAAAGATCATTGGAATCCGTTACAATGGCTGAATGAGATCATTTCATTCAATCGTAGCGCTTGGTCTGGTGCTCTTCAGTGTGGGTATGAGCACACTGGTAAGCAACCGGGTTTTCGAAAGGCTGCCCCATCTCGAAGATGAGGTAGCCTATTTATTTCAGGCCAAAACCTATGCCGGTGGCAATCTGGTCATCGAAACACCGGAACCGCGTCGTGCTTTCTGGCAACCGTTTGTGGTTGATTATCGCCCCACTGGACTGCGCTTCAGCAAATATACTCCCGGCTGGCCGCTACTCCTCACGGTGGGTGTGTGGTTGGGTCAGCCCTGGGTTATCAACGCCTTTTTGTCAGGGCTGAATATCGCCCTGGTTTACCGCCTCGGCAGGGCCATCTTTGGGCGTGATGCTGGATTGGTCGCCGCAACGTTGACCGCTTTTTCGCCGATGGCCTTGTTGCTGAATGGCTCGTTAATGGGACACACTGCGGCGCTGCTGGGTGTCACACTGTTTTTGTATGCTTATTGGCGTTTGGAAAAACAACGGCGGTCACTTCGTTGGGGTATCATCGCGGGAGCAGCACTCGGCTTCGTCGTGGCAACCCGGCCTTTAACTGCGATTGGCATTAGCTTTCCGCTTATGCTGTGGAGTGGTCTGCGCCTATTGCGGGCGTATTATCTGCGCTGTGATTTGTTCGTTGTTTTGCGACCATTACTGGCGCTTTCCAGCGTGACGATCCTGCTCGCGTTGACGATTCCCATTTATAGTGCTGCGGCTACCGGCGATCCCGGCAAGAATCTGTATACGCTGGTGTGGAGTTATGATCGAGTGGGTTTTGGCGAGTGCTGTGGGCGGAATGTGCATTCGCTGGAAAAGGGCTTGCGCCATGTTCGTTTCGATCTGTCACTGCTGGCGGCGGACCTGTTCGGCTGGCAATTGGAAGATTTGCGAAACTTGCCCACCTATCTTGGAGATTTGCTTGAGACCGGGCAGTTGGGGTCATCTATCACGTCCGAATTGCAGGAGCATTTGCGGACGAAGGGTGATTATTGGCCGCTGACGGGCATTAGCTGGTTGTTGCTGCCGTTTGGCTTGCTGGCAGGTTGGCGCAAACGCTGGACCTGGCTGTTGGCATTGACTGCCTTAAGTCTCATCGCCGTGCACCTGGCCTACTGGATTGGATCACAGCGTTACAGCACCCGCTATTATTTTGAGGCGCTGTCCGCCTTCGCCATATTATCGGCGTTGCCCATCGCCTGGATTATGCAGCGCTGGCGGCTGCGCTGGCTGGTATATGGCCTGCTGCTCGTAGGGATGATCTTTACGCTATATGCCTACAGCACACCGCGAATCGATGCCCTGTATCGTTTCAACTTTATTTCACCGGAGATTTTGACCGGCATTGAAGCGCGACGCAGCAGTGACGACCCGGTGCTGGTTATTGTAAGTGGCAACGACGTGCGCTGGCGGGCGCTGGGTGTGTTGATGGCCGTGACCAGCCCCTATCTGGACAGCGATATTGTGGGAGCGTGGGATAATCTGACTGAAGGCACCCGGGCGGCGATAGTCGCTCGTTTCCCGGACCGCGAGATTATTGAGATGGCAGCGGTTGGTAATGATGTCTGGTTTGTTGATAACCCGCCCTCCGGCTAAAATTGGCGCATTGGAAAAATCTATGCAGGAACCCATAATCCTATGACTGAAAAATTACTGGTTTCCACTGACTGGCTGGCTGAACGCCTCGATGATCCCAATTTGCGGGTGGTTGATGTGCGCGGCCATGTTATCCCGGCCAGCGAACCGCCACCGCATTATTTCAATCACCATGCCGATTATCTCGATTCCCATATTCCTGGTGCGTTATTCGTCGATTGGGTGCATGAGATCACCGACCCGGCTGACCCGCGACATGCACAGATCGCCAAACCGGAGCGCTATGCCGCCGTTGCCAGGCGACTGGGTATCCGGCCCGATACCCAGGTCATCGCTTATGATGATGCCGATGGCATGTTTGCGGCACGGCTGTGGTGGAGCCTCAATTATTATGGGCACCAAAACGTCGCGGTGCTGAATGGCGGTTGGGACCAGTGGGTCGCCGAAAATCGCCCCACGACTGCCGCTGTGCCGACAATTGAACCAACCGACTTTCAACCACGAGTCAATCCCGCCATTTATCGTACTGGCGACCAGATTCTGGATGGGCTGCAAGAACAGCAACGGTTGCTCATTGATGTGCGGTCACCGGGGGAATTCGCAGGCAAAGCAGCCCGTGCTAAACGAAAAGGCCACATTCCCGGCGCGATCAATATTCCCCGGTCCGCATTGGTCACGGCTGAACATCAATTGTTGCCCCCGGACGAGTTGCAAAGTCTTTTTGCCCAACATGGATTGACTGCTGAGAACACGCCCGAAATGGTGACGTATTGTAACGGGGGCGTCTCCGCGAGTTATACGCTGTTAGCATTGCGGGTGGCGGGGTTTAATAATGTCGCAATGTATGATGGCTCCTGGAAAGAATGGGGCAACGACGATACCAAACCGATTGAGACTTAATAGAAGTGCTGAGTGTCGAGTACTGAGTCTAAGAGACTGAATAAAGAGGGACAAAAATGATTCGTTTTGGGTATCGTGATGTGGAGTATCCGGGGCCGACGTTAGGAGAATTACGCGATAGTAGCGCACTGTTAGATGACCTATCAGGCTTGCACGACCGCATGGCAGAGGATGGATACCTGCTGCTGCGGGGTTTCCTGGACCGCGACACAGTGTTGAACGCCCGCAAAACCATCCTGACCCACATGCACGAGCATGAAGCGCTGACGCCCGACACACCCCTGCTCGAAGGCGTGATGCCCAAAGGTGGACGCGGCGTGCGCATGATGGGCCGCGCCGGAATTGCGCATCATCCCGATGTGCTGGCGGTACTCGAAAGTCCAACACTGTTCAACTTTTTTGAACGTTATTTCGGCGAACCGGCGTTAACCTATCATTACAAATGGCTGCGGGCGGTCGGCAACGAGCAATACACCGGTGCCCACATGGACACGGTGTACATGGGCGAGAATCTGGCGAACGTACACACCGTCTGGATTCCGTTTGGCGATACCCCGGTGGAACAGGGCACGCTGGCGATGTGCGCGGGGTCGAATCAACTGCCGGAATTTGCCCGCTTGCGCGCGACGTATGGTCGCATGGACGTGGACCGCGACGGCATTGAGGGCTGGTTCTCCCGTGACCCGCTGGAAATCTCCGAGAAGTTCGGTGGACGATGGCTGACGAGTGCCTTCGAGGCCGGGGACATCATCTTTTTTGGGATGCACACCATGCACGCCTCAACAACCAACCTGACGAATCGCTTCCGGCTCAGTTGTGATGTGCGCTTCCAGCCCGCCAGCGACCCGCTGGATAAGCGCTGGGCTAAAGATGGCATCGAGCACTATGGCGGCCCACCCAAACGAACGATGGCCGAAGCCCGTGAAATGTGGGGCGTTTGAATTTGTAGCTTGTATCACGCCTGCATCTCAGCCAGTTTGCCCTCATCAATGCGGATGCCGAGGCCGGGGGTGTCGGGCAGGTGATAAACGCCGGCGTCACAGACCAGCGGCGTTTCCAGCAGCAGGTTCGCCAGCGCGAAGACCGGTGGCTGATACTCCAGCAAGAGCAGGTTGGGGATCGCGGCGGCGACATGAATCGACGCGCTGATGCATGGCCCCAGGCCCACGCTCAAATGCGGTGCAACCGGGATATTAAACGCCTCGGCCATCTGCGCGATTTTGACCAGTTCCGAAATCCCCACCCGGCCCGCATCGGGTTGCAGCACGTCCGCGCCCCGTCTTACCAGCCAGGGCTGGAATTGATAGCGGGTGCGTTCCGTCTCGCCAATGGCGATGGGCACGGCAACGGCCTGCGCCAGTTGCACATGGGCGTCGATGTCTTCGGGATTCAGCGGCGCTTCAAACAACTCGACGTTGAGGTCCGCCAGCCGGTGGCCCAACCGAATCGCTTCATCCAACGCATAAACCCAGTGCGCGTCCAGCAGCAGCGTCGTGTCATCGCCGAGACCTTCCCGCAGCGCCTGCATTGTCCCCGCGTCTTCACGAATCCCGTTGCCAACATGCAGCTTGAAATTGTGAAAGCCCTGCGCGGTGTATTCGTGAGCGAGTTCAAGGCGCTCCGCATCCGTTGGGCGCGGTAAGCCGGAGACATAGCAGGGAATAGTGTCGCGGTAGGTGCCGCCCAGCAGTTGATACACCGGCTGATTCAGGAGTTTGCCGCGTAAGTCCCATAGCGCAATATCGCAGGCGCTGATGGCGTCCAGCATGAAGCCCCCATAGTAGCCGCGCTCCCGCATCAGATCGTACATGCGGTTCCACAGCACGCCGCCAGCCAGCGGATTGCTGCCGACCAGCACCGGGCTGAGCAATTGCTCGACAATCGTCTGGACGACTTCGGGTGCAACCGGGGCCAATGCCTCACCCCAGCCGATGACGCCATCCTCCGTTGTGATTTTGATGAAGGTGGTTTCAAAATGCGTCGAATACAGCGCGCGATACGGTGGCCGCACAAAATATTGTCCTAATTCAACGCCTGGCGGCAATGTGCCCAGATAGGCTTCCTCGCGTTTGATGCGGATCGGATAGGCGGCAACCTGGGTGATTTTCATGAGTTTAGCTCCTGCGCATGGAGGGCGCGGTGATATAGCCAAGGCGCATCGAGATGCGGTCACAGAGTTCAATGATCTTCTGGGTTAACTCGGCCTGGCGTTGTGTCCACCGCACCTGACTGAGCGGGCCAGAGAAGCTCAGCGCCCCTACGACCGCGCCCGATGCATCCGTAATGGGTCCGGCAACACAGGCTCGACCCAGCGCCAGTTCTTCCATTTCCAGTGCCCATCCCCGCTCACGAATTTGCTGCAATTCGTGAAATAGCGCTTCTTTGTCGGTGCAGGTGTTTACGGAATAGCGCGTCAGGTGCAGGTGGTCAAGCAGGGTACACTGTTCAGTGTGTGGCAGGTGCGCCAGCAGCACTTTGCCCATGCCAGTCGCATGCAGGGGGTTGCGCCTGCCAATGAGCGTATATGGGCGCGGCACTTCCGGCGTTTCGATATGGGCCAGATAGAAGATGCTGTCTCGATCCAGCACCGACAGGTTAACCCCCAGATTAACCTCCAGGCAGGCATTTTGCATCTCAGGTCGCGCTTCCATCCGTAGGCGATCATGATTAAGCGCGACACCGGCCAGCGTGAGCACTGTCCGACCTAGATGGTACATCCCGGTCATGGCATCTTGTTGCACGTAGCCATCATATTCCAGCGTTGCCAGTAGCCGCGATACCAGGCTCGGTGTCAGATCCAGTTGTTGACTGATGTCCGTCACTCGCAGTTCGGGTGTCGCATCGGTGAAACAATTCAAGATGCTCATCGCACGCATCACGCTCTGGGTCAGACCAGCAGTATTCGATTTTCTGGATGTCATGACAGCGATTTCCCCCACTGGTTTTAGCTGCCTGGACGGTATCATGGCGGTTGCTTAGCCTTTGATGCCCGAAAGATTCGCACCCTGGATAAACTGCTTCTGGAACATGAAGAAGATCACCAGCACAGGGACAACCATCATTACCGTCGCCGCCATCTGCTGATTCTGCATCCCACCCTGACCGGGTAGCGCCTGGAAGTAATAGAGGCCCAACGCCAGGGTATGCAGACTGTCGTCTTTTAAGTAGATGAGCGGCCCCAGGAACTCGTTCCAACTGCCCTGGAAACTGAGAATGGCGATCACGATAATGGCCGGTTTCGCCAGCGGGACCATCAGTCGCCAGAAGATCATGAGTTCACTCGCGCCGTCGATCTTGGCGGAGTCGATCAAGTCCTGGGGGATGCCCAGGAAAAATTGGCGGGCCAGGAAAATGAAAAAGGCGCTGCCGAAGAAATGGGGCAGAATCAAGGGCCAAAAGGTGTTGACCCAGCCCAGTTCGTTATAGGCGATATAGACCGGGATGAGCAGCACCGCAAACGGCAGCATCATTGTTGCCAACAGAATAAGAAACAGTGTGTCACGAAACGGGAACCGAAAGCGGGCGAAACCATACGCCACGATAGTTGATGAGGTCAAATGCCCGATCATGCCCATCACAGTGACGAAGACCGTGTTGCGAAAGGTGACGCTAAAATTCCAGAAGCGCAGTGCTTCCGTATAATTTTCGAATTGCCAGACACGCGGGATCCACTCCGGTGGAAAAACGCCGACCTGTTCGATGGGCATGAACGATGTCAGGAACATCCACAGCAGCGGCGCGACAAACCAGGCGCTGCACGCAATCAGTAACAGGTAGAGTAGTGCCTGGCCCCCGATGCGGGTCAAGCGCGGCAACAGATAGTCCCGGAAATTGTCAGGTTGGGATTGAGTCGTGGGTTGAGTGGTTGTCGCCATCGTGCGCCTCCCTAATTGTTATAAAATACCCAGCGATTAGAAGTGGTGACAACGATGATCGTGAACACAAACACAATCATGAACAAAATCCAGGCCAGCGCCGATGAATAGCCCATCTGCGGCGGCAGATACTGAAAGGCATGGTCGAAGATATGCAATACGAAGGTGCGCGTGGCGTCGCGGGGACCACCCTGCGTCATAATGAACACTTGCCCAAAAACCTGAAAAGCATTGATGATGTTGATGAGGACGTTCAGGTAAATGGTGGGGGTCATCAGCGGCAGGGTCACGCGCCACAGCCGATGAAGGCGGTTTGCACCATCAATTTTGGCGGCGTCATAATATTCTTGCGGGATATTCTGTAACCCGGCCAGGAAGATAATCATCGTGACGCCGACCCAGGTCGTACTCATCACGAGTAAACCGATCATCGCATAGTCCGGGCTGCTCAGCCACCGAATGCGATCAACGCCAAAAATCCCCAGGAACCAGTTCAGCAGGCCAAACCGTCCATTCAAAACATAGAGCCAGATCATCGATATGGCGACGATGGGCACGGTTGCCGGTACATAAAACAGGGTGCGCCACAAGCCCAAAAAGCGCACTTTGGCGTTGAGCAGCATCGCCAGCAAAAATCCTAAGACAATACGAATCGTGACCGAGCCAACAACGTAAACGGCGGTGTTGCCCAGTGATTTCCAGAACAGCGGGTCACCCGTCAGGATTTCTACATAATTTTTGGTGCCGACCCAGGTGGGTGAATTAATAATGTCATATTTGGTGAAACTTAGCACAAAGGAGGCGATAAACGGTCCCAGCGAAAACAGCACCACGCCGATAATCCAGGGCGTGATAAAGAGCAGCCCGGTGCGGGCCTCACGTCGGCGCATGGGCGATAGATCGCGCCAGCGTTCACGCTGCTTGCCCACCTGTTTTAATTGTGAACTAAATGCAGTTGCCATAAAATTCTCCTTCCAGACTCGCGTTCCGCTGCCTCAGAGACGTGAGCAAAACGGTTTATTATGGCTGTTTGGATTATATTGCAAAAGATTGGTCGATGGTTTAACCACAAATCTGGGATGGGCCTGAAATATTAAGCTCAGACCCTTCCCATTGCGGTGATTTATACTGGGCCGGTAACGGCAAGTCAGCGACTATGCGCCATATTCCGCCCAGAATGTGTCCAGCAGGGCCTGGATTTCGGCTTCGGCATCAGCCAGCGCTTGTTCAGCGGTCTTCTCATCGAACATCACTTCGTCAATCATGCGATTCAGAATCTGGTCGGCTTCCGGCTGAACCGGGGATGTAGCAACCACATTGTCCAGTGCTGCTACCGCGAGAATTTCCCCAGCGCGCTCATGGGTGACACCATCTTTTAAGTAACCATCGCAATCGACTAACGGTGAAGGCCGTTGCTGCTGCTGTATGAACCAGCAAGCGCCCTTGCCTTCCATCTCGGTTGTCAGCCATTTGACCAGTTGCCAGGCTTCATCAGGATGGGCCGCATTTTTCGGGATCATGTAACCCCAGCCACCAATGGCGGAACCGCGTCGGTCTGGGCTGCCGCTCGGACCATAGGGCACGGCTGTGATACCATAATTCAGTTCATCAGCAAATTCTTCGTACTGGAACAACTGCCAGGACCCATTCACATTCATTGAGTCAAGGCCCAGGATGAAGGGTGTCTGATCGAACTCGCCGGTCATCTCGTAGAACGAGTTGACTTCCTCAATGCCGTAGTTGATGTCGTCGGTGAAGGTTTTCAGGAATTCGAGCACCTCAATGCCAGCCTGATTGTTAATGGTTACTGTGCGGAGGTCGTCGCTGATCCAGTCCTGTCCGTTGGAGTTCAGCCAGACGCGGAAGTTGTTGCCAATTGCCAGCGGATTCAACCCCACACGATCGAGGAAACCGCCGTCACCCATCGTCAGCGCTTCAGCGGCGGCCAACAGTTCTGCCCACGTTTCGGGGAAATTCTCCGGGTCCAGTCCGGCTTCAGCGAAATGATCCTTGTTGTACCACATAATGTTGATCGCGCCGCCGGTTGGTAGGGGCAGCATCCAGGTCTTATCGTTGAACTGGGTGCCGGCAAACTCGGATGGCACGAAAATGTCCGGGCTAATGCCATCGGTTTCCATATATTCATCGAGCGGAATGATGGATTCAGTAGCAGCGAAGAAAGGCAGGTCCTGCTTGCCGAACATGGTCACATCCGGCGGATCACCCGCTGCAATCGCGGTCAGGAGATTTTCGAGTCGGTTGTCCCAGGGGAGAAAGACGTTATCGACACAGATGCCGGGGTTGGCATCTTCAAAGGCAGCGATCTGCTCTTCCATCAGCGGGATACGATTACCACCCCAGTGATGCCAGTAGGTCAGGGTAACATCACCTTCACAGTCAGCGTTCTGGGCATGAACGGCCAGCGAAAACGTAAAGAGCATCGATACAATTACAAGTAGGCGGACTGATTTTCTTAACACAGTAAGTTTCCTTTCGACATGTTTTGTTGAATAATCAGATGATCAATTTTAAACATAAGCCGCGTGCTCTCTGGCGGGTGAGGCCGATGGTTGCACGGCTGGCGGCACCAACCCTCCTTTCTTATGAATCAGCAATGGCTACACAATCATCATAATGTGCGCACCGCTGCTGGTCAAAAAATTGCAACATAACCGTTGTTTCACAATACTATAGCGCATCCTGAGAGTGATTTCTACTATGTGGGATGACTTGCTGTAGTACAGGAACATGGCGACGATTGGCATAGATGCTGGTTGGAAATTATCTTGCTGAGTTATTGAGTGGGAGCTTCTGAGACACGCGCCTACAATTGGTTCTCGCTTGCCGGTTGCAGGAGCAAGTTTGAAACTCGCCTGCGAAGTAGAATTATGAATATTCAAATAGATTTAACCCGACTACTGCGCGGTTTCAGTTGAGTAATTTACCATAATAGCTGGTCAAGTGTCGTCGGTCTGACTGTCTAGCTCCTGGATGATTGCTGATACCTGCTTCCTGAGCGGCATCAAATCGTCCTCTATAATTTGCCAGATGCGTTCCAGCTTGATTCCCCAGTAAACATGGGTGACAAAATTACGAAAGGCAATGATTTGTTTCCAGGGAATTTCCGGGTGATTTGAACGCAAATCATCTGAGATATGACGGGCTGCCTCGCCGATGATTTCTAGATTTCGAATGACTGCTTCCTGAGTCACGCGTGAAGATTCAAACGCTTCCCGGCCATCAGTTACGAATTCGGTTGTAAGATCAATCCGTTCCAGAATGTCTTCGAGGAATGCCAGATCATCTCTCATAACGGTACTGCCTCGCGGAGTACCCGTGTGCGTATATGTGGCTTGAGTTCTTCTTCGGTTGCCACATCAACTTTGCGCCCCAGCAATTCCTCCAGTTCAATTACCAGTCCCATTCCACCCCAGGTTGACAGTTGTGACCAATCTTGATCGACCAGCAGATCAACATCGCTAGTCTCAATGGCTTCACCACGCGCCACACTGCCGAAGATTCGTACATTCGACGCGCCGTATTGTCCCGCCAATCTCAGAATGGCGTCGCGCTTGTCGCCAATAATATCTTCAATTCCAAGCTGTTGGATCGTCATCTGCTATTGCCTACAGCTATTTTTTTGAGTGATAATTCAGGTCCATTTTAACATAATTGCGCATCGATTTTTATTTGACGTTACCCCACCCGCTCAAACAGGCCCGCTGCGCCCATGCCGCCGCCGATACACATCGTCACCATGCCATATCGACTGTTGCGCCGTTGCATTTCGTTGATGATCTGCACCGTGAGTTTGGCCCCTGTGCAGCCCAGCGGATGCCCCAGCGCAATTGCCCCGCCGTTGACGTTCACCTTGTCCGGGTCCAGTCCCAGGTGTCGGATGACGGCTAAAGCCTGGGCAGCGAAAGCTTCATTGAGTTCGACCAGATCAATATCGTCTTTGGCAATCCCGGTGCGGTCCAGCAAACGTGGCACAGCGGCAATCGGACCCACGCCCATCACTTCGGGCCGCACTCCCGCTACGTTGAAGCCAACAAAACGCGCCAGCGGTTGCAGGCCAAGTTGCGCCGCTTTTCCGGCTTCCATGACGATTACCCCGGCAGCACCATCACTTAAGGGACTGGAATTCCCGGCGGTGACGCGTCCGCCTTCACGGAACACGGGCCGGAGTTTTGCCAGCGCTTCGGGTGAAGTTTCGCGCCGCAGATGTTCATCTTCAGCGAACATGACTGTGCGCGTTGCTGGCAGGCCATCGTCGCCGATGACCGTTTCTTCAATCGCAAACGGCACAATTTCGTCTTGAAAATACCCGGCATCAACGGCGTTGGCGGCTTTTTGGTGACTCTGATAGGCGAACTGGTCCATGTCCTCGCGGCTGATGTTCCATTCGTCCGCGACATGCTCCGCCGTGTGACCCATCGCCATATAGACTTCGGGTGCGTTTTGCGCCATGTGGGGATTTGGGCTGATCTTAAAGCCGGTCATCGGCACCAGCGACATCGTTTCCGCACCGCCCGCGATGATGATGTCTGCGCCGTTGGCAATGATGCGTTCGGCGGCCATCGCAATCGACTGCAAGCCGCTGGAACAAAAGCGGTTGATCGTCTGGCCGGGTACTTCGACTGGCAGCCCGGCCCGCAGTGCGATCACACGAGCGAAGTTCAGCCCCTGTGAACCCTCCGGCATGGCACAACCAATAATCACGTCGTCGATTTCATGGGGGTCGATTTTCGCATTGGTCTGGCGCAGCAAGTCTTGAATCACCGCCGCCGCCATGTCATCAGAACGGGCGTTGCGAGTGGTCCCCCGATTACTCTTGCCAACAGCGGTCCGCGCCGCCGCGACGATTACTGCTTCTCTAGTCATGAGTTGTTAGTCTCCAGTCAAAAGTCTCTAGTCGATAAACAGTTTTACGTTTCTTTGCCTCTCCGCGTCTTTGCGTTGATTTACTTATTTCTCAATTCCGCAGCGGCTTGTTGGTTTGCAGCATGTGCGTGATGCGCTCGACGGTTTTGGGTTCGCGCAGCAGTTCCATGAACAGCTTGCGTTCCAGCGCTTCGATCACATTTTCATCAACCCATTGGGGTTCATCTAATGCGCCGCCAGTCAGGACATAAGCCAGTTTGCGGGCGATCACTGCGTCATACTCGGTTGCGATGCCCTGTTCGACAAAGCCATCAATGCCGATCAGCAACGCGGCATAGGCATCACGCCCGGCAGCGTAGATTTTCTCCGGTTGGGGCGGGGTATAGCCGTCGGCCAGATACAGTGCTGTGCGTTTGGCCTCCCACAGCAGATGATCGCGGTTCATGACAATGCGGTCACACGGCCCCAGAATGCCGATGTCACGGGCCATCTTCGCCCCCTGTTCACTGACCTGCGCAGTGGCGATCTGCTGGAACACTTTTTGCAGATGCGGTAGCGCATCAGCATTTTTGTGGGAGCGCATGACCGGATTAACCACCCGCCGCAGCATTTCCTTACAGCCGCCGCCCGCCGGAATCAGCCCGACGCCGAATTCCACCAGCCCGGCATACAGTTCGATGTGCGCGACGATGGCATTGCCACCAAACATAATTTCCGTGCCGCCGCCCAGCGCCAATTGAAACGGTGCGGCGACCACC
The DNA here is from genome assembly GCA_965223835.1 of Phototrophicaceae bacterium. Taxonomy (GTDB): domain Bacteria; phylum Chloroflexota; class Anaerolineae; order Aggregatilineales; family Phototrophicaceae; genus CAVYXZ01. The sequence continues at coordinate 725,430 of CBDCXQ010000001.1, forward strand.
GGCTTCGGGGCATAGCGGAACGCATTCGCGAGTCCCTGTAAGCCATCAATTCCGGCTTCCAGTTGGTCGAGTTGATCGCTCTGCACCGCCATCACCGCTAGAAACAGGTTGAACCCGACGCTGAAGCGCTCCCCATCGTTGCCGATCACCAGCGCGTCGAATTGATCGTTGTGCAGCATCGCAACTGCCTGCTGGCCCAGCCGCAGCACATCGTCGTCAATGGTGTTCTGTTTACCATGAAACTCAAACAGGGCCACGCCGTCACCCATATCCAGAATACTGGCTCCACTGTTGCGGGCGACTTCTTGACCAGCAGCCCGTAATCCCGCGACCGTGATGATACGTGGATCTGGTTCCAGCGGTAGGTAGTTTTGATCGGTGGGGCTATAGTAGCCGGTGATTTGCCCGCCGGAATTGCGTTCGTAAAAGGTTGAGTGACCCGCCGCCAGCATCTCTTTAACCCAGTCGGCGACCGGATAACCGGCTTCTTCAAATTGCGGCACCGTCGCGGCCACGCCAATCGCATCCCAAATTTCGAAGGGTCCCAGCTTATGGCTGAAGCCCCACTTCTGCGCGTTATCCACATTGACAATCGTGTCCGTAATTTCTGGTACGCGCTGTGAGGCATAGGCCAGGTAAAAGGCATGATGATGCCACAGATATTGACCGGCGCGGTCGTCCGAATTGATGAGCAGTTTAATCCGTTCGCCTAGGTCCTCGACTTTACGATGCGCCCCTACGCTATCGAAACGCGGTTTGGTTGGTGGTTCGTATTCCAGTGTTTCCAGATTGAGCGCCCACAATTCGCGGGAACCATCGTCTAAGCGGCGCATCTGGTAAAAGCCGCCATCAGTCTTGCGGCCCAGCAGGTTGTTGTCCAGCATGTGCTGGCTCAGCGCGTTGGATTTCGGATGATTGAGCACTTCACGCGCTGGATCATCCGGGATGGCATCATACAGGTTGCGGGCGACATGCACCGCGACATCGAAACCGACCAGATCGTTGAGGTTAAACACGGCGGTTTTGGGTCGGCCAATCAGCGGTCCGGTAATGGCATCGACCTCTTCAATCGTATAGCCATGATCGAGCGCGTAATTCATGGCCTGCATCCCGATCATCGACATGAAGCGGTTGCCGATGAAATTGGGCGTATCTTTGCACAGCACCACGCCTTTGCCGAGCGTTCGCGTGGCGAATTCCTGCATGAAGGCCACGACTGCACCGTCCGTGTTGTGATGGGGAATCACTTCTAAGAGGTGCAGATAGCGCGGCGGATTAAAAAAGTGGGTGCCCAGGAAGCGCCGCGTGAAATCATCGGACAAACCCTCCGCGATCTGATGCAGGGGCAGGCCAGAGGTGTTGGTCGAGACGATAGTGTCGGGTCCAGTGTGCTGCGCCAACTTTGCCATCAACGCCTGTTTGATGTCCAGTTTTTCGATGACGACCTCAATTACCCAATCAACATCGGCAACTTTTTCCAGATCATCTTCGGTATTGCCGACTGTAATGAGGTTCAGATCGTCCGGGTGAAACAACTGTGCCGGGCGTGCTTTTTGCATCCGTTCCAGGCCAGCCAGCACCACCGCATTACGCTGTTTGAAGGGATCGCCATGGGCTGTGCCTTGCGACGGAATATCCAGCAACAGCGTTTCGATTCCCACCCCGGCTAGCAACGCCGCGATGCCACCGCCCATCGTGCCAGAGCCAATCACCGCTGCTTTACGAATGTGGTAGCTCATGAATTTTGCTGCCTTTCACTACACATAACTATTTTCATTTTCTAAAAGCTAACCGGCTAATGGCTGACAGTTTATTACCAGGGCATTCGCTCACCATCCCAACGGAAGAAGGCGCTGTTATCGGCAGATGTCAGGCTGTCAATCACGCGGATAACACCCTGCGCTGATTCTGGGACAGTTAAGTCTGCCGTCGGGCCACCCATGTCCGTTTGAACCCAGCCGGGATGAATCATGGTCGTGATAATGTCATCCGCTTTGAGTTCTGCCGCTACGCAGCGCGTCAGCATGTTCAACGCGGCTTTGCTGGCGGGATAAGTATAGTTACAGCCACCATCTTTCAGTGTAAGCGAACCGGCATCCGACGAAATCATGACTAACCTTGCTGCATTGCCGCGTCGCAGCAAATCGGCATAAGCCTGCGTCACCATAATTGGTGCCACTGCGTTGACGTGCCAGTTCTCCAGCATCGCTGCACCATCAAGTTTACCAAAGGTCGTGGCCCTGTCATCACGAGGAAAAACACCGGCGTTGTTAATCAAGATGTCGATGCCATCGGCTTCAATAGCCTGGACAGATGCGTTAATCGACGCGGTATCGGTCACATCCAGTTGAATAAGCTGCACCCGCCCGCGCTGCTGTGCCGCGAGTTGTTGCAGGGCCGAAGCCGAATCGGGATTGCGGCAGGTTGCGAAAATATGGGTGTCATCACGTTCAAGATATTGTCGCGCCAGTTCCAGGCCGATGCCACGATTTGACCCGGTGATGAGAATCCGCTGCATGGTTTACCTTTCGTTACCAGGGGACGATGGTGCCGTCCCAATTGTAAAATTTCCCCGTGTCGGCCAGCGTCAAATTATCAATCACCTGCATGACGCCCGGCAACGTGTCGGCAGGTTTCAGGGGTGCGTTGGGGCCGCCCATGTCAGTTTGGATAAAGCCGGGATGAATAGCGATTACACTCACAGTCGCACCGCGCAAATCACCTGCTAAACAGCGTGTCAGCATGTTGAGGGTGGCTTTGCTAGCGCCATACGTCAAATTACCACTACTATCCCGCTGAGTGATCGAACCGGCATCTGACGAGAGGTTAATCACGCGTGCCTCGGCTGCTTGACGGAGTAAATCGGCATAGGCTTGCGTAATCATGACCGGCGCAGCGCTATTGATCTCCAGCATAGCGAGCATCGCTTCCGCTTCTAACACGCCAAATTGACTCACACGAGGGTCAGCGCCCCCGACGAAACCAGCAAAGGTCCCGGCGTTGTTGATGAGCAGGTCCAGATGATCGGTGTAACTCCTGACGGTTGCTACGGATTGGGCAATTGCTGTCGGGTCAGTGACATCCAGCGATATGATCCGCAAGCGATCAGCGTATTGCGCACCCAGTTTGTTTAAATCATTCGCCGCCGCCGGGTTACGGCAAGTCGCGAAGACTGCTGTAGCGTCGCGGGCGAGATAACGGCGCGTGAGTTCCAGCCCGATGCCACGATTAGCGCCTGTAATCAAGATCGTTTGCATGACGGACCTTTACCAGGGCAGGGTCGCCCCATCCCATTGTAAAAAGGTGTTGTTGTCTGCCGCCGTCAGGTTATCGACCACTTTCAAAATGCCCAGTGCCGATTCGGCTGGCTGCAAGTTAGCATTAGGACCGCCCATATCGGTGATAACCCAACCTGGATTGAGCATAATGGTGATGACCCCATCATCGCTCAACGAATTTGCGAGGGAGCGGCTGAACATATTGAGCGCGGCCTTACTGGCCTGGTAGGTAAAGCCCCGACTGTTGGCCTGTCGCTCCAACGACCCGGCCCCGGATGAGACATTAATCAGGCGTGGATTATTGCCGTTTCGCAACAGATCGGCATAGGCCTGGGCGACCATGATCGGCGCAACCGCATTCACATTGAGGACGTGTAACATCGCCTCGGCATCGAGTTTGCCGAATGTCTGCTCACGTTCCGTTTCGGGGTTGATCGCCGCGTTGTTGATGAGAATATCGAGACCATCCGTTTGCGCTTTGACGGCTGCGACTGATGCTGCAATTGAGTCTGCGCTCGTGACTTCCAGCGCGATAATCTGCAAGCGATCAGCGTACTGCGCAGCCAGTTTTTGGAGTTCAGCCGCCGCGTCCGGTGTGCGACAGGTTGCAAAGACGTGCGTATTGTCACGCTTGAGATATTGTCTGACTAATTCGAGTCCAATGCCGCGATTGGAGCCGGTGATGAGAATACGTTCCATTATTTTGATTTCCTTTAAATTGAGTTGTTACCAGTGAATTCGCTGATTCTATTTACCCTGCCTCGCTGCCTGACGCAACATTTCCATTTCGTCGCGGTGTCCGGCCTCATGCTGCATCAGGTGATGCAAGACCCATTCCGGCGTAACATCATACTTTTCTAATTCACGCGGACGACGATAGTCTACCAGCGACATGTCTTTATATGTCTCCAGCAGCAAGCCGCGCACGAAATCCAACAGGTCCCAGTGTGTGTCCAGGCTGACACCACTCACATGTGCCAGTTTGCCAGCGTTATCGCGCATCTCAATTTGAAATCGTTTCCAGATGCCTTCCGGTAGTTTGCCTTCTGTCACTTCGGTCCACAGCCAGTCGATCTCTACCGCCGCCACATGATACAGCAGGGAGCCGATACTGTGTCCATTGAATCCGCCTGCAAAGTCCACCGCCGCCGGGTCTAAATCCTTGAGCGACTCGCGGGTACGCTGGCGACAGTCCTCGACCAGACTCAACATCAGGCCAATTTCGGGTTCACAGCCGACAACCGGTTGAATGATATGCTGGCGTTTGTCTGACATTATTTATCCTTTTCCAATGCGATCAGGGCTTGCAGGAGTTCGTCACGCGACTGAACCAGATTGTCGCTTGCTTCAGGCTCAGCCGCGTACATATCCACACTGTCGAGGTGAAACAACAGCTTGTACAACCATACGCCCACATCATGATTTTCAGCTAAGGGCCGCACGCTCGTGTACCCAGCGTAGATGTGAGCCGCGCTGCCGGGGCAATCATCGTCCCACTGTTCATCAAGTTTAAAATCCCAGGTCGGATCACCGGCAATCGACCACTCGAAATCAATGATACCGGTGATGTCGCCGTCTTGATGGAGTACGTTCTCGAACTGGTAATCACTATGCACCAACCGTCCACCACCCACAAAATTGAAGGTTGGTCGCAGGCGATCAATGACAGCCTGCATCCGGTTATAAACGGTGGCTTCAATGACCCCGCTCTTGACTAATCCCGGTGCATAGCGATTAAAAAAAACTTCAACATGATCGTACCAGTGCGGCCAGGGTGACGTGTCGAGGCGACTCAATTTGCCGAATCCATCGAACCGAATTTCATGAAGCAGCGCCAGATAACGCCCGGCATCGAAGCCGAGTTTCGCTTGCTGTTCATGGCTGAAACGGGTCCAATCGTCAATCAGGAGCCTACCGGGTAGTTTAGAGAGGATGATGTAGTGATACGGCACCAGCGTTTTTGCTGTATCCAGCACGATCACATCAGGGGCTGGAATGTTGGCGGCGTGCATCCGTTCATAGGCCAGTGCTTCGCCCAAATAGCGACACGGTCCCGGCAAATCCAGCCGGTCAAACCGAATCACGTAAGTGTCATTAACGACCGTCGCCAGATTATTCATGCCGCGCTGCGCCGGATGAAAAGACTTGACCACGCCGAGACCCTGTGCCTGCCAGACTGTTTGCAGTATATCGGAATTGAGAAATTCATTCATCATTTTCTCGTGTGCTTACAATTTCAACCAGGGAAAATCTTTGGGACAATAAAGACAAGTAATATCAAAATGGCAAGTAAAAAAGAGCCAAATCCTTGTATGATCTTCCGCATTTCCCATTCATTGGTGCGCTCCGGTTTGAGACCCGACCATCGCGATTCTCTTTCGTGCCAGTCCCAGAGCCAATCTATTTTGAAGAGACACATGTAACTGTAGACCAACAATCCAATGAAACCTATGAATCCTATCACTTCCAAAGCACGTCTCTTTCTATCTATTCCGTAGAACGTCGTGAAGCTGAGTGCATTTGACAGTCAGGGTTCTAGCGGATAATTGAGATTATGCTGCCCTATTTGTAAAGCTTAGTTCCGCAACGAATGCAAAAATGTGTCTGCCATCTGGTCTGCGATCTGGTCGCCGGTCAAGCGTCCGCCGTCCCGATACCAGACGCTGACCCAATTATGGGCGCCGAGCATGGTTTTGGTGAAGAGATCGACATCCACGCGTTGGAAGTCGCCGCTGTTGATCCCTGCTTGAATCACGCGGCGGTACAGGCTCTCGAAGTAATCGCGGCGGGCAAAGAAGTTATCGCGTCGTTCGATTAGCTTACTGATTTTACCATTACTCGCATGGAGGTTGAGCAGAGACCGAATCTCGAAGACCATCGCTGCCCCCACCGCCGTATTGCTCGTGAGGCCACCGACATGCACCTGAATCAAACCGCGTAACTTATCGGCTGCTGATCGGTCGGACTCGATGATCGGTTCTGCTTGCTGAATCACGCGGTTGAGTCCCGCTTCCAATACCGCCAGCAACAGGTCATCTTTGTTGTCGAAGTGATGGTAAAGACTCGCCGCTGTGAGGTTGACCTCGGCTGCGATGTCTTTCATGGTGGTGGCGTCATAGCCGTTGCGATGCAGCACCGCCGCCGCTGCGACGAGGATAGCTTCCGGGTTGACTGATTGATCGGCAGGTTTGCGGGCCAAAAATTGACTGCCTTGAGCAATTAATTTAATGATGATTCGATTATAACGGGCCGGTGAGGGGTGTCAAGCGAGGCCAGCTTTTAGCCATCAGCGTAAGGCACTTTTCATTTCTGCCACATCGTCACGAGTGTTTTCGGTTTCAACTACGTAATCATCATGAAATCTCTTATCGACGTCCCGATAGACTGTATAGTCATATTGGTGCTGCGCCCGGTTGTGCAAAAAGGCTCGAACTTGCTGGAATCCAACGTGACTCAAGACCAGTGTGCCCCATAGGATGACTACTGCGAAACGTTCCATAAAAAATGGTACGAAGACCGTCAAGTCAACCCTCCTGTTGCCCGAATAATTGAGGGTGGCATAAATGCTCAGGCCAAGTAAAACCATGCAGATGACATAGAGGATGAGATGCAGTTTAAGCAGCTTCTCACCTGGAACAGGGTGAGAATGTTTATGTTTAGGCATCATTTTCTCCAATCAATGTATTTGTGGAGTTTTACGAGAAACGTTCTTTGCGGTTGCATTTTAAGGCTGACGTCAGGAATATTGGATATTGTGTTCCTGGGTTCACAAACCCCTTCACAGACGCTACAATTTTCCGGGATGCCAAGATGGAGGCATACGATGACCCACACACCCTGGACCAGCTTCGACCTGATTTTTTTCGACTGTGACAGCACCCTCTCAACGATTGAGGGGATTGATGAGCTTGCCAAACTCAAGGGCAAGGAATGGCGCGTCGGCCTGCTGACCGATAAAGCGATGAACGGCGACCTCGACCTGGCTGAGGTGTATGGTAAGCGCTTGCAAGCGATTCGCCCCACCCGCGGTCAATTGAAAGCGGTTGAAGAGCGTTACTGGCAGACGCTGGTCACTGATGTGCAGCCGGTGTTAGCCGCCTTGCGCTTCCTCGGTAAAGAAATCTTCATCATCAGCGGTGGCCTGGCGGAACCCGTGCGCGGTTTTGGGCAGCGCCTGGGGGTTGCTCCAGAAAATATCCGCGCGGTGGAACTGGAATATAACGAACTGGCGGGGGATTGGTGGCGTTATTATGAACCCAGCACCCAGCATAAACATACCTACATGGATTATCGCGTGGGGCCGTTGACCGTTTCCAGCGGTAAACCCATGATGATTAACGAATTGGCCGGAGACAGACCGGGACGCCGTTTGATGGTTGGCGATGGCATGTCCGATCTCGTCACGCGCGAAGTGGTCGATTTATTCGTCGGTTTTGGCGGAGTCGTCGCCCGTGACAAAGTTCGTGATAATGCCGCTGCGTTTATTGAGAGCGCGTCAATTGCGCCCGTGTTGCCCTTGGCAGCCGGACCGGCGGGTTATCATCGTGTCCTGGGCACGGAACATCAAGCCGTGTTTGATCGCGGTATCGAACTGGCTCACGCCGGTGCCTTATCCCTCCAGAACGATGCCTTGCTGCAAGCCTTTGAGAGAGCCTTTGCCCTATGATTGAAGCGGTCATTTTTGATATGGATGGTCTGCTGGTCGATTCCGAAACGGTGTGGCACATCGCTGAAACGGAACTGATCGAATCCCGCGGCCATCGTTACACCAACGACGTGCGCGAGCAAATTATCGGCATGCGCATGGACGAGTTTATGGTCATCTTGCACGATCATTTTCAGCTTGAAGAAAGTGTGAGTGATCTGGTGGATGAACTCAACAGCGCCATGCTGCGACTGATTCCGGCCCATGTGAAACCACAGCCGGGCGCTCAGTCCGTCGTAGATTATGTTCAGGCGCGCGGTTGGCCCATCGCCATTGCGTCCAGTTCGCCCAGCTCGATTATTGATGCCACAGTGGCAGCCCAGGGGTGGGGCGATATTTTCACGGTGCGCTGTTCGGCTGACGATGAAGCCTCTGGCAAACCAGCCCCGGATGTTTACCTCACGGCAGCGAAAACTTTAGGTGTGAACCCCGCCGCTTGTCTCGCGCTGGAAGACAGTCCGAATGGTTCACGGGCTGCCATCGCCGCCGGGATGACCTGTTATGCCGTGCCCGATACCAGCCATAGCCCGAAAACGGCCTTCGCCGATATTACCCCGCATGTTTTTGACAGCTTGCATGATGTGGTAAATAAAATGCGCAGCCTGTAATCTGAAATGCTGCGGCACTTGCATATGAAAGGTGAGACATGGAATCCGTTGATACGCTCACGAATATCTACAAACATCACCTGTGGGCAAACTTGACCCTGTTTGAACACTGTGCGGCGTTGGACCTGGAACAATTAGAAGCTACCCGTACCGGAGCCTTTGGTACGATCTTCGACATTTTGCAGCATATCGTCAGTTCTGAGCAATCTTACTTCTCGCGCATCAGTACCGGTCAGCCCTACAACCGTCCAGATGATGAACCGCCGATGACGATGGCTGCAATGACCGAATCGCTCCGAAATACCGGCAATGGATTCATCGAGTGGACTTCAAAAGTAAATGCCGATGATGCCGTACAGGTACGTTGGCTTGATGGTTCCACCCGCGACGTGCCGAAGACGATCATTCTCACTCAGGTGATTAATCATGGGCATGAACACCGGGAGCAGATCAAGGCGATTTTGACGGAACTGGGAATCGAGCCGCCGGATTTGCAAAGCTGGGCCTATTTTGATGAAATGGACAGGTAGAAATTTAACTTGTTGATGAACGAATTTGACCTCCACCCTCGGCTCTTTCACCGCCAGCGAGGGAAGGCAGAATATCGCTTACAGTGATTTTTAAGTTCCTCCCTGTTGGCGGGGAGGGATTTAGGGTGGGGTTGTGAAGATTCAATTTCTAGGAAACCACCGTGACCCAATTCAACATCCTGGTAGCAACCGACCTGACTGAAGATGGTCTGCAAATTCTGAAGGACGCGAATGATGTAACGACCAACATCGTCATGCCCGCCGTGCCCAGTGTGCGCGATGGGCTGGCAGGCGCCACCGCTTTGATTGCGCGGGATGATGTTCAGATCGATAAGCAATTGCTCGACCATGCGCCACATCTGAAGGTCATTGGACGCGTCGGCGCGGGGCTTAGCGGCATCGACATCGAAGCCGCGACGGGTCGGGGCATTATTGTTACCAACACTCCGGGGACCAACGCCATTGCCGCCGGGGAACATACGCTGGCGTTGATGCTGGCCCTCAGTCGCCACTTGATTAGCGCTCACAACAGCCTGAAAGCGGGTTACTGGTTGCTGGACCGGCGGCAGCAGGTCGGGACACAATTATCGGGCAAGACCATCGGTTTGATCGGGTTCGGGCGCGTGGGGCGAGTGGTGGCACAGCGTTGCCTCGCCTTTAATATGAACGTGCTGGCCTATGATCCCTATCTCACCGAAGATCAGGTTGCGGACAAACGGATTACGCTGACTGGCCTCAGCGAACTGTTAGGGCGCAGCGATTTTGTGAGCCTGCACCCCGCTGTGACCGCTGAAACCCGGAATTTGTTGAACGCCGAAAGCATTCAGCAGATCAAAGTCGGGGCACGCTTGATTAATGCCGCGCACGGTAGCGTCTGGGATGAAGAAGCGGTAGCCCAGGCCGTCAAGGATGGGCATCTGGCCGGGGTTGCCGTCGATGTTTATGCGGCAGAACCGCCCTACAACAGTCCGTTGATTGGGCTGGATAACGTTATCCATACGCCTCATATTGGCGATAATACCCGTGAAGCGGCGCAGGATTTATCGTGCCAGATTGTTGAACAAGTGCTGGATGCCCTGCGCGATCGTGATTATCGCAACGTGGTCAATATGCCGTTTATGCCCGGCACGCTTTATGAAGATGCCTTACCCTATATGCGGTTGGCGGAATACATGGGGACGGTGCTACACGCACTCGCTCGTTTCCCGGTGCGGCGGGTTGATGTCGAGTATCGCGGCGTTGAGGTGGATGGCCTCGTCAAGCCGCTGACGGTTGCGTTACTCAAGGGGTTGCTGACCCCGGTTTTGGGCGATACCGTGAATTATATTAACGCGCCAGTTATAGCAGCGGAACGGGGCTTACAGGTGATGCAGACCAAAGGCCTTAAAACGCATGATTACGCCAACCTCGTCTCGTGTCAGGTAACGCTGGAAGATGGGGAAGAAATTATCATGGCCGGGACGCTGCTGGACCACAAAGAACCGCATATCGTGCAGGTCAACGAATATCGCATGAATTTTGTCCCCGCGGGCCATCTGCTGATCGTCGGTAGTTATGATAAACCGGGGGTCATTGGGCGGGTGGGGATGTTGCTGGCCGAGAATAATGTTAATATCGCCAGTTGGCAAACCGGACGGGCTGAGCCAGGCGGCCATACCCTGACGGTGCTTTCGCTGGATGATGATTTACCAGCGGATGTGCTGGACAAACTCTGTCAATTAGACTTCATTCGCCATGCCCATCAACTCAAAATATAAATCCTTGCTGGCTACCATCTGGTTGATCGGTTTGGGTCTGTTCGTGCTGGCGGGGATGCCGCTGACGCCGTTTCATGGCGACGAACCGATGCAAATTTATATGAGTCATGATTATGCCACCGCGTTTATCTATGGTGAGCCGATTCGTCTGGTATCTGACGGCCCCTTTGACATCGACAGTGATCCCCAGTTGCGCATTATCAATGGCTCAACCAATCGCTATGTGATCGGATTAAGCTGGCATCTGGCGGGATTTACCAATGGCGATTTACCGCCCCGTCCCGGCTGGGATTGGGGGCTGTCCTATGGGCGCAATGTCGAGACCAATCATCGCCCGGTAGATAATCTGTTATATGTCAGTCGGTTTGGCTCGGCGTTGTTTCTGGCGTTCAGTGTAGTGATTGTGTTCGGCATCGGCTGGCAACTGGGTGGGTGGCTCCCAGCCTATGTGGTGAGCGGCCTGTATGCGCTGCATCCAACGATTTTACTTAATGGTCGCCGCGCGATGATGGAAGGGTCAATGTTGTTCTTCGGCCTGTTGACGATTTTGCTAGCCATAATGATCAGCCGACGCCGCGCTGAAGATGGACGCGGCTCGTGGGGCTGGTGGCTGGGGTTGACACTTGCGGCTGGGTTAGCGCTGGTGAGTAAGCATACGTCCGCCGTGTTTGTGGGCAGCGCGTTTGGCTGGATCTTTTTCACCGAATTGCTGCGTCGCCAGTGGATTGATCTGGCACTGACGACGCTCAAACTGGTTGTTAGTAATGCGCTGGTGATCGCTATATTTGTCGCGCTGTCACCGGGATTATGGTACGACACCGGTACACGACTGCAAGATCTGGTGCGATTGCGCAGCCAATTGCTGGAACTTCAGGTCAATTCAGATCCGCTGGCACCCATGTCGTTGGGCGAACGCATGGGTCAGATTATTACTCAACCTTTTTTGGAACCGGCCATGCATTTTGAAGTTGCTAACTGGGCCGAGGCTGCAACTATCACCCAAGAAATTCAACGCTACATGGCTTCACCCCTCAGCGGCCTCCAATTTGGCCTGATCCTGGGCAGCATCCTGACGGTCTTGATTGTGGTTGGATTAGTTGGGTTGGTTCAGCAGCGACAGATTTTTCACCTGGGGATAGTCGTCTGGATCCTGCTTACCCTGATATTTCTACTCATTAATCCACTACCCTGGCAGCGCTACTATCTGCCGCTGCTGCCGCTCTCAACGTTGCTGGCAGGCCTGGGAATATGCCAACTTGCCACCCGTATTGTCCACAGACCTGTACAAGAATCCCACTTGTCAGCGACCACAATCAAGCCCAAACTATAAAGGTCAGTATGCATTTATGCTTGAGGAGAGGTGCAATGCGGAAGCTCTTCTTTATTCTGATCGTGCTATTCGTTGCGTCGGCCTGTACGATTGGTGGCGATTCGCAATCGTTGCCGACCCTGGCCGCGACTGATGCCGCGACGCCCGACCCCAATCAACCAGTTGCGGGTGATCCGACCGCTACCTCGATCATTGACCAGGCGATTGACGTATTGCCGCCACCGGGAACCGCGATCATTCCAACTGCGGAAGCACTGGTCGGGGGCAGTCCCGTGCGCTTTGCCAGCATTATTTACGAAGAGAGCGGCGGCCCGGCTAATTCGCAATTGCGCCTCGAATTCTTCAACGATGGTCGTATCATCCGTGATGGCGTTGAATCGACGATTGACGCGGCAGCGGTTGAAACCATCAACCAGATGCTGGTTGAAGCGAATTTCTTTAATCTTCAAGGCCAGTTTAGCGTGGCCGGGGCATCGTCCGAAGTTTATGAATATGTCGTGCGGGTGGAATTGGAAACCGGGGAAGCCCGGCGTTTATCCACGCAGGACAACCTGACTCCCATTGAACTCAAACGCTTGTTCGCCAGTTTGCGCGAGTACGGCCAATAGCTTGTCAGGGCTGACCCTGGATGTTGACCAGGTATTGGGCTGGCTCCCCACCGATTTCGGTGATGATGATTTCGAAAGGCGCTGATTCGTTGGGTTCCAGGTCGGTGCCTTCGACATCAATGAAGCGGGCGGCGATGACCTGCTGCTGGTCGTTAAAAACGGTAACGACGACGCGAGGATTGCGGACTAAAAGGTTGCCAATGTTCGTCATCACCCCGCTGATAACCAGTTCGTCGGCCTCGTTAAATGTCGATTCATCGATCCACTCTAAATCGTCCGGGCCATACACAATCGTATCGAGGTCCGGTTGCCAGTCATCCGCACCCAGTATCAATTCATATCGACTTGTCAGACCGGGTTGACCCTGACCAAAACGCAGGCTAAACGGCGCAAAACCGCCGGGAAGAATTGCATAGCCCATTGGCGTGTCCGCGGCTTCGGCCACTGCCAGCCCATCGGCAGTCCGCAGAATCGCGCGTACTGGTAAATCAACGGCGGGCATGGTGCCATGATTGGCAACCTCGCCGGTTATGTAAAAGACGCCGCTGGGGGTCGTCCAGGTTTTGATATTAAGCAGGTCAAGCTGACTGGTCGCCAATGCGACCATCACGGACAGGTCGGTGACGTCTAAGGTGTGGGTTGGGTTGAGCTGGAACGTGTTGATAATGCCTTGCAGTTCGGCTTGGCGGTCCGGGTTTTCCGGCACGATCACTTCAGCAATACCGATCAGACTGCCCGCGCGTTCGATGAAGGTGTTAATTTGCTGGGTCGCACCGCCGGGTGCAATACGTAGGCCGCTAATGCGCCAACTGCCATCACCCATTGCCTGCCGATTCTCTTCTTTGTAGCGTCCCAGGTCCGGGCGAATAGTCTGCTGATACTGATTAATGAACGACCCCAAATCGGTCCCATCCACCGGATCGCCGAGGTTGGCGACGGCAAACTTGAGGGTGGGTTGGTCGCTGTGAGGGGCGGCGAAACTTGCCGCTGCCAGGGTGGTCGCATTCTGGGTGAACAGCGGCCAGTGACGCGGTACCGTGACGCTGAATGCGCCCGATGGATGTTCATAACGCAGGGGGGACACGTCGGGCGGTAGCGGCGTTGGCGCAAAAACCACTGCGCCCCCGCTGCAGCCAGTAACCAACAATATCGACAAAAGTACCATAAAGATTCGCATGACATTTAGTATAGTGGAGTTGCTGTTGAAATCAACAAATAGCCTGAAACGATGCTATGCTGACCACAGCGCCGACAATTGGAGATAACAAATTTGTAAATTAATTGAACATTACGAAAAGTTATGTTATTGTGAAATTCATAAAGGGTTCAACAACTATCTTTGGTTGAGGATGCTAATCGATGTATACCGATAACGCGCTGCTGTTTCCCCACCGCGCCATTGCCAGTTTGCGCCGGGCACGGGGTCCCGAATGGCGGAAATTGGTTGAACGAATTTTAAAACTGCCAGAAACACATGAAGAAACCCTCGCGTTCATGTTAATGATGATTCGGTTGAATGGTTGTCTCGGCTGTGAAACCGACAGTTACCGGGCGATGCGCGGTTGTTCGGCCTGTGCCCAGCAAACGCTGCGGCGCTATAAGGGGACTGACGCCGAATTACTCACTGCTTTTGACCAGGCGCTCCAGGATGTTCAGGAATTTGTGGATAGTGACTCGATCCTCGGCTTGTTACAGACTGAGCAAGTCATCGAAATACTATAAAGAAAGATGTCTATGAATCCTGATTGGAATACCCTGGCTGAGGTAAATTTTCTTCTGTATCGGCGCATGTCGGAGCACCTCAACGCGGCATTGGCGGCGCTGGAACCGGCTGCCGACTCGGTTGATGGCATTCAGCCCGATCGGGCAGCGGAATCAGTCCACGCGGCGCTCGGTATGTATAGCGCATGGTCCAATATGATTCGCCACAAAGCTGGTGAGACCCCGTTAATCGCCAACGACGCCTGTTTCGATGGGCAAGAATTACTGCGCTGGGTTGGGACGACTTTGCATATTGCCGAATTGCCGACCTTAAGCGGCGACCAAGCGGTGTTCAAGGGCAATCGTGAGACACTGCAAGAAGCGCTGATTTCGCTGCAATCCTGTGCCCATGCATTGGGACCGGGTGTGCGGATTATCGTCGAAAGTCACCTGCGTGGTGTCTGGTTTCGGGTGCGCTATGGCATTGTCAACCAACCGCCAGCTACGCTTGATGAACTGCTTGAGAGTCTTCAGGCCAATTGGCGCGTGAAGATGGCGGGATTCGAGCTGAGCAGTGCCCGCGATTTCTTGAGCCTGAATAACACCGAATTGTTTTATACCGTGCGTGACCAGCAGGGCGAACTGGCTTTTTTTGTTTGGTTTGCCCAGCAATCCAGAGGCGAACTCTCGCGCCAGGAGCAGGCCAAAGTGCTGCTAGACTCATTCAATGCCGATGACACCTACCAGGTCATCACTGAACCGAGCACCAAAAAGTTTGGTTAACACTGAGTCTAAGAGTTGATTATGTGTTTGAGTTGCCGATATCATGTTGCTGCTGGTTCAGGCCTGAATCGTGAAGCCTGCAGTGGATGGGTAATTTACGTATAACGCCGCTGAAAACACCTTGCATCCGGCTAATATGATGTGCTATAATCCTCTATGATTACGCTTGAATGCGGTGTGGTCTTTTTGTACCCCTGTTTGTCTGATGCAAAATGCTCAATATGTCGGGCAATGCGAGGCAATCTTGGATTGCATGGGTGTGTTGGCTACATCGCTGGTTTCGTTAACTCAATTAGAGAGGTGTATAGGCTATAAGTTCCTCAGATTTGCGCGTCAATGAAGATATACGAGTTCGGGAAGTCCGGGTCATTGCGGATGATAATGAGAATCTGGGTGTGATTACCACTCAGGCAGCCCTGGCGATGGCCGAAGAACGCGGGCTGGACCTGGTTGAGGTATCACCGAATGCCAAGCCGCCTGTCTGTCGCATTATGGACTTTGGTAAGTTCCAGTATGAGCGGCAACGGCGCGAACGTAAGGCCCGCAAAACCCAGAAAGTGATCGAGGTGAAGGAAATCCAATTGCGACCGAAAACGGATGACCATCATCTTTCCTTTAAGGTGCGTGATGCCCGCCGCTGGATCGAAAAAGGCATGAAGGTCAAGGTGCGTGTCAAGTTCCGGGGGCGTGAGCGCGATTATCCGGATATTGCTCGCCAACGCATGGTGGGGATTGCCGAAGAACTCAAAGACGTTGCGATTGTGGAGCAGAATCCCAGCATGGAAGGCAATAACATGTTGATGATTCTGGCGCCGAACGCCGAAAACAAATAGGAACGGAAATCCGTTATGGCGAAGAAAAAGAAGACGAAAAAGTATAAGCTCAAAACGCACAAGTCGACTGCCAAGCGTTTTAAAGTAACTGGCACAGGCAAGGTCATGCGCACCAAAGGCGGCAAGAGCCATCTGCGCCGTCGGTCCGCCAAACGCACCAAGCGCCAGTTCGATAAAATGCAGCCTGTCAGCAAGTCCGATGCCAAACGGGTGACGACGCTGGCTCCCTACTTGCGGCGTTACAAAGCTAATCCCCCGGCCTAAGAAACCCGGGTAGACATTCGTTCAAATTGCTCCCAGGGCAGTGTGCTCTGGGTGTTTGTTGTCAGGAGTAAACTCGTGCCAAGAGCAAAAACTGGTTTCGTCAGACGACGCAAACACAAGAAAATTCTCAAAATGGTGAAAGGCCAATGGGGATCGCGGGGTCGCCTGTTCAAGCGATCGAATGAAGCGATGCTCAAGAGCCTGTGGTACGCCTATCGTGACCGCCGCACCCGTAAGCGGGATATGCGCCGCTTGTGGATTACCCGCATCAACGCTGCCGCCCGCATCAACGGCCTCAGTTACAGCCGCTTCATTTATGGCTTGAAGCAGGCCGGGGTTGAAGTTGATCGTAAGATGCTGGCTGATATTGCGGTGCGCGATGCATCCACCTTCAATAAGCTGGCAGCGCTCAGCCAGATGAACCAGTAAATAACCCACAGTACTTTCTCTAAAACGGGGTCAAATTGTGGCCCTGTTTTTGTTTCACGACTGAGCTACAGGTGAACGTATCTTGATTTCCAGCACACAGAACAACCGGGTGAAGCTGGTCCATGCTTTACAGAACCGGGCGCGAACTCGCCGTAAAGAGGGGAAAATTGTGCTGGAGGGCGCGCGGCTGGTGCAGGATGTGCTGGCACAGGGACATCAACCCGATTTTATCTTCTACACCGAGGGAACGCCAAAACCATCAATTGAGGCTGAGATTCTGTCAGTCACATCTGATGTTATGCGCCATATGAGCGATACCGAACAGCCGCAAGGGATCATCGGCGTATTTCCGTTGCCCGCGTATGATCTGCCAGACCAGCCGCATCAGGTGCTGGTGCTGGATTCGTTGCGCGATCCTGGCAATTTGGGGACGATCTTGCGGACAGCGGCGGGGGCTGGTGTGCAACTGGTGGTGCTGTCGCCTGATTGTGTGGACCCCTATAATCCGAAAGTGCTACGGGCCGGGATGGGTGCCCATTTTCGGGTACCGCTCGTAACGCTCGATTGGACGGCGATTAAAGATTATTGTCGAAATCTCGCAATATATCTCGCAGCCAGCACCGGTGCGCTCCAGTATGACCAGGTGGATTGGTCACAGCCCCATGCGTTAATTATCGGCAGCGAGGCGCACGGGGCCAGTGCTGTGGCGCTAGCGTTGGCAACGCAGCAGGTCTATATTCCCATGTCTCATGCAACTGAATCGATCAATGCAGCGGTCGCCGCCGGGGTGTTCCTATTTGAGGCGCAGCGTCAACGGCGATGACCCGATTAACGGCACGATCTGGCCTGATCTTGCTGGCAGCATGGGTTGTGATTGTGTTCCTGATGATGAATACTGGCGCTTCAATTATGTCATCTGCGCCAGTTTTGCGCTCCCCAGACTGTCCCTTGCCCTGCTGGCACGGCATTCGGCCCGGCGCAATTGTGATTACTGAGGCGAACGAGATGCTGGTCGGGCAGGGGTATATGGCACAGAATTCGACGACAGATCAGCCTCATGTTCAGTATCGTCCCGTTAATCCCGCCTGTGAAGTTCGCCTGCAACATGTTAACGCCATTGTCAATGAAATTCGACTCAGTGCCTGTCCGGCCCTGGTGCTGGGCGATCTCATAGCGGAATTGGGCCGACCGGCAACACTGTCGCCCAATACGTTGTTGTTTGGGTTTGCGGATGGCACCCTGCATGTACAATTGCTTGCTCTAGATTGTGATGCCCATTTATCGCCTTTTACTCCGGTCGATTATCTTAGCTTCAAGGCGGAATCCGTGACATATGCCGATGAGGTGACCTGGCGCGGCTTTGCCTTCCCCTGGCGTTATAAGCGGTTAAAACCCAATATTGTGCCGCTGGCTTGCTAACGGGTGTTGTCGCCGGGCGAGGATTCGAGCCTCACTGGCTCACCGGCAGAGCGGCCCGACGAAGAACAAACGGGACAGCAGCGTCGGCTGATGATCAATCTGCCCCATTAATCGCCAGTGCTTACGCCCCAACAAACCGCTGTCTCGATTGTTCACAAGACTATACGTGCTTAAGTCATCATTTGTTGTGTGATGATATGCAGCACTTATATACGATCTCTTATGAACCTCTATAGACCATTATAGGTAGACCTGGCTGGGCTGCAAGTGGCATGAACAAAATTTGGACAATGCCAATTGTGCTTGGATGTACGCATCGCATCGGGTAACATTACCGTAAATTTCTGTCGCAGGAGATTTACGAATGGCTACCATTGCCCAGCCCACAACGACTGATAAGTTACAGGCATTGCCCTGGAGCATTGCCGGGAACGCGGCGAATACGGTGTTTGTGCAGTTCACCTATTTTGGCCCGGTATTTGTGCTGTTCCTCAGTGAACTCAACATCAGCAAGACGCAGATCGGTTTTTTGCTCTCATTGTTCCCATTTATGGGGTTGATCGCGCTGTTTATTGCGCCAGCGGTGGCGCGTTTCGGTTATAAGCGCACCTATCTCACCTTCTGGGGGCTGCGTAAAGCGGTTACGCTGGGGTTGCTTTTCGTGCCGCTGGTTTTGAATCAGTTTGGGCCGGAAGCGGTCGTCCTGTATATCACGTTTATCATTGGTGGATTTGGCCTGTGCCGGGCGATTGCTGAGACGGGTTATTATCCCTGGATTCAGGAGTTTGTGCCGGGGTCTATACGGGGAAAATGGTCGGCAACCAATAACGTTTTTGGGAGTCTGGTTGGTGTAGTCGCGGTAGCTGTTGCCAGCTTTGTTTTGAGCCAGTCGGACCAATTGGAACGCTTCACGCTATTGATCGCGATTGGGATAGCATTCGGATTTCTCGCGTTATGGATGTTCACCCATATTCCGGGTGGTGCGCCGATCAAAGGGCCGGATGCACCGCGTATGCGCTACCGTGATATGCTGGTAGCGATACGCGACGGCAATCTGTTGCTATATCTGGCGGGCATTGCGCTGATGACGTTTGGCACCGGACCGCTGTTCTCTTTTATCCCGATTTTTATGGAAGAGCAAGTCGGCCTGGCCGATAGCAATATCGTGCTGCTGCAAACGGCGGCGCTGGTGGGCGCGTTGATGTCGTCTTATTTGTTGGGTTGGTCAGCCGATCGTTATGGCAGCAAGCCCGTGATGCTTATGGGTGTGGTGTTGAAAATGCTGCTGCCGGTCGGGTGGTTGCTCATGCCGCGTAATGCCGAATCCAGTATCGTCTTTGCCCTGGCGATTGCGCTCTTGCAGGGTATCTCCGGGATCGCCTGGATGGTCGGGTCGGGCCGGTTATTATTTGTCAATGTCGTGCCGCCTGAGAAAAAATCACAATATATGGCGGTGTATTATGCCGCGATTGGCATAATTGGCGGGTTCAGCCAATTGTCTGGCGGGCGTTTGCTGGATGCGTTTTCAGGAATTAGTGGGCAGTTCGCCTTCGTGATACTCGATCCGTTCACGCCGCTCATGATTGGTGGGATCCTCTTACCTCTGTTGAGTATCATGCTATTTCGGCGTGTCAAAGCCGATGGTGCGGTAAGCGTGACCGAATTCGCCAGCCTGTTTGTACAGGGTAATCCAATTTATGCGCTGGAAACGATGGTGCGCTACTATCGCGCCCGGGATGAACAGGCCGCTGTAAACCTGACAGAGCGGATGGGGCAAGCGCATAGCCCCTTAACAGTGGATGAACTGCTCGAAGCGCTGGCGGACCCACGTTTTAATGTGCGTTTCGAAGCGATCATTTCCATTGCGCGCACCAAGCCGCATCCCCGTTTGACCGAAGCGTTAGTTGAATTTGTTGGTGGCACCGAACTGTCGTTGAGCAATGTCGCGGCCTGGGCGTTAGGTCGTTTGGGGGATGAAGCGGCGCTGCCCGCATTACGCGAGGGACTGGACTCCAATTACAAATCAGTACAGGCGCATTCCGCTCGTGCGCTGGGGACGTTGCGCGATCAAGCATCGAAGCCGGAATTGCTTGGCCGATTGCAAACGGAATCCGACAAAGGCTTACGGATGGCCTATGCCCATGCACTGGGCAACCTGCAAGCCACTGCTGCCATTGAGAGTCTGTTTGCGATGATGGGTGAATTTGACAATGATGGGGCGCGGTTGGAACTGGCGCTCTCGTTGGCCCGGATGACCGGCCAGGAGCAGCACTTTGTACGCCTGCTGCGGCAGATGCGCAGCGACCTGGGCACGGCGGTGGCCCAGGAATTGCTCCACCTGAAGAAACAACTCTTAGACGCGGGCGTGGATGAAGCCCGGTTTACCGAGTGTATGGACACTTTTGCCCGGGAAAACTTGCCAAAAGGGGTGGAACTTTTTGTGCAGATGTTGCGCATACTGGATACTGATGACAGTTTGCGGGCGCGTCTACTACGGGGTTGTGCCGATGGCCTGGAAGAATTTGGTACTGAGCGGCTGCAATATGTCGTGCTGGCCCTTCACGTGCTACATGTCTCTTGAATGGCAGCATGAATTGATTGAATGAATCTCCTCTAAACCAAATAATGTATTGATGTTACGCAGATTCACACGAGTTTGTACCCAAACAGTGGGTTTAACCCCACTGCCTACAAGCACAAGGTGCGTAAGGTCAGTAATGTATTGCGGGTGCTGGGTAAAATGTGACACATCAGGCTAAAATATCTCTGTCAGGGACAGCAAATCCCCCTGACACTCACCAGTAAATTTCGCTACCATTGAGTCGTTTGTATCTTGCCCGAAAGGACGGCTCATGACTGCCGCTGCACCGACCACGACAGAAAAAATTAATGCCCTGCCCTGGAGTCTGGCGGCAGGGTCTGCCAACTCAATTTTTGCCCAGTTCATCTATTTTGGTCCGGTTTTTGTATTATTCCTCAGCGACTTGAATATCAGCAGTGCGCAGATTGGATTCTTGCTCTCACTGTTGCCCTTTATGGGCCTGATTGCGCTATTTATCACGCCCCAGGTTGCCCGCTTTGGTTATAAACGCACCTTCATTACATTTTTTGCCCTGCGCAAAGCGATTACGGCGCTTTTGTTGATGGTACCCTGGGTGGTGATGCAGTTTGGCGCTGAGATTACGCTGGCCTTCGTCGCAGTTATTGTGATTGGTTTTGGCTTGAGTAAAGCGATTTCAGAGACCGGCTATTTCCCCTGGGTACAGGAATTTATTCCAGGTTCGATACGGGGTAAGTACACGGCGTCGGCTCACATTTTCGCCAGCCTGACCGCCATTGGTGCCGTGAGTGTGAGCAGCTATGTTTTGGGCTTGTCCGGCGGGCTGGAGCGCTACCAGTTTTTGTTTGTTGCCGGGGTCATTTTTGGGTTGTTGTCGGTCTGGCTTTACACGCATGTGCCGGGTGGTGCCCCGCAGGCGGGTACGACCGCGCCTGCCACAACGTATCGGGACCTGTGGCGGACGGCCCGCGACAATAATCTGCTTTTTTATCTGGCGGGCATTGCCCTGCTAACGTTTGGAACGGGGCCATTATTTTCGTTTTTGCCGCTCTTTATGACCGAACAGATTGGCCTCAGCGAAAGTCAGGTGGTTCTGCTAGCCACCTCGACCCTCATCGGCGGGCTGGTGTTGTCGAATCTGCTGGGTTGGTCGGCAGATCGTTATGGCAGCAAGCCAGTCATGATCGTGGGTATCGTGTTGCTGATGACTTTGCCGGTGGGCTGGTTGTTGCTGCCTCGGGCAAGTGTTGCCAGCCTGCCACTGGCCCTGGCAATTGCCTTTTTTCAAGGGATTGCGGGCACCGCCTGGATGGTCGGTTCGGGCCGATTGCTGTTCGTGAGCGTCGTGCCGGCTGATCGTAAGGGCCAGTATATGGCGGTTTATTATGCGGCTATTGGTATTATGGGTGGGGTGAGTCAGGTGGTCGGTGGCAATTTGCTGGATGCTTTTGGCAGCATTTCAGGCCAGATCTGGTTCGTAACCCTGGATCGTTTTACACCACTGATTATCGCCGGCATCCTGCTACCTGGTCTGAGTCTGCTGGTTTTTCGGCGGGTTCGGGCCGATAGTCCGGTTACAGCGGGTGAATATGCCGGGATGTTTATTCAGGGCAACCCCATCCTGGCGCTGGAGAGCCTGGGGCGCTTCTATCGGGCGCGCGATGAACGCTCCATGGTGGCGATGACCGAACGGCTCGGCCTGACTCATAGCCCGTTGACCGTCGAAGAATTGCTCGAGGCGCTGGCGGACCCGCGTTTTAACGTGCGTTATGAAGCGATTATTTCGATGGCACGGATGCCAGCGCATCCCCGACTAACCGAAGCCCTTACGCACATTTTGCTGGGCACCGAATTATCGTTGAGCAATGTCACGGCCTGGGCGTTGGGGCGCATCGGCGATCCGGCAGCGGTTCCGGCGCTCATGATTGGTCTGGACTCGAATTATCGCTCAGTTCGTGCCCATTGTGCGCGGGCATTGGGCACGCTCAAAGCACAGGAAGTGACTGATCTACTGCTCGAACGTCTGCAAACTGAAACGGACAAAGGCCTGCAGATGGCTTATGCGGCTGCGTTGGGTAACTTGCAGGCGACCTCAGCGATCGAAACCTTGCACCGGCTATTGCGCCAGACGACTAATGAAGGTGCACGGATGGAATTGGCCCTGGCATTGGCACGGATGGTCGGGCAGGAAAATCGGTTTGTCAGTCTGCTGCGGCGACTGCGCACTGATCCCGGAACAACCGCCGCCCAGGAATTGCTGCACGTACGGCGGCAGTTAAGACGATCCGCTGCGCCGGATTTAATGGACTCCTTGCAATTTGCTTCCGACGCTTTTGCGGCTGAAGATCTGGCAGCGGGCGTTGTCCGATTGACCGACAGCTTAGGGTTGATAGCGGCTGATACGTATTTTCCTGGTGTCGCGCACCAACTTCTGCAACACTGCGCTGCAGACCTGACCGAATATGGCGTAGAGCGGGTTGAATTGCTGGTCCTGATCCTGCATGTTTTGCACGTGGGTCAATGGAAGTGAAGCAAAGCGCAAAGCCACAGTATTTCCCAGTAAGGGATAGGCGGTACAATCGGGCAATATTAACCAACAGGAGTGAAGCGTATGTCTGAATTCAATGGGTTGGGCTTGCACCTCGGCAATTTGTCACGGTTATCCAGGGCTAAAAGCCGGTCCATCAGCCCGGAAAACTTTACCGGCGAAAAGGGGAAGGGGGCGCTGGCAACCGATGGTACGGGCGCGAATGCTGCTCGTGATCTGGGGCCGGGTTGGAAGGTATCGCCGTCGGTGCGAATCGAAGCTGGCGAGACGTTCACGCTGGCCGAAATTGGTGGGCCGGGTGCGATCCAGCAAATCTGGATGACACCCACCGGTCGCTGGCGCTTTTCGATTCTGCGCATCTACTGGGACGATTCGGAAACACCATCAGTGGAATGTCCGGTAGGGGATTTCTTCGCCTGTGGCTGGGGGGAGTTTGCGCAGGTGAGTTCGCTGCCCATCTGCGTCAATCCCGGCAGTGCCTTCAATTCCTACTGGGAGATGCCGTTTCGGAAAAAATGCCGCATTACGATGACCAACATTGCTGAGTCGGACATGAAACTTTATTATCAGATCAACTATGTGTTGACCGATGTGCCAGATGATGCGGCTTATTTCCATGCCCAGTTTCGCCGGACCAACCCGGTGCCCTATAAGGATGTCTACACCATTTTGGATGGTGTAAAAGGTCAGGGGCATTTTGTCGGCACCTATGTCGCCTGGGGATCAAACAACAACGGCTGGTGGGGTGAAGGCGAGGTCAAATTTTTCCTGGATGGCGACGAGCATCCGACGATTTGTGGGACTGGGACCGAAGATTATTTTTGTGGCTCCTACAACTTTGATCCATCGCCCCGGCACAATGAAGGCTATGTCACCTACACCACGCCCTATGCCGGGTTCCATCAAGTGATTCGACCCGATACTGACTATCGCTCGCAGTTGCGCCTGGGCATGTACCGCTGGCACATTGTTGATCCGATTCGGTTTGAAGCCGATCTCAAAGTAACGATGCAGGCGCTGGGTTGGGGCTATAATGGGCGTTATCTGCCGCTGCAAGATGACATCGCGTCGGTGGCCCACTGGTACCAGACGCTGCCGCATGCGCCATTTCCTGCTCTGCCAGACCGCGATCAGTTAATGATTATCTGATTTGTTAGATTTTCACTCGTTGGTATGAGAAATATGGGCCAATGCGTGCACTGGCCCATCACATGATGCTAAGCTAACTGGCTTTCCATTTGATGGTGCAGCCTTTGGGCGGGGTCTGCTGGGTGACCGGGCTTTTGCCCGCCAGCACCGCGTCGAGTGCTTCGCGCAGGTAGGCCGATTGGACGGCAGCGGGATCTTCGCCATTGTCATCCACCGCGCCGTGATATTGCAAATTGCCAGAACCGTCAAACAGGAAGACTTCCGGCGTGCGTTCCGCACCATAGGCCCGTGCCACATCCTGCGATTCATCGTGCAGATACGGGATTTTGTAGCCTTTTTCGGCAGCGCGTTCCTTCATCTTGTCGAAGCTGTCACCCGGATGGCTGACCGAGTCATTGGCGTTGATCGCCAGCACCTGTACACCCTTGCCACCATAATCGACCTGAATCTGGTTGATACGATCTTCCCAGGCCTGTGCCCAGGGACAATGATTGCAGGTGAAGACCACGACGACAGCGTTTTTGTCGCCATAATCGGCCAGGGAATAGGTATTCCCATCAACACCAGGTAGGCTGAACGAAACGGCAGTTGCGCCAGGGGTTAAAGCGGTCATTGCTTATTCCTCCAATTGAATAAATTTTTCAAGGGCGCTACGGAGCATGGGGAGTGTTGGCAGTGGCGAGATGCGGCCATCTTCCAGACGGTAGGCGCGACAGGTCAGGCTGTAGTAGGCGTCTGCCGGGGGTGGGATGATGTCCTGCCCGTCGACCAGAAACGTCGGCGACCCGACAAAGCGCAATGCTTGCGCTTGTTCGTCCGTCTCAACCTTGATGATCTCGATTTTGGCTTCCAGGTCAATCTCGCGCATCGCCTGTCGCAGGCGTGACAGCCCGTCTTCGTGTGATGGACACTGTTCGTAATATAAAAATTGCAATTGCATATTGCCCTGCTCCCACACGTTCCACACCCAAAAGATAACGACATGGTGCCAGATGTTCAAGTCGGTTGGACCAAATTGGTGTTATACTCCGCCTGCGATGGTTCTTTTTTAATCAGGAGTTAATCCTTTATGCCCCCGCTGAGTTACTTTCATTTCAGCTTCACCGTCTCTGATATTGACCAGTCGGTTGATTTCTATGGCAACAAGATCGGCCTTAAGCTGGTCCACCGGATGGTGCATGACCAGGCCTACACCAGCACGCAAATCGGTTTTGCCAATGCATTGCTGAAAGTGGCACTGTTTACACTCGACGATATGCCGCAGGGAAATTCACCATCCGGCCATTTTCTTGAGTTGATCGAATATGCGCGTCCACGCGGTGAGCCGATTGATACCAGCACGAATCGGCCCGGCGTCGGGCATCTGGCATTTCAAACGCTGGATATTCAAGCAGAATTCGAGCGCCTCAAAGGGCTGGGTGTGCGCTTTAAATCCGAAGCACCTGTCAAGATCACGCACGGACGGCATACAGGTGGTTGGACCTGCTATTTCCTGGACCCGGATAACATTACGCTGGAAATGGTGCAGCTACCAGTCCCGTTCGAACCGGATGATTTGCCCTAAGTGTTACTGTAACATGGAAGTCGCGCCACCATCAACGACCAGCAGGGTGCCGGTTGTCCAACTGGCTGCCGGTGACGCGAGATACACGACCGCCCCGACCAGATCATCCGGCTGTCCAATTCGCCCTGCCGGTGTGCCCGCCGCGAGTTTTTCCCGCAGTCCGGGCACGCTGAGTCGGTCGCGGTTCAGGTCAGTTTCAATGGTGCCGGGCAGGACGGCGTTGCAGGTGATGCCATGTGGCCCGAGACTGAGGGCCATGCTCTTGATGAGCAGGTTCACCCCCGCTTTTGAAGCGCAGTAATGGGCTTGCTGGGTACCGCCTACCATGCTCGAAATCGAACTGGTGGCGATGATACGTCCTCTGGCACTGCGCTCAACCATGTGGCGAGCGACGGCCTGTGATACTAAAAATACACCCTTGAGATTCACGTCCAGCGTGCGGTCCCAGGTGGCTTCAGAAATATCGAGAAAGTCATAAAACGGGCAGATTCCGGCGTTGCAAACCAGCACGTCGATCTGCCCAAATCTGTCGATGACCTGCTGCACCATTAAGTTGACCTGGCGGGAATCGGCGACATCGGCCTCAATCGCAATCGCATCAACACCCTCTAGCTGTGCAATTGTTTGCGCCGCATTGTCGGCATCGTTGAAATGGACAATAGCGATATGGGTTGCGCCGTCCCTTGCCAGGCCGCGCGCCATCGCCGCCCCAATGCCGCGTGATGCACCGGTAATCAGTGCCACTCGTTTTTCGGTCATGATCTAGTAGCCTATCTGCCCGTTGGGATGATCGTCCAGCACACGAGGATCATACATCGGAACCAGGATGTCGGCTTCTTCCCGAATACGTGCGTAAGCGTCTAACGCTTCATACATATTTTCGTTGATGCCCAGGATGCGGTTTTCGGTGATGTGTTCATAGCGGAACATACAGTCGGAGAAGATTACCTGACCAGCGCTGGTCTGTACTTTGATTGCTACCGAACTGCGGTGGTGGGTGCCGACCCAGAAGACATGAATCCCCGGCAAGAAGGGGTGCTCGTTCTTGAGCATGTTAACCCGGTCCCAGGCGTCGATAAATATATAATGGATCAGGCGTGGGATGAGGCACATATGCAATATATCGTGGGGATGAGGTTTATAACGGGGCGCGAACAAATCGGCCCAACCATCACGATTAACCCAGATTTGCGCATTCGGGAATTTATCCAGGCCGCCGGTCGCATATGATTGGATTGGCGTGAGGATAATGTGATCGATCGCTTCCGGGGTGACACCGACTGCTGCGAGGCGATTCTCAATATGATCTTCCTCGGTGACGACCAATTGATGGCGTCCCTTGCTGCCTTCACCCCAGATGCTGTTGAGCCAGTCCAGTTTATCTACTGGTGGGCCGGTATTGACGAGAATAGTTTGCCCCCCACCACGAATCAACATGGCATACACGTTCAAGGGTTCCCACTGGTCGTCCCCGAAATTGGACATCCAGTAGATTTCTGCTCCCGCTGTCTCCGGGAAACGGCCTACTTTTAAAACATCAACTTGATAATCCAACACATAACTCCCTTACAAAAAGTAGAATAGTTACCTGGAATCATACTCAGGAGCAACCCGGTATTGCAAATCGCATGGGGGCGGGGAAACGATAGCGTTGTGGGGTGGCCGTTCGTGCCCGGTAATGATTGTAGCTACTGTTCAGCGAGGAACTGGTTACGCTGTGAGGAAGTGGAATAGATGGGCAGAGTGACGGAAAATGTGCTGCCTTGCCCCACTTCACTGGCAACCTGGATGTCACCGCCGTTGCTGCGAGCAATGGTTTGGGCGATGGCTAATCCCAGGCCGGATCCGCTGTTGGTTTTGGTATTGCGGGCTTTATCGATTTTGTAAAATGGGTCGAAGATATGCTTTATATCGGCGGATGCAATGCCATCGCCAACATCCTGCACCTGAATTTGAACGCGGCTCTCATTACCAATTGTCTTAATGACTACGGGGGTGTTTGGCGGTGAGAATTTCAGGGCGTTATCAATAAGTTTGCTCACCAGTAAATGCAGTTCTTCATCGGCAATTGCCACCAGAGCCGAACAACTGTCAATCTCCAGCCGGATGCGGTTGGAGCCTGAATCCAGTTTTTCAGCGGCTAATGGCAATACCTGCGTAAGATTCGAATGGGCACGATGACCTGACTTTTGTTGGGATAGTTTCATTAATACCAGCATCTCATCCAACACATGATCGATTTTTCCAGTCGCTTCCAGGATGCGTGATTGCACCTGTTGCAACTTCTCAATATCGTTCGCTTTATCAATAAAATAGACATTGGTGTTGATAACCGCCAGTGGGGTACGAAAATCGTGGGAAATATTCGTGACCAGTTGCGTAATAACCTGGTCGCGTTCGCGTTGCAGGTGGAGCATCTGCTTTTCACGTTCGGCCTTGATGAGTTCGTCGGTTTGTTTGCTGATGAAGCGGATACGGGCTTGCTGGAAGAGCTTGACCACGAAGAAGATGAGGCAGATCACCAGGTAAACGATCTGTTGATCCTGGAAATCTTCGAGTGAAATGGGCACTGCTCCGAGCTGGAAGGTCACGCCCATGCAAACAAGATGCACCAGCATGAGTGCAATGGATTGCCCAATCCCGATCAGGAAGAGGCTGAGCGCCATGGGCATCAGCAGGAGCGGGTATTGCCGATCAACCTGAAAGATTGCCAGAGCCGCTAGAATCACCGCCGACGTGAGATAGGGGGGGACATAGTTGCTAATGGGATGAAATCTAGTTTTTGTCAACAAATAGGCCGCAACCGAAAATGCGGCCACCAGTGCGGCCAGGAGGGCGCGTTGCTGGCTGCCACGTAAGAGCATGATGGTCATATACATGCCGGCAAAAATAAACGACGTCAGGTTAATAACGGTGGATAGCCCGCGCTCGGATTCGTGTGCTGTGTTGGCGAGTAGCGCGTCAATACGAGTTTGGAACCAGCTTGTAAACCGCAGCATTGGTAGCCTTTGGGCGGAATTATTACAGTACATTGTAGCAATATTCTGCCACAATTTAACCGGGGTTTACCAATTTTTTACGTTGTTGATTTGAGTTATATTTCGTAATTATTCCTGCGTATGAGGACATCATTATAGCGATAACAAGCCACCACTAGCATTGCTCAAACGACTGGTGCGGCGAATTTGTGATCTGCCAAATGATGAATCATGTATGTGCGTGTTGTCCATATTCCATTGGATGTCACACCAGTTACTGGCGATGTTCAGGAGTGGTTTTCGAAATCAACCAGACTTATTCGACTCCAATCGGCTCATGACGGGTTATGATTGACTATAATGTCGTTTTGAGCGGATATGCAGGGGGCGGCCTATGACGGATGATAAATTGATTGCATATGACACCTATCAAAATATCGCCGAAAGCTACGCGGTTGCGGTCAAGACAAAAGACTACAACGCCTATATTGAGCGCCCGGCGCTGCGGGCATTGGTTGATGACCTGACCGGACAGCGCGTTCTTGACGCCGGTTGTGGTCCGGGGACCAATCTTCCATGGTTGGTGGATAAAGGAGCCAGTGCGATTGTGGGCGTTGACTTCAGTCCCAACATGATTGCGGTGGCACAGCAGCAGGCCGGTCCGCAGGTGACATTGCATGTCGCCGACATGTCACAGCCGCTACCATTTCTCGAGTCAGCCAATTTTGATACCGTGTTTTCGTCGCTCGTGGTGCATTACATCGAAGATCAAGTCGCGTTGTTCAGCGAATTGGCGCGAGTTTTGCGTCCGGGCGGACATTTTATCTTTTCGACCGGCCATCCGCTGTCCGAGCGTGAATATCATCCGGGGGATTACTTCGAAACGCGCCTGGTCCATGAACAGTGGAAGGGGTTTTCTGCTGAACCCATCGACATCTCGTTCTATATCCGTCCGCTGAGTGCCGTTACTGAGGCCCTGGCCCAGGCCGGTTTTGTGATCGAACGTCTGACCGAAGCCCGGGTTGTCCCCGAATATCAGCAAGTGAATCCCGAACGTTATGCTCGGTTGTTGGATCGTTATCCGTTTCTGTGCTTTCGGGCGCGGAAAGACTGATCGATAGTTGAGGAGGGCAAGATGATTGCAGCCTATATTTTGATCGACATCAGTATTGAAGTGGATGAAGCGGACGCGCTGCAAGCGATTCGTCAGATTCCGAGTGTTAAGCAGGCCCATCTCGTGGTAGGACCCAACGATTGTATCGCCTATATTGAAGCTGACGATCAAGAAGACTCAATGGCGGCACTGCGGGCAATTCGGAATGTGCCCGGTGTCCTGCGCACCGATATGCGGGCGGCGGCCCAGCTATGACCTAATCTATTCGATTGACGCAGGCTTTCGCGCAAGTCCAGTTCTTAGTCTCGGTGGTCATAATGGCAAAGATCGGCTCTTGGGGCGCGTGATCTTTTGGTTCTATTTGTGCCCCTTTACTATTTCAGGAAATTCTTCATGGCGATTTTGATTGATTAAATAATTGTTACAAGTTTTCAATGTTAGAGTGAGATTAGATTTTAATCTCAGATGCATTCATATGAGAGCAACAAGCCATGGTTCCAGCAAAGATTCTGATCGTTGAAGATGAAAGTATTGTGGCGCTACATCTTAAGAGTCAGCTATCAAGCCTGGGATATGATGTCATCGGTCAAGCCTCCACTGGTCACCAGGCGGTGCAACAAGCGGGTAAGTTGAAACCGGATATTGTTTTGATGGATGTTCAATTACAAGGTGAAACCGATGGCATTGATGCGGCTGAATTTATCCGACGCAATTGTCACATCCCAGTTGTTTACCTCACTGCATATTCTGATAAGAATACGATTGAGCGAGCGAAGATCACGGAACCTTATGCCTATTTGATCAAGCCTCTAGAAGAGCGAGAATTGCACACTGCCATCGAAATGGCGCTGTATAAACATAATACTGAGCAACAGATGCGCCAGGAGATCGTAGACGCGTTGCCCGAAGGTGTTCTACTCATTGACGCCAACCGACGGTTGATGGTGATTAACTCTAAAGCGGCGGCGTATCTATCGCTGATGTCGGATACCCAGATCGACTCACAACTTAACAACATTGGTGATTATCCGTTCGAACAATTACTCAAGGCTGAGGGGAAGTGGCATGAGGTGGCTGTCGCTTCAAAACCGCCTCGCTTCTTTGATGTGATGGTCAAGTCTGTAGAGCATCAGATGCTTACATCCGAGATTAGCTGGGCGATCTTGCTCCAGGATGTGACTGAAAGGCGACTCGTCCAGCAACGTGCCCAGCAACAAGAACAGCTTGCGGCTATCGGGCAGATGGCTGCCGGTATCGCCCATGATTTCAATAATATGCTTAGCGTTCTGACTCTGGGTGATTATCTCGTTTTAAACACAGAAGCAGATTTGAAACCAACCAATATCGAACGGCTGAAAAATAATGTCGTCCACATTAAACACTGCAGCGAATTGATCAATCAAGTTCTTGATTTCTGTCGACAATCACATTTCGAGTTACATCCTGTCGATTTGATGCCTGTCTTCAAAGAAAATATGAAGATGCTGCAACGTACACTACCTGAAAGCATACATTTGGACTTTCGCTATCCTGCTGATCCGTGTGTGGCTAACGCAGATCCCACTCGTATGCAGCAAATCTTGACAAATCTCGTGGTGAACGCCCGCGATGCGATGCCTGATGGCGGACAGCTGAGCGTTGAATTGGATTTGCTGACGATTACAGCTTATAACGAGCGACCATTGCCAGACATGAATACAGGTTCCTGGATCAAACTGAGTGTGTCGGACACGGGTCATGGAATTGAACCCGACGTATTACCTCACATTTTTGAACCGTTTTTCACTACCAAGGCACCGGGAAAGGGGACAGGGTTAGGACTTGCTCAAATCTTCGGTATCGTTCAACAGCACGCGGGATTGATTGATGTCCAGAGTGCCGTTGGTGTTGGCACCACATTCCTTATCTACCTGCCAGCGATAACCCCTTCCGCATTAACAACGACCGTGCCAACCACTGGACCGATAGACAAAATACCGGCCCATGACACCACGATTCTGATTGTTGAGGATGATCCGATCGTGCGACGTAACCTGCGCGATGTGCTCGAAGAGTGGCGATACACAGTCTTAGAAGCAGCACATGGTCTTGAGGCCTTGCGAATATTTGAACGCAACAGTGCTGGCATTCAGATTGTTTTGACAGATATGGTCATGCCTGATATGGGCGGTCTTGAACTGTGTCAAGAATTGCGGCGGCAACGTCATGATTTACAGATTGTAATTATGACAGGGTATGCTCCTGAAGGTTATGTGGATGAGTTTAAGCTGCTAGGCGTAGATCGCTGTCTGCAAAAACCGCTACAGGTGGATGCGTTGTATGGTGCTTTGATGCAAACAAGCGACAAACGCTAATGACTCAATCCATTCGAATGCCACCGTTAATGTCCAGCGTCGCGCCGGTGATGTAGCTGGCATATTCTGAGGCCAGGAACACGGTCATCCCAACATAGTCTTCTGGCACCCCTAGCCGTTGCAGTGGCACCGATTGGCGCAACGTTTCTAGCATGTCCGGGTCTTCCCAGCCAGCCGTCAGGTCCGTGTGTGATGGGCCGGGAGCGATACTGTTGACCGTGCCATAGGGCGCGAGATATTTGGCGAACGACTTCGTGAGCGAGATCAAGGCGGCTTTCGAGGCGGCGTACACCGATAAATCGGCCTGGCCCCCGGTTTTACCCCCCACCGACGTGATGTTGATGATGCGCCCGGTTTGGCGTTCGCGCATGTGTTTGGCGGCGGCCTGTGACAGGAAGTAAGGTCCGCGCAAGTTAATCGCCATCAGTTTATCAAAAAATGCCTGGTCAATCGCTTCCAGTGGAACGATGGGGCAGATCCCGGCGTTGTTGACCAGAATATCCACTGACCCCATCTGGGCAATGACCGCTGCAATCAGCGCCTGGCAGCTTGCCACATCACCAGCGTCCAGGAATTTGGCGGTGGCCCGCGAACCCAGGTCGTTAGCAGTTTGCTGGGCAGCATCCGGGTCAACATCCGCGATAACCACCTGCGCCCCGGCTGCATACAATCCTGCTGCTAGCGCCTGACCAATGCCTCGTGCCGCGCCAGTTACAATGGCAGTCTTATCCTCTAAACGTATATCCATAAATTTTTTCCTCCCGCCCGCCATTATAGCAAAGGGAGATTTTGGTTCCATTGCAGTCAGCAGAGGTCGCTAACTTTTTAGCTTTTGGGTATCATTAGCCTGGGCCGGTGCCCATTGTTTTTTGTGAAAAGACTTACTCGTGTAAGTTAAGGGGATTGCTGATGCCAAAGACACCAAATATCGTATTGATGGGAATCGATTCGCTGCGGGCTGACCACATGAGCTGCTATGGCTATGACCGGTTAACGACCCCCCATCTGGACCAATTTGCGCAGGGAAGGGACGTTGTTCGAGCGCACCTACAGTGCCCATATCCCAACCACCAGCGCCTATGCCTCAATGCTCACCGGTATGGATTGTTTTGGCACCCAGGTCGTGGCGCTGCGGCACCAGGGCGACCTGCGGCCAGAGGTCAAAACACTGGCCGAACTGCTGCGTGATTTTGGCTATAACACCACCTGCGTCGGTTTCAGTGGTAATCCGTCATCGCGTGGCTTTGATACGTATCTCGATTATCCGGCGTGGGGTAGCTGGGACGAAGGCCGCCTGCCCAAAGCCCAGAGTCTGAACGAAGTCGCCCTGCCAGAACTCGACCGTCTGGTCGCTGATGATAAGCCGTTTTTCTTGTTCCTGCGCCACATGGACCCCCACGCCCCTTATCTGCCACCAGCCCCCTATGAGCGCATGTTTTATCATGGTGACGAAACCGACCCGGCTAATAAGTCGATGGAGCCGGTGCTGAACTTCGCGCCATTTGCCGACTTTTTCAAAAGCTGGATGCCGCCGGGAATCAGCGACAAAGATTATGTCATTGCTCAATACGATGGCGAGATCGCCTACATGGACGCCTGCATCGCGTCAATTTTTACGGCGTTAGAGGCACATGGCATCTATGACGAAACACTGGTCATTATCAACGGCGATCATGGCGAAACGCTCTATGAACATGAATGCTGGTTCGATCATCACGGCATGTATGACAATGTGCTGCACGTCCCGCTCATGATTCGGTATCCGGGCGTGATTCCGGCGGGCAAGCGTGTGACCGGCTTTAATCAACACAAAGACCTGGTGCCGACCATTATGGACCTGATGGATGTTACCGAGACCGCTATTCAGTGGCCGTCGGCCCAGCGCTTCGATGGGCAGAGTCTGCTGCCGCTGGTGCGCGGAAAAGTGGCGTCGCTCAAAAGTGAGTTTTATATCACTGAATGTACGTGGATGCGCAAACATGGCTGGCGCACGCCAGGCTGGAAATTGATGATTGCGTTGGAACCGGACTTCCATTTTAAGCCCGAAATCGAGTTGTACAATCTGGTGGAAGACCCCGAAGAAACTAACAATCTGGCTGAGCATGAGCCAGGGATCGTGGCTGAACTGCGCCGGCGGATGGACGCCTGGATTGCCCAACGCGAAGCTGAGACCGGCTTGCCCAATCCGATGCATCATCAGGGTGATTGGCACGGGCACGAAGGCGTGGGTGCGTTTACTTCTTCACAGCAGGCTTACGACACCATGCATATCGGCGATGCCAGTCAGGCGCGGCGTTTGCAGGCCCAGCAGGAAAAAGAAGCCGCCGAACAAGAAGCTCAAGAAAGTGAGTAGAACATCAACATGAAAACCGTAGCACTCGGTCATTCTGGAGAGCAGGTCAGTGCATTGTGCCTGGGCGCAATGTACTTTGGCACCAAACAGGACGAAGCCGAATCGTTCCGTCTGCTGGATATGTACGTTGATGCCGGAGGTAGGTTCATCGACACGGCTAATGTCTATGCCCGCTGGATTGACGGCGCACAGGGCGGTGAGAGCGAAGCGCTGCTGGGGCGCTGGATGCAAGCCCGCAGCAACCGCGATCAGTTGTTTATCGCTACCAAAGTCGGCGCACCCTATGGGGACGTACCCGCCAGCCTAGCCGCCAAATATGTTGAGCAAGAGGTCGAGAAAAGCCTCAAACGGCTGGGCATCGAAACCATTGATCTCTACTATGCGCATCGTGATGACCGTGAAACGTCGCAGGATGAACATCTGACGGCGATGGACAAATTGGTCAAGGCGGGCAAGGTCCGCTATATCGGTGCGAGTAACTGGCGGGCCTGGCGGCTCGAAGGCGCATGGAACCTGTGCGAAGCCAATGGCTGGGCACACCATGTCGCGTTACAGCAAAAACATTCCTACCTGATTCCCCGTGCCGGTTGGCAGCCAAGTGGTCATCCCTACGCCAATGATGATTTCTTTGAGATCGCTGGGGTGCGCGACATGGCGGTAGTGGCCTATTCGCCGCTGGTTAAGGGAGCCTATACCCGCTCCGATAAGCCATTGCCGAATGCCTACAGTGGTCCCGACAACGAAGCTCGGTTAGCGGCCTTAAAAGCCGTATCCGCCGAAACCGGCGCGACGCCCAATCAGGTGGTGCTGGCATGGCTGATGCAGCAGGCAACGCCGCGTGTCATTCCGCTGTTTTCCGCCAGCACGCCGGAACAAATGCAAGAGAATCTCGGTGCGGTTGAACTGGAACTCAGCGCGGACCACATGCAGCAGTTGACCGGGGCCGGTTCGGGTGTGGGGTAGGGTTGGTTACAGGTTGGACTGTGTAGGTGAGGGGCTTAGATTCTCCCCCTACCACCGCAGCGTGTGTTATGAAGTGTGACATTAAAGGATATAAATTATGACACTTAAAATTGCAGTCGTCGGCTGCGGGAACATCGGCAACCGGCATCTACAGGTCTACGGTTCGCTCGGCGATGTGGAAATCGTCGCGGTGTGCGATCTCATTGAGGAAAAATCGGACAAAGCCGCCGAGCAATATGGCTGTCAGGGATTCTATTCGGTCCAGGAGATGCTTGCCAGCGGCTTGACGTTCGATGCCGTGAGTATGTGTACCGCTGGCATCGAAAACGGCGGCGATCATTATCAGCCAACGATGGAACTATTGGGTGCGGGGATTCCGGTTCTGGGTGAGAAACCGATCTCCAACGAGATCGACAAAGCCAAAGAGATGGTCGCGCTGGCAAAAGAAAAAAACCTGCGCTATGGCGTCAACCTCAACCATCGCTTTACCCCGGCGGCTGACCGCGCCAAAGAATGGGTTGATGCCGGGCGGCTGGGCGAACTCAACATGATCGACATGACCATGTGGATCAGCAACCCGAATGAATCCTCGCCCCATTTCCATATTCGGGCGCTGCATCCACATTCAATTGATGTGATGCGCTACTTTGGCGGCAACATCAGCCAGGTACAGGCATTCTTCAAGAAGGGCAAAGGCCGCCAGATCTGGTCCAACCTGCAAATGAACGTGCTGTTCGATAACGGCATCATCGGCCATTTGCGCGGCAGTTATGATGGTAATTTTGGTAGAGCGGGCACGTATGGGCTGGAGACGCTGGAAGTCGTTGGTTCCGACGGGCGCTTTATTTTGCAGGATGCGTGCGAACACCTGACCTTTTATCCCCGGTTTGATACGAATATCGAGACTCACGACTACCTGGGTGGCATGAAACACTTCGGTGAGACGTTCGATTCGCGCATCAGCAAATGGGTCGAGCAAAACATTGCCGGGGTTGCGCCGGATGAAATCATTGGCTCTGGCGAGGAAGCGCTCAAGGCACAGTTGGTGATCGAAGCCGCCATCAAGTCCTGGGAAACCGGGCAAGTTGTGGATGTGGCGAGTATCTAGCGCATGTCACTAATTACGGTTATTGGACGCGGGCATTCGGGCACGCGGGCGATCTCGCATACGTTGTATGCCAGCGGAGTCTACATGGGCAGTATGCTCAACGCATCGGGCGATTTGTTGCCGCCGGGCGCGATGTACGATGCCTGCCGGGTCGCGGCCAGGTATATCAAGTGGCAGGGCGGCCTGAACTGGGATTTTAGCGGCCTGACTGAGACAGAGATTCCGCAGGAGTTTAATGACCTGTTGGATACGTTTCTGCAATCGGTCTTGAACAACCGGTCTGAGCATAAAGGCTGGAAGATCCCGGAGACGACACTCGTGTATCCCTGGATTGTGCGGCGCTTTCCCGACGCCAGGTATATTTTCTGGATTCGTAATCCGCGTGATTGCATTCTGGGGCGGCATAAAACCGATGATATGCGCGATTTCGGCATTGAATATGAACCGACGGATGATGAACGCTTGCGCCGGGCGATTAGCTGGAAGTATCAGTATGATCTGGTCAAGGCCTTCCCCAAACCATCGAACTGGCTGGAAGTCCGTTTTGAGGATTTCGTACTGAAGCAAGCAGAAACGCTGGCCCGGTTGGAAGATTATCTGGAAATACCGCTGGGGCGTATCATTGTGCGGCCCGACGCCGTTAATCGCTGGCAGCAGGATGATGGTGTGAATTATTATGACTTTTTTGAACCGGCTATGCGCGAGTATGGCTATGAAATTCCCGAAATGGAGTAACTAAAATATGACGTTACGGGTTGGCGTGATTGGCATGGGGCCGATTGGCAATCGTCATGCCACGCTCTACGAAGCCGATGAACTGGCAGAACTGGTGGGCGTGTGTGACATCAACCGTGACCGGGCTGATGCGGCGGCTGAACGCCTCGGTGTGCCCGCGTTTTATGATGCCGAGTCCATGCTTAGTTCACTGGGGCCGGATGTCGTCAGCGTGACCACTGGTGGGCAGGAATATGGCAGCGACCATTATGAACCAACCATGCAGGCGCTGTCGGCGGGCTGCCACGTGCTGGGCGAAAAACCGATTTCCAATGTCGTCGAAGAAGCGGAGGAGATGGTCGCTAAGGCGCGGGCAATGGGCGTGTGTTATGGCATCAACCTGAATCATCGCTTTACTCCGGCGGCGCGGCTGGCGAAACAATGGATCGAAGAGGGGCGTATCGGCCATCAATTGTTTTGCCGCATGAGCATGTGGATTAAGAACCCGGCGGAAAGTTCACCCTATTATCAGATCAAGGCGCTGAACCCGCATACCGTCGATGTGATGCGTTATTTCTGTGGCGACATCGAAGCGGTGCAACTGTTCGCCACCAAAGCACCGGGCCGCAACATCTGGTCCACGACGTCGTTTAATATGCGCTTTACCAGCGGCGCAATCGGCAATTTGACCGCCAGCTATGATATTGTGCGCGGGCATCCGATGGAGCGCTGTGAAGTCGCCGGTGTCGATGGTCGCTTTGTGCTGGATGACATGTGGCATGAACTGACGCTGTACCCGGCGGGTGATCTGGTCAAGCAAGTGTATACTGACCCGGCTTTTGGCGGCTTTGGCGATTTCGTCAACACGTTTGAAGATCGCATTCACACCTTCTTGCGCCAAATTACCGAGGGCGTGAGTCCCGACGAGATCGACGGGTCGGGCGCGGAAGGTCTCGCGGCGCAAAAAGTTCTCTCTGCCGCCATCGAATCGCTCGATACAGAGAGTATTGTGTATGTCAGATAGTGCCGCTGGACATTGCAAGCATCTAGCCAAGGCGTTTAGTAAGCCTCATCGAATGGGGCTGATTTACTATGTTGGCTTTCTTTAGCCCGCTTACCTGAATAAATAGCCGAGTGGCTTCCAGCGGCTGGTGTGAGACGAAATGCATTAGTGTAGACAAAGTACAGCAGTTTTTAAAGGATTCATTGATATGGATGCATCGGGCGATAATTCGGGCTGTCTGTACCAGACATTGTTGTTTGTCTTGACCTTTTTCTTCGGGGCTGGCATGTTTGCGGGTGCACCAGTCGACGTGACCCCGCCGCCCTCGACGATTACCGTAGCCCCTTCGGATGAGGGTTTGCCTTTTGATCTGCAAAATAACTTAATGATGCTCCAACATCGGAGCACGCTGGACAGGCCCTGTGAGTACGCGCTGGAAGGCTATGTTTTTGATCTGCAAGGCGATCCGTTGGCCGGTTTTGCTGTCCATATCCAGACAACTGATGCCGTCGCAGGAGAGCCAAAACAAGCGGGAGTCTACAGCGATGGGTTCTGGAGTTATGCGGGTTTTTTGAAATGGGAAGATCCGGTCGAGGTGTGGATGACCCTGGAAGACAGCGCGGAGCGCATCTCGCCAATCGTGACGATTCCGAGCATCGGTTGTGATTATAATCTGGTCATCATCAATTTCGTGCAGGTCAGGCCCCTTTCACCGGATAACGACTAATCAGGATGGTGTATGCAAACCAAATATGGCAGCTATCAGGAACAATCACGTAAGACCTACAGCGATATCGAGGTCAACGACCCGATTGTCTACCCCACGCTGGGATTGGTCAACGAGGCGGGGGAAGTGGCGGGCAAGATCAAGAAAATTTTCCGCGACAAAGCTGGAACCATCAGCGATGACGACCGCGAGGCACTCAAGCATGAACTGGGTGACGTATTGTGGTATCTCACGCAGATCTGCACCAATCTCGATCTGACGTTGGAAGAAGTGGCGGAAGCCAACCTGGATAAGTTGTTCTCCCGGCTGGAACGCGGCAAGATTCGCGGTGACGGCGATCACCGGTAGGTGTGATGATGCTCGTTGATGACTTGATGCAGCAGATTTTCGAAGGTCGAAATCATACGCTCAGCGCGTCCTGTAAGCTCTGGCTGGAGTCATCGCGGCGCTTCCGCGAGTTTGCCGAAGCCTATGCCACGAAGATCAGGAAAAAGGCGCGTATTGCTGATGAGCATGAAAAACTGCTGGACCTATGCTGTGAGTTAGAGACGGCGTATTGTTTGCTGCAGGATCGCAAATTCGAACTGGTTTACGAAAAGAAAAGCGGCAGCCGTGCGCCGGACTTCGCCGTGATGTTTCGCACGCATACACCGTGTAACATTGAGGTCACACGCCATCGATCAGCGGACGATACCGAGGCATCGACAGACCCAACCGCCAAGTTTATGGAAACCCTGTGCGACAAGGTAGGGCAGATGCCAACCGGTGAAGTCAATGTGCTGGTGATCTATGCGCCGGATGCAGATCGTGATGATCTGGTAGCGGCGGCGAATAATGTGCGGCTGTTGTCAGAGCGGAAAGATGAGGATTACTTTACACGCCGGGGCTTCAAAGATGCCCGGACGTTTATTCGGCAGTTTCAGAATCTAGGTGCTGTTGTTTTGAAGACGGCGAGTGTGTTTATCTGGACGAATTCGTTGGCGAAAAAGCCGCTGCCCAACGATCTGCACAAGGCGTTGCAGCGGGTATTTTGAACAAAATATAGTCTTGCTTTTAGGAGATTAACGATGCGATTAGGTGCAAATTCAGTCTTGTTTGGCAGTTTCGACGCAGAGACGGCTTTCAAATATACAAAGTTGGCGGGGTATGACGGTATCGAACTGTCAGCCATTCCGCCGATGGGCGCTCATCTTGTTCTGGATGACTGGCAGGCCAGTGCCGCCCAGGTCAAGCAATTGGCGCAGGACTATGAACTCGAATTACTGGCAATGGAACAACCGCGCCGGGACCCGGATGTGATGGAAAACGCGATGCAAGCGGCGGTTGCAGCCGGTATCCCAATCATCAATTGTGGGCCGGGTGGCAAGACCGTGGACCCGGATACGTTTCAGCAGACGGTTGATGAACTGGGCGTGCTGGTGACAATGGCCGAAAAGTATGGCGTGACCCTGTGTGTCAAGGCGCATGTTGGCGCGGCCATCTATAACACGCCGACGACGCTCAAAGTTATGGAAGCCATCACGTCGGATGCATTTGGCATCGACATGGACCCATCACATATCCATCGTGCTGATGAGAACCCGGTGGAAGCCATCGCTGCGGTGATCTCCCGCGTGAAGCATGTGCATATCCGTGATTGCAAGGGTCGGCAGCAGGGACCGGGCAAGCCGGAAGATCAGGCTAACGGGCGCGGTGATATTGACCTGGTTGGCTATATCCGCGTGCTCCATGAAAACGGCTACACTGGCCCGCTGAATCTTGAGGTGATTGGCACCAAAGCCGGTGATTACAGCCTGGAACAGTGCTGCATCATTGCGGCTGAATCGCGGGGACACATGCAAGCCTGTTTGCAAGCGGCGGGAGCGCGATAATTGGTGTTGATCCGGCAGGTCGTGCTGGCCGACTTGACAGCGTGCCATGTGGTCGAGACGACGTGCTTTCCTCCGGCTGAAGCCGCACCGCTGGCGAATATTCGCCGCCGGATTGAGTTGTTTCCCGAAGGTTTTCTGGTGGCAGAACGGGCTGGCACAGTCATCGGCATGGTCAACAGTGGCGCGACCGACGATGATGACATCAGTAGTGAAGGTTTTAAGCGACTTATCAGTCACGATTCGGCGGGAGCGAACATCGTCATTTTTTCATTGGCGGTGCTACCGGCTTATCAGGGACAGGGCATCGCAGCCCAGCTTATGCGGGCGTTTATCGAACGGTCGCGGCAGCTTGCTAAACGGCGTATCCTGCTCATTTGTAAGCCGCCCTTGATCGCTTACTATGCGCGATTTGGTTTCAAAGATATGGGTCCGTCAAGTTCGACGCATGGAGGTTCGCGCTGGCATGAAATGGTGCTGGATTTGAGTGCTCTATGAAAATTGCGAACGTAAAAACCTTTCTGGTAGAAGGCATCAAATATAATTGGACGCTGGTCAAAATCGAAACGGATGCTGGCGTTCATGGTTGGGGAGAGGCCACCAACTGGCCGGGTTCACCACTGATTGAGGCGGCTTGCCAGCATGTGGGCCAGCGGTTGATTGGGCAGGATGCCCGCCAGATTGATTTTATCTGGACCAAGCTCTATCGCGACATGCACTGGCTGGGACAGGCGGGTCCACTGCTCTCGGCCATCAGCGCGGTCGACATTGCTTTGTGGGACATCAAAGGTAAAGTGCTGGATGCGCCTGTGTACGAATTGCTGGGCGGGGCCTATCGGGACCGCATCCAACTATATGCCAATTATTGGTTTATCGATGGCGAACACCGGGCCGAAGATTATGCCCTGCAGGCGCGTGCGGTCATGGCGCAGGGTTTCACTGCCCTGAAGTTCGACCCCTTTGCTCACGTGAATTATCTATATGGCGAAGACCTCAGCGCTAACGGGAGTTTGACCGAGGCGGAAAAGCAACTGGCATTGGATCTGGTAGCAGCGGTGGCGGTAGCCGTCGGGCCGGAGGTGGCGATTGCCATCGAAACCCATGCCTTTTTGAATGGTCCAACAGCAGTTGAAATGGCGCATCGGTTGGCCGCGCTGGGCTTTAACTGTATGTGGTACGAAGAACCCGCCTTACCTGAATACCCCGACGCGATTGCGGACATCCGACGGCAGATTCCGTTGCCAGTATGCGTTGGGGAGCGGCTGCATACGCGCTTTATGGCGCAACGGATTTTTATTGCGCAAGCAGCAGATTTTGTCATGCCCGACATTACGCGCTGTGGCGGTATCAGCGAAATGCGCAAGATCGCCAATCTGGCAGAAGTCTATAATGTGCCGATCGCGCCACATAATCCGAACGGTCCCATTTCGACCATCGCTTCAGCCCATACGATGGCGACCGTCCCCAACTTCTTCCGCCAGGAGTTCATGCTCAAGGATGTGCCCTGGCGTGATGCGTGCCTGTCACATCCGTTGCCGATTGAAGCGGGTTATTTCGTGCTGCCAGATCGTCCGGGACTGGGCTTTGACATTGATGAGACAGTGT
The DNA here is from genome assembly GCA_965223835.1 of Phototrophicaceae bacterium. Taxonomy (GTDB): domain Bacteria; phylum Chloroflexota; class Anaerolineae; order Aggregatilineales; family Phototrophicaceae; genus CAVYXZ01. The sequence goes on from CBDCXQ010000001.1 coordinate 768,283, forward strand.
TGTTACAACATCCGGGTGTGCGCGTGCCACCAACTGACCGAACATTTTATATCTAATAAGGAGCGGAGTCATCATGCAACGAGTCTGTTTTTTGCTCAAAGTGAAACAGGATAAACTGGAAGAATACAAGGCGCGGCACGAGGAAGTGTGGCCGGATATGCTGGAAGCGCTCAGCGAAACCGGCTGGCATAATTATTCGCTATTTCTACGTGATGATGGCCTGCTGGTGGGCTATGTGGAAACGCCCGATTTTGAAGCAGCCCTGGCTGGCATGGCCCGCAAAGAGGTCAATGAGCGCTGGCAAAACGATATGGCCCCATTTTTTGAAGCGTTAGACGGTGCCCACGCCGATGAAAGTATGGTGCCGCTGGAAGAAGTCTTCCATTTAGATTAGATTGAATGTCAAAAGATTGGAGAGATTCTTATGAAAATTACGCGTGTTCGAGTGAAACATTTTGGTGCGAAGTGGGATTACCACGAACCGCATAGCGAAGGCACGCTGGTGCGCCCTTCCTATATCTACCCGGAACTGCGATCTAAAGCCCATTACGCACCGCTGGGAGAGTCGCCTGAAGGCCCACCCTATGATGTTCACATGCGCTTTCTCGAAATCGAGACTGACGAGGGGGTTACGGGCCGGTTTGGCCCCTTGACCGCTGATGATGTTTATCATATTGACCGCGAATTTGCCCGCATCTTAATCGGTGAAAATCCGCACGCGGTCGAACGCATCTGGGACAAAATGTATCGGGTAGCAATTCATGGCCGCAAAGGCACGGCGATGATGGCCCTGAGCAAGGTCGATCTGGCGCTGTGGGATTTAAAGGGCAAGTTGCTGAATGCGCCGGTCTATGTTCTGCTGGGTGGTCCTTCACGTGAGAAAATCCGGGCCTATGCCTCTATGCTCGGTTACATGGTGACGCCGGAGAAGGTGGCTGAGCGCACTAAAGCGGTGGTTGGGCAGGGTTATACGGCGGTCAAGTGGTTTTTGCAATATGCGCCGGTTGATGGCGAAGCTGGCATTCGCAAAAATGTGGAGATCATCCGCGCGGCACGCGAAGCGGCTGGGCCAGATGTTGACCTGATGTTTGATGCCTGGAGCAGTTGGGACGTGCCCTACACCTTGCGTATGATCGATTTATCAGCCGAGTACCGACCGTACTGGTTTGAAGAAGCGGTTTTGGCCGATAAGATACCGCAATATGCGGAACTGCGGCAGGCGGCGCGTGGCGTCCGAATTTCGGGTGGTGAACATGAATACACCCGTTGGGGCATTAAAGCACTGCTGGATGCGCGGGCGGTTGACATCCTGCAAGCCGATGTGACCTGGGCCGGTGGCCTTACCGAGATGGGCAAAATCTGTGCGCTGGCGTCGGCCAACGATATACCCGTGATTCCCCATCATGGGCATTGGCCTTCGACTCATTTGATCGGATCGCAAGCGCTGATGACCTGCCCAATGCAGGAATGGCTCATACTGCATGGCACGCTCTCCAACGTGTTTCTGAAGCATAAACTTCAACCGGTTGACGGCTACATCACCTTGCCGACGACGCCCGGTCTCAACATGGAGCTGGCTGAAACTGGCCTGGAACCGCTTGAGGATTTGACGCTGGCGGAATAAATCTGGTTCCAGATGCGGGTATCATACACGGTTCTATAGTCATCGGGGTGACTCGCGGCTGTTGGTCAACTCATTTTTAGTGCGCCATTTCTGTCAGCCACCCCCTCCCGGCCTCCCCCAATGCGTTGGGGGAGGTGGCTGCCGCAGGCAGACGGAGGGGGTTAATGGGTACAAATGATGCCTCAGATGAGTTCGCCAACAACATTACTCGCTGAGTTGCCCTCTAGCCAGTTTCGTCTGATTCTTCGGGACTTGTCATCAAGCCAAGTTGTATAGCGGCCAACGGGTACAGGTAGATGGCGGTGGTAGCGACCAGCCCATAGCGCAGCACGCGCAGTATGACGGACAGGGCGGTTCCCTCGGTGGCGATGGCGGCGAAAAGCACGCGCAGGCCGAAGAAAACAACGATGATAAAGATCAGGCCAACCAGGTAGCGGACGATCCGTTTTCCCGGTGGGCCGCTGGTATCAAATTGCAGTGGCGGTGCGGCGAGTTCCAGGCCGATAATTGTGCCGACCAGAATACCAATGACGGCCAGTCCGTCGTTATTAGTTGATAACAACAGGGTTGCCCCGGCACTGAGTACCAGGATGCTGCCCATTCGTATTGCTCGTGCTACCTGCGACCAGCGTTCGGCGAAACGCTCGGCAAGGGGAATATAGATCACCAACGTGATTAGGCCAAACAGGACCCCGGCGATGACGTCCTGCGGGAAGTGGACCCCGGCATACATACGAGACCACATCATCATGACGACAAAAATGCCCACGCCGAGCGCTGTCAGTCGGTTTTTGAGATACCATGCACCATAACCCCATACCACCAGTGCGACCATAACGTGGCCGCTGGGGATGCCAAATCCGCCCGATTCGAACAAGGGTATAACCGCGTCGGAGACTTGAAAAGGTCGGGGCCGCTGGAAGGTTTCTTTTAGCACTGTATTGACAATGCCCACCACCGCCAGCGCAAACAGCAGCCGAACGCCCAACTGCCGGTTCAGGCTCCAATAAACGAGGCTGAGCACAATCAGGAAAAATATGTCCCCACCCATCGCATTGAGTAATGACGCCAATATGTCCAGTAGATCGTTGCCATTGGCCTGTAGGCTGAGCACGACATCCAAGCCTATCCCGGTTTCTAGTTCCACTAGCATATGTTTTCCCCTCAATTCGACAGCTTTGGTTAAGAATATGAACCCGGTAAGCGACCAATTGCGAATAGATGACGATTTGGTTGCACATTTGCTTTATTTAATCTTGTAACGAATGCCGTCGAGCGAGAACGATTTTCTCAATATTTTGCAGTAAATCATAGATTTAACTCACTAATAGCCCGCACCCCATGACATTTTGTATCGTTGGGAGGATAGCCAATGGCTGAAATGATCGTTCCCGGAACTCACATCGGTGTCGGGCCGAGGGCTTGATTCCTGCAGGTCAGGTGGCTTAAGCATTGTTGGTGTGGGGGTTACTGCCTTGCGTGGCTCACGAATGATGCCTGACCTGCTGGTACCTTGTGACTTTTTTAACAAACCGTTAACCTGTTAGCGGTTTACATGAAACGACTTTGGCAGTAGAATGTCAAAGACAACTGAATAAAGGGCTGTCTGCATCCCAATCTTCCCTTAATGATCTATCGGCTTTCTTGAATATTTCTTTGCGGTGTGATTATTTCACATTAGTCGAACACGAAAAGGGGAGTACACCAATGTACGGTGAAAATTTCGATCTGGCGAACGATATCGCCAAAGATCATATCCATGATCTGATTGTGGAAGCAGACGCTGAGCGACTCGCGAATGAGTTTGTTGCCGCTCGTAAAGCGAACGGTAATGGTATCAATCAACCCGGTATCATCAACTGGTTGATGGATGTGGTGAGGCCCACGAGCCGCATCAGCACAAAGCGTGTCTAACAATCGAAGATGAAAACGGGGCGGTGTTCCAAACGGGACGCCGCTTTTTGTTTCCCTTAAATGCGGGAATTTCCTGAATGACTTTGCGGTATACTGGGGCAATCTTACTGAAGCACACAAACTACTGCCTATGCCTACCCACATCTTCATCAGCTACAGCCGCAGGAACGACACGATGATGCAGCGTGTCAAACTAATTCTTAACGCACAGGGGCTAACTTGCTGGACCGATGAAGGTATCAAACCGGGTACACCCCTCTGGCAGGATGCGATCGAGCAAGCAATTGAGGAATGTCACTGCGTTGTCGTGTTGCTCTCACCCCATGCCAAACGTTCTATCTGGGTGAAACGTGAACTGAATTATGCACTCGCACAGCAAAAACCGATCCTGGCGCTGTTAGTGGCCGGGCATGATAGCAATGCGGTGCCACTGGTGCTCATTGGTTCGCAGTATGTCGATGTACGCACCGATTTTGATGCAGGCATTGCCAGGTTGCTTCCTGAAGTGGCCGAAATTGTTGGGGTTGACTTATCCTCGCTGACTGCTGCCGAACCGGACCCTCAACCTGAGCCGTCGTCCCAAATTCATATCACCGAGAACCTTGAGGCCAGGCTGAAACCAGGAACAGAACGTAGCGGCGTCGCTGAGCAGCCACCGACACCATTTCTCGAAGAAGCCGAAATTGATGGACCAATTGAGCCGGTGATGCATAACGCAGATTGGGAACCCGTGATTCGCACGATCAACGGTATTGAAATGGTTCTCGTTCCGCCTGGGTGTTTCATGATGGGTAGTGAAGACATTGCCAATGCCCAACCTGTACATCAACGGTGTATCCACCAGCCCTTCTGGATGGGCCGTTATCCAATAACGAATCTGCAATACGATGATGCGGTAGAAGCAGGAGCTTGTCAGCGTGGATTCTATGCCGACAAACGGAATTTTAATCGTTCGCAACAGCCAGTTGTTGGCATAAGCTGGTATGACGCCGTTGAGTTTGCTCATTGGAAGCAAATGCGCTTGCCAACCGAAACTGAATGGGAATACGCCGCGCGCGGGCCAGATGGATTGGTCTATCCCTGGGGCAACACACTGATTGCCGATAATCTCGTGTATGGTGCAAAAGCCAATTGGAAAACGGCCTCAGTTGACAACCGCCCCAACGGAGCATCGTGGGTTGAGGCTCTGGACTTGAGCGGAAATGCGGGGGAATGGTGTTTAACCCAATGGCAGGAGCCATATGTTGTGCCTGAGATTAACGAGATCAATGAGTCGGAAGCGTTTCGTGTGGTACGGGGTGGCGCATTCAACTTAGATTTTCATCTTACGCGAGCAACGGCCCGTCTTGGAAGTAATCCCTTTTTTGATAGTGGCCCGTTTGGTTTGCGCTTGATTACGCTGGCGCCGATCATAAACTCAGGTAATTGAATTACCTTCACCCCAGCAGCTTTTCGTTGCGCTACAAATTGGCATTGCGAGACAGACGATGGTTACCGAAGTCCAGCGTGGCAATGATTCAATCTTCGGGGGAAAAGAGTGTGTCAGGTCACATGCCAGAAGCCAGCGATTAAAATCGCCGCCTGGAAGGGGTAAGTCGCTTCGAAACTGATCTCACCCTTGAGTTCAATTTGATATGATGCGGAAGATGGTGGACATCTGACTGTTGACTATCGACTTAAGATAACATCTGCAACAGGCCGGGACGCAATGTAAAGGTCAGGTCTTCACCAGTGGCGTTTTCGCCATCCAGGTCCAGCCCCAGTTGATCTTTCAGCGCCGTGATCTGCACCTGTTTGCCGCGTTTGAAATGGACGCCCGGATGCACCAGATGAGTCGCATTGTAGACGCGGCGCAGCGCCCACAGGATTTCGGCGCGGGGCATCCCTTCAACCAGCACCACGTCAAACAGACCATCATTGACCTGGGCTGTCGGCGCGATTTTCATACCATGTCCGAAGGTGGTGCCGTTGGCGATAGCGACCAGGTAGGCCGCGCCTTCATACCAGGCCTCACCATCAATGGTGACGCGCATTTGCTGGGGGCGGTGTTGGATGAGGGTAGCGACCGTTGCTGCCAGGAACGTCCAGGGGCGGCGGTTCGTCGTGTTGTTGACCCGGCGGTCCACCTCACCGCTCAGACCGGCGCTGGCGATGTTCAAAAAATGGCGCTGCTGGTCATCATAAATCAGGTGTCCAATATCGGTGGGGCGTGGCTGAGCATAAGCGATCCAGCGGGCGGCGATTTCTGGCTTGAACCAGGTGCCGGCGCCCCGTGCCCAATCGCGGCCAGTGCCCACCGGTACGTTGCCGTACATCATGGGCGGACCATCAGGATTCTGAGCATTGAAGGCGACAATGGCATTCACCAGCGTGTGGTTGGTGCCGTCCCCACCGATAGCGATCACCCGGGTTAATCCAGCAGCATGGGCTTCGGCGAGATGGGCGGCGACTTCATCGGGATGTTGGGTGACAGCGATGACCAGTTCGCCAAGACTATCCCAGAGCAGTGGCTCCAGCTTGCGCCACAATTGGCCCGCTCTTCCGCCAGCAGCGTGGGGATTCAGGATAATCAGCGTTCGCGTCATTGTGTTTAAGAAGTCTGCCAGCGTTTCAGCACGTTTTGAAAATCTTCCAGATTAAACGGCTTTGTCAGAAAATCATCGGCTCCCTGATCCAGCGCGGCTTGATGGTCAGCCGGTGAAGAATGGGCGCTCATCACCACAAACGGGATGTTGGCCCATTCTGGCGTATTGCGCACCTGCCGTAACGCGCTATAACCGTCTAGATTAGGCATCGATAGATCGCTGATAATCACATCGGGCAGCGCCCCTGCTGAAGCCAGGTATCCCAGACCTTCATTACCGTCGCGGGCTGCTATGACCTCATATCCACCCCACTCCAGTACCTGTGCCAACATCGTCAGCATATCTGTGTTGTCTTCCATGAGCAGTACACGAGTCATGGTTTACCCTTAACAAGATTGAACAGATTTGTTCTTATTGTATATTAACACCCTGGCTGGTAACCATGAGGACATTGTGAATTTGTAATGAATTGTCATACTGCTCAGGGGCGAACGTGACCGTCGCCAATGACAATCCACTTGTAGGTCGTCAACTCAAACAGCGCCATCGGGCCGCGCGCGTGTAATTTCTGTGTGCTGATGGCGATCTCCGCGCCCAGGCCCAACGCGCTGCCGTCATTGAAACGCGTACTGGCATTTACAAACACGGCTGCGGAATCGACCTCGTTCATAAACGTTTCGGCGGCGGTCATGTTCTGGGTCAGAATACCATCGGAATGTTGGGTGCTGTGGTCGCGGATGTGTTGAATCGCCTCGTCCAGCGAATTGACCACTTTCAAGCCCAGCGTGAGCGCGTACCATTCGGTATCAAAATCATCAGGTCCCGCCGCCTCAACCCGGTCATCATCCAGCAACACCATTGCGCGGGGTTCTGCTTTGAAGCTCACATCGTCTTTCCCCAGATATTCGACGACTCGCGGTAAGAATTCCGCCGCAATTTGTTGATTGACCAGCACCGTATCCAGTGCATTGCACACCGCCGGACTCTGCGTTTTGGCGTTGTGGATGACGTCGAGCGCATCATCTAGCTTGGCCGTTTCATCGACGTACAGATGACAGATGCCGATGCCGCCGGTAATCACCGGAATCGTGCTGTTTTCGCGGCAGAAATTGTGTAGTGAGTTGCCGCCGCGCGGGATAATCATGTCGATGTACTGATGCAACTTCAGCATTTCGCCGACGTAACGGCGGTCAGTGCTGTTGATGTACTGAAAGGCATCGGCGGGTAGCCCCTGACTCGCCAGCGCCTCGCCCAGAATCCGTACCAGCGCCATATTGCTGCGTAGCACTTCCTTGCCCCCGCGCAGAATGGTCGCATTGCCGGTTTTGAGTGCCAGCGACGCGACATCAACCGTTACCTGGGGCCGCGCTTCGTAGATCACCCCCAGCACCCCCAGCGGCGTCCGCCGTTTGTAGGCTTGCAAGCCATCCATAATCATGCGCTCGTCGGACTCCAACCCTACCGGGTCGGGCAAGTCAACGACTTTGCGCACATCCCGAATCACGCTGTCCATGCGCCGTTCGAGATTCAGTCGATCCCGGATGTACAGTGGGTCAATGCCATTCGCTTGTGCGTCGGCTATATCCAGCGCATTCACCGCCACCAGTTCCGCACGGTTAGCCTCCAGCGCATCAGCAATCGCCAGTAGGGCAGCATTTTTCTGTTCAGTGGTCAACCGCGCCAGTTCAACGGCGGCATCCCTGGCACGCTGGCCCATCTCGATCAGGTTGACCATTTCAGTTGCTTCGATCATGATTTACTTTCCTCAGATTATTGCGTCCCCTGGTTTGGGAAAATATCGCGCACTTTGAGTTCAAATCCCGGCAGCACATCGCCACCGTTCAGAGTATCGTCAATACCGAATGTCTGGACATTCAAACCATCACCATGCGATGCAGGTTTCCACACATACACCGTTTGTTCAATTGGATAGACCGCCCATACCAACCGCGTCCCCGCCTCAATATAGCGCTGGACTTTTTTCAGCACATCATTGGAGCTTTCGCTAGGCGAAATCACTTCCACTGCCAGATCAGGCGCGATCGGGAAGGCGACACCTTCCAATACCGGATGCCGCGCTTTGGAGATAAATCCAACGTCTGGCTGACGCGCATTGTGTTCGGTCAGCGTAAAGCCACCATCGGCACCGGTGACATAGCCCAGGTCACGTGGGATCACATATGCATTAAAAAAATAAATAATTCGCCCGGCAATCACGGTATTGATCTGGCTCGAAGGCGGCATTTCAATGATCTCCCCATCCAACAAGGCCAACCGTTTATCGGCGTTTTTGGGCAGTTGGGCAATCTCCCAGAATGCTTCGGCTGTATATAAACGTTCTTGAGCAACCATCAGCTAATCTCGCTATCTCAATCTCAAGCTAACAATACCATATTGTTGCGGTGAATCGCGGCGTCCCCATAACTATACCCCAGAATCTCGCTGATACGGTCCGAGCGCACCCGACAGAGCTTATGCAGGTCCTCGCTGTCGTAACTGCTCAGGCCGTGCGCGATCTCTTTATCATCGGGTCCGACGATGAGCACCGTCGCCCCGCGTTTGAAATTTCCCTCAACACGGGTAACACCCACTGGTAGCAGGCTGGCCCCGCCGGTCTTGAGTTTGCGCACCGCGCCAGTATCGATGTGCAGCGTCCCCTGCGGTTTTTCCATCACCAACCAGCGTTTGCGGCTGTGCAAGTCACCGACAACCGCTTCAATGCGGGTGCCCACTGATTCGCCCTTGAGGATACGGTCCAGCACATTGGGTTCACGTCCGGCAGCGATCACGGTTGGGATGCCGCTACGACTGGCGAGCCGGGCGGCCTCCAATTTCGTGACCATGCCGCCGGTTCCCTGCGCTGAGCCGACGCCACCGGCGGTTGCTAACATTTCGTCATCAACCCCGGAAAGCTGCGGTATCAGGCTGGCAGCGTGATTGCGGCGGGGGTCATCGGTAAAAACGCCAGGCTGATCGGTGAGGATGACCAGCAAATCGGCTTCCAGCAGGTTTGCCACCAGCGCCGACAGATTATCATTATCGCCGACGCGGATTTCTTCAGTGGCGGTGGCGTCATTTTCGTTGATAATGGGGATTATGCGGCGGTCGAGCAACGTAAGTAAAGTATCACGCGCATTCAGGTAACGCAGCCGGTGATCGAGGTCCACCCGTGTGAGCAAGACTTGCCCGACGATAATCTCGAAGATGTCGAACAGTTCATTATAATGGTGCATTAAATGACTCTGCCCGACAGCGCTGAGCATCTGTTTGGCCGGAACCGATTTGCCCATGTCCGGGTAATTCAGTCGTTCGCGGCCCGCGGCCTGTGCGCCCGACGAAACGAGGACGATCTCATGCCCGGTTTCATACAGGCGGGCGATCTGCTGGATTAGTTCGAGCATTTTTTGGCGGCTGATGCGGGCGGTGCCGTTGGTGAGCACGCTGGTCCCCAGTTTGACGACGATGCGTTGGTGTGTGTTGGTCATATGGCGGGTGTGGTTTCGTAAATCTGCGGCAATTGTAAACGGAGAGCGCCTGTGGTGCCAGACAGGAAATGTCAATGAATGATGAACGATTAAACCGTGCCCGGATCGCGCTCGAAGGCCTGTCAGTGGGCGATGCCTTTGGCGGCTTTTTCGAGTTTAATGCCGCGATGGTCCGTTTGATCGAAGAGCGCAAGCTGCCGCCAATCCCCTGGAATTACACCGACGATACCAATATGGCGCTGTCCATTTTCCAAATATTGCGGCAGGATGGGGCAATCGACCAGGATAAACTCGCGGCGAGTTTTGCCCAACACTTCGATCCGATGCGGGGTTATGGCGTCGGGATGCGTACCATGCTCGCACGAATTGCAAAGGGTGAATCCTGGCGCGAGGTGGCCCATGAGATGTTCTGGGGCGAAGGCTCATTTGGCAATGGCGGTGCCATGCGCATCGCACCGCTGGGGGCCTACTTTGCTGATGACATTGAGCGGGTTGTTGAGCAAACGCGGCTGGCAACCGAGATCACCCATACACATCCCGAAGGTGGTGCCGGTGCCATTGCGATTGCCGTCGCGGTGGCGCTGAGCTGGCGGGAACGGGAGTCTGAACTAGATCGACAGCAGTTGATCGCCGGTGTTTTGCCTCATATCCCGGCAGGCGAAGTGCATGATAAGGTCCAGCAAGCATATGATCTCCCGGCGAACACAACCGTCCAGGATGCGGTTGCCGCACTGGGCAATGGGAGTCAGGTTTCGGCGCAGGATACGGTGCCGTTTGTGCTGTGGTGCGCCGGGGAAAACCTCAACGACTATCAGGAAGCGATCTGGCAGGGGGCCAGCGCGTTGGGCGATGTCGATACGATTTGTGCGATGATCGGTGCCATTGTCGTTATGCGCTCCGGCGCTGCGGGCATTCCGCTCGATTGGCTGCGTCACCGCGAACGTCTGCCTGAGTGGGCGCTCAGCGGCGGATGAATCCAAGCAGAGGCACCATGATTGAAATCGCGGTCTCGTATTTCAAGTTGACTGTCCATAAAGGTTTATAAGAAGACTCAGCGCCCAGCACTTGTTTCAAAGCAAGTTGATATTGCCCGTGCGCCGATACTGCGCCAGTAGCTTTCGCACCCGTCGCCGCAGTTTGAGATCGGGGTCATGGTACATGCTTTCGATGGCAGTCACGATTTCAGCCTCGCGTTCACGCGGTGAGCCATCCGCCAGTGTATGCAAAACCGTCCCGCGCACTTTGGGGTCGGGGTCATCAACCATCGCCAGAATGCGATCCCACACTTCGGGGATGTTCATCTGCACATGACACGGGCACAGATGGCGGGCCGCTTCATTGCGGACTTTCGGGTCCGGGTCACAGGTCTGTTCAAGCAAATGGTCGATTTCGCCCTTGTCGGTGCGAGGTTCGTATTTGCTGTCGTCATAATATTTTAGACGCATCTGGTCGCGCCGCGTCATCTTTGGCATGATTCATCACCATATTCCTACTTCACAGCGATTATAGGGCAACAATGGCTCAGAAGCAATATTGAAGGTTAGATACGCCGATTAATTGACTGTATCCAGCTCGAAATATGAATGAAAAAACGCCCTCGAGGGGCGTCAACGATGGAATCATCAATGCGGACCGCCGGTCGCTAAACCAGCGTCAACCGTGGGTACGTCAATATCCATGATGCATCATCCTCCTCAAGACGATGCACCAATAGTAATCCGTTTCGTTATTTGTTGCTAGGAGATTATTTGTTCTGGTTAACCATCATGGCTTTCGGCCACTGCAGCGACCAGTTGTTGCGCTCGATCACGAATCTTCGCCAGCGGCCAATCGCCTTTACCCGTCAGCCAGCTTGATGCGCCACAACACATTGCCCCGGCTCGTAGATAGTCACGGGCGGTATCCGGGTTAATGCCGCCGTTTGCCAGAAACTGCATATGGCTGAGCGGTCCGTAAATCGACTTGAAGTAATCCAGCCCCAGTGAGCCAATCGGGAAGATCTTCAACACCTTGACGCCCATCGCCCATGCATCCACGCACTCGGTTGGCGTGATAACACCTGGCGCGACCAGAATATCCGCATCCAGCGCTGCCTGGACCACCGCGGGCGTAAAAGCGGGCGATACAATAAAATCAGCCCCGGCATCCAGCACCTGTTGAGCGGTCGCGGCATCCAGCACCGTGCCCATTCCGGCACAGACATCCTCGCCGTATTCGTGTTTGATGGCTTGCATGGCTGCAATCGGTTCCGGTGAGTTCATCGTCATTTCGAAGATGGTTATCCCGGCCTCGACCAGCACTTCAGCGACTTGCAGCGCTTTTTCGGGCGGGAAGTCGCCGCGCATCCCGGCCAGCAAGCCCTTGTCTTCGAGCAGATTATAGGCAGTTTGAGCATCCATGGGTCGTCCTATTCAGGGGCATGATTGAGGTATATGAGTATAATGATAGCGTGGTGTGATTGCTCGTGAAAGGTTTTTCAATGCTCAAACGGTATCTGGGGTTGTTGCTGTTGCTGGTATTAGTGGGGTGTCAAACCAACCCGCCGGATGTGGAGATTGTTTTGCCCACGCTGGCGGACCCACAATCGGTCGCCACTGACGATGCCGCAACCCGCGTTGCCATCGCCAGCCCAACCCGGCAACCCCTCCCCCCAACTTTCACCCCTTCACCCACGATTACCCCGATTCCGATTGACCCCGCTTCATTGCCAACGGCGACGCCCATCGGTTTCCGTGCTACCGGGACGCTGTTCTACCTGTTTAATGGTGATGCCATTATCGAATTGGCGGGTGACGGCTCATTTGAAGATTTATTGCCCATTCCGCATATTGGGCAGGGGTTGAGTGGTCTGGCCCTCGCGCCGACGGATGATCGCCTGGCCTATGTCGCGCCCGGTTCTGGTAGTGCCCGTGAAGTGTATGTCGTGAATCGCGATGGTTCCAACGCCCGACAGGTGTCACAACTCGGTTTTGCTGAGGTTCAAACACCCGTTTGGCGGCCCGATGGTGGTGCAGTTGCCTTTATCGCGGCGCAGTCAGAACTGGCACCGATGGGGATTTATGTTGTTGATGTGAACACGGGCGATCAGCGCCGCGTGTTAGAGCTTCCAACGCGCGAACTACGGGATCTGGCCTGGGACCGAGCAGGTGATCGCCTGTTTTTCAGCAATCAAACCCTGTTTGTGGTAGACGCTAAGACGGGAGCCGCATCGGAGTCCTTGACCGCGTTCACCGGCTTTGGCCCTGACTTCAGCCCGGTCCACAGCCCGACCGATTCTGAGCTTTATTATCTAAAAATGATGAGTAATCTGGATACTGGTCAGCGGGGTGGGGTACTGTCGTTTCTTACGACGGATTTCTTGACAGTACCAATGCTCGAGCGTGAGGGGGCTGATTTGTATGTCAACCGCCTGGAATATAGTCGCGATGGCGCGTATTTGCTGGTGAGCAGTGACGATGGAATCTGGATTCAGGATCAGGAAGTGCAAACCGCCAGTAGCGTTATTCAAGAGTTGTCAGTTCCACCGAGGCCGGCATTACGGCCTGATGCCGAACAAGTCGCGTTTGTCGGCCTTGACGAGCGCTTCGTTGAGCAGATTTTTGTGATGGACCGACGGGGCGGCCCGGCCACGCAGATCACATTCCATCAGGAGGGTACAATCAGTGATCTGGAATGGGCAGCGGGCTAAACTTGAAAGATTGTTTGCATGACCGTTTCAAATTCTTCCAGGTCAATCGGCTTGGTGATAAAGCCGTCGAAGCCGATGTTTTGCGCGATGGCACGCCATTGAATCATTTCTTGCACATCGGCAATTGCAATCACCGGTATCATGCCGAGTTCCCGATCTTCGCGCAGTTTTTCGTAAATCTCAAACGGATCACCCAGCGGTAAATCCATATCGAGCAGAATGAAATCGGGACGCGAGCACATGTTACGCAATTGCCGGACGACATTGGCTCCGGTGGTATTACGCTTGAATTGAATGCGAAAGCCGCGCAGTAAAGAGCCAAGCGCGACCAGGTTGTGGGCATCATCTTCAACCACCAACGCCAGCTTATTTTCCAGATGTGTATTGTTTATGATTCGTGTCAACATCATGAATGACCTCCTAATTACAATTTGACTGTAATTGACCCTGATTTCCTTGTCGATAGCTTGAGGAACAATTTGGGGGAAAATTCAGAAGGGTATTACCAGTTACTTTACTTTAATTGTTTTAGTGTAGAAGTATGAATTTTTTCGATAACGATCTCAATACTTACTTTATCAATTCATGCCGATAGAAATTTGTTTTTCGTTAAGGTTGAAATCGATTAAGTCAATATAGCGCTGTGGCGATGGAACAGGCCGTGACTCGCAAAAGGTGAGGGATACGGCATAATATGGTCAGAATTTCGGCCAGAGGGATACGACGATGACCATGCGAATTATTGTGGCTCCCGGAGCTTTTAAGAACAGTCTGACCGCCGATGCAGTCGCCCAGGCGATTGAGAGCGGCATTGCCAAATCGGGCCTTGATGCCGCTGTGTTGTTGGCACCGATTGCGGATGGCGGCAACGGTACGCTGGATGCGTTTCTGGCGGGTGGCGGTGAGCGGCGCACGTTGATGGTTGACGATCCGATTGGGCGCCAGGTCGAGTCGGCTTATGGCTTGCTTCCCGATGGTGAGACGGCAGTAATTGAAATGGCGTTGGCATCCGGCCTGGAACTGTTACAAAATTGGCAATTGAATCCGTTGGCAACCAGCACTTATGGCACCGGTCAGTTAATGCAGGCGGCGCTCAATGAGGGTGCCAAACGCATTATTGTCGGCATGGGTGGGAGCGCGACGGTAGATGGTGGCGCGGGCTGTTTACAGGCATTGGGCGTGCATTTGTTTGACGCCTATGGCAATGAAGTTGGACGGGGCGGTGGCAAACTGAACGAGATATTTCTGATTGATGCGCAGGCGCTGGATCCGCGTTGGAAAAACGTCGAGATTTTAATCGCCTCCGACGTGGATAATCCCACATTGGGCGAACAGGGCGCTGCTGCCGTTTTTGGGCCGCAGAAAGGCGCGGATGCGCAGCAGGTGCAGAAGTTAGAGGCGAATCTTACCCACTTCTTTACGCTGGTCAAAGATCAATTGGGCAAGGATGTGTTGCATCTCAAGGGCGGCGGTGCTGCTGGGGCCTTTAGCGCGGGCTTGATGTCGTTTCTGAACGCCCGCATCGAATCCGGCATTGATCTGATTCTGGAATACAGTGGTTTTGCCGATGCCCTGGGCGAAGCTGACCTGGTAATCACCGGCGAAGGGCAGATGGATACGCAGACGATTCATGGTAAGGGACCGGTCGGTGTGGCCCGCCTGGCCCAACAGCATGGCGTGCCGACGATTGCACTGGTCGGTGGGTTGGATGTGCGTGATGATGTGCTGCATGATGTCGGTATTCAGGCCGTCCTGCCCATCGTCACCGGGCCAATGACCCTCGATGACGCCATTGATCACGCAGCGGAGTTGGTCGAACGAGCGGCTCTACGCCTGGGCTATATCTTACAGGTGGGGCGCTAGCTGGAGATGACCGTTGTATAATGAGGGTATCATGTAGAGTTGGAGCTACTCAATGGCAACGCAAATAACGCTAGAAATTCGTGACGATACCTATCATTATGCGGAACAGTTAGCCATTGCAACCGGACAGAGCGTATCCGATATTCTATCGCTGCTTATTGAGAATACGCTGGTTAATGCCGGGCCAAACGCAGGCTTGCTGCAACCGGTGGGTGAGTTGAGTGACACTGAAGTATTAAGCCTGACCGACTTAAAGATGGAACCCCAGGCCGATCAACGTCAGAGTGAATTATTGCAGGTGCAACAGGCCCGTGATCTCACACCTGCTGAGCAAGCTGAGCTGCGTGACCTGATGCGACTGTACCATCACGGGTTGATTCGTAAAGCCCAGGTTTTGCGCGAGGCTGTACAACGTGGTTTGCGTGGTCCTCTGGAACCGTGACCATATCTGTTGCATTGCGAGAACGCATTCGCACGCAGGCGGATGATCGGTGTGGCTACTGTTTGACCTCCCAACGCCACATCATTACGATTTTGGAAATCGATCATATTATTCCCAAATCATTGGGAAGTTCAGATGATGAAGAAAATCTTTGGCTGGCTTGTCGCACCTGTAATAATTACAAAGCCGCCCAAACTCACGCAATTGACCCCGAAACTGAGCAGCGAGTCATGCTGTTTAATCCCCGGCAACATCAATGGAATAGGCATTTCATTTGGAGCGATGATGGAACGACATAATCGGGTTGACCCCCTGTGGTCGTGCGACCGTTCGGGCGCTTCAATTAAATAACCCCATAGCGTTAGTCGTCCGCTATGAGTGGATAATAGCGGGTTGGCATCCTCCAAAATTAGATTAAGTTGAGGCAGTCGCGACACTGACAATTGCTAATCTACCGTACATTAGTCCGCTTCAGTTCTGAATAAAATCCCAAAAATGCACAAACTTCACAAAACCTTATGCTATGCTCAAGCGAGGAGGATGTTATGGTTCGTTATATCTGTGTGGGTGTTCCCCATTACATCGGTGCGTACCTTCCAGAGCGCACGGAAATTGCGAAGATCAAAAATAGCGGCATATTGGCGGAAATGGATGCCATCTGGGTTGATGTTAATCCTGATCTGCAGGCAACGGATGATCCGCTACTAGCCGTTAATCAGGCCTTGGCTCAGGTGATTATCAATCACCCTGACCGAACCCCGTTGATTTTCGCGGCGGATTGTGTCAGTGCGCTGGGGGCGTTGAAAGGCCTGGAACGGCATCAACCCGCAGTTCTGTGGTACGACGCCCATGGCGACTTCAACACCCCGGCGACCACTCCCAGCGGCTTTCTGGGTGGTATGCCGGTCGCGATGCTGGTGGGGCGCGGTGATCTGCGCTATATGAATGGTCTGGAACTCGCGCCAATGGCTGAGGACAACATCATGATTAGTGATGCCCGTGATCTGGACCCGGAAGAAGGCGTGGCGCTGCGGGCAAGCCAGTTGATTCACTATCCCAATGTGGACGATTTGCTGACTGCGCCCTTGCCGGATAAGCCACTCTATATCCACCTGGATGTTGATGTAGTGGACTCCAATGAAATGCCAGGTCTGGGTTATCCCGCACCCGGCGGGCCGACGACCGATCAAGTCAATGTAACGCTCAAACGGGTGGTTGCAGAGCGACCGCGAGCGGGGATATTGTTCAGCCTGTGGAATGATAGTTTGACGACTGATGACAGCGCATTACAGCAAGTTTTGAGTATGGTACGGACCATCATCGACCATGAGCGACAACATTGAGCAGTTGATTGCAGCATTACGCCGGGGTGATTGGACTCATGTTATTGAATCGGCGGCCCATGAACCGACCGTAGCGCTGGTCAAAACGATTACCTTCGAAACCACTGATGAAATCGTGCGTCAGACCGCAACCGGTGCGCTGGGCGCATTGGCTGAGTTGGGTGTGCCCACCGCGGTTGCGGCGCTGAGTTTGATTCTAGACACGCTGGAAAAGTCTTATGCCCGTGATATTGCCGCCTTTTATCTGGTCGGCTGTGGTGATGATCGGGCACTGGCGCTCTTGCACCGGGCGCTGGCAAATCCGCATCACAATGGGCACTTGCCAGCGGTTCGGGCCTTAGCCGAAGTAGGTGATCCACGCGCGATCGAGCCGCTCATTGCCATCATTAATAGTTCGCGCGAAGAACCCCGGCATGAACTGGTGCGCGTGTTGGGGGGGTATGATGATGTCCGGGTCATCTTCCCGCTGCTAAGATTGCTGCATCACGACGATGAGCGCGTCCAGGCCGCTGCGAAGGACGGTCTGATGTCTTTTGCGATGAAACATGCGTATGGTATGTTGATCGAATATCTCACACATCAGGATTATTCGGCGCGGCGGCAGGCAGCCATTGCGCTGGGCGAAATTGGCAGCCCACGAGCCATTCGTCCATTGATTCGCGTTGCGGATAGCGACGACGATGACCGCGTGCAGCAGGCGATCCGCGACGCACTACAAAAGCTGGGCTACAATTACCACGCCCGCAGCGGCTAGCTTCTGCTATCAGCCAGTTGCATAATACGCGTATGGACTTGGGCAATTGCGCTGGCCCGTGCCTGATTGAAAAAGTTTACGTGTTCGAGGCGGCGCATGTTGAATGGCAATTTGCAATCCTCGATCAATACCGGAATAATCGTCTTGCCTTCGTCTTTACAATAATTCCACTCATCACGCACATTCTCCGAGTCAATTGATGAGGCCGAAAGCACCAGCAGCATCGCATCACAATCGTCCAGCGCTTCTTCAATCGCCCGGTCCCAGGGATAGCCTTTGGGGATGTGCTTCTGATCGACCCAGAACGTGATCTGCTCATCCAACAGGTCTTCCTGCAAATCCTCAACCAGGTTCAGCACAAAATCCTGATTGGCGCGGGCATAACTCGTGAATAACTTAAAGGGTGTTATCATCACTTCAGCCGATTTGTGGATGCGCTGATTTTCGTCAAATTGATCGATTGTGCGTTGCGACATCAGGTCGGCCAGCTGGTCACTGATACGCATCGCCCGTTTGAATGAGCGCCGATCCAGTTCCAGGACGATACTGTCTTCGGTGGTCACGACATCAGCGCTGCGGGGTTGGTCGAGCACCAGTGCCATCTCGCCAAAAAATTCACCCGGCCCTTTAGTTGCCACTTCCTTCCGCTCGCCATCCAGCGGGAGCAGCACTTTCGCGCCCCCGCGAGCGATGACGTAGAATACATCCTCAACCGCGCCGGCATGGCATAATACGGTCTCGGCGGGATAGCTCTCCACCTTCAAATCACTGATCGCCGCCGCGATAGCTTGCAACAAATCCTCTAATTTGGTTTTGACCGTTTCGTCGCTGGCATCTTCGAAATTTCCCAGCGCCTGGCTAATCAACTCGGCTAGAATCTCGCGCATTCAAATCCCTCCTGCTACACTGAAGAATATACAGAATCCCAATCGTTCGTGCCAGTCAACAGGGTAACATCAGATGAATTTCTTAAAACAGTTGTGGGATACGTTGACAGACAATAGCGGGCAACATCCGCTGGCGAGAGGAACATCGCGTGCTGAACCGAATTACGGCCCAGCGGCTGACCATGGTCAACTGCCGGAACCAATCACACGAAAAGTATTGGCGATCACCCATAACCCGGTTTTACGATCGCAGGGTGGGCGGACCGTGCGCGATTATTTTGGCTGGAACGACGCCCGGCAACTGGCCGCTGCTTATATCGAGGACGTGCATTACGCCAGCTACGGCTATGCTAAGTATGAGGTCGTTGAGCACCTTGAGGTTGATGCGTTTCCGGTCAAGGCCGACGGCTTTTGCTATGACGAACGCAGTTATCTCCAAGCCTGGCAAGCGCGGCGCTTCCATGACCCCGACCTGGTCGATTACCTGGCGCTGGTGCGTGAATTCAACTTGATCGAACGGGTGGACAGTGGCGAGGTTGATGAGGTCTGGCTGTTTGGGCATCCCTATGGTGGCTACTACGAATCGATTATGTGTGGACCGGAGGCTTTCTGGTGTAATGCGCCCCCACTGGTTGGCACCCAACAGGCGTCACGTCGTTTTGTCATCATGGGCTTTAACTTTGAGCGCGGCGTCGGCGAGATGCTCGAAGATCTGGGCCACCGGGCCGAATCGATGCTGGAGCGCATGTATGCCGATGTGCCCCAGAACGCCAACCTGTGGCGGCGTTTCATCCGCTATGACCAGACGCACCCCGGCAAGGCCGAATGCGGCAATGTGCATTTCGCGCCCAACAGCCAGCGCGATTATGACTGGGGCAATCCCCGCGTGGTGCGCAGCAATTGCGATGACTGGTATCATTTCCCGCAACTCAATGGCGACCGCTGGCGTGATGTCAATTGCAGCGAGTGGGGCGACGGCGACATTCGCCTGCATCACCTATGGTGGTTCCGTCATATGCCGCACGTCACCGGCCTCACCGATGGTATTTCGTACAACTGGTGGGAATACATCATCGACCCCAACCGCGTGCCGTAAGCGCCAAAACCAACCCCCGAATTGTGAATCCACAACTTTAGTTGGGTGACACCTGCATCGGCTGTGCCCTATCGTAGATGATGTGGGTGTGGACCGGTGAGTAGGGTAGAAGCAACTCGCCTTCGTTCGTAGGCCTGCTCATCTGAGTCTTCTCTCCAACCGCGAGGCCCGGTCGTTTCTCGCAAGTTTCTGCCGGGCTTCCCAACCGAATCAAGCGAAAGCCAAAATCTCATGCGCTCCATTACCCGGTGGGTGGGCATCGTTTATGCCGCCTGTACGCTGGCAATTCTATTCGCGTTGCTGCCTGGTCAGGTGTCATCAAACCGATCCGTGCCGGAAGCCACATCACGCTCAGCCTTTTTGCCGGTAGCTGAACGCGTTTCAATGGTCGATGACATCGAGGTCTATGCCGCCGTTGTTGACAACAGCCACGAAATTTTCATCGCCGATCAGCGTACTGGTCAGGCTCGACAACTCACAACCCACACCGCGACAGATCGCTTTCCCGTGTTGTCGCCCACTGGCGATCGAATCGCATTTGTATCCTGGCGCGATGGCAACAGCGAAATTTATGTCATCGACCTGTTGACTGGCACGTTGCGTAATCTATCGCATCATGCCGACCGGGATGGGCTGCCGGTCTGGTCGCCAGATGGTACCCTCTTAGCCTATGTATCGCGTTACGAGGGTAACAGTGACATCGTGATTGCCGATGTTCTCCGGGGCTTGACCCACAACCTGACACAAAGTCCGGCCAATGAAAGTCAGCCGGAATGGTCGCCAGATGGGCAGGGCGTCATTTTCTCATCCATTCGTGACGGTAGACCCGCCCGCTATCTGCTCAATCTTGGTGAGAGCACGCCGCTGCTCTATTCGCCGACAAACCAGTGGCAGATGGCGCAAAATGAAGATAGCATCGGTGTAAGCGAGAGTGAGATACCGGGGTAAGGTCGTGACCCGCAATAATTTACCCGCATTTCCCACACCATTCATTGGTCGCGCTGACGAGATCTCCGAACTCAGCCAATTACTCGATAATCCGGATTGCCGCCTGTTGACTTTGATTGGCCTGGGTGGTATCGGCAAAACCCGGCTGGCGGTTGAAGTCGCCCAGCGAGTGCAAACAAACTTCCCCGATGGCGTCTTTTTCGTGCCGCTGCAACCCCTGCAAGCGCCCAATCAAATTATTATGACCGTGCTGAATGCGATAGACTTGAAGGTTGTAGGCAACCCACACGCCGATCTGCTGGCTTATATGGGTGAAAAGCAGCTATTGTTGGTCATAGACAACTTCGAACACTTATTGGACGGTGTGGATCTACTGTCAGAAATATTGAGCGCCGCGCCCCGGGTCAAAATCCTGACAACCTCCCGTGAAGCGCTCAATTTGCAGGAAGAGTGGCTGCGACAGATTCATGGTTTGACGTACCCGGCAAGCGGAATATCAGCCGTTGTACATACCTACAGTGCCCTGCAGTTGTTTTATGACCGGTCGCACCGGTTGCGCGGCGACATTGATTTTGCAGCGCAGCACGACGACATCGTTCGCATTTGCCAGTTAGTCGAAGGTATGCCCCTGGCACTAGAATTGGCGGCTGGCTGGGTGAAGACCCTCTCTTGCCGGGATATTGCCGACGAACTGCAACAGAGTCAGGCCATTTTAGCCGCACGAGTACAAAATGCTGCGACACGTCACCACAGTATGCAGACTGTATTTGATCACTCATGGCACATGCTCACCGTACATGAGCAAATTGTGCTGCGCCGGTTTGCAGTGTTTCGGGGTGGCTGCACCCGGGAAGCTGCCGAGCAGGTAACAGGATCAACCCTGAATGAGTTGACCTCACTGGTAGAAAAATCATTGCTTCGACATGATCCTGCTAGCGGGCGATACGACATGCATGAGTTACTGCGGCAGTATGCTGACGAACAACGAATACTCGCTGGTGACGGAAACGAAGTAAGCGATTCTCACGCGACCTATTTCATGACCTACCTGAGTAAACGAGAGCAGGACATGAAAGGCCGCCGGCAGTTAGCTGCCCTTAATGAGATCAAGGCCGATTTTGAGAATATCCGTGTGGCTTGGTACTGGACTCTGGCGACGAAGAATTATTCTGGCCTTGAACAGGCAACGGAAAGTCTGTTTCACTTCTGCGAGATGCAGGGGTGGTTTCAAGCGGGTCATGAACTGCTGGGGAGTGCGCACGATCAGTTGACTGCTGAAATTACTGAGGATATGCATGCCATTCAGGGGCGAATCCGAGTACGAGCTATATGGATGCTCAGGTGGGAGGATTACAATCTTGATGGTGGCGCAGCGATTAAAGCCGAAATACATGATTGGCTGGTGTTGGCTCGACAGCAGGCCGACCAACCACAGATAGCCTTCTGCCTTTGGCTGTCAGGTGCACTTGGGCATTTAACCGGCGATTTCGCCCGTGTCATCCCGCTGCTGAAGGAGAGTTTAGCGCTTTATACCGACATGGGGGACCGCTTTTATATGGCAAGGGTCGCCGATTGGATGGGCGCGGTGGTCGGTGCCAACGGACAGATTGAAGAATTTATCTCACTTTCCAGGCAAAGTCTCGACCTGAGACGAGCGATTGACGACCGTTTCGGTATGGCTGCGTCACTCGTCAACCTGGGGCTTGGAGCGCTGGAAGCTGGTCAATATGCACGGGCCAAACGCTATATTGAAGAAATGGGCAGAATCTATTTGGAGATCGGTAGTGGCGCGTGGATGGTCCGCATGGCCGCCTATTTGGCCTGGATTGCTTTTCAGCAGGGAGATTTTCAAGAATGTCGAGCGCAGGCTGAAAAGGCTCTTGAGATGACAGCTCAGTATAGCTCATCCAGAGTAGATGGAACCGACCTGGCACGGGCTCTATTGGGTATGCTGGCTACCTTAGATGAAGATTATGCTCGCAGTTGGACGTTGTGTGAAGACGGCACATCTGAAGTGCGCCCCCCAAACCTGCGGCCTGAAGAAGGCTTGGCGGTTGCGGCCTGTGGATTGGAAGACTACTCAGTAGCCCGATATTATTTTCTGAAGTCCTTGAACGTCGCTTACCACTGGCAGGACTATCGCGGCATGACCATCGCGCTGCCAGTTGCCGCGATTCTTATGAATAATGCAGGATACGCCGAACGAGCTGTCGAAATCCTGGGGTTGGCATTTCATCATCCAGCCAGCGCCAGGGCATGGATGGAGCAGTGGCCGCTGCTTATCCGCCTACGTGCCCACCTGGAAGCTGAACTTGGTACGACTGCTTACGCGATGGCATGGGAAAATGGTAGACACAGCGATCTGAAAGCAGCTACAGCAGGATTGCTCCTCCATTTCGAATCGGACGAATCTCAGCCAGCGCACAGTTCCAAACATAACCTCATTGAACCACTCAGCAAACGTGAAATTGAGATCCTGGGCTTGATCGCTGAAGGGCTAACGAATCGAGAGATAGCACTCCGGCTATTCCTGGCCGTTGGTACAATTAAGGCCCATGCCAGTAATATTTATGGCAAATTGGGTGTGGACAACCGGACAGCAGCTGTTGCTCGTGCCAGGATGCTAAACCTTCTGTAATCCTTAATAATCCCTTTCCATCGCGTGTGTATATCTTACGGCTGATGACACTATGTCTGTCGTTCGGCAAGACTTGAATTATCGATCTAATTTAAGTCGAACGGCAGTACAAGATGCAGCAAGTTATTCGCAATGCCAGGCTTCAACACTCCGAGCAGCGGTTTCGCTATTTCCGTTTGCCACCACTCATGATTATAACGCTGCTTCTGTGCGCAATTTTTTTATCGATAATTCTGACCGTAAACGTGCTGGCGAAGCACATCGGAGCGCCATTTCTTGCTGACCCGTTTGATGCTTATGCCCACTTATTTCCAGGTCAGCTATTGAATCCTCACTCATTAGAAACCACGGGATACACATGCCGATTATCTCCAGAGCCAACGCCAGCCGACGTCAGCGAATACTGTTCGCGGACTTTGCAGACTGGACCGTTTTCAGGTGTCAGCGTGGCGATGGGGGACGGTACTATTATGGCGCTTCATCTTGTCATGCAAGAGAGTAGGCTAACCGTGGACGACCTCGCATCACGCTGGGGAAACCCGGAAATCTTCAGATTTAAGCAGTGGATGGCAGTACGATGGTACGACTCCAACGTCTTGCGGACAGGGTGGATTCATATAGAACGTTCGAACCATATTCAGACGTTAACTCAGATTTCTTTCACGCTGAAGTGACAAATAGAAAGCCAGGAACCAGGGAAATTGCTTCAATTGATATTCGCATTGCAGTCGTTAGCCATTGCCTTGGCCCGCTGCCATCTCGGAGGCGTAAGCTGACGACTGGTGTTTGCCAGCCGTTGCAGCACTTAGCAGCAAAGGTCCCGTTTTGCGTGCTGCAAAATTGCGAGGAAGGGTCAGCAACCTGGAGTAAAATAGTTGGATGACACAATATTGTGAAGGAGACTGTCATGCGTGGACATCGACTCTGGGGGTTTGGCATTGCGGCGCTGGGCGTTATCGGCTTGCTGGTGTGGATTGATGCCTTCTTTGTGAGCAACTGGTCGCTTGAATTGTTCCGGGGCATCGGCGTTGAAGTGCTGGGGGCACTCATCACAGCGCTGGGTGTTATCGGCCTGGACCGTCTTTACACTGAATCGGATCCAGAGATCAATGCGCTGCGCGAACAAGTTGATGAACTCCATACGAAAATTGACGAATTGCAGAATTATTTCGAGAATAAAGCCTGATTTCCTGTTAATTCGTCAATCTCACGAATGGATGATCTACCGTCGCTCCTGTTCAACCAGCTGGTGGTCGGTTCGAGCAAGGACAGAACGAAAGAGCAATGTACACAAACCCTGATTCTAGTTCATACGGGTTGGTTGATGCTCGTTGCCATTATCCGGCTGATGTTATCCGGCGCGAAAAACACCTGCGCGGGAATCGCCCGGACGACGACCCCGAAGAATTGTCCCGCATCTGCTGGATTGTCGCGCAGTGCTGACCGCAGTTGCAACGATTGGGGATCGTCCCAGTCTTCGAGCAGAGCACGCTGACAGGTGAACTCATAATCGGGAATCGCCCGTTCGTTACGGTGCAGCTCATATTCTGCCAGGGCTTCAAGCATGGACCGTTTGCCGGAAAAGCCTGCGTCAAGCGCTTCGACCAGCAGTTCAGCATCACAGAACGCATCGCTAATACCGAACGCGGGTGTCGGGTCCTTATGATGTCCGGCGTCGCCCACCAGCGCCCACCCGGGTCCATAGGGCTTACGGAAGAAACCTGGCACATCCGCCATCCCATAGAAGGGAGTCTCGCGGCGTGCGTCTGGTAAACGCTCCGCCAGATCGGGCATTAGATTCATGGTTGTCAGATAATTGCCCTCAATGTCACTGCGGAACTCATGAAATTCCTCGTGCTGCCACGCCACCGCGTTCATTACCAGCCCATCGTTGGTCGCCATTGAGAAGATGACGCGATGTTTTCGCCAGTGCATTTCAAGGCCCTCGGTCGGGAAATTGCTCCAGTAGCTCATGTACCAGCACGTTAGTGATGGCACTTCACGATACTTAGGGGCTTGCACCCACTGTGCAACTTTGGAGTGTTTCCCGTCTGCGCCGATAACCATCTGTCCCTGCACGCTGATAGTTTTGCCACTGCCGCTTCTTCCCCGAATCCCCGTGACCACATCACTATCCTTCAGCACGCCCGTCACGCTGAATCCCTGCCAGACTTCAGCCCCGGCTGCAACAGCGGCTTCCAGCAGGATCGAATCCAGCACACTGCGTCGGGGACCAATGGCGGCTGGCGCGTCATCGATCAGCGGCACATCGCCCGAAAGGGTAAAATCACCTACATTGGAAGCCACTCTGGTAATCATGGGTGTGTTTGACGCAGCCACCTGATCCA
The DNA here is from genome assembly GCA_965223835.1 of Phototrophicaceae bacterium. Taxonomy (GTDB): domain Bacteria; phylum Chloroflexota; class Anaerolineae; order Aggregatilineales; family Phototrophicaceae; genus CAVYXZ01. The sequence goes on from CBDCXQ010000001.1 coordinate 793,898, forward strand.
GCAATCCCCAGCGCCGCAGCCTCACCGTACCATGATGCAGAATACAGTGGCCGGAAACCGTCTCACTAGGGAAGGTGGCCCGGTCCACTAACAGCACCCTGTAACCCTTCCGTGCCAACAGCAAACCCACCGCCGAACCCCCACAGCGCGCCCCCACAATGATGGCATCGTACATGGTATAATCTCCTCGCAACAAACTGGTATTGACTTTACACTGTGTAAATTTACATGGTGTAAAGTATAGGGTAAAGTTTACACGATGTCAAGCGGTGACCCCGAAACACGCAAACGCATACTCAAAGAAACCCGACGCCTTATGGAAAAACGGCGCGGGAAAGATGTCCGCCTCGAAGATATTGCGCGGGCGGCGGAAGTCTCACGGCAGGCGATCTATCTGCATTTTGGGTCACGGGCCGGTTTACTCACGGCGACAGCACGTTATCTGGATGAAATGCTCGATCATCCGGGCCGTACTGTGAAAATCTTCGGCGCACAAAATGGCGTCGAAGCCCTGGACGCCCTGGTCGAGTTTTGGGCCGGCTACATTCCCGATATTTATGGCCTCGCAAAAGCGCTGCTTTTAGCCCGCGAAACGGACAAAGCCGCGGCCTCCGCCTGGGATGACCGTATGGCAGCCTTTTACGAAAAGTGCCAACATGTTATCACTATGCTGGAACGCGATCAGTTGCTCGCTCCGGAATGGTCGGTAAAAACCGCGACAGACTTCTTCTGGTCGGCGCTCTCATTCGTCACCTGGGAAGACCTGACTATGAAGCGTGGCTGGACACAGGATCAATATATTCACTACCTGCAAATCGCACTCAAAAGTGCGTTGGTTAAGTATGAAGAGGATTAGCTTGTCAGTTCGGCCTTGATCGTCTCAGCGATGTCGGTCGTGATGCCCGTGACGGCGGTGAGGTCATCAACACTGGCGTTTTTGATGGCGTCAATCGAGTTATCAAAGGCTTTTAGCAAGGCTTTGCGTTTGGCCGGGCCGATACCGGGAATGGTTTCCAGCCGACTCGCCATGCCCATCTTACGGCGGCGATTGCGATGGCTGGTGATGGCGAAGCGGTGGGCCTCGTCGCGGACCCGCTGGACGAGGTACAGGGCCTGGCTGTTACGCGGGAGTATGAGCGGGTCGGGGTTATAGGGCCGGTATAGTTCCTCAAACTTCTTGGCTAAGCCGACCAGTGGCACCTTGCCGAACAGGTCAAACTCTTTGAGGACTTCAACTGCGATGCCCAGTTGTCCTTTGCCGCCGTCGATAATGAGTAAGTCGGGGAGCAAGCGCCACGTTTCATCGCGATCTTCACCGCCCGGCGCCACCTCGGTTGGTTCTTCCTGGGCGCGGACATGGCGGTTGAAGCGGCGGGTGAGGGCCTCACGCATCGACTGGTAATCATCAGAGCCACTGTGACTGACGGTGCGGATATTAAAGCGGCGATATTCGCTCTTGCGCGGCGTGCCCTGCACAAACACCACCCGGCTGGCGACAATGGCGGTGCCCTGCGTCGTGCTGATGTCGAAACACTCGATGCGGTTGGGCACCGTCTTCAAATTCAAGGCGGTCTGAAGTTCGCTGAGAGCCTGCTCTTGCCTGGTTGTGTCTGCTTCCCACTGCGCCCGCATCATCCGCAGCGCTTCGCCCGCATTGTCGTGTGCCATTTTCACCAGTTCGCGCTTTTGGCCGCGCTGAGGAACCGTGATGCTGACCTTACTGCCGCCGCGTTTATCCCGCAGCCACTGCTCGATGATCTTCGCCTCTTCGACGTTCTGCGGCAGGATCAAGTCTTTGGGGATTTCCGGCGCATCATCATAGAAGCGTTTGATGAAGGTCTCAATCACCTCTTCATCGGATTCATCCTCAGTGCCATCCAGCACATGCGAACTGCTGCCGATCAAGAGACCATTGCGCACAAAGAGAATTTGCACGACGGCATCGTTTTTGTCGCGGGCCAACGCAATCACATCATGGTCAGTGAATTGTTTGCCCACAGCGCGATTCTTTTTGGTAATCATGTCGATGGCGCGAATCTGATCGCGGATGGAGGCCGCCATCTCAAAATTGAGTCCTTCGGCGGCGCGTTCCATGTCCTCATTCAGGCGCTTCACTACACCTTCTGAGCGCCCGCTCAAGACTGACATGAGTTCCTCGATCATCATGCGGTATTGGTCGCGGTTGACGGCACCGATGCACGGACCATTGCACAATTTGATGTCATAAAACAGGCAGGCGCGTTCGTCCTGCCCGTTGATGTCGCGGTTACAGGTCAGGTAGGGAAAGGCCTTGCGTAGGGTTTGTAGCGTATCCTGCACCGCCCACATCGCTACATAGGGTCCAAAATAGCGACTACCGTCTTTGGTGACGCGTCGCGTGACCTCGACTTTAGGGAAATCATCCTGCCAGTTAATTTTGATGTACGGGTAGCGCTTGTCATCTTTGAGCGCGATGTTGTACTGCGGTTGATAGCGCTTGATGAGCGTTTCTTCCAGAATCAGTGCTTTGACTTCGTTGCGCTCGACGATGTAATCGATGTCCACGATGCGGTCGCGCATTCGCAACGTTTTTTCGGTGTGCTGGGCGCTATTCACGAAGTAACTGCGCACGCGATTGCGCAGCTTTTTGGCTTTGCCCACATAAATCACTTCCGCCTTCTTGTCTTTCATCATGTAGACGCCGGGCTTCTGTGGCAGGTTACTCAAAATTGTCTGGATATGTTCAGAAGGTGTGAAACTCATCAGGATTCTATTTGTTTCTGGTTTTCGGACGTGCGTTCTATTTTACCAGATTTGGGAGTTGATGCGAGAAGATTACCAGTCACCTGAATTGATAAGTGCCTGACGCGCGTTAATTTGCGCAGAACTGTTCATATTGAGGATCGTGATGGTTGTCCGTCCAATAGGCGTTTTACCAACAATTAATGCACCACGAAGCATGAAGTGGTCGTCCCATTTTTGGGTTCGTGGATTGTAAAGCGGAGCGAGTATGCCCAGTTTGGGGTCATAGGCAGCAATATTCGTGCCTTTTGAAACGTTGCACTCGAAGCAAGCCCATGCAAGATTATTGAGTTCCGAAGAACCATTGTGTTTGGTCGCTATAATGTGATCAACATGATGGGGAAGTTCGCTCATGATTTCGGGTAAGCGACAATACTCACAGCGATTATCAGCACGTTGTCGAACCTTTTCCCGAACCGAAAGTGATATCCTCACGATTGATTATTGAGGGTTTCAAGCGCTCTGGCTTTCATTGCTATGACAAAGCGATTCCGCTGCTGCATCACTTGAAGTTCGTGAACTTCCTCCGGGGTTAGGTCGCCGACGTTGAGTTTTTCAAGTAATTCAATCGCTCTTTTTTGTTCAGCTTCAGACGCTTGGTAGGCTAAGATTTCCTGAGGGGATGCTTTTTCAATTAAGTAATCCATAAAATTGATCGGGACTTCAGCAAAATCAATCATCACAAAACCTTATTACCAAATTCAACTTGATTATACTTGCTTTATTAAGGGCATCCTATTGGGAAGTACGTATTTTGGGCAGAGTCATACTTTCAATGACCCGATCAAGAAATCGCTCATAGGACGGAACCAGTTTTGTTATCGCCATTCTAAATACTCCAACTATCATAAAATCATTGTAACACAGCCGCCAATCATTTTTGCAGTGGCGCTAGATGGGTTAATATTGCTGTCAGCCTAAGCACTCATGTGGACAAACCATGTCACATATTTTTATCAGTTACAGTAAACAGAATATTGAATTTGCCAGACACCTGCGAGGCTTGCTACAAGACGAGGGGTTTTCTGTCTGGATGGATGAAACTCGTCTTGAACCAAGTAACAAATGGTGGCCGTCAATCGAAGAAAACATCAAATCATGTGCTGCATTTATTGTGATTATGTCGCCCCAATCCCAAGAGTCTACCTGGGTTGAGCGCGAGATTCTGGTTGCGGAGAAGGTCGATAAAAGCGTTTTTCCAGTGTTGTTTTCTGGTGAAGCATGGTCGCGATTAGCTGACCTTCAGTATGAGGATATGACGCAGGGCCTTGAATCGCAATTGAGCATACGATTCGTGCGGGGGCTTGAAGCCGTGGTGTCTCGTACTTCCGCAGATACACTCCCACTACAACTGCCGGGCGAATCGATGTTGAGTGATGTTGACACATTGCCCTTGAGCGAAGCAAATCGGGTTTCCATGCCATCCTCAAGCGTCGCCCAATTTCTGGGTCGGCCTTGGTGGCAAGGGGTAAGCGTGATAGTGGCGATTATCGCATTGATTGTGGCAATCCTGGCTTTGCCCCCATTTCAACAGCAAAATGCAACACCAACGCCTGATGCAACTGCAACATATGCCACAACCCAAACGGCGGTTGCGATGGCGGCGCTCAGTGCAACGCCAACTGAAACTGAATCGCCGACACCAACCTCAATCCCACCCTCCGTTACATCGGAGCCACCCACCATGACCCCCGATACATCAACGTTGGCGGTTGAGATCTTCCCTTTGACTGTACAACCCGGTGGTCAGGTAGTGGTTCGTACGGAACCGGGAGCTAACTGCCTGTTTCAGCCGACTCAGGGACGTGACTTTGGCTTCGATACTTCATCTGGGAGGATTACCTTCGATGCGCCCAATACTGCCGGGGTGTCGGTTAAAGTAACCTGCACATTCAACGGTCAACGCAGTGAGCCGCAGACCTTCACAGTGGCAGCCCCGACTCCGGTTCCATCCAATACGCCCACAAGCATCCCGCCAACATCAACCCCGACGCAGCGGGCGGCAACCGCGACGCCAACACCAACCGCTGTTGCTGGAGACAGCGTGACGTTGATGTTGTTCCGTGATGAAGACAGCCTGACCCTGTATGTGCCGCCGTCTGACGACCCGTTGTCGCTGGAGGGTCTAAAATACCGGGTGACGCTGTTGGGTGGCGGTACAATTTCCCGCCGACTCGATCAGGATTATGCGGCATTCCTGGGGATGCCCTTTGCTAACATCGGTTCGCTGGGACAAGGGCTGTGTTTTCGCCTGTTACGCAGTGGTGGCACTCGACCTGTCCCACAGGTATGCCAGAGCGGGGTGCTGCTCTTGACACAGCAGGTCGCCAGTGCCGACGTTTTCTGGCGCGATGGAGGAGCTGCTGTCGATCGCACAATTTTTATTTATCGTGACGACCGGCTGGTTGCGGCGTGTGGACCTGAAGCCCAGTGCGCGGTTGAGTGGCCGGTTGGTAGCGCTGTTGCATCTGCGTTCACTGCGACACCGGGTTATCCTTGTGATGGGATGATTGTTTTTAGCGGTGGCGGCTTACTCAATCAGGTGCGAATTACGCCACAAATGAATGCGCCGTTTCGTCCGGCAGTGCAACAGGCATCAACAGTAAATATATTCGATAGACGATCCAACGATGGCAAAGTTTGGTATCAAATGGAATACGAAAACGGTGCTAATCAAGGTTGGATACCGATAGAATACGTAAATGCATCTGAGTTATGCCCTGATTGAATGATGAGGAGAGGTAAGCTATGAAACGTAGCATTCTGATTGTTTTTACATTACTGATGTTCATGGTTGGTCTCACTCAATCACAATCAACTGCTGTTAGTTGTGGCATGATAATCGAAGATGAATTTTCAGAGGATGCCCAACTGAATGAGTATGTTATTTCGCTGGCAGCAGGTGATAATTTGACCGTTAGCGGCAGCCCGTTTGGCGAACAACTACAGTTTGTTGTTGGTGTCGATGGTCCTACTGGAATGTCGATTGTTGTCTCGGAGGATGATCGGGGTCGCTCAGGACTTGTCTCGCAGAATCCAGCTATAAGCACTGGTGTACTTTCGGCCAATGGCGATTACACACTCAAAGTTTTGAATACACAGCTTAATTCAAACGGCTCTGTCGGCACCCAACCCTGGGACTTTGGCGGTGTAGGTATCTATACGCTTTTTGTTAGCTGCACGCTGCGCGATGGCACTGTGATTGAACCCGGTGACACCCCTCCCGATGCCTCGCCCACATCAGTTGCACAAGTACCCGTTTTTTCCGGCTTTGGTTTTCCAGGTCTCAAGCCAATTGATTTTTCTAATGTTATTAGTTTGCCATTAATTGTTGATGTTCCCATGACTGGGGCGATGACTCCAGCGGGTGGCGAAATTCTGGGATTCCTGTTTGAAGCCAATGCTGCGGACATACTCCAACTGGATTTCGTTCGGTTATCTGGCAATCTTAATCTCGGTTTGATTGTGTTATCTGCAAATAATGAAGTAGTGTTTCAGTCAAGTTTGGTGACATCCGAAACGTTATCGACCCGCCTGACGCTGCCGAGCGGCGGACAATACACGATTGGTGTCTTCCGCATAGATTTACTGCCGCCTGCAAATCCCGAAGCAACTGCCTTCCAAATTACCGGCTCTTTGAATCCTTAATTAGCTTGTGAATAAAGGTTTTTGAGCGTTTGATGATGAACCTAAATAACAGCAAAATGCCTTTGAGTTTACGGGTGACTCAAGCGAAGGTCATCATATGCATCATTTTTTTAGTGGTTGCAGATTCTTACTTTTTACGATCTCAAGAATTTCTTCCCGAAAGCACTTCACACATTTTTACTGTTTTTAGAGATGCAGAAAATTTAACTATATATCTTCCTCAAATTGACCCTAATATAGCATCTTATATTAAGGGATTAAGAGTTAGAGTTAGTTTCTCTCAAACTGAAACTATAGAAAGGCAAATAGATATAGACTTTCCAGCTTTTGTAGGAGTTCCCTTTGAAACTATATCATCTTCCCTGTGTCTCCGAATTTCTCAGAAGAATAGTCAAATACCCTTGCCTCTTGATTGCAACTCGGCAGAAGTCATTGAGCAAGAATTGGCGCCTGCTGATGTATTTTGGTATTCAGCATCTCAGAATCTAGTACTAAACTTTCTGTTCCAAACAGGTGAGGTGAAATTTTGTCAAATTGAGCGGTGCGTGATTGAGTTGAGGGCAGATGCTGCAATAGTGAACCCAACAAGGATATCTAGAAATGAATACCCTTGTAACGGAGAAATTTCATTAAATGGTGCGAGTAAAATAGTAACAAGATTGAAACCGTCGGATGATAGTAATATCCAAAGAGTCTTTGAAACTGATAAAGCGATTAGAATTCTACTAAAGCATGTTGAGTCTACCAGTGGTGTTATTTGGCTGTTAATTGGAGACTTTGAATACCAGATTCTTGGATGGGCAAGAGCTGAACATATTGTTACTGAAACAAATTGCCCGTTCACCGTTGATCTTGCTGAAGGTGTAGTAAGCATAGACGGATTGAACCAGAGTCCGATTTTTGGGACTGTGACTTCTTATGATGAAAATAATAAAACTCACTTATTTTCTTTTACCGCGCCGCAGGATAGTAAATTTATGTTTCAAGTTGATAAGTTTCATGATGCAATTGATTTACATATCGTAGTATTAAAAAATAGGCAAGTAATTCACCAAACCGTGCTCAGGGGCTACCAGTCATTTGAGGAAGAATTCTTAGTGGTTGAGACTTCTTCATATTTTATTGGGATTACTCCAATAAATGAGGATCAAACGCCGGTTTTCGACGAAACTCAAACTCCCAAAGCAGTGCCTTTTCAATTGATTCGAGAATTTCGAGAGTGGTAACCACATTGTAGGTAATATTTGTTTCTAACTAACCCCGAAGCCACGGCGTTTCAAATCACCGGCACATTGAATCCGTTGGGGGTGAGACTCAGGAATCCCTAACTTTCGTGCGCCCATTTCCGGGTATAATAACGATGCTGATCTTTTTTATTCGATAAGCCCACATGAGGTAAGGACATGAAATGCCCTGTTTGTGAGACTGTCGATTTACATATCACCGATCGTCATGGAGTCGAAGTCGATTATTGCCCAAAATGTCGCGGTCTGTGGTTGGACCGGGGCGAAGTAGACCGGATTATCGAGCGGGCGACGAAGTTCGAGCAAGATTTTCCCGCCTCGCGCCGTAAAAGTAAGCGCGACTATGACGACTACTACCATGAAGATGAGTACGATGATGTACACGATCATCATGATCGTGATTACCGCTCCGACAAAAAGCGGCGACGTAATCGCAAGAAGGATTTCCTCGAGGAAATCTTTGACATTTTCGACTGATAAAAGTGGGTGGTCAACTGTGACCGCCCATTTATTTTTTCACCTGAAGAATAAGGAAACTTGTACCATTGATGTGGGATTCTTAAAGTCTCGCTGCGGGATAATGTGGTATAATCGCCCCAGGTCGCACAAGTTGGGGAGTCGCACATGTTCTGGGGCGAATACTGTCATCATCTGGACGACAAAGGTCGATTAATCATCCCGGCGCGGTTTCGTCCCCACCTCAACCCCGGCGCAATTTTAACGCGCGGCCTCGACCGTAACCTGGTAATTTACCCCCACGATGCCTGGCAATCCGTAACCGAACGCCTCAATCAAATGCCCATTACCCATCCGACAGCGCGGGCCTTACGCCGATTATTGTTCTCTGGTGCAGTGGAGTTGTCGCTGGACCGGCAGGGGCGGATGTCGATACCCGGCTATTTGCGCGTCTACGCCGGCCTGTCCGATGAAGTCCTGATCGCTGGCATGGAAACTTTTCTGGAATTATGGGAGCCTTCCGGTTGGCGGGATACGCTGGAATTGGTGCCCCATGCACTGGCTGAAGCGAAGCACCTGGTCGAATTCGGTTTATGACCCACATCCCTGTTTTATTACAACCGATACTGGCGGCATTGCTTCCGGCGGAACGTATCATTGATGGCACTGTGGGTGCTGGCGGTCATAGCCGGGCACTGCTCGAAAATGGTGCGAGTGTGTTGGTGGGTCTTGACCGGGATACCACGGCTTTAGAACTGGCCCAGGCGAATCTTGCGGCCTATAGGGACCGTGCCAGTTTGCTGCATATGAGCTATGCCGATATGCAGCAGGCCGCTGCGCAAATGGGGTGGAACAAGGTAGATGGGATCTTACTTGATCTAGGTGTTTCATCGATGCAGCTCGATCGGCCTGAGCGGGGTTTTGCATTTCGCCATGAGGGTCCCCTCGACATGCGGTTTGATGCGAGCAGCAATCAACCCCCGGCGGCTGATCTGGTGAACTCCTGGGATGCGAACGAACTAGCCGATATTTTTTATCGGTATGGCGAAGAACGGTATGGGCGTAAACTGGCCGCGGCGATTGTACAAGCCCGACCATTGACGACCACCGGTGATCTGGCGACGCTCATTGAGCGAGTTGCGCCCCGCCGAAAATCAGATAAGATTCATCCTGCAACGCGAGTGTTTCAGGCCCTACGCATCGCGGTGAATGATGAACTGGGCACGCTTGAACGGGCGCTGCCGATTGCGATTGATCTGTTGCGACCAGGTGGACGGCTGGCGGTGATTAGCTTTCATAGTCTGGAAGACCGTATCGTCAAGCATACATTCAAGGATGCCAGTATTGATTGCGTTTGTCCGCCCCAGGTTCCTGTTTGCGTGTGCGATCACCGGGCAACGGTGCGACTGATGAATCGAAAACCCATAGTAGCTGATGCTGCGGAAATTGAGCAGAATGCCCGCAGTCGCAGCGCCAAGTTACGGGTAGTGGAAAAATTGTAAGTATGATTTCGAATAAATGGATCGATCACGCGCTGCGCCGGACGCCCTGGCGTAATCAGCGACAGGCCTTTGCGCTGGCCGCGTTGGGGTTCTTTGTGGCTTTGATTATCGGCGGTTTGTATCTCTCTTTATCAGCCGGTGCTGCAACGACCGGACGGCAACTCGAATATCTGATTGCGGAACGTAATCGCCTGGAACAGGCCAACGAGCAACTGCGGGCCGAAATCGCCGGATTGCGCAGTGTGCCCTATTTACAAGAGCGGGCGCGTGATCTGGGGTTTGCCCTGGCAGGACGTGATGATATTGAATATCTGGTGATTGATGGTTACAACCCGGAACGTGATCTCGCGCCGATCATCCTAGAAGTTGAGCCGCAAATCGTGCCTGTATATGACGAGACTTTTATTGGCTGGCTGCAACAGCAATTTGATGCGTTTTCCAACGAGCTGAATTAGCGGAGGTATCGTCATGCGCCCACAGCATATGCAGCAGGAAATGCTTCAGCAACGGTTGCCCGTCGTGATTATTGGCCTGCTGATTGCCAGTATTATTCTGCTGGGCCGGTTGATGTCATTTCAGTTGCAGTTGGATCCGCGGGTCGCGAGTTATCTGGAGAGTGTCGCCAATTCGGGCTATAACCGGACGTTGCGGCTGGCGGCGGCGCGGGGCAACATTTTCGACCGCGATATGCAGACGCTGGCGGTCAATACACTCGAATACCAAATAGGCGTTAGCCCCATCCTGGTTTCTGATGAGCGGGATGTCGCGACTCAACTGGCGCGATTGTTGAATCTGGATGAACTGGAAACCTTAGAGAGTATACGTAGTTCGGTGCCCTGGGTGATGCTGGCACCCCGGGTGAGCGCCGAAGTCGGACAACAAGTCGCTGAACTGGACCTGCTGGCAGTGGATATTGTCCCGCTGGCGCGGCGCAGCTATCCGCAGGGGACATTAGCGGCCCAGGTACTCGGCTTCGTGGGTGGTGATCTGACCGGTTATTATGGTGTCGAAGGCTTTTATCATGAACAGCTTGCCGGACGTGAGCGTGAACAAACCCTGAGTAATATTCCATTTGATGTGCCACAGGACCCACGCGAAAATCGGGGTGCCGATATTGTTCTGACGATTGATCGTGACCTGCAATTTCTGGCCGAAAGTGAGCTACAACAGGCCATCGCCCAAACGGGTTCGACCGAGGGCACTATCATCATTATGAATCCGCGGAATGGCGAGATTCTGGCGATGGCGAATCATCCCAGCTTCGACCCCAATGCTTACTTCGATGTCAATGATCCATCGCTTTTGCTCAATCCGGCTGTAGGTGAACAGTATGAGCCGGGGTCGGTCATGAAGGTGTTGACCATTGCCTCGGCCATTGATCTGGGGGTAGTGTCGCCCTACGATACTTATGTCGATCAAGGCCGGATTGATGTGGGTGGCATCACCATCGAGAACTGGGACCGGGCGGCGCATGGTGTGGTCGATATGACCGGGGTACTGGTGAAGTCGCTCAACGTGGGCGCGGCGACAGTGAGCTTAGAAATGGGGCCGCTGGCATTTTACGGCAAGCTACATGATTTCTTCATTGGTCGTCCCACCGGGATTGACTTGCAGGGTGAGGGAACGGGGACGATGTATGTGCCCGGCGACCCGGATTACAGCGATAGTCAACTGGGCACCAACAGCTTTGGGCAGGGGATCGCGGTGACGCCGTTGCAGATGTTGACGGCGGTGTCGGCGATTGCCAATGATGGCCTGATGATGCAGCCGCATGTCTTTAAGCAACTAGTGGATGGCGATCAAGTCCAGGAATCGGAACCGTCGACACTGGGTCGCCCGATTAGCGCCGAAACTGCCCAGATTGTGACCGATATGATGGTGGCGGTGGTGCGCGATGGGCTGGAAGGCCGAGCATCATTGCCGGGATATACGATTGCGGGCAAGACTGGCACCGCGCAGATTCCAACCCCGGTTGGTTATGAACCCAACACCTCAATTGTGACGTTTGTGGGTTTTCTTCCGGCGGATGACCCGGTAGTCAGCGTGTTGATTAAGCTGGACCGACCTTCCGGTTACTGGGGGTCGCGGGTGGCCGCACCGGTGTTCCAGAGTCTGGCTGAACGGCTCGTGATTCACATGAAGATTCCGCCGGATGATATTCGCCGGGCACTTGCAGCCGAAGGTGGCGCGGTGAATGAAATCAGTCGGTAGCTAGTCGACAGTCTTTGGTCTACAGTTATCAGAAATTGCGTAGGGGCGAAGCCGGTGTGCTCGCCCCTTTGATTCGTGTTATGGATTCAGTGTGCCCGTAATTTGGAACGCAGTGGCTTCTGGTGCAGCCGGTGGCAATAGATCAATGCGAAATACGCCGATGGTGTACTGCCCCGCGCTGGGCAGTGTTAACCGGGCCGAGAGCGACTCCAGCGTGACTAGACTGGCCTGAAACACCACCTCGTTATTGGCCGACAGTACCACCAGCCCCAGATTGAGATTGCCGCCCAAACGCGCAAAGTCCAGCGCGAACATGTCGCCGGCATTAGCGTCGAATGTCAGGCCGAGGACCGCGTCACCGGAAGGTGGAATAGTGCCGGGCACAGGCATGCCGAGAGCCAGGGGCAGTTGGAAGGCATTGGCGAAGTCAACTGGTCCAAGTCCGGGGAAGCCGATACCTGAAAATGAAAGTGGGGCAGATATTGTGGTGTTTCCGCCATTGGAACCAGTGTTTGCCTGCCCAATGTCTCCTGGATTAATGACATCACCACTTTCTAATACACATCCTAAAGATACAATGTATGCACCAAAATAATCTGAACGAGTAGAATAATATATGTAATCGGTATATTGTGGTCGGGTTCCCAAAATTCTTAACAGAGGATTGGACGAACCAACAACTAGGTTGTCGAAAACTTCAGCAACTCCAGCTATATTGGCATTAGTTTGTGCAAACTCGCTAGCACCTGAATCAAGTAAGACTGCACCAGGATTAAAAGTAGACCCTCTGGGTTCGACTGTTATATTTAGAGTAGTTCCTGCGGTTACGCCCAAGCGATATTCATGAAATACTTCATTAGGATTTGTTTCGGCTGCAATAATGTCACCACAATTAAGAGCTGTAGCAGACTGTGCATTGATTTGTACTGGAAAATATGCCAGATAAAGAACAAAAGCGTAAACGAAAAAAGATTTAGTCATATAGATCATTGTGAATATCTCCAGTGTGCTTAAACTCAGATTGGGCACGACGCTGACAATCTTAAATACTGCTCTATAATCCATCCAAGAGTGTTGCCGTTGTAATTTCCTATTTCAAACCACTTGTTTCCAGATGCGAAGTACGGCTCTCCTAAAACCAAGACCCTTTCATCGACCCGAATCGATCCACGAGATGCTGACCTCTCAGAAGGGCTAGAACGTAGAACGTCTCTCAATACCGTTGCTATTCCGTCTGTTACAATCGTCGCTTCACAAGGGTATCCTATTGGTAACGATGTCGCCCCTTGAGTAGGTATGACAATCGGTGTGAAGGTAGGCGCAGCAGTTGTAGCCGCCGTCGTTGGGGTTAATGATGGTGTCGGCGTTGCAGTGACAGGCAGCAGCGGCAATTCGATTGCACAGCTATCTTGGGTTGCCGGGCAGAGGCCGATGAACATATTATTTTGCCGAACCTGCACAATGCGCGGCAGGTTGGTACTGCTATCGAACCAGAACACATCCGCCGCCGCCAGTTGTTGGGTGAGTAAAAGAGGTCCATTCCCACATTCTATGGGTAGTGGCCCGGTAGCGCCCGCTTTCACCAATCGGAAGCAGACCGCGCCCAATTCGTCCACATTGGCAAACGGCAGGCCGATAAACGCCGCGTAATCACGGTCAAGCCGTCGGGTGATGGTCGTGCCATTAATCAATGAAACGCGCAATTCCAGCCCCAACAACGACACCGGGACATCCGATGGCGGAACCAGCAGGGTCAAACTGTCGGCGTCACGGAACAACGTCAGCGTGAGGGTTGGCAGCGGCGTAGCGGTCGGTGTGGCAGTTGCCGTCGCAGTTGGCGTTGGTGCGGTCGCCTGCGCCAGCACTGCACCGGGCACAATCAGGCTAAGAACGAGTGCGATAATTACCAGTTTTCTATTCATGACATACTGCGTTATGTGAGCGGCTTCCGCCCCATAGTTTACGCGGTAATGATGTAAAACGCGAAAATTGATAGGCGTAAATGGCAGTCGTTGGCTGCTAGCCAATGACGAAAGTAAACATTGACGGTTGTTACTGCAATCTTGAGTCTGACGACTGATGACCAGCAACTGGCGACTGGCACATTTCCCAACTGCATGGGTAGAATAGCGTGGCTTACAAAAATGAAACGGGAGTTGTATGGGCCTTCCACTCGCATTGACCGTTGGGGCACTCGCTTTTTTGTTAGGCGTGATCTGGGGTGGTCCATTTGTCCAAATTTTGCATCGCTTGAAGATCGGCAAGCAGATTCGGGCTGAACTCCGGGACCGGCATGAAGCCAAGATCGGCACGCCGACGATGGGCGGCATTATGATTATCCTGCCGGTCGTGATTTTGACACTGGGTTTGAACGCTGCCAGTCTGGTGCGCACGCTGACTGGCCCCAGTATTTTGTTGCCAATGGCGGTGCTGCTGGGCTATGGCGTGCTGGGGGCGATTGACGACTGGGAGGGCATCCAGATTTCTCGCGGACCGGTTGGCGAGGGACTGAGCGCCCGCGCCAAGTTTATCGCCCAGTGGGGTCTGGCGATTACGGTTGCGGTGATTATCTCGCAATTTGACGGCGGGTTCTCGTTTGCCAACCAGGTGAACATCCCGTTTATCCAGGTTCCAATTGGCCTTAGCCCGATCATCTTCATTCCGTTGAGTGCCTTTATCATCGTTGCTACGTCAAACGCCGTCAATTTCACTGATGGTCTGGATGGCCTCGCCGGAATTATCACCGCCAGTGCCTTCGCTGCCTATGGGGTGATTGCGCTGTTGCAAGAACAGATCTTCCTGACGCAATTTTGTTTTATTCTGGTGGGCGCGTGCTTCGCCTTTTTGTGGTACAACGCCCACCCGGCCCAGTTATTCATGGGCGACACCGGTTCGTTGGCGCTGGGGGCCACGCTGGGAACGGTCGCCATTATGTCCGGGCAGTGGCTGCTGCTGCCGGTGATCGCCATCGTCCCCGTTGTGGAAACGCTCAGTGTGATGTTGCAGGTCATGTCCGCCCGCTATTCGCGGCGTTATTGGGGGGTGGACCGCCGTCTCTTTCGGGAAGCACCAATCCATGGACATTTCGAAAAGAGCGGTTGGAGCGAGACGCAGGTAGTCCAGCGCTTCTGGCTGGTCGGTTTGTTGAGTGCCATGCTAGGGATTGCCCTGGCCTTAATCTAGGGGGATTATGGATCCTTTGCATCGAAAACGGGTCGTGGTGTTGGGCTTCGGTCGTCAGGGGCGGGCGTTGGCCCGCTGGCTGCCGACAGTGGGTGCCCATGTTACCGTCAGCGACCAGTCCACATTTGACCAGATGAATGGCGATATGGCAGGCTATGGCGCGGTCGAGTTTGTGTTGGGCGGGCATCCCGAAAGTTTGCTCGATGATACGGATTTGATTTGTATCTCCGGCGGTGTGTCGTTGGCGCTGCCGATTGTGCAAAATGCCATCGAACGCGGCATCCCGTTAGCTAATGATGCTCAGCTTTTTTTGGAGCGTTGCCCCGCCCCGGTGATCGGCATTACCGGTAGCGCTGGTAAAACGACGACGACCACGCTCGTGGGCGCAATGCTGCAACAGGCCGCTCAAAAAACCTGGGTCGGCGGCAATCTCGGCCCCGTGTTGCTTGATGTGCTGGACCAGATCAAGCCGGAAGACCAGGTCGTGATGGAGCTTTCCAGTTTTCAATTGGAACTCATGACCCAGAGTCCGCAAATCAGCGCGGTTCTGAATATCACGCCCAATCATCTGGACCGACATGGCACGATGGAGGTGTATACGCGGGCTAAGGCCCAGATTATGTTGCATCAGGCTGAAGCTGATATTGCCATCTTGTGTCGTGACGACCTCGGCAGTCGCCAGCTTGAAATGCTGGCACAGGGCGATCTGGCATGGTTCAGCGGGAATGAGATGGTGGCTGATGGCGCGTTTCTGGCGGGACAACGGCTGCTGGTCGTGGGCCATTCCAGCCATGACGGTTTGCCCCATGTGGTGTGTGAACAGGCGGATATTCCGCTGCGCGGGCCGCATAATGTGCTCAATGTGCTGGCAGCCTGTGCCATTGCCGGGGCTGCGGGTGTTCAAGCTGATGTGATGACGAAGACGATCAGTACATTTGAGGGGGTGGCGCACCGGTTGGAAGTCATCCGCACCGTAAACGATGTGACCTATGTTAATGATAGCATTGCGACCGCGCCGGAACGAGTGGTGGCCGCACTCCGCAGTTTTGATGAGCCGCTGATCTTGTTGGCCGGAGGTAAAGACAAGGATTTACCCTGGGACGACATGCTCGTGCTGGCGTCGGATAAATGCCGCCATATTGTGGCGTTTGGGCATGTTGGTGAGAAAATCGTCAACCGGGTTCAGGCGCTTGTGGGGCATACCAATGACGTAACCCGGGTTGATACGCTGGCTCAGGCTGTCACCGAGGCGGGGCAACAGGCACAACCGGGAGATGTGGTGCTGCTCTCGCCGGGCGGCACCAGTTATGATGCCTACGTTGATTTTGTCGATCGCGGTGAGCACTTTCGTCAACTGGTAATGCGATTATAATGAAGGTAGTTGAGTTTTATTGTTTTGAGGGTTTATGGCAGATCGTTCGATACCCACATTTGTTGAAGAAGAAATAGCGCCGCAGTCGGTCGAACGGCAGCGACGGGCTGTAGCTGTGCTTGATCCCTATCTGGTGATTGTGGTCGGGGCGCTGCTGGCGATTGGCGCGATGATGGTTTACAGCGCAACCTTCGATTGGAGTTACCAGAGTTTTGGCAGCGAAACCTTTATTTTCATGCGCCATCTGCGTAACCTCGCGATTGGTAGCGTGGCACTGGTGTTGCTCACATTCATTGATTATCGCATCTGGCGGCGGTTTGCGGTCTGGATGCTGCTGATTACCATCGGGTTATTGATCGCCGTGCTGTTGTTTGGTGATGATACGTTTGGTGCGCGGCGTGCCCTGATTAATGGGTCATTGCAACCCGGTGAAGCGGCAGAACTGGTCATCGTCATTTATATGGCGGCCTGGCTTAGCTCCCGCCGGACCCGGATTCGGAGCATTGCCTATGGTTTGATTCCGTTTGCCATGCTGGTTGGCATCGTGGGCGGTCTGGTGATGCTTCAGCCCGATCTCAGCACGGCGGCCATCATTTTTGTGGTTGCCGGTATCATGTTTTTCCTGGCGGGTGCCGACTCACGGCAGTTGGCGCTGGCGCTGGTGTTGGGTGGCGGGGTTGTCTGGGCGGTGACACAGTTTGGCCTGTTGCCGAGTTATGCCGAAGATCGGGTTTCGACCTATGTCGCAGGAGTAAGCGACCTGACCCAGGCCAATTATCATGTACAGCAGGCGGTCATTGCCTTTATCAACGGTGGTTGGACCGGACGCGGTCTGGGTAATGGGCTTCAGAAATTCGGCTTTTTACCCGCACCCCATACCGATAGTATCTTTGCGGTCATCGGTGAGGAGTTGGGCGTTATCGGCGCGGTGGTGGTCGTGCTATTATATGTAGCGCTGGTTGTGCGCGGCTTGCAGATCGCCCGACGCGCGCCGGATGCCTTTGGCGGGTTGCTGGCAGCGGGGTTGACGATCTGGGTCGTGTCGAAAGCGCTGCTCAACATTGCAGTGATGACGGCGGTAGTGCCCTCAACGGGTGTACCGCTACCCTTCATTAGCTTTGGCGGGTCGTCGCTGGTGGTGTTGCTGGCGGGGACTGGCCTGCTGTTGAGTGTGAGCCGGGTTAGCGCCCGCCAACAATATGCGCCTGAACGGAGAAATGCAGTTGCGGATCATGATAGCAGCCGGCGGAACCGGCGGTCACGTATATCCCGCCCTGGCCGTAGCTGAAGCCTTGCTCGCTGAATATCCGCATATCCATTTGTATTTTGTGGGCAGTGGCGGTTTGGAACGAGAGCTCGTGCGCGAATCCGGTATTGCGTTTGCGACCTACGCGGATGTGCGTGCTGGTCCGATTGCCGGGGTAAGCTGGCCGCGCCGCGTGTGGAGCCTGTTGAATTACAGCGTTGGGTTTTTCCAGGCATTGGTGTTGTTGTTGCGTGATCGGCCTCAATCGCTGCTATTAACCGGTGGCTGGAGTGGGTTGCCGGTCGAACTGGTGGCCTGGCTACTGCGCGTCCCAATATTGATTTTTTTGCCCGATATTGAACCGGGCAGTACGATCCAGATGCTGCGCCGCTTCGTTAATCAAGTTGCATTGACGGTACCCGAATCCGAAGTTTATTTTCCGCATACCCCGACAGTCGTGACGGGCTATCCGTTGCGAACGACGTTTACTACCGCGACTCGTGCCGCCGGACGGACGCATTTTGGACTGGATCATGAGCGACCGGTGCTGTTGGTATTTGGTGGTAGTCGGGGTGCGCGTAGCATCAACCAGGCAGTGCAGTCAATATTGCCGGATTTACTGGCCGATGGGATCCAGGTGCTGCACGTGACGGGCACGCTGGATTGGCCGGAAGTTGCGGCACGTCCGGCAGCAGCGGGCTATCAGCCTCATGCCTATCTGCACCATGATATGGGTCTGGCGCAGGCGGCGGCTGATCTGGTGGTGAGTCGGGCCGGGGCCAGCACATTAGCCGAATTTCCGTTATTCGGTTTGCCTGCGATTCTCGTGCCTTATCCGCATGCCTGGCGTTATCAGAAAGTGAATGCCGATTATCTGGCGGAACGCGGCGCGGCGGTTCGGCTGGACGATGAGCAAATGGCGGCGGATTTGTTGCCGACGATTCGCGGTATACTGGGTGATGCTGACCGTCGGGCACGGATGCGCGACTGTGCCCACGCTTTGTCGCAGCCACAGGGAGCCAGTCGGCTGGCGGCAACATTAGTCCAACTCGCAGGGGGAGCGGAATGATTCAATTATCTGCCGTACTGGTCATGATGTCGATTTTCTTTGCGATCATCGGCTTTTTGCGGGGTTGGAGCAAAGAATTGATCGCGACAGCCGGCATCATCCTGGGGTTGTTCGCGTTGTTCCAGTTCGATAGTTTCCTCCGGGGAACCATTCTGCGGGGGGTTGCGCTGGAACAGGTGTTCATAATTCAATCACTGGTTTTTATCAGTATTGTCTTCTTCGCTTATCAAACCCGTGCATTAGGGCGGGGCGATCGTGATGGTCGCAGTGGCTTGCAAGAAGGGGTGTTGGGCGCGCTGGTTGGTGGCCTGAATGGTTACTTGATCTGGGGTTCACTGTGGTATTTCATGGACATCAATAGCTACCCACTGGCGCCGGCGATTGTGGCCCCCTCAGCGAATTCGTCCAGCGCGATTGCCATCAACTACCTGCCATTAATGATCCTGGGCGGCGGTGCCGACGGATCAGGTGATCTGCTGGCAGTGGCGGTCATTGTGCTGTTCCTGTTTGTCCTGGTTGTCATCTAAGGGAGGGCACAGTGCCGCAATTTGTGCCCGGTCAACATGTTCATATTGTCGGCGTTGGTGGCTTCGGCATGTCGGCGATTGCCCGAATTTTACTTGAGCAGGGCTATTATGTCTCTGGTTCCGATCGTCGACCCAATGTCTTGACCCAGGCGCTGGCAACTGATGGTGCCGACATCCATATCGGAGAAGCTGCTGAGAATGTCATGGGCGCAGAGATGGTGCTGGCCTCGGCGGCGATTGCAACCGATCATGTGGAACTGGCGCTGGCGCGGGCGCTCAATATCCCGGTTTACAAACGGGCTGATGTCATTGCTGATCTCATGGATGGGCAAGCCTGTATTGCGGTGGCTGGCACACATGGGAAAACCACCACCACATCCATGATTACGCATATTCTACTGGATACGATGCAACAACCGAGTTATATCATCGGTGGCATCCTGCGCAATACGGGACAGAATGCTGGTGTCGGCGCGGGGAAAGCGTTTGTGATTGAGGCTGACGAATATGACAACATGTTTCATGGCCTCCTGCCGCAGGTGACCGTTCTGACAACCGTTGAGTACGATCATCCTGATTTTTTTAAAACACCGGCTGAGATGGTGCAGTCGTTTAATCATTTTATTGGATTGTTGCCCGACGATGGCCTCCTGATTGCCGGAAGTGATGATCCAACCAGCGCGATCATGGCACAGAATCGATTTGTGGCTGGGTTGCCGGTGACGACATATGGCATCCAAAATCGGCAAGCGCAATGGCAGGCACAAAATATCCATATTGATGACAAGTATCAGACGGTTTTTGATGTGATGCGCGATGGGCGGATGCAGGGCATTGTCGAACTGCAACTGCCGGGTGAATACAATGTACTTAATGCACTGGCGGCGCTAATCGTAGCCGATCAACAGGGGGTGCCGTTTGAGGCGGCGGCGCGGGCGCTGAAGACATTCCAGGGCGCTGGCAGGCGTTTTCATGCGCGTGGTGAGGTGGACGGGGTGCTGATTGTTGATGATTATGCTCACCATCCAACGGCGATCAAGCTGACATTGGCCGCCGCTCGTGAACGCTTTCCTGAGCGCAAACTGTGGGCGGTGTGGCAGCCACACACCTACAGTCGCACGCAGCACCTGTGGGATGCCTATACCGGCGCGTTTGACGCGGCTGATGAAGTGCTGGTGACAGATATTTATGCCGCCCGCGAAGACCCGATTGCTGGCATCAATAGTGCCGAATTAACCCGGTCGATTCGGCATGAGCATGTACGCCATGTCCCCTCACTGGATGCGGCAGTTGCCGACTTAGTGCGAGATGTGGAGCCGCCAGCTTTGATATTGATAATGAGTGCGGGGGATGCGCCTTTAATCGGCGTCAATTATCTCAAGTTGCGGCAGCAGCGCTGATTTTATGAAGGCCCTTCAGGACCGTCTGGGTGATCGTCTGTTGGCAGCAGAGCCTCTAGCGCGTTTCACGGCGGCCCGGTTGGGGGGGGCGGCAGAATGGCTGTATATCGCCCGCGAGCCGCCTGAAGAATTGGCCCAGGTCGTCAAATTGGCCTGGGCTGAAGGGTTGCCGGTGCGCGTCCTCGGCGGCGGGGCCAATGTGCTCGTGTCTGATGAAGGGGTGCCGGGTCTGGTGGTCATCAATCGCGTGAGTGAAATCACAGCAGGCGTGTGGCATGGTGGGCGAAACCTGGCGGTTAGCAGCGGCACTGGCCTGACGGTGCTGGCACGTAAGTGTCAGGCGCTGGGTTTAGCTGGCCTCGAATGGGCGGTGAGTGTTCCCGGAACGGTGGGGGGTGCTATCGTCAACAACGCTGGAGCGCATGGGGGTGACATGAGCCAGGTGGTGCGTGATGTCGTTGTGCTGGATGCACGGCATGGCCCGCAGATGCTCACCCCGGCGGAGCTGGATTATGGTTATCGTACATCGAGTTTGAAGGCACGGGCTGATAAGCGCTTTCTCGTCTTGATGGCCTTACTCGCGCTACAACCCGATGACCCGGCAGCCATACAAACCCGGCTGGACACCTTCATTGCCTATCGCAAACAGACGCAACCGGCTGGTGCCAGTCTGGGCAGTATCTTCAAAAACCCGGCGGGCGATTATGCCGGGCGTTTGATTGAGGCGGCAGGCTTAAAAGGATATACCATCGGCGGTGCCCAGGTGTCGCCGGTTCATGCTAATTTTATGGTAAACATCGGCAGGGCATCAGCGCTTGATTATTATCGACTGATACGCCACGCGCAGGCCACTGTTTTACGCAAGCTGGGTGTTGAGTTGGAACTTGAGATCGAACTGCTGGGGACCGGTTTTTGCTGACGATAATTCATGCAATTAGGTTGACTCGCCGATGGACAGCCGAGACACTTTGACGTATAGTTGTTGATGTTGGTTAATGTTGGAAATTCGCGCTGATGGTCTCACGTGAAGGACGCCGTCGAAACAGTCGCGCCCCTGGTATTTGGCGGGGACCGTTGCGTACTGCGGACCGACCAAAGGTTGAACATGGGGTCCGTGACCGCAGTTTTGTCGGCTGGCGGTTAATCAGCGGTCTGATTGTTGTTGGTTTATTCGGTGTCCTGTTTGTTTTTTTTAGTGCCGATGCCTTTTATGTCCATTCGATCGCCGTCGGTGGCCTGCAAGACCTGACTAAAGAAGAGGTGTTCGCGCTAACCGATATTGCTGATATGCATATTTTCTGGGTAGACCCGGACCAGGTTCGCGAATCGCTTCTACGTTCGCCGACGGTAGCTGATGCGCAAGTCGCGGTCGGTTGGCCGCCGCAGATGGTCAAGGTCACGATTGAAGAGCGGCAACCGGCGTTAGTCTGGGAACAGGCGGGGGTGGCGACCTGGATTGATTTGCAAGGGCGGGTGATGCGGCTGCGTGACGAACGCCCCGATCTGATCCGTATCGTTACTGAAAGTCAAATTGATGGTCCGCTGGGACCTAATGTGCAATTGGAAACGGGGACTGTCAGTGGTGCGCTGCAACTGGATAGCCTGTACCCTGAGATTGATGTGCTGCGGTATCATCCGGAAAAAGGGTTAGGCTATACGGATGGGCGGGGCTGGGAGGCATGGTTCGGGACCGGTACGGATATGCCGGAGAAACTCATAGTCTACGAGGCGCTTGTCGAAAATTTGGTCGGTCGCGGGATTCAGCCGGGCGAGATCAATGTTGCCAACCGGCACGCACCTTTTTACTCTGTCGTTCGGGGACGTTAGGCAGTTTATGGCTGATCTGGTTGTTGGTTTAGATGTAGGCACCAACAAAATTTGTACGGTTGTCGGTGAAGTACGCGCCGACGATGTGTTTGTCGTGGGCGTTGGCATTGAACCGAGCCGGGGCATGAAAAAAGGCATTGTCAACGATATGGAAGCGTTGACAACGGCGATTTCGGCATCGGTGCATAAAGCCGAAAAAACCAGCGGTTACGATATTAGCCGGGCGTTTGTCAGCGTTGCCGGCAATCATATTGCGTCGAACAGCAGCCGGGGCATGGTGGGCATTACGGGACAACGGGCCGTCAATCGTGAGGATCTGGACCGCGCCATGGAAGCGGCCAGGGCGATTGCGATTCCGCACAATCGTGAAGTGCTGCATGTCGTCCCCCGCAGCTACTCGCTTGATGGTCAAGATCGCGTGCGTAGCCCGATTGGGATGCATGGTTTTCGGCTGGAGATGGAAGCGCACATTATCACTGCATCTTCAACCTGCATGGCAAACCTGGAAGAATCGGTCGAGAACGCCGGGGTGGTGGTGGACCGGTTTATTCTGAATCCGCTGGCGTCGGGCCATGTCGTGCTGACTCCTGAAGAAAAGGAGATGGGTGCAGTTGTCATTGATATTGGTGGCGGCACCACCGACCTGGCCGTTTTTATTGAAGGGACGGTCTGGCATGTCGCGGTCATTCCAGTGGGGGGGGACCATTTGACCAATGACATCACCCACTGGATGCATGTACCGTTTGATGAAGCTGAAATGGTCAAAATCCAGCATGGTCATGCCCAACGACGGGCGGTTAATATGCTGGAAACGTTTACGGTGCAACCGTTTGGCGAGGGCCTCCCTACAGAGGTGCATCGCAGCGATCTGGCCGAAGTAATTGGCCTGCGTTCGATCGAGATTTTTGAACTGGTCCAGCGTGAAATCAAGCGCTCTGGTTATGATGGGCTGCTGCGGGCCGGGGCGGTGATTACGGGTGGAAGTTCTCAGTTACCCGGTATCCACGAAGTCGCGCAGGAAACCTTTGGCTTCCCCGTGCGCATGGCGAAGCCAGAACGCTTGACCGGGATGGCGGATGTGTTGCGTAATCCATCATATAGCACCAGTGTAGGCTTGTTAGGGCTGGGGTTGGAAATGGATGTCGCGGAGAACGTGAGCTACAGCAATGGGCAACCCCGACCCAGTATTAATCTGGGGAATGCGCTGGGGGGCTTTTTCCGGCGCTTGTTGCCAGACGATGAATAAAGGCTATGTAATACGTGTAATAGGTAAATTTGCCCGATTTGTCGGGAAGATTTGCTAAGAAATGTATTCTGAGTACAATAAACCTTAATTTAGCACTTGCCTCATGGGGAGTGTCCGACGTGTTTTGGAGGATGTAGGTCGCATGGACAACGAAATGCAGGAATTCACGGGCGAAAGCTTTGCCCAGATCAAAGTCATTGGGGTTGGTGGCGGCGGTGGTAATGCGGTCAATCGCATGATTAATGAAGGTCTGGGTGGGGTGGAATTCATCGCCGTGAACACCGATAACCAGGCCTTGATGCTGTCCAAAGCCAAAACACGAGTGCGCATTGGCGACAAATTGACACGTGGCCTCGGTGCCGGCGGCAACCCGGAGATTGGTCGCAAAGCGGCTGAAGAAAGCCAGGACGATCTTTATGAGGTGCTGCGTGGGGCTGATATGGTCTTTATTGCCTGTGGCATGGGCGGTGGCACGGGGACCGGTGCAGCTCCCATCATCGCACAAATTTCAAAGGAGTTGGGTGCGCTGACCATTGGTGTTGTCACCAAGCCTTTTACGTTTGAAGGCTCTCGTCGGTCACAGGTGGCTGAAGCCGGGATTGAAACCCTCAAGAGTGAAGTTGACACTTTGATCGTCATTCCTAATGATCGCCTGGCTCAGATCGCCGACAAGCGGGCGACTTTGCAACAGGCATTCTCGCTGGCCGATGATGTGTTGCGTCAGGGTATCCAGGGTATCTCGGAATTGATTACGGTTCCGGCACTCATTAACCTGGACTTCGCTGATGTCCGCACCATTATGTCCGAAGGTGGCGCGGCACTGATGGCGGTTGGTCGGGCAACCGGTGATGACCGGGCACGGGCGTCGGCTGAAGCGGCGATTAGCAGTAGCCTGCTGGATGTCACAATTGACGGTGCGCGCGGCATTCTCTTCAATATCACCGGTGGCGCTGATATGACGCTATTCGAAATCAATGAAGCGGCGGCGATTATCAAAGACAGTGCCCACCCGGATGTCAATTTGATCTTCGGGGCACAGATTGATGAAAGCCTCGGCGATGAAGTACGGATTACCGTTATCGCGACTGGATTCGAACAGAGTCGGGCTGCCAAGACGATTATGTCCCGGCAGCCGGTTCAACAGCAACGCCCGCAACCGCGTCAGTTTAATCAACAGCCCGCCGCGAACGCGCCTGCCGATGCGCAAGATACGCAGCAGCAACGTCCACAGCAGCAACCACAACCCCAGCAGCAGCCCTATAGTCCACCGGCACCCCAGCAACCGCAACAGCCTGTGGTCTATAATGAAGACGACATTGAAATTCCAACGTTTTTGCGTAAACGACGCTGAGTGTTTGGCGAATCAAAACATGTGATCACTGCTCAGGAGTACGGCACATCCGTACTCCTATTTTTTGTTCCCTAATCGACTGGCGATGAATGCGATACCCAGCACCATAATTGGTACCAAACTCATGAGCCAACGAGGTAGCACGCGGGTTGGGGACGTTTCGGGTTCAGCAACTTCAGTTTCTGGCACATGCGGTGTCACAATTGGGGGTATGCTGGGGGCCGGTGCTTGAGTTGTGCTACGAGCGGGCCATGTAACTCCGGCCAGGTAAAGCAACATGCCAACAACTGTAACCGCACTGATGATAATCCCCAGCTTAAAGCCTGGTGGCTCATACCGCAGCGTGTAGGTGTGCGTTCCGGGTTGCAGCGGGACGCCGATAAAACCGCCGCGACTGCCACCAGGGGCCACTGTGCCAACCGTATAGTGCGGCGTTGGGCGACCATCAACATTGGCTTCCCACCCAGGGAAGTTTGTTTCTTGAACCACCAGAATAGCGCGGCTGTCAGATAGTGTATTGGATGTCGTGGCTTGCAGGATGATCTCGTCCAGATTGTGCGTTGCAACAGTAATGCTGACGGTATTCGCTCTAGTTAAGGTATCCGCCGCTGTTTTTAACGTTGTTTCTTCAGTGACGAATGCATAGGGCAGTGAATCGGGGATTTCGTGCAGGTTGTGTGTGTCCGCTGTGGCAGGGTTACAGGGAGGTGTGGCAACGTTCGTAATGCCTTCAGCGCATTCGACCAATACACCATTATTGGCCTCAACGAATGCTCTGGCTAAAGATTGAATACGATCATTGGCGTCGCCGGTTGCTGCAATTGCCCACCGTGGGGTTTTGGTCAATTGGGGCGCGTTGCGCGGGATCAGATGATTGTCCTGTGGCAACGGTACCCACCCCTCATTTAACCCCCAGTTGCGAATCCGATTGTAATACGAGGTGTAGGTTGCTGGTGACCAGGGTTCCTGGATGGCCGGAAACGGCGCAGTTATATCGTTGGCCTGAACATAATTGTAGAGCGGCATGAGATCTTCGGCCTGTGGTCCAAAACGAATGATGCGATAATTGACATACATCACATCATTGATGGCGATGAGTGCCGCGACGACCAATACCAACCGGATGCCCCGTGTCACCAGCAGTTGTTGTCGGTTTGCCCCGTAACGAATCTTCAGATCTGAAAAACTGAGCCGGGCAATGCGCAGTATGGAATCAATCAGCAAGGCGAAAACGACAAAATTGACTAACGTCTGTGTCGCTTCAACATAATTGGTCAGTCGCACCCCATTCATGAAGTTGAACAGGCTAATGTTTTGGAGCACCAGGCTCAGTCGAGTGACATTATTGCCGTGCGAATAGACCAAGTACCATGCCCAGACCACAAGTGCGAACGTGATTGTACGTAAGAGACGAATGCGCTCGTCAGTGTCAAATTTTGCTGGAATATTGGGCAAAGTGCGGGCCGCACGCCACAGATTATCGAGTGCTATCCCGGCGAGGAGGATCCACCAGAGCGCAGCCATACTATTGGCGCGGCCCAGGAAGCGAAATTCGGCTAGCAACGTAATGTGGCGGTAGAGGGCCTGGACGATGCCGTTTTGGGCGGCACCCCAGATCATCATGATGATCGCGAGGACCACTGCGATAACCGCTGCCATCCGATGATGGACAGTTATCTGGTTGTGAACGAGTGGCAGGGTAATCAGCCCGCCGATAATTGCAAACACTGCTGGACCAATATACGCGTAATCTACTGAACCCAGCATGTTGATGGGTGCATTCTCGAAAATGGTCCACTTATCCCAGGGTACGACGAAGTTGGCAATGCTCTGTCCCAATTCATACGGGGACTGTCCATCAGCAGCAAAATCTGCATTATGATGGCTGACATAGTCGCGTACGGACCAGATAGGCAAAAACTGGAGCATCGTGAGGCCGAACGCAAATCCGCCAGCGATAAGTACCCGGCGAACGGACAACCAATCAAATTTAGGTATGGAATGTATCAGGACAATGACTGCGCCACAGATCAAGGTATGCAGCGCGTAATAGATGTTGCCAGAGAAAAACAATAAAGCGAATGCAATGGCGGTCAGAACCGGGGCACGTCGATCCCGCGAATTGAGTGTCCACCATAACCCGGCAAAAACCAGTGGCGGCCATGCCAGGCTAAGCGCCAGTTGGAAATGACCATCGTGATATTTACCGGTGATGCCACCGCTGAGCATAAAGAGGGCGGCGATGGTGATGCGTGCCACACCACCCAGTCCAATGGCTTTGCCCAGCGCCCACATGTTGAATCCGGCCAGGAGCACACCGATGATGATGACGACTTTGGTTCCCTGTACTGCGCCTAATAAAATCATCGGGACGCTCATGAAGGGGTTGAACAAGTAGAAGAACGCATTGTTCACCAGTGGTGTTCCGGTGTTGAGGTAGGGATTCCAGGTTGGCAGGTGAGGTGGGTCAGCTTTCAGGCTGATTTCGACGGGGATCAGGATGCCAGATAGGCGCTCATGTTCGAGCGCAAGTAAGCGGTGTTCTGGGTTGAGATGGACCAGTTCCAGACTGGTTTCATCAGCCAGAAATAAGGCGCTAAAGAGGAGCGCAATGCCGATGATCGTCAGGAATTCCAGCCAAATTTGTCGATTAAAGCGCTTCACTGCATGACCTTATCCTTGACATCTCACTAAACTAATCATAGACAAAATTAATGGATTAGACCATCAATGTTAACGTTTTAATGCAATGTGGGATCTTTGGGTTTTTGTGGGAAAATAGTAATATCTGGCTACCGTTTTCTAACCAAACTGTTCCCAAATTTTAGTAGACAAACCCCTGCCACCATGCTAAAGTGTAACTGTTAGCTACACCAAAATTTCTACAAACAACCCAAATTTTTCTGGTTTGTGTGATGCCCCATTGCGCCTTTAGTATGGGGTATGTTTGTCTTTTGCCTACCAGAAAAGAACGTTTGTTTCACAGGTCAAATATGGAATGTCCTAATTGTGGGGCCGATGGCTCCAAAGTTATCAGTACGACTCGCGATTCAAACAGCAGTATCCGTCGCCGCCGTAAATGTAAAGCCTGTGATACACGCTTTACCACCTTTGAACGGCTGCAAATGGCGACACCGCTGTTGATCAAACATGATGGGGATCGTGAGGAATTTAATCGCGATAAATTGGTCCATGGCATTCGGATGGCCTGTGCCAAACGTCCGGTTTCCGCTGCCGAAATTGTCCGTATGGCTGACGACATTGAGCAGCAGTTGCAGCAACTGGGCTGCGACGAAGTCCCCAGCCGGATGGTCGGCGATATGGTGGTGCGCAGTTTGCGTGACCTCGATGAAATCGCTTATATCCGCTATGCGCTCATTTACCTGAAACTGAGTAATTTAGACGGCGTGATCGGTGAAATTGATCGTTTGATGATGGTCAAAGCCAACTGAGACAGCCGATAGGCGGCGGCATTTGCCATGTCGTCTGCTTACTTTTATGCTGATACAGGTCTAATTAATTCCAGGAGGCTAGTTGCAACATGGTCCAAACCCGCTCTGAAAAGAATGCGCTGCATCAATTAGGCTATAAAATCTTTCTGGACCGCTATGCCCAGAAGGATATGAACCGCGAAACACTTGCTGTGGGCGACACGGTTATTGTGGTAGTCGATGGGCAAACTGGTCAACGGGAAATCGGCACCGTCACAGCCCTGGACCTGCCCAGTGTGACGATTGAATTGCTCGATGGCACGGTGGTTGAGCGTGACCTCGAAAATGTGGATAAACCGCTCGAAACTGACCCGGCACAGATGATGGATCGGGTGGCGGCTGGGGTCGCGGCAGTGGAAGCAACGCCGGAACTTCAGCAGGAATGGGCCAAAAAATTCCGCTGGGCATTGGACGATTGGAAGTTTGTCCCCGCTGGCCGGATTTTAGCCGCAGCCGGAACAGATCAGGAACTTACATTTTATAATTGTATGCCACCTGAGCAGGAAATTCTGACTGCTGAGGGGTATAAACCGATTGCCGAAGTGAGAGTCGGTGAGGGGGTCGTGACTCATCGAAATCGGGTGCGTCCAATTCTCCACAAATTTGAACGTGACACTGAAGAAGAACTTTACCTCATTCGCCCCAAAAAAGTTGGGTACGATGATCTGCGTGTTACCGGTGATCACAAAATTTACGCTATTCGGGATACCTGGGTTAACAAGCACCGGTCGCGTGATGGTTTACGCCTCAAGCAAGAGCCGAATTGGATTGCGGCCAGGGAGCTAAAAAAGGGTGACTATCTGGCAGTAGCTTACAACGGCGAAGAATGCCCGCCTGATCCCATTTATCTCGCGGATTATGTTGATGGCTATGAGACTGAAGGCGGTAAGCTTTTTAAGCCGACTGAGCGGGGCGAACATGGGTATGTTAAAGATTGGGGAACCCATTATGACGTCGCTGACCGGCTTGAGGTTGATCGAGACCTGTGCTACTTATTTGGGCGTTGGCTGGGTGATGGTTGTGTGACCCATCGCAGTCGTACCGACATTCCATCAGGTATCAAGATTGTTTTTAGCCTGGAGGAAAAGGACGTAGCTGAAGAAATTGCCCAGATTATTTCTGATAAGTTCAGTATCGAACCGGCCTTGAAACTGAGCAGCACTGAGCGGTGGTATGATTTGTGGGTGAACTCGATGCCGCTGGGTGAGTTTTTTAAGGCCTTCCTGGGTTGTTACAGTCATGGTAAACGAATCCCCGACGTGCTGATGCATTTGCCAGAAAGCCTGACGCTCGAACTGTTACGTGGCTTGTTCAGCGCGGATGGCTATGTTTCAAAGAATAATCTCGGCATTCTACTAGCGAATCGGACATTAACGACTCAGATTCATCAACTGCTACTGCGTCTGGGTTACTTCTTCTCTATTACAGAAAACACCCATCGGCTAGGTCGAGTTCCTGCCTATCGACTGCAGGCGGCTGCTAACGAATGTGGGCCTTTGTTTCAGAAGTTCTTCGGTGTTGATGCCCCCGATCATGATGTCGACCTGAAATATTATTTCGACTACGATGGGTTGCGCTGGGTGCGGATTGACGAGATCACTATTGAGTCCTACACCGGCACCGTCATGGATATCGAAGTTGCCGAAGATCATTCGTTTGTTTCAGCGGGCGTTGTCGTTTCAAACTGCTATGTGATCCCGTCACCCAAAGATTCGCGTGGTGGCATCATGACGACGCTCACGCAGATGACCGAGATTATGTCACGAGGCGGTGGCGTCGGCATCAATGTTTCATCACTGCGTCCGCGTCATTCCTATGTGAAAGGAGTCAATGGGCGTTCTAGCGGTGCAGTATCATGGGGTGCGCTCTATAGCTTCGTCACCGGCCTGATTGAACAAGGTGGGAGTCGGCGCGGTGCTCTTATGATAATACTTAATGATTGGCATCCAGATGTATTCGATTTTATTAACAGTAAACGTACTGCCGGTCAGATTACCAATGCCAACATCAGCGTCGGTGTGTCGGATAAGTTCATGGACGCGGTTAAGGCCGATGCCGACTGGGACCTCGTGTTCCCGGACACATCCTATCCAGATTATGATGAAGTGTGGGACGGCGATCTGGCGAAATGGGAAGCCAGTGGCCGCCGTGTTTTGCATTATCGCACCGTGAAGGCGCGTGAGGTATGGGATGCCATCATTGAAAGCGCCTGGGCCAGCGCGGAGCCAGGGGTCTGGTTTAATGAGCGCTACAATAAGATGTCCAATAGTTGGTATTTCGCACCGATCATTTGTACCAACCCCTGTGTAACGGGCGATACACTGCTCTCGACGGCTAATGGCTTGGTTACGGCGCGGGAATTGTTCGACGCAGAAAGTGCGACTGAGGTAGTAGTTGATGGACGTTTTGGCGTTGAGCAGACAACAGTCAAGGCATCGCGAGTATTTCGTACTGGCAGGAAGCCCGTTTATCGTCTGAAAACAGTCGAAGGCTATTCGCTGCGGGCAACGGGCGATCACCGGATTATGACGCCCTATGGATGGATTGAGTTACAAAGCCTGGAGCCAGGTGAGAAAGTTCATATCCTGAATCGCAAGGGCGGTTTTGGCCGTGAAGGGTCGCTCGAATTGGGTCGTCTGCTTGGCTGGCTAGTTGGTGATGGTACGTTTAATGGTCAACAAGCAGTACTTTCATTTTTTGGCGACGAAAAGCGAGAACTCGCGCCGGTCTTTGCTGATTATGTCAATGAATTGGTTGCGCCGCTGACGGCTACCCGCCGGGTTTATGAAGTTGCGCCCACACTTGTTGCTGATCGTGATGAAGCGCGAGTAAGTTCCTCGCGTTTGATGACCCTGGCTGAGACCTACGGTTTAACGGACCTGAAACACCAAATTCCCGATATTGTGTTTAAAGGCTCTGAAGCAATGCAGCGCGGCTTCTTGCAAGCGCTATTCACAGCAGATGGTAGTTTTCAAGATGGTGGCCCGAAAGGGGGCAGTATTCGATTGGCTTCCAGTCACCTGGCATTGCTGGAACAAACTCAGGCGCTTGTTGGAAACTTTGGGATTGCTAGCCGAATATATCAAAATCGACGTAAGGCTCAGTATCGTGATATGCCAGATGGTAAGGGCGGATTAAAACGTTACTGGTGTGAGGCTCAACATGAACTGGTCATCAGTAAGAACAATATGGTCGTATTTGCTGATGAAATTGGTTTCATGATGGATTATAAACAAGCTGCTCTGGTGGATTACAACACACGTGGCAAACGCGGACCATATCGGGAAAGCTTTACGGCTACTGTTGAATCGGTTACTGAAGAGGGTATCGAAGAAGTATTTGACCTCACAGAACCCAGGACGAACTCATTTGTAGCCAATAATATTGTGGTTCACAACTGTGGTGAACAAGGATTGCCAGCTTTTGGAGTTTGCAACCTGGGCGCGATTAATCTGGCGCAGTTCTATGATGCGGAGAATCACGACGTGGCCTGGGAAGAACTGGATAAAGTCGCCCGAATCTCGACGCGCTTTCTCGATAATGTGATCGACACCACGCCCTATTTCTTCGACGATAACAAAGACCAACAACTGGGGGAACGGCGCGTTGGCCTGAACAACATGGGGCTGGCGGAGTTGATGATTAAACTCGGCATTCGCTATGGCAGTGATGCATCCGTTGCGTTTATTGATAAGTTGTACGGGTTTATCACCCGCGCCGTGTATGAAACCTCAATTGAGTTGGCGCAGGAAAAAGGTGCATTCCCTCAATTCGATGCCGATCAATTTGTCAAAAGCGGCTTCATGCAATCCATGCCCGATGATATTCAGCAGCGGGTTGTAAGCGATGGAATAAGAAATGTAACACTATTAACACAAGCACCTACAGGAACTACTGGAACCATGGTGAATACTTCGACCGGTATCGAGCCGTTCTTCTCGTGGGTGTATTATCGCAAGAGTCGCCTCGGTATGCACGAGGAACAGGTGCCGCTGGTACAGGCCTGGCGTGAATCCAATCCCGACATTGAGGAACTGCCCGACTACTTTGTCACCGCGATGGACCTCAGCCCGCAGGAGCATATTAAAGTTCAGGCAGCTATTCAGCGCTGGGTCGATTCGAGCATTAGCAAGACCTGCAATGTGCCCAATGACTACACGGTTGAGCAAGTGAGCGAACTGTATCAGTATATGTATGAACTGGGTTGTAAAGGCGGAACAATCTATCGCGATGGCAGCCGCGATGAACAGGTGTTGATGCTCAAAGAAGAGGAAAAAGCGAAGACTGCGCCTCAACCAGTGGCCGAGGATCAGGTGGAGCAGGTGGCGACGCCTCACAAAGTCTATCCACGTCCAGCGAAGTTGACCGGCGTTACCGTGCGGCGCAAAACGCCGTTTGGCAATGCCTACATCACGATGAACACCGATGATGATGGCAACGCGTTTGAGGTTTTCATCACAGTGGGTAAGGCTGGAAGCGATTTGCAGGCCGATGCCGACGGGCTGGCGCGGATGATTTCGCTGGCGCTGCGATCAACGGCCCCCCAGAATCGCCGGAAGATGGTGCAGTTGATTATTGACCAGCTTGAAAATCTGGGTGGGTCGCGGGCTGTTGGGATGGGGCCGCAGCGCGTGAGTTCGCTGCCGGATGCGGTTGCTGCGGCTTTGCTGAATCACTATTTCCCGGCCAGCGAATCGAAGCAGTTAGGGCTGCCGATGAACGGTGACACGCTTGAAGTGGAGCCACCACCGCCTGCCGAGAATCTGACCAATCATGATGGTAGTTACAGTGGTGCCGATATGTGCCCGGAATGTCAGACCTACTCGCTCATTCGGGCGGAGGGCTGCCGCAAGTGCCTGACCTGCGGCTACAGTGAGTGTTAGACGAAGTGCTGAGGACATCGTAAAAAATGTGAATGGGGTGGCCGAAAGTGGTCGCCCCTTTTGGTATACGCCGCTATATTTTTGCCGGACGTGTCGCTATAATCGGGGTGTGTGATCTCCCACGACAGGAGGACCTCCCTCATGACCAGTAAATTCAATGGCTTCCCTGGACTGTTTGACGATGATGACTTTACCTGGCACGAGCCAGATTTCCTGCTTTCGTACCTCATTTCCTCACTGGTGAATGTCGGTGGCGCACCGCTGGGCGTGACGTTGATGATGAAGGGAATTATCATCACCGGTACGCTCATCAGTGAAAAAGAATATCTGGATTCGCTCAGTGATATGTTGCAGAGTCAGGTGCGCGAAGCTCTGGCTTCCTTGCCCGCAGAAGATCGTAAAATGGCTGAGGACGCCTTCGATTTCCGCGAGTTGACGGAGGATTTATATCCCGAAGAAGATGATGACGACGATGAGGTTCCAGATACATTGTTCTTCCTGCACCTGAAAAATCCGCTGGTGGTGACGCCCCAGCCCTCTATAGGCTTTTCCAGTGGTCCGTTCCCGGTGATGCGTATTCGCCTGACCCACATTGATGGCTGGATGCTGGGCGCATCCATACCCGATGACCTGGATGACTTCGTAGCCCCCAACGGCAACAGTGAAATCAAGCATTAACCGACTGCTACGCCTGCTGAAATCCCGCTGGCTGCGGCGTGGGCTGATAGCTTTGCTGGGATTCTGGGTGCTAAGTACCATTCTTTTACTTGGCATGATTACCATCTACAGCCGGATTGACCATGCGCAAGCGGCAGATGTGATTATCGTGTTGGGGGCGGGCTTGAAGGCAGATAATTCTCCGGGTCCAGCGTTACATCGGCGGACTGCGCAAGGCGCGGCAGTCTGGCAAGCTGGACATGCGGCGCAAATCATCTGTGCGGGCGGCGTTGGCCTACGGCGTAACCGGAGTGAGGCTGATGCGTGTGCCGAATTATTGCGTGAACAGGGGGTCCCGGCTGACGTGATAATCATCGAAGATCGTAGCCGTAGCACTGAGGAAAACGCGCTTTATACGCAGGAAATCATGTGGGCCAATGGCTGGGATAGCGCGATACTGGTGAGCGATGGCTATCATCTGCTGCGGGCACACTGGCTGTTTAATCGCCGCAACATCGAAAATTACCCCAGCCCGGCAGTTTCTCCGCCCCCAATGAATCTAGCGGCATCAATCATCCGTGAGATTGTCGCATTTCACTGGCTGGTGCTCAAAGACCTGCTCAATCTACAAGCGACCTATGTGCCGATTTTGTAAGTCAGCGTAGAGCAAGCGTCATGTGAGCGCTTATCATGATTTGCCCATCAGCGCTATAATAATTGCAAGTATGATTACTCATACGTGTGCGCTGCACAGGAGAAAAATGATCAATGCGCTATTTTTTGCTGCTGATGACGGTACTGGTATTGAGTGTGCCCGGCCTGGCGGCTCAACCAACCCCGGATAATCCCTTAACCATTATTGAAACGACGCCCTTTGTCGGTGAAGAACTGGGTTCACAGGAACCAGTTACGCTCTTTTTTGATCGACCTGTGGATTGTGCCAGCGCCGCCAGCGCTATCACAGTGGAGCCGGTAATTGCCGGTACTGTAAACTGCGACGCGGTGAGCGCGAGTTTTGCGCCTGATGCGCCCTGGCCGATTGGTACCCAGGTGACGCTGACGGCAACCACGTCGTTGGTAGGACAAGATGGAGTCGCGCTGGCCGAACCGTTCATACTAGAACTCAACACGATTGGCGAACTGGCGGTTGCTGAAGTGCTGCCCGATGATGGGAGCACGGACATTGAAACCGACGCGGTGATTACCGTCATTTTCAATCGTCCGGTGGTGCCGCTGGTCTCGAATGAAGACCGGGATACTTTGCCCGACCCGCTGACGATTGACCCGGCGGTTGCCGGTCAAGGCGAATGGCTCAACACCGCCATTTACATGTTCCGGCCTGATACGGCATTGGCCGGTGGGACAACTTATGCAGTGACCGTTGATGCCGGTCTGACAGCCGTTGATGGGGCGGTGTTGGCAAATGCTTATGCCTGGTCATTCGCAACGGTGCCGCCCGCGATCGTTGAAACCATGCCCCTGGATCTGGCGAGTGATGTACCGCTGGATGAAGCGATCAGCGTGACCTTTAATCAACCGATGGACCAGGCCAGTGTGGAAAGCAGTTTCTTTCTACGACCGGATGATGACGCTGCAGCGGCGATTACCGGTTCGTTTGACTGGGCCGAAGACAGCACTCGCTTTGAATTTTTGCCGACTGAAACGTTGGAACTCGAACGATTTTATAGCGCTGGATTCGAGGCCGATGGTGCTCGTTCGCTGAATGGTAATGCCAGCCTGACCGGCGCGACCGACTGGAGCTTTATCACGGTGCCTGAACCCGGCATCACCGGGACCGCACCGTTTCGGGGCGAACAGGATGTCAGTGTGTTTACGAGTTTCCAGATATTCTTCGCCTCGCCGATGAATCGGGATACCCTGCGTGACAAGATCACGATTGAGCCGGAACCTTTCCGCCAAGTGGACTCCTTTTACTACGAGTTTGACAATAGTTACAATTTGTCGTTTGCTCATGAACCCAGCGCTGACTATACCATCACGATTGAGCAGGGCATGGAAGACATTTATGGCAATGTCATCGAACGCGGGCGCATCATCACCTATACGACTGCGCCCTATGACCCGGACATCTCCTTACAAGCGCCGCGTGGGGTGGGCCTGTATAATGCCTTTAATGAGCAGACCCAGGTTTTCGTCACGCATCGCAATATCAGCCAGATGAATTTGCAGCTTTATGCAGTCCCGGCGCAAGAATTTGTCAGTGTGGTAACGGATGATCCCTACGATCCAGCTTACAATTATTCACCACTGTCCAGCCAACTCCTGGCGGACTGGACGATTGAATCGACAACGCCGGAGAATCAGATTCGCTATGAACTGCTGAACCTCGGCCAACGCGCCGGGGGCAATGGCGTCGCCTGTGCTGGTGCGCCAGAATCGCGGTTACGCGTGGGGGATTCAGCAATTGTTATCAGCGACCCCGACCCGGTCCGAGCACGGTCCGCCCCGGTTGACGGCGACGTTGTAGACTTGCTCTATCGAGATTATCGCCTGTCGGTCGTGGGCGGTCCCGTATGTGAAGATAGCATCGTGTGGTGGGAAGTCCGGCTGCGTGATGACAACACGGCTTGGATTGCCGAGGGCGTGGGCGACGAATATTTTGTCGACCTTCAGACTCCCGGTCAAACCACGCCAGTGGACATCCCTGCCGCGCTGAACGGCGATGCCCTGGCTCCCGGTGCCTATCTGCTGACCATGACCGCGCCGGAAACCGAAGCGATTGGTTATGCTGAGCAGCGCCATTTGGTGATGGTGGCGACCGCCAACCTGATGCTGAAGTCCGCCCCTAACGAACTGCTGGTCTGGGCCACGAATGTGAATACGGGTGAGCCGATTGCCAATGCGCCAATGAGTGTGTTGGAACGTGGCCGGGGCGAGGTGGGAACCGCGATGACCGACGCCGATGGTCTGGCCCGAATCGCTATTCCCGAAAGCCAGAATGCCGAACCTTTTGCGCCGCGGGCGGCAGTGTTGCAAACTGCCGATCATTTTGGCGTGGGCACAACCGAATGGACGCAGGGTATCGAAACCTACCAATTTGGGTTCAATTCAGATTTCCCGTCCAAATATCGCATCTATATGTACACGGATCGTCCGGTCTACCGGCCTGACCAACCCGCGTACTTCAAGGGTGTGGTGCGGCGGCGGGACGATGTGACCTACACCCCGCCGACTGAGTTCAATTCCGTTCCGGTGCAGATCTTTGATGATCGCGGCGAAATCGTCTTTGATGAAGAATTAACACTCACGCCTTATGGCACGTTTAGCGGTCAATTTGATATTGCCGATGACGCGCCGCTGGGCTTTTATCGCATCAATGCCGAGATACCGGTCTCCGGTTTTTATGGCCGCGAAAGTGGTGGCATTTCGTTCAGTGTGGCGGAGTTCCGCGTGCCGGAATTCCAGGTGGAAGTGACTCCTCAGCAAGAACAGGTTGTCCAGAACGAGACGCTTCAGGTGCTGGTGGATAGCCAGTTCTTCTTCGGTGGGTCGGTCTCTGATGCCGATGTCACCTATAGTGTGCAGGCCAACGCCTATTTCTTCGATTATGACGGGCCGGGCCGCTATGATTTCAATGACTTTGATTATGATGCGGGTCCCGGCGAGTTCTATGGCTTCTTCGGGCGCGAGGTTGCCAGCGGCGAAGGTCGCACCGATGGTGAAGGCAAATTCTTAATTGAGCTACCAGCCGATCTGGAAGATGCGACGCAGAGCCAGACCTGGACGGTTGAAGCGACCGTCCGTGATGAAAGTGGCTTGACCGTTTCCGGGCGCACGGATGTGATCGTCAACAAGGGGCTGATCTATCTGGGTGCACGACCGGCCCAATATGTGGGATCGGTTGGGGAAGCCAACGAAATTGAAATCATCGCCGTCGATTGGGAGAGCCAACCGGTTGCCAATCAAGCCGTAGAAATTGAGGTAGTGGAACGGCGCTGGTCCAGTGTGCAGGAAGAGGATGAACTGGGCCGCACGACCTGGACCTGGGAGGTCGAAGAATTGCCAGTTACAACCGGCGCTGTGACCACCGACGCCAACGGTAAAGCGACCTTCAGTTTTGAGCCGCCGAGTGGTGGCGTTTTCAAAGTAAAGGTAAACGGACGCGACAGCGCGGGCAATGATGTGATCTCGGCGACCACGCTGTGGGTCTCCAGTCGTGAGTATGTTGCGTGGCGGCAGCAAAACAGCAACCGGATTGACCTGATTGCCGACCAAACCGATTACAACATCGGCGATACGGCAGAGATTTTGCTGACGTCGCCGTTCCAGGGTACGGTTGAAGCGTTGGTGACGGTCGAGCGGGGCAAGGTGTTGACGACGGAACGGGTGACAATGGACAGCAACTCGTTTGTCTATGAGCTACCCATCATTGACGAGTATGCACCAAATGTCTTTGTGACGGTGATGATCGTCAAAGGCGTGGATGAGAACAATCCGGTCGCCGGGTTCCGCATGGGTATGGTCGAATTGGGCGTGGAGACGGAGCGCAAAGCGATTAGCATCCAGGCGACGCCTGACCGGGAACAGGCTGGTCCACGCGAGACGGTGACATACACGATTGAAACTACGAATTGGGCCGGTGAGCCAGTCCAGGCCGAAGTCGGCGTTGCGTTGACGGATCTTGCGAGCCTATCCGTCGGTGAGCCGAACAGCCAGCCCATCCTGCGCTTCTTCTACGGTGAACAGGGTCTCGGCGTGCGGACGGCGACCCCCATGACCATCAACACCGATCAGGTTACTCAGACCGTGATTGATACGATCAAGGGCGGCGGCGGCGGCTTTGGTGAAGGTGGCATCTTCGATATTCGCCAGGATTTTGTTGATACGGCGTTTTGGGATGCAACGATTGAGACGGATGCGAATGGTCGGGCACAGATTGCGGTGTTGTTACCCGATAACCTGACGACGTGGCGTTTGGATACACGCGCGGTGACGAGTGGTACCGATGGCCTGACCCTGGTGGGCGAAGCGACCTTCGATTTGCTCAGCACCAAGCCGTTGCTGGTGCGTCCGGTGACGCCCCGTTTTGCGGTCGTTGATGATGTCGTCACGCTGGCGGCGATTGTCAACAATAATACCGATCAGGACCTGCCAGTGGTGGTTGCCATTGAAGGTTCTGGCTTCACGATGCAGGGTGAGCCGCAGCAAACATTCACGATTCCGGCGGGTGGGCGTCAACGAGTCGATTGGCCGGTGACAGTCAACAACGTCGAAAATATGGACCTGACGTTCTTCGCCAACGGTAATGATGGTCAGTATACCGATGCCAGCAAGCCGCCGCTGGGCTTCGGTGATGAACGCCTATTGCCGGTCTACAAATATGAAGCGCCTGATTTGGTTGGCACGGGCGGTCTGCTGCGAGAGGCCGGTTCGCGCACCGAAGGGATTGCGTTGTCCCGAAGTTTTGATGTGACGCAGGGCGAACTGACGATCAGTCTCGATCCGTCGCTGGCAGCGACCACTATTGATGGGTTGGACTATCTGCAAAACTTCCCGCATCAGTGCATCGAGCAAACAGTTAGCCGTTTCTTGCCCAACATCATGACGTTCCGTGCTCTCGATCAATTGGGGGTGGCTGATGCTGAACTCGAATTTGAACTAACGCAGGCAGTGAGCTTCGCGGTGCAGCGTTTGATGTCGCAGCAAAAAGCCAACGGTGGCTGGGGCTGGTTCGTACAGGACCATGCCAATCCGCTGACAACGGCTTATGCTTTAATCGGCCTTACGGAAGCACGGGCGGCTGGTTTCACGGTTGATGTGCGGGTTATTAGCCGTGCCCAGGACTATCTGCGAGGTCAAATGATTGTGCCGGGGCCGCAAAGCGAGACCTGGCAACTCAATCGGCAAGCGTTCATGCTGTATGCGCTGGCACGATCAGGTGTGCCAAATGTCGCGCGCACGACCACGCTTTACGAATCACGTAACCGGCTGGACTACTACTCGAAAGCCTTCCTGGCGTTAACATTGGACCTGATTGACCCGAGTGATAATGGTCGGACGGATACACTCGTCTCTGATCTTATCAACGGCGCCGTCATCAGCGCGACCGGTGCGCACTGGGAAGAAGCGCAGACTGATTATTGGAACTGGAACACGAATACGCGGTCAACGGCGATTGTGCTGAGTGCCCTCATCAAGCTGCGACCTGATAGTGATCTGCTGCCCAATGTGGTGCGGTCACTGATGGTGGCCCGCACGGCGGATGCCTGGGAGACGACACAGGAAACTGCCTGGGCGGTGATGGCACTGACCGACTGGATGGTCACGACGGGCGAACTTAACCCGGCTTACAGCTATTCAGCAGCGGTTAATGGCGATCTACTGGCGGAAGGCGATGCTATTCCGGCGACTGTCAGGGAATCGCAGAAATTGATCGTCGCGGTGGGCGATCTCTTGCAAGATCAGGCCAACGAACTGGTCATCAGCCGGACGGATGGACCGGGCGTGCTGTACTACACGGCCCATCTGCGAACTTTCCTGCCCGTGCCCGAAATCGAACCACTCAATCGCGGCTTAAGTATCCAGCGGCGTTATGTCAATGCTGAAACCGGCGCGACCGTGACTGAAGCGCGGGTGGGCGATCTGATTGAGGTGCGTCTGACGATTGTTGCACCCAATAATCTTTACTACGCCGTCATTGAAGATCCGATTCCGGCGGGTAGCGAGGGCGTCAACCCCGACCTGGCAACCAGTGAACAAATTGGCACGCGCCCCGGCCTGGATAGCAGTGATCCGCTGAGCTTTGGTTGGGGCTGGTGGTGGTTTAGCAATATCGAGTTCCGCGATGAGAAAGTTGTGCTCTACAGCAGCTTCCTCCCGGCGGGAACTTATGAATATGTTTATTCCATCCGCGCCGGTCTACCGGGGACCTACAACGTCATCCCCGCCAGCGGCAGTCAGTTCTATATGCCGGAGGTTTTTGGTCGCAGCGCTGGGAGTACCTTTACAATCCTGCCAGTCGAGTAGTATGTAGAGTTTGATAGGGGTATAGTGCGTGCTGTGCCCCTTAATTTCCTCTACTAAACTCTTCGGATAGCCCAGCCACTCGTAAATCGCTTGCCTGATGCAGAACTACAATCGATAATCACGGCCTTGAAAACGGGTGACAGGGGCAGGCCCGCAAGTTACTGAAGCCGTTGCTCAAGCAGCCAACGGCGGATCGCTGGTATATGGCTGCACTGCTCAGTAGAAACTGGCGACGCGCCCGGCAGTATCTAGATCGCTCGCTCCGATTGAACCCCAATCATGCTGACTTCTAACTTTTTATGAAACGTTTTTAGAGCAGTGATACGAAAAATAGGGTAAGTTTACCGGGATGTTTGATCCCACTAGTCAGGAGTGAACTTAATGGCTGAGCAAGTACCCTTCGAGAAAATAGTAGTGCCTTTGGATGGTTCGAAATGGGCCGAAAAAGCTATACCCCATGCTGAGCAAATTGCCCGGGGAGGGGGTGAGTTGATGTTAGTTCATGTTTTCCGGCCATCTGGTTCAGAGTTCTTGAGTGATTCGGCTATTGCAGGACAAACCTCACATATCGAAGAAGCAAGGAAACGCGCGGAACAATATGTGAAAAGTTTGCGGGGCCGCATTCGTGGAAAGAGCATTCAAGTAAGTGCTCACCTCATCGAAGGCGGGGACACTGCGCAGCTCATCTGTAACTTTGTGAACGCTGAAGAGGCGGATGTCGTTGTAATGCCAGCTGCTAGCCATCATCGGTTAGTCCGAGTTTTGATGGGCGATTTGACCTCCAGCATTGGTGGATGTGTGAACGCCTGTCTCCTACTCGTTCGTGGCAAGGTCGAGGCAGAGTGGGATGCTGAATTACAACCGGAGTCAGATATTGCTTTAACATCCCCGGTGACTGAAACTGCCTCACCAGAATCACAAGTATTATTAAATCAGTTAAGTTCGCTACACGCTGCAGGAATTTTAAGTGCTGAAGAATTTGCCATCAAAAAAGCAGCCATAGAAAATCGTTAACACTTGTCTGACCAGGGGGAAGGTAACCTTAAATTATTGATGCTTTCGGTTATGGCTTGAAGTTGCGACCCTATGATTTCCCCTGATCTCATTCCAGTGCTTTCCGCGTTGCAGGCTGGTGATAAGGC
Organism: Phototrophicaceae bacterium; assembly: GCA_965223835.1. GTDB lineage: Bacteria > Chloroflexota > Anaerolineae > Aggregatilineales > Phototrophicaceae > CAVYXZ01. Next base: position 836,121 of record CBDCXQ010000001.1, read on the forward strand.
CCGCGCACGGGAGTTGCTGCAATCTATTCTCAAATTTAAACCCACCGCCGAAGCGTGGTATCTGGCTTCACGTGCAATGGAATCGGCTGACCATGAAATGATCTGCCTGCAACGCGCTCTGGCACTGGATCCCTACCATGTTGATGTCCGTCGCCGTATTCGGGCGTTAGATGCGAGTGGTGTTGCCGCTCCTGATGCAACAATCCCGCGGGCAGTGCCCCAACCCACCGCACCAGAAGATCTGGCTCCCGACGTTGCTCGACCTCAAATTGATGTAAGCGACGAGCAAATGCTGCCAGAGTCGATTAACAAGTCGCCGCTCAAAAAACCGAACCGGCGGCGCAAACGCGGTAAATGGTTTTATGTGGGGATTATCGGGTCAATCGTCGGCAGTTTGGCGGCTTCCTATTTTGTCCTGACCGTCCTCGGTTCACCCGTGCCCAGCCAGATCCGCAGCCGTTTTACCGGCGAAGAACCCGTCACCGAGATTGATGGGGTGCCGCTGGAGAATGTGCCACAGGCGGTGATGCAGGTTGAACCCGCCCAGACTTCAGTTTTGACGCGCAGTGAACCGCTGGCCGCCGCCCTTGATCCCGGATTCGCCCATGAATATACGTTTGAAGCCTATGGTGGCGATGAACTGGCGATTGGTATTCAATTTTTCTCGCCAACGGCGCAGCGGGTAAACCGCAATATCGCGATTCTGGACCCCAGTGGTCGCGATGCTGAGAATCAATGTGAACGCAACCGTATCTTGCAGGGCGATAACGGCGCGGCGATTATCTGCAACATTCATCAAGCCGGCACCTGGAGTCTGCGCCTGCTCGGAATCGAAGGTCAGAGCACCGGGGCCTATGTCGTGACGATTGAGCGGATGCGCTAATTTGCAACACATTGACATGATGCTTCAGAGTTCGCAAGATTCGTGATTATGATTGCGCTAAGGATTTGATTATGTATGCACTCTTATTTGCAGGCGGCGTTGGACAGCGCCTATGGCCGATTTCCCGTAAGAATACGCCCAAACAATTCTCACCCATCATCGGCGACAAGTCTTCATTTCAATTGGCAATTGAGCGTCTAACCGGGTTAATCCCATCTGACAATATTTTTATTTCAACCAATGAACGCTATTCAGACCTGTTAAGAGACCAGGCACCGACAATTCCTGCCGCAAATTTCATCCTGGAACCCACCCGGCGCGACCTGGCGGCGGCAGTGGCGCTGGCGTTTTTTACCCTCTACGATATGGGGTTGCGCGGTAGCATCATATTCCAATGGTCGGACAATTACATTCAGAACACGGCAGGTTTGCTTCAGGCAATTGAGGGGGTGCGGTTACTCATTGAAGATGACCCCAATCATGTGATTTTTCTGGGTGAAACGCCGCGTTTCCCGAATGAAAATTTGGGATGGGTAGAGCTGGGTGAACAAGAAGGTGTTACCAATGGCATGGCCTATTATGGCTTCAAGTCCTGGCATTACCGACCAACGATCGAAGACTGTGTTGAAATGTTTGAATCCGGCGATTTTGTTTGGAACTCCGGTTACTTCGTGAGCGATATCGAGTTTGTAGTGCAGCAATTCCGGCGGACCGCACCGGAAGTGACGACGATTGTCGACGAAATCATCACCTATCGTGAGACCGATGCCTGGCAGGCCAAATTAAAACAACTCTATCCGACGATTCCAGCGTTACATTTTGACACCGCTTTCCTCGAACGCTTGAAACCAGGGCAGGCGATTTTGCTAAAGTCTGATCTCAAATGGGCTGATCCGGGTAGTCTATATGCGCTGAAAGAGGCGCTGCAAACTTCGGACGATGCCAATGTGAAAATGGGCAAAGTAGTCGACATTGATACGCACGACAGCTTGATATTTAACGAAGAAGATCACAAGGTCGTATCGGTAATGGGGATGCGGGGTGTGGTGATTATCAACACCGATGATGCGGTTCTGGTGATCGACAAACACGCTGTTCGCTACATTGCCTCACTCCTAAACCAGTTGGAGTATGAAGGCTATGCTGATGTTCTCTGACCGGGCAATCGCTTCTAATTGAAAAATTCCAGCAGGTGATTATTCACTGCATCGGTTTTATCATGCTGCACCCAGTGCCCGGCGTCTTCAAACAGCACCAGTTGTCCATCATCACACAGTTCAATGCTGGGCTGGGCCATTTCACTGCCCAGCGCGAAATCCTGCTTGCCCCACAGCATCAATGTCGGCACTTTGATGCGTGGGTCGTTCGGCGGCTTGGGCTGATGTTGGAATAAAGCCCGATACCAGTTTATCATGCTGGTTAACGCGCCCGGTTGTGACCACGCTTCTCGATAGTAGCGCAGGTCTTCTTCGTTGAACGAACCGGCATTGCTGCTGTCGAGTAGAGCGGATGCACCAGTAGCGAAGTTATTCCGGCGGATGCTAATTTCAGGCAATGCGGGAAGCTGAAAGAAGAACATGTACCAGCTTTTACGCATCTGGGCAAAACTGCCCCGCAAATGTTGGCTCATAACTACCGGATGAGGCACGTTCATGATCGCCAGCTTTTTGAGGCGTTCCGGGTATTTGAGCGCGGTCCACCAGGCAACGGCTGCCCCCCAGTCATGCCCGGCGAGATAGGCTTGATCGGCTCCAGCAGCATCAATGAGGCCAACAACATCGGCGGCCAGATGATCGAGGCTGTAAGCGGCAATGCCCGCTGGCTTGTCGCTCAGATTATAGCCGCGCTGGTCAGGCACCCACACGCGAAAACCGTGTTCTGCCAGGAAATCCAGCTGCTTCTTCATGCCATACCAGAATTCGGGGAAGCCGTGTAACAGAATAACCAGCGGCCCGTCGGGTGGTCCAGCCTGAACGACATGCAAGTTAATGCCGTTGGTAGCGATCGTTTGGTGGTCATGCTCGATCATGATTCCCCCTTTAGTTGCTTGCGCATAATCCATTCATATTCTTCAACGAAGTGCTGCTCACCTTCAGGTGTATTATAATTCCAACACTCCAATTTTGACTCAACCACGCGATAACCAAGCCGTTCATACAGCCGCCTGGCGTTTGGGTTGCTGTGCTCAACGCCGAGTTCCGCGATGTTTAGCCCGTGTGCCGCGATGACCTGTTCGGCGTTCTGGATGAGGCGAGTGCCAATGCCCAGGTTGCGCATGGTGGTCAGTACGCGAAAGGCCCAGATAATCCCTACACCTTCGTTTGCCAACTTGACCAGATCAACCCACACCTGTCCAACCGGGAAGTTATTGGCTTCCGCAACCAGAAAAACGACTTCGCCTTGCTCGGCACGTTCGAAAGCGATTTCAATCGTTTGACGGAATGGTGTGAGTGACCCGAACCATTCCAGTGGGCGCAGGTCGTCGCGGGTCGCCGGGCGGATCGTTACGTTGAGGGTGATAGAGAATGTATCGAGCATCATGAGCCTCGTCGTTTCATCCAACCCAGGACGTGCGGCCAGAGCCGAGTGTAGGCGGTGTAGAGCGGTGGATAGGGAGCATAATCCCACGCGCCGATGTGCCGGGTCACGGTGCCGCGAAACCCCCGCTTGAACTCATAAACGCCCCACATGGAATCAGTCTCGTCGAAGACATCCGGTGCGCCCCACATATCATAGGTCGTGTAACCCTGTGCTTTGGCCCAGCGAATGGCGGCCCATTGCAGCGCATAATTCGGCATTCGCTGGCGTTCGGAGTTGGCGGACGCGCCATAAAAATACCAGCATTTGCGTCCAAAATGAAACAGAATCACATGCGCAATTGGCTGCCCGTCGTACTCGGCGATCAAGGCATGGGCCAGCCCGGCCTCCATGAAGGATTGCCACGCCTGTCGATAATAATCCAGCGGACGAATCAAAAAAGCATCGCGCTCCCCGGTGGTCTGATACAGATCGTACAGGGTTGCGAGATCATCCAGCGTCCCGGCGCGGATGGTCACGTCTTTTTTTTCGGCGGTACGGACTTTGCGGCGGGTGTTGCTGCTCATCGCCATGAGGATGTCGTCTTCATCACGGGTGAGATCCAATGTGATCGTGTTGCGAAACTGCACCTGATCGTCGGAGAAACGCCAGTTGCGTGAGCGTAGCTGTTGAGTCACAGTCTGGCCGGTGCTATTCGGCAAATCATCGTCATCACCAGGCACACCGGTTGCTGCCACAACATCGGGGTCAATTTTCAGCCAGATCGCCCGCTGCCGCCGGGCAAATGCTTGCAAGTAATCCAGCACCGCCGCGATATGGTCGGTATTGGTATAATCGAGCGCCGGTCCTTTGGGGACATACAGCATGCGCAGTGGTCCGATGTTACGAATGCCGACTGAGGCCATTGCAATTGTTTTGTTGCCTTGTTTAAACGCTAATCGTTGTGGCTGCCAGCCGGTCGTCACGCGCTTGAACTCACCCCATTCCCAGGTTTGTAGCACATGGGCACTGGGGAGGTTGCGCAGGGTGTTATTCCAGTCGTCGCAGTTGTCGATAATCTGTGGGGTGATCGTCATGCCCTCACCCCCGGCCCAGATTTTTGTTTCAAATTATGGATGTCCTATACGAGAGAATAATGCTTCTCATCCATTATACCGCTTCACGGTTACACGCATGGTGACATTGCCGGAATTGTCACTCGTCACGGCATCGTTGATGCGCATTTGTAGCACGCCAGCGGTTTCGGCGGTGAAGCTGGCCTGGCCTCCAACCGGGAAAATCTCCCCATCGGCGTCCAGCCTGCCGATCATCCCCGTCTGCGAAAAGCCACGTAACGGCTCGACACAATCAGCTTGATCGCAGGCGTAACCCACAGCTTCGGGGCCGCTGGGAGCATTTCCCGGTGTTGCGATCCATTCGCCAGTGATGTACAGAATCTCAACTCGATCACCTGGTAGCAAGTCAATGTCGGTGCTTTGCCACGCAGCCTGGGCACTAATCGTGACCTCACGCATCAGAACTTGCGGTGTGGCTTGAGGTGATTGACCGACACTGATTGTATCCGCAATCCGTTGAAGCCGTTGGGCTGGGGTTGTATTGAAGCGGATCAGCAGCATGACACCAACAAAAAGGAGGATGCCAATGACCGCCAGTTGCTGGTTTGAAAACCGATGATCGCCGCGTTTACGTTTATGCGGTAATGCTGTTAACAGCTCGCCATCGTCGCCAATGATGTCGCCGCGTTTGCGTTTCATGGAAGCTCCGCACTTTCGGTGTCTGCGCTGATTCCATTATAGAACTGTACGGATAGCGAAAGGCTAGAGTTTAGTGGAATGAGTCTGGTATTGATAACTTGAAGGTTCATTGAACCAAATTGATGGTTAATTTGGACCAATATTTGAGAATTTTAATTGTTTACATCGTCAACATATTGGGCAAGTTTGCCAATCGCAGATGACTCTGTAGCCCAGTTAAGAATACTTTCTGATTCTTTTATAAGTCTTTCAAATGAGAAAAAACCACATTCTTTATGTAACTCCAAATACTGGAATGTTGGGCGCGATAATTGAGCCTTTACATCATCTAATCGGGTATCTGGTGTGACGATATAGATGTTGAATTTTATATTAGGAGTTAATGATTTGAGATCAGACATTCTCAATAGCCCTGAGTATATAGAAGTGGAATGTTCAATCTCAAAAGCTGCTTCAATTTGTCTTGAGCCTGTCAACCACAAAACATCAATATACTCAATGATTCGCTGTGATTTGATGTTTAAACCAAGATAAGGGAGTTCATCAATGCTAAGATCACCTAGACGCTCATTTTGATGATATTTGTTGCGATTATCAGATGCAATCCAGACTTGACAACCCAAATGCTGTCCAATCTTGGCAAGCATGTACTGAATTTGTGTATGCATTGTTGCAGCAGGTGTTTGGTCACTATCAATTAGAATCGGATCTTCCTTAATCGGGGTTTGAGAAGCATCTATCTCATCTGTTGCACCAACAATATTTTTTATGTGTCTTTCTTCATGCCAAGCGCAGAGGTGTTCCATATGCCAAGCACTCAATTTTAGTGCTTCTGATAGAGCAATGAATATTTCACGGAAAGCAAAATAATCTTCGATAGGATTATTTTCCGTCGGATCATAAATGTTTGACGTTTGTAGAGCTTTGCGCCCTGATATGTAATATATGGGCCAGTCTTCAATACTTTGCAGGTGCCACCAAGCACTGAAAAAGAATGGTGAATGGGCGGGTTGAATACGACGCTTGCTGATTTGTCCTGTTTCTAGCAAACTGCTCAGAAAATCCATGAAAGATTGTAAACGGTGCAAACCCTCTTCAGAATCGGCAGGCACAGGGAGCGTTAGACGTAGTTGTTCGGCCACAGCCGTTCTGTCAGGTATATTGTTGATTAGCATGTTTAAGAACATAGCCCCTGAGAAGCCCTTCAATCCAAAAACATCCCAATCTGTTGCAGTCTTCTGTTGGAACGTTGACCGAAAAAAGTCACTATCAACTCGTTCTTGAAGATAATCTTCGAGTAGTTCCAACATTTCTTGTCTAACTATGTTGCGACGAGCATCACGTTCTTTATTGAATCTCATGAATTTTTCGTCATTTAACATATCGTTTTGTAGTTTTTGCCAATAGGATATTTGAGCTTCAGTGAGCATAATGCTTCCTAAACTTCAATTAAAAGGTTTCTTAAATGATTCTAGTATAAGGCCTAACGACAACTATCTATGCTTTGAATCTGCTTCCTCACGGATTTCGTCAAGCATCGTTTGGACACCAAAATACTGGGATTTTCCATATTTTGCTCGCATTCGGGCACGAAAGTCTCTGGCCTTTTCAAGCCAGGCATCAAAGTAGAATTCCTCGTTTTGCACAACAGCTTCGATGAATTGCAGGATTTTCTGTTGTTGCGCCCCGTCCAGCTTGCGGGTTTTTTCAATTATCGTCTGTTCCAGTGTTGCCATCTTCGCCCAACTTTCGCCATTGTTCACGGACCCACCATGCGCCTTGATACGCATTATACAACAATGGATTGTAGACTTTATCCCATGCGCCAGCGGAGCGAATCACGTCGCCACCCCAACCACGTTTGAAGCCATAGACTCCCCATAGTCCATCTGACCGATCTTGAAATTGGGCTTCAAGCGTTGCTTTATGCTCATCAGGGACGCCCCACAGATCATAGTAGTGACAGCCTCGCGCCCGCGCCCATTGAATCGCCTGCCATTGGAGGCCATAGGTCGCCATCAAGTTACGTTTGTGATTAGAGGATGCGCCCGCTGGATACCAGGCCATCTTCGCTTGCGCGAAGATCATGATGCCTGCCAACGGTTCGCCATCATGATCGGCCATCAACAGTACGCCATCGCCCTGGCTCACGAAATGATCGTACATCGCCTCATAATAACCTGGCTCATGCACGCCGAATTCATTGCGGTCCCCGGTGACTTGCACCATGTGTGTAAATTTCTTGACATCAGTTCGCGTCCCTTCATAATAATGCACGTCATTTTTAAGGGCCTTGCGAATTTTGCGGCGGGTACCTTGATTCATCCGCGCCATAATGGTGTCATCATCACCGCGTATATCAATGATGATGGTTCGGGGGGGTTGTATCGTTTGTGGACTTTCTATGAAGCCCCATTGCGTAAAATCGGGTGGCGCTTCTTCGAGATAATAGCCTGGCTCCCATTTCAGAAAAGCGGCTTTATATTGAGCGGCGCGTTTGCGAATCGCACCCCACAGCACGGTCCATTGATCGTCAGCGGTGACCAGTGGGCCAAATGGCAGATAGGCCATACTGCTGACTGGAAACAGCCTGTAGAGGATCTGTGCGCCCGCTACAATGGCATCATCATCCAGCGACGTTAAGGCCACCCGGTTACAGCGCCAGCCATACGCCTGTTTGAGGGCACCCCAACTGGATTGTTGCAAGCTGTGGCCGCGCGGGTGCTGTGAAACAAACGCATCCCAGGTTGCCGCGTCCGGTTCGATGATGCGGTACATATGGCTCCTGAATTGATGATTGGCGGTTATTCCAATATGCAAACCATAGTGGATGGTCAAAGCAAAAGCAACCGATGATTAGAATTCGGTTGCAATCGCTGTTTTTTATCCGCTACTCCTATGCTAGAATTGCCGGAGTTTTGGCGCAAAATTGCACAATGTTTTGCCATTCCGAGATGGCAATGCTATACTAGCGTCGTTTGTCCCAAATGGCACAAATGAACGTGTGCCAGGCAATCTCAGACGGCTTCACGGCTGGTAATGTACATGTTTATTGAGGAGTCAACACTCCGATGGAAATACTCAACGAATGGGCGTTTATCGGTGTATTTTTTGCCATCGCCTGGGTGTTCCCGGCGCTGCCGATTGTCGCCGCCTGGTTTTTGCGCCCCAAAAAACCCAACGCGCTCAAGAAACAGACCTATGAGAGCGGTGTCGAAACGGTGGGTGACACGTGGGTGCAGTTCAAAGTCCAGTATTATATTTATGGGCTGGTATTCCTGGTTTTCGATGTCGAAATGATTTTCCTGTTTCCCTGGGCCGTCGCCTATGAGCAGCTCGACTGGTTCGCTTTTGGCGCGGGCTTCCTGTTTATCTTTCTGTTGACCGATGCGCTCATTTACGCCTGGCGTAAAGACGCACTGGAATGGGTGTAATAAGCCGATGGAATGTCGTGATCTGATCAACACCTTTGTCGAATGTGCGATTGACGGGGGCATGGACCCGGGTCTGGCAACGTTTCTGTCGTTGCTGATCGGCGTCGTTCTGGTAGCAACGCTGCCCCTGCTGACCGTCATCATGCTGATCTGGGTCGAACGTAAATTTGCGGCCCGCATTCAAGACCGCATTGGCCCCAACCGTGTGGGTCCGTTTGGCCTGTTGCAATCCGTTGCCGACGCGCTCAAGATGCTCACCAAAGAAGACATTACCCCGTCGGGTGCAGATCGGGTTTTATATAACCTCGCGCCCATAATCACTTTTGCTTCGGTGGTGTTGCTGTGGGCCATCGTACCGTTTACGCCGCTGCACATTGGTGCCGACCTGAGTATCGGCATCCTGTACTTTATTGCGGTAGGGTCGATTGGTGCGGTCAAGGTGATGGTCGCGGGTTGGTCCAGTAATAACAAATATGCGTTGTTAGGCGCGTTTCGCACGATTGCGCTGCTCGTGAGTTATGAAGTGCCGATGATTTTGGCGTTGCTGATTCCCGTATTACTCACGGGTTCGATGAGTATGCAGGACATCACCCATGCCCAGAGCGGGATGTGGTTCATCGTCATGTCACCGTTGGCTGCGATTATCTTCTTTATCGCCAACCTCGCGGAAACCGGTCGCGCGCCGTTCGACCTGCTCGAGGCGGAATCAGAGTTGATTGCAGGCTACAACATTGAATATTCGGGCTTCAAGTTCGGGATGTTCATGGCGGGTGAATTTATGCACGTGTTCACCGTTGCAGTCCTGACGGCGGTGTTGTTCCTGGGCGGTTGGTGGGGACCGGGCGTAGAACAAATCCCGATCCTGGGTTTCTTTTATCTGGGACTTAAAACGGCGGTTGTTTATCTGTTTATGCTGCTCATCCGTAACACGCTGCCGCGCTTCCGCATTGACCAGGTGATGATGATTAACTGGAAGTTTATGGTGCCGCTGTCGATTGTGCTTATTCTGGTGCAATCATTTTTGCTGCGGTTAGTGGATTCCCTGGGATTGGCTCCAGCACCCGAACTGGCTGGTGATTTTGTTGCCAATATCCCCCAGGCGATTGTGATGCTGCTGGGTAATCTGGCGTTAGGTTTCGTGGTGATGAACATGGTGCGCAACCAGGGTCGTGCCAGCCGACTGGCGGATGAAACAGCCCCGGCAATGGGCGTTGGCGACTAAGGTAAAGGAAAGAACGAACGATGCTTGAGATTAACCCGCAGTCTATCGCCTTCTTCATATTCAGTATCTTCATACTGGGGGGCGGGCTGGGTGTCGTATCAACCCGCAATCTGGTGCATGGTGCGCTGTATCTCATCCTGAGCCTGTTTGGGGTTGCCGGTTTTTTCGTCTTGCTCAGCGCACCCTTTCTGGCGGCAGTGCAAATTCTGGTGTACATCGGCGCGATTTCCATCTTGATTGTTTTTGCCGTGATGCTCACGCGCAGCATGACCAGTCTGGGAGAAATCGCCAATCAACAATGGTGGCTGAGCGCGGCGGTCGCGGTGCTGTTGTTTATCTTTCTGGCAGCAGGGCTTATCCTGCCGGTCTGGGGACAAAATAGCGCGTTTATCGACCAACCAGTTTCCGATGTGGTGGCGACCACGACCGATCTAGGCATCGCGCTGGTGGATGGCAATCAATATGTTGTGCCGTTTGAAGTGGCATCGGTGTTGCTAACGGCGGCGATGATCGGCGCGATTGTTGTGGCCCGCGATGACGACTAATCAAATCTGGCATACTTCACGAGCCGCCGACACTATTAGGAGAAGTGTATGGTTCCACTTTGGATGTATTTAATCGTAGCTGCCCTGTTGTTTTGCATCGGCATTTATGGTGTGCTGGCGCGGCGCAATGCAGTGGCGATCTTGATGTCGGTTGAATTGATGTTGAATGCGGTCAATATCAATCTGGTCGCATTCTGGCGGTATGTCACGCCGTTGGAGATGAGTGGACAGGCATTTGCGGCCTTTGTATTCGTGGTCGCTGCTGCCGAAGCCGCTGTCGGCCTGGCGATTATTATCTCGGTCTACCGCAACCGGCGTTCGGTTATCGTCGAAGACGTTAACCTGCTGAAATGGTAGGGGTTTGAATGCATGGAAATTAATCTCAACGATCCGAACTTTTTACCCTGGCTGATCCCGGTGGGGCCGTTGCTAGCGTTTCTGATAATCACGCTGATTACGAACCGCAGCCACATGGTCCCAGCGACAAGCCACGAATACGCCGGACATCACCCCGACTATGACGGCATGGCGGTGCATGTGGCGAGTGATTTTGGCCGGGTTGCCAGCATCATCGTCGGCATGAGCGGCGTGGTGATGGCGCTCTTGATTGCCCTGAACATTGTCGGGCAGGCCTGGGGTGCTGGACACAGCTTCGGCGAGGAAGTCTTCGAGCAATCGGCGGTCTGGTTAGACACCGGGGCGACGACCTTCAACATGGGGGCGCTGGTTGACCCGCTGACCACGATCATGTTATTCATGGTCCCCATTGCCGTCCTCGGCATCTTCATTTACTCCATCGGCTACATGGCGCATGACCCCCGTCAGGCGCGTTTTTTTGCCTTGATTTCTTTGTTCGCTGGAGCGATGCTCACGCTGGTGGTGGCGGATAACCTGTTACTGCTGTTCGTTGGCTGGGAGATCATGGGCTTGTGTTCATATCTGCTCATCGGCTTCTGGTTCGAGAAAGAATCTGCCTACAAAGCAGCGATCAAAGCCTTCACGACCACCCGTATCGCCGATGTGATTATGTTGTTGGGCATCGCGTATCTATATTTCGCGACAGGTACGCTCAGTTTTCGCGAAATTCTGTATAACCCGGAAGTGTTGCAGCAGTTGGCGACGACACCGGCGATTATCTTCGGAGGTAGTGCCGCTGGATTAATCGGTATCTTCCTGATTATCGGCACCATCGGTAAATCGGCACAGTTTCCGCTGCATGTCTGGTTGCCCGACGCGATGGAAGGTCCCACGCCGGTTAGCGCGATGATTCATGCTGCCGCGATGGTTTCGGCTGGTGTGTACGCGATTGTCCGCATGTACCCGCTGTATGCTGCCGGCGCTGACCCGCATCACGGCGTGTTCAACAGCCCATTGCTGTTGATGGCGGTCGTTGGGGCAGTGACGGCGATTTTCGCCGCGACGATTGCGGTGGCGCAAAATGATGTCAAGCGCGTCCTCGCCTATTCCACGATCTCGCAACTGGGCTTCATGATGGCAGCATTGGGCGTTGGTGCCTATATTGCTGCTGCCTTCCATCTGATTACCCACGCCTTCTTTAAAGCGCTGTTGTTCATGGCGTCAGGTTCGGTCATTCATGGAATGGAACACGGTGAGCACCATGTTCACGAACATGCCCATCATGACGATCACGATGACCATGCTCACGGTGAAGAACATCACTTTGACCCACAGGATATGATGAACATGGGCGGCCTGCGGCATACGATGCCGGTCACGTTCTGGACGTTCCTGATTGGCGGCTTCTCGCTGGCGGGCTTCCCACTGATTACTGCCGGGTTCTGGTCGAAAGACGAAATCCTGGCTGAATCATTCTATGGTATGACTCAGGGTTTTGGCCCGCACGCCCTGGTCTTTATCCTGTTGGCACTGGCCGCCTTCCTGACCGCATTCTACACGATGCGCCAACTTGGCCTGACTTTCTGGGGTGAGGCACGGACTGAAGAAGCCAAACACGCTAATCTGGGCCAGGGCACCGTGAGTGCCGCCATGACCATTCCGCTGATTATGCTGGCGTTCTTTGCGCTGACCGCCGGGTTTATCGGCGTGCCCGAAGATTTCCCATTGTTCGGTGCGATCTTCTCAAACGAAGGTGTTGGTGGCAATCGGTTCCATCATTTTGTAATGGAAACGTTGCCCAACAATGAAGCGACCGCAGCCTTCGCCAGCGTACCTGAGCTACATGTCAAAGCCCCACCGTTTAATGCGCTGCCCGTCGCAACGTCGTTTCTGGTTGCGCTGGGCGGATTGTGGGTGGGTTATCTGATGTATTGGCGTAAGCCCCTTAAGGCTGGTGAACCCGATCCGCTGGTGAATATCCTGGGCGAAAATGTCCATACGACGCTTAAAAATAAATACTATCTCGACGAACTGTACCAGACGATTTTCATTCAACCGTCACAGTGGTTCTCCCGCGTGGTTGTCAGCGAGTTTATTGACAACGGCCTCATTGATGGTTTTCTGCACCTGATCGGCCATGTCTTTACCTGGATTGGCGATCTGCTCAAAGTCCTCAATAAGTGGCTTATTGACGGCGTCGGCGATGGTATTCCCGAAGGCATCGGCCTGTTTGGGCGTTGGTTCCGCCGGGTACAAACCGGGCGGGCGCAACAATATCTGCTCTTTGTTGCGATTGCGGCCTTGTTGATCGGCATTATCTTCGCCGTTTCAACGGGCATACTTCAGGCTGCCGGGTAGGAGACAACCATGAATTTTGCTGGCATTCAAATCGATCAACTCTCATTGCTGGTGGCAGCACCAGCTGTCGCGGCACTGATCTTACTGCTTCTCCCCGGCGAGAATCGGCGGATTGTGCGCTGGGTTGCGCTTGGTCTGGCGGTGGTACTGGCCTATTTCGCCGTTGCCGTGTTTCTCAACTATCAGGGCAATCCGACGCCTGCGGACGGTATGGCCTATGCAATGGAGGTCAAAATCCCCTGGTTTGAACTGATGGGGGCATCATGGCATGTAGGTATCGACGGGGTGAGTGCGACGCTCATTCTGTTAACCGGCATCCTCACCCCGCTGGCGGTCCTCATTAGCTGGGAGATCGAAGACCGGGTGAATATGCATCTGGCACTCATCCTGTTTTTCCAGACGGGTTTGATGGGTGTGTTTGTGACGCTGGACCTGATGACGTTTTTCCTGTTCTGGGAACTCAGCCTGGTTCCGATGTACTTCCTGATAAATCAATGGGGTGGCCCCAACCGGCATTACGCCTCGACCAAGTTTATGATTTACTCGCTGGGTGGTTCGCTGGGCTTTTTGCTGGCGTCCCAGTTGATCGGCTGGGCGGTTTCGGCCTCGCTGGGGCATCCGTCCTTCGACATCGTTGTCTTGAGTGAAGCGTGGCCGACATTGGCGAACACGGTGGGTGAAACCTTCCTCGGTATCCCGCTAGAGACCGTCAAAGGTTTGGCGTTTATTGGTTTCTTCATCGCCTTTGCGATCAAGGTGCCGGTCTGGCCGTTCCATACCTGGCTGCCGGACGCGCATGGTGAAGCGCCGACTGCTGGGTCCATGCTGCTGGCGGGTGTCATGCTGAAGCTGGGGGCATATGGTTTCCTGCGACTGGTGATCCCATTGTTCCCGGATGTGTGGGTGGCACCGATCAATATCCTGAACGCTTTTGAAACCAACACGGCGACATTGTTCGCGGTGCTGGCGATGCTGGGCGTTGTTTTGGGTGCGTTCGCGGCGTTCGGTCAAACCGACATCAAGCGGTTGGTCGCCTACAGTTCGGTCAATCACATGGGCTTTGTGGTCATGGGGTTGGCGGTGACGGCACTGGCCTATGGACAACAGTTCGTCGAGGGTGGCACCGAAATCATGCAGGATGCGATCCTGGCGACCAATGGTGCGGTCTTGCAAATGTTCAATCATGGCCTCAGCTCGGCTGGGATGTTTTTGCTCGCCGGGGCGATTTATCACAAGACCCATACCCGCGATATGACACAGTATGGCGGCTTCTGGGTAAAAGCGCCCATCTATGGTGGCATCTTCATTTTCACCAGTATGGCGAGCCTCGGCCTGCCGGGTCTCAACGGATTTGTGAGTGAGTTCCTGGTTGTTCGCGGGACGTGGCCGGTGTTTACCGGGCTGACGATCCTGGCAATGATCGGGCTGCTGTTTACCGGATCTTATATTCTGAAAGGCATTCGCGGCGTTCTGCACGGCCCCTTCAACATGAAGTGGCGCGACTACAACCTGGAGATCGAAGTCCGGGAATTGGTCGCCATTGCACCGCTGATGGTGCTCATGTTGATTACCGGGGTGGTGCCGAACTGGATCTTACCGATCATCAATGACTCGGTGACGCGGATTCTTGGGGGATAGTGAATGGATAACTTTGTTTTCCCTGTACTAAGCGCCATCGTCTTCGTCCCAATTGTCGCGGCGGTCATCATTCTGTTCATGAATGGTGAACAGCGCGATCTCATCCGGGGTGTGGCGATCACCGCAGCGGCCAGCGTGCTGTTGTTGTCCGGCGTTGTGTACTTTTCCTACAATGCGCAGGTCAGCGCGGTGGTCGAAACCCAGGACGCGATTCTGGCATCGGACGAACTGTCGCCGGGCACACGCATGTTTAAAGAGGGACTGGTTTCGGAAGAACCGATCGTCTGGATTGAGCAACTCGGCATCAGTTATCACGTGGGCGTTGATGGCCTCAGCGCACCGATGGTGCTGCTCACCGGCATGGTTGCGGTGGCCGGGGTGTTGATTTCCTGGAACATTCAAGACCGCACCCGTGAATTTATGGCCTTCTTCCTGTTACTGGTAGCCGGTGTTTACGGTGTGTTCGTGGCGATTGACATGTTCACGCTGTTCTTCTTCTATGAACTGGCGATCTTCCCCATGTACCTGTTGATTGCGACGTGGGGGTGGGTCGAGCTACGCCAGTACGCTGCGATGAAGCTGACGTTGTATATTCTGGTCGGCTCGGTGGTGGCGCTGGTTGGCGTGATTGCGATGGTGATCGTCGCCGATCAATTCTTCCAGGGACCAGGCGCAGCGGTGTTCCAGGCAGCGATAGAATCCGGCATCATCCCCGAAGGGTCGGGTACTTTCAGCTTCAATATGATTAACCTGACATTGGCAGCGGAAAACGGTGCGTTTGATATTGCTGGTTACGCCGGTATTCAGACGCTGACCTTTGCCAAGTTATGGTTCCCCTTCATCTTCATCGGCTTTGCGGTGCTGGCGGGTGTGTTCCCCTTCCACAACTGGAGTCCTGATGGTCACGTGGCAGCACCCACCGCCGTCTCGATGATCCACGCGGGTGTGCTCATGAAGCTGGGTGCATATGCGGCGTTGCGGGCGGGAGTGCAGTTGTTGCCTGAAGGGGCGGAGGTGCATCTCCCCTGGATTGTCTTCCTGACGCTGGTGAATGTCGTGTATGGGGCGTTTATCGCCTTCCGCCAGCGTGACTTTAAATATGTCATCGGCTTTTCATCGGTAAGCCATATGGGGCTGGTGAGCATGGGCTTTGCCACCATGAACAGCATCGGTATGACCGGTGCCGGGTTACAGATGTTCAGTCACGGCGCGATGACCGCATTATTCTTCGGTTGCGTCGGTATGGTTTATGACCGCGCCCATACGCGTGATATTCCAAGTCTAGGCGGGTTTATCAAGAAAATGCCCTGGGTGGGACTGGCGTTTATTATCGGCGGCTTGACCAGCATGGGGATGCCCGGCCTCAGTGGCTTTATCGCTGAGTACCCGATCTTCACCGGGATGTGGGCGGCTTCTGACCAGATTACGTTGCAAGCCGGTGGCTTGACGTTGAGCAATTACTACTCGGTTATCGTGGTAATCGCGGCACTGGGCATCATCATCACAGCGGCTTATGTGTTACGGGTGACGGGGCAGGTGTTCTTTGGTGAATTTAATGCGGAGCTATACCCGGAAGTCGGCGATATTGCGATCACGGACCGCATTATCTTGATCTTGTTGGGTGCGCCACTGCTGATTATCGGTATTCTGCCAGGGTTGATGGCTCCACAGATTGAGTCGGCAGTTCGACCTATTTTGACACTCTTAGGGGGGGCGTAACGTTGACTGAGTTCGATTTCCTCGCAAGCCTGCCAGCGATTATGCCCGAATTAGGGCTAACGGTGTTGGCGATTATCGTCCTGTTTATGGATGCTTACCTGCCCGAAAGTCAGCGGCGAAACATTGCCTACGTGACGGCAGCCGGGTTGGCATTGCTGGCATTTACGCCTTTGATCTGGGCACCACCGCTGCCCGATGCTGCTGCGACCAATTACCTCTACTGGGGCGGTATGGTGCGGCACGATTCGCTATCGCAAATTTTTAAAGTCATGGTCATGCTGGCCGGGGCGCTCTCGGCGCTCATGGCGGTTGATATGAAGGGGCTGGGGCGCCGCGGTGAATATTACCTGATTATCATCGTATCCACGCTCGGTGCGGTGCTGGTTAGCGGTGCCGCTGACCTGATTATGGTCTTCCTGGGTCTGGAAACGCTGTCGATCCCGCTCTATATTCTGGCGGCCTTCAAACGCGATGATTCGCGCTCTGCCGAAAGCGGCATGAAATACTTCCTGTTTGGCTCGTTTGCATCAGCCATTATGTTGTTCGGCTTCAGCATCTTGTATGGCTTCACCGGTCAAACCAATCTGTATGCGATCGCAGCGCAATTAGGCGTCGCTTTGAGCACAGCGCCCATTCCGGTGTTAACGGCGATGGTGCTGGTCGTGGTCGGCTTTGGCTTCAAAATTGGCGCGGTTCCGTTTCATTTCTGGACGCCCGATATGTATGAAGGTGCGCCCACGCCGGTGGTAGCTTTCGTAAGTGTTGCCAGTAAAGCGGCAAGTTTTGCCCTGTTAGTGCGCTTTCTGATCGCGGTCTTCCCGGAAACGCTGATGATTGGCGGTCTGGCAATGCAAGATTTCTGGGTGCAGTTGATCGCGGTTATGGCAACCGTATCCATGATTTTGGGCAATGTTCTGGCCCTTTCACAGCGCAATATCAAACGACTGCTGGCCTATTCGTCGATTGCGCAGGCCGGTTATACGCTCATTGGTGTGGCAGCGCTGCAAGCGACCTCGCCGGATGGTCAGGCGCAGGCCGTCGCGTCCATTAGCTTCTATATGTTCATGTATGTGTTTACCAACATCCTGGCGTTTGCGGTTGTCGTGGCGTTTAGCGAGGCAACTGGCAGCGAGACGATTGCAGATATGGCGGGACTCAATCGCCGTAGCCCCTGGCTGGCGTTGGTGATGACGATTGCCCTGTTGTCGCTGGCGGGTATCCCACCGGCGGCTGGTTTCTTCGGCAAGTTTTTCCTATTTAATGCCGCAGTTCAGGCGAACTTGACCTGGCTGGCGCTGGTTGGTGTGATCAACGCGATTGTGGCGTTATACTACTACCTCGTTGTGATTAAAGTGATGTATGTTGATCGCAGCGAAGACGAAGATAAACCCGTGCCGGTTTCTGCCGCCTATAGCTGGGTACTGGCGGTGCCAACGGTGCTGGTGCTGATTTTGGGAACCTTTGGCGCCCAACCATTGTTTGAATGGGCCATTGCCGGGGCAAGTACGTTATTTGCCACCTAAAGTGTGGCAATGCGGATTCGTTTGTGATAGAATTCTCATGAGGGTGGATAATGGCTGACAGGCCACCCTCACGCATCAAAAACCTGTCGTTAGCGGTGATCGCGGCACAGGCAGGTTGCGCGACACTTTTGATTATTTTCCCGGCACTTTTTTTTGGTCTCTGGCTTGATATTCAGGCGGGCCAACGTGGACCATTTACAATAGGGTTGCTTATTCTCAGTGTGCCACTGAGTTTATATATCATGGTACGAATTGCGCTGGGGGCGGTGAAACGGATGAATTTCCAGGCCCCCAACCCGCAGGTACCATCTGAATCGGAGGAGGTTTAATCCTGGTGACCAGATTCAAGGTTCTGCAAAGAAAGGAGGCCACATGAACACACGCCAACGTGGGCTAGTGATATTTGCCGTAATGTTGGTCGCCGGTATCATCGGCTGTGTTTTGCTGCCGTTTGTTGTCATGCCAGGTGCGGGTGTCGCGGTGGCGCTGCCCATCATTGAAGTGCCGGGTGAGGTATTGATCCCTGATTTTCTGGCTGGTGTAGACTTAACCAACACGATGATTGGTACATTGGTTGCGGATATTGCGCTGGCAATTTTCGCATTTGCAGCATGGCGTGCATCTAAAGGTTGGACCCAGGAAGTGCCAGGGCGTTTTCAATCCTGGGTAGAGTGGTTCATCGGCGACATTTTTCATGCCTTTATGAAAGGTGTGGGTGGCACCAGGCTGCATAGCGCCCCGCTGTTATGGCCGCTGGTTGCGACCATTTTTATTTTCCTCCTGGCTGGTAACTGGCTCAAATTGCTGCCCGGCGTAGAAACCGTCGGCAAAATGCACTGTGCCCATGTCGGCCAGAGTGGCTATCCGATCCGTCAGGGAATCACTGATGGCTCGTATACGCTGTTTGTCGATGCACCGCTTGATTCGGGTGTCCGACAAACTGAGGAAACCCTACATCCGTGTGAGGAATTCTTCAAGTACCAGGAATTCAGCCGTTTCCCTGCTGAGTCGGCTGAAGACATCGAACCTCAGGTTGAGGAAGCACGTTTGGCGCTGGAAGCAGCCGAGGCTGAGTTCACCGAGTTGGTGGCGGCATCGGCTGAGGCTGAGTCGTTGAGCGAAGACGAAATCGCTGAACTCGAACATGCCAACGAAGCAAAAGAACTGGCAGAACGTAACCTGCATCGTCAGGAAATCCGCCACGAAAGTGCGGTGGCGATTGACGAGATCGAACATGAGATTGATGATCTTGAAGACGAAATCGCGGTATTGTCCGCGTCTCTAGCTGAGTCTGGTGAGCATGGTGAAGAAGATCATGCGGAAACCCCGGCGTTCCTGGGCGAGTCTGGCCCGACGGCTGAAGAGATTGAAGAAGAGATTCATCATCTCGAAGATGAAGTTGCCGCGGCGGAAGAACGCTTGAACTTCGCCCACACGCAGCTCGAGTATCCTACCGCTACCAAGACCTTCACCCCAGAGCAACTTGAATCCGGCGCTTTACCGTTCGTTTTCCATATCACGCCGTTTGTGCGTGGTCTGGCGACCGACTTGAGTCTGGCGTTCTTCCTGGCGATTCTGGCGATTGTCGCAGTCCAGATTTATGGGGTCATGGCGCTGGGTCCGGCATATTTCGAGAAGTTCATCAACATCTCAGCACTGGGTAATCTGGGTAAGAAACCCATGGGGGTGATTGACTTCATCGTAGGTCTCATCGAAATCATTTCGGAGATCGGTAAAGTTGTCAGTCTGGCTTTCCGGCTTTTCGGTAACTTGTTTGCCGGCGGTGTCGCGCTCATCGCGCTCACATTCCTGGTGGCGTTGTTTGTGCCGATGGTCATGATCGGTTTGGAAATCATTATCGGTACGGTTCAGGCATTGGTGTTTGCCGTTCTCACGTTGGTGTTCGCGGTCCAGGCGATGGAAGCACACCACGATGATGAAGAACATGCTGAAGAGCATCATTAATCTTGTAGCTATGCTATACACGAAAAAAGGGAGAACCATCACATGATTGAAGGGTCAATTGAGCAAGGTTTGAAAGCGATGGGCGCTGGTCTCGCCATGATCGGTGCGCTGGGGCCGGGTATCGGCATTGGGTTGCTGGTGCAGGGCGCGTTGCAGGCAATGGGGCGTAACCCGGATGCTGCTGGTACCATTCAGACGAACATGATTCTGGGTATCGTGTTTGCTGAAGCGGTCGCGATTTATGCGCTCGTGGTCGCGCTGATTATTCTGTTCGTGCTGTAGGCATTTGTGCGCAGGATACGCCTGTGATGAGCGAACTAGCTCGGTAGCAGCGGGTGTATCCGCAGTACGAATAGTGAGGAGTGACGTAAATATGACGTACAAGAAACTCATCATTGCGCTGACGATTATCGCACTGTTTGTCGCGGTTCCGGCAGCGTTGGCGACTGAAGAAAGCGGCAGTCCGCTGGGTGCACTGGGTATCAACCAGGGCTTTTTGATCGCGCAGTTGTTCAACTTCGGCATCATTTTCATCATGATGACGCGGTTGATGTGGACGCCCTTGATGAACATGCTGGATGCTCGTAGCGCAAAAATCCAAAAAGGGTTGGAAGATGCGCAGGCGGCGGCGAATGCGCGGATGAATGCCGAGACCGAGGCTGAGAAGATCCTGCAGCAGGCACGCACCGAAGCGCAAGGCATCGTCGAAGAGGGTCGCAGCCGGGGCGAAGAAGTTGCCAAGCAGGTTGAGCAGGGCGCTCGTGACGAAGCCGATAAAATCCGGGCTGATGCACGTGAAGCCGCCGAAGAAGAACGTAATGCGCAACTGGCCGGTCTGCGCAGCCAGGTCGCGGCGATCTCGATTGCGGTTTCTCAGCAATTGATCGGCGAAGCGCTGGACGACAAGAAACAGCAGGCACTGATTAATGATTTCTTCGCCAAAGTGCCCGACGAAGCCAAATCCTTGTCGGGTGACGTGGAAGTGGTTAGCGCCATGCCATTGTCTGACAAAGAGCAGGCGGATGCCAAGAAGCAGATCGGTGCGGATAATGTGACATTCCGCGTTGACCCGGCTATCCTCGGTGGTCTCGTCGTGCGCAGCGGTGACCGCGTGGTGGATGGCAGCGTGCGTAGTGGCCTCAACGAAATGGCACAGCGCCTGAACTAAAGCGGTACAACACAGCTTTTTCTGACATGCCGGTCTCCCCGGCATGTTTGTATTTCTGAGGTGGTTGGTGCATGGAAGAATCGTGGCTCAACCCGGATTTTGCGATCAACTCAATTGTTACGCTGGTCAGCGCGATTTTGCTGCTGTTAATCGTGGTTCCGGCGGTCTTTGGCCTGTTATTTTATGGTATCCTCACCTTGATTGCCCGGCTCCAGGAATTGCAACGGACTGCTCGGCGCAAACCCGATGCGGAAGCCAGTGATTAACCGCGATGAATCATCAACTTTCAGACCTGCTTAAAAATGTCCCCGCTGGTTGGA
Source organism: Phototrophicaceae bacterium (assembly GCA_965223835.1). Taxonomy (GTDB): domain Bacteria; phylum Chloroflexota; class Anaerolineae; order Aggregatilineales; family Phototrophicaceae; genus CAVYXZ01. The sequence goes on from CBDCXQ010000001.1 coordinate 857,545, forward strand.
TTATCAGTGCCAGTGGTGATGCCGAGATTACGGCCCCAGTTGTCGAATCCGATGCGGAACTGGAACCGGGTGGCGTCTTCGTAGCCCGAAGCGGTGCCAGCGTTGACGGACATGATTTCATTTCGCGGGCGATTGAGCGCGGTGCGTCGGCGATTGTCGGTGAAAAGCCGCTCAGTGACTTGCCCGTTCCCTACGTGCAGGTGACAAACGCTCAGGAAAGCATCGGTTATCTGGCAGCGGCCTACTGGGATTTCCCCTCGCGCAAAATGGTCGTCATCGGCGTAACTGGGACCAATGGCAAGACTACAACAACGATGATGATTTATCATATTTTGCACCATGCCCACAGTCTTAACCCTGCTATCAATGGCGTTGGACTGGCAGGTATGATCTCAACTGTAGCCGCTGAGCTAGGCGATCGTTCGGCTGATACTGGTTTACATGTCACGACACCCACCGCGCCGCAGATTCAAGCGCTACTGGCCCAGATGGTTGCCAACGGACTGAGAGTGTGTGTCCTTGAAATGACCAGTCACGGGCTGGCGCAGGGACGGCTGAATGGTGTGGATATTGATGTTGCGGTCTTAACCAATGTCACACATGAACATCTTGATTATCATGGCTCTTTTGAAGCCTATCGCGCTGCTAAAGGTCGAATGTTTGCCATGTTGGCTACGTCTTATCGTAAGCACATAAGGAATTCAGAGGTAGAACAGCCCAAGATTGCTGTCATTAATGCCGACGACCCGAACGCTGATTATTTTGCACAGTTCGCTGCTGACAAAATCATAACGTATGGCTCCCAACCCGATGCTGATTTTTTGCGGGTGTTTGACCCGAATATGAATATTCGTGAGAAGGGGCGCAGCCGTAATCCCTTGTTCATAAGGCCACCTTTTCCGGGTGAACACAATCAATATAACACGCTAGCCGCTGTTGCCACTGCGCGACAATTGGAAGTGACACCAAGAGATTGCCGGGTTGCATTACATAAGGTAATGGTTGAAGGCATTCCCGGACGGCTGGAACGCATAGACGAGGGACAGGACTTCACCGCGATGGTTGATTTTGCGCATACGCCCGACGCACTCGAAAAGGTGTTACAAGCCGGGCGACAGCTGCTCGAACCAGGTAAGAAAATCATCGCTGTGTTTGGCAGCGCGGGCCTGCGGGATAAGGAAAAACGTCGCTTGATGTCGGAGATTTCCGCACGATTGGCGGACATCACCATCCTGACCGCCGAAGATCCCCGCACCGAATCACTTGACGACATTTTGCAGACGATGGCAATGGCTTGCGAGTCGCAGGGCGGCATTGAAGGTGAGACATTTTATCGCGTGCCAGATCGCGGTGAGGCATTGTACCGTGCCTGCCAACTGGCGCAACTGGGTGATCTGGTGATGGCCTGCGGCAAGGGCCACGAACAGAGTATGTGCTTCGGGACCATCGAGTATCCCTGGGATGACCGCGATGCACTGCGGGCCGCCCTGCGTGGCGAACCACTCAAGACGCTGCCGACGGCTTAGCAATAGGCATGATCGATAGACGGATGAGGACGAGAAATCTGTCCGTCTATCTATTTTTTGGACTGATATTGATAATTATTTTTGTATTCCGCAATTTCCCACCACAAGATGTAGCGTGCCAAATTGAAACATCTGTCCCACGTACAATTGTCGACAGCTCAATTGAAATAGCTGGTATCTGGGCAAAAGACTTTGAAATTGACTACACTCGAAGCGATACTTTTGCAACTATTGATGATGGTTTCATAACGTCGAAAACCTGTGGTGAAGTCGTTGCCTTTGGTGCCAATACTGGTAACCTGATTTGGCGAACAGGTGGAATCGTTAGCCCAACAGATTTGAGTGTAGATGGAAAAAATGGCTTGGTGTATGTAACAGGTCAACAAGAAATCCACGCATTATCTTTAACGGATGGTCAGTTTGTTTGGTCTAACGATTCAGAACTGTTTGAACGAGCAGGTGTCTTAACCAACTTGCTAGAAGATGGTCGATTAGTTGTCGATGTTATGGGTAGAGGAGGTACTATATCGATAACAAGCAGGGGGTTCTTGGAGATCAATTTGAACTACCTCCGGGAACCCGATTTTACGATGGAAATTTTACAATTGTCACCAGTGTTGGTGAAATTAGAACGCTGGACTCTCAGTCAGATACCGAATTATGGTCATTTGGAGATTTATCAGGCTCCTGGACAATTGACGTATTTGCCGACAATAATCTACTGACCATTCGCTGGTTTGACACCGAACCTGATCCGGGCATTATCGCTATTAGACTCAGCACAGGAGAGGTACTGTGGCATTGGCAGGAAGGCAAAATTGCCTCTAATGTTATAGGCAAAGATGGAATGCTCTATCTTTTGACAGTAGATGCTGAACTTGTGATGATCGATTTAACCAGTGGAAGATCATCAAACATTATCCAGTTTGGTGAACCGAGTAAGTTTGACAATACATTACAAAACAGTCAAGTTGTCCTAGAAAAGAGTTTGATTGGAATCTATTTTCAAGATCAGAATAACCTTTCAGTTTACGAAATAGTAGATGAAAAAAGCGAAGGTTGATCGTTGGGTAGGGGCGGTGGTGGGGTTTTGCGCGTTATGGTACAATGCCGGGCTGTGAGGGGATAAAATGACCGACTTAGGAATTGTTATCCTCAACTGGAACACTTCTGAGTTGCTGCAACGCTGCCTCGAAACTGTCATGGCAAGTCAGGGTGATTTCACTTATAAAGTCGTTGTGGTGGATAATGCCTCCACCGATGACAGTGTGGCGATGGTACGCGAGAAGTTTCCAGAGGTAGAGGTCATCGCCAGCGAGATTAACGGCGGCTATCCGTATGGCAATAATCTGGGGCTGCGGGCGCTGGGGTTTCATGGGCCGGGGCACGCGGATGCGGATGCGCCGCGCTATGCGGTCCTCCTGAATCCCGATACTGAAGTGCCCCCGGATGCCTTTGCGCAGATGACCCACTATATGGATGCGCGACCGGAGATTGGCGTTGCCGGGCCGAAACTGGTCCTGCTGGATGGTAGCCTTGATCTGGCATGTCGGCGCAGTTTCCCGACGCCGCTGGTCTCATTGTATCGATTTTCGGGCCTGGCAAAGCTGTTCCCAAAGAGTCCGCGCTTTGCCCGGTATAATATGACTTTTGCTGACCCCGACCAGGAATTGGAAGTGGATTCAGTGGTCGGAGCCTACATGCAGGTGCGCCGGGAAGCGATTGAACAGGTGGGCCTGCTGGATGAAACGTTCTTCATGTATGGAGAGGATCTGGATTGGGCGTACAGGATCAAGACCGCCGGTTGGAAGGTGTATTATCACCCGAAGGTGCAGGTGACTCACGTCAAACGCGCCGCCAGCCGTCAGAGTCAGCGCGCACAGTTCGAGTTCCAACGGGCGATGTTGCTGTTTTACCGGAAACATTACCGGCGGACGACCCCGCTGTGGCTGCATCTGCTGGTGATGCTGGGCCTGTTGGTGAAGGGCGGTCCCCAATTACTGCCGGAGATACGCAAGCTCGCGTAGAACTGCCCGCGAACGTCATTCAATCCCGTCGGGTTCGCGCGCTCTTAAGCCTCATATTGTTTAGCTTCGACCTCGTGGCACTGGTCGTGGCCTTTACACTGGCTTACCATGCCCGTAACGTCCTCGACATTTTTCTAATTCCGGCCAATCCGCCGGCGTTTGAGCAGTACATCCCGACTCTGATTTTGCACGTCGTCACCACGATGGTCATTCTGTATGCCTCGCGCCTCTATCATCTGCCGCGTGCCACCAGCCGGATTGACCAGATGCGCAAAGATTTAAGCGCGATTATGCTGGGCGCGGTGCTGGCGTTTGGGTTACAGGGCCTGGTCCTGACGGCGATTTTCCAGGGGACACCCTATCAGGTTGATTATCCACGCAGCCTGTTCGTCTACGCGTGGTTTTTCAGCAGCGTACTCGTCGAACTGGGTCGCGAGTTTTATCGCTTGATTCGGTATTATTTGCGGCGCTGGGAAATCGACAGCGAAAATCTGCTGATAATCGGCAATGGCAAAGTAGCCCGCGAGATCACAGGCCGCATCAAGAATCGCACCGAACTCGGTTATAACCTGGTGGGGGTGGTCTCGCCGCGCAAAAATGGCCGAACGACTGTTTCCGGCGTACCGATCATTGGCACTTACGAGAACATCCCGGATTTGATCGACAATCTCGGCGTTGAGCAGGTGATTATTGCCCTGCCCGAAGCGCAACGCAACGAACTGGTCAACCTGATTACGCAGTGCCAGCGCGGGCATGTCGACATTAAAGTTTACCCGGACCTGTTTGCTTATATGGCAGGCGATCTGAACCTGGATGAATTGGGCGGTATGCCGCTCATTACCGTGCGTGATATTGCGTTGCGTGGCTGGAAACTGAGCCTTAAACGCGGGCTGGATATTCTCGGTTCGCTGGTCGGGTTGGTGGCGTTCGCGCCGCTGATGCTCTTCACGGCCCTGTTGATCAAACTGGAATCCGATGGGCCGACCTTTTACATTCAAGAGCGCATGGGGTTGGATGGCAAACCCTTCCCGATGATTAAGTTCCGCTCGATGCGGGCCGATGCCGAAAGCAGTGGCCCTGGTTGGACGGTGGAAAATGACCCTCGGCGTACCCATCTGGGTGAGATCATGCGGCGCACCAATTGGGATGAGATGCCGCAGCTCATTAACGTGCTACTGGGGCACATGAGCCTCGTGGGGCCACGCCCGGAACGCCCCGTATATGTTCATGAATTCCGCGAACAGATCCCGCGTTACATGGAACGTCATCGCGAAAAAGCCGGGATGACGGGTTGGGCACAGGTTAACGGTTTGCGTGGTGATACCTCAATTGCTGAACGCACTTCCTACGATTTATGGTACGTTGAAAACTGGTCGATCTGGCTCGATATTCGGATTATTCTGCGTACCCTGCTGATGGTCATCCTCCGCTCGGACAAAAACGCCTACTAGCCCAATGGACTTAAAGACACTCGAAGCCGCTATGCACGCCTTTGTCGAGAGCAAAGGCTGGTATGAACCCGATTCTCCCCGACCCCAGACCACCAAGAACCTCGCCATCTCGCTGGTATTGGAAGCCAGTGAGGTACTTGAGCACTATCAATGGTCAGAAAATGCTAACGATAGCGCTGAACTCGCCAGTGAGCTGGCTGATGTCATGCTATACTTGCTTCAAATCGCCAGTATCAATGAGATTGATCTGGGACAGGCCGTTCTGGATAAGCTGGATACGAATTACAAGCGAACCTGGGAGTAAGTGGTATGGCGGATGCTGCTCTAGATTGGGCGTGGCCGTTTTCCCGATCTGAGTTAATGGCAGGGCTACGCCGTTATCTGGCGGCGGGTTCATTGCGCCTGTTGGATATTCAAGAAATCGCTATGCCAACGATGCTGCCATCGCTGAACCATACCGGAACGAAACTGAGTGCGTTCGCCGTCGGTGTGCGTATTGATGGCACTGAGCAGAACCTCCCGCTGTTACTCAAGGAACCACCGATTAGTCGTACTGGCCGTGTGTTGCGGGCAATTGGTCAGCGGGAATATGGCGTTTACCGCCGGTTGGCTCAACATTTGCCGATGCTGGTACCCGGTCTGGTCGCCGGTGATGAGATTGATGGTTGGCTGATCCTCGAAGTGTTGACCGGCTTGCGCCCGACTGCCGAGTGGACTCCAGCAGATTATGAAGAAGCCATTGTTAACCTGGCGAATTTGCATGACCGCTTCTGGGGGCTGTCCCAGGATCTGGCAAATTACCCCTGGCTGGCGCGCCCGTTGGATGATGATTATCAGGATACGATGGCGGCGGCGCGCGAGATTTCGCGTCATCTCAAGCGTAATCCCCATCTCTTCTGGCTGAAAATCCCGGCGAATCGTGAACTCTTGGACCAGCTTACCGATTCGGCTGACGCTATCGCGGATCCGTTGACCGACGAGATGTTGACGTTGATCCATGGTGATTACTGGCCTGGCAATATCGCCCGCCCGATTGATGGTCGCCAGGTGGTATTCGACTGGCAGTTAGCCGGTATTGCTCCAGCTATCCTTGATCTGGTCTGGTTTATCCAGGCGACTCGCCTTCAGATTGAGCCGAGTATGCCCATTACTGATATGGTTGCTTGCTATCGTCAAAGCGCAAAGCGCCTGTTTAAGCCCGATTGGGATGATGACCATTTCCAGGAGTTGTGGGATCACGCCCTGATGTGGCTATTTATGACGCACTGGTTGGCGAAACTCAGCAATATGACTCCCGAAACCTATGCCCTGATTGACGAACGGTTCCAGGAAATCTGGGTGGAGCCAGTACGCGCGGCTGCCGAACGACGACTTTAACGCATCCGTGATGTTGACATCCACATATCGGGATTACCCGCAAGCTTGACCTTGATCGGCTCGGTAATTGCTGACAATTGATTGATAATCTCGTCGCTGAGTTCCAAATCCAGCGCGGGGAGATTCCAACCCAGTTCTGCCGGTTGGCGTGCTCCGACCAGCGCCGATGAGACACCGGGTTGTTCGAGTAACCAGGCCAAAGCGAGATTCGCCATCGTGACATTCAGCTCCGCCGCGATCTGACGAATCTGCGCCAGTGCAATAAACACTTCTTCTTCACAACCAGGGTCACTGTGATTAGCCAGCGGACGCTCACTGGAATACCAGCGGGTTTGGGCGATGTGATCGGGTACATCTTCGATGGTTGCATAGCGCCCGGTGAGTAAGCCCTGTGCTAGCGAACTGTAACAAAGAATCCCTACATGATTTTCGATACACAACGGCTTGATTTCATCTTCGATTACGCGCCACAGAAGACTATAGGGTAGTTGATTGGTAACGATGTTGCCGTGTTGCAACGCATCGGTGCAGTCCTGCACAGCAAAATTGCTGACGCCAAACACGCGTATCTTGCCCTGTTGTTGGAGGTCTTTGAGCGCACCCACTGTTTCGGCTATAGGGACTTCCCAATTAGGCCAGTGAATCTGATATAGATCAATGAGGTCTGTTTGCAAGCGCTTCAGGCTGTTTTCGCAGGCTGTTTGGACATCAGCCGCACTTAAATGACCCGCGCTAACTTTGGTGGCGATGATGGCTTTATCCCGGTGGTCTTTGAGTGCTTCGCCCAACACTTCCTCAGATTTGCCATTGTCATAGGCTTCAGCCGTGTCAAAAAAGTTAATGCCGACATCCAGCGCCGCATGCACCGTTGCAATTGAATCGGCATCGTCTTGATCGCCCCAGAAGCGTTGACCGCCAAACGGCCAACAGCCCAATGCGATCACTGAAACCTCAATATCGGTATCGCCCAATTTTGTATAGCGCATATTCTTAAATTCTCAAGAAATCATAATAGTCAGATGTTACTAATCGAGTGCTATTCTGTCAAAAATCCAGGTCAATTCAGCATTTCTTGGGATGCTATTTGAATTACCTTACTCTTGATCGTTATCAGAAAATTGTCGCGCTTATTTTTGCGGTTGGGTATTATTTTGATGTCGTTTTTGTGCTTCATCTGCACAGGGAATAGCATCGTGAAATTCAAAATAATTTTCTTCCTTTCTTGGTTTCTCCTCTTTAGCCTTAGCCCATTAACATCAGCCCAGGAATTAGATCCAACGCTTGTCCAGCAAATTGATACGCATATTCTGCAAGTCATGGATGAAATCGGCGTTCCAGGCGTAGCGATTGCGATTGTTCAGGGTGATGAGATCGTGTACTTACAGGGTCATGGTGTGGCGGATGATGCAGGTCGTCCGATGACAGCCCAAACCCCTGCACTTTTAGCATCTGTCAGTAAATCCTTTACAGGATTAGCCGTGATGCAACTGATTGAAGCCGGGGCGTTGGATTTTGCGACACCAGTTACTGATATTCTGGATTGGTTTCCTTATGAGGACATCACGATAGCGCATCTGTTGTATCATACCAGTGGTTTTGATGAAGTGAGCGATAATGCTTATCTGATAGCTGGCTCACTTGAAGCCGACGCGCTCGACACTACAATGCGACGTGTCGTGGTTGAAAATCCCCCGGTGGATGCCCCTGATACAGGCTTTAGATATATGAATATCAACTACGATTTGTTGGCTCTGGTTGTGCAAACCGTGAGCGGGCAATTGTATGAAGATTATGTAGTGGAGAATATATTCAACCCATTAGAGATGAACAATAGTTATACCAATCTGGAAGCAGCACAGGCAAATGGCATGACCCAGGGATATAGCCCGTTCTTTGGGACCATGCAGGCACGCGCCCCAGTATATACTCGTGGGTTCATCGGGTCGGCAGGTATTATCGCCTCAGCCGAAGATATTGCCCATTACCAGATTGCCATGTTGAATGGCGGACAATATGGCGATTCATCTGTGTTATCTGCTGAAAGTGTTGGGGTTTTGCATACGCCCGGTCATATTGAGAATCGTTATTTTGGCTATGCAATGGGTTTGCGGCGTTGGCCTCTATGGCAAGCTAATCAGGATATTGACCTCTATACCGTAAGCATCCCATATTATATTGGGCATGATGGTGAGATGAATGTGACCCGTACCTTTCAATTTCTGTTGCCAGATTTGAGATATGGGATTGTGGTTATGGCAAATGCATCCGATGTTCATCGGTCATCTTATTACGATAATTTTCCCGCCGGGATTATGCAAATTCTGTATGGAATCTCCGTTGATGAACTGGAAATATCAGCTGCAAACGAAGATTACTTTCAACAAAATGCTATATCTTTGCTTTCCATTGTTGTTGCAGTATGGCTGGTCATAGGCCTGGTTACGATCGTGCATATCTGGCGTTTGTGGAGAAAATCGCCAATGCGTTCGCGCTGGATTGTAGTTATCTTACTTATCCTTGCGTTGGCCGATATTTGTCTAATTTATTGGATGTTCAGCGTGCCGAATCAATATGATACTACTCACGCGATTTTGTTTGCTTTCTCGCCTGATATTCAAATACTCTTTTACGTGCTTATGATAATAGCCGCTGGCTGGGGAATTATTCGGACATTTTTGTATGTTTGGGCACTGCGACGGGGCAACGGGTAAATTGGATCTTGATAATAGCGCACCATCACGACACGCTCTTTTTCGTGACCGGTTTGCCCTAATTTTATGTAGCGCATAGATTTTCTCAAGAGCAAATCGAAAACATGATTATGAATTGTCTATGTTATTCGCCCCTAATATTTGTTCTAGTTGGGCAATTAATTCTGGAAGGTTCTGTGTCAATACTTCCCAGACAATATCATTATCGACATTCAGATAATTGTGAATAATCTGATTACGCATCCCAATGATGTTCCGCCAGGGAATTTCCTGGAATTCTTCACGACTGGATTGTGATATTTGTGAAGCCGCTTCACCAACGATTTCGATTGCTCGGACCACTGCGAAAGCAAACATGAGATCAGTATCAAGACTCTCACGGTTGCGATTGGCGGTAAAAGAAACCGCAGTCTTGGCGGCATCCAGCATATTGTGCAGGCGGTTTTTATCTCATTCGTTCATAAATAACCTGCGCATTATCCAGGACCTGCTGCCGGAAATGACGACTCAGGAATCCGGCTGTATTCAGTTCAACTGGCATACCCAGAATAGCAGTGAGTTCGTCCTGCATAGCGACAAATTCCCACCCAGGAATATGATCTGGATCAAATTCCACCAGGACATCAACATCGCTATCTGATGAAAAACTGTCCCGTAGTACCGAACCGAACAGTGCCAGTTTGCGAATGTGATGTTTCTGGCAAAACGCTTCGATTTGAGTATAGGGTATCGCAATATTTTTTTCGATCATTGAATTTAAGCTCAAAAAATAATCCACCGATTATGATAATAATCGTACCACAAAGCATGACGAAGCTGTTGTCTTGCCTGTATAATTGAACAGAGCGCACCACACCGGCACGCTCTGTTTCGTCTTTCGTATAGCCAGCTTAGTCCCCGGCGGCGGCCCATTCAGGAATGTCGATGCAGCACAGGACCAGTTGCTTGGCGGCCCGTACTTCATCTAGTCGTGAGACTTCCAGCGTGTGCGGCGCGGAGGTGAGCAAATCAGGATTGTCGTGCGCTTCAGCAGCGATCTTTTTCATCGCATCAATGAAGTTATCCAATGTTGCTTTGTCTTCGGTTTCCGTCGGCTCAATCAAGAGCGCTTCGGGGACAATGAGTGGGAAATAATTTGTCGGCGGATGGTAGCCATAATCCATTAATCGCTTAGAAATATCCAGCGCATGAACATTATCGACACCTTCGAAGTGACCTTCGAGCACAAATTCATGGCCGCAAATGCGTGGGTAGGGAATGGTGTAGGTGTCTTCGAGCTTCGTACGGATATAATTGGCATTCAGGACCGCATGGCGCGAAATGTCCTTGATACCCGAATCGCCGTGAAAGCGAATGTACGTATAGGCGCGGTCAAGCATCCCGAAATTGCCCCAGAACGCCTTCAGTTGTCCGATGGATTTTTCCGGCAGCCGCAGCCCATACAGAGGCTCGTCATTTTCGTCGGCCTCGTCCACAATTTCGACGACTGGACCGGGTAGATACGGCGTGAGTTTGTCGTTGACTCCCACCGCACCCGAACCAGGACCGCCGCCGCCATGGGGCGTAGAGAACGTCTTGTGCAGGTTATAGTGCATCACATCAAAGCCCAGTTCGCCCGGCTTGACGACGCCCATTAGCGCATTCATATTCGCGCCGTCCATGTACATCAGTCCACCACAGTCGTGAACGGCTTCAATGACATCCAGGATGTGGCCTTCAAACAGGCCGAGCGTGTTGGGAACGGTAATCATCATCCCGGCGATCGTCTCATCACAGGCGGCTCGCAGCGCTTCCAGATCAACATCGCCGTTGTCGTCTGAGGGGAGTTCGATGGCTTCAAAGCCGGCCATTGTCACCGTCGCCGGGTTGGTTCCATGCGCACTGTTGGGCACGAGAATGCGGGTGCGCTGGGTATCGCCCCGGTCCAGATGATACTTGCGGATCATGAGGATACCGGCGAATTCACCCTGTGCCCCGGCTGCTGGTACGAGACTCGCTTTTTCAAAGCCGCTGATCTCCGCCAGCCATTCTTGCAATTGATGCATCAGCGCTAACGCCCCCTGCGCCCCGGCTTCATCGGTGAGAGGATGGAGATGAGCAAAGCCTGGCAGCCGCGCGACATCTTCATTCAGGCGGGGGTTGTACTTCATCGTACAGGACCCCAGCGGATAGAAACCGCGATCAATCGCGTAGTTTTTGCGGCTGAGGTTGGTGAAATGCCGGATCACCTGGAGTTCGCTGACTTCAGGCAAGTCCAGTTCACTGCGCAGCAAGTCTTTAGGGAGGTCGGTGGTGGGTACATCCACATCAGGCAGTTGCACCCCGCTACGACCAGACGCACTTATTTCGTAAATCGTTGGCTCGGTCATGCGGACATCTCCTCTAAGCCAGCCACCAGCGCATCAATTTCTGCCCGGCTGTTTATCTCGGTGACACAAATCAACATGTGTTGCGCGAAATCTGGGTAATCTTCGCCCAGATCATAGCCACCAATAATGCCCTGCTGCAGCAAGTGGTCGTTGATCTCGTGGACGGGACGTGGGCATTTTACGATGAACTCATGGAAAAACGGCTTGCGCATATCGACTTCGTAAGCAGCCAACTCATTGATTTGCGTCGCGGCATAATGTGCCTTGTGATAGCAGAGTTCGGCGACTTTTCGCAGTCCGTGTTTGCCCATCAGCGACAGGTAGATCGCCGCCGCCAGCGCCATTAAGCCCTGATTGGTGCAGATGTTGCTGGTGGCTTTCTCCCGGCGAATATCTTGCTCACGCGGGCGCAGCGTCATCACGTAGGCACGTTTGCCATCTTGATCGACGGTTTCGCCAATGAGACGTCCGGCAATCTTACGGACGTATTTAGTGCGGGTTGCAAAATAACCCAGGTAAGGACCACCGAATCCCAGTGGAATGCCCAGCGGTTGGCCTTCACCAACGACAATATCCGCGCCAAGCTCACCGGGGCTTTTGAACAGGGCCAGCGCCGTCGGGTTTGCCACCATGACCAGCAGTGCGCCCGCCGCATGTACTCTCGTGGCGAGTTCTTGCAGATCGTCGATTTGCCCAAAGAAATTTGGATACTGTACGGCCAGCATGGCGGTACTGTCGTCTAACATATCGCACAGATCATCAATTGTCGCCCGACCCCGATGGCCGACGAACTTCACGCCAGTTCCCTGATGGTAGGTCTGCGCAACCGCCCGATATTGCGGATTAATGTCCGGGCTGCAAACGATTTTCAGGCGCTTGTGACGGCCAATTTCAACCGCCATCGTGACCGCTTCGGCAAAGCTGGTCGCGCCATCATAATGACTGGCATTAGCCGCATCCATCCCGGTCAAGGCGCACATCATGCTTTGATATTCGAAGGTGGCCTGCAACGTTCCCTGGCTGAGTTCGGGCTGATAGGGGGTGTAGGCTGTAAAAAACTCACCCCGCAGCAGCAGGTGATTCACCGCCGAGGGTATGAAGTGATTGTAGGCCCCGGCGCCGCGAAACAGGGCGAAATCCTGCGCATGGTCATTGGCTTCGGCCAGCGCCATCAGTTCCGCCATGACCTCCATTTCACTCAAGGGCGCAGGGAGGTCCAGGGTGGGAAACCGGAATTTGGATGGAACCGCCTCGAACAGGTCTTCAATCGTGGTGACGCCGACAGTCGACAGCATTTGCTGCCGCTCGGCATCGGTATGGGGTATATAACTCATAGCACCTCAAAATTAAACTGAGCGAATGTTAGCGCTCTTCACAAAATTTATCGTAGGCAGCAGCGTCCATGAGGTCGCCAGCTTCGGCGGCATCGGTCAATTTGATTTTGATAATCCAGCCAGCATCATAGGGGTCGGAGTTCAGAATTTCGGGTTCATCTTCAGCGGCGTTGTTGACTGCCGTCACCGTACCACCCACCGGAATGTGCAGGTCGGATGCCGCTTTGACCGACTCGACCACCCCAAAGGAATCACCTTTAGCATAAGTTGCGCCGACTTCAGGTAGTTCAATGAAAACAATGTCATTGAGTTGATCCTGCGCATAGTCACTAATGCCAATGACCCCCGAATCGCCTTCAATCCGCAGCCACTCATCGGTTTCACGGTACTTCAGATCAGCCGGTGTATTCCATTTGCCCATGATGAAAAGACCTCCATAGTTGCGCTCACAATAAACAAAAACAGAGCGCACGCGCTTGCTGTACGCTCTGTCAGTCCTTGACTTTCAGAGATTGTGAGACCTGTAAATCCTGTTGGCCTGAGAGATTCACTAACAGTCCAGCCAACTGCCAGCTTGCCCCTTCGGCGTCTCTAACGAGAACTCTCTTCACAGGTCAAATATGATTTTTCCATTGTATACGGCTTAAAACGAAATAGCAACTTATGAATCAGTAGGAACCCATTCAAAAAAGCGTTTAGTGACTGCCGGGTTTACCGCCAGATTAAAGGTGAAATGCCCGGTCGCATCGGCGACAATGGTTGGTCGCAGGATGAGGGTGCCATCGTTGCGCAATCCGATAGCCAGATATGCCTGCGATGTGCCAACTTGACGGGTTGTTTGCAAGCCCTCAACCGGTTGCAGGCGGTTAAGCAAGCGCACCAGTTCCTCATAGCGCGGGCGCAGGGCAATCTCCATCGGGCCATATCGAGCGGAAATGGCGATGTATACGCCCTCGCGACGGAGCGCCAACTGCGGATGTTCTTCATGGGCTTGCTGCACCCGCAGCGTCACAATGCCGCTGGCTTCATCAATCATCATCTGGTCCAACATTTCAAAATGGCGCATGAGGCAACCACCATTTGTTAAATTAATAATGTAATTCTACCAGTTCCGTGAGAGAATTCACATAAATTGGCAACAGCCTTTATGCCTGTGCTAAGATGCAGCTAGTCGCCTGATCTGGGAATTTTGGAGTATGACTTCGCGAACCCGCAAATCACCGCGTTTACTGATGCTGGTTGCTATGATTATCAGTATATCGATCACGACCGGCTCAATCTTTTTCATTTTCTATCAATTGACTAACCAGGCTACCACCAACACCGGTGCTGCCATTGTTGATTCGAATAATTACTTCGACGGCGGTACGGTGATTGACCCACCGCGCCAACTCAACGATTTCACCCTGACCGGCACTGATGGGGAACCGCTCAGGTTGAGTGACCTCCAGGGCAAGATTACCTTGCTCGTTTTTGGTTATACGCACTGCCCGGATGTTTGTCTGCTAACGTTGGGTGATTACAAACAGGTCAAGGCCGAACTAGGAGCCGACGCCGATAATGTTAATTTTTTACTGATTAGTGTCGATGGTGCGCGGGATAAACCGGAACAATTGCAGACCTATATCGCCGCATTTGACCCAGCGTTTCTGGGGATGACCGGCAGCGAAAACGATGTGAGGCATATCGGTGTGGATTATGGGCTATATTTTCAGGCTAATGCCGGTGAAAATTACACCATCGATCATACGGCGTCAACCTACTTGATTGACCAGGCTGGTTTTCTCAGAACCATCTTCACCTTTGGCACCGAACCAGCGGTCATGGCGCGTTATGTGCGTGACCTGCTTAGCTAGCCGCGTGGAATACGGGCTAGAACGGTGGTCATCACTTCATAATTATTGGTGCCCAATTGTGTGGCAACATCCTCCGGCGTGATGCGGTTGCCCCCCTGTTGACCAATTAAGACGACTTCATCGCCGACGGTCACATTCGGGATATGGGTGACGTTGATAGTCGTTTTCTCCATGCTGACACGGCCCACAACCGGCGCGAACTCACCCTGAACAAGAACTCGGCCCCAATTCTGCGGCTTGCGCCGGAAACCATGCGAGTAGCCCACTGGAATGACAGCGATTTTTTCATGGCTGCCAGTGACATAGGTTTGCCCATAGCCCACTGGATGACCCGGCGGTAGTGTTTTGACCTGGGCAATTACCGTCTTCCAGGTCAAGGCCCGGCGGAATGTTTCTGGGATCTGCACGTTATCGGATGGCGATTCGCCATACAGTGCCACCCCAACCCGAACCATATCCAGATGCGTTTCAGGTAGAGTCAGCGTAGCCGCCGAGTTGGCAGTATGGATAAAACTGAAATTGAAGCCACTGGCCCGCAGCGGATTAACAACACTTTTGAAGTGGCGAAACTGTTCGAGCGTATAGTCGGCGTCTTCATCCGCCATTGAGAAATGCGTATAAATCCCTTCAATATCCAGATGTTGCAGGTTAATCAAGTGACGAAAGAACGGGATTGAATCACCGGGCAAAATACCCAACCGACCCATACCTGTGTCGATTTTGATATGTACCCGCAATAAATCACCGACTTCACGGGCGGCTTGATGATAGGCATAAGCCATATCGAGATCGTACAATGTGAGCGTAATGTCGTGGCGCATGGCCTGGCGTACAGCATGAACCGGTGTGTAACTCATCACCAAAATCGGGGCCTGGAGTCCAGCGTCGCGCAATTCCAGCGCTTCATCCAGGGTGGCGACGCCCAACGCTTCAGCGCCATTTGCCAGGGCCGTTGTGCTGGTTGCAACCGCGCCGTGTCCATAGGCGTCAGCCTTCACGATCGCCATCAAGCGCGTGTTCTCGTCCAACCGGGCCATGATCTCCCGAACATTGTGGGCAATTGCACTCTGGTCGATCTCAACCCACGAGGTTGATGCTGGTTGGAACAGCGTTTCCAGCGCCCACGCTTCGCCCTGCCGCACTAGATTCTCGCTATCTTCCTCGTTCGCCAGCAGAGCTTTAACGACCATTTCCATGCGGGCTGATGAACCGCCTTTGACCAGGACAATGTCCTGCGGCGTCAGCTCAACCCGGTCTTTTAAAACATTGACCGCATCTTGCAAGCTATAAGTGAGCTGGATTGTTGACCGATCTTTTCCATTATCTATGGCCGACCGTCCAATCAATGCGGCTTCGGGGCCTTCAGTCACGATAATATCGGCGAATTCAGCGGCAGTCTGTCCCACCATGCGGTGCCCATGCTGCGAATAATGCCCCAGATTGTCCATGTCACCCATGACAAAAATCAACCGGTGCGCCGCATTGTCGGCCCGTGCTGCCCGTAACCATTCGAGGGCGGCATTTGTCGATTGGGGTGTGGCATCATAGGTGTCGTCAATGAGCAGAGAGTCGTTGATCCCACGCAATGGACGCATCCTGCCGGGCAGGGGCTGCATTTCGGTGAGGGCTTGCAGGCCATCGTCCATCGGGATTTCATAATAAGTGCCAACCGCCAGCGCGAATAAGACACTGTAAAGATGATGCTTGCTCAGCAGCGGCGTCCACCGGCCCACATACCGGTCCGACCCATGCCGCAGGTCAAACCCTGTATTCAACTGGCCGACGACGATGTTATAGGCGATTAAGTCAGCCCCGAAAGCCGAACAACCAACGGTCATCACCGGCGCACGGGTATGCTCAGCCATGCCCCGAATATAATCATCATCATAATTCAAGATGGCTAAACCCGACGGCGGCAGGCTTTCCAGCAACCGGCTTTCCTCAGCCGCGACCTGTTCCAGGCTGGCAAACGAGTCGGTGTGGGCATGGCCGATGTGCGTAATGACGCCAACATCCGGTTGGATAGTCTGGATCATTTCGGCGATTTCGCCCTGTTGCGATGCGCCGAGTTCCAGGACCACCATGTCATGTTCCGACTTGAGGCCGGCTAACGCCAGGGGTAAACGCAAGCGCCCCCGATATTCACCGGCACTTTGATGTACCTTGTAGTGGGTTCCCAGCACCCGGCGGATCGCATCCACCGTGACGGATTTTCCTGATGATCCGGTCACGCCAATCACCCGCGGACCCAGCTTATCCAGGACGTAACTCGCCCAGGCCATCATCGCCGCTTCAGGGTCTTTGACGATGATCACGGATAGCCCGGCAACATCGAAATCAGGCGGCTGCGTACACAAAATGCCCGTTGCCCCCAGTTCAATCGCCTCGCGAATATATTGATGGGTATCGCCCCGATCGGTCTTGCGGGCCACAAAAATCTGGTTCGCTGTCGCCATCCGCGAATCCAAACAAAACCCGGTAAATAATTGTGCCTGGGGTTCCCCAAATAATTGCCCATTTGCAGCTTCGAGAAGATCGTAAAGGCTTATCATAGTCAGCAGTATAGCATTCCTATGGTAGCGGGGCTAGCGACAGGCTGGCAAAGTTTTGTTATAATTCAATACTGTTCTTAAGGAAAGCGAAACGATGTCATTTAGGTTCGAGATTATTGCGCAGCAAGGGCGGTCACGAGCCGGAATTTTCCACACCCCCCATGGCCCTTTGCCAACCCCGGTATTCGCGCCGGTAGGTACACAGGGCACAGTTAAGGCCGTCATGCCACGCGATTTGCATGAGGTCCAGGCAACGCTCATTCTGGCGAATACCTACCATTTACACCTGCGCCCCGGTGATGAACTGATACGTGACCTGGGCGGTTTGCACCAGTTCATGCAGTGGCCCGGCCCGATCTTGACGGATTCAGGTGGTTATCAAGTTTTCAGCTTGACGGAAATCAATCAAATTGATGATGATGGTGTGACGTTTCGCAGCCATATCGACGGCAGCCAGCGCCGCCTGACCCCCGAACGGTCGATGGAAATTCAGCAAAATCTGGGCGCTGACATCATTATGGCCTTTGACCAGTGTCCCCAACCACGTGACCGCACTGAGGTGGAACGAGCGGTTGAGCGGACGACTGCCTGGGCACAGCGTTGCCGTAATGCCCACCCGGACGATGATGTTCAAGCATTGCTGGGCATTGTTCAGGGCGGCATTTTTGCTGATTTGCGGGCAAAGTCGGCGACAGAATTACAGGCTATTGGTTTTCCCGGCTACGCCATTGGGGGATTGGCAGTGGGTGAGACTAAAGCTGAGATGTACCAGACCCTGGATGATACCATTCCCCTGTTGCCCGTAGACAAGCCCCGCTATCTCATGGGTGTAGGTGAGCCAGATGATCTGGTTGAAGGGATTCTCCGAGGCGTCGATATTTTCGACTGCGTGATCCCCACGCGGTTAGCCCGTCATGGGTCGGCGCTGACGGCTATCGGTCGGTTGAACCTGCGCAATCTGGAGCATGCCCGCAGTGAAGCGGCACTCGACACCACCTGTTCTTGCTATACCTGCCAAAACTTTTCCAGAGCTTATCTGCGTCATCTGGTGAAGACCAAAGAAATCCTGGGCCACATGTTGCTGAGTCTGCATAATATTCATTTCTTGATTCAGCATGTGCGGGCCATGCGTGCGGCGATCCTGGATGGTGATTTGGAAGCCTACCGAGAGGCTTTTCTGCGTCGCTACCGGCAGTAAGTTGTCTTTAGGGGAAACTTGTGCTGCCTTCACTGTTTATGATCTTACCCTTGCTGTGGATTCGCTCATGAGGCACGCTCGACGAACGCTGACAATGGTGGCACTGACGTTAGTCGGTTGTACCAGCCAGGTGTTACCGGCTTCAACACCCACCTCAGCGGCGAGACTGGTATCGATCAATACCACGACCGCGACGCTACCATTGATAACCGATCTGACGCAGGCTTATGCTGAAGTCGCACCCAACATTAGCTTTGAGATTGTGGTCGGTAATTATGCCGCCGCTGCCGGGCAGGCGCTCTCCGATTCGCCAACCTACTTTTTGACCAATCACCTGCCAGATCGCAGTGGTTTATGGGGGGCGCCGGTGGGACAGGATGCCATCGCCATCATTACCTATTCCAACAATCCGATTGAGAATCTGAGCATCGAGGATTTGCGCGGTATTTATCAGGGGCGCATCAGCAATTGGAGTATGCTCAATGGT
Organism: Phototrophicaceae bacterium; assembly: GCA_965223835.1. GTDB lineage: Bacteria > Chloroflexota > Anaerolineae > Aggregatilineales > Phototrophicaceae > CAVYXZ01. The sequence continues at coordinate 876,433 of CBDCXQ010000001.1, forward strand.
CCGGATTTGCCGATCATCGTCATCAGTCGGGAAGCTGGCTCAGGAACCCGGGCTGAATTCGACCGGCTGTTGATGGGTGAGCGTCAGACCACCCGTGTCGCCCGAATCGCACCGTCGAACCAGGCGGTCATTGCCAGTGTTGCCAGAGAACGTGGCAGCATCGCCTATGTTTCGATGAGCTATCTCACGCCAGAAATACGGGTTATGCGGATTGATGGCATCGCGCCGACTTTGGCGACGGTGCGCGACAATCGCTATCCGCTGCGATCAACGCTATTTTTTGCTGGACCGGGTGAACCGGATGGTGCATTGCGTACATTCATCGCCTGGGCGCAGAGTCCCGATGGACAACGACATGTGGCACAACATTATACGCCGTTAATGAATCCAAATTAGCTCAGGTACAGGAATAGCATTTGATAGAGCAAGAATATGACCAAAAGCCACATGCTACTGAGCGCCAGATCGCGAAAAAAACGGAGCCGCATGCGTCTTTTATCGAAGGTCAGTTCTGGCATACGAATGCGATAGAGCGCCCCGGCAGCGGATGAATTGTTCGGGTTGATGCGCAGAACATTGTCTAAACACACCGAACTCTGATCCAGCGATTCAACCGCAACGCTCAGCCACAGCCAGGCTTCTTCAAAATCGGCATCTTCATTAATGAGCGTGCGCAGGATGTTTTGCGCTTCTTCGCGGCGGTCAGCCTGCACCAATTCAATGGCTTCCAACAAACTATCAATTTGGGTCGTTGCAGCCATCACACAACGCCCAGTGGCTCATCGGCGGTCACATTGTCAAATAAATCATGTTCGTCAACTCGTTCGTGACCCGGAGCCGGGAAGATGCGTGTAAAGCCCTGCTGGTTCATAAACATGCGCCGGAACCAGCGCGGGGGTTGGCCTCTGCCACCGCCAAGCTGACTGGCATGGCAGGCGCTGGCCGCTTCCCACTGGTCAAAATATTCATGGATAGTCACACGAGTATTGGGGGGTTCGATATGATCGAGAATAGCTACCAGATCAATGTCTTTATTGCGACCCAGACGGCGCGGGTCATTTCCCCTTAATCTCGACATCAAAATATTGTAACGCAAGCGGAGCGATGGGAAAGAGGAATAATATAGCTTCTGGGGCTGATAGGGTGCTTGTTCACCGGTGTCATAAGCGGCATCGCCAGCCAGTTGGATGGCATCGGTGGTCGCACGCTGGATTGCAATGTGGTCGGGGTGCCCGTAACCGCCAAATTTATTGAATGTCAGCACCACCTGGGGCCGAACTTCCCGGATAATCTCAACCACTTTACGGGCCATTTCTTCACGCGGGGCCTGCCATGAACAAGCCGGATCCTTGCTGGTCTCGGACCCCATCATCCCGCTATCTTTATAACCCAACCGGAAAATCTGCTTAAAGCCCAGGATCTGATTCGCACAATCCAGTTCCGCCAATCGACGCTCGGCGATTGAATTGTATCCGTCCATGAATTCTGGCAAGATCGTGCCGACATCCCCATCGGTAGAGACAATCAGGTAGACGTCTACCCCTTCTGCGACATATTTCGAGATCAATGCGCCATACCCGAAACTTTCATCATCTGGGTGTGCCAGTGACAACAATAACCGCCGGCTTGCCATCGTGAACCTGCCTCCAACTTGTAAACAATAAACCTGCAATCGTTCAATTATATACGGGTTGTGCCCAATATTCCCCTGTCCAATTTTCCAGGTAAGACTTATACTTGCCCGCTGGCAAAAACAGGCAATGATGAAATGTGAGGCTTTTATGCAACGCATTGCGCTCGTGTTGTTGACTCTTCTTGGTAGCGTTGGTTTGCTGCTGGCACTACCCGCCACTGCTGATGATGTGGCGATTCAGATTACGCTGCCGGGCACGAATACCCCGCGGCCAACAGGATTCTCGACGAACACCCCCGCGGTGCCTTCGGCTACCCCAACAGCAACCTTCACGGCGACGAACACCCCCACCGCGACTGCAACTCCTACCGCAACCTCCACGCCAACGTTCACACCAACTGCGTCCTTTACACCGACTAATACGCCAACACCCACGCCAACACCAATTGGCCCCTTCTTTTACCCCGAAGGCATCAATCCGCTAACTGGACAATTGTACCCGGATGAAGCGGCAATGGCCCGGCGGAATCTGATTGTGAAGATCTCTAATTTCCCGCCGATCGTGCGCCCACAGACGAGTGTCAATCTGGCGGATGTCGTTTTCGAGGTTGAGGCGGAAGGCGGCGTGACCCGTTTCGCTGCTATTTATCGCAATAACGCGCCAACGCATGTCGGTTCGGTTCGCAGTGCGCGCTTGCTCGAACTCGAACTGGTGCCGATGTTCAATGCGCTGTTAGCCTACTCCGGGACCAGCGAACCGATTCAACGGCTAATTCTGGCGTCTGATTTTGTTTTCCAGACATTTTCGCCACTTAAGGGTGATAACTGTCAGGATGCGGGTTTCTGCCGCTTCCCCCGTGAGGGCCTGGACTATGAACATACTTTGTTCCTGGATACCACCAAATTGTATGAACTGGCTGACCGCCGTGAGGTGAATACTGGCTACCGGGCACGCGGCTTTGCTTTTAATGCCACGCCTGATCCCAGCGGCTTGCCCGCCAATGACGTCTTTATCGACTGGTATGGACAGACCGATGCCCGCTGGCAATTTGATGCAGCGACCGGACGGTACCTGCGGTATACAGACAGTATTGCGCACGCCGATGCTGCATCAGGTGAACAGATCTGGGCGGATAATCTCTTGATTCTTGAAGTGCCACATGAGCGGCGTCCCGATTTATTCCCGGAAGGCTCGAATTATGAATCGCTGGAGATTCAACTATGGGATCAAGGCCGGGCGATGTTGGCGCGTGATGGTGTCTGGTATCAGGGTTTCTGGCGCCGCGCCGGTCGTGATCCGGGTGATGCATTGCAAATTATCTATGGCAATAACGCGCCTATGATGATGAAGCCGGGCCGCACCTGGGTGTCGATTGTGCGGGGCTTTGGTGATGTGATTATCAAGGAAGAGCAGCCAGATATGGCAGCCACCGGCACCATTATTGCCGAGAGCGTTACCCCTACCCTGACCTGGACACCGGGACCCAGCCCGACGCCCGACCCGAGTGGTTAACAGTGGGAACGACCACAGCTCTGCCCACCGAGCAGAGCTGTATTTTATGCGAAGGTGTTAGGTTGGTGAACGATCAAATATGCTTATTCACTCTCGCTGTTGGTGGATTGCTGATTTTGTCGTTTTACGTCTTCGAGAAATTCCTCGATTTGGCGCGGAGTGCGGATGGACTGACCCCATTGGGCAGTTTCGTCACTCATGACATCCAGCGTGCCTTCGACCATGGCACGGACACTGGCAACATACACGTCCTGCCCCATATCTTCCAGTGGTGACTGTGAATCGGCGACTTCCAGATTTTCCTCGGCGATCTCATATATCCCTGTAAGGCGATCCCACTGATATAGGTCGGCCAGGGTGGTAAATGCGCCACCCAATGCCGGAGCGACGATTGCGAGTACCATAAAGAGGCGAGCCCAATTATTCGCACGTTCGCACCCCACTGGTGTCGTCGCCAGTCCATTTTCGGTGGTAGCTCCGGGCATGGCCTCTGGTAATTCGAAACCTGGGGTGATTACGTTCAGATCCTTTATCAAGCTTTTTAAGCTTTCGTTTTGCGCCATGGTGGCACAGTAACCTGCGTTGTGCAGCGAACTGGGAGCCAGGTAAAAAGTAACGATCAGGCCGGCCATAGCTGCTGAAAGCCCTGTTAGCAGGGCAAAAAAAGCTCGGAACCCGTTCACCTGCGCGGCAGCTTGCTGGTAAAGTTTTTGTCGATTTTGATAATAAATTCGCTGGTCTTGTAGCGCAAACACCTCGAAAATCCGACGGCGAGTGTGCCAGCGTTTGCGTTCGGGGGAACGCTCGGTGGGGTTTAGAACACTATTGGTTGCCATGATTAGCGATCTCCCTTTTGTGGCTGGCTATCCTGTGGGTTTGGTTGACTGTTGACTGGCGGCTCAGCGTTGGTCGTGGCATCAACTGATTTGGTGGGATCAACGCCGCGATTAATATCAGCGGCCCGTCGAGCTAGTAACATTTGTAATACATACGGTTCTCTAATATTGCCATTATTATCATATTCTTCGTAAGGGCGCACCCGGCCCAGATACCGAAAATATTCGCGGCGTAGGGCTTCAGCCCGCTGGCGATTTTTCAGCCAATTTTGTAATGGTGATTGGCGTCCACTGATCGTGGCGAGAAAAGTTGCCAACAATGCAATCACGGTTTCGATAAAAGAATAGATTGGCATATTTTCTGGGTTCGAATTAAATTCCAGGGCTTGTAACGAACCGGCGAGACCGGCGGCAGCTGCCAGCAGGAGGTAAAGAATCTGGAACCTTTGATACTTAATCTGGTGTTTTTTGGCGTAATGATCGCGCTGGCGAAAGAGGCGTAATAATTCATAATCTAGAAAGCGAACATCACTTTGAATCAGGTCTAGATCGATATCGCCATCTTTGGCGGCAAGTTCTTTCAGTTTATTCCGATTAATTAGCTCGAAGTCTGTATGAGGTTCCGTCGGGACAAAATTGATCGGCCAGAATGGAAGTTGCTGAATGAAGGCAGGTAATCGTTTACGCCATGGTTTTTGGTCCCCCTGTGAACTGGGGGATTCGTTGATTTCGGTCACATCAAGTTGCTGATTTGGGTCTTCAGGTGGCTGTGATGATGGTTGGCTAGTCAATGGACTATCACGCATTATGTTTCTCCTTGTACACTGTTATCATTATCTATTAGTTTACTGTAATTTATTTATGGTGTGTAGCAACCAATGTCTGAAACAAATCCCCGCCTGCATATTATCCTCGCCAGAGAGGCCAACCGCGCTATTGCGATTCGGCGTGGCCCAACCGATTGGTTTCGTCTTTCGCTATGGCATACGGACCGCGACGAATTCGAACATGGACAATGGTTCAAGGGAAAAATCTTTCCCTACCGCAGTGACATCTCGCCCGATGGCACGCTGTTCATCTATTTCGCTGCTAAATATGCCGGGGCGCCGGGGCGCTTTGGTCTGGATTATTGCGACACCTGGACCGCGATCAGCAAGCCGCCGTACTTCACGGCCTTGACACTATGGCCGAGCACGATGGGGACATGGATGGGTGGTGGGCTATTTGAGCGTAACCGTCGGCTGTGGCTCAATTTTGTTCCCGGCTTATCGACGACACCCCATCCCGATTTTCCGCTGCCCAAAAAATTCAGGGTGACAGCGGCTGCTGATCGACTGCCCGGTGACATGCCCATTTATGCGCAACGGTTGCAACGCGACGGCTGGACATTGCAGCCAGCGGGATCGTATGCGACATCAGATTGGCAATGGGGGAAAGATTGGTGTTGGGGTAAGGCATTGATGTGGCATAAACCACATGGCGATTTTACATTGATGATGGAATGGCTGGACGAAGAATATAATTTCGCGCTGCTACGGGGTGATGATGAGACGCTGTTGAATGGCATTTCCTGGGCCGATTGGGACCAGCAAGGGCGGTTAGTTGGAGTCAGCAATGGTCAGGTGGTAATGATGAATCCGGTTGCACCAAATGAGGACCGACTCGTAGTAGAAGATTTCAACGATCAGACGCCCGACCCACAGTCGGCGCCATCATGGGCCAAGCGCTGGTAAAGGCTATCGGTGAGATGCCATCAACCAGCCTGCGATATACGCCGCCTGTTTCGCTCGAATGTGGTCGTGAAAATGCACATGATCGCAGTATAGATCAGCGCCGAGATTAAGGGTCATACTGTACAGATCAATCATCGGCACGACGTTTAAACGCATGACGGCATCGGCAATCGCGTTGTAAGTGTCACAGTCTTTGGCAAAGCGATGAAACGCCATTTCGGGTTGATTGTGAACAATCTCATCAACTGGCGTGGTCCGTACCCAGAAGATTTGAGGTACCATTTCCTTCGCCAGTTGGATAATCGCTGCGAGATTCGATTCATAGTCATCAGGTGAGACTTGCGTTTCGCCGGTGGCCGGGTAGGTCTTGATGTCGTGTAGGCCGCAATTCAGTAGCAGAACATCAGCCGCAATACTGCCACTTTTTTGCATCGTCCGCAGATAGCGCAGCACATTATTTGAATCACCGCCGTTGTCGATCATGCGCGCATACGAAAATTGTCCGGCCAGATACTGTTCCAGATAGGGTCCATACTGCATCGAAATGCTGTCACCGATGACGAATAGGCGGGGGAGTTTGGTCATCTAATTTTCCTTTGCCCGTGATGTTTCCAGTACGATCTCGACACCGTCTGGATACAGAATTTCGAAATTGCCCGGCAAAAGCCCGTGACTTCCAATGAAACTATAGGACTGGTTGCCACTATGACGTACAAACCAACTGAAAAAGTCATCCTGATAAATATTGATTTCCTTGTAGAAGCGCCCAGTGGAATCAGTAAAAAGACTTTGTTCAGCAAGTGGCGTTGTGTTTGGGCAAGAGGTGCGTCCAACACTACCGACAATGACTTCAGCGCCCGCTATGGGGTTGCCATCAGTATCCTGAACTGTGCCATAGAATTCAAGTGTTTGGAGATCACAGTCTTGCATTGGAAATCCCATTGGATATCCGCCGCAGCCTGATAGCACAAGGATAATCGCCATCGCGAATCCAAGATATGTGTTAATCTGAATCATGGGCCAGAACTTGCAATTATCTTAGCGACTCAAAATATGTGTGACGACGGTTGCGCCGGTGCCGCCAATGTTTTGGGTCATGCCAATGGTGGCGTTGGGCACTTGATTCTTACCCGCGTCGCCGCGCAGTTGCGTGATGAGATCGACCAGTTCGTACACGCCGGTTGCGCCCACCGGATGCCCGCGCCCCTTGAGGCCGCCCATGGTGCTGATCGGCACGCGCCCGGTCGGTGTGATCTCGCCGTTTTGCGCCAGATCAACACCTTTGCCTGATTCGGCGAAGCCTGCCGCTTCCAGACTTAAAGCCGCCATAATCGAGAAGGCATCATGGACTTCGAATACATCAATATCATCTGGTGCCAGACCCGATTTTTCATACGCTTTTTGCGCACTCAATCGGGCTGCCGCCAGGTCCAGCATGTTGATGCGCCCGGCCAGATCAAGCGAATCAGTGGCGGTGGTGCTGGCGATGACTCGAATCGGCGCATTAGCAGTCAGGTCTTTTGCCATCGCCAACGGGGCCAGAATCACGGCGGCGGAACCATCGGATATGGGCGAACTGTCGAACAGGTTGATAGGGTCGGCAATAATGGGTGAGCGGCGATAGATCTCTTCTGAGATCGCCTTCTGGAACATGGCATTCGGATTGTTTACAGCGTTGGCATGGGCATTCACGCTAAAGGGGGCGAAGCACTCGTGCGGCACATTATACTCGTGCATATAACGCTGCATGATGAGCGCGTTGAGGGCCACAAAGGATGCGCCATGTGCGCCTTCGAAATCGGCATCAGCGGCAGTGGCTAAAGCTGCCGTGATATGCGCCATCGTAGCATCGGTCATTTTTTCTACGCCACAAACGGCGACGACATCCAACATCCCACTGCCCACCGCACGAACTGCTGCTTGAAACGCGGTGCCGCCAGAGGCACAGGCCGCTTCCACTGTAGTCGCCTCGATGCCCCGCCAACCGGCATGATCGGCCAGCAATGCGCCTAGATGAGCCTGATTGCTGAGGCGTGGGGCAAGCATGTTGGCAACGAACAGTGCTTCTGGTTTGTCGATGCCGGCATCATTTACCGCATCACGCAGGGCATTCGTGCCCAGATCGCGCAGACTATAATCCCATAGTTCGCCAATGGGCGTTTGACCAATTCCAATGACGCATACGTCACGCATACAATATCCTGTTCCGTTTTTCACAATATCAAGCGTACTATAGCATAGCAAAACTCTCAAAACCTAGCGGATTAACCGGGTGGACCGTTACAATCATCAGCGCTTAATGATTAGGAGGATAATCACCATGCGGATGACCCAATTATTCAGCCAGACCTTGCGTGATGCCCCCGTTGAAGCGGAAATCCCCAGCCATCAATTGTTGCTGCGGGCCGGGTATATTCGGCAATTATCCGCGGGTGTGTTTAGCTATTTGCCGCTGGGGTGGCGGGCATTACGCAAGATTGAAGCCATCATCCGCGATGAAATGGATGCCATTGGCGGTCAGGAAATCTCCATGCCGGTGGTGCAATCGGCGGACCTGTGGCGCGAATCCGGGCGCTGGTACGAGTATGATGCCTCGCTCACCCGGTTTCAGGATCGGGCGGGTCGCGATATGGTTTTGGCGACAACGCACGAAGAGGCAACGGCTGATCTGGTGCGCAAAGAAATCACGTCTTATCGCCAGCTACCGGCACTGGTCTATCAAATTCAGACCAAATGGCGCGACGAGCCGCGCCCGCGGGCCGGGTTGATTCGGGTGCGCGAGTTTATCATGAAGGACAGCTACACGTTGGACCGGGATGAGGCCGGTCTGGATGTGCAATATCGTCGACATTATCAATCTTACTTCAACATTTATCAGCGGTGTGGTTTGCCGGTCATCGTTGTGGGTGCGGATACGGGTATGATGGGCGGCACGCTGTCACATGAGTACATGTACCTGACACCTACCGGGGAAGATACGCTGCTGGTATGCGATCATTGTGGTTATGCGGCGAATCGGGAGATCGCCCGCTTTCAGAAGCCGTTGGCTCCAGCTGAAGCGATGCTGCCGTTGGAGAAAATCGCCACGCCGGACACGACAACGATTGAAGCGCTGACGCAATTGCTCGATATATCACCAGCCCGCACTGCCAAAGCAGTGTTTTTGATGGCGACGTTTATTGAAGGCGCAGAACGCAGCGAACGGTTCGTCTTTGCCGTTGTGCGCGGTGATATGGAACTCAATGAAATTAAGTTGAGCAATGTGTTGGAGGTAAAAGCGCTGCGCCCGGCAACCGAAGCGGAGATTCGAGCGATTGGGGCGGTCCCCGGATATGGCTCACCAGTCGGCGTCGGGGACTGCATTGTGGTGGTTGATGACGCGGTTGCGGAATCGCCTAATCTGGTCGCTGGGGCCAATGAGCAAGGTTATCATCTGCTGAATGTCAACCTGGGCCGTGATTTTACGGCGGATGTGGTAGCCGATATTGCCAGCGCCAGCAGCGGCGACGCTTGTGTCAGTTGTGGTCATGCATTGGAAACCGTGCGCGGTGTGGAAGTCGGCAACATTTTTAAGCTCGGAACCCGCTTCTCCGAAAAACTCAATGCCACCTATGTTGATACCGAAGGCAATGCGCACCCGGTAGTGATGGGGTCCTATGGCATTGGGGTTGGGCGCTTGCTGGCCTGTATCGCTGAACATCACCATGATGATGATGGTCTCATCTGGCCGGTGAGCATCGCGCCCTATCCGGTGCATCTGGTGCAGTTACCCGGCGCGGAAGCTGTCGCTGAACAGCTTTATTCCGAATTACACCGGTCGGGCATTGACGTGTTGCTGGATGACCGCGACAGTCGGGCCGGCGTCAAGTTTAAAGATGCCGACCTCATTGGTCTGCCGCTGCGCCTGACCGTTGGCGAACGTTCACTCGCTAATGGCGGGGTCGAATATAAACGCCGCGATCAAGCTGAGCGAGAAACCGTACCGCTCGATAGCATTATTGACCGGGTGCAGGCAGCGTTGTTCGCGCTGCAGTCTGCACTGGATGCGCAACGGGTAACGGTGGAATATAAAGGGTGATACTTTTCCTTGATTTGGTCACAGATTGGGGGAACATATCAAGGGCAATCGCGTGATTTTTCAAATTATGTGTAGTAGACCATTTGTTCCTTAACACAATTTCTGCTATCCTGAATAACGTCTCAGAGTCATGGTTCTAACATCCGCTCAGTATCAGGTATAATAGTCGGCTGATTTGACGGGCATACACATTAAAGGGATCTCCATGGCCGCTGTTACGCCGCAAAGCGCAGATTTTTCCAGATGGTATAATGAAATCGTATATCGCGCCGATCTAGCGGCACAGTCCCCGGTACGCGGTTCCATCATCATCAAACCCTATGGCTATGAGTTGTGGGATGGCATCAAGAACGCGCTTGATAAACGCTTCAAAGCCACCGGTCATCAGAATGCCTATTTTCCGCTCTTTATCCCGGAAAGCTATCTGAAGCGTGAGGCGGAGCATGTGGAGGGTTTTAGCCCAGAGTTGGCGGTTGTCACCCACGCCGGGGGTAAAGAACTTGAGGAACCGCTGGTGGTCCGCCCGACATCGGAAACCATTATTGGCGAAGCGTTCGCGGAATGGATTCAATCTTACCGGGATTTGCCCTTGTTGATTAACCAATGGGCGAACGTCGTCCGTTGGGAATTGCGTACCCGACCTTTTCTGCGCACTTCAGAATTTTTGTGGCAAGAGGGGCACACGGCCCACGCGACCGATGAGGAGGCCGAGGCCGAAACGTTGCAAATGCTGGATATTTACGCCGACGTCGCGATTCAAGAAGCGGCTATTCCGGTGATTAAGGGGCGCAAGAGTAATATCGAGCGGTTTGCCGGGGCACTGCGCACTTATACGATTGAAGGGATGATGGGGGATAAGCGGGCGTTGCAGTCAGCCACCAGTCATCACCTGGGGCAGAACTTTGCAAAAGCTTTCAATATCCAGTATCTCGATGAAAATAACGAGCAGAAATTCTGCTGGACCACCTCGTGGGGCTTGAGTACCCGGATGGTGGGCGCCATCGTTATGGCTCACGGTGATGATACTGGATTGCGCTTGCCACCCAATCTTGCTCCGATTCAGGTAGTAATTGTGCCCATCTTTCGCGGCGATGATGAGCAGGGGCCGGTCATGGCGGCGGCGAATGCAATAAAAGCAGCGCTGACCGAAGCCGATGTCAGTGTCCATATTGACGCGCGCGAAGGCCACCGACCTGGCTTTAAGTTCAATGACTGGGAGATGCGCGGGGTTCCGGTACGCATCGAGATTGGTCCCAAAGATGTTCAAAGTCAGGCGGCGGTGCTGGCGCGACGCGATGTGCTGGGTAAAGATGGTAAGCAATCGGTAGCGCAAGCTGGGATTGTCCGGGCTGTACAGGACTTGTTAACCGCGATTCAGGCCAATCTGTTGCAGCAAGCCACCGAATTTCGCGATGAAAGTATCTATGATGTTGCGAACTACGATGAACTGCGCGAAGTCATTGATACCGGTGGTTGGGCACGGGGCTGGTGGGCTGGGTCCGATGATGATGAACGCCGCGTCAAAGATGAAACCGGCGCGACAATCCGCTGCTTCCCATTTGAGCAACCGGGTGGCACAGGTCCCTGTTTGCTGACTGACGCCCCTGCGGAAGAAGTTGCTCTGTTTGCCCGATCTTATTAAGCTGTGGGGAATGCTGGGTGGTGTTGGTGCCGCCTATTATTGTGAATGGATTAAGCATCAGCGGGGGGTATTTAATACGAATCTATGATTCAATCGAGTAAAATAATAAACAGTGTTCAATAAAATGAACAATCGATAAGTGTTCTGTACGTAACAATCATCGCTGTTTACATGGCATTTAATCACGCAAAACGCACCAAATTGGTCAAAGTAGCTGAATTTTATGGCAAAAATTTATATTTCTGCTGCGCGGTTGAACCGCTAAAGTTGATGGGAGTGTAGTATAATAGCAATAGGCTGTTGCTATGCTCATCACTGTTTGTTATATTTAGCACAATCAAAATAGACTATAGATTTCAGTTTGAAACCAACATTCTCTAAGACCGTATTTGGTTATAGAACACACAAGTCCAGTTTTGTTATCAGTATGTTGTATAGTGTGCTGCCCACTAGATCGGGAAGGTCTAGTGGTGAGTGCTTTTGGGAAAGATAATGGCCGCTTATTTAATCGTTGATGTTGATGACTTGCTCCAGCAGTTTTTACAACTGGGTATCTCAGTCGACCTGCAGGAGATGGCCGTCGGATTACGGGGGAGCGCGGCGCTGGTGGCAGGCCTGATCGGGCCGGACCAACTCAAAGCTGTCGCTGTCGCCGACTGGAGCAGTTATCAACAAGGAAGTTCAAGTTTTTCGCCAAATACCGGGCCGGTATTCCAGGCTGCGGGTTATGAGCTGTTCGATATGCCGCACCGGGAGAGTCTGGCGGATTCGCTGATTATGCATTACTTTTCGTTTGACCCGGAACCGGTCGACGAACTCATTCTGGCAACTGCCAGCCCCGATCTTATTCCATTGATTCAGCGCGTGAAGACCACGCGCAGTGCGCGTATTCGCATCTGGGGATCGGAGAATATGCTCGAGGGCACTGAAATCGCCGAGGGCATCATCTTCCAGCCACTCGCATCGTTGCTGGGTATCCAAACAAAATTTGTCGCTGTTTATATTGACTTTGAAAACATCGCCATTAGTCTGACCGAGCAGGGCTACACCGTGAATCTTGACCACTTGATCGAACGGTTTGTCACGCAGGCGAAGGCCCATGGTCAGGTCGTGAAGATGGCGGCCTATGCACCCTGGGGTCAACGCGGTAGCTTACCGCCGCTGGTCGATTCGACCGGGCGTGAAGTGGCCGATGAGGCGCCCAGTCGCTTAATGCTGGCGAATATTGATCCGGTGTTTAACCTGCCAGGGAAGAACAGCGCAGATATGCGGATTGCCAAAGACGTGATTACCGATGCGGGCCATGATGATGCCGCCGATGTGTATATCATGGCAAGCGGTGATCGTGATTTTAACCAGGTGTTGAATTCGCTGCGGACTCGTGGCAAGACGGTCATTGTCTGGGGCGTGCGCGGCAGTACCAGCCGTCAACTTGAAAACAATCCGGGCCTGTCAGTGGAGTATATCGAGGATTTTACCAGCCTCCAGACCCATCAATCATGGAGCAGCGCGGCCTCCGCACAGCAGCCGTCAGTTGAAGAAGAAATCGCCGCATTTACGCCATCGCAATGGTCGAGCGTGATTATTCAACTGGACCGGTTGGCGACTGAGCGCGAAGTCGAAGCGATTCCCAGTCAAGATTTGGTGAACCAGTTGGCACGTGTCGGTGCCGTCGTCTCACAGCCGCGAGGCGAGGATCTGGTGCTGCAAGCTATGTCGCTGGGGATTCTCAAGGCGGTTCCGGGTAGCGGCGGCAAGGTGGCACTAGATGATCTGCATCCGATTGTGGAAAAAACGCGCCTGATTACCTCGCGCATTGTGATGCGCGTGCAACGCACCTTGCAGGTGCGGGGTTGGGAATATGTCAACTATGGCTTTTTGCTCAAGGGGTTGGCGATGGATCGGGACCTGGACCGACCCGGCTGTAATTATAGCGACCAGTGGCGTTCTGACTGGATCGATTGTCTGGTGCGTGAACAAATCCTGCTGCGTGAGTTAATTCCGCATCGGCACAACCCGGATGACCTGGTGCCAGTGATTAAGATGAATCCCTATTTCGAGGCGGACACATTGCAGCAGATGGTCCCGGAAGAAGCCGAAGAGCGGGATTGGAGCGGCATCACACTGGAACAAATGGACCTTATTGAACCCGAAACCGCGAATATGGTGCGGCGGATTGTTGTTAGCGTAGAGCAGTTTACCAGTTTCCGCGGCTTTAGCTGGTGTCCGTTGGGAAGCCTGCACAAGCGGTTGTTGGATTTTGACCCGGGAACGGCCTTCCAGCGGGCGGTTGAATTTCTGGTTGCCAATGATGCGGGCGAAGTTGACGAATATCCCAATCCACAGAGCGATTTCTTTACGAAGGGTATCTCGCTCAATATCGCCAGTGAAATTGCCCGGCAGATCCTGAGTAACCGTGATGCATTTGTGCGGCAGCTGCTGGCGTTGTATGAAAACAACTCGGTTATTTCAGAACAGAATCTGGCCCAGATTGATGTAGATCAAGATTGGGATGTGGATCTCTGGTTCTCCATTATGGAGGCTGAAAATATCCTTAACGCCGTTCCCGGACGGCCCGGTCAATACAGCCTCTTTCGCACACACCATACCGTCAATCTGGTTGCTGATGCGCGTCGGGAGCGTTTCGGCTAATCTATTCAGGATTGGCACGTGACACCCACTCTGCTATAATGCCAACGCATGGCCGGTTGACCTGTGTTCCGGTCTGCCTGGCGACATTTGTTAAAGAATAGGACACGACGTTACAATGGGACTGACCAAAGAAACTAAAGAAGAACTTGTCAAAGATTTTGGCCGAGATGCAAAAGACACCGGCTCAACTGAAGTACAAATTGCACTGTTGACCACGCGCATCAATCAGCTTACCGACCACTTGCGCACCCACAAACACGATCAACATTCGCGGCGTGGGTTGCTGAAGCTGGTTGGTCAACGGCGGCGGCATCTGAAATATCTGAGCCGCAAAGACCCCGAAAGCTACCGTGCAATTCTCCAGCGCCTGGGTCTGCGTCGCTGAGCTGGGCCTACCATATGCTGTGTTTCCTGGATGATCAATCCCGATCATCCTGCTTTTTTCTTGCGCGCCTGGATGAACAGGTATTGGCGTATGATGCTAAAACGAACAAAAGCTTTGGCATTATTCTCCAGTTCCTGGCCTCCGGGCGCGTTTGTCGTTCTTAAGGAGGCGATATGTTAAACGAAGCAACAACTCGAATACGGACTTACTCAACCGAACTGGGCGGTAAGCCAATCACCATCGAGACCGGACGGTTGGCCGAACAGGCGGGCGGTGCGGTCACAGTGCGCATGGGTGACACGATGATTTTCGCATCGGTCACGATGAACACATCACCACGCGAAGGCATCGATTTTTTCCCACTCATGGTCGATTATGAAGAAAAGCTGTATGCGGCAGGACGCATTCCGGGGAGTTTTTTCCGGCGCGAAGGCCGCCCGGCAGAAAATGCTATTCTCGTCTCGCGGGTTACGGACCGCACGCTGCGACCGCTGTTCCCCAAAGATATGCGCAATGATGTACAGGTGGTCTTGATGGCGCTCAGCCATGACCAGGAAAACTACATCGATATGCTGGGCATTCTAGCAGCCAGCAGTGCATTGATGATTTCCAACATCCCCTGGGATGGGCCGGTCGCCGCGGCGCGAATTGCGATGATTGACGACGAGTTGGTCGTTAATCCTTCAGTGCCCGATATGGAAAACAGTGCGCTCGATCTGCGGGTCTCGGGAACCGCTGATGCGATCAATATGGTGGAATGTGGTGCGGATGAAGTGCCTGAAGAGACGATGCTCAAAGCATTGCGGCTGGCGCATGAATCGATTCAACCACTGATCGCCGTACAAAAGCAAATGCAGGCTGAGGTCGGCAAAGAGAAGTCGGAATATGTCTCGTCTGCCGGTGATGAAGAACTGGTCAAAGCTGTTGCCGAAAAGGTGCGGGCTGAAGTTCGCCAGGTGTTGGTGAATTATCCTGAACGCGACCAACGAGGCGAGGCGCTGAGCGCAATCAATGAGCGCGTGATTGCCGAATATGAGGCCAGTAACGAAGCCAACCCGGAACAAGCAATTAGCATCAATGACGTCAAAGAAGGGTTGGAAAAGGCCCTTAAAGAAGAAGTGCGACGACGGATTATTGAGGATGGCGTCCGCCCTGATGGTCGCGACACCACCACCATTCGCCCATTGTCGTCCGAGGTTGGCTTGATCCCGCGTGTGCATGGATCCGGTTTATTCCAACGCGGACAAACTCAGGTACTGAGCATCGCGACGCTGGGAACCCCACGTGATTCACAGGAATTGGATGATCTGGGCGCGGTGGATAACAAGCGCTACTTGCATCACTATAATTTCCCGCCCTACTCGGTGGGTGAAGTGCGCCCGCTGCGGGGGACCAGCCGCCGTGAGACCGGGCATGGCGCTTTGGCCGAGACCGCCCTGCGGGGCATGTTGCCGCCGGAGGATGAGTTCCCCTATACGGTCCGCGTGGTGAGCGAGGTGATGAGTTCCAATGGCAGCACCTCAATGGGCAGTGTTTGTGGCAGCACCCTGGCACTCATGGATGCTGGTGTGCCGATCAAGCGTCCTGTTGCCGGGATTGCGATGGGCCTCATAAAAGAGGGGGATCGCGTTGCGGTCCTGACGGATATTCAGGGTATGGAAGACCACCTCGGCGACATGGACTTCAAGGTTGCTGGGACCGAACTCGGTATCACGGCGTTACAAATGGACATCAAGATCAGCGGCGTGACCGACGAGGTGATGACCCAGGCCCTGGCGCAAGCCAAGACTGCCCGTTTGGAAATCATGGAAGTGCTCAAAGCCGCCATTTCCGAACCGCGGATCGAACTGAGTGATTATGCCCCGCGCATGACCATCATTAAGATTGACCCCGAAAAAATCGGTGCGGTGATCGGGCCGGGTGGTAAAACCATTCGTAGCATTCAAGATTCTACTGGCGCGAAAATCGATATTCAAGAAGATGGTACCGTTTTTGTCGCGGCGATGGATGGCCCCTCAGCCGCGTTGGCGACGGACCGCATCACTGGTCTGACCGAAGATGCTGAGATCGGACGCATTTATACTGGCAAGGTCGTTCGTATCGAATCTTACGGCGCGTTTGTCGAGTTTCTGCCGGGTAAAGAAGGCATGGTTCATATCTCGCAACTGGCTGACTATCGCGTGAACTCAGTGGAAGATGAGGTCGCGATGGGCGATGAGATCATGGTGATGGTCACGGATGTGGACAACACCGGCAAGGTTCGCCTCAGTCGTCAGGCCGTGTTAGAAGGCTGGACCGCTGAAGAAGCCCGCAGTCGCGACAAACCGCGTGGCGGTGGCCGGGGCGGCGATCGGCGCGGTGGTAATCGTGGCGGCAATCGCGGCAATCGTGATCGACGCTAGGAGCAAGTTGTGAACGACGAAATCCCAACCGATACGCTGGCTGAAACCAGTAACTATGTTGCCTGGCAGTCTGATGAACCGGACGGCGAGACCGTATTCCATCTGGAGTTGGGCGCGGTCACATTACATTTCTTTCGCGAGGAATGGGACGAACTGGTTAGTTTGATCGATAAAGCGCGTCAGAATGCGGATGGCCGTTGATCTGCCGGCGGTAATGGTTAAACACCTGCCGCCGAGCGCCACTGATCTTCGATTGCTAGATGTCGAGGGCCGGTGCGGTACAGCGTTTGCGCAACAGCGGCAAGATCTGGATATTGTCACCATTAACGGGGCGGTTGCCGACCAGCAGCTTGCCCCGAATTCGTTTGACGCGGTTGTGGGCTATGCAATTGACGTTTCGTCAGGGCTGCTCACAAGTTCGTTAGCGTTGCTGCGGCCCGGTGGCCGGTTGATTATTGGCCTGGCAGCAGGTCGAGCCGAACAGCACTGGGTTGATATGCTTGAAAGCGCGGGCTACACTCGCATTCTGGTTGAGCGGGTGGATGCTGGTGTGCTGCTGCGGGGCGAGAAGCCACATACCGAACAGCATACCATTGACCGCATTCAGCAAGTTGCGAATCGCGATGCGACGGTAACACTGGAAAACTTCAAAGGCCGCTATGTCCATTTGCTCATCCGACAAACGCCCAACAAACCGGTCTGGGCGTTGCGACCTGATGAAATGGTTGCTTGGCAGGCGGCGGCAATTGCCACTGAGAATGGCCCCCTGCTGCTGGGTTTTAGTAGCTTGCCCAACGCGGTCGCGCTGATGCAACCGGCGGTGATGCAGGGTATCATTCAGGATGTCAATAAAGTAGGTAAGTTTAGTCGGACTACCGCCCAGGACTGGTCGCTGCTCCTGAATCCCGAACTTGAAAGCATTGCTGAAGCGACGATTATTTTTGTGCCCGTTGATCCTGAATTAGCGGAAGCCCCCGATGAATAAAGCATTACACCAGTGGATCGAAAAAGTAACCGGCGATACCATTCATTCCGTTGAGAAGATGACGGGCAGCACATCGTCCACGCTGTATCATCTGCGGATGAAGCGGCGTGAACTGGTAGTGCGGGTGTTCGACAATGTGGAATGGTTGGCGGAAGAACCCGACCTGGCCCGACATGAAGCAGCGGTTCTGCAAAAAACGCGATCATTATCGATTCCGGCACCGGATGTGATCGCCTATGATGAAATTGGCGCTGATTGTGGTGGGTTGCCGGCGATTTTGATGACCTTTCTGGCGGGAGACATTGTGTTGCAACCGGCGAATCTGGACGGCTGGTTGCGTCAGTTAGCTGAGAATCTGGCCCGGATCCATAGTCTGCCAGTGGGCGATTTCGCCTGGTCGTACTTCGCCTGGGGCGAGATTAAAGGACAAAAAGTGCCGGAATGGTCCAGTGTGCCCGACCGGTGGGAGCGGGCGATTGGCATTGCCGAAGGGCGCCCACCGACTTATACCGAACGCTTTTTGCATCGCGATTATCACCCCATGAACGTGTTGTGGCAGGCTGATAAAATCAGCGGCATCGTCGATTGGGTCAATGCCTGTCGTGGCCCGGCGATGGTCGACATTGCCCACTGCCGGACCAACCTCGTATCACTATGTGATGTTGAAGCGGCAGACGCCTTTCTGGTACATTATCAGCAGGTGGCGGATGTCGGGTTCGAGTACGATCCATACTGGGAGATTATCGGTATGGTAGCTGAACTGGCCTACCCGGTAGAGGTGTATCTGCCCTGGACGTCATTTGGCCTGACGCACATTACACCCCGGCTCATGCAGCAGCGTTTGGATCGTTATCTGGCGAGCGTGCTGGCCCGATGTTGAAATGGTTGGCGGTCGCATCTTCGCTTCTGAGTATCCTGACAGGAATTGCCGTTGCTGATTCCCCTGGTTTTCCCATTGTCTGGAGTCCTGATGGCACCCTGATTGTCTCCGGTAGCGACGATGGCAAGCTAACCGTATGGAATGCCAGCGGGCAGCGACTGCTCAACCTTGATGCCGATATTGCACCGGTAACATCGCTGGCCTGGAGTCCTGACAGTCGCTGGTTGGCGAGCGCGGGCGAAGCCATCAGTATCTGGGATATGCAGTCGGGCAAGCTGGCCTATACGTTATCGGTAACGGATGCGGATGAATTGTCCTTAAGCTGGAATCCAGCGGGATCCCGCTTAGCAGCGCACAGTCAAGCTGGTCTGCTGCAGATCTGGTCAACAGTGGATTGGGCGCTGATCTCAACCGCGCAAAATATTGACCCGTTGTATGTCCGCTGGCAGGGGGAACAACTTGCTCTGAATGCGCCGGTAGCGTTGGCAGCCGCCAATGAACTCGCGTTAGTCGCCTGGAATGCGGATGAATCCATTATGGCCGGGGCACAGGCTGATGGTCGGATTCGTTTGTGGTCGACGGCCAGTGGTGAGCGCATCGCAACGCTATCCGGACAACAAGTGCCCGTTGTTCAATTGGCGTTCAGCCCGACCGGACAACAGTTGTTGAGCGCCGATGCTGCTGGAACCCTGCGCATCTGGGACCTGACCACGTGGAATGAAGCCGACCGTGTGCAATGGCCCGGAACACCGATCACCTGGAGTCCCGATGGCAGTTATCTGGCGTGGGTGACTGCCGATCATAGCGCTATTGAAATTTATCAGGCCGTAACTGAACCGGTGAAATCGCCCTGTGACCTTTGCGCTGGCTGATCTCGACTTTTTGACAGCGCCAGCGGGTCAGGTGTTGCTGGCACGGCTGGCAGCCGCAGACTTATCCCCAAACAATACATTGACATTGTTAACGCAACTGCGCCGGGATTATACTCAGGAGCAGGCGCGGGCGGGGCTGACCATGGCGCGCTTACGCCAACAGGCCGCAAGTAAGTTTGGTGATGATGCCCACCGCATGTACTTTACGTCGGCTGCATTGCAACAGGCCAGTGATCCCCAGGTGAGCCATTATCGCAGTCAGGACAGTGCCGGATTTCAGGTCATTGATGCCGGTTGCGGTATTGGTACCGACGCGCTGGCGCTGGCCCAAACCGGGGCGCAGGTATTGGGCCTCGATCTGGACCCGGTGCGGATCGCCATGGCCCGCCTGAACGCTGCGGCGTTGGGTGTAGCCGTCGATTTTGAAGTTGCGGACATAACGAATGGATTGCCAGCAGCAGATCGCATCTTCTTTGATCCGGCCCGGCGTGATGCTCAGGATAAACGTCTCTTTGATGTCGAACACTATCAGCCTGCGTTGTCGACATTGTATCGCTGGACAGCACCCCAGATCGTCGTGAAGTTGTCGCCGGGTGTCCAGCTAGATCAGCTCACCGCATATGATGGGCAGGTTGAATTTGTCTCGGTGAATGGTGCGCTCAAAGAAGCGATTCTATGGCTCGGTTTTGAGCGGAATGCATTGCGGGCAACGCTGATCCATGTGGATCAACTGCTCCACTGGGATACGCCCGATGTGATGCCCAGTGTGCCCATTGCCGCGCCCCAGAATTGGTTGGTCGAACCGGACCCATCGTTGCTACGGGCCGGATTGGTGCAGTCACTGGCGGCAGAAATTGGTGCTGCCCAACTTGATGCGACAATTGCCTATCTGACCTGTGTCGACCGACCCGTAACGCCCTGGGTGCGCAGCTGGCAGATTGAGGATTGGTTACCGTTTCAGTTGAAGCGATTGCGGGGTTATCTGCGCGAACGGGCTATCGGGCAAGTCACGGTCAAAAAACGCGGGGTGGCGATCACACCAGACGAACTGATAAAGAAACTCAAATTGCGGGGGCCAGAATCGCGGACACTGGTCCTGACGCGCTATCAGGGACAGCCGGTCGTGCTAGTGTGTGCTGATTATCAACCTGATGCCAACGCGCTTTAGTGGCAGCAAGGACAGGTCGAGGATTGACCTCCCTGCCGATTATAGTGGGCCTTGCATTTATCCTTATGAAATGCCTTGCTTTGCCGATAGAGCGTTACCACAAATTCACCACAGGTACACAGGACCAGTGTGGTGCCCACAAGCTGCCGGTAGCGGTGATTACCGGGCGTGTCATTCGGGATATTCTTACGATGGAGTTGACAAAAAATGACACCAGCGCCGTGTTCGTGTTCACCATGCGTCAGCACAAAATGAATATCTTCTTTTGATAAATTGCGTTGTGCAGACCGGTGTTTGGCATGTTGACTCAGGGTATAAGTATACATTTCCACCTCCTGCCCCAATTAATTGATTTTTCCATTATAGGCATGTTAAGCCTTACACATGCTTAACAGCGTCACAATTTGTGATAATACCCCAATTATCGGGGGGCGGCAGCCGATTGGTCATATCCGGTGGTTAAATGGGAGAGTTTATTTTAACAATGATTTTGTCCTATGCCATCAACCGAATCAAGTTTTCGCTGCTTGACTCGGTTGATGGATGACCTTTTGTTTGGCTAAGACTCCAGATGCTGTCATGGTCAGGTCTGAAACAGGTTCAACCCCTGCGGCGTAAAATCTGGGAAAATCTCTGCAATACTCGGATTGTTCAGGCGGTGTTGGAGCAGGTCGCTGAGAATATCACGATAGTCAATGGTGATCGCGAGGTCGCCGCGATCTAATGCCTCTGGTTGCAATCCCGGCCAATCGGCTACGATTGGGCTGCGGTCGAGATTGCCGCTCATAATCAACAGCGCACCACCATGTCCATGATCGGTGCCGGAACCACCATTTTCTGCCAGCCGTCGGCCAAACTCAGACATCACAACGACCGTAACGCCATCCAGGTCAGGCCCCAAATCTGCATGAAAAGCTGCCAGACCATCAGCCAGGGTTGATAGCAGGCGGGCCTGGGTGCCCTCGACCGCACCTTGATTGACGTGGGTATCCCAGCCGCCAAGATCAATGGCCGCCGCTTCTAAGCCGACATCAGCCCGGATAAGCGCGGCAGTCTGTTGGAGGCCAAAGGCAAATTCGATTTCGGGATAGACGGCCCCGTGCTGAGGGACATAATTCGCGATGTCCACGCTGGCGATGACGGCCAACGCGGATTGTGTGGCGGTCGCTGCGGTGTGCAGTGTCTCGCCATCCAGCGTGTAAAGATTGTGGAGCGACGCCAGCAGATGCTCAGCGATGTCCACCCGGCCACCCAGATGATAGTCGGCGATTGATTGCAGCGCGATGGGCGCGACCGGACCCCGCAAGGCCGTTTGGGCCGCCGTTCCCCAGCCAACCGCCCGTATCGGCGAATTGTTGCCAGTATTCAGCGTCGCCAGATGACGTCCCATCCAACCAGTTGCCACGTCGAAGTTGCCGGGTGCGCCGCGTTCCATGAAATCCATCGCCTCGAAATGCGACCGCGTGGGATGCGGTGAGCCAGTCGCATGGACCGCAACCAACTCGCCGGCGTTGAAAATGGGTGCTAGCGATGCCAGCGCGGGGTGCAGTCCAAAAAAACCATCCAGATCAGTCGTCTTCGGATCGCTGCTCAGGGTATCAGGACGCGGAATCGCCAGCCGCGGGCGAGCAGCGTAGTAGGCGTCATCGCCATGCGGTACGATCATGTTGAGCGCATCGGCACCGCCGCGCAGGAAAATCGTCACCAGAACATCGCCGCGTGGGGCGTCATAAAGCGGAGCGAATGCCAGTCGAGGCATCCAATGGGGTAGGGCGACCTGCGCTGTCGTTAACGTTGCCATTGCGGTGCTTTTATGCAACATCTCCCGGCGGGAAAGCAATTTTGTGGTCATGTTCATTCATCCTTGAACTGATCGTCAGGGTAAGGCCGCGCTCACCCCGGCAAATTTACCGATATTGAAAAGCGGGCGCGGCCAGCAGCAGGCCAATCCCATTCATGAGTTGTTGTTCTGGTTCGTCGGATAGCGCGGCGATAAACGCCTGCATGATGTCGTTTTCAGCGTTCGTGAGGGGACGGCCATATAGATAGTCGGCGAGATGCATCAGGGCTGATTGTGGCTCTGGAACAACGATTTCGTCCTGGAGAAATTCGAACAGTGAATCAGCGTCGGCATTTGCGCCGGGAATACGTCCGCCAATGACGGTCAGGGCGGCATTCCAACGTGGCAGTAAATTATCTGACCAGGCTGACTGAACATCAGGGTAGCCATCGGGTGCAGGATGGTGGAAGGGTAGTTGGCCCAATTGTGTCAGCGCACCAATCATCACCCGGCTGAAGGCCCGACTATTGTTCACCTGATAATTGAGTGCCCGCAATAAGCTGAGGCTGTATTCCAGCGGGCGTTTGAACTTAGGCGGCGCGTTCCAGAATTCATCTGAGTCGAAAATCACGCTGAGGACCTGGCGTATATCACCGCTCGTATCCCGGAAGGTTTCGGCGCAGGCATCAACCAGCCTGGTGGGGGGATCATCGGCGACGAAGCGCCGCACAAGCTTTTGACTGATAAAACGCGCCGTTGCCGGATGTGCTGCCAGGATGTCCAGGACCATTTCGCCGGCCTGTTCCCCCGTGCCCGAGGGTATCACGTGCCCCAGGATTGTTTGCTCGTTGTTGTCGTGCAGCCGGGGGCGAAACAGAAATGTGCCCGGTTCACGCGCGAATTGAAACCGGCGCGGGGCTGGCGGGACAATTGACCAACCGGTGAAGGCACGGGCAACAGCCTGCACATCTTCCTCGCTGTAGCCGCCGTTGACCCCCAACGTATGTAGTTCCAGCAGTTCGCGGGCATAGTTTTCATTAGGCGCACTGCGCTCACTCTGGGCGTTGTCCAGGTAGGCTAACATGGCCGGGCTGTGCGCTGATGCGCCGAGCAGGGTGCGAAAGTCGGCCATTGCATAAGGCCGAATCACCTCACGATCATCACCAATTTTGAGAAATAACACCGGGCCTTTGCGCAAAAAAATATTGAAATGGTCGCTCCAGAATTGCACCAAGCGCTCATGGAGTTGACGCGGGGAGTATAGCGCTCGAATGAGGGTACTGCCGACGATTTGCTGGACGATGTGGCCTCGTTGCTGTTCAGTCTGCTCAAAGATCTCAATTGGCGAAAGCGCCAGCAGATCAAAAGCACTCAGGCGCTCGTCGGTAGTCGAGTCGTTGATCTGCTCAAAGTTGAGTTGCGCTTCGATAAAAGCCTGCGGTCCGATTGCTCGAACATGGCTGACAAGATCTGGCGTCGGGCCAAAAGTCAGTCGATTAATGACATGGACAACTGAGTCACGCTCACTGGATAGTGGGGGTTGGAAGGCGGGGGCCGGCGCAGCAGCCAGGACCTCGCCTATCGTGCTGGTTTGCGCGGCGATAACCCCCGCGCCCATAAGTTGTAAGAAACGCCGTCGGTGGATTTGCATAACGGTTGACCCCTCATCAGTGGTTGGGCAAGTTACAGCTAACCTAAAGGCAAAATGTTGTGGAAGTGTAAGCTGGAGGTAAATTTTTACTCTAGGCTATAGGGTGCAAGGTGTTAATTTAGCGTGCTGGCCTGGAATCTAAGGGGCATGAATGGTGACAGATGGAGTAATGCAATTGGCATTTTACGCTGTGTAGTCCGCAAGTTAAGAAATGCGCCCGCGTATGTGGAATGCCTCTTTACGGCGTCACCCAGTCGGCGCGGATTTCCATGCCAAAACCGGGGGCATCGTTCGGGACAATCTTGCCATCAATCGGCATTGCCATGCCAGGAATCGGGCAAACTTCGGCCAGCGGCACGCCGGGGTCGGTGCCCAGCCAATATTCGGTCATCGGCGATTCGGGCATAGCGAAGGAAAAATGTTGTCCAAAGGGTGTATTGCCGCCACCATGTAAAATAGTGGGGATGCCCGCCGCTTCGGCAATCGTGTAAATTTTGAGTGCCTCCGTCAGGCCACCACACCAGAGGATGTCTGGTTGGACCACATCAACCGCACGGTGTTCGATCAACTGGCGAAAGGCATGGCGGCCATGATGGTGTTCACCGGTGGCAATCGGCATCCAGGGGACCGCTCGTTTGAGTTCAATGTGGCTTTCTAGGTCGGGTGGGATGAAGGGTTCCTCCAGCCAACTGAGGCGATAGGACCGCAAGCGTTCGGCCATCTGTACGGCATATGTCAGGTTGAAGGCCATGACCGGGTTAATCATAAGTTCGACATCATAACCGAGCTGGTCACGGGCGCTGGCAACCTTCGCTTCCATCAAGTTCAGGCCCGCAATGCCCATCTCATAATGCGCCTGATTGGTCAACTTGAAACGCTTAAAGCCCAACTCCTGCGACCAGTCCAGATCATCACCGGTGGCGTAAAGTTCAATCGCATCACGGCTGGGGCCACCGATGAGTCGATAAACGGGTTGTTCGAGCAATTTGCCTTTGAGATCCCACAGGGCCAGATCAACGCCGCTGCGGGCGATGTCGGCATGACCGGCTGAGCCGACGCCCTGGGTTGCCCGCCACATCAGATCGTTCAGGTATTCAATCGCAAAACAATCGCGTCCGATTAACAATGGCGCGTAAATGTCTTCGATGATCGCCACCGTCGGGCGTCCAAACTGGCAGCGGCCCAGTCCCCAGGTTCCGTCCTCAGCAATCACCTGAACCCACACCGGTCCGCCACCCATGCCAGGATATGCGCCTGGTTGCGTGTAAAACTCGTCACGATATTTCGCCAGCGGAGTGGCGCGCGGCGTCTGTTGACTCCAGGCGGGTCGGCGAGGTGGAGTCCGGGGTTTTGTTTCCGGTAACTGAAGTGAAACGACCCGAACCTGTGTAATTTTCATAATGTCCTCAGATGCTGGGAAAATAGTCGACTCTACATCGCCTGGCAGCCGATTCCGAATTAGCCATTAAGTATATCTGGTTTCAAACATGGCTTCATATCGGATTGGCTACTCTGGCAGTAGCAACCGTTTATAAGATGGCGCACAGAGTATCATGTCGACGGTGTTTTCTCCTGAACCGTTACCCGTACTGGGGTCACATCCTGAAGGCTGTTGTGGCCTTTTTGAATTGCTGTTGTCCGCAATCTCAATGAGTTACTCACCACAAATTCCTCGAAATGAGAAAAGCCATCGTCTCCGCCGCTTGAACTTAGCGGTACTCAACCCAGCCAAAATTTTACCCACCTTAACTGCACGCGAAACTAATTTACCGCGTGATAGCCCTGCCTTGGCTAACCAACCCACAAAACCATCAATTTCATCGGATTCGGCGTAAGAGGAAGATCGACATGAAGATTCTTGATTGCATCCGATCTGGTGAAATGAGCCTCTATGATGTTTTAAGAGCTTCTATGGCTCTACCGACACAACTAAGAGGCAGATACTCATTCATTGGTTCAGTACCAACTCAACAATCAGTTGTTCCGTTTGACTTAGGCGACGTAGCGCGAGCTTTCGACGGCTCGTTTGCGTCCCGTTTCGCTCATCTGGAAGATCGGTCAGCCGACTGAGACTTCCGCTTTTGATTTGGAGACAGAAAGCACAATGGCAAAGCAAGTGAAGAAGAAACAGCAACAAAGAACCAACATGCTGAACGGCATTCTCGCCGTCGGCCTGGACATCGGCTATGGCGTGGTGAAGGTCGTCACTAATGAAGAGGCGCTGGCATTCCCGTCGGTCATGGGACATGCCCGTGAGATTAAGTTTCAGCAGGAGACTATCCAGCAGAAGTATCCGGGCGACCAGATCACGGATGACGAAGGCGAATGGTTCGTGGGCGACCTGGCTCTGGCACAGCTTCCGCCCGGCGAACTACTTCGCTTGCGGGGACGGACTGCCAACGAAAAGACGATGGGCAACACCTTTCGGCTGCGGCTGGCAAAAGTCGCCATCGGCAAGCTGGTGTCGGGGGTGTGGGGACGGGATGTCGTTCATCTGCTCATCTCGACAGGACTTCCGGTGGATCACATGCGGGATGCCGCCGAACTCAAACAGGCATTGCTCGGCCAGCATCTCATCCAGACCGACTCGTGCGAGGTCATTGCCAACGTAACTGAGGTGATCGTCATGCCGCAGCCGTATGGTTCGGCCTATTCCCAGATGCTCACGCCCACTGGCGAGATCAACGTCTACCACACCTACATGCGCACCGGGATCGTCGATGTCGGAACGTACACCGTCGATATTGCACTGGATGACGATGGGGAGTTTGTGGACAGCGAAAGCGGCAGCGTCGAAGGTGGTGTGTACACCGCGCAAGAACGCATCTCCGCCATGCTGGAGCGCGACTACCGCGAGAAGATGCCTTACAAGATCATTGAGCAAGTACTCCGCACTGGGATATTCACCGCCAGCGGCAAGCCCATCGACTACAGCGAAGAGGTCGAAGATGCCCTGTCACCACTGCGCAGCGCGACGGTCAACCTGATGTCAGAGAAGTGGCAGCGTGGCACAACCGTCGATGTCATCTATCTCAGTGGTGGCGGCGCGGAATTGGTGTATGAGCAGGTCGTGGAAGCCTATCCACAGACGAAGCTCGTTCCGGAAGCGCAGATGGCGAATGCACGCGGCTATCTCTACTACGCCAACTTCGCCGGACACGAAGATTAGTTCTGGACGGGGGTTTTACCAAGTATGCCGGATGAGCATACCACGTAAAACCCCAACATAAGGAAGGAAGAGCAATGCCCAGAAAGAAGAAGAGCAAGAGCGGCTTCAAGCTGATCGCTTTCAAAGCCTACCACGACACCGATGCCGACATCCTGGATTGGTGGGAAGGCATCGAAGAAGGCGAACGCAGCGAGATGATCCGTGACCTGATACGCGGGTTTTTGGGGGTGCAGTCGAAGCGACGCAAGCTCCCGATCATCGACGTGCCCGAACTGCTGGAAGTGCGCCAAGACACCCTCTGGATACGGGATGCGTTGAATGACATGCCTGCCTACCTGGAGCGCGTCATCCAGCATGTGGCCGCCAACGCCCAGCCAGTGGCCGTCAGCCAGGAGCAGCCCAGGGCATCGCCGGTGCAGGCACAACCGCTTGAGCCAGCCCTGACGGATGCTGAAAGCCAGCGTCGGACACGGCGCATGAAACGAGCGACATGGTGATGCTCGATGCGTGTCCGACGACATGGCCTGCTGGCGCAGTCCATCCCTGTTGGGCTTGCCCAACAGGGCACGGTCTGAGGGGAGAACGCTTGCGTTCTATGGGGATTCATCCCCCTCAGACCTGAGCCAGCTAAATCGCTGGTCCCTCAGACGCCGGGAGGGCTTGGTGCAGCGCCCGTTGGTGGCTGCACCCGTGCGGCGGTGTTGGGTGTCCGCCGCACCTGTCAGGCTGGTTCGCCAGCCCGACAGTCCGCACTCCCGCGAGATTTCGCGGTGTGCGGTGGTGTTGCTCTCTGGAGCAACAGTCAGCCGATCATGCAACGGCTGACTCAAAGACAAACGAAGCAAAGGAGTTGATTGTGTATCACCGAGATGTGGTTGCATCTATCGCCCGGCGACTGCCAGGCCGAACGAGACGGGATGTCGCGGAGGTGGTTGAGGTCCTCACCGAAGTCTGGACAGACGAACTCGTCAAAGGAAACGAGGTCATCGTGCCGGACATTGGACGATTGAAGGTCGAGATCCAGGAGATGAGAGCCGGAGGCGCACTTGGGCAGCACGGACGACTGCGCCGAGTGTATGGACGCTTCCGTCCAACGCCCAGTTTGAAGCAGCTTATCGAGGAGGTTGAGCTTGAACAAACGTAAGCAGCGTAATGGGTACACCGAAAGGCTGTCAGTAGGTTTCACACCGGAGCAGATGCGCCGGGTCGAGGAACTCTTGCGCGTCCGTGCACGCCAGGGCGAGATGCAGCACAAGACCGACCTGATCCGAGATGCGCTCAATCTGTACCTATCCCATCAGGACGACATCCCCGGTACACGGGCCGCCATCACCCGCAAGTTGGAAGGACGGCTGGATGCCGTCGAGCAGCAGCTTCAGCGCCAGAACGAACTGCTGGAGAAGATGGTCGCCTTCTTCAGAAAGCGGCGGGAGGCGTAGAACATGGACCGGAAGCAGATGTGTGTAACCAACGTGAAGTACAAGAAGCCGACCCAGAACGAGGCGAGGCGGATGAAGAACTTGCTCAAGTACCTAACGTATCGGGACAGCCGTGACGACTATGTGCCGCAGGTCAGCGGAGTGGAACGCTGGGTGGATCGCGGTATGGGACACACCGTCAAACAGATCGCCGAAAACTGTGATGGTTATCAGAGTGAGCACGTGCTGTTGTTCAGCCTGATCTGCAATCCCAATCCCGACCTCATCCGCATGATCCCCCACAACCAGCGCGAGCAGTTTGTGCGCCAGTTGACCGAACGCACGGTGGAGGGCTTCTGCGTAGCACGCGGCATTGATACCGGCGTGGAATACAGCTATGTCACCCATCACCGTGATACCGATGGCAAGGAAGCACCCGGCCAGCACGACCCGCATACCCACATCGTCCTGCCGGGGACCTACTACGATGCCGATGAGGGCAGGCGTAAACCGCTGTACTTCTCCCAGAAGCGTGAGGTCAACCATATCGACCTGCTGCACGAGGTTACACAAAGCAATATGGCCGACCTGATGGAGCGTTATGTCGGGCTGGAGTGGGAGCAGCGATACGACGCACTGGCCGCTATCCGCGAACGGCAGGCGCAGGTCGCCTATACCGAGGCAGCGCATGGACAAGAGCCGGACATTGGGCCGGTGTGGGCCGGTGTTCGTCGGACCGACGAAGCGACTAGCGCAGTAGGATTCTACGGACACCTTCAGAACCGTGAGGAGCAGACCGAACTGCAATTCCGCCCGGTGATGGCGGATCTCGATCACGACGAAGCCGAGCTACTGGCGAATCAGTTGAAAGAACAGCTGCGAGAGCGCCGCGATGAGCCGGAAATTGACGTGAGCGTCAGCTTTGGTCCGATGCTCGATAGATAACTTATCCAAAACGCACACAGGAGCCGGAAGCGCATCGCAGCCAACGAACCGCGCCTCTAGCCCCTGCGTACACCTAAAGGAATAAACACAGTATGACACAGAAAACGACAGTGAACAACGAACGAATCATTGCTCGCAACAATTTTCTTGGGGCGCTGTACTCGAATGTACCGGAGAAGCTCTGGCTGGAACTGCGCTGTATCCAGCCCGAAACCGGCGAGGTTCGCGCATTCTGGGCACAGCCTGGCAACGAAAAACAGAGAGAAGTCGCCCTAAAGCAAGCCAACAATCTCAATGCGGATGGCTACGGCGTGTACTTCGCGCCTTGCCTGCGCCGCGAGAAGAAGGGGAACGCGGCTTCGGCGGCAATGCTGCCCACTTTGTGGGTCGATGTTGATTGCGATAGCGACCAAGTTGGGCGGGACAAGGCATTGGCGAAGCTGCGCGACTTTGATCCTGCACCATCTATCATCCTGGATAGTGGAGGTGGCTGGCATGGCTATTGGTTGCTGGATGAGCCGTTCCTGCTGGAAACAGACGAGGTCAAACAGCATATCGCCCACATCCTGCATGGGCTGTTCAGAGCGCTCGATGGCGACGAGGCCTATGTGAAGTCAGTAGCCTCCGTGATGCGGCTGCCAGGCAGCACCAATACCAAACCGAAACGGGAGAATGCGCCGGTGCAGGTGGTGGATTGGCAACCAGATCGACGTTTTGCACTGAGCAACTTCGACTGGCTGGCGATCAAGCCACTGTCAAATGATTATACACCGATGTACTCGACCAATGGCAATGGCCATCATCCGCTACCGCCACGCACCGAGCAGTATCTCGCCAGTGGAGCGCACAACGGCAGCCGTAACGCCGAATTCTTCGCCGCTGCTTGCCAACTTCGGGATGCCGGATACAGTCAGAGCGATACAGAACGTGAACTCGTCGCCCGACATGTGGCCGATGGCGATGGCAGCGAGAACCCCGCATCACGCGAGAAGGAAGCACGCGCCACTATCGCCAGCGCCTATCGGCAACCGCCCAGAGAACCCATCCCCACACCCAAGCAGCACGCCCATCAGGCCGTGAACCAGCTCGTGGGACAGTACCAGGTCGAACAGAAACCGGAGCGTCCAACCTCAGCTCAGATCGTGGAAGCGGTGGAAGCCTGTATTCACCTCAACCCGGTGGAGTGGGCCGAGGAGCGCCAGCGCCTCAAAGCACTTTGTGGGGATGGGTTGAAGATCAGTGACATTGACCGCTTATACAAGGAAAAGAAACGTGAGCTGGCTCGTCAGCGCCAGCAGGATTATGTCGATACGGAGACCTATGTCCTGCTTGAAGGCAAGATAGTGTATCGCAAGGAGAGTTATCGCGGCACGCTGGAAAAGACGGTGGCCGACTGGTCAGCTTCCGCTCTGCACCAGACCTGCCAGGTGGATGATGACGGCAAGGAAGTTCACCACACCGCGCTGGAACTGCGTCGGGGCGAGTCCGTGAAGCGGCTGGATGTTCCTGGCGATGTCTTTGTCGATGATGTTGCGTTGAGACGCTTCATCGGGGCGAACGCTGGTTCGCAGTATGTCGTCCGGGCGGGCATGTCGAAACACCTGGTTCCAGCCATCGTGCAGTTATCCGGCGAATTCCCAACCCATAGGCACTATAACTTTATGGGCTGGATGCAGTTGGATGGCAGATGGGTCTATGTCTCACCGCAGGACTGCATCACGGCGAAGGGCAAGCTGGCTGAACCGCCATCGGTGGAGATGGATCATCGTCTGCGCGATTACGGTCTGCAAGCCGCAAACTGGAGTGACAGCCTGGCGGCGTTCGATGCGGTGACGAAAGTGCTGCCGCCGCATCTGGCATCCTGCCTGGTCGCCTTTGCGCTGCTGCCCGTGCTTCAGCGGTTCTTCCCGACCACTGCAACGCGACCTGCTGTGCATCTTGTAGGCACATCCGGCAGTGGTAAATCCGAGATTGCATCCCTGCTGAGCAGCTTCTACGGACAGTTCAGCCGCGACACACCGCCTGCCCAGTGGGGTGACACGATCAACACCGTCGAAACGCTGGGCTATCCGCTCGCCGACACTATCTTCTGGGTGGACGACTATAAAAGCATCTATGCCGATGAGAAGACCTTCACCAGATTCTTACAGTCGTATTCTAGGGGAATGGGACGCGGTCGCTTGACTCGCGAGGCGAAGGTGCGTCAGGAGAAACCCTGTCGTGGGCTGATCCTCTCCACCGGTGAAACCACGATTGAAGGCGAGATGTCAGTGATTGCGCGGATGCTGGTGCTAGAAGTGCCACCGTGGGAAAAGCGCGACCCGGATGGTCAGGCACTCGTCCACGCCGAAGGACTGCGCGACAACTTGCCTGGTTTCACCGCGCACTTTGCGTCGTGGGTGGTAAAGCAGCTTGAAAATGGCGATCTGAAAGAGGACATCGCCAACCGCTTCAGCAGCAATGTGAAGGGCTACAAGGCGAGACTCGCGGCTGAGATCGGCAGACAGTCCAACAACGACAGGGTGGTGAAGAACTGGGCGGTGCTGGTCACGGTCTACCAGCTGTTGTCGAAGTTTCTGCAGGAGATGGACGAAGACTACCTATTCCCAAGCTGGCAGGACGTGATCGTCGATACCGTTCGCACGCTGCGGCAAGAACGTGCCAGCGAGGTGTTTCTGGATATTCTGGGGCAGCTCATCGCTGGTGGGCAGGTGGCGATCGACGACGACATGAAGAATCCGCGTGAGTATCCACCCGGAGTGACCGTCGCTGGCTACAAGGATGAGAATTTCGTCTACCTCCTGCCTGAGATAGCCCACCGGGAAATCAACCGGGTTCAACCGTTGCGTTTCACCGTGACGGCGATTGGGATGCAGTTGAAAGAGGATGGCTTACTTGTCCCCGGTCCGAACAACCTCAGCACGCAGAAACGGGTACGCGGTGGCAGGGTGCGATTTTGGCAGCTCACCCGCGATTCTTTGGGTTGTGACACTTGAGCCACCTGAGACGGACAATACCTGTCCCGCAAAAGTAACGGCACGAATGCCTTAATCTATGTTGTGCCAGTTGAGACACTTGAGACTCTTTGATCAAACAGAGAGTCTCTTTCATATTGTGACCATAACTGATACTAGCGTCTCAACTGGCGTAAGTCGCTCAGGTTGCGATGAATGTTTCTACTGAATTTTCAAAGCCCCCATGTTCGATGTACTGCTTGAGTAACGAAATTAGGATTGAAGCAGGTAAGAAATCTGAGACGCTGCTCAGGCCGAGGTCACGTGCAAAAGGAACTTGCAGCTTGCACCTAATCTACAATTGCACTCGCATGTTAACACAAATACATCATTTACTAGGATACTAAACTCACGCCGAACCAATTAATGCCAACGTACAAGACAAGCGGATAAGTCGCCACAAATGCCCACACGAACGTATACAATCCCATCGCTAGTGCAATGGAAATGTGAAATATCAAACCAGCACACAAAAACACTATTGTCCCAAGAGGTCCCGTAAATATGAGAAACGGACCAATTAACTCAAATCCAATGGTCATCCAACACGCTACAAGAGAGATTGTTCGATGTTGCGCTATTTTGGCGACCGACAAAGTTCCATATGTACTTGTCCTAAGAATTTCTGAAACAGCTCTTCCGCTTCGCCAAGTTGGAGATATTGCTTTGGCTATCCCAGCAACCCAATACGAAAGACATAACTGAGAAACAACCAACACAACAGCCAAATTCTCGGCGATGTTTCCTAACTGCAAACAATAAATGAAGACTCCACTCCATACAATTGTTTGCATTTGGTCAGCTCCATCAAGTCCGACGAGCATTCTCAGGTGAATAGCTAAATGTCCTACCAGAACAAGCGCCACACATACTACAGCTGCAATATGAAAAAATGGGAATACGATAACAAATGCAATGGCGGCGATTGCATGTAGATACACCAAAATCCTCAATTGTCGATCATCGCACAAAAAGTCAAATAGCTTCTCGAGACGAGGTCTTCGCAACAGGATATAGTATCTTGATTTGACAACCTGCCAGTCAAAAAAACGCAAGACTGCAAATCTGTTCCAGGATATCTCAACCGCTTCCCAAACTATCCCGATTGCAGCTACAATTGCAGCCAGATATATTACATGATTTAAGGTAAGCTCAGGCATTTTTTCGCTACAGTGAAATTCATCTAATTTCATGAAACGCTGAAACGAAAAACACAGTTGGTTCGGATCTCCAATTGTGTCCATTCGTCTTGGCAATTGCAAATTGACGACGTTCGGAAAAGATGTCAGTCTGTTCCATACAAGTCAGATTTAGCAATAAAATATATGGAAAACTCAACATCTTGGTCTTTGGGAGAGGTTTGAATTCTGACTCGGTTACTGTCTCATTATCGTCAAAATTATTGAGTAAGTCCGGGAACACATCTACAACCGCCTTTGATATTCGCCGCTTTGGTTGCCAAATATGCAAAACATTCCGCCTCTTAACTAGGTTTAGTTCCTTCCACTGTGTAATTGTTCCATCCCCATATAAATCTCGATACAGTAGGTGAGTATCAGTATTTCCGGGATTGGGAGCAAAGAAAGTCCAGATTGGTATTAAGCCCAACACATCGTAAGCCACGATAAAAGTCACCCAACGTCGAGTTCGTTTCATTTGATTCAAAATTGTTAAACCAATCCAAATCCCTACAACAATGGCTACTAATGTTTCGCCAACCGACATGTCGTCTCCCCCCAATCTTTTGATCTGGTTTCGCATCTACTAAAGCGTAAACAATGCGAAGGTGCTTGAATTGAGCATCAAGAAAAGGTTCAGAAGTACATCAGTTTACATTGTCGTATCTACGGTAGTCCATGCAAGAGCAACTCTTTTCGAATTCTTAGTAATTCTCGTGCCGATGCAGTTACATCTAGTCGATCGATATCGATCTCTTGTATTCCTGTCTGGAAACGATCCCTATCGAAGAAAAATGATCCTTGGGCTTCACGCGCATCGTCCACCATTTGATCCTGCTGCTGTTGATCCTGTTGTTGCTGTTGCTGTTGATCTTGTTGTTGCTGTTGCTGTTGATCTTGCTGTTGCTGTTGATCTTGTTGTTGCTGTTGCTGTTGATCTTGCTGTTGCTGTTGATCTTGTTGTTGCTGTTGATCTTGTTGTTGCTGTTGCTGTTGCTGCTGATCCTGTTGTTGCTGTTGCTGCTGATCCTGTTGTTGCTGTTGATCTAGCTGCTGTTGATCCTGCTGTTGTTGATCCTGCTGCTGATCTTGGTTTATCGTCATCCAAGTGAAAATAACTGCCGTTGCCTGTGCTGCTCTCTTTCCAGCTTCTTTAGCAAATTCGTCAGCAAATTGCGCTACACGGGGAGCTACCTGACGATAGACTGCTCGTGTTGCTCGCGCAGCAGCGGGTATGGCTCGCGCGGTAACTCGGGTTACGACGGCTGGCCATGCCACATTGGGTCCCTCAATGTGAATTTCGTCCAACTCAGGTGGAACTCGCTCCAAGATCGCGAGTTCCAATTCACTGAGAGTTGGTTTATTCAGAATGACCATGACCTGGCTACTGGGCTCCATTCCTAGTTTGACGTATTCAGCAAATTGAAACGCGGATATATCCAACGAGCCACCGTTCCACACCATAGTTGCCTCCGCAACATCCATTTGCGGAAGAGTAACCATACCTCGGGCGAGCGACTTTGATTTGTATCTTACCTCCACAATCGACGGAATATCGTCTATATGTCGTACGCGAGTGTCGACGAATCGCGGATCAAAGACCTTGGTCATACTATGATCAATTGCCTCAGAAGCAACGAGAAGCGCATCGTAATCTCGATTTTCTAGAGATCGTTTAATATGCCGTAAGAGACGGGAGCCTGGAGTGCTAACTAGTATAGTAATTGTACCCTCCCGAATAAGGGGTACATCGAACTCTGGTTGTTCCTCGATTAATACAACCTCCGGTTGTCCAACGCGTACTGAACGAGACATGATCGCATCAGCCAATTCACTTTCAGTTGAACCAACTGAGAACAAGTCACGATAGTCTTCGCCCTGTGGTCTGCTCAACCTAAACATAGCTTCTCCTTAAATAACTTCATTTTTTACTTGTTCCGAAATGACGGACAACAAAAATATTGGAAGGAGGCAAGTTTCTTGAAATTGTAGGGATTAGTGAGTCTAGCCATTCCGCACAGCACCGTAAACAACTATATCATATTATAAGGTAATAAAACAAGAAGTTGGATAAAGTCATCAGTGAGAAAGGTGTTAACTCAGCTAATAACAATACCGAAAGCCCTCACTTCGAGCGTTCACTGTTTGTGTCCCACCGTACCGCCGCAGTACAATGGTACCGCATTACAAGATAATGCCTCACGATCAATAGCCGATATTCTGACAAGGTTTGCTGTGATGAATGGCGTAACAAACTCGCTCAAAGATGACTTTCAAATTCATCCGGTAGAATACTAGCTACGCTCAGCTGATGCAAAGAGCCAATTCCGTAGCTCCTCAACCAACAATTATTAGATCCTTCGCCGACAGCAGTCAAAGAGCGAAGAACTGGTGTCAGGTCAATCTCCATCTGGATTTCTATGGATTCTAGCGGAATGCTCAGACCACAACCTATAGCCTTCAAAACTGCTTCTTTACATGTCCAATATATATAGAAGGCTCGAGTCTGGTCTATCGCTGGAAAGCCAAGAAACTGCTGTAGCTCCCATTCGGACAAACAGGTGCGAGCCACGTCGAACAGGTCCTCTATTGGGTTAATCTTCTCAAGATCTACTCCAATTGGCTGGTCTCCTGTAATCGCACAAACAAAGTGGGTATCTGAATACGACACATTGAACGATGGTCCTTGAGACACTGAGGGCTTTCCACACGGGTTGTAGGAAAAGATAATTTGCTGCGGGGCAAGGTGAGTGTAATAACTCAACAGCTGCCTCAATAGGCCACGCCCAATGATATACCGGTTCTTATGCTCAGTGAATCTGAATTGGAGCGTCCGTTCGCGTTCGTCTAAAGATAGCATTGCCTCAAATCGATCGAGGTCCGCTTGAAAGCTGTCGAAATATCCTGTCCAGACATGGATAGTGCCATCATTTGGAAGAAATACTGCTGGACTGTGTTGGGTTATGCTAAAATGTGTAATTTGCATATACAGTCCGATTGACTGAGTTTCCGGCGTAGATGTCCTGAGATCTTGTTTCATAAGTGATTTTCCAAAGCAGTATCATCATGATTGGTCAAAAGCTCACTTCCCAACCGCACTACTTCGTTCACCAGCAGCTCATAGTCTTCAAGTCTGCTGCGGTGGTTGGTTATCGCAACACGAATAACGACCCTCCCGTCTAGCACAGTATGTGAGGGGAAGACGAGACCTCCGTATTGCAAACGGTGTACAATTTCCAAGTTGAGTGCATCAATCTTATCAGTCGGAAGCTCAAGTTTGGCAAATCGAAAGCACACGACATTAAGTGATATGGGAGCAGCTAGTTGCAATCTATCGTAGGTCTGGATGAGATGCCCTAGATAGCGTGCATGCCATATGTTCTGACGAATCTGATTCTCGAAACGTCGTACACCGTGTTCCTTAAGACAAAGCCATATCTTTAGCGCTCGAAAACGCCGGCTAAGTTCGATTCCGAAATCCGGGAAGCTTATCACTGGTTTGCCATCGTGATTGGGGTTGGAAGCAAGGTAGCTGGGCGAAATCGAGAACGTGTTTCGATGCACGTGAGCATCCTTGATAAACACACAACCAATGTCATAAGGTAAAAACATCCATTTGTGTAGATCGAACGCCAATGAGTCAGCGCGATTAAGAGGTCCTAGCACTGGTTGGATCTCAGGGCAAAGCCATGCCAACGCACCAAAGGCTCCATCAAGATGCAGCCAGATGTCCTCATGCTCGCAAATGTCGGCGAGCTGCGCGATATCATCGATGGCCCCAGTGTTTACAGTACCTACATTGCCGATGATACAGAAAGGTTTGCGACCTGCCCGTTGATCCTGCTCAATTGCTGCTCGCAGTGCTGTGAGGTCTATGCGGTAGTCCCTGCTAACAGGTAACTGCCTTAGGCAATTTCTGCCCAACCCTAGCAATTCAACTGCCTTTTGAACTGAACTGTGTGTCTCGCGTGAGCAATACAAGATCATATGTTGTGACAGTGTGGTCATGCCTTCTAACTGTATGTCCACTGAAGCTTTGGCGTTTCTTGCAACTGCCAACGCAATGATATTTGACATCGATGTGCCGCTTGTCAACAAAGCGCTGCAAGTTTCAGGAAATCCCAACATGTGCTTCAGCCAACTCAACACCTGCTCCTCGACCAAATTGGCGGCGTTCTCGAACGAACTAACGCTTGGATTCATGGCCGATGCTAACAGATCAGCCAGAATGCCCATTGGTAAGCTTGTGCCGTTAACCCATCCCCAAAATCGTGGGTGGTTGTTGCCGCGTGGAAAAGGCGAAACCAGATCTCGAAAATCATTGTAGGCACTGCGGCTATCCCCTGGATTAAGCGGTGGCAATTTGTTATCTAATTCTGCACGTACATTCGCAGGGACCGGTTGCCAGACAGGCTTGTCACGAAGTCCACTGAGATCATTGATTAAATCATCGATTATCTGGTGTCCAAGCTGCCGCAATTCTTCCCAGTTTTCAGGATCCAGGGTAATATCCTGACGATCCTTCTCTCGCACGTCATCCATGGATCATGCCTCTCTAGCACGGCGTATGACACCAATAATGCCTGTCACCCACACTATTCCATCGCCTATTGCTGCCATCTCCTCCAGTGACATCGTTTCGGTGTCGGTGGAAATCCATGCCTTCTTGAGATTTTCAGCATATTGGCGAAATGCTTGGTCGACATGCTCCCAGTCTTCATCTGAAGCAAAAGTTTCTTTGATCTTCTGGAAATAGTCCGCATATGTCTCAGAGGCACGCGCAGAAATCTCGCTTGCCTGTAAGGCCTGCAAGAGAGTTGTGCTATATTTGCTGTACGCCTCAATAATCTCTTGTTCCGCTTCGGGCGATGCCCATATCTGCTGCAATGCCTCCCTGAAACTGACGACTGCCGACCCAAAATCAGGTATTTCATTTGTTGCCATGTAAATCCTCCACGCCTAAATGTCATTGAAATTATAGTTATGTCTTGTTAACCGTGTTCAAGAGTGCGCCAAAACCAGCTTCTCCTGCCAATTCAATGAGCCAATCTTCCAGAGCTACGATGTCATGATAACTGTGCAAGTCTTCCCCCATTAAATCACTGATGGTGCCTTTGAAGACCCGCAGCCAGGGACGCACTGTCCCATTCGCATCTGCCCTGTACAGCACGAACCCACGGTACCCCAGTCTAGGTTGAGGCTGCGGTCCATCTATAGTTGGAAGTGTAGATTTTAGCCGGTTTGTCAATTCCACAGCGTTACCGGCGCTTAGCGCCCATCTGGGGTTAGGGCGACCACTGAAAATGTCGATTTCAATCTCAATCTGCACGCTGAAGCCTTATCATATTACCTGCATTCCAAGTGGAGCATAGAAATAGCCGCAGAAGACGCTATACGGTAATCGATCACAATTTTCTGGGGTTAACGCGCCACCTATCACGCGTCCCTGATTGTCACGATTTGTCGCAATCGACCAGCCAAGTTTCTGCGCCCAGATGTTATCAGGATGTAGTCGCCACCAGTGAAAATCGAAACCCGGCCAGATAGCCAGTGCCAATACGCGATCGGTACCTTCGCACTGTAGCCTACAACCATCCGCAGCCGCTGCTACCATGATCGCCTCACAGTCAAAAGAAGTGTAAAGATGATTCGAGCGGCGGCCAGGCTGCGCCAGAGTATTGGAAATAAGGTTCGCAGCATAATTGTAGCAATTGTTGTACGGTCGAATATTGAACGAGTTCCATATTCCGAGGCGCAGAGGCGTGAGGAAGGGATAGCAAGACAGCGATGCAAGAGACAGGTCGGTTGCCTGCGTCGGCTCGGACACAACCTCCGCTTCCACTTCGGCTATAGTGGGCGTTGAACGCTCCGCTGTGAGGGATGCAAGGACTTCATTCAGGATCTCATCACTCACTTGACCTTTGGCGGTTTCCAAAAGCCAACGTGCATTGTCTGCATCGGTTGCAGCATCCTTTGGCTCAGAGCGTGAAGGTTGCGCTGAGATATTGGCAGCGCCGTGCTGACTGACAACCACCTGAGTTGCCGACGCGCCAACACGAAATCGATACGGCAAGCTGATAGGCTCGCCACGGTCGGTCAGGTCCTTTTCAACGATAAAATTGCGAAACCCCAGTTTAGGCAATTGCCAAACATCCCCATCTACTGGCTGTCCCTCAATTCGTGCTGCTAACTCTTCTGCCTCTTTGGGTGTCAGCTTCCAACTTGGATTGGGACGCCCGGAAAAAACGTCCATAGTTACGCGCATGGCTAGGTCCTCCCCTGGTCCGGATTTTCTCTGTCATTGGTGAGTTCTCGTTCAACTTGCTCGTCGCTGGTGTCCAGAACTTCGAGCACAAGTGCCGTGGTGATCTCAAGGCGCTCGATATCACTGCTGTTCGATTGGAGGATTGCAGTCAGTGTTTCAACCGTTGGTGATTCAAACAATGCCCTGAGGGGCAACTCGGCCTGCAAGTATTCGCGAACGCGCGATACCACTCTGGTAGCAAGGAGTGAGTCGCCGCCCAGATGGGCGAAAAAATCGTCATGAATGCCAATTTCATCGATCTTAAGCACATCCGAGAAGATTCGTGCCACGATTTCCTGGAGTGCAGTTTGAGGTAATGTCCGCTGCTCCGAGCCCCTGCTTACGGGTGGCTGCCCCTGAGTAAGTTCAACCAATGTACGGGCATCTGCCTTGCCACTGCTCGTCAGGGGGATCGATTCGATGGGAATGATCCTCCCAGGAATCATATAGGAGGGCAGTTTCGTCTGTAGAAAGCGGTCGAGGTTCGCGATTAACTCTGAAACATTCTGGTCAGGTGTTGGAACCACACATGCGACCAGACGCTTATCGTGTAATCCGAATTCGCTTGCCAAAACCACGGCATCAGCCACACCGTCATATTGACGCATCGCGGTCTCCACATCTCCTGGCTCAATACGGTAGCCGCGAATCTTGAGCTGACGATCAACCCTTCCCAAAAATTGGAGTTCGCCATCAGCTCGAAGGCGCACCAAATCTCCGGTTCGATAAAGGCGTTCACCTGGTCTATGAGTGATATGATCTGGAAGAAAGCTATTGGCGGTGGCGTGGGGAGCAGCAACGTATCCCTCGGCAACGCCGATGCCGCCAATATAGAGTTCACCAGGAACACCGGTTCCGGCTGGTGCTCCATTTGAATCAAGAACATAAAGGCGGCTGTTGGCGATAGGTCGGCCAATGGGAACTGGTCCACTCCTGACCTCGCGTGCCTTTAGTTCGTAAACGGAACAGCCTACGGTGGCCTCAGTTGGACCATACTCGTTGAAGATAGGCATATCAGGTGCGGTATCGCGCCAGGGTTCAAGGTCCTCACCCCGTAATGGTTCTCCACCGAGGATCAGCGCGTGTGTACCCGTTGGCGGCCTGCGATCGACTGAGAGGTTGCGCAGTGCGATCAGATGAGATGGTGTCAGCTTGACGAAACTGAACGTGGGACCATCCCGCATAGCACAGGCTAGAGACTCGATCAGATTTTCGCCCTCCAGAAAGACAACCGCTTTTCCACTAATCAGCGGCAGGAAGAGCGATGTTATGGACAGATCGGACGAGATTGGTGAAGTCAGTGGCGCTCCAATCCCCGATTCGACCGGATACATATGTCTTGCCCACTCAAGGTAGTTGGTGACACTACGATGCGAAACCATCACCCCTTTCGGGCGTCCTGTCGACCCAGAAGTGAAGATAACATAGGCGCAATCCGTGGGTGAAATCTCGATGTCGACGCTGGCATCGGTGGAAACCTTATCAGGTGCATCGGTATCAAGGAGCAGCAAATGCACACCACTTCCGACCAGCAGCGGGGCTAGCGCTTCTGTTGTTACGACTAATTCGATTGAGGCATCTTCGACCATGTACAACAAGCGTGCGGGAGGCACTGTAATGTCAAGCGGCACAAAGGCATTTCCGGATTCCAGGATACCAAGGACCGCCGAGACCATGTCAAAACTCGGTTCGACCAAGAGTCCGATGTTGCGCCGGATTCTGGGATCAACCGCCTGTATTCTTCGAGCAAACACGTTGGCTCTACGTGCCAGCTCTTCATAGGAGATGGTTTCCACGCCTTTACACAGTGCTGGATCCTCAGGCGTAATCGCCGCTTGGCGACTAAACAGCGTGTGTACCTTGACATCGGACGGAATGCTCCCGTTTGTGCTATTCCACTCAAACAGCAGTTGCTGCTGCTCATTTTCAGACAGAATCGGCAGACTCCGAATTGCTTCATCAGGATTAGCTAACGTGGAACTGAGCAAGTTAAGATAATGCTCAGACATGGCTTGTACGGTCTCGCGTGCGAAAAGTTGGCTACTATACTCAATGACGCCCCGAATATCTGTGCCCGTATCCCACAAGTTGAATGTCAGGTCATAGATTGTCGTCGATCGTTCGATACTCAAGGACCGGTTCCAGTCACCTTTGGTCGTGTTCGTACTTCCTCCCTGTGAACTTGCGACAAGCTGGAAACTCACCTGGAAGAGCGGGTTTCGGCTCAAATCATGTTGGGGATTTAAGGCAGCGACCAATCGAGAAAATGGCAAGTCTTGATGATTGTAAGCATCTAGCGTCATTTTCCGCACACGCTTGAGCAGTTCCCGAAATGATGGGTTCCCAGATACGTCCATCCGCAAGACTAAATTGTTGATAAAGAAACCAACGATTTCTTCGAGTTCGGTGTGAGTGCGGTTGGCGACGGGCATGCCAACTACCAGATCATCTTGCTGACAGTAGCGATTCAGCAAAACGTAAAAGGCTGATAACAGGATCATGAAAAGCGTAGTATCCGTTTCTTTTCCCAAATCTCGGAGGGCCATTACCGTTTCATTATGAAGCGCGATTTCAAGGTAGCTTCCACGAAACTGCTGAATGGCTGGACGAACATGGTCGATGGGCAGGTCAAGTGTAGGCAGGTTATCTAGGGCCCGAGTCCAGAAAGCGAGTTGTTCTTCCAGCGCACCTTTTTCGAATTCGGCACGTTGCCACACTGTATAGTCGACATACTGGATCTTCTGTTCGCTCATCGATGGTTGGCGGCCTGAAACTTCATAGGTGTAAAGCGCTGACAAATCCCGGAAGATGATCTCCAGCGACCACGCATCGGCAATGATGTGATGAATCACGAACAGAAAAACCGACTCAAAGGCATCGATTCGGATTAGCGTAGCCCGGAAGAGCGGGGCTTTTGAAAGGTCGAACGGGAACTCGGCCATTTCCTTCGCAAACTGTTTTATTCTTGACTCGCGTGCTTGCAGCCCAAGCGTAGTGAAGTCCTCAAACGTAAGATTCAGGGGGACCGATTCGAGTATCCTTTGCACTGGCTCAGCATCGACGACCGTAAAGGCCGTGCGTAACGCTTCGTGGCGTCGAACCAGCTCTGATAATGCTCGTTCCAGTGCCTCACGCGAAACCGCAGCTGGGATACGCTGTGCGAACGCCAGGTTATAAAAGGTATTGCCCGGTGACAGTTGATCAAGGAACCACAGACGCTCTTGGGCGAACGAGAGAGGGAAATCGCTGCGGTCGCGGGAAATATGCGGTATGCCTATCGTTGATTCTGTCCGCTTATCTTCCAATCTGTTCAGGAGCCGCTGCCGCGCGTGGGGCGACAACGCGCGAATGCGTTCCTCAAGATCACTCATGCTCATTCTCCCGTCTCATATTCGTCGAGGTCTGCAAGAAGAGTCTCAATCTCATCCGCTGATAATCCTTCCAGCTCTGCCATGATGGCCTCAATGCTGCTAGAATCATCATCTGCGCCCAATCGGCGCGTGATTTCCCCGGCGAGCTGCGCGACCGTTGGCGCATCAAAGACTTCTCTCAAGGGAATCTCCACGCCGAACTCATCACGCACGCGTGAAACCAACCGTGTAGCCAGCAGCGAATGTCCCCCCAGATGAGCGAAAAAATCATCGTGGATACCTACTGCCGTAACACCAAGGATGTTCTGGAAATGCGTCACCAAACTCTTCTCAATGTCGTTTTGTGGAATGGCAGATGTACGACGTTCAATTGAAGGAATTTCCAACTCTAATAATGCCCGACGATTTCGCTTGCCGCTAGGAGTTTTCGGAATGGTCTCAACCCATACGACTGCTGCGGGCACCATGAACGCGGGAAGGTTTTGAGAAAGATAAGCAAGAACTTCCTTTGTATCGCGATGTCCACCAGCTGCTACCACATAAGCAACTAGACGTGTATCCGAGTCCCCGTAGGCGCGTGACAATACGACAGATTCGTGAACCCCAGGGTGTTTATTGATGAGACTCTCAATCTCGCCAGGTTCGATGCGAAAACCACGCAGATTAATCTGATCGTCCTCGCGCCCTACGACGACGAGCGACCCGTCTGGAAGCAGCTTTGCGAGATCGCCGGTGTCGTAGAGTCGGGCGTTGGGGTTGTCGCTAAATATGTGGGGGATAAAGTGCTTGGCTGTTAAGTTTGGCCGATTAACATAGCCCCGCGCGAGACAAACACCCCCGACGTGCAACCGCCCAACAATACCAATGGGAACAGGCTCAAGATTATTATCAAGTACATAGACCTCAGTGTTGTCGATGGGATGTCCAACAGGCAGCAGTTCACCCGCTGCCTCTGTCTTCGACGTGTCGAAGATTGTGGCATCCCATAATTCGGAAGTTCCATAAATGTTGAAGAGAGTTCCATCTGGGACAGACTGCCTGAATCGCTGGTAGAGTTCGATGACCAATGGTTCTCCCCCACAGAACCAGAAGCGCAGCGTCGGCAGGTCTTTGCCGAGCGTCGGGTTGGATGCCA
Source organism: Phototrophicaceae bacterium (assembly GCA_965223835.1). Classification (GTDB taxonomy): domain Bacteria; phylum Chloroflexota; class Anaerolineae; order Aggregatilineales; family Phototrophicaceae; genus CAVYXZ01. Next base: position 921,177 of record CBDCXQ010000001.1, read on the forward strand.
GCAGCAGTTCAAGATACGAGGGGACCAGGAAAAGCCGTGTGACGTTGTGCTCTGCAAGGAGCTGAATGAAGGAGCCCGGATCGCGTGCGACCCGGTCAGGAGCGATCACTGTAGGTACACCTTGAAGTACCCCACCAAGCATTTCCCACAGCGAGTCGACGAAATTCAGCGCTGTGCGCATTATCATTACTTCACCTTCTACGAAGGGGTAGGCCCGCCACATCCAATGGAGGCGATTGAGGATTGTTCGGTAGTCGACAGCGGCACCTTTCGGCAGACCAGTAGAACCCGATGTGTAAAGTATATAGGCTAGGTTCCCCGGTTCTGCGTGGGGCATCGGCAGGGTTGCGTCTTGATTTGAGATGTCCGCCGCAGCCGTAGATAGATCAACCAGATCAACATGTGTGAACAGTCGAGATAACTCATCTTTCGTGATCACTAACTGCGCGCTACAGTCTTCCATCATGTATACCAGACGTTCACGAGGATACGAAGGATCCAACGGGAGATACACCCCTCGCGCTTTGAGTACCCCCAGAAAAGTGATGACCGCATCGATTGAGAGTTCGAGGCAGACGCCAACGACCGCGCCTGGCGAAACGTCGCGGTCTATCAGGTATTGTGCCAGTCGGTTCGAGCGTTCATGGACCTCGCTCAGCGTTATCTCACGATCATTCTCGACCAACACCACCGCGTCAGGGCTGCTCGCCACGCGCTCCTCCATCAGCTGCATCAAAGGTTTCTCGTCGAAGCCGGGTACATCGGTATTATTCCACTCCACGAGGATTTTGTGTCGCTCTTCGAAAGTCAACAATGACAACGCGCTCAAAGGCGTTTTGCCAGCGTCCGAAGACTCTGCAAACCCCTTCAGAAGCAATTCAAGGTGACCGGCTAGTCTCGAAATACTTCCCGAGTCCAAACGGTGGTGGTTGAACAGGAACTTCAGGTGCAGCGCGTCCTCTGGCATAACAATGATGGTTAGGTCTACATCAGTACGCCCGAGATAAAACTGACGTTGATCGGCAACGTTTCCTTCATCTACCGCAGCAATTGGGAAGTTCTCGAAAATAAGCACACTATCGTATGCTTTTGAGCGTGCAGGTAGATTACTCCATTGTTGCAGTTGAAGCGGTGAGATGTATTGGAAATTGCTTGCTTGGATCTGACTGGATTGGAGTTCTTTGAGCCATGGCAAAAGTCGCGCGTCGGGTTGAACTGAAACCCGCAGGGGTATAGTGTTGATGAATAGCCCAATCATGTTCTCAATACCAGGAAGTTCGGCTGGACGACCAGACACAACTATCCCGAAAAGCACATCCGTGTCCTGGCTGTAACGGCTCAGCAAGATCGCCCAAGCTCCCTGAAAGATTGTGCTGAGTGTTAAGCGACAATCCTGAGCAAAGTCGCGCAACGTATCTGAAAAAGGCTTAGACAACTGTAGGACAAATTGCCCCTCATTACCTTCGGGTGGAAGCGTGCCGGTACTCAGTCTGCCAATCCCTAAAGTCGTTGGGGCGCTGAAGTTGTCCAGCATTTTCTTCCAGAAATTCTCGGCTTTCACCATGTCGCGGTTCTGTACCCACTTGATATAGTCGCTGAATGGTCTTCGCTCTGGACCACGATATGCCTGGCCTGCGGTTAAGGCCCGGTATTGATCAAGGAGTTCACTGAGTAGAAGTTGGCCGCTCCAGCCATCGAGCAAGATATGATGGAAGTGCCACACGAACCACTGCTCATTAAATGCCATACGGATCAGGCTGAATCTCATGAGAGGTGGGGTGTCAAGGTCGAACCCGGCAAGGCGTGCTTCCTTGAGAAAATTGTCCATCCGCTGCGTGCGATCTTTATGCGGAGTCGCCATCCAGTCTAGATGCTCTAGCGTAATATTCACCTTTCTATGCACGATTTGTACCGGCTTTTCCAGATCGCCCCAGTAGAAGGATGTGCGCAGCACCGGTGTGCGATCAATAATTGCCTGCCACGCAGACTCAAAGGCAGGAACATCAAGACCACTGCCCAAAGGGATGACCAGCTGTTCAAAAAAGACACCGGTTGTTGGTGCTAAGAGCGACTGAAACAGCATGCCTTCCTGCATCGGCGACAGCTCCATGATGTCTTCAATGTCCGCGAGTTGCGCATTTTCCACCATTGTCATTCATCTTTCTGATCTCTGCGTGCCAGATGCTCCATGAGTTTGCCGAAATCTCGTTGATTCAGTCGGGCAAGTTCGAAGTCTGAAGTGGTCTTCCGGCTCTCCGTGGCCGTTTCCCCAAGCTGAACCAATTGACGCAACGCTTCCTGACAGTTCGTGGCAACCTTTTCAATAGTCTCTCGTTTATGTATTTCTGTACTAAAGTCAAAGTTGATAAAAAGGCGCCCGTCCAACACATGGGCATTAACTTCGAGTTTGTGGAGTCGCCGACCTCGAGGGCTGCGAGTCGCTCCCACTGCCATCATGTCATCCGCCACCGTGCCTTGCACGCCTTCCTGGCCGCCGAAACGACCTAAGTAGTTAAAGGCAATCTCTGGTTCGCGCAGCGAAGCCAATAACCGCCGTTTGGTCCCCTCGCCGCCAAGGTAGCGCAAAATACCATAGGATATGCCACGATTGGGGATGGCACGCAGCTGATCTTTGACTGACATCGCGAGCGTATCTATGTCGGTTGCAGGTATCATCAGTCTGACGGGGGCTATGCTGGTAAACCATCCTATAGTACGGCTCACATCCACGTCATCGAAAAGTGATTCGCGTCCGTGCCCCTCAAGATCAATGAGAACGGAGTCCTGCCCCGTCCATTCGCTGATCGCATGCGCTAGCGCTGCTATCAGCACTTCTTCAAAACGTATGTTGAAGAGCGTTGCCAACCGACCCAACAGAACGTCTGTCGCGGGACTTTCAAGTGTCACATTGATCGTTTCAACTGAACTAACTCTGTTTTCACTACCCTCAAAATCAATCGGCAGTGGCGGCGACTGTGCAGCGTGATGTTTTGTCCAGAATGCTAACTCCTGCCGCAAATCCGCGGTTGGCGCAAATCGTGATAACAGCTCAGACCAGCGTTTATAAGAAGCCGTCTTTGCGGGAAGCGTTACCAATTCTTCGTTCATGAGCTGACGATAAACAGTTGTGATGTCCTGAAGCAATATACGCCAGGACACGGCGTCAATGACGAGATGATGGGCCACAAGCAGCAGCCGATCAGGAAAAGACTGTCCAAACTTAGCCAAGAGGGCACGTAATACTGGTCCCTCTGTTATGTTAAGTGATGCATGAGTGGTTGCGACTGCCTCAGCCAACGCGGACTCTCGCTCAGCCAGCGGAATTCCGGTCAAATCCAGTTGCCCTAATGGACACGCCGTATCCTCCGCCATGTTAAACTGTTGCCATCCGCTTTCTGTTCGTTCAAAGCGCAGACGCAGAGCATCGTGATGCTGCTGGATATAGCGGAGTGACTCCTGAAGCCGTGCGGGATCAAGTGGTTGGTGCAATTCAAGGAATACAGCTTGGTTGAAGTGATGGTGGTCATCTAAGTCTTGCTCGAAGAACCAGTGCTGGATTGGTGTCAAAGGCACTTCCCCTTTCACCACACCCTGGTAGTCAGTTACCAATTCAGCAGACATACACACCTTTGCGAGTTCGGCAATCGTCTGATACTCGAACAGGTGTTTAGGTTCGATTTTGATCCCAACTTGTCGCGCGCGTGATACGATCTGTATTCCGAGAATTGAGTCTCCGCCTAACTCGAAGAAGTTGTCGTGCAAACCAACCCGGCTAACCCCGAGTACCTCCCCCCAAATAGAGGCCAGATTCTTCTCGATCTCGATTGCCGGTGCCGTATATTCCACACCCAGATCAGGACGTGCATGACCAGGATCAGGCAGCTTCGAGCGATCTACTTTGCCGCTTGATGTGTGTGGGATGTTGTCCAGCAGCACGTAACGCGACGGCACCATAAAGTCGGGCAATCTCGCTGTCAAAAAGTCGCGAATGCGCGGCACCATCTTGCGAAGAAAGATTCCGCGATATGGGGTGTTGGTAAAATGACTCCAGGGTTTCAAGTGCCCAGTTGAGGCGGGGGATTGCGAAACAACCCGGCTACTTCCGCTGCGCCAAAGGCGGGCATCGAAAACACCGATACCCCTTTTCCAGGATTCGTACAATTCAGCCTCATATCCAAGACTCTGCGCCAAAGTAGCGACAGCTTCGGGGTCCTGTCCGGGCGGCATTTCGAATGTTCTAGACTGTAGTTCACCAACCGAATCGGTGTCTTTCAACCTGGAAAGCACTTCCCGTACCTGTAGGTCTTCTGTCAAACGGTCATTCGGGATGTCAACAATGTGCAACACATTGGGTGTGGTTGCAAGTAAATGCTTTCGCAAAGCGTCGAGACTCTCAATGTCCTTAGACCAAACGAGCTTCCCGGTTTCAACGGCATGTTGAGGGCTTTGGCCGACATGTAGCACCACGTCATAGCGGTATTTTGTCAACTCGTTGCGGTACGTGCCGCGCTTGAGGAGCACTTCAACCTCTTGTATATCAGGCAATTCGAGGCGTAGAGCGTAAAAGAACTCAGGGTCAATCACAAGCTCTTGCTCCAGCATCATTCGACGATGGGTGCGTTCATTGAGTTCGGCCACCGTGTCGCTGACATCTGCGCGAGCCATCTCGATTGATAAGGCGAGTGTCTCAAGCAGCGCCAAGTTTCGCAGATCGCCAAGGAAAATCTTACCGTCGGGTGCTAGCGCCTTTACGACCATAGCCAGCACATCCAGCAAGTAGTCTACACTGGGGAAGTACTGCACGACGGAATTTAATATCACCAGGTCGTATGAGTTTTGTTCGATGCCATCAAAATCGTTGGCTGCTCGATTCAATAGCCGAACATGATTGGAACTTCGGCCAAGTTGTCCGCGGTGGCGCTCGATATACGCCAGTGCCGCTTTGGAAAAGTCTGTAGCCGTGTAAGCACCACAGTCTGGAGCAATTCGAAATAGCAGCAGGCCACTGCCGCAGCCTAATTCCAGGATTCGCTTCGGCTCAAGATTGCGGACACGGGTCACTGTCGAATCGACCCACTGCCTCATGACTTCTTTCGGGAAAGGTTCGCCTGTATAACTGTTGTTCCAGCCTGAAATATTGAAGGTGCTGTCGGAATGCTCATCCGTGTCGCTGTAGTTTTCATCATAGATCTGTTTCCAATACGATAACTGTTCTGCCTCAAGTTCGCGCGCGGTTTTCTCATCCACAGTTGAGAAATCATGGCTGGGTGTTACGTATGCGATTAGCCGTGTATCGCCTGTTTGGTCGTCATGTGTCACCACAACAGCATCCTGTAGACTCGGGTGATCGCGGAGAACAGTCTCAACTTCTTCCAGTTCAATGCGAAAACCGCGCACTTTTACCTGGTGATCGACCCGACCCAGGAAGTCGATATTGCCATTTGCCAGGTAACGCGCAATGTCACCAGTGCGGTACAGTCTTACGAATGTACCTTCCTCAATTTCGATGGTTACAAACCGTTCTTCGGTTAACTGAGGGCGATCCAGATACCCTCGTGCCAATCCCACACCACCGATATGAAGCTCACCCGGAACCCCAATCGGCACAGGTCTACTATGATCATCGAGAATGTAGGTTGAAGTATTGGGAATGGGCTTGCCAATTGAAGGTTTATCGTCCCCGCCTTTACATTCCGACCAGGTTGACCAGATTGTCCCCTCCGTAGGACCATATAGATTGTAGAAGCGTCGTTCCACACCCCAGGTATCTACGAGGCTAGATGGGCAGGCTTCCCCTGCAACCGTAATAATCTCTAGATCTGGCAGGTGTTCCTGGGGCATCGCCGCCAACGCAGAGGGTGGCAGGGTTACAATGGAAATGGATTGTTGACGCAGAAAGTCCGCTAGCGCCGGACCGGGAAGCAGCATTTCAGACGGAGCGAGATACAGCGACCCCCCTGAACCAAATGCCATGCTTATTTCGAAGATTGACGCATCGAAGCTAATGGAAGCGAATTGAAGCACTCTGCTGGCAGGTTGTAGCCCAAAAATTCGTTGTTGAGCTGCTGCCACATTGCACAGACCACGATGCTCAATAAGTACGCCTTTGGGTTGTCCGGTTGTACCAGACGTATAGATAACATAAGCCAGATTATGTGGTTCCACATCAAATTTCGGGTTCGTCGTGGGGGCACTCGCAAGCTGGGCATCGATCTTGTCTATTAGGATAGTGTCCAGGACATCGGTTGTGAGAAGCCCGCTAAAAAGAGTTTCGTATGAGTATGCACTCGTTATCATCAAGGATGCACCAGTGTCTTGAACCATGAAGTCAAGGCGTTCGGCTGGATATTTCGGATCGAGCGGGACGAATGCAGCCCCAGCCTTAAGGATTGCCAGAAGCGCGATAATCATCTCTGGTGACCGTTCTAGGCAAAGGAGCACGAGTTTATCAGTGGACGCGCCTGCATCATGCAAAATGTGCGCAAGCGCATTCGCTCGCTCGTTGAGTTCACGGTATGACAATTGTGTGTTGACATATTGCAGTGCCACGTGTTCGGAAAATCGAAAGGCCTGTTGCTCGAAGAGGTGATGAAAGCAGGCCGCTTCGTCGAATGGAGCTTGGGTGCTGTTCCAGTCGACGACAAGGCGGTGACGCTCTTGTACGCTCATTAGTGGCAGATTACTGATTGGGGTTTCAGGCTCACGAACGATTGCTTGCAAGAGAATCATGAAATGATCGATAAAACGTGCGATTGTCGCGGCTTCAAAGAGTGTTGTGCTGTACTCAATTACACCGTGGATACTTTCACCTTTCTCCCAGAGGTGAGCAGCCAGATCGAAAATAGAAGTCCCACGTTGGATTTCAGGCATAGAGTTGTCGTCGCTGGCGTCTATTGCTGACTTTGACTTACCCTCAAGATTCCACGCGGTCTGCAAGACAAATCCAACCTGAAAGAGCGGATTGCGACTGATGTCACGATCCGGTTGCAGTTCTTCGACCAATTTCTCAAATGGCACATCCTGGTTGGCAAAAGCATCCAGCGCAGTACGCCGGGTTTGTGCAAGAAATGTTCGAAATGTTGGATCTCCCGACAGATTGCCACGCATCACCAATGTGTTGACGAAAAAGCCAATCAGCGCTTCCAACTCACTTCGAGTGCGGTTGGCAATTGGCGACCCTACAACTATATCATCCTGACCCGTGTAGCGTGCGAGCAGCGTCTGAAATCCGGCCAGCAGCACCATGTAAAGGGTTGTTCCAGTTTCTTCAGCTAATTGTCGTAAATTCTTAGTGACCGAGACAGGAATCTCAAACCGATAGGTAGTGCCCTCAAAAGTTGGGGTTGCGGCGCGCGGATGGTCAGTTACAAGTTTCAGAGGTGAAAGATCGGCGAGCTGCGTGCGCCAATAGTCTAGTTGACGTTCGAGTCGTTCGCCCTGAAGCCATTCTCTTTGCCAGCAAGCAAAATCAGCATACTGGATACGCAATTCGGGAAGTGTAGTCGTTCTGCCCTCAGTGGCCGCCCGGTAGAATTCAGATAATTCATGTACGAGAATCCCCATCGACCAGCCATCAATGATGATGTGATGAAAGGTAAGAAGTAGCCAGTTTTCGACACTGGAGAGTGTCACGAGTGCCGCCCGAAACACTGGTCCGGTTTGCAGGTCGAATGGCATTTTCGCCTGTAAATCGGCCAATCGCTCCGCCTCCGCACGTCGCTGATGGGCTGGTTTGGCTTGGAGATCGAAAACTGTCAGCGGGACTGCAATATTCTCTTCGATAATCTGAACAGGCAGGTCGTATTCAAGAGGGAACGAAGTCCGCAGTACCTCATGACGAACCATCAGCTTGGTCAGGCTCTCCCTCAAAGCCTGACCGTCTATGTGTCCTTTGAGACGGATAATCACAGGTACGTTGTAGAAGGAGTTATCCGGCGCGAGCTGGTGCAGAAACCAGAGGCGCTGCTGTGCGAACGAGAGCGGAGCTGGTTTTGATTTATCTCGTGGCCGTATAGAGTCCTCGCGAATCTTTAGCCCAATCTCAACCATTTTCTTCTTAAGCAAAGCCCGCCGCTCGGGAGATAGATCCAGACTTTGCCGAGACTTATCGCTTTCACTGGGAGTCATAGCACAAAATCTCCTAAATCACCTGTGCAGAGGCATTGGTGTCAATCAAGAATATAGAGCGAGCAACATCTCAGTGATCAGCAAACCCAAAACGGCCCCTATTGGTACTGATGATGGCCTATTTGTTCCTAACGAGCGAGGCCCGCAGATATGGACCACTAGCCACTTCGAGAGGGTCAATATCAACCGAGTGCAAGTCAAAGGGAGGAGATAACTACATAATCATAGTTTGCTTGCGCGCCCGATCGATTAGCCACTCTGAACTTATGGCTTCCACGCCTATGTGCTCTTCTTCGATGTGCTGGCGGCTTTCTTCGGTCCAGCACTTAGAGACGCTCTAAGTTCTTCTAGCATCTCTATGTAAACGCCTAACGCTTCTGTGTCGTTCGTTAGCCTTAGATTTTGGAGCGTGTTGATTATCATCTGGTATTGCTCTTGGCAGGCCGTTAGGTACTCCTGATTGATGAGAGAATATCTCTGCTGATAGTCCAACCAAGCAGCGCCCGCCCGTTCCAATGGGTCGTCACCGGCAGCGGCAGCCTGCAGTTCGCCGTAATAGCGCTCGTATTCCTGTCTGGCCTTATTCCTGGCCTCATTGGATATCCGCTGTATTGCCTGCTGGTAGTTCGTAATCGCTTCCTGTGCACCCTGCGTGTAGTTGTTTGCGGCTTGTACCTGCGTGCGTCTGTACTCATAGAGTCGATTCAAGTTGAACATTTTTCAATCTCCTTTTATCTTTTGTTCACCCAAGTCAAACGTGTATGGTTAGTCAAGCGAAGCATGCCTTTCACAGGCCATAATTGAAACGGAATGCCCGAATTACTGATTGACAGTATTACGCCTTGACGCGTGTCAAAAAGACGAACCGATAGCTCTCTGAACTTGTTGAAAATTGGCATCATAGAGCCACAGCGACCAAGCATAGTCAGATTTTCAAATCAAACTGTGCTTGGCGACGATATCCGAAGCCCCGTCGCGATTTTCCTATAGCTGCTATCTTCGCAGCAATGAGACCTGGGACACTGATCTCCACCCTATCCGTATAGTCAGTGGTTTTGGTTAGGCGCAAGCGCTGCAATCGGGTGCGAAAGATGGACCCGCGCCTTCTCTCCCGCATTTGCTTATCCAGCACGGCCAGCTTGAACAGATTCGGGTCTACCTTCGGATTATCCGGCTCGAACGGCAGGTTAATGTCCGCAAGCTGATTGCCGAACTTAGCTAGCAAACTATCGGTGGACTGTTGCGGCAGGTTAAATGAGCCAGTGAAGCGGACTGTGCGAGCAAATTCGCGCTGCCCGGCCAGCATGACCGCAATCTTCAGTTCCTGCAACCCCAAGAGGCGCTCGGGAGTCTCGTAGCGAAGTCCCATTGGTGATCTGCCGTAGGCACCCCAGGTGTACTGATGCGTGTACTTGACGGAATCCTCATCTCGTTTTTCGGCACGCACAATCATCTGCCAGACACCAGGTTCAGGTGCTTCAATGCGAAAGAACTGGTAGCTGCTGCCCGTGCGGTTGAAATGGAGCGAACTTCCCGGGCGGATGGTCCGATGGGATGGCGAGATAAGCATCAGCGAAACAGGCGCTGCGAGGTTATGCCAGGAAACCACCATCGTCACCGAACTGAGGCTATCATCCACCGGGATATGGTGGACCCGTGTGGTGGATAATCTTTCGAGATAACGTGGATTCGGGAAGACGGCGTTTAAGCTGACCAATCCCTGTAGATCTGCTCGAAGCGCGCCATCGAATGCAAGGTCGTCAGCGCTGATCGATGGGTTCTCCACCTCGAAGATATTCAGTCCGTCTACGCTGTCGCTGTCGGCGGCAATGACCTCCTCGCCGCCAGTCAGCGCTTGCAGGTGAACGTAAATCTCATGGAGTTTGGCGATGTCGGCTGGTCCGTGAATAGCATGGAATACGCCGCTTGTCGCGGTGGCGATGTCTTGCAACAACACCTGATCGCTCTGGACTCCCAATGAGACCGTATAGATTCTGGTTTCTGCCGGTATCGTGGGCAGTATTTCTGTTAAGTTTGCGCCGCTATACCAGCCTGGAGGTGAATCCGTAACGCCGCCGCCAACCCAGGGGGGTGTATTCTCGTGGCCGTCACTGATTAGCACAATGGCCTGCGGATGGGAGGCATCGCCCCCAGTAGCTAAACCCGCCTGCCCCAGTTCTAAGCCCGCTCCCATGGATGTGACACCGCCAGCAGCAATCGTATCGATGTCTGTCTTAATGACTCCCTGGATAGCGAGACCATCAATAGGCACTACAGAGTGGATAGTTGCTGCCGTACCGTCAAATGCAACCACGCCTGTCCGGTCGTTGACACGCAGCATATCGACTAACTGCTTGGCCCGCTCTTTGGCCGGTTCCAGATAGCCATAGAAGTCCATACTCCCACTTCTGTCAATCACCTGGGAGATGTCCACCGGCTCTGGCGAAAAGCCGATAGCGTTAATGACCGCCAAAGCAAAGTCCTGGCGGATCTGGGGTAGATGCTCGTCAATACCAAACAACACGGCGATACCATGCACCTCGATGGTGTAGGTCCCGGCAATCGGGGCCTCTATGTGGACTCGTTGGACGTTGTTGCTGACGGCAGGGAATGCGCTTAGATCGCCATCGGTGATCGTGCCATCAGGAGCAATTACCCGTAAGTAGAGCTGGTTCTGGATTCCGCTGCCTGGCTCATCATTCCAGACCAGCGTGACCCGCAAGGGATGGCCGACTTCAGCCAATAGAACAGAGAAGCTACGAACGTCACCGGTAGCTACGGCCAGATCTACGTCGTCAGAATATGCTTGCTGGCCGGTAGGGGCGGGTGTCAGCGTGTTCTCCAGGTTCAACCAGCCGAAGCCACGCGTGTTGTCAGGCGCGTTGTTATCCCCGGCTGGGACGGTGGCCCCATTAACCAGGAAGGCTTTCATTACGGCCGCCGAGGGATTAGCGATTCCCCGCCGCTCCCGAAGATATTGGCGCAGCAGTGTTGCCGCACCTGTGGTGATGGGGGTCGCCATACTTGTGCCCGAGTCGTAGAAGTAATTTTGCTGGTAATTGGGGCCAGAGCCGGGCGGCGCATCAGGCGTATTCTGGTCCCATGTGCCGAAGAAAGGTGCTCCAGGCAGCCCACGCCCCACTGCTTCAGCATGGGTTGCATTGCCATCAGCATCGTCGGCATAGAATCCAGTGAGTGGGGGAGTATGAGGTAAACCGTCCGGCCCCACATCAGCCGTGCTAACCGAGGAACGACAGGAGAGAATAAAGGTGCCAGGCGCCACGATGTCGGGCGCGATGCGGTTGTCATCCGTTGGTCCACGACCGCTGAACCCGGCGATGTCTTCCACGTCATCGGCCCCCTGATCGAAATTATTAATGTTCAAGGGGGAAGCTTGTTCTGGTGTGGCTGGATTAAAGTCGTCATCCTGCATATTAGGATTGATGCTAATCGTGGCGGGTAGGGGGCGCACACTTTCGGACGCGCCTACGGTCAGGCAGTTCTTGGCTGTGCCGGGCGCTGTCACCGAACCTGCGGCGTTGCCTTCGTTGCCAGCTGCAAGGAGGATCAACATATCCGGGTTGTCACGTATGAACTGGTCAACGTCATCGGAGAAGGCGGTGTATGCACCCGCCGAATTTCTGGACCCCCAGCTATTGTTATGCAGACGTGCGCCATCATTATATGCGTCCTGGAAGACGTCTCTGATTAGATCACCGGGAACGCTCAGGCTGGTAGAGTTGTTTGGCCCCATTGACAACACAGTGAGTTGTGCAGCCGGAGCCATACCCGCTAGGTTCCCATTAGAATTCGTGCCATCGCTCAGGATGCTGCCTGACACATGCGTGCCATGATTGTTCAGATCGGCCCCATCCGCCACACCAAACGCTGCCTTATTGACTGTCGCACGTATGTTGACGACCCGACCGGCAAAGTCGGCCAGCAGGTTGGCATCGTTCACGCCGTTATCCAGACCGCTATCGGCTACACCTACAATTTCGCCCGACCCATCCAGACCCAGGTTTGCGCTGGCAATGTCGGTCCTAGTCAGGACGCGCGCAACGTTGTTCTGGGTGCGGTTGTCCGGTTCAATCTCGGCAGACAGCACGCCTGGAAGCGCGGCTATCTCGTTGATTCGGTCCGCGCTCACCGTAACGAGTGCCCGTCGCCGTGAGCTTTCGCGCACCTCCCCGATCTGTGCCAGAGAATTCAAGGTGGCATCCACGTCTGTGTGGCTGTCTAAAGAGACCAGCACACTGATATTGGGTGCTGCTGCCGATGCAGTAAGAGTGGCTGTGGATACTTGCCGGGTTTCCTGACGGAGGGTTTCATCAAGCTTGTCTTCAGGGGCAAACTCCGATACATCCACGATATGACTCATGGCCTGCAAATCCGCGAGGCTGGCATCACTGTATCCCCGTACACGGTATGCATTAACTCCAAGAGATGCGACAAGGCGTAGACCGAACGCTTCAAGACTTGCAATCTCTTTGGACTGTAGTGGTTGGTCCGTACGCAGAACAACATCAAGCATCTTCATCTTATAGCTCCTCTGCATAAATCACTTTTTATAATAGCCAGTACTCAAGATGACAGATAAGTTGCAGCACCACCTCAAGCAGTTTCCCTTTTGTTTGCTGATAGATTCTCGCGAAAGTTGGAATCGAAAATGCGAAAAAGGTCTCTATCAGAATAAAAGAAGCCCTTGGCAGTTACATTGATAGATAACCTTGGTGTTCTGCCACTGCAAAATTGGGGAGCGAAGAATGGCAAAATTATATCACACAATATCAGCAAGAGGATTTAGTAACCCTTTACAGTAAGTTGACAGTAGCTTAAGTCGTTTAGCATAGAAGATGATTATTGCGTAACTTATAAAGCAAAAGTTGATCTGTGATGTGAATTTCTGTAACTATTTCATACCGTTTGGGCGAATTTTGAAACATCCATACTTGAGCATCACAGCGACATGCAGACCTGAAATTATGGGTTACGGATGACGTATTTACGGAGCAGTACAAGTTGGTGACAGAGCACGATTGACCAAGGTGCGAATAGACGGGGTACAGATAGACCGTAAGTGCGACTCGCCGAATCTCTATATTGCTTGGTGCGTTGCTTTATCTCAAGCGCTGTCGACATCTTAGTCGACCAATGTTAGCCACAAGGATAAACAGAGCGGATCGCCCAGTTGGGCCGATGGTAGGCTGAACGGCACTGGAGATTGGGACCTGCCTGGAAACTGATCTCGCACACCGTCGCGCGGCGATGATACAGCGCGGGCCGCCGCCCTATCAAACACCGGCAGCGGTACGCCAGTACCACCGTACCGGCGGGACTGCCGAACCACTGCCTGAAAAGCCGACCATCACATAGACCATCTAAAAAGCTGACCGATTTGGTCGGCTTTTTTGTTTGACAGGTTCCCTCCCCCACGCTGTCCCCGGTGGTTGAGCGTTGTGCTCGACGCGCTGGCGATTTCCAGCAGATCAGAGAGGGTTCCTCATGTCCGATTCCGATATTCGTTCCAAGATTCGCTCGCAGATCAAGCCGTTCCCACGTGAAGTGCTATACGCAACTACCTGGGGTGGCGCTATGACTTTCGCGCAAATCCGTGACTCGCTCACACCCAACATCAACCGGCTGATGCGTTACTATCGCTACGTTGAGGTAGATATCCCGGACATGATCGCGCATGGTTTCATGCGGTTGTGGGAAAAATTGGTTGAACAGTCTGACTTCCTGACCACCGTTGATCAAGGCGGCGCAATCAAGTGGGTGATGTACCGCTCTGGCATCTCGCACTACCGCAAGTTCTACCGCCGCGAAATGTACCTCGAAGACCTCGCCACTTGCAGCGGCGATCCTGACGAATTCATCATCGACGGCTATGAGGGGCGCTTCTACACAAGTCACTCAGATTACTCGTGCCACGTCGATCTGCGGGTTGATCTTGAAAGCGCCATCCAGCACATGGCGGAAAAATATATGCACAGCCTGCCGCATCTGGCAGCGCTGTACTACATCACGACCAGTGTCGGACCGGATGACGCAGCAGCGATTGCTGGTCGCAGCGGAACGAAGAAAAGCTGGTGGCTGACGAGCATCGTCAAACCGATGCGCGAGGAACTGGCTGATCTGCTCGGCATCTTCCGTCGCCAGTCGGTACAGTGGAAGGACAAATTCGTCGCCGGTGATGAAATCCCACTGCGGCGATTGGTCGATCAGTACGAGGCGAAAGGCAACAAGCGGATGGCCGTAACGCTCAAAAGCATGGCGGCACACGAAAGTTGTAAGGCGCTGGTAGAGCGGCTCAGTCTACCGAAGACCACCATCCACATGCTGAGGCGAAACGCGCATATCGCGCTGAACGAAGCTTACGGCTGCACCGCATGAGGTCAGCCGTTTTGTTTTGTATGGCTGGTAACCATCAGCCATATATTTTTTGCTGCGATCTGTCTCAGGTGGCACAGGTGGCACAAGCTGAGACACATACTTCTACCTGAATCACAAAAATGTACCCCAAGTTCAAATTGATCTTCAAGTAACCCAAAATGATTTGAGACGCTTGTGACATTTGAGACTCAACGAAAATTAGCCACGGTGATCTACTGTTCAAGAGCCTTTGAATAATTTGTTCTATGATATACTCAGATACAAATATCAAAACAGGTGCGATACTGGATGACAGGACAATATAATTGGAAACGACGCTGGATACTTCCAGGGACGCGGGAAACTCAGGAGATGAGTCTGTCTGCCCTTGCACAGAGATGGTTTCCAGTGGGTCATCAATCAGATACGAATAGCTTTTCACTGGATGACCTTGCAAGTATACCAGTGATTATTATGCTTGGTGAACCAGGCATTGGAAAGTCAAGTGAAATTGCCGACTATTTCGAGCGCGTTAGTCAGGTGAACAGTGAACACATTTGGAAATTGCAAGAGTATCCTCCAAGCGATTTTAAGCAATTCTTTGAACGTTCGGAGTTCCGAGCTTGGCAAGATGGGCAATCCAACTTGATCGTGTTCATTGACTCGTTCGACGAAAATTTGCAACTTCCGGTGGATCTGGGAAGGAAATTAATTGAAGCCTTGGAAGCTGCTCCTGGGGCACTTGATAAACTTTATTTGCGAATCGCATGTCGAACAGCGGATTGGTCGGAGGAAACAACCAGAAGGTTGAAGAGCCTTTTTGGTGACGATCATTTACTTACTATAGAACTTGATGCTCTCGGACAGCAAGAAGTTGTCGAAGCAGCAACATCACACGGAATCGATGCCTATCAATTTCTGGAGCTGGTTGAGCAAAATGCACTGGCAGCACTTACCCTCAAACCTATCACTCTGATCGATCTACTCAAAGAATATCTGATCAATGACGGCGTGCTGCCTGACACCACAAATGCGTTATATGAGAAAATGTGTCGGCGGCTTTGCCAGGAGGATAATCCATATCACGATGAAAATGATCGGCTTGGCAACTTCACGGAAAACGAACTATTTACAGAGGCAGCGCGTCTCGCAACGATCATGCTAACCACAAGGCATTTGACTGTCTGGATGCCATCTTCTACGCGAGATATTCCCGACAATGCAATACCAATTGGGGAGTTGCATCACGGTACTTCAGCAGAAGATAGACTTACCAGAGCAACGCTGCATACTGGCTTCTTCTCTTCACGTGGCCCAAACCAGCTAGGATGGGCGCACTTAAGTTACGCGGAGTTTTTGGCCGCGTTCCATATGCACGACAATTTATCGTTGCCCCAGATCAAAAGTCTCCTTGTGCATCCAGATGGCAATAAAATTATCCCGCAGCTTCGTGAGGTTGCCGCGTGGCTTACCACGATGAACCCGACCGTTTTGGAGTTTGTGGCTGATTTCGATCCAGAAGTGCTGTTTCAAAGTGATCTGATCGTTGAAGATACCGATGCACGAGAAAAACTCACTGCTATTTTCCTTGATCTGTATAATCAAGAAATTCTCTTCGAGATTCCGTTCAACAGCCACGCTCGCTATCGAAGGTTTATACATCCCAGGCTTTCTGAGCAACTATCACGCTTTGCCCATGACAGTAACCGAAACAATACATCCCGTTACGTTGCGATTAGCATAATTCATGCCTGTGAGTTGGGTGATGCAGCCGATGCGCTTATTGATCTGGCTCTGGATCCTGCTGTGGAATATCGGCTGCGAGACCATGCTGCTTATGTCGTGGCAAGGATTGGCAGTTCAGAGGCAAGGCTGGCACTCAAACTCTTAATCCTGGGCGGCGCAGAGGACATTGATGATGAACTCAAGGGCGCAGGGTTGATCGCCACTTGGCCTGAACATTTGATGACTACAGAGCTGTTTGAGGCACTCACACCCCGGAAAAGGGAAAATTTGGCAGGGACCTATAGCGCATTTCTGCGCCCTGAGATAATCGATGATATTCCCGATAACGACTTACCTGTTGCGTTACATTGGGCTGCCAACTTCGTTAGACAATTCACGGATGCACATCATCATATTGACCTGGAAATCCAGGACATCATTGATGAGATTGTATACAAGAGCT
This sequence comes from Phototrophicaceae bacterium, assembly GCA_965223835.1. Lineage (GTDB taxonomy): Bacteria > Chloroflexota > Anaerolineae > Aggregatilineales > Phototrophicaceae > CAVYXZ01. The sequence goes on from CBDCXQ010000001.1 coordinate 937,867, forward strand.
GGCTACATTTTGATGTACCGCGCGTACCAGAGGGAATTGCTGAACTCGTTTTAGCCAAAGTAGTGCAGTTTCATCCCTTGTTCGGAACCGAACGCAGACAACAGTTGGATGACCGATATCAGCAAGTCATTGATGATTTGTTACACAATGAAGCCAAGCGCCGTCAAATGTTGCTTGCCACAATCAACCTGGTAACGAATCCCGAATTCGATTTTCATATCCTTGCTTATTCTATACCTTTGCTGCTCGATTCAGATTTGGTCTGGTTTCTCGATCTCTTGGAAAAAGACAGTGATCTAATCCCTAGAGACACGCTCTTGAAGCTGGTCCGATCTGTATTTCAGCGTTGGGATGCAAGCCATATGGATATGATGGCGCTGGCACTTGAGCGTAGCGAACCGCTGCACGAAATGTTCAGCAAGTGGTTTTTTGTACAACTCGATTCCGAGTATGCCAATGAACTGCGGCAGGCTCACAAGCGCGAGCAAGAACGTCAAGCCAAATACCAGGAAATTGAAAACCAGAGACAAGAGCAATTAATCGACCCACCTCCCCTTATACGTTTGGAAGAAGTGCTGGCCCAATGTGAGCGAGGTGAGATTAACGAATGGTGGCGGACGAATATATGGTTAGCTGCAAACGAGCATGGGGGCTTCAATGATTGGTATGGCGATATTCGTCAAATGCCCAATTGGGAGCAAATCGATCAAATCACTAAAGAACGAGTAATTTCGCTGGGTATTGAGTTCATATTCAATACCTCACCAGAATCCGAAAAGTGGCTAGGACAATATTCCATCTGGCGCCCCGCTATCGCGGCTTATCGTATGCTATACCTATTATTTGATGTAGGTGCTGAGATTCCAATGGATGTGTTGAAGAAATGGACTCCTGCCATCATAACCTTTCCTGACCATTTTGTTCGAGCCGAACATGAGCAGCATAATCGGTTTCTCGCAATGGTATACAAGAATAACGGACTAGGATTCAGAACTTGGCTTGCGGATTTTCTAACAAATTGGCATAAACCTAATGCTGATATTGGAATAGTTGAAAACTACCTTACACGATTTAATGCCTTCTTCGATGACGATCTAGCTCAAATTCTCGTTAATTATCTTGAAGACCCTTGCATCAAACCAAATCATTATACCAGTATTCTAAACTACCTTCTGCATAAGCATCTCCCACATGCATGTCTTCGAGCAGCAGGTGATTTTCGCAAACTTTATGAAAAGCATCAAACGCTTCTACAACAAATGCCTTTATTTTTCGCTCTGCGAGCAGATGATCCCGCATCAAAATTATGCTTAACCAGGTTTATACAAGCAAAGATCAAGGAAGTCTCAAAAAGCCGTTCCGAATCCGCAAGACTTGCTGCAAACCTGATAGCTTCTCCTGTTCATGGTGATTGGTGGTACTCGATATGGGATATTGTTCAATCTGATGTAGATTTTGGAAGGGAAATTATTGAGACTACATCTGAAGTCTATGGTGATAGACGAGTGGCGAGAATAGGCTCCCAGTTGCCGGAAGGGGAAGTTGCCGATCTCTATTTATGGATAGCGGAACAATACCCGCATCAAGAAGATCCCGAATTAAATGGTTGGGTATCCTCAAGACATTCCGTCGCAGATTGGCGGGATAGTCTTCTAAACCAGCTTGCCGAACGTGGCACGCCTGAGGCCCTTAATCAATTAGACCGAATCTCCCAAACATATCCTGATTTATACCAATTGAGTCGTTTACTAAAATATCTGCGAGAGCACTTGTATAAGAACTCATGGCATCCGCCACAAGCTTCTGATTTACTGACCCTGCTAGGAAATGACGAGAAACGCCTTGTGCAAACTGACAATCAGTTGCTTGATCTAGTTATCGAGTCTTTGGATCGTCTTCAAAAACGCTTACAAGGGGAGACACCAAGTGCAGTTGATTTATGGAGCATCGTTCCGCTCAAGACGATTTGTCGTCCTATGGATGAAAGAGTGCTTTCAAACTATGTTAAGCGACATCTTGACCAGGATTTGAAGGAACGTGGAATCGTTGTGAACCGGGAGGTCGAAATCCGGCAGAAAGAAGGTGGAGAAGGTGCAGCCGCTGGAGAAATACCCGATCTTTACGTGAGCGCGGTCAGCCGGAATGCACGTGATAACGATATGAAACAGCTTGTCGTTTTGATTGAGGTCAAAGGCAACTGGCATGATGAGCTGAAAACAGCAACCCAAACTCAGCTTGTCGAACGCTATTTGCGAGACAATGATAAAGCAACTTGCGGATTGTATCTTGTAGGATGGTTCACGTGCCAACAATGGGATCAAGAGGACCGTCGGCGTGACCTTGCGATGAGCATTGAATATGATTCGTTGTGTGAGGAGTTGAAATCTCAAGCAGCCTCCCTATCTGGTGACTTATTGGATGTGCGAGCGTATGTTTTGGATGTTTCTTTGCGCGACACCACTGTATAGGCTTCTCAACAGGCAGCATTTTGTCATCGCATAATCTTTCCTCATTTCAGTTCAAACTGAAATTTTGACTCACGATATCGAAAAACTGACTCCCCAAAACTGAAGAATTTCACGGGTCTGACATCCTGACTCGGTTACGCTGGTGGTGCGGGTAAAACCGGATTATGACGAGGATGCACGTGGAGCCAGATACTATCCAGCACCAACAACCGAATAACAGCATCGACCTGGTAGACCTGTCACGGACCCTGCTCAGGATCGTTGCACACCTGCCCAAAAGCGAGTATCATGAGGACAAGTCAACGGAACAGCGACGCCGAGCCGACGTGTTGGAGCACGCCGACCCGGCTGACCCCGCGAGTGTAGATGCCACATCGCAGGGCTGAGACGCATTGTATAACATGCGCCTTGCTTCTGCGTAGGAACTCGCGGAAGCAGGGCGTTTTTCGTTCAGCAGAAAGGAGGACAACTTATGGTGAGAACCCTCAAGCGCCCTGACACCGCGTCGATTGATCCGTACAAAGCCCAACCCCTCCCCCTCGGCAAGCCGGTCTCGGTCTACTACCGCCAATCCTCGGAGGGACAGATCGGCAACATCTCCACCACCCTGCAAACGGTGGATATGGTCGAACACCTGATGCGCCAGGGCTGGCAGCGTGAACAGATCCACATGATCGACATGGACGCGGGCATCAGCGGCATGAAGAAGATCAGCGAACGTCCGGGCATGTCCATGCTCTACCAGCAGATCGAGAATGGCGAGATTGGGCTGGTGGCTGCTCAGGATGTAGACCGGTTCTTCCGCGATGTTACTCAAATCGAGACCAACATCTTCATCGATGCCTGCCGCCGTAACAACGTCCAGGTGCTGACCCCCAGCTTCGTGTATGACTTCGCTCACCCCACGCAGGGACGCTATCACATGCAGATGTTCCGCGACCACGCGCAGCGCGCTGCCGACTTCATCGAGTATCACGTGCGCGGACGGCTCGTGAAGAGCCGTCACTGGCGACGGGAACGTGGTATGTGGGCCGGACGTAAGATCGCCCCCGGTTTCATGGTGGACAAGCGCGAACGGCTGCTGGATGGATCATCCAACTCCGACTGGCGCAAGTACCGGCGCTTCGACCCCTATGCCGATGTCCTGCTGGCCTACTTCGAGTTATTCCATGCCAACGAGGGCAACCTCAAGCAGACCTGGGAGCAGATCGAGGCGGCAGGTCCCTACTTCCCTGATATCGTGGACGGCATGGTGCCGGAGGGCTTTCAGGCCACCGATCACCTGGAGCGGCGATCACGCTTCACAGGTGGACTGACTCCGTCGTTCAGCGGCCTACAGCACATGCTCATCAACGTGGCCTACCTCGGACACTGGATTCACAAGGGCGTGATCGTGCAGTGGCATAACCACGAGGCGATAATCCCCAATGACCTGTTCCTATATGCCTACAACCGTATCTCCGCCGTCGACTTCTACGGCGAGCCGAACCCGCAGTACGTGCCGTACCGTCCCTGGACGCGCCACAACAAGGCTGAACGTTCTGAACCACCGCCGACTTACGCCAACCTGATCTACTCGGACGACATCCCAGAGCAACCCCATCACCGCCTTTCAGCCATCTGGAGCGCGGGTAATGGCAACTACAAGTACCAGCTCTACCATACCTATCGCTCGAACGTCTGGAACATCAATGCCGCCATCGTGGACGCGATCGTGGACAAGCTGCTGCTGGAACGGCTGAAGGCAACCACCATCGACGAGGATGTGTGGCAGACGGCGCTCGCCAGCATCGATCACGGCGACCATGCCGAAGTGCGACGGTTGGAAACGGCCATCAAGCAGGCGGAAGGCGCCAAGGATCACCTCATCACCAGCCTGACCACGTTGAGCCATCCTGAGATGGTTATGCGTGCAGAAGCCCGCTACCGAGCGGCAGAACAGGAGATCGAAGCCCATCAAGCCGATCTGTCGCGGTTGAAGTCTGGTGAGCAGAAGCGCACGAATCTGGCACAGGCCAAGCCCGTGCTGGAAACCGTCATCGCCCGCTGGGACGAGGTCCCGCGTCAGGAGCACCGGAGCTTGTTCGAGGCGTTTGCCACGCACATCAGCATGTCGAAGATCACCCGCCACACCAAGACCATCACGGTTCACTGGCGCGATGGTTCGACCTCAACCCAAAGCACCACCCACCGCAGCACAGGGTACTTCTGGGAGGAAGATGACCTGGAGAAACTGCGCGCGATGCTTGAAAACAACATCGATCAAGTCCAGATCCTCAAGACCTTCCCGGACTATACCTGGCGGGCGCTGACCGAGCGCGCGTGCTACCACTTTGGCAAAGGCTGGTGGAAATCTTATACAGGCGAGAAGAAATATCCGCGTAAGACGAAATGGGCCGATACCGAGGAGGCTCAAGAAGAAGCAGTGCCACAACTCATGTCGAGTGAGGGCTGTACTGTTACCGACATTCCGCACCCTAATTCTCAAAAATGGCGAATTATGCGCTAAGCTCTCTGGATGGGGTCAAAGGAGAGCGAGAAACGCATGTCGGAAGCCTACACCACACAAGTTTTGGATCATCTGGGGATTGTAGCTGGCATTTGCCAACGGATTGACTTAATCGGTCAGATCGATGCGCGTATTGCTATTGAAGGACGGAAGGTGAGCATTGGTCAAGCGGTTCAAGCAATGGTCTTGAATGGATTGGGCTTTATCAGTCGTCCCCTGTATCTAAGTCCAGAATTCTTCCGCAACAAACCCATCGACCTGCTTATCGGAGCAGGTCTAGAAGCCGATGATCTGAACGAAGATAGCCTGGGTCGGGCTTTAGATCATGTGTATGCGGCTGGCGTGAGCGAGCTGTTTGCCGCAATTTGCGCCTATGCCCTGCATGAGTTCGGGATCGAGGTACGCTTCGCACACATTGATACAACAGCTTTCAGCCTTGAAGGAGAATACGAGTTCGATGAAGAGCATGAAGATGAACCCCAGCCGATTCGGATTGCCTATGGCTACTCGAAAGACCGTCGTCCCGATCTGAAACAAGCCATCATGGGACTGATTTGTGTCAACGAGACTTCTATTCCCGCTTATCTCACCACCTTATCGGGGAATGTATCCGACAAAACAAGTATGCCGGAGATGGCAAAACTCTATCTTGAACAGTTTGCTGAGGACGATGAAACACCGATTCTGGTGGCAGATAGTGCATTATACAGCGCCGACAATTTACAGCAACTCTCCGAGATCAAGTGGGTGACGCGAGTGCCAATCACGTTAAATGAAGCCAAGACATTGGTTGCAGAAACTAGCCAGGAAGGGATGCAAGCCTGTGAGCGCGCAGGATACTTCTATCGTGAGGTGGAAAGCCACTATGGTGGGATTGAGCAACGCTGGTTGGTGGTGTTATATGAACCACGCCGTGAGCAGGAATTGGCACAATTGCAGAAACGCATCGGGCGTGAAGGCGAAAAACTGGCAAAGAGATTGAAGAAACTGAAACGCGAAGCCTTCAACTGCGAGGAAGATGCTCAAAAAGCCCTGGATGACTTTGGTAAACAGTGGTCATTTCATCTTGTGCGAGGCGCAGTGTACAACGTGACTCGTTACGCGCAACGCGGTCGTCCCAAAGCAGATAGTCCCACCACAACCGAATGGAAGATTGAAGCGAATTTTGAACCGGATGAAGCGGCAATCGCCCAGCAGGAACAATTCCTGGGCAAATATCTGATTGCCACCAATGAACTTGAGCAACAAACCCTACCAACAGCAGAGTTGTTGACCATCTACAAAGACCAGAACCGTAGTGTGGAACGCGGCTTTCGTTTCTTGAAAGACCCGTTGTTTTTTGCGTCACGGTTCTTTCTCAAGAAGCCGTCGCGCATCATGGGGTTGCTGATGGTAATGGGCCTGAGTTTGCTGATTTACGCCCTGGCCGAACATGATCTGCGGCAGAAATTGCAGCAACAGAACCAATCTGTCCCGGACCAGAAAGGCAAACCGACGCAACGTCCCACCATGCGACGGGTCTTCCAGATGTTTGAGGGCATCCACATCTTGCTCGTCGAAACGGAGCACGCACGAAAACGAAGGGTTCTCAATGTCCAACCGGTGCATCTACAGATCGCCGCCTTGCTCGGCCAGCCGATCCTCAAATTCTACGTTTTGACTGAGTGACCTGCGGAATGTCGGTGTTAAATACAAATTCGTTTATTCCTGCGCTTTTCCCCTTGTAGCCTAAAATCCTTATTCTGTGCCACATCATCAACTGTTGAAAGGTATACAGTTATCACAAAAACATGCTGTGCAGATTACTTTCAATCAATCATAAGGTAATCGGGTTGGGCCGCACCCAGCTTCCAAATGGCGACTTGCTGGTCTGATTGATAACTCTCTGACATCGGTAATGTAGCTGTGTCACTCACAAATGCCAGTCGGCTATTGTCGGGACTCAATGTGGCAGTCGTGAACCGTCGATCTTCCTCTCTGTGAGAGAACACAACCTCTCCTGTTTCCACAGAACGTACTCGGAGCGTGCTATCTTCTGATGAGGTGACAAAGTTCTCAAGATCACAGCCAATGACATATTCGCCCTGCAAAAATTCCACAATATTTTCTGAATAGGCTGTGTTCCAGATGGTTTGCCGAACAAGGTGTAATTCTGGCTGGGAGCGTAACTCCCACATTTGAATACTGCGATAGAAGCCCAGGATCAGTTTGCTTGCCTCTGAGTCAAAATGGATCCAATCCGCACTTTCTTGATGAACTGAGGCCACAACTTTGTTGGTTGCTACATCAATTAGATTCGTTGGGCCATGAAGACTACTGAACACCAGATATTGCCCATCCGAACTATAGGCAACCGCAGTGATAGGTCCCGTACCTCTGATCGCCATAGACGAGAACTCTTCCCAGTTGGCTGTATTCCAACTGCGAATGCGATAATCACCACCAGATCGGGTAGGGAAGTAACCACCACCGGTAACCAAACGATTTTCATCAGGGCTGAAAGCAAGAACGCGGACCATCATACGATTTGCTTCGAAAGTGCTTACTGGTTCCCCCGAATCTGCAATCCAAATCTGTACCAGTCCTTGCCCAAGTCCGGTACCACTACCCAGACCCGCTGCTAACCAGGTGCCGGACGGACTAAACTGAACGATATTGATTGGTTGGACGGTGGCTGCCGACCATACAAGCACTAATGTTCCGGAATCATAGAGGTTCACACCCTCAGACGTGCCAACAGCCAGGAGCCTTCCATCGGGCGACCAGGCGACGCTGGAAATTCGAAGCTCACTTTGCGCATGGATGCTGATCGGCCTCATTAATCCGATCAGGAGGGTGCAAATGATGAGGAACCGTTTCATTCAATCCCCCAGAGCTTTATTGTTCCATCAAGGCTGGATGTCGCAATCAAAGAACCAGTAAGATTAAAGACAACGCCTGTGATTTCATCTACATGAGCATCTATTGTTGAAAGCAACTCGCCACTTTCCACATCGAACAACTTCAAGGATGTTGTGTCGGTGAAAGCGAGCAACGATCCATCGGGATGGAACGCAATATGCGGCGTAACTACCCCATACGACTGGGTAGCAATTTCACGGACGATGGCCCAGGTTTCAGTATCAAAGAGGTAGATTGTGCGGGAATCTACGGCAGCGAGCAACTTTCCATCCGGGCTAAAGCGCAGTGCAGCACCGTACCATCCTCCCTCATCAGTCAGCGCCATCTCCGCTTCTTCGCGTAAATCGCGCCGCCATAGTCGTCCGCGACTGCTATAGACAATAACAGGTTGAGTAGGACTGTAAGCAAATTCATAGACTGAATCCTCAACAATAAGGGTGCCGTCTTGGGGCTGGCCGCCGGGCATGTCCCACATTCGGAAGCGTCCACGGATCTGCCGCCATAGAGTATCTGGATCATAGGGATGACCATCGCCATAGCTGCTGATAAATAGATGCGTCGAATCCGGAGAAAATCCCATCGCGTCAATTGAGTTAACGGGTTCGAGCTGATACGAAAAAGGGGTGCTGTATTCCCAAACATCCAGCATCCACAAGCCACCGGTCTCAGCATTCATCCAAGCAATGCTCGTACCATCATCGCTCACCGTGACGCTGTCCCAATCATCCGGGTTGATGCGCATCGCAAGCAATTCCTCACGAGTAGCGATTTCCCAGAGATAGATTGTTGCATCCTGACCTGCACTGACAACCCATTCGCCGTTTGGTCTGAAGCCTACCTTCAGCAGAGGCGGGGTGACATTTTCGATAATGCCAAATGAGGCGATTACCACTCCTGTGTCCGCATTCCAGACTTCTGCGATTAGCGCCGGGTCAGAAAAGCCATAGATGTCACCCGCCGAATTTATTCGAAGGTGTTGGATATGCCAGGGTTGGTCATCGAATACGTTGAGGAGTGCGCCATTGGTGACACGCCACAGCCGTACTTTGCTATCCATACCACCGGTTGCCAGCAGCGAACCATCTGGGCTGAACGCAGCGGTGGTTACACGATCATAGGGCAGAGTTAAAGCGAATAACTCAACCCCTTCTCGCACATTCCAGAACCGTACGACACCGCGCACATCAATGGAAATTAACAAATCTGGATCAGTCGGGCTAAAACAAGCTGTCTGAAGACCGGGCGAACTTCGCTCAATTGCTGAAGGATTTCACCTTTAACCGCATCGCGCACAAGCAACCTGGCGATAGGTAGACCACTACCTTGTTGCGAATCACTGGTTGCTGTTGCAATCAAGCTATGATCGGCATTCAACGTCATGAGTCTCTCACTACGGTAACTTGAAGTAGGAAAGACTACTGACTCATGGGCGGTTTTATATTCCCAAAAGCGGATACCAGAACCTAATGTTGGTCCTGAAATTAATTCTCGCAGGTCAAAGAAATTGATTGCCAAAATTTCTGTATCAGCAACAAAGGATAAATCACTCACCGTTCCGACGTTTTCAACTCCCCAGATGCCCAGATCCTCGCCAGTCGAAGTATCCCATAAACGTACCAGGCCGGTGGAATCGGAAGACGCCAGGATGTGATTGTCCTGACGAAATGCTAATACACGAACCATTTTTTGACCCGGAATGATTATAGGATCTGATTGAGAAGCGTCATGATATATTCGTATTTCTTCGGACATGCCAATAGCGACCATTCGACCATCATTTGACCATGCCGATGCCGTAATTGCCCCGTATCCAAATTTATCTATTCGCGTGAGTGTGTAGGTATTCTGGGCAGTCACGCAGACGCATAGCACGAGCATAAACAAGATTGACAATAAGGATCGCATCCCGTTTCTCCGAAATTTGAAGGAACCACGATATTGTAGTTCAGTCCATTTCCTGGTGCCGATAACGTCGTGCAAGCGTTGTTCAAGCGCAGGATTGAAAATTTCCGCTAACTGCCTGAAATATTGACTCACCATCTAGAAAAATTGACGGTGCAAAACCGGAATTTTTCAACGGCCAGGCAGGGTTGGTGTGCTATGCTGATTCCAATCGTAGAACGAGAGGTGAGGCAGTGAGTAGCCCATTCAAACCACCGGAACCGCCTTTGAAACGCGATCACAACATCAATATCCGATTGACATCTGTTGAGCGCACAGCGATCAATCAATTAGCTCGACAGATGAAGGTCACACCGTCACATCTGGTGCGGCATTTTCTTATGCAGGCAGTTGAGGTTTATAGCGTGAAAAATGGAGGCCACATCAATTGAAATTGACTAAAGATGAGGACACCCAAAAGAAATCGCAAATGCCGATACAGTCCCACACCAATCACTTCGATCTTTCCATGGCCTACCGCTTGCTCATTGGTGCTTACATTCGCTCAGCAAGAACCGTGAAACAGAGTGCCAATCAAGAATCGGAGTGGGAGAAACAAACTAAACAGTCGTGAGAATCACTGCTACACAGTAGACTTTAGTCACTGAGATTATTGCCATTGTACGGAATATTCCGTACAATACTGGAGGGACTTATTTGGATGGCTGATGAGTTACTGAGTCCAGCGCAGGCAGCAGAGATTGCGGAATGTCACAACGATACGATACGTAGAGCAATTGAAGCTGGTTTTCTTCCAGCACAGCGTGTCGGACGCAACTGGATTATTAAACGAAGCGATGTACAGGTGTGGATCGAATCAGGTAAGCCAAATCGCCGCCGAGGTTCGAGCTATGGAAATGAGGGGAGTACTGAATAATCCTAAGAAACGGCACTGGTAATGAATGACCAGTGAAGTGAGAAGCCGGGCGACGGCCTGAGAAACTGACACCCGGCTCCAGTCCAGATACAAACCTAGACTAAAAGGAATTCTACCACATGCCCGGCCCGAAAAAGTACAAGCCGCAACGGAGTGATGATTCAACTCCGGTGTTGCCTGGAGCCTTGCCTTTAGACCGCCCCATTGCAGTCTATTATCGGCAATCATCAATGGCGCAAGTTGGCAACATCTCCACCGATATGCAACAGATTGATTTGCCCAGATACGTTACGACATTGGGTTGGCAAGCCAATACAATCATATTGATTGATGAAGATGAAGGCGTCAGCGGTGCAAAACGCATTGACGAACGTATTGGCATGAGCCGACTATTTGACCTGATTATCACTGACAAGATTGGCGCAGTTGCGGTACAGGCAGAAGATCGACTGTTTCGTGATGAAACGCAAATTCAGGTGAACGTTTTTATTGACGCCTGTGTAAAAAATGATGTTCGGGTACTTACACCTTATTTCAAATACAACTTCGCAGACAAGCTTGAAGGTCCGTATCATCGTCTACTTTTCCGTATGCGTGCGGAGCAGGCCGCAGATTTCCTGAACTCCTATGTTCGCGGACGGTTGTATGCCGCTAAAGAACGAATGCTTATGCAGGGTATGTGGATGGGTGGAAATATCAATCTTGGGTACATGGTTGATGATCGCAAATCCTTACCAAGCGGAGTTCCGAATCCAAATTGGCGGAAATATCAGCCGTTTGAACCCTGTGCTGAAGTTGTCATAAAGATATTCGAGACGTTTGTTATGCTTGGGGGTAATCAGCGAGCGACATTGCGGTATTTGCATGATAATGGACCTCATTTCCCGGATTTTGATAATCCTGAATTACTACGTCATGTGCCACCCGGGTTCTCATGGGCAAAACCAATGCGTATGCTAAAACGTGGCGCCATATATATGGTGGGATCAGTTGCCTTACAGAATATGTTGACGAATGCAGTTTATCTTGGACACTGGGTCTTCAAAGATCGTGTTGTCCAATGGAATAACCATCCGGCTATTGTGTCAGAAGACCTGTTTTATCAGGCCTTTAATTACATCTCCCCGTATAGTCTGGACGGTTCCCTTAATGACGATTATGCACCTCGTTTGGGACGGAGACACTCTACCAAGAAAAAAGAGCGTGGAATCTATGACCCAAGCTATGTAGGTCTCGTTGGAAGCTACTACGAAGGCCAATGGCGTGGGGCAACCGCTTCGTGGCGCAAAAGCATGAAAATGTATGCCTATACCTGTGCCTATATTGATACAGCAGATAATCAGCAATATTTATGGTCACGGCGTGCCGATTACTTCGATAATGTTATTGATGAGATGCTTCATGCCAAGTTAAATGCAACTTTTAATCACGAGGTATGGGAAGGCGTCCTTTCAGTCGCAGGTGAAGACTTTGATGCTGAAAAACGAATGCTCCGCCATCAACTGACCACAGTAGAACAAAAACTACAGACCCTATTAGATAACTTTTCTTATGTGCAGTCAAAAACACTCCTAAAAGCCCTGGAGCAAGAGTTTTCAAACTATGAACAAGAAAAAGTACGTCTCGAAGAAAAACTGATTACCCTCAAGCAACACATGGATCAGCAAGAGACGCTTATAGGTCTTGCTAAACAGGCTGAAAACGTGTTGGAAAACTGGGGGCAAATGGACTCATCAGAAAGGCGTGCGATTGCTCAAGTGTTTATTGAGCGCATCGTTGTAACCCAAGTGGGAAAGCACCGCGTTGCCAATGTGTGTATCTACTGGCGGGACAATTCGACAGATGAGTTTACGTTACCGTATCGTTCGGATACTTGGGAACTTTGGAATCCAGAGGAGATAGAGAAATTGAGACAGCTTATTAAAGAAAATGCAGATCAAGTACAGATAGCCGCAGCCCTACCTAATCGAAATTGGCGGGCTATACGCATCAAAGCATACGAGATTCTAGGAGAAAGGAAGTTTCATATCTCACCAAAACCCATACGCGACAAAGAAACATTTAAGGACTATCAGATACGTATTGTGCGTGATGGAAGTGAAGCAAATCGCACATCAGGCAATCGTTGGACAAGTAAGGAGTTAGAAGCATTGAAAGAAGCGATAGAAAATGGGGTAACGCAGCTTGAAATGGCAGCCGCCTTACCCCATCGTTCATGGGAAGCAATCCGCAAAAAGATTGCTCAAGTACATGGCAAGGGTATCAAAGTACCGGAGACGGGCTTTCTTGCGCCTTCGGATACGATTCTGGATTATCTGGAAGCTCACCCTGAAACCGCGACAACGATGCCTTTCGCAATTTTAGAGAATTACTCACAACGAAGACGCTCGAAAAAGCCATGGCGCCAGCCGCCAGCATGGGGATAAGAGCACCCGCCATTGCCACTGGGATGAGGATGATGTTGTAGATGAAGGCCCAGAACAAATTCTGATGGATGGTGCGCATCGTGGCTTTGCTCAGCAGAATCGCCCGCACCACGCCCTGCAATTCACCACTCATCAGGGCAATGTCGGCGGCCTCAATCGCAATATCGGTTCCGGTGCCAATGGCGATGCCCACATCAGCCTGGGCCAGGGCCGGTGCATCATTGATGCCATCACCAACCATCGCCACTTTTTTACCATCCGCCTGCAACTGTTGGACCGCATCCGCTTTTTGGCCGGGCAGTACCTCTGCCAGTACCCGTTGGATGCCGACTTCAGCCGCAATCGCCTGGGCCGCTCGTTCGTTGTCGCCCGTCAGCATCACCACCTCTAAGCCCATTTTTTGCAGTTCAGCGATCGCGGATTTCGAGCTTGGTTTTATCGTATCGGCAATGCCGATAATGCCCGCCACTTGACCGTCAACACCCACAACTGTAGCGGTGTTGCCTTTGGCTTGCAGGTCGTTGATCTGATCATTCATGCCAGGGTTAAAGTTGAATTGTTGGCTGCTTATCCAGCGTGGACTGCCGATCATAACAGTTTGTCCATTAATCATGGAACGAATACCCTGCCCGGCTACGGCCTCAAATGTTTCGGGTTGTGCCAGTGCCAGATCGCGTTCCTGCGCCGCCCGGACAATTGCTTCGCCCAACGGATGCTCACTACCGCGCTCAGCGCTGGCGGCCAATGTCAGCAATTGTTCTTCGGAGAAATTTGATTCCGGCATCAGGGCTGTGACAGCCGGTTCACCACGCGTGATCGTGCCCGTTTTGTCCAGCGCCATCACCTGGATGCGCTGGGTGGCTTCCAGCGCCGCGCTATTCTTGAAGAGAATGCCCTGTTCTGCCCCTTTGCCGGTACCGACCATGATGGCGGTGGGTGTCGCCAATCCCAGTGCACAGGGGCAGGCAATCACCAGCACAGCCACTGCATTTACCAGTGCTGCCGTGAAGCCCACCTGACCGATAAATAACCAGCCAAGAAATGTCAGCAAAGCCAGGACCAGCACAATCGGCACAAACACCGAGGAAACCTGGTCGGCAACGCGCTGGATGGGCGCTTTGGAACCCTGTGCCTGTTCAACCAGTCGAATAATTTGCGCCAGTGCTGTTTCTGCACCAACATGCATCGCTTCCACCACCAGTCGACCCTGTTTGTTGACCGTTGCGCCAATCACATCGCTGCCAACGATTTTATTGACCGGCAAACTCTCACCCGTTAGCATCGATTCATCGACTGCGGACCGACCCTCGATTACCAATCCATCGACCGGAATGCGTTCGCCGGGACGGACGACTACCCGGTCACCAACCAGCAGGTCAGCAACAGCAACTTCAACCTCTTCATTATTGCGCAGCAGGGTTGCCGTCTTGGGAGCCAGACCCATCAACTGCTTAATCGCGGCACTGGTGCGGCCTTTCGCCCGGGCCTCGAGCAATTTGCCCAGCGTAATCAACGTCAAGATCACCGCCGCCGTTTCAAAGTATTCAGCCGTACCCAACAATGCGGTATTGTCCAGGAGAATGCCGATCAGCACAGCGACACTGTAGCCGTAGGCTGCGGACGCGCCCAACGCCACCAGCGTATCCATGTTGGTGGTGCCGTTGCGGGCTGCCTTGTAGGCGCCAACAAAATACTGTCGCCCCAGCAGCAGCATGACCGGCGTCGCCAGCAGAAAGAAAATCACCGGCCAACCCGCCCACATGAGCCAGGGAAAGGTGTCCATGATGACCGGTATCTGGTGCATGAAGTGCCGTGACATGCTGAGAATGACCAGTGGGATGCTGAAGATCGCACCGATTAGAACCAGCCGTTCCTGGCGTTTGATTTCCGCTTCGCGGACGGCGCGTTCGGCATCTTCCGGTGCATCTGCATCCGAGAGATTTACGACGCCATAACCAGCGTTCTCCACCGCTTGAATCAAGTCAGACCGGCGGACGCTGCCCGGCAGATAATGGACTGTCGCGCGTTCGGTGGCGAGGTTCACATTGACATCCAGAATGCCCGATGGTTTGCGCAGTGCGCGTTCAACATTGCGCACACAGGCGGCACACGTCATGCCAGTGATCGGAAGTTCCATCGTCGCCTGCACCACGCCATAACCGGCATTGCTGATGCTGTCGATCACGGACCTTGTATTAGTATGTGACGGGTCAAAACTGACGGTGGCGCGTTCGGTCGCGATGTTCACAGTAGCCGTTTCGACGCCTTCGGTTCGTTTGAGCGCCCGTTCGACGTTGCGCACACAGGCGGCACACGTCATGCCAGTGACGGGTAAATCGAGTTGTTGGGTTGTCATCAGGAGCAAAGTCCTTTCGCTTAATGATTGAGTAAATCAAAGATGCGTACCAATTCCTGCGTGGTGTTATCCGGGTCGTTTTCCATCTCGAAACGGGCCGTATTGACCAGATAACATTCCACCAGATGGCTGATGAGGCTCGTCATCCCTTTTTCAACCGCCCGTGCACGGATGACCCGTTCTTCACAGGTGCCCTCATCGGCTTCGATCATGCGTTCCAGCCCGGCTAATTGTCCCTGAATGCGATGAATGCGATGTAAGGTTTTGGTGTTATATTCACATTTCAGTGCTTCAGCCGCATCTATCTGAATTTCCGATTCCATAGAATAACCCCTGACCCTATACCCATAGGGGTATATTAACATACCCACCGGGGTATATCAAGTGACGAACAACACCATGCGGTACAATCAGCATCAGAATCCCGATAGAATCGCATGGATGCCATGATTCGCCTGTTGCACATCGCTATTTTACTCACATTCGCACTGATCCCGGTCTGGTATCGTTTACCGGGTTACCCGCTGTTTTTTCCGCATTTATACGTGTCCCGCTTTCTCATTCTGCTGCCGATGCTGGTGGCGATTGGTGGCTGGCTCATCGCCGGGCTGCCGGGATTTAGTGAATTGCGCCGCGATAAACTGCGTCGTGGCTGGGCCTTGGCGCTAATGAGTCTGGCACTGTGGGTATTTGCGTCGCATTTGTGGGCGTTCCAGAGTATTCCGCACCCGGAAGTCGCGCAAACGGCGGCGTTACAATTCGGAATCGTCGCCCTGTTTGTGGTAGTAGTCGCCTGTGTGCAACCGCCCCGCCGGTATGTGATCGGGGTGCTGGTCTTCAGCCTGTGGTGGAACAGCGCCATTGGTGCGGCCCAGGTCGCACAGCAGGGTTCGGTGGGACTAAGCAGTTTGGGCGAATTTGCATTGAGCGTAGATCGACCTGGCGTGAGCGTGGTACAGGCCGGTGATATGCGCTGGTTGCGACCCTACGGTCTGCTGCCTCATCCGAATCCGTTGGGTGGTGTTCTCGCCATGAGTTTGCTAGCAGTAGGCGCATGGATTGTGGGGCGACGGCGGGCGCTTTGGATTGGCGGGACCGTGAGCGCGATGGTTGGGCTGTGGGCCTTCGGCCTGACGTTTTCGCGGGCCGCCTGGGGTGGATTCGTCATGGGCGTGCTGGTGATGTTGCCGTTGCTCTGGCGCGGACGGTATCTCAAACGGTGGGTATGGCTCAGCGTGGGATTGCTGATTGGCATCGGTATATCGTTTTTCCTGGTATATCAACCTTTCTTGCTGGCCCGGTCGGGCATCGGCGCGGAATCGATTGAACAGCGCTCGGTGAGTGACCGGCTGGTGTATCTTGACTTTGCCGGGCGGGCGATCCGGGAGAATCCAGTGCTGGGCGTGGGGGCGGGCAATTTCCCCTGGAAGGCCAGCTATTACCTGATGTTCACTGAGTTCGACCTGCTGGGCGATAATGTGCATAACATTTATCTCTCGGCCTGGGCGGAGTTGGGCACCATCGGCCTGATTCTGTATGGCGCGGTGCTGTTGACTGGACTGGGCGCGGCATTGCGGGACCTGTGGGCACGACCCGATCCAGCGGGAATCGCGCTGCTGGGCGGTGTGGTGGCGCTGTTGGCGATTGGGCTGCTGGACCACTACCCGTACACGCTCATCCAATTCCAGACGGCGCTATGGGGGCTGTTGGCGGTGAACAGCCGATCATAACAGTTTTTAACATGTCTACTCCTCGGATTCGAGTTCGCCGATGAGCGGTGGAATGCCGACGAGGGGCAATTCGCCACACATCCCGGCGGCCAGCACGACATCGCTGCGTACCCAGACGCCCTCGGTCACGCGCCACCACAGGATGTTATCCAGCCCCTGCGCCCGGCCATCCGGATTGGCGTGTTCACCGGCGAACAACGCGCCTTGAATCGGGAAATCGCGGCCTGGTCCCTGACGCAAGCGCACCTCGTTCACGGCGGCGACGGTGCAGCTATCTTCGGCGGTGATGCCGTTCAGCAGCGGCTGGTCCGGCGCGGCGGGTGTCACAACATTCAGCAGGTTAAACGCGAGGTCGGGAATCTCGCGCGGCAACAGACGGAATGGCAGTGGCCTCATTCGAACATAGACGTAGGGTTCGGGGATGCGCGGGGTAGTTAACATTGCAGATTCAGTATCGTAGCGAATACGAATCCGGTTGCCAGCGTCAGTGATTTCGGTTGCGCCGCCCGATGTCACCTGGGCCGTGTTTTCGAGCACGTGGACGGTCATGGTCTGCTGCGCCTGTAAAAAGATGGTACCATCAAATTGCAGATCAACCCCGTTGACACGGAGGTTTACTGGTTGGTTGGTCTGCAGGAGAACGCCGCTATCGGGAGCGTGATTGCATGGTGAATCGTCCATGCCGGAGGTGAAGTTGAACGCTTGCAGCGGACTGAACAATGTCGCTGGTGGCTCATCGTCAGGTGTAACATCTGGCAGCAGGGCGAAATCGCCATCAACGTCAATCAGATCCGCGCGGACCCAGCCTGACCGCTCATCATCGAGATAAAGGCGAAACCAACTCCCATCAGCGAGTTTGCCGGTCGCCGGGATGACCTGGCCGACGACCAGCGGCGCGACGAGTTCCGCAGCCGTATCGGGCGTTGCCCGCAGATTAGCCCCGCTGGGGAATGTTACCTGCACGGGTACGGTTGTAACGGTTTGAGATTCCGTACTGGCATTTTCGAGTTCGACATCACCCAGAATCACCATGGTCATGAGTTGCTCCGGGTGATTAGCTGTGAATGTCGTTATTGACAGCCCCCATTCACCTTCGTCAATCTGCATCGCGCCGGATTCGATAGTTTGTAGACCACTGATGCGATCACCAGGGCGAGTGAAATCGCCTTCGGCCAATGCGGCAATCTCCAGGGGTGCGTTCGCATAACAGGTCGTGCCGGGTTCGACCGCCGCGCATTCCAGCGCAGCAGCGGCATAGGCGGCATCTACCAGGGCGGGACAGGTATTGGATTGCGCGATGGGCAGCAACCACAAAGCGAGTAACAGCAATTGATGCATGGGAGTCCTTGAATTAGGTGACTGTCAAACAGGGCCATCGTACCCCAAACGACCGGTATTTTCATCGGGCGTGTTGGCGATCAGGCTTCATGAATCGCTGCTTCATAGAGTTCCAACAGCACGCCGCCGGTGCTGCGCGGATGCACAAAGGCATAGCGTGTACCGTTGTCGCGCGTGCGGGGAGTCTCGTTAATCAGCTCAAAGCCCGATGCGGCGAGATGTTGCAGCGCGGCTTCAATATTTTCTACTGCCAGACATAAATGATGAATGCCGGTGCCACGTTTTTCGATATAGCGGGCGATACCGCTGTCGTCGGTGGTGGGTCGTACCAGTTCGATGTGGGCATTGGCCGTTTCTAAAAAGGCGATTTCGACCGCTTCGGCAGGCACGGCTTCGATTCCGTTTAGGTCCAAACCCAACCCCTTTTGCCAGAATTCCAATGCGGCTGCCATATCCGTTACCGCCACCGCCACGTGGTCAATCTTAATTGCTGACATGCCAATCTCCTGAATACGCTTTCTGCATGCTCCCGATGATATAATGATGGACATAAGAAGTAAATTGATGTTTGTACCTGATTTTATAGCCATCAGGAGGTCCTGGTGATGTCGATTTCGCTTGAATCCACAGCGCTGACGCTCACGCTGACGGAAGAACATACCATGCTGCGCGATGCGGTGCGAGAATTCGCTGAAAATGAGATCTTGCCGATTGCTGCTGAATACGATGAAACTGGCGAGTTTCCCCTGAAAACGGTGAAGCAGATGGGTGCGATGGGGTTGATGGGCATCGAGGTCCCAGAGGCCTATGGGGGTGCAGGGCTGGATACGCTGGCGTATGTGCTCACGATGATCGAGATCGCTAAAGTTGATGCCAGTCATAGCACGATAGTCAGCGTCAACAACTCGTTATATTGCCATGCAGTTATGAAGTTTGGCACGGAACAACAAAAACAGACCTATGTGACACCGGTTGCCAGAGGCGAAAAGATCGGGGCCTATAGCCTGACCGAACCGATGTCGGGCAGTGATGCGGGTACGATGGAAAGTCGGGCGGTCCTTAACGCCGCCGAGACGCATTACATTATCAACGGGCGTAAAAGCTGGGTCACGAGTGGGCCTGTCGCCGATTACGTCATTGTGTTTGCGATGACCGAGCCGGAACAAGGGCATCGGGGTGTCACGGCGTTTCTGATTGATGCCGATCAACCGGGGTTTGTGCGCGGCAAAAAAGAACCCAAACTCGGCATTCGCGCCAGCGCCACCAGCGAATTGATCTTCGAGGATTATGCCTGTCCAGTTGAAAATGTGCTGGGTGAGCCAGGGCAGGGCTTCAAAATCGCCATGACTGTACTGGATGCCGGACGCATCGGCATCGCCGCCCAGGCGCTGGGGGTCGCGGAGGCCGCTTATGCTGCTGCGGTGCAGTATGCGCAGGAACGCCAGGCATTTGGCGGACCGATTGGTCAGTTTCAGATGATTCAGCAGAAGATTGCGGATATGAAAACGCGCATTGAGGCCAGCCGCCTGTTGATCTATAACGCGGTGCAGGCCAAAGAACGGGTCAAGCAATCCGGCAGACGCTATACATTGGCGGCCAGTATGGCAAAGCTGTTCGCCAGCGAGACCGCTGCCTTCGTCACCGATGAAGCCCTGCAAATTCACGGCGGCATGGGCTATAGCAAAGAACTGCCAGTGGAACGTTATTATCGGGATGCGCGGATTACGCGCATCTACGAAGGGACCAGCGAGATTCAGCGGATGGTGATTGCCCGCAACGAATTGGGGTTACGCTGATGGGCAGGTGGACTCTGGCGCTCGTAAGGCCGGGGGATGTATAGCTTATGTTGGATAAGCGACCGATTCAGGCGTTGCGCAGCGGCAACATCATATTGCACCTGATTAACCCGGATAACTTCCCGGAAGTGCGGAAAATGTTCACAGGTTTTCCTGATTCGGACTATATGCTGAAAGAACTCGACCAGAGTTATATCCCACAATATGACCTGGCTGGACGTCGAACGGTGTATGGATTTTATGCCAGGCTGGACGATCAACTGGCGGGGGCCAGTCTGCTGGGCATCAGCGATTGGGATAATTTACTCGGTTTTACCGGGGCGGATACCTTTGTTCATGTGCGCGGGCGCGGAGTCGCACCGGGGAGTAAACCGCATCTCTTTTATCTGGGCTTCTATCTGCTGGGGTTGAATCGCATCGAAACCGGCTGTTTTGTTTCGAACACCGCCTCACGCCGTTCAATTGAGAAAACGCCGGGCTTTGTTTATGAGGGGACCTTACGCAAATTTCAACGAAATGATGCCGGTGAATTTGAAGACGAATTACGCTATTCAATCTTACGCACCGATTGGGAAACGCTTTATGATCCGCATGAGATTGATGTAATCTATGGCTGATGAGACTCACACCGAACATCATGCCGCGCTGTTGCGGGGGGTGGCTGACCATCTGGATTTGGCACCCGTGAAGCAGGTCATCAAAACGCCGGGGATGCGGGCTGTCTATCGGCTCATCATCTATTATCATGACCGGCGGGCGCTCGATTCGGTAGCAAATCTGTGTCACTCTCATACCAGTGGAATCGAACTAGCACTCTATTATCGCGGTCTATTCGGGCGGCAACCACTGCGCCATCCGGTTTCAGACCAGCGCTTTGAAGGGTTCACGCGGGCGCTGCAACAAATCCGTTTTGACAAGCTGGGCGATCAACCGGGGATGCCATTGTATGCTACGGATTTATGGATGATCGAACGGGCAGCGGGAAGTTTCGTGCGCAGCGTCGTTCTCGCGCCACAAACCGCACAGGACGATCATGCGAAGCTGGTAGCAGCGGTCAAGACTTATCTACCTGAAACGTTGCGGGAACTCACACGATGACAAATTATGTTGAAACCGAAATAAAGTTGTACTGTCCGGACCTGAAGACAGTTGGGCAAAAACTAGATTCCGCCAGGGCTGAGCGGGTTAAACCGCGCGTGTTCGAGCGCAATGTGCGCTATGAAAATGCGGCGAAAACATTGAAAGCGCAGCATATTGTGGTGCGCCTGCGGCAGGATGATCGCGTGCGCTTGACCTATAAAGGACCGGGGACTGTGACCAACGACATCATGGAGCGCTTTGAAGCTGAGGTGGAGGTCAGCGATTTTGCGACGATGGATCTCATTCTCAACCACCTGGGGTATCAGCCAGCAATGCTCTATGAAAAATACCGCACAACCTATGCAATGAATGGTGCGGAAATCGTGCTGGATGAAATGCCCTATGGCAACTTTGTCGAGATCGAAGGAGCCATGGCGACGATTGAGCAGTTGATTGCCCGTCTAGATTTGGCTGCTGCGCCACGTTATGGTCAGAGTTATGCGCAGTTGTTTGATGTGGTGTGCGCAAATCTGAAGCTGGATTTTACTGATCTCACATTCGATAATTTCGCTGGTATTGATGTACCCGCAAGCGCATTTCTGGAGCCGCCCTCATGAAAAATCGTTGGAGCATTGGCAGTCACAACAGTATTCTCAGCATTGGCAGTTCGCATAGCATCCTGTCGATTGGGTCGTTTGGCAGCGTGTTGTCAATTGGCAGCACCTTCAGCATTGGGTCGATTATGAGTTTTGGTAGTCTGTTCAGCGTCATGAGCGCGGTGAGCCTGTTGAGTATTATGAGCGCCTTGAGTGTACGGGCGATTCTCGCGTTTCGTAAGCGTAATCGAATCGTATGAGAGGTGCGTCATGACGCTGGATGAGTTTATTGAGATGGTGTGCCAACGCCCATTGCCGCAGAATAGTATGGCACGCATTCGGACTCTTGCGAAAGAATTAGCTGAGGGAGCTTCTGAAGAGGTGTGGTCTAGCAATATTAAAGATGCCTTCACCCCAGGAAAGTCTATAGAAGACGACTTTTTTAGAGGAAATCTGTCAAATAGAGTTCCGCCCGATCATAACTCACATTATTTAGAAGGGCAGAATGAACACCTGATAAAGTACATTCGTTCACGACATCATAATTATGACCTGAATGCATTGCTAACATATATTGTTCAGAGATGGAAAACCAATTTTCCACCCTTTGATTTACTGGTGACCAATAATTATATCTCTATGGATTCCGATGGGTTCTCAATATCCAAGTTCGCCTTTGACCTTCTTGACGAAATTGAACCCTCAACAATCTTCATCTCCTACAAGCGAAATGAAAGCAGCACGTTTGCTCTGCTGGTATTGGCACGACTTAAAGAAAATGGATTAGAGCCGTTTCTTGACCTGGCATTAGAGCCGGGTGAAGATTGGCACGCAGGATTGAAAGAACGAATTCAGTCTCGAGATTACTTCGTTTTGCTCGTAGGGCCGACAACGCTTGAATCCGAGGTTGTGCAGAAGGAAATTACCTGGGCATTGGAAGGCGGTCTGGCGATAATTCCGATCTGGCACGGCGGGTTCCAATACAATACTGCCGATTGGAATTTATCTCCAGAGATTGACCAGGTGTTGCAGAATACGCATACGATTCGGGTGCTGGAAGAAAGCGCACTGGCCTATAATAACGCCATTGTTGAACTGCTCAACCGTTTTGGCATAACACCATAATGAGCCTCATGTGGATACATTATGTCGTTTGAGATATTCCATACCATTTGTTATACACACAGAAAATATGTTGAACGGACTGAAATCATGATTCATGTTACGCTTTCGGATAATGATCCAATTGCACAATTTATCGAAGCACGCGCTTTGCAACTGGGTCAAGAACCCGCTGTCGTCGCTGAACAAATTCTTCAAGAGGGATTTGCAACTCTGGTTCAAACGTTGCACGAACAGTACATGCAAGGTGATTTGTCCCAGGGCAAAATGGCAGAGATTCTGGGTATTAATCGCTTGGACCTCATTCACTTGCTGGAAGTTTTGAATTTGCAGGTGACAAACCTCTAGTTGCATAATTCGGAGCCAACATGACGCTGGATGAATTTATCAAGCAGGTGAGTGAGCGTCCCCTGCCGCAGAATCCGTTGGCGCGGATTCGGGTGCTGGCGCAGGAACTGGCGGCGGGTACGCTGGCGGGGGTGTGGGACATCAACATTCGCACCTTTCGCGGGCGCATCACTGATCAGGACGTGCAAGCCTATCTCGAACAACGCTGGCAGGGCGATGAACCGCACTATAGTCTGCTATATCGCATGGATTATCTGACCGAGGGCGTCACCAAAGATGACATCGCGCTCACGGCGGCGGCGTATGCATTGATCGAAGAAGCCGAACCTTCGACGATTTTCATCTCATACAGCCGTCAGGAAAGCAGTGCATTGGCCTTGCTGGTGCTGGAACGGCTCAAAAATGCCGGGTTGCAACCATTCCTTGATCTGGCGCTGGAGCCAGGGGAGAACTGGCATGAGGGTCTCAAGCAACGGGTACAGGAGCGCGAATATTTCGTCTTGCTGCTGGGAACGACCACGCTGGAATCAACGTTTGTGATCGAAGAAATTGAATGGGCGCTGGCGGCGAAGAATATTATCATACCCATCTGGCAACCGGGCTTTCAGTACCGTAGCAGCGATTGGCCGCATCTGCCGCCGCTGGTGGCTGACGCGCTGACGAACACCCATACGATTCGGATTCTGGAAGCCAATCCCCTGGAATATAACAAAGCCCTCACCGAACTGCTGAATCGCTTCGGCGTTACGCTCTGAGTCACGTTATAATACATCCCTATGATCGACAGACAACGCGGGTGGCTGGTTGGGCTAACATTGATATTGGCGTTGTTTCAGGTTGGCCTGGTCGTCAGGACATTGCAGATACCGGCGGAACTTGCCGCGCAGATACAATTAATCTTACCGCTTGAACTGGTGCTCAGCAGTGGGTGGGCGTTGATTTTTGCGATTACGGCGGTTAATCTGGTGCGCCAGCGTCCGCGTGCCCGATGCTGGGCCATTGGCTTAATCGGTGGTTTCGTTATCTATCACATGGCGCGTTTGTTGCTTTTTGCACAAGCAGATTATGATCGCAATCGACTATCCTTTATCATGATCGTCACCACGCTGCTCGTAGCCCTGCTGGTGGTGGTTGCGACTAAACAGACGGAGTAGATGTATGGCTGTAACTCATCAAACTAAAAATGACAAAATTGAACTGCTGCGCCAGAAGCGCACTGAGAGCCAGATGGGAGGGGGCGACGAACGCATTCAACGCCAGCACGACACCGGGCGTAACACGGCCCGCGAACGGCTGGATATGCTGCTGGATCCTGGCAGTTTCCGTGAACTTGATGCCTTTGCCGAGCACCGGAACACGAATTTCGGCATGGCCTCGAAGGTGCATCCGGGCGACAGCGTTGTGACCGGCTGGGGAACGATTGACGGGCGGCTTGTGTATGTGTTTTCACAGGATTTCACCGTCATTGGCGGGACGCTCAGTGAAGCCCATGCTCAGAAGATTTGCAAGATTATGGATATGGCCCTGAAAACGGGTGCACCGCTCATTGGCTTGAACGACAGCGGCGGCGCGCGGATTCAGGAAGGTGTGGACAGCCTCGGTGGTTACGCCGATATTTTCCTGCGGAATACACTCGCCAGTGGGGTAATTCCGCAGATCAGCGTCATTATGGGACCCTGTGCAGGTGGTGCAGTTTACAGCCCGGCGTTGACGGATTACACAATCATGGTCAATAAGACCAGCTACATGTTTATCACTGGCCCGCCAGTTGTCAAACAGGTGTTGAATGAAACGGTCACATCGGAACAGTTGGGCGGCGCTTCGGTCCATGCTTCGAAAAGCGGTGTCTGCCATCTGGTGGGTGAGGATGAGCCGCAGGCACTACTCATGGTACGCGAATTGCTGGGGTACTTGCCGCAGAACAATATGGAGGATGCGCCCTATACCCCACCGACCGATGACCCGTTGCGGACGGATAGTGATCTGGACACGATGATTCCACTGGATTCCAACAAGCCCTATGACATAAAGAACATCGTCGAGAGAGTGATTGACGATGGGCTGTTCTTCGAAGTGCATGAGGAGTTTGCGCCCAACATTGTGTGTGGCTACGCTCGTTTAGGTGGCTATAGTGTGGGCATTGTTGCCAACCAGCCGATGGTACTGGCCGGGGTGCTGGACATTCATGCCAGTAACAAAGCCGCCCGGTTTGTCCGCACCTGCGATTCGTTCAATATTCCGATTATCACCTTTGTTGATGTGCCGGGTTACCTGCCAGGCACCGATCAGGAGCACAACGGCATCATTACATCCGGGGCCAAGCTGCTCTATGCCTACTGTGAGTCGACCGTACCCAAATTGACGGTCACGACCCGTAAGTCGTATGGTGGCGCATATTGTGTCATGAGCAGTAAGCATCTTCGCGGTGATCTCAACCTGGCCTGGCCGACCGCCGAAATCGCGGTGATGGGACCGGAAGGTGCGGTCGAGATTATTTACCGACGCGAACTTCAGGCTGCTGATGATCCAGTGGCGTTAAAGAAAAAGCTGGCCGATGAATATCGAGAGCAATTTGCCAGCCCGTATGTCGCGGCGGCCCGGGGCTTTGTCGATGACATTATTGAACCGCACGAAACACGCCCCCGTCTGATTAATGCTTTGCAGGTTTTTCAAAATAAGCGTGATGAAAATCCGCCGCGTAAGCACGGCAATATCCCGCTGTAGATCAGGATAAATTGATGACTGACCAACAACAGACCAACATCAACAAGGTACTTATTGCCAACCGGGGCGAGATTGCCGTGCGCATTATCCGCGCCTGCCGGGATCTGGGTATTCCGACCGTCGCCGTGTATTCTGATGCCGACCGCACTGCGCTTCATGTGCGCTATGCTGACGAAGCGGTGAACATCGGTGCCCCCGCACCCAGCCAGAGCTATCTGCGGATGGATAAAATTATCGAGGCTGCGCAGCGGACCGGCGCTGATGCTATCCATCCTGGATATGGCTTTCTAGCAGAGAATGCCGATTTTGCGCAGCAAGTGCAGGATGAAGGCCTCGTATGGATTGGCCCGTCGCCGTCGGCAATTGCGACAATGGGGGATAAGCAGGCGGCGCGTTCCACTGTGACCAAATATGGCGTCCCACTGATTCCAGGCACGATGGCCGGGTTACGCGACCAAGATCTGGTGGATGCGGCAGACAAGATTGGCTTCCCTGTGCTGGTAAAAGCGGTCGCGGGCGGTGGTGGCAAAGGGATGCGCAAAGTTTATGATCGGGAGGAATTCGCGGAGGCGCTGGCGACGGCCCGACGCGAAGCCGAAAGCGCCTTTGGCAACGGTGATGTGTACGTCGAAAAATTGCTGGTGGGCGCACGGCACATCGAATTCCAGATCCTGGCCGATACGCATGGTAACACGATTCATCTGGGCGAACGTGAATGTTCGATTCAGCGCCGACATCAAAAATTGGTCGAGGAAGCGCCAAGCGTATTTATGGATCCTGACCTGCGAGAGCGCATGGGTAAAATGGCGATTGCTGCCGCGCAATCGGTGGGCTATGTGAATGCTGGAACCATCGAATGCATGGTGGATAAAGATAAGAATTACTACTTCCTGGAGATGAATACGCGGCTTCAGGTTGAGCATCCGGTGACGGAGCTGGTCACAGGCGTGGACCTGGCGAAGGAGCAGATTCGAATTGCTCGTGGGCGACCGATGAGTCACCCTGCGAATTTTATGGAACCACGCGGCCACGCTATCGAATGCCGTATTAACGCCGAAGACCCGCATATGAATTTCATGCCGTCCACCGGCAAGATCACCGCGCTCATTACGCCGACCGGGCCGGGGGTGCGCGTCGACAGCGGCGTTTATCCCGGCTACGAGATCACACCCTACTATGACAGCATGATCTCCAAACTGATCTGCTGGGGGGAAGATCGAGCCGAGGCGATGCTGCGGATGCGACGGGCGTTGGAAGAATATACGATTATGGGCCTAAAGCATAACATCCCCTTCCATATCAACCTGCTCAACAGCTTCAGCTTTATCGCCAACAAAATCGACACCAACTTTGTCGAAGAACGTTTTAACATGGAAACCTATGAAGAGGACCCGACTGCGGGTGAGGTGGAAATCGCGGCGATTGCGGCGACCTTATTTGCGCATCGTAAACGGCAACTGGCGGCACAGGTCGTGGCCGCCCCCGCCCGTGATACCAGTAACTGGAAATGGGTGGCGCGCTGGGAAAGACTGCAACGATGAAATACCTGACGATTATCAACAATCAGCAGTTCGAAATTGAGATTAGTAAGGATGGTGAACTGACGGTCAATGGCGAAGCCCGGCAGGTCGATTTTCTGAGTCTGGGGCCGTCGCTATATTCGCTCATTACCGATAATATGTCGTTACAAGTAGTGGTTGATGGCGAAAGCGGCCAATATGAAGTTTTGATGCAGGGCCACCTGTACGAAACCCAGGTCCTGGATGAGCGGGCGTTGATGATGGCCCAGCGGCGGGGCGGCCTCACAGCGGGTTCGGGTGAGGTCCATGCGCCGATGCCGGGACTAATCGTCGCGGTGCCGGTGGCGGTCGGGCAGGCAGTCGAGGCCGGGGAAACCGTCGTGATCCTGGAATCGATGAAGATGCAGAACGAACTCAAAGCCCCAATCGCTGGTGTGATCGAATCAGTGAGTTGCGAAACAGCGCAAACCGTTGATAAGAACGCGCTGTTAATCATGATAAAGCCGATCGAAGAAGAATAACCCTCGATAACAGGGTACATGACCGTGCCCTGTTAAAATTGCTTTCGACTTTTCTTATACGATTGACACTGGCAGCAGCGAAATCACCACACTCCTGGAATGCACCCTTCATATTCTTGGCTGGTAGCAGGTATCTGGTGCGTTGCTAATATCCCAGAGTGAGCGTTCTCATCGCTGCATTCGTCAGGTAAGATTTGGCCCCTATGGACGGAAATCGATCACCCCATACGCGTCAGCGTGTTCGCTGGTGGGATGGCGTTTGGGTGCTGCTGTTGGCCGGGTATATGCTGGCCGGTACGCCCCATGTGCCGTTTCACGGCGACGAATCGACGCTCATTTTTATGTCGCGTGATTACGCCTACCAGTTCATTGACCGCGACCTGGACCCGATTCGCTACGATGCTCGGTGGCGCAACCCCCTTGAGCAGTGGTTGCGGCTATTGAACGGCACCATTAGCAAATATGCGATTGGCCTGGCCTGGCATCTTGGCGGTTATGCAGTTGATAATCTGAATACCGACTGGGATTGGGGCAGTGATTGGGACTACAACATTGAGGCCGGGCACAGGCCAGCGGAACCGCTTTTACGAACAGTGCGCTGGTCATCGGCATTGATGATGGCGGCAAGCGTTATTGTCTTGTTTATGATTGGCTGGAATTTTGGCGGGCGGTGCATTGCGTATGTCGCCAGTCTGTACTATGCGCTCAACCCCGGCTTGTTGATTAATGGGCAACGGGCGATGATGGAGGGCAGTTTTGCGCTGTTTAATCTGCTCACGGTGCTGGCTGGAATCTGGCTGTTACGTCATGGTTCCAACTGGTGGCGGGCGCTATTGCTGGGCCTGTTCGGTGGACTGGCACTAGCCAGTAAACATCCGGCAGCTTTTACGCTGGTTGCCGTGTTCGGTGCAGTCAGCATCGTTTGGATTGTACAGGCATTCATTGCTTCACAACCCGCGCTACGATTTACGGCCCTCAATCTGTTGATTAAATCCCTGCAGCTAGTTGGTGCAGGAGTCATGCTGCTGCTGGTTTTCTATTTACTGAATCCGGCGTGGTGGGGCGATCCGGTCGCGCGGGCGCAGCGGGTGCTGGAATTACGCGAAGACCTGTTGGAGATTCAGGTTGATCAGTTTGGAACGTTCGACGATTTCGGTGATCAAGTTGCCGCGTTTGGCCGACAGGTTCTGGTCGCGCAACCGCACTACTATGAAGTGCCAGAATGGGAAGATTGGATCGCTGAGGAAATCAGTCGCTACGAAGCGTCACCCTGGCGTGGGGTGAGCATCGGGGGGACGCCGGGGGGGGCGGTGCTGCTATTGATTATGATTGGCATGGGTGTTTGGCGGATGATCCGTCAATTGAATGCGGTCCGCTGGCTGGTCGGATGCTGGGCGTTGATGATGGTGGTGCTCACACTCGGCCTGACGCCGCTGGATTGGCAGCGCTACTATTTACCCGTTTATCCGGTGGTTGGTTTGTTGGCCGCACTGGGAGTGGACACGTTCTGGCGATTACTGGCGAACCTCATTCCCATTCATGCTGTACAAACTGGTGCGGGGAGATAAACACAGCGGGATGGTGAAGACCTACCGAAACGAAATCACCTATGCTTTTACCCGATTGGATGACATCGACCCTTAGCGTTATTCCGGCCTTAGCCTGGGTCTATCTGGGCGTGGGCCTGCCCTGGGCGCTGGCGTTACTGCCGCGCCGCGATTGGTCACGGCGAATGCTGGTAGTGGGCCTCGGCTGGGCATTGGGACCGCTGTTGTTGACAGCCTGGATGCTGGTGCTGGGCATGATGGCAAACCTGTATCTCGAACCGATTCTAGCGGGAACAGTGATTCTCGCTGGGCTGGGTTGGGGGCTATCATGGCGTAAGCGGCGGACAAACGGTGAGCCGATACCTGCCAGTCGATCATCGCTGCACATTGACGAGAAACTGTTGATCGGTTTGATCGTGATCGCCGTCGGATTGCGTTGGATAGCAATCGCCTTCTGGCCGTTCACCGCCTACGATGCACTATGGGTATTTGGCTACGAAGGACGGCTATATACGCTACTCCATGCTATTCCCGATACGATTGATTATTATCCACAGTTCATGCCCTTGCAGTACACTTTTGCGCAACTGATCGTCGGCGGTGTGGACGACCACGCCGCGCGGGCCGTCATTGGCTTCACACACATCGGGAGCATTCTGGCGGCGTACATGCTCGGTTCGCGCCTGTTTACGCGCCGCGCCGGAATCTTCGCTGCCGCGATCTGGGCATTGTATCCGCATGTGGGTGAGTGGGCACGCTTTGGTGATTTGGAAATACCGCTTACGTTTTTATTCACCGCCGCCGCTGCTTTTTTCCTGTTGGCCTGGACCGATACAGAACACCGCCGCCGCTACGCATTGATCGCCGGATTGTTGTTGGGTGGGGCGCTGTGGACCAAGCCAACGGCGGGCGCGTTTATCTGGGGCGTGTTGCTGCTGTTGGGGCTTGATCTGGTACGGGTGCGCTTCAACTGGCGGGCCTGGCGTCCCCGCTTCGAAGTTGCGGTGATTACCGGACTGGCTTCTATCCCTTTAGGGGCCGTATGGTACCTGCGCAATATTGCTCTGGGTCATAATGTCATTGATTTTCCGCCAGCATTCTGGCTGACACAGGCGGCCCGCAGTGGCAGTGAATTTGGCTGGTTGTTGCTGGCGTTGCTGGTGTTGCTGGGCTATTTATTTTCAAGTCCCGACCGACCAGACCCCCGCCGGGTACTCATTGGATTGGTACTGGTGCTGTTGGGCCTGCTGCCATCCATACTGTTTCCACATCGCATGAATCTCGTCGAATGGGGATTATTGATCGCCGGTAGTCTGGTGCTTTATCGGCCACTGAAGGCCAGCCTGCTTAGCATAGCCACTGCAACATTAGCGCCGGAGCCTGACAGATCGTCATCGCGTCATGATATTGCCAGGATGGGCTGGGCGTTGGCGCTGGCATTGCCTTATTTCGTGACGTGGTTCTATTCGTACAGCTATCATTACCGGTTGTCATTTGCCATTGTGCCGTTGCTGATTTTGCCAACGGCGGTTGTGCTAAGCTGGTGGTTTCCAGCGGAACGACTTCGAAGTTGGACTCGTGTACCGCGCTTTGCCTCCATCACCCTGATCGTTCTGCTCGCCGTGCCGGGTACGATTTCGTGGTTTTATGACGCGGCGACAAGCTGGGATTGGCTGTGGGACGAAGAATTGCGTACCGACATTGACAAGTACACGGTTGGCAATTCGGCTCTGATGTGGGTGGTTGATGGCTTACAGAAGTACATTGACGAAAACCCGGATGAACTGTTAGTTGTGGCTGCACCGGGGGTTGACCGGCTGCCGTTCTTTTTCCCATTGGTTGACATTCGAGTGGATGAAACGCCCACCCGCTGGGAAGAACTGGCGGACGTCACCTATTTTATCGACAGTTTCCCCGAAGGTCGCGGGGCCTACGAAGACATTCCCTTGCTTGAAAATCAGATCTTGTCCGGGTTGTCTCTGGCCGAGTCGACAGTAGCAAATATCGTCCGTAAGGCATGGTGGCAGGATGATGGCACGTTTAATTATGTTGTTTACGAACTGCATCTGGACAAGCGGTTTGATAACCCGGCAACGATTCACGATCCAGTCGAACCGGTGGTGTTTGGCGACGTGGTGCGCTTTCGGGGGCATGGTATCGGGGCCGATACCTTCTGGCCGAGCCGCCCGATTTACCTGCAACTTTACTGGGAAGCATTGGCAACGCCCGCTCAAGACTATATGATTTATGTTCACCTGCGTGATTCGGCGGGCACGGTGGTTGCTAACTGGGATGGACCGGTCACGCATAGTCAGGATGGTCGTTATTATTCGACTCTATTGTGGGATCCCGGTGAATTTGTTCGCGATGAGCGCCTGCTTAAGTTTTCCAGTGATACCTTGCCGCCAGTTGGCGAAGACTACACGTTGCATATTGGGATGTATGATCTGGAAACCGGTGTGCGTCTGCCCGTGACCCGTGGGGAGGAATTCATCGGCGATGGCTATCAACTGAATGAGCGATTTAAAGTGGTAGCCGAACAGCCCTGAAAGTGATCTTATGACGGACTATGCCCATCAGCTTCAACGTTATTTTGCCCAATCCCAACCCGATGCTCAGGTGACACAGTTTCAGAATATCACCAGCGGCTGGGAAAACGAGGTTTATGCTTTTACGCTGGTCACAGATGCTGGTTCCCGCGATCTGGTCCTACGAGTTTATCCTGGTGCCGGCGCGATACACAAAGCAGAACGCGAATTTCATGGGATGCAACACCTCTTCGCAGTTGGGTTTCCAGTCCCAGAGATGATTGCGTTGGAAGCAACGCGCTTCGGCCAACCAACCGTCATCATGGCGCGGGTACCGGGGCAAACGGTAATGCATTTGCTGGCTGATGCAACCGGGCCAGAACGCACTGAGCATATCACACGCTTCTGTGATTTGTTCGTACAACTACATCGAGTGGACTGGCGACCGCTGGCACCGCAGCCCGACGTTTACGCCGACGAAAACGCCGCTAACCGACAATTGATTGCGCATTATCGCCAGATGGTAACGACGACTGGTATGACCGGTGTCTTGCCAGTTTTGGATTGGGTGGCGGCGCACAAATCGGCGCTCATTTGTAAACAGCCTGCGATTGTTCATCAGGATTTCCACCCGGACAATTTGCTCTGGGATGGGCAAAAATTGAAAGTGATTGATTGGACGGCGATTGCGGTGCTTGATCCCCGGATTGACCTGGCCTGGACGCTGTTACTCGTCGGCAGCTATGAAAGCATGGCCTTACGTGCTCAAGTTTTGCGCCTGTACGAACAGGCCGCCCAAACTCGTATGCCAGACATTGAAGTCTTTGAAGCATTGGCGATGGTCCGGCGTTTCAATGATTTGTGGCAAAGTGCGAACCAGGGTGGTGAATCATGGGGATTGCGCCCGGAAGTGTTAACCGCCATGCGGTCGCAGGCGGCCATCTATCAGCAGCAATATGCGCGGCTTAAGGACCTGACCGGGCTGCGGGTTGTTGAGCTGGAGGAATTGCTGGCGACCTTATCTGGTGCGCCTTCGGATTAGATGACTCGTGCGGGCCAGCCTAAAGCGCCAGAATCGCATTCGCCAATTTGCGCTGGACCGTTTTGGTGTTAAAGCGCTTCCAGCGGTCAGGAAACTGCGCCTGGAGAGTCGGCGTTTCTTGCTCAAGCTGTTCGATATAGGTGTGCAGCAGGGCCGTTTGCGCATCATCAACGACCAGGGTGCCGAGCGTCTGGCGGGCGACTTCAATGTCGTGTAAGCGCCCCAATAGATCCTGTATTTGGCGCAGTTCGTTAATGAATTCGGTAATCTCTTTGCCCAACACCTCGGAAAAGAGCGTGACAACATAGCGCAATCTTTTGCATTCGATGCGGAGCGCATGCAATGTCTCAATGTCCGCAGCAACCACTACCGAATCATAGGCCCGCACATTGGCAAGATAGTCATGAATCATGGGCGGCAACACATGTCGAACTTCGATGGGTTGAACGCCAGCACCTTTCGCGGCGCGGACACCGGTTGCGGGTGTCAGGAGAAACTTGGCATAGCGCTTGATAAAGCGGCGATAGGCTTTGCTATCCAGTACCTGCACCAGGTTGTCACGGGCGCTGATCCGTTGTTGGTCCAGAATGTCAATCACGTGGCTTAAGGTGGTCGCCGCTTTTGCGTCCAGCAGCGTGCTATATTCGCCGAGATCATGAATCATGACATCGAGGTCGCGGACTGCACCGAGTGCCCGCATGATGTGCTTGAGATCGTCTGTGTAGGCGCTTACGACTTTCGGTCGATAATAGTCTGTGAGCAGACTAAAGAGGCTGCGCTGCTGCCGGATGGCGACCCGCATTTTATGAACATCTTCAATATCGGCCCCGGTACGTGTGCCCGGTTCATGAGAGAGCATTTTGATAAACTCACCCTGCAAGACCTTGCGCCCGGCTTCGGCGATGGGATCAGTCGGTTGCAAGGGTTCAGTCTGTTGCTCAAGCTGCTTGAGGATTTTGTTGCGTTTAAACTGCTTTTTCTTCGCCATTGATTTGGGTGCCTGATTGATCGTTCAGCCTATATTAAATACAATTTAATGGTTGTCAATGTTTCTTAAACTTCAAGTTTATATAGCTACTCGCTTTCTGCCAACATATTGCCTGGGGCGCAGTCGAACCGTATACTGATGACATAAGTCACGGAGGCCTCAATGACGGACCGTCGAATTGAACAGAATTATCGTCGCTGGCAGGACGAAACGCTGGCGGACACGCTGGCTAATCGTCCAGAGCGGCAAACCGAATTCATCACGACCTCTGGTGTGCCGATTGAGCGGCTCTATACATCGCTTGATCTCCATGGCTTCGATATGGTCGATGATCTGGGCCTGCCGGGGGAATTTCCGTTTACGCGCGGCATTCATGCTACCGGTCACCGGGGTAAACTGTGGACGATGCGCATGTTTGCCGGTTTTGGGACGGCTGAAGAAACCAACGAGCGCTATAAATATTTGCTGGAACAGGGCAATATGGGTCTGTCAGTGGCGTTTGACCTGGCAACATTGATGGGGTACGACACCGACCAGCCTGAAGCTCTGGGAGAATTTGGCAAGTGCGGTGTGGCGGTCAGTTCGCTAAAAGACATGGAAATCTTGTTTGACGGCATTCCGCTGGGTGAGGTTTCGACCAGTATGACCATCAACAGCCCGGCTCCCGTGATCTGGGCGTTTTATATCGCGGCTGCCGAAAAGCAGGGCGTGCCGATGAGTCAGCTACGGGGCACTTTGCAGAATGACATCCTGAAAGAATTTAGCGCCCAAAAAGAATATATCTTCCCACCCCGACCATCAATGCGACTGGTGACGGATACGATTGAGTTCGGGTCACAACACCTGCCGCAATGGAACACCATCAGCATCAGCGGTTATCATATTCGCGAAGCGGGCAGTACCGCTGTGCAAGAGCTGGCGTTTACGCTGGCCGATGGACTGGAATATGTTCGCTGGGCGCTGGAGCGAGGGCTGGATATTGATGATTTTGCGCCTCGACTGAGTTTTTTCTTTAATGTACACAACGACTTTTTCGAGGAGATTGCCAAGCTACGGGCCGCCCGTCGCATCTGGGCACGGGAGATGCGCGAAACGTTTGGCGCGAAGAATCCGCGCTCATGGCTGATGCGCTTCCATACGCAGACCGCCGGTGTCAGCCTGACCGCGCAGCAACCGGAAAATAACATCGTGCGAGTCGCAATTCAAGCACTGGCGGCGGTGTTGGGGGGCACGCAATCACTGCATACCAACAGCATGGATGAAGCGCTGGCTTTGCCCAGTGAAAAAGCGGTCACGATCGCGCTGCGCACGCAGCAGATCATCGCGGAGGAAAGCGGCGTCACCAACACCATTGATCCGCTGGGCGGCAGCTACTTTGTCGAAGCGTTAACCAATCAGACGGAGGCCGCCGTCTACGAGTATTTTCGCAAGATTGATGATCTGGATGGCATGATCCCGGCGATTGAGGCGGGCTATATTCAACGTGAAATCGCTGACGCCAGTTTTCGTTATCAACACGAGATTGACGCCAATCAGCGCCAGGTCGTCGGCGTGAATGCTTATACCAATAATGACCCCATCACCATCCCGATTCTGGATATGGACCCGAATGGTTTCGAGCGGCAGGTGAATCGGCTGAAAAAACTGCGGGCGGAGCGCGACGATAACCGGGTGCAGCAAACGCTGGCAGCGGTACGGCAAGCGTGCGCTGGTGATGCCAACGTGATGCCGTCACTGATTGAAGCGGCGAAAGCCTACGCGACATTGGGTGAAATTATCCAGGTGATGCGTGAGGAATTTGGGGTCTATCATGAGCCAGTGTATATTTAGATAATAGCCGGATTCAAATGAGGTATCGACTTCATTGGGACTAGGAGGTTGCACGATGACGCAGTGGGAATATTTGACCCGGTTCCTGGAAGCCAAAATCAAGAAAGAGGATAAAGACGCGCTGGCGCAACGTTTCAGCCAGCAGAAACTGCCCCGATTCTCGCCAGAGAGTATGATCCCGGAACTGGATGAACTGGGCGCGGCGGGCTGGGAATTGGTGCATATGGAGCCGGTCCCCAAAGTCGGCGGCAAAGGCGATGTGTTATTTGGTGGGGTTCCGCGCTGGAGCAATGACTATTTTTGCGTCTTCAAACGCCCCAAAGCGGCCTCACGTCCCACCGCAACGCCGCCAACAGCTAATCCCGTGAACGTGCCTCCAGCTCCCACGCAACCCGCGACTCCGCCGCAACCGGCGGGCGACAATCAAGGCCAGTAATGACACCCCGAGTCATACTGGTGACGGGTGCATCCAGCGGAATTGGTCGGGCGACCGCGCTGGCCTTTGCCCGACAGGGCAGCCACGTGGCGGGGGTAGCGCGACGAACTGACCGGCTAGCTGAACTCGAAGCGCAAATTGAGCCACTACCGGGGGAATTTCTGGCAATCGCGGGCGATGTCACGCAGGCTGACTCGATGTACAACGCGGTAGAACAGGTCATACAACGTTTCGGGCGGCTGGATTATGTGGTTGCCAATGCCGGTATTGGTCAGCGGGGAGCGGTGGCGGATTCCGATTGGCAGGACATTGAAACCGTGCTGCGGACCAATATCGACGGTGTGTTGCATACCGTGCGGGCGGCGGTCCCGGCCCTGCGCGACTCCGGCGGCGGGCATATCGTTACGGTATCCTCAATTGTCTATAATCTGGTATCGCCCTATGCTGCCACGTATGCTGCCAGCAAAGCCTTTGTCAGCAGCATGGCCCATTCGCTGCGGCTGGAACTGGAAGCCGACAACATCGGCGTGACGGACATCCTGGTGGGGCGGACGCATACCGAGTTCAACGAAAAACGCCTGGGCGCGGGTAAACGTACCGGCGAGGGTATCCCAACCATGCAACCGGAGCAAGTTGCAGAGGCGATTGTCCGGGCAGTGGAACGCAAACCGCGCTCGGTCACGTTGCGCTGGTTTGACCGGTTGGTGATCTGGGGCAATATTATGCTGCCGGACGTCATGGGGCGCATGGCGAAACGGCAGTACAAATGATATATGAGGGAAACTGCATGAATTTACGGATGTGCGGGTGCAGCGCTATGCCTGGCCGTGTCCAAAATCGATTCGCAATGGATAATTGCTCATCATCCCTGACTGCCCTTATTTAATCTCCCGCTCATGGATGACCTGCTGGCTGAGCATCACGCAGAATCACGCAAACCCAACAACATGGCAAATAAAGTTCACAGCCATTACAATCTCCGCACATAAATTAGGGCGGTGGGCAAAAAATGGCATTACATACACTGGAAAATGAATATTGGCAGGTAGGCATTCTGCCCGAAACCGGCGCGTCTATCGCCTTTGGTCGCGTGCGGCGCGATAGTCGCTGGGTGGATGTCATGCGCCCAACTGACCCGGCAGACCATGATAACCCCAGTAAATGCGCCAGCTTCGTGCTGATCCCCTGGTCAAATCGGATTCGGGATGCGAAGTTTACCTTCCAGGGCGTCGACTATCAGCTTGAACCCAGCACTGCCGATGGCACGGCTTCACACGGCGATACGCGGCGACGACCCTGGCAGGTGGAGGTTGCTGGTAACGACCGGATTGAATTGAGCTTTAATTCAACCGCACACGCCAACGTAAACTTTCCGTTTCAGTTTTCAGCCTCCGCTGAATACTGGCTGGATGGTCCCGATTTCGTCATGTTGCTGGGGCTGCGCAATGTTGATAACCAGCCGTTCCCCGGCGGTTTTGGGCACCATCCCTATTTTGTACGTCCGTCAAGTGACAATGTGCTGATCGAATTACCGGTTGCTGAGGAATATCCGCTGGTGAACGCACTCCCAACCGGTGGCGCACAACCGATCAGTCCACGCCTCGATTTTCGCCAACTCCGGCAACTGCGCGAGGCCGCCCCATTTGATAATCTGTTCCGGGGGCGAATCGACGACAAACCGGCCCGCATTGTTTACCCGGACCTGAATGTCGAATTGCAGATTTATAGCGACCCGATTTTTGAGCACTTGATCGCTTACGCCCCACCTGATCAAACGTTTTTCGCGGTCGAACCGGTCACGAACGCCAATGATGGCTTTAATCTGCTGGCTCAGGGGATTGAGGGCAGCGGCGTCTTCGTGCTCGAACCGGGTGAGAAGAGATCGGGGACGATTCGGCTGCATTGCGAAACCTCAAGATAATTATCACAGTTCTATAACTGTGCTGGCCCTTAATTCAATATCCCATTATAATTAACTCTAGGTGCCGGGCTGAGGTAAAACTCCATACAGTGTCTGGACTGTGGTCGCTATGGCAAAAAAACTGAACAGTATGCGCCTGCTGGAACAACATGACATCCCGTATGAAGCTGTCACCTATGGCGAACCGGGCGCATTCCACGACGCCGAAGCAGTGGCGGAGATGCTAGGGGAACCGGTTCAGATGGTCTATAAGACGCTGGTTGTGGAACTGGTTGGCAGCAAGAAGCCATGTTTAGCCTTGATAGCGGCGGATCGCGTGTTGGACTTAAAACGGCTGGCAGCCGCGCTTGGCACAAAGAAAGCGACGATGGCAGCACACAAAGATGCAGAACGGTTAACAGGTTTACAAGTTGGGGGCATCAGCCCATTGGCTCTGGCACACAAAAACTGGCCCGTTTTTCTTGACCAACTGGCGCTCGACAATGAAAATCTCCTGGTGAGTGCTGGTCAACGGGGAATACAACTGCGTGTCCCAACCACCGCCTTCATCAAGGTCGTGGGCGCAATCGTCGCCGAAATCAGTACTGAGAGACAGCAATAGAGGGTTGGCATGGTAAGCTACCAGATTGATCCCGGTTATAATCCTGATCGCACCATAGATTTGTATGCGCTGACGTTGGATGGTTACATTATCGCCCAGGATATTGTATGCCAGCAAGAATATGTGGCGACGCAACCATGCCCGGAAACTGACCGGCCACTGGTGGTCATCGCCAAAATCAACCGCGCATTTCAGGGACTCAATGAACTGGTGGCATTGTCACCAGCGACCGGCGAAAAATTCAGCTTCATCTTCGACATCAGCAACGATGTTTATCAGTCCTGGTGGGCCGATCAAATGGGCGATCAGTATGAACGATTATATGATGGGCCCCCACGTTTGGCTGACCCGGAACAGCGTTATTTTACTTAACAGTGTGCTGGATGATTGACTCGTCAGCGTTGCACCGCTGGTTTCCACCGTAGAGGCTTTATCCATCTTGTTGCCATTTGCCGATCAGATAATGGGTGAACAGATTACTAAAGCCTGTACCTACCGTAAACGGTCCGCCGCCGCCATAAAATCCTTCAGAAACATCTTCGTTAGGGCTAAAAGGATACAGGAGCAGATCGCCATTTTCGGTTCGAACCAGTAGATCGGCGCGGGGGCTGGTGAACTGAAAACCGCCCTCCAGCATTACTGTTTTGTTATAAAAATCACCAACCATATAATGGGTGAATTGGTTGCCAAAGCCGTTGCCAACCTTAATATAGTCATTCCCATAATAGCCTTGAGTATAGTCAATATTGAGAATCCACAGGCGTAGTTCACCGTCCGTGGTGCGTGCCATTAAGTCGCTGCGATCACCAAAGGGATACCCTGAAAAGTTAGCAAAGAAATAGTGTGTATACTGATCGCCAAAACCATTGCCGACCTTAATGGGGTCGCCAGCAAAATGAAAACCGGTTTCAGTCGATTGTTCCATTGTATAGAGCAGTAGATCGCCCGTTTTGGTCCGTACAATCAAATCATTCCGTAAATCATCGTTCACATTGACGACAAAGTAATGCGTAAATTGGTCATTAAAGCTTTTTCCAACTGTAATTGGCCCATTGCTTAAACCTTGCTGGACAGCAGATGCCATCGGGTACAGTAACAGATTACCATCGGTAGTGCGCACCAGAAAGTCACTGCGCCTATCACCCGTAAAATCACCAACCAGATAGAGCGTGAACTGATCACGAAAACCATTCCCTATTTTATGTGGTCCGCTGCCATAGAAGCCATTACCAATTGCTGCGCTCATTGGATACAAGATGAGATCACCGTCGGACCTGCGCACCACCAGATCACTGCGACCATCTCCGGTGAATTCCCCGACAAAGTAATCGACGAATTGATTGGAAAAGCTGTGACCAACCGCAATGGTGTCATAAAATCCATCAGAGGCATCGGGATTGAACGGATACAACAGCAAATTGCCATTTACGTTACGTACAAGGAGGCCAAATGGATTGGTCGTGTAATCAGCCTGAAGCGATGGCAGTAATCCGAACAGAGCAAAAATTAGGGCCGTATACAACAGCAGTTGAAGACCAAAACGTTTCATCAAGCAGCCTCCATATCTCAGCTTGGATGATGATGTGAATTAATGGACTATACCACCACCAGCTGTTAGTGGCATCAATTTCCCTGCCCTTAAATGCACCAGCCTCATCGTGATAGAATGTGCGCCAGTTCGTAGTAGTATTCGCTCATCTGTCGGGATTGGC
Source organism: Phototrophicaceae bacterium (assembly GCA_965223835.1). Taxonomy (GTDB): domain Bacteria; phylum Chloroflexota; class Anaerolineae; order Aggregatilineales; family Phototrophicaceae; genus CAVYXZ01. The sequence continues at coordinate 978,725 of CBDCXQ010000001.1, forward strand.
TGGTGACTTCTTCAAGTGGAACCGTTTGTATCTTGCGTCCCTGCATGCCGACCATCACCCCTGATTGTCCATCGCGCAAGGCTTCAACCGCCCGCATGCCTAACAAGGATGCCAGACGTCGGTCAAAGGCGGATGGACCGCCGCCGCGCTGCATATGGCCCAGGATTGATAGACGAATCTCGAAGCCGACATCTTTGCGCTTTTCCAGAAAGGCTGCGAGTTCGGTTGTGGGGTAGGCGGCTCCCTCAGCAATGACACAAACCGCATGAGTCTTGCCACGAATGTACGAGTCAATCAGCGCTTCAGCAACCTCTTCTTTGCTGATGAGTTTCTCTGGGGTGACAACAATTTCCGCCCCGCCGAGAATCCCGGCCATTAATGCCAGATACCCGGAATTGCGACCCATTACCTCGATCAAAAAAGCGCGTTGATGCGAGGTAGCGGTGTCACGGATACGGTCTAAGGCATCAATGATGGTATTCAGGGCCGTATCAACCCCAATACTCATATCAGTGCCCCAGATGTCGTTGTCGATGCTGCCGGGGACACCCACTACCGGAAAATTGTGCTTGTGCAGGGCCAATGCGCCGCGTAAGCTGCCATCGCCGCCAATGATAACCATCCCTTGAATGCCATGTTCGTTGAGGCGACGCAAGGCCCGGCGCTGCCCCTGGAGCGTTTTAAATTCTTCATTACGGGCGGTCTGCAAAATGGTGCCGCCGCGCTGCAAAATACCGCTGACTTCGCGGCTGGTAAGGAGTTCAAAATCGCCATTTAAGCACCCGGCATACGCCTGGCGCACGCCATAGACCTCGATGCCATATTCGAGGCCCGTGCGCACCACGGCACGAATGGCGGCATTCATGCCCGGTGCATCTCCGCCGCTGGTCATCACGGCGATTCGTTTGATTGTCATTGTTTCTCCCGCGTTGTGTTTGTCACGCCGATTTTAGCGGGAGAGTGACATTGTAACAATCTCAGGAATCGCGATGATGAACCTCAATGTTCGCCTCGCCGACAATCTTTTGTAAACTCTCCACCAGTTCATGGGTGACGCCGGTCGTCTCTTTAAAGTCCAACCGCACCGAGTTACCAGCGGATTCAGTGATAATGCTGAAACGATCATCGCCGGGATATTTGTACAGCGTGTTGTAAACGCGCTCCATACGGCGGCGGTCACGTTCATCGTCGCCAGTGCGCTGCACAAACACGAAAATCCAGTGTTGGGGACCGGTTGCCTCAGCATGGCCGTTGCCGTTGAGTTCTCTTAAGTGCTCCGGTAACTCTTCAACCGGGACTGAATCAGGCACAGATGTCGCGGCAGGCGGCGTGGCGGCTTCAGGTGGTGGCAGTGTTTCTTCTGGCAGCGCTGGGGGTAGATCGTAGCTGATGGGCGGCGGCGCGAAATCGTCTTCATCGTCGTCGATCCATGCCGGAGCGCTACTGTCATAACCAAAATCGGTATACCCGTTCTCACCATCGGCCATCTGAACGGTAAAGTTCTGTGAGACTTCCTCGGCGATAATTTGGGGGTCGCCGCGTGACATATCGAACTTGCCTTTGATGCGGATAATCTCACCTTCTGTTACCAGGTCGCGACACTGTGCCCAGGTGCGGGGAAAGATCACCACGTCAATCGTCCCGGCAGATTCACGCCAATCTTCCAGGTGGACGACACACATAGCCTCGTTTTTCCGGGTGAGGATGTTGCGCATGGTGACGACCTCGCCCGCAACATTCACGGCGCGGTCATGCATCCCCAGTTCTTCAGCGCGATCTTTCAATTCGCGGATATTTTGTGTGTTGGCGGCTTCAAGTGCCTCGCGGTATTTATCAGCCGGGCGGCCTGTGACATACAGACCCAATAGTTCTTTCTCCCAGTCCAACATTTCGCGTTCGGTGGCTTCGCGGGTGTGGGTTAGATTTCTCAGCAAGTCATCGGACATGCCCAACTCGTCACCAAACATGTTCATCTGCCCAACGGCGCGGTCCCGGTGATAATTGGCGCTGAAACTGGTCATGCGTTCCAGTGCGCCGAGCAACTGGTTGCGGTTGCCAAAAGCTTGCAGCGCGCCGACTTTGATAAGACTTTCGAGCGTGCGCTTGCCCACTGTCCGCAGATCAACCCGTGTGCAGAAATCTTCGAGATCAGCAAACGGGCCTTCACCAACGCGCGCATCAATGATGGGGTGCAGGGCGGCGACCCCGGCATTTTTGACTGCCGCCAGGCCAAAACGAATCCCGCGCACCCTGTCATCTACTGGCTGAATATCGAAGTCGAGCATACTGTAGTTCACGTCCGGTGGCAGAATGGGAATCCCTAACCGGCGACATTCTTCCATGAAGGTGGCGACTTTGGTTGAGTCGTCGCGCTGGACGGTCAACAGGGCCGTCATATACTCTTCGGGGTAGTGACATTTGAGATACGCAGTTTGAACCGTGATAACGGCGTAATCGGCAGCGTGCGAATTATGCACGATGATGTCGTTAGCGACGAAGTTATGCGTATCGGCGATGGTCAGATCATAGGTTGGTTGTTCGCCTGCATATTCGATCGAGACGATTTTGTCCCAGTAGATGTCGTCGTGGGGTTCATCAGCATCATCGTATACAGGCATAGCAACGGGCTTGTACCAGGGCCACTCTTTCTTTTCAGCAGCATTCCAATCCATTACATGATCGGGCGACTTTGGTAGCACCTGTTCTACAAAAAGCTTTTGTGAAGCAGGCTCGGTAATCTCCACCTGCCAATAGCCAGTGTCTTGAATCATACTGATGCGAGAAATTATGCCAAGCCTCAAGAGTATATGCTGAAGTTGCCGAGCCACATTTCTTGATGATACAGGGCATTCATATCGGAATTGATTCTTCAGAATGTTGTCGAAATAGCCGCCAGCATCGTAGTACCAGAAATGACTCGTAATATATGCCAAGTGTTCATTGCTAAGTTCATAGAGCCAATTTGTTTCTACCGCTTTCTCGTCTTGCCATAAGAATCGCGGAAGTATCCCAGCGTGACTGCTGGTATATTTTTTACCCTCAACCGGAATCCGTCGAGGCACAGCAATCTGATCGCCTGCGATCAACTCACTTAATATGCGCCAGCCATCGAAGGTATAGAAAGGATGATTGGCGGTTGCTGTGATAGAACGTCCAGTTTGGGTGGTGAGTTTGTAGACCGGTTTGACGCCATTGAACATGACGTCGGTGATCGTACCGTTTTTTAGCGTCAAGGTCTCGGTGTCACAGGTCAGCGTTTCTTTTACCTTGACTTTGCCATTGAACAGGTCTTCAATGCGAACCAGTCGACCGGTTGCGGCATCTACAATTTCGGTGTCCCCCGTCACACATTTGTTGAAGCCGTAGTTGGCGAAGAACTCAATGTCGTCGAAAATCTTCTCTGCGCTTTCGACATCGACACCGTTTTCCGGGCCGCGTTCGAGGAAGATCGACTTGTGCTTGAGTAAATCTTTCTCCTTTTTCTTGGAGACCGCCCGGCGCATGAGGTCCGCTTCGCCGAGTTCATAACCGAATAACTGGCTGGCAACCTGCTGGATCTGTTCTTGATACACCAGGATTCCGTAAGTTTCCTGCAATATAGGTTCGAGTTTCGGGTGACGATATTGTGATTCTTCTTCACCGTGCAGACGTCTGTTATAGGTCGGAATGTAATCCATCGGGCCAGGGCGATAGAGCGAGATGCCAGCGGTGATGTTCTCAAATTGTTTGGGACGCATCCCGCGCAGCATTTGTTGCATGCCGCCGCTTTCGACCTGGAAGACACCGATGGTTTCGCCACGACCCATCATTTCGAAGGCTTCATCTAGTAGACGAGTCTGTTCCGGGTCATGTTCGACCATCTCATGCCGGTAGGGGATGTTGTCCATCGTGTAGTTGATGCCACGATGCTGCTTAATCAGGTCACAGGCTTTGCGCAGAATCGTCAGCGTGGACAGGCCGAGAAAATCGACTTTGAGCAAGCCAATATCCTGCTCACAGGTCTCCATCGTGAATTGCGTTACGGCCTTGATCGAACCGTCGTCATTGCCTTTGGTCAAGCGGTGCAACGGGATGTAATCGACCAGCGGACGATCGCCGATAATCACGCCAGCGGCATGAGTCGAGGCATGGCGACTGACACCCTGTAGCTCTTTGGCGTTGTCAATGACCTGCTGAATGTCTGGATTACCGTTATACAGGTCCAGCAGTTCAGGATTACTCTCGACATAGGTCATGAGCGGCTTTGGTTTCGGCTCCTGGGGAATAAGTTTCGCGGCTTGATTGACCAATTCCAACGGTACATCCAGTGCTCGACCGACATCGCGTACCGCTGCTTTGGGTCCCAGCGTCCCAAAGGTGATAATCGCGGCCACTTTGTCCTCGCCATATTTTTGCGCCGTGTAATCAATCATCTCAGCGCGGCGATCATCGGGATAATCCAGATCAATATCGGGCATACTCACACGGCCTGGATTCAAGAAACGCTCGAAAATCAGGCTGTTCTGGATCGGGTCAATGTTGGTGATGCCCAGGCTGTAGGCGGCCAGGCTACCGGCACCGGAGCCGCGTACATTCCACCAGATGTCGGCTTCACGGGCAAATTCGCATAAATCCCACACGATCAGAAAGTAGGAATCGAAACCCATGTCATGGATGATATGCAGTTCATGATTGAGGCGGTCGCGCAGGGTGGAGTCATTGAGCGCGTCATCGCCAAAGCGCCATTGAAGGCCTTTTTCACACAGGTAACGCAAGTAGGTTTCATTATCGAAACCGGGTGGAACCGGGAAAACCGGTAGGTGATAACCCTTCGAATCGAGATCAACCTCACACATATCGGCGATTAAGCGGGTGTTCTTAAGCGGTTCGCCATCACGCACGTTGCCAAAATACTGCCACATGTCTTGCGCCGACGTCAGATGATAGCTGGGATCGGACATGCGCAGCCGGTTGGTGTCCCGCTTCAGGGCGCTGGTCTGAATGCAGAGCAGGGTATCGTGGGGATTGTAATCCGTTTCCAGGACGTAATGGACATCATTGGTGGCGACAAAGGGTGTATCGGCATAATCGCGGTTGTCATAAAGCCACTTGTTAACTGTGTCCAGTTCAGGAATGTCATGTTGTTGCAGTTCGAGGAAAAAATTTTCTTTACCAAACGTATCTCGATACCAACCAATGAGTTCGCGGGCTGTATCATCCTGACCATTCATGACCGCGCTGGGAATTTGCGCGGCGAGGCAACCACTGGTCGCGATCAAGCCTTCAGCATGATCGGCCAGGAAATCGCGATCAATACGTGGATTGTAGTAAAAGCCTTCAAGCTGGGCGGCGCTGGCGATTTTGAGCAAGTTCTGATACCCGGTCTGGTTTTTCGCCAGCAGCAACAAATGGTTGGACCGACGGTCAAGGTTTGAATCACGGTCATGCATTGACCGGGGCGCGAGATAGGCTTCCAGGCCAATGATGGGCTTGATGCCTTTGTTTTTGCACGCATGGTAAAAATCAATGACGCCGAACATGGTGCCATGATCGGTAATCGCTAGCGAACTCATGCCGAGTTTTTGGGCCTGGTTGACGAGTTTGTTGATGCGGCTGAGGCCGTCCAGCAGCGAAAATTCAGTGTGGACATGCAGATGCACAAAATCTTGATTTGCCATAGGGTTATGAATTTCAACTTTCCAGCAATCTTTAGAACAAGTATATCACTCTCGGCCTCGATAGGAACGCTATAATCTCCATACGATTGATAACTGGGTTGGTTTTATGGCTATCAATATATGATTGCTATAATAGTGGTATGCGACGGATGAAACTGGAAATTCTCTACGATAAGCGCCGATCATTTCTGTGGTGCGTGCCCATCGAACGCGGCCAGCAGGAACGTTCACCACGCCTGCCGGTGCAGGATGTGGCAGTAGTTGTGGATGATGAGCATGTGGCGGGCGGTGCATGGGTCAATGTGGTGGTGAAGGGCAACTCGGTCCCGGCGGATTTTCTGCGAACCGTCGCACATCGCTATGCAATGGGCGAACTCAATTTTGGCGGCGATAATCGGCTGGAAATGAGCGACCTGGACTGGGAAGATCTGGACGAGTGCGATCCTGATTAAGGGTGATTTAGCGGATTATCAGTCATGAATCCCTCAGCAGTGGCTGCTGTGAGAAGATTATTATCAGCGCTGACGAAATTCATTGATACGCTTAGAATGTTCTCGGCATGTAATGCACAGGCCAATTGGATGGCGTCCAATGTACGCAGGGTATAGTTTGTAATCAAATGCTGAGCATGCTTCAGAATCGAACCTTCGATAGGAACGCTAAGATACTCGTTTTCGAAGTGTAACAAAAAATCGACTCGCAATGAATATATGCTTGTTAGCGATAGTTTGCCTTCTCGCTGACGACGTGCGAACAAAGAATGCATCTCCACAATAGCCAGCTCAGAAACAACAATAACGTTATTCGCAGGTGGCTCAACCCATGAGAGTACCCAACTCGAACCAGTTTCAGCAATGTAGCGTTTAGCCAGGGCGCTGGTATCGACAAAGTAGGTACTCAATAGTCGCCTCGGTCCTCATCAACGAGTTCATGTGATGGGCGGGCGTCGGGTGGTAATTGACCGATACGCATCCGTTCTTCGGGCGTCAAGGCGACCGTACCAGGGGGGGCTTTGACCCAGGTGACGAGTGCTCCAGCCGCTAATAGCTTGGCTCGCGCTTCCTCTCTGGTCAGGGTGGCACTGGTAATCTGTGGCGCTTCCTCTGTAGGTTGAATAACGAGTTCAACCGGACCAACGGGTGTGTCATCTGGTAAATCAATAACCAGTCGCCGATCTTCACCAATCGTGGTTTTAATGCGAATTGCCTGTACCATTTGTCGTCCCTTTTGCTTATCTTTCTATTATACACAAACCGACGCTTGAATTGTGGACCGGCTCCTCGTTAAATAGACTCCATTCGCTGGAGATTGTTCTGGATTCATGTGAAAAAGCCTGCACTCAACATCTGGCTGCCGGTGGTGGCACTGTTACTCCTGCATCTATTTATACGCACGCACCACATCACTGGGCTGGAACCGTATGTCGATGAGGGGTCGCATAGCGTGCGGGCTGCTGCTGCGTGGCAGTTTGAAGTGCATCCAGCCCGTGAAGCCCACGGTAAGCTGCTGACTTACTTCTGGCTGGGCTTGTTCGCCGGGCCACCAGCAACCGCGCTGGTTGTGGGCCGCTTATCAATCGCCCTGTTTTCCACGCTTACCGCTGCCACGATTTATTTATTGGGACGCTGGTGGCAGAATCACCTGACCGGCCTGCTGGCCCTGTTGATTTACGCGCTGCTACCATTCGCATTTTTCTTCGAACGCATGGCACTGGCGGATCCGTTCGCGGCAGGTTTTGCGGTGCTGGTCGTGTGGCGCAGCCTGATATTTGCGCGACGTCCGACGCTGGGGCAGGGGCTTGTTTTAGGGCTGCTGTTGGCGTTGGCCTCGCTGGCGAAACTGACGATGGCCTTGCTGCCGATCTTCGTCGTCATCGCGACTTTGCTGCATGTTGATTGGCGGCAAGGTATCAGAATGTATATCCGCACTTATCTACCGGGTTTGATGATTGCCGCTTTCGTCGTCATCAGCTTTTGGCTGCCGGTGCTGATCCCGGCCTATATTGCGCAACAAGCTGGCGATCCCTTTATCCTGATTAATGATTTCAATATTCAACGTAGCGATGCATTTGCCCCGCCGGGTCCTATTGCTTACTTGCGCGATGTATTGCCTTTGCTAGCGGAATTTACAACACCGCTGTTTTTGTTGATCTCAGGTGCAATCATCCCGACATTATGGATTGCAAGTAAATCGCATGAACGTCGCCGGTTGCTCTTACTGGTTGTTTGGATTCTTGTCATTGCCGCACCCATCATCCTCACTGCGCGGGTGGTGACGGCGCGTTACTTGATGCCGATTGCAGCGCCGTTGACACTCCTGCTGGCGCTGGCACTGGGTCGCTTTTGGACGATGCATCGGTTGGCACCGTTGGCTGTGATGGGCATATTGGCCGGTTGGTTGCTGACATTCGCGCTGCCGTTTGCGGCGACGGCTCCCGATGATCTGAATTTTAGCGGTAACAACGCCTTCGATTTCCAGAGCGGCTTTTTTCTCGCAGATGAGGCCGTGCGGGAAGGGGCGAATATTCTAGGACAGCAGCCTGAGCTACCAATTTATGCAACAAAAGAGGCCTGTCACTTGCTGTACTTTTACAGCGATGGTCTTGATTTGCGTTGTTTGCCCGAAGACCCGGTCCCCGGTTTTGGTCAGCGCTTGCTTGATGAGTTGCGACCCGGTGACCCCGCCTATCTTGTGATAAGCTGGTATCATGGACCGTTTCATACCGGGTTGGACTGGCTGCGCGCAGAAGAAATTCTTCTGAACAATCAACCCCGTTTCCAGAATCCTGGCTTTGAATTTCGTGTCTGGAAAATCTGGATTGAGCAGCCATAACGTATCGATTGATACAAACCCGTTCATCACGATTTCACGACAAACATCAACAGGCGTTAACGTCAGAATTGGATTACACTAAGATTATGCCGGAATTACCTGAAGTTGAAACGGTGGTTCGTGGTTTACGCGAACCGCTCATTGGACATACCGTTGAGGCCCTGTGGTACGACTGGGGTCGCACCATCCACAGCCCGGATGCGCCGGAATTTGCCGCCCGCATTACCGGGCAGACCTTCCGGGCTGTCAACCGCCGGGCTAAATATATCCTGTGTGAACTGGACAGCGAGATCCTGGTCGTCCATCTGAAGATGACGGGCCGCTTATATGTCGCCGCCAATGACCAGCAACATGATGCCGATAAATGGGTACATTTCCGGCTGCAACTGGACGATTGCCAACAGCTTCGATTTTCTGATTCGCGCAAATTTGGGCGCGTTTACCTGACTGACAACATTGAAACCATTACGGCGCACATCGGCCCGGAACCACTGGCAGATGATTTCACCGCTGCCGATTTTCAGGCACGGTTGCAGCCGCGCCAAAAGAATATTAAGGCGCTCTTGCTCGATCAGACATTTATCGCTGGCGTGGGCAATATTTATGCCGATGAGGCCCTGCATCGTGCGGGCATTCATCCGTTGCGCCGGGCCAATGAGCTAACGGCGGACGAAAGTGCCCGGCTCTATGACACCGTGCGGACGGCGCTGCAAGCTGGAATCGACCATGAGGGGGCCAGCGTCAACTGGTATCGGAAGCCGGATGGAACCCTCGGCAAGTCGCAGAATCATTTTTACGTTTATGGTCGCACTGCCGAACCCTGCCAGGCGTGCGGCCAACCCATTGAGAAAATTCGGGTTGCGCAACGCGGCACCCATTTTTGCCCGAAGTGTCAACCCGGAGTATAAGTCAGGACGGTAACGTGTTATGAACCCAATTTTAATTCTTGCGCAAACTGGTTCGACCGAACTCGATTTCATTCGTCAGATTCCCGCCGGGGCGATGATGACGTTGTGCTTATCAGGTGTCGCCCTGATCGTGGCGCTGGTTTTCATCGTGCGCGCCCGAACCCAGCGTAGCCAGCAAGGCACCGGCGACACGTCTCAGACAGCGGCTGACCATCCCATGATGCCGGTCACGGGTGTCGCTCGTCCATCCGATGACGACGATGATGATCTTAGTCTTGATGATTTGCCCGACCTGGATTCGCTGGTCGATACACCGCAACCAAAACCGGCTGTCGCGCAAGCCCCAGTACCAGCGCCACCAACGCGAACCGCTCCCGCCGGTACTTATTCGCTTCAGGTCAGCAATGGGGAGACGGCACAGGCGGTGGAAGTGGTTACGATTCTGCGTGATGTTATGGATGGCGGCCTGATTATTCAGATGGGCGATAAGGTGTATCGGAATCTGGGAAGTGATGAGACGTTTAAGAGTCGGTTCCTCACGATCATGCGTGAATTGTCGCCTATGGTCACGCAGGCATCAAAATCCAAAACGGTCGATGAGCTTGCGAGTTCGCCTGATACACCAGAGCCGGAACCAGTTGCCACGCCGGATGCAGGTGCTGCGTCGCTGCGTGATTTATTGGTAGATGATGAACCAGAGCCGCCGCCGGCTGCCGTCCCGCCGCCCGCCATTGACGGAAAGATGCCAGGTGATTTGCCGCGCTTTTCGATGGATGAGGAACCCAAAACGATCAAGAAAAGGGCGGGTCTGCTGGGGCGCACGAAAACCGAGTTTGTGCCCGTGCCAGAGCTGGATCTGGCCGGTGCGATTGAAGCCTACTTACAGCACAAACTGGCCCACCTGCCGGATTTCAATCAGCGTAGTATCCATGTTCATCCGTCGCCTGATGGCGGGGTATCAATTGAAGTGGATGGGCAATATTATGATGCGGTTGGTGAGGTGGACGATCAAGCGGTGCGTTCGCTACTGGCCCAGACTATTCAGGAGTGGCAGGAACGCAACGCCGGTAACTAGTGCAGTAATCGAAACGTGATCGGTATTGCTGGATTACGCTGTAACACAGCCTCAAATTGCTGCTAGGCATCGTGTTCAACTGGCTGCACTTGCAGGCGACCCTGGTCGTCCCGATGTAGTCTCCCGACAGGGCGATAGGGATCATGTGGGAAAAAGAGGGTAGCGTCATGGTCGAGCGCCCATTGCTGCCAGTGGCGCTTGGTTTCCAGGGTGATGAGCGGCTCTACATCATAAGCCGTCATCCAGCCGAGACGTTCAAAATGGACCGCATAGGTCGCCATGTCACAGACCTGCATTCCATAGCGACCATTATGTTCAAACAAAATGCTCATGTGGCCGGGGGTATGGCCGGGGGTGATGATGCCACGAATGCCCGGCGCGAGATCGGTATCGCCATCCAACAAGCGCATCTGCCCGGATTCGACCAACGGTTGAAAGTTTTCCGCAATATAGGTGGCGCGGGTGCGTTCATTGGGCTGGCAGGCATCTGCGTATTCACGGCGTTGCACAACATACTCAGCATTGGGGAACGCCGGGACCACTTGACCAGCTTCATCGTACCATGTATTGCCAGAGCAGTGGTCGGCGTGGAGATGGGTGTTGATGACCAGATGAATGTCTTCTACTGTCAACCCTAAACGTTCCAGGCCATCTGCTATGGTCCCATCTGGACGACTGAGGTGTAAGATGTGCTGCTGTTTAGGTGATAATTTATGCCCATAACCGCAGTCAATCAATACATTCTGGTCGCCGGTTTGAACCAGTAGACAATGGCTGGACATCTTGACCAGATGATCGGCAGTGACTGGAAAAACGCGACTCCAGAGTGCGCGCGGCACCAGCCCGAATGGGCCACCGGGGTCAACCCAGTAATCGCTCTCATTGATGCGCGTGATACGCAGATCACCGATCATAACCATGATTCATTATTCCCGTTCTGCCAGCAGCCAACTCCAATAACGCCAGACGACGAATACGCCAATCGTCACACTGAGAGCGGGCAAGCCAGTATAAATAATGACGCCGCCGAGTTCACCACGCAGGGCGGTCGCGGCTGCAGATCCACGTCCTAGATTCACCAGGCGGGCGACTGTGCTGATCGCCATCAGGGCGGCGGCCAGGTATAAACCATAATAATAGGGAGCAGTCCGGGTGACGCGACCAAGACGACGGCTCAGCAGACCTAAAATTACAAACAAAATTGTAATTGAAACAGGTCCAACCACGCCCAAAAATCCGCCCCAATCCACCCTGGCCTCTAGTTGCGTCCGGCAGTCATCAAGTGATACAGGCGGATACTCAAAATAATCAACAGCAGTCCCCCGGTCCCGGAAAATAAATCGCCCAACCAATCTCCGGCGATCAGATCAATGCTTGAGTACCGTACGCCAGCTAATCCAAATAGCAGGAGTGGCAGCAAAAAAAGTTGATAGTAGGTCCGGTCCCCGGAAAAAGTCTCATAAAAACGCGCGATCAGCAACGTGATGGCGATGACGGTCGCCAGCGGGAACCAGGTATACAAAAGTAAAATCTGATTGGGGGTGATGTCGATCACGGAATCACCGCATCGCCCGAATGACGTGATAAATGGCTTTGACCCGAAACTGCCGGTCGTTGCACGCGGCCACGAAATCTTTAACCAACGCCCGAACATCGTCGGCGCTGGTCAGTGCATAGAGGCGCGTACTCGGTACATCATTCTGGCGTAACACACCGGTTGCCACCAGGCCATCCAGTTCTTCTGCAATGGCACGGGCATCGCGACCAATATAACGCGCAATATTTTCGGCAGTATCTGCAGCGTGGGGATTATCGTGAAAGAACCGGACCAGATCCCATTTGATGAAGGAGTTCACCCTGGTTTGCAGAAAATCCAGGAGATGTGGGTCCATATCGTCCATCAAGTGCGAATCCAAATCAACCTGAGTCATCTTTTCATCCCGTGGGCTACTTCAATCGACATGTGAACGCAGGCTGCCATCCCTGGCAACGCCCAACTACGGCAGATTATAATCGAAGATGCAGTGAAATTTCAAACGGATCAGTTCGCCTTAACCCGTTCGCGTTGGGCCTGTTTATCTTCCTTCATATGGCAGTGTTTATATTTCTTGCCACTGCCGCACCAACACACGTCATTGCGACCGATCTTTTCTTTGGCTGTCTTGCGCACGGTCTCTGGTTTGGAGGTGGCAGCGCCGCCGCCCACACCCGGTCGAAATGCCCGGACATTGCGCCGAACTGGTTGCTGCTGCGCCGCCTGGACTTTAATATGCAGGAGATCATTGGCCGCTTTCTGGCGGATTTCATGTTGCATATCCTCCCACATCGCAAACGCTGCCCGTTGATACTCAACCAGCGGATCGCGTTGGGCAATTGCCATCAGGCCGATGCCTTCACGCAACATGTCCAGGTCGGTGAGATGCCTGCGCCAGAATTGATCGAGCGTGTTGAGCATCACCAGACGTTCCGCCCGGTGCATAAGGTCTTCACCCAATTCGGCGGTTTTGGCATCATAGGCCGCGGTAAAAGCCTGGATAAGCGCTTCTTCCAGTTCTTCAAGTGTCATCTCACGCATGGTGTCGGGCGTGATGGTTTCGGGAACCGGGAAGATGGTATACAACTGCTGGTGCAGCTTCTCGACATCCCACGTTTCCGGGTCATCTTCATCACCGATGAATTCCTCAAGTACCGCCAGCACGCCTTCTTCAAGCACATCGAGATACATAGCCCGCATGTCCTTGGCTTCCAGCACCTCAGTCCGCTGGCGATAGATGAATTCACGCTGTTTGTTGACCACATCGTCATATTCCAGCACCCGCTTACGAATATCGAAGTTGTGGCCTTCGACCCGAACCTGGGCCTGGGCGATCGATTTGCTGATGATGTTGTGCTCAATCGGCTCGTCTTCCGCCATATTAGCCCATGACATGAACTGTTTAACGCGGTCCCCCTGGAAGCGGCGCATGAGTTCATCTTCGAGGCTCAAATAAAAACGCGAGGCACCCGGATCACCCTGCCGACCTGAACGTCCCCGCAACTGATTGTCGATCCGTCGCGCTTCATGGCGTTCGGTACCGATCACGTACAGGCCACCGGCCTTGAGGATTTCTTCGCGGGATTGTTTGCATTCCACTTCCGCTTCTTTGAGCGCGGCGGCCCATTGCTCATCAGTTGCTTCAGTGATTTCGATGCCCTGTTTACGCAGCTTTTCCCGCGCCTGTCCATCCGGGTTGCCACCCAGCAGAATATCGACCCCACGACCCGCCATGTTGGTAGCGATTGTTACTGCGCCGGGACGTCCGGCTTGCGCGATGATGGTGGCCTCACGTTCATGATTCTTGGCGTTCAGGACCTCATGATCGACTTTGGCGTTTTTGAGTAACTTGCTCAACCGTTCAGAGGTTTCAATGGCGACGGTACCAACCAGCACCGGCTGACCGCGTTCCTGCCGTTCTTTGATGTCGGCAATAACGGCCTTGAACTTGCCCGCTTCAGTCGAGTAGATCAAGTCCTGCTGGTCATCACGCACTACTGGCACATTGGTTGGAATCGCTACGACTTCGAGGTCATAAATTTTCTCAAATTCTTCCGCCTCGGTGAGCGCCGTACCGGTCATACCAGCCAATTTGTCGTACATGCGGAAGAAATTCTGGAAGGTAATCGTCGCCATTGTCATGTTTTCGCGGCGAATCTCGACCCCTTCTTTGGCTTCGATGGCTTGATGTAGACCTTCGGAAAAACGCCGCCCATGCATCAAACGCCCGGTAAACTCGTCCACAATAACGACCTGACCCTGTTCAACGATATATTCCTTGTCGTTGTGATACAGCGCTTTGGCTCGCAGCGAATTGTCCAGGTAGGGAATCATCTCGGCATGGTCGGGATGAAATAACTGGTCAATGCCCAGTCGTTTTTCAACTTTTTCGATTCCAGCTTCCGTCAGGTAGGCGACTTTATCTTTAATATCAACCACATAATCGCCATCGGGTTCTTCTTCCTCAACACTATCGTCACTGCTGATTTTGAGGCCTTTGACGATTTGGGCGAAGGTTTTGTAGTATTCTGATGGCGGGTCCGCCGGGCCAGAGATAATCAGCGGTGTCCGCGCCTCATCAATCAGGATGTTATCAACCTCGTCAACGATGGCATACACCAGATCACGCTGCGTTTTCTGCTTGAGGTCCATGACCATGTTATCGCGCAGATAATCGAAGCCGAACTCATTGTTTGTACCATACACGATGTCCGCCTGATAAGCTTCGCGGCGGGTGATGGAGCGTAGATTCTGGAAGCGCTCATCATCGGCATCAAATTCCGGGTCGTAGAGGAACGACCCCGCGTCCGGGTTGCCCGCAGCATTTTGAATCACAGACGCGGATAATCCCAGTAGACGATAAATCGGCCCCATTTGCTGCAGGCCGACTTTACTGAGGTAATCATTGGGGGTGATGAGGTGTGCGCCCCGGCCTTGTAACCCATTCAGGTAGAGCGGCAGGGTCGCGACGAGCGTTTTACCTTCACCGGTTTTCATCTCCGCGATGCGTCCCTGATGGAGCACCATGCCGCCAATGAGTTGAACATCATAGGGCCGGAGGCCGATGGTGCGCACCGATGCTTCGCGTACCAGGGCGAACGCTTCATGCAGGATCTCGTCCATGGTCGCGCCGTTCTGCAAACGAGACCGCAGTTCATCGGATTTCTGCCGCAAGCCATCATCGGATAGCGCTTGCATCTGCGGTTCCAGCGCGTTGATGTCCTCAACCTGTGCCCGATATTCTGATAATGCTCGTTCGATGGGATCGCCCAGAACAGCTTTGACAACCTTTTTGAACATATTGCCTCGATTTTACTACTGCCAAGAGTCGTATGATTATATCATAGTCAGATTTGCGACTCGTTAGAAATCAAGCGCTATAATTAAGGTTCCTGGCTTATTGGAGGATTGCGCATGCAATACACACAACTGGGACCGACAACGCTCAATGTGAGTCGATTATGTCTGGGAGCGATGACCTTTGGCTGGTCGGCTGATGAAGCTACATCGTTCGCCATCATGGATACGGCTTATGATGCCGGGCTAACATTTATTGATACGGCAGACATTTACTCAAGCTGGGTGGATGGCAATGTTGGCGGCGAATCCGAGACGATGATTGGCAAGTGGTTGCGGACTAAAGATCGCTCAAGTGTCATCATTGCGACCAAAGTTCGTGGGCGTATGTGGTCGGGTCTTGATGGTGAGGGCCTGAGTCGGGCACACATTACGCGGGCGGTTGAGGACAGCTTGCGTCGCTTGCAAACTGACTATATTGACCTGTACCAGACCCATTGGCCGGATGATAGCACGCCATTGGAAGAGACGTTTACCGTGCTGGATGAACTGGTCAAAGCCGGGAAAGTGCGCTATATCGGTTGTAGCAATCACACGGCGGCCCAACTCAAACGGACGCTGAAATTCTGTCAGAAACATGATCTAGTGGGTTATGCCAGCCTGCAACCGCACTACAATCTGCTGCATCGTAAAGAATTTGAACACGCCCTCGCCGACCTGTGTCGAGCCGAAAACATCGGTGTGATTCCGTATAGTCCACTGGCGGCAGGGTTCCTGACGGGTAAGTACACCCGCGAGAATCAGTCACCCGATTCGACGCGCCGGGGCAACGTGATCAAAAAATACCTGTCCGATGATCGTGTCTGGGATGCGCTGGATGTGGTGCGTGAGATCGCTAAGGCGCACGAGGTTCCGATGGTACAGATCGCACTGGCATGGCAACTGGCCCAGGCGGTGATTACCGCGCCGATTGTGGGAGTCCGTAAATTGGACCAATTAGAAGTTGCGCTGGGTGCAGTCGAGGTGCAGTTAACGGCTGATGAAATTGCGCGATTGAATCAGGCGACGGTTATGTTTTAAGCACGTCGCGCCTGTTGCCGTCTTCAGAATTTATCTGGCTAGGCCTCAAATGAAGTATGACACCTGGTCAGAAATATGACTCCCATCTTCAAACTCCCCAATCAGTTCAATCGTATTTGGGTAAGATCAATCACGCCATTCCTTGATTGTCAGGCAGCCCGTGAATTGGAAACAGGCCAAAAACTGATAAAAATATTGACAATTCCCAAAAATGATAATATAATCTTATTTGATTATCAAAATTGAGAATAATCATATGAACAAAGCTAATTTGATCTTGCATCCGGTGCGAATGCGTATTTTGATGGCGCTAACCGGGCGTAAGCTAACCGCGAAAGCGCTGGCGCAAGCAATGCCCGATGTGGCACAGGCGACGCTCTATCGCCATCTGAACGCACTGGCGGAAGGTGGCGTTATCATCGTGGCTGAGGAAAATCCGGTGCGGGGCACGCTTGAGAAGGTGTACACGCTGGAAGGGGAGACGGCCAAGCTCACACCTGACGATCTGGCGGACATGAGCAAAGATGACCATATGCAGATGTTCACGGTGTTTATCACGTCGGTGTTGCAGGATTTTGCCGCGTACCTGGACAGCCGGGAGCAGGTAGATTTGTTTACTGATGGGGTCAGTTATACCAAAGCCCCGCTTTACCTGAGTGATGACGAGGTGCAGGAAATCTCAGCGGTGGTGCAGCAGGCGGTGGTGCCGCATCTGCACAACGAGCCGGATGGTACACGCAAACGACGGATTCTGGTATCGATCATGGTGCCAGATGAAAATGCATCTGAGTAAAGACAGCACTAGCTGAAAGGAAGAGACAATGTTCGACTGGGGATTATTTTTCGTTCTGGTCGGGATGGGGATGTTCGGCGCAATCGCGTTGATACCCTATGGTTTGGCCCTCAGTGGCAAGAAGCTTGAGGACCTGCCGTTTTCGCGCAACAAGATGATCGCGTTGACGCTGTTGCAAAGTGCCGTCTTGCTGGCGGTGATGGTGGGGGTGGGGTTGTTAGCTGCTGGGGCAGTGAGCCTGGAATTGCCTGTTTTGCGAGGGTTGTTAGCCGGTGAAGCGGTGCTATCGCTGCTGGTTGCGATTGCGCCATTGGCAGTGATCGCGGGGGTTCTCTCCGCCGCATTGGTTCTGGCACTGGAATTTGGTGTGTTCAGGCCGCGACTACCTGAGTCGATGAAGGCTGATAATCAGACGGCGACGGCGTGGCAGGGGTTCCTGGCCTCGTTTTACGGCGGCATCAATGAAGAAATCATGATGCGCTTGCTGGTGATGTCGGGTAGTGTCTGGCTGTTCAGTCGTTTGAATAACGGTGTGCTGGAGGACGCGATTTTCTGGACGGCCATTGTACTGGCAGCAGTGCTGTTTGGTATCGGCCATTTACCCGCAACCGCGCGCCTGGCTCCGCTTACACCGTTGTTGATTGTCCGCGCGCTGCTGTTGAACGGCATCGTCGGCATTGTCGCCGGATTCTTGTTCTGGCGCTATGGCCTGGAGTCAGCGATGATCGCCCACTTCAGCGCCGATATTATCTTACATGTTTTACCGGTGCTCTTCATGAAGAATCGTGACCTCACAACGGCGGTTCAGAATTCCTAATTAAGATGGTAATAGGCACAAATATTGTGCCAACCAACAACGAAAGGCAAATCAACATGTATGTGAATGAAACGGGTCCGGCAGGAGCACCCACGATACTATTTGTTCATGGCGCGGGCGTGGCCGGGTGGATGTGGAATGGGCAGGTGGCCGAACTCGTCGACGATTATCACTGTTTGGTGCCGGACCTGCCCCGGCATGGCAAAACGGGTGGTTCTGATCCGTTTAGCTTGGAGTCAACTGCCGACCAACTAGCAGATTTGATACGGTCCAGAGCACACGGCGGTCAGGTGCATGTTGTGGGGTTGTCATTAGGTGGTTCGTTGACGGTTGAACTGCTGGCACGTCATGCCGACTTGCTGCACAGCGCGATTATCAGCGCGCCGGCGTTTGGCCCCTTTCCCCTACACTTGCATGTGCTCACGCGCGTTATGGCCGGGTTCACAAGCAAGGACTTCTTTATCCGGCAGAATGCAAAGGTGATGCAGATTCCGCCAGAGGATTTCGCTGCGTTTCGGCAATCACAGAAGCAACTCACCGGTCCGGTCATTATGGAAATTATGCGGGCCATTGATGGCTATCGCATGAATCCGGCCTTAAGTAATGTCACCGTGCCGACCTTAACCGTCGTTGGCGAAAAAGAAATGGCAATCAACCGCCGCGCAGCTCGTTTAGTCGCTGATACCATGCCCAATGCCACCCACCGCATTGCGCCTGGTTGTCATCATGCCTGGAACGGTGAACGACCGGATCTGTTTAACGCTATGATTCGAGCCTGGGTGAGGGGTGAACCGTTGCCGGATGAATTGATGCGTGTTGCGGCGACTGGAGCCGAACCGAGGGTATCAGTAAATTAGCCAGTTGCCTGATGGCGGATTCCTGACGAATTTTGCTTTGCTCAGCAATGTTACAGCACGGGCACAGACAATGCGTTACACTGAGGAACGCTCATCCCGCCTTGAGGGTAACCCTACGATGTCCGTCATCTTACACGACTTCTCGGAATCCGCGCTGATAGATGCCATTGAAGCGAATTTGTTTGAATGTATCCGGTACTGGTTCAGTACGTGGCCGCGTTGTGAATATCATGACACTGAAGCAATGCTCTGGACGATATCGGATTTACAATTTCCGCTGTTCAATACAGTGGCGCGAGTGCGACTGAATGCCGAACAGGTTGAAAATCAGATTGACGCTGTTTTGGCACGCTACCGGGCACGCGATGTCATGTCGCTGTGGTGGACCGGGCCGAGCACCTGTCCGCACGATCTCGACATGCTATTGAAAGCACGAGGGTTTACCCATGCGGATACACTGGTTGGAATGGCCGTTGATTTAAGCGCGATGAATAGACCTGCAGCGCTGCCAGCCGGAATCGTCGTGAAACAGGTCGCTGACGCAACAACGCTCCAACACTGGAACCAGACCTGTGTAACCGGCTTTGGCTTGCCTGACATTACTACAGAATTGAATAGCCTGTTTTTGGCGGCTAGTCTGGATGTAAATGCGCCGATGCGGCACTTTTTAGCCTGGCAGGATGATGTGCCGGTTGCAACTGCCACGTTGGTTTTGGGCGCGGGCGTGGCGGGGATCTATAATGTAACAACGCTTGAAGCGTTCCGGGGCCGGGGTATCGGGACAGCAATCACATTAACTGCTCTAGCAGCAGCCCGGGCTGCGGGCTATCGTATTGGTATTCTCCACTCGTCAACTGCCGGTCTGAGTGTCTATCGCAAATTAGGCTTTCAGGAACGCTGTCAGTTACAGCAATATATCTGGCCCACCGCCGAATAACGTCGTCGCTACTCTCAGCCTCAATCGCATACCTTCATGCACTACTCACATTAACCTCACATTGTAGAAATTATGGACAGTGAATATAATGAGGGCTTCAATTTGTCAGAGTGAGGTTAAGCTGTGCAAGGATCGATGCGACATGAACTGCTCACCTGGGCCGACGTGGATAAGATCATTGATCTTTTGATTCCACAGCTTCGTGCTGTTGGGCCATTTGACGCGATGTTAATGATTACACGCGGCGGGTTGATTCCTGGTGGGTTGTTGGCCGAAGCGCTGGATGTTCAACATGTGCTGACGGCAGCGGTCAATTTTCCCGCAACCGACTCCGCCGGTTTGATGGCCTGGCCGACGTTTCTTCAGTTTCCCAACTCCTCGTTGTTGATTAATCGGCGAACCCTGATCGTGGACGATGTATGGGGCAGTGGCCGGACCAGCACCGCAGTTCGGGGGCGGGCCGAAAGCGCCGGAGCCGAACCCTATACCTGTGTCCTGCATTTCAACCCCTACCGCTCATTGTTCAGCCGGGCCGAGCCAGATTTCTTTGGGGCCACCACCGAAGCCTACATTGTATACCCCTGGGAGGTCGATCGCGGATTGCGTGGCATTCCTTTTGGAGAACCGGAAAGCAATTAGTTCGCGACCGGCTTAAATGGAATGCAAACGCCGATTATACAGTTTTTATGCTTTTCTGATATAATGAAAACCTATGGCGGTTTGTAGCAGATTGGCGAATTCTTACCAAATCATACTGATTTATATCTGTGAGGGGTTATCTCGAAAAGATATACTCACACTATGAGTCCAATGAGGTGAGATTCATCAATCTATGTCACATCGTCATTTAATTCTGGGGCTGTTGATGGAACAGCCGATGTCAGGTTATGACATCAAAAAGCATGTTCAAACGGTGCTGGGGGCAGTGGCAAACGCCAGTTACGGAACCTTGTATCCGGCTTTGCATAAACTACTTGATGAAGGATTTGTCGAGATGCGTGAGGTCCCTCAGCGGAGTCGGCCCTCAAAAAAGGTGTATGAAATTACCCAAACAGGACGTCAGGCATTGCTCAGCTGGTTACGTGAGCCGCTCACGGAAGATAATGTCAAACGTGAATTCTTGCTCAAATTGTATTTGACCAAGCACCTGAACACCGATGAAGTTCAGGCATTATTGGCGACGCGTCGGCAGCAGACGCAAGCGACGCTGCAATCCCTGTGGGCTGATAAAGCCGCCGCAGACGATCTCCAACAGGTCTGGATGATTAGTTATGCCTTGTCGATGTGCCAGGCTGAGATGGAATGGCTCGAACAGATCGAGCATCAGGTTCAGGAAGTTTCTTAAGTTGTTATTGGTATCCCTCATGGTTGAGGCGACGATACACTCCCATTAAGGTGGTAGAAATTCGATGAATTCGGACGAAAAAGATACAGATTTTGGCGCAGAATTTCGGGATTTACTCGATGCTTCGTTTGCGTATGCGCCACCGCGCCGGGGAGAGATTCGCAGCGCGGTTATCCTCGAAATTGATGAACGTGAGATCATTGTTGATCTCAATACCAAACGCGACGGTATCGTGCCGTATCAGGATATTGAACGATTAGACCCGTCTTTTCGTGATACGTTGGAGGTGGGCGGCGAAGTGCCCGTCTACATCATGAATCCACGTGACCCGGACGATAACCTGGTCGTATCGATCAACATGGGGTTACAGCAATACGATTGGGAAAAAGCCCGCGGGCTGCTTGAAAGTGAAGATGTAGTTGATGTAACGGTGACTGGCAGTAACCGGGGTGGAATCCTGGTGCGTTGGAATCGGTTGGAAGGTTTTGTACCCAGTTCCCATCTAGTGTCGGTGAGTTACTCCGGCGACCGGCGTGATGCCTGGGATGAATTGCGCGATACAACGCTTGTTGTCAAGGTCATTGAAGTTGACCAGGACCGCCGTCGCTTGATCTTCAGCGAACGCGAGGCACAGAAAGAGTGGCGAGCCAAACAGAAGGCCCGTTTGCTGGCTGAACTCAAGGAAGGTGATCGGGTGCAGGGAACCGTCACCGGCCTGCGTGATTTTGGCGCTTTTGTCAATCTGGGCGGTGCTGATGGTCTGATTCACGTCAGTGAACTGGCGTGGCATCGAGTCGATCATCCGCGTGACATCTTGCGAGTTGGGCAGGAAATTGAGGTCTATGTCCTCAATCTGGATCGCGATTCGAATCGGATTGCCCTCAGCCGGAAGCGATTGTTGAACGACCCCTGGGATGACGCGGCTCAGCGCTACCACGAGGGGCAATTGGTCGAGGGTACCGTGACCAACGTCGTCGAGTTTGGCGCGTTTGTGGCTCTCGGGGATGGGTTGGAAGGGTTGCTGCATCTCAGTGAAATGGGTGACGGCTCCTTGAAAGAACCGCATTCCTACGTGAAAAAAGGCGATGATCTCAGCTTACGCATTAGCCACCTGGAACCGGAAAAGCGCCGGGTTGGGTTTACCCAGCGATGGGGAACTGACGTGGCCGATGCACCAGCCGAAGAAACCGAACCTGATGCTGAAGCAGTAGATGGCGAACCAACAATGGTGCCCGAAGCTGAGGAACCAGCTTTGGATGCCGAACCGACTATGTTGGAGCCGGAAGCATCGGAAGATGAGGCCCCGGAGTTAGACGTGGAACCCACGTTGCTGGAGCCGGAAGCGCCCGCTGACGAACCGGCAGCCGACGAAGTTGATGAAAGCACGGATTAGGTCCACTGATTCACGCCGGCTTCATTGACAAACATTTTCTTAACTTGTATAATCTGGCCCGGTCTCTGAGGTAGGGGGGCATGCCTGTTCCTCAAGTGGGCCAGCATACGTTTTGCCTCAAACGCGGTGTGTGTTTGCCGCGTTTTCGTGTGTCCCACCACTGAGATCAAAAAAAATTAAACCCTTGGGGGATAAATTGTATGGATGTACAGAGTTCGTTGGACACGGTGGCCGGCGAGATGGATTTTTCTGCGCTGTTGGAGGAATCGTTTGCCCGTGAAGAGCCGCAGCGTGGAGATATTGTTTCCGGCACCGTATTAACTGTCGATCATCAGGGTTTGATTGTCGACATTGGTCTGGGGCGCGACGGTATGGTTGAACGTCGTGATCTGGACCGTATTCAAGATCATGTTGTGTTCGCGATGGGCGATCCGGTCGATGTGATGGTGATTCGTCCCGAAGACGACGAAGGCAACCTGCTGCTATCGGTTTCGCAAGCTCGCCAGAGCGAGGATTGGAAACGGGCTGAAACGCTGCTGGAAGCTGATGAAGTCTGGCAAGGGCAGGTCACAGAGGCCAATCGTGGCGGTTTAATCGTACCTTTTGGCAACTTGCGCGGCTTTGTTCCAGCCAGTCATGTTGTCGGGTTATCGCGTGGCCTTAACGAAGATGAGCGTAAAGACCAGATGCAGGCGCTAGTCGGTTCCGCCATCAATGTGAAGGTGATTGAGGTCAATTGGAAGCGTCGCCGCCTGGTGTTCAGTCAGCGTGATGCCCAACGTGAACGGCGCGAGGCGCGTAAAGAAGCACTGCTGGAGAACCTGAAGGAAGGCGAAGTTCATCAAGGTGTTGTCAGTGGCTTGCGCGATTTTGGTGCGTTCGTTGATCTGGGTGGGGCTGATGGCTTGATCCACATTTCCGAACTGGCGTGGCATCGTGTGAAGCACCCCCGCGAGATTCTGAACGTGGGCGACGAGGTCGAGGTGTACGTGCTACGCCTGGATGATGAAGGCAAGCGAATTGGCCTGAGTCTCAAGCGTCTGCAGCAAAACCCCTGGGAACTGGTCGAGAGCATGTATCACATCGGTCAATTGGTCGAGGGACAGGTCTCACGGGTGACGCAATTTGGCGCCTTCATCAGTATGGAACCGGGGATTGAAGCGTTGCTGCACATTACACAGATGGGCGATCCCCAACCAGAACACCCATCGCTGGTCGTGCATGAAGGTCAATATCTGTTAATGCGCGTCATCAGTATCGAACCTGATAAACAGCGTTTGGGTCTCAGCCTCAAAGAAGTCACAGCCGAAGAAACGGCTCCCTGGGAAGAGAAGCGTCGGCTAGAAGCTGAAGCTGCTGCTGCCGCCGCTGCGGAGGCCGCCGCGCTTGCTGAAGCTGCCGAAGCCGCTAACGCAGATGCGGCGAATGGGGACGCGGCTAGCGACGAATCTGGCGATCAGGTACAATTAGAAGCGGCTGAAGTGAATAGTTAAATTCGTATAATCAGCAACTTTAACCAGCATTCCAGGGTTAACGGTTCTGATTTTATGCCTCAGCTACCAAATCCTACACGAAAGGGGGTGATGGCACCTATATGGCAACAGTAAGGCTGAAACCAAATGAGTCACAGGACTCGTTGTTACGTCGTTTTCGCAAGAAAGTAACCAACAGCGGTATCCTCAGCACGGTACGCCGCAAGCGCTGGCATATCTCAAAAAGTGAATTGCGCCGCATTGAGAAAAAGAAAGCAATTCGCCGCGCCCGTCGTCGTCAACGTAAAGCACAAACCCGCTAAGGGGTGTTACGATGATGTCAACTGATTTTTGTTATCAAACCGCTGTCTGACCGAGGCAGCGGATTGCATTTTATCCGAGTTTATAAGGAAATGTATGGCTAAGAAAGAACAGAAGAAGCAAGAAGAAAAGATTGAAGTCGAAGGTATTGTGGTCGAAGCGCTCCCCAACACTCAGTTTACGGTTGAACTGGATAATGGGCATCGTATTCTGGCTTATCTCTCCGGGAAAATGCGCAAGTTCTATATTCGCATTCTGTTGGGCGACCGGGTGAAGGTTGAAATGAGTATGTATGACCCGACACGTGGGCGCATTACCTATCGCTACCGCGACCCCCGGCGCGAAAGCGAGTAAAGCCTGACCGGGTCAGGTTGTTGATGTTTCCTCATCAGGTATCGGGACTGCTTTTTGACCCGAATGAACGGCCATCGTGCCGAACATGAACGTCCGGTATTGCACTGCTTGGATCCCGGCTGCCTGCATCAATGTAACGAGTTCGTCCGGGGTTTTGAATGATCGGGTTGAGTTCGGCAAATATTGATAGGCATCGGCCCCGTTGGGACCCACCACAATTTGTCCCAGTGCTGGAATAATATAGCGCAGATGAATCTCAATAAAAGGCCGCAGCAGTGAGGGTGGCGGCGGTGAGCTATCCAGAATCACAATTCGTCCGCCAGGCTTGAGGACGCGCAATTGTTCCTGTAAAGTGCGGGGAATATCAATGACATTCCGTACCAGATAACCCGACGTAACGGCATCAAAGCTGTTGTCGGCGAAAGGCAAGTTCAACGCATCGGCACCTGACCAGCGCATTTCCTGGCCCAGCGGCAATCGCTGGCCGACCAGCATCATCCCCAGTGAAAAATCTGCTCCCACAACGTTGACATTCGGTACTGTTTTGAGTGCTTCGAAACCGATGTCGCCTGTTCCCGTTGCTAAATCAAGTAAATGACCACCCGGCGGTATTTGCGCTTGCCGGATCACAAAACGACGCCAGCGTTGATCCTGACCAGCGGTCATGAGTCGATTCATCAAATTATAGCGGCCTGCGATGCGGTCAAACATCTGCTGCACATAGGCCGCGCGTTCTTTGCCCTGTAGGTGCGCCATATTAATGAGTTTGTGCTAAATATCACTGGTTCATTATATCGGATATTCCGGCAGATTCGATGAACAGTGGGTAAGATTATGTCGAGGTTTTGCTATAGCGAAAGTCAGTGGAATATGTCCCTGCGTTTTCACGAAATTGCCGAGGTCAATCACCGTATTCTTAACCCATTTTCAGTCGATCAACTGCTGTTGCTGGGCGCGATCTGTAACCTGAATGCCGATACCTATCAGCTTGATTTGTGTTGTGGCAAAGCAGAAATGTTGTGCCAATGGGCGGCCCGCTTTGGCAGTAAAGGCGTGGGCGTGGACATCAGTTCAGTATTTTTAGCGGCGGCTCGTGAGCGGGCGCTGGGACTGGATGTCACGTCGCATTTAACGCTGGTAGAGGCCGATGCAGCCACCTACCCGGAACCGTTTCACCAATATGACATCGTGAGTTGTATTGGCGCGACCTGGATTGGCAACGGCCTGGCGGGGACACTGGCTTTGATGCAACCCGCGCTTAAGGACCGGAGTAGCTTGCTGCTGGTGGGGGAGTCATTCTGGATTGATGAACCGCCGCCCGCCGCCTATGATGCGCTATCAGATGGCAATACTGAGTTGTTCACATCGCTGGCCGGCACATTAATACGCTTTGAGTCGGCTGGTCTTGAGTTGATCGAAATGGTGCTGGCCGATCATCATGGCTGGGATCGTTATGAAGCGATGCATTGGCAAGCGGTTTCCGATTGGCTGCGCGAAAATCCCGATGATGTTGACGCACCCGAATTGCGAGAATGGGCTGCGGAACAGCGGCGATCATACCTGGCTTATGGTAGACGGTATTTTGGTTGGGGGGTGTTTGTGCTGCGACCGTATTAAGTACCGTAGAAAAAGTGCTGAGTGCTGGGTAGTGAGTTTTCGACCTGGAGTTTGGCTCAACAGCCCAAAGGACCTGTTCGTCAGAACTTAATCGATGGGTCGGCGGGCTTCGATTGCAACCCAATCTCCTTGTTGACGGCGGGCATAAGGTTCTAACCCGGTCTCACGCAGGGCGGCTTCTACCGCATCAGCCTGGTCAACAATAATGCCACTGAACAAACCAATGCCACCGGGCCGGATGACTTCTCCTAAGTGTTCCGCGCACATAGCGATGATAATGCGTGCCAGGATATTGACGACAACTAGATCAAACCGCCGGGCGGAACTGATGACCGTCTCAAGGCTGCCTTGCTGGGCAGTAATCAATGGGGTGGTTGCGTTGCGGTCGCTGTTCTGATTCGTGGCTGTTACAGCAATTGAATCCGTATCCAGTGCTACGACGTGCCCGGCCCCCAATTTGGCGGCCGCAATGGATAGAATGCCTGACCCACAACCCAGATCTAATACACGGATGCCCGGCTGTACCAGATTTTCGAGCGCTTGCAGACAGAGTTGGGTGGTGGGATGGGTGCCGGTGCCAAATGCCATGCCCGGATCGAGCGTAATGACGACATCATCCGGGGCGATTTCCAGTTCAATCCATTCGGGGCGAATCAGCAGCTTGCGACCGATGCGCAAGGGGCGATAATGGGCTTTCCAGGCTTCAGCCCAATCCTGCTCATCAACCACGCGATAAACCGGGGTGGGCATCGGATACATCAGACTCATGTGACCCAATGCAGTTTCCAGCCGGAGTTTGGTATCTTCGGTGTCATCACCGGCGAGGAAATAGGCGCGGACTGTTAAGTGTTGCGCCGGCTCGGCCTGCCCATCATCCCACGCATCGGGCGGGATACCTTCCTGCTCGACGGCCACCCCCTGATGACCATAGCGCTGTAAGAGATCGGCAACCGCCTCGGCTGCTTCGCCATCAACGGTGAGCGCCACCTCAATCCATTGATTATTGTTGTTCACCGGCGAGGAAATCCATTACCCGGTCAAAAAATCCGCGATTGCCGCCCTGCGGTTGAATGTCGGTGCCGAGTGTTTTGCCTAATTCCTCGAAAAGTTGTCGCTGTTTTTCGGTTAACTGGTTGGGGACCGCGACCTGCACATAGACCAGTTGGTCGCCCCGCCCTGAATTGGAGCCATCTTTACGCAGACGAGGAACGCCTTTGCCCCGTAACCGGAAGACCTTGCCGGTTTGGGTCGCCGCCGGAATCGTAAGCTCAATTTCATCATCCACAGTTGGGATGCGAATGACATCGCCCAACGCCGCCTGGGCCACGTTGATGTTGATGTCCAGAATGATGTCGTTGCGGTCCCGTTTGAAAAATGCATGATCCTGCACGCGGATGACGACGTACAAGTTGCCGGGCGGCGCACCCGGCTCACCCGAATCGCCCTCGCCGCGGACCAATATTTGTGAGCCTTCGCCGACCCCCGCCGGAATCGATACTGAGATCGTTTTGTCGCTTTGGACACGGCCCTTACCACTACATTGATGGCAGGGCGTAGACACCACTTCACCCTTACCGCGACATTCGGGGCAGGTGGTTACACGATCAACGCGCCCATAGAGCCAGCTTTCGGATACCTGCCGCACCTGACCGTTACCTGCGCAGGTCGCACAGGTCACGGTGCCTGAACCCGGCTCGGCGCCTGATCCATCACAGACGTTACAAATTTCCAGGCGTTCCGGTCGCAATTCTTTCTCGACACCAAAAATCGCTTCTTCGAAGGTCAATGTCACGACAATTTTGCGATCTTGCCCCGGCATCGGACCACGTCGCGCCCCGGTGCGACCCGCTGTGCCAAAGCCCGCACCGCCGAAGCCATTGATGAACTCCTCAACAATTTCATCCCAGCCAGCGAAGCCGCCCGTATAGGAACCGCCATTGCCCTGTACGCCAGCATGCCCAAAGCGATCATAGCGGGCGCGTTTGTCCGCATCGGACAGGACCTCGTAAGCTTCGTTAATTTCTTTGAAGCGAGTTTCAGCGTCCGGGTGACTGCTCACATCCGGGTGATATTGGCGGGCCAGGCCACGGAAGGCCTTTTTGATTTCAGCCGTATCAGCCGTCCGGGATACACCTAATAATTCGTAATAGTCTTGTGCCATGCCCTTACTCGTGTTTTCCAGTCAGTCACTTTTATTTAAAACAGGCCGTCAGAATCCAAGCGGGCAGGTTGTCCCTGCCCGTTGATGATTTAGCCCATTGTGCTTTACGCTTCTGTGAACTCAGCGTCCACTACGTCTTCGTCGTCCTCTGGTCCAGGGCCACCCTCGCCATCAGTGGGGGTCGCCGCTGGCTGTTCGTACATTTGACCACCGAGGGTTTGAATGTGCTGGGCCAGTGCTTCCGTCGCAGACTTGATTGTAGCGGAGTCGCCGCCTTCTTTGGCTGAATTCACAGCTTCAATCAGTTCCTGGGTTTGTTTTTTCGCATCTTCGGGCAGTTTTTCATCGAAGTCGCGCAGCAATTTTTCGGCAGAGAAAATCGTGCTATCGGCCAGATTTACGACTTCGACTGCCTCTTTACGCACAGCGTCTTCGGCCTGATGTTTCTCGGCCTCTTCCACCATCTTTTCAATCTCATCCTCGCTCAGACCACTGCTGGCGGTGATGGTGATTTTCTGCTCACGACCGGTGGCTTTATCCTGAGCACTCACTTCCAGGATACCGTTGGCATCGATATTGAAAGTCACTTCAACCTGCGGGACACCGCGCGGTGCCGGGGGAATGCCGTCGAGGATAAATTTGCCCAGTGACTTATTGTCATTCGCCATCGGGCGTTCACCCTGGACCACGTGAATTTCGACCTGCGTCTGGTTATCGGCAGCGGTGGAATATACCTGGCTCTTCTTGGTCGGGATTGTGGTGTTGCGGTCGATCATATTGGTGGCAACCCCACCTAATGTCTCGACGCCCAGTGTTAACGGTGTCACGTCCAGCAGCAAAATATCCTTAACATCGCCGCCCAACACACCGGCCTGAATCGCTGCGCCGAGGGCAACAACCTCATCGGGGTTCACGCCCCGGCTGGGGTCTTTGCCGAAGAAGTTTTTCACCGCTTCTTGGACCGCTGGCATGCGGGTCATGCCGCCGACCAGCAAAACGGCATCAATATCATTCTTGGTCAGCCCGGCGTCTTTAAGCGCCTGCTCACAGGGTTTTATCGAGCGTCGAATCAGATCGCCAACCAGGCTTTCCATTTTGGCGCGGGAGAGCGTCATGTTGAGATGTTTGGGGCCGCTGGCATCAGCGGTCACGAAGGGCAGGTTGATGTCGGTATTCACGGTGCTGGAAAGCTCGATCTTGGCTTTTTCCGCCGCTTCTTTCAGGCGTTGCAGAGCCTGCCGGTCCTGACGCAGGTCAATGCCGCTATCCTTTTTGAACTCGTCGGCAATCCAGTCGATGATGACCTCATCAAAATCATCACCACCCAGGTAGGTATCGCCGCTGGTACTACGGACTTCGAATACGCCATCCGCTACTTCGAGGATCGAGACATCAAACGTGCCGCCGCCGAGATCGTACACGGCGATGACTTCGCTCTTTTCGGCCTCAATGCCATAAGCGAGGCTGGATGCAGTGGGTTCATTGATAATCCGCAGCACTTCTAAACCGGCAATCCGACCGGCGTCTTTAGTCGCGTTACGCTGCGAGTCATTAAAGTAGGCGGGCACGGTGATCACGGCCTGATCGACGGTTTCGCCCAGGTAAGCCTCAGCATCGGCCTTAATCTTCTGCAACACCATCGCTGAGATCTCGGGCGGGCTATATTCCTTGCCACCCATCGTAACGCGCACGTCACCGTTGGGTGCCGCCTTTACCTCATACGGAATACGCTTCAGCGTTTCCTGGACTTCTTTGTCACTGAATTTGCGACCCATAAACCGCTTGACGGAAAAGACGGTGTTTTCGGGGTTGATCACCGCCTGATTGCGGGCGACCTTACCCACCAGTCGCTCGTCGTTTTTGGGGTTGACGGCGACGACCGATGGAATCAGTTTGCCGCCTTCTGAAGAGGGGATCACCGTCGGCGTGCCACCTTCCATGACAGCCACAACCGAGTTGGTCGTTCCCAGATCAATGCCAATAATGCGTCCCATAATTTCGTTAGTCTCCTTCGATTGTTCGATTGTCTGCCAGGTGGCAAGTCTATTCCGCTACTTTGACAAGCGCCGGGCGCAAAACCCGGTCCCCACAAACATAGCCTTTTTGCAGGGTGATGGTCACATGACCACTTTCCATTTCGGTATCGCTGTCCTGCCCAATGGCTTCATGGATATTGGGGTCAAACGGTTCGCCAACCGGATCCAGGGTGTGAATGCCTTCATTTTCCAGCGTTTGCAACAGTTTGCGCTGGATAGCATCAACCCCCTCCAGCCAGGCGTGACCCTCCAGATCTTCCGGTATGTTGCTCATCGCCCGTTCAAAATCATCCAGGATGGGCAGCAGCGTTTTCAATGTATCGACCTTGGCGTTAAACCGCATCGTCAACAGGTCACGCTCTGCTCGTTTTTTGTAGTTGGCGAAATCGGCCCGTTCGCGCTGCCAGCCTTCAAAGTAGGCCTGGCCTTGTTGCTTGGCTTTTAGCAAGGCGTCTTCTTCAGTGACGCTTTCTTCAGCCGGGACTTCGGCCTCTGCCTCAGGATCTGCTGCAGGTGCTTCAGCAACGGGTTCTGATTCGTCGGCAACCGGCGGCTCCACCGCTTCAGCAGCCGGATCGGGCGTGGTTTCCTGATTGCTCACGTTAACCTATCCTCAAAATTCAATGCAAAATATCATTTGGGATCAACTCCCAAGTCTACTGGATATTTCATAGAATTGCGTTAACAAAATGGGCCGAAAAATAAAGAATCTCGATTTACCCGTTCTCTTTTCAGGATGGCAACTGTGGGTGGTCGCCATTGGTTGGTTCACTGAACAACTTCACGAGCATGTTGGTCATCAGGTTTGACATGTAGCGAACCGTGCTGATGGCCCTACCATAATTGAGATGAGTCGGCCCGACCACACCCAGCGCACCAGTGGTTTGACCGGGAATGCCATAGCGACTGAGAATCATGGTCAGGTGATTGAGTTCTTCCCAGCGTCCGTCCCCGGCGATAAAGACCTGCACATCATCGGCATCGCGGACCAGCACTTCGCTGAGAATCATATTGAGGACGGCGCGTTCTTCAAATACCCGTACCGCCTGCTGGGCACCACTGTTCCCCTGGAAGTGATTAATAACCGCACTGAGACCATCTCGGTAGACCACGCGCACCTGCTGCGTGTCAGCCCGGTCCATCACGTCGGCGGCCAGTTCCGCGATTTCACGTTCCAGCACCTCCAGTTGGACTCCCTTCATCCGCATTTCATTGGCGGTCAAATCCAGGCAGATGTCGTTGACGCGCTGGGCGCACTGGCTCAGGATCGGCTGTGATAATGATTCAGCCAGGTTGAGCATCTGCTGATGCACATTCCCGCTGCGCAAAACCAGCACCATCAGCACCAACCGCCCTTGAATCGAGATGAGTTCGACGTGCTTGAAACGACTGGTCTCTGATACCGGCGGCGTGACCAATGCTGCCGATTGCACCGTGCGGGCCAACACAGTCGCCGCCAGTCGCATCCATTGCTCAGTTGCCAGCGGCATTTCTTGCATCCGCTCGGTAATATGGGTTTGTTCGGTCAGGCTGAGTTCACTGTTATTGAGGAGCCGCCGCACGAAATAACGATAGCCCCGTTCGGTCGGCACCCGACCCGCTGAGGTGTGCGGCGCGTTGAGAAAGCCCTTGTCTTCCAGCACCGCCATTTCGTTGCGAATAGTGGCCGAACTCACGCCCAACTCGAAATTCTCAACCAGATATTTTGAACTCACCGGTTCGGGAGTAGTGGTATAGGTTTTGACGATAAAAGACAGAATATCTTCTTGACGGCGGGTAAGTTCTGGGAGTTCGTTGTCGTCTATAGTCATAGGTGATAATCCCCAGGGTACAATAAATCACGACTCAAAATGGGGACGCTTGTCAGTTCCATTCTATTTATGATAACATGCCGGTGAGTCGGCGTCAAAAGTCAAATGAGGAGTAAACATGGCTGGTAAAACCTTCGAAGCAACGACTGATAATTTCGAGACGGATGTTCTCGGTTCCGAAACCCCGGTGCTGGTCGATTTTTGGGCCGAATGGTGCGGGCCGTGTAAAATGGTTGCCCCGATTGTAGACGAACTCGCCACCGAATATGATGGCAAGTTGAAAGTCGCCAAGCTGGATGCTGATGCGCATGGTGACATCATCATGAATTACGGCATCATGGGCATCCCGACCCTCATTCTGTTCAAGGATGGGGAAGCGGTTGGTCGTGTCACTGGCTACAAACCGAAGGCCAAAATCGTCCAGGAACTGGGCCTGGAAACGCACGCCGTCTAGACAGCGGGTTTAAACCCACTGCTCTGATAGCGAAATTAACGAACGCTCGCATTGGTTGCGGGCGTTTTTGATTCTGGTTACCTTGAAGGTGTCATGTAGCAGCTACTTGCGTGCCTGTACGAAAAATCAGGTTGCCAACACGCGCTTTTACGGTTTCCACAATGTCGCTGCGATATAACGCTCGGTATCGGGCGAATCGTTATAGTAGTAGACGGCGACGACGGTGCCATCGGAGCGCTGGGTAATGCGGGGATAGCCAATATCGCGGTTGCCCGCATCGTCGCGCAGGATGATGTCATCACTCCACGTTTGACCTTCGTCCTCACTCAATCGAGCACGCAAGCCATACGGTTCGGCGCGATAGCCATATACCAGACATAGCCGACCGTCTTGCAGTTGTATCATGGCGGGCGGATTGCCACCGGAACCCGTATCGGGCACGGGTTGATTGAGATATTGCCAGCTTGCGCCATTATCAGCCGATGCGTACAGATCAATCCAGGATCGTGGCCTTTCAGAACAACGGACTGCGCACAATAAGTGCGACTCGGATAGGCGTAAACTGGTGGGCATGATCGTGTAGCCGGCTGGTTCGGGACCAATCCACGCCAGAAACTCGAAACTCTGCCCACCGTCTCTGGTTCGAGCACACATAACGCGCCCCTCGTGCCCGTCCTGCTTGGCGGCGGTCAAAAACAGGGTGCATTCATGCGCGCTACTAATCTGATAATCCGTTCGGGCGGCGATGCCCGGTTGATCGAACAACGGCAGATGATAGGGTCCCTGCCAGCTATGACAGCGATCATGCGATGTATAAAACCACGACACTGCCCCGGCTGCCAGGCCAGTTCGTCCACACATCAGTGCAAAATCCGGTTGCGCGAAATCAATGGGTTCATCAACGGCTGCTGGTGGGTTGACCAGCAAGTAGGGATTGTGAATTTTCAAGTCATTATTGACATGTTCATCGGCGGAAAGGGCTTTGTTACCCGGTGTGTCGCAAGGCGTCGGTTGCACCGCCCATGTCAAACCACCATCCAGCGAACGGGCTTGTAAAGTGGTGAAGGGCTGGTCTTTATCGCGACTGTGCATCGAATCAGTGACCTGGGCTTGATGATAGCCCGCCGTAAACCCGACGACGATCTCATCACCCCAGGACCAGATGCCATAGTTGGCGGGCCATCCAGCAAAACGTCCGGGTTCGCGATAAATAGTGATATGTTCCACTCACTGAACCTCGATCAATTGATAGCCTATTCTGATGGTTGTCTCTCAGCCGCTAGCGGTACGGTGAAGTGGAAAGCTGTGCCCGTTCCCAGTTCACTTTCCACCCAGATTTGACCGCCATGCCGTTCGACAATGCCACGCGTAATCGTCAGGCCCAATCCGGTCCCCGGTTGTTCGCGCGCGTCCGGGTTATCACTGCGGAAATAGGGCGTAAACAGTTTGGCAAGATCGGCCTCGCTCATGCCGATGCCGTTATCCTTCACGTACACATGCAGCACCGGATCCGTGTTATTACTCTTCGGGTCCCACTGGTTGTCGACTACTTCGCCGATAATTTGAATATTGCCCTGGGCGGGTGTGTACTTGTAGGCATTGCTCACCATGTTGGTCAATACCTGAATCAAGCGATTTTGATCGGCCAAAATTGGCGGCAAATCTTCTGGGAAGCGGATGTCAATGTCCTGTTCTTTTTCGTCGATTTGGCGTTGCAAGGGACGCAGTGTTTCATCAACGACCTCGCGGAAGTCAACCGGTGTGAACTCCATATGGAAGTTATTGGTTTGCAGCTTGGTCACATCGTTCAGATCGCTCACGAGCGTATTCATCCGTTCGATGTTCCCCTTGATCGTGCCCAGGAATGTTTCCTGCTGTTCGTTAACCTCACCGGTTACACCACCCAGCAACAGGTCGGTATAGCCTTTGATTGAAGTCATCGGCGTTTTAAGCTCGTGGGCAACAAAACTAACAAACTCACTCTTGGAATCATTGGCCCGTGCCAGATCCACATAGAGCTGAGCGTTGACCAGGGCAATACTGGCATGTTCGGTCAGCCGTTGCACAAACGCCAAATCGACCAGGCTAAGACGCGGTTCCGTATTCTTTTCCAGGATGAGCAACGCATTGATCTCATCACCCGATAGCATCGGCATGGTGATTTGACTCAGGGCATGGCGCTGACCGGGAATATAATCGGGGTCAATTTGTACATCGGCGGCCAGGTCGAACTGGCGGGTACGCATCACCCGGCTGACAATCCCGCGATCAAGCGGCCATAGATTGTCCGTATAACCTTCTGGTAAGTCATCGTCCCGGTAGCCATAGCGGGCGACGATTTCCAGCATGGGAGAATCTTCACCGACGACCAGGCCCAGTGCGCCAGCCGTTGCACCACTTTGCGAGATGGCCCAGCGCAAGGTCAGATTCGCCACTTTTGAAATATCCAGTGAGCGATTCAACTCCACATCAATGCGTTCCAGTGCTTCCAGTTCTTCGACCCGATCACCAAGCTGCTTATCGGTCATCTGGAACAGCCGTGCATTGTCAATCGCAACCGCAGCCTGACCCGCAAAGGTTGTCAGCAGGTTAGCGTCTTCTTCAATAAAAATGCTACGGCCTTTTTTGTTTAGCACTTCCAGCACACCGAGCGTCTGATTATTGGCGGTCAACGGCACCGCCAACACCGAACTGGTCTGGAAACCTTCAACCGCTTTTTCACCTACCCAGCGGGGATCATTCGCAGCATCATTGACGATCACAAATTGGCCGGTCTTAATTACATCACCGGCCAGGCCTTGATTCGCCGGGAAACGTTTGCCAACTAGGTCCTGACCGACGGCGCCGACGGCAATCGAAAATTCAAGTTCGTCGCTATCGTCCTGGGTGGTCAATAACAATGAACCGGCTTCAGCATCCAGAATGCGCACAGCGCTGTTGGTAATCAGTTCGAGTAGCCGCTGCACGTCCTGTTGCTGGCTGGCAAGCTGACTGCTGACATCGTTGAGGGCTTTAAGCTGGGCGGCGCGTTTATTGGTTTCAGCAAAGAGACGAGCGCGTTCAATCGAGGTCGCTGCCAGTGAACTAATGTCGCTAAAGATGCGGAAATGATCGTTGCCATAGGTCTGGCCGGGCTGCTTCGTCCCGACGGCCATTGCGCCCAGCGTATGGGTCCCCGCTACCAGTGGCACGCCCATCCACGCTTTCAGATTCGAGTCGGCCAGCACGGTGGTTGCATTACGCTGCGTCATGGCCTGGCTATAATTGGCAACGCGCAATGGCTGGTTCAAGCGCACGACTTCGCTAAACAAGTCATTGCCCAGCTTCCAGGGTTGATTCTCGCGATCCTCATAACGCTCATCACCTTCCAAAAAGAAGGCGAAGTACAGTTCATTCGTCACTTCATCACGCAGCGCGATATAAAAATAAGCCGCCGCAATGAGCTTGTTGGTCTGCGCATTCAGCAGTTCCATCAGGTAGTCCAGGTCAATGGCAAAGTTTACCGCTTGCCCGACCTGACTCAACACGTCAAGTTCTTGCACCCGGCGTTGCAGCGATTCGACGACCTGAGCACGTTCTGCGGCAATCGACATCTGGCTCACGAGGCTTTGAATGAAGAACAACTCTTCGTGCTGATAGCGCTGCTGGCCGGATTGGGGCGGGCCAATGACGATAAAGCCATTCAGTTGTTCGCTGCCGCGCAGTCCCAGGATCACCAGCGCATCGAGAATTTGCAAGCGGGCGCGTTCCCCACGCAGTGCCGCGGGCCACTCGCGGCCCGGCTCCAGATAGATGAGATAGTCATTGGCCTGCAGCGCTTGAACAACCCCATTGTCCATCGGAAAAGCAATATCAGTTTTGCGTTCCGGGCTGCTGAGCGCAACATATTGCCCGGTTTGACGGTCGGGAACAAACACGAAAAGATTACTGGGCGTTAACGTTTGGTTTAATACCCCGGCGAACTCAGCAGCTACCGCCTGAATGTCACGCAGCTGCGAGATCTCATGCGTGAAGATTTCAACATAGTCCTGGAAATCGTAGCGCCGCCGGAAGTAAATGCGGTCGATGCGGGCCTGCAATGTCGACCGGAAGGGGAGGAACAACAAGGCGATCAAGAAGATGGTGCCACCGATCAATAGCGGGTTATTAGAAAGCCCGCTTATTTCCTGAGTGAAGATCAAGCTGACACTGAACACCAGCAAGGCATAGCCGCTCACGAGCGCCACCAGCATCAGAATATAGGTGATACCCTGACTAATGACGCGATCCGTTTCAAAGAAGCGATATTGCAGAACCGCATAGGCCATACTCAGCGGCGTGATAAGAATAAAGGGTGTTGCTGCCGATACGTTGAACGGTACCAGGGAATCGCCCACCACCATCTGATTAATGATGTTCAACAGCCAGATGACGATAGGAACTGAGGTTAATGCCAGGCCGATGAGAATCGTATTGCTCTGGTCGCGCACGATACCCGATGGCGCAAATCGCCGATTATGGAACAATGACACGATGAATGCCAGCAATCCCACCACCACCGTCAAAAAGGGGCAAATGTTGACCTGAAAATCAGGCGAGGGCGGGTTTGCATTGAGCCAGAGGTAAATGGGAATCGTTACCAGTGTGAAGGCATATGGTGCGTACTGCCAGTGGGGATGTTTGTTCAGGATTGAAAGCCGGACTGGGAACACGATGCTAAGGGTAAACAGCGTGCCCCCCAACAAAGCGTTAATGATGAGCCACAGGGGGATCAGCCGGTGGGTGGCGTCAATATCGAATAAACCGGCCAGCAAGACCGCCGCTGTAAAGGTGATGATCGTGAGCAAACGGGCAGCGGGTTGGTGTGGGCGTAACCAGAAGACGCCAAAACCGATCCCCAGAATGGCGATGGAGGTCACAAACGGCAGAATGAAATATCCAATAAAGTCATTATCCGGGAAACGCTGGACTTCATAGGTGATCTGGCATCCACCGAATTGACCAACCGGTTCACAGGTTTCGGACCCCGCGCCGCGCAAGTATTCAACAGTAATCTCAGACCCAAACGAAACGTCAGCCCACCGCTCACGTAATTTGCCCCAGGCCCCTTCATAATTTGAAGCGCCAGTCAAAACGATCTGGCCGTCGGCTTCAGGCTCAAAGAGTGGCGTGTTTTCACCGGCGTGGGTGATCGCAATGATGTGGTCCAGCGGTTGAAGACCATTCGCGATACCCGGCCAGGGTTCTGTGCCGAGAGGCCGCGACGTGTCAACCGCCATAATGGGTGTAAACAGAACGCCGATGAAGGGTTGGTTGCGCCATTGGATAGCAGCCACCAGATAGATGATGAGCATAACCGTG
The DNA here is from genome assembly GCA_965223835.1 of Phototrophicaceae bacterium. Classification (GTDB taxonomy): domain Bacteria; phylum Chloroflexota; class Anaerolineae; order Aggregatilineales; family Phototrophicaceae; genus CAVYXZ01. Next base: position 1,016,816 of record CBDCXQ010000001.1, read on the forward strand.
CAAATCACACCCATTGCAGCGGTCAGCCCAATCCAGATCCGGTCAAAATTGTTGCGGGAAATGTCTGAACTGGAATTTGGGGCCATAACTCTTGGCTCACGTACCGTTAGGAATACTTTATCTTATCATACGCTATTCTATCGCACTAATGGGTTAGGGTTTGATTTCAGTTTTGCGGATTTCCCGGTTTTTGTTGTTATAATTAGCATACAATCCGCAGTTTCCAGGCAATCTATTGGATATGTCACCATGTCAGCACGGGTCTTGATCGCCAAGCCAGGTCTAGATGGGCATGATCGCGGGGCAAAAATTATCGCACGTGCCCTGCGCGATGCTGGCTATGAGGTCATTTATACCGGGTTGCGCCAGACCCCGGAGATGATCGCAGAAGCGGCACTCCAGGAAGATGTTGGACTGGTGGGGTTAAGCATCCTCAGCGGTGCTCATCTGGTATTGGTCCCACGTATTCGGCAACTGCTGGATGAAGCCGGGTTAAATGACGTGCCGTTGATCGTCGGTGGCATTATCCCAGATGCCGATCATGCCGCTATGGCAGCAGCGGGCGTCGCCGCACTATTTGGGCCGGGCACCAGCATGGACGATGTGGTGGCGCATGTGCGACAGTTGTTAGCTTGATGGACCTGGTTCGGGAATTGCAGGCAGGTGATCGGCGGGCGTTAGCTCGCTTACTGACGCTGGTGGAAAACGAACCAGAGCGGGCAGCGTCAGCACTTGATGTGTTATTTGCTCATACTGGTCAGGCGCAGATTATCGGTATCACCGGCGCACCGGGGACCGGCAAAAGCACACTGGTCAATGCGTTGACTAAAGCATTACGGGCGCAAGCGCGAACGGTTGGCATCATTGCGGTTGACCCCACCAGTCCATTTTCCGGTGGTGCGATCTTAGGCGACCGCGTGCGGATGCGTGATCTGGCCGGGGATGCCGGCGTTTTTATTCGCAGCATGGCGACCCGGGGGAGTCTGGGCGGATTAGCGCGGGCGACGCGCAGTGCCGTCCAGGTGTTGGACGCCGCCGGATTCGACGTTATCCTGGTGGAGACGGTGGGGGCCGGGCAAAGTGAAATTGACATTGTACGCATCGCCCCGTCGGTCATCGTTGTGGAAGCACCGGGCCGGGGTGACGATGTGCAGGCGCTTAAAGCGGGCATCCTCGAAATCGCCGACGTACTGGTAGTCAACAAGGCCGATCAATCCGGCGCTGCTGCGACGGTCCGTGCTCTAGAAGCTATGCTGCAATTGGGACACCCATTGGCGCGGGAGCAGTTGTTAAACGCAAAAGCGGAATCTGAGGGGGTTGGTTGGATTCCGCCCGTTATAAAAACGGTCGCGATCGATGGTACCGGCATTGACGATGTAGTCGCGGCGCTGGCGCAACATCGGCAGTATTTAGTTGATACTGATTTGTTAGAGCGCCTGACCTACCAGCAAATTGAGATGGAGTTATTTGCCAGCTTGCAAGCAACAATCGTCGCACGGTTGCGGCAAGCAATTTCGGAAGAAACGTTAGCGGCGATGATTACCCGTATACAAACGCGCAAATCATCACCCCAGCAAGCCGTCCAAGCGATACTTGAATCGAGTATATTTTATGACTACGATCAAACCCGTTAAAATTCCCGGCACGAAATATGTTCGCAAACCGGGCGTTCATGTTGCCCTGGCAGAAAGCGCCGGCCCGTTTGGCAATATTTCCTTATTCTGTGGTTCCGCAGATCCAGAACTTGGAGAGGAGATTGCCGACTATTTGGGAGGCAAACGAGGCAGTTACACCCGCACCGTGTTCTCCAACGAAAACATATTCATCCGGCTCAATCAAAGTGTGCGCGGCCAGGACGTTTACCTGTTGCAAACGATGGCGTCGCCGGTCCATGATAATTTCATGGAAATGTTGATTATGATCGACACCCTGAAGCGTGACTCCGCGGCCCGTATAAACGTCATTATTCCCTATTTGTCCTATAGCCGGTCCGATAAGAAAGATCAGCCCCGTGTCGGCATCGCGGCCCGGTTGGTGGCGAACATGATTGAGGTGGCCGGGGCCGACCGTTATATGACGATTGATTTACACGCCGGGCAGATCCAGGGGTTTTTCAACATTCCCGGCGATGCGCTGACGGCTTTTCATTTGCTGAGCGATTATATCCTGGAGAAACAGATCGAGAATCTGGTGGTCGTCTCGGCTGACCTGGGATTCGTAAAAAAGGGGCGCAACTGGGCCGAGAAATTGGGTGCGCCGCACGCGATTGTCGAGAAACGACGGGTCGATAATAAGGAACAACCTGAAGCGCTTTCGATTATTGGTGATGTCAACGGCAAGAATGTGCTGCTGGTGGATGACGAAGTGTTAACCGCCGGGAGCGCCATGAACGCTGTCAAGGCAATCCGCGAACATGGTGCGCAGGATATTTACTTTGCCTTCAGCCATGCATTGATGCCCGATATTGGCTATGAACGACTGGCTGCATTGGATCTCAGCGAGATTATTTGCACCAATACGCTGCCGCTGCCCATTGAAAAACGACTGCCCAACATGACGGTTCTGTCGGTGGCACCGCTGCTGGGCGAAGTCATTTTACGTGCTCATGCCGGTCGCAGTGTGGGGGAACTGTTTAACGAGTAGTAACCTTTGGATTAGGCGTGGGTTGTAACAGGTGATGTGATATAAGCATGGACGACGATGCAAGCAGACACAACCCCCCAATTCTCTCCCCGCACCTTAATCTTTGGCATTGGCTCATTTGTTATCGTCACGATTGTGATGCTGGTCTTCATCGAGTGGATTGGCGTCGAAAGCATCCAGGCCTTCATTGAACAGGCCGGACCCTTAGCGCCTTTGGCTTACATCGCGCTCAAAGCGACAACTTATGTTTTCGCGCCGTTGAGCAGCGGCCCGGTGCAACTGTCTTCTGGAATCCTGTTCGGATTGTGGGCGGGCACGCTGTATACGCTGATCGGCGAAGTGTTGGGTGGCACGATCAGCTTTCTGATTGCCCGCTACCTGGGTCGTCCGGTGGTCAAGCGCTTTGTCGGCGACGATGGCATGGCGCGCGTTGATAATTTTGTCAGTCAACTCGGCGGTGGTCGGGCGCTGATTTATGCGCGGCTGTTCTTTTTCGCCATCTACGACTTTATCAGTTATGCCGCTGGATTTACCCGCAACATCACCCTGCGCCAGTATGTCGTTGTTTCGACCGTGATCGGCGCGATTCCAACGTTTTTGTTCGTCGCTGCCGGGGCTAGTCTAGCGGGGGATCGTACCCTGCTGTTATTCATCTACTTCTGCATTGGTGTGTTGTCGGCGTTGCCCTTTCTCATTAACCGCCGCCGCAAAGCCAAACACATGACTGCTGACAAGGCGAATGGATAAAATCCGAATTGGCTAGGCTATAAACGTTCCGCAATGCTCTTGGCCTGGGTGAACAGCAGCAAGTAGTCGGGTCCGCCGGCCTTGCTATCGGTCCCGCTCATGTTAAAGCCGCCAAATGGATGAACCCCGACCAACGCCCCGGTGCATTTGCGATTCAGATAGAGGTTGCCAACATGAAACTCACGCCGGGCACGGGCTAAACGGGCGGCGTCCTGACTGAAGACCGCCCCGGTCAGGCCATAGTCGGTGCTGTTGGCGATTGCCAGCGCGTCATCGTAATCACGGGTGCGGATTAACGCTAGCACCGGACCGAAAATTTCCTCCTGCGCGATGCGGGCATCTCCAGGTACGTCGCCATAGATCGTTGGTGGCAAAAAGTAGCCACGTTCTGGCGTTTCGACTGGTTGTCCGCCCAACAATAACTTGCCTTCTTGCGTGCCGATCTCCATATAATTGCGGATTTTTTGCAAGGCGTCCGGGTCAATGACGGGTCCCAGGTCGATGTGAGGGCCAGCATCTGTTGCGCCAACGGAAAGCTGCCGGGCGAACTCAACCACCTGTTCGGCAACTGTATCATAGACCGCATCAACGATAATGGCGCGAGAACCGGCGGAGCATTTCTGCCCCTGAAAGCCAAAAGCAGCAGCGACGATGCCCTGAGCGGCGGGCGTTAATTGGGCGGTTTCATCAACAACGGTCGCATCTTTGCCACCCATTTCGAGGATGGCCCGTTTGAGCCACTTCTGACCGGGTTGGACCTGCGCGGCCTGCGCGTAGATTTGCGTGCCGACTTCGCGTGAACCAGTGAAATTGACGAAGCGGGTTCCCGGATGCTCCACCATGCGTGCGCCTACGACTTCACCCGGCCCGGTGAGGAAATTCAACACACCGCTGGGCAATCCCTGCTCCCAGAATAATTGTGCCATGTGGTAGGCGACCAGCGGGCTTTGTTCTGCCGGTTTGAACAGCGCGGTGTTGCCCGCCACCAGTGCAGCACCCGTCATGCCAGTGGGGATGGCAGTTGGGAAATTCCAGGGCGGGATGATCGCGCCAACGCCTAATGGGATGTATTCCAGCGCAAGCTGCTCCGGCTGATTGGCGGTTAAACGGTCGCTGCTATCGGCCAGGGCAACCATCTGGCGGGCATAATATTCCAGAAAGTCGATGGCTTCGGCGGTGTCGGCATCGGCTTCGACCCAGCTTTTGCCGACTTCCAGGACCATCATGGCGCTGAATTCATGTTTGCGACGGCGCATCGCGGCGGCTACGCGCAACAGATAACGGGCGCGTTCTGCAACCGGGGTGTATTGCCAGGTGGTAAAGGCGGCTGTCGCGGCTTTGATCGCGGCGTTGACATGCTCTGCCGTCCCATTGGCAAAGTAACCCAGGACTTCATCCGGGCGGGCGGGATTGACCGATGGAAAGAGATCATCGATATAGATGGTTTCGCCACCGATGACCAGCGGGTAGGTCTGGCCCAGCGTCGATTTGACTTGATCGAGTGCGGCGTGAAAGGCGGTAACGTTGGCGGAATCGGTAAAGTCGGTAAAGGGTTCATTCTGAAAAGGCGGTAACATCGTGTTTACTCCAAATACATCAATCTAACAAACATCAAGATAAACAATTTTACACTATTGGGATCGTGGTATGGGTATGCTCATCATCGTCGCCAAGTGTGATAATGATCGCTATTGGCGTGGGCTTGAAGCGACTTAACGGTTCCAGTAAGATAGTGACATCTAGTGATAGACAAGCGATTCTTTTGCTCTGAACTGCTTGCACAACAATCTCAAAAAGACCATAATATTGTCTATTACTCATATGCGTTTGTGTCAGGTGAATTGAATGACATAATTCATCAGTTATTTGTATATCCTCATAGTCAATGTTCTTATTTGATCAGTATGAAACCTCAAAGAAAAAAACGAGCATATATTACGAAAGAAGTAGAAACGAAGGTGTTTTTAAGTAGTCGAAGGAGGTGTTGCCTATGCTACTATCTTGATGGAATCAAGGCTAAACAAAGGGGTCAAATTGCTCATCTAAACCGAGACTCAGCTAATTCTGATTTTTCTAACCTTGTATTTCTATGTCTCAATCACCATGATGAATACGATTCCAGGTCCAGTCAATCAAAGAACTATACTTTAACGGAAGTGAAAACATATCGTGATCGTCTTTACGACGAATTAGAATTGGCAGAAACACTTCCTTCTTCCAAGAATTTTAATGACTTTTCAATTGAATATGATTTTTATGAAGAACTGCAATTTATGATAAAGAATGCAGGAGAGGAGTTAGATTATCTGACACGTCCCTGGCGTAATCTTTTACCAGCAGAGATAGGGGTAAAATTATTTGCTTTTAAGTCACCAAATCGATTTGACGGGATTTGTAGGATAGAGAGAATTAATCTATTGGATGAGCGCGTGGTAATCATTTGCGAACAAGTTGAAGATAATCCCGGTAATAGTATTACCAATGCTGTTGAGGCAATAGCATTTCAAGTTTGTCAACAATATAGGATTGATCCACAAAAATTAGTTTGGATCGAACATTACCCCTATTCAAGTCATGACGACAGCGAGTGGGATTTAGTCAGTTTTGAGAAAAAGCCTCTAGGATCTTTTTTTGAAGGGCCTCGTTGGAAAAGAATGGAAGAAGCAGATTGGATTGATTTAGGATTCAGACCCAAACGTAACCGTTCACAAAATCGAAAGACATCAGATTCCAGATTTTCCTGGATTCGTTGAGTATCTTGACCGTCTTATTAATGCTCTCGATTATGTAGATTTCAATGCACTCTCAGTTATGCTCATTCTGGCTTCTGACCATAAATTTTCAATCCTGGCTGAATGAACATTGTATCCATTGATCCGACACCAAATGGCGTTAGAAATTCTTGAACGGCAGCGGGGGCTTGCTTCAAAAGGACGTGCAGGCGTTCGACTTGGTAGGTTGATAGATGCAATTCAGGCGCAAAGACGCTTACCCGATCACCCGCGATAACCTCACTTTTTTCGACATGCAGCCCAACATCCAAAAATACGCCATTCCACTCATATTCGGCATAATGGGTCTGCTCACGCGGGTCACGAAATTGATAGAGCACATTCACATAACGGGCCGCACGCGGATCGTCGGGCACGGTCAGATCGTTCACAACCAGCCAACCGCCGGGCTTGAGCACCCGTTCGCAGGATGTTGCCAGCGCATATAAATCAACACCACAGGCACCGCCACAGGTTACGAGATCGAATTGTTCACCTGGAAATGGTAGCGCATCTGGGCTGACGACTAACGTTGATTGACTTGACGATAGCCGCGCCGTCGCCTGGCCGGGTACGGGCGCTGGTTGGAGTTCGAGGGTGTTCCAGTTCGGTTGCGGGGTAAACGGTGGATTTGAATTCACAGATGACAGTGCCTTATTGCGCCGATATAATGAGCCGTCTGAATGATACCGAGGGATGAACAGGCTCCGCAATGCTCACTCGTTCACAGGTGAAGCCAACCACACCGGTCAATGGGCAGCGCTCTATGACATTAGCGCCTCAGCCGACGGCGTTTCTGGAAACACGTGCCAACTGGGTGGTGGTAATCGCGTTGCTGCTGCTGGCTACTGCGCTCACGGTGCCGAACTTGCAGGGCGCGTTCTGGGTGGACGAAGTGATTACGGTGGAACGGGCTGGTGCGCCCATTCATGGCGGCCCATTTTCCCCCGCGCAAATCTGGGAACATACGGCGAGCACCACTTACGATCAAGTCCCCGGTTATTATACGCTGGTCAGCGCCTGGAATAATGTCGCCGGATGGAACGAGTTTTCTACCCGCACCTTGTCGCTGCTGTTCGGGTTGCTGGGAATCGCCATGACCTACCGGCTGGGCCGTGATTTGCATTCGCCGCTGGCGGGTCTGGCCGCCGCCGCCGCTTTAACGGGCAGTGCGCTGTTCATCAATTTTATGCACGAAGGGCGTACCTACGCGCTGCTAGTGTTGTTGGGCGCGTCAACCATCTGGCTCTATCACCGCATTATTTCGCGGCAGACGGGGTGGTTGGTCAAAGTCGCGCTGGTCATCACGGCGGCGGGATTGCTTTACGCGCATTATTTCGCGTCGTTGCTGATTTTCAGCCTGTGTATCTATCATGTGTTGTTTGTGCCCAAAAATCGTCAGTGGTGGCAAATCGTCGTCATCATGGGGCTGGCGGGAGTCCTGTTCCTGCCCTGGTTTCTAACGTCGTTCGATGTGTTGCCGGGGTCGGAGACTGAACCCTGGCGGCAGGATATGAAGATGACGATCCCCGAACTCACTGACGAATTGCTCAACTTTTTTGGCAACAGTAGCGTGGCGCTGCTGCTGGTCGTCGGCGCGTTTGCGACTCGGTTCTGGAAGCTGCCGGAACGTCTGATCTGGTTTACGTTGCTGGGGCCGATCATTCTGGCGCTGGCGATCAATGCCTGGATAGGGATGCTCGTCTCGCCCAAATTTTTGCTCTATCTGTGGGTGCCGATGGCGTTACTTTTCGGGATTGGCACCACCTATCTCGTCCGCAAAAATATCCAACCGGCGATTATCCTGATTCCCTGGTTGATCGTGGGCACCTGGACCAGTGTGAACTGGGAAGACGACCCGATTAAATATGTGGCGTGGGACGTCTTGCATGATGAACTGGTGGGTGCTGTCGGTGATGATGACGCGCTGGTGTTTCATCTGCACGCCACCAAATGGGATGGGGCGCATAACCGGGCGCGTGGACATTATTTTTATGACTTCCCCAATCTGCCGACACTATTATGGTCTTGGCCTCACAGTGCCGATGATGGTTATTTGCGGGATGCACGGGTCGCTGCCGCCGAAGTTAAGCGCATGTGGAGCAGTTTTGATCCCCGATTTCGACCTGATCGTGTCTCCAAATTCAATGCGTTGATGATCGACATGGGCCTGGATGAATGTGGCAGGGTGGTCGACACGCCGACGATGGCAGTTGACTTATTTGCACGGTCACCGGCGGAAACGCTGCCGTTGCAATTTGGTGGCGATCTATTTGGTGGCGATCATGTCGGCATGGCGGTGTTGGGCAACATTGTCCAACGTGATGACGGCAATGTGCTGGTGCCACTGGGCTGGCAGCAAGACACCGGTGTGCCGCTCAACACCTATTCGTTCGCTGTGCATCTACTGAACGATAGCGGGGCGCTGGTGCAGCAGGTTGACGTGGGTTTGCCCCCGATTCATGAGTTCGCCTGTCAGGCCATCCAACTGGATGCGAATCAGCTGGAAGCGGGCGATTATGAACTTGCGCTGGTGGTCTACGATTGGCAAAGTGGCGACCGCTTAACCGGTGTTGATATTGCAGATGGCACTACCGGTGACCGTATTCGGTTGGGTGACATCAATCTGCGATGACGCTGGCCGCTGATCTGGTACGTGAATACGCGCTTGAACTTGGTTTTAATCTCGTCGGGATTACCCGCGCCCAACCCTCGCCAACGCTGGCGGCCTATTTTCGCTGGTTGGAGCGCGGGATGCAGGGGACGATGGGTTACATGTCCCGCCCTGACCGGCAGAGTCGTCGCCGCGATCTCAACGTGATTTTGCCTGATGCCCAATCGCTGGTGATTGTTGGTCTCGATTTTGGTAGTAATGCCATTCCCACAGAGATTTTAGAGGATCCAGCACGGGGGCGCATCGCGGCTTATGCCTGGAACCTCGACTACCACGATCTGATGCTGCCCCGGTTGAAGCAGCTTGCGGACTGGATGCAAACCAGGTTTCGTCATGAGATTCAGCATAAGACTTATGTTGATACCGGTGCGATTCTGGAGCGCAGCCACGCACAGCAAGCTGGAATGGGCTTTGTCGGCAAGAATACGATGCTGATTCATCCCCGCCGGGGGAGTCAATTTTTCCTCGGTGAGATTATCCTGACAGCGGAATTTGACAAATATGATATGCCGCACCGGGCGACGATGTGTGGCAGTTGTACCCGCTGTCTCGCTGCCTGTCCGACGGCTGCTTTTCCCAAACCCTATGTGCTGGATGCTCGGCGTTGCATCAGCTACCTCACAATTGAGCATAAGGGTTGGATTGACCGCGAATTGCGATTATTAATGGGGAACTGGATTTACGGTTGCGACATTTGCCAGGATGTTTGTCCGTTTCAACGATTTGCGCGACCCACCCATGAAGCTGACTTAATGCCACAGAATGTGGATGCCGCCGCGCCCTGGTTGACTGAGTTGTTGGCTTTAGATGATAGTACGTTCAAAGCGCGGTTTTACGGGTCGCCGATTTATCGGATTAAACGTTACCGGCTGGTTCGTAATGCGTGTATCGCTGCCGGGAATGGCCGAGTTGATGAAACGTTGCCGTTGCTGATGCGGCTTTTGGACGATGATAGTGATCTGGTGCGGGGCCATGCTGCCTGGGCTTTGGGCCGGTTTGCATTGCCAGAACACCGGACTCGATTGCAGCGTTGCTATGATCGCGAAACGGATGCTCAGGTTCGGGTTGAACTGGCGCATAGCCTCAATGAAATCTAACGACGTCGGCATAATTGGTGTCTGGAAATTGTATACCCATAGGGGTATAATGATGTTGCAAAGTATTTGAGGAGGTTTACCGGTGGAAAGCAAGACATTTCAGGTTCCCAATATCGGCTGTGACGGTTGTGTCAAGGCGATCAAAAATGAATTGGCCGAAATTGAAGGCGTACAACGCGTGGATGGGGCTGTGGACACCAAGATGGTGACGGTCGAATGGGTTGATCCCGCGAACTGGCAGCGCATTGTTGATGTGCTGACCGAAATCGAGTACGCGCCAGCCGCTGTTTAGATATTTATCGGTTGGTCTAATTTCATATAAACCGCTGTTCAATCGGCAGCGGTTTTTGATTCCAAATTTTTTATCATGTTACTCAGTTTGAGCTTTATTAATATGCTGACATGAACATAGATATTTTTACGTCTTTCACGAAATCTTACATCCTAGATACGTTTTATAGAACGAAATAGCAGTAATATTAAGTAACGTTTACGGGCTGCGAATGTTCTGGTCACGTGACCGTTGCTACCTAAATGCTAGATTAAAACAGAATTGTCTCGCCCAATAATTACTGCGCACGTCAGCTTAAGAGGAATGCACAGATAATGAAATCACAACCCAAACAAAGCCTCAAACTCAACCCCCGCCAATGGGGTCTTGCCACCAAGCTCATTGTGGCGATGACATTGTTGAGTCTGACCTCGGTCTTGTTACTCGTAATGACAGTCAGTCAGGCCAGTAGTCGTGAACTTGAGCAACAGGTCCAGGAAAGATTGATGTCACGAGCAACACTCGAAGGTGCACACATTGCTACCTTAATGGCGGAACAGGTGGAAGTGGTACGGGCGGCGGTTGCCACTGATCCAGCACTTTTAGCAGCTTTAGCAGCGAGTAATGCAGCTTACAGTGGAGACGCTGAAGCAATTGAAACCTATTTGCTGGAACTTGATGCAACCTGGCGGGCTGCACCAGAAGCGGGCAATGCGCTCATCAACGAAACGCTCAATAATCCGCTTTCTGACAGGTTACGGCTCTTTACACAGAACTTCCCGGCCCATGCCGAGACATTTGTGACGGATCGCTATGGTGCTGAAATCGCAGGAAGCGGGCGCACCAGCGATTACTATCAAGCCGATGAAGGCTGGTGGCAAGCGGCCTGGAATGATGGCAGCGGGGCGATTGATTTTGGGGTGCCAGAACTGGATGCCAGCGCTGGTATTATCGCCATTGACATTTCCCTGCCGATCTTTGCCCCGGATAACCAAGAAATATTGGGGATCGTCAAATCAGTTTATGACATCGCTGCGGTTGTAGAAGATACTGGCGCATTTTCTTTAGGTGAGTCAGGTCGAGCACTGCTGATTGATGTGGAAGGGCACTACATCGCCGGTCAGGCTAACCTCGAATTTGGCGAACCCGTCCCCAAGAATTTGCTGCTGGACGGTGACATTTTTACCGGCGTTGGCTACACGCTAGACGCAATTAGTGAAACCGGCGAGGCCGTCGTTGTAGGATACGCTCCAGTTGTGCTGGCAGATTATGTCAATACCGGTGGTGGTGGGCTAGATTGGATCGTGCGCATTGAACAGAATCGGCGAGAGGCGTTTGCGCCGATTGAACAGCTGCAAAATACGGCGCTCATGTTTGCTTTGATCGCTGGTGTGATCGCGGTGGGCGTCGCGCTCGTCATTGGCCGCCATCTAACCAATCCACTCATTCATCTGGCCCAGGTTGCCACCCAATTAGGGGCCGGCGAAACGCAAGCACGCGCAATGGTCAGCAATCAAGACGAAATTGGTCAACTCGCGGACAGTTTCAACACGATGGCGGAACGGCTGGAAGCCCGGAATTCTGAATTGATTGAACTGAACCAAACACTGGAAGCGCGGGTACAGGAGCGCACCAGAGCGTTGCGGACCGCAACCGCCAAAGCGAAAGAGGCAGCGCGTGTCAAAGGCGAGTTCCTGTCTACGATGTCGCACGAGCTACGAACGCCGCTTAACGCCATTATTGGTTTTAGCGACATGTTGTTGATGGGGATGAGCGGTGCACTCAATGCTAAACAAGAGCACAAAGTACAGCGGCTGCAAGAAAACGGCAAGCGCCTGCTGGAACTCGTGAATGATACGCTGGATTTGACGCGCATTGAGGCCGGACGGATTGAGCTGAATCCGCAACCCTTCGCACCAACAGCGATGGCAGAACGGCTCACCGAACAAATGGGGGTGCTGGCGCAGCAGAACAACCTGACCTTTGATACCGATATTGACCCCGACCTGCCGATGACTCTGATGGGCGATGAGAAACGCATTGAACAAGTCGTTGTCAATCTACTTGCCAACGCGTTCAAGTTCACCGATGAAGGTTCCGTGATGCTGGACATTCGGGCCAATCTTGTAAACAAAACCTGGATCATCGCGGTGACGGATACTGGCATCGGCATCCCACCCCACGCCAAAGAATTGATATTTGAGGAATTCCGGCAACTGGATGGCAGTACGCGGCGCGTATTCAAAGGGAGTGGTCTGGGACTCGCGATCACCAAACAACTGGTACGGGTCATGGACGGTCAGATCGCAGTAGAAAGCGAAGTGAACGTGGGCAGTACCTTCAGTGTGACGTTGCCGTTGATTGTCCCCGAAGCGGTTGACGAGGCTGAAGTGGACTATATGGGAGCATAAATCATGTTAGATTGGGATAACACTTCAGATTGGGTCATCCTCGCTATTGATGACGAACCGGATAACCTGGAAATTGTAGCGGAGACGCTCGAATTTTACGGGATGACCGTCCATACGGCCAAGAATGGAGTCCATGCGTTGCAAGTGCTGGAAACCATCCAACCGACTTTAATCCTGTGCGATTTGTCGATGCCAGAAATGGACGGTTGGGAGACACGCAGTCGGGTGAAAGCCAACCCCCAGACCCAGGCGATTCCCGTTATGGCGTTATCCGCTCATGCGATGGCCGGGGATAAAGAACGGGCGCTAGAGGCCGGGTTTGATGGCTATGTCACGAAACCTTTAAATATTCCAACGCTGATAGCTGATTTGCAGTCGGCGTTGGCGGAAACATATAAGGAGCAAACGGCATGAGTGTGAACGATTGGCAGGTAGTGGTCATTGATGATGAACCTGATAGCCTGGAACTGGTGCAGGGTATTCTGGAGCATCATGGAATTTACTCGATTGGCTGTATGTCGGCGGAGGCTGCTCTGGACGTCTGCGCTGACGTGATCCCGACATTGTTCGTGATTGATCTGGCACTGCCGCAAATGGATGGCTGGGGTTTATTGGAAGCATTGCAAAGCGAGGTAGCATTGCAAGCTGTGCCCCGCGTCGCGATCACCGCGTATCACACGCCGCAATTGGCGAATGAAGCCATTGATGCCGGCTTCGATGCTTACTTTCCCAAACCCATCGATGCAACCGCATTTGTGCGCGAGCTGGTAAGCATCGTGCAGGCGACATAACCTGATAGGAGTTTAGATGACGAAAGTTCATATTGTCGAGGATGATGTCGATCTTTGTGAGACATATACTGACATTTTAGAAAGCGCGGGTTATCAAGTTGCGGTTGACCACCATGGACGCAAGGCGATTCGCACCTTGTCCCGCTTTCGGCCCGATGTCGTCATCCTCGACCAGCAATTGCCGGATATGTCCGGGGCGATGGTGCTATATTTCATTCGGACCTCAGCCGAGTTGCGCAATACCCGGGTGATTATTGTCAGTGGTCATGAATTCTCGACACAGGCTCGTGATGTCGATCTCTTTCTCCAGAAGCCCGTTTCCGTCACACAGCTGCGCGATGTCATTGCTGAGATGATGAATCCAGAGGTATGTTGATGGCGACGTTACCGCTCAGAGATGAACAACAGGTCCATGCTGCTAATGTGTCAATTGAGTTGCTGCGCCAGTTTAGCCACAATATGCGTAGCCCGTTGAATGCGCTCATGGGCACAGCCGATATGTTTGATGGAGGTATTTATGGCGAACTGAACGCGAAGCAGCGCCGGGCCATCCAGCGACAACAACGAAACAGTCACCGGATGCTGGCATTGCTGGATGACATGATGATTTATATTCGAGCCAATGCTGGTGAATTACCGCTGGCGACATCGCCATTCAATCCGGTCGAACTCCTGCGAGCAGTGTGCGCAACGGTGGAAAACACTGGTGGCGGTATACTGCAAGTCGAGGTTGCCGAATCCGTGCCCGACACGCTCATAGGCGATCCACAGCAGATTAAGAAGATTCTACTCGCGTTGGTCTGGAATGCGCAGGCCGTCGCCGAGGAAGGTGAAGTTCGGATGGTGGCCGATTGGTCAGCCGACAGTCAGTGGCAGGTCGAGGTGCATGACACTGGCCCTGGTATCGCTAGCGACGATTGCGAGTCCATTTTTGAACCCTTCTGGCATGATGCAACCCGGAGCGGCCCAACACCCTCGTCGGGCTTCGGTTTGGGTTTAGCGGTTGCCCGCACCCTGGCGCGTCACATGGCGGGTGATGTCGAACTGAAGGAAACCGGTGCGACCGGCAGCATTTTTTGTCTCGCTTTGCCCCTCATGGTGGGAACGAATAAAGTATCAGTTTCGGCACGCGAGACGACTTCCGAACAGGTGTAAAACCCTATTGCAGCACCGCGCCCTGCGTCGGGTCTTCGATTACCCGTCCCAATTGTAGCGACCGCAGGATTTCATCCCATGTTGCCTGGAATTTCGGCGCATCATCCACCCACAGGTCGAACGAAATCACGACATGGACATCAAACCCACGCCCCACCGCCACGCGGGTAAACGCTTCTCGATTTTGCTCGTCGTCCAGAAAGCGCTGTTGCAACCACAGGAGTTCGATGTCATCGCGGCCCATACGCGAAATCGGCGTTTGGTCAATGATGTCATGGCCTATATCAGTGGTCGATTTGAGTAACAGATCATCCAGCGGCAGGCCGGTCCAATCAATGCCCGGTGCAAATTTCCAGAACGACACCGATAGTCGCGCATTGTCATCTGGTGGTTTGGCATCATGCATGGTGAAGGGTTCAGTGTCTTCGACCAGCCACTTGTACGGAATGTTGAAGCTCACGGCACCCCGTTCCAGCACCACGATCTTATAGCCTTTTGGCGCTTTCCAGGTGTGTTTGTTCTTGAGCTTAAGCGTTGACTTCTTAAATTTAGACTTTTTCTTCTTCGACATCATCACCGCCTACCGTTACATTTTGTGGAGCTATTCCTCGTCCAGATCGCCATCGATAATATTGTACACGGACTCAATCAGATCGTCGGCGTTTTCCAAAGCGTCCAGCGCGGCTTCATCCTGCGATTGCATTAATAATGCAGCGGCTTCCAACATGGCTCCGGCAGCCTCCGCCACCAATGAGGCGACATCCTGATAGTCATGGGCGGCGATCAAGTTATCAATCGTATCAACGGCTTGTTTGGTTGTAGACAATGCTTGTTGCAATTGTTTGATCGCTGAATCTGATGTGTTCATGTTTTTGAATTCCTGCTTGCCAGTTGCTGATGTTCATTCTACCCGTTTTTGCTCGTACGCGTAGGGAATAGATTATCGATGTAAATGCGCATTTACAGCACATTCAATAATTGTTCCGCTGCTTTTTCCGGTCCCCCTAATGCAGCCATCGCTGCGGCCAGGTCGCCGGTGTTGGCGATCACCTGCGGGTCGCGTAAGATGGCGCGTGACCCTTCCAGCAAGGCCCCATGACGCACGTCATGTGCGGTCAGATTGAGGCCGATTTTGGCCTGGGCGACACGACGGGCCTGTCCGCGTTGGTCGGCGGCGTGCGGCACAACGATCTGCGGGATGCCATGCACCACTGCTGCGTGGGTTGTGCCCATGCCTCCGTGATGCAAGATCAAGCGGGTGCGCGGCAACACGTGGCTAAAATCAACCCAATTTAGGAGGCGGGTCCCCTGCGGTAGCGCCGCGATCAATTGCTGTTTGGCCTCTGGCTTGATCGGATTCCAGCCGATGACAACAATTGGTAACAGTCCCAGTCGGGCAACAGCCTGGGCTGCCCAGCTAAAGAAGCCCAGATCACCGGTAAATACACTCCCCAGCGTGATGAGGGCCAGTGGAGCCTGTGCTGGGATTGCCTGCAGCCAATCCGGTGGAGCGTCAGTGGGTGGTGTTGGGTGGCCGCCGACGAAGGAATTTTGCGGCAAGAGGGTATTGCTCTCCGAGATATACCAATCACGCGTGAAGTAACTGATGTGTTGATGCGGGCTGATAATCGAGGGCGTGGGGCCTGTGGAGAAATTGCGGCCCGTCAATCCGAATTGCTCGTTCAAGGTACGAATCCGGGCCTGACTATCATCACCCAGCGTCTTCTGGACCGGAAACAGAAATTCTTCGTTGAGGTTGCCCTGGGCCGGCCAGCCACATACCACCAGCGGCACGTCGAGTGCTTCAGCAGCGAGGGCGGCAGCAGTGAGAAACGGGTCGGTGACGATGATATCGGGCACGCCGATTTGTTCTGCCAATTCAAGCAGCGCTTGAACCGCATCCGATACCAGATCAACACTGAGCCAGGTATCCAGGGCACGGGTGTAGCGCAGCATGACGGCTTCCTGTGGTGGGATGGACTCCAGATCGGGCGCAGGGGGTGGCGGCCACAGCCAACCGGTTTGTCGCACCGGGGTGAAGGGGATGCCAGCTTTGGTGACAACGCCGCCGACGGCCTTGCCACTGACCCAGGTTACGGTATGGCCTTGTTGCTGCAACACCTGCGCCGTTTTAAGAAAGCCACCCCAGTCAAGATGACCATGCAGTGGCGCTGAAATAAACCAGAAGCTCGTCATGAGTTGTTCGTTCGTCTGCGTGTACACGATACGCTTAGTGTAACGTTTCGTGTAGTGGATTGGCAGTGCGAATACAGATGAAACGACTTGACAAATTGAACAAATGTTCTATAATTGAAAATGTAGTTGATTTAAATTCATATAGTGACCACTAAAGGAGAACGAATAATGAATTTCCCGGTTGTTCATGTTGAGTTTCAGGTGCAAGATTTGGATAAGGCCCAGGCCTGGTATACCGAGGTGTTTGGTTGGAACCTGCACAAGGATGAGAAGCTGAATTACGTCAGCACTCAGGGGCAGGATGGTGTTGGCATTGGCCTGAATGCCGGTGAGATGCCGACCGGGGCAGTGCCCTACGTGCCATCAAATGATATTTCGGCACTGTTGCAGAAAGTTGAAGCAGGTGGCGGCAAGGTTATCAGCCCGGAATCTGAGATTCCCGGCATGGGCACATTCGCGCTGTTTGCCGACCCGGATGGCAATACCATCGGCGTGCTCAATTTCGGGCAAGGATAAAGGTCATTTTTACTCGTTTAGCCCTCGTCGTCATCATGATGGGGGCTTTTATGATTCTACGGGATGATCTTTCAACCATTCGGGTTGGAGTTCGGCCTGGGGCATTTGTAAGACGCTAAACAGTTTGTGGGCTTCGTCCCACAGGGTTAATGAGCGTTCGGTTTCATTCAACGCGGCCTGTTGTTCGCTTTGCACCTGTAAGGCTTCGGCCAGGTAGCGCCGTAAATCAGCTTGCCGTGCCAGTTGCAAGGCCTCATCCAGCATCTCATCAGCGGCCTGTGGGTCGGCATCAAGCAGGGCGAGACGTGCTTTTCCGATCAGTGCCCGGACGATGACCTCAATATCCCCCTGTTCCCGACCTGCTGCCAGCGCTTGAATAATCAAAGGACGAGCGGCATCAACGGCGTTCAACTTCAGATGGGTGTTCGCACAGTTAATTTTGATGATGCTGGACCAGTGGGGATTGTTCAATTCGCCGATCAAAGCGGCGGCATCCTGATGATATTTGAGGGCTGTGTGATAATCGGTAATAATATCATGCGCCAGCCCGAGGTTATCCGTTTGCACGGCAATCTGCAATTTAAGATCGACCTGTTTGCTGAGGCGCAGCGCTTGCTCCAGGGTGACGATGGCCCGTTGGGGCCGTCCGGTGGACAACAAGAACCAACCATAATTACCCCGGCGGGTGGCTTCGGCAACTGTGTCACCCAGGCGATTGGCGATCTCGATGGCTTCCGTGAAAAAGGCTTCTGCCGATTCGCTATCCCCCAGGTCGGCATAAGCAATCGCGGCGTTCGAAATGACGACCCCGCGCGTCGCCCAATCATCGACCGAACTCAGGATCATCAGGGCGTCATCAAATTCCTTCATGGCGCGTTTGCCCTGGCCCAGTGAACGCCGTGCCCCCCCAATATCAACGTAGAGACGGGCAGCCTGGGCATAGTAGCGTTCGCCCTCATAGATCGTCAGCGCAGCCCGCCACTGTTTGATAGCCGCTTCGACCTGGCGTTGCTCTTCGTACAGGATGCCCAGTTCGAGGTGTGTTTGTGCCAGTTCTAACGGTTGATCGGGGACATAATCCAGAACCTGATGGTAAAGCGCAATCGCCGCTTCGTTATCGTCAGTATCGGCCCGCGCAGCGGCCAGGTTGCGCATCATCTCGATTTGGAGTGCTCCAACCCGATCACTCTCCCTGATTTGAGTGGCAACTGGCTCCAGATACGTAATCGCCTCGTCGCTACGGCCATTGGCGCGCAGGGCCATCCCCAGCGTTCCGTGCGCCGTCGTCAATTGTTGCGGGCTAGCTGCCGCTTCGGTAACGGCCTGCTGCGCATAGGTCAGCGCTGCTGTGATGTCGCCCAGATACAAGCAGATGCGGCTAATCTCACACAAGGTTTCGATTTTCGTAGCGCTATTTGTTGATGGGGAAAAAAGGTTGAGCGCTTGCTCGTACAATTTGCGCGCCTCTTCGTAACGCATACCACCCATGGCACGTCTGGCGAGAGTCAGCGCCCAGTGTCGTTCATAGCGACGATATTTCATTTGCTCTGCCAGGCGCAACGCCCGGTATAGCAATCGTTCGCCTTCAACCTCTTGCCCGGTGGCAATCAGGCTCGTGCCTAATTGACCGACAAAGTGACTGCTGAGTTCAATATCGCCGCTGAGATTGAGCTTGGGCAGGGCCTGACGCAACAGGTGGACAGCATAGCTGGCATTGTCTTCCTGGAGATAGGTATCCGCCAGATGGCCCAGTGCCCGTCCCTCTCCACCCAGGCTATGAGCGGCCTGCGCGACTTTAAGTGCCTGCTCGTAATATGATCGGGCTTCCTCCCAATCGTCCCGCGCTTGTTCCAGCGTGCCCAGCGTAATGAGGGCATAGGTTAGCTGGGTGTGTTGGCCGTTGCGCTGGGCGGTGTGGCGCAACTGTAATAGCAGATTTTCAGCCTCTTCAAAACGGTCCAGGGCGATGTAGGCTTCGGCGCGGTGTAGCGTAATGACGACCAGTGAGGTTTGATCTTTCTGACTTTCCGCGAGATGCAAGGCTTCCGTCAGATGGTCCAGCGCGGCGTCCAGGTCCTCGGCGCGTTTGGCCCATTGACCGGCATCTAATTTCTGCCGTGCCGGGTTGTCGGGTTTGCTGAGGTCCGTGTCGTCAGAATTCAGCCCCAGTTTGTCAATAATCTGTCCGAAAAGCTTCATGCGGGTCGCCTTGTATCCGAATTGATGGTAGGTTCGTGCAGGTATATAAATGCAATCAGAGGGCGAAAGTTACCCTCTGATTGAAGCATAACAGCTTTTGCGGGTCGGGCAAAGCACGTAGCATTAAGAAATGCTCAGGGATAGAAGCCCCGGATTTTCATGGCGGCACCCACCCGTTTAATGGCAGTCATTTGGGCCGCCATACGCAGGTCAACGCCATGCTGTTCCGCCGTATGCAGCGTGTCATCATAGGCGCGGATCATAATGCGTTGTAGCTGGCGAAATACTTCCGCCTTATCCCAGGAGAACGCTTGGAGATCCTGCACCCACTCAAAGTACGACACGATGACGCCACCCGCATTTGCCAGAATATCGGGTACGATCAAGATGCCACGATCATTCAGGATGTCATCGGCGCGCGGAGTGGTGGGACCATTTGCCCCTTCGACGATGAGTTCTGCTTGAATTTGACCGGCGTTGCCATCAGTGATCTGGCCCTCGAGCGCGGCAGGGATTAACACCTGACAGGGGAGGGTAAGTAATTCAGCGTTGGAGACGACCTCGGCTTCAGGATAATCCAGCAGGCAGCCATGTTCGCGACAAAATTCCTGTACCGCATGAATGTCGAGGCCGTTCGGATTATAGATAGCCCCATATATATCGCTGATCGCCATGACCCGGTAGCCCAGCTCATGCGCATATACTGCCGCGTTGGCGCCGACATTCCCAAAACCCTGAATGACGATCGAGGTTGCTGATTTATCCGTCTGGCCGCGCTGTTTGAGCGCTTCCATCATAGCAATTATGACACCGCGCCCAGTAGCTTCGGTGCGGCCCTGGCTGCCCCCGATGTTGAGCGGCTTGCCGGTGACGATGGCCGGAACCGAATAGCCAGCGGTCATGCTATAGGTATCCATAATCCAGGCCATGACCTGTTCGTTGGTGCCCATGTCGGGTGCAGGAATATCTGAATGGGGACTGATGAGGGGAATAAGTTCTGATGCATAACGGCGGGTGAGATTTTCGAGTTCGCGCAGGCTCAGTTCTTTAGGATTGACAACCACGCCACCTTTGGCACCACCATAGGGAATGTTGGCGAGCGCACATTTCCAGGTCATCCACATAGCAAGTGCCCGCACTTCATCCAGCGTGACATCACTGCTAAAGCGAATGCCGCCTTTGGATGGCCCCAGGACCGTGCTGTGATGCACACGGTAGCCGGTGAACATTTCCATTTTGTCGTTATCGCGCCGCACTGGAAAATTGACGGTAAATTCGCGGCGGGGATAACGCATAAATTCAATTAAATCATCTTCGAGATCAAGGTATTCGGTGGCCCGATTATACTGGGCGATTGCAGTTTGGTAGGCACTGGCAACATGACTGGGTTTGGTGTGGTTGGTGGGAGGATCAAAAACTGCGACGACCATAAGCCATTGGCTCCTTTGTCGGTGTTATTGATTACTGGCCTCAGTATACACCCCAAAGGCTTTGCAAAGAACAATCATTTAGGCAATATTTATGAAAATTTGGGAATATTATCGGCATATTGCACAAGGAGGAGGTGCGATCGGCCACACCTCCATCAAATAGTTGTTTACCAGTTCTGCACCGACCCATCGCGGCGCACCAGATGAGGCGGCTCGGACGGTTGGTAGTGCAGGCTGGCCGCGAGTTCCTCGTTCACATCAATGCCGAGGCCCGGTGTATCCAGCACGGGAAAATTAGGGCCATCAGCGACTGGCTGCACCGGGAAGAGTTCGTCTTCATAGACGCCCAGTGATTCGGTTGGCGACAGCCGTACCTCCATCCAGGCAAAATTAGCCGACGCAGCGGCGACATGCACCGTGGCAGCGGCACAGATGGGTCCCAGCGGATTGTGCGGCATCAGATCAATGTAGTGGGCTTCGGCCCAACCCGTGACTTTCATCGCTTCGGTGATGCCGCCAACATTGCACACATCAATGCGGGCGAAGTTGGTGATGCCGCGTTCGATGTAGGGCAAAAACTGCCATTTGCTGGCGAATTCCTCGCCGATAGCGAACGGAATATCAGTCATGGTGCGCAGCGTTTCATAGGCTTCGGGGGTTTCATCGCGAATCGGTTCTTCCAACCAATCGAGCGTACCCGTTGGCATCCGCTGGCAAAACGATGCGGCCTCGGCGACGCTCAGGCGATGATGAAATTCCACCCCCATGACGGGTTCGATGCCCACCGCCTGTCGTAACGCGATCATCGCTTCAGCCGTGCGGGCGACGGATTGGCGCGGCTCGAAGACATTCTCACCATATTCCGGGTCGGAAGCGGCCATCCCCACGCGGATGCACGGCCAATCCTGGTCGATAAGCATTTGCACATCGCTAATCAACTGGTCAATGTTGCGTGTATCGGGTACGCCATCGGGACGGCGGCGCGTTTTCGAGATTGACACCGTTGCAAAACAGGGGACGGAATCACGCTGCTTGCCCCCCAACAATTCATAGACCGGAATGCCGAGTGCCTTGCCCTTGATGTCATGCAACGCGATGTCGATGGCGGAGATAGCAGCGGTCAGGGTACGTCCGCCCTCGAAATACTGGCTGCGATACATCTCTTGCCAGTGGCGGCCAATCTGAAACGGGTCTTTGCCAACCAGAAAGTCGGTGTAGTGTTTGACCGCGCCTTCAACGGCGAACTCCCGGACGGAGAGACCGCTCTCGCCCCAGCCATAAATGCCGTCGTCAGTCTCGACTTTGACGAGCATCTGATTGCGGCGGCGCGATTCAACGAAGACGATATATGATTTAATTGCAGTGATTTTCATAAAGCATTCCTTTGTTGAGTAAGAGATGTTTGAAGAGATAGGCGAGGTTGATTATAGCCGAGGATCTTTGCTTAAGTTATTTTAGGCTGGTGTGAACCCCGTAATTATTGTTACATATAAGATTACATTACTCGCATTTGTGTTAAGAAGTCGTTATCTTTGATTGGTAAAACCAAAAAAGGGGGAAGTCATGAATTTGTTACATATTATTGCAACGCCGCGCGAACATGATTCGCGGACACTACGAATTTCTAATGCATTTTTAGAAAGCTTACGGAGTAAATATGTCGACCTGAAGGTTGATGTGCTTGACCTATTTAATCGTGATTTACCGGCTGTAGCGGGCGACAATATCGAGGCCAAATACCATCTGATGGTCGGGGCACCAATTGACAAAAGTCATGAAGAGTCGTGGAAACAGGTAGAATATTTCATTGAGCATTTTTTGAGTGCTGATGTCTATTTAATTACGTCGCCGATGTGGAATTTCGGTATTCCCTACGCGCTCAAATATTATATTGATGCCATCGTTCAACCAGGATATTTGTTTCAATATAATGCAAGCGGTCAGGCAGAAGGCCTGGTAACGGGCAAAAAGATGGTCTGTATCACCACTCGAGGTGGCGATTATTCAGAAAGCAGTCCGTTTCATGTTTATGATTTCCAGGAGCCGTATCTACGGGCAATATTTGGTTTTGTTGGTATCACGGATTTGCACTTCATCAACGCACAACCTACCGATGTGACGCCAGAATTGCGCGAGAATGCGATACAAGCCGGTATCGAGGAAGCCCGTAAACTCGGCGACAACTTTGACTGGCGTCCCAATTCAAACGCCGATCACGTGACAAATCCAGAGGGTTTAAAACCTCCTGCTCAGGATTAATTGATCTTTATTACGATGTTTCCAATTTAGTGGGGCGAGTAGTTTGCATTCTCGGCCTCGTTATGCGTAAATCACTAAATATGTTGCTTTTGATCAGCAAAATGTATCTGGGTATATTACTACCTGCAATTAAATATCCTCTTTGACAAGGCCCAGCGCGAAGCCATCGTAACCCTTGCTACCGACAGTCTGAATGGCGGTGGTGGATACACGCGGTTCGGCGGCGAGTAATTCATTAAAGCGTCGGATGCCCTGAACATTGGGGTCAGTGCCATTGGCATCAATCACTGCACCATCCCGGACCACGTTGTCGGCGATAATGAGTGTGCCCGGTTTGGAAAGTTTCAGCGCCCATTCCAGATAGCTCGGATTGTTGGGTTTATCAGCGTCAATGAAGATGAGGTCGAATGTCTCGTAGCCCTCTGTCGCCAGTTGGGGCAGTGTGTAGAGTGCTTTGCCCTGGCGAAGTTCAACCAGATGGCCGATGCCAGCACGGGCGATATTTGCTTGCGCTACTTCAGCATGTTTGGGATCGGCTTCTAGCGTAACCAGTTTTCCATCCGATGGGAGCGCACGAGCCAACCAGATTGTGCTGTAAGCCCCCAGCGTACCGATTTCCAGGATGTTGCGTGCGCCATGAATTTGCGCCAGCAGCATGAGTAGTTTGCCCTGATTGGGCGCGACGTTGTGCGGTGGCAGCCCGGCCTCATCTGCGGCTTGCAGCACCGCATCCAGCAGCGGGTCAGGCGGCACAAATAAGTCCGTGAAGTAATTATCAACGGCGGTCCACTGCGCTTGTGACATGGCGCTACTCCAAAGAATATTTGCTTTAGCCAGTTTACAACTACATCGCCATCTCCGGTAACTGTAAATAAGGCCGCAGGAACTTGCCGGTATAACTCGTTTCGCTCAGCGCGACTTCTTCTGGTGTACCCGTCGCGATCACCTGCCCACCAGCATCGCCGCCTTCTGGTCCCAGGTCAACAATGTGGTCAGCCACCTTGATGATGTCCAGATTGTGCTCAATGACGACGATGGTATTGCCGTTATCCACCAGTTGTTGCAGCACCGCGATCAGTCGTTTGACATCGGCAGCGTGCAGGCCAGTTGAAGGTTCGTCCAGGATATACAACGTCTGGCCGGTGGCACGTTTCGCCAGTTCGCGGCTGAGCTTAACGCGTTGGGCTTCGCCACCGCTAAGGGTCGTCGCTGGTTGTCCGATGCGGATGTAACCCAGGCCGACCGCATCTAAGGTTTCGAGTTTGGTGCGGATGGTGGGAATGTTTTCGAAGAATTCCAGTCCCGCGCTGACAGTCATATCCAGCACGTCAGCGATGCTTTTGCTTTTGTAGTGAACCTGTAACGTCTCGCGATTGTAGCGTGCGCCATGACACACATCACAGGCGACGTAAATATCCGGCAGGAATTGCATCTCGATCTGCAACTGGCCCTGGCCCTGGCAATTCTCGCAGCGTCCGCCTTTCACGTTGAAGCTGAAACGGCCCGGTGAATAGCCGCGAATCTTGCTCTCCGGGAGTTCCGCGAACAATTGGCGGATGGCGTCAAACATCTTGGTGTAGGTGCCGGGGTTGCTGCGGGGCGTGCGCCCAATCGGACTTTGATCGATATTGATAATCTTGTCAATGTTATCAATGCCCTCGATGGCTTCGTGTGCGCCGGGGCGGTTCTTGCTGCCGTTGATCGCCTGTGCCAGTCGTTTGTAGAGTATCTCGTTCATCAGCGTGCTTTTACCGCTGCCGCTGACGCCCGTAATGCAGATGAGCTTGCCCAGCGGGAAATCGACATCAAAATTTTTGAGATTGTTCTCGCTGGCGCCCCGAATGGTAATGAACTCACCGGTGCCGGGGCGACGCTCGACGGGTAGATCAATTTGCAACCGACCTGAGAGATAAGCCCCGGTCAGGCTGTCCTCCACCAATTCGACTTCATGCGGTGTGCCCTCGGCGATGATTTGTCCGCCGTGTTCGCCGGCACCGGGTCCCAGGTCAATCAACCAGTCGGCTTCGCGCATGGTTTCTTCGTCATGTTCCACCACGAGCAATGTATTGCCCAGGTCGCGCATCCCTTTGAGCGTTTCGATCAACCGGGCATTATCGCGCTGGTGCAGGCCGATAGATGGTTCATCCAACACATAGAGCACACCGGTCAGTCGGCTGCCAATCTGGGTTGCCAGCCGGATCCGCTGGGCCTCGCCGCCGCTCAATGAACCGGCGAACCGTGACAATGTGAGGTAATCCAGCCCGACGTTATTGAGGAAGCCGACTCGCGCTTCAATCTCATTCAAGATCTGATACGCGATCTGCTGGTCGCGTTCGGACAGCAACGGCAATCCACTGCCATTGCCCCGCAGCCCATGAACCCAGCCATCGAGTTCTTTGACCGGCATCGCGGTGACATGGTGAATCGACTGATCGGCAACCGTTACCGCCAGCGCCGCGGGTCGCAACCGGTTGCCGTCACACGTGGGGCAAGGGTTACGTGCCATGTACGACTCGATGCGGTCGCGAATGTAGTCCGAACTGGTCTCGCGGTGACGACGATTCAAATTTGGGATGACACCTTCATAGGTTGTCGTATAGGTGCGGCGTTGGCCCTGGCTGTTATAGTATTCAGCGGTG
Organism: Phototrophicaceae bacterium; assembly: GCA_965223835.1. GTDB lineage: Bacteria > Chloroflexota > Anaerolineae > Aggregatilineales > Phototrophicaceae > CAVYXZ01. Next base: position 1,042,615 of record CBDCXQ010000001.1, read on the forward strand.
ATCTTCTTCGCGCCCGCACCATACATGACGAGGTCGCGGTGCTCTGGTTCGAGATCTTGCCAGGGTTTATCGAGCGAGAAGCCGAAGGTCTTGCTCAACGACTTCAACATGCCCCAAGTCCAACCCTGTTGATCGTCCACGTTCCAGCCATTGGCCTCAATCGCGCCCTGGCTGATGCTGAGTTCGGGATTGGGCACGAGCATCGCGGCGTCGATTTCCAGTCGGAAGCCCAAACCCTGGCAATCCGGGCAGGCCCCTTTGGGCGTATTGAAACTGAACAAGCGCGGTTCCAGTTCGGGCAGACTGCCATGTCCGTTGACACAGGCCAAGTGTTCGCTAAACAGGATGTCCTGCGGGTTCTCACTGTCGGTGACATCGTTGATAATCACCACGCCATCCCCCAGTTCCAGCGCAGTCTCAATGCCGTCCGTGAGTCGACTCTCAAGGCTGTGGGCTTCGTCAGCATTCGGATCGTCGTAGTGGCGGATGATAAGCCGGTCGATCACAATCTCAACGTTGTGGATCTTATAGCGGTCCAGCGTAATATCTTCATCAAGGTCACGCAGGTCGCCATTCACGCGCACGCGCTGGAAGCCAGCTTTGCGGATTTCATCAAAGATTTTCTCGTGACGGCCCTTTTTATTCTGGATGACCGGGGCGAGAATCTGCGCGCGGGTGTTATCTGGCAAAGCCAGCACTTCATCAATGATCTGCTGGGCGCTCTGGGCCTCAACCACATCGCCACATACCGGGCAGTGCGGAATGCCAATGCGGGCGTACAGTAAGCGCAAGTAATCGTAAATCTCGGTCACGGTGCCGACAGTGGAGCGTGGATTCTGGCTCACACCCTTCTGATCAATCGAGACCGCTGGACTGAGACCTTCAATCTGATCAACATCAGGCTTTTCCATTTGCCCCAGAAACTGCCGCGCATAGGCGCTCAGGCTTTCGACGTAGCGCCGTTGGCCTTCGGCAAAAATCGTATCGAATGCCAGCGATGATTTACCGGAACCCGAAAGCCCGGTGATGACGACGAGTTGATTACGGGGAATTTCAACGTCAATATCTTTCAGGTTATGTTCACGCGCACCGCGCACAACAATCTTGTCCTGAGTCATAACACCTACCTGTTTACTCGCAGCGGGCGAAGCGAAGAATGGTACAGACGTTCTATTCTACGCCGATAAGGATTGATTATCAAGATGCTGATGGGGCCAATCTGATGTTAGTTGCCTTCTGAAATGTCTAAACGCATGAACGATTTTGCTCCATTTAATCTATCAGAAAATCAGCTGGTTCGAAGGCTTCAATCGCCGGGATGAAAACGGCGTCCTGAAGAAAGTCGCGTTCTTCGGGCGTGGTCGCGGTGACACCGATCACATAGGGTGTCAGTTCTTCTTCATAAAAAGCGAATATGGCGTAAACATTCTGGTCGGGGCGTTCAATATGATAAATGCGCCAGGTGCGGCCATTAGCGCGAATGCGATCAATTGGGTCGGGCAGGCGCTCATAATCATAAAAGCCGTTGATGATAATGCGGCTGACGTAGTCATCAATCGTTGTTGGAAAGCGAAACGCGATCACCGGTGTCGGCGTTGGGTCGCGGTCAGGAAAAGGTGAAAAGACACCGGGTTCAATCTCATACCAATCATCAGGCAGCACACTGCTGAAGCCAAAATTGGGGTCGGTGTAGGGCTGACGATTGACCTCGGTAATGATTCCGGTGGCGAACAGGGGCGGCGGCAGATTGTCGATGCAGGTGGCATCAGGAGCCTGTTCAGGATCGTTAACAAAAGCGAGCATGAGGTTGGTGGCGCAGGTCGAGGATGCAAACGCGGCGTGACCCACCGCCGGGAACACATAGAGATGGCTGTTGCTCAGGGTTTCGGCGGTTAGTTCCGCCCAATGTGGCGGCGTAATCGGGTCATAGACGCCAACGGTAATCAGTGTGGGGATGTCGCTGCGAACCGGTACATTTTCACGCGGGTCGGGTTGAGCAGTGCCCCAGGCCGCGCACAGTTCAAAATCACCGGCCAGCAGGGTTATCAGTGGCTGTGCTAAAACGGCTGGAATTCCCGTATCGTCGGCTGCTGTCAGCGTGTCAAATGGCATTTCTTCATTGCAGCCAATCGTCGTAAACAGGACTTCATCAAAATAGGCGCTTTGAAAATTGGTGAACAGCAGGTCATTGACGAACGCATCATAATCACCAACCGCTGCATCGAAGATATACTGGGGCAACGACGGGATTTCTCCCGACTGATATAATAGGCTAAACAAGCCAAAAGTGAGCACCTCGCCATTGACGAGGATGGTTCGCTGTTCGCCCGTGTAAAAATCGAATGCACTGATGGTTTCCGGGTTGGCATTCAGACGCTCAACCGTATCATAGAATACGGTTTCCAGATCAGGATACTGCTGGTTGCAGGCCTTATCATTTGCACAACTTGTAAACAGGGTCGAGAAAGCCTGGTGCGTGTTGGTCAAAAATTCCGAGTCCGGGTTGACCTGCAACGGCAATACCGCGTCAATGATCGCGCTGCGTACACTGGCCGGATAATCACGCATTATGGTTAGTGCCAGGCGCGAGCCATAGGAAATGCCCAGCAGATTGGCCTGCTCATAACCGAGTGTATGGATAATGTCGCGGACATCGGCGGCATTGGCCGCAGTGGTGTAGGCTGTTAAATCAACACCATCATTCACATACTGGTCGCGGCAGGCCAGCAAAACAGCATTGACTTGTTGAATGATAGTCTTCAGAGGGATGTCTTGATCGAGCACATCATAGCTGAAGTCGGTGTACGCTGGGCAGTCTAATGCCTGGGAAAGCCCGACACCGCGCTGGTCGAAAAAGATGACATCACGCGTTTGTAAAAAGGGTTCAAATTCAGCAGCGAAGAACTCCAACGAAGCCAACGTATGGCCGCCCGGACCCCCATCCAGATAAATAATCGGGTCGCGCAGGGCATTCGGGTTGCGACTGCGCAGCACGGCGACGGCCAGCTCAAGTGTGCGGGTTGAGTCGGCATTTTCACGGTTTTCGGGTACGACGACCAGAGCGCATTCGACGCTGTAGTCGAACGGGCGGTTGAAGGCGCACCTTGTCGTCTCTAGTCGAGGTAGATCAGGTTGAGCGCTGACAAGGGTAAGCGACAGGGCTGTTAGCAATGTGCCGATAAAGTATTTGAGCACGAAATTCGTCCTTTTTTGCGACTAGCTAAACTGCATTGTAGCATCCTCTGCTATAATGCAGGGGTTATTGTTTGGTAAGTATCGTCGAGGCATTACATTGGCTTTTGAGCGTTGGCCGACGCGGGCGCGGGTGGTGGCCCCCCAACGGCGGGTTGCGATTTATATCCGCAAACTACGGGCTGCGTGGCATGATACGACGGCGTTGTGGCGCGAGTTTCGCCTACCAGTGCTCTTATTCCTGTTCGTCACAATTGGCGGCGGCTTTGTTTACGGCGAATTGTACACGTTGACGTACCCTGAAGTAGAATATGCGCTGGACGTGCGGCCTTATCTCATGTTGCAATTGATGATTATGGAACCGCCCAGCGCGGTCCCGGCTGAGTGGTATCTCATCATTTTTTGGTATTTGTTGCCACCCATCGGCGTGTTTATTATTGGCCTGGGTGCTGCCGATTTTCTGCGCCTATTTTTTAACCGTCATGAACGGCGTGATGCCTGGGGAGAAGCTGTGGCGTCAATGTTTCGCAATCATATTATCGTTTTTGGGGCGGGGCATGTGGGGTTGCGCGTGATCCGTGAACTGGCGGCGATGGCCTTTGATGTCGTCGTAATTGATAGTTCACCCGACCCCGGCGTGGATGATGAGCTGGAGGGGCTGGATGTTCCGCTTATTATCGGCGATGGGCGCGTCACAGCCACGTTGGACAAAGCCCGTCTCCGCCAGGCCCAGGCGTTTATCGCCTGTACCGGTAACGACCACATCAATCTCGAAGTCGTGATGAAAGCGCGTGACTTGAATCCGTCGGTGCGGATTGTGATGCGGGCCTGGGATACCGAATTCGCTAACCAGATCGAGCGGTTTATGGATGTGCAATCCGTCCTCAGTTCGTCAGATCTGGCGGCACCTTCGTTTGCGGGGGCAGCGGTCGGGATTGAAATCACGCAGACGCTGAAAGTCAATGATGTTGAATACAGCATGGTCAGGGTCGGGGTGGAGGCCGGTTCATTTCTTGAGGGTGAAACAGTCGGTACGCTTCAGACCAAACACAATATGGACATTGTGTTGTTTGGCCGCGGCCCTGAATCCGAAGTACAACCACCCCGCGATATGCTGGTTCAAGCCGGCGACGAACTGGTTATATTTGCTGAACATGATCGCATCCTGGAATTGATTGCGCGTAATCGTCGTGGAGGGAAATAAATGAGGAATCCCATCATTGGCCTCACCACTTATGGGCGCGATGAGCGAAGATTTGATACAACATATTATGATGAATACTTTTATGTCCCGGCACCGTATGTGGATGCGGTGCGCCGCGCCGGGGGCATCCCCATTTTGCTGCCACCAGGCGAAACCGATTGGCAGAATCATTTGCAAGTGGTCGACGCAGTCATGGTGATCGGCGGGTCGGATATTCACCCGGGTCATTATCAGGGCAATGCGCAACACCCGCAACTGACGATGCTTGATCTCGAACGTGACACCGCTGAACTCGAACTGGTCCGCTATGTGATCGGCGAACAGCGCTGGCCGCTGTTTTGTATTTGCCGGGGAATGCAGGTGCTCAATGTCGCGTTAGGTGGAACGATGTCCGAGCATATCCCGGACATTCGTGCAGAAGATATTCATCGCGGACCGGACGGTGGCTGGGCAGTACAACCCGTGCAAGTAGTCCCGGATTCGCTCCTGGCTACGGTTATGGGCGCTCATGATGTCACCACCTATTCGGGCCATCATCAAGCGGTCAAAATGATTGCGCCGGGACTGGAAGCAGTTGCACACGCACCGGATGGCATTATTGAAGCGCTGGCAATGCCCGATCACCCCTGGCTGATCGCGGTCCAGTGGCACCCTGAAGTGTCGGCGGCCAGCGACCCGACCCAACAGGCCTTATTTGATGCGTTTGTCAGCGCGGCCCGCCAGCGGATGGCAGTGAATCGGACAAACCCGGCTCCTGCTCCAGCAAATAGGTAAGCGCATCAACCCAGGTTTCGACATCTTCGGTGGTCAGGCCCAGTGCCTGATTGAAGAAACGGATTCCGGCATTCACAACGGAATGCTGGCGTTTGCGGATATTGATGACCTGGCGGATTTTGGGGTGCGTGAGCGCACGGGCACTGTCGATCATCGCGGCCCAACTGAAGTCAGTCTTCCCCATGTTGAGCAAATCCTGAATAAGAAAAACAGGACCGGGGGCGGCTTCGACCAGTTCAGTGACGCGTCGACCGGTACGGGCTGAATCCTGGATCGTCACATAACCCGTGATCTCAACCAGCATTACTTGATTTTCCACTAACCACGAAACAGCAATGGGCATAATGGATGTGTTCCATTAATGATTGATATTGAGGGGTGTCAACTCTGCTTCCCTATTAATTCTTGCCTAACCGCGCTGTGGAAAACGTCGTAAAACAGTGGCGGGTTCCGGGACCGGGATGCGGTCGCCCAGGCTCACTTCGTTGAGTGCTTTGCCGGGCCTGGCGCTGGCGGAGCCGACGAATACCGCCAGTGCCGTGCCGGAGCGTGCAAAATCCTGTTTGATATACGCCTGCCCCAATTGGTAACCGTCGCTGTCCACGCTGCAACTCGTGACGATACCGATCACACGGCCCCGCTCGTCGATGATTGGGTCGCCTTGATGGGGTGGGCGCACCCGAAGATTATCCAGGCGGAAGCGAACCACCTCGGCATCGCGCTGAATCTCATGCGTGACGTAGGCTGCCTTGCCGATGAAGAAGGGTTTGTACAGGCGCACATAGTTGCTGAACCCGGCGTCAGCAGGATTGAGGTCGAGCGGTCCAGCTAATTCATGACCGTAGAGCGGCAGCCCGGCTTCGATGCGCAGGCTGTCGCGGGCGGCCAGTCCACACGGCACAGCACCGAGATCAATCAACGCCTGGAACAAATTGGCAGCCTGATCGGGGTGAATGAACAGTTCATAGGCGACCCGTTCACCGGTGTAGCCGGTGCGCGAGACGATCAGATCGTATCCGCTCAGATTGACTTGGACGACATCGGCCCATTTTAGCTGTTTGATGCGCTGCTGATCTTCGGGACTGCCACCTAATTGCAGCAGGATGTTCTGGCTGGCAGGCCCCTGCAATGCAATGTCGAGGCGTTGATCGCTGCCATTGGCCGGATCGCGCAAATCGCGCAATATGAATTGCTCGCGGTTCTCAATCCGTAAGCCGGGGTGGGTTGCACTGATGCGCACCGCACCATCTTTTACCGCATTGAGCCACGCCCAGTTTTTGTCATTATTCGAGGCGTTGACAACTACAAGATAATGCTCAGCGGCCAGCCGATAGATCATCAGATCATCGAGCGGTAGGCCATTAATATCCAGCAAATAGGTATATTGCGATTCGCCAACCGCCAGTTTAGTGACGTCATTGGTCGTAACGATGTCCAAAAAGGCTGCCGCGCCCGGCCCTTCCAGGTCGAACACACCCATATGGGTGACATCAAAAATGCCAACGTGTTGGCGCACCGCCTGATGTTCTTCTTTTACTGACGTGTACCACACCGGCATATCATAGCCAGCAAATTCTACGGTTTTGGCCCCCAATGATTGGTGCAGGTCATAGAGTGGAGTACGCAGCAGGTCGTCGCGTTCCGGTTCTGTCCAGTTGAATTCCGGCAGTTCGGTTGTCGGCTGGGGGCCATCATAGTCCGGGTTGTTGATGCCGATGAAATAGGCCTTCTCGGCATAGCCGGTCGTACCTGACCAATCCGCTTCTATATCGACGGTGAAGTGATTGGTATCCGCCGCGCCGAGCTGTTGTACATCGACGGGGCCGGGCACTTTGGCATAGACATCTGCCGGGTCAAAGATCGTGAGGCCGTCAGAAAGGGAACGCAGCCACGCCGTCACTCGCTGATGATTGCCTTCGGTGTGGAGTTTGAAGCTGTTTGGCGTTGCTTCGACAATCGCACGGGTCAACGCCGGTCCGGTCGTCCCCCAGACATAAGCGGGCTGCTGGTCGCCTGGCTGGAGCGCATAGACATTACTCGTCAGGGCAACCTGCAAAAAATCCGCCGCAACGTCACCTGAGATTGCCAGCGTTTGCCAACCGCTGGTTTTATCTTCGGTTTCCATATAATGAAAGTGAGGATAATCGTCAGCGACGGCGTCGGTATCAATGCCGATGCGGTCCGCCAGCGCTTTCACGCGGAGTCGCGCGGTTTGCAGCACATCAAAGTCGACTTTGGCCCGTGCCTGGGGTCGCACCCGGCCACTGTAGCTAAAGGGCACACAGGCCGTTAGCAAGTCAGCGATGATTTCCGCCAGTTCGTCAATCTCCGCATCGCCGAACCCCCGCTGTGTAATCCAGGGCGTACCAATGCGAATACCCGAAGGCCGCAGGGCGCTGGTATCACCGGGGATGGTCTGTCGATTGAGGACCACACCGGCCAGGTCAAGAATGCGGGCTGCCATATCGCCGCTGAGGGGCGTGCCATCGGGACCGACAATTGATTTGCAATCCACCAGCAACAGGTGGGTGTTGGTGCCACCATGCGGCACGCGCAGGCCATTCTCTACCAGGCGGTCGGCTAATCGGGCCGCATTGCGCACCATCTGTTGTTGCAGGGCGTTGAATTGTTCCGTGCGGGCCAGGCGCAGCGCGACGGCCAATGCGACGATGGCGTTAACATGGGGGCCACCTTGTTCGCCGGGGAAAACAGCCCGGTCCAGCAGGCGTTGTAGATCTTTGCGATGGGTGATGATTACGGCCCCGCGCGGCCCGTGCAATGTTTTATGGGTCGTAAAGGTGACGACATCGGCGATGCCAACCGGGTTGGGATATTCGCCCGCAATGGCTAACCCGGCGACATGCGCAATATCGGCCACCAGGTACGCCCCAACTGCATCCGCGATTTCTCGGAATTTATGAAAGTCGGGCGCGAAAGGATAGCTGCTATAACCGGCAATAATCATTTTGGGTTGATGTTGCTGGGCCAGTGCCATAACTGCAGCGTAATCAATTTTTTCCGTTATGGGGTCTGTACCATAGCTGATAATGTTATAATTAATGCCACTGCGATTAACTGGACTGCCGTGGGTCAGGTGTCCACCCTGAATCAAATCCATGCCCATGACAGTATCGCCGACATTGAGCAAGGCAGTATAAACGGCGTTATTGGCTGGCCCGCCAGATAGGGGCTGCACATTCACAAACAGGTCATCGGGGCCATATTGATCGGTTGCAAAGAGTTCAGCAGCCCGTCGGCGGGCTAACGATTCGGCGATGTTGGCATATTCCGTGCCCTTATAATAGCGATTATCCGCTTGTCGCCGATATTCAGGTAGCCGCGTATTGTAGTCCAGTAACTCACGCTCGCTCAATTGCCGATATTCTTCCAGTGGATACCCCTCAGCGTAGATATTGTGGAAGGCTGAACCGAGTGCTTCACGGACGGCAGCCGGTACCGTGCTTTCAGACGGAATCAAAATCAGATAACGGGCTTGCCGAGCAGTTTCGTGCCGAATGAGGTCAGCAACATCGGGGTCGAGTTCTGCCAGGTCACCGTGAAAAAGGAATTCGGTCATATTGAGGCAATCCTGCGTGAATGCTGATGATAAGCTATTTCATTCTATCAGGGTGCCAGGGGCGACTCCATACAGAAAATTGCGAAAGTTACTGGCTTGTATGATTTCATTGACAATTGCTTAACATAAAATTTGGTACTTCATTCCTAATTAATGCTTTCTCTAGGACTTAGGAGCTATCCCATGCTCTTGTCATATCAAAAAGGTAAATGTATTGTCAGGGTGGCGAACTTGAAGGGTATCGCAACGTTATGTTAACGGAGGTGGGAATGATGAAGTTTTCTTTACGAATGTCCCGTCGGCAGGAAACGCAACTGGTTATCCTGGTTACCTTATTGGTAGTAAGTGTCCTATTTGCTTCCCCCGCTGCTGCTCAGAGCGATGGCTTTGGGGTTGGTCGCGGTGATGGCCTTGAAGTCGGTATCAACCTGGCCGTACTGGACGCGATTCGCGCTGAAGTCGCGGCAGGTGTGTATGATCGGGCCTGTACGGACGCTGAACATAATCCGAATAAGTGGCACTCACTGGTGAATACCGATGCGGGATGTCATTATGACCATCATCATGGTGATGACCCGAATTATGTGAATGACATTTTTGGCACGCCGGGCGGTTGGTTCAATAGCCCCGGTCAATCCATTTCTTATCCCTGGCAGACCTTCCCCGCACAGACGCGGGATGAAAGCAACGCTGCTTATCTGGGCACAGGCCGGATGGAAAATGAAGCCAAGCATGAGGCCTATTACTGGGTCGTTCGCCGCGATCAGCCGTGTAACACCGGAAATGGTCTGTTTTGTGTAAAAGACTTCCGCGTACAGTTTCACGGCATGATGGTTGGCGCGGGTGCGGGCACACGCTGGCACTCGATGTCGGCTGAAGTCCGGGCCTGTGAAAACGTCAATGATGAATCCACCTGTGGGATTGTCCGTACCGGCGGTTGGATGGATCATGGCCGGCTGTTTGTGCCAGAATTGGTGAACGGTCGGGCATTGTGTGGTGATGAGCATCCCAACATCCTCTCGACCCATTTGCCGCTGGCGGTTGATACGCAATTCTATCCACTGCAGTCGAACAGTGTCCTGCATGACGAAGAGCGGTGCCACCCGCTCCTCTCACCAGAAATGATTGAAAATGGGCCGTCGACGGGCCGCAATGATGGTGGTCCCCAGGCCGAGTGGTGGGTGCATGGTGGCAGTGATTTCCGCTTCCAACTCCAGGTTGCCGACCCGATTGGCAACATTTATATGGGCGACAATGGACAGTTAGATAACCACCTGTTTTGTAGCGTTGAAGACGCTAATTGTGATTGGAATCAATCCATCACTACAATGCGTATTCAGTATTTATTGCCGGTGAACAGCTACTACGTGCAGAATTTCTTCAATGATCGCTTCATTGCGTTACCATTGAGCGCGGGACGCTATATTACGCGCTTTGGGGCCATCAATGACGCCTGTACTGCTGCGGGACTCGATTGTATCCCGATTGAGTATAACAATCTGCGGACCAACGTCGCGCCGGGTCAGGGTCTGGCCGGTTTCTCGCATACGCCTTGCCGCGAATGTGAGAAAGTAGACTACGATCTGTCGCCGGAAGGTCAGCAGTGGATCACCTGGTTCTACCGTAAATTTGCTGGCTATACGCCGCCGGCAGAAGAACCCCCGGTGGAAGAACCGCCGGTCGAAGAGCCGCCGACCGGTCCTGCAGTATACTTCCAGGTGGATAATTCGGTTGCGGGCGAAGCGAGCGTGGAGCTGATGCTGATTGACGTGACGGATGTCTATGGTGTTCAGGCCGAATGTGCGGTGAACCCGGCGGTGCTGCAAGGTGTGTTAATGGTTCAAGGTGATGGCTTTAATGATAGTAACAGCTTCATCATTGACGAAGGTTTCCAGGCCGATGGAACCTGGCGCGTTGCGGCGAGTCGTCTGAGTCCGAACCCGGCGATCACCGGTAGTGCCACGGCTTTCATGCTCAACTACAGCCTGATTGCTGAAGGCGACCCCAATCTGCAATGTACGGCGCTGGCAGTGGACGCCAATGGTAATAACATCCCACTTGACGTATTCAACGGTACCGTGTTTGTTCCACCAACGCCGGAACCCCCCGTGGAAGAACCGCCGGTCGTCGAGACCGAAGAACCGCCGGTTGTTTTGACGGGTGCAGTAAGTGGTACGGTTGTCTATCAGAATCGCGTCGATAACGCTGGCATTCAGATTAGCTTGCTGGATGTGGACAACACGCCGCTGATGACGGTTGATACGGTGGCCGATGGCGCCTTCAGCTTCGCTGACCTGGCAGTGGGGGACTACAATCTGTTGCTGGAAGCACCGCAACATATCCCGGTTCTGCTGCCAGTCATGATTGCGAACCCGGATGAAGTGGTAAAACTGCAAGCTGAATTGCGGGCGGGCGATGTGGACGACAATGGGGTCATAGACTTGCTGGATGTGACCTTGATTGGCGCGAACTTTGGCCTGCAAACGATAGCCGAAATCGACAACGTTGATCTTAACGATGACGGTTGGGTGGATATTCGTGATTTGACACTGGCGGGTGGTAATCTGGACCTCGCCGCGCCGACGGTGCCATAAGCGAATTCGATAAATCGTGATTGGGTCTGCATTTCGGTGCAGGCCCACTTTCGTAAGGGAAAAGATGAAACTTAAACTGCTAACCATCATCATAATCATCATTGTGTTGTCGGCTTCGTTGTGGGTTGCTGCCCAGGATACCGTCGCACAGGTTACATTGACAGCGCCGGTTAGTCAGGTTAATGCCGGGGATACGTTTACGCTCACCATTGACGTGGCTGAAGCTGTCGGTGTTTATGGCGGCAGCGTGAAACTGGCCTATGACCCGCTGCTGCTGGCGGTGGTCCCAATGGATAGTCAAGTGGTGATTCTGGGTGATTTTTTTGAGGCTGGCCCCAGCGTCGTCCTGAAAAATACCGTTGATGCGTCTACCGGCATCATTGACTATGCCCTGACATTGCGTCAGCCTGCCGAACCGGTGACGGGTGACGGTGTACTGGGTCGTATTCAATTTGAAGCGGTGGCTAAGGGTATGGTCCAGGTTGAATTGGCGGAAGCGCAATTGCTGGCACCAGTTTTTGAGCAAGTCAATGGCCGTCAGATCGCGAGCCAGGTCAATGAAATGCCGGTTCAAATCCAGAGCCTGACATTGGCGGTAGCGGATACGACTGAATCCGATGTGCCGCCGTTTGTGGAACATTCAACCACCATTCGACCGGCTCAACCTATCACGCCGGTGCTGGTTCAATCCGGTCCGGCGGTATCACCGGTGCTGATGCTTGGGATGACCTTTTTCTTGCTGGGGCTGGGGATGTTCGTGTTTAGTCTCCTCACCTACACCCGGTTACGACGCTTCAGTGGTGCTTAGGAGAACGCTCATGCGGCAATCACTTTATTTTGCAATGCTGGGATTGATCCTAATGGTGACAGGGGTGATTACAACCTATGTCGCGTTCGGTCAGTCTGAGAATGATGCGAGTTCCGAAGATGCTCCAGCGGCGACCATGACACCGACGCTCACACCCGAAATTGAGCCGGTTGTGGTTGAGCCGACGGTCGCTGTGGACAACGCCCAACCGGTTGCGCCAGCCGTTGTTGAGGTAGTGCCAACCGTTGAAATGCCAACGGCCCTTCCGGCCAGCCCAGTGCCGACCGAAGCCCCGGTCGAGAATGTGGTGCCAATGGTGACTGAGGCTCCGACAGAAACAGTAGCTGAGGAAGTTCTGGTTGAGCCAACAGCCACCGACTTATTGGTAGAGGCAGTCGTTCCAGCGGAGGCGATCAATCCAACATCGACTGAGGTCATTGTCGAATCAGGGCCGGTTGAGGCGGTTGAACCGACTCCTGAATCGCCAGCGGGTGATGTTGTCGTGGAAACCCCGGTCGAAACTGTGATTGATGTGTCTCCGACAGAAACGGTAGCTGAGGAAGTTCCGGTCGAGCCAGTGGTCGTTGAGCCAACGGCAACTGTAATTCCAGCCGAAGAAGTCGGGCCAGCGGAAGTGGTGAATCCAACGCCAACTGAGGTTGTTGCCGAAGTGGTGCCGGTGGAACCCACTCCCGAAGCACCGGCAGGCGAAGTTATTGTTGCGGAAACCCCGGTTGAAACTGTGATTGATGAGGCTCCGATGGAACCGACCGCTGTGCTTGAACCAACGGCAGTAATCCCGGTGGAAAGTACGGTTGATGCAGCGGCTGTTGGCGACGTCTTGAATGCAGCCGCCATTGACCCGCCCGGGGCAACGCCAGAACTGCCACATGTAGACCCGGGTCCGCTGTTTACACCGACAGTTGAGACCGAACAACAGCCCGCAATTGTTGAAGTTGAGGTGACACCGGCGACCGACATACCGGTTGAACTTGTAGCGACGGCGACAGTTAGTGAAACAATTATTGAACCCACAATCGAACCAACCGCTGTGATTGAGGAACTTCCCGCGGTTGACGCAGCCGCGTTAGAAGCAGCATCGACTCTGGGTATGGTTTCGGGTCAGGTAAACATGACGCATCGGGTCGGTGCGATAAGCCTGTTGTTGACGCAGCCTGACGGTTCGATTGTCGAAGCCGTCACCGATGAAACTGGTAGCTTTGTCTTCGAAGCCTTGCAACCCGGTGACTATGATTTGATCGCCTCATCGCCCGGCTTTCTATCAAAAGCGGTCGCCTTTACCTTGCTCGATGGTGAAACGCTGGCACTCCCCGTAACGGCATTGAATGCTGGTGATTTGAATCAGGATAATCAAATCGACTTGCGCGATGTGGTCTTGATTGCTGCTAACTACAATGGTCCGGCGGTCATTGCCGAGGCTGATCTCAATGGCGATGAATGGATTGACATCAGTGATCTGACGATTATTGGTGCCCGCTTTGGATTGTCCGGGCCAGTTGCCTGGGAATAATTCCCCGCATATTGCCATAATGTGAGGGTCAGCAGGTGATCTTTATCACCGATTCTGGCTCTCACACCATGTTGATTTTGACAATCGCTTAGCATCGTCTTAAAATCTGCTCAACGAATCATAATAGTCAGCCTGTTTGTTCGGCTGGCTTGTGGCGTTTTGCCAAATAGTACATTCTGTAATTTTTAGAAAGGGGAAAGCGTTACGCTGTGGGCGGCGCTGCACACACTTATGCAAGAATATACCAGTGAAAATATCAGGAATATTGCCCTGGTGGGGCATCAGAGCGCCGGTAAAACTTCACTTGTAGAAGCCCTGCTCTACAATACCGGCGCTATTAATCGGCTGGGCAGGGTAGAAGAAGGGAACACAGTTTCGGATTGGACCGAAGAAGAGAAAGAACGGGGTCTCTCGCTCTCGACAACGCTGGTTCCAATTGAGTTCAACAATACCAAGATCAATGTGTTGGATGCACCGGGCTACACTGATTTTCAGGGTGAGGTGAAGAACGCTATTCGAGTTGCGGATTCAGTAGTCGTGGTCGTGGATGCCGTTGCGGGGGTAGAGGTTGGGACCGAATTGGCGTGGGATTATGCCCAGGTCTACCAGCAGCCGATCATCGTCACGATCAACAAAATGGACCGGGAGAATGCGGACTTTGACGCGACGCTCAGTCAGCTTAAAGAGCGGTTCCCGGACTATAAATTCATCCCGGTGATGCTGCCGATTGGGGCGGAAGCGGATTTTAAGGGCGTGGTCAATCTTTTGACGCTCAAAGCTTATTATGACGCCGGGGCCGATCGCTCTGACCTGCCGGACGAGCTGGTTGAAATGGCGGAAACGGCGCGGCTCGAATTGGTCGAGGCGGCTGCCGAAGCGGATGATGATCTCATTGAGAAGTATTTTGATGAGGGCGATCTCTCGAATGAAGAAATCCGTGATGGTATGCGTAAGGCGGCACGTGATCCCGATTTGAAGACAGTCCCCGTGTTTGTCACATCCGGCACGAAAAATGTTGGCACGGTCCCGCTGCTAGAAGCGCTGGTGGCTTATGTTTCGCCACCGACTATTCGGCGCGTGCAGGTCGTTGATGAGGCGGGCGAAGCCGAATATTTCATGCCGCCCCAGCAGGATGATGGCCCGTTGGCAGCCTATGTCTTTAAGACAACGACTGATCGCTTTGTGGGCACCTTGACCTTCTTCCGCGTTTTCTCCGGGATGATTAGCGCTGATAACCGTTATTACAATGTCACCCGTAAGGTTGAGGAACGCTTTGGCTCATTGATTGTGATGCAGGGCAAGGAACAATCGAACGTGTCGGTGCTCCATGCCGGGGATATTGGGGTCGTCGCGAAATTGGCTGAAACTAAAACGGGTGATACGATTGGCGATAAGAATAAGCCACGCGAAATTGTGCGACCCGATTTCCCAGCACCGTTGTATATGGTTGCGTTAAGCCCGGTTTCACAGGCCGATGGCACGAAGATGGGGCCGGTCCTCACCAGCTTGTGTGAAGCGGACCCCACCTTGCAATGGCGTCAAGATTCGGATACCCACCAGACGATTCTCGAAGGTATGGGTGAAGCCCATGTGAATCTGGCGGTGAGTCGGGCCGCTGGCCTGGGGGTGGGCCTTGAGGTCAGCATGCCGAAAGTCCCCTACAAGGAGACGATTACACAGACTGCCGAGACGACCTACCGTCACAAAAAACAATCCGGTGGGGCCGGGCAGTTCGCTGAAATCAGCCTGCGTCTGGAACCAAATAATGGCAACGGTTACGAATATGAAACCAAAATTTTTGGTGGTGCGATCTCGAACTCGTTCCTGCCCTCAATTGATAAGGGTATTCAGGGTGTCTTGCCAGAAGGTGTCATTGCCGGTTTCCCGGTGGTGGATGTCAAAGCTGTAGTCTTCGATGGTAAAGAACATCCGGTTGACTCGAAGGATATTGCATTCCAGATTGCGGGACGTGAGGGCTTCAAAGAAGGGTTTATGGCCGCTGGTCCGGTGTTGCAAGAGCCGATCATGGATGTTCGAATCACGGTCCCTGAAAGCATGATGGGAGACATCATGGGTGATTTGAACACGCGGCGGGGCCGGGTGCAGGGTATGGATAGCGAAGCAGGTAAGAGTGTCGTGACCGCCCAGGTGCCACTCGCCGAGATGTTGCGCTATGGGAATGACCTGCGCTCAATGACCGGGGGCCGTGGTATTTATACGATGGAATTCGCACGCTATGAACAAGTGCCGAGCCACTTGACTGATGCGGTCATCGCTCAGGCGAAACAAGCTGACGAAGCCGGTAGCTAATCTTTCCATCGACTTCAAAAGAAGCTAACCAAAACCCCGACGTCATGCCGGGGTTTTTTGATTAGCCTTTAGCGTTGTGATCGTCCAGGCTGGAGGGGTCTTCGAGCAAGATGACTTCTTCCTCTGGCTCTGGTGTGGGTTTTACCTCGGCGATTTCGAAGACGCGCTGGCGTTCAACGACCTCGTTTTCCAACAGCTCCTGCGCCAGCGATTCCAGCTTATCGCGGTTCTCTCGGAGCAGGTTGACGACGTGATCGTAAGCATCTGAGATGATGTCTTTGATCTCGGCATCAATCTTCGCTAACGTATCGTCACTAAACGGCACATTACGCTGGATGGTATAGCCCAGGAACGGTTGATCTTCTTCATGGCTGAGGTCAACCAGCCCCAGCTCATCGCTCATGCCAAACTGTGTAACCATGCGGCGGGCAATGTTTGTCACCATGCGGATGTCGCCCATGGCGCCGGTGCTCACTTCACCGAAGACCACTTCTTCAGCAGCACGTCCACCCAAGCCTGAGTAGATTCGCGCCAGTAGCTGCGATTGCGACTGGGTTCGACGGTCATCGTCAGGCAAAAAGGCGGTAACACCCAACGCTTGACCACGGGGCACAATCGTCACTTTAAAGACCGGGTCAGCCCCTGGTGTAAGCGCAGCAACCAGCGCATGACCAGCTTCGTGATAGGCGGTCAACTGACGCTCTTGATCGTTCGCCAATGGCGGGCTTTTGATGCCCAGCACAATGCGCTCGAATGCATCGGTAAAGTCACGCATTTGAATGCGTTTGCGCGAAGAGCGTGCGGCGTGCAGCGCGGCTTCATTGGCGAGATTGGATAAGTCTGCCCCGGAGAAACCGATAGTCGCCTTGGCAACATCATTCAAATCGACATCATCGCCGAGCGGTTTGCCCCGGGTGTGAATCTCGAGTGTTTCCAAACGACCCTGACGGTCGGGCGTGCCCACTGTGACCTGGCGGTCGAAACGACCGGGACGTAACAGTGCTGGGTCCAGCACATCGGACCGGTTGGTGGCTGCCATGATAATCACGCTCTCGTTTTGATCAAAACCGTCCATCTCAGCCAGCATCTGATTGAGCGTTTGTTCCCGTTCATCGTGACCCCCGCCCAGGCCGGCGCCACGCCGTCGACCTACGGCATCAATTTCATCAATGAAGATGATGCTGGGTGCATTGTCTTTGGCACGTTTGAAGAGGTCGCGGACACGGGATGCGCCAACACCGACGAACATCTCAACGAATTCGGACGCTGCCAGGCTGAAGAACGCGACATTCGCTTCACCGGCGACGGCGCGGGCCAGCAGTGTTTTACCGGTTCCTGGTGGGCCAACCAGCAACACACCGCGCGGAATCCGAGCGCCGAGCGCGATATATTTATCCGGCTCTTTCAGGAAATCTACAATTTCTTCCAGTTCCTGCTTGGCATTCTGTTGACCGGCGACATCGGCAAATGTGACTTGAGGCCGTTCAGAATTGTATTCGCGGGCTTGAGACCGGCCAAAGCCAAAAACATTACCCATTTGACCCTGAGCGCGGCGGGCGGTCCAGATGAAAAAGCCCAGAATCAACAGGATGGGGCCGAAGTTCACCAGGAAAATCAGGATCGGCGATGGTTCGGATGTCTGGGCATTCACCGTCACATTTTGTTCGCGGAGCGCGGTCGCCAGCGCCGGGTCATCGATCGGCAACAGCGTAGTTGTGAATCGGTTCGACCGCTGGGGTGTCACGTTGCTGGCCGAACCAGACGGCGGCCAGGTGACAGCCTCAGTAAAGGTGCCACGGGCCGTTGCCTCTTGCAGCGTAACCTGACTGACGCGCCCTCGTTCTACCTGTTCCAGGAAGAACGAATAAGGCACTTCTATCGGCTGGTCACTGCCAAATTCACTGACCATGCCCGGCACGCGGAAGAATAGCCACAGTAAAATAAGTAACCAGACTAACGGCCAGATCCAGTTTGGGATCTTGAACGGCGATTGTGGCCGATTGCCATCGGGGTCTTGATTCCCGTTATTATTCGGTCCAAATTGCATACAGATACCCTATCATTGCTAATGAGAGTGCTTTAATCTTATCGACGTGGCATTAGATTCTTGCAAATGTTTCCTTAAGGGCCGGATACAAACCAGTATACAGACTATAAGTATGGTCATAGGCTGACTGGTCTGGGCCGGGCTGCACCGCATCACTGGTTTGGATTGTTGCGTCGCAGGCTGCAATGACATCCGGGTAAACGCCTGCACCCACTGCTGCCAACAAAGCCGCGCCATAGGCTGCCCCCTCGGTTGAATTGGTGCTGACGAGCGTCGCGCCCAGTATATCGGCGAGAATTTGTTTCCACAGCAGGCTGCGGGCACCGCCACCACTGACCCGGATTTCAAGCTGGGCAGGTAAACCGGCATTTGCCATTAAATTAAAACCGTCTTTAAGACCAAATGCAACCCCCTCTAATACGGCCCGTGCCATATGAGCGCGCGTATGGCGCACGGTGAGGCCGATAAATGCGCCCCGGGCCAGGGGGTCGGGGTGGGGCGTGCGTTCGCCGGTGAGATAGGGCAAGAATAGCAGCCCATCGCTGCCGGGCGCAATTTGCGCCGCTGGAGCGAGTAACGCATCAAAAGATTCACCAGCGCCTAATGTATCATGGAACCATTGAAGACTGCCGGCGGCGCTCAGCATCACCCCCATGAAATGCCACATGCCGGGGACAGCATGACAAAATGCATGCAGCCGTCCGTCGGGTTCATAGGCATATTGAGCGAGTGGCGCAAAGACTACCCCCGACGTGCCTACCACTAAGGAGATTACCCCTGGCTTGACCGCACCAACACCGACCGCCCCCGCTGCTTGATCGCCACCACCACCAACAACCGGCGTGCCAGCTTTCAGACCGGTTGCTGCCGCCGCTTCCTGACTCACAGCGCCGGTGATCTCTGGCCCCTCATGGGTTGTGGGCAGCCAATCGCCGGGAATCTCCAGCGCGTCGATTACTTCCTGTGACCAGGAACGGTCAGCGACATTGAGCAGTGAAGTGCCCGATGCACCAGCCAGGTCAGTCGCATAATCGCCGGTGAGTTGAAGGCGAATATAATCTTTGGGTAGCAAGATGTGCGCGACCTGGGCATAGATTTCTGGTTCATGGTCGCGCACCCACAGGATCTTCGGGGCGGTGAAGCCGGTGAGCGCCTGATTGCCAGTGAGTTCGATCAAGCGCTGGAAACCGATTTTCTCGGTCATCAGGTCACACTGGGCTTGAGTACGCTGGTCGTTCCAGAGTATTGCAGGTCGCAGCACCTGCCCGGTTGCATCCAGCAAAACCAGTCCATGCATTTGCCCGGTGAGGCCAATAGCGGCGATGTCTGCGCCCGTCAGATTGGCGGTTGCCAGTGCTTGCCGGATCGATTCGACGATGCCGGCCCACCAATCGGCAGGGTTCTGTTCGCTCCACAAGGGTTGCGGCGTGTTCAGGGTCTGGGCGACGGTGTGTGACGCGACCACACAGCCTGCTGCATCAATAATCAACGCCTTCGCACCAGTTGTGCTAATGTCGAGTCCCAGCAGGTGTGTCATCGCTTGTTTCCTTAGCCGCATCCAGTTCAATATCAAGTTGCTTGATTTTAACACGCCGCTCCCGGTGCGCCACGATTTGTCGCTTGTGGAGATGATTCGAGCGAAAGTTGGATGCGAACCACAGTTAATAGCAATTGTTGACGCTGAATAGCAGCGGATGCGGATAAAAGACGGCGTGAAACTGCGCTTTATGTGTGAGCAAGGTTCAGTTACGCTATAATATGCTCAATCTTACTGAAAGCATTATTCATTATGGTCAACGACAAATCGCCTAACCAACAGTTTGATGAAACCATATCCGCCCGTCGGGAGTCATCAATGTCGGCAAATGATGCCGGGAGCAGTGTGCCGCCCTGGATATTACAGCAGCACTTTGATGGTGAGATTGATCTCGATCAGGAACTGAGCAGCCGGTTTCGAGCGATGCCGGTGATTTCCACAATTAAGTTCCGCCAATCAGATGCTGCTCATGCGGCTGCGATGTTATTCACCCAGGATGGGGCAACGGCGCTGCGGGTCGAGGTTGATTTGTCGCAGAATACATTGCAACTGATCTTTACGTTGCGGTCCATGTTAGCGCTGAAATTTACCCTGAATGACCTGACGGATGCCCATCGGATGCGCTGGCTGGAAGGTGTGCGAAAAGAGCCAGAACGACCGGCGTTCTGCTGGGGGCAGGCGCGGTGGGAGGGCGATCATTTGATTACGATCGTCCGCCCGTATTATGCCAACCTGTACGCCTTTTCCGATCAATTCGAAGCGGCGGTCCGGCTGACGACCGACGTAACCACCCAATTGATGGACTGGCTGGAAGCGTTATGGAAGCCCCGCTCGTCATTGGATGCGACCATACCCACCCTGACAACCTGGTAATTTCACAATTGACGTTTGTCTGAACGAGCCGTTGCAACGGTTGTTTTTTGATTCGCAATCCTTTACGATAATTCTGATAAATATCAGAAAAATTCGATACAGGATTTGACAGTTAATGAACCGTTTGCAAAACGAAACAAGTCCATATCTGTTGCAACACAAAGACAATCCGGTTGACTGGTATCCCTGGGGCGATGCTGCCTTTGCCAAAGCGCAAGCCGAAGATAAGCCGATTCTTTTGAGTGTCGGCTATAGCGCTTGCCACTGGTGCCATGTGATGGCGCATGAGAGCTTTGAGCACGAGCCGACGGCCAAGATTATGAACGACCTGTTTGTGAACATCAAAGTGGACCGCGAAGAACGCCCCGATGTGGATGACATTTATATGCAGGCCATACAGCGCCTGACTGGGCAGGGTGGCTGGCCGATGACCGTCTTTATGTTGCCTGATGGACAACCGTTTTATGGTGGTACTTACTTCCCGCGTGAGCCACGACATCAAATGCCCGCATTTCGGCAGGTGCTGGTGGGCGTGGCCGAAGCCTATGCCCAGCGCCGCGACGAGGTTGAACAAGCCGCCTCCCAATTAACGCAGGAATTGGACCGCGATGTACTGGGGATTGGTGGTCCGGCCAGCGACCTCACGGCGGATTTGTTGGACACCGCTGCCAGCGGCATTTTGCGGGACTTTGATCCGCAACATGGCGGTTTTGGTCGAGCACCCAAGTTCCCTCAGCCCATGAATCTGGAGTTCCTGTTGCGAACCTATGCCCGCACCGACAATCAGGCAGCGCTGGACGCCGTGATTTTTACCCTCAAAAAGATGGCGCGGGGTGGCATTTACGATAAAGTGGGTGGCGGTTTCCATCGCTATAGTGTTGATGCCATCTGGTTGGTTCCGCATTTTGAGAAGATGCTCTACGATAATGCGCAGCTGAGTCAAG
Organism: Phototrophicaceae bacterium; assembly: GCA_965223835.1. GTDB lineage: Bacteria > Chloroflexota > Anaerolineae > Aggregatilineales > Phototrophicaceae > CAVYXZ01. The sequence goes on from CBDCXQ010000001.1 coordinate 1,064,006, forward strand.
TCTATCTCCACGCCTGGCAGATTACGCATGACCCGTTCTTCAGGCAGATTGCTGAGGAAATTTACGATTATGTCCTGCGCGAGATGACCCATGCTGAAGGCGGCTTTTATAGCACGACCGATGCCGATAGTGAGGGCGAAGAGGGCAAGTTCTTTGTCTGGTCACTAAACGAATTGGAAGCTTTGTTGGACGACGATGCCGAGATTGCAATTGAATACTGGGGGGTAACGCCAGGTGGCAATTTTGAAGGTGCGAATATTCTGCATGTACCGAATGATGATGCCGTGATTGCCCAGCGGTTAGGCCTGAGTGAAACAGAACTGCACGAAAAACTGGTGAAGATGAAGGATGTGCTGTATGCAGCCCGCACCCAACGCATCCATCCTGGCCTGGATGATAAACTGTTAACGGCCTGGAACGGGATGATGCTGGCGAGTCTGGCGGAGGCGGCTCGTGTCCTGGGTCGCGCAGATTATCGGGCTGCTGCCGAACGGAATGCCGAGTTTTTGTTGGAGTCGATGGTCGCGGAAGGCGGACATTTGTGGCGCACACACAAAAATGGCGTGAGCAAGATTACGGCCTATCTAGAAGATTATGCCAATTTGATTGATGGGTTGTTGGAATTGTATCAAACGACTTTTAATGAGCGCTGGTTTGTTTTTGCCCGCGAACTGGCCGACCATGTGCTGGAGCATTTCGTGGCGGCAGAGGGTGGTTTTTTTGATACCAGCGACGATCACGAAACCTTGATTGTCCGTCCCCGCAATGTCCAGGATAACGCCACACCATCGGGCAATAATTTGTTCGCCCGGCAGTTATTGCGGCTCGCGGCCTATACCGGTGATGCCCGTTACGATCAGGCGGCTGAAGCGGCGCTGCAGTTGTTGACCAGCGGGCTGCGCCAATATCCCCAGGCATTTGGCGAGGCGCTCAGTGCGGTTGATATGCTGGTCGCCGGCCATCGCGAGGTGGCGCTGGTTGGTGGGGCCGATGATGAGCGCACGGCAGCATTGCTCAAAGTCGTGCGTGAACCCTATCGCCCCAATATCATTACGGCGTTGGCTGAGGGAAATGTTGATGGTGAGACCACCATTCCACTTTTGAATTATCGTGTGCAACGCGGTGATGCGCCGACCGTCTATGTCTGTCAGAATTTCGCCTGTGCCATGCCGGTGACAACCGCCGATGAGGTGCGTGACTTACTGGACAAAAAGGTATAGACGGTTCATAATGGGTCATGTAAATTGAGCAGTTTGCATGAACTCAGGAGCATAAAATGCAGAAAACGATACGCGATGGGCTGATCCTGCGATCATTGAGCGTGGGTCCCCTGGAAGACCGCGCCGGCCTCAAGAGTTTGTACCATGAAGTTTTTCGGGATGAGATGGATGATTGGGAATTACCTGAGGATGATGTCTGGGTTGATACCCTGCTGAGCGGGGGACATCCCACCGTGACCGACGATGACATCTGGATTGTCGTTGATCCGGCCAAAGACAACAAAGTTGTTTCATCGGTGCTGCTCATTCCGCAAGTGTGGCATTATGAGACCATTGAACTGCCAGTTGGTCGCCCGGAACTGGTGGTGACGAGTCCTGACTACCGGCACCGCGGTTTGGTTCGAGAGTTGTTCAATGCTTGCCATGAACGTAGCGAATCCTTGGGGCATATCATGCAGGGCATCACCGGCATCCCCCACTATTATCGCCGCTTTGGTTATACGATGGCCGTTGAACTGGACCGTTTCGCCACGATTCCATTGGCGGCGGTGCCCAAACTCAAGGACGATCAGAAAGCACATTATTCGCTGCGCGTCGCAACCGAAGCTGACTATCCAAAGATGGCAAAATGGGATGCTTATGTCGCGCCGCATTTTACTTTAAGCACCGTCAACCAGCCCGATTACTGGCCGTACTATTTGAAAAATCCTAAAAACAGCGTCCAGGTCATTGCCGACTCAGCGGGTGACGCCATTGGCTATGTTGCACTGGGGCGCTGGGCGGATAGCGAGTGGGTTAATTGCAATACCTATGTAGTCAATGATAAAACGTCACTGCTGGCGACCTACGATGATGTGCTGCGCGGCATCAAGACTCATGCCGAATCAACCTGGCCGGATAACACGCCGGTCTACATTGGCTTCAGCGCTGGGCAGTTACCGGCCCTCAGTACTTTAATTTCGCGCACTGGACCAGCCAATGTGACGCGACGTCCCTATGCCTGGTATATTCGGGTAGCTGATTTGCCGCGGTTTATCAACCATATCAAGCCGGTTCTGGAACAACGGTTGGTCAACAGCGCTGCTCATCGCTATACCGGGAGCCTGGAGATTCATTTTTATGATCTTACCGGGATTCGAATCCAGTTTAAGGAGGGTTGTATCGAATCGGTTGAACCCTACAAAATCCATAAACCTGCTGACGAGTTTACCTGTGATGCGGCGTTTGCTTATGACACCTTCCTGGATGTGCTGTTCGGGCACCGCAATTTTGACCAGATTCGAAGCGTGCTGACCGAAACCTGGGCTAATCGTAAGGCGGAGGTGCTGTTGGACATTCTGTTTCCGCTGAAGCCTTCACGTATCTTACCGCTGTAGGCATGATAAGGGATCAGGTACTGGTAGTCGATATTGAGGCGACCTGTTGGCGTAAGAATCAGGTGCCACCGGGCGAACAAAATGAGATTATTGAAATTGGCTGGTGTGTGGTGAAGCTGGAACCGCTGAGTTTGGATGAACGGCATACCTTGCTTATCAAGCCCCAACGCTCACGCATCAGCCCGTTTTGTACGCGCCTGACCTCGATTTCACCGGAAATGGCGGCGCAGGGCATGTTGTTTAACGAAGCATGCACGGTGTTGCGGCGCGATCATCGAACCCAGAATATGTTGTGGGTAAGCTGGGGCAATTACGACTTGAAGTTATTCCAATGGCAATGCCAGCAATTCCACGTAATCTATCCGTTTGGCGACCAACACATCAACTTGCGTAAGCGGTATGCCCGGCTCAACCCGGCGGCCAATGGCAAAGTGCGGCAGGTCGGGTTGCTGCGGGCGCTGGCGGCGCAGGGCCTGACATTCGAAGGGCGTAAGCATCGGGGCGTTGATGATGCATGGAACACGGCCCGCTTGCTGCAAGCGTTGATCGCCAAACATGGTCGGGAGATTTTGACAGTATGACGGATGAACGCCAATCAGCCAATGATTATTTTCGCACGCTACTGCTCACGGTGGTCGGTCAGGCGTTTACGGCGGCGGGCTACTCGCTCGAAGACAGCCCGGTACAGTGGGCCGGGGGGCGTTTTCGCTTCGTTAAGCCGCTGATGTATGGCCTGCGCGGCTATATTGAGTTTCAGGTGCTGAGTTATACCGATAATGAATGGTCTGCCGGGATGCCGTCGCGCTTCCGCGTGACACTCATTCGCACCGATCAGACCGCACCTTATCTTACGAGTGCGCATCCGCAGGCGGTACAACGTGATTTGAGTGCGTTGGTCGTTATTGATTTTGGCGTGGCGGTTTTGCCCTCGGCCCAACATTGGTGGACCTACCGTACCACTGATGAACTGGGACAGGCACTGGCGGAAGCGGGACACTTAATCGTTGGCTATGGGTTGCCCTGGCTGGCGGGTGATCTGGAACCACCGTCAGGTTAGCGTGGGTTGCGCGTGGTTGACACCCCCTGACCACAGCATGATACAATCGCCGCTATGAAAACAACAATTCTGCTTTCAATCGCACTGCTCATCAGCGCCTGTAACGTCAATCAACAGGTCGTGCCAACACCGACTCCGGCGGCGACAGCAACCGCAACTGCATTGCCGTCACCGACGTTTACGCCGTCACCGCCACCAACACCGACGATTGATCCCGCGCTGGTCTTGCAGACCGCCGATAATTACTTGCTCAACGGCTATTTTGAAAATGCCGTCACGACATATCAGACCGTGCTGGCCCAGGATGCGCCACCGGATTTTGCAGCGCCGGCAGCGTTCCGACTGGGCCAGGCGGCAGTGCGCGAGGGGTTGTTCAGTAACGCTGTTGAGTCGCTGACGAATTTTATTGCTCAATATCCCCAGGATCAGCGTGTCCCGCAAGCTTATTTTTTACGCGGCGATGCCTACCTGGGCCTGTCGCAATGGGCGGCTGCCATTACGGATTTTGAACAGTACCTCAGCCTGCGTCCCGGGTTGATTGACAGTTATGTCCACGAACGGATTGGCGATGCACAGTTTGCACTGGGGCAGAATGAGGCGGCGCTGGCGAGTTATGATCTGGCAATTACGGCTAATCGGACGCTAGTACCGTTGCTGGCGCTTCGTGAACGCCTGGCCCAAATCTATCAAACATTAGGCCGCCCGGCAGATGCGGTTGCCCAGTATGATGCCATCTTGCAGATCGCCGAGAACCCTGGTTATCGCGCCAGCATTGACTATGCCGCTGCGAAAGTGTTGCTGGATAATGGCGATCCAGCCGGCCTGGCCCGTATGCAAGCCGTGTTCGAAACCTATCCCAGCACCGCCGAAGCCTATGACGCGATGAATGCCTTGTTGACCAATGGGCAGGCACTGGACAATTATGCGATTGGGCGGGTGAGCTTTCTCTATGGGGATTACCAGCGGGCGTTGAATGCCTTAAACACCTATTCCACCGAGCGCGAACTGGCGGCGATTCCCGCAGAACTGCACTTGATGCTGGGCCGTTCCTATCGGGAACTGGGCAATGCCGAAGCGGCAGTCACGGCGTTCCAGACCATTATTGACCAATACCCGGAGGATCCCGCCTTTGGCGAGGCGCTGCTGGAACAGGGGCGGACCCGCTTCTTGCTGGGTGATATTCCGGGTGCCATTGAGCGCTATTTGTTTATCGCTCAGAATTATGATTATCTGACGGATACCGCTGCCGAAGCGTTGTGGCGGGCCGGGTATCTGTATGGCACCAATGGCAGCCCGGTTGAATCACGACAGACGTTCGAACGGCTGGCGGATGCCTATCCCAATACCGAGCAGACGCGTAGTGGTTTATTCCTGGCCGCCAGTGCTGCTTATAATCTGGGCGAGATCGCCCGGGCCGAGCAGCTTTATTCCCGATTGGCAGCGACAACCACCGGCGACACCCAGGCCGAAGCCTATCTGTGGGTCGGGCGGCTGGCACTTGAACGGGGGGATGCGGCGACGGCTGACAGCACGTTACAATTGGCAGCAGCGGCTGCACCCGACGGTTATTATAGTGCCCGTGCCCAGGATCTGGTGAATAATCGGCCACCGTTTGCGCCGCCTGACCGCTATCGGTTTCAGTTTGATGAAGCGGCGGAATTAGGGGCGGCAGAAAGCTGGCTGAGGCAGGTGTACGGTATTGAACAGGACGGGGCACTGTGGCCGCTATCGGCGACGTTGCAAGCGGACCCGCGTTTGCTTCGGGGTCAGGAATTATGGGAAGTGGGTACATTTGCCGAGGCTAATGTCGAATTTGATGATCTGTTGCAAGCGTATCAAAGTGATGGCCTATCGGCATACCAGCTTGCTATACATCTACGGAGCCTTGGTGCTTACCGGGCCTCGATCTTTGGTGCGGCCAATGTGATTCGCGGGGCCGGGGTGGCTACGCTGGACGCGCCGCCTTATATCGCCCGGATGCGCTACCCGGTTTATTATCTGGATATTGTGGTCGATATTGCCCAAAGATGGGAATTCGACCCGTTGCTCATGTTCTCGCTCATTCGTTTGGAAAGCCTGTTCGACACCTACGCCGAGGCCGCTGCCGGTGAAAAAGGCTTGACGCAGGTTATTCCACCAACCGGAGATTACATCGCGACGCAGTTGCAATGGCCCAATTACAATCATACAGACCTGTTTCGGCCCCATGCAGGCATCACTTTTGGCGCGTTTTACCTGGATGAACAGCTTGAGCGTTTCGACAACAATGTCCCCGCTGCCCTGGCGGGTTACAATGCCGGGCCAGGTCGGGCGCTGGATTGGTTAGCGCTTTCGGGTGGTGATCCCGATCTGTTTATGACCACGATTACGATTGATAGCACACGCTTTTATGTTCAGCGCATCTATAGTTTTTATAATATTTATCGGACGCTGTACGGCATGAATGCAAGCTAAAGCGCACCTTGCGGTGCGCGGTTGAGGTCTATCAATTGGTCGCTGGATTAATCAGGATTCAAGGCCATTGTCGCCGAGCATAAGGCGAACCTTCGCCACCAGGTCATGGTGCAAAATGGGCTTGGGTAAATAATCGTTGGCCCCGGCCTCAATGCCGTGCATGATGCTTTCGGCGTCCCCCCTCGCCGACAAAATCAACACTGGCGTTTTCCCAGTATCATTCCGGTCGCGGATCACCTTGCATAGGTCAATGCCGTTCATGCCCGGCATCATGACATCCAGAATAATCAGATCCGGGGTATTCTGATCCAGCACGGTGAGAGCGGTTTTGCCATCTTTAGCTTTCAATACGCTGAACCCGCCACGTTCCAACATAATCCCAATTAAGGTCAATGCACCGATTTCATCGTCCACGACCAGGATCTGTTTTTTCATAAATCCTCCACAAGGGCGTTGATGTCTGGATTTATAATACAGATGTTAGTGTACATCTATACCATGTTTAAATGATTAAGATACAAGGTTTAACTATTTGTAACTCAATTTTACCATCAATTCTCCCGGACATGCAACCGGATTTAAATCAATTTTTACCGTTACGATTATCGCACGCTTTAAAAGCGAAAGCCAGAATTGGTTCTTACAAAATTGTAGTTAAATTCCTATCAGGCGCAAACGTGAATAAAAGTACGGGCCGGACACAATTATCCGGCCCACTGTGTCGCAATTTATAGCCGCGCCCACGTGATAAGGCCCGGTTGGAACTGATTGGGCAGGTGTTGATGGTGGGGTAGGACCCGCACCGATAGCCCCCGCTCACCACTGGTGTGATAGACAAAGCTGGTGGTAAAGGTATGGCGACCACGGTCCGTGGTCCCGTTGGCGACCATATCCAATGAAGTGCCGCCGTCGCCACCAATTTCATGATGGGTATTGAGCTGGCCCGAATAAAGCTGGACCCGCACATCGTCGGGCGTCAATTGACCCAGATTGATAATCGCGGTAATCTCGAATTCTTTACCGACCATAACCTGTTCGTCAGAGATTTCGACCTGCTCGATATGAATGCCACGCCATGATTTTTCCAGATGGCTGCGCCATTCGGCGTACGCCAGCCCTTTGCTCATACCATTTGCCATCAGTTCGGTACAGCGTTGATGCAGCGGCATATAATAACGGTCGTTGTACTGCTGCACCATGCGGTGCGTGTTGAAAACCGGTGCTAAAGTGCGGATTGAATTTTTTACCTTCTCAATCCAGTCGCGCGGCAGCCCGTCGCGTGTGCGTTCGTAAAACAGGGGTACGATGTCCTGCTCAAGGACGTTGTAGAGCGCCAGGCTTTCCACGTAGTCCTGGTGTTCGGCTTCGTGCGCCGGGTATTCTTCACCATTGCCAATGGCCCAGCCGAGCGACGGATCATACCCTTCGGCCCACCATCCGTCGAGTATGCTGCAATTGAGGCCGCCGTTGTAGATTACTTTCATGCCGCTGGTGCCGCTGGCTTCTTTGGGGCGGCGCGGGTTGTTGAGCCAGATGTCGACGCCTTGCGTGAGGTATCGCGCCACATTCATATCGTAGTTTTCCAGGAAGACGATCTTGTCGCGCAGGTCCGGGTCACGGGCGATGTGGACAATCTGCCGGATAAGCTCTTTGCCGCCCGTATCATGCGGATGGGCTTTCCCGGCGAAGATGAACTGGACCGGGCGATCCGGATCATTGACCAGTTGCTTGAGGCGTTTAATATCGCGGAAGATTAAGGTTGCGCGTTTGTAGGTGGCGAAACGGCGGGCGAAACCAATCGTCAACGCGTCCGGGTTGAGGACTTCGCTGGCGGCGTCAATCTCGCTGCGGGACATGCCCCGATTTTCAAACTGGGCGCGCATGCGGCCTCTGGCAAATGCGACCAATCGCTCACGCCGCCGCTCATGGGTGCGCCATAATTCGGCATCCGGGATCTCGTCAACGGCCTGCCAGATTTCCGGGCGATATTCTTCTTCACGCCAGGAGGGGTCCATGTAGCGGTCGAACAGCGTGCCCATCTCGTCGCTAATCCAGGTTTGAGTATGAATACCGTTGGTAACCGACCCAATCGGCACTTCCTCTTCCGGCACATCAGGGTAAACCCAGCGCCACATTTCACGCGAGACAACCCCATGCAATTGGGCGACACCATTGGTGGCGGACGACACGCCTAACGCTAACACGGGCATCGAGAACAATTCATAATCGCCCATATTCTCGCGACCCAGGCTAAGAAACTCATCGCGTGAGAGACCCAGGCTTTGATAATATTCGGTTAAATGCTCATCAATCAAATCAAAGCCAAAGCGTTCGAGTCCGGCGGGAACTGGCGTATGGGTGGTGAAGACATTGCTGGCTTTGGTGAGTTCACGCGCCTGTTGGAACGTTAGGTTTTCTTCAACCATTAACTGGCGAATGCGCTCCAGTGACAAAAACGCTGAGTGCCCTTCGTTCATGTGGCAAACGGTGGGGCGCATCCCCAGTTTTTCGAGCGCGCGAATCCCACCGATACCACTCAGAATTTCCTGCCGAATGCGGGTGCGCCGGTCACCACCATACAGCCGGTCGGTGAGATTGCGATCTTCAAGGCGTTCGTTATCGTCAATATTAGTATCCAGCAGGAAGAGGGGGATCCGGCCCACCTGAACTTTCCAGATCACCGCGTACAGTTCGCGGCCCGGCATCGGTACGCTGATTTTAAGTGGGTTGCCGTCTGCGTCACGTTGCAGAACGACCGGCAAGTTCGCATAATCATTGATCGGATATGATTCTTGTTGGTAGCCATCGGCGTTCAGATACTGGTGGAAATAACCTTCCTGGTAAAGTAGACCAACGGCGATCAGCGGTAAGCCGAGGTCGCTGGCACTTTTGAGGTGATCGCCGCTGAGAACGCCAAGACCACCAGAGTAATTCTGGAGGGCTTCGGCCAGGCCAAATTCCATCGAAAAATAGGCAATGGTTGGTTGTGCTTCCAGGTCGTTATACTGTTTTTTGAACCAGGTGTTTTCGCCGCGCATATAGGTATCAAAGGCATCACACACACGGTTAAGATGCGCCAGGAAAGCCGGGTCTTCGGCAGCACCCTTTAAGCGTTCCTGGTCAATCAACCCCAGCATCCACACCGGGTTATGTTCTGTCGCCCGCCACAGATCCGGGTCTAAACGCCGGAACAACGCGATGGTTTCCTGATCCCAGGCCCAACGCATATTGTAAGCAAGTTCGCGCAGGCGCAGAAGTGGCGCGGGCAGGTTGGGCACAACATTGATGGTCGCAACAGGTTTTATCATGGTAGCTCCTGATGACTGTCGTGAGAGTAGCAAGTTTTCGCCAAGACAACATCATAACGCCGGGCCGGTGACTTGACAACAGGCAAGGTCATTGATAATTTTTTGCATTATTTGTGACAAATTGCCACTGGTGTATTTTGTCACAAACGGGATGTTCATTGCTAAGCGCTTATGCTACAATCGAAAATATCGCTGGTAATCCATACAGGAGCCAACGTTGATGATCAAAAAACGTTTCTTAAAAAAGCAACCGATCTGTAAGGTGAAATTTTACCTTCCAGCCGCTGTAAAAGCCGAAACCGTCCATCTCGTGGGTGACTTTAACGATTGGGATGAAACCGCAACCCCAATGGAACAACTGAAAGATGGCCGTTTTACCGTCGAACTTAATCTGGATGCCGGTCAAGAATATCAATTTCGATATTTGGTCGATCAAACCGAATGGCATAACGATTGGGAAGCAGACAAGTATGTACCCAACCCCTTTAGCGGTGACAATTCTGTTGTCATTACCTGAAATTTGGAAAAGATTTATTTCAGGCTCGTTTTGAGCGCAATGCGATACCGCGAGGATATGGGAGAGAATAATCATGCTTAAGAAGCAATACCTCAAAAGCCGCCCGGTCTGCAAAGTGACATTTTCGTTACCGGCAGAAGTTGAGGCGGAAAGTGCTGCCGTTGTTGGCGAGTTCACCAACTGGGAAGCGACCCCGATGCAGCAGCTCAAAGATGGCCGCTTTAAAGTCATTTTAGAGTTGGATAAGGGTAACGACTATCAGTTTCGGTACCTGCTCAATGAGAGCGAATGGCTAAACGAGACCGAAGCTGATGGCTATGTGCCCAACCCCTATGCAACCGAAAACGCGGTTGTCAGTGTGTAGAACTACTCGCCCCGGTCAGAAATCCAACCGGGGCGGTGAGTTAGTCTCTTAGCTCTAGCTCCAATTCATAGTCGGACATAACCTGATTGAGAAGATCGGTGCCCGTGTTGGCGCTATCTTCAGTTGTAACGACGGCCAGATCTGGCAGCAGCCGTTCGGCCATATACCGCCCGGTAGCCTGTTGGGCGAGCGCCAGGGCAGCGGCGGCACAGGCAATGGCATAACGCGGCTGACGGCTGTCCAGTGTATCATTCGTAAAGGTGTGGCTCGTGTACATCCGTTGCGCCAGTTCCTGGGTCTGCAACAGGGTTTGAAGCTGCTGACTGGCATCTGGCTCAAGATCTGGCAACAATTCTGCGATAAACTCCTCATCCGTCACCGCGCCCAGTAGCACCGACGCATACTGATCGCGCAATTCCCACGCGTCAACGGCGGCTGCCCGTGTCAAATCCTCATAAGCACGGTCAAGTTCACTGGCGACGTTATCGAGCGCGCGCCGTAATGCGCCTTTCCAGGCCGTATGCGCATGACCGGTCGCCCAGTTTGCCAGCCCGCGCTGGTCGCTCCAACTGCTGGGTTCGTGGATAGTAATATGTTCTTGCGGTGGGTGCTCGACAAAATGCTCATCTAGCCGAGTCATCGTGTAGCCGACCGACAACGCTTCATGCCGCAAGAGCCACTGCAAGAACTGGTCTTCGCCCGCATAATGATGACCAAAAGTTTCGCCCTCGGTTGCCAATAACAACAAATCGCCGACATACTTACGGGCCGGGGCCAGCGTGTTGTGTGCCCAATGACCGGCACCACCCAGATTATGGACGTTAAACGAAAGCTCACTGGAGAGGATGTCATCACGGACATACACGCCGATGCTTCGGTTGTGCGGCAGCGCAATCTTAAACGGTCCAGCACCCGCTGTGCGTGCCAAACTATTCGTCTGTTGTTGCGACAGGACGGTATATTGGATGCCCAATTCAGCTAATAAGCTCAGCGTCTCATGATCGACCGCCATTTCAGGCAACCAGAATCCCAGCGGTTGGCGTCCAAAGCGTTGCTCGAAGGCTGCAATTCCCCATGTTATTTGGGTGCGTTTATCGCGCTTACGAGCCAGGGGCAATATGCTGTGGTGATAGGCCGTTGCCAGTGCACCGCCGCGTCCATCGGCATCCGCGTTATCGCTATCGATGATGGTCTGGTAGATTTCTGGTTCGTGATCGGCTAACCAGCGCAGAAGCGATTCGCCGATGCTGAAGCTCATTGCACGAAAATTGTCAGCGATTGCGTTTGGCCGATAACTGCGGTCGGCAATGCGTTCGTTCCAGTTTTTGTAGGGCGCAGCTTCACTTTCGGTGCCGATAGATTCTGTTAGGGGATTGCCCCGGGGCGGCTGGTTAAAATGCCCATAGACACACAGGCGACCTTGTTCAATGGTTGACACACCTGCCTCCTCTTATCATTTCTTGGATTCATATCCCAGATGCGTGTGATGCGGAACGGTCCGGTTATCGAAGTGCTCAAAATCTTCCAGCCGCAGGTCGGTGCCGAGCACGACGGAACGCCCAACGGTATAGCCCGCCGGTACATGCGTATTTTTGCCCACACAGGTGATGCCCAGATCGCCCACATTCTGAATGCTACCAACGTGGGCGTTGTGCCCGATCACGGCAATTTTGTCGACAATTGCCCGTTCTACCACTGCGCCGGCTTCGATGTAGGTATCTGTCAGGATGATCGATTCGCGCACGACGGCATTCGGCCCCACGTACACGCCTGGTGACAAAACCGAGCGCTCGACGATTGCACCTTCAGCAATGACAGATCCGTCCGTAATCAGGCTGTCGCTGACGGTTGCACCGTGCTGAATCTGGACCGGTGGACGTTCTTCACTGCGGGTATGAATAACCCAGGTGCGATCATTCAGGTTGAGTGAGGGGGGCGATTGCAGCAGATCCATATGGGCTTCCCAGTAGGCGTCCAGCGTACCAACATCAATCCAGTAGCCGCCGTAGGGATAGGCGAAGACACGCATATCCTCAATAATCATGCGCGGCATAATGTCCTTGCCAAAGTCATGGTTGGAGCCTTTGAGTTGGGCATCCTGTTCCAGCATCTGTTCCAGCACCGGGTAATTAAAGATATACACGCCCATACTGGCGAGATTGCCCGGTGGATTTGGCGGCTTCTCCACGAACTCACGGACTTTATAGTTGTCGTCCACATCGACGATGCCGAACCGACTGGCCTCGTCCATCGGTACACGGATGGTTGCTACGGTTGCATCGGCATTTTTCTCGCGATGGAAGTGGAGCATCGTGTCATAATCCATCTCATAAATATGATCGCCCGACAGAATAATGACGTGATCTGGGCGTCCCCGGCGCACCACATTCAAATTCTGGGTGACGGCATCGGCTGTACCTGAATACCAGTCGGTGTCATAGCGACCCTTGAATGGTTGGAGCATCTGTACCCCGCCGGTAAATGACCGGTCCAGGTCCCAGGGTCGCCCGCGGGCGATGTGATCGTTGAGGCTGTGAGGACGATATTGGGTGAGGACGAGGACGTCGAAGATATTGGAATTGACACAATTACTGAGCGCAAAATCGATAATACGATACTTGCCAGCGAATGGGACCGCTGGTTTGGCGCGTTTTGCCGTCAGGATTGCCAGTCGGGTGCCTTCACCACCTGCCAGAATAATCGCTTTGCTTTTCAAATCAGGTTCCCCCTTTGTTGGTTAATTGCTGATAAAGGTCAATATACTGTCGGGCGCTGTTGTCCCAGCTAAAATCCTGTAACATGGCACGGGTTTGCATCCGCTGCCAGGCAGTCGGATTGTTCTGGAAAGTCGACAGCGCCCACTGCAGTGTATTGTAAAGTGCATTCGTTTCGGTCCAATTGAACATGAAGCCGGTGCCGATTTCGGCTGCGCCATCGTCATAATTTGTTACGGTGTCGGCCAGGCCCCCGGTTTCGCGGACCAATGGCAGTGCGCCATAACGCATGGCTAACATTTGGCCGATGCCACAGGGTTCGAAAATGCTGGGCATCAGGAAGAGATCGCAACCGGCATAGATGCGCTGGGCCAGCGCGGCGTTGTATTCGACATACATGCGGGCTTGACCAGGAAATGCCGCATTCAGTTGTCCCATCTCGTAGCTCAAGCGCGGATCGCCCGAACCTAAACCGACAAACTGCACATCGGTTTCGCCCAGTAAGCGATGCAGCACCGGTACGGCCAGGTCAATCCCTTTTTGGGTATCGAGGCGGCTGACTAACCCAATGACCAGCGCATCTTCATCGATGCGCAAGCCCGCACTGGCCTGTAATTCACGTTTGTTATGGGGACGCAGTTCGGCAAAAGTTTCGACATCGTAATTCGCCACAATATCCGGGTCAGTCGCCGGGTTAAACCGCTCAACATCTATGCCATTGAGAATACCGGACACATCGTTGACTCGGGTGCGGATCAGCCCGTCCAGGCCGTAACCCATATATGGGTACTGAATCTCGACGGCGTAGCGCGGGCTGACGGTGGTAATTTTGTTAGCATAGCCGATGCCGAGCGCCAGCAAATTGTCTGTCAGGTTTTGATAAACCAGATCGGGCTGATGCCGTCCGGGAATACCGAGTTGGTACAGCCAACCGCCGGCATAATTGCCCTGATAGGCCATGTTGTGGATCGTCATGATCGTCCCCACATTGGCCCAGTTGGGATCGCCCCGGCTAATCTCGACCAGAAAGGGCAGTAAACCCGTATGCCAGTCATTGGTATGGAAGACATCGGGGAACCAATCCATGCGCACTCGCAGTTCCCAGGCAACCGCCATCGCTAACTGACTTAACAGGATGTAGCGCGGTACATCCCATTCCCAACCGCCGTACACCTCACCTTCGCTGCCAAACTGCGGCCAGGTCTGAATAAAATAGAAGGGCACACCATCAAATATCGTAGTATGCACATGAACCTCAGCAGTGCCGACTGGGCGTCCAAACTGGAAGCTGAATAGATGGCTCAGATCATAGCGCTCATAATCGAGGAAGCCATAGAGGGGCATCACGACCCGCGCATCAACCCCTTGTTGTCGCAGTGCTTTGGGTAACGAACCCACAACATCTGCCAGACCGCCGGTCTTGGCAAAGGGCGTGGCTTCGGCACTGACAAAGAGGATATTCATAAACGCTCCTTCGCGGGCCTGAGTGTAGCGTACATCGTTTAAGAAATGTCGAAAACTCGATAATCAATATCGGCGAACAGCGGATCCTGGGTCCAATACGCACGCGCCAGTTCAACGGCTGGCTCCCCGGCTTCCAAACTGTTTGCCAGTTTGTCGAATTGTTCCAGATGCTGGCCGACCGTCTGGATGGCGTATTCCCGGTCTAAGCGGGCCGTAATTAAGAAAGCCCAATCACTGCTCTGGAGCAACAACAGTTCGCGGGCGGCCTGATTCAAGACCTGTTCTTCGTCTGCCGATGGTTTACTAAACTGAGCAGCTAATTGCTCCATACGGGCTTCCGCCGTGTGAATGGGCGGCCAGAGCCAACGAACTTCTGGGTTGTCCCAGGTGAAATCGCCACCGCCCATTCCCCACGAACCCGCCGCAAGTTGAACTGAATCCTGGGGTGGACGTTTCTGAATATGAGTCGTCGCGGTTGTTAGCTCAATGGTCTCGTTTTGCGCGAGGTGTTTGAGAACCTGTCCCAGCCATTGGCTGCCCTCAAACCACCATTCACCAAACAAGCGCATATCAAAATGGGCCGAGATTAAGGCGAAGTCGCCGGTATTAAGCTGATGGTCGCGCACCATATCACCGATCAGGTGGGCAAAATGCTCGGCATGTTGGTCGACTTTGTAAGTTGCCCAGTCAGGATGATAATTGTCTTTGTCATGCCGGTCAATGTCCTTACCGGTTATGCGCCAATAATGCAACCCGCTGGTCCCAATTCGGCGTTTGTTTTCTCGATAATCAACATCGTCGGGGTAGCCCATCAAAGCACCCCAGACCTGCATGGTCGCCCGGTCATTTCGCCCGATAACAGCCAGATTGGTCGGTTGCTCTTGGGCAGCAGCGAGCCAGTAAGCCTGATTTGTCGTTCGGTCAGTTTCAGGGCGCTTGTCGGTATCGGGCAGGGCATAATGTTGTTTGATGATGCCGAGCGGGCCGATTACATCCCCGGCAGCGACTCCAATCGGCGGGCCGCCAACAAGCATGTGCGGCTCACAGAACATAACCGTAAGCTGCTCACGTATTAGAAAATTCTCCAGACCAAAGCGGTAGCCACATTCGGGCAGCCAGATCGCGCTTGGGGCTTGACCGAATAGACGTGTATGAGTGGCGATGCCCGTTTTGAGTTGGGCGGTGATGGCGCTGTCATGACCCAGCAGCGGCAGATAGGCATGGGTGGCGGCGGTGGTCGCAATTTCGATGACACCTGCATCCTGAAGCTGCCGAAAAGCACCGATAATGTCACGCTCAATGCGATCATGAAACCACGTGCGTGTTTGCTCAAATAGCCGTAAATACCAATCTGCCAGATAACTGAGATGGGCGTCGTTGTCCTCGAAGAATTGAATGTCAGCCTGCGCCGCCGCGATTTTCTTATTCAGATAAGCATCGAATTGGTCAATGACGCGGGGATTGGTCAATTGCTCGGCCAGGACCGGTGACAGGCAGACCGTCAGGGCAAAGGGTATCCCATTGTCGTGCAGGTCGTAGAGGGTTTTCAGCAGCGGTAGATACGTTGTGTGAATAACTTCATAAAGCCCAATTTCGCCGTGTTGCCGCTGTGTTACATAGGGTTGATGTCCCTGAAGGACAAGGTTTAAAGCTCCGAGAACGCTCACCAACGGTTTCCTCCTGTATTCTAAACAGGATTGTAACGATTCGGAGCACGCTGGTGCAACAATTAGGCTGAGGGCAAGATCATCGTAAAAACGCTGCCGCCGCCCGCTGTGCTGTGGACGGATAAGTAGCCGTTATGCGCTTCGCTGACTTTGCGGGCAATAAACAGGCCCTGGCCCAGGCCACGCGGGTCCAGCAATTTGCCGCTGGTAGTTCGGGGTTCGCCCCGATAAAAGCGTTCGAAAATGTGGGGCAGGTCTTTTTCCGAGATGCCGACACCCGTATCAACGATCTGAATCGCGATTTGCTGGTCGTCTTCCTGTCGGGCCGTGATGACGATATGACCGCCTGGTTCAGTATAGCGAATGCTATTCTGCACGATATGACCCAGCGCCCACCGCAGTCGTTGGTCGTCGCCGATGATGTGTAATTTGGCGGCATGTTTTACCATAATGCCGACATCAAGATCAGCCCGGTTGAGTTCCGGCGTCATACCGTTGACGACATTCCAGAGGATGTCTTCCAGGTTCAGTTTGTCCTGCCGGATGCTGAAAGCGTCGGCGCTCATTTCCGAGATGTCCAGAAGTTCAACGATCATCCGGTCCAGAATGTCGACATTACGACCTATTGTCTCCAGGAAACGGCGATTGGGCGGTGCGTCTTGCGGTTGACCGAGTACGACTTCGCTCATGCCTTTGATGACGGCCATCGGGGTACGCAGCTCATGGGAGATGGCCGTTATGAACTGGTCTTTCAGCCGGTCGGAGAGCGCATCGCGGGTGACATCGCGCAACACAATCATCGTGCCCAACCGCTGCCGGTCGCTGCCGGCCACTGCCGCCACCTGAGCGCCAAGAATCTTGTTATTGACCTGGATGCGCATGGGTTCTCCCAGCGGCATCAGTTCGGTATCGACAGTTACGATGTCGCGATAGGTATCAAACAGGGTGCCCAGTTCGCTTTCCCAGAAATTGCGCTGGCTGCCCAGTAACCGGCGGGCGGCTGTATTGATCAGCACGACTCGCCCCTCCGTATTCTGCATGATGACGCCTTCGTCAATTGCAGCGAGGATGCCGTTTAAGCGCTGGGCTTCTTCATCGCGTTTGCGGGCGATGTGCCGATAGCGAGCTACACGCCGCTTGAGCAGGCGGGTTTGTTCCAGTTCGCTTTGCTGGGATTTGCGCGTAATGGTGGTATAGAGGCGGCTAAAAAGCTGCTCGGTGGCGGCACCCAGATGATTTACCCGTGCCAGGATACCTTCCAGTTCGGCAGGGTCAGATGATGTTGGTTGGTTGGTCATGCGTTACCTGACTATGACTATTAGGCTTTCGCGTAAACGACCTCGTGCAAGATCTGGTATAACTTGTCGAAGTCAGGCAGGGGCTTGTTCACAATCTTATCAACCCCATGCTTGAGTATATTATCTTTCTCATCAGAACTCAGCGCAAATGCGGTCATCAGCACGATCGGGATCGCCGCCGTTGCGGCGATAGAGCGCATCCGTTCGGCCAGTTCAGTACCCTTTTTCCCGGGCATTCGAATATCCATCAAGGCAAATTCTGGTAAAGGGTCGGCATATGCGCCTGTTTCGACCGCATCCAACCAATCCCATACCTGGGAGCCACTGTCAAAGACCAGTGTGTCGTAACCCCAGGCTCGAAATAACGTTTCCATTAAGTTGCGAATATCAGTATCGTCTTCCGCGATTAGCCACATGATGTTTCCTTAAATTAAACCGATAATCATGGATGTGTAGGCACAAGACATCGTTTCAGTTGGGAAACTTGTCCAGCCTACTTTCATTCACTCTTAATATACTTAAGGTTATCATCAAGCAAGCGTAAATATCGTCTCAAAGATGTGAATTTTTTCGATAGGAGATAAGCCTCAAGGGTTGCTTCTAGCGCGGGCAACCCGATTAAGTTAGAATTAGAATTACAAACCGTATGGCAATTTAAATATGCTACCCAATGGACGTTGTGACAACAGAACGAGGAGTTGAGCTTTGTCTACCTGGATGGTTGTTGAAGACGAGCCGGATATTTATGAAGTGTTGCTGGCAATGTTCGAAATGTGGGGCATTGAAGGCGTGGCTTTTGTCGATGGCGAAGAAGCTGTTGCCTGGATTGATGATGTTGATAGCGGTCGTTTTCGTGGTGAGCTACCAGAATTAGCTTTGCTCGATATTCGGTTGCCGGGGGTGATTAGTGGCCCCAAAGTAGGTGAACGCTTGCGGAAGAGTACCCGCCTGGGTGAGATTGCGATTGTCTTGAGCACCGCTTATAAACTTAACACCGAAGAGGAACTGCGCGTGATTGCGCAGGCCGGGGCCGATGAACTCATGTATAAACCGTTGCCCAAATTTAATGAATTGCAGCAACGACTAGAGGCTGTGATCGCTGCGCGTAAAGATCGGGCGACACCGAAAAAAGAACAGTAATCAGGAGCATCGGTCATGGAGAATGTTGCTCCTTCGGGTGCATTAGCCCGTCAGTCCCGGCGGTGGTTGCAGCTAGCATTTGTGACGGTCACAGGCGGCGTATTTGCGGCTCTGCTTGGCCTGGTCATGATTGTGATTCCGTTTGCAGTTCCCAGTAACCAGATTTTTGGATTATACAATTTTGTCCGCACCGTCCTGTTGTTTGGCGGGAGCATTGTTGCATTGCTGGGAATCGGCCTGGCGCTGCGTTCCTACCTGACACGCATTGATAATGATCTGGCAATGATGACCGGGCAATACTTGGGCAAATACCTGAATCATCGGTTCTGGTTTGTCCGCAACATCAACAAACGCGGCCTGGGGTACATTGATGCCGTGCTGGTGGGGCCACCCGGCGCGCTGGTCTTTCGCATTACTGATGTCACGGGCGCGTATGCCAATGAAAAAGGCAACTGGCTGGTGCAGAGCAAAAATGGTGAATGGCTACCCTCGAAATTTAATCCCACTGCCGAAGATGCGGTCGACATCAAAGCCTTACGCGAATACCTTACCCAGCACGGGTTGCCGGATATTCCGGTGTATGGCGCGGTGGTTTTTACACATGATCCACCAGTTGTGAATGTTGTTGCCCGCGAACCGGTGGTGCCAGTGGCACATCTTAATGAACTCATGGATGCGATTCAGCCGAATTACCTGGCGCGGGATCGCATTGATGACGCGACGATTGATCGCATCGTCAATCTCATATATGACAAATAAAATCTGATGCCTGCCCAGATTTTGCTTGCGCCGGTTGGGGCTGGCAAGACGGCCTATGTTTTAGAACGCCTCTCTCAGACCCTCGCAGCAGACCCCTTTCCTCGTGTCTGGGTACTCGTTTCCGGTAAGCGACAGGAAGATGCGTTTCGCCAACGGCTGGTTGAGCAGCATGGTCGCCAGGTGTATTTCAATGTCGAATTTTTTACCGTTTACCAGCTTTACCGCCGCTTACTCAACATCGCCCAACAACCGCCCCGGATGCTGGATGAAGCCGCGCGTTTTGGTCTGTTGCGGGCCATAATCAATCAACTTAATGCACAGGGCCGGTTGCAAGTTTACGCTGGCATCGCCGATACTCCCGGTTTTGTGCGCATCATGGCGGCCTTTATCTATGAATTGAAGCAAAATCTGGTTCGCCCCGAAGATTTTACTGACCACGCACACACCCCTAAAGATCAGGATATCGCCCACATTTACGCTGCTTATCAAGAAAATTTGCTGAGTCATAATCTGGTTGATCGTGAAGGCGAAGGCTGGCTGGCGCTCCACGTGCTGGAACAGCCTGCATTTGACAATATCGGTCGCAATGTTGATCTGCTAATCGTCGATGGTTACGATCAATTTACGCCCTTGCAGGCCAGCTTGTTGATGCTGGTGGCGCAGCGGGCCCAGTCGGCTTTGATTACGCTGGCAACCGTGCCCGGACGGTCTGCCACTGTGGGACAGCGGTTTGAGGAGGCACTTGCTCAGCTTCAGCGTTACAGCCCGGAGCCGCTTCAGATCATTGACCAGCCGCCCGAATTGATTGCAGGCCAGCGGCCAGCGGCCTTACAGCATCTGATTGATAATGTATTTCGGCGCGACGCGATCCCCCAACCAGCTTACGACCAGATTACGCTGATTGAAGCACCTGACATCAGTCAGGAAGCGGCGGCAGTTTTGCGGCGAGTAAAACAGCTTCTGCTGACAACGGATGCGCGGCCTGATGATATTGTTATTGCGCTCCGTGATTGGCCCCGTTACGCTGGCGATCTGACCGCACTGGGACAGGCCTATGAATTACCGCTGACGTTCCATGAGGGTGAGGCGCTCGATCACAATCCAGCCGTGATGTCGTTGCTCAATTTGTTACGGTTGCCAGAACATGATTTTCGTCGGCGTGAATTGCTGGATGCATTGCGCTCACCGTATTTTGCAGTGCCGGGCATTGGTCAGGAACAGGTCGATCAACTGGCGGTGATCAGTCAGAAGTTTTTAGTCACCGGTGGGCGACGACAATGGTTAGCTGCAATTCAACGTGCCCGCCAGCCAGGTATCCCTGATGATGAAGCGGATGTACCTGCTGAACCCCTGTTAACATCGGTTGAAGCTCAGACCTTGCACGAGCATTTGGCGGCGTTTTTCGCGGGTGTGTTGCCGCCGCAAACGGGTTCAGTGTTGACCTATGTGCACTGGTTACGGGCGCTGATCGGCCCAGACATCAACCTGGATCCTGATGATGAAGCGACCACTATCAAGACAACCTATACATTGAACATGCCCCAACAGATCGAACAGGGAGATGCACCCGGCATCACCAATCGGGACCGCACTGCGTTAGCCGAATTCGTGCAGGTTTTGCGGAGTTTGCTGCGGGCGGAAACGCTGCTGGATTCGCTGGCTGCCCGGCGTCATCTGGCTGCCGGCCTGTTCTTAGCTGAGTTGCAAACCGCCGTTGATAATACATCCACCAGCCGCAACCCGGGCCGGACCGGACAGGTGCTGGTGACAACCGTCACCGATGCCCGCGGCTTGCCCCATCAGCATGTGTTCATTCTGGGCTTAGCCGAGGGCATTTTTCCGATGCCCCAGCGCGAAGATCCGCTGTACCTCGACAGTGAGCGGGTGGCGTTGAATGCGCGGGGCATTACACTGGAAACTCACGCAGAACGCGCCGCCGACGATGGGTTGTTTTACCAGTTAATTGGGCTGGCTCGTGCAACCCTCACGCTGTCACGGCCCACCATTCAGGATGGCACCCCCTGGATTGCCAGCCATTTGTGGCGGGCAGTCACCGCTAGCTTGAGCGATGCCCCAGCGATCATTGCGAAAAATGAAATTAAAGTCGGGGAAATTGTCGCTGCGCATCAAGCCGCTGCTGTCGATGAGCTGGTGCTGGCGGTAGCCGCTGGTCTGACAGCTACTTCAGCTGGACCCGAAGTAGCTGGTGCTTATAACTGGTTATGGCAAACCCACGCCGATCATTGGCAGCGGATCCAACGGGCCAGAATGGTCGAACTGGGGCGGATGGCCCGCCGACAAGCACATGACCGTTATTCCGGTCGCTTGTCTGATCCCAATTTGATTGCGTATGTCGCCGGGGAGTTGAGTTCGGAACGGCTGTGGAGCGCGAGTCAGCTTAACGATTATGGTATGTGTGGCTTTCGCTTTTTCGCTAAACGATTGCTCAAGCTGGAAGCGTTGGAAGAACTTGAAGAAGGGTTAGATGCTGCCAAATTGGGCACGATAAACCACGAAATCCTCGAAAAAACGTATGCGCAACTGGGCGAACAGGGATACGCCCTTAGCCCTGAAAATCTGGACGTGGCCCGGCGTGTGCTACATGAGGTTGCAGCGGCGGTGCTGGAAGCGGCACCGGAGCAACAGGGTTTCCCTGATGATGCGTTGTGGGAGCAGGAAAAAGGCTTCCTCATGCGTCGATTAGAGGCATTGGTTGCGTTAGATTTCTCGGCTGATAACCCTGTTAATCGGAAAATTGCCGACGGTATCCGTTATCCCTTCCAGCAGGAAGCGGGTTTCAGCATGGTCGATAGCGTTCAGGTGAGCATCCCGATTGTGATTGATGACCAGACCGAACCGTTACGGGTGATGGGTTATATCGATCGCATGGACCGCATTGATGACCAGATCGTTATCGTTGATTACAAAACTGGCACGACGAAGATTCCGGTATCGGCGATGCTGGAAGGGCGCAACTTCCAGATGATGGTTTATCTGCGGGCAGCCGCGCAAATTCTTGCCGCCCAGCCCGTTTCGACATTGCAGCTCGCCGGTGGCTTGTTCTGGCATATCCGTGACCAGAAATCGAGCGGTGAGATTCGTTTAGATGAAGACGGTGAGGCCGCCCTGAATGAAGCCGCCGGACACATTGGCCGTTATATCGCTGCTGGTCGGCGAGGTGATTTTACTGTGCAGCCGCGTAAACTCGATCGAGGGCGCTGTGCGCATTACTGTGAATTCTCCCAACTCTGTCGGGTTGCCAGTACCAGTCGGTATAAACCGGATGCTGGCCTATGAATCTGACGGAGGCGCAGCATAGGGCAGTCTATGAACAGGACAAAAATCTGATTGTCGTCGCTGGGGCTGGTTCGGGTAAGACACGCGTATTGGTCGAGCGTTACCTGAAGTTGTTGGAGCAAAACCCTGCTTGGCCGCTTAACGCCCTGGTCGCGATTACGTTTACGCGCAAAGCGGCCCAGGAAATGCGTGATCGCGTGCGGCAGGCATTAGAAGATCGCCTGGGTATGGCAGCCACTGAAGCGGAACAGCGCGTATGGGCCGACCGGTTGGCAAATATGGACAGCGCCCGGATTGATACCATTCATGGCCTGTGTGCAACGATTTTGCGGGCGAATGCGGCTGAGGCAGGACTTGACCCTGACTTTGCGGTGTTGGATGAAGTGGAAGCGGCGATACTGCTGGACACCGTGATCGAGGATGTGTTGCAGCAGTTCGTTGAATTAGATGATCCCACGATAGCCTTATTTACCGACCATGATCGACGCAGTGTGCAGGCGGTGTTGCGAACTTTTGCCCAGCAGCCATTGACCCCCATGCCCACTGATTTGTTCGATCGGTGGCAAGCTGACTGGGAAGCTCATGCAGCCGAGCATATCGAGCGGTTGCGAACCAACGCTGACTTTGAGCAAGCACTCCACTGGGAGCCACCGGTGAAGTGGCCCAATGACGACAAACTGTTCCCCATGTGGCAATTGTGCTGGGATTCTAGCGATCAACTGTTTACGGCTGAACCCGTTGAATGTCTGCGGCTCCTGCGTGAATTGAATGGCGCGATCAAAGTGAACGTCGGCTCACAAAAAAACTGGGGTGGCAAAGAAGCACTGGCCGAAGCGAAGGATTGCCTGCGGACGATTCGCGAGGTGGCGGGAAACACCGCAGTTTTAATTGGCGATCTACCCGGAGCGCTGGAAGCAAAAGCAGCGGATATGCTGCCGTTGTGGCAGCGGCTGATCGAGCGCGTCCAGGTGGCCTATGCCGATGCCAAGCTCAGGGACAGTCACCTGGATTTTGATGACCTGGAGACCTATACGCAACAGCTTTTGAACGAGCACGACGCGGTGCGCCAGCGCTATCGTCAGGGCGAATTCCGGCATTTGCTGGTTGACGAATTTCAAGATACGAACGCGGCGCAATGGGACATCGTGCAAGCATTAGCCGATTTAGAGCGTCCGGGCAGCCTGTTCGTCGTGGGCGACCAAAAACAGAGCATCTATGCGTTCCGGGGAGCCGATGTCAGTGTGTTCGGCGCGGTGCGGCAACGGCTCATCGACCTTGGCGGAGCGGCGGCTAAGGTTGCGCTGGCGCGGTCCTTCCGCACCCATCAACCGCTCGTCAACGGCTTTAATGCTATCTTCGAGCGCATTTTGCGCCGCGAAGCCGATAGTGCTATTGGTGAGTATGAAATTGATCTTGGTGAGCCAATGGACGCATTCCGGCAAGAGCCGCCAAACCAGGACCCGTCGCTGAAGCTGTTGCTGGTTAACACAACGACGGCTAAAGATGAATCGCGCATCACGACCGAAGAGGCCCGCCGCTGGGAAGCCTATGAAATCGCCCGTTACCTTCATGCGCAGGTCGAGGCGGAAACACCGGTGTATGATCGTGATCTGAATGGCACCCGTCCGTTGCGCTATGATGATGTGGCGCTGCTGTTTCAATCCACCAGCCAGATCACCGTGTATGAAGACGTTTTCAAAGCACAGGATTTACCCTTTGTCACCATCGCGGGGCGGGGCTATTACAACCGGCAGGAAGTCTGGGACTTGCTCAATTTGCTGCGGGCGCTCTATAACCCGGCGGATAATCTATCGCTGGCGAGTGTGTTGCGGTCGCCCCTGTTTGGGCTGAGTGATGATGCGTTGCTGGCGCTGCGGCTGGTGCGCGATGATGCAGGGCAGCGTTTGTTGCTGTGGGATGCGCTGAATTTTCCTGAAGTTGTCCCTGAAGATGAACAGACGCTGGTAGCTTTTGCATGTAGTTGCCTGAACGACCTGGCAATGCTGGCCGGGCGGGTAACGATCAGCGAACTGCTGCGTGAGGCATTGAAACGGACCGGCTATCTGGCAGTATTGACTGGATTGCCAGACGGTGCTCGGCGGCGCGGAAATGTCGAGAAACTGCTGGCGAAAGCGGCCAGCAGCGGCAAGATCACCCTCGGCGCATTCGAGCAGTATCTCAGCGATTTGAGTGCCCGTGAAGTCCGTGAGGGTGAAGCGTTGCTGGATGTGACCGGGTCGGTAACGCTCATGACTGTTCACGCCAGTAAAGGTCTGGAATACCCGCTGGTCGTGTTGGTCGATTCCGGCTGGACGCGCGGTAATTTCGGTGGCCCGGTGGTGATGGCAGATAATGAGGGTAGGCTGTGCTGCAAAGTCTACGATCCCGAAGCTGATCAGATGCTGGCGACCTTTAGCTACCGGCGGGCTGACCATTTGCGGCAGTTACGCAAAGAGGCTGAACGGAAACGCCTGCTGTATGTGGCGGCGACCCGGGCGCAAGATTGTTTGCTGGTCAGCGGTCAGATCACGCAAGATCGTGGGGGTGCATGGTCAACCAGTGGCTGGCTGGACTGGCTGTTAGACGCGCTGGACTTGAAGGACAACTTATCGACGAGTGAGGAAATTAAACGCGATTGGGGTGTTGTGGGCGTTCAGCTGGCTGAAGCCATGCCCTCTCGCGATGCATTCATGGTCGGCGAGGCGCGTCGGGCTACCGCTTGGGATAATCTATCTGCCGGGCAAATGCTCACAGCATCAGCGCAGCAACCGCCGCTCTTGCAGCCAGTACCGGTCGATCAAACGGCGATTGCCCGCCATCTGTCGGTGACACAAATTGCTGATCTGGGGGCGCACGAATTTGATTCATTCTATGGTGAGCGCTTCCGGCGCGATATATTACACGATGCGCCGGCTCAGGTCGGCTCGGTTGACTTGAGGCCGGGACGCAACCGCATCATCGGCGAGATCGTGCATGAGGTGCTGCGCTGGTGGCGGCCTGGAACTGCTGCCAGCGATTTGGACGCTTTGCTCGAGAGTTATGCCTGGGAGCAGGGCATTATTAACGCGCGTGAACGCGATGAAGTTATCAAAGAGGCACACCGTGAAATCGAAACGTTCTTTGATAGCAAAGTTTACAGGTGGATCGCCAGCGCCGTACACATTTATCGCGAATTACCGTTTATCTGGGACACTGGCAACCGCATCGTGCATGGTGTGATTGATATTCTGCTGCAACATCCCAACGGCAATTGGGCCATTGTCGATTACAAGACCAGCTACTTGCCCAAAAATGCGACTCAAGTAGCGGCAGACCACCATGCCCGCCGGTTTCATATGCAAGTTGGGGCCTATGCCGCTGCTGTTGAAGCCCAGTTGTTCGGCAGTCAAAAAGTGGACGCCGACGCGCTTGCCGTGTATATTCACTATATTCACAGTGGCTTAACCGTCGAAATTGCGCGTCAAGACTGGCGCACTGCACTAGATAAAATGGAATCGTATATTGGTAAATTGATCGGGTCGTAAGTAATGATTCAACGGATTACCGGACAACTCCCCGTCTGGGCACGAACAGAGCATCCCATTCTCCAGTATGAGTTGGCACGGGCGGACCGTATCCCCCGGCGAACGCGCCTGTTTCGGGCGTTGTGGATTGTGCTTCTCGGCGTCGGATTGGCGGGCGGTGGCTATCTGATCGCAACTGGCTTTCTGCAATCGCCCCCCGGTCAAAACCTGACCGAAAGTGCGCTCAATGTGGTTTTCTGGCCGCTGCTGGTGGTGCAGATCTTGCTGAGCATGGTCGCGTTAGGGTTAACCGGTAACACCATCGCGGAGGAAGTCCGTCGTCAAACCTGGGATAATCTGCGGGCCACCGAGAGTGGAGCCGAACTCACGATTCGCACCCGTTGGGCTGCCGTGTTCTATAAGATCCGGGGACTGCTGGCGGTTGTGCTGGTGATTCGGGTTGGGTTGATTATCGGTATCCTGGTGGACCTGACTGCGTTTCAGGGGCGCTACCTGGATCTGTTGATTAACGGCATTGTCCCCGATGTCGCGTTGCCGGTGGCAGCGTTGCTCCTAGCCTTCGTCATGACCGCCAGTTTGCTGCTGCCACTGACGGCGGTGGGCTTCGATGCGGCGATGGGTCTCTTGATTGCGACGTTCTTGCAGCAGCGCACGTATGCGGTGCTGGCACAGATTTTGTATATCGTCTTCCGCGTGGTTTTGGTGGGGGCACTGGTGTTTGCGGCGACGCAGTTCGTCAATGGCGATCTGGTGGCGACCGATCTGGGTTCCTGGGCTTTGATTGGTGCCTTTGCCAGCCTGGGCGATTGGGGACTGGCGTTCCTTAACCTGGGATTCTTCGGTGAAATCTGGGCGACGATCCCCTACGGTATTTTCCTGGGGTTGGCATTGCTGATTTTCTCGCTGATTCAAGCCGCTTTAACCGACCTCATTATCGGTCTTTCCATTCGGGCGGCGGAACGGCGTGGCTAAGCCCGCGCCACTCACTGCCAGTCGTTGCTTCGATCAGGAGGCGTTCGCGTTGGCTGCGGCGGACTTTTTCGTTCAGTGCTACCGGGTCCCAGAATCCGAGTAGGCGTGCCTGCAGATCTTCGACCACCGTTTGATAACCCGCATGTTCACCGAGATTATTGAATTCATTTGGATCGTTCTTGAGGTCGTAGAGTTCGGGCGGGTCATCCAAACTATAATTGAGTTTATAGCGGCCCTGGCGCAACATCGCCATTGGGCGGTCCACCCCATGCGCCAGATACTCGGCGAAAGCTTCATTCTTCCAATCCACCGCCTGATCTTGTAGCAATGGCAGCAAACTGTCGCCAGCCAGCGGGGTAATCGGTTCAACCTCAGCAATATCCACGATCGTGGCAATCACATCCACCAGCGAAACGACTTCCGGGCGGCGTTCGCCAGCAGGGATGTGTCCGGGCCAGGCGATTTGCAAGGGGATGCGTGAGGACGCTTCGTAGAAATTCGATTTACGCCACATCCCGTGTTCGCCGTTCATTTCACCATGATCGCTAATGTGGACAATCACCGTGTTTTCAAGCTGGTTGGTGGCGGCTAAGGTGTCGATCAGTTCACCAATCTTCTCATCAAAATAAGTAATGAGACCATAATAGGCCGCCCGTGCCCGCCGCACCAGGTCTTCCGGGAATTCGGGGAAGCCAAACATGGTGCGAATGCGCTGATAAACCTGATGTTGATCGTCGATGTGACCGGGCGGGATTTCGGGTAGGTCGATTTGGTCCAATGGGTATAGTTCCCAGAAGCGCTGGGGCACGATGAGCGGAAAATGTGGTGCAATAAACGATACGTTTAATGCCCAGGGCTGGTCTTTGCGAGCCGGATCGCGCAGGTATTCTAATGCGCGGGTCTGCACCAGATCGTCAACCTCGATTTCTTCGGTTGTGCCGGGTCCGGCGTCATAGATTGAAGGCCAGGGGGAGGACGCCGTGCGGATACCATCGTCCCAGCTAACGATGGGGTGACTGCGCTCAGCATGGAGATCACGGGCGAGTTGCGCCCGGAAACCATGCAACTGGTCATGACCGCTGAAATGTTGTTTGCCCGACAGAACCACATCATAGCCGACAGAACGTAACAAATGTGCCCAGGTGACGGCATCACTCCGTAGCGGTGTGGCGTTGTCCCAGCATTCGATCTGATGTACATAGCGCCCGGTCATAAACGACATGCGTGATGGCGTACACAGGGGTGAGTTGCAATAAGCATTCTCGAAAGTCACCCCGGCCTGTGCCAGTCGTTCCATGTTGGGCGTTTGCACCAGCGGATGACCATAGATGCTGCTGTATTGCGGCGCATGTTCGTCAGACATGATGATGAGGAAGTTGGGCGTTGTCATGCTTAAAGAGCTTTCTCAGAAATAATATAACTGGCGGTCGCGGCATTTGTCGCCAGCGGAATGTCGTGGACATTGCAGATGCGGAGTAGGCCTTGAATATCGGGGTCGTGGGGATGTTTGCCCAATGGATCAACGAAAAAGAAGACCGCTTCGATCTTGCCCTCGGCGACCATCGCGGCGATCTGGGCATCACCGCCGAGCGGACCCGATAACATCTGGCGAACCGTCAGGCCGGTTTTGTCATTGAGTAATTTACCGGTGGTGTTGGTCGCGACCAGTTCATAACGATCTAGAACATCGAGATGCGCCAGCGCGAAGGCGACCATATCGGCTTTTTTGCCGTCATGCGCGATCAACGCCAGTGTTTTTAGATTATCCGTCATGGGTCAGCCTCGGTTGAACAGGTGCGGTAGCTGAATAGGTAAGTTGGGTGGAAACAACCGCTGCAAGCGGTCATTCAACTGGACCGCTTCTGTATAGTGTCCTTCCAGTTGGGCCATAATCGCTTCCCAGGGACGCTGTGTTGCTAACTGCCGCGCCTGAAACGCCATTTGTTCTCGTCGTGCTGGATTATCTCGTAATTTGATGATCGCCTGCACGAACGCTTGCGGATCATCGGGGCAAGTGTAACCGGTTTTGTCGTCAATGACCAAATCGGCAACCCCGCCCTGATTAATCACAATGGAAGGTAAGCCGGAAGCCATCGCTTCCTGGACCACCTGGCCGAAGGTTTCGTTGGGACCGGTAAAGGTGAAGACGTCGGCGCTGGCAAAGGCATCTGCCAGATCATCGCCGAAGAGGTAGCCGGTAAAATGGGTGCCGGTGCCGACGAACTGCGCTTCCAATTCTTCCCGCAATAAACCATCGCCGATGACCGTCAGGGCGACGCCGGGTGTGCGGGCCACTTCCAGGAGCAAATCGACACGTTTTTCTTTTGCCAGTCGACCCACGTAGATGCAGATCAGGCTATTCGGATCGCGCCCATTCAGCAACCGATCTCGCCATTTCTGGGATCGTTTCTCCGGGTTAAAGCGAACGATGTTGACTCCGCGTCCCCAGAAACGCAAACGGCGATAGCCCCAGGATTTTAATTGATCGTAGGTGGTTTGGGAGGGCACCAGCGTCAGATGGCAACCGTTGTGAATAAAGCGCAGCCAGTCGCGCATCGGTTGTGAGAACACCGGGACACCATATTTTTCAGTGTATCCGGGCAGGTCGGTCTGATAGTTGGCAATAACGGGGATGTGGCGCATTCGACCCAGGACCATGCCACTGGCCGACATCAGGGCCGGGCTAAAGAGGTGAATGAGGTCGGGTTGAAAGGCTTCCAGGCGATTGGCGACCGTCAGGCTGGGCAGGGCTAGACGGGTTTCAGGGGCCGTTGGCATTCCCAGCGAGGGCAGGGCAATGATCTGGGTGTCGCCAACTGTCGGCAAGGAAATATCGGGCGCAAAGACCAGTACTTCACGTCCGGTTTGCTGCAAGTAGCGCAATGTCAGAAACGCTGTCTTAGAAACGCCATCCACTTTCGGTAAAAATGATTCAGCAACGATGGCGACGCGTTTGACGGTTGCCAGCGGAACTGTGGGGTCCGGTGGATCTAAGGCATATTCGTCCCCAAAGACGCGCTCAATTTCCGCCGGGTCGTAATGGGTAAGAGCCTCAAATAATCGATGATCGGCCATGCCTTCCCCTCTGCAATCGTTGTGCAATTTGTCAGGGCACACCGCAGGTCAAGTGCTGTCCTACCGGGAAATCGAGTGATCCCACTGCCGATACTGGTTCGCATATGGGCATCACTACTACCGGTCATCGGTAGGCCAAGCTGGATTGCCAGTCGCCGGGCCAGCCAATTGCCGCCTGGGGTAGGTGCGCCGCTGTTATGAACCTCAATTGCGTCTATCCCTGCCTCTAGTAACACTGTGGGCCGGGTAAGGTAACGCCACCAGGAGCGATAATGGACAAATATCTCAAATGGATGTGCCAGCATTGCTAACCCGCCTTGCTCTTGAATCGCGGCGACGGTTTCGGTCAACGACAGCCCAGGCGGGATTGGTTTCGTCACCCATAAGCCGAGAACGTGTCCATCAATGCTAGAGATTTCAACACCAGGAATCACGTCGAACGGGTAATGTGCTTGTTGTTCCCAGGCGGCCAGGCTGGCGTCGAGTACGTCATGGTCAGTGATGGCGATTACATTCAATTGGGTAGCTTCTGCCACATAGTTTAACAGGTCTTTGACGGTCGCGTAACCATCGCTTGCAGTGGTGTGCATGTGCAAATCGGCGTATCCAGTGGGTTTAGCTGTCATGGTTTACTACGGTCCTTCGCGTTGGTAAGTTGGGCCAGTTTAAACCGTACCCCACCCAGCTTAAATTTCTTACGGTACTCGGTTAACAGTTGAAGATTGAACGAGAAATGTTAGAATTCGCAAACTTCTGGACGCTGGTTCCTTTGGACCACCCACCACAATCAATATTAAGCGTATAATTAAAGTTGAGATGGAAAAAATAATGGATTATTGTTCATGGAACAGAAAAATCCACAATTTATCTCGCTTCGTTGGCGCTTTGGGCTGTTCACAATCATCCTGTTGTTGGCGACTGTGAGTGCTTATCTCCTTGCCCAAAACTCGACCACCGCTCCAGCAGTTGATAATATTCTGCGCCAGAGTGTACGGGCGATAAAGCATGAGGCGACGGCCTTGCATTTAGAGCAAGCCCGCACTGCCGGGTCTATTGCGCAGACGGCTGCTGTTATTGCGGCATTGCAAGGAGACGACACTGCGGGGATTCGCTCTTTACTGGCAGACCGGGCTGCCCGCTTTGAGTTCGATGCAGTGATCTTAATTGACCCCACAGGTGTATTGGTCGCTGGGATGCAACGTGACATCACCAGTAACCGGTATGTGCCGATTGCTATGTTGAGCAACACGGTTGAGACGGCAGATGAGCAACGGGGGGACCTGCTACAGGTTGATAATGTTGCCATGCTGGTTACAGCGGTGCCGGTAATGGCGGATAATCAGCCAGTGGGTGCCGTGTTGGTCGGCCAGCGCTTGCCCCGCACGCTGGCAACCTTACATACGAGCGCGATGACTGACGTAATTTTTTATGACTTGGATCAGGTTGCGCTGGGTTCGACTTTTGCCAGTAGCAATGCGCTACCGCTACCCAATATTGTGGATTTTGAGACTACGCTTCAGCTTGATGTCGGGGCGACGCCCTATCAGGGACTCTATTTTCCGTTGGAGTTTGGTGAGCAGCCGGTCGGCACATTAGGCGTCCTGGTCCCGGCTGATGTGGCAATTGTGGCGGATGCTGGCCGCCAATTGGGTGGCTTACTGCTGGCGGCGGTGGCTGCTGGAGTCGTGGTTATGCTCTTTTTGAGTGCCAATTGGGTACTCGGACGCGTGAATCGTATCACGCAGACTGCCGAGGCGCTGACACTGGGTCAATTTACCGCTCGGACCAACATGCAGCCCACCAACGAAGTGGGTAAGCTGGGGTTTGCTCTCGACCAGTACGCCGATTATGTGCAAGAGCGGCAGGATGCATTGCGGCATTCGCTGCGCCGCCAGCGGCGTGAGAATGAGCGTTTAGTGGCGGTCATGGAAGCGCTGCCTGATGGTGTCATTGTGCAAGACTTGTCCGGGCGCGTCGTGATGATGAACGAAATGGCCGGTGAATTATTAGGGTCGCGGCGGGCGTTGCGTTCGACCCCGGACTTACAAGAACTGACGACTTTGGTGACGGAACGGCTGGGACCAGCCCTGGCTCCCGGCATTTATGCGCTGGGAGAGGCGCAGCAGATCAAGCTGGACGGCAAGATGCTGAACGCACAGGCAGCGGCGGTGGTGACGATTACGCAGCAGCGCATTGGAACCGTGATCGTCCTGCGCGATATTAGCGAGGAAGTTCGCCTTGATGTGGCCCGCGAAAAAATCCTGCAACAGATTGAGCAAGAGGTGCAGGACCCACTGATGAAGCTTGTTCCGGCAGTAAAACCAGCCCCAATCGGTGATTTTAGTCGCGAAATTCGCCAGCATGCCAACACACTCCAGCGCATGATTCTGGAGATGCGTGAACTGACCGAAGGTAATTTGTTACGCCAGATGCCTGACAAGCAACAGCCATTACCTTTAGATACATTGATCTGGGCAGTGGCGAACGAGTGGCGTCAAGTTGCGCAGGCGCAAAACTTGAAACTACATGTGATTATCGAAAAATCCGGTTTATACGTACTGGGTCAAGAGCGGCGCTTACGCTGGGCTATTGGCAACATCATTGATAACGCGATCAAGTACACGCCGCCGGGTGGTGATCTGACGCTTGAGATTCAGGCTGATGTGGCCGATGGCCGGGCGCATATGCGGGTGCGTGATAACGGTGTTGGGATTGCACGTGATGAATTGCCACATATATTCGATCGTTTCTTCCGGGGCAAACCCGTCACGAAAGATGGCCGCGAGTTACGGATACCGGGCAGCGGGCAGGGACTGAGTTCTGCTAAACAGATCTTTGAAGCGCATGGTGGCTCATTGTCAATTAAGACTAAACAATGGTTGGGGACCGCGGCCTATTTCACGCTGCCGCTGACAGCCGAAGTGAGCCTGGAACTACCCCAGGTGGCCGATGATCTGGAAGGCGAGACCGTCCAGATAGATGTCAGCGAATTCAAGGGATAGGCGGTTCTACTTTTAAGCGGGCGATGACAGCGACGGAGCCAAGTGCCAGCCCCAGCATAATCACAAGTGCCGGTTGATAGCTGTCAAACCGGGCTTGTAGCAGGCTGGTACCGATGGGTGCAGCGGTTGCCGCCCAGGTCAACAACATTGCCATGACACTGCTGATGCGGCCATATTGCTCTGGACCATACGTTTCCACAATCAGCGCTGGGCGGGCCAGTGTGATCGCACCAATGGCGGCCCCAAACACCACAACAAATACCAGGATACTGGCGTTTGACTGGCCGAGAATCAAGATAAGGAAAGCACAGCCCAGTAAACCAAATAGCGCGGCGGCGAGTCCCCGCGTCGCGAGTCGAGATTGTAATGGTGCAAAAATCACCCGACCCACTACCTGCATGGCACCGATGAGGCCTGACGCAAAGGCCGCGAACCCCGTGTCGTAGCCCTGGTCAATCAGATAGGGGATGAAATGCACGCGAATAGCAGTCGCGGCCAACATTGCCAGGGCAAACGCGGCGGTGAGCCTCCAGAACGTCGATTGACGCAGGGCGGTGCCCATCGGAATGCTGCGTTCGGGTTTGGGTTCCGCTTTCTGCTCTTTGTTGCCGGCTGAATGGTTAAATCCATCAATCTCCAAACCGAGATCATGCGGATGTCGCCGTAATACCAGCGCGTGCAAGGGGACAGTGATGACTGCCAACAATATCGCCAGAGTCATGATGGCATCGCGCCAACCCTGTGTCCGCAGCAACCATTCTGAAAGCGGGATAAAAATGGTGCTGGCGAAGCCCGCAGCGAAGGTAATGATCGCCAGCGCGGTTGCGCGTTGCCGGGTAAACCATTTGGCAACAACGGCAAACGCCGGTTCATATAGGATCGCAGCCATTGTGAGGCCGATGGCAAACCACATGGCATAAAATAGCCGTAGATCGTCTATCCTGGCCCACATAACGACAAGCCCCACCGCCGTGCAGGACCCAACGGTCATGAGTAAGCGTGATCCATGGCGGTCAATCCAATAACCAACGGGAATAGCACCAAAGCCGGCCACCAGCAACGCCAGTGAAAATGCGCCGGTTAGCTCCGCCCGTGACCAGCCAAGATCTTGCTCCATCGGCGTGATGAAGACCGAAAACGCGTAATACAGGATGCCCCAGGAGACGGTTTCCGTGATCGCCAGTGTGCCGACCATCCACCAGCCATAGTAGGGTTTGCGATGCGTTGCAAACAGTGCCATCAGCAGCCTCAAATCGGTGTGTCAACTCTATTGTATTGATGATTATCAATATTTCAACAGGCAGCTTGAGGTTACGATGATAATGGAAAATACATGATATGCGTCCCTTATCGGCATCGTGTGCTTTGAGTAAGCTGGTGACATCGTTTCTACTTCACAGTTGATTGTGTAATGGAGGAGAATTTCACAATGGCAAATGATCTGGCACGTCGGGAATTTTTAAAGAAAATGGGTCTGGGAACCGGTGCATTGGGCGCTGCAACCGTACTCAACCCAGGCGCTCTGGTGCCGCCAACCGCGCCGGTGGCGTCCCCCCTCGACCAGGAGGTGGATTGGCAGCAGATTGACGCCGACCATGAGGCGAAAATTCAGGCCTTCCTCGAGCAGATCGGAACCGACGATAACTTCTGGCGCAGCCCGCTGGAATACACAATGGATGGGGATGTCAAAGTATTTGACCTAACAGTCAGCCATGTCGAGTGGGAGACGGAACCGGGTAAAGTTTTTAATGCCTTTGCCTACAACGGCATGATCCCCGGCCCCGAGTTTCGCGTGACCGAGGGCGACCACCTTCGAATTAATGTCCACAATGAACTGAACCAGAGTACCACCATCCACTGGCATGGTGTGGATGTCCCCAGTGATCAGGATGGGGTGCCCTTCGTGAACCAACCACCGATCACCCCCGGCGAGACTTATACCTATGAATTTGTCGTGCCCAACCCTGGGTCACACATGTACCACTCGCATCATAATTCACTGGAACAAGTCGTCGGCGGTCTGTTGGGCGCGTTTATCGTCGAGCCAAAAGACAAACGCGATGAGCCGATTGTTGATCAGGAATACACGATGATCCTGAACGACTCTTTCCTGGGCTTTACAATCAACGGCAGATCCTTTCCCTATGTGCAACCTCTTGTTGCCAACGTTGGTGAACGCATCCGCGTCCGCTTTATGAACGAAGGTTTGATGATCCACCCCATGCACCTGCACGGCATGCCGATGCGGGTGATCGCGAAAGATGGTTATTATCTGCCAGCCCCATATCTGAACGATACTGTCAATATCGCTCCTGGTGAACGCTATGATGTGATTATCGAAGCGCGCGCCGCCGGAGCCTGGGCTTTCCACTGTCATGTTTTGAGCCATGTGGAGAACCGCACTGGCCTGTTTGGCATGACGACCGCCTTCATCATCAACGAACCCGACGAAGCATAGCCTGGTCAAACACATGAGGAGCAGTTCAACGCGGACTGCTCTTCCTGATTCATCACCGGAATCGCGCTAATGGTTTGTCCAACAATAATCAAATCTGAATATGACTGGTGATTTGTTGTAGCAAGGCCCAAATACCAATCGCCAAATTGAGTTGGTGGTCCATGTCATATAAGCTATGCTGAGAAAACCTTGAACCGTGCCTGTTTTCTATCGATGTCAACGCTAAATGTCACTTTCAGTGGCATCTAATTTGTGATTTACTTGTGCAGTCAAAAAGCGGATGAAAGCATAAGCGACGTGAAAATTGTCTATATTCTACTGGCCTCTATTTTCACCATTACCGTTGCCGTTGTTGGTGCAATTCTGATTATGCCCAGTGACAATGAAGTCAATATAAACTTGCTATCCGACCCTAATCCGATGACTATCGGGCCGATAGATTTAATGGTTTCCGTGACTGATGGACGCGGCAGGCCGATTGAGGATGCTGATGTTTATGTCACAACCCAGTATACATATGATGCCCCCCTGAACTATTCGGCACGACGCTATGAAAATGGCTATTATCACATTCCGGTTACTTTGACCCTGATTGGGCAGATAACGATAACGGCAAACGTTGATCTTGCTAACGGCGAAATGTTTTCTGAAGAATATGTCACCTTTGTTTACTCCAATTCTGGCTTAGATTTCGAAAATCAGCCTTATCGCAGTGAACGCGAGATTGAGGAAGAACTGGCGAACATACCGGATAACGAATACTGGATTGTCGTGCCACATGGTGCGCAGGAAATTTCGGGTATGTACTTCAAAGAATTTGTTCCCTCCTTCATTTCATTAAGCGTGAGTGGAAAAAACACCCTGGTGATACGTAATGATGACTTTGTTGAGAATACTATCGGACCATTTACGGTGCGGGCCGGGGAAACCCTGCGACAACGATTTGACAAACCCGGTCTCTTTGTAGGAACTTGTACAATTAATCAAGGTCTTATCCGTATTGAAGTGACCAATTAGTGTAAGCCCTGCCAAAGTAGACCTTTAGGTTGAGTTTTGGGTTGCCATTTAGACCCTTTCTGTGAATTGAGAGCAAGCTCGGAATAAAAAAGCCGGTACATTCTTCATGTGATGTACCGGCTGCTATTGATAAGACTGTAGCCTATGTTGAAGCTATGCTAAGTCCAGAATTGTTGCACGGTTCGGCTCTTCAAGCCAACGAATTTGTCTCAGGGCTTTCTCCATTCTATTGGCCCATGCCACCCATATCCATACCGGCCATGTCTGGTTCGCGAATTGGCGCAGAAAGCGTAACTTCAGCGCCATTCTCAAAGGTCAGCGCCAGATCAATCATCTCACCAGCCGGGAGTTCTTCGGTCAAGTTAATCAACATGATGTGCAGGCCACCGGGCTGGAGCAAGGTAGCCCCACCAGCGGGCACCAGTATACCGGAATCAATCGGACGCATTTGCATGACATCGCCCGCGCCCATCGCCATTTCGTGCAGTTCGACCGCTTCGGCAACATCAGTCGCCGCACTCATCAGCATTTGATCGGCATCCGTCAGGTTCACCAGCAAACCATAGGCCGCACTATTCGGTGCACCCGGCACAGCAGGTCGCGCCCAGGCGTCGAGAAAATGGACACCAGTGCAATCTTTGCCCCAATCCATCATCGGCATGTCCATAGAGTCCATATCGTCGCCCATATCGCTGTCCATATCCATCGCCATCTCACTCATATCTTCGATCGGGATGCTCAATTGAACATCACCAGCGTGTTCGAAATTGAGAGTCAGGTCGAGCGTTTCGCCGGCCACCAGTTCCTGAGTCAAGCCGATCAGCATGATATGCAGACCACCAGGCTCCAGCGGCAGAAAACTGTCTGGATGAACCGTGAACCCGCCCTCCACTGGTCGCATCTGCATGACATCGCCCTCGGCCATGATCATTTCGTGCAATTCAACCGCTTCAGCGACATCCGTACTGGCGCTGACCAATGTATCGGGCATCTCGCCAATGTGGACCAGTTGACCGTAGACGGCACTGTTGGGGGTGGCGGTATTAGCCGGACGCGCCCAGGCATTAAACAAATAGGATAGTTCGCAGGAGTCAGCATCGTCCTGTGCCAGGGCAGCATTTGAAACGATCAGAATCAGCACCAGGGCGAAATATTTGAGAAATTTCATGACATGCTCCTCGTGATTATAAAATGCGATATTGCGTCATAGGGTTTCCAGCATGATCTCCAGGTCATGCACGATGTCGCGATAATCTGTGCCATAGAGATATTGGACCTGAAGGTTCCCGTCCGGCCCGATCAAAAACAGGGAGGCGGTATGATCCATCAAATAAGCCAGCGCCCCTTCACCCATCTGGACCTTTTCGGCGACCACACCAAACTCGTCCAGAAGCTGGCCCAGGGCGGCCCCTTCTTCGCGCAGGCCAATGAAGTCCTCATGAAAAGCATTGGTGTACATCCCCATGAACTCGAGTGTATCGCGCTCTGGATCAACCGTCACAAAAACCACTTTCACCTGGTCCCCTGGTTCTTCAAGCGCCGCATAAACCCGCTTCAGTTCGGCAAAGGTTGTCGGGCAAAAATCCGGGCAAGAGCGATAACCAAAATAGATGAGGATGATTTCCCCCTGATGCTCACTGAGTGTGAAATCTTCTCCGGTGGTTGCGGCAAAACTGAAGTCGGAGATAGGGCGCGGCGGGCTGAAAACCGCCCCTCGCAGCTCGTCAGCGTAAGGCAGTGTCTGTAGACCTTCCGTTGTGGGGCTTTGCGGGCTGCTGCACGCCGCGCACAGGAATAGGGCTAGCAGGATAGTCAGGTATACTTTGATCATTACAATAGAACCTTTCATTTCGTCCTTCAATTTGGCTCTGATTTTCACAACCAGGCGCACAGCCTGCTCTGGGGCTTGACTGTTAACAATTCTAAAGCTAATTCCATCTCGGTGTAGGTGTCTTATGTTACCTATTCATTGGCGAAACTATCACGATTGCGACGCCGTGAACATCACGCCAGGGCAGCGCTATGACAGGCTTGTCGAAGCGCGGGAAGCCGGTATCTGGGCTTCTCACTGCCACATCCTCAGTCATGTGGAAAATCGTTCGGGCTTGTTCGGGATGGTGACGCCGTTCGTCATCACTGAAGAACAGACCGTTATAGCCAAACAAAAACAGGAGCAGCCAAAACGGTTGCTCCTGTTCGATTCATTCAGTGAATGATTAGCCCTCAAGTGTGAACAGATAGGCAACCAGATTATCCAGGTCTTCATCACTCAGAAGATCAGCATAAATCTGGGGCATTAACATATCCGGGAAGCCTTCGACTACGTATTCGCCTGGATTCAATATCGAAATACGTAGATATTCTTCAGCGGTCTGGCCCTCTACCCGGTCGGCAGCGCGTTCACCAATGTTCAAGAGACCGGGGCCAATCAACATTGCTTCCGAGTTATTCAAGTGGCAGGTGTTGCAGGCGAAGCTGGCCTCCGGGTAGAAATTCGCAAA
This sequence comes from Phototrophicaceae bacterium, assembly GCA_965223835.1. Taxonomy (GTDB): domain Bacteria; phylum Chloroflexota; class Anaerolineae; order Aggregatilineales; family Phototrophicaceae; genus CAVYXZ01. Next base: position 1,103,190 of record CBDCXQ010000001.1, read on the forward strand.
AATGGCTTCACCCAGAGCTGGATCGCCTGCTGGGGCGGCTTCGGCAACGGGTTCTTCCGCCTCTGTCTCAGCAGCGTTCTCAACTGTAGCGGATTCAGTCGGCGCTTCAGTGGGGAGAACTTCGGTGGGTGGGACCGGCGTTTCGGTTGGTGGAACGGGTGTTGCCGTTGGCTCGTCAGTGGGTGTGACGGTCGGTGTAGCCGTCGGCGGAAGGGTCGGTGCTTCAGACGTCTCTGCGGCGGCGGTGGCGGCCTCAGCTATACGTGCCGCCTGATTGTCGGCGTCAGCTTCCGGGGTGGCAACGGTGCCACAGGCGGTAAGCACAAGGGCCAATAGCAAAAGGATGGCAATATTCCGGGTCATTCCAAAAACTACCTCTCTATACAGGATTGTGAAACCATGAACAAAGCATAGTATAACTGAAGGGTTGCTTACTGCCAATGCAGGATTAGCTGACCTTCATAGACTGGTTGCGGTCAAGGTAAATGCTGCCTGCAGGGCTGCTGTGACATCGCCTTTTGGCGTAAATTCATGGGCGACATAGCCGTCGAACCCGGTAGCGGCAATGGCGCGGAAAATTGGCGGATAATAAAGTTCTTGCGCTTCGTCGAGGTCATGGCGACCGGGATTGCCAGCAGTATGATAATGAGCGAAATGTGTATGCTGATCTTGAATCGTGCGAATAATATCCCCCTCCATAATCTGCATGTGGTAGATGTCATACAGCAGTTTAACACGGGGCGACTCCACCAATTTCACGACTTCCACCCCCCAGGCGGTCTGATCACACTGATAATCGGGATGATTGACCTTGCTGTTGAGCAATTCTAAAATCAATGTGACTCCAGCAGATTCCGCCTGGGAGGCAACGGCGCGAAGGGTCTCGGCACTGACTTCAGCCCCGGTTCGATCATCCAGGCCGTTCCGATTGCCGCTAAAGACGATTAAATTGGGGATGTCCCATTTTGCTGCCAGCGCGATGTTGGTTTTCAATTCACTGATAATACGTTCTCGATTTTCGATCTTGTTGAGGCCATCTTGCAGCGAGTGATGCCCGGCAACCGCGGACAGCACCAGCCCATGATCTTTTACGAGTTGCCAGTGTTCTTGTCCGATGAGATCAATGCCGGAATAGCCGGTGTCGGCAATGGCGCGAATTGTTGCTTCAGCGGTCATTTGATCAGACATGAAGCTCCACCAGGCGACGGCTTGCTTGAATGTACTCATTTACGCTCGCTCCTAATTGCTGGTAATGCCCGTCGCGACCTGATCTCATGACCAGACTGGCATGATTGGGTTAATCAGCATTAATATAGTCTTACAGAATGTTGCATGGGGATGCTGACTTTCCCGGTCACAATTGGCCGAGATTGTAACACTGCACCGTGAGTTCACAAACTACGAGCAGCACGTTTCAAAATTATCGTTTTTAGTACCAGGCAGGGGGCCTGTCACCGTGAGTGATTTACCAGACTTCGATACGTTATGGGATTATAGTGATCCAGCAGCCACAGAAGCAAAATTTCGCGCATTGCTGCCCGTGGCTGAGAAAGCCGCTGATACCGATTATGTCCTGCAACTGATGACGCAAATCGCCCGGGCGCTGGGCTTACAACGTAAATTTGACGCTGCGAATAAAACCCTTGATCTGGTTGAACCGCGGCTGGCCCGTGAGGGAGCAGTCGTCAAAGCGCGTTATTTGCTGGAACGGGGGCGCGTGCTCAATTCATCCGGTCAGCCCGACGAGGCGCTGACATTTTTCGAAGAAGCCTGGGATGTCGCCGATGAACATGATGAAGATTTCTATGCGGTGGATGCCGCGCATATGGTCGCGATTGTCGAGCGTGACCCGGATGTCCAGTTGATCTGGAATATGCGGGCATTGGAACTGGCACTCAAAACTGACGATGAGCGTGCCAAAAAATGGCCCGGTTCGCTGCACAACAACATTGGCTGGTCCTATCACGATACGGGCGAGTACGAACTGGCGATGGAGCAGTTTGAGGCAGCGCTGGCGTGGCGTCAAAAAGAAGGCAATGTGCGGCTGATTCGCATCGCCGAATGGTGTGTGGGGCGGGTGCAGCGGTCGTTGGGCGAAGTCGAAGCCGCCCTCAAACGCCAGCAAGACCTGCTGCAAGAATATGAGCAGGATGGAGAGAAGCCCGGCTATACTTATGAAGAAATCGCTGAATGCCTGTATGAACTGGGCCGCAAAGATGAAGCCAAATCCTTCTTTAAAAAAGCCTATTACGTATTGTCACAGGATATTTGGCTGCAAGCGCATGAAGCCGAGCGGTTGGAACGGCTGAAGCGGCTGGGGGAATAATCGGCGGCTGTTTCTCGTAGACTTGATATCTATTTTTTGATTTGCACGTACAGATTAATTCCTAAAACTTCGGTTGCTCGGTGACTGTCACCGGGTCGTTCCCGCGCAGAAAATCAAAATCACACCCCTGTGGAGCCTGCGTCGCATGGCGCAGATAAAGCTGACCATAACCCCGTTGAAATGCCGGTTTTGGCGCCTGCCATTGGGCACGGCGTTGCGCCAATTCATCGTCGCTGACATGCAAGTGGATTTTGCGGGCACTGACATCCAACTCAATTTCGTCACCATTTTGTACCAACCCCAATGGTCCACCGACAGCGCTCTCCGGCGCGATATGCAGGACAATGGTGCCATAGGACGTGCCGCTCATGCGGGCATCAGAAATCCGCACCATATCGCGCACGCCTTGCTTGAGCAGTTTAATCGGGATCGGGATGTTGCCGACTTCAGGCATCCCCGGCCCACCCACTGGACCAGCATTTTGTAGCACCAGTACATCATCGGCTGTGACATCTAACTCGGGATCATTAATCCGGGTTTTGAGGTCATCAATGCCGTTAAATACGATGGCCCGTCCGCGATGCTGAAGCAAATCCGGTGAGGCCGCGGCTCGTTTAATCACTGCGCCATCGGGGGCCAGATTGCCACGTAGAATAGCCAGTCCGCCCTCCGGCTGGAACGGATCATCCAGCCCATGAATAATGTCCGGGTTCATGATGTCGGCGTTGGCAACATTTTCTGCCATCGATTGTCCGGTGACGGTCAGGGCGTCGCCATTGAGCAGCGGTAAGAGTTGCTTGAGCACCGCTGGAATGCCACCAGCGTAGAATAAATCTTCCATCTGATACTGACCCGCAGGCCGCATGTTGGCGATCACCGGCGTCCGGCGGCTGATCTCATCGAAGCGCGACAGGGGGAGATCGATGCCAATCCGTCCGGCGATGGCAGGTAAGTGGATAACGGCGTTGGTGCTACCGCCCAGCGCATGGAGCAGGGTGATGGCATTGTCAAATGCTGCGGCGGTGAGAATGTCCGAGGGGCGAATGCCTTTGGCGATCAGTTGCACGATTTGCCGTCCAGCCTGCTCTGCGAGACGCATCCGGCGCGAATCGGCAGCCGGAATCGCGCCATTGCCTGGCAGGGCCATGCCTAACGCTTCCATCAGCGAGTTCATGGTCGAAGCGGTGCCCATGACCATGCAGTGTCCGGCGCTGCGAACCAGATTATCTTCAACGGCTTTGTAGGTGGTGGTGTCAATCGTTCCGGCCTGATACTCGACGGTGAAGCGACGGCAGTCGGTACAGGCTCCCAGAATTTCGCCCTGATAATGGCCGTTGAGCATCGGCCCGCCGCTGACCATAATCGCGGGCAGGTCGGCACTGGCCGCGCCCATCAAGGCTGCCGGGGTGGTTTTGTCGCAGTTCGTGAGCAGGACAACGCCATCAATCGGGTTGGCGCGAATCATCTCCTCAGTGTCCATCGCCGCCAGATTGCGGTAGAGCATGGTCGTGGGGCTGACAAATACCTCACCCAGCGAAATCGTCGGGAATTCCAATGGCAGACCGCCCGCCTGCCAGACACCGCGTTTCACGGCCTCAGCCACTTCGCGCAGGTGGCTATTGCAGTTGTTTAGCTCGCTGTAGGTATTGCAGATACCGATGACCGGACGCTTGAGATCATCATCCGAGTAGCCCATCGATTTGGTAAAAGCGCGGTGGATTAGGCCTGCGGCGTTGTCACCCTCGAAAAATTGTTGGCTCCGGCTCAGTTCGTCCGTCATTGGCCCACGCTCCCTTTATTCAAGCATTGCGTTGAGTCAGATGATACCGTGTTTTGTCGATTTTGTTGGGATGCCTGGTGGTCAATCTATTCCTTTTTGCTTTCTTCTCTGTGTTGTAACCAAGCTGGAGATCCAGCGTGACATGGCATGTTCGATAATAATTGAATGTCACCACCATCTGGTCTGATTAGATAAATCTGAAAAAAGCCACCAACATCTACATAGTTGGATGAAAAGGCAATTTTCCTACCATCTGGGGACCAGGTCAGGGACAATATGGCACCAGACAGATCTGTCAATTGTTCTATTTCACTTCCATCAGCAGTTATTTTGAATAAGTCACTTCCTAAACGGTTATTTGAAGCTGAAAAGGCAATCCATTCGCCATCAGGTGACCAACTCAGCTGTGAAACACGTCGCATCGATGTCGATGTCAACAGTTGTAGATTCTCACCATCAGGTCGGACCCGATATATGTTTGATCGATTAGATATGAAGGCAATCCACTCGCCATCAGGCGACCATGCCAATTCAGATATGTTGTCCGCTTCAGCAACCAATTCCAAGTCCGTGCCATCAGGTCGGACCCGATATACTTCTGACCGGTCAGATACGAAGGCAATCCATTCCCCATCTGGTGACCAGGTCGGCAAATCGGCATCCTGAACTTGGGTAAGTCGCTGTTGCTCACTGCCATCTGGTCGCATTCGATAAATTTCTGAGTTATCAACTGCGTAGGCAATCCACTCGCCATCAGGCGACCAACGCGGCGAATTGTCACCCAGATTGTTGTCTGTCAGTTGCTGTAATTCAGTGCCATCCGGTCGTACGCGATAGATTTCAGCATCATTGTCCGTCCAAAAAAACGTGATCTCTTTCCATTCGCCCACATAGACAATCCAGTCACCGTCTGGCGACCAACGCGGCGAAAAGTCACTGATATTATTATCTGTTAATTGTTGCAATTCAGTGCCATCGGGTCGCACGCGATAAATTTCATAATTGTCTGTCCTAACGCGGCCACAGGAAAAGATAATCCAAGTATCATCTTCAGTTGGTTGTGCGATTGGGTAGTACAAAGATTCATTGCTGATGAGAATGAAGAATCCTATGAGAAGGGAGTTGATGCAGGTAGAATTCCTCATTATCACGTTTATTTACCCACTAAAATCCGGTGGTTTCTGGTCGGCGATAGTGGATGAGGCACTGCAAAGCCTTAAGTTCATAGGGCCAATCGTCAGTCGTGGTATTCTAGCTGATCGAGAAACGTAGCTGGTTTCATGATAGGAATTCCTGCATATGTTTCCAAACGCAACAGGTCATCATCCCCAGAGACAATGGCATTCGCTGCGCCGCTGATGGCACATGCCAGTACGCGATCATCATCCGGGTCATCGCTCACAGGTTGCGACAAGGGGATGTCATCAACAATGTCTACAAGTGCCCGATAGTTGTGCAGAAATTGCTGCGGAGTCCGGTTCATTCGTTGAAGGTGTCCGGTGAACTTGTCGCGTTGAAGCACCAGAAGCAGTTCAGCAAGCAGTGGTTCACTGGAGATGATTGTACAACGTTCCTGCCCGGCTGCATCTAAGACCTGACCTGGTAATCCACCCCAGAAAAACGCTGAAATGAGCACATTGGTATCGACGATGATGCGCATCAGTTGTTGGTGTGGCGGTTGGCAGCCCGTTCCTGTTTGAATGCTTTCAGTTCGGCTTCGATTTCTTCAGGTGTGAGCCTGGGTTCGAGAGCCTGTAATTGTTGTACATCATTAAACAGTGTGGCTTGGCGTTGCCGACGATCTAGTTCCGCTTCGATGAGGTGAACAACTTGCTCATTAGTCAAAATACCGGCGGCTTGTGCCCGCTTTGCCAGTTCCTCCGGCAAGTTCAGGGTAATATCCATACACATTTTCCACCTAGCTACAACGTTTCACAATCTTATTATACTGGATTTTGTGGCTAAAATCCGGTGGTTTCTGGCCTACGGTAGTGAATAAGGCGTTGCAGGGCTTTGAGTTCATAGGGCCAGTCATAATATTCAAGGCGATAGCGCCAACCGCTGAGCGTTTGCAGCAGTGTGCGCCAATGGCCCTGCAAGCGGATGTCGGTCACGGTGGGGTAGTAGGCGTTGATGACCGCCTCGAAATTGCGGACGCGGCGGCGGGTCGTGTCCTTGAACCAGGGCGTGCTGGGGTCGCGGCGCATCGAGAATTTGGCCCATTCGGGGCTGGCCCATTCTTCGAGTGTCTCCGGGAAGCGGAAGCCCAGTTTGGTCGCTTCATCCAGCAGAATGCTGCCTTCCTGCGGCACCGGCGTATAGATATATAAAACCAGTTCAGTTTCCGGGTTGATGGTTTTCAACTTACGAATGAATTGGATGGTGGCTTCGATGTCGGCGGCGGGGTCCGGTGGGTTGCCCAGCACAAATGATAATTCCGGTACGATACCATAATGTTTCATGCGTTCGACCAGCGCCAGAGTCATGTTCGTGCTGGATTTGCCGCCCTTGTTCATGCGTTTGAGCGTTTCATCGTCGCCGCTTTCAGCACCCATGAAGATCATTTTAGTGCCGCTGCGTTGCATCTTCTCCCAGGTATCATCGCTGTAGCTCATCAACGTATCGACGCGGCCCAACCCCCACCAGCGGATGTCTTTGCCCGTGATGCATTCGGAGAATTCGGCAGTACGGTCCTCATTGACGAAGAAATCCATATCGTGGAATTCCAGACCATTGATGTGCCAGTTATCATGCAGGTGAGTCACGATGTCGGCGACTCGTTCTGCGCTTTCGGGCAACCAGCGCCGGTTCGCCAGCGCCACCACCGCACAGAAATTACAGGCGAAGGGGCAACCGAAGCTGCTGTTATGGGATAGCACCCGACTTCCCAGGTAGCTGCCGCCCACATAACGGTCAACATCCAGCTTGTCATAGGGATACCAGGGCAGGTTATTCATCGGCACATAGGGTGCGCGTTCATTGACATGAATACCCCCGTTTTTGTAGGCCAGCGAGGGAATGTCGGTTAACGAACCGCCAGTGTGTAGCCGGTCCACCAGGGTGCGGAATGGCGCTTCGCCCTGGCCCTGAATCACATAATCGACAAAATCACTGTTCAAGATGACTTCATAATGTTGCGTCGGGAAGTAGCCGCCCCACAGGATGGTCAATTCCGGCAGCGCAGCTTTGACTTGCTGGCAAACAGGCACCGCCTGGCGCACCTGCGGACCGGGCATGACGGTTACAGCCAGTAGTTTGGCTTTCGTCGCTTGCGCGCTTTCAATAATTTTCGCGGCAGGGTCGGCGACCAGGTTGCCGTCAATGAATTCAACGTCGTAATCCTCAGCAATGACTGCCGACACGGCTAATAATGATAGCGGTAGCCGCTGCTTGCCGGGGGAGGTGCTGACCGGGTTATACAATAGAACCGTATGGCGCATAATACCCTCGTTTTTCCAACTTGATGTCATATTGTGCCAATTCACCGATGACTACGCAAACTGGTTTGTATCTGGATTTCTTGGACTGCATTGGCCTTAATGCGTTGAACCCATTTCGGGTGAACAATGAAAAGTGGTATCTACTGCAACAGGTCTCCAGAATGGCAACATTTATTCACGCACCTCACCAGGGCACAGCTTTCTCCGCGCTGCGCCACCGCAATTTTCGCCTGTATATCGGCGGTCAGCTCGTCTCGATTTCCGGCCTGTGGATGCAGTCAGTGGCCCAGGGCTGGCTGATTTTCCATCTGACCCGCTCGGAGCTGGCATTGGGGCTTGTGGCCTGTGCAGCGGGCATTCCATCGCTGTTTTTCTCGCCGTTCGCCGGTGTGGTGGTAGATCGCTTTCCGCGCCGCACCTTGCTGCTGATGACTCACACGATACAGCTGCTGAATTCGTTCCTGATGGCAGGATTGGTGCTAAGTGATACCGTTCAGGTCTGGCATGTTGTCCTGCTGGCGTTCCTGATGGGTCTGTCAAATTCGATTGACGCCCCGGCCCGCCAGGCATTCATTAAGGATATGGTCGGGGGTGATGATCTGGCGAGTGGGATCAATATTAACTCGTTGATGATTAATGGTGCGCGGGTTGTTGGCCCGGCGTTTGCTGGCATGCTGTTGGTGACAGTGGGTGCGGGCTGGTGTTTTTTGCTACGCGGGTTCTCGGTGCTGGCGATTCTCTTGTCCTTGAGCCTGATGCATATGGAAGGGCGGGTGCCTGGTGTGGGACGCGGGTCGCCGTTGCGCCTGATGCGTGAAGGTGTGCATTTTTCACGGCATCACGTCACTATTCTGCCGCTGCTACTTCTGGCGGCAGTTATTTCAACCTTTGCGGTGAATACCATCACGTTGCTGCCGGCGTTTGCCGATAGGGTGTTACACTTACCGGTAAATGGTCTGTCGCTACTGACTATTTCGCAGGGATTGGGAGCCATCATCGCCGGGCTGATGCTGAGCGCCCTGTCACAGCGTTATGGACGCGGTCGCCTGACTATGATGATGGTGCCGCTGCTGGTAGTCAGCATGATTTTGATGGCGTATGTACCGGTTCTTGAGGCGAGTATGGCGTTTATGAGCCTGATTGGTTTTGGTATGGTGGCGTTTTTTGTGAATGTGAACACCCTGCTACAAAATGAGGTTCCAGATGATTATCGGGGGCGGGTGATGAGCCTGTATACACTGACGTTTTTGGGTCTAACCCCGCTGGGGGCGCTTGCGTTGGGCATGATTGCCGAGCGCGTCGGCACCCCCAATGCGCTGGCGTTATACGCAGTGATTACCGGTGTTTTAAGTGTGGGGATTATTCTGCGTTGGCGCAGTATCCAGCGACTTGTTTAATTCTCTCATTTGCGATCTTCAACGGAGATGTTTGATTGAGCATCTCCGTTTTTATTTGCCCCCTAATTCTGCGGGGTTCTTCAAATTAGACCTTTGTGAACCTTAATGATCTGATATGATGTCTTTTATCGCACAATTAATGATGAAAGGGGTTGGCAATGAAACTGGCAGAAGCGTTGATCTTACGGGCCGACGCCCAGAAACGCATTCAGCAACTACGCGAACGGCTCAATCGGTCGGCAAAGGTGCAGGAAGGTGATACACCGCCTGAGAATCCGCAGGAATTGCTGGATGAATTGCAGCGCGTGGTCGCCGATTTTACCGATTTGGTGAAGCGCATCAACCGTACCAACGCGCAAGCAACTTACGATGCGGAGCGCACGATCACCGACGCGCTGGCCGAACGCGATGGATTAATGAATGAACGCAGTGTCCTGGCCGGTGTGATCGAAGCCGCCGCTGGCGCCAATCCGTACAATCGCTACGGTATGCCGATGGGCGGTGATGTGAAGATGTTCCGGGCTGTCGATGTGGCTGCAATTCAAACGCGGATGGATGACCTGTCCCGCCAGTATCGTGAACTGGACACCCAGCTTCAGTCGCTGAACTGGCAGGTTGATGTCATCGAGTAAGTGCTACAGTTGTTAGCCGTGAATTTCAGAAGCGGGTACGACCCACCAACCGGGTAAGTTGGAACTACTCCCTGATCTGGACAGGACCGTTGAGCAAGGAACGATAGTCACAAATTAGCTCAGCAAGGTCACGGGGCACAGGGGCACAGCATATTGTTATTACCACGTACCGATCTGATAACGACGGTGAGGGCGGGATTGGGGCGATTGTAGCACCCTGAAACACGATGGAATCAACCGAATGTGAGTAAGATGCACCGACTCTATAACACCATGAACTACAAAGCTGAGTTTGCCGAAAACAATCAGCCACCACGTCTCACAGTTGAGACGATGGACAATCATGTTTACTTCTACGCTGATGTGGACAGTGATCGCTGCCTGGCCCTGATTCGGGCGATTCGGGAGGCTGATTCGGAATTGCGGTCCGAACAGCTTTCACGGGGACTGGAAGGCCAACCGCCGACACCGATCTGGCTGCACATTCATTCCTATGGGGGTGATCTGTTTACCGGTTTCAGCGTGGCCGACCAACTGGCAATGATTAAGTCGCCGGTCTATGCGGTCATTGAGGGCATTTGCGCCAGCGCCGCCACCTTGATTGCGATGTCATGTCAGCAGCGTTATATCCTGCCGAACAGCTTTATGCTCATCCACCAGCTTTCAAGTTTCATGTGGGGGACACACGAGCAGTTCAAAGATGAGATGAACCTGCAAAACAAAGCGATGGACCGGCTCGTGCAATTCTATGTCCAGCGGGCGCAGGTCACTGAGGAGCAACTGCGCGAAATGCTCACCCGCGATTTCTGGCTGGATGCTGAAGCCTGTGTTGAACATGGTTTCGTGGATGAAATTCTGGCCTAAGTTTTTACTCAGCGAGAAACAGCGTGCCGCCCAGCTGGTGCGCTGTTTTTATTTTCATTGTTCTTACCAATTAGCGCAATTGTGGCGTAGCCTTGTTGAGATGAGTAACTCTGCGCTATAGTTTGGCCCATGACGATTCTGCCGCCAATTTCACTGGATACTGACTGGATCTGTGCTTACTTTGAAGTCGAGCCAGTTCTGTTTGAGTTTGCCAACGACCAACAGGTTGACTCGTTGGCTGAGTGGTCATTTGCCAAAAATCGGGTTGATAATTGGGCAGCTTGGCTTAAGCGTTCTTTCCAATTGGAAGCTACTGATTATTGTGTGAACTACTTTCTCTATCTGGATTCGGCCCCCGCTGGTACCCGCATTTACCTGAATGGACAGCAAGTAGCAACGTATACACCACCCGGTTTAGATGATCCGCCTTATGAACTGGATATTACGCTGAACGTCGCACTGGGTGCTAATGAGATCGCCTTTCGCGTAGACTGGAACGCCGCTGGTCAGTTTGCCGGGGTGCGCTTGCAGCCGGTCCCCTGTGAGTAAGGACGTAAACCCTCACATTGACGGTTATATTGGCAGACGCTACAATAATTTCGCCTTTGTTAAAGTAACCGAGACTTATAACTACTGATGAAATATCACATCTGGACACTGGGCTGTCAAATGAATGTGGCCGATTCGCAACGGCTGGCTTCTGAACTGGAACGGCTGGGCCATCAGGCCGCGACGGATCCAGATCAGGCGGATATTCTGGTGGTGAATACCTGTGTCGTGCGCCAGAGCGCCGAAGACAAGGGCCTGGGCCGTTTGCTGTCATTGCGCGGCCTCAAGGAGCAACATCCCGAAAAAGTGGTGGGAGTGATGGGTTGCATGGTGGGCGTGCGCGACCCGCTGCGCCTGCGGGAGCAATTGCCATTTGTGGATGTATTCATGCCCCCCTCCGAACCCGGCCCCATGACTAATTTTCTGGCAGACATCGAGACGGAAACCAGCGTCCGCCAACAGGAAGCGATTGACCGGAAACAACGGGATGCGTTGCAAGATGGTGATTTGATTCTGCCGGTTCACGAGCAGGGCCAGTTGATTACGGCCCATGTTCCGGTGGTTTATGGGTGCTCTCATGCCTGTAGTTTCTGCATTATTCCGTTTCGGCGGGGTATCGAACGCAGCCGCAGTGTGGGCGAGATCGTCGCCCATGTGCGCAGTCTGGCGCTGCAGGATGTCAAAGAGGTAACGTTGCTGGGGCAGATTGTTGATCGTTATGGTAAGGATATTGCTGATGGCCCTGATCTGGCGGATCTGCTACGCATTGTGCACGATGTTGCCGAAGAAACCGGTCTGGAGCGAATTCGCTTTTTGACCAGCCATCCCAACTGGATGACCGATAAGTTGCTGGATACTGTTGCGGAATTACCGCGAGTGATGCCGCACATCGAAGTTCCGGTTCAGGCAGGGGATGATGAGGTTTTGGCGCGGATGAAACGCGGTTATACCCAGGCCAATTATCGCCGGTTGATCGCCAATATTCGCCAGCGTGTTCCCGATGTTGCCATCAACACCGATATTATCGTTGGTTTTCCCGGTGAGACTGCGGCTCAGTTCCAGCAAACTTATGATCTACTGGCTGAACTCAAACTCGACAAGGCCCATCTCGCGCGCTACAGTCCACGCCCCAACACGGTGAGCGACCGGACGATGCCCGACGATGTGCCAGAGGACGAGAAAAAACGGCGGCATAGCTTGCTGGATGCGTTGCAGGCTGAAGTCGTCGCGGAGATTAATCAGCGCTTTTTGGGACAGGTAGTATCGGTGCTGGTTGAAGAACAGCATAAAGGCAAATGGCGCGGTCGCACGCCCCAGAATAAACTGGTGTTCTTTGAAGCGCCCGGTAATCAACTGGGGCAGGTGGTCGATGTTGAGATCACCTGGACCGGTCCCTGGAGTATGCAGGGCCGATTGCCAGTGACACAGCCAGTACCGGAACTCGTAGTGATTGATTAATGCCGACGCGCATTGGCGTGGGTTGCAAACGTTGTGCTAGAATTGAGCCTATCAATTGCGGCGTATTGGCTTTTTGTCGTATACTTGTAAAAGCAGCCTGTTGGGACCTGCTCCCATTGCTGATAAATGCTGTTTGTAGTAAACCGCGGTTGGCTATACTCACCGATTGGAGGACCAGGCACAATGCCACGTGAGAAGAGCGGATATTATTATCCCAACAAGTTTGCCCGGATCACCGTAGAAGCAATGGAAGAAATCATGGGTAAGAATGGTCTCAACGCCATTCTAAACTTGGCCGGGCTGGAGCATCTGATTGACAATTATCCCCAGGATAACCTTGAAAAAGGGTTTGATTTTGCCGATTATACGGCGCTGAACGTCGCGCTGGAAGAAATGTATGGACCGCGTGGGGGACGGGGGCTGGCATTACGGGCTGGTCGTGCCACCTTTGCGCAAGGTCTGCGTGCCTTTGGTGCACTCGCCGGCGTTGGCGACCTGGCTTTTAAGGTGTTGCCGCTCAGCGCGAAACTCAAGGTTGGGGTGCCCGCGATGGCGAATATTTTCTCCCAATTTTCCGATCAAATCTCCAATGTTCATGAAGAAGGTAATGATCGTATCGTCTACACCCTTGAACGCTGTCCAATGTGTTGGAGCCGTCAAGCTGACCGCCCGGTGTGTTATGTCGGACAGGGTTTGTTGCAAGAAGGTTTACGTTGGGTTTCAGGTGGGCATGAATTTAAGGTTGATATGACCACCTGCATCGCAAAGGGTGATGATATGGGTCGTTACGTCATTTACAAAGAACCCATCGGCTAGCTCCCGCGTTTTTAAGTTTAGATTGTCCCTTAACCCCGTCCGCTGTGGCGGGGTTCGTTGGATTCGTGCGGGTTGAACGGTGGTGAATCGTTGCTGGCAACGCGTTGCCCCGCTTTTCAGCTAGTGCTAGAATGCATAGTAGATTTCGCTCTTACTCAAGGACTTGTATGCGAAACGCGATACTCTGTCTTAGCTTGCTCTTCATCCTGACTGCTTGCAACCTGTCTCGGACTCGGCCTTCAGCGCAAATCCCAACGGCGACAGCCAGTTCTGCCGGTAGTGGCAAGCCCGAGGTCACGATTTCGTCTCCGGCAGATGGTGATGAAATTGTGGTGGGTACTGACCTCCTGGTGAGCGCCCTCGCGACCGATGCGGTTGGGGTCACACGGGTTCAATTGATTGCCAACAATCAGATTGTCAAAACAGTATCATCGGAAGCGGCAACTGGCGATCAGAGTATGAATGTGTTATTGGACTATAAACCGTCAACGGCGGGTACGGTTAAGTTGGAAGTCATCGCCTATCGTGGCGCAGTTGCCAGCGAACCGGCCACGATTGATGTGACCGTGCGAGCCAATCAATCGCAGGTTACGGCAACGATAATCCCGCAACCGGATGTCCCGGTCATTGATCCGAACGACCGCACCTGCCGCGCGTTGGTGAATGTCGGTTTAAACGTCCGCGTAGGACCCGGCACCTCGTATAATCGCATCACGACGGTTCAACCCGGTACCCAGGTTCCGATTATCGGGCGAGTCGGCGATAATTCCTGGTGGCAGGTCCGGGTGAATTCTGGGCAAACGGGTTGGGTGATTCAACGGAATCCCAACAACATTAACGAAGAATTTATCACCATTCTGGGTATTTGCACGTCGATTCCAATTATCAATCCACCGCCACCCCCAACCATTGTTGTGCCAACGCCGACGCGAACGAATACGCCCCCGCCAACCGCGACGACGGTGCCCCCGCCATCCAATACGCCGCAACCGGCTGACCTATTGGTGATAAGCATCAGCGGTGAGACAGTTGTCACGATTCCGCTGGGCGAAACGAGCGCAACACGTACCTACTCAGTAGCAATCACCAATAATGGTAATTCGGATACCGGGCAATTCAGTAACTCAATCCGCATTATTCCAGGCGGTGTTGCTGAGGAACTCGGGGTCGTGGGCAATCTGGGACCAGGGCAGAGTATTTCGCTGACGATTGATCTCACATTTGACACGGTTGGTGAATTCACGATCCAGGTTGATGCTGACAGTGAAGATGATGTTGATGAAACCAGCGATTTTAACAATCGAGGTACGCTGGATATTGCAATCCTGGCAGAAAGTTAACGGGACGTTAGTTGAGGTTAGAAAGAATTAATTGCGCCAGAATCTGGGGCGGCATACAATGATATTATGCTAATACGTGTACTGATTATCAATCGACAACTGGTATTCGCTGTAACCATCAAGCAGGCGTTAGAACAAACGGGTGCCTTTGAGGTTCATCCATTTACTGACCCAAATGCGGCGATGGAATATTTGCGCACGAATCCGCATGATGTAGCCCTGGTTGATTTCGCGATTACGGTCATGCCGGGACCAGAGATTGTTGAGCGCTTGCGTTTAATCCAACCGGATATTGCGGTTATCGTCAGCCCAGTTCAATCCGATTCGAATCGGGTTATCCGTGATCTGAGTTTGCAGGGTATGGTTGATGCGCCATTTAGCGCGCGCGGAATCATTCCGGTCATCGAACATGCGGTTGAGCAAATGGCAATGCCTTCGCAAGCCATCACCCGGAGTTTTGTCGATGGTGATGATTCGGGGGCGATTGATACCGAAATTCTGAACAATCCTCGGTCAGAGCAGCCACCGCAGCGCCCGCCTGATGTACCTGCCGATACACGCATTTTGTCCGAACAAGATGCTGGGCCAACAGCCCAGCCGAGTGATACGATCATCCTGGATGATGAGGCTGGAATTGTCAAACAGCCCCCCAGTAACGTGGATCAGGCACCGGTAGTCCATGAACCGACCGAAGCGGAGCCAGCGGACACCCGATTGCTCAATGACCCGCCCGACGAACCGGCTGATACGCGCATGCTGCCAGAAGGGGCACCCGACACCAGAATTTTGGATGACCAACAGTCGCCCCCGCCGACATTGCCTGAATTTTCGAGCCTGGGTAATGTGCTGAACGACGAAGCTCCGTCATCATTGTATGAGCCGCCGGTAAAAGATGACGACACCCCGTCGGTACCCGATGTTGATTCAGACGCGGTGCGACAATATCTGGCAACCAGCGATAAGCCCAGTGACTTCGAGAGTATGTTGGGGGAAATCGCCCCCGACGATCAAAGTGAGGAACTCCCTCAATTGCCTGCCGCCAGCCGGGAGTTTGATGATCTGGTTAATTCGATGAAGGCCAGCCGGGAGCACAAGCCGCTGCCTGATCGCCATCAGCAATTTGTCGAATTTATTCTGACCGGGGGGATGGATGGCTTGCTTTCCGAGATTGAGCAAACCAAGACCGGCCCGCTGGAAGAAGAAGGACCCGAAAAACCACCCTCACTCCCGGAACAACCGCCACCATCAAAAATGGTCAGCACGTTTGAGAAGTTAGCTGCCGAAGAACCACCCATGCCGACCCTTGAGGAAAGTGGCACGATTGGGGACTTGATGATTGGCGTGAGTGACACCAGTTTCCGCAATGTGTTGGCGATGATGCGTGATGAAGAGGAACTCGAAGAAACGACCGGAGAACAGTCGCCGGTTTCCCGTGAGGAGATTGAAGCCGCTTACGCCACATTTTTTGAAGAGCAAATTGCGGCCCCGGCTTATGAAGATGTTGATGAGGTTGATGAAGATGTACCGCCACCAACCGTGCCTGAAGTCGATGAAACACCATCCATTCCAGCCCAGCTAATTCTGGAAACGACTGAAGATGATTCGACGCCGGTTGATTCATTCTCGATTAACAGTTTGCTGGGCAGCATTGAGCAACAGCTTCACGAACATAAACCAGATATTCAACCGCTCCCTTCATGGCAGGGGAAACCGCGCAAACGACGACGTGCCCGGCCAGCAGAGGAGCGACCGCAACTCAAACCACCGCCCAAGCTGTCTCCCCCCGCCGATGAGCGTTTTGTACAGGAACCGGATTTCCTACCAGAGATGTTCCAACCTGAAGTGGAGGATGTGCCCGCTGAGCAAGCGATCGTTGATGACACGGCTGACACCTCGGCCCATGTGTCGACTGAGCAGGCTATCGACGCTCCTGTTGAGATTTCGGAAGAAGCGTTGGCGGAACTGGGTAGAGACTTGTTCGATGCCATGCAACCGTCGAGCGAAGTTCAACAATCACCAATGCTGGACGAAGCGCAATGGTTGGACGATGACGACCAGGCAACCGTTATGGGCGGGGCGACGGTCGGCGCAGAGCCAACCGAAGAATTTCCTGCCGAAACACCTTCACCTGCCGCCAATATTGAATGGGATGACCTCGCGGTAGCGTGGGATTCTGAACCATCCTGGGATGATGAGCTGGATGAACCGGATGTTGAAGCAGAACCTCCGCCATCATTGCCGGACTTTGAAGACGACTGGGAACTGACGGTTGATGAAGTTGCCGACGAAGCGACGGTTATGCTGGAGCGTGCCGAGCTTGCTGAGCAGCCAGTCGAACTCGGTGCTGGCGCTGATTTCGAACCTGAGCTAGCTACGTTAGATGTTGTGGCCGATACGGATGATCCGTATATCGCACAGATCGCGCTCAGTTTAACACAGGTGTCGTTAGAGTTGGCGGCAGAAGCGACCTTGCTGACCAATGCCGAAGCGATTGTGGCGATTGCTGGTGATCTTGCCAGTGACGAAATCGAGGAATTGCGGTCGAGTATTGCCGATGATTGGGATGCCAACCCCGATGAAGCGCGTATCCGGTTCATTACGCTGGCGAGCAGCGGTCGCGACTATATGCTATATACGCGCAAAACGGTCGGCGATTTCACCCTCACCATGATCTTCGCCGGGACGACGGCACTGCGTGATATTCGTCGGCAGGGGCGGCGGCTGCTGGATGCGCTGGCATCGGTGCCAGAGGTACCGCCGGAGCCGATAGCGGTGCCGGAAATTGCACCACCACCAGTAGCGGTCGAACCTGAAGTACGCCTGCCGTACACGTATTTGTGGCTGTTGCGAGATCCCGATAGCACCTTCAATGCGCAAACCTCACGCACGATTCGCGCGGCGTTGGACATGCAATTGAACGACCTGGGCTGGGATGTACATGATCTGCAAGCCCAGGGCGAATATGTTTATGTGCGGGCCGACGTGCCCGGTGAGCGCCCGGCCTATGAAATTATTGAAGACCTCAAACAGCGCACCGCCTCGCTGGTGCAAGCGGGCGATGCCTCTAACCTGTGGGCGGATAGCTACCTGGTGATGATGCCGGGCCGTGATCTTGACCCGGATGAGATAAGCCAGTTCATCACGTTTGAGCGCATGCTCTAATCCAAACTCACCCGATTCATCGTCAGCCAATAATATAAGGCATTCTGGTGATTGTCAGAATGCCTCTTTTGTTGTTAAAGTTGGGCAGTATCATTTTAAGGCTCATTGTATGGATATATTGTTAGCGCACGGCTATTTTCTGTATGAAGACCCCCACGAAATGCAGGTTATGCGGCCCTATCCGCCGCTGGGTATTCTCTACATTTCATCCTATCTCAAGTCGAGAGGTTTCGCAGTCGAGGTTTTCGATTCGACGTTTCGCTCAATGGACCAGTTCGAGAACCTGATTGCACGCGAACAGCCCGGCGTTGTTGGCATCTACACCAACATGATGACCAAGCGGAATGTGTTGGCGATGGTGCGCTATTGCAAACAGCACGGCGCGACGGTCATTCTGGGCGGGCCGGAACCCCCTTACTATGCGCAGGAATATCTTCAGGCCGGGGCAGACATCATTATCAAAGGGGAGGGCGAACTCACATTGGAGGCGTTGTTGCCGCACCTGGCA
Organism: Phototrophicaceae bacterium; assembly: GCA_965223835.1. Classification (GTDB taxonomy): domain Bacteria; phylum Chloroflexota; class Anaerolineae; order Aggregatilineales; family Phototrophicaceae; genus CAVYXZ01. The sequence goes on from CBDCXQ010000001.1 coordinate 1,121,462, forward strand.
CAACATGGTCTGAACAAGCTTGAAGCGATTGATGGACTGGCGTTTCTGGATGACGCTGGCGAACTGGTCGAAACCGCGCCGCGGGCGTTTATTCAGGACTTGAGTGCCCACCCCTGGCCGGACCGCGAAGCGATTGATATTCCGCAGTACATGCGTGTCTGGCAAGAAAATCACGGACAGAGTTCGATTTCGGTCATTCACGCCCGCGGCTGTCCGTATACTTGCAAATGGTGCAGCCACTCGGTCTATGGCAATACGCATAGGCGGCGCACACCAGAAGACGCTGCCGATGAACTGCTGTGGATCAAAGAAACTTATAACCCGGACCTGATCTGGTACGCAGATGATGTGTTCACCATCAATACACGCTGGTTTTTTAGCTATGCTGAAGAACTGGAAAAGCGTGGGGTGCGCATCCCGTTTGAGTGCATTTCGCGGGCGGACCGGCTTAATCAAGCAGTGGTGGATACGCTGGCGGCGATGGGATGTTATCGGCTGTGGAACGGCTCGGAAAGCGGTAGTCAACGCATTCTGGATGCGATGGACCGTAAGGTTGATGTCGCTGATGTCCAGGCCAAAACACACATGCTGCAGCAGGCAGGCATCCAGACCGGGATGTTTATCATGCTTGGTTACGATGACGAGACGATTGACGATCTGGAAGCAACGGTGGAGCATCTTAAGATCTCTAACCCTGATGTGTTCTTGACAACGGTGGCCTATCCGATTAAAGGGACCCCGTATTATTCACAAGTTGAGAGTCGAATCCTGAGCGATAAAAGCTGGGAAGCGCGCAGTGACCGCGACCTGACCGTTGCCGGGCGCTATTCGCGGCGGTTTTATAGTTTCGCCACCCGCTGGATGGTCAATGAAGTGGCGTTGAATCGAGCCAAACGGAATGGGGGCTTGAGCCTGAAACAACGCCTGAAACTGGAAGCCAATGTCAAGTTGGGGCGGCTGGGCATGGAGTTGACAAAAGGGCAGGTTGAAAATCAGGGCGTTCCGGTACATGGGCCAGGGGGCTTGCATTAGATGGATCGCGTTATTCTCATCCTGTTTGCGCTGCTGAGCCTGTTTATTGGCTACGTCTATTTATTCAGACCGGAACTCGCGTATAAATGGGATAACAGTCAGCGGCACTTTCGTGGCGTTGAACGAAGTGCACAGGATGCGAAGTGGGAATCCAGGGCCAGACGGCGGGGCATTTCGGCAATTATCCTGGGGATTTTTCTCCTGGCTATTGTGACCGGCGTAATTTCGTGATGACGGCGTTTGACCCGCTGGCTGCAACCTACGATGATACGTTTACCAACACGCAAATTGGGCAGTATTTACGGCAGCGCGTGCGGGCACGGCTTGATGTGCATTTTCAGCCCGGCGATCACGTGCTGGAACTGGGTTGCGGCACTGGCGAGGACGCGCTCTATCTGGCGCGGCGTGGCGTGCAGGTCACGGCAACCGACTCCAGCGAGGCGATGCTGGACATCACGCGGGCGAAAACGCAGGGCAATCCGCTGGTGCGGGTGGAAAAGTTGGATTTGTTGACCCTCACCCTAAATCCCTCTCCCTTATGGAGAGGGACTTTAAAAGCCTCTTTTCTTTCTTCTGTGTCGAGGGCGAAAGAAGCCGATGATGAACGGGGCGGATACGATGGTGTTTTCGCCAACTTTGGCCCGGTGAATGTGCTGGAAGATTGGCGACCGTTGGCGACGTGGCTGGCAGCGCAGATCAAACCAGGCGGAATCGTCGGGCTGGGGGTGATGGGGCCGCTGTGTCTGTGGGAGCTGGGCTGGCATGGACTGCATCTGGATTTCAGAACGGCGTTTCGGCGGCTACGAGGACCGGCGACGTTTCAAGCGGATGACAAAACAGCGCCAATCAATATCTATTATCCCACCATCGCCCGGTTGGAGCGCGATTTTTCGCCATATTTTCGCCGCGTTCATCTAGCACCTGTTGGGCTATTCCTGCCACCAAGCGATGTATTTGGTGTACTTGAAAAACGCTCTCGTCTATTGCGTCGTTTGATCGCGCTGGAAGATCGCTTCGCAAGGTTCTCCTGGTTGGCCCGCTTCGCTGACCATTACTGGATTGAATTCCAGAAAATATAAACTCCACGTGACGGCTGTTACCCGGCGTTTATCGCGTAACACACTGACCTTACTCGTTAGCAATGGCGGTGGGGCGTTGCTGTCGTTTTTGTTGTCGGTGCTGATCGGGCGGGTGCTGGGCGAAACTGGCCTGGGCATCTATGCAACGGTGCTGGCCTGGGTGTTCCCGCTGTGGATGGTCGCCGAATTCGGGCTAGAAACGCTGATGACGCGCGAAGTCGCCGCAATGCCAGAAGCTGGCGCGGATTATCTGCGCGTGACCGTGTTGGCTCGTCTCACGCTTGGTGGCAGTATCGCGCTCTTACTGGTGCTGGGTGCGCCACTGATTGGCACCGATTCGCAGCTTGTTCGCGGGCTGCAAATCTCTGCGCCGTTGATCATTATTGGGCCAATGGTGAGCGCATTTTCCGCCATTTTCCGGGCACGGCGCGTCATGTGGCCGGTGGCCGCGCTGAATGTGGGGATGCTGGCGATTCAAGTGCCGCTGACCGCGCTGGTTTTCTGGCAAGGGGGCGGTGTACTCGCGGCGCTGATCGTGAACGTGATGACCTCGGCGGGGCAGTTGGTTGCCGCCTGGCTGATCTATCGGGTCCGCTTTGCACGCGAGACGCGGAGCGCTATGTCCCTGCGGATGGCTGATATGTTGCGGCGGTCATGGCCGTTTGCGCTGGCGGCCATATTGAGCACGTTGCAGTTTCGCCTGAGCGTTATTCTACTGGAACAGTTGGCCGGGGCCACCATCACCGGCCATTACGCCGCTGCGAGTCGGTTCGTTGAGGCCGGGCGGATGCTACCCCAGGCGTTTTTCGCGGCGTTGTTTCCGGCATTGTCGCTGGTTCATGCGGACAAGGCCGCCTTTCAACGTCTATTTCGTCGGGCTGCGGGTGGATTACTGGTTTATGGCTTGTCATTTGGAATTGGCGTGCTGGTATCCGCGCCATTTCTGATAAATTTGACGTATGGCGAACGGTTCGCGTCGGCGATTCCCGTGCTCCAGCTTTTAGCCTGGGCGTTGCTGCCGGGTGTTCTCAAGGGCAGTCGCATCCTCTATTGCTATGCGCAAGGTCGGGAACAGCATGTCAACCAAGTAATGTTGGCCGCGCTGATTGTACAATTTGTGCTGAGCGTCGTGCTCATTCGGGACTATGGCGCAGCGGGTGCAGCGCTTGCTTTCATTGTGGTCGAAGGGTTGATGCTAGTGTTGCTGTGGCGTTGATATTGGGCTGGTGACCGAACTGAATCCACAGCTTGCAGAGTCCCGATTGTAGACCGGGAGCTAATGACTCGTAACTCAGAAATTACGCCACCAGATGCCGGTGCATTCTGGCAGGATAACCAGTTGTTCGCGCACGATGCGCTCTGCCAATTCGTCACCGAAAAAGTAGCGTGTCAAATCATCAGCTTCGTTGACAGACGCAAACTGGTAATCGGTGCGCAGCCATTGATGATGGAAGCCCTGCTCATTTTCCAGCCAGGCATAAAGTTCCGCTAAAATGGGACTCGGCGGCTGGGGCGTCTCGCTGCCAGTGCCCAATGTTTCGAGAATGATTGCTGTGCCTCGCGGTTTGAGGATGCGCTGCATTTCGCTCAGTGCCTGCCCGATTTCATCGCGCCAGCCAGCAGGATTCCAGCCGGTGGCGTGCCCAAAACTCCAGCCCTCAATCGCCAGATCAGCGCCGTTATCCGGCTCCGGGAGGTTATCGTTTTCAGCGACTTGCAGCGTCCAATTCGTCATGCCAGTGGCGAGGAGGGTCGGACGCGCGATTTCGAGCATATGGGCGGACTGGTCGTAAGCATGAATCGAGTTGACCAGCGGGGCCAGCAAGCGCGTCAGCCGACCCGTTCCTGCGCCAAATTCCACCACATCCATTCCCGCCAGCGGACGAATCGATTCCAGAGCAGGCAGAAGATTACCCTGATAATCCTCGCGGGCCACCATCGCGTCATATTTGGCGGCCTGAGTTGTATAGATTTGTTTGAAGTGATCCGGCATGTGTTGTAAACTAACCTGCTGAAATTATATTACTTCTACTTTTTGGACAACATCCCCATCTTTATGTAGCATTGACCTAATACACATTACATATGAAGGGTCCGCAAATCTGTATTCATTGCCTTTTGTTGTACGAGTAAGAATTGGATTCTCCAATTTAGCCAAGTAAGTCAGCGTCTGACTGATTGCTAGAGTAATTCCTTCTGTGCTATCTGGAAAATCCTGACGTACAATCTCTTCAACATCAGATACTCCGAAAGATCGTTTAAGCAAACGTCCGAGTGCATACAGAACTTGATTACGTCGTCCTAACTTAGTTGCCCGGTCGTTCATCGCGTTTTCAACTATAGAGTATGAAGTAACAAGGCTTTGGGATAACCACTGTTTATCTGCTTTTGAAAGAAGCTCATTTGTGGCATCCCATCCATTATCCTCACAAGCATAAGCCAATTTGGCACAATACTCATGAACCTTTTGTGGTATACCATCTGTAACCCAAAAAACATGATGTTGCCAGGTTTCCATTACAGAAGATGGAACATTTATTTTTAGCTCTTCTATAAATCCTTTATATACCAACTTTGCTACCTGTTGGGCATCAAGTCTTGAAACCTCTGTTATTTCTTGAAGGCGATTCGCTACTGTGGCAAGATTGTCTAATTTTGAAAAGTAAGCCCTAATATCTGCTGGCACTCCTACTATCAATATTTTTACATTGTATGAAGCGTATCTCTCATCATCCAATAAAACTATTATGTTCGCTAATTCACGTATCAGGGGTTCACTTTTTAACAGACTTTCCAGATTATCAAATACTAAGACAGCTAACTGATTATCTCTCGCGTTTTCCCGAATATCTTTTAAAACAGCCTCAAGAGGTTCTTTTTTCCCAATTTCATATGTTGCTGTTCGGTTTGAATCACCTTTTGCTATTCCAAGATTTACTTCGCCCCCAACACTGTCTTGGTGACTAATCTGTCGTGCCTTTTCATTTCTGTCCAATAAATTTTGTAACTCACTGGCAATCGAGTTAAATCGCACAGCGTTAGCACAATTGGCTACTCGTACTACTGCATTCTCACTCTCTAGAACACGTTTATATAGCCATGATTTACCACCGCCACTTTCTCCATGCACGATGACGTGCAGACTCCCCTTCAATGCTCGAATCAACTCCATCTCAAGCTGGGGACGCTCAACATACATGTTGGGATTTACCTGAGCTTGTCTGGGCGTGAAAACTTCTTCGACCGATGGTCGTTTCTTAAACACTCTAAACTCCTTAATAAATAATTGCCTCCCCCTCTTACTAAGATTACAAGAGGGGGAGGGTTGTTAACTGCTGAATGCTTCATACTGTTGAACGAGTTTAGTCTGGTCAACTTCCGGGTGTTTATCGAGCAGCGTCCTGAAGCGCTGGATGTACTCGGCGACCTGTGCGCGTTCGTAGGCCTCAAAGCGCAGGGTGATGGCGGGTTGCGTATTGCTGGCACGGACGATGCCCCAGCCGTTTTCGAACTTGGCGCGGACGCCATCAATGTCGATCACGTCGTAGTGCTGCGAAAGCTCAGCTTTAACCTCGTCAATGATCTCGAACTTCACATTATCCGGGGCCGATAGAATAATCTCCGGGGTGGCGGGCAGGCTGGGAATGCCATCAAAAATTTCAGCAACGGTTTTGTCGGTATTGCTGAAGATTTGCAGCGATTTGAGCGCGACCAGTGGTGCATCGTCGAAACCATAATAATCTTCGCCGATAAACAGATGTCCGCTGACTTCACCGCCCAACGGCGCGCCGATTTCGGCCATTTTTTGCTTCATGAGGCTGTGGCCGGTCTTCCACATGACGGGTTTGCCACCGTGTTTGACGATCTCATCGTCCAGCGCCTGTGAGGACTTGACGTCGAAGACGACGGTGGCACCAGGTTCACGGCTGAGCAAGTCACGGGCCAGCAGCGCCAGCAATCGATCTGCCGCAATATGATGACCGTGGTTGTCGATAAAACCGGCACGGTCAGAATCGCCGTCAAATGCCAGGCCGACATCTGCGCCCACTTCCAGTACTTTGGCTTCCAGGTCGTGCATCATCTCTGGGTCTTCGGGGTTGGGCAGGTGATTGGGATAGGTGCCATCGGATTCGCAGTACAGGCAGTGAACAGTGTGGCCCAGTGATTCCAGCATTGGCGGGATGTAAGTTCCGCTCAAGCCATTCCCGGCATCAAGCGCAATCGTCAGCGGGCGGCCCATCGTCACTTTGCCCTTGATAGTATCCATGTGTCGGTTAATCGTATCGAAATCCTCATCAATTTGACCAGTGGCATTGCCGGTCGTGAAGGCGTCGGTCTGAATGATCTTCAACAAATCCATGATCTGATCGCCGGCCAGGGCCAGCCGACCATAGGCCATTTTGATGCCGTTGTAGCGCACGTCCAGATGGCTGCCCGTAATCATGACACCGGCGCCGCGTTCCCCATAGCTGGCTGACGCGAAATACAGCGTTGGCGTCAGGACCGCGCCGATATTGGTGACGTTCACGCCGGTCGACGCGATCCCGGCCATCATTGCTTGTTTGAGACCTTCGCTTGAGGGGCGGTTATCGCAGCCGACAAAAACGCGGTCCGTATTAAATTGCTGGGGCAAATAGGTGCCCAACGCCTTACCAACAAGGGTCGCTAGCTCTGGTGTGATCTGGGGATTGTCACCGCTGACCAGACCGCGAATGTCGTACTTGCGGAAAATCGATGTGATAACCTGGGGCATGGAATTCTTCTCCTCTGTTAGTCGTTGTAGGAAGTAAAATAGGTGGCGGCATTACGATAAAGGGTTTGACAGGCCTCGCGAATTGAAGGGCCATAGCCAATAACCTGAACCTGATTGGACTGTGCCGCGAGGCTGGATTGCACCCGTTCATGGGGGGATGATAGCGGACGATACATGATGGTAATCATCCAATCGGACTGGAACGCCCGGTCCGTCACTTGAAGCAACCGGTCCAGCGTATTTGCGGTGGCTTCATCAACCCATTCATGGTCAGCGTACCCTGCCGGGCGTTTGCTCATGGCTTCGAGTGAATTATAGATGTGATGGCGTGAACTAACTTCCTCCCATAATGTAGTGAGGGCTGCTGCCAATGTCGGCATTTTTTCAACTTCCTGGTCGAAGCCACTCCAGGCCAGTGTAGCCGCCCAGTGAAGGCTGCCATCAGCCAATGGATAGACAAAAATTGAGAAGACCGCATCGGTATTGTATTCTTGCTGAATGTAACCCGTTGTCGCTTGCCAGGCTAACAGGCCGGTTGCGGGTCGTCTGGGAGTGGGCCGTTTGGCAATCGTATCATTACCGGTCATCTGCATAGACTCCATGCCAGAAAACGATCAATATTGTACTGAATCACCTGAGCACCCAGCCCGAAGAGCAGTGCATCAAAACCATGCCGCGCCCAGGGAATGCGTAGATAAACAGTCGGTGTATTGGTTACGGCCAGGCGGTTCGCCAATCCTTCAGGATGTGCCGCTGGGACGAGTTCGTCCATCATGCCATGAATCAGCAGGGTCGGCGGCAAATCATCGCGCACCGCAGTGACCGGGCTGCTGCTCTGGTAATTTTCAGGCTGTTCAGCCACCGATCCACCCATTAATTCTGTCACATCGTTATCAATAAAGCTATTCCATAACCGTAAATCAGTCGGGCCATAGATTGAGATCACCGCCTGGACCTGGACATCGGGATGATAAGCAGCACACAGGGCCAGTTGCCCCCCGGCTGACCGGCCCATCAAGGCGATCCGATTAGTATCAATCTGATAGGCAGTGGCTTGTTCACGGACCCAATCCAACACCGTGCGCACATCGTCAAGTGTAGCGGGCCAGCGGGCCTCCTGCGAGAGCCGATATTGGGCATCAACCACCACATAGCCCTGGCTGCACAAATAGCGATGGTGGGTGGCGAACCAACCGCCTTTATCACCGCCGCGCCAGCCGCCGGAATGCAGCGCGATGATTACCGGATATAGCTCACCAACTGCCGGGGGAAGCTGCGGTTGATAGACATCCAGCTTTAAGGCGCGGATGCCGGGTTGGGCATAGACAATATCGCGGGTGATGGTTGCCCGTGCGGTAAAATTGCGGCGGCCCAGTACATTTAATGGCGACCAGTGGACAGGCGCAATGCGCGGCCAAACGGCTTGCGGAATCGCAAGTTCATAATCTTCACCAAGTCCGTGCTGCATGGCGGCTTCCATTCTGATCAATGTCGGCAGCAGCCACGCTACCGGCCACAATGCTGTGCCGAATCCCAGCCCGCCAAGCAAGACGCCGGGTAAATGGCGTTGCCGCCACCCACGCCGGATCGCCCGCAAGCCGAGGAGTGCGGGCACCCACGACAATTCTCCAAAGCCAAGCTGTAAACGCCATAACCGATTACTGCGGCCCACCAGCATCACGCCCATCGTGGCGGCAGCCAGGCCGATAATTGTGGTCCACAGGCGGGGCATTAGTGCCTTAGCCCTGTGCCCACGCCGGCAGTTTGAAGATCATTTCCAGTGTTAGGTCATTCAGGCCGGGAAACAGGTCGCTGGTATCAATTGCTTCTTCTGGTTTCTGGTAAATGCGAACTGTAGAACTGCCCTGAATGTACTGATGCACCGACTGATTACCCCGTTCAGGATAGACCACCCAGACTTGCTCGGTACCTTTGGCGAGATATGTCTGAATTTTTTGCTGGATCGCTACAGCTTTGTCGTTCGGTAAAATTATCTCAACGGCGAGATCAGGAACGCCAAGAAACGGTTTGGTTATATCAAAGTCTGCTGGGATATTTTCAGTTCGAATGAACGAAACATCAGGGACCATTGAATCTTTCAAATTTGATGGATCAGAAAACATCAAATTTGTCACCCCATCAGGAAAAACAAATCCCAGTTCATCATGCGTGACAAAAACATCAAGTGGAAGCTGAATGTTCCGAAGGACAATATGATGTAGCACACCCGCAGCGGTCATTTCAATCAGCTCCCCGTTGATGATTTCGACTCGGGCATCCGACCCCATTTCGAGCAGATCATCCAGGCTGTAGGTTGTGTTTGCAACGTCTGGTACGGTTGCCATGTTCGTTAATCTTTCGCTCTTAACTCTCCAACGTGTATTCCTTGCCATCCTCGGCGATGGCGGCGAAAGTCAGGCTGTCGGCGTCGGCGTCAATCGTGACCTGCGTGCCCGCCGGTGGATTCACACGCAGCAGAAAATCAGCCAGTGGTTCGCGCACAAATCGGCGAATGATGCGTTGGAGGGGGCGTGCGCCATATTCCGGCTGGTCATTCTGGTCCATCATCCACTGCATGGCGGCCTCGCTAAATTCCAATGTCAGCCCGCGATCCTGGGCGAGCTTGTTTTCTTTCCTGAGCATCAGCTTCAAGATTGCTGCCAGATCGTCCTCGCTGAGGGCGCTGAACATCACGACTTCGTCCAGTCGATTGAGAAGTTCAGGCCGGAACCATTCGCGGACTTCATCCATCGCTTCTTCACGGATTTCGTCAGTGATGACAGGTTCAGCGAGCATTTCTGATGCCAGGTTGCTCGTCAAGATAATCACGGTTTCGGAGAAGTTAGTGCGAGTGCCGCGCCCATCAGTCAGGCGACCTTCTTCGATCATTTGCAGCAAAATATCCATGATGCGCGGATGGGCTTTTTCGACTTCATCAAATAGCACAATGATGTAGGGCTGCTGGCGAACCCGCTCGGTGAGTTGGCCGCCTTCTTCACTGCCGACGTAACCGGTTGGCGACCCGATGAGTCGGTTGAGGCTGCTCTCGTCTTTGAACTCGCTCATATCAAGTGGCAACATGGCATCTTCATTGCCGAACATAAATTCCGCCAATGCGCGCGCCAGTTCGGTCTTGCCAACGCCGGTTGGCCCCAGGAACAGAAAGGCACCGATGGGCCGCCGGGGATCTTTGAGGCCGACACGCGCTGTTTTGATCGCGCGACTAACTGCCAGAACCGGTTCATCCTGCCCGATGAGGCGTTCCTTGATGTGTTCGACCATGCTGGCATAGCGCACGCGTTCATCTTCGCCCAGCTTGCTCACCGGAATACCGGTCATCTGGCTGGCGGTGAGGGTAATATCTTCCGAGTCGAGGACCGAATGATCGGGAATATCGGGCTTAAACGCCAGATGTGTTTGCTTGCCCATGTTGACCATCGCCGCCGTCCGGTGCAGGAGGTGTTCGGCGCTGCGGGGCAGGGGCATGGACCCCAAATAACGCTTTGCCAATCGACTGGCGAGGGCTAACGCCGCCTCATCTATCTGAATATCATAATCCGCTTCGAGGTGAGGTTTGGCGATTTTGAGCATCTCAATCGTTTCTTCGACCGAGGGTTCGGGCACCCGTAGAAGCTGGCTATTTTCGGCGATCGTCATGACGCTGGACAGGCGGTTGTTGTATTCAACATCGGTGGTAGTGGCGATAATCACCGGGTCGTCGTCCAGGAATGCTTTCTGAATCAATGAGGTTGACTTGGTGAAGTCGGCTTTAACCGGGCCGCCAAAGAAACGATGCAGGTGTGGAATAAACAGAATGCCACCCCGCGCTTTGCTCAGTCCGGCGCGGATAGCCTTATGATCGCTGTCCAGAAGGGCGGTTTCATCCACCTGGACGAGATTACTGAGGCCATTGGGTCCCTGGCCTTCGGAGATTAACAGGCCCAGGCTGTAAGCCAGTGTGCGCTTGCCCACCCCATCCGCGCCCAGTAGCACAATATGCCGGTTGATGGACTGCGTGAGGATGTTAATCATATCGCGTAGCAATTCTTCACGGAAATAGACCGCGCGAAAAGTCCCGGCTTTTGCGGCGGCAACCACATCCCGCGTCGTACCGCTGTCGGGCTTCGCGCCGTACTGCTGTGTATCGCTCATGATGTCAGTCAGCGCTTTGGGGGTAATGCCATGCTGCCGCAGCAAGCCGCTGGTACTCATGGAACTCTCGCTCAAGACCAGTAGCGCATGATCGGTGTCCACGCGCACTTCATCGCGAGCATTGGCTTCGCTGAGGGAGTCATCAATCAAAATAATGCTTTGGCGCGAAAGGGGCACGCTACGATTACCGGCGGCCACAAAATCGAGATTGCCATTCTGATCGCGGCGGTTTTCGCACGCCAGATGAACTTGCCGGTCCAGTTTCTGCAAATCGACGCCGCGGCTGTTGACGAAGACACTGATTAACCGGGCAGCGGCAGTTTCCTTTTGCCGGAGCAATGCCAACAGCAGTAATTCGGGCATGATGGATGATTTACGATATTCATCTTTAAGGGTCACAGCGTCATTTAAAGCGGCGTCCAGATCTTTTGAGAGCAGGTCCGGGTTCAAGGTTCCCATAGCGTGTCTATCCTGTGGTCATGTTGTCTTCATTAAGTTAACCGGAAACGACTCTGGAAGCAAGAGACATATTAGTCGGCGCGCGTTCCCGCCGATAAATCAGGCGACACGGTGAGCGGCAGCACGCCCTGCGCGGGGATTGCTCCGAAAAGAATGCCACAGGCTGCGGGAACCGCCGCTGGTAAAGGGCTGTAGGCCGTGAGATAAGCGGCGATAGTGGGGAATCGGGTCCAGTCATAAGCTGAGGCCAACGCTACGACGACAGTTTTTTCTGGTGGTAGGGCGCTCACGAGTGCTTGTTGGGCCTCATTGTCGTCGGCGTTTTCCGTAAACACGACGATCGTATCAACCTGGCGGGCTGCGTCCATCGCCCAGCGAATTTCTTCCAGCGTAGGGTATTGAGAAACACCTACCCAGCGAATGTTATCCCGATGCGGATCACAGGCTGATACGGTATACTGGCGGGTGCCCAGAAACACGACCGCCACCGACCGTTCGGCATGAAGCGGAATCAATTGCTGATCATCGTAAACCAGTGTAATCCCAGCATTGAAAAGTGTTTCGATTTGTGCCTGATGGGATTCCAAATCAAGCCGGTCACTCGTAGCGGCCTCGTCCAACGGTGACCAGTCGAATAGACCATAACGTGCTTTGGTCGCCAAAATTCGTTGGGACGACTCGGCGATTCGGGATTCCGCGATTTCGCCTGTGCGGACGGCATCAATGACCGCTTGTATCATGGCCGCCTGAGTTTCCAGGCCCATGCCCGGTCCCATCGCGATCATATCAACCCCCGCCTGAATCGCCATTACCGCCGCTCGTTCATAACTGAACTGTCGGTCAATCGCATCCATATCCATTGCGTCGGTCAGGATCAACCCTTCATAGCCGAGTTCATCCCTGAGTATTCCAGTAACAATATTGTGCGAAAGACTCGCCGGGAGGTTTGCCTCGGGTTCGAGCGCTGGAAACCAGATATGCGCTACCATAACGGCTTCGGCATTGGCCGCCATCTGGAACGGGACGAGTTCAACTGCTGAGAGTCGCTCCCGGCTTAGCGGTAGTGTGGGTAATTCGACATGGGAATCCTGGTCCGATTCGCCGTGACCGGGAAAATGTTTGAGCGTTGCCAGGACACCGTTGGCCTGCATACCGGCAACGACATGTTGCAGTGTGGTACCGGTCAGGTGCGGGTCGCTGCCATAAGCTCGTTGGCGGATGATCGGATTGTCGGGATTCGTTTCCAGGTCGGCAACCGGTGCCAGATTCATGTTGACACCCACTGCGCGTAACTCTTCCGCGATCAAACCGCCGTAGTTGTGGGCCAGTTGTGGGTCCTGGGTGGCGGCTACCAATATGGGGCGGGGCAGGGTTGTGAAACCTTCCAGCAGTCGTTGGACTCGACCACCCTCTTGGTCAACAGCGATGAATAAGGGCACACCATCCACTGCGGTAATGGCCTGCTGGTAACTGTTGGTTAAACGGGTGATGGCGGCGGGTGAGCCAATGTTCGAATTGAAGAGAACGATCGCGCCCGGTTGCCAGCGTTGTAGGAAGTCGCGCCCTGTTTCTGGCAGTTGCGCACCGTGAATCGTGACCATGAACATCTGCGCAACTTGCTGTTCGAGTGTCAGATTTGGCTGATGGGTTGGGGTTAACAACACCAGCAGCAGCAGCGCAGTGCGCAATAGTCCAGCCATCAATGCCGGTTAATGCTGTTGGGCCTGTTCACTCAGGCGATAACCGATGCCGCGCACATTGACGATTAAATCCGCATCCTGTCCGGCTTGTTTCAATTTACGGCGCAGGTTGCTGACGTGCGGACGAATGACTTCGCGGGCCTCGGCTTCGTCAACAGTATAGCCCCGTACTTCCCGCACCAATTCGTGGCAGGAGACAACCCGTCCTCGATGGGCCGCCAGATAGAGCAACAAATCAAACTCGGTTGGCGTTAGATCAATGGGGCGATCGCCCACTGCGATCTGATACCGTCCGGGATAAATCGTCAGTGGCCCCAACGTCATGTTGCTATTCATGCTTTCGGCAATGGGTTGATGGTCCACATAGGGCTGCGGTTCAGTGTCGAAATCCGAATCTTCCAGCGCTCGTGCCACCACATCGACGTCCGCCCGTGTGAGTTCACTGACATTGTTACGTATTGCATCAAGGAGTGCCCGTCGTCGTCGCAAATTCCGTGCCCGGTCCACCCCCGCGACACGCTCGCCCGTATGTCCTGACTGGAGCTGGGTTTAATGAGATAATCGTGTGCGCCCAACCGCAGCGCTTCGACCGCAGTCCCCAGGCTGGCGTAGCCGGTCATGAGGATGACGATAGCGTCGGGGGCCTGGTCCTTAATCCGCTTCAACAACTCAACACCGGTCAAGCCGGGCATACGAATGTCCGTCAGGATGACGTCATAGTGTTGTTTTTTCATGGAATCGAGGGCGTCTTCGCCGCTGGCCGCTTCGCTGACATTATAGCCAACCCGTTGTAAGGTTTTGCTCACTGAATAGCGGATCGCTCCTTCATCATCCACGACCAGTACGTGGGCAGTTTCGTTTGCTGAGTCCATAAATCGGCCCGCCTGTTTAATTATTCCTTATATTTGAGTAGAGAACGGTCATACATTCTATATTGTCAATTTACGTTGCCTGCATAAGAACGTAAGCGCTCTGCTAGATTTAACTATACATCAATTGCGATTTAAGGGAAAGTCGATTGTTGCGAATATTGCGGTCAGCGTGTTTAACTATTCGAAATCGGCTAATCAGCCAAAGGCGTTTCTTCAATAAACTGAAAGTAAAGCCCGGTTTGATCGGTTTCTGTGGGCGCAAAATGTTCATTAATAACCCACTGATTTCCTACCAGAAATGCGGCAATCTCGCCTGCAATCACTAGGAGTGGGATTTGGTCACGCTGGGCCTGGGGAACTTTATGATCAACCATCCATTTCTTGATTTTTTGCGTGTGTCCGCCTAAACCTAAAGGCGCAAAACGGTCGCCAGCCTGCCGCGTGCGCAGCACCATTGCTGGTTGGAGCGTTGCGTTAAGACGTAATTGTGGATTGCCGCCTTCTGGTAGCGAGGTTTCACTGACAACAAATGACCAATTGCTGTCGGGTAATGGGGTTAAGCCAGGAACTTGCAGCGGTACGACTGCTCCGGGAACCAGGTGGGGCTGATTCAGGTGGGCACGTGGGGTGGATTGTTTTTCGACGATGATCTGCTCATAATCAAGCCGTAGCCACAGCTTTCCGGGGAGGGCCATTCGTTGGCCGGTTTGACCGCGGTGAGCGAACTGGGCAGCGGTTGTAATGTGGTCATAGCTAGTTGTCTCAGCACTAAGTTGACCGGTAGCCCACCAGATGAATTGTTGTTGTAGGGCCGGGTGTAACGCTTCATATATGCCCCGGCTGAGCTGCAGGCGATTTTCGCTGCTGGTAATGTGGCCCGTAATGGCGCTGTTTAACTGCTGCTGGATATAATTCTGATTGGTGGTGGCGATTGCGGCCATTTGGCGCAGTGCCCGGTCAATTTGGGGATTGATTTGGCGCAGGTAGGGCAATGTCTCTAAACGCAATCGGTTACGCAGCAGCCGGGTATCTTGATTGCTGGCATCAATGCGAGGCTGAAGTCCATGTTGTTGGCAGTAGTCGATCAATGTTTGGCGGGAGACGCTGAGCAGGGGGCGAATCAACGTTATCTCTGGGTAATCCGGTAAAGGTCCGCTGGGGACCATGCCAGCCAGCCCCTGAAGACCAGCCCCACGCAAGAGATGCATCAGGATCGTTTCGGCCTGGTCATCGGCATGGTGGGCAACCGCAATATGGGTTGCGCCGATGGTGTGGGCGACCCGGGCCAGGAAAGCGTAACGGACGACTCGGGCTGCTTTTTCGATCCCATCCTGGGTGTTGAGGGCTTCCGGTTTCATGGTTTCAGTCGTTACGGCAATGTCCCACTGCTGGCACAGGTCGGCGACAAAGCGTAAGTCAGCAGCGCCATCAGCTCCGCGCAAGCCATGATCGAGCGTGGCAACATGCAGTTCAATTTTGAGCGATGGCCCTAAGGCCTGCAAGACATGGAGTAATGCGAGCGAATCAGGACCACCGGAAACGCCAATAACGAGTTTCGAGTCCGGTGGTAACAGCCGCTGCTGGGTGATGATTTGCTGTACGGTTTCTAACAAGGTCATCATAGCGGTCTATTATAAGCACTAAATCAGGGGGAGGTATGGTGCTTTTGATTCAACAGGCCCCATGTTATAATGCCGCGCTGTTCAGTGCCGTTAGGAGAACCTTGTGCTAAGCCCACTGGATTATTTTTTAGGCTTATTCTCACTCGACATCGGCATCGACCTCGGCACAGCCAATACATTAGTCAGCGTGCGAGGGAAAGGGATTGTAATTAACGAACCCTCGTTTGTCGCTGTTGAAAAAAAATCACGCCGTCCTATTGAAGTTGGGGCGCGGGCGAAAGAGATGTGGAGCAAGCATCCTCGTGATATTCTGGTGGTACGTCCGCTGCGGGATGGTGTGATCAGCGAGTTTGAAGTCACCGAAGCCATGTTGCATCATCTCATTAGTAAGGCCCATGAACAGGCCTGGGTGCCGATCCCCCGTCCCCGTGTGGTGGTGGGTATTCCCAGCGGTGTAACCGAGGTGGAGAAGCGGGCGGTGTTTGATGCCGCCATCAGCGCTGGTGCCCGCGAAGCCTACTTGATCGAAGAACCCGTTGCTGCAGCGATCGGCGCGGGCCTGCCGGTGCAGGAAACACGGGGCAGCATGATAATTGATATTGGCGGTGGTACGACCGAGGTGGCGTTGTTTTCGCTGGGCGGCATCGTTATCAGCCGTTCCATTCGGGTGGCCGGCGATGAAATGGACGAAGATATTGTTCAGTACATGCGCACCAAACATAATCTGCTGATTGGCGAACCGACGGCTGAAAAAGTTAAGATGGATATTGGCTCGGCCCACCCACTGGCCCAGGAGCGCGTGATGCTGGTGAAGGGGCGCAATCTCGTGACCGGGTTACCCGCATCGGTTGAAGTCAGTTCGATTGAAATTCGCGAGGCGATAGGTGGTTCGGTCGATATTCTTGTCGATACCGTCAAAGATGCCCTGGATGACACCCCGCCGGAACTGGTGGCGGATTTGATGGAAAGTGGGATCTGTATGGCCGGAGGCGGCAGCCAGCTTCAAGGCCTCACCGAGCGCATGGCGGAAGAGGTGAACATCCGCGTCTGGTTGGCGGATGATGCCATGACCTGCGTCGCACGCGGGGCGGGACGGGTCCTCGAAGACTATAATAACCTGCGGCGTTTATTGGTCGGCCTCGAACGCGGCAGCACCCAACACTAGCTTGAAATCTGCTATAATGCCAACCTATGGTACGTAATTGGCGCTCGAACCGCAGGGTATTTTTGTTGGTCAGCCTATTCTTCTGTTTTGGGTTAATGACCTTGAGTCAGATTGGTTTGTTATCCCCACTGGAAAGCCTGGCAAGCATTCCCTTAAACATCATTTCTGGCGCGTTTACGAATATCACCCTGTCCGTTGTCGGTGGTGTGACCGATCTGGCTGAATTGCAGGACTTGCGCCAACGAAATGCCGACCTGGAAGAAGCGCTGGCCCAATTTCAATCCGAATTGGTGGAACTACGTGAGATCGCCAGTGACTATGAACGATTGACCGAACTGCTGGATTATACGACCACCACTGCTAATCAGGCATTTGTGACGGCGGATGTCATTAATGTTGATCAGACCGGTCTGCGGCGGACGATCACGATTAATCGCGGTGCCCGTGATGGGCTTGACATTGGGATGCCAGTCGTGACCGGGCAGGGTTTGATCGGGCGGGTTTTGGATGTCAGTGCGAATGCGGCCCGCGTTCTGCTGATGACCGACCGTGATAGCGCCGTGAGTGCCCGCCTGCAAAGCACCCGGGTACAGGGCAGCGTGCGCGGCCAGCTTTCGGGCAATCTGCGCATGACATTGATTCCGCTAGGCGATAACCTACAGGTCGGTGATCTGGTAATTACGTCTGGATTGGGCGGGAATTTTCCGCCGGATATTGTGATTGGGGTCGTCACGAGTATTCGCCAATTCGAGTTTGAACTGTTTCAGGAAGCCGAAGTGACCAGCCTGAATAATTTTGATACGCTGGAATTTGTGCTCGTGATGACCAGTTTCGAACCGATTGATATTGGCGTTTTCGATCAGCCGGAAGATGAGGGCTAACGGGCGATGGGGAGTTTTCTGGCGCTGCCGATTCTCATGCTGGCGGCAGCCGTTCAGGCCAGTGTTGTGCCACAGATTCGGTTTTGGGACGGTGCCCCCGACCTGGTGTTTTTGCTGGTCCTGGCATGGTCGGTTTATGCTCCATTGGAAGAAAGTGTGACCTGGGCACTGTTGGGCGGCATCATGCAGGATTTGCTTTCAGTTGCGCCGATTGGGTTGTCGTCGGTCGGATTAGTCATTATGGTATTTGCCGTCCATTCTTTGTCGCGCCAGTTGCACCAGGTCGGTCTCATTTGGCTGGCCGGGTTGACTCTAGCTGGGACACTGTTCCAACAAATGCTGGTCTGGCTGCTTTTCGCCGTGTTAGACTTTACCATGAATTTCGTGGATGATTTTAGCTTCGTGATGATCCCGTCAATTATCTATAACTTCGCGCTGATTTGGCCCGTTTATCTGTTTGTGCGCCTGATTCAACGGTTATTGGTGACGCCAGCAAGGCGCATGGTATCGTAATTTTGCTGTTAGTTTCGGAGTAGCTTTTATGCGCGGTTTAGAGCCATTCCAGGGTTGGCGTCTGACCTTTCTGCAGGGTGTGATCTTCGCGGTCTTCCTGTTGTTTTCGCTCCGACTCTATGAGTTGCAGATTATGACTCCCGAAGAGGCCCAGCTCGCCGCCGACGAAAACCGCCTGAACGAACAACCGATATCCGCTCCCA
This sequence comes from Phototrophicaceae bacterium, assembly GCA_965223835.1. Taxonomy (GTDB): domain Bacteria; phylum Chloroflexota; class Anaerolineae; order Aggregatilineales; family Phototrophicaceae; genus CAVYXZ01. Next base: position 1,139,893 of record CBDCXQ010000001.1, read on the forward strand.
GAGGCGTGATCTTCGATCGTTACGACAATCAACTTGCGCTCAACGTGCCCGCTTATAATGTCACGATCGTCCCCGCAGCGTTGCCCGCGGACGTCAATGAAGAATTGAGCATCTATAATCGACTGTCAGCGCTGGTGAATGTGCCGCCGACGGCGGCGCTGGCCGCAGGCGGAAATATCCGCAGTATTGAAGAGTTGGTTCAAGAGGGTGAGGGGATTGCGCCCTTTCGTGCGGTGATTGTCGCCCAGGATGTGCCTCAGAACGTCGCGCTGCAAATCCTGGAAGAACGCGTCACCATGCCGGGTGTCAACATCGAACCAGTGGGCGTGCGTGAATACCCGACCGGCGCTTTAACCTCCCAGATTGTGGGCTATATGGGACCGATTCCGGCGGAGGAAGCCGAGGTCCTGATCGAACAGGGTTATAATCCGGCCTTTGATCGCATCGGTTATTCGGGTGTGGAGTTCTTCTTGGAACGCATTCTCGGTGGGGAGCGGGGTGAGGTTCAGCGTGAGGTCGACGTTGCAGGCGAAGTCATCAAGGAAATCAGCCGCACGCCACCGATACCGGGGCAGAATATCCGGCTGACGATTGACACCGAACTGCAACAAGCCGCCCAGGACGCACTCAACAATCGGATTACGTTTCTGAACACGACCGAAGGGCGCATCCGTACCCAGTCGGGTGTGGTCATAGCGATGAATCCTATGAATGGTGAGGTTCTGTCGTTAGTGAGTTGGCCCACCTATGACAACACCCGCTTTGCCCGCAACATTGACTTCCAATATTATCTGGAAGTTTTGAACGATCCGCAGACACCGCTCGTCAATCATGCAATTAGTTCGCTGTATCCACCCGGTTCAGTCTGGAAAGTGGTAACGTCTTTGGGGGTGTTGGAAGAAGATGTGATCCGCCCGGAGACGATGATTTTTAATCCCGGTGCGTTGACGTTGCCCAATCGCTATGCGCCCAATGATGAAGCTGCTGGTCAGCGCTTTGTAGATTGGAAACCCGACGGTTTTGGTCTGCTCAGTATTACCGGCGCGATTGCGAACAGTTCCGACGTCTACTTTTATCAGGTGGGTGGTGGTAATCCTGATCTTAACCCGTCAACGTTGCGCCCAGGCGGCCTGGGGATTAAGGATTTGTTCCGCTATGCGACCGCCTCCGGTATCGGATCAGAACTGGGGATTGAACTGCCCGGTGAGCAAGCAGGCCGCATGCCAGACCCAGACTGGAAACGGCGCATCTATGGTGAAAATTGGTCGACCGGTGATACATATAACGCCGCATTTGGGCAGGGCTATTTGACGGTGACTCCCGTACAGCTCATCGCCAGTGTATCAGCAATTGTCAATGGTGGCACCTTATATCAACCAACAGTTATTAACAGTTTTCTGGATGCTGAACGCAATGTGACCAAGCCTTTCCAGCCCGAGGTGTTACGTCACCTGAATCTCGATAATCTGGACCCCAGCCAACCCATTCGGCTACTGCAAATCGAAGACATGATAATGAAAGGCTCCAGTAGTCTGGCTTGCACCTGTGAGCCGGATGCTGGCGATTCCTATAATCCCGCCCGCTGTGACCCGGAAGGCTATCGCAACACGGTTGATATTAACCCGGACCCGTTTATCGAAGAATTGCGTGACTATTCGGTACATATCCCCTTGAACTATCAGTTTAATGGTGGGATCTGTGAGCCAGTGCGGTTTGAGCCGGATTACCAGCCACCCTTCGTTACAACAGAGACAATCCGCATTGTGCAGGAGGGGATGCGCGGGGCAGTGACCTATGGTACGGCAACTGGTGCGAATTTGCCCTATGTGACCGTTGCTGGAAAAACCGGAACCGCTGAATATTGTGATGATGTCGCGCGTCCGCTGGGATTGTGCATTCCAGGTAGCTGGCCGGCCCATGCGTGGTTTACAGCCTATGCGTCGGTAGAAAATCCTGAGATTCTAATTATCGGGTTTGTCTACAATGGCGGTGAGGGGTCGTTGGTGGCGTTACCCGTCGTGGTCGAAACGATGGAGGCTTATATGCGCTTGCGTAACGAGCGGGAAGGACCATCGACCACCTTCCCTGTCGCCAGCAATTAGAAAGCGAAACATTGTGACTCAACGCGGGACGTTCATATATTGGCTGCCGGGTATCGTCGCCAGCGGAATCGCATGGATGGCCTTTATCGTGCTGGGGCAAACACCACTATTCCGGGCCAGCGGTCTGGCATTAATTGTTGGGGGCATGGCGATGCTATTGCGCCGGTCCGGTGTTGCGCTGGCGATAATTGGTGGTGCAGCTCTGGCCTTTAGCCCGGCTTTCTGGTCGCAGGCGACGGCTGCTGACGATATTGGCATCGGGTTGTCAGTTCTAATCCTGACCGTTGCTGCGCTCAGCATCATTGCTTTGCTGCGCTTCAGTCGCTATTGGTTGCTTGGTGTGATCCTGGGATTTGCTGGATTTGCGGTGCTGTTCTGGAGTCAGTTGGCAAGTGTGGGTAGCTTGCGGATTACAACGTTGTCGGCAGCCTGGTTGCTGTACTTGCTGATTGATGCATTGTATCTGACCAATCCTCATCCCGATGATCCACCAGCGTCAGCAAGTCTACAACCACGGCATACGCTGGGCGTATTGATTCTACTGGGGGTGAGTGTGTTCAATGCTCCAGTGGGCATTTTGTTGGCCCCGCCGGTGGTGCTGGGCTTACTGCTCTATCATCGTCGCTTGCCCTGGTGGTATTGGGTGGTAGTGGTCTTGATTGTTGCCTATGGGGTCGCCGGAGTTCGCGCTGAATATTTGAGTTCGACCTGGTGGGCCTATCCCGCAGCCCAGGCCGATGCGCAAGGGTTGCGCATACCCTTTATGCTCGCCGATGGTTGGCGTGAGTCCAGTCGTTGGCTCAATCTGGTTAATCTGGTGGTCTCTCAGTTTACGGTGATCGGCGTATTGTTAGGGATTCTGGGTTTGTCGCGGTTGGCCCGCTGGTATCCACCACTGGGGGCCGTTACGATGCTGGCTTACGCGGCTCATGCCCTGTTCGGGCTAATCTATTTCGGTAATGATGCTGCTGTGTTGCTGTTACCGTTGCTCATGATTCAAATATTCTGGATGACTTATGCGGTGTATGCATTGGGTGAGTGGTTGCAGCGCAGTATCAACCCCCAGTATCAACTACTGCGCTGGTTAGCCCCGGCAGCTTATGTGTTGTTGCCCACGCTTATGCTGGTTCAGATCATCGCGAGATGAGATATAGCGCTCAATACAAAAACGTTATATGCTTGTCACTATATCGGGCGGAGGTGAGATGCAGGAACAAGCATTTGCGATTAAGGGTGTGCGTGATGGCCTCTTGATTTCTTTGAGTTCGGTGCCGGAATGGGCCAGTGTGACAGCTGATCTCGGTGCGCATATTGATGCCCAGGGTGAATTTTTTACTGGCGCACGCATTATTGTTGATGTAGGTGAACGTCCGCTTCCCAAGTATGAACTCACCTCGCTAAAAGCCTTGTTAGAACGGCGTGGATTAACCTTATACGCGGTGTTGAGCAGCAGCGACACGACGAACATATCCACCGAGGCTTTAGACATTCACACGTCGGTCGGTAGCGTGCCGTCCTCGACGCAGCGCGACGATGACGAAGAAGTTGAGCAGAGCATTGACCCGGAAGAAATCGGCACGTCGGGTGTGATGGTCCGCCGGACCCTGCGTTCAGGGCGTACCGTTCATAGTATTGGTCATGTAGTCGTTTTTGGAGATGTTAATCCCGGAGCTGAAATCATCGCAACCGGTGATGTCATTATCTGGGGGCGGCTGCGCGGCAACGTTCATGCCGGGGCCGAAGGCGACGAGGGTGCTATTGTCTGTGCCCTGGAAATGACGCCGACACAATTGCGGATTGCCGGGTATATTGTGACCTCGCCCACTGAGAAAAGCAGCCAGCCTCGGCCAGAGGTGGCACAGGTGCGGCAGGGTCAAATCATTGTTGAGACCTGGTAATTGACCGGAGGAAGAGGGAAGATGGGGGCAAAAGTTGTTACGGTGACATCCGGTAAGGGTGGTGTGGGTAAAACGACTGCGACCGCCAATCTCGGTGTGGCGCTGGCCCGTATCAATAAACGCGTGGTGTTGATTGATGCCGATATTGGCCTGCGTAATCTGGATGTTGTGATGGGTTTGGAAAACCGCATCGTTTATGATCTGGTTGATGTGGTCGAGGGCCGCTGTAAACTGCGCCAGGCGATGATTAAGCACAAGCAGTTTGCTGAATTATATTTGATTCCGGCGGCGCAAACCCGTGATAAAACTGCCGTTAGCCCAGCTGATATGATTCAAGTTGCGGATAAGTTGCGACCGGAAGTTGATTTTATTCTTATCGATTCTCCCGCAGGCATCGAACGGGGGTTCCGCAACGCGGTTGCCCCGGCGGATGAAGTGTTGATCGTCACCAACCCGGAGGTCTCCGCCGTGCGCGATGCCGACCGGATTATCGGTTTGATTGAGGCGGCGGGCAAAGGGCCGGGCAAGTTGATCTTGAACCGCGTGAAACTCGAAATGATTCGTAAAGGCGAGATGTTATCCGCCGATGATGTCACCGATATTCTTGCGATTAGTTTGATCGGGATTGTGCCGGAAGATGAAGGTGTGGTGCCTGCTTCGAACAGCGGCATTCCGGTGACGTTGAACCCCAATTCGCGGGCGGGCACGGCCTTTCGGAACATTGCCCGGCGGCTAAATGGTGAGAATGTCCCCTTCATGGATTTGGACGAGAGTGGTAATTTCCTGCAAAAGCTGGCGCGGTTGTTTGGCAATGGCGCAAATTAATGGGAGGTATAATGGCGAGTTTCTTTGACCGAATCAGGGGGCGGAACACGAACCGTAGCGCGCAGGATGCCAAGCAGCGGTTGCAATTCATTCTCTTTCATGATCGCATTGACCTGCCGCCTGAGCAGTTGGATGCCATGAAACGCGAAATTCTGGATGTCATTTCCAAATATGTCGCGGTTGAACAAGAGCGCGTGGATATTGCGTTGCAACAGCGGCAACGTGATAGCCTGATCGTCGCCGAGATTCCGTTCTCCAAAGCCACCGAAAGTGACGACCCCGACGAAATCTTGAACAAGCCTGACGACAAGCCTGAAGAAACCGAAGTGACTGACTGACAGGGTGGGCTTTGCGTAACCAGTTCGCTCAGCTATAATGCGCCCGGTGCTGTTAAGGGCGAGTCATTGTTGCGGTTATGATCTATTCTGAGCCGGTTTGGCGGCGTTTCGATTATGTCTTGTTCGGCGTCACCGTTCTTCTGATTATTTTTGGCGTTCTGATGATTGCGAGTGCAACCCAGGACGCGATTGACCCCACGCTCATCAGCCGCGTTCCCGACCAAATTCGTTTTGCCGTTCTGGGTATCTTTTTCATGGTGGGCCTCGCCCTCATGGATTACCGCTTGCTTGGTGGTTTGAACACCTGGTTATACATCCTCATGGTCGTGCTGTTGTTAATGGTGTTTGCGTTTGGCGTTGAGGGTGATGCCGGGGCGCAAAGCTGGATTAACATCGGCATCCGCATTCAACCATCCGAAGTGGCAAAAGTGCTGATTATCATCACGCTGGCGCATTATCTGTCCCGTAATTATGATCGCCTTGACCGCCTTTCTACCCTGGCGGTTTCCCTCGTGCATATGGGGATTCCCGCCTTTTTGATCTTCATCCAACCTGATCTGGGCATGGTCACGGTTTTTGGTGCGATCTGGATCACGATGGTGTGGGCGGCAGGCTTGCGCATGAAACATATCGTGATCTTTGGCCTGGTGATGACGCTGGGTGGCGGAGTCGTTTTACTGCAAGCGTTTGATGTCATCGAAGGGCCGCTGGAAGAGTACCAGATTCAACGGATTTCCACGTTTATCAGTCCGGCGAGCGACGAAGACGCTTTCTTCAACATTCGCCAGGCGCTCATCAGCGTGGGTTCGGGCGGCGTGGTGGGCAAAGGCTATTCGGTTGGCACGCAGAACAAAGGTCGCTTTTTACGCGTGCGCCATACCGATTTTATTTTCAGCGTGATCGCCGAGGAATTTGGTTTTATCGGGAGCATGACCGTATTGGTCTTGATAGGCATTGTATTGATGCGTATCCTTAATGGTGCCCGGCGGGCTATTGACCCATTTGGCAGCCTGATCTGTTATGGCGTGGCGGCGTTTATCTTTTTTCAGACCGTTACGTCCATCGGCATGAATCTGGCGTTGGTCCCGGTGACGGGATTAACGTTGCCGTTCATTAGCTCTGGTGGCACGTCGTTGCTGTCGACGATGGTGGGCATTGGTCTGGCAGAAAGCGTGATCGCCCGCCGTCGCCGCGTCTAACTAAAATTTACAGGAGACATTATCGTGACTTCTCGGCCTGTCCGGGTGCGTTTCGCGCCCAGTCCCACCGGCCCGTTGCACATTGGGGGGGTGCGTACCGCGCTGTTTAACTGGTTGTTCGCCCGCCATCACAACGGTCAGTTTATTCTGCGGTTGGAAGATACCGACCAGAAGCGTTCGGTTGCTGGTTCCGCCGAACATATCATGGAAGCGTTGCGCTGGTATGGCCTCGACTTCGATGAAGGCCCGGACATCGGCGGTCCGCATGGTCCCTACGTGCAATCCGATCGGCTGGACCTGTACCAGCAATGGGCGCAAAAGCTGCTTGATGATGGCAAAGTTTATAAATGTTACTGTAGCTCGGAGCGGCTGCAACAGGTCAACAAGGAGAAAGAGCAGCGCGGCGAACCTACCGGCTATGATCGCCACTGCCGCAACCTGACTGTCGCCGAACAGGCCGCCAAAGAAGCCGAGGGCATTACCCCCGTGCTGCGCTTCAAAATGCCGCTGGAAGGTGATATCGTTGTTCATGATATTTTAAGAGGCGATATAACCTTCAAAAATGCTCAACAGCAAGACGCTGTCCTGCTCAAGTCGGATGGTTTTCCAACCTACCATCTAGCTCATGTGGTTGATGACCATTTTATGGAAATTTCTCATGTGATGCGATCAGCAGAGTGGCTACCTTCATTACCATTGCATTGGCATATTTGGGACACTATTAATTGGGAACCTCCGAAATATATTCATCTACCCGTACTTCTGAATCCGAACGGCAAAGGTAAGATGAGCAAGCGTACGGAACAATTTGAAGAAGGTAAAAACAAGGTTCTTGTCCTCGCCCAGGAATATATTGATGCCGGGTATTTACCGGAAGCGATGATTAATTTCCTTACCAATGTCGGTTGGAGTATGTTGGATGATAAAGAATTTTTCCCGGTTAAAGAGTCGATAGCAGCTTTTGATCTTTCTCGAATAAATCCGTCAGAAACTGCTTATCCGGTTGAAAAGCTGGAATGGCTCAATGGCTTATGGATTCGGGAAATGGCGACTGATGATCTGGCGACTCGATTGCGTCCGGTGCTGGAAGCTGCTGATCTGGAAGTCAATATGGACACCCTGCTCAAAGTGACGCCGATTGTGCAGACGCGCATCAAAACACTGAATGATGTGGTCGCGCTGGCGGGGTTCTTCTTCCATGATGAGTTCTCCCCAACGGAATCGCCGCAGGACCTGATCCAGAAAAAGATGGATGTATCGGGCACGGTGGATGCGTTGCAACATGCGCACGACCATCTGGCCGCCCTGGATGAGTGGTCCACTGAAAATCTGGAAGCCGCCATGCGGGCCTTAGCCGAGGAATTGGGCCTTAAGATCGGGCAGCTTTTCGGCTCGTTGCGCACGGCTATCACCGGCCAGAAAGTATCGCCGCCGTTGTTCGAGACGATGGAGATTTTGGGCCGCGAAACGACCTTGCAGCGGGTGGCGCAAGCGACCTTGAGCCTCCAAGCCGAGGCTTGAAATGGCAAAACGAGTATGATACTATTTCCCTGCACCATTGGGAGATAGTTCAATGGTAGAACGGCAGGTTCTGGCCCTGTTAATCTTGGTTCGAATCCAGGTCTCCCAGCATAAACCCACACCTTAAACGTTGTGGGTTTTGTTTTCTGCCCTACCGCTTTGGGCGTTCTCGTGCTAGAATATTTGGCATAGTGGGAGATAGTTCAACGGCAGAACAGCGGCCTTTGGAGCCGAGAATCTTGGTTCGAATCCAGGTCTCCCAGCTTTTATGACCCGTAACACATGGTTGCGGGTTTTTGTTTGAAACCCAATGTTAACAGATTTTACACGCAAGCTGGAATTGATTGCCGTGAACCGTGCAGATACAATGAGCCTTGTGCTAACAATGCGGGACTTTCACCTTCAATGCCAACTCAATCGATCATGATTATTCTGATCGCCAGTATGATCGGGGCGTTCGTGTTGTTATTGGTCGGCCTGATTGCCGGCTTGTCGATTCTCCGACAACAGCGGCTATGGCGTGCCCATCGATTAGAGACTCAGCAGCTACGTCGACCGGATTTAACCGTTGCCCTCAGCCAATTGGATACGCCGGGAAGCACCAACCGGGCTGGGTTGCGTCCGCGTTCGACCGTCACCAAAGATGAAGCCCAGAAGACGCAGGAGATTATTGCGGCCAAACGCCCCAAACGACATCGGCTGCCGGTGGGAGCTGCTCAACCTGATTCGGTCGTGATTCAGATCGAATCGGATAAATTATTCGACGATCAACACAACGTCCAACGTCTGGTTGATTATCTTCAGCGCGAACTGGAACGCGCCCAACGGGCCAGCTAGCGCCGAATTAGGCTGTTTAGCATGGCTGTTATATAATAATCCTATGAATGAAAATCCCCTCGATAAACAAGGATTAACACGAGCATCAATTGCGGGACTTTTGTTGGCTATTGGCGCGATTGTATTGTTCATTGTGCTCTGGATGTTGTTGAGCAGCCTCGATCAATTTCCACGCTTGATTATCGCCCTGTGTGTGCCGCCGGCAGTCATTACCCTGGTGATCGGCATTTACTTCTTATTGATTCAACCGGGTAACAAGCGTTCTTAGTCTCCGACAGCAGTGCCGGGTTACACTTGTGGACAAAATTTGTAGGCGATTATCGCAGGAACGTTGCCAGGGGCGGCGGCGATTTCAGCTTCAATCACATCAACAATTTGCAACCCGGCCATTCGCGCTGCCCGATGATAATCAGCATAGAGGTGGGGATAGTGTTCGACCGCATAGGTCAGGCCATCCGCTGCGGTAAAGGTGCGCTGCCCACCATTGAAGAACATGAACGGATGAAAATCGCTGACCAATGCAAAGCCATTTGGTCGGAGTACCCGGCCAATCTCGCGCATAGACACCTCAAGCTGAGGCAGATGCCCCAACGCCAGTCCACACAGCACCACATCGACGCTGCGCCGAGCCAATGGAATCGCTTCAGTTGTTGCCAGGGCGATGCGCTTAGACGGATGGGCCTGGAGCATCGCCGGACTGTTATCAAAGCCGATGGTCAGGTGTGCGCCCGCAGTTTCAGCCAATAAACCATAACGTCCGGTGCCACAGGCCAGATCCAGCACGCACTTATGTTGGAGTTCGGGTAGCAGGTCGCGCATCGCAGCTTCTTCGGCTTGCATCAACGCATTATGCGCGTGGGGAGGATAATTATGCGCCCACTGCGCATAGGCTTCCAGGCTGTTGAGGATTGGTGGGGAGCGGCGGAACCAGCGGCGCATCAGGACGAGGACGAACCGATGTTGGCGTTAAGCGGTTTTTCGGTCCATGCTTCGGGACTCTCTTCATAGCGCATCGTCGCCATAATGACCAGATCGGCCCATTGATTAAAGGCACGGTCACTGCCATTGTAGATAAAACGCAGTCGTGGCGGCAGCCACAACCACATATACGCCAATCGCCGCCGTTCATAGCGTGAAGTGCGATCGCGTAGGTCGAAGTACCAGCGGGGGAAGCTCATAAAAATTCGTGGATATTGCTGCGGCAACTCCGGGTGGGCTTGAGCGAAGTAAGCGCCCGCTAGCAGCGCCAAACCGGGTATGGTTGCTGGCAGCCAGATGTTAGCGGTTACGGCCATAATGCGTGTGATGCTCAGTAGGAAAACACCACTCCATAGCAATAATGACGGCAGCGGATAGTAGACGTTTTCCGTGTCGCCATATTTTTCGAAGGTATGTAAGATCGGCCCTTTTAACAGTCCCGTCAAGATCAACCCAATGCGCAACAAAAAGGCGATACTAATCAGCAACGGCACCAGGAAAAATGACATGAAACCAGAACTCCTCGGTAAACGATGTCGCCTCTAGCTTAACAGACTTTAGCGGCTTATGCATCACAGGCTTAGCAAGGAACGTGGGCCTTTATAGAGCGGGCATACACAGCGTTCACATTCAGGCCGTTGGCGGTTGCGGTAAGCCTGGCGCAGTTGTTGTGCTACATTGCCATTCAGCGCCTGACCGAGGGGTTGCCCATTGAGTTTGCCATAAGCTGGTAGGAAATAGCAGGGCCGCAGCGTGCCATCCACTTCGATCACGGTGCTGATGTGAGGCGCATTACAGCGTGGCGGTTCAAAGTCATTCTGATTGTTGATGGCCCCAAAATAAGTGAGCAAACGCCGTAACTTGGCTGGCGATTCGGCAATGCGACCGCTGGCGAAATCGGCAGCAAATTGAACCTCTATCGTGTCTAGCAGGGTCATCAGTTCCTGCACGTCCTCTGGCGTGAGGGCACTGCTCATGGGTTGATTGACCGGTAGCGTTGGGTCGGCTTCAAAGCGCGGGCCAAAGGCGAATTCGTTGCTGACATCCACCGCAAGAAAGCTGATGTGATTAACATCTAACGCTTTGGCGGCTGCGATGATCGCCGGAATTTCGCGGAAATTGGTGTGTTGCACAGTGGTTCGGGTTGTGACCGGGATGTCGGCATTGCGGACAGACCGTATTCCCTTCATGACCAGATCGAAGGCATCAACACCCCGAATCGCTGCATAGGTCGCGGCGGTGCCAGCATCGAGGCTTACGATGACTTCATCAACACTGGCGCGAACTTCCGCCACCTGTTTTTGTAGCAGTAACCCGTTGGTCAGCAGCATGACATGGACTCCGGCAGCCCGGAAGCGTCGCGCAATTTCGGGCCATTGCGGGTGTTGCATGGCCTCGCCGCCGCTGAGCAGTACCCAGCGAATCTGCAGATCCTGAACTGCGCTAATGATCTGGTCAACCAGTTCCATCTGCATGTTGCGGCGCGGGTTGCGCCAGATGTCACAGGTCACACAGCGGCTGTTGCAGCCATCGGTCAGGTATAACACGACCAGGGGTAAAGTATGCAGTCGGTTGCCAGCCAGATTCAGGAGATGACGCGGGTTCATAGCACTACCATGAGTATTTTAAATCGCAAACGGGACGACCTTCCCGTGTGTGCCTGCCACTATTCTATGCTAAAATAGCTAACTAATCATCAGTTATGCACAGGGTAGCCTAAAAAGGCCATATGTCGAACAAGGATCTGATTAAATCTGGGCAAGGTCCCCGTACTGCGTTTCTTGAAAAAGCCGATGCGCAGATGATGGCGGAAACAATGGTTGCTTTTGCCAATACAGAGGGCGGCACGCTGGTGATTGGCGTGAATAAAGAGGGCGAAGCGGTCCCGAAAAAGATTGAAACCGATGTATTGGAAAAGGCGCTCAAGGAGGCGGATTCAACCTGTAATCCTCCGGTCGTCCTGGGCAACTGGGAAGCGCTTGATCTCGAAAAAGACAAGTCGGCGTACTCTATTCGCGTGCCCCGGAGTATCGAACTGCACGCACTGACGGATGGTCGCGTATTGATTCGCAGCGGGGTCAAGAATCGACCGCTGGGCGGGCAGGAAATCCTCAAACTTGCCAGCGCGAAAAGCACAGGCGATTTTGAGTCGGAAGTGGTGCCGGGCGCGACCAAAGATGATCTCAGTCGAAAGATGATTGATGAGTATCTGGCGAAGCGGGCCGAGCGGACCAAGCGACCCTATAATGGCAAGGTTGATGATCTGCTCAAGGAAATTGGTGCGGTGGATGCTGAGGGCAAACCGACCGTCTCTGGTATCCTGTCGTTCAGTGAATTCCCGCAACACTGGTTGCCGCAAAGCGGCATCGTATTTGCCAAATTTGTCGGCAAAACACCCCGCGGAGAAAATGGCCTCGCCGGTTATTCGCGCCGGGAAGAACTGACTGGCCCTCTATCGCGATTGATAGAATCGACCTGGAATCTGATCTGGAGCGAGATGGCGGTCAGCGCTGTTGTCAAAGGTTTGGAACGCGAAGAGACATTTGAATATCCCCAGTTTGCGGTGCGCGAGGCCATCGTGAATGCCGTCTGCCATCGCGACTATCGACTGAAGGGACGCCGGATTGAAGTCCGCATGTATTCAGATCGGTTAGAGGTGATCTCGCCGGGGGGGCTACCCGGTTTTATCACGGTGGAAAACATTGTTGACGAGCATTTCAGCCGCAACCCGCGCATTGTAAACGGTTTGTTCCAGTGGGGTTATATCGAGGAACTGGGCCTGGGTATTGATCGCATGATGGAAGTGATGCAGCAAGCGGGTCACAAACCCCCGTCGTTCGACGCCCGTCCATACAGTTTCGCGGTAACGTTGTACAATGCCCGCGAAAAACAGGCGGCACCGGCCTGGACCCGCAACACAAACCATCGGCAGTCACGTGCCCTGCAATACATCCGCGATAAGGGGTCAATTACAAATCGTGAGTATCGTTCATTGTGTCAGGGCGTATCAGCCGAAACGCTGCGACTGGACCTGGTTGATCTGGTTGAGCAGGGCATTTTGTTAAAAGTGGGTTCGAAAAAGGGAACGTATTACATTTTGAAATAATCATTGCCATAAGGCATAGAAACCCATGAACTCAATTCTTGACGCGATCTTGATGGTGAGTTTGATCGCGCATATCATTTTGGCTGGCTATTTATTATTCACACGTGGTCCCACGCGCCATCGCCCGACCTGGCTGCTGGTCGCCTTCGTATGGTCAGCATTGGTGTCTGGGCTACGCTTTGTGCCCGATACACTTGTGGCACAACTGCCAGTATCTGTCGGCTATGCGATGGTGCTGTTGCTCACATTGATGATCGGCGCGTTTGGTCAGTATTTATTGCACGATGTTTTACGACGGCGCGTGCGTTTTTGGCTACCGCTGGTTCTGCTCTGGTTCATTGCGCAGATTGCGGTGATTTTTGCGTTTGACAACGTGATCGTCGGTCAGGCAGACTGGCTGCTATTGTTATTCACCCAACCTGATTTGCCGGGGTTGGTGACACTGGGTGGCCTGGCGACCAGTACGACTTTGCTCATTGGGCTGGCGTTTTATGGCTTTTATGTGGCGGCGCTGCCCGAAGTCGCGAACCGTGCCTTGTATTGGGTCTTAAATATTGCGTTGATGAGTGTCGGCGTTCTGTTGTCGGCGAGTGGGACCGATGTATTCCGGGCAGTGGGTGCGCTGGTGGTGCTGGTCGCTCTGACCGGCGCGGTTTATGCCCATGTGTCTTACCGGGTTGCTGATATTCGTAGTGGTCTCACCGCCGCTGTTCGCACTGGTTTGTTGGTGGCATTTGCGTCGGGTGTGGTATTTGTTGCCCTCCTCGTGGCTGATAGTCTGAATATCGAAGCACGCAACGAACAAATTCTGGTCCTGTTCGTGCTGGCTGTGCTGACGGCATCTTTTTATGTGGTGGTGCGGCAGGTGGTGTCACTGATTTTGCGACCATTCCTTTCGAGAACCACCAGTCCAACACAGGCTACGCGCCAGTACAGCCAACAGGTCTCTCAGGCATTGGAACTGAGCGAATTGATCGAGGTGGCGACAGGGACACTCAACAAAGTCTTAAATGTGCGTCGATCCGGCATGATTCTGGTGAATGACACCGGACGTGATCCACAACGGGTTGAAGTCGTGGTAATGAAAGAGACCAGCCGCGAACAGGGAAGTGAACTCAAAGGCATGATCGCCAAAGCCGGCCCTGTCTATGAGCGGTTAGCGGTGAAGAAGTTACCGCTGGCCCAATTCGATATTGAGTTTGATCCGCACTACCGGGTGCTGGAAGAGGCGGAGGCCACATTCTTTCATGGCTTGAACATGAGTGCTTATGCGCCGATTGTGGTTGAGAATGTGCTCATCGGCATTCTTATGTGCGGGCCGCGCTTGAATGATGCACCATTTACGCACCGTGAACTGGAACTATTAGCAACAATGGCCGATCAGACCGGCGTGGCGTTGCGCAACTCCCGGGCGATGGCTGATTTGAAACACCTGAACCGGACGATGCGGGCACTAAATGAAGATTTGGAAGCGGCCAATAAACAGTTTGAAAAACTGGATTCGGTAAAAACTGATTTTATTACGATTGCTAGCCATGAATTACGGACGCCGCTGGCGCAGATTCGCGGCTATACGGATATTCTTGATGCGCTGAATGAGCAGGGGATGCTCGATCAGGACCAGATTGCCGGTACGGTCTCGAATTTGCGTAAAGCAACGGAGCGAACTGAAGAGTTGATCTCGGCGATGCTTGATATGAGCCAGCTTGATGTGAACGCGATGGACTTGCGGTTTGCTCAGGCGACACCGGAGAGTATTCTGCGGATGGCGATTGAGCCGCTCACTGAGCACATTAAGCAGCGCAAGTTAACGCTATCCGCTCGTGGGTTGCGCGGTTTGCCCGTCATCCATTGTGATATGCAACGGCTCGTACAGGCCTTCCGCAATATCCTGACCAACTCGATTAAGTTTACGCCAGATGGTGGTCGCATTGATATTACGGCCAGTCATCAGGCCAGTGATTCAGACGATTCTGATCATATTCTGGTGGCGATTTCAGATACCGGGGTGGGCATCGACAGCGAAAACCTTGAACTCATTTTTGAGAAATTTTATCGCGCCTATGATCCGGGATTACATTCGACCGGGGCCTACAAATTTATGGGTGCAGGGCCAGGGCTGGGTCTTACGATTGCAAAAGGCGTGATCGAAAGTCATGGCGGCAAGATTTGGGCGGAAAGTAGCGGGCACAATATGGAGACATACCCCGGCAGCACGTTTTATGTGATACTGCCGGTCAATCCACCCGAGCAGGCGCGGCGCGTATTAATTGAAGAGCCGGGCACGTTGGTGGGTGAGGTTATGGCCTGAAATGCAAAAACCCGCTTTTACACGGGTCTTTTGATCGAAAGACTGCTTAAAGGTTAGCGGCGTTCTTTCAGACGGGCCGCTTTACCCCGTCGGTCGCGCAGGAAATAAAGCTGGGCACGACGCACTTTTGCCCGGCGTACAACTTCAATTTTTTCCACGCGTGGGCTTTTCAGCAGGAAAGTACGTTCCACACCAATGCCATGACTGGCGATGCGACGCACCGTGAAGTTGGCTTCGTTGCCACCGCGGCGCAGTCGAATGATCACACCCTGGAAGACCTGAATCCGTTCCCGATCACCTTCAACAATCCGTACATGAACTTTGACCGTGTCACCGGACGCCAGGACCGGGTGTTCGCGGTCTGGGGTGCGCTCAACAAGAACATCCACAAGGTTGGTCACGATCATTCCCCTTTACTCAAAAAAACGCCCGCAGGCGTAAGTGACAGAATGGTCGAATTATACATGGGACTGAGGTGCCCGGCAAGGGCTTGCTTTATGCTTGATCTCACAAACCATCGCCGAAGCAACTCCCGCCTGACAAGTTGGGCGGGAGTTACTATGAACTAAAATTTAGGACGGAATGACGATCTGTTGATCGATATAAATCAGATTCTTATTTGCGATACCATTGCATGCCACCAGGGCAGCGACCGATACGTTGTATTGCAACGAGATACGGAACAGATTCTCATTCTGACGGACGATGTGGACCGGCCCATTGGGGTTGCAATTAACATTCGGTGGATTTTGCGGCGGATACTGACCTGTGCCACAGCCGGGAATTATGAGTTCCTGACCAATATAAATCAGTTGAATATTGGCAATGCCGCTGGCGGCGGCAATGTCATGGACGGTCACGCCATAGCGCAGTGAGATACGCCATAAATTGCGATCACCAGGTTGCACGATGTGAACACAATCCGCACCGGGTTGCACAAAGACCGGTGGGTTCAGCGCGCCGCCTCCGCCCTGATCAAGCGGGGTGGCGGTGACAATCGGTGGCGGCAATGTCGGGATGACTTCGGTTGCCAGGGCAGCAGCGGTCTCGGTGAGGCGTAACGCGGCCTGGGCCGTGCTCCGCTCAATAATGGCGGTGGCGGTGAGGTCGGTATCTTCAATAACCTGACCCTGTAAGTCACCGGAATCCTGGCCCAGGACGGACCCCACACTTTCGGGGGTCGCGGAAGCCAGGAAGTCGGGTACTGTAGCCGATGCGATCACTTCAATATCGGGGGTAGCAGTGGCTGTTGCCGCTTGCTCATCGGCAACAGGGGTATCAGTTTCGAGTGGAATGGGTGTAAATGTCGCGACGCCCTGGGCGACGCTGGTTACTTGTAAGCTGTCACCGGCTGACTGAAAGCAACCCGCTGCCAACAGCATAATCAGCAGGCCCCCAACAGCTATTTGCCCACGCATCTGGATTTTATGCATCAAAATCGCCCCTCCTTAAGCAGCAGGCATATCGCCAGTGGAATCATACTGTCAGTCTACCATCAGCGGCATTTACGGGCAAGCAAGCTATTGGTCCTGAACAGCCGCACGCGGTAATTTGACAGTGACGGTCGTTTGCTGTTCGGGAATGCTTTCGAGTGACAGGCTGCCGTGATGAATCTCGGTGATGCGCCGGACAATCGACAAACCCAGCCCCGACCCTTGCTGCTCATAGAATTTGCGGTTGAACTGCATATAGGCCCCAATGTCAGTAATCTGTTGCGGGGTCATGCCACGCCCATGATCCTGAAACTCAAGAATGCAGTGGTCGCCATCGCACCGGGCACTGATGATGACATCTTTATCTTTCTCCGAGAACTTAAAGGAGTTATCGACCAGTTCTTCGACTAATTTCTTGAGATAATCTTCCTGCATCCGAATGGGCGGGAGGTCGTCGATCTGTAGTTTTAAGTCGGCTTCACGATTGTATTCCTGCGCTTTTTGAATCAGATGATCTTCGATGATGATTCTCGGTTCATCAGTTTTGCTGGTCTTAATCATGTTGTTGAAACCCGGTTCATTGACCGCGATTTCAATTTGCGCATAGACCAGATAATTTTCGACCAGGTGATAAAGTCGGAGCGCGGCCTTGTTCACGTGCTGCGACATTTCTACAATGCGTTTACGTTCCATTGTTTCATGGTCAGCGATGAGAATGTCCGAAAAGCCGAGGATGACGGTCAATGGTGTGCGGAGTTCATGCGGCATCGACAGGATAATATTTTTACGCAAGGCTTCGTTGCGGCGTTCAGCCTGCTGTTTAACGACCTCAGCCCGCGCGATGCGAGTCTCGATGGTTTTCAGTAGTTCTTTCACCGCGAACGGCTTGGTCAGGTAATCGTCAGCACCCTGTTCCATCCCCTGGCGCCGGTCCAGCTTGTCGGTACGGGCTGTCAGGAAGATGAACGGTATAGCCGCTGTATTCGTTGCTTTACGCAGTTCGGCCAGCACATCATAACCATTTATTTCCGGCATCATGATGTCGCAGATAATCAGGTCTGGGAGGTGTTTCTGGGCTTCGGCAATGCCGGCACGACCATTCTCGGCGCCGACCACTGCGAATCCCTCGTAGGTCAACATCTCCATAATATCCTGGCGCAGTGATTGTTCATCCTCGACGACCAAGATTTTTTTCGTCGGGCGTGTCCGCGTAATGGTCAAATCCGCCATCTCTAAAACCACTTTGATCCCTCACTTTTCAACGTGCTACATAATTGTACCATCATAAAACAACAATAAAGATTACACTTTATTATATTGAATATAGCAAGCAAAACTATTCATTTCCCTAACGCCGATCGCTTTTAGGGAAATTTTTCGTTTCGTTAATGTGTCGTCTGAGCAAACGCGCCTCATGCGCTACGGTTGGCTTAAACGCGGTTGATCTGGAGCGTTGATGGGGGTGCATCACATTTCTTCTGCATCTGCGCATTAACAGTGATTCAATTGAAAACCCCGGCCATAATCGCGACCAAGATCAACGCCCCGGCGATGATTCGATAATAACCAAAAATGACAAAAGTATTGGTCGCTACATAGCGCAACAGCCAGCCAATGGTCAGCCAGGCGATGATGCCAGACACGATTGCACCCAATAGCAGTGCAATAATTTGGGTAGTGTTGACTTCATTAAGCACATCAACCAATTCTAAGATGGTGGCACCACCTAATGTGGGAATCGCGAGGTAAAAGGAAAACTGAGTGGCCGCGGCTCGATTTAAACCGGCCTGCATACCACCGATAATGGATGCGCCAGATCTTGAAACGCCGGGAATTAAAGCTGCCATCTGGGCAATACCGATCAATAACGCTTGTTGCAGCGTAATGTCGGTCGCCTCGGTTGTTACGAAATGCTTTGCCGGACGGCGTTCGATCAGCAAGAAGATGACCCCGCCGACAATCAATGAGATGGCGACGACGAGCGGCGAAAACAAAAATTCTTTTATTTGATCGCGAAATAACAGGCCAATAATCGCTGCCGGTAGAAACGCTATGAGAATGCCCAGCCAGAAGCGTTGGGTCGGGCGGTGCGTGGGTGCCGCTTTGATTTGTGTGAAGATTTCCCGCCGATAAAAAAGTATGACCGCGACAATCGCCCCCAATTGGATAAAGATTTCAAATGGCTCTTTGGGCACAAGCTGAAAGTCCAGAAGTTCAACGGTTACGATCAGATGGCCGGTGGAAGAAATTGGGAGGAATTCGGTGATGCCTTCAACAATGCCGAGGATAATGACTTTCAACCACTCGTTCAAAATGCCTGCCTTATGTCCATAAATACTGCGCCAGTGCCAGTCCGAGCAATACACCCAGTAGACACAGCACGTTCGTGCCTACAATATTGCCGACTGCTGTTGCCCAGCCATAATCCTGGGCCAAAGCGATGCTCTCGACAGCATAAGTCGAAAACGTGGTGTACGCGCCAAAGAAGCCGGTGCCGATTAACAAGCGCCAATGTTGGGATAACGAGACCTGCCGCGTCGCCCAGGTGACGAATAACGCCAGTAGCATTGATCCGGTCACGTTGATGAAGAGCGTCCCCCAGGTTGTGAGCACACTGCTAAACCGATTGGCAATCAACTGATTAATTGCGATTGTGAGGAGATAGCGGGCATTGGCCCCCAGAAAACCACCAATGCCGATGAACAATAACGCTGCCACCCACTTACCCCCTCCCGCAAACCGCCAAATCATAGCGGCGAGGAGCGGCGATTGTCAAGCAATTGGCTATCAGCGGTCAGCCGATGCAGTGCTAAAATGACCCATAACCAAAACCTGACCACCGGTGTATCATCCAGAACTAAAAACTGTAACTGAAGAATACGAAAGCTTGAAAACGGATCGTGACTGCATATTGGCGGCTGTTAAAAGAAAATCCTGATTTTGCGCGGTTGTGGTTGGCCCAGGTGGTCAGCCTGTTGGGCGATTGGTTTAATACGATCGTCTTGTCCGCGCTGGTTGCTGAATACAGTGGCGGTTCTGGTCGCGCCGTCAGCTTTTTCTTACTGGCACGGTTTGTGCCGCCGCTGCTGGTTGGGCCATTTGCTGGCGTTCTGGTGGATCGTTTTGATCGTCGCAAGCTGCTCTTTCTGAGCGATATTTGTCGTGCCGGTGTGGTGTTGCTGTTCTTGTTGGCACGGGATCCATCATGGCTCTGGCTCATTTATGTTCTGACGGTGCTTCAATTTTCACTCTCGGCGGTGTTTGAGCCGGGACGCAATGCCATTATGCCCAGCTTATTGCGCCGTGATGATCTGGTGCTTGCCAATACCTTGAGCAGCGTAACCTGGTCGGTGATGTTGGCAGTGGGGGCAATTGTCGGGGGCGTGGTTGCCCTGTTATTCGGTACCGAGGTTGCTCTGGTCATTGACGCTGCGACCTTTGTGCTGTCGGCGGTCCTCATCATACAGATCAAATTACACCCGGAATATACGCTGGAGAACGGGCAAGGCGAAACGGAGCCAGATGATCCCGGTTCCGAAGCCGGTTTTGTCGACGGGCTACGGTATTTGCGGCGACATCCGGCCACATTAGCGGCCTTGCTGGTCAAAACGGGGCAGAGTCTCGGCAATGTTGATGCCTTGATGATTATTTATGCGACTGAATTGTTCATCATGGGCACGGACAAAACCACGCCGTTGAGCATCATGTACACAGCATTTGGGATCGGGGCGGTACTGGGACCAATTTTATTGAACCGTTTTAACGACGGCTCGGTGCGGATTATGCGACGGTTAATCGTGATCGGCTTTGTCTGGATTACGCTCGGCTGGTTTGTGATGGGCGGGGCGGCGACATTGCCACTGGTCTCACTGGCGCTGGTGTTACGCGCCATGGGTGGTTCGGCGAACTGGACCTATAGCTCGGTGATTATTCAAAAAAGCGTAGCCGATAAATTCCTGGGGCGCATGTTCTCGCTGGATATGGCGGGCTTCCAACTGGCAAGTGCGTTGAGTATTCTGGCAACGGGCGAACTGGTTGATGCGGTTGGCACAGGCAACGTCCGTTATGTCGTTGCGATCATGGGCGCGGTCAGCATTATACCGTTCGTTGTGTGGTTGCTGGTGCTGCCCCGCTTAGAGCGTTCAGAAAGCAAGCCCCAAACCGTTCCCGCTTCAGCCGGAGACTGACCAGTGTTTCGTGGAGGCTGACCGCCGGATCGCCCTTATGGAGCGAACGCCAATCCAGTTTCGGCGGCAATTGCCAGCAAGCGATTATATTTGGCAAGCCGTTCCGACTGGGTGATCGAACCGATTTTGATGTGATCCCCAGCCCAGCCGACAGCGAGATCGGCCAGCCAGTTGTCTTCAGTTTCACCGCTACGAGCGCTCACGGTCACGTGCCAACCCGCTGCCCGCGCCAGTTGACAGGCCTGATTCGCCTCGGTTATTGTTCCGATCTGATTGACTTTGAGGAGCAGGGCGTTAGCGGCACTGCTATCAATGGCACGTTGAATGCGATTTGGATTGGTACAAAGAAAATCATCGCCCAAAATCAAGGTTTTTTCAGTCAAGCGCTCACATAACTGCGGCCAGTGTGTCCAATCGTCCTCAGCCAGGCCATCCTCAATACTGATAATCGGGTACTGTTGTTGCCAGCGAACCAGTTGCTCAATCATGCCTGTCGCGTCCAGGGACTGCCCAGCGGATAGTTCGTAATGGTCCTCATCGTAAAAATGACTCGCGGCGATGTCTACCGCCAGCGCAACCTCATGGCCGGGTTCATAACCCGCGCGTTGAATCGCGTCAATCGCATCGCTAAGCATTGTCTCAATGCTGGGAAATGGTGGGGCCAAACCACCTTCATCAGCCGTCAACAGTCGCATATCATAGCGCTCGTGGATGATTTCGGCAGCGCACTGGTAAACCTCAACTGTGGTCGCTAGTGCCTCATCCATCGTTGCAGCAGCGACGGGGACGATCAGCAAGTCCTGTATTGCAACCTGCGCACCGCCATGTTTGCCACCACTGAAGAGGTTAATGGTGGGACGAGGCAGGGCGGTGAGATTTGGACGGCCCTGCAAATCGGCGAAGTAGCGGTACAGTGGTACGTCCTGCTCAAATGCGCAGGCCCTTGCAAACGCTAATGAGACTGCCAGGATCGCATTGGCCCCCAGTCGCGCTTTATTCGGCGTGCCGTCCAATTCAATCAATGTTCGGTCAAGCGCTGACTGGCCTGCAAAGTCCCGGCCCGCTATCGTGTTGTTGATTTCGCTATTGATGTTGGCAACTGCTTGCCGACAACCCAAGCCCCGATAGCGGGTGGGTTCACCATCGCGCAGTTCGTGGGCTTCACTCAGGCCAGTGGATGCGCCAGAAGGTACGGAGACGGTTGCCAGCGCGCCGCTGGTGAGTTCACAGGTAGCCGCGACGGTTGGTCGCCCCCGACTGTCAAGAATTTCCAGACCGCTTACGTGGCGAATCGTGGGCATGTTAGAGCCTTTCCAGAAAGGTATCGATGAATGTGAGTATGGAGGTGGGTAATTCTGGCATAATGTGGACAGCACAATTGATCTGGTTCTGCCGTTCGGCAGGTGATAAATATTCCAATGGTGAGCGTCCGGCGGCGCGTGCCAGCAAACAGGCCAGTGTATGACGAACAGCACGGGATTCCAGGGTTGGCGTCACCATGTTCATATTGTGCAGTTCGTAAGTTTGCCAGTATAAACGGGCGGCATCGCGAAATTGGCGGCGCATTCGTGGGAGATGATGCGCCTTGCTCAGCAGATGGGTCAGGGAAAAGCCCAGGTCAAAGGCCGGGTCGCCCCAATGAATGACCTCATGGTCCAAAAGGATTAGTCGCCCCGCGTAAACCAGGATGTTCTTGGGGCTGTAATCCCCATGCACCAGCGTGATCTGGCAGGCACGGGTATCGGCAATTAGTGCCTCGAGGAAATCCGCCGCTGCTGGAATCTGCGTCGCAGTATAGGCATAATACGGTTCCAGGCGCAGCGATTCGAAAAATGATGTATCTGCAAACAGGGGCGCAACTTCTGCTCGTTGTTCACGGGCGTTCTGGTGAATCGTTGCCAGCAGGGTTGCAAACTGAGTGACATGATCGGGGTCTACCTGACCGTCGAGGAGCAGCGTCTTCCAGTTGACATGGGGTTGCGGTACGGCTGCCATTGCCAGCAAATGATCGTCATGATCTTCGAATACGAATTCAGGTAAGGTGCCCGGTGGTGCCAGTTTGACCAGCCAGCGCAGACCCACCGCCTCGCGGTGAATGCGTTCTGGACTGCTGAACCAGTCGATAGGAACCCGTAATTTTTCCAGTGCCTGTTTGATGACCCAGGCTTCGCCGTTTTCCCGTTCGACCAGTACGGTTCGGTTGGAGACGCCCCCGGCTAAACGGGTTATTTGTGGCGTTTCATTGGGAGTGATGTAATTGTGGGTACGCAAATATTGTCGTAATTCTGCCGGTTGTTCGATGTCCATCAGGTGGCCTTTATCCGGCAATTCGGCTGGCTCAACACAGCCGGATTCACCAGTCGGTCCGGGCGTTCACCACGTAAGGCCTGGGCGACATGATTTGCCGCTTTCGTCTGTAACTCGGCGACCGCTTCCTCTGAACTGAAGGCTGCGTGGGGGGTAATCAGCACATTGTCGAGTTGCAGCAGGGGGTGCTGTGGGTCGGGTGGTTCTTGCGTCAAAACGTCCAGTGCTGCCCCCGCGATTTGTTGATTGACAAGTGCCTGATACAAGGCCGGTTCATCAATCACGCCGCCGCGTGCGGTGTTGATGAGATAGGCCGCTGGCTTCATATTTGCCAGAAATTCGGTATTCACCATTTGTTGCGTTGAATCATTGAGCGGTACATGCAGCGAGACGAAATCTGCTCCTTGTAGCAAACCGGGTAAATCATGCGTAATCGTGACGCCATTCTGTTGGCCTCCGGGCAATCGCGGGGCATAAGCCTGGACATTCATGCCAAAGCCCTGTGCTTTGGGGACCAATGCACGCCCGATGTTGCCGTAGCCGATGATCGCCAACACCTTATCACGCAACCGGAACATGGGTTGGCCGACTTGCAGGTTCCACTGACCCTGTCGAACACCGCGATCATAGGTTGGGATACTGCGGGCGCAGGCCAACACCAGGGCCATTGCGTGGTCGGATACCTCTTCCATACAATAATCTGGCACGTATGTTACCGGGATGCCCAGTTTGGTGGCGTGGTCAAGATTAATATTATCCAGGCCGACACCGTAACGGCTGGCGATTTTGCACTTAACCGCAGCATCCAGCACCGCCGGGGTGATTTGCTCCCAACAGAACAAAATTGCGTCGGCCTGCGGTGCAAGTTCGATCAATTCGGCTTCAGCTCCAGTTTCGGCAATCAGTAATTCGGCACCAACTTCTGACAGAATCCGCTGCTCAATATCCAGCGTAGGCCAGTGATAATCGGTCACGAGCACGGTATACATCTGGTCTCAGGCTTTCAGCACCAGGTACACAATCACCGTGAGTGCCGCACCGTCAGGCAGGCTGCCGACAATGCGTAACCAACCCCCAAAATGACTCACCCGGGCAAAGGTCACGGCATCAACTGCCGCAGGCAAGGTGAATTCAGTGCCCTCATCACACCAGTGCATGCCATCTGGCGAAATCTGCACACGGGCGGTCACATCGGGCAAGTTGTCACTGTGTTTCAGCACCCGGACGAAAAATATGGCTTCGCTGGCCCAGGCGGCTTCACCCGGTTCGCTGGCAAATTCACTGGTCCAGGCCGTATTGCGTTCAACCAGTTGAGTATAACTTTCGCGTAATTGCGGCATCAGGACACCTCCTCAGCCGAAAGCAGGCACGAATCGACATAAAGAAAGGCCCGTTTGTCGGTGTCGGTTTCGACCCAGAACAGCAGGTTGAGCATGTTAAACAGGTTGGGCATGGCGGGCAGCTTGATGACGTGGGTATTGTCGGCGCTGTAAACCTGCTCGTCAAATTGAAATCCTGTAAAACAATGGTTTTCCAGGTCCAGCCCCAGTTTGAGATAGCTCCAGTTCATCTTGGTGGCGATCTCGTTATAACAATGAATCTGCTGGCTGTTGGGCACATCAACCCAGCCTTCCGGCCCCAGGTGAAAATGTGAAACTGTTTCCCCCTGATCGCCAATTTTGTTGATGGCACGGGTTTCGGGCTTCGTCTGCCACTTGCCAATGCGTTCGCCGTCCAGCGCATTGAGATAGCGCAGGTGCGGCATCCAGCGGTTGCGCGGGTTCGCATAGCCATCCTGCACATCAAAGAGCACACCGAAGGCCCGGACATCGGTGGCGGATAGTTTTAGCTCGGCGGCTTCGGGTTTATAACATACATAGCACTCCAGTAGAATCTTGCTCATTTTACGAAACGTCTGCCGTTTGATGGCAACGCCCATGCCACCTGCTCGTGGGCGAGTCGCAACTTTGAGAGCATACGACCCCATCATTGACCCGGCAGTCCCGGTATCCCACATGGTCAGGTTGCTCAATTGGGGCGGTCGCAGGTCAGCATAATCGGGTAAGATGCTGTCTAATGTGTGTTCATAATTGCCGATCAGCGCCGTCCAACCGTGCATCCCATCGTCAAAGTCATCATAGTATAGGATGTGATTTAACGGTTCGAAGCGGCTTAAATGTGGATTCGCTTTCACAACACCACGTTGAAAATCGTTCATGTATCCCCCAACGATCGTAAATTTTGGTGGCTATTCTAACCTTGCGACGCCCAACTGTCACGAAGTTGCAGCAAGCGGGCTTTAAAAGGCGACTAAGAGCAGGCTAAGATTCTCCTGATGCATTGAAATGTGACGTACTCCGGTTATAATTTCCCTGATCTAATAACGATAATGGTCATTTGAATGGCGGTTGCACCCTCAAAAAGTTTATTTAACTCCCGGCGGGGCCGTGTGATTCTCGAGAATCTGACGGCTTACCTGTTTCTGGCACCGGCTGGCGCCATCATTTTCCTCTTTGGTATCTTCCCGGTGCTCTTCGCTTTTTTTGTGAGCTTACACCGCTGGCGGCGCTTCCCCGATGAATATCGCGGGCTGGATAGTTATGTCGATGCGCTGGGAAATTTCGCCTATGTGGTGTTTTTCTGGCTGGCGCTGGGGCTGATCCTTTTTGGCGTTTATTCGGCCTGGCGCTTATGGCGCGATAGCCGGGGCGAACGGCAGGCACTTCTGTTCCTGGTGCCAGGGGCATCGGGTGCGTTGGGCGTTCTGGCGTTCACGAACTGGTTTTTTGTTTTGCTGCCGGTTGTGCTGGATGTTCCTCGTCGGTTACGCGGACAAAATATCACCCAGGAATTGTTTGTCAGCGAGTTTTTCGCCAGTTTTACTTTTCCCGACGTACTGGCCGCGCATTCGATAATGCTCATTGCCATAGTGATCGGGTTTCTGAGCGCGGTTGTCTTTTTGCGCGTAGTCAAAACCGGACAAACGAACACCCATTTTGTTAATGCGTTGGTCATATTCATGGCGCTGGCAGTCGGTGTGCTGCTGCTGCAATTGACATTGGGCGAAATGCAACTGGCGATTGCCGAGGCGCAAGCGGACGGTGAATCACTGCCCATCTGGTCACAGATTATTCTTATCAGTGTCGGGGCCGCTTGCATGGGGCTGGCGTTGTGGTTGTGGCAACGTGGCGTTGCGGCTTACCAGGATGGGGCGTTTATTCGGCGGGGGTTACTCGCAATCCTGGCAATTGTTGGCTCCTATTTACTCATCACGCAACTGCCGACTGCACTGGCTGAAGCCGATAATGATGTGATGCAAGGCTTTAGTGTAACGGTCATGTACTCGGTATTTTCGGTTCCGTTGCAATTGATCCTGGGGCTGGGGCTGGCAGTCTTGCTGTTTCAGAACATCCGGGGTAAATCATTCTTTCGCGTGGTCTATTTCCTGCCCTACATCACCCCCTTCGTGGCAACCTCGGCCATTTTCGCGCTGTTATTTTCTCATCGTTCGGCATCACCTGCCAATCAATTGCTGACGACGCTGGGCATCGAACCGCAGACGTGGTTGCTGGAACCTACTGGTATCTTTCGCTTGATATTTGGTGAGGGTGTGCCCGATGCGCTGGTGGGGCCGGGTTTAGCGCTGGTCGTGATTATCGTTTATAACATCTGGGTGTATGCCGGGTACAGCACGGTGATCTTTCTCGCCGGATTGGGCAACATTCCCCGTGAACTATACGAGGCAGCACGGATTGACGGCGCGAATAACTGGCACCAATTCCGGCATGTGACGCTACCGTTGTTATCGCCCACGACCTTTTTCTTGACGCTCATCGCGACCATTGGCACCTTCCAGGCGTTTACACAAATTTTCCTGATGCGGCGTCCCGGCGCGTACAAGGCGGTGGATACAATTAATATTTATATCTACGATGAGATTCGGGATGCGGCGAATCCCGATTATGCGTATGGCGCAGCGATGGCATTTGTCCTTTTTGGCGTCATTCTAATATTAACGCTCATCCAGAATCGGGTGATGGGACGCAGGGTGTTCTATGGCTAATGTTACTTCACAAACGCAACAATATGCCAGTGGTGTTGCCGTGCGCAAGCCGCTTAACTGGCGGCAGGCGCTGATCTATGCGGTCCTCATTGTGGGTGCAATTCTGGCAATTATCCCGTTTTTGTGGCTGGTAAGCTGGTCACTGATGACCAATGTGGAGGTAACCGTCGGGCGCGTTTTGCCAACAGAAGTCATGTGGGGGAATTATGAGACGGCCTGGAACAAGGCCAATTTCTCACAATTCATGTGGAACAGCACCCGCATCACCGCGATTTCGATTAGTGGGTTGCTGTTATTCTGTATTCCGGCGGCCTATGCCTTCGCGCGGATGCGTTTCTGGGGACGCAATGTACTGTTTGCGGTCATGCTCGCCACCTTGATGATCCCCGATATCGTCACGCTCATTCCGAATTTTTTGACCGTTGTCTGGATCAGTCGGCTGAGTCAGAGTTTCTTTGGGCCAGCGGGCGCGTGGTTGAACAATTGGCCGTCGTTGACGATACCGTTTATGGCGTCGGCGTTCACGATTTTTCTGCTACGCCAATTTTTCGCGCAGATTCCTGACGAATTATGGGATGCGGCGCGCATTGATGGTGCGGGTCATCTCACATTTTTGCGGCGGGTGGTGGTCCCACTATCCAAACCGGCGATCATGACCGTCGTTACCTTCGCTTTCATCGGGTCATGGAATTCGCTGCTATGGCCGCTGCTGGTGATTCAAACGGATGAATGGCGTCCAGTCGCTTTCGGGTTGACGAAGTTTGTGCAGGCCGATGCCGGTGATGAGTTCCACCTGCAAATGGCGGCCTCGGTCATTATGATTTTACCCATTCTGGCGTTATACTTTGTGACGCAGAAGCAATTCACCGAAGGGATTGCCACGACTGGCTCCAAAGGCTAAAGGTTCCCCACACGGTTCGCCGTGTTTAAGATTCTGGGCGGTGCGGGGAGAGGCCGCCTAAACGGTTCAAATTAAGGAGAGAAGGTTCGATGACACGAAAATTTGTAGTGCTTATGTTGTTGCTAACGCTGGTGTTGAGTGCGAGTTTTGCCTCAGCACAAATGATGGATGTTGAAATCCCCGATGATTTGCCCGCCGATGTCACCATTTCTTACTGGCATGAGTGGGACGGTGCGCAAGGTGAAGCTATCAATCTGATTATTGACGATTTCAATGCCAACAATATGTACGGTATCACCGTTGAACAGGTGTACCAGGGCAATACCGGCGGTCTGCTCGATCAATTGACAACTGGTATCGTCAGCGGCGAGCTGCCGAATTTGAGCGGGGCCATTTTCGTCACGAATGCCCAGGGCTACTATCAAGATGGCGTGCTGGTGCCGCTGGATGCTTACCTCGATCACCCAACCTGGGGCATGAGTGAAGAAGAAAAAGCTGACCTGAATCTGGCGCTGGTAGATATCAATCGCGTCCCCGGCGAACCCTATAACAATCAGCTTCTCGCCTGGCCGATTGGTGTTTCGGCTAATGTGATGTCCGTCAATCTTGAAATGCTTGGCGAACTGGGTTATGACGGTCCGCCCACCACCTTCGAAGAATTCCGGGAAGTCGCCTGTGCCGCCAATGACCTAACCGGCCCGAATGGTGAAGATGTCCAGGGTTTCCCCATCCGCGTGAGCGCCAGCGATATGTATTCCTTCATCGTTGCTAACGGTGGTTCGATCTATGAAGATGGCGCGTATACCTTCACCAACGATGGTGCGATCAATACGCTGCAATTCTTCCAGGATCTGTTCAACGATGGCTGTGCCTATATTCCTGATGGCCCGTTCGTCAATACGGCGGACTTCGCCTTTGGCCTGAACCCGATGGCGGTGGGCAGTAGCGTGGGCGTTCCCTTCATCAAGGGTGATATTGAGGAAAGTGGTAGCGGCATCGAGAATTGGGTCAACACCACGGTACCCTCCAGCGAAGGTAACGAGTCGTTGCAGGTTTATATGCGTAGCATTGGGATGATGGTGTCCTCACCGGAAGAGCAACTGGCGACTTGGCTGTTCATCAAACACTTCGCCAGCACCGCGTCCCAGATCACCTGGACGGAATATGCCCAGTACCAACCCTATACTTTCTCTGGTCTGGAAGGGCTGAGCGAAGAGTTCCTGACTGCCAATCCGCAGTTCGGTAGCGTGCGGGAAACCTTGCTGGGTGGTGATGTAAATGTCTGGTCGGAACCACCACTGGCTGCTTCCGGCGAAGTTGCTGATGTCTTTGAAGAACTCATTGTCAACATTACGACGGGCGGGCAAGATGTAGCGGAAGCTGCCGCCGCCGCCGAGGAAGAAGCTAACGAGATTCTCGAAGACAGTATGTAAACGAGAACAACCATCTGAATCTTAGGCCGGTCCTTATTTTAGGGAGCCGGTCTTTTTGATTGGTTTGTTTTCCACTTGGCGGCAAATTTTAGCTTTCAACGATGAAATATTGGTTAAGAAATTCGCGATTGCCAATGTCAACGCCATCTGCTCGTTGAACGCGTTGTTGCTCCTCAGCGGTCATTGATTCCCAATCAGCGCCAACCTCCTTATAAATCACCTGATTCGGAACAGGATTCCCGCTGCCAAGCGGCCACAGATTTGCGATAGCATCAATCCCGCTGAACGCGAGGTCCGTGACATGTTCTGCATCCTGCCCTGCGGCTGACATGTCATGCCCGGCACGGAATATGTATTCTTTAAATCGATTTTGACTCGCTGAATTTGGCGCCCGTGCACCTTCGATCTTGGGACCAAGCACTGTGCCGGGTCGAACCATATATTGCGGCATCACACCAACAGTCACTTCGAAATAATTTACGCCATCCTCCTCAACACTCTGAGGTCGTTGCCAATCCCGCTCGGCTGCACTGAGCGATGCGGTTGTATTGGCACGCCGAGCACGAGCCTCATCACTTAATTGTTGCTCATGCGGATTAGGACTGGTCAGGTAGATTTGCTCACGTGGCCCGGTAATGCTGTCAAGATAGGTACAGGCTCTCGACAATCGGTCTAATGGACCGATGACCGAATCAACCTGGCCTACAATCTCATTGAGCACATCTATTTTGGTTTGAGCAAGGGTTCTCGTTTCATTGGTACTACCTTGATTGTTTAGTCGCCCGGTTTGTTCGTTAATTTGCGTCTGTGCCGTTCCTC
Organism: Phototrophicaceae bacterium; assembly: GCA_965223835.1. Classification (GTDB taxonomy): domain Bacteria; phylum Chloroflexota; class Anaerolineae; order Aggregatilineales; family Phototrophicaceae; genus CAVYXZ01. The sequence goes on from CBDCXQ010000001.1 coordinate 1,170,151, forward strand.
TCAAGTTTCGCAGCGTCCTGCCGCGCTCAACGATATACTGACAAATCTCTTCTTCAGATCGGTTTGCGATATCATTGCCAACATTACTCGCAGCTTGAACTGCTCTGATAAATGCATCCTCTGACTGGAGTGTAAACTCACCAATGCCGGGCAATGTATAACCACCTTCAGCCAATCGATAGGCGGCAGTTGCGGTCGTCCGTGCATTTCGAGCAGCGTCCAGAGCAGCGGTAGTTTCTGGCTCAACGGCTGCGATTTGTTCCTGCCGCCGCGTCAATCCAGTACGCACATCAGCCGCCGCCTGTTCATCGGTGCGACTATACATCGAATCTTCCTGACGCTCAGACAGGCGAATGGTAGCACGTTGGTCAATACGATAGGGTTGTGGCTCCTGATCCGGGGCCGGGCGAAGTCGGATAACCGGATAACCGTCACTGAATACCTTATGCCATTTGATCCGATAAGGATTGGCCTGGGTGCCAAAATTGGTAGCATCCTGCTGGGAACTGGCGTACAATGCGCCGACATGTTCAGCGAGTGCGGCCAGATCATCATCTACTGTCTCCGATGCTTCTTCAGTCTGGTCCAGTCGATTGGCAATCACCAGGGCAGCTTGCCGCCGCTGTTCCATTTCATCAGGAATCTGGACTGCTTCCAAAAATGCCCGTGCTGCGCGCGGATTGCTAGCAATCATCAGGTGATATCCATCGCCACTCTGTGTGAAATAGATTCTGTGCCTCTCGCCCTCGCTATCAGTGAAGGTTTCTTCTTGCCGCCACCAGTCAACCGCAGCACCCACAGCCTGTCGGCCCAGGTTCAACGCGCCCTGCGCCATACTTAAGGCTCTATCGATCAGCCAGTCTACGCCCCTGACGACATACTCGCGCACGGTTTGAATGATCTCCCCAAGTTTCTCGCCTAGTTTGCCCAGCCCAAACTGATTCGCCAGGAAGCCGATAGCAATCGGCAGTGAATCGGCCAGCGCATTTTCGAGGTAGTTGGCCGCTCCCGCGATAATGCCGGCAGCGATAGCGCCAATGCCATCCAGCACTGTATTGATGATTTCCAGCATGTCCCGAATGTACTCAATAAACGACTCAATGGCCTTGTACATCGCAATCAGGCTGTTCACGACGGCCATGATGCCGGTGGGATCCAGCAGCGAGAGCAACCAGAGCGTCGCTTTTTCGATGACCTTCATCATGATCCACTGCATGGCGGCGTTGATAATAGTCGTCCACAGCCCACTGATCTGCGATTGGATCATCTCCCAGAGTGCGCCGGGTCCTTCGTTGATGGCGATGCTGACCCATTCCCACGCACCGGTCAGGACGTTGATGGCAGTTTTGATTTGCTCAACCCGCTCTTCACCGATCTTGAGCGCCAGTCGCTCCCAGATCATATCCATGTTCAGGCCGAGAATATCCAGCACAAATTGCAGAATGGAACCGAGGCTGAGGTCGCTCGGTGGCTGAATACCAGCTTCAGCCGCCTGACCAAACAACCAGTCCGTTACGCCCTGGAGTAAATGATTCAAAATGTTGCCGAAGAATTGGACAAACCCTTGTTTGACGGCTTTGAGCAGATTGAGCAAAAAGCCCACCGGGTCTTCGAAAATCTGGGTGAAGACCGCAGTGGCTTTGCTGACGATTTGCACCACCAGATCGGTCGGGAAATTGAGTAGTTCGAGTAAAGCCTGGAAAAACGTCCAGGCCGCGCCAACCAGATCACCAGTTACGAAGATCTGTTGCAGGATTTGCATGGCAGTGGCTTGCACCCGTGCCCACACATCTGGTTGTGTCACCAGATCGCCGAAGATGGGGATGCGGGCCAGCACTTCATTCAAGATGAAGGCTTTAATCGGGTCCCGAATCCAGGCCGGAATCGCTTCCCAGGCCGCAGTCAATAAATCAGGCAGGCTGCCGACCAGATCAGTTGTGGCGTTCAAGAGGTTAATCAGTGTAGTGAGGAATGGTTCGATGTATGCTGCCAGATAGTCAATCGTATCACCGACCGACGTAAACAGACCGATGACGATGTTCTGCGCCCAGTTTGCGAGCTGGGCGATGGCGTCCGTCACCCAGGTGAATAATTCGGGAATGACCGCGCCGATAAGTGAATTGGCTGCCAGCGTCGCGATAAAGCCGGTGACTTTCTCAGCCAGTGTCCCAATCAAACCAGCCACCCAGTTGCCCGCACCAATGACCAGTTCGCGCAAGGCCGCTGCGCCGGACTGCAACATCGGGATTAAGACGGTTCGCAGCAATTCTTGCTGGCTGGCGATGCCGTTGCCGTCGTCACTGTTGAGCGCCAGGATAAAATCACGGGCGGTAATAATCCAACCGTCAACGGTCTCACGCAGCGATTTAATATTCTCAACCGAGATCACATCTTGAATCGTCGTGGCTGTGTCTTGAATCCCGGTGATGACGCCACTCAGACCATCCTTGATGCTGGCCCAGATCGTCGCCGCTTGTTCTTCAATCCAGTTGACCAGACCATCATAGGTATCGGGGCCAGTGATGTCCAGAAAATCGCGCACCCATTCCCAGACTTCCTCGCCAATGAAACCTTCGCGCAGGTCGGCGGTCCAGTTCCAGAGGTCACGCCCGATGTCGATAATAGTGGTCCAGATCGTGCCACCGATGGTTTCAATCCACTGCTCGATGGGCTGGTCCAGCGTCGCCACGACGCCGTTCAGGAAGTCCCGCACGGGTCCCAACACCAGTTCCAACGCATCCCAGGCCGTGCCGACGATCGTTTGCAGGGCATTTGCCAGATTTTCGACGGCGCTCGTGAATAGTTCGCGGTTGCCACTGGCAATTGAAATGGAGATAACGGGTATCGTGGTATACAGGGTCGTAAAGGCTTCAATTAGCTCGACAACAGTATTGGCACCCTGCTCCAGACCGCCAAACACGCGCTCGACAATGCCGCTCATTAAGCCTTCGATATACTCAAAAATCCCACCCGATGCTTCAATTTCGCGGATGAAATTCGCGACTGGCGCCGGGAGCTGGTCCAGCACCCAATCGGGTACGGTCAACCGCTGGACGAATTCATCGGATGTGGACTGTTGCACCGCGACCGCACCGCCGGTTGCGAATGGTGTCGATTGACCCCTTTGTTGCACCACATGGGTTAGTTCATGGGCGATCAGCGTGTCGCCCGGTGTCGTGCCCGGTGCATAGCGGCCCGCGCCGAAGGCGATATGTTGCCCAACTGTGTAGGCCTGTGCGCCGATGTCCGCCGCTGATTGCGCGGCCTGTGAGTCCGTATGTACTTGCACGCCGCTAAAGTCTTGCCCAAAACGGTCTTCCATAAAGGCCCGCGTGTTGGGGTCCAACGGTTGGCCGGAGCGGCTGATGGTTTGGCTGACAGTAACCGGCGCTTCGGCTGGAGCATGATCGTTGCCAATCCGCTTGGTCTGGACCTGGCCCTCGACTTCTTCCTCTTCTTCCATCGTTTGGCGCTGGATTTGATCGGTGTTCGCTGCGTGCAGGTAGCGCGGTGTTGACGAGCGCATCACCTGCTGTGCGACCCGGTCGGCTTCCTGTTCGTAAGCGTCGCCGGGGGTGTTAATAGTGAGTTTGGTTTGCACCTTGATTTGGGACCGCAACAGCGGGGACGGCGGGGCATCATCTGCGGGTGCATCGGTGCTGAACCCATCCTGCAAATAGCGTGGCGTTGCGGTGACGACCTCTGGTAACTGGGCGGCTTCCGCTGGTTCAACCTCAGATTGATGCTTTTCATGAGCCGGTTTGGCGACAAAAGTTGGGGTCATCGCGAACGCTCCTTAGCGGCGCAAGCCCTGCGGCAATTGCTCACCGGCTTTGCGATATTCACCCTCCAGACCACTGAGGATGTCGGCATAGGTGATTGGTTGACCGGCGGACCGACTGAGGACGGCAGCAGTCAGAACCGCGTTGCGGATGTGTCCTCCAGTCACATTGGCGTTGGCAGCGAGTTGGTTGAGTTCGCGGCGACTGACATCGTGATCGGTGCCCAGGTGCCCTAACCACAGGCGTAAGCGTTCCGGCGGCTGGGGCAGTGGGAATTCAACGATCATGTCAAGGCGGCGGGTAAAGGCGCTGTCCAGACGATTACGATTATTGGCGGTGAGTAATGCAATGCCGTCGAATGTTTCCAGGCGTTGTAGTAGATAATTGGTCTGTGCATTCGCGAAGCGGTCATTTGCCTCTTTCACTTCGGTGCGCTTGCCAAACATTGAATCGGCCTCATCAAATAGCAGAAGCACCTCTGCCTGTTCCGCCCGCGCCAGCAATTGCGCCAGATTTTTCTCCGTCTCGCCGATGTATTTGCTGGTGATCGCCGCCAGATCAACCCGATAGAGCGGGAGTCCCAACCGCGATGCTAGCCAGGCCGCCGCCAGTGTTTTGCCGGTACCTGATGGGCCAGAAAGCAGCGCCCGCACGCCAGGATGATAGCGAGTCGTCGCCGAGATGCCCAGATTATCCACCAACTGATCGCGCTCACGGCAGCGCAGATAAAGCAAATCAAGCTGATCGGCCACCCGATCGGACACGATCAACGCTTCATCTGGCACTTCAGCCCGTAGTGGTTGGGCCAATGCATCCAATCCCAACCCCTCCCCTTCGCGGGCGGCCCGCAGCACGTCCTGACGCGTCGGGGCGGGATGTTGCTCAAGTTGACCGTAGTGGGCGGCCAATCGGCCAAGCTGGGCAATCCGCCCGCTATTATGACGGTGCTGTTGCGCGAGTTCGGCGGGCAAGGGGTCATCGGGCGCATCCAGGGCCAACCGCCACAGGGCTTCGCGTTCCGCGCGGGGTGGCACTGGCAACGACCAGTTGATGAGTGCTCGCGCTTGTTGGGCATCTTCCAGGCTGCCATCGGGACCGGTTACAACAACCAGTGGTCCGGCATAATAGGGAATAGTTGGCAGCGCTTGGCGTTCACCCGGCGCGAGATCAAGTAACAGCACCGGCAGCCGTCCTTGCAGCAGCATCCACGTCGCTAATCCTTCGAAAGCATCTTGTTTGTCGATAAAGACTGGTCGAAAGCCCAGATTACTGGCGACCAGGTTGGCGACTGCCCGGCCTTCGGCAGGCATGCCGGTACGAATAATCAGGGTGTGCCCGTCGAACAGAGCATTGGCCTGCTGCTGGGCCGTCTGCTTCATCGAGTCAGGTAGCGGAATGTTGGGGATACTGTTGGTCGTTCCCGGCCATTCGGAATAATAATTGTTGAGGGCGAGACGAATCGGCTCTGGGATGGTCAGGGCACGTTCGATGAGGGGTAGCGATTCCACGCCCAATGGTTTCAACACACCGCTGCGCAATGCATGGCCCATCACCAGGGTATCCAGCGCGTTGACATCGGGTGGCATGATGGCTTGCAGGGCATGGGCCAACAGGCCAAAAGTGGGGCGGGTTGTTGTGCCCGGTGATTGTAGATAGGCAATCGCCCGGCTAATGAGTAGATTCTCTTCAACGGCTTGCACCAGTGCGACCGCCAGTATTTCTGCCAGCGTGTAACCATAATGACGGGTGAGCGTGAGCAGTGGCGCGTCATCGGCTTCCGGCGTTGCCAGATACTGGTCGATGGCGCTGTGAAGATCACCGGTTTGCTGCAACACCAGCGTGTGATAGTGGTGCAGCAGTTGTTCTTCGGTCGACAAACTGGCACCCGGTTTGACGCTGGCAGCAACGACGGCTAACGCCAGATGCCGCAATGTGATTTGCTCAGTGGCGATCATTTCAGGTGCGTTCATAGGCCATTTTCATAATAAAATTTCACGACTTTACCCAGCCAGGGAATCCAGCCCGGATCAAAATCCAGCCCGGCGCGGCGCACTGCGATGTCAACCTGCTCATGGGTGAAAATAATGTCCAAATGGGTGCGTGTTGCCATGATCTGAGCCGGTCGGTTGATTAGACTGTCCAGCGGCATCTCAAGGTATTGTGAACACCAACGTTCAACTGCAATCGCCCAGGCCATTGGCACTGTTGGCGGGTGAAACGTCGCATCATAGACTGCTGCTGGCATTGTGCCGGACCAGACTGCCAGCGGTAAGCCAGCCGCATCAAGCCGTGCGGACCAGGTGCCATTGGTCATAACCTGTGAGTTTTCAGCGGTCATTTCTGCCCAACGGTCCGGCACGCTAAAGGCTTGCACCGGGAAGGGGCGTGCGCCCAGATCGGCGGTCAGCACCGCCAGTGCCGGATCAGTCAACGGTAATTCGAGACGAAGGGCGATCGCTCGGAAGATGTGACCGACCAATTGTTGCTCGGCCCATTCGGGATTGTTCGCCAGCGTAACACCGATACCTAAGTAATCCAGAATCTTGATACAGTAGAACAACCCCGCCAGCGTGGTGGTGTAAGCCGTGCCCGGTTGAATGGAGAACCCTGGGTCGGCACCGGGCACCGGTTTGTCTGAAGCGCCTTCTTCCGGTGTCGTAATTTCGGGTTCCGGCGGTTGTGATACCGTGTGCATCGCAGTGTTGCTGTCAGCCAGAGTAGCTTGAGCTAGTGCTCCTGACGTTGCATCCTTTGTGCCAGATAGCGGTGATTGATTGGCCCACTCAATGACGGCCTCAGCACGCACCGAAATAAAAGCTGGCGGAAGTGCAGGCAGGGTGTGTTCAAGCGCGATCCGTGTCAGCCAGTGGCTACGAGCGTCAGTTGGTCCCCAGTGCCGTATCCAATCACGCAGGATTGGCTCCCAGCGGGCGAGTTTCAGGACCAGATGGGCAGGTATGGTGCTTGTCGGTTGTGAATCCGGTGTCGTAGGCACTGACCACTCAAAAATGTGGAGTAGCCGGGCACCATCGGCTGGCGAAAGTGATTGGAGTATCGGGTGGAGCAGATTGTTATTGTGGAGTAAAGCCAACCAGTTAACAACCACGGCCCCCTGATGCGTTTTTTTTGAAGGTAGGTTTTGGATGACCGCGTTAAAGAGCCGGGGTAAGTTGCGGGCTTTTGGTTCCCAGCCCGGTAAGATGCGCGGCCAGAACCAGTCGTTTGCTGACTGTGCACCAGCAACGCGCTGGGCCAGCAACAATAACCCTTCAACTTCGTCGTGATAATAAACAGCGTTCGCCTGGGGTGCTAAGGGCGCAGCAATATGAACGGCGTTGTTTACCACTTCGCGCATTCGCTGTTCAATCAGCAAGGCCAGTGGCAGCGAATTGCTGTGCAGATCAACGGCTCCGAGTGGCAGTGACTTGACTAACAGCACCCGTCCCGGCACCGTGGGCATTGAGGCCGTGCGCAGGGCGTCCTCCAGGAGTGTCGCCCCGCGATTAATGACCGTCGTTGATGGGCCGCGCAGCCGTAAGTGGTGAATGTGCCGGTCAGCTAAAACCATGTCGTATACTGCAAATTCACATCTTGTTGGAGGATACCCTGTGTCGCCGTGAACTGCACCTGGGTTGTGTCTATCCCCAGATCAACCGTTGCATTCTGGGTCTCGGTGATCGTTGCCGCGACGCCCGCCGCGTCCATATCCTGTACAATCGCGCGCGCCGCGAGTTGATTGCCCTGATAAAACATCACCGGCATGCCAACGAACACCTTGCTGATGTCTGCGTCCAGTTTGATGCTGCTGCCAGGGCGTATGGTGACTGGTTTGCGCAGTTTGCCAGCGATGAGTTGATCGACCGGTGCTTCACTGGCAAGCAGTAACGAAACCCGTACCAGATCATTGATGATGTTGACGGCATCGCCATAGCGGGCATTCACGCGACCAAACAACCAGTCGACCAGCCCTTGCATTTCACGCCGCTCGATGTAGTCGATTTCATCCCAACGTGGCAGGCTGCTGAGATTGCGCAGATTGACCGGCGCATCGAACTGGCTGATGTCATCGGCCCATTCCAAGCGGAGTACCGGCAGGATTCCGCTAAAACTATCGTGCAAACAGGCCGCGACCCGCGCGATATTATCGAGTTCCTGGGTCATTAAATTATCAACATCGCTCTTGCCATGCCGACTGTTGATAAAGTCCCCCAGCGATAAGCGATCAAGCGTCAGATCGCGCAGTTGTTGCCAACTCGTAGTTGGTTGGATGCTGGCTGCCACATTGGCGACCTGCGCCCGATACTGCGTGACGACCTGTTGTTGGGTTGCGAACAGAGTATTAATCGACTGGCCGAAACGCGTGTTGCTGATGACTGGTGCTGCGGCAACCGGCGTGGCCTGTGCTCGAACGAGGGCCGTATCAACCACATCATAGAAATAACGCGGTTGGTCCAGGCGGTCAATGATTGCGGGCAGGTGGGTGAAGAAGCGCACCGGGACATCGCGCAAGAGTTCGACAACCGCCCGAATCTCTTTGGGCACCAGGACGCGCTGGCGCAAGCAAGCGGGGACCGGCGCTTCGAGAATGCCGGGAACGAGTGCCCGCACCGGTGTTTCCTGCAGCGTGTCGGCTACGCGGGGCCGCTGGTAAGCGATAAAGGGTACATTTTCGGCGATGACCTGCAAACGCCGTTCGTTGATCTCGTCCAGCCGTTCCTGTTCTTCGGCGCGGAGTGCTCGTGCCACTGCCACATCGTGGCGGGCTTCCGCCAGGGAACGCCCAATCACATTCAGCCGATTCAGCACCAGTTTTTCGACTCGCCGCAATTCAGTGAGCGTTTGCTGGCAGCGCGCTAAGGCCGCCTTGTAGATATATACTCGACCTTCGATAATCCGCAGCGTTGCCACCGCGTTATCAACCAGATCAACGACATTCGAAAAATGACCGGCCTCATCCTCGACCACTGGCTGCAGATTATCGGTCAGACTGCCCAGGTTTTCGGGTTGAAGGAAATCCACGATGCTGGTCCCCAGACCACGCACGAAGTTGCCCGCCGCGTCATTGCCCCAGGCACCCGGCACTTCAACACCTTCCAATGTGATGTCGAGATTGGCAAAGTCACTATAAATATCCTGTTTGCTGCGGGCGCTGAAGTCTTTAGCTTCGGGCGCTTTAGGGATTTCCATCCGTTCGGCAATGGTTGTCGTGCGTACCACCGGGTTGCCGACAATCGGTGCCGAATCTTCGATGTCAATTGGCGAGTAAACGGTGCCGCCGACAAATGCCGATTCGGTTGATTTGCGGATGATCTCGGCAGCCGTTGAATCATCAAAGTCAAAAATCAAACCCGTATCTCTGGGGATGACTGATACATCGCTCCCGATCTCGACAATAGGTCCAGAGGTAGCGGGCACACCAAAGCCGGGAGTGGTGGTTCGAGCACCGGTTCCGCCCAACAATATGTTTTCCTGGGTGCCGCCGCCCACCCTGCCGAAGCCACCGCCGATGAAGGGTGAGCCGAGGTCAAGCGTGTTCAGCGCAAAGCTGTTGAAGGAACGTACATCACCAGTTGCCGCCGGGCTATCGCTCGGTGGTGGCGCGGCTGTCTGTGATCGCAGGGCTGTGTTTTGTAACTCATTATAAAACTTGTTGATCTGTTCCCGGCTGGCAGCAGCGGTGTCCGCTTTGGCAATTTCGGCTAATGCCGGTGAGATCGCCAACTGCGTCCCCGCCGTGTTGCCCTGCATGATCTGGCGTACCCGATAAATATCGGTATGCACGCGCAAAAAGCCGATATTGATCTTGTCGTCGGCCCGGTTGATCTTGTCCTTGAGATAGTCGATATAGCCTTCCAGGCCGCGTTCATCCAGCGGTGCAACATCATCAACCGCCCCTGGCGCATCGGGATCAGTAGGCCGCAGGCGCGTCCCATCGAGATAGGTGCGCAGATCGGTGAGTTCCGCCGGTTCGAGTACCGCATCATCACCAACCAGCGCCGTGGTAAAGTCATCTTCCAGTGGGGCCAGCAGGTTGTTCTGGGCGACCCATTGCCAAGTGTCAATCAGGCCGGTTTCGAATGCACCGGATGGTAATTCCGTTTCGTACCAGTTGACGCGTATGTCACCGCGATAGAAGCCGGGCATAGCCCAGGCTGCGTTGCCACCAAAGAGCGTGAAATTCATGCCATCTATGGGTTCGCCAACCAGACCAACATCTTCGGGGCGTATGGTCAGTTCAACCCATTCACCAACTGGCGGCAAATCACCCATCGCAAAGCGACCTGCGGTTCCACTGATGCCCCAGTTGATGCGATTTTCACCCCAGTAAGCCCGATGTTCCCATGACTCTGCTTCGACTGAACGCCATAGTAGCATGACTTCAGCAGGAATATTTTCCGGGTCAATGTAGACATAAACCACCAGCAGATCACCAGCCGAAAGTATCAACCGCTCAGCTGCGTCAACGCCATAAAAGGCATGCTGGTGTAGGCCGCTGTAGGGTGTCGAAACATGGGCACCGAGGATGGTCGGCGGTACATAATCTACTTCATCCGCCTGCGTGCCGGGGTCGTCGCCAAAATCACGATCTTCACCGGTGATCGCCCTTGCAAAGGCGTTCGCTTTGTCGCGGACATTCGCCCGGCGGTCCAGGTTGGCGCCGCGCTGGCTCACAAAACGATCAATGGCGGCGTCAAACTCTGGTGCGACAACTTCATGCACCAGCAAGCGAGGTTCATAAACTGCCTGCGGCACCGGAATAAGCAGTTCAATTTGGTCAGGCGTGTTGAGGTCAAAGGCCTGTAAACCGGCGCTGTTTTTCATCACCACATCAAGCTGTTCCAGCGGAATCGGGCGCATATTGATGTCGTAACTCGGTGGAAAAAACAGATTGGCTTGTTCCACGAAGTTGAGCACGTCTGTTGGCAAGAACCCCACCGGCGGCACATAATTGAACGCTTGATTGAGTTCATCCGGGGACACGCCACCCAGTTCGTTGATGTGCTCGGTAAACTGTTCAATGCGTGCCCGGTACAGGAAAGGATTGCCGCTGGCGCTTGCTAGTGTTGGCCGCCGCTGGCCCTGACCGCCCAGCCGGGCAACCATGTGGCGGTCAATGAACTCCGGCAACCAATCATCGGTAAAGCCGATCAATGCAATGGGTAGTCCTGCCAATTCCCAGGGTAAGGCCGCATCTGGCCCCAGTTCCATCTCGGCCTGGAAAATGGTGTTGGCAATGCGGTTGCGCCAGGCGCTTCCCCGCACCGGTAAGATGCGCCAGTCGCCGGGCCAGATGTAGAGGGCGAGTTGACAACCATCAACGCGCTGCCAGTCTTCATAGGAGTAATTTTCCGGGTCCTGCTCACACGGATCATTCGGGTCGCCGTCGCCGATGACTTCGAGTTCGACGGGCTGTAACACCAGGATCCCGGCCCGCGGATAGGTGGTGGGTAAATCAAGTTCGGTGCGGAACTGCCACAAGGGTGGTCCCAGCGTGCGGGGTGACAGTGCCCCTGGTTCCACGTCATCCGGGGGACTGCCGCCCAGCGTCGAGATGCGGTCAATCACCAGCACATCATCCAGCCAGACGCGTAAATCTTGCGGCAGGACGACATCTTCACCATTGACGGCCATGCCCAGGCCTGCGCCGATGTTGACGTAATAGTCGGAAACCGGCTCAATGTTCGGGGGGGCATCAATCGGGGGGGCATCCTGCTCCAGGGCAGCGGTTAACCCATTGATAATACCGGGTGCGATCAACTGCCCGCCCAGTGCGACTTGTCCGGCGCGACCGTTTTGTTCGACTTCCAGTGCGCCCGCGCTTAAGCTGCGCCCGGAATAAAAATTGAGGCGACGCAGCCAACCCGGGCGAACCTGCGGGGCAATCGGCGGTTCAACGCCCAGGATTTGCTCACCCCGCGCTGTGTGACGCAGCGGAAAAACTTTCATCGTAATGACCTCAACTGCTCCATGATATAGTCGCGGAGGGCGTCAGCATCCGTTCCCCGGGCGAGTTCCAGCAATCGCTCACCCAATGCGGGCAATGTCAGGCGTGGCCTGGTGGGATTGATCGGCCCCAGTATCGGACGGTCCGGGATAATCGGCTGCAAGATCGGATCAATTGGTCGGAAAATTGGGATGGTGGGTTGGCGTATCGTATCAATGGTGCCGAGGTTGATGTCTCCCGGCAGCCGTGTGATTCGATCAGGCTGGGTGATGACCGGCGTTGGTGACGTCGCACGAACGGTCATTTGGCCGGATTGAGCGCTGCGGGCCAGCAAGTCAATTTCTGGTACAAGACCAGACTGCGTAATGGTGCGGAAGACCGTCTGCGTGCTCACGAGTTCGGGCGTCACCTCAGCCAGTGCCCGTACACCCTCACCAATTTCCGGGTTGTTATACCGCTCAGCAACCCGAAGTACCTGTGAGCGAGTCAATGTGTTGTCGTTTTCGTTGGCTGCGGCTTCCATCTCCCGGATCGCCCCTGCAAATAACAACGGCGATTCGCGTAATAACCGACTGCTCAACAGATTGGTGATCTCGGCGTTGGCGCGGTCAGTGGCGGCGGTTCGTATGGCATTAAACACTGTGACCAGTTGCATTTCGCGAGCCTGATCGCTGATCGCTGCGCTTTCGGTTGCTTCGCCTTCATCGGTGCGCACCGGCACACTGACGCCCACGACTTCCGAGCGGTAGTGCAGGTTGCGCCGCCGCACATAATAGAGCAGTGGCAAACGGCTGAGGAGTTCCTGCCAGGTTGCATCGGTCGGTGAGGTTTCGTCATCTTCACCCGGTTGTAGAATGGGGCCGGTGGGGAATGGAAAACGGCGCATGGCAAACAGCGACTCAATCGGTTTGCGTTTGGCGATTAAACCCGGCGCGGCGGGTCGCAGCGGTCGGGTCAGGCTTTCCAGGGCATTGACGGTGGTGCGCAATTGAGCGCGGGTCACAGGTACCAGAATCAATACTGACGTGGCGTCGATTTCATCGGCAGATGCTTGCAAGTCAATCGGCGGTAGGTAGAGGCTCTCCTCCACCAGACTCATCAGTTCATCCTGCGGAATAATCGAGAGGTCCACTTCCATTTCTGGCGGGAAGAATGATTGACTGAAATCGGTCGTGTTCAGGCCACTAATCGGCAGCGGCCCGACCGGGGGCAGGGCGCTGAAATAGGAAGCGGCAGTAAAGCGACCCCGTTGCCCGCTGGCACGTTGGGCCAGCAGATCGGCCATGTGATCGCGGAATTGCAAAAATTGAGCTTCGCGGACGGCGTGCGGCGTAAAGCCTAAGCCCAGAATATCCTCGACCTGTGCCCCGGCTTCACGCCGGACCAGCCAGGTATCAATCCACTCGACGGAACCGGTGCGCAACAGCACCATTGCCAACGGCAGGGCGTCAACCGGCAAGCCTTCGATAGAATTGTTGACGAAGATCTCACGGGCGACATTGGCCCGACGTCGATTGGGGTCGGTCTCGGTGCCGCCCCGATCTTCATACGGAATCAAGGTGATGGCGGTCGCTTCGATAATCTCACCGTCCTGCACCGTGCGCTGCCCATCCACCGAGGTGGGATAGGAGGCGGTTGGCGTGGCAGTGAATTCGACAGCGCGTAAGGCAACGATAAACAGGCCGTTGCGAGTACGGGCTGGTTCGCCCGGCACTTTCGATAGGCCGAAAAAGGCATTGAGTTCCTGCGTTTGCGGGATATTGTTTAACGGCAGTTCAATATTCTGGTCCAGCGCGACCAATTCGCCGGATGGGGTGATGCCATGACCCGCCTGCAAGGTCAGATAATGACCATTGCGGCCTGGATTGACTTGCAGTCCATGCACCACACCAACACCATGCGCCCGGTTCAGGTCACTCTGGCGGGTGAGCAGGTAGTTCTGTTCCCGGATGAGATCCCGCGCGGATAAGAAACGTCCATCGAAATAGAGTGGTCGCCGTCGCCGGTCATCCATAATCAGGGTGCCAGTACGCTGCAAACTCTGGAACTGGCGCTGGCTGAAATCCTGGTCCAAATTGAGCCGGGTCCGGGCCGAGCCTTTAACTAACGGAAACATACTTAACCCTCCGTAATAAACTGCTGGACCACCGAGCGGGTTGGAAAGACAAAACGGCGGCTATAATTGTCAATTGTGACCGGTTGCACGACGATGGGATCGCCACCTTCAGGGTCCGGTTCGGTCGTCGGGGCGGTGCGCAGGGGCGCTTCCCCGGCGGTTGGGTTCACCGTTGCGCCAATCACCACCCGGGCCAGGAAGACCGCTGTCTGGTCAACACCAGGGGGATATTCGCCGCCCGGCTCCGGGTTGTTTGGGTCAGTGTTGTCGCGCGGCCAGGCATCCAACAGTGCATCTTTGAAATCGTTAACTGATTGAGTGATGTCCTCCGGCGTGCCTTCGGTCAGGATTTGCGGATAACGGCTGACCGGCAACGGCGGCGGTTCACCTTCGCTCCGGTTGCGCAACACCAGGCTGAGTTCATAGCCATCACGTAACCGGGAAGGCGCAATCGCATCCAGTGCATCGAACGGGCCGGAGGCAAAGGCCGGGGTTTTGCCGCGTTCACAGACAACAAAATTGAGGAATACGTCGGCAATTATGCCGTCGAATGGCGGGCCGAACATCGCTTGATTGAGCGCATCATTGGTCTGGGCCATATACCAGCGGTTCAGGCGGATGCAGGCCACCCGTGGGACTTCAATGAGGCGGCCCAGTTGATCGAGCGCGACGCCGGGATGGACGACAATTTGTTCATCATCCGACGGGAATTCATCGGCAGGTTCATAGGCCACGCGCAACCCGGCAGCCGTGCCGCTGCCATGGAGATAGGCGAGCGCCAGCGCCAATCGCCCGCGATGGTAACTCTGTTCATCAGTCAGATCATCCGCCGATAACAACACGCCCTGCGCGTAATACAGGCGGTCAGGGCTGAGATCGCCCACCAGCGGATCGGGTTGATTGATACTCACACTTGCCTCCTAATGCTAATCAGGACTTTGACTTGCGCCTGCGGCCCGTACTTTGTCGTTTGCGATTCCGCTTGGGTTGCTTTTTGGGCGTATCGTTGTCCTGGGTATCGGCCATAATCGGCGTGGGACTCCGGCTTAAGCGGCCCAATAACCGGCTGCCCGCTGGCATAATCGTGATCTCCTGAATGATCGGTTGGCTTTCAGTGCCGTCCGCACGGGTGACCACCAGTTGAAAACGATAGGTTCCTGGTTCCAGCTTGTTATCGATGGTTATGGTCGGCTCTTTCGTCACAATGGGCCGCCCGGTTTCAAAGGTCGCCATCGCATTTACTGCCGTGACACCAGCGTCCAGGCATAGCTGACGATTTGCCCGGGCGCAACATCGGAAGACCGTTCGCCGCTGAGGGCGATGTCGGCACCAAATTCCAGCGTGCGGCTTGGGATGACATCCAGCACCGCCGTCGGCGCTTGCGAATCACGGATAATGATCTCGACTTCGGCGGGGGCCGACGCATTGCCGGAATCATCGGTGACAACTAACTGGAAGACGTGTTGGCCGGGGCGCAGCGGTGCTTCGCGGTTCATGATAATGTCGAGAACCGCATCTTCCGTTTCGATTGGGGTGTTAGGCCGAAGTTCCGCCGAATTAATTTCAGTCATCGTTTAACTCCTATCAATTATTGGTCTAATCATCGCGTTGGGTCCAGTTGAACCCGGTGAGCGAACGCCCTGGTGCGGCGCTCGATTCGCTACCATCAAGGGTAATGTCGTCGCCCAGTTCGACGTTCTCCTCTGGCCCGCGGAGTCGGGCGACCGGCGGCTCCGTTTCAATGGCACCTGTTTGCCGCCGTCCACTTTCCAGGCGCGGGTCGAGGCTGGGCAGCGCCTGGATATAATCGCGCACGCCAATCTGGCTGCGGTTGACCCGCACGGGCTGGCGTTCGGGGTGCGTGCCGGGATATGTATCGACGCCGATCAGCGCCGCCATGCCGACAATGAACTGGGTCGTTGAGGTCAATACCTGTACCAGCACATGCGCAGGGGCTGCCACATTTACGACCCGCCGGATCAAGCGCACATCCAGCGGCGACATATCCTGATGCACAATTACGGTTGCCCGGTGCGCCAGTTCATCAAACAAGCGTTCAATCGCATCATCTTCAGCAGCGGTGGTCGGGAGATCGGCAGCATAGAGGGCCAGGAATTCTTTGCGCCATTCCTCGCCCAGGATTAAGGTGTCACCGACGAATGAATTCCCGCTGCGGACGATGCCTGACAGCAAGGGATCATCCTCGTCAGCCAGATCAGCCCCCAAAATGGTCGCGAACGTGCGCCGCAGTCGATAATCTTCCAGCACCACGATCTCACCGCTGGTCACGCCGCCCCGGGTCAAAATATCGAGCGCCAACCGTAGACCATCGAATGTGCCCCAGCGCTGGTAAAGCTGGGGTGTCTGTTGGAGTAGATCACGGCGAATGCTCGGCGGCATTTCGGCATCAAACGTCACGCCCAGCCACATCCCCAGCCATTCCAGGGAATCGTCGGGGGTGGAGCGCGGGTCGGTCAGCAAATAACTCGCCGCGATTTGACCTTCCAGCGGCGTCAACACACCTTCAAAAATATCGACAAACCGTTCCAGGAAATCGGCCTGGGTGCTGTGTTCATCGGCGGTTGCCAGCGCGTCGGCATCGGCCCCGAAGCGGGTTTCATGATACAAGGCAGGCAAATACTGCTCGACGTAAGAGAAGCGCGGTCCATAGGCTCGTAGCGCCGCGACCTCCGGTGTCGAGCGACCATCACCGAACAGATGGACCCGGGCGTGCAAATAGCGTCCCCGTAGCCTTTTGACGACATGCGGTGCCCGCTGGATGAGCACCGTGAACAAACCTTTGCGGCCCGGCACCAGATCACAGTCGAGGAAGCCGGGATGAAATGGTACTTCGGAAAATTGCGATTCCCAGGCCGCGTGGGGGGCGTGCGGGCTGCTGGTGATTTCGCCAAAATCATGTGGATACCAGCCCGTTTCGGGAATGCCGGGGGTCGCGGTTGCTGCCAGCTCGACCACAACGCCGCAGTTGGGTGGAATGATCGCTTCCAAATAGAGACGATGCCAGACCGTCTGCATATCCTGGCTGTCCAGGGTGTAATGATTGGTCGCGGTTCCGGCAGTCGCGTAATAAGCTACGGACAATCGGTGGAGCGGTTTGCTGCCCGCCAGGGTGCGATAATGTGGTGGCAGTTCCAGACTGTTCAGGAATGGCCCGCCGGAATGTTCAACCAGCGGATAAAACTCGCCGGTGGGTGGGATGTCGGATTCGGGATAATCGACGGGATAAGCCAGGGACTCGCGCGGCAGTTCGATCATGAGGAGCGCCACGTGCAGATCATCCAGCCAGGCCAGACTGTAGGGGAAACGTGCGCCCAGCAGCATTTGCCCGTTAGATAATGTACCATCCGCGTTCAGGGTGCGCAGCACGGCGTTGCCGTCAGCGTCCCACAACAAGAGGGCAACCCGATCTTCTGGGCTGCACGCGATGGCTACCGGCGTTTCATCAGGAGTCCAGACTGCATCCGGCAACAAGGTCATGCGTGGTGGGTCCGGGTCCTCGTCACAGGGACGAACGGTGGTCGGCGCGTAGTCATTGGGACGGTCCGGCAGTGGCAGGCCGGTAATATAGGCCAATTGATTGTTATCACGGTCCAGCACAAAAGCCCCACCACTCGCACAGGTTGCCAACCGCCAGGCCGTGAAGTTTTCCAGCACCAGTTGGCGGGCTTCCCAGCGTTCACGCAAGTCGAACAAAATTACCGAACCCTCATGGGCGATATAGAGCACGCCGTCAAAGCCAACTGCCATGTCAGTGGGCGGCGTGTTGCCCGGCAGTTGGAAGATCGGCACTGAATCAGGCAGGGTGCCGGTCGCCACAATGCGTTCGCTGGTTTGATCCCAGTAGGCGCGATTGCCGTAGGTGTCGCGGGTTTGGGGGATGCGTTGCAAGCGGGCTTCGGCATTCCCACGCAGGCCCGGCGGTGTGTCGTCCGGCAGCGTGGGCACCGGGCGCTGGCTGGCAAGCTGCAACCGCCGCGTGGCGGCATCATAACTCACGTCAGGATCGAGATCCCAATCGTCGGCGTTCGCCAGCATCCAGAAGCGCAGACCGTTAACATCCATCGTTTAGCACACCTTCGGTACAACCGGGACCGCGATGCCACCGGCCTCGGCTGACGTGTCGATCGGGCTGCTGAGCGTGTTGGCAGGTTCGGTGCCGATGTCTACCCCCAGCGACAATAATTCGGGTAGCTGGTAAGGTGATAATGGGATTTGCACCCGCGCATCCGGCGTTGGCCGGGGTACAAGTTGCCAGTCGGTTTCGTTGAGTTCGAACAGGTTGACCTGGGAAACCGTATCCACGCCCGGAACTCGCGCGACGACGACCTCAAGTTCGCGGTCCCGCACTGGACGACCCCGTTCCCAACCAATCCCATGCATGCCCCCAGGAGCCAGCGGCCACAAATATTCGCGAATAGCGGCGATAACTTCATTCACCACCTGGTCGGGGCCGGGTGCAGTGAGATCATTCCGCTGACCGTAAATGCCACCCAATGACAGGCTGGTCCGTTCATCGCCCACAATCGTGATCGCCACACTCAGTCCAATCGGGACGTATTCGCAGCCGATGACGTAGAGTTCAGTGCCCAGCGGTCGGCGTGCGTCGAGATGGGCATGGACTGTTTCCAGCAGAGGCCGGTCGGGGCGGGGATAGGGTGCTTCATAGCCGTCTTTCTGCGGCAGCACCATCACTGAGACTACACCGGGGACGTTCTCGCGGCGCTGTTGCGGCTTAAAGCGGGGCAGTACCTCCACCCGACCTAATGCCACACCCCGCGCAGCCGCGGCCAGTTGTTGATAATCTTCGACGGTAACGGCCCGGTCACGATGCCGGAACAGGGATGGAATGCGCTGTTCCGCCTCGACCAGTGATTCGGGTTCCTGACCGCCTTCGGTCGCCAGTTTCTGCTGTACTTTGAGCTTGGTTGTGACCGTGCTGCCATCCAGCGCGATGGCGTTGATTGTGGTCAGGGTTGCCGGTGGCAAATTGCCCGCGGTACCGCCGCCAATGCGCATCTGCGCTACCCGTACCCGTGCGCCAACAGTGGGCACGCGCCCGCGAATGCCGTCGCCAAAGCGAATCGTGCCTGCTTCTGGGTCGAGTTGGAAATGGGGGTCATCACGCCCTGAAAGCGCCAGGTCATCCACCTGTTGCCACAATTGATAACCCCGTCCCGTTTCTTCCACCTGAAGCTGGAGTGTAGCTTCTTCGACCGGTGTGCCGGGTAATTGCATCACTTGATAGGCCGCGCCATCACTCTGACCAATAATGCGACCGGTTATGGTTTGGCGTTGGTCAATCTCGACTGCGTTGATGCCAATCCAACTCACGCCGAGGGAGTCGAGGTCGTCGGTGGGCCGCAGCCGCAGCCAGGTGACCAATCGTTCGGCTTTGTCCGGGGCGTCCAACCGGGGCGGCATATCGCCCAGCCCGGCGAATTCATTGACACGCACATCATTGGAAGGGGCGCTGATGAGTTCGGGGGCGGGCATCCCCAATCGAACAATGCCCGGTTTTGTCAGACCGTTGGTGGTATCGGACACAACCTGTAGTGTCAGGTATTCGAACCGTCCGCCAGCGTCCAGCCCGGCGATTTCCCACACATGGGGAATGCGGGCGCGCGGGCCGATGTCCTCAAATAAGGCGGGGGCCGTTAGCGCGGGGGCAAACCCCACATTGATCGTCTGGGGGCGTCCCTGCGGGCTGCGGCCCAGTGCATTGCGGACCGCCCCAACCTGTGCTGGTTCGGGCGCGAAAAGACCCAGCCAGAGACTTGAATCGGTTGTTTCAGCGATGATGTCAAACTCGCTGGCGGCGGCACTTCCCTCGGTAAAAACCGGCATCGTCTGATACGGTTCGGGGCGCTGGTCAGCACTAATCCGGTAAGCAGTGCGCAGCCCGGCAATAATGTCCTGCATCTCAATATGTTCGGCACGTGTTAACCGTCGTTTGTAATAAGCCTCGGCGGTGACGGGCATAATCGTGAGTTCGTTGAGGGTCTCAAAGTGGACTGGCTTGGGTAGTGCTGCCAATTGGCGAATCGAAATTGAACTGGTGAAAGCCGGGTCATCAATCATAATGCTCACGAGGCCCCGCGCCGGTTCCGCTGGTCGCATCGGTGCGCCCAACAGGCGCAGAAACGCCAATCGCTGCCGTTCCGGGATCAGATTGGCACGATATAACATCGTGTCCGTCAGCCAGGCGAACAGTTCAATCAAGGTTCTGCCGGGGTCACCGGGGCGTGGATTGGTCCATTCGGGCGTATGCGCCGGAATCCGTGCTAACAGTTCAGCTACGAGGTCATCATAACTGCGATCATCAAGCGCCGGGGGGATAATAGGCATGAAGGGTCCTCCTACGTGCTTTCAAGTTGCAGGGTGAGGCGCACCTGCTGGGGCACACCCGTGCGGCGCAAACGATAGGCGATTTCCACCCGCACCTGCGTCGGCTCGTTGGGTACAGTAGCGACCTCCACCCGGTCCAGGTGGATGCGGCGCTCCCAGCGTTCCAGCGAACCTGTAATCACATCGCGGATTTGTCGGTGGGTGGTCAACGTGTTCGGCGCGTTGAGATAATCTTCCAGACCTGCCCCAAATTGTGGTTGCATTAACTGCTCACCGGGCCGCGTTTGCAAGATAACCTGGATCGACTGGCGCACGCTGGTTTCCAGCGACGGAAATTGCAACTCGCCATTTTCATCGGGGACTGGCAACAGCGGCCAGCCGATTAAGGGTAGGAAATGAATCGGTTCTGCCATCACGAGCCACTCTTGAATTGTGGAAACGGAATACAAATTTTGATAAAGGGCAACCACCAGAAAATAATGTTCAGTAGTTGCAAAATGATGTAGAGCAAGATGAACGCGCAGATTGTGATGATCGGAATGTTAAATCCGCACAGCCAGGCAAGTTCGAAGCCGGTATCTTCGGGACGAGCGCCGTTTCCTTCCAGAATCGCTTGCCCATCCATGTTGTTCAAAAAGTTGAACAGGGAATCGGGCATCACAAACGCCACGTTGGGCTTCAGGTTGCGCAAGGTATCGCGATCAAATGGATTGGGCAGCGTCACCTGAATCGGTGGTTGATCACCGGATTCATGCCAGGGCGCAATGGTGAACGGCGCACTGACTTCAGTCCACACGAGTTTGGGGGGGCAATCGTCGGGTTGTTTCACCCGCACAAACGCCCGGATAACATATTGCCGGTTGGGCTGGTCGAATTTGCCTTCACCAGGGCGTAGCGCTGCCAGTCGGGTTTCCATCGCAGCCTGAATGCGGTCTTGCAATCGCTGCACCTGATTAGCGCTCAGCGTGGGCCAGGCGTAGGGCATCGGAAACGTTGGTAGCGGCAATTCATCAGAGCCTTCGCGTTCCAGTAAAATGGGCGCGGCCTCCGCAATAAAGTCTCCAGCACGGATGGTTTGCTGTCCGCCAGGGTCCAATGGCAACTGGATTTTGTTTAACTCCGCATAGAGATTTTGCGCAGCGGGTGTGGTGCCCAGCACATCAAATTCGATCACCAGCTGTTGCATCAGCAGCATGAATTGCCGTGACGTTAATGACGGGTCATCAGCCAGATTATGACTCACCCATGAACCAGGGTAGGGCAGATCGTGGGCACCACCTTGCAGGAGCAAGGGCATGTGTGATCTGACGAAATCGGGGTCATAAGCGGTTGGCTGCGGTGCTTCGCTGACTTCGTTGCTGGCTAACGGTAACACTCCATAAAGTACGGTTTTGCCACTGGCATCACATACATCGGTCGGCGCGGTGAACAGCGGCGAGGTGTCCTCCCGCCAGGTCGCTGCAATGCGTTGCGCAATTGGCAGACGTTCATCTAAGCCCGGGTCGCCCAGCGTAAACAAGTCTCGAAGCGCCGGGTCGGGGTCAAGTTCGTTTTCAGCAGTGTTGTGGTTGAGCGGCACCCAACCAAGCACACGATTATCGTCGTGTTGCCAGGCTTCGTAGACATAATCGCCATCGTAGGTACGCAGCAAGCGACCATCGGCAGCGGTCGCCAGTCGCCGAATCACCATGCCGCTGCTCTCAACATCGGCTGGGTCCAGCCGAGGGTACGCTGCGCCATTAAATAACTCGCAATTCACCTCGAACATACCGACGTAAAATGTGCGATGCACTGGCTGATACAGCTTCAACAGCGGTAAATCAGCAGGCTTCTGCGCGATTGTGCTGCTCAGTTTGTTGAAGCCCGTTTCGCCCAATCGGAGATCATCCAGAATAGCCGCGATAAACGACTGGTCGTTGCGCTTCAGAATCACCGGACGTCGATCACCCACGCCGGGTAGCTGCGCACCGCTTAAATGGACTTTATGGGCGTGTAGAGCAACCATCTCCGCTCCCTTTACCACACATTACCCGCGCCGGGTGTATACGTGCTGGCGATGACCGTTGTCGCTTGCATCACCTGGCACTTCACAATGCCGGAGAAATCGGCCAGCGCGGAATCGACTTTGACCATACCGGCGGTGACATTGACCTGACCCGCCTGGATGTTGACTTCGCCACCGGCTTCAATATCAATGCTGGCCGGTGACATCGTTATCGTGCTGCCGCCGGCGACCAATTCGATTTCGGTGCCATCGTCTGACAGCGTGCCCCGGACACCACCGGCGGTTTCGATCACAATTTGTGAGGAGCTTTCTTCGATCATGGCGATACGGGTGCCGTTCTTGCCTACCAGCGTCCAACGGTCAACGCGATCACCGCCCAATTGTTCCGGCGGGGCGGCGCTGCCACTCCACAGGCTGCCGACAACTACCGGCATCCGACTGTCACCCTGAACAAACGACACCAGCACTTCGTCGCCCACATTGGGGATCATGAATGCACCGTAATTATCCCCGCCAAATGGCACTGCGACCCGTGCCCAGATCGGGGCATCGTGGTTATCAACGCCGTCAGCGCTCAGCAGGCGGATTTGTACGCGCGATAGGCTGTCAGGGTCCTGTACCGACACCACCTCAGCAAGGTAGGTGCCCGTCAGTAAACCGGCCTCGGCGTTTTCAAAGTGATTCATCATCGATCAGCCGCCTCCCCAATAGGCGCATTCACCTTCAAATTCAGTTGAATAACCCGCGGTGTCGGTATACGTATGGCGGGCAAAGGTCACGTAATAAGTATTATCAAAGCGACCCACACCGCGAATGTCGACATGGGTACCCACCCGAATCGATGGGTTGCCATCGGCGATGCCTTCGACCGTCACAAAACGGCGTGCCCGGTCATCATAAATCGCGTCGGCCAGGGCCTGCGCCTCGGTATCGTTGGTGACGTTGATGTGTTGGGCATGATGGACCCGACTGCCAATTGCCCGTTCGAGAATGCCGCTGCCTTCACTACCTGAGCCGGGTCCAGGATTTGCCCCCTGGCTGGAAACCTGGATGCGTGCGCCCTGTGAAACATCCCAACCGGTAATGGATACACCGGTAACTTGATGCGCCAGATCCGCCAGCAAACGGGCTTCGCGGAGTTGACTGTGCAGTTCCAGGGTGATCGAACCGCGTTGTACCTGACTGCGGGGCGCGACATGCATTTCGGTGCCGACCACCTGCAAATCACCATCATAGTGATGTAACAGCCGGCGCAAGAACGCCAGATCGCTTTCGTTAAATTGGACATGGGTACCGATGCGATCAGTGAAGCCATCGACAACAGCTTGCAATCCCAGGTTCTGGGCGATTTGCTGGGCGATGTCCGCAATCGAAACATCGTCGTAAGTTGTTGTGCGCCGCTCCATCCGGGCCTGCTGGAAATTATCCTCAGCCAGGACAAATAACTCCGGTGGACTATCCTTCGGGAAAACTGCCTCTAACCCGGTAATGACGCCCTGGAAGATCTCGGTTGGGCTACGCTCGTCACCGGCATACACTTTGATCCGACCGCCCAGCGTCAGGGTCCGGTCATCCTCAAAGGCGAATTCGGCATCACCCTGATCGTCGCTGGCGACGTTAATCAGCCGCAGTTCCAGTGCTGACAGACCGCCTTCACGCTCAACCATTTCCATCGCGATCAACAGTTCATTGACCAGTGGATAGGATTGCTCATCCACCTGAATGGTTGGGCGGGCAGTATAAACAGCCTGCGGGCTAACGGGTGTTTCAACCATCGCAGCGCAAACTCCTAATACCTGGCCTGCAGCCGATCCGCACGCCGTTGAATGCGGCGCAGGGTTCGTGTGACATCGGCCAGGGTCGGCGGTTCGGCCCGCGGGGCCGGGTTCGCCGGGGCTTCACCGGTGGTTGCCGGTGGTTCGTTAATATCCGCGACCACTTCATCAATCTGGATTGACGGCATGGCTTAATTCCCCTCAAACTTGATCTTCGCGCCGGAGCTGGCATTGGCGCCGACTTTGGCTTTAAGACCACCACTGCCGCTGACCATGCCACCGACCTGAAATGCAGAATCATTGCTGGTCTGATGGCTTTGGATATTGCTGGGCGCTGGCAGTAACTGGCTCGTATTGAGTTTAAATTTAGCTGGCTTGGCGGCGGCAACACTCAAACCGTTAAAGGCTCCAGCACTGGCACTCACACCGGCAGATGCCTGGCCGCCGATGCTAGCGCCGATTCCGGCCCCGGCAGAAATGCCCGCACCGCCGCTAATGCCTGCCGATAGTCCGCCACTCGCTCCAGCGGAGATGCCAAATCCAGCGGAAGCACCGCCACCGATGCCAGCGGAAAGACCGGCCCCCAGGCCAACGCCCGCCGAGAACGAAGCGGCGGCATTGAGTTCTACGGAAGCGCTAATCGCTACTGGACCACTACTGAAGCGCATTGACGCCTGATTGTTGGCAGCGGCAATGGCCCGACCAGCACCGGGATTTCCGGCCTGTGTGCCCAATTGGGTCGCGCTCTGGCCGCCGGGCAATGCGACTGGCTCATTCGGCTGGCTGGCGGCATCATCGCTGGGCGCGAATACAACATCCTGTGACGCCATACCGAGCGCCACTGTTGACCGCAAGGGAACACCATCGGGTGAGAAGAAGTCAATCGTCTCTTTAAAACTCTCAACCAGCCCCTGAAAGGTGTATACACCCCATTCGAATTTCACCACTGCCGGGACATTACGTTCACCATTTTCGTCCACCGGCTGCATCAGTTTGGATATGCGCCCGGTAATGCCGCGCACATCGTCACCGCTGTGGGTGGTATCGAACAGCAGACTCATGGTGAGTTTGGCCGAACTGCTGGTCACGTACTGCCGCGACTGATCGCCTTCGCCCTGATTTTCGAGCGTGTTCGAGACGGTATAATCCAGCGTGGCCGGGTTGAAATGCACCTCAATTTCCTGGTTGCGTTCTGGCCCGGTCTGCGGGATAAATTTGGCTTTGGTCAGCGGTTTCTCAGTGTTCATAGCTGCGCCCTCGGGGTGGCGGTGTAGAGACCTTCATGAACAAAATGCAATTCTTCGACGCCAACATCGCCGCCTGTTGCGTTCAGGTCAGCGGTCTTGAATTTGGTCGGCAGCGCCCGCAGGAACTTCCAGGCGACGACCCCTTTGCCTGCATCATCAAAAACCGTCACGGTTGCGGTGCGCCGATGGTTATATTCACCGCCATTTACCAGCGCAAACCAAGTCCACAGATCGCTGGTGGGGGTGATGCCGCGCTTGAGAATGATGGTCGCAAAGGTTACTTTGCCGACCCGCTGGGCTGCACCATAATTGCGTCCGCCTTCTTCGATGACTTTAGGTTCCATCGTCGCTTCCAGGCCAGTACATTCGGCAAATGCGCCACTGCAAACCTTGACCTCGCCGCCCGGCTCACTGCCAATATGCTGCTCGGTGAAATCAACCTGAAAGCGGAAGACATTGAGCGGCGCGATCGACTGGCTCATGCTGTATCCTTTCGGAACAGATCATCCCGGACGACCAGCACTTCTCCGCCCGCATTGACCGAGAGTTCGACGCGAATAGTCTGCACGGGTTGGGCAGCATTAAGCACCACCTGAACAATCACGCGTCCGGCGTCAATATCGGTCTGAGTCATCGTGCTGCGATCACAGCGCACTTCAAACGCCGGAAAATCGTCGGTCTCCAGCAAGGCGCCGGCCTGTTCCAGACCCGATAATAAGCTACGCATCCGCTCTTCAAGTTGCCCCCACAGCACCGGGCTGGAGGGTTCAAATACGGATGATTCGCCGATCCGTCTGGCGGCGCGAACGACGCTGGCGATCAGTCGATTAATATTGGCCGGGCGATAACTGGGGTCCAGACTGGTTGTTACGTCGGAGAACAGTTCAAAGCGCCCGGCGGCACGGGGACCGACAACCGTGACGCGATCAATGAACAGCATGGCATCGGCACCGCGTTCGCGATAGAGCATGTCTAGCGCAGGAATGGGTTCTAGCCGATAGACATCAACCAATGGTGCGCTGACCGCACTGCGAAAGGCACCCTGCGTCATGGCCTGACGAGCCAGCGTGCCCACCACTGTACCCTCGGCACTTTCAAGTTGTTCGGGCAGGCCGCTCGAACCACGTGTTTGCAGCCAGGGAAAAACCAGTTGGATAAACGCGCTGGAAATGCTTTCCGGGACATTGACCGAATAGCGTAACGGCCCGTCAAACAGATCATCCAACAAATCGGTATTGGCCCGATCAGCGGGTAGAGGGATAGCGGCAACCAGTTGAACTTCGCGCTGCGTATCACGCAACATCAGGCCCAACAGCCGCAACGCCCGTGCCCAATTGCTATAACCAGTTTCATCGCAACGCGGCGCAGCAATCTGATCGGATACCGCGTCCACCGTATCGTCAATCGTGTTTTCCGAGCATTCCACGAATTGTTCGGGAATCTCGCGTTCGCGTTCGGGGTCCAACGGCTGCGGGTCTAACGCAACTAAATCAGGCAAGTCTGGCAGGTTGACAAACGTCACATCGGGCAAACCATATAGATGGGCGGCCCCATGCCAGGTGTGCGGGTCCACTTTGGACGCGTCCAGCAAATTCGCGCGATACCCTGGCAGCAACAAATTAATTGCTTCCAACCGGTCTTCGCTCAAGGTATTAAAGGGCAGTGGATCGCCAACGCGCACCACATAACAACGGCGACCACCCTGTTCAAAGAATGAACGTACCGCTGTACCGAGATAGGTTGCACCGCTGGGCAACGCATCGGTTGCATTAAGCAAGCGGGCATCCCAATCGAACAGCGCATCGAATGTCGCCCAGTTGTCGATTAAAACGGGCACATCCTCAAGCTGGTCAATCTCACTTTGGGGCCGGGCATAGGGCGGTGTCAGCCAGCCGAAATCGCGCAACCATTGTTGGATGACACCGGGTATAGGAGTCGGTACGTCAACACCATCGCGCCGTTCGGTGCGTCGGTTGACAAAGCCCACAAAACAGGCGATGTCCATTCGATTGGGATGGCTGACGACCCGTGAGGCCGGTTCAGTGAAGATCAGGCCCTTCATGTGTTTCCTGTTGTATAACCTGAATATTTACAGGTGTCCAATACCGATCAGAAACATAATATTGTGTGTCGTAGGGGAGGGGCTTAGACCCTCCCCTGCACGATATTTAGAAAATTACGCCGACGGCGAATCCATCAATTCCAGAAAGTCCGATGCCAGGACGAGTTCTTCCATCGCCACATCACCGCCGCCTTTGGCTGCCAGGGTGGGGCCGGTATATTTCAACGGCAGCGCCCCGCGTGCCAGCCAGGATTGGACCGCTTCACCAGTTTCATCCATGAGGGTGATAACGACGTCGCGCTTGGCACTGATACCGCGATCACCGGCCAGCGACCGCGCTTGCTTGATCCAGTCCCACAAATCTGCTGAATTCACCACGCCCCGTTTGAGCGTGATGTCCGATGTATTAATCATGCCGGGGATCTTGGTGACGTACTGTGTTTTCTCGTTGCCGTTGCGGTACTCGGAAATCTGTAGCTCGGTTTCCAGGCCGCTGACATCGGAGAACCCACCGAACTGATCGCCCGCGATCTTGACAATGAAGTTAAATGCGCCAAAAGGCGTTGACCGTTCTGCCATTGCGTTCTACTCCTTTAGCTCCGGGCGTCGGCGGTCTTTTGACCGATGCGGAAGATAACGAATTCGGCTGGTTTGACCACCGCGATACCGATCAAGCAAATGAGCCGTCCGGCATCCAGGTCCGCTTGTGTCATGGTGCTGCGATCACAGCGGACGAAAAATGCTTCTTGTTCGCTGCTGCCCAGCAATGCACCCGACACCCATTCGGTATACAGGAACGATGAAATGGTGTCGCGGATGTTGGACCACAGTGATTCGTTATTGGGTTCGAACACGGCCCATTGCGTCCCCCGGTCAATCGAGGCGGACACATAGTTGAAGTAACGCCGCACGTTGACATAGCGCCATTCTGGGTCCGAACTGACGGTGCGCGCGCCCCAGACCCGATAGCCGCGACCGGGGAAGAAGCGTAGACAATTGATACCCAGCGGATTCAGCACTTCCTGTTGGGCGGTGTTGATGCTGCTCTCAAACCGTAGCGCCCCCCGAACGACTTCATTTGCCGGTGCTTTGAACACCCCGCGCTGGATATCGTTGCGGGCATAGATGCCGCAGACGAAGCCTGATGATGGTAGATCAATTTCAACGGGTTCGGCGTTGATTCCAGGGCGGGCCAGTGGATTGTTGACTGTCACCCAGGGGTAGTACAGCGCCGCAAACTTCGAGTCCATGCGGCTGCGCAGTGCTCGGACTTCGGACAGGCTTTGCTGGGCAACCGAATCCAGCACCGCGATGCGATAGGCTTTGGGCCGTTCGGCATGGCTAATCAGCGCGCCCGCAATGCCTTGTTGTTGCGCATAAGCGGAATAACCCGGTGCAGCCACAATCGAAATATCTTCCAGCTGGGCCAGCTGCAACAGTGCTTCTTCATAAGCGGATTGCGTGGGTTCCAGGCCGTCGTTGCCGCCCGTCAGTGCAAGCGAACGCTCACTGCTGATGGCGAACATGGATTGATGCAGTTCAAACGGATCAACGCCGGTGCCAGCGACCAGAGCATAGGTGTTTTGCAAGAAATCGGTGCGCCGGGTGGGGTCTTCGCTCATGACGGTAGCGGCATATTGTGGATGCGCTGCGCCAAAGCCCAGATTATCAAACACCATATCTTTGCCGTCAGCGTCCTCGGTCACCACACTGAGGGTCAGAATTTCCGCGCCACCAGTGGGTGCATCGAAATCATCCAGCCCGCTTAAGTCCAGCGGCGTGCCGGTGCTGTCTTCAAAGGTGGTGCCATTTTTGATGTAATACGTGATGGTGTTACCATCCTCGCCAGGATCTGATACACCAGCGGTGAGACCCAGTGCGGTATGAGCACTATCCACGCCATCACGCACAGCCAGCGTTGCCGTGCTGCCGAGCGTTGTCGTTGCCAATAGCAAGGCACCGGTTGTTGGGATTGTCGCTGCCCGCACATCCAATGCGGCTGCGATCAAAAGCGCATTGATTTCGTCGGCGGTAACAGCACTCAGGTCGGCGACGTTGTTGCTGGCATCAGCGACGTTGGCGACAGAACCATCGGGCAGCACCGCGTTGGCGGGCACCGCCGTGACTGAGATATTGGCGGCGGTTCCCCGTGTGTCGGAGCCAATCACCAGTTGATCGGTTCCATTGAGGGTGGCATAACCACCACGCAGTTCTGCATTGATCTGATTAACAATTGTTTCACGGTCGGTTGAAGCGGCGGGCAAATTAATGACCTGAGCATCGCCGTCAATGGTGATGGTGAGTTGGGTATCGGCACCCAGGACAACCGGGTCCGGCAGGGGATCAGCCGCGGTTACTTCGGCTGAAGCACCTAAAAAGCTGATCTGCACGTCGGCCCCATTAACGGTCAACAAGAGTACGGCTCCGTTTGACAATCCGAACGGTCCAATGCCACCGGGCTGTTCGGCAGCCGTCGCTGGCGTCCCGGTAACGGCGCCAATCCGCGCCAACGAGCCTTCGGGGGCACTGTTCAACGTGCGCACCGTCGCTTCAGCCGCTGCCTCGCGCACGATGATGGTGCCGTTGCCGCCACTGCCGGGGAACCGGGCGACGAACTGTACCTGTTCGGCAGCGGTTGCACCGGGTAACAATTCGACACTGGCGCGACCATCATTGACATCGCTGATCGCCAGAAAGGCGCGTGAGACATACAATCGTGCGCCACCTTCGTTAAAATATTGCCGGACGCTGTGTGCAAGATAATTCAAACTTGATGCACCAAACGTCAGGTTGCCTAGCCCGCCATAGATGCGCTCGAAATCACCGAAATTGGTGATGAGTTCTGGCACATCGCCGATTGGCCCGGTGCGGGTTGGCCCCGCGAAACCAGATGTACTCGTGCCAACCCCTTCAATCGAGCGGGCGCGAAAACTGGTTTCCTCTACAAATACGCCGGGAGCAAGATATTCAGGCATATCGCCTCCATCCTCTCAATGAACTAAGTGATTGAAACGGTAATCGACACACCCTCATGCCGCCCGGCAGCCAGAGAAAGTGGCTGTTCGGTCATTGGCAGACTAGCACGTCGCGCTTCCAGATCTTCAGGATCCGGCAGGCCAGTAGCTGCTGGATCAACAATGGTTTGTAGTGTCACTGCAATTTCAGACACCAGTACGAGTGGGGTTTCATCATCGTCATCAGCGCCCGGTCCCCGTCGTCCACCGCGCCCCCGACCACCTCCCGGATTTTCATCTTCATCATCCAGATCATCCCCATTCCAGGTCGTGACCGGCACGCCGGATACCGCGATTAAGGCTTCGCCACGCGCATCACTCAGGCCGCGCCCGATGATCGTGTCATCCTGGATGACCAGGACCAGCGCCCCGCTCAGTGGCTCACCGCTGCCGTCAACCGTAACCGCCGCTCGGATAACACTCCAGTTCGCCATGATGGGGGCTGCGGGTGTTGGGAATAGGGTCACAGGCCGAGGATGGAAAATAGAATTTTCAGCATCGTCGGCATTGGCTGGATCGGGGTCACGCGGTAAGTTTAAGGTGATCTGTTGGGCCAGATATTGCCTTTGTGGGTCTCGAATAGTGATCGAAAACGGTATTGAGCCGAGGTCTGGCGTTGTGGGTGTGTCAAATGACAGGCTATAATCGGTAAAGCCGTCGGCGGCGACGACCACGTACAAATTGCTGGTGTTGCGCACAACACGTCCGGTTGCCGCTTCAATTTGCAGCGGACGCGCAATGTGCTGACCGGTGGCTGCATCTACCAGCATAAATGCGCCAAAAATGCGCTGGTCGATGTATTCGTAGTTCATGCGTCTGGCTCCGAAACACCATCCCAGTTGCGATAGCCAAAACGTTTGACGATTACCGGCGGATGTTCTGGCTCCGGCTCAACGTCAATGCGAACCACGCGGGCGATATAGGAGAAACTCAGCCGGTACGCCGCGCCAAGTCCTTCCCAGATGTGCAAAACGTCTTCGTTCGTTAGCTCAGCCGGAATCAATTGAATAATATCGTCGGCCTGCCACTCAGCTTCAGGGGTCAACGCGGAACGGTCCAGCACCGGGTACTGATAGAGTTCGCGCATGAGCCAGGCCAGCACCGATTGTTCGTGATAGACCGAGTCGGTCCACACCGTAAACAGATAATGGAGATTAAGTGCCAGCGGCGTATTGCGACCCTGGTTGGGCGTAATGCGTTCCCGCCTGCGCAGATGTTGATCCATCGTGACCCGGTACATATAAAGGGCCACTGTGGTGGTTGTTAAGTCGCCGCCGTCGTGCATATCTTTGCTGGAAAACAACGCAAAATCACAGTCAATCTCATCGCGCAGCGCCTGGGGGTAGGCGTTGCGCAACCGGGTGATGATTGAACTGCCGACCGAGTGGATGGAAAAAACGTTGCCCATTGAGTTCACACCGTTGGGGCTAGTTGGAAGAGATGGCGGATGTGGTAGGGCAGATTACCAGTTTGCAGCGGTCCCGCCTGGTAACGCTGGATATTGAGCCAATAACCAATGCCATGATTATGGTTGTGGAGGGAGACCGTAAGTATTTTTAGTGTCGGATTTTCATTCAGCAGGTGGCTGCAAATGCCAGGGGGTGCTTCAGTCTGGTCGACGCCCAGGATAATCACATCGGTATTCTGGCGACCAGCCGCGAGGATTTCAAGATTGCCGTAGGCCTGTCCAATAACCTTCATATCCGGTTCCTGCGTCAAAACCGCATGAAAAACTTCACCATAAACACCCGGTAAATCGGCCAGCAGTACCCGGATTGGGTTGAACTGTTGCGATGTCAGGGAACCACTGTCCATAGAAAACTCTCTGGTAGCGCTTGTCCATTACCTATCCATTCAAACGCAGGTCACGCTACCAGAGAACTAGCCGGGGTTCTATTAAGAGGTCTATTTCTGGTCCATATTAGATAGAAAATCGTTTATAACGGGTGAGCAATACCTTTGGCAGTGGGTGTCTGTTGCCAGCCATCGTTATCAAACCAACCGTTTTGTCGGGCCATCCCGGCTGCTTCACGCCGGTGGGAGCAATCGAGTTTCTTCAGGATATGATGAACATGATGTTTGACGGTATGAATGGCGATGACCAGTTGATTGGCGATTTCGCGGTTGTTATAGCCCTGGGCAATTAAATAGAGAACCTCTAGTTCGCGGGGTGTAAGTTCTACGGGGATAGCTGCGAATATGCGCTTTCGGTTGTGAAAGCCGTCCGCTACCCGGGCGAACAATTCTGCAGCGACCTCGGGCGAACAGTGAGTTTTGCCAGCCCGGACCTGTTGAATCCGCTGACCAATTTCGGCAGTTGATGCGCCCCGCAGAACATAGCCGCTGGCTCCCGCTTCGATGCATACCAGGATGGACTGTACCTCATTGACCATTTCCAGAATGATGACATGGGCGGGTGGCTTTTGTGATCGATAAAACTGGGTCCAGTGGTGCGCGGCTTGTTCGCCGATGCCACTATCAATCAAGACCACCAGATTTTCATGGGCTGCTGGCGGCGGATCGGCCTCGGCACTGACCACAGCAGCGGGTTGAATCGCAAGGTGCTGCTTGAGACCGGTGAGCAACCCCTCACACACAATCTGGCTGTTGCTGACGATAACTAATGGAACCGGTTGTTGATCTCCCCCAAGATCAAATGAGTTGGCTTGCATCGCTTCCTCCTTTTCAGACGCCTCCGCTGATGTCATTCTATATCGATTCAGTATATAGCGCAGTGGAATCATTACAAATCATATTAATAAAATGAGATTGCTGTCAAGTCAGTGGCGAATCTTAGCCAATGCGAAGCGCACAAAAATGTTGCATTGAAAGCTATCAGTAGAAGTGCAGATCGATAAGATCAGGGAAGTTAGTGTTGGCAATATTGCGAATTATTTCTGGTATATGTGCCGGCGGGGGAATCGTAAAAACTTGTAAAAGCTGCGCCCAGCATACGGGTACCTGAATCAAAATATCCGTGAAAAACCGCGGTAGTCCGCTAGCGTTTTTTTCGATTGTTTCTTCTTTTCTTATTTCTGTTCTGTTTATTCTTTCTGCCAATCATCGGGATTTGCTTAATTATTTTGTCTAATTCTGCGCACTCAGCGTATTCCTGATTGGTTTCCCGGCATATTTTTAACGCTCTCATAGCGTAATCCCTGGCCGGCACGACCTGCTTCAAGAGGATCATGGCATATGCAAGATTAGCCAGTATTTTGACCTGTATTGGATGATCATGTTCGTGAATCTGGTCATATATTTTTAGTGCCTGTTCAAGGTAAGGTCTGGCACGAACGTACTTACCCTGTTTTGCATATATCGTGCCTATATTATTGAGGGTAGCTGCAGTACTTGGATGATGTTCTCCCAGCGCATTTCGGTAGATATCCAGGGCTTGTTGGAAGTAGGGGAGCGCCTGATCGTACTGACCCTGATCTTGGAAAAGAATTGCCAAGTTATTGAGGCTAGTTGCAGTATTCGGGTGTTGGTCTCCCAACGTATTTCGGCTGATATCGAGAGTTTGTTGGAGGTAAGGGAGTGCTTGATCGTACTGACCTTGATTTTGGAAAAGATTTCCCAAGTTACCGAGGCTCTTTGCAGTATCCGGGTGTTGGTCGCCTAATACGGACCGGCTGATATCCAGGGCTTGTTGGAAGTAGGGGAGCGCCTGATCGTACTGACCTTGATTTTGGAAAAGATTTCCCAAGTTACCGAGGCTCGTTGCAGTATTTGGATGGTGGTCTCCCAGAGTATTTCGGTTGATCTCCAGAGCTTGCTGGAGGTAAGGGAGTGCTCGATCGTACTGGCCCTGATCTTGGAAAAGAATTGCCAAGTTATTGAGGCTAGTTGCAGTATCCGGGTGTTGGTCGCCTAATACGGACCGTCTGATATCCAGAGCTTGTTGGTAGTAAGGGAGTGCCTGATCGTATTTGCCTTGATCTTGAAGTAGCGATCCTAGACTGCCGAGGCTCGTTGCAGTATTTGGATGGTGGTCTCCCAGAGTATTTCGGTTGATCTCCAGAGCTTGCTGGAAGTAAGGGAGTGCGCGATCGTACTGGCCCTGATCTTGGAATAAACGCGCCAGATTATGGAGGCTAATTGCGGTATCCGGGTGTTGGTCGCCTAATACGGACCGTCTGTTATCGAGAGCTTGCTGGAGGTAAGGGAGTGCCCGATCATATTGGCCCCGAACTTGGAGAAGCCACCCGATATTGTTCAAGCAGCGGGCCATCGGAATCCTGAGTTCCTCGTTACTTTGATAAATCTTGAGGGCATCGTCGTGATAACGAGATGCGTCAGAGAATAGACCTCGTGCCTGAAGCAATTCACCCAGGTAATCGAGGGATTTAGCAACCAGATCACTCTTTTCGCCAAAAATCTGTTTGCGCAGATTAAGCGCATTTTCGATGGCTGTTTGTCCTTGAGTGAATTCGGCTTGCTTGTGATAATATTCACCAATAGTTTGCCAGATACTTGCTGTGGCTGGCAGTATAATGTGCTGATTCTTGGCATGTCCCAAGGTGGATAAAGCATGGGGCAGCAATTGGGCGCAAGATGTCCATGAACTCACGTTGTATTCGTCAAATTTGAATGTTTCATCAATCAAGGCAAGGGTGATTTCCAACCAATGCTGCATTGTGTTCTTATCCAGCCGATCCTGGATCACCTCTTGCACCATTCGATGGATTGATACACCGTCTGCCTGGCGTTCGATCAATGCGTACTGATACAGGCTCGCCACGAGATCTTCCAGGTCCAGTGGCTTTTCAAAAACTGGGATCAGCTCGGCAGGTAGCGAAGATTTACCCTGACTGAAAATGGATAGTGGGATGTTGTCGGGCGCGAGGAAGGCGAATATGTTCAGCAACGCGGTTCCCGCTGGTGAGTTTTCTTCGAAGCGGCGAAACGTAAGCTCCCAGGTCGTTGCCAGCGTGGCCGGATAATCTCTGGGCGGTCCTTCGCGTAGCCGTAATTCTTGCCGCTGGTCTTTATAGAGTTGGGTATATGCCTGGAGCGATAGTCCACGCTTGCTGATAAATGCAGCAGCTTGTGCCAATGCTAAGGGTAAACCGTCGGTTAATTCAAATAGCTCTTCTCCGGCGTTTTCATCGGTTTCTCCAGTCCGGTTGAATAGGAAGGCTTTTGTTTCTGGCATTTCAAAAGGTACAAGCGGAAAAACAGCCGACGACAATGAACGCCAATCACGGTAGCGGGAGGTAATGAGGACGTGACCGTTACCTTGCTTAGGTAATAACTCATCAATTGATTGTGAATCAGTAATATTGTCAAAGATGATTAGCCAACGCTCCGTTGCATTTTCTAACCAATGGCGAACTACGTTCACGAAGACTCGCTGCTCAGCACTGGAATGAACGGACAACTTCAACTTCTGCGTCAATGTCAGGTAATCTGCCAATAGCGTAGCTGGCTCTTCGGCATTAATCCATGCCACCAAATCATATTCCGTTTCATGGCGATAGGCATACTCAAGCGCAATCTGAGTCTTGCCGACTCCGCCTAAGCCCGTAATGATCTGCGGAGGTGTATGCACCTGGTGGCTGTTTAAGTTCGCATGGATTTCAGAAATAATTGCTTCACGCCCGGTGAAATTGGGGTTCCGGCGGTAAGGTACCTCGAACATCGGAAAATTTGGCAATTCAGTATCTTGATTTTGCAGCGGTAATACCGGTTCGATAATATTTATTGTTTCTTCCTGATTGGCCTCTTTTTCATCGATCTTGTCTAAATTTGCTAACATTTCGAACGCGAAAGCACTGGCATGTGCGGCTGCCATTTCTTGGGACCCCTGCTCATCCGCTTCACTTTTTCCATCGATGAGATCTGAGATGCCGCGTATAACAATCGCTTGCACCTGATGATTCAACCACGATGCTGTCAAGAACCCAAAGCCTTCCATATCGACTGCTAAAGTATCGCTATATTCAGAGCGAATGAATTGGTAGGTGGCTGATCGAGTTGAGGCAATGACTTTTTCTCCAGCGGCAATTGGCCCAAGAAGAACTCTGGGATGTGTTGCTTCTGGTGGCGGGTATATTCGATTGAGCCAATTGTATTTGCGCGCGTCTGCACGAGCGCGAGCTACCAATGGATATGCTGAATTGCCGACATTGGGCCGTGTTTGAAATTCAGTCTGATCTTTGCCCGACTCATAATTATAAATCTTGGTTGCAACAACAATATCGCCTAGTGAAACATCCTTGATGCCACCTGCAACTCCAACAAAAAAAATATACTTAGGATCAAAGTGCTCAATCGCGCGTTCGGTCTCGGCGGCTGCCGTTGGGTTGCCTGCTCCGATTTCGGCAATACCCACTTTCCAATCTCGGCCATTGGCGGAGAACCATCCCTGTTCGTATACTGTCCCTTTGT
The DNA here is from genome assembly GCA_965223835.1 of Phototrophicaceae bacterium. Taxonomy (GTDB): domain Bacteria; phylum Chloroflexota; class Anaerolineae; order Aggregatilineales; family Phototrophicaceae; genus CAVYXZ01. The sequence continues at coordinate 1,206,853 of CBDCXQ010000001.1, forward strand.
GTGGTGGTGTTTCTTCAACCTCTTTTAGATGCCTATAAATGGCTTTATATTCCACCGGTAGGGCTGTTAATATCACAACAGTTAAAGGTTGGGCGTCCGACATCGACCATATCTCCTGTTTCCTGCTTGTCCCACCGGTAAATCTATCAGCCTTCATAAATCTAGGACTTGCGACGACTTGGAAAACCAATGATTAACAGCGTTATGAATGTGACAATTATATCAGTAATCACAAGTATTGTGTCACTCGTGCTCATTGATTGAATAGGAGTGTTAACCGTTAGCCAGAACAGTAGGATGGTAAGCACTTGTGACCCTACAAAAATCCCTCGTGCCGCGAAGACTTTACGGGAGCCAAAAATCCATAATCTACTTGATGATCGAGAGTGTTCCCATCCGAACAGAGGGTCGCTTAAGAATATCTCTTCATTTCTTGATAAATATCGCGTAATCTGCCGGTTTCGATGGTCATTTTGCGACCAAGCCATTGTGAGGAACATTGCCAGAAATGGATATAGCAGTAGTAGAGACGAAGTTCCACCTTGATAACTGACAGTCAAAATGGTTCCAATTGCAATTAGTGTGCCCAAAATGAGTTGATGTTGTATCTCGATTCGCCTCAAAACTTCCTCTCGTAAAGAAGTGTATTGAGCTAAGAGAAATGATAGGTCAGTTTCCCCATTTGATTGATTGTCTGATGATGGATGATCAGGAATATTCACTTTTGCCTCCAGTTGATGCCGGTTGAATCAAAAACACCCTTCACAGATTTGAGGGGTGTTTATTGCAGCAGTCCCAACGGGACTCGAACCCGTGTCTCCACCTTGAAAGGGTGGCATCCTAGGCCGCTAGACGATGGGACCTTATACGCTCCACAGTCTAACAAATAGCTGTGCTCACTGTCAAGTCATAATCGATGAAAATTTGCTGAATATCTTAATCGATAATGACAGCATTCAGGTTATCGAAGCGCCCGACGACAGTGACCGTGTCGTCGCCATCCTGCGCGGTTAATTCCACTGAGCCGGAGAAATTATCTTCGCCGATTGTAGCCAGCACCAAAGAACCTTCATAGTTCGTTGCTGGAAATCCCAGATCAAACCGGGCAGCAACGGTCGCATCGGCTGGCAGCTCAAAGTCATCGGCAGCGACGATCTCATAGGTGCCCAGTTCAATATTGCCCACCATTAACAGGCGCAGTTGTACCGGGTGGGTGTCATCCAGATTATCAAGCAGCAACGTGTAGTGTTGACCCACCTGGAACGAGAGCAGCGCTTGTGTGAATTCACCACTCATCGCGCCGGTGAATTGCATATCAAGATTGGCCTCACCGCTGATAACAGCCTCGTCGGGTGTCACTGCCGGGCTTTCAAATGTCGGCGTCGGGTCAGCGTGTGTCGCCGTTGGTTGAACCGCCACCGGGCTACATGCCGCCAGGATCACCAGCACGATCATGAGAGCCTTGCGCATAATTTCGTCCCCTATGAATATTGTTCGGCTAAAGTTGCCTGCACAATTGATCGTATCCGGGCTTCGAGATCGCCCGTACCATAATGCTGCTGAAAGCGCTGCGCATCTCCAACACGGGCTAGTCCCATTTTCTGGCGCATGGCTAACAGTTTATCAACCTGTTCAGCAGGCAACGGTTGAACATTGCCCAATTGATGCGCCATGAACATAATCCTGGCGGTGTGCTCCAGCGTTTCCAGCCGCATATAGGCATCCCATACGGTCGTCGCAACTGTCAGCGACCCATGATACGCCAGCATAATCGCGTCATGTTCGGTAATTAAATGACGGATCGCGTCGCGGTTTTCCGCACTGGCAGGCGTGGCATAGGGCGTGGTTGGGATCACACCGAGGATGACCAGCGCTTCTGGTACGACACAATCATCGAAGCCAATACCCGCAATCGTGAGCGCGATGGCGGTGGGCGGGTGTGCATGAACCACGCCGTTTACGTCCGGTCGTTGTCGGTAGCACTCCAAATGCATGAGCAGTTCGGATGTCGGCTGCAAGTCAGCGTTGGCCGGTGTTGTCGGCCCGACGCGATTGCCCTCCAGATCAACAATGATCAGTTGATCGGGGACCATGAAGCCTTTGGCGAGTCCACTGGGCGTTGCCAGAATCCGGTCAGCATCCAAGCGAACACTGATATTGCCACTGGTCGCATCAATGGTGCCGTTTTGGTACATCAAGCGACCAATCTGGCAGATTTGTTCGCGCAGGGCTTGCTCGGTCATACCGCTGCTTACTGGGCCGCCTCTATCGCCGTCGCCAGGACAAACAGCGGCAGGCCGGACCGCCCGACCGAATCGCCATCAACCATGACATCTTCGAGATCGCCGTCCGCAGTGCGCATCATAATTGATGGTGTGCCCGTAATCTCAGTAGCGCGGGCCAGTTCGGTATCAGTAGCGACCTGGTTGGCCGTTTCCTGGGCACAGGTGACCATCTCATCGAAATCCAGACCCATGCGGGCAGCAAAGGTGTAGAGCGAAAATGAGGTGAACTGGTTGGTAGTGAGTTCATACATCACATCGTGCGCGGACCAAAAGCTGCCGGGCTTTAAAATGTCAGCGCATTCCACCATATTAGCGGTAAACGGCGACAGATTCGGATCAACGACCGGGAAAAAACGATATTCGAATTTGGCCTGTCCGGTCACAACATAATTTTCGATGAATTCTTTCACCGTGCCATGATAGGTCTGGCAATGCGGACACATGAAATCCGCGAATTCGACAATCGTGATGGGTGCATCCGGGTCGCCCAATACAAATCCACCATCCTCAGTTCGTGATTGTTCAATTTCGCTGTAATCAATCGCGTTCTCATCAACTGGCGGATCATCATCACAGGCGTTGCGGGTCGCGGTTAACGCCTCGCTGAGTTCATCAATAAAGAACACGGCTTCGGCGGCGGCCAGGTCAACGCCCCCAATATTTTCGGCCATATCGGTGAACAGTCCACTGAGGGTGTCAATATTACACCCTGGCGGCAGGTCGTCCTGGGCAGTTGCGGGCAAAACGATGAACAACAGTGTGGTCAGGATAACGATAAAACGCAGCATTAGATTCTTATTCCCCTTTGTAACGATCATTTTGATAAAATTGCCAGGCCAATTGCACGCCAAAGCGCGTGTTGCGGCCAATGACCCCGGCGATGTCACCATGTAGCCGGGGGATGACGATTTGCTTCACAATTTGTTCCGCTGCGAGGGTTTCTGCCGTGATGTCCAACGCAGCTTCGATATTGGCGGTGGAACCCGTGAAGAAGACCAAGCCTTTACCGCCCAGACCATCGGCCAGGCGGACTTCCATGAGCGTAACCTCTGCTCCTTTGACGCCCGCATCCGCCGCTTTGATGGCTGCTGGGACAGTATGCGTCTCAATGATTCCCAACGCGGCATAGGCATCTTCCAGTTCACGAGCATCGCGGTTGCCTGCCAGTGCGGTGACGACTTCGGGCGCGACGCCGGGCAGAAAGATATGATCGGTGAGCGCATCGGCGGTGAGGGCCAGTCCCGCTTTGAGTGCTTCTTCCACCTCTGCTACTGGCCCGCCCAATAGCACCAACAGATTGCCTGGCTGCACCGTTCCCGCTTGAATGACATCTACTTCGGCCCGTTTGACCATCGCATCGGCGGACTGAATGCCAGCGGCAATGCTGCTGAATTCAAGTAAGGCCAGCGCCGGTTCGATGCTGGATTTTTTGTTCGGGGCAGCGGTCATGCAGCCTGCTTATACCTATGCCGAAATCTGCTCTGAACTATAACATGACTCAGCAAGGTGGGGTAGCACAAACCGGCCAGGGTCTGGTCAACCGTGATGGATTGGTTTCGGTGCAAAATGCTAAATTGATCTCTTGCCTATACGATGCGAAAACTCTCTTTGAGGGTGCAGCGGCGAAGACGGCTGAAGCTGCGGCAAGTGGTCATACCCTCGCCGGTGGGGCTGGCAATCGTAAATGAGGTGTAACCCTCGCCGCCGAAGCCCAACCCGGCCAGACAGGGGCCGTTCTTGACAAAGATGGAGCAGTCTATCGCGCGGGCCATCAGCGTCATGTGATCGACGTTTTTGCTGTGCATGACCGCCGTATGCCGGAAGCCGTGTTCACTCTCCACCGCCAGCTCAATCGCCGAATAGACATCCGGCATGGGCACCACTGGCATAATCGGCATCATCTGCTCGGACCACACCAGTTGATGGTCGGGTTCGACCATTGCCACGATCTGGCGAACTTCATCGCCCACGTTGATGCCAATCTCTTTGAGCAACACATTGGCGTTCTGCCCGATGAAAGCTTTGTTCATCACACTATAGGTGCCGGGACCACGATCTTCGGCCAGGATAGACTTCAGCAAACGCCGCAACTGCCAGGACGTGATTAAATAGCCACCGTGTCGAGTCATAGCCTCAACTAGATCATCGGCAATAGATTCCACCGCGAAGCACGTTTTCTCCGTCGTGCAAACCAGATTGTTGTCGAAGCTACCGCCCCGTACAATATCACGTCCAGCCTGTTCGATGTCGGCGGTTTCATCAACGACCACCGGCGGATTGCCCGGCCCGGCACAGACCGCCCGTTTGCCGCTTTTCATGGCCTGCCGCACCACACCAATGCCGCCCGTTACCGCCAGGAGCCGCACATCTTTGTGGGTCATGAGCGCCTGGGCGGATTCGATCGTCGGTTCCACGACGCACGACAATAAATTAGGCGGGCCGCCCGCGCTCTGAATGGCTCGGTTTAAGATTTGAATGGTATAGGCGGAGCAGTCTTTGGCGCTGGGATGGGCATTAAACACGACGCCGTTGCCCGCGCTGACCATGCTGATGCTGTTGTTAATGATCGTGCTGGTAGGATTCGTGCTGGGTGTAATCGACGCGATCACCCCATACGGCGCGTATTCGGTCAGGGTCAGACCACCATCACCGGTCCAGGCGGCAGTATCCAGAAATTCGGGGCCGGGGGTTTTAGTCGCGGTGAGTAGATTTTTCTGCACCTTGTCTTCATAACGCCCCATCCCGGTTTCTTCATGTGCCATTTGCGCCAATACCTGGGCATATTCACGGCCCGCAGCCCGCATCGCCGCGACCATCTGTTTGCGCCGTTCCAGCGGCAGGCCATCAAGCTGATGATAAGCTGCCAACGCCGCACTGACCGCACTACCAGGGTCGGCAAACAGGCCATCGCCTGGTTCGGGTTCCAGGTGAACATGGGCCGGTGGGCGACCGGTTGTTGTGGAAACCTGATCGGTATCGCCCAGTTCCCGCATTACATAATCAATGATGCTGTTAATGCGGGCGTCATCCATCATTTGGTCGGTCATCAATTTATTGCTCCGCAGCTTTTAAAGTGGGTAAAGTCAGCGTAAACGTTGTTGCTTTACCATCATTCGTACTCTTGGCGGTGAAATCGCCCTGGTGCGCCTGGGCAACCGCATAAACAAAGGGCAGTCCCAACGCCACACTGGTGCGCGCCCCGGCTTGCCGCTGTTCCCACTGGGGGCCACGAGTCATAATATCTTGCTCGAAGCCGGGTTGAATCGGTCGTCCGCTATCGGTGAATTGCAGGAGGACGTTTTGGTTGTCCTGCCAGGCGCGAATACTCAGGCTATCACTACGCACCGTGAATTTCATCACGCTGTCGATTAAAGAACTCAGCGCCCGGCCCAATAATTCCGCGTCCCCGGCGATCATCAGCGGGGTGTCCGGTAAATCGACTTGAACGTTTAACCCCTTGATCTCTAGCGTGTATGCTTCATACTCCAGACTCGTCCGAATAACCTCGACCAAATCAAGCTCGGCTAATTGTAACTCGTAACAGTCTAATTCCAAACGAGGCAGATCAACCAACGTGCTTACCAGATTTAACTGACGGTGCGCTGCGTTTAACGCCCCCTTGAGCAATCGTTCGGTTGAATCCGACATCCCGTCTTCAGCCTGGAATGCAAGCAGCACTTCCAGACTGCTGATAATCACGCTAATTGGGCTTTTGAGATCGTGTGCCAGTAAGTTCGCTGTGCCCAGTGTTGCTTCAGACGTCATGCCCATCAGGGGACCACTCGCTAGCGCTCGCCCATTCGATGTACGGGGTGCCGCTAACCAGCTATGCAGATCAACCCAGTTAACTGGCTCGTCAATGACTAGATCGACACCAACATTCAATATCGCCTGACGCAGGACCGAATCACCCTGGTTGAGGGCGATAATCGGCATACCGTTACCCAGTTCGTTTCGCAGCGTGCTGCACGCCTGGATTCCGTTCAACTCGGGCATGGCAATGTCCACGATTATGGCTTGTGGGCTAACCCGTTTGGCGATCTTCAGGGCGTCTGCGCTGCTGCCAGCTACATCGAGTGAATAGCCCAGCGCCTGTAATTGAATGCCAACGGGTTCAAGTGCTTCAGGGGTCGGTTTACCAAGAAGGATTAGCTGTTGACTCATAGAATGAGTTCCAGGACTTCATAGGTCATGACCGCTTCAGAACGGTTTTTGACATGCATTTCACCCATTGGCCGGGCGTTGATGTGCGCAATGACGTAATCATAGGTCGCATTGCTGATCAGAATCTGGCTGTTTTGACTCAAGCCTTGCAGACGAGAGGCCAGGTTCACGGTGTCACCGACCGCTGTGAAATCCATAATCTTATTGGTGCCAACATTGCCGACTACCGCCTGCCCGGTATGAATGCCGAAATTAATTTCCAGCCGATGTTCAGGTGGTAGCTTCTGGTGAAATGTTGCCAGTGCTTCCCGGATCTTGACCGCTGTTTGAACTGCATACAACGCATGATCGGCCTGTAATAGGGGCGTGTTGTACAGTGCCATGACGCCATCCCCCAGGAATTTATCGATCGTGCCATTGTGCTGCAAGATCACGTTCACGACCAGATCATGGTAACTGTTGAGGATGCTCAATAATACTTCTGGTTCCGTATGCTCAGACATAGCCGTGAAGCCCTCCAGGTCGGCAAACAAGACGGTGACTTCTTGCAGCTTGCCGCCGAGTTTAACCTGAGTTGGGTCTGCCAGCATTTGCTCAACAACCGAACTATGAACATAACGTTCAAAGGTGTTCTGAAGCACTTCCTGTTTGTCACGGAGTTCGTCCGATTCCACCTTGGCTCGCAGGCGAGTCGAAACCCGCGCAATCAATTCGCGTGGGTCATAGGGTTTGGGCAAATAATCGTCGGCCCCCACGTCTAACCCATGCACGCGTTGCTCAACACCGCTCTGGGCCGTGACCATGAATATCGGGATTTGAGCCGTTTCCGGGGCTGATTTTAATGTAGCACAGACATCAAAGCCATTCATGCCCGGCATATCAATATCCAGTACCACCAGGTCTGGCAGTTGAGACTGAGCAGCCTGTAACGCGCTGGGGCCATCATAGGCGGTAATGACATCCACACCAATGGTTTCCAGCGTGATTTTAGTCAGTTGACGCATTTCGGGATTATCTTCTGCGACCAGGACTTTCACATTGGTTTCTCGATTAACTGAGATGGGCTTCAAGTTTGCTTGCCAGCGCCCGGAAATTGATGGGCTTTGACAGATAATCGTCACAACCGGCGGCCAATGCCCGCTCCCGGTCACCCATCAAGGCGTGGGCGGTCAGGGCAATGATTGGAATGTGCTTGAGTTCCGGGTTGGCTTTCAACTGCTGGGCCGCTGTCCATCCATCCAGACGGGGCAGTGATAAATCCATCAGAATCAGGTCGGGACGCTCTGCCGCGACCATGGCGACACCCTGTTCGCCATCAACGGCTTGCAGAATCTGATAGTTTAAAGACGCCAGAATATCCGTGATTAAGATCATGTTATCTGGATTATCTTCCACTACCAGGATTCGGTCCCCTTCCATCGGCTGATCTCCATTAGCAGGGCAAGACTTATCTTATTTTACATCATGCTTCGGGGTGTGGGGGCGTTTAGCGTTAGCAATGATCGACAGTTATAACAGTAATCATATCACTTGCTAACGGGAATATAATTCAGAATGGCGAAATGTCGGTATTGCGGTCAAATTTCACCTGGTCATGGATCTGCCAGGTATCAACGATTGCCATAATGATTGCATCAACGGGCCGGGCATCGGTCTGTTTCGTCTGACGTGCTGGACTGCCGCTGGCAAGCAGCACTCGTTCGCCAATTGCCGTATTAAGCAAATCGACCGCGACCATATAAGTTGTGGTTGCCGTTGCATCGGTTTTGAGCACCTGAACAATCCGCAACGGCAGACCAACCATATTGGTCGTTTTGCGGCTCGCAACGACGGTCCCTATGACTTCGCCGATGACCATGATTGCGACCTTATTCCTTGCGACTGGCCGGGTTTTCGCGCCCGGTGACGCCTTCAATCGCCGCCAGGGCCGCGCCGTAACCCGCCATAATATCTTGCTCTTCGCCACCCAGGTAGATGCGCCCGAAACTGCCGAACGCCTGCACTTCCAGAATATTGATATTGGCGGCTTTTTCGGCTTCATTGGCTGCCAGGGCGGCATAACCCGCTGGTTCAACTTCCAGCACATATAGGGTCTGTCCGGCCAGGATCATATGTCCATGCCGCACGCGGTTAATCAACTGCGTTTGATGGGCATCAATGTTGCGGATAATCTGGCTGGAAACAATGCGGGGCTTGATGCGATCATCCTGTGAAACCTCCAGTGCTTCCAGGATGGCTTCGCCGGCAGCACGAGCTTCAGATTGTTCGGCGGAATGCACTTCCAGCAGGCCATACAGCCGCTCCACAATCTGGATGCCAGGGCGCACGCTGGTCGCTTTGAGTGCAATATCGGTAATGCGATTGATTTCAATGCCCGGTGAAATTTCGATCCAGAGGGAGGCATCGCCGGGCAGGGGCAGAAAACCGCGCGCGACCGTACCCAGAAAAGCGGCGTGTTGTCTTTGTAAATTGTCTAAAAAAACATAGCTACGTAAATCGACGGCCACGTTTTATTCTCCCGGTGCAATTCAGAATGGTGCCTAGTATAACACCAAGCGGAGGGCTACGCTGCTTACTTAAACACTTCTTCCGGGAAGCCGAACTTGTACAACAGGCCCCAATCCTGTGGCGGCCAATAGCGAATCAGCGCCTCACCAATAATGTGTTCCCGCGTGATTGGGTCAAAAACTCGTGAATCGCGGCTGCGGTTGCGGTTGTCGCCCATCACGAAATATTCATCTTCCGCCAGTTCCCACAGGTTATCGCGGCAACGGCTGGTGTTGCACGCTTCGTTGATATACGTTTCGTTCAACTCCTGACCGTCGATATACACCTTTGTATCGCGGATTTCGACAGTTTCGCCGGGTAAGCCGACCACGCGCTTAATCAAGGGCGGGTCAACGCCGGGACGATCAGGGGATTCAAATACAATGATTTCGCCGCGCTCAGGGTCTGTCAGCATATAATTTACGCGGCTGACGATGACCCGCTGGCTGGTATAAAAATTGGGCTCCATGCTCGGACCATCAACATAAAAACGGACACTCGCCAGATCAACCAGCGCATAAATTGACCCGATTAAGATCAGGGTTTCGATGATCTCAAACAAGAAGCCACGCCGTCGCAATTGAGGACGGGGCATAAAAGCTGCGTTCTCCGTCATAAAATGGTGTGCTCCTTACGGTGCGGCGATGCTGCTAACGATGCCCCACGATTGAGGCGGCCAATAGCGTACCAATACTTCACCCACGATAAATTCGCGCTTCACCGGGCCAAACGCCCGCGAGTCGCTACTATGATTGCGATTGTCGCCCATTACAAAATATTCATCGGGTCCCAATTCCCAGCGGTTGTCACGACAACTTCCCACTGAACAAGCTTCGTTGATGTAGGGTTCTTTGAGGACTTCCCCGTTAACAAAGACCCGTGTGTCAATAATTTCGACGACATCACCCGGTAAACCAATGACTCGCTTGATATAGTCTTCAGACGGGTTGCGGGGATAATGAAAAACGACAATATCCAATCGGTCAGGTTCCGCCACCAGGTAATTCAAGCGACTGATATACAGGATCTGGTTGTCGTCAAAATTGGGGAACATGCTCTGGCCTTGCACCATATAGCGGGCGCTGGACAGATTCACCAGGGCATAAATGGCGCCGATCAGGACGATGGTATCCAGTATTTCACGTAACCAGTGGGAGCGACGCAACCGGGGGCGGGGTTGGGCTGGATTGGATTGATTTTCCGCGTTCAAATGAAACTCCAATTAATCTCATACATTATAGTCGCCAAAATAGGGCACAGCAATTGGAAATAGTACTACTTCTCTAACCAGACTTTCGGTTTTGTCAAGGTCGACAATGCCGTCTTAATATATACTGTATAAAGAGATGCTTATCGGATTATGGTACCGGCGAGGCATAAGTTGGCTGACGAGCGAATATTAGTTGTAGATGACGGTCGCGAGAACCGGGAATTCATCCAGGAGTATATCCTCGACCCCAACGGCTATGAAGCGTTGATGGCGCGGGATGGCCTGGAGGGTTTGGAGATGGCCTTGCGTGAGAAACCAGCGCTCATGCTGCTGGATTTGCAGATGCCTCGTATGACCGGTATTGAGGTGCTGGAAAATCTCGATGCGCAAAATGCGGACATCCCCGTCATCTTGATGACCTTTCACGGTTCCGAAGAAATCGCGGTGGAAGTCTATCGGCTGGGGGTGCGCGATTATGTTAAGAAGCCGTTCACCGTTGATGAAATGTTGATGGCAATTGAGCGTAGCCTGACGGAAGTGCGCCTGCGCCGGGAAAAAGAAGCCCTGACAGAACGGATTCTGGCCGCCAATCGCGAATTGCAGATGCGTGTACAAGAATTGAATGTGCTCTATTCGGTTGGCAAAAGCGTTACATCGTCACTGAATATGGATGAAATCCTACCGCGTATTGTCGATGCTGCTGCCCAGGTGACGCATGCCGAAACGGGTTACATCTACCTGATGCAAAATCAGCGCCTCATTTGCCGGGCGGTGAAACGTCACAGTGACGGTCATGCCCGGTCTGTGACCATGGAAACAAAGGACGCTATAGCGAATCAGGTCGTTAAGACAGGTAAGGCGGTGGTGTTGACCCCTGAACAGTTACAGCAAGCGGGCAGCCCGCATTCGCTGGCCTATGCGCCGTTGTTGTTCAATAATCAGATCATTGGGGTGCTGGGTGTGAATAATGTGGCTGAGGATTCACATGTATTTACGAAGCATGACCGCGCCTTGTTGAGCACCCTGACGGATTATGCCGCAATAGCGATTGAGAACTCACGCAATTATGAGCAGTTGAGCCATGCGAAAGATCAAGAAAAGGCGGAGATGCGTGGTACGTTCGAAAAACTCGTGCCACCATCGGTCGTCAACAAGGTATTGAAGAATCCCGATCATCTTGAGCTGGGGGGCGCACGGCAGGAGATCAGTATCCTGTTTGCCGATATTCGTGGTTATACGGCCTATGCCGAGAACTCCCCACCTGAGCAGGTGATGGAGATGCTCAACGATTATCTCAGCCTGGCTGCCGAGGTTGTTCTGGCCTGGAATGGCACATTGGATAAGTTTTTTGGCGATGGGCTGATGGCGATCTTTAACGCACCTGAACGCCAGGAAGATCATGTGCAGCGGGCAGCTGATGCAGCACTGGCCTTGATGCGGGCGGCGAAAGAGATGAATGAAAGCCGAGGTGATGGTTTATCGTACAGCGTCGGTGTGAATGTAGGTGAGGCAGTGGTCGGCTATATCGGTACTGAGCGCGCCATGAATTACACCGCAATCGGCGATACGGTAAATCTGGCGAAACGCTTGCAAGAATATGGCGCACCGGGGCAGATACTGGTTGAAGAGGCGGTGATTCAACGGTTGGGAAGCCAGGCACAGTCCCGTCCATTGGGTGAATTGCGGGTGAAGGGGCGAAAACAACCAGCTTTTGCTCACGAGCTTTTGAGCCTGAATCCGATTGTTTAGGACTTCTTGTCCAGCGCCCCATCCCGCGGGCGAAAACTAAGGATCAACGGCGTCCCCTCAAAGGGGTAGGCCTCCCGGATCTGATTTTCCAGATAGCGCTTATAGGTAAAATGCAGCAATCGAGTATCGTTCACATGGAACAATATGACTGGTGGGTCTACGGCAACCTGGGTTCCGAAATAGATTTTTAGCTGCCGCGTACCCTTTGCGGGTGGGGGGTGTTTCTGCAAGGCATCACGCAGCAGTCGATTGATTTCTGACGTCGGGATGCGGAAGGTGCGGGCTTCCCATACGCGGTGCGCCGTTTCCAGCACCTGATGAATCCGTTGACCGGTCAGTGCACTGATAAAAATAACCGGTGCATTGGGCAGGAAATTAAACTTCTCCTTCATCGTCGCCAGCATCTCAGTCATGGTGTAGGAGTCTTTTTCCACCGCATCCCATTTGTTGACTACCACCACCATGCTTTTTTTGGCTTCCAGCACGTAACCGGCGATGTGTTGATCTTGTTCGGTGACACCTTCAACACCATCCACCACCAGCAAGGCCACATCACACCGATCCAGGGCATTCATTGCGCGTATCACGCTATATTTTTCAACACCGCGCTCGATCTTGCCCCGTCGCCGAATGCCCGCCGTATCGATTAGCGTGACTGGCATCCCATGCCAATTAATGACGGTATCAATTGCGTCGCGGGTGGTTCCAGCTACGGGACTGACAATGGTGCGGTCTTCACCCAGGATATGATTGAGGAGGCTACTTTTACCGACGTTGGGCCTGCCGACAATGGCAATTTTGAGGTTTTCATCGTCATCATCCTCATCATCCAGTTCCAGCGCTTCGGCCTCGCGCAGTACCTCAACAATACCATCTAACAAGTCGCCGACGCCCAGGTTGTGATAAGCACTGATGGGATAGACACGCTCGAAGCCCAGGCCGTAAAATTCAAAGGCATCATCCCGGCGTTCGTCATTGTCAGCCTTATTTGGCACGATAATAATTGGCTTGTCAGCGCTGTTGCGCCGCAAGAGTTGGGCGATATGCTCATCTGCCGCTGTGATGCCCTGCTCACTATCCACAACCTGCAAAATAAGATCGGCATCGCGGGCCGCCAGCAATGCTTGCCCTTCAATCTGCGGCACGAAATCAATGCTCCCTTCGGCTAATGGTCGCACATCACGGGTGCCTTTAGGCTGGTAGACTTCAATACCGCCGGTGTCAATGAGCCGGAAAACGACGCCGTTCCAATCGGTTTCCCCTTGTATGCGGTCCCGCGTTGTGCCGGGAATTTCATCAATGACCGCAACGCGTTGCCCAACCAGCCGGTTGAACAGGGTGCTTTTGCCCACGTTCGGTCGGCCTACCAGCGCGACCAATGGTTTACGACTCATCTATACGACCTCCACTTTCTGCCTTGATTCTAGCAGATGGCCGAGTGTGTGCGTAGACTAAGGTTAGCCGGCGGCGCCACCACCGATTGTAGGCCGAATAGTGACATCAATGTCAGCCGGGAGCACAGCGACGTTGGTGAGCAGACTTTCGTCAACACTTACCGAGACGACTGGAGCCAGTTGATAGTTGCCAATTTCCAGGCCATTGAGATCGGTCACGACACGAATATCCTGAGGACTTAAGGTTTCCAGCAGGCTTTGTGGTCCCGTCAGTAAAACCGTGACCTCTGTCGGCAATATTTCTGCCGCGTTGGCCTCACTCAGACCAATTACTTCCACTGGAACCCCTTCGATTTGACGAGTTCCGAGCAAGGGTTCGATATTGACTGTTACCTGAATCGTCTGGCTACCCAGGACGATGAGTTCGTCGCTGGGCCGCTGTATCGTGATCGTCTCTTCGAAGGTGGCAGTTCGGTCGGTCAGGTCAATCGGTGCAGTAAACCACGAACCAGGTGCATTTGCCAGCGCCTCCCGTGGGCCATTGACGAGGAGAATTCGTGGTTCATACTCAATGGATGTGAGTGAATAGCCTGGTGCCAACGTTTCTGTCAGTACATTGGGAGTCACGCTGATTTGACGAATGTCGGAGCGGGTCTGTATGTCCACATTAACCTGCACATTCGCGGGTTCTGACCTTACCCCATTAACGACGTCACCGTTGGCATCAACCGCCAGGACACGCAAATCATCGGTAAAGGGATTGCGGCGTTGGCTCAAGTTCAGGATAATCTGTGCATTAACGACCTGCTCAACCTGGCTTTTGGGTCCGCTAATCAATACTTGGTTTGTTGATAATTCTGGTCGGTTATCTGCAATTTCGAATCCCAGCGGTGGTGGTTCACTGATTTCCCATATGACCGGAACGAGCTTGTCCTGCGCTTCTTCCAATGTAACGACAACTCGTCGGGGTACCGGGTCGGGAATAGCCCGTCTGGCAACGGAGGCTGCCAGCGTAATGCCGTATTCGCCTGGGCTGGCTTCGGGCACGGTCGCGACAACCTGAATATCATCTCGTCGTAAATTTTCCAGAATGGATTCTGGTGCCCGTACATTCACCGTAACAGCATCGGTCGTTTGCTCCACAATGACGAGGCTCTCATCGTGGTCCACCTGGATTTCGATTTCCGAAAAAACACGCGTGCCGACCGGGTCCGATTCGAGGGTTGCGACAAACCAGACCAAAAATGCCAGCAACATCGAAACGATAAACCATAAGCTGTGACTGACTAATGGACGACGGGGCTTTTCCGGTGGGCGCATCAGGTTTGTTGCCGCCAGTCCCGCAAAATGCTGAAAAAGCTTTCCGTTTGTAGCCGCACCCATTCCCAGGGCGAGGTTGGCTGCTTGCGCGGCGCGCCGTAGATTGCGGTTAAGATTGTTTGCAGGCGTTTCGCATCAAGACGAGGAATCATGCGGCTGCCATCGGTAATCGAGATGCGTCCGGTTTCTTCGGACACGACAACCGTTATCGCATCGCTCACCTCACTCATGCCGAGGGCAGCCCGATGACGTGTCCCTAAGCTGCGATTCGGCAGGTTGCGGCTGGATGATAATGGCAGGACAGCAGCGGCTGCGGCAATGTGCCCATGATGGTCAATAATGGCTGCGCCGTCATGCAATTCTGTCTTGGGCCAGAAAATCGTTAACAACAACTCGGACGAAACCTGGCTATTCAGGATAATGCCTGTGCGAATATATTCATCCAGATCGCTGTTCCGTTGGAGCACGATCAGCCCGCCATGCCGCCGTTCGGACAACCTTTCAGCTGCCTGACAGATTTCGTCAATAATTTTGGCGCGTTGGTTGGCCTCCGGTTGCCGATCCCCGGCCAGAATTCCAGCCCGTCCCAGCCGTTCTAAGCCTCGGCGTAATTCCGGCTGGAAAATAACTGGAATGGCGAATGCCAGTACCGGCAATATCAAGTTGAACAACCAGCCCAGCGCCGTGAAATTAAAAATGCGTGAGACCGGCACCAGAATGATGAGTACCAGCGCGACGCCGCGCAGCAGCGCGAGTACTTGCGTGCCGCGCAAAAAGAAACTCAAGCCAAAAAACAGCAGGCCGACCAAAAAAATATCGACCAGGGCATTAATGGTGAGATTGTCAAATACCCAGAGCAGTTCGTTCAACGCATCGTTCTCAAGGCTAACCGCCTAATTGGGCGAGTAAACGCTGATAATCCTCAACGCCATCCGGGTTCAGGGCGATTATTTGCCGAATGGTGTTGGCCGCCTCTTCATGTAGCCCGGCTTCCAATTGCAATTCACCCAGCGCATCGAGTTGCAGGACCGAATCTTTGGTGCGTCCCAGCTGCCGATAGATCGCCGCCAACCGTGAGCGCAACCCGGTATCATTGGGATAGAGCGTCACCAGCTCTTCGAGCAAGGTGAGGATATGGCTGATTTGTTTTTTCTTGGCATACATGCTCAAAAGCTGATCCAGCCGTTTAATCGCTTCAAGCTGGTTGCCCTGACGATAATTCAAATCAATGAGCATGCGCCGCGCCCGTTCGTCCATCGGGTCCAACTCAATAATCTCGTCGTAGGTGCGCTGGGCCTTGCGCACATCCAACCGCATCTGATCAATGTCGGCCATCCGGTGTTTGATGCGGACGATCTTTTCCGTCTGGGTGCCAACCCGGTTGGCGACCCGCTCCGCGAGCGAGTAGGTATCACGGGCCTGGTCAAAATCGCCCAGTTGATGATACGTGTCTGCCAGATCAACATATTGGTCGAGCGCATCATCCCAGCGTTCTTCAGCTTCCAGTAGATCAATCAAACTGGTGCGAATTGAAATGTCCAGCGGTGCCATTTCCAGCACTTCACCCAGAATGGAAGCCGCTCGATCATTTTCACCCCGTACCATGTAGGTCTTGGCGACTGTGTTGTATTTGTTGATCGCCTGCCGCACCCGCCCTTCGCGCATCATGATCTCGGCCATGCGGACATGAATAGGCAAATAAGTGGGCGTGTATTCAATAGCGTAGTGGGCCTCATCCATCGCCAGCGTTAGCAGACCTTGCCGCAAAAAACGGTCGATCATACTGACCGATTGGGTCAACTGGTCGCTGTGGCTGGTTACGAGAATATCAACCACTCCCTGTTCACCACCAATGCGCATCGCTTCTTGCAGTTGACGCCGCGTCTCGGCAATGCGTTGTTTCCAGTCTTTACCTTGCAACAGGTTGGTGAAGCGTTCATTAATGGCCTGCAGCGATTCGTCGGTGCGTCCATCGAGCGTCGCCAACAATTGACCATACACATCGCTGAGTTCCTGGACCTCTTCCATATGGCTTGCGAGGCTGGTATCGACCGCCTGCAAGCTCTGGATGAGATAACGTGCGGCCTGTTTCTGTTTCTTTTGTTTAAAATAGGCCAGGCCCAGCCCATGAAAGGCCCCCGCATTTAATTCGGGGAGCATGGCCGCTTCTCCGAGGTGACCGACAGCCGCTTCCGGCTGGTCTGCTAGCACCAGCAACGCGCCCAGGTTGAGTTTGAGGGCGGGATGGCGCAGGCTGGACTCTGCGCCTTGATAAGCATCAATGGCCTGGGCATGGAGACCCTGCCGTTGCATTTCCATCGCTAAGAGCGCATTGCTCCCACTCGCATCCAGATCACCGCTTTCCATTACAAACTCGGCCAGAATCCCGAGGGCATAATGCATGGCCTCACCGATTGGCCCTAATGGGTCGGCTTCGCCAACATACTGCCGCTCATCTACCTCATCGCCAAAATCAAGGCTCAGGCTCGTGTCTGCGCCTGAATCAACGTCATCATCTGGTGGTGGCGCGGCAACTTCACCCCCGCTCTCCAATGCCCGCAGGGTGTTAAGCGCTGCCGGATTCTTGCGGTCCAGTTTCAGGGCACGTTGGGCTGCTCGAATACCTTTCTCGGTTTCGCCCGCTCGTTGGAAATTAAAGGCCAGCGTGAGGTATTCACGGATTGCCCGTTGACGATCTCCCATGCGTTCATAGGCCTGGGCAAGTTTGGCATGAACACTGATGAAGCCCGGCGACAGGCGGGTCGCTTGTTTCCAGTTCATCACGGCTTTGTCCAGGTCCCGTTGCGACAGATAAATCTCCGCCACATTGACATACTGCTGGGCGGCTTCCCGCAAACGGCCCATCGATTCCAGGACTTCGGCGCTTTTTTCCAACGGAATCGGATCTTTTTTGTCGAGTTGATGCGCCCGTGTGTACACTTTCAGGGCATCATCCAGACGTCCACCTTTGAGCAGTGACAGCCCCAGGTGAATGTGCGAGTCGGGGTCATCGGGGTATTGTTGAATCGCTTTGCCATAGGCGGCAATCGCCTCCGACCAATTACCTTCCCAGGCAGCATTGTGGCCTGTATTCATGGCTTGCTCGTAGGCTTGACGGTTTCCGGCCATAATTACCTCATTAATGTGACCAATATGGCTTTCTGAGCGTGTAATCGGTTTTCAGCCTGGGCAAAAATAACCGATTGTGAGCCATCAGCCACGTCGTCTGTAATTTCCTTGCCGCGATAGGCGGGCAAGTCGTGCATGACAATCGTATGTTTTTCGGCCTGGGCTACCAGCGCTGCGTTGACCTGATAATCGGCAAATGCTTCAATGCGCGGTGCTGCTTCTGCTTCCTGGCCCATGCTCACCCAGGTATCCGTATAAATGACATCGACTTTCTGAACCGCAGCCACCGGGTCACGCAACAGGTTGATTTGAATGTCGGGATTAATGCCGCTAGCGATGGCGACGATCTGCTGGGGGATTTCGTAGCCTTCGGGTGAGGCAATATTGAAATGGATACCAAAATGGGCACAGGCGATTAACAAAGACACCGCGACGTTATTGCCATCGCCAATGTAGGTCAAATGCAAGCCATCGGTATGTCCAAAATGTTCAGCAATGGTCAGTATATCGGCCATTGCCTGACAGGGATGACGATCATCACTCAGACCGTTAATGACCGGAACGCTGGACCATTTTGCCAGTTCGATGACGTGCTGATGGTCAAATACTCTTGCCATGATTCCCTGCGTCATACTGGACAGGACCCGGGCCACATCGGCAATGCTTTCGCGTTTGCCCAGCCCAATTTCATCTGGCCCCAGCATCACGGCATGACCACCGAGATGCTGCATGCCCACATCAAACGACACGCGCGTGCGCAATGATGGCTTCTGGAAAATCATCCCCAGCGTTTTGCCACCCAATACCGGTCGGTTACCGCCACTTTGCCATTCTAACTTCAACTGTGATGCCAGCCGTATCATCTGGCGCAGGTCGGTGCTGGACCATTCTGATAAGTCGATAAAATGTTTCATAGCTCTATTCTACTGTAATGTGAATGCTGCGAGTATAAGCACTTGGTTTATTAAGCGAGTATAGCACAACTAACAGGCCGGTGAAACGCACCGCCTGCACAGAATTGTGAAGATTCTTGCAAAATGGATTTGGTGCTGAGCAAGTTTTGCAGAACCACGTTCAATTGCCATTTTGTGAACTTAAGATATCTCGATCTGGCATTTCTATGGGTCGAGTAGCTGTAGGACTGCTGTCACGACCGCTTCAAGTGGTGCAGCGGTATTAATTTCATGATCCGCGTCTTTTCGTAACAAGGGTTCAACGGTTTTGAGATTATCCAAAACAGCCGCCAGCTCATCCGGGTGTTTGCCAAAGGTATTGTTGGTTCTCGTCTTCAAGCGTTCAATAAGTACATTCGCTGAAGCACTAAAGAGAACGATTTCATCAAACTGCGAATAGAACTTTTTCTGATTGATGGCGCAACCGCTCACAAAGAGTGCTTCAGCATCTGCACATTGCAAGCGATCTCGAATACGGTCTTCGCGCCAGACCCATTCACCATCCGGTGTATACTCCGACCATCCCGGTTCATCCATGTCAACTGCCTGGTAACCACGTGCTCGAAGTGCTGCGATAACGGTTGACTTGCCGGTTCCAGACATGCCGGTTAGAAGAATACGTCTCACAATCGTTTTCTCACTCGGTCTACAGTTTACAATCTGGGATTGAGCGTATGGCTGTGCTAGCTGACCGGCTCCATATCGCGCCAGTTGGAACCAACTTCGGCATTGGCCCGCAGTGGGGCTTTCATCTCGAAGGCGCTTTCCATGATGTCGACTACCAACGCGCTGGTCTGTTTGATCTCATTTTCAGGCACTTCCAGCACGAATTCATCGTGAACTTGCAGGATCATTTTGGCCTCGGAGCCGCTTTGTTCGAGCGCATTGTACAGGTCAATCATGGCTTTCTTCATGATGTCGGCGGCGGTGCCTTGAATCGGCATATTGATAGCGATGCGTTCAGCCTGTTGGACGTCAACGTGTTTGCCCGACCCAGATAGCAAGACCGGGAATGTGCGCTTGCGTCCGAACAGGGTCGAAATCGGTCCCTGGCGGGCTTGCTGCTTGGTATTATCCAGGTAGGCCTTGACTCCCGGTAGCCGGTCGAAATAATCGTCAATGAATTGTCGCGCCTCGGCCAGCGAAAGTTCGCTATCACGCGCTAACCGGAACGCGCCCATGCCATAGATCAAACCAAAGTTCACCCGTTTGGCAAAGCTACGCTGCTCATACGTGACTTCATCCAGTGGGATGCCGTTGACAGCGGCAGCCGTCGCCGCATGAATATCCTGATCTTCGGCAAAAGCTTGTAGTAAAGTCGCATCTTCACTGTAGTGGGCCAGCACCCGCAGTTCGATCTGGCTGTAATCAACGCCCAAAAGCAGGGTGCCAGGCGGTGTCACAAAGGCGCGGCGCACCTCGCGGCCTATTTCAGTTCGAATCGGGATATTCTGTAAATTGGGGTTGCTGCTGCTAATGCGCCCGGTTGCAGTCCCGGTTTGATTATAGCTGGTATGTACGCGTCCAGTGCGTGAGTTAATCAACTCTGGCAGGGCATCGACATAGGTGCCTTTTAACTTGGTCAATTCGCGGTAATCCAGGATGTTCGCAATGATTGGGTGGGCATCCTTCATGTTCTCCAATGTGGCCGCATTGGTTGAATAACCATGGGTGGTCTTTCTGAGGCCCTCGACCGATAAATTGAGTTTGCCAAAGAGCACATCATTAAGCTGCTTGGGGCTGTTGATATTGAACTTGCCATAGCCGCCGCTGAGATCATAGATTTCTTGTTCCAACGTCGCCAACTGCTCCGCCAGTGAATCACTAAGCTCAGCCAGATAACGCGTATCCAGCACCACACCGTTGCGTTCAATCGACGCAATCACGGGGATCAATGGCAATTCGACTTCCTGGTAGATGCGCCAATGATCTGCGTCTTCCTGGATTTTGGGCCGCAGGAATTCAACCGCGCGATAGGTAATTGCACCGTCGGCGGCTGCATAGGGTGCGGCTTTGTTAACCGGAACCTGGGCCATGGTGATCTGTTTTTTGCCCGTCCCCAGTAATTCAGAAATCTCGGTCATTTTGACTGGCGGGTCCAGCACAAAATTGGCAAGGTTCTTCAAGCCCAGGAATTTGCTGGTTGGGTTGCGCAACCATTCGGCAACCATGCTGTCAAAGCGAACCGGTGTCACATCCACACCATAGCGGTGCATCACCACCAGATCATAAGTTGCGTTATGCGCATATTTGGGGATGTTGGGATTAGTTAACGGCGGGCGCAGCGCATCCAGAACAGTTTGCATGGGCAACTGTTCGCCTTCTTCGTGGCCTACCGGAACGTAATAGCCAGTCTCCGTGTTCACAGCCAGCGCGATCCCCACGAGATCACAGGCCATCTGATCGGTGCCCGTGGTCTCAACATCCCAAACAATGGCCTCGGCTGTGTTTAGCGTTGTCACCAGCGTATCCAGACCGGCCTGATCGCGCACAATGATGGTTTCTACGCCAATATCTTCGTCAGCAGGTTCTTCGACCAGCGCCTCTTCTTCAGTCACAGCGAACAGGGGGAGTTGTTCCTGGACATCCAGCCGATCGGTAAACTGACGAAACTCTAATTCGCGGAAGAGTTCCAGCGGGCGTTGCGCATCGTAATCCTGGGTGACACACCTGTCGAGGTCAAACTCAATCGGTACATCCCGCTGGATAAGGGCCAGATTGCGGCTGAGGAAAGCGGATTCTTGACCGGCGATCAATTTCTTTTGGTTCGCGCCTTTGATCGCGTCAATATTGGCATAGATGCCATCAATCGTCTCGTAGTCTTGGAGCAGCTTGATGCCAGTTTTCTGGCCGATGCCTTTGACGCCGGGAATATTATCCGAGCTATCACCCATCAAGCCCTTAAGTTCCACCAGTTGCCAGGGGTTCAGCCCGCCATATTCTTCCTGGAACATCACAACATCATAGACGACATCATTCTGACCCCGACGGGGCAGTTGCACGTCAACATGGGGCGTGAGCAATTGCAGGATGTCTTTGTCACCGGTGATAATGCGGGATGCAACGCCCTGTTCCTCGGCAAGCTGCACGACGGTGCCAATGATGTCGTCGGCTTCATAACCATCGAGAGCCAGCACTGGAATATTAAAGGCAGCGACAACCTCCTGAATGCGGTCAAGCTGCGGGCGCAAATCGTCCGGCATTTTCTCGCGCGTACCCTTGTAATCCGGGAACAAATCCTCGCGTCCGCTGAGACCCCGATCAAAGCTCACCGCCAGATATTTCGGTTGCATATCCAGCAGAATATCCAGCAGGTTGCGGGTAAAGCCATAGGTCGCATTGGTCGGCTCACCCGCCCGCGTGCTGAAACCTTGTGCCGGTAACGCGAAATACTGGCGATAGGCCAGCGCGTGGCCGTCAATGATATAAAATTTGGGTCGGGTCGTCATGATGCCTCACTGCAAAAATTGCGAACATGTGAGCGATTATAGCGCACTTTTGCCGATTGTGCGCGATAGACCAATCTTGCATCTTGCATTTGACAGGGAGCTACCAAAAACTTAATCTTAGCATTCGAGATTCTGACCACAAAGGCAAAATTGTTATGGCTAGCACCGCGCCCGCGCTGGAAACCGAGACCGACGCTGAGGAGTTTCAAACCGGACAAATCCTCACGATTGTTGGCGGTCATTTTGTGCATGACACGTTTTCTGCCTTTGTGTCGCCACTGTTGCCATTGCTCATCGAGAAATTATCGCTGTCACTGACGTTGGGTGGCTCGTTGGCGGTGTTCATGCAGCTACCGTCGTTGCTCAGTGTCGTGATTGGCTATCTGGCAGATCGGGTGAGTGTTCGTTATCTGGTGATTTTTGCGCCCGCTGTGACGGCGACGCTCATCACCTTGCTGGGTTGGATGCCAACCTACTGGGCAACCGTGATCCTGCTCTTTTCAGTCGGGATTAGTGTTGCGGCCTTCCATGCGCCGGCACCGGCTATGATCGCGCATATCGCGGGTCGGCAGGTGGGTAAAGGCATGAGCCTGTTTATGGCCGGGGGCGAACTGGGGCGGGCGGTTGGACCCTTGCTTGTAGGTTTTGCGCTGACGAACTGGGGAATTGAAGGCATGTGGCGGTTGGCGATCTTCGGGTGGCTGGCGACCGCTATTCTCTACTGGCGGTTGAAAGAAGTTTCGGCCAAACGCAAACGTAAGAATAGTGCTGGCTTGCGGTCTATGCTGCCCCAATTTGGCCGTGTCTTCGCCCCGCTGTTCGGGGTGATGCTGCTGCGGGGGGTTCTTGTGGTGTGCCTGTCGGTGTTCTTGCCAGTCTATCTGGTCGGCGAGGGCTTTACCTTGATCGAAGCGGGTTCCCTGTTGGCGCTCTACGAATTCACCGGGGTTGGTGGGGCGCTGGTCGGCGGTACGCTGAGTGACCGCATTGGTCGTAAACAAACGATTATCGGTGCGATTATGGCATCATCCTTGCTCATGGTCGGGTTTCTCAATGTTGAGGGGGTGCTGCTGTTAGTCATGCTGGCGCTGTTGGGCTTTACCTCTTTATCGGTGACACCAGTATTGCAAGCCATCGTACAGGAACAATTACCGGGCATTCGCGCCACTGCCAGCGGCATGTTTATCCTCTATGCGTTCATTATCCGGGCGATCAACACCTTCTTGATAGGTATCATCGGCGATAACATCAGCCTGAGTGCGGCGTTTGGGGCCAGCGTCGGCATCGCGTTGCTGTCGATTCCGATTGTGTTACTGTTGCCGGCGGCACCTGCCGAATCAGACTAATTCAATGCGTGCATCAGGTTAAAATCACATGGAACCGAAACGCTTCCTACCGCTTGCTGTCATTAGACAATTGTTCACCGTCCATAGGCTGGAAAGCGTTGTTACCGTGACTCCCATTCACTCCGGTTTCAGAAACAATCTGCACCTTATAAACGAGAAGTATATTCTGAAAGTCTGCGGTGAAAAAACAAATGAGCAGGATTTTGTAAAGGAAGCTTATTTCTATACCTTTTTCAGAGGCAAAATTCCTGTTCCCAATGTGGTAATTTTCGATAATAGCAAGCAGCAAATTCCTTATTTTTACATGATTTATGAGCTGATTGCTGGTGATACGCTCTTTTCCCGGTGGTCTACATTTGGAGTAGAAGAAAAAAGGCAGGTTGTTCAGGCATTGGCGAGAATTCTAAAAACCATCAATACAACAGATTTCACTGCTTATTCGGCTAAATTCGGCGAGAATACATATATCAATTGGAAAGCAGAACGATTAAACCGGCTCCACAGTGCCATAGAAGTTGCCGAGCAAAACGGTTTACTGAACAATGAACTGATCGCGAGAATCGAGCAATATGTTGAAAGGAATTCTGCTGCGCTTGACCAACAAAAACTTGGCATAACCTACTGGGACTTGCACTTTGACAATGTACTGGTTGCGGGGACGAACGTTGTGGGCCTACTCGATTTTGAAGGAGTGCGTGTTATGTCCATTGACTATGCTTTAGACACCATTAGAAGACTGTCCCACTATCCTGAAATCTATGCACCAGATGACATTGATGAGGAAGTACAAGAGCGCAAAGCCGAATATCGACCTATTTTTACCTGGTTCAAAACCTGCTATCCCGAACTCTTCGATTTTCAAAAACTCGAGCAACGACTCAACCTTTATTCCATCGAATACGATCTCAGGTTGCTTGAACAGTTTCCGAATACACAATCCTTGAAAGACCGACTGCAAACTTATTTGACTGTACGGTGAGTGATATTAAGTATTATGGTGGTTTAACCACGTCCCAACAAACGTGCGATTAATTTTGCCAGCCACCCCCGTGTTTCTGCTTCGGTTTCCTGTTCGGCGGCTGCCGCTGCCTTGCGTTGTCGTTCACGCCGGGCCATCTCGCGAGGTGTGAGCATCGCATCCTTGCCAGCATCGTACTGCGCGAGTGGGTCGTCCTGCGGGTCAAGCCGCACATGGGGCTTCGTTTGCTTGCGCATCTGACGGGGTGTGAGCAAGTCAGGGTCTGAAGTTGTCTCTGCCGCTGATTGATGCGCTGGTGGTCGTGCCGGGAGGCGGCTGACGAAATCAGACAACTCGCTGGTGATCTCCTGCGTTTCGCGGTTACGCAGGCTGGGCACCTCCGTATTGAAATAGCTGACAATATCGACATCAATCTCGTCGTCGTTCAATCGGGCAATCACATTGGAGTTGGTCCCGAAGGCAAAATACGCCGTGCGCAAACGGGGGTCGGAGAGCGCCGAAATCAGCAGGGCACGCCCATCCTGGGTGAACGGCACAAAGAGGCGATCTTCGGCTAGGCGTCCGACAAATTCGTTAATTAATTCATCATCGGCGCTCAGGGTTGCTTCCTCTGCCTGGACATCGGGCCAATTGCGTTCAACCGAGTCGGTGATCGTCAGGGCTTCAATATCGGGCACTTCAGCCGCAATCGCCAGCACCTCATCCTGGCGGGCCAGGAAATGGGGCACTGCCAGCATGTAATGCCGCAGCAGCGGGCGCTTGACCGCAATGCCCTCCACGATACTGATATTGCGTCCCGCATGGGTGCGGCCACTGTCATAATGGCGTAGCAGCAGATTATACTGGCCGATGCCAAAACTATAGAGTGCCGGCCAATTGGGGGTGAGGTCAGCGATATTGTTGACATTGTTCAGCGCACTGGCGATGGTGCTAATTTCTTTATTCGTCAGCTCTTTAGGCCGAATAAACGCCGTAAAGTCGCGCTTTTGGTTCCGCGTGAACAGAAATGTTTCATAAATCACGGCACGGTTATCCCTATGAGGGAATCAACGAGCGCATTTTCTTGTTGGCGACCGACGTGACGGCCCGAATTTTGGGTTCCATTTCGGCCAATTTTTCGGCAACAGCCTGCCGATCTTCGTGAACTTGCCGGATGGTACGGCCCCGAAGAATCTTGTTGAGCACGTTATTGTTGAGCTTACTCAATCGCGCTTCCAATTCTTCCTCTTGTTCTTCCATATACAACGCCCCCCGGTCCAATTCATTGCCGATGGCGTAGAGGAAGGGATAGTGGATATTCACCGGTTCTGGTGCGCCATCCAGACTCACGGTAGCCAATTCATAGCCAGCGCCGGGGTCAACGACTGATGCATTGCCTTCACCGGCGACTGATACGGGAATCATGGCTGCGGGATACAACCAGGGGCGCAAACTGCTGACCTGTGACCGCTGTTCTTCAGCGAAGTCAACCACACCGCGGAAGACTTCCCGTGCTTGTTCGAACAATTTCTGATAATTATTTTCTTTCCACTCTTGTGGGAGAATATCCGCTTTGGTGAGGACAAGGGCGATTGTAATGCCATCGGTCATGCCTTCACCCCGGGCCGCCTCTTTGAATTTGTAGTTGTTGAGCAGGTTGTAGACATAGGTCGATGAAGTCAGCATCTCGGCTTCAATGCGGGGCCGGGTCGCAATC
Organism: Phototrophicaceae bacterium; assembly: GCA_965223835.1. GTDB lineage: Bacteria > Chloroflexota > Anaerolineae > Aggregatilineales > Phototrophicaceae > CAVYXZ01. The sequence goes on from CBDCXQ010000001.1 coordinate 1,233,074, forward strand.
GTGAAGGCATCGGCGACGATGATTACCGCGTTGCTTTCCTGAATATCGGCGTGCAGTTGGGCCGCCTCTTCGGATTCATCAGTTGGCACATTAATCGCGCCACCCTGGTAATCAACCCAGCGAAACTCGGTGATAAATTCGTTATTAAACAGCAGGCTAAAGGTATCTTCGCGGCGGCCCATTGTCGGTGCCGGCCATTTTTTGGCAATGACAAAATCGCGCCAGGGATTGAGATATTTGGTTGAGGTATCGGCATCGTCGGCTTCAATCCGAAAACCATCAATGCCCGCCGCCATCTGATACAGGAGCGCCAGTGTAAAGGTCGTTTTGCCCTGTCCGGTTCCACCAAAAAGCGTGACCTTGAGTGACATGAGTTTTCCTTGCTCGTTAAGCCGGGTAATCTTGGACTAAGCGTAGCTGTAGAGGGGTATACTGTCAATACTTGCGGCAAGCTATTTTCATGGATTGTTGAGATCGCGGTTGCATTGACCGATCATCGTGACATACTGGGGCGGTGTATTGCAGTGAAGGTTGTTCACTCATGCCCGCATTAGATGTCTGTCATCCGCAAGTTGTGCGCGCCCTGGAAAAGACTGGATGGAGCGTCAAACCTGAGCCGTATGTGTTGCCAATTGATCGGCGACATCGTGTTTACATTGATATTGAAGCCCAACATCCGGCACAAGCTGGAATCATGGTGATCGAAGTCAAGTGTTTTCAAGATCAGAGTCAGGAAACGGCTGATCTCTATGGGGCGATTGGTCAATATCTCATCTATCGCAATTTATTGACACAACGCGGTTTAGCTGCTTCCTTATATTTGGCGTTACCTACTCACGCCTATGAGGGTGTTGTGAGACGAATGGCCTTGCCAGTGATTGTCCAGAATAATGTTAAAATGATAGTCATTGATTTAATGAATGAGGTCATTGTCCAATGGTTGCCATGATTAAATCCGATCTCGTGGAAATTACCAGTCGCGAGGTTTGTCGGTATGTCGGTCAAATGCCCGGCGCGCAGATGTATCCCATTCTTGACGAGGATCGGCAGCATTATGGTGTTGCGATCATTCCCGAAGACGATAGTGAACGTCCCGCCTATTTCGCGGTACTGGCGCGAGTTGTCGGCGACCTCATTGTGATTGATGAGGATGGTTCTTATGATAAGCCCCTGTATGAAGCCCTAATGGTTAATGGCGGGGTACCAAGAGAACAGATTATTCTGGCCTATAAAGGCGAAACCGTGCCCGAATCCACCAGCTAGCCGATCAGGTTCAGTAATTTTGCACTGGGTTGCAACACGTCCATCTCGGTGAGCAGTCGCGTGCGTTCTTCGGGGTTGCGCCGACTACGATTCAGACGTTTTTGGAGATAGGAGAGGCGCAGTAGCCAGATCGCACGGTCCACATCGTTTGACTGCCGGATGTAAAAGCTAATCCAGCCACTTTCTGGCAATATGTGATGTGCCTCGGCCAGTTCCTCTACGATGATTTGCTCACGGATGGCTCGCGTAAACGGAATGTCTACCATACCGTTGTTGTGAACGTGCCCGATTTCGATGTTTTCAAGTTTAAATTCCTGCCCGCCAAAACGATGTGGCTCAACTGTCACAAATTCCCACGTTGAAATTGCTACCACCAATGCTGTTACCTGGTCTTTTATGATGATTGCACCTCAATTGCTGCTTGCACCAATTTATCATGGATCAAAGGGTTGGCGACGATCATCCCCCTGTTTTTCGCCAGTGTTGTGCCCAGGCTAAAATCCAGGCGTGATCCATCCACATCGCTCACCTTGCCGCCTGCTGCTTCAACAATCGCCGTCCCGGCGGCATGATCCCAGATCATGTGAGGGCGGGTGCTGGTAATGCGAGGTAAACGTAAGTAGAGGTCAGCATCGCCAGCGGCCACCCGGGCATATTTTTCCTGACTGTCAATTCGTTCGATTTGGGCCTTACCAATGCCAGCGATGTCGCGGACTTGCGCCATCAGATCCTGGCTGGCATGGGATTTCTCGAAGCTCTCCAACGCGATGATGGTCGCCGGGTCGGTGCGTTGCGAGGCCCGTAGTTGGCGGGCTGGTCCGCCTGATAGGGCTTCGGCAAATGACGAGCCATCCTGTGTATAAAAGATAGCCCCACCGTGTAAATAACCGGGTGCGGCCATGATCCCACCCGTAACTTGCTTTTCGACCAAAATGCCGATGGCGACCACGTATTGGCGCAGCGCGATAAAGCCTTTCGTCCCATCAATCGGGTCAATAACCCAGGTGCGTTCCGCCTCCCGATCTTGTCCATAATCGAGCCATTGGATCACTTCATCAATCGAGATCGTTTCCCCCAGCACATCACCGATTAATCTGGCGATTTCTTGCTGGTCAGCCTCATCAATCAACTCGCTGAACTGTTGGCCGCCTTCTTCAGCGATGACTGCATCATCGGGAAAAGCGGCTTGAATCGCCCGGCAGATAATCGCCTGCGCACCATAATCGGCAATTGTCACGGGTTCAGCACCGGTTTTTTGGGCCACCGTCTGGTCCGTGTTGAGAAGGGGAACGATATGGCGCGTTTGCACCTCCTGGCACAGGGTTGCCGCCTGACGGGCAGCTTGTAACAGCGGTTGTAAATCGGTCATTGGGGTTGTCTTTCTGCGCTATCAGGGATGATAAGAATCGAGTTCGCGGTCGCGAGTTTCCCAATCGGGCATGTATTGCTGCATCATGGTTTTGAAATCTTTGCCATGATTAAACACTCGCAAATGGACTAACTCGTGTAAGATAACATATTCGGCCAGGTGGCGGGGTAGCCAGGTGAGGGCGTTATTCAGCGTGATATTCGTGTGCTGCGAACAGGACCCCCATTTGCGTTGCATTGGACGCAGCGTGATGCGCCCCGGTTGAACACCAAGCCGCTCGGCCCAGGTTTTCACCAGCCCGCGTAATTCATCAGGACTCGTCTGTTGCGGTGGGGTCGGTGGCACTTTATCGCCCAATTTTTTGACGCCAGCAGCGATAAAATGCTGGACCTCGTTGCTGTCCTTATTGAGCCACAATGGAACGTAAACCACCAGACCATGACGCGTAGCCTGCATCAGCAAGTTGTTGCGCTTTTGATGGCGGATTGTGATCGTGTGCATCATAAGTTTATGATAACGGAAGTCAACGCATCAGCAAGATACAATCATGCGAGGCGTCGATAAAGCAGAAGCAGTTGCGCAGTGACGATACCGAGCAGCAGCCCCAATTGTAGTATGATCTGGAGCGGGGGTGTTGTGAAGTTGTAGATTACAATGGTTCCCAAGATCAGCCCTGCGAACAGCCCAATATTCATCAGCGCAAATGAACGGCGGTTGCGGCCTGAGCGGCGGGCACCGGGTAGCTCACTTACCTCCTGATACATGAGATCAAAATCGAGTTGATGGTCAGCCGCGAACAACCGGAGTTCAGCGAGTATTTGTTGCGCACTTTCACGACTGGTGAATCCCCTGGTCAAAAATAGTGCGGCAAGCGTGTGGCGGACAAAGGCCTGCGGTTGATCCATGTATTCACCATCAACGTACTGTTGCTCGTAGGCCATTTTGTTTTCAGGCGTACTACTGGCCCGGCGTAGGGCCTGTCGTTCTTCAGCGGTTGTTGCTGGATCAAGGAAGCGGGTTGTCGCGTTCGTGAGCGTTGCGGGGTCTGTCGCTTGCGACCGGTCAGACATACGTTTGTTCTCTGTTTGTGAGCCGTCATGTTGTGCCTAAATTCGACTTAAATTCCGAGTCAGACATCATCATTTCGATGTGACGTTCAGTATAATGAGAGCAGTTCAAAATGTGGAGGGTTCATGCTATCAGCCGCGGAAAAAGCGACTCTAGCGCAGATCTGCGATACGTTTGTGCCATCATTGCCACCCACTAACGCTGATGACCCCCGCCTGTTTCGAATCGCTGCCGCTGATCTCAACGTAGTTGACACCTTCGAGCAAGTCATATTCCAGGTTACGAGTGAAGAACAACAGCGTCTGTTTCGCTATTTTTTGCGGGCGGTCGAATCCGCGGCAATCAATCGCGTGATTGCTGGTCAGCCTCGCCCTTTTTCGCAATTAGCCCTCGATGAACGCATGCTGCTGCTACACACCTGGGCCAATAGCCGCGTTCCCCTGGCCCGGCAAGCCTTCCAGAGCGTTAAGCGGCTAAGCCTGGCGCTCTTTTATGCGACGATGCCCGCTGGTCAGCCGAATCCTACCTGGCCGCTCATGCAGTATGCCGATCCACCAGGTGCTGCTTCTGACACGCCACGCCCGATCAAGCCACTGACCTTAACCGAGCCGACCACGCTCTATGCTGATGTGCTCATTATCGGGTCGGGCGCCGGTGGTGGCGTCGTCGCCGGTGAACTGAGTGCTGCCGGGCATGATGTGCTGGTCGTGGAAAAGGGCGATTATTACGCTGAAGCCGATTTTCATGGGCGTGAATATTCGAGCAGTGAGCAGATGTATGAGCGTCGAGCGTTGTTGACAACCCATGATCTCAGCATCAATGTTCTGGCGGGCAGTGTCTTGGGCGGCGGTACGACCATCAATTGGACGACATCATTGCGCCCGGCTGAGTACGTGCTTAACGAATGGCGTACACAGTATGGCTTTAGCGGTGCAGCCAGTCGCGAGTTCCAGGAGAGTCTCGATGCGGTAAGCGCTCGTATCCATGTCACGACGGAAGAAAGTGCGCCCAATGCACTTAACAGTCGTTTGGAAGTCGGTTGTCGCGCTCTGGGTTATCAGGTAGAGGTGCTGCCCCGTAACGTCAGGAGCTGTGAAGACTGCGGCTTTTGCGGCTATGGCTGTCCGTTTGGAGCCAAACAGAGCACGCTCAAAACCTATTTGCAGGACGCCCATGATCGTGGCGCACGGATTCTGGTGAACGCTCATGTCGATCGGATTACCGTTGAGCACGGACGGGCTACCGGCGCAACCATAGCCGTGAAAAACGGCGATACCGTGCATCACGTGCAGGTCAAGGCTGGTGCGGTTGTCGTTGCAGCCGGATCGTTGCATACGCCCGCACTGTTGCTTCGGTCAGGGTTAGGTAATGCTCATATCGGCGCGAATCTGCATTTGCACCCCACTACCATGATTTCTAGTCGGTTTGATGAACCGATACAAGGCTGGTGTGGCGCACCACAGACCCGCATGTGCCGCGAATTTATCAATCTTGATGGCCGGGGCTATGGCGTCTGGTTAGAGACAGCACCGATTCATCCCGGTCTGGCAGCGCAGGCGTTTAACTGGTATTCGGGTCGGGATCATAAACGACAGATGCAGAATATTGATCATTTTGCCAACATTATCGTCTTGACCCGTGATTATCATGGTGGACAGGTAACGATTGACAAACAGGGGCAACCCGTGCTGCATTATCGCTTACACCGGGCTGATAAAGACCATCTATTACAGGGTTTAATCGCGGCCATCAAGATTCATGCCGCCGCCGGAGCGCTTGCGATTTACAGTCCGCAGCAGTGCTTGCCAGGTTATATTCCCGACCAGAATGGTGATCTGAATAGCTATCTCAGGCGTGTTCGCAATGTGGGGCTTGAACGCAATGCTTTCGCATTATTCAGCGCCCATCAAATGTCGACCTGCCGCATCGCTGGCTCCAGCGCTCTGGGCGCAGTTAATCCGGCAGGTGAGATGTTCGAGGTCAAGAATCTGTTCGTCGCTGATGGCAGCGTGTTACCAACGGCGGTGGGCGTTAATCCCATGTTGACGATTATGGGTACGGCGCATTATCTTGCGCAACAGATCAAATGCCGCTTATAGGGGTGGGGCTTGCCAACCGCCCAGCGCATTCTCGATATGTTCGGCAATCGCCAGGGCGACATCCTCACGCCAATATCGTCCAACAACCTGCACACCGATTGGCAACTGCTCTGCCGATGTACCACCGCGCACCACGACACCCGGTAATCCGCTCAAATTATGCGTCATCGTATAACTAAAGCCTTGATAAAAGTCAGGTAGCGTCCCATGCGGAATCGCATCACGCGCATTTGCTGGACAAATAATCGCATCATAAGCCTGCATAAACTGGAGCATGTCACGGCGGAATTGCTGCCAGCGGGAAATTGCACGCGAATAATCTTCAACCCCTAGCTTAGTGGCGGCACTTTCTGTGAGCAAACTGCTCAGGTTCGATTCTTGCGGATCGGTGCCATAGGCGACCAGTAAATCTCGGACATTGGGGACACCCGCGCCGCGATGTAGCGCCATGAACAGCTCAAACGTAACCTCTAGGTTGGGTGGCGTTGCTGCCTCGACAACGGCTCCCACATCCGCCAGTGTATTCGCTGCGTTCTCAACCGCTTCAGCAACTTCTGGCAACGGTGTGGTGATGCCATTATCGACATGATAGGCGATTTTTAGCGTTGACAGGTCCACTGCTTGTGGGTCATGCAATGGAACCGGCGCGATTGATGGGTCTGACCAATCAGGGCCAGCAATAATTTGCAGCAGGGGAAATAAATCGCCGACATAGCGGGCCATCGGGCCAATTTGCTGAAACGCTTCGGTAACGCCATTGTAGGGTGGGATAATCGTACCTGTGCGTGGCACCCGGCCTGACGTTGGTTTGATCCCAGCGATGCCACAAAAGTGCGCCGGTAAACGAATGCTCCCACCATAGTCGCTACCCAGATCAAATGGTGATCCCCCGGCTGCGATGATGGCCGCTGCGCCGCCGCTGCTGCCACCCGATGACCGCTCCAGGTTATATGGGTTATTCGTGCGCCTATTGACCTTGCTGTTGGTCTCAAAACTGAGCGTCAATTCCGATGTGTTGGTTTTACCCAGTAAGATCGCCCCGGCCTGCTTGAGCCGCGCGACGACGGTTGCATCCCGTTCTGGCACATAATTGACGCGCCCCGGTGTACTGCCGGTTGTGACGACGCCCGCCGTATCCATCGAGTCTTTGATCGTCATCGGTACGCCGTGCAAGGGGCTGTTGTTTTCTCCCCTGGAGAGACGTTTATCCGCCGCTTTTGCCTCATCGATGGCTTGCTCTGCTGTCTGCAAGACCACCGCATTGAGCGCCGGATTGACGGCTTCAATTCGCTTGATGTGGGCACGAACCACTTCCTCGGAAGAGACTTCACGGTTTCTGATGGCCTGAGCAATTTGCATGGTGGAGGCGTATGTGAGGTCGGTCATAGAGATTTTCTCATGATATATGTGTGCTGGAAACCAAAGAAGTCTAACGTAGTTCTAGATGTTATGCCTTATCAGGTGGTCTGATTTTCGAGGTCGAATTATCCGATGGCGCTTTTTATTATTTCGTCCGATACTTGGCTTGGAGGATGATGGGTATGATTAATATTCCAGTAAAAGAATGCGATACCGCCGAGGAATTTCTCGATTATCTTCAGATCAGAAAAAGCCATTGGTTGCCAGAAGGTGAATGGACCTCACTCTGGGTTTTTCGGGGACATGGCGATGCGGAGTGGCCTCTACTTCCTCGGATGTGGAGAGATGCGAAAGTTGATACTGAATCTGAACGAGTGCGTAGAAGATTTAAGGTAAGACACGGAGATAATCTTGAAATTTTGTTTCAGCAAACATTCGACCGACTATCTGAAAAAGCGAAAGAATGGCTTGGCGATTTTTCATGGCAGAGCTACTTGTCTTTATGTCGTGTAGATATCGAAAAGCAGATGCACTTACTAAATGCTTTGTTGAATACGGCAGCAGAAATAGATGCTATTGTCCAGTTTATAGACGAAGTTGATAAGATCGGTTATCCAACTCCTAGAAGAAACGAATTTGGCTCATGGGAAGCCGTAATGCTTCGGCACATGGATTTTATCAAAAAGGGTATGGGGTCGAGGAACATTGACAGCGGTTTCTTGATTTGGGATGGTCGAAATCATCCAGCAACGGCCCTTGCACAGCATCATGGTATTCCTACATCACTGCTCGACTGGTCGCATAAACCGATGTTTGCAGCTCTGTTTGCGGCTGAAGATGTTGCTTTAGCCAACCAAAAATCTAAATATATTGCAGTATGGGCCTTACATTCCGGCATTCTTGATGATGGTAACTTTGATAATGTTGGCAGTAGACTCCAAAAACTTACTGTACCCAAGCATGAATTGGATTATCTTCATGCTCAAGATAGTTTGTTCATTTATGATAGTGGAGCTGATATTCATTTCATCAAGAACGGAAAATGGCCTACAATCGAATCAGTGATCTTGAGTGATTATGTTTTCCTTGCCGAGTCACCACTGCTGAAAATAACGCTTCCTTCTTCTCAAGCCGGGGAGTTAGTCCGTTTATTATGGGCTGAGGGGATTACAAGAGCAAACATAATGCCAACATATGATAATGTAACAAAAGCTCTAAAAACCCGCTGGCACTGGTTATAATTCATTTAATCAATATTCATCGTCGAACAAACCCAACTCTTGCATAATAACTTTAGCAGACCGGCCTTTGGGTTTCCTAAGTTGATAGTCCCGCAGGGAGGCGGCAGTTTCCTCCGTTAATTCAAGCGTGACCTCATATTCAGCAATCATTTCTTCCAGAACATGCCATACAGTATCGTGAATTAAATTACGCAGTTCATCAACCTTCAAATCATTAACTCGATTCAAAGTCATTTCCTCATACTCATTGCGCCTATTGTAGCATCACATTCGGCAGTCGGGTCGGTTCGTGCGGGAGTTGTGCCAGTTGATCGAGTTTGCGTTGCGCCAGCGGCAATGTCACCCGATGGTAGATCATGGCCGCTGTTTGTCGCAGATGCCCCGGACGTAAATTTTGCGGATTTCGTAGCAGAGCACCCAGTCTGTGCCATGTTTTGCGGGAACGATAATCTTTGTGCACGACAGTATGTAACTGCCGGTAGAAATCGGTCGCAAATGGCCCTTGATAAAGCATCGCCAGATCCGCGCTATCCAGCCAGTTCACGCGTTCGCCGAATTCATGTTTGACCCGCTCATAAAATGGCGTGCCCGGCAGCGGATAACTCACGCTGATGCCGATGTCGTCCGGCATGAGATCGCGCACCATCTTGAGTGTCAGTTCAATATCCTGGCGTGTTTCGCCCGGATAGCCAAATTGCAAGAAAAACGCGACCTTGACACCATGAGCGTGCAGTTGCTGCGTTGCTGCGTAAATTTGCTCAACCGTCGTGCCTTTGTCCATCGCATCCAGAATTTTCTGGCTGCCACTTTCGGCCCCAACCCAGACGATCTTTGCGCCAGCCCGCGCCAGTGCGGGGATCGTTTTGCCGCGCAGCAGCAGATCAACGCGGTTAAGACTCTTAAAAGGAATATGTAGATTGGCGGCGTCCAGCAAATCGGCAAATTCTTCAATCCAGCGGTCCTGAATGCCCATGATGTCATCCATGAACCAGATCTGATCGGGGTCAAAATTGGCTTTCAGCCACCGCATTTCATCCACGACATTCTGCGGGCTGCGGACGCTATACTTCTGGCCCCAGATTGGTTTGGCGCACCAGTTGCAATGGAACGGGCAACCGCGTGTCGTTACCAGATTCATGCTGAAATAGCCGTGATGTTCCTGCCAGATCTGGCGGTATTTTTCGCGGTCAACCAGTTCCCAGGCCGGGAAGGGCAGCGCATCCAGATTCCGAATCACCGGACGCGGCGGCGTCTTGACCACTTCCCCATCCCGCAAATACGCCAGCGATTGAATTTGATATACATCATCATCCTGTAGGGATACGCTACTGGGTGTCTGCTTGTTATCAAGATACGCGATTAGCTCCCCCAGTGTTTCCTCACCTTCGCCAAGCAGCACAGTATCCGCGCCGCGTTCCAGGTATTGCTCGGCGTGGTCGGTCATATCCGCCCCGCAAACGATCACGGTGCAGCCCGCAACTTTGGCTGCGTCGATCATCTCAAAGGCGGCGTCGCGCATCCGCAGCAACGACATTTTGCTCAGGTAATTGAAATTGTCCTCAAAGATGACAGCATAGCGCGGCTGAACTTCTTGCACCATCGCCGCCCATTCGTGCGGACCAGTGCTGAGCATGGCGTCGAAGAGCTTGATCGTGTAGCCTCTTTCGCGCATATAACTCGCAGCATACAACGATCCCAGTGGTGGGTAAGGCTGCATCGCATCCCACAGTTTGGGATCAAAACGCAGATAATACGATTGGCCGAATAAAATATCAGTCATAAAACAGTCTTTAGTCGCTAATCATCAGTCTTCAGCTAAAAGAGTAACGCAAAGGCACAAAGGGGCAAAGGTGCAGAAAGGGCTATTGGTTTATAGTCATTGGCTGAAAGCCAACGCCTGCCTAAAAATTATAAGGACGCTCAAGCGCCCTGAATCCAGCCGACTTCAAGGCGGCTTCTAATGGCTAGTCGGATGCTATGAGCATCTGGCGTCAACATGCACGAGATACCCATTTATTCGACTGACGACTGTCGACTGACGACGAGAGGCTTCATATTAACCAAAATCGTTTCGTCGGCAGTCCATCCACTTCCAACCCTGGCTCCTTGAGCGTACACTGATGAATATGCCGTGCCAGTTCGATATGGATGGCTTTGGGCACACCATCTAGCGTGGCGGCGACAGTCTGCACCTGGAGGAACTTTGCCATCATGTCCGGGTCGCCAATCTGTGGGATGCCATCTTTCACAATGAGGGCGAGATCGGCACGGTGAGAATTGCATAACTTTTCTACCTCATAATAACCTCGTGATTCGTCATTGACAGTTTGAATGACAATATAGTCTGAGACGTGGCCTTTGCTTAGTTCAGCGATATTGCGGCATTTCAGTATGTCTGCACCCCACGTTGTGACCATGTGAAATATGTGTGATGCTGAACTTTGAAGAAATGTGTTTCCAATCACAAATGCTATGTCATCATCTATGATTCGATTATGTGCCATTCGCATTTCATCAAGCAGATCACCTTCAGCCGTTAATCGTGAATCACTTCCTAATGCAAGGTCATTGAGCCATAAGTAATCGTAAAAGATGTTATTATTATCCTGGGTTGGAATTTCCCCGAGTAGGAACTTATTCGATGAAGGGCAAATGACCCAACCACAAATATTCGGGAACTCGAAATCTCCGATTTTTATGTTCCGTAATCCCACGCCATGAACAATAACCGTATTCTGTCGAAAACACTCTAGCGTCAATAATTGCTCATACTCCGACGCGGCGACCTCGTCCGTACCTTCTGCCAGATGAATGAACCAGGGCCAGTCCTTCGGCGTTTTGCGATACGAGTCGATAATCTCTTGCTCGGTGTTGAAGTGCAGCGAGTGTGCCCAGCCGTAATTTTTCAGCACGCGCACCGGGAAATCTTTGGCATACATCGGTTTATGCGGCGGGCCATGATGCGCCACCGTCGTCGCGCCGCACAGCAAGTTCTTGAGGCCGCCAATGAACAATCGGTCGCGCAGCGGATAGGCTCGTAATGATTTGTAGGGTTCCGTATCCAGGCGGGCGTTCATATCTTCGCCCCACTGATGGGCGTTGTCATACACGTCACGGAATTTGCTGCGGGGATAATGGTTCAGTTCCAGGTGGTCATGCGCGTTGACCAGTCCGGGGAAAATCGTATAGCCGTCGAGATCAACGATGTGTGCGCCGTTCGCGGGTTGATCAACAATACGCCCGTTCTTGGTGTACAGATCGCGCCGGGTGGTCTGGTTGCCGTCCCAGACGTAGGCGTTTTTGATGTGTAAGTCGATAGTCATTAGACTTTAGTCGTTAGTCAAAAACCCGAACTTTACATTGAGTTGTATTCCGTTGAATGTGATGGTAAACCACCGGTTAAACCCGATATTGGTCACAAACTATGGTGTTTCATATCCGTATTGTTGCAATCGTTCTCTCGCCAAACTGAGTTCATTTTCTGTGAATAGATCATTGTAGATCGGATCGAGTGCAACTGACTCTACTGTCAGTCTAACCGTTGGCATTCCCATAGTTTTGTAAAGCCATCCGATGGTGTGTCGGTTGTGATCAAGAATTTGGCTGTTGCCAGCCCACCTTTTTCTGTCAGCATTTGAAGAAAGTAGGTGGCATTATACTGGCAATATCGTTTTGCGTTTTTGTAAACCTGTACCATAGCATCGTGAAATTGCTGCTCCAACTCACTCATGAAGTTTCCGTTCTTACAGGCTTTTTTAGATAGATCGAGTTAACTGCTTACTTAAATCTTGACTAATAGCTAATGACTAACGACTAAAGACTATCAGTCGAATGACTGATTCAACGACGGTGCATTGCGATTCACCACATCCTCGCCCAATTTATCGACCAGTTGCTTGCGCAGCTTGGGCGTTTCTTCGGCCCATTTGTCCTGCAACTGTTCTTTGGTCGCCGTGCCGGTATCGCTCACGCTGGCGTTGAAGCCCTGCGCGATGCGCGGTGCTTTGGTAATCACCCGCTGCACGTCAGTCAGTTCACAGTTGGGGCAGGCCGGGGCTAGATCGTCAAAGCCGTGTCGGGCTTCAAAGCGATGGTCACAGTCCAGGCATTTATAATCATACAGCGGCATTCGTCGGTACTCCTGCTTGAACATAGATGACTCGATTATACGCTGGAATGCCTTAGTGTAACGTTAGACCTGAAAACGTGCTCAGCGAAAAGGATCGTATGTACACCTGCTCCGCCCATATCACAGTTATCCTGAGAACATGAATGCTGTTGACCTGGTTTGGACGCTGCAAACGCGCAATAAGATTATATGTCTTTTGAGGTCAGTTGTAGCACAGAGCTGCAAATGACCCGCGTTCTGCACGCAGCAAAAAATCAGACGAGCTTTTGTGGTTCGCGCTTGAGTGTAACATGAGGCATGACGATCTGGCGGCGTTCCGGTGTCAGTCGTTCCAGGAGTTCGGGTGAGGGTTGATAGCCATGTCGGAAATAACCCCATGACGGCCCATAGCGGTAGACGATAATGCGCCGATTACCGGGATTCTCGCGCCGCGCCGATCCATGCGAAATTGCATCGACGAACAGCAGGGCATCTCCGGGTTGCATAAACACCTCAATTGCTCCGACTGTGCCATCAACTGACGCCTGGGTGCCGCCCATCTTATGGACACCGAAGTCCGGGTGTTCAAAGTTGGCTTTGTGACTGCCGGGAATCACCATCGTTCCGCCGTCGCCGGGACCAATCTCCGTGAGCGCGATCAAGATGTTGACCTGTCCACATTGAAAGCGTCCGTTATGATAGCGGAACTGATTGCGCTTGACGCCGAGATGGCCGCCCGAATGCAGGCCAATCGCCTCGCCGGGGCCACGAATATTGGCGAAGTTTTCGTCAATAAACAGCGGTCCATGTTTGTAATCGAATGTGTCTTCACCACCGACAAAATGCTTCACTTTGTCGATCCACGATGGGTGGTCAATCAGCTTTTCGAAGGGTTCACCCCCTTCGTAAATCTGCTGGAGGTTGGTGCCTTCGCTGTCGCCAAAGGTGTGCCCTTGAATATAGCCGTACCATTCGTTGTGCTTCAGGGGCAGGATGTCGTCAATGCCCGTGTTCAAGGCCGCTACTTCATCCGGGTTGAGCGCGTTTTCCAACAACAAATAGCCGCGTAGATCAAATAGATAAATATCCATATCGGTTAACATCATATTTTCTCCTGAGATTGCCCATATTGCAGTTATAACCTGTGTTGGCTGGAAAATCGTCTGGAATGTCGTTATAGTTTTCCTGAATACTCAGGAGGCAGATTGTGCTTGCGGCAGCAGTTGAATATTTTGGATTACGCGTCTGGACTAAACATTCTTTAATTGATCACCATCAACCTCATCGTCATAATGAAATCGAACTCAATTACATTGAGCGCGGTGCCGTAACCTATATCTATGCGGGCCATGAAGCCCATCTGCAGGCGGGCGAACATGGCGTTTTCTGGGGGGCTGTACCGCATCAGCTTACACGCTATGAACCGGATACCGTGATGAACATTGCGACCGTTCCGCTGGAAGATGTGTTGCAATGGGAGTTGGCATCGGCGTTTTTAAAAGCGTTATTGTCCGGCACGTTTCTGTGTAGTCGCCAGCTACCTTACAATGAAACGTTCTACAGTCAATGGGCGCTGGATGTTGCGTCGGGGAACCCGCAGATCGCATTGCTGGAAATACGCGCCTTGCTCCAGCGCTGCGCTGGGTTACAGTCCCGATCAACTGCCCAGCGTGCTGTTGGCAACCCCAATAACGCGCAACAAATGGCCCGTTTCATGAGTCAGCACTTCAAACAGCCGCTTACAATCAGCGATGTGGCGGCCTGCGTTGGTTTGCACCCGCACTATGCGATGGCGGTGTTCAAAGGCGGGTTTGGCAACACCATTGTTGAATATTTGACACAGCAGCGGGTTGCGTATGTGCAGCAGCAATTGTTGACGACCGACAGGAATGTGACCGATATTGCCTATGATGCCGGGTTCCAGACGGTCAGCCATTTTTATGACGTCTTCAAGCGCTGGTGTGGGACCTCACCCGGCATATATCGTGCCACGTTGCGGCAGCGATAGGGTGCATCATGATCCAGAACGGGCTGATTTCTGCGGCTCTCGCGGCAGCAGATCCTGGGGTTGGACGATTTTGCGTTGAGCAGGGGTGAGTCGATCCAGCAGTTCGGGCGAGGGTTGATAGCCATGCCGAAAGTTGCCCCAGCCGGGTCCATAGCGATAAATGCAGACGCGGCGTTGACCGGGGTTGGTTCGCCGGGCCGAACCATGTGCCAATGCATCTACAAACAATATCGCGCTTCCAGCCCGAATGTTGACTTCGACTGCGCCGACAACTGCCTCTAAAGAGTCGAGACGTTGATTGCGATCTATCGATTGCGGGTGCGGAAAGTTCGACTTGTGGCTGCCGGGAATCACCATGGTTGCGCCATCACCGGGCAACATATCGGTCAACGCCAGCAGAATGTTGATTTGCCCACATTGAAAGCGACCATTTCGATAGCGGAACTGGGTGCGCTTGACGCCGTCATAACCGCCTGAATGCATGGGCGTGGCTTTACCGGCTTCGCGTATAATCACGAAGTTCTCATCAATGAACAGCGGGCTGGGCCAGTGATCAAAAGTGCCTTCGCCGCCCACAAAGTGTTGCACTTTGTCGATCCAGCCGGGATGGTCAATCAGGTTTTCAAACGGTTTGCCCGCCTCATAAATCTGATGCAACTGAATGTTCTGCTGGTCCTTACCCTGGGCGCGGATGTAGCCGTCCCATTCATCGGGTTCAATCGGCAGGATGTTGTCGATACAGGCATTGAGTTCGGCCACCTCATCAGCAGTGAGCACATCTTCCAAAATCAGATAGCCGCGTAGATCAAAAAGATAATTTTCCATAGGCGTGGGCATGTTGAGTTTCTCCAAAAGTCGCGAAGGTTATGCCACGATTTTATCGTCATTTATGAATGCGGAGCCATAATTCTGAAGTCTGGCAGGATAATTTGCATCGGCCTATTTCTTATAGTCATCTATGCCAAATCCTCACGCCGGCCTTCGTGCCATGATGCTGAACATCAGCGGAATGTTGGGGATCCCTTCAGGCGGATAATAGCGGCGGCCTGGGGCTTCACGCATGTCGCCAAAGGGCTTAAAGCCGTTACTGTACGGATACTCATGAAAGTGAGTGATGGTTAACCCGGCTTCAATTAATGCCGTAAGGATGTCGCCGATGCCCCAGGCGAACTCGTAATCAGGATTCGGATTTTCAAATTGCGGTGCGTCGGGATCAATTTTGATGCCCAATTCAGGCGCATCGCCGGCGTTGGCAACATAATCACTGACACCCTGTTCGAAATACGTGCGCTGACCGCCCATGTAAGCGTGATATGGTCGCCAATCTTTCATACACAGCGCGTAGGGATGGAAGTCGATGACGATAAGCTTGCCACCAGGTTTCAAAATACTGGCGATGCCCGCACCCCAGGCCGTCAGGTCGGAAAGCCACATCAACACACCGTAAGATGTGTAAGCAAGGTCAAACTGCGCTTGATCGCGTTGCGCTTGCTCGAACCAATCGTACAGATCGCTGCGGATAAACGTCGCCGGGATGCCACTGTTGGTGGATAGTTGGCGGGCGAAGTTGATCGCCTCGTCGCTAATATCCACTCCAGTGATCTGCACCCCCAACCGAGCAATACTCAGTGTGTCCTGTCCACTGTTGCATTGGAGATGAATAACGGTCTTCCCATTCACATCTCCCAGGAGTTCAAGGTCTTCGGTGCGCAGTTTGTTGCCACCATTGCGGAAAAATTCCGCTTGATCGCCCTTATGACGGTTGTGCGCCTTAGTCGCTTCATTCCATGAAAGCCGATTGGTTTCGTGGGCGGATTTATCCATATTTTGTTCCTTTCGATAACCTGCATTTGTAGCGTAAACTACCCGGCGACAACCGTCAATCATTGGGGTTGACCGCGCTAACAAGACGAATTTACGTTTCTTTTGCGACGCATAGGCTTAGAATGGTAGAAGTGCCCGGCGAGTCTGGCTAAGCAATCCTGCCAAATTATGCTATATTTACCGGGTTTGAATTCGTTTAGTGCGAATCGGAGCATAGACACAATGTTCTTCTTGAAAGGTTATATCGGTGCCAGCGAACGGCTCGAGGCAGACCGCAAGCTGCCACGCTTGATGGTAGAAGGTTTGCTGTTGGGTGGTACCGGTTTGGGCGTGCTGGCGTTGATTTTCGAAATCGCTGCCGACGCCTTCAGTGTAGCCGCTTATCAAACGTTACTGGCGATTGAGGGTGCACACGGTCATCATGAGATTGCGATGCTGGCGTTCGCCACGTTATCGATTATGTTGTTTTTTGGCGTGGTGCCAGCCTACAAAGCCGGGGCCTATCTGAAACCCAATGCAGGTGGTAGCGGCCCACTGGTCGAGGCGATTGGGCCACCCCGGATGCGTTTTCTCTCGTGGGTGGGCACAAGCATGTTCTTCATTGATGCGGTGTTGACGATCATCATCAGTTCCCTGTCAGCCGCCGACGTGACGACCCTGATCCTGCCGGAGATCGCCGGACAACGTATCATCCTGGCGGAAATATATGCCTTCTTCATCATGGCGGTGCTGGTGGCGGTGGGTCCCAAGCGGGCCGTCCCCTTATTTTTGGTCGGGGGTGGTGCATTCACCATCTTCACCATCTTTGCGCTCAGCTATGTCTCGATCCAGGCTGCGACGCAACCGCAATTGATCGAGTTTGTTCCGGGTATCGTTGACCGATTGGTTGAAAGTGGGGTCGTCAATCATGCACCGGAGTTTGTGACGGATGCCCCGGCCCTATCGACAGCGTTGTTCTTCCAATTCTTTTTGCGTTCAATGAGTAGCGCGATGCTGGGTTTTTCCGGCTATGAAGTGATTCCGGCGAGTGGTAAACACGCAGCCCGCCCTAAATGGAAGGTGATCAATACCGCACTGGTGCTGGCAGCGGTTTTCCTGATCGGCACCGGCATAATGCAGCTCTTTGCCGCCACGACCTGGCGCATCCCGGCGACAGAGGGTTACAGTACGCTGCTGATTCAATATGAATTGGTATTTGGTACTGGCACATCGTTGTTGAGTGCGGCGGGTGTCCTCTTGGCGATTATCCTGCTGCTGGCGCAGGGTGGTGGTTATGTGGGCGGGGCGGCAGTCGCAGCGAATGCGGCTCGACTGGGACGATTGCCGCGTCCATTTGAGGATGATCGTATTGGAGTGGTCGTCATCTGGTTATTTGCAGCGATCTTAATCCCGATTATTCAAACCGTGATTCGAGTCGAAGCGTTTTACGCTTTCGGGTTTGTGAGTGCGTTTGTCATTACCAGTACGACCGTCTTTTTCGTGCGTGATGAAATTCTCAGTAAACGGGGCATTGATCCGAAGTCGGATGAAGCGAAAGGCCTGCGGTTTGCGGGGCTGCGCGGTATGGTTGCCAGTTATCTGATGCTGATTGTGTTAATCACCCAGAAAACAGAGGCGCTGCTGCCGATTGCGCTCGGTGCTACCTTGATTACTCTGTTTCAGTTGTTTATCTATCACGGTGGGTTACAGCGCTTTGTGCCGACGGCTGAAGAAGAGATCGAGGCCTCCCGGACGCCCGGACGTCCGCGCCTATATCGCAGCGGCGAAGAGCGTGCACTTGATGAGGCCCGTCAGCATGGCATTGCCGAAGTGGTCGAACATCTGATTGAGGTGGGCGCGTTGGTCAAGTTCAATGTGGAACCTGAACGTATTCGTCAGTTAATCAGCCATAGCTATGACATTCTGCCGCAGACGTGGGAAGAGACTGAAGAAGCCCATCATCATGGTGAACGCTTTGAGGAACCGAGCGAAATGCTCGAAAATGCCTACTGGAGTGCCTACAATCTGCACGATGAGATTTTGGCTTCAATTGAGCACTTTTCCCATTATGGCATCTTCACGTTCATTGATAAGTACAGTCATAACTGGGTTGGGCCAGGGCGTGACGAACAAGCGGTACAGCGCGAGATGATTCGGGCGCTGTTTCCCCGTACCGACCCGGAAGAAGTCTGGCAAGAGTTCCAGGACAGCTTCAATTGGGAGAAACAACCCGAAGCGATCTGGCAATTTTCCCGCCAGCGTTATATCTGGGCGAAAGATCAGTGGCCGAACATTAGTGGGCGCATCACCACCGTTTGGACTTTGCAAGATCTGGGTTTGGTGAATGATGTCAATCCGGCGTTGTTGGATGAGATTTTGACGGTACAACCCCTGCCTGAACGTATCGAGCAGCAGTATCGCCAATTTGATCATAGCCTGGAAGATGATCTGCTGCATCCACATAAAACAACTCCTGAAGAACCATCGGCTGAATCCGGTGATTAGGTCTGGCTGCTAGGTGCACCGGTACCTGACACCAGTTCATTCAGGGTTGGACAACAACTGATGAAGGTTCGGCTTCGGCGGTAGTCGGTAGGGTGAGGAAAAAAGTTGTGCCTTCACCTAACCGACTCTCCAATCCAATCTGGCCGTTGTGGGCTTCAACCAGGCTCTTGACGATTGCCAGGCCCAGGCCGGTGCCATCAATGCTGTCGGTTTCGGGGCGACGGACTCGATAAAAACGGTCAAAGATATGCGCCTGGTCTTCCGGGCTGATGCCCATGCCATTATCCTGAATGAGAATGCGCAGCGTGGTTTCTTTCGGCTCCACCATGACTTTGACCTTGCCTTCGGGTTGGGTGTATTTAACGGCGTTGCCAATTAAATTCAGCAGCACTTGCTGTAAGCGGGCATGGTCAGCCAGAAGCGGCGGCGTTTCATCGGGTATGTCGATGAGAATTTCCATCTCTTTGGTCATGATGCTGGGTTGCAGCGAGTCAACACAGTCGCCAATCAGCTCACTGGCATTGATCGACTCCAGGTTGAGCTGTACGCCGCTTTCGATTTTTGCCAGATCAAGCAAATCATCAATGAGTTGGCGCATGTTGAGGATCGATTTGCGTACCATTTCGACGAAGCTCAGGCCCGTGGTGTCCAGCTTTTTATGCATGAGTAACAGTTCAATGTAGCCATTCATGACCGCCAGCGGCTGCTTGAGATCGTGGGAGACGGTCGCGATCAACTCGCTTTTTAGCTGGTCCATCTCTTTGAAGGGCGTAATATCATGCATGACGATAATCCAGCCGACATTTTCATGACGGGTCAGGTTCATATGGAACGTGCGGTCGTCGGGCAAACCGACTTCTTCAATATAGGGGTCATCGCTGTCTTTGGCCTTCTGAAAGACAGTCGCCAGGTTGGTGCCTTCAAATACCTCATTGAACTTATGGCCGACATACGACTCACCGGGGTAGAGGCGTAACGCCGAAAATGCCGCCGGGTTGATGAGCATCAGCCGGTCATCATGGGTGACGACGATAACGACGTCGGCTGTATTATTGAGAATGTGCGATAATTTCTCGCGTTCGCGCACGGTCTCGTCAAAGAGACGTGCATTGTCGATGGCGACTCCGGCCCGGGCTGCTAACTTCTCGACAAAACTGAGGTGCTCATCGGTAAAGCCGTTCAGATTCTTGCTTTCGACTGAGATAACGGCAATGACTCGATCTTCACGCATAACCGGTACCGAAAGCTGGGAATTGGTGGCGCTGGCGCCGCGAATAAAATCTTTATCCAGCGACACATCGGGTACGACTTCGGCATAACCTGAGCGGGCGACACGCTGGGCAATATTCGTGCGCTGTGCGCGAACTACTGCCAATTGATCGGCGGGAATATCATAACCATAGGTGGCGATCATTCGCATCGTATCGGCATCTTGTTCATAAAGACCGATCGATGCCGCCTGGGCATTGGTAAACCGCAGCGCCCAATCAAGCGTCATCTGGAACACATGATGGGGTTCAATCGTGTCGTTCAGTTCGCGGTCAATCTGCCGCAGAATCGTCAGTTCGCGCATATGGGCTTCGGCTTGATGAACGGTTTTGCTATATACGCGTCCGTTCTGTACGACTACCGCAACCGCCTGGGCAATCGTGCCGAGGATCGTATGGGTAGCTTCTGTCAGTGGGTCAGGCGAATCCACCAGAATCAAGCCAATGAGCCGATTACGGTTCATCAAGGGCAGGCTGTAACGATGATTAGTTGGGAGCGTAACCGTCAACCAGTTCAGTGTGGTGTGGTTAGCGGTATTGTCGGCAGTGAGGGTCTGCGCTTTGCCGACCAACCACTCACCCACCACTGGTGTTGATTCGGCATTGAACAGCGTAATGCTCCAGCGTCCCAATTGGTTGCGCAACTCATAATCATCAGGCGGTTGATTGGTGGCACCAAATTGCAAACTGATGTTCTCGTCATCGGCGGTTAAGATCAGCACACGTTCACAGTCGATCAGATCGGCAATCTGATAAACAAGCTGGTCAAGCAATTTTTGTAGATTCAGAACGGTGCCTGCCGCCAAAATGATGTCTTGAAATATTGTAAGTTGCTCAGTCGACAGCGGCTGGGTTGTACTTTCCTGAGTGTCGCTCATCATTATTTGTCGCCCAATCAGGCTCCTGGGTAGATGTTACGCAATTTTATTATACATCTCACTTTGGGGTGTGAAAAACGCACAAATGGTTCAAAGTGTTAAGATATTGCTGGAGGATGGTAGGAAAATTGTCTCAACTCGAATGGTTGATGAATGCGGCGGCGCTTGCCGTTCCGGTTGCTCTTAAGCCTTCGGAACACTATAATGCGTTTATACTGTGAAATGTGCTGCGTGGAGTCAACAATGGAATTCAAAGATCTGTCCGCCAAGTTTAAGCAAGCAAATCCCGGGTCGGAGGCAGCACAACCCAGGCCAATGGATTTTGGTGAATCGTATCGGCTGCGGGCCAAAATGTTAGGTGTGTTGATTCAGGATGCACGCCTTAATGCGGACCGGCAAATTGAAGATTGTGCGCGACTGTTACGTATCCCCGCCAGCGAAGTTGAAGCCTGGGAGTATGGTGAGCGCACGCCTAGTTTGCCACAGTTAGAATTGCTGGCGAATTATTTGGGAATTCCAGTTGCCCATTTTTGGGGCACTGAGACCTTCAGTGGCGAAGATGAGACCCATGCAGTTGATGCTCAGTTTCAGTATTTAGCCTTGCGTGATCGGATGATTGGGGCGCTTTTACGGCAGGCGCGGGAAGAACAAGCGCTAACGCTCGACGCTTTGAGTGAAATCAGCAATATCCCGGTTGAGCAATTGGCTCAGTATGAACTGGGTGAACTGTCGCTACCCATGCATGAATTAACGGTACTGGCGAACGGCGTCCATAAGAATATCAGCTATTTCTTGGAAAGCAGCAGTTATATCGGCCAGATTTTAGCTGCGTTGCAAGAATGGAAACACTTTACGAACTTGCCCGAGGATGTGCGTCAATTCGCCGCTAATCCACTGAATATCGGCTTTATCGAAATTGCGATTATGCTCAGTAAAATGCCAACCGATAAGCTGCGGCAAATGGGTGAGAGCATGTTAGATATAACCATGTAGTGAAGAGGTGAAAGCACGTGAGTCAGGCACAGGAATTACAAGAGCAGGGTGTTAAGCTTTTTCAGCAGCAGGACTATGAGGATGCGGCGCGGATTTTCCGGCAAGCGCAGGATGCTTACGAGGCGGACAGTGCGCCGGATATGGTCGCTGAGATGCAAGTGAATATCGGCCTGGTTCATCGGGCCTTGGGCGAAAATCAGCAGGCGTTGGACATGATTCAGGAAGCCTTACATGCATTCCAGGAGCTTCAAGATACCCGCCGCACGGCCATGGCGCTGGGGAACATGGGGGGTGTCTACGTCGCCCTGGGTGATAAAGAACAGGCGTATAACTGCTTCCGGCAGGCCGCGGATATTTTTGAAGAATTGGGTGAAAAGAAACTCTATGGCGAAACGCTGGTCGCGATGGGTGATTTGCAGGTACGCGACGGCAAGGTGATGGCCGGTGCGGCGACTTATGAAGTCGGCCTGGAAAATCTGGACGAACTGAACGCCAGCCAGAAAGTGATCAAAGGCTTGCTTGGATTTCGCAATAAGTTGACAGGTGGCAGCAAATAAAATCAATGCTATAGTTGGGCACGCGGCTTCAGAGGAATCAGACTGAGCGTAATGCCCAACAGTGTGATGACAGTCAACCATCGGCGGTTTAGCCTGCTGGTGGTTGTTTTTATTGGCCTGACCAGCCTGTATATGTTGACCTACAGCGCTCGTATCGAAAGCACCGATACACTTTTTTTATTTGATGCGACCGGTAGTCTGGTGCAATTTGGCGATACCCGCCTGGACGTTAGCGCTGGTGTGCGTCCGCCACCCCCCAACACCCTCAAAATTGATGAAACCTATCCGCTGCCCGACCTGGGTGCGGAGGTTTTGCAGGTCTTTCTGGCGGCGCCCTTGTACTGGCTGGCATGGCACTTTTTGCCAGGTGTTGGCCTGATTCACGCCGTTTATTTGTTTAATATCTTCGTTAGTGCGATGGCCTGTGTTGTACTCTATCAATATGCGTTGACGCTGGGCTATAACGAACGCGTCGCGGTTATCGGCGCGTTTTTCCTCGGTGTGGGCACGATTGTCTGGCCGTATAGCAAAACTTTCTTTCAAGAACCATTAACGTTGTTGCTGTTGCTCACGGCGGCGCTGTTACTCGAAAAATGGCGCCAGAGTCACTATCGGGCTGTTGGTTGGCTGCTAACGGCGTTGCTGGTGATGGTAGGGGCGCTCTTGAGTAAGATCGCGGCGGCAATCGCCTTGCCGGGCCTCATGATTATTGCTGCCCCGGCGCTGTTTGGTGGTCGCAATCGCCGTCAGGTTTTTGTCCTGTTCGGGGCTGTATCACTACTGCTCATTTTATTGCTCTTATTGGCTGAACCTCTGGGGCTTGCGCGACGCCTTGACCGGATTGTTCAGGTGGTACGGCAACCAGAACCCTATGTCAGTGTGGCACTTCATAGCTATCTTTTCAGTATTGGCGGCAGCATATGGGGGACCTCGCCCGTGTTGCTGCTGGCCTTGCCGGGCGGGTGGTTGTTGTATCGCCAGCGATCTTATCGCTACGTACTCAGTTTGTTGGTGCTGCTGGTGTCGTTCGCAGTGGTCTATGCGTTCTGGCAGGGGGGAGACTGGTTTGGCGGGCTATCATGGCCGCCGCGTTTTTTGATTCCGATTGTGCCATTTGGCTTGATTGTCGCTTTGCCCGTGATTGACAGAATCACCCGGCGTCCGTTTCGGCACTGGCTGATATTAGCAGTGCTGGCTCTGGTCATATACGCGGTCTGGGTGCAGTTGAGCAGTGTGACGTTGTGGTGGCGCGACTATAGCCAGAATTTACCGCCGGAAGCGAATGGATTAGGCGAATGGGGTGGTGGACTAAATCGGGTTCAATATTTGCGCTGGGTTGTTATCCCGCAGTTGTGGGCAACGGCGGAGTTCAATATCGCCTGGGTACGTATACACAATGGTTGGGTGCCGTTGGCGTTTGGGTTCATCATTGCCGCCTGTATTTATTTAATCTGGCGGTATCTGAAGGCTTCCGTTCAGCTTATTCGCTGGCATCTGCCAGGGCTGGTGGTTGGTCTTTTGGCGATTCTGATCGTCGGTTTGTTGGTGCTTAAAGACGACCCCTTATATAGTGCTGGCGATGTGCCATTGCCGTCAATGCTGTCAATTATGGCGGCGGAAGCCAATCAACCGGATGATGTAATTCTCTTGAGCGATCTGACCTATGAGCGCTACTTCACCAACTCGGCGCGACTGGACCCGGCGCGTATCGTTAGCCTGCCGTTTCATCCCGGCGAAAGACCAAGCCCGGAACAGTCGCCAGCTATCGAGTCGGATAACCCGGATTTGCTGATACATCCGACGACGGGTCCGCTGATCTATGCGCTAGCCGGGGGGCGTGACCGTCTGTGGCTGTTAGCCAGCAGTGGGCCATTTGTCGAGTGGAGTGTACGTCCGGTTGAACGTTTTATGGCTGCCCATTATTATCCGCTACGCGAATTACAGACTGGGCCACAGGTGCGTTTGATCGAATATAGCACAGCTCCGGCACCTGATCGATTGGACTTTGTTGGTCCAGCCTATACGACTGATCTGGTCTACGGTGATGATCTGCAATTGCTCGGTTACGAATTACCGCAAGGCTCCCGTTTTCAAGCGGGGGCTGCGTTGCCGATCTCGTTCTACTGGCAGGCAACCCGGACGCTTGAGCAGGACTATACAGTGGCGTGGTTTTTGCGGACGGTGGCTGGCGAGCCGGTGGTTCAGGGCTGGGATTTGGAACCGGTTGGCGGTTTTGCGCCGACATCAAGCTGGCGGAGCGGTGTGCCCGTGTGGGATAACCGGGCGCTGCGCTTACCATCTGATTTGCAGCCGGGCGATTATCGTTTGTGGGTGGTCGTTTATCAAGCGGATGCTACTGGCAACATCAATAACTTGTCGGTTATGGGCAGTGAAACTGTTGAGGGCTATATCGGCGTATTGCCTACTGTGATTACGGTAGCGGGCTAATGCGACGCTCGATCCTGTTCCTCATTGGATTATCCGGGCTGCTGGCGCTCATTTTGTTGTTTGATCTGGTGCCGTTTTTGCGGGGCGGTTTTGGCTGGCAATGGCCTTATGTGCCGGTGACTTTGGCGTGGATTT
Source organism: Phototrophicaceae bacterium (assembly GCA_965223835.1). Taxonomy (GTDB): domain Bacteria; phylum Chloroflexota; class Anaerolineae; order Aggregatilineales; family Phototrophicaceae; genus CAVYXZ01. The sequence continues at coordinate 1,258,176 of CBDCXQ010000001.1, forward strand.
TGCCATTGCTGAGTGTAGCGGTGATTTATGTTGCTGGTGCCGGATTGTTGTTGCAGCGTTCCCGGCGCGATGGGGTGCTGATCTTGTGGAGTTTCGTTGGCGTGGTGACGCTGTCCCTGGCCGGGTTGCTGTTGCGGTCACATGATGTTGGCTATGAACTTTTTGTGCGGACGGCATCCGGGGTGACAACCGGGCAGCATCTGGCCGGAGTCGAGATCAACTGGGCCGGTCCTGGTTGGGTGAACTGGCCGGTCACAGTGGAACCGTTCGTCGGGCGCAGCGGTCATATCGTTCTGTCGGGTCCCGCGTTGCCACTACTTTACGGCGCGTTGAATGCGTTGTTTGAGCACTTACCGCGTATTGCCGATCCGCTGCACCGAGCGCTGGTTCCTTATCAATGCCGCAACTATGATCTACTTACCTATACCTCGGCGCAATGGGCCTCGGCCTGGTTTGGCATGTTGATGCCGATGTGGGCCGGTTTGACGGTTGTGCCCCTGTATCAGGTTGCCTGGCGGTTGCTGGGGCAAGCTGGGGCGCGTTTGACGATTAGCTGGTGGCCGTTGGTCCCGGCACTTATTTTGTTTACGCCGACCTGGAACACAGTTTACCCGCTGGCAGCAGTGGTGACTTTCTGGCTGTTACTGCGCGGCGATGACGACAAGATTCATCCGGTTTGGTTAATTGCTGCGGGGTTGCTGGCCGGTTTATTGACGTTTGCTAATTTTTCGCTGGTGCCCTTATTGGGGTTGCTGGGATTTTATGCGCTCCTGCGCCATGTATGGCTGAAACCCCGTAGCTGGTCGAAGCCGGTCATTGTTGGCTTATGGTTTGGCGTGGGTCTGTTGATCCCCTGGTTATTATTCTGGCTCGCCAGTGGTCTCTCACCGCTGGACCTGTTTAATTTTTCGATGGCAAATCATTTAATTCTGGACCGGCCATACCTTCCCTGGCTCTGGTTGCATTTCTGGGAATGGGCGCTATTGACAGGCTTGCCGCTGGTCGGTATGTGGCTGTGGGGGGTGTGGCGACGACCGCGCATCCCAGGAACGGTCTTGGCAATTGCGCTGCTATTGACGATGGTTGTGTTGATTTTCACCGGGATTGCGCGGGGTGAGACGGGGCGGGTGTGGCTGTTTTTTGCGCCATTTGTTTTGATGAGTGCTGCTGGCGGGTTGCAGGAGATGACTCAGGTGAATCGCTCGTGGTTCTTGTTGAGTGGGGCGCAAGTGGCATTATTGCTGGTGGTTGCTGGAACCTGGGTTTTGATAAATGCCCCGGATATGTCGCCACCACCGGAGTCGCCCGGTCCAGTGGCCGCGAATCGGCCAGTAGACGCGAGTTTTAATGATTCATTCCGGCTGGTGGGCTGGGATGCCCTGCCGTCGGCTGATGGCATACAACTTAATCTAAATTGGCAGGTGCTGGAACAGGTCGTAATCCCATACTGGTTTAGCGCCTTGCTGGTCGCGCCTGATGGTTCGTTGCCGCAGTCGTCACAGGTCTGGCAGGCACTGGATACGCGCTATCCAACCACCTGCTGGCAGCCGGGTGAAGTTGTGGGCGATTCGATCATTCTTGATCTGCCCGCTGATGTTCAGACTGGCGACTGGTGGCTCAGCCTGAGCGTTTTCGCGGATAAGAACGACTCGGAAGATCGCCTGCTGGTCACATTGCCAGATGGTTCGATGGACAACCAGATCGGGTTGGGACCAGCGACTATTCGTTAGGGACGACTGCCATAGAGACTCTCATATAAATCCGGTTGACGTTCGGCCAGAGCGGTTGCACGGCGTTCCTCCACACTCATGAAGGGATTCCGCAGTAGGTCATCCTTAAACTCGACGCTATTCCACAAGACCATCAGTGCCAGCAATATAACCATAGCCACAGTCGGCGGCAGTAAACGCTGCTGCCAGTTTGCCGGGAGCCATAGCCAAAGTTGGGTAAATTGAACACCGGCCAGGACGCAGAGCAGCGGCAGGAACATCAGAATAAAGCGGGGATCGTAGCTGGCGGCTAACCACCAGAGGCCATAGAACGGTAGGGTCCACAGGAGCAACAAAAAAAGCGCGGGGTTGTTCAGGCGCAGGCGGATTAGTTGAGCAGCAGCGCTGAATAGACTCACAAGAATAACCACGCCGGTTACTGAATAATCCTGGGGGCGTGTCACGATGATGAAAAGCGTATCTAGAGTCTGTTGCGCCTGCTCAGTCCAGGCCGTTGGCGGCAAGATCAGATTAGCGTCAATCCAGTTGCGCACATACCAGGGTGCAGCCACGAAACCAGTTATTGTCGCCAACAGTGCGATCTGTCGCCAGCCGATCTGTTGTCTGAGCCACGCCCACACCAACCAGACGGCAACCATTGGTATTGCTGCGAGGGCTGCATTCTTGGTCCAGGCGGCAAGGCCCAGCGCAATGCCCATGAGGAACGCATCCGACCAGTGATTGGCATGCCATAGTCGCCAGGCGAATAGCGCTGCTAGCATATAAAAATAAGCCATCGGCAAATCGACATAGCCGGACGAGGCCCAGCTACTGAAGGTTGGGGTGAGCGCCAGGAGGATGGCGGCCAACCACCCGGCCAGACGACCCTGCATCGCGGTGCCGAGTGAATAAACCGCAGCCAGACAGCCCACGCTCAGTAAAGCCGGGAACAGAGCTGCCAGCGCCTCGTTGTGCCAACCCGATGCGAGATAAGCATAGGTATATGTTAGTGGGATAAAAATTGGATAGGCTTCATAGACGGTCAACGCGCCGGGGAGGTCGGCTATCGCTCGATTGTCTGCCATATACTGACCATAGAATGCATAAATGCCCAGCGTGTCAGCCCGATTAAACGGCCAGTAAACGCTGTTGAACAGAATGCCTGCACAAATAAGGAGCAGCAAACTTAGTAGAATTCGGCGTGGTGTTGTCTTTGGGATTGCCAATTTGGGCCGTGTAGGACGGTGAAGCCACCAACCCGGCAGCATGAGACAAAAATAGGGAATGAGACTACCCCACAGCGTCAGGGATAATCCCAATAAGGCTTCCCAGAACATGATGAGCGTGAGGCTGCCCGTGCTTAATGCCAGCGTGACCAGCAGCGGCAACCAGATATCATTCGATGCTGCCGGTGAACGGGAGATGAACCAGTCCGCCCAGGCGTAGGCCGCCAGGATGACGAGCGCAGTTAGAACCCAGGCGAAAAACGTTTGCATTACATCCATCCATGCCAATCAGAGTGGCATTATAGCAGGGCGATAAGGTAACATGGAAGCGAAAATGAGTGAGGATTATATGATGGAAAAACGACAATTTGGACGTACCGGTCACATGAGTGCGGTGGCGATTTTTGGTGGGGCCGCCCTCCATTCGACTATTTCGCAGGCTGAGGCGAATGAAGCGCTGGATCTGGCCTATGCGGCGGGCGTCAATCATTATGATGTGGCGGCGTCCTATGGCAATGGGATGGCTGAAACCCGACTTGGCCCCTGGTTGGAAAAGCACCGCGCTGAAGTTTTTATCGGTACCAAAACGGGCGTTCGTCACTATGAAGGTGCCTGGGCAGAAGTGAACCGGTCGCTGGCGCTGCTGCGGACCGATCAACTGGATCTGGCACAGATTCATGGGGTGACGACCTTTGAAGAACTGGACAAGGCAACGGGTCCCGGTGGCGCACTGGAAGCCATGAAGCGGGCGCGCGACGAGGGTTTGACCAAATACATTGGTATCACCGGGCATGATTGGCTGGTGCCAAAAATTCATGTCGAGGCGCTCAATCGGTTTGATTTTGACACCATCTTGTTCCCCATCAATCCTGTCTTGTATGCCAAAGCCGAATATCGGGCCGACGCTGAAAAACTGCTTCAGATCTGTCAGGAGCGGAATGTGGGTGTGATGGCAATCAAATCCGTCGCCAAAGGTCCCTGGGGCGACCAGCAGCGGCGCTACAACACCTGGTATGAACCGTATGATATTCAAGAAAAGATTCAGCAAGGTGTGAATTTTACCTTATCGCAACCGGGCGTGACTGGCATTCCGACCGCGGGCGACACGACGATTATGCCGATGGTGGTTAAAGCCGTTGAAAATTTCCAACCGATGAGTCAGGCGGAGCAGGACGCATTGATCGCACAGGGGCAGGAACTCGAACCGATTTTTGCCTGACGGGCTGAGTTCCAAATCTGGACACAATATTGAGAGAAGATTGTAGGGGCCGATCAGTGTGTCGGCCCTGAGTTGTCTATTTATTCGCTTGATGCGGCAGCGGTTCACCACGTAGCCCAGCGAGTAAATTGGCGGCGGCGATTTCGGCCATTTGATTGCGGGTACGAATGCTGGCGCTGGCGATGTGCGGCACAACTGTAATGTTAGGCAAATCCAGCAGCGGATCATCGGCGGGAATCGGTTCCGGGTCGGTGACGTCCAGCGCGGCGTAAGCGATCTCACCGGATTTGAGCGCGTCGTATAGTGCCTGCTGGTCGACAACTGGACCGCGTGAAGTGTTGATGAAGACAGCGGTCGGCTTCATTTTGCGCAACGAATCCGCATTGATGATTTTACGTGTGTCATCGTTAAGCAAGGTGTGCATACTGACGAAATCGGCCTCAGCCAGCAACGTATCAAAATCTACCGGAGTCACAACCAAGCCAGCGGCGGTTTCATGGTTCATATAGGGGTCATGCGCGATAATGTTCATATCGAAGCCACTGGCCCGTTTCGCCATCGCCTGACCGATGCGGCCAAAGCCGACGATGCCCAGCGTCGCCCCGGCGAGATCTGCGCCGAGGAGCGTTTCCGGCTCCCAGGTTAGCCATTTCCCATCTTTGATATAGCGCGTGCCTTCCACGATGCGGCGGGCAGCCGCTAACAGCAGGGCAAACGATAGGTCGGCAGTCGCTTCGGTCAGGACACCGGGGGTATGGCCCACTGGAATATTGCGCTCGTTAGCCGCCGGGATGTCGATGTTATCAAACCCGACGGCGATCTGGCTGATGACTTTCAACTGCGGCCCAGCAGTATCCATCAGATTGCCGTCAATTTTGTCGGTCAACAGGCACAGCAGGCCATCCACACCTTTGACTCGTTCCAACAGCACTTCGTAGGGCGGGGGCAGTTGCTCCGTCCACAGGTCAACTTCACAATGTTCTTTGACTTGATCTAATCCGGCAGCAGGTATTACGCGGCTCACAAATACTTTGGGTTTCATCAAATGTATTCCTCAAGGATGCGATAGCAGAAAATAAGTTTAACGCGACGAGCGGAGCTGCTGCAAATTAACCTCGCTAATTGCAGTTTACAGTGGAGAATGACAAAAAATTATCAAAATCATCTTTACCAGTAGCTTAATACCAGCGCCGCCAGCGCAGGAAAATCAAAAACAGACCGACAGTCATGGCAACCAGCACCAGCACTAGCGGGATGCCCCATGGCTCTGACCAGCCGGGCCAGGTATGCTCGAAGTTCATGCCAAAAAAGCCGGTAAACACGGTAAAGACGCCGATGATTGTGGCTAAGATCGTCAGCCGGTTCACGCGCTGATTAAGTTGATTGGAAACCGATGATGCGTAGAGGTTCATCAGGGCGTTTAGATTGTCTTGACCCAAGCGCACCTCGTCAATGACCTGATTCAGGTGATCGGAAACATCGCGTAGATAATATTGACCCTCTGGCTTGATGAAGACCAGGTTGTGGTTAACCAGTACATTGATAATGTTGCGCTGCGGCAAGATTATACGTGACATATGGTTAAAGAAAGCGCGTAGCTCGAACATGCGATTCGTAATGTCCGGGTTCGGTTCCATGAGAACCTGGGCACTTAAATCCTCAATCTCATCTTCAAGCCCATCAAGTAATTCCTTATAATCGTCAACCATTACATCCAGAAGTGTGTAAAGGATGTGGGTGGCCGATGATGAAAAGCTGGCGCGTTCCTGGCGCAAATTAACACGCTTTTGGGTTTGTCTAATGATGGGTTCATCGGCAGGATGTACCGTAATCAGATAGTTGCGCCCGACAAATATCTCCATTTCCCGAAAATCCAGGTTATGTGGGTCCATTATCATCGGCTTGAGGACAATAAATAAATAATCGGGATACTCCTCGGCTTTGGGCCGCTGGTTTTGAATCATCGTATCTTCAAGTGCCAGCGGGTGAAAGCCAAATACACTCTGTAATTTGGCAAGATCCGCTTCAGTCGGTTGCTGCAGATCAGCCCAGATAACACGACCATCCGTGTTCAAGACATCGGATAGTTCCGATGCAGAAATATTGCGAAACGCCTGAGAGTCATAGAAGATGGTATCCATGTTGCTGAACTTAGCCTACTCGCGGCGTTTTTGCAACCTGTGCGGTTTGCGCGAATCCGATTACACGCGCTACCAGTGTGCTAAAAAAATAACCTTTATGCACTAGCAGACAATAAACTAATTTTCTGAACGCTATAATTTGCTTTTCGCTGTAGTGACATTGACTCCTGTCTCAGCTTACTTTGTGCATATATCAGCTATTTCCTTACCGGGCCAACTCTTGACAGCCCTGTTGGTGCGCCCTATAATCACAGCAAGTTGCGGGTGTAGCTCAGTTGGTAGAGCACTTGCTTCCCAAGCAAGGTGTCACGGGTTCGAGTCCCGTTACCCGCTCCTTTGCAAATGCGCCTGTAACTTAAGGCGCGTTTTTCATGGATAACGCAAACACCACAAAAAGTATCATGTTTAAGGAGAATCATTGTGGCTGATTTTGAAATTGCAGTGCAGCCGCGAACCATTACCGGCAAAAAAGTGAGCCAACTGCGGAAGCAAGGGTTGGTTCCGGCAGTGGTTTATGGCCCCAGCACCCCCGCATTCCAGATTCAAATTCCGTATCGTCCGCTAGAAGTCACGTTGATGAAGGCTGGCGGCACGAATTTGATCGATATTGATGTGGAAGGTCAGACTCACACTGTTTTGACACGCGAAGTCCAACGGGATGTATTGCGGGGTGACATCCTGCATGTTGATTTCTTCGCCGTTGATGCTGATCAGACCATCGCAGCAGATGTGTTCATTCAGTTTGTGGGTGAAAGTCCGGGAGTTGCTGAGGGTAATATCCTTATTACTGGTCCCAGCAGCCTGTCGATTGAAACGCTTCCCGCCAACCTCCCCAGCGAAATTACGATTGACATCTCTGGCCTGGAAGAAATTGGCGACAGTATTTTTGTCCGTGACCTTGACCTGGGTGAAGGTCTCGTTATTCTCAATGACTCAGAAGAGTTGTTGGTGCGGGTGGTTCAGCCATCGGCAGCCCGCGCTGATGAACTTTTGGAAGAAGATGAGTTGTTGTCAGCTGATGAAGATGGTGAAGGGGAAGTTGAAGAAGGCGACGACGAGGAAGACGAAGAATAATCGGTGTCAGTGGAGCATGACAACGGGCGTGCATTTGCTTGCGCGCCCGTTTTTGATTAAGACACTTATATTTCTTCGGCTTCGCCCACCAGCATGGGTTCGCCCATATTGCCATTGCTATTCGCGGCGGCTTCGGCTTCAACGTCCATAACAGCGAGGCCTACCACCTCATCACCCTCAGCCAGATTCATGAGCACGACACCCTGCGTGCTGCGACCCGTTTCGCGGATCTCATCAAGCTGGGTGCGTAAAACGACGCCGTTTTGGGTGATGAGCATAATGTCATCAGCTTCCTGGATGGAACGCATGGCGACGATTGGCCCGGTCTTTTGATTGCGGGCTAAGGTGCGAACACCGACGCCATAACGACCGCGCACGGCATATTCGTCCAGCGCGGTTCGTTTGCCGTGACCATTGGCGGTGACGACTAACAAGTGGGAATCCTCTTCACGAATGACATCCATTCCGGCGACAACATCATTATTGACCAGCCGAATCGCATTGACACCACCCGCCGGACGTCCCATCACACGGACTGCGTTCTCATGGAAGCGGATCGCCTGGCCGGATTCGGTGACGAGGATGACGTGCTGGTTGCCGTTGCTATATTTCACCCAGTTCAGCATATCGCCTTCTTCCAGGCTCATTGCGATCAAACCGCTGGGGCGAACGGCAGCGAAGTCTTCGACGTTCACGCGTTTGATACGACCATTACGGGTCGCCATCACAAAATACCAACCCTCGACACTGTCCCAATCCGTAACCGGCAAAATTGCGGTGATGCGTTCATCAGGAGCCAGCGGCAAAACACTGTGTATCAGGGTACCCCGACTCGCCCGCCGCGTTTCTGGAATCGCAAACGTGCGCTCCGAGTAAACCTTGCCGTGATTACTGAAGAACAACATGTAGTCCAGGCTACCAGCCGATAGTAGATCGGTGAGGCCATCCTCGTCTTTTGTTGCCATACCGATCATGCCCTTACCGCCACGGCGCTGGGCGCGATATTCAACGGAGGGGACGCGCTTAATATACCCTTTATTGGTTAAGGAGATAAACACCCGCTCATCACGAACCAGATCGGCTTCGTTGAATTCAGTACTGACCCCATATTGAATCTCGGTACGCCGCTCATCACCAAATGTTTCGGCGACATCGTTCACATCTTCGCGGATCAACGCCAGAATTTTCTCCGGTGAAGACAACAAATCTTCCAGGTGGGCGATCCGGGCCATTACTTCGTCAAATTCTTGCTTGAGTTTCTCCTGCTCTAACGCAGCGAGACGCCGCAACTGCATTTCCAGAATTGCGTTGGATTGCTGTTCGGATAGATCAAACCGGTTCATCAACTGGGCACGGGCTGTATCGGTATCTGTCGACGACCGAATCGTCTGGATAACGCGCTCGATGCTGGAGAGTGCTTTCAGCAACCCTTCAAGAATGTGTGCACGTGCCCGCAGTCGATTGAGCTCATATTCGGAGCGGCGCACAATCACATCATAACGATGCTCAATGTAGATTTGGAGTGACCGCTTCAGGCTGAGAGTGCGCGGTTCATTATTGACCAGCGCCAACATTTGAATGCTGAAGGTGCTTTGTAACTGGGTAAATTTGTAAAGCTGGTTAAGGACCTTGAGTGGCTGTGCGCCGCGTTTGAGTTCAACTGTCAAGCGCATCCCGTTGCGGTCCGATTCATCGCGCAAATCAGCGATCTGATCGATGCGGCCTTCCCGCACTAACGCGACAATGCGCTCAATGATCGAGGTTTTACTGATCTGATAGGGAATCTCCGTGAACACCAAACGAAAACGTTCGTCGCGGATTTCCTCCATCTCATATTGAGCACGGACGACGACCCGGCCCCGCCCGGTCGCGTAGGATTCCCGTAGGCCTTCATCGGCAACGATAATCGCGCCGGTGGGGAAGTCCGGTGCTTTGACATACTCCATCAATTCATCAACGGTGATGTCATCGAGGCGTTGATAATTATCGACCAGGAAGGTAATCGCCGCTGCCAGTTCGCGTAGGTTGTGCGGCGGGATACTGGTCGCCATGCCGACTGCGATTCCGCTCGCGCCATTGAGCAACATACTGGGCAGGCGGGCCGGGAGCACTTCTGGTTCTTGCTGGGTCCCATCATAGTTATCAGTAAAATTGACGGTGTCCATGTTGATGTCCACCAGCAGTTCTTCGGCAATCCGTGCCAACCGTGCTTCCGTGTAGCGCATCGCTGCCGGACTGTCACCATCCACGCTGCCAAAATTACCCTGACCATCGACCAGCGGATAACGTAGCGAGAAAGTCTGGACCATGCGGGCCATCGCTTCATACACGGCGGTGTCGCCATGTGGGTGATATTTACCCAGCACATCGCCGACCACGCGGGCACTTTTCTTGTAGGTTGAGTTATAACGCATGCCCATCTCGTGCATGGCGAACAAAATGCGCCGGTGTACGGGCTTGAGGCCGTCACGGGCATCGGGCAAGGCACGGGCTACAATCACGCTCATCGCGTAATCGAGATAGCTGCCACGCATCTCTTCATTGATATTTATCGGGCGGACAATCCCAATTTCATCCATAGGCAATACTCACACCACGCACTTCACCTCAGTCGCGGCGTCAAGCTCCTTTCATTCGCGTTTTTGGCGTCAGGTTATATGCCAGTTGTGGAACTGCAAGCTGGCGTTGGCTGGGTGCAAAAACATTGGGGATAAATGATAAATTGTCAACATTCAACACCCGTCTATTGATCGTTCATCATTCCGTTATTATACTCGAAATCGTGAAAAAAGGCGATAGCGACCCGCTTGTATCCCAAATGCTAATATACTTATCCCAAATGATTTGGGATAAATCAACTTGCTATGTAGACATTTTCTCCAAGACTCGAAATCAATTGAGTATGTGACATATGAATTCATGGATGTTTCTACCCATAATATTGCTGCTAACATGGTTGCAATCAACGACAAATTTGCCGACAGTAACAATCGTTTGTACAGCAGAATCCAAATCGATTGTTGAAGCCCTCACTCAAACAGCAGTGGCAAGCGCTTGGCTCTCTGAACAGATGACAGGTTATTGCTATCAAGAAATCCTTAAACGACTTGAGAGAAATCTCAAAATGATGCGGATCGATTACAAGGTCTTGCAGATAAGTCCTGAGATAGGTGAATCTTTTCCAAATATGAACTCGCTTGTTTTATATACAACAATGAATGCCAATGGGGCATCAATGGTTGTTCTCTTTCCACATTTCGATACGCCAGAACTACTTCCTATTAATTTCGAGCCATTTCGATATGACAGTGTATCCCTCCACGTCCTCAACCCCAATGAAAAACAGGGGGCAGCAGATTTTGCTACTGGTTTGGTTACACATTTTTTGGGTGAATGTGGTCTTGCCGATCAGTATTTCGAAGCAGCCAATCAGGTAGAATGGCAATGGTATAGTTACACGGACAATGGACCATCCGACGGACCTTTAATCGAGACCCTCTTCTTTCAAGGTAATTGTGCGGCAATGAGTGGTCTCTTGGAAAACGCGGAAAATTATTACATATCCGCAAATACACCTCTGGTCGATTTTAATCTTCAAAATAACGTGGTATTCACCTATCTATTGTTGGGAGAACCACAAAAAGCTATTGAGCTAGCGACTCAGGTGATTGAAGCAACACAAAGTTATCCTGACCTCTATCGAAAGAAGGCATATCAGCTTCGATCTCAAATTTACAGATTCCTGAACCAACCAACAGAAGCTATTGAAGACTTGACAAATGCAATCAAATTCTACAGATGGGATCCCGAACCTTTCATCCTAAGAGGACAGCTTTACCGCAACATCTATGAGTGGGACAATTCGCTGGCAGACTTCAACACGGCAATTGAACTCGCACCCGGTTATGCCGATTCTTACTATGAGCGTGGGCTGTTGTATTATTCGGTGTTGCAGACCGGACAGGAACTCCGTCAAGAAGCACTGGCCGACTTCCAACGCTATCTCGAACTTGCGCCAGAGGGCAAATATGCGACTGAGGCGAGAGAGTATGTCGAGAGCATCGAATTGGAGCTGGCAGCGTTAAATGACGAGTAAACGCTGTATTTACCGAAAACGCGGACAAAGAAGAATCGCGCAGAAAGTAAGGTTAAAATTGGTTCATGTCTGAACTAAAGATCTTTACTGATGAACACATTAGCAAAGCCGTCGTTGAGCAACTGAGACAACGTAGAATTGATGTGCTGCGTTGCGAGGACGTGGGCATGAAAGCTAATGAAGACAGCAGGCTACTTGAATATGCTACCGAGAATGGCTATGTGTTGCTTTCAATGGATGATGATGTGACCAGATTGCACGCTGAATGGATGCAAACTGGCAGGGATCATAAGGGTATTTTTTATGCGCCAATGGCTCAATTCAGCGGTCAACAAGGTATTGGCCCTATTGTCCTTTTTTGTGTGGAATGGGCCGAACAGATAGAGCGAGAAACAGTATTCTTGGCTGAAAGAATTTTTAATCAACTCCTCTACATACGAAAACGATGATACAATTAGAACAAATGGAGTAATAGGCATGTTTACCGAAACAACGCAGCATATCACTTTCAACAAACACGGGACACCAGTGCTAGCTGAAACCAATACAAGTATTGTGCCTATTGGTGTAGCCCATGAAAATGGCGTCAGCGAACAAGCCCTGATTGATCAATATGAGATTACCCGCGCCCAGCTTCATGCAGCCTTGTCTTTTTTCTACGAACATCGTGATGAAGTAAAGACCTATCAGGCCGAAACGAAAGCCTTGCTACAACAATATGGCACCGATGGTTGGGCGTCGTTAGATGATTTAGACAAATGATATGATCGGGGAACGTCTGCAAGACGCTCCCTTGAGGATATTCAGACTGTTTAAAGCACAATCCGCTGGGTTGCGACCAGAATCGCTATGCCCAAAACCAGGACGTTCATAAAGAAGAAAATCGACAGAAACATCCGCTCAACAGCGGTCATTCCCAAAAAACGTCGTTCAACACGGGGGCCACTGGAACTCGTTAATAGCGGGTCCTCTTCTTCGTCTTCAAATTCTTCAAAATCGTGTTGTAGTGCATCCTTGCGCAGATCGTCAAGCATCGTCACCACTCCTGTGTCGTAATTGGTTTTCTACTGATAAGTGCAAACTCGGATTAGCCTGAGTCTTGGCTTTGCTTACAGCGAAAAGCGAAAGACTAACAGCTAATTGCTCATAGGTCCATTTTTAGCATAGGCTGTCTACGAAGTCAATTTGCCCGTAACCAGCGACCATTGACCAGTCGGAACACGATCGCCTCCTGTTGCCCGTCGACATCCGTGATGGCACGTAATTGGAATGGTCCTTCAATAGGTGTTTCTGCTTGTACAGTGGCTACGACCCGATTAAGGCCCGATGGCCCAGCGTTATAGCGTTGATAGGCCAATTGCTGGACAAAATCATCTCCGGTCGCGTATAGCGTCAGGAAATTACCTTCATCAGACCGAATAATGAGTTCATCTTCAAGCGACAGCCGCCAGGTCAAATAATCGCGCCAGTCCAGGTCCGCCTCGTCCAGCGGTCCGACAAGTGCGCTCAAGAGATCAATCTGCGAATCTGGTTGGAGCAACCGCGCCAGATCACCGACCAGCGCATTGCCATAATTTTGCGCCAGGCTATCGATCAGGAATGAATTGGTATCAATGGCAGCAAAGCGACCCACCAGCCACGACACAATCGCCGACTGCAGATAATATACATCGGCAGGATAAACAGGTTGCAGATCATTCGTTGCTGCTTGCACCAACCGCTGCGCTACCAGATTCGCCAGATCAAATTGCAGCGCGAAATCGAGCGGTTGATCCAGCCGTGCCAGATCGACATAGGGTGAGCGCACGTGAAGCACTTCGGGATCAGCCACCGACCAACCGGTTGTTAGGGTCACTTCCGGGATGATTTCAACCTGTAGTGGTGATAAATTCGTGCAGCCCAGACTGGCACAGCCAAATTCCAACCAGCCCGTAATCTTGGCCTGCATCGCTTCCGCCAGGGCCGCATCAACTGTCTGGTAACGGATTGTTAGCTGCGCCGCATTCAACGTCTCCGCATCACCCCAGAAGGTGTAATCGGGCGGCACATGGCGCCAGCCATCGCCATATTGCCAATAGAACCACGTTCGCACATAGGGCGTATTGTTGATAATTTCTTCAACTTGAACCCTGGCGCGATTATCATCAACAGCAACATTCAGAATTTGTCCGGTGAGTTGGATCTGATTCTCCAGCTTGAGCGCCTGATAGGCGTCGAATGTGGCCCGCTGCGCATTGAGCCAGGTTTCGGTGGCGCTGCGTTGATAATCAAGAAAGGCTTGCGCATCACCAATCCGCAACGTTGCTATCTCCGCATCAACGGTATCCCGCAGCACCGTTTCGATTTGCTGCTCAACCTCGTTTAACCGCCAGACAACAAAGCCGACGATGATGGCAATTATCGCGAATAAAACCAGCGGGATTAATAACAAGCGGAAACGCCGCCGCCGTCGCTGCCGTCGGGTGACTGGATCTTCACCAGTTTTTTGCCGGACGAGTTGTTGTTCAGATTCGATTTCCCATTCAAGGCGGATTCCCATAAACGGCTACACTCCCAGCGCAATATCGCCCGCGACAACCCGTTGCAACTGGTCGCCGGCATCGCGAAGTAGCAGTGCGCCCTGGTCATCAACGGCTGCTGCTATGCCCTGAATCCCATTGACCTCGACGGTTTGTCCCAGCATGTTTAAGCGACTTTCCCAGGTTCGAAACAACTCATCTGACCCCAGGCGGGCAAACCAATAGTCAACCCGTTCCAGAAGCAGCGCCAACAGGTCAGTTCGGTTAAGTCGGCGACCAACCACCGTCTCTAAGCTAATTGCCTGATCCGCCAATTCCGTACCGGAAAAATTCACCCGCACGTTCACGCCCATTCCCAGCACAGCCCCTAACAGTTGATCGCGCTGCCATTCGGCTTCGGGCAAAATACCCGAAAGTTTCAGGCCATTAATCTGCACATCATTGGGCCATTTAATCCCGACCTGCTGCGCTCCAGCAGCTATCGCCAAATCGGCTATCGCTACTGCACCGAGCATACTCAACCGGCCCAAATCAGCAGCAGATGGCTGCAAGATCACGGAAACAGCGAGGGCTACGCCGGGTGGCGTATGCCAGGTGCGGCCTTTTCTGCCACGTCCCTGAAGTTGTTCATTGGCGATCACCACTGCGCCGTTGCTTGCGCCTGCGCGTAACCATTCGTGTGCCGCATCGTTGGTGCTGGCGATCTGCTCATAATAGCGAAATGGGCGTGATTGCAACGCCAATTGCAGCGAATTGTGTGTCAAGGTCATGGTGCTATACTCCCATCCGGGTTATGATTTTACCATAGTGCTATGTGACTAATCCTGGGGCGATCACCGTTGTGAAAAATCCTCGATAAGTCATTTTTGGCGATGTGGATGGACAGCCAATCTTGATGGAGCATCTTTGGACACCCTGGCGTATGGCCTACATTCGTGGCGATAAACAGCCGGTTATTGGCTGTGTCTTCTGCAATAAAGTGCAAGGCGACGACGCAGTTGAACATATTATCGCCCGATCACAATATGTTTATGTGACGCTCAATCGCTATCCCTACAACAACGGTCATCTGATGATCGTTCCCTACGAGCACGTCGATTCGCAGGAGGCGTTGTCTACCGCTGCGCTCACGGACCTGATGGTCTCGACCAATCGGGCATTAGCAACGTTACGCCAGCTTTATAATCCCCAGGCATTTAACCTGGGCGCGAATATCGGTGCAGCAGCGGGGGCGGGCATCGCCGAACATTATCACTTTCATATCGTGCCACGCTGGGCTGGTGACGCCAATTTTATGAGCACGGTCGGTTCCACTCGCGTGATCCCTGATACGCTGGATAATACCTATCAGGAAATGAAGACGATCTGGAACGAGCTTTATGGCGAGTAATAGTCAGACCGAAGCGGTGATCCTCGGCAGCGCGCGCACGCCACTGGGGAAATTTCTCGGTGCGTTGGCTGATCTGAGCGCAGCGCAACTTGGTCAAATCGCAGTAGAGGCCGCCGTCGAACGCAGTGGTATTGATAGTAGCAATATCGATGAAGTGATTATCGGCAATGTCGTCGGGGCGGGGGTGGGTCAGGCGTTGCCGCGCCAAATTAGCATCGCTGCTGGTATCCCCGACCATGTTGGCGGTTTGACGATTAACAAAGTGTGCGGCAGCGGTCTGAAAAGTGTCATGCTGGCCGCAACCGCGATCAAGGCGGAACAGGGCAGTCTGTTTATTGCTGGCGGTACTGAGAGCATGAGCCGTGCGCCGTATCTAAATGACAGTCAGCGGCGGGGCAGCAAGTATGGTGATGTGAAATTGCGCGACTCGTTGACCGATGGCCTGTGGTGTACGCTGTGTGATTGGGGCATGGGCAATGCGGCGGAATTTATCGGACGCCAGCTCGACATTAGCCGTGAGGCGATGGATGAATTTGCGTTGCGCAGTCATCAACTGGCGGCGCAGGCGACGACAGCAGGTAAGTTCCAGGCTGAAATTGCGCCGATCACCATCGAAGGAACCCAGATTGACCGGGACGAACCCATTCGCTATGACACGTCGCTGGAAAAACTGGCCCAACTTAAACCGGCGTTTGAAGCGGCGGGGCAGGTTACGGCGGGTAACGCGCCGGGCCTGAACGATGGGGCGGCGGCGCTGGTTGTCAGCAGGCGAGCCTATGCCGACCAGCACGGTCACGAGCCGCTTGCGCGGATTGTCAGTTTTGGGCAGGCTGCGGTGGAACCGGCATGGCTGTTTTACGCGCCGGTTAAAGCCATCCCCATCGCGCTGGAACGGGCGGGCTGGTCGGTTGATGATGTAGACCTGTTCGAGATCAATGAAGCGTTTGCGGCGCAGGTGCTGGCGGATTTAAAAGGGCTAGAACGCGAAGGACATCCGATTCCGCTGGAAAAAGTCAATGTGCATGGCGGTGCCATCGCGCTGGGACATCCAGTCGGGGCCAGCGGCGCACGCATCCTCATCACACTCATTCACGCCCTGCAAGATCGCGGTCTCAAACGCGGCCTCGCAGCTCTGTGTCTGGGCGGTGCCGAAGCCGTTGCGCTCACAGTTGAATTGGAATGAGCCTCAATTAATAGAATTCCTATTCCTTAAGCGACCGCGAATCGCATGACGCAGGGCAGTAACCGCGACACCCAACCTTTAAAACACCATCTGGCAAACCATACGGGTGTCCCATTTTAGGGGAGAAGGTAACATGGATTCAGGACTGCGCCACACCAGGGGTTCAGGGTTCATCTTTGTTAGTCCACCATATAGGGTCTTGGTAGAAGTTCGGATGGTTAGAATCTATAAAGCGATTCAGATCATAACCCGGCGTCCAGTTTGTGAAATCGGGTAGTCTGGACTTTTCGTTAAATCTCGCATTTATTAGATTCGCTCTAGCGAGATTAGCTCCACTCAAGTCGGCTCCTTCCAGGTTAGCTCCACCTAATTTCGCCTCTTCTAGATTACTATTCCACAAGAATGCGTCGGCTAGATTTGCCCCCCACAATCTGGCTCCCTTAAGGTCGGCTTCCACCAGATACGCACCGGCCAGCACCCCATCCTCGCCATATAGCCACCTCCGTGCCTGCAATTCACGTACAGCATTAAGCGCCGTTGCATTATCTGGACTCCCGGCGTCCCGAACCAGCCTGGCCTGTAGCTCACGCTCCTCGCGCTGGCGGTCGCGGGTACGGTTCAATTGGTCGATCAGGAACACGGTAAAGAGGATGCCGAGCGTCTCCGGCCAGATGCCGTCGATGAACCAGCCGGTGGGGGAGTCGCCGAGTTGGATCGGTAAGCCGATGATGAGGCCGACCGCCAACCCCGGCAGGAACCAGAGCCAACGGTGATCGTGCCAGATCTTATCGATTTGTTGCTGACGAGTCTCTTGTGCCATGCCGGGTCTCCCATTTTTGGGGGGAGGGTAGCACGGAATCAGGACTGCGCCACACTATTGTCTGGGGGTTCAAGGGCAAGAATCTATTATATCGGACCCGTTCCCGATGTTTATTGACCTATAGAATAAGTAGTCGCACTTGCAAGCACGCAACTAATCCCCGGCGACTTCACCCGCGAAGCGTTCTTTAGCCGTCTCGATATAACTCAGCGATTGGTGCCGGAAGTAAGTGTTGTAAAGCTCGGCGTAGTGGCCGTCTTGCTCCATCAGCAATTCGTGACTGCCTGCTTCAATAATTTCACCTTCGCGCAGTACGATAATGCGATCAGCGCTGCGCACCGTGCTCAGGCGATGGGCGATCAGGATTGAACTGGAACGCGAGAGAATCAGTTCTAACGCCTCTTGAATCTGGGTCTCGGTGAAGGGGTCAATGCTGGCGGTGGCTTCGTCCAGGATGAAGATGGCGGGTTTTTGCAACAACACGCGCAGCAAACTGACGAGTTGGCGCTGGCCCATGCTGAGGCGTGCGCCGCGTTCACCCACGTCGCTGTCAAGGCCATCGGGCAGCGTATCCAACCACTCGCCTTTGCCGATGCTGTAGGCGATTTCCTCGATCTCGGCATCGGTCGCCCCCGGCTTGCTATAGCGGATATTATCTCGGATGGTGCCGCTGAACAGAAACGGCGCTTGGGGCACAATCCCCAGCTTGCGTCGATAGGCTTGCAGGTCCACACTGCGAATATCCCGACCATCAACCCGGATTTGCCCGCCCTGGAACTCATAAAAGCGGGTAATGAGTTTGGCGATGGTGCTTTTGCCCGCTCCCGTGTGTCCGACGAAGGCCACGCTCTCGCCCGGTTGGATTTCCAGATCGAAATTTTTCAGCACCGGTTCTCCAGCGACATATTCAAACGTCACGTCATCGAATTCTATATGCCCAGATAATGATTCAACCGGCTGCTGATCTTGCTGGATAATGGTGTTATCGGCGTCAATCAAGGCAAAAATGCGCTCGGTGGCGCTGAGACCCTGCTGGAACTGGCTCCAGAAGGCGGCGACATTGGTGAATGGAAACCAGAAGCGATCAACGCCCTGGACAAACAAGAACCAGACCCGGGCTGAGATCACGGTTGAGACGACAAATGTTGCGCCAATATAGACCACAATGGCGACGGCGATGCCGGAAAGGGTAGTTAGCACGGGGAAAATCATAGCAAGGATCAGGCCGCGCTGGATGTTGATTTTGTATGATTGTTTATTCACCGCCTGGAATTCGCTGAAGATCATCGCTTCTTTGCGAAAGTTCTTGGCAACGCTGATGCCTGATACGCTCTCCTGGATGGTTTCATTCACAATCGCTAGCTGGCGTGACGCTTGTCGGGTAACGGTTCGGGCAATGCGTCGGAAGCTCAAGGCGGCCAGCACGACAATCGGCGTTGTACCCAGCAGGAGTATCGTCAGCGGGACGGAACGATCAAGCATAATGGCAACCAGGATAAACACCTGCAACAGGCGGGCGATAATATCACTGCTTACCAGCACAATATCCCCGAATTCCTGGGTATCGCTGGTGATACGACTGACGATTTTGCCGGTGTTATTCTCGTCGTAAAACGCCAGGTCACGCTCAACTGCGGCGGCGAAGGCATCGTTTCGCATCTGAGCGATGACATTGCCGATCACATGCGTGAGTAAGCGTCGCCGCAACCAGTTGGTGATGTATTCCAGAAAAGCCGCCACAAACAGGGCACCCAGCACCAGTTGAATAGTGCTCGACCCTTCAACGGTCTCTAATGCGCCAACGCCTTCGGCAATGAAGAGCGGTTGCAGCGCCAGCATTACCGCCAGCACGGTAAAGGCCAACACGATGATGATGACCTGGCGTTTGTACGCCGCAAAGTAGCTGAATATGCGCCGAAATAAATAGGCGTCAGTGTACTGGCGATCGTACTTGTCGGCCTCCAGACCGGACATGATGGCGACCATGAGGTTATTCCTTTACGGCTGGCATTTCGTAACGGGCAAAAATTCGACGATATGATTCCGATGTCTGCAGCAAATCTTCATGACTGCCCTGCGCGACAACGGTCCCTTTGCGCAGCACGATGATATGATCGGCCCAGCGAATTTGTGACAAACGGTGCGTAATCAATATCGTCGTGCGGCCTTGCGATGCGGTCCAGATCGCCTGTTGAATCAAGTCTTCAGTCGCGCTGTCAATCGCGCTGGTGCTATCGTCCAAAATCAATATGGGTGGCTCGGTAACAAAGGCACGGGCCAAGGCCACCCGTTGGCGTTGTCCGCCGCTGAGGGTCACACCGCGCTGGCCGATTTTTGTCTTGTAACCGTCGGGAAATGACTGAATAAAATCGTGCGCCTGGGCCTTGCGGGCAGCGTCTTCAATTTGCGCTTGTGGGACTTCCGCTTTGCCAAAACCAATATTCTCGGCCAGGGTGCGGCTGAACAGGAAGATGTCCTGCTCAATAATGCTGATCTGCGACCGCAGGCCTGCCAGTGACCAATTACGCACATCAACGCCATCGATCAGAATCCGGCCCATATTCACGTCGTAAATACGATTAATCAACTTCGTGATCGTGGTTTTACCAGCACCCGTCTGACCGACAATGGCAACCGTTTGTCCCGGCCTGATCGTGAACGAAACATCATGCAGGATTTCCTTGTCGCCATAGCCAAAATGGACATTTTCAAATGTGATCTCGCCTTTGATGGGAGCGTCATTGCCGGCGGCGTTTTGATCAAGCGCCGTTTCGGTGTTGATCACACTCAGAATGCGGGCGGCGCTGGCATAACCTAATGCGATGCGGGGTAATGTGAACAACGACGCAAACACCGGGAACTGAAACAAAAATAAGATGCCCATATAGGCCACAATATCGCCGGTATCAATCCACCCCAGGCCAAACACGTAGAGGGCATGAAAAAGACCGGCAAAAATCGTGAGTGGATATAGCAGGTTCGACCAATAGCGGGCTTCGAGTTCACCCTGTTCAATAAAGCGGTCGCGCACCGCATCCACCAATCCAGCGACATGCTCGATTTCTTGATCTTCCTGGGCAGCCCCTTTGACGACTTGCAAGCCATCAAGCGATTCCGCCAACCGCGCATTCATCCGGCCAAAGCTAGCCCGCACGCCCTTCGCGATTGGGTGTAGTTTGCGTACAAAACGAACCTGGATGAAGATCTGAATCACAACAAAAAAAATGGGGACGATCAGTAGGACGGGGTGGATGGCTGGTGCGGCCAACAGGGGCATAATCATGAACATGGATGAACCAAAGAGAATATTCACACCGGTATTCATCATCAAATTGAGTTCGATCACATCATTCGTAACCCGCGCCATCGTCTCACCGATGGGTTGCAGGTCATGGAAGGCCATGCTTTTACCCAGCAGGCTGGCATACAACTCTTCACGAACGTCCCGTTCGATTCGTTGCCCATACACCTGGGCGGTAAAATTGCGCGTAAACTGGACCAGTGCCCGCACCAGGGCCACGCCGACGATGCCCAGACAGATCGCCAGTACCCGTTCTAGATTATTATTTTCATTGATGATGGCATCAAATGCCTCACCGATCAGGTACGCAATGACCGCCGCGAACCCGGCGTTGAAAAAGGCCCCCAGCACCATAAAAATGCCGACATACCAGTGCCGGACAATGTGCGACATAATAAAGCGTAATGGGTTGCGGTGGTTACTTGTAAATGAATGTTGCGCAGCAAATTCAACTGCCATAAAGCTTCCTGAGATTCATCAACCTGAATATGAAATATGTTACCTGACAATCATCAACCCAATTAAAGCCAATTTGGGGCAGCGACTCAGATTAGCTTAACATCCGTTTAAGGAATAACGATAGTTTCCATGGTGAGCTGGTCCTGCCCATTGGGTAATAACAGGCGCGTATTATCCCAGGATTGATAGACCAGCACCGCCAGTTGATAGTCGCCTGCTGGCAATTCTAGTGGGAGTTGTAGTCGGCGGTCGTCAATGTAGATTTTGCCCGTTTCCATCTGCGAGGTCTGGATTAATTGCCCGGTGTAATAATCGTGGAGAGCACCGTCATTTTGGGCGACCAGCACTCCCTGTGCATCAAACAGATGCAGGCCAATTGAATAATCCAGCGGGATGGCTGCGGTGACGGTCCACCACAAGCGTGTGACAATGGATTCTGGGCTGACTTCATCAACATCCAGGCCCCAAAAGGCCAGACTATCACCGAAATATTGGGGTTCGTTGGTGGGCCGCGCTTCCATAAGTTGCAGCAGATAACACCAGTCGCGATTGCAATCGCCAATCACACGCTGTAAGGGGTGTGTTGCCTCAAGTTGTTCAAACCGCATACGGGTGCTGTCCGTCCACCATTCACTATCGGTGACGTACCAGACTCGGTGTGCTGACTGCGCCGCTGCCAGATCCGATACCCGGCGCGACGATAGCTCAGGATCAAGATAGCGGCGAATTTGGGCGCGAACAAAACCATCGTTCAAGCCACCACGATCGAAAAATAGCACGTCATCAGGTTGAGCGGCTGAAGAAATCTGGCGGTACAGATCACGAAATGGGATGCGGTCGTTGGGTAAATGGTCGGGCAGCAACAACAGACTCGCAGCGGTCACACCTAGCAGTGCCAGCCAGCGGGCGACATTTGGCAATCGCCCCAGCGCCGCACCCAGCGCCAACGCCAAGCCGATGACTAGATAGACCACATAACGTGGTAGGTAAACGGCCAGCCATTGGTTCAGAGTCATCGACAACGCCGGCACTAATAGTGCCCACGCCAGCACCAACCAGTAATTCCCACGCCGCCACCAATAAAGCAAGCCAATCAGCAGGATGCCCACATAGAGCCATACCAGCCCATTGGTCGCCACCGCTGCCAATTCCTTGACCGCGCTGATTGAAGTGGGGATCGTGGTCGCGCCGCTGCCAAACAGTCCGCGTTCATTGCCGCCCGCCGTGTCCGATGCTCTCAAGTGTACGATTTGATGCGCGGCTGCCGGGAACCAGGGCAGCCACAGCGCCCCGGCCAACAATGTCACACCCAACGCCTGTCGTAAGTGTTGCAATCGGTGCCGGTCTAAAATAAGCCAGTAAATGAACCAGCAAATCACCTGAACCAGAATCAGCACAAACAGAAAATAATGGACATAGAGCAGCACCGGAATGGTGAGCGCATAAAAAACGGCTGAACGCCAGGTGTGTTGTGTGAGCCAGCGCTGGAACGTCCACATTGAGGTCGTTGCCAGTAACATATTGAGACCATAGGGGCGTATTTCGAGCGCATGAATATAAAAGAAGGCATTCGCCCCCAACAACGTCACCGCAAACAAGCCATAACGCGATTTGCCGAACCACTTGCGTCCAACCTGATACACCAGCGCCAGCGTGAGCATACTCAGCAAAATGGTATAGACACGGGCGACGAATTCGCTATCGCCGGCAAGTTGCCGCCACAGCCAGAACGATGAAAACCACAACGGCGGATGCACATCCTGTTCCGCTAGAAATTGCACCAGTCCCGGTAAACTGCGATTGGTGAAGTCATACACCAGATTTTCATCCGGGCGCATATGCGTGGCATGAATACCATTCACCAGCGAGATGGTGATAAGAAAGATCAGCAGCAGACCAGCTTGCCAGAATATAGGTTTATGGGGCGTGGGTGACATCACAAGTGGCTTTATCAATGGCTATTCCGCCAGAGGATTTAAGCAGACTTGCGCCGGGCATGCAAGTTGGAATAGCGCTGCGCTTGTGCCAGCAGTCTCGTTTAGCTGCCTTTAGTGTAGGGTTTGCCCCGCAGCACCCTATATTTTTGTCGATACACTCTACCAGCTTCATGCTGTCTTTGTGCTATAATGGCGCTTTACAGTTTTAAACAGATGTGGGTTTAAGCCCTTGAAGCATTGGCGGATTGGATTGCTGGGAATTGTGGTCAGTTTCCTGGCAATCTATTTTATTGTTTCACAGTTGGATTTAGCGCGTTTGGGCACGGCGCTGACGACTGCCCGCTATGAGTTTATCTTGCCTGCCGCCGGGTTGTTGCTGGTGGGAATGTTCACACGGGCGCGACGCTGGCAGGTGTTGCTGGGCGGAGCCTTACCCTTCAAACGGGCGTTTAGCATCACCAATGTTTCTTACCTGGTAAACGGCTTGTTGCCATTGCGCATTGGCGAAGTCGCGCGGGTTGTGTTGGCGCATCGGGTGCAACCCCCGGTCCCGGTATTAAAGTCGGCCAGCTCGATCATTGTTGAACGGTTGTTAGATTTACTGGCAGTGTTCGTGTTGCTGGGCTTTGCGCTGACGACGAATCCGAATTTGCCGGCTGACTATCGGGCAGCGGCTTCGGTGACGATTCCGTTGTTACTGCTGGGCTTTGGCACACTCATCATCCTGGCAAGTCAGCGTACTCGTGTCCACCAGGTTTTAGGCGTCGTAACCCGCCTCTTTCCCTGGTTTGGTCAACTAAACCTCACCGATTGGGCGGA
This sequence comes from Phototrophicaceae bacterium, assembly GCA_965223835.1. Classification (GTDB taxonomy): domain Bacteria; phylum Chloroflexota; class Anaerolineae; order Aggregatilineales; family Phototrophicaceae; genus CAVYXZ01. Next base: position 1,282,069 of record CBDCXQ010000001.1, read on the forward strand.
TCATTTTCTGGATGGCTTATTACCGCTGACACAACCACGATTGTTGGTGCGTGCTTTCTTCTGGACGGCGCTAAGCTGGGGTTTTTCGTTGGCAGCCGGGTATATTGTGATGTTTGCCTTCTTTGATAATGCCAGTTGGTCGGCAACCGCGTTGTATATTGCGGCAGCGGCGTTTGTGATCGCGGTGCCGGCGGTACCGGGCAATATTGGTACGTACCAGTTGGCGATTATTCTGGCATTACAGGCCAGCGGTTATGATGAACCCGTCGTTGACTATGTTCAGGTAGTCTCGTTTGCGGTGGTGGTCCATGCGCTCAATCTGGTGTTGTATGCCGTTATGGGGACGCTGGGATTTATGCAGGAAAGCATCACATTAGGCCAGTTGACCACTGAAGTTTTGCAGCAACGCACGAATCAGGATCGGTATGAACGGACACAAGCCCGATAAACTGCGGATTCTCATCACCTTACTCTATTATTTTCCCCATCGTACCGGTTTAACCATCCATGTACAGCGTGTCGCCGAAGAACTCGCCCGGCGCGGTCATGATGTGACGGTGTTGACAGCCCGCTACAAACTGTCGCTGCCCCGTGATGAGGTCGTCCATAATGGGGTACGCATTGTGCGGTTGTGGACACCACCGATTGCGATCAGTCGCGGCATGATAATGCCGGCCTATCCCTGGGCGGCGTTAGGGTTATTGCTGCAACATGATATTGTGTGGGTGAATGTGCCTATGCTGGAAACGGCTTTGATTGCTGTGCTGGCACAGATGACAGGCCGCAACATTGTTGCCACGCATCATGGCGATTTGATTCTCCCGGAAGGGCGTTTGAACCAATTCATCGTCAATACCATGTTCCGATTTTACAAATTTATGATGCGGCGGACCAGGCGGTTGGTTGCGTATAGTCAAGATTATGCGGAATACTCCTATTATATACAGCCGTTCCTGGATAAAGTCACCGTTATCTCGCCGCCGATTCATATGCCGTTACCGAATCCGACTCAGGTAGCGACATGGCGTGCTGAATGGTCGAATGATGGTGGACCGGTTATTGGTTTTGCCAGTCGGTTTGTCGAGGAAAAACGCCCCGATCTGTTATTGCAGGCGTTAGAAGTCGTGAACGAGACATACCCCAATGCTTGCCTGGTATTCGTCGGAGAATATCCCATCGAATATGAAAAAGATTTCTGGGAACGCCACCAGGACCTTGTGCGGAAATATCACGATCAATTGGTGTTCCCCGGTATGATGAATGACGCTCAGGCGATGGCCGATTTTTACGCTGGGTGCGACGTGCTGGCCGTGACGAGTGATTCAGAATGTTTTGCGCTGGTGCAGGTGGAGGCGATGTTGAGTGGAACGCCGGTGGTGATGACCAACATCCCCGGCGGTCGCGTGCCCGTCCAGAAGTCGGGGATGGGTAAACTGGCAACGGCTGGAGACTGGCGTTCAATTGGTCAGGCGCTGGTTGATGTGTTGCAAAATCCTGACCAGTATTTGAAGCCACGCGCCGAAATTGAGCGGATGTTTGCCTTTGCTGAAACCGTCGATCAGTATGAAAGGGTTTTCCGTGAGCACGCCCAACGACCACCACGTTGATCCCCAGACCATTGCGCACATGACACGCAATGAAGCGGATATGGCATTTAAGAAACGCGTCGCGACCATCTTCGAATGGATTGAGCCGCGACCCGATAGTTTGATTCTGGACATGCCGTGTGGGCGTGGTTTCTACCTGAACATGTTCCGCTATGTCAGCGACTGCCGGTTGGTAGGGGCTGATCTCGAGTGGGATGTGATGCAAAAAGCCCAGCGCAATATTGGGCACTTACCGGACATCATGTTGAATCATGCCAATATCTACGCCCTGCCGTACCCGGATAATACGTTTGACGGCGTGATTCTGTCCGAGGTGCTGGAACATCTAGACGACGATGTTGTCGGCCTGCGCGAGGCGTACCGGGTGCTCAAACCGGGCGGTGTCGTGGCGATCACGGTGCCCAATGCCAATTATCCTTTCTGGTGGGACCCGATCAATAAAACGCTGGAGTCACTTTTTCATACTCATATCAATGACGGTCCGCTGGCAGGGATCTGGGCTAATCATGTGCGCCTGTACACGGCTGACGAGTTGCGCAAAAGCGTACTGGCAGCTAATTTTGTAATTGAAGCGGAACGGGCATTTACTCATCATGCCTTTCCGTTTATTCATAATCTGGTATACGGATTGGGTAAACCGTTATTAGAATCGGGTGCGCTGCCGCAGGCGATGGCGAACGCTGCCGATCGTACAACCTTTGATAAAAATGAGGGCAACCTGTTGAATCCGATTAATCTTGGATTGCGGATGTTTAATTATTTTGATCGCAAAAATGTGATGAACGAGCCGCCGGGACGGTCAACCGTCAATCTGGCGGTTAAGGGACGCAAACCAGCGTAATGGCTCAAGACACCAATTTTGATGAGACGCCAACCGCCAGCGTCACAGACTTTGAAGATCGTTCCCTGGCAGAAGTCGTTGGGCAATTGTGGCATGCACCGCGTTCAACCCTGCAAGCGCTGGTGCAGGTAACGAAAACGCCGCGTTATCGTCGTCCAGAACGGGTGATTCTTGCGCCTCGTCCACAATCAATTGAGCCGCCACGCATTGCTGACACCGTCGCACAGCCACGCGTTGACGGGCGACTAGCCCGGCAGTTTGGCTTGCGGTTAGCCGCGCTCATTATCGCCTGGTGGGGGACCGGAATTCTGGCGAATTCGCCAATTCGAACCGAGGAAATCGCGCTGCGGAATGGGTTGCCATTCCTCCTGGCTGGTTTTGGGTTGTGGATCGTCGCTGATGTCTATGGTGAATGGCCCGCCTTACAACGCTGGCTGAGACGTGAAGCGACGAATGGTGAGGATGAAGCTGCGTCTGAAGCTAAACCAGCGACCCCACTTATCGGATTGAATCCTACGCGCCTGGTGCTGGCCGTGTTTGGTTTAGCTGCGAGCATCGTCACCCTGTTCGCCAATACGGATAATCAGTTTACGACCATCGGTGTGATCGCATGGTTAGCGAGTATTTTATTATGGGTAGGGGCGCTCTCACCACCCAACGCTGGACCAGGTCGGTGGCTACAAACGGTATTAACGCAACTTCGTGGTTGGCGATGGAACAATGGGACTTTGTGGGCGTTAGTAGCGATCCTGATTCTGGGGGCGGCCTTTCGCTTAGCCGACCTGGAAAACACGCCGCCGGAGATGACCAGCGATCATGTTGAAAAGATCATGGATTCCTTCGGCGTGCTGAACGGCCAACATAACATCTTCTTCGCCAACAACGGTGGGCGCGAACCGTTTCAGATGTACACGATGGCGCTGGTTTCACAGGTGCCCGGTTTGGGTATGAATCACTTTACGCTCAAACTGCTGTCGGCGGTAGAAGGTTTGATCGCTATCGTGGTTTTATACTGGATGGGACGCGAGGTTGTCGGAAGTGAGAACCGGCAACTGGGCAATCTGACCGGTCTGGTACTGGCAGCATTGGTCGCGGCCAGTTATTGGCACACCGGGTTGAGTCGGCTGGGCCTGCGGATTGTGTTGACAACCGCTGTGACGGGGGCACTGCTGGTGTTTCTGGCGCAGGCCATGCGTCATAATCGCCGTGAAGACTATATTAAAGCCGGGCTGGTGTTGGGTTTTGGCCTTTATACCTATCAAGCGGTGCGGATGCTGCCGGTGGTGATTATCGTTGGAGTAGGGCTGGCGTTTCTGTTCAATGCGCGGTCGTTGCGTGACCGGGGGCGCTATTTTCTGAACTTCGTGACGCTGGTGTTAATCGCGTTTGTGGTGTTTGTGCCATTGTTTAGCTATTCATTGCAATTCCCCGAAGATTTTTGGCGGCGTACATCCGGTCGTTTGCTGGGCGATGATGTCATCACGACGACGGATGAAGCGGGCAATATCGTTGAGCGCCATGCGACAATCTCCGAACGGATTGAAGCCTTTAACGAGAATGTGCCGATTCTGGCGAACAATGTGCGCAATGCTCTGTTGATGTTTAATTGGAAAGGGGATGTCGCCTGGATTAATGGGTCGCCCAATGCCCCGACCATGGACACCTTCAGTGGTTCACTGTTGATTATCGGGCTGGCGGCCTGGGCAGTGCGTATGGTGCGCCGACGTGATGTGTTCGACTGGTTGATCCCATTGGCACTAGTGATTATGCTGCTGCCGTCGGCGCTGGCGATTGCCTATCCGGTCGAAAATCCCAGCCATACCCGCACGAGTGGTGCCTTGCCCGCTGCTTATTTGATTGCGGCGTTACCCCTGGCGTTGCTATCACAATCAGTCCTGCGGTTGGCACCCGGTCGGCGGGGACAGTTGATCGTAGTGGGCATGGTGACGCTGATCGTCTTGGGGTCATATACCCCTAATACCCGCACCTATTTTGTCGATCACGTGAACGCCTATATCGGGGCCTCGCTGCCGCACTCTGAAGCCGGGCGGGTTTTACGTGGCTTTGCCGAAAGTGATGGCACCTATGGCAATGCGTTCCTGGTTGGGTTTCCCCATTGGTGGGATCATCGGGCGGTCGGGATTGCAGGGGGTAAACCGGATTGGCCGAATGGTGTTGTGTCGTTGAATCAACTTAAAACAATGATGGTGTCTGCTATCAACAAAGTTGATGATTTTCGCCTTGATGTCGAGCGTGATCTATTATTTTTTGTCTCGGTAGACGATGTGGATGGTCTGGCGTGGCTTGAGAACCAGTTCCCGGATGGGCGGGCGACCCTGCGCCAGAGCTATCAGTATGACGACCAATATATGTTGTATCGGGTCCCGGCGCTAGGTGAAGCAGGTTTTAATGAGTTTGTGCAGAGCGAATAATTGATAATGAGGAAACGTGGGGCTGCAAGTGTATATTATCTGGATTATGTGATGACTGGTTTATCGTAAATGGTTGAATATCAAGCGCCGACCCGGTTTCCCACCACAATTCAACGACGGCTCAGCCTGACGCACAGTGATGTGCTGGTGGGCGTACTGCTGGTGCTGGTCATGTTGACCGGTGGTTATTTTCGCTTTGTCGGCTTGAACTGGGATGATTTTACACATCTGCACCCGGACGAACGCTTCCTGACAGATGTCGCTTCCTCGATTGGGGCTGGCGGGATTCGCTCCTCAATACCCGGCGGGTCGGTTGAACAACAGGCGCAGATCAACCGCTGTCAGTCGCTGTATCCCGCAACCAATGGTGTTGGTCCCTATTTTGATGCTGACTGTTCGACCCGCAATCCGCATAATGTGGGCAAGGGCCTGTACGTCTATGGTACGTTGCCGTTGTTCGCGGCCCGGACATGGGGCGATTTTCTGGTCAGTGTGACCGGCAACACCTCGTTGAACACTTATAGCGGCGTGCATCTGGCGTGGCGCAGCCTGTCGGCAGCGGCGGAGATGGCCGTCATTTTGATCGTTTTTTTCATTGGCTTTGAACTGCACAATAAGTGGGTTGGGTTGCTGGCGGCGGCGCTGTATTCGGCGGCGGTGTTCTCGATTCAACTGGCGCATTTTGGTACGGCAGATGCGCCTGGCAATTTCTTTGCGGCGCTGGCGATTCTGTTCGCGGTGCGGGTGCAACTGCGGGGTCAACTGGCCGATTATGGGCTGTTTGGCCTGGTGTTTGGGTGTGCGCTCGCCTCGCGGGTGAATATCGCGCCCATCGGTGGCCTGATCGCGCTGGCGGCCATGCTGCGCTGCTTACCGGTGCTGGATTGGCGGGTCGCAGGCCGGGAACGCTGGCGCTTGTTGTGGGATAACAGTCTGGGCATGGGGCTGGCGGTGGTGTTCACGCTGGTGACATTCCGCATTTTTAATCCCTATACCTTTATGGGGCCGGGTATTCTGGGGCTGGTGCCCAATGAGCGCTGGTTTGCCAATATTGCGGAAGCGCAGCGGTTGGTGAGCGGCGCGGCGGAAATGCCACCCAACTGGCAGTGGGCGGGCCGCACCCCCTATCTGTTCGCGTTGAATAATATGCTGCTCTGGGGTATGGGGCTGGGGCTGGGCCTAACAGGGCTGATTGGCTGGGTCTGGTCTGGCTGGCGGCTGGTGCGTGGGCGGACCGGCGCAGTGCGTAACTTGCTGCCGTTTGTCTGGTTCCTGGTGTATTTTGGCTGGTTGGGGCGCAACTGGGTGGCAACCATGCGCTACTTCTTACCACTGTACCCCGTATTGGCTTTGCTAGCAGCCTGGCTGTTGTTTGAACTGATTCGGCGCGCTAATGGTCAGTTATTGCGACGTGCTTTGGCAATTGGTCTGACGGTGCTGGTCGTCGGGTTCACGTATCTGTGGGCTGCGATGTTTACCAATGTCTATCGTAACCAGTTGACGCGAGTGCAGGCCAGTCACTGGTTCTGGGAGCAGGCTCCATCCGATTTTGCCATGCGTATCGATGGCGTTGGCGATCAGGTGCCGCTGGTCAATATCGCGGTCCAGAATGGTTTTGGCGATCCTGATGAACTCGTTGGTCAGGCTTCCGTCTTTTTTGATGGCTTACAATTCGAACAGAACTTTACGGCTCCGGCCACGGGCACGGTAACGAGTGTTCATGCGCCGCACCTCGGCGATCCTGAAGATGACCCGGATGCTGAGACATTGCAAATAACGATCTATGATGAGGCGACAACGGCGCAACTGGCGACGGCGCAGCTTGAAACCAATTTGAGTCGCGCCAATCATCTTTTGGGCGATGCCTATGATTTATTATTAGACCCCCCGCTGCAACTGGTTGAGGGCAAGGTTTACCGCTTCCGGGCTGAGGTGGTCGGCGGCGGCCCGGTCATCAGTGGCGGCTCGGTCGTTTCGCATGAGGGCGCGTGGGATGATCCCATTCCCTATACGGTGTGTACCTTGCCAGAAGACCTTTCCGTTGCCGATGATCTACCACCGGGGTTGCTGAGCGCCAGCCGTTGCAATGGCCGCAACGCGTGGGGATCGCTCCTGGTTGGGTACGACTTGCGGTTGGCGATTGAAGATGTACCGGAAAAACGTGATTGGATGTTGCGCGTTTTGCGCGATAGCGATTATCTCACGATTAGCAGTAATCGTTTCTACGATACCCAAAACCGGATTGCCGCACGCTGGCCGATGACTAACGGTTATTACGACAAACTCTTTGCGGGTGAGCTGGGCTTCGAGCTGGTGGCGCTGTTCCAAGAGACTTTTGAACTGGGACCACTACAGGTATCCGATCAACATTTGCCGATTTATGACAGCCCGGTCTGGTTAAATGAGTTTGAGGCGGAAGAAGCCTTCCATGTGTACGATCATCCGGTGGTCTTTGTTTATAAGAAACGCACTGATTACGATCACAGCGCAGTCGAAGCATTTTTCAATTCGTTCCCGTTGAATCGTCCGGGAGCGGTTGGCCCGACCGTTTTGGAAACCTGCCCGGAAATATTCCTGCGACCGGGTGGCGGTGGCTGTGATCCAACACTGGTGGATACGGAGACGTTATCGGCCTTGCAAAGCGCTGCAGCACCGACGCAGTTGCTGCTGACGGACGAACGACGCGCGGTGCAGGTACAAAATGGCAGCTGGTTCACCCGCTTTGACCGGAACAGTACGATCAATACGCAACCGTTCGTGACCATTGGTGGCTGGTGGCTGACGATCATGATCTTCGGTTGGCTGGCCTGGCCGTTGCTGTTTTTGCTGTTTCCGGCGATGGCGGACCGGGGTTTCGCGGTAGCAAAGTTGACCGGTTTGGTGCTGGTTGGGTGGGTTGCCTGGGTTGCGGCGAGTGTACAGGTGCCGCTGTGGTCACAGACTGGCATTCTGGCGCTGATGATCGGGCTGGCGCTGCTCAGTGTCGTGCTCGTTTTTCGGCAACATGCGGTGTTTGGGCGCTATATCCGGCGCTACTGGCGGCGTTTGGTCCTCATCGAAGTGATTACGCTGCTGGCATTCCTGGGTTTCTTGGGTATTCGTCTGACCAATCCTGATCTGTGGCATCCCTCATTTGGTGGCGAGAAGCCGATGGACTTCGCCTATTTCAATGGGGTGCTACGCAGCACGATCTTCCCAGCAACAGATCCTTGGTATGCGGGTGGCTTCATTAACTATTACTATTTTGGCTTTGTGATCGTCGGCACGCCGGTCTTATTGCTGGGCATGGTTCCCTCCATTGCCTATAACATGATCCTGCCGACGCTGTTCGCTCTGACAGGTATTGGGGCCTTCGCGGTGGCCTTTAATATTGTGGCCCACTGGCAAGAACGGCGTGAAACCGTCATTGATGAACCCGGTGATAAGCCGGGGATGCGGCGACTGGGCAACCCCTGGATGGCCGGGATTGCGGCATTGCTGTTGGCGGTTGTATTGGGCAACCTGGATACACCGCGCGTTTTTGGCACAGGGTTGGCGACGCTGGGTGGATATGAACAACCGCAGAGCCTGGCCGACTTCCTTATCCTTGATTATCAGCAGGAAAATGGCTTTACCCCGGACCCATCGGCGGAGTTTGCCCTCCGGCAACGGGCCGACGAAAATCGGCTATCCGACCGACTGCGCTACGAAGTCAATAATTCTGTTTCGCTGGTCAATGGTTTGGTCAACGGCTTGAGTCGTATGTTACAGGGTCAGCCGTTACCCATTGCCGCCAATCGCTGGTATTGGGCACCGACACGGGTGATCTCCGAGACGCCGGGGGTGGGGGGCAATGCCATTACCGAGATTCCGTTTTTTACCTTCCTGTATGGTGACTTACACGCGCATATGATCGCCATGCCCATGTTGTTGTTTATCATGGGTTTTGTGATGAATGAAGTGTTGCTGGCCGGGCAGGACAAGCGCAACTGGGTGATGCAATTACTGGCGCTGGCAGTCGGAGCGTTGATGACCGGCCTGCTGCGGGCGACGAACACGTGGGATTGGCCCAATTTTACATTGCTGGCGGTGTTTGGGTTAATGCTGGCCTGGTGGCTGGCGTGGCAACAGATCAACCGGCGGTCAGTGACGAGCTTTGGGTTACGCGTTGGTGGTTTTGTCGTGCTGACGATTGCGCTGACGCTGCCCTATACCACCTGGTATGCGGCAATTTATGGCAGCATTGGCCCCTGGACCGGCGGTAAAACCCCGTTGTGGGCCTACTTTGATATTCATGGTCTGTTCCTGTTTCTGGTATTTTCATTGCTGGTGTGGGATACCGCCCGCTGGTTCCGCAGCGTTTATGTGCGTGAATTGCGCGGGATGTGGCCGCTGCTGTTCGCATTGGGCATCGTCTTCCTGGCGATTCTGGTGGCGGCGGTTTTCCTGGCAATGATTGATTATCAGGTGGCGCTGGTGGCGATTCCGCTGCTGATCTGGATGGCGGTCTTATTTTTGCGACCGGGCCAGACGCGCCCGATGCAGTTTATACTCACACTGGCCGGGTTGGCTGTCGGCCTGACGCTCGGCGTGGAATTTTTAGTCCTGGACGGCGACATTGGACGGCAAAACACCGTCTTTAAATTCTATATTCAAGCATGGATGCTGTTTAGCGTGGTCGGTGGCGCAGCTTTTGCCTGGTTATTTGAAAGCTCGATTCGCTGGCGTCCGAGTTGGCGTAATCTCTGGTATGGATTGACTGTCGTACTCTTTACAACTGCGGCGTTGTACCCGATCATGGCGACACGCGGGCGGGCAATTGATCGTATGGCCCCAGATACACCTTTCACACTGGATGGCATGGAATACATGAAATATGCCGCGCATGGTGAAAATGGTGAATACATTGAACTCAAAGACGATTATGATATGATCCGCTGGCTGCAAGACAATGTTGCGGGTGCCCCCACGATTATCGAGGCGCAAAGCTGGCGTGAATACCTGTGGGGTGGTCGGGTGGCGATCTATACCGGGATGCCCTCGGTACTGGGTTGGCGCTTTCATCAAAGCCAGCAGCGCACCCTCAATAATATGGGCACCTTGATTAATCAGCGCCGGGCAAATGTCAATAGTTTCTATTCCACCCCGAGCATCGAAGAAGCCCAGGACATGATCGACTTTTACGATATAAGCTATATCATTGTCGGCGGGCTGGAAAAAGCCTATTATCCACCGGTTGGGCTGGAAAAGTTCGATGAGATGGTGGCCCGCGATCAGTTAGAAAAAGTTTATGAGCAAGGCGCAAACAGCGTTTATCGGGTGCTGGAGCGCACGCAGGTGGCACAGGCGGTTGATTAGGTGATTGTCGATTGGCTCACTCGTGAGGGCGGAATTGTATTAAGCTGGTGGTTGCTGGTCACGCTGGCGGGGTTGGCCGTGTGGCCGTTGCTGCTGCGCTTGTTGCGCGGCTTGCCAGACCGGGGTTTTCTGCTGGCGCGGGCGGCGGGGATGCTGGTGGTCGGGTTTGTATTCTGGTTGCTGGCGAGTCTGGGACTGTTGCGGAATACGGCGGGTGGCATCTTGTTTGCCTGGTTGCTGGTGCTGGTGATCGGGCTGGTGATTTATTTCCAACACCGTGAAGCCTTTGACTGGGCCCGATGGTGGCAGCAACACCGCACGGCGATTATCGTGGGCGAAGTATTATTCGCGGTTCTATTGCTGGCCTTTGCCATTTATCGTGCCCATTTGCCCAACCTGACCGGCACCGAAAAGCCGATGGAACTGGCGTTTATGAGTGCGGTGCAGCGCAGCGATGTTTTCCCGCCGAACGACCCCTGGCTCTCCGGCTATGCCATTAGCTATTATTACTTCGGTTATGTGCAGTCCGCCATGTTGTCGCTGATGAGCGGCATTCTCAGTACGGTTGGTTTCAATATGACCATCAGCCTGTTATTCGCGCTGACCGGGCTGACTTCTTATGGCGTGGTTTACAATCTGGTGGTGTCACGGCTGACGACTGAGAAACCGCAAACGGGGCGCACTGCGGTTTTTATCGGTTTGCTGGGGATGATCTTTGTTGTGTTGCTGGGCAATTTTCAGCTACCGTTGATTGAAATGCCCTATCAAACGCGCACTGCCACTGATGATTACCTGAAATTTTGGGGCCAATCGGAGCGGTTGCAGGCCAAACCGCCGTTGCCTGAAGTGGCTGGACAGGCCATTACGCCCGATCAATGGGACTTCTGGTGGTGGTTCCGCGCCAGTCGCGTTGTGACTGATACCAATCTGGATGGGACATTAGTAGGAGTTCAGCCAATTGATGAGTTCCCGGCTTTCAGTTTTGTGCTAGCCGATGTACACCCGCACGTGCTGGCGTTGCCTTATGCCATGCTGGCGTTGGGGCTGGCATTGAATGTCGTGCTGACGCGCCGCGACCCGACCCGTGCCGAGGTGTTTTTCTACGGGTTGGCGCTGGGCGGACTGGTCTTTCTGAATACCTGGGACGGCCCGATTTATATGGTGGTGCTCGTAGGGGCGGATGGCTTGCGACGGCTGATGCGCAATGGCACCGGGAGCCTGCGGCGGGCGGATTGGTGGGGGATGTTTCGGCTGGGTGGGGCGCTGCTAGGATTAACCCTGGTACTGTACCTGCCATTTATCGTGAGTTTTCGGTCACAGGCATCGGGCGTGTTGCCGAATCTGCTCCATCCCACCAGCTTTCAGCAATATTTTGTGATGTTTGGACCGTTCATGCTCTTGCTGGCTGGCTGGCTGTTGCTAGAAGTGTGGCAGGCGCGGACACGGATGAACTGGCGATTGGGTCTGATAATCTTCATGGCAGCGGTTGTGATACTCATTGGGCTGATGGCGCTGTTTATTGGCTACATTGCGCTTCTTGAATCGATGGACTCGCCATTGCCGCCCCGTGTGGCTGATTTTATTACGCAAAATGGCGGATTGGAAGCAGTGCTCCCCCTGTGGTTAGAGCGGCGCGTGGCTTATGCTGGATTGGCGCTGGTATTATTAGCTGGAATCTCTTTGATTGTGGCGCGGTTATTCCCACAAGTGCCGCAAATCGAGGAACTGGAACTTGCCAGCGATGAAGAACGTCTGGTGATTAATTATCAACCAGCAACCGGATTCGCGCTGTTATTAGCCGGGGCCGCGCTGGTCCTGACACTGGTGCCGGAATTTTTTTATCTGCGCGATAATTTTGGGGTGCGCATCAACACGATTTTCAAATTCTACTATCAGGCGTGGTTAATGTTCAGTGTCGTGGGCGCATATGCTGTGTTTATGTTTATTGCCGATGCGCGTTTTCAAGGGCGGCTGGTGGCAATGGCGCTGGTAGTGACGATCATGGGCCTCTTGTATCCGATCCTGGGCGCGACCAATCGCATGTTTATTGAATCGGGACGAGCCGCGAATCCCGATCCTCCGCCTTTAACACTGGATGGGGGAAATACACTGGTCGGAATCGAAGATTATTTGGCGATCACCTGCCTGGGCGAACTGGTAGATGGGGATGATGTTGTGGCGGTTGAAGCGCTGGGTCCGGCCTATAATTCCGGGTATGGGCGGGTAGGCGCACTAACGGGCATACCCATCGTCCTCGGCTGGGAGAATCATCAAGGTCAGTGGCGGGGACCGACTTATGGACAGGTGGTGGGTACGCGGCCCAATGATATTCGCGATTTGTATACCGACTTGCGCTGGGAAGTGGCCCAGACGATTATCGAGCGCTATGGTATCGATTATATTTTCTTTGGTGCCAGTGAACGCAGTCAATATGGTGTGCAGGGCGAGGTGAAGTTTGCGGATAATCTGCAACCGGTCTGTGAATTTGGGAACAGCCGTTTTTATCGGGTGGATGCCGCCAACATGGTGGCTCAGGGGTGATTGAGCGCTCATGCAAGCGGTAAAATCTTCAGCAACCACGATTGAGTCGAACAGCCTGACCATCACCTATGAAGGGGTGGCCTACGCGCTTTTGATTGCACTGGCGTTGTGGTTGCGGGTGGCTGAACTCGATACGGTGCCGTTAAGCCAGCCAGAGGCCCAGCAGGCGGTCGCGGCGTGGCGGACGCTCCACCCGGATATGCCCGGATCGGCGGTGATCCCAGAAAGCCCCTTGCTGTTGACGCTGCATTTATTGACATTTTCGCTACTGGGCGCGTCAGAATTTTCAGTGCGGATTTTGACGGCGTTGGCTGGGGCCTTGCTGGTGGCGATCCCGGTGCTATTCCGCGATCTGTTGGGACGAGCACAGGCCTTTTTAATGAGTCTGATTCTGGCATTTTCACCCGTGTTGTTGGTGGCTTCCCGAATGGATTCGCCAGTGATCTGGTCGGTTGGCGGTGCGCTGGTTGGCTTGTGGGCGTTGTGGCAGTGGTGGACCAACCAGCAACGGGTCTATGCGCTGGTTGCGACGGCATTGTTTTCAACCGCTGTGCTGCTCACCGATCCGGCTGGCTGGGTGTTTGCGCTCATCCTGCTGGGTGCGGGGGTGGCGGCGCTACTATGGAACCGAATTGCCAACCCGGATGATGACCCCTCGACGACATTGCTGGAACGGTTGCATGGTTGGCCGGTGCAGGTTTCGTTGTTGACGGCTGGTTTGACCATATTTGTGATCGCAACGGGTTTCGTACTTAACATGCCCGGATTGGCCGCGGTCAGTGAATTATTAGGCACAGGCGTGGCCGGCATCGTGAGTAGCGAGGTGGGTGTGCCGCCCTTGTTTGGTTGGCTGACAGCCCTGTTTTACGAGCCATTCCTGTGGGTGTTGGGATTAATCGGTATATGGATGCTGGTCCGGCGCGGCGCATTGACATTGCTGGATCGCTTTCTCGTGGCGTGGCTGGTGCTGGCCGGGTTGGCGACGGTGCTGTACCAGGGAACGAGTCCGGCTCATGCCTTGTGGTTTGTTGTGCCGTTGGCGGCCCTGGCGACACCCTTGATCGTCACCATCTTTCAGGCGGAAGACCATCCGTTTCTGGAAGTGCCCTGGTGGAGTAAGCCAGTGATTGCGTTGGCATTATTCGCTCTGCTAGCGATTTTCACGATCAATTTTCAGGTGCTGGCGCGGTCTGTGTTGACGACACTGGGCGGGGCGATCATCGTCGAACGGCTGGACGGCATCAGCCTGGTATGGGCGGCGATGTCATTGCTGTTCATTGTGGTCGGCTATTTTCTGGTTACGAGTCTGTGGGGCACAGGCGCGTCCGGGCGCGGTGTGGTGCTGGGCTTGTTGCTGTTTATGTTTGTGACGTCTTTAGGAAGTGGCTGGTCGGCTGCGGTGACAAATGTTGATGACCCGGTGGAATTCTGGCATGTTAACCTCACCAGTCGGGAGACATTCCTTTTGCGGCAAACGCTACTGGACTTGACTCGCCGCGAGACCGGTGGCTTTCCCCGTTTGACATTGTTTGCACAGGTTGATGATGGGGGAATCATGGGCTGGCTCTTGCGTGATTTTAACCATGTTCAGTATATTACGCAGCCGTCCGAAGGCCGGGCACAGGCGGTGGTGCTCTTGCCGATGCTGGCCGAAACGCCGGATTTGAACGGCCCTTATGTGGGCCAGAATTTTACGATTGAACGCGGCTGGCAGATGAACACCCTGCAAGGGTTTGATTTTCTCGCGTGGTGGATGCAGCGGCGCACGCGCACCCCTGGCCTGCCAACGAGTTCGGTGGTGTTGTGGTTGCGGCAGGATGTTTATGATGGAGTCAGCGGCCAGGATTTGACACAAACTGCAAATTGAGGCTTTTGTCCGGTTTGTGTGTATCAGTAATGGTGACGGATAGTAGCGGCAAAATTTATGGTAGCAATCGAACCAATCATTGAACGCTGTCTTGAGGGCGACCAATCTTGTTATGAAGCGCTCTATAATGAGTTTGCGCCGAGCATCTATCGGTTGTGTTACAGCATTCTGTTGCACAAACAGGATGCAGAGGACGTAACCCAGGAAACATTCGTCTATGCGTTCAAGAATTTGCACCGTTATGATGCAAACCGGGCGGGGTTCAAGACCTGGCTCTACACAATTGGTATCAGCCGGTGTCGCAATCTCTACCGGCTTAAACGACCGGCCTTAATGGACTTGACGCAGTTGCTGCAATTAAAACTTCCCGGCCCCCGGTCAGAATCGCCGGAGTCGGTTATGGCAGAGCGGGACATGCACAGCGTGCTGGAGCAGGCGTTGGCGACCTTGTCACCCCGGTTGCGCGAAGCGGTTGTGCTGCGCTATGCCCATGGTTTAATGTATCGTGAAATGGCGGCGATCATGGATTGTCCACAGAAAACGGCGGAAAGTCGGGTGCGGCTGGCGCACGATGCATTACGTGGTTTGTTGCAAGCTGAAGGCTCCGGCCTGTTAGAAGAACTGCTGAATACCTGATGATAAACTATATTCTCTGTCGTTACTGGCAATTTAATCTGGATGCATTCCTCGACGGACGATTAACGCTCGGTATGCGCCGACGGATTGCCCGGCATATTGACCACTGTCCCTCATGCTATCAAGCCTATGTACAACGGCGCGAATTGCGGCGCGAATTGCAGCAATCGCTGGCGCTGGTGGGCCACGATCACCAACCGAATTTTGCGCAGATGTGGCAGGCGGTTCAGACTGAAATTCCACGGACCGGGGTCCGACGGGCGCAATTTCGCTATGGTCTGGTGCTCCTGCTGTTGTTATTAGGGTTGGTGCTCCCATTCACGCTGGGCAACCGGGAGTTAGGCCGGGCGGTTCCCATGCAGCCCCAACCACACACCGAAGAATCAATTACTGAAGCCCCAAGCGGGCCGGAACCCGCCGTGAAGGTGACTGCGGTCGCTGCGGTTGCCAATCAACTACCGCCGCCGACTCAGCCGTTTCCGGCTCCTGGATACTAGAGGTTTATTCATTTATGGCAACCACCGTGCAGCAGCCGGACAACGCTGCTAATCCGCTTAATCAATTTTTGGCCCGTTCTCAGACGATCAACTGGCAGCTTATCCTGTACATCGTCATCTTTTTGCTGGCGGTGTTTACCCGCTTTTACGCGCTGGGTGATCGGGCGATGAGCCATGATGAAAGTCTGCATACGCGTTATTCCTATAACCTGTATGCTGATGGCAATTTCCAGCATACACCGTTAATGCATGGGCCAATATTATTCCATGCGACGGCCTTCTTTTACTTTCTGTTTGGCGACAACGATTTCTCCGCCCGCCTGTACCCGGCGATTCTGGGCGTCATTGTCGTGATGTTTCCTATTTTATTCCGGCGCTGGCTGGGTAATACGGGGGCATTGGTCGCGTCATTCTTGTTGCTGATCTCGCCGATTACGCTGTACTACCACCGCTATATTCGCCACGATACGCCGTCGATTTTCTTCGCGTTATTGATGATTTACGCCATTATGATGTACGTCAGCGGACCGGTGAATCAGCGGCGTAAGGGTTACTGGCTCTATCTGTTAGCGGGCGCGATGATCGGCAATCTGGGGTCAAAGGAAACCGCATTTATTTATATTGGCATCATCGGCAGTTTCTTGACCCTGTACTGGCTGGTGCGGTTGCTACAACATTTGCGCGGCGTGCCGGGGCGCACGCTATTCTATTTCTTGAGTCTCTCCATTTTGTTAGCCGGGGTTGCGGCGCTGGGGATGTACATTGTTCTGTCGATCATTCCGCCCGCTACCGCAATCCAGGCCGCCGAACTCAATGGTAGCTGGCTGAACAATGTCGACACCCTGACGTTTATTTTAGGGACATTGCTCGTCATCGTCGCCACGCTGGTTGTCTTGTTTGGTACGCTGTTCTGGGCGTTTCGGAACAGCCGGGTTGCCTTCAAAATGACGGACTGGGCCTTTATTTTACTGTTGGGCACGGTCGTGTGCCTGGGGCTGATCATCATTGAAGAGGTTTCACATGTCAGTGCGTCGAATGCGACTGAAACCGCTGTGCCGGCTCTCCCCGGTGAAGAAGGTGAGGTTCAAGATGATGGTCTCAATTCTTTGCCACTGATTCTGGCGTGGGTTGGTGCAGCCGTGGTCATTGCTGGTCTGTTTGTCTCGTGGCGTCTCGGATGGTGGGAAACGCTCAAGCAATTCCCGGAATTTGATACATTAATCGTGATGGGCACGTTGATATTGCCCTGGATTACGCCATTTATTCTGGTGTTTATGGGTGCGTCGCCGACGGATTATTCGCCTGATGGCCGGGTGCGGGCGGTGTTAGCGCTCATACCGCTGGCGTCCATCTCGATTGCCGTTGGGCTGATCTGGAACTGGCGGCGGTGGTTGATTTGTGCGGCGCTGTTTTTGTCGATCTTCGCCTTCTTCTTTACGACGATGTTCACCAATATCAATGGCCTGGCGACTGGCATGATCGGTAGCCTCGGCTACTGGTTGGAACAGCAGGGCGTCCGGCGAGGGAGCCAGCCGCAATATTATTATTTGGGATTGATTCTGCCTTTTTATGAATTTTTGCCAGTCATTGGCAGTATCTTAGCCATGTTCAGCGGCATGACCTGGTTCTGGGGTTTCCGTCGGCAGCAGCTTGAAAACCAGGCTGATGTGGAGGCACTTGACGCAACCGTGAGCGCCGAGATTGGTCAAACCGATGAACGACAAGCGATTGAAGCAAGCGTTGTTGCCCCTGATCTTGAAATGGATTTGGAAGCGGAAACGCCACCGTTGGATGATTTGATCGGCGATGTTTCCGCCACAGGCGACAACGATCCGCGCAAAACCCAGGTCAAAGCAGGCACCCATCGGCTAGACCAGATTCCCTTCCTGCTATTTGTAAGCTGGTGGGCCATTCTCAACTTGATTGGCTATACGCTGGCCGGTGAAAAAATGCCCTGGCTGGCGATTCATATGACGCTGCCGTTGATCTTCCTCACGGGCTGGTATTTTGGTCGTCTGTTTGACCGGGTTGATCGCGATCGTTTCCAGCGCGGCGGTTGGATTTATCTGCTGCTGGTGCCACTACTCATCATTACCGGGTTTCAAGTGATTGGTCCATTATTTATTGGGCAGGGGCCATTTGGTGGTTTGCAGCAATTCCAACTGGCGCAGTCGGGTCAATGGCTGGCGGTTGTGGCGATTATGGGTTTCGTGATTCTGGCGATTTACCAGGTGATCCAACACACGGGCTGGCGGCATTTTCGCCATATGTTTGCGGTAGGCATTTTCGCCGTGCTCAGCCTCATTACCACGCGCTCGGCGTTTATGGCATCGTTTATCAATTATGATTATTCGACGGAATACCTGGTGTATGCGCACGCGGCCCCGGCGATCAAAACGGTCTTGAACCAGCTTGAAGACATTAGCCTGCGCACGACCGACGGCAAGGCGCTGACATTCGCCTATGATAATGAGACTTCGTGGCCGTATAGCTGGTACTTCCGTGATTTTCCCAATGCTCGGTTCTTCGGGAGCAGCCCCAGTCGTCCCATCATAGACGAATCGGTTGCAGTGGTCGTTGGTGAGGCCAACCGGGCGGCAGTCGAGCCGTTGCTGGAAGATCGATATTATCATTTTGAGTATATCCGGTTATGGTGGCCGATGCAGGATTACTTTAATCTGACCCCCGAACGCATCAGCAATACCTTCGATTTCTCGCCGGAAAATACGCAGGCGGCACAATTGCGACAGGGGTTGTTCGACATCTGGTGGGCGCGCGATTACACCGCCTACGGGCAGGCCTTGAGCCGTAGCTTCGATGTGACCCAGTGGCCGGTTTCGGATCGAATGCATTTTTATGTGCGCAAGGATGTCGCGGCGCAGATCTGGAATCTGGGGATTGGTGAGGGCGAGGTTTACGACCCAACTCAGGATATTGCGGAGAACGTCTGTAATTCGAACTGGCAGCGCCTTCAGGCCAGCACCGTATTTGGCAATACCGGCGCGGTCGAGGCGCAGTTGAACCGGCCCATTGGTATGTCAGTAGCGGCGGATGGCACGCTCTATATTGCTGAAGAAACCAACAATCGCGTGTCGGTATTTAGTGCGGATGGCGTTTTCTTGAATGCATTTGCGGCAGGCACTGGTGTTTCATTCACGCGGCCCAGTGGTGTTGCCGTCGGCCCAGATGGCAATATTTACGTGGCGGATACCTGGAATTATCAGGTGAAGGTGTTATCACCAACTGGCGAACTGTTGCGCAGTTGGGGCGAACCCGGTGAATTTGGGTTGGGGGCACAACCAGACCCGGTCTATGGCTTCTGGGGACCCCGCGATGTCGTGGTGGATGCCGCCGGGCAGGTTTACGTGGCGGATACCGGCAACAAACGAATTCGTGTCTATACAGCAAATGGCGACTATGTGCGCGATTTGGGCAGCGGTGGCAGCGCGGAAGGGCAACTTGATGAACCGTCGGGGTTGGCTTTGCACCCTGATGGGCGCCTGTTTGTTGCGGATTACTGGAATCGTCGGATAACGGTTTTTGACACCAATACGGCAGAGTTTCGGTATACATTCCCGGTACGGGCCTGGTACGATGAACAGGGCAACCGGCCTTACCTGGCGGTCGATCCCGTTCGCGATCTGGTCTATGTCACTGACCCGGATGCGGGACGGGTGCTGGTGTATAACACAGCGGGCGATTGTCAGGGATCGTTTGGGCAGGCCAATCGTGAGACGGTGGACGCCAGTCAGTTCCGCCTGACAGCGGGGTTGGCAGTGGCTGGCAACGGCAATGTTTATGTCTCCGATGCCGGGACCGGGCGCGTGTTACTGTTTGCGCCATTTATGCCGGGATTGCCTGAGCCAGTCAGCGACGAGGCTGCGGCTAATCCGGCAAATCGCTTGAGCCTGGAAGAAATCACTGAAGAGACCCGGCCCGAGGAAACTGAGGTGATTGAACCAGCGGGTTAATGGCTTGTCAGCGACCCGGGTTTATGCTATGATTTCATTGGAAAGTGGGGCGCAAACCCCACTTTTATTCGTATTAGCCCACTTTTCGGGTAAGCCCCTTATGGGAGTTAAAGACAAGAAAAGATGAGAAGCGAATTTGAACTCGCCTTTAATGAGATTACCGAGTTACGGGCTTTGCCGCGTGACACCGTGCTGGAAGCGTTGCAGACCGCTCTGGTTTCGGCCTATCGGCGTGATTCCGGCGCCAGCTCGGCTCAGCGAGTAGAGGCAGATATCGACCCTGATACCGGGCGGCCCCGGATTTTTGTCGAAAAAGAAGTGGTCGACACGGTTGCGAATGCACCCACTGAGGTTGATCTGGAACAAGCGCGGTATTATGAACCGGAAGCGCAATTGGGTGATATGGTGATGGTGCAGGTGGAGCGCACGACCAAGAAGTTTGGGCGTATCGCGGCGCAAACTGCTAAACAGGTGATTCTGCAAAAAATCCGCGAAGCTGAGAGAAATTCGCTTTACGATGAATTTGTTGAACGTGAGGGCGACCTGATTACCGGGACCGTGCAAAGTGTGAACTCACATGTTGTTACGCTCAGCCTGGGCCGGGCCGAAGCGATCCTACCACGAGCACAGCAGATCCCCAGTGAACGGTATCGCCCGCACGATAAGGTGCGCACCTATGTCCTCGAAGTCAAACGCAGCAGTGGTGGCCCACAGATCATTGTGAGCCGCAGCCACCGAAATATGTTGCGCCGTTTGCTGGAATATGAAGTCCCCGAAATCTACAACGGCCAGGTCGAAATCAAAAACATTGCTCGTGAAGCCGGTTATCGGTCCAAGGTTGCGGTTGCGGCGCTGCAAGAGGGCATTGACCCGGTGGGTGCCTGTGTCGGTATGCGCGGTATGCGTATTCAGAATATCGTCAAAGAATTGCATGATGAAAAAATTGATGTCATTGAATGGGTTTCTGAGCAAGAAACATTTATTGCGAAGGCCCTGAGTCCCGCGCGGGTGAATGGCGTCTACCTGGACGACGACCCGGACAATGGCCGCACGGCGGTGGTGGTTGTCCCAGATGACCAGTTGTCGCTGGCGATTGGTCGCGAGGGTCAGAATGCACGACTGGCCGCCAAACTCACGGGTTGGCGTATCGACATCAAGAGCGTGACGGAAGCCGTTCAAGAAGCGTTGGAAAAACTCACGGACGAGCCGCTGGCCGATCTCTCCAATACGCACGCGGACAGCCTGTCCGAAGTGGTGCGCATCATGGAAAAGAAAGCTGCCAACCGCGCGGTTATGCCGGAAGAGTTCACGACACTGGGCAAGTTTGCTGCACTGGTTGAACAACGGCGGCAGGCTTACCGGGCCGAGTTGCGTCAGGCGCGGCTGGACGAAATCAATGCCGTAAAGTCAACGCTCCCACAAGGGGCCTTTGATCTGCCCGTAACCGAACTAGACCTGGCAGATTCGATTATTGAAGCACTGCAACCGCTTGAAAATGTCGGTGAGATTATGTTGCGCTTCCTGATTGATGAAAGTGCGCTGCATAAGCTGCTGTCCCGGTTGCCAGCAGATTCGTTTGAACACCTGCAAGAGGCACTCGATAAAGCGGTCATTCCTGCTGTGGACGATGCCGAAGCGGTCCTGGAAGCCCCGGTCGAAGCAGAAGAACCGGCTGTCGCCGAAGTCGCTGCAACCGAGGCTGAACCCATCGAAGAACCGGTTGTTGAGGAAGCCGAACCTGAAATACCTGAAATCGTCAGTGAAGCACCGCCTGCGGTCGCCGAACCTGAGGAAGTGCTCCCAGCCGTTGTTGATTTGCCACCGATGGAGCCAGGCGATATTCCGTTTGACCCGGATATGTTGACGGATTCACCGGCGAGACGGCGTCCACCTGAAAAAATCCGTGATAAGGAGCCTGAACTCGAAGATGATGAAGAATTCGATGAACTGCTGGATGATGGCACAACCGAACGCAAACGCGAGAAAGATCGCCAGAAGCGGCGGCAGTTGATCTTTGATGAAGAGTTAGGGGAGGTGGTCTCCAAGCGGCGGCGCAAAGGGCGTCGTTCTAAGGATGACTGGGATGATTATCTTGACTGAGTGCGGTTGTGAATGGTAAACATATACCTCAACGAACCTGTGTCGCCTGTCGCCAGAAGCGGGATAAGCGGCAGTTGACGCGGGTCGTGAGCACGGCTACTGGCATTCAGATTGATCGAACGGGCAAAATGAGCGGACGAGGAGCTTATCTGTGTGAACAGGCTGACTGCTGGGAACGGGCGATCAACAGCCCGGTGCTTGGTAGAGCCTTACGGGTAACGTTGACCAATGAAGATCATGAACGCCTGCAACAGGCCAAACCGTAACCAAAATGGTTAAAACCACAATGGCTTATACGGTTATTCAACAATATGATAATGTTCGCGCGATGGGTTAGCTAAACACCGGTAATTTCCTGGCCCATCGCCTGTCGGTATGTGGAGGACACGATGGCAAAGGAAAGACAAGCAATTCTAATCCCGGACTATTTATCGGTTCGGGAGTTAGCTGAACTGATTGAGGCCAGCCCGATTGAGGTCATGAAACAGTTGATCGCCAACGGGATTATGGCCTCGATCAACCAACAAGTTGATTTTGACACCGCAGCGATTGTACTGGAGGAGATGGGTTATGATGCCCAATCGGAGAGCCAGGCCGCTGCGGAGGCCGAGCGGGAAGAGGCTGCAAAAGCCCAGGAATGGCGGCAACTTTACGTCACTGAGAACCCCGAAGATCTCAAACCCCGGCCCCCCATTGTGACCATCCTCGGTCATGTCGATCACGGCAAAACCACCCTGCTGGATACTATTCGAAAAACCCACGTTGTTGAAGGCGAAGCCGGTGGGATCACTCAGGCGATCGGTGCTTACCGCGCTCAACACGATGGACAGAGTATCACCTTTGTCGATACGCCAGGTCATGAGGCGTTTACCGCGATGCGTGCGCGTGGCGCACAAGGGGCCGATATTGCGATTCTGGTGGTGGCGGCTGATGATGGCGTGATGCCGACTACGCGCGAGGCGATCAATCATGCGCGGGCGGCCAATGTGCCGATTATTGTCGCGATCAATAAAGTTGATAAGCGCAATGCCAATATTGAGCTAGTGAAACAACAACTGGCGGATGTCGACCTGGTTCCTGATGAGTGGGATGGCAATACGCTGGTGGTGCCGGTTTCGGCATTGCAAGGCGATGGTATTGACGACCTGTTGGAGGCGGTGTTGCTGGTCGCCGATGATGGCGATATTGTCGCCAATCCGAACGCCGACCCGGCGGGGGTTGTGTTAGAAGCTGAAGTTGATTCCAGCCGGGGGGTGATCGCCACATTGTTGGTTCTGAATGGCGAACTGAAACGAGGCGATACGATCATCGCGGGCGGGACCTCGGGCCGCATCAAGGCGATGTTTGATGAAACTGGCAAAACTGTGAAAAACGCCGGCCCTTCCACCCCGGTCTCGGTGATGGGGCTAAGCGATTTGCCCGAGCCTGGCGATAGCTTTGAATGGGTAAAAAACGATAAGACGGCTCGTCAATTATTGGCTGAACGGGCAGAGGACATGGTTCAGTCGGGACCGGCGCGTCCGGCAATCAGCCTGGAGGATGTATTTGCCCAGTTTACGAGCGGCACGACCAAGTCGTTAAATCTGATTATCAAGGCCGACTTTCAGGGTACGCTACAGCCCATTGTTGATTCGTTGAGTGATATGTCAGGCAATAATGCCGACGGTATCGAGATCAATGTTCTAGCCGCCGACATTGGCAATATTGGCGAGAACGATGTCATGCTTGCCAGCGCATCACAGGCCATTATCGTTGGCTTCAATGTCGATATTGACAATGCTGCTCGTCGCTCTGCCGACTCCCAGGGCGTTGATATTCGTCGCTATGACATCATCTATAAGTTGCTGGAAGATATTGAACTGGCGCTTAGCGGTATGCTGGAGCCGGAATATGCTGACAAGCACATCGGTACAGCACAGGTGCGCCAGGTCTTCCGAATTTCGCGGGTGGGGGCAATCGCAGGGAGCATCGTACAGGATGGCATCGTGCGGCGCAATTCAAAAGCACGGGTGCTGCGCAATGGTAATGTACTGGTCGAAGGGGCTGCCGTCAGTTCGCTTAAGCGCGTCAACGATGATGTGCGTGAGGTGCGGTCCGGTTTCGAATGTGGTATCGGCCTCGACAATTTTAATGACTTCGAAGAGGGTGACATCCTGGAGTTTTATGTCACCGAACAGGTGAGTTAGGCGCTGCGGTTATGTCGATAAAACGAGATCGTATGAATGAACGGATTCGGGTCATTCTGAGTGAGCTTTTGCTGCGTGAGGTGGCCGACCCGCGCCTGCAAAACATCACCGTGACCGAGGTAACGCTGGACCCGGAACTCATGTTTGCGAATGTGTATGTGAACGCATTGGGTGATGAGAGCCGCCAGGATGATGTGCTGTCCGGGTTGGAACGGGCACAGGGCTTTCTCCGGCGCGAAGTGGGCAAACGGGTGCGGTTACGCAGTGTGCCAGAATTGCACTTTCACTGGGATCTAACCCTGGAACGTGGTGAGCGCATCAATCAATTGCTTGCCAACCTCGATATTCCGCCAGCCGAGGACGCGGATGACGAGTAAAACAGATTGGGCGGCGGCGACCACAGCGGTCGATCAAGCCACCGCGATTTTGATTGTGACCCATATCAGTCCCGATGGCGATGCAATTGGGTCGCTATTGGGGCTGGGCAATGCGCTACGCGAACGCGGACGGAGCATCACCTGTGCGGTCGACGATGGTGTCACGGGTTATCTGGACTTCATGCCGGGAGCCACCCATGTGCTGGATAAGTTGACATTTGGCCGTTGGGATTTGATGATCTCAGTCGATGCGAGTGATGAAGCGCGGACGGGGACTGTCGGCGAATTTGGCCGGGAACGTAGCCGACAGGTGATTAACCTCGATCATCATGCAACCAACACACTGTTTGGCGACATCCATCTGGTTATACCGACAGCGGTATCGGCTACTGAGGTGATTTTCCACTGGCTACACCATATGCAGCAACCGCCGTCGTTGGACGTTGCGGTGCCCCTCCTGACCGGGTTGGTGACGGATACGCTCGGTTTTCGGACCAATAATGTTACGGCTGAGACCTTGCGTATTGCTACGGAGTTGATGGAGGTCGGAGCAGACCTGAATGACATCACCGCTCGCACATTAGACAGCAAGTCATTCCGCGTTCTCGAATTATGGAAACATGCCTTGCAATCGGTGACGCTGGATGCGGCGGTGATTGCGGCGAACGTGGCACAGGCTGACCTGAAAGCGGTGAAGCTAGACGATATGACGGATGGGGGGTTGGTTGGGTTACTCAACCAGGTCAATGAAGCGCGGGTGGCCGTGGTCTTTAAAGAGCTACCAGAAGGCAATGTCGAAATAAGCCTGCGCAGCAAACCCGGCTTTGATGTCGCCCAAGTTGCCTTTGCGGTGGGTGGTGGTGGGCATAAACAGGCAGCGGGAGCCACGATTGCGGGACCGCTGGCCGCTGCGCGAACACGCATTTTGCCGCTTCTGCAAGCCGTTGCCAATCCGCCGCCGGTTTAATGATGCTGGGTTTTCTGAATATCAACAAACCATCAGGACTCACCAGCCATGATGTGGTGGCTCAGGTTCGGCGTGGCATAAAGATCAAGAAAGTCGGCCATGCTGGAACACTGGATCCGCTGGCAACAGGTGTGCTGATATTGTGTCTGGGTTCAGCCACGCGCTTGAGTGAGTATGTCATGCACGCGACCAAGCGATACCGGGCACAGATTCAGTTCGGAATCGCGACGACAACCTACGATGCTGAAGGCGAGATCACTGCAGAACGCGATGCTACCCATATCAGTCGCGGTGATTTTGAGAACGCTCTCAGCCAATTTGTGGGCAATATCGAACAGGTGCCGCCGATGTATAGTGCGATCAAACAGGGTGGGCGTAAACTGTATGAACTGGCACGCGCTGGCAAGACGGTTGAACGACCGCCGCGCCCGGTGGCGATTACCCTGCTGGAGGTTGTGAATTGGTCGCCACCGCAGGTTACAATTGATGTGGAATGCAGTGCCGGAACGTATATTCGCAGCCTGGCGCATGATCTCGGTATGACTTTAGGTGTTGGTGGGCATTTAGTCGGCTTGACTCGCACCAGCAGTGGTAATTTTGCGATCAGCACAGCTATTGAACTCGATGAATTGCTCAATGCGGCGGACTGGCAGCGATATTTGATTGGACCCGAAACGGCGCTGTCGAGTTTACCGGCAATACGATTTGATGCTGAGAAAATACTAGATTTTCAGCATGGACGCCGGGTGCCTGATGCGATGGCGACAGCAGAATCAGTCGCGCAGGCTTACGGGCCAGATGGCGAATTTGTGGCAATAATTATGGGCGACGGTCAATGCTGGCGGCCCCATAAAGTATTCAAGGGTGCAGGCTCGTGACGCAACACATCTATAACCTGACGGATGTAGAGTTAACTCAGCCCTCATTAGTGACGATCGGGGTATTCGATGGTGTCCATCGCGGTCATCAGCAGTTGATTAAACAGTTAGTAGCCGCCGCGCATGAAACCCAACGATTAGCAGTGGTGCTCACGTTTTTTCCGCATCCTGATGTGGTTTTGCGGGGCCTGACCGGGCGCTATTATCTGACATCAGCGGAACAGCGGGCCGACCTGCTGATGAATCTAGGTGTTGATTATGTGGTAACACAACCCTTCGATGCCGCGTTGCGCCAGGTGCGGGCGGCAGATTACGTCGATCAACTCCGACAACACCTCAATATGGCGGTTTTATCCGTCGGGGCCGATTTCGCGATGGGTTATAAGCGGGAAGGCAATGTCGCTTTTTTGCGAGAACAAAGCGCGATCAAAGGCTTTGAACTACAGGTACTGGAATTGGTCGGTGGCAATGGCGACAAGATCAGCAGTTCCGCCATTCGCGAAGCGCTTATGGCGGGCGAAATTGAGCGGGCGCGACATTGGTTGGGTCGCAGTTATGCTGTAACCGGGCCAGTTGTGACCGGGGCAAAACGAGGGCACACGATTGGGTTCCCGACCGCCAATGTTAAGGTCTGGGACCAGCAAGTTTTGCCGATGAATGGCGTGTATGCCAGTTGGGTGCAAGTTGGCGATGCGCGTTTCATGGGCGCGACGAATGTCGGTGTGCGGCCTACATTTGACGACACGGATATTACGATTGAACCATATATCCTCGATTTTGATCGCGATATTTATGGTGAAGAATTGACGGTCACGTTTGAGAAGCGCCTGCGCGATGAGCAGAAATTCGCGGGTCTCGACGCCTTGATTGCGCAGATTGGTGCCGACGTTGAGCAGAGTCGGGCCTACCTCGAGGCTAATCCCTGGGAATTCGATAGCCTAACCGACGCATAAGCGTCTCATCACTACGCCAGTTTTTCAGCACTTTGACATTTAACTCCAGATAGACCTGTGTCCCCAACAGTGTTTCCAACGTTTGCCGGGCTTGTTTGCCCAACCGCTTAATCATGCTGCCACTTTTGCCGATGATGATGCCTTTTTGAGATTGGCGTTCAACATAGATTACAGCATTGATGTAGGTCATGGTGGCGGAACGCTCTTTATATTCGGTAATCTCGACCGCGATCGCGTGCGGAATCTCTTGCTCAGTTGCCAGCATCACCTGTTCCCGCACCGTTTCGGCGGCGATAAAACGCATGTTGACTTCGCTCACCTGATCGACAGGATAATAACGGGGGCCTTCGGGCAGTAGGGTAAACAGATGTTCAATGAGTGTGTCGATGCCCAGATGATTGAGCGCACTGAGCGCCAGCGCCGTTTCGTGCTGAACAAGGGCTTCATGCTGCGGCAACAAATCTGCCTGCTGCTTTTCGTTCGCTATCAAGTCTACTTTGTTCAGTGCCAGGATGATTGACGTTTGGTGTGAAACCCGGTTGATGGTCCGGGCAATTTGTCGGTCAGTTTCGGTCGGGGGTGCGGAAACGTCCAATACCCAGAGCAAAACATCGGCATCTCTCAGTGCATTTTCCGCCACCTCAACCATGAACTCACCCAGTTTATGATGCGGGTCATGCAAGCCGGGGGTGTCCACAAAGATGATTTGTCCGCGATCTTCGGTATAAATGCCAAGTTGCCGTCGCTGTGTCGTCTGCGGACGCGGCGTCACAATCGCGATCTTCTGGCCCAGGAGCGCGTTAATTAGCGTTGACTTGCCAACATTGGGGCGACCAATCACGGCAACGAAACCTGAGCGGTAATCGTCAGGCCACGAGTCGTCGAACACCGTGTCTAATTCATTCATGGTGGGCTGATTGCCAGTCTGCTAGTGAAGCAAAACGTGGAAGATGTGATGTCAAACGCGACGGGATGCGAGATGTATCAGCAGCGATGAGGGCGGCAAGTGGCGCAATTGGCATGGTAGCTGTCGCTGAGTCATAGGCCAGCACCTGAATGGGTTCCGCCAGATCGAGTAATTTGACCACAATCATGTCATCGGTTCCATCATTGCGATAGCCAACGACATCGGCTCGGGGGTGCAGATTGCTCCGTTGAAGCAGAAACTCCCACGCATCCTCGCCCGTGAGCATCTCACCATAATCCAGGGCCACCAGACCCGGTACGATCGATAAGTGTGGTTTGCCGAGGTAAGGCACGGCATAGCGCACTGTGAACTCCCCACTGGCGACAATTTTCAGATCTTCCAGCGGTTCCGTCGCCAGCAAATGGATGTCGGCAGATTGTAGTACAACGCCCGCAAAGGAATCCCCGATGGGCTGGCGTTCCGGGATCATCGGTTAGTGGTCATCATGACCGTGATACTGCGCTTCATTGATGTCATCGAAGTGCGCATCGGGTCGTTCTACCGCGAACCAGACGATAATTCCGGTGATGAGCATGGCCGTGCCGACCGCAAATAACAGGCCGAGAGCGCTGTTTTCGACCCCGCCGATCACCCCGATTCCGGCTGCGATGACCATGATGGTCAGGCCAATGCCAGCAACAAATGCCAGGCCAAGTTTGAGTTGATTGGATGAAGGTGAACTGGTTTCGCTAGACACGAAGGGCCTACTCCCTGGTACGTTTAACCCGATTATGCTTTAATTGTGCCGTTTGTCCCTCTTTCCGTCAAGGCCGTTATGTAAGGACGTATGATGACTCTTGAGCGTGTCTTATTAATTCGACATGGCGAGACTGATTGGAATGTAGCCGGGCGGGGTCAGGGATTTGCCCGCACTGATCTTAACGCAAACGGACGATCGCAGGCGTTGGCGCTGGCAGCTTATCTGGCGGGACGTCCGATCAGATCGATTTACAGCAGCGATCTGCCGCGCACAGTTCAAACCGCGATGCCGCTGGCAGAGCAATTGAGCCTGAAGATTCAGTATGATGAGCGCTGGCGTGAGATCAACCTCGGTATCTTTGAGGGTTTGACCCGTGCTGAGGCTTTACAGCAATATCCACAAGAGGCCGCTGCTCGATTGGCCGATTATATGCATTATGTTTTGCCGAAAGGTGAATCGCGTCGGCAATTACAGGATCGTGCCTATGCTGCATGGCAAACCCTTACTGACCAGGCTGCTGGGCCAGAAGCGGTTGTTGTTTCGCATGGCGGCACTTTGCAGATGCTCCTGCGCAAGTTGTTCAGCGATGATGAACGGCTCAATGGCGGCCTCACCAACACGTCTATCACGACGTTGCAGCGCGTTGGTCAGCATTGGGATTTGATCGGCATGGCGGAAACACCCCATCTGTCTGCATAATTGTGATAAATATCACTAATGCCTGTGAAATTGTTCACACTGATTAGATCCTGTTGGTGGCTACAATGAGGTTGTAACCAAGCAGGGCAATCTGTCAGCTCAAGGGAGAAGAATTTGTTATGCCTTTAGTCACGTATGCTCACCCCCGCAGTCCGGTTGGCCTGGATCAAGTTGGCCTGGAAGTTGTTGAGGGGTACACACTGGTTCACTGGAATCTCAATCCGTCTGAAATCTATGAATATGCGGTCAAGTTGGGCGAGGCGCATATTACCAAGCATGGGGCGCTGCGTGTGTTGACCGGGCAGTATACGGGTCGCAGCCCAAAGGATAAATTTTTCGTTGAAGAACCATTCTCCAAAGACCGCATCTGGTGGGGCGATATTAATCAGCCAGTTGACCAGGCGTTGTTCGACCATATGTACGAACGGGCACGGCTCCACCTGGAGCAACGCCAGGATATTTTCGTTCAGGATCTATTTGTCGGGACCGACCCACGTTATCGGATGGCGGTTCGGGTGATTAGTGAAGCGGCCTATCATGCAATTTTTGCCTGGAATATGTTTGTGCGGCCTACACCGGATGAGCTTACGGTACATGAACCGGAATGGACGGTCATGGCAGCGCCGAGTTTGGTCGCCCGGCCCTATGAAGATGGTACCCGCACCGGTACGTTCATCGGCGTTGATATTGCCAAGAAACTCATCATCATCGTCGGCAGTCGTTATTCGGGCGAAGTTAAGAAAGGCATCTTCTCAGTCATGAATTACCTGCTGCCACAGCAAGGGGTCATGCCGATGCACTGCTCCGCAAATGTCGGACCCAATGGCGATACGGCGATTTTCTTTGGGCTGAGCGGTACCGGTAAGACGACGCTGAGTGCGGATGCTTCCCGGACGTTGATCGGTGATGACGAACACGGTTGGAGTGATGACGGGGTTTTCAATTTCGAGGGCGGCTGCTACGCAAAGGTCATTAACATTGATCCTGAAAGTGAGCCAGAAATTTACGCAACCACCAGGATGTTTGGCACCATTCTGGAAAATGTTCGGCTGGATAAACAAACACGTGAGCCAGAATTTGAGAGCACCCGTTTTACCAGAATACGCGGGCTTCATATCCCATCCATTACATTCCGAATGCCAGTGAGACCGGTCTGGGTGGGCATCCAAAGGACATTATTTTCCTGACTGCTGATGCCTTTGGTGTGTTGCCACCCATCAGCAAGCTGACCCCGGCTCAAGCCCAGTATCACTTCATCAGTGGTTACACCGCCAAAGTTGCCGGAACTGAACGTGGCGTCACGGAACCCACCGCCACCTTTAGTGCTTGCTTTGGTGCCCCGTTTATGCCGCTGCACCCCACGGTTTATGCTGACCTGTTGGCGCAGAAGATCGAAACACATGAATCCAATGTATGGCTCATTAACACCGGCTGGAATGGTCGGGGCGAACGGATGCCGCTGAAGTACACGCGCCGGATGGTGAATGCCGTACTCGATGGCGAACTGGATGGGGCGGCATTTAACGAAGAACCCTATTTTGGCCTGCAAATCCCGGTCAACGTCCCGGATGTACCGACTGAAGTGTTGGACCCGGCCAACACCTGGGATAGCGCGGAAGCCTATGCCGAAAAAGCGACTGACCTGGCAGCTCGATTTGTTGAAAACTTTGCCCAGTTTGCCGATCAAGCCACTGAAGATGTGCTGGCGGGTGGGCCAAAAATGCAGGTGGGCGGCGCTGTAAGCTAGACTTAACCTGTGCTATAATCGCCTTTTTGGCGACCCATCATGATTTCACTGGCCGGGGGAGAGCCAGTTCACCCAATCTCCCCGATTTTAATTTTCTTTTTATGCGGTCTTTGCGGGCCGCATGTTGTGTGTTTGCCCTATACGGTTTAAGATAGAGGATGATATGGCTCGAAACAAAGTTACCATTGTGGGTGCAGGCAATGTCGGCGCGACCTGTGCCCACTGGATTGCGACCAAAGAACTGGCTGACGTGGTGCTGGTTGATATTGTGGAAGGCGCAGCCAAAGGCAAAGCATTGGACCTGGCTGAGTCGGCCCCGGTGATGGATTTTGACTTAAACATCACGGGTGCTGGTGATTATGCCTCAACTGCCAATTCTGATGTCGTCGTTATTACGGCAGGTGTGCCCCGCCGGAAAGACCCAGTGACAGGTGAATTCCCCAGCCGTGATGAATTGGTCAAGACAAACCAGAATATCGTCGGGGAAGTCACGCGTGCAGTTGCCAGTGCGTCACCGGATGCAGTGATTATCGTAGTGTCCAATCCGCTGGACGCAATGTGCCATGTTGTATTGGAAGAAAGTGGCTTTCCCAGTCAACGGGTGATTGGGCAGGCCGGTTCATTGGACACTGCTCGCTACAAAACATTCCTGGCGATGGAACTGGGCGTGAGTGTGCGCGATATTCATGGCATTGTGCTGGGTGGTCATGGTGATACGATGGTGCCGCTGCCCCGCCATACCTCGGTTGCGGGGATCCCGGTCCGTGAATTGATTGCTGAAGAGAAGCTCCAGGCCATTATCGAGCGAACCCGCAAGGGTGGCGGTGAAATCGTGGGCCTGTTAGGCTACAGTGGTTATTATGCCCCGTCTGCCGGTACGGTGGAGATGGTTGAAGCCGTATTGAAGGATCAGAACCGGGTGATACCGTCAGCAGTGTACCTCACCGGCCAGTATGGGTATGATGGCCTCTATATCGGAGTTCCGGCAATATTGGGGGCCGACGGTGTGGAAAAAGTCATTGAAATGGAACTCAATGATGAAGAAAAAACAATGTTGGATCATAGTGCAGATGCAGTGAAATCTGTGGTGGCAGTGCTAGGTTACTAGATTGCCCGTCTGCCGTTGGGGGCGGGTTTGCCGAACTCGCCCTAATTGTTTTCAGGAGGCAATTAATGTCCCGACGTGTGATTGATCTGGATAGTGGCGTTGCCATGGTTGTGACCGATCTGCATGGTGCCTGGGACGTTTACTGGCGTTTGCGTGAGAAATTCCTGGCGCTTTACAAAAAAGGTGACGTTAATCGCTTAGTCTTGTGCGGCGATCTCATTCACGGGGAAGGCACCGTTGAAACAGTAGATTGTAGTCTCGACATGATGTTAGACATGATGTCGCTGCAAGCAGAGATGGGGTCTGATAAGATCATCATGCTGCTGGGTAATCACGAACTGCCACATATTTATGGACTGTCGCTGGCAAAGGGTACGGTCCAATATACCCCCCGTTTTGAAGCGGCGCTTACCCGCCTCGATCAATTATACCGCTCACTGTATCGGCGTAAGAATGTTATTGATTTTTTGGCATCGTTACCTTTTTTTGTGCGGACGAAGGCCGGGGTGCTGCTGACTCATGCGGGCGCATCAGCCAGTGTGGGGTCGGTTAGTTTGTTTGAACGGCTGCTCAAAATTGATCATTATGAGATTGTGGCAGGCGCGGACCGCGAGTTGAAGAATTACGATATTGAGAGCCTGCGCCGGGGCTATGCGCACTTTACGGGCGTTTCCTATGATGAACAGGTGAAGCAATTCCTCGCGGTGAGTGGTGTCGGTGATCCTCGTTATAATGACCTGTTGCGGGTGTTATTCCTCAGTGGTCAAAATACTGATTTCGATCTGATGTGGAGCACCCTATTTTCCCAGAATGAACTGGATGGCAATGAAACTTACCCGACCACCATCAAGAATTTCCTCAACTATGTTTCGAAAGTTAGCCCACATGAGCAACGGGTGCTGGTGGCCGGGCACATCAGCGTGAAAGATGGCTTTGGACAGGTGGGGCCGCAGCAACTGCGTCTCGCCAGTTATACGCATGCTATTCCTAAAACAGCCGGTCGCTATCTGTTGTTGGATTGCGAAAAACCAATTCAGACGGCAGCCGATTTAATCCCCAGTATTCAACCGGTGTTTGAAAAAAAACCGACACCGGCAGATCCAGTTAAGTCCCCAGCACCGCTTGGCTAAAATCAGGTCGTCCTTTAACAAATTCGGCAAGGGGTAGGGCTTTGCGACCCGCCAGTTGCACCAGTTTTGGGATCAGCAATTCGTCGCCAGTACCCACTGCGATTCCCGCTGGTGAAGTGACAACCTGTCCGGGGGCGGCGCGACCGACAGCGACGGTCGCACGACGGATTTTGAGTTGTTCGCCGTTCCATGTTGTATAAGTCCCCGGCCAGGGCGTGAAGGCGCGAACCAGGCGTTCAATGGCGTCGGCGGATTCACGCCAGTAGATTTCGCCGTCGGCTTTCTTCATCATCGGCGCATAGGTCGCCATCTCGTCATCCTGTGGTTGTGGCCTGATTGAGCCGTCAAGATAACCGGGTAAGGTTGCGATCAACAACTCTGCGCCCAGCGTTGCCAGCTTATCATGCAGAGATTGACCGGTTTCGTCTGGCTCCAATGGGACGACGGCTTTCGACAAGACTGGGCCGGTATCTAATCCGGCGTCCATCTTCATGATGGTAATGCCACTGTCAGGATCACCGGCGCGAATAGCGGCTTGAATGGGGGCTGCACCCCGCCAACGCGGTAACAGCGAAGCATGAATGTTTAGTGACCCATGTAGGGGTAGATCCAGAACGGTTTGCGGTAGAATCTGACCGAAGGCTGCGACCACGTACACATCAGCCTGCCATTGTTGCAGTTCGGCAATGGCTTCAGCCTGCCGGATTTTTTCCGGTTGAAACACCGGAATGGAATGGGCCTGTGCCAGCGTTTTGATGGGTGATTGTTGCAGTTGGCGCTGGCGTCCCGCCGGGCGATCAGGTTGAGTGACGACGCCAATGACCTCATGCTTTTCAATCAGTGCGGTAAGGGCGGCAACCGCAAATTCGGGTGTGCCCATAAAGACGACTTTTGCCATGAAATTGCTGGCTCCCTTTTATGAAACGCTTGTGCGCATTAGCCCAGGCGTGTTAGTATCAGACAATTCGGTTTGTTATTTTAAACGACATGAGATTCTATGTCTATTGTAGTGAAAAAATGGCTGGTGGCGGCACCGGCTGTGCCTTCTGTCTTGCAAAAGTATGGCAAGTTGAGTCCCGTTTTGGCGCAGGTCCTTTACAATCGTGGTTTTACGGATCCCACTGCTGCCGCCAAATTCTTGTATGATCGTGATGTTGATACGAATCCATTTGATCTTAAGGGGATGAACAAGGCGGTCGGGCGCATCCGCCAGGCCATCGCCAAACGCGAACCCATTATCATTTATGGTGATTTTGATGCTGATGGCGTGACGTCAACGGCACTGTTGATGCAAACTCTGGGTGCGCTGGGGGCGGTTGTCAAACCTTATATTCCGCACCGGGTTGACGAAGGCTATGGCCTCAACAGCCAGGCACTCCTCAAGTTGGCGCGTGCTGGCGTTAAACTGGTCATTACCGTCGATTGTGGCATCCGCTCGGTAGAAGAAGTCGAAGATGGCAACGCTGCCGGACTGGACATCATTATTACCGATCATCATTCTATCGGCCCTGAAATTCCTGACGCGTTGGCAGTCATTAACCCCAAACAAGTTGATTGTAAATATCCTGAAGATATGCTGGCCGGTGTGGGGGTGGCGTTTAAGCTGGCGCAGGGTTTGTTGCGGTCCTATGCGGCGAATAATCGCAATCGGACCTTGCAACTCATGGATGAGCAATTACTCGATCTGGTTGCAGTGGGTACGGTAGCGGATCTGGCGCCGCTGAATCGGATGGAGAATCGGGCGCTGGTACGACGCGGCCTTGAAGTCATCAATCGCGCTCAGAGGCCCGGAATGCGGGCGCTGCTGGAGGTGGCGGGCGTTGAGCCGGGCAAAGTGACGGCGATGAATATTGGTTTTTCGCTGGGGCCACGCATCAATGCATCAGGTCGGTTGGGTAGCGCGATGACGGCTTATCATTTGCTGGCTGCCAAAGATCCGCAGCAGGCGGAAAAACTCGCGATTGAGTTGCAAAATCTGAATGTTCAGCGGCAGGATTTGACCCGCGAAGCCCAGGCCATGATAAAAGAGCAGGTTGAAGCCGAGGGGCAGCAGGATGCCCCGCTGATATTTGCTGCCAGCCCTGAATTCAGACCGGGGATTGTTGGGCTAGTCGCGGGCCGTCTAGCTGAGGAATTTTATCGCCCGGCGGTCGTGATGGAGGAAGGGGAAAGCGAGAGCCGCGCTTCCTGCCGGAGTATCCCCCAGTTTGATATTACGCAGGCGCTGGATCAATGTGCGGACCTGCTCGTGCGGCACGGGGGCCATGCGCAGGCGGCTGGATTTAGTGTGCTGAATGAAAACGTCCCGGACTTGATAGAACGGCTGACTCATTTGGCCGATGACACGTTGGCCGGGCAGGAATTATTACCGACGCTGGAAATAGATGCCGAAGTCGATGCCAATCAGGTATCGGAGGCGCTCTGGGAAGAATTACAGATGTTGGAACCGACCGGCTATACCAACGCTGCGCCTGTGTTCATGATGCAAAATGCGTATATTCTGGAATGGCGATTGGTTGGCAAAGACAGTCGCCATCTGAAGTTCAAAGTGGCGCGTGCCGGACGACCACCTCTGGATGCGATTGGCTTTGGACTGGGTGAATGGGCGGAATATTTGCCGGGTCACGTAGATATTGCGTATCAACTGGAAATCAACGAGTGGAATGGTCGTCGTAGCCTGCAACTCAATGTCCAGGATATTCGTCCAACAGGCGCTGACACGAATGGCCGGACGTAAGTCGGTACTGACAGCGCTGATATTGTTTTTTTTAGCGCTTCCCCTTGTCGCGCAGGATGAAAATATTTTTGGCGTCGTCGAAGGGTTCTGGTTTCCCGATGTCACGTGCGATTTGAATCCCGGCTGGGAACGGATCATTTTTGATTGGGCACAGCATCAACCAGCAGGCCCCACCGATTGGCACACGCTGAACGTAGATGATCGCTGGCTCAAGGCGGCCAATCAGTGTAATCGTGAACTTGTCGCATTATTGAAGAATACACCAGCCTGGGCAACCGATGGTCAGGCGGGGCCGGGGGTTCCGCGCGGTCTTTATCTGCCAGTTGATGACGCGGATAATGTGTGGGCCAATTTTGTGCGCCGGACTGCCGATTATTATAGTAGCCGGGGGGTACGTCGTTTTATCATCTGGAATGAACCGGATATTGACCCGGAGACTTATGGGTTTGAGTTCGCGGGTTCAGTAGCGGATTATCATCAACTGCTCAAAGTTGCCTATCTCGCCGCGAAGCAAGCGAACCCCACCGCTGCAATTCATCTGGCAGGCACAACCTATTGGCATGATGTCAATGAAGGTCAGCGTCTGTATATGGATCGACTGCTGGAAAGCATCACCAGCGACACGGATGCGGCTGCGAATGACTATTTTTTTGATGTTTTCAGCCTGCACATTTATTTCCGCACGGATACAGTTTATGATATTACGCTTGAAGCGCAGAAATTATTGGCGGCCTATGGCCTCGATGACAAGCGTATCTGGGTGAATGAGACCAACGCAGCGCCCACCGATGATCCCTTGTGGCCGGTGGAACGCCCGGTGTATCAGCTTGATCTGGATCAACAGGCGTCGTTTTTGCTGCAGGCAGCGGCACTGGGGCAAGCGGCGGGCGTTGACCGGATGGCGGTCTATAAATTGTACGATCAGCAATTGCCAGCCGGTGGTGAGTCATTTGGAATTTTGAGTCCGGCGAATCAAGCGCCACGCCCGGCATTTACAACCTGGCAAACCGTCATTCGTTATCTGAATGGTGTCGGGCAAGCGCAACGAGCCAGTACAGAACAGGTCGATGTTGTGCGGCTGAGCCATCGTGATGGACATGAAACATTCGTCATGTGGGCACGGACAGCAAGTGAGGCTCAGGTTACGGTCAGTGCTACCGTCGACAAAGCGCAATTGATTGACCAGTATGGTAATATGACAATTGTCCGACCGGTCAATGGGGCCTATACGGTGCCTTTACCCGCCGCGATTTGCAATGATGTTGATGGTTGTCCGGTAGGTGGTGCAACTTATATGTTGGTGCAGCCTGGTGGTGAAATGAGTGTGATGGTAAACGGCGCTCAAATGAATTTTGAGTAGGAGAGTTTAATGGAAGCAGAACAAGCAAAACCCCAGCGTGAGATCAAATTCAACTATGGCGGTCAGGCTGTGATTGAGGGCGTGATGATGCGCGGGGCGCACTCGGCAGCGGTCGCCGTTCGTAATCCCCAGGGCGAAATTGTATTTCACGAAACTGCCCTCAGCCGCACATTGTACCGGGGTCGTATCATTAAGACTCCGTTCGTGCGCGGCGTTATCGGCCTGTGGGATGCGCTGGGATTGGGGACACGGGCGCTCATGTGGGCGGCAGATGTGGCAGTTGGTGAAGACGAAGATGTCGACTTTAACGGCCCCATTGGTTGGGCCACCATTGCCTTTTCATTGCTCCTGGGCATTGGGATTTTTTTCCTCGTGCCAACTTTGGGCGCTGCCGGGATTGGCAATGTATTGGGTCTCACCCCGGATGGCGCGGCCCCGATTGGGTTCAATGCATTTATTGTAAACTTGATCGAGGGCGCGATTCAGATCGGCTTGTTAATCGGCTATATCTGGGCGATCGGTCGCATCCCGGATGTCAAACGGCTGTTTGGTTATCATGGTGCGGAACATAAGACGATTAATGCCTATGAAGCCGGTGCCGACCTCACCCCCGAAATCGTCGCGCAATATCCAATCGAACACCCGCGCTGTGGGACAGCGTTTCTGCTGACGGTTGCGTTTGTCAGCGTATTCGTATTTTCGTTACTGGGCCGCCCGCCGTTACCACTTTTGATTTTATCGCGGGTGATTTTTATCCCGATTATTGCCGGGATCGCCTACGAAGTGATTCAATTTTCCGCACGAAATATGCATCGGCCCCTAATACGCATGATGGTCCAGCCTAATCTGGCACTGCAACACCTGACGACGCGCCAACCGGACCTGCATATGATCGAAGTCGCGATTGTGTCGTTTGAGCGCGTGCTGGTTTCAGAAGGTATTTTGGCTGAAGAAGAAGCAGTTATCCCGGAGCCGCGCCCGGAAGCGGTCTCGCCGACGCTAGCTGCCAGCGGTGATTAAGCGAAATTCTTCCAGGAGCGCTTGTTTGTCGTTAAAACAACTGGTGTAGATGGCGGTGTCCGTCAGGATATTTTCCAGGCGGGCACTATGCGTTTTTCCCGCAGTAGTATATTGCAGATCCCATAGATCGTCGGCGACCGAGTTGATGGTATCGAAGCGGATGTCGTTTATGGCGGTGAGGCCGCGTTCCGAGCGGAGTAAATAGTCGGCAGCTTGCAATGGTTTATCCAGGCCAACGCGACCGCGTAGATAATGTAAGCTGAGGTGACCGGTGCGCTGCTGTTCAACCAATGCAGTGACGGCTTCAGGTTCGATTCGCCCATAGCACACACCCTCCGGGAAAAATATGGCCGTTGGCGCAAAGCGGTGCCCACCCAGATGACTGCACTGCCAGGCCTGTGCGCCGACCTGTTCGCGCAGAGCCTGATAAATTTTGAGACCAAATTTGGCACAGCATATGTCCCGCTTGGCGTTGGTACAGATCAGATAAAGTGGGTCAGTAGTGCGCTGATCGGCAGCCGGGGTGCTGAAATCCAGCGTGAGCAACTCGTCATACGATGTGAGTTGGTAAGCATACAGCGCTTCTGCGCCCGGTTCGGTTTTGGCGATAAAAAACCGGATTCCTTCGTGCTGTGGTTGTTGTTGGCGGATCAACAGAATATTGGCAGCGGGAGTTGCCTCTAGGAAAGCTGAAATATGTTGTTTGACGGCTGGTTCAAGTTTGCTCTCCGGGAATGCCTTTGCTCCCCAGGGTTGATGGTATTCCAGCAGGAGCCAGGTCGTTTTGTATGGTGCGGAGCCGAAAAGCTGTTCACCTTGAGTGGCTGAGAGTTCTGAGCAAAAATAATCAGTCGCTGCCATGAGTGTCCTCGATATTGAGTTGTTCCAGTCGTTGTTGCAAATGGTGGTCAATCGCCTGGGTCAGATATTCTAGCGATTCTTTGTAGTCGATTTCGCTCGTGAAGTCAATATCCGACCCTTTCGCCAACCCATAAAACCGTTCTTCGATACTCGTGGGGCGGCATTCAACCGGGATGATCGGACGGTCATAAATCTCGGCCCAGCGAATTTCTTCTTCAATATGCTTCGATTTCATGGAATCGGGCGACAGGATGATTAAGAACACTTTGGTGTGATAGATCGCACTGCGGATTTCATTGCCAAAGGGTAGGCCGGGCGCGTCTTTAGCATACCACCATACAGCATAGCCCAATGCTTCGAGATCTTCCACCAGGATGCGCACCCACTCTTTGTCTTTCTCCGAGCTGGAAGTGAAAATCTGGTAATCTTCCAGCAGCATTTTCGGCAGTACCGTTTGCGGTTGACCGGGCGTGCCACTATGGTGATGCGCCGCGCGCGGACGGGGGCGCTGGGCTGAAGTCCCGGTTCGACTCAATACCAGGGTTGTGACTGAAATGCCGAGCGCGACGGCTGCTAGAATGCCGATCAAAAAGACGGTGGTGTCGTTATTATCACTTGTGAGTCCGATGAGTAATGCAGCTTCCGCTGGAGAAAGCTGGCTGTTTTCTGTGGCAATTGCCGCCGCAACTGTACCCTCCACCTGGGCTGCGATCTCAGTTACCTTGACAAGTTCCTGAAAGGCCACATTGGTCGCACGTTGAATGATGGCTGTCGCAGTCATATCAGCATTACGGAACATGGCTTGATTCGTAGCCCGCTCGATTATCGCCGTTGCAGTTCGGTTCATGCTTTCAATGCTATCGGATGTAGGGGTTGAAACCGCTCCCATTGCCGACTCGGTAGGCTGCAAGGTGGGTGATTGAGGAACTTCAGTAACTGATTCGGGTCCTTCGTCAGGGATAGTCGGTGTAGCCGTTTGATTGGCAGCAATTGCTGTTACCTGTAACCAGAATTCGGTGCCATCTAATTGCTGAGTTTCCGTACCATCGAGCGTAATTTCCAAATTGCTCACCACATTGCTGAAGACGTTACCGACTGTTGGTGCCAGCGATGCAAGCGAGAAAATTATGACGGTGGCGAGTAATACGATCACAATCAAGCTGATGATGACAATCCGCAATGTGCCTCGTTTGGGGGTTGCTCTCTGCGCCATCGGCATCGCAGCAGTTGCGGCGTCGGCAACGCGTGTTGGCTCAGACTGCCGGATTTGCAATGAAGCGGTGCTGGCATCAACGGCATTCACGAGGCGGTTTAGGAAACTGTCCCAATCACCGGCGGCATTGACGACTTGATGATTGGCGAGGGAGGCCGGTATCGTTGTTGGCTCCAGTATCACCGGAATGATTGGCTTGCCAGCCGCCCGGGCGATTTCAATTTCATTGTGAATTGTGCGGTTCTGAGCCGCCGGACTGAGCAAGGTGATGAACACCTCGGCTTCACGAATGGCCGTCTCGATCTGATCCGACCAGCGCGTGCCGGGGGCTAAATCTGCCGTGTCTATCCAGAGGGTGTAGCCGCGCTGCTGCAAATCCTGAACCAGCCGTTGGGCGATTTCGGCATTCTGGCGACTGTAGCTGAGATAAACGTAACCCATCGTGATCCTTACGGCAACAGTTCCAGATAATCGCAATGTGCCGGTCGAAAAATCACAAAATCACGGCGATCAAAGGTGCAGATCATCGTAATGTTCAGTCGTTCGGATAGGGACATGATGCAGCAATCCACAAAGTCGAACTGTGCGT
This sequence comes from Phototrophicaceae bacterium, assembly GCA_965223835.1. Taxonomy (GTDB): domain Bacteria; phylum Chloroflexota; class Anaerolineae; order Aggregatilineales; family Phototrophicaceae; genus CAVYXZ01. Next base: position 1,323,390 of record CBDCXQ010000001.1, read on the forward strand.
CACCATATGTTGATCTGATTTCGCTGACGCGAGTAAGGTCCGACTGGTTAATAGTGACTAATTCTGCATCGGACTGAGCCAACACCGAGAGGAATGTGGCGGCAGAATAATGGACGAATCTTTGTAGCAAATAAGTGACTTCAGGTAGAATTACAATGGGTACGACACGTCGATTCAGGTTAAGTTGAGCGAATTTCAGAGCTTGTGCGTGATATTTATCTGCCGGATCAGCCAGAGCATATAAAAAACTGCTGTCTACCAGTAGCTTATTCGCCTGGTTTGTCATCTTCTTGATAATCCCGGTGTTCCATCAGGTGATCAGCATAAGACTGTGCGAGGATGTCTCGACTACGTTCAGCAATGTCGCCCTCCTCGGAACTTAACCCTAATTTCAAAGCAGCCTGAGCAATCAGCAGGAAAGGGTCCTTTGTTGCTGAATTTGGCGGCGTTGTCGCCATCACATCTGAAGGCTGTGACAATAAAAAGCGCCGCAATAGGCTGTTAGCAAGTTGTTCGGCTGATTGACCCTCGCGTTCGGCAATAATGCGCAGTGCTGCGATTACATCATCATCTATTGGTAAATCAGTCATCAATCCATGCCTTTGGCCCAACTGTTATCGCTATTGTAACCTAATTCTCGGCCATCCGTTTGAGTTCATACAGTTTTGTGAGCGCTTCCAATGGGCTGAGTTCATCGACCACCAGTTGCTGGAGGGCCGTGAGGGCCGGGTTGGGTTCAGCCTCGAAGAAACTTAATTGCTGCGGTCCATCCGAATGCTGGTTTTGACTGCCCTGCAATTTGAAGTCACTGCCTTCCGCTTCGAGTTGGGCCAGCAGTTCACGGGCGCGTTCGACAACCGGGCGGGGCATGCCAGCGATCTGGGCCACATGTACCCCATAACTGCGGTCGGCACCGCCGGGGACGACCCGATGCAAGAACACGATGTCATCGCCTTCTTCGGCAACCGCGACATTAAAATTACTGGTGCGTGGTAGGATTTCTGGCAGTTCGGTCAATTCATGGTAATGGGTGGCGAACAGGGTGCGACAGTCGAGGCGTGGGCTGTTGTGGATATATTCGATGACCGCACGGGCAATCGCCAGACCATCATAGGTCGATGTGCCTCGTCCGACTTCATCCAGAATAATTAAGCTACGTTCCGTGCTGCCCGATAAGATGCGGGCGGTTTCCACCATTTCGACCATAAACGTGCTTTGCCCGGCGTGGATTTCATCCTGGGCACCGATGCGGGCGAAGATGCGGTCCACCAGGCCAATGGTCGCTTCGTCGGCGGGGACAAAACTGCCGATTTGCGCCATGAGCGTAATCAACGCCACTTGGCGGATATACGTCGATTTCCCGGACATATTCGGCCCGGTAATGATGTGGACGCGGTTTTCCTGGTCAAACTGCGTATTGTTAGGAACATAGCGCACACCACCAGCCAGCAATTTCTCAACGACCGGGTGGCGACCATCCGTGATATACATCACGTCATCGGCTGTGAGTTGTGGGCGAATATAACCTTCACGCACTGCGATTTCGGCCAACGATAAAAATGCATCCAAATGTGCCAGGGCGCGGGCGGTGTTAATGAGGCGGCTGGCGGATTGACCCAGGTTCTGGCACAATTGCTCAAATAATTGGCGCTCAATCGCGAGAATTTGTTCCTCAGCATTAAGAACCAGCGTTTCATATTCCTTCAGTTCAGGCGTAATATAACGCTCGGCATTGACCAGGGTTTGCTTACGGATGTAATCGTCGGGCACATTGTCTGCCTGGGTTTTGGATACTTCGATATAGTAGCCAAAAACTTTGTTATAGCTGACCTTCAGCTTGGCAATGCCGGTACGTTCACGTTCCACCGCTTCCAGGTTGGCGATCCATTCGCGGGCGTGGCGGGTGGAATCCAGAACCTCATCGAGTTCAGCGGCATAGCCTGGACGGATGACGCCGATATTATTGAGCGTTGCTGGCGGCTCCTCCGTCAGCGCCTGACCGATATGATCGTAGACTTCCTGACATGGGTCGAGTCGTTCCACCAGGGCCTTTAGCGGCGACAGCGGCATAATGAGTTGGGTGATGGGCGGAATCATGCCCAGGCTGTCGCGCAGTGCCAGTAACTCACGTGGTCCGGCTTTACCGATGAGTAGACGGTTAGTGAGCCGCTCAATATCGGCCACGTTTTGCAGTGCCGCATGTAATTCTTCGCGAACGGCGGCATCATTCGTCAGGGCTTCAACAGCGTCCAACCGTGCATTGAGACGGTCCAGTTCCAGCAGCGGTTGATTTATCCACGTTCGCAGCAGGCGTGCACCCATTGCGGTCACCGTGCGGTCGATTACATCAAGCAAACTGCCGCGTTTTGTCCGTCCCCGTAGTGTTTCCGTGAGCTCCAGGTTGCGACGGGTGAATTGATCCAGCACCATAAAACTGGCGGTCGAATAAGCGCGGATGCTGGTCAGTTGGGCCAGGCTGTTGCGCTGGGTGTCGCGCAAGTAAAACAATATTGCCCCCGCAGCACCGACGCTATGGGGTATCTCGCTGAGGCCAAATCCCGCTAACGTTCGAGTTCGAAAATGCCCGGTTAAGATTTGTTCAGCAGTCGCGTGTTCATAACGCCAATCAGCCACTGGACTCAGGTGAATATCGTTAGGCAGGGAGACGCCGCGCTCTACCCAGCTTTCGGGCATAATCACTTCACGGGGATTCAGCCGGGCCAATTCTTCCAGTACAAGCACGGCAGTGTTTTGACCGCGCAATTGCGTGGCAGCGAACTCACCGGTGGTGATGTCGACATAGGCGATGCCCGCCTCTTGCCAGTGCCCGGTTTCCGGGTCGCCCACTGGCAGCAACGACAGTAAATAGCTAGCCTGCTTTTCAGGTAGCAGCTCTGGTTCGATCACCGTGCCGGGCGTAATTACGCGGGTTACTTCGCGTTCGACAATTCCTTTGCCACTGGGTTCGGATACCTGGTCACAGACAGCCACATGATAACCGCGCTCAATCAGACGCGAGATGTAATTTTCCAGCGCATGGTGCGGCACTCCGGCCATCGGAATCCGCGAGTTGTTGTTGCCAGGGCTGGTGGGGCGGCTGGTCAGGGTGATGTCAAGTTCGCGGGCGGCTGTTTCGGCATCGGCATCGAAAGTTTCATAGAAATCACCCAGCCGGAAAAAGAGAATACAATCAGGATATTCGGCCTTGATGTCCAAATATTGCTGGCGCAAGGGCGTGACTTTCGCCATGTGGTTATTCCTAAGTTAAAATTCAGAGCGTAACACGATGCGTCAATTTATTTTAATATTTTAGCATGTCTATGGTACCCGACAAGGCAAGGACACGATGTGATGAGCGCAAACATTATCGGTGTAGACCTGGGCGGAACTCGGATTCGGGCCGCCTGTCTCGATCACGACTTGAATATTATCACGCGGCAGGAAACGCTGACGCTGGCAGATGATGGTGGCCCCGATGCTGTAATTGGTCGCATGATAGAACTGATTCGCAGCATCTGGCCGGATGAGAACGTGGCAGGTGTCGGGGTTTCATCGCCGGGACCGTTGGATCCAAACACCGGTGTGGTCCTGGCACCGCCCAATCTCACTGGTTGGCACCATGTCCCGCTGGCAGAGCGCTTGAATGCGGCGTTCGGTGTGCCGGTCTATATCGGCAAGGACACCAATGTCGCGGTTCTGGCGGAGACCGCGCGCGGTGCAGCGCTGGGTTGTCGGGATGTGGTTTATATTACGCTGAGTACTGGCATTGGCGCGGGGGTGTTGGTTGATGGGAGATTGCTGCTGGGGCATGGTGGGCTGGCAACTGAAGTGGGCAGTATGTGGCTGTTGATTGACGGTCAGGCGACTCGGTTTGAAGCCGCCGCTGCCGGTCCCGCACTGGCACAAAAAGCTCGTGATCGGCTGCAACAGGGCGAAAAGTCGCTTTTAGCGGATATGGTCGAGGGGAATTGGGAACAGTTGGAAACCAAGATGTTGGGCCAGGCGGCGCAGCAGGGGGATGTGCTGGCGTTAGAGATAGTTCAGTGGGCGGGTTATGTAATTGGCCTGGGTCTGACTTCCGTGCTGCATCTGTTCAACCCGGAAATCATGGTGATTGGCGGCGGTGTCAGCAACATTGGCGAACCGCTTTTAAACCCATTGCGCCAGACCATTCAGGATCATGTGATTTACACAGGCTATATTGATACAATGCGGATTGAACCCGCTGCGCTGGGTGAGGATGTGAGCATCATTGGCGCGGCGGCGTTGGTTCGCACGCAGGGTGGGCAGATGGCACTTGTGGACTGATTTCAGCTAGCTAAACAAAACACATTTCAACAATATGCTTATGAGGGGACTATGAAGAAACACGCATCTGTAAGAAAGCTTAAAAGCCATGGAAATGAGAAAAATCAAGAAATTATAAGTCACAATGCACAGTCAATAGAATATGAGAACCTGAAAAGGGGAACACTAGATTCTGCTGGTGTCATTCGCTTACAGCAGACAATTGGCAATCGTGCTGTGCAGAGCCTGCTATCCGATCACCACTTGCAGCATCATACCTCTACACATGGGCCGCAGCGACGTATTCAGCGCGACATAGAGTATCAGCAAAATGAAAGATACGAGGACTCTGAACGCCTGGAGTCCTTCCTGCCTACAAGGCCAAATCAGACGCCAGATCCGCGTGCAAAAAGTACAGTGTGGACGATTTCAGCCGGGATTTCGGCTGGTGCTAGTTGGGGGATTTTTGGTGGACAAGTCTTGTACATGAATCTAAAGAATCGGACCACCGATGAATCAAAGGCTTTGGTTTTTTACTCGCTCGGATTTACCAAAGGCTTAAAAGGTGGCGCAACAATATCGATGCCCGGTGAAACCCAATTTACAACTGATGAGCCGCTTGCGTTTGAAGACTTTAATACATTTGGTGAGTTTACGGTGACAGAATTCGCTCCAATTATTGGTGGTGCGCTCGCCTATGTAACTTTTTTCGGTCTATCAACCAGCCCCAGCGTGCTTGATGTTGGTGGCGTCGAGGTTGGCGTTGCTGGAGGCATTGGGTCATTTACGGGTCGGTTCAAGGTACTAGGGCTTCCCGATAATGAAAGTGAGTAGGGCGAGTAAGAGAGTTATAGAAGCGCAATAGAAATTCTGCGTTTTGCTTCCGTGTGGAACGACAACATGCTACAATCGGACCATTATGCTCCTACTACCTGACCATCGCGTTCGCCAGCGTGACCTGTTACTTGAAATTATTCGCGCAATGACCGCCCAGCTTGATCTGGGTGAGGTGTTGAAACTCGTTCTCAAAGCGTCGGTAGCGATGTTAGCCGGACGGGGGGTGGGGTTTATCGCCCTGCGCGATGCCAGTACAGAAGAGTATAATATCCGCGCGATTGTGAATATTGATGCTGAAAAACTCCCCGAACTGGAAGTACAACTTGCCGCACTGGTTGATGCGGTAAGTGAAGGGACAGAGTTTGCCGACCTGGAGCAGAACCTTCAGGAAATGGCGGACCTGATTGACCCGGAACTGCGTCAGCTTTTTCCGATGCCATTGGTGATGGCCGGGGAGCCAGTGGGTTTGTTGCTGGTTTTCCGCGATTATGTGGGTGCCACGACGCCCAACGATATGCAGATCCTAAAAAGCTTCGCCGACCAGGCCGCCATTGCGGTGCATAATGCGCAATTGTACGAGCGCGTGAATCGCGAACGGAAACGGTTGGATGCGTTTGTACGTCACAGTGCCGATGGTGTCATGGTGTTGAACGGCCAGCGGGGTATCTTGATGTTTAACCCCGCGTTGGAACGGATGACTGGCTGGACAGCCGGGGATGTCATTGGACGACCTGAGGAAGATGTAATTGTTTGGGACGTGGTTGACCCGGTGAGTTTACGCGAGGCTATAATTGATGGTTGGCCGCAGCCCCCATTGGATGAAGATGCGCCGGAGAGCCTGTATGTCGAAGGTGATATTATCCGTCAGGATGGGTTGAATCTCAGTGTTGCGATCACGTATTCACCCCTGTTCGGCTCGGATGGACGATTAGTCAATATCATCGCCAATGTGCGTGACATCACCAATTTTCGCCGGGCGCAAGAGATGCAAAGCGTTTTCGTTTCTGGCATCTCGCATGAACTCAAAACCCCGGTGGCGCTTATCAAAGGTTATGCGGGGACGTTACGGCGCGAGGACGCGGAATGGGATCCGGCGGTCATCGGCAATGGGCTGGAAGTCATTGAAGATGAAGCCGATCGTTTGACGGAGTTGATTGAAAACCTGCTTTCGGCCAGCAAGTTGCAGGTTGAGGCCATGCAGCTTGACCTGAGTCCGGTGCGGCTTGATGATCTGGCGGCGCGGGTCGTCGAACGCTTTCGAACTCAATCCAGCAAGCACAACTTCACGCTCAGTTTTGCCAATGACTTCCCATTTATCCAGGCGGACGAAGCGCGGTTACGGCGGGTGTTTGATAACTTGCTGAGCAACGCAGTGAAATACTCACCCGGTGGTGGAACAGTTGAAGTCGGCGGTCAGGCTACTGCTGAAAGTGTAATGGTTTACGTCCGCGATCAGGGGGTGGGTATCAGCCAGGAAGAACAGAGCCGGGTGTTCGACCGTTTTTATCGGGTTGATAGTACGCTGAGCCGCAAGACGCAGGGCACCGGTCTCGGTCTGTATCTGGCGAAAGCGGTGATTGAAGCCCATAATGGTACGATCGGGGTTGAAAGCCAACCCGGCCAGGGGGCAACCTTCTTTTTCTCTTTGCCGCGCTAACTTAATTTACCGGAGCAATTATGACAACCAGGACCATGATTCAGTGTCCCAACTGTAGGCAGCCGACCGAGGCTGTCCTGGAAAATTTGATCGATGTGAGCACCAATCCGGCCCTAAAATCGGCGTTATTGAGCGGACGCTTGAACGCCGTAACATGTGCAAGCTGTGGTGTAACCAGCATGGTGGCCGCGCCCATCCTGTACCACGATGCTGAAAATGAATTATTGATCTCGTTTGTGCCGATGGAACTGGGCATGCCCCAGGAGCAGCAGGATCGCGTTATTGGTGATCTGCTGAAGGAACTCACCAGTAGCATACCCAAAGAGAATTTTCGAGGCTACATGTTCCAACCCAAAAATGCGCTAACACTCCAGGGGTTGGTGGAGCAAATTCTGCAAGCCGATGGTGTCACACCGGAGATGATGGAAGCGCAGCGCCAAACGGTTGCCTTGCTCGAACAACTCATGCAAGCCGGACCGGATCAACTTGATGCGCTGATCCAGGAACACGATGCTGAGATCAATGCCCAATTCTTTCAGGCAGCACTGGCGCTCATGCAACAAGCCTCAGAACAAGGTCAGGAAGGCGTCCTTAATGCACTGGCCGTCATTCAAGAGCGGGCCGCCGAACTTTCGACCTTTGGGCAGGAAATGTCGGCGCTGGCGGAAAAGCAGGAAGAAACCGTGCGCGAGGTCGCAGCAGAACTGGAAGCACTGGGCGACGACCTGGACCGGGATACGCTGGTCCAGGCTGTGATTAAATATGCCGACTCGGAAGAACATTTACAGGCACTGGTCGGCCTCATTCGCCCGGCGTTAGATTATGAGTTTTTCCAGGCTTTAACCTTACATATAGGGAAAGCACCGGGTTCGGAGCGTGAGCATCTGGAAGCATTGCGTGAACGGCTGGTGCAGCTCACGCAAATGGTTGACCAGCAGGCTCAGGTCGCCATGCAAAATGCGGCGCAACTGCTCGAGGGTATTCTCCAGAGTCCCGATATTGACGCCGCGCTGGCGGACAACCTTGCTTTAATTGACGATACATTCCTGGCAGTGCTGACCGCCAATTTGCAGGAAGCGCAACGGCGTGGTGATCTGCAAGCCAGTGGTCGTTTCCGCGAACTCTACGAGAAGACGGTCGCGCTGTTGCAGGCGAACATGCGCCCGGAACTCCAATTCCTGAATCAGCTATTGGCGACTGAGAACGACGATGATGCGCTGGCGCTCTTGCCCGAAGGGATCGAAACTTTCGGTGAACCACTGCTGGATATTATGGATTCAGTGGGGCGAATGCTGGGCGAACGGGGACAAGATGATCTTGTGCAGAAATTATCGTTCTTACGTGAAGCTGCTGCGCGTCAAATAAACATCCCATCGTCCTGAGATCCTGACGATTTACCAACGCCTCGTTTTTGATGCTTGGAAAAATCTAACTTTTTCGGTAGGCTTGGGCGCTGTTTGAGAGTCTTTCTCGACAGTAAACGAGGTTTTGGACGATGCAGAGAAAAGTAAATAGCCTGGTTCCAGGTCTGTTCTTAATGGGATTGCTGCTCTTGTTGGCGGTGAGCCTGCCAACGACAGCCGTTCTTGCGCAAGAACCCACGCCGACGCCAACCGACCCGATCTGGCGCGGATTTTCCGCGGCTCGGGATGCGATCGAAGCGGAGCGTGGTATTGACCTGACGCTGGTCCAACAATACACATTTGAGCAAACCGAATTCGTTAAGGGCATTGATGACGGTTGTGTCACCCTGGAAGAGGGTGAGGCCAGTCGTCGCGTCTGGTTTGGTTGGACCTTTACCATCACCAGCTTGCGTGGTCAAGTCCATCAGGCCCGGGTAAGTTTCGACCTTCAGGATATTGCGGTTTGTGAAGAGGTGGTCGTCGCGGCGGCCCCGGCTGCCGATGCCGATGGCGCATCTGACGTTGATCTGCCGTCACCGGTGGTTGCGGGCAGTGCGGCAGGCGGCAGTTTTGAACTGGGTGGTCACATTCTGGAACTCAACGCCAATACCGTCAGCCTGTTGAATCGGTCCGGTATGAGGTGGGTCAAAAAGCAATTGCGTTACAATCTGGGCGATGATCCGTCAAAGGCCGCCGGGTTGATTAATCAGGCAAATGCCAACGGTTTCAAAGTGCTGATTGGCATTGTCGGTGAAAAATCACAGATGGGTGATTATTCATCATACATCGCCAGTTATAGTGATTTTGTTGGTGGTGTGGCGGCGCTGGGTGCCCATGGGATTGAAGTGTGGAACGAACCCAATATCGACCGCGAATGGCCGGCGGGTTCGATTGACGGCGGGAATTATACCCAATTGCTGGCGGGTGCATTTAATGCCATCAAATCGCGCAATGCGAATACGATTGTGATCAGCGGTGCGCCGGCACCGACTGGTTTCTTTGGCGCGGCGGGCTGTGGCGCTGGTGGCTGTAATGATGATGTGTTCATGCAGCAGATGGCGTCGGCAGGGGCCGCCCAATTCATGGACTGTGTGGGCCTGCACTATAACGAAGGAATCGTGCCGCCGACTCAAAATGGTGGTGATCCGCGTGGTGAATACCCAACCTACTATTTCGGCTCAATGCTGTCACGCGGTTACAATCCGTTTGGCGGCAAGCCGGTATGTTTTACCGAACTGGGCTATCTCTCCGGTGATGGTTTTGACACACCGATTCCAGGATCGTTTGCCTGGGCCGGAAACACGAGCGTTGCCGAACATGCGTCATGGCTGGCGGGAGCCGCTACTCAGGCAGCGCAGAGCGGACGGGTTCGGTTGATGATCGTTTGGAATGTGGATTTCCCCTTTTATACTGCCACAGATCCGATGGGCGGCTACGCCATCTTCCGACCGGATGGGTCGTGCCCCGGGTGTGATTCGTTGGGATCGGTGATGGGTGCGAGTTAGGACTTGACGCGTCGTGCCAATTGGGTAGCCGCCGGGATACTGATCTATTTCGTGATCCTGGCGGCTACTTATGCCGCTTATACCCCCTTTTTTGAAGCCCCTGATGAAGGTTCCCATTTCTTATATGTGCAGCATCTGTTAGAGACCGGTCAGTTACCGATCATCGAAGATCGGGAGACGGTTTTTGCCAGCGGTTTCCCCCAGCGCCATCATCCACCACTGTATTACATGATTGCGTCACTGTTGATCCGCTGGACGAACCGCGATGATCTGGATGACCATCGTATTGTCAATCCGTTTGCGGTAGCCGGTGTCTTGCAGCCCGATAACGTCAACGGTTATTTACATCCCTGGTCGCCAGCAACCGATGGCAGCGTGCTCGCTCTGAATCTGGGGCGTTTGGTGAGTATCGCTCTGTCTGCCGGAACAGTGTGGCTGATTTACGATATAGCCTGGCAGGCTTTTGGGCGGACTTCCGTTGCGCTACTGGCGATGCTGCTGGCGGCTTCGGTTCCAACATTTGTGTTTATCAGCGCCAGTATGAACAACGATAACCTTGTTACCCTCGCTTATACGGCGGGGTTGGCCTGGTTGGTGCGTAGCTGGAACCATGCGCATGTTTCGCGGCGGTCGATGGCACTGCTTGGGGGCTTGCTGGCGGTGGTGGCGTTGAGCAAACTCAACGGGGTTAATTTATTCGGTGTCGTGTATCTGACACTCCTGGTTGGCGCATTGCACGGACGTTTCCGCTGGCGTAATGTATTGGCGACGATTTGCGTATCGTTATTGGTGGCGTTGCTGCTGGCGGGCTGGTGGTATCTGCGTAATTATGTTCTCTATGGTGATGCGCTGGCCGTCAATGTGACGCGGGCCATCTGGGGGCGCGGGGTGCCGCCGACGGAATGGAACGCCATACTCGCCGAAGCTTGGGGAGTGTGGGTTTCATTCTGGCTGGTTCTGGGCAAGTTCAATATCGCCGGCCCAGATTGGTTCTATCCGTATGTCACTGCTTTGACCATGCTGAGTGTTGTGGGTATGCTGCGGTTCTGGTGGACACAATTCGTTCATCGCGCTTATATTAACATGTTGCTGCTGGCCTTTATGCTGGTAGTCGGCTCTTTAATCATCACAACGCGCAGCATCAACGCATCACAGGGACGGGTGCTGTTTCCCGGTTTAGGGCCGCTGGTTATATTCATCAGCGCCGGGTTCTTGCTGGGCTGGCGGCGACGGATCACGCTTGTGCTGCTCCTACCGCTGATTGTGATGACGTTGAGTGTGCCGATCACCATATTATCCCGTGCTTATGGGCAACTGCGCCCGGTGGACTCAGCCCCTGTTGATGCCGGGCGATTAGATGCCAGGGTGGGTGCGATGGTTTGGCACGCCTATCATTTGCACCAGCCTACATTGGCCCCCGGCGATACGTTCAATGTTGATCTGTATTTTTCTGGCATATACCCGCGTGATCTGGTCATACTGGCTAAGCTACTGGACCCACTGAGTCCGGTTGAACTGGGCGGTACTCAGATTTTTCCGGGCATGACCTTCACTTCCCAATTGCCGCCGGGAGATACACTATATCGCGTTCCGGTTGCGTTCACAGTTGATTCGCCGGTGGAATCTTTGGCGCCGCGTCAACTGCGATTGTTTCTAGATGTACTGGATGGCGGACAGGCGTTGAACGAGCAATTGGTCAAAATTCCCTGGCAGGATGAAAACGGTGCTGATCTGCCCGGCAGCCTGAATGTACCTGGTCCAATTTTGCTTGACCCCGCCTATATGCCGCCAACACCTGTTGTGAAGACTGCGGTCCGATTTGGTGACGGCATCACCCTCGATGGATTTACCCTGACGACGGATCGATTTGAGCCGGGCGGAGGGTTAGGGGTGTCGCTGCTGTGGGCGTATCACCAGTCGATGGCGCGTGATTGGACGGTTACGTTGGGGTTGTTTGATGCTGATAATGAGATCGTGGTACAGGCCGATGGGATGCCGCCGGGCTATCCGACCAGTAGTGCGTGGCCGGGCACTGTTTTCCCGGATGAACGCTGGTTATCGATTCCCCCTGATATTACACCGGGCGCATACTGGCTGTTTGTGGGTTGGTATGCAGGGGCTGAACGTCTGCCGATTGCTGATGAACTCAATGTGGACAATCTTTATATCATCCCGGAGCCATTAGCGATTAGTCCCCCGTAGCGGGTACAGGTGTGCCAGAATCAATACCATGTTCACGCAGACGCCGGGCATACTGCTGGAGAACCGGGTGTCCATAGTCGTTAAAATGGCCTTTGACATGGCTGGAATCGATTTGGGCAGCGGAACCAGAATCGCGCATTTCAGCGGCAAACTTGCGTAGCTTGCGGCGATATTCCCACTGTTCAAGGCGATTACCGACAGCGCCGCTCAACAACCATTCGAGGCTACGCTTGCCGACAGTCCACAGCCCGCCCGGCTGATAATCGGCTTCAGCATGGAAGGGGGTGGAGGCGTTGGGGAGGTGTTCGTCAGTCCAGGTGTTCGCGGCTCGAAACTGCCGGTAAAGATCATGACCCGCCAGCGGAATCATCTGGGTGACTTCATGAGCGATAAACAGATCTTGCCGGTCCTGTTCCAGCGCATCTTCCGCCAAAACGTAATTAGGACAGACGATAATGCCGCGGGCACGTGCTACGCGAACCAGGACAATGGCAAAGGCCCGTGCCAGCCATACCCGATTGGCAGTTGTCACAACCAGATAATCAAGGTCATCGTCATTGGCAGCAGCGTTATGCATTGCCAGCGCGCCGGTGAGGGCAACCATGCGCACGAATGGCAACCGGCCCAGCCAGGTTGCATAGCGTATTGCTTGCGGCCAGAGATGCCGGGAAGCCTGTTCTCGTCGCTGGCGCTGTGTTATCAATTCAGCGTGGCAAGTCACGAAGCCGGCCTGCATGACCAGTTGTTGGCGGAGAAGGGTAGATTGCTCCAGCATCTGTGTGATTTGCTCAAAAGTTGTGGGCTGGTCATGAATCAAAAAGTGGTGAATTTCGGCAGCAGTCAGGGGAAAATTGAACACGTCTGCATATAAGACTGTTCTGAGGATCGCGATTTCCAGTGGCGACATAACAATAATAATTACTTTCGCATCGATTCTATTGATAATACGTCAAACTGGTTCTGTCTGGATTTAGTCCCAGGCCCACACCCAGGTATCAGTGAACTGGCAAGAGGAGGCGGTGGGTTCAAAATTGATAACGGCGTTGCCTACACCTCCGGCAGCAGACGGCGTTTCTATCGTTCCAGCAAGCTGCCCATTGACGTAGTATAGCAGTTGTTGATCGTTGACAATAACCAGCAAGCGCAACAGGCCCGCTTCCAAATCTAAACCAGTCCCAAAGATGCCTGGCTCAAAGTGGTCATCTTCCCGCTTGGATAGCCCATAAGCGCCGGTCTGGTCAAGATAGGCCAGCCAATAGCGGGTCGGGTCGGTTTGGCCCAGCAAAAGACCACAACCGGCGGGCAGATCGGGCGTAGCGATTTCCCAGGAGACGGTGGTGCCCAGCGCAAATTGGTCGAAGGTCTGGTCGCCGCCCAGCGATAATTCGTTGACACCGGGTCGGTTGTGAGTAACGAAACTTTCGGGCACGATCAAGCCCATATTGCCCGCGGTTGGGATCAGCCGACGGCGTTGTAGCTCCGGGATCATGACGGTGGAATTCCCGGTCGCGAGTTGCTGGGGAATGATTTGCTCAGGTGTTGGGGTGGTGATCGCTAGATTCTGGAACTGGGCGACGACTTCGCTGCCCGCAGTGGGAGGCGTCGCGACCAATAACGCAACCGAACCCGCTTCGCTGATGGTATCGTCGATGATGCGCCCGATGAGCTGACCGTTGTAAAAGAATTCAAAGCTGGTTTCGGCGGCGAGCAGGCCCAGCGTAAAAGTGGTTTGACCGGCGACAATAGCCGGATGCGTACTCCAATCCCGCAGGATAATTTGGCCGTCGCCGGTGTTGACGGCAAAGCGCCATTCGCCGCGTTGATTCAGGACGTATTCGTAATAAGTGTTTCCCGATTGCTGACGAGTTATCAAGCCAACTTGCCAGCCATCCGCACCGATGATTTCGGGCACTTCGACTTGCAGATAATGGTCGCGGACGGTTTCCGCACTATACATGATACTGGCCCGTTCCTGGATGCCGGTTAACAGCAAGGCAAGTCGATTATCGCCGAAGACAACCTCCAATTGCTCATGGTCGCTCTGCCAAATTGTCTCGTCCGCAAATGTCTCGAAATGGTTGAGTTCTGCGAAGCCCGGCAGCAGGGTGAGTTCATATTCCCCTGCTGTTGTTCCAAATCCACTTACGTCGAGGGAATAGATGTCTGTGCGGGGAATTGTGAAGCCTTCCAGACGGGCGTCGGTTGTGTCGGCGGCATAATCATCATTGGTAAACAGTAGATTCCCACTGCCATCGCGTATGGTCACAATTGGGTCCAGATCGCCGCTGGTGGCACGCACCGTTGCCGAAAGCATTGCACCATCGGCTGCCGAGAACGTCCAGCTATCAGTCGCGCCGCTGGCTAACGTGCTCGATACCGGTGCAAAATATTCGAGCAATTCCTGGCCTTGCACCGATTGCAGCGTAATGAGCAGTACCAGGGTGGCGATTGTACCGATAAACCGGCCAATAGGCGGGCGTTTTATAAGACTGAAGGCATCCACTGCGGATACTGCTCTTGTAATTGTTGGATGAGCATCAGGAAGTCGGGCGAGGTCATTTCTGCGCCTTCCATCCAACGAGCACTTTCCGCCGTTCGCAGGCGGCGCTGCTCCCCGGCCACGCGCATATTGCTATTCGCTTGATCTTTGTTGTCTTTTTGGCTCTGGAGCAAGGTGAAGTGGCTGGTGCTGTTTTTGATTGCTTCCAGTTCTTTAGGCGACATGAAGGTATAAACTGGCAGGAAGAGATCATCCTGTTCGAGTGCACAGGCAACCATAAACCAGCCTTTGGGCACCCGTGAACGTCGGTTGATCTGAAATCGCCATAGCAGGACATTGACGCGCTGGTTGGCATCAATATCATTCTGAACTGTGTCGCCTTTCACCACCTGGATACGGTCGTCCTTAATCTGTATCGCCCTCCCGCTGGGCCACTGCTGTTTGAGTATCTTTTCTATCCGCTGGGTAAGTAACGCTGTCAGGGCAAACGCCACGATCAGGGCCAGAATGTTGACGCCTTCACCGGGAATAATCAGGTTGAGGATAACGAATAAAACGATCCAGAGCACAATAAAGATGACCACGACACTCAAGCGCAGGGCAGCATGTTCTGCATCAACATTAAAGGTCGTTTGGGTTGTGATTGAGTTTTCCATCGCAATAAACCTGAACTACTGTTTCTCGGTGATAAAAATAATACGATTGGCCTGTGACAAACCGGGTTCAAAATCCTCAAAATTGGGCGTCACAACGCGCCTGACCGTAAAACCACAGCGTTGCAACAAAGTGCCGATAGCCTGGGCAGGATAGCCCCGTAGCACGCGTGTGGCCTCATGCCGTAGCCAGCCATCTGCCTGCTGATGAAAGATCAGGAAGCGCTCTTCATGAATCTGCCGATCAAAATCATAACGATTGGTCGCTGTCACTGCAAGGTTACTGCTGTCATGGGCCAGGTGGTCGCCGCTTTGTCCACGCGTGGTTAAGCCCTGGATGGTATGCATGTCAAACACAAAAAAGCGTCCAGAGTTCAGGCTTTTGTGAGCGTTTTTAAACATGCTTTCCAGGTCGCGCAGGCTGTTCAGTTCATTGATTACGTCGAGTGCCAGCACCATGTCAACCGTCCCCAGGTCGAAATCGGGATCACGAATATCCAGTTCGTGGAGTTCGTGGTGCAGGTTGGCGGC
This sequence comes from Phototrophicaceae bacterium, assembly GCA_965223835.1. Lineage (GTDB taxonomy): Bacteria > Chloroflexota > Anaerolineae > Aggregatilineales > Phototrophicaceae > CAVYXZ01. The sequence continues at coordinate 1,338,965 of CBDCXQ010000001.1, forward strand.
TTCCAGGCGCTGTTGACTGAGCGCAAGCATTGCTGGTGAACTATCGACCCCCCGCACGATGTAATTATGGCGGGTTAACCACTCCAATGTTGCGCCAGTTCCGCAGCCCAGCTCAAGAATGTGGCGGCCCAGCCAATCGTTGCGCTGCGCAAAATCAATGAGACGTGCCGTCATGTCCTCAGCAAACTGGCTCATGTTGAGTGTGTCGTATACCGATGCGAGTAGGGCATAGTCTCCAGGCACGCTGACCTCACTTATATTGCCGCCGTACTGAATACGACGTGGAAAGCCTGACAATAGATTACGACACTATTATACAGACTTAGATCAATTTCGGCGGGTATCTCATAATTCTGGTTGCCGATATTACCTTTGAGGCGACCTAATTCAAGATTCAAATTCCCGCGGGCGACCTCTTCCCGTGTGCGCGGTTCTTCACCGGCGGATAGGACCACGCGTAAGTCAGGGCCATTGGCTGCCTGAAAGTCCTCAAAGCGTAATACCTTGCGATTGTCAGGCAGTTGATAAATGGTCGCTGTCCCTTCGGCCCAATGTACCGCATCAACCCGGACAAAACTACCATCCGTGATCACGATTGTAGATTGCGTATCTGGTGGTGGCTCAGTCGCGGCAACAACTGAGATTTGTAACGCGGCTTCAACCATCGTGATCGCCATCGCCTGATCTTCATCTGCCATCTGCCGGAAAGCAGTCTGTTCAGCAGGTGATAAGGCGGTGAAAGCGGCCTGTAATTCAGCCGCCAGGCCGGGGAAGGCTTCATTGACCACATCATTAACGAATAGGGGCCGCCAGAGCGGAAACGAATAGGTAGCGGCGACGAGAGCCGCGCCAACCACGATGATGAATAGCCGAAAGCGCATACCCTAACCTCATAATCGCGTTAGCGTAGCACAAAGCCAGGGTTCAAACAATGTGAAGTTTAGAGATGGCTGCCTGGCATCCGGTAGCCTTCGCCCGGCACAGTAATGATGTAGTAGGGGCGGCGGGGATTTTCTTCTAATTTCTGCCGTAACCGCGAGATATTCACGCGCAGCACGGAATAATCCCCTACCTTTACGTAATCTTCGCCCCAAACAGAGCGTAATAGCTCATCGTGGGAGACGATTTGTCCGGCGTTGCGCATCAGCGTGATGAGCAGGCCATATTCGACCGGAGTCAGGTGGAGCTTTTCGCCCCGGATGCGTGCCTGCCGCTGGGGAATGTCCAGTTCAAGTTCGTTGACGATTAGTTTGGTTTCGGGCTGGGGAGTCCACTCTACGCGTCGCAGCAGGGCCTGGACCCTCGCGATTAACTCTTCCGGCGAAAAAGGTTTATCGACATAATCGTCGGCCCCGGCTTCTAAGGCGACGACCTTATCATGCTCGCGGCTGTAACCGCTGATGACAATGATGGGCAGGAAGGAACGGTCTCTTACCCAGCGCAAGACATCCAGCCCGTCCATGTCCGGCAAGGCTAGATCAAGTAATATCAAATCAGGCGGCGAGGTGGCAATGTGTTCGAGGGCCGTGACACCACTGGCAACGAAATTGGTACTAAACCCGACACCTTCCAACAGGTTTAGCATCATATCAGCGGTGTTGTCATCATCTTCAATGACCAGAATTTGGCGAGTTTCGTCTTGGGTTGATACCATTGTACGTTCTCGTTACAGAATTTAAACGCTTATCTAATCTATGTCATACCAAATTATAGGGTATAACCTTGCGATTGACCAAATTTTGGTTCGGATTTAGTTTAAAATTCGATATTTATGTGATTGTCTCAGGAATCAAAAAACCTGGATAACTTGTATCACAGGCTTCAAGATTTCACGAACCTACTTAGCGGTGAGCGCCGCCATCATACCGCGAACGAACTCGATTTCATCCTGATTGACCGTATGACCCATGCCTGGATAAATACGTTCTGTCACATCGCTGTCCAGATTTTGCATAGCGAGGGTTGATTCCTGCACTCTTTCCAGCGGGATGTGAAAATCGACATCGCTGCATCCCAGAAACACTGGTGTATTGTCCAACGTGCCATCGTATGTAAACGCGGTTCCGGGTGGACCGATTAGACCGCCGCTTAGCGCAACGACTCCGCCATATCGCTGCGGCTTGCGGGCGGCAAATTCCAGCGCGAGGCAGGCCCCCTGTGAGAAGCCCAGCAGTATGGTTTTCTCCGGCGGTATTCCGGCCTGTTCAACCTTAGCCAACACGTTGCCAACCTGGTGTAGTGCAGACGACAGATACGGTTCGTTACTGGCGACGGGTGCCGTAAAGCGATTGGGATACCAGGTGTTACGGGTGGCTTGCGGCGCGAGATAAGCAAAATCCGGTTGATTAAACTCATGAGCCAATTCGATAATGCTGCCAGCAGTTGCTCCCCGACCATGTACCATAATCATGGCGACCTGCGCATCGGATAATGATATGCCAGCAGTGACGATGGGCTGATTTTGATGCATACTCATCTTATGCCTTCTCTGACAGTTGCCAGGGTTTCGTTGTGATGGGTGTGAGAATTTGCTCGATCTGGTCACGTTGATTTTCTAACCAGGGTGGCAACATCAAGCCTTGACCCAGTTCAGCTTCAGTTTCATCATGCAGAAAGCCGGGTCCCGCCGTTGCCAGTTCGACAATGTGTCCATCGGGATCATTGGTATAAATGCTCTTGAAGTAGATGCGGTCCATCACCGGTGACACGCGTAACCCGGCCTGAATGAGTTTCTCGCGGAATTCAAGCTGCGTCTCCTCATCCGGCACTGCGAAAGCATAGTGGTGCGTTTGACCCCGTCCCATTTCAACGCGGCGGGTTTTGCTGGGGCGGCGCTCAAAATAGGTGATGAGCGTGCCGGGTTCGCCATTGCCGGTGCCCCAGTACCAGTGGGCTGAATCCGGATCATCGAAATTTGATGTGCGCTTAACCAACCTTAGGCCAAGTAGATCGCTGAAAAAAGTGTTTGTGCGCTCGATATTGGCACCGATGGCCGTGATATGATGCATCCCCTGCATTAGGGCCATGTCCGCCGTAATGTCTGGTATAGGGTCGGGCCACGTTGTTTGCTCGATTTGTTCGGCATCGCGGTTGGCCTTAATCATTGCTGCCGGCGGCTCCCTGAATTCGGTGCCGAGATGATCGGCAGGTTCGTCACGGGTGAAGCCTGGGCCATCGGTAGCGATTTCAAGAATCACGCCATCCGGGTCACGGAAATAGATCGACGTGAAATAGTGCCGGTCGAAGGGGCCGTCTACACTAATACCCAGATCCGTCAACCGTCGTTTCCACTTGAGCAGGCCATCGTAGTCGGCAACGCGTAGGGCCACATGATGGGTGCCGCCAATGCCGGGCAAGCCTTTGGGCGCACGCGGCCATTCAAAGAAGGTAATTGCGGTTCCGGGAGTGCCGGTCTCATTGCCAAAATACAGATGATAGCTACCGGGATCATCGAAATTCACCGTCTGCTTGACTAACCGCTGGCCTAATACCTGCGTATAAAAATCGACGGTTTGCTGGGCGTTTGATGCCACCAGTGTGATGTGGTGTAATCCTGTGATTGTACTCATTGATAGTTCCTTTCCACAGCAGTTGACATGGATGTGCAACCCCTTGCATGTTGCTACAATCCACCGAGTGTTCATTTGATGTTTAATCATTTGACATCAAACAATTTAGCATGATACTATTGTGGTGTCAATCACTTAACATTAGAAATTCGCAAAAAAGGTAAATATGGGTACAAAATATCAGGGGGCACCCGACGAAATCAACGCGTTGGATACGTATATTAAACTCACTCGCGCGGCGGAGCGTGTGTATCATCGAACGAATGCACATCTGGGAGATTACAATCTGACCACCAGCCAATTCGCCGTGCTGGAAGCGCTCTATCATCTGGGCAAGTTGTCGCAGGTAGAACTGGCACACAAATTGCTGAAGAGCACCGGGAATATGACGCTGGTGCTAAAAAATCTGGAGAAGCGTGATTTGATCTGCCGAGAACGCAGTCAACAGGATCAGCGGGTTGTGCAGGTATCTATATCCCCATCAGGCCAGGCGTTAATTGCTCGGATTCTGCCGGGTCATGTACGGGGTATTGTTGAAGCGTTAGGGGTATTGAGCGCCAAGGAACAGGCTACACTGGGCCGTTTATGTCGTAAGCTGGGGCTGGCGCAGAGTGAATCAGATTAGCCGCTTATATCGGGAAAATTTTATTGAGAGGCAGTTCAAAGCTGGACAGCACGTCGCCACCCTCTAAAACGTCGTGCCGCTCTTCATAATCAACCAGCAGGACAATATCAACATCTGGACGGTAAACCTCGACTAAACGCTGTTCCGGGTAAACCAACCATACCATTCGTGACCCATTGGTCAGATAAAAGGCAGCTTTGGCCCGTAGTGTATTAAAGTTGTCATCCGGTGACTTAACTTCGATTGCCAGGTCGGGCATCTGGGGGACGGCTCCCCGGCAGGTGATGGGTAAGGCGCGCTCAGCACTGGTGAAGCTGAGGTCCGGCATCAAAGCAAAAACGTCATTCTCAGGCAACTTGTAGGCTGCGCTAATTGCCAATCTCCCGCTGCCGTAGACCGTCATATACTTGTAAATTGCGCCGCTGAGAGTAGCAATAATTATGCCATGTTCTTCGGTTGGTATTTTTTCAACAATCTCCCCATCAATGAGTTCAAACCAGCGGTCAGCATTTTCGGGCTGCGAGATGAATGCTTCAAACTCATCAATTGTGTATTCACGGGGTCGTTGTAGGGCCATTGACTATCCTCTCATGTTCATCCAATTATACAAAAAAGGCGACTGTTTGTCGCCCTCTCAGACATGATTTTTGATTTGCCTACTTAGTTAAAGCGGGTAGCAGGGCATACCATTCGGTTGAGCGCACGACGTCATCCAGTGGCACTTGATCGATCACGGTATGCGCGTGGATCTCATCACCGGGGCCAAAGCCGATACTGGGAATGCCCGCCTTGCCCGCCCAGAAAATACCGTTCGTCGAGAAATTCCACTTATATGATGGTGGCATCTCGCCCCAGAGCAATTCGCCCGTTTTCTGCCCGGCAGTTACAAATGGGTGACTTTCTTCCAACGCCCAGGCGGGATAGATTTTATCCAGTGGATAAACAAAGCCGGTGTAGCTTGGTTCGTCGTAGGTCAAGATTGAAGCGGCTATGTCGTCACGCTCACCGATAATCGATTTGATGCGGGCCAGTTCTTCCTGGGGGTCTTCGCCAAACGTCAGGCGGCGGTCAATATAGATTTTGGCCTGGTTGGGCACGGCGTTGATGCTGGGGGTATCTACGATCATGTCCGTTACCGTGACCCGACCATTGCCCAGGAAGGGGTCATCCTTAAATTCAGGTTCTAATTTACTGATCGTGTCGATGATCGGCAGCAGTTTATAAATGGCGTTATCGCCCAGGTGATTGGCGGCAGCGTGTGCACTCTTGCCCTGAGCCACCACTTCCATTTCGACGCGGCCTTTTTGCCCACGATAGACCTGCATCCGGGTCGGCTCACCAATGACGACGAAATCAGGCTTGATCCCTTCGACATTATATAGAGCGTCCGGCGCACTGCCATCGTTCCACTCTTCCATATTGCCGAAGTAGTAGCCGGTGCTGCCTTCAAGGAGACCCAGTTCTTGCGCCAGCGCCAGTCCATAGATCATGCCCGGCGTGCTGCCTTTTTCATCACAGGCCCCACGGGCATACAAAATGCCATCTTCGACTTTGCCCTCGAACGGATCCCAGTCCCACTCGTTGGGATTGCCGATGCCTACGGTGTCGATATGGCTATCGTAGAGCAGTTTGGTAGGGCCGTCGCCGATGCGCCCGACAACATTGCCCATTTTGTCCCACCACACCTCATCAAACCCAAGTTTCTTCATCTCAGCTTCGGTTCGCTCGCCGACTTCACGAATTTGACTTTCCATGCTGGGGATAGCGCACAGTTCGCGCAAAAAAGTAATAATGTCGTCGCGCTGTTCGGCAACACGGTGCTTGAGTTTGTCAATCGTCGCCTGATCGATCATGATGTTATCCTTCATTCGTTACGAGTCCAATATTTCAGGTGCGATTGTACCGCTTCAGCTTCCAGAAAGGGACCGATAACTTCAATTGGTGGCTGGCCTTTGCTTAAGATTTCCTGACATGTAACCGGTAAGACGCTACGACCGGTGATAGCGTACAGGTGTTCGGCAGAACAGGCATAAACAACTTTGCCGATGCCTGACCAGAAGATCGCGCCACTGCACATGGGGCAGGGTTCGGTGCTGGCGTAAAGGGTGCATTGGCGCAAGAAGTCATGATCATATTGTTGACATGCCAACCGCACTAGATTGGTCTCGGCATGGTTGGTGATGTCGTTAGCAGTGATGCACGTGTTTTCTGCCGTCAGCACGATCTGGTCTGCGTGGACCAGCACCGCACCAAACGGATGGTTGCCGTGAGCGACTGCCTCATCTGCGAGTCGGATGGCTTCGCGCAAAAATTTGTCATGGGCCATGTAATTTTAAACTCCGGGGTTGCCAGATAGGATAATGTCATTGTCGTCAGTTATGTCTTCATAGGCGACCATCCAGACGGCAGCTTGAGCATAAGAAGGTTGAACGTGTTCGACGTAATCCAGATCACGATCACTTAAGGGCGTGTTCAGGATGCTGGACCACTCAACGCCAGGCTTGAGCGCTTTTTCGCGGATGGTTGCTGCAAAGATAAACTCAATCACATCGCGGTTAACATCCTGCCAGATGCCGACCCAACGCAAGTGGGGGGTCACACCACAATGATGTTTCATGCGATTGGTGAGTTCGTTCCAGGGAGCATCCAGACCAGTACAACGGATTCGAGGCAGGATGCGACCATGCTGCCCTTCGATTGTAAGCACCCGTTGAAAGCGCTCGTCGCGAATGACTGCCACTGCCCGTACATCAAAGTGGGGAAAGCGGGGTTCTGGTTTGCCTCGTAGCAAATTTTGGACCCAGCGGAAGTTGAGCGTGCGACGCATCCGGCGGAGTTCTGCTGGTGACATGCTGATGATCGCCGGTTGGGGGTGGTTCGGTGACAGGGCTGCGGCTACTTGCTGACGGTTGAGCATTTTCGGCAAGGATGTTGGTGCGAAATATTGATTGTCGCGTGTCTCGTCGGTGCGTGACTGGAGCTTACCCCCCAGCGGCCACCCGGCGAACAAGACATTCACGCGCTGGAATCCCGCCCAATAGTACAGATTGACCGGGCGCTCCACCTGCGCGATGATGCCGGTTTCTTCGCGGACCTCACGGGCAGCGGCAGCGATGAGGGCTTCACCGGAATCGAGGCGGCCACCGGGAAGATTCCAGACGTTAAGGTCATCGCGCTGTGATAGCAGTATCTTGCCGGCGTCGTCAATGACCGCACAGGCCACCCCCAACCGTAGACTCATCGCTAATCACCCCGAATAAGTTGCCGGGAAAGGCGATTGTGCTGTTCAACGAGTATCGGGACATCTACCGTCAGCAATTGCCCGTCGCTGATGACGACGCGACCATTGATGACCGAATAATCAACGCGTGGTGGTAGACATAGTAAGAGCGCGGCTACCGGATCATGGTGCGCCCCGGCAAAGGCGATTTGATTAAGATCGAAGGCAATGAAGTCGGCAGCCATACCGGGCGCCAGCATCCCGACATCATCCCGGCCTAATACCGAGGCACTGCCGCGAGTTGCCATGTGGAGTGCTTCGTAGACGGTCAACTGGGCGGGATTCTCGGTGATGCGCTGCAATAACATCGCTTGCCGGGCTTCGTTGAGCAAGTTGCCGGTGTCATTCGATGCTGAGCCATCTACGCCGAGGCCGACTTTAACCTGGGCATCCAGCATTTGGCGAATGGGGGCGATGCCCGATGCCAACCGCATATTCGAAGCCGGACAATGACAGACACCGGTTCCGGTGCGGGCGAATAGGTTGATTTCGGCCTCATTGAGTTTAACACAATGGGCGTGCCAGACATCACCGCCAACCCAGCCGACGGATTCAGCATAGTCACCGGGGCGCTGTTGGAACATCTGCTGGCTGAACGTGATATCTTTTTCGTTCTCGGCGAGATGGGTGTGGAGGTGAACCCCATAACTCCGAGCTAAATTTGCGGCTTCACGCATTAGATCGGGCGTGACGGTGAACGGTGAGCAGGGTGCGACGACCACGCGCAGCATGGAAAGGCGCTCAGCATCATGATATTGCTCAATCGCACGGCGGGTTTCGCGCAAAATGGTCGCTTCATCTTCAACGACATGGTCTGGGGGTAAGCCGCCTTTGCTTTCACCCAGGCTCATCGAGCCACGGGCGGCATGAAAACGAATGCCGATCTCCTTGGCGGCGCGAATCTCATCATCAAGTGTGACATCGTTGGGATAGATATACAGATGATCGCTGGACGTGGTGCAGCCGGAGAGCATCAGTTCGGCCATTGCCAGCTTAGCGCTGGTATAAACGGCGTCCCCGGTCAACCGACTCCAGATGGGGTAGAGCGTGGTCAGCCAGTCGAATAATTCATTGTTCTGCGCGAAGACGCGGGTGAGCGATTGGAACATGTGATGGTGGGTATTTATCAAACCCGGTATGACGACATGATCGGTCAAATCCAGCACCGTATCCGCCGTTTGCGCAGGCATCGACTCCAGCTTTCCAACAGCTTCAATGGCGTTATTGCGGACGAAAATCGCCGCATTATGAATTTCGGTGTGCTGGTCGTCCATCGTCGCCAGGGTATGAATATTTTTTGCGAGGAGCGTCGACATTAATCAGGCCTTATTCGTCTTGAAAAGCACGCGAGAAACAGGTGAATATTTGATTTCTCAAACCGTAATCACCGTGCAATCAGTGTAGCCTGATCGTGGAGGTGGGACAAATCATGCTATACTCAGATTGATTCAGGTGAGGTGACAATGGTCGTTCAAGATCGCATTTATACCGCCACAGAATTCTGGGAAGTGGTCCAAGAAACCGCTGATGACGCACGGCTTGAATTGGTTGAGGGGATGATTATCGAGATGCCACCGTCCAGACCCATCAACACCATTATTGCCGGGCGCATTCTCGCGTTTGTATTCAACTTTGTTGAAGCAAATGATCTGGGTTATGTCAGCGGCGCTGATGGCGGTTACACGCTGTCACCGGCGAATGTCCGCATTCCTGATGTTGCTTTTATCTCCAAATCCCGTCTGCCTGAGATACCGGATGAATTTCAGGGGGCACCTGATCTCGTCTTTGAGGTTATCTCGCCCAGTGAAAGTGCTCGAAAGGTCAATGACAAGACGCAACTTTATTTATCCAGCGGGGCACGGATGGTCGTCAATGTGTATCCCGAAAGTCGGGTCATTGAAGTCTGGCAAAGTACCGGTGATGGTGGGATGCAGGTTCATACCCTGACGATTGACGATGTTTTTGATGGTGGCGATGTGCTGCCAGGTTTTAAGCTACCTGTGAAGAAAATTTTCCCCAATTAGACACTCACAAACTATGCAGGTTAATCAAGTTATTTCTTTTGTGAAGCGGATTCTGGTGATTGTGAACTGGATACTGCTGGTATGTGCGGCTAGCATTACGCTGCTGGCGGCAGGATTTTTTATTGCGAAGTGGTTCTTTGGTTGGAATAGTCCGCGCACACTGTACTGGATTTCGCTGTATCAACCTCTTGATATGGTTGCGGCAGTGCTTGTTATGTTGCCAGTGATCGGTGTGTATCTGTTGGTCGTGATACTACTCTTCAGGCGACCCACTTATGAACGGCAGCAGACGATTGCTGGCGCAAATGTCGTCTTTGCTGTTGTGACGTTTGCGCTCGTATGTGGCAGTCAATATTCAATATTAGTTCACACGGGCATACTGGGGTATCGGGAGCATCTGGAGACCGTGCGTCTGACCGATCATGTCTACCATTTGCACTATTACGGATACGATGAGCGCTATACATATCGGTATGGGGTATATGAATGTGATAGCCTCGATATTCTCTGTCAGCAGATATATTCGGTTTTTCGCACAACCGGCGGTATCGAGCCTGATGTTGAGGTCATTCATCTGTTAATTGTAGAAAATGCAATTGCTCTGGAAATTAATGGCGAAACAGTACACATTCCAGAGCAATAGAGTTCGACTATTTATTTGTGTCCGTTGGCCTGGGCGATTTGTTTCGCTTGTGGCCCGACGAGGATGTCATCAATCAGGCCGTATTCAACCGCCTGCTTGGGCGTGAGGAAGATGTCGCGGTCCATATCGCGTTCCAGCGTGTCGCGGTCCTGACCAGTATGTTTGACGAAGATTTGCAGGACATCTTCTTTCAGGCGTTGAAATTCGTTCACAGCGATTTGCATGTCTGTCACCTGACCCTGCGTACCGGCTGATGGTTGGTGCATGTGGATCGTCGCGTGGGGGAGGGCATAACGCATTCCGGCCTCACCACCGGCGAGTAACACGGTGCCAAAACTGGCAGCGCGACCGACAGCGGTGGTGCTCACAGGGGCGTTGACCTGCTGCATGGCATCATACATCGCCAGCCCGGCATAAACCTCACCGCCGGGGGAATTGATGTACAGTGAAATGGGACGTTCCGAATCTTCGCGGTCTAGGAACAACATCTGCGCCACGATCAGATTGGCGGTTTGTTCGCTGACCTGCGTGCCGAGCATGACAATGCGTTCTTTGAGCAGCAGCGAGTAAATATCATAGGCACGCTCACCACGACTGCTTTGTTCGACAACCATCGGCACCACACTGCCGAGCGGAAATGATGACATCATGAATACTCCTTAACGATAAAATATTCAACGCAAAGATTACAAAGGGGCAAAGACGCAAAGCAAAAATTTATGCCACGACAAACAGCGGATAATCGGGCAGGAAGTCATACTCAGGCACGGGCGCAATCCAACGCATATGCGGCAGGTTATCCTGGTCCGATTCAGCGCGGATATAGAGGTTGCTCACAGCATCCACGACGGCAGCATCTTCTTGTCGCAGTCGGAAATTGTGCTGATGTTCCCAGACGGCATCCACCAATTCCGTTTCAACCGCGCTGCGAGCACCCCAAAAATCGTCGCTTATAACGGCCTGCGGGTCAGGCAACCCGCGCTGGCGTAAGCGCCGCAACAACTGCTGCCAGACCATCTCATCTATTTCAGCCACCAGTTCGTGCCCCAACAAACGCAAACTGCCAGCCGCGTCAACGCCAAAGACGAGTGCAAATTGCCGCCACTGAGAATGATTGTGCTGGTCAACATCGACCACATCCAGCAGTAAGTATGGATAATCTATCCGCAGGGGGCTATTGTGGGCGTTGTGCACTGCATCATCAAGCCGCTGCGCAATATCGGCGAGGTCGTGGTTGTGCAGTGGGGTGGCTGTCAATGATTGGAGTTCCGTTGAAACTTGAGCAAAATTGGTGCCTTCGATGTAGGCTGTTTGGGCGAGTCTCAGCAAGTGTTGGGTGGTGATGTTATCCAGGAAATGGGGATAATAGCTACCTTTGCGTAGTTTTGGGATGTGCAGCTCGATCTCACCGACGGGCGTTGACCACGTGCTTTGTCGATAGCCGTTGCGGTAGGCGCGGCGGGCCGGATTCCGTTCGTAATGAGCGGCATCCAATATACGGCTGACTTCGGATTCCATAATGGCCTGGGTCAGTGTTTGTAAAGCTTCCCGCAAATAGCGACGGCTGATTGATAAATCACGTGCTTCCAGATAATCGACAAGCGCCTCAGTTGGTGTTGGCATCAGCAACCCCTTTCTGCCTCTATTGAACACCATGAGGGGCCTGAAATTCAAGTTTTTACACCACTTTGCAAAAGAAGCCGGTCAGCCTAATCTGTTCAGGCTTGTTTCGGACGGGCGACACAAGAGTCACACCCTACCTTTAAATTGATGCTTGAATAATTACCGGATTCCAGCCTTTTTGCCCGTTACTTTGTTTCAGCGATTCCCCAGGCGGCTTTGACGGTATTTTGCAGCAACATGGTGATGGTCATGGGGCCAACGCCGCCCGGCACTTTGCTAATCGCGCTGACGATTTCGCTGGCCTCAGCAAAATCAACGTCGCCGACCCACCGGTAGCCCCGTTTAGCGCTGGGGTCGTCCACGCGATTGGTGCCGACATCAACCACGACTGCACCCGGTTTAAGCCAATCGCCTTTGACATATTCCGGCTGACCAATTGCCGCAATGACTATATCGGCCTGGCGTACAATATCCGGCATGTTGCGGGTGCGGCTGTGACAGATCGTAACCGTCGCATTGGCTTTTTGCAGCAGCATCGCCACCGGCAGGCCCACAATATTGCTGCGCCCAATGACGACCGCATTGGCACCACTAATCTGCGTACCGACTTCTTCGAGTAGCACCATACAACCGGTGGGCGTGGCCGGGGTGAAAGTGGGTTCACGACCTTTCATCGCCAGTTTCCCAATGTTGATGGGGTGAAAACCGTCGACGTCTTTTTCCAGACTCACGAGCGTCAGGGCGCGTTCTTCGTCGATCTGCGCGGGCAACGGTAACTGAACCAGAATGCCATGAATGTGGGGATCATCGTTCAATTCTGTGATCGCTGCTTCAATATCGGCCTGGGTGCTATCGGCGTTCATTTCATGCGTCGTTGAGGTGATGCCGACAGCATCGCACGCGCGCCGTTTCATCCGTACATATTGGGCTGATGCAGGGTCGTCCCCGGCCAGGACAGCGCCAAGTCCGGGTGCATAGCCAAATTGTGCCTGAAAACGGGCTGCGTCCGCCGCGATGTCTGCCCGCATCCGGTCCGCTACCGCTTTGCCATCAATGATTGTCGCTGTCATCGTTTACGCCCCCATCGCCTATTTTCAAACTGGAGTAAGCATAATATATTTAGAATGCATTCGACAGCCTGGAATAATTGTCTACGCATTCAAACAACTCGCGGACAAAATTAAACTCACAGCGGTGAATTGTCCAGTAGTATAAGTATGAGGAAACATAGGTTTTCATCGACAATAACCCAAAGCATTGACCAATCACTGGTGATTGGATAAGGGGGCTACAACATGTTTCTGAAGAAACTCAGGAAAAAATTTCGACAGGATGCCCGGTCAGGTCAGGCGCTGACGGAATACGCGCTGATTCTGGTGATGGTCGCGGTGCTGTTCGGTGTGACGCTGGCGGCGACTGGCCCAGCCATCGGTAACGTCTTCAGCAATGCGGTCTATAATCTGATCGGTGGACGACCTGAGGATGTTGAGCGGCTGGACGACCCCAGTGATGGGCGTGGCCGTAGTTCGGCGTTTTGGGCAACCGTCTCATGGCTGGCAACCAATCCGCCTGAAGAGCGGGCCGGGGGCTTGAACACGCCGCTGCCACCCCCACCAACGGCGACCGAAGGCCCAACGCCCACCCCCTCACCCATTACCCCCTCGCCCTTGCCGCCAGATACGGCTACGGTGCCGCCCACGGCGACGCCGCGTGACCGGCAACATGTTGCGCCCTGGCTAGATCGCATCAATAATCCCGAATGGTGGCGGGTCGATAACAGTGTCTGGGTCGGTACCGATCAATGGATTGGCGATTATTACCCCAATACTGCACTGAGTGGTGACCCGGCGCTGACGTTGAGCCACCAGGAACTGAATTTACCACCAATAGAATGGCAGAACATTGACTTCTTGTGGCCCAACAACACGGGTCCGATTGAGAGCGGATTTGTCACCGACAACTTTTCGGTGTCGTGGACCCGCCAGCTTTACAACGATTCCCCACAGCCGGTCGAAGTGCAGTTTACCCTCACGACCGGGGGCGTAAACGCCAATTCTGGCGGGCGGCTCTGGTTATATGAGCGGGACGGTGGTACTGCCCCTGCTGATGGCTGCTCTTCAGTTGCAATGGGAGGTAGCCCCAACAGTAATAACGACGATGTTTATGGAGATGGTCAATCGCCCGCCGGTAGCCCCACCAACTGTCTGGTTATCGATGGCTGGCGGAATAATCGGGACACGTTCACCGTTACCCGAACCTTGCAACCGGGCACGTTTTACCTGGTCCAACTGGATTTCTATAAAGGGTCAGGTGAAACCAGTGTTTCGCTGGACATTGCCGGGACCACCGGCAAGAACTTTGATGATGATACGATTCCCGCCGGCGGTGTGCCGGAATGTTCCTGGTTCCGGTCGGATACAGTGCGTTCCAATTCGACTTCGTTCATCTGGGAAGAGGCCCGGGTTGGTGAGTTCCCACAGAATCAGATTTGTTATCTGGAACTGCGGGGCTGGGTCAACGTGTTGCCCCTTGCCAATCCGCAGTTAATTTTCTGGGATGTCTGGGATCTGGGTAGCACCAACACTGAAGTCTGGCTGGAAGTCGGTGAGTATAATGCTGATCCCGCCAGCCGCACCTGGCAACAGATTCCCCTGAATCGTGGTGGTACGACCAACTATGCCTGGACGCGCAATATTGTTAACCTTGCACCCTATGTCAGCGGTTACCAAAATGTCGCCCTGCGTTTCGCGATGCGGGATACCGGGGGCAGCAGCAACCGGCGCTGGTATGTTGACGATATTGAACTGCGTGATTTTGGTACGCAAACCTTTGGCATTTGCACCGGCAGCGCATTGGCCGATTGTGCCGGTACCGGCTACTTCGATATGGAAAATACGACCGCCGTCTTTGGCAACGCGGCGCAAGGTATCGACCCGCAATTTGTGACGACCGGGCGCTGGACCTTAACCAGTAATAACGCACGGGATGTCCTGGCGCTGGACAGCGGTGTCCCGCAGGTTAACTTCGAAGGCGGTGACCGGATCCATGCCATTGAGTTGAATGGTCTCGTGGATGTAACTGGCAGCGTGCCCGACTTTGAAAATGATGATGGTGCACCCGTTTTGACGTTTAATCACGCCTATTCGATTGAACATGGTGTTCGGCTTGAGGTGCAATGGACCCGTGATACACCGGACGCCACGCCTGATAATTGGCAAGTCGTAGAAACCATCCGCAATAACCCGCTGTTTTCGGGTACGACCATGAGCCAGGGTGGCACCGTTGGTACTATTCTGTTGACTGGTATTCCCAACTTTGATACACAACCCTTCCGCCTGCGCTGGGCGATCTACGTTAATCAGTTCGCTGGTGAGTCCGGCGGGTGGCAGATTGATGACGTGATTATCCACCGCTTCGACGCGCCGCGCTTTAGCGATTATCCGTTCCTGGATACGGCGCAGGGTGACTTGAGCAACTGGTTAGCCGAAGGTACCTGGGGGCAAACCGGTGATACTAATCACACCCCCAATCTGTTCGCCGGTTCAGGCCGATCATTCACTGATAGTCCACTGGGTAATTATTCCAGTGGGACCAATTCCTCGCTGATCTTGCGCAATCCGATTGACCTGAACAATGACACGCCAGAAAACCTGTCGGTTGATGATACGAGCAACGTGCAGTCTGGCCCGGCAACGAACCCGGTGCTCTCATTCTGGCACTGGCGCAATATCCGTAGCAATCATGAAATCTATCTGGAATGGTCCAACAATCGTGGGCTAACCTGGAATGTCATCTGGGACTTTGTTCCCGGGTGGGTAAACAGCAATATGATCAACAATCTGAATGATCAGCGAGCCTGGGAGTATGTCGAGGTTGACTTTAGTGACATTCAGGCCAATATTGCGACCGATGGTGCTGACTTGACTGATGATGACATCATCATCCGCTTCCGGTTGGACACTCGCGGTAGCGGTACAGATGAAGGCATTTATATTGACGACATCCGTATTGAAGATCGGACTGAATCATCGCATAAGCTGTGGAATCCTCTGGTAAATGATCCAACCTATGGCACAGGCAATGGCGCGATCTACACTGATGATATTGACAGTGGCAACTACCAGGAGCGGTGGATTGTTGGTGGCGATTGGACCGACATTGAAGAAGAACAACATAGTGGCCTGCTGTCACTCCATGAAAGTCCGCCCAGTTCAAATGGCAGTACTCGGAATACCCGAGGTAATACCTACAACGTCCTGGAGTTGGAGGATATAATCGACCTGCGGGCGCTCTCAGCCAGTGATAATCCGGCGCTGTATTTCTGGACGCGCTACTATCTTGGCGATCCCCCGGACAATATCACGATCCAGATCGCAACTGAAAACACCGGCTACTCGCCAACTGGCGGTGATGGTGTGCGCGATACCAATAACTATGAGCGACGGGCGGGCTGGAATGCCTGGGCCACCGCGACCTGGGCACGCTTCAGTTGGAGTCGGGTGCAAACCTGGCAGCGGGCGGCGGTTGATTTGAGGAACTACGCTGGTGAGCGCATCAAAATACGGTTTGTATTCAATGCGCTCGATGATGGCACAAATCGCGATGGTTGGTACATCGACGATCTACGCATTGAGCATCGCAATACGACGCCGTTCGCGCTATCACCGTTTACCGATAACGCCCGTAGCACGGATAACTGGATCACAGAAGGGAGCTGGGGCCTGGCACCCGATCAATGGCGCGGCGCTGGCGGTGGCCCGGCAGACCTGGGGACCAACTTCTGGGAAGGTGTTTACTACGACTGCGAAGCCAACTTCGGCGGCAGCGGCTGCTGGAACAACAACGACTTCAATAACTTGTTGTACACGGACTATGCCAATGGGGTTCAACGCCCTGCTGGCCCCAACGACATCCTTGAGTTTGCCTTAGAGATTGACCATGACTTTGGGTCAACCGGCATGCCGGCTGGGGCGGGTAACAACGACTCCTGGCTCGATCGCTATGCTGCCCGCTGGACCCGTGACGTAACGATCTCGAATGCCGCGACAGTTACGTTTATCACCGTCTCGGACGATGGTATCCGAATGCGCTACGATAATGTCGCGAGTCCGACGGCGTGGAATGACTGGAATATCGTCGAAATCTGGTATCCGCATGGTCGCTGGGTTGATGTTGAGGCGGTTGACTTCGTGCCCGGTAACTATCGGTTCACCCTGGAATGGTTCGAAGCAGGTGGTAATGCGGTTGTGATTGTCTCCGCTGGTGTGAACAGTTTCTCGTTCTCGGATAGCCCCAAAGCGGGGAATGGTCCCTCGTTCCCGGTCATTGAGTCGACATCATACGGTGACTCATCCATGATCTTGCGGCGGCCTATCAGCCTGGCAGGGACGACGTTACCGCTCATTGAATACTATACTCGATACCGTCTGGGCGGTGGTAATGTGGGCACGGTTGAGGTCTCAACCAATGGTGGCTTCACCTGGGACACCACTAACCTTAACAACTGGAGCGGTACGGGCAGTAGTTGCCCGTCAGGTACCGCTTGCTGGGTAACAGTGACTGGTTGGCATTGGCCGAGTGACCCTACACAGTGGCAACGACGCCTGCATAACCTGTGGCATTACATGAATCAGGGTTACGATCTGGTCAATCTGCGGTGGCGATTGACAACCGGCAGTGATGTTGAAGATGGTTGGTATGTAACCGACATCGCCATTTATCCATAATCTCAATCTTGTAGGAAATGCAACAGCGGAGCGAACGAATATCGCCTCCGCTGTTTTTTATTCATTTTCCAATAGAAGTCCGGCCCATAGTTTGCTACACTAATGGGCATAGCCAGCGCAAACTAAGGAGCATGTTTTGAGCCAGGAATGGTCAGGATTGCTGTTTATCGTCGTCGGCCCACCCGGTGTTGGTAAAAATGCCTTAATCAGCGCTGCACTACAAGCGTTTCCCAGCCTGAAACAACTGGCAACTGCGACGACCCGTGCCCGCCGGGCCAATGAACAGGAAGGGCGGGAGCGGCTGTTTGTGACTCCAACTGTCTTTCAGGAAATGATCGCTGATGGTTCGTTGCTAGAATGGCAGGAAGTCCATCAGGATCGTTTTTACGGCGTTCCCCGATTGACGGTGGAGCAAGCGTTGAAGGGCGGCCAGCATTTGATCGCGGACATTGATGTGCTGGGCGCGACCTATATTCGGTCACTTTATCCCGACAATGTGGTCCTGATCTTCGTTGAGCCACCCTCGGTTGCGACGCTCGAAGATCGGATGCACCGACGGGGCGATACCGAGGCCGATATTCATACGCGCCTCACCCGCGTGGCGATGGAGATGGCTTATTTACCGGTGGCGGACTACGTTGTCGTCAACGACCGTTTGGGAGAAGCATCACGGCGGATGCAGTCCATCATCGCTGCCGAGTTGGATCGCCCCAGTACCCGCTATTATGACCATGCCGTTGCGGTGCTGCCCTACTTTGAACACGAGGTTTTGTGCGCGACACAAGTACCGCACTATCCGGGTGGACCATTACTGCCGCGTGAGATTCCCCATCAGGCAGCGCTGCGCTATATGGAAGCAACGTTTCCCGCGTATCCAGCGACCACCGATCATTTGTTGCGTATCAAGCCGAATCGCGGTTCATTTATCTCCCCAGCGAAGGTTACGGTTGAGACTCGTGATATAACCAAGCACATTCGTTTTACCTATATCTATCTGTTGCCAGAGCGTATTCTGGTTGATGGGAATTGGTCGTGGCGACCCGATGATGAATTGGAGTTTCCATCAACGGTGTGGCAGGCACTGGCACGGCAGGCAATGGTCAACGGATGATGAAAACGATGGATTTAAAAACTGTCCAACAAGCACAGGGCGCTCAACTCGCTCCCGACCGGATTCCGTTGCACTTTGGCGATCAGGCCGTTGAGTATCAAGCGGCATTAAATTCGGCGATAATCGTTGATCGGTCTCACGAAGCGCGACTTCGCCTGGCAGGCGCTTCAGCACTGGCGCTCATCCATCGGATTTCAACCAACGCCGTCGAAAATCTGGCAATCAACACCGGTGCCCCAACAATATTTACCAATCCCAACGGGCGCATTCTGGACCGGGCAGCGGTATTCCAGCAGGATGACCATGTGCTGATGTTGGGTGAGCCGGGGCGCAGTCAACCGCTTGGCAATTATTTACAACGTAACATCTTCTTCGGCGATGATGTGCAACTCACCGATCTCGCGGAGACCACCAGCGCATTTGATGTACATGGGCCACAGGCGGCGGCGATCATCGGTCAGGTCGCACCTGATGCTGCGACGCTGAGCGAAATGCAAGGCGCTGAAGCGTTGATTGATGAGTCGTCGGTTTACATTGTGCAGCGCAAGCCGGTTCATGAGCAGCGGTGGACTCTCATCGTGCCGCAGGTAGCGGCGGCTGATGTATGGTCAGCACTTGTTGTGGCTGGTGCCCAGCCTGCCGGGTCGCTGGTCTATAATGTCCTGCGGGTGCGGGCCGGGTTGCCGAGTGTTGGCCGTGAACTGAGTGACCAATATATTCCGCTGGAAATTGGTCTGTGGGATGAAGTCAGTTTCACGAAAGGCTGTTACACGGGGCAGGAAATTATCGCCCGCATGGAAAGTCGCCAGCGGCTGGCGAAAATGCTGGTCCGGCTCCATATTGCGGAATTTGTTGCGGCTCCGACTGATATATTCCTGGATGGGCGCGGCGTGGGGCAGTTGACTAGCAGCGTTACCGCGCCTGATGGTGCGATCTTTGCGTTGGGGGTCATCAAAACGTCGCTGGCACTCAACGACCAACCGGTTGAGGTGGGTGCCGATAGGGTGAACGCACGGGTAATCGCGCCCGCCGGAGTCTTCCAGGTCGCGTGAGTCGCTAATCGAGATCAGGTGGGGTTGCGTCGAAAAACAGCGCCCACCAGACTTGCCAGGGTTCGGGACGGGGCGGGGTGGTCTCGATCTGGCTTGGGCGGGCGACATCCGGCGCATTTTCGTTCAGCGTGTTTTGGGATGGAACCGGCACAACCAGTACTTCATTTCCGCGCACCATCATCCCCTCATCCCGTGCCCAGCTTTCGACAAAGGCATCACTGCGCACGAAATCGCGCTCCGCGAGCAAGTTCGCCTGTTCTTCGCGCAATTGGTCCAGCTCAATCTCGACGCGCTCATAGGCCTCCTGGAGGGGCTGCCCGGCGGTGATGCGTCCGCTGAAGTTAATTGCCAGCAAGAGGCCAATCGCCAGAATCGCGGCGAACATGACTTGCAAGCTGGAAACCTGATCTCTACGTTTGGGCCTTTGTGCTTCTGTCATACTGCCATTATAGTCGAAAAATGAGATAGTTTCGCATCCCGAATCGTGACCCTTCAAAACCTCTTGAGGACTAATGATGAAATTCTAGCGTTCACCTGAATTTGATAAAGCTGTATAATTTGCTTGTGGCAAGATAAGAGAATTGACGCATGATACCAGCAATTAATCTACCATTTGACGAGTTAATAACTTTCCTGGCATCTTCACCTTCCGCTGAAGGGATTGTTGCTTATCGCCCGCCCGAATCATTGCAGGCACGTATGAGCGAGTTGCTGGAGAAAAACCGGCAGGATAGCTTAAGCCAGGAAGAAGAGACCGAGTTAGACGAATTTTTGCGGATGAATCGCTTTATGAGTCGCTTGAAGGCTAAGGCAAAACAGCATCTAAGTGCGACATGACCCGTCACATACCCGCTGCATTACGCCGTCATGTAATTGAGCGTGCAGGCGATTGCTGCGAATATTGTCTACTGAATCAGGATGATATATTCTTCACTTTTGAAATTGACCATATTATTGCTGAAAAACATGCTGGTGAGACAAATAGTAATAATTTGTGTTTAAGCTGCCCTGATTGTAACCGATATAAAGGGAGTGATATCGCCTCAATTGACCCGGAAACAATGTTGATTACGACGTTGTTCAATCCACGTCAACAAACATGGGATAAACACTTTTGCCTGGATGGGGTCATTATAGAACCCCGGACTAATGTAGGGCGGGCGACGGTTCGGTTACTGCGACTGAACGACTTTGAACGTATCCAAGATCGAGAACTTTACGCTGATGCAGGTAGCTATCCCTGCAGTACCCAACATGAATAATCAAATATATTGTTGCTGAAATAAATTAGGATATATCCTTGAGCAAGAATCAAAAAACCCGGCAATGTAGACCGGGTTTTGCTGGTGCCGAAGGTGGGAGTCGAACCCACACTCCCGTAAAGAGAACTACGCCCTGAACGTAGCGCGTCTGCCAATTCCGCCACTTCGGCATGGAAGTATAAAAATTTTAGCATTTTACCCTTCGCTGTCAATGGGCAAAACCTTATCATTTCGCACCCAGCAGCGCGTGCTATAATGCCCCGGTTGACGATGGCGTGGAGTGTTTATGCAGCGGTCAATTCCCCTGATAGTGGTAGTCAGCCTGATTATTAGTGCCCTGACAGTGCCCGTACTGGCGGCGCAGACAACAGTGACGGCTGAGGCAATTGGGCAAGCGAACCTGCGGGCCACGACCGATGTTGGTTCCGATCTGGTGGGTGAAATCGCGTCGGGCACGCGCTACCCGGTATTGGGACGCAGCGAGTTTTTCCCCTGGGTGCTGATCGCTGACCCGGCGACCAATCAACCGCTGGGTTGGGTGTTTGCGGAGTTGGTCACGGTGCAGGGCAATCTGAATAGCGTGCCCTTCTCATCGCTCATTGTTGAACCCGGTGCCGTACCGACAGCGACTCCACTGGCTCCAGTTGCCGTTGAGCCGAGTCCGACGCAAGGGCTGGTGGGTGTCGTCGTGCCCACCACACCCACATTGCCACCAACGCCAGATTTATCAAACGTGATTTCCGGGCAACTCAATGGCGAGGTGAACATTCGCTTTGGCCCCGGCGTGGAATATGACCGGCTGGGTATTGGGCAGGCGGGCGATCAATTTGAGATCACGGGTTGGCACACCCAGCTACCCTGGCTACAAGTGCATTACGAAGCCTCGCCTAACGGCTATGCCTGGATCGCGCAGGATTTGCTGGATGTGCAGGGTGATGTAACCAGTTTGCCGTCGCTCAGTCAGTTGATCTTCAATCTGCCGACGCTCACGCCCACGCCGCCGGTGCTGGAAACCAGCGCGATCCTCGGTGGCACGCCGGTTCCGCTGAGTCCTGAGTTTGCCGAACTCGGCAGTCAATTGTGGGACATTGTGTTGGACAATGGGTTTGATCCGGTAACGAGCCGTTTTGGGGCGCTGTTTCTGATGGACCTGCAAACCGGGGAAGCGGTTGGCTTCGGCACCGAATACGCGTTTAGCGGCACCAGCATTCAGAAGGTCAGCATCCTCAACCGGCTTTACGGGATGCTCAACAGCCCGCCCGATGTTGCCACAGCCGTTGACATTGCCAACACGATGATCTGCAGCGAAAATGTTGCGACCAATGATCTGTTACGTCTCATCGGCAATGGCAATGTATGGTCGGGTGCGGCGGAAGTCACCCGGTTTGGGCGCGAACTCGGCTTGCAAGATACGTTTATAACTGCGCCGTATACCATCCCCAATCAAACACCCGAGCCGCCAATTGCAGCAGTTGAATTGCCCCAAACTGAGGCCGATCAAACGCGGACCAATATTGATCTTTCCAACCAGATGACGGTTGATGAGATGGGTCAACTGCTGGGGAGTGTGTATCAGTGCGCCTATCAGAACCGGGGGCCGCTGTTGGAGCGGTTTGGCGATCAATATGAGCCGCGTGAATGTCGGCAGATGCTGCATGTAATGAGTAACAATACAGTGGATGCGCTGTTAAAGGCAGGGGTGCCGGCAGACACGCGCGTCGCACACAAACATGGCTGGATTGATGACACGCACGGTAACGCAGCGGTGTTCTTCACGCCCGGCGGCGATTATGTGATGGTGATGATGTTATACCAACCCACATGGCTGAACTTTCAGGAATCACTGCCGGTTATTGCTGAGGTGTCGCGGCAGGTTTACAATTACTATAATCCCGACGCTTCGATGGACGCCATCCGTGATGGCTTTATCCCGGAAACCGCTAACTGTAACTTTGCCGGTACACCGCTGATTGATGATCTGACCTCCGGTATTTTCGACCAGTAGTGAATGCCAACCAGTCAGTGGACCCCGCTGGTGTATTCGTCATTGCGCCCTTCGGCCCAATACTGGCGGGCGATAGTAGCGTTGAGGCCATCAACCCAATCGCAAATATACACATATAGGCGTTCGGTCATACCAATATCGTCACGCAACTGTTGTGCCGTCTCAACCGAGGTGTCCAGCATTTTGCGCAAGAGGGCTTCATCATGAGCAGAGAATTCTCCCCCCTCGGCCCGGAGTTGTTCAATAATGCTTTCGACATCAAATTTATTAAAAGGCGCACTGGCAAACCGTAGATCAAAATGTAGGCCAAAATCGCTGTCGAGCGTGGTGAGGGTGTGCTCCCAGATGTCAAGATAATATTCGTGCAGTCCCATCAAGCGTTGATTCAAGTCATCACCCACTTCACGCAACAGCTCAATGCGTGGCGGGTCCTGCGAGATTTGGCGCTCAATAAAGGCCATGAGGCTGTCGGGTTTACCCTCGGTCAGGCAGTGCTCAAATAAATCCATTGCTTCCAGTCGTAAATAATTCATTTCTGCCAATGAGGAGAGTCCCATTACGCCGAAGTCGTCCATCATTTATCCTCTACCACTGGACATAGTTGTTTTAAGTATTCCCAGGTATAAATGCCGGTCGAATGCCCATCATCCCAGACTGGTTGCAAGGCGTAGTTGCCGACCATCTCCAATCCGGTCATGGTATAGGAGCGGGCTGGTTTCAGATCCAATAAATTGTCGGGTGCATGCGCCATTCCCATGAACTGGTGGCCGCCCCGGCACTCGACACAGGGGCATGCCTCACGCAGTTCCGATAGCGGGTACTGGCAGGTGTGGTCGTCGTCCCAGATGATTTCCAGATAGCCCGCTGTTTTGTTGAGCGTGATTCCCGTCGGCTTCAAATCAACCATTTCCTGCTTTGATGCGGGCCTGCTCAATCCAACCATCACGTCGAATGCGATCTGCGGTGACACGTACCGCCAGCCGTTCCGCCAGCGTGTCAGGGTCCTGGGTCACTAACTGGGCGAAGGTGTGAATGTCAATTGCATTGAGTGCCTGAGCGAAAGAAGGACCAATCCCATTAATTTCCGTCAGGTCGTCTGGTGCACGTGCTGGCCTAACCGGCGACGATGGTGGAGCAGGTGACAATGGTTTGGACGCGGACGAAGGCCGCTGATTGCCCAGTTTGTAGCCAATCCAGATGCCAATGAGTAAAACAATTAGTCTAATCATAGGCCTATTTTAGCACAGCTTTTTGTGGCTATGTGTTAGCTTCGTTACCTTGCATCTCTTGACGGCTCTGATACAATCGGGCCGCAGGTTTTCATGCGCTGGACGAAAGCCAATTTGTAACAATAAGCGGAGTCCTCCATGCATCGACGTTCTCTTTTTGGACTACTTATCCTGCTGTTGCTGGCAAGTGCTTGTCAGGGACCGCCCCCAACGCAGATTATTCTGGTGGTTACCGCCACGTCGGAAGGTGAAGCTCAAGCAGTTCCCAGTGAGGAATCTTCACCGACCCCGACAACGATACCAGACACACCGACACCTGAGTTCACACCAACGGTCGACCCATTTCCAACCCCGATCATTAATCAAATTCAGGTTGCTGAACAGGTTTTTGAAGGCGGACGGATGTTCTGGTTGCAACCCACCCAGCAGATCTGGGTTATGATAGTAACCAGTGAAGGGCAGGGTGATTGGCAGATTTTCGAAGACACTTTTGCCGAAGGTGAAGCTGAATTTGATTTAGAGATTGTGCCGCCGGAGGGTATGTTGCAACCGGAACGCGGTTTTGGCAAACTGTGGCGGGAAAACCCGGGCCTGCGCGAGGCGTTGGGTTGGGCAGTAACCCCCGAATTTGGGTTTGTTACCGCCTATGAATATCATGCCGGTGGCACACTAGATGCCGACGGTCAGTGGACAGATAGCGGTAATGGCTACCACGTCATCACCAGTCTCTATGAAGAAGCCTTTAGGTTTAACGAAGCAGACCTGACGTGGCAGCTAAATTAGTGTGAGGAACTCATGGAAGGTTTACGTCGCTGGCAGTTGCAAGCATCACAATCGTTTTCGTTACCGCTGGCGGCGGATGCCCGTTTACACGCGACCGACTACACTGACGATCAGGTCTGGCAGCTTGCGCCGGGCGGGGACTCATCACCGGCACTGGCACTCCAGACAAATTATGGTGGCCGCGTCGGGTTAGTCACACTCCTGCCCATGTGGACCCAGGCCAATCGGGTCATTTATGAAACGCAGGCTTACACACGACCACCAATAATCATCGGGTTTGCACCGGGTTTCTTGCGTTTACGCGCTACACTCCTGCCGGATGTTGAGCTGCAAGCTGACTATCATGCATTTGACTCCCACACCATTGGTGGACAATTTAGCTTGCATAATAGCGGCGCGGAGCCGGTGAAACTCCGTTTAGATTTGTTTGGACATGTGGGCGCGCAGGGGCGAGAACAGCCGCTGCGGCTTGTTCCCTACGGCGATCATCATGCCTTGCACCTGGGCCAGTTCAGCAATATCAATCCGGTCGTCGTACTGGCTGATGGGCAGGCTCAGCTTGTGGATGGCGAGGCCGTCAGCCCGAAAATTGGTCGCGAGATCACAGTTGAAGCCGGTAAGAAAGCCGTGCTACGTTGGGTGCATGCTGGCCGTTCAACCATCCCCGAATCGCTTGAACAAGCTCAACACCAGTTACAGGCCGATTGGCAGCTTCATATGCGGCAGATTCAAGAGGCTGCTCGGGCAATCCCCAGGATCGAAACCGGTGATAACGCGCTCGAGAGTACGCTAGCCAGCGCTTTTCAGACGCTAACCCTGGCGTTTATACGAGCAACCGGCAGCTTGCCACAGGCTTCGTTCGTGAACCAGCGTCATCCGGGCACTGGTTACAGTCCCCAGCGCGATGGCAGTGATTACCCCCGTGAATGGAGCGGGCAATCCCCGATATTGGCATATCTGACGGGGCTGGGCATAGCCAACATCAACCCCCAACTGGCGCAAGGGCTGATCTTGAATTACCTGGCGGTGCAGCAGGCTGATGGTTGGATTGATGGTCAACCGGGACTTGGAGGACAACGGCAGGGTGTGTTGTGTATGCCGATTCTGGCGCGGCTGGCCTGGGGGATCTTTCAATATACAGAGGATGCGAAATTTATTCAGGCTGTGTTGCCAGGGCTGTATCGTTATTTTGAACGTTGGCTGGCCTGTGATGTGGATGGCGATGGTCTCCCAGAATGGCAGCACGAAATCCAAACCGGCTACGTTTATTGGCCGACCTTTGGTGGTGTACAGGCCTGGGGGGAACATACGCAACCAGCAACTCTGGAAACGCCTGATTTACTGGCCTACCTATTGTCAGAAGCGATTAGCCTCAAAGCGATGGCCTATTTCCTGCATGACCATGACCTTGAGCAAAAGCTTCAGCAGCACATTGAACACCTGCAGGCGGCGCTCGAACAACTCTGGAATGGTGAGCGCTATACCTATCGCGACCGGGATACGCATCAAACGCAAGCAGGTACAACTTTACTGACTGCCGGGCGTGGTGATGAAGAACATTATTTGGCGACGTCACTTGATCC
The DNA here is from genome assembly GCA_965223835.1 of Phototrophicaceae bacterium. Classification (GTDB taxonomy): domain Bacteria; phylum Chloroflexota; class Anaerolineae; order Aggregatilineales; family Phototrophicaceae; genus CAVYXZ01. The sequence continues at coordinate 1,365,480 of CBDCXQ010000001.1, forward strand.
CCCCAGTCGTCTCAATCTTCTTATCGAGGGGGGTGTCGATCATACCCCGCGTTTTGCGTTGCGCCTGACCGGGGTCAATGCTGAGGGCCAACCGATTGAAGTCCTGACCGATCAAAACAGTTTTGTCTGGCAGCATAACCGGGGCTTCTTTACAACTGAGCAGGTATTTACACAGGTTGATCTGTTGTATTGCGATGGATTGAGCCGTGTCTATGACATCGCTGTCACGACGCCCGCGACTGATCGGTATGACCTGAACGCGCTCTTGCCCCTGTGGTCAATTGCGTTGCCTCCCGAACATGTCGATAAAATGATAGCCGATTTGACGAACCCCGATCTATTCTGGCGGCCAAACGGCGTAACCATGTGTTCGGCACTGGATGTCGATTTTGACGCGGCGAACGCTAAAGGGGCGGGTGGCGTGTGGCCGTTCTGGTTGACGCTGATCGGTGAAGGCCTCATCGAAGCGGGAAGGTATGAATTGGCGACTGAACTGGTGCAACGGTTGCTCACCACTCAGGTCAAAGTTCTGCATGAGCAGGGTCAATTTCACCAGTTCTACCATAGCGATCAACCTGCCGGTCTGGGTCTGGCGGGTCATCTGAGCGGTATCGTCCCGGTGTATCTGTTGTTGCGTGTATGGGGTGTGCGCATTATTTCAGGCACCAAAGTCTGGACGGGCGGACCCTATCACTGGCCGCACGCGATTTCTGTTCAACAGCATGGGGTGACAATTCGGCGTAGCCGTTCTGGAACCCAGGTCACATTTGCCTCCGGGCAACGCGTCCAGTTGCCAGCGGATGCAGCGTGGCAAGAGATTGTCGATTCAGGTTCAGCGGGTCAATCTTCATGACCAGTGTGCTCCCAACTGATGTCACCAACGCTTTATACGAGTTTGTACTGCGCAGTACGTCCGACGGTATCATCATCGCCGATAGTGACCACCATGTGCTTACGGTTAACCCCGCCGCCGCCGCGATGCTGCGATTGACCATTCAAGAATTGATCGGCCAAAATCCGTCCAATTGCTTCGCTAAATTTCCGGCGCTGGTGAATCTGTTTATACGAGATGGCGAACAACAGCTTGATGTACACTTGCCCAAACGCCGTTTAGCAGTCGGTATCGCCAGCACGCTTAAGAATGGTGCCCGGGTGGTGCTGTTGCAGGATGTGACTGAACAACGGGATCTTGAATCGCGGCGGGAAGCACTGGTGACCGCCGTTGCCCACGATTTGCGTAATCCGATTGCGGCGGTCGGGGGGTATGCTGAACTGGTCGAAAAATTTGGCGACCTGAATGAAAATCAGCGGCGTTTTACCCGGCGTATTCAGCAAACCACGATGAAGATTCATGATGTGGCGGCCCCGCTGGTGGATTTAGCCTGGGTCGAAGCCGGCCTGCCGCTGGCGCATGTGCCGATTCATTTGAACCAGACGATTCGCCGGGCCGTGGACAGGCTAAGTTCATTGGCGCACGAGCAGCAGATTACGATCGCCGTCTCGGTACAATCGCCGATGCCACCGGTGATGGGTGATGCCGACCGGATGGAGATTGCCATCTACAATATTCTGCACAACGCCATTTGTTATTCACATTCGGAACAGACCGTCGCAATTCATGCCTGGAGTGATACGCATGAAGCCTATTGTAGTGTGGCGGACCAGGGCATTGGCATTACAGACGACGAACTGGAATTAATCTTTGACCGCCTGTACCGATCCCGTGACGACCGCGTGCAATCGATACCGGGGGGTGGGCTGGGCCTCACTGTTGCTCGGACCATCATCAAGCGGCATGGTGGTGATCTTTGGGCCTCAAGTAATCTCGGCGATGGCAGCATCTTTACCCTGGTTTTACCCACCGTGAGCGAGGTTTGATGCGTAAAGTTACGGTTCGGCTGCCCGCATCTATTACCAGCATTGGCCCTGGCACTCATGCTCTGGGGCTAGCAATTGGCATTCACACCACCGTTGAGATTAGCGAACGCGCGGATAATCAGTTAATCGTCGATACAGCAGGCGAAGGGGCCGGTCATTATAGTATTGGTCTACGGCATCCGGTCGTGCTGGCCCTGATGCGGGTTTTCCAACGGCTAGAACGTGCCCCGCTTGGGATTCACGTGCGGGTTAATAATTTGATTCCGGTTGAGAGTGGTTTGGGAGCAGAAGCCGCTTTCTGGGTGGCGGGCATTATAGGAGCCAATAATTTGCTGGGCTATAGTTTATCGCGTGAAGAGATTCTGCTGCTGAGTGCGCGGCTCAGCCCACAGCCGGATAACGCGATCAGTACGTTGCTGGGTGGTTTGACGAGTGGCGTTATGATTGACGATCAACTGGTTTACCGCGCTTTACCCCTGACTCCGCTACGGTTGATTATTGTGCTCCCCGAAATTGACGACTATACGGCTCGAGCGGTAGATACGCCAGCGTTGCCATTGGCGACGGTTGCCCATAACCTCAGTCGGATTCCGCTGCTGCTCGAAGGCTTGCGTACTGGCGACCCGGCGTTAGTCGCCCAGGTATTAGACGATCAAATTGATCAACCGCGTTTGCAGGCGCAAATACCCGGATACACGCATGTCTGGGAATTAGCTCGCAGCGCGGGTGCATCTGGCATGACGATCTGTGGTGATGGCCCTGCGTTACTGGCGATTGCTCCCGGTAATCACCACGAGATTTTGGATGCAATGATTTTGGCGTTTGCGAACCTGAGCATTCAAGCCCGCGGTTGGGTGGCCCCGATTGATACGCAGGGGGTGGTCATTAGTGCTATGCAATCCTCGTAATATTCCTGGCCCTTCTGCCGGCGCATACGATTTCCCCGCTTTAGTCACGCAACTGATTCCGTAAATCAATAATTATTGTCGGCGGCGAATAATGCCTGTCGTTGCGACTCTCACGCTAATCTTACGTATTGAGGGCATAATGGGCGCTGGTGTCTGCAATGAAAGAAGGTTGGCATGTTTCGGTCTCGACGTGGCTCCAAAGTGGATTCGGATGTGGAAATCCCGGAAGGGCCAGTTCAATGGCGGCGGTTACTGGGCTACCTGGGGCCATATAAAGCCCGGATGGGGTTCGCGGTCATTGGGCTGATTGTGAGCGCGGCGACGAGTCTGGTGTTCCCCGCTGTGATTGGCACCATCGTGGATTCGGTGCTGGTTGCTGGCGACATTGCGCTTCTCAATCAGATAACGGTATTGTTGCTGATTGTTTTCCTGGTGAGTTCAATTGCCAGTTTTATCGAACGCTATAATTTGAACTATGTTGGTGAAAAAATCGTCGTCGATGTTCGCCTGCAACTGTACCGGCATTTACAAACGCTGTCGCTCGATTTTTTTACGCGGCGACGGGTGGGGGAACTGGTCTCTCGCATCTCGAACGATGTCACGGTCATGCGCTCAGTCCTGACCGGCAATGTCAGCACATTGTTGCAGCAAAGCCTGATTATGACCGGCTCGGTGGTGGTGATGGTCGCCATAAATTGGCGCATGAGCCTGTTTATCCTCGTCATTACGCCGATTATTGTTGGGATCGGTGGGGTGTTCGGAATTTATATGCGGCGGACCAGTACACAGATTCAGGATGAACTGGCCGGTGCAACTACAGTCGTGGATGAAGTGTTGCAAAACATCCGCGAAGTGAAAAGCTATGTTCGCGAACCCTATGAAAATCAGCGCTATACTGGGGCAATTGACCGTGCATTTCGGGCGTCAGTCAGATTATTGCGGGTGCGTTCAGTATTTGGCCCTTTGATTGCGTATCTCGGTTTTGGCGGTATCGCACTGGTGTTATGGTTCGGTGGGCGCGAAGTATTGGCGGAACGTTTAACCGGTGGCGAATTGATCGGGTTCCTGATCTACAGTATGACGGTTGCCACTAGCATCGGGTCGTTAGTGAATCTATACGCCTCGTTTCAGGAAGCACTGGGCGCGACCAAACGCGTGTTCCAGATATTAGATGAAACCCCAACTGTTCAGGATGCAGCGGACGCTACCGCGTTTGACCGGGTTGCCGGGCGCATCACCTTTTCGAATGCAAGTTTTAGCTACGAGGAGCGGCAGGAGGTTTTGCACGATTTCGACCTGGACATCGCGCCGGGAGAGATTGTTGCGCTGGTGGGTCCCAGCGGGGCGGGCAAGAGCACGGTCTTTAATTTAATACCTCGTTTTTATGACGTCACGAGCGGTAGTTTGAAAATCGACGGCCAGGATGTGCGCAATGTGACTCAAGCCAGCCTCCGTCACCAAATCGGCATTGTACCGCAGGAGACGCTGCTTTTCGGCGGCACGATCTATGAAAATATCCGCTACGGTCGGCTCGAGGCCAATCGGGATGAAATTATCGCGGCGGCGCGGGCAGCCAATGCCCATGAATTTATCATGGAACTGCCGGACCAGTATAATACAGTGGTGGGGGAGCGGGGTGTGCGGCTGAGCGGCGGTCAGCGCCAGCGCGTTGCGATTGCCCGGGCCATCCTCAAGGATCCACGAATCTTGTTGCTGGATGAGGCGACATCAAGCCTTGACAGCGAGAGCGAACAGCTAGTGCAAGAAGCCTTAATCCGTCTTATGCAAAATCGAACCACCGTGATTATCGCGCATCGGTTGAGTACCGTTCAAGTTGCCCATCGCATTGCGGTGCTGGACCATGGACAGTTGATCGAGCTGGGTACACATGACGAGTTATTGCGGCGGGATGGCTTGTATGCCCGCCTGTATACCATGCAATTTCAGCAAGATTGGCTGGTGGGCGCAGATTAGCTACAATTGCGCCTATGAAACTGAAAACTGAGCGGCTATTGTTACGCGAATTTGAGCAGACCGATATACCGATATTATATCACTTCAATCTGGCCCCTGAAGTGCAACGGTTTGAATCGGATACGCTGGTTACTGAGTATCAGTTCTACCAGATCATGCAAGGAGTTATTGCGGAGCAGGCGGCGCAACCCCGCTTGAGTTACTATTTTGCTCTCATACAGCGGGAAGATAACCAACTCATTGGTTCGTGCTATGTCACGGTTCAGCCAGAACAACAGGGTGAGATCGGCTATCTCGTGGGAGTGGACTACTGGGGCCAGGGGTACGCAACCGAAGCGGCCCGGCAGATTATTGAGTTCGGCTTTGGGAAGCTGCAACTACATCGAATCTACGCCGAAGCGCTAAACGAAAATCGAGCCTCGATACAAGTGCTGGAAAAAGTGGGGATGCGCCGTGAAGGTGTCTTGCGTGAGAATAAATGGTTCAAAAACCGCTGGTGGGATACCTGTATTTACGCGGTGCTGACCAATGAATGGAAGTATGATGGCTGATTTATCTGGCCGAATCGCGCTGGTCACGGGTGCCAGTCGGCGAATCGGTATTGGCGCGGCGGTGTGTCGCACACTGGCTGCACGGGGGGCAGACATATTCTTTACCCACTGGCAGGCCTATGACCAGACGATGCCCTGGGGTGTGGATCAAGCGGGACCGGACGACTTAAAGGCCGAGATCGAAACACTGGGCGGGCGCTGTGGGCACCTGGCGGCTGACCTGAGTTTACCCGAAACTTCTTATAAGATACTGGATGCAGCGGAAGCCGAGTTAGGATCGGTATCGATTCTGGTGAATAATGCGACATATTCGGTAAACGCCGATTATGAGTCATTGACTGCCGAACTGCTGGATGCGCATTATGCGGTCAATATGCGCGGTACATTTTTGCTCACGACTGAGTTTGTCAAGCGGTTTCAGGGCACGCATGGTGGTCGCATTATCAATCTTACTTCCGGGCAAAGTGTTGGCCCCATGCCGACGGAACTGCCCTATATCGCGACAAAAGGCGCTGTTGAGGCGTTTACCACGTCACTGGCGGCTGGGGTTGCCAAACTAGGGATTACGGTTAACGCGGTTGATCCGGGTGCAACCGATACCGGCTGGATGTCGGCTGATCTCAAAGCGGATTTGCTGGCACAGTCCCAACGCGGACGGGTGGGTCAACCCGAAGATGCAGCCCGATTGATCGCTTTCCTTGCCAGTGACGAGGCGGAATGGATTACCGGCCAGGTCATTCACTCGCGGGGTGGTCAGTGACTCTTGCGGGAAAGACGGTTTTTGTAACCGGTGCCACCGGCTTTCTGGGTGGTGCACTGGTTCATCGATTAGTAGGTGCCGGAGCAAGGGTACGGGCGCTGGCGCGTGATCCGCTGCGGGCTGAATATATTCGCGACCTGGAAAATGTTGACATCGTGGCGGGTGATATTACGGACGGGGCGCGGCTGCATGAAGTGGTGCCGGGCTGCGCCATTGTGTTTCATGTTGCGGCGGCAACCAGCGGTAATTTAAAGTACCAAAAAACAATCAATGTGGATGGTACGTATAATGTTGCCACCGCTGCTGCCGCTGCAAGTGTCGAACGCCTGGTTCATGTCAGCAGTGTGGCGGTGTATGGCTTTTGCTATCGGGGCGACATTACTGAGGAATTGCCACCCGCGCCCCGGCATGATCCCTATAATTTCACCAAAGCAGAAGCTGAATCGGCCCTGCGACAAATTGGTCGTCAGCATGATCTGCCGTATACGATCATTCGTCCCGGCATGATCTATGGTCCGCGTTCGGGCATGTGGACCGGGCAGTGCTTTCGGTTGGCCCGGCTGCGGCCCACACCCTGGTTTGGTGATGGTGCCGGTTCTGCCTATCCGATTCATGTCGATGATGTGGTTGAACAGATGCTGGTGCAGGCCATGCATCCGGCTGCGATTGGTGAAGCCTTCAATGCAGTCAATGACCCGGCTCCAAGCTGGCGTGGATTTCTGGGTGCGTATTCTCGGTTGGCCGGTCATCAAGATTGGCTGGCGCTGCCGCCGGTACTGGCACATCGCATTGCACCGGTGATTGAAACCGCGTTGCGCTGGCAGGGTGAACCGAAAGATGTGCCTGATCTGGCCCGCTACATCCAACAGACAACCAATTACAAAATGGATAAGGCGCGTGAGTTGCTGGGCTGGGAACCACAGGTCGACCTGGAGGCTGGGATTGAATCGTGTATCCCCTGGCTCCAGGCACAAGGGTTATTGGCATGACCGAGGTGATTTCTTTGCTGCTCGTTGCTTTGGTGGCGCTGGCTCTGGTAGGACTTGGTTGGTGGCTGTTGATCGCCAGCGAGGGTGTTTATCTGGGTCGGTGGGTGGTGATCTGGCTCTATGACCGCTTCGCTAACCGCTATGACGACGTGAAAGCCTTTACATCGGTATATGAACATGCGTTGCTGGCCCAGCCCATCATGGAAAAAATCGCGCCGCACCAGGCACCACTGGTGTTGGATGTTGCGACCGGTACCGCTAGGTTGCCGCTGGCGCTCCTGAAACATCAGCACTTTCAGGGACGGGTCATCGGTGTTGATCTCAGCCGTCACATGTTGCGTAACGCTGCCCAGAAGGTTGGCAATCAGGCTGGGTTGATCTGGTGTCCGGCGGAACGGTTGCCGTTTGCGGATAGCATGTTCGATGTTGTGACCAGCCTGGAATCGCTGGAATTCATGATGAACCCGGCGGCGGCATTGCAAGAAATGGTGCGAGTGCTGCGGCCCGGCGGCCTGTTATTGGTGAGCAATCGCATCAATACGAAACTGATGCCGGGTAAGACCTGGAACCGGGAACGATTAGCGGCATTGCTGGTTGATTGTGCCATCGCTGAGGCCGATATTGAACCCTGGCAGGTGGATTATCAACGGGTGTGGGCTATCAAGGGCGGTGATGCATCACCATCCGGCGCGCGGCCACTGGGCGAGATTTTGCGTTGCCCCTGCTGCCCGGCGAGTTTGATGGTTGAGCAGTCGGGCAAATGGACCTGTGAAATGTGTGCCGGGGAAGCGCCTGTCGGCAAAGATGGGGTGATTGAACTCTTTCCGTTGCAAGAGCAATGTCGAAAATAACCTGGTGAGATAAGCGGGATTTGTAATTTCTGATTTTATGCGGAGATGACTTTTATACCATCCAGCGTAATCGGTACGCCAGCCCGCAGTGTATTCTGGATTTCCGAAACCGTATCCGTATGCTGCATCAGGGCGAGAATTTCGGCTTCGCTGGCATCTGCTTCAACGACCGCGTTATAGCTCATGTTTTCAGCGATACTACCCGGTTTGGGTGCGAACTCACCCTTGACTTCCACTTGTACCTGTTTCACCACGATGTTACGTCGGGCCGCTTCGCGATAAATGTCGTTACAGTAGCAGGTTGCCAGCGCCAAAAAAAGCAGTTCACCCCCGTTTGCGCTGGAGCCTGTACTGTCGGGCTTGGGGGCAATGGCGATGTTATGCGCGTTGCCATTAGTCGTTAGCGTGACCTGGTGTTCTTGCCCACCATTGAGTACCTGGGCGTTAATGCGAATCATGGCCTATATCTCTCATTCTGTGTTTTGTCAGATTATGAAGGCATTATAACATCGGGTTGGCTGCCAATTACGTATCTGCTAGAATGCAGGCCGTCATCAGAAAGGAATACACTTTTGATTCTCCTGCCTACGGCGCATGCCCAACTCATTGAACAAGCCATAAAAACTGCCCAAGCTGCTGGTGACTTACCAGCGTTTGATGTTCCCATCATCGAGATCAAACCCCCGAAGCGCCCGGAGCAAGGCGATTATGCGGCGGCAACAGCATTGCAACTGGCGAAAGTGGCCCGAATGAAACCGCTGGACATCGCCAACCGGATCGCTGAGCATTTGCCAACGGCTGAATTTATGGCGGCGGCTGAGGTCGCACCGCCTGGTTTCATTAATTTTCGGCTCAATGACAATTGGCTGCGGCAGCAGATTGAAACGATCATCAGTGCAGGGGATAAGCTGGCTGAATTGGATCTCGGCAAAGGATTGCGGGCACAGGTGGAGTTCGTCAGTGCTAACCCGACCGGACCGTTGCACATTGGGCGCAGTCGGGGCGCAATTGTCGGTGATAGTATCGCACGTATTTTGGAAACGGCGGGTTATGAGGTTGAGCGCGAATATTATTTCAACAACGCCGGGATGCAGATGCAAAACCTGGGTAACAGCCTGCGGATTCGCTACTTGCAGGCATTGGGCCGCACGGTTGAAATCCCAGCGGATAATTTCTACAAAGGGGAATATCTGGTTGATTTTGCCCAACAACTGGTTGCAGAACAGGGCGATCAGCTAGCTGCTGAGGATTGGCAGCCGTTTAAGCAGTACGCTGAACAAAAGATGTTCGAGATGATTAAGGCGACGCTGAAACGCATTGACATTGAACATGATGTTTTCTTCAACGAGAATGACCTCTACGAAAGTGGCGCGATCTGGGATGTGATGGAAGCGCTGGACCAGAATGGCTATGTCTATGAAGCAGCGGAGTGGGAAGGGGCCAGCGACGAAGAAAAGGCCAAAGCCGTCGGTAAAGACCCGGCGACCTGGTTCCGCTGTGCGCAATTCAGCATTGAGAAAGATCATGTGCTGGTCAAGAGTGATGGCTTACCAACCTATACACTACCGGACATTGCTTACCACCAAAACAAGATTGAACGTGGTTTTGACCTGGCGGTGAACATCCTCGGTGCAGATCATTATGTGCAGCATCAGGTGGTCCGAGCCGGATTGCAGGCACTGGAACTGGACGCGGAAAAGGTGCATGTCATCATTATTCAATTTGTGCGGCTGATGAGCGGTGGTGTCGAAAGGAAAATGAGTACCCGTGCTGGGGATTACGAAACGCTGGATGATCTCATTGATGAGACCAGCCCGGATGCGGTACGCTATCTGTTGCTGGCGCGCAATCCCAATTCTGGCCTGGATTTTGATCTGGATTTGGCGGTTGTACAGAACAACGAAAATCCGGTGTATTACATTCAAAACGCCCACGTGCGTTGTGCAGGTATCTTCCGGCAAGCGAGTGAAGCCGGAATCACAGACGATGGAGCTGATCTGAGCTTGCTCGGCGACGATGAATTACGCTTTGTGCGCAAGGCATTGGAACTGGCAGAAATCATTGAATATTCGGCACAAAATCTGGAACCGCATAAGATCGCTTTTTATGCGCATGAACTTGCCAGCACATTTCACCCGATTTACGATAATGTACGCGTGTTGAGTGAGGACGTGTCACCGGATTTGGCAAAATCTCGTTTGCGTTTCTACCGGGCGGCACAGGTTGTGTTCAAGCGCGTATTAGCGTTAATGGGAATGACCGCGCCCGACTTTATGTAAGTGTTGAGCGATTGACGAACGACCACAGACTGGAGACTGAATATGGGCTTAAAACCCGATCATTGGATTCGCGAGATGGCGCTTGAACATGGGATGATTGAGCCATTTGTCGAGAAACAGCAGCGTGATGGCGTGATTAGTTATGGCGTGTCGTCGTACGGTTATGACATGCGTGTGGCCGATGACTTCAAAATTTTCACCAATGTGCATTCCGCGATCGTTGATCCGAAGCATTTTGTTCCGGCGTCATTTGTCGACTTTGAAGGCGATGTGTGTATTATCCCGCCCAATTCATTTGTATTGGCCCGCAGCATGGAGTATTTCAGGATCCCGCGCAGTGTATTAACCGTTTGTGTTGGAAAATCGACATATGCGAGATGTGGCCTAATTATTAATGTTACTCCTTTCGAGCCTGAGTGGGAAGGGTATGTCACGCTTGAAATCAGCAATACGACACCGCTGCCAGCCAAGGTATATGCGCGGGAAGGTATCGCTCAAGTCTTGTTCTTCGAGGCCGATGAAGAATGCGAAGTGTCTTATGCTGATAAGAAGGGTAAGTATCAGAAACAGACTGGCTTGACACTGCCCAAGTTGTAAGGAGTTGCCATGAAACCGGAAAAACGCAAGCACGCCCGCGAACTGCGTCGGCAGGGCTGGTCCATCAAGGAGATTACTGACGAGTTGGGCGTTGCGAAAAGTTCAGTTAGCACCTGGACACGGGATATTGAACTGACGACTGAACAACAGGAAGCATTGCACAAACGGCGTAGCCCCAGCCATCGCGGACAATTTAACGGCGCAAAGGCAGTGGCGGCGAAATATCGCGAAAAACGACGTAGATATCAGGCTGAAGGCCGAGCCAAAGCCCGTGAAATGGACCCGTTACATTTGGCCGGATGTATGTTGTACTGGGCGGAAGGTAAGAAACGCAAAAATACATTGGCATTTACCAATTCTGATGCTGGTATGATCGCGTATTTTGTTGATAAATTCCTTCGTCAATGTCTCGGCATTGCTGATCAAGACATCACAATTTACCTCAATGCCTATCTCGGAAACGGTTTGACCCATTGACTGAAATTGAGAACTATTGGTTGAACATGCTTGAATTGCCGCGCTCTTGCCTACGGACCTTTACGGTTAATGCACAGCCAGCAAGCAGCGGACAAAGGGGTCGCAAGCTTCTATATGGTGTTTGTGAGATTGACGTAAACAGTACTCAGATTGTCCAACATGTTTATGGGGCAATTCAGGAGTATTCGGGTATTGATAATCCCGACTGGTTGCAGTAGACTAAATTTTGAGTTGATATTTGTGCGTTCAGATTAAGCAATTATCAACTGAATTACAAATAAATTAGGGTTGTTAGCTCAATTGGCAGAGCGCTTGACTTACATTCAAGAGGTTATAGGTTCGAGTCCTATACGACCCACAGGTCATATTGCTCAAAATAGACGGCTTAAAGGCGGTCTTTTTTGTTTCTAGGGCAATTCCATTTCGATAATGAATTTTCATTCACAGGCAAATGGACAGGATGCGGGTCGAAGCGCTATAATGAACGCTGTTGTCAATACTTTCACAGGCACTGCTCCAGGAGCATTCAATGCGTATCAGTTGGCTGGAACCTGATGACCTCGCCGCCGGGGGTATCCCACTAGGTGTTAAAGATTTACAGTCACTGAAAAATCAGAACATCCAGGTCATTGTAACCCTGACTGAACATCCCCTCACTGCACAGAAAGAAATTACATCCGCCATACTCGATGAATTCGGCATTATCAGTTATCATGCCCCAATCGTTGATCAGACGCCACCGGACAAAGCGCAGGCGATTGAAACCGCGCGGTATATCAACCAGCGGCGGGCTGAGGGTAAGCCGGTTTATATCCATTGCCATGCCGGGGTAGGCCGCACCGGCACCATGCTGCACACGCTGTTTCTGGTCGAAGGCATGCGTATGTTTGAAGCCCAGGCACGCGTGCGGCAGGGGAAACCATCTTCACAATTTTTGATGTTATCCGATACGCAACAAGCGTTTTTAGAATCGTTGGCTGCTGACCTGGGCAGCGATTAACCACCACAAGGAGACCATACAATGCAAACTGATTTACGCGGTCGGGACATGATTACGACTCAGGAATGGACGCGTGACGAGATCGAAACGGTGCTGGATGTTGCGTGGGATTTGAAGCGCAAACGAGCCACCGGCGAACCTCATGCCCTGTTGCGCGATAAGGCATTGGCGATGTTATTTTTCTTCACCAGCACGCGCACGCGCACCAGCTTCGAGGCCGGGATGACGCAGCTTGGTGGTCATGCATTGTTCATTGACAGCGAAACAACCCAAATCAGCCACGGCGATACAGCCAAAGAAATCGGCGAGATCGTAGGCCGGTATACCGATGGTATTGCGATTCGTCAGTGCGATTGGGATTTTGGCAACCAGTATATCCGTGATGTGGCAGCAGCCAGTCGTGTGCCGGTGCTGAACATGCAGTGTGATGTTTATCATCCATTCCAGATTCTGGCAGACCTGATGACGATTATGGAGCGGTTTGGGCGCGACCTGCGTGGTAAAACAATGAATGTCAGTTGGGCCTATGCCGCCAGCTATCAGAAGCCGATCTCGGTGCCGCAAAGCCTGATTTTGCTGATGACGCGCTTTGGTATGAACGTGCGCCTGACGCATCCGCCGGAATATAAACTGATGCCTGATATTATGCAGCAGGCTCAGGATAATGCGCGACAGAGCGGTGGTGCGTTTGAAGTGCTCGATGATTTCGATGCCGGTTTTCAGGATGCCGATATTCTGTATCCGAAAAGCTGGGGAGCGCTGCTGACAACCACCGATAACGACGAATCGGCCCGTATCGGCAAACAATATACCGACTGGATTACCGATGAACGGCGTATGGCTCTGGCGCAGGACCATGCGGTTTATATGCATTGCCTTCCGGCAGATCGCAACATTGAAGTAACGAATGGCGTGATTGATGGCCCTCAAAGCATTGTCTATGACGAAGCGGAAAATCGCCTGCACGCACAAAAGGCGGTCATGGCGCTGACCATGCGTTAACTAACTCCAGAGAAACTGAATCAGCCGTCAGATGTGGGCGGCTGTTTTTGATTCTGATGTTTTGTTGATGGTGTTTTGACGAGCTTCTTATATTCCACATAAACATTTTTTACATTACCGATTTATCATTATTTGCGAAGATTAATTGAATGTCTTCACAAAACATCAAGAGTACATTTGGAGGCTATCTGAAATGGCGAATATCAAAGTTTACAATCCGTTTCGTGAGATGGTTGCGATGCAGAGTGCTCTGGATAAGCTGTTTGACCAGACCTGGGAAAGTTGGCCGGAAGGTCGCGTGAATGGGAATACGCTGGCACTCGATGTTGATGAAACCAATGATAATTTCATCGTGACCGCTGATCTACCCGGCATCCATGCTGACAATATCAACGTGACGGTGCATGATGACCTGTTAACCATTGCGGCGGAAATGCCGGACCGAACTGTTGAGCATGAAGGCACCAAAGCGCTGATCCGTGAGCGGCGTTATGGCAATGTTAGCCGCAGCTTGCGCCTGCCACACAGCATTCATTCCGAGGGTGTTGAGGCCGAGTTCCACGATGGCACGCTCACCTTGACCTTGCCAAAGGCTGAAAACGCAAAGGTTAAGACGATTCCGGTGCGGGTTGGCGGCGAGAGCTAATGTTCGCAGCTCACCTCTCATAGAAACACAATATCTCCGAGCGTTATTGTCGATACGATGATAACGCTCTTTTTATTTTCCTATATCTGACGATAGATGATTGTCTTTATGAGCATGAGGGGTTTCTGAATCCAGGCGGTTGTGGTTGGCAGGTTCGCGCTCGGCATCGACCAGCCTGGATGTATCTGGATCGGTTTCGAGATGCGCATTTAACGACTGGGTGATAAACAGCGCATATTCTTCGATCACATCGTTGACAATCATTTTATGACGACCATCAATCATATTGGCCCAAACCCGGAAGCGGGGCGTATCAAATCCTTCCTTTTTCGAAGTTGGGGTTTCTTCATAGTTTACAGTTGATATGCCCGTCAGGCTCATGGTGGTGGTTTGTTCAAGCGGGTTGGGCAGTGGTTGGCGTGAAACCTGTATGTCTTCATCACCCAGCACAATATGGGTTTTATTGTATAGGATTAATGCAAGCCAATAGTACAGAAATAAAGTGCTCAAGCCAAAGATGAGCGGCACCCATAGCGTTACATCACCGGCCAGGAATTCGCCTGCAAGTAAGAAGGACACAAAGGTGAACACGATGCTCATGATCGCACTGCTGAGAAAGGCTTCGTTTTTGTCGAGGCGGAAATTGGTCCGAAACGCAATGTGTAGCCGGGTGTCGGACTCGTTGATGTACAGGTCACCTGGTGGTTTGGCTTTGCGTCGCTTGATCTTGGGTTCGGCAAGCTCAAACTGAAATATTGTGGCACACGCGGGGCAAACCGCTGCCATTTGTTGAATGTTGATATTTTCTGCAGCAATCTGGGTATCACAGCTTGGACAGTTTAATTGCATGGCGTACCTTACTCGTGATGATCGTCTTTGTTTTACTGTTTACGATTACTTGATTCGATAAGTTGCAGGTTGGTAGGTTTCATTGTGACCATTTGAAGACATCTGATCGTAAAATGCAAGCTAACGGGTGATGTTTAGCTGGCTCACGATTCGGCGTGGGCAAAGTTTTGGTAAAATAATATGTACTTTCCGCTTGTGATGAACACGTTGCTATGAACAATTAGCTGCTGTGAATCGTTTGAAAGTGGTACGTTAATGAGCTTTAGGGGTTTGTATAGGCAGCAGGTTACAATGTGCTCAACGTTCAGCCCAACAGGGTTAATTCATGGTCAATAAATTGGCGGTTGTCGCGGTGGGTGGGAACTCGCTGATTCGCGATCCGCTGCAACCGCAAATCAGTCATCAGTGGGATGCAGTTCGTGAAACCTGTAATCATATTGCCCAGATGATCGCTGATGGTTGGGATGTGGTAGTCACGCATGGCAATGGACCACAAGTTGGCTATATTCTGGAGCGGACAGAAATCGCCGCGCGACAGGGTGGTGTTCACGAGGTGCCGCTGGATTTGATTGTAGCCGATACCCAGGGCAGTATCGGCTATATGTTGCAACAGGCACTCGATAATGCTTTGCGACGGCTCGGCGTCAACCGCACAATTATTACCGTTGTTACTCAGGTGCTGGTAGATGTGCATGACCCCGCCTTTCAAAACCCAACCAAGCCAATCGGCGGCTTCTTGAGTGAGTCGGATGCGCAACAATATCGCGCGGCGGGCTGGCCGGTAATGGCGGATGCCGGACGCGGTTGGCGGCGGTTGGTGGCTTCACCGCAACCGCAAGTGATTCACGAAATTAACGCGATAAAAGCCCTCATTATGGGTAATTATCTGGTGATTACCTGTGGCGGTGGTGGCATTCCGGTCATACGGAATGAACAGGGCAGTTTGCGCGGTGTGGCAGCGGTCATTGATAAAGACCGGGCCAGCAGCCTGTTGGCGCATGAGCTGCGGGCTGATTTATTTATGATCTCAACAGGTGTGGAAAAAGTGGCGATTCATTATGGACAGCCTCAGCAGCAAGATCTGGACGAACTGACGTTAGCCAAAGCACGAGAATATCTGGCCGCAGGGCATTTTGGGGTAGGCAGTATGCAGCCTAAAATTGAGGCGGCGATTGATTTTGTACAGTCAGGTGGCCCCGGTGCCATTATTACCGATCCGCCCAACCTGGCGCGGGCGTTGAATTTTGAGGCGGGAACGCGGATTGTGCCGGGGCGTGACGATGGCTGAAATAAGCAACCTGCGCTGCACAGTATGTCATCAGGTGTACCAACCGGGTAAAGTTGAATACTTCTGCCCAACTTGTGGCCCCGTCGGGACGCTGGACGTACTGTATGACTACGCAACACTGAGCGCTGTCTTAGATCGTGATACATTGAGCGCCAGTCGGGAACCGTCGATGTGGCGTTATCGGGATCTGGTGCCGCTTGCTACGGATACTTTGGTTCCGCCGTTGCGCGTTGGCTACACGCCACTGTTGGCGGCGCCACGTGTTGCTGATGTGCTTAACTTGCAACAGGTTTGGGTTAAGGATGATGGGCAGAATCCAACCGCGTCGCTAAAAGATCGCGCCAGTGCGATGGTGGTGGCGCGGGCCATTCAGAATGACGTTCACATCGTCAGCACGGCCAGTACCGGAAATGCGGCGGCGGCGCTGGCAGGGATCGGTGCGTCCGTGCCTGATATGCGGACCATCATTTTCGTTCCGGCCACCGCCCCTGAAGCTAAAATCGCGCAATTGCTGGTTTATGGGGCACAGGTACTGCTGGTTGAGGCCAGCTATGATGTTGCGTTTGACCTCTGCCTGGAACTCTCGCAAAGTGAGGGCTGGTATTGTCGGAATACGGGGATTAACCCATTTACGACTGAGGGTAAAAAGACGGTCGCTTACGAGATTGCCGAACAGTTAAACTGGCAGGTGCCGGATGTGGTGATCGTGAGCGTAGGTGATGGCAGCATCATCGGCGGGGTCCATAAGGGCTTTTGGGAACTTCAGCAATTGGGCTGGATAGAGCGGATTCCGCGCTTAATCGGTGTACAGGCAGCAGGCAGTTCGGCCCTGGTGCATGCCTGGGAACATGATCTTGAGGCGGTCGATATGCAGCCGCGATCTGCCGATACCATCGCCGACAGTATTTCAGCGGGTTTACCCCGTGACCGGGCCAAAGCGTTGCGGGCCGTGCGCCAAACCAATGGCAGTTTTCTGACGGTCACGGACGCCGAAATTGTGGCAGCGATTCCGCAACTCGCCCAGTTAACGGGGGTTTTTGCCGAGCCTGCCGCCGCTGCGGTTTACGCTGGTGTGCAACGTGCTGTACAATCGAAATTGATCGATGCAGATGAAGAAATTGTGTTGCTCTTAACAGGTAATGGCCTTAAAGATGTCAAACGCGCCCAGGCCGCTGTACACCAGGGGATGTGGGTTCCACCTGATATTGCTGTCATTCGAGAGATGTTGAGGAAGCAAAATTAATGAGCGAAAAACCACGTTACTCCATTGTCGCGCCCATCTACAACGAAGAGGGTAATATTCAGGTTTTGTATGATCGCATTTGCGAAGTGATGGATTCAACCGGCGAAACCTGGGAACTGGTGACGATTAATGATGGCAGTCGTGATCGGTCACTCGAATTGCTACAAGCGATTGCGCAACAGGACAGCCGCATCAAGGTCATTAACTTTGCTCGTAATTTCGGTCATCAGATCGCGGTAACGGCTGGGCTGGATTACACGTCGGGCGCGGCGGTGGTCATTATCGACGCTGACCTCCAGGATCCACCGGAGATGATCCTCGAAATGATTGAGCGCTGGAAAGCCGGTTATGAGGTCGTCTATGCGGTGCGTGAGGAGCGTCAGGGTGAAAGCTGGTTTAAGCTGCTGACGGCGAAGATCTTTTACCGGATGATCTATAAAATCACGGATGTTGATATTCCAATGGATACGGGTGATTTTCGTTTAATGGACCGTAAGGTTGTCGATGCATTGCAATCAATGCGCGAGCATAACCGTTTTATCCGAGGGATGACCAGTTGGATTGGCTTCAAGCAAACCGGTGTGCAATATGTCCGCCAGGCCCGCCATGCGGGAGAGACCAAATATCCCCTGAGCAAGATGGTGCGTTTTGCGATGGATGCGATTACTGGCTTTTCGTATTTTCCATTACAGATTATGATCTATGTCAGTTTTGTGCTGGGTGTGCTGGCGATCCTGGCGATCCCGGTTATCTCGATATTGCGGGTTGGGTTGGGTCCGGGTTTCCTGGGTGGACAGGTCACAACTATTGTGTTGTTGCTGTTGCTTAGCTCGTTCCAGCTATTCTTCCTGTTTATAATGGGTCAGTATGTGGCGCGCATATACGACGAAGCGCGTGATCGCCCACTGTATATTGTGGCTTCAGAAGTTGGGTTTGATGCTCAAGCACCGTCGGCAGAACCCTTGCCGGAACCACCGACCCCGGAGCCAGAACCCGAAGCTTAAGCTTGAAGGGGTGAAAGATGGCTGATGCGTCAAACGATACCCAGGACAAGTTGCAACGGTATCGCAAAATTGTTTTACAGTATGAACAGCTTGATGAGGAAATTGATGCCCTCATTATGGCTTCAGATGGCATCCCGGAGAATATGTCGCTGGAAGACCGGGCGCAGTACCGGGAGCTAGCACGCCGTCGCGATGAAGCACAGAACGAAATGCGCTGGCTGGAAAGCCAATTATTAGTCGATGACGAAACGGAGTAGGTTTTTGATTACCGGACCGACCTTTGAAGAAATGTTGCATCCCCACAAGATTGATCCACAGCTTCGTGCCCAGGCACTTGCTGCCCAGCACAGCGACCCGCTTGATCCGATCAATCTGTTTAATATCACCTGGCGCGATGCTGATAACGCTGTTTATCATCTGGTGTTGCCCCCGGCTCTGACCGGTGTGGATGCCAACATTGTTGTGATTTATGGTCGGGAGTTTCCTTCGGGTAGTCATAAGGTCGGTGCAGCATATTCCGTCTTGCTGGAAATGGAATTGTTTGGCGAGGTTGACCCGGCAGTGCATACGCTGGTCTGGCCGTCAACCGGTAATTATGGTATTGGCGGTGCGTGGGTCGGTGGGCGGATGGGTTGCAAGAGCGTGGTCGTATTACCAGCTGGGATGAGCCGGGAACGATTTGAGCGTATCGAATCCTATGGAGCTGATATTATCCGCACGGTTGGCTCCGAAAGTAATGTTAAAGAAATTTATGACGAAACCAAACGCTTACGCGCTAGTGGGCCAGAGGTTCGCATCCTCAACCAATTTGAGGTGATGGGTAATTATCGCTTTCATTACCACGTCACCGGGAATACGGTCGCTGAACTCGCCAGTGAACTTCACCAACAAGGAATTGGCAATGGCAAAGTGGCAGCCTATGTCTCGGCAATGGGCAGCGCCGGGACAATTGCCGCTGGAGACCGTCTCAAGCAAATCTGGCCGGACCATAAGATTGTTGGACTGGAGCCGATTCAGTGTCCAACACTGTTCAACAACGGCTATGGTGCACACGACATCGAGGGCATTGGCGACAAGCATGTAACCTGGATACACAATGTCAATAATATGGATGCCATCATGTGCATTGACGATCAGGATTGTAAAAAAGGCCTGCAATTGTTGACGGAAGCTGGGTCGCGTGAGGTGCTGGTTAATCGTTATGGCATGGACCCGGCGGTTGTGGAACAGATGGCGAGTCTGTTCGGCATCAGCGGTGTGTGCAATATTCTGGGTGCGATCAAGACCGCCAAATATTATGATCTGGGCAAGGCTGATGTGGTGGTGACAGTCGCTACTGATGCTTTAGATCGCTATTATTCAGTCATGGACAACATGGCCGATGCGTATGGTGTGTTGGACGAAGCTGCTGCAGTGGGGCGCGTTGAAGGTATTTTTCACGGAATGAAAACGGACTGGATTATGCCCGGTACGTCCGCAGCCCGTGCGCGTTGGCATAATCTGAAATACTATACGTGGGTCGAGCAACAGGGTAAAACAGTCGAAGCGTTGGATGCCCAGCGAGATCCTGCCTGGTGGGAAGCGCATCAAGCTCGAGTTCAAGCGATTGACAATAAATTGGTTGCATTACGGACGGCGGCGGCCAGCGAGGCGTAGAGAAGTGCATGTACCCGCATGATCGTGTATTGGTGGGTGTCATAACGCGTAAGAAGGACCTGAATACAGCGCGTGAGCAGGGCTGGTATCGCATCCCGCAGGCGCGGATGGTGCGGGGTGTACATGCGGAGTATCTGGCGTTTTTCTTGAATGCGCGGGTCGCCGGACAGGACGAAGGCGGCGTCTATTATTTTGCCGAACGCGATGGTGTTGAACTGGCTTATCGCAAGGATTTGTTGCCAGCCGAAGCCAATCATCCGCGGGCGCTAGAAGTCTACTATAAGGTGCAACTTCGCAACTGGCGCGAAAAGACGCCGCCAGTGCTGAATCCGACCAATCGAACGATTACATTTATCTATTCAACCTGGGATCGTTTCGTCAAGGCGACCGAAATCGCTGATCTCTATAGCAAGAATGACTATTTCGTTGATCGGATTTTTCATGCGCTGCGCAATAACGGTCTGCAAACGATGGAACGGTCATGGGATGCACAGCGGCGACAAAATGGTTATGGGGCGCAACTACGGATATTATGTGAGCGCGGGTCCGTTGTTGCAGCGACCGACGCCGATACCGGCGATGTCTATCTGCATGATGGGGCCGGTGACGATACGATTCTGGCTGAGATTGCGCGCCGCATTGCTGAACACGGCGGACCGGCACGGGTGAATATGCCGCTGGATTAAAAATCATACGCGCTGATTGAGCTGGGATTTTGTCGATCGGACCGAAATCGTAGCGAGCAAGTGTGCCCGGCGAGTTGACAGATTTGTACATTGTTGAATAATCATGGGCGGGCATATAGGCTGGCCTGTTTTATTTTGGAAGGTTGTCATGCTAATAACCAATGGCACGCTGGTGACATGGCGCGGCGATATTCTGTCAAATCATGCGCTTTATGTTGAAAATGGCGTGATCGCGGCGCTGGGGCCTACGGCTGAGCTTGAACGGCAATATCCCGCTGCTGAGCGGTTAGACGCCCAGGGTCAATTGGTGATGCCCGGTAATATCTGTGCGCACACACATTTTTACGGGGCCTACGCACGGGGGATGGCGATTCCCGGTTCGCCACCGGCAGACTTTCCGCAAATCCTCGAGCGGCTGTGGTGGCCGCTGGATAAAGCCCTTGATAAAGACACGATCCGGGCCAGTGCGCTGGTATCGCTGGTAGATGCGATCAAGCACGGTACGACGACGTTGATTGACCATCATGCCAGCCCCAATTACATTGATGGCAGCCTGGATGTGATCGCTGCTGCCGTTGATGAGGCCGGGTTGCGGGCGGTGCTGTGTTATGAAGTCACCGACCGCGACGGTGACGAAAAGATGCAGGCCGGGATCGCTGAGAATGTACGTTTTATCGAAGCCAGTCAGCAGCGTGACCGAATTGCCGGGACGTTTGGGCTACATGCCAGTCTGACATTGAATGATCATGCCTTGCGTGCCTGTGCTGATGCCGTTCCTGACGGTAGCGGTTTTCATATTCACGTCGCTGAGCATGAAGCGGACGAGGAAGACAGTCTACGCCGCAGCGGAAAGCGCGTCGTTGACCGTTTGCATGAGTATGGCATCTGGGGTGGAAAGACGATTGCGGCTCACTGCGTCCATATTGATGAGCGTGAGCGTGCTATACTCCGCGAAACTGGTACGTGGATCACCCATCAGCCGCGGTCCAACATGAATAATGGTGTGGGGGCGGCAGCCATTGATGAACTGCTGGCGCTGGATATGAACATAGCGCTGGGTAATGATGGCTTTAGCAATAATATGTGGGCCGAATGGAAAGCCGCCTACCTGTTGCATAAAGTCATTCATCGCGATCCCCGTCGAGCGAATGGGGCTGATATTGTTCGCATGGGGGTAACGAATAATGCGCGTCTGGCAGAGAAATTTTTCCCAAACACGCGCCTGGGTGTGCTTGACGTTGGGGCCAGCGCAGACCTGATTTTTGTTGACTATCATCCCTTCACCCCGCTGCACGCTGGCAATTTGCCCTGGCATATCCTGTTCGGCTTTGAAGTGTCAATGGTGACAACGACAATCGTTGACGGGCAGGTGTTAATGCGGGACCGGCAATTAATCACCCTGGATGAACGGGCAATTGCGGCGGAAGCGCTGGCATTGGCCCCGGCAGTCTGGGAGCGGTATGCGGCGAACGCAGTTTCTTAGAGGATTCTGACGCGCTACCGGGTATCTTATTTGAAGCTATCCGCAACTGAAAGATGAATTCACAGATGACTGAAACCGATCGCGGCACGTTAATTAAAGTAGCGGTGTTGGGTGGCACGGGTAAAGAAGGGTCGGGGCTGGCGATGCGCTGGGCGCTCAACGGCTATCAGGTGATTATCGGTTCGCGCAGTGCCGAACGGGCAGAACAACGTTGCGCCGAAATGAACGCTGAACTGGGTGGCGACTACCTGACGGGGATGGAGAATAGTGCCGCTGCCGCTGCCGCTGATCTTGTCGTGCTGAGCGTGCCCTATAGCGCCCATAAGCCCACATTAGAGGCTGTCAAAACACAGGTGCAAGGCAAGGTGTTGATCGACTTGACGGTGCCGTTGCAACCCCCGAAGGTCCGGCGTGTTCATCTGCCTGAAGGTAAATCTGCTGCATTAGAAGCGCAGGTGCTGCTAGGTGAGGACGTCAAAGTGGTTGCCGCCTTCCAGAACGTCAGTGCCGAGGAACTTGCCAACCCGGCGCACTCGGTTGATTGTGATGTGTTGATTTGTGGCGATGACCCGGCAGCGCGCGAAGAAGCCGTTAAACTGTCAGCGGCGGCAGGACTCAAGGGTATTCATGCCGGGCCGTTGGACAACGCAGTCGCCGTTGAAGCGCTTACCCCGGTGCTGTTATTCATCAACAGGAGATACGATGTCAAAGGCAGTGGAATCCGCATTACCGGCATCAAGTAACGTGAGTAGTTTAAGCATTACAACATTGCCCGGCATTCCGATGGTACAACCGGGTGATGATCTCGTGCAGATCGTTCTGGATGGTCTGTCGGCTGGCGGTTGGACGTTACAGACTGGTGATGTGCTGGTTGTTACGTCGAAAATCGTCTCCAAAGCCGAGGGGCGATTGGTGCATCTGGACAGCGTGGAGCCGAGCGACCGGGCAATTGAACTCGCGGCTGAGACCGATAAAGACCCCCGCATCGTCGAACTGGCGCTTCAGGAAAGTATCGGTATTTCGCGGAAGGCACCGGGCGTCCTGGTGACGGAGCATCGGCTGGGTTTTGTCAGTGCTAATTCGGCGATTGACCAGTCGAACATTGATGGTTATGAAGATCATGCCCTGCTTATGCCATTGGATCCTGAAGCAACGGCACAGACGATTCATGACCGACTGTATGCCACAACAGGAGCCGCTGTTGGGGTTATCATAAGTGACTCACATGGACGGCCCTTCAGGGTGGGCAATGTCGGTGTGGCGGTAGGTGTGGCGGGGATGCCTGCCATACTGGACTATCGTGGCGATGCGGATCTGATGGGGCGTGAACTCCGGGTTAGTGTACAGGGATATGCTGATCTGATTGCGTCTGCCGCCCAACTCGTTAGCGGCGAGGGGGCTGAAGGGCGTCCGATTGCGTTGATAAGAGGATTGCGATTCCCAGCAGCGTCTGGCAGTGTGCGTGATTTGCTGCGCTTACCTGAGCAGGATTTGTACCGTTGACCAGCGGTTTTATGGACCTGGTGCAGCAGCGGCGTTCGTTGCGACGTTATCAGCCAAAACCAGTTCCGCCAGAACTGATTGAGAAAGTGTTAAGTGCGGCTATCTGGGCACCCTCGGCCCACAATCGACAACCCTGGCGTTTTGCAGTGGTGCAATCGTCAGTGCAAAAGGAAGATCTGGCGACTGCAATGGGTGGTCGCCTCCGACAGGATTTAGAGGCAGACCAGGTGGCTGAAGCCGTGATTGCTGCTGATGTGCAGCGATCTTATGAACGGCTGACGAACGCTCCGGTACTGATTATGCTGTGTTTGTCGATGGCAGTCATGGATGCTTACCTCGATGAAAAACGGTCCCAGGCTGAGTATATGATGGCGGTTCAAAGTGTAGCGATGGCGGGGCAAAATTTGCTGTTGGCGGCGCATGAGGCTGGGTTAGGCGCATGTTGGATGTGTGCACCATTATTTTGTCCCGATGTGGTGCAGTCAGCTCTGAGTTTGCCTGAAGACTGGCAGCCGCAGGGTGTGATTACTCTGGGGTATTCAGCGCAGGAACGGGATAAAACGCGACATCCGCTGGAGGCAAGTACACTATGGCGCTAAATATTGTCTGTCTGGTTGGCGGTGTTGGTGGGGCCAAACTGGCGCACGGTCTGGCACAGGTGCTGGAACCAGGTCAACTTACTGTGATCGTGAATACGGGTGATGATTTCTGGCATTATGGGCTGCGCATTTGTCCCGATCTGGATACCGTTATGTATACGCTGGCGGGGCTGGTTGATCCGGTAAATGGCTGGGGAATAGCAGACGACAGCGCCAACATGCTCAGTGCATTGGGTCGTTATGGCGAGGCAACCTGGTTCGGCCTCAAAGATCAGGATCTGGCGACACATCTGCTGCGAACTCAGTGGTTGAACGCTGGTCAGCGCCTGACTGAAATTACACAGGAATTGACCCGCCGACTGAATATTCCGCACACCATTTTGCCGATGACGGACGCTCCGGTGGCAACGCTGGTGGATACAGTTGAACAGGGTGAACTGGCGTTTCAAGTCTATTTTGTGCGGGAACGCTGGCAGCCCACCGTCAAAGGGCTACGGGTTGCTGGTATCGAAGCGGCGACCATGAGTGCTGAAGTACAAGCGGCGCTAACACAGGCTGATGTGATATTATTTGGGCCGTCGAATCCCTGGCTATCCATCATGCCGATCTTATCTGTGCCGGGAATGCGTGATCTGCTGCGAGACCGTCAGATTCCAGTGGTGGCGCTTACCCCCATTATTCAGGGGGCAGCCGTTAAGGGTCCTGCTAGTAAACTTATGGCAGAATTAGGGTATAAACAATCAGCCGAATCGATAGTGAATTACTACAAGGATGTGCTCACAGGCTTTGTGTATGATAAGCGGGACATTGAACTCAGCCTGAAGCAGGTTAAAAGCGTTGCGTTGGACACCTTGATGAAGACCCATGCTGATCGTATCCGGCTAGCCCATGAAATCCTTGATTGGATTGCGATGTGGCATGTATTCGATTGGCGGCCTGTGAGTCCGCAGCCGGAACGCTAATTAGGTCGTGCTTCGCTAAATGACAAGAGTAGAAAGGAGTGTGTGCGTCAGTCGATTTCTCACTCGCGCACAACCATAATTTTATGAGTACCTGGGCAATTATTCCTGTTAAACCGTTGAATCGAGCCAAGAGTCGCCTGGCAGCAGTGCTGACACCGGACCAGCGTCGTCACCTGGCCGAGACGATGTTCCGTCATGTGCTAGAAGTTGTGAGCACCGTGCCGCAGATCTGGGGGGTGTTGGTCATCAGCCGCGATTCAAGAGCGTTGGCGATTGCCCGCGACTATAATGCAAAAACGGTTCAGGAGACCGGTACTCCCGAATTGAATTCGGCCCTGACGCGGGCAACGCAGGTTATTCAGAGCTGGGGAGCAGAGTCGGTGTTGGTGTTGCCGGCAGACTTACCGCTGGTTACGCCGACAGACATTACGAATATTATTAGTCTGGGACGTTCAACGCCCGCAATCGTCATGGCGACGGATCAAAACAATGATGGGACAAACGCGCTGTTCATGCGCCCGCCCGGTGTGATTGACTACGCTTATGGCAAGGGGAGTTACGCCCGACATCATCACCTGGCAGAGTCGCAGGGCATTGACGTGCTGACTTATTATTCCGATCAAATCGCCCTCGATATTGATGTTTCCGATGATCTGGCTGAATATCAGCGGTTGGCGGGACGGTCGGATAAAGCACCACTGAACCTTTTTGTTTCGGATTAAGACACCGCTTGGAGAATTCTTATGGCTGATCGTGTGGCGCTTTATTTGCAGGATGCGCACTCCCTGCAGGATGCAATTCAATATGTTCAGTATGCCGAGTCACAGGGCTTTGAGGCCGTTTGGCAAGCAGAAAGTCGGCTGGTGCGGGATGCAATCGTCCCGATGGCGGCGTTTGCGGCGACCACCCGGCACATCAAGATTGGCTCTGGTGTTATCAACAACTGGACACGCAACGCGGCGGTCATCGCGGCGACGTTTTTGACGCTTGATGATCTCGCGCCAGATCGCATCATGTGTGGTATTGGTGCCTGGTGGGATCCACTGGCGCAGAAGGTTGGCATCACGCGCAGTAAAAACCTGTTAGCGATGCGCGAAGTAGTGACCGTTGTTCGCCAGCTTTTGGCCCGCGAACGAGTCACGTTTCAGGGCGAGTTCGTCAATCTCGACGACGTTGAACTCGATGTCGTTCATGGGCGTAAAGACCCGCGTAATGTGCCCATCTATATCGGGGCAACCGGTCCGCAGATGATGACGTTGACTGGCGAGATTGCCGATGGTGTGGTCCTGAATTATCTGGTTTCCCCGGCCTATAACGTGGCGGCGATGGAGCGCCTGGAAAAAGGTGCCAAAGTTGCCGGACGTTCGTTGGAGTCAATTGATCGTCCACAATTAGTGGTTTGCTCGGTTGACAATGATCGGAAAAAAGCGCTGGACGGTGCCCGTAAACTCGTAACGCAGTATCTGGGTCAGCAGCCGCACATCATGAAGGCCAGCGGCGTGAGCCAGGAATTGCTCGATGAAATCGGTCAGGTGCTGACATGGCCGGCAACTGAAGAACAGATTGAAGAAGCGATGCGACTGGTACCGGATGACGTCGTGCAGATGATTACCGCCTCTGGTTCACCCGCCGAGGTACGGGCTAAGGTCCGTGAATATGTCGCCAATGGCGCGACCTGCCCGATTCTGTACCCACTGGGGCCGGATGTTGAATTCATGATCGACACTTTCGCTGATGGGTATTCCCATTAGGCAATTCCCATATTAGGATTAGCTATTGATCGCTAGGGGCGCTGATGATGCGCCTCTATGTGTTTATGGGCATTGCGTTTTTTGATGAACTTCACGCGCAATCATCTGACCTGGCTGCTTTGCTGTGTGGTCGCCGGGCTGGTGTTGGTTATCTATGTATCTGCCAGCCGCGCTGCCGGTCGTGGTGAAATCCTCCTGCCATTGGACGATGTTTACATTCATTTTCAATATGCCAGACAACTGGCAAACGGCCAGCCCTATGTTTATAACCCCGGCCAGCCACCAACCTCTGGCGCAACCAGTTTTCTCTATCCTTACGTTCTAGCCATTGGCTACACACTCGGTTTTCAAGGCTTGAATCTTGGCCTGTGGGCCATGCTGATCGGCGCATTGGCGCTGCTGGGATCGGTGTGGCTGGTCTATTGGCTGGCACGCGAATTTAATGGGCCAGATTGGTTAGCCGTTTTAGTCTCGCTGATTTTCGGTCTGACCGGGGCCGTGCAGTGGCATTTCATGAGCGGGATGGAAACCGGCCTGATGATGCTGTTCACGCTGGCGACACTGTACGCGGTGGTGACTGACCGGTTACGCCTGTTTGTGGTTGCGGCCTCGCTGTTGGCACTCACCCGACCGGAAGGTGGAGTTCTGGCGGTGATTGCGGTAGCGGTTGCATATATTCATCGGACAAGGTGTACCGTGTCCCTACAAAAGCGTCAACCGATCTGGCTGTTATTACCGATTCTCATGCTGGGTGTCCAGCCGCTGGTGAATCTGCTCGTCACGGGGTCGGTGGTGGCGTCCGGCAACAGCGCCAAGTCACTCTTAGGCATGGTGCCGTTTTATTGGGATGTGGTACTGGGGCGCATCTGGGACAATTTCAGTCGTATGTGGGGCGAATTCGTCACTGGTGTGAGTCCGCGCGAGGGATTGTACATCCCCTTTTTGATTGGCCCGCTGGCATTAGTGGCGCTGGTCATATCGCTGCTGCGCCGAGATCGTTGGCACGTGAGTCTACTGGTGCTTCTGTGGCTGTTGGCAGGCACGGCGGCGATTGCCACCCTGGACACGGCCTTCTGGCATTTCAAGCGCTACCAGATGCCGCTGATGGCGTTGTTTTTCCCGCTGGCAGCGTGGGCGCTGACGCAAATCTTTCAACGCAAAGACGCAGCCCCTACGGGAGGCTTCGCACAGGCGCAAAGTGGGAATTGGGCACGGCACGCTGTACCCCTTCGATACATGATGATTGGGCTTGTTGGGGCAGCCTTAATCATCGTATTGCCTACGAGCACAGCATTTCTGCATCATTTCGCGTTGAACGTGAATTACGTCTACTTGCAACCGTTTCAGATGGCCCGCTGGTTAGAAGCTAATACGCCGGAAGATGCGCTGATCGCGGTGCATGATGTCGGCATGATGCGTTACATGGGCGGACGGAATACGCTCGATATGGTCGGCTTGACGACGCCCGGTGCAGCGGCCTACTGGCGCAATGGTCCCGGCAGCATCGCCGAGTTCCTCATCAAGAATCGCCCTGATTACATCGCGTCTTATGGCAAAGGGCATGGTCTGGGGCTGGGCATGATTGCGGAGACCAGCATCTACGGCGAATCTTTAGCCGAATTTCCGGTGGAATGGGATGACCATTACAACGTTGCGCTGGCAGCGGATTTTCAGGGAATTTATCAACCGGATTGGTCGTTTGTGTCTTCCGATTTTGCAGAAACCTCTCCAAATAGCAATATTCTCAATGTTGCAAATCTGGAATCGGAGGCTGATTTTGAATACCAATGGGAAAATCATGAACGATTGCCCGGTTTTCCAACAGACCTGATCGAATTTCGTGTGCCAGAACGGGATAGGAATCTGCCTGCTAACGTAGTACCGGGCCGCCGTCTGAATGGTTCGGAGATATTTACTATACCAATTGACCCGGATGGTGAAGGCTTGCTGATAGTCAGTTTATTTCATGCTGCCCACCGTGGCACACTAAATGTTTTTTTCAACAATCAACTGATTGATCGCAACTGGATACCAGAGATGCCAGGTCAGATCATATGGGCAGGAACCTATATTCCATCGGAATTGCTTGACAGTGATGATGTGACCATACGAATTGAACCTGATACTCCTGGAGGGTACTATATGCCTTTAGTTCATATCACGGGCCAAACGGAACTGCACGTTATTGAGCGTGATGATGAACCACTGGTTGCCGTTTATCAGAACGGCGCAATTGAGCTGCCTGAATATATAACAAGTTTTGATTCTCGTGGGTTGGTACTCCAATTGTTCTGGAACAACAATGGGGAATCGACAGGCGATTATCGGTTTTTTGCCCACCTGTATGACGACATCAATCAGCCGCCGGTTGCACAAGTTGATACTTATCCCGGTCAAGGGACATTACCACCAGGCAACTGGCTCCCCGGCCCAAATTGGAATTTTGTTGTGGTAGACTTAAGCGATGTTGCGCCGGGGACCTACCAACTGGCGATTGGCTTTTATGATCCATATACGGGCGAGCGTTTGATGCCGGAAAGCGATCTGTACGACGTCAGCCCGGATGGACGTTTATTTTTAGGCGAAGTGGACGTTCCCGCAGCGGCTGAATGACGTGGTTTTTGGGCCAACTTGATTGTCGATATACGAGTTTGTTGTGAAAATTCTTTGCATTAGTGATACGGTGATGCCCCAGCTTGAAAGCGCGGTCAATTTGAAGCAGCGTTATGGCGATGTGAGCTTGCTGATTAGCTGTGGGGATATGCCGCTGTCGTACCTCGATTTCATCACATCCACGCTGAATGTCCCACTGTTTTATGTGCGTGGTAATCATGATGAGCGTTACATCGAAAAGCCGCCGGGTGGCGAGGATCTGCATCGCCGGGTGGTGAAATATCAAGGGCTGACCTTCGCCGGGCTGGAAGGCTCGATGCGTTATAACAGGGGCGCAATTCAATATACCAACAGCGTCATGACGACGATGGTGCTGCAAATGGGGTTGTACATCGGCTGGCGACGCTGGCAGCGGGGTTGTGGGGTGGATGTGCTGGTGGCCCATTCGCCACCCTATGGCATTCATGATAAACCTGACCTGGCGCATACCGGCTTCAAAGGTTTTCTGCGCTTCATGGACTGGTATCGTCCGCGTTATTTGTTGCACGGGCATGTGCATACCTGGGACCGCCGGGAGACTGTACGCACCCAATACCGCAAAACCTGTGTTATGAACATTAACCCGTTCACCCTTTTAGAAATTGATCCCTTATAA
Organism: Phototrophicaceae bacterium; assembly: GCA_965223835.1. GTDB lineage: Bacteria > Chloroflexota > Anaerolineae > Aggregatilineales > Phototrophicaceae > CAVYXZ01. Next base: position 1,395,684 of record CBDCXQ010000001.1, read on the forward strand.
CGATGTTTCTTAAACCTCAAAACGCTAAACTGATATACCATTAACGGTATCAAAGGTGGTTAATCAATGTGGAAGCAGTATTTCAGCGTTGCCTCAGTTGGTGAAGCGCTCGTGCATCTGGCGGAGCACGGCAGCCGGGCGCGGGTGATCGCCGGGGGGACGGATCTTATTCTCGAACTGGAACGCGGCCAGCGCCCCGATGTCGATGTCCTGATCGACATCACGCGGGTACCGGGTCTCGATCAAATTACGCTGCGCGGTGATGAGATTCGGCTGGGGCCGCTGGTGACACACAATCATGTGGTCGGCAGTCCGTTAATTGTCGAGCGGGCGTTGCCGCTGGCACAGGCCTGCTGGGAAGTCGGAGCGCCACAGATTCGGAATCGGGCGACGATTGCTGGCAACCTGATTACCGCATCACCGGCCAATGATACGATAACGCCGCTGATCGCCCTGGATGCTGAAGTGACGTTATCATCGACTCGAGGTGAACGCACGGTTCGGTTAGCCGATTTTTACACCGGTCTGCGCCAGACGGTGATGCAGCCGGATGAACTGCTGACGGCAATCTCATTTCCGGCGCTGGCTCCTCACGAGCGCGGTATGTTCATGAAACTGGGACTTCGGCGGGCACAGGCTATTGCGGTTATCAATGTGGCTGTGGTGCTCACATTTGATGAGGACACTGTAACCCGGGCGGCGATCACGCTCGGTAGCGTAGCCCCAACGATCATGCACGCCACAGTGGCAGAAAAGGCGCTCATTGGCAAAGCGTTGACGCCAGAGGTCATCCGTGAGGCGGCGCGACTGGCCGCGACCGCGCCAGAGCCGATTGATGATGTGCGCGGGACCGCTGTCTATCGCACCGAGATGGTCCGGGTACTGATTGGTCGGGTGCTGCGGGCACTGGCCGACAACACCCAGGCCGCGAATTGGCCGACGGAACCGGCGATGCTCTGGGGACCGGATGCCGGTATCGTGCGCGAACGATTGCCTGCCAGTCGTTCTCATGCTGCCGGGCAAACCATCACGGTGACGGTGAATGGGCAGGCACGAGAAATCACCACCGGCCAGGACAAAACATTGTTGCGTTTCCTGCGCGAAGATGTCGGGTTGCCAGGAACCAAAGAGGGCTGTGCTGAGGGTGAATGTGGGGCGTGCACGGTGTTTCTGGATGGTGCGGCGGTGATGGCGTGTCTGGTAGCTGCACCCCGGGCCGACGGCGCGACCATCACGACAATTGAGGGGCTGGGTACTGTGGACCAACTGCATCCCATTCAGTCCGCATTTATTGAACATGGGGCCGTGCAATGTGGCTATTGTACGCCGGGCTTGCTGATGGCCGGGGCCAAATTGCTGGAAGAACAGCCACATCCAACTCATGAGCAAATTCAGCAGAGCATCACCGGTAATCTATGCCGATGTACCGGGTATTACAAAATCATTGAGGCGTTTAGAGCAGCGAGTGAGGGTTAAACATCATGATGGAACTAAAAGATTATAAAGAGCCGGAAGCCAAGCGACGGGGGATGTGGCCCGTTTATGGCTTGTTGATGGCGATTGCATTAGGGGCGATCTCTTATGTGGCTGCACCTGAATTGCTGAAGTTCGTTCGCCAACGGTCGCCCAGCTTTAATATTGGTACGCTCAGTGAGCAAGAGGTAGAATTGTTTTTCGCAGGCATCATCTTTCTGGTTCTGCTATCATTTGCGACGTTAATCATCGCGGCAGCGGTCCCCAAGAAGAAGAGCGATGTGAAAGATACAGATCTGGTCAAGGAAAAGAAATTGATCGAAGCGGAACGCCGTGCCCATCGTAAACGTCAGTTGGAAATGCAGCGTAAGACTCGCGAGCAAAATCGCCGATTAGAGTGAGTTTATGGATCGTACCGTACCAAAAACTGGTAGCGAAGAAATTCGCTTGTACATGCGCACTTATTATTCGCTGCTGCGGTCTACCCACACCATCCAGATTGAAACGCTGGTGGAAAGTCATATGGCGATGGAGTCATCATTGCATGTGAAGGCCCGCCAGCCCGAACCTGATGTTTCCGCGCTGGTTTATGCCAGTTTGCGGTTGCCCGCCTGCGTGGTGGATGTCGATTATGTGTTGATCGGCCAGATCGAAAAATCGTTTGCGGAGGCTGGCTATCCCGATGTTGCCGATTGGGAGCGCGTTTATTCCAATGGACGGCGGCGGCGAACCCACTTTGATGGTGCCGGGCGGCTGGCTGTATTCATCGCGAGTCGGTCTGATATTGATGATCTTGTTCCCATTTTGACCGCCTATCAGATTGAGTGGAACAAGATTCATGTGTTGCTGCAAGGTGAAGTGGCCCGGTTGTTTCTCGCGCAGAACCAATCACGCAAGGACGCCGTTACCGATAGTGAAGCGAACCTGCTGGCAAATATCCTCAAAATCACTGCGGAGGAATTAGAGCGTCTCATGTCGGCCTGGGGCGATGATTTCCTGCCGACATTAGTCAGGATAGCGGCGGGGCGCAAGTCGCTGGGGATTCAGATGCTGGCCGGTTCACTGGCAGCGTATCGCAAGGCGACGGCGTTCTGGTGGTCGGATCTGCATCACAAACATCTGGTGCCTGCCGGTGTGGATTGTGAACAGTGTCCGGTCTATTTTGTTTCGTCTAATACCCATTCCCACATTAACTTGCTCAGCGGCTTCGCCCGGCGGCAAGAAAAAAACCTTGCCGAGTTTATCGAAGCCAGCAAACAACAGGATTTAATCAAAGAATATGAATTGGTGAAATCGGCTGATACCCGCGTTCATCTCAACAATTTCCTTTATTATATCCTGCGCAAATATCTGGCGGAAAACGGCCCTGAGCCGCGTCAGCAGATGCGGGCTGATCTGGATGCGATTGGCATTCATCGGGTGCCGAGTGAGACCGGCTTTGAGATTGAAGCACAGGTTGTTGAAATCAGTAAACTCAACCCGGATTGGATTGATAATCGCCTCGCTGACGTCGCCGATTTGTCCGTGCTGGCCGCGAGTGATGCCCTGATATTCAATATTGATTATCCGCTGGGCATGGCAGGCTATGAAATCCTCAACCGGGTGATCGAGCGGGTTGGTAGTATTCAGGGCATCTATGTCATGGGCAAGGCGGCGACGCTCAACGGGCGAGTGGGGGATGTGATGATCCCCAATGTGGTCCATGATGAGCATTCACAGAATACCTATCTCTTTAATAATTGTTTCTCGGCGGTTGATGTAGCGCCGTATATGTCGTTTGGGATGGTGCTGGATAATCAGAAGGCCATCAGTGCGCCCGGCACATTTTTACAAAATCCCCGTTATATGGGGGTTTTTTACGACGAAGGTTATACCGACATCGAAATGGAGGCGGGTCCCTATCTATCGGCAGTGTATGAGGCGTTTCGTCCCCAGCGCCACCCTTATAACGAGATCGTGAATCTGCACACCGTCCCCTTTGACATTGGTTTTTTGCATTATGCTTCCGACCGGCCCATGACCGAAGGCGACAACCTGGGCACCGGCAGTCTCAACTATGTCGGGATTGATCCCACTTATGCTACGTCGGTTGCCATCCTCCGACGAATCTTTAAGCTAGAAGCGCAACGTTTGCGCAGCCGGACAGTTCCGGCTGAAGCCACAACATTTTGAGAAACCACATAAAATTGAGATAATAGGGCATCAGCATGAGACAAACGGCTCAATGCAGATTATCTATTGTAATGAGGAATCGACGTGCTTAACGACTCAGCTATTGGACAATCGTTCCAGCGAATTGATGCAGAAAGCAAAGTGACCGGGGCGGCACCATATCCCGGTGACATTGACATGGATGGGCAACTCTGGATGAAGATTCGCTTTAGCGACCGCGCCCATGCCCGCGTTGTGTCCGTCAATACTCAGGCTGCCGCTGCGTTGCCCGGTGTGCAGGGCGTGTTTACGTCACAAGATGTTCCGGTAAATGAGTATGGTCTGGTTATTAAAGATCAGCCAGTGCTGTGTGGGCCGGGTGGCACCAAATCGGGCACCGATGTCGTGCGCTGTTATGCGGATATGGTTGCGGTGGTGGTGGCGGATACTGAAGCGATCGCTGCGGAGGCGGTACAACTCATTGATGTGACCTATGAAAATTTATTGGTTTTGAGCGATCCAGTTGTGTCGATGCAGGCCGGACAACCCCAATTGCACCCGGATGCCCCTAATAACTTGATATGTCACTATAAGATTCGCAAAGGTGATATGGACGCTGCCTGGTCGCAGGCAGATGTCATTATTGAGGGCGCGTATCATACGGGCTGGCAGGAACATGCCTATTTGCAGCCAGAAGCTGGTCTGGGATACATCGACGATGAAGGTCGGGTGACAGTGATTGTTGCCGGACAGTGGACGCATGAAGATCAAGAGCAAATTTATCACGCATTGAATTTACCACCCGAACGCGTGCGCGTCATTTACCCGGCTATTGGCGGGGCATTCGGCGGTCGTGAGGACATGTCGGTCCAAATCGTGCTGGCTTTAGCAGCGCAGCGCTTACAGCGCCCGGTCAAGATTATCTGGAGCCGGGAAGAATCGATTTTGTATCATCACAAACGGCATCCGGTGACGATTCAGACGCGTTGGGGGGCAACCCAGGCTGGCATGATTATTGCTGCCGAAGCGACCGTCATCGGTGATGCGGGTGCGTATAATTACACCTCGAACAAGGTGATGGGTAATGCCCATTTGATGGTTACCGGGCCATATGTGATTCCGAATTGTCATATTGATACGTATGGTGTCTATACCAACAATGTGCCTGCCGGGGCTTTTCGCGGCTTCGGTGCGCCACAGGGCCTGTTTGCATCAGAAGGGCAGCTTAATAAGCTGGCGGCTGCGCTGAATATGGACCCATTGACGCTTCGGCTGAAGAACACCGTCCGCGAGGGCAGCGTGATCTCAGTGAATACACCGATGCCGAAGGGCGTTTCGATGCCGGAGGTGTTAGAGGCCTGTGGCCGTGAAAGCTTCTGGGATCAGATCAATGGGCAGTGGCAGCGCCGGGAAACCATTGCCAACGGCGCTCAACCCTGGCGGCGGCGGGGAGTTGGCCTGGCGGCGGGATTCAAAAATATCGGCTTTAGCTTTGGTTTTCCAGAGCAAAGCTGGGCAACGGTCGAAATACATGGTGGTTCCGAGATTGAAGAAGTCATTATCCGTCAGGCTGGTGCCGAAGTCGGTCAAGGCGCGCATACAGCTTTTGTCCAGATGGCAGCGGATGCTGTCGGCGTTCCGCTCAACCGGGTTCGTCTGATTACACATGACACAGCCGAGACGGATACATCCGGCAGTGCGTCCGCCTCGCGGCTGACCTTTATGGCGGGTAACGCCATTCAAGGCGCGGCTCAGGCCGCTCTCGAAAAATGGCAAGACGAGGAACGACCGGCGATTGCCACCTATCAATATAAGCCACCGGCGACCACGGGCTACGATCCTGACACTGGCGAGGCCAATCCCAACTTCACCTATGGCTATGTCGCGCAGGCGGTTGAGATCGAAATTGATGTGGAAACCGGGCATATTCACGTGTTGAAAGTCGTGTCAACGCATGATGTTGGCAAGGCGGTCAATCCTGATTTGATCGAGGGCCAGGTCGAGGGTGCAGTGGTACAGGGGCAGGGTTACGCGCTCATGGAGAATCTGCAAGCCCGTGATGGACAGATTTTAAACCCCTATCTATCGACGTATCTGATTCCAACGGTGCTGGATGTGCCGCCAGAAATGAAGTCGGTCATTCTGGAATATCCTGACCCGATTGGTCCCTGGGGGATTCGGGGTATGGCGGAAATGCCGCTGCTGACACTGGCGCCGGCGATTGCGGCGGGGGTGTATGATGCGACTGGTGTGTGGTTGGATAGGCTGCCGATGACCCCGGATCGCGTGGTTGCGGCTTTACGAGCGCAGGGTATAGGTGTTTTTTGAATTCGTGGTGTTGCGATGCTGTCTGATTTTGCGGCAAATAGGTCATGAAACTACAGCAGGCATTTGACATTGTGCCGGGCGATGTCGTTGCGTTTATCGGCGCGGGCGGCAAGTCGGCGACGCTGTTTAACCTCGGTCATGAACTGGCTGAGCAAGGCTGGCGTGTTACGGCCACCACTACCACGCGCATCAGCCTTGACCAGTTAGAACTCATGCCATATGCGGTGACGCCGCGCGAAGGTAACGGTGCGCTCTCGATGGCGCTGGAGGAATTTGGATTCGTCTTTGTATATGACAAAATCAAATCCGGCCAGGTGTATGGCCCATCCATGCAGTTTTTCTCGCAAATGCTGGATTCGGTGGCCTCAGATGTGTTGCTCATTGAAGCGGATGGTGCGCGGGGTCTGCCGCTTAAAGCCCCGTTTGCTGATGAGCCAGTGATTCCCCCGGAAACATCATTGGTGGTGCCGATCGCGTCGCTGTCGGTACTGGGCCAGCAACTCAATGAAGAAACGGTTTACAATGCACAGGCCATGATGGATCGTTATGGCTTTAACGAAGGCCAGCGGATCAAGTCGCCCTGGGTGGCGCAAGTGCTGCGCGATGAAGAACTGGGGTTGGCCCGGGTGCCGCCCAAAGCACGGGTGGTTGCTCTATTAAATTCAGTTCCAGAGCAGGGGTATTTGCGGGGTCGGGCGCGGTTGATCGCTCGTTTAATTCTCCGCTCAACACGCGTCAGTGGCGTGGCGATTGGGACCGTGCGCGGTGCCAGCCCGGTTCATGAAGTTCAGCGTCCGGTGGCGGCCATCGTGCTGGCGGCGGGGATGTCGCGGCGGATGGGCCAGCCTAAAGTGTTGCTGCCGTGGACGAAAAAGACGACGATCCTGGAACAGATTATTATGCAGTTGCTGCTGGCACGGGTCGATCATATCGTGGTTGTATCCGGGAATCGAGCGGGTGAAGTGCGTCGCCTGGCAACGGGGCGTGGGGTTGAGGTGGTTCACAACCCGGATTATGAAGCCGGGGAAATATTGTCGTCAGTCAAAACGGGTCTGGCAGCATTGCCTGACCATATCGCGGGTGCCATGATTGTGTTAGGCGATCAACCACGTATCCAACCGCGAGTTGTCAATCAGGTGATGGCGGCGTATGCTGCTGGCCGGGGTTATATCGTGGCCCCACGTTACCAGAATGAACGCGGGCATCCGATCTTAATTGATCGTCGCTATTGGTCGGAGTTTTTTGCGCTGCCAGCGGATGGTGCGCCGCGCGATGTACTCAAGAAATATAAAGATGATATTGCGTTTGTTGACGTGGATACAGACAGTGTGCTGCGAGATGTTGACACGCCAGAAGACTACCAGCAAGAACGCTGGCGAGCGGGCCTCAAGTAGATTTAGTGTTTGGTAAACCAGCCGATCAGCCGACTGACCACGCTGCGTCGCGAAACATGCTGCTGACGATATTCCATTTGCAGTTGTTGGGTCAGGAAATTCAGTTCAGTAGTGCGCATTCGTGCGCCATTAATGCTCACCCAGCCATTATCCAGCATCCGCAAATCTTTAGGTGTACGCTTGTAGAGTTGCTGGTAAGCATTTGCATAATGATTTAATGCTTGCTGTGATTGCCCACTGTCCATTAGAATGACCTTTACTTCAAGCCGATAAAACCCACTGTTATTTTATGAAATGTTTGGGCGAAATGAAAGGGAAATTATACATTTTTCGGAAAAAATTCACTCTTTCAATAAGTCGTTATGATAGCGGGTATTACGAATTGCATAAAGGGGACATATGGGTCATATGCACGTAGATTACGCAGCGGCGATCACGGCAATTCGGCAACATACTGACCGGCAGCCGCGCATTGGACTCGTGCTCGGGTCCGGGCTAGGCAGTCTGGCGGAAACGTTAGATAACCGGGTTGTGATCCCTTACGCTGATATTCCGGGTTGGCCGCGCTCAACGGTTCATGGGCATAGCGGGCAATTGGTTTTGGGCGATTTAGAAGGGCAGTCGGTAGTAGCACAGCAGGGCCGCGCCCATTTTTATGAAGGCTATAGCGCTCAGGAAATTACGTTTCCTGTTCGCGTAATGAAGTTACTGGGGATCGACACGCTTATCCTGACCAACGCAGCCGGCGGTCTGAATCCCGCTTATCAGGTTGGTGACCTGATGCTGTTGAACGACCACATTAACTTTGTCGGTATGGCCGGGTTTAATCCGCTGGTTGGCCCCAATGATGAGACATTTGGCCCGCGCTTTGTCGGCATGGCCCAGACTTATGATCGGAGCCTGCGGCAACTGGCGTTACAGGTGGCAACCGACACTGAAGTAACACTCCATGAAGGCGTCTATGTTTGCCTGGCCGGGCCGAATTTTGAAACCCCGGCAGAAATTCGGATGCTGCGGGCACTGGGCGCGGATGCGGTGGGTATGTCAACCGCGCATGAAGTGGTCGTGGCCCGCCACGCCGGCTTGCGCGTGATGGCCTGTTCCGGTATCACCAATGTGGCGATTGATAGCGTTGACACGGCACTGGAAGCCAATCATGAAGAAGTATTGGAAGCTGGTAAGCTTATTGTCCCGCGTTTGACTACTATGTTGCGGGGTGTGCTGCGGTCCATCTCATGACCACCATCGTATTCTTAATCGAACAACTGGCGCTGGGGTTGTATATATTGCTGGGCGTCGCCATTTTTGGCACCTGGTTGCGATTCCGGCGTAATCAGCGGGAATTGCGGTCAACGCACTTTGAGCTTGAGAAAGATCTGGCGCGTGAATCGCGGGGGGATGCGATTACGATTCTGGTTGTACTGATCGAGGTTGTGCTCATCATCATTGGTATCCAACATGTGGTTGCACCGACGGTTCGCAGCACGACCGATTTCAGTGTCGCCAATGCCCAGGCGATCACGGATGGCAATTTTGATACGCCCGTGCCGGTTTTTGACCCCAATGCCCAGATTGACCCCAGTGGCGTTAACCTGACGCCGGATGACCTGGCCTTGAGGGTATTGGCAACGCCGACCTTGACGCCGACGCCGGTTGGGACCATTGTGCCCAACTCTCCCGCAGAGATTGGCTGTACGGATCCCGGCGCGACATTACAGGTCCCGGCCAATGGGATGCGCGTGTTCGAGCCGATCAGTGTCGAGGGTACGGCGTTTATGGATGATTTTGCCTTCTACAAATTTGAGATTAAAGGGCCGGTGACGAACGGGAATTATGCTCCGTTAGAAGATCATACGCAGATTGTGCGGGAAAATGGTGTGCTGGGGCAGTTTGTTCCCTCGTTTTATGATCCTGGTCTGTACCAGTTTCGGTTATCGGTTTTTGACATTACGAACGCGATGGGGCCATCTTGCACGGTCAATATTCATATCAGCGCCCCGATTCCCTCGGCGACTCCGCTTGGACAATAAGATATAAATCGGCCTGGTTGAGGCCGGTAAGATTGGGAAGATATTAGCGCGTCAATTATATGCCGCAGATTATGCAATCTACCTGCTTCATTGCTGCCTTTACGCTCGTGTGAAGCATTCTTTTGCAAGTAGAGAGTTGTCTTCACCAATGTCCCATATGAAGTGTGAGAACCGGTAGAATTAACACTGCTGACCATGCCCGATGATGGGCTTGAACGTCTGTTAGAGCGAGATATAAGCGATGCGATTGACGATACGTGATATTCAAAAGATGAAGAAAAATGGTGAGTCGATTGCCATGCTGACGGCCTATGACGCCGTGAGCGCCCGACTCAGTGAGGCAGCGGGTGTACCCATGCTGCTGGTTGGTGATACGCTGGGCATGGTTGTCCAGGGTCATGCCTCAACAATACCTGTGAAGCTGGATCATATTATCTATCATGCCGAAATCGTCACGCGGGTCGCACAACGTCCCTTTGTTGTCGGCGACCTGCCATTTATGACCTACAACGTCAGCCCGGAGCAAGCGTTGGCGAATGCAGGCCGGTTAATGCAAGAAGGCGGTGTCCAGGCGGTCAAGCTGGAAGGCGGTGAGCATATCGCGCCGACGATTGAGCGGATTGTCCATGCCGGGATTCCGGTCATGGCGCACGTGGGGCTGACCCCGCAAAGTGTCAATGAATTAGGGGGCTTTGTGGTCCAGGGCAAAGAGGTCAGGGCTGCCCAGCAGCTTATTCAGGATGCTGAAGCAGTGCAGGCGGCGGGTGCGTTTGCGGTGGTTCTGGAGTTGGTGACGGCACCACTGGCCCAGATGATTACGGAGCGATTGCATATCCCGACGATTGGTATTGGCGCTGGACCCCATTGCGATGGTCAGGTGCAGGTCTTTCATGATATTCTGGCGTTGTTCGACGCGTTTGTACCCAAACATACCCGACAATTTGCTCAAGTCGGTGATCTCATGCAGGCGGCAATTACCAGCTATGTCACTGCTGTGCAGTCACGAACGTTTCCCACTGAGGCGAATAGTTTTGCGATGAAAGATGAGGTGTTGGCGGCATTGCAGCAAGCTGAGGTGAATGGAACCCGTGCAGATCGTGGATGATATTGTTGCTTTGCGCGTGGCGCGTGCGGGGCTGACTGGCAGCGTGGGTCTGGTACCGACAATGGGCGCCTTGCATGCTGGACATCTCGCGCTGGTGCAGCAAGCAGTTGCCGAAAATGACACAGTAATCGCCACGATTTTTGTGAATCCGACTCAATTCAATAACCCGGACGATCTGGACGTTTATCCGCGTGATTTGCAACAGGATGTCGCAATGCTAGTTGATGCCGGTGTCGATATCGTGTTCACGCCAACGCCGGAGATCATGTATCCACCGGGCTTTCAGACCTATGTTATTGTCGAAAATGTGACGCAAGGATTGGAGGGTGCGCAGCGTCCGGGTCATTTTCGTGGTGTGGCGACGGTGGTTGCCAAGTTGCTTAACTTAACCCAGCCGGATCGCGCCTATTTTGGGCAAAAAGACGCGCAGCAGGTAGCGGTGATTCGGCAGATGGTAGTTGACCTGAACTTTCCATTAGCAATTGTTGTCTGTCCGACGGCACGCGAGGCCGATGGTCTGGCGTTAAGTTCCCGTAATCGTCATTTATCACCGGATCAACGTAAAGCCGCCCCGGTTCTCTATCGTGCATTGCAAGCGACTGAACAGGCGTTTGCCGCTGGTGTATACAACCCGAATGAATTACGGGGAAAGATGCAGGCGGTACTGGCGGCAGAACCGTTGGCCCAGGTGGATTATGTCTCAGTTGCCGATGCACAGACGCTGCAAGAATTATCAGCACCTATTGAACGACCGGCCCTGGTCTCGCTGGCGGTAACCATCGGTCACACGCGGTTGATTGACAATACCATTCTGGGGCCGTGAATATATGCGCCATTTATGAATCGCTGATGAATTTCTGAGACAGATCTGGTGTAATTGACATATAGCCTGTATCGAAAACTGGAAAGGGTATTTAACGGTGTTCGCATTTTTTGACCCGACTTATATTCTGTTTGTCATGATTCCGGCGACGTTGATTTCGCTGGCGGCGCAGTTCTATGTCCGCTCGGCGTTTAATAAGTGGAGCAAAGTACGGAATAGCGCCAACCTGACCGGCACCCAGGTGGCGCAACAGATTTTGCGGCGCACGTCGTTGCGACCGGTCGAATTTCAGAGCGCTCAACGGGGCTATGCACGAGCTGCGGCGGGTGTGAGCCTGGAACGAACCGGTGGTGAACTCACGGATCATTATGACCCGCGTACCCATACCGTGCGGATGTCCGAATCGACAGCGCATGAACCGTCCGTCGCGGCGATGGCAATTGTCGCGCACGAACTCGGCCATGCCCAACAACACGAGGAAAACTCAGTGTTGATTCAGATGCGCAGTTTTCTGCTACCTGCGGTGCAGTTTAGCCCGACGCTGGCATTTGGTTTGATCTTCGCTGGTTTCCTGCTCAACATCACCGGCCTGTTGTGGCTGGGCATTGGCTTTTTCGCTTTGATGGTGCTTTTTACCGTGCTTACACTGCCGGTTGAGTTTGACGCGAGTCGGCGTGGCTTGAATTTGCTGCGTGAAGCGGGCTTGTTCCAGGTTGAGCAGGACCAGTCCGGTTCGCAAGCGGTTCTGACGGCGGCGGCGATGACCTATGTGGCGGCGGCAGTAACGGCCATTCTGCAACTGCTGTACTATGTCAGCCTGGCCTCGCGCCGTGACTAGTACAACAATGGCCGGATAGGGCGTTGCACAATATTGAAACAAAAGCGGGTACATCCACAATCGGTGTACCCGCTTTCTTATCCAGTATCCAGTTGGAAAATGGCAACTCAATCAAAACGCTGATTGTCAACTTTGCGGCGTAACCGCTCTAAGCGGCCACGTTCCGGGCGTACACGCTTGACCACTGCATCGACACGCCGACTCCAACGTGCGACTTGCCGCCGCCACTGTGCCCCGGCATAGCTTAACTGTTGCCGCTGCCGCACCAATTTACGTGGGTCAACAGTTTCAGGACCTGTCCAGGTAATTATCATTGCAGCCCAGGCCAGTCCCCCGCCAAAACCGCACAATGCGATATGCTGGCCCGGCACAATTTTTCCGGCATCAATCGCTTCGCATAGTGCAATCGGGATGGATGCTGCCGATGTATTGCCATAGCGGTCTACATTGCTCATGAAGATATCGGTTTCGATACCCAGGCTGCGGGCTGCCGCCTGAATAATTCGCATATTGGCTTGATGCGGCACAATGAGATCAAGATCTTTAATACTGAGGTTGGCAATATCCAGCGCTTGCGAGATGCTTTCGCCCACAATTCGGGTCGCAAAGCGATAGACCTCGCGCCCGTTCATGTACATCTTATGCATCTTCGTTTCATGCGGATTCGCTTCTGGCAGTTGATTATCCCGACTACCAACGGTCGGGATCGCCAGCACGTCCCAGCCAGAACCGTCTGAGCGCAATACCGATGATCGTAACCCCCCATCGACCTTGCTGGCCTTTAACACAATCGCGCCCGCACCATCGCCGAACAAGACACAGGTGCTGCGATCTTGCCAGTCTAACACCCGGCTCATCGTCTCTGACCCGACCACCAGTGCGGTCTGGATGCTGCCGGAACGAATGGACTGCGCTGCCATGTTGACGGCGTACACAAAACCCGCGCACGCTGCACTGAGGTCAAAGGCACCGGCTTTGGTCGCACCCAGCAAGTCCTGAATCATGCTGGCGGTGCTGGGGAAGATATGTTCCGGCGTCGAAGTCGCCACGACTACCAGATCAAGCTCCAAAGGTAATACATTAGCGACTTCCAGCGCTTTCTGCGCCGCCTTGAGGCCCAGGGTAGCTGTCGATTCATGTTCGCCAGCAATGCGTCGTTCACGAATACCCGTGCGGGATTCGATCCATTCATCACTGGTTTCGACAATCGCTGCCAGGTCAGCATTCGTCAAGATCTGGTCGGGAACCGCCATTCCCCAACCAACGATATGCGCAAAGATTTCGTCGGTTCTATGTGGGAAGCGCCCGTTGCTATGCATGCCCATTTTCGTGGTATTTACCAAACAACAGCACGGCATTGTGCCCGCCAAATCCGAACGAATTACTCATCACAACATCAATGTTGTGCTTGACACCAACATTCGGCGTATAGTTGAGGTCGCATTCCGGGTCTTGATTATCGAGATTAACGGTGGGGGGGATAAAATTATCCTGCATCGCCATTATCGAGAAAACGGCTTCAACCGAACCGGCGGCGCCCATGAGGTGGCCGGTGACTGATTTGGTCGAACTGATAGGAATTTCGTAAGCCTGTTCCCCCAGCGCATGTTTGATCGCGACGGTTTCACTCTTATCGTTCAACGGCGTGCTGGTGCCATGCGCGTTAATGTAATCAATGTCTTCAACGGTAATGTTGGCGTCTTCCAACGCCAATTCAATTGCTCTGGCTGCGCCTTCGCCGGTTTCTAACGGCGCGGTGATATGATAAGCATCGGATGTGTGCCCATAGCCCAGGATCTCGGCATAAATTTTCGCGCCGCGTGCCTGTGCATGTTCCAACTCTTCCAACATCAGCAATGCTGCCCCTTCGGCTACCACGAAACCGTCACGGTCAATGTCAAAAGGTCGTGAAGCGCGTTCTGGTTCGTCGTTGCGGCGTGAGATGGCTTTCATGTTGTTGAAGCTGGCAATTGTGATGTCGCGCAAACCAGCCTCGGTACTACCGGCTAAAATGGCTTTAGCTTGCCCGCGCCGGATAATCTCAGTCGCTTCACCGATGCTGTTATTGCCGGTCGCACAAGCGGTTGAGATGGCAAAATTGGGACCGCGCAGGCCATGCATCATCGAGACCTTGCCGGATGGACTATCAGGCAGCATCATGGGCACCATGAGTGGACTCACGGCAGACGCCCCTTTTTCCAGGAAAGTTTGCACGCTTTTGAAGATTGAATCGATGCCACCGATGCCGGAACCCATCACACAACCGACATCATAATGATTATCGGTTGTGATTTCCAACCCAGCATCGTCCAGGGCCTTTTGGGCCGCATACAGACCGAGTTGAGTCACACGGTCTGTGCGCCGGGCCTCGCGCTTTCCCAGAAATTCGGCGGCATCAAAGCCTTTGACCTCGCCCCCAAAGTGGTTGTCCAGGTGTGCCGTGTCAAAGAGGGTAATCGTTCGGATGCCCGTCTTACCCGCTGCCGCATTTTCCCATGCTTCTGCGACTGTGTTGCCAGTTGGGCAAATGATCCCCATGCCGGTTACGACCACGCGCCGTCGTTCCACGTTATGTCTCCTCCACAATGACGCTGCCGAGAAGGCAACGTCCAAATAATTCTGTTTATGTTTCTAACACCATAGCGAACAGGTGGTTACAATTTTAACAGATGTTAGCCGCATTACCGAGGCTGAGCCTGTGCTATAATGGCGCGGCAATCCATGGGGAGTTTGAATGATACTTGTAACCGGGGCCACCGGGTTTATTGGCCGCCATCTGGTGCAGCGCTTGTTGAATGAGAATTTTCAGGTGCGTTGCTTGCTGGCTCCCGGCGCGGCGACCAATTTGCCCTGGGAGACAATGCCCGAAATTGTTGAGGGGAATTTGCTCGACGACGAGGCTTTGTTTCGGGCTGTGACCAACGTCCACGTCATCATTCATCTGGCAAATGCGCAGTGGTGGGGGCGGCCCCGTGATCTGGAGCGAGTCGAGTTAGTCGGTACGCGCAACCTGGTCGCTGCAGCGCGTGCGGCGCGGGTGGGGCGCATTATCACCCTCAGTCATTTGGGGTCTGCGCCGTCATCGGCCTATCCCTTGTTGCAGATTAAGGGATTGGTTGAGGAAGTGCTTTTTAACAGCGGCCTGGCCTATACCATTGTCCGTTGTGGGGTCGTTTTTGGTGAGGACGATGCTTTTATTAACCATATCGCACTGGTTCTACGGGCGAATCCGATATTTTTTCTAATGCCGGGACGCGGTGAAGTCGTTTTGCATCCCATCTATATTGATGACTTGGTGACCGCCCTGGTCAATAGCCTGCATAATCTGGATGTGGTAGACAAAGTGATCGAAATTGGGGGGCCAGAATACATCACACTGGAAGACCTGATTCGTACCGTGATGCGTGTCGCCCAGATGCCGCGCTTGATTATACCGGTCCCGCCTTATGTGATGCGCTGGTTGACGGTTGTTTATAGCCGTGTGTTGCCGCGTTCATTGATGACCTATCAATGGTTGGATATTCTGGCGGCGAATCGCACGGCGCAGTTAGGTAACGCGTTCAATTATTTTGGTATTCAGCCCCGCCGGATTGAAGACACCCTGCTTACTTATATGCGCGGGCGTAACTATTGGTTGCCCTTGATCCGGCAATCGTTGCGGCGGCGGCCACGAGGTATTTAAATGGCGATTCAAATTCGTCCGATTTATGCATTGGCAGATATGTATGCAGCGGTGGCGTTGCAGCGTGCTTACTGGGGGGATGATCTGGAAGCGGTGGTCCCGGCCCATATGTTGTTTTCGCTGGCAAACAATGGCGGTCACGTGCTGGCGGCACTGGATGGCGATCAGATGATCGGGGTATTAATCGGCTTTCTGGGGACAGACAATGATTATGACCGGCCCGCCGCTGCCAATTTGCTCATGGTTTCCAAGCGGATGGTCGTTTTGCCCGAATACCGTAATCAAGGACTGGCCTATCAGTTAAAGTTGGCGCAACGTGACGTCGCACTTGAACAAAATATTCGGCTCGTGACCTGGACGTTTGACCCTTTGCTGGCACCCAACGCGCACTTAAACATTCGTAAGCTGGGCGCCATTTGCCCCAAGTTCCGCGAGAATTATTACGGTACCGCCGCCGTTGGCGGAATAACCACACTGGGTACTTCAGATCGGTTGTTCGTAGAATGGTGGGTGTCCGATCGTCGCGCCAAAGCGCGAGTTGGCGAGAAACCGAACACGCTGGGCTTGCAACAATATCTGGATGCGAATGTGCCGCTGTTGAATCCGACCGTGTCATCAACGGCGGGAACACCCTGGCCGACGGAAAACGTGATACGGGCGACAACTTCGATGGTCTTGCTAGAGATTCCACGCGATTTTCCGGCCATTATCCAGCACGACCAGACTCTGGCACGAGCCTGGCAGCGCCACATTCGTGAAGCATTGCAGTCACTTTTGGATAGCGGTTATATTGTGACTGATTTTGTGCGCGACGAACATGACGGACGAGATCGGGTATTTTATGTGCTGAGCCAGCATGAGGGCACTGAATTAAAGGGGACAAGGTTTGAAACCAATCACGATTAAAGCATTTCGATTGTATCCGATCGCGTTGCCGCTGGTCGAACGTTTGGGTACCAGCTTTGGCAAGGAACCATTCAAAGCGGCGACATTGATCGCCGTGGAAACCGACACGGGAATTATCGGTTGGGGGGAAGCTTCTGGCGAGATAGCGCCCGGCTATAGTTACGAGACGGTGGCAACCGTGGTGCATGTGCTCCAGGAGTTTCTCTTTCCGAAACTCATCGGCCAGACGATCATGCATCCCACCGAAGTCCCGGCGCTCATCCGGCAGGTGCGGGGACATCCACTGGCGAAGCACGGGATTGAGGCGGCGGTGTGGGATGCCTGCGCTAAAGCCAATGAGATGACTATCGCCGATCTTTTTGCCCGTTATTTGCCGGCGGGACATGAGCCGCGTGGCTATGCGACGGTTGGCGTGAGTATCGGTATTCAAGATAGTGTCGAAGCGACGCTGGCGATCATTGCCAATCGCCTCAATGAGGGCTATAAGCGCATCAAGTTAAAGATCAAGCCGGGGTGGGATGTCGAACTGGCACGCGGAGTGCGGGCCGCCTATCCAGATATTGTCATGATGCTGGATGCCAATAGTGCATACACACTGGCGGATGTCGAGCATCTCAAACAATTTGACGAGTTCGATCTGTTGATGGTGGAACAGCCGCTGGCCTTCAACGATATTTACGAACATAGCAAGCTGCAACCGCAGTTGCAATCGCCGATCTGCTTAGACGAAAGTATCCTCAACGCGAACGATGTACGGCTGGCGCTCGAATTGGGCGCGTGTAAGATTATCAACCTCAAACCAGCACGCGTCAGTGGCTACACCGAGGCGCTGGAAGTCTATCGCGTGTGCGTGGAACATGACGTGCCGCTGTGGATTGGCGGTCTGCTGGAAACCGGCATTGGCCGGGCGACGAATCTGGCATTTGCCTCGCTGTCGGGGGTGACACTGCCCTGTGATATATCGGCTACGTCGCGCTACTATAACCCGGACATCGCCGAACCCGAATTTGTGTTGGCTGAGAACAGCACGATTAAAGTTCCTGAAGGGCCTGGCATCGGCGTCGAAGTCCAAATGGACCGCGTTGAATCAGCGATGGCCTACTGGCGCGAAAATTATCCGTATGCGTATCCACCCATTGCGTAGCATCTGCAGCTCATGAAAGGGAAATCGGAATGTTGAACATAGATATGACGGGCAAGCGGGCGCTGGTGGCGGGCGTTGGTGAAGATACGAGTTATGGTTTTGCCATTGCGAAAGCGTTGGGTGAGGCCGGGGCATCGGTCGTGTTGGGGACATGGCCGCCCGTTCTAAATATCCTGCTGAAATCACTGGAACGCGGGAAGTTTGATGAATCGCGCACTTTAGCTGATGGTAGCCTCCTGGAATTCGAGCGCATTTACCCGGTGGATGTGTTGTACGATACGCTTGACACTGCGCCAGACGATGTACGCACCAATCGGCGCTATGCTGATTTAGGCGATTTTTCGGTGGCTGGGCTGGTTGATCGGCTCGTAGCGGATTTTGGTGAACAACCGGTTGACATCGTGGTGCATTCGATTGCGAACGGCCCGGAGGTGCAAAAGCCGCTGATGGAAACGAGTCGGGAGGGGTACCTGGGCGCGGTGAGTGCCAGCACCTATTCAATGGTGTCGATGGTCCAGCGATTCGCGCCGTTGATGCGGCCTGATGGATCGTTTCTTTCGCTGACGTATATGGCGAGTGAGCGGATGATTCCGGGCTATGGTGGTGGCATGTCGTCGGCCAAAGCCGCATTAGAGAGCGACACCCGCACATTGGCCTACGAAGCAGGACGGCGTTATGGTGTGCGCGTGAACTGCATCTCGGCGGGTCCATTGGCATCGCGGGCAGCCCGCGCCATCGGCAAAATTCAAAGTATGGTCGATTACGTCGCCGCGAACTCACCGTTGACGGAACCGTTGATTGCGCCGGAAGTGGCGAATGCCGCCGCGTTTCTTCTGAGTCCGCTTGCCAGTGGGATTACAGGTACGGTGCTGTATGTCGATAAGGGCTATCATGCGATGGGTATGGCGGTTGAGACGGAAATGAAGTTCTAGGGAAGTGCTGTGTTTCGAGTGCTGAATGTGTCATGTTTAACAACTAAACTACTGTTTTGTGGCAGACGGGAATGACCGATATGGCTTTTGAAAACAAGACTCTGACTTTTATCGGCAGCGGCATGATGGGCGAGGCCATGATGAAAGGCCTGCTCGACAAAAAAATGTTGAACCCCGACCAAATCATCGCGGCTGACCCGCGCTCTGAGCGCGGTCGTGAATTAAGTGCCAAATATGGCATTCATTATACAGCAGATAATGTTGAAGCCTCCCAGAAAGCGGATTTGCTGGTGCTGTCGATTAAGCCGCAGGCTCTGAGCGCGGTGTTGCCAGAGGTGCGCCGGGGTGCTCACAACTGTGATCTGGTGGTGAGCATTATGGCGGGTGTCAAGGTTGAGACGATTGCCAACGGGGTTGCCAATGCCAGTGTGGTGCGGGCCATGCCCAATACGCCGGCGCAGATAGGACAGGGCATTACGGTGTGGACCGCGACCAAAGATGTCGGTGAGCGCGAACTGGCGCATGCCCGGGCATTACTGGGCGCGTTTGGCGAAGAAATCTACATGGATGGTGAGCATTATCTTGATATGGCGACAGCGCTCAGTGGTACGGGACCGGCGTATATCTTCATGTTTATGGAAGCATTGATTGATGCCGGGGTGCATATGGGGTTCGCCCGGCGTGACGCTGAACAACTGGTGCTGCAAACGATTCGCGGGTCGGTGGCCTATGCTGAAGCATCCGGCTTACACCCGGCAGAACTGCGCAATCAAGTGACCAGTCCGGGCGGCACAACGGCGGAGGCCATCTATCACCTGGAAAAAGGCGGAATGCGTACCGTTATTTCGCGGGCGGTGTGGTCAGCATTTCAACGGTCGATCGCGCTGGGCGGTGGGCAACCCGTGCGCGATTTGAATGGCGACAATTCATAATTTAGCCAATCTTTCCAAACGACATCTTATTCGTTTGTGAAAATGTGGACAACTGGCAGTCTTTAAGATACAATGCAAGCGCATCTTTTCTTTATGGCAATCTCACCTTCTCCAGGTGATTAACATTCAAACACAATCTGCTGGGTACTGCTAAGGAGGCCAATCAATGGCGGAGATCTCCAACAATATTTTCGACTCCATGCTAGAACAGGTAAAGGCATACGAACGTAAGATTGAATCGGTTGAAGTCGGCTTCGTAGACGAGGTGGGCGATGGTATTGCCCGCGTTGTCGGTCTGGAAAACATCCGCTTCAGTGAACTGGTGGAGTTCACCAACGGTTCTGCCGGGATCGCCTTTAATCTTGAAAATGATAACGTCGGTGTCATCATCATGGGTGAATACGACGAAATCAATGAAGGCGACGAAGTGCGCACGCTGGGTCGTATTGCCTCGGTGCCAGTCGGTGAGGGGTTGGTCGGTCGTGTGGTGGATGCACTGGGTAATCCGGTAGACGGCAAAGGCCCGATCAGTTTTGATGAGTATTACCCGGTCGAGAAGATTGCGCCCGGCGTGATGGCCCGCAGCAATGTGGACCGTCCGGTGCAGACCGGTATTGTCGCCATCGACTCCATGATCCCGGTGGGACGTGGTCAGCGTGAGTTGATTATTGGTGATCGACAGATCGGTAAGACGGCTATTGCGATTGATGCCATCATCAATCAAAAAGGCCAGGGCATGAAGTGCATTTATGTCGCGATTGGTAAGCGTAAAGGTGAGATCGCGCGTCTGGTTGCTACACTGGAAGAAGCGGGCGCAATGGAATACACCACCGTTGTCGTGGCATCGGCCTCCGACCCGGCAGCCATGCAGTACATTTCGCCCTATTCCGGCTGTGCCATCGGCGAGTGGTTCATGGACAACGGTCAGGATGCGCTGGTGGTTTATGATGACCTCTCCAAACATGCCTGGGCCTACCGCCAGGTTTCCTTGTTGATGCGCCGTCCGCCGGGACGTGAGGCTTATCCAGGTGATGTTTTCTACCTGCATAGCCGCTTGCTGGAACGCGCAGCGCAGTTAAATGAAGAACTTGGTGGTGGTAGCCTGACGGCCTTGCCATTTATCGAGACACTGTTAGGCGATGTGTCGGCGTTCGTGCCCACTAACGTGATTTCGATCACGGATGGTCAGATTTATCTGGTGAGCGACCTGTTCTACGCGGGTCAACGGCCTGCGCTGGATGTCGGTATCAGCGTGAGTCGGGTGGGTGGTGATGCCCAGACCAAAGCTATGAAGCGGGTTGCCGGACAATTAAAGCTTGATCTGGCGCAGTTCCGCTCACTGGCGGCGTTTGCCCAGTTTGGTTCGGACCTGGATAAAGCGACCCAGCAGCAGTTAGATCGGGGTTTGCGCCTGACCGAGTTGCTGAAACAGCCGCAATATCAGCCGATGAAATTGACCGATCAGGTCGCGATTATTTACGCGGGCACCAAAGGTATGCTGGACAACGTGGAAGTAGAAAAGGTTGCGCAGTGGAAAGAAGACTTCCTGCGTGCCTATAACACCCAGTTCAGTGATGTTGCCAACGCGATTCAGGACAATGCTAACGACTGGGATGACGACATGGCGGCGAAGCTGGAACAGGCGATTGAAACCTTTAATGCAAGCTGGAACTAAGCGCCGGCTAGTGACGAAAGAGAGGCGCTTCAATGGCTAGTGCAAGAGAGATTCAAAAACGTATCCGCAGTGTGAAGAATATTTCACAGATCACGCGGGCGTTGGAGGCGGTTTCGGCCTCGCGGGTGCGGAAGGCCCAGGCGCGGGTGCTGGCAAGCCGGGCATTCGCGGAGAAAGCCTGGGAAATTTTGCTGAACGTGCAGGCGGCGGGCGGCAGTGGTCCGCCGATGCATCCACTGTTAGAGGAACGCGCCGAGATCAACAACATTATGATCATCCTCATCACGTCAGATCGTGGCTTGAAGGGCGCCTTCAATACCAACATGATCCGGGTCGCGAGTCGCTTTTCTGAGCGGTTGGGTAAGCCCACACAATACATCACCATTGGCCGCAAGGGTCGTGATTCGATGATCCGTGCCGGCCAGAATGTTGTGGCCTCGTTCACTGACATTCCGGCTGAGCCGGCAATCGCTGATATTTCGGCGGCTAATCGGCTGGCAATTGATGCATTCCTGGGCGGCGAGGTTGATGATGTGTTCATCGCCTATACTGACTTTATCAACACATTAACGCAGCGCCCGGTTGTGTTAGGCTGGCTACCGCTAATTCCCCATACGATTGAAGATCAGGTGGCGGCGGAATTCGTCAAGGATGTTCCCAACGTTTCCGATTCCAGTGCCAGCTATGAATATGAGCCGTCGCCGGAAGCGATTCTTCAGGAGATCGTGCCTCGTTTCACCGAGCTGCAACTGTATCAGGCGATGTTAGAGAGCCAGGCCAGTGAGTATTCGGCGCAAATGGTCGCGATGCGCAATGCGTCGGATAACGCGTCGGCACTGGTGGAAGACCTGACACTGGATTACAACAAAGCCCGACAGGCGGCGATTACGGCAGAGATCCTGGATATTGTGGGCGGGACCGAAGCGTTGCAGTCGGCGGTTGATGATGTAACTAGACAAATTGAGACGGCGCTGGTCGCCCCAACTTGAGGAGTTGAGATATATGGCTGAAGGACAAGGGCGTATCGCCCAGATTCTAGGTAACGTGGTGGATGTCGAGTTTCCTGAAGGTGACTTGCCGGACATCTTTGACGCGTTGCGGGTACCGCGTGAAAATGAAGAAGATCTGATTCTTGAAGTCCAGCTTCACCTGGGTGATCGCATGGTCAAGACGGTGGCGATGGACAGCACTGACGGTTTGCAGCGTGGTGTTGCAGCCTATGCGCTTGGTGCTCCCATTCAGGTCCCGGTTGGGCAAGCTTCACTGGGTCGCGTCTTCAACGTTTTGGGTCGGCCAATTGACAATCAGCCGCCCGTTCCAGATAGCGAACCCTGGCGGGCGATTCACGCCACTGCTCCAAACTTTGAAGAGCAATCCACGACGATTGAAGTATTCGAAAGCGGTATGAAAGTCATCGATCTGGTCGCCCCGATGACGAAGGGTGGCAAAACCGGCATTTTCGGTGGTGCGGGTGTTGGTAAAACCATCACCATTCAGGAACTCATTAACTCCATTGCTACCCAGCATGACGGCCTGTCGGTGTTTGCCGGCGTGGGTGAACGGACGCGTGAAGGTACGCAGCTTTACGGCGAAATGGAAGAAGCTGGCGTGCTGGATAAGCTGGCGATGGTGTTTGGACAAATGAACGAACCGCCGGGTGTGCGGCTGCGGGTAGCGCTTTCCGGCCTGACGATGGCGGAACAATTCCGCGATGAAGGCCGTGATGTGCTGCTGTTTATCGACAACATCTTTCGCTATTCTTTGGCAGGTGCTGAGGTGTCGGCGCTGCTGGGCCGTATGCCGTCAGCAGTGGGTTACCAGCCGACGCTGGCTGAGGAAATGGGCCAGTTGCAGGAGCGCATTACCTCAACGAAGACCGGCTCTATCACGTCGATGCAAGCGGTTTATGTGCCAGCGGATGACTATTCCGACCCGGCTCCAGTTGCGGTGTTTACGCATCTGGACGGTACGATTGCGCTGGAACGTTCGATTGCCGCGCGTGGTCTGTTCCCGGCGGTCGATCCGCTGGGTAGTACCAGCAAAATTCTTGACCCACTGGTGATCGGTGAAGAACATTACCGCACCGCCCGCGAGGTCCAGCAGGTGTTGCAACGCTACAAAGATCTGCAGGACATCATCGCCATTCTGGGTGTTGATGAGCTTTCTGATGATGACAAGTTGCTAGTGGCACGCGCGCGTAAGATTGAGCAATTCCTGACCCAGCCAATGGTGGTGGCGGAGCAGTTCACGGGGCGTCCGGGCCGTTACGTGCAGGTGAAAGACACGGTGCGTGGCTTCCGTATGCTGCTGGATGGTGAAGTCGATCACATCCCGGAGCAGATGTTCTATATGGCGGGTGCTATGGATGAAGTCATCGAACGTTACGAAGCGTCACAAAACTAAGCGAGGCCGATGATGCCCATACATGTTGAAGTGGTGACGCAAGAGCGCAAGGTATTCGACGAACCGCTAGCCGATATTGTGATTATCCCGGCAGTCGAGGGTGAGATGGGGGTCCTGCCTAACCATGCGCCCGTACTCACGACGCTGGGATTCGGTGAACTGGTCGTGCGTAAAGGGCAGGCCGAAGAACGCTTTGCAATTTACGGTGGGGTAGTCGATGTGCGGCCCGATAAGGTTGTCGTCCTGGCCGATCTGGCGGAATCATCTTTCGCACTGGACCTGGAGCGTATTGAGGCGGCACGTGAAAGTGCTCGTGAACTACTGGAATCGGGCATTCCGGCGGCGGAAAATCGTGAGGCAGCCCTGGCGCTGCGCCGGGCGGAACTCAGTCTGCGGATCCACCGCAAATTACAGAATCGGGGCGCGGTTATTCGCATCCTTGATGATGACGAAGACGAATAATTTCCAGTCCTAATTGGTGAAAGACGAGCGCCCGGTCCTCATGTTGGCCGGGCGTTGCTTTTGCATCTAATTTCCTGTATAAACAGAGCGCACCTTCGTGAATAGGGCAGGGTCATTATGGGGCTGTTTGATAAAAAACTGGGGCTGGATCTGGGCACGGTTAATGTGCTGATCTATGCTAATGAGCAGATTGTGCTTCAGGAACCATCACTGGTTGCACTCACAGTTGAGGAAGAGCGCATCGTTGAAATCGGGCAGCCCGCCCGCGAGATGCTGGGTAAGACCGATGAAGAAGACATCCAGGTGGTGCGCCCGCTGCGCGATGGTGTGATTGCTGATTATGAAGTGACTGAGGCGATGTTGCGCCACTTCTTCAATAAAGTTGCGGGCCGTCTGCGGCTGTTCAAGCCGACCGTGATGGTGTCGGTCCCGTTTGGCGTCACCAGCGTGGAAAAGCGGGCGGTACATGAAGCGGCGGTGGCTGCCGGTGCCCGCGAAGCCTTTTTGATTTGGGAACCGCTGGCGGCTGCCATTGGCACGGGATTACCAGTGGGAACACCAGCGGGCGATATGGTCGTCAACATTGGTGGTGGCATCACCGAGGCGGCTGTGTTGACGATGAACAATATCGTCCGGGCCGAGAGCGGACGGGTTGGTGGTTTGCGGCAGGACGAGGCGATTGTCAGTTATGTGCGCCGCAAATATAACCTGACCATCGGCCAGCCCACCGCCGAGTCGATTAAGATCCAGGTGGGGGCCGCCGTTGCACCGGTTGAAGAAATGGCGATGGAGATTCAAGGCCGCGATAATGTCAGTGGTTTGCCCCGAACGGTTAGTATTACCACTGGTGAGGTCGTTGAAGCGCTGGCTGAACCATTGTCAATGATTGCGAATGTGTTGAAGTCGGTTCTGGGAACCACGCCTCCTGAACTGGCATCCGACATTATTGATCGCGGTATCGTGTTAACCGGTGGTGGTGCCTTGCTGCGTGGGATGGACCAGTATCTCACGCGTGAGACCGGTGTACCGGTGTACCGGGCGGATAATGCGTTGATTGCTGTTGCGACAGGTGCCGGGCGTGCCCTAGAAGACCCGGCTATTTTGCGGCGTGTGACCCAGGTTGTTTAATCCAGATAATAGGTCATCCGCTGGAGATGAACGACGGGATCAATGTACTGGACATGGATGTCTTCGGGTACATTCAGGCTGATGGGGGCATAGTTAAGCAGCGCGCGGACGCCGGCCTCAATCAATTTGTTTGCGACTTCCTGGGCATGGGACGCGGGCACCGCAATCATCGCGACTTTGATATTATGCTCGGCTATAATAGTGGGTAAATCAGCAAAGGGTTGTACCTGATGTTCGCCAACGAGTTGACCAATTTTGGCCGGGTCGTTATCGAAGATGGACACGATGCGAAAGCCCCGGTCGGCAAAACCCCGATAATTAGCTACTGCCCGCCCCAGGTCGCCGCCACCGACTAAGGCGACATCCCACTCCTGGTTTACCTTTAAAACGCCCTTAAGCTGCTCAATCAGATATTCGATCTGGTAGCCAGTTCCCTGTTTGCCAAAACCACCAAAATGCGACAGGTCTTTGCGAATCTGGGCCGAACTGATGCCCAAACGCTGCCCAAGCTCGTGCGACGAGGTCACATCACGCCCTTCTTGTGCCAGACGAGTTAAGGCCCGCAAGTAGACCGGCAAGCGCCCAATCACAATATCGGGGATATTGGCTGAAATTATGTTTGACGGCATGAGACCTGTGACTCCTGTAGCACCGCACTGCGTTTAATTGTGATTTTTTATGCATTTAATCTTACCATGCGCCGGGCTGTGTAGCTAGGCGAGGATTACAGCATGAATCACCATCAAATAGAAATGCATTAGAAACTGCGCAAAGAAGTAGGAGTATTCTAGAAATATGATTATGATATGATTGTGTAGATTGAGTCAAATAGTACAAATCGAGTTAGCACCATGTCAATCAGGCGTTCTTTGTTTGTGTTAACGCTGCTGGTATTTATCTTGCCAGTCGCAGTGTTTGCCAGTCGAGCCAACCAACCGGAGTTTACGGGTTCGATTCAAAGCGAAAACATCCAATTGCATACCGTACAAACGGGTGATGTGGCGGTGGTTGTGAACGCGATTGGCGCGGTGGAGGCCAATGAAGTCGTTCAACTGAGTATGACCACACCGGGTCGTATTCGCGAGATTATGGTTGAAGAGGGCGACTACGTGTTGGCAGGTGATATTCTGGTCCAGCAGGTTGATGACGCCCAGCGTATTGACTATGAACAGGCGTTATTGGCGCTTGATCTGGCACAGTTGGAACTGACAGATTTGTTGGAACCGGTTGATGAGGATGATATTCGGGTCGCTGAGGCTAATGTGCAGAGCGCCTGGGCGGCGGTACAGAGTATTGAAACTGCGGTTTCGAATGATGACTTACAGGCAGCACAGTTGAGCATAAATCAGGCCCAGGCCGCCTATGATGAAGCGGTGCGGGTGCGTTCAATCGCGCAGGGTGGGCAGGCTGATGAAGCCTATGCTCAACTGGATGCTGAGGTTGGAGCCGCATCATTCAATCTGGAAATCGCTCGTTTACGCTATGAGGATCTACGTTCTGCCAATCAAGGCCAGCTTGGTGCTGCCTATGCGCGGGCGCTTCAGGCTGAACAGGAACTGGAGCGGGTCAAAGCAGGTCCCCGCTCAAGTGAGATTGATCTGGCCGAGATCGCTGTCGATCAAGCACAGGTCCAACTGGACAATGCGGCGACGGCTTTCAATCGGATGCAGTTGGTCGCGCCATTTGATGGGATTATCTCGCGGGTGAACGCTGAAGTCGGCTCCGTGGTTGCACCGGGACTGCCGGTGATTGAACTCACAAATATTTCGCCGCTGCATATTATGGCCGAAGTGGATGAGGTCGATATTCGTCGCATTACTGAAGGTATGGATGCGCGGGTACAGCTTGATGCGCTGCCCAATACCCGGTTAACCGGCAATATCGAGCAAATCGCGGTGATCGGTCGCGATCAGGATGGAATCGTGAGTTATGACGTCAAATTGCTGCTGGACGCGATTGACACCCGCGTGCGTGATGGGATGACAGCAGAAGCAGCAGTCATTGTAGAAGCGCGTGACGATGTATTGGTTGTGCCCAATATCTATATTCGGCTTGACCGGCGCAACGAGCAAGCCTTTGTGAACGTATTAGAAGATGATGGTACGCTGAAAGAAGTCGAGGTTGAGCTGGGTTTACAGGGACAGGACAACAGCGAAATCGTGGCTGGGCTGGGCGTGGGTGAGGTGATCGCGCTTGATCTGGCTGGTGAGGCATTCTCCCTGTTTGGAGGTTAGCGTTCGATGCGCACAGTACGTAATCTGATTATCGTCGCGGTCGTGGCGGTGGTTGCTTTTGTTGTTTTCCAGGGCATTTCGCAGAATGGCGATGTGACTGCTCAGGAGGCCGGGCAAGAAAACTCACTTATTCAAGATGAGACCCTGGTGTCCGTGTCCGATCTGGAAGTGACCGTGAATGCGACAGGTTCGGTTGAGCCAGCGCGTAAGGTGGGCCTGGTTTTTGAGATGTCTAACCTGCCGGTAGCTGAAGTGATTATCGAGGAAGGCCAGCAAGTTGATGCCGATGCGCTGTTGGCGTATTTGGACACGGCAGATATGGAAACCAATCTGCGCATTGCTGAGATCAACCTGGCCCGGCAGCGAGTTGCCTATGATGCGCTGGTTGAACCGGCACGTGAGGTCGATGTTCGGGTTGCCGAAGCAGCCCTGGCGGCGGCCCAGGCCGGCGTGAATGCCGCCTTTGACACCGGTACCGATGCCTATGATCGCGAAATTGCCCGGCTGCAAGCCGAACTGGCCCGCAATGCACTGTGGCAGCAGCAGCTCCAGCGTGACCAAACGCTCAATCCCCAGGTGCCCGAAGGTTTTCCTGAACCCGTAATTCCATTGGAAGTGGAACGGCAGCTTGAAGCTGGTCTGGCCCAGGCTGATTTTGGTGTGCTAATTGCCGATGAAAATTTTGAGAGTGTCGCTGGACGCGGCCCTGATGTTGGTAGCCTGGGATCGGCGAATGCTTCAGTGGTGGCGGCAGAAGTGCAGCTTGAGCGGTTACTCGAGGGACCTTCCGCCATAGATTTGCAACGGGCGGAGATTCAATTGAGGCAGGCCGAACTGGCGCGTGATCTGGCACAGGTTAACCTTGATCGTGCCCGTTTATATGCGCCCTTTGATGGAGTTGTGGCGGCGGTCAATTTGACGGAAGGCGAATTGCCACCGTCGGCGACGGCAGTTGAAATCATAGATGACAGTGTTTTCTACATTGATCTGGCGATTGATGAAACTGAGATCGTCGATGTACAGGTGGGGCAACCCGTGTCGTTAGTGCTGGATGCGCTTCCTGAAGCCCAGATCACCGGGACGATTACGCGGGTGGCACAGACACCGACCCGCATTGGTCAGGTTGTTACCTATATTGCCCGGGTTACGTTAGACCCAACACTGGAACCCGTGCGTCTGGGCATGAATGCGACGGCGACGATAAAGGTGCAGCAGCTAGAGGATGTCTTTACGCTTCGTAACCGTTTCATTCGTATCGATCGGTCCACCCAACGGGCATTTGTTACCGTTCAACGGGAAAATGGTCGTTTCGAGGAAATCGAAGTGCAATTGGGTTTGCGTAACGAAACGCATAGTCAGATTTTGAGTGGCCTCGAAGCCGGACAGCGCATCGTATTGCTGCCGCGTGGTGAACTGAATGTCTTTGGCGATGGTGGATAAATCACAATGATTGGCCTGTTTAGCCGTAACGGCAAGAAAAGAGAAATTGCCCGCGACGACCAGGGGCGCAAGGCAGTGATCGATATTCACGACATCACCAAAGTCTACAAGATGGGTGATATTGAAGTTCATGCACTCCGCGGTGTGTCGTTACGAATTTTTGAAGGTGAGTTCGTGTCGATCATGGGGCCATCCGGTTCGGGTAAAAGTACCCTGATGAATATCCTGGGGGCGCTGGACCAGCCCACCTCTGGTGAGTTTTACCTGGATGGTGTAGATGTCAGCCGGTTGAGCGAAACGGACCTGGCAAAAATCCGCAACAAAAAAATCGGCTTTGTGTTCCAGAGTTTTAACTTGCTGAAGCGTACCACAGCACTGCGTCAGGTTGAACTCCCGTTGATTTATGGCGGGACGGCCCGCCGCACCGAACGGGCAACCAAAGCATTAGAATCGGTAGGGCTAGGCCGCCGCCTGGACCATTTACCCAGCGAATTGTCGGGTGGTCAGCAACAGCGCGTGGCGATTGCGCGGGCGTTGGTGAATGAACCGGCGATGATTTTGGCCGATGAGCCGACTGGCAATCTGGACTCCCGTAGCGGCACCGAGGTCATGGAAATCTTTCAGGCATTGAATAACGATCAGGGTATTACCACGATTTTTGTGACCCATGACCCCTGGATTGCACGGCATACTCAGCGAGTCATCATGCTGCGCGATGGCGAGGTGGTGGCGGACCGGCAGGTTGCTGATCCTTTAGTAGCGGGTGAATCTGAGCGCCCCAGCGAAGCTGAGGAGCTGGAAGGCATTTTCCAGGATGTCTATTACAGCGGTGCGGAAGAAGAGTACAACTAAGCCTGATGAACTTTGGTGAAGCGATACGAGTTGCCTTCAATGGTTTGCTGACGAACCGCCTCCGTGCTGCATTGACCACACTTGGTATCATTATTGGTGTGGGTGCCGTGATTAGCCTGGTTAGCCTCGGGCGTGGGGTTGAGGATTTTATCGCGGCGGAATTCGAGAACCTGGGGTCTAACGTGATTTTTGTGTTTTCATCACGGCCTGACAGTCCCACTCGCACGCGCATTGATCCCATTACGACCCGTGAAGCAGAAGCGTTAGCTGATCCTCGAATTGCGCCCAGCATCCGGCGGGTTGCACCGCAATATAGTGTACCTGGGCGGCTGGCACTGGGTTCCGAAACTGTATTCTCGACGATTAGTGGTGTATCGTCGATATTTCAGGATGTGCGTACCTGGGGTGTGCAGCCCGGCGGAAGTTTTATTACTGACGAGCATGTTGCGGATAAAGCGCGGGTAGCCGTTTTGGGGACAGCAGTCATTGAAAATCTGGGTCTTGATGAGACCGCTGACCCGGTGGGCATGAATGTGCGCATCAATGACCTATCATTTACCATCGTCGGGGTGATGGAAGCGGGCAGCGATGTCAGTGGTGAAAACGACTCAGTATTTGTGCCCATCAGTACCGCTCAGACGCGCCTGGCCGATGCCCGTGCCCGTGATGGGAGCTTTAGAACATCCGTACTCCATATTGAAGCGCGTTCTGAAGAAGTAATCGATTCTGCCGTAGATGAAATCAATGTCTTTTTATCGGAAGCGCACAACATCAATTTTGATGGCGAACAGGATTTCCAGGTTGTGACTCAGGCTGGTGTGCTGGAAACAATTGGTCAAATCACGGGTCTGCTGACCGTCTTTCTGGGTATGATTGCCGGGATTTCGCTGCTGGTTGGTGGAATCGGTATCATGAACATTATGCTGGTGAGCGTGACGGAACGCACCCGCGAAATCGGCTTACGGAAAGCGGTCGGGGCACGCGGTCGGGACATCTTGACCCAATTTCTGGTTGAGAGCATCGTGCTGTCGTTTCTCGGCGGCGCGATCGGTGTTATTCTGGCGTGGCTGGCAACATTATTGGGTTCAGCATTGGTACCGGACCTGAGCCTGTCGCTTACATTGGATGCCGTGATTTTAGCCACCGCTGTGAGCAGTTTTGTCGGCGTCTTTTTTGGTGCCTATCCCGCCAACCGCGCGGCCCGGATGCGGCCCATTGATGCGTTGAGGTTTGAATAAGCTCTATGATTGATAATGTTCGGGTGGCGTTTATTGGGTTGCGGTCGAACAAGCTGCGAACGCTGTTGACCATGCTAGGTATCACTATCGGGGTGGCAGCGGTTATCATCCTGATTTCGGTGGGACAGGCGATTGATGGCTTTATTCGGGGCGAGTTCGAAGGCATTGGCGCTAATCTGGTCTATGTGTTTGGCGAATCAGACGGGTTTGATCGCCCCCAACCGGTGACTCAGGCTGACCTGGACGCGATTTCCGATCCGTTTCGGGTGCCCGAAGCGATGCTCATTATGCCCCAGCTTGATATCGGCACGCAGCAGATTATTTACGAGGGGTCGGAAGACAATGTTTCGGTCATCGGCACTGGCCCGCAGTATCCTGAGTTGTTTGATCGATTTTTAGTTGCAGGCCGCTTCTTTGACGAAGAGGAATACAATAGTGGGGCACGAGTAGCCGTCATCACGAAAAAAGTTGTTGAAAGTTTGTTTGCTGACCTCTATCCCGTTGGTCAGACCATTCGGGTGCGCGATGTGCGGTTTACGGTGATCGGTGTCTTAAATGAAGAGGGCAGCAACTTTGGCCCACCAGGGCAGGACCTGGATGATATGATCTATATTCCAGTTATTACCGCGCAAACGCGTTTGAGTAGTGATCGGGTAATTTCTGGAGATAAGCCGATCACGGCGATTGTGGTAGCGGCGCGTGATAGCACACGGGTTGATATTGCCGCGCAGCAAATCAAGCAAACATTGCGGGAGGAACGTGGGATTAACTTTCGTGACGAAGATGATTTTCAAGTCGTGACGCAAGGTGATCTGTTGAGTAGCTTCAGCAGTGTGACTGGCTTGCTCACCGTCTTTCTCGGTGTCATTGCGGGAATCTCATTACTGGTGGGCGGTATCGGCATTATGAATATTATGCTGGTGACCGTCACTGAGCGGACCCGTGAAATTGGCCTGCGCAAAGCAGTTGGTGCGCAAAAGCGTGACATAATGGCACAATTCCTGGTTGAGGCGGTGGTGCTGGCTTTGCTCGGTGGCACCGTTGGGGTAATCCTGGCCGGGTTGGCGACGTTTGGTGCTGCAACCGCCCTGGAAACGCTGGATGTCGCGATGCAGCCTTCCAGCGTGATGATGGCGACCCTCATTTCTACATTCATTGGTGTATTCTTTGGTCTGTATCCGGCTAATCGGGCCGCTTCCCTGAACCCTATTGATGCGCTCCGTTATGAATAGCCTGGCAGTTGGGTTCAGAATTTGAACCCATCTTAATCATATTCCACCCATAAACACAGTTGTCAGCAACCTCTAAAGATGCTACGCTTAGTAGAATTTAGAACATATTGAATATTGCGAAAGTCAGGCGTTTAAATCGCTGTTGGCGCGGGTTCAGTTATGTTGTCGGATTGTTGATTAGATAACCGATTGCTTATGTTGATTGACGTCGTATAGGTAGAGGTGATGCAGATGGCGGATGAACGAAAAGTGACTGCACAACCAGAAGATTCTAATCTAATCGCCGTGCGTGACAGTATGTTGGATGGGTTAGGCCAGCTTTCAGAGTACTTTGGTTTCAGTAAGGTAATGGGCCAACTATACGCCGCGCTGCTCATGAGTCCGCAGCCATTGTGCCTTGATGACATGATGGACCTATTAAGTATTTCGAAGGCGAGTGTGAGCATGAACATGCGCACCCTGGAGCATATGGGAATGGTGCGGCAGGCTTGGGTGCGCGGGCGGGGCGACCGGCGTAAATTCTACGAGGCAGAGACTGACTTCTGGGAGATTATTTCGAATATTCTGAGTGGGCGTGAAATGCGTGATGTGGAACGCGCCCTGTCGATTATGAATAAAGATGTCGAGCGCTTATCAGATGCGATGAGCAATCTGAGTGGTGACGATCAGGCGCTGGCGGCGTTGTACCTGGAGCGCATTGGTCATGTTCAGGCATTGTTCAAATTTGCCCAGTTGATGATTTCGTCGATTCTGCTGCAGGTCAGTACGATGGATTTTGAGGATATTGGTAACGTTGAAATCCATGTAGATCCCGAACCAGAGAGTTGATTTGATAGGTGTGATTCTCTATAATATGAGTACTCGGGGGAATGGCGGAATTGGTAGACGCGCATGACTTAGGATCATGTCTCTTACGAGGTGAGGGTTCAAATCCCTCTTTCCCCATAATGACGCTGACCAGAGGCGCAATTGAGCGCCTTTTATGTTTGCGCTTCTAATGAAGATCATATAGCAACAACCGACCATCAAATGCTATAATCGAAAAGTTATATCAACCCGCGTTGGCAAGGAATCTCGCTTTGAACATTCAAACTGAACGACTTGAAGACCATACCGCGCGTTTTACCGTCCAAATTGAGACTGAACGGCTGGAACGCGCCAAAAAAGCTGCCGCCAAAAAATTGGCTCGGCGGGTGAATATCCCCGGTTTTCGCAAGGGCAAAGCACCATACAAGGTGATGATAAGTTACCTGGGGGAGGGACCGATTCTCGAGGATGCGCTTGAAGAATTGGGAAACGAAGTGTATAAGAGCGCCCTTGATGAATCGGATGTTAAACCATATGGCCCGGGTTCATTAGAGAACTTTGAACTTGACCCGCAGCCAACGTTCAAGTTTGTTGTGCCGCTGCAACCCATTGCTGATCTGGGTGATTATCGCTCAGTGCGGTTAGATTATGAAGCGCCGGTTGTAACTGACGACGATGTTGATGAACGCCTCAAAGCAATGCAAGAGCAGGAAGCACTGGTCGAGGAAAGTTCGCGACCAGTTGCTGCTGGCAATCGGGTTGTTGTGAGCATTAAAGGTGAATATCTGGATGAACCAGCTGACGTAGAAGCCGAGGCAGCAGCTGATGATAGTGCAGATACCGAAGCGCCAGAAGCTGTTGAAGACAATGTAACAGCGGCGGCTGACGATGAAGCGGAGGACTCAGTTGAGGCTGAAGATACCCCAGGTATGAATCCCAACATCTTCATTGATAACGATGAACTCACCTTTAGCTTGACTGAAGATCGCGAACCAGCCCCTGGTTTTACGGATGCGCTGGTAGGAGCCAATGTTGACGAGCGGCGTGAGTTCGAAATTACCTATCCTGACGATGCTGAAGAGTATGAACATCTGGCTGGACGGCATGTCAAGTTCGATGTTACCGTGAAGAAGATTGAGAGTGTTACGCTCCCTGAGCTTAACGACCAATTCGCCGCCCGTGTGACCGCAAACGAAGCGGACGAAGATGCTGAAGCAGCGGAAGAGCCGCTGACTTTATTGCAGTTGCGGATGCGCATTCGCAATGAATTGGAGGAGGCTGCGGAGACTCAACAGCAAGCCGAATATGCTGATCGGGTGCTGGACGCGATCATCGAACAGGCGACGTTTGCCTACCCTGACGCGTTACTGAATGACCAGATTCACCAGTTGTTGCACCATATGGATAATGATCTGCGACAGCGTGGCCTGACGCTCGAAGATTATATGAAGGTCACTGGTAAGACCCATGACGATCTACATGTGGATTATGAAGATAACGCAGTGAACGCGATCAAGCGGTCTTTGGTCATGCGTGAAATCGTTGATGCCGAGAACCTCACCGTCACCGCTGCCGATATTGATGCCGAGATCGATCGTATTTCGGCCCAGTTTGGCGAACAGGCGTCAGCGTTCCGTAGCATTTATGATAATCCATCAATGCGCGCAAACCTTGAGAATAGTGTGTTGAACCAGCAAGTGATGGAGCGGATGGCCGCGATTGCACGTGGTCAAGCCCCAGACCTGGCTAATCTTGATGAAGCACCGGCTGACGAAACCGTTTTGGAAGCCGAAGTTCCGGCAGAGGATGTTGACGTTGCCGAAACTGTGCTGGAAGCCGATAGTCCAGCAGATAATGAATCAGACGCAGAAGCCTCAGAAGAAGAAGGAGAATCTTCGTAACATGGATATTCAAAACGTCATTCCGATGGTAGTTGAGCAGGGTAGTCGTGGCGAGCGCGCTTATGATATTTACTCACTGCTGCTAAAGGAACGAATTGTCCTGCTAGGAACACCAATCAATGACCAGGTTGCGAACCTAATTGTGGCCCAGCTTCTTTATCTTAATGGTCAGGATCCTGACCGGCAGATTAACATGTATATTAACTCCCCTGGTGGCGTGGTGTATGCCGGTATGGCGATCTATGATGCCATGCAGCAGGTATCGGCCCCGGTGAGTACGGTTGCGTTAGGTCTGACCGCCAGTTTTGGAACGGTCATCCTCACAGCCGGTGAGAATGGCCTGCGTTACGCCTTGCCCAACGCAACCATCCATATGCACCAGCCGCTGGGTGGTTCTCAAGGCCAGGCATCGGATATTGTGATTCAGGCGAACGAGATCATGCGCCTGAAAGAGCGCCTGATTGACATCTTTGTGAATCATACTGGTCGGGACAAAGACATCATTGAGCGCGATCAGGACCGCGATATTTATCTTAGCGCGACACAGGCCGCAGAATATGGTTTAATAGATACTGTACTGGAGTCGCATACAGTGGGAGAAAATAATCGGTGACGCACGAATACCCTGGCGAACAACGGTGTTCATTTTGTCGGCGGAGCCATGATGAAGTGGACCGCCTCATTGCGGGTCCCGATGGCGTGTTTATCTGCAATTACTGTGTTGATCTCTGTCAGCATATTCTGGTTGAAGACAGCACTACAACCGAAGCCTTAACATCGGAATTTCATCTGGATCATCTGCTGGCTCCACGCGAGATCATGGCACATCTTGATGACTATGTTGTCGGTCAGGACCATGCCAAGCGTGTGCTCAGTGTGGCCGTCTACAATCACTATAAGCGGATTCAAGCGGATACCCAGAACGGTGAGGTTGAGCTGGAAAAAAGCAATATTCTGATGGTAGGACCCACTGGCAGTGGTAAGACACTGTTGGCACAGACGCTAGCACGTATTCTTGATGTACCATTTTGTATCGCAGACGCGACCGCCCTGACCGAGGCCGGTTATGTCGGCGAAGATGTCGAGAATATCCTGTTACGTCTCATTCAGGCCGCGGATGGCGATATAGGACGGGCTGAACGTGGGATCATCTACATTGATGAAATTGACAAAATCGCTCGTAAATCTAACGACAATCCCTCGATTACGCGTGATGTATCTGGCGAAGGTGTTCAGCAGGCACTGTTGAAGATTGTCGAAGGTACACTGGCGAATGTGCCACCCCAGGGCGGTCGCAAACACCCGCATCAGGAATTTTTGCAAATTGACACCACCAACATCCTGTTTATCTGCGGCGGGATGTTCGACGGGTTGGAAGATGTAGTCGCGACGCGCATGGGGCATCGGGGTAAGATTGGTTTCCATTCGATAGACGGCGACCATGAGATCGTTCAAGAAGAGAGTCATCTGCTGCGCCGCCTTAGCCCCGAAGATCTCATGTCATTCGGGTTGATTCCAGAATTTGTTGGTCGCTTGCCGGTATTGGTTGGCGTAGATCCGCTCGATCAAGCGGCGTTGATGAAGATTCTGGTTGAACCGCGCAACGCACTCACCAAGCAGTATGAACATCTGCTTTCACTCGACAGCGTCGAACTGGTCTTTGAAGAGAGTGCATTGGAAACCGCGGCACAGATGGCGATGAAGCGCGGCACCGGCGCACGCGGATTGCGGTCGATTATCGAAACGGCGTTGCTTGACGTGATGTTCGAAACGCCCGGCGATAGTAAAATCCGCAAAGTGGTTGTGACCGGAGAGGTAATTCAGGGCGACACACGACCGCTGATCTATGGCGAGGGTGATCAACGCTTTGAGTGGCGACCAGACGGTAAATTTACCCCGGCAGCCTGACTGACGCTTGCTGAAATTTGCTGACGCCTCCGTAAATTCGGGGGCGTTTTGGTTATGTTACCTGGGGCAGGATAACGGTTTCAGAAATTGCTTCAGTTTGTTGCTTGAAAGCCAGAGCATCTAACCGAGTAGCGCCTTCAGGCGACGGACCCCAGTTGCTGGGAATTGACCAACGGGGACGCATCTGGCGCACGAGGTCGGCGGCTTCAGCAACGTTCATGGTGCCGTTGCCATCAATCGGTAAAATGGCGATGTCCGGATGGAGATCACTCATTTCCGGGATGATCTGAGTGTCACCAGCATAATAGATGTCGTGCAGGTTAATCGAAATGACGAATCCCAGGCCCCCATCTTCGAGTGGGTGCCGCCAATCGCTAGGGGAATAGGCGGGCAGCGCTTTGATGCAGGCGCGATCTATCGTCACGCTTTGCCAGGGCCGGATAACCGTACAATCTTCAATTGCCTGGGCCACGAGTGTATTTCCAATAATTTGAGTATGGGGACCGCGTAGTTTGTCAATATCGGCTTCCGAGCAATGATCGTAATGATGATGACTGATGAGGATCACATCAGCGAGGAAGACGCTGCGGGCAACACGCCAGGGGTTAATGTAGATGAGTGGTGGCCCCTGAATAATAAAACTACCGTGCCCCAACCATTGTATGCGATCTATCATCGATTTTTCGCACGATCTACAGGGATGACCTGAGACGTGCTGCTCCTTTCCACCGGGTGTTCAATTATTGAGCCTTGAACTTTAGTTCAAGAGCAGGTTGCTTTCGATTCTGAAAATCGTCCTGTATAATAGAATTGATTGTTCGGTTGCACCAGAACAATATCGTTAGAAGTTCCATACTTTGTCAACAAACACCGGACAATTTGACCATCTTTAACCCATATCAATCAATGTCATGATATGATGACCAATAATGATCTGAATGTATCAATTAAGGTTGGTGTTCTATGGCTGATCGCCCCGCCCAACGGCCTATCCAAATCAAGAGTTTAAGTGGACAAAATGCCCCTCCACCTTTAGATGGTGATAATGCCTGGACGCCGCCACCAGTAGGCACAGTTGAAGACACTGGCCTGAATATGCTGGCGATTGCGGACCTGGCGCTTAAGGTATTGTACTATGGCGGTGTCATGACCGGCATTCAGATTTCAGAAGTGGTTAAGCTGCCCTATACTGGCATCCTTGACCCGGTAATGGAGTTTCTCAAACGCGAAAAATTTGTCGAGGTACGCGGTTCCACCGGCTTTAGCGAATCGGCCTTTAAATACATTATCACCGAACGCGGGGCCGAAAAATCGCGCGAGGTGATGGAGCGTTCGCAATATGCCGGACCGGCTCCGGTGCCGCTCAAAGCTTATATTGAAGCAATGCAGATGCAGAATCGCAAGAAATTGATCGTCCATCAATCTGACTTACGTAAAGTGATGAATAATCTCGTCGTGGCCGACGAAATGCTGAGTCGTATCGGCCCGGCGGTGAACTCTGGTCGCTCCATCTTCCTGTATGGCCCGCCCGGTAACGGTAAAACCACCATGTCAGAGAAAATTGGTCGTATGATTCTCGGTGATGACATGTGGATTCCCTATGCGATTGATGTTGATGGTCAAATCGTGCAAATTTTTGATGCGGTGAACCATGAAATATCTGATGCGGCTGCCGAGCGTGTGAAGAAGGCGACGGGTATGATCTCCGACCCGCGTTGGATTAAGATCAAACGCCCGATGATTATGGTGGGTGGCGAATTGACCATGTCGGGACTTGATCTCGTTTACAACGAAATCAACAAATTTTATGAAGCGCCTTTCCAGGTCAAGGCCAACGGGGGCATGTTCTTGATTGATGACTTTGGTCGCCAGCAAGTACGACCTAAAGATTTGCTAAATCGCTGGATTGTACCGCTGGAAAAGGGTGTGGACTTTTTGACGCTCAATAATGGGCGCAAGATTGAAGTTCCCTTCTTTGTCTTGATCGTGTTTTCGACGAACCTGGATCCAAAGGATCTGGTTGATGAGGCGTTCCTGCGGCGTATTCGCTATAAAATTGAAGTAGGGAATCCGACTTACGATCAGTTCCGCGACCTGTTCAAATTGATGTGCAATATCATGAAAGTGCCGTACAGCGAACAAGGGTTGGCTTATCTCCTGAATGAGTGGTATATCCAGCATGATCGGGACCTGCGATTTGTGCATCCCCGTGATATTCTGTCGCAACTTCTGGATATAGCGACCTATAAGAATACGTCACCTGCTCTGACCAAAGAACTCATTGATGCTGCCTGCGATTCGTACTTCGTCGAATTATAGGTCTGGCATTCGGGGATCGTGATGACCAGGACATTCACGGGATCGCCGGTTCCGCGCCATACCGTATTTATTCTGGCGGACGGTGCGTTTGTGGTTCAGTGGGACGAAGCACTCGTGCAGGAATTGTTGACCGGTCAGTACCGCAATTTTGATGACAAACATTTTGGGCATCACATCACTGATTATGAACTGAATCAATTAAAAGCTGCCGGAAGGGTCGAACATTTTAACCGGCAGTACGTGTGGTTATACGCACTGCCGGAGCAGGGGCGTATCGCGGCTGAGCATGAATATACGGGTCCGGCACGGGTTCGGTCTTTTTACCTCAATACAACCCTGCCTAAAAATCAACTGGATGAAGTGAAAAAGCAATTACAAAACCTGGAACTCTATGATGATTTTCTCGCACGGGTTCGAGGTGATCTCGTCGCCATTTTAGGCAAGAATGGTGCCCCATTTCGACAATTGAAGGACGCGGAGCGTGCGCAGAAATTACTGGTAAATAAGCTGCCTGCACTATTCGAACACACGGCAATTGCCTTTGTTGAAACGAATGATCGCGCAGATAATTATAACCTTCAGGCCGATCACTCTGCTGAATCGCTTGATTTAGAAACGCTGATTACCAGCCAGAAGGATGTAACCGTTTCGGATGGCAAACGGGCGGCTGTTCTGATGAGCAATGCGGACGAACGTGAAGCAATTTGCGATTTGCTGGTCGAAATGCAGATGGACGTCATGGAAGCTGGCACCGCGCTGGAAGGATTGCACTTGCTGGAAGATTTCCAGCCCAACTTGCTGGTGATGGGAATGCAGTTGCCCGATATGCATGGCTGGGAATTGCTGGCTAAAATCAAAGAAATTGGCACATTTTGGGATCTGCCAAAGATCATGATTGCCGATCATCTGGCGTCGCCAGACGACCAGGCATTTGCGCTAACCGTCGGTAAAGTCGACGTGTACCTGGTCAAACCGATCAGTATGGCGCAGCTTCGTCAGAATATTTGGCTGACACTTAAGAACCAGCAGGATGCTGTTGAATAACCCGTGTTAGACTGGTAAAGTGTAAATAGTGCTTTTTGAGAGACGGATTAACGCATGATCTGGGCGTTATTGCTGGTTATGCTATTGGTGTTGATTGCCATGTCGTTGAATGGAAATAATCGAGTTCCCTGGTCAGATAAGCTGCGGCGCGTGCGGGCGGGTGTGCCCAACCGGGCTGAATGGATGGCCCCCGATCCGGTTGTCGATCAAGTGCGCCACGATTACCTGATGGCGCTTGACTGGTTGCAAGATAGTGCCTTGCACGCCTGGTCACAACAGCGTCGTCATGCTGCCCTGTTTTTATCAGATTCGTTTCTCAAACAATATCTGGGAATCCTTCGTCGCTATGAAACTGCGCGTACGCCCCGATGCATTGCTGTGTTACGGGCCGATCATCAGGTGATGGTCCGGCGGTTTTCAGAAGATGGTGAGCAGTGTTTGATTATTGACCAGCAGTTACAACGCCGAATGGCAACCTATGACTATGATTCGCGTACCCGCCTCCACACCCAGGATCTAGGAAACTGTGCGGTTGTTTATCAGATGGCCTATGACAAAAAACGGCAACGCTGGCAGATAGCGGCGTTTATCCAGCGGCTGCCATTGGGTTGGGGAAATCCGCGTGTGAACCGCCATCTTGATGTTCTGGCAGATTTACCAGCCTCATTTGGGCGCGATAGCTGACATTCCAGATGATAATCTAACACATGATTTTTGTGACGGGCGGAACCGGCTTCCTGGGTCGTCATCTTGTACCGGCGTTATGCCGTGCCGGTCATTCGCTGCGCGTGCTGACACGCCAACCGGATGCGCATCCCTGGCTACAGTGTTATCACCGTGTTGAGGTTGTACAGGGTGATTTGGTCAAGCCGGAGACTTATGTTGACGCCCTGCGCGGTTGCACATCGGTAATCCATGCCGGTGGGATTTTCCGCATGTGGGGTGATGAAGCGACGTTTCTAGAAAATAATGTCCAGGGTACGGCACTACTGCTCAGCGCGGTTAAGTCACTAGAATTGGAACGGTTTATCTATGTTTCGACCAGCGCCGTTCTGGGCAAGCCTGATCCGCAACACGTGGTTGATGAGACTTATCCACCACAGCCGATGGACTCTTACCAGCGTAGCAAATTAATCGCTGAGGAAATGGTCCTTCATTCACATGTAACAGATTGTTTGCCGGTGATTGTGTTGCGACCCGGTGCATTTTATGGACCGCTGGGTCGTTATGCGTTTAACCGTCTGTTTTTTAAAGATCCGATGCGGGGTTTGATTATGCAGGTTGACGGGGGGCGACACATAATTTTTCCCGTATATATCGGTGATGTGGCCCAGATTATCGTTGCGGCATTAAACTGTGGGCGCGAGGGTGAGATTTATAACGTCTGTGGCGATTGGATTTCACATCGCCGTGCATTTGATATAATTTGTGAAGAAGCCGGGATCTGGTGGCCGCGTGTGCCCATGCCTGGTTGGCTAGATTTACCGTTAGCCCAGGTGCTGGAGTTGGTTTATGGCAGTTTTGGGGCTGAGCCGTTCTGGCCGATCAATATGCTGCGATCATATGTCCACAATAACTGGCGGGTTTCCAGTGAGAAGGCGAAACGCGAGTTGGGTTTTGTGCCGACCAGTTTTCGCGATGGGGCACGCCAGACCATTGCCTGGTATCAAGCGGGCGAACCGGATGAATGGATAGGTTTAGATTGTGATTGATGAGGCGAAAATAAAGGTGCAGAGTGGTGCCGGTGGTGCGGGCCTCATTGCGTTCCGCCGTGAGAAATATGTGCCGCATGGTGGTCCTGCGGGCGGTGATGGTGGTCACGGTGGCGATGTGGTATTGG
Organism: Phototrophicaceae bacterium; assembly: GCA_965223835.1. Classification (GTDB taxonomy): domain Bacteria; phylum Chloroflexota; class Anaerolineae; order Aggregatilineales; family Phototrophicaceae; genus CAVYXZ01. Next base: position 1,437,905 of record CBDCXQ010000001.1, read on the forward strand.
TCGTCAATCCGAAGATCTCGACGCTGGTCAATTTTCAACATCACACGCAATTCAGGGCAGATTCGGGCGGTCGCGGCGGTTCGAATAACAAAACCGGCGCGAGTGCCTCGCCACTGGAGTTGGAAGTGCCGCGAGGTACATTGGTCTATGATGATGCGACCGGCGGCTTGATGGGTGATCTGGTCAAACCAGAAGATCGATTGGTGATCGCGCGTGGTGGTCGTGGTGGTCGCGGTAACACACGCTTTAAGAGTGCCTCCCGGCAAGCGCCGCGAATAGCCGAAAAAGGCGAACCGGGCGAAGAACGCTGGCTCCGGCTGGAACTTAAATTGATCGCCGACGTTGGGCTGGTCGGCGTGCCTAATGCGGGCAAATCAACGTTGTTGTCCGTGATTAGCAACGCACGACCCAAGATTGCGTCGTATCCATTTACCACGATTGAACCCAATCTGGGCGTGGTGCAATATGCCGACCGGGATGTGGTGGTGGCGGATATTCCAGGTTTGATCGAGGGGGCACATATGGGTGTTGGCCTGGGGCATACGTTCCTGCGCCATGTCCAGCGCACGCGGGTACTGGTCCATCTCATCAATGGTGAGAGCGCGGACCCGCTGGCTGATTATAATCAGATTAATGTGGAATTGTCGTTGTTTGATGATAATTTAGCCGAAAAGCCACAGCTTGTCGTTTTCAATAAGATGGATTTGCCCCAGGCACAGGAACGCTGGCCGAAAATCGAGCGCGAACTGAAACAGCGCGGGATTACGCCGCTGGCGATTTCCGCTGCGACTCAGCAGAATGTCAAGCAACTCACCAGCGACATTATGCAATTGCTGGAAACCTTGCCTGCTGTGGAAACATTACCTGTGGCTGAGGACGTTCCCCGCTACGAATTGCCTGAAGACGACAAAATTTTTGAAATCTCACGCGATGATGCTGGTGCGTATCATGTCACTGGCAAGCGAGTCGAACGGGCGGCGGCGATGACTTATTGGGATTATGATGAGGCGGTGCAGCGCTTTCAGAATATTCTTGAAACCCTGGGCGTTTCCAACGCGTTGGAAACTGCTGGAGTCCAGGTGGGCGATACGGTATATATCGGTGAGTTTGAGTTGGAATGGTCGGAGTAAAACATGTCAACCGCGCTAGTGGTGATTGATGTGCAGGTCGGGTTTATTGACGGCGATTTCGCTGTTTATGAAAGCGCCGCCATGCTGGAGCGGATAAAGCAACTCATTGACCGGGCGCGGGCGCACAAGGTCCCGGTTATTTATGTGCGGCATGATGAAGAGCCAGATGCTGATGGTCCCCTTCATCCGGCAATTACGCCGCAATCCGATGAGGTGGTGGTGTCGAAGCTGACGCCGGATGCGTTTTATCAAACCAATCTGCAAGCGGAACTGGCAGCACGCAGCATCACGGCACTTATTATTGCCGGGTTCCAGACCGAGATGTGCATTGACACGACCACCCGCCAAGCATGGAGCCGGGGCTATAAAGTAACGCTGGTCAAAGATGCGCACAGCACCCCCGCATTCCCCGATGCAGTATTAACCGTGCCCCAGATCATCGCCCACCACAACGACATTCTGACTCAATTCGCCGAGGTCAAACCGGCAGCTGCGGTGTTATGCGACGAATAGGCATCCTGGGTGGCACCTTTGACCCACCGCATATCGGCCACCTCGTCCTCGGCGAGTATGCGGCTGAAGCACTCGATTTGAAACAGGTGTTGTTTGTCCCGGCAGCCGACCCACCACACAAAATAGCGGTCCATAAGTCGCCAGTTGCACATCGCCTTGCGATGCTACAAATTGCGCTGGCCGATAACCCGCGTTTTGCAATTTCACGAGTTGATATTGACCGTCCCGGCCCACATTATTCGCTGGACACGGTGAAGATCATTCAGCAAGCGCACGCCGATACTGAGCTATATTTTGTGATGGGTGGCGATTCGCTGCGGGATTTGCCGACCTGGCATCGGCCTGAACAGTTAATCGAGCATTGTCGGCTGGCAGTAATGGAACGCCCTGGAACGGATGCGCACCCGGCAATGCACGACCCGATTTTGCCGGGCTTAGCTGAGCGAGTGGTGATGGTTAATGCGCCGATGCTGCAAATCGCCTCGTCATCAATCGTCCCCCGGCTGCAACAGGGCCGCAGCGTGCGCTATCTCGTGCCGGATGGCGTGCTGGCTTACATTCATGAACAAGGACTTTATCGGAAATCAATATGAAGCGTTTATGGTTTGCTGCGCTTATTCTATTATTGGCTGGTTGGCAGACGAACGATCCAGTCCCGACGCTGGTGCCGCCGACGCTGATGCCGGCACCAGATGCGGGTGTCAATGATGCGCTGGCGAGTGAATCGGGGTTGGCCCGCATTCAACGCGACGGCACGTTACGCGTGGGGACATTGTTTAATGCCCCACCGTTTGGTTTACTCAACATTCGTGGCGATGTCGCCGGGTTTGACGCTGATCTGGCTCGCAGTATGGGGGATGCGTGGGGCGTCGATGTGGAGTTTGTGCAGGTTACGCGGCAGACAGCGCTGGATATGCTGAATGCGGGGGAAGTTGACCTCTTAGCTGCTGCTCAAATTCGTACCCGACAGCGCGACTTGCAGGTCGAATTCAGTCAGACCTATTATCGCGGCAGTCAAGCCGTCATGGTGCGGCAGGACGATGGCGCAACCGTATTGGGTCATATGGCTGACCGCATTCTGGGTGTTGTCATTGGCTCAGCATCGGAAGTTGCCGTTGCGGAGTGGCAAGCGCGGACTGGCATTAACGCTACGGTACAGACCTATTTCACGCTGGAACAGGGCTTGGCGGCGCTGGTAAATAGCGAGATTGACGGGTTGGTTGGCAGTCGCTATCAACTGCGGGCACTGCTGCAACCGGGCGTGGTTCGGATGGTGGAGGAACCACTGGCATTAGAGCCATACGCGATCACTATGCGGCGGCAAGATGTCAATCTGCGCAATCTGGTAAATCGCACATTGCAGTATCTGGCGCAGAATGGTCGCATGAACGAAATTTATGGGTCAAATTTTCCTGGCTCAACCTATCCGGCTGGGCTGATCGCCGAATGGCCGGATCTGGGCGACGACGCACCGCGACCCGATCAGTTAGGTAGCGACATTGCCTATCCTGATTTTTATGTGGTGCCGCGCTTGCAGGATGGGCAGGCACTGCGGGTGGCCGGGATGCAAAACATCGCCACTGATGCACCGGAAAGTGAGCAGCGGTTGCAGGTTTTGAATCGATCGCTGGTTGAACGACTGGCGGCACGCTGGGGTGTTCCGGTCGAGTTTTTGCCGGATAGTGCGGATAATGCTTTGGAGCTGGTTGCCAGTGGTCAGGCTGATCTGGCGGTGGGCGTACAGGCGCAGTGGGCGTGGTCTGACCGGGTGGATTTTAGCAGTCCATATTTGTTGCACGGTGATCGCCTGATGGTCAAAAGCAATTCCAATATTGAAAGTTTCAACGAGCTGCGCGGCGGGCGCTGGGTCGGGGTTTTTGCGACGGAACCGGGTAGTGCCGACCGAGTCAACGCGCTGGCCGAGAGTATCAACTCGGCGGTGAATATCTACACGATGCTGCGCGAACAGGATGTGCCTTTTTATATTTTGGAAGATCAAAATGCGGATGTGGCCTTTGGCGACAGTCTGAAGCTGATCCCGCATCTGGAAAATTACCCGGATGATTTTCGGATTGCGACCCGCTGTCCCAATTGTGATCCCTGGTATTCGCGCGAGTATGTAGGGTTGGCGCTGCCGCGTAACGATCTTGATTTTCGTCTGCTGGTTGAATATACATTGCAAGAATTGGCGCACGATGGAACGCTGCAACAATTGTTGCAGCCGGTCATGTTACCCGATGAAACCCTCACGATTGATGTGTTATCAGGCCCAACGGAATATCGCGGGTTTAATCTGCGGGCTGGTTAGTTTCGGTCAGTTTCGTTCATTTTGCTGGCGGTGGCGATGCTCACACCGACGATGATAATCACACTGCCAACGATCTGCAAAACGGTCGGTGTTTCACTGAAAATCAGAAATGCTCCGAAAGCACTGAGAACGGAAGATAGCTGGGCGGTGATGCTGACGAAGGTTGCCGAGACGAATCCCAGAGCATAATTCATTGCCCCATGTGCGATCAATTGAGCGACAATCGTCAAGAGAAAAAGCCAGAAATAGGCCTGCGGTGAATAGCCGGTGAATGGCGTTCGAGTAACGAGCATGAGGATGACCGCTGTGATGGTTGCGAAGCTGAAGACGAGCCAGAGATAAGCCGGAAATGATACACGATGCCGCACTGAACGACCGGCATTGAGGTAAAATCCAAACAAAAACGCGGCCACCAGTGCCAATCCCGCACCCAGTAGTGGATTGTTGCCCAGCGATGTGCCGCCATCAAATCCAGCCAGCGCCATGATTCCCCCGCCCAGCAACGCAAAAAATAGGCCCAGCCAGATATTGCGGTGAAAGGCCGCCTTCAAAAACAATATCTCCATCAGAGCGACCCATAATGGACCCGACCCATTTAACACGCCGGCGATCAGGATGCTGACATTGTTGAAGGCTTCAAACGTGAAGACGAACCTTACCGCCATGACGATGCCGGCAAAGGCCGCGAACAGGAGGTCGCGTTGGGATAGTCCTCGAACTTCGTGCCAATAATTGCGTAGAACCAGTGGTGTGAGCAACATCATCGAAATGATGAGCCGCCCGGCGACGATTGCCAGCGAGGGCATTCCTGCTGCCTGGGTCAGGCGAATGAGGATGGGTCCACCCGCGCCAATCGCGAAGCCGCTAAATATAAGGATGAAGGGCCAGGTTTTGGAGTGTGGCCGGAGTGCCGCGATGTTCATGGAGTCCCTATCTGACTTTGACCGCGTATGGCAAAGATGACACCAGCAATGATGATGGCACTGCCCACGACCTCTCCCGGCCCCGGAACCTCTTGAAAAAGGATGATTGCCAACACGGCGACAATTATCGTGATAAGCTGTGCGGCGATGCTGATAAAGGTTGGTGAAAGATAGGCAATGGCGATATTGAAGCCAACATGCGCGCCCATCTGGCTGATGATGACGATGAGGAGTGCCCAGAAATACCCTTTCATGGTCTGCCCCACGAGACTGGTTCCCGTGAGCAACGTCGCGAGCAGGGCAACCAGACCCGCAGCGCCAAATACGAGCCAAATATACGGGACCAATTGCAACCGCTGTCGTAGCGAACGCGCTAACGTGAGATAGGCCGCCGCCGAAAGCCCACTGGTGAACGCCAGCAAACCACCTAGCATTGGGTTCTCGCCAATATCTACCGGGCCGTTTGCACCGGCAACGGTGATGACAATGCCGCCGAGGATTGCCAGTACCATGCCAACATACACAAGGCGATGAATCGGTGCTTTAAGTAACAGTCGTTCCAGAATAGCGGTCCACAGTGGGAGGAGGCCACCAATCACCGCTGCGATCAGGATACTGGTATGATTTACCGCCTCGGCAATCATGATGATGTCTCCGGCGAAGAAGACCCCGGCGGCGAACAGCATCAGCCAGTCTCGCCGCTGCAAACTGTTGAGCGTCGGTTGGTGATTGCGGATTGCCAGTGGAGTTAGCAATATCGTCGCCATCACAAAGCGAATGACGACCAGCGTCAGGGTTGGCATGCCCTCCTCTTGCGACAGTCGAATCATAATTAGTCCGGCAGACGCAGCAAATAGGGCCAATGTCAGCACGACATAGGGATAAACTCGTGCGGTTGATGCTGGAAAAGCGAGTTGCAGTTTCGCCACCGGGCTAATCCTTTCGGTTGGTGGTGCCCCTGATCGCCAGGATGACGCCGCCCACGATGATCCCACTGCCGACAATTTGCAGGGTTGCCGGGAGTTCGGCGAAAGCGAAGTACGCCGCGATTGCACTGATGACCGTCACCAGCTGCCCCGACATACTAACCATCGTAGCTGGCAGGTAAGCCAGCGCATAGTTGAATGATCCATGGGCGACCATCTGGGGTAAGAGCGTCGCCATGAGTACCCAGGTATAGCCCTCGGTGCTGTAGTTAGTTAGTGAATAGCCGCCCAGCAACAGGATAACCAGCGTTGCCAGCGACCCTGAAGCAAACACCAGCCACACAAACGGCAGGAACGATATGCGACTGCGCAGCACACGCCCGACATTCAGGTAAATGGCGCCCAGAATCGCGCCTACCAGCGCCAGTAATGCACCGAGCAATGGTCGCGTACCACTGGCCTCGGCATCACCCGACAGCGCAATAAACGCACCGCCCACCAGAGCACAGGCCAAACCAATCCAGACCTCCTGGCTGAGTTGGGTATGCAGCCAGAATCGCTCGATCAAGGCGGTCCACAGTGGTACGGAACCAATGATGACTCCGGTAATCAGGATACTGGTGAAACGGAATGATTCGAAATTTGCAGTGAGTTGCAGCGCAAATATCCCCCCAGCCGCCAGCACCACCAGTACGTCCCGACGGTTCAGATGGCGCAGTTCGTCCCGATAACGGTTCCAGACAAACGGCGTGAAGAATAGTGTTGCGATGATGAAGCGCAGTGCCGTGATGACCGGCGAGGGTACACCCGCGTTTTGCGCTAGTCGAATGAAAATCGGGCCGGTTGAACCCGCCAGTGTGCCGATGATGAGAATAAGATAGGGTTGCCAGTCATTGATGTGGGTCTTCAGTGCTGCGGCTTTTGCCATGTTAGTCCTTGTTTGATTGGCCGATGGTGGCGAGTATGACGCCCGCGAGAATGATGCCACTGCCGACGAGTTGCCAGCTGGTGGGTTTTTCCCGAAAGACGATGAAGCCCAGCAACGCGCTGCTGACCGGCTCTAGCTGTGAAGCGACGCCCACATGGGTGGCGGACAGATATTTAAGCGCATAATTATACGATGAATGGCCGATTAACTGTGGGAAAATGGCAATAGCCAGCAGCCAAACATAAGCTGGGGCATCGAAGCCTACTACTGGTACTCGATTGAGTGCGACGGCCAGCAGCGCCACCAGCGCCGCAAAGCCATAAACCAGCCAGATATAAGGCAGCAGGGGTAATTTAGGGCGAACACTGCGCCCAATGACAAAATAGGCGGCCACTGCTACCGCCCCCCCCAACGCATAGAGTGCTCCTAACAGGGTGTTGCTTGCGCTGCTCTGTATGTCGATATTTCCAAATAGCCCAATGACGATACCGCCCAACACGGCAAGCAAGAGGCCGATTATCACCGGGATGGTTAATCGTGCGCGCAGAAATACCCATTCCAGTACCGCACTCCACAAAGGGGTTGTTGACACCAGCACCACGCTGATTAAGATGCTCGTCAATTCCAACGATGTAATCCACAGAATAAAGTGGAGTGCCAGGAATAAACCGGATACCCCCATCAACAGGACATCGTGCCGGGTCAATTGGCGCAGTTTGGCTTGATAACGGCGTAGGGTGATAGGAGTCAGGATCACTGCCGCAATTCCCAGACGAGACGCCGCGATCACCAGCGATGATAGACCTTCAGCCTGCGCATTCCGAATAAACACCGACGCGAGCGATACAGCCGCCAGGCCACCCGCCAGAATCAGATAGGTGCGCCAGAGAGTCGATGGTTGCGCTGGTTGGGAATCGGCGATCATGATGCTATTTCCACTATGAGATCGCGCCCATCCTAACACCAGACCAGGTACAGGTCAAAAGACCATATCGAGCCGCGTAGATTAACCACTGGTTAGTATGCCTGTACGAAAGGACAGTTTCATCGCGAAGCAGCGACCGGGTGTGTTATTATCATGAGGGTTGACGTGTTCAATGATTGTTTGAGAACACCAAAATCACTACAAGTGACCACCTGTGGCGAACCCAGAGCAGGCGTGAAATAGGCTGTCTATGTCCGATTCGGCTTTGCAATCGCCCCGGAAAAATGGCATTATTGTAGTGTTAATTCTTTTATCCGGTCAAAATTCAGAATAAAGGAAATACAACACATGTTGAAAGATGCAATCGCTCAATTTGCTCACCAACTCCCCGCTGAAGAAGCCAGTGCCCACTGCGACGGTCCGTGTGGTGTCTATGATCCGGCCTCAGCGCGGATTGCTGCCGAAGCCGCCCTGTCAATGACCAAGAAAATCTTGGACCTCAGCCCACCCACCGATGGTGATACGCAGGCCTGGGCCAGTTATCTCAACACTGTTTCACGCTATGTGGCGATTAAAGAAGAACAGGCGCATCTGGCGAAGACCGAGTTGCTGGTGCTCTGGACCGACTACTTCAAGCCGCCGCACCTGGAGCAGTATCCTGATCTGCACACGACGTTCTGGAATGCGGCCAAGTTGTGCTCGTCGGTTAAAGTCGAAGTCAATCTGGACCATGCGAACGAATTGATGGCAGCGATTGAAGATATCCACAAGATCTTCTGGGCGACCAAAGGCCGTGATGTGGCATACTACACTGCCTCGTAGCGTCATCGTATCTTGATCAATCTATTCGATTTTGAGGGGCCGGGCGGTATATAGTCCGGTCTTTTATTTTATGAAGTCTGATAGGCCTATTCCACCGGTGTTACCAGAGCCATCCTGGGCTGAGTGGCTATTGTGGTGTTTGCGCCGCCGGATGATCCGTCGCGTAACGGGTGAGTCGATGCAGCCTACGTTGCTACCCGGTGATATTTTGTTGGTAGACACTCGCGCCTACGCTGCGTCCCCGCCCCAGCTGGGTGATATTGTCCTCGCCCATCACCCCTATCAAAAAGACTTGACAATCATCAAGCGTGTGGTGGACATCACATCGGAAGGGCGATTGGTTCTGCACAGCGATAATCCGAGCGTGGGCAGCGATAGTCGTTCATTTGGAACCCTCAGTCCGCAACGTTTGATTGGACGTGTGACCTGCCGTGTCAAGGGGGCTAAAGGCTAAAACGCACAAGTTTCCGGTTTCACAAATAAACTAAAAGGCGTTACAATCGAAGCGCCTTTTTGATTTCGATAGGCGTATGTTAACCCCTTCAATTATCCTGCAACCAGGAGTTGCGATTCATGACCAGTTTTCGTACCGAAAAAGACTCATTAGGTGAAGTTCAAGTTCCGGCCCAGGCCTATTACGCGGCGCAAACCCAGCGGGCGGTGGAAAATTTCCCCGTTAGCGGCCTGCGTCCCTATCCAGCATTTATCTGGAGTATCGCTGTCGTGAAGCGCAGTGCAGCCGCCGTGCATAAGGATCTGGGGCTGTTGGACGCCAAACTAGCCGATGCAATTATTCAAGCTGGCGATGAAGTAATCGCGGGTCAGTTTAACGATCAGTTTGTTGTCGATCCGTTTCAGGCCGGAGCCGGGACCAGTCATAACATGAACTGTAATGAAGTGATGGCGAACCGGGCCAATGAGATTTTGGGTTATGGGCTGGATGCTAGGGACAAACCCGTCCATCCCAACGATCATGTCAACATGGCGCAGAGCACGAATGATACGATTCCGACGGCGATTCGGCTGGGTGCATTGTGGCGGTTGGATGAATTGATCGCGACGTTGCAAACGTGTGTGGCGACGTTCCGGGCGAAGGCGGCTGAGGCCGACGACGTGGTCAAAAGTGGTCGGACGCACTTACAGGATGCTGTGCCGATTCGTCTAGGCCAGGAATTTGGGGCTTACGCGACCGCCATTGAGCGTGATATTGAGAAAATTAAGATGGCCGCAGACGGCTTGCGGCGTTTGGGTATCGGCGGAACCGCCAACGGCACCGGCCTGAATGCGCACCCGGAATATCATGCGCGGATGGTCAAGCAATTGTCCGAACTAACGGGCCTGACCCTGTATGAGTCGGATGACTTATTTGAATCGATGCAATCGATGCAAGACGCGACCTTCTTTGCCAGCGCTTTGCGGACAACCGCCCAGGATTTCACGCGCATTGCCAATGATATTCGCCTGCTTTCCAGTGGTCCGACGACCGGCCTGGCGGAAATAACCTGCCCAACGGTCCAACCCGGATCGTCCATTATGCCCGGCAAAGTCAACCCGGTGCTGGCAGAAATGCTCAATATGGCGATGTTCCATGTGATGGGCAACGATTTGACGATTATGCTTTCGGCGCAGGCCGGGCAATTAGAACTCAATGTCATGATGCCGATTATCGCTCACAATCTCAACGAAATGATGCATGTGATGATTGGTGCGGTGAACGCCTTTACGGAAAAGTGTGTCGCTGGATTGATTATTAATCATGAGCAGGCTGAAGCGTGGCTGGCAAAGAATCCCATACTGGTTACCGCTTTGAATCCGATTATTGGCTACATCAAAGGGGCTGAGGTCGCTAAGAAAGCGCTGGCCGAAAATCGCAGTATTCGCGATGTGGTGGTTGATCTGGGTTACATGACAGCAGATGAAGCGGCGGATGCGCTGGACGCCTACGCGATGACGGAGGGCGGTATTCGGCAGTAAATTGCGTTTTCAAGAGGTATCTGGACGCTCTTTGTTGAGCGTAAAGTTGATATGCAGTATACTTTGGTTAGTAAATCTCAATTCTGTTCCACTTGGACCTGACTGCACTACATAAGGCATTTACGCTACCCGTGAGTGAGCGAAAATTAGGTAAATACCAAGTCATTGAGCGTCTGGGCCGTGGTGGCATGGCGGAAGTGTATCGCGGCTACCACAAAAGCCTTGATCGGTACGTGGCGATCAAGGTTTTGCACGCGTTTCTGGCGGATGACCCAGAATTTAAAGATCGCTTCCATCGCGAAGCGCAGAATGTCGCTCGCCTGAGACATCCCAACATTGTGCAGGTCTACGATTTTGAATATGACCCTGAAGGCGAAAGTTACTACATGGTCATGGAACTGATCGAAGGGCCGACGCTGAAAGAGCATCTGTTCAAGCTGGCCGATGACGGTTCCCCGCTCACGTTTCCTGAATCGTTACGCATCATCCGCGAGGCAGCGGGTGCGCTGGCCTATGCGCACAGTCGCAGTATGATTCATCGGGATGTTAAACCAGCGAACTTGATGATCGACCACGATGAGCGCGTGGTGTTGACGGACTTCGGTATCGCCAAAATTGTTACTGGTGCCCAGTTTACGGCCAGTGGCGGCATGGTGGGGACGCCCGCATACATGGCCCCAGAGCAGGGATTGGGTGAGGCTGGCGATGAACGGTCCGATTTATATTCTCTGGGCGTTATTCTCTATCAGTTAATTGTGGGCGAACTGCCCTACGACGCTGAAGCACCATTGGCAATTATCCTGAAGCATTTGAACTCGCCCATTCCGTCGGTCGCTAATGCCAAGCCAGACTTGCCAGAAGCCATCGACAACCTCATTCAAAAGTTGATGGCAAAGGATCCTGAAGATCGCTATCAAAATGCCAATGATCTGATTGCTGATTTGGAACGGGTTGAGCGGGGTGAGCAACTGGACGTAACGTTACCAGTGACCCCGGATAGCTTAACGCCACTGGACACCCTGCCGCTGCCACTTCCTGAAGAAGAGATCGTTGTCGCTGATAATCTGCCAGTCGAAACTGGACGACGTTCACCCCGTCTGGCGGCTGGTTTGATAACGGCGGGGATCATCATCATTTTTGGCTACTTTATTGGCCTGAATAACGGAACATTTCCGCCGATTGTTGCTCTATTAGCCAGTCCGACGCCGACGTTGACACCAACGGTTACGCTTACGCCGACCAATACACCGACACCAACGGACACGCCGACACCGACTGATACACCAACATTGACCCATACGCCGACCAACACGTTGACACCAACCAACACACCGACGCCAACGGATACTTCTACGCCGACCAACACGCCGACGCCAACGGATACCTTCACCCCCACACCGACGTATACCGACACCCCGACACCGACGGCGACCAATACCCCGACTGATACGCATACACCGACGAACACGCCGACTGTCACCAATACCCCGTTGCCGCCAACGCCGGATATTACGCAGACGCTTTTATGGGCAACCCAGGTACTTGAATTTCAGACAGCGACGGTGGCAGCCTGTGATTTTGATTATGCGATTGTTGAGCAAGATCCACCCGATGGTGATTTCTTCCAGGCGGACAGCGCCTACACACGCGAAATTCGGCTGCTCAACACCGGTACCTGTGCCTGGGAACGGAATACGTCGTTGGTGTTCATTGAAGGTGAGGATTTCAACGCGGAACGGGTCTTTATCCGCGAACGCGTGAATCCCAGCGATGAGGTTGTACTCGTTTTCAGTGGTGTCACGCCGCCAACTGGGGGGATGCGTGAGGGTACATGGGAATTGCGCACGCCAGGACAAATCCTAATCGGTCAGCCGTTTACCATCACTGTCTCCGTATTTGAACAGGGAAATTAGCCTTTATGTTTGGTCGAGAAGATGCCTGGTCCGTTGTGACTGAATTCGTGAAGTCTGACAGCCTCCGCAAGCACATGTTGTCGGTTGAATTTGCGATGCGTGCTTATGCCGAGAACTATGACGAAGACCCGGAAAGCTGGGGGTTGGTCGGTTTGTTGCACGATTTTGACTGGGAGATTCACCCCACGCTGGAACAGCACCCGATGGATGGCGCGCCGATCTTGCGGGAACGCGGTGTCAGTGAAGAAGATGTTCGCACGATTCTCAGTCATGGCCCGCTGGGCGAACGCGTGACCACCCGCGATAAAGCATTGTATGCCGTGGATGAACTCACCGGTTTGATTACGGCGGTAGCGCTCGTGCGGCCCAGCAAAGACATTCGCGACGTAAAGGTGAAGTCCATTCGCAAAAAATGGAAAGATAAAGCGTTTGCGGCGGGCGTCGACCGTGAAGACATTGAACATGGCTGTGCGGACCTGGGCGTTGACTTATGGGCGTTTCATGTGCCCCTGGTGCTCAAAGCCATGCAGGATCATGCGGGCGAATTGGCACTGGATGGACAACTAGCCTGAGTCCGCACTGAGCAAATCCAGAATTTCAATCAGATTGTCAATAATATAAGGTGGTTTGGCGAGATCATCAGGCCAACGATGGCCGCCGCTGCGGACCCAGATGCCAGTTATACCAGCATTTGCTGCGCCCAGCATGTCACTGTACGGATGATCGCCAACATAGCAGGTCTGTTCCGGTCTGATTTCGAGCGCATCCAGAGCGATTTTAAAAATGCCCGCATCCGGTTTACGGTTTCCTGCTGCTTCAGAGATCACAATTGTCTCCATATAATCGCGAACTTTGAGCGCGTTAATCGTTGCATTCTGTACCCAGGTCCAGCCGTTTGTAATCATGCCAATGCGGAAGCCATTGCGTTGCAGAACATCCAGCGTTTCAAATAAGCCCGCGCGCGGTTGCATACATCCCGGCGAAACGGCATACTAGAAGTCGCGAATCGTGTCAGTGGTCGGTGCGGTCTGCCAGGGCAGATTGTTGGCAAGGTCGGCGAACATTTGCGGCTTGGGTTTGTAGCCCAGGTTATCACCCCGTTGCATCGCCGTATCCAGATCGGCAAACGAAATGTCACCCAACTCATCTTTGAAGTGATCGGCAAAGCGTCGGGTGAAATTGGTAATCGAAGCCCGGCGGTCAGTCAGGGTATTATCGAGGTCGAAAAGGACACATTTGATTGCCATTGGAAAGAGGATACCCGAAATGGAACAGAAAAAAATGCTGGATTTGCTGGCCGAATTGATCGCCTGTCATGCGCCGCCAGGGGATGAACGGGAAATCGAAGCGGTGATTCAGCGCGAATTTGCGGCAACTGGCGTGAAGGTGTGGCAGGATGGGGCGACCAACATTTATGCGCATGTGCCGGGCGCTGGACCCAAAGTCATGATTGCCGCGCATAAAGACGAGCTGGGCATGATTGTGACCGATGTGTTGCCGGATGGTCGCTTGAAAGTGCGCAACATCGGTGGATCGTATCCCTGGAAATATGGCGAAGGGCCGGTTGATGTGCTGACGGATGATGGTACAACACTCCGGGCGTTGTTATCAGTTGGGTCATTGCACACACGCATTGGACCGGTGGCTGAACTGCGCGACCGTCGTGCGCTAACCTGGGATCTGGTGACGTTGTATACCGGCCTGACGCCGGACGAATTGCGGACGCGGGGCGTGCATGTGGGTTGTCGGGCGGTGGTCGCACGCGAACGCAAACAGATTGAATATCTCGGTTCGATGATTGCGTCCTATGCCTTAGATGACCGCATGGGATTGGTGAGTCTAATTGCCGCACTACGAACCGTCAAAGACCTGAGTCTGCCGCTGGACTTGTATTTTGTCGCGACCACCGGGGAGGAAATTGGCTTAATTGGTGCGCAGCGGGCGGCGCATCTGTTGCAGCCAGAAATCTGCATCGCACTGGACACCTCGCCGGTGACGCCAGAAACGCCGTTGGTCGTTGATGATCGTCCGGTGATCTGGTATGGCGAGGCCGCTTTCAACAACAAATCAGATTGCGATACGCTGCTGCGACTGGCCGATGAACTGGGCTTTGGGGCGCAACCAGTTGTCTATGACGCGGCGGGGTCGGATGCCGGGGGCGTCAAACGAGCGGGATTGGCGAGTCGGACAATGGCCTTTGGTTTTGCGCGGGATAATTCGCATGGCTTCGAGATCGCGCACCCCGGTTCGCTGGTGAATGTGACGCGGTTACTCGTGGCGTATTTGGAACAGTTGAAATGATCTGAATAGCAGACAATAAAAGGATAATAACTGACCTTACGCACCTTGAGCGGAAAAACATGAGTCATCCCGAACTTTGCCAAAGAAATTGTAAAGTAGGTGGATGGCTCATCCACAAGCGACTGAGAGCAGAGCGCAAACGGTAAAGAGGCAAAGAGACCTCACGAAGTCGTTTGCCAGTGCGGTGACACCAGTGTCGCAGAAGCCAGTTTTTGAGTGCCTCAAAGTTAGAATGCAAGAGAGATAGCAAAAAAGCATAGACAAGAGCAACCATCATCATGAGTTTGATGCGGTTTTGCCATGACCACAGGCGAGGACTTTCAAGTGCGAGTTCAGTTTTGGCATAACGATAGGTCATTTCGATTTGCCAGCGACGTGCGTAAATAAAGACCATGCGCCAGGCATCATCAAGAGAATGAATAGGTTCATTGGTGAGCAAATACCAGGGTTTTTTGCTTTTCCCTGGACGTGATACCACTAGAAATAGAGGCTGGTCAGGATAGTCTGCATGGGTCACCGGCACATAAATAATACCTGTCTTGCGCCAACACTGTCGTCTGGCATCCCAAATCAAGCGGTGATCCATACTCCGTTTACCCCGTGTGATTTTCCAGGCACAGCGTTTGCCGTTTGCATCAACGAGGTGATATTTTGTCTGCCAGCGCAAAACAAAACGCACATCAAAGCGAAAGGCTTGTTTGAGCCAGGGACTACTGGCATAACCACGATCCCAAACATGAATGACTTGCCTCTTCCAGAAGTAAGCACAGCGATGAAGCAGTTGCGTCGCTGTCGGACGTTTACGTGTGGCAAATTTACCACGTCTTGTCCACCACTTCATTGCTGCTAACACCGGATGGCCTGACATACCAACAACGACTAATGTCATCCATTCCATGCCCGGAACAAAAATTGGACGACCTCCCGGTGGATTGAAATACCCCGGTTTAATTCGTTTCAGACGGGCTGCTTTGCTTGACCTGACAGCACATAAACCTTCAACCGCAATACTTTCTGGCTTCTCAATAACACTCTCATCCCACAACACCAATGCCGTTTGACCCTGTCCGATCTGACTGGCTATGAACTCACTTGCTCCTTGCCACAAAAAACGACCTATGATCCAGCTTGACCAGCTTGCACTTCGTAACAAGTTGCTCAAGCGTTTTGTCCCTGCTGGTGCTTTATCTGGACTGAGAATATAGCCACCTAACTCACTCAACAACAAGCCATATTGACTGTGGCGAAATGTTAGCATCGCCAGCAATGTGCGTAGAAATGTCCGTACAAGACGTTTGTCGAGACGTTTATCTAATGTCACCAGCAACGGCGACACAAATCCTTCTAAGCCGTTGGCTAATTCTTGTGATTGATCTTGATTTGTTGCACAATCTACCATTGAAAAAGACCCCTTTCGGTTGTGATTTGTGGAAATCTCACTTTACCGACTGAGGTCTTTTTTGTCATCTCATAAAATTTGGGATGACTCATGCCTGGCCTCGACCTGCGTAAGGTGAGTTATTGAGATGCTGATCGCTTACAGTTCCGGTGCGACTTTTGCCAGTCGTTCAACGGCACGTTCCAGATCATCCATCGCGGTCGCAATCGAAAAGCGGATGTGACCCTCGCCAGCGGAACCGAAGCCGATGCCAGGGGTTCCGGCAATTCCCGCTTTGTCCAGCAGCGCATCCGCCAGTTCGACGCTGTTTTTGCTGCTGTTGGGGAAACTGGGGAACAAGTAGAATGCGCCTTCGATGTTCTGACAGTGAACGCCGTCAATGTTGTTGAGCGCCTGCACCATAAAATCGCGGCGCTGCTGGTATGAATCACGCATTTTGTGGACCTCATCTTGCGGTCCATTGAGAGCGGCTGCCGCTGCGTGCATGGTAAAAGTTGCTGCTGCGGAAACCGTCTGGCTGTTCATCTTGTTCGCCAGCTTAATAACCTCTGTCGGGCCAGCGATCCACCCCAGACGCCAGCCGGTCATCGCGTAGGCTTTCGATAGGCCGTTGATCGTAATCGTCCGTTCTGCCATGCCAGGTTGAGCGGCCAGTGATGGGTTGGTGCGGCCATCGTAAATCAGGTGTTCGTAGATTTCGTCAGCGATGACATACAGATCATATTCAGTCGCGACGGTGACAACGGCGTTCACCTCATCGGCGGTCAGGACTCGACCGGTCGGGTTGCATGGGGAATTGACCATGATGGCTTTGGTTTGCGGCGTGATTTTTGCGCGTAGCAAATCCAGTGTGATCGCAAAATTGTCGGCTGATTGTAAACTCACCGGGACCGGTGTACCACCGGCCAGTGTAATCATCGGTGGGTATGAGACCCAGACAGGCTCCAGATAGACAATCTCATCACCGGGGTTGGTAATCGCGGCCAGCGCCAGGTAAATGGCCCATTTCGCGCCGGGCGCAATGATAATATCCGTCGCTGGATTCACGTTGACGCCGTTATCACGTTCCATTTTGGTGGCGATCGCTTCCAGCGCCGGAGTGATGCCTTTCATCGGGGCGGCATAATGGGTGGCACCGTCTTCAATGGCGGCGAAAGCAGCCTGGATAATGTGATGCGGCGTATCAAAGTCAGGGTCGCCCCCGGCCAGCGCGATCACATCGTGTCCGGCGGCTTGTAAGGCTTTGGCTTTGTCATTCACTGCCAGCGTGACCGATCCCGGTACACCGCTCAGCAATCGGGAAAGCTCCTTCATCAGATGCTCCTGTTATCATGAGGTGAGGACATTCGCAGCGTGATTGTACATGAAGTGCGGGGCAAACAAAAAGGGCCTATCATGAACGATAGACCCTGTGCAAATTGACTAAATCGCGCTCTAGATCTGGACGAGAACCGGGGTGCCGGTGGGGGTCCATTCATAGAACCATAGCGCTTCTTCGTTGGGCAAATTGACGCAACCATGACTCATCGGTTGGCCCCAATTATTATGCCAGTAGGCACCATGAATGGCGTAACCGGCATAAAAGTACATGATCCATTGCACGTTGGGTAGATAGTAGCCGGGGCCACTCATCAATTGTGATTCATACTTGCGCTGTACGGTGAATTCTCCCTTAACGGTTGGGGTGTTCGCTTTGCCCAATGATGCCAGCACGCTGCGCACCAGCCGACCATCTTCATAGGCGTAAATTCGTGAGTCGCTTATATCAACAATGATCTGCTTGCCTGCGGTAACGGTTGGTTCTGGCCCCAGAATTAAGGGTGAAACAATGCCCAGGTCGGTAATGGTCGCGCCATCGGGGATAATAATCGTCTGACCAACACTGATGCGATTTGGGTCAACGATGTTGTTGGCCTGGACAATCGCGGGCCAGGAGACATTAAATCGCATCGCAATATCGGCTAGATGTTCCCCTGCCTGGACTACGTAGGGGGTGCCATTGACAACGGTTGTCGATTCGGGTGCATCTGATTCAGTTGTTACAGCGGCTTCTTCCACCATCTCGGCAATGTTATCGGTTTCAGGAGCAGCGAATACCGTTAGTTCCTGCCCCCGTTGGATAAGGTTCGGGTTGGTGATGTTGTTAATTTGCGAAATTTGGCTGAGCGTCAGGCCATATTGATTCGCAATGCTTGCCAGTGTTTCGCCGGGTTGTACGGTATGCCGAATCGGATCACCGGCAATCAGCGGATTTTCAACCGCTTCGCTGAGATCGGGTATCACAAGTTGCTGGCCGGATGTGATGTGCCAGGTGTTGCTGATCTGGTTCGCCTGTGCAATGGCATCCATCGTCACGCCATGCTGCTGGCTGATACGATAAAGGGTGTCACCGGGACGGACAACATAGATGGTGTCCTGGGCAAAAACGGTTGGGGTGATCGCGAAGATTAGAAGACTCGAAAGTAAGACAACGAACAGAAGCAAACGACCAGAACGCATGTGACTCAACTCCTCAATACAACATTTTGTGGTGACCGAATATAAAAGCAGTTGGTATAGCGCTTACCGTAAAACAACCTTTGATTTATCTGAAGGCAAACGACGCTAGGAATAACTTACATCAGGTTTGACAATGGGGCAAATGTTCCTAATCTTGGCGCTTTGCCGCAGAGCACTTTTACCAGTACAATTCATGGACGTTAGCAACAGGTGGAAGTCAATACATGCTGGTACGAGCCTATCGTATAACCGACAAAATAGGCGTGGTGATTTTGAAAGTCAGTTTCGCTTTGAGCAGCGGCCTGCTCACAAGTGCCGGCGTGATAACCCGGCGCACGGGTCGGGTACTCGGCGGATTTTTAGGCTTCATTCTGGCAATGTTGCTGGCGCTATTTGGCGGCTTGCGCTGGGTTATGTTACGAGTCTGGCGCATCGTTCGCTTTGGGCTAATGGTTATCGGGCGGGTAGTGATGTTCTCACTCGGCATCGCGCAGCGTAGTGCGGGTGTTGCTGGTGCTGGGAGCGGCGCGATGGCCCGCCGTGCCGCCCGAGTCGAACTAGAAACCGGCCTGGCAGAAGACCCCCTTGTTCAACGGAATCGATTATTGAGTGGTGTCACGGTTGTGCTGCTGGTCGCGCTGATCGGTATCTTGTTATGGGCTACGGGTCCGGGCGCGAATATTGGACAGAATACCCCGCAGAGTGGGAGCGGTATCAACCTGTTAGCGGCGACCTCGGAATCGGCAACGACGGTACCGCTGCTGGCGACCTCGGTGCCAACAGTGACGCCATTGCCACCCATTCTGGAAGCACGTGGTAGCCTGGCTTATACCGCGCGGGAAAAAGGCCAGGACGACATCTGGGTCGTCAACATTGGTGAGCGCACGCCCCTGCGCCTGACCAATAGCCCGGAAGATGAGCGTGACCCGGTGTGGTCGCCGGATGGTCGCACCTTAGCTTATACGTCGCGGCAGGATGGTAACTGGGAAATCTATATTTACGATGTACAAGCCAATACAACGTCGCGGATGACCTTTGACCTGTCGTTCCAGGGATCGCCGCAGTGGAGTCCCGATGGACAATGGCTGGTTTATGAAAGCTATCAAGGGGATAATCTTGACATCTATATTATGCGGGTAGATGGTTCGCAGGTCGAACGCCTGACCGATCATCCTGGCCCCGATTATGCGCCCACCTGGTCGCCGGATGGCCGGCGCGTGGCGTTTGTCTCGTGGCGTGATGGTAATCAGGATTTGTATATCTTTTCGCTGGATAACCCCCAGGATTCAGCTTCCATCAATGTAACCAATACCCCAACCCGGTTTGAGGATCATCCGGTGTGGTCGCCGGACGGTGATTTATTGGCTTTTAGCGCCCTGGACGAAGGCGTCGAAAAAGTTTTTGTCAAACCGGCGGATGACCCCAGTGCGGTGGCCCAGGTTTTGGGCCGGGGCCGTGCGCCAACCTGGTCGCCTGATGGCCGCAGTTTGATTGCCGCGGTCGATTCGTTTGATAGTACCCAACTCATCGCCATGCCGTTTGCCGAAACCGGCTTTGCGACTACCGTCATTCCGGTAGCCCGCGGGTCGACGGCACCGCATTGGTCGGGTGTACCGTTGCCCGCCGCTCTGGTCAACAGCGGGGGACTCGACCCGGCGATTGTGGAATCATTGTATTTGGAACAGGTACAGGACACGGGTGCAGACCCGCCCTATGACCTGAATCTGCTTGTAGACGTGGATACGCCGGTGGCCGCGTTAAGTGATCGTGTCAACGATTCGTTTAATGCGCTGCGGTTGCAGGCCAATGATGTCATTGGTATTGATTTCTTAGGGCAGCTTGAAGACGCGTTCTGGCCGATTGATCGTTTACCGCAACCCGGTGAACCCCGTCGCAACTGGCACATGACCGGGCGGGCGTTTGCGCTTAATCGCAACGCGATTGCTGGTTTTCCGCCGCCGATTGAAATCGTGCGCGAAGATCTTGGGATTGAAACATACTGGCGCATATATGTCCGGGTCGCCGATGATGCGCAGGATGGTCAACTGGGTGAGCCGTTGCGCCAAATGCCCTGGGACTTTCTGAGTCGTAATCAGGGTGATGTCGAGGCGTACAATCAGGGCGGTCGGTTGCGGGCTGAGTTTCCTGAAGGCTATTATGTTGATTTGACGCGACTGGCGGCTGATTATGGCTGGGACCGCCTACCGGCTGGGACTGACTGGCGGGCAAATTTCAATGCCACCAATTACTGGATGTTCGTCAAAAGCGATGGCCTGAGTTGGTTCGATGCAATGCGTGAACTCTACACACTGGGCCAACTGGGCGGTTTTGCGCCCACAACAGTCCCGCAGGCGCTGGTTGAAAAGGCAGGTGATGTGGCAGAGCCGACTGAGCCACCGCCCACTGCCGCCCAGGCCTTGCCGCCACCGCCGGCTACGGTTGAAGGCGAGGCTTGATGTACGGTGGACGGGTCCCGGCCCTGTTACTCATTCTGGTTGCGCTGGGTGGTTTTGGTGTGGTGTTGCTTACCAACAGTGTGCCAACATCGGAGGCCGTGCCCGTTGTACCGACGCAAATGATTCCTACTGATGACCCCAACGCGTGGCAGGCAATTCTGGAGCAGGGTTTTGGATCGAACAGTACTGCGCTGCCGACGGTTGCCATCCCCACCGAACCATTTAGTGCCCCGACTTTAGCCACAAACGCGGATTCCAATCTGGTGCCGGTGCCCGCTGCCGAGATTGGCGGTCAAACCCAGCCCACTTTCACGCCGTTTAGCGCTGCCGTTTCACCAACACCGCCGCCGCCCACCGTTAATCTGGTAGCATCAGCCGTGCCAGTTACGGTGCAGGTTGTGACTCGTGCACCGAATGAGTGGCAACCGCCGCCTTTGATTCCGCCCCTCTCGCGTGATCCGCTGGGTCGCGATCATTACTGGTTCCAGCGGCCAGTCGATTCAAATGCCACCAACTATGGTTTGTTCTATTATCCCTATGGGTCGGATGGCCCTCAGCAGGAAAACCCCTGGCGGATCCATCACGGCATTGATATGCCCAATCCAGTGGGCGAAACGGTCCGGGCGGCGGGTTCTGGTTTGGTTCTCTCTGCTTCTGATGGCCTGCGTATTCTAGGTACATCGTTCGAGAACTCGCCTAGCTATGGCAATGTCGTGTTTATCGAACACGATTTTGGCTATCAAAATCAGAAATTGTATACGCTCTATGCCCATCTGGCAGCGACGCTGGTGGAGCGTGGTGATCGGGTAGCGGCGGGCGATGTGATTGGTCTGGTCGGTGAGACCGGACGGGTGAGCGGTCCGCACGTTCATTTTGAAGTGCGTCTCGGTGGCGACCATTATCGCGATACCGTGAATCCTGTTTTATGGATGGTGCCGTATGTGGGGCATGGCGTGATTGCGGGCCGCATTGTCGATAACAACGACAATATGCTTTCTGACATCGATGTTACCATCAAGAATTGGGCAACCGGGTTGGTGCAAGATACCACCTCGACTTATGTCTTCCTGGACAATGAGCTAGATGTCAACCCGGACCCGGTATGGCGTGAGAACTTTGTCGTCGGTGATGTGCCGGTGGGTCGCTATGAAGTTCTGGTGACCTTAAATGGCGAACGGGTATCAAAAGTGATTGATGTAGCCGAAGGCACCACCAGTTTTGTTGAACTCTCACCTGAAGAACCGGCGACTCCCCAGGCGGTAAGCACAGAGCAATCGTAGGGAGCCAGCAATAGTATCTCTGTCGATCATCCGCTAAACTAGACAATGCAGAATTGCAATTGAGGAGGACTGTCCATGTTTGGACGCTTAATGAGTAAAAACAATCTGCGGTGGGTGAGCCTGCTGTGTCTGCTGTTGCTATCCATTCCGATGGTATTGGGCCAGCCAACACGAAGTCTGGAACCGGGGACCACCATCACTGGTGTTCTGGATTCAGAAAATGTGGCGCAACTCTATATCTTTGATGGTAACACAGATGATGTTGTGAGCTTCTCAGCGGCTAGCTCGACTGGTTTAGGACTGGCTTTGTTAGTGGCGGATTCGGCGGGTGAAACGATTGCTCAGGGTTTCGCGTCCGATGGACCAACCGAGTTAACCGACATCACCCTACCAGCGACCGATATCTATTATGTGACGGTCTTGTCGGCATTGGGTGTGACCTTGCCCGAAGGCAGCACTTTTGACTTAACCTATGATAATGACCCGGCGGTTGTATCGGTGGCAGCTACGCCGGTACCGCTGCCCACGCAAGCTGTGGCCGCGACAACGCCCGGTCAAATCCTGACGACACAGGGGTTGGAAGTCGCGCTCTCATGGGCATCGCTGGCGAACATGGATCTGGAAGTCCGCGATCCGGTGGGTGGGAGTGTCTTTTTCTCAACGCCGACGACGCCCAGCGGTGGTCAGTTTGGCGTCAACGTGAATAGTAGTTGTGATACACGCACTGCCGAAGCGCCGACCGAAAGTGCAGTCTGGTCTTCCGGGGCATTGCCAACCGGGAGCTATGAAGTGCTGGTATATTATCAACCGTTGGACAATTGCCCGACGACCGATCCGGTGTCGTTTGACGTGATGGTGACATTGGAGGGGCAAACGATGGATACAATCAGTGCAAATATGCTACCTAATGAGACATTTATCACCAGTTTTGAGGTGCAGGCCGATGCCACGCTCAACGCCGGACCCAGCGGCTTGTACACTGATCCGACGATTTTGCCAGCGCCCGCAGCCGATTTGTTGAGCAGTGCGGAACCCATTCAACGGGATGTTCCGGTGCGGGGGACTCTCACCCGTGCCAATTTCTTTGACACCTTCAGCTTCCAGGGGTCGGCGAATGATCTGATTACGATTAACCTGGCGGCGCAGTCTGGCAGTTTGGATACGCTGTTATTGTTGCTGGATAGCGCGGGTAACGTTATCACGAATAATGATGACATCGCGACTGGTGAGGATACCAATTCGAGTATTACGAATTTCCGCCTGTTCGTTGATGATACCTATACCATTGTGGCGACCCGCTATGGCAAAGAGGTCGGCGGGACCGAAGGCGATTATGGATTGTTGCTTACTGGCCCCAGTGGTGATCTGCCAACCGAGGTGCTTGATCTGGGATTACCGCGTGGTGATGTGGAAATCGCCCTATCGTGGAATACGAATGCCGACCTGCAATTGTTGGTGCGCGACCCGCGGGGCGATTCGATCTTCGATGATTCACCCCAGGTTCCCAGCAATGGTCGCTTGGCGGCATCGGGCAATGTCAATTGTACGGTGGCCCCCACCAGTCCAGTTTCTTATGTTTATTGGCCGGAAGGGACCCTCATTCCAGGATTATATGAGATCGAAGTCTGGCACCAGAATGCTTGCAACGACACGACTCCCGTGACGTTTAGCCTTAACATCCTGGTTGATGGTACACCGATCTTCAGTCAGACCGCCCAACCAGTACCCGGACAAGTCTATCTGACGAGTTTCGTCATTGGTGTCGATCAACAGGTTCAAACCAGTGAGGGTGGTTTCATTGGTACCCGTGTGGTCGGTGGGGGCAGTCAGCTGGACTCAACCACGCTGGATTTCCGCAGTGGGTTAGCATCTGCACAAACTATTCTGAGCGGGCAAACGGCTAGCGGCAGTATTACCTTCGACGATAAATTCGACCTGTATCGGTTTGACGGTCAAGCTGGCGATGTGGTCTCGATCAGCATGGTGGCGACGGCAGGCCGTCTGGATACGGTGCTGTTTTTGCTGGATCCGAACGGGTTCCAGATTGCGGACAATGATGACGCGGTGGTGGGTGAAAGCACGGATTCACTCATCAGTGAATTTGTATTGCCTGAAGACGGTGTTTATACCGTAATCGCAACCCATTTTGGGATGCAGTATGGTGGCACAACAGGTGCCTATGATCTGGTATTCTCACGGTTGAACTAGGCGCAAAACCCGCTACAATTGGCGTATGCTCTGGTTAAATCACCAACCATATGACATACAGGTTTGGGCGTACCTTCTCAAAACGCCCCCCACTACATTTTGGGACCAGAAAGGAGATCGGCACAGCTCGTGTTGTTGGTTCGGGTTTGTGCTGTCACATATGAGAATTGCATTGTTGTTTGCGCTAGTAATGGTATTCATTGTGACAGCCTGTGGGCCACCACCTGAACTGCGAGATGATACCTTGCTCCACGATACCAGTTTAATTTCTGGCGAACCGTGTGCCGCGCCATGCTTTCGCGGTATAACCCCTGGTGAGACCGCCTGGAACGACGCCCTGACTATTATTGAAGATACGCGCGAATTTCTGGATGTTCAAGTTCAGGCTGCTGAGGATGACAGTCAGCGCGTCCAGGTGTCGTGGAAAGAGGGTGAAGCCGGTAATCCTTGTTGCCAGATTTTGTCGGAAGATGGTGAGACCGTTCGGCTGACATTTTTACGCACCGCGCCGGATATGACGCTGGGTCAAGTCATTGACATACATGGCGACCCGGTTTATCTGGCGGGTCAGGAATTTACTGCTGAACAGGCGATTATCAGCCTCGTCTATCCTGATGTGCCAATGGTAATTTATGCCTTTGTCGAGGGGGCGGAAGCGGGCCAGTTGAGTGCTTCGAGTGAGATTATCGGGGTGCTTTATTTTGTCGAAGAAGATATGGAACTGCTCCTGCAAACGACCGACCTGCATGAGTGGGAAGGGTATCAGGCGTTTGCTGCCTACAGTGAAAGTGAATTTGAGGTCACAGCGAGTGTGACACTCACCCCGACGCCGGGCAGTTGATGGTTGAGCTATTGTACAGATCACAAAATGAGTAAAGACAAAGGAGTTCAGGCAAGATGAGCGCAGAGACAACTACACCAACCCCCAGTTCAATTAATGAATTGGAACCTCGGATGGAACTGCGCGGCACAGTCAAACGCCTGGAATTGATTGGTGCGTTTGTCGACATTGGGATCGAAGCCAATGCCTTGCTGCACATCTCCCAGATCAATCAACCGAACGTGCGGAATGTTGAGGACGTGCTGAAGGTTGATGAAGAGATCACGGTTTATGTGCTCAAAGTCGATGCTGAAGGTGGGCGGGTTGCTCTGTCGATGACTAAACCGCCAGCGGTCACGTGGGATGAATTGAAGCCAGGCGATAGCGTAACCGGTACAGTGGTACGCATCGAAAATTTTGGTGTGTTTGTCGATATTGGTGCCGAACGGCCCGGTATGGTTCATGTCTCCGAATTAACCAATGGGTTCGTCAAGTCACCCTCCGATGTTGTGAGTATGGGCGATGCCGTTGAGGCCAGAGTGCTGAAGATCAACCGCAAGAAGCGTCAGATTGACCTGACCATGAAAGAGCCAGAACCAACCGTTGAGGAAGTACTTGACGAAGAGGAAGAAGAAATGCCAACGGCCATGGAATTGGCCCTGCGGCGAGCAATGGGGCAAGACGGTAGTGCGGCAGCTACCCCGGCACCCAGCCCCAAAAGCCGTAAACGTCGGCGCTCCCAGGAACAAGAAGACATCATTTCGCGTGCACTCGGCAAGCACCAGAATTAGCGCTTCTTCAAGCCACATGCAGGGCGATAAATCTAAATTGTCGCCCTATTTGAATGTTAGCGACTGGTGCCTAATCGTCGCTGATGCGCATAAATTGCCACAGGCGTAGTGCCGAGACAAGGAATAACAGCGTCATCGTGACTTCATGCGCCAGACACCAGGTACAAAACGCTGCCAGCAACACCGCCTGCACGTAAATTAACCATAGTGCGTACAAAAACGCGAATAAAGTTGCGCCGAACATCAGCATCGGGCCATAAGCTTGTAAGATTGGGATACGTTGTTCCAGCAATAACAGTCCGCCTAAAATGAGATATGCGAACAATCCCAGGTAAGCAATTTCGATACCCGCCAGTTGGGCATAGACGCTGTTTTGTACGACATCACAACTAATGCTGTTACTTTCCAGACAGATAACGTTGGTTTCGGTTAGTTTTGTGTAGCTCAAGTAGCTACTGATGATGACGCCGATCAAGACGAGTATCAGGCTGAGGCGTTTCAGATTGTCCGGGATTGTTTGTGTCTTCATCGAAATCTCTATACACTCCGCAACAACCGGACCGGGAGTTCCGTACCCGCCGGAATCTCCTCACGATTTTCTGGGACAATGAGCAATCCATCAGCCAGCACCATTGACATTAGTGCGCCCGAACTTTGAGTGCCGGTTGTCTTTGCGACCAACCGCCCATTTTCACGACTGAGCTGCACGCGTAAATAGCTGCGGCGACCATCGGACCGTAAGGCTTCGGCTGTCACAGCGGTTACGGTAGTCGCATCGTCATCGCGTTGCAAGAATTGGAATAGCGCGGGACGGACAAAAATGTCGAATGTGACCATCGCGGAGACTGGATTGCCCGGCAAACCGAAGAATGGGACTCCTCGCAAATTGCCAAATGCCAGTGGTTTGCCCGGACGCACATTAACCCGCCAGAAATCGACTGCGCCGAGTTCGGCGAGCACGGTGCGGACAACGTCGTATGTGCCGACTGATACGCCGGCTGTGCTGATAATGAGGTCCGGCTGTTGTTCAAGTGTCGTATAAAACAGTTGGCGAACTGCATCTAATGTATCATGGGCGATTGGCTGGGGCAGTGGAATGCCGCCAAATTGAGTAACCAATCCGGCGACGGTGTGGCTGTTTACATCGCGGATTTTGCCGGGTGCCAGCGGCTCACTGACATCAACCAGTTCATCACCGGTACTGACGATGGCAACCCGGGGTTGTCGAACCACGTCGATTTTGGCACAGCCAAGTGCGGCCAGTATGCCAATATCTTGTGGACGCAACCTGGTACCCGCTTTCAGAACTGTCTGGCCCCGTTGGACACTTTCGCCTGCCGGACGCACATAATCACCGGCCTCTATTGCTCGAAAGATCGCGACTTTTTCCCGCAGTGCGGTGTCCGACCCGGCTTGCCAATTCGTATCGGTGTCTTCAACTGGAATAACGGCATCTGCGCCGGGTGGCATCGGCGCACCGGTCATGATTCGGGCGGCTTCACCGGTTTGGAGAGTCTGAGATGGGGCAACGCCTGCCGGAATATCCATGACGACGCGCAACTGTGTCGGCGTTGAAGGCGTGGCAGTGGCAATATCGGCTGCTCGAACTGCATAGCCGTCCATGCTCGAATTTGCAAACGGGGGCAGGTTAATCTCGGCCTGGATGTCCGCAGCCAGTACCCGGCCCAATGCTGCCGTAATCGCAATCTTCTCCGGCGGGAGTGGTTCGAACTGGCGCAAAATGTGTTCCAGCGCAACCTCCACACTCATTAATTCAGCCAATTTTTTCACCTTTCAATAGCAGACTTCACGGATTATAACACGGCACTTTGGCACTTTTTCTGGCAATTTTGCGTTAAATTTATGATAATCGTGTAGTATCTTCATTAAAGTAAATCACCAGGGTACAGGCATACAGGTTATGAACCTTCAAACATTGTTCGATACCCTCCCCAAATTATCACCCCACGATCGCGCCCTAATTGAACGGGCCTACGAAAAAGCAGAACAGGCGCACGAAGGTCAGGTGCGTAAAAGTGGTGAACCATATTTTACCCACTGTGTTGCCGTTGCTCAGATCCTGGCGGAACTCCACCTGGATGCCGAGGCGATTGCGGCGGCTTTATTGCATGATGTGCTGGAAGATACTGCTATATCGCGTGAAGAATTGGAAAATGAGTTCGGCCAGGATGTGGGTCGGTTGGTAGAAGGCGTCACGAAGTTAACAAACCTGCCGTTCAAGCCCGATAACGGTCGGCGTACCTTGCGTGAACTGGAATATATTCGCAAGATGCTGCTGGCGATGGGGGATGATGTTCGGGTTGTTCTGGTCAAACTGGCAGATCGTCTCCATAACATGCGCACATTGGGCTATATGCCGCCCGAAAAGCAAAAACGAACAGCACGCGAGACGTTGGATATTTTTGCGCCTTTAGCCAACCGTCTCGGTATCTGGCAGTTCAAGTGGGAACTCGAAGATCTCAGTTTTCGCTATCTGAACCCTAACGAGTACAAGCAACTCGCCAGTCAAATTGCCGAACGACGTACTGACCGTGAACAGTACATGAATGCCCTCATTGGCCGTGTGCGCGATGAACTCACCCGGCATGGTGTGAAGGGGGCAACCGTGACTGGCCGCCCAAAACATATTTACAGCATCTACCGCAAAATGCAGCGCAAACAACTCCCCTTTGAACAGATTTTTGATGTGCGGGCCGTGCGTGTCATCGTGAATACGACCCAAGACTGTTATCTGGCGCTTGGCATCATTCATAGTCTGTGGCGGCCCATTCCCGGCGAGTTTGATGATTATATCGCTGGCCCCAAGGACAATTTTTACCAGAGCCTGCATACGGCGGTTCTCGATTCTCAGGGTAAGACGGTTGAAATCCAGATTCGCAGCTGGGAGATGCATGAACATGCTGAGTATGGTGTCGCGGCCCACTGGCGTTACAAAGAAGGTAAGCATCATCGTGATGAAGATTTCGAGCGCCGGATCAATTATCTGCGCCGCCTGATGGAATTTGGGCCAGAGGTCGAAAGTGCTGAGAACTTTGTCGATACGATGAAATCGGAGGTTTTCCAGGATCGAATTTATGCCTTTACCCCCAAAGGCGATATTTATGACTTGCCGGTAGGCGCCACGCCGATTGATTTTGCCTACCACATCCACACCGAAATTGGGCATCGCTGTCGCGGCGCGAAAGTTCATGGGCGGTTGGTCAGCCTGGATTATAAGCTCAAAACCGGCGATCAAGTGGATATTTTGACCTCCAAGCGGGGCGGACCCAGCCTCGATTGGTTGAATCCGGCACTTGGGTATGCGGTGACGAACCGGGCGCAATCAAAAATCCGGCATTGGTTTCGCAAGCAAGACCGGGAAAAGCACCTGGCGAGTGGTCGTGATTTGCTTGAGCGCGAACTCAAACGATTGGGCCTGTTGGATACGATGACATATGAATCGGTGGCACGATTATTTGAATATGACCATGGCCGGGTGGATGATTTCATGATTGCTATCGGCGGTGGCGACATCAATAGCTCGCAGATTGCCAACCGTATTCTGAATCTGGAACGCCAGAATCAGAAAGAAGATCTGATTGAGTCGATGTTGCAACCAAAACCACAGGCCGCGCCCCATCAGAATGCTTCCCAGAACGGCAACAGTGTCAATATTATGGGAACCGGGGGGTTGCTGGTGAACCTGGCTCGCTGTTGTCATCCGGTTCCTGGTGATGAAATTGTTGGTTATATTACGCGAGGGCGGGGCGTGACAGTCCATCGGACGGATTGCGCCAATATGAAGGCCAGCGACGAACCGGAACGATTGGTCAGCGTTGCCTGGGAACATGTTCCCACTGATTATCATTACTCGATTCCGGTAGAGATTGTGGCCTACGACCGGGAGGGGTTAATGCGTGACATCAGCATTGTCATTGCCGATGTCGGCGTAAATATGTCGTCAGTCAACGTGTCGACTCGCCAGAACATCGCGATATTTCAGTTAACGATTGAAATTCACAATGTCGATCAGTTGACACGTATCCTCAATCGCCTGGAAAGTGTCGAGAATGTGGTTGAGGCGCGGCGTCGCAAGATGGCTTAAAAGGGCGATATTCAGCCAATTTAAAGTGAGTCACCTACAGACTTTAAAGTTTGTTACAAACAAATTCATTCTGACGAATTTGGATTCTCATTTGCAAGTGGCTTACAATCAAATTATAATACTCAAACGAACCTTAACCGAAAACAAGCAATTGCTTTGTGAGTCCACCTGGTAAATTGATGATATGGGGGGATTACCATGACTGGCCTGCCTGAAGAACTTGCCAATTTGCGGCCCGATGCGCGCCTGATTGTTTTACACCCCAACTACGTATCACAGCGTCGTATTCTGGCCCATTTTTTGAATCTAGGTACGACGGTGTATGTTCGTTTTAACGGCAAGGCACTGGATCAGACTGAACTTGAGGCACAACTGACTGCTGAAGGACTGTTACACCAGGGCGAGGCAGGATGGCGTGGAGTCGAGCAGTTGATACTTGATGAATGCGATTGCGCCAATCCGTCTGAATTCGCCAATTTTCTCAGTGCATTATTGCAACAATTCGCTACCGGTCGGATCATTATTGCGACCCGGCAACCGCCGCATGCCGTGCTGGAAGACGATCAACTGCGTGCCCAGATGCAGTTTCTGCCAGTTGATGAGGACTTGATGCTGTGGGATTATGCCCGGCGTGGGGTGAAATCTGAGGCGGAGGAGAATGCGGTCCTATTGGAAGTACGGGCTTTGGGCAATGGGCGCGTTTTGAAAGATGGCAAGAGTGTCAATAACTGGGATGGCCTGCTGCCGCGTTCTCTGTTCTTTTATCTCGTCGATAAAGGGATGACGACTCGTAACGATATTTTTGCAACATTTTGGCCGAATCTTTCGGTGCGTGAAGCGACAAACGTTTTTCACGTGACCAAGCGCAAGATTAGCGAGGTTTTGGGCACCGATCTCACGGAGTACTGGTCGGGCTTTTACCACATTTCGCCTAAAATTGAACTGAGTTATGATGTCGTGCGCTTCTCCGAATTGTTCCAGGATAGCGCGGTGGCTTCGGTTGCCGGCGCGGTAGACTTGCTGCGCCAGTCAGTTGCAATCTACCGGGATGATTTTTTAACATCTTTGGACATGGACTGGGCAAATAACCGTCGCCGTGAGCTGCGACAGACGTATGGTGAGGCGCTGATTGGCCTGGGTAAGGCCCTGGAAGAACAGGGAAAGATTCCCGAAGCACTGGGCCTCTATCTGCGCGCTACGCCGACGAATCCGAATCGTGAAGACGTGGCGCTGTATATTATGAAATTATATCAGAGCCTGGATATGCCCGTTGATGCGCTGCTGGTTTACGAGCGTTTAGAGGCTGAACTCAGCGAAAACGTCGGTATCGCGCCCAATCGGCAGCTACAAGAATTGGCTGGACAACTGGAACGAGTTCAGCGCAATTAAGGTCCATGTCGCGCAACGTTCTTTTAATTGAACCCTATTATGGCGGTAGTCATCGCGCGTGGGCCGATGGTTATGTTCGCTACTCCGAGCACCATGTCCAATTGCTGACATTACCAGCCCAGTTCTGGAAATGGCGGATGCAGGGTGGGGCGGTTACATTGGCCCGACTTTTCGCCGAGCGGAAACTGCAACCGGATGTAATCCTCGCGTCGGACATGTTCAACCTGGCGACATTTCGGGCGCTTACGCGGCTGGATGCCACGCCTTGCGCAGTATATTTCCATGAAAATCAATTGACATATCCCCAGAATTCGCGGCAGCGCCACGGCTGGCAGTATGGCTTCGTTAATTATGTGAGCGCGTTGACTGCCGATGTCGTGTATTTTAACAGTGTCTTTCATCAAGCTGCATTTCTGGATGAGCTGCCGCGCATGCTCAAGCATTTTGGCGATTACAATGAACTGGCAACAGTCGAGCAAATTCGGGCTAAGGCGCAGGTTTTGCCATTGGGACTTGATCTGCGCCGGTTTGATGCTCATCAGGTTGACCGTGACCCGAGTCAGCCATCGCTTATTCTGTGGAATCATCGCTGGGAAGCGGATAAGAACCCAGATTTATTCTTCGCGGTGCTGTATCGACTCGCCAATGAGGGCATTGCGTTTCGGGTAGCGTTAGCTGGTGAGAATTTCCAGCAGGAACCAACAAATTTCGAGCAGGCCCGCCGGGAATTGGGTGATCGGGTGGTTCACTATGGTTACGTGGCAGATTTCGCTGAATATGCACGGCTGTTATGGTCTGCCGATTATGTGGTGAGCACGGCAAATCAGGATTTTTTTGGCATCGCGATTGCCGAGGCGATGTACTGTGGCTGTATTCCCTTGCTGCCTTACCGCTTGAATTATCCAGCTTTGATGCCTGATGCCTTTAAATCAGCCTGCTTATACAGCGCCAACGATCTTTATACGTTGTTGAAGCGCCATTTGCAGGGTGAAATCAGCGTTGATAACATAAATCCCTTGCAGGAATTTATCACCCGGTTCGATTGGCAACGGATGGCCCCGCAATATGATGCGGCGCTTACTCGACTGGCTCAGGTACCTCAATCTGATTCTGGAACGTGACAACTGCTGATACCGTTTCTTTCTCCCGCATTGAGATTACATAATCGCCGCCATTGCGCCCGCGCTTGAGTTTTTGGGCCAGTCCAACCCGCATGTATTTGGGCTTATTTTTGGTGGTCAGCACGACGATATTATCATCCTGACGACCAATGGTAGCGGCCCGCACCGCTTGACTATCGGCGGGCAGGCGCATGGCAATAACGCCCCCACCAGCGCGGCCCTGCGACGGGAACTCGTCAATCAGCGAGATTTTGGCGACGCCATCGTCGGTGATCGTCCAAACATACTGATTTTCAGCCGCCAGGAATGCACCGACAACCTGGTCTCGCTGCCCCATCAGTTTGATGCCCCGCATCCCCCCGGCGGGTAAGCCAGTCGGTCGAACATCATCTTCACTGAAGCGTATAGCCTGGCCTTGTGCAGTAACTAATACCGCTTCGTTGGTGCCAGTGGTGGGTAACACCCAGCCCAACCGATCCTTGCCGGTGAGGTTCATCACTTTAAAGGTGTTCGATGACATCCCTGGCAGATCCTCAATGCGTAACCGTTTGACCTGTGCGTCGCGACTTGCCAGGAACAGGTAGCCACTCTCCAGATCGGGTGGCAGGCTGAGGATAGCGACCACTTCAGCTTTTGGCTCAAGCGGACACATCGTATTGAATGCTACCCCCTGGGCCGGGTCATTAATCTGTGGTAATTGCTGGACCGGGATCGTTGCGCATTCACCCTCAGCTGTAAAGAGGTAAAGCACTTGATTGGTGCTGCTGTGAACGATGAAGCGGGGCGGTTTCTTGACATCTGTCGTGATCTTGGGCGCCATATCTTCATAGCTGCGCCCGATTAGACCATTGACCGTTAGCGTAACCCAGGTATTTTCCTGCGGGATCATGAGGTCTTCGGTGCTGGTGGCGGTATTATCGGTGATGATCGTGCGGCGTGGGTCGCTATACGCTTGCTGGATGCTGCCCAATTCATCGGCAATCACGCTGCGCATTTTGTCTGGACTTGCCAGCAAACCTTCCAGATACTTGATGAGTCTGATTTTTTCTTTGTACTCATCGTCGATCTTGCGTCGTTCCAGGGCTGCCAGGCGGCGCAATTGCATATCTAGAATGGCCTGAGCCTGGATCTCGCTGATTTTTAGGGCTTTGCGGAGATTTGCGCGGGCCGTTTGGACATTGCGCGACTTGCGAATGATGGCAATGGTTTCGTCCAAATTATCCAGTGCCTTGAGCAACCCTTCCAGGATGTGTGCCCGTTCCTGAGCGCGGGTCAGTTCATATTCACTGCGCCGTCGGATGACAACCAGGCGATGGTCCAGATATACGCGTAACACTTGCTTCAGATTCAGAATCCGTGGCTCGTTATCCACCAGCGCCAGCATGATGATGCTGAAAGTGTCCTGGAGGGGCGTTAATTTGAACAGGTCCGATAACACATCGGTGGGGTCTGCGCCGCGTTGGAGTTCGACCACCATTCGCATGCCTTGCCGGTCGGATTCGTCGCGTAAATCGGCCAGGCCTTCCAGCTTTCCTGTGCGGACCAGTGACGCGATACGTTCCGTCAATGATGACTTGTTCGTCTGGTAGGGGAGTTCGCTGACGATAATCCGAGATTTACCCCGGCCCATATCTTCAATGTGAACCTTCGCCCGTACCGTGATTTTGCCCCGTCCAGTTGAATAGGCGGTGATGAGCGGATCTTCTTCTGAATCGGTGCTATCCCGGTGACGGTAGACCAAACCACCGGTCGGAAAATCGGGTCCTTTGATAAACTGCATCAAATCACTGATCGCGATGTCTTCCAGCTTTTTCCAGTTGTCGAGCATATAGATGAGCGCGTCACACACCTCACTCAAGTTGTGGGGAGGAATGCTGGTGGACATGCCGACCGCGATCCCGGATGAACCGTTAACCAATAAGTTCGGGATACTGGCGGGGAGGACTGCCGGTTCGGTCAGGCTGCCGTCGAAATTCTCCTGGAAATCGACCGTGTTCTTATCAATATCGACCAGGAGTTCCTCGCCCATTTCGGCCATGCGCGCTTCGGTATAGCGCATAGCAGCGGGACCATCACCATCGATGCTCCCGAAATTGCCCTGACCATCCACCAGCATGTAGCGCATCGAAAAAGTCTGTGCCAGCCGTACCATCGTCTCGTAGACGGCAGTATCACCATGCGGATGATACTTGCCCAGCACTTCACCGACGATACGGGCGCTTTTTTTGTACTGTGCGTCGGACCGCATGCCCATATCGTGCATCGCATATAGGATGCGCCGGTGCACCGGTTTTAGGCCGTCACGCGCATCGGGCAGGGCGCGTGAGACAATGACGCTCATCGCATAATCCAGGTAAGCACTGCGCATTTCCTGGTCAATATTTATCGAGTGAATGTTACCATTATTCATTCAAGCAGATCCTCAATATTAAGTTGTATGAGGGGGAAAATGTTCATACATTCTATGTTCGCAGAGTGCGACTGTCAAATTTGAACATTTGTTCTCTATTATAACACATAATTGCTCATTGATTAGCCGCCTTCTCGTAATTTTTCTAGCAATCTGCACGGGGCTATGATAGTATGCGCAGCATGATGATGACATACTTGCTGCCTTCCATGCTTAGCCTGGGCCTCCTGTTATTGGCGGCCACCGCCTGTATCCCGCAAACGCCGATTCCCATTTATGTCACACCGACTCATGAGACAACCATAACACCCATCCCAACGGTGGGTGGATTGGCACCGACAGCAACCGATCAAACTGATGGAGAAGCGGCGGCGGTCGTTGCATCACCCACAGCGACGGTTGAACGATCCGCCACTCGCCCCGGAATTCGTCCCGGACCGATCATTGGGCCAGATTACACGCCGCCACCAACGTTTACGCCGCGCCCGGCACCCTCGGCCACACCGCAACCAACCGTCGAAGCGACGCCGCAACCAGCGACTCGAGTACCAGCAGATACGGCCTTGCCACCACCGTCCAATACACCGGCTGGTCCAGATCCATCCGGATTGCCGGGTTTAGATCCCAGCCAGATGGGGGTGCAGGTGCATACGCTGTTGGAACAAAGTGATTGGAACGAAGTGCTGCGGTTGACGGAACAGCTTGAACTGGGCTGGGTCAAAGTACAAATTGATTGGACGTTGTTGCAGCCCAACGGCCCCGACGAGATCACCGAAGCCTTCCGGCGACAGGAACTCTATGTCGAGAATCTGAAACAGCGTGGTATGAAAGTGCTCGTCAGTGTGGCGAAAGCGCCGGATTGGGCGCGTTCGAACACCGCTGAATCGGGGCCACCCGACGATCCCCAGGCCCTGGTGAATTTTCTCAATTTAATGATGACCGAGTTTGGCAACGCGATTGACGCGATTGAAATCTGGAATGAGCCGAACCTCATCCGCGAATGGCAGGGAAGGCCTTTGACCGGCGAGGAATACATGCGCTATTTCACGCCCGCGTATCAAGCCATCAACGCCTATTCGGATCGGATGCTGACAGACCCGAAAGAGCCGCGTGCAACGCATATTATTGTGGTGACGGCTGGGCTGGCCCCCACTTCAACCAGCGATTTTTCAACGGATGACCGAGCCTATCTCCAGCAGATGTATAACGCTGGCCTGGGTAATTTCCGCGATAACGTGGCGATTGGTGCCCATCCGTTTAGCTGGGGCAATCCGCCCGACGTGCGCTGTTGCGACGCCGTTGAAGGCCAAAGCTGGGATGATAACCCCGTATTCTTCTTCGCTAACACCATCGAAGATTATCGCAATATCATGGTCGCCAATGGTCACAACGACTTGCAATTGTGGCTGACGGAGTTTGGCTGGGCGACCTGGGATGAATTGCCGGGGGACGCGCCGGAATTGTGGATGACATACAACGACAAATGGGGTCAGGCCGAGAGTACCTTGCGGGCGTTCCAGATCGGTCAGGCGACTGATTTCATCGGCCCCATGTTCCTGTGGAATATGAATTTTGGCTGGTTGCCAACGCTGATCGAAAATCGTGACGAACGAGCCGCCTACAGCCTCCTGGTGCCGCTGGCCCAGCAAGAGCGCCCCCTCTATTGGATGATCTACGATGCGGTGCGTCCGGATGTGCAATTGGACCGTTACGACTAATCACGCTGTTTTATGATGTCCAGGATATGAGAGAACCGGGATGCAGTGACCCCGGTTCTTTTGGTTATGGTTACTGGGCTTTCTCTAGCGCGAGGATGATTTTCGCCGTGCTGTCCCACCAGGTTGGGGCCTGGAAGTAATTGTTTTCAGCACTCGGCCAGTTGGTCCAGTAGGTGTTGTTGAATGGAATGAGCTTGGTAGCCTGGGTGATCGGAATGTTGGGCAGTTCACCGTACCAGATTTCCATCGCTTCCATGAAAAGTGGCATGATCGCTGGATCACCGAGCGGCAACTCTGCTATCTGATCGACAATCGCGCTGTAGACTTCAGCATTCGCGCCGCTCCAACGACCAATGTTGAGTGAACTTGGTGACGGTTCACCAATCGGGGCCAGCCAACGAATGTTGTCAGTATCCATAGAACCCCAGGGTTCATTGACCGAACCACAACTACCCCAATCCAAAACAACTTCAAAGTTTCCAGTCGCTCGATTGTCGTTCCAGGTGGCGTTGGTCACATTACTCTGAACAGCGGCTATACCGATTCCCCGCCATTGTTCGACCAGGTTTTCGGCAATGCGGCGTTTTTCAATGAAGCCTTCGGGAGCTTGGATGTTTAACGCCAGCTCCTGACCATCTTTTTCATAAATGCCACTGCCATTCAAGACGTAGCCATTGCCTTCGATGAGGGCCGTTGCCTGGGCCACATCCGCAACCGGGCTAAGGGTCAGGTTGGCTGCTTCCAGCGCATTGATGAAGGGATTAACAAGGCCACCGTACTCTGGGAACATGCTGAGGGATGGATTGGTCGCGCCTTCATAGGCGATCTGCACCACTTGATTACGATCAGTCGCATGGCTTAAGGCCCAGCGCATTTCCGGGTTGCCCCACGGCTCAACCGTATGATTTACAGCGGCACGTCGGGCACAGGGGCCGAACCATACCCAGGGCGAACCATTCTGCCAGGCGATGAAGTTCGGGTTTTGCGCCTGAATAACTTCCCAGGCACCAACGGTGACATCCATCACGCTGTCGACTTCATTGTCAATCGCCAGCAGTGCCCGAATATCGTCGCTGCCGGTGTGAATCCAGATCGCACGGCGCGGTTCTGGCAAATTGAAATTACCCGTAGCCGCACCCCACCAGTTGTCATCACGATCATAGACGAACTCATTCTCACTGGCACGGACCATTTTGTAAGGACCGCTGCCGACGGGGTGCCCCGCTTCGAGGTCGAAGTTAGTGAATTCGAATACGTCTACCTGGCTCCAGATGTGCTCAGGCATCGGCAGGAAACTGCTACCAATCTTGACTGAAAAATAATCCAGTTGGAACCGGGGGTTGGGCCGTTTTAGGTTGAAGGTCATGGTGAGATTATCGACCTTTTCAACCGAGTCGATCCAGCTTTGCAGCGCGGCGGCCCGGGCCAGGGTCGCGGTTTCATCATTCAGCAACAAATTCACCGTGAACATGACATCATCAATGTCGAGTGTTTCACCGTCTTGCCAGTAGGCTCCATCGCGCAGTGTCAGCGTCCAAACATCCAACGTCTCGTTGGGAGTCATGCTCTCGCCCAACCAGGGTTCAATCTCGCCGCTCTCATAGTTTAGGACAAACAGCGGCTCGTAGACGACCTGACCGGTCCCAACGTTGCCGCCGGCTGAACTGAAGGTAGCGATCAGATTATGATTGAACGGGTTGGCATTGGTCGCGTTCCCGCCGTCAATATCAAGAATAACGGTGTCTTCGCGCGGGACTTCAGGTATATCCTGGGCGATGACCATGTTAATGGTGAGTGTGACCAGGGCGATGATGACGACCATCCCTAAGCCCAAATATCGAGATCTCATTTTTGCTCCTTAAGAAATATCTATCAGAATGTACGAACGGTAAATTAGATGTATTTGCAGACCTCCTCTCAATCGTTATTCGTTTAATTCCACAATATCCATAGGCACAATCACCGTTTGAGATGGACCGGTGATTTCACCTTTGATACGCCCAATAAGTAGTTTCGCCGCCGCTTCACCGAGTTGGTGGCCGGAGTGACGGGCAAAAAGCGAGATGTAATGTCGATAGTATGGTGAGATCACATCACCAATCATCGCAATATCTAGCACGATTTCAGTCGAAGATAGATCGTCAATAGATCGGTCAGAGCCAGTACGCAGGTTCATTTCTTTGAGGCGGTCGTGATTCAACCGATTCAGGTCGAAAAGCAATAGCTCAGTGGTTGGATCGTTGGCAGAGAAAATTGCCGTAAACTTATTTTGCTCAATCCGCTGCAATAATTTCACATGTGTTTCTGGTGTGGGGCGGCTATAAATGTCCAGAATGAGTTCATCGTCAAACGTAATGCCATGATCTGCCAATGCCTGACGATACCCGGCCAATCGATTCTTGACGCTGCTAACATGGGGTTCACTCGTCTGCGCGAACGCAATGTGTTGATGGCCGCGATTGATGAGCGCCAGTGTCAGCTCATAACCAATTTCAGCATCATTAAAAACGGCCCGATCGGTGAGTTGTTCGTGATAATAACGGTCTACACATACAACCGGGAAACCCGCATCAATTGCTGACTGCATCAATGCATGGTGCCCCTCATTTACCTCTGATCCGGGATGAAAGATGATGCCATCGACCTGGTTCATCACCACATTTGGGCGCGATTCCTCATGGTCTTCGAAATGAGATTGTGCCCCAATGAGGTTCAGGGTGTAATTATGCTCACTGGTGACGCGTTGAACCCCGTCGACGATGGCTTGCCACAAATATTGTCGATCATAGCGGTCAGTTTCTGGCTGAAGATCATTTAGGATTCCAACAACAATGGGTGCTGTTGATGATGTGGCACAGGCAAATGTACCTCTCCCTTGTTGTCGCTCGATGATTCCCTCGGCCTCCAGCATGTCCATTGCTTTCGTTAGTGTAATGCGGCTTACACCAAAGCGCTTGGTCAGTGCGTTGGTTGGCGGAAGCGCGGTTCCCGGTTGTATTTCACCTGTTTTGATCAGATCCAACAAGGCTGAGTAGACCTGATAATATTTTGGGATGGGTGAGTTTTCATTGACCTGTTTGATTGTCACCAGCTTGAACCTATTCGAGCCGCCAAATAATTATATATTGCTATGTTGACATGTCAAATTTTGCTGAAGGTGTATTGTTTCAATTGCTGGTGTCGCTCACCGTTCTAAATTTCAGGCAATGTGAAGCTGTCACCCGTCTCTAGAATCCACTCGGCCAGTCGCGCTTGCAGTCGCTGCCGCTGATCGCCATATCTCACATTGTGGGCGAGGTTGACCTGCTCATAGGGGTCTTCATTCAAGTTGAATAGCATCCAGGGTTGACCCTCGAGCACCACATATTTCCATCCATCACGGGTGACGACGCCGCGCCAGGGGCGGTCGATGCTGTCACCATGCCCAGTCGGAATCACGGCTTGTAAATAAGCTGAATCGGGTTCCTGGGTCACCGTGCGGTCATGCAATCGATAACCTGAATAGTCCGTGCCCTGCATCCAATCCGGGGCATTGATGCCACAGAGACCGAGCGTGGTGGGCGCGATGTCAATCAGGCTGATGGGAGCGGGGTTACGGCCACCGATGTTGTCATAGCGGGGCACGTGTCCGCCAATAATGAGCGGTACGCGAATCGACTCTTCCAGCGGTGATGTTTTGCGAAACTGACCGTGCGAGCCGTGTAAATCACCATGATCGGAAAAGAACATGATGTGGGTATCATGCGCAATACCTATGTCCGTCAGCGCTTGACGCATCCGGCCCAGGTTCCAGTCCAGGTTGGCGATCATCGCGTAATAACCAGCGAGATCCAGCCGAGCGCGTTCAACAACCGACGCCACCGGCGGGACATTGGGACGTAGTTGAATGGTGCCAGGTGTATAATCCGCCATATAATTCGGCTCCGCGACATACGGATCGTGGGGCGGTTGGACGGATAGCGCGGCGAAGAAAGGCGTGGACGGGTTAGATTGCACGTGTTGGCGCAGATGGTCAATGAACATGTCGGTGAGCGCGTCGGTTTCATAGCCGGGCAGTTGGTAATGAAAGGCCGAATCGCCCGCACCGCCATGCACCCAACAATCCCACTGGCTGTTATTGTTTTCATACCCCACCCAGTAATCAAAATGACCCCGACGATTGGGTGGCACGATATGCATGGCAGCCCGCCCCTCGGATTCCTGGAAGCCGTCCAGGTGCCACTTGCCCACGTAGGCCGTATGATAGCCGGCAGTGCGGAATACGTCGGCAATAGTGGGATCGTCGGGCGGTAGCTGGTGCTGGTGGCCGGGCACACAATCATGCGCATAGCGACTGGTAAGTAATGTGCCACGTGCGGGGCAGCACAGGGGGAATCCGGAAACGGCCCGCGTGAAGTTCAACCCGTCAGCAGCAAGCCGGTCAATGTTGGGCGTGTGTGCATTGGGATCACCCATACAGCCTAATGCTTGTGCTCGATGTTGATCGCCAAATATCCAGATAACGTTGGGTTGGGATGTTGACATGCTGGTTATACCTTTGCTGGGGAACAAAAAAGGGTGATCCATTGGACCACCCTTCAAGCATAACCTATTTCGTGTCGCTGAGGTACCGGTTAGACGTTGATGTTGAGGCTGTCCTCGATGTTGTCCAGGTCATCTTCATCAATGCTGAGGTCTTCGGCATCCAATGCGCCCTGCGCTTCCAACGAAATGTTGGGGGCGACCAGTTCGCGGTCTTGATAGGTGTGGAAGCCCGTTCCAGCCGGGATCAACTTGCCGATGATGACGTTTTCCTTGAGGCCATAGAGGTTATCGACCTTACCCTCAATCGCGGCTCCGGCCAACACCTTGATTGTGTGCTGGAAGCTGGACGCGGATAGGAAACTATCGGTGCTCAGCGCCGCTTTGGTGATGCCCAGCAAAATCGGCACGCCGGCTGCCGGTTCTTTCTCTTCGGCCAGCAACCGCTCATTCATATCGAGCAACTTCAGCCGATCAATTAATTCACCCGGCAGCATCTGGCTATCACCGCTCTTGGTAATCTGAACCTTCGACAGCATCTTGCGGATCATCACTTCAAAGTGCTTATCAGCAATGTTCACACCCTGATTACGGTACACTTTTTGCACCTCGGTTAAGAGGTATAGTTGCGTTGCACCCTCACCCAGAATACGCAGGATGCGGTGCGGATTTTTAGCACCCTCGGTTAACTGCTGACCGGCATGAACTTCAGCGCCGTCGTAGACTTCTGGCATCAGGCGGGCACTGGATGGAATCTCATATTCCATCTCCTGGCGGCGTTCGTAGCGGATGTAGAGTTTGTCCGCCTCAAGATGCACAATCCCCTCCATGCGGGCGACAATACCTTCTTCGCCATCGGGTGACTGCATCAAGACCTCGCCCTGTTTGACCTCTTGCTCATCCTCGACCTGCAATTCCCAGCCTGCTGGAATGGCCTGTTCGTCATTGATGACCTCGCTGTCAATCACGGTTGCCAACCGAACGCCGTCACGTTTGCTCAGGCGGATGACACCGCTGATGTCCACGATAACCGCTTCACCCTTTGGCTTCTTGCGGGCTTCGAACAATTCTTCAACACGGGGCAGACCGCTGGTGATGTCACCGCTGGCCTGGGCGGTACCCCCGGTGTGGAACGTACGGAGGGTAAGCTGCGTGCCGGGTTCACCAATTGATTGGGCCGCCACAATGCCGACCGCCGAGCCGATTTCGACCATTTCGCCCCGACCCAGATCACGCCCATAACATAGAGCGCAAATCCCGTGGATTAATGCACAGGTCATCGGACTGCGGGCATACACGGTCTCAATATCGCAATTCTGAATCGCGTCGGCTACGTCTTCGTCAATCATCTCGTTGCGGCCCACGATGAGTTCACCGGTGTCGGGATGATAAACCGGCTCAGCCGCCACCCGACCGACAATGCGGTCAAAGATCGGTTGACCAGCGACATCATCGGACCGGTTAATCTGCATCCCTTTTTCCGTGCCACAATCGGTACGGTTGACGATAACGTCTTGGGCGACATCAACCAGCCGCCGGGTGAGATAACCCGCATCGGCAGTACGCAGCGCGGTATCGGCCAGACCTTTACGTGCACCATGCGTAGAGATGAAGTATTCGAGAGCAGTCAGGCCCTGGCGGAAATGACTCATGATGGGCATTTCGATAATGCGCCCCGATGGGTCTGCCATGAGGCCACGCATACCCGCCAACTGGGTGATCGGTCCAAAACCCCCTTTGGTTGACCCGGAAATCGCCATAATTGCGATGGGGCCATAGGGGTCCAGCGTATCGCGGATCACATCCTGGAGGCGGTTTTTGGCGTTGGTCCATTCATCAATCGTGATCTGATAACGTTCTTCTTCGGTCAACAGACCCCGGCGGAAGTCACGGTCGGCGCGGTCAACAACCGATTCAGCCGTCGACAGAATATCGCTCCGCTCATCAGGAATGGTCAGGTCAGCAACGGCAATCGTCGTGCCTGAGATCGTGGCGTAGTGGAAGCCATAATTCTTGATCTGGTCTACAACCTCGGTCGTCTCATCGGACCCGATGCGCTGGTAGCACTGTGCAACCAGGTTTTGCAGGCCTTTCTTGCCGAGAGTTTCCTGCACAAAGCGCATTTCATCTGGCAAGATGCGGTTAAAGACGGCCCGACCAATGGTTGTGATTT
This sequence comes from Phototrophicaceae bacterium, assembly GCA_965223835.1. Taxonomy (GTDB): domain Bacteria; phylum Chloroflexota; class Anaerolineae; order Aggregatilineales; family Phototrophicaceae; genus CAVYXZ01. The sequence goes on from CBDCXQ010000001.1 coordinate 1,481,458, forward strand.
CGGGTTCATCTTGCGGTGGGCGGTGGTCATAAATGTTGCCCAGCAGAATCGGCGTGTGCAGGTCAACCATACCGAGGCGATAGAGATATTCAACCTCGTCCATATCGACAACCATTTGCCGCTCATGCAGGTTAGAGATTTCTAGCTGGTCCGCAAGGCCGCGCTTTTCCATATACTTCTTCATCTCGTAGGCGTTTGCCAGCATACAATCCACTTCGCCTTCGAGAACTGCTCGCACCGTCCGGTCAATCGCTGATTCGACCACGCGCACGCGTCCGGTGTCATCTTCTTCGGTGATGTCGGTGTACAACTCGACATTCGTCAAATCCCGGTGCAGGGCGTAGTAGTAACCGTTGGAACGCAGGGCGATACCAACCCGGCTCTTGTCGTTATAGAGCGAATCCATGCTACGGAATTTATCCGCCTTTTTCACGGTTGTGACGATCTCAACCGTTGGGTCCATCGTCAGGTAGTAGCAGCCCAACACCATGTCTTTTGAAGGACCAACGATGGGCGCACCATCGGCTGGTTTCAGCAGGTTGCGCGTGCTGAGCATCAGTTCACGGGCTTCCTGCACCGCTTTTTCGCTCAACGGCACATGGACCGCCATTTGGTCACCATCGAAGTCGGCGTTAAATGCCGAGCACACCAGCGGATGAATCTGGATTGCTTTCCCTTCGACCAACTGGGGTTCAAATGCTTGAATACCCAACCGGTGCAGGGTAGGGGCACGGTTGAGGAGTACCGGACGTTCGGTAATGACCTCTTCCAACGCTTCCCAGACTTCGGGCTTCTCCCGTTCGATAATCCGTTTTGCGCCTTTGACGTTGCTGGCATAATTCTGATTGACCAGGCGGCTAATCACAAAGGGGCGATACAACTCCAATGCCATTGTCTTGGGCAAGCCACACTGATATAACTTGAGTTTGGGGCCAATGACGATCACGGAACGCCCGGAATAGTCGACACGCTTGCCCAGCAGGTTGCGCCGGAAACGGCCTTTCTTGCCCTTCAGCATATCGCTGAGTGATTTGAGTTCGCGACGCCCGCGACGACTGAGCGCCTTGCCGCGCTGACTGTTGTCGATCAAGCTGTCAACAGCTTCCTGCAACATCCGCTTTTCATTGCGAACGATGACGTCGGGCGCACCCAATTCCAACAGGCGCTTGAGACGATTGTTGCGGTTGATGACCCGGCGATACAGATCATTCAGGTCGCTGGTGGCAAACCGACCACCATCGAGTTGGACCATCGGTCGCAATTCAGGCGGAATCACCGGCAGCACGGTCAGGATCATCCATTCGGGCCGGTTATCGCTCTTACGCAAACTTTCGACCACGCTCAACCGCTTGGTAGCTTTCTTCTTCCGTTGCTTAGAACGCGTCGTGCGCACTTCGTTCCAAAGTTCTTTGCCCAGCTTTTCCAGGTCCATGTGCTGGAGGATGTCATAAAACGCTTCCGCACCCATGTTTGCCTGGAAGACATTGCCATAGCGGCTTTTCAATTCACGATAGCGAGTTTCTGGCAGAAACTGCAACACTTTAAGTTCCTGCAACTCCTGGCGTGCGCGTTCAGCACTGCTGCGCACGGTGCTCAGTCGATCATCGAGTTCACCCTGAAGCTCAGCCATCTGGGTGTCGGCTTCGCCGGAACTGGTGTCAGCTTCCATGCTGAGCTTTTCTAACTCCGCCTTCCGCATCTGGTCGACATCTTCCTGAATATCGCCCATGTACGCATTCACTGCCGACTGAATACCGGCGATGTGATCACTGGTGACAGTTTCGCCTTTAGCCGCGATCACCATCTCGGCGATGTTGAAGTTGATGTCTGATGGCGCCGCCTGACCAACGAGCGATTCCACGCGATTTTGAAGGGATTGGGCTTCTTCCATCAATTCATCGGTCAGACGAACCAATTCTTCATCAAAATGGTTATGAATGGCCGCGATGCGATCATCCATCGTGACCTTTGATTCTTCCTGTTGATTACGGATGGCATCCATCTGTTCATGCAGGTCACCACCGAGCGCGATTTCTTTTTGTGCCAGTTCTTTTTCGACCCGACCCAATGCCTTTTGCCGTGCGTTTTCATCAACATTGGTTATGACATATTGCGCAAAATAGAGAACCCGGTCCAGGTTGCGGCGGCTAACATCCAACAACAGACCCAGATAACTGGGCACGCGCCGGGTGTACCAAACATGGGCTACGGGGGCGGCTAACTCGATATGCCCCATGCGTTCGCGTCGAACGGAAGACCGAGTTACTTCAACCCCACACTTGTCACAGACAATGCCGCGATAACGGACATTCTTGTACTTGCCACAGTAGCATTGCCAGTCTTTGGTAGGGCCAAAAATGGCTTCACAGAACAACCCGTCTTTTTCTGGACGCAAACGGCGGTAGTTGATCGTCTCCGGTTTGGTGACTTCGCCGTATGACCAAGACCGAATATGCTCTGGTGAGGCCAGGCTAATGCGGAGTGCGCTGAAATCCTTCGCTTCCAAAGGCGTACCCTCCTTGCGTTAATGCTGTATTTGAGATGTCAACGATACGATAAATTTAGGACATGGACCGCTAAAAATGGTGGATTCGGTAGTGCTCAGCTTCACGTTAAACACAACAATGGCTATTGGAAAATCTTCCAACGCCATTTCAAAATTTACAGTGATTGTGAGCGACCATAGATGACAAATCATACCTCAACAGGTTATGTTTGTCAAGGATTTGCTGTGGGTTTATTGTGTGGATAGGATGGGATTTTGTCCCATTGCCATCATCATAATGGCATCACGCGCCGCTGTCAAGTTTAGAGGCGAATTGTTGTGCCGCAATAATCGCAGACAATCTGATTTTGTCCGGCAACGAGCATCGGCAGCGTGCCGCCACAAACATGGCAGGCGGTGGGCGCTTCCCGGACTTTTTCCAGCAATTCCGGGTCCGGCTCGATGGCCCGTTCATTGGCGACATCGCCACTAATCATGCGTTGGATCTGTTTTTGCCAGAATTTGCAGTCAACACCACCTTTGACCTCAACCGTCAGTTGACGATGTTCGCGGTCGGTCGTCTGGAAGTGGAGCATATCCTTGCCGCCGAAAAGCCCCTTATTCTCAGCCTCAACTGCTTTGACGACGTTCAACCCTAATTCCCATTCAACTTCCTGTTCCTGCTTGCCGCCAAACATCCCCAGGCGTTTGCCGGTAGTTTCTTTCTGTTCGAAAATCAAGCGCTGGTCGGTCAGGTAAAGGATGCCGTCAGGATCCTTTTTGCCTTTGCCAGTAGCGACCCATTCGGCTTTGGCCGCGAGGAATAGCGCTTCGCCCGCCAGGAAATCAAACGAGGCTTCGTCTTTTTGATCCAGGAACCAGTTTATTTCAGTAATCTGGCTGAAGGTGGACTGCACATCGTTTTGGAGCGATGTATACATATTCTGGATGCGCGTCTCAGCCGCCTCAACTTTGTTTTCCAGATTTTGTAACCACTCGCTAGCGGTGTTTACATCGTTTTCATCGGAACCGTCGGTCAAACGGCGGACCCTGAATTCGACCTTTTGAATATCATCACGCAGGTCATTCACTTCATTTTCAATGGCTTGTCGAACCCGATACTGATTATCTTCCCAATGATCCCCCAGGACCTGAGCCTTATTTTCCAGATATGCACGGAAAACGTAACCACGACTGCGGATTTGCTCAATTTCGACCGGTAATTTTTTGATGCGTTCGGCGACATCACTGACTTCACGGGTGATCGCGGTCATGCGCACTCGACTATGAAAGGTATCGAAGCGGCTTTCTAGTTGTCTGATCTGGTCGGCGAGTGGATTGTCGCTCATGAGGCTTTTTCCTCCTGGGGTGGCAGGTTCGTATGATTGATCTTATACCGCAGGTACGCTTCCATAAAATCAGCCAGTCGCCCATCAAGGACCGCGCTGGTATTGCCAACTTCGTGGTCGGTGCGGTGATCTTTCACCATCTGGTAGGGATGGAGCACGTAGGATCTAATCTGATTACCCCAGCCAGCGTCGACATTTTCGCCCTTAAGCGCTGCCAGTTCTGCCTCCTGCTTCTGGAGTTCGATGTCCAGCAGCCGGGCTTTGAGAATTTGCAGCGCCCGATCTTTGTTCTGATTCTGGCTGCGTTGATTCTGGCACTGCACGACAATGCCGGTGGGCAGGTGGGTGATGCGCACGGCAGTATCGTTTTTCTGGACGTGTTGGCCTCCGGCACCACCGGCGCGAAAGGTATCAACCCGTAAGTCGCTATCATTGATCTCGATGTCTATATCGCCCTGAATATCGGGCCACAGTTCGACTTTAGCAAACGATGTATGGCGACGGCTGGCGGAATCGAAGGGACTCAGGCGCACCAACCGGTGAACGCCTTGCTCACTCTGTAAGTAGCCATAAGCGTGTTCACCGCGAACATCCAACAACACACTTTTTATGCCAGCTTCTTCACCCTCGCTGCGATCAATGGTTTCCACTTTATAGCCGTTTTGCTCCGCCCAGCGCACGTACATCCGTTCCAGCATCTCGGCCCAGTCTTGCGAGTCAGTGCCGCCCGCACCGGCATGTATCGCCAGAATAGCATTTTCATGGTCATAGGGACCAGAGAATAAGGCCTGAAACGACATGCGCTCGACTATGGGTTGCAAGGCTTCTGTTTCCTGAGTGAGTTCATCTAGAAGATCATCATCACCCAGTTCAGCCAGTTCTAACGCATCATTGATTCGCTGGGCAACGACCTGCCATTTCTCTACAGTCGCTTTCAGGGTTGACATTTCCTGCATCAACTTTTGCGCGCTTTCTGGGTCATTCCAGAAATCAGTGGCGCTGGCCTGTTCCTCAATGGCCTGTAAGCGGGCAACTTTTCCGGCAATGTTGAGTCGTGTCATCAGACCATCAATCTTGGTTTTAAATTCCGTCAGTAAACTGATCAGATTATCCATGTAACTGCCGCCTTAAATTAATTTTCGTCGAACAGGCTTTTGACGAAGATCTCCGGGTTAAATTGCACCATATCATACATGCCTTCGCCCAGGCCAATGTAGTGCACCGGCAAACCGAGTTCCTGGAAAACAGCAAAGACCATACCGCCTTTGGCCGTGCCATCCAGCTTGGTTATGATGACCCCAGTGACATCGACCATTTCCTGAAATTTTTTGGCCTGTTGCAGTGCATTCTGACCGGTGGTGCCGTCAAGAACCAACAGCACTTCATGGGGTGCGTCAGCGATGACCTTCGAGGAGACCGACTTGATCTTTGCCAGTTCGCCCATGAGGTTGTAATTGGTGTGCAAGCGTCCAGCGGTGTCAATTATGAGAATGTCTTTCTTACGGGCATTGGCCGCCTCGGTCGCATCATAGACGATGGCCGCCGGGTCCGAGCCGGGTTGACCGGCGACCACCGGTACGTTCACCCGTTCACCCCACGTCTGTAATTGCTCGATCGCGGCAGCGCGAAAAGTGTCACCCGCCGCCAGAATCACATTGCGCCCGGCATTGTTCAGACGATTGGCGAGTTTGGCAATCGAGGTTGTTTTGCCGGACCCATTGACCCCAACAATCAGGATAATCGATAGGGGTCTGCCACTGATATTCATCGGTGGTGGCACTTTGAGCATATCGGCCAGCACCTCACGCAGCCCCTGCTGCAGTTCTTCGGTGCGTCGGTAGCCGCGCTTCTGTAATTCCTTCAGGACCACCTGCGTGGTTTCGACTCCGAGATCGGCTTGAATCAGGATGGCTTCAATATCATCCCAGGTATCATCATCAATGTCGGTACTGCCGAGCATGTCGGCGATGCGCCCGAAAAAGGAACGTCGCGTTTTGGAAAGACCTGAATTGAAAATGCTCAAGGGGGATAGCTCCAGAGTTAAGACAATCTTATTTGTCCACAATCAGTATACACAGGCATAGTATCACAGACAAGGCTTCGCTATAATGCGGCGGAGGGAGGAACACATGAGCGACAGACTAACTCATCTGGATGAACAGGGTGCCGCCCGCATGGTTGATGTGGGTGCAAAACCAGATAGCGAGCGGTTGGCAGTGGCTGGCGGAGCGGTCTTTATGCAACCCGAAACCCTGCGCTTAATTCAGGCAGGGGCGCTCAAAAAAGGTGATGTGCTCACTATCGCCAAAATTGCCGGGATAATGGCGGCGAAGCGGACCGCTGATTTGATTCCACTTTGCCATCCGCTTCCGTTGACGAAAATTGATGTTGAACTGGTGCTTGACCATGAAGCAAGTGCAGTACGCGTTACCGCCACTGCCCGCACGATTGGCAAGACGGGAGTTGAGATGGAAGCGTTGACTGCCGTAAGTGTGGCGGCATTGACGATTTATGATATGGCAAAAGCGGTTGACCGGGGCATGCGCCTGGGTGAGATCCGTTTGTTGGAAAAGCGGGGCGGCCAACATGGGGACTATGTAGCTGAGGATGAGACGTAATGCAGATTGAGGTGTTATTGTTTGCAACCCTAAAGGACGTTGTGGGGCAAAACCAGCTGGTGCTGACCCTGCCCGGTGAAGCGGCAACAGTGGCTGAGGTTCGACAGAAACTGGCCGATCAATATCCGGCACTCAAAGCGCATGTTGATGCAGCGATTGCGGCAGTCAATGAGGAATTTGCCTTTAACGAAGAAGTGGTCAATGCCGGTGATGATGTGGCTTTTTTCCCGCCCGTGAGTGGGGGCAGTAACTACCCGGAGATCTTTCGGTTGGCTAATGGACCGATTGACCATGACGACATTATCGCGTCGATCACGATTCCGGCAACCGGAGCCGTATGTGTTTTTAGCGGCTTGGTGCGCGGTGAAACCGACCAGGGTGGCGGCTTGCTGCAAACGCAGCATCTGGAATATGAAGCCTATGAGCCGATGGCGGTTGCCAAAATGCGACAGGTTGCCGCCGAGATTCGTGAACAGTGGCCGTTGGTTCAGGGAATCGCCGTCATACAGCGGGTGGGAAAGCTGGAAGTCGGGCAAAACACCGTGTTGATCGCCTGTTCATCGGGACATCGCGATCAAGGCTGTTTTGAGGCGGCGCGTTATGGTATTGACCGGTTGAAAGAGATTGTGCCGGTGTGGAAAAAAGAGGTCGGACCGGATGGGTCAGCGTGGGTGGAAGGTCAATATATGCCGTCAATGGTGGACCGGCCTGCCGATGAATGAAGCATTGCCAGTGTACTGCTGGCTATGGTACAACAACGCGATAACTTATTCTTAATAGCAAACAGGGGTGTGCAATGAAACGGGTTGTTGTGACCGGAATGGGGGCGATTTCGCCTGTAGGCCACACCGTAGAAGCAAGCTGGACAGCGATCAAAGCGGGACAGAGCGGAGTCGGGCCGATCACACGATTTGATCCGGTGAATCATCTCGTCAAAATTGCGGCTGAGGTAAAGGATTGGGACCCAACGGTGTATATGGCAGCGAAGGATGCCCGTCGTCGCGACCGTTATCAACAGTTTGCGTTGGGTGCGTCCTTACAAGCGATCCAGCAGGCCGGTATGGAAGTGTCCGAAGCGCAAAGCCAGCGTACCGGTGTGATTGTCGGATCATCGGTTGGTGGTGTTGAGAGTTATTATGAGCAGGCACAGATTCTGTTTGAGAGTGGGGACCCACGTCGGATTACGCCGTTTGGTATTCCAATGTTAATGGTGAATGGTGGCAGTGATTTAATTAGTATTGAAGTGGGCGCAACCGGGCCTTCCTATGTGCCGGTTTCAGCCTGTGCCACCGGCGGGGACTGTATTGGTCATGCATATGATTTGATTCGGTTAGGACGGCTCGATCAAGCGCTGGCCGGTTGTGGTGAGGCGACCATTTTCCCCATTGGCGTGGCCGCTTTTGACCGCGTGGGGGCCTGCTCCCGTGAAAACGATCAGCCGACAGGTACGCCACGACCGTTTTCCAAAGATCGAACCGGGCTGGTTTTTGGCGAGGGTGCCGGCGTCCTCGTGCTGGAAGAACTGGAACATGCCAAAGCGCGGGGTGCTGAAATTCTGGCCGAGATCGTTGGATACGGTGCAACATCCGATGCCTTTCATACCACTGCGCCCGACCCGGAAGGCAAAGGCGCTGTGCTGGCGATCAAAGCCGCGTTGACCGATGCCCAATTGGAGCCATCAGCGATTGATTACATTAACGCGCACGGCACCGCGACCGCACTGAATGATGTGATGGAAACCAAAGCGGTCAAACAGGTTTTTGGTGAACAGGCTTACCAGATTCCAATGAGTTCGACCAAGAGTATGACCGGTCACGGCATGGGCGCGACGGCAGCGCTGGAAGCCGTCTTCTCAATTATGGCTCTCCGCGATCAGGTTGCCCCACCGACAATTAACTATAATGAACCCGACCCGGAATGTGACCTGGATTATGTGCCGAATATGGCCCGTGATATGCCGCTGAACCACATTATGAGCAATTCGTTTGGGTTTGGCGGTCATAATGTGTCGCTGATTTTTGCGAGTTATGCTTGACCTGATGGACATTCAGAAATTTCAGGAACGCCATCAACTGTATTTTAACGATCAACTGTTGCTGGTTCGGGCGCTGACGCATCGTTCGTTTCTCAATGAACAAGAAGATGAAGATGAACGCGATAATGAACGGCTCGAATTCCTGGGCGATGCCGTCCTGGATTTTATCGTTACGCGAACGTTATTTGCCCGTTTCCCCGATATGCCCGAAGGCGAGTTGACCCGGTTGCGATCGGCGCTGGTCCGTACTGATACCCTGGCTGATCTGGCGTTGGAACTTGATCTCGGTGCGGTGTTGCGCATGGGTCGCGGTGAGGAATTGACCGGGGGACGCAGCCGCCGCAATTTGCTGTGTGACGCATTTGAAGCATTGCTGGGTGCGTTATATCTCGATCAAGGGACCGAGCGAGTGGCTGAATTTGTCACGCCGTTGTTGATGCCGATGGTCGAGTACATCCTCGCTGAGGGGTTGCACATTGACGCTCGCAGCAAATTACAGGAGTGGAGTCAAGGAACCGTCGGCCTGACTCCGGTGTATGAAGTGGTTGCTGAAGATGGCCCCGATCATGAAAAAGAGTTCAATGTTGAAGTGGTGATCGGCGAGCAACCGGTCGCACAGGGGCAGGGCCGCAGTAAACAACTGGCCGCTCAAGCCGCCGCCCGTAACGCCTTGCGGGGCCTCGAAGCCGGTGAATTAACGTTAGCGGCTGGCAATCTGTAATTCGATGACTGCCATCCGATGGTCGGACGCTGCGGGGTCCATCACCCCGGCACTGATCTCCTGCAAGGGTGGCCGCAACCACAAATAATCGACTCGCGCCTGTACATTCGCGCGTAACAATGTGTACGAGCGGATGGGTGGCTGGCCGGAAAATGGGTCACGGAAACCAGCATCACGGATCTGTTGGGCCAGTGGTGAAGTGGGTGTGTTGTTAAAGGTGCCCCCCAGTACCAATCGACCAAAATTGCCATTGGGATGATCTGCACTGATAATCGAAAAAATCTCGGCAAGCTGCTGGGCCTGATCCTGTTCCTGCTCTTCTAAGGTTGGCCCATCCGGTGAGGCTAATAAAAGGCCCAACCAGGTATTGTACACGGTGAGAATGCCGGCATCCGGTCGCAATTGAACCCGTTGCAAACCAGTCTGGTTGCTGGCGCTGGTGAGCAGATTACCTTCGTCGAAGACAATTTCAACATTTGACAGCACGGCCAGGCCTTGCAACCCCTCATTGGTCGGGAAAAAGCGCCGGTCCATTCGCAAACGACGTGCCAACCACAGCGCTTGATCGACCCCAAAACTGGTTGCACGTCCGGTTTCTACTTCCTGTAGCAGGACTACGTTCGCGCCGCTGCGCTCAATCGTGCGGGCCATCGCTTCCAGATCATAGTGAAAAAACTCGTTATAACCCGCGTGAATGTTGTAGGTGCCCAGGCGGATCACATCAACATCGCGGACGCCGGTGATTAACGGGGGGCGGGCGGCGATGGCAGCTCCCGCACTGGCCGCAATGACGATCAGAAATGCCAGTAAATTCTGCCAGATGGGACCCCCAGACCAGGGGATGCGTCGGCTGGTTTGGGTCATCGGCAATGAGGCGAGGAAAACGCCCAGCAGCAGCAACCCTAATCCCAGTCCCCGGAAGCCCCGGAGTAAGGTGGACAACAGCGTATTTAGTGGTTCGAAGGGTGTGGCAAGTCCACGGACAAAGGCATATTCATAAGTGAAGATGTCGCCGACGAGTAACAACCCGAACAAGACTATGCCGACGATCAGCCACAGGCCGCTGAAGTTGCGCTCGTTCTCTGCCTGTGGCCGAATGACCCACCACCACAACAGGCTAATTCCAAACTGAGCAATGACCAGCGCGATTCCGGCCACAAGACCTTGAAAACGCAGGCCAAACACCATCAGCAGTGCGATGAAGAGCATCCACAACCAGCCGCGCCAACCGCCATCAAAAGCACTGATGAACGCCCGCGCTTGATTGCGTACTGCCGGAATCAAGGGTAACAATGTCGCAGCCATTACCAGGGGAACCAGGGTTGTATAATCCGTATGTGCCCGACCTGCAATTGCATTGGGCAGGGCCAGGAGTCCCACCTGGAGAAATAATAAGCCACCGAGTCCCACGCCACCCCACAGCGGCATCAGGCCAAAATCAGGCGAGATAAAGGTTTCAGGTGATTGTTTTGGGGCACGAACGACGGTCATCAAACCCAGAAAAATCACGAAGACTGATAAAACAACCTGTATAGAGCTATAGCCTGCGGTCATTGAAATATCGAGTGTGTTGCCGAGTGCCCGCAGCAGTTGATCGGTGCCAAAGCCGATAATAAAGAAATAGGGCACCATTTGTGCCCGCTGGCGAATCACGAGCGCGATATACAGCAATCCACCCCCGATCACCAACGCCGCTGCTACGAGATCTGGTACGGCGGTATCAAGGCTTAACAAGGCGCGTCCGGCTGCTGCCATGAGGACCGCCAGAATAAAGAGCCAGCGCACCCGCCCCAGGAACAGGGTGAGGAGCGGTACCAACAGCATGTAGAGCAAAAATGTCAACCCGCTGGTGACGTCCGCTGGGGTGACGATGCCGGGCAGGTCGGCATTAATGGTTGCCGGGTCCAGCACGCTGACGAGTTCGCTGCTGGCGGTTTGACTATAGATTAGGCCGATGAGCAGGCGCAGGGCCTGAACGAAAAAAACGCCGATCAACCCGGCCTCAATAATATGCAACTGGCGAAGACGAAGGCGGCGCAGCATAGAGTCTCCTGCTGACTGCTGATAGACAAAGTGTACTCGTGCGCTATAATACCGCAAATTTTCCCGCATTATACAGGAGGGAAAGATGGAAAACGTTGATGTGATTTTGAGTGGCGGAACCGTCGTCACAATGGATGCCGACTTCACGCTGATTTATGATGGCGCAGTTGCCGTGCGCGGTACCCGCATTGTCGCGGTTGGCAGCCGCGAGAGAATCATGGCGGAATACGACGCGGCGGAAGTTGTTGACTGCGACGGTCAATATGTTTTGCCGGGCTTAATTAATGCGCACACGCACGTGCCCATGACCCTGCTACGTGGTCTGGCGGATGATCTCCGGTTGGATGTTTGGCTTATGGGGTATATCATGCCGACGGAGCGCGAATTTGTCAGCCCGGAATTTTGCCGGTTGGGGACAAAGCTAGCGTGTGCCGAACAGATTCGTAGCGGCATTACAACCTTCGCTGATATGTATTACTATGAAGCGGAGATCGCCCAGGCGACTGCCGATGCCGGTATGCGCGGTGTCCTGGGTCAGACTGTGCTCAAGTTTCCGGCACCTGATGCCAATACCTATGAAGACAGCCTGGCGTATGCGCGTCAGTTTATTGAGGCGTGGCAAGGGCATCCCTTGATTACGCCAGCGGTGGCTCCGCATGCGCCTTATTCCAGTACCGAAGATCTGCTGCAAGCCTGTGCAAAATTGGCGCTGGAGTTCGATGTCCCGGTGTTGATTCATATCGCTGAGACCCGGCAGGAAGTCGACGATAGCCTGCGCGATCGCGAAGCACGGGTGGTCGATTGGGTGGAGGCAGTGGGGTTGCTAGATGCCAAAGTTTTAGCCGCGCATTGTGTGCACATATCCCCGCCCGAAATGTTGACTATCCGGCAGCATGATTGCACTGTCGCGCACTGCCCAACCAGTAACCTCAAACTTGCCAGTGGCATCGCCCCTGTAACCGAGATGCTGGCGCATGGCCTCACTGTCGGTATCGGCACCGATGGTCCCGCCAGTAATAACGACCTGGATATGATCGAAGAGATTCGCCTGGCGGCGATTCTGGCGAAAACGGATGCCAACGACCCAACCGCATTACCGGCTCGACAAGCATTGCATATGGCGACGCGGCAAGGGGCGGAAGCGTTGTTTATGGGCGATCAAACGGGCAGCCTCGAAACTGGCAAACTGGCGGACATAATTGTTATTGACAGCGAAGGGTCGCATAATCTACCGCATTTTAGACGATCTGATGCTGCGGTGTATTCGGAAATCGTCTACGCGACCAAGAGTACCGATGTAGCGCATGTGATGTGCAACGGGCAGTGGTTGATGCGTGACCGTAATTTGCTGACGTTGGATGAAGCGGCATTGAAACAAGAGGCCCAGGTATATGCTGCCCAGGTTGATACCTTCCTGGCTGCGCACGAGGGCGATATTCTGAAGAAACTGCTGGCTGTCACTGCTGGCCTTGAACGCGGCGAGAGTTTTGAAGTGCAATCGAAAGCGGTGCTTAAAGACCCGTCACTGATTGAGCGTTTGTTGAATCACAGTGATGTGCAGGTTATCCGGCACATTCATTATCGACAGTATGATACTTATTTCGAGTTTGATGATCCGAGTGTGGGTCGAGTGCGTTACCGCGAAGACGATACGGTGAATGATAAGGGGGCGGTGCAATCCGTGCGGAGTCGGCTAACACTGACCATGCCCACTAAAGAAAATGCCTTCAACTCGTCGGTGCTGCTATCGCACTCCCGGTTTATCGCCCCAGCCGACCGTCCCTTGCGTTTCTATCGCGAGTATTTCCAGCCTACATCGGAACGGGAACTGGAGAAAGACCGGCAGCGCTGGCACATCCATTATCAGGGCGTCTTGTTTTACATCAACGTGGATCGGGTTTTGAAACCTAAGTTACCCGATACATTTATCGAGATCAAAAGTCGCACCTGGTCAGCATTGGATGCTGAGAATAAGGCCTTCCGCATTCAGGAAATGCTGGCAATTCTGGGGGTCGAAGCTGACGATATGATCCTGGCAGATTATCTCGAAATGGAAAGCATACCCGATTAAATATGGCATGTTCGGGTCATGCTGCTAGTCCGATTGTCCTATCAATATATCACCCGCTTCCCTCATGCTGGAATGTTGATTATGCCTTATGCTGTTTATGATGTTCAGCAAAAGGAGAACTCAGATATGAATTGGGACATTATTGAAGGTAAGTGGAAGCAGGTCAAAGGCTCGGCTCAGGAAAAGTGGGGCGAACTAACCGACGACGAACTGGATGAAGTGGCGGGGCGGCGCGAAGCCCTGGCCGGTAAGCTTCAGGCAAAATATGGGAAGTCGAAGGAAGAAATCAACCGTGAAATTGATGAATGGGCCGAGAAACTAAAAGTATAAATCACCAGCGGGGGGCGGCGTGGTGCTCCCCGCTTTATTCTACGATCTGGTTCCGCAAAGCTATCGCCACCGCTTCCACACGTGAGTCGGTATGTAATTTCGACAGAATATTGCTGATATGATTCTTAATTGTGGAAGGACTGATGCCGAGTTCAGCCGCGATTTCCTTGTTGCTTAAGCCATCGGGCATCAGGCTCAACACTTCTTGTTCACGCTCGGTCAGGTCTTCACCGACCTTTGGCGTCGCCTGGGCCGTTTGCTTCACTAAATCGGGTACTACCTCTTGGGCAACGACTTTCTGGCCTTGATCGGTTTGGATGACGGCTTCTGCCAATTCGTCGGCTGACATATCTTTGATGAGATAACCGGTACTCCCGGCTTTGAGCGCCTCATAAACTGGGGTTTTGTCTTTCTTGTATGTGAGCACGACTACTTGTGAATTTGGTGTGACCTCACGTAGCTTCTTGATTAACTCGACGCCATCTTCGTCGTCAAGCATGACCTCAATTAAAACTACGTCGGGCTGAAGTTGCTCACATTCATCGAGCGCTTCGTCACTGGTTGCAGCTGTACCGATAATCTCCAACTCAGCGAAATCGGCCAGCAGCGCCTTCAAGCCGTTGCGAACCAACCGATGTCCATCAATGATGTAAACCTTTATCTCGTTGCTAGCGCTCATTTCGATTACCTCCCCACCTTGAGTAACCGCATTATACCCTTTGTGGCTGCCCAACGTGTAATCCTGGCACTTTTGTTGGGTAAAACGTGGATTTCAGCACATAATTACCGCTGATCGCGCATAGTTTCCTGAGCCGATGAATTTGAGTTGCCAGTGAAATTAATCTCCCTCAACCCACTGCACCAACCAGCCCTCGACTTCTTCCGTCCAGGGACAGCAATTAATTTCGAGAAGGTGTCTAAACACTGCTGAATAGCATTCAGAAGACATTCGTATTCCAGCACCCGCTGAATGAATTCTGGCGAAAATGTCAAGAATATCGCCAACAAATTCTACGCCTGTGCGCTTTAAAGCACGAGAACATTCATCTGGAATTTCAAGGTTATCAATAGACTCATTGGCACAGGGAAAGTCAGGGTATTTGTCTGAAAACTTAATCTCTAAGAATCTGGATTTTCCATGCGGAAACCATGACCACGCACCGTGACGATGTATTGACGGTCAGGGTCAATGTCCGCGAGGCGGTCACGCAAGCGGCGCACCAGCGCATCAATGGCCTGTTCGCTGACGCCTTCGCCCATCGCCTCCGGCCAGACGGTTTCGACCACTTCATCACGCGTGCAGATACGTCCTACATGATTATAAAGCAATTCGAGCAGGCGATATTGCGGCAAGCTTAGCGGCGGGTCCAGTTCTTCGTCGCCAATGAACACGCGTCGCGCTTCCTGATCTAAACGCAGCCGCCCACCAAGCGATTCCGGGGGGTCATAGGGCAGTGGGGTGGTTGCGCCAGAACCGACGAATTGCACGCGAATGACCAGCGCCAGGTGAATCTCATCGCCGTCTGCCAGCACGCGTGTGCCTTTCATCTGGTTGCCATTGAGCCAGGTTCCATTTTTGCTGTTCAAATCCTCAACATAAAATTGATTGTCGTCTCGGAAGATGCGAATATGCTGGCGAGAAATCTGCCGTTCATCAAGAGTCAGATCACATTCGTTACCCCGCCCAATTTTGATGTCATCACGTTCCATGATCCAATGCTGCTGGGCCACATCGGTGGCGTTGATGATGAGGACAGGTCTTTCAGTTTCTTTTTCGGCCATGAATTCGCTGCTCTTTTCGTGTCAAGACAGGCTTCCAGCTAAATTCTATAATAATTCCCTTTATATGTCATGTGAGGTCTACTGGGTGCTTACGTTGGCAACGAGTGGTATCTGCGCGGATTGAGCTAGCCCACCCGGAACCGTGTCTAACCCTTGATCGTTGTAGATGGGTGTTGGCCCCGTGTTTGCAGCGATGATGCTACCGGCAGAACCGACCCGATAATAAGCGCGTGCCTGTACTGTGCCTGAATTTACCGCCGGATCAATCTGATTAAACGGGATTTCGATGTTGTGAATGCAACGTTGGCGCGGTCCGATGAGGCGGATGTCTTGCTCAGTAAACGTGTTGGTAGGGCGGTTCGTATTGCGGGCCATCAGATTCCCAGGGTCGAAAACTACACCGAGTCCGCTAGTACCGAAGTCGCCAATGTCGACCTGATTCGGGTTGTAAATGACGGGGACTGTGCCCAGTGAGCGGTTGATGACGACAATATCGACGGACAGCGTGCCGCCGGGGTTCAGTGGGACCGTACCAACGCGCAGATCAACGGCAATCGCATTCTCAGTAGCCCGACCGATGAGCGATTGATGGTTAGCCAGATCATTAGCGTTTCGCAGCCACGCGCAGGGAATGGCTTCATCAATAACCGGCGAGACGGACGAGATGACACGTGGGAGAATATTTGGCCCCATGATAACCGATAGCAGAATCAGGAGAAAAATGCCCACCAGTTGGTTGGGATTGTCGGTATCGGAACGATTTATGAAGCGCATAGGTTCAGGTGTTGCTTTCTAACCAGTGTTGAGTGGTTGTCAAAAAGTCCTGGTAATCCAGTTGGGCTACGTCCTGCCACTGTATCCCTGCATCATGACCCCGAAACCAGGTGAATTGGCGCCGAATAAAATCATGGGTCGCATGTTTGCTGTTGATAACCGCCTCGGCCAGTGATACTTCATTGTGAACATAAGCTGCAAGTTGGGCGTAACCCAGCCCGCTCATCGCCGGTAATTTACGATTATAGCCCCGGTCCAACAAATTGCGCACCTCGTCTAGAAACCCCTCGGCCATCATCTGGTCGAAGCGTTGATCAGCCCGATCATAGAGCGTCTCACGCTCAAGCGTCAGGCCGATCTGGTAGATGGTATAGGGCGGCGGCGTTTTCTGCTGTAATTCACTCATAGGGGTACCGGTTTCCTGATAAACTTCCAGGGCGCGAATAACCCGGCGGACATTATTCTGATGGATGGCCTGGGCAGAAAAGACATCCACTGCACGCAGGCGCTTGTGCAGCGCCGCCGGACCCTGTTCGTGGGCAAACGCCTCTAATTCTGCGCGCAGGGCCGCATTCGGTGCGACTTCAGGAATGGACCAGCCTTCGATGACGGCGCTGATGTATTGCCCGGTGCCGCCGACCAGCAGCGGCAGCTTGCCCTGTTCCTGAATGGATCTGATCGCTGCATAGGTTAATTGTTGATATTGGGCCAAGCCTAGATTTTCATCCGGGTAAACGACATCAATCAAATGATGCGGGACCTGTTGCCTTTGGGCCGGGGTGGGTTTGGCGGTGCCGATGTCCATTAAACGGTAAATCTGGCGGCTATCGGCTCCGATGATTTCACCATTCAGCGCCTGAGCGAGAAAAAGCGCGAGGCCGGTTTTGCCGACAGCGGTGGGGCCAAGAATGACGAGGAGCGGTTGTTGCCTACCAGTCAAGCGCGTCCTCCACATGAGCGATTCTGGGCTGGCCTTGATGGGGTAAGGCGACAGCAATCACATCAATGCGCCACTGGGCATCATCGAGGTCGTTCTGTTCGAGATAAGCATGTGCACTGGCGATTAAGCGTTGCCGTTTGCTGGTTGAAACATTGGCGAAGGCCACATCGGTTTGGTCGCCCCGGCGGGTTTTGACCTCAACAAAGATCAGCATCCCGTTGTGCTTGGCAATGATGTCCAGTTCGCCTCGGGCGCAGTGCCAGTTCGTTTCCACCACTTCATACCCCTGTTGCTTCAGGTAAGTGGCGGCAGCTTGTTCACCATAGGTGCCAATTTGTTTACGCATAGTTTCATGTTAGCTGGTTTGTATAAAATTCACCAGCCCATGACGAGTACGTCTGCCAGCGGCAACATCGTTTTATCATTGGTTCCCGGCGCGGCGATCCTGTCACCATCCCACCACTGGTAGACGATCAGATACAAGGTCGAATCGTACCAGGTGCCAATGTCGTCGATTGTAATCGTTCGCTCACTGACGTATAGTTCGCCCGGTTGCCATTCGAGCATACTGTTGGGGAGTGGTTCAAAGGCGTTTGGCGAAAAATGGACCGGCTGCGGTGCGCCATCACTTTGGGCCAGCAGCCGATTGTTGCGGTCAGCCATCAATGTGGTGCTAATGCTGTACTCGGCTTCCAGCGGATGGTCAATCGACCACCATAAGCGCAGGGTCAATGTGCTGAACTCGCGAATGTCATAGGGCGGGAGCAGGACCCTGTCACCATCCAAAACCGCGAAACCATGAAAGCGCAGACCGTTTTCAAACAGCACGCCAGTAATGTCCGGGGGCGATTCGTGGAGACGCACCAGGAAACCCGGCGGTCCCACAAACTTGCCAGCCAGTCGATTAGTCCGAATTTTCGCGTCCATCGCCGCATCAAAATTATTGACTGACATCAGATACCAGACCCGCGCGTAGTCGCCAGGTTCTTCGACGATGGGCATCAGATCATCCAAAAAATAATTGGCATAATACACCCAGATTTCCCCTCGCCCACAATTGACGATGCAGAAATTAGGGTCGATCACGAGCACATCACCGGGAATGACTTCCTGTTGGAGCCAGCGAAAAACTGACTCGTATGGCAGTACATCCTCACGATAATCTTCATAGGGAAGCGGCACGAACATCAACCCGACCATGATAAACATGCTGCCCAACCACACAATGCGCTGCTGTGCCAGTCCTGCGCCAATGACGATCGCGATGCCCAACAGCCCCCACCAGCTATAGCGGGGCGTGAAGATAAACATAATCGACGTCGCAACCAGGGTATAAACCATTGCCGGAGCCAATACGATCCAGACACTAAGCCATATTAGCCGTCCCCAATTTTTTCGCTGGCTGACAAGCAGGATCACCGCGATGACCAAAAGAATGAGCCAGACCGTCGCCGCTGCACCAAGATATTGCTCGAATATGATAGCGAGACCCTCAGGAACGGGCGGCAGATGTGAGGTTAGATCGGCAGCGTTTTCGACGCGCTGCCGCAGAAAGTCGAGTTTGTACAGCAGATCAGGCACGGCCAGTGCGAAGCTGATGATGCCCGGCAGCCACCACTGCCAGACGGCTTGCCGATAATAAATGAGGGTGTAGAGACCCGCGATGAGAAAGGCAAAGACCGATGTATAGGTGCTGTAGTATAAACCCGCCATGACCAGTGCCAGCGGTAGTGTCCGCCGCCAGTGGGGACGATCAAAGTAGCGGATGGTCAGGATGAGGAGGGCTGGGAACAGGGTGACGGCGATTGCATAGCCCCGCAAAAAGGTGTTGATAAACGCCATGTAACCCAGTGCGCTGTAGGCCAGCGTGATCGCCCAGGCCGCGCGTTCGTTCCGAAATAATTTGCGCCCCAGTTGAAAGGTGAGGGTTGCGCCAGGCAGGTAGATAAGCAGGGACATCATCCGCAAAATAGCTGGATGTGCATCAATGAGCGCTTGCCACGCGCCCAGCATGAGGTTGTAGAGCGGCGGCCAATCCAGTGGTTGCCAGGCGATGATTTGTTGGACGGTGCCGAATGAACGCAAAATTGAACGGGCTTCATCCTGCGAGACATGCACCTGATTGACGATCAACACGCGACTAAGGGTAATCAGTAATAGGATGATGACGGCCCAGAACAGGCGCTTGTGGAGTGTTGTCATATACCCCTAATCTGTAACTCGAAACTGCTGGGATTATAGCGAAAGCTGGCGCCAGATGAACCCCATTTTGCCGTTTCGATCATCCGGCCCTAATCTTAGCGTTGAAAAAAAACTTAAATCCGTTAATATTCGCAACGTCTTACAACCGATCTTCCTACGGAGCGAATAATGGAAATTTCTATACAAGCAGCCAGCATCATTGGTGCTGTTGCCAGTTTGATTGGGTTGGGCTTTGCCCTCTACCAGCGCCAGTTAGTCCTGTCGCAGGATGCTGGTAATGAAACGATGGCCCGGATTGCGAACGCGATTCAGCGTGGTGCACAGGCGTTTTTGACACGTGAATATCGAGCTGTCGGCATTCTCGTGGTAGGTGTGACCATTTTGCTCGTGATCCTCAGTAGTATCGAAGGCTCTGGCATGACGATCTGGACAGCCGTTGCATTTGTCTCCGGGGCAATTGCATCTGGCCTGGCGGGGTATATCGGCATGTATATCGCGGTACGGGCTAATGTACGCACCACCCAGGCCGCTTCTCAAAGCCTTAATCAAGGGCTGCGGGTGGCGTTTGCCAGTGGCACTGTCATGAGTACGATGGTCGTTTCATTGGCCCTGCTGGGCATCAGCATATTGTTCATTATTTTTACCAACCAGCTTGAACCACAACAGGCCGCCAGTGCATTAGCCGGATTTGGTTTTGGCGGCACCTCCATCGCGATTTTTGCGCGTGTTGGTGGCGGCATCTACACCAAAGCAGCCGATGTCGGGGCGGATTTGGTTGGTAAGACTGAAGCTGGTATCCCCGAAGATGATCCCCGGAACCCCGCGACGATTGCGGATAACGTGGGCGACAATGTGGGCGATGTCGCCGGGATGGGGTCGGATCTGTTTGAAAGTTATGCGAGTTCGATCATTGCAGCGATTTCGTTGGCGACGCTGGGTGCTGGCCTGAATCCCGATCAGCAACTTGCCGGACAGGTGTTTCCCCTGCTGGTGGCGGCGGCTGGTCTACTGATTGGGATGGGTAGTACCTATCTGGTCAAGACGGAAGAAGGCGCAACCCAGGAAATGTTGCTCGGCAGTTTGCGGACCGGGGTTTATACTGCCAGCGCCGTCGTTGGAGTTGCGGTTATCATCCTGGGCCTGCTGCTCAACCTGGGGGTAGGTGTTATCATCGCGACCCTCAGTGGCCTGATTGGTGGCGTGGCGATTGGTTATTTTACTGAGTACTTCACATCCGATACTTATTCACCGACACAACAGCTTTCTGAAAGTGCGTTGGGCGGTGCAGGGATTGTCATTATTCGCGGGCTGGCATTGGGGATGTTCAGCACGATTGCGCCCGTTGCCATCGTGGTGATCGTCACCCTGGTTGCGACGACAGCGACGGGATTGTATGGTGTGGCAGTGGCGGCGGTCGGGATGCTGGCGACGTTGGGGATTACCCTGGCGACCGACGCTTATGGACCGGTGGCAGACAATGCCGGTGGTATCGCGGAAATGGCAGAAATGGATGAATCGGTTCGAGACCGCACTGATGCCCTGGACAGCCTGGGTAACACGACGGCGGCGACCGGTAAAGGCTTTGCGATCGGTAGTGCGGCAATGACGGCGCTGGCTTTGAACGCCGCATTTGTCACGGCTATTCAAGGGTCGACCGACACGGTGTTCCTGGTTGATGTGCTTGATCCGCGCTTGATAACCGGGTTGTTCCTGGGCGGGCTGTTGCCCTATCTCTTTAGTGCGTTGACGATGCTGGCGGTCGGCAATGCAGCCCAGCAGATCGTCGAGGAAGTACGTCGACAATTCCGTGAAATCCCCGGCATTCTGGATGGTGATGCTGAACCGGATTATGAGAAATGTGTCGCAATCAGTACCGATAGTGCCATTCGCCAGATGATTGTACCGGGCTTGATTGCGGTCGCGGTGCCTGTCATCGTTACGATCTTAGCAATTCTTGGTGATGGTAATTTCCTCGGTCAACTGGTGGGTCGGGAAACACTGATCGGGATGCTGGTTGGTTCACTGGTTTCCGCCTTTATGCTGGCAGTGATGATGGCGAATGCTGGTGGTGCCTGGGATAATGCCAAAAAATACATTGAAGCCGGACATCATGGCGGTAAAGGGTCAGATGCCCATAAAGCGGCAGTATCCGGTGACACGGTGGGTGATCCCTTTAAAGATACTTCTGGACCATCACTTAACATCCTGTTGAAATTGCTGGCGATTGTGTCGCTGGTGCTGGCTCCATTGCTGGCGAATATCGCTGCTTAACGACCATCACTCCTAACCAAAAAGGCGCTCCATACATTGGCAGCGCCTTTTTTCGTGATAGAAAGTTTGGTTATTCGCCGCGTTGTAGGACCGGGCGAAATTTATAACCGTAGACAATCATCCCTTTAGGGCCTTCGGTGGTCAGTTTGCGCGTGACCATTTCAACCCGATCCCCAATGGCGATTGGGGCTTCAAGATCAGTCAATTGGGCGGTGACGAGTGGCCCTTCATCCAACCTAACCAGCGCCAGCGTGTAGGGGGCCTGGGCTTCGAAACCTTCCGGCGGCTCGGTCAGGGTGGTGTAACTGTAAACCTCACCAGTTCCGGCAAACGCGAAACGTTCTGGTTGGAGCGCTACTTGCTTTTTATCCGTAAATTCCATTGAGACGGTTTCCTAGTGCGCAACCGCCGCTACACGACTTTCTTTGTCAGTGTTCGTTTCGATTTCTGCCTGCGGATCCTGGGTATCCAACAGGGGGCGGCGCTGCAGGCTGACTTCACCGTTGGTATTGCGATAACCTTCCAGGCGGTAACGTTGAGCATTTAAGCGCCAGTGTCTTGAAATCTGCATTGTGTGTACTCCTGATTTACTTGTGCAAATTTGCACGAGATAGCTCAAATTCTAGGGCTTTCGAGCTATCAAAACCTATCAGATGCACTTTTATAGCTATCAAAGCCTCTCCGAAGGGTTAATTCTCATGCCGCGTTCATCAGTTCATTAATGCTTCACTCATCTAAAAAAGCAAACAAGCCGATTCTATGGTTACTTTTCACAAGTGGCTTGATTTAGAGAAATTTGCGTTTAGACAACCAATTATTGGTGAAGCGGTAAAGAGATGCGTTGACCGGTTTGCGCAGACTGATACGCACCGAGCACCATGTCGATGCAGATTCGACCTTCAGTGGCGGTCGCCAATGGGGGGCGTTTATCGTGAAGGTAGTCAATCACGGCGCGCGGCACGGCGCGGATGCGTTCACCATGTTTGACCAGCGGAAATTCGATATATTCCCATTCACCAGTTGCGGCCCGAAATACCTTGAGTGATACCGCGCCCGGTGGGAGCGGCACATTCGATGATGGGACATCACCGTGATTCTGAATTATCGTGCCCTGATCGCCATAAATCTCCGTCGTGGCCTCAGCAGCCAGCGTGGTTGAGCTGTTGAGCAAGATACCCATTTCTTTATGTTGGAAACGGTAAATGGCGACGCCATTATCATCGGGCGCAACATCGGTCACGATATTGTCGATCTCAGCGATCACGCTGTTTGGTTGACCCAACATCCAGTAGAACCAGTCCGCTGCATGCGACGCGTCATCCATGAACATGCCCATATTCTGCACGGGGTCGATGTGCCAGTTGCTGGGATAAGCAAATGCAGGATTTAGCAGCACCGGGATCGCATGACGCCGACGAACAATAGCGACCTTGCCCACAGCGCCTTCATCCAGCAATGCTTTGATCTTCTGATTGATGGGGTCGGCCCGCATCTGATAACACATACTGAATTTGATGCCGGTGTTTTCAACCGCCTGGATAATGGTGTCGCAATCTTCTAGCGTTAGCGCCATTGGCTTTTGTAGCAGGATATGTTTCCCGGCCTGTGCGGTGGCAACGACATGTTGCGCATGTTGATTGGTGGGGCTGGTGATGAATACTGCGTCAATATCGTCCCGTGCCAGCAGTTTATCCAGATCAGCTTCAAAAGCGAATCCGTACTTTGCACAGTTGGATTCGCCGCGTTCCTGGTCATCGTCCCACGCGGCAACAATTTTGGCATCGTCAAAATCCTGCATCACATCGGCATACGCGTTGATGTGCCCATGGGCAAAGCTGATGATGCCCAGGTGTAATTTTTCTGTGGTCATGTTGCTTAAACCTGTAAAATATGCGTGATGGCGCTGCTGCCAATACCGCCCAGATTCTGAACGAGAGCGGTACGGGCGTTGGTAACTTGATTGGGTCCGGCCTCGTTGCGTAGCTGTAAACAGGCTTCTGCCGCCTGATAGACTCCGGTCGCCCCGGCAGGATTACCTCTTGCTTTCAGACCACCAAAGGTACTGATGGGTAAGCTGCCAGTGAGTGAAATGGCGTTATCGTGCGCCAGTTTCCAGCCTTCGCCGCGCGCCGCAAAGCCGGTTGCTTCCAATGTGAGCGCACTGAGAACGGTGTAAGCATCGTGTAATTCGAATAAATCGACATCAACAGGGCGGATTCCTGCCTGGACATAGGCTTTTTGGGAAGAAAGTGCCGCCGCTTTGAGAAACAGCGGGTCTTCCCGATCATGCAGAGCCAACGTGTCAGTAGCGGCAGCACTGCCTACAATGTTAACAGGCAGAGGAACCATATCCGCTGCGTGCGTGGCGTTGCTCAAAATCAATGCCGCCGCGCCATCGGCATCGGGTGCACTATCAAATAGGCTGACTGGATCAGCGATCATGGGAGCGGTGGCAAAACGCCCCGGCTTAATGCGGTTACGAAACATCGCATAGTCATTATGGCTGCCATTGGCATGAGCATTGATCGTAAAGCCTTCGAAGGCACTCAAATCCAGGTCATACTCGTACTGATAGCGCCGCATGAGCAGGGCCGCCTGTGCAGTAAGCGTAACCCCATGCGCACTTTCGTAATCAGCATCCAGGCTGACATTTCGCTGGCGAATGCGGGCCGGGCCAACCATGTCGGTTGACTTTTCGACGCCAACGACCAACGCTGTTGTCACAACACCCGCTTTGATCGCCATATATGCCGTGCGCAAGGCCGCCGCGCCCGATGCTTCGGCAGCTTCAGTGACATAGGCTTCGATACCTGCTAATCCGGCGTGATCGGCTATCAGTGCGCCCAGATGGGTTTGACCGCTTACGCTGCTGGCATAGGCATTGCCGACATAAAGTGCGTCTACCTGCTGAATCCCCGCATCGTCTAATGCGGCCCGAATCGCGGTCGTCGCTAGTCCGCGCAGACTCTGTTGCCAATGTTCGCCAACCGCGATGCGCCCAACTCCAATAATTGCAACGTCTGGCATGATTAGTCCTTCAGTTTGCCCCGGTAACGCGAGTAGGTCGCATAGTCAATTTCAGTACGACGGCTGATATAGTCGCGGGTCGAAGGTGCCCGCTTCTGCACGTTATGGATGTGCTCGGTCACGCGCAGGTCGAACGCATCAGATCCAGCCCCGCTGCCATAGCTGACCATGAGGATGCGATCCCCCGGTTGAGCAATGTCGAGAACGGCAGTCAGTCCGATCATACAGGAACCGGAGTAGGTGTTGCCAATTTCGCCAGCCAACAAGCCAGTACGATATTGTTCTTCCGTAAAGCCTAATGACTGCGCTGCCCGTGAGGGGAATTTGACATTCGGTTGATGGAACACACCATAAGTATAATCCGCAGCAGTTGTGCCCATCATGTCCATGAGAGTCTGGGCCGCGTTGAGTGTATGATGAAAATAGGCTGGTTCACCGGTGAAACGGTCGCCATGACTCGGGTAGGCTTGATCGGGACGCCGCCAGAAATCGGGTGTATCGGTCACAAAGCTGTAACTGCCCTGATAGATCGCGCAGGCTTCATCCGCCGGACCCAACAAAAAGGCCGCGCCGCCGGATGCTGCTGTGTATTCCAGGGCGTCGCCGGGCCGTCCCTGGGCCGTATCCATACCGATGCTGAGGGTGTACTGGCCCATGCCGCTGCCAATCAGGCCAATCGAGGCTTGCACTGCTTCGGTCCCGGCTTTACAGGCGAATTCCCAATCTGCGGCCTGAATGCTCGGCGATGTGCCAATGCTTTCCGCGACAATCGTGCTGGTGGGCTTTACGGCGTAGGGGTGACTCTCGCTGCCGACCCAGACTGCGCGGATCAACTGCGGGTCAATCGCGGCGCGGGCGACGGCGTTGCGGGCCGCTTCAATTGACATGGTGGTGACATCTTCATCCAGCCCGGCGACGGCCTTTTCCTTAACCGGACTACCGCCCAGCCCATTGGTCCACACCCGCGCGATCTCTTTGCCCGGCAGACGATAGCGCGGGATATATGCGCCGTAGCCGACAATGCCGACCTCGCGGTCCGGGTGCATGAGGTTAGTGGCGTTTAACGGATTTGCTGCTGTTCCATTGTGCGACATAGATCAATCCTTGCTAGCTCTGCGTTTTCTTGAAATGAGGAGAAGTGCAATTAAGGTAGTCAAGTAAAGGGGTGTGGTGATTAATAAGCTTATACGCAGCACTCCTACACCTGAATGCCCCCAATCACGCTCCGGCGCAGTAAAAAAAGTAAACATGGAAACGAAGTAACAGAAAATTACATAGAAAGCCGATACGGCTAAAAAAATGAGTACCTGGCGGAGGGTCAATTCGGGTTGTCTTTCAGCTCATTTACTAATTCTTTCGCACGTTCCAGGCGGATATTGCCTTCCTCGATCATCGTTTGGACGATACGTGGTACGAGATCGCCGTTGGCTCCAGCAGCGATGGCTAATTGCTTGGCGTGCAGGCTCATGTGTCCACGTTGGATGCCTTCGGTTGCTAATGCCCGGATGGCGGCGAGATTTTGCGCGAGGCCCACTGCCGCGATGACTTCTGATAATTCTTGAGCGCTCACAACACCCAGAATCTTCAGGGCCATCTGCGCCGTTGGATGTACACGAGTCGCACCACCGACAATACCGACCGCCAGCGGAATCTCAATCGAGCCATGTAGATTACCAGCGTCGTCTTGCCACCAGCGAGTCATGCTGGTGTATGCGCCGTCACGGGCGGCATAGGCGTGGGCACCGGCTTCAATCGCCCGCCAATCATTGCCAGTCGCGATAATCACCGGATCAATGCCGTTCATGATGCCTTTATTGTGTGTCGCCGCCCGGTAGGGATCAACTTCAGCAAAGACTCCCGCTTCAACAATCGCTCGTACAACCTCCTCGCCCGTCAGGGAATCGGTTGCCAGTTCCGCCGCTGGAATCACACCTTTGGCCCGCGCTTTACGCTGGTCTGACAGGTTACTCAGAATCCGTAGATTCACCCGCCCACCGGTCAAGGCTTCAACGTGCGGCGCTAGATGTTCGACCGCCGTGTTGATGGCGTTCGCGCCCATCGCATCCCGGCAGTCTAACAGTAGATGTACGACCAGCATGGGACCAATTGCCGTATCGGGGAATTGGCGGACCTCAATTTCATGTGCGCCGCCACCGCGTTTGACGATGCTGCCGCCGACTTCATCAGCGAGTTCGAGTAAACGATTTTTATGTGCCAGGATTCTCTGGCTGGCAGTTTCAAGATCGGCCAGGTCCAGCACCTGAATCTGACCAATCATGATTGGAGCATCACTGCTGGTCGTAAAGCCACCCCCGGCGCGGAACAATCGGGCGGCATTGCTTACAGCGGCGACGACCGACGGTTCTTCAATCACCATTGGTATCAGATAATCACGCGCATTGATGCGAAAGTTGGTGGCGATCCCCAACGGTAGCGCGAACGTTCCCACGACGTTTTCAATCATGTGGTCCGCCTGGGTTACGTCCAACCCGGCAGTGCCGAATAACACGCTCTGTTCATCAGGTGTCAGGCCAGCCCATTGCGCGACCAGCTCAGCGCGTTCGGCAATAGTGCGTTTGTAGAAACCGGAGATGCGGGAGGTGCGTTCGTTGTTCATGGTCCTCACTTTACCAGCAGGTGACTCTCAATTGCTATCAGATTGGTGAAAAAGGGCACAAATTGGCTGAGCAGTTCATGAGTTGGCGTTATTCGTGGTAGATCGCAATTTGTTTCCAGATGAGTTGGGGGTCTCCATATGTAGCGATTCCCCATCTTACTTGTGTATAGAAAAATGTTAAACTGTCGTGCACGATTTCATCGTTAATGCGAATTGTGCCGTACCCATCCTGAGTTACGTGAAAATATATCTTGTTCGCTTTGCTAGTTCTAATGTGTTGAAATTCTTGCCAACTTGCGTAACAGGGGTTAACTGTGTAGTAGTCCTCGTTAGAGATTAGCGTGATTATTTGTGCTTCTGGTCCGGGTAAGTAGAAGCCCCATGCTGAATCATCTGGTCCACTGTTAGCGGCGGTTAACTCCAATGTGAAAGATTGCTCCAACTCCACAGGTGCGGTAAATCTCTTAATTTCACCTTCTTGACTGATGGGCCACCCATCAATTGAATCCGTTTCCCACTGCAACGAACCAGCGCGGGGCGGATTTGCAATGCCGAGCGCAATCAGCACGATCAGAACTAACCCGCCGATCAGAATCACCGCGCTTGCGATCAACGTAATTCGCCAGCGAAAGGTTGAGGTTGACATGCTATGAGGGTAGCCGTATCCTGTGCGCATGGCAAATAAGGCACATTGGGTTACGGTACTCTCGCTGTTGATTGTTGGCCTGGTGCCCCTCAGCGCATATGAGGGCGATGGCACGCTGCGCCGGATTCGGGTTCCGATTCTGATGTACCATTATGTCAGTCCGTTGCCAGAAGATGTGGATGACATACGCCGCGATTTGACAGTGTTGCCAGAGGTGTTTGAAGCCCATCTGCAATATCTTGCGGATGAAGGCTACACGACAATCTCACTGTATGAACTGCACGATGCATTGATGACCGGCGCAACATTGCCGCCAAAGCCGGTTATCCTGACCTTTGATGATAGTTATATCGATCATTATGAGTACGTGTTCCCGGCGTTACTGGAACACGGTTTCACGGGGACGTTTTTCGTCATTACTGGGCGGGCTGATGCTAATGATCCGGCCCACCTGAACTGGGATCAGATTGCCGAGATGGCTACCGCTGGGATGGCAATGGAAGCGCATACCAAGAATCATATCAGTTTGCATGACCGCGACCGCGATATATTAGTTTACGAGTTGTTGGGTAGCCGCGAAAGCTTGACCGCCCACACCGGTATTGAATCGCGTATGTTGTCATATCCAGCGGGCCGTTATGATTCGTTGACGCTGGACATCACTGGCGAACTTGATTTTTGGCTGGCAGTAACAACGCAGCCCGGTGCGGCCCATGTGTCATCGGCGCGGTTGGAACTTCCCCGATTGCGGGTGAGTTATGATACACAGGTGCCGGGGCTGGCCTATCTGCTACGTAGCGCTGGCAGGAATTAAAAACCCGCCAGCAGAGTGGCGGGTCAATGGTCCAGTTTGATAATTAGTTGCCTAGTCCGGCAGAATTTTGGTGTCCATGAACAGGTCCAACCAGGTCATGTACAACAGTACCAGCGGCCCCATGGTTGTCAGGAAGTAGATCGGGCCATAAGTGTCAATCGAAATCGCTTCAGATTGTACCGGCGTGATGATGGGTGGCAACGAGAGATTGGGCAATAGCGCAAAGCCCAATGTGATGATCCCATATGCTGTCAGGAAGCCAAGAATCGTGGAAACAACCCATACAATAATTCGCTTTATGGTAAGCGCAGACATATATTATCTATCTCCTGTTTGCTGACCAGCATTACTCGGCGCATTGTACCCTGAATTCGTCTGATTATGCAAGTACCCTATTTCACAATCTGGTCATTTCTGGATGTTTCGTTTCGCGATAAACGTTTAGCATGTTGTTAAACTTGTGAATTGTGTGGCAATATCGCTTGAAATGATAGATAATAACTACAATACTGTACACTGTGTCTAGAACTCCGGGCGGCTGTGCTGCGTATAGTCGTTGGGCAGTAGAGATAAGGAATTTGGATGATGGCTGATTTATACGACAAAATTGCGGCTGATGAATTGGTGAAACGGGTCAAAGAAGCCCAGGCCATCGGCATGTATCCATACTTTCGGGCGTTAAGCGATTCCGAAGGTACAACGGCCACTATTGATGGGAAAGAAGTGGTGATGCTGGGATCCAATAATTATCTGGGCCTGACAACTGACCCACGTGTCCGGCAAGCGATGATAGACGCGGTTGAACGCTATGGGACGAGCGTGACTGGATCACGGTTTTTGAATGGGACGCTGGAACTGCACCTGGAACTTGATAAGCGATTGGCGCAATTTGTTGGTAAAGAAGCCGCCATTGTTTTTCCCACTGGCTATCAGACCAATGTGGGCACGATTTCGGCTATGGTCGATAAAGGAGAGTATGTCATCGTCGATAAAGACGATCATGCCAGCATCGTCGATGGTTGTTTCATGGCGCGCGGCGAAATGCGCCGGTTTCGGCATAATAACGTCAACAGTCTGGATGATATGCTCAGCAAATTACCAAAAGATGCCGGTAAGCTGGTCGTGGTTGATGGTGTGTACAGTATGCTGGGTGATCTGGCACCATTGCCGGAAATTGTTGAGATCTGTAAGCGGCATGGCGCACGCATCATGGTTGATGATGCGCATGGCATCGGTGTCACCGGCGCGGGTCGCGGTACGGCGGCACACTTTGGCCTGACTGATGAAGTTGACCTGATTATGGGTACGTTTAGCAAGAGCTTTGCCTCAATTGGCGGTTTCATTGCGGGCGATGCCGAAGTGATTCATTATATTCAGCATCGGGCGCGTTCACTCATATTCTCGGCATCGCTGCCGGCCCCCAATGCAGCGACTGTTCTCAAAGCATTAGAAATAATCGAGACGGAAGCGCAACATGTAGAAAACTTATGGGAAAATGCGGATTATATGCGGGCAGGGTTATCTGCCCTCGGCTATGATACCGGGGCCAGTAATACACCGATCATACCAGTTATTTTGGGAGAAGATTTCCGGGTCGGCGTGGCCTGGCATGCATTGATTGAGGAAGGTGTTTACACCAACCCGGTCGTACCACCGGCGACACCGCCTAAATCCGGCTTGCTGCGCACCAGTTATACCGCTACGCATACGAAAGAGCATCTGGATCGCGCCTTGAATGCGTTTAAGGTGGTTGGGGAACGGTTGGACTTGATTCCAGTTCCCGATCCCACCCAACAAATTGCTACCTAGTTTGAACTTCCAGACGCGCCACATGCATCCCGGACTCATCGCGACCGGGATTTTTGGTTAGGGGCCAAAACCCGCTTCGGGGGTGGGTGTGTCCGTTGGACGTGGATCTTTGCGGAAACGCCATGGGCCGCCTTCCGGGCATGCAACCTGCTGAAAATACTGGTCCAGTGGATAGATATAGAAGGTATGCCAGCCATCCAATGGAATATCTTCGAGATCAATCTGCTCATTCTGCCGCAATTCAACGATGACCTCAAATATGCTGTTATCCGGCGCAACAATCCGAATGAGATTAATCGGCGTTTGGGGACCGCGCCAGTTAAATGTCAGGGTGCCAGTACCAGCAATCGCCTGAGTATTCTCGCGTGGCGTGAGAATTTCCCATGAGCAATCATATTGCGGTACGGATGGTGGCGCATCCCCTGGAACCCGTAGTTTCTGTCCAACGCGAATCACATTGGGGTCGCTTAAGCAATTACCCGCAGCCAGCACCTCGACATAGGTGTCATAACGCTCTGCAATCTTCGCCAGTGCGTCGTCACGCTGTACCTCATATGTAAGATGCCAATCTGACCGTGGCTCACAGCCGGGAGTGGTGCTGGGCGTTGGCGATTCGGCCCCCCGCAGGCCCGGTATCGAAACACTCAGGTCAATAACGGCGGTGGGTGTGATCGAAGGCGTCAGTGAGGCGGGCAGGGTTGCAGTTGGTGGCTCAAAGGTGGGCGGTGGTCGCAGAGTGCGCGACGGTGTCAAGGTTGCCAGCGGGGTATTGGGTGGAATCGTTTCTGTTGCGGTCAATATCACGTCGGCAGTTGCTGTTGCCGATGCCTCCGCCTGGATAACGGCGACGTTTGCTTGATTGGGGACCGGACCGGGAGCGTTGGACATGCGGGTTAAGATTGCACCCAGCAGCGCGGCAATGACCATCAGTATGAGTGTATGCAAATGTTGGGTGAAAAATCGAATCATGAGAGCATTTCTCTGGGTTCAGTTCGGGAGATCAACTGACCATCGTGCAGGTCATACGCGGTATCAACGATTTCCGCGACCATCGGGTCGTGCGAGACGATTATGAATGTCGTTTGCTGTGCTTCGGCAATGCCGCGAAACAAGGCCAGAACGCGCCGGGCGGTACTGGTATCCAGCCCGCTGGTTGGTTCGTCTGCCAGAATAAGCGGCGAACGGAGCGCTAACGCTCGGGCAATGGCGATGCGCTGGCGCTGTCCGCCACTCAGTTCGTCGGGAATATGATTGGACCACGCGCTCAGGCCGACCGCTTCCAGGGCTGATTTCGCGCGTTTGCGGCGCTCGAAATACCCTAACCCTGGCAAGCGCAGCGCCAGGTCGATATTCTCCAGGGCCGTATAGGTGGGCAACAGTGTGTAGGTCTGGAAGATAAAGCCGATCTCGCGGCGGCGCAAGCGTGCCCGCTGCCGTTCACTCAGGTGCACGATGTCTTTACCATTGAGTTCAATCGTACCGCTGTTCGGATAATCCAGCGCACCGATGAGATTGAGCAAGGTGGTTTTGCCACTACCTGATGGGCCATAGAGTGCGATCAACGTGCCGGAATGCACGGTCAAATCCAGGCCGCGCAGCACATGAACCATCGTAGTGCCCTGCCCGAAAGAGCGCTGCACAGCGGATACTTGCACTGCGATGCCGCGATGGCCATTGAGCCTCATAGCTGTTGACCTTCCCGCTTGCG
Organism: Phototrophicaceae bacterium; assembly: GCA_965223835.1. Taxonomy (GTDB): domain Bacteria; phylum Chloroflexota; class Anaerolineae; order Aggregatilineales; family Phototrophicaceae; genus CAVYXZ01. The sequence goes on from CBDCXQ010000001.1 coordinate 1,513,700, forward strand.
GCGGCGCAACCGCCCAAGCAGACTCCGTCGATTGGCTTCGGGAGGTGCATCCTGTGGCAGCATATCCTGGAGTAGGGCGTCCGTATGATCTTCTTCGTCGGCTTCGGGTCGCAGCAACACGCCTTCAGGTCGAATCTCAATGGCAATGCGCGGGGCGTCGGCGAGTTGTGACCGGACAGCATCGGGCAGGCGAATCTGGCCGTCTTCATCCAGTCGGGGCGCTGCTTCGGGATGCGTGATATCCTGGCCCAACGCGCCATCGCGTAAGGTCAACACCCGGTCGGCAAAGGCCGCGACTTCGAGGTTATGGGTAACCATCAAGATGGTGAGTGCATAACGTTCGCGCAGTGTTTGCAACAGGTCCATCACCTGCTCAGAACTAACCCGATCTAGCGCACCGGTCAATTCATCCGCCAGTAACAGAGTTGGCCGATTCGCCAATGCAACCGCAATTGCTACCCGTTGTTGTTGACCGCCGGAAAGCTGGGCCGGGCGTTTATGTTGCTGATCAGCCAGGCCAACCGCGTCGAGTAATTCGGTGGCACGTTGCCGCCGTTCACGAGGGCCAACGCCTGCCAGCATCATCGGCAAGGTCACATTGCGCAGGGCGGTGCGGTGAGAGAACAGATTGCGTTCGATTTGCTGCCAGACGAAACCCACCCGCTTCAGCCGATAGTCCGCCAGTTTGCGTCCGCGCAGTTCCAATAAATCCTGACCGTCGACCATAAGCTGTCCCGCCGTCGGGCGATCCAGGCCGCCGAGCAAGTTGAGCAAGGAGCTTTTGCCCGCACCGCTGGGGCCAATAATGGCGACCATTTCGACTTTTTGCATCTCGAAGTCAATCCCGCGTAGCGCGACGATCTCGTGCTTCGCCACTTTATAAGCCTTGACGACGCGTTGACAGTCAACAAATGGTTGTGCTTCCATTGATTATGGCCCCTCTACCACGTCACCTTCGGCAACCCCGCTGATGATCTCGACGCGCTCATCGGTCTGCAAGCCGATTTGTACATCGGCACTGCGTGGGCCATCCGGGGTTTGCAAGACAACGAATGTTCGATTCTGAAAAGTGCGAATCGCTGTTGGTGGCAGCCATAACACATCTTCTCGAACCTGGAGCGGCATTTCAATTTCGATCAACTGATTGGTTGGTTCGTTATCCAGTGATGCTGCCACCCGCGTCGTCTGGTCGGCATCACGCGCGGTAAGCGGAATCTGCCGCACGACACATTGTACCGCGCTATCAGGGTCATTAATCAACTGGCACACGCCCACCATACCCACACTCAAGCGCTGCGCATCACCAATGGCAAGGCTGGCAACGGCTTCCTGTGGCTCCGGCAGACCAACGACAATTACGGTGTTAAAGGCCTGAACATTATCGCCGGGCCGAATGCTCACTTCGAGAATCACGCCATCAATGGGTGAAAACAGCGAGGAACGCAAAATATCGGCGTTGATCTGATCAATACGTAGTTGGGCTGAACGGACCTGTTGCTGACCGCCGGGGTCGTTGCCGCCGCTGCGCGCTCGTTCCAGATTGATCTCGGCCTGAATGACGGCGTTTTCTTGCTGGGCAATGTTAAATTGATAGTTGTTAAAATTCTGCGCCGCTGAAAAATAGCTGATCTCGGCACTGCGTAAGCTACTCTGGGCTTGCTCAAGCTGGCTCAGCGCATTGTCAACAGCTGATGCCGGTTGGTCGGCTCGGCTGCGGGCATCGTCATAATTGCGCTGGGCCTCCTCTAGTTGTCGTTCGGCATTGTCCAGGCTGATGCGGGCGGAAGCGACATTAGTCCAGGGGCTGCCTGCTTTCGTATTTTCAAGTTGCAGCCGGGCATTCGCCAGGGCAATCGCCGCACTCTCGACGGAATCGACGCTGTTATCGGAGCCAGATTCCAGGTTGGCCTGGGCGGATTCCAGGTCAAGCTGGGCGGATGCAAGGCTATCTTCCAGAGCGGTAATCTGATAATCAGCCAGCAATTGACCAGCGGCGACGGTATCGCCACGCTGGACATTCACGGCGCGGATTGTGCCCGGAATTTCAAATGATAGTGCTTGTTGATCACGCGGTTGCCAGCGCCCGGTAAATTCGAGTATTTCCTGCACATCGCCGCGTTGCACCAGAAACGTGGGCCGGGCGACTGCCGGTGCCGTGGGGATTGGTGTTGAGGTTGGTGCAACCTGTTGCGCGACGCCCGCCGGTGGATCGCCTGCGATTTGACCTTCAGGCGTGCAGGCAACGAATAATCCCACCATCAATACGATGCCGCCCCGGTTAATGTGGCGGCGGTTTGGCAAAACAGACATCAGACGTTTCTGTTGTTCGGCGAATGGCATCAAAGTCACGTCGGTTGGCTCAAGCATCGCCCAGCTTAACAATCGTCGTCAGGCTCTGACGGCCCAACATTATCGTAATAAAAAATGTAACTGTGAGCAAGACGCCAGCGAATACTGCATAGACCAGCACAATATCGTTCCAGGCCACCCGTACCAGGTATGGTGGTAGACCGCCGCTGAAATCCAGTAGGGGCAAGAACAACAGGGTGGTGGCGACCCCAATCGAGGTGCCGCTGAGGATGCCACTGCTGGCGATCATGCCCTGTAAGATGATTAAGTAAACAGCGACCGATAATCCCCCCAGGCCCATCGCCCGGAGTGAGCCTAATTGTGCAACCTGGGCACGGAACGAGGCTGTACTCTGGATGATGGCGCTGATGAGTGTGAGCGTGATCGAGGCAATGAAGCCAACTGAGAGGAACCCTAACACACCCCGCCGCGAGGGCGAACTCTGAGCGATTTGTAACAGCGTTTCGGGGTCACGCCATTGTAATACGGGAAAGTTCAGGTCGCGAATGGCCGCTTGTATGGCTGGCAGATCAGCATCGGGTTCCAGACTCAGCCAGACATCATGAGGCAGTTGGGTGCCAACGGCTTCGAATATCGGGTCTATGTTCATGACAACAAAAAAGCCTTCGTAGGGATTGAGAGTCGGAAAGAAGTCCAGCACGCCCAGAATCGGCACATTCATCTCGTACCATTCACTCAGCGCATTCACCTGCATGGTAATCTCCTGTCCAATGAGCAGGTTAAATTCGGTCGCCGCGCTGGTACTGATGAGCACACCATTGCGTTGTCCGGCCAGTTCGTTGAACAAATCGGCTAACGGCTGGTTCGCATAGTCAGAACGAAAACGCGTGACCGCCGCCATTGCTGCCCGGTCAATCCCCAACACGGTGCCGGGTACGCGCTGACCGGGTACAACAATCTGTCCAGGATAGCGCCCAACGCGTGAGACCGCGTAAATACCATCGATGTCCAGCAGGTCCTGAATCGGTGGTGCGTTATACCCCACTACATTGAGTGTCGGTTGGGTGCCGGTGTCGTCGGCGACCTGCTCCGTTTGGGCATCGGTTACGGTAATAATCACTGTATCTGCGCCAACTTGATAATTAATCGAATCTTCCAGGCTGCGGTCCAGCGTACTTGCCATAGACGCCGTAAAGCCGGTCAGGCTGAGCGTGAAACACATCATCAACAGCGTGCCGCGATAACGCCCGATCGAACGAGTCAGTTCGCGCAAGGCCATCAACAGGGTAATGCCCGACCCAAACTTGATGACACTAGCGAGGAGGCGCAGCAAAAACGGCCAGGCTCGCAAAAACAACATTGTCAGCGCCAGCGAGAACAACGTCGGTCCCAGAAAGGTCAGTGGGTCACTAAACGGGTCCTCAGCATCTGTAACCAGGCCACCCTGCCGCCATAGTGTATAGAGCACATATACCGCAGGAATAAGGATCAACACATCCAGGTACATTCGTTGCCACCACGCACGAGTCGCCCGTCCAGCTTCCTGTTTAAAATTCGTGATCGTCTGGCTGGTGGTGCGCCAGGCCAGAAACGGGCCGCTGGTTGTTGCGATCAACGCTGTCAGCGCTCCCGCTGTCAGCGCTTGGGAAGTAAACATGATTGCCAGCGGCGGAGTGGTGGCATCAAAGCGCAAGAATGAGGTCGTTTGCCCAACCAGGCGAACCACCAAAGGCGCACTCACCAGCCCCAATCCCAGCGCGATCGCTGCTAGAATCAACCACATTTGAATGTGGATACCCAGAATAGCGCCGCGGCTCATGCCCCGGCTGCGCAGGGTAACATCTTCACTTTGTTGGCGGCTGACCAATAATCCAGCGACCAGTGCGACAAAATAAAACACCAGCCCGCCGACGGGTAACACCATAATCACCAACTGCTGGGTGAGCAGGCTGACCTCGGTGTTGAATGCTTCGAGGTTGTCCTGGGGTGAAAGATCGAGCCGCGTGCCGGGTAAGGCGGTGATGATGATCCGTTCACCGTCGATAATATGGCCCAGCAGATCATCAACATCTGATGTGCGGACAGCAGTGCCATCAAAACGTACGTACCACGCTGTTTCCTCAACCGGCGTTTCCAGTCCTTCTAAGAGCGTCCACAGATTCTCGTCCTGGACCAGGACAATTTCGTCAAAGAACTTGGGGGGGAAAATCCAGTTGGGGTCGTTTTCATTCATTGGCGACCACAACGCCGCTACCTGAAGTGTGACCGGATCCCAGCCCGTCATCTGGGCAATCAGCTTATCACCCACCTGCACGCCCATGTTAAACAGCATTTTGTCGGAAAGCAGAACCGGGATGACCTCATTATCAACGTCGGTTGGCGGCCATTCCCCACTGGTGATGGTCATCTGTGGGTCCGTGCCGAGCAACGTGCCAATATTGAAAACGCCCAATGGCTGATTGCTTTCAAAGCGCAGGTTCCAGGCCCCACCCCGTGCGTATTCCACGAATTGCGCCGTCGGCAGGCCAATGGTTTGGGCAAAGCTATTTTCAACGGCGGCGGTGGCGCTTATCACATCGGCCTGGGTGATATTGCCTTCCCAGACACCCAGGTAGCGAAAGCGGAACGCAAAGGGTGGGTCGGGCAGGCGCGAAGCCAACAGCCCGGTGTTGACTGCATCAATATACAGCACAAGACTGAGCGCCAATGTGGTGGCGGTTGTTAAACCAATGAGCGTCCATAACACCAGTACCGTGTGCTGGCGCAGACGCTCAAAAGTGAATAACAACATGTCAAAAAAGCTAAACATCGGTGTGGTGGCCTCGTTACCACCTGTTATCGTCCACGCTGATAAACATTTAGTCAATCTAGTCAGGGGCATCACCATACCCATGCCCCTGACAATTATCCCACTAGCCAACAGTGGGGTCTACACTGATTGCACAGTCGCCGAATTTCTGGAAATAGACTCGATTCGCTTGCGGCGTTGTTGGATTTTCATCCGCAATACTCGCCGCGCATTGTAGATAGTCACGGGTAAACTGTTCCGCTGCGGCCAATTCGGTTGCAAGGTCAGCTTCTTCCAGGACATAGCGGTCAAAAGCTCGATTGAGCCAGAATTGTTGAAAGATAGCACTGGGTGAACCACTGCCAGGCCGGAAGGCACTTTGACCAATGATGACCCCTGGCTCGTTCAAGATCGCATCAATCTGCTGATACAGGGCGGTGAGATCAGGGTCGTTGGTAGCGGTCAGTTGTGGATCATTGATAAGTGACCGGCGGGCGGGCATGGCCGAAAACAGGCCTGGTTGACGCGACAGTGCACTGAGCCATCGGTAGCAGGCATCTGGATCAGCTGCATTTTCACTGATAAAGGTGGTCCCAACGTCAAAAGTAATCGGTGTGTATTGCGTGCCATGTGGATAGGGCACAAAGCGATACCCGTCTTGCGCTATCTGGCCGTCAGCATCCAATACGGTGAAGAAACTGAACGCGCTCAGTGTGTGGGTGTAAATTGCATCTTCATCTTCACTGCCACCTATCACAACGCTCACATCGAAGCCGACGCCCGCTTCTGCCAGTGCGTTGTATTCAATGTATCCTGCCTTAGCCAGGTCCAATACCTGCTGAATCGCATCAACGGTCGCTGGGTTGGTGAAGTTGATTGTCGGTGGGTTGGTTCGATAATCAATCGGTAGACCGCCAAAGGCATTAATCAAGCTGTGCAGGAACTGACCATTGATGTCTCGCGGGATGAACGGCGTTGGGTCGTCGGCAGTCGGTTTGAGACGACGCAGCGCATCGACAAATTGGTCAACGGTCCAGCCAGTCTCCGGTAGCGGAACTCCCGCTTGATCGAATAGTGTCGGGTTATAGCGCAATATTTCGGGCTGAATCACAATGGGTAAGGCCCAGGTGCGATTATCGAACTGAACTTGTTGCAGGGCACCACCAACGATGTCGTCTTTGTCGAATGCCGGGTCGGCGTCAATAAACGGGTCCAGACTGATGACGCCGTTGAGATTGCCGCCGGGAACGGCGTTGCTGGGCATATAGAAACAGTCATAATTGGCGGCCATATTCGCAATTTCGAACTGGAAATCGGTAGCTAGATTGATGCGACCAATCTGCGGGTCGTTCGCAACGAATTCGGTGATAGTCTTATCCCAAAGTTGCTGGTTTGGCAGAGGGTTGATAAACGACGCGATGCCGAAATCCAGTGCAATTTCGCCACTTGCCAGCGGGACCTCAGGTATGGGCGTCGCGACATTGATAATGACAGTTTCGCCAAATGCCGCTGCGCGGTCGAGGCCGGCATAAACGTTGGCTTCTACCTGTTGGAGCGCTGCCGCTGCATCTAGCCCTTCAGATTCCATTAATTGGAGGGCCGCCATCACATAATCCACAAATAGCATTTCGGCGTGTGGGATGGCATTGACGAACCCGGCATCAATCACGGCCTGACTTTCGGGCGGATAGGTCAAACTACTGATGGTAAATTCGCGTTCGGGGCCATCGTCGCTGGCTTCGGGTACAACGCCTTGTAAACTGCGTCGCGCTGGTGCCGAGCCAAACAAGCCATTCGCCACTTCGACGCTGTGAGTCAGAAATTCAGCCAGGGCATAAGCCTGTTCCGGGTAACGGGTTCCCGCGCTGATGGCAAAACCCTGAATATCCAGCCCGGCAGCGCCGCCCGGCAACAGCGAACCCGATGCCGGAATCACGTTGTCATCACCGGGAAAGATACCCATGCCAAAGCTGCGTTGGATGGTAAGCGGTGGCCCCTCGTCGACACCGCCGCCGATGGCAATAAATCGACCGCCACTGGTGAACCCGCCGATTGCACCAGTATCCTGCAACTCGTGCCAGGTCGTCAGGAAGTTAATGAGTTCAGGATTGGAGAAGTCGGGCACGACGTCACCGTTACTGCCATCATACAGGGCTGACCCCAACAGGCTGCGCAGGAGGTAGCGGCTGGTGCCGAAGTCGAAATAACCGGGTTCCGTCTCACCATCGGCGTTCGTACCCATCAGCGCCCGGACCGCGATAGCGAAGTCGTCTAACGTCCAGCTTTCACTGGGGTACGCGATGCCAGCAGCGTCGAAGGCGGCGGGATTGTACAACATCAGCAAAACATCAGCGGCGACGGGTAATGCCCAGATGCCCCGGTCCCACTGGAATGACTCCCAGGCTGCGGGCAAAAAATCATCCGGGTTCAGGTCGGTATCCGCATTAACGATCGGGCTAAGGTCCATAAACAATCCCGCCCGGATGCTCTCAATCGAAAGATTATCGCCGCTCACCAGTAAGACATCCGCCGATTCAGCATAATCCTTTAGTCCCTGCAAATGGGCAGCAATGTCATCTGCAGGTGATGAGACCGCGCCACCTCGGGTTGACGTGACCAGTTTCACCTGAACGCCGGGATTCTCGGCTTTAAATTGAGCAAATAACTCATCACTAAAGGCATCTTTCAAAAACTCGGATACCGCCAGCGTAATCACGGTATCCCCATCTTGAGCTATAAGCGGCAGGCTGTTGCCAATAAAAAGCAGGCTAGCCAATAACAACCAGATTTTGCGCATGTTAGAACCCTCGCTTGTGCATAGTAATGTTCACCGAGAGTCTGATTCAGGTAGATTGCGGCAGGGTTACACACCGATTACAGGACCGTAACCGGGTGAAAATTTTTTCGTTCTCCACCCGGTTGCCATATTTTCGCTAGCCTGGCAGGTTGGGTAACATGGATGCCATTGACGGATCGACGCTCGTCGCACAGTCAAAGAATTGGCGGAAATAGCTCAACTGCGCTAACTGGGTCGCATAGTCATTGGGATCATAGGGCGGGATGCCAGCAATACAGGTCTGATAATCCCTGGCAAATCGTTCGGCGTCAGCTAATTCTGTTTCCAGGTTGCCATCCTCTAACACATAACGATCCAATGCCCGGTTGAGCCAGAACTGAACCACAAAATCTCCAACGGCGCTGCTGCCACCACCAAAAGGCGAGGGAAATTCCACCACATTGGGTGCTTGTAGCAGAGTCGCAAATTCGGTATAGAATGCGGTCATATCCACGCCCAAACTGGCGGTCGTTGCCGGATTGCTCAACTGCGAAAAACGGGCGGGCATGGAGGTAAATAGTTCCGGGTGTTCAGCCACTTTGCTAATCCAGCGATAACAGCCTTCCGGGTTTGCGGTCGTCGCGCTGATATAAACCGTGCCCAGAGCATACGATACCGGTGTGTGTTGTGTTCCCTGGGGGAAGCCGGTTAGTCGATAGGGGTCGTCTTGTTCGTTGTCTGAAGTAAGCCGCTGGAAACTAAATTGGTTGAGGGTCTCGCTGAAGATCGGGATTGTATCGGAACCGCCCCCACCAAAACCGCCCCCTGTCAGGCTGGCTAATTGACTGTATTCGATATAGCCATCACGGGCAAAATCGAGCACCTGCTGGAGTGCTGCCACGTTCGTCGGGTCGGTGAAGTTAATGCCAACGGGTTGCACCGTGTAATCTAGCGGCAGGCCGCCAAAGGCCGCCGTCAGCATCAGGATGTAATTGCCACCAAATTCCTGGGGTTGGAACGGTGCTGGATCTTCCGGTTCCAGTTTGATATTACGCAGCGCATCAACGAAAGCGTCGGTTGTCCAACCACCTTCAGGAGCCGGTACACCTGCGTCAGCAAAAATGTTGGTGTTGTACCACAGCACTTGTGGCTGCAAGTTAAGTGGATAAGCCCAGGTGCGATTATCACGTTGCACCTGCGCCAGTACATTGCCCAGCAGATCATTACGATCAAAGTTGAAATCGGCATCCAGAAACGGGTCGAGGCTGAGTACACTGGCAATATCATCGGCATCAACGCTGTTGTAAGGCAGGTAGAAGCAATCAAATTGCTCGGCCATTGCCGTTAAGGAAGGCGCAAATTCGGTATCTATGGTGATTTGACCCACTTCTGGGTCGGTCGCCGTAAACTCGGCAATGACCTCATCCCAGCGTTCGCGATTGGGTAGCGGATTAATAAACGAGGTGAGGCCAAAATTGAGGTTGACCTGATCGGCGGTTAGTATCGGGGTTGGGACGGGCGTGGCGATGATAACGGTTGTGGTCATGCGCCGGTCGGCTGCAATCTGCAAGTTTTCAATGGCCTGGGCTTCTGCTTCCTGGAGGGCGACCTGCGGTGCAACCTGCTCTTCACGGATACGATTGAGTGCTTGTTGCAGGTAACTGGCATAGCGTAACTCGGCAGGCGAGATGCCATTTGCCAGCCCACGCTCAATCAACGCCTGATTCTCCTCGGAATAAGTCGCCAGAAAGGCAAACGTGTCGGAGTCGTCATTGGCTTCGACCCCAACCAGGCTGCGGCGCGCCGGGCTGTTGCTGAAAAAGCCGTTAACGGTGCGGACATCATTTGACAGCCATTTCACCAATTCATAGGCCATTTCCGGATGCTGAGTCCCGCTGCTGATACCAAACCCGGTGACGCTGAGGCCAGCGGTCCCGCCGGGCAATAGCGAACCAGACCGTTTCTGATCTTCAGGCTGAAAATCGCTGAGTTGAAACGGCTGGGTGATGACGAGCGGCAATTCAGAAAAATTGATGTTGCCGCTGGATGTGCCTCCCAACAAACCCTCATTTTGATACTCTAGCAAGGTGTTTAGCAGCGCTTCGGAATCCGCCGCTGTAAAGCGTGGTTGCTCCGGCAAGGTGCTGTCATCATAAAAGCCGTGACCTAACAAAGCGCGTAGGAGTAACGCTTCGGTCCCCAGAAAAGCCAGGCCAGGCGTTGTAACCTCACCATTGGCGTCAACTTCGGCAAACGTGCGGTCAACGTTGGCAAAGTCATCTAATGTCCAGCCTTCGTCAGGATAGCTCAAACCCGCTTGATCAAATGCTGCTGGATCATAGACGATTAGTTGCACGCTCATGGCAACCGGCATGGCCCACAGCCCCCGGTCCCACTGAAAGGCGCTATAGGCATTTGGGAAGAAATCGTTCGGGTTCAGCCCTGGATCACCAGCCGCCAGCGGAGCCAGGTCTAGAAAATAACCGGCCCGCGAGGCTTCAACCGACAGATTATTCTCGGTGACGTAGAGCACGTCGGCAATTGCGGCATATTCAGCCGCACCGTCTAGATGACCCTCGATGTCAGCGGCTGGCGATGTAAAAAAGGCGTTATCACCACTGGGTGCCAGCACGACCTTCACACCAGGGTTTGCTGCTTCAAATGCACTAAAGTAATCCGGGGCTTCGAATGAGTCTTCCAGCCAGGCCGGGATCGATACGGTAAGTGTGATGGTGTCGGTTTGTGCCAGCGAAGTCGTAACCAACAGCAAGAATAGGAAGAGGAATGCCGGTAAGATTTTCGTCACTTTCAACATGAACTATCCTCCAGATATTATCGAAAGTCGATATTGTGTGTAATTGTTATTGTAATGTTAGATACCCTGAAATCCGTTAGTACTTTGAATATTCCACTTCTATTACGTATTTTGGAATAGGAAGGTTGCGGATCCACCCGTTAAGGTGGAGACAGTTGCTGCACAATGTTGATATGCTATATGCAATAGTCTGTCAAACAACGATAAGGATCACGCAATGTTATTCAGCCCGGATGCACTCAAGCGACCGCGCGAATCATATCCAGATGGTCGACATCAAGCGGAAAAGGGACGTTTGGTGAATGTTCCGCGCCGCCGTCGACAAGGGTTACATGTCCCCCGATTTTTGCTGTTGCTGCTGCAAAAGTAAGGAGGCCTCCTGCCAAGCGAAGTCAATGTCATTTTCCGTTGACACTTCGGGGAGGGATATAGTTTTGAGCATTAGATCTATTCGTCGTAGATCGTGATCGGTGCTTCACCGATGGCAATGAGCATGCCATTGAGCGTTACCCCTATATCAATCAGACACGATTCAGCCGGTCGCTCTAACAATCGCCATTCGGTTGACGTAAATATCGCCATGCCATAGATGAGGCGTCCATTGATCGTGCCACCCATCGTCAGGGCGAAAGCAACATCTGGCGGAATCTGCTGTGGATTCTCTAACCAGGTGATGTGTTGCAAGACCTGATTGCGTCGCTCCGGGGAGAAATCAGCACAGGCCTGGGTGTTAGACCGCAGTTCCGCCAATAGGCGTAAGTCGCCGTCACTCAAGACCGGTGCATTGGGCAAGGCGGTCAAATTCGCGCGTGCGGTGGGGTCAAAGGTGGGTTGTACAAAGAGGGTTGGCGTTGCTGTGGGTGGTTGATTGACTGCAACAACCAGGCTGATAATCAGAGCAAGTGCAATGATAGAGCCCAGAACAAAAAGTAATGTTCTGGGTCGCTGCTGCAGTTGTTCGGATTCGGGCATTACCGACAACTACTCGCCCAGCGAACGGACATAATGATACAGGTTGGAAATGCCACTGTTGCTCAGGTTTTCAGCTGGAAAACGGTGATCGTTACCCAAATCACCACCCGTGCGGAGGAAATCAACAAATTCGGCTTCTGCAACTGTATATTCAGTTAATGGCCCGCCATCATCGGTGCCTTCACCCGTGTCCCCATGACAGGAACCGCATTCCAGCGCATCCCATCGGCCCTGCCCGCGTTCGGCCTTTTCGGCATCTAATTGGAACCCGCCTCCAGCAGCTTCAGTGGCAGCGGCCTCAGTGGCAGCAGCGGCGACTTCAGGCACCGTCGTGTATTGTACGAACGCGAATGTCGGGAATGCAGTTGGAGTCGCGGTCGGCGTGGGTGATGCCGCTGTTTGGGCTGGGCTACACGCGGCGACCAGTACGATAACGATGAGGAAAAGGCTAAGTAGTAGATGTCGTGTCATGATGTCTATCTCGCAAAGCTAACTGCCTGAGCGCGTCACATCCAGCGCTTCCTGTAAGCCATCCCCAACGAATGAAAATCCGAGCAGGGTAAGTGCGATCATCAGCGTAGGCATGAGTGATAAATGCCAGAAAACCGTCACGTTCGACCCCACACTACCTCCAACCATTTTGCCCCAACTGGCCGTCGGTTCGGTGATGCCCAGCCCCAGAAAACTCAATCCAGCCTCAGCAAAAATGAAACCGGGAACGGCCAGCGAAAACGCAATCAACAGCGGCGAAAAGGCGTTGGGAAAAATGTGGAACATGAGAATTTGTCGCTGCGTTGCACCCAATGCCGTGGCCGCCGTGACATACTCTCGTTCTCTCGTGGCAATAAACTGGCCCCGGGCGATGCGGGCTGAGCCAATCCAGGAGGTGATGGAAAGGGCCACAACCACGTTGAGTACGCCGGTGCCAAATATACTTAACAACAGTAAAGCGAAAATAAGACCAGGGAGGCCAGTGCCGATTTCGATCAGGCGCAAAATGACGAAATCCCATTTGCCACCCTTGTAGCCGGCAATCGCACCCAGGGGCACGCCGATGGAAAAGGCGATTATCGGCGCTGTCAGGCCGATTAACAGGGAGGTGCGCGCGCCATAGATCAGACGAGTCAAGTAGTCGCGCCCGGCAGCATCCGTGCCGAAGGGGTGGTCAGGATTGGTGAAGGGCAATACTGGATGGCGAATGGTAAAGAATACTTTGTCGTACTCATAGGGCGCGAGGACATCGGCGAAAATCGCCAAGATCAGCAGAATGACAACGACAATTAGGCCGAACATCGCCAGACGGTTGCGCTGGAAACGGTACATGGCGTCCATCCAGAGTGAGCGCCGTTCCAGACTTTGGGGTTTCAACGAAGTGGGAGGCTGATCAGCATATTCAAGGCGAGACTGGTCGGAGGTGGTCATTGCGCGTTCCTGGCCCCGGCTACCCGGATTCGCGGATCGATTATCGTGTAGAGCACATCCGTTATCAGATAAGTCAGCCCCCAGAAGAAGGCAATCAACAGGACCAGCGCCATCACCATCGGATAATCGCGTGCAAAGATGCTCGTGACGAAGAATTTGCCCAATCCCGGAATGCCAAAAACCGCTTCAACAAAGATTGATCCGGTAAGCAGGTCGGGGATGACTGGCAACAATACCGTCACCATCGGGATCAGCGCGTTGCGCATCACATGTCGGCCCATGATGCCGCGTTCAGAGACGCCTTTGGCACGGGCAGTGCGGATATAATCGGCGCTCATCGCATCGGATACGCTGGACCGCGTGAAACGGGCGACGATTGCGAGGGGAGCCAGGGCATAGGTGATGACGGGCAAAAAGTAATCCCAGGAGAGCAAAGCATTGCCCCCTGGCACAACTGGCCCAATAATCCACTTGCTCTCCTGTCCCCAGCCAACTTGAAAGCCAAAAATCAACAGAAACCACGTGGCAATCACGAAGCTAGGTATGGTGAGGCCCAACGTAGCTATCAGGGTAACGCCGCTGTCGATCCAACTATTCCGGTAATAAGCCCCAATGATGCCGAATAAGATTCCCAAAGAAAACGCCAGGAGAATAGTATAAGTTCCCACATGTAACGTGACCGGCCAAACGTTGCGAATGAGTTGCGTCACCGGCGGGCTGCCCGCGACGGCGAATGAATAGCCAAAATCAAAACGGAGTAGATCGCGGAAGTAATTGATGTAACGCTCACCAAGCGATTTATCCAGGCCATATTTCGCCAGGACATTTTGCATTGCTTCTTCGGAGTAACCACGTTCGCCCAACGTAAAGGGACCACCGGGAACCGCATCCATGAGCAAAAACACAATGGACGCGACCGCCCACAGGACAAACGCTAATGAAATTAAGCGACGGATGATATAGCCGGTCATGCAGAGTTCACCATGAGAAAATAGGAAATTGAGGAGTCTGAGCTAACCCAGACTCCCCAATCAATATCAATGGATGTGTTAATTGACGTACTCGCCAACAGTGTTGTCGATATACCAGGAGCGCCAGACCCACTCGTTGTACCATTGGTGACCGGGTAAACCCTGTGCATTGAGTTCACGATGTCCACCTTGAAGATATGGCTGGAACAAGTTGCCCTGAATCCGGTGGAAGAAGAACACCGCACCTACATCTTCAACCAGAATGCGTTCGGCATCGCGGTAAAGTTGTTCACGGGCAGCCGGATCACCGACCAGCGAATTTGCTGTCGTGGCAATCTCATCGAATTCGGCATTGCGCCAGGAATGACGTCCATCGGATTTCCAGAGCGTGCCGAGCAAATTGGCCGGGTCCAGGTAGTCCATACCGTAGTCAACGCCATAAAAGGTCAGTGTCGTCGGGCGAGCCAGCAGGCCGTCCATAAATGAGCCACCTTCCATGTTGTTAACCTGAATGTCAATATTTAGACATTCACTGATGGAAGCGGCAGCGGCTACATAACGTGCTTCTTCGATCGGGGTCTTGCCACGCAATTGCATCGTCTGGGCCGGGAAGCCGTCGCCACCGGGATAGCCAGCGTCGGCCAACAAACCCTGGGCCGCTTCACAGTCATAGCCCTGGATATCCTTAAATTCGGCTGAAGACGAGGCCGGGAAGCCAGGCGCTAGCATGGAATAAGCTGGGATACCGAAACGCGGGCCAATTACATTGTTAACGATTGATTCACGGTCCAGGGCTTTGGCAAAGGCCAGACGGACGTTTACATTGTCGAAGGGTGGGTTGAAGGTATCAAACCCAAGATAGTCGGTGCGGAAATCGCCTGGTGTCGGGAAATAATTCTCGGCCAATACCGGATCACCGTCAATGATTTCGAAGTCCGCTAGTGAAAGTGATGCATAGCCGACATTCTGGATTTCGTGATTCTGGAAAGCTACAAACGCATCAACCCCGCTATAGATCCCGCGTAGTTCCCGGAGGAAGGGTTTGGCATAGCCGTTATACGTAGGATTTGCTTCCATAACGACACTCTCCCCTGGAATGAACTCGGTAAGCAACCAGGGACCGGATGAGACTGATGTTTCAGGATCTAG
This sequence comes from Phototrophicaceae bacterium, assembly GCA_965223835.1. Lineage (GTDB taxonomy): Bacteria > Chloroflexota > Anaerolineae > Aggregatilineales > Phototrophicaceae > CAVYXZ01. Next base: position 1,528,903 of record CBDCXQ010000001.1, read on the forward strand.
CACGTAATTGGGACCAAGTTCTGCCAGTGCTTTGGCTTGAAGTGGCGGCCAGAAGACCAGCATATTGGGCAGCGGCGGGAAGGGGAATTCAGTCGTCACTTGAAGGGTGTTGTCGTCTATAGCAACAATACCTAGTTCTTCAGGTGGCAGTTCACCGGCAACAATTTCTTGATAGTTCTTAATAATCCCGGCGAACATCCAGGTGAAGTCATAGGCAGTGTCCGGCGTAGCCGTCAAGCGATATGAGGCGGCGTAATCTTCAGCCGTCAACGGTGTGCCATCGCTCCAGACCTGGCCGGGGCGCAGGTGGAAGGTCCAGGTCAAGCCATCTGCTGATGGTTCCCAGCTTTCAGCGGCAGCGGGAATGAGTTGCAGGTTGTTATCCAGATCGACCAATGGATCTGAAAAATGGTCGTTGAGACAAATTCGCCGATAGACTGTAACCATTGCAGAAAAACTGGTTTGAGTATTGTTGGGATCGCAAAGGACCGTATAGACCTGCTGGTCGTAAGGGGCGGCATCTTCAGGTAAAGCACGACCATAAACGTCGGTCATGTCGTCCTGTGCACCTATAAGCGGGACAATGCCCAGCGTTAACAGCACGACGAGCAGCAGGATAATTTTGTTTCGATTCATATAGATTCTCCTTTAAACGCTCTTGATGAGCCAATATTTTCGGTAACTGACCGCGAGATTACACGTGCCAGTATGCCAAAATGTTATCCTCTCTTAACCCCGGTTGCAAATTTAGATCGACATTCAGCACCAGGTCGGTCAAGAAAGAAATTGACCTGCTTACTATTTGACGGTCAAGTACCTCCTTTGCCTATGGGAAATCTAAACGAGCATAAGCACCAATTTCTGGTAAAACTAGCTCAACTGGCGGGCTTTAGCTTCAGCCTGTTGGCGGAACGCCGGCATGTCGATCACTTTGCCTTCCAATCGCGATTCCTCCGCAGCAAAAGCCAGCAAGTGACTTTCAAGCGAAACGCGGGCCGATGTAAGGCTATCGTCTGGTTCGCCGCGTAACGCGCTTAAGAAACTGGCAATCAGACCATCATCACCGCCACCATGTCCACTGCCACCCGCGTCCTGGATTTCGACGTTTTCGGTCGTGCCGGTTCGGTGGTTACGAATGGTAATTTTGTTGCCGTCTGCCCCGCCAAACCGTGCCTGGAGCGTTGCCAGTGTGCCATCATAGCGCATGGTGCGGCACTCCTCGAAACCATGACCCTGCATAATCATGGAGACGGTCGTACCATCGGTCATCTCCATATTAACCGTCTGGTGATCAACCACATCATTATCACAATGATACACGCAACGACCATAGGGGCTGGTCGCTAAAGCGTTCCGGCGGGCGGCGGCAGTGGGTTCATATGTTACGGCGTTAAGAATAAAGGCATCCCCATCACGTACATAGAGCCGTTCAGCATCAAACTTGCATTCTGATGCGACCGGGCAGCCATCGAGGCAACGCAGTGGTGCGCCTTCCGGGGCGTTCTCCGGGCGGAAGTGGGTAAGTGAGCCGAATGAGGATAGGCGCGCAACATCCTGCTGTAATATCCAGGTCAAAATGTCCAGGTCATGGCAGCATTTCGCCAGCAGCATGGGTGCCGACGTTGCCAGATTGCGCCAGTTTCCGCGCACAAAGCTATGCGCCATATGCCAGTAAATGAGGTTTTCGCGATGATCGACATTGATGATGCGACCCAGTCGACCTGATTGCACAATGTCACGAATCTGGCGGAAAAAGGTTGTGTAGCGCAGCACATGACAAATCTGGAGCAGGCGTCCATGCTGCTCAGCCGCCTGTACGAGCCTCACATTATCCAACAGGTTATGCGCCATCGGTTTTTCCAGCAGGACATCGTAACCCGCTTCCAGCGCTGCCAGGGTCGAAGCCGTGTGCATCTGGTCCATCGTGCAGTTGAATAAACTGTCGGCGATTTTTCCAGCAGCTAAGAGGTCTTCCCAGGATTGAAACCGCCGTTCGGTGGGAATGTTATGCGCGTCGCCAAATCGGTCGCGGCGATCAGCCTGTGGTTCGGCAACCGCGACAAATTGCAGTTCATCAGGATATTGGAGCGCATAGGGACCATAAGCCTTAAAACCACGCCCACCCGCGCCCAACATAACTGCCGTTTTCTTCGCCATTCAAGCTACTCCTTCGTGAATTGGGTGAGAGCGTAACGCAGGGTTGAACAATCTGTCAAGCTGAATGGTCAGCCCGGTATGGTATCGGCAAAATGAACATGTTTCCTGCACGAAAATTGATTATTTGTGATTATTCTCGATATTATGTGATGGTTGTTGAACATTTCGCACAAAGATTTAGCATCAATTGACATTATGTGTTATTTTCTTAGTGCCAGATAATGGGATCTGGTTTCATGCCAACCGCTTGAGGTATGGAAGCGAATTCTATAAGGAGAATAAAAATATGCGTAAAACGATTCGATTGTTATCGGTGGCACTGGTGGTCATGTTGGTGGCGTTGTCGCTGACGCCCGTGACTGCCCAGGACGAGGCGGTCCTTAACGTAGCCTGGCCCTACTCGGTTCCGCCCACCGGCCACTTCAATACCTTCGCGTCGGCGGCGATGACAATGGGCATTTATTTCGATATGTTCCACCCGCCGTTGGCGACGTTGATCTGGGCAGACAATGAGTATGAAGGCATGCTCGCTGAGAGTTTTGGCTTTGATGATGATGGCAATTATGTTGTCACCGTCAAAGACGGAATCACCTGGAGCGATGGCAGTGCGGTTAGTGCCGATGATGTCATGACCACCTTCAATTTGTTCCGGCTGCGGGGTGACGCGGTGTGGAGCAGTTTGACCGGCATTGAAAAAGTCGACGATATGACCGTCAAAATGCTGATGGATTCACCCTCATCGCTGGCTGAACGCCAAATCCTGACTTCCAATATTCGTCCCAATAGTGACTATGGCGATCTGGGTAATCGTGCAGCGGAACTGGCCGCCAATGGCCTGACCAGCGAGGATGAGGACTGGTCGGCCCTCTTGAGCGAACTGACTGAATATCGCCCGGAAGAATATGTCTCGGCTGGCCCCTTTGTGATTGACCCGGCCAGCATCTCCGAAGCGAACTTGACGGCGAACCTGAATCCCGGTGGCCTGGGTGCTGATGCGGTGAACTTCACCAGCGTCGTGCTGTGGAATGGTGAAACCGAAGTTGTGACCCCGTTGGTGGCTAACGAAGAACTGTGGTATATCACGCATGGTATTCCGCCGACGACCGAACAGGCCTTTACGGAACAGGGTATCGACATTATCCGCGTTGGTCAGTTCAGCGGCCCTGGTATCTATGTCAACTACGATGTCTATCCGCTAAATCGGATTGAGGTTCGTCAGGCCATTGCCTATGTGATTGACCGCGAACAGAATGGCTTTGTTAGCCTGGGTGAATCCGGCGTGGCGACTGAACTCATGACCGGTATGAGCGATGCGCTGGCTGACATCTGGCTATCGGAAGAGACGATTGATTCGCTGAATTTCTATGAACAAGACTGGGATGCAGCGTCCGAGCTACTGACCGGCATTGGCTTCGCCCAGGGCGATGATGGCATCTGGATGGATGATAATGGTGACCCATTAGCGTTTGAACTGATCTTCCCGCAAGAATTTGCGGACTGGTCAGCCGCCGCCGAGAACGCCATTACCCAGTTGAATGATTTTGGGTTTGACATCACGGGGCGCGGCGTCCAGTTCCAGCAGCAGGAACAAGAAGTTTATGACTCCAACTTCCAGATGGCGATCCGCAACTGGGGTATTGGCGACCCGATTCCGGGTCTGAGCTACCTGCAAGTTTATGATCGCTACAATGGTCAGGGCGAATTTGCTGGTGAAGGTGGCGGCGGTATCAGCTTCGACAACAACGTGACCTACAGCGGCGGCTCGATCAACGTCCGTGACGTGGCGATTGCCAGCGGTCAGGGCACTGATGCCGAAGCGCAGGCTGAACTGGTTGAGCAACTGGCAGTCTCCTACAATGAATTGCTGCCCGCGATTCCGCTGTGGGAACGCTTCTCAAATAACTCGCTCAACCGCAAATTCCTGGATGCGCCGCCCATTGACGATCCCATTTATGCGAACTTCTCAAGCACCGATTCGTTCATGTTCTATCTGATTATCACGGGTGGGATTGGCCCGGCGTAGCCGCAACAATCCAGCTGTACAAGAATCCGGGGCAGGCGATGACTTGCCCTGGATTCTTCTAAAATAATGTTATGATTTCGGTCAGCTACGTTTAAGAGAAAGAATTCTGGATGGCAACACAGGACCCGGCAATCAAGGCGCTCCCAGAGACAAATGATACGAATATCATTGACCTCGCCGTCGGCGGCGTCATCCGACTTTATCGCAATTATACGTTTCGTTCGTTTATTCAGGCACTGCTCACAATCTGGGGCGTGCTCACCTTTACCTTTTTCCTCATTCGGCTAATGCCCGGTAATCCAGTTGATGTGCTGGTCGCGCAGATCTTGAATCAAGAAGCGATCTCCTATGAAGAGGCCTATGCTCGCGTGGCAGCCAGCTTCCAGTTTGACCCGGATGCCACGATGCTTGACCAATATCTGGCTTATTTGGGCGATCTCCTGCGGTTTGACCTGGGTGAATCAATTGTTTCGCCAGGGACGAAGGTGGTTGACCAGATCCTGCGGTTTTTGCCCTGGACGTTGTTCAGTGTGGGGGCGGGATTACTGATTAGTTTCACGCTGGGCATTTTATTGGGCATCGTCATGGCCTACTATCGCAACTCGCCACTTGACCATATCCTGTCATTTATTGCGTCAGTGTTGAGCGCCGTGCCAAATTATATCTGGGCGCTCATTATCATAATTGTATTTGGCATTAATCTCCGCTGGTTTAATATCGGCGCGTTACGTGGCACCTATGACCCAACGATTACACCGGGCTTCACGCTGGAATTTATTGGCAATGTGCTGGAACATGCGGCGTTGCCCATTTTTATTTACATCATCAGTACGCTGGGGACGTGGATGCTGTCGATGAAAAGCAGCACGATCAGCGTCCTGGGCGAGGATTATGTTACGGTGGCCGAAGCGCGGGGTCTTTCCGAAGGGCGCATTTCAATTGCTTATGTAGGACGGAACGCGGCGTTACCCCTGTTTACTCAGCTCATGATCGCGATCGGTTTTGTGCTGGGTGGTGCAGTGGTGATCGAAGAACTACTGGTCTACTGGGGGTTAGGCCATTTTCTGTTCGCCTCCATCACCACGCGTGATTACACCTCTATGCAGGGCGTCTTTCTGATTCTGACCTCATCGGTCGTGCTGGCTAATCTGCTGGCCGATTTATTGTATGCGCGGCTGGACCCACGCGTTAGTGTGACCGGAGATTAGCCTAATGACCACCACCTCCCCTCAATTTGACATCAAAGAGATTCAGAATGATCGGAATCTCCTCGCCGATATTTGGCACGGTATCAGTAGCTATTTTCGCGTACTCGGTCGTAATCGCACTGGCTTGATTGGCTTTATCGGCCTGGTGTTTTATGTTGTGCTCACCTTCGTTGGTCCTAATCTGATCGCGTTTGATGAGGAAGTCAATCTGGACGAGATTGCCGGTGCGCCGGGGTCGCGCATTCAATTGCTGGTTCGCGAAGAAAACCGGGATGTTTTTACTTCTTTTGAATCTCTGGCAGGCAAGACCGTCGGCGTTGTGAAACAGACCGGCGGCCCGTCGCTGATTGAACCGTGGGAAGATACGCTCACAGTTGAAGAATATAGTTGGAGTAGTCGCCGGAGTGGACCAGGCATTGAAGCAGCCATAGCCGATCTTGATGCGGGTGAAATTGATGCCATGCTCATTTTTTCGAAATCAGTTCGGCAATTCGTCACCGACCCTGATGATCTCACGCTCAAGGAAGCGTATAGCGACCTGGTTGTTTCGAATCCAACATTGGGACCGGCTCACCTGTTCGGCACCGATACGCAAGGCCGTGATATTGCGACCCACATCGTCCATGGCGGGAGTGAACTCATTCTGGTGGCAGTCGGTGCAGGCCTGATCTCAACCTTGATCGCGGTGGTGCTGGGTTCTAGCGCAGCCATTTTTGGGGGTGTGATCGATCAGCTGTTTTCGGCGCTCACCAATTTGATTTTAGCGATCCCCCAGTTTCCCTTGCTGGTGGTTCTGGCGGGTTTGCTTTCCCTCACCAGCCCGATTTTCCTGGCGGCATTAATCGGTTTATTGGCCTGGCCGACCCTCATGCGCTCAATTCGTTCCCAGGTGCTCAGCCTGCGTGAACGTGATTATGTTGAGGCAGCGATCGCGCTTGACCTCGGGACCGTACACGTCGTCTTTCGCGAAATCCTACCGAACATGATGAGCTACATCGCTGTCCATTTTGTGTTTGCGATTACGGGTGCGATGTATGCGCAGATTGGCCTCGTATTTTTGGGGCTGGCTCCCATCAACAACTATACGTGGGGCGTGATGCTGTTCTTTGGCCGGTCACGCGGGACCATGTTTAACCCCGAAGGCGCGAGTATGGCGCTGGCACCGGTGATTGCCATTGCCTTATTCCAGGTATTTTTGATTATGTTTGCGCGTTCGCTGGAAGAGGTCTTTGACCCGCGCTTGCGGAGCAGTAGCTAATAGAGGAGTAGACCGCGTGGGTGAACCCAACCTGGACGATGTGATCTTAAAAGTTGATGATCTTTCCGTTGCCTATCATACCCGGCGTGGGTCAGTGCTGGCCGTAAATAATATTTCACTGGAATTGCGCAAGGGTGATTCGCTGGCGCTGATCGGCGAAAGCGGGAGTGGTAAGACGACACTGGGTCTCGCGTTGGTGCGAATGCTCGCCAAATCTGCCGAGATCACAAGCGGCAAACTGATCTACCAGCGACAGGGTAACATGCTCGACATATTGGACATGGACAAGCGTGAATTGAAAGCCTTCCGCTGGCAAGATTGTGCGATGGTTTTTCAGGGTTCACAAAACGCCTGGAATCCGGTGCTGCGCATCAGTGAGCAATTTGCTGATACAGCGCGGGCCCATGGTCAGAATGATAAAAAATGGGTCGAGCAACGCACATTGGAATTATTCAAGCTGGTGCGTCTGGACCCAAAGCGCGTTTATGATTCCTATCCGCATGAACTGAGTGGCGGCATGAAACAACGCACGCTGCTGGCGCTGGGGGCATTGCTGGACCCTCAAATCATGATTCTGGATGAACCGACCACTGCGCTTGATATTTTGACCCAGCGCACGGTGATCGAAGTGCTGAACGAGATGCAAGACCGTCTTAACTTCAGCATTATCTTTATCAGCCATGATCTGGGGATTGCGGCGGAACTGGCGAATCGGGTGGCGACAATGTACGCGGGCGAGATGGTCGAACTGGGAACCGTTGACCACATCTTCTATCAACCCTTACACCCTTATACGCTGGGCCTGCTGCAATCCATCCCGCGCTTAAGCAATCCCTATCAGGATGAACTCAAGAGTATTCCTGGTGAGCCGCCCAATATGATTGATCCACCCAGCGGTTGTAAATTTCATCCACGGTGTGCATTTGCAACCGACAAGTGCAAACAGGAAGTGCCGCCTAAAGTTGAATATGAACCGGGACATCTGGCAGCATGCTGGCACACGGACAAAGTGATCGAAGCGCGACAGGGCTTGTATGGGCAGGCCACCGATCAAGCCAGGATCATCGAAGAAACAGAGGGAAACTAAATGGCGGTTCTGCAATTGGATGATGTCAGCCGGTCCTTCAAAAAAGGTCGAACCGCAATCCCGGTATTGCGCAATATTGACCTGGAAGTGAATGAGCTTGAATTTTTATGCCTGGTTGGCGAAAGCGGCTGTGGCAAAACGACAACGGGCAAAATCCTGTCGGGCCTGCTCGAGCCGAGCAGTGGGCGTGTCCTGTTTGAGGGCCAGGATGTTACTCGACTACAGGGCGAGGGTTATAAGCGTTTCCGGCGTTCGGTCCAGATTATTCATCAAGATCCCTATGCATCGTTGAATCCGACTCACACGATTTACGAAACGCTGAGTTATCCACTGTTTCGGCATAAGCTGGTCAAAAATCGCAATAAAGCGCGGGAGCGGGTAGCCGAGTTGTTGACGCAGGTCGACCTGACACCGGTTGGCGACGTGATTGATAAATATCCGCACGAACTCAGCGGGGGGCAGCGGCAGCGCGTGAGTATTGCCCGCGCGTTGACCACCAACCCTTCGGTGATTATCGCTGATGAAGCGGTGAGCATGGTCGATGTGTCCATTCGCATCAGTTTGCTTAAGATGTTGATGGCAATGCGCGATCAGCTCAAGGTGACTATTGTCTTTATTACGCATGATCTGGCACTGGCGAAATACTTTGCCTGGGACGGACGCATCGCAGTGATGTATCTGGGCCGCATTGTTGAGATTAGCCAGACGCCGGATTTAACCATGAATCCACAACATCCCTATACCCGCGTGTTATTGTCGGCCATTGCTGAACCTGACCCTGATCGGACGCGACGCAAGGAGCACATTCAACTGCGGAGCGAGGATATTCCCAACCTGACTGAATTGCCGCCGGGTTGTACGTTTCATCCACGCTGCCCCTGGTATATTGATGGCGTGTGCGATCATCAAATTCCCCAATTGGGTCCGGTTCCAATACTGGAAAATCCGGCGCACGAAGTGTCCTGTATTCCGTTGGTGGAAGGCGCTGAGTTAGAACTTTATGGGTCCTGAAGCCCTCCGCGCTTATTTCAGGCTGGGAATGTGGATCACGCTGGTGGCGGTCATTTTGGTGTTGATCCTGCCTCGTGATGGCCCGGAGTTCGTCATCTCAGTCTGCTCTTTAGGGATTGGACTGACCCTGTTATCCTTGATCTTCCTGGTTGGACGCTTCCTGAGATAGGCATCCATGACTTCAAAACCAAAGAATGGCCCGCTGCTGTTATTGCTGATCGCCTTTTATAGTTTTGCCGCTATTGGTTTGCCGGGCGGGGCGCTGGGCGTCGCCTGGATTCATATTCAAGCCACATTCGGTCTGGGCCTGGACGCGCTCGGTATCTTGTTGACCGCCGGGACGATTGGCCGTCTCATCACCGCGTTTGTCAGTGGTCGCCTGATGACACGGTTGGGTGCCGGTCGTTATCTGCTGGCGGGTAGCGTCGTTATTACGGTCGGGTTGGCCGGTTATGTGTTGGCACCAAGCTGGTCGTTGTTGTTGCTGGCCGGGTTTGTCACCGGGTTGGGATCGGGTGTGATTGATGCCGGTGTTAACACCTACATCGCCCCGCGCTACCGTGCCAGTCGCCTCAACTGGTTACATGCTTGTTTCGGTCTGGGCCTGACCGTCGGGCCGATTCTGGTCACATGGCTGGTCATTGATCTAGGTGAATCATGGCGCTTAGCGTATGGTGTGCTGGTCGGTTTTCAGGTGGTGTTGCTGCTGGCGTTGCTGTTGACCCTGCAGCGCTGGCAGGATTCCACGCCGATTCAAAAGGGGGCCGCAACCCAGACGGTGCCGGACGCTACTATTGGTGCGACTCTGCGGCAGATGATGGTCTGGTTAAGCCTGGCCCTGTTTTTTTCTTATGGTGGTGCTGAAATTGGAATGGGCCAATTGCTCAACAGTCTGTTGGTTGAAGGGCGTTCGCTGGACCCTAAAATAGCTGGATTTTGGGTCAGTCTTTATTGGGCGAGCTTCACCGTTGGTCGCATCTTGATCGGCCTGTTCGTTGACCGCGTGGGGCCGCGAATGCTGCTGCGCGTTAGCTTTGTGGGTGTTGTGGTGGGCACGTTGCTCATCTGGTGGAATCCAGCCGTGTCGGTCAGTTTTGCGGGTATTGCGCTGGTTGGCTTCTCCCTGGCGGCGGTATTCCCAACCCTGGTATCGGTGACGCCAGATCGGGTCGGGGTTGAGCACACGCCCAATGCCATTGGTTTTCAGATTGGTTTTGCCGGGTTGGGTGCGGCAATACTGGTCGGACTGGCGGGTGTTCTGGCAGAAAGCCTGGGCACGGAAATTATTAGTCTGTTTATGGTGATCGTGTCGCTCTCGACTCTGGGTCTGCACGAAATCATTCTGCACTTTGAGCGGCGGGCTGTTGCGCCTTCAGTTATCTGAGCGAGGTGTATTCGAGGGTAATGTTGCTGCGTTGTGGCTGGCGCGGCACCGGCCTGCGTAGTCTGACCGCTTAGTTATTTTTGATAATTGTCCATAGTTGGCGAACTTTTTTCACATCAACCATAGCATCTGTGCGGGCCGCGTTGCCAAAGTGATATTCATGAGCGTGGACGGTAGCGATGTATTCTGCCAGATGACCTGGTTTGAGGCCGCCTGATGCGACGAAGCTGAAGTCCTGACCGAAGCGTTGCACCCACTCGCGCAGTCCCGCACGCCCCGCCCAGGCAGTTACTGCGGGACCGGAGGTCAATATACGGGGCACACTGCCAGCCAGTTCAGTGAGGGTTTGCTCCGGGTTGGTGCATTCATCCAGCGCGCGGTGAAGGGTAATAGGCACGTCCTGCGCAGTATTGATAACCTCCCTAACGAGGGCGTTATCGAATTCGCCAGTGGCGGTTAATGCGCCGAAGACGATGCCATCAATCCCAATTTGAGCCAGTGCAGCCGTATCTGCTAAAATCTGACTAATCTCAGAAGGTGTGTAGATGAAGTCGCGGTCATGGGGGCGGACGATGACGTTGATGTTGATGTTGACGACATCCCGGACACGCTGGACGATTTCCAGCGGCGGCGTCAAACCACCGGCAGCAAGATCACGGGAAATTTCGATGCTATCAGCACCGCCCTGTTGGGCATGCTGCGCATCCAGTAATGTGGTGGTAGCAATTTCTAATTTAGGCATGATGTCATTGTACTGGAAGGATCATAAAAATGCGTATTGCAATGGGTGGCATCGCAACTGAAAGTTGCACCTTTTCTCCGTTATTAACACAGCTAGATTACTTCCAGGTCCTGCGCGAAGCGGCGATGTTGACGAATTATCCGTTTTTATCTGAGTTCCCGCAAGCGACCTTTATCCCGACTTTGCATGCCCGCGCGATACCGGGTGGTTCGGTTGAGCGTCAGGCGTATGATCATCTTAAAGGTGAATTCCTGGAACGCTTGCAAGCCGTTGGTCCGGTGGACGGCCTGTATTTACAGATGCATGGGGCGATGAATGTACAGGGCATGGATGACGCCGAGGGTGACTGGATTGCCGCGGCCCGGGCGGTTGTCGGACCTGATTGTTTGCTGTCAGCTAGCTTCGACCTGCACGGCAATATCTCGCAGCGCATTATCGATACTCTGGACATGTTGACAACCTATCGCACTGCGCCGCACATCGATTACATGGAAACGCGTGAAAAAGCCGTCATGATGCTCGTGCAATCACTGGAACAGGGTGTTCGGCCCCAGATGGCGTTTATCCCGGTGCCAGTGGTGTTGCCCGGTGAAAAGACCAGCACGGAATGGGAACCGGGGCTGAGCCTGTACGCTAGTTTACCCGCTGTCGATGCGCTTCCGGGCGTGATGGATGCCTCGATTTTTGTCGGCTATGTGTGGGCTGATGAACCGCGTGCGCATGCGACGATTGCCGTTACTGGGACGGATGAGGCGGTTATTCAACGCGAGGCCCAACTATTGGCCCGGCAATATTGGGCGGTGCGTGACCAATTTCGCTTTGGCGTCCGCGCTGGTTCGATTGACGAGTGCATCGAATGGGCACAGGCAGCATTCGAAAGTAGCGTGTTTATCAGTGATTCCGGCGATAATCCGACCGCAGGGGGCGTCGGTGATACCCCGCTGTTTCTCAAAAGGTTGCTGGCGAATAATGTGCCAGATGCGGTTGTGGCAAGCATTGCGGATGCCACAGCAGTAGCGGTCTGTTATGATGCAGGTTTAGGTGACGAAGTTTCAGTTAATCTCGGTGGCAAGCTGGACCCCATTCATGCCCGGCCATTGCCCGTGACTGGTACGATTGTTTACCTCGATCAAGCTGACGACGCGACTCAACGGCAGGCGGTGCTGCAAATTGACGGCGTGCAGGTCATCATCACCGAACGGCGCACGCCATTTCATTACATCGCCGATTTTCAGCGATTGGGCATTGAACCGCTCGATCATAAAATTGTCGTCGTCAAAATTGGCTATCTCGTGCCCGATTTGAAGGCGGCAGCACCGTTGGCCTTGATGGCCCTCAGTCCTGGCGCAGTGGATCAGGCAATTGAACGCCTGCCATTTCAGCGCCTGCAACGTCCGATATATCCGCTGGATGCGAACATGGAGTGGGAACCATAAATCTCAACGCTCCTGTAGCTTTTTGGTGACGCCTGCTGCGATCCGTTCCCCGGCTTCACGATAACGCTGGCGCGTCAAAACGGTTTCACCCACCAGCGCGTAGGGGATTTCAAGCGCGAGGCCGGGTAATCGGAGGCGTTTCCAGAAGAACTGACCGGCATTCGGTGTGCGCCACCGCGACGGCAGCCGCGCCACCCGTGCAAAATCAGCCGCTGCATATTCTGGCCCTAGCGCGTCAGCAATTGCCATCGCCCAATCAATGGTCGCTGTGTGGGCTTCGGGGCGGGTTTCCGGGTTGGGAACATAGGTATAGAGGCCACTGGTATTGGTTGCACCGGGAGCATGAAAGTCAAGCCAGAGTGCTGGTTGACACCGAGTTCGCCAGCGGCGCACGTCGCGTTGAAGAACGAGGGTTTCATGTCTCATTGGCGCACCGTCGGGGTAGCTGCCCCAGGCCCGGTTCAGATCGTAGGGGAAATTATCCTTGCCATAGTCGCCTTGTTCGATGCCATCGATATTGGTCAGCGGGACACACCAGACCAGCGGTGCATCTTCACCCAATGTAGCAATGTGGCGTAAGAAGCCATCCAACACCCATGAGGCTGGTGTTTCGCCCGCATGTTGCCGGGCCACGATATAGAGGCCCGCACGATCGCGCCCATAGCTGTTGCTCAAGCGCACCAGAGGCCGCCCATTCTGGCTTAAGCCGATGGTGTCCGCGTGCCAGTAATCGTTGGTGTCCACCAGCAACTGATGAATATCTGGCAATCCATAAGGGTAACAGTAGGCCACATCAACGTGCGAGGAAGGTGCATCCAGCATCCACGCAACTTCATGGCGACCATCAGGTAATTCGATCAACGTTCCGGCTGGCAAGCGTTCCCAATCGCCATTTTCATGCCGGAACACCGGGCGCATTGCCAGGGGGTCATGAATGCCGCCCAGCATATTACCAATGTGCTGCAAGATCAGCCGGATTGGTCGTTGGTCGCCAGGAGTCGTATGCTTCACCCGGAGGCAGAACCATAACGTTTCAGGGCCACCATGCGGGTTTGCTGCAAACCGAAGCTCGATTTTATCGGGCATTTCAACGAAATGGACGCCGCCAGCATTGCCATAGGGGATGTCGGTGTCGACGCAGAAAGGCATCATGCATTTACCTGATTGTGGTTGTATTGAGCGGATTTTAACCGAGGTGAGGTCGTAGCACCATCGCACCAATGTGAATGCCCACATTGACAAGTTCGTATGGGTCGCCGCCGTTGCGTCTGACAGCATAGATGCTGGGGCCGCTGGCATAGAATACGGTTTGCCCATCGTGCGACCAGAGTGGCGTGCGTGCTGGATTAGCAGTTTGTACAATCGGTTGCGTCCGACCCGTTTTTAGGTCAAACACATTCACTTCATAGTGGCCCGATTGCTGTGACATGAAAGCGATAGCAGTTCCATCGGGTGCCCAACTGGGTGACACATCAATGCTCTCCCGATCGGTCAGCCGCCGGAGGACGTTGCTGGACCAGTTCATCAGGTATATTTCGTGATCGCCTTCATGCAGCGAAGAGAAGGTCAACAGTTGACCATCGGGCGACCATACCAGATCGTGAAAATCGAGTGGCAGTGTATCCACTCGCTGCACATCAGTGGCGTCAGCGGTCATAACATGCATCCGAATTGGTCCGTTTTCGGCTGCGGTGAAATAGATTTCATGCCCATCGACTGACCAGGCCAGGCTCCGCATATAGACCTGAGATCGAGTCAAGCGTTGTTCCAGATTGCCATTGAAGTTCATCACATAGATGTTGTTCACCCCTTTGATGAAGGCCAGTCTTTCACCATCTGGCGACCAGCGCAAGCGATGTTCCAGGGCCGGCGTTTTGGTCAAATTGCGGGTGATCTGATGGGCCACATCCAGCAGGTAAACATCGTTATTCGGGAGTGTACTGGTAAAAGCCATGATGTCGCCCTGCGGCAACCAGCGCCCGCCCAGCCATACAAACATGACCAGCCCAACGCACAGGGCGAATAACGCTATTGATAATCTTAGAAACAGTGTCATCAAGCACACCAATACACAGATCAGATTACACTTACTACACTCTGTATGAGCGGGCAGGTTCAGTCGGTTTTAGGCGGGCGCGATGTAATCAAGGTAGAATGAACCTGTTACAGAACGAGGCATGACCATGCGGTTTGATATTCACAAAGTGCGGACTTACTTGATTAATGAATTCAATGAAGCTCCCGACACGATTGCTCGGATTCGGCATGATGGTACGGATCTAATCCTGGTTGATCTGGCAAACGGCGAGTCAGTGATTATTTATCTGATCGAACGATTGCTCACCATCAGTGAGTTAAAGCTGACGTTGACGGAAAACACCGAAGCCAAGTTGCATACGTTGTTCGTTTTGTGGGGTGACATGCTGCTGCCGCAGGAAGGCAGCAATTACGTACCGGAAGATTGGATGGAGACGCTGTTTACGCTCTACAATGGGAAAATCTACGGTTACGATTCCTATGGGCCATATGCATCGGTCTTCCCAGTTTACTTCAACAAGCTGAAGACCGGCTTGCAATATCACATCGTCTACGGTGATGCCATCAAGGCCGATAACCTGCATTGCGATCATATCCATATTGATTCGCGCTATTTGAAAGGTTTCTGGCGGGTTGCAGATTTCAGTGAGCGCGTGTCCGGTCATAGTAAACAAAACCAGCGCAAGGGACAGTCGCGGCTCGATAATCAGCGTAACTCGCTGGCGGCTTATTTTCATGTGCTGGATCTACCGGCCAATGCGGAACGGGCTGCCGTGCGACAGGCCTACTATCAATTGGCCCGCCGCTATCACCCGGATGTCAACGAATCGCCGGATTCGACGGTGCAGATGCAGAAGATTAATGAGGCCTACCGCCGAATCATGGAGCATTTTGCAAAGGAAGTTTGATGCCGCTGGTTGAATGTGTCCCCAATTTTTCCGAAGGCCGGCGAGGGACGGTAATTGCCGAACTGGTGGCTGTGGTGGAACAAGCTGCTGGCGTTCGGGTATTGGATGTTCACAGCGATGCCGATCATAACCGTACCGTGATTACGTTTGCCGGGGAGCCGGAACCGGTGGTTGAAGCGGCGTTTATGGTGGTGGCACAGGCTGCTCGCTTGATTGACATGGACCAACATCAGGGTCAACATCCCCGATTGGGGGCAACCGATGTGCTGCCGCTGGTGCCGCTTGAAGATATAACCGTAGCGGAATGTGCCGATCTTGCCCGGCGTTTGGGTGAGCGGATCGGTCGTGAGTTAAACATCCCGGTTTATCTGTATGAAGCAGCAGCGACTCGTCCAGAGCGGGTGAATCTAGCGAATGTGCGGCGCGGTGAATACGAAGGTCTAAAAGCAACCATTAGCCGTGACCCGGCGCGTCAACCTGATTTTGGACCAACGGTTATCGGTCCCGCCGGAGCGATCGCTATTGGCGCACGCCTGCCGCTCATTGCCTACAATGTCTACCTGACGACTTCAGATGTTGAGATCGCCCGCAGCATTGCCAAAAAAGTACGCTTTTCCAGCGGTGGCTTGCCCCATGTGAAAGCGTTGGGCTTGCTGGTGAAGGGGCGGGCACAGGTCTCGATGAACCTGACCAATTATGTGCAGACTCCCATGCATCAGGTCATGGAGTTGGTCCGCAACGAAGCCGACCGGCATGGTGTGGCGGTCCATTCCTCAGAATTAGTCGGCCTCATTCCGCAGGCTGCGCTCTTAGCGGCGGTTCGCCATTACCTGCAATTAGACGACTTCGATCTTGAGCAGACCATTGAGGCCCGCTTACGCTAAAGCAAGTCAGTCAGCGCGTCAAACAAGCGGTCACAATCGGCCTGCGTGTTATAACCCTGCATGGAGATGCGCATGAAATTGTCATCATCAATTCTGCCGCCGGCAACGACTATGTTTTGCTCATAAAGGGCCTGCGCCAGTTCCCACAATCGTTCACGTGGCATCGGGATCGCAATCATTTGCGAAAACCATTCATCAAGGTCGGTTGCGATTGGTGCCAAACCAGTGACAGCGCCCAGTCGATTGTGTAATGCTACTGCTCGGTCATGACATTGCTGGCGCACATCGGGCCAGTTGTGCTGGGCCTGGAATGCAATAGCACCGGGAATCGTCAAGAAGGACGATATGTCGCGGGTCCCCTGCCATTCGTTGCGGCTGGTAAAGGTCGAGTCCTCACCCCAGCCATGACTGACGACCAACGGAACCAGGTCGGCGTGATGTTCAGGACGCGCATAGAGGAAGCCTGAGCCTTTGGGTGCAGATAACCACTTGTGGCAATTGCCTGCATAAAAATCAGCGCCAATGGCCTCCATATCCAGGTCAAGCTGGCTGGGGGCATGAGCGCCATCAATTACCGTCAGAATGCCCGCTGTCCGCGCACGCCCACAGACAGCAGCTACCGGCAGAATTAACGCGGTTGGTGAGGTAATGTGGCTCATGCTAATGACTTTTGTGCGCGGCGTGACGGCAGCCCAGAATTCCTCGACTAGCGCTTCATGAGTTGTGACCGGTAAGGTGATGTGGTGCTCAACCAGCCTGGCCCCGGTCTGCTCACAAACGAACTGCCAGGTTTTGTTGACGGCACCATATTCGTGATTGGTCGTCAGGATTTCGTCACCGGGTTGCAATTGCAACGAACGGGCGACTGTGTTGATCCCCTGCGTGGCATTGACGACAAAAACAATATTTTCAACCGAGCAATTGAGGTATTCTGCCAACCTGGATCGGGCGTAATCGGTTAACTCCACCCGACGGCGGCCCAGAAATTCGACTGGCTGCCATTCAAGTTCGCGCTGCCAGCGTTGATATTCATCAAACACAGGCTTTGGACAGGCTCCATATGAGCCATGATTAAAAAATGCGACATCAGGGTTGATTAGAAACAGATCACGAAGTTCTTCAGCAGTTGGCGTGTTCACAGGTTGCGTTAACCTCAATACAGCTTGAATTAAATTGCCGCCTCAGATTCCCGGTACGGCTCTGGCATCATGATGAGAAAGTACGAGTCGCTAATTTTTCAGTTGATCGAGACTGACTTTGTTCTCCGAGAGCGCTTGCTTAAAGTGTTGGACCGTATTGGCAATACCGGTCGCCAGTGGCGTGTGCGGAACATGACCGATCGCCTTGACCAGTTCCACATCTTCGGTGCCATCTGGCAGCGGCAGTGCTTGATCGGGAAAAGTGATTTTGCCTGCCATCGCTGGGGCCGCAGTCTCAATCGCCTGGACGACTTCGCTCATGGATGCGATGCTGCCACCCAGGTTGTAGACGCCCGCGCCCTCATGCGTGGTGCGCGCGCACTGAATGAAAATTTTCGCCACATCATCGACATACTGGAAGCCATTGTAACCCCCAAACGAGATGTGGTAGGGCTGACCGGCGGCGGCAGCCAGCATGGCTTTGGTCGGCGTGGAGGTCATACCCTGATCGCGTCCAGGGCCATAAATCGTATATGGTCGCAAGCCGATGCTGTTGATTCCATAATCCTGATGATAGATCGAGGCGGTGCCTTCGTTGGCCTGTTTATAGACCCCATAAAGATTACGCGGATTCAAATGCGCATCATGCTTGAGAATGCGGTCAGGGTATTCATCAGGCAGGCCATAAACTGCCATGCTGCTGGCATAGGTTACGTGCGAGATGTTCAGTTTCTGGGCGGCCTCGAAGATGTTGACTGTACCGACAACGTTTACCCGTGCGCCCAGTGGCGGATTAGCTTTGCAGAATGGCACCTGTAACGCGGCGAGGTGGATAATATGCGTTGTATCGGCAGCAGTTATCGCATTGGCAACGGCTGCGGTATCGGTGACATCGCCCTGGACGAAATTAACTTGTTCCAGTTCGGCGGCACTCATAATCAGTTCGAGACGATGTTGGGAGCCACCTAAGTCATAGACCGTTACCTGAACATCCTCCTGTACAAGATTTTTCACGACCCAGGACCCTAAGCAGCCGAGTGCGCCGGTCACAAAAAAGTGTTCGCTACTCATCACTCTATTCCTTATATGTTCATCCCAAAATAAGCAAGACTAAATGCAACACCTGTCTCACTTTATGATTATCAGCTAATCAGGCGTCCAACTGGCCTTGCATCAAGCCCATTGGCAGCGGTGCCGGGCGGTCCACCGTGCTGGCAATATTGATGTGTTGCCCGCTGGCTGACGCTTCGTCCGCGGCCAGCATGACATCCAGTACATGATAGGCCAACGCACCGCTTACCCGGTTGAGGCGTTGGGATTGGATGGCATAGGCCATGTCCGCCACACCGATACCGCGTCCCACCTCCGAGCTATACGACAACGGAATTTCGCTCCACGCGTCAGCGCCCGCGCGTCGTACTTTGACCGGCCCCCGAAAATGATTCGGGTCAGGCACGCTGAGCGACCCTTCCGACCCATAAATCTCGATGCGGGGCAGGGTATGCGACCAGACATCAAAACTCATGATAAGGGTGCCGACTGCACCGCTGACAAAATCGACCACGCTGGCGAGATGGGTCGTCACATCAACATCAATGACCTCGCCATAGTGTGGTTGACTGGTAATCGTCCGCTGCGGAAAGGTCGTTTTGGTCGAGCCGGTGACGCGCTTAATTGGCCCCAGCAGATGAACCAGGGCGGTCAGGTAGTAGGGACCCATATCGAGCATCGGGCCACCACCGGCTTTATAATAGAACTCCGGGTTGGGGTGCCAGGATTCATGCCCGTGCCCGGCCATAAACGCGGTTGCTGCGACCGGGGTGCCAATCCAGCCATCATCAATTAGTTTGCGGCAGGTTTGCAAGCCACCACCCAGGAACGTATCGGGCGCACAACCGACGAGAACGCCTTTTTCTTTGGCTGCACTGAGGATTTTTTGTCCATCTGCTCGCGATAGCGCCAGCGGTTTTTCGCTATGAACATGCTTGCCGGCTGCGATGGCGGCGAGATCAACTTCGGCGTGAGCTTGCGGAATCGTCAGGTTGATGACGATTTCTATATCTGGGTCAGCCAGCAGGTCGTCCACGCGCATGGCTTGAACACCATATTGCTCAGCTTTCGCCTGGGCACGGTCCATAAACAGGTCGGCACAGGCGACTACATCGAGAATCTCAAAAGATGCACACCACTTGAAATACTGGTCACAGATATTGCCACAGCCGATAATGCCAACTTTTACTTTCGAGGTCATGCTCAATCGTCTTTCATCGCTAAAAACGCAGTAATTAGCTCATTAGTCATCTAAGGTACCCGCCCTCAAGCCCAAAGGTAGTGGAGCCGGACGCTGCACGGTGCTCCCCAACTTCACATGCTGACCGCTGGCGGATGAGTCGTGAACAGCGTGCATGAGGTCCAGCACATGGTAGGCCAATGCGCCGCTGGTTCGATGCGGACGCCCGGAGCGCAGGGCATAGGCCATATCCGCTACGCCAACTCCGCGTCCCACTTGATCGCTGTGGGTGAGCGGCACCTCGCTCCACTCATCAGCCCCAGCCCGCCGCACTTTTACCGGTCCGTCAAAACGATTTGGGTCGGGCACGCTCAGAGAACCCGCAGAACCGTAAATTTCAATGCGGGGCAGGTTGTGTGACCACACATCGAAACTGGTAATCAGGGTTGCGACCGCGCCATTCGCAAAATCAAGGACGCCGGTGACATGGGTCGGGATCTCGACAGCAATCGCATGTCCATAATCTTCGGGGGGCAGGCTGCTACTGGTCGCAAAGCGCTGGGGGAAGGAAATCTGCGCGGAGCCAGCGATGCGGACGACTGGACCCAATAAATGGACCAACGCGGTGAGATAGTAGGGTCCCATATCGAACATGGGGCCGCCACCAACCTTGTAGAAGAAGTCGGGGTTGGGATGCCAGGCTTCGGGGCCGTGTCCCAGCATGAAGGCGGTCGCGGCCACTGGTGTGCCAATCCAGCCATCATCAATCAATTTACGGGAGGTTTGCAGACCGCCACCCAGAAACGTATCGGGCGCACAACCGACGAGTACACCGTTTGCCTCGGCTGCAGCAAGAATCTTTTGACCATCTTCACGGGTGAGCGCTAGGGGCTTTTCATTTTGAACACTTTTGCCCGCCGCAATCGCCGCCAGCGCAACCTCTGCATGCGCAGTGGGAATTGTCAGATTGACGACGATCTGAATATCCGGGTCAGCCAGCAGTGCATCAACGGTCAAGGCTTGCACGCCATATTCAGCCGCTTTGGCTTCGGCCCGGCTCATATCAATATCGGCACAGGCAACCACTTCTAGTATGTCGAACGTTGCGCAACCTTTGAAATACTGATCGCAGATGTTGCCGCAACCGATAATACCGACTTTAGTTTTTTCCACTTGAGAACCCTTTTTCGGTGAGATATTTGTGACTTGCGGCGACCGCCGTCATCATATCGGTTGCGCAGCGGTCCAGCTCAACGATGTGCCAGTCAACAGGCCGTGCCGCGAAGATGGCGTTCCAGTCCATTACGCCGGACCCAACCGCAACCATATCAGAATCTGGGGCATCAGCCGGGCCATCTTTGACATGCAGGATGGGTACACGGTCACCGAGTTCATTGATGACGCTAACCACATCCTGTTTGCCCACCTGTACCCAGTAGGTGTCGATCTGGAAAAAGACGCTGGGGTCCAACAGGTCGGCCATGTGCTGATAGGCCGGACGGCCATCAACAATCGTGTCGAATTCCCACCAGTGATTATGATAACCAACGGTCAGGCCATGTGATGCGACATTGGCAGCGGCCTCATTAATCATGTCGCAGTTTTCTTTAATCTTGTCGAGGGTGTCCCACTTGTCGCCGCGACCAATGCCCGCAATGATACGCTTGGTATCAACGGCCTGCGCGGCCTCGATGGCCTCGTTTTTCATGTCGCCCACCGGGAAGCGAGCATGAATACTGGGAACCTTAAGGCCAAGTTCCTTGAATAATTTTCCCGCTGCCGCAGCGGTTGTGCCGGGATAACCAGCCGGTTCGACACCAGCATAGCCGATCTCAGCGACCTGGCGAACCACCGCTTCATAATCATTTTGAGCGGCTTCACGCAGGGTATAAAGTTGTAGCGCAAGGGGTGCAGTCATTGGAGACTCCTTTTATCATAGATGGTAAGTGTGTTGGGCAGTCTGGCCCCAAATCGCCGCTTGTTCGCTGGCGGTGAGGTTGGCGGTCAGTTCACGTAATAGCACGACGCCCACATCATATTGATCGCCACGCAAGCAGACCGGCCAATCACTACCGTACATCAGGCGTTGCGGGCCGAAAAATTCCAGCGCGATGTCAAAATAAGGGCATAGTAACGCGACATCCGGTGGTGAGGGGTTGGCGGCTGTCAGGTAGCCTGAAACTTTCATGACCGTGTTGGGTTGAGCCGCAACCGGTTCCAGCGCCTTTTTCCAATTGGTGTAGCCATCAGCCGTGATGCTTGCGCCCGCGAAGTGGTCCAGAATAAATGTGACAGCAGGGTGGGCCGCAGCGACTTCGGTGACGCGGGGCAATGTATCATTGCGAATAAGTAGGTCACAGGTCAGATTGTTCGCAGCCAGTATCTGTAAGCCGGCATCCAGTTCGGTACTGTAATCTATTGCCGGGTCCATAATGCCCACGCGCACCCCTTTGAGATGCTGACGGTGGGCGGGATTCACAGTTGCCAATTCGGCTGCGGTGTCTCCCCGTAGATCAAGATGGCCGACTACCCCCGCGATGTGGTCATAGGCTGCGGCCAACTCAAGGAACCAGTGGGTTTCATCAACGTGACGCACCCCGGCCTCAACCAGCACACAGACCTCTATGCCCGCCGCTTGCATCACGGGTAGGGCATCGTCCGGTAGATAATTTTGTGCGAGAATCGTGTCGGGTTGAATCCAGCGATACTCAAATTTGCTGAAATCCCAGTTATGCTGGTGGGTGTCGACAGAGGTCATGGGTAATGCTGCCCTGGATGTGTTGTTTGCCGGTCTATTTTAACGCTATGCTTTGTGATATGCGACACAAATTGGCCTACCAATCGGCAACGGACCCATCTTTGTGCCACAGGCGCGGCGTTTCCCACGACCCATCATAAATCTTGTCGGCAATCGCTTCATCGTCCAGTTCGATTCCCAGTCCCGGTTTAGTAGGTACATCAATATAGCCGTCGACGATTTCAAACGGCGCTTTGAGATAGCCCTCACCGGTGGTGAAATGCTCCTGGACCAAAAAATTGGGAATGCAGGCGTCCAGTTGCAGGCTAGCCGCCAGCGCGATCGGACCCAATGGGCAGTGGGGTGCAACCGCTGCGTAGTAACATTCGGCCATCGCCGCAATCTTTTTCACTTCCAGGATACCACCCGCGTGTGATAAGTCGGGTTGCAGGATGACCGCTGCCTGTTTTTCCAGCACGTCACGGAAACCCCATTTGGTAAACAGGCGTTCGCCAGTTGCAATCGGGATGGTGGTGCTGCGGGCAACGGTTGCCATTGCATCGGCATTTTCTGGCAGGACCGGTTCCTCGATGAACATCGGGTAGAAGGGTTCGAGTTCTTTGGCTAAGCGCACGGCCATTGCCGGGCTGACGCGCCCATGAAAATCAATGCCGATGTCGACTTCGGGGCCAACCGCTTCGCGGAAGCGGGCAAAATGCGCGATGGTGTCATCTACCAGTTGACGCGTATCGACGATGTTGACCGCGCCTTCTAACCCCAGCTTAAACGCCGTAAAGCCGGATTTCACGCTGACCCGGCCCGCCTCGACGTAATCGCCATAGGAACTATCGTCCAACCAGCCGTACATGCGGATTTTGTCGCGGGTCGGCCCGCCCAATAACTTATGAACGGGTTGGCCCAACCATTTGCCGGTGATGTCCCACATCGCATGCTCGATGCCCGACAGGGCGCTGGTCAACACTGGACCGCCCCGATAGAACTGACCGCGAAAAATAGCCTGCCAGTGATGTTCGATTTTGGTCGGATCTTTGCCGATCAGGTAACGACCAATCTCATGCACGGCGGCGGCGACGGTTTGGGAGCGGCCTTCGACTACCGGCTCACCGAGGCCGACAATGCCCTCATCAGTGTGCATTTTCAAAAAGAGCCAGCGCGGTTTGACGAAGATGGTCTCAAGTCGGGTGATTTTCATGTTGGGGCCTTTACGTGAAAGGGGAAGGTCTTAAACCCTCCCCTGAGACAAACTATTTTTTTGCTGTTACGCCATTTCCAGTTGGTTCTCTGGCATGTTTTCCAGCCGGGTCAGCCAGTAGTGGACGTCAAAATTGTCGTCGCCGGTGATGAAGCGCCATAGCTTGATGCGGTTGACAATCTCTAACCGCCCATCACCACCTTCAAACCAGGGTTCAAACGCGCCCAGCACGTTCTGGATTGTGACCTGGCTGCTATCTGAGCCGCCATAGATGGTTTGATGGGCTTTGGCTGCTTCGGTCAGATCGTCGGTGTTCCACAGCCTGAGTTGCCGCACCGTTGGGTTCAGGCGAATTTTGTACATATAACGAATGCGGTCGGTTTGATTCTGGCGACCACAATGCCAGATGCCATGATGCAGGACGAGAATACTACCCGCTTTGCAGACCATCGGGATTTGACCGACGAAATTCTGGTAACGCGCCACGTCTGATGTGTTGATGCGGCGGAAGTGACTGCCGGGCAACAATAGCGTACCGCCCATTTCCAGCGGGACATCGTGCGGAAAATACATGAGTTGCATGTCGAAGTGCAGCCGGGTGTCGATAATCGAATCACCATGTAAACCCTGTGCCTTGCCTTCGTTAGGCTGGCGGATATGAACTGCATGATGATCAAACGCCGGGTCGGGGCCGACCAGACTGTGAATAATGCCCTGAATTTCGGGCAACCGCAGCATCTTGCCAATGGGCGATGGATCGGGGTAGCATTGCGACAGCGGCGTTCCGGCAGGCTGAGATTGCACGGTTCCAGCATCAAAGGCTGCCATCACGGCCTGGTTAATCTCATCCGGCACCAGTTCATCGAATCGCAGAAAACCCCGCGCGACGAACTCAGCCATCTGGAATGAATTGAGTAGATATTTTTTATCGACCATTATTGAATCTCCTCTAGCTTTTCAAAGATGAACTCATTCTTCTGAAACGATGTGGTGTACTCCATATTCTGGTAGGGCGGAATCAATTGTGGGAATTGGATCACCCGCCAACCATCCAGCATGGCGTCCAGGCCAGTTGCATAAGGTGGTTCGGTGCTGTCCCCGGTTGTATAATGATCCTGACCCGTACCATCGTACAGGGTCCAACCTTTAACCTGGCTATCAAGCGCGGAATTTGCCAGATAAAGGATGAGGATTTTTTGGCGTTGTTGGCCCATGGTTATGTCTCCTATGAGTCGGCGATGCCACCATCAGGATGGAAAGCCTGATAGCTATCGAGAATACGTTGGCGCTGGCGTGCTGTCGAGAAATCGGGCGGGCGTTGGGCACAGGCCGCTTCGTCCAGTTCCACGCCCAGGCCGGGTTTGGTCGGTGGCAGGATATGACCATCGACAATGGGTAGCGGGTCTTTGACCAGACTGATGGCTTCTTCACTATTCGCTGGATCAACGATTTCCTGAATGACAAAATTGGGCGCGGCGAAATCAACCTGCACACAGGCAGCGGTTGAGATCGGCCCCAGCGGGTTGTGCGGCGCGAGTCCCGCATAATAAACTTCGGCCATTGTGCCGATTTTGCGCAGTTCGCTAATGCCCCCGGCGTGGCAGCAATCGGGTTGCAACACACTGGCCGCTTGAGTTTCTAATATTTCGCGGAAGCCCCAGCGGGTAAACAGCCGTTCACCAGTCGCAATCGGAATCGTGGTCGCTTCTTTGACCTGCGCCATCGCGCCGGGATTTTCCGCTTGAACCGGTTCTTCGATAAACAACGGGTGGTAGGGTTCGAACGCCCGTGCATATTGAATCGCCATTTGCGGCGTGACGCGTCCGTGAAAGTCGAGCAAAATATCAATGCTGTCGCCCACGGCTTCGCGTACTGCCTGGAGTTTGGCCGCTGCATTCTTGACGATTTCCGGCCCATCAACGACGTTGGTGGGTGGCATCGGCACGGTCTTAATCGCCGTCCAGCCCGCAGCGACTTTTTCCTGCGCGACTCTGGCAGCTTGTTCGGGTGTACCCCCACCAAAGTGCGTATACATCCGCACTTTAGCGCGTACCGGACCGCCTAATAGTTCGTGAATCGGTTTACCCAGATCTTTGCCTTTGATGTCCCACAGCGCCTGGTCAATGCCCGAAATGGCCGACATGCCGATCACTCCCTGCCGCCAGAAGGCATTGCGATAGAGAATCTGCCAGCAGTATTCAACCCGGCGCGGGTCTTCCCCCACGATCATGGGTTCCATGTCCTGGATGCAACCAGCAACCGCTCGTGGTTTACCTTCCAGCGAGGCTTCGCCCCAGCCAACCAGCCCGGGTTGATCCGTTTCAATCTTGACGAAAACAAAATCGCGGTGGCCGCCGTCGGCAAGTATCGGTTTAACAGCCGTAATTTTCATGAAAACTATCTTTCTACTACGATGGCGTAGTGCCCTTCGATATAGGGGAACCGTTCCTCAAGATCGTCAGCAAGTTGAACCCCCAATCCGGGTCTATCCGGGAAGTGCAGCCAGCCGTCCAATATCGTTGGCGGGTCTGCTAGAATGGCCCACTGCAACGGCCCTTGAATCATGCAGAGTTCCAGTACCCGTGGGTTGGATAATGCCGCAACCAGGTGTCCGTTCGCCATAGCCATTAGACCATTGTGCCAGCTATGGGGGCAAAGATCGACACCATAATGGTCGGCCATTGCCGCGATTTTCAGGCCCTCGGTAATGCCGCACAGACCCACATCGGGTTGTACGATGTCATAGGCCCGTTTTTCGAAATAGGGGCGGAATTGCTCCAGGGTTGTGAACTGCTCACCGCCGGTAATAGGCATGTCTACTGCCGCGTTCAGCCGGGCATAGCCGTCAACATCGGTTTGCGGAATCGGTTCTTCAAACCAGGTGAAGCCGAGGCGATCTAGTTCCTGCGCGATTGCCAGTGCTTGATCTTCCGTCAAGCGTTGATTGCCATCTAACATCAGTTCCAGCCGACTATTGACGGTTTGCGCAAGGTCGCGCATCAGGCCCAGGAATCGATCTACCGTAACCCCAGCCCAGGCCCATTCGGTACCGATGCGGATTTTGCAGGCGGTATACCCAGCATCCAGGTAGCCCAGCACTTCTTCAATGAGTTGTTCTGGGCGATCATTCCAATCGTAGCGACAACCGCTGGAGGCATACAGGCGGACTTTGTCGAGTGCATCAGATTTGATCAGGTTGGCAACGGATTGGTTCGCAATCTGCCCACGCAAATCCCAGAGCGCACAGTCAATGCCCGCGACCGCGCAATCATAGCCGCGTGTTTGACCATTCGGCTGGGGCACAATCGACCAATCAGTTGGGTCTTTGCCAATTAAATTTGGCTTGAGCCACTCAACCCAGCCTTTGACTTTCAGGGGCCAGCCATAGGCAGCAGCCTCGCCGATTCCGGTTAGTCCCTCATCGGTCGTAATGACGACAATCGCACAGTCCGCTTTGAGGGTGCGGTAGCGGGCGGTGATCCACTGACGCGCCAACTCATGGGGCCGTGATAAACACAGGGTTTGAACATTGGTAATACGCATGGTTTAACCTTCCGGTAGCGGTGCAGCGGCTTCAACCAGGCCGGATGCTCGTAAGTCTTCCCAGAATACTGGTGGGATGGGAACGTCTCTGGTTGCTAGATTCGCCGCGACCTGGTCGACTTGATCAGCGCCGATGACCAGTGATGTAACCGATGGATGTGCCCAGACGAACTGGATAGCCGCTGCATTTAGCGGAACATTGTGCCGCGTGCAGAGCGCTTCCAGCCTGCGGGTTTTTTCCATGATTTGGGTTGGGGCCGCACTGTACTGGTACTGAGCATTGGCCGTTGCACCCGTTGCGAGAATGCCGCTGTTATACACGCCGCCCAGGAAAACGCTCATTTTTTTCTCGCCAAAAAATTTCAGAGCATCAAGTGAGGTCTGTTCCAACAAGGTATAACGCCCGGCGAGCAGGAAGCAATCGAAATCAGCCTGTTTGGCGAATTCGACTTCCATTTCCCACTGGTTCATACCGGCTCCAACGGCCTTAATGACGCCCTGGCTGCGCAGTTCGGCCAGCGTGGGATAGGCTTCGTTAAGCGCCTGTTCGAAATGATTATCCGCATCATGAATGTGCAGGATGTCGATGCGATCAATCTTCAATGCGTTGAGGCTGTTTTCAATACTTTGCAGGACTTCATCGCGGCTGTAATTGAAGGTGAAACCGCCCTTACCATCGGGCAGTCGGCCAACTTTGGTCGCCAGAATATAGCTGTCGCGCGGAACACCATTCAATGCAATTCCCAGAAAAGGTTCCGTCTTATAGAGTGGGGCGGTATCGATAAAATTGATGCCCAGTTCCAGCGCTTTTTGGACAATAGCAACAGCGGTGTCCGTATCGCCCTGTTTGCCGATGTGAGCCGTCCCCAGACCGATCCGAGGTACATGTAGATCCGTTTGGCCGACTTGAACGAGTGGAAGTGTATCGGTCATTATGTGTGCTTTCTGTACATAAAATGAGTGCTGCCACAATTTATGACAGCACCCAGAGCATAACAAGTTGGGCGAATTGAACTACATGCTGGCTTTCCAGGCGTCAATCTGGGCCTGCATTTCTTCCTGCACGCGTTCGATTCCAGCCGCCCGCTGCGCCTCGACCAGCGCGGTAATTCCTTCATCAGGATCAACCAGGCCGTTGGTGAGCGGTTCGACAAACTCGCTGCGCACACCGGAGAGCGAGGCGATCTCGGTCTCAACCGGGGTGACATCGAACGTGAAGCCCAGCACGGGCGACGGGCGGGCGTTGCGATTCAGTTCGGCTGTTTCCGGCCACGCACCGATTTGTGCTTCACTCGAATAGTATGAGTTGAAAACGTTGCCAAACATCCAATCGGTGTTGGGGTTATAGCCATTGTCGCTGTAATTCTCAGCCCCGCCAGCCGGTTGAATCAAGCGGCGTTCTTCATCGGCCCATTCCCAATGCACACCCTCAACGCCTTTCGACAACATGTTGTAGACGACTTCGTCCGTATTGAGCAGCTCCAGGAACATCATGGCGCGTTCGGGATTTTGTGAGGTTGAGCTGATACCGGTTAGTGTTGCAGTGGTTCCGGCGGTAGTCAGCAGCGGTTCAGCAATCGGCACCGATGTTACCGGCCAGCCCCAGCGGGCTTCGGCTTCGGCATCACCACCTGGTTTAACAACGCCGGCCAGTCCACGCATCGGATATTGTCCGGCAACCCAGCCGCGATCAGCATCATCGGGCGTCAGGATGTCTGATGGGCGATAGCCAGCCTCGAACCAGGCACGGGTTATCTCGGCGGCTTCGCGGTATTCGTCCTGTTCGGCCCAGATGAGGACCTGAGCGCTGTCATCAGTAGAGCGAATAACCAGACCCAGATCTTGTGACCCTTGTGGATCATAGCCCCAGACTTCCGGAATAATGACCGAACCGCCGGGGAAGACAAAACTCAGCGTGTCATCTTGCTGGACGTATTCATGGAGGGCGGCCATGATGGGATGCATGTCTTGATAGTGGGTGACTGCCAGGAATTCTTCGCGTAGGCCGGTCGCATCAAGAATATCATCGCGGATGGAGGGGCCGAAAGGCTTGACGAAAATTTGCTGGTTGATAACGCCGTAGATGCTGCCATTCACACGGGCGGCTTCCCACGTTGCTTCTTGCATACTGGCCCACGTGCCCGGCGCATATTCCAGCAGGAGATCATCGAGTGGGAACAGGTATTCCTGGTTGACGTTGTTATAGTAATTGTTGGTCCAGGGGGCGGTATAAACCAGATCATATTCTTCGGCAGCCGCGTTGATGAGTGCCATCTGGTCGTTGAACGCGCCCGGTTCGATGAAATCGAGGACGATGTTCGCGTTGATACGCTCAGACAGAATTTCGTTGAGCGCGTCCTGTACGGTCTGAACATCGGGCTGCGCCTGACCGCGAATGAGATAGCGCAGTTCGACGAATTCCATATCCTGGGCCAATGCCCGACTGGCGAATCCGGCAAGTGGGGCCAGGCTCATGCTGGTCGCAGCGGCGGCAGACCCACTGATCTTGATAAAATCCCGACGTGAAAGTTGCTTAGTCATATTTTCTCCTTGAATAATCTTAATGAGAAGTCCTGATGACTTCTTTGAAAACCTTATTTAAATGAACCCAATGTGATTCCGCGAACCAGATATTTCTGGAAGAACAAAAACATAATGGCAGCGGGACCCGTTGCCAGCACCGCCATCGCCATGCGGGTGGTTTGCGTTGGCAATGCGCCCTGGATCAAGTCCGGGTTCAGGTTCATGGCATCAGCGTTGCTCTGGATGATGTAGAGCAGGTATTGTAACGGGTAGAGGTTGGCATCGCGAATAAAATAGAGGGGCGTGGTCCAGTCATTCCAGTAGGCGAGGGCGACGAACAGACCAATGGTCGCCAATGCGGGCTTGGATAGCGGAATAACAATCGAGACGAAGATGCGTACCTCGCCTGCGCCGTCCACCCGCGCGGCATCAAATAATTCTTCGGGTAGACCGGCAAAATAGGTACGCAAAATGAGTACGTAGAACACGCCGACAAAATGCGGCAGCAGCAACGCCAGAATCGTATCCTGTACTCCCAACCAGCGCGTCATCAAAATATAATAGGGGACTATACCCCCATTAAACAGCATGGTAAAGAATACGAAAAAGGATAAGGGTCGGCGCAGGACAAAATCGCGCCGGGACAGCGGATAGGCCAGCATTGACATCAAGATAACAGCAATGGACGTGCCCACCAGCGTGGTGAAGATGGTGACGATGTAAGCCCGAACAATGGCGTCTGGCTGTCTGAGAATGAGTTCATAAGCTTCCAGGCTGAATTCGGAAGGGAGTAAGCCATAGCCGTTAATCGTCAAGGCGGATTCATCAGTAAATGATGCCGATATGATGAGCATAAGCGGGATGAGGCAAGCCAACCCGAACAGCAACAGCGCCAGATGCACGCTGAAGCGACTCAACAGACTCAAAAAGCGCTCGAAATCCTGTTTTTTGGCGGCGCGTATTTGTTGGGCCTGTACGGTCATCAGTGGCTCCTCTAAAACAGGGACAGCGGCTCGTCATGCCGCTCTATGCGCCGGACAACCCAGTTAAAGAACAACACCAGCGTAAATCCGACAATTGACTGGTAGAACTGAGCGGCAGCGGCCATGCTGACATTTTGCGTCACCAGCAGTGACCGATAAATGAAGGTGTCCAGGACATCAGTCACCGGGTAGAGTAAGGGCTGGTTACGCGGGACCTGGAAAAACAGACCAAAATCGGCACTGAAAATACCCGCTATCGCCAGCAAAAGGTTGATGACCACCAGTGGCAGGATCATGGGGAAGGTGATTTTGAGGAACTGTTGCCATTTATTGGCCCCATCAATGCGGGCGGCTTCGTACAGTTGCGGATCAATCGCCAGCATACCCGCCAGGTAGATCAGGCTGCTGATGCCCACACCATTCCACAGGCTTGCCAGTAAAAGTATCACCGGCCAGTATTGCGCGGTCGTATACCAGCCAATCGGTTCCGCACCACTTGCCTTGAGAAAGGTGTTGATAACCCCGTTGTCAGTCGATAGCAGTGCGAATACGAAATAGGAGGCGATGACCCACGAGATAAATCGCGGCAGCAAGAGCATGGTCTGGTAGTATTTTGTCAGGGCACTGCTGTAAATCTCAAACATGAGCCAGGCGACGAAGAGCGCGACCCCCAGCCCAACGGTGATGAACATGAGATTGAGCAACACGGTATTGCGGGTAGCCCGCATGGCGGTGTCAGTGGCGAAGAGGAACTCGAAATTTTTGAGGCCGACAAAATCGCTGCCGAATACACCGCGGCGTGCTTTAAAATTAGTAAAGGCGATCCAGATTCCAAATAAGGTTACATACTTAAAAATGAAAATCCAGATGAGCGCGGGCAGGGCCATTAGGAACCAGATCAGGTTACGGCGAAACTTCTGACCCTGTAGCCCGACCATTCGACCAGTAAGTCCGGCTGCCGGTGGCGGGGCGGCTACCACACCCTGATCGTCTAACGATAATCCCATATCCATATCCTAATAAAAATAAAGTAGCATTTCCGACCATGATACCGCACCCATTGGAAGATGGGTAGCATTTTAAACAATCAATGAGGCTGCTTGAGCATTATAATTTATAATCATTCGCCGATGATTTGTCAATCGCCAGCCAATTGCCGTTGCACAGCGCGACCCATTCGGATCTTCTAATGGGATTTTTATAGAAGCCACTTGACGGTCTTGTTCGGCAACATTTATGATTAGTCTGGCTAATCATTAGTTGAGCTAATTAATGTGTCAGGCGATGTTCAAACTCTATCACAACAGATTCTGCACACCATACCCCTGGTGATGCGCACCGTTTCGGCGGAATTGCGACAGTCGAATCACATTGCGCTGACCGCCCATTTCCGGGCGCTATGGATTCTGGAACATGGCCCCCAGAGCCTGAGCGGACTGGCCGAGAAGCAATTCGTCAGCCTGCCCACGATGTCGAATTCCATCAGCATTCTGGAAGAACGTGGTTGGATTCAACGCACGCGCTCAACTGAAGATCGGCGTAAAGTCGTCATTGAAATCGCACCGGCAGGTTTGGCGGTACTGGCCGAAGTTCGCAGCGAAATGGAGGCCAAAGTATCCACAATTGTCAGTACCTTGAGTGCCGAAGAGCGCGACCAGATCATGCAGGGGTTGGATATTTTGCATCATACATTTCAGCATGCGATTGAAGATCATTGTAAACGAGAAGGGGACTAAATTGTGCAAGCTGTAGCGAAAAGGAAGGGCCAACCGCGCCCTGATTCAACCACCTTACGGCGAGCAATTGGTTATCTGGGGCGGCAACGACGCACTGCCATGATTGCCTATGGTGCATTGGTGATTGCCACGTTGGCGCAACTGGCGGTGCCGCGACTGGTTCAGAACATGATTAACACCATCACCAGTGGTTTTGCCGCCCGCCAACTCACGCAATTGCCAGAGCTAGCGCAGGGCGCAGCGGCTCGGCTGGCCGGCACGACGATTGAAGAAGCCCAGGCAACCTATGCGACTGCCGAAAGCCTGCTTATCAATGCGGTCTTGCTCATTATTGGCTTTGCAATCGTGCGTGGATTATTCGCTTTTGTGCAAACATATATGGCGGAAATGACCTCGCAGGGTGCAGCTTTTCACATGCGTAACGATATTTTTGCGCGCATCCAACGCCTGTCTTTCAGCTATTATGACCGCACGCAGACCGGGCAGTTGATGATCCGCGCTACTGATGATGTAGAGAAGGTCCGCTTATTCATCGCGCAGGGCCTGATTATGGCGGTGCAGGCGTTTTTGCTGTTGGGTGCGACCCTGATTATTTTGTTTGCGACCAATTGGCAACTCACGCTGGCGATTTTACCCATTCTGCCACTGGCGCTGGTCATCTTCATGATCTTTGGTCGGGTTGCACAGCCATTATTCGTCGAGGCGCAGAAACGGTTGTCCGTCCTGAACACGGTGTTGCAGGAAAATCTCACTGGCATCAAGGTTGTCAAAGCCTTTGTGCGTGAGCCGCAAGAGCAGGCACGATTCGGAGAGGCGAATAAATCACTGTTCGATCAGATGATGCGCATTGCCTGGATCTTTTCGATTCTATTCCCGCTCATTTTCCTGCTCTCGAATGTCGGGCAAGTGGTCATCCTCTATTTTGCGGGTCAGCAAATCGTACCCGGTACGATTGGCCTGGGTGAATATCAGTCATTCACACTCTATCTGCTGTACGTCTTTTTCCCACTGGGCCAACTGGGCTTCATCATCTCATTGATGGCGCAAGCCTCGGCCTCAGCGACCCGTATCTTTGAGATTCTGGATACTGAAAGCGAAGTCAAAAACAAGCCCAATGCCCAGGACATCGCAGAAATTAGCGGCGATGTTGAATTTAAGGATGTGACTTTCCGCTACTTCGGGTCGGGCGACGCGGTGCTCAGTGATGTGAGCTTTAAAGCTGCACAGGGTCAGACGATCGCGCTGCTGGGCGCGACTGGCAGCGGCAAAACCACCATCATCAACCTCATCCCGCGCTTCTACGATGTGAGTGACGGCGCGGTCCTCATTGATGGACAGGATGTACGTGATGTGACGCTGGATAGCCTGCGCTCACAGATTGGCATCGTGTTGCAGGAGACTAACCTGTTCACGGGCAGCATCCGCGACAACATTGCGTTTGGTCGGCCCGATGCTACGCTGGAAGAAGTGACGGCGGCAGCCAAAGCAGCGGCAGCCCATGACTTTATCACGGAGTTCCCTGAAGGTTATGAAACACCAGTTGGGGAGCGTGGCGCGACGCTTTCCGGAGGGCAGAAGCAACGGATTGCGATTGCACGGGCCTTACTGCTCAATCCCAAACTGCTGATTATGGATGACTCAACCAGTGCGGTTGACTTCACCACCGAACGCCGCATTCAAGAGGCGCTGGATAATTTGATGCAGGGGCGCACCAGCTTTGTGATCGCGCAACGCATTTCGACGGTGCAGGCTGCCGACCAGATTATCGTGCTGGACAAAGGGAAATTGGTCGCGATGGGTACCCACAACGATCTGATGGAAACCAGCCCAATCTACGCCGAAATTTACACATCACAACTGGTTGAAGATACCCCGGTTGCGGCTGTGAGTGAGGAGAGTTAACCGCATGTTTATGGATGGCGGTCGCCGAATCTTTGAGAAAGAGGCGCTCAAACCAAAAAATCTGGGCCAGACACTGGGACGCTTTGCCAGCTATTTCCGCAGTCACTGGCTTGGAGTGGTGCTGGCACTCGTGTTCATCACCGCTAATACCTGGACACAGGTGGTTGCGCCTGAATATATTGGGCAAGCTGTTGATTGTTACCTGTTCCCCACAACGCCAGATGCCTGCTGGTATGCGACGATTACCACTGACATGAGCGATTCTGACCGGTTGGCTGGATTGGGCCAGATGGCCTTGCTGCTGATCGGGCTGTACGTTGCTGGTGCGGTGCTGGCCGGGCTGGGTTTTTATTCGATGCGCTGGTCCGGGCAGCATGTTCTCTTGAAGATTCGTAAAGATCTGTTTGCCCAGATGCATCGGTTGTCGATGGGTTTTTACGCCCGCAATGAAGTAGGTGACGTCATGAGTCGCGTCACCAATGATACTGATACGATACAACTGGTGTTTAACTTCGCCTTGATGCAGGTGATTAGCGGTGGATTACTCATCGTCTGGATCATCGTCAAAATGCTGCAACTGAACGTGACCTATGCGCTGTATAGCCTGGCAATTGTACCGATCATGGTGGTGGCGACTGTATATTTCTCGAATCAGGCCCGCCGCGCGTTTCGCCTAGCTCGGCAGGAGTTGGGGACCGTGAACGCCGACTTGCAGGAAAGCATTGCTGGTGCGCGTGAAGCCCAGGCGTTTAACCGCGAAGAAGCCACCATTGCCCAGTTCGAGCGGTCCAACGAAGCGAATCGGGCCGCAAATGTGCGGGCAGCGGCGTTTACCAGTGCGCTTAGCCCGGTACTCGAAGCGCTGGGTTACGTAGCATTAGGTATCGTCGTGCTGGTGGGTGGCATTGCGGTGTTGCGTAACGAGCCATTGGCCGGTGGCACCACGATTACACTGGGAATTGTTTTCGCGTTCGTCGGTTATACGCAGCGTTTCAGCCAGCCGATTCAACAGATCGCGATGTTATGGACCAATGTCCAGAGCGCAGTCGCAGGTGGTGAACGCATCTTTGGGTTGCTGGATGAGCATATCGATATTACCGATAAGCCGGGTGCGCCACCCATGCCGCAGATTGCGGGCAAGGTCGAATTTGTTGACGCTCATGCGGAATATATCAAAGGAGAACCGGTGCTGAAGGGCGTGAGCTTTGCCGCAGAACCCGGCCAAACGATTGCGATTGTAGGGCCGACTGGGGCGGGAAAAACGACGATCATCAACCTGTTGCCCCGCTTTTACGACGTGACGCAGGGCGCGGTGAAAATTGACGATCATGATGTGCGCGATGTCACGGTTGAAAGTCTGCGCAATCAGATTGGTATAGTGTTACAGGATACATTCCTATTCTCCGATACCGTCATGAACAACATTCGCTATGGTCGGTTAGATGCGACTGACGAGGAAGTGATCGCGGCTGCGAAAATGGTCGCGGCAGATACGTTCATCGAGCGCCTGCCCGAAGGCTATGAAACGGTTTTGGGCGAACGGGGCAGCGGCCTCAGCCAGGGTCAACGCCAATTGATCGCGATTGCACGGGCGGCCCTGATGAATCCGCGTATCCTGATTCTGGATGAGGCAACTTCCAGCGTGGATACCCGTACCGAACGGCTCATCCAGCAAGCGTTTGAGAAGTTGTTGGAAGGGCGGACTAGCTTCGTGATCGCACACCGCTTGAGCACGATTCGCAACGCCGATCAAGTGCTCATGTTGCAGGACGGGCTGATTGTCGAGCGGGGTACGAATCATCAATTGCTCGACCGCCAGGGTGCATACTACGATATGTATATGAGCCAGTTCCACGAGGCTGAAGATAACACAGCGAATGCCAACGGTAAGTCAGCCGTGCAGCTTGAACCAGGCGGCGACTAAACGTAACCGATAAGTCCATAATTCTCAATTGAACGGTGTTTACGCTACGAGTAGACACCGTTTTTATTTACTGCTAAGCGTCTGGGTATCGGTCAGCGTTACAATAGTGGAGCGGTTTGATGCGCAGGAGGCCATGATGAAATTGTTTCGATTGCTCCTTGTCTTGATGATTTTTGCCGCCGGTTTGTTGCTGGGCGGCGCGATTGTCTTACGGTCGATTGCCGGGCCGGTTGCCAATGGCTTCGGTGGAATGGCGCTGGTGCCTACGCCAACCCGGTTGGCTGACGATGTATTTTCCGAATTGGATGCCTTCGATCAGGTGATGATTAACCTTTATGATCGAGTGAGTCCAGCGGTGGTGCATATTATCAGCCGCAGCCAGACGATTAATCCCTTTTTCGGCGCTCAAAGCCGCGAGGGCACAGGTTCCGGTTTTTTCTACGATACGGCGGGGCATATCATCACCAACTTCCACGTCATCAGCGGGGCGTTTGAGGTCGATGTGGTGTTGGCAACGGGCGAATCAGTCCCGGCACAATTGATTGGCACTGACCGCGAAACCGATCTGGCAGTGCTCAGAATTGACGCACCCTCGGCAGCGATTTTGCCATTGGAAATTGGCGATTCGGCATCGGTACGGGTTGGTCAAACCGTTTTGGCGCTGGGCAACCCATTTGGTCTGGAACGCACGCTCACGACGGGTATTGTCAGCGCACTGGGGCGGCGATTGGATACAAATGAGGGCGCATTAGTCGGCCAGGCGATTCAAACCGATGCCGCGATTAACCCCGGTAATTCTGGCGGCCCGTTGCTCGATACACGGGGGCGGGTGATTGGTATAAACACTGCCATCAATTCGCCGAGTGGCGGCTCAGTCGGCATTGGTTTCGCAGTGCCGTCGAACGCAGTCCAGCGCGTCGTGCCTGAACTTATTGCCAATGGGCGCTATTTACACCCGGATTTGGGGATTCAGGTGGCCGAACTGGGGACGGAAGTGACGCCCGGTGAGGATAGTCGTGTTCGCCTGGGGTTGCTGGTCGTCCAGGTGCAAGCAGGTGGCATGGCCCAGCAAGCGGGGTTGCAGCCTGCCGAGGTGTTTGCGCGGCGGGGGCGCTATGTATTTTCCGGTGGCGACATCATCACGGCCATCAATGATGTACCGGTCGTCAGCCGCAGCGATATGCTCATTTTTCTCGAAGAGAACTTTCGCCCCGGCGATCAGATCGCGCTGACAATTTACCGTGATGGTGAGTTTATCAATGTGCCAGTGGTCCTGGGGGCACGGTAGGCCGCAAGTCTTGACTCTGACGTAACGTGATGGTGTATGCTGCTGGCTGAGTAAGGGGAAGTTATGTACACGGTCAAAAAGCTGGCGGATTTAGCCGGGGTTACAGTTCGCACCCTTCATCATTACGATGAGATTGATCTGCTCAAACCAACTACGGTTGGCGCGAACGGCTACCGCTATTATGATGATGCGGCACTGTTGCGGCTGCAGCAGGTTCTCTTTTATCGGGAGATTGGCCTGGAACTGGTGCAGGTCAAAGCCATTCTCGATAGCCCGGATTTTGATGTGCTGACGGCGTTGCGCTCACATCGCACGATTCTGGAAGAGAAGACGGCCCGCCTGCACGATTTGATTAACACGATTGACAACACAATTGCCCACCTGGAGGGAGGTACACCGATGAGCAAAAAGAGACTGTTTAATGGGTTTAGCCTGGAGAAGCAGAAGCAGTATGAACGTGAAGCCCGGTTGCAATATGGGCCGGAAAAGGTCAATGAATCGATTCAACGCTGGAATCATTACACCAAGGTTCAGCAGGAACTGATTCTTGAAGAGGGTAACCAAATTTACAGCGATGTTGTGACCGCGATTGAAGCCGGCACAGCCGCCCAGTCGGCTGAAGTCCAGGCGATTCTGGTGCGCTGGCACGATCATATTCGACATTTTTACGAGCCAACGCTGGATATTCTGCGGGGGTTGGGCGATCTGTACAACACCAGCCCGGAATTCATCGCCAATTTCCAGAAACTGCACGCTGATTTGCCCGCGTATCTGCAATCGGCTATCGTGCAGTATGTAGATGACCTGGAAACTGCCGAGATCGAATGCTTGTTAGCTGACGACGACGCGCAGACCGGTAAGGTAAATCGCTAGATGCTACGCGCTGGTGATCTGCATCACCGCATCGTACAACTTACCATTGGTGGCAATGGCTTCCCCGGCGTGAATAGTCCGCTTGCCCGTCCAATCGGTGAACGTCCCGCCCGCTTCTTCCATGATGACCTGAAACGGGGCTGCGTCCCAGACCATCAGGTGCGGTTCGACCATGACTTCGGCGCGGCCCGTTGCCACCAGCGCATAACCATAGGCATCGCCCCAGGTGCGCTGGAAATACGTCTGGTCAATCAGTTGCTGCCAGGCACGGATTTTGTGGTCGTGATTAAAGCTGTTGAGGTCGCTAGTCAACAGGACGGCATCTGCCAGTTGATCGACCTGTGAAACTTGCGTGCGGCGTCCATTCCAGTAACAGCCAAGCCCCCGTCCGGCATAAATCATCTCGTTCAATGCCGGATAATTGGCGACCCCGACTAACGGTCCATCAGCGTCGGTCAGGGCGATCAAATTAGCATAGATTGGCACGCCCTGCACAAACGATTTGGTTCCGTCAATTGGGTCGATAATCCACGTGTAGGGGCTATCCACTGCTTTGTTCGCGTATTCCTCGCCGATGATATTATGATCGGGCCAACGTTCGCCAATCACCTGGCGGATGTGTTGTTCAGCATGTTGGTCGGCGATTGTGACCGGTGAGTTATCCGCCTTGCGTTCAACCGAGACCCTGGCCTGAAAATAACCCAGTGTAATGCGCCCGGCTTCCCAGGCGCATTGTTTGGCGAATTCAAGGGCTGCTTGTGGGTTAACTGCTGTCATTGAATTGCATCCGCGTATTTTGATTGCACGACCATGAATTACAGGTCGCGTTGAGTCCACACCCCATCAATATATCGCCACATATCACCCGAAGGCCGCTCATCCTGAAGTTCAGGTGGCAGGCGATGGGGACGGACGTTGTCGTAACTATACAGGGCGGCGAAGCGGTGGATAGCTGCCGGGATGCCCACAGCGGTGAACCCAGGATGGCCGGTGGCTGGATAGGGTCCACCATGATTCATAGCTGGTACGACGGCGACACCGGTGGGCATCTTGTCATTGAGCAGACGCCCCACTTTTTCGCGCAGCACGGGTTCGACCTCGTTGTAGATCCCGTCGTCTTCGCCGCCGGTGTGACTATAAATGCTACCGGTCAAATTGCCTTCCAGACTGGCCGCGATCTGCTTCATCTGGGCGGTGTCTTCGGCAAACACCATGAGGTTCACCGTGCCGAACGCTTCGGTTTGCAGTTCGTCAGGATGCTCCAGAAAGGCTTTACCGGGGACGCGGAGGAGGGTGTTGGCAAAGGTGAAACCGGGGGCATCCGCTTCCTGACCGCCAGTCACCACTTCCGCACCGTGCTGCTGCAAAACGTCGATGCCGTCGGCGATGCCCTTGACACCGCCTTCGCCCAGCAGCGTCTGGGGGGCGTTGCCCGCAAACAGCCTTTTGACCTCTTCCAGAAAGGCTTCGCCGTCAGCGCCCTGCGGTACGATGCTTAGCCCCGGGTTGGTGCAAAATTGTCCCGCACCCAGCGCGCAGGAATTGTACAATTCGTTGGCGACATCACTCAGGCGTTCGCGCAGTGCACCCGGCAGCACGAAGATCGGGTTGACGCTCGACATTTCCAGATAAATGGGCTTGCCAGCTTTGTCCGCTGCGGCCTTCAAATTTAGCCCGGCGAAGCGGCTGCCGGTGAAACCGGTTGCCCCGACCAGTGGATGGGAAACCAGGGTAAGGCCGACATCGCGCGGCGTGCGATAAATCAACTGCACCATGGCCGGGGGCAGGCCGCTGGCTTGAACAGCCTCAAAAGCCGCTTCGGTAAATATTTTCGTTGTTCCCGGATGGCTGGTGTTGGCTTTGGCGATCACCGGGTTACCGGCTGCAATCGCCGCTGCGAAGTCGCCACCCGCCGCTGAGTTAAAGGCAAAGGGGAAGTTGTTTGGCCCAAAGACGACCACGGGTCCACCGATTGGTCCATACTTTGCGCGGATATTGGTCGCTGTATCAATCGTGGCGGTACACCAGGTTCGTTCACGGGCCGCTGTTGCTGCCTGCCGGAGTTGATCCGTGGTTCGCGGCAGTTCACCAGAGCGCAGCCGGGGTTCCATCGGTAGGGCGGTTTCGATGTGTGCTAGCTCGACCAGCGCCTCGGTGCGGGCTTCGATGCTTTCGGCAAACAGTTCGAGGAAGCGGGCGATGTCGTCTGGTGAACATTCACGCAGGGCAGCTACTGCTTCGTGCCCGGCTTGCAGCGCCGCTTCCACCTCTTCCAGGCTGGAGACCGGGTATTGTTCCGGCAGCGCCGTTTTTGTCGACGGGTTAGTGGCCGTAAATGATCCGGCAGGGTTCTGTGACTGTCGCCATTCGCCGGCGATCAGGACGGGTTGCAGTGCCATAAAAATCTCCTGTGCATTGATAAACAACAAGTCTTCATAATTGAATCTGCATGGCAGATTATTGTACCATCAGCCAACTTAGCCTCACAGACGAACTACCCGGTGCTGATTGGGTATTTGCGTTGCAATGTTCATTATTGATTCAACGCTTGCATCCCGGCGTTAAGCACTTCAATTATTCTTTCGGTATCGTAGATGCAGCCCGCCCAGGTACCGCCGCTGGCCGCCTGTAATGCCGCCCACAGCCGGGTGTCATCTGGCAGCAGGGGATGGGGGGCGAGGTCAGGGTGTGACGGACGACTCGCCAGCAATTTCTCGGCTTCGGTTGGTGTTAGAGCGCCATCTGCGGTGCCAACTAGATTGATTGTGCCTTCCAGGTTGCCTCGGTCCACAATGATTTCGATGATGTCACCATCGCGCAGCTTACCAATGGGTCCACCCGCCAACGCTTCCGGGCCAATATGTCCGACACAGGGGCCAGTTGAGACGCCAGAAAAACGGGCATCAGTCAGTACGGGAACAGTCTTTCCCCAGGGAATAAACTTCAGGGCTGATGTGACCTGATAGGTTTCTTCCATGCCGGTTCCGGTTGGGCCGATACCGATCATGACCACCACGTCATTGGCTTGTACCGGATGCTCTGTGCGCCCTTTGATAGCGGCGATGGCGGCGCTTTCCGAGGTAAAAATCCGCGCGGGACCGCGATGCCGGTAAACATTGTCAGCGTCAACGACTGAGGCATCAATGGCGGTTGCTTTGATGATCGACCCCTGTGGCGTGATGTTGCCTATGGGAAACACAACCGTGCTGCTCAGGCCATTGGCACGGGCGCTGTCCGCATCCATAATCACAGCATCCGGGTCAACTTGATCGCCGGATTTGAGTTGGTCACGGACCTGTTGGCGGCGGTCGCTTTGGTCCCACCAATCCAACACTGTGTCCAGTTTTTCGCCCGTGACCGTCATCACAGCGGTGTTGAGCAGGCCCATGTTGCGCAGGTGCAACATCACTTCCGGCACACCACCCGCCATAAAGACCTGTACCGTCGGGTGATTTCGTGGACCATTGGGCAACGCATCAACGAGGCGCGGGGTACTGCGGTTAATACGATTCCAGTCTTCAATCGTTGGCAATGCGAGACCGGCGGCATGGGCAATTGCCGGGATGTGCAAGAGTAGATTGGTCGAACCACCAAAAGCCGCATGAACCAGCATCGCATTTTCGAGCGCTGCCGGGGTGAGGACACTGCTCAAGGTGCGACCCGCTGCCGCCATGCGCAACAATGCGAGGGCGGAACGACGTGCCATATCCAACCAGATCGGTTCACCCGATGGTGATAGGGCACTGTGCGGGAGGGACATACCGAATGCCTCACCGACGACTTGTGCCGTCGCCGCTGTGCCTAAAAATTGACAACCGCCGCCGGGAGAACCACAGGCGCGACAGCCCATCGTCGCCGCGTAATCCAGGCTGATGAGGTCGTGTGAAAACCGCGCACCGATCGTCTGAACGGTTCCCGCATCTTCAGCATCAATGGCGGGCAAGGTTACGCCGCCGGGAACGATCACGCCCGGTAACTCGCTGCTCCCAGCGAGAGCCAGCATCATCGCGGGTAGGCCCTTATCGCAGGTCGCTACACCCAGTACACCGGCGCGTAGCGGTAACGAGCGAATCAAGCGACGCATGACGATGGCGGCATCATTGCGGTAGGGCAAGCTGTCCATCATGCCTGGTGTGCCCTGCGAGCGTCCATCACAGGGGTCCGTACAGTAAGCAGCGAAGGGTAATCCTTGCTGTTCGCGAATCGTTTCAGCGGCAGCGCGGACCAGCAAGTTAACTTCCCAGTGCCCGGTATGATAGCCCGATGCCAGTGGTGTACCATCTTGCTCGCGCAGGCCGCCATGCGTACTCAGGATGAGATATTGCGTGCGGCCTACTTCGTCTGGATTCCAACCCATGCCGACGGTCTGTGTCATGCCAAACAGGTTGCCGCTGGGTTCATTGAGCAGCATGTCATCGGTTAACGGCAAGGCCCCGTCAGGTCCTTCGCTGCGAGTGCGCGTTGTTTCAACTAGGGTCGCATCACCCAGAATATCCGCCCGCGATGGGGCCGGTGTGGTCAGGTTCATAAAATGCCTTATATTAATGGTTATGAATAGTCGTCAATCGCTTGCTATAATAGCGCAGACCGATGAAGGGGGGCAAAGTCCAAATGGCAAACGGTCTATTCCAGGGGCAGGTCGCGATTATTACCGGTGCAGGTGTGGGCATCGGCTACGAGATCGCCCGGCAGTTAGCGTTACAGGGCGCGACCGTCATGCTCAATGATCTGGATGGTGATCTGGCAGCAACGGCAGCCGGTAAGATCGTTGATGAAGGGGGGATCTGTCAGTCGATTGCGGGCGACGTAGCGGAGGTGGCGACGGTTCGCGACATGGTTGCGGCGACTATTGATGCCTTTGGACAGCTTGACCTCGCCATTGCCAACGCCGGGTTAACCCATTGGGGTGATTTTTTCAGCTATGAACAGGCTGATTTTGACCGGGTGATGACGGTGAACCTGCGCGGGTCGTACTTTTTAGCGCAGGCGGCTGCCCGTCATATGCGGGACCGGGGTGCCGGTGGGCGTATTTTGCTGATGGCATCGGTGACTGGTCGGCAAGCGATCCAATATTTAACCGCCTATGGCATGACTAAAGCTGCGTTGGAGATGATGGCGCGGAGTCTGGTGGTGGAACTGTCGCCCCACAACATCATGATCAATGCGATTGCGCCGGGGGCGACCCTGACTGCCCGTAATCTGGCTGACGAACCTGACTACGAGGCGATCTGGTCTAACTTGACACCCACCGGACGCATCGGGTTACCTGCCGACATTGCCCACGCAGCGCTGTTTTTACTCTCGCCCCAGGCCTCCCAGATCACTGGACAGACATTGGTGGTGGACGGTGGCTGGTCGGCTATCAGCCCGACACCTTCTTTTGATTTTGTTGAGACTGATTCATAAGAAAAGGAAATAATCGATGACCCTTTTGGTACGCTTTTACCATCCCCGGGCGGGTTCAGAAGCTCGTGTCGGCCTGCAAATAGATCATGTGATTTATGATATTAGCCATGCGCTGCCCTCGATTGCGTCGTTTTTGCAGCAGAGTCAGGGGCGAGTTGTGGCGGCAATTGCTGAACTAGAAAATTTGCAAGGCGAAGCCAGCGGTCAATATCCGATCAGTGATTTTGTGGCGACTCCGGCTGCTGACCAACCCCATTTACTGCCGCCAGTCGATTCACAGGAAATCTGGGCCGCCGGCGTCACCTATGAACAGAGTCGGGCGGCACGGCAGGAAGAAGCGGAAGATGGTGGCGATGTATATGCAAGAGTATACGATGCGGAGCGCCCGGAAATCTTTTTCAAAGCACAGGGTTGGCGCGTCATTGGTCCGGGCGGTGAGGTCGGCATTCGGTCGGATGCGACCTGGTCGGTGCCCGAACCGGAGCTGGCAGTGGTTTATAATCCGGTGCTGGAAGTGGTTGGCTTTGCGGTGGGCAATGATATGAGCAGTCGCGATATTGAAGGCGCGAATCCGCTCTATTTGCCCCAGGCCAAAGTTTATACGGCGTCGTGTGCAATTGGTCCGGGTATTCTCTTAAATTCGACCGAGGACTGGCCCCCGGCAACCATCAGCGTGACCATTGAACGCGGTGGCTCGGCAGCCTTTGATGGCAGTGTGCATACGTCGCGCATCAAGCGCACCATCCGCGAGCTGGGCGATTACCTGGGCCATAGTTATAGTTTCCCCGAAGGCGTCGTATTGCTCACCGGTACCGGGACCGTGCCCCCAGCCGAGTTTACCCTGGCGGCGGGTGATGTTGTCAAAATCCAGATCGAAGGTATCGGCAGCCTGACTAACACGGTGAAAGTCGTTTAAGTGAGGTTGTCCGAATATCCAAGAATTCTGTTGTTAATCAACCTATGTAGAAAGTTAGTCATTGATGACGAATGTCAATTTATTTGATCCGGTTCCAACGGGTACGGTGGCCTTTGATGAAGTCGCCATCTGCCTCCACCCCCGTGACAACGTGGCGGTTGCCAAGCGACCCCTTCAGGCTGATGTGGTACTGCAAGGGGCTGATGGCGCGTGGACGGTGCGACAATTCGTTGGCGATGGGCATAAATTCGCATTGGAAGCGATTCCTGCTGGCGAAGCGGTGCGTCGGTATGGGCAGATCATCGGCTTTGCCTCACAGGATATTACATCAGGCGACCATGTGCATACGCATAATCTGGGTATGCGGGACTTTGCACGTGAATATGATTTTGGCGTGGATGTCGAGCCGGTGATTTATGTG
The DNA here is from genome assembly GCA_965223835.1 of Phototrophicaceae bacterium. Taxonomy (GTDB): domain Bacteria; phylum Chloroflexota; class Anaerolineae; order Aggregatilineales; family Phototrophicaceae; genus CAVYXZ01. The sequence continues at coordinate 1,573,872 of CBDCXQ010000001.1, forward strand.
TCGGAAGCTGACCGTCGAACGTTCATGGGTTACCAACGCGCGGATGGTCGGGTCGGGACCCGCAATTATATTGGCGTGATTTCAACCGTGAACTGTTCGGCACACACGACGCGTGAGATTGCTAAGCACTTCACTGATGATAAACTGGCCGCGTATCCCAATGTCGATGGCGTGATTGCGTTGGCCCATCTCTCCGGGTGCGCAGTGCAGATCGGTGGTGCTGATTATGTCCTATTGCAGCGGACGCTGGCCGGTATGGCGCGACATGCCAATATCGGTGCCTATATCATCGTCGGCCTGGGCTGCGAAGCCAACCAGATTGCCGACCTGATGGCGAATTATAACCTCAATGGTCAGGGCGATTTGATGCCGCCGAATTTGACGATTCAAGGCGAGGGTGGTATTCGCAAGACGATTGCTGCTGGAGTTGCCGCAGTTGAAGTATTGTTGCCGACTGTGAATCAGATTGAACGTACACCACAGCCGATCTCAGAATTGATGGTAGCGCTGCAATGCGGTGGCAGTGATAGCTGGTCGGGCGTCACCGCAAATCCGCTGGTGGGTTACGTCTCGGATGAAATCGTGCGGCAGGGTGGCACGGTTGTGCTGGGCGAGACACCGGAAGTTTATGGTGCCGAACACATGCTGACGCGGCGGGCGGTAAGCCGTGAAGTGGGTGAAAAATTGATCGAGAAAGTGCGTTGGTGGGAAGATTATACGGAACGGTTGGGCGTCGAAATCGACAATAATCCGTCGCCGGGAAATAAACTTGGCGGCTTGACGACGATCTATGAAAAATCACTGGGCGCGGTGGTCAAGGGGGGCACAACTGCTCTGACCGGAGTCTATGATTATGCCGAACCAGTGACCGCCCGTGGCTTCACGTTCATGGATTCGCCGGGTTACGATCCGGTAGCGGTGACCGGTCAGGTGGCAGGTGGCTCGAATCTAGTGTTGTTTACAACCGGGCGCGGCTCAGCTTTTGGCTTTAAACCGGCACCGAGCATCAAGCTGGCAACGAATACCAAAATGTTTCAGCATATGGAAGACGATATGGACTATAATGCCGGGCGTATCCTGGATGGGATCCCAATGGAGCAAGCTGGGGCTGAATTATTAGATCAAATGATTGCGATTGCTTCCGGTGAACCGTCCAAGAGCGAGGCGCAGGGTGTGGGTGAAGCCGAGTTTAATCCCTGGAATCTGGGTGGAATCTTGTAATTCTTGTTTAATTCTTATGTCGTGTTCAGCGTTCCGTTATAACTTTCGCCTATGCTAAGATACGTAAGCTATGGTGAATAAAGGAATCAATCATGACTGAAAAAGTTAAGAAGACCGATGCCGAATGGCGTGCCGAATTGACGCCGCAGCAGTACGCCGTATTGCGGCAGGCAGGAACTGAGCGTCCCTTTACTGGCGAATATGTCCACAATAAAGCAACCGGAACCTACAACTGTGCCGCCTGTGGTCAGGCGTTGTTTGCCTCGGATACCAAGTTCGAGTCGGGTTCGGGTTGGCCGAGCTTCTGGGATATGATTGAAGAAGGCAGCGTCGAACTCAAGCAAGACCGCAGTCACGGGATGATACGGACAGAAGTCGTCTGCAGCCGCTGCGATTCGCATCTCGGACATGTCTTTGACGATGGTCCGCGTGACCAGACCGGACTGCGCTACTGCATCAATTCGCTGTCGCTGGATTTTGAAGCGGGTGAAAAGTAGCGCACTTGTTTTAGCCACTCGTTGAAAACGCAATGTCGGAATGACGATGGAGTTGGAATGTTGAACATCCGCAACCTGGTCATAGCCGCCACCCTGTTCGCCGCTGTGGCTGGTATCGGGTTGACTCGTGCTGCCCCGGCATCCGAACTGGGGCATCCGAACTGTGCAAATATCACCTCAGAAACACTCCAAACATCGGCGTGTAATGCGGTGATGGCCGCATTGCCCTATCCTGATGTAACACCAATTCCTTATGACCTGGGGGTGATTGCGGGGCAGGATTTTGTTTACTTCGACGCCGACGAAGTGCCACTCTATAATCAGCCCGACGGTAAAGTAATCGACACATTCACGGCTGGGCGCAGCAGCTACCTTAATGTAATTCAAACGTCGGGCGATTGGGCGGAGGTTCGCTACGGTCGTTGGGCCTCGCTGGAAAACGCGCACTTTGCCGAACCCTCGACGTTCACCGGTGTGATTATCAATCGCATGGAGATGCCCTTCGCCTGGGCGATCTACGATGTTTGCACGTCCCTCGCGCCGGGCGGCTCGCGCAACTGCCAGCAATCGGGTTCATTCCAGCGCTATGACCTGATGAACATCTATGCGACGATCACTGTCGATGAGTGGGACTGGCATCTCGTCGGACCGCAACAGTGGGTTCAACAGACTAATCTCAGCATTGTGTATCCCACGCCGCCCACCGTTTTTAGCTGGCGCTGGGTCGGTGTGAGTACCTATGAGCAGAACCTGGTCGCCTACGAGGGTGAGCGACCCGTCATGGCAACACTGGTCTCTACCGGTGATATGGACGAGGACCGGTGGCGCACTGATCCCGGTGCATGGGAGGTCGAGCTGTTCTGGGAAAAGGGTCCAATGGAAGGTGCCGCTGGCAGCGACGACTTTTATGCCCTGGATCAGGTCCCGTACCATATGTATTTTAACTGGCGCGAAGCGCTTCACGGTGTCTACTGGCATGACAATTTTGGCTACTATTGGTCGCACGGCTGTGTCAACCTCAGCGTCAGTGACGCCAAGTGGCTGTGGGATAACTGGATTATCCTGAACACTCACGTTTATGTATACGATGAAAAAAGGGATTAACCTGATAGCAGCAAGTTATCTTCCCTCGCCACGCCACAATTTGCGCAGTCGGTGCGCCGCCATTTTTGGCCGCCGGTCACGGGTAAACACGCCTTTGAAATTCATGCTCGCAGTACGGACTAAGCCCTGCGACGTTTTGAAATCGCATAGATTCCAAACGTGCTGACCCACAACATATGGTTTACGGTTGAGCAATTCAACATAGGCGGCCAGCAACTCAGCCTGATATTCCTCACTGAACATTTCTGATGGTTCCGAATGCCAACCGGGCAGCGTATCCGCCCCAAATTCTGCCAGGATAATCGGCTTGTTGAATTGCGCATGGGTAGCATCAAGTTCTTGCTCGAGCGCCGCAACCCCGGCAGCGATGTTGCCAGACTGCGCATACCAACCGTTATAGCGATTCATGCACAGGACATCGACAAACTCGAAGGTTGGTTCGTCTGGGCCGGGAATCATCATGACGTTGACGACCGTGACCGGACGGGTCGCATCCTGCGCTTTGACCTGGTCGTACAGATCGCGGAAGAATGGACCGGCTTTTTCATCATTATTGAACGGCTCGTTGGCGATGCTCCACATAATGACACTGGGGTGATTCTTATCGCGGGCGATGAGTTCGCGAGTGTATTTTTGGCACAGGGCGGTGCGTTTTTCTAACCCATCCTCACCGAAATAGAGGCCCACTGCCTGGGTTTCATCAATCACGAGAAAGCCCAGTCGGTCCGCGAGGTCCAGCATCTGTTCGGAATAGGGGTAGTGGCTGGTGCGGAACGAATTCGCGCCAATCCATTCCATGATCTCATAATCTCTGATGATGACCGCCGGGACATAACCCCGTCCCGTTATCGGAAAATCGACATGCCGACCAAAACCGGTGAGCTTAATCGGTTGACCGTTCAGTAGCAGTTGATCGCCATTGACTGCAATCGTCCGAATACCGATCGAGAGTGTGTAGCTGTCGATAGCCGACTCACCCTGTATGTACTCAACGGTGAGATCATAGAGGTTTGGGGCATCCGGTGACCAAAAGGCGGCATTGTCAACCGTGATGGTTGCGGAGTCACCGGTAAATGTTTCACCGATTTCAGCGCCGTTACCGCGCAATGTTGCCCGCAGCGTGGCCGCGCTTGGATTAGGGACTTTCACTTCAACAGTACCGGTTGTGCCCTCGATGTCGGTCACGACGGTGATGTCGGTAATTGCCGGTTGGGGCACGGCGTACAGCAGCACCGGGCGTTGAATGCCACAGAAGGGAAAGAAGTCAAAGGCGCTGGCGGGATGGTTACGCAAGAAACCACCAAAGGGTGCCTTCGGGTCGGGCGGGATGTTACCCGGCGGTACTCGGTCAGGCGTGAGTTCACCATCTACGCGCACAACCAGCACGTTATCTTCGGCTTGCACCAGATCCGTGATGTCGAATTCGAAAGGTAAGTGACCGCCTTCATGCTGGCCGATTTTTCCGCCATTCAGCCACACCTCTGCCAGATAATTCACTGAATCGAAGCGGATAAAGATGCGTTGCCCCTGCCAGCCCCAGGGCAGGTGAAATTTGGTCTGGTACCAGGCAACACCCAGGTAATCCCGCAGGTCGTTGATCTGGTCGTTCCAACTGGCTGGGACGGCGATGGGCTGACCATCGGTGAAGCCGCTGCCATAATCCGCAACCGCCGCCGGGTCCGTGCGAAAGTCCCAGAAGCCAGAGAGGTCTGTGACTTGCCGATGCCTGTTCGTCTGTGGATAAAGCATAAGTTACTCCTGTTTAAGATGTTCGCCCACAATCGTCTCAAGGTGTTGCAAATAGGAGGCGGCCTCCGGGCTACCTTCTGCTGGCGACCAGAGCGCGAATTGCTTGTGAGTCCGCGTGTCATAGGGTCCCTGAATGATCTCGACAACGGCTGAAGATTCCAATGCAACCAGCGCATGATAGGTCCGGGGCGCAATGTCGGCAATGCGTAATGAGCCGTTGGCATCAAGCTTGAAAACTTGGTCAACCTTGCCCTGGTCGTCAAACTGCAAAATAGCAATTTTCCCGACAAGAATCGAGAAAAACTCAACCTTGTCGGGATTTTCATGCTTGTGTGGCGGTGTATAAGTTCCTGGCACCAGCGCGTTCACCATGCGTTGCACCGGTTCTTCATGTTCATGCAAACGGTAGATCGTGCGTTTGCGGGGGGATTGTTCTGCTTGCGCGATCAGATCCAGAATCATCGCCTGTGAGATCGTGCGAATCATCAAACCCCGCCGAAAGCGCTGAACCCACCATCGACCGGGATGATGGTTCCAGTGACGAATTTCGCGCCATCCGAAACCAGCCATAACAGCGTGCCGATCAGTTCATCGGGTTCCCCAAAACGCCCCATCGGCGTGTTATCCACAATGAGTTGGCCGCGCGGCGTGAACGAGCCATCCTCGTTGCTGACGATTTTGCGATTCTGGGTGGTAATGAAAAAGCCCGGTGCAATGGCGTTGACGCGAATGTTCGGACTGTATTCTTTAGCAAAATAAACCGCCATCCAGCGAGTGAAGTTGTCGATACCGGCCTTAGCTGCGGCATACGCCACCACGCGTGTGAGAGGTCGGTCCGCCGCCATAGACGAGATGTTGATGATAACGCCATCACCGCGCGCCGCCATCGGTTTCGCGAACACCTGCGAGGGCAGCAGTGTGCCGAGGAAATTCAGGTTGAAGGTCCATTGGAGCGCTGCCTGGGGCAGGTCGAAGAAACTGCGCGAATTATCCGGTGCCGTCATCGCGTCGGGGCTGTTGCCGCCCGCGCAGTTGATCAGGATGTGGATGGTGCCAAATCTATCAATGATCTGATCGTAGGCGGCTTGCAGCGCGTCCCGGTCCAGTACATCAGCGGCGACGGCGATGGCCGTGCCCCCGTTGGCGGCGATGCTGTCGACAGTTTTCTGCGCTTTTTCGACAGTCGTGCCCATCACGGCGACAGCGGCTCCCGCCTGGGCCAAACCCTGACAGAAAGCGGTGCCGAGGACACCACTCCCGCCCGTGACGGCGGCGACTTTGCCAGTGAGATCAATGGTGTAGGACATCGTTATTTTCCTTAGCCTTGAAAGGGGACAATGTGTTTGTCAAAGTGCGTTTTGAGAACGGCTTCATAGGCTGCGGCCTGTTCTTCCAGCACCGTGAAAATCGGTTCACGAAACGTATCTAGCACCGAACCGAAGGTGACATGCAGCACTTGCCGGGCATCGAATTGCTCGAACAGGTCGGTCAATTCGGCATCGGTTGGGTTCGTTGGGACTTTTTCCAGCTTGCCGGACACATGATACGAAGCACGATCGATCGGGTAGCGCTCAATCGCAAAGTCGAGAATCTGCCGGAACAGGGGAATATCATGCATAGCGATGACGCGCAACGCTTCCAACCAACTGGTCCCCGCCGTTTTCAGATGGACATACTGCCCGGTATACTTGTAAATTATCGGGTAAATGCTGAATTTGTCAGAGCCGGTGTGAATACTCAGCTTATAAGGACCCAGTTCACGGGCGATTTTGGCGTGGGCGGCAAAGTCTTGCTCAAAAACATCCAGGTTGCCAATATAATCAACACCTTTTTCAAAATCGCCAATAAAGCGGGGTGCTAACCCTTCATATTTTACGCCCAGTCGCTTCAATTCGGCAGCAATGAAGTAATGCTCGGCTGGGCTGGTGGGGGTGTCGGTTTCGTCGACCGAGACTTCCAGATCATAAGACTGTCCATTGAAATGCGAAGCGATGTGGCGGGCGAGTTTCGCGACATGGGCGATGGCCCGGCTATATTTACCTGTGGCCCGTAGCAGTGCTTCGTCGTCCATGCTGCCGCCGGGCGAACTGCCGATGTACGTCTGTTTCATGTCCGCCGCGGTCGTTTCCAGTTCGTTCCAGGGTAGTGAGTCGAACTTGCGTTGCAGCGTGGCCGGGTCGTCGGTATGGGCGGCATTGTCGACATGTTCATTAGGGTCCAGCGTAAAGCCGACAAAACCTGCGGCGATGCAATCGTCAATCGCCTCCGTGTTTTTCAAATGATCGGCATCGCTGCCAAAGCCAGTTTGATAATTCATCTGGAAAACGCCCCAGGTCGCATCATCCATTACATTCTGGGGGGTGCGGTTCGAGCGTTCCATCTCCCGGATGGATTGCTGGGCAAACACCGGGAACATATCGCCATCCAGCACGGCACGAATATGGCCGGGCGTTGCCAATCCCAAGCGGTCGCCACAGCCAATCGATTTTTTCAGGCCAACGGTTGTGGGTGCAGTCCAGGGCAGTGCCTGGCGCAGCGCCTGGGCGTTAGCTGCATCAAGTGGGCACAACCAATTCATGCCCTGCTGCTCACCGTGAAAGCTGGGGGGTAAATCGCCGCTCACCTTGAGGCGTCTGCCCTGGTCGGTATTGATCAGTTCGAAAGACATTGATTGATTTCTCCAGTCGTGAATGGTTTGTCGCCAGTCCTGAAAACATATCTTATAATATCCCGCAGCGAGACATTTGCCACTGCTAAACAGACCATCTCGAGGGGAATCATGTCCAGACCGAATATTCTGCTTATTACCAGCGATCAGCAACACTGGAACACGCTCGGCGTGCTGAATCCTGAGATCAAGACTCCGAATTTAGATCGCTTAGCCGCTGAGGGGACGCTCTACAACCGAGCTTATTGCCCAAATCCGACCTGTACCCCGACCCGGTCTTCAATGATTACCGGCAAATACCCGGCGCAGCATGGCGCATTCTCGCTTGGTATGAAGTTGCCAGAACATGAGCCAACAGTTGGCGCTGTGTTTCAGCAAAATGGTTATCATTCGACATTGATCGGCAAAGCCCATTTCCAGCAGCTTGACGGGACCGAGGAATTTCCGTCGCTGGAGGCCTATCCGACATTGCAGGACCTGGATTTCTGGCACAATTTTTATGGGCCGTTCTATGGCTTTGACCACATTGAACTGGCACGCAATCATACGGATGAGGCCCATGTCGGTCAGCATTACGCGCTCTGGATGGAGGAAAAAGGCCTCCCCAACTGGCGCGATTATTATCGCCCGCCCACTGGCAATAATGATTCACAGCATCGTAAATGGTTGATCCCCGAAGAATTTCATTACAATACCTGGATCGCTGAACGCACGAATGCCTTGCTTGAGCAATATCAGGCCGAGGATGAGAATTTCTTCCTGTGGGCCAGCTTTTTCGACCCACATCCGGCTTACCTGGTCCCGGAACCCTGGGACACCATGTATGATCCGGCGGATATGACGGTGCCGCAGGTAACGCCCGGCGAGCATGATAAGAATCCAATTCACATGCAGATGACACAGCAGGAAAATCCTGACTTTTCGCCCTGGATGGAGCGCGGCGGCAACGCCATGCATGGCTTCCATTCGCACTTGCATGATCACGCTGAACTGGCAAAGGACATCGCCTGTTACTATGGCATGGTCAGTTGCATGGATAAATACATCGGCCAGATTTTAGACAAATTGGATGCGCTGAGTCTGACTGACAACACATTGGTGGTGTTTACCAGCGATCACGGGCATTTCTACGGCCATCATGGGCTGATCGCCAAAGGGCCATTTCACTTCGAAGATGTGATACGTGTGCCGTTTCTGGTGCGCTGGCCGGGCAAAGTTCCGGCAGCACAGCAATCCGATGCACTGCAAACCCTGGTCGATTTACCCCAATCGTTTTTGAGCGCCTGCGGCATCGACCAACCCGCTGATATGACGGGAGTCGATCAAACGCCGGTCTGGTTCGGTGCAGCGGAATCTGCCCGTGACCATGTGCTGGTGTCACATCATCACCAGCCAACAACGATTCATGTACGGTCCTATGTTAATGAGCGCTATAAGTTGACCGTCTATTGCAACCGGCACTACGGTGAATTATTTGACCTGCGCGCCGACCCTGGTGAGATTAACAATTTGTGGGATGACCCGACCGCCGCCGATTTGAAGGCCGACCTGATTTTCAAGTTGTTGTTGGCGGAGATCGCACGGGAAGAACCATTGGATGATGAACGGGCCGGGTGGGCCAACAAGTCGCGGGAGATGTATATTAAGACATTTACAGTGGGTGGGATGGAAATCACCGTAGACCCGGCGCATGAGGATTTTTCGCTGTATACGACTCGCCGTGAGACTGGTCGTTCTGACAACCTGTGGGACAGCCCACAGCACAAGCAAATACGCGATCGCATGGTGCTGGCCTTGCAATTCGCACGGATGGCCGCGGAACCGATGTGGATGCCGCGTGTCGCCGGGGCATAATCGAGGTGCTGCTGGCTGCGAAACGTCAGCTAATGACTGAAAACTGGCAACTCGAAACCAATTAGCCCCACAGATCGCGCAGGAAGTTCATTTTTGCCAACGTTTGATAACTCGCGCCACCTTCATGGTTATTGAACTCGTAGATGTGGATGTCTTTTTCGCCGCGCAAATGATTATAGGCCGCGAATACGGTTGATGGCGGGCAAACGTCGTCCATGAGTCCGACCGAGAACAATGCGCTTGCGTTGATGCGGGCGGCGAAGTTGACGCCATCGAAGTAACTGAGGGTGTTGAAAGCCGTTTCAACTTTGTCACGGTGGATTTTTAAATAGTTGGTGATTTCAGAATAGGGCGAACGGTCGGTGATGGCGGTTGCCCGACGATAGTGACACAGGAACGGGACATCGGGCAGGATCGCCTGGACGCCTTCATGTAATGCACCAACCGCAAGGGTAATCCCGCCGCCCTGACTCGTGCCCATCGCCGCGACCCGGTTTGAATCAATCGACTCATGGCTCCAGACCACTTCGATTGCACGCACAGCGTCGGTGAAAACGCGCCGATAATAAAAGGTTTTGGGATTTAAGATGCCTTGCGTCATAAAGCCAGGATAAAAGGCATTGGCACCTTCAGCCGGGAGATCAGCCGTATCGCCCTGACGCCAGGCGCTGCCCTGCCCACGCGTGTCCATCAGGAAATAGGCGAACCCCATATTCGGCCACAGGATGTGCTCAAAGCCGAATCCGCGTCCACCGCCATAGCCAATATATTCTACAACACAGGGTAATGGCCCGCTGCGTTGACGGGGGAGTAGAAACCAACCCTTCACTGGCTGACGACCATATCCGGCGAAGGTCACATCAAACGTATCAACGTATTTCAGGCCATAATCAACCGGGTCAAATCGCGCACTCAGGGGATGTTGCCGCGCTTCATCCAGGGTTAGCTGCCAGAAATCATCAAAATCGACCGGCTCGGCCCGTTCTGGTTTGTATTGTTTGAGTTGATCCAGCGGCATATCAAAAAAGGCCATCATATTGTCCCTCTACGTGGTTCTAAACATCAATCACGATCTTGTGAACACCGGTTTCGTAGGCGAAGTTCTTTGCGAATGCCTGGGGCGTTTCGGCCAATGGAAATCGATGTGAGATCAGATCTTCTAGATCAAGTTTGCCTTCATCCGCAAGATGTATTGCGCGGGGATAGGTGTGTTTCATGCGGCGCGACATCATGATTGACAGGCCTTTGCGGCGGGCGGCTGAATGACGCATCATCAGCGAGTCGTTGGATGGAATGCCGACCAGGACCAGGCGGCCACCCAGGCGGGCCATCTCGGCAGCTTGCGCGATTGACTGATCGGCCCAGGCCGCTTCGAATACAATATCAATACCACGACCATTTGTCACGTCCTTGATGCGCTCAACCGGGTCCTGACTATCAACGGTCCAGGCGTCCGATGCGCCCCAGGCTTTGGCTTTCTCAACCCGCCAGGGGTAACAGTCGAAGGCATAGATGGGATCTGCGCCTGAAAGTTGCGCCAGTTTCATAATGAGTAATCCAATCGGTCCACAACCCAGCACGGCGACGCTGTTCGCCAGCTTGATTTTGCCCAGATCAACCGCGTGCAACGCGACGCCCAGCGGCTCTAGCAGGGCCGTTCCCGCAGCAGAAATCGAAGCTGGCACCGGGAAACAATCACGAGCGCGAACGATCATTTGCTCCTGCAAGGCACCATCATCGGGCCATAGGCCGCAGAAGTGCAGTCGGCGGCACAGGTTCGGGTGTCCGGCTTCGCACAGCTCACAGCGATGACACGGACTGGCAGGATCGACTGCGATCCGCTGTCCGACCTCTAGTGGCTCATCATTGCCATCACGCGCATCAGGACCCACAGCGATGATTTCGCCACCAAATTCGTGACCCAGAATCAGCGGTTGTTGGACAACGGTATCACCGATACGCGCATCTTCATAAGTGTGCAGGTCGGAGCCGCAGATTCCCACAGCGGTTACTTTAATGAGCAGGTCGCCAGGGCCGGGTGAACCGGGTGGGGCGATGTCGTCAACGCGAAGATCCTGCGGGCCATACAACCGGGCTGCCAGCATGGTTAATCCTCTCTTTTGTGGATCAGGTCGTTACTCAAGATGGTGGGACACCAGAATTTTTCAATATACTTGATAACCAGGTGAGTGCCTTCATCATGGCTCACGTAAGGTGAACGGGCAGGATTGTACATGGTGTCGGTTAAATCGCGTACCAGTGCGATGTTCACGCCCCAGCGGACCATCTGCTTGATGGCAAACGAGCGATTCAGCACGCACATATTGGTATGCACGCCCATGATGGCGACCTGAGCGATGTTATGATGTTGAAGATAAGTGTAGATCGCAATGCCATTATCTGAGATAACATCGCGCTTAGGGTCAATCTCCAACCCCGGATGCTGCCGGTTCCAGGCATGATAGCTGGTGGTTTCGCCGGTATCCGAACCGCCATCCGTGTCATCAATCGGTAGCGGCGGTTCCGCATGCTCAATTGGTTCTGGTGGTGTGATCGAAGCAAGTTCGGTTATGCGTTGACGGGCGGGATGGTCGGCATAGAAGTCCAGCACATCGGATGGTGCATGGATGATATGTGCGCCTATTTCACGTGCCTGTTTGAGGGTCGCATTCATGCGAGGGACCATTGCATCAACGCGTTCGGCTGCACCCCGGCTCCAATGCTTGTCCCACATATCGCAGATAATGATGGCGGTTTGTGTTGCTACAACATCTTTTTGCTGTGTGCGAGTGTTCCAAACTGCTCGCCCTGCATCATCGGTCGCTAGTGTCTGCGATTGAAGATTAAACCTTAGCCTGGGCATTATTGACCTCGCAGCACGGCTTGCGCCAGAATTTTTTCGGCGACTTCCATCGTCTTCAGGGCATCGCCGAAGTGTGACGGTGGTTGTTCGCCGCTTTTAAGTGCATCAATAAACTGGCGATTTTTGGCAGCGAAACCCGCATAGACGTGAAATTCGTCACTTCCGGCAACGTCCTGTGTCTCGTAACGCACACCTTCCAGATCACCATCGGCATACAGCACGGCCTTGCCTTCGTGTTCGGCTTCCACCCAGATGCCCGGCGCATGCATCTCCACCCGAAACATGCGCCGCCCACTGGTCCAGTTGTTGAGCAGCATACCGGTTGCGCCGTTGTCAAAATGCAGCATTGCCATGATGAAGTTAATGTCGGGCGTGCCGATGCGTCGAGTGGTGCTGTGAATCGCTACGACCTCACCGCCGATCATCCAGCGCAGCGTATCTATGGCATGGACGCCATCGTCCAGCATGTGGTCACGCGCATTCAAAAAGGGTCGAGGTTCAAACTTGTAGTAAGCGCAAACCGCATGAGTCAGGGGACCCCGCTTGAGACATTCAGCATGTAATTGGACAACCATCGGGCAGGCGCGGCGCTGAAAGCCCACCTGCGTGATACAGCCGTGTCTGTCTGCGAGATAAGCCAGCATTTGCGCTTGATGTAAGGTAATGCCCAACGGTTTCTCAATAAATAGATTTTGCCCATTGGTCAGGCACCACTGCCAGACATCATACATGATGTGCGGCGGCCCAATCGCGTAGACGCCATCGGGCGCAACAGCTTCGATCATCTGCTGGTAATCGGTGAAGCGGTGCGCCACGTTATATTCGTCGGCAGTTGAATGCAGACGCTCGGTGTTCAGGTCACAAATGGCCGCGATTTCGACATCGGGGAACGAGGCCAGCGACGGATAGTGAACGCGCCGGGCCATGTTTCCCGCGCCGATGAACGCAATTCGGATAGGACTAACACTCGACATCCTTACCCTCTTCGCCAAATATCGTTAAGCGATTGGTGCTGTCTTCGAAAAGGTCAACGTCGGCAGGTTTGTAATGATATTGCACGGCGCGTCGTCGTTTGTCGGATTGACTGGGGGGCGTGCCATGATGCAATAACCCATCGAAGAACAGGCAACTACCAGGTCGCAGAGGTACCGCCACACAACGGTTCACCTGCACATCAGTATCACAAATCTGCCAGTCGCGCCGCTGGAAATGTACGATGGGGCCTTCGCGGTGCGTGCCGGGGATCACGTGCATACAGCCATTTTCGATGAGCGCTTCATCAAGCGCAATCCACACCCCAACTACCGGTGTGCCCTGGGGTAAATTGAAGTAGGCAAAGTCTTGATGCCAGGGCTTCTCACGTCCAATTTTTGGTGGCTTAATGAGGCCCATATCCTGAAACAAATCGGGTTCCGCGTTGAGCATTCGCTTCAAAACAGCGAGTAATGCCGGGTGTTCACATAGGGCCTTCAGACGTTCATCGAACTCAACAAACCAGGAGATCTTGCGCACATAGTCCTGCCTGTCTTCAGGGGCGATGTTATCGATTTGGTCGCGGACCGCCGCTTCGTACATAATGCCCGTAAAGTCAGGCTGCTTGCCAGTGATGAGGTCAACCATACCATCAATAGCGGCTTTAATTTCTGCTGCGGTAAAGGCGTCTTCAACGACCAGAAAACCGTGATCGCGAAAGTGTTGAATATCTGCATCAGAGACGGCATTCAGTCCGATGGCACCGCCGGTGATGATAGCTTTGTATTGGTATAGGTCTGGTGGTGGCAGGTCAATAACATTTTTTTCCACACCTCGAGCATCAGTTGAAGGGGTGTTGCCAATCATGCTAGGCTCCATTTTTATGATTAGTGTAGCGCTATCAGAAGTTCCCGCCAAAGACCAATTTGAAGAATCGTATGAGTAACTATGTTAGGAACACCGGGCTACCGTTACAATGGTTCGATTGAACAGTGCTTTAAGGAGTCCTGAATGCGGAAAATAATCTTACTGGCTGTGGTGGCGATGTGCATCGTCCCGGCGGCCCATGCTCAAGATGCCCGGACACCGACTGAAATTTGTGCGGCGGCGGTGCCCGCCGATGAACCCGATAATCGCTCGTTTAGTGGCGCAGAAGATGTATTGGTTGCGGGTTTGGATTATCGGGCTGTCTTTTGTACCAGTGCTGGTCCCATTTATATTGACCTGCTAGAAGAATTGACACCCATCACCGTTAATAATTTCGTCTTCCTCGCTGAGCAAGGTTACTACAACAACACAACCTTCCATCGGGTGATTGCCGATTTTATGGTGCAAGGTGGCGACCCTGAAGGCACCGGTCGGGGCGGTCCTGGCTACCAGTTTACCGATGAATTTGTCGGTTTTTTGCATTTTGATAGCCCGTACTGGCTGGCGATGGCAAACGCGGGTCCGGGTACGAATGGTTCCCAATTCTTCATTACGACGGTGCCGACCCCACATCTCGATGGTCGTCACACCATTTTTGGTGAGGTGCTGGCAGGCCAGGATTCGGTCGATAATATTGAATTACGCGACCCAGAAACCGCGACCACACCGGGCAGCAGCCTGGATGCGGTGGTGATCGTCACTGAACCCGCAACGGTGACTGCGGATGTAGCCGTTTTGGAAGCTGCTACTCAGGAAGAAATCAGTGCTGCATTTGATGCACTGAATGAGCAATTGCCACCGGAATTGCTGGAGTTTGATGATGACATTAGTGGTGTTTTCTCGACTGACGAGACCGTCGCGTTGGTTCCCGAAGGCTTGCAGGCGGCTGACCGAGAATACCTGGAACGCCATAATCATGCGTTCCGCGCTGGCAATAGCATCGTGAACTTCACCTGCGACCTGGAACAGATCGCGTTTATTCGCATTGGGTATGCGTTGGATGCCTTCGCCTCACCGGCTGATGCTTCCGCTGCTCTCAATGACGAGGCCCTGACGATCTTGACTCTCGATTTGGGTTTTGAGGCCAATGCACCGGGCGAGACAGGCTTGACTGTATTCTCACAAAATGAGACCGTCTGTGATACCGATGTTGTCAACGCCCGAACCTACTGGCAGCGCGGACGGTATGTCGCCACGCTCGACATCACGGTTCCCAATACGCCTGAATTACCACCGCTCGACCTGTTACTCAGTAGCTTTGTCGGCCAGCAGGTTTATGAGCGCGCACTCACCGATGTGCTGCGGGCAGAAATCCGCTGATTGTATTGAAAGTGTTTGTAGGGGTACGGTGCGCCGTGCCCCTTAACAGTTTTCGAGCGCGTGCTTAATCGAATTTGTAGGCGGTTTTCGCCAAACCATAGGCCAGATCATGGGCCATCGCCTCGGCATCCTCAAGATCAATGATTCCACGTACATGTAAACCCGCAACCCAATTGGCCGCTGCCCGTCGCCAGACATCGTGCCGGGCTGGGATCGATGTAAACGCTCGGGTGTCATCGTTGAAGCCCGCGGTGTTGTAGATGCCAGCAGTCTCCATCACACGGTCAAAGAAAAAGTCCATCCCATTGAGACTGTCGTAAAACCACCAGGGCGGCCCCAGTTTGACTGCGGGATAATGCCCGGCTAAGGGGGCCATATCACGACTGTAAGCCGTCTCATCCAGCCCGAATAGAATCAATGTATAACGCGGGTCAGTGCCATATTTGTTGAGCAAGGGGTGCAGATTGCGCGTGTATTCTATCGGCACCGGGATGTCCGCGCCTTTGTCGGGGCCAAACCGCTCGAAAATTTGTTGGTTGTGATTGCGAAATGAACCGGGATGAAGCTGCATCACCAGGCCATCGTCAATGCTCATGCGGGCCATCTCCATCAGCATATGGCCTGTGAATTCCGCAGCATCAACAGCGGTCGCAGTTCCTGCTAGTGCCCGTTGAAAAATTGCATCGGCTTCGTGTGTGGAAAGCTCGGTTGTGTAGGGGGTTAGTGCCGCGTGATCGGTAGCCTGTGCGCCCATTGATTTGAAGTATGCTCGGCGATTCTCAAGTGCAGCGATAAACGTTTGATAATTGATAATGTCTTGCCCGGCGAGCGTGCCTAATTGCTCGATGCTTTGCCGCCAACCCACCGCATCGATATTGACAACAGCATCCGGGCGGAATGTAGGCAGGATGTTACCTGACCAGCCTGAATTATGTATGGCTTGATGGTGTTGCAAAGGGTCGGTGGCGGCATCCGTCGTGGTTAAGACTTCAATGTCAAATTGCTCAAATAGTGCCCGTGGGCGGAATTCGGGTTTCGCTAGTTGGTCAGCGATCTGGTCGTAAATCGCCTGGGCGGTCGTGCTGGTGAGTTTATCTTCCACGCCAAAAACGTGATAAAAAGAGTAATTTAGCCAGATATCGGTTGGCGTACTCCGAAACAGGTAAAAGTTATCGGCGAAAATCTGCCATATTTTGCGATGATCGGTCTCAACTTCACCGCCGTCAATGCGCGGAATGCCCAGAGCTTCCAGCGTAATCCCCTGTGAATAAAACATTCGGAAAATATAGTGGTCCGGGATGATAAACAATTCCGTCGGCGTTCCAAACTGATAATCCGGGTCGGAAAAGAGGCGTGGATCAACGTGACCGTGCGGACAGACGAGCGGTAACGCTTTGATCTGACCGTATAAATGCTGTGCAACTTCGCGGTTGGCGGGGTCAAAGTAACGATCTTCAGGCAAAAACATGGATGAACTCCTTAATATGCGGCGGCAAACAGGGTAATATTACTGTGGAATGCCAAACTTTTCTTGTGATTGGGGTTCACTAAACCGCTTTAGTAAAATTATGCAGTTGGTGCTAAACTAAATCCAATTTTGTCAAAGCTGCGCAAAAGGATGGAAAAAATTTATGTATACAATTGGTGTTGATTTTGGAACGGAGTCGGGGCGGGCCGTACTGGTTGATGTGCGTGATGGCAGCGAAATTGCTACTGCCGTACATCCGTATAGTAATGGCGTCATTGACCAGCATTTGCCGGGGAGTGATACGCCGTTACCCCCCGATTGGGCGCTGCAAGATCCCATGGATTACGTCGAAGTGATTAAGCGGACGGTGCCGTCGGTGGTGAAGCAAAGTGGAATTGAGGCGGCGGACGTGGTGGGTATCGCTGTTGACTTCACCGCCTGTACGATGTTGCCGACCAAAGCGGATGGCACACCGCTGTGTGAGCTGGCTGAGTGGCGCGATCATCCCCATGCCTGGGTGAAATTGTGGAAACATCACGCGGCGCAACCGCAGGCTGACCACATTAACGAGGTTGCGCGACAGCGGGGCGAAAGCTGGTTGCCCAAGTACGGCGGCAAGATCTCGTCAGAGTGGTTCTTTAGTAAAGCACTGCAAATTCTCCAGGAAGCGCCGGAGGTGTATGCCGCTGCGGACCGGATGCTGGAAGCAGCGGACTGGATTGTCTGGCAACTTTGTGGTGTCGAAACACGCAATGCCTGCACGGCAGGTTATAAAGCGATGGTGCAGGGCGATGAATACCCGCCGCGTGCGTATTTCGCGGCGCTTGATCCCGGTTTTGCCGATGTAGTTGACGAAAAGATGAGCCGTGACTTCGCACCACTGGGTGGTAAGGCGGGTGGCCTGACTGAGCAGTTGGCGGAATGGACTGGCTTAAAGCCCGGCATTGCGGTCGCAGTTGCCAACGTTGATGCGCACGTTACCGTGCCCGCTGTAAAAGTTACCCGACCCGGTAGTATGGTGATTATTATGGGAACCTCCAATTGCCATATGCTGGTTGGTGAACAAGATCAAACGGTTGAAGGCATGTGCGGTGTGGTTCGGGGCGGTATCTTGCCTGGCTATTACGGCTATGAAGCGGGCCAGAGTGGTGTAGGGGACATATTTGCGTGGTTTGTAAACCATGCGGTGCCTGCTGAATATTATCGCTCCGCCCAACAAAATGGCATTGATGTTCACCAGTATCTCGAACAAGAAGCTGCTAAACAGCAACCCGGTGAACATGGTCTGGTGGCGCTGGATTGGTGGAATGGCAATCGCTCGACGCTGGTAGATGCTGATCTAACGGGTCTGTTGGTTGGTGCGACGCTCGGTACGCGTGCGCCGGAAATCTACCGTGCGCTGATTGAATCGACGGCCTATGGCACCCGTGAAATCATTGAGTCGTTTGAGCAACAAGGCGTAATAGTGCATGAAATTGTGGCGGCTGGTGGTTTGCCAGAAAAAAACAAAATGCTAGTGCAAATCTATGCCGATGTGACTGGCAAGCCGATGAAGTTAGCAGCGTCGAGCCAATCCCCGGCCCTGGGATCAGCGATGCACGCAGCGGTTGCGGCGGGTGTGTACCCGGACATTGAAGCTGCTGCCGACAAAATGGGTAAGGTTCGTGATGAGGTGGTGCCGCCCATTCGCGAAAATCAGGTTGTCTATGACCAACTTTACGCGGAATATAAGACGCTTTACGATTATTTTGGGCGCGGTGAAAATGATGTCATGAAGCGGCTCAAGAAAATCAAATTGGCAGCGCGTGGGGAGGCTTAACGGATGATGCTGGAAGCGTTGCGGGCCGAAGTCTGCGAGTTGCACGCGGAATTGCCTAGAAATAACCTGGTGGCCTGGACCAGTGGGAATGTGAGTGCACGTGATTCTGAAAGTGGACTGGTTGTCATCAAGCCCAGCGGCATCAAATTCGCCGATCTGACACCGGAGAATATGGTGATCGTGGATGTGGATGGCAATATGGTCGAAGGTGATTACAAACCATCGTCGGATACCGCATCACACTGTTATATTTATCGTCATCGGTCCGACGTTAATGGTGTGGTTCATACCCATTCGCGTTATGCAACAGCGTTTGCGGTGCTGGGGCGCGAGATCCCCTGTGTAACGACCGCGATGGCGGATGAGTTTGGTGGTCCGATTCCGCTGGGTGGATTCGCGTTGATAGGTGGTGAGGCGATCGGCCAGCAAGTGATTGAGGCATTGGCTGGTTCCCCAAGTTATTCGTGTATTTTGCAGAATCATGGCGTGTTCGCTATTGGTCCGACTGTCGAGAAGGCGGTGCAGGCGGCAGTGATGACCGAGGACAATGCCGCGATTGTCTGGACCGCGTTGCAGATTGGTAATCCGTTGCCCATTGCCGATACCGACATCGCCAAACTGAATGATCGCTATCAGAATGTATATGGTCAGTAAGGCATTTGATCGTGGATGAAGTCAGTCAGTACAATATCGAACGCTGGAACGCTCTGGTTGATGTCAATGCGCTGTTCACACGGCCTGACCTGAATCTGGATGCGCAATCGGCCAGGGAGTGGATCGATCCGGATGGTAGGCTCGGTGATGTGAAAGGTAAAAATGTCCTGCTGCTGGCGAGCGGGGGTGGGCAGCAGTCAGCGGCTTTTGTCCTGCTGGGGGCGCAGGTCACAGTAGTCGATCTTGCGGACAAGCAGCTTGAACGTGACCGGGAAGCCGCCGTGCATTATGGGGCAGACATCAAGACCGTTAAGGCCGATATGCGGGATTTGTCAGTGCTGGATTCTGCCGCATTTGATCTGGTATACCATCCATATTCGCTGAATTTTGTACCCGATTCGACAGAAGTTTTCACCCAGGTAGCGCGGGTGGTGCGTCCCGGCGGTATGTATTACTTCATGTGTGCCAACCCGTTCGCCAGCGGCCTGACCGAACAAAGCTGGAACGGCACAGGCTACTTACTCCAAAATCCCTATCAGCAGGGTGCGAAGATCATTTATCAGGATTCCGACTGGGTATATGATCGTTCGAAATACCCTGATTCCAGACAGATTCATGGGCCACAGGAATTTTGCCAGACGTTGAGTACGCTTATCAACGGCCTGACCGCGCACGGATTTGTTATCAGACATACCAAAGAAATCATGGCCGACGTAGTTGATCTCAGTGCAGAACCTGGAAGCTGGGATCATTTTACGGCTATCATGCCGCCCTGGTTGGCGTTCTGGACCGTCTTCACCCCGGATAGGCTCTGATGTCGCACGCGGCGATGATAAATGCGGATTTCCCAACCCGACCAGAAGCGATTACCGCATCCTGGTTAAGCGCAACCTTGCAGAGTCAGGTCAATTTGAATGGCACGATTCTGGAATCTGTTGAATTCGCGGCAGCGACGGCACAAAAAAGTATCATCGGCGAGGTAGTCCGGCTCAAGCTGCATTATGATCGCGCGTCGTCTACTATGCCACAATCACTGATTGCCAAGTTCCCGACACCGCAACCGGAGCGTCGCGCCTATTTTGCTTCACTGGGAATGTATAAGCGTGAGGTGTATTTTTATCAACAGCTAGCGGAGAAGATTGCGCTGCGCATACCACGCTGTTATTTTGCCGCATGGGATGCCCAGCATGAACGGGGCTTGCTGCTACTCGAAGATCTGGCTCCAGCGCGGGCTGGCAATCGCATTGCTGGTTGCACAGTCGCGCAGGCTGAACACGTGATTGGTGAGATCGCTTGTTTGCATATTGATTGGTGGGAAAATCCGCTGCTGGCTCAGTTCGATTGGCTGGGCATATTTGATCTACAATTTTTTCAAGAACGTTACCGTCAATCATGGCAGGCGCTGCCAGACAATTTAATTGAAACATTACCTGCAATGGTGATTAGCCTGGGGCAACAACTGGTGGCAAAGCCGGACTCATTAGCAGCACTCTGGCAAGCGCCGTTGACTCTTATCCATCGTGATTTGCAATTGGACAACATCTTTTTTGTCGAAGACGGACCACCATTTATCGTTGACTGGCAGCTCATCATGCAGGGGCGGGGCGTATTTGATGTCGCCAACTTCCTATGCTGGAACCTGGACCCGGCTGTGCGGCGGGACCATGAGATGCGTATCCTGCGGCAGTATCATGCCGGTTTGTTGGCAGGCGGGGTCCAGGATTATGACTGGCAGCAGTGTGTCGCTGATTATCGGCTTTCACTTATGGAATCGTTTGCGCGGGTTGTTGCCATTTTGGGACAAAATCTGATTATTGATCAAACATTAAGTAGCGTACTGGAGACGTTATTGTCACGAACTGCAAGCGCGTTAGTTGAAAATGAAGTCGAACTCTTGAATTGAAGCCTGAAAGGAAATGTTCATGTCACTGAAAATTGCGATGATTGGTGCGGGGTCGATTGGTTTTACCCGCCGTCTGATGGGCGACCTGTTGGCGGTCCCGGAATTTGCGGATACAACCTTTGCGTTTATGGACATTAATGAACGTAATCTCGGTATGATAAGTCAATTGGCCGAGCGCGACATCGCGGCGAATAAGCTGCCAGCGAAAATTGTCTCGACAACCGATCAGCGAGCAGCCATTGCTGATGCCGATTACGTCATCTGTATGATTCGTCAGGGCGGTTTGGATGCATTCGCACTCGACATTGACATTCCCCTGAAATACGGTGTAGACCAGTGTGTTGGCGACACGATTTGCGCCGGGGGTATCATGTATGGGCAACGGGGGATTCCCGTGTTACTCGACATCTGTAAAGACATCCGGGAAGTCGCGCAACCTGATGCCTTGTTCCTCAACTACTCCAATCCAATGGCGATGAATACTTGGGCCTGTAATCAATATGGTGGTGTCCAGACGATTGGCCTGTGTCATGGGGTGCAGGGCGCACACTGGCAGATCGCCCGTTGCATTGAACTGTGGGCGCAGACTGAGGGTTTAATTGGCCCAGATGAAACAGTACACAAGCATGATGTTGATGTCATTGCAGCCGGAATCAATCACCAGACCTGGTTCGTGCAGGTACAATGGCGTGGGATGGATATGCTACCGCGCTTGTTGGAACTCTTCGAAGCGCATCCCAAATATCGTGAGACCGAAAAAGTACGGATTGATGTGCTGCGGCGTTTTGGCTATTACAGCACTGAATCTAACGGTCATCTTAGCGAATATGTACCCTGGTACCGCAAACGCCCGGAAGAGATTAATCAGTGGATCGACCTGTCGAGCTGGATCAACGGCGAAACCGGTGGTTATCTACGCGTATGCACCGAGGGTCGCAACTGGTTCGAGACCGATTTCCCCAACTGGATAGAACAGGATCCGCCCGTGTTTGGGCCGGATAATCGCAGCGAGGAACATGGCTCTTATATCATCGAAGGGCTGGAAACTGGGCGGACCTATCGCGGTCATTTCAACGTTATCAATCAAGGCCACATCACAAATCTGCCCGATGGCTGTGTAATTGAGATTCCGGGTTATGCAGATAAAAACGGCATTAACATGCCCGTCGTCGGTGATTTGCCGCTGGCGTGTGCAGCAACATGCTCCGCGAGTGTTCGTGTGCAGCAGATGGCCGTCGAGGCGGCGGTTACAGGTGATGTAACACTGCTAAAGCAAGCCATGCTCCATGACCCGCTGGTCGCGGCGGTGTGCAACCCCGAAGAAATCTGGCAGATGACCGATGAGATGCTAGTGGCGCAGGCGGAATGGCTGCCGAATTATGAAACCAGTGAGATCGAAGCGGCGCAAGCACGGTTGAACGCCCATGAGCAAAACGGTACGCGGGTACAACTGCGCGATTGGGCTGGTGCCGCCCGGTTGGAGATCAAGTCCGTTGAGCAGTTAGCGCAGGACAAAGCAGAAGCACGGGCCAATGCCGCCGCTGCCGACAAAGGGAATATGACCAGATCCCCGGCATAATATTTTGACTGATGGTCAGGGCATGGTTCGCCGTGCCCTTTAATATAGAAATGATGGATAAATTTTCATAACAAGGAGAAAAGATCATGACTTTAGCTTATCCCCAACCGCACGCAGCGGCGACCCTGAATGCGCGGCCTGTGACATTGGGCATCATCGTCGGTACGCGCGGTTTCTTTCCAGCGCATCTGGCCGAAAGCGGACGTGCTACCATGTTGCAGGTGCTGGCCGACGCCGGTATCAATGCCATTATCACAGAAGCTGCGGACACGAATTTCGGTGCGATTGAATCGTTAGCTGAAGCGCGTATGTGTGCGGACCTCTTCCGTGAACATCGGGACGAAATTGATGGCGTCCTGGTGACGTTGCCGAACTTCGGCGATGAGCGGGCGATTGCCAATACGCTGCGCTGGGCTGATCTTGATGTACCCGTGTTGATTCATGCCTTTCCCGATGATGCGACACGGATGAGCATTGCCGATCGGCGTGATAGCTTCTGTGGCAAGATGTCGGCTTGCAACAATCTGCGCCAATATGGGATCAAATACACGATTACGAGCAATCACACGATGGACCCCACCAGCCCGGCATTTCTGGCTGATCTGGAAAACTTTGCCGCGATCTGCCGTGTTGTGCGCGGGATGCGGACCGCCCGGTTGGGCATGATGGGCGCGCGGCCCGAAGCGTTCAAGACCGTGCGCTTCAGCGAAAAGCTGCTGGATCAGGCCGGGATTAGCGTTGAAACGCTCGATCTGTCCGAGGTTTTTGGGCGCATTGAACGGCTGGCCGATGATGATGTAGTTGTGCAGAGTAAGCTAGGTGACATCAAAGGTTATGCCCGCACCGCCAATGTGCCTGATCTATCGCTAATGCGCATGGCGAAGTTCGGCGTGGTTCTGGACGGTTGGATGGAAGATAATTTGCTTGATGCCACTGCCATTCAATGTTGGACTTCGATGGAAGAATATTTCGGGGTTGTGCCCTGCACACTGATGAGTATGAGCAGCAATAAGCTCAACCCGGCAGCGTGTGAGACCGACGTCGTGGGGGCGCTGGCGATGCTGGCGATGCAGTTAGCGTCAGGGCGACCGAGTGCGCTGGTGGATTGGAATAATAATTATGGGGATGACCCCGACAAAGGGGTTGTTTTCCACTGCTCCAACCTCCCCAAAGATGTTTTTATCGATGACATCCCGGTGATGGATTATCAAGAGATCATTGCCGGTTCTGTCGGCAAAGAAAACACCTTCGGCACGATTTATGGGCGTATCAAGGAAGACCCATTCACCTACCTGCGCATCTCAACTGATGATTTTAGTGGCAACATCGTCGCTTACACCGGCGAGGGCGTGTTCACCAACGACCCCATTGATACCTTTGGCGGTTATGGTGTGGTTCAGGTGCCGCGTTTCCAGGAATTATTGGCTTATATTTGTGACAACGGCTTCGAGCATCATGTGTCCATTAACCAGTCACGAGTCGCCGGGGCCGTAAATGAAGCGTTATCAAAATACCTGGGCTGGCCGGTTTATCATCATCGTTAACGCATAGCTGGGGTCAGCATAAGTCTGGCCCCTTTCGTTATTTACAATTAAATAGGAGAGTGAGCGGTGTATCACGAAACGCGCTGGACAGTAAGGAAAATTCGTCAGCGTCTGGCATTGATTGAACCCCTCGTTTACCGGCGGCGGCACCCCTTGCCGCCATTTCGCCTGACAACCCTGAATGACCCAATGGATGAACCACCGGTGGCAGTCGCTGTTGATGATAGCGATTGGTCAGTTGTCGAATACAACACACATTGGATTGATTTATTCACCAATTTTGTGCTACGCACCGAGTTTGAAGTGCCCAACGACTGGGATTCGAGTGCCGCCGTCGCATTGTATTTGCCGATGGGTGAGTTGGGCGGTTTTAGTCACCCCGAAGCGCTGGCCTACATCGACGGAACGTCTTATGCTACCTGCGACCGACACCACCAGGAATTTCAAATAGATAATCGCTGGCGTGACGGCAAATCTCATCACCTCGCGCTGCATGGCTGGACTGGCCTCGGCGTGGATTTTGTTGGCGGTGGGCCGGACCAGCGGCAACTGTTCATGCGACCCTGTCAGGTTGTGCAGATCGACCAGCCGACCCGTGATTTTATCGCTACCGCGCGGGTGGCTGTGGGCATCGCTGATCTGCTGGATGAGAACAATCCCACTAAGGGTTGGTTACTTAATGCACTGGACGCGGCTTTTAAGCTAGTGGATGTTCGCGAACCTTTCGGTGATGGATTTTATGACAGTATCGCTCCTGCCCATCAAGTTCTCAGGGAAGGCATCGCTAACGCCGGGCCGCCACTGGATGTCTCGGTCTCGGCCAGCGGTCATGCTCACATTGATGTCGCCTGGTTGTGGACACTCGGCCAAACCAGACGCAAATCTGGTCGCACTTTTCATACCGTTTTGCGGTTGATGGAACAATATCCCGATTATCATTTCACCCAGAGCCAGCCCCAGCTTTATGACTATGTGCGCCAGGACTATCCCGAACTGCTTGATTCAATCAAAGCGCGGGTGGCTGAAGGGCGCTGGGAGCCAATCGGTGGCATGTGGGTCGAAGCCGACTGCAATTTGAGTGGGGCGGAGTCGCTGGCCCGTCAATTTTTGCTGGGTCGTACATTTTTTCGTGAGCATTTCGGGCCAGATGCCGAGGCGCCTGTGCTATGGCTACCGGATGTGTTCGGCTATGCCTGGGCACTGCCACAGTTGATCAAGCAGGCTGGCCTGGATTATTTCTTTACCATCAAGATCGGCTGGAGCCAGTATAATCGCCTGCCTTACGACAGTTTCTGGTGGCAAGGGGTGGATGGCACCAGGGTGCTGACGCATTTCAGTACCACTAAAGACCCTGACAGCCCCTTTGCGTCAACCTACAACTCGGCGGCTAACCCGGAAGAAACCCTCGGCACCTGGATCAACTTCCAGCAGAAGGAACTCCAGGATGATCTTTTGATGGCCTTTGGCTACGGTGATGGTGGCGGTGGCCCAACCCGCGAGATGCTGGAGAATTTGCGCGAAATGGCGAATTTCCCCGGCACGCCCCAGGTGCGTCAACGTGCGGTAGGTGACTTCTTCCGCGATCTTGAAGCGAACTCAGGGGATAGACTGCCGGTGTGGAACGGCGAACTCTATCTTGAACTGCATCGGGGAACCTACACGACCCAGGCTCGCAACAAACGCGCCAATCGCAAAAGTGAGTTCTTGTTGCATGATGCTGAGTTCGTGGCGACCCTGGCGAAACTTCTAGATGCAAACTTCACATATCCCAGGACCGAGTTAAACAAAGCGTGGGAACTGGTTTGTTTAAATCAATTCCACGACATCATCCCTGGGAGTAGCATCAATCCAGTATATGTTGAGTCTTTGCAGCAGTACGATGAGATACGGCAACTCGGTGAATTGGCACGGGATGCGGCCCTGGATGTGATTGCCAGCAATATCCCCGCAGATGTTCTGGTGGTAAATCCGACCTCGTTCACGCGTCGTGATCTGGTTCGCTACGATGAGCTATTGGCTGATGGTCAGTCGTTGGTCAATGATGAAGGCCAGGCCGTGCCGGTGCAGCGTGACGAAGCGGGTCTATTAATCGCTGTAGGTGAGTTGCCGCCCTACAGCATCAACGCATTATCGGTTGTGAGTGGGAATGCGCCTGCCAATGAAACCGGGCTGCGCGTGTCGCAGACGACGCTGGAAAATGACTTCGTGCGAGTCGAATTTGCTGCTGCTGGCGACATTACACGTATCTTTGACAAGCAGAACCAGCGTGAGGTATTGACACCCGAAAGTGTCGCCAACCAATTCCAGGCATTTGAAGATCGGCCAATGTTCTGGGATGCCTGGGATGTCGACATTTTCTATGATGATAAAATGTGGACGGCAGACCCGGCAGAATCGGTGAATGTCATCGAGTCTGGGCCGCTGCGGGCAACATTAGAAATCAAACGCCAGATTTTGAACAGTATCTATACCCAGCGTATCTCACTCGACTATAACAGCCCTCAATTGACATTTGATACGCACATAGATTGGCGCGAACGGCACATCTTACTTAAGGTTGCATTCCCGGTGGATGTACTCGCACCGACCGCAACCTACGAGATTCAGTGGGGCAATGTCGAACGCCCAACCCACCGCAACACAAGCTGGGATTGGGCACGCTTCGAAACCGCCGCGCAAAAATGGGCCGACCTGAGCGAAGGTGGCTATGGCGTAAGCTTGCTCAATGACAGCAAGTACGGTCACGACATCAATGGCAATGTGATGCGTATCAGCCTGCTCCGCAGCCCAACGATGCCCGACCCGGAGGCCGACCAGGGTGAACACCACTTCACTTATGCCCTGCTGCCGCATGCTGATGGTTGGGGAGCAGCAACCGTGAGCGCAGCCTATGCCCTGAATGACCCACTACTGGCAGTCACCGGTAAGGGGTCAGCAATGGGCGGTCAACCAGTGGCAGCGGTGTCAGGTCTCGTCACGGTCGATAAGTCCAATGTCGTCATCGAAACTGTGAAGCGGGCTGAAGATGGGGATGGGACTATCGTGCGTCTGTACGAGAATCAACGCAAACGTGGCCCGGTGACACTAACATTGGGTTTTGATTTACAGGAAGCATTTTATACCAATCTGATCGAGGATAATCAGGCTGCGGTCGCGATTACTGGACGAACGGTGAGGCTTGATCTGCATCCATATGAGATCGTGACGCTGCGGTTAAAATAGCATTATCTGGGGCGACCGGGTGCCGCCCCACTTTTTACCATTCTGAATGTCCGAGGCGTTGTAACGGCGGCAGCACGACAATGGAGTTGGCAACACTCTTAAGCTGTGTTTTCGTGGCCCGGCGCGCGGGAAGCACGGCATGTATGTGAAGTTTTTGCTCAGCAACGCGTGCCGCCAATTCGGGCCGCGGAATACCGGTATAACCATCGGTCAGAATCAAGGCACGGTGAATGCGTGGGCGGGCTTCAATCGCATGCGCCAACACGCAGTTGATGTCTGTGCCGCCAGTGGTTCGCAGTCGCGACTGTGTTAGGTCGGCGAGCGGCATGGCCTCTACGATAGTCGAAAACTGAAATATACTGGCCTGCCCATTGCGGACGTAGGGCAAAATTAACCCCAGCAGATGCGGCAGGATGTGCCCCATGGAGCCAGATACATCGAGGTAAACATGTGCCTTGCTGGGGGTTTCGGGAACTCGCGCACGCACTTCACCCAGTTGATTCCATAACATCCCTTGCACCCCAAGCTGTTGACGGGCTGGAACCATGCGATCACGAGCGTTGGGCAGCACGCCGACGCCTGTCATCGCCGGAATGGGGGTGCGCGTCTTACGGCGCTGGGGGCCGGTTTTGGGTCCCAGGCAGCGTCGGAGCGTATTGGCAAAGGTGCGGCGGGCATCTTCTGAGGCGGATTGCCGGTTGATTTTTCGTTCGGATTGGGGACCCCCTTTGCCACGTCCCAGTGCGGCCATCTCTGGCAGCTTATCCAGGACCCCCTCAATCAATTCTTTGAAAATGGGGTTATTGAGCGCTTCCTGCTCTGCTGCTGATGTTTCATGATCGCCTAACAAGACAGGTTGTACATAAATCGTCTTTTCTAGCCCGGCGCGGCGCAGGAGGTTGAGAATCTCCTCGTACAAGGGGTCTGCCCCCTGACTCTGGTTGCCGGGCGGATACAATCGCTGAAGGATCTCAATCGTTCCCGCGGGCAGATTGTCATCCTCAGGGAATTCTGGTTTATCGGGCCAGCCGACTGGTGGGCGCAGCAGCAAACCGGGAAACACGGTTGCCGGGTTGAGTTCATCGAAGAAGCCGCGAAATTCTGGTTGCGGAAACTGGCGCGACAGGCCAGCATTGATAATCGCGTCAAAGGCAATATTGTGGAGGGGGGTCACGCGCTGGTACAGGCGGGTGTGGGCCAGGATGATATGCCACAACTCATGCATGACCAGTAGAAAAAGGTGTTCATCCCGTTCACAGTATTTTGCTGCAAACTCCGGGTTTATCAACATGTAGGGACGGTGTAAACACTCTACCGCCGCTGTTGGAATATCATGACTGGGTTTAATGCCCGCTAAACGACACAACGTTTCCATTTCAAAGGTTGCGGCGGGCAGACAGCGCACGAGCCGCGCCACGAGATGTGCGCCATGATTGACTTTATTTACTTGAATCGGACGTTTTTCCACTGAGCCGGTCATTCGTCGTCTTCCTCATCAACTTCCGGTGGGCGGAGCGGAGCGGGGATTTCCATTTCGAAGTACCCGCTCATCTGAACCAGTTTCACCAGACGCGGATCATCCGAAATTATGGTCCGATCAATATAGGTTGCATCAAACGAAACCGGGGCGGTTGCCTGTAACAGGTTATCGCGTGAGCGGGCCAGCACATTGAGGACCAACAACGGATCAAACGCCCGAAGATATACTGGTTTCCGGTTGGATAGCTGCGCGTCGGTGCGGATCACATCACGAGTCGAATCCTTCCACGAGTAGACCAGCATTGCCCCGGTCATTTCGTAAGCATTCCACATGTCATCCAATATCGCTGTCAACTGAGCCTGGGCCTGGGTATCTTGCTCAATCGATTGCAGCACCGCTTCATAGCTACCACTGGCTGCCGACAAGTCGTCTTGCATCATGTATTTTAGCGATCCACCCAGTCCTTCAAGTGAGAAACAGACGAGTGTGTCCCCCACTGGTAACACATCCCAGGCAATAGGGGTCGAACCAAAACGGGACCGCAGATTGCTTGACTTATTGAGCCGTGACGCTGCCGATGGTGCTGGGCGTGGTTTGCTGCCGGGTAAGGCCGGTGATTTGCCCTTGTCGGTTCGGTTGCTGAAGGGTTTGAGGGGCGGTTTGTTATTCTTGATGGTCATGCCTTGCCTCGTGTATTCCAAACAGGTCCAGATCGGCCTGGAAGCGTCTCAACGCGCTTTCCCAGTTATCGTGTACCCACAGGTCGGGAAAGCCACTTAAGACATAATTACGTTCCAGCCGTGCGCGCAGTTCCGGGGTTTCCCCGGTCAGGTCCAGCCAGTCGGTGATTGTCTGCCAGATGCCCTGTACCGGGCCAGGTTGCAACGTTGTGTTGAGTGCGCGTGGTTCCAGAACATGGCTGGCGAGTTGGGCCAGCGGTTCCCAGGCCGCCGAGGTCAAGTTGCGACGGTCGCGAAACGCCAGAAAAATAGCCGTTGCCAGGCCGATACGCCGTGCCTCGGCAGTGACATCACCCAGAACTTGCGTTATTAATCGCGAGATTTTAGCGTCCTCGATGTCCAGTTTGTCCGCCAGCAACACCCGCTGTACCGGGTCGGGTTCCACGAACACCTGGCGCATCTCGTCGTCCTCATCCAGAATCGATATTTCCCAGGCTTGCTTATGCGCCGCGACGATGTTGGCCGGTGATGGGGGTACTTCAGACGAGTTTTCCGGCAGGCTGTAAGACAAGGCGATTTCGGCGCTGATGTCTAACTCAGCATCGTCGCCCGTCAGAACCATGCGGGCGGCATGGACTGCGACAATCGACCGTGCCAGCATCCGAGCGCGGCGAGGGCTTTGGGGTAACTTGGCCTTTTCCAGTAAATCAATCACATATAGCACATAATCGGCCAACCAATCGGCAAGTTCCGCTTCCAGCATGGGAATATAGTCGGCGCATTGGGCGACATATTCCGACAGATGATGATCGGCCAGGGTTTGGGTTTGATCAAATTCGGAAAAGTGATCGCCTTCTTTCCAGTTGATGATCTGGCGGCGGTCAGCTTCACTCAGTTCGCCCCAGGTGGGGACATTGATGATAAAAGGAAAACGATCGGCCAGCGCCGGGTCCAGCGGTTCCGAACCCAGATAGTAGGGTTGGCCGCTGTTAGTTTCCACATCATCGGGGGAAGGTGGATTCATGGCTGCCCAGCGGTGCTGCAATTTTTCGAGTCGGATGCCCGAAACCCGCCGTTCATGGATGATGGGGAATAATTTATTTTGCAGGTCAGATCGGCAGCGGGAGATTTCATCAATGAATACAAATTCGGCATCCCAAATAGACCCTGGTGTGGTAACAAAACGCAGATTTTCACCACTTTCGTCGGGCAGCGGAATGCCAACCAGGTCATCATAGTTAATGAGCGATGCATTGTAATGGCGCATTGGCAGGTGCATCGCGGCGGCTAACCGTTCCACTAACAGCGATTTGGCAGTGCCATGCGGCCCCACCAGCAGCAAGGGCGAACGGGTTGCCAGGGCTGCCAGAATTATCGGATCAAGATGTTGCCAGCCTTGAATCCCCAGTGTTTGAACAATTCCAGGATGAAACCGCTCCTGTGAGTCAATCATGTGTGAAGTTTCCTATACCTGATGGTAGGAAGGGGTGAAATGAAGTGGAATAGTTTCATTTTAGAAAATTTGTTCTATTATGTCAACCAGCCATATCATTGATTTCAATCCATATCACCCTGCAATTACAACCGATATTTTGCACTTTAGCACGCCTTCAGGACCCATGTACCCCCGATATTGGGGGTATGTAAGCGAACTTCTATGACCATGTGCCCCGATTTGGCGATTTGGCTACCTACGGTTATCATGTTGTAATTCTATTATGTAACACTTCTGGTTTTTTTAGAGAATAGTTAGATGAAAAAACCGCTTCGGGGCATCAAACGTGATCAAATTAAACTCGATTTGGGTTTGTATCGTGTTCATATTCCGATTGCCGGGCAGCGCGGAGCTGACCTTAGCGTCATGGATGTGTGGCCGGAAGCCATTGAGCGCACGATCGTCTTTGTTCATGGGTATGCCGGTTGTGCTGAAACCTGGGAATACCAGATTAATTACTTTGCCAATCATTTTCGGGTGGTTGTGCCCGACTTGCGGGGCCATGGTCAGAGCGATGCCCCCTACACGCAATATACAATGGACGAGATGGTTACGGATTTGCAGACCATCGTTGAGGCGCTGGAATTGCCTGAAAAATTTATCCTGGTTGGGCATTCGTTTGGCGGGGCAATCTGCGTGGAATATGCCAATGCCCACCCGGAGCGCCTTGACAAGTTAATCTTGATTGCAACTGCCGGTGAGTATCCTCTGCCACGGGCAGTCGGTATTTTGTCACGGATTCCCTCGACGGTTTTCCGACCCATCTGGCGCTATCGTCCCCGCTGGAATGCGGAAATCCACGTCATGAAACGGATGATGCTCAACAATCTGAGCCAATGGCGTGGCTGGAACTTGTTGCGCAATATCGCGACGCCGACGCTGGTGTTGACCGGCGAACGTGACACTTTCTTTCCCCGCTACGTTTTTGATGACGTCATCAAGATGATTCCCAACGCGGAATCTTATGATGTGGGGTCAGCCAAGCACAAGGTCCAACTGGAGCGCCATGAGGCCGTTAATCGGGCCATCGACCGTTTTGTCCGCGATGATAATCACAGTTCATGGCGGTCACAAAATGGCGCTGCCCGGCTGTTGAGTCGGCGGCCCTGGCTTTCCCGCTATAGTGACAAAACACCGCACACCATTCCGATTCCGCGCCAGCCTCTAACGCGCTTTTTGGAAGGTGCGGCAGAATGGCTGCCCCGGCGCACCGCGACGATATTCTTTGGTTCGCGGCTGACGTATAGCGAGTTGAATCAACAGGCCGATGCGTTTTCGCAGGCGTTGCTGCAACTGGGCGTTCAGCCCGGTGATCGCGTGATGCTGGTTTTGCCCAACACCCCGCAATTGATTGTCGCCTATTATGGGGTGCTGAAAGTCGGCGCAGTGGTGGTCCTGCCGAACCCGGATGCCGACGGTCCCGTAATTATTGGGCAGATGCAAAAAACAGGGGCGAAGGCGCTCGTTACCATGCGGCATTACGTTGAGTTGGCGCAGGCGGCTTTGACGCAAACCGGCGTGACGGATGTTATCTTCGCTGATTTTCTGAATGTTGTGCCGCTACCTGTCTATCGGCAAATGGTCGAAAAAGATGCATCCCTATCAGTCGATGGCTTCCAGCAAATTGGCACCAGCGTGCATCTCATGGTGGATCTCTTAAATGGTGCGCCGCCTGAAGCGCTACCGCTGGCGATTGACCAGCATGAACTGGCGGTTATTGCCTTTACCAGTGGCACCACTGATGAACCCAAAGGTGTGTGTCTGACGCACCAGAATCTGGTTGCTAATGCGCTACAGACGCGTCATTGGATTCCTGATCTGCAATATGGTCAGGAGACGGTACTATCCGTGTTGCCATTCACCCACAGTTATGGGATGACCGGCGCCATGAATGTGCCCATTGCGATGGGGGCGACGATGGTACTGCTCCCCTCGTTTGATTTGCAGCAGGTTTTGGACCACATCAAACAATATCGACCCACGTTATTTCCTGGTGTGCCATCTATCTATACCGCGATTAATCATGCGCCCAATGTCCGCGCCTATGGGTTATCCTCTATCAAAGCATGTATCAGCGGCGCCGCGCCGTTGCCGGTGGAAGTGCAGGAAGAATTTGAAAAGCTCACCCGGGGGCGGCTGGTCGAAGGTTATGGCTTGACCGAAAGCGGACCAGTGACTCATGCCAACCCGTTGTATGGCCTGCGCAAAGTTGGCTCAATCGGCATCCCGATACCCAATACCGACGCTAAGATTGTTCATCTGGCGACGGGTGAAGACTTGCCGACCGGCAAGGTGGGTGAACTGGTCGTGCGGGGACCACAAGTGATGACCGGGTATTGGGGCGAAAATCATGCTGCTGATCCGGAATCGGTGCTGCAAGATGGCTGGCTGTTTACCGGCGATGTTGCACTCATGGATGATGACGGTTATTTCCGCATTATCAGCCGCAAACGCGATACCATCATGATGGGCGATTACAGCGTCTATCCTCGCGACGTCGAGGAAGTGCTGTATGAAAACAACAAAGTTCTGGAAGTCGCTGTGGTGGGTGTGCCCAGTGCGGAACAAGGACAGCAGGTAAAGGCATTTGTCGTACCCCGACCGAACACCCATCTTTCTAAAGAAGAACTGCTTGACCTGTGCCGTCGCCGGTTGGAGGCTTATGCGGTGCCCTGGGATATTGAATTTCGGGATGAATTGCCCAAGTCATTTGTCGGCAAAATTTTGCGGCGTTTGCTGGTCGAAGAGACGCTGGAATAGGGGCGCTGATGGTGATGTTACCTAAAATCGCATTAGTTCTGGGCGGCGGTGGCAGTCGGGGGATTGCCCACATCGGTGTGTTTGAAGTGCTGGAACGGGAACACATTCCGATTGATCTGATTGTGGGCACCAGCATGGGGGCGATTATCGGCGTAGTATATGCGCTGGGGATGCCGCCAGCAGAAATTGCCGAGTATGTGCATGGCTGGCAGGGTAACAATGTATTCTCGATGAATCTGTTCAGTGCTCGTGCCCGGCAGCGGCAGATCGAAAAGCAATTGTACGCGGTTATTGGCGAAAAGACGTTTGCCGATCTTAACATCAAGATGGTGATGCTAGCGGTTGACATGAACACCGGCAAAGAAGTGATCCTGGATTCGGGTCCATTACTGCCAGCCGTATTAGCCAGCAGCGCCGTTCCCGTCGTGTTTCCGCCAATTGAAATGAATGGCATGAAACTGGCTGATGGCGGGGTGATCGACAGCCTGAATACTGAAGTCGCCTTTGTTCATGGCGCACAAAAGGTCATTGCAGTGGATATTTATCCGATGATTGACCAGGATACGTGGGATGATCCATTGGGTGCGATTATGGGCATTGACCTGCCACTGGTGAGTACCAGCGCGGATAATCCAATTTCAGCCGCCTGGCGGTCAATCCGTATCGCGATGTGGTATCTCCATGCCAAGCGGGTCTCCCTAAATCCGCCGGATGTGCTGCTGCGCCCGGAAGTCGGTCATTATGGTTCGCTGGACTTTAACGATGTCAACGGACCGTTGTCGGCAGGGCGGGCTGAAGCGGAAAAACATCTGGAAGCGATTCGCGCCCTGGTGCAGGCGGAATCAGCAGTTTAGACATAAGCAGCCAGCAAATACAGATCAATCAAGTAATCTGGATAGCCGATGGCGACCAGGTTTTCGTGACACTCGGCCCGGCTAGCACCGCGTTCCCGCCAATGGGGAACCCGCTTGATAAGCGTTTCCACTCGTTCGCGGGGCGTAATAATCCAGGTGTCTTCCGGTACGAGACCAAAATGAATAACTGGCATTTCGTCCATGAGTCGGCGCGATTTGAGATAAGGTGCGATCAACACTGTGCGGCGTGCGCCATGCTGTTCGAGATAATCGGCGACGAATTTGGCGGTGCCGCCTAAATCAACCAGATCTTCGACGACGCCTACCACCTGATTGCGCACATTGAGCGTTACATCCTGGACCACAATCGGTTTATCCAGCGGTTGACCCGGACCCGCGTAGTATTTGACGCCCAGGGTGCCAAACTCGACGGCTGGAATGCGCTGGTCGGGGTGATAGGCCAGATGGTCGTGTAGTAGCACCCCCGGCAATAATGCACCCATCGTAATCATGACGGCTTTGGTGATTTGGTCGTCAATATGCTCAATCTGATATTCGCAAACCTGGCGGGCAATGTCGGCCACCATCAGGGCCTCAACTTGATCGGGGATATAGAGGAATTTTAAATCGTCCCACGGGATGGTGACCCCTTCCGGTTGACGCCAAAAATTTATGTCGATCTCGTCATCTAATACCCGTAGTTGTTTTAAGTAGTGTGACATGAAGAATTGTGCCTCAGCAAGATAAAAAGCCGACCTATTTTAGCCAGTGTCGCCGGAAACGCCACCGCAAAACTCAGCATAACATTGAAGAAAACTTACAAAGCTTAAGGCCCGGCGTGTATGAAATTTAACGCTTCTCCACAAACTGTCCTAGCCGATAAATTTCGTCGGGGCGTTGGTAGATATGCATGATGTCGGCCCGCGACATGAAGACAGGCTCGCCAACGGCGCAGGCCCCGGCAAAAATGGACGCTGCTTTGACCGCCATTGCCGTGATATTGAGCGCTTCAGTGGCTGTTTGTGCTAGCACGATCAAACCGTGATTGGCGAGCAAAATCACCTTTGGCGCTTCGCTATACTCATCCATATGTTGCCGGATGTAATCCCGCATTACGATCGCCAGCGGCAGGCCAGGATCGACATAGGGTACGTACATGGAACCTGGGCCACATAGCACCACTTCATCCGGGAAGGTGCGATGCGTCGCAAATTGCTCAGCACGTGAACTGCACATGATCTGGTTGATGGCGGTGGGATGTGTGTGGGCGATGATCTGGGCATTGCATTCTGTTAACAACAGGGCATGGAAGGCGACTTCGACTGAAGGACGCAGCGGTGAATGTGGATTAACTTTGGCTGATATGAGGTCATTTTGTAGCGCCTGCTGACCGCTGGGAGGATGGTCCAGTAGCTTTAGAATCGGCGCAAAGTGAACCTGAACAAACCCGTCTGAGTCAATGGTCGCCATCTGTTGACCGCTGGCTTTAATCCAGAAGCTAGCTTCATCAACCCGTTGCGAGGTGTTGCCCTCACCAATAATGACGTAATTGAGGTGTGGTTGGCCGAGATGTCGGGTCATGGCGACGAGTTCTGGCGGTGTCATGTTGTGGTGTCCAGATAGGTCAGGAAACGTTCATAAGCCGCCTGCCACGCCGCCGGTTTCTGAGGTTCATAGGCTTCCGTGCCTACCGTTTGACCCAGAATTTCGCGCCCCTGCCTGATGTTATCGAGTTCTCCCAGCGCGATGAACTGGACAATGGCATTGCCTAAGGCAGTAGCCTCGATTGGGCCAGTGATTACCGTGCGCCCACTGGCATTAGCCGCCATTTGATTGAGGAGTTTATTCTGGGTGCCGCCGCCGATAATGTGGAGTCGGTCAACCTGGCGTCCGCTGAGTGCGACCAATCGATCCAGCACAAAACGATATTTCAACGCCAGACTCTCATATACGGTGCGCATGATCTGACCTGTGGTTTCTGGCCGGGGTTGGCCGGTGTGCTGGCAAAACTCGCGGATTCGTGATGGCATATCGCCGGGGGGCAGGAACACATCATCATCCGGGTCAATCAGTGTGCGGAAGGGTTCGGCTTCCATTGCCAGATGGGTCAATTCCTCATAGCTATAGGTCGTGCCCTGCTGTGACCAGGTGGCACGGCACTGCTGGGCAAGCCACAGGCCCATGACGTTCTTGAGCAGGCGAAACGTGCCATAGGCCCCGCCTTCGTTGGTGAAATTAGCGGCATAGGTCGCGTCGGTAATCACTGGCTCTGAGACCTCGAGGCCAATCAGACTCCAGGTGCCACTGCTGAGATAGGCATAATTGGCAGTGGTAGTCGGCACGCCAACGACTGCGCTTCCCGTATCATGGGTGGCGGGGGCAATCACAGGAATGCCTTGATAATCACCAATCTGAGTGCCAGGCTTGATGATGGGCGGGAAAATATGTGTGGGTATGCCCAGCGCCGTGAGCGTTTCAAAATCCCAATCGTCGGTGCGCGGATTATAGATCTGCATGGTACTGACATGCGAAAATTCACCAGATTTTGTGCCACTCAGCCAGTAGTTAAACAGATCGGGAATTGGTAAGAAGGTTGCAGCGTTTTCCAGCAGGGGGCTGTTTTGCTGTGCCAGACTGGCTAATTGATAGAGGGTGTTGATAATCATGAACTGGATGCCAGTGCGCTCAAAAATTGCTTTGCGCGGCACCTGGTCGAAGACCGACTCATACATCCCGTTGGTGCGGGCATCACGATAATGCACCGGGTTCGCCATCAGTTGACCGTTACGATCAAGCAGGGCGAAATCCACCCCCCAGGTATCGACGCCGACGCCGACCACATCGTTTCCGGCGGCTTGAATCCCGGTTGTGATTTCATGCCATAAGCGCAGGACATCCCAATGTAGCGTGTGATGCACTTGGACCGGAATGTTGGGAAAACGGTGCATGTCTTCAAGATTAAATTGACTGCCATCAAAGCCGACGCGAATCACACGACCTGATTCGGCTCCCAGGTCAATGGCGACTACATATTTACTCGTCATCAAAAAGCTCTTTTCTCGTGGCGCAAAAAAAGCACAAGGACTTCAACGCTGGGTGACAGGCATAACTTTTTAAAACTTGAATACACCCGCGTACACATTATTTGACACAGCTTTTGCGAAGCGCTAATCTGATGAGCAATAAACGCTTCGAACGCTTATTTTACCTAATTTTGCTGAGGACGAAACCAGATGGATTTCCAACCCGATTATGAGCGATTGGCTGAACGGTTAACCAGCCAGGGCATTGATGTGGAAGTTGTAAAGGCCAAACTCAAGACCCAGCACATTGAAACGCCGTCATGGGGTTATGGTAACAGTGGGACGCGCTTCAAGGTGTTTTCATGGCGCGGCGCGGCGCGGAACATCCAAGAAAAACTGGCGGACGCCGGCTATATTCACAAATTGACGGGGGTTGCACCGACTGTCGCTTTGCACATTCCCTGGGATAAAGTTGATGATTGGGCGGGGCTGGCGGAATATGCTGCCGCGCAGGGGGTTGGCATTGGCGCGATTAACCCTAACGTATTCCAGGACGACCAGTACAAACTTGGCAGCATCACCCATCCGTCGTCGACTGTGCGAGAGGAAGCAGTGGCGCATATGGTGGAATGCTGTGAGATTATGGCGACCACCGGTAGTGAATTGTTGAGTCTATGGTTCGCCGACGGTACCAATTACGCCGGGCAGGACAGCATTCGCGGGCGTAAACAACGGATGGAAGCAGCACTGGCCGAAACGTATAAACATCTGCCGCCGAATGGTCGCATGTTGATCGAGTACAAGTTTTTCGAACCGGCATTTTATCATACGGATTTGGCCGATTGGGGCATGGCATATGCGACGGCGCTGAAACTGGGTGAACAGGCGCAAGTGCTGGTCG
Organism: Phototrophicaceae bacterium; assembly: GCA_965223835.1. Taxonomy (GTDB): domain Bacteria; phylum Chloroflexota; class Anaerolineae; order Aggregatilineales; family Phototrophicaceae; genus CAVYXZ01. Next base: position 1,612,429 of record CBDCXQ010000001.1, read on the forward strand.
ATACCGGTCATCATGCAGCAGCGACCAATATCCCGCATATCGTGGCGTTTCTGCTGGATGAAGGTCGCCTGGGTGGGTTCCATTTTAATGCGCGCAAATATGCCGATGATGACCTGATTGTGGGTACCAATAACCCGTTTGAACTATTCGAGATTTTCACTGAGCTGGTGGGTGCAGGTGCGCTGGCGGATAACGTCGCGTACATGATTGACCAGAGCCACAATATTGAACCCAAACTCGAAGCCATGCTAGTGAGTGTGCTAAACTGCCAGACGGCCTATGCCAAAGCGCTCATCGTGGATTATGCGGCCCTGAATCAACGGCAACTGGAAGGTGATGTACTGGGAGCGCATACGACATTGACGACCGCCTATGAAACTGACGTGCGGCCCTTGTTGGCGCAAGTGCGGGTGGAGATGGGCCGTGCGCCGGACCCGTTTGCTGCCTATCGAGCCGATGATTATGCGCTGCGAGTCGCTGAGGAACGCGGTATGATTGATGCCAGCGGCGGCTATCCGGGCTGAGTATAGAGTTGCACCAGGCTGGCGGCGAGTTCAATGATTGACTGACGCAGTTCGGGCGGGTCCAGGATTTCAATCTCCGGGCCGAGTTTAATCAGGTTGTTCCGCGCCCATTCAATTGAATCATAATTCAGGGTGATTTGTCGCCAGCCATCAGCGGCAGGATTAGCCTGTTCGACGATTTCGCGGACTACATCGCCCCAATGCTCGACCATCATGGTTGCCGTTTGTGGTGAGATGCGCATGGTCACGGGAATCTCGGGGCGGTTGGTTTCGAACTCGTCGCACCATCGGGTCCAGTAAGTGGCGAGGTCAAACGTGTGAGGGTGTTCGAAGTAGTCGTTAAGGAGTTCAACTTCGAGGATGCGCCCAACCCGATAGACACGCATATCATCTTCGATCGCTGCAACCAGATACCAGATGCTGGCTTTGGCGACCAGTCCATAGGGGGCGATGACACGCTCACGGATTTCACCATCGCTGCGCCGGTAGCGGATAAAAACATACTGGTCATGCCAGGTGGCTTCTTGCAGCACGTCCAGATGAGGTACGGCTTCATGGGCTTGAAACCAGCCGCGTGCGTCCAGATGAATGCGGCGGCGCATCCGTTCAGCCCGCCGTTGTTGGGGTTCAGGCAGGGCCGCTGCCAGTTTGAGCAGCGCCTTGTCCGATGATTCAGCCAGGCCCAGATCTTTCAGCGGTCCCGACGCACCGGATGCAAACAGTGTGCGGACCTCGTCTTCGTTGAGGCCGGTCAACGTCGTGCGATAACTGTCCAGCAAGGCATAGCCACCGCCGGGGCCATGTTCACTGTAAACCGGCACACCAGCAACGCCCAGTGCGTCCAGATCCCGGTAGATCGTGCGCTCGGAAACTTCGAGATTTGTTGATAATTCGCTGGCCGTCATCCGTCCGCGATTTTGCAGCAATAACACGATAGAAATCAACCGATCAGCCCGCATGTTTCACCCCCTGTAAACCGTTTCAAGATTACCACAAAAACCCTGACAATAGGTGTCAGTCAATGGGTGCTATTATAGAACAAATGAGCAGTGGAGGATGTTCAAATGTTAGATGGGATGTTGAATCAACTGCGCTATGAGGAGATGCAACAACAGGCAGCAGAGCACCGCCGGGTTCGTGCATTGCTCCAAAATCAACAAAACTCACAACCCTTTTTGCGGCCAATCCAGGGGTGGTTTGGGAAGGCAATTGCCCTCGTTGGGCAACATCATGTACGTCAATCAACGCTTGCGCATGAGTCGCGCCTGCGATCACATCGAACCTAGCAAACTCCCAGGAGTCACCATATCCTTGCGGGCACAGGGGTCAACCAAAACGGTCGGCCCCTGTTGCGTTTTATGCGGGTCGCACTGGCAAAATATCACAGGAACGGGTGGTTGTGATGAACTCACCCAGCACCCAGCCAACATCATCGCCAAAGCGGACAAACCACCAGGTTCGCTCTTCATCGTTGGAAGCAAAAACCGTCACAGTTGAATTGAACGGAATCGTCGTAACCAGCTCGGCATCCTCAACCGGTTCCGCCCGCACATTCAGATTGAAATCGACCGTTGCCAGACACGGGTCGGGTAGCGTGGGTGTCAGGGTGGGGGTACGAGTCGCAAATTGCTGGCGAGTCGTGGTTGGGGTTGCGGTTGGTCGCGGTGTGCGTGTCAGCGTCGGCGTCAGCGTCGGCGACGGTGTAAAGGTCGCGGTCGGTGTATCTGGCTCGGTGGGTGTGGCGGTCGGTGTTGCGGTTGCCAGAATGATGGGTGCCAGATTTTCGATTTGCTCACCCGGTATGCGGCTGTTGAGGCGTGCCCGCAGGTCACTTTCCAGATTGGCTAGGATCACCGTACCCTGCAAACGCGGCAGGTCGCCAGCAGTAATCTGGGCTTCAAGATCAGCCCGCAGATTGGTCAGGGCTGCGGCTAAAATGGCGTCCGTGTCGCCATTGCGTTCATCAATAATAGTTGCCAATGTTGTGTCACTGGTCAGCCGTAAGAGTAGATCACTGGCGGGAACACCCATTTCAGTGCTGGCACTTTCCAGCAAACGCGTATAGGTGTTGATCGCTTGGGTTGCTTCAATTGCGGCTTCATCCAGCGGCTCGGCCTGGACTGCTGCGGCTAGCGCTTGGGGGGATTCAATCGGTGCAACAAAAAACGCACCGATCAACGGGACAGTAAACGTCGAGATCAACAGCAGGATGCCCATGCCAATGCCCAGGATCCCACGTGATTGAATCAAATTGCGCTCCGACCGCCGGATCTCAAAGATCAGCACTAGCAAGCCAGTAACAATTACCGTCAGGGCGATGCCCCAGATACCTGGCTGTACCACGCTGTTTGGCAGGGCCAGTGTGTAATTCTGTACCAGCGCCACCAGTGTCAGCGTTGTTGCAATAAATGCCAGCAGCGTACCGAAAAAACGCAGGTGGACTTTTCCGCGCAGCGTTTGCAGGAAGTTATTGAGTACAAACAGCAGGGTGAAGAATGCCCCGCTCGCCAGCAGTACCATTTCCATGTTGCCTGTGTCCTTCTGGTGGTTGTTTCCCCATTAACATGTTACGGAGAATGTCAGCGAATTACAACCGTCATATGTGCCGAATTTCACATTTCGGATGAGCGTTTGTTAAGCTCTCTATCTTGATACGTGTTTACTGGCCTACGGGTTGCGAAAAATTGCACAAATTTATTGAGTCTTACAATAGATGTCAAACCAATCCAGCATGTGCTGTAGACGGCTGATCCGATGTTTGGGTTCGCCACTGCGCGATAATTCGTGGCCGTCACGCGGATACCGAATAAATTTTACAACTCCGCCCCGCATCTTGATAAAGCTAAACAGTTGTTCGCCCTCCGAGATCGGTACCCGGAAGTCGTTTTCACTATGGATAATCAACAGCGGTGTATTGATATTATCGGCATAGGCCAATGGCGACTGTTGCCAATGCAGGAGTGGATCAACTGTCACTGGCGGTTCGTACTGATCGCTGAAGAAAAGGGGGATGTCGGTCACGCCATACATGCTCATGAGATTGTAGACGCCGCGCTGACTGACTGCCGCTGCAAAACGATCAGTATGTCCGATAATCCAGGCTGTCATATAGCCGCCGTAGGAACCACCGGTTACCGCCATGCGCTGCGGGTCAATAAAGCCTTTTTCTAACATAACATCAATACCTGCCATAAGATCCTGGTATGCCACATCACCCCACGCACCGTGTAAAGCCTTCACAAAAGCTTCGCCATAGCCCATTGAGCCACGTGGATTGCAATAAAATACGGCGTAACCCGCTGCAGCATGAAGCTGCCATTCATGCCACATTGACGGCGTGCTCGGCCCCCACATAAATTGCGGACCGCCGTGAATGTTGAATGCCAGTGGGTATTGCTGACCGGCTTCATAATCGACTGGCAGCAGATACCAACCCTGGATTTCTTGCCCGCTGCCGTTATCGAAGCAGACTTCATGGACTTCCTGCACGCTGACCTCATCCAAAAATGCCTGATTGACAGTGGTTAACGGTTGTGATGAATCTGCGTTGGCAGGCTGCCAGTAGAGTTCGGAGGGATCCGCTGCTGTGCTGGCACTGTAGGCAATGTTGCCCCGTTCATCAACGGAAAAACCGGTCACCTCAAAGCGCCCAACAACAATTTTTTCAATGGTTGCATGGGCCAATGAGACACGATAGATCTCGATATTGCCCGCATCGCCAGCCGTGAACAGGATCGACCGGCTATCAGCAGTCCAGGTGAAATCATCAACGCTTCGGTCCAGCGACAACGTTAGATCGCGCGGTTCATCATTAGCTGTTGTTGGGATAACCGTCAGGCGAGAGATACGTTCCGCTGTACGCTGCATCGGTCGGCGCAAATACGCAATCCATTGGCCGTCGGGCGACGGTATTGGGTTAGTATCCACATGGCTGTTATCGGTGAGTTGGGTTTCGGTGCCATTTACAAGCGCTATGCGATAGAGACTCTGGTAGCGGCGTGGTTCATCGGCAGCCAAATCGTAGGCACGGGACGTAATGACTGCCTGGCTATCGGTGGTCCAGCGCGGGGCAGCGTAATTGGCGTCTAAATCAGTCAGGCGTTGTGGTTTAGCGTTCTCATCGTTAATGGAAATGATGAACACCTGCGTAAAACGATCATCCAGGTAAGTGGTGCCTTCACGATAAGGCACCCGGGTAACGATGCGTGGATCCCAGCGATCAATTTCTTCCTGTTGTCGTCGCTCAGCTTGCTGCTGTGCGACCAGCTTGTCGAGACGCTTTTCCGTAGTTATATGTCCATTAGCCCGCTCATCAGCATTAAGTGCGCTGAGGAAGGCGATGGATGTCCCATCCGGCGACCATGCCGGATCTTTGATCCCGTTTGACATTGCCGTCAGTTGGCGCGGCTCACCACCCGGCGCGACCACCGGCAGCAGGTAAATCTGGGCTTTTTTGTCTCGTTTGGAGACAAAGGCCAATGTTTTGCCATCCGGCGACCAGCGGGGTTGCGTGTCCTGACCACTCCGCGTGAGTTGAATGGGATCGCCACCGCCAGTCGATGCCAGCCAGACGTTGCGCCGATAATCATGTTCAAAGTCATCAATTGTGAGAGCGACATAGGCGACCCATTGCCCATCCGGGCTGATTTGTGGATCTTCAATATGGACGATGCGGTACAGGTCGTTGAGTGTTATCGGTTGTTTCACAGGATTTTCCCTATTTTGAAATTAATTCTTGTATGCACGATAGTATGTAGATCGGTTTCTGAACCCGCGTTGCAAAATAGTGATTCAATTACGCAATCTTTGTTATGTTAGCCCATGAACAATATTATTATAAAGGTATGCAAAGGTATTCTTTTAGGAAGTGAAATGGCCTATCAATTTCACCATCTATCAGACCACCTCGTGCTCATCGTCTGGGAGCGCTATCCATCCAGTGCTGAAGAACGACAGTTCCTCGTGGAGCACCGAGAACAGCTCGACAATGCGACACAGCCCATTTTCTATCTGTCGGATTTACGTCGTGGTCGAATTATTACTTTGAGTACCCTCAGACATATGAGCGAACTGGTCAAACACTCCAAATATGGTGGTGGCGCAGCATTCAGCCGTGACCCGATTAGTCATCTTATGGTCAAAAGCTTTCGCAGTTTATCGCACGAAGCAACCAGCAAAGCCGCCATGTTTGAGAATCCAGAAGATGCACTCGAATTCCTGGAAGGTCTGTGTCAGGGCATTACGGTTGGCATTGAATGGAATGTGTATATTGCGCCGCAAGCATGATTTGTTCGCCAATTCCTGGAAGCATGGCAATCAGTGTTCAGGTTGGTATGGTCAACGTAGCCCACGCCAGTGAACAGCTATAGACTCGATAAACGAAAAGGGCGCCGCAGCGTGGCGACGCACCATATAACGTAGCTCTTGGTTATTGCGCCGCTTCAACAACGGCTTGCAACACCTGATAGGGCACACCACCGCGGCTAAAATCCTGCCCCTGCAATATGATGGGCTGCGGGTCACTATCGCCATAGCGGACCATCATCGTGGGTGTACTTTGAACATTGAGCGATTGCCCCAGGCGTACATCGAAATCGAACTGGGCAGCATCTTCGGCACAATTGAGCATTTCGCTGTAATCGAGTTCAAGTCGCTCAGCCAGCGTGCGTGCCGTTTGTTCGTTAAAGCGCCCCTGATTACGGCCCAACTCGAAAAGGACATCGTGGGCGGGCCAGAACGCCCCCGCTTGCTGTTCAGCAGCGCATTCCGCCAACTGGGCGGTATAGGGTCCATAGGCCGGGTCAGCGCCGCTGATAAACATGCGATATTCAAACTTTGCTTGGCCGGTCGCGACATACTCGTCAATAAATCGCTTGGTTTCAGTCGCATACTGCTGGCAATGTGGACAGGCGAAATCGCCAAATTCAACGATCGTAACCGGTGCTTCTGGATTGCCCAGAACAAAACCACCATCTTCCAGGCGGGTCTTCTCGATGTCGGCATAGCGGGCGTAGACGTCGGCGGTTGAAGCTGGGCTGGTGAATACCAAAGCTGCCGCCGCGACGACTACTGCAGCCGCCACCACACCAATGATTATTGCAATCGAACGATTCTGTTTGATTAATTCCATTAGCTGGATTCTCATTTCACTACTTTACCGAGAAATTACTGCACAATTTAACCCACTTAGCCGGGCACCTCAACTAAGAATTCAATTAATGAACCTCAGGTGTTAAGATTTGAGCGTAGGTCAGCGTGTAAGGAGTTCGCCAATCATGCGTGCAGTGACACTGCTGGAAAAAAAAAGAGATGGTCATGAATTGTCCCAGGCTGAGATTAACTGGTTTATTGAACACTACACCACCGGCGATTTGCCTGACTATCAAGCCGCTGCTTTACTGATGGCGATCTGTATTCGCGGGATGTCGCGCGCCGAGATTGTACACTTGACGCTGGCAATGGCACAATCGGGTGAGGTGTTGCGCCTGGCAGATATTCTCGGTAGCTATGCCGTGGACAAACACTCAAGCGGTGGCGTCGGAGATAAAACCACCCTCGTGGTGCTGCCGTTGGTTGCCGCCTGTGGGGTGCCAGTTGCTAAGATGAGTGGGCGTGGCCTGGGCTATTCCGGTGGGACGCTTGATAAGCTGGAAGCCATCGCTGGTTACGACGTCAGTTTGACAACTGAACAGTTCGAGTCGCTCGCCGGCGACAATGGGATTGTCTTATCCGGTCAAACGCGTGATCTGGCACCTGCCGATGGCAAGCTCTATGCATTGCGGGATGTCACGGGGACTGTGCCCAGTTTGCCGCTTATTGCCAGCAGCATCATGAGTAAGAAGATCGCTGCCGGGGCAGATGGCATTGTGCTGGATGTCAAAATGGGCACCGGTGCATTTATGCCTGATCTGGAGTCAGCACGGCAACTGGCGCAGATGATGGTCGACATAGGTGTTGATGCCGGACGCGATATGATCGCCGTGATCTCGGACATGAATCAACCTCTGGGGCAGGCGGTCGGGAATGCACTGGAAGTCGCTGAAGCTATCGCAACGTTGCAGGGTGGTGGTCCTGATGATTTCCGCGAACATTGTCTGGTAGTTGCTGGTTATATGCTGCGGTTGGCAGGTCAAGGCAATAAATGGACCGACACGGTAGCGGTGCGTGAACTATTGGAAGCGGCGCTGAACAAAGGTGAGGCGTTGGCGAAATTCAGACAGCTTGTTGCAGCACAACAGGGTGATGTGAGCATGGTAGATGACCCATCTAGATTACCACAAGCCAGTCTGCGCGAAAGCATAACCGCAGCACAAACCGGTTATGTGGCTGAAGTCTCGGCGTTGAAAATTGCCCAGGCCGCGTTTGAACTGGGTGCCGGTCGTGAGAAGAAGGGCGATCCGATTGACCTGGCAGTTGGCCTCAAGGTGCTGGTCAACGTCGGCGATCAGATTGAAATCGACACACCGATGGTCGAGATTCATGCCAATGAAGCTGCTAGATTAGAGCGCTGCCGCGCAATGGTGGATGACGCTATCAAATTAACGACCGGAAAGGTTGATCCGCTGCCGCTATTCTATGACACGATTTACGGGGATTAGGTCGCCATCTTCGCTGTAGCCATAAGCGAATATTGGGGCGGTGCCTGGAACACTGGCGTTGGAGAAATCAGGTGCCTCGAGCGCAATTTGCATCGCTTCGTAAGTGAGTGGTGCGAATAATCCGGGGTCTGGTGCGAACAGATCGCTGTTCAAGTAGCGCTCGGTAAATTCAGCATCAGGTAGTGTCAGGCTGGTCACAATGGTAACGTCGTCCAGTTGCGACCGTAAATCTGTCAGTTGCTGCAATGCCAGAACTTCTCCACCTACAATTGGCCCGATCATGGTAGCGGCTTCGAGAACATCAATTCGCGTCGGAATCGTATAGTCACTGGCAGCGGCTGGATTCGCCAACACGAGTACCCTGTCGGCAATTGATCGTGTTCCCCAATGACCTACAACCAGCACTGGTATATCACCAAAGGCGTCCAAAGCCTCCGGGGCAGTCGCGGCATAACCCAGCACCAGCGCCACCTGTACCTGCGGGTCTTGCGCTAACGCACGAGCACGACTAGTCGCAGTCGCCATAGTGCCGCCATCATCAATGGGGAGTAACTCGATCTGGTTGTTCCCTGTATCCTGAAGCGCTAAACGCGCGGCATAGAGCGCATCATAGCCAATCTCACGGTAGCGCCCCTCAAATGGCGCGAGTAAGGCGATACGGGTCGGTGTCGGAACCGTCGCACAGGCTGACATCAGGAGCCAACATATGCTCAGCATCTTTCCCAGAGTTAGCACTCTACACTGAGCGATCAGCACAGGTTTAACACCCATTGGCGATATGCTCTTCAAATGTCCGGGCGAAGTTATGAAAGCCGCTGCCGTCACAGGCCGCGCGGAAGTAAAGAAAATCGCTCGCTTCTGGATAAATTACACCCAGGATAGCCGATAGACCGGGGTTGGCGATGGGGCCGGGTGGCAAGCCTATGTTCAGGTAAGTGTTGTAATCGGAAATGACACTGCTGTAATGGTCCTGCGTGATCTGCGGCCACCACGTATTCTGCTGGAAGCCCATGCCATATTGCACGGTTGGGTCGGCATCAAGCTTCATGTCAATGTCCAGGCGGTTGCGATAGACGCCAGCGATGAGCGCATTTTCCTCGGCATGCAGCGATTCGCGCTCGGTAATGGAAGCGAGTGTCACCGCTTGGTATAGGGATAAGCCCTGTGCTGTGGCGTCATTGCTGGCCTGGGGGCCAACCTTCGCCAGGAATGCCGCGGTGAGATGATCGCGTAAGCCGATGGCGGTGATGTCTGGCGGTAGTTGATAGGTATCAGGGAACAGGAAGCCTTCCAGTGATGCGCCTGCTGGTAAACCCACTTGCTGGGCGAAGGCCGGGTCAACTTCTGCACCGGGACCCACCACGCCCAGAAAATCAACGCCAGTAAAGCCGAACAAACCGCTGGCATCGACCGCGCTGGCGATCTCTTCGATGCGCCAGCCTTCCAGGATACGAAAAGGGATAAAGCTCCGGCTGGAATCAGTCAGCATGGTCGCAATTTCGGGGATGGTCATGTTCTGGCGTGGGAAGTAGACACCAGCTTCCATCTGCACATCCAGCCCATTAACAAAAGCATAATCGACATACAGGTCTGGGTCGCTAATCAAGCTGGCCTCGAACAAATTTTGCGCCACCAGCGGCGGGGTATCGCCCAAATTGACGGCAAATCGGATGGGGCTGTCATCTGTTCCAACGGATTGGGCCAGGGCTGCCTGTCGCCCCGCAAGCGTCAAGCGTGTGAACTCCCGCTGTACATAATCAATCGGCTGCCCACCAGAAATGACGAATATCAGACCAGCTAGCGCGATAACGAACACGCTAAACACCAGCATGAGCAAGACCAACAATCTAATCAGACGACTCAATGAATAGCTCCTGCATACTTTGTTGCTGGACCAGTATACCAATGTGGTTGCTTTTGTGGAATCCGGTATAGTTGAGGTGTTTTTTGGGAGGAATGTTGATGCTTATCCAACCTCTGCCACTGGTGCCAACCGCTCATGCATTGCGAACCGGTGAAATAGACCTGATTGTTTTTTATGAGCAGTTGCTCAACCGTCTGGAAATTGACGATCAAGCAATACAGGCCTTTGTTCCGGCATTACAGCGCCGCGAATCGGTATTGGCTGCTGCCGATGCGCTACAAAAACAATACCCAGAGCCAGAAAATCGCCCCCCTTTATATGGGATCCCGCTGGGGGTGAAGGATATTTTTAATGTCGATGGCTGGCCGACGCGTGGTGGTTCAGCACTGCCGCCCGAAGTGTTAGCTGGTGCAGAAGCGGATTGCGTAACCAGACTTAAGCAACAGGGTGCGATTGTGCTGGGCAAAACGGTGACGACCGAATTCGCCTATTTTGAACCAGGGCCGACGCGCAACCCGCATAACTTGCAACATACCCCCGGTGGTTCTAGCAGTGGTTCGGCGGCAGCGGTTGCAGCCGGAATGTGTTCGCTAGCGATTGGTACCCAGACGGTTGGCTCTGTGATTCGCCCGGCGGCGTTTTGTGGAGTCGTGGGTTATAAGCCAAGCTATGGGCGCATTGACCCCAGCGGTGTTCTTTATTTTTCCCAATCCCTTGACCACGTTGGATTGTTTTCTCAGGATGTCGCCGGGATGCAGTTGGCGGCGTCGCTGCTGTGCCGGGATTGGCAGGTTGACATCAACGTTGATGGTGAATTGCCAGTGCTTGGTGTGCCGGATGGCCCCTATCTCGATCAGGCATCACCGGAAGCGTTGCGTGCCTTTGCGGACCAGATTAACCGCTTGACAGCCGCAGGCTACACGGTCAAACGGGCGAATGTGCTGGCTGATATTGCCGAGATTGACCATCGTCACAAAGAATTAATGGCCTTCGAAATGGCGCAAAATCATGCCGATTGGTTTGCCGAATTTGCTGACCGTTATCGTCCGCGCACGGCTGCGATCATTCGTCAGGGTCAACAAATCAAAGCAGCGACCGCGCAGGCCGCCAGAGACGGTCAAGCTCATGTGCGGCGTTCGATTGAGACGGCGATGACTGAAGCGGGTATCGACATCTGGATTAGCCCGGCTGCACCCGGTCCCGCGCCCATCGGCATTGAGTCGACCGGTGATCCAGCCATGAATCTCCCCTGGACGCATACGGGTCTGCCGACATTGACGATTCCGGCGGGCGTAAGCTCGAATAATCTACCATTGGGCTTGCAGTTTGTCAGTGCATTTTGGCAGGATGAGGCACTGCTCAATTGGAGCGTCGAGTTATCCAGCGCGTTGAATGCTTAACCGGCGAGAGGAAGTTGAAAATGCAACCGCTAGCAACGATTCGGGATTGGCAGCTTGATAAGTTAGGCAAGGCGATTTCGATCATTGGCTATATGGTGCAAACGGCGACTGAATCTGACCTGCGGACTTATCGTGACGGCGGGGATGGCTGGACGGCGCTGGAAGTCCTGGGCCACTTACGGGATTATGAAGAACTGTTTATTGAGCGGGCGCGGCTAACGTTGACTGAAGAGTTTCCCGTGCTGCCGAACCCTGACCCCGATGAACTGGCTGCTGCCAATCAGTATAATCAGCAGGATGTGGCGGCGGTCTGTGCAGCATGGACTTGGTCGCGGCGTGAATTCGTCAAGTTGTTAAAAGGAGTTGCAGATGAAGATTGGGAGCGTATGGCGCAACATCCCCGGCGCGGCGATTTTACGCTCAATGACCAGCTATTGCTGACCGCGTGGCACGATGTCAATCACATTGAACAGATCGCGCATATTCTGTCAGAGAAGAAATAGGCATTATATCGGCGGTTCGGCCAGGCCATCACGGACCGCGTCCAAGTAGGTTTGTAAGATGACACGTGCGGCCAGGTCGTCAATGGGGTCGCGCGGTTTGCGTTTTTTCGTCCGCGCCAGTTCGCGGGCATCAGCGCTGGAAAGCTGTTCGTCCCATAATATGATTGGCAGACTGGTGGTTTCGGCCAAACGACCAACCCATTTTTCGACGGTTTTGGCCTGGGATTGCTGGTCGGCGCGCGCCTCATAATTCGTTGGCAGTCCAACAACAATGGCAATGACACCTTCAGCTGCTGCAAGCTGGTTGATCTGGGCGAAGTCTTTTGATCGTGAAGTACGCGTGATGATCTGCCGTTCGGTCGCGATTAGACCAGAGGCGTCGCTTACGGCGACACCTAGACGCCGTAGCCCGTGATCGATAGCCAGTATTTTGCCTTTTATCACGTCGTCGGTTCCATCACGAGAATATCAATGCGAAACGGCAATAATGGTAGCCGGCCAAACCAATCCGGTTCGAGCGTGATTTGCGGAGGGGTATCGGGTTGCAGTTCGAGTTCTGTTAACAGAAACGCCCGGGCATCATTGATCGTTTGGCCGAGTAGCTGATCGCGTAGCTGGGTTGGATCAACCTGACCAACGACCTGGGCCTGGCCTTTCAACGGAAAAATAATCTGACCATTCTGGAACACCGTTTCAACTGGCCCACGCGCATAGACAATGGTATCTGGGCGGATTTCGCGGCCTTCAGGAATCTGACGAGCCAGATTAGCAAACACAATTTGTTGGCCGAATTCTTCGTTAATCGCGGTCGCTTCGATAATGGCGCGCATCGTCAATGTCAAAGATTCTGCCGCATCGCCGGGTTGGGCGCTGAACGTCATCCAGTCGCTGCGTTCTTCGGCGATCGTCACGGTTTCCAGAATTAAAAATTGGTTTTCGTCCAGGCGCGGCAGCATTTCGACATAGGCCCTGGACTGTAGCTGCTGGCGTACTGTCGCGATGAGGCGATCCATGTCAGCCTGGGTGACCGCGTCCAGCGTTTGGCTGGTGCCGCCAAAGGTCGGATTAATGTTGCGGACGGTCACGCGATTTGCCAGATCGCCAACAATCGTATTGATAAGACCACTGTTAACGTTACCGCTGGCGCCTGCCGTCGTGGGTGAGGCTTCAACCGGCACTTCCAGTTGTTGACCGATTCCGGCGGATAGCCGCGCAGTTTCAGTCGTCTGGAAAAGGAGTGGTGTGCCGGCGCTGGTACTCAATGTCGTGCCGGAAGGAATAGTGACGGCGTTGCTCGTCTGGTTCACGAACACGACTGAACCGCGTGCCGGCACATCGGCGAGGCGTTGCTCACCGGTTGTTGGCAAGGTGCCTGTTTCTTCAATCGTGACGCTCAAGAGGGTGGCCGGGATGACGGCATTTTCGATGTCGATACCCCGTGCGTTCAAATCAGCGGTGATGCGCACGTCGGCTTCAACCTGACTCTGGGCCGGGCGGACGATAATGGTGGCGCCGGGCACAATGGCCCCGACCAACATGCCGACTAATCCAACCACGACCAGCAGCACCAGCCCCCGGGTTAGCCAGCGTCGCAACCAGGATTCGGAGACGTCATCATTGCGCACCCGGCTGGCAACCGGCATCAGTTCCTCGGGGTCCGGTGTGTCTTTTTTGGGTCGCCACAAACGGTTAGAGAAAACACCAGTTCGCCCACGTTTCCAGCGCCCACGTTCACTGGCCCCAATGGTTTCAAACGTGCTGATGTTCAATTCATTGGCATGACGATTCACATCTTCATCATGCGTGACAAGCGCCAGTTTAATGCCGCGCCGCAGTGCATCGCGTTGCAGCAAAACCAGATCCAGCTTGCGAGTCAGGACCGTGCCTTTTTCCGGCCAAATAAGGAGGACGCGCTTGCGATGATGAAATGAAAGCCGGTCCCGGACTGAGGGGACATCATCGCCAAGTTCAAGCTGGATAAATTCTGGCCGTTCAGACATCGGTTTTGCTAACTTTTGGCAATTAACTCACGTGCGTGATCGAGAGCGGCGGCTAGTTGATCGGCGTCTTTACCCCCAGCCTGCGCAAGATTAGGCCTGCCGCCACCGCCACCGCCGACTTTCTGGGCAATTTCTTTGATGAGTTTGCCTGCATGCAGTCCTGTTTTGGTCAGGTCGTCGGTGACCGCCACCAAAAGTTGTGGACGGGTATCGACGACAGTTCCGAGCACCAGGACGCCGCTGTCAACTTTGTTTCGGAACCAGTCGGACATATCGCGCAGGTTATCCATCGTCACATCTTCTACCGTCGCAACCAGCGCGGGGACACCATTTTGGGTATCCATCGTCTCGATTAGTCGATCAAAGTTGTAACGGGCGATCTCGCGCCGCAGGGCGGCGATTTCTTTCTTGTTCGCTGCCAGTTCATCTTGCAGGGCGATGAGACGTTCATCGCTGTGTTCAGGGGTTGTACCCAGCCGCTGGGCGATGATATTGAGCTGGTTCAGATTGTCTTGAATATATCGGCGGGCTGCTCGTCCGGTTAAGGCCTCAACGCGCCGAATCCCTGCGCTGACGCTGCCCTCGCTAACAATTATCATTTGCCCGATCTCCGCCGTTTCGCCTACATGGACACCGCCGCACAGTTCGTAACTATAGCGCGAACCATTATCAGCGATCACAACTGTGCGTACCCAATCGCTATATTTTTCGCCAAAGAGCGCCATCGCGCCTTCCTGCCGCGCTTCATCCAGCGACTTTTCGGCGGCAGTGACGGGGAAATTTGCCATGATGATGTTATTGACTTCGGTTTCGATGGCTTGCATTTCGGCTGCGTTGACTTTGTTGTCATGGGCGAAGTCGAAGCGCAACCGATCTGGAGCGACGAGTGAACCGCGTTGCTGAACATGGGTTCCGAGGTGGTTGCGCAGCGCTGCATGGAGCAGGTGGGTAGCCGTGTGGTTCCGGGTGATGTCTCCGCGCCGTGTGGTATCAACCGCTGCCTGGACTGAATCGCCGGTTTGTGGTGTACCCTCGATTACTTCACCGATGTGAATAATTAAACCGTCAACTGGCCGTTGCATGGCTTCTATCTCAATCACCCAATCCGGTCCGGTTAACGTGCCGGTATCGCTCACCTGACCACCGGCTTCAACATAAAATGGTGTTCGTGGCAGGACGATTTCAACCCTGTCACCGACAATCGCGCTGTCAATCGGTTGTCCATCAACCAGCAATGCGACAACCTGCGTGTCCAGGCTGGTCGGACCATAAGGTTCATAAGCGACGCCATTTTTGTCGAGTTTTCCGGTCCCTTTCAGCGTATCCAGCAGGGTTCGGTAGGCTTCTTGTGAGGCTATCATGCCCATAGCTTGACCGCCGCCGCTGACTTCGGAATGTTGCATTTCTTGCTGCTGGAATCCGGCTAAATCAACTGTGAAGCCGCGTTCCTCAACGATGTCACGGGTCACTTCGAGCGGTAGGCCCAGCGTTGCTTTCAGATAGAAGGCATTTTCGCCAGAGAGTTGAGCGGTGCTGGACTGCTCCAATTCATTGATCATCATATCCAATTCCGTTAACCCACGATCCAGGGTACGTCGAAAACGAATTTCTTCCTGCGTGATGGCCTTTTCAATGGCGTCGGCCTGGTCCAGCAATTCGGTGAAGTGACCGCTCAGATTGTCAATCACGACCCGCGCAATAGGTCCCAAAAAGGGTTCGTTGAAGCCCAGCTTGCTGCCAAAGCGGGCCGCCCGCCGGATCACCAGGCGACACACAGAGGCACGACCTTTCGCACCCGGTAGGACGCCATCACTAATCAGGAACACAGCCGAACGCAAATGGTCGGCAATCACGCGATAGGGCACAATGTTTGCATCCCGTTCGGCGTCACTTGCACCGGTCAGTTGCTGCACCGCTTCGATGATTGGCATGAATAAATCGGTTTCGTAATTGGCCTGAACGCCCTGCACGATACTGGTGACACGTTCCAGTCCCATACCCGTGTCCACGCCTGGCGCTGGCAAGGGTACGTCATACTGGCCCGTATGGTCCGGGTCAGGCTGGGTACGGTTGAACTGCATGAACACCAGATTCCAAATTTCCAAAAAGCGGTCATCATCGGCTTCGAGCGATTGAATGATGCCAGCTTCACCCAGTTCGGGGTGCTTATCCCAGTGAATCTCGGTATTAGGGCCACAGGGTCCGGTTTCCGCCATCTGCCAGAAATTATCTTTAGGGCCTAAGCGGGCGATCCGTAGCGGACTGATACCGATTTCGTTGACCCACAGATCGTAACTTTCATCATCTTTTTCGTAGATCGTCACGGCCAGATGGTCGGCTGGCAGTTCATAGACCTGGGTCAGCAGTTGCCAGGCGAATTGCATCGCCTCCAGCTTAAAATAATCGCCAAAGCTGAAATTACCGAGCATTTCAAAAAAGGTGTGATGACGGGGCGATGGCCCGACTTCCTCAAGGTCATTGTGTTTGCCGGAGACGCGGATACACTTCTGTGAGGACGTCGCACGCTGATAATCGCGCTTATCGGTGCCCAGGAACACATCTTTAAATTGCACCATCCCGGCATTGACGAACAATAAGGTCGGGTCGTTGGCGGGCACGACTGACGATGAGGCCACTTTCTGGTGGTGCATTTCTTCAAAATAATCAAGGAAAGCCGCGCGCACCTCGGCGCTGGTCATGTACTTCATCGGAACTATACCTTAAATGTGTCTCAGCCAGATTGAGAGGAATTATAGGCCGGTTGGGACCAGTTCACAAGCATGATTGGGCAGCAAAATACAAGTTATTGTGACGG
Organism: Phototrophicaceae bacterium; assembly: GCA_965223835.1. GTDB lineage: Bacteria > Chloroflexota > Anaerolineae > Aggregatilineales > Phototrophicaceae > CAVYXZ01. The sequence continues at coordinate 1,629,133 of CBDCXQ010000001.1, forward strand.
TGGGTTGTGACCAGAATCTGGTCAAGTGAACCGGGGTAATCTCCGCTCGTGGCTCACAGTTCTTCTCGCTTTGGTGACATAACGCGCAAGAATTGCTAACATCAGGGAGATCGGACTGATGGGTAATACCCCTTCTTAAATTAGCGTAATGTGGGGAATTATGAAAATAAATGATGAAGCAATTCTGGCGATTGTTAACGCTTTTAGCGGTTCACCGCGCGATGTATTAGGGCCACACCCCGCCGATGAAGCGGGCTGTATCGCAATTCGCGCCTTTCAGCCAACTGCTAAGCAGTTATATGTCATCGATGAAGCCACTGGCGAACGAGTCGAAATGTCCCGGTTGCATGAAGATGGTTTTTTTGAAGTTATTCTTGACGGTGAATGGCCGGGTCTGAATTATCGTTATGAAGCGCTGTTGCCGGATGGTCAGACACAAACCTTTGCCGACCCCTATACGGTCGAGCCGCTCTTAACTGATTACGATTTGCATTTGTTTGGCGAAGGCCGTTACCAGCGTAGTTATGAGAAATTTGGAGCGCAAGTACGCGAGGTCAATGGGGTCAAAGGTGTGAACTTCGCAGTTTGGGCACCTAATGCCTATCGTGTGAGTGTCATTGGCGATTTTAATGGCTGGGATGCGCGGGTTCACCCCTTGCAGCCAGTAGGGAGCAGTGGTGTCTGGGAGATCTTTATTCCAGGGGCTGAGAGTGGCATGGCCTACAAGTATGATTTACGTTCACATAACCAGAATTATCATGGCGAAAAGGCAGACCCCTATGCCTTTTTTGCGGAAACACGCCCGCGTACGGCATCGCGCGTCTATGATGTAAATCAGTATCAATGGCAGGACCAACAATGGCTGGAGGACCGTGCAGCGCAGGTGCCGCTGAACAAACCCATATCAGTATATGAGATGCATCTGGGTTCGTGGCGACGCGATGGCGACGGACAGTTCTTAACCTATCGGGAAATGGCCGAGCAGTTGGTGGAGTATCTCACCACGATGGGGTATACGCATGTCGAACTGATGCCGGTGGCTGAACACCCGCTTGATGGCTCCTGGGGTTATCAGGTCACGGGTTACTATGCGCCAACCAGCCGCTTCGGTTCGCCCGACGATTTCATGTACCTGGTTGACACACTGCACCAGCACAACATGGGTGTCATTGTAGATTGGGTTCCGGCGCATTTTCCCAAAGATGGCTTCGCACTGAGCTACTTTGACGGCACTCATCTCTATTCTCACGAAGACGCCCGCAAGGGCGAACACCCAGATTGGGGTACTTACATCTTCAATTATGGGCGCAACGAAGTCCGCAACTTCCTGATTTCGAACGCCCTGTTCTGGCTGGAGAAATATCATATTGATGGTCTGCGGGTGGATGCGGTCTCGTCTATGATCTATCTGGATTTTGGTCGGGAGGGAGGTCAATGGATTCCCAACGAATATGGGGGTAATGAGAACCTGGATGCGGTGGCGTTCATGAAGGAATTTAACACGGTTGTCCACAGCGAGTACCCCGGCGCAGTCACGATTGCGGAAGAATCAACGGCCTGGCCGATGGTATCGCGCCCGACTTATATCGGCGGCCTGGGCTTTACGCTCAAGTGGAACATGGGCTGGATGCATGATGTGCTGGAATATATGAAAAAAGATCCAGTTTATCGACGCTATGAACATCACCTCATTACGTTCTCATTGATCTACGCCTTCACCGAGAATTTTGTGCTGTCGCTCTCGCATGATGAAGTGGTGCATCTCAAAGGCTCAATGTTGAATAAGATGGCCGGTTATGGGATGCAGAAATTCGCCTCACTGCGGTTGCTCTATGGCTTCCAGTGGGCGCACCCTGGCAAAAAATTGTTGTTCATGGGACAAGAATGGGGTCAGTGGGGCGAATGGAGCGAGACCCGGTCGCTGGATTGGCATCAACTCGACCACGCGCCACATGCTGGTATTCAGGCCTGGGTGCGCGATCTCAATCACCTTTACCGAGCGCAACCCGCACTTTATGAACGTGATTTTGAGCCAGATGGTTTTCGCTGGATAGATGCCAATGATGCGGATAACAGCCTGTTGACATTCATCCGTTTCGCTGAAGATCCGGCGGATTTTGTGGTTGTAGCGTGTAACTTTACGCCGATTGTGCGTGATTTGTACCGAATCGGTGTGCCTGAAGCCGGATTCTATGCGGAACTGTTGAACAGCGATGCCGAGAAATATGGTGGCGATAATTACGGCAACAGGGGGGGGCAACACTCCGAGGCTATCGCGTCGCACGGCTTTGAACAGAGCTTGAACCTAACGGTTCCACCGCTGGGTATCGTTATTCTGAAGCTGGACCAGGGCTAACCCTGAATGCTATACTACACGGGTCTCAAATGCACGCAGTTAAGGACGGAAAAAATGGTATCAACTGAGATAAAACAGGTCTCGCTGGAAGAACAACTGGATGTGTTGATGTCCGGTACGGAATATGGTGATGCTGAGACCAAAGCAACGATGCGCAAGGAACTGCGTGATCGTTTGATCGAAGCCGAAAAATCGGGCCGTCCATTGCGTGTTTATTGTGGGTTTGACCCCCGTACTGCGGATTTACACTTAGGTCATACGATTCCCATGCGCAAACTACGGCAATTTCAGGAGTTTGGGCATGATGTGACGTTTTTGGTCGGCACGTTTACCAGTTTGATTGGCGACCCATCGGATAAAGACAAAGCCCGCGAACAACTCACACGTGAGCAAGTGCTGGAAAACGCCCAGACTTACGCCGACCAAGCCTTTAAGATTCTGGACCCCGATTTGACTCGCGTGCGCTACAACGATGAATGGCTATCAACGCTGGATTTCGCGGACATCATCCGGCTGGCGAGTAACTTCACCGTACAGCAGTTCCTCGTCCGTGAGAATTTCAAGAAGCGGCTGGATGCCAGCGAACCCATTTACCTGCATGAATTATTCTATGGTTTGATGCAGGGTTACGACGCGGTGGCGCAGGAAGCCGATGTGCAGGTGGGCGGGCAGGACCAACTGTTCAATATCCTTATCGCCGGTCGCAAATTGCAGCAGGGCATGGGCCAGAAACCACAAGTCGCGGTGATTATGGGTGAGAGCCTGCCGGGGACCGACGGCGACATCAAGATGAGCAAAAGCCTGGGCAATCACATCCCGCTGATGAGTGAAGCCTGGGATATGTTCGGCAAGGTGATGAGCGTGCCGGATAAAGCCATGCCGGTTTTCCACAAGTTGATTCTGGGCTGGTCGCCGCGTCAACTGAATGAACTAGAAGCTGGACTTGCTGATGGGTCATTGCACCCCAACGAGGTGAAGATGCGTTTGGCGAGGGAGATTGTGGGCATATTCTTTAGCCCGGAAGACGCTGAAACCGCGCAGGCCCGCTGGGACGAGGTGTTCCGCAGTGGCGGCAGTGGCATCCCGGAGGATATACCCGAAGAGCCGCTGGCACAGGAAGAACGGGTGTTGGATATTCTACGCCGGTTGGAGATGGTCAGCAGTGGTGGTGAAGCCAAACGCCTCATACAGGGTAATGGTGTGCGCTTGAATGAAGAACCGGTGACTGATGCTCAGGCGATGATTTCACCGGATATGCTGCCTGCCGTGTTGCAGGTTGGCAAGCGGAAATTTGTCCGACTGGTCAAGTCTTAGCCAAGAGAGTTAGTGATTTTTTCATAGGGGCGACTCGCCGAGTCATATCCCACACGTTTAGCCCAACGCTTTCTTCAGCATAAAGCGGCTGTGCCCCGGCGGATAATCTTCGATTTCGGCGACGATTTCGTAACCCTGCTTGACATAAAACTGGGGTGCCTGGAAGCTGAAGGTATCCAGATAGACATACTGGCAATTGTGCTTGTGTGCCTCTTTTTCGGCGGCTGCCAGTAGATCACGCCCGAAGCCTTGCCCGCGCAGGTCGTCATGCACCCACAAAAAGTCGATTTCCGCAATTTGCCAGAAGATGGTAACGACGACACCGCCCACAATCTCCCGGTCATTGTCGCGCAGGGTGAACAGCACCTCGGCATAGTCACCATCACCCTGCATTTGTACGATGTTATGCGCCGATAAATTGGCACGCAGTTGTTGAATGTCGTCGGGGTTTGGATTGCTCTCCAGAACTAGCGTGTAGCGCGGTTTGCCCATTATGCTTCTTTCGTGGGTTGCAGGCGCTTTTGCAAGTAATAGCGCGTATGGCCCACCGGGAAATTCTCCAGTTCACCGAATAACGTGTAGCCCAGCTTGAGATAGAATGGCAGGGCCTGAAAGCTGTGGGTATCGACAAAGATACTATGACAGCCCCGTTTTAGCCCTTCATCCTCGGCCATCTCCATCAGTTGGGTGCCAAAATGTTGCCCCCGCAAGTCGTCATGCACCCACAGAACACTGATATAAACCCAACCCCACCAACTGCCACCCAACAGGCCGCCCATGATCGTGTCATCTTCGGCGCGTACAAATAGATTCAACGCCTGATAATTGTCTTCCGCATCGTTTCCAAGTGCCTGACGATTAAATGCGCTTAATCCGGCTTTTATGATAGCAACTTCTTCCTGGGCCGGGTTTATTTCGCTCACAAGGCGATAGTCAGGCATGGCTAACCGATTTCGGGTACCATCGCCCGGTGGCGCTCCACCAGGGCGGTTAGATGATAGAGCAGGCGGTCAACATGTTCCGGCGTGCTGTGTTTGCCCAGGACAAAGCGCATCTGGCCCATAAGGTAGTCGTTGTCGACACCCATTGCCGTCAAGACGTGACTCGGTTCCTGTTGACCGGTGCTACAGGCGCTGCCACCACTCGCGCCAATGCCCACCTCGCTTAAGTCCAACAAAATGGAATCGCCGTTGAGCAGTTTCATGGTAAAGCTGGCGTGTCCTGGCAGGCGTTCGGTGGGATGACCGGTCAGTTTGGCTTCAGGAATGGTGGTGACAATTCGGTTGATGAGATCATCGCGCAAGGGGGTAAGTCGGGCAACGGTGGCTTCGCGTTCGCATTCGGCGATTTCGAGCGCCGATGCCAGTCCCATAATCAACGGTATCGCTTCGGTGCCGCTGCGACGGTGTGCTTGCTGACCGCCGCCAACAATCTGCTGTTGAAGCGGAATGGCCCGCCGGACATACAATAATCCGACCCCTTTGGGACCATAAAATTTGTGCCCAGAGAGGCTCATCAGGTCGACGTTCAACGCTTTGACGTCGAGCGGCAGCAAACCTGGGGCCTGTACCGCATCAGTATGATACGGCACCCGGCGGTTCTTCTGTTTGATCGCTGCGCCGATTTCGGCAATCGGATTGACGGTGCCGATTTCGTTATTGGCGTAGATAACGCTCACGAGAATCGTATCATCCCGCATGGCATGGACGACTTGCGCCGGTGTCACACGGCCATATTCGTCTACTGGTAAAAAGGTAACGTCGAAGCCGTCCTGTTCCAGTTCTTCGGCGACATCCAGCACGGCATGATGTTCCACGCTGGTCGTGATGATGTGATTGCCGCGTCCGCGTCCGCGCATCGCATAAGCCACACCCTTCAGCGCCAGGTTATCGGCTTCGGTGCCACCACTGGTAAAGACGATTTCCGAGGGACCGCTGGCCTGACAGTTGAGCACGGCGGCAATCTTGGTCTGGGCCGCTTCTAGCGCCGCTTCAGCCGCTTTGCCGACTTGATGCAGGCTGGACGCATTGCCGAATATGTCGGTCCAATAGGGCAGCATGGCGTCAACCACGCGGGGGTCAGTTGGCGTGGTTGCGCTATGATCGAGATAAATGAACTCACTCATGTTATTGTCCTCAGACTTTCTCAGCAATCACCGGGTTTTCAGCCGGTGCATCGGCCCGATAATGGGCGCCGCGACTGACGCGATTCCGTAGCGCGGCATACGTCACCATCCGGGCTACCTGCACCGCGTTACGCAGGGCGATCAGTTCGTCGTTCAAGCGGGTTCGTCGATAAAATTCTTCAACCTCATGCCAGAGGTGCCGCAGTTCGCGTTGTGCCCGCGCCAACCGGTCGGCAGTGCGCACCAGCCCAACATAATGCCACATCACGTTACGAATGGTGGTCATATCACCTTCGATGAGTGCCGGATCTGGCTCAAGATCGCCGCGATACACCCAGCCCGGAACCCGTGCATCTTCAATCGGCTCGCGGCGGTTCTTGAGGATGTGTCGGGCGGCGCGATCACCCCAGACCAGTCCCTCAAGCAAGCTGGTACTGGCTAAGCGGTTCGCGCCATGCAAGCCGGTGCAACTGACTTCGCCAATAGCGTACAGGCCATCAAAATCCGTGCGGCCCCATTCATCGACCAGAATGCCACCACACGAATAGTGCGCGGCGGGGACGACAGGAATCGGTTCACTCGTGACATCAATTCCATATTGTGCACAATTCTCAACGATCTGCGGGAACCGTTCGCGAATGAAGGCGGCATCATGCTTGCTGGCAATATCGAGATAGACATTATGATAGCCATGTTCCAGCATTTCCATATGGATGGCGCGGGCGACCACATCCCGCGGCGCGAGGTCTTTCCATTCGGGTGCATAACGCTGCATGAACGGTTGGCCTTCAGGCGTGAGCAAGATACCACCCTCACCACGAACCGCTTCACTAATGAGCGAATTGGGCGCACCACGCACACTCAACGTCGTGGGGTGAAATTGAACGTATTCCATGTTGATGATGTGCACGCCAGCCCGAGCCGCCATCGCCAACCCGTCGCCGCGTGATCCGCGTGGATTGCTGGAGTTGCGGAAAATCTGCCCCAAACCCCCGGTTGCCAGCATGGTTTGCCCGGCGAGAATGCGTATGATCTCGCCACTCTCGCGATCTAATACGTAGGCACCATGACATGTTGTTGGCTCATAAATCGCCAGCGGATCAAGCGCGTGGTGGGGGAACGTAATCAGGTCAACGGCGGCGTGATTGGTCAACAACCGCACATTGGTGCGGGTTGCCAGCGTTGCCAGCATCGCATTCGTGATGGCTGTGCCGGTTTTATCGCCAACATGAACGATTCGGCGGGTGCTATGGGCGGCTTCCAGGCCGTAGATCAGTTCTCCATCTAATTGCCGGTCAAAGTTGACACCGCAGCGCTCAATCAAAACCGACTGCACCAGACGGGGGCCTTCATCAGCGAGGAGACGGGTGGCTGTTGGCGAACTTAATCCAGCCCCAGCGTTGAGAATATCCTCAACCAACAGTGCTGGTGAATCATCGAGTCCCCGGGTAACAATGCCGCCCTGTGCCCAACTGCTGTTGCTATCGCTGGCCTGGGGGGCACGGGTAATGACCGTAATCTGCTGTTCCGGGTCATCGCTTAGCCGGAGTGCTGCCGCTGTCCCTGCGATGCCGGAGCCGATAATCAAGGTATGGGTTTGAACATCATTCATCAATAGGCTGCCTATTTGGGTATGGAGAGCATCCGGTCCAAAGCCAGTTTGGCGTTGTGCTTGATGTCAGCGGGAACGCTGATTTCGTTGATGACCCGGCCCTCGACTAGATTTTCCAGGGCATTTGCCAGGTCGAGCGGGCTAATGCGGTACATCGTACTGCACAGGCAGGCGAACGGTGATAGTAGTTGGACGAACTTATCGGGTTGAGCGTCCTTGAGCCGGTTCACCATATGAATCTCGGTGCCAACGGCCCACTTGGTTCCCGGTTCTGCCGCCTCAATCTGTTTAATAATGTACGATGTGGAGCCAACGTAATCTGCCTTATCGACGACTTCCATCATGCATTCAGGATGCACGATAATGTTAATGTCCGGGTGATGCTTGCGCCACAAGTCAACATGTTCGGGTCGGAATTGCTGATGAACACTGCAATGGCCCTGCCACAGGATGATTTTCGCGTTCAAGATTTGCTCGTCAGTCAGGCCACCATAGGGTTTAAATGGATTCCAGAGCACCATCTCGTCCAGTGGAATGCCCATGTCTTTGCCGGTGTTGCGGCCCAGGTGCTGGTCCGGGAAAAAGAAAACCTTTTCTCGTTGGTCAAAGGCCCATTTGAGCGCACCGTGCGCATTGGATGAGGTGCAAACCGTGCCGCCATGTTCACCGACAAACCCTTTCAGATTAGCCGCGCTGTTCATGTATGTAACCGGCATAATGTGATTTTCCGGGTCATCCATCAGCACATCTTCGAGTTCAGCCCAGGCCGTGAGCACCTGTTCCAGGTTTGCCATGTCGGCCATGCTACACCCGGCTTGCATGTTGGGCAAAATGACCACCTGATCGTCACGTCCCAAAATGTCGGCGCTTTCTGCCATGAAATGCACACCCGCGAAGACAATGTACCTGGCGTTGACTTTGGCGCCTTCCTGGCTCAACTGATAGCTGTCGCCGGTGAAATCAGCGAACTGCACGACCTCATCGCGTTGATAGTGATGGCCCAGAATAACGACTTCATCACCCAGAATTGCCCGCGCCCGTTTAATGCGCTCAACCGCTGCCGCTTCTTGTTCAATTAACGTTTGCTCGGCTACCGGATCCGGCATTACCGTGTCTACTACTGCCATTACTAATCTCCCGTTTATAACCGCATTGATAAATCGAAAGCCGGTGCGGAATGCGTGAGTGCACCGACACTGATAAAATTTACACCGGTTGCTGCGACCTCGGCCACACGTTCCAGTGTCATATTGCCAGAGGCTTCTAATGCCACTTGACCCGCCGCCAAATCGACCGCCTGCCGCATCGTTGCGGTGTCCATATTGTCCAGTAACACCTGGTTGACGTGTAAGGGCAGGACTTCAGCTAGTTGTGCCAGGGTTTCCACTTCAACGATGATTGGTAAGCCCTGTGCTGGTGGATAGTCACGAACCTGCTCAACGGCGCAAGTCACACTACCCGCAGCGGCGATGTGATTATCTTTGAGCATCACTGCATCAAACAGGCCAATACGGTGATTCTGTCCACCACCCATTCGCACCGCGTATTTTTCGAGTAAACGCCAGCCCGGTGTCGTCTTGCGCGTGTCGAGAATGATGGCGTCTGTTCCAGCGATGGCATCTACGAATTGCCGAGTTAGTGTAGAAATACCACTAAGTCGCTGCAAAAAATTAAGCGCCGTGCGTTCGCCAGTGAGGAGCGATTGCGCCCGACCTGAGAGTGTACAGATGACATCTCCAGGGGTCACAACCTGCCCATCGGCGACGTCCAAGTTGATTTCTACCAGTGGGTCAACGTGTTGATAAACTGCCTGCAAAACGGGTAGACCTGCAATGACGCCGCTGGCTTTGGCGACAATCTCAGCGGACCGGGTCGCGTCGGTATCGATGATTGCCTGGGAAGTGACATCACCAATTTCGCCCAGGTCTTCAGCCAGTGCCAGTTTCACCAGTGATTCGATGTTTGCTTCAAGCGTCAAGCGTTGCCCCTTATTGTAGTTTTCACACTATCTCAACCGACAAAATAAGAGCGCACCATACGCTCTTAAGATTAAGATCATATTATGCGGGTCGTGATGGCTTGTCAAGATCAATACATAAGACCAGTCTTAGAACCCCAATGATTGGGCGTTATTCATCGGCCAACAGCAGGCGGGCTGCCACACCACCCGACAGCATCACCATCGGCACGCCGCCGCCAGGGTGGGTGGTTCCGCCAGCAAAATAGAGACCAGTAATATCGCTTGCCCGATTGTGAGGCCGCCGAAACGCTGCCAGCATATCATTGGACGATGTCCCATAGAGTGCCCCCCGGCGCGCGCCGGTCAAACGCTCCAAATCATGTGGAGTTAACAGCCGCTTAACTTTGATTCGATCGCGCACGTCCAGTCCGAAGCTTCGTAACCGCTTCAAAACCAGATTGCCATAGTCTTCTGCTTCGGTTTGCCAATCAAACTGATCGTTTAAGGCGGGCACATTGACCAGCACAAACCAGTTTTCACAGTTGGGTGGGGCGTCCTGCGGATCGGCTTTGGCGGTGATGGCGACATAAACCGTTGGCTCGTCCGGCGGGACACCTTGCTGGAAGATAGCATCGAATTCACGCCGATAATCGCTGGAAAAAAAGATGTTATGGTGTGCCAGTTGGGCGTGTTGGCCTTCAATCCCCAGCAGCATAATAAAACCAGAGCACGACGATTCGGCTTTGGTCAGGGTGTTTACGCGTTGCGGTTTGACGACGGATTCTGGTAACAATCGTTCATAGACAGTTGCGACATCGACATTGGCGATAATTGCCGTGGCGGGTATGGTCGTGCTGTCGGCTAACCTTACGCCTTGAATACGCCCTCGTTGAACATCAATTTGCTGTACCGCACAGTTGGTACGGATTTCGACGCCCAGTTCCTCGGCCAACCGTTGTAACGCCTGGGCAATTTTGTAAATGCCGCCCGGTGGATACCACACACCACCTGTTAGTTCAACATGTGCAATCACGTTCAAGGTTGCTGGCGCTTGATAGGGACTCGCACCAACATAAGTTGCAAAGCGGCCCAACAACTGCCGCAGGTGCGGCGAATGAACATGACCGCGAATTGCGCCATCCATTGAGCGCCATGCATCAATTTTGAGGACATCGGCGGGCGGCACCTGGGTGAAACTGTGCAGTGATGGTGGGTCGCCATAAATAAACGATGGGCTGGTGATGCGGTGCAGGCGTGCAGCGTATGCCAGATAATCCAGATAACCGGCGACATCACGTTCATCTAGCCGGGCGATTTGCTCAGCCATATGCGGCCAATCACGGGTCGCATCCAACGCGGTGTTATCCGGGTAAAAATAGCGCGTCAGGGGTTCTACGGGAAGTAGCGTCAGGTAATCTTCTAGGCGCCGTCCGACACTTGTAAAAAGCGACTCTAATACGGGACGCATCGTAATGACCGATGGTCCAGTATCCCAGCGGAACCCGGCATCACAGATCTGACTCATCTTGCCGCCGACCGTCGAATTCTGCTCCAGAACCAGCACCCGTCGACCAGCTCCGGCCAGGTGAATCGCAGCACTCAGCCCGCCGATTCCCGCGCCGATGATGACGATTGGCTCAGCCATGTGCCGTTTCAGGTTGGTTAATTGTGCGGTTTTTCCAACGAGGGCCGCCATAACGATAACGCCACCAGACGGCTTGTAAGGCGATACGCGACATGAGCAATACCGATACTGGCATGAGCAGGCTATCCAGCCCGCGCTGCCGCGTCGTCGTCGCGCTCAGTGACCGAACACCGAAGCCGATGGCTATCAATGCTGCCGCCCATAAGCGATTCGATTGGTCGAGCAATAACCACAGCCAGGGCAGGATAAACAGCGCCCAATGGAACAGCGTCGAAAGTGATAAAAGCACGATGCTATTGCCATGACCGGCCAGGATGTTTTTGGCGAAGCCGTCCCGCACGTCAGTCCAACTGGAGTACATGCGACATAGAATTTCCCCGGCACCATCAGCCATCCGTAGCCGTAACCCGGCGGCTTTGATGCGCTGTGCCAGGGCGACATCTTCGACGATGTTGTCGTGTACCGCCCTGTGACCACCAATGTTGTCGTAAGCCGTTCGTCGAAATGCCAGGCATTGACCGTTGGCGGCGGCAAAAGCTGTAAATGGGCTATGATGGACCAATGGAAGTGGTAGATAGCCCACGATAGCGAAGGCCATCAAGGGCACAACCAGTCGTTCGCCCCAGGTTTGGGTGATTTGGGTGGGCCAGACAGTGAGCAAATCGGCTTCAGTGTCCTGCATTTCGGCGATTATGGCTGATAAAGCTGTTGGTTCCCAGCGAACGTCGGCATCAGTGAACACAAGTATGTCGCCTTGAGCCACAGCCGCCATCTGCTGACAGGCCCAATTTTTACCCAGCCACCCATCGGGGAGTGGTTGTCCATGCAGGACTTTGACACGACCCCCACCGGCTGCTTGGGCCTTTTCACTGGTCGCGTCAGTAGAGTTATCATCCAGCACGATGACTTCAAAATTTGGGTAGTTCTGCCTGAGCAATGCGCGTACCGTCGGTTCGATTACGGCAGCTTCATTGCGGGCAGGAATCATGATCGAGACCAGTGGCTGTTCGGTTGTTGCCGTTAGTGTGGGCCGTAGTCGGCGCAGCGTCAATACATTGATGATCGTAACGGTTGCAATGACCAGGAGCGCAACAGTCACAACAATCACGAACGCCATGAGAGATTCCGATACCAGGGGCGTAGCGTGGGCCAGCGGGTTAATTCGGCGCGATGTTTCCAGGCAAAAATCAAAAAGTTCCCCAGCCAGACGGCCATTAGCACCGGGTCAGGATGTGCCAGAAGCAGATAGGCCAGGAAGCTGAATGACGTCAAGATAACGGCCCAGCCACTCTCGTTGATAAATGCATACCACAGGCCCAGCAAAATTCCGAAAACGCTGGGGCCTTCCCAAATCGTCAGGCCACACCACACACCGAAGGTTGCTGCGATAGCTTTGCCGCCGCGAAAATTGAGGAAGGGCGAAAAAGCATGACCGAGCAAGGGGGCAATCGCGACAGCGACTAATGCCGGCCCCCTAAAGCCCAGCACGAAATTTGCTATAGCAACCGGCAGGAGTGCCTTTGCCACGTCCAAAAAAAAGGCCAGGGCACCCCATCCCAGGCCACCGGCTCGCAGCACGTTGAACGTTCCAGGGTTGCCATCACCATAATCGCGGATGTCGGTCTGCAGGGCCAGTCGTCCAACCCAAACCGCGAATGGCAGTGCCCCGCTCAAAAACGCGATCATCACCATCAGGAAGATTGTCATTGCTTACGACTCCGCCACCAGGCCAGCAGGACGAATAACCCCATCGCAGCAAAGCCAACAATGCCAGGTCCCGGCAAATTCCAGAAAAATACCTGCCCGATGGTTTGAAACAGCCAGACGATGCCATAAATCAACATTAGTGGTCTCATCGGCAGATCAGTGGGCCGAACCAGCATCGTCACCAACAGCGAAACCAGAAACCAACCACCATAATTGAGCCAGGGAATGCCGAAATAACCGCCGGTGCTATCGGTCCAGACCCACAAACCCCAGGCAACATTTTGGGGATCGAGAAAGAAATCCCAGGCGGTAAAGGCGGCGGCGCTAATGATATAAAATTGCCAGCGGTGGCAGGCAATTTGTTGCGCGATGGCCCAGGCCGGCGGCAGCATCATAAACCACGCCAGCGGGATCAATAGCGGCACACCAGCTAATTGCGGTTGCAGCAAGTCGGTATAGTGATACCGGCCAAAAGGTAGTCCACTACGAGAGCCGACGAATTCCGCCGTATAAGTGACCACCGCCACCAGCGCGATCACGCGCAATGTTCGGGGCCAGCCCCAGCCCGCGCTCACGGCAAAAGCGACTGCACTAAACTGAAACAACGTTGTGAGGATCACGCCCGCTGTCAGCGCAATGTCACCGACGATCCAGCGCAAAATAGGCAGCGCAATCATCGAAGCCAGCCAGATGATAATGAATACATCGACTGCATGAAACTCATGCCGTAACCGGGTAGGATTAAACGTCGTCAAGGGGGTCCCCCACATGGCTGTAATACCCTTTAGTTTAACAGCTTCAGCAACCTGGTGCTGATAATTTTCAGCAGGGATTCATGCAGCTTTTAACTGACGTTCAGGCATACTTCGGGCCACGAGCAGCATTCCGGTTGCGAGAAGGGCGGCGATAATGAATACGCCGCGATAACCGATCCAAACGGCCAGTGCGGTTCCTGCGAGTGGCGCAACAGCACGGGCGGCGGCAAAAATTGAGTTGTCCAGGCCATACACCGCTCCCTCCTCACCAGGATCGGTATATTGCGCTAACAGCGCGCTGGGAGCAGCGACCAGTCCGCCCATCGCTGCCCCCGACAGCGCGTACAGCGCGACCAACTGCCAGGCTTCGGTGACTAACGCCTGTGGTAACAAGAGTAATCCAGCGGCCAGGGCGGAACCAATTACGATGCGACGGTGCCCAATCCGATCGCCAAGACGCCCTAGATAAATCGCGGTGGCTGTGCCCGCCGCCGACCCCACCCCGATCATTAAACCAGTGGTTGTACTGACCCCCACATCACCGGCCAGCAGGGTTTGCATGTACAGCGGGGCAATCGGGAAGATCATGGACCGCATCAGGCCAGTGAGGAAACGTAAGCTATAGGCAGACAAAACGCCTTGCATCGAGAGCACATGCCGCCATTCGGAGATGAAGCCATAGCGCTTCTCCGCTAAGTGCTCGGCAGCATCAAATTCTTCATCCACAAAATAATGAACCAGGATGCCCGCGATCCCCAGCATGAATGCGGTAAATAGAAAGGGCGTGGCAAAACCGTAGGCGTCGGCCAGTGTGCCGCCAATTAACGGACCAATCGCAATGCCTGACCATTGCCCAACCTGTAACAGCCCCATCGCATAACCCATACGATTGCGCGGGGCGATACCGGCCACCAGCGCATTATTAGCAGAAACCGTCCCTGTGATGAGTCCCTGAATCGCCCGTAGCAGGACCAATTGTTCCGCCGATGTCGCAAAGGCCATCAACGCGATAATAATGGTGCCGCCAAACATGGCCCGTTGCACCATGAGTTTGCGCCCGTAATTGTCAGCCAACGTGCCCCAGACCGGTGAGGCGAGCATCATGGTGATGGCCTGCGATGAAAAAACCATGCCGATCCAAAATTCAATACTCAGGCTGGTGTTGGTACCCAGTGACTGGACGTAGAGTGGTAAAAAGGGAAAGATGAGTGAGAAACCCACCGCTGAGATGACCTGGGAGAAGAAGATGACGTATAGCGTGCGCTGCCAGGGTTGGATATTTTTTAATACTGCAAACATAGCGGTGTAGCTATTTCTCCATTACATTGAAGGACGTTTTACCAGTTTGGCGTGGCATAAAAAAAGGCGCTCGGTAGCGCCCTTACAACAGCCGTTGGCTTTATACCGGCGTTGTCGATAACTCCTGAATAGCCTGACCCAGTCGGCGAATGCCTTCATCAATCATGTCGGGCTGATAACGCGAGAAGCTTAAGCGTAAGGTGTTGTTGCCAACGCCATCAATGTGGAATGCTTCACCGGGAATAAACACGACGCCGATTTCTGCTGCCCGCTGCAACAATTCGATAGAGTCCATACCTTCGGGCAGCGTGACCATAATAAAGAAGCCACCATGTGGTCGAGTGAAGGTTACACCGGGCGGGAAATATTTTTCCATAGCAGCAATCATGGCATCGCGGCGTTCGGTGTACCAGCGGCGCAGTTGCGGGATATGCTCATCAAGGAAACCATTACGCACGGCTTCGTAGACAATAAACTGGTCCATAATGCTGGAGCACAGGTTGGCCCCCTGTTTGATTTGCATCAGTTTTGCCACCAGCGGTTTGTCAGCAATGATCCAGCCCACACGCAAACCAGGCGACAGCACCTTAGAGAATGATCCGGCATAAATTACATGACCGCCCACAGAACCGGTGCCCATCTGTTCCGCATCCAATTCGAGTAATGTTGGGATACGTTCACCCTCGTAACGTAGTTGGCCGTAAGGGTCGTCTTCAACGACCGGGATCTGGTGTTGTGCCAGCGCTTTTACCAGCTTTGATCGGCGCTCAAGGCTCAGTTGTTCGCCAGTGGGGTTTTCGTAATTTGTCACGAAGTACAGCAGCTTCGGGCGGGGTTGGAAGGCGGTATCAAGGTCGTCATCGTGAGTAAAAATTTCACCCCATTGCAGATTATAGGCCCGCCACGCCATCAAGGAACCAATATAGGTGGGATTGCGTACCAAAACCCGGTCGCCATCATTAAGCAGTGTTCGACCAATCAGATCCAGGCCTTGCTGGGAGCCGCTGGTAACGACAACATTTTCCGGGCTAATTGACATTGTGGCAGTTGATGCACTGGCCGCAATAAACTCACGCAACTCTTGAATACCCTGTCCATTACCATAATTCAACGCTTCACCGCCGCGTTCAGCCAGGACCGTATCGGTCGCTTCTCGGATATGGTCTATAGGCAAAAATGCTGGGTCGGGTACGCCTCCGGCCAACGAAATCGTATCGGAGCGCGACATCTGGAAAATGGCGCTGAGTCGAGACGGGGTAAGGCGCTGGGCGTTGTCAGAAAAAAGATTATCCCATTCCATATATTGGCAATCCTTTGTCTAGCCTACTGGCTGTGCGATAGCGTCTTTGAGTAAAGTCCCAAGACGTTGTATGCCGATTTCGATCTGGTCGGGTTGGGCGTTCGAGTAGTTGAGACGAAAGGTATTCTGGCCCATGCCATCAATGTGGAAATCAGCGCCGGGCACAAATGCTACTTTGCGCTCAATGGCCTGGCTTAACAATGCGGTTGTGTTGACATGGGGCGGCGCTGTAACCATCAGGAAGAGGCCCCCTTCAGGTCGTGACCATTGGACTTCTGTTGGAAAAAATTGGTCCATTGCTGCCAGCATCACGTCCCGCCGTTCGCGATAAACCTCACGTAGGTGGTGAATGTGATTATCCAGGAACCCATCACGGGCGACCTCGTAAGTAATGAATTGGTCCAGTGTACTGGTATGTAAATCGGCAGATTGTTTGGCCTGGACCAGTTTGTCGATTACGGGCAACGGCGCTGCGAGCCAGCCAATGCGTAAGCCGGGTGTCAGCACTTTAGAAAAGGTCCCGACATAAATTACATGCCCGTCAAGTTGATGATTTCCCAGGTGTTCAGCTTCCAGACCGAGGATGGATGAAACTTCGGCACCGCTATAACGCAGTTCACCATAGGGGTTATCTTCAATGAATGGAATGTTGTACTGGGCCAGCAAGCGGACGAGTGCTTGACGGCGATCTAAACTCAGCGTGTTACCACCGGGATTCTGAAAGTTGGGGACCACATAGAGCAATTTAGGATTCTGCTGCAAAAGCGGTTCCAGTGCGGCAACATCCATGCCCTGCGCATCGGTGGGTACGGCGCGGTAATCCAGGGCATAAGAATTCCATGCCATCAACGTGCCCAGATAGGTTGGGTTCTCGACAATGGTCAGGTCGCCTTCATCCAGCAAAATCCGACCAATCAGATCAAGGCCCTGTTGGGATCCGGTTGTCATCAGAATATTATCGGGGCTAACGGTCAGATAGTCGGTCGAGAGCCGGGCCGCGATCATCTCCCGTAATTCGGGCATACCCTCGGTGGTGCTATATTGCAATGCCGCTTGTCCGCTTTCGGAAAGCGCCAGATCTGCAGCGGCCTGTACCCGGTCGATTGGGAAAAATTCGGCAGCAGGCAGACCCCCGGCAAATGAAATTACATCAGGTTTCGACGTGAGTTTGAGGATTTCCCGGATGGTCGAACGCTTCATGTGAGCGGTGCGCGCCGCAAACCGTTGGTCCCAATCCATTTTTAAATGTACCTCGGTGATGGATTGCAATTATCCAGTTCTACTGTACCACTTGATTTTTGGCTAGGGCCGCGAAGACCAATATTTTTTGAGAAATTTCCGTCCATGCAGGTGCGTGTAAATCAGTGAGATGGTGATCGGCTGCGACAATTTTATATTGGACAACTTCCCCAGCACGCTTCTGCATCTGGTCGGTTAGATGGGGGTGCACCAGTTCATCATTTTTACCTTGAATCACCAACGTTTGGCGGTTCATTTGGGGGAATGCACGATAGGCTTCCCACCCGGCCTGATGAATCTCCGCGAATAGCTTCATCGGCAATCGAAAATTGCGAATGGAACGTTGGGTTTCAGGATCATCTAGATCAGCAGTGGGCATTATCGCCAGCATGTTGGCGCGGACATCAGGGTCACTGAAGTCCAACCGGATAATTTTAAAAATCGGAATTGCTGGCAAAACTCGCTTGAGCAGCGGCATCATCCGCCATAACGGGTGTTCCAGTTTCCAGAAGGGGGCTAATAGAATCAGGGCTGTTGGTGGTTCAATAATTGCGACCTGTGCCGCTAAGGCACCGCCCAGCGAGAATCCCACCAAGAGGACCGTATCGTGTTGACGCTTGATGTCGCGCAAAGCGTTTAATATTGCCGTGTTCCAATCATGCCTGCTTTTTTCCGGCAGTGTGTCGAGCTGTGGGCCAAAGCCGGGTAGTAGAATACCCTGCACGGTCCAGCCCGTCTTGTGTAAGATCGTGGCGATGGCGCGCATCTCGGCAGGGGTACCGGGAAATCCGTGAACCAGTAGGGCTGCGCCGACTGGGTTTTCTGCCGGCCAGTAAAATGGCTCATGCTCATCATCCTGAAAGGCAGCCCCGAACAAGTTCATTTTGAATTGTCTGGCACTACCAGCGCATGAATTACATCGAATACCAACAGCAAGAACCCTTGTAAGATGATGCCGTGACCGGCACCTTGCCAGAATTTATCTTTTTGGCCGCGGGTGGCTGCCAACCCCCAGCCCCCGATCATGTAAAGTACATCTAACCCTGAATTGATCCACAGGATTCGGCGTAAATTACCGGCTTCTCTATCAATAATAGCTGACGCGTTCGGTTGGGTTTGTTGGGTGAAGCGACGGCGGGTTATCATGGAACCAATCACCGCGATACCCATGTTGATGACGCCCCAACCAACGGCCTGACTGCCGAAGCCGCGCCACCAACCACTGCGCAGCGATAGGGTGCTGCCCAGCATAATGTTGACGATATTCCAGGCGAATAAGCGCCGGGCCAACGTCTCGTTAAACTGCCAGATCGACATGTCGTCCTCGTTGCCAGCACTGTATGAAGGTGCGGAACCGTTCATGACTCGCGCGCGACAGAATGAGTGTCACGCCAAAAACCAGTAATACGTTGGTGAGGAAGAAAAAGATTAGTTCTTCCAGTGGCAAGATTCCACCAATCAATATGTTATGGAACGACTGCTCCGGGTTAATCGTCCACGTACCCGCACTGATTGCCAGGGCATCGGCACCGGCGAGATAGGCGGTTGTGAGCATCAGGGTCAAACCGACCACCCGTCGTTGACGCCAGAGGATGTCGGCACCAAAGGCAACCTGGAACATGATCGGCGGCAGTGCCCAGATGAGTTCAAGGCCGAGATAAGTTGCCGGTCGCCAGCCTGCGATTAACACACCTGCTGCGAACAGCCACAACCCGCCCAGAATTGTGAACATGACGGGACGCAAGCCACGAATTGCCTGGGGCGGTTGCGCGGGGGTAAGATAACGTAGAAGAGTGACGAGTAGCAACCCGGAGAAGATGGGTTGCAAGACGAAAAATGTGTATTCTTCTATCGGCACCCAGCCAAACGTGATACCGGTCACGAGATTTTCGTCGTACCACCAGACCCCGGTTGCGACCAGATAATTGTCCCAGGGGGTGGTGTATACGAGAGCGATAAGACAATGCAAGAGCACGACGCTCCAGACCGGCCAGCTTTGTAAAGCAGTTGGCAGTTGTTTGCCCCGCCGCGAATCCCACCAGGCCCAGCCCAGCAAAATAACGATCGGTAGGACGACGAATTGTAAGAGAAAGCCGAAGTATGTCATCGCTCTAAATTCTCCGTTGAGCGAAATCGTTCAAAATCACCGAGGCGGCGTTGCGTCCGGCTGCACCCATGATCCCGCCGCCGGGATGGGTACTGGCCCCGGTCAAATATAATCCTTTAACTGGACCGCGATAATTTCCCATGCTTAAGGCCGGGCGCAACATGAACATCTGGTCCAGCGACATTTCGAGATGCATGACATTGCCCCGCAGCAAGCCCAGGGTACGCTCCAGGTAAAGCGGCGTTTCAATCAGTCGGTCAATGACCGCCCCTTTGACATTAGGTGCGTACTGGGCCAGGGTATCGAGCATGTGGTCGGCCACGTCACCGCCAATATCGTCCCACGATGCACCGGACGCCAGTTCATAGGGATAATATTGTCCCCACAAAAAAAGCGTGTGTTTGCCGGCTGGGGCCAGGGTTGGATCGACTGCGGAAAATGTCATCGCAATCAAGGCCGGGTTCCGCGATGGCTCTTTACCGAGATAATCGCCATACGCCCGGTTCAGATAGTCCAGCGACGGGCAGATGAATTGCAGCGCAGTATGCTGGGGGCCAGGTGATCCGGGTTGAGCCGTATAGTCGGGCAGTTCATTCATGGCATAACGCACGATCATGCCAAAGCCATTCCCGATGCGCGACTTTTCCAATAATCGTCGCGACTCCGCGGGAATGTTTTCTGGCCCCAAAAGGCGCAACGTCGTGTGAATATGGGCACCAGAGACAATTGCTCTAGCGGACAACGAATCGCCATTGACCGTTTCGACTGCTTGTGCCCGATTCGCGCGAGTTACGATGCGTTCGACGGCGGCATCGGTAAAGATTTTGCCACCATGTGCCTCAATCATACGGGCCAGAGCCTGGGTCAACATACCCGAACCGCCGCGTGGGCGCTTCATGCCGCTCACATGATACATCGGATGCCATATTGCGAAGGGTGCCGACAACGGTTCGGTGGGCGGCGGACCGGATTGTGCCGCCATCCACGCAATGAGCGCCCGCATCTGTTCACTTTTGAAGGTTTGCTGCAGTACCTGACCATAGCCTCGCAGCAGGTCACTCAACTGGTCAAAGCGCTTACCCCGACCGATGCCGCTGCCGAAGATCATATGGCGGGCAATATTCCAGGGCGTGGGTGGATGCAAAAATGCCTCAACCATGCTGGCGGCAACCGGCTGCCATTTGTTCACAAAGTCACGATATGCCTCAGCATCTTCGGGACAGACTTTTGCGATACTTTCG
Source organism: Phototrophicaceae bacterium (assembly GCA_965223835.1). GTDB lineage: Bacteria > Chloroflexota > Anaerolineae > Aggregatilineales > Phototrophicaceae > CAVYXZ01. The sequence continues at coordinate 1,649,793 of CBDCXQ010000001.1, forward strand.
CAGGTTTTTTCCACATCTTTCCAGATAGTGATCTGTGAACCATCGGGGAATGGTGCAAAAAACAACGGGTCAAGATCAATATATTCCAGGCCATAATCAGCCAGCTTTAGATCGCTGACGATGGGTGTGTGATTAATGAGGATATGGGCCGATCCTCCCAGATCGAACTTGAAACCTGGAACGATTTCTTCAGTAACAACGGCCCCACCGACAATTGAGCGCCGCTCTAACACCGCCACTCGCTGACCGGCTTGCACCAGATAACCCGCGCAGACCAGGGCGTTATGCCCAGCCCCCACGACCACAACATCATAATCGGTCATGCAGTCAGGGTTCCCGCCGCCTGTTGCGACCGCCACCAGATGCCGGGCAACCGCCGGAGTTTGCCGGTTTTGCTGACCGATGCCCGCCGACTAAAGACGTCATAGTCACGGGTTTCAATATCATCAAGAATGGCACTATAAAGCTCAGCAGCCGCTGCAATCGCAAAGCGACCATCAGCATTCAGTTGGTAAATACCGGCCCACGACTCTTCATAGAGCGCTCGATTGCGTGCAATCTGGTCCGCCATGAACGCTCGCCAGCGATCATTTACAACGCCAGCGGCAATGTCGGCTTCGCTCAAGCCAAACGCAGCCAGTTCGTCACTCGGCAGGTAGACGCGTCCGTTACGCCAATCTTCAGCCACATCGCGCAGGATGTTGGTCATCTGTAACGCGACCCCCAATTTGACGGCATAGGGCAGGGCGTCATCGCTTTCGAAGCCGATAATATGCATTGCCATCAGGCCGACTGTCGAGGCGACACCATACGAATATTCAGCCAAGTCAGAAAAAGTGGTATAGCGTTTCTGATCCAAATCACGGGCAACCCCGTCAATGAGCTGCTCGATATAACCGCGGGGAATATGATAGCGCATGGCGGTATCGGCCCAGGCCAATGCGACCGGCATGCCGGCGGGCGGATAGGATCCCATAACCGCTTGGCGCCAGCGTTCAAGTTGTTCGCGGGCCAGTTCTTCGTTGGGATTGTCATCAACGATGTTATCGGTGACGCGGCAAAAAGCATACAGTGCGCGTGCCGCCTGACGTTTGGCTGGGGGTAATAATCCGGAAGCCAGGTAAAAAGTTCGGCTATAAAAGCGTGTCATCTCGGAGCAGTAATTATAGGCGGCGTTCAAGGCATCTTGATTAGTGACCAAGGCATCGTTGGGCCGGTGATTTTCGGAAGCCTCATAGGCCCAGGCTAATAATCGATTTTCCCAGGTCTGAATCTGTATAGTCATACTGTTCCCCCAGCATGTGCGTTGTAGATGGGTAATTATAAAAACAGCTTGATGAGGAAGGCCGCAGAATGAGATTAACGCCGTCTGAGTATTACAGAACGTTTAGGTTAATCTAATTGCTCCAGCTTGAATAGTCTGGAAATGAATGTCGACAATATCGGTTACATCCGGCGCATAGCCACCAGCCATCACCACCGCCACTGGCAAACTATAGCGATCGGCCCAATCAAATACCAGCTGATCGCGTTGGGCCAATCCGGCTTTGGTCAGGCTCAATCGTCCCAGTCGATCACTGACAAACGGATCGGCACCGGCCAGATAGATCATCATGTCGGCATTGGCTTGCCCCAGCGCTTGCTGCAAGCCGATGTCAAGTTGTTCCAGATAAACCTGGTCGTTGGTGCCGTCAGCCAGGGCAATGTCCAGATCGCTCGGCTCTTTATGAAATGGGTAGTTCTTGGCACCATGAATCGAAAATGTAAACACGCTATCATCATGGGCAAAGATCGCCGCTGTACCATTCCCTTGATGGACATCACAATCGATGATGACAATCCGCGGTGCCAGCCTTTCAGTCTGCAAGGCGCGGGCCGCGATAGCCGCGTCATTAAAGACGCAATACCCCTCGCCATGATCGGCGTAGGCATGGTGCGTTCCACCCGCCAGGTTGACACTGATACCAGTAACCAGCGCTTGACGACACGCAGCTATGGTGCCACCAACCGAACGCCGCGACCGTTCCAACAAGAAATTTGACCAGGGAAAACCGATTCGGCGCACCTCTTTGGCAGTGAGAGTGCCGTTTTTCACATTGTTGAAATATTCCAGTGAGTGTACACGCAACATTTGGGCGTCGGTGGCGGGGTCAGGTTCCAGTAATTGGGCTGGCGGCACCAGCTCAGCCTGTACCCGCTCCCGTAACAGTCGATATTTAGGCATCGGGAACCGGTGTTCTGATGGCAGCGGCAATACAAAATGATCGCAGTAGTAGATGTTCATCAACGTGATGTTCAAGTATGAAGTGGGAGCCACTGTTGCTGGTGACCCCCAGTTGCTTCACGCGCTTGCACGCAGACGTCGATTACCACCCTGTCTGCCAGTGCGATCAATAATCAGTTTGGTGACCAGTAGCGCGACCACCACCACCGCTGCGATCATCGCCGTTATTGCGACCAATTGAGTATTTGCCTGTTTCACGACAATCCCAATCAATGCCCAGATAATGACCCCGGCGTAGGCAACATCGCTACGGCGCAAAATGATGAGACCGGTGATGACCGTCGCAACGACAAGTAGAAGCGCTGCCCAAACTGAAGCTGCAATGCCAAAGCCGCCCCAGCCGAGGTCGTATAACACAATCGTGGTGTTGGCAATCGTGGCAACGGTAATCCAGCCCAGGTAGATGCTAAATGGGACATTGACCAGCCAGCGTTGCCCGCCGTTTACGATCTGCTGTCCAATCTCAAGCCGTTGGTAAACGATCAACAATGAGGTCAGTACGGTCAGCATGGCGATCAATGTCAGCGGGAAAAGTTGATAGTGCCACAAAAATATCCAGAACGTGTTGGCGATGTTGCTGAGCACGAACCAGTAACCGACCCGGCGCAGACGTGGATTCTCCTGCTGGGCGGGCAACGCTTGAAAGATGGCGAAGCCGATCAGCGCAATATAGATCAGGCCCCAGATGGCAAAGACATAGCCAGCAGGGACGAACAGGACCGGGAAACTATCCGAAATTTCGCCGGTCGTAATGCCGTTGAGGGGCAGCGCATTGGCAAGCCCATTGACGATGATCGTCACCAATAAGGTGATGATGTTGAGACTCTGTCGAATAGTATCGCGGTTCATGGTCCAACTTTCTGCAAAAATTCGATTACATCGTGATTGAATTGATCGGGTGCTTCGGACATGACTTGATGGCCGATTCCAGCATAGGGCCGCCAGGTGGTGTTTGGCAGCAAGTCAACGAGGCGTTCACCATCGGCGACCGGCACTAAGCTGTCATTTTCACCCCAGATCACCAGCGTTGGCTGGGAAATAGTTTGAAGCTGCGCTTCGGATAATAAATTACCGGTTGATGTCTTGATGGCATTCACCAATGCTTCCTCCCAACCGGGAAAATCCCACGGAGCCAGAAAACGCTTGGTGACCGCGTCAGGCATTGCATCCTCACTAACCATAGCTGGTAATGATCGCAGCGTATTGGTCAGCAGTGGCTCAAATGGCGGTGAACTGACCAGACGCATTAGCGCTGGCGCTGGCCCTCCATCCGACAAGATTGTACCCGAAATGAGGACCAAACGGTTGATTCGGTCCGGGTTAATGATGGTCAGATGGAGAGCAACGTTTGCGCCAATGCTGTGGCCCACCAGTGTGGCCCGACTGACTCCCAATTCATCCAATAGCGCCGCTGTGAATTTCGCTTGGCCGACATGGGAGAAGTCATAGTCAGTTGGTTTGGCGCTGAGGCCATAGGGCGGGCGATCAAACGCGATCACTCGGAAACCAGCGGCTGCCAGTTCGTCAATGTTGAGTCGCCAATCAAAGGTTGAGCCTAGAAAACCATGTAGCAAGAGGACAGGCTGCCCATCCAATGGACCGTGTTGAAGGATATAGGTGCGCAGGCCGTCGACTTCGATAAACTCACCACCTTCATCGACAAAGCGAGCGAGGTCTGGCTGTGCGCTAATTTCCCTGACGGTGAGCAGGGCGAAGAGAATGACAAGAGGCCAGCGCATCATCATGATTTCTCAGGTTCGATTTGCTTGAATGCGGCCAGCGCTCGTTCCCGGCCTGCTGCCAGATCAATAATAGGTGGCGGATAGGCAGTCGGGGGCGTTGCCATTTGCCAGGGTTCGTGAACAAACTTACTGGACACTGATTGTAACTCTGGCACCCAATGGCGCACATAAGCCCCGTCGGGATCATGTTTTGCTGCCTGGGTAACCGGGTTGAAGATGCGAAAGTAAGGCTGGGCGTCAGTCCCGGTCCCGGCGGCCCACTGCCAACCGCCGTTATTCGCTGCCGGATCGCCATCAATCAACCAGCGCATGAAATGGCGTTCGCCTTCATGCCAGTCAATGAGCAAGTGTTTCGTCAAAAAGCTGGCAACCAGCATCCGTGCCCGATTCGGCATCCAGCCGATGGCTTTCAGTTGGCGCATGGCGGCATCTATCACGGGTACGCCGGTTTGACCATTTTTCCAGGCCTCAAGCTCATCCGGGGCGTTGCGCCACTGCAGGGCATCGTATTTTTCGCGAAAATTGCGCTTCATGACGTGCGGGAAATGGTACATGATGTGCATGTAGAACTCACGCCAGATGAGTTCGTTCACCCAGGTTTCGACTGATTTTTCGGCCTCAGCGCCTGGTGCCTGACGATGGGCGCTGCGGGCGGCCCAATAAGCCTGCCGGGGCGATAGAACGCCGAAGCGCAAATACGGTGACAAACACGATGTATCGAGCGAAGCGCCATTGGCAAACGGGTTAATGGTCAGGTTATTACGTGATCGCCCATAGCGGAAGATGGCTTGGGCAGTAAATTGCGCCAGTTGTTCCTGGGCAACGGCCTCAGTCGGTTCCGGCCAGATATCATGCCAGGCGCTGACTGGTAAGGTTCCCGTTTGTTCAGCGGACACTGGAAAAAAGCGTCCGCCGGAATCTGTCCACTGATCCGGCTTGGGGAATTCCTTCCACTTTTTCATGAAAGGTGTATAGACGGTGTAAGGATCGCCATCGGCCTTCAAGACTAAACCAGGCGCAACCAGGGCAACATCTTCGAAATCATAAACTTCTATGGTCAGTGCTTCGTGAATTTGGGCATCACGGCGGCGGGCATAGGGTGTATAGTCTTGATTAAAATACACGGCCTGAGCAGCGAATTCAGTTACCAGTTGGGGCAAAATCTCAGTTGGTTTGCCGTGCCGTATCAGCAAGCGACTCCCGTGTTCTTGTAGACGGGCGTCAAGGCCCTTCAGGATGCGCAACATAAATACTATCGGCAGGCCACCATAACGCGGACCTTCTAAGATGGTCGAGTCAAGAATGAACACCGGCAGTACGGGTTTGCCGGTTGCGAATGCCGCCGCTAAAGCTGTGTTGTCGTTCAGACGCAGATCACGCCTAAACCAGTGAATAACCGGCGTATCACTCATGGGTTGTTGTCTCCCGTAGTGCGATGGGACGCGGGGTAGGCTGTGGCAAATGGCGCAGCACATCACGAGCTACGCGTAGCGCACCCAAAGATACGCCCGCCGTTGATTGGCCGGGGAAGATTGAATCGCCAACCAGGCGCAAGTTCGGCAGGCCGGTGCGCGGACCACGTACTTTGAAAAGAGACGTTATTGGAAAGCCGCCCACCATTCCCTGATGCCGACCGGTGAAGTAGTTGTAGGTCACGGGTGTGCCGGGGAGCGTGAGCGTGATCCGTTGATTAAAGCCGGGCAGCACCCGCTCGATATACTCCAGCATACGCTCGGTATAGGCTTCTTTGCGGGCAACATAAGCCGCGTGGCTCTGGTCCAGCAGGTCCCACCAGGGCTGTACCTGGGTATGGGTTGTGATCGTCACCGCACGCTGTCCAGCCGGGGCGCGACTCGCGTCCCACTCAGGTGACATCGAGAGAAATAGGCTGCGTGTTTCGCCGAGTGGGCCATCCATTTCAGCAATGACCTGATGATGGTCCGGCCAATCTGCGGGGAGGTCTGCCGCTTGAATGCCGACATGCAGCACAAATGCGCCCCAACCCGGTTTCAGGCGTGCGACCTCGCGCTTTAATGAATCTGGACTGGCTTCGCCCAATAGATCATCAAGCGACCAGGGGGTCAGATTACCGACAACGAAATCCGCCGGATAGAAGTCAGTACGCGCTGTGCGTTTGCCCTGGCGAGCATGAACCCCGGTTACGCGTCCATTTTCGACTTGTATCTGGCGGACTTGCTGGCGGAACAGTACCTCACCGCCCAGTGAGCGAATTTTGTCAATCAGTGTTTGGGCCAGGCTGCCGAGGCCGCCTTCGACATGGAATACCCCCTGCCGAGCCAGGTCCAGCGCAGTTGCCCCCCATAGCGCATTAACTTTGTCGCTGGTCGTCTGGGCCGAAATGAGAAGCTGCGCATCCATAAAGCGACGAAAAGCCTGATTATCTGCCAATCCCCGCTTGCGCAGCCAATCAGCAACGGTGCTGAAGGCAAAGGGTAAGAATTTTAAATCTGCCGGGAAGTGCGCCAGACTGGTCTGGACAAGCTGAGCGACTTCGGCCACATCAGTTGGCGGCCAGGGCATGCCAGCATACGAAAGCTGCCAGCCAAGATCAGCCAGGGCGCTTTGCTCCTGCCAGAAAGCGGCGCTCTCCGGGAATTTTGCCACAACGTCCGCATTATCTTGCGTTAAGCTAATTTGACGATCAGGCAGATGTACAACCCAGGCCGGATCGTGTTGACGTACCGGCCAGTTGATGTCGAGTAATTTGCCGATGAGCGCATGTGGACCAGTCGCGTGAAAGCCGCCAGCAACCGTTGCTCCAGCATCAAAGCGGTAGCCTTGACGATAAAACGTTCCGGCAGAGCCACCGGCATAAGGCTGCGCTTCTAATACTGTGACAGCGTAACCGGCCTTTGCCAGTAAAGCGCCGGTTGTCAGACCACCGATGCCAGCGCCAATGATGACAACTTTAGGTGTTTTCAAGGTGATTCCATTCATTTTCAAACGTAAACTGGCGCTAATCCCGAAGCGCCTGGCGGGTACGGAAATGGCGATACGTGAATAACAGGCGCAGCGGGAGGCCATCGAAGATCAGGCGGGTTAGCCAGCCCCGCCCGCCGGCTTTGTGCGCCAGTGTGACATGATCGACCAGTTCAACGCCAGCGTCAACTTCGCGGAAAATATGCTGGTGTTCCCAGGCGGCCATCGGACCCATTAACATGCGATCAATAAATGAGGTAGGCGTGGGTCCAGGCTCGTGACGCGCCAGCCAGCGCACTGGCAGCGGCCCAAACCACAGCCGGAATTCCAACTCACCAGCGGTCAGTGAAGTGCGTTCATCGCGCAGCACCTGCATAAACATCAATGGTGGTGGCGGAGTCAACCGTGCCAATGCCTGCGGGTCTTCGTGGAAGGCCAGCATTTTGTCGAGCGTCGTCGGTATGATTGAGCGTTGCTCGAAGATTTTTGTTGGTGTTTTTTCTTGTACCTGGAGCATGGTAATTGTCCCCACTATATTCCCCACTGTAAACGTAGTGGGTTTGCATTAATGCGAGTTTAGCCAGACTTACGGGCTTGATGAGCGCTGAAGGGCGTAGGCCGCTGCCCCAATCAAACAAACATCATCACCCAGTTGGGCCATTTGGAGCAAGTTGTCATGATAAAAGGCGGGGGCAACTACATATTGTTGCATCACTTGTCGGGCGGGCTTCAGGATGTGTTCGCCCAATTGCATAACGCTGCCGCCCAGAACGATCACTTCCGGGTTCAACATGTGCGCGACGTTGACCAGCCCCAGGCCGAGCCACCAACCGGCTTCGGCAATGACCGCCATTGCCAGCACGTCACCAGCACTCGCGGCTTCGCCAACTGCTTTACCAGTGATTTCCGATAACTCACGTAGAACAGAAGGTTCGGCTTTCTCTGCAAGATGTAGGGCAGCCAGCCGGGCAATGCCTGGCCCAGAGGCAAAATCTTGCAAGCTATAGACCGCACCATCTGGTCCCCGATATTTAGTATGTCCCGGTTCGATTGCCAGGCCGTTTTTGCCAGTAAACAATTCACCGGCGATGATTACCCCGCCACCAATCCCGGTACTGATGGTCATGTATACCGCCGGGTCGGCTCCCTGTGCCGCCCCCTTACTGTACTCAGCGAATGCACCCAGATTGGCGTCATTCTCCATATAAACGGGAGCACCGCCGAATGCATCGCTGATGATCTGGGCTAGCGGGACGTTATGCCAGGTTGGAAGCACTGCCGCATGACTGATGTGGCCGGTGTAGGCGGTTGGGCAAGGCGCAGAGATGCCAATGGCAGTGACAGGGTGATCTACCACAGTATCTGTCAATTTGAGAATGCGATCAATTATCGCCGCCTGAGATTCGTAAGCCAATGTTGGCGTTTCCGCGCGTGTGAGCAGCTCCATATTTGTATTGAAGCACCCCACTCGCAGGCGCGTGCCACCCAAGTCGATTGCGATGATCGTCATTTGCAGACACCTTTACATGAGAAAAAAACGTTCTTCGTTATTATTCTAGTGCGTTTCCAGCGCATAGCAGAATCAAACGTGGACCGCTTGTGCTGGAGCCAGCCAGATCATATTGGCTACGTCTGCAGGTGGTCAAAACACATCTTACGTCGTCGCCAACAAATGGGTCGAATGAATGAGCCAGCCCCATTGTCCAATTGATGCAGGTAATTTTGCAACCTTTCCCAAACCGCCGCGTAATAGGGGGTAGGAAATCAAGTTGACAGGGGAATCAAAATGGGTCATTCATCAGGTGGTCGGCAAGCCACCGCGCTCGGATTAATTGGCTTAGGGGTTCTGTTCCTGGTGGTACAGAATTTCGGTTTCAGTTTTATGGGGTTGTTGTGGCCGCTGTTCGTGCTTGCGCCCGGTCTCGTATTTCTATTTGCAGCCATCAGGGGGGACCGCGACAAAGCTGGTCTCATTATTCCCGGCGCGATGGTTACAGGTACGGGTGCGATCCTCTTTTATCAAAATCTGACCAATCATTGGGCAAGCTGGGCCTATATCTGGGCACTGTACCCGGTATTTTTCGGGTTAGCGATGGTCTTTATGGGACGGCGAACCGGAAGCAGCGAACAGACCAGTGTTGGCGATAACTTTGTCAAATTTGGTTTGCTCGGGTTTGTCGGACTGTGGGCCGTCTTTGAACTCTTTATCTTTGGTGGCAACAGTGCGGTTGTGACGACTGTCATGCCACTGGTGCTCATCGGCGCCGGCATCTTCATCTTGATGCGCGGTGGCGATCAAGCGAGAATCAAATTCGGTGGTCGTAAGTCCAAAAACAATAACGGTTATCATCGTGCCGAGCGTGATGATCTGCAAGCGAAGATTGATGCGGCGCTTGCCGAGGACGATGACGAAGTTATCATCTAGTATGAGCGTCAATAGTCATACGAGGGATACGGCCTGCCAGGGCGCAGGCCATTTGTGTGTGTGGCGTTGAACCAATGCGTGATCGCTTGGTCGGCATGCGACAGATCATTATGATCGCTGTTATCGTGCCATTCATATATTGTCGAGCAAAAACACCTAATTATTGGGCTTATGAGGTACAAATTGGCGAAATGCTGTAACCTAATAAGCAAGGGTTACGTACATAGCCCTAGTGTTTAGTTTATCCAGAAAGGTCTCACGTGAAGAAGGTTTCGTTTATGGTATCTATATTCATGATCTTGTTGCTGGTGCTGGGTGGTGCAACTGCTGCTCAGGATATGATGGATTTCGCCTATTGCGGTGATTTGCCAGAAGCGGATTGTGACCTGCTGAAAGCAGCGCAGGAAGCATCGAGTACGCTGACTTCCGGCACCACACAAATGGAAATGAATCTATCGGTCAGCAATATACCCGATGCGCCATTTGATGAATTGGCGTTCACTTTGGCGGGTGATGGCACTTTCGCGATTGACCCGGACCTGATGGAAACAATGACGGCATTGCAAGCAAATCCCGCCCAATTCGCTGACCCGATGGCGAGTATGGAAATGATGGGCGATCTTCTTGGCGGTTTTGCGGGTGATCTGAATCTGACGCTGACTATTCCGCCCGCACTGGCTGCGATGGCTTCGGGTGCGACCGACCAGTCAATCCCGGAAGAACTGTCCGTTAGCTTGCGTTTGGTTGACGGTTTTGGCTATGTGAACCTGGACAGTGTGGCCGCGGCCCTACCACCCGATGCCGGGATTCCGGCTGGCTGGTTGGGGATTGACCTGGTGGCGGCGATGGATCTGGTGATGGGGCAGATGGGTGCGCTCGGTGACATGGATATGATGGACACCGAGGCGATGGAAAGCTATATGAGTGCTTTCCAGGATCCGGATGTATTTGCTGAATTCCTGGCGGTCGAGCGACTGGACGATGTTGATGTGATGGGGCAAGCTGCTGCCGTTTTCAGGATGACATTCGACTATGGCGCTTTCTTCCGCAGTGAGTTGTTCACGTCCATGATGCAAGCTCAGATGGATATGATGGCATCAATGGGTGGTGGCGACATCAGCAGTGAAGAAATGGATGAAGTCATGGCGATGCTGGCCCCGATGTTTGATAACATCAACCTCGTCATTTTGGAGACAATTGGCCTGGATGACAACTACGTTCACATTGTTGATGTTAACCTCGACTGGGACATGGCCGATTTCATGATGGCGATTGACCCTGAGGCTGAAGGTCCGGCACCGGTCATTGCGTTTGATATGTCCGTGCAAAACGGCAACTTCAATGACGCCCTCACGATCACCGCGCCGGAAGACGCGACGATCTTCCCGATTGAGGCGATGCTGTCCTCAGACATGTGAGTCGGCTCTCGTTTCAAGTACCACCACACCCGTCACTGTGCGGGTGTTTTTGTTCGTTGTCCAGCGACCTGATTCCGGTTATCATTCGTAGGCATCAGAATATGTCGGGCAGGGAATTGATCTAATCATGCTATATGCACAGGCAGCAGCGCAAAACGGTACTTTGCTTTCAGAGGCGACGGTTCGCGATACAATCAACCAGGGCTTAAGCGGTCGTTTCACCGGGGCGCGGGTGCTGGCGCTGATTCCCGATCATACGCGCACCATTCCGCTGGGGCAGTTATTCCCAGTGGTCGTTGATGCCCTGCAGGATGTTGAGCAACTTGACTTTATGGTTGCGCTTGGCACCCATCCAGCCCTCAGTGAGGAATCGCGCTGCGAATTAGTAGGTATTACGCTGGCTGAACGCCGCGAGAAATACGCGCATATCGGCATTTTGAATCATGAATGGGATAATCCAGCGGCATTGACCGAAATTGGAGTCATCGAAAGCGACCAACTACGTGAGATTGCTGGCCCGGCATGGCACCCGTCGCTCAGCGGCGATGTCGCCGTTCAGGTCAACAAAGCTATTCTGGATTATGATCATATCCTCATTATTGGTCCCAGTTTTCCTCATGAGGTCGTTGGGATTTCCGGCGGTGCGAAATATATCTTCCCCGGCATCTGCGGCCCGGCGATGATTAATAAGTTTCATTGGCTGGGTGCTTTGATAACCACCATGAAAATCATCGGGTTCAAAGAAACCCCGGTGCGTGACGTCATTCATGCCGCCGCCCAATTCGTGCCAACCCCGATCACATTGATGGGCTTGACCGTCGTCGGGGATGGATTGGCAGGTGTCTTTATTGGGGAACACGAAGAGGCGTGGAGTGCGGCGGCGGACCTTTCACAGCAACATCATATTTGCTGGATTGACACGCCATTTGATCGCGTGCTATCGTGGTGCCCGCCGATGTACGATGAGTTGTGGACCGGCGGCAAGGCTATGTATAAGCTGGAGCCGGCGGTGGCTGATGGTGGCGAACTCATCATTTATGCCCCTCATCTGGATACGGTGAGTATTACGCACGGTAATTATATCTATGACCTGGGCTACCATGTCCTGCCTTACTTCCTGGACCAGTGGGACCAATTTAAGAATTATCCGACCAGTGTGATCGCCCATAGCACGCATGTCAAAGGGCTTGGGTCCTTCGTCAATGGCATCGAGGAGCCGCGTATTCAAGTGACACTGGCATCACAGATTTCCGAAGCCGATTGTAAAACGCTCAATCTCGGTTATTTGAATCCGGCTGATGTCCAGATTGATGCGTGGCGTGACCGTGAAGAAGATGGCCTATTATTAGTCCCGAAAGCTGGTGAAACCCTCTACCGAGTCCAAGTGTAAGTGAGTGTTTTCCTTGACTGAATTACCATTGTTTCCGTTGAATACCGTCCTGTTTCCCGGTACGACCATCAATTTACATATTTTTGAAGCCCGCTATAAACAAATGATGAACCTGTGTCTGGAAACCGAGCAACCGTTTGGGGTTGTGTTAATCGCGGAGGGTCAAGAAGCCTATGGTTCGGCCCGCCCCCATATGATTGGCTGTACAGCGCATATCACTCAGGTGCATCGGTTGGATCAGGGACGGTTGGAGATTCGCGCATTGGGGCGTGATCGGTTCGAAATTCAAGCGTTAAATCAAGACCGTCCCTATCTGGTGGGCGATGTGACGATGCGCCCCCTGGCCGAGGATGATCCGCAACTTTTGCTGATACTGGCGCAGCGCTTGCAGCCCTGGGTTGCGAAGTATCTAAAATTGCTGGCGCGGATTGAAAACACGCAACTTGGTGATTACGAACTCCCCGATGATCCGATTCATTTCGGTTATCTGGCCGCAAAAATATTGCAACATGCCCCCATGCTGCAAAAGCAAGCGCTGTTGTCTTCTAACGAACCCAGCTTGATGCTGGCGCAGGTCCGGCGTTTATATCGGTTTGAGGTCGAACTGCTGGAGATGATGATTAATCGCGCCCAAAACAATGATGATCGGGACCCGTATTTATCGATTTTTTCGCTAAACTAAGATCAGCCAGTACAACTTAGAGGATGCCCAGGTCTCCTTCATTGTCAGCGAGGAGGAACACAAGATGAAACGTATTGCTGTCCTGACCAGCGGTGGTGACGCACCGGGCATGAATGCAGCAATTCGAGCTGTAACCCGCACTGGTCTTAACCTTGGCTGGGAGATTTTTGGTGTCCGTCAGGGATATGCTGGTTGCATTATCGGCGATTTAATCCCATTGGGACCCCGTGATGTCGGCGGTATTATTCAAAAAGGCGGCACAATTCTTGGAAGTGCCCGCTGCCCCGAATTTGAGACCGTAGGCGGTCGCCAGGCTGCTCTCAGTATGTTTGGGCAACATGGCATTGATGCTCTGGTCGTCATCGGGGGCAATGGCTCCCAGACCGGGAATTATGCCTTACACCAGATGGGCTTTCCTGTGGTTGGCATTGCATCCACCATTGATAACGATCTCATGGGTTCTGAGATTACCATCGGCGTCGATACCGCGCTCAATATCGCATTGGAAGCCATTGATCGCTTGAAAGTCACTGCTGCATCGCACAAACGAGCATTTTTGATTGAGGTCATGGGCCGCAACTGTGGTTATCTGGCATTGATGGCCGGGATCGCTGGTGGCGCTGAAGCCATTGTAATTCCTGAATATGAAATGCCGCCCGACAAAGTTGCCGATGATATTCAAGCGGCTTATGAGCGTGGCAAAGCGCATGGCATCGTTGTCGTTGCCGAAGGCGCCCGCTACAATGCTGATAAGCTGCTGGAATACTTTCAGGAGCATGAAGAGCAACTGGGTTTTGAATTGCGGGTGACCAAATTGGGGCATGTGCAGCGCGGCGGTGCACCGCTGGCTTTTGATCGCACGCTAGCGACGCGCTTTGGTGCGGCTGCGGTTGATGCGCTGGCGCGGGGCGAGTATGGAATGCTGGTGGGTTTGAATGAAGGCGAGATTACGACCACGCCCCTCGCCAAAATTGTAGGGAAAACCAAGTCGGTCAACCCGGAATTGGTTGAACTGGCGAATATTCTCGCAAAGTAGCGGTTTATTATCTATTGGGCGGTTACGTTGTCGCCCTACACACTCCCCAATGTGGCGGCATCCTCGGCCTGGGCAAGCTGGCGACCTGTCGCCACATCAACCCGGGCCAGTAACCAGCCGCCAATGATGAAGAATGCGATTAAGGCGAGAATTGCGGGCCGACTGTTGCCGAAAGCTGTCGCTGCCAGGGCGAATATCAGCGGGCCGATAAAAGCGGAGAACTTCTCCATCACGCCAAAGATGCCGAAAAACTCGCCACTCTTGGAGGCTGGTGACAGCGAAGCATACAGGCTGCGGCTGAGCGCCTGGCTGCCACCCTGAACCATCGCGACCATCCAGGCCAGCATCCAGAATTCCAGTGTTGAGCGGATAAAATAACCCCACACAGCGATGACACTGTACACCAGCAGTGACAGCAAAATGCTGCGTTTGGTATTCAATGTTGCCGCCAGGCCAGTGAATAATCGCCCACCGACCAGATAGGCAAAGGCCAGCCCGACCAGTTGCAATCCGCCGATGATTCCCAGAATAGTTGGCAAACTGGCAGCACTGACTGGGACCAGTACCTCAAACCGTGTAACTGATAGGACTTCACCGCCGACCTGATCTGGATGGACATCGGCGCGCCCGATAAGGCTCAGCGTATGGATTCCCGGCTCATCAGCCGAAAATATTTGAGTGACCTCGTAACGAGGCTCCGCACTGTAGGCGTCAATCCAAACGAGTGCATCGTCCTCCATTATGCCTGCTTCATCAATCAGCACTCCCCAGAAACCGCTATTCGGGCCGGTGCTGTAGGTGATAACCACAGTCTGTCCATGAAACGTGAAATCGACCTGCGCATCGGCCCCGAAGCCAGTGGCATAGAGCCTGTCATGTTGCCCTCCGGTCTGGCTTGCGGGTACGACCACTTCTTGCCAGTCTCCCCTGAATTCTAGCGCTGAACTGTTAATTTCGTATACACCAGTGCCAACGGCATCGTCAACTGTTTCATAGGGCGGCAGGAGAATGCCGGTCAAGTGTTGTGGCATCGCTTCTGCACCGATGATGCCCACGAGCGGTAAGGCCACCATATTGAACAGGATGAAGGACAGGTAGAAGGGTCGCCGGGGATTGTCTTTGCCGGGTAAGCTGCCGAAGATGAGGCTAAAGGGAATGCCGACGAACTGCACGAGTAACAGCGCGAGAATCAAATCGGTTGCACTAAAGCCCAGTTCTGCCCCGTAAATTGCGGCCACACCAATGATCGTGCCAATGGCGTCGTTATATATCAGGAACGCGATCAGGAATTTGAACAACTCGCGATAGTGGCGCATATCGCGTAATGTTGCCACAATCCGCTGAAAACTCGCGCTAATGATCTTGAGGCCTGTTTGGACATCGGCAGTGGCGGCGGGTGGCTCAGGAACTTGGCGAAATAGCGGAATCGAGAACAATGCCCACCACAGTGCAACACTCAAAAATGACCAGCGGGCACCCTCAACAAAGCCGAGTTGAAAGATTAACACCACGTTGATCGCCAGCAGCAGGCCGCCGCCCAGATAACCCAATGCATAGCCGCGTGTCGATACCCTATCCTGATCTTCAGGGCGGGCGACATGTGGCAGCAGGGCATCATAAAAAGTATTGGCTCCCGTAAAACCGACTCGCGCCACAATCATGATGATTGACGCCAGCAGCCAATCGCCCGTACCGGCAAAAACCAGCGCTGCCGTTCCTAAAACACCGATACCCACGAAGATCGACAAGAAGCGTTTTTTGCCGCGCATAATATCGGAAACGGTGCCCAGGATTGGGGCGATTATGGCGGTAATCAGGAGCGCGATACTGAGCGTCAGGCTCCAGTAAGAAGTGGCAATCGCCTCACTGGGCAGGTTGGCCCCCGCAACCTGACTGTAATAGATGGGCAAGACCGCTGCCAGGATAGTCGTCGCAAAGGCGGAATTGGCCCAATCATACAAAGTCCAGGCACGAATGCGCCGCTGATATTGTTGTGGGTCGGTGGAATATAATGCTGCCGCTGTCATGCATTCCTCATTGGTTGGGCATCGCGGGCCAAGTATACAGCGGGAACGTTATCATGCCATTAAATTGGTATCACGCCGGTGTACCGCGCACGGGGCCGAATCAGTTGGTCGGTAGCGTATTGCTCTAACGCATGACCCATCCAGCCAGCGGTTCGTCCCAGCGCAAACAAGGCCAGTGGAGCGCCCGGCGGTAAACGCAAAATATCTGCCATCATGACCAGCGCAAAATCGATGTTGGGACGCACGCCCAGCAATTGGTTGGCATGGGTGATGATGGCGTCACCAAATGCCATTGAATCAGGATAGGCGATAGTTAAGGCGTTTAGCAATTGGCGGCAACGCGGATCACCATCAGGGTAGAGGCGATGTTGGAAACCGGGTAGAGCGTCGCCACGTTTGATGCGGTTGATGATCGTGGCCTGTACCTTGTCAATCGAACCACACTCATGAAGAAAGGCCGCGACGCGCTCGGTGCTGCCACCATGTTTGCTGCCCTGCAAGGCGGCTAGCCCGCCACTAACGGCGGCATAGGGGGTTGATCCGGCAGACGCAATACACCGGGCGGTAAATGCGGATACATTAAATTCGTGATCGGCACACAGCACCAGCGCCATATTGATGAGGTCGGTTGCCTCGTCGTTGTCAGGCACCCAGGCTAGTTGCAGTGTTTGCGCGATTCCGGGCGACATGTCGATTTGATTGGTGGCGACCGCCGTCAGAAATGTCAGAATATGCGCCCCGGCTCGCATCACACTGTCGGGGCGCAGATCGTAAGCCGCCACATCTTCCAGCGCCGCAACCGGTAGCAGGGCCTGAAAACGTTCAAACGGTTGGAAACTGTCCAACTGTTCCCCGACTAATCGGCAGCGTTCAGGATAAAAGCCCGGCTCAGTCATTATCTGACGGTTGAGATCACCTGTCCATAACAACGTCGCGACTTGCTCGAAGGTGTTGTGTTGCGCAAGTTCCAGCGCATCATGACCCCGATAATACAATCGACCATTCTCAATGAGGGTCAAGGCCGAGTCCAACAGCGGTGTTCCCCAACTGAGCGCACCCTCCACCACTTTGTCCGGGTTATGCCGTTGCTCCTGACGGGCTTTTAATCGGCGAACGTCTTCACGATCATAGCGTCGGGTTCGTTTACTACCATCGGTTGACTCCGAGCGGATCAGGCCCCGACTGACGTAGGCGTACACGGTTGCCACGCTGATGCCGAGCGTTTCGGCCACTTCCTGGGCAGTCATATAGCGCGGATCAGGCATGTTGATCGCTTCCTTGATATATTGATTTTCCAATCAATATTGACAATATTTGTACATATTATTACGATCATAGCAGCTTCAGTCAATTTTTCACAGATTAGCCTCAGCCGAGTTATAAAGGTATCAACTAACACAAATGGGATCGCAAAACTGTGACACGCTTCGAAACCCTGATCGAGCGCCACCATGACGAGATTTATGGCTATCTCTGGCAACTGTTGCGCGGCACACACCTGGACGCTGCCGATTTTACCCAGGATACATTTATGCGGGCTTACCAGGCCTATCCTCGGCTCAAACCAGACAGTAACTACCGGGCGTGGTTGTACAAAATCGCGACCAATGGTGCTTATACAGCACTGAAACGCGGTCAACGTGAGGTCAACATTGACGATGACTTCATTATGGCCGATGGGCTGCCGCCACCGGATGAGATTGCCAGCCACAATGAACTGCTGGAAACCATTCGCCAGCACATTGATGCATTACCGGTTAAACAACGCGCTGCCATCGTCATGCGCCACTTACAAGACTTTGGCTACGACGAAATTGCGCAGGCGTTGAGTTGTTCGGAAGAAAGCGCTCGTGCCCATGTATCGTTTGCCGTTCGACGGTTGCGCCGCGAGCTGAATAGGAGTTAACGATGGCTGAGAATCAAAATCAATTGACTGAACCCACCGCAGGGGCGCTGCAAGCATCGCAGCAACGTGTACAGAACTGGTTTAAGACAACCGCACCGACGTTAACGTGGGCCACGCTTGATTCACCATTGGGGACCCTATTTTTGGCGCGTAACATAACGGGCATCTGTAACCTGGACTTTGGGATTGATGAAAGCCAGTTTATGGATGTGCTTGATCCGATGGCCCGCACTGAACATGATCCCAATCCGTTGTACACAACCATGAAGCAGCTTGAAGAGTACTTTGCCGGTCGGCGGCAGCATTTCGATATTGCGGTTGATCTGAGTCAGATGACTCATTTCCAGCGCAGTGTCCTGCATACCGCGGAGACGATTCCTGCGGGCAATATCTGGACCTATGGTGAGGTCGCCAAACAGATCGGCAAACCCAAAGCGAGTCGGGCGGTGGGACAGGCACTGGGCCGCAACCCCATTCCCATCATCGTTCCTTGCCATCGGGTGATTGGCAGCAATGGACAAATGGTTGGCTACAGTGGGGGCGGTGGTATCGAGAGTAAAAAATGGCTGTTGCGCCTGGAAGGGGCACTTTAGTTAAACACACATTTACGCTGATGTGGGGGCGCAAGTCACTGCGCCTCCACCGAAAGGACAATGACATCATGACCACTATGACACCAGCTTTCAGCCCCGGATTACAGGGGGTTGTCGCGGCAGAGACCCGTTTGAGTCGGGTTGATGGGCAGCAAGGCGAACTGATTATTGCCGGGTTTCCATTGGAACGCATCGCCAGCCAGGCGACATTCGAAGAATCGACCTACTTGCTATGGCATGACACCCAGCCGACGTCAATTCAACTTGATGAATTTCGGGCAACGCTGGCGGCATTTCGTAATCTGCCCCCCAGTACACTCGACTTGTTGCGCATTGCGGCTGGACAGCAGACGAATGCGATGGATGCGCTCAGGATGGCGGCCAGCACCATCAGCCTGCGGGAAAGCGATGAGCCGTTTGTTGATCAACGCGATGCTTATGCACTGGTTGCGCGCTTCCCGACGATTGTGGCAGCCTACTGGCGTTTATTAAACGGTGATGAGCCAGTTGCGCCGCGTACTGATTTGGGCCATGCGGCGAATTACCTGTACATGCTTACCGGCGAAGTGCCCAGCTGTGATCGAACTCGCGCCCTGGAAACGTATTTGAACACGGTTGCCGATCATGGTCTGAATGCTTCGACCTTTACGGCACGGGTCATCATCTCCACCCAATCCGATATGGTTTCGGCGGTAGTTGGGGCGGTGGGAGCCTTGAAAGGGCCGCTGCATGGTGGCGCACCGGGTCCAGCGCTGGATATGGTGTTCGAGATCGGCGAAGCACGCAATGCCGAGCCATACCTGCGGTCTAAACTGGAAAAGCGCGAATTGCTGATGGGTTTTGGACATCGCGTGTATCGGGTGCGGGATCCCCGCGCTGAGGTCTTGTCGCAGGCGGCTGAGAACCTGTTTATGGCGGATGGTGATATGGCACTTTATAATCTCGCCAAACACGTGGAGCAAATGGCGGTAAACTTGCTGGCTGAGTATAAGCCACAGGCCAATCTGCAAACCAATGTTGAGTTTTATACCGCATTGCTCTTGCATGGCTTAGATTTACCAACCGATTTGTTTAGCCCAACGTTTGCGATCAGTCGCGTAGTGGGTTGGATCGCTCACGCCTTTGAACAGCAGGCCGTCGGCAAGATTATTCGCCCGCAATCGACCTATACTGGTGAATATGATCGGCAGTGGATCGCCCTGGAAGATCGAGGATAAACATACCTATGACGCGTAATGTCGCTATTCTGATTTTTGATGATGTGGAAGTGTTGGATTTTTGCGGGCCATTCGAGGTCTTCGCGATTCACCCCGAACTGACTATGGAACCGCCGTTTAACGTCTATGTCGTCGCCGAGAAAGCCGACCCCGTGATTGCGCGTAATGGCCTGAGTGTGAATCCGAATTATAGCATCAACAATTGCCCGAAGTCCGACATCATCATTGTCCCCGGCGGCATCGGCACCCGAACCGAAATGCATAATCCGGTGCTTATTGACTGGATCCGGCAGCAAGATCAGGCCGCTGAATTGACCCTTTCCGTTTGCACCGGGTCGCTGTTGCTGGCAAAAGCCGCGATTCTTGACGGTTTGAGCGCGACGACACATTGGGGTGCAATTGAGCTGCTGAAAGAAGTTGCGCCCAACACAACGGTCGAAGACGATGTGCGCTGGGTGGATAATGGGCGGGTGATTACATCCGCTGGCGTTTCCGCCGGTATCGACATGTCGTTGCATGTCATTGAGCGGTTGCTGGGGCCAGAGGCTGCTGCGCAACGTGCCCGCCATATGCAATACGATCACTGGAATCCCAATAGCTAAATTCCCTCGACCTAAATATGACCCTTTAAAACCCCTAAATATTGGCGGTGGACTCATCAAGTGCTTGCCTGCAAAATGAACGCAGGTGTATACTGAGTTTTCATTAAAGGGATCGATGACTATTTGTGGACCAGAAGTAGCTACCAGCCTCAAATCTGATTTGATTTGTGAGTGGATTCAGGAAACCTGGGTTCCTCAACAGGCTGACGAGGACCGGGTTACGTTGTGGACAATGGAATATTGCCTGCAAAAGTACGTGGTTGATGACTTTGAAAAAGACATGGACTTGCCGGGTGGTTATCGTTTTGTCGATACTGCGCCGGTGGCTTGTGACATCATCTACCCGAACATTGAGCTAGAGTGGACGGGCAAGATTGAATACCAGGCGGGCGCATTTGTGTATCGCTTCGAACAGCAAGATACGCGGAAGATTGTTGAAGCGCTCATTGTCGGCACCCACTATAGTGACCAATCCTATCAGCGGGTAACACTGGTTTCTGTGCCCGGCGACTTCCTGGCGACGTGGCGCGCTTTCGCTAACGAATGCTACCGCATCGCGACAGCACTGGAACCTTCCAGCCGGGTAGTTATCATCGGCGGGCGTTCCAATTCGTTTATCCCGACTACGAACTGGGATGAAATCGTGCTGCCAGAAACGCTAAAGACAGAAATCCAGGAAGATGTCGCATCGTTTTTCACCAAAGGGATTGACATCTACAAACGGCTCAATCTCAAACCGTTTCGCAAGTTACTGCTGGCGGGGGTGCCCGGCACTGGCAAAACGATGATCTGTTCCGCAATTGCGAAATGGGCGACCGAGCAGGATTATGTCGTGATTTATGTTTCCAGTGCCTACAAGGGGCAGAATGACCCGTATGGCTCAACGTTCACCAAGATTCAACATGCGCTGAACGTCGCCGCGAGTTCAGATTATCCGGCCTTGATTCTCCTGGAAGAATTGGATGCCTACCTGCATGAAGAAGAGAAGGCGGTCGTCCTCAATGTGCTGGATGGTTCCGAATCGACCATCAATGATAAAGGGACGCTGCTGGTCGCCACGACCAATTACCCCGAAGCCATTGATGAACGGGTGCTTAAACGTCCAGGTCGGCTAGACCGCATTTTCATTATCCCGGAGACGCGTACCGCAACCAGCGCCGGACAGATGTTGCAACAATATCTGGGTGGGGTCTGGCACGATGAACACCAGGCGTTGGTACCAGAACTGGTTGGGTATCCGGGGGCTTTCATTCGGGAGGTCGCGCTCTATTCGCTGACGCAAATGGCCTATGATGACCTGGAAACGCTGTCGCTGGACATGCTGCGGCGCTCGTATGAAAATCTGAAAAGCCAGATTGAAGCGCGTGATGATTTCCTTAAACGGCGAGCCAATGGACACCCACAAGCTACGTGATGAACCATGGGGTCAGAACATAAACTGGCCCTATTATGTTTGAAACACCGGATATAAGTCAACGGGTTTCAGTTCCGGCCACAGCTCTAACAAATATGCCTCAACTTCAGCTAAAACGTCGGCCACCGCCGGGAAACAATTATATTCGCTGGCCGCATTTTTTGCGGACTGGATATAGGTTAATTGATGTCGGCGTGTGCGTTCGTAATTGGGGAAGTCAGCATTGATCACATCGCCTACCTGTAAATAGTCTTTGAGATAGCCTTGCCAGTAGTAACTCAGTCGCCCGAATGCCCAGTGCATACACGCGGCGGTAATCGTGTCGTTAAAATTGTCCGTCGCTAATGGGAATTCCTGTTGGTAGGTTTGTTCCATCTGCTGGACTTTAGCCGGTGGTACACGTCCCATATTCAGCGTATGGGGAAAACCCATCCGGGCTGAAACCAGATCCATGATGCCACAGGCGTATTGACCGAACTCGAAGTCGATTAGCATCACCCGATCACCCAGAAAAAAGACGTTGTGTGGGCCAGCATCGCAATGGGCCATGACGCGGAAAGGTCCGGGTTCGTGGATCATGCGTCCCATGAAATCAAATTCAGCAGCAAAACCAATGGGAACACTGATCTTAAAGCTGGCGAACAACGCCTGTAATGCGTCAGCGTGATTACGGACATCGTCGCTGGTGTCACACCGAGGGGCGGTCGCGTTTAAGGTGTTTCGCAGCCTGCTGAGTTCTTCCTCACGGTCGATGCTGGCGGCATGAAAACGGCCCAGGTAAGCGCCGTACTTCACCAGCGCTTGTTCAGCCAATGCTGGGTCCGTGCCCGTTTGGAGCAAATCGAGTAGGGTTGGCTGGTCGCCAAAATCCTCGAGCACCAACAAATTGTCACCAACAGCCGCTGCGATGATGCGGGGCACAACTGGTTCAGGCCCGATATTGCCCATAAATTGAAGCGTAGCAAGTTCATTGCGGAAGTGATAGCGCGTTTGGTCGCTTTCACCCATTGCATGTTTGACGATCACCGTTTCTGGCAAATCCGTACCCCGAACAGCACAACGCAATACGATGTGCGGGCTGTCGAACTGATGTCGTAAATCAACTTGCACCGGGTTGTCATATTTTTCGGTTAAGAGGTGGCGAACTGCATCCAGCGTTTGATCGGTCATTGCGTCATGCCTTTTTAGGGCATATTACGAGTCGCTGCCTGATTTGTTCATTATTGCTGGGCGGTTTTTGATTAGCTGCTCAGCCAGTTACGGACAAACTCAATTAGCAGACGCACGCCAAAGCCGGTCGCACCTTTAGCTGGCATATACGGGTTGTCATTACTGCTACTCATGCCATCAATGCCCGCCACCCCGGCGATGTCCAGGTGTGCCCAGCGCGGATAATCGACAAAGTGGTGCAAGAAGGCGGCTGAGGTGCCCACACCGTTCATCCGTCCGCCCGTATTTTTTATATCCGCCGTCTGCGATTCGAGCGCTTTGTCATATTCGGGGAACAATGGCAACGGCCAAATTTTCTCGGTTGTCGCGGCGGAAGCGTTCATGAGTGCGTCGCGGAGTTGGTCGTTGTTGCTAAATAGCCCGGCAGCACAGGTACCCAGCGCGACAACACAGGACCCGGTGAGTGTGGCGATGTCAACGACTGCCGCCGGTTTATACCTCGCAGCAAATACCAGTGCGTCTGCCAGGAGCAGACGGCCTTCGGCATCGGTGCTGATGACTTCAATGGTGACACCATTACTGGCTGTGAGGACTTCTTGCGGACGATAAGCCTTGCCGCTAATCATATTATCCGAAGCTGGCACTAAACCCACAACATGCAGGGGGATGTCGAGGGCACCAATCGCACGCAAGGCACCAATGACTGCGCCGCCGCCACCCATATCGGACTTCATGCCAACCATGCCTTCACTGGATTTGATGCTGTAGCCGCCGGTATCGAAGGTGACGCCTTTGCCGACAAGCACCAGTGATTCGTATTCGTCCGCTTTGTCCGCATTGTGCTCCATGATGATGAACCGGGGCGGGGTATCACTGCCCTGGGCTACTCCCAACAAAGCCCCCATTCCCAGTGCTTCCATCTGCTTGCGTTCGAGGATTTCAACTTTTAGGCCAACCGCTTCGCCGGCATCCCGGGCAGCCTGGGCCATATAGGCTGGATTGCAGATATTCGGCGGCAGATTCACCAGATCGCGTGTCAGCCGGACGCCATCTGCAATTGCCCTGCCAGCCTGTGCGCCTTGCTCAGCCTCCGACCCATCGTCAGTAATAATGGTTAGCGCTTCTGGGAATTCGTCCGGCGCCGCGCTGGATTTCTGACCGTGATAACGATATAAGCCGAGGAGAGCACCCTCGGTTAGCGCTTCGGTAGCCCGGCGCGTGTTTAATGACCCGGTTTCAAGCGCGATTACAATCGATTTTGCCTCTAGCTCCCGCACTTTTTGGATGCCAACCGCCGCTGATCGTCGTAGCGTATCGGCAGTGAACGCTTCGCGTGTGCCCAGTCCCACCAGGACGACACGTTGTGCTGGTAACAAACCTTGAGGATATAGCACCGTCACATCGCCGGTCTTGCCGTCAAAATCACCAGCGTTGATGATTGATTGGATTACGCCATTCAGTGCTGAATCAATTACATGCGTAGCTTCGGTTAATTCAGTGGCCTCGAACAACCACAGAATCAGCGCATCGGCTGAGATTGTCTGGAGGTCGTCGGAGCTGATCTGTATGTTCATTGGTTTGCCTCGCCATCAAGTTTGATTTATGGGGGAATTGTAGCGAGTCACGGAAAAGAAACACAACAACGCCGACAAATCGACGTTGTTGCGCAGGAGGAAAGATGATCATGGAGAATTGATGTTTGCAACGTTGTGTTGCTCATCTGATTCCATCCTATAGCAAGGTTCTGTTGCCAAGCATTAAGATTTTGCCGGATTTGGTATCTTTACAAAATCTAGACAATTTCTTAACAACAAGGACAATGGTCTTTATTTGCGCGAGTCAATATCTCCCTGATAACTGATGGCTTCACGCCCTTCTTCGCCCGTGCTAATGCGGATGATATTTTCGACAGGAAGAATGAAGATCATGCCATCTCCCTTGTCGCCGGTGTGGGCGGCCTGGCGAATAGCCTCAACCGTATCAGCCACATTTTCGTCACTTAATACGATATTCAGTTGCAACCGGGGGAGCAGATCAACAACATAGGTGCCGGTGCGCCACTGCATCTGCATCCCGCTACCGCGACCCCGACCTTTAACTTCCTGAACACTCATCCCGACGATACCAATATCGGATAAGGCTCGTTTGACTATATTCAGCTTTTCAGGCCGAATAATCGCCTCGATTTTTTTAGTCATGTCAAATCTCCTTAAAACCTTAGCGTTGGCCGTCAGCCGGAACGGGTTCACTGGGCGAATTGGTGAATTCAGGATAAGCCACCATGCCATGCTCGTAGATGTCGAGGCCGATACTTTCAGCTTCTTCGGGCGCGCGTAGTATACCGATTGCGCGGATGAAGCCGAACATGATTGCTGATGCGATTATGACAAACGCGGCAACGGCGACAACCCCGATGATTTGCGTAATGAGTTGAGCAACGCCACCACCATGCAGCAGCCCCACGACGCCCGCACCCGGTGCGTTGGCAAAAATGCCCACAGCCAGCGTGCCCCAAACACCACAGAAGCCATGAACCGAAACTGCGCCCACCACATCGTCAATTTCAAAGCTTTCCAGAGCATTGACGCCAATGTACATGATGATACCGCCGATTGCGCCGATTATCACGGCTTCCAGCGGGGTGACAACGGCAGTGGGTGCGGTAATGGATACCAGCCCGGCCAGCGCACCATTCAATCCCCAGGGGAGTTGGGGCTTGCCGAGCATGACCCAGCCGACAATCATCGCTGAGAGTGCGCCAGCAGCGGCGGCTAGATTGGTGGTAACGGTAATCAGTGCAATACTCATCGCATCCGAATCGAGTTGGCTGCCGGGATTAAATCCGAACCAGCCCAGCCAGAGGATGAACGTGCCTACAGCCGCCATCGTCATACTATGCCCCGGCATTGGCGTGCCTTCCGCGCCGAAGCGATTGCGGCGTGGCCCCAGGAAGATCGCACCCACCAGGCCAACCCAGGCACCGGTTGAGTGGACAACTGTGGAACCGGCAAAGTCATGGAAAGGTGTTTCCAGCGTTGATAGCCAGCCACCACCCCAGATCCAGTGACCGACGACAGGGTAGATAATAACGGTTACAACCAGGCTATAGATCAAGTAGCCTTTGAACTCAGTACGTCCCGCCATCGCCCCGGATGCAATGGTAGCGGCAGTTGCGGCAAAGGCGAACTGGAAGAAGAAAAAGGCATAACTGGGGACGGTCAAGCCGGGATAAACATCGGGCAGGCCGCTGAGGAAAAACCACTCAGCGCCAAAGAATGCGTTGCCGGTGCCGAACATCAGGCCGAACCCAATCGCCCAATATCCCACAGCGCCAATGGATAGATCGAAGAAGTTCTTCATAAAGATGTTGACGACATTACGTGCCCGCACGAACCCGCCTTCAACCAGTGCAAAACCGGCTTGCATGAAGAAGACGAGGAACCCGGCGACCAGCATCCAGACCGTGTCCAGATTACTGAGTTCTGGCTCAGCTTCTGCTTCCTCAGCCATCGCTTCCTCAGCGGTTGCGTCTTCAACGACTTCCTCAGTCGCCGCTTCTTCAGTGGCCTCAGCATCAGCCTGAGCGAACACGGTACCGATGAGCGTATTGCCAACTAAATAGGCCAAAATGAACAAAATGAGAAGTTTGAAACCCGGTCTCTTTTTGCGCATCGCCTGCTCCTTTAATCATAGAAATTCAATATGTGGATTATTTGACAAACTAGCAGGCATATCATTGGTGGTTTCTGCCAATTTCATGCATATTTATATGCACAATCGACTAATAATCGCCTTGTGTTGTGGGCGGATGTGAAGATTGTTAGGTAAAACGCACGACTAAACTGCACATTCCATTGTGTAATTAAATGGCTGCAAACTTGTGATTGTCACTTTTAACCAAAAGCCGAGTCCGTTGCTGCGGTCTGATGCGCGGTCACATATGCCCTTCAATCGACCTGGTGAAATGCCTGGAAATTCGACGTTCCGGCGTGTTCCGGCGTGTTATACTCGTGCAAAATATGATTTTTAGATGAAGCTGAAGTTGCTCCTATCGGATGTATCGGCATAACAAGTCTAGAGATAAAAGGAAGATTGATTATGGAACAGCGACATTTTGGCAATACTGATTTAGCGTGTTCGGCATTGGGTTTTGGTACCTGGGAGATGGGCACCACGCAATATGGCGCGATCGATGTTCAAGATGCGGTGCGGGCGGTCCAAATGGCGATTGATCATGGCATCACACTGTTTGATACGGCTGAAGTTTACGGGCCGTTTACGTCTGAGGAGTTATTAGCTCAAGGGCTGGGTAATCGGCGCAAGGATGTTGTGCTTGTAACCAAAGTGGGCTTCACGTTCCATGATGACCCAACCATCCGGGGTAATGCCGCAATATCAGGGCGAAATGCGTCGGCGGCCTATATCACTCAGCATACTGATGCGTGTTTGCAGCGTCTGAATACCGATTATATTGATCTGATGCTGATCCATTGGCCGGATCATAAAACCCCTCATGCGGAGACGATTGGGGCGCTGGAAGCAATGAAGGCTGCCGGGAAGATCCGGCACTACGGCGTCTCTAATTATACCGTGCCGATGATGGCCGAGTGCGAAGAACATGGGCATCTAACTGCCAATCAGGTGGGCTACAATTTATTTGATCGGCGGATGGAAGCCGAGGTTTTGCCCTATTGTCAGGCACAGGGTATTGGGTTTATGGCGTATGGGAGCCTGGGGTTTGGGCTGTTGACCGGTGCCTTCACTCCCGAAACAACATTTGTGGAGTGGGATTGGCGCAGCAAAGGTGGTGCATTCGGCCTACCGTTGTTTGAACGGGAGAATTTCTTGAAGGAATTGCGCGTGGTTGAGCGTCTCAAAGAACTAGCGGCAGGCTACGATAAATCAGTGGCGCAACTCGCGATTGCCTGGGTCTTGGGTCATCCGGCGGTTACGGTTGGGCTGGTGGGGATGCGTAACGAGCGTGAACTTCAGGAGAATGTCGCCGCCGCAGACTGGCGATTAACGGATGCTGATCGGGCTGAGATTGATGGCATCTTCGCTGAAGAGGGTGTACCAACCTATGTTGATGCCGAGTAAGCCACCTGATAGAATCCATTAATCTCGGCTACTGTGTTAGATTATGAGCCAGGCTCAAATTAAAGCCCCTTACCGTGAGGCCAGGGGCTTAGGATAGTGCCGGTCAAAGGCTACATGCGGCTTTTCTATTCAGCCCAATGCTGACAGCATCCGTTTCGGGTTCATCGATCAATATCGAATGTTACCTGGAGTCGCACATTGACGGAAAGCTGCCCTGGTTCGATGGCCGCTCCGCCAACACCATCGAATGCGCTTTCATTGACGGCGAACTGATTGAAGGGATCGAAACCACCCTCGATCTCAATGATGTTATTGATAGTTCCCAGCTCAATGCTAGCCAGTTCCGCCAGTTCAGTTGCCTTGCGCTGCGCATCTTCAAGCGCTTCCGCACGAGCATTGCTGGCGAGCGCTGTGGCATTCTCAATCGAGAAGTTGAGTCCAAAGACGTTGGTCGCCCCGGCATCAATTGCCGCGTTCAATACGGATGGCACATTATCAATGTCACGGACTGTCACCCGAACATTATTTGATACGATGTAGACTGCTGTCGGTTCGCCGGTCTCACTCGAGAATTCGGGAACCGGGCCACCGTAGCGATCCTGGTAGACATTCAGGCCAATCGTGCGAATGTCTTCCCGCGCCACGCCCGCCGCTGTCAACGCACCAATAACTGCGTCAATGCGCATATTCGTGTTGTTGTAAGCGGTTGCCAGATCGGCATCAACAGTTTCAACGCCGACTTCCAGGTTTGCAATGTCTGGCATGCCCGACGCACTGCCCAGTCCAACGACGGTAATGGTATTGGGTGTCATGGATTGTTGGGCTAGCATTGGACCAACAGTCAACAGTAACCCGCATACCACGATAAATGTAGCGATTGTAAACTTTTTCAACGATTTCCTCCTTGAAAGATCGTCTGAATCACAAACCTCGCTTGAGGTACATATAATTGACGTGATTGTGACAGGAAAGGTTCCATCGGCAAACAGCACAGCAATTGCATTCAATATTGAACGAATTGAGGTATGGAAAATACTCTGAACCTTCATGTGTTTTGTAATTGTGATGAGTATTGGTAAGCATAACGATCTTGAGCAATAAAATCAGCTTCGACCACTTATATCGAGGCAGTTCGGAGCTTAAGCAAGAATCTGCATGAATCTAGATCAGGGGAGAAGATTTGATTGCTATACTGTTCGATGCGCTTGCGCGAGTAGCTCGTAGGCCGCATCGAGGGTATCAGTGAATTTTATGCGTTCGCCGAGTTTGGGCCTGATCGTGCCCATCATTTGACCCATTGTTTTGAGGAGAACGTTGTTGGTGACAATTACCGAAATCCCGAAATTTGGATATTGGTCATGTTTGATGTTGCGGAGATGAGTGAGCGCCCCACGCGGCAAGTGATTGCTAGCGGTTAGGTCAATGATGAGATTGACGGTCGTCTCGGCCTGCGCCAGATAATCATCAATCGCCTGATTGCCTTTGTAAAACTCATCCCAGGTCCATTTGCCTTCATACGCCAGACGTAGCAGATTACTCTTTTCAGTATGCAGCGTAATGGGCATGGTCAATCCTAGTTAGCCGACAATTACTGCCTGCATCATAACACGGAAACGACTAAAACGATCAAAATACGATCGGTCATGTTGCTAATGACCAACCCCGCCAGCAACTGCCAACGGGGAGGATACGATATTGAAACTATGTTGCCAGTCGCCACTATGCCAGGCTGGGCTGCGGCATGGGTGCGAATTCGGCGCGCCAACCGTCCCGCCATGACCCATATTGCGGTTGCCAGCCAAGTTTCTGTTTGGCTTTCTGGTTCGACGCGCCACGTTGCTCATCCATGAAATAGATAGCAAAGCGACCCGCAGCCATTTGCGCGACAACTTTGGGGATACGGGTTGGTTCCGGTGCATCCAGCAGGTGGGCGTAAACTGGCAACCACTCGCTGACCGGGGCGGGATCATCATCAACGATATTGTAGATTCCTGGTTCACCTGAATCAATTGCGTGCAGGGTTGCCGCTGCTGCATCATCGACATGAATGAACGAGAGTACGCCGTTGCCGTTCCCAATGATCGGCATTTTCCGCTGACGCACAGCGTCTGCAGTACTGCCGTCCACTGCATAGGCTGTGCCCGGCCCATAAAAATAGCCGTAACGCAAGATGGTTCCGTCGATACCCGGCGTGTGGAGTACCGTATGTTCCAGCGTCGTGATCGCTTGCACCAGTTCGGCAAATGCTTCTGGCGCAGCGGTGTACAACGGTTGGTCTTCAGTCGCCAGGCCGGGTAGGGTCGTTGTGTAGTAGGCGGTGATGCTTTGCGCAATGAATTGCCTGGCTCCGGCAGCCAGCGCTGCTTCCATCAAAATCTGGGTGCCCTCGGTTCGCAGCCGATTGGTCGCGGCGAAATCACGAACTACATGGCGTGGATCAATCGTGTGCGGAATACTCGTAAGCTGGTGCAAAACCACCGCCGGTTCTGCGTCGATCATGGCCTGTTTTAATTGATCCCGGTCAAAGACATCACATACGATGGCTTTGGCTCCATGTGCCTGGATTTGTGCCACACGATCGGCTGAGCGGGTAATCGCTGTGACCCTGTGGCCCGCTGCCTGCAGCTGTTTGAGTAATGGTTGACCGATAGCGCCGGTAGCGCCGGCAAAAAAGATGTTCATGATTGCTCTCCTGAATAGCCTTGCTCTGAAACTCAAGACGAGTAGGGCAGCCTATTTGTGACACAGCAGACCACCGCATTCCATTGGGACGCAATCCGGCGCGATGTGCGCTACACTCAGATGTAGCATGTGTTCGATCAATAAAGTTCAGGAGTACATTCAATGCCTAAGATTACCTTTATTGGCGCGGGCAGCTTCGGCTTCACCCGAAAATTAGTCACCGACTTATTGACATTTCCCACCCTGGCCGATGCTCACATTGCCTTGATGGACATTGATCCGGAGCGGCTTGATTTTGCCAGGCGGGCGGTAGAGCGCATTATTGATGTTGGCGAATATCCGGCGACCGTCAGCGCGACCATGGACCGGGCCGAGGCACTCGAGGATGCCGATTTTGTCGTGGTGACGATTTTGGTTGGCTCAACCGATGTCTGGCGGCATGACATTGAGATACCGATGCAATATGGTGTTGACATCAATGTGGGTGATACGCGCGGGGTGGCCGGTATTTTCCGCGCACTGCGGACCATTCCGGTGATGGTCGATATTGCCCGTGATATGGAGCGTTACTGCCCCAACGCCCTGATGCTCAATTATACGAATCCGATGGCGATGTTGTGCCGGGCGATCAGCCGTGAAACCAGCATTAACGTCACCGGCCTGTGTCACAGTGTTCAAGGTACGGCAGAAATGCTGGCGAAATGGATTGGCGCGCCGATTGATGAAATTACCTACACTTGCGCCGGGATTAACCATACGGCCTGGTATCTCGACTATCGCTGGAAGGGTGAAGATGCCTATCCACTTATCCGCAAAGCGATTACGGAAAATGAAGACATCTACAATGCCGAGCAGGTACGTAACGAAATGTACCTGGCCTTCGACCACTATGTTACTGAATCCAGCGGTCATAACTCAGAGTATAATCCCTGGTTCCGTAAACGGGCGGACTTGATCGAAAAATATTGCACACATGGCACCAATTGGAATCCAGGTGAACACGCCTATATCCTGAAAAACTATCGATCCCGCGAGGATAACTGGCGCGACACCATTCATGAGTGGTTCGAAAATACAGAGATTAATCTAGAGCGCGGTCACGAATATGCCGCGTATATCATGAACGCCATGCAAGGCGGGGAACCGTTCCGCTATAATGGCAATGTCCCCAACACGAATCTCATCAGCAATCTGCCACAGAATGCCTGTGTGGAAGTGCCAGTCTGGGCTTCACGCGAAGGCTTGGAGCCGGTTTCAGTAGGGGCGTTACCGGCTCCTATTGCGGCCTTTACGGGTCTGCTCTCCCAGATCGAGGAGATGACCGTTGAAGCGGCCTTGACCGGCAATCGTCGTTTAATTTATCAGGCCGTTGCGCTGTCGCCCTTATCTGCGGCGGTGCTATCTTTGGCCGAAATCCAGCAGATGGTGAACGATCTGTTTGAAGTTAACGAGTCGTACTTGCCACCCGCATTTGAAAAGAAACCAGTTGCAATGGCAGTTAAGTAGATAAGCAGCTTTTTCGTGGGGGCGACTTGCGAATCGCCCCTACACTAATAAGCGTTTATGCCATAACCGGTTCTTTGGCGGCCCACAGAATGCCACGCGTGACCATCGCCAAAATTTCTGGCGGCTCGACGACATCAACATGATGCCCAAGTGAACAATAAAATACCCGACCCTTGCCATACATTTTGGTCCAGGTAACGGGCATCACTGTGCCGTCCGGGAAGGTGGTGGTTTGCAAAACGCGAATGGCCGGGTCGACGTGCATGTAATACTGCTCAGATTTGATCTGCAACGTGCCCATGCCGGCAGTAATCGGATCGGGTTCGGCGGGATTAACTTCGACGGTGTATTCAACCCCATCGTTACCGGGGTGTGCGACCCACTGCCCGCCACACATATATTGCCATTCGGTCTCATTGCGGAAAGCATCGGCCATACCACCATGCACACCCGCGATGCCCACCCCATGCGCTTTGACGGCCTCCAGAATCGGTTTCAACTGTTCTTTCTCAATGGTGCCCATCGTCCAGATCGGTACGAGTACATCAAATTGTGTGAGATCAAGTTCCTTAAACGTGTCGAGGGTATCCGAAATGGTGACATCAGCACCGTTCGCTATCAAAGAATCACCCAGCAGCCTGGACATACCTTCTGGCTCGTGACCATCCCAGCCACCCCAGACAATCAATACTTTGGTCATGATGTTTACTCCTATCAGATTTGTTTATCCGCAAAAGTCTTGATTAAACTGCGACCGGTCATTTCCGCTGGTTGTTCCAGCCCCAGCAAATCCAAAACGGTCGGCGCGACATCAGCTAACTTGCCGTGCGTATAGAGTTCATAATAACCCGCGCCGATCACAAACATGGACACTGGCCCCACCGTATGATAGGTGTGAGCTTCACCGGTTGCCAGGTCAATCATCCGTTCACAATTGCCATGGTCGGCGGTTACAATCGCAACACCGCCTTTCGCCAGGATTTTCTCAACCAGTTGTCCAGCACAGTTATCGACACATTCTACCGCTTTGATCGCCGCTTCGAGCGATCCAGTATGACCAACCATATCCGGGTTGGCGAAGTTAATGAGCAGAAAATCATCGTCGTGGGTGTCGAGTCGTTCTAAGGTTGCGGCGGTGAGTTCCGGGGCGCTCATTTCAGGTTGCAGATCGTAGGTGGCTACTTTGGGTGACGGGACGATCTTGCGGTCTTCGCCCGGCCAGGGGTCCTCGATACGACCATTGAAGAAGAACGTGACGTGAGGGTATTTCTCAGTTTCGGCGGAGTGATACTGCTGCTTGCCATGTTTGCTCAGCCACTCCGCCAGCGTATTGGTCGGTTGTTCGACCGGGAAAAGAACCTTGACTGGCAGACTATCCATATATTCGGTAAACGTAATCACATTTAAGTCTGGCACGAAGTCGAAATGGTCTGCGCCCTCGAAGTCCTCGAATACACACGCCTGCACCAGTTGGCGAAGCCGGTCGGCACGGAAGTTATAGAATATCACCGCGTCACCAGCGGTGAGTTTCAAATTGTCATCATCGCCAATCACCGTCGGTACAATAAATTCATCGGTAACATCTTGATTATACGATTGCTGAAGCGCCGCGCCCGCACTTGCCGCCTGTTCCCCTGTGCGTTTGACGATGGCGTCAAAGGCTTTTTGTGTGCGCTCCCAGCGTTTATCGCGGTCCATCGCATAATAGCGCCCGCTTACTGTCGCAATGCGCCCGACACCGACGTCATTGACCTTCTTTTCCAAGTTATCCAGAAAACCACGACCGCTGGTGGTGGGGGTATCCCGACCATCGGTAATCACATGCACCACCGGGTCAACGCCCCGTGACTGTGCGATCTCCAGCAGGGCGTGCAGGTGACTCTGATGACTGTGAACCCCACCGGGACCTAATAAGCCAATGAGATGGAGATTCTTGCCCGCTGCTTTGACCGTTTCCATCGTATCGATAAGCTGCTGATCCTGGGCCAGCGACCCGTCTTTAATCGCCAGGTCGATCCGTGTAATGTCCTGATAAACAACCCGGCCTGCACCGAGGTTCAAATGTCCGACTTCCGAATTCCCCATTTGGTCGGGCACGAGACCGACGTATTCGCCCGATGTATGCACAACTGCGCGTTCGCGAGTCTGCAACCAGTTGTCAAAATTGGAGGTATTCCCCAACGCGACTGCATTGCCCGTTGCCATCTCACGAATACCCCATCCATCCAGAATAATCAACATCACAGGCTTGTGCGCCATGTGTTCTCCCCAATGTCTATGATCGCGTCTCATTTGTAACACGCCCTGCGGTAACGTCAAGAGCCTTGATGATCGTTTATGCCAATGCTATACTGCTCTGGTTCAGTCGGTTGCAGGAGTGATACATGAATATCCAAGGTGCGCTGCAAATCGCGGCGGTTATTGTGTCAGTTTTGTTGACAATTTTGATTCTCCTCCAGGTCAAAGGCGGCGGCCTGGGTAGTTTACTGGGCGGTGACGCGGGTGGTGGGATTACGCGCACGCGCCGTGGCCTGGAAAAAACTCTGTATCAGTTGACAATTGTGATGTCGATTGTGTTTATGGCGATTTCGATTGTTGCCGTGCTGGTGTTCCAGTAAATTTGCTGGTGGCACACGCGTAAGCCAGTTGCCAGAGGTCGAATGATGCTGCGGGGATTTCGCTGGCAATTGCTTGCGCTGCTGATTGCTGCTGGGCTATTTACGGTTACGCTTGTGAATCGGCTCAATAGCCCGGTTCTACCACAACCGACTGCTTCGAGTGAACCCACAGCAACCAACCCGGCAACGCAACTCCCAACCGTTACCCCGAATGCTGGTGTTTTGATTCAACCAGAAAATCAGACGAGCGAGGTCAAAACGTTTCGTGAGGGACTTATTGGCACCGTTCAGCGGTTGAACCCGCTCCTGGTTGAACTTAATCCGGTCGAACAAGATATTACTTCACTTATTTTTGAAGGCCTTACCCGTAATAATGCCTATGGCGAACCCGAACCTTCACTGGCAAAGGAATGGGTGATTTCGCCGAATCGTCTCGAATATGTTGTTACGCTGCGCGATGATATCTTATGGCAGGATGGTATTCCCTTTACGGCGACAGATGTGGCCTTTACGATGGCACTCCTACGTGCCCCTGGCTTCCCTGGCTCGGAAGCGGTTGGTGACTTCTGGCGCACGGTCGAAACCGAGCAACTCGGCTCACATCTGGTGCGGTTTCGCCTCACGCAACCGTTGGGTAGTTTCCTGGATAAACTCCGAGTAGGCATGTTGCCAGAACATGCATTGCGCGGTGTTCCGGCGGACCAGTTGGCAACTCATTCGTTTAACCTGTCACCTATCGGGACCGGTCCTTACCAGCTTGAAGCGCTGCGTACCGCTGATAATAACACCATAACGCAGATCGACCTGCGCGTCGCACCGGTGTTTCGACAACGACCTGCTGGTGAAACCGGCTATGCGATTGATCGGCTCAGCTTCCATTTTTATCCGCGTTTCGATGACGCCCTGGCCGCCCTCACGAGCAATGCAATTGATGGATTAGCCAGTCGTAATCGCCATGAGCGGGCTGCACTGTTAACCACGAGTCCAATAGATTTCAACACGGCAACCACGCTGGAACCCACATTGGGTGTCCTGATTTTTAACTGGCAACGTGATGAAACTCGTTATTTCCGCGAACAACGGGTGCGGCTAGCACTCGAAACGGGT
Source organism: Phototrophicaceae bacterium (assembly GCA_965223835.1). GTDB lineage: Bacteria > Chloroflexota > Anaerolineae > Aggregatilineales > Phototrophicaceae > CAVYXZ01. The sequence continues at coordinate 1,685,649 of CBDCXQ010000001.1, forward strand.
ATTGACCGAACCTCGGTTATTGAGCGCTGGTTGTTCAACAGTGCGGTGCGGGCGGATAGTCCCTTATGGCCGGGGTCATGGGCTTACGAAGCAAACCTGGAATGGCCCCCCAGCGATCTCACGGTTGCCCGTTTTTTGCTAGAAACGGCAAACCTTAGCCTGCCTGATAATCGTGAAGCTGACAGTGAAACACCGTCTGAAGATGTTGCCGACGAAGCGGCAGCGCGTGCTGAGCCAACCGCCGTGCCCTATCTGGCAAGTTTTAGCATCTTGACACCTGAAGACCCGACGCTTGAGAACATGTTGCAGGAAGTCGCGGTCCAGTGGTCCCAATTGAATCTCAATGTCATAATTGAGGCGGTGCCAGCGGCTATTTATCATCAGCGATTGACCAGTGGCGCGTTCGATATGGCGCTGGTAGAGCTATCATTGGGGGACAGCGCCGATCCCGATGTTTACGATTTCTGGCACCAGGGTCAGTATCCCGATGGGCTAAATTACGGTGGGGCGTCGGATTCACGCATCAGTGAAATGTTAGAAAAGGCACGCCGTGACCCAAGCGGCATCAATCGCAGTCTGCACTATGCCGCGTTTCAGCAGACGTTTGTGGAGCGCGCAATTGCAATCCCATTGTATTATCCATTGTTCACTTATGTTACATCGGCGTCTGTGTCTGGCGTTCAATTGGGTTTTATAGGCCGTCCGGCAGATCGTTTCCGAACCCTGCAACATTGGCAACTTGGTGACTAAAGCGTTCCCTCGGCTTGCAGAATAGCCCGCAGCAATTCTTTCCGGGCGCTGCCGCCCAATGTTTCCAGTTTTCGCACGCCTAGTGGGTCAATGTCTTCACGTAACAATCGAAGTTCTTCGGCAGCTGGCAGCGGCGTCTCGTGCACATCGGGAGCAATTTCCAGCTTGAAACCAGTTTTTTTCTGGATGCGGTCCACCGTCACGCCAGGATGGTGACTGATGAGGCGCATTCGCCCGTTGGCCCAGTCGAATTGGCCCAGGTCACTGATGAGGTAATGTGGGCCGCTGCCCCGTTTGCGCTGGGGAACGTGTCCCAGGCCACTGACAAAATCCACTTTTTCAACAAACGTTACGCGTGAATGGCGCGGCACATACAGATAAACGTGATTGGAATAGGTGGTGACATCCGGGATGCCACCGGTTCCTGGCAAACGCAGCCGCGGGCGGTGATAATCTTTGCCGATTGCGATATTGTTGGAGTTGCCGTTGGCATCGACCTGGGCTGGTCGAAAGAATTCTTTGGGATTATAGGCTGGCAACAGTTCTGCCGCTGCTGTCGCAAAACCGACATTGAGCAGCGACTTTCCCAACCATAGATCCTCGGTGCGGCCAACGGCCAGCGGTGCCCATTCACGGCAGATAGACTGCCCAATGGCGGAGGCGAAACGGACATTGGGGGCGTGAGTACACTGCGCCAGGATAAAACCAGCCATCACCAGTGGCGTATTGATGCCTTGTGCCAGCACTTCGCCATCGACAACCTGGCGGGCAATACAGACTGAAATAAGTTCATCAATGGTATAGTCGTTCATGAAGAAAGTCTACCTGCCATTCGCCACAGCCCATAGGCTCAAATTTATTATGCCCGTTTAGTTTTATAGAGCGACATAAACGGTCTGGATTCTATGAGTAGATATTCGCTACATTTGAACGAACTATGTTAAAATGCCAGCAGGTCTTGAAAAACTAGCGAGGATTCAGGCGATGTCTGTCATTACGATATTGAAGCAAGCCGACATTTTCTATGAACTGACCAACACACAGCTTGAACTGGTGGCTTCAATCTGTGATGAACGGCATTATCAGGCCAGCGATATGGTATTTGAGGAAAACTCGCCCGGTGCTGAACTCTATGTCATTGCCGACGGTGAAGTGGAAATTCTGTTAAACCCGGCCCTGCTTGGTAGAGAGGCTAAATTCAATTCTGAAATTATAAGTACATTGCGGCGCGGGCAATCATTTGGCGAGGTGGCACTGGTTGATGAAGGCTTGCGGTCCGCTGGTGCACGCTGTTCTCAGCAAAATACGCACCTGATTGTTATTCCGCGTGATAAACTCATGTTGCTCTGCGATACCTATCCCCAACTTGGTTACCGCTTGATGCGTAATCTCGCAGCCGACCTGGCGATGAAGATGCGTAGTACCGATCTGCTGGTTCGCGAACAAATGACCTGGAGTCGGCCCGAAAGTTAAGCCAATAACATGAGCTGAGTGGATTGAAATGCATGGCTAGCGTCGTGCATTTTTTGATTCCGTGGTTTGATTTTTGTTTGCACCGCCTATCGGCTTTTACTTTCGGGGGGATCCGAAATTTGCTGAACCAAAAATTTAATATTACCGCCTACAGGTGTGTATATTGACTGTCACACTCTAAAAGGGGGATACTGAATATAAAGGCCCGCAGGAGGTGCAGGTCATGTCAAAGCAAGTTTTGGTTAAGACATGGATGGGTCCGGTCAAAACGGTGAAGGTGAATACACCATTGCGCCGAGCGGTGGAGATTATGCGGCAGGCCGATGTGCAGTGTTTGATTGTGTTAGCTAACAATGATATTGTGGGCATCATCACCATGGGTGACATTCGTGCTGCGCTGCCCGGCGACGACACTACCCGTACTATTTGGGACATCAACAATACGTGGGAACACATTACGGTTCGTCAGCTTATGTCTGATCGAGTGATTACCATTCGGCCTCATGCCAATGTAGTGACTGCAGCCAGCGTCATGCTGCGTAATAATGTTAGCCGCTTGCCGGTGGTCGATCGTCATGGTCGTCTGGTGGGTATCATCTCTAGTTTCGACATCTACCGGATGCTGGCTCAAACCCGTCAAGATAACATCGCGCATGATGAAGTCGTTGTGACAGCTTGAGTATTGGGGTTAATATCGTTCACGATTCCATAAGTCCCTTGACATTCAGCCCGCACACGGTAAACTCACAATCATGATTGGGAAAGCGTTCACATACACACGCCGCAGCCGCCAGAACCATGCCTTGATTACAGGTTTGGTGGTTTAGGCGTTCAGACGTTTAACCCCAGAGTGAGCGATAAGCCCCGAACCTGTTTCGGGGTTTTTTTATGGCATTTGGAGGAAGATTGTGGCAGAGAAGCAAGGTGTCAAAAAGGTTGTGTTGGCCTACAGCGGCGGGCTGGATACCTCAGTAATTGTGCCCTGGTTGCGCAATAACTATGGCGATTGTGAGGTGATCTGTTTTTGTGCAGATTTGGGCCAGGAAGAGGAACTGGACGGGCTTGAGGATAAGGCGCTAAAGTCTGGTGCCAGCAAGCTGTATATCCGGGACCTGCGCGAGGAATTTCTGACCGATTTCGTGTTTCCAACGATGCAGGCCGGGGCTGTTTATGAGCGTGAGTATTTACTGGGAACCTCATTTGCCCGACCGCTCATCGCCAAGCATCTGGTCGAAATTGCCGAAATCGAAGGGGCCGACGCGCTGGCGCATGGCTGCACCGGCAAAGGTAACGATCAAGTCCGCTTTGAACTGACCGCAACGGCCCTTAATCCCAAATTGACGGTAATTGCGCCCTGGCGTGAATGGGAAATCCGCAGCCGGGAAGATGCGTTAGCCTATGCTGAGGAATTCAATGTACCAGTCTCACACACGGAGAAGGATATATACAGTCGGGACCGCAACATCTTTCACCTGAGCCATGAAGGTGGTCTGCTGGAAAATCCCTGGAATGAACCTGAAGAAGATATGTTCAAGCTGACGAACAGCCCGGAGGAAGCCCCAGATACCCCGGCCTATGTTGAAATCGGCTTTGAGAAGGGAGTGCCGGTTAGCCTTGATGGTGAAGAAATATCGGCTGTTGACCTGTTTGTCCGGTTAAATAAACTGGCTGGTCAACATGGGGTTGGCCGGGCTGATATTGTTGAAAATCGGTTGGTTGGTATGAAGAGTCATGGCGTGTATGAGACTCCGGCGGGAACGTTACTGCGGCGGGCACATCAAGCGCTGGAGAGCATCACGCTTGACAAACACACAATGCATTACAAAGACTTCGTTGCCGTGAAATATGCCGAACTGGTTTATAACGGCCTATGGTACACGCGCTTGCGGGAGGCACTTGATGCCTTTGTGCAGATTACGCAGGAACAGGTGACCGGTACCGTGCGCATTAAATTGTACAAAGGTAATATTATCATCGCCGGACGCCAGAGTGCCTTCAGTCTCTACCGGGAAGATTATGCTTCGTTCGGTGAGGAAGATGTCTATAATCAGAAAGATGCTGAAGGCTTTATCACACTCTTCGGTTTACCCATGAAGGTTGAAGCCTTGCTATCGATTGATGGCGGTGGTGCCAGCCGCTATCGCAAACCCGATTACAGCAAATTCAAGCGGGATTAAAACAGTAATCTGCTTTGTGAAGGGGTACGGGATGCCGTGCCCCATACCGGATATTCACACATCTTCTTGGGAGAAAAAATATGAGTTTGTGGGGCGGACGCTTTACCGAGCCAACGGACGACGATCTGCGCGCCTTAAATGACAGTATTGGTTTCGACCAGCGTCTGTATCGTGAGGACATCGCTGGGAGTATCGCTTATGCCCGGGCCATTGCGGCGGCAGGGGTGATTACAGCGGCTGAGGCTGAAATCATTATCAATGGCTTGCAGCAAGTCCAGCACGAATTTGACAACGACTTATTTGAATTAAAAATTGGCGATGAAGATATTCACACCGCCGTTGAGCGGCGTCTGACGGAAATAGTGGGTGATGTCGGCGGCAAACTCCACACGGGACGCAGCCGCAACGATCAAGTCGCGACTGATTTCCGCTTATGGGTGATGAATGCCCAGGCCAATCTCGATCAGCAGATTGCGCTGCTCCAACAGGCACTTATTGAACAGGCTGAACAGCATTTGCACACGGTTATGCCCGGTTATACGCATTTACAACCGGCACAACCCATCACGTTGGCCCACTGGTTAATGAGTTTTTTTTGGATGCTGGCTCGGGATCGTGAGCGGCTACGTGATTCACAGCGGCGGACAGCCATCCTACCGTTAGGGTCCGGCGCACTTTCAGGAACACCTTACCACATCAACCGCCAACAGTTGGCAGATGAACTTGGTTTTTCTTCGTATAGTCAAAACAGTCTTGATGGTGTCAGTGATCGAGATTTTGTCGCCGAAACCCTGTTTTCTCTGGCGTTAATGGGCACCCATCTAAGCCGCCTGGCCGAGGACATCATCATCTATAGCAATCCACTATTTGGCTATATTACGTTGCATGATCGTTATAGCACCGGTTCTAGCCTCATGCCTCAAAAGCGCAATGCTGACCCAATGGAATTGACGCGTGGTAAAGCGGGGCGGTTGATTGGTCATCTGACTGGTTTGTTGGCAACCCTGAAAGGCTTGCCCAGTACTTATAACAAAGATTTGCAAGAGGACAAAGAGTCCCTGTTTGATGCCATCGACACGGTGCAACATCTGCTGCCAGTTATCACCGCCATTATCAACACGTTACAAGTTAATCCGGAAAATCTGCGGGCGGCATTAGACGACGAAATGCTGGCTACTGAACTGGCCGATTATCTGGTTAATAAAGGGATGCCCTTCAGGCAAGCGCATCATGTGGTGGGGGAAGTGGTGCAGGTCGCTCAACATGAAAAGCTGAAGTTATCACAGATACCGTTGAACATGCTCACGCCATTATCAGACCTATTTGCTGACGATGTTGCAGTTGTATTTGATTTTGATGCAGCAGTGGCGCGGCGCAGGTCTCCAGGCGGCACGGCACCGGCGGCGGTCAAAGTCCAAATTGATAACGCCCAGCAGTGGTTGGCAACTCACAGCCTCTAGCTACATTGTATAAAATCGCCATATTTTCACTATTATTTTGCATGAACTTGTGCCAACTGGTATCAGGGCCTTGACACACTGACGATTGCTGGTTACGCTTATCACAAGTGGCAAAAATGTTTGGTAAATGTTGACCAGAATGAACACCGATTACAACACAAGCCTGAACAACCTGATCGTCGTCGTTGTTATCGTACTCGTCCTTATTATTGGCGGGTTATAACGGCTTGGGCGGTGACTAACCATAGTTTTTGAAAGAATAGCCCCCAAGCCAGGGGGCTTTTTAATTGTCTAGCTGGAGCAGGGTATGAGCGGTAAACAACATTTCACCTATATTTCCACACCATCGACCTGTGCTGGAATAGCATTGGGTGCGTGCCTATCTGCCGCCTGCTATCCCGATTACCATTTGTTGTCAAAAGTACGCGCTTTTCGTTAATCTTTAGAAAAAGCGCGTTTCTTTTTGTCTCGCAATTGGGAAGAGGATTTAGACAATGGCTGCTGAATGGATCTGGATGAATGGTGAACTGGTTAAGTGGGCTGATGCTACCGTCCATGTCACTACCCATGCGTTACATTATGGGTCCAGTGTATTTGAAGGTATTCGTGCATATAGTACACCACAGGGACCGGCGGTGTTTCGGCTCCAGGATCACACAACCCGCATGGCCCATTCTGCAAAAATCGCCCGTATGGAAATGCCCTATACCGCTGATGAAATCAACCAGGCAATTCTGGAAACGATTGCGATAAACGGACATGATGCCTGCTATATTCGCCCGCTGGTTTTTCGCGGCTCTGGACCGCTGGGTCTGGAAGGGCGCAAGAACCCGGTTGATGTGACAATTTTTACGATGGAGTGGGGTGCCTACCTGGGGCAGGAAGCGATTGAGCAGGGCGTTGATGTCCAGATCAGTTCGTGGCGACGGATGGCACCGGGCACGGCAGCTTCACTGGCAAAGATCGGCGGTCAGTACGTCAACAGCCAATTCATCAGTATGGAAGCCCACGACAACGGCTTTAATGAAGGGCTGGCACTGGATGTGTATGGCTATGTCAGCGAGGGCGCGGGCGAGAACCTGTTCGTCATTATCAATAATGTCGTCTATACGCCTGGAGCATGGGCCAGCATTCTACTGGGAATCACTCGTGACAGTGCCTTAACCATTTTGCGTGATATGGGTTATGAAATCCGCTACGAAGCCATTGCCCGCGACATGCTCTACTTGGCGGATGAAATCTTCTTTACCGGCACGGCGGCTGAGATCACCCCGGTTCGTTCCGTTGATCGGATACCCATCGGCACCGGTTCACGCGGACCGATTACGAAAGCGGTACAGGATGAATTCTTTGCAATAACTGCTGGCGCCCAAGCTGATCGCTATGGTTGGTTGACGCCAGTGAAGCAATCTGAACCAGCCAGTGGTGATTAGTTGGTTTTAAGGAGAATTTGAATGGAACTCACGGGTGCAGAAATCATAATGGAGTGTTTGCTGCGCGAGGGGGTGGACGTCATGTTTGGCTACCCCGGCGGCGCGATTTTGCCAACGTATGACGCAATGACGAAATATCCACAGATTCACCATGTTCTGGTGCGCCATGAACAGGGTGCATCGCATATGGCGGACGGCTATGCCCGGGCCACTGGACGGGTTGGCGTCGCAATCGCCACCAGTGGACCGGGCGCGACCAACCTGGTTACGGGTTTGGCAACCGCGATGATGGATTCATCTCCGATTGTTGCAATTACCGGACAGGTGCCACGCGCAGCGATTGGCTCTGATGCTTTCCAGGAAACGGATGTCACCGGTGTGACCCTGCCGGTGACGAAGCACAATTATCTGGTCGCCGATGTTGACGAACTTGCGTACACCATCCGGGAAGCGTTCCATATTGCCCGCACCGGTCGCCCTGGCCCGGTCCTGGTTGATGTACCCAAAGATGTTCAGATTCAGACAACGGAGTTTGTATACCCTGAAGGTGAGATTCATCTGCCTGGCTATCAACCGCCGAACAAAGCAGATGTGGAAGATGTCGAAGCAGCAGCAGCGCTCATTAATCAGGCCCAACGCCCGATTATCCTGGCTGGACACGGCATTATGATGTCGGGCGCGATGAATGAGCTGCGCGAGCTGGCAGAAAAGTCAGGTACGCCTGTAACGTTAACCTTATTGGGTAAGGGTGCGATGCCGGAAAGCCACCCATTAGTGCTGGGCATGATGGGTATGCATGGTGGAGCAGCCTCTAATCATGCCATTCAGGAAGCCGATTTGCTGATCGCGCTGGGGATGCGGTTTGATGACCGAGTCACAGGTAATCTGAAAACCTACGCTGTCAATGCGCGTAAGATTCATATAGATATTGATCCTTCAGAGATCAATAAAAACGTACCCGTTGATGTTGGTATCGCCGGTGATCTGCGGACCGTCATTAGCCAGATGCTGCCAGAAATTCAGGTCAATCAGCACCCGGACTGGGTTGGGCGCATCCGCGACTGGCAGGAAGACGGTGATGAGCGTGATATTTTGCGGCAGGATACGGGCGATATATTGTTGGGCGCACAGGTGATTAATGATCTGTGGAAATTCACCGGTGGCGAAGCAGTTACTGTTACGGATGTAGGCCAGCATCAGATGCTCGAAGCGCAATATTACCCACACCAGCGACCAGCAACGATGTTGACCAGTGGCGGCCTGGGGACGATGGGATTTGGATTTCCCGCAGCCATTGGCGCGAAGTTTGGCACGCCTGACGAGGAAGTGTGGGCCATCGTAGGTGATGGCGGTTTCCAGATGACGATGTGTGAATTGGCGACGGCTGCCCAGGAAAACGTCAATGTGAATATCGCCATTCTGAACAATGGCTTTCTGGGCATGGTGCGGCAATGGCAGGAATTCTTCTATGAAGAACGCTATCAGGCGACGCCCATGTTCAACCCGGATTTTTGCAAGCTGGCCGAAGCCTTTGGCATTGCCAGTATGCGTGTCACCCATCGCAGCCAAATAGAAGAAGCCGTCGCTTTTGCCCGTAGCATTGACGGGCCGACGCTAATTGAATTCCAGATCGAAAAAGAAGAAATCGTGTATCCGATGGTACCTGCCGGGGCAGACCTGCATGCGATGTTGCGTCGGCCCAAGCCAGGGGAGATCTAAACAATGACTGAGCAAACATCACAAGAAGAACATGGGGTTAAACATACGCTGGTGGCACTGGTGGAGAACAAGCCCGGTGTCCTAAACCGCATCGCCAGCCTGTTCCGGCGGCGCAATTTCAACATTGATAGCCTGACAGTCGGGCGGACGCATAAGCCCCATGTTTCCCGCATGACCATCGTTGTGGATGCGAAACAGGCTAATGTTAAATTAATTGCGGCGAATTTGCGGAAGTTGGTCAATGTGATTGAAGTGCGCATTGTTTCCGAGCAACCACATGTGAGTCGGGACTTGGCCCTCATTAAGGTGCGTACTGACAATCCCGAATCGTGTAACAATGTCACGATGATTTGCGAACGGTATCCAGCCCGCATCGTGGACATTGGCCCGGAGGTTTCCATCATTGAGATTGTTGCACAGGAAGAAACCGTTGAGAGCATGATCGAGGAACTGCGGCCTATTGGAATTGTTGAAATGGTCCGCACCGGTGTTGTTGCGATGGGACGTGGCGTGCGCATTCAGGATACCCAGTATGAACCGGTTGTTGCGGTTAAGAACACGACGAACGGTTATCAACGCTTTGGCGTCTGATTTTTTTGAGAGTGGGCGGCTCACAGTGAGGTGCTCAAAAATTATGGAGACAGAATTTCATGGCAACACTCTATTATGACAAAGATGCTGACCTGACATTGCTTTCGGGCAAAACGATTGCGGTCATTGGCTATGGTAGTCAAGGTCATGCCCATGCATTGAACGCTAAGGACAGCGGGATGCAGGTGGTTATTGGCTTACACGAGGGTAGTCGCAGCAAGGCCAAAGCAGAAGCCGATGGTTTGCAGGTGCGCTCCGTTGCAGATGCTACGCAGGGTGCCGATATTGTGATGGTATTGATTCCTGATACCAGGCAGGCGGCAGTTTATGAAGAATCGATTGCACCTAATTTGAAGCCCGGCAGCATGTTGATGTTTGCGCATGGGTTCAACATTCACTTCAAGCAGATTGAGCCGCCAGCATCGGTCGATGTTTCGATGATTGCGCCCAAAGCACCGGGCCACCGGGTCCGTGAAGTCTTCACTGAAGGCGCGGGCACACCGGGTCTGATCGCAGTTGCGCAGGATGCGACGGGCAATGCGCATGCCCTGGCGCTGGCCTATGCGAAAGCGATTGGCTGCACCCGCGCCGGTGTGATTGAAACCACTTTTCAAGAAGAGACCGAGACAGACCTCTTTGGTGAGCAGGTGATTTTGTGCGGTGGCGTCACGGCCCTGATTCGTGCTGCTTTCGAAACCCTTGTCAAGGCCGGTTACCAACCCGAAGTTGCCTATTTTGAATGTCTCCATGAACTCAAGCTCATTGTCGACCTGTTGTACGAGGGCGGCCTCAGTTACATGTGGTACAGCGTCAGTAACACCGCCGAGTATGGCGGCTATGTCATTGGCGACAAGATTGAAGGCATGGTCAAAGAAGAACTGGACGGTGTGTTGCAAGAAATACAAAACGGTACATTTGCGACCAATTGGGTCGATGAGAATAAGGCGGGTCTGCCCGAATTCCTGGACCGCCGTAAACAGGAACATGACCTGTTGATTGAGCAAGTCGGCGAAGGGCTGCGCGATATGATGCCGTTCCTGAACGCCAAGAAGATTAAGCAGGAGGCTTAGCCCGTATGGATGACGACCCTGGCGTCGTTGCGAAAGGAGGTGATGCCCATGTCTGATGATGGCCTTAGTGACCTTAGCACGCTCTTAAAACCATTAGACATTGAAAGGATCATCTCCTCATGGATAGCAACATTGTTCGTGTTTTCGATACTACCCTGCGTGACGGTGAACAAAGCCCCGGCGCGACCCTGACCAGCGCCGAAAAATTGGAAATCGCCCGGCAACTGGCCGAACTCGGCGTCGATATTATCGAGGCGGGTTTCCCAGCGGCTTCCCCGGACGATCTCGCGGCAGTGCAGCGTATTTCACGTGAAGTTGGCACTGAAGATGGCCCAGTGATCTGCGGACTCGCCCGTGCCGTTGAATCCGATATTTTGACCTGTTGGGAAGGCATCAAAGATGCGGCAAAACCGCGTATTCACACCTTCCTTGGCACATCGGATATTCACCTGCAATATCAAACCGGCCTGACTCGGGAGGAAGGGCTGGAGGCAATTCGCAAGGCGGTGACGCTGGCCCGTAGCTTATGTGATGATGTCGAGTTTAGCCCGATGGATGCGGGGCGTACCGATAAAGAATATTTGATTCAGGCGTGCGCATTGGCGATTGAATGTGGAGCGACCACTTTGAATATCCCCGATACGGTTGGCTATGTAGCTCCTGAAGAGTGGTATGAAACGATGTCGAATCTCATTGCCGAGACGCCTGGCGGCGGTCCCGGTAGTGGTATCACGTGGTCCGTTCATTGCCACAACGATCTGGGGATGGCGACTGCCAATACCCTCGCGGGTGTTCTGGCCGGGGCGCGGCAGGTTGAGGTGACGATCAACGGCATCGGTGAACGCGCCGGTAACACGAGCCTGGAAGAAGTGGTGATGGCGTTGCGCACACGTCCGCAATTCTATCATGTTGATACGAACATTAATGCCCGTGAAATCGTGAAGACCAGTCAGATGGTCAGCAACTATACGGGGCTGGCAGTCCAGGCGAATAAAGCGATCGTTGGCAAGAATGCCTTTGCCCATGAAGCCGGTATACACCAGGATGGAGTCCTCAAAAATTCCAGCACCTATGAGATTATGCGACCCGAAGACGTCGGTTTAGCCCACAGCGATCTGGTTTTGGGTAAGCATAGTGGTCGCCATGCGCTACGGGCACGGCTGCGGGAGTTGGGCTACGAAGTCGATGATGCCGAACTGAAAGAAATTTTCAAGCGCTTTAAAGATCTGGCGGATGCCAAAAAGACCGTAACAGACGCCGACCTGGAAGCGCTGGTTGCAGATGAAGTGCAAGGGCCGCGTGAGTTCTTCAAGCTGGTTGATATTCAGGTGACATCCGGTACGATGGGGATGCCGACGGCGACTGTGAAGTTGGAAACGGGCGCCGGTGAGAAGATCATTCAGGCCGCAGTTGGAACTGGTCCCGTGGATGCTTCATTCCGTGCAGTAGACGCCATTGTCAATGTACCGAATACCTTGCTGGAATATAGTGTCCACAGCGTTACCGAAGGTATTGATGCGGTGGGCGAGGTAACCGTTCGCATTGGCCCGAAGGATTCGACACGCTCGTTTGGTGGCTATGGTGCCGATGATGATGTGATCGTCGCCAGCGTCCGTGCCTATCTCGCAGCATTGAATCGTATGATGGCCGTGACAGGGGCTGGTGGGCAGATCCCGGAAGGCGAAGTCGCCACCGTTAACATTTCGTCAACGTAATCTGCGATAACTTGGGATATATTCATTGGGATATTTGGGATAAATCAAGGAAGTAATTCATGAGTGATGCAAATGGCAGCCGTCCGCGGACGCTGTTCGAAAAAGTGTGGGATAGCCATATTGTCAAACCGCAATCTGCTGATGCGCCCGCCGTATTGTATATCGACCTGCACCTGGTCCATGAGGTGACATCGCCACAGGCGTTTTCAACGTTGCGCGAACGCGGCCTGAAGGTGCGTCGCCCTGACAAGACACTGGCGACGATGGACCACAGTACACCGACGACACCCCGCAATGCCGATGGCATTATCCCGATTGTGGATACCCAGGCGGCTAAACAGCTTGATGTCATGCGCCAAAATTGCGCCGATTTCGGTATCCCGCTGTACGATCTGGGCACTGAAAATCAAGGGATCGTCCATGTGATCGGGCCGGAACAAGGTTTTACCCAACCCGGTATGACGATTGTCTGCGGTGATAGTCACACCAGCACGCACGGTGCCTTTGGCGCGTTGGCCTTTGGCATCGGCACCAGCGAAGTCGGTCATGTGCTGGCGACGCAAACCCTCCTCCAAAATAAGCCGCAGACGATGGCGGTCAAGGTTGATGGGCGCTTGCAGCCCGGCGTCACTGCTAAAGACATCATTCTGGCCGTGATCGCCAAAATCGGCGTCGGCGGTGGTACGGGCCATGTGATTGAGTACATGGGTGAAGCGTTACGACACCTCAGCATGGAAGGCCGTATGACCGTCTGCAATATGTCGATTGAAGGGGGTGCACGGGCCGGGATGGTCGCACCTGACGATACGACCTTTGAATACATTTATGGTCGGCCTTATGCGCCGAAGAACGCTGATTGGGATGCAGCGGTCGCGGCCTGGCGGCAATTGCCCACCGACGACGGGGCGACATTTGATAAAGAAGTCGTGCTTGATGCCGACGATCTGGTGCCGATGATTACGTATGGCACGAATCCAGGTATGGGTATGAAAATCACCGATCAAGTACCCGACCCAGATAAACTTGGCGATCCCACTGCGAAAATGGCGCTCGATAAAGCCTTGCAGTATATGGACTTGCAACCGGGACAACAACTCATCGGTAAACAAGTCGATGTGGTGTTTGTGGGTAGCTGTACCAATTCCCGCATCTCCGATTTACGTGAAGCGGCGGGTTTAATTGCCGGGCGCAAGGTTGCCGACAACGTGCGCATGTTGGTTGTACCGGGGTCGCAGCTTGTCAAACAACAGGCTGAAGCTGAAGGGTTAGATGAGATTTTCAAAGCGGCAGGGGCTGAATGGCGCGAAGCGGGTTGTTCGATGTGCATTGCCATGAATGGCGACCAACTGCAACCGGGCGAGTACGCCGTCAGCACCAGCAATCGCAATTTTGAAGGTCGTCAGGGCAAAGGTGGGCGCACTTTCCTCGCCAGCCCGCTGACCGCTACCGCCACTGCCGTCAACGGTGTGATTACCGACGCCCGCACACTGGAAACGGAGCCAGCATAACTATGGAACCGATCAAAAATCTTCAGGGTAAAATCGTTGCACTGCCAATTAATGATACTGACACCGATCAAATTATTCCGGCGCGTTATCTCAAGACGACTGATAAAGAAGGCCTGGGTAAAGCCCTGTTTTCTGACTGGCGTTATGAAGCCGATGGCTCACCCAAAGCTGATTTCGTCCTCAATCAGCCCGAATATCAAGGTGCGTCTGTATTGATTGGCGGGCATAACTTTGGGTGTGGTAGTTCGCGTGAACATGCCCCCTGGGCGCTTATCGGCGGTGGTTTTCAGGCTGTTATCAGCACCGATTTTGCAGACATCTTCCGCAACAATTCGCTTAAAAATGGCCTGCTGCCGATCATAGTTGATGAAGAAACGCACCAGCAATTGATTAGCCTGGCCCAGGAAGACCCGAATACGGAAGTCAGGATTGACCTCGAATCACAGACACTGCTACTGCCAGATGGGCGTAAGGTCGAGTTTCCGATTGATGGTTTCTCGAAACATTGCTTGCTCAATGGGGTTGATCAGCTTGGCTATCTTCAAAGTCTTGAAACCGATGTGGTTGCCTATGAAAATGAACATGCACCACGCATCAACACGCTAGCCTAGTTCGGAACCAGGGTACATCAACGGATGTGCCCTTTATCTTGCTAAGGGAACGATCATGAGAACAGTCGCCATCTATGACACCACACTCCGCGATGGAACCCAACGTGAGGGTATTTCGCTGTCGGTTGCCGACAAGATTCGAATTACGAAATTGCTGGATGAGTTAGGTGTCGCCTACATTGAAGGTGGTTGGCCGGGGTCGAATCCCAAAGACGCAGCCTATTTTGAACAGGTGCGTGATCTCGAACTGCAACATGCCAGGATAACGGCGTTTAGTTACACCTGTCGCAAGGACAGCCAGCCATCCGAGGATGCCAACCTGCAAATGCTGGTTGATGCCCAAACCCCGGTTGTGACGATTGTCGGCAAAACATCAATGTTGCATGTCACCGATGTGCTACAAACCACGCCAGTAGAAAACTTGCGGATGATTGAGGCGACAGTTCGGTATTTCAAGGACATGGGCAAAGAAGTAATTTACGACGCCGAACATTTCTTTGATGGCCTCAAGCTCGACATGGAATATGGCATGGACACGATTGCGGCGGCGATTCAAGGTGGCGCGGATTGTGTGGTGATGTGCGATACCAATGGTGGCTCGTTACCCTGGGAGATCACGCGTTATTTTACGATGGTGCAAGATGCTTTCCCGGATACGCCGTTGGGGATTCATACCCACAACGATAGCGAACTGGCGGTTGCGAACTCGCTGGCGGCGGTTGAAGCTGGTGCGGTGCAGGTGCAGGGAACGATCAATGGCTACGGTGAGCGCTGTGGTAACGCCAATTTGTGTAGCATTATCCCGGATCTGCAATTGAAGATGGACTACCTGTGCGTGCCGCCAGAGAACCTCAAAACGCTCACACGTTTGGCACGTGTTGTCGCTGAAATCGCCAATCTCGCACCCGACGATCACCTGGCTTATGTTGGCAAGAGCGCTTTTGCCCATAAAGGTGGCATCCATGTCGCGGCCATTCGCCGGAATGTCGACAGTTATCAGCATATTGTGCCTGATCTGGTGGGTAACGAAATGCGGGTGCTGGTTTCTGATTTATCCGGTCGGGGGAATTTGCTCAGCAAAGCTGAAGAACTGGGTCTGGACATTACCCGCAGCGAAGCGCTCAAGGTACTGGAAGAAATCAAGCAGTTGGAAAATGCAGGCTATGTTTTCGAAGGGGCCGAGGCGTCCATTGCAGTACGGATGCATCGTGCTCAACCAGACTACGAACCGCTATTTTCGTTGATTGATTTCACGACCATTGTTGAGGAGCGGCAAGGGCGGGGTACAGTCGCAGAGGCAATGGTTAAGATTGACCTGGATGGCGACGTCGTGCACACTGCTGCTGAAGGTAACGGGCCGGTGAACGCGCTTGACCTCGCGCTGCGCAAGGCCTTGATTCCGCTGTACCCGCAACTGGTAGATTTCCAATTGGCCGATTACAAAGTTCGTATCCTTGACGGTTCGAATGGCACGGCAGCAACCACACGGGTGCTCATTGATACGCAAAACGGCGCATTGCGTTGGAGTACGGTCGGCGCCGGGACTAATATTATCCAGGCGAGTTGGTTGGCGCTGGTTGATAGCATGGAGTACGGTTTACGGCTTGCAGATCAAGTGGGTGAGCGACAACCCGGTTAGATTGGACACCATCAGTACACATAGTGTTGCGGGTGCCGTCGAAGACGAGGTCCTTGATCGCATTTTGAGCGCCGGGCCAGCATCAGGAAACAATCGGCTTGAACTACATGATGCCAATGCGCCCTATCATCCGATCTATAATCCGCTCAGGTGGCGGGCGATATGTAATCGCTAGTGTTCCAATCTAATCCGTTCAGGATTTGACCATCTACACTGATTTTTTGCGCTACAATACGAACGTTTAATTTGGCGGGTCGGGCGTGTATCCCGACCTCTTTTATTAGGGGAGATTGATGATGAAAGCCAGAATTCTGGTGCTGCCTGGTGACGGTATCGGCCCGGAAGTGATCGCCAAATCGGTCGCCGTACTGCAAAAAGTCGCCAGCAAGTACGGACATGATTTTGAGTTTGAAGAAGCATTAATGGGTGGGATCGCTATTGACCAGACAGGTAATCCACTGCCCGACGAAACGCTGCGTGCGGCTGAGCAGTCTGATGCGATTTTGTTGGGTGCGGTTGGTGGGCCTCAATGGTCTGATCCAACAGCACCAGTACGCCCGGAACAGGGTTTGCTCAAGATTCGGCAGCATTTTGGCCTCTTTGCCAACCTGCGTCCGGTCAAAGCCTATCCGATGTTGGCCGAGCATGCGCCTTTGCGGCGTGATCTCCTGGAAAATGTCGATATGTTGTTTGTTCGCGAATTGACCGGCGGTATCTATTTTGGTGAAAGTCAAGAACAGGGTGAGGGCGATCGGTCTTATGACACCTTGTTGTACACGACCGATGAGGTTAAGCGGGTTGCTGCGGTTGCCTTCCGTGCTGCGCAGGGCCGTCGTAACAAAGTGACGTCCATCGACAAGGCCAATGTCCTGGCAGCCATGCGACTGTGGCGGCGAACGGTGGTGGAAGTGCATGAAGATTATAGTGATGTTGAACTCGAACATCTGCTGGTGGATGCCGCCGCGATGCATTTGCTTACCCGCCCCGCGTCCTTTGATGTCATCGTGGCTGGGAATATGTTTGGTGACATTCTGAGTGACGAAGCCTCCGTGCTGGCCGGTTCGTTGGGGATGCTCCCCTCGGCTTCATTGCGGTCAGACACCTTTGGTCTATATGAGCCGATTCACGGGTCTGCGCCCGACATCGCGGGACAGGGCAAAGCCAATCCTATCGGTACGATTTTGAGTGCGGCCTTGTTGTTGCGCTACAGCTTACAACTGGAAACGGAGGCGCAAGCGATTGAGCAAGCGGTTGACCGGGTGTTGTTGTCGGGCGCACGGACGGCTGATATTGCACCAACTGGTGGTGACTATGTTAGCACGGACGAATTTGCGGATGCTGTTCTAGAACAACTCTAATTGAGCGGATATTCAGTGGGGTCGTCCGGTTTGGTCAGATCGTTGCTGCCGGTACTGCCAGTCGTGTTATAGAGTTCGCCCATAGCGAGGGCAGCCACCAGCAGCATGAGGCGACGGCCCCCAATCGATAA
Organism: Phototrophicaceae bacterium; assembly: GCA_965223835.1. GTDB lineage: Bacteria > Chloroflexota > Anaerolineae > Aggregatilineales > Phototrophicaceae > CAVYXZ01. Next base: position 1,703,284 of record CBDCXQ010000001.1, read on the forward strand.
CGTGTCCCAGGTCATGGCTCGTAGGGCGCACATCGCCAGACCGATGTAATACTCAGTCCAATTGTCGGCCTGGGCTAATGACGCCTGCACAATTTCGCGAATGGCGATCAATGGGGTGCAAACCAGGGCCAGCTCTGGATCCGCCTGGGATAGGGGAGTCTGAGCGTTGATGTCAGCCATGTATTCAATAATCAAGCACAGGTCATCCCAATCCGCACTCACTGTCGGTACGATCAGTTCGTTTAAGATGCTGATTTCCAGCGTGGCCCAATCAAATAGGGTGTGACCATCGCGTGCATGTTCGAAGTCAATGAGAAACGCAATGTCACCGGGGCCAACGAGGATATTGCCCAGGTGCAAATCACCATGGATTTTGCTCGTAGAGCCGTTCAAGTTGTAATATAGTAGTTCTTCAAAATGAAACAGGGGATTCGGTAACGTGCGAGACCTCGGTTTGTGAATTTGAAACAGGGTTGCCTGTAAATCAAAAGGCGGTTCCAAAATATCCGCCGCGGCCATCAATGCTTCCTGGCGGGTTGACCAGACTCGCCCCGCGATTTGTTCAACTACTTCACCCCGATAATGCAGCGACTCGTGCAGGTCAATGTCGTTGATGTCGATTTTGTGCGCCCGCTTCGTTGCTTCATTACCGCGTCCGCTGCTGAGGCGCAGGCTATTTTGGTCTGGGCCAATACGCTGGATGACAAAATTCTCTAATACCACAACATCACCCGGCTCAATTTTTTCCAGGCGGTTGCGACTCACCGGCACCCGCAAAATATGAGCGGCGGATGGTATCGCGTCCTGGGGGACGAACTGCAAGGTAAAAATGGGGGGGAGCAACCAATCGTACTCAGTCCAGGCTTGAAAACGAAAGGCTCGGCGTTGTTGCCACCAGGTCCGGCCAAATTGTGAATAAAGTTGCTGCTGCAGCCATTCGCCGAGGTTGTCAACACCGATGTCCTTGATGGCAAGGCGCAGGTTTTGCGGAGCTTGCCCCGGTTTTGCGACCAGCGTGTAATATAGTCCAGCCAGACCACTAATTTCGGGTGCGACGGGACGATCTTCCAGGCGCGCTGTCAGTGGTGGCAGGATGCCTTTGACGTGGATCTCATAGCGTTGGGCCTCATCCAGGATATGATCTGTATTATCAATTTTGACGGCAACCGCCGCATCCTCGCGCCCATCAGGATTAATGGGTGTCACAATGAGCACCAGCGCTGCTGTATACCCCCCGGTTAATCGGCTTTCAACGCGGATGCGGGTATAACGAGCGAACATGCGCCGTAGGATGAGTAGATGCTCATCGGTCAAGAGGGCGGTCTGGTCAAAATTCGGACTAAACTCAATGCTAATATACGGTTGTTGCATATGGCGGTTCAATGAACGAGTCTGAGCCATCCGATGGACGTGATCGACATTTACCCCCAATGATTTGAGAATGCGCACCGGCATATTGTCGGTTTCTTCGATAATGGCGATGAGCAGGTCACGCTCATTCACGCCGCTGCGCCCGTCTTCCAGGGCCAGGTCGCTGGCGATGTCCAGAATAACATTGGTGCGCGGGGTCGAGGGTGAACCCGCCCATAATCGCCGCTGGCTACCTTTGCCGATTTTGCGGCGGATGGCATCACTCACATAATCGGGGGTCAGTCCTTGTTCTTCCAAAATGCTGCGGGTCAATCCCCCGCGGATTTCGAGCAGCGCAATAAAGAGATGTTCAACGCCAATATAATAGTGTCGCATCCGGTGCGATTCCTGGCGCGCGCTGATGAGAATATCTTTTAGCTCAATCGGGGGCATATGGGGTCATCTCAATAGGGTTCCATGCGCAGCCAGGTGCGACCGATGCGAAAAAGCTGTCCAGGCGTTAGGAGGACCTCGTCAAACACCTGCTCATCATCAAATGTTGGGGTTTCAATATAGGTGCCGTTCGTGCTATCGCGGTCTTCCAGCCAGCATTGTTTGACAGCAATCACGATACGGGCGTGATGGCGGGAGACAAATGTATCGTTATTCAGGCAAATATCGTTGTTATCATGCCGACCAATTGTAATGATCCAGCGATCGTCTTCGATGTGCCCATCGCCTTGTTCGATGCTACGCTTAAGCAGGGTTCCATCATCCACCCCGCTCATCACCATGATATTGATTTCCCGACTCAAGGGCTGACCGTCCGCTGATTACATTACAACAAGTAACAACTTAAGTATACTCGCATTGCCTGTTGCAGTTCAACGGTGTGGGGCATTAGGTTTGGTATGTCGCTTGCATTTGGGCGGTGCATATGGTAGAGTTTGAGCGTATTAGCGCAGATTAACAAGTATTATTTTCATCCAGAGTGGTGGAGGGAACGGCCCAACGAAACCACGGCAACCCCCGAGCGCGGGAAGGTGCCAACTCCGTCAGAAGTATGTGACTTCTGGGAGATGAGAACGGACACAATGCTGACTAAAAACAGCAAATCCGAACTCAAAAGACTTCATGCCGAGGTCTTTTTTAGTGCAGAGAAAGCCAGGGCCACCAACCCTGGCTTTTTTTATTAGGAAGGTGCGAGAGGAATGGCGGCTTTGCGGAATCTGAAAGAGGACTACCAGGATGTTCAGCAGATCGAACTGGGTAGCAGTACCCGGTCTGTCCATAGCGGTACGCAACGCCAGAAGGCGTTTAAGGCATTGACGACACCGATCATCCAAACGGCGACCTATACGTTTGCGAACACCCAGGAATTAGTCGACTTTATGCAAGCCAAGACCTGGGGCGATGGCGTTAACCATGAAGAGTATGGTCGTTATGGCAATCCGACAGTGCGCGCAGTGGAAGAACGCTTAGCGGCCCTCGATAACGGTGGCGACGCGGTTCTCTACGCATCCGGCATGAATGCTGTAACGTCGGTTCTGTTGAGTATTTTACCGACGGGTTCACACGTTATCATGACGGATGACTGTTATCGGCGCACACGCCAGTTTTGCATGACGTTCTTGAAACGATTTGGTATTGAAACATCAGTGGTCCCAATGGGTGATTATGCGGCGTTGGAAGCTGCGATTATCCGCAAGCAAACACGTTTCATCATTTCCGAAAGCCCAACCAACCCCTATTTACGCATCGCTGATCTGGAACGGATTGCTGAGATCGGACGCAAACATCGGGTAAGGACGATGATCGATAGTACCTTTGCAACCCCCATCAATCAACGGCCTTTGGATTGGGGGATTGACTTTGTTATTCATAGCGCTACGAAATATTTAGGCGGGCACAATGACCTGCTGGCGGGGGTGGTCGTTGGTCGCGCTGATCGGATTGAAGCCTTGCGAGAGGCAAGGGGTGTGTTGGGCGGTGTAGTTGACCCACAGAATGCTTTCCTGCTCGAACGCGGCGTGAAGACGCTGGGGATGCGGGTACGGCAGCAGAATGCCACGGCGCAGGCGGTCGCTGAGTTCCTCGAAGATCACCCCCGCATTGAGCGCGTCTGGTATCCGGGGCTAGACTCGCACCCCGATCATGCGATTGCTGTTGCGCAAATGAGCGGCTATGGCGGTGTGATTAGTTTTGAGGTTGCGGGCGATCTCCAAACGACAGGACAATTCATTGATCGTCTTGAGATTCCTTATATTGCGCCGAGCCTGGGCGGCATTGAAACACTGATCGAGCAGCCGGCACTGATGAGCTATTACGAGAAAACGAGTGAAGAACGCCTCGCATTGGGGATTAAGGACAACCTGGTCCGCTTTGCATTAGGGATCGAAGATGTTGACGACATTATTCGGGATCTCGATCAAGCCCTGGCTCACATTTAGACCCTTAAGCTGCGGCACCAAATAAATAATAAACGGGCGATCCGCGATGGGTCGCCCGTTTGTGTTGCTGGTTCGAACCGAACTACAGTGTGTTGACGAGGTTCGAGAAGATGTTACCGATGGCCGGGCCAAGCAACGCCAGGATCACGATCACCACGACGGCAACCAGAACCAGAATCAGCGCGTATTCTACCAGACCTTGACCTTCTTCGCGGGGCATGTACAGCATGATAATTACTCCTATGATTGAATGATGATTGCATTAGCAACCTGTTGTTACCATAACATAAACTTAATTTTTGGTCAATTAGTTTGTGAAAAACTTTGCGTTTTTCATAACTTATTCGGTTTTCCTGTGGATTCAAGGCGTTGGCAGTGGCTCAGCCGCCAATATGCGTGAGATTTCTTCAATTGATGGTTCAGCCTGATGGAGAAAATTGGGGTAGGCTGCTCGGATATTTGGCAGCGCATCGCGATGATAATTAATGGTGGCATCCGGGTCTTTGAGGACATGGCCGGTTAAGATGCCGACGACCGTCTCCTCCGGTTGAATGACGCCCATGTCAACCAGCTTGCGGGTCCCGGCCACCGAGCAAGCCGAGGCAGGCTCACAGCCAATTCCACGCGCATCAATCTGGGCTTTGGCATCCATAATTTCCTGGTCGGTGACTTGTTCGACCACGCCATTGGTCCATTGGATGGTACGTGCGGCCTTCTGATAATTTACCGGGTTGCCGATCTTAATGGCTGAGGCAATCGTTTCGGCGTGAATCGGTTCGAATACTTCAAAACCAGTGCGATAGGCTTGATAGAGCGGGTTAGCTCCCTCGGCTTGGATGATCGCGACACGCGGCATACGATCAATCAACCCTAGTTCGTGGAGTTCGTGCAGTGCCTTGCCGAATGCCGAGCTGTTGCCCAGGTTGCCGCCGGGGCACACAATCCAATCGGGTACTTGCCAGCGGAGTTGTTGGATGCTCTCGATCACGATCGTCTTCTGGCCTTCCAGCCGGAAAGGATTTATCGAGTTGAGGACATAAATTCCCAATTCAGCGCTGATCGTGCGTACCAGTTCCAGATTGCGGTCAAAATCAGCCGACACTTGGATGCAGGTCGCGCCGTAAGCGATTGCCTGGGCCAGCTTACCCAGCGCGATTTCCTTGTTTTCAAAGAAGACGACGCCTTCCAATCCCGCATGAGCGGCATATGATGCCAGCGACGCTGATGTATTCCCGGTTGAAGCGCAGGCAACCCGTTGCATACCGAGCCGCCGCGCCTGGGTGACGCCGCCGGTCATGCCACGGTCTTTGAACGAGCCGGTTGGGTTTTCGCCCTCATGCTTGAGATAGAGACGCTTGATGCCGACCCATTCTGCCAGTTTGGGCGCGGGGTACAGATTGGTGTTGCCTTCGGGACGGCTGACGATTTCATCATTGCCGATGTCCGGGTAAACGAGTTCTTTGTAGCGCCAGACACCGCTGTTATATGGGGCGTCCAAAGCGCCGAGGCGGTCATCAAAATGGGCGTGGGTCGCGGTGCGTTTGAGCGTATCCAGATCGTGCAGGACATCCAGTAGACCACCACAATGTTCACAGTTGTAAATCACGGAGTCAACCGGGTATTGTCGACCACAATCTATGCATTGTAAGATACTCAGCATCACGCGCTCCACCGTTGACTTGATAACCTGGAATTAAGGATAGCATCAATTATGGCATTTTCCAGAGTTGAGGCCCTGGCACCCGCAACTGTTGCCAATGTCGGTGTTGGCTTTGATATTTTAGGTCTCGCCGTACAGGGGGTTGGTGATACGGTGATCGTCGAGCGGCGGCCAGATCCCGGCGCAGTCATTGCTGAGATTATTGGTGACGAGGGGCGATTGCCGACGGCATCGGACAAAAATACTGCCACAATTGCAGCGAATGTTGTCTTGCAAACGATTGGCGCTTCTGAGGGGGTGCGTATCTGGTTGCACAAAGGATTGCCGCTCAACAGTGGCCTGGGCAGCAGTGCCGCCAGCGCGGTCGCCGCCGCCGTAGCGGTGAATACCTTATTCGATTCACCGTTAACCAAAGTGGAACTGTTACCGGCTTGTCTGGCCGGGGAAGCGGCTGTCAGCGGGATGCACGCCGATAATGCAGGGCCGAGTTTGCTGGGCGGTATCATGCTCATCACTGGAACCGACGCGGAGCAGATTATCCGGCTACCAGTTCCCGGCGACTTGAATCTCGCGTTAGTGACTCCAGCGGTTGATGTGCCAACTGCGGCGGCCCGGGCAGTGCTGCCCGAAACAATCACCTTGCACCAGATGGTTCATCAGACCGGGGCGGTTGCACAATTGGTGGATGCGTTGTACCGCAGTGATATTGCTGCGCTGGGGGCGGTCATTGAGAAAGATGAAGTTGTTGAACCGGCGCGGGCGCATCTCATGCCATACCTGGTCGAAGTTCGCGCAGCGGCGAAAGCAGCAGGTGCGGCTGGCTTAACGATCAGTGGGGCCGGGCCAACCTTATGTGCCGTTTGTGCTTCCGAGGAAGTCGCTAATGCGGCAGCGCAGGCGATGCAAGCCACATATGCCGCTCATGATATTGCCAGTGTTATGCGGGCGACGCGCATTGATACTGACGGTGCGGACATCCTGAGTGCCGAATAATTCGATGCTTGTGAAATTCTTGACAAGGGTATACCGGCAATTTATACTTGGGCTGTCCACAAACATGATGCTCCAATGATGAGAGGCGACTGAATGCCTGACCGGGTAAAAAATTTTATCGGCGGCCAGTGGGTTGAAGCAATCTCTGGTGCTGTCTTTCCGTCGATTAATCCGGCGACTGAAGCCGTTCTGGCTGAAGCGGCAGCCAGTGGCTCGGCTGATGTTGACGCAGCGGTTCAGGCGGCTAAAGACGCCTACCCGGACTGGCGACTGACTCCGGCTCCGCGCCGGGGCGAAATCCTGTTTAAATTGGCGCAAATATTGACCGAGCGCAAAGAAGACCTCGCGCGGTTAATGACCCAGGAAATGGGCAAAATTATCGCGGAAACGCGCGGTGATGTGCAAGAAGCCATCGACATGGCCTATTATATGGGTGGTGAAGGTCGGCGCTTGCTGGGTTATACCGCGCCTGTTGAAATGCCCAACAAATTTGGCATGGCTCTGCGCGATTCGGTTGGTGTGGTCGGCCTCATCACGCCCTGGAATTTCCCTGTTGCCGTCCCCAGTTGGAAGATGTTACCCGCCCTGATCGCCGGCAATACGGTCGTTTTCAAGCCTGGTGAGGACACCCCGGCGACGGCTGCTGCGTTTGTGCAGGCGTTTGAAGCGGCTGGTCTGCCACCCGGTGTGCTCAATCTCGTCACGGGCGCGGGGGATACTGGCGCGGCGCTGGTTTCTCACCCCGATGTGCGGGTGATTTCGTTTACCGGCTCGACCGATACTGGTTTACAGGTTTATGCTAAAGCCGCTCGATTAGGCAAAAAAGTAACGCTGGAGATGGGTGGTAAAAACGCCATTATTGTAATGGACGATGCCAACCTTGATCTGGCATTGGCCGCGATAACCTGGAGCGCATTTGGGACCACCGGTCAACGCTGCACCGCGACCAGTCGGCTGATTGTGCAAAAGGGTATCAAACCGCGCCTGGTTGCGGGTTTGCTCGAAAAAGCCAAAAATCTGCAATTGGGTGATGGGTTAGATGAAAGCGTTGATGTTGGTCCGTTGGTGAATGCGAAGGCTCTGCAAAAAGTATCCAGTTATATGACTGTTGCCGAACAGGATGGTGTGCGAGTTTTGACGGGTGGTAAATCGGCTGGGCTGGAGCGGGGATTTTTCTTCGAGCCAACCCTGTTCGATGGTGTTCAGCATGGCATGCGAGTTGAGCAGGAAGAAATCTTTGGCCCCGTGTTGTCGATTGTCGAAGTCGAGTCATTGGAAGAAGCAGTCAGCGTCAATAACGGTACCGCCTATGGGCTTTCCAGCAGCATCTTTACCGAAAATGTGAATGCTACCTTCCAGGCGATTCGCGATCTGACCACTGGTATTGTTTACATTAATCATGGTACGACGGGTGCCGAAATTCAGTTTCCGTTTGGCGGGACACGCGGCACCGGTAACGGGATGCGTGAGGCGGGGCAGGCCGGACTCGATAGCTTTACCGAATGGAAATCAGTCTACGTCGATTTCAGCGGGCGGTTGCAACGTGCTCAGATCGACACCGACGCCATTCTAGGTGAGTCGTAGGTGAATAAAATAAACCGATTTCTGACTTTTTGGGTGGTTCAGGGTACAATTATTTATGAGTGATTATCAGGCTGCATTGTATTGGGATGCGACTTATGAGATCGTCTTAAGCCTGATCGCCGCTCATCCGAAAGCTGATGTAGAGATGGTTGGTGTGGACCAGCTTTACCAATGGATTATTGGGTTGCCACACTTTGCCGATGATCCAAATTTAGTAACCAATTCGATCTTAAACGATATTTTGCGAGAGTGGTACGAGGAGGTCAACCCTTAAATGGCTGAATTAGACCTGCGTGAGTTGCAGACAACCGAGTTCCCGATCCCGGATGAACTTCAAAGCAACCTCGCGATAACAAGCCTGAGTAAGCTCTATAACTGGAGCCGTCGATCGTCCATGTGGCCGTTGTTGTTTGGGCTGGCCTGTTGCGCCATCGAAATGATCGGTACCGCGTCGTCGCGTTTCGACTTTTCGCGCTTTGGGTTTGAAGTCATGCGTGGTAGTCCGCGCCAGTCGGATCTGATGATTGTCTCCGGGACAGTCACTAAGAAAATGATCGTGCCGATTGTGCGTTTGTACAATCAGATGCCGGAACCGAAATATGTTTTGGCGATGGGGGCCTGTGCCAGCGGCGGCGGTCCTTTTAAGGAAGGCTACAACGTTGTTTCGGGTGTCGATAAATATCTGCCGGTGGACGTCTATGTACCAGGTTGCCCGCCAACGCCCCAGGCCTTGCTCTATGGCATGATCGCGTTGCAGAAGAAAATTGATGGGCAGTCGCTGGCGAATCTGGATGACGTGCCCTGGTATGGTGTCGGTCCAGCCGAGCCAACCCCCATTCCGGTGCTAGGACCCGACATAATTGATCCGCGGCAGATGGATTTAATCCGACGACAGGCCGAAATGGCGGCACTCGGTCAACCGAATGGCGGCGTGCGTGAACTCCCGGCCTGGCCGCAAAAGGAAGCACCCAAAAAGGTGGTTGCTAAAGTTGAAACGTCCGAAGGTGAGGAAGCAGTTGACCCGGCGAAGGCGGCGCGCATCCGCAAACGCGAAGAAGCGATGGCCCGTTTAGCTGCCCGTAAAGCGGCGAAGGAGCAAGGTTAATGGCGATTGCAGCCCCTCCAAAAACCGAACTTGACATCGACGAGACAATTAGCTTTCTCAAAGACAAGTATCCTGATGCTGTCAGTGATGAAACCCGCGCGGGCTTTAGCGGTGTCATCGTTAACAAGGCCAAGCTGGTTGATGTCGCGCTGGCGATCCGCGATGAACTGGGGTTTGATTATCTCTCCAGTGCAACCGCAGTAGATTATCACGGCATCTCCAACGATATGGAGATGGTTTATCACGCTTACCGTACCACTGGTGGCCCGGCGTTGGTCTTTAAAGCCAAAACTGATCGTGACAACGCGGAAATTCCGTCGCTGATTGATGTTTGGCCCGGCGCCGATTTCCAGGAGCGCGAAGCCTACGACCTGTTTGGCATCAATTTCCCCGGCCATCCCAATCAGAAGCGCATTCTATTGTGGGAGGGCTTTGACGGCCATCCGATGCGCAAGGATTGGAAAGAGGCCTATTACGAAGAGGAACATAAGCCCTTCGATAGCCGCTGGCCCGGTGGTTTTGTGCATCGCTCTGAAGAGAAGAACGTCTTTGGTAAAAATGTTCGCTATCCTGATGATCTCGATCTGGGGCGGCTGAACGATGTCTCGGAAGAACGCCTGTATGGCAATCTCGGCCTCGGCGTTGATATTCAGGAGCTTGACAGTGGGAATCTGAAGACGGACAAACTGGTCGTTAATCTGGGGCCGCATCATCCCAGTACGCACGGCGTTTTCCGCATGATTGTCACCCTCAATGGGGAGACGATCGAAACCCTGGAACCCGTCATGGGCTATCTGCATCGCAATCACGAGAAGATCGGCGAGCGCAATTCGTTCCTGCACAACATGCCGTTTACGGATCGCCTCGATTACCTCTCGAGCATGGGCAATAATCTGGGCTATGCACTGGCAGTCGAGCAATTGCTGAGTCTGGGTTCACGGTACACGCCACCGAGCTACCGGGCAGAGTGTATTCGTGTACTCATGACTGAACTGACGCGAATTGTTAATCACCTGTGGTCGCTCGGCTTTCTGTTGAATGACCTGGGTGCCTTCTTCACGCCCATGCTTTACGCTAACAATGAACGCGAAAAAATTCTCGATTTCTTTGAGGCAACGGCAGGCAGCCGTCTGATGTGCAATTACATGCGTTTTGGCGGCGTGTTCCAGGATATTCCTGAGCGGATGCACAGTGTGGTCAACCTGCTCAATGACAAAGTGCGCGACTTCGACACGATGGAGTACCTGACGGAACTCATCAACGAACGCTTGCCGCGCTTTATGGATGAATATGAGCGGTTGCTGGTGGGCAATGAAATTCTGCGACAGCGCACGATTGGTGTTGGAATATTGCCACATGATATGGCGATTGCGCTCAGCACCTGCGGACCGTTACTGCGGGCCAGTGGAGTGGCCTACGATGTGCGTCGCGCCGACCCGTATAGCATCTATCCCGAACTGGATTTTGATATACCGACCGGCAAGAATGGCGACATCTTTGATCGTTTCATGGTGCGGATGGAGGAAATGCGCGAAAGTATCCGCATTCTGAAACAAATTCTGCCGCGCCTGGAACAGACCAAAGGCGATGCCGTCGTGACCAAAGTGGGTCATACACCGCGAGTGCCGGTGGGTGAAGCCTATGGCCGGGTGGAAAATCCCAAAGGTGAACTCGGTTATTATGTGGTTTCTGAAGGTGATGAAAAAGGCCCGCAAAACCCCTGGCGGTATCACGTGCGTGCGCCCAGCTTCATTAATCTGACGGCGCTGGGGCCGATGTGTGTGGGGTTGAAGGTCGCCGATGTGGTGACGATTCTGGGAAGTATTGACATCGTGCTGGGCGAAACGGACCGTTAGGAGAACGACGTATGTATGGACAGGGAATAGCCAAAGGTCTGCTGATTACCTTCAAGCACTTCATCAACACCTATGTTGATGACCTGCGCTATGGCTTGAAGAAATATAATAACGATGACAACTTCGAAACGCGGCAAGGGATGAAAACCAAAGGCGCGTTCACGGTGCAGTATCCTGATGAAAAGATCGCGGTGCCGGAACGGTTTCGATTTATACCATTCCTGGTCGTCGAAGATTACGATCATCCCGAACGGCCTGGCGCAGACTGGTGTACCAGTTGTGGCATTTGCGCCAAGGTGTGTCCACCCCAGTGCATCTGGATTGTGCGGGGTTCGAACCCGGAGACCGGGCGGCCCGTGCCAGAGCCGGAAGCCTTCTTCATTGACATCGACATCTGCATGAACTGTGGTTATTGCGCCGAATTCTGCCCGTTCGATGCGATCAAGATGGACCATGATTACGAACTGGCAAGTTATGATCGTACGTCGAACCACATCTTTGACAAAGAAAAATTGTCGAAAGAGATGCGTTACTGGAAGACGATAGCGCCCACCCGGGCCGTAGAAGAGATGGAAGTTCGCGGCGGTTGGGAACATAAAGACGTGCAGAAAGAAAAAGCCAAAGCGGCGCGGGCAGCAGCCCAAGCCAAAAAAGAGGCAGCAGCGGCCAAAACGGAAAATGGCGGCAATGAAGCCCAATCAGCAGAAGATGCTGAAGCGGCCAAAGCAGCGCGGCTGGCAAAACGGGAAGCAGCACTGGCCCGCAAACGTGCCGCCGAAGAAAACAGCTAATTTGCCGTCTGGCGATCAAATCTTGGCTCGGTCATATGGTCGGGCCTTTTTATTTGGCACTGTGCCGGGACATGCATAATTTCTGATACTAATCCAACAATAGTACCTGCGAATTGTACTGATATTTATTATACTTATTCCAAATTTCAACCGTAATTGTATTGGAAGCATAATGACTGACTTGAATGATCAAATTATGGCGGCGCTGAGTACCGTCATCGAACCTGAATTGCACCAGGACATCGTTACCCTGAATATGGTGCGTGACCTCAGTGTTGAGGGTGATACTGCTCAATTCACCATTGTTTTGACGACGCCCGCCTGTCCGCTGAAAGATGTCTTTCTGGAACGCTGTAATGCAGCGATTATTGGCACCGTACCCGGCATCAGCAAACTGGAAATCAAATGGGACGCGCAAGTGCCGACCGACCGGCGGATTCATGGTCGGTTGGATGTGCCGATGAACAGCATCATCGCGATCGCCAGTGGCAAGGGCGGTGTGGGCAAGAGCACGGTCGCCACCAATCTGGCCGTTGCTTTGGCGGCTGCCGGGACCAATGTAGGCCTGATGGACGCCGATATTTTGAATCCAAATATCCCGACGATGACCGGGCTGGGCTATGGACGGCCTAAAGTGGTGGATGAAAAAATGGTGCCACTGGAAGCCTATGGTGTGAAGATCATGAGTACCGGCTTCCTCACTGCACCAGACAAGCCGATGATTATGCGCGGGCCGATGCTGCACGGGGCGATCCGGCAATTCTTCACCGATGTCGATTGGGGCCAGTTGGATTATATGATCGTGGACCTGCCACCCGGCACCGGTGATGCTCCGCTCTCACTGGCACAGTCTTTCCCACTGACCGGCGCGGTTATCGTTACGCAGCCACAGGATGTCGCTGTATCGGATGCCTTGCGCAGCGTCGCGATGTTCGAGCAATTGAATGTGCCAATCGCCGGTATCGTCGAAAATATGACTGGCGATTTCTTTGGCGAAGGTGGCGGCGAAAAACTGGCTGAGCAGCGAAATATACCGTTTCTAGGCCGGGTGCCGCTGGCTGCCGCTGTCCGTGAGGGGGGGGATTATGGTCGTCCAATTGTGATGACCGAACCCGATAGTCCGGCGGGCGAGGCATTCCAGACACTGGCACAAACAGTTGCTGCTCGTATCAGTGTGCTGATGCTCCAGAGTGCTGATGTTATTCCCTTGAATATCATTGGTTGAGGTCTGAAATACGGCATGTATGAGGGGCACAATGCGTTTGTGCTCCTTCAGACAGATGCACTCAATCATCCATGCCGAGCACTTGAATGGTTTCATCACTGTCGGCGACGGGATTATACCGTCCGATGATGAGCCAGAATAATCCGCTGAATAGGCCGCCACACAATAAGGCAAAGCCAAATTCGCTGCTGAGCATACGAATACCGGCCCAGTACCAGCCGAGAAATCCGACGAATATGGTCAGAAATATCGCTAATCGGCGGCGCTTGCTTTCTGTGCGTTGCACCAGTAGCAACGCGAGAATAATGACTCCGGTTAACAGTAAAAACACGCCCCAATTCACGGTGAATCGTCCCTTATTTCTGTTATCGGCATGACATTATAGCGGCACTTTCTTCAATAGCCTATCATGAATGTATGGGGTATACTGAAGGCGTTCATGCTGCTTCAGGAGTAACCCGACGTGCTGGAAATTCAGGTAACAACGACCAATAACCAGATTGCGCTGGTGATTGCACAGGGCCGGATTGATAGCTCAACCGCTGGTGATCTGGGATCTGCATTGACCCAGGTGATTGACGACGGGCAAACCAGGATCGTGCTGGATATTGGTGGTGTGGATTACATGAGCAGTGCTGGTCTGCGCGAACTGGTGGCGGCATTGAAAAAAGTCCGGGGTGATAATGGTGACATGCGGATCGCCCAGGTGACTGAACGGGTCTCCGAAGTGTTTGAACTCTCTGGATTAAATACGATCTTTCAAATTTTTGATTCGCAATCCGAGGCGCTTGGCAGCTTCTAGAGATAACCTGCGGTACTCATGACTGTTCAGCAGCAACACATCAGAATCCATGCTCAGATCGAAGCCATCGGTCAAGCCTCTCAATTTGTTGGGTCACTGGCAGAGCAGGCCGGACTAGATTCGAAAGCGCGGCATCATTGCCAGCTTGCGATTGATGAGGCCTGCACGAATATTATTGAACATGGCTTTAGTGGTGGTAACCCCGATGAATTTATTGATGTTTTTTGTCAGCGAACCGCGGAAACATTCGATATTGTCGTAATTGATGATGGACCAGCTTTTGACCCGCTGCAACAGCCATCGCCAGACCCACTAGCAGGGTTAGATGAGCGGCAGATGGGCGGGTGGGGCGTTTATTTCATTAAGAAACTCATGGACCGGGTAGCCTATGAACATCGCGATGGACGTAACCATCTGTACATGGCAAAACGCCTGCCCACTGAACATTCTGTAAAAACGAGAGAAACGTGAGCAATCAGTGATCGTAGTTGATGGAACCGACGCGCAGCGGGTTATTGTTTTTAGCGGGCACATTGACGCTGCTGGTAGTGTTGAGCTGGAACAGATTGTTACTCAGGAACTCAATAATGGGCACCATGAACTGGTGCTCGACATGAGCGCGGTAGACTATATTTCCAGCAAAGGGCTACGGATGCTGGTCGCTTTGTGGAAAAAAGCGCATGACGCCAAAGGCGAATTGGTGTTAGCCGCTATGCAACCATCGATCCGCGAGGTTTTTAATCTGATTGGCTTTGATCTGGTATTTACAATTGTCGATTCGCTGGATGAAAAGTCAACCTGACCGCGTTATTGATTGCGCCACGCATCAATGTCGTTTAAGTTGACCTGCCCAAATGGTGGCAGGAAACCGCCATCACCATCACAGGCAGCGGCGCCTTCCTGGGGCAAGTCGGTGCGCGGAACGAGCAAGGGAGTCTCCGGGCTAAAGTAATTCCAGGCGGCGCGCGAAATTCCCTCAATTAACGGCCAAGCACGGGTAAAACTAAAGAAGTCTGTATCCTCCCACAGGAAAATTCCGATAATGTAATCCCGGCCATTGGGCGGGTAAACTATGCCCACGTCACCGTGTATGGTATCGAGCCAGCCGTTCTTATGCGAAATTCGCGCGTCTGGGGGCAGGCCACCCTGCAACAGCCGTAACAGGTCATTGCCGCTCATCAACTCGAGCATCTGGCGGCATTCATTTTGCGTATACTCGCCATTCGGATAAGCCGCCATCAACCCAGAACCATAATTGGCACAGTCATAAACCAGGCTAAATAGGGTGCCCAGGTCCTCAGCGGTTGTCTGGTTATAGGGGTCTGGGTCGGTATTAAAATTGGGGTTGGGTGTGGTCGGCGGTGCGGCAATCGCACCAAATTGCTGGCCCTCAACGCCCAGTACAAACGGTGCGGTGATGTAGGTATTTCGTGCACCTAGATACTGTGTGTTGGTGGTAACACTGGCAAGTCCCTGGAAAATATCATTACCGCCACCGATGATCTGCATGATGAGATTAGAGGACGAATTGTTGCTGCACAGGAGCGAATTCGCCATCAAAAAGGCTTCTTCATCGGTTGGGGCCAGCACCAGCGTGCGATAATAGTCGATAAGGATCGGCACCTTAATCGTGCTGGCCGCCGAGAACGCGACATCGCCCAACAGATTGATCTCTTCCCCTGTTATGAGATCAAGAATATACACAGAGGCGACGGTGGTTTGCCCATCAAAGATAAAGCCTTCAGAATCGAGATAGTCAATGATGAGGTCTTCCAAAAGTTGAATGTTCAGTGACGCTGCGCCAGTATCCACCAGGGGTAGCTGTACGGTGCGGTTGACCGGGCTGCGCAGCGCTTCATCGATCAGCGGGAGCGCCCGACGAATATCCAACTGCTTGCCGCCGGGTCCGGGATTGATAGTTAAGGTGTCCACATCGTAGGTGGCTTGCTGACCCTGTAGATCATAGCGTCGACTGATGTCCTGCAAAAATTGGTCGAGCGAGTTCTCCTGATAGGTTGCTAACAGGTCAATGTTCACGGTGCTACGGTCTTCCTGGCCGAGTAAGTGATTGAAGAAGCGAATCCAGTTTTGCGCACTGGCATCTCCCGCTGCGGTCGCTTCGGCCAGCATCGCCGCATTATTGCTGCGAAAACCAATGGCGGTTGGTTCTAACACAATTGGATTATCCCCATACCACAAGATAACCGGTTCGGCTAAGGCGCGCTCCCAGGTTGCGATCGCTTCACCGGGCAGCATATTGCCGACTGGCACCCCGGCCACATTCGTGCCGGCGGGCAAACGGTCCTGCTGTTGGCTGAAATTGATCAATTCAAAAATAAACAAGCCGACTGCACCCAAAACCATCAAGCTCGACAAGATGGGTAGGAGCGGTAGTTGTTGGTTGCGTCGCCGTTTGGTGCCCAGGCCGGTGACTGTCATGCGATTGTCCGATGGGCGATGCCTGCCTGGATCGCCTTGTAATGAAACGCATGTAATTGTGGCAGATCATCGGGCATTACCCAGCGATGATCCAGCAATTCGCTGCTCAATTGACCAACCTGATCTGTCGTTTCACAAAGATAAGCAAAGTCGAAGTGGGTGCCAAAAGCGACTTCTAAGAGCAACATGGGGCCAACCTGTACGGCAAGTTCTAACTCTTCATACAGTTCCCGTTGGATCGTGTGCGCCGGGCTTTCATCATGGTCTACCCAGCCCCCAGGCAATCCCCAGGGGGTCACGGGATGAAAGACATGTTCCACCAGTAAAATTTCACCGGTGGCATTGAAGACCACCCCGACGGCACCTGCGGTAAATTTGGTTTGACGAATGCGCCACAGGCGACGGGCCAGATAAACCAGCCAGGGAGCACGTTGAACTACGTTAGCAATTTGTCGTTGAACGTTCAGACTATTCACCAGACTCCGATTGAATTCGTCAGTTTAGCCGAGGGTTCGGTTCACGTCAACGGGCGCAAATCGTCCTCTAATTTTAGTATAACCGGAACGAAACGCGAACATTCGTTTGCTATGCTATACTTTTAATAATTGTTATCCAGACTAGGATGGTGTGCGTTGGACTTCTTAGATATCTTTGTACGCTCACCCGGCGACTTATTGTTTTTTCTGGCGGTGATTCTGACGATTGAAGCCGGTGTGTTTATGGCGTTGGAACGTCGCTTGCGCGTGCCTGAAGATCGTGGTGCTGAGCGTTATTTGCTGGCAGGGATCGGTGTGACCATCGTTTGGGCTTTACTGATGGTCGGAGCGGTTTTTGCGTTGTTAGCCGGGCAGGACGCGACGGTGATCTTGCCACCCTTGGAGCGCGTCGCTCAGTCCGTGACATTGATTTTATTTGGCTGGGCGTTCATTACCGTCGATAATCAGCAATGGGGCCGGTTGCCCAACATCATCTTATTGGTCGGTTTGGTCCTCCTGATTGTGGGCTACATTGTGACCGGTGTCCAATGGCCCGATCTGGCTGATACAACTGATTTCAACCTGAGCGTTTTTGGCGTGGCGTGGGCGGTGATTCCGGCCCTGATTTCACTGGTCGGAATTTTGCTGCTGGTGACTTATTTTCAGTATGTGGCTGATGCGCCGCTGAAGCTGGTTTTTTTTCTGGTCATTCTCGCGGGCAATGTTGGTACGCTGGTCCAGATTTCTCAGGGCGATATTATTGGCGATGCCGCTGGTCTCGTCCGGTTAACATTTTTAGCCGCATTACCCATTGTTCCTGCTGTGATCTACCGGATGGTAATCAACCATCTGTTCATCGAAAAGTTAGCGGCAAGCCAAAGCATGGTTGCGGTGCCGATTGATGACACCTCACCTTCAGCCTCCATGGCGCCCGCGATTGAGACACCTGTTACTTCACCATTGGAACGTGAATCCGTCCAATTATTGCGTGCATTGGGTTTGATCCTGGAAGATCCATCGCCGATGGAGATTCCCCAGCAAATCGTAACAACCGCGTTAGAGGTCTTGAAGGCTGATATTGGACTGTTGCTCACGCTGCATGATGCCAACTATGCTGATATTGTCTACGCTTATGATGCGGTGATGGGCCGTGAACCTTCGGTCATCTCATTGAATCTGGATGATCAACCGACACTGGTAAATGCGATTGAACGTCAGGCCCAGCGTCCGCTTTACCCGGATCGCAACACCGAGGAACTTCACGATTTTTACACGCGATTGGATATTGGGCAGGTTGGCCCCGTTTACTTCCAGCCACTGACGAAGAATGACACCCTGATTGGCGTGCTAGTGGTGGCGTTGCCGTATTCCGCCCGTGAACTGACTGGCCCGGACCGCGAACGCTTAAAAGGCATCGCACTCATTTCGAGTGGCTTGCTGGCGCTGAGTCTGGAAGCTAAAGAAGCCCGACTTAAGGCGGAAGAACGGGCCATTGAGGCGATGGTCCAGGGTGTCAGCCTCGATGAAGTAGATGACGAGGCTGTCATCGCGGCCCGCCAGGAAATGCAGGCTGCGCTGGAAATCGCGCGCGATCAAATTGCGGCGCTCAACGAGCAGGTCAAAAACCTTAAAATCGAACTGGACTATGAGCGCGGTCGTCTAACTGAGTTGCTGGGTGATACGGAGGAAGGGTTATCCGCATCACAGCGCATTCTGGCTATCCATGACGAACAGGAACGATTGCAGCAGGAACGCGATGAACTGTTGGCGCGTTTGCAAGAGGCCGAAACAACGCTGGCCGGTGCAACCGGCGGTGATAATGCTGATGTTTTCAATACGATGATCGAAATTTTGCAGCGGGAGCGCGATGATCTTGAAGCGCAAAAAGAATCGCTGTTGAGCCAACTCGAAACGTTGCGGTCCAGCGGTCAGGCCCCGATTCCCGAATCATTCCAGCAGATGCTGACGCGTATGACCGATGATCGTGCCCGGTTAGAGGTGGAGCGCAATCGACTGACCAGTACCCTGGCCGATATTGAAGCCCAATTACAGGCGTTGGGCATTGAGAACGGACCCGCCGGGCTGGCACAGTTGGTCGGGCAGTTACATGAGCAACGGGCCAGTCTGCAAGCCAAATTTGATAACCTTAAGGGTGAGCGCGATACGCTCTTGCGGGAGCGTACCCGTCTTGAAGCGACGATCGAACGTGAACAAGAGCGTGACAAACAGATTGACGGCTTACAGCAAGAGATTGCGCATCTGGCCGCTGACCGCGAAGCGGCGCAGAAGCAGCGGGAGAAATTGCGGGCCGAACGCGATGAATTGCTGGAAAAACAAGATGCAATCAAGGAACACCGCACCCGTCTGTTGGCCGAAGCGGAAGGCTACCGGCTGGAACTGGAGGATACACACCAGGACACGGCCCAACTGCGGCAAAAGCTACAAACCGCTGCTGATGAACGAAGCGATTTGATGAAAACAATTGATCGGCTCCATGCTGAGCGGCAAAAGCTAGTCAATGAGCGCGATCAGCTTCTGGCGCGTGTCGAGGGTGATCGTGACCGTCTGCAACAATTGGGCACGGATGGGGTGGGTTCGTTGACCACCATGATCGAAGAACTGACCGAGCAGCGGAACCAACTGGAGCACGAATTGCATGAAGCGACAACAGCGCTGGCTGCTGCCGAAGATCGTGTCGAATTGCTGGAAGTTCAGACGGGTGCCAGGAGCAATGCAGCGCATGTGCCGCTGGATGATCCAGCCTTAATTCTGGGTATGGTTCAAGAACTACGGACGCCCATGACTTCGATCGTTGGTTACGTCGATCTATTGTTATCTGAATCGGCAGGTATACTGGGCGAAATGCAGCGTAAATTCCTCCAGCGAGTTTCGACCAATGTGACGCGCTTGACGACGATGCTGG
Source organism: Phototrophicaceae bacterium (assembly GCA_965223835.1). GTDB lineage: Bacteria > Chloroflexota > Anaerolineae > Aggregatilineales > Phototrophicaceae > CAVYXZ01. The sequence goes on from CBDCXQ010000001.1 coordinate 1,722,938, forward strand.
ATGATCTGACCCGGATTACGGCGTTAGATACCGGCCAGTTTATGCTGGTGGCTGAGCCGGTTGATGTAATAGCGTTGATAGAAGATGCTATTACGAACTCTGCCAGCCAGTTCCGGGAAAAGGGGTTGACGGTTAATCTGCATCTGAGTGATGAAGATTTGCCGCCGGTGGCCGCCGACCAGGATGCCATGAGCCAGATTATTGGTCAACTTCTGACAAATGCTTACCTGGCCTCGCCACCCAGTACGGAAGTTACGATTACCGCTCGGCGGCAGGAGGTGACGCTTTCAGAGAATGGTTCACGCGAACGGGTGGATGGCCTGTTCGTCGCCGTCGCCGATCGTGGTGGTGGTATCGCCGAAGACGATCAAGCACGTGTTTTCAGCCGAAAGTATAAAGCTGATAATCCATTGATTCAAGGACTGGGTGATACGGGTGTCGGCCTTGCTATTGCGAAGGCGCTGGTGGAAGCTCATGGGGGACGGTTATGGCTCGAGACTCAAGTAGAAGTTGGCAGCACCTTTAATTTTGTTCTGCCCCTGGAAACCGCATTGGTGGTCGAAAAAGGTTAGTCCATGCAGCGTGATTTTGGCAATGAAGTCATCGTCGCAATCGTCGCGGTCAGTGTGTTGGCGTTTGCGCTGACCTTCGGGATAATTATCTCGCTGTCCAATTCAAACGCGGGCACAATCGCGCAAAGCAATGTGGCAACTGATGCGCCGGTTGCGACGCTCACCGTAACCATAACAGTGACAAATGAGCAAACTGAAGAGGCGACGGTCACGACCGAGGCTTCCCCGACTCGTGAACCAACAGCAACGAATGAGCCTTCAGCGACTGCAACAGCGACAACGACACCCGAACCGACTGCGACCACTGAACCATCGGCGACTCGCACATCAACTCGCACATCGACTGCGACAAATGAACCTACACGCACTTTGACGCGAACGCGTCGGCCCAGTCGTACACCACAACCGACAGCAACGGCGACAATGACAGCGACCATAACCACTTCACCGACGCCAACATCCTCAGCAACGAATACGCCCCGACCAACCCAAACGGCGACGGCAACTCGCACACTGACGGCAACACCTAAGCCAACTTTATCGGCCAGCCCTAAGACAGATTCAAGTCCAACACCAACCATCGAAAGTATTTGTATTGCTCCATTTGGCTGGGTTGCGTATGAAGTCCAGGATGGAGACAGTTTGATTTCGATTGCCCAGTCGATTGGCAGCACGCTGGACGCGCTGCGCGAGGCAAATTGTCTGGTAAGTATTGATCAGATTCAGCCGGGCGATCAATTGTCAGTACCGAGATTGCCTGCCGAAGCGCCGTCCGGGAATGAACTGGAAGCCCAGGGCTGTACAGATCCCAGTACGCAGATTACCAGCCCGGTTCCGGGAGCAAGGGTGCGCCTGTCATTTATCCTGGTGGGTACCGCAACGCTTGAGAACTTCTCGTACTATCAGATCGAAATTCGCGCGGATACTACCAATGTATTCAATTTTTACTCGCGCTCGGTCAATCCAGTGGTCGATGGTGTATTGGGGGCGGTTGAATTGCGCAACTATGATCCTGGCCTGCATTGGGTGCGCCTGAGTGTGGTGGATGATTCCGGCCTGGTCAATACGCGGCCCTGTGCGATTCCGATGTTCTTCGAATAACCATAGATTAGAGGCGGTTGTTCAGTTAAACTTACTCCGTTTTGATGGTCAACGGAGTTGGTATGGCACCGCAAAGGCGCTCGCGTATCCGTCGGTTTCTGGGATTCGTCTTGTTCCGCATTGTTCCACTGCTGTTACTGCTGGCGATTCTCGCCCAAAGTGTCATTTTGGCACAGCATCTTGCCCGGCGATTGACGGAGCCAGCTCAGATACAACAGCGGCAGGCTATGTTTGCGGAAACAGTCACTGCGATCGCGCCCACCATTACGACCTTTACGCCCGTGCCACCGACCCCTACCGATGTGCCGTCTGATACCCCTACTGCAACGATAACAGATACCGCTAGCGTCACACCGCTGCCGACGGTAACTGAGACTTTGACCGCTGAACCGAGCGATACACCCGTTCCCACTGCCACGATTACAAATACAGTTGCGCCATCGCCAATGGCTGCCAATTTCGTGTTGGTCAGACAGTTTGTGACCAATACGCCGGCTAACCAGAATCTGGTGTTTGCGACAAACACGCCTTCAGGCGAAGTCGCAGCGACGCTGACGCCATCCGTAGTTTCAACTGACACGCCAGTGCCAATTGCTGCTACGACTGTTCCGCCCCCGACTGAATCCATTGCAATTGATGCAACCCCGCGCCCGTTGCCAACGGTACTGTTTTTGGGCGATCCCAATCCCGATCAGGTTGATGTAACGGCGATTCCAGCCCGAGTCGAGCCTGTACCGCGCCAGGGTTATGACTTAATGAATATCCTGCTGCTGGGCACGGATGAGGAAATTACCGGCGATAACTTCCGTCGGACCGATACCATGATTATTGTTTCGATCAACCGCACTACCGGGTCCGTCGCCATGCTCAGCTTGCCACGTGACCTGTTCGTCTATATTCCCGCATGGGGGATGCAACGTCTGAATCTGGCTTTTGCCAGAGGTGAGAATGGCGGCTGGAATGATGGGCCATTCGAACTTATCCGACAGACGATTCTCTACAATTTTGGCATCAATGTTCACTATTATGCCTTAATCGATTTGAGTGGGTTTACCGAAGCGATTGATGCGGTGGGTGGTGTTGACGTCGCGGTTGATTGTGCTATTCAGAATCTGCCGCTCATTGGGGCAGAGGTTCCAGCCGCCGCCCGGCGGGTAGGAGAAGAAGGCTCCTATGTACTGGATGTCGGCGAATATCAACTGAGCGGGGCAGAGGCGCTGTGGTATGCCCGCGCCCGCGATAACAGTTCTGACTTTGATCGGGGTCGCCGCCAGCAACAGATTTTGCGGGCGGTGTGGCGTAAAGCGCTTTCTAGCGGTCAAATTACGAATAACCTGACCAATTTACCGGAACTCTGGAACCTCGCTTCGGAAATCGTTGAGACGAATCTGCGCTTTGAGGATGTGGTCGGCCTAGTGCCCTTCGCGCTCAACCTTAGCCCCGGCATGATTGAAAATTTTGCGCTGATTCGCACCTATCACACCTTGCCCTGGCAGCCGCCGAGCGGAGACTTTGTGCAGCTTCCGCTCTATGATACCCTGCGCCCGCTGTTGGAAGATTTTTATCTGCCACCTACTGATAGCCAAATCGTTGTGGAAGGTGCCAGCATTCGTGTCTTGAACGGCACCGAAAATGCTAATTGGGATCGTGTCGCAGCGGGGCGATTGGGCTGGGATGGTTTGAATGCTTTTGCTGATGGCAACGCTGATTCGACGACTTATACGGATACGGTTCTTATCGACTATACCGGCCAGACCAAAGGCAGCAGTCGCAACGAAATTGCCAGCATCTTGAACGTTAGGCCGGAAAATATTCAAATCAACCCCGATGCAAATCGTGAAGTTGATTTTGAAGTGATCCTCGGCAGCAATTACAATTCCTGCACGTTCAGTGTGTTACCGATTGAGGAATAGCTGGCGCTATTGTACTTTAATCCTCTTCGGCGTCGTCCAGCGGATTGTCGGCTAACCGGAGAAAACGGTAAGTCGGTCCATCACCATCTTCGATTATGCCCTGCGCTTGCATGGTCTCGATGATCGCTTGTGCTTCACTGGTCGGCAAACCGAAAATATCCCGCAGCGGTCCAACGCCTAACCAACCTAGATAGGCCGCCAGCGTTGTTGCCTGGGCCAATGAACGTTCGTCATTCTGACCGGATAATACCTGGGTGGCGCGGGCGACCGAACCAGCTCTGGTGCGGGTTGGCAGTGACCCGGTTGCCCGACGGGGCTGCCCGGTCGCCCCTAATCCACTACCTTCCAAATCAGGTAACAGATCGGTCAAACCCGTTCGTTCACGGGGTCGGGCTTCCTGGGTTCGCTGTGTAGCGAGTTGTTGCCAATAGCTTATCAGTTTTTGCAGATCACCATCGGCAACGGTACACAGTTCAATCGGGTTTATATCATCTTCAGTTTGTTGACTCGTGACGAATGCATCAATAAACCGCAAAGCCGTAGTATGGATGTTCGGCAGGCTTTCCGCCAGATCGGGCTTCACTGACCGCATGACAACTCGCGTATCAATGACATTATCCAACAATTCTGGCACGGACTCTTCGGTCTCCGTTGTGAGCAGCGTAAAGACGCCTACCCGTCGTCCGTTGACGAGTAGGTCGTACAGGGCTGGTGCTAAATTCTCAATGTTGGCCTGCCAGCCTTCATCCGAAAGCGCAGCTAGCACCACCATGATGTTGGGCAAGGGTTGTTCACCGCGATTTTGGCGAAGTTCATTATAGGTTTGCAGGTCATCCACATTACTTTCGGCAAACCAATTATGACGGCGTTCAATTTCCTTGACCATGCCTTCCAGCAGGCGCTGACCTTTGTCTGGTTCGTCCAGCAGGCGGCCCAATGCATGAGGGGTTCGCATCAAATCACTGTAGATCTTGCTGCTTTCACCCAGCAGCGCGAGTCGCAATTCTGCCGGTGTATTGAGCATCAAGAGTGACAGCAAAATTTCACTCACCAGATGGCGGCGTGAATTACGCGGGCCGACGATCAATAAGTGTCCGATGCTGCCGATGTCCCGGATAATCACCTGCTGTTCCAGCGTGATTCCTATTGGGATCGCCAACGTACTCTGGTGTAATTGAAATGTATTGCTCAGGAGGACCTGCCGCAGATGGATCGGCTGGTGCTGCGGCGTGCGCAGCAAGATCCCCACACTGTCGGCATCATCGGCAATCTGGTTCATAAAACCTAATATCCAGTCGGTTTGTTCGCCTGATAGCTTACCCAGGTTGCGGCGGATTTCAGCCGCGGTTGCTGGTTTGCGCCCCCGGCGTTGTTCTGCCCGGGCGATATAGAGCACATGGGACGGCGATGGCCGTACGTCAACGATCCGTACCGGCGTATCCAGGTCATTGAGGCGTTGTTGAATTTGTGTAATCTGGTCACGGAGCGTATCTTCTGGCGTCAAGGGTCCGGTATGCGGTACCAGAATATCCGCCATTGATGGCGTCAACCATCCATTATCATCACGACGGCTCAGTAGTTGAGGCATATTTCCTGTCCTTAAGAACCTGATATACAGACACTTTACCTTGATCGTAAATTGACTGCAAATCGGGGGCGTGCTAGGCTAGACGCAGGTTAAAATAATATTGGTGAGGCGTTAGTTGATGCAGCGTTATGGTTTCTGGCTTTGGCCGATGATGGTATTACTGGCTGGTTGTTCCCTGTGGGAAGAACCACCCACACAATCCATCGTACCGCTATCGCTGCCACCAGAGCCAACCCTCATTTTTCGTGGTAATTGCAACAACAATCGTGAATTGGCAGACTGGTTACAATATTCATCCTATTACGTTGACCAATTCGCTGATCTGGTAACGACTGCCGCTGCCGAGAATAGAGCGACGATGCGGGCCAGGGTTCTTGAAATCGCAGCACTGCGCGAAGAATATGCTCAGGTTGCGACACCCAACTGTGCGGAGCCGGGTCAGCGGATGTTTTTTAACGCCATGGACCGGGCGCTTGTGAGTTTCCAGCAGTATGTCAACGGAGAAACCAATAACCTCGGCAATTTGCTGCCTGAAGTGCTGGGTGCAATTGACCGTATTTATCTGGTGCAGGATGATCTTCGGGCGCGGTTAGACGCGCAATTGGCGGCGACGGCTGATGAATAGTGGGCAGGCCAACACAACCTGCCCAACGTTTAATCTACTGTAGTGGGGTCGAAAGCGTCGCGCAAGCCATCACCCAGTACATAAAGACACAACACCGTCAGAAAGATCAAAAATCCCGGCCAGAAGACGAGATGCGGCCCATGCGTGAAGAAGGTCTGGGCGTTTGTCAGCATATTGCCCCAGGTCGCTGTTGGCGGTTTAACACCCACACCCAGGAAGCTCAGACCCGCTTCGACCAGAATAATCACCCCGATGTCGATTGCGAGATTGATCACAATGATTGAAATGAGATTGGGCAAGATATGCGCAAACATGATCCGCAACCGGGTCGCGCCGACGGCTCGTGCACTGATAACAAACTCACGCTCCCGCAGCCCAATAGTTTCGCCCCGTACTAATCGCGTGGTGCCGGTCCAGCCCAGGAACCCCAATACGAGTATGAGGGTAGACGCGCCGGGCGAAAGTATGGCAGCGATGATGAGGATGATAAAAAATAGTGGGACGGAATTGATGGTTGTGATAATCCAGATAACAATGTCGTCCACAATACCGCCGAAAAATCCGGTTAGCAAGCCCACCGACACGCCGATGATAAGCGATAAAAACGCGGCGAGAAAACCGATTGCCAGCGAGATTTGTCCTGCTTCGAGCAACCGTGCCAGGTGATCGCGGCCCAGGTCATCGGTGCCGAGGACATGGCCGGGAGAACCCGGCATCAGAAATGACTCGGCCTCGATACTACGGCTATTCACACCCAGAACGCCGTTGATTACCGGTGCGCCAAACGAGAGTATGACCAGGGTAAGCAGGACAAATATTGCAATCATTGTCAGCCGGTCCCGCCACAAGCGGCGCAGCGCTAACTGGAGAAGCGATGGACTGGTGTAATGTTCCTCGGTTTCATGCCCTTTCAGTACGGTGACTTTGGTTTGGGTTGCCATTTTTACCTCCTAGTGTAACCGAATGCGCGGGTCGATCAGCGCATACAGAATATCAGATAGGAGATAGCCGAGGATGGTTGCGATGGCAGCAAAGAGTACGACTGCCATAACAACCGGATAATCTTGCTGGGTGACCGAATTAACCGCCAGGCGACCTAACCCCGGCCAGGCGAAAATCGTTTCGGTAATAGCGGCTCCCCCTAAAATACCGGTAATGGCCGGGCCAAGAAACGTCGCAATCGGGATTAAGGCGTTTCGTGCGCCGTGCTTGAACCAGACAACCCGTTCTGAGAGACCTTTAGCCTTCGCGGTGCGCACATAATCCTGGTGGCTGACATCTAGCAGCGACGCCCGCATGAAGCGCGAAAAACCGGCAATGCCACCGGTTGCGATCACAAAGGTCGGCAAGATCAGATATTCCAGACGTTGATATACCGGCGGACAACCACCCAGCAAGTTGGCGGCAGCGTCGCAGCGATTGCCCATTGGTAACAGGCCGAGGCCGGTACCGCCAAATATCAACAATAATAACAGACCTAACCAGAAGACCGGCAAGGCATTAAAGACCACTGCCATGACACGGGTCACATTGTCGAAAATGCCGCCGCGATTGATGGCGGCCAGGATGCCGATGGGCAATCCAATCATTAATCCTACCACTAAGGATGAAACGCCGAGTTCCAGCGTAGCAGCAACCCGTTCCATGATAATGGGCAGTACCTGACGGCGACCCTGATAAAAGGAGCGACCAAAATCACCGCGTATAATGCCCAGACGATCACCGGGGGGTTCTGGCTCACCATCACCGTCTGCATCCAACGGAATCAAAAAACTGCCATCGGCAATATCATCACCATCGGAGTCCCAACGCATCCAATCGTCGCCGAGCAGCCAGCGCAAATACTGTATGATAAACGGGTCATTAACTCCCAGACGTGCTGCCAGTGCCGCTCGTTCCTGGGGGGTTATAGTTGGTCCATAAGCCAGCGCTGCGACCGGACCACCTGGCGCGGCCAGCATCAACATGTAGGTCAGTAATGAGATGCCGAACAGGGTCGGAATCGCCTGAAACAATCGTCGAATCGTATACTTAAGCATTTTTGATCAAAGAGCCTCATCACGAATATCGAAACAGCCCCCTCCTGAGTTACCAGAAGGGGGCACTGGCGCATCGAGACCTGCGATTAACTCACAGGCCATGATGGTCACACTAAACTAATTGGGAGAACGAACGGCCCAGGTGTCAACATTCCACCAGAGCTGTGCTGGTTCAGGATTGAAACCTTCAATGTCGTTGCGCACGGCATAGAAACCGTTGCGGACGAACAAGAAGATGTAAGGTGTGTCTTCCTGTACAATCTGCTGCGCTTCAGCATACAGGGCTTTACGCTCTTCGAGGTTGCAACCTTCGAGTGTGCCCGCCAGCGTCTGGAGTTCATTGAAACGGGCGCTATCGTAGGAACCGCAGTTGCTGCAACCACCAACCACATCACCCGCCGGGGTCAGGATCTGGGTTGCATCCGGGCGGTCCGGGTAGCCATTACGCCAGCCGAGGACATAGGCATCCCAGGTCTGGGCATCCATGATGTCCAGCATCGTGAAGAATTCAATGGTTTCGATTTCGGCCTTCACACCGATCTGATCCCAGTTTTCCTGGGCGATGGTGATGATGGCGGTGCGACGAGCATTTTCCTCGTTGGTCATCAGGTTGAAGCGGAATTCAGTGCCATCCTCAGCCGTGCCACAACCGTCGCAGACGCGCACGCTGGTGGGGTCATTGGGATCACTGTTGACCCAACCGGCCTCGTCCAACATCTGAGCGGCCATTTCCACATTATATGGAACGGCTTCCAGTGACGTGTCTACGGCCCATGATGCAGGTACGAGATGGGCAGCCATACGTGTACCTTCACCGAAGGTCGCCCGTTCAATAATATCTTCCACATCTAGCGCCAGATTCAAAGCGCGGCGTACTTCTTTACCGACCTCGGTGTTACCAAAGAGAGGGTGAATACCCTGGTCGACTTCCAGCGAGTTGCCATCACCATCAATGGCGCTCTGGGGATTTGCCGGGTCGGCCAGGTTGAACGCCAGATAATCCCAAGAATTACCGGGGTAGGTGTAAACCGTAACATCACCAGCTTCTTCAGCCGCATAGATGTCAGCCCGGCGGGCCTCCTGTGGGCCGTCAATGACATTAAGTTCGCCTGCCAGGAAACGTTCCACATTAACTGTAAGATCGGGCACGTTTAGCGCCACATAACCATCGTTGTTGACGTAACCCAGTTCGGTATCGGGGAAATCCTGATTCGCCAGCAGCGTAATCGCTTCTGCCGGACGCAGTTCTCCGAAGTTGTAGGTGCCAAAGCTGACATAGGGATTCTGATTGAATTCGGCGTCAGGCATGGTAGATAGGTCTGCCGGGGCGATGTGTGAAGGATATGGCTCCAGGCTGGCAGCGTCGTTCAGGGCGTCACAATCGAGTGCTTTCATCGTCACCGCGACCGTAAAATCGTCAATTTTTTCAACGCCCTCAATCGCATCCGTGATGAATGATAGTGGAGTTTCGATTTCACCGCTGGTGATTGCATCCCAGACAAACAGGATGTCATCAGCATTAATTTGTTCGCCATCGTTCCAGAAGGCATCTTCGCGCAGGCTAACCGTATAGGTAAGCCCGTCGTCGGAAAGCTCCCAGCCAGTTGCCATCGCACCGGGGCCGGGGCCATTCACAAACTGAGCTGTTGCGGGGTCAACATAAAATAGATCGGGGAAGATGAATTCCTGAATGTCAGAGGCAGTGGTATCACTGGAAAGCAGCGGATCGAGTGCGGTGGGGTCGCCGCCCGCGTTGCCTTCAATGATAATGCCGCCGACCGGGCCATCCTGCGCCTGTAGCGGGACCGCCAAAACGACCAGCAGCAGGACTGCCAGCAACCAAATAAGATGTTTCTTCATGCTTTACTCCTTAAGTCAACAAAACATCATATGATGCCCTTGCGGTTTGGCATCTACCAACCTTACTTCAGTTTAATGAGCAAGGTTCGAAAATGTTGTACCATTTTAACGGATCATTAACCAGTATTGATGTCACCAATTTGAGATGATTGACTGCGATTGGAATTGAAAAACCACCTCAGCAATGAAGTGGTTTTGGTCGGGGCGACAGGATTTGAACCTGCGACCTCTTACACCCCATGCAAGCACGCTACCGGACTGCGCCACGCCCCGAGATGTAGAAGTGATGGTTAGTATAGCGGACGATAGGGCGTTTTGTCAACGTGTTGTGTGAAGCGGTTGCACCCCGTTTTGAGACCCCTTATACTGGCAATATATGCAATGGAAAGTTGTATAACCCAATGTCGGAAAAGGTAAAATTGACGGCCCTCGCTGCCTGTGCTGGTTGAGCGTCCAAACTCGGCCCGGCTGAGTTGGCGCAAGTTTTGCAGCCGTTAAAAAGTACGTTCCCAATTGAAGATTACCCGGATCTGCTGGTCGGCCTGGCTGCACCCGATGATGCTGCCGTATATCGTATGAATGAGGAACAGGCCATCATCTCAACGACCGATTTTTTCCCGCCGGTCGTTGATGACTATTATGAATTTGGGGCGATTGCCGCGGCCAACGCGTTGAGTGATATTTATGCGGTCGGTGGTGAACCGCTACTGGCGATTAATCTGGTTGCCTATCCTGATGGTTATGATCTGAGTATTTTGTCTGAGATTCTGCGCGGTGGCGCAGAAACAGTACGTGAAGCCGGTGCGGTGATTGCTGGAGGGCATACGGTTACTGATAAAGAGCCAAAGTATGGCCTGGCAGTAACCGGGGTTGTGCATCCCGACAGAATAATTAAGAAGGGTGGTGCGCAACCTGGTGATAAACTTATTCTGACAAAGGCGCTGGGCACCGGTGTAATAACAACCGCCTTGAAGCAGAATCGCGCCGAGCCAGAACATGTGGCGGCTGCCATAACCAGTATGTCACGCTTGAATCGCGATGCATCCCGCCAGGCGCAGGCCATTGGCGTTCATGCCATGACCGATGTGACTGGCTACAGTCTGATCGGTCATGCCCATGAAATGGCGCATCTGAGTAACGTCGATTTTGTGATTGAGTTTTCTGCTTTGCAATGGCTGCCGGGTGCAATGCAGTATGCTGAACAACAGACCTTTCCCGGTGGTATGGACCGTAACCAGGATTATTTTAGGCAATGGATAGGCCTTGAGGCTATTGTGAATGAAACGATTGCAGGCTTATTGTTCGACCCCCAAACTTCTGGGGGGTTGTTGATCGCCGTAGCTGCCGATCAAGTGGATTCGTTGTATCATAAGATTATAAGTGCTGGTGATACTGCTAGTATAATTGGGGAAGTACAATCAGGCTGTGGGATGATCGTTATTCGGGCTTGAACGTTTAATTCGATTGAACCGAGAAATGTGGGAAGGACTATAATGGCTGGCATCCCGAAACAACAATACGGACTATCTACAAATTTGTTCGTCAGCCGTAAACGGGGCGGAGAGTCGCTTGTCGTCGGCGGTGTCGGCGAGGATGAGGCGCGCTGGACACGGGTGTTATCGCAGCGGGCAGCACAAATGCTGTGGTACCATTTGACCCGACTGCTTTTCCCAGAGAAATCTGATATGGTCACGGCGCTGGTGTCAACATCGCCGTTGCGTGGCGATTCATTGCCTACGATCACGACCCATATGACTGTCGATAAAGATGATGATGGCGGTTATGAAATTATTGGTTCGGTGGGCGATCAGACCTGGTGGGTTCGCCTGAATCCCTATGAGGCCCAACGCTTCTGGACCGCGCTGGACATTGCCCTGTATCCCGTGGGCTGGCAAGGGCGTAAATCGAAGACCCCGCAATAAACAAGGTATATCACAAGTCCATTACGGGGCAGCTTCGGGCTGCCTCGCTTTGCTTCAAACGCTAAATTAACTATACTGAAAGTTAGATATTCGCACGTCATCGGAGGTTCATTATGAGTCCTTTCCCCGCTGCGGTGCCCAAGCCTGCAACTGCTGGTCAGAGTCAGACCGCGATCGCCAACACCGCTGCTGCTTATGTGAATGTGCGGAACGGCCCTGGAACCAACTATCGTGATATTGGCGATATTTATAACAACAGCGTCGTCGCCTATTTTCCAGCGACGCGCACGAGCGGCGGCTGGGTATGGACGGAACAGGGTAATCGAGCTGGTTGGGTTGCAACACGCGTCGTCCAATTTGAACATATTACGGCACCACCACCTCAAGCCAGGGCACAACCTACCCCCTATGACGGGAAAGTGGCGCTGTGGCATTGGAAAGGTGACAGTATCAGTGAACGATCGATTGATGAACTGGCGCAGACCGTCAAGCAAGCGGCACCGCATGTAACCGAAATTTTTGTTAAAACCAATGACTATACGGTCAGCAGCGGCGCGCGCTGGATGGGGCATTGGGATACGAAGCGTGATCTAGCGATTGATGGCCCGGCCAGCATTGATCGCTGGGTGCAGGTGTTGGGCCGCTATGGCCTGAATTTTCATGCCTGGTGTGTTGTGCGCGGGCTGAATGTGACGGCTGAGACAAATTTGATTGTGCAAGCTTGCTTGCGGCCCGGTGTGCGGTCAATGATCCTGGATGTTGAACCTTATGAAGGGTTCTGGTCCGGCGGACGTTCCGGCATTCGGCCTTATATGACGCGCATTCGTCGGCAGATTCCGGGTTCGTACCATATAGGCATGTCGATTGATCCCCGAAGTCATCATTACGCTAGCGTTTTCCCGGAAGAATGGTTCCCCTTTGTTAACAGCATTCATCCCCAGACCTACTGGGAAACGTTCCGAGATACACCGGCTGAAGCCCTGCAGGAGGCTTTCGATACCTGGAGTGGTTTAGGTCGCCCGATTATCCCAGTGTTGCAGGGCGATGCGAATGCTGGTGACATGCGAACGGCTCATACGCTAGCTGTTCACCGCCACCATGCTCCCGGTTTAAGCTGGTGGCGCATGGGGGTGATTGGTCCAACAGAATTTCAGGCGATTAATCAGCCGATTACGCCGGGTGAAGTTGAGCCAGAACCACCGGAAGTGACGCCCGGTCAGTATGGTGATGAAATAGTCATTCGTCCAACTGACAGTGGCTATGCTAAAGGTTCATATACAGGCCGCGATGAGTTCAAATCGTTTCTGGGAACCTGGGGCTGGAATGTGTTGTACAAACAAACGGCAGCAACCCGCAGTGCGGTTTGGGTCCAATGGTCGCCAGTTTTGCCTCGCTCTGGCAAATATGAAGTTGCTGCTTTTGTACCCAGCCGGCATGCGACGACGCAGAATGCCCGTTTTAAGATTCATGGAGTCAAAGACTCGTCAACACAGGTCGTGGTGGAAGTCGATCAAGCACGTTACAGCAATCAATGGGTGGTGCTGGGTATTTTTGAATTTGACAAAGGCGCTCTCAATGCTGGGAGTGTGTTTGCAAACGATTTGACCTATGAGAATGACCGTGAAATCGCGTTTGATGCGATCCGTTGGCGCGAAGTCCGCACCGACACGACGCCGGATCCCGGTAATGGGGGGATCAGTGTACCGGCAGGATTTGCCGATGGATATGATTCACCGGTGGGTACATTAGTCGAACGGCGCGACAGTAAAGTCTGGCCGGGCAGTTGGCGCGATGCCAGTCCATTCGGTAACTTGTACTTTGTGGGCACGCCCAGCGAGGCTTATCATACGGGGGCCGATCTTAACCTGCCTGCCGATGCTGACCGTCATGCACCGACCTTTGCCTGTGCCAGCGGTGTCGTCGTTTTTGCCAGTCGCCTGCCGGTGTGGGGTAATGTCGTCATCATCAAACACGATCCGCTGGCGACCAACGGCAAGGTGCTTTATAGTCGTTATGGGCATGTTGAGTCAATGATTGTCAGAGTGGGCCAACGAGTCACACGTGGGCAACAAATTGCACGGGTTGGCAATGCCTTTGGGCAGTGGGCCTACCATCTGCACTTTGATCTCAGCCCAACCAATATTCTCATGCAGGAACCACAGCACTGGCCGGGTCGTGACCAGGCAGCGCTCTTGCGCAATTATATTGATCCACGTGAATTTATTGAGGCTAATCGACCACGTTAGGGGTAAATTCATGAGGGGGCACTACTGATAGCCCCCTGGATGGCGTTCCTTAGAACAGACCCCACTCGTCGGCGATGCCTTCTTCCATCATGCTGGGGTCCCACATTTCCAACCCCATTTCGATGGTGGTGGGCACACCGAGGAATGCTTGCCCGGTACGACGAGTCTGCTCCAAAAGCTGCGGCGCATAGGGGCAGAAGGGTGTGGTCATGATCATGACGATATGCCCCCGGTCTTCGTAGATTTCGGTGCTGCGGATAAGCCCCAGTTCCACGACATTCATGCCGATTTCGGGGTCAATGACCTGCTTTAGTGCTTCAAGCAAACCTGCTTCTTTTTCATCTTCGCTATTTTGGGTGTTTTTTACATCCTGGTCCGTCATGGCCTCAACCTCAACGTGAATAGTTTCACATGCATAGTAACAAATCATCCAAGATGAGTCAATTATTATCATATTTATCTTAAATATTGACACGCCTGTTGGGGACTGTTATACTAAATCTCGAAATTTGTACCTGTGGGTATAAAGTAAAGTTAACGTGCATTAAACATTTGGAGGAATCGCCGCAATGGGCGCAGCTTTGGAAATCCGCAACTTGCACGTCGAGGTTAAAGAAACTGGCGAGCCAATATTGCAGGGTGTCGATCTCACGATTAAGCAGGGTGAAGTCCACGCCTTGATGGGGCCAAATGGTTCCGGAAAAAGTACCCTGGCTAACGTGCTGCTGGGCAATCCAGCTTACGAAGTGACTGCTGGTCAAATCATTTTTGATGGTGAAGATTTATTCGAGATGGAACCCGACGAACGCAGCCGTGCGGGTCTGTTTTTGGCGTTCCAGTACCCGGTATCCATACCCGGTGTAACCGTTGCAAACTTTCTGCGTCAGGCCATTAATGCGCGTTTGAAGGCCGAAGACCCGGAAAGTAAAGGGATTTCGGTGCCACAGTTTGTACGGATGCTGCGTGGCAAGATGAACGAATTGGGGATGGATCATAGCTTTGCGGGCCGTTATCTCAATGAAGGTTTTAGCGGTGGCGAAAAGAAACGAGCTGAAATCCTGCAACTGGCAACGCTCGAACCCAAAGTCGCCATCCTTGATGAAACTGACTCCGGCCTGGACATTGATGCCCTGCGCATCGTTTCTGAAGGCGTCAACAGCCTCAAGGGGCCTGACCTGGGCGTACTGGTGATTACCCACTATCAACGCATTCTGAACTATATCCAGCCAGAGCATGTTCATGTCATGTTTGACGGGCGGATTGTGGAAAGCGGTGGCCCAGAACTGGCACTCAAGCTAGAAGAGGCCGGTTATGATTGGATTCGCGAAAAGCACGGCGTTGTTGAAGAAAACTAGAAGGGTAGTGATATGAGCGACTCGGACCTGATTAAGAGCGAAAAGCAACTCACTGAGAAAGAAGCTGCTCTGCGAGATGTTCGCGGTGATTACGACTCAACCTATGGCTTCCATGACGACGACGTGAATTATGCTTACGTCAGCGAAAAGGGCCTTGATGCCGAAACTGTGCGCGGAATCAGCGAAATGAAGGGCGAGCCAGAATGGATGACCGATATCCGCCTGCAAGCCTACGAGCATTTCGCGGCGCGACCGATGCCCAACTGGGGTGATGTTGAGTTGCTCAACGAAATTGACTTTGATGACATCTATTATTATGTGCGGGCGACGGACCAGACTGAACGTGATTGGGACGATGTGCCGCCAGAGATCAAAGACACCTTCGATAAACTGGGTATTCCTGAAGCTGAACAGAAATTCCTCCAGGGCGTGTCGGCGCAGTACGATTCAGAGTCGGTGTATCACAATATTCGGGAAGACCTGGAAGCGAAGGGTGTAATCTTCCTTGATATGGATTCCGCCTTGCGCGAACAGCCTGAACTGGTGAAAGAATACTTCGGTACCGTAATTCCGCATAACGATAATAAATTTGCTGCGTTAAACACCGCCGTTTGGTCTGGTGGGTCGTTCATTTATGTACCGCCCGGTGTGCAGGTCGAAATGCCGCTTCAGGCCTATTTCCGAATTAATACGCAAAATATGGGCCAGTTTGAGCGGACGTTGATTATCGTTGATGAAGGCGCTTATGTTCACTATGTCGAAGGCTGTACTGCCCCGACATATAGCTCCGACAGCCTGCACAGCGCTGTTGTAGAGATCGTGGTGAAAGAAGGCGGTCGGTGCCGGTATACAACCATTCAGAACTGGTCGAATAACGTCTATAATCTCGTCACCAAACGCGCCCAGGCCTTTAAGAACGCGACGATGGAATGGGTTGACGCAAATCTGGGCAGCAAGCTGACCATGAAATACCCGGCGGTGTTGTTGATGGAAGAGGGTGCTCACGGCGAGGTGTTGTCAATCGCCTTCTCTGGTAAAGGGCAGCATCAGGATGCCGGTGCCAAAATCACCCACCTGGCTCCCAATACCACCAGTCAGATTATCAGCAAATCCATCAGTAAAGATGGGGGCCGGGCGAGTTACCGGGGTCTCTTGAAAGTGGTTGACGGTGCGGACAACATCAAGAGCAACGTGGTGTGTGACGCGCTGTTGTTGGATCCACAGAGCCGTTCTGATACGTATCCCTATATCGAGATTGATGCCCAAAACGTTACGATGGGGCATGAAGCTTCTGTCTCAAAGGTCGGCGAAGATCAGCTATTTTATGCCATGAGTCGTGGCCTTAATGAAGCTGAGGCTAACGCCATGATTATCAATGGGTTTATTGAACCATTGGTCAAAGAACTGCCGATGGAATATGCGCTGGAACTGAACCGATTGGTGCAAATCCAGCTTGAAGGGTCAATTGGTTAAACTGATTTTTCGGCGCTCCGGGATGCGTGCTGAATGAGATCAGGATTCAATGACACGAATAATAAAGCGGCATGTCAATCATGCCTTTCTAAACACTCCATAGTGGACGTAAGGAGAAAATTCTGTGGTGGTAGTGAGACGGCGCTCCAGCGCAGCGGTTGCGCCCCGATATACACAGGCTGATGTGGAAGCCTTGAGCGCGGCCAACAATGAACCGCAATGGCTGCGGGAAGCACGCCTGCAAGCCTGGGATGTCTATGAAGATTTGCCGATGCCAACGCTGCGTGATGAGGAATGGCGGCGCACGGATTATCGCAGCATTCGCTGGGACGAAGCCGACCAGATGGTCGTGGCGAATGGCGCAACTCTTGATGCAGTTCCGTCGGAAAATCTGGAACCCCTCGTCGGCGAAGGTGATGGTGGGCGCATGGTCTTCGTCGATGGTGATCTGGTCAAATATGAATTCTCGGCTGAACTGGCAGCGCAGGGGATCATCTTTCAGGATTTACTGACCGCAGCCACCGAACATCAAGACCTCGTTCGCTCCCACTTGATGACCCAGGCTGTCAAAACGACTGATGGCAAATTTGCGGCCTTGCATGGGGCATTGTGGACGCATGGTGTGTTTCTGTATGTGCCGCGTGGTATAGCGGCTGAGTTGCCGTTTCATGTAGTAATGTATAACACCCAGCCCGGCGCAAGTCTCGGTCATGCGTTGATTGTATTGGATGAGAATTCGCAGGCAACCGTGCAGGTTGAATATGCCAGCGCGACTGCCGATACGCATTCGGCTTACATTGGTGTCACCGAGTTGATTGTCGGTGACGCATCGAACCTGACCTATGTCGCTTTACAGGATTGGAATCGCGAAACTTACGAATTCAGTCACCAACGGGCGCTGGTTGGACGCGATGGTAACCTGAACTGGGTGGTGGGAGTGATGGGTAGTCGCCTGACCAAGGCCTATCTGGAGCTCGATATTAATGGTAAGGGCGGCCATGGGCGCATGTCCGGCTTCTTCTTCGCCGACCATAACCAGATGTTTGACCTCGATACGCAACAAAATCATAATGCGCCGCTGACGACATCTGATTTGCTCTATAAAGGGGCGGCAAAAGATCACGCCCGGACACTCTGGCAGGGAATGATTAAGTCATTGCCAGAGATGCAGAAGATTGATGGATTTCAGGCGTGCCGCAATATGCTGTTGAGTGAAGAAGCCCGCATGGATGCGATTCCAGGCCTGGAGATTGAGGCCGATGACGTCGCGTGTTCTCATGCGGCGACGTTTGGCACGCTGGAAGAACAGCCACTCTTTTACCTGATGAGCCGGGGGATTCCACGACCGCAAGCGGAACTGATGTTAATCGAAGGCTTCTTTGATGAATTGCTGGACCGGGTGCCGTTTGAGGGTGTGCGTGAACGGCTGCAGGCCGCCGTCGAAGCCAAAATCGTCGGCTAGTTCCCTGTGTGATAGACTGCTTTGAAGGCGCGTTTTCCTGTGGGGGACGCGCTTTTGTTTGTTATCAGAACAAGTGAGGATAAACGCTATGGCGCAATATGATGTCGAGGCCGTGCGCGCCGATTTTCCGATTCTACATGAAATGCATCATGCCGATGTGCCGTTGATCTATCTGGATAATGCCGCATCCAGCCAGAAACCGCGACAGGTCATTGATGCACTGGATGATTATTACCGGCGCTACAATGCCAATGTACATCGCGGCGTTCACAAACTGAGCGAGGAAGCCACCGCAGCCTACGAAACCGCGCGCATCAAAATTCGCAAATTTATTCATGCCGCCAGCAAGCGCGAGATTATTTATACGAGCGGCACGACCGAGAGTATTAATCTGGTTGCGCAGTCGTGGGGACGGGCCAACTTGCAGGCAGGGGATGTCGTGGTGTCAACCGTGATGGAGCATCATTCCAACATCGTTCCCTGGCAGATGCTGGAAGCCGAGAAGGGCATCCGCGTTAAATATATTCCGGTCTTACCCGACGGCACGCTCGATCTGGAAGCCTATGGCGCGTTGTTGCGTGATGAACCGGTAAAGCTGGTAGCAGTCACACATGTGTCGAATGTGCTGGGAACCATCAATCCGATTGATGTGATGACTCAACAGGCCCATGAAGCCGGAGCACTCATGATCGTTGATGGCGCACAGGCCGTGCCGCATATGCCAGTCGATGTGCAAGCGCTGGATGTTGATTTTTATGTTTTCAGCGGGCATAAGATGATTGGACCCACTGGAATCGGCGTACTTTACGGTAAACGTGATTTGCTGGAAGCGATGCCACCCTGGAAAGGGGGGGGGGACATGATCTCAGTCGTGAGCCTCGACGGCAGTACCTGGAATGAATTGCCCTACAAGTTTGAGGCAGGAACGCCGATTATTGCCGGGGCAATCGGTTTGGGCTATGCCGTAGACTATCTGGCAGCGCTGGGCATGGATAAGGTTGCGGAACATGAACACGCAATGACCGAATATGCATTGGACCGGCTCGTTGAAGTGCCAGGTTTGAAACTTATTGGGCCGGAAGATGCGTCACAAAAAGGGGCAGTCGCTGCGTTTACGTTTGAAGGTATTCATGCCCACGATGTCGCGCAAGTTCTTGATTCGCAGGGGATCGCGGTGCGGGCAGGCCATCATTGCGCCATGCCGTTGCATACCGAATGTGGCATCACGGCGACGACTCGTGCCAGTTTCTATCTCTATAATTTGCCATCCGAGGTTGACGCCTTAATTGCCGGGTTGTATAAAGCAAAAGCAACATTTGCGGTCTAGCGCTGAGGGAAGCGAATCATGGACGATATGTATCGCGAAATTATCCTGGATCATGCAAAGAACCCCCGGCACGCGGGTGTGCTTGATCCAGCCGATATTGATTATGAGGATCACAATCCGCTGTGTGGTGATCGCCTGCATCTAACGTTGCGGGTGGATGAAAATGACACGATTACCGACCTGGCCTGGGATGGTGACGGTTGCGCCATCAGTCAGGCGACGGCTTCGTTGCTGGGTGAAGAAATCGTTGGTAAGTCATTGGAAGAAGTCAAAGCAATCGCCAAAGATGATATTTTTGATCTGGTCGGCATTCCCTTGTCGATGAACCGGGTGAAATGTGCGTTGTTGTCGCTCAAAGTGCTGCATGTTGGCGTGTATGGTGCAGACCACTGGCGCAAAATCGAAGATGAAGACGAGGAATAGATGGCTGCACAATATTATACCGTAGCGACACAGGCTGAATTACCACCCGGTGAACGACTGGTTGTCGAAATTGGCTACCATGTCATTGCCATCTTTAATGTTGACGGGCAGTACTACGCCATCAAAGATGTGTGTACCCATGATGACGGTCCACTGGCCGATGGTGAATTGAAGGGTTGTGAGATCGAATGCCCGCGACACTATGCCCGATTTGATTTGCGCGATGGGTCGGTTACCGCGCCTCCCGCCGTATTACCGATCCCCGTGTACCCGGTTCGGATTGCGGATGAGAACATTCAAGTCGAAGTTGATGCAGGCTAACCAGCGAGTAGGGAAGTCCAATGCTTGATTCGTGGTATAGCGGTCAGACACTCGTTTTCGGGCATCGTGGGGCCAGCGCCTTTGCGCCGATGAATACATTGCCAGCATTTGAACTGGCGGTGGAACAGGGTGCCGATGGCGTTGAGCTGGATGTTCAGCGTTCACAGGATGGTCATGCGGTCATTGTTCATGATTTTACAGTCGATCATACGACTGATGGCAGTGGTCACGTCGCCGACATGTCGTTGGCAGAGCTTAAGGAATTGGATGCGGGTAGCTGGTTTAGCGCAACCTTTCGTGGTGTTCGGATACCAACCTTAGATGAGGTTTTTGAGACCGTCGGCCAAAAATTGTGTATCAATGTCGAAATCAAGTCGGACTCAGCCGAAACCGATGGCATCGAGCAACTGGTTGCTAACATCATCACTCGTCACGATCTTGAGCAACGAGTAATCGTCTCTTCATTTAATCCGCTGGCGCTTAAACGCTTTCGGGATATTCTGCCCTTCGTACCGATCGGTTTTTTGTACTCGGCGGATGTCCCGGTAGATACTCGTCAGATGATGCGTGATATGCAATTATCACACGAGGCGCGGCATCCCCATCACGAACTGATTGATGCCGAATATATGGAATGGACGAAAAAGAACGGTTATCGCGTCAATACCTGGACCGTGAATGACCTGGAACGGGCGGTCACGCTGCGCGATCTGGGCGTAGATGCCATCATCACCGATAAGCCAGTTGATTTGCTCCGGGCGCTGCGCGGCGAGTAGGCCAGAATGGTGTTTTGGTGGGCGCTGATTAAGCTGGGCTTTCGGCTGCTCTATAACGAATTCGCGTTTACCTATGATTGGGTAAGCTGGGGAGTTTCGCTGGGAGCATGGCGTTGCTGGCAACGGTCTGTGCTCAAGTACCTTGAAGTTGAACCCGGCGCGGCCATCCTTGAGATTGCACACGGAACCGGCAACTTGCAACTTGACTTGCACGCAGCCGGATATCAGGTCTTCGGTCACGATTTATCTGCTAATATGGGCCGCATCGCGCAGGCAAAGTTGCAGCGTCAGCAATTCTCAGCATGGCTTTCACGGGGTCGGGCACAGCAGTTGCCCTATGCATCGGGACAGATTGCAGCAGTAATCAGCACCTTTCCGACCAATTTTATTCTGGAACCCGACACACTAATTGAGGTCCAGCGCGTGCTGCAGCCCGGCGGTCAGTTCTTAATTGTGCCCAACGGCATGTTCACGACCGGTGGTGTCGTCGCGGCTGGTTTGGAGTGGCTGTACCGTGTGACCGGCCAACGAGATAATAGCCAGTTTGATGTCGTAGAATTTTTTGATCAGTACGGATTTCGTGTCGAAATTACGCGAGAACGCTGTCCACGCAGCATGGCAACCATCATCACCGCCAGCAAAAAAACACGCTAGCATTCTTCAAAACTCATGCTATAATTTTCTGAGTATGGTGGGTGTAGCTCAATGGCAGAGCGTCAGATTGTGGTTCTGAATGTTGTGGGTTCGAGCCCCATCACCCACCCCAAGTATTAACGCCCTGGTTGGGCGTTTTTTTGTGTCACCGGGCAGTTAGCGCCGTCGTCGAATTTTGACAGATTGTCGGCGTAAATTAATGCGATAACCTGCGATGAGAGGCCCTGTAACTGGCGGTAAATTCTGAAGTGTTGTCGGCTCCTGGGTGGCTGCCGCCGCCGCTAGTCGTTCGTCAGTCATTGATTCTGTCTCGGTTGGTGGCTCTATCTTTGGAGTTGATAGGGCTACTTCGTCAGCTTCATTGATTGTGACTGGCGCTACCGGTTCTGGCGTAACGGGAGCATCCGCCTTCTCAACTACTCCAGCGTCCGCGACTGGATCCGGCGCGATTTGGAAATCGGGTTCATCCTGTTCGGGTTCTGTGGCCGAGTCGGTGGTTGCCGGGCTTTCCTCGTCCGCTGTTTCGATTTTGACCGGTTTGATGTCGTCAGACTCACCTTCGGTCTGATCTTCCAAAGGTATACCCTGTTCATCAACCTTAATAGTCCGTGTCCGCTGGGTTTCGCTGGGACTCATCACGCCGAAGACTTCCCAGATACTGACTTCGCTGGTATCTAATTTTGAAGTGTCCAGCTTGGGTCCAAATTCGTCATCACCTGGCTCAGTCTGTGCGTCCTCGGTAATTTCTGGCAAGACAGTGGTCACTTCTAGATCATCGGTATTCGTTGGGGCGGTTATTTTGGTTTCTGGGTCCGGTTGCACCAGGATTTCGAGATCATCGTTTTCGGTCTCAACGCGGGGTGGTTGGAAGCGCCGGAGATCGTCCGCCTGGATTTGTTCATTCTCGTCTGTCTCGGTGGCGGAACCGGTATCAATTTGAACTGGTTCCATTTCGACCCAGCCCTGATCTCTGGCTGATTGATCTGCATCCGCAACAGCGACCGTTGGATTGGGGCGGGTATCGTCATCAGCGATGGGCGGTTCTTCGATCACTGGCGACTCACGATCATCGGCATGGACTGTCGTCGGATGCCGAGAAGAATATTGCGCGCGCTCTTCATAATCCGGGGCATCCCGCATCAGCGATTTTGCTTCATGATCCTGCCGTGTGCCACCTGTTTCTTTTACAAACGTCCATAAGCCACGTAAACTACTGACCATTGTTTTTTCGTGATGACGGCGCACGCTCAAGCTGTTGCGCATGCCTGCCAACACACCGCCCATTTCATACTCGAGCGACCATTTGACGATTGTGCCCTCAGCGATTTCCTGTAAGCGCAGCCGTCCCTGTGATTCCCGGAAGGGCACGCCATCAATGAACATATATTCATAGCCAATGCCGTCATACCAGGCAGTAGTTTCGACGACAAAATCGGTCCCATTGGGGCTGGCATAGCGCCAGCGCACGCCGCTACCCGACCGCAGCGAAGTCAGGAACGAAACCGACTCATAATCTGCCTGCCAGCGAACATTCTTGTCAATGTCGCTGATGATTTCCCACACCACATCCGGGCTGGTGGGAATTAGGATGCTCTGGTCAATAATTGTCATGTCTCAAATTATAATCGCTTTTAGGAACGTCTTCAAAATTGTGATAAACTTACTGCGATTTACTCATCTATAGTTGAGGGACATCGTTGCCCGGCCCAACTGCAACCTTTGGATTTATTCTCGCAACCCTATATGGAGCCAGTTTCCATATTTTCGTTGGTGGTGACGTGCGCCGGCTGGCATTGTTTTTGTTGTCGGCCTGGGTTGGATTTATGCTGGGCCAATTGTTGGGTGTCATGTTTACCATCAATATTCTCAATATTGGTACATTACGCATCGTCACGGCGACGTTGGGCACGTTGATTGCGCTGGTTGCCGCCCACATTTTAACATCTGCACACAAGCGGTGAAAGATCGGCATGACTAATAATTCAACTGAAGCACCACCCACCGCTGCGTCACCTGCCAACCGCTGGACTATCAATCGTATCACCACGATCGTTGCTGGCGTTCTGGTTGGCTTAATCTTATTGATCTTTGTGCTCGGTGTGTTGCTGGCATTGCTCTCTGATGTCGAAGCGACTGCGCCCCGGGTCCAGATTATTCGCGATGTATTCGTGATCGCGCTCGCATTTCAGGGGATTCTGGTGATTGCAGCACTGGCAATTTTGATTGTCCAGATTGCCCGGCTGATTAACCTGCTACAAAATGAGATTATGCCCATTCTAAAGGACACACAGGAGACGGTCAATACGGCACGCGGTACGGTAGAATTTGTGGGTACTAACATCACGGAGCCGGTGGTTAAGCTCAATGGTTTTATTGCGGCGCTCACGGTTCTCCTCCGCGAATTATTTGGTATTCGGCGGGTACTAAGCCAGGAGCCAGATCATGAACGTGAAGCGTCCTGATAGCGGTATCGACCCTGATGCGCTGATCGGGGGATTTGTCGTCGGCAGCCTGCTGGGCGGTTTGATCGCATTGTTTTTGAATCCGCGCGGTGGTTCGCAAACCCGCAAGCAACTGGCTAAGACTACCGACAATCTGCGTGGGCAACTTGAGGCGGCGGTGACTCCATCTGATCCGCTAGCCGAAAGCCTGGCTGAAGGCAAAGCGGCGGCGCGACGACGGCGAGCGGAACTAGATCTCGATAAATGATTGATTCTCAATTTGCATTAGTGCTTGCGCCAGGTGATTGACAACATCGCTTGCCAGCACACTGCGGGTTGTGCCCTGTTGGTGTGCCGCCAGTTCGCCTGCTAATCCATGAACATAGCCGCCCACAACGGCAGCCTGATAGGGTGCTAATCCCTGCGCCAACAGGCCCACAATAACGCCTGCCAGTACATCGCCCGTTCCGGCTTTCGCCAGTGCATCCGTTTTGAAAGGCAATGCAGTCACCAGACTATCCGGTGCAGCGATCAATGTGTGCGCACCTTTTAAAACCAAAACAATCTGCCAGGCCAAAGCCTTTTCAGCCGCCAATCGCCACCGGTCAGCCTGGACTGCGGCAGTGGTCAGGCCGGTTAAGCGGGCCATCTCGCCGGGGTGAGGCGTGATAATTGTATTCGGCGGCAGCAACGTCCACCAATCGGGCTGCTGCGCCAGCAGATTAAGCCCGTCGGCATCAATCACCATTGGTGGGAGACTGTCGGGTTGACCGTCAAGAATCTTATTCAGGATTTCAGGTGCGGGGAGCATTTGGCCCCAACCCGGTCCGAGCAGGATCGCACTGAATTCCTGTATCACTGTTTGTAATTCTGCCGCTGGCATTTGATCGATTCCTGAAAGCCAGGTTGCCTCCCGGATTTGTCCGGCAAGCGAATTTATGATCGGAGTAGGGGCGTTTACCGTGACCAGTCCATTGCCGACGCGGTAGGCCGCTGCCGCCGCCAATGCAACCGCACCGCGGTACGCGGACGATCCACCGATAATGAGCGTTTTGCCGTAGGTGCCTTTGTGAGAATTCAGTGGGCGTGCCGGTAACCAGTCATAAACGAGTTCAGCATCTGCCAGAATGGTGCTTTCGTTTGCCAGTTCGGGCAAAGTCGCGGGCACACCAATGGATGCCACCGTCAGTTGCCCCACCGCACTTGCGCCTGGAAACGTGAGCAGGCCGGGTTTTGCGGCGATAAATGTGATGGTTTCATTGGCGACCAGCGTATTGGGATCCAGTTCGCCACGATCACAATCCATCCCGCTGGGACAGTCCACCGCCAGGACATAGGGAAACTCAATATCAGGAATATGATAATTAGGCTGTGTGGGATGAACTAAACGTGCTGCCGGCACAGCGTTTCGTCTTGTCTGCAGGGTTTCATGGACGACTTGAAGTATCTGCACAGCGTTATGCCGTAAGGGGAGGCGGATGCCGATGCCGAACAATGCATCCACGATTACCTGGGCATTTCTCACTTGCTTGCGGAGATTTTGAAAATCGGGGTCATCAGCGGCATTGCTGATCGCAACCCCGGCAGTTTGTGCCGTTTGCAGCAACGGATCATCATCCCGCTTTGTAAGTAGATAGCAGTGCACTTCCAGCGAACTTTCGGCTGCCAATAGCCGTGCCGTCACCAGCCCATCACCACCATTATTCCCCTTGCCGACTAGAATTGTCACCTGCGCTGTATGGTAACCATGCAGAAGCTGGCGAATACGTTGCGCCATTGCCTGCCCCGCATTCTCCATGAGCGTGGCATAAGTCAAACCTGATTTATCAGCGGCGGCTTCGACTTGCCGTGTCTGTTCAACTGTCAAGATTTTGAGCATATCCTAGCGGTCCTTCTAAAACAAAAATCCAGCAACGACTTGCTGGATTCTACAATATTTTGCGACTTTTCGAGCGTAGTACTAATGATCGCGTTCGACGACCAGATGCGCCAGTTCGATCAATTCGTCCTTTGCTTCGGATTCGGGCAGCACATCCAGTTCATTAATCGCCTGTTTCATCAACATCCGCGCCTGCAGCCGCGCCTCATCAATTGCGTCGCCTTCCAGAATTTTCTGCTTGATAGTCGTCAATGGGTCAGGACTATCAACGACAGCAACCTGCTCGGCGCTACCACCATTGGCCGCATAGACACTGCCCACACCCTTGTTTTGCTGGAGGTCTATACCGGCAGTTTTGCCCAATTGTTCGTCATCAGCAATTAAATCCAGGATGTCGTCAATGATCTGAAACGCCAGACCAATGTTATAACCATATTGACCCAGCGCGTCGACCTGCGCTTGAGTTGCGTTTGCCAGTTTACCGCCCAGCATGGCTCCAGCCTGGAATAAGGCCGCGGTTTTGCGCGCAATGATCTTGAAGTATACCTCACGGGACAATTCACCCTCTTTGGCGGCAGCGGCCTGCAGCGTCTCGCCTTCCACCAGGGCGATAGTCGCATCCGCCAGGATGATGTTCAAATCCTGGTAGGGAGCCATCAATTCATAAACTTTGGTAAAGAGAAAATCACCCGTCAGCAGAGCAAAGGTGCGGCCCCAGATGGCGTTCACCGAAGGACGCCCCCGGCGCACAAACCCATGATCGTTAATATCATCGTGCACAACACTGGCTGTGTGGACCAATTCTACGGCTGCTGCCACCGGCGCAACCCGCTCCGCGTCCTGCCCACCAGTAGCAGCATAGCTGAGCAGCACCAGCCGGGGGCGGACCCGTTTACCGCCCGCACCCAGAATGTGTCGACTGGCATCACGTAACGTGGTGACATCACTCTCGACGACCTCTGACATCGTGCGTTCAATGACCTGCATGGCCTGTATAATATCCATGTGGTAATTTACCTTATGGTTGAAGTTACGGGCGTCGTTTGTAACTTTCAGAACAAACTAAATTTATTATACCGTGTTTGATTCAGGGAGTCAATCACAGCAAAAGGTGTTAATCCGTCCATAATATATGAGGGAAGGGTTGCCGACAACCTTTAGGATTGGTTGAGGTCGGCAATTGGCAGAGCGAAGGTAAACGTACTACCTTGCTCGACCACACTTTCGACGTGAATTTTCACGTCATGGTGTTCCAGAATGAGGCGAACGATTGCCAACCCGATCCCGGTTCCACCATAGGGACGGGTCTCTGAACTGTCAATCTGATAAAAAGATTCGAAGATTTCTTCGAGCTTGTCCGGTGCGATGCCAATGCCATAGTCGCGAACGGCGATCTGGATGTGTTCGTCCTGAACATGGGCGGTCACTTCCACATTTTCGTCACTAAACTTTAATGCATTGTCCAGTAACTGTTGAAATACAGTCGTAATGCCCTGGCGATTGGCATAAGCCGGCGGCATGTTCGGAGCAAAATCAAGTTGAATGCGGGAAATATCTGCCTGGTTCTCCCAGGTGCGTCGTAGCTCTCTTTTGGCTGGCCCAATGCACTCATGGACGAGCAACGGATTCATTTCTCGTTCGTCCATGCTCACGGCAAGCTGTGTAATGTTTTTGACGAGCGCTTCAAGACGAGCTGTCGACTGGGTTGCCATGCGCACCAATGTATCCCGTACTTCGTCTTCAGCTCCGGCAATGAGCGCCACTGCCGACTTGACCTGAAGTAGCGGGGTATTCAGTTCATGACTGACATTACGTACAATAGCATTCTTCAGTAGTTCGACTTCATTGAGGACTTTTTCCTGAGAAGCGTGAGCCGCTTTCAGGCGTTCAAGTTCAGCCTTTAATGCGTGTGATTTTGCCTGCTGCTGAGCACGACGTTCGATAAGCTGTCGAATTTGGTAGGTGACTAACGGGTGGTCCATCTGGGGCAGGGCCATATCAATCAGGGAATCAAACCGCTGGTCGGGTGTGTCATTGATACATAAAATAATTGTTGGCCGTTCCCGTAAAAGCGCGTGAACCGTCGTCAGAATTTCGAAGATTACATCGTCGCAGTCAGTTACGATGATCGCATCAACCGGGTCTTGATTCAAGCGGTCCCACAGGCTATCCGGCGTATGGGTTTCGACCGGGTAGCCGATGACCATTTCAACATCAGGTGACCAGGAAGTGTTGCCCTTAACCGCCACAATTGAAAACAATTTTTCCGGGGAAAGCATCTAAAACCCCTTATTCACATCGTTTCTATCAATCGTAACACACTTTCCTAGCTGCGCCCTGGTCTCTAGTCTTACATGTTGCATTATCCTGTAAGCGGTCAGGTGATGGCAGTCGTTACCGTTTCCCAGATATCCAATCGTGCTCATAGCCAGATCAAATGGCGTTATTCATCATCGGTTTGTTCCAGGGCCTGCCGGAAAAGATCGAGTCCTTTCGAATTATCGGTACAGCCCGTATAGGCTTCTTCGAGTGGAATGATTTCGCCCCGACAGCGAGCTTCAACCTCAAGCTGGCGGTTCAATCCTAGAAAACGTGATTTAGCGGTGACTTTTAATTCCAATTGTTGGCTGGCATTGGCGTTAAGAATTTCTGGCACCGGGCATTTCGAACAGTCACTGGGATGCCAGCGTAACGACTCGGTGTTGTAATCAATGAGCCGACATTCCTGAACATTGCGGCCCCGGTGGAAATCTTCATGGTAGTGACGACATTCTTTGCCAGCAGGTGTACGCATAATCTCTACTTCATTATAACCAGTACGTGTCTTACTGTATCATAATTCACCACCGCATGAAATGAACCGGTCATTATTTTTCGGTAAGATTTAGCCAGCGTTGGGCCGCATCTGGCAGATCGTCTAATGCACCGTGTACGATGTGGCAGTCGGGTAACGCCTCAATGAAGTTTTGACCGTAATTTTTGCTAACAATTCGCCGATCAAAAATGGTAACGACGCCGCGATCAGTGCTGGTGCGTATCAAGCGTCCGAAACCCTGGCGAAACCTTAGAATAGCATCGGGAATGGCGAAGTCATTGAATGAATTTTGATAGGTCTCGGACCGGGCAGCGAAAATTGGGTCTGAGGGCACCGCAAACGGCAAGCGCACAATAATCAACGCACTCAGATCGTCACCAGGAATATCGATCCCTTCCCAAAAACTACGAGTTCCTAGCAAGACCGCTTTTTGCGCCGATGTGAATCCATCCAGCAATGCCTGACGGCTGGTTCCGTCACTTTGATCGTAGACCGCAATATCACCCAGCGCCAACCGAGGGGTAATCGCTTGGGCTGTTTGCCTGAGTTGGGCATAGCTTGTGAACAGTGCCAGCACCCGACCTTCAAGTGCTGCTGCGAGTTCAATGATTCCTTTTTCTACCGCCTGTTGATAGGCGCTGCGATTATTTGGCTCAGGTATATCATTTGGCAGGTACAACAGCGTCGATTCGCGGTAATTGAAAGGGGAACCTACTTCCGTTGGCGTGACTTCATCTGCATTGAGTCGCTCTCGAATGTAGTCGAAGTTGCCGCGAGTTTGCAATGTCGCGCTGGTCAGCACGATGGCATCTTTGGTCCGCCACAGATAAGTCTCCACCATGGGGCCAACGTGTAACGGTGCCGCGTGCAATGTTGCGCTGTTTTGGCGGTCACGGGCCAGTGTTACCCAGTAAATCATATTCGCATCTGGCTCAGCGATAAATGAATGAAGTTGTTGATTCATTTCATGTTGATAGCGTCCGGCAGTCGCCGTGCTGTTAAGAAGATCATTGAAGTCCGCCAGGTCATATTGCTCTAAACGGGCCAACGCATCCGTCAGGTGCTTCATGGCTTGCCCAATGACATCAAAGAACTCTGCCAGCGTATCCCAGCGCTCTCGAATCTGGGCGAAATCAGTGCGGTCGCGCATGGCGGGCACAATTCGCGTTGGCATCACATAGTCTGATGATTGACGGTTGTCACTGCCGACGAACCGTTGTACTGCTTTGAACAATGAGCCAATGTGCCGTTCCATCAACTTGGTGGCATCGCTGATAGCACTGATATATTTTTCTAGTCGCTTGACATCTTTTTCGGGCGCACCGGCTTCGGCACTGCGCAGTACATCGCCCAGAAGTCCAGTTTTCAACCCACCCAGATCGGCTAATCGTCGGCGGAGCGTTGCTTCATCAACGCGAAAACTCAGCCCATGCGTGACAGCATCTTCCAGATGATGGCCCTCATCTAACACCAGATAGTTGTACTCTGGGAGTACCCGATTTTCACTCGCGGCATCGGATAACAAGAGTGAGTGATTGACGATTACCAGATGGGCGGATTCTGCTGCCCGCCGGGCCTTATAGAAGGGGCAGGTCCCGCCCATGACGGCGCGGCAGCGTTCCAACATACAGCCCTCATCTTCAGCGCTCAATCGATTCCAGGTAATATTTTCGATTGCGCCTCGTAAGCTGATTTCACCTTTGTCACCGGTGGGACTCTCCAGCAGCCAGACGATTATTTTTGCTAGTGTGCGCAACTCATCTACACTGGTTGGCCGCCGCCGCCGGATCGTTGCCAGGCGACGTGGGCATAGATAATTGCCCCGGCCTTTCAGGATCACGGCTCGAAATGGCACATCGAGTGCCTGCTGTAACAGGGGGATGTCTTTATTAATCAATTGCTCCTGCAAATTGATTGTATTGGTCGAGATCACCACCCGCTGGTTATTTTGCGTAGCCCAGAGCACCGCCGGGGCCAGATACGCCAACGATTTTCCAGTCCCCGTTCCTGCTTCGATGAGTGCATGGTCGCCATTGTTGAAGGCTTTAACCACACCACGTGTCATGGTGATCTGTTCATCGCGCCGAACATAGCCAGGAAAGTTTTCGGCGACTGCGCCATTCTCGTCAATTAAGCTGACAACGGCGTCAGCATCCAGCACGTCAATATCATCGAATGGACGCAATGGCTTATCTTCTTTGGGCAGCGTGCCAAATAGTTCGCGCCCTGATAAATCCAGTGGTTGTGTGTCAGTTGGAGCATCAATTTCCACGAGTGCGGCGGCGAATACTGGCTCAGCCTGCCAACCCAACCCTCGGGCTGAATTGACGATCTCGTACAGGGTGGTGTAGGGCAGTTGCAGGGCTTTCTCCCACAATTGCCAGTACAGCAGGCCCGTTGCTTTTGCATCATCCAGTGCCCGGTGCGCATGTTCTAGATCAATTCCTAGCCCAGCGGTGAGACTTGTGAGATTATAGCGAGGCGCACGCGGCAACAACACCGCAGCCAGATCATAGGTGTCAATCCGTGTATTCGTTTGGAATGCCCCATACCGCGACAAGAAATCAGCATCAAAGTCAATGTTGTGACCGACTAACGGTGTGTCCTGCACAAAGCGCTTGATTTCGGGCAGTACGCGTTCGATGCTTGGTTTACCGGTCACATCATCCGTTGTGATACCCGTGATATGGGTGATATTGGGTGGGATAACAAAGCCGGGATCAACCAGTTGCGAGTATTCGTCAACTACTTGACCATCACGTAGTCGAACTGCGCCAATCTCAATAATCGAATCTGTCGCTGTGTCCAGGCCAGTGGTTTCAAGGTCGATAGCGACCAGTTCGCCGCGCATAGATATTCCGTTCCAGTTAGAAAAAAGTTCACGGCAGTATAGCATTCCTAGAACGAATGAGCAACGCACAGCCAATACAAAGACGAGGAGAAACGCACTTAAATGACCTGTCATTGATCACTTTTGTGACGGTGTTACTTTACACCAGGTTCCCCACCAGAAATACGACTCCGGCTGTCATCAATAGTGTCGCCGTGCTGATCGGAGTAAATGGGCACAACGCTCGATAACCCAGCATACTTTTTTTGCGTGCCACCGGATAGGGAACTATCGTGATAACCGCCGCCAGTGCAATCAACAGTGCCA
This sequence comes from Phototrophicaceae bacterium, assembly GCA_965223835.1. Lineage (GTDB taxonomy): Bacteria > Chloroflexota > Anaerolineae > Aggregatilineales > Phototrophicaceae > CAVYXZ01. The sequence goes on from CBDCXQ010000001.1 coordinate 1,754,887, forward strand.
GAACCGTTGCAATAGTCACAAAATCCTCCTAAGAATATGTCTACATTTTTTTACGCTGGTCGGGAATGGAGGTTGTAGTTTCAGCAGATTGTCATAATGAAATCATGACATCTTTGGCAATCATCTTAGTTTTCCCTGAATATGATTCTCCATTTCTCATAGGGCCTTTAGAAATATGTGAATAATGTAGGCAGGTATAAATGATTGTGCATAGCATTTTTTTGCTAATTGCCTGTAAATTATCATTGTCCAGAATGTAAGAAAGGCGCAGTGAGTAATGAACCTGTTATTGCTGATATTTTTGTTTTTAAGCCTGTTTCTGAGTGCCTGTGATGTCTGGACGGGTTGGGTGGAGCGTGCTTCAGTCGTAAATCATGCCGATGCTAATGTTATTAATGTCCGGGCAGTTGAGCAGGCAGATGGTTTGTGGACCTTTCATGTGACGGTTGAGCATCCAGATACAGGTTGGGAAGATTATGCCGATGGTTGGGATGTGGTGACTCCGACAGGTGAGACTATTAAACCGGATCCAAATAGCCCCTTTACCCGTATATTGTTACATCCTCATGAAAATGAACAACCGTTTACCCGTAGCCAGAGCAACATCCTGATTCCAGATGATGTAAGTAAGGTAACTGTCCGGGCACATGATTCGATAGACGGTTATGGCGGCAAGGAAATTGTGGTTGATTTGACGTTAACGGAAGGTGTCGGTTTCACAGTTGAGCATTTGGCTTAGCGTTCAATTGCGCACGTAAGCGGAAGGTCTTTTTTGTGAATTCCTCTTGACAGCTTGAGGGTAGAATGGTATCTTGTTTCAACATTCTAATAGGGGGCGTGGTGTAGCGGTTAACATATTGGCCTGTCAAGCCAAAGATCGCGGGTTCAAATCCCGTCGCTCCCGAATGGGTAAATCCCCTTAAATTCAAGGGGATTTTCGTTGCGTAGCCGGTGCGGGATCAATGGAGGGTCGATCCCGCGTCAAGATTGTAATCGATAACCTGCAGAACTCTCAGCGACAATTCTAGTACAGCCCCCTTTAGTCCCAAGAATCTCCTGATGAGTATGGGACATTTTTGGGGGAAGCTTACCTGAGCGTTACCACCGCTCCATGAAGCCCATTGTCAAGCTGGACAACTACTACGCACCCTCCGATCTGGAGCAGGTTGTTGCCAGCTTCGTGGCTTACTACAACAACCACCGCTACCATGAGTCACTGTACAATCTGACACCTGCTGTAGTGTACCTTGGCCGTGACTGGCTGAACTTGAGCAGACGAAAGGAGATTAAACAACAGACAATTCGACAACGCTGTCGGCAGTATCTATGAAGTCGTTTGTCACCGTGTAGAATCGGGCAATGTCTCCATTATATTGCTGCTTCTGGAGTCCGGCTTAGTTTGAGGACGTACAGGTTCATCTTGGTCGATTTTGCAATGTCTCAGCGAATGTCTCAAGATGGTTTTTCATTGTTCGTTGAGCAGCAGCCCGGTCCCGATCCCGCACGGCCTCTAGCAGTTGAACATGAAACTGAATGGCACGCTCGCGTGTATCATCTTTGACAGTCAATAATAGACTGAAGTTGAAGATTACTTCCACCAATGTATTGAGCAGAATCAAGTACAACCGGTTCTGGGTTGCTTCCGCCAAGCCCAAATGAAAAGCCATATCAAATTCAACGAAAGTCTTGGCGTCATCTGCGCTTCTCATATTATCAATATAGCTTTCGAGCTGAGCCAGGTTCCTGTCTGTGCGCCGTTCCGCGGCTTCAGACGCTATCTGTAATTCAAGACAACGGCGCACCTCGGCGATTTCATCAACCTTGATCTCTTCTCTGCCGATATTTAGGAGCAAACTGGTATAGTCAGATATAACTTGCGTTGACGGTTCACATATTACGGCGCCTGAGCCAGGCCGTACATCTACCAATCCCTTCGTGGTCAGTATGCGCATCGCCTCGCGCACCACTGTGCGGCTGACTTCAAACTGTTTACATAGCTCGCCTTCAGTAGGTAAACGGTCGTTTGGTTGTAGACGTCCACCAACAATTGCTTCTTCGATTTGGGCCACAACCTCGTCTGCCAGACTTGATTTGCGCGAAATAGACATGAAAATATTCGACCGCTCATTCGGTTGAGGCTTGGGCCTACTGAATGAAATATCTGTCACACCACCACCTCTTCGCTTTTTGTATACAATCGTATTATACTCTTAATAAGTTTGGGCAGCAACACTGATTGGAGCAGTATCATGACCAACGACCATACCGAAAATTGGGCGAAATTCAATGGCCCGCTACGGGTTCATCCAGCGAACCCACGATATTTCACGGATAACAACCGCAAGGCCATTTATCTCACAGGATCACATACCTGGGCGACCTTGCATGATCGACAACTGGACGAAACACCACCCTTTGACTATCCCGCCTGGCTCGACTTCATGCAGCAGCACCAGCACAATTTCCTACGAATGTGGGCCTGGGAACATGCCGCCTGGATGCAGTTTACCGAGCGCATGGTCAAGTATAGTCCGAATCATTACGAACGCACCGGGCCGGGCGATGCGCTGGATGGCCTTCCTAAATTTGACCTGAGCAAATTTAATAAGAAGTTTTTCAGTCGCCTTCGTCAACGGGTTGAACTGGCTGCGGAACGTGGCATTTACGTCTCGGTGATGTTCTTTCAAGGATTCAGTCTGGATAAACGACATATTGATTCGGTAGCCACAGGCAATCATGCTTTTGGCGGACATCCTCTAAACAAAGACAACAATATCAACGGCGTTGATGGTGATCCCGACGGCAGTGGCACTGGACTTCAGGTTCATACTCTGGACAACTCGGAAGTCACAGCATTGCAGGAAGCCTATGTTCGCAAGGTCATTGATACACTGAACGACCTCGACAATATCTTGTGGGAGATCGCCAATGAAGGCCATGAAGGATCAGTTGAATGGCAATACCACATGATCAATGTTGTTCGAGAATACGAAAAAGGTCTGCCTAAACAGCATCTAATTGGGATGACAGGCGCGCCTATCCCGAATGAACCCCTTTTTAGCAGCCCGGCAGACTGGATTTCGCCACTTTCCAGAGAAGATTACATCATGGACCCACCCGCAGCCAATGGTGATAAAGTCATCATTGTCGATACTGATCATGGTGTACCGTTTGGAACCGATGTGTCATGGCCCTGGCGCTGTTTTACTCGCGGGCAACATTTTATTGTTATGGATCCGTACAAGGACGCGCGTGTTGGTTCGCCAAAGGACCCAGTTGAAGAGTGGGGCGAGATTCGCAAGCAGATGGGCTATGTCCGACTTTGGGCAGAGAAGATCGACCTTGCCAATATGACCCCACACAACGAACTTGCGCGTAAAGGATATTGTCTGGCTAATCCGGGGACAGAATATCTGGTTTTTGTTCCAAATGGCGGTGGCTTCGTTGTCGATCTGTCTGACGCCTCAGGTACATTCGATGCGGTTTGGTTCAATCCTTTCAACGGCCAAACAATCGATCACGACCCAGTTGAGGGTGGCGCAAGCCGCAGGTTTCTTGCTTCGTTTGGTGGACATGTCGTATTGCACTTGCGACTTCAGGGCTAAAATCCTAAGCCCGTCGCCCAATCTCTAGCTTCATGGTGACGGGCAATTCTCACAGGACTACCCCTTCACGGCCCCAGCGGATAACCCGCCGGTGAGATAGCGTTGAATGAAGCTGAACAGGACGAGACTGGGTATCACCACGAGAATGACCATTGCCAGTGTCAATCCCCACTCAGTCACGCGATCGTCACTGAAGCTGTACAAGCCTACCGAAAGCGTCCGCAGATCTTTGCTACGGATGAATACCACGGCAAAGAGCAGCTCATTCCAGACATTGATAAACACGAAAATTAATGTCGCAACGATGCCTGGCATTGCGCTCGGAATAACGATACGAAACAGGGCCGATGTCCGGCTGCAACCGTCTACCATAGCCGCTTCATCAATTTCTTTTGGAATCGTGTCGTAGTAGCTGCGCATGAGCATCACTGAGAATGGCAGCCAAACAAAAGCATAGGTTAGAACGAGGCTCCAATGCGTATTGACAAGTTTCAACTCCTTATAGATCGTAAAGAAAGGCACGAGCAAAATGACATGGGGGATCATTTGAGCCAGCAAAAAGAACACCAGGATAATGCTCTTGCCGCGAAAACGGAATCGTGCCATAGCATAGGCCGAAAACAAGATTAGCACGAGGATGAAAGCGCAGCTCAGCAAGGCAACCATAACACTATTTCGATACATCAGTCCTATCGGCGTTTCATTTATGACGCGAGTGAAATTTTCCAGTGTTGGTTGTTGCGGCAAGTAGGCAGGTGGAAATTCAAATAACTCCCGTGGTGACTTCAGAGTTGAATTGATCAACCAATAGACGGGAAACAGCGTAAACAGCAGAAAAAACGCACCCGCCGCCATGACGATTAGTTTCCACGAGAACGCGCGCAAATAGTACATTGTCTCTTCCTTAGGGGCAGGGGAGCCTAATCATTTTCCACTTTGTAAAGTTGCCAGTAGAGCAAGCTGAAGACCATCATGATAAATATTGTGATCACCGACATGGTGGCAGCTTCGCCGAAATTCGTGTCAATAAATGCCGTATCGTAGATATGGATAGCCAGTGTCCGAGTAGAGCCAACCGGACCGCCATTGGTCATGGTCAGTATCAAATCGATGTAATTAAACGTCCAGATCACACGTAACATAGTCGAGATCACAATGGTTGGCCGGATGAGCGGTAGGGTCACATACCTGAATTGTTGCCAGGCTCCCGCGCCATCAATTTTGGCGGCTTCATAAAGCTCCTCGCTGATACTCTGTAATGCAGCTAGAAACATAATGGCAAAGAATGGCGTACCGCGCCATGCATTCGCAACAAAGAGCATGAAAAAAGCCCCCTGCGAATTAATCATCCAGGGTATAGGACTCTCAGCCAGTCCTGCTTTCATCACCAGATCGTTGAAAACGCCAATCGTGCCGTCAAAGAGCCACAACCATAACGTGCCCGTTATCACGCCACTGATGGCCCAGGGCATGATCGTAATCGACCGGAAGATGCTGCGGCCAGGAAATTTGAGATTTAAGATGAGCGCCAGGATCAGCCCCAGGAAGAACTGAGGAATCACTGAGCCAGCCACCCAGATCAGCGATATACTCAGGGATTTCCAGAATTCATTGTCCTGTAAAACGTTGATATAGTTCTCGAGGCCAATAAAATTGATGTCGTTTGGCCGCACCAGTACATAGCTTTGGGTACTGAGGTAGATCAAATAGGCGAAGCCGAATAGTACACCGACCCCAACGATCAGCACAATTGGGGAAACGTAGATGTAGGGGGTTGCCCGTGACCAGAATCGGCTGTATGTTCGAGGGGGTGTGGCTTTTTCGGCCACACCCGTTGCGTTTGCTCTGTTCATATTATTTATGAACCAACTTCATCAGCCCGTATTTCTTCCAGGCGCGTGCATACTGTATCAACAAACTCCTCGGCAGTTGTTTCTCCCAGCAGCGCGCGTTGCAGATGTTCCGGAGCATAGTTGACAAAGAAGTCACCCCAACCGGGGAGTTCTCGCGGTGTGTTGACCAGCAGATTGGCATCCTGAACCTGCGCGATAGCCGCTTCGAAGTAGGGCTTCTGCAAATACTCGGCATCCAGCGCCTCGATGACTACTGGAAGTGTTCCCCAGGCCCCGTTATAGCGGGCATTAACTTCCGGCTGAAGCAAGTATTCGATGAACTCCCAGGATTCTTCTTTGTATTCCGTATTGGACTTCATCGAAAAACCGTTCACCCCATAGTGGGTAAACACACCCGCCGTGCCGCCCGGCATACTGGCGATGTTGAAGCTGTCTTCACCAAGCGTATCAACAACAGTGGGCAATGCACCCAGGAAGGTATTGATGACGCTGACATTGCCTGCTGCAAAGGCGTTCAAACCATCGTTGGAGCCAGCCGTAGCCGACGCGGGTGGAGAGGCACCATCGTCCCTATATAATGCCAGGAACTTGTCCATGCCCTCAATATGTGCGTCCGTGCGGAAGATACATTGCCCGTCTTCAGTGTAGAGTGTGTTGCCAGGGCCAATGCCGCCACTGACGAGCATCCACATCGACCAGGGCTGGAACCCGACCTGGTGATTCCCGAAGAGATAATAGCCATACTGGTTGTTGTCAGCGTCAGTCAATTGATTGACAACCTCGGAAAACTCATCAATCGTCGCCGGGAAGGCTTCGATCCCAGCGGCTTCGAAATGATCGGTGTTGTAATACATGACGTAGGTATCGATCAATGCACCGATCATGTAGCCGGTGTTCTGATACATACGACCCTGCACCATCGAGATAGGCAGGAGCGTCTCTTCCAGGCCACTTTCTTCAAGCCAGGGATCCAGGTCTTCCAGCCAACCCGCAGCCGAGAATTGCGTGATCCACGCTGGAGACATCGTAATGACATCTGGCGCATCATCGGCAATAAAACCGGTGGTCATGGTCGGTAGAATCGCGTCATAGGAAATAGGCTGGAATTCAACATTGATACGCGGATTCATTTCGCTGAATTCTTGCGATATCTCTTCCATCGCATCTACGGCAGTGCCGAAGGGCCAGGAAAAGGTAATGGTTACTTCATCCTGCGCAGCGCTGACGCCTGGTAACACCAGGAAAACCAGCGCTATTGCGGCAATGAATATCCTCTGTGGTCGGAAGGTTCTGAACTTCATTTTTGGAGTCCTCTCATTATGATGAAAAGAAATCTGGATTCAATGTCGTGGTAAAGTTTCTATCGATAATGGCATGCTCCTTCCTGTGACTGCTATTATCTCGTTTTCGGTGATGCGTCCTGGCGTAAACAAGACGCATCACCGCTCACCAGTGATTGTTGGTCCGTCCGGGCGCTTGAGTCGCACTGTCCATATCCCCAGTCAGCCAGTACACAACCCATTCGTTATAAAGATGATCCCCAGTTCTTGCCATCCAATCGACCATACGTAGCTTCAATTCCTTCAGGACGCTGTCGTATTCGGGTTTCTGCGCCACATTGGTCAATTCATGAGGGTCGAGTTCATGATCGTACATTTCGTCGATGTCGTTGGTGTGAAAGATAAACTTGTAGCGATCCGTTTGCAGCATCCGCAACGTGTACAGGCCCATATGACAGCCGTGAAACTCGCAGTAAGCCTCGCGTAATCTGGTTTGCTGTTCCCCCTTTAGCAAGGGCGCGATACTTTGTCCGTGGATATTGTCTGGGGGTGCTAAACCGATAGCATCGAAAACTGTAGGCAGCAGATCAATCCCGTGTTGAATGTAGGTATCACAGCGCGATCCCGGCATGGTTACGCCCGGCCAGCGAGCAATGAATGGCACCCGATAAATCTCATCGTACATAGTGTAGTCTTTGTTCCAGATCTTGTGAGCGCCGATGGTATCGCCATGATCTGAAAAGAAGATGACCAGCGTGTTGTCTGCTACGCCGACACTGTCCAGCGTATCCAGAACCCGCCCGATCTGAGCGTCTATTAAGCTAATCTCGCCAAAGTAATGGGCCAGTAACTGTTGCCATTCCGACCAGGGCTTGTCTTCGGTCCCCCAGTGCTGGCGCTTGATCCTCTGTACGGCTGGCTTGTTGGTCAGGGGATCATCAAAGTTGGGATGAGGAGGAATGTCCGCTGGGTTGTACATGCTCGCGAAGGGTTCGGGGATAACGTTGGGTGCATGTGGTCCATGAAAATCTAAGCGCAAGAAGAACGGATTGTGTTCGTCAGCGCTATACTCGGTTATCAATCGCATCGCATTGTCAGCGAGAAATGCTTGACGGCATTGATCCACAGAAACTGGATCAACGCCGCTGGTTGGAACAATGTAATTCTTGCTTTCCGGTGCCAGTGGTACGCCCAGTTCCTGCCGATATACCAGATAGTCGTTGAGAGAAACGTATTCTTCGAAACCGAAATCGACCGGCGTCTTTTCAGAATTGACATGCCATTTGCCGACATATCCGAGACGATAGCCCTGGTCTTTCAGCCCTTTTGTCAAAACATCCTGTTCCGGCTCCAATTCAGTGCGGACAGGATGGAGCTTGTTGTTGGTCAACACTTCGTGCGTATGAGGATATACGCCTGTGAGTATCGACGAGCGCACCGGTGTACAGAGACCACAAGGCGTGAAAGCATAATCGAATGTCATTCCGTTTGCGGCGAGTCGGTCTAGGTTCGGTGTGGTGCATATCGGGCTGCCGTAAGCGCCTATCGTATCGCGCCGTTGCTGGTCGGTGACAATCATCAAAATGTTGGGAGTTGTCATAACCGCTTCTTCGTTAGGTCGAAATAAGACAATAAATGGCTTGATTATTGTATACAATCGTATTATAGTCTCAAATGATCTGTGGCGCAAATTTCGGTGCAAGAGGTGGGCTGAATGACAAGTTGTTTACGAGGTGGCATGATTGGGGCAGGTGCCTGGAGTGAGATTCAACTCACGGCCTGGGCAGAAGTAAGTGGTGCTGAGATCGTCGCACTTTGTGACCGTCATCCAGAGCGCAGCACTCCAATGGCTAAAAGGTTTGGCATCGCAGATGTATATGCAGACCTTCAGACAATGCTGGAAGCGGGCGATCTGGATTTTGTCGACATCTGTACTCGCCCTTATTCGCATGCAACACTGACCCGTATCGCTGCGGACGCAGGCATTCCCATATTATGCCAGAAGCCATTTTGCGAGAGCCTGGCCGAAGCGCAGACATCAGTTTCATATTGTGAGGAACGCAATATCCCACTGATGGTCAACGAAAACTTTCGTTGGCAGGCGTGGTATCGCAAGATCAAGTCTCTGTTAGAAAAAGGTGTTATCGGCGAACCCTTCGTTGCCAATATCCACTGGCGATTGCGGACAACTCTTCCAACCTTTCAACATCGGCAGCCCTATTTCAAGGATATGCCAAAGCTGGCTGTTTACGAGCTGGGTGTACACTACTTGGATGTGTTTCGATACCTGTTTGGTGATCCGTCAACCTTGTATGCACGTTTACACAAAATGAGTAAAGAAATCGCAGGTGAGGATGTTCAAGTAATCACAGTTGGCTACGATGATAGACCTATGACAGGCATCATCAATCACAGTTGGGCATCTGTAGCTATGCCCGAACAGGATTGTGTCGAAGATCTGACCGCGCTTGAAATTGCCCATCCACTTGAAATCGATGGAACAGAAGGGACAATATACCTCAAGGTTGACCGAAGCCTGCATCTTGTTACTGATAATGCACATGAAACATGGACTTATCCGCTAGACAGCCGTCCGCAGGCGCGTGCCGCTGCTCAGGAGCATTTTATCGATTGCTTAATCGGTGATCGAGACTTTGAGACCAGCGGACGAGATTACATCAAGACAATGGCACTAGTATATGCTGCTTATCTTTCTTCCGAGCAGAATCGTGTTGTTGAACTAGTTGAGCTATTCTGAGTCGATGTGACACGGCCTTCTTGACGCTCAAGCGGGGAATGGGCAGAAAATCGAAGAGGCTGATCTAATTACATCGCCCTAATTTCTCGACAGTTTGCTACAAGCAATTATGTTACTAGAGGCTAATTCTCAGTACAGAATATTCGACGAAACTTCACGCTGATCGGTTTATGACTTTACACAGATAAACAACACATCAGAAGCCGTGGCAGGCATAATAATGCAAGATCGGCTTCCTATTTCAACAAATGGTTCCAGGATGCGACGTGTTTCCAAATTGATACCAGCCACGTGATAGTGTGTTATTTCGATATCCAATTTCAGATCAAAGCTTAGGGGCTATAGATGACAATCTTACTCAGATCACTGTTAGCCGCTGCTCTTGTTTCTTGGTTTTCACCCTAGAGTACTACTGACGGATTCCAATCAAAGAGGTTGTAGGTTTCAAAAATCCACTTGGCAAAACCCACATCCCATCCACCCTGGAACGAGAGTGCTTCATGCCAGTTAAAGGGTTCAAAGGAACGATCAGAGTTGAGGAAATGCATGCCACGACGATGGAACATCCATATGCCGTGAGCACCATATGCAATGCCCATCTTTGCTCCAGACAACAAACTCTGCCACGTTGCCTTGCGTACGTCAAAGGCATTGAATCGTGACCGTGATCCTACTCGACCATGTCCTTCATAGCAAGGTTCACTGTTGATGACCGGATGGGGTACATCATAGTTACAAAACTTCTCTGCCAGTAGGTAGGGTCTATCTTGATGCTCAGCGTGATGACCGGATTGGTACATATAGAAATCGATGACATTCTGAAACTTGGGAGGCAAGTCTCCATTCGGTGTAAGATGCATCGTCAGGAGTGCATCCGGGCAAACGGATTTGACCGCTTTTGGAGCGGCCATAAAGTAAGTTTCTTCATCGGGCGACCCAAATTGGGTGTCTCCACTGATGAAAAAAATCGGACCAAATTGGCTGAACCGTTCTGCAATGTATCGGGCATAAGGCTCAACAGCTTCAAACGGCATAGCTGATCTTGCTGGACTCTTGTCCGAGCAACGCGTACCAGGTACATAGCTGCACCAGAGTACTCCCAAAACAGGCACGAAGCCCTTTGTCACCGCCATTTTGACCATGGCAACAGCTTTATCAAAGTAGGTTGTGTTGACATTTCATCGCAGCCAGATCAACACGCCGACGAGGTGGAGAAAGCCCGAATAGGAGCAGTCAAGCTTGTCAAAACGGGAAAAGATACGCCGAAAATGTTTGATTTTGCCGATAAAACACTCAACCAAGTGCCGCTCACGGTACAACCATGTGTCGTATTCACGCAGGAGTTTGGCGCGTTGATGCGGTGGAATTACCGCTTGAATGCCTCGATCCAGCAGATAGTGGATGAAATGGGCCGCTGAGTAGCCCCGGTCAGCAATCAATCGCTCAAATTCGAACCCCTCCAGCAAGTCTTGGGCTTGGGTAATGTCGTGGCGTTGCCCAGCGGTCAGGCAGAAACGCAAGGGGTTCCCCAACCCATCCACCGTCACATGGATTTTGGTGGTGAATCCGCCTCGGCTGTGTCCGAGCGCTTGCTCGCCGTGTTTTTTTCGGCACCTGCCGCGCAAGGATGGGCCCGGATGATCGTGCTGTCCACCATACCATGCTCCATATCCGGGTCATCTGCAAAATGATCCAGCATTCGTTCCCACACGCCGTTGTCACACCAACGGCGAAAGCGCTTGAACACGCTGTTCCAATTGCCAAATTCACTGGGCAGCAAACGCCACTGGGCACCACTACGGCTCATCCATTTCACGGCTTCGACGAAACGACGGCAGCTCGCCTCGTTTCCCACATAGGCATTCAGGTCTTGCAACAGAAAGTCCCGAATTTTCGTCCATTGATCGTCACTCAGTCTCACATCACTCATGACATGACTGTAACTGACTTTCACCAAACGTCAACAGAACCTAGTTCTCGTTAAATTTAGTGAAGTCCCAGCCTCCGGTAGCATTTTTATGGAACGGCTCAATGTTCTCATCTGACATACTTGTATCGTGTGTGATAGGCAAAATGCTAATTTGAAGTGCATTGAAGCCTTGCAGACTTCGGTAAGTCAAGTACCGATCCCAATCGTCCAGCGGCAAGTTGCTAAATGCCATCCGGGCTGTATCGGCAAGGTAAAAGTACGGTTTTCCATCTTTCATGAGATAATCATTGGACAAAGCAATGGTGTAATGAGACATTATTCTCGCTCCCTTTCTACCAATGTAGAGCGAACAGAGCGACATCGGCAAAATTCGCTGCTTTTCAGTTGGTGTTGTGGTCCGATGGGCGCGTTGGATTCCATATCAATACGTTTCTAATCAGATTTGTCGGGCCAGATCTAGAAGATCATTTACGATCAAATCAAACAATGGGTCGGGTTTAGCTGGTTCTCTCTCGGGACCAAACTCCAGCGGTCTGCGCACAAATGCGGTCTTCATTCCGATTTGATGAGCAGCCAGTAAATCCGCGCTGTGAGCTGCTACCATCATGGCTCGCTCCGGCACAACGTCAAGTAAGTCGCACACCATCCGATAGGTTTCAAGATCGGGTTTGTAGCGGCGTACCAGCTCCGTTGAAAGTACACAATCCCATTGGAGATTGCCATAGCTATTCAAATCAACGAGTAAGGACATATTGCCATTCGAAAGTGTTGTCACAATGTATCGCTGGCGTAGTTGCTTCAGTCCTTCAACAACGTCCAACCATGGTCGAAGTCGATGCCAGACACGATTGAGGTCCCTTCTTTGTGCTTCGTCGAGATGGTCAACATGAAATTGATCCAACAGACCGTCGAGAATCTGGCGGTGGAGTGTATCAATCGTCGCGCAATCAGCCTAGCCATTGCGTACACGATCCATCGCTGGCTGGTAGTCGACACGCCAGGCATCTGCGAACGCTGCCCAGTCGACGATAACTCCTCGCTTCTGCCAAACACTCTCGCCCTCAGCAATAATGCTGCCGCGCCAGTCTACCACGGTCCCGAATACGTCGAACACCAGCACATCGATATCGACAGTCATTACCTCATAACTCCAGCGGCCTTATCACCTGGCTATTACGGGACGATTGGTATGATCCAAACACCAGTTGCATGGTCTTAAGATTGTCAGTACCCGTGGTCTCCGCTTGCACTGCGTCTTTGAGGGCTTGAGTAATGTCTGACTGTGCCGGGACAATACTGGAATGAACCACATCATACGCTGGGTCGGCCCATGCGTAACGTGGCGGATGGTGACGCGCGGCACAGGTCCCATCGGCGGTGGTCTCGCGAATCCAGAAGTCCGGTCCAAGCTCCAAGAACCCGTCCGAGCCTTCGACTTGAATGTAGGTCTCTGGGAAGCGATCATGCTCACATCGGGTAGCGTAGCTCATCTCACACACGACTGTCATGCCCGCGCCCATGTGCATCATCACCGTCGCGACATCTTCCCCCTTGATGCCGGGATGAACCCGGTAAGTATGGCAATACAGACTGCTGGCCTCGCCAAACAGAAAACGTGCGGTATCCAGAATATGACTTCCGATGTCAGTGAGAATGAACTGATCCAGTTCTTTAAGGAATGGTTGACTATCGAAAACCGGGAAACTGTTGCGATAATCAATCCGTGCGCGGAACAACTTGCCAATGTTGCCCTCGTCCAGTTTCGCCTTGAATTGCCGGATGGGATGTTGCCAGCGCCAGTTCTCATTGATAAACAAGGGGACGTTGGCCTGCTGGCAAGCCGAGACCATCGCTTTCGCTTCTTCAAGCGAGGTTGCCATCGGCTTCTGACAAACGACAGGCAACCCCTGCTCAGCCGCCATCCTGGTGAACGGCGCATGGGTTTCGACACTGGTGCAGATGTCGAGGAAATCCAGGGTTTCATTTTTGAGCAATTCAACCGGGTCGCCATAGATCGTCGCCTCCAGGTTAAAATGCTCCGCCAGCTTTTCCGCTTTGGAAACGGTGCGATTATATAGCGCTACACAGTCCGTCCCCCCTGCTTCAATCCAGCCTGCCAGTTGAAAATACGACCAGAAGCCAGTGCCAAACATGGCGAATCGCAAATCAGACATGGTCACCCCTTAATCAATGTTCGGAGGTAGTCGATGCTCTCTCTGGCCCAGTCCAGTTCTTTAGCGCAGGTGGCGGCAATATCCGCTTCTGGCGCGGGCCATAACTCCAGAATGGCGTTGTAGCTGCGCCCCATACTATCTAGCTTCTCTATCAGCCAGGGGACATCCAGCATACCTTCGCCGGCTGGCGTACCGTACAAATCAAAGCCCATGTTGTGACCAGCCCGCACAATGCGAAAGTCTTTGACGTGCAGATTCACCACGTACGGCCTCAGAAGACCGACAACAACCTCTGGGCCTTCCAGCGCGCCAAAGGAATTGACGGTATCCAAACAGATACCTATGTGGTCGCCACCAATCTGCTGAACGATGCCTGCTAGTTCGCTGGCTTTGAAGCGGTCATGATTTTCAATGGCGAGGATGACATCAGTCGCCTCGAACGCCGGTGTGATGTCGCGCAATGTGGCAACAATTTCAGGGGGATCAGGATGATGGTGCGCCGTGTCAATGACAACCCGCAATATTGGCGAGGCGAAACGTTGCGCCAACTCAAGATAAACCAACAAATGATCGTGAGCGATACCTCGTGTACCCACCTCAACCGACAGACCCAGCCGTATGACTTCAGCGTGCAGGGCGTCTAGTTCTGCCTCAGCCATGCTATGCAAGGGCAGGTTGTCAGCGATTTGCACCAGCTTCACGCCCAGAGCCGCACATTGCTGTACAAAGCCCAGGGCGTCCAGCGGCATTTGCGGTTGCGGATGGCCCGGTACACCGATTGACCAAGCGAAAGCATAGCTTCCAATACCCAACTTTGTTGTCATCCTGGCTACGCCTTATTGCAAGCTGTCAGTGATCTCGGCTACACTGTGTTTCAGCGCATCCAGGCTGATGATCTTTTCTTTCCAGTCCGGTTTGAAAACCTTGTCGTAGGCTTTCTCAACAGCGAGTTTGGCTCCATCACTGAAAGGGAAGCCTGAGATGCCAAAAATAATGGCGAATTCAATACGCACATGACCTGATAAAAACTCCCAGGCCGCTTCTTCGGGAACCCCCATTTTCACCACTTCGTCATAGGCTTCTTTGATGGCGGTGATACAGGTCGCAGAAAAGGTCTCCACCAGCGCCGGTTCCAGCAGCGCCATCTGCTCGACCGTGATGCGGTAGTTGTTCATCACCGGGGCATACATGTCGCGGGCAATCATATCGCCCTTGTCCCAATCGGACTCCGGGCCATGATGCAGGGCCGAGACAATATGGTGTTTGGCCTTCACGCCACCAAACCAATCCGTGCGGGCTTCTTCTGTGATTTCATCGTTGAACAGCGGCGGGTGACAGGGATGTGACACGTAGTAGGTCAGATCATCGCGGATTGGGATAACCTCAGCGTAGGCAGCGGCGGGATCAAGCCCAACGACCATCGTACCGGGCTTCAAAGTCGGGATGATCTGCTCGGTGATGGGGCCAATTATACGGTCTGGCAAGGCCAGAATCACCGCTTCAGCGTCCGCCAATGCCTCGGCCTGGGGTGTTGCACTGAGGCCCCGTTCAGCCAGGTTGGTGATCCCTGCTTCGCTGATCTCTACATAGGCCATGTCGTACTTATCGCTGTATTGCACCAGATTATCGGCAATGCGGCAGCCCATCTTGCCACCCGCACCCATTAACGCAACTTTTATTGCCATGTCAATCATTCCTTTCGTGAGTTGTACTTGGTAAAGGCTGTTGCTGCACGTTATTTCCCTTGCCGAACCGTGTCAAAGAAATCGGGTGAACCGATCTGTCCAGCTTTCAAGTTAACTTCGAGACCATCAAAGCGAGAATCGTCGGATGTTGCTCGACAAAGCGGCGCACCAGGGGCGAAGGGTACAATGGCTTGCAGCGCAAAGATACCCAGTTGTCTGGCAGAG
Organism: Phototrophicaceae bacterium; assembly: GCA_965223835.1. Taxonomy (GTDB): domain Bacteria; phylum Chloroflexota; class Anaerolineae; order Aggregatilineales; family Phototrophicaceae; genus CAVYXZ01. Next base: position 1,770,397 of record CBDCXQ010000001.1, read on the forward strand.
TAACTGCAAGTATCCCCGCCGCAGACCATTGCTCTGGTCAATTCCGCTGCTTCTAGGATATGGCGGAGAATCTGCCCCTGCTGTGGGCCTAACAAAGAACCGATGTGAGCATCGCTCTGGCCGATACGTTCCATACGCGCTTTGGTATTGGCAATGATCGGATCATCAGGCCCTTTCACCGAATAGAGTACGACGCTCTTGCCTGAACCCAGGGCGCTTAAGGCGGCTGCGACCGCGCTTGCTCTGACCGCGTCAGACGTTTCTGGGTCGATGAGTGCAGGGCTGTCAAGTTGGATCCCTTCGTAGCCGTGTTGCGTCGCCCATGCAATTTGCTCGGCAGTCGCCGGGGCTGCGCTACCATTCATAACGACCAGTTGATCCACCGCACCCGGCGATTCAGTCAGCGGCGGCTTATCATAGATCCCTTCGCTGTGCCAATAATGGGCCAGAGCGAACTGGAAGCCAGAAGACCCGACCAGAAACACCTGAGTCTCGCCTTTCAAATCCCATATGATACGCCCAATTGTATGGAGATGACCGTCATTGATACTATCAAACAGGATCACCTGAGCGCCGCTATCCCTCAACTGTTTGTAGTAAGCATCCACTTCCGTCGCGCTTTTCTCCATCTGCAAGACAGTCATCGAGGCGATTCGCAGATCAGTCTGCTTGCCCAGGTGCAGGCGCAGGTCGCTTTCGTTCATCGGCGTAATCGGGTGTTGTTTCATCGTCGGGTGACGATCGAGGCGGTAGGTTTCGTCATCAACGCGCGCGAACAAGTTGCTGAACGCCACATAGCGCCGCAGTGCCGGTGCGCCAACCATCATGGGGACACAGTCGACCCCAAATATCTGCATCCCGATCTCAGTCGCCCGACCAATGTTGCCGACGATGGGTGAAGAATCGAAAGTAGAACAGACTTTGTAATGGAAGAAAGGCGCTTGCAGTGCGCGCAGCGCCTCGAAGGCAGGCGGCAATGAATCGTCCATTTGTGTCGGGGACATCGTCCGGCTCATCCCAGCGACACCCACAGCCTTCGCATCCGGGAAGCGCTGCCTCAGGGTATCGCCATCGGGCGGCTCCAAAAACAGTACTGAAGGCACGCCGCTCCACTGCAAAATCTCCATGACATCGGTGGAACCAGTCAGATCGTCCCCGTAGAATGTGAAAAGGTAGTCGCTCATCAATACATCAACTCATTGCGTACCGTATTTTTCGAGCGCTTGTGTCAGGTCTGGATGTTCCGCCGCATAGTCGTCGAGTGTTCGCCCTTGCAGCGCCGCTTCCCAGGCTTGTTGCAGACTGCGCACCCCGGCAGCGATGCCTGATGGATGCGCCATGATGCCGCCACCGGCAATATGGAGCAGGTCGAGCGTGCCCAACGCGGCATAGGTATCCGGCGCTTGCCCGGCCCACTGCCCGGATGAAAACACCGGCATGACTCGGTAGTCCAGGCCCGGCATCGGGGTCAGGCAGGACTTGGCCGCGTCAATCACACTGGCATCGGACTCACAGAACTTGTTGCGTAAGCCATTGACGTGCAAATGATCGACCCCAGCCAGCCGGAAGAACTTCTGAAACGCCGTGTAGTCCATCCCCAGCAGCGGATGACGACTGAGCATCCCCCAACCAGCACGATGGCCGTGGATGGGCAGTTGGCTGTGCCGCCGCAGATGCACCAGCCCGGTCAGCCCCACTGCCAGCAGGTTGACCATGACACATGTCCCGCCACGGGCAAGTACCAGATCATGGGCGCGCAACATATGATCCAGGTCGCCAGTGATGTTGAAGGCCATCATCACCTGCTTGCCGCCTTGCTGGGCATGATCGTTGATGACCCGCATCATGGCCTCGACTCTCGCCTCAAATGGGGCGTAGGGTGGGTCGCTCTGAAGCTCGTCGTCCTTAAGGAAATCCAGACCCGCATCACACAAGGTCTGCACCAGATCGGCAAGCTGCTCAACACCGAGACCCACACTCGGCTTAATTATGGTGCCGATCACTGGGCGTTCATAAACATCAGTCAGGCGGCGGGTGCCATCAACACCATAGGCTGGCCCCGGATACACTTGCCCAAATAGCGCAGGAACCTCAATATCCAGCAGACGAAGCCCGGTAAAGGGCGCAAGTTCATACAGGTTGCCCGCCACGGCGGTCCACAAGGCCGTCAAGGATGTGCCGATATTTTCGAAAGGGAAAGACAGGGTGACTTCGGCACGCTTAAATACGGCATCTGGCGCTGGTGGCAACCTGCGCGGCAATGATGCTGCAACCCCGTCATCTACCACAGAAATATTCTCAACCTGTGCACCATGCTTTTCCAGCAGCTCGGGTGTCTCACCTGGCACTTTGACAAAGGTTCCGGCGGATTGCTCTCCTGCCATGATCTCCGCAGCCTGGCGTAAATCCTGATCGGTCTCGATCAGGTAGCTTGCATAGATGCGCTCCGTCATCAGCTTTGCTCCAATAGATCCAGAACAGCGGTGGCGTAGGGCTTGAGCATGAGTGTCAGGCGATCCCACTCAGCCTGTTGTGTGGCGGGCACTTCCCAGAAGGACTCAGGATCGTGCATCATCTGCAGAATATTGTCCTCATCCAGTATGCGGCACTGCACTTGATCAGCGATTCCTGTGATTTCCACCGACTCTACTTCTGCAGAAAGATTTGCCAGGATGATTCGTGTCCGATCTTCTTTGCGCAGCCAAAGTGTTTCAATGCGCAAGGGATCGCTGCTGTGCGAGACAACCACCTCACCCCCAGCAAAGTCACCCACAGCTGCAAACACCAGGTACATCGGGAACACCGTCCCGGCTTCTGAGGGGAACTTATCGGGCTGGGGCGAACCCGCAGCGGTTTCCATGACGCCGCGCCAGCCCGTCGTCTCGTAATATGTCGCGGATTGTGCGCCGCACTCGGCACAGTATTTCATGCTACCCAGCGTCCAACCTCCGCCGAACAAGGACATCTGGCGCGGATCGACTTGCGGCGGCAGTTCGCCTACGGACGTGGCCGCGGCGTCCCCGGTCGCATTGGGATTCCAGCGCATCTTCAGAGTCACTGGACTGACAATCACTGCCTTGCCATCCGAGAAACTACGCGCCGTTTCGATGGTCGGACTGTGTCCCGCCAATGTTTCGGTCAGCGAGAGATTATCAAAGGCATGGACCTGTGGATTGACTGAGTAGATGACAAAGTCCAGCGAATCAACAGGGGGGCGCTCCCGGTTCAATTCGGTAAAGAAGCTGTCCGTACCTGCACCAATCGGTACAGCGAATTGAGCCAGATGCTGACGCGCCAAATCGACCCATTGCCTACGGGTCGATTTTTCGTGGTGATGAAACACGGCGATTCGCGCTAAAGTCGTGTCATGAGCGCTTAAACGACTGTAGAGTTGCGCGAGTTCCGTGTCGGCGTTATCCGAGACAAACAGGGCCAATTCTAACGCTGTCCCAACAGCAGCAGCGTAATCAACAACGTACTGAAGCTGCGCCTCGGCATCCGGCTGGTAAAGGCGCACGTCGCCGCGCACATGGGTCAAATTGAGCGCCTGAAGTCGGCGGCGTTCCGATGCGTCTGGCAATTCGCCGTGCGAGGGCAGTCCCAGGCCAATATCGCATAAGGGTGTGGTGGCCTCGGTTGGATTGATTTTCAGCCTATCATCCTCAAGAACAACAGCCACTTCTGCGCTGCCCAACAGCGAGATAGTGACTTGCTGGGATATCTGTTCGCCTGACCGAACTTGCACGGGAAAGGGCAGCCCCAGCGGTGTGCAATAGGTCTTGTAACTGGCGTCGGTCCAGTTTCGCTGATCTTCCATCTCGAAGCTGTCGCCGTCCATCTGAACCCGCAAGCGGACCCCCGGCGAGACCTCATGGGTGATGGTGCGGATGTCAAAGAAAGGCTGATGGGGCGAGATCAGGTCGGGAAAAGCACCAGTTTCCTGGCTGCCATCGACATGCTCCACCACACAAGCCTGGCCTGCCAGTGTCATCGGATGCAACACGCAGAACCCGATACGATTGCGTAGAAAGTCGCTGTTGGCATGGCCGTCAAAGGTAAAGGTGATCGTGCCGTCTTCCTGGCCCACAATCGTCGCGTGCCAGGTGAAATTAATGTCATCCGCCCGATGGTGCATATCATAGGCAATGCTAAAGGCACGCTCGTTGATTTCTAGCTGATGACTGCTAATCTCACCGGCGATTGTGCCCCAGTTGTGGTCACGTATTGCCGCGTATATCTGATGCACTGCGGGAATACCGCCATAGCGGATGTGGCGGATCGTTCCTTGATCATATAAGACACGCAAAGGTCCGGCATCCAGTGTCTGTGGTGCCAGCGCGGCTGTTGTCGAGCCGTCAAAAAGCTGCTGTTTGGTTGCGGTCATGTTATATTCTCAAAAGTACCTATATTATTTGGACGACACCGCAGAATCACGGGTCGCCATTCAATTATTTTGAAAAAATCGCCACCAGATGACGCGAACGCAATATTGGCAGGTGTTCCGCCTCCACGATCCGGCTCAAACGCCGGACAAAGTTCGAATGGCATAACGGCATTCCTCCGCAACACGGTCGTTGATGACCTTGTGTTGGGCTTTGATAGCGAGCAGGTCATGCTGTATGAAGCCGTCCAGAATCTTTTTATGATCGGCAACAGCCAGGTACTCGTTATAATCAGGCATGGTCTCCGCCCGGATAAAGAGTACTGCCGCAATCTGTGCCACCAATTCTTCCCAGCTACGCAACAACAGGGGGTGATCCGCTTTCTCGATCAGGTATTGGTGAAACAGCATATCAGTACTGCGGACCGCCTTAAAGTCGCCCCGTTCAATCGCTTGCCGCTGCTGCTCAATCAGGCCATATAGATAATCGTAGTCGGAGGGTATAAGTTTTTCGTACATAAGCTCCGCCGCGAAGCTCTCCAGTGTAATCCGCATCGAGAAAATTGCGGTAACATCTTCCTCACGGAATACACGAACAAAGGAACCGCGATTGGGCACTGACACCACCAGCCCCTCGCGTTCCAGCAGAATCAGTGCCTCGCGAACGGGTGTCCGGCTCACACCAAGCTGATCCGTCAGATCTTGCTCGACAATATGGTCGTTGGGTTTGAGCCGTCCTTCGATAATCGCTGTGCGGATTTGCTCAACGACCTGTTCGCGGAGGCTAGCTGACTTTACTCGATTGAAAATCCCCATGCCGAGTCGCCTATCCAGCCAAGATCACGAGGCTGATTGTATACTGCATACAAAATGCTGTCAAACAGCGGTATGTGTTTGTCAATTGTTCCTATTCTGGCACGTCATAGCGCTTCCAGCGGCCAGCCCAATCGCTGAGGTACGCGACACGCCATCTGTTGATGGTTGCCTGGCATTCTTCTGCGGAAGCATCCAAATCGACATAGTAGTTGGGATATTGGTGTGCATCGGGCCGCCGGAACTGCCCGCCCCAACTCTCCGATGTCGGGTCATCCAAATAGCCCACGCCGCCCAGGATCGGGGACAATAAATAGGCAAACGTGGGCGAATCGCCTTCCTTGAGCACGCCTTCGGGCCACTCCCCCACAGGGAAAGCGTCACCCATTTTCTCTGGATACTGTCCACCACAGGTTGTACCATGATTACGGACATGGTGATCGAGAAATGCTTTGCTGCCCCACTCGCCGGTCTGATCGCCACCGAGATAGTAACCCCGGAAGGTGTCGTGAGAGAGCCGGGGCAGTATGCCATCCTCAATCCACCACAGATCGGGCCACTTGTCCTGCATCCCGTCGAAGATGAAGTCGCGGCTGACCGGGTCATTTACGGTGTTGCTGGAACCAATCGCATTGATACGAATCTTACCTGCAATCGTCGGGTCATCATAAAGCGCCTGCGCCACATCAGTCAGTGATCCCCATACCAGGACCCACAGGGGCCGATTCAGTCCAGCAGGATCGGGCGCATGGGCGCGTTCAATCAGCCAGCGAGAGCCAGCCGTACTCCCATCAGAGTCGGGCGCTCGACCTTTGAAAGCGCCCTGTTTGACTATTGATAACACGTCTTCTTCGCTCATCAGGTCGGTATAACCCTGGGTACGCAGGTGATTGAGATCGGTGCGCTTGACCCAGTAAGTGATTTTATCAACGTGCGGTTCGCTGCCTGGACCAGCCGTTGAGAGGATGCCTTCTAGCTTAAGAATATCCGAATAGTGAAGCAGGTGAATGAGAGACTGAATGTCATCCGGGTCGCCCCCCAGGTCTGTGCTTACCAGCACCCGATAAGTTTGTGGCATTACATTCTCCCAGTTGTGTTTCTAGTTAATCTCGACAATTTTCCCGCAGACAGTGCGGAAAGGTCAAAATAGCACAGTCGAGAGCATACAAAAGGTTGATTCAGGTGGAAACATTGCTCCCAACTGAATATAAATCTTACAATCTTTGTTGTCAATGTGTTGACAGTGGTTGGCACCGTCGCTATGATTAGGGTGCAGTTACATCGAAAGCAGGTCGTCTAGAGTGGCGGCTTAATTTGCCAGCAGAAAAATGTATACAATATTGAGAATACAATATCTACAAAGTTTGTTGTCCAGAATCTAGCTGGCTACAGATGTCTGACGACGATAAAAGAACAATTATTGTTTAGGAGTCATTCATTTTGAACACATCAAAAGCAGTGGGCCAGCAAATCAGGCTCTTTCTGAGTCGCCCTTTATTCAATACCCAATTCAAACGGCATGAGACGTTGGTAGCCATACTGTTCCTTCTGCCCGCTTTGCTACATTTCGGCATCTTCAAATACTATCCCGTAGGCTATTCGTTTGCCCTCAGCCTGCACCGGGGCCGCCTTCTCGACCCCTTTGATCGCTACCTGGGTGGGTATCATTACAATTTCATCTTGCAAGATGATTACTTCTGGCAGGGGGTGGTCAATTCGCTGGTGTATTCATTCGGCAGAGTGCCAGTCGGCGCGGCGATTTCGCTGGCGCTGGCCCTGTTACTGGTTCAGAATTTTCCTGGACGGTTGTTTTTCCGTATTGCCTGGTATATACCGGTCGTTATCTCGTCCGTCGCCCAGGTGCAGATTTTTATCTGGCTGTATCATCCGCAATATGGTGTGCTGAATTACCTACTGAATCAGGCTGGTTTCGAGCCAGTTCAGTGGATTGGGCATCCTGACAGTGCGCTATTCTCGCTGATCCTCCTGGGTCTCTGGGGGTCAGTGCCATTCACGATGATTATCTACATGGCGGCCCTGGGCGCAATTCCCGGCGAATATTACGAAGCGGCGGAGATTGACGGTGCCAACGGATGGCAGCGATTCTGGAGAATCACGCTGCCGCTTTTGATGCCAACCACGTTTTTTGTGTTGATTACGCAGACTATCCAATCACTCACCTTGTTCGAACCGGTCTATCTCATGACCGGTGGTGGCCCGCTAAATTCAACCACCATGCCGGGCTATCAGATTTATGAAGCGGCCTTTGAATTTAACCTGTGGGGCCGCGGCTCGGCCCTGGCGATCATCTTCTTCATCTTCGTTCTCGGCTTCACCATTATCCAGTACAAGTACACACCGGAAAGTTTCACCTGATGTGGATCTCCGTTCCATAGGTAGATGCTGAGAGAAGGAGATAAGTGTGACCAGTCTGGCAATCGGTAACCAACAACTCACGATCACACGACGGCGCACCCTGCATTTTATGCTGTGGCTGTTACTGTGTCTGGTAATTTCTGTGATTTTTCTGGGTCCTGTGCTATGGATGTTCTTTACGTCGTTCAAGCCACTGGAGGAAATTCGATCCTGGCCGCCAGAGTTGTTCCCGACACACTGGACGTTGGACAATTTCATCAATGCCTGGACATCAACACCCTGGCCGCGCATGTTCTTCAACAGCGTATTCCTGGCGACAACCATCACCGTCGGCCACCTGTTCTTCAGTTCACTGGCGGCGTTTGCTTTTGCCTGGCTGAAATTTCCTTTCAAAAACATCATTTTCATGCTGGTGCTGGCAACGATGATCGTGCCGGAGCAGGTCGATCTGATTCCGCGCTTCCTGATGATGACCGGTTGGGGTGTCACGAATTCGTTCTTCCCGGTGATCATTCTGGCGCTCGTGCATGGCTTCACGATTTTTTTGTACCGGCAATTCTTCCAGGCATTGCCTCAAGAAATTTACGACGCAGCACGGGTCGATGGGGCCAATGTCTTTAGGATTTATCGGACCATTGTCATGCCGTTAGCCTGGCCCGCCACCGCGACCCTGTTTATTTTCACATTCCTGGGGCACTGGAACGCCTTCCTGTACCCATTGATCTATCTCAACAGCCCGGATTTATTCACAGTGCAGTTGGGACTAGCCTTCTTCAGCTATACCCAGGCCGGGATTCCGATTGGCCCACTGATGGCTGCGTCGGTCTATATTGCGCTGCCGCCCATTATCGTTTATGTCATCTTCCAGCGGCACTTCATGCGAGGCATCGTCATGACCGGTGTCAAAGGTTAGCCACAGGCCAAAATTGGCTTGTCTTAACAACGATTCGATATAGTGAATGACTTTCTAGGAGGTATATGCCAAAGAATTGTTTGAACTGTAATTGCAAATTTAGTTCTGAGAAATTTGGAGGAGATTCATGATGCGAATGGTGAAGATGCTGGCGGTTACGCTGGTTGTTCTGGTTCTTTTTAGCTCCATAGTTCACGCGCAAACCGAACTGGAATTCTGGTACAACGGAACAGCTGAACAGGTTGAGTTCATGCAAGCCGCCGTCGATGAATACAATGGGATGCAGAGCGACGCAGTCATCACTTTGGTACAGACCCCGGATAGCCGGGAAAGGATTGCGACTGCTTTAGCTGGTGGTCAAGGGCCGGACATAATGATGTATAACCACAATATGCCCTGGTTCTTCGGTATCGAGGCCGTGTACCCACTCAATGATTTCATCACCGACCCTGAGATTGGTATTGATCCAGATCTGGTGTTCCCGGCTTCACGTGGGACCGTCCACTACGCCGGCGTGGTTGAAGCCATCCCGATCAGTCATGGGCCCGGTGGTTTGATCGTGAATATGGATATCTTTGAGGCTAACGGCCTCACCGTTGATGATCTGCCTGAAACATGGGAAGAGGTCGAAGCCCTGGCTATCCAGCTCACCGAGCGTGACGGCGACGGCAATATCACTCAGTACGGTATCGTTAATGGCAGCGTCGACTGGATGCTTCAGGAGATTAACCTGAGTAACGGCTCCGACTGGTCGGTTGACGATCTGAGTCAATACATCTCGCACCCGGATCGTCTGGTTGAGGGCCTGGAATGGTGGAGCAGCCTGCTGCTTGAACACGAAGTCCTGCCGTTCCCCAGCGGCGTCACCTGGGCCGGCATTGAGGGCCTACAGGTCGGCAGCGAAGCATTTATTCGCGGTGAAGCCGCGATGTCTGGGTTCCACGGTATCGGCAGCGCAGCCGGTTTCCTCGAACAGAACCCTGATCTGAACCTCGCTAGTGTGTTGACCCCTTTGGGGCCGAGCAGCGATGGCCACCGCATTGTCAGCCTGGGTTTCTCTGGCCTTTTCGTGATGGCCGATGCGGCTGACCCGCTTGCTGCATACCTGTTCAACAAGTGGTTCTTCGAAGAGAAATCCCTGGATTTTGTCAAGCTCAGCATTGGCAGTGTGCCTTCATCGGTCGCCGCACTGGAAGATGAGTACTTCTCAACTGACCCTGTGCTTGGTTTCGGCAAAGTTATGGAAGCCATGCAGGAAGCTGAACTGCGCACCCACCATGTCTTCCCGGGCCGTCTCGATGTCCGCTCGCAGGAGCCGGCCATGTCGGAGCGTGTCATGTTGGAACAGGCGACACCTCAGGAAGCCGTTGATGACTTCCTGGAGCACGCTAGACAGGTTTTTGATCTGTATCGACCGGACCTGGACGAGTTCCTCGAAGCCGATGCGCTGGTGTGGAACTAGGCATTCAATGCAGTTGAGATAACCGAACAGCTCTTGACTCCGAATGGGGCTTCTTGCTAGCAGGTAAACCCCATTCGGTCTCTCACATTGCCGTAAACCCACTCCAACCTAAAGGATGAAGCAGATGCCACACATGGAAGTTGCGCCAACGAACGATTATCTCCTGAAGGACGGTCAACCGTTCTTTTATCTGGCTGATACAGCCTGGGCGGCATTCGCTAATTTGTCGCTGGCGGAGTGGTCGCGTTATCTGGGACATCGTCGTTTACAGGGGTTCAATGCGCTGCAAATTAGTATCCTGCCGATCACGCATGATACCAGCATGTCAGATGCAAACCGCGATCCGTTTATGCCTGATGCAGATGGAAATTGGGATTTTGCGGCGTATAACGAAGCATATTTTGATCAGGCCGAGGCGATGGTCAACATGGCTGTAGCACAGGGTTTTGTCCCGGTGCTGGGCGTGCTCTGGTGCAGCTATGTACCCAACACACGCTGCTCGGAAAAAAGTCCTGTTGCATCCGCGATGCCATTTGATGCAGTTACCCCTTATGCGACCTATGTTGCCGAACGCTTCAAGAAATTTGACCCAATGTTCTTCATCAGTGGTGATACACAGTTTGAATCGCCTGACGAAGCCCCGTACTATATGGCAGCATTGCAAGCAACAAAAACTGTTTGCCCGGATGCACTCCTTACCATGCACTTGACACCGCGAGGCGACCTGCCGCGCGAATTTCAGGAAGCGATAGACTTTTATATGTATCAATCCGGTCATCGGGCCGGTGGTCAGGATATGCCGTATGTGCTGGCAGAGAAATTTACTGCGTATCCGGTAGAACACCCGGTTGTCAACAGTGAACCCTGTTATGAAGGTCATGGACGGGTAGGGGAGCAGACACGCTTTAATGCATTTGATGTTCGCAAAGCGACCTGGCAAAGCTTATTGGCGGGGGCCAAAATGGGTGTTGCTTATGGTGGACACGGCGTTTGGAGTTTTCATCGACGGGGAATGAATTTTCTGAATTCAGATCGTTCTTTTGAACCTTGTGATTGGGACGAGGCGCTCCACTTCACTGGTAGCTGGGATGTCGGTTTTGCAAAGTGGATTTTCGAAACTTACAACTTTTTTGACATGGAACCGACGGCTAAGCTGCTCAACGCGGACCGCGAGATCAAAGCGGCGGCGAACACCGATCATAGTAAGATCGCTATTTATTGCCCCTATCCATTCGGGATTGACCTCGATCTTGATCTAACCGGCTACGATGTTGTCGGGATTGATCTGGAAACACGTCGGATTGTGAAACCCATTGTTGAAATTGGCGCTAAATCGCGCATTGATATGCACCGTTTCAACTCAGATGTGCTATTTATTGCTTTGAAGAACTGATAACCTGATACTTCAAAGTTGTTGCTGTACATTAATTTCATGGGAGGTCATCATTACGCACCAGATCAGAGCATGGAAGTTTACGCGATGAATAGTTCCACTATATTCAATAGGCCAAACAGGGAGATTTACCCGATGAGTGACTTTACGGTTTTTGATGTAGCCTTTCCGCCCGATGCCAGGCAGCGCGTCATCGTGAATACAGATGCCAAAAACGAAGCAGATGACCAGTACGCCATCGTTCACGCCGTCTTGACGCCATCATTCGATCTTCATGGCATCATTCCAGCTCATTTTGGAACCGGCAAGTCAGCCACGAGTTTGCAGGATAGTTTTGACGAGACGATGTTGCTCCTGCATCTGATGGGTCTCGAAAACGATGTGCGGGTTGAGGCCGGTGCGACACACGCTATGCCCGACGAATCAACACCAGTAGACTCGCCCGGTGCCCAACTGATTATTGAAGAGGCCATGAAAGACGAGGATAGACCGCTGCACATCGCCTTTTATGGGCCCGTCACGGATATATCCTCTGCCCTTCTGCTTGAGCCGAAAATCGAAGACCGGAATATTCGCGTAATCTGGATCGGCGGGGGAGACTGGCCCAATGGAGGAAGGGAGTACAATCTCTCGAATGACATTCACGCCGCCAATGTGTTGATGAAATCGAATCTTGAAGTGTGGCAGGTTCCCAGATATACCTACCGGACGATGAGTGTTAGCTACGCTGAATTGATTGAGAAAGTGTATCCCCAGGGCGAGATTGGGAAGTACCTAGTCGAACAACTCATCGAACACAATTCCCAGACCCACCCCCATATGGAGTATCGTTCGCTAGGTGATTCGCCTTGTATCGGCATCATCCTTGACCCGGAGTGCGGCAAGTGGACATGGCGTCCCGCGCCGTTATTTGACAAACAGATGCACTATCTTCACCCCGGTCTGTACCGTCCAATTCGCGTATACGACGACGTGAATACGCGTTTCATTCACGAGGATTTTTTTGCCAAACTTGCCCAGTTTATCCGACGTGGGTCAAGAAACTCTGGCTCCTAGTGTTTCCTTGGCTTGCAGACGGAGATATCCCTTGATCTGAGCACTGTTCTTCGATGCCCGGTCGGAGCCTTCGTCAGTTGGGCGGCTGTCGAAGTGCCCAATTTACAGGCGCTGATGGGCCATTTCTGTAAGAGTGGATCGAGCATCATGCCGCGATAAGAGAGTGTCTGAAAAGGTAGAAATCCAGAAAAGGATTGCGTGTATAGGGGTTTCAAAATCGGACACGCAGACAGTAGACGCGAATCATATCATAGTGTATGAAGCCATCTCTTGCCAAAGCCAAAAACAGCCATCAACAATGCTATTGAGCATAAGGCTATCTACGTGAGAAACGGAGGCACAATGCGCACACAGGGCTTGGTGCAAGCCAGAAAGAGCTTAGCGGGCAAGTCGTCGGAGCATGATATGGCTCATCACAATCAGCATGAGGGTTTCGCTCTTCTCCGGCAAATATTCGTAGTCTTTGCTCAAGCGGCGATATTTGCCCAACCAGGCGAAAGTGCGCTCAACAGCCCAACGACAGGCTAAGACCTGGAAGCTGTGCTTGGCTTTCTGAACTTGAGACTGCAGTTGGGCCAGGACCCCTTTGGCCGGTAGCGGATGTTGCACCATTTCGACAGTCCAGCCCAAGAACTGTTTATCCCAGGCACTGAAGCCACTTTATGGTTGGATGGTGCAGAAGTGATTGATGGGGAATCTGTAACAGACCGCGCAACCTGAACGTCTTACCCATAATCTGTCCCATCACACGTTGGGACTGGACAACTATGCCGCTCGCAGACGAATAGCGGCGATCATTGAAGTTGTAGACTGAAAGGGGTTCAGGCGACGGCCAAAAGCGCTTGGACCACCTGCTGATACTCGGTTTTCCGGGGCAAAATAGCGTAGCCAGTGCGGGATCAAAGGAGGGTCGAACCCGTGTAAGGGACGACTCCTGTATGCGTCTTCAGCTATTTTCGGACACCAAAAGGATGAAAAAGATGGAGACCTAACCCATGTTTTTATCTCGAACGACGTGCGAACTGCAAGTTGTGCCGATAGCGTTGTTTGAGTGTCTGTTGTTTGGTCTGCTCGCGTCTGCTTAACATCTCCTCTAGGACAATGCGGATCTTCTCTTCAGCAGCGTGCTTGCGGGCTTTGCGCCGGAGAGACGATCCAGACTCTCCGGCGAATGCTTTCTTATCTTCTCATCTTCTCCTTTGCTTGGAAATAGGTACAGAAGCCTCCTGCATTTCATCCCGCCACACTGATCGAACGCCAGGATATAGAGGTTGAACGCACTATTCAGGGCAGCATTGGCAAGGTGCTGCATGAAGGGCTGGGGGTTAGATACTCACCACTGACCCAGCCAGATTGCCCTTCATAGCGGACCAGCCACCAGCCTTCACTATTTTGACCGGTGGTCTGAATGACGCTTGTGTAAGGAATAGTCAATAGCCACTCATCTTCAGTGCTTGGTCCAGCTCGCAAGTTCAGATTGTAGTTCACCGTGACCAGACAGGTATTTATGACTGGTATCACGGTAGCTTCAACTTCGCGTGGGCCTATTGCCGATACTGGCTCTATCGCACTGTCAACTGACGATAGGGCCGCCGAATTGATCCCTGCTGCATGTTGTGCATCATCGAACGTACTCACATGTACAAACTCAGCCGAGATAGCATCAACCTGAGTACCTGTCTCGGCATTGAATTGGGTTGGCTCAACAGTGGGTAAGGCTACGTCTTCGCGCTCGATGTCCTGAATCGTTGCCGATTGATCGCGTGCGGCACCAGTCTCGGCATCACCAGGTCTTGATCCACGACCACCTGGAACAGCGGTATCAATGTCACCTGAAGGCAGAATTCCGCCGATGATGCGAGTGACCACCTGAGACGACAGCTCGCCATTGACAATCTGTGCAGCCAGACTGGCAGCATCGCTCCCAAACTGCTCAAGTATGCGCGGTGGAACGGCTCCTTCAGCGATGCCTTGTTCCAGTGTCTCGGTTATTGCTGTCATCACCACATCCATATCACCCCCGCCGAGTTCGACCAACCCTGCTAAGGATGTTCCTTCATCTATCTGACTCAGGATGTTTTCGAAGGCCAACCCAGTTGCAGTTTCCAGCATTGCCTGGAAATCAACATCTGTATCCAGATTGGACGAAACTGCCGAACTGGAATCTCTGTCCGTAGGGCCACTTGCCGTGCCTTCAGTGGATCTCGTACCGCGTCCAGTCGTAGCCTCTGTTCGGGTAGGGACCGCATTATCTAGAAACTGTGATAGGATAACCGGTGTAATGAACATGCCAACAATCAACAGGCTGCCCACGCCCAACCCCAGTACACCGAACGAGTGGTTGAGATCGCGTTGTGACCTGCGTATCTCCATGACCAGGAGTACAGCACTGATGACCAGGACAATCACCGCATTCGCCAGAATTGCGGCAGTCAACAGAGGCTGCGAGTTGATGTTGATTGCATCAAGTGCCAACATGGCGATGGGCACGATGACAGCCACATAGGCCAGCAATGTGCCCCATTTGCCCACACGCAATTGACCACGCACCGCCTGGGTAACCGCATAGAGAATGTAAGGTAGAGATAGAAATGCGCCGGGTAGAATTAAGGACTGCATGATCGTTCACCTTTCGCGAATGCTACTCGTAACGGAGTGCGTCAATCGGATGTAGTTTTGAAGCGCGTTGAGCGGGGTAAACCCCGAAGAAAATACCGACAAATGCAGAAATCATCACGGCGAACAAAATACTGGGAATTTGCACCATCGCCGTAAAATCTGGCACCAGTGTCGTGACAATGGATGTGACCGCCAGGGCAAGCAAGATGCCGATGAAGCCACCGGTCAAAGTGATAATAGCGGCTTCGATGAGGAATTGGATCACGATGTCCCAACTCTGCGCGCCAACGGCTTTGCGCAAACCAATCTCGCGCGTGCGCTCGTTCACCGTCACCAGCATGATGTTCATCACCCCGATACCCCCCACGACTAACGAAATACCGGCGATCACGCCCAGGAAGATCGTGAACATCTCGATGATTTCCGTCAGCGAATCGAGGATAGTTGAAGCGCTAAACACGCGGAAATTATCGGCCTCATTGTCGGCCAGTCCACGCACGTCGCGCAGCACCTGGGTGATCTCGTCAATCGCCTGCTGGACCAAATCGTTACTGGTTGCCAGGATAAAAGCCAGATCGATGGTATAGTCTCCAGTCAGCGTGCGTTCGCCGTCCAGCCGGGTTTGCACGGTGGTATAAGGCACCACGATCATATCGTCATCTCCCGTCTCTTCCAGGACGCCAATGACTTCAAAGATGACACTTCCCACCCGAATGTTTTCACCGACCGGGTCGGCAGTGGCAAACAGGTTCTCAGCGGTAGTCGTGCCGATCATCGCCACGCGAGCACTGGCCTCCACTTCCGCCTCGGTGAAGAAGCGTCCCGCTTTGACCTCGCGGCCTTCCACCATGAGGTAGTCGGTGGTGACCCCCTGGACACTGACAGTGCGCTCCTCACCGCCGTACACGACCGGATAGTTGCCACTGATCTGGGGCATGACCACCGCAACCGATGGCGCGCGGTCGGCGTTTTCAAGCGCCGCAATCTGCCCAAGCGTCAGTGGGTCAATATCGCCATTGTCATCGCGGATGGCAGATACACGGATGGTGCTGGCTCCCAGACTTTCAAACTCGCCAGTGATGTAGGTTTGTACCCCCTGGCCCAGTGAAAGCAGGATCACCACCGCAGCCACGCCGATGATGATGCCTAGCATGGTCAGGATGCCACGCAGCTTGTTCCCCCACAGGCTTACCATTGCAATGCGCAGGTTCTCGATCAGTGCGGTTATCATCATTCAAACCTCAGAGCTTCAATCGGGCGCATCTTGGCAGCGCGATTGGCCGGATACAACCCGAAGAAAATACCAATCAGGCTGCTGATCCCCGTCGCCAGAATGATCACATCGGCGGTCAATCCCAGTTGCAGGTCTGCGACCAGCAACCCACCAAACTGGATGACTCCCCAACCGAAGGCAATCCCCAGCGCGCCTCCAGCCAGCGATAGCAGAATGCTCTCGATCAGGAACTGGCCCAGAATGTCGGTGTAGTAAGCCCCAACCGCTTTGCGCAGGCCGATCTCACGGGTGCGCTCCGAGACCGACACCAGCATGATGTTCATCACCCCGATTCCGCCGACGAGAAGCGAAATCCCAGCCACCGCGCTCAGGAAGATGGTGAGCAATGAGGTCACCTGCGTGAGTGATTCGAGGACATCAGCACTGTTGCTCACCTGGAAATCAGCATCCTCTGGTTCGGTAATGTCGTGAGCCTCATAAAACCAGGCTTCAATCTCCGCGGTGGCGACATCAATCGTGTCTACATCATCCACCAGCGCTTGTATCTGGCTGACCTCGTAACCGCCACCCGCTACCCTGGCATTGTCCAGGCGCGTTTGGGCTGTCGAGATCGGGATCAGAACCGTTGCGTTGGGGTCGCTACGCCCGGTGGCTTCTTTTTCCGTCATAACTCCGATCACGGTAAACACGCGGTCATCAATCAGTATCGTGAGGCCGGTAGGATTAAAATCGGCAGCGCCGTACAGGTCTTCAACGGTGCTCGATCCTAGGAGAGCTACTCGTGCGCTGGTATCTACATCTTCTTGGCTTATAAAGGCCGCGCCGCCTTGTGGGAACCAATCGTTCACCTCGGCATAATTGGGCATTACCCCATTGACTGACAGCCCCAGACTGGTTGTGCCGGCAACCACCGTCGATTGCACCTGGTAAGTGGCCGTGACCTGGGTGATGCTGAGAGCGATGGCAGGATTTGAGAGTTGCTCAATATCCTGCGTGGTCAATGCGTCAACTGGTGCGTTGATTCCACTACTGGGCTGGCTGGAATTGATTGTCAGAATGTTGACTCCCAGCCCCTCAAATTGCTCGGCGACATAAGCTTCAACACCACGTCCCAGGCTCATCAGGCTAATGACCGCGGCCACCCCGATGATGATACCCAGCGTGGTCAGGATAGCGCGCAGCCGGTTACGCGCCAGGCTGGACAAGGCAATGCGAAAAGTTTCCACTAGGTTCATGATCGTTCTCCCTCAGGCATATTCTTCAGCCGTACCGCCGTAGTAGGTTTCCTGGAAGATCCCTTCCAGTTCTTCGGCTTCCGATGGCCGCTCCGCCTCACCTGCCACCAGTGGTTCGGCGACATGGCGATCCGCGACGATGTTGCCGTCACGGATCATGATGACCCGGTGGGTATGTCGCGCAATCCAGGTGTCATGCGTTACAAAGATGGTAGTGATACCCTTGTCGTGATTCAGTTTCTGGAAGATTTGCATCACTTCAGTTCCACTTCGGGAGTCCAGGTTGCCGGTGGGTTCATCGGCCAGAATGATCGAGGGTTCGCTGACCAGAGCGCGGGCAATCGCCACCCGCTGCTGCTGGCCGCCCGAGAGTTCGCTGGGGAGGTGATCCATGCGGGCTTCGAGACCGACCGCTTCCAGGGCTGTCGCAGCTCGCTCCCGACGCGCTTTCGCCGAGCCATAGATCAGCGGCAGTTCCACCTGCCGCAGGGCAGACGTGCGCCGCAGCAGGTTGAAACTTTGAAACACGAAGCCAATCTTGTGATTTCGGATGCGGGCCAACTGACGCTCATTCAGATCAGCCACCGACTCGCCGTCCAGAAAATAGTCGCCATTGGTCGGCCTGTCCAACGCACCCAGGATATTCATGAGTGTACTCTTGCCAGAGCCGGAAGGCCCCATAATGGACAGAAACTCGCCTGGCTCGATCTGCAATGTGATTCCCTTGAGTACGTCGAGCGACATCTCGCCCATCTGATAAGTCTTGGTGATGTCCCGAATGTCAATGACTGGTGTCTGGTTATCCGTCATCTCGACCTCTCTCGTTCTCCCATTCATAAATTGCGTGGTCATCCTCTTCCCCCTGGGCCACCACCGGGTGAGCCGCCAGTGCCTGGAATACGTAATCCGAAATTACTCTCTTCTTCTTCACGGGGGTCGGCCAGCAAGACGATGGTTTGCCCGATTTCCAGGCCATCCACAATCTGGCTATCTTCGGTGTTACGCAGCCCCAGCGTCACAGGCACTTGGGTATAGGTATCGGGCGCTGTCTGGACAGTCACCACTTGCTGTTGTGTTGACTCGTCTATCTGGATAAAACGATTGGGCACGGTGATGACGTTTTCCACTTCATCAATCAGGATGGATGCTGTCGCGCTCATGCCAGGCCGCAGTAAGACATCGTTTCCATCGAGGACGACTTCAGCGGTATAGGTCACGAGTTGTCCATTAATCGTCGGTGCAACCGCCAGGCTGCTGATAGTTCCGGTAATGGCTTCATCGGCAAAAGCGTTGACCGACAGTGAGACCGGTTTTCCGAGAGCAATGTGGCTAATATCCGTTTCGTCAATATTGAGGTCGATGGTATAGCCTGTGAGGTCAATCAGTGTGATCGCCTCTTCCGCAGCGGGCAATGTGCCCACTGTCAGATTTTCCGAGACCACCAGGCCGGTATACGGGGCTACCAGAACAGCACCTTCCAGTTCATCCAGCGCCATCTGGACATCCAGTTGTGCCGTTTCCAGGTCAATCTGCGCCTTCGCCAGTGCAGTTTCAGTGGGGCCATTGAGCAGATCTTCAAGTTTGGCTTCGGCCACCGTGCGTTGGGCGCTGCTGGTGGATACCGACCCCTGATTGGCCGTCGAGTTGACGGTATTGTTGTAGTTGGCTTCCGCCACCTGAATATTGATATCGGCCCGCTCCAGACTTGCTGCCATCTGAATTTCCTGGGCATAAATGTTGTCGCCCCGAATCTCAGTGATGTCGCGATTGAGTTGCGACTGCCACAGTTGATTCTGAGCCAACTCGGTCTCCAGCCGTGCAATTTCAATGTCATTGGCGCTCGGACCCTGGGCAGCGGCACTGAGCGATGCCGTCGCCGATGTGACCGCGGCTTCAGCCACAGCCACGTCAATCGCTCGCGGCTCCGCCAATAGTGCGTCCAACGCGGCTTGCGCTTCGGCCTCTGCCAGTTGGGCGTTGCGCAGGTTGGCTTCAGCATCCGTCGTATCGAGCGTTGCCAGTACATCACCGGCCTGAACCATATCGCCCGTTTCGACCAGCACTTCTTCCACCAGGGCAGTATTCTCAAAGACCAGTGTCGTCTGTTTTAGCGATGCCAACGTGCCGGTGGCATTCAGTTTGATCGCCAGGTCGCCTGACACAACGACTGTTGTTTCCACCACCGTCAGGGCTTCGTCAGGCACTGTTTCAACAACATTCTGCGAACTCGCGATGGATAGACTAGCGAAACTCACCAGGATCACTAGAGTTGCCATCGTACCCAGGCGCACCCAGAGGCGGCTTGCGATTTTCCATGCGGTCACGCTGCCGATAGCAAACACGATCAAGCTTCCCAATACGAGCGGTAAAAGTTGCTGTTCCATCATGGCCTCCTAAGTGGCAACTTCGACAGTGGCTTCGCCAGTCATTCCTAGACGAACCTGTGAGTCATTAGTCGTCAGCGCAAGCCAGGTGTCATAATTGATAATGTCGTTGGTTTCGATCCCTAACCACGAAATGATTTCCACTGTGGCTGCAATTTCAGTGTTAGGCAGGGCATCCAGACGAACTGAAGCACTCATGCCCTCTGCAATTTGGGATACATCCAGTTCGTGAACCGGTGCGACCAGCCACAGTTGAGACAGATCCGAAATTTCAACCACCAGCGTCGCTGAACTGACAGCATCGCGGGGTTCGACATTCACCGCCGTCACGACCCCGGCGATGGGGGCTACCAACTGTGTCCGCAATAGGGCCGTCTCAGCATCAATCAGGGCGGCCTCAGCGCGCTGCACAGCGAGTTCAGCGCTATCGATCTGCGCCTGAGTCGGACCGGCCAGAAGTTGTTCCAGTTCAAGTTGGGCTTCGTTGATGTTGGCTGAAGCAGCCCACAGGTTGGCGTTGCTGGGGTTCTGAAGCGAGTCCAGTTCCAGGCGGGCGATCTCCAAATTAAACGAAGCCGCACCGACGGCGGCATCCTGGAGCGCGATTTCCTCTGCAGAGCCGTTCATATTCGAGCGTGCTTGTGCCTCGGCGTTATACGCCGTCAACGCACTCTGGTAACGCAATTCGGCAGCTGCTATCTGCTCTGTCGACACTGCATTTGCCACCGAGCTATACGATCCTTGCGCGCTGGTGATACTGGCCTGGGCCGAAGTCAGGGCGATTTCATCCACTTCATATAGCTCTTGCAGGCTGATTTCGGCACGCTCCAGGTTGAGCGCCGCTTGATCGTAAGCGATTTGGGAGGCTGTCCTATCGAGTTGAACCAGCACATCCCCGACTGAAACTTCATCGCCGACCTCAACCAGCACCTCAGCGATCTCGCCCGCCGTCAAAAAACTGAGTTGAGCGACTTCGTTGGCCTCAATCGTCCCTAGAGCAGAGACTGAGGGCGCTGTTTCCACCGCGTTAACCTCTTGTGTCCTGGCTTCTCGCTGGGCTACATCCGGTGCGATTGGCTCGGAATTGGAAGTGGGTGGCTGAGAAGCGCCATGTAACCCCACGACAACTGGAATGGCGACTGTGATGAGCGCAAGCAAGAAAAAGGTGCGTCTGACCGACATTGGCTGGACCTCCATCGCGAATTCATCTGGTGACTGGTTTCATCATGCCCAAAGATTGTTAAGTACTTATCGAGCAATTATCGGGAATATGTAAAATATGCTGCCGGGCGCTTCGTTCGTCGTTGTTGCCGTCTATAATGGTGACAAACAGATTAAGAACGGTGATCAGCAAATGATTCTGGTGGTGGACGACAATAAAGAGGTGGTTCGGGCAATACAGGTTTATCTTGAGCAAGCCGGGTATGAGGTTTTGACCGCCTACGATGGGGCAACAGCATTGCATATCTTGCGGCAGGAGCAGCCTGATCTCATCGTGTTAGATTTAATGCTGCCTGACCATGATGGTCTGGACATCACGCGCTTTGTGCGCCGAGATGCAATCCTCAAGAATACCCCCATCATCATGTTGACGGCTCGTGTCGAAGATCAGGACAAGATTGTAGGCCTGGAAATTGGGGCTGACGACTACATCACCAAGCCGTTTAACCCCCCTGAGGTGGTGGCACGGGTACGTTCGGTCTTGCGGCGCGTTCAGCGAGGCACCCTTAAAGATGTTGAGCACGTTTTGCTGTTTGAAGAATTGACCCTGGATGTCTCATACCATGCCGTCAAGCTAGATGAAAAGGACATCGACCTCACCCGAGTCGAATTCACCGTGTTAAAGACCTTGATGAGCAGCCCCGGCCATGTATTCACACGGGGCGAATTGATCGAGCAGATTTTCACCTATGAGTATGAAGGTCTGGAACGATCCCTGGATACCCATGTCATGAATTTACGCAAAAAGATCGAGCCTAATCCGAAGCAGCCACGTTACATCCAGACCGTCTATGGTATTGGCTATCGGCTGGGGGACAAATAGCATAATGAGACGTCTGTGGGTTCGCCTGAGCCTGGTATTCAGCATGGTTGTGTTTATCAGCTTCATCACGGTGATATTGCTCAGTTTCCTCATCATTCAAGCCAATGTCGATCCATTAGACACCGCTGAACGTCTTCGTTCACCAAGCGGGCTGGTGGATACCCTCATTGCCTATTACGAAACTCAGCAATCCTGGGATGGGGTTGAGACGTTGCTTGCAGGAGTCGAAAGTGTGTATCGTTTCAGGCCAGACACCACCGGAGCGTTCTCGCTAATTGATAGCGATGGTGCCATCATCTATGGTCCCACCAATATTGATAATCCAAACGCTGTGACGACAATACCGATAGCAATCGAAGGGAAGACACAAGCAACATTGACAATTTCACAGAACGAGCGGTCAGGCATTAACCTGCTCATCCGGCGGATTCCTGGGCTGCCTATACAGCTACAAGATGTGGTCTTACTCATCGCATTTATTGGTGGTGTGATTGGCGTTTTGTTTGGCATCTTGACGAGTCGCGCATTGACACAACCCCTTGATGACCTCGTCAAAGCAGCCACTGACATTGGGGAATATCAACTTGACCGTCGTGTCCCAATAGAAGGCTCAACGGAAATTGCCATCCTTGCCCAGGCATTTAATACAATGGCAGAAAAGCTGGAGCACGTTGAGCAGCTTCGTCGCAATATGGTTGCTGACATCGCCCATGAACTGCGTACTCCGCTCACAAGCTTGCAAACCACTCTCTATGCTATCCTGGATGATGCCTACCCGATGACCAAAACCGAGATTACTGGGTTGTATGATCAGACCCGGTTGTTAAGTCGCCTGGTGAGCGATTTGCATGAATTGTCGCTGGCCGAAGCCCGTCAACTCCCGTTGAATCGTCAGTCAGTGAATTTCAGCAAGGCACTGGAAGAGTTTACCACGCCATTTCGTTCAGTCGCTGAAAACAAAGGTGTAAATCTTCAATACGAGGTTCCATCTCAGCTTCCGACAATATGGGTGGATGTGGAACGGATTAATCAGGTGCTGCACAATCTGCTTGCGAATGCCCTGCGCCATACGCCTTCGGGCGGAACGATTATGGTCCGGGCTGAGCATGACGAAACACGCCTGCATATCTCGGTGAAGGATACCGGCGAAGGTATTGACCCAGAGCATCTCCCAAACGTATTTGAACGTTTCTACCGAGTAGACTATGGGCGCAGTCGTCAGGCCGGGGGTACCGGATTAGGGCTGGCCATTGCCAAAGCTATTGTCGAAGCTCATGACGGCAACATCAGCGTCGCTAGTGCCGGTGTCCCAGGCCAAGGGTCAACACTCACTGTACAGCTTCCAATCGAACGGCGTGAAAACTTGTGACACCAACCAAGATAGATTTTGTATGGATGAGGATCTATCTTCCCCATCTATGGATAGCGCGGAAGCCAATGATAGTGAATCAAAATAGACTATGCATCCCGATGAAAGTGTGCGATGGGTTCTATGCTGCTCAAAGACGATGAGCGGAGATCATGGAATGTATAGTCTGATAGAGGGTTTAGGCGACGGCCATAAGCGCTTTGACCACCTGCTGATACTCGGTTTTTCGGGGCAAAATAGCGTAGCCAGTGAGGGATCGACCCCCGTCGCTCCCGAATCAGCCATCCGAGTGGTGGCACCTGGCGTCAAGTTAAGTGAACTTGGCGCTTTTTGCTTTTCCCCACCTGGTTCTTCTCCAACGTCTGCCAACAACTCGATAAACGACGACACCCCACCGGGCTTGGACCTCCGATGAGGTGTCTGACCGACGCGCTGCTCTACCCAGCGCACGGCTGACGGTGATTCTAACACGAACACTCTCCCTGTGCGTTGAGCAATCCACTGAAAAGTGGGCGGCGTCAGGGAGGGTGTTTTGCCTTTCACGGCCTGGGCAGCCCGTTTTCTGAAGGCGATGATCTATCTGGAGAAGAAACGAATCATGCTATCTCAAATCAAACCCCTAAACCAAGAAGAACGCCAGGACGCTCGCGCTGCCTCGCATCAAGCTGTAACGCGGGACATGGGGGAACGCCCAACCCGTGAGCAGTTCGACATGTATACCGCATCGCGCTTCCCGCCTTCGGTAACAAAGCTCATCAACGGGCTGTGCATCATCTTGCTTTTGGCAGCTTTCACCCCGTCCGCCATTCGCCTTTTCGTCATCGGTTCGGAGACCTTCGGCGCGGCAGTACCCGACGATTTGGCAAAGGTTGCGGTGGGAGTAGCAACCGTACTGACTGCGGAGATCGGTCAGGTGGTGTTCTCATTGGCGCTCGCCACAATGGGTACGACTGCCAGCGCCCGGCGACTACTATATGTCAGCATGGGGATCGCTACTGCCATCGCGCTGGTGGGCAATGTCCAGGTGGCTTTACCCGGTCATATGAACAGTCCTTTCGCCTGGCTGGAAGCTATAGCGCCGCCCTTGCTGGTACTCAGCACAGCTGAGCTTTACCCCTCAGAGTGGAGAGAAAGTTTGTCCTCGTAAAATAGGTGTTCAAACTGCTCAGGGCTGAGGTAACCGAGGGCAGAATGCAAACGCCGCCGATTGTACCAGCCTTCCAGATAAGCAAAGAGTTCGGAACGGGCGATGTGGCGCGAAGGAAAGCGATGGTCGGCACATTCGGTTTTGAGGGTGCCGATGCAGCTTTCCATTAGGGCATTGTCGTAAGGGTCAGCGGTGCGGCTCATCGAGACGGTGATGCCATAGGCCGCCAGTAATTGTTGGTAGGCCAAACTGGCATACTGCCCACCGCGGTCAGAATGATGCAGCAGTTCCCCCAGGGCGGGCTGCCGTTGCGCCAAGGCCATGCGCAGCGCTTGCTCGACCAGGGTCGTCTCCAAATGGGTTGCCATTGCCCAGCCGACAATCTTACGGGAGAAGACATCCAAGACCAGCGCCAGATACAACCAGCCTTCACGGGTATCAATGTAGGTGATGTCGGCGACCCATTTTTCATTCGGTCGTTCGGCGCTGAATTGGCGGTTGAGATGGTTGGGGGCGATGGGCAGACCATGACGACTATTAGTCGTCTTGACCCGACGGCGACGGTGGTGCTTGGCGACCAGGTGATGCAACCGCATCAACCGCGCGACCCGTTTGCGGTTACATATGCTCCCGCGCTGGCGCAAGGCCGCTGTTATCCGTGGGCTGCCATAGGTCCCGCGACTTTCCTCAAAGATGTGGATGATTTGTGCCACCAATTGGGCTTCGTCGCTTGATGCTGGCGGTTGCCCCTGTCGTTTCTGCCAGGCATAGTAGCCGCTGGCCGAGACCTTGAGTGAACGACAAGCCCGTTCGACCGGCAGCACCCCACGTTCGGCTTGGATGAGTGCATAGCTCATGGCACATCCGCCGCGAACAGCTTCACGGCCTTTTTTAGTAAGTCGCGCTCGGCTTGCACCAGGGCCAGCTCACGCCGTAAGCGTCGGTTTTCGGCTTCCAGATCGTGCTGCTCACTCGGTTGAACTTCCCCAGTCGTGGGATGCAACTGATACCGCTGTTTCCACTTGTTCAGCAAGCCGGGTGTGATCCCCAGTTCGTCTTCGATCTGGCGCACACTCTTGCCGCTGATCGCCAGCAAGCGCAAGGCTTCCTGCTTGAAAGCTACCTCGTATTTCCGTTTCTTCACGGCCATTTCTAACGCTCCCTTTTGTCGAGTATATCGGACACCCGTTTACTCCACTACTTGGGGGCAAGCTCACAGCATATGTCCTCAAAGAGCAGCTTCTGGATGCTATCGAAATGCGGCACACCAACGAACGAGCCTATCAGGAAGCTGTCAACCTGTGGCAGAGCGCAACAGCCGACCCGGAGAGCCATCCCCACTGGATGCAGTTCTACGCCAACGCCCTGCGGGACGCCATCCGTAAAGCGAACAACCGCCGCAAGGATGCACTCGCCGAGTTGACTACAGCCGATTGGCGAGCGCTGGTCTACCGTGAACTGCAAGCCGACAAATGGTACGCCCAGCCGGTCATCGAAACGCCAACAACAGAAGTACCGGAGGTCGTCGAAGCTGAGCCGCTCCCTTTAGCCGCCAGCGCCAACGGCAACGGCGCATCCACACATCAGATGAACGGGTAGGCGAGAGGGGGTGTATGGTGTGTGGAAGAAAGCTCAAAGCACCCTCGCCTCTGGGCGGGAGACCGCGCATGTACTGCTCAAACCGCTGCAAACAGCAGGCGAAATGGGACAGGTGGCGGGCAGAAAATGGGGGTTTAGTGTCAAACCTTTCTGTGATTTCAGGAGGAAATGGTCATGATTAAGCCAACCATCATTCCCAACTGGAAGTACCAGAAGCCAACCAAAGGCGGCTACAAGGGATTGAAGAAGCTGCTCAAGTACGTCTCGCATCGGGAAAGCCCCGACCATCGACCACTGGAAGCAAAAGTTCGCTGGACGGACTGCGGCCTGGGTGGTTCATGGAAAGAAGTCTATCAGAACGCAGGGCAGTTGGCTGGTCCCTATGTGCTGGCGCATCACATGGTCATCTCGCCTGCACCAGACCTGATGCTGCTTTTACCCGAAGATATGCGGCAGGAGATTGTTCGGGAAGTCACCGAGCGTACCATCGAGACCTGGCACATTGAGCGAGGGCTGGCCGTGCCGGAGTATTCGTACTGCCTCCATGACCGTGACACGGACGACAATTATGGACTTCAGCAGTTGCATACGCATGTCTTCATAGCGGGAACCATCGACAATGGTCTTGGTGAACGTCTGTCCCATCGCGTGAACCGGGAGCAGGTCTGTACGGATCGAGGCGGGTTGAATCGCGCCGACAATCTCCATCGCATCGCCCGCCAGGAGGTGGAACAAATTCTGGATCGCAGTATTGGTCTGGAATGGCGGCAGTATCGAGAACTCGAACCTGTGCAGGACACCATTGACCATGACCTGACACCCAGCGTCGGACGGGACCGGGAGATCGATCTATGAGCATCGTCCTACGCACAAGACGAACGGATGCTGACGCATCCGCTGCGAACGGCTTCGCGCCGTTCGCGGGTGTCCCGCCTGTATTACACCGTGATACCGCGTATCTAGCGGTTAGCGGGACACCCTACCCATTACGCAGTAAGGGTAGCGAGTTTAATCAACTCGCTCCTCACACGCCGGAGAGGCTTAGCGCGCCATGCTCCGCAGTGTCGCGCCAGCACCGGTTGTCGCGTGCGCCGCCGGTGCTGGATAGCATGGCGCGTCATGGGTCATGGCGCTCATGCCCGTCCGAAATTGGCATTTCGTCCGCTATCGAACCTGTTTACGGAGTAATCATGTCCGACAAAAACAAAACGCATTACACCAGCCGCCTCAGTCTGCACATCACACCAGCGATGAGCCACCGGCTGGATCAGATCGCGCTACTGCGCGATGAAGCCAAAGCCGAGATCGTGCGCGCGGCACTGCGAGCCTATCTCGACGAGCAGGAGGACCTGCTGGGCAGCCGGAAGCATTTCACCAAGATGTTCCAGCGTCGGGTGGATTACATGGAACGGCTGCTGGTCATCTGCCTGTGGCTGAACGTGCAGTCGATGCAGATTCTGTACGAGCGGGTGAAGCGCGAACCCTACGATCTGGCGGACTTGCTGCAAGACGCGATTGGCGCGGGCATCGCCACCGAGGATGGTGTGCATGGTCTGGTCGAACGTGCTGTCCAGCAGAAAACCAAACCGCCAGCAAAGTGATGGACTGGCGGTACGGCTAGAACGGTTTATCTCGAAATTCGACACTTTGAGCATACACCAATCTGGCCGTGCTGTCCACGAAATGTAAGACACTGCATAAAAGGAGAACCATCGTGAACAGTACGAGTACGCCGCCCGTTGTTCAGGCGGCACAAGCTAATGTCATTGAAGCTGCAAAGGGTTATGCGGCGCTGGGGATGAGCATCATTCCGCTGAAAGGTAAACGTCCGGCGCTGAATAGCTGGACGCAGTACCAGCAGAGTAGGGCATCTGAAGCGGAAGCGGAAGCATGGTACAAACAAGGCATCCTGCAAAACATCGGCATTGTCTGTGGGACCGTATCGGGCAATCTGGTCGTGCTCGACCTAGACGGCGCGGCGGGCTATCCCGCTTTCGCCGCGAGCTTTCCGCAACTGGCCGATACCTACACGGTTGCTACCGGCGGGGGTGTGGGGCGGCATGTTTACTTCTGGGTTGAGCAGATGCCACCGAGCGTCAAGGCGATGGGCACGCCGATTGGCAATCTGGAGCTGTGCGGCGAGGGACGGCAGGTGGTCGCGCCACCGAGTGTACATCCAACCACCGGGCAACCATACCGTGTCAAGAAGGTGCGTGATATCCTGCGAGTGCCTGACCTGGACGAACTGGTGCAGTGGATAGAAGCATTCAAGCCACGCGAATCGCAGTCTAATTGGAAGCCGCCATCGCGGGTGAGCTTCCCAACAGGTGAGGCGATAATCAACCCGCGTGTACTGGATGCCATCGCGCATGACCTGCTGCACTCCGGTTTCAAGCAGCATGGTGACTGGTTACACGGGCGTTGCATCCATCCCAAACGCCACAAAAACGGTGATCGCAACCCCAGCTTCGGCTTCAACATCAGGAGTGGTTACGGCCATTGTTACGTCTGCGGCACGATGCTAGCGAAAGCGGTGTGCGAAACGCTGAACATCGACCCGGATCAGTTTGGTGGGTTGGTCGAACGGCCTGAACCACCAGTTATTCACGCAGTGTCACACATAAAGCGAGAACCAGCACCGGAGAAACTGAAAGACCCACCACCGCCCGTGCCGACGAACTACAAACTCCCAGACTGGTTACAGCAGTACATGGATTGGGCGGGGACAACCGGCAACCAGACACCCATGATTTTCCATCAGGCGGCGGGACTCTGGCTGCTGGCAACTGCGGTCGGACGCAGGCTCTATGGTGAAGCGCCGTGGGGTGTGAAGATTTACCCTAATCTTTACCTGATGTTGGTCGCAGGGACAACGTTCTACCGCAAATCGACGGCGTACAAGCTGGCGGAGCAGGTGGCCCGGCAGGCCATCCCGCATATGCTCATGCCCACACCGGGTTCGCCCGAACGCTTTCAGGAGGCGCTGGCCGGGCGGATGCCGTCTAATTTCGACAAGCTCGCTCGTGAACAGCAGGAACGGCTGACGAAAGCCCAGCCCTTTGCTGCTCAACGTGGACTGTTGAAGGACGAAGTAGCAGGCTTGTTCGGCGCGATTAACCGCAAAGACTATATGGTCGGCATGAAGGACCTGCTGATGGAACTCTACGACTGCCCGGACTACTTCGATAAAGACACGCAAACTGGGCTGAACATTGTCGAGAATGCGGCACTTTCCATCTTGGGCGTAACCACACCTGCCAGCCTGTCGTGTGCCGTTAGCACGGGAGATTGGGATAATGGCTTGCTGATTCGCTTCGCCCTGTTATCGCCCGAACCCAACTATGCCGAGCGGCCCGCCGCCAAGCAGTATCGCAACGTGCCTCAGTCACTGATCGACGATTTGAAGGCGCTGCATGACCGTCTGCCAGCACCTCGTCAGTCGGAAATGGGCATGAAAGCGCCGGGCGCGCTTCGGCTGAATGTCCGGTGCTGGGAACAGTGCCAGAGTTACGGCGACTGGCTGCGGCGCATGTGTGATCCGGGGCGAGATACCGAACTGGATGACCGGCTGAAAGGGGTGTATGGGCGAATGCACGTGCAGACGTTCAAGCTGGCGAGTTTATTTGCGGCGCTAGACTGGCTGAAAACCAATGATGAAGCGCCCACTGTCACCGTTGATCACTGGCAGGCAGGGCAGGCGCTCGCCGAAGGCTGGCGGCAGTCAGCACACCGTCTACTGGAACAGCTTGACCGCAGCGGCGAGGCGGTGCAGGAGAAGCGCTACCAGGATCGTATGTTGACCGCGATTCGAGAAAGCGGGCATCAGGGTTCTACGCTGCGTGACCTGTACCGTAAGCTGCACCTGACTGCAAAAGCTGGTCGACAGATTGCTCAGGAGCTGGTAAAAGCCGGGTTGGTGGTCGAGCGCCGTATCAGCGGCGCGGAAGCCTACATCGCCATCGAATTCGTCTCGACCGAGTGAATCGTGTGACTCAGGCGACAGATGTGACACGTGACTCCGTGACACACTCGACCTGTCACATTGTCACGTTGTCACCATGTCACGTTAGTCACCAAAAATGGAGAAGTTACCCAACATGAACCACACCCAACGTATTGCCTTCGTCGCCCGCCAGCGGCGTTATCTCACCAAAGCACTTGTCCGGGAAGCCATCGAGCGGTATTTCGAGGCGCTGGCGAACGAGATTGCCACTGGCGAATGGGTTGATCTGCCAGGCATCGGCAAGATACAAGTCATCCAGGAGGAAGCTGACAGTGTACTGACCTCATTCGGCAAGGATGGCAAGCGAGTCAAACGGCGCGTGACACATCGCTTGCGGACGAAAGTCCGCCTGTACGAGAAGTTCAAGCGGCGATATAAAGGACAAACGGATTGTCCCAGGGAAGATACAATGCCGCTCACATTCAAATAGCTTGGCACTGTGAGAAATTGAATTAATGGATCCTTAAATGTACCAACCTTGTTCTCCCGTCAATTTCCGGTATACTTGCCTTGCGAAAGATACAATTGTCTCACGACAATACATAGGCTTTCTGATGCCTATCTTCGTGTGGAACGGGGTCCAAACAATCGCCACACGTTTACCATCAGGCAGTTTTATCCCCGGCGTAAGCCATCTGAGTTTGCGTATATTTCCGAGTAAGGATCGTTTCTTCAAGAAAGAAATGACACCTTTTTTTTGCGTTGGATGTAGTCGAATTGATAGGTCAACGCGATCTACCAGTTCGTGGACAACATCATTTTGTTTATCGAGTATGGGAGTACATTATGCGTAAAGCAATCTCGTTATTGTTCGTCGTGGCGCTGCTGATGGGCGTATTTGGCGCATCGGTGTCAGCACAAGACGAACCTATTCGAGTCGGCTCGAAGCAGTTCACGGAACAGATTGTTCTGGGACAGATCATCCTTGCTGCTCTGGATGATGCCGGTTTCGCCGTTGAGGATCGCACCAACCTCGGTAGTACTCAGGTGAACCGTGACGCTCTTGTAAATGGGGAAATCGACGTTTATGCTGAATACACCGGGACTGCACTCTACAATTACTTTAGCGATGTTGACTGGACAAACATCCCCGGTGAAGCTTATGGAGATCGCATCCTGGGTTACTCGCTCGTCAGTTCCTACGATGCAGCGATCAACGATCTGGTCTGGTTGGAACCCACCCCTGCAAACAACACTTACGCGTTTGCTGTGACGTCTGAATTTGCCGAGGAAAATGGCATTTTCAGTGCTTTGGACCTGGCCGACTATGTGAATGCAGGTGGCGAAGTCTACATGGCAACTGGTGACGAATTCGCCCAGCGGCCTGACGGTATCGCCGCGTTCGAAGAAACCTATGGCTTTGACCTGACCGAAGATCAACTGCTCATCATCGCCGGTGGTACACCTGCTCAGACCGAACAGGCGCTGAACGAAGGCGCGAACAATGTCAACATGGCGATGGCTTACGCCACCGACGGTGCGCTCCAGGCTTACAATTTTGTTGTGCTGGAAGATCCCTTTGGTGCGCAGCCCATCTATGCGCCAACCCCCGTTTTTCGTGGTGAGGTTATCCGCGCCAATCCGGAAATTGCCGGTATCTTAAACCCCATATTCCGTTCGCTGGATAACGTTACTCTGCAAACCCTGAATGCTCGCGTTGAGGTGGATGGTGAAAATCCTGCTGATGTCGCGGCTTCGTGGTTAGCCGAAAGCGGTTTCATCGAAGGTTAGATAAATGGGTGGTGTCCGATTGAAATAACCGGACACCGATCACGAACAAACTAACACTGTGGGAGGTCGGGGACCATCCGGCCTTCCGCTAGTTTATCCACGAAAATTATACGCTCAGATTTACAAACAGGAGATAGGGCCATTAGTAACCGCATTGCGATTTTAGGGAGTTTGATTGCCTCATTGGGTTTCTTCTTCTTGCCACTCCTGGAAATTAAACCCAATCGACTGGCTTCTGGTATCACGGTCAACCTATTTGAGATACAGGGTGACCTGCGGTATATCGCGCTGTTTATCCTGACCCTGATACCATTGATTGTTGCTTTTCAGTCGCAGCGTGGCAGGCGTGCCTGGACCCTGGTCGTCATTGGAAATTTATTGATCTTTTTAACGCTCTTATTGCCAGCCAATGCGGCGACAGAGTTACTGGCTGGCGCAGATACGCTGTTTGAAGAAGGCACACGCATCAGCAATCCGCGCATTTTCACGTCAAGTGCTATCGCGCTGGGCTTACTGGGCGGTTATATTATTTTGTTTGGTGGCATCCGTGATCTGATTGCTGAAAAAGCCCCCACCTGGCAGCGCATTCTCGCCAGCAGTTTTGGCATAATGTTTGTCATTATCAATTTACTCAGTGGCCGGTTCGATATTTACTCTATTCTGGTCGAGTTTTCGCAGCGCGGCGACACACTGGGCCAGCGCTTCGTTGAACATATCGTGTTCGTATTGGTTTCGCTAGCTGCCGGTCTGGTGATTGGTATCGCGCTGGGCCTGTGGGCTGCTCGAGATGAGCGCATGGAAAGTGTTATTTTGTATACAGTAGGCATTATCCAAACGATACCCAGCCTGGCGTTGTTTGGCGTGTTGCTGGTTCCACTGGCACGGCTGGGCGATCAACCATTTACTGCGGTCTTTCAATTTTTTGTCATCACTCTGATAGTGGGACTTATTGTCTTTTTCGTTGTCAGCCGGGTGCAGGCTAACCTGCCAGAACAAATACAGCCCTGGGCGATTATTATTGCATTCATTTTTCTATTTGTGCCGATCAGCCTGTTTGTCATCCTGTTCATTACGTTCGGCTTCGAGGCCGTG
This sequence comes from Phototrophicaceae bacterium, assembly GCA_965223835.1. Taxonomy (GTDB): domain Bacteria; phylum Chloroflexota; class Anaerolineae; order Aggregatilineales; family Phototrophicaceae; genus CAVYXZ01. The sequence continues at coordinate 1,803,248 of CBDCXQ010000001.1, forward strand.
TTGAACGTTTTTGTCAGTCCTGCCTTGAGTCAACCGCTTATGTTAGTGTTACTGGGTTACCTGCTGGTGGTGGTCCTAATGTGGATTGATCGCCAGATTGACCAGGTGCGGACAGTGCGTTGGTTACGTTATGGTCGCTTCGGCTTGTTGGCTATCGCCAGCGCTGGATTTCTGGTGTTGCTCGTCAATGGTGCTGGGCAGGTCATTGGCAACAAAGCATTCACTGATCTGACCGTTCGTGACCTGGGTGTTTCCGGTATTGGCACAGCCCCAGCAATCATCGCATTAACCCTGTACTCGTTACTGCCTCTTGTTCGCAACACCTACGCTGGCCTACGGAATGTTGATCCGGCAATTATCGATTCAGGGCGCGGCATGGGTATGACACCCACACAGATTTTCTTTCAAATCGAACTACCGCTGGCATTTCCGATCATTATGGCCGGGGTACGCAATGCGGGGATTTCGCTGGTGGGCATTGCCGCAGTTGCATCAATTATTGGCGCGGGCGCATTAGGTGATTTTATTTTGCTGGGTGTGAACACGACCTCAGTTGATTTGATTTTGTTGGGTGCGCTTCCGGCGATCATTCTGGCCGTACTGTTAGATATTTTTATGCAGATGTTGGAAAGCCTGTTTACGTCGCCCGGCCTACGCCGCCAGCCACAATAACCCAGCACACGATGGAGCTATTTTGATGATCGAATTCAAAAACGTTGTTAAACAATACCCTAACGGTTTCCGGGCCGTTGATAATCTGAACCTTATGGTTCATGAGGGCGAAATCTGTGTCTTGATTGGCCCGTCGGGATGCGGCAAAACAACGTCAATGCGCATGATAAATCGCCTCATTAGCATTAGCAGCGGCGAGATACTCATCAATGGGCAACCGAATACCGAACTGCCTGCCGAAGAACTCCGGCGACAAATCGGATATGCGATTCAGCAAATTGGATTGTTACCCCACATGACGATTTATGACAATATCGCCATCGTCCCGCGTCTGCTGAAATGGGATGAAAATCGCATCCGGCCACGAGTGGACGAGCTGCTCGAATTGGTTGGCCTGGACCCCGACATCAGCCGCGATAAATTCCCCCGTCAGTTATCCGGTGGTCAGCAGCAGCGTGTTGGTGTCGCCCGTGCCTTAGGCGCCGATCCACCGATCATGTTGATGGATGAACCATTTGGTGCCGTTGATCCGATTACTCGCGAAGTGCTTCAAGCCGAATTCCTGCAAATTCAAGAGCGTGTCGGCAAGACAATCATCTTCGTCACCCATGATATTGATGAAGCCATCAAGATGGGCGACCGTATAGCCATTATGCGTGATGGGCGGTTGGTGCAATATGACACACCGGATACGATCCTGGCGCATCCGACTAACCGCTTTGTTCGGGATTTTGTTGGCACGGACCGCACCCTGAAACGCCTGGGCCTGGTTCGCATCCGCAATCTGATGGACGCCGAACCGCCCTATTGCACAATGGATTCAACGATTGAAGAAGCGAAAGTATGTTTCAGCGATTATGGTGCGAATTCGATTTTTATCGTAGACAAAGACGATAATACACTCAAAGGGTGGGTGGATAAAGAGGAAATCAGGGACAACACATCGTTACTTGATGCGATGTATGAAGCACCCTGGGTTGATATTTCAGTTCGTGAAGATGCGACTGCCCGTGAAGCGCTCAGCGCGATGGTAGCACGAGGCTTTCGTATCACCCCGGTTGTAGACCGGCGCGGCAAACTTGTCGGCACGATTACGCTTAAAGCCTTGCAGGACCTTGCATCCTATGATCCAGAGTCAGCACTCGAAGCCAATGGAGGTGTTGCCTGATGGCGGCTGGTAAGAAAAAAAATGATAGCTCAATGCCAGATATGCCCGCCCGTTTCCCCTGGACAGTAGTGGTCTGGCTCATCATCATGGTGATGTTGTTCTTTGTCGGTATGTTAACAGTCACTATGCGCGATCAAGAACGTTTTCCGGGTGATTTCGAATTAGTGAAACAGCCTGCCGATGGTGAGAATACCATTCGCCTTGAGATCGTTGCAGGCACATTTGAGTATAATGTTTCGTCGGAAATCGCAAACACGGTGGAGAACGGCACTTTTACGGCGGATACGGACAACCCGGTAGCCGCCGCACTCTTCGAGAATATCCCGGATGTTACCGAAGTTACCATTGATAACCAGTCAGTTACCATTGTTTATGATAACGATTTCGAACCGGATTTAATGCTGAGACGTGCCCAGCGCCCGGTTATCAATGCGGTGCTGAACGATGGAAGCTCAATAACGGGTGTCGTAGCAGACGGTGCGGAAAACACGCTGGTATTCACAACTAGCGAAAGCGAGTGGCGTTTTGGACGTTATGTCCCGGCACTTATTCCTGAGGGCCAGGAGGAAGTCTACGAATCTCGTGCCGCTGGTGAAACCGGTTCTGAACTGGCACAGTTCTTATTTGACCATGTTATATCAATTGAGGCACTGACCATCAACCGTGACAGCCTGATCGTGACCTATCGTGACGGTGCGGTGGAAGATCAGGTCGTAAATCGACTTCAAGAAGCGTTGAATGATTTTCATCCCCGCGCTTCGCTGCGCCCAAATCTCTGGTTATTCACCATTGTTGGTAGTGCGGAACGCGTACTCGAAATTGTGCCGTTGAATACTGGACTGCCACTGTTTATTTTTGCGCTAGCTTTTGCTGGTGTGGAATTCTTGATGTTCTTTTATTTTCGTTTCTCAGATGACAAAATCGTCCGTCCATTGGTGCGGGTTGTTGGTGTTTTTCTGCTGTTCTGGTCCATTTATGGTCATGAACCGCTGTGGGATTTTGTATTAGGGGTTTTTTTCCCGACCAGCAGCCAGCTTATACACCCAAATGCGACCGTTATTGAGTTCACTGCGCAGCACCTGGAGCTGGTGTTTGTGTCGTCCCTGATTACGATTCCTGCCGGGCTGATTTTTGGCATCATTGTTACCCGTGATGACTTCCGCGAGGTGTTGCCGCTCGTCAATAATCTTGTAAATAGCGGGCAGACGGTCCCTACGATTGCGATTGTGGCGTTCATGGCCCCGATTATCGGGTTTGGTTTCTGGCCTGCAATCATTGCGCTGGTAGCTTATGGTTTGCTGCCTGTTGTACGTAACACCATTGCTGGCCTGGAAGCGGTTGACGATTTTGTAATCGATTCAGCTCGCGGGATGGGGATGACTCCAACCCAGATCCTCTTTCAGATCGAACTGCCGATTGCCAGTAGTGTAATTATGGCGGGAATTCGAACGAGTATGGTCATTAATGTAGGCACTGCGACGCTGGGAGCGTTTGTTGGCTCTGGCGGATTAGGGACGCCCATTGCCAGCGGGCTGTCCATGACAATTGACGCCTTTATTTTGCTCGGAGCGATCCCGGCGGCGCTGCTGGCAATTCTGATCGACTATGTCTTGGACCGCATAGAGTTTGTTCTCACGCCGCGTGGCCTGCAAATTGAAACGTAAATTCCGGAGTTAATTACTTCTTATGTGCGGTATTTTTGGTGCATATGGTAAATCTCAGATTTATATTGAAGATCGACTTCACCTGTTGACTCATCGTGGTCCAGATCACCTGGATGTTGTCCAACTGAATAATGTGACATTGGGACATACCCGTTTGGCAATTGTTGATGTTAAACATGGTCATCAGCCTTTGCAGTCGCCAGATGGTCGATACACGTTGATCTGCAATGGCGAAATTTATAATCACGAGGAAATGCGGTTGCTGCTGCGTGATTACCCGTTCCAGACCGACAGTGATAGCGAGGTTATCATCGCACTTTTCCACCGGTATGGCGCACAGGCGGTGGAAAAGCTCGATGGGATGTTTGGATTTGCGCTGTTCGATCAGGTGGAAGACAGTATATTACTGGCGCGTGATCCAATCGGGATCAAACCGCTCTATTATGGCTGGCGTGGGGAAACCCTGTACTTCGCCTCAGAGATCAAAACCTTGCACAACATCGTTGATTCTCTTCATGAGTTTCCACCCGGCCATTATTATCATAACGGAGAGTTTGTACAGTACTATGATTTGACAGAATTGCCGAAAGCTACACCGCATGATCCGCCGCCTTCATTTCGGGATATTCGCGACTCGCTGGCGCAGGCAGTGAGGAAACGGCTGATGTCTGATGTGCCACTGGGTGTTTATTTGAGCGGTGGACTGGATAGCACCATTATTTCTGCACTGGTCGCTCAGGAAAAACCAGATGTTCACTCGTTTGCAGTTGGCGTTAAGGGGAGTAAAGACATAGATAATGCGCGTCAAGCTGCGGAGATCCTGGGTACAAACCATCATGAATATATATACACCGTTGAAGAGATTCGAGATGTGCTGCCACAGGTAATTTACCACCTGGAGTCATTTGATCCGTCGCTGGTTCGCAGTGCCATACCGAACTACTTTCTTGCCCGTATGACCAGAGAGTTCGTGACAGTGGTACTGACGGGGGAAGGCGCAGATGAATTGTATGCCGGTTATCATTATCTCAAGCAACTTGATGACCACAGGTTGGATGATGAGCTGGTTAAACTGACCGCCAAACTCTACAACTGTAACCTGCAACGTTGTGATCGGATGACGATGGCGCATAGCATTGAGGCAAGGGTACCTTTCTTGGACACCGAATTCATTGAGCTTTCTATGCGTATTCCCAGATCAGACAAGATCCATCCAGAGACTCAAACGGAAAAATGGGCCTTGCGTCAGGCATTCAGGGACATTTTGCCGGAGCACGTTGCCCAACGCAAGAAAGAGCAGTTCTCGCACGGAGCAGGTTCTAATCATATATTGCATGCCATTGCAGAAGAGCGATTCAGCGATGAGGCGTATCGGTCGCAATCCTCCTTGATCCAGGATCAGACCAGTATCGCGATTACCTCGAAAGAGATGCTGCTCTATTATCGAGAATTCGACAAAAGCTTTGCCTCTACAGCAGCTAGTCTCGTAAGTCTGTGGCAGGGCGAGGAAGTTTTTTGAAATTTATCTGAGTGGCGTGTTTCATGATCCCCTGCCCGTCTACTCTCCTAGTTAGCCCCCAAAAATTGTCATCCCGAATACTACATGCGGACCGACCTGCATGGCCTGCTTATCAAATCAAGCACATTGCCGCATCATCCGTCTTCTCAGGTCAATCGGTTTTTCAATGACCTTGTCCGGGATTGGAATCACTTGCTAGAGCGTGTTATGAACTTTGGCCCTCATCCCCCAGCCCCCTGCGGAGCGTCCCTTAGGGCGAAGGGGAGCAGTTTGTATACGCTGAAAAAGTCCCTCTCCATGAGGGAGAGGGATTTAGGGTGAGGGCTTTTTTGAGCGTAGAAAGTGCCTAACAGCCTCTAGAGTTCTGCGAACGAAGGCTCAACAATAATATCTCAACGGTCAAGATGAAGGCGTGGGCCACCTATTCGCCCCATCTGCAATTTGTCATGATGATAATCGACCGTGTGATCAACGATATCGGCTGGATGTGGAATGGCGATCCCCGCGCCAACATTATTGAACCCCGGTTGGGATATGCACTCTACAGCCTAGAGACCATCTTGCAGGAGGGACTGGGGTGTGGGCACGGGTTAATCGCTTTGCTCAAACTAAAAATGACGACAACAGACTGAACGCGCTCCCACACGGTCCAAAACCTGTTTCGACATTTCTAGTGAGCAAATGTACTTATGTAAGGCTGCAAATAATGATTATTGGAAAATCGATTCGTGAATTAGAAAAACTGACAATCTAAAACTGAAATTTTCCAGCAGTCGGGCGGGGTCGGTATGCTATGCTGATTTCAGGTCGTAGCACGAGAGGTGATGCAGTGAGCAACCCAATCCAACCACCAGAACCGCCGCTGAGACGCGACCATAACCTCAATGTTCGCCTGACATCCGTCGAACGTAAAGCAGTCAAGCAGCTTGCCCGGCAGATGCATGTATCGCCATCGCATCTGGTACGGCATTTCCTGATGCAAGCCGTTGATTACTACGCTGAACGTGAGGAGAATTGATGCCAAAACCTGAAGCCGAAGTACATAAAGATGAATTTGAACGGTTCGACGAGGCACAGCCCTTCCTGCAACTGCTGGCCGATATGCTCAATCGGCTGATCAACGAGCAGACTGGGCCAGAGGACGTGCCTGCGGAAGGCACCGAAGAAGATTCCGGGCAGTTAGTTGCTCGATCCGACACTACTCTATCATAATCACGCTACCTGAACACAATTCAGAGAAATGATTATGCAGAAAGGATGAATATGAGGGCAGCTATCTATTCTCGTGTTTCACATGAAGAGCAAGTTGAGGGTTGGAGTCTGGATGCCCAGCATGAGCTATGCCTCGCACTGGTGCACCAGCGAGATTGGTCGATTGCGCCGCATCATATCCATTTTGAACCAGGGCGATCTGCCAAGACGGATGCACGTCCCGCCTTCCAGCGGATGATGCGACAGGCGCAGGCCCATCAGTTTGACTACATCATCGTCCATAAGCTGGATCGTTTCAGCCGCAGTCTGAGCGATGTCGTCAAGAATGTCGCTGTGCTGAAGAAAGCCGGTGTCGGGCTTGTCTCGGTCTCTGAACCCTGGGTGGATACCACCACACCACAGGGCGAGTTCATGCTGCATCTATTTGCGTTGCTAGCCCAGTGGGATAACCAGAACCGCGCCCGCGAAACGGCCAAAGGCAAAGCTGCTCGCGCTCGTGCCGGGTTCTAGAACGGAACATTGGCGTTCGGTTACACAACGCTCAAGTATCTGAAGCGTGATCTACTGACCTTCGGTGAGCAGTTTGAGACAAGCGAGATGGATCAGGAAACCTACATCCGGCAAACCCGTCTAATTGAGGACTATATGGAGCGCTGGACGCATGTGACCGAAGGTGATGCCATTCCCCATCTGAAGAACAAGTATGGAGTCATTCTAGCTTACGAGATGTATTCCATCGGCAATGTCTCTGATCATGATGTGGCGGTTGGTCTGAATGAGGAGGGCTATCGCACTACTGGCAACTGGGGCGAGAAGCCGTTCGAGAACGACACCGTCCGCCCAATGTTGCAGAATCGCTTCTATCTGGGAGAGACACAGTACAAAGGTGAGTGGTTTCCCGGCAGGCATGAAGCCCTCATTTCGGAAGAGCTGTTCCAGAAATGTCAGGAAGCACGGGCACGGCGGCGCAGCCGCACACCGCGCAAGAAGTCGAATAAGCGGGTGTATCCGCTGTCCCGGCTGGCCTTGTGTGCGGAGTGTGAACAGCCCCTACGTGGTCAACCGAACTGGCAAGATCGCCGCTATTATCGCGCGCCGAAGCGTGCTGACCGGTCATGCTCTGGCCGGATGATTCCGGCGCTGGAAGCCGAGCAGGCTGTGCTCGAATACCTGGCGCAGATCAGGCTGCCCGCCGATTGGCGTAAGCGGGTATTGGAACTTAGCCAGGCGAAGCGTGGTGACACAGAAAGCTACGAGACCAGGAAGACTCGGTTGGAAAATCGCCTTGAGCGGTTGAAGACCCTATACAAGCTGGGCGATATCGAGCAGGATGAATACATCACCGAGCGGGCGGATATTCACAATAAGCTTGAAGCCTTGAAACCATCTCAAGTGCCGGAGATGGAGGAAGCGGCTGCCGCGCTGGAACAGATCGGGACACTATTGAAGAGGGCAAAGCCAGAGGAGCTGGAAATCCTGTTTCATTCGATGCTGACGACGGTGTATCTGCACCATGACTATCCGGGGTATGTGGTGGGGATTGAGCCGAAGCCGTTTCTGAAGGAGTTGATGGACATCTCTATGCTGCCAACCTGGAAGCCGCCGCAGGGTGTGGAATTACCAACGGACAGCGATGATAACGACCCGGAACCCGACCCGGATGGCAATGGTCATGGTTCGAACCGACACAAAAATCGTGGGCAGCTTGTTCCGACCAAAAATAACGGTATAATGACGAGTGTAGACGCAGGTGAAGATCATCGGGTGGCTGTAGACGGAATGATCCCCGTCGCTCCCGAACTGACTATTTATTTCAAACGATATTACACCCGCATTTTCCAGACTAGATTTGACAGCTTCCGTGACTTCACCGGGGGCTGTTTTGTTTTCCCCTAAGATCACTGCAAAATCCCCATACAAGGAAACCGCCAGGACCTTGCCACCGTAGACGAATACCCGTTCCACAATCTTGGAAACCAGTTGCTTGCGCGCCTCTTGCGGATTGCCAACTTTTTCGCATTCTGCCCAATAGGTATTGAAGTGCTCTAGCAGGTCCGCAGCTTCTAACAGGTCGTCATAATCTATTGGCTGCAAGGCGTCAATTTCGCGTTGGAGTTGTTCCCGTTTCTCCAGATACTCATGCGGTTCCATAAAGCCCTGTTCCCATTGAAAATCAATGCGCTTCACAATCGCTCTGATTTCCTCTATCCGGTCTAGCGATGCCTGATTATTGACCCGATTTTGAACCTCTTGCTCAATGGCGGTTTTGTAGTCATTGGGCACTTCCAAACTGGACAAGATAGCGATTACTTGTGCATCAATATTCTGAGCATGGACGGCCTTTTGACCACATCTTTCATAGCCCCGGTCACGAGCCAAACAGTGATAGTATTCAATGTCATCCTGCTTTTGATAATAGGGGCGCATTTTGCCGTATTTGTCGTCAACTAACCCAGCGGGCGTGTTCGCAATGCACCGCGCACAATACACACGGTCATGCAAAATGTAGGTTCGCATTTCGCTACTGGATTTGCGGTACTTGGTCCGATGTTTACGTGCTTCCTGGCATTGCTCGAAAAGCTCATCTGACACAAAACCCTCGTGCTTGCCTTCATACCACGTTTTGCGGTTTCTGGTCGCCCGTTTGCCCTGACCAAAACCATTGGTATAGATCGTTTCACAATATTGGACCCGTCCGGTATAGACCCGATTTTTCAGCATATCCCGGACCATCTCTTTACCGATGGGCTTTTTTCCTTCACGCAACTTTTTTATGAATGACCATTGGTTTAGCCACTCGGCGATGTCTCGATCACTATAGTTGCCGGTAGCATATAGTCTGAAGGCCCGCCGGACTAACGCGGCCAAACGGGGAACAATGTATAAACCGGGGGGTAAGTCTGGCGTACTCTCGGCGACGGTCACGAGCCGATAACCAAGCGGCGGTGTGCTGCCATTGAACTCGCCTTCTGTTATCGCCCGAACCCAACTATGCCGAGCGGCCCGCCGCCAAGCAGTATCGCAACGTGCCTCAGTCACTGATCGACGGTCTGAAAGCGCTGCACGACCGCTTACCAGCGCCTCAGCAATCTGAAACGGGCATGAAAGCGCCGGGTTCCCTGCCGCTCAACGTCCAGTGCTGGAGTGAGTGCCAGGAGTATGGCGACTGGCTTCGGCGCATGTGCGATCCGGGACGCGATACTGAACTGGACGACCGGCTGAAGGGGGGGTACGGACGAATGCACGTGCAGGCATTCAAGCTGGCGAGCCTGTTCGCCGCGTTGGACTGGCTGAAAACCTGTGGTGAAGTGCCAACCGTCACTAAGGATCACTGGCATGCAGGGCAGGCGCTCGCCGAAGGCTGGCGACAGTCCGCACACCGTCTACTGGAACAGCTTGATCGCAGCGGAGAGGCTGTGCAGGAGAAACGCCATCAGGATCGTATGTTGAATGCTATTCGAGAGAACGGGCCCCAGGGTTATACGCTACGTGACCTGTACCGCAAGCTGCACCTGACGGCGAAAGCTGGTCGTCATATCGCGCAGGAACTGGTCAAAGCTGGGTTGGTGGTCGAGCGCCGGATCAGCGGTGCGGAAGCCTACATCGCCATTGAATACGTTCCAACCGAATAAATCATGTGACTCAGGCGACAGATGTGACACGTGACAATGTGACAGGTAGAAGTGTCACGGAGTCACGTTGTCACCATGTCCCGTTTGTCACCAGAAATGGAGAAGAAACCCAACATGAACCATACCCAACGTATAGGTCACGTCGCCCGGCGGAAACGTTATCTCACCAAGGCGCTTGTTCGGGAAGCCGTCGAATGTTATTTCGAGGCATTAGCTAACGATATCACCGACGGACAATGGGTCGATCTGCCCGGTATCGGCAAAATCCAGGTCATTCAGGAAGAAGCTGACAGTGTGCTGACCTCTTTCGGCAAAGATGGGAAGCGAGTCACGCGGCGTGTAACCCATCGCCTGCGGACGAAGATCCGACTGTACGCGAAGTTCAAGAATCAATTTAGGCGACAGTGATCGTCTAGATAACGCTTGACTTAAACCGTACACTATGTTGTGCGAAGGACGGAATTGGCTTAAAACTGTCTTTCGCACATTCGATTTGTCAGCGTAAATCGCTAGTTGTTACCTAGTTGACTTTACACCCGAATGATACTTGGCAGTACCACGGGACGCGATTGGGTCTCACGATAAAAGAAGCTCTGAAGCGTTTCGCGGATAGTCTCTTGCGCCACCCGTTTACCCCGGTGGTTGAGTTCATGCTTGATCGCTTTGCGCGCCGCTTCGAGTAAATCATGCGAGTCACTGGCTGTGATGAAACCACGGCTGATAAGCTGTGGTTCGCCTGCCAGTTTATTCTTCGCATTCACGGGAATGAGGGCCACAATGAAACCATCCTGTGACAGGCGCTGCCGATCTTCGATGACCAGTGTGCCAATCTCGCCGACCAATCTGCCATCCACTAGGACATTACCAGCTTCAACCGGATTGTCTAGCCAGGCCCGCGAGCCATCCGTTGTCCAGGCACAACCATTGGTTAGGATAAACACATTTTCTGAACGCATTCCTGTAGATTCGGCGATTCTGGCGTGCAGATGCAGATGGCGCGTTTCGCCATGTACTGGAATGAAGTAGCGGGGCTGCGCCGTGTCGAGCATGATCTGCATTTCATCTCGACCGCCGTGGCCAGAGACATGAACGGTTGCCAGCTTACCATAGATGACATTGGCGCCGCGCTCAAAGAGCTTGTTAAGCATCCGCCCGACTTCCTCTTCATTGCCTGGGATCGTGCCGCCGGAAATGATGATAGTATCGCCACGCTTGACCTGGATCTGGCGGTGTTCGCCTTGCGCCATACGATTGAGGGCGGAACGCGGTTCGCCCTGTGAGCCAGTGGAGAGAATGAGCAGCTTTTTATCAGGAACGCGCGTCGAAATATCGACGAGTAAGCCTTTAGGAATCTTGAGATAGCCAAGCTCGCGCGCGAGGGTGACATTCTCTTCCAGACTTCGTCCGGTCAGAGCAACCTTGCGCCCATGCTTTTGGGCGAGATTGATGATCTCTTGCAAGCGCGCCAGCAGTGACGAGAAGGTCGCAATGATAATGCGACCATGTTTCGCCTCGGCAAACAGTCGGTCCATTTCGTCCGCGACCAGTTTTTCGGTCGGTGTGCGACCCGGTTTATCCGCGTTGGTGCTATCGGCGAGAAGTGTTAGAACACCATTGGGCGTCAACTGTTGTAGCCGGTCCAGATCGGTGATCCGTCCGCCAGCCGGGGTTTCGTCAAGCTTATAATCGCCGGTGTGAACTACTGCACCGACGGGCGTATCAATCACAAGACCAACAGAACCTGGGATCGAATGAGCCACAGGAAATAGGCTGATCTTGAACGGCCCAAGCTGGAATTGTTCCGTGTCGTCCACCACATTGAGCTGTGCCTGCTGAAGCACCTTGCCTTCTTCGAGCTGTCGTTTCACCATGCCGATGGTCAGTCGCGTGCCGTATATCGGTGTGTTCACCTCACGTAGCAAATACGGCAAGCCGCCGATGTGATCCAGATGACCATGTGTCAGCACGATACCGCGCAAGTGATTCTGATTTTGAACTACATAGTCGAAGCGGGGCAGCACCAGGTCAATACCGTGCAGGTCGTTTTCGGGGAACATGACCCCGCAATCGACGATCATCATGTTGCGGCCATATTCAAGAACGGTCATGTTCTTGCCGATTTCCCCCAGGCCGCCGAGGGGAATAATGCGTAGTTTCTTTGTCATTGTTGTTGATTACTCTGTGCTTCAATATACGTTGATAGCGCCAGCGTAGCAGCACATAGCCGCCGGGATATCGGTCTTTTCCGTGAAGTCTGAAACCGCTTCAATGGGAAAGGAAGAGGGGGTCAAACATTTTGAGGAAATGAATATAGAATATTATAAAAGTACTGTTGTAAAAAGTACAGTCTCACTTTTTGTGGTAGAGTATCCTTTTCGGTTGAACTTGATGACCCGGCGGCGGCGCGATGGGTCACCCGGCCATGAAATGACCTGGCTAGCCCAGGGAAGCCCCGTAAACGGGACTGCGGCGCTGATGAAGCGGTTTTTGAGCGCCCTTCCGGGTGCTTTCCAGCCAGCCGTAGCCGGATTGCTTTGAGCATCCGGCGGACGCCGCCTCATTTCAACCGACTTCGATACAGTACCCTTTTTGTTGGATTGTGGATTACCTCAACAACTAGGGAATTCCAGATTATGAAGCGCAAAGCCATCGGGTTCCAACACCAGATAAGCGTCAGACCCCTCACCGCGTACGCCTACCTGGGTGATTTCTCCGTTTACTCGGATGTTTAGGCGAAGCTGGTTACTGATGAGTTTAACAATGGCGTCATGTGTGCCCATACTCCATCCATCGCCGCCAATTCTGACAACCATGCCCCTGGCATTTTTGTTGATACAGGTGATCTCGAACCCCGACATCATTATGCCCTCTCGCAATTGTAAGAGCGCTTATTGTAGCCACTTCCACCTGGCTAGCCGAGAGATTGGTTGAATGAGCGAATAATCAGCAGATCATTGGATAATCACCTGCCTGTTTGCATTGTCACTCGTAATTTCACAAATTTGGCTACGTCCGGGTAAAGCTTGTGCCATGCGGCCTGTTGGGTTTTGTACATTAACGGAAACGTTTGACAGGTTGGCGAATAAGGCAAATTCTCGTCCATCTCCAGAATCTGATGTGTACAACCGCATAGAGGGCAGCATCGTATCACATGCGCCCCACCAATCTTGTCGACGGCAGCCTGTGGTAATCCATCCACCATCGTCAAGCTGAAGCTTTTCTGTAGATTCGCAACATAAGCGGGCATACTTTTCCACTCCTTGATATACGATAAACTCGAAAATCATTACAATACTTGCTGCAACCGTGTGTCCAGATACCCATACGGACGAACACACACGCCTGTTATCGCGTGACTCTATTCCACGACTGCCCACATTAGCCGCTGCTGATTGCCTTTCATTTTGCTGAGCAAACGGTGAACCGCCGCATAGTCAATGCTCAAGTTCTCGGCGTCCAAGTCCTGCAAGTAATCCTGAAAAGCTTCGGCCTGTTTGATCGCCAGAACCTGTCCGATCTGATTGCTCAGTATGCTCAAGAGATATTGTGTATAGATCACTGCTTCAACCGGTTCTTTTCCATTGAACAACGGGATCAACTTTATCAGATCAGCTTGCAGCCACTGGATCGTATTGAGCACTTGCGCAATTTCACATTCCGAAAGCTGCATCAAAGCCGCGCTCAACGGCGGATTCTCGGTGGCTTGGTTTTCTACCTCATCATTGTTGTTCATGTCTTACCTGTCAGATTATGAGCGGAAAACGCCGCTCCTGGATAATATGTAGTGATATTCAGCTCGATCTTGATCTGAACAAGCTGTGGTTTTTCAATAGGTGTGATATTCGGAATTGGCTTCGTCAAACTGCTCATGCCTCATTTTCTCAAGCTTCTGGGTCAGCATATCAAGCGACTCAAAAAGCGGATCGTCCTGAAGTCTTGCTTTGCGCATCGTTTCTATAAGCTGCCTGGATTGCAGCTCCAGGTCGTTCAACTGTTTCCGGGAGAGATTTTCAAGGTTCATCAATTATAGACTTTCTCATGTAAAACGATTGACGACATGCTTGCAAACGCAGGGATACTTGTCTGCCAGGGGCGTAATTTACGTATGTCAATATCCGACTGGTTCTCGCTCATCTCATTGTTTGCAGCAAGTTCTAAAGGTGACTGAGCCAGAAGCCGCTCAATAAATGGGTTACCTATAATCGGCATCATCCGGGCTTCATCCTGTTGTTGTAATCCAAAGTAATAAACCAACACCCGTCGGTTACCACTTTTCCATTGACTACAATAGACAACTTGCCTTACTCTCCAGCCGCTATCAAGCGCGCTAAGTAAGCAATCGCCGCTGGCATAAGTCTGGGACTGTGGATGCCAGTGCCGAGGTAAATCGGGAGGTGTACAGGATAATTCTTTTAAGGTTAAGAGCACTGCTGGTCGTATCTCCAGGTCATTGATGATATTGTTGGGAATCATTCCCGGTGCTTCTGCGCAAGTTTTTGCAGCTGCTCGGCGGCCAGCCTGCACATGACCTCCTGATCGCCAAGATCTCTGAAATCATGGCGTTCAGGGGGGGCGTGTCGATGATCCCACACGACAAGCCATGTCGGGGATACATAGGTCACGCGCAAATAGTCATTGAAATGCCATACGCTATAAAGATTGTTCAGGCTCTCAAGCCTCGTACTAATTTCATTCAAACTGCGCACTGCTTCCATTCCGTTTCGATTCCACTCTCTAGCTTTCGATACGCTATCGATGGTCCGCCACCGATTTAGCGACAAAGAACCATCACCCCCCCAGGATTTCGAGATGTGGGTCGAAGCGTAGGGCCAAATCAGCCCCCACCGGCAGAACACCACACGCGCATGACTCTGAATATGTGACACACATGCCGCAGTGCGGGCAAGTCGAGCAATCGGCTTCGCTACCGCAGCCACAGTTGGGATAAAAGTGATTGCGCCTGGTCTCAGGTTGCTGGTCAGATTCCATTTTGACTCCTCATTACACGATGGTCGGGAATTCGGGCGATTTGATCTTAGCGATAGCCGAGCGGCGGCATGATGAGTATCTGGCCCGCCTTCTCGACACTGTCCAGCCTTTTTGCCATCTTGTTTAGCCGAACTATTTCGTCTGCAATCTGATACACCATATCATCATCAGTCACGTTATATTGATTGCGTATGATCGTGAGCAGGTGATCGCCCGCGCTGGTGATGTACTCCCAGGTATCGCCCAGAAACCACGCGCTTTCGAACGCAGCTTCGGTCCAGACTCGTACTGCCTGCGGCGAGGCGCTGCCAGCAGCAGGCGATTGCGCGTTGCTAAAGTACAGATGCCCGTGTGTGTTCACACACCACAGATTGCCGTCTGTGTCATAGCTCAGCGCGGTGACATGCTCCATCATTGTGTCTCGCGTCCACACGCTTTCAACAGGTTTTTCATTCCACTGGTAAATGTTCCCAGCGCTATCCAGACACCAGAATCCGCCGGGGCCGACTGCAACCGCAACAGCGTTCTCAGGCTCTTCGTTAGTACGATACCAATGCCCGGAGACATAGGCATAAATTTCCCCGTTGTCTTTCAACAGAGTCATAACGGTAAGGCCCGCAGCGCCGTTAGCTTCGATGTTCGAGTGATTGGATACTGAAAAGTCCATGCTGCTCCGTTTCTGTCCTGATGAATCGTAGTGACGCACCTTCAAGCTGGCCGACTTCGTTACCTGTTCGCCCAGCTTGTTTTCAATTCGTGTTGGCACACATTCGACCCGGACTAGGCGTCACCTGCCGAACTTGCGACATGCGGTTGGGTATCCTGCACAGCGGCCTTATCACGGCGGATCAGGCTGAGCCAGGGATGACCAGTCGCCCTAGAGATGTAGAACAGCGCGCCTAATATCGCAATGACCGCAATAATCAGCGTCGTTTGCGCGTCGCCTGCGGTTAGCGGTTGTACGATCACATCCAGCCGGGAACTGCTATCCGCAACGAAACGCACATCCGAGCCACGCGCGACAATCATCATCTCGGTGACGCCAGCAGGCAGTTCAAACGCAAACAACTGCGAGGTATTGCGTCCCGTACCTTCACGTGTTGAAGACCCGGCCACGCCTTCAACATCGCTGGTAACTGAAAACGAGCGCGTTCCGGTACCGACCACCTGCACCGGCAGCGCTTCATCGGACGGATTCGTGATGGTTACTGGTCCGCTGCCCACACCAACGTTGAGATCAGTGCCGCTGTAGGAACGGGTGCGAACCGAATCAAAACCCCAGAATACGGCAACAACCAGTACAACAGCGGCGATAATAAGTCTTAAGTTAAATTTCATGAAATGCTCCATTTGTTATGCAATATCTCGATGTGTGTTTGTGAAGCTGGATTCCAGGTTTTCATTGGCCCTGATAGGATTTTCTTATGGCTTTTTGCCGAAGCTTCTGTTTACGTTTTTCCACGCGCCAATACAACGATTCAGAATCTTCTGACGCCGCTTCTTTGTCTATAGAAATTGCTTGTTGACCGGCTTCTAGGGCCGAGATGTAGCCTTCCAGGAATATCCCCATATCCAGCGGATGATCCGAATCAATGGTTTTCAGGATGGCTGCAATCTGTGCAGGCCGGTCAGATTGTTTGGCTTCCAGGTCAGCGATATACGCTTCCAGAGACGCCCCCATATCATCGGGATATTCTGCCGCAATGGTTTTCAGGATTTGGGCAATTTGAGTGGGTCGAGTTGCTCGTGTCATGTCATGCTTCCTTTGCGCTCATTCTAATGAATGACGCTATAAAGAATAAGAATTACTTCCTGAGTTTCTATGACGACTTATCTAACGGCACACTGTCAATAAGCGCCCCACCCAGCAATGCCTGGATGCGCCATCGGGCAAAGCAGTCAATATCTCCTTATTTTTTTCATAAGCCAATATTATTGGACACTTGCCGACGACCTCAAACCTGGGGCGACTGCGGGCAAAGCCGTTGAAGGCCCTGCCCACAGGGGTTCGCGGTCTAATGCTTCTGTGGTGTCTGGGTCTTCTTGGGAACGATCAAGACTGGCTGATCAATGAGAATGGGTGCCTTTTCGTCCGACTTCTTCGACTTTTTCTTTTTGCCCGTGCGCCTATCAACCATAAGCAATATTCCCTCCTGGAACCATTTGTTCCATCGAGATGGTGTGTGAGGTCTGGGGCTGTGTCCAGTGAGTGGGAGAGACGTGAACCCTGTTTAAGACGATTGGCAGGATTCAACCAGTATCACCAAACTTAAGGAGGTAGATGGTGGGGACAATAAACGTCTATTTTTTCCGTAATTTTATTCTAAAAATTTTACTCTTAAAACCATTATACCACTCTTTGCAATTTTCTTACATTAGCGTTTTCATTGAAATTGCAGCGCATCGAATAAATGCGCTCCTACACCTCCCCATAGGGATATTTCGTCGTTTCTTCGATCAACTGGCGTTCGTCCGGCGTGAGCGCGAAGGCATCATAGACGATGGCGTTCATGCGGGTTTCCAGCGCGATGATCTGCGCAGTGACCTGCTGATGCCCGGCCTTTTGCTCGGCCAGGAAGCCGCGCCACTCGCTGCGTTTGCTCAGCGGAATCTCCTGCCCGAAACGGCGCTTGATCTCGTCACTGAGCGCCTTTTCGTCGGCCAATTCCCACCAGCGATACAGGCCGACCCGCGTGCTGATCTCGCCGCCGTCGAATTCATTGCGAATCGTCTGGCGCGTGTCTTCATGCTGCTGGTAGCGCCGCCGGGCCAACCCGGTAATTTCCTCGGCGATGGCAGCCAGATCGCTTTCCTGCTGCGTTGTCAGGGTGGGGATTGGCAGTCGTTCGATGAATTGCATCTTTGCACGATACTGCCAGAGTCCTCCACGTAAGCGTAGAGGTATGCTGATTTGAGACAGTACAAACCACAAGGTTCTGGAATTGAGTAACGGCAAGAAAGTTTTATTGGGTGGTATAGTCAGAAATCCTGTTGCATCGACAAATGCGCCTGCTGTGTCCCACGAAAAGCGCGGTAGCTTGGTTATATCAGGCCAGAGTATCTTCTGTTGGTTAAATTCATCGTAGTACGAGCATGGCCGCAGTTCATACCATCTACATGATCCTTTAGCTGCTTCCCAACGTTTTTCAAGACCTTCTCTGTAATGCTCAAGATGGCGCATGACTGCTGGGTACGATTCAATTTCTATATCAGTGTATGTCCATATTAGATATTGCTTACTGTCTATCAGATACCAAGGTCGCAAATCCTGACCACGAATCCAGGGTTTAATAATTTCCGCGCTAGTTGCATCTTCATCTACTAAGCGTGCTTTTGTTGCCTCGTCAATCACAAAGGCGTCATTGTAGCTGGTCTTGATGCCCCAATACATACGGCTATTTATTAGGTCGGAAAGTGATTTGCGTCCTCCAGTTATCTTCTGAAATAGGCGTGTTAACTCCACAGGTTGGAAACGCCATTCCTCCATGCCGGTGGCTTCGCTCAGGCTGTCCACCCAAGCGCCTGTTTCTAGCCTGCTTTTCAGGTCGCTAACGGGTACATTGCCCTCGACAAACAAATTGCGGAATGTCTCACGGGAATTGCCCGAACGCAGCACGGCAATCGTGGGATAGACCATCTCCGCGCCCCGGAAGGGCTGGTTCTCGCCAAAGTTCGCCACCCATTCCATCCCGGCGTTGTCGTGGATGTACTGGCGGAAGGGTTTGGCGCTGTTGCTGTTCATGTACGTGCCGCTGGTGATGTAACCGAGGCGGTGGTCGCGCTTCAGGAATTGCAGCCCGCGCTCATAGAAGTACAGGAACAAATCGGCTGTGCCGCTGTAGACATCATAGCACGATTGCAGGTAGGGCTTGATCGGCTGGATGCGTTCCTGCCGGACATAGGGCGGATTGCCGACCACCGCGTCGAAGCCGGGATTAGCTTTGGGCTGGCCGCTGGCATCGAAGAAGATCTCCGGGAAGGCCAGTTCCCAGTGGAAAAAGCGCTGCTCGGCGGCGATGCGTTCGGCCTCGTCCACAATCTGCCGCACGGCGGGCGGGATCATGCCACTGGTGGTGAAATTGCGCACAGCCTGCCACTGCTCGGCGGTGAGGTCCAGCCCGAAGTAACGCGCGGTCCACACGTCGGCAGCCTGCTGCCAGGCGGTCAGGCGTTGGGTCAGGTCGGCGTAAAGCTGCTCCTGGTGTTTGACATCGCTGACGCGGTCGGCCACTGTAGCTTCGATGGCGTTCATCTGCGTCACGGCGAAGCTGACTCCCGCGCTGAAATCGGCATCGCTGAACAGCGCCAACTGGCCGGTGGCGGCCTCGCGCTGGCGCTGGCGTTCCAGTGCTCTGCGGCGTTTCTCTTCTTCCTTCACGGAGATGGCGCTGTCGTCAATCGCGGTGATGCGCGTCCCGACGAGGCTGCTGCCCAGCCGGATATGATGGTCGAGGAAGGACAGCGGTTTGCCTTTCGCCAGTGTCGCCAGCCACATACTCAGCTTGGCGAGTTCCACCGCCAACGGGTTGATGTCCACCGCGTAAACGCAGGCGCTGGCAACCTGCCGCTTCCAGTAGATCAGTTCGTCCTCAGTCCCCACGTCCGCCGGGCGCATGTTGAGGCCGCGCAGCCATTCGGCGATGTATTGAGTCACATCGACCACAAAATGGCCGCTGCCCGTCGCCGGGTCCAGGATGTTGAGCGCCAGCACCTCGCGCACCAGCGCGTCGGAATCATCGACCTGCCAGTTGCCCTCGTCGTCCTGATGGGCATGGCGGGCCGTGATCGCGCTTAGCAGCGGTTCCAGCGTCTTTTCGACGATAAAGCGCACGATATAATCCGGCGTGTAGTAGCTGCCGGTGATTTTACGCTCATTGCTGCCGGTGCGCAGGTAGACCTGTCCGGGCTGCTTGACGACGGTATCACCGGGTTTGGCGGGAATATAACGCTGTTCCCTGCCGGTGATGGTCAGCGGCTGGCTGGCAATATCGAGGTCATATTCCAGCAATTTTTCGTAGATGCTGCCCAGGTGACGCACTTCCAGATCGCGGTAATCGACATAAACGCGCGTCCCGCTGTCATCGACTCGCGCCAGCTTATCCAATGCCGGGACCAGATGGGCATCGCCAACCGCATGGTTCGCCAGAAAAGGGTGTTCGCTGTCGGAGAACAAGCGCCCGTTATACGGCGGCAGATCAAGGCGTTCATCCCCGGCGTCGATGGCGAAAAACAAATCCCGCAGCCGGTTGTAGGTCTCGCCGCTGTCGGGGTTCAGGTGGTGGTGATAATCCAGCGAAGTCGCCACCGCGCGCTTGATGGACTGCAAGCTGCGCTGGCTAGTGTATTCGGTGTTGGTGTTCAGCGGCAAAATCTCGCGGCTCTCGGCATAGAAGATAAACAGCAGCCGGTAGAGCAGCACCAGGCTTTGCGTATAAATCGTCCGCAGCGTCGCCGGGTCCGATTCCAGCCGGTTGCGGCGGTAATCGAGGAAGCCCTGCGCGATCATCTCCAGCGCGTCGTAGACCTCGTCTTCCAGCTTGTCAGTCAGCTTCTGGGCGAAGTCTTCACTCCCGGCCAGCACCTTCACCAGCCAGCCGCTGCTAAACGCCTCACGCCGGAAGAACGCATAGAAGTAGAGGAAGGCTTCGGTGCTGTCGCTGTCGAGCAGGGATTGCAGATCGACGGCGTAGTAGGTGTTGTGTTTGCTGCTATCGCGGTGATACAGCCGCCAGATGCGCCCATCGGTCAGGATGCCCCAGGGCAGTTCGCTGTAGCGCAGGTATTCGTCAATCTGCTGGCTGGGGTTGCGCTGTCCCGGTGTGGATTGGTCGAGCTTTGCGCCCCAGCGTTTGGCGTCGCCCAGCGCCAGCGCGTGCGCGATCTCATGCGGCTGGTAGACTTCACTGGTGAGTGCGTGAGCTTCTGCCGCGCTGTTCAGAAAGACGTAATCCGGTTTGCGATGGCCGGTCTCCCGGTAGCGAATTTTGACCTGGACAGTGTAATGATGGCCGAGGATGCGCAGGACGGGCTGAATCCATTGTTCTTCCAGTTGGGGTTCATCCAGCGCTTCCGGTTGAATGCTGGCGCGGAGGATTTTGATCTGCTCACGCGCCCGTTGGCCTGCATCAAACAGCCCCTCATTCCATTCCGGGAGTGTGGGGACGATTTCGTTCAGGTAGTAATCGGCAAACAGGCCGTTGTTGAGGTGGCTGGTGGTTAGTGCTTGCTGTCCATATTCCGACATGACTGTTATTTCTATACGTATTCAAGGTTACATATGCGTTCCATTATAACGTTTTCACCACACTTTGCTGCACATGGCGCGCCATGTCAATTGGAACCAAAATCGAAAACTGAAAAATTGCTCCCCAAATTGAAAAATTGGAACTTCCGCACATTATGTAGAATCATAGGATCGAAGGACAGAACAGCTACACAGTGACGATGAATATCAGAAGTCATCGTCAGGAAGACCACCATCAACGATCCGCCCCTTGCTTTACCGGGTTTCGCCATTACCCGTACCCGAAGAGAAGCCATCCAGCTCATTATCGAAGCCCAAAGTAAGACGACATCAGCCCTATGCCCGGTCTGCCAGCAAGCGTCGGCGAACGGTCATGGCTGGTATACCCGTCAACCGCAAGATTTGCCTTGTGTTGGTCAAAATGTGCGTCTGCAACTGACCGTACGGCGGTTTGTGTGCCTGAACCCGGTCTGTCCGAAGAGGACCTTTGCGGAGCGCTTTCCTGACTGGCTGCCGGTCTATGCCCGTCGTACCAAACGGCTAACGCAGGTCATGCGTCGGGTCGGCTTTGAAGTCAGCGCGGAGGGTGCGCGCCGCATTTTCCGCTGTTTTCAGATCATCACCAGTGGTGATACGGTCTTGCGAATCGTGAAACAAACAGCGCTTGCCAACGATGCCCATCCGCGGGTGGTGGGCTTGGATGACTGGGCGATCCGCAAAGGCCATCGCTACGGGAGCATGATGGTGGACCAGGAAACAGGGCGGGTGGTCGAACTGGTGAAAGGGCGATTGGCAGAGAACATCCAGCCCTGGTTTGCAGCCCATCCCGAAGTTGAAATCGTCACCCGTGATCGTTCAGCGGATTATCGTAAGGGCTTGACCCTCGCCGCGCCACAAGCCACTCAGATTGCGGATCGCTTTCATCTGTTGATGAATCTGCGGCAATTGGCGCAACGGGTCGGTGCTTCAGCTTATAAGCGCCTCAAAAAGCTGCCTGTTCCAGCCGATATGCGCCCCAAATGTCCACCTTTCGCACGTTCCAATAGCGAGCAGCAACGCATGGTCGCCTCGCGCCAGCAGCGTCTCGACCTCTACAACGAGGTGCAACGCCTCAAAGCCGAAGGGGTATCCATTGGCAATCTGAGTCTTCATCTGCACAAGAACTACTATACCCTCCGAAGCTACTATCATGCCGAAACTTTCCCAGAGCGGATGCCCGGACGCACGCCGCACAGCATTCTCTCCCCCTATGTCGATTATCTCGACCAGCGCTTTGAGGCAGGTTGCACCAGTCAATCGCAGTTGTTCAAAGAAATCCAGACCCAGGGCTATACCGGCAGTACGACGGTCGTCGGGCGGTGGCTCAAGGCTAAGCGTATTCTGGCTGGTGAAGACCCCATCACGGTCAGAACGGGATTGGAAATCACCAGTAGCAGCACGATCCTGCCGTCCAATTACAAGCTGAGTTGGTTGTTGGTGCTCGATCTTGACAAACTGGATGAGGATGATAAAAAGATGCTGGCTCACATCCGCTCTGATGCGGTGATCGACAACTTTTATGCGCTAGCACAGGACTTTCGCAACCTGCTAAAAGATCGTTCCGTAGCTGCCTTCGATACCTGGCTGGATACCGCTGACCACAGTCCGCTCAAGACGGTACGCAACTTTTCCAAGTCCCTGCGCGATGAATACAGCTTCATTCGGGCAGCATTGGAACATGAATGGAGCAACGGACAAACCGAAGGCCAGGTTAATCGGCTCAAGTTCATTAAGCGGCAAATGTATGGTCGCGCCAGCTTCGAACTCCTACGCCAGAAAGTGCTTTACTATCCCGGTTCTACATAATGTGCGGAAGTTCCGAAAAATTGACAACGCCAAACTGTAATTTTCCAGCGGTCAGGCCGGGTCGATATGGTAGGCTGATTCCATTCGTAGCACGTGAGGTGATGCAGTGCGCAATCCGATCCAACCACTCGAACCGCCGTTAAAACGCGACCAAAATCTCAATGTCCGCCTGACTTCCGTTGAGCGTAAAGCGATCAAGCAGCTTGCCCGGCAGCTAAACGTCTCGCCGTCGTATCTGGTGCGGCATTTCCTGATGCAGGCCGTCGATTACTACTCTGAACGTGAGGAGAACTGATGCCAGAACCTGAAGCCGCATCACAAGAAGATGAATTTGAACGGTTCGATGAAGCCCAGCCCTTCCTGCAACTGCTGGCCGATATGCTCAACCGCCTGGTCAGCGAGCAGGCTGAGCCAGAAGACGAGACTGCCGAGATCGCCGAAGAAACTGCCGGGTAGTTGCCCTATCCGGCAGTCCGCCCCCATAATCACGTTACCTGAACACGATTCAGAGACGCGGTTAAACAGAAAGGATGGTTATGAGAGCTGCACTTTATTCCCGTGTTTCGCACGAGGAGCAGGTCGAAGGCTGGAGCCTGGACGCACAACATGAACTATGTCTGGTACTGGTGCAGCAGCGTGACTGGACAGTTGCGCCGCAGCACATCCACTTTGAGCCAGGGCGATCTGCCAAGACGGATGCTCGACCTGCCTTCCAGCGCATGATGCGTCAGGCACAGGCGCGGCAGTTCGATTATATCATCGTGCATAAGCTGGATCGCTTCAGTCGCAGTCTGAGCGATGTCGTCAAGAACGTGGCACTGCTGAAGAAAGCGGGTGTTGGGTTGGTCTCGGTCTCCGAACCCTGGGTGGACACGACCACGCCGCAAGGCGAATTCATGTTGCATCTGTTTGCGCTGCTGGCCCAGTGGGATAATCAGAATCGTGCCCGTGAAACCGCCAAAGGTAAAGCCGCCCGCGCTCGTGCTGGATTCTGGAACGGCACACTGGCATTCGGCTACACGACACTGAAGTTCCTGAAGCGCGAGCTGCTGACATTCGGTGATCGCTTCGAGAAGAGTGAGATCGACCAGGAAACGTACATCCGGCACACGCGCCTGATCGAGGATTACATGGAACGCTGGACGCACATGACCGAAGGTGATGCCATTCCCCATCTGAAGAACAGATATGGTGTCATCTTGGCGTTTGAGATGTATTCCATCGGTAATGTCTCCGATCATGATGTGGCAGTTGGTTTGAATGAGGAAGGCTACCGCACCACCGGCAACTGGGGCGAAAAACCCTTCGAGAACGACACCGTGCGCCCGATGCTGCAAAACCGCTTTTATCTGGGGGAGACACAATACAAAGGCGAATGGCTGCCTGGTAGGCATGAAGCCGTGATCTCAGAGGAGTTGTTCCAGAAGTGCCAGGAAGCGCGAGCGCGGCGTCGCGGTCGCACACCTCGCAAGAAATCGAATAAGCGGGTGTATCCACTGTCAAGATTAGCTTTATGCGCTCAGTGTGAGCAGCCCTTACGCGGTCAACCCAACTGGCAGGATCGCCGCTACTATCGCGCACCGAAGCGTGCCGACCGATCATGCTCAGGGCGGATGATCCCGGCACTGGAAGCAGAGCAGGCGGTGCTGGAATACCTGGCGCAGATCAGGCTGCCCGCCGATTGGCGCGAGCGGGTATTGGAACTAAGCCAGGTGAAACGCGGCGATATTGAGAGCTACGAGACCAAGAAGACCCGGCTAGAGAATCGGCTGGAACGGTTGAAGACGCTGTATAAACTGGGTGACATTGAGCAGGACGAGTACATCACTGAACGAGCCGACATCCATAACAAGTTGGCAGCCTTGAAACCAGCGCAAGTGCCGGAGATGGAGGAAGCTGCTGCCGCACTGGAACAGATCGGGTCACTACTTAAGCGGGCAAAACCAGAAGAACTTGAAATCCTGTTTCATTCGATGCTGACGACGGTGTATCTGCACCATGAGTATCCGGGGTATGTGGTGGGGATTGAGCCAAAGCCATTTCTGAAGGAACTGATGGACATCTCTATGCTGCCGACCTGGAAGCCGCCGCAGAGTGTGGGATCAGCAATAGACGGTGATGATGAAGACCCGGAACCCGACCCGGATGGTGGCTGCCTGGGTGAAAACTGGAACGAGGATGAAGGGCAGTTTGTCCCAACCGGAAATAACGGTATAATGACGAGTGTAGACGCAGGTGAAGATCATCGGGTGGTTGTGACTGGTACAATCCCCGTCGCTCCCGAATGGGTAAATCCCCTTGAATTCAAGGAGATTTTTGTTACGTAGCCAGCGCGGGATCAATAGAGGGTCGAACCCGCGCACTTCAGTTACTTGAAACACGCCTCTTACGTCACAAGAATTCCCGGGAAGGCGTTGATTTGCACCGTAAGATCTGCTAACAATGCCTGCAAATGGAATTTATTGTCTCCCAAAGTTGGAAACCGGACATGCCTAACGGGGTAGCAGTATTTACCCAGTTGGGTACGGGCTACGTCCACTTCTTGGCTATACTCTGATGCGCCATCAAAGAGGTTTGAGGATGGCGATGGGCAATAGAAGCGTCCCACGATTCCAGGCGACAATATTCTGTTCTCAGGTTTTGCTACGAATGTACCGAAGCTATCACACGCTTGGCATAATCGCGCACCGAAGTCAGCTCCACCGGGAATGCCTTGAGGGTGTCTTCCATATCAGTAGGATCGCCATTGGCAATCGCAATCGCTAGCGCTGAAAAACTTTGTTGCAGTGGATCATCCGTGCTTGCTTGTTGAGATCGTAAGGCATCTACGGGTACATATTCAAGCTGGAATGATCGACCAGTCTCTGCTTCGAAAATTTTGACCACGTCATTCGGACTGAGCTTGTCAGGACCACCTAATTCCAGGATTGTATTGCGCGCTGCTGGTGTATCGACAACTATGACCGCAAAGCGAGCCACATCAACAAACGATATCCAACTAAGCGGCTTGGTGCCATCGCCATAGATAGTGGCCTTGCCATTGAGATAATCAAAGCCGAGGATCGGACTGAGCCATGCTTCCATGAAACAGCCTGGTCGCAATATTGTATAGTTCATACCGCTGCTCATAACCCGCTGCTCAACGGTGCGCTTAGCCGTGGTTAGTGGGCAATCAACCGTGATATTGCCGGAGAAAGATGTATAAACGAAATGCGATACCCTGGCTTGAATGGCAGCATCGACCAGGTTAATCTGTCCCGCTTGATCGACAGTGGGAATGGTGTCACCAGGAGTCTGGGACGAAACACTGTTGACGGTGGTAATCACTGTTTCAATTCCCTGGCACACCACATTTAATGAGGCACGATTAGTTACATCACCTTCAATAATTGTCGCGCCGAGGCTTTCGAGTCCGGCAATCTTTTCCTGGTCGGATGTTTTGCGGACCAGTGCCCTTACCGACTTATTTTGTTCGCGCAGTTGGCGAACGATTTCAGAACCGAGTATACCTGTTGAACCAGCGACCAAAATCATATGTTCCTCCGGTATCAATTGACTAAACTGACTGAATGTTTTCGATGTCCACATCGTATCAAAATGTCGGGAGCATTGTCTCCACACTAAAGTGAGGTGACAGGTGGGGTCTTCAGTAGTGACTCAAATTGGGTTATGATAATGGAGACGCTGCGGCTGACAATGCTGTTGAACCAGTTGACATACGGGGACAAAGCGTCCATGGGTACTGTTGGGGATACAAATTTTGAGCCGCTTACAGAACGTGAGCGGGAAATCCTGGCGTTAATCGCGCAGGGGTTGACCAACCAGCAGATCGCCGACCAGCTTTTTCTCACGCTGGATACGGTTAAATGGTACAACAAACAGACCTACCAGAAGCTCCACGTTCGTAACCGGACGCAAGCGGTTCTGCGTGCCCGTGAACTGAGGCTGATGGGCGAACCAGCACCCGCAACAAAGCATAATCTCCCTGAACAAAAAACAGTTTTCATTGGACGTGAGCAGGAATTAGCCGATATTCAGGCGCGACTGGTCGACCCAGCCTGTCGTCTGCTGACACTGTTTGGCCCGGTGGAATTGGCAAGACGCGGCTGGCAATCGAGGCGGCGCGGCGGCAACTGGTGGCCTACCCTGACGGCGTCTATTTTGTATCCTTTGCGCCAGTGGAGTCGCCAGCGTTTGTGGCCCAGACCTTGGCCGATGGGCTGGGGCTGCTACAGACAGGCCAGCGCGACCCGCTCGAACAGGTCCTCCAATATCTCCGCGAAAAGACGCTCCTGCTGGTAATCGACAATTTTGAGCATTTGCTGGCAGGTGTTGATCTGCTGGCAGAGGTATTGACCCGGTCGAAGGCGATTAAGATGCTGGTGACATCGCGCGGGCGGTTGCACCTCAAAGAAGAGTGGGTGTTCGACGTACAGGGGCTGCGCTATCCGGCGCTTGAGACAGTTGAGCAGCGGGCGTTGGATCTGGCAGATTATGAGGCTGGTGTCCTGTTTTTGCAGACAGCGCAGCGGGCGCAGGTCGATTTTGCGCCGGACATGGACGATCAGGCCCATATCGCGCGCATCTGCCAGTTAGTAGGCGGGATGCCGCTAGGAATCGAACTGTCTGCGTCGTGGGTGCGGTTGCTGCCCTGTGCCGAAATTGCCCGCGAGATCGAGCACGATCTTGACATTTTGACTACCGCGTGGCGTGATGTCCCAGAACGCCATCGCAGCATTCAGGCGGTGCTGGATCACTCATGGGAGCTGCTGGCGACAAACGAACAGGAAGCATTCTGTCAGTTGACGGTGTTCAGCGCAAGTTTTGGGCGCGCGGCTGCTGAAGCAGTGGCTAATGCACCATTGCTGATGTTACTGGCGCTGGCCGACAAGTCGTTTTTGCAGCGGGCTGATGATGGTCGCTTCGTTATCCACGAACTGGTAAAGCAGTATGGTCACGACAAGCTGCGAGTCGATCCAGAGAAGTGGTCCACCACGCGACTGCGCCACTGTCGCTATCATGCCGCTTTTCTGGACCAGCGGATGCGAACGCTGGAAGCTAGTTCGTATCTGGATGAAATCGAGCGGGCCTTCGACGATATTCAAGCGGCCTGGCGCTTTGCAATTGAGCGTAAGCACCTGGCGGAGATTCAGCAGTTAGCAGCAGGTTTCCTAGTGTACTACCGGCTGCATAGTTGGTATCGTGCGGGGTCGGGCGCGCTGGATTGGTATCAGCAGGCGCTGGTGTGCTTTGATAAGGCTACAGCCAATTCCGATCACCGAAGGACCATTGCGTGCTTATACGAATCGCAAGGTGATTTGCACGAACTCGCCACTGCCCATGAAGATGCAATCGGCGCGTATGAAAAGGCCTTCGAACACACTGTTGATGAGGACTTTATCCGACGCGGCAGACTCTATGGCAAGATGGCCGATACCCAGGTTTCCATGAATCACCATGAGCTAGGTGGGAAGTTATACACGTTGGCCGCATCAGTGCTGGAAAACGCGCCGAGACGTGAATCTAGCTGGTGGGTGGAATGGTTTCGCGTGCAATTGCAGCAGATGGAATTGTATTACTGGGAAAATCGCCCGGATGCTATATCTGAACTGGGTGACCGTCTGCGACCGCTAATCGAACAGCATGGGTCTGTCACGCAACGTCTGCGTTATTTGTACCTGCTGGGCATGATGGCGCTGCGCCGCGATCAATACTTCTTTTCCAGCGATGCCATTACCTATACCGGGGAGGCCCTGACGTTGAGCCTGGAAACGGGTAATCTCAGCGAAATTGCTTCCAGACACTTTTATCATGGTTTTAGCCACCTGTGGAGTGATCATCTCGACGACGCCGAAGAGCATCTGCAGATTGCACGGGAGATAACCGAACAAAATGGCGATCTTATGCTGCTGACTCGTGCTTTGACATACCTTACGGTCGTTTATCGCAAGCGGGATGATTTAGAAGGTCTTCAGAGGTATGCCCATGATAGTCTAAAGATTTCTGGAGAAGCGCGGATGCCGCAATATACGGGAATGGCCCGCGCGCAGTACGCATGGCTGGCCTGGCGGTCTGGGGATCTGGCCGAGACTAAACGGCAAGTCCAGGCAGCTATTGAGGACTGGGGTGGCCTGAGAAGCACTCAGACCGTTGTTCCCTTTCGGTGGTTTGCCCTGTTCCCGTTGATGGGGGTGGCGTTGCAGGAAGAGGATATTGACCAGGCTGTCGAGTACGCACGGCACATGATTACGCCGCCTCAGCAGCGCCTGCCGGATGACCTGACAGACTTGCTGAAACGTGCTGTCGTCACCTGGGATCAGGGCCAGCCTGACGCAGCCAACGATCTGCTGCATCAGTCATTCGAACTGGCTCATGAATTACACTTTGTTTGAAAGTGTTCAATACACAAGGGGGAAAATCGTCCCGTCATGACACTCCAACCACAAACAGTAGCTGGAGTGTCATCAAGAGTGAAACTGAAACAATCGCGCTGTGCCATGAAAATCGGGAAAGCTATGATTGATCATAAGATCTGAAACGCCGTGTACTCAACCCATTGCAATCCGGGCCCAACTTTCCCATTGGCAACGCAGATCACATTATTGAGCCAGCCGTATTTCTCAGAGCCAGTTTGGAAACGGGGTGCGACCCGGAAATAGTATTCACTGGGATCAACCTCCTCACCTCCCAGGATTCGACCAAATACTGATTCCGGAACTGCTGCGATCCCACCATAGTTAATATAGATCAAATTATCGTCATCGAGTTTAAGGGCGGCGCGCACATCGAGTTCCATAACCCCATCATTCCGGATGCGTAGCCAATCTCCACTACCTGGTAGTGTATCCGTGACCGTAAATTTGGGACTTTTCATCCAGCCCCCAGTAACAAGAACGATCTGGCGTACACCATTGGGTGTCTCAATTACCTGTGGCGGCGCAAGATCAAAATGTGCTTCATACAAGCGTTCATATTTGAGATCGTTCATGACATTCTCCTTAGTTAAGTTTTTGACCGATTACCTGTTCTGGATTTTCGTTTGTACAGTGCATTTTTAAGCGAATTGGCGATGTATTGTTTTATGGTGATAGGTCAGCGCAGAACTGACCGGTCACTGTCTCTGTAAAACTGCCGTCAACTAGATTTTGGATTCCATCAAAGGTCAGATTGCCGTTTGCGCCCTCAAGCTTTCCAGTGGCATCTGTGATCGGACCAGAGGCATTGAAAGCCGCCGTCGATGCGTCTAAAATCACAATGGTCCCAGCCACCGTAACTTCCAGTGTGGCGCGATTGGTTGTGAACGTCACCGTGCCTTCAAAATCCAGTGAGGGCAGGTTGGTAAAAGTGAATTCACCGATGGTTGTACCCTGGAGCAATCCTCCATCCTGGATTTGGGCCTGTGTGATTCCACCACCGAGGTCTTGCCCCATACCCGTAGCATCAATTGTATGACATGTGACGCCTGCAAGCACTGGACTGCTCCACATCAGCAAAACAATGGATAGGATTAGACTGAACGCCATTATTCTTCTCTTCATGTTCATCAGATTTTTTCCTTTAGATTATTAATGTACGAAATATTTGCAGCAAACAGGGCGGTCGTGACACCCACTAACCGTAACTAATGGGGCTCTTCGCCCTCTGTGATTCTTCTAACATTGGCGTCAATACCAGCACCGCTTGTCTCAACCGGGTCCATGTACAACCGGCCCCAGATGATCTGGTTGTCTGCGACCTCGAAGATGGTCACACCGCGCATGTGCAGCGGCGTATTATCCGGGCGTGTCCCATGCCAGTCCCACTCGGTCCACACCACATTTCCTTCGACAGCAGCCCGCAGCATTTCAGAACGAAAGTCGGGGATGCTGCTAAAGATACCGGACCAATTTTTACCAACCTGATCTTTACCTGCGAACTGGCGATCCGGGTGGGCTGGATGCTCACTTTGATAGTCTTCAGCAACGCATGCCAGAAAGGCT
Source organism: Phototrophicaceae bacterium (assembly GCA_965223835.1). Lineage (GTDB taxonomy): Bacteria > Chloroflexota > Anaerolineae > Aggregatilineales > Phototrophicaceae > CAVYXZ01. Next base: position 1,834,172 of record CBDCXQ010000001.1, read on the forward strand.
TCCAGGTGGTGTTGATTCATGGCGATATTAGCCCGCTCAAGTACGGATAGAGGTGAATGGGATTTAGTCATTTGGTTCATCTCCTTCGTAGTCTTAAAGTCACCTAAATCTTCCGAACCACGTCATGGACCCGAATTTCGCCGGATTGAATGACCTTCGCGTTGATGCCGCGCAGATGGAGATGTTTGCCCAGCGGCGAGTTGACGAATTGCATCGCGTCCAGGCCAAAGCGTTCCACGAACTTTTTGCAGCCATTGTGTGGCATGGGCGTCACTTCGATCACGGCGGAGCCAATTGCTAACCGCGTGCCCGGCGGTAGATTTTCAGCACTCAGATCCAGGTCAACAAACAATTGATCCCCGGCAAGCTGCCAGCGTTCCCGGTCCTCTGCCACGAGGTCCACCACCCGCGTATTCATGATGTTGAGTTGCATCTCTGGATGCGCCGCACCATCGTCGGTCAGGGGACAGCCGCGGGTGCGCCAGTTGTCGCCGACAAGACCGTCGATCACATCAAGCTCGCCGCTGTCCAGCACTTCGCGCGCATCAATTTCTGGTCGCCGCACGATCATTTCGAGCATGCCATTGTCTTTTGGCGACTCGCGGATTTCATCCAGACCTGCTTCCAACTCCTGCAAGGTTAAATGTTTTACTTCAATCACAATTGATCTCCTTTTGAAACAAAGCAGTTTGATTGATTCTATTGTGCCTGAAGTGCCAGCGGTAGTTCCGGGTTCATCAGGGATGCGCCACCATCAACGTTGATGACCTGGCCGGTTAACCAGCAGGCGTCTTCAGAGCATAACAACGAAACAAAGTTACCGATGTCAGCGGGGGTGCCCAACCGACCCATCGGGGTCCAACCCTCGCCATGCCAGTTGCGAATCATGTCCTGGCCTTCAGGTGGCAGGCTGTTTAGCACGCTGTCCTCGGTAAAGCCAGGGCTAACGGCATTTACTGTAATTCCTTGCTTAGCGAGGGTAACCGCGAAGTAGCGCACCAGCGACTCCATTGCCGCCTTGCCTGAACCCATCCCAACCCAGGACTGCCAGCTACCCGTGCGACTGCCAGCCGCATAAGTCACCGCAATGATCCTGCCGCCCTGACCCATGAGTGGAACCGCTGCTCGAACGCCTAACAGAAAGGCCTCGGACTGTGAAGCCAGTGCCATTTGCCATTTTTCTGGCGTGATCTCCAGGGGCGGCGCATAAAACAGCGGAATTTCCGGGCGGGCATTGCTCACGAAAATGTCCAGACTGCCAAACTCGGCCTGCACCGTACTGAACATGTGCCGGATGTCTTCAGGTTTCGAGACATCGGCCTGAATGATGAAGCCATCGGAACCGTTGGCCTGCACTTGAGCGAGAGTATCCCGTGCAGCGGCCTCATTCTCATAATAGTTGATGGCGATGCGCGCGCCGTCTTGCGCCAGCTTGAGCGCGATCCCTCTACCGATACCGCGTGAACTGCCGGTGATCAGAACGTTTTTACCTACCTGTGACATGCCCGTCTCCTAAATAAGTTTGACAAATATCATTTGTATTAAAGCTGATGTATAGTTGCCAAATTTCAGCTTTATGCCCAGCATAAGAATTGAAGCGTTTCCTGTCACTACACTTTAGTGGGGCATTGGGTGGGGTTTTGCCGAGGGCAAGTCTACGTTATGATTATGGAGACAAGGTAGCTGGCAATGCTGTCGAACCGGCTAACGAGTTGAGACACACCGCACCATGGATCACGAACAGCATGAACCTTATGAGTCGCTGACAGACCGTGAGTTGGAAATACTTCGCCTGATCGCTGCTGGCCTCACCAATCAGCAGATCGCCGACCAGCTATTCGTTACGCTAGATACGGTTAAATGGCATAACAAGCATAGTTTTCAGAAGCTTCACGTTAGCAATCGAACTCAGGCGGTTGCGCGGGCACGCGAATTGGGGTTGCTGGAAATACTTGCAGAATCGAAAGTATCTCCCAGAGGCGCACACAACCTGCCGACCCAAACGACAACTTTCATCGGGCGCGAAGAAGACCTTAATGAAATCAAGCGCTTGCTGTTGGACGAACCTGCGTGCCGATTGTTGACTCTTGTCGGTCCCGGCGGTATCGGCAAGAGCCGTCTGGCGCTGGCAGCCGCCGCACAGATGGTGAACGCGTTTCCCGATGGCGTCTTCTTCGTACCGCTGGCTGCTGTTGATGACGCGAACTATATCGTACCGGCAATAGCCGAGGTACTTCATTTTACATTCTATGGCAAAGCCGATCCCGCTGAGCAACTGCTGAATTATCTCCAACATAAAGCGCTGCTCCTTGTGGTTGACAACTTCGAACATTTGCTGGATGGCGCACATCTTCTTGGCGAAATGATGAAGCACGCCCCCGGTGTGAAGTTGTTAGCCACATCAAGAGAACGATTGCGCTTACGGGAAGAATGGAATTTTGAGGTGCTGGGATTAACGTATCCGGCGATTAATCAAGTTGAGATACAGTCGGTGCCTGAATCAGAATTTGAGACCTTTCAAGCTGTACAGTTATTCATACAAAGAGCCTCTCAAGCTGACGCTAGCTTTACACCAACCACTGAAGAAATGGCGGACATCGCGCAAATTTGTCAACTGGTAGAGGGGATGCCGCTCGGCCTGGAATTGGCTGCACCCTGGATTCGCTCATTGAGTTGCCATGAGATCGCATTGGAGATCGAACGTAATCTAGACTTCCTGACGACGACGCTGCGTAACCTACCAGATCGTCATCGGAGTCTACGGGTGGTTATCGAGCAGACGTGGCAGCGTCTATCACCGGCAGAACAATCAGTCTTGAAACAACTTTCCGTATTTCGGGGTGGGTGTACCCGGCAGACTGTCGAGAACGTGACCAACGCAACGCTGGCTGATCTATCCTCGCTGATCGACAAGGTGTTACTGCGGCGCACAGATACCGGTCGCTTTGAGCTACATGAATTGATCCGCCAGTTCGGTGAGGAGCAACTAGAGGCGGAGCCAGATGCACTTGAACAGACGCAGCAGCGGCACAAGGCCTACTTCATCACATTTCTTGAACAGCGCACAGCAGGCGTCAAGGGCCTTAACCAGATGAGAACAATGGCCGAGATTAAGGCCGATCTTGACAATGTTCGCCTGGCCTGGCGGCGGTCAGTGACAGATCAGGATGCGGACGCGATTGAACGTGCCGCCGAATGCCTGTTTGTCTACTACCTGTATGGTAATGGCTATGATGAAGGCTATTCTGAATTTGGTCGGGCAGCCAATGCGTTGATTGGTCCCACCAACCTATTCACTGATGCGGATTGGGAACAAACAATGATCGTCCCTGATGAACAAGAAGTTCTGGTTAGCTACTTGCTGGCGGCTCACGGCTATTTTCTCGCGCACCGGCGTGATCTTCCGGCAGGTCAAGTCGTGCTGGAAGAGGCGGTTAGATTGCTCAGGAGAAATCAGAGTTCAGCGGATACCGCCCGTCTACACTCTGAGGCGTTCGCACTCGGCTGGCTAGGATGGGTACTCTATTTTCAAGGTCGGCTCTTGGAAGGCAAACGTTATGCCAGGGAAAGCTTGACTCTCGTAACAGAAACTGCTGATCGTTGGGTGCAAGGTTGGGTCTTATGTTTGTTGGGGGGCTGCGAACGATACAATCAACCAGAAGAAGCGGCGCAAGCCTATAGAAGCGGTCTGGCCGTTTGTCAGGAAAGCGGAGACCAGAGTGTACTGAGTTACAATAGTTATAATTTGGGCAGCACGCTCACGATACTAGGCCTTTACGAGCAAGCCAAACCGTATTTTGACGATGGTGTCAGGATAGCCGAGCAAATGCAAAATATTCTAGGTCTTGGTTACGGCCTTTTTTATAGAGGACAATTGGAGATTTTCCTGGGTGATTATCAGCAGGCCATCCAAACCCTGGAACAATGTATTACCCATTTCAACGAAGTCGGCACGATTCATGCCTGCCGGGCTAGAACGCAGCTTGGTCTGGCTTTTCTTATGCAGGGTGATTATTCACTGGCGGCACAGTCATTCGCCCGGTCATTAGAAGGATTCAAGCTCGCTGAAAGTCGGTTAGGGTTGGGCGATTGTCTAAATGGTCTTGGGGCGCTGTCTCGAGAGCAAGGTAATTTTCATAAGGCAGCAGCGCATCACCGAGAAGCACTTACACTCTGGCAGGATATGGAGATGGACGCCGAGATTGCCACTAGCCGACATTATCTTGGTCGGGTGTTGGTCATGTCAGGCGAACCGCATCATGCCGAGGCGCGGCAGCATTTGCAGGAAGCGCTCGAACTGGCTGCAAAACTGAAACTTGCTCCTCTGGCGCTCGCAATGTTTGTAGACTTTGCGCTCCTGCTGTTTCATTCGAACCAGAGGGAATTGGCCACTAAACTGGCTGCATTAGCTGAGCAGCACGATGCTAGCACGTTTGAGACCCGGCTACGAGCACGTCAAACATTGGCGCAGGTTGGGTTCGATTCTACAAGTCGCCAGGGGCAACCAGCAGACCTTTGGGCAATCATTCAGGAATTACTGTCTGATAGCAAATAGATCAGAATTAGAGCAAGTGGGTTACCTCGGAAGTAAACTGTATATATCACCGGTGTAGTTACTTCGCCTGTCAACACTCTTCCACATTACATCAAACCTGATTTGCCCCTTTTCCCGCCCACGAGTCCGGTGACAACCACCCCCATGTGGACCTATTCTGATTTCAAGGGTCAATGAACGCAGGCTCTTTCAAGTCAACTCGCTCACGAACATCCAAGGAGGAGGTCCCATGAAAGCCGCTGTACAGGAACAACCAAAACTGCCGATGGTGATAAAAGATGTTCCAGACCCTTCGCCTGAAATGGGAGAGGTGCTGATCAAGGTCCAGGCCGCTGGCGTGTGCCACTCAGACATACACATCGCGGATGGCGACCTGGCAGCCTTTGGCTTCGATCCGTATCCAGTGATTATGGGCCATGAGATTGCCGGTGTGGTTGAGCAGGTTGGTAGCGGAGTATCCGATTTTAAGGTCGGGGATCGTGTTGGTGTCCATTTCATTATGCCATGTGGTCACTGTCCCTACTGCCAGATAGGTGAAGATGAGTCCTGTCTAGAATATCTGTCGAGTTTTGCCGGGGTTGGCTGGACAATTAACGGGGGATATGCGGAATACGTCAAGGTTCCGGAAAACCGCGTGATTCCGCTCCCAGCAACAATCGATTTCGTGGATGCGGCCTCGTTGTTCTGTGCCGGATTGACAACCTATGCAGGGTTCAAAAATGCTGGCCTACAACCCGGTCAACGGGTCGCCGTATTGGGAATCGGTGGGTTGGGCCATTTGGGGATCGCAATCGCCAAAGCGATGGGTTCCGAGGTGGTTGCAATCACATCCACTGAATCCAAGATTGCGTTAGCCAAACAATTGGGCGCGCATGATGTGATCAGCGGCGCGAACGGTGAGTCGGGCAAAAAGCTGATGGCAATGGGTGGCGCCAACGTTATTCTGTCTACGACTATCGCACCGGAAGCAATTGCACCGACGATGGCGGGATTATTGCCGCAGGGCACGCTGGTGCTAACCGGGGCAACGATGGATGCACTACCGGTCGTGCCCATGATGCTCATGGTGCCACAGCACCGGGTTATTGGCAGCCTGGTCGGGTCGAGCCAGGAACAACGCGAACTGCTCCAACTGGCAGATGAACACGGCATCCGACCGATGACAGAAACTTATGCTCTCGAAGAAGTGAACAGAGCCCACGATCGGCTTCGCGCCAATCAAGTGCGGTTCCGCGCGATTTTGACACCAAACTAGACAATTTGAAGCATAAGCAATAGTTGTGGGAGGTAAAATACGATGGATATTTTGATACTTGGTGGACCGAAATTTCTGGGTAGAGCGACGATTGATGCAGCGCTGGCAGCTGGTCACAATGTCACGCTGTTCAATCGTGGCCAGACCAACCCTGACCTGTACCTGCATGTCGAAAAACTGCGTGGCGACCGTGACGGTCAACTCGATGCGCTCAAGGGCCGGACATGGGATGTGGTCATCGACAACTGTGGCTTTGCCCCGCGCATCGTCCGCCAGTCGGCTGAACTGCTGACCGACCATGTGGGGCGTTACATCTTTATTTCGGCGTTCTCAGCTTATCAGGACCTCAACCAATCCGCACTAGATGGCGTTGACCGCACCCTGCCAGGGATGCACGAAGACAGTCCACTTGTGATCCCGGATGATAAGACTGTCGAGCCTGTCACGTTTGAAACTTACGGCGGCTTGAAGGTGCTGTGTGAGCGGGTCGTGCAGGAAGTGTATGGCGAGCGGGCGCTGATTATCCGCCCTGGACTCATCGTTGGACCGCATGATCCCGGTCAAGTCCTGACGTTTTGGGTACGGCGAGTGGCGCAAGGTGGCGATATGTATGCCCCAAGTAGCCCGAATTATCCACTGCAATTCGTCGATGTGCGTGATGAAGCCGAATGGACGATTCGCCTCGCCGAGGGTGGTGTGGGTGGTGTCTACAATATCACCGGCCCTGACCGGCGGCTGACATACGGGGAGGTGCTGGAGACCGCCCGCGAAATCGCCCATTCTGATGCCAATCCTGTCTGGGTGAGTGATGACTTGGTGGTGGAACAAGGCGTAAAGCCCTGGCGCGAAATTCCGATGTGGCTGCCCCATGTGGTTGGTTGGACTTCGGTGAGCATCGACAAGGCACTGGCTGCTGGACTAACGTTCCGTCCACTGGCCGATACCATCCAGGCGACGCTGGCCTGGGCGCAGACCCATGAACCGAATCCAGCACACCTGACTCGAGAGCGTGAGGCTGAAATTCTCGAAGCCTGGCGCGTGCATTCTGCTTGAGTCGGGCCGCAAATTTATACACTCGTTACTATTAGTTGGACGGCATTGACCAAAGGAGATTTACTCATGCCAAAGCAGTATGCTCTACACATGCTTGAACTCCGCCCAGGGGTAACAGTCGAGGATTTTGAAATGTTTGTGAAAGACGAATGGCCTTTGTACACACCTTATCCCGGCTGGAAAACACGTATTCTCAAAGGCGAGAGAGGTGACAGAGAGGGCAACTACCTGGTGCTAAATGAAACCGAGAGCGTGGAAGCGCGGGATCGAATTTTCCCCCGTATAGGTGAGAAATCCGAGTATGGCAAACAATTCGATGAAGCCCACCCGGAAAGCACAAAAACATTCGAGAAGCTGATCGCACTGGTCGACACACATGTGTTACCTTACACGAGCTATGTTGAGATTGATAATCCTTGAGTCCTGGCGTGTGCATTCTGCTTGAGTTGGGCCACACATTTTAGAGTCTCGTTACTTTTAGCTGAACCGCATGACCAAAGGAGAATTACTTATGCCAAAATTGTATAGTGTCCACCCTGTTGAACTTCGCCCAGGGGTGAAGGCTGAAGATTTTGAGAATTATGTGAAAGAAGGATGGCCTTCGTATACACCATATCCCGGATGGAAAGCTCATATTCTCAAAGGTGACAGAGGCGACAGGGACGGAAAATACACGGTGTTGCTTGAAATCGAAAGCATTGAAGCACGCAATCGAATTTTCCCAAATGCAAGTGAGAAATCCGAATACGGCAAGCAATTCGATGAAGCCCACCCGGAAAGCACAAAAATATTCAAGAAGCTTTGGACTTTAGTTGACAACTCGGGTTTTCCTTTCACCGACTACGTGAAAATCGAATAATCATGGATGCCTGATGCGTGCATTGCTTGAGTTCTGCTAGGCGTGTGCTAATTAGGTTGGCTATCCGCAAGTTCCGCCAGCAATTCGGCCACGAGCGTGCTCAATGTGCGCTCCTGGCCGTGCTTCCAGGCAGCAGCGAAACGTGCTGGTTCCAATCGCTCCTCAAGTTCCTCGCGCAATGCCTGCACCCTTTGAGTGGTTCGGTTAAAAGTCAATGGATGGGGATGGATGGTTGCCAGCATGGAGACAGCGCGTTCAAAATCTTGTTGTTCGGCATATAATGTTGCAAGACCCTGGAGTGGATAGGGCAACATCCAAGTGTAGCCGACATCCCAGTATACTTTCAATGCCATGCGTAACCGCCAATCTGCAGTTGGGTAATCGTGTTCGACTTGGTCAACCCATGCCAGTTGCCGATGTATCATAGCGATGTAGAAACTATGACCAAATCTTTCGGCAATTAACAGCGCTTGTTCAAAACAGCGCCTGGCATGTGTATATTGCTGCTCGTTCTGATATGCCTGACCCAGAACACGGGTGGCATGCATGATCCCCCAGCGATTATCGAGTTCCTCAAATATAGCCAATGCTCGTTTGGTGAACTGGTAGGTGTTGCCAAAGCTTACCTCTACACCAGTTTGAGGCCCGGCCCCCGCCCAGAGCAAAAGGTGTCCCTCCCAGTATTTGTCGTTGATCGACTGGGCGATCCTGACACCTTCCTCCGCCATTTTTACGGCTACATCGGGTTGAAACAGGTTGAATGCCGTATTCTGACGGTTGAATAGCGCCGCGATCAGATCTTCAGGACTATCGTGCTGGCGCAAAATGTGGATAGCTTCGTCACAGGTAACAGCACCTTTTTTTGTGAAGCCAGTATGGCTATAAAACCAGCCCAGGGGAGCTAGCACCCGCGCCAGCGCAAGGTCTATTGCAGGCGAAGACGGCGCAGCGCGCACAGCTTGCACCGCTTTTTCGAGCATTTCAATCGCTTCCTGGCCGCGAGTGTGTAGGTCGCAGTAGAACCATAAACTGTGAAGAAAATCGGGAAGCCGCTCCCACTGCTGGTGGCGTGCCATATAAAGCCAGGCGGTACGCACGTTTTCGAAGTCCAGGTCAATCAGTTCCAGCGCTTCCAGTTGCCGATCCGTTTTGATTTCTTGCTTGCGATCCGCCATGAAATCGGCAAAGAAGGCGGCATGCCGGGCCTGTATCATCAGTAATTCGCCCGTCTCTGCCAATTTGCTGGCACCAAACTGCAGTAGCAATTCATGGATTGTAAAGCGCTCATTATTCTCGAATTTCACCAGCGCTTTGCGTGCCAATCCGCGTAAATCTTGAGCAGAAGCACCGGAGACAGCTTGTGCTGCTGGCAGGCTGAACCCGTCACGAAAGACCGACAACTTTTCGAATGTTGCTTGCTCGTCATCGGACAAACGATCCCAGGTCCGCTCGAAGGTCACACGGATACTACGGTGACGTTCCGGCACATCGCGTAGCTCCGTTTCCAGAATATCAATCCCCTTTTGAATCTCAGCCGCAATCTGTTCCAGTGACAGCACATCTACCCAGCCTGCCGCCAGTTCAATCCCCAATGGCATCCCTTCGGTCAGACCACAGATGCGCGCGAGAAAGTCAAGATCATCGGGTTGCAGAGTAAAGTCGGCACGAACTCGTTGGGCGCTTTGCATGAATAGCTGCACCGCGTCATATCCCAGCGCATCTTCCGGCGTTTCCCAGGTCGGAAAAGTAAGTCCGCTCAGTATGTAGACGGTTTCACCCCGCAAATTGAGGCGTTCTCGCGAGGTTGCCAATATGCACACTGCTGGAGCAGATTGCAGAATATCGGCTATCAATGGTGCGCCATTCAGCAAGTGTTCGAAATTGTCCAATACCAGCAGCAGCGACCGAACGCTAAGGAATTCAATCAACTGGTTCTTTGGTGACTTCTCTCCATAAAAGCTGAAGCCAATCGTTTCCGCGATAGTCGTCACGATGGCGCTAGCGGCACTCAGGGGAGCCAGTGACACGAAGTAGACACCATCGGAAACGTGGGGCAGCTGATTTTCAGCTGCCATCTGTGCCAGCCGCGTCTTACCCATACCGCCAGGTGCCAGAATAGTGACTAGTCGGGTTTGTGGATCGCCAATGAGTTGCGCGAGTTCAGCAAGTTCCTGGTGACGACCAATGAACGGTGTTGTTTGATGGGGGAGATTATTGCGGGCCAGTCCCTCATTCAACGGGTCATCACCGACATCCAGCAGACCCAGGCGTTGTGCCGCTTCGACTGCCTCGCGCCGGTTACTGACCGCTAGCTTGCTGTAGAGTTGAGAGTTGTACCATTTGATAGTGCGCAGAGCTAAACTCATCCGATGGGCAATTTCCCGATTGGAAAGACCTTCCGCCAGGCAAGATAAGATTTCGTACTCCCGTTTGCTTAAAGGCTCAGTGGGCTTGTTAGGGCGATTCTGGCTGTCAAGCAAGCGTAATTCACGTGCGCGTGCAACCGCTTGTGTACGGTTATTCACACGAAGTTTTTGATACGATTGTTTATTATGCCACTTGATGGTATCCAGCGAGAGAAAAAGCTTATCGGCGATCTCCTGATTGGTGAGGCCATTAGCAACCATGTGCAGGATCTCCAGTTCGCGCTCGGTCAGTGGATCAGCCAGGCTCTCGGAGAGGTTTTGTCTGTCAACCATCGGATGCACCTATAAATCTACACTGAAGAAATGAATTATCTTGATCTCGTTGCGAAGCGCGACCAATGGTCGTTTGGATTCAAATGCGAGGTTGTCGCATTGTCGAAGGCGAAGATGGTCGATAGCCTAATGAAAGCATGCCCAGGTTCACAAGATCATTATAACTGAAATCCCAATGGAGTCATGAGGGGTAGTGTCAGATAGGGGCAATAAAATGACATAGCCCATTAAAGGCCTCCAAACAAAGTGATCTTCTACTGACGAAAGAGAGTATAGATTCCGCTACCAATGGCAATGCTAGCGAGATAATGCCCGAGAAGATGAAGCTGCTGATGGGCAACCCGATCTATACAGGCATGGGACCGTATCCGGCGCCTGTGAATGACGAGACCTGGGTGCGGGCCGCTACCCAGATGATAAAGAAAGTGGGTTCTGAGCGGTTTCTGGTGCCCATGCTCTATGTACTACGCCAGTCGTTGGGAACAGACGTGAGTGGGCCGGAAGACCGCGAAGGTGATTAGATTTTAGGGTTGATTGAGGTTCAGGCGACGGCCAAAAGCGCTTTGACCACCTGCTGATACTCGGTTTTTCGGGGGAGAATAGCGTAGCCAGTGAGGGATCGACCCCCGTCGCTCCCGAATGGGTAAATCCCCTTGAATTCAAGGGGATTTTTGGTTCGTAGCACGTGTGGGATCGATAGAGGGTCGAACCCGCGTACGCAAATCACCCTATCCTGGAAGGTTATTACGCCATTCTGGTGGGGATAGACCACTCGAAAGAATGTATCATTTTGTAGAGAGAGAAGCTGACCGTTCGGAAGCGCACTGACATTGGATTGTTTCTCTCTCTAAAGAGTCTCAAGCTCTGTGATCAAGTCTTTGACCATTAATTCCACGTCCAGATCAATCTTAGATCCGATTTTCCACAGTGAATTGAATTCGTCTTCGCCCAATTCCGATTTGAGATCTTTTTGCAATACGCTCAATAATTGCCAGTGAGATAACCAGCCTGTCAATTCAGGGGGAGCAGCATAGGCTAATCCCAGTAGTTCGACGGCGCGACGGGTTTGCCCGGCACGTGCCAGAAGCACACTGGCAATCGGCAAACACAATTGTGCGTCGGTAGGGGAATAGGTGTAAGTAACAATCATCATGAGGACTTCCAGCAGAGTTTGACGGGCGACATCATCATGACCCAATCCACAATTTGCAAGGGCATAGCTCCATACTATATACCGGCGCGTCCAAATATTAACCGAATAGGTTTGACTTTCTTTAGCAAGGTTGAGTGCCTGCTGATAATGTCCCTCAATTGACAACAAATTACTAGAGTCGGAGAGTACCAAACCACGCGCACCAATAAAGCTCTGTTTGTGTGTAATATTTAACGCGACCTCATTATGTTGACGAGCGATGTCCAGATCACCTCGCCAGAAAGCCAGTCTTGTTTTGTTCGCGTAACAGTGTCCTGAGGTTGGCACAATGCCGATCTGATCCTCCAGTGCAAGTGCTTCATCCAGACATCGCTCGCATTCTGTAAATTGACCAGCATCAATCAGGTGTTCGGCAAATACATTAAGCGCAAATACCAGATTGTTCCAATCACCTATACGACGACGAATCGTAACCGATTCACGAAAAGCAGTCAGTGCCTGTTCGATCTGGTTGTTCCATCGGAGATACGTACCCGTTAGGAGTATCGCATAACCGAGATAAAATTCGCTGCCCAGTTCAACGGCTAAATCTTTAAAGGCAATCGAGTGTATGGTAGAAACCTCAAGGTTACGCTCTGCAACATCAGGTAATGCATAATAATTGTGCAGAAGCCAATGACACCACATCATTTCCGTTTTGTCATTCGGATTGAGATTTCTCTCCAAGATCTCTTCAAGGAGTTTACCATCACAGCCTTGTCCGAGCAGAAATTGGTAGCGTTCCAACCTGACACTCACAGCGTCCCATACACGATGGGGGGATTGCAACTTAGCTTTGGTCTGCGCGAGTATATTTTGTCCTTCCAGAAACTGAACATTCATTTCAAGGGCATGTGCCAGACAGTCTAGAGCAGCATATATCTGATCGACTTGCTGATGATCGACAGCCCAGAACCACGCTAAACGGACATTTTCAAAATCGGTGTGGATTTCCTGCAATGCCTCAAATTGCCTTCGCCCCTGAATATCAACGGTACGCTTTGCCAGAAAATCCAGATAGTAGGTGCTGTGTAATTGCCGCACAGAATCAAGGTTGCCCACTCGCGTTAATTGTTCTTCGCCAAACTGTCGCAACAGTTCATGAATAGCATATCGGTCATCGGTTTCTATCTGGATAAGTGATTTCTGTGCCAGTTTTCGTAACTGTCGGAGATTGGCTGAGGCAACTACTTCGGCAGATTCCAGTGTAAATCCACCCCGAAAAATCGACAAATTAGCAAATACTGCTTGCTCACCCTCTGTCAACCGATCCCACGTCTGTTCAAATACCACTCGAATACTTTGCTGACGTTCTGGCACATCGCGCAGGTCTGTTTCAAGGATGTCGATCCCTTTTTGGATTTCGTCTGCAATTTTCTCTAATGACAACAGATCAACCCAGCCAGCCGCCAGTTCGATCCCCAGTGGCATACCAGCTGTCAATCGACAAATCCGCGCCATGAAGTCCAGATCATCTGTATGCAATTCAAAATCTGCACGGATACGCTTTGCACTTTGCACGAACAATTTCACCGCGTCATAGTCCAGCGCATCGTCCGGGGTCTCCCATGTCGGGAATTCCAAGCCACGTAAGCTATAGATGTTTTCACCATGCAGATTCAGACGTTCTCGCGACGTGACAATGATTTTGATGTCAGGTGTTGATTTAATGATGTCGTTGACCAGCCCTGCACCCTCCAACACATGCTCGAAGTTATCCAATATCAATAACATCTCACTGTCTTTTAGATAGTTGATCAATTGCTGTTCAGGGGGACTATTGCCATTAAACCTGAGACCGATGTTTTCTGCGATAGTTGTCACAATGTCGCTAGCTGATGTGAGCGGCGCAAGGGGTACAAAATACACACCATCCGCATAATCGCCAATTCTTGCTCTGGCAACTTCCATTGACAATCGAGTTTTGCCCATCCCACCTGACGCAAGGATCGTGATCAGACGTTTATCTTCATCACTGAGTAGTTGCGATAGATCATAAATGTCCTGCTTGCGTCCAATAAATCGGGTGACAGATTCGGGCAAATTGTGTTTGACTGTAGATTGTGCGGCATCAGGGTTAATGTCATTGTCGAGCAAACCTAAAGCGGTGGCGCGTTCAATGGCTTCATCACGGTTCTTGACACCCAGCTTGCCGTAAATTTCCGAGTTGTTCCACTTCACACCTGCCAGACTGAGATATAGACGAGCGGCAATCTCACGGTTGGATAGCCCCTCCGCCAGATACATTAATATCTCCTGTTGCCGTTCGGATAGTGGTTCCGTTAGCCTCTGCAAGTCGGTCATGGAATGCCCCTCAACGATTGCTGCTACTATTTTAGCCGCTTTCTGTGTTGTATCGAAATTGGGTTTGTCATATGACTGGACTGCTTCTATACCACGACTAGACCGCCAGTCTAGTGACAGCTATACCGCTCCGATTTTATAGTGCAAACATCATACGCAATCACACAGACGAAAACAGGAGCAATCACAATGACTTATGCAAACATAATCAATGGTCTTGGCATCGGGCAACTGTATCGGAAGTTAATTGAAGCAATAGAAAATCGCAACCAGATCCAACAAGCAAAGCATCAGGCGCAACAGCAACAACAGCAATCGACAGTCGATACAGGACCAGAATCACCCTATTCTTACCTGCTTGCTGATCAATATACGCTTAAGATCAACGAATGTAAGGTGATAACCTATTACGGCAGGTGGACTTATTATGAATATTTTTAGCAAATAGGAGAGCAATCATATGAACTTCCCATATCAACCAGAACAATTAACAACTGAATGGTTAACCGATACCTTGCGTCAGGCAGGGGTCTTGAACGGGGCACAGGTAACCTCATTTGAAGTCCAGCCATTATCAGAAACAGCCGGTATCGTCGGGCAGAATACCATCATTCGGCTAGCTTACGATAAAAGTGATGACGCAGCCCCGAAGTCAATTTTTGCAAAGTTCGCCCTAGCCACCGAGGAACGACGTACACACTGGCAATATAAATACATCAACGAGGTTCAATTTTATAAAGAATTTGCCCGTCAGGTTGATGTCTCGACACCACAAGCCTATTTTAGCGAGTTTGATGCAGAGACTGGATATGCCCTTCTACTGTTGGAAGATTGTAGTTATGGCGAACTTGGAGATTGGCTAAAAGGTTGCTCGATTGAACGGATGCGACTGGTTGTGACAGAAATCGCCAAATTCCATGCGACATGGTGGGAACATCCTGCATTGCCACAGTATGACTGGGCAAAGATGAAAGATTCTGAGTTAAACACAATACAAGAGCGGTATATTCAGATTGCCGATACGCTGGATGATGTTCCAGAGATTCCACACGATCTTGAACTATTACAAACTATCAAAGACCATGCTATACACTTTTCGAGTTGGATGAAATATCAGAGACAATCATCACCCTATACTTTACTCCACAATGATTATCACCTGAATAACCTCATTTTTATTGAGGATAGCAAACTGATGATGATCGATTGGCAAACGATGTCGATGGGTCGTGGGGTATCAGATGTTGCCTGTCTTCTCGGTAAGGTTCCGATAGAAGATCGCCGTGCCCATGAGACAGAATTGGTCAAACTCTATCATGATACCTTATGTGAAAATGGCGTGGTTGATTATTCATATGATCAGTGTTGGGATGATTATCGGCTGGCAATACTTGATGGTTTCTGGAAGTCAGTTTTTGTCATTGCAAATCGCCGTCAAACAGAGGCTCAACTGAACCTCCAACGTCACGTACTGGGTCCACGAATCTTTGCGGCTGTGCTGGATCTAAATTCCAGAGAAACACTCTCACAGCTGGATACCATGCCCGTATGACAATCTGCTCACGAGGCACTGATGGGGAAAAAAGAAACCCGGTTTTTGATCATTTAGTCAACTTGGTTAGCGACGTCACCTTGAAGCACGATTCAGGTCGATAGAGCCAACTTAAAAACCCGGTTTCTGATCCACTTTTATTCATTGATATATA
The DNA here is from genome assembly GCA_965223835.1 of Phototrophicaceae bacterium. Classification (GTDB taxonomy): domain Bacteria; phylum Chloroflexota; class Anaerolineae; order Aggregatilineales; family Phototrophicaceae; genus CAVYXZ01. The sequence continues at coordinate 1,849,795 of CBDCXQ010000001.1, forward strand.
CAAGAAAGGTAGTTAGAAAATGAAATCTCAAAACTTGACCTTGAAACCTATATCCGGTTTTATTGGGGCTGAGATTCAAGGGATTGACCTCAGCCAAGCAATCTCTGATGAGCTGGTTCAACAAATCAAAGCGGCCTTATTCGATTATGGCGTGATCTTCGTTCGAGAGCAAAACCTACGACCCGAAGATCAGATTGCCCTGGCCGAACGGTTTGGCGAAATTGAGATCAATCGCTTTTTTACCCCCGTTGAAGGGTATGCCCAAATCGCCGAAGTGCGCAAAGAACCGCATCAAAAACATGCGATCGGTTCCCAATGGCATACTGATCACTCTTACGATGTCGCCCCCGCCTTGGGGTCAATCTTCTACGCGGTGGAATTGCCGCCCTTCGGCGGCGACACGGCCTTTGCGTTCATGGTCGCCGCCTATGACCATCTCTCCGATGGGCTGAAGGAGACCTTGGATCAACTAAAAGCCTGGCATTCCGCCATGGCCGTCTTTGGCAAAAACCATGACAATGTGCCGCCTGCTGTCCTGCACCCGATTGTGATTCGCCATCCAGAGACGGGCCGCAAGGCATTGTTTGTGAATCCAGTCTTCACCACACGAATTGATGGCTGGACTGAGGCCGAATCGCAACCGTTGCTCAAGTATCTCTACGAGTTTGCCACCCAACCTGCCTTTTGTTGTCGCTTTCAATGGCAGCCAGGCTCATTAGCCTTTTGGGATAATCGGATTACTCAGCACCTGGCGATCAATGACTATGATGGGCATCGTCGGCTGATGCATCGCATCACCCTCAAGGGAGCGCCGTTGCCGGCGTAGGGTTCAGCTTTGCAGTTGCTCGACTAAAATGATTGACCACCCTTACCACTGGAGGAACGATTATGGATACCACCCTTTTATTTGTCATCACCATCGCCGTTATTTTGATAACAAGCAAGATTGTATTGGCCTTAAACATCTCTATCCCCGAAGCGACGGTTGCGCTTACTGTGGATAAAGCACACGCCTCGAACACCACATCATCCTATCTGGTTAACGACTATATCGAATATACTTTGTTGGGTTTTTAGACGACTCTTACTAACTGACGTTACGCAGATCATTGCATTTTGTAGGGTGCGACCCGCCAGGTCGCCCCTGCGAGTTTCCACTTAACTGCGTAAGGTGAGTTACTAAATGAAGGAGCCAATCTTATGATCACCAACCAAACTCTGACTCGACCTGCTACACTTCAAGAATTTTTTGTACGCCGTGAACAGACTATAGGCGCAATACAAGCAGAAAGTGTCAAACAGGCAATGGCTTTCCAGCCACAATCTGACGATGTTTTCATTACACCCTACGGCAAGTGTGGTACGACATGGTTACAGCAAATTGTCCAGAGCCTGCGAACACGCGGTGATATGAATTTTGATGACATCACAGAAGTCATGCCGTGGATAGAGAAGGTATACCAAATAGGCATTGACTTAGATATTCCTCAACCCGGTACATTTCGAGCGTTTAAGAGCCATATGGGATGGGACTCAATACCCAAAGGTGCGCGTTACATCGTCTCTTTCCGCAACCCGAAAGATGCTCTGGTTTCGGGGTACAACTTCCTGAATGGCTATTGGTTTGAAACAGACGGAACATCGCATGACGAGTTTGCCAGAGTTTTATTTATGAATTATCGGGGTGAACACTGGAATGGCAGTTATTGGGGGCATCTGGTCTCATGGTGGGAGCAACGACAGAATCCTCAGGTATTGCTCCTTTGTTACGAAAATATGAAGACTGATTTACACGGTACGGTGCGGACGATTGCCGAATTTCTGGGGATCGAACTCGATGAGGAGTTATTTGAGATTGTGGTCAAACAGGCATCATTGGACTTTATGAAGGAACACAAGTCGAAGTTTGCTGACCCACGCTTTCAGGAAGCTAGTGCAAAACATAACTTTCTACCACCAAGCGACACAATGGTGAAAGTCAAAACTGGGCGGGTCGGTGATCATCGCACGCAGTTACCTGATGAGATCGCGGTTGCAATGGATGCTATCTGGCAGGAGACTGTCACACCGAGAACGGGATTGGCTTCCTATGACGATCTGCGGACGGAGATGTCTCCTCTTCCAAAAAACGTTTCGGCACAGATCAACCAGCGATTTCTTGATCGAGATTACAGCGAGAGAATGGAGATGATCTACAAACATGCCGATCAGAATCTAGATGCCGTTCCATGGGCAAATGCGACGACTCATCCGCGATTGGTCGAGTGGCTGAAAAAAACGATCTGCAAGGCAAAGGCGGACGGGCTATTGTGTTGGGGTGTGGTCTGGGTGATGATGCCGAAAAATTAGCTGAACTGGGTTTTAAAGTAACCGCATTTGATGTGTCACCAACTGCAATTGAGTGGGCAAAACAACGTTTTCCACAGTCAAATGTCGATTATCAGGCTGCTGATCTGTTTAAACTGCCAGCAGAATGGCAAGGTCAATTTGATTTCGTTCTGGAAATATATACAATTCAGGTACTGCCTCTATCGGTACGTGAACAGGCACTTCAGGCAATTCCACCCTTGCTCAAAACAGGTGGACAACTGCTTTTGATGTGTGGGGCACGTGAACACGACACCATTCCAGAGGGTCCTCCCTGGAGACTATCTAGGCAGGAATTGACGACACTTGAAGATTGCGGATTGACCCTCGTTTATGAGGAAGATTTTGTGCCAGATACCGGCAGACGACAATTTCGGATGGTGTATCAGAAATAATCCAATCGTATCAATAAACCCTTGTGTCTATCCGCAAAAAAACATAGATTTCTTACAAAATACTCAGGCCATTACAAAAGGGTGTTTGATGTGGAAGTTTCTTTTTCGAATCAGGGTGTGACCTGCCCCCCAAATACTACAGGTGGCGTCATGAATATGGGGGGATGAACAAAAGCGAAGTATGGCGGCTCAAGGAGCTGGAACAGGAAAATGCGCGGTTGAAGAAACTGGTCGCAGAGCTATCGCTGGACAAAGCGGTCCTGGAGGAGGCGGTGTCAAAAAAACGACCAGCCCAGCCAGAAGTCGCAAGATGGTTGAACAGGTGCAGAATGTGCTGGACGTGTCAGAACGGCGCGTGTGTCGGGTGCTCAAACAACCACGGTCAACGCAGCGCTACCAGCCCATCGAAGCGCCTGAGACGGCAGCCTTAACAGCTCGGATCATTGCCCTGACGAGTGAGCATGGACGCCACGGCTACCGGCGGATCACGGCGCTGTTGCGCAACGAAGGCTGGCAGATCAATCTCTTGAGATTGCAGCTTGTGCGGTGTCGTCTAGCATTCGGTTTGAAACCACGCTCGTCACATCGTTCAGATATGTTGAGTTTGTGAACTTCAAAGTCTACTCCTTGAAGTAGGGATACCAACGTGGTAACGTCAGTAAGGTGATGTGATCGGTGGTAGAGTAGGGTGGGACAAGCAGTATACACGTGAGTCCCCAACTCCCGTCGCTCCCGAATGGGTTAATCCCCTTGAATTCAAGGGGATTTTTGCTTTGTAGCTAGTGCGGGATCAATGGGGGTCGATCCCTCACTGGCTACGCTATTTTGCCTCGAAAAACCGAGTATCAGCAGGTGGTCAAAGCGCTTTTGGCGGTCGCGTAAGCCTCATTCGACCCTAAAATCTATTTGGCTTCGTGGCCTTTCGACCCACTCACCCCTGTTCCCAACGACCAGTGTGGACCATAGAACTATTGGACAGAATTGCTATGATTCCTCTTTCGCTATCATCTGCAAAGGATCTCTATGCTCTCTCAGCTTTGGTCTAATTCGTTCCAGAAAAACCACACTATTACATTGGCTTCGTGATTCGTTGCGAAAGAAATCGCAATTGATGCTCTCTGGTCTTCGCATCAGGATTACTGATCGTCTACCCGTAGGTCAAGTTGATGGCGAAGCCACCTTTGTCAGTTGAACCGCAACACGCGTATTCCCAATACAGAGTGCATGTAGCTTATCTCGCATGTACAATCATAGCCAGGTCTTCACTCATTAAACCGCGGGGCAAAGAATATCATGAACATGCCACAGAATTCACCTCTTCTGGTTGGCAGGTCAGAGGAAATCGATCACCTGCGTGCGCTACTGAAAAGAGCGGAACACGCGCATGGTCAGGTCTTTTTGATTACTGGCGAAGCGGGGATCGGGAAAACCCGGCTGCTTGCGTCGTTGGCGCAACTCGCAATGCAGAACGGATTTAAAGTCGTTCGTGGCGAATGCGTGGAACAGGATCAGGATTTCCCATATGCGCCCATTGTCGATGGACTTCGTAGTCATTTTTCAACAGCCTCTTCAGAGGACGTGCGTCGCATGGTTTCCCCATTTCATTCAGACATTGTCCGGTTGCTGCCTGAATTGGCGCTGCGCCTTGAAACGCAACCCGCACATGCTGCGCTTGAACCCGAAGCTGAAAAACACCGGTTGTTTGAAGTTCTCGTACAAATCTATCAACAACTGGCTGCTACTGGCTTGCTACTTATTTTCGAAGATGTTTATTGGTCTGATGCCACCAGCCTGGAGTTCTTTCGGACGCTTACCCGGCGAATCCGCAGCCTGCCGATCCTGGTGGCTCTGAGCAGTCGGTTGCCAGCTCTGGACAGTGAGATTGCACGATTGCAATTGTATTTTGACCGTGCTGATAATGCCCGGACAATATCTTTAAACCCGCTGACGGACATGGAGATTGAGCAGCTCACGAAATCGTTATTACAGACCACGAATCCGATGCATCCAGTCCTGTTGGAGAACCTCAAGACACTGGTACAGGGAAATCCCCTGTATACAGAACAGATCGTACACATCCTACGACAAAGCCGGCAGATCAATCTAGTGAATGGTACCTGGATAGCTACCAGCACGACAAGTCACGTAGAGATTCCCACAACCATTGTACAGACAATCGGGCAACAAATGGCGCGCCTCAACGAGTCAGCGAAACACGTTGTTCAACTAGCTGCCGTGATAGGACGCCAGTTTGAGCTAAATGTCCTAATGCAGCTCACCACCTTTGATGAAGCAACTCTGACAGGGCTGTTGAAAGAACTCATCGGCAACCGTATCTTGAACGAAGTGTCGCAGGATCGATTCAGTTTTCGACACGCTCTACTGCGACAGACAGTGTATGACAGTCTCTTGATACGCGAGCGCCAGGTGCTCCATCAGACGATACTGTATATCCTTGAAAAGTCTGTATTAGAACAGCCCGATTCGCGGCTCGCTGAGTTGGCGCACCACGCTCATCAGGCACAGGCATGGTCATCAGCACTGCAATACGGACTCCAGGCAGGTCAACATGCTTTATCACTTCATGCTCCCCGAGCTGCGGTCGAACATTTCTCACGTGCAATCGAGGCTGCACAACAACTGGAGGACAGTATCTTCCTGGACTTATTGCTGATGCGGGGCGCCGCCTATGACATTCTCGGTGAGTTTCAATCGGCATTAGATGATTACGAATCAGCACTGAAACTGGCCGAACAATATGGTGATCACAGTACCATATGGAATACACTAATCGCCGTTGCACTCCTGTGGGCATCCCGAGACTACAATCAGGTCAGAGTATATTGTGAACGTGCTCTGAAAGTCGCCGAGGCGATTAAAGACTCACGATTGATCGGTCACAGTCTCAACCGATTGGGCAACTGGTATCTGAACACAGGTCAGTCTTATACGGCGCTTGATTACCACAAACGTGCATTGGCGGTGTTTGAAGAATTGAATGATCTGGCGGGCAAGGGCGAGACGCTTGATCTTCTGGGTATGACAAGCGGACATGTGCTTCACCTCAATGATCAACTCACCTATTATCAACAAGCGGTCGAAATCTTTCGCGAGCTCGATGATCAGAAGGCGCTGGCATCCACTCTGGCAAATCTAGCGCAGTGCATAAACGATTTCAGGTACGCAGAAGAGGCGGGCGACATCGCGCGCCAAGTACGCTGGTACAGTGGTGAGGTTTACGCGTATAACATAGCAAGCTATACCCATTCGCTTTATGGACACTTTGCGGAGAGCCTTTCCTATTTGCAGCGTGGACTGGAATTGGTGCAGGTCATCGATCACAAGCAGTGGCACGCCGCATTGCGGATCTTTAGTGGTTTTGTTTACAGAGATCTGCTGGAATTGGACACTGCCGCCAGCGAAGTTGCGCACGGGATCGAGCTTGCCCGGTCGGTGGGTTCTCACTGGTTCGTTGTGATGGGATGCGGTTTGCTGGCGCAGATCCGCATAAGGCAGGGACTGTTTGATGCAGCAGCCGAGTTGCTTGCTGAGCACCCCGTGCCAGACCCCCGGCCCATGCAGTATGTGATGAAAATGCTTGCCGAAGCCGAATTAGCATTAGCCCGCGGGGATGTCGAAAGAGCGCTGTCGTCGAATGAACGATTGCGACAGGTGGTGTTGCTGGATCAGGAATCTGTACCCCTGAGCACATTTGGCGGGGTGCCTTATCTGGTAATCCAGGCGCGTGCTGTGACGTTGCTGAACCGTCACGACGATGCGCTAGATTTGCTGCAACGCGCCCGACGAATTTGTGAGGATGCCCGCTTTATACCGGCACTCTGGTGGGTGGAGGTTGCGGCCATTCAGGTTGCGAGACACCACGATCCAGAGATGGCACAGGACGCGATTGGGCGGGCACGTGCTTGCACGCGCAAGATGGCGGAAAATATCCCCGAAGACCTGCGTACCCGATTTGTTCAACGCGCCGAAAAACAGATCGCGTCTGCACAAACCCCACCGCAGCGGTCTCATCAAAAGCCAGCGGAGGTGATAGCCTCTCAGTCTCAGCTTACCCGACGCGAGATTGACGTTGTGCGAGAAGTTGCACTGGGAAAGACCAACCAGCAAATCGCGGACGACCTGCACATTACGGTTAAAACGGTCGAGACGCACCTGACCCGCATCCTTTCTAAACTCAATATGACCTCGCGCACTCAGGTTGCATTGTGGGCCGCTGAAAACAACCTTACCTCACATCCTGAATAGATTCAGGGTTATCCCTGACTTTTCGTGGCGTCGGCTAAATCAGGGTTACCTCGGACGACTCCTGCCTTCATTTCGTCTATGCTGTTCTCAACGTCAAATGATGAATAGAGGAGTTCAAAATGGAAACAATGAAGGAAGCAGTGGTAATCGGCGCACTCAATGAGCTTATGAGCACTTGGGAGTCCCGTGATATAGATGCCATCTTAGCCTGTTTAGCGCCCAGCGCTACTCTGAGCATGTACGGGACGGGTGCCGACGAGAAGCGAGTTGGGCTGGACGAGATTCGTGCGCAGATTGAGCGCGACTTTACACAGTCAGAGTCGTTCAGTGTCACCCTGGATTCGAACATTGTAGGTATCAGCGGTACAGTTGCATGGATTGCCTCCGATGTCACGATTACGTTCAAAGTGCCCGGGGCGGACGCAAAGTCGTTCCCTGCGCGGTCGACCACGGTGATGCAGGAACACGATGGTCGCTGGTTGGTCGAACACTCGCACCTGTCGGTGGCAGCTGGTGGTCAGGAAGAGGGGCAGTCGTTCTAAATACGCGAACCCGATTGCCTTTTACTCGCCTAAATACATATTGCATTAACTTTGAAGCCGGGCTGCGAAAACGCAGCCCTTAGACTGGTCTATCTCCACCAAAATGGAGTAATAACCTTCCAGGATAAGGTGATTTGAGTACGCGGGTTCGACCTTGCATTGATCCCGCGCTGGCTACGCAGCAAAAATCCCCTTGAATTCAAGGGGATTTCACCATTCGGGAGCGACGGGGGTCGCTCCCTCACTGGCTGCGCTATTTTGCCCCGAAAAACCGAGTATCAGCAGGTGGTCAAAGCACTTTTGGCCGTCGCCTGAACCTCTTTTAGACTACAAGTTCTGTTGTCGCCGCAGATTCTCCACGATTGTGAGCGACATAGACCCCAGCACACTTTCATCGCGACTGACACCTCCGACTGCGGCGTTAAGGTAAGTTCGCGCCTGATGCCAGTCAATAGCGTTTTGCCTCAGAGATTCGTGTTTGGTCTGATCGCTTCGCGTAACTGCTTCTTTTGCATATCAACATCCGCCTGTTTCTATCGTTGACGTGACGATAGCTGAACTCGAGTGAAGCGAACGTTTGACGTAATTTGCAGTGAGGCAGAAGACAGAGTAGATAATTATCGCTGGAAAGCACCAGTGCCACATCTACGGCTGCAATCTGTGGACTGATCGAAACAATATCGCAAAGTTCGTAAGATGTCGTAAAATACCTTTAGCGAGTTCCATTTTTTGAAGAGTATTTTATGGTCGATATGTCTGCTGACTCAGACGGTCTGAGCGAATCCTTGACCGAGCGTGAGCAGGAAATACTAACCTGTATGGTGGACGGTTTAGCCAACCGTGAGATTGCCGAGCACCTGCATCTCGCGCACCGCACCATCAAATGGTACATCTCACAAATCTACAGTAAATTGGGGGTCAGCAGCCGTGAAGAAGCTATTACACTGGCTGCTTCGTGGGGTCTGTTGGCCCTCGTGCCGGACACACGGAAATCAACGACCCGCAATAACCTGCCGATACAACCGACCTCGTTCATTGGTCGTCAGCGCGAATTGGTCGAAATCGCCAGTTTGCTAGCTAATCCTGATGTACGCCTGCTGACGATTCTCGCTCCGGGTGGCATGGGCAAAACCCGGTTGGCGCTGGCCGCTGCCGAGCAGCAACTCGGACGTTATGCGGACGGCGTGTTCTTCGTGCCATTGGCCCCCCTCAGTTCACCCGACGACATCGTGACGACCATCGCCGCTAGTGTTGGCTTCAGCTTTTCGGGGAGTGAGCCGCCACATAGGCAGCTGCTAGATTACCTCCACGAACGTCACCTGCTGCTCGTGTTGGATAATTTCGAGCATCTGCTGGACGGTGTGCCGTTAGCAGCAGACATTCTCCAGGCTGCGCCCGATGCCAGGGTACTGGCGACCTCACGTGAGAAGCTCAACCTCACTGGTGAAACGGTCTTCTCGCTTTCAGGTTTGGAGTTTCCCGATTGGGAGACGCCCGAAGACGCGCTGGCATACGATGCAATCCAGTTGTTCGTGCAGAGCGCCCACCGCGTCTGGCCCAATTTTAGATTGCAGGCGGATGAATTGGACCATCTGACGCGCATCTGCCGGTTGACGGCGGGGATGCCGCTGGCGATTGTGCTGGCGGCAGGCTGGCTGGACATGCTGACAGTGGAACGGATTGCCGCAGAAATTCAGCGGGGGATCGACATTCTGGAGACGGAACAGCGCGATGTGCCGGAACGCCAGCGGAGCGTGCGGGCAACGTTTAATTATTCGTGGGGACGATTGAATGAGGCAGAACAAAGCGTCTTCATGAAACTGTCCGTGTTTCATGGCGGCTTTACACAAGAAGCAGCGGAGGCAGTGGCCGTGGCATCATTGCGCAGCCTGCGCAAGCTGGTTGATAAGGCGCTGGTGAGTGTGTCCACCAATGGCCGTTATGAGGTGCATGAGCTGCTGCGGCAGTACGCGGAGGAGCAGCTGGTTGAGGCTGGAGCAGCTGAAGCGGCACGGCAGGCGCACAGCGCTTACTACATGGGATTCATGGCTGAGCGGGACGCGGACATCAAGGGGCAGCGGCAGCAGGCGGGGCTTCAGGAAATTCGGGCCGACTTCGAGAACGTCCGGCAGGCCTGGCGGTGGGTAGCGGAGCGAAGGCAGGTTGCTGCGTTCAGCCGGGCGACGTTGGACTGCTTGACGAATTTCGCTGACATGAATTTCAGTGCGCTGGAAGCGCATGCGCTCTTGAGCCATACCATCAGCGCTTTCCAGCCCGCCACCGGGCAACCACCCCATCCCCTCTGGGATCAGGCGGTGGTGCGTCAGCAGGAGGTCAATTATATCCTCATTCAGCCGACCGATCATGTCCGGATTAGGAGCATCCTGGAACGCGCCCGCGCTCGCGGTGATACCCACGAGATGGTTCACTGTCTTATCGTGTTGTGGAATCATGCTTTCGGGATGCGTGACTACACCAACCCGGTGGGCGACGAAGCCCTGGCGCTGTCGCAAGTCCTGGGTGACCCCTTCTACATGGCTCGCGCATTCAACAATGACGCTTTCAGCAGGTTGAATGATCTCGAACATCGGCGCGAATGCCTGCGCCAGAGTGCGCAGTTTCGACGGGAGATTGGCGACCGCTGCAATCTGTGCTTCTCGCTGGCTCAACTGACAGCATGTCTGGCCGAAGCAGGCGCCTTCGCTGAAGCTGATCAAGTCCTAGACGAGGCGTCCAGGGTTCAGCATGAAATTGGCAAGACCCCGGTTTATGTGGCGGTACTCGCCTTCAAGGCGCAGCTCGCCTTCTGGCGGGGCGAATTCGATCTGGCGGCTGAACTCCTGCAAACCGGGCAGGCATTTGCCGGGGGACGCATCTACACCGGCTTCAGTTATCATTACCCGGCATTGTTGAGTTGGGTTACGGGCGTTCGGGGTGACTATGAACAGGCCTATGCTTTCGCTCAGCAACTCGCCGGCAAATACTGGGCAACGACCTTTTTTATGGTATGGCGGCTCGGCTGGGGGTTGGCCCTGGCACAAATCGGCTTGGGGAACCTGGCTGCCGCCCGCCAAGCCTTGCACGACGTTCTGGATTTGACACAGCATACGTTCCAAGCGCCTAGTGTTCAGCAGTTTTGTCTTCCGCTGGCAGCGGTGCTGGCGGGGTCATCGGAACGGGCTGTCGAACTATTGGGGCTGGCGTACAGCGCCCCGAAACAACTCACGGGCTGGATAGCCCACTGGCAGTTGTTGACCGATTTTCAGCGCGACCTGGAAGCGGCACTGGGGATAGACCGGTACACGGCGGCCTGGGAGCGCGGCGCCAGGCTCGACCTGACCGCCGCTGTGGCTGAACTGCTGGTCGAGTTGGCCGACTAGTAACCATTGGTGCTAGTTGCAAAAGTCATGGACAGCGTACATTCTCAAAGTGTCAAAGTCTGAGAAGGAGTACGCGCCGTGACTACGGAAGAGTTTATCATCGCCCTGTTCTGTGAGATAGATGATCGGATGCCAAATGGGCCCAAGCATCCCCAAGCCAAGCAGTATCCGAGCGAACTGGTGACGATTGGCGTGCTGTTTGCCCTCAAGGGCGGCTACTTTCGGGTCTTCTACCGCTGGCTCAAGCGGGATTTCGAGGGACACGGCGGCGGCTTGCCCCATCGCACGCGGTTGCAGCGGTTGCTGCATACCCATCAGGATTGGTGTCAAGCCTTTCTGGCCGAACCGAGTTTCTTCACCGTCATCGCCAGCTATGGCATCGAGCTGATCCATCCCATCCGCTAAGGCCGCAGCGACCAGCAAATTGGCAAAAAAGGCAAATCCAACTGGCGCTGGATTGTGGGCATGAAGTTGTGCTGGTTGATTAACGACGATGGCTGGATCGTCAGTTGGGCTTGGGCGACCGCCAATGTCCATGACCAGGTCTTCCTCCCGTTGGTTTCGGCGTTGGAAGACGAGAGCATTGTCCTGGCCGATACCGGCTTCAATGACGCGGATGGCATTCCGGCCAACCTCAAACTCTGTCCGCGTGGCACCTGGAACGAACGCATGTTGGTCGAAACCGCCCTGTCGTTGGTGACGACCGTTTGCAGCTTGAAGAAGGTCTTTCATCGCACCAGTGCCCAATTTGAAACCCGTTTAGCCTATGTCGCGGCCATGTCAAGGTGCTGCTTGGACTTAATCGCACCTTACAACCGGACGCTCGTCCTCAGGATCGCCTGTATCATCTCGCCCAGTATGCCCTCTGAACTAGCACCATCGGTTACTAGGCCGGAATGGCAAAAACCCAGTACCGCGTTGGGCAGCACCGGGTTGATCGGAATTAAAGGTGGTCAACCGCTCGCTTATCGGACCGGTTGAGCCAATGCGTCGCGCAAGTCGTCATAGGAAGCCAACCCTGTCCGGGGCGTCACGGCATCCTGCCAGATAGCATTCATCTCAGTCGAAATCTCGGCGGGCAGTTGCGTGCGGTGATCTCCCACGCGACCGTTGTAAACCTTCGTTATGGTATCGTTTCCAGGTAGATAACCATGTTTGGCTGAGGCTTCCAGCATGATGGGGTCAGAAAACTTCGACTTGTGTTCTTTCATAAAGTCCAGAGATGCCTGTCGAACGACGATCTCGAATAAATCCTCATCTAATTCGATCCCCAGAAACTCGGCAGTCGTCTGCACCGTGCCGGGCAAATCGGCCTTCATTACCTCGTATGTGAGGAGCAGCACATGAGGATTGTCACGCTGTTCCCACCAAGACATCAGATGTCCCCAGTAATTGTTATCCCAGATATCGTCCTGATAATGCAGATAGTATTCTCTGGCAAACTCGGTGATCGAAACCGAATCGGTCTGCCACCAGTAGCCATTCAGAAAGTTGTAGAAGGAAACGAGGGCATCTTTCGGGTCGCGGAAGGGGACGATGTAACGCCCGCCTTTGGGGATGCTGGCCCAACTCAGATGACTCTTGAACACTTTGAAACTGCCGGGTTGGGGCGCATTCAGGTCAAGGCCCGCCCAGTGGGCCATTTCCACCCAGGGCATCACCCGCATGACGTCATCGAAATTCATATCCCCCCGCGTTCTCAAACCATGCACGATCTGCTGCACCCAGGTCGTGCCACATTTGGCGTAGGGTGAAATGAAGACATCGCTCGGCTGGGGCTGGTAAGCCAGACCGCGTTCCACGCTTTCGGCCAGTTTCGGGCCGAATAACTGAGTCCGATCCTGGTACTCTTTCCATGAAGCGGGCCGGGTGAGGGTTTGGATAAGGGTCATGAGATTTCTCCTCCTCATGTTGATAGATGGCAACGTACTTTTTGTTAAATTGTCTGGGACATCACTGCCGCAATCATGCAGTGACGAGACTCGCCTGTGCCGATGTGCGTTTCTTTGCCAATTGGACCGCAAATAGCAGGCCGATAGCCACCAGTGTCAGGACTGCACCCCCGATGTAACTCGCCGTCAAGCCGAAGCTCTGGATCGCATGCCCGCTGCTGATGAGACCAATCGCGATGCCGATCTGTATTGCAGCGCCGTAGAGCGCCAGGGCCATACCCAGCGATTTGGATGGCACAAGATCGGTCACCAGTGCCTGACCGATGCCCATGCTGGCCCCGACGACGGGCAGTAATGAGCTGGCAACAGCGAAATGCCACATCAGGTTTGAACCCACCAGGGCGAACAGCCCCAGCGCGCCGATCAAAAAGCAGAAAGCGACCAGATAATATCGGTTCATGCGATCCGAAAGCCAGCCGAGCAGGAAGGGCAGCGGGATGGATACGGCGCTGCCGATGGCCGCCACAGCCGAAATGGCCTCCGGGTCGAAACCCAGCCCATCCATCTGCAATGGCTTGCCCAGGTTGCCCACGAAACCGCAGCCAAAGGCCATCAGATTCGCCACCAGCATGAAATAGAACGCCCCTCCCAGCGCCACCGGCGACGGTGATCCCGAAACCGCCTGCGACTCTGCGGGCGCAACCGTTTTCTCCTCCACTAGCAGGGCGATCAGCAGCGCCAGCACATAGCACAGCGCCACCGCCAGAAACAGGGCCGGAAACCCCCAGCGGTTGACGATCACGCCGCTGACCGCCCCCGCGACCACGCCGCCTACCGGGCCGGTGACCCCCAGGATGCCAAACACATTACCGCGTTCCGATTCTCCAGCAGACAATCCTGCCAGATTGATGATCATGCCAAGGCCGATTGCCTGGAGAAACCAATAGCTTCCGGTCAAAAGCGTCAATTGCCCAAGGTCAGCCGCCTGGCCCATGAGCCAAATAGTCGGGACATTGAGCAAGGCCGCCGCGGCCAGGAGTATTTTGCGTCGCTGAAACCTGTCGGCGAGCCAGCCCGCCAGCACTCCACCGATGGGCATCGCCAGTATACCGATACCGAGAAAATTGCCGATAGCGGCGGGTTCGGCCCCCAGTCGCACCGCGTAGACAGGAAGCATTGTCATGAGTGAATTTGGTCCTATCCAGAGAATGATATTGACGACAAACAGCGTTGCCAGTTGTTTTCGGCTGATGGTCATGGTTTCGGTCTCCCACATGTTTTTTGGATACATTGAATGCACTATAGAAGCAGGGTGGTTTGATTGTCACCGGCTTGGGGGGACCGGAATAGGGATTGATCCCGGTTTGAAGGGGGTACGGAAATGAGGATCTGTGCAGAATAATATGAAAATCGCCGAGTTTTGCCCGCTAGATAGATCCATAATCTGGAACATGTAAACTTCAGCAATGTGTTTTTCAGCGCGCTGAAATCTTCCACAGTGTTTAAGCAAGCGCTCATTGGCTTTCAAGAATTCACACGAAAAACGCCGTGCTACTGACAGATATGGACTGTCCCAGGCGTGACGATGCTGAATTACTCAGCCAGTTCATACAGCGATTTCAGTTTGGTGCCATCTTCATGGAACTCTACTGGATACACCAGCAGACGAGCGAGCATCTTACGTCCCTACTCATGGGAGGGGCCTGTCGCTATGCATTTTTCCATAATAGCCGCAGAAAAACCTCACTCAGGAGATACAGATAATGCCTTATAGGGCCGATATGCAGCGCCAGGCCAGGCGCCTGTGTGATGCGATGGCGACAGATAACGGGTTCAGCGCAGACTGATGTGGGCGCATTTACATATCCTTGTGAATGAAAATGATCATTCTACAGTGCGCGGGATCGCCCCCCGTCGCTCCCGAATGGTGAAATCCCCTTGAATGCAAGGGGATTTTTGTTGCGTAGCCAGCGCGGGTTCGATAGCGGGTCGAACCCGCGATTCGATCTGATCCCTCTATGTAACGTTTCCAGGGCAAATCGGGTTCGTCACCGCCCACATATCATTTCTTGAAGTCGCGCAGTTCCACATTGACTCGTTAGGGTAGGTGTACGCCATCTTGCCAACTATGAATACTGCCGAACGTATGGCAGACATCATCCTGTACGTCCTCACTTCTCAGACTTGTACCTTATGTTGTGTTGGATGTGATTGAGGTCGTCCACGAACACGGCGTTGGTCGCCAGATCAGGATGCTCGAAGAAGCTCTCTGTGCCTTTTGCAAAGCGAACTGGTTTCTGCTGCCACCACTTGATGACATGAATCATGGCAATCATCGGGCGCGGCGCGTCAGCATGGTTGGGCATCCCCCGATGCCACAGTCGCGCGTCGCGGATGAGCAGGCTGCCTATCCGCACGCTCGGCTGGATAGGCGGAACTTCGGCACGCCGCGTTTCGATCCATTCTTCCGGCACTTCAATCGCGCCGCGCTGGACGTTCATACGCGTGTCGAGATGTGTCCCCGGCCAGAGTTCTGTGCTACCGTTTTCGGCACTCATATCCACCACCGGCACATTGACGATCAGGGCATGGGGCGGTGGCGCGACGGTCAGGTTGGTCCACAACTGGGGCATATCCGGGTGAACCGGCTGTTTGAAATCGCCGGGTAGCGCCGTGTTGCCAGAGTAATAAGTGTTCCTAAGGCCTGGACCCAGTATGGTTTTGGTGACGGCGGTCGCCATGTCGTTGAGCAGCACATCCCGGAACAGATAGGGTGGGAACGGTGGTGGGTCTTGCTGAACGTTGATGGCGTTCCAGTTAAAAGGCGTGTCCGTGCGGGCCAGAATCGCCTGCAAATCTTCCAACATCCGGTCGCGCAGCACGGCGACGTGCGCCAGGTCGATCACATCATTCAGGATGACGAAGCCGTCGTTTTGGATGGCCTGCACAGCCGCGTCCAGGTGGTCAGGCATCATCTGTCCAGACTGCACTTCGCTAGGGGTAATGTCGAGTGCCAGCACAATTTTCCTCTCGGTAAGTGTCAGTTCGGCAGGGCCGAAGAATATTTGGCCTCACGTCGGGTCGCCAAAGAAGATCGGGTTGGTCACCGCCCACATGCCCCCGCTGGGATCGCGCAGTTCGACATTGTACCAGCGCGCCTGGCCCGACTTGATCGTCCAGGTAAATTCGCCTTCAGCCGTCGCCGGGTGAGTCGCCAATACCTGCCCGTCACCGATAATGCGCAGGACATCACTCACCTGTGCGCCCGACCACCGGACATGCAAGGTCGCGTCAATCGCGGGCAGTTTGTCTCCCGCCATAACCTCCTGACGGGAACCGGTATGACCGGTCAGGATCAATTCTGGCCCGGCGCTGAGGTAGGAATGCCCCTGCCGAATCGCGTCCAGAATTGCAAGTTCGCTCAATTCCTCGGCATAGACCACGTTTCTGCCGACGCGACTGGCGTCTTCCGGCGGGCCGTGCATGTCCGATCCAGCAGTCAGCACCAGTCGATGACCGTCGTTCAGCCACTTGTAGCATTCTTGCAGGCTCATCTCGTTATACTGCCGCCAACCACCATTCCACACCTCGACTGCGGGGGAATTGCCGGGCCGCATGTCCTCGTATTCCCAGCGGCAGCCAGAGCAAATCGGGTCGCCGGGACTCATAGGATGGGCAATGACGAAGTATGCGCCGCTGTCCATCACCCGCTGGGCCAGTTCCGGCATGGTGGGGTGTTCATCAATATCCAGCCGCCACTCGTACCATTGACGCTTGCCCAGCGCCAGTGCGTGACCGTAATAGGTAGTTAGTTCGAGACCCCCCATCGTCAGCAGGTCGTCATCGGTCAGGCTGTCATGCTGAGGAAGGCCGGAAACGGTGTTGTGATCGGTCAGAGTAACAAAATCCAGCCCTTCCTGACGTGCAAATGCTACCAGATCAGGGACATCCCAACTGGCGTCGGAATGAAAGCTGTGGGCGTGCAAGTCGCCCCGATACCAACCTGGGCCGCGCTGCAAGGTTTTCTTGGGTGGGAATACTGGTGCGGTCGTAGTGATCGGGTCGGATGACAGGGTGATGTCGATGTGGTAGTCGATAGAATCGGGCGGCAGCAGCCGGTAGGTATGGACGTAGACCGTCCAGATACCCGGTTGAATCGGCCCGTTGTTGAAGCCCGGTGTGTTGTGTAGGGGATTCAGGTTGATGCCCCATTCGCGGATCAGGTAATAAACGCCTCGTGCGCCCTCCGGGTCAGCAATACTGAGGCTCATCTGGTTGCGGTGTTCCTGATTCGCGGAATATTCGGGTGCATATCCAAACTCAATGTGAATCTGGGTCGTCCCTTCGGGCACATCGAATTTGTGCGGGATGTGCCTGTGGAGATCGGCAACCGTAATTGTATTGTTGAAGGCGATGTGCATGGAAGGGGTCTCCTTGAAGACGGTGCAAGATCAGGCGTTTTCGACAGTTTCAAAATCGACGCCGATGAGTTCCAGTTCTTCGGCAAAATGACAGGCGGCGAAGTGCCCGTCACTGGTTTGCCTGAGCCTGGGTTCTTCGGCGCGACAGCGATCCTGCACATAGCGGCAGCGGGGGTGAAAGGCACAGCCAGGTGGTGGGTTGGCGGGGTCGGCCACGTCGCCTTCCAGCCGGATGCGATTATGCGTCTCGCGGTCGCGGGGGTCTGGCAGCAAAACCGCCGACATCAGCGCTTCGGTATAAGGATGCTTCGGGTTCTGGAACAGGTCGTTTGTTTCGGCCAGTTCGACGACCTTGCCGACGTACATGACCGCGACCCGGTCGCTGATGTAGGCCACCACGCTCAGGTCATGCGCGATAAACAGGTAGGTCAGGCCAAATTCGGTCTGCAAGTCTTTCAGGAGGTTCAGAATCTGAGCCTGAACGGAGACATCCAGCGCCGATACCGGTTCGTCGGCCACGACCAGGTTAGGATAGGGCGCAAGTGCGCGGGCGATGCCGATGCGCTGGCGTTCGCCGCCGCTGAAAGCGTGAGGATAACGATGGATATATTCGGCACGCAGGCCGACACGCGCCAGCATATCGTGGACGCGATCTTCCAGTTCCTTGCCTTTGGCAATGTCGTTGACCTTCAGGGATTCGCCGATGATCTCGATCACCGGCAGGCGCGGATTGAGCGAGGAATGCGGGTCCTGGAAGATCATGCGGATTTCACGGTGTACTTCCTTCAATTGACGCTGACGCATCTGTGCCAGATCGACTTTCCCATTTTGACCGTTGTCGTACAGAATCTGACCGTCGGTCGGGTCATACAGGCGCATCAGGCAGTGCCCCAGCGTCGTCTTTCCACACCCCGATTCCCCCACCAGGCCCAGCGTTTCGCCCTGATAAATGTCGAACGAAACGCCATCGACCGCTTTGACAAAGCCGACGGTGCGATTGAAGAACCCGGCGGTCTGGCGGAAGTGCATCTTCAGGTCGCTGACCTCCAGCAGTTTCGGCCCGGCTGCCTCCCGAACGGGAACCTGTTTGTCTACATCGGGATGAGCCTGCACGCCTTCCACCGGGATGTGATGTTCATCGTCGTAGATATGGCAGCGCACCTCTCGTCCATCGCCCAGACGGATCGGTTCGGGCACGATAGTGTCACAGATGCCCCGGACAGCGAAATCGCAGCGGCTATGGAACGCGCAGCCCCCGGGACGATTGAGGGGATGCGGCACGATGCCGCGTATGGCGTCCAGACGGGCGCTGCGGGTGCTACTCAGTCGAGGGATGGAACGCAGCAGGGCACGCGTATAGGGGTGTTTGGGGTCAGCGAAAATCTCGTGCACCGGGCCATGCTCAACGATTGTGCCCAGATACATCACGGCGACCTCGTCGGCGATCTCGGCCACGACCCCCAGATCGTGCGTAATAAACATGACCGACATCCCCAGATCGCGCTGCAATTCACGCATCAGATCGAGGATGTTAGCTTGAGTCGTGACATCGAGAGCGGTTGTCGGCTCGTCGGCAATTAGCAGGCGCGGATTGCACACCAGCGCCATGGCGATCATCGCCCGCTGCCGCATCCCGCCGGAAAGCTCGAAGGTATAGGCGTCGATCAATTCAGACGGGCGTGGAATGCCGACTTTGCGCAGACCCTCGATGGCAAGCTGGCGCGCTTCCTGCTTTGAAACCGGCATGTGCCAGCGGATCGCCTCGATGATCTGATTGCCAATGGTATACAGGGGTGAGAGGGCCGTCATCGGCTCCTGAAAGATCATGGTGATATCTTTGCCGCGAATGGCACGCATCTCTGGCCCGCGTGCCTTCAACTGCGTCAGGTTGATCGACTGATTCGGTTCGGGCCGGAAGATAATGTCGCCGCCGATGATGCGGCCCGGTGAGTCTACGACCTGCAAAATCGACCGGGCCATGACGGATTTGCCGCAGCCGGATTCCCCCACCACGCACAGGGTTTTGCCATGTGCAATACTGAGATCAACGCCATCGACGGCCTTGACCACACCTTCGTCAGTGAAAAAATGGGTCTGGAGATTTCGCACTTCCAGCAGCATGTCGAGATCAGCGTTCATCGTGGGTTGCATCCAGTTCTAGGCATATGGATCAGCCGCGTCACGCAGCCCGTCACCCAGGAAATTGAGGGCCAGCACCGCGATCACCACGCCAACCCCCGGCCAGAACAACCAGGGCGCCTGCGAAATCGAGCGAATGTTCTGCGCCTCTTGCAGCAGCACGCCCCAGCTAACGATAGGCGGGCGCAGGCCGATCCCCAGAAAGCTCAGTGACGTTTCGGCCAGAATCATGCCAGGAATCGCCAGGGTAATGACAGCGATGATATGACTCATGAACGACGGAACCATGTGCCGAAAGATAATGCGCAGCGGGCCGCACCCATCCAGCCGCGCCGCCTTCACGAAGTCCTCGGTCTTGAGGGCATAGAACTTACCGCGCACTACGCGTGCCAGCCCCGTCCAGCCGATAATTGATAGGATCACGGTGATGAAGAAATAGACCTGTAACGGCGGAATATCGACCGGGATGGCCGCTGCCAGACCGATCCACAGCGGGATCGACGGCAGCGATTGCAGGAACTCGATTACGCGCTGAATCAAGGTATCCACCCAGCCGCCGAAATAACCGGAGATGCCGCCCAGCAGAATGCCGAAAAACAGGCTGAAAGCCACCCCAACCAGGCCGATGGTCATGGAGATGCGCGCACCGTAAATCACCCGGCTCAACATATCGCGGCCCAAGCGGTCGGCACCGAACAGGTACATGGAATCACCGGCGTTCACCGGACCGATCAGGTGAATATCGGTCGGGATCAACCCCAGCAGTTTGTAGGACGCGCCATGCACGAAGAACCCCACTGGATGCGATACTTCCGGGTCTACGACGAAGTTGCGCCGCCCGGCATTATAGTCGATCTCCACCATATAGCCGTTTACATACGGGTTAAACCCGTTCTCATCGAACAGGTGCAGTGTCTGGGGCGGGGCATAGGTGTAATTGGCCGCGTATTCTTCGGGGGTGAATGGCGCGATGAATTCGGCAAAGAGCACGACGAGGTATATCATGATTGTGACCACGCCGCCCAGCATCGCCAGACGATGCTTGCGGAATTTCCACCAGATCAGACGCCATTGACCAGCAACCACGACCCGACTGTCGTCGTGCTCGATTTCTGGGGCTTCTACCGGTATGTACGCTTCTGCCATAACAACAAATTTCTTGTGAGATTATCGAAAACGAATACGAGGGTCCAGCCAGGCCAGCAAAATATCTGAAAATAATGTCCCGAAGACCGTCAGCACACTCAGGAGCAAAATAGCGCTCCCGGCCAGGAACATATCTTCCGCCCGAAGCGCATCCAGCAGCAGCGGACCGGTCGTTTGCAAACTGAGGACAACAGCCACGATGGTTGCGCCAGAAACCAGGTTTACGAAAATATCGTTCAAGCTGCTGACGAATGGGTTGAGCGCGTGCCGCAGCGGGTACTTGATCAGCAACCAGACCTCCGGCAGTCCCTTGGTGCGGGCCGTCGTGACATAAGGTCGGTGCAGTTCGTCCAGCAGATTCGCCCGCAGCGTGCGGATCAGGCTGGCCGTGCCCGCCGTGCCGAGCACAATCATGGGCACCCACAAATGGCTGAACAGATCGAGCACCTTCGCCATGCTCCAGGGGGCATCGAGATACTCCGGCGAGAACAGGCTGCCGACACTTTGTCCGAAATATCGGAAGGAAAGATACATCAGGGCCAATGCCACCAGAAAGTTGGGCGCGGCCAAACCGATAAAGCCGATGAACGTGAAGAAATAATCCCCTGCGGAATACTGCCGCACCGCTGAGAAGACCCCAATGGGTATCGCCACTGCCCATATGAACAACAGGCTGGACAGCGAGAGAGTCAGAGTAAGGGCGAGGCGCTCCCAGATCAATTCGTCAACGGGACGGTTCCAGCGAAACGAATAGCCAAAATCGCCATGTAGCACAATATTGGCAATCCAGTCGATGTACTGAACAGTCAGGGGTTTGTCCAACCCGTAGATGATGCGGAAACTCGCTTCCTCATCTGGCGTGATGACCTCCCCGCGCTGCTGTCGTTCCGAGACCAGCCGATCCACAAAATCGCCGGGCGGCAGATTGATGATGATGAAGGCGACCAGAGAGATTCCGATCAGTGTCGGGATCATGTATAACAAACGTTTGACAATGTACTGTGCCATGTACAGGTTTTTCCAGGTAACACTTATGCGATACCAGCAGGGCACAGCCTCTTGTGACTATTACCCTGCTGGTCAACTCTATGAAATCATACCGCTTCGATGGGTATCATTCCATTCGAAGCGGTTCTATGCACGCCATTCGCTTTAGGCACTTTCATCGATGTAGAAGGTCTCGAAGTTGGCCGGGCCGGGGCCAGGATAGAGCCAACCGCGCAGCAGCGGTTCCGGTACGTTGCGCACTCTGTTGCTGACAGCGAAATACTCGCCGGAAGGCAGGCTCAGGCCAATCGAGTAGAACTCGTCAGCCGCGATTTGCAACAGTTCTTCGAAGAGCGCAGCCTGATCTGCCGGGGTGACGGCCTGGGGCAGCAAGGTATAGATTTCGTACTGGCGCTGCAGGCCTTCGGGTGGTGTAACCGGTTCGGCAGCGCCCAGATCACCATAGCCGAGGCCATATTGTTCGTTGGCCCAGGAACGCCAGCCATTGCCGAATTCCGGCGTGAAGGTATTGTTATCCAGCATCGGCTGCAAACCGAGGGCATTTTCGCCCACCCAGACAAAGGCATCAATATCAACTTCGTGTTTACGCTCGCGCCAGATGTCATTGGAGGCGGGGAAGATCGTGGTCTCAATGCCGACTTCCTCCCAACTGCGTTCGTAGAACTGAAGGATGTCGATCCATTCCGGTCGGAAATCCTGGTTCGCCAGTACGGTGAAGGTGAAGCGCTCCCCATCAGGCCGCAGGCGGAAACCTTCGTCGTCTTTGTCCGGTAGCACCATATCCAGATGCTCATTGGCGAGATCGACATTGTACTCAAGATACTGCGTCGAGAGTTGCTCGTTATACAACGGTGATTCGGGACGTGGGCCGTCCTGGAATGCAATCCCCTGGCCGATGTAAACGGTGTCAATGATCGTCTGACGATCCAAGGCGTGAGACAGGCCAATGCGGAAATCCCTGTTCTGGATGATTTCAGCCTGGACAGCATCGGGGTGGTTGAATTTCATGTGCATCCGCATAGTTTGGAAGTTGCTGCTGACCGCATCCACGAAACGGTAGTTACCGGCCTCCATATTGTCAAAGAATACGGCGCGATTGGTCGGTGTGCTAACCGAGTCATCGGACAGACTATCTTCGCCGTCAATCGTCTTCAGCAGTGAGACTTCGGGATCGGTTGCGAGGGTGAAGACCCGCTCGTCAATATAGGGAAGCTGGTTGCAGGCCGAGTCAACCTTGAAGTAGTATGGATTGCGCGCAAAGGTGAAACGCTCTTTGTCGAGGAATGGCTCTGTGGGAATCCAGGGCTGAAGAGACGGGCGCGCCGGGTCATTATATTCCGCATTCTGACCATACGAACCAACGCGGCCAATCCACCACGGACCATATTCATCTGCGCCGTCCGCGGCCATCATTTCGGCCACACCGTCCGGGTTCAGTTCCATGCTGAACTGGCTCACATAGTGTTCCGGGAACTGGGTGATGCGAACCCCATAGGGCGCGGAGATGAGCTGCAGAAACAGGCCGTGCGGCTGGCTGAACTGGAACTCGACGGTTAGGTCATCGATCTTGCTGACCGTTGCCGGTTCATTACCAACCACGAAATACGAGTAGGGGCCACTGGGATTGATGTCACTGTTGGTCTCCACCTGCTCCCACCAGAAGAGAATATCGTCAGCGGTGAACAGTTTACCATCCGACCATTTCAGACCTTCTCGCAGTTGGAAAGTGTAGGTTGTCGCGTCATCGCTGACTTCCCAGCTTTCGGCAATGTTCGGGATCACCTCACTACCGTCAACGTTCCAGCGCACCAGGTTTTCGTAGCCGAACTGGCGGAATTCAGCCAGGCGACCACCGTTGTAAAGATCGTAGAATGCGCCGCCGTACTGACCGATTTCCTCAGCCGGTTCGACCACGCGGGGATGCACCGGGAGCCGTTCGGCAACCGGCGGCAGTTCACCTGCAGCGACCTGATCGGCCAGCATGGGCGCTTCGTTGTAGGCATCGCACATCATATCCTGGCCCAGCAAGGATATGGGAGCTACCGCCATCACAAGAGCCGTAAATGAGAGGATGACTGCTATTCGAATGATACTTTTCATATTTGCGTCCTTTCATGCATGAACACTTTGAGAAATAGACCAACGAAACCTGCACAACGTACAATCAGCATCATGTGCGGCCTGATCCGGGCCAATGGCCGCGCTGACATGAACCCAGGAGAACTGGGAGAAACGAAAAGTAGCTCCTGGACAATGAGTGAACCGTATATGAGATTGTTCGGACAACCGAGTGGGACTTTAGCCCAGCAAGTATAAGAAAATGATAAATTTCGATTATCATTTGGCGGCAAGTGGTGTATGCGCTATATATACTAGGGTCAGCATCTGCGTGATGGTAACAGCGCACCAGGCTGCAATGAACGTTTGAGAGCCGGGTATTCTGCACGGGTAATCCCAAAAATGATTAATTCAGAAAGTTCTTTTCTACGGGTCAGCCCAGGTGCCCGTTTAACATAGATATATCACTATATATCGTTCCGGCAAAATTGCAAGTAATTTGTTGCAGATCGAGAATCAGGTAGTCTCCCTAATTAGAGTTGGTAGGTACAGGCACAGCCATAAGGACCTGGCGAATGGCGTATTGTTCAAAAAACAATCCACGAGAAGAATCTGCCTGAAACAGGCAATTAGGAATGGGATGAAAAGACCCCACAGGTGCGGTAAGCTTGTGGGATTTTTGTTTGTCTGCCGGAGTCAGGAAAGGCGATAAATGGATGTTCTTTCGTGTGATGCTGTTTGTGTGGCAATTCATGTTGGATCTGGTTGCTGTGATGCGGATGACGGATGACGGATGACGAAAAGGATTTGGAAATCATGCTGCTGCGACAACAACTGCGCATTGTGGAGCGGAAACAAGCGCGGGGACCGAACATTCCGCGCTGGCAGAAAGTACCATTGGCGGCGCTCGCGGTGAGGGTGAAGAACAAGGCCAATGATGCACGGGAAGTACTGGATGAAAGCGTGCGCTTGTTCAAGCCTGAGACACTGATAGGCTGGCATCGGGCCCTCGTGCGTCGCAAGTGGACATTCAAGCAGGGCCGAAAACCCGGACGTCCGCCCATTGACCGCGAACAGGAAACATGGATTCTCCAGGTGGCGCGCGACAACCCAACCTTAGGCTATGACAAGTTGGAAGGCGAGTTGCGCAAGGTGGGCGTTGACGTGAGTGCGACAACGATTCGTACGGTATTGTTGCGCCATGGCGTTCCGCCCGCGTCAGAGCGGTCACGACAGGGCAGTTCCTGGCGCACATTTCTCAATCACTACAAGGAGCAGTTCCTGGCGTGCGATTTCTTCACCGTTGAAAGGCTTACGCTACAAACCTTATACTGTTTGTTTTTCATCGAGCATGGTACGCGCCGGGTCTATTTCGCAGGGTGTACAACGCATCCCAACCAGCACTGGATGACCCAACAAGCGCGGCAGATGACCTGGGAACTGGAGGAACGGGATTCGCCGATGATGTATTTGATACGAGACCATGACAGCAAGTTTACTCAATCGATTGAGACCGTATTTGAGGCATCAGGGATCGAGATCGTTAACATCCCCTATCAGGCTACCAATGCCAACGCCGTAGCCGAACGGTGGGTGCGTTCAGTCCGCGAAGAATGCCTGGACCGCTTGATCATTCTCAACACGCGACATTGTCGGCGTATCTTGCAAGAATACACAACCTACTACTATGAACGACGTCCTCACCAGAGTTTGCAGCAAGACAGCCCGTTAGGCTTGGAATCAGGGGCCGTTCAAGGCCCAATTCGCTGTCGACATGTACTCGGAGGCATCATCCGGGACTACTATCGCGAGGCCGCGTAGAGGCAAGTTTCTCTCTCAGATGAATTTCTGAACAATACGCGGTTTTTCGACAATGAAGCGCGTAGCCATTGAGGCTCATCTCCTAGTGAACCCACATTGGGTGTAATCAAAGCTGACAACGATTATTTGAAAGCCACAGAGCTTAAACTCAAAGCATCCAGAATTTCTGCCTGGGAGGAAGAACAAGAATTTTATAATGCCTGTGCTTCGACCCCCGTCGCTCCCGTTCAGACTATAGGATAAAGAGCTTCCCATATTGCCTCGAGAAGCTCTTTTCGTTTAGATCTATAGTGTGCTGAACACGGGTTCAATATACGCTCGGTAACGATTGGGATTTGGAAAGCAATTAACTGTGAAAGACGTTGCCAGGCGATGCCAAAAACTAAGTGCACGTCATGCAACGAGGTGTTAGGCTACGGGTTCGTGATTTGCTGTGTCCGCTCGAACACGTCCAGGCCTTGCTGCTTCAACCAGTAGGGTATATCAATAAAAATCCAGTTCTCCGCCAGTTTATCACCTTCACGTCGGTACACATCCACCACCTGCATCGTGGCGTTGATATGTCCCCCTGGCAACCCTAGCCAACCGCCGAGCGGTGTGTTAGATAAATTCGGCCACCCAAAAAAACAGGCAAAGTTGCCTTCAGCAAAACGACACACATGCCCGTGAAAGCGCTTATCATCTAGTCGGCTGCGAAACGGGAGCTGGTGTTGTTGTTGATACCGGGGAATGGTGTAAGTCGCGCCGATACCAGCCGGTCCGTACCAGAGCATATCTTTTGACCAGGTATGCTCAAGCACTTCCGGCGGGCACCCCATCGAACCACTTTCATTCAACTCATTGAGATCATCAATCATTGTATTGACAAGTGCCAATGTGATGTGACCCTCGGCTGCTGGAGCGTCTTCAAACAACAGTCCATCGTGGTCGCGTGGCCCTGGATAATTGTAATAGACTCCAGTCGACGGTGGCAACGGGTAACAGCCCGCTTGTTGCATCAAACCAATAATATCGACAAAAAGACCGGTTCGTGTAATCTTCCCATGTTCGACACAGTTAAATTCAGCATAACGCAGGTTCACAATTTTGTGGGTTGGGCGAATACCGAGCCATTCTTTATCGAATAACCCCATGAAGTTACCCATGCTCATGACCCAATCTTCACCGCTTATCTCGTTGGTTCCGGCGATGAACATGTCTTGCCGCCGTTGCATCCTGGTTATTGCGCGAATAAGCGGTCTCCAAAAGTCGGTTGCAACGGCATCTGTGCCGTGTTTTTCGCGAAAAGGGTATACGCCTTGCCACAGATAATCGGCAGCGGTGTATTTCTGCAGAACTTGCCTGATATTGCCTGGATTTGCTTGTTCTAGCGCGTCAAAGTATTCACGAACGAGGGCTTTTATCGGTTGAAAATCACTCATGCTTGTAACTCCGACATTAGATCAACGCCCGATGCTAACGCCGCATCAATTAAATCAATCATCACCCAATTCTCTAGCAACAAATCACCATCGCGCTTCCAGAAGTCCATGATGTTCCAACCAACTTTCTCACCTGTTGGTGCCCATCCCATAAACTCCTTTATATGAGTGCCGACCAGGCTGGGCCATCCAGTAGATGCCGCAAAGATCCCCTCAGCGATCCGTGCTTGATGTCCGACCCCTTTACGATCTGGGAAAGCACGTACAATTGGACCCTGAGCGTTCTCTTTAAACTCGTCTAGCCCATAGGCAGAGCCGATGCCAACCGGGCCATGCCATACCATGTGCGGATGCCAAAAGCGTTCCAGGCCCTGACTATCTTGATTTTTCTGGTCATACTTGTTGAGTCCGCCAAAAATCATTTCTTCGACTAATTCACGAGTCTTTGTGGATTCGGCGGGATCCTGCTCACCGAGCAATATCCCATCGCCAGCCAACGGACCTGGTACCCAGAGATCACGTCCATAGTTGGGTGGAAGCACTGCGATACCTGCCTGTCGCATTAAATCGATCAGATCGATAAGGATGCGAATTTCGACGAACTTACCGTCTTCAAGTTTGCAAAACTCGCCAAAGCGAAAATGAACCGTTTGGCGAGTCGCCGGGATGTTCAGCCAATCATAAGCAAACGAGCCGATGAAATCGCCAGTACCGCATACCCAATCCGCATCTTCGAAGCTTCCACCGATGAAGTGATAGGGTCGGCGGGTGAGGTCGGGTATGGCCTTCAGTAGTGGTTGCCAGAACTTTCCCCAAACTTCATCTTTGCCCTGCAGGTGGCGCAAAGGGCGAAACCCATGCCAGATCACATCATGGTGGACGGCATTCACAAAGGCATCGAAGTGGGGACCACGATTCATCTTTTGCCAGTATGCCCAGACCAGCGACTTATTTCCTTGATTGGTCATGTTAACGATTATTATCCCAATGCGGTTGTCGCGAATGGGTAATCTCGCGCATTCGGGCAAAGACATCAACCCCAAGTTGCTCATAGACATGCAGTATATCAACCAGAACCCAATTTTCACGGATCAAGCCGTTTTCACAACGCCAGAAATCGAGGCTACGCATGGTAATTTCTTGATTCGAAGGCGCAATACCCAGCCAACCATCCCCTGAGATCGTCATTGCCATACCGGGCCAGGCAGTAAAGCCAACATAGTCGCCATCACCGAAGAGGATCCCCTTGTCAAGGAACGCTCTACGATCTGGCATAGCATTTAAGAACGGGATTTGATGCCATTTGCGAAACCCGGAAATACGCCGCATGGAGCCAATTCCAGCCGGACCATACCATAACATTTTGGGATGCCAGTATTTGTCAAGTTGCATCGCCTCTTTCCCCTCAGGCGAACGCTTTAGCGCCGTCAACATCTCACTAACCAGCCTGACACTGGCATCAGCTCGCGCTTTATCATAGGCGTTCAAGCTAATCCCATCATGACTCGCGGGTGATGGCACCATCCACTCTACGCCCAGGCTGGGTGTCATTGCCCAGGCATTGGCTTGCATCATGACCGATGGAATATCCCACAAGGCCTGCATTTCAACAATTTTGCCATCTTCAACGCGGAAGAATTCATGATAACGCATGTAGACAATATGCTGTGTCGGCGGGATGTCTAGCCATTGTGTTTCAAAAACACCGACATAGTGTCCGCAACAACCTACCCAATTTTGCCCATTGGCTTCGCCAGCCATGACAATAAAATCACGGCGTTCAAGGTCGGGAATTGCCGCACATAAGGGTTGATAGGCTTGCTCAAAAAGCGCATCCGCACCCGCAAGCGTCTCAAAGGGTGCAGCAAGATGTATCTCACAATTGGGCGCAAATACCGAGTTCAGTTGGCTGCGTAATTGTGCAAGATCACAATCATACAACGCCGCCCTGAAGATGTTGATCAGGGATTTGTTCTGCTCATGAATGGATTGTCTCATGATGCTATTCTACATCCTCGAAAAATGCTGGTGGTTTTGAGCCAACGAACTTCAGCACCTTTTCGACATCGTATCCAGCTTGTTCAAGCACACCTAATACGTCAATCAACACCAGATTTTCCGCCAGCTTTCGTTCGCCATCACGCTCTTCAACCCGCCAGAAGTCCATATAGCGTATTTTGATCGTATTATTGGTAGCTGGAATACTCAGCCAATCCTGAGCGAACGTTGTTGTTTGATACCCGGTGGCGGCAACCCATTCGCCTTCGGCGATACGCATATGGTCTTGAGCGTTTTTGTCAGGAAATGACTCGATGAAGGGTTTGCGGTAATCGTTCTCGAATGCGTCAATGCCGTGCATCGTGCCGATACCTGCCGGGCCTGACCATACCATGTCGTCAAACCAGTATTCCTTCATTAAGCCCAGAACATTCCGGTTGAGTCCATCGTACATGTCCGCAACAAGTTGTTTATTGCGGTCTGATTGTTCGCTCATGGTTAGCCCTTAACCGCTCCTGCAGTTAGCCCTTTGACCAGATGTTGTTGGAAGAACAATATCACCAGCATAATCGGAATCGTTGCCGAAACCGCCGATGCAGCTGCCAGTGTCAGGTGGCGTGGATCTTCTCCCCCCGTAAAACGTGAGATTGCAACTGGTAAAGTCCAGTTGGATTGTGTCAGCAAGCGCACCAGTAAGAATTCATTGTAGGCCAACAGCAGTGAGAACAACGCGGTGGATATAATGCCCGGCCAGACAATCGGCACGATCACACGCATGAAGGACACGAGGCGACCCGCGCCATCGACCATTGCTGATTCTTCCAATTCTTTCGGAACTTCCATGAAAAAGCTTCGCAACATCCAGATCGTAAATGGTTGGTTTACGGCTACGAGCGTGATGATGACCAGGAAGTGCGTATCGGTAAGTCCGGTCACGGTACCAATGTAGAAGTACGGCAAGATGAAGGCCAAACGGGGCAATGCGCGGAACGCCAGCGCAGCAATCAGGATAACAACACCGATAAACCCGACGTAACGGGCGAGACCATATCCCGCCAGACACCCAATACTGATCGATACCACAATCGTTCCGACCGTGACAATGATCGTATTGATAAAGTAATCATAGAATTGTGAAACATCCACCAGTTGTGGGACCAGCCACAGCACCACAACAAAACCCACCCCGGAAATCGCGTATACAATCGGGGTCGGAAACGGGAGGTATTTTGCGAAGATCAACATGCACACAAGCACAACGACGGCCAGCAACAAAAAGAAAGCAATCGTCGCCCCACCAGCTTCCGGGATCGAACGTAGCCAGACTTCCTGATAATTTTCCCAGGTTGGGGCAAATCCCCAGAACAACGGCGTGCGTGAATTCGCATCACGAAAGGTCTTGAACGATTGTAGCGTCGTCCAGACGAAGGGAAACGCACTATAAATCGCGAAGACCAGCAAAATTGCGTGTATCGCAAATCGTCCAAATGGATTGGTTACTTTTCCCATGACTATCGCTCCGCAATCTGTTCTTTATAAGAGACGCGCAGGTTAGGGATCAGCACGATCAAGATGCCAATCACAGTAATAATCGCCATCGCATTGGCCTTGCCAAGATTTTGCACGAGCGTCGCTTGTTGAAACGTATACGACATGACTGAATTGGCTCGATAGATTGGATTCAACTGATCACTCAACACGAACACACTATCAAAGACGCGATATGTATCCATGATGGTGAACAAGAGAATGAATATCGTCAGTGAGCGAAGGTGAGGGATTACAATATGCCGAATTTTTTCATGCCACGCAGCACCATCAATGGAAGATGCTTCAATCAAGTCACTGGGTAGGGTTTGGAGACCGGCAAAGTACACAACCAGCGTAAACGGCGTTATATACCAGACGCCATAAAGTATGATCAATAGCTTGACAGAAAACTCGGTCGGGCGGTAACGGGTATCAAAAATCTCTTGATATAAGTAGGTCAGGGGACCAGATGCCTCAAAGAGTTGTTTGAACATCAATGAACCCACGATGGGCACAATGATGAAAGGTAATAAGAATATTGACAGGTATACTCCACGGGTGAGAACCGAGACCTGATCGAGAATCAACGCCATCACAAATCCGATACCAATAACGAGCGGAACGACAAAGACAATGTAGATCGCTGTAAATTGGAATGCCCGCCAGAATTGAGGATCTTGCAAGACATCTTCGTAATTTGCCAAGCCAATAAATTCTGGGGCGGTAACATTTTGAAAGTTAAGACGTGTCATACCGAGATAGATTGCCATCAAGAGCGGGATGAGCATCAACGTTGTCATGATGACCATGCTGGGGGATGCAAATGCAAAAAATGTGCCACGTTTCATAAAAAAGGCCTTTTTCAGTTGTAACGTATGACGAGGGGCAGGAACTCATACGTGAGAGTCCCTGCCAGACGATTGAGCAAAGCAAATTTTGTCTTATTCGATGTAACCCTGTGCAGTTGCTTCCTCAATATAGGCTTCGGCGGCGGCATTGAGCGCGTCCTGGGGCGTCATGTCGCCAGTCCCAACAAGCGGCAAGAACTCACCGAGTTTGGCGCGCACGATGCCGATTGCAGGATGCTTATCATAGCTGCCAATACCTTCCTCGATGGTAACATTAGCCGCATCGAGATAGGGGCCACCAAAAGCCGTAGCCGATACCCGGGTTGCTTGCCCAAAGCCTGCTGCACGTTGTTGGCTTTCTTCATCAGCGGCTTCCATGATGATTTGGAAGATTAATTCGGGATCGTTGGTCACGGTGACTGGAATACCATAGAAGTCGTTCCAAGCCGACCCGGCACGCGGACTGTCAGCGGTTACGCGGGGAGCCGGGGCATAGGCAATGACGTCAATGAGATCTGTGCGTTCGGGATCGCTCATGTTGGCGGCTCGGCTAGCCCACATATTGGTTGCTGGAAGTGTGCCAAGTTGCATGGCGACTTCCTGGTCGTTGAGATTGAAGGAGTATCCAAATTCACCCATGCAGGCCTCGGCAACATCAAGAATGAGTTCCACCGCCTGCACACCCTCTGGTCCATTGAATGCCGGTGTTAGATCTTCATTCAAGAAGTCACTACCAAACGCCCGCAGGAATTGGAAAAATTCAATTTCCCACGCCCAACCAGCAGACAGATTGATGGTGAACGGCGCATCAAAGTCACGATTGTCAAGGCCAATGGTTTCGCAGGCACCAATCACATCGGCATACGTCTCAGGAACGCCGAGGCCAAATTCTTCAAAAATGTCACTGCGGTAGATGAAGTGCAGGGTATTGCCGACCACCGGCACACCATAGATTTGTCCATCAATGGTGACGGCATCCCAGGCGGCTTGCGGGATGTCATCCAGCTTATAGGCTTCGCTATATTCCTCAATGAGATCGTTCAGCGGCAAAAGCCATCCCGCGCCACCCCATTCAGCGACACCAGAATTGGCAAAGTGAACGATGTCATACGGCGAATCACCACCGGTGGACAGCGCCAATCGCACTTGCTCCTGGGCGTCTGCACTCGCAAGCAACTGCGTATTCACCGTCAGATTCTCGACGGAATTACAGGCGTCAAGTTCTCCGGCATAGAAATCGGTAATCGGGAATGACCAACCAATCATGTTGATTTCGGTTGCTTCGGCTGGAGCCGCAAGGTTACAGCCACCCTCATCTTGTGCTGTTGCCGGCACAACAAACAATGCCAGCACCGCCAGTAAAATGTATAGCTTTTTCATCAGATTTGTCCTCCCTACAATGACAAACACATTTATTTAAAAAGGCGTGTTCCGTAGTGAACATCACCACCTTTTCCGCAAAGGATTAGGATTGTGGACGATGGATTTGCTTCAACAATTCAAATTCATCAAAAATAGTCCACTCCGATTGAATTTTGCCATCCTGTATCAAATGATGGCTGATCCCCATAATGTCGATGGGATTGCCCGTGGGTTCGCCATAGTTGCCAAAACCGGTATGCGTACCACGCATCCGCCAGCGGGTTGCGGTCCGAAAGCCAGCCTCTTCATCGCCGACAGAACAGAAATGTTCTGGTGTTACCCGTAGATCGGGGAAGGGAGCAAGCAGCGATAGTACGTATCCCTGATAATCGTTCTGGCCTTTGGCCCGGCGCATTGATGCAGATTCCAGATTGATCGTTTCGGCGAAGTAGTCGCGGACTTTATTTAACAAGCGCCAATTCCACACCTCATGCAGCGCCCGCCGAATGAAGTTTTCCGGTTCAAAGGTGTCGGTTGCCTCGATTGTTGAGGGTGGGTACTGGCCGATACCGCGTTCCACATCGCCCACAACCGGGAAGATGCGTCCGTTTTCCACATCGTTTAAGGCCATCGCTCTGGCCGTCTGTATTGGATTAAGTCCGAGTTGATGGATCAGAGTCAACTCGTCGCGCACAAGCCATTCCTCGATAATCATGTTTTGCCGACAGAGACAATCCGCAATCGCCCGGTAATTCACTTGCTTGCCGGTTGCTGGGCCATATAATGACCAGCCACGATTCGTGCCGGTATGGGTGAGACGATGCGAGGTATAGGTTTCCCGTTTATTCTCAGTACCCCAGATAACTTCATTGCCATATAGGCGACGGTCCGGGTAAGCTGCCAATGTCGCAATCGTACTCGCCAGCACCTTATCCCGTCCATGGATCGTGCCACCGGATGTGTGGATTTGGATGGTGTTGGCGTAGTAGTCATAGAGCTTGCCAATGGCTTTCTCCTCCCATATTTCATGGGTGACGCGAATAATGTAATCCACAATATCGGCGTATTTTGGGTCGAAACCTTCCATCGCCTGATCACGCTTGCCATTGGCGTTATGCATATGCTGAATATCGACTTTGTCCTGGAGCGTGACTGCATCTTGCTCCTGGGACTTCGTCTTACTTTTACTGTCGCTCATAAAGTTTCCTCAACGGGCCTTCCCGCTTTCGTGACCGTCCGAAAACGATTTCGAGATTCGCTAAAATAAGCAGCTTTCATACTCATATATTTATTTACTCAGCTTACTTTTCTGGGGCCAGTTGAACCGCGTACAACAAAATCAACCGGGAGCATTTCCTGCACTGGTATGAATTCGGGCGATGCAATCTGTTGATTGACGATCTCAATTACTCGTTGTCCAATCTGCTGCAGTGGCTGAGCGACGGTCGTAATATGCGGCATGGTCATAAACCCAGCTCGCAATCCATCGAAACCGATAACAGAAATATCGTCCGGCACATGGACGCCGCGCTCATGTAATACTGCGATTACATCCACTGCCATCAAATCGTGAAATGCAAAAATCGCCGTTGGCGGTTGAGACAAGCCCAAGAGAATTTCAGCAGCGATCCGACCACTATTTTCTTCAAGCCGGGTTTCGACAACTAGCGTGTCATCAGAGACGATCCCGGCATCTGTTAACGCAGCGCAATACCCCTTGTATCGCGCTTCATTCGCCGTCGTCAGTTGGGGGCGGGTGGTAAATGCAATGCGTTGATGCCCAAGTTCAATTAGATTCTTTGTTGCTTGATACGACCCATCGTAATAGTCCGGGACGACATACGACACGCGCTCGTCGCGGATCTCACGCCCCATGACGACAAAGGGGAACTTGTCTTTCAGGAGTGTTTCGATTGTTTGCTGGTCGTAATGCGTAGAAAAGAGGATCACACCATCAATTTCATTCGCGCGGCAAACCTGAACGAGGCGATCAGGGTCGTTGTCCGTCATCGTATAGATGAGCAAGTTCATGCCCGCCTGTTGCGCGGTAAGCACTGCACCAGGGATGATCCCTGAGAGATAATCAACGACATAATCAATTGACGTATTCAAGAACAAGCCAATTTTGTCAGTACGACCGCGGCGCAAATTCCGAGCTGCTGCACTCGGTTGATAGCCCAGTTTACGGGCTGTCTTGATTACCAATTCACGAGTTTCCAACGAAACATCATCGTAGTTGTTTAGCGCTTTTGACACGGTCGACGTGGCTAGATTGAGTTGTTTTGCTATTTCACTCAGCGATGCTGGCATACGAAATTTTTGCCCGAAATCGATTTCGTGATATGCTACAGTAACATAAGCTGAATACGTATGCAAATTTTGTTTAATTCATCAAGCGCAAATGATGCTGACTGTAAGGGAACGACGAAGAGATTATGGCGTCTTCTTATGATGTGATCGTCATCGGCATTGGGGGTATGGGCAGTGCAACACTGTATCACCTCGCGAAACGGTGTTTCAACGTTCTTGGCATCGAGCAATATCAAATCCCACATGACATGGGTTCTTACCATGGCCTGACGCGCATCATTCGCCTGGCATATTACGAAGACCCTTCCTATGTACCACTTCTACGTCGAGCCTTTGAACTATGGAACACGCTGGAAGCCGAGTCCAGCGAAAAACTGTTTTACCAAACCGGCAGCATTGACATGGGGCCAGAAGACAGTAGCGTGTTCGCTGGCAGTTTGCAAAGCTGTTTAGAACATGGATTGGCTCATGAAGTCCTGAACAGCGGACAACTTTCACAACGGTTTCCCGGTTATCATTTGCCAAGTGCCATCAAAGCTATCTTTCAACCTCAGGGTGGGCTGTTGGTGCCAGAAAAATGCATTGAAGCCCATGTCACTATTGCCGAACAGTATGGTGCAACCGTTCATACGGGGGAATGTGTCCGGGGCTGGCAAGTCCTGGGGGATGAGCGGGTAAAGGTCGTCACTGACAAAGGTACCTATGTTACTAAAAAGCTCGTGATATGTAGTGGCGCGTGGGCGCATAAACTCGTGCCTGACTTGCGAAATAAGACTGTGCCCGAAAGACAAGTATTGATCTGGCTAGAGACGAAAAAACCGGAATGGTTCACGCCTGAGCGTTTCCCGGTGTGGAATGGTGAAGTGGATGAAGGTCGATACTACGGGTTCCCGGAATTCAATCCAGACGGCGGCACACCGGGTATGAAGTTTGGCCGGTGGCACCATCGAGAGGAAATTGTTGACCCGGATACAGTTGATCGCAACGTGTATCCAGAGGACGAGGCGATACTCCGCCAATTTGGGGAAAAGTATTTTCCTGATGGCGCCGGTAGAACGCTGTCCATGAAAGTCTGCATGTTTACCAACACTGACGATGAACATTGGGTTATACAAACCTTACCCGATAGACCCCAGATTTCGGTGGCGGCAGGTTTTAGCGGCCATGGCTTTAAAATGGCAAGCGTCATTGGAGAGATTATGGCTGATCTTGCCCAGCACGGCGAAACCAAACATGATATTTCGTTGCATCATGGGTCACGACTGGGATAAATCATAACAATTTACTTCGGAACACCGGCCACGCTTATCAGAGAACTGGAGAAACGCTATGGAACATCCAAAACAAACTGCAGAAAGTATGTCAAAGCGAGTGATGCGCTTTAACGACCTCAAAGATAAAGGCATCCCTATCATGTTTATTGATAGTATGCTGCCCAACCACTATCGCATGAACTATGCAGTTATTGGGGATACGGCAAGCGAAAACCCCGATTTTGAGATTCAACGCGCCATCACAGCACCCCATAACTATCAAATTGGCATGGGGTGGGCACCGCCGCATTGTGGCCCTGCATGGCACACCCACGATTATATTGAATCATTTTTTATACTCAAAGGACCCTGGCGCTTCTATTGGGGGAATTCTGACGATCCCGATCAATCTGAGGGCTATTTTGACCTTGGTGAGTGGGATATGATCTCTTTGCCGCCCGGTATGTACCGTCGTTTCGAGTACATCGGCGAGCAGGTTGGGTGGTTTTTTGCGGTGCTGGAATCGCATCAGGTCTTTGAGGGCAAAGACCCATATTGGGCACCCAAGGTTGAGCAGGCTGCCGTTGAGAACGGCTATCAGGCGAATGAAAAAGGCAAGATGATACATCCGCCAGACTATGAGGCGCAGAAAGCGGCGCAAAATGAAAAATTGTTGGGGATGTTTAAAGAACTTATGGGAGTCGATCTCAAGGACTTCCAACCACCAAATTAGACATCATCAACAGACAAAATGCGGAGAACCAAATGATGAAAACAAGTACCGATCGCATCCTTACCACGCATGTCGGGAGTATGCCCCGCCCACAATATGTCGTGGATCAGCTATTTGCTCAGGATAAAGGCGAGGATTATAACCTGGCCGACTTTGACTCCGTCATGACACGGGCGGTAAAAGAGGTCGCGCAAAAACAAGTCGCTGCTGGCGTAGACATTATTAGCGACGGCGAAATGAGTAAGATCAGCTACGCAACCTATATTCGTCATCGTTTAACCGGCTTTGAGATTACTGAAGTGCCACGGGCAACGCCAAAAGACCTGGACGATTTCCCAGCATTTAAAGAGCGCCTGGCTCAACAGGGTGGGACACCAAAATATCACCGACCGGTGGTTCGTGGCGAGATCAAGATTAAAGACCTGGCCCCGTTGGAAAAAGATATTGATAATCTCAAAGCTGCGCTCGCCGCATCAGGCGCGACCGAGGGATTTATGAATGCTGCGTCGCCCGGTGTGATTGCGGTGTTCCAACCCAACGAATACTACAAAAACGATGAGGATTACCTGCAAGCGCTGGCCGAGGTGATGAAAGTCGAATACGAAAAAATCATCGAAGCCGGGCTGATTTTGCAGATCGATTGCCCTGATCTAGCAATGGGCCGACATATTCGTTTCCGCGACGAAGACACCCATACGTTTAAGCAAGCAGCACAGCGGCAGGTCGAAGCCTTGAATTACGCATTGGAAAACGTGCCCGCCGAACAAGTGCGGATGCATCTGTGCTGGGGAAATTATGAAGGCCCGCATACCCATGATATTGACCTTGCGGAGATCATCGATATTGTGTTAAGTGCCAAGCCGCAAGCAATTCAATTCGAGGGCGCAAATCCGCGTCACGCGCATGAGTGGCAAACATGGGCCAATGCGGACATCCCCGACGATAAGATCTTGATCCCGGGTGTGTTAGATACAACAACCAATTTTGTAGAACATCCTGATCTGGTTGCAGAACGAATTGAGCGGTACGCAAGCATCGTTGGCAAAGAGCGAGTGATCGCCGGTACTGACTGTGGCTTCGGGACCTTTGCTGGTTTCGGTGCTGTACACCCCGATATTGCCTACGCAAAGCTCGAGTCCCTTACGGAAGGTGCCCGCCGCGCAAGCGAGAAGCTCTGGAGCTAAGCGGGAGTGTTTAA
The DNA here is from genome assembly GCA_965223835.1 of Phototrophicaceae bacterium. Taxonomy (GTDB): domain Bacteria; phylum Chloroflexota; class Anaerolineae; order Aggregatilineales; family Phototrophicaceae; genus CAVYXZ01. The sequence goes on from CBDCXQ010000001.1 coordinate 1,887,883, forward strand.
TAGCTCTTCGTCAATGGACTCGAAAACCTGATCCGCTACGGAAGAGATTAGGTCGGGCATCCATCTCGCCGTTTTGTCCGAAACGCTAGGAGTTGGTGCTGGAGCAGATAGTATACTCCTTCCTTAGGAATCCAAGCGATACACCCAGCGAGCGATCCATGCACGTCGCTCCCGAATGGTGAAATCCCCTTGAATTCAAGGGGATTTTTGTGGCGTAGCTAGTGCGGGATCAATGGAAGGTCGAATCTGCGAACGATTTTGTGTCTTTTCAGTTAATGGTGACCCAATGACTGCTGGATGCCCGAGCGTTCGGCGTACGGCAACGCATTTAACTGACCAAATATTGTTTCTGAACCCAGAGAACGTGCTTCATGTACAGGGTTGACCAATGCCTTGATCGAGACACTATTCAATGTCAAATTGCCAGCACTCCCTGATTGCCACCATCTGTCGTCATTTTTTAAAGTTGAGATTGTGCTGGCTCAGGCATTCCTCTCAGTGATCGTCTACAACGCGGAATATGGCTTGTGCCCCAACATCAGCAATGCCCTCTGGATAGTTTTTGATGCGGGCGATGAAATAATTCTTATTAACTGGCAATCTTTCATGTTTAAAGGCTCGGTTGAGATTGGGCACTATTTGGTCATCGCAAAGCAATCGCTCGGTTATCTGTTGGGGGGTGGGTGGGTCGATCGGCGTTTAGTAACCATTGGTACTAGTAGACCAGCATATGGATTAAGACGGATATAATCGGGCCATAGTTTGGCGTGCTTTCTGACAAGTGAAAAGCCATTGGACAGTATGCTTGTTGGTGTTGCGTTCAGCCTGCCACATAGAGAGTTGGTGCCGCAGCTTCGCAAGTGTCGGAATACGGCGATTGAGACACTGCTTGGACAGCACCGCCAGTTCAATTTCAGCCATGTTGAGCCAACTGCCATGAACGGGCGTGAAATGAAACTCAAGTTTGCGAGCAATACGGCGAGCTTCGTCAGGCGGAAAGGTTTTGTACAGACTGGCAATCTTGTGGGTATTGAGGTTGTCAAGCACAATGCGGAGCCGGAGTGCTTCGGGAAAGGCTTCATCGACCAACCACCTCATCTGGTGGGCAAAGTCGGTGATGGTTCGGCGTTGGGTAATCTGAAGATGACGCCATGCCAGTCGGGGCGCAAAACAGATGAACAGGTTACAGGTGCCCCGTCGCTTGTAATGGTAATCGTAGCGTGCGGGTCGTCCGGGTTGGGCTGGCAGCGGTTGTTGAACATGGTCAATCAGTTGCATGGGCTGTTCATCGAAACAGATGACCGGATAATAGGGGTCGTGTGCCTCAGCATACAGATCAAGAATGTCCTCCATTCGGGCCACAAATTCATAATCCACTTTGGGAATGCACCATTGGGCTTTCTGCCAGGGCTTCAGTGTGTTTTTTTCAGATAGCGGCGCACCGTTTCGTCTGAAATGCTGTCAACCATGCCTAATTCGACCAGTTTGTCAGCCAACAATTGCATCGTCCACTCGGCCCGACCATCGGGGGCATCGCTACACGCCAGGGCGATCAACGTTGCTTCAGCCTTCTCATCCAGCTTGAATTTACCACCTGGACGGGGCTTTTCATTGATGGCCCAATCGACACCGCCATCAATGAACTTCTTACGGGTGCGTTCCACAGTGGAACGGGTCGTTTGCAAACTCGCCATGATTTCATGATCTTTTTGGCCTGCATGGGCTAACAACAAAATACGGACGCGGGTCAGCTTGCGTGTTGACTCTTTACCTTTGCGAATGAGACCTTGCAGATATGCTTGTTCGTCCGCTGTCAGCCTTACATGGTAGATCTTCTTGGGCATGTTCTGGTACGCTCCTTTTTTCCGACTATGCCCCATTTCTTGTTATGCGTCTACTTTCACGTGGTCGTCTACTAGTTGCAAAAGTCATGGACAGCGTACATTCTCAAAGTGTCAAAGTCTGAGAAGGAGTACGCGCCGTGACTACGGAAGAGTTTATCATCGCCCTGTTCTGTGAGATAGATGATCGGATGCCAAATGGGCCCAAGCATCCCCAAGCCAAGCAGTATCCGAGCGAACTGGTGACGATTGGCGTGCTGTTTGCCCTCAAGGCGGCTACTTTCGGGTCTTCTACCGCTGGCTCAAGCGGGATTTCGAGGGACACGGCGGCGGCTTGCCCCATCGCACGCGGTTGCAGCGGTTGCTGCATACCCATCAGGATTGGTGTCAAGCCTTTCTGGCCGAACCGAGTTTCTTCACCGTCATCGCCAGCTATGGCATCGAGCTGATCCATCCCATCCGCTAAGGCCGCAGCGACCAGCAAATTGGCAAAAAAGGCAAATCCAACTGGCGCTGGATTGTGGGCATGAAGTTGTGCTGGTTGATTAACGACGATGGCTGGATCGTCAGTTGGGCTTGGGCGACCGCCAATGTCCATGACCAGGTCTTCCTCCCGTTGGTTTCGGCGTTGGAAGACGAGAGCATTGTCCTGGCCGATACCGGCTTCAATGACGCGGATGGCATTCCGGCCAACCTCAAACTCTGTCCGCGTGGCACCTGGAACGAACGCATGTTGGTCGAAACCGCCCTGTCGTTGGTGACGACCGTTTGCAGCTTGAAGAAGGTCTTTCATCGCACCAGTGCCCAATTTGAAACCCGTTTAGCCTATGTCGCGGCCATGTCAAGGTGCTGCTTGGACTTAATCGCACCTTACAACCGGACGCTCGTCCTCAGGATCGCCTGTATCATCTCGCCCAGTATGCCCTCTGAACTAGCACCATCGGTTACTAGGGGTTCGGGCCGTGAGATTACTCTTGGATGTATGGATACCAGCGCGGATATGTAAGAATGGTAACGTGATCGGCAGTAGAGTAGGGGGGAATGAGAAGTATACACGTGAGTCCCCAACTCCCGTCGTCCCCGAAAGACTATAGGACATCCACTTCTCAATATCTTTGGGGAGCGGTTCTTGTTATGGGCTGTTGCACGAGCGCATCTCGGGAGCGACGAGTCAATCTGGTCGAAGGCAGATCGCAATCCGAGGAGGGTAATGGAGACTCTTTGATTGGTGGACTGGGCGGCGCGCACTCGTTTTGGTACGGCAGAAGCCGAATTCGATTGCTTCTACCCTCAGAAAGTCAGGCTTGATAACCGGATTTCTTAGACCCAATAGAAGGTCGTGATAATCGTCAGTCAATATGTCGCCAATACTCCAATATTGGCGCAACGCCGCGTCACGTAGTAGTCTTTTATGATACGCCCTTGGTAGGGGATCTCGACCAGCTCAACTCACTCAGAAGCAAATACCATGTCGAATGCAGAGTTGAACTTTGAGCCATGGTCATGGATCAAAAGGCGGATCGGTATATCACGGTCCTGTAACGCCCAGGACGTGTAATGGGCTTGGTGGGTCATCCAACCTCCGTGGGATTGGCCGTGCAGCCGGCCATGCGATCGTGTCTTGTACCATGTTCTAGGAAAAAGAGCGCGTTCAGCTTTTGCAGCATCACGGTCACGACGGTAGAGAAATCGCACGCTAGAATCTAGAATCTGTAGTAGTTGAGGAAGGCCCGCCAAGAAATGCTAGCGGCGGATCTGGGGTTGCGTTATTGCTTCCGTTCGTCAATGCGAACTGGCTGGCGCAGTAGAAAGTTCTCCAGGTCTTTTTCACGGTCGCTCATAGCGCAAACTAACAGCACATCCAGCACGAACTCCCATACGAACAAGACGATTTGGAAAGCGATCCTTTAACCTAAATGTCAACTGCCACACAAATACCCGGCAAGCTTATCGCATTTGCCGGGCTTTCCAAGCTGCTGAACTGCGGTTTTGTGTACAGATTTTCTCGGCAGATGAGTTTTCGGATACTACGCCATCTTATTCCCTTATGGAACTGCAATACGCGGATTTAACCACACGAGCCAATCTTGCGTTGAATCACCATGTGCACTTACCTCCAGAACCAGCATTCCTGACTGACCATCAAATTCAGTCAGATCGACATCGATAGACAACAACTCTCCAGTATAGTATTTAATCGTTTCACCAATAAGTTCTCTATTGAAAATAATACTGATTTCAACGCCATTTGTGCGAGGAGAACCCGCAGGCATTATAAACCCTACATCGGCCAAGAAGTGCTGCCCAGATTCAACACTGGGTATGTAGTATTCACCGCGAATCCACCCATCAGGCCTCCATCTTGGATGCGTTTCTAATACGCGTTCGTAAAATGCAGCGTTTTCTAAGTATCCACCTTCGTACTTGGCGAATCCGCGTGAGTCATCACGCGATCCATTGAAGAGCAAACGGCCTGCTCCGCTCGACCAAACGGCATTCGGAGCATCGCTCATCAAATCCAGTACGAGTGTCTTGTCACTCTGCAGCCAGCTTTCGTCTCTAAACCATGCCGCTGGCGATTTTGCCAACACAACACCAACTATGACGAAAAACACGGACAAGACAGGCGCGACAATCGCCATTCTAAAACAATATGCATGTTTCCGAACTGCGAGCTTGTTCATGTTACAATTTCTGCCACCACACCAATAAATAACCTACTCTTTTAGGATGACCTCATATGCACCGGCACTGATCACATTACATCCACCCACTTCGATAGCGTAGGTCCCCGTTTTGGGCAACTTAATTGGCCCGCCATCGATATTCTGCTCGCTGCAATCGTTGTTTTCGGCGAGCAACATCCCATCCGGGGCATACAGTGTGAAGTAGGGGTCCAGATCAATGCCCAAAGCTCGAATCGAAATTGAAATGGTCTGCGCAGTTTGTCCTTCAAACAGCCAAATCCGAGGTTTCCCAGGCTGGACTGTGTCCCAACGTATACTGTTTACTAGCAATGGTAATCTTGTAGGCGTAGGAAGGGGGGTGCTAGTTGGTGTCGCGGAAGTCAGGGTCAGGTCCAGCGGGGGCCGCGTTGCCGTCAGCGTCAACGTTGGGTAAGGGGTTCGCGTCGGAATATTGCCAAGTTCATCACAATCGGGCTCCACGAAGAGGATCTCACGTTCATCGCATGTCAATTCGCGGACCGTGCGATTGTTATATACCCATGTGATTAGTTCGTTAAGGGCTTGAACACGCCACATGATGATTTGCCCATCCAATCCGGCGGAGAATGCCGTTGAATCATCCGAGCCATATACCAAACTGGTTACTGCTCCTTCGTGTCCAATCCAGCGTCGAATGGGCTGCCCAGTCGCTGTGTCCCATAGAATGATTTCGCCATCAGCTGCTCCAGACAAAATAACTGCTCCATCTGGGCTGAAAACAGCACTCAACACCTCATCATTGTGTCCAACAAGCGTGCGTCGTTGTAGACCCGTCTTAACATCCCACAGGATCAAATTCGTATCGGCTGAACCGGACAATACGGTTTTTCCATCTGGCGCAATTGCCACGCTGGATACTCTACCTCTGTGCCCGTCAAAGCGGTGGATCATGTGACCATCTGTTGTGTTCCAGAGAATGGCGCTAAAGTCATCTGATCCCGAAAGCGCCCAGCGTCCATCGCTGGTTAGCTCAACCGCTCGTACCGTATCATTGTGCCCCTCAAAACGGCGCAGCAAATCACCCTGCTCCAAGTCCCAAAGTATAATCATGCGATCGGCGGATCCTGAAATAGCCATGCGTCCATCCGAGGTAATCGCGACACTGGTCACACCCTCTGTATGCCCATGCAGGTCGTAGAGATGTTCACCTGTACCAGGGTTCCAAACATAAGCAGGCAAACTATTAGTAGCAGCAATTGCTGTCTGGCCATCATCGCTTAATGCAATTTTCCCAAAATAATACGAGCGACTTGTGCCAGTCTCGCCCTCTTGGATATCTTGCCTTCCACCATATGGAAAAACGTCTAGCACTTCGCCGGTGTCTACATCCCAGAGGGCAGAATTGTTAGAAATCGAGAGTAAGCGATGACCATCACCGCTCAATGCGAGGCCAATCAAAACATTCCGCCGGAAATAAAGAAAACGTCGCAAAAAATTGCCCGGCATTGTATTCCACAAATACAGGCCACTATCAGAGAGGGAAAGAGCACTGAGACCATCGCGACTGAGCGCCAGATCGTACACGGCATCCTTATGACCCTTCAGGCGAGTTAGAAGCTCGCCCGTTGTCAGATCCCAAACCAGAAGATATCCGCCCGCATCGCCTGACAATACCAGTAGGTTTTCCCTGCTTAGTGCCACACTCAGCACGTTGGCTTCGTGCCCCTCAAAACGGCGCAGCAAATCACCCTGCTCCAAGTCCCAAAAGAACAATCCGTCGTCGCCTGCCGACAGCGCAATCTGCAGCTCAGCATCAATTACAACGTCGTTCACTACGCCCTGATGTCCTTCGAGCCGATTTAAAACGTCCCCGGTTCGTGCATTCCAGAGGATGAGGTTTCCATCGGGCGCCCCCGACATTGCCAGCTGCCCATCCTCATCTAGTGCCACAGCGAGCACCGTCTCCTCGTTACCCGCCAGTTTCCGAACAATCTCGCGCGTCTCTACATCCCAGACAAACAAACTTCCATCCACAGCCCCAGATATGGCCCACATGCCATTCGCGCTTAATGCCACACTCGTCACGGCGCTGTTGTGATTCTCAAATTGTCCGATTGGTTTTTGGGTCTGTAAATTCCACAGAAATACCAGATGATCATCCCCGCCTGACAGCGCCAAACCCTTGCTGGCGTCCATTGCGACGCTGTTCACCACAGATAGGTGTCCTTCCAAGTATGATATGCTATCCGTCTGCGCATCCCATAGAGTAAGATTTCCATTGGATAACCCTAGCAGCGCCAGCTTGCCATCCTCACTTAGTGCGATGCTTGATGCGCTTCCTATACTTCCAAAACGCTTCACTAGTTTTTCGTTTTGGACATCCCAAAGTAGCACGCTTCCGTCATCGCTTGCTGAGAACACTCTCGACCCATCAGCATCCAGATCGAGGCCATTCACTGCACCCTTGTGTCCCTCCAGGCGATGCAACAGAGTGCCTGTCTCGGCATCCCACACGATGATACTCCGATCTGATGATCCTGACGCTGCAAACCGTCCATCCTCGCTCAGAGCCACGCTCCAAACACTACCAAAATGGCCTGTGAGACGATGCAAAGCCTGTCCTGTCTGCAGATTCCAAAGTATCACATTGCCATTCGCTGACCCTGAAAGCGCTTTTGTGCCATCGCTACTAATTGCGGTACCCAATACCACATCCTCATGCCCCTCCAGTTGCTGTACAACATTCCATGTTTCAGTATCCCAGAGTATCAAACTGCGATCGGATGAACCCGTTAATGCGAAGCGCCCATCAGTACTCAATGCCACGCTCTGTATTGCATCTATATGTTCAGCCAGATGTTGTATGATCTCGCCGGTTTCCATATCCCATACAACCAGGTTGCCATTCGCAACACCTGCCAAAGCGTAACTGCCGTCGTCACTCAGTGCCACGCTCAACACCGAATCACTGTGACCAGGAAAGTCACGAATCAACTTGCCATCTTCTGTGTTCCACAAAAGCAATGTACGATCATCCCCAACAGAGATCGCACGGCGACCATCTCCACTTAAGGACACCCTCCAAACATTGCCGCGATGTTTACTAAATCGATGAATTGACTCGCCAGTCTCGATATTCCAGACAACGAGATTGCCGGACTCAGTACTCGAAATCAGAGTGCCGGACTCATAAGCCACGTCCCATACTACATACTGTTCAACTCCAAAACTGTGTTTGATGGCAGGGGCATAAGCCACATCGTCCAAAATCCGCTGCGCCAGCGAAGGTGGATTTGCTACACTCACTGCTTCTAACGCCAGCGGCAACGCCAATTGTTGATTATCGTTGTTCATGGCCTGCTGAGCCGAATTGGCCCACAAGACACTTTGCGCCTCGTCTTTGCGACTCTCAGAGGTGGCTTCTGCTGCCACTGCTGTTTCCGCCTGCTCTGCGACCGCAGTTCCGCGTTGTTCTGCTTGGCCCAAAGCCAGTGTCGCTGTTCCTGCCTGCTGCGCAACGGCTGTCCCACGCTGTTCAGACAATCCCAGGGCGTTCGTGGCAGTGGCAGCTTGATCCTGGGCATTGTTGCGTTCGCTGAGAGCCAGTCCCGCTAATACAACCGCGATGATCAAAAAGACAGCCAAAGCGCCTAGTAAATAGCGGAGGCGCTTTGCAGCGCGTTTTTGGTGCTCGGCGGCTTGGCGCTGCTCTTTGACAAGCTCGCGCTGCATTTCTAGCTCGTGTTCAATGCGCGCTCGCTCCACCGCCTGTTGGCGTTCCTGTTCAGCCGCACTAGCCTGGACGTACGCGCGCTGCAGGTCGCTAGCATCAGCGCTCTCCAACCACCGCAAAGCCCGGTCCACGCGCGCGCCGTACAGCAGGAAGTCACGGTGTCGCTCTGCTCGCTCCCAGTCGCCCGCGGCCTTGAGCAGCGCTCCACCGTACCGCAGTTCTTCTTCATTGGCCGCGATCCAGCCAGTGAAACGCTCCCACTCACGGATCATCGCCTCGTGGCTTATCTCGATCCATACAGTTGGTTCGGCGTCGCTCGCCTCGTCAGCCGGGATCTCGCGGCTGACGACTAGCAAACGTGATTCCTGTGACGTCAGTTGGTCGATGACCTCACTCACCGCCGCAACGGAGATGTCGCGGAAGGTCAAATCGCCACGCAGCACCTTGCGCCGTGTCGCTTCACCCGCGTCGCTGACCTCTACTAACCGCAGCAGCAGCAGCCGCATGAGATCCTGCTGTGCAGCATTCATCTTATTGAAGATGTCTTCAGCGTGTTGTGCCAGTGCCCGCCGAACCCCGCCAATCTCTTCATACGCCTCAAACGTTAGCCTCCGCCCGTCGCGTCGCTCGTAGAGTTCCTTGAGCGCGAATTGCAGCAGTGGCAGCGATCCAGGCTGCTCGCGTACCTCTTCCAAGATGCGGTCTGGCAGCCCATGATCATAGACCAGCCCGACCATCTCAGCCGGACCTTCGATGCTCAACCGCAGGTTGTCGGGCGTCATCTTGGTGGCGATGACCATATTCTCCTGCTCGAACAGCACCGCCAGGTCAGGATACGCGCTCAGCCTGTCGAAGAAATCGGCGCGCAGGGTCAGGATCAACAGCGTCTGCCCACTGGGAATGGTGATCGCCGTATGCAGCAGGTCGAGGAAGCGCGCCGCTTCGGTCGGGCTGGCACGCGTGAAGACTTCCTCAAATTGGTCCACCACTAGCACCAGCCGCGCGTCCGATGGTGCATCGAACAGTAGTCCCTCAGTCAAAAGGTGCAGGCTATCGGGACCACGCTCCAGGGCGGTCATCAAGTTGGGTAGCAGCTTTTCACCCAACACCGGCATCAATCGTTTTGCCATCTCCTTGGTGGGTTCGCTCTGGGGTGTGAAGATGACCAGCGGCCAAGCGTCCGATCCAGGCAAGTCGCCACCACGAATCTTAGGGATCAGCCCGGCGCGCACCAGTGAGCTTTTCCCACTTCCGCTCGCGCCTACCACCGCAAGGAAGCGTCGGTTCTCACGCAGCTTCTCGGCCAGCCGGGCCGTAAGGTCCTCACGCCCAAAGAAGAGGTCGGCGTCGGTCTGCTGGAAGGCTTCCAGCCCCTTGAAAGGGTTCGAGATATTCGCCGGGTCGAGGGACTCGAGATCCATATCGGGCGTGACGGTCTGCAGGCCGGGCAGCGCTTGCAGAAGCAGCGGAAATGCGCGCTCGTAGCGATTCTCAAAATCGATGATCTGCACGTCGAGCAGCTGCTCTGTTTCGTCGTACTGCCGCATCGCGTCGAACACCGCTTCGACCCGCACAGGCACTATAAGCTTGTCCTGGCTGCGTGCCATGAGAATTTCGCGGCGCACCCATTCGCTTTCGACTGCTGGAATCGATAGGCACACGATCACGACCTCGGCTTGGTCGATGCCCTTGAAAATCGCGTCGCGCCACTGCTGGCCGCCCTTGATCTTGCGAAAATCGATCCATACGTCGAACCCAGCATCGCTGAGATCACGCGCCAGCCGTTCGGCAAAGGTAAGGTTGCGGCGCGAATAGGAGATGAATAGGCGCTTCATGGGTTCCCCCACAAAAACTTGTAGAGCGCATCTTCAGTATAGGCGGGTAAGTAGTGAGAGTAAAGTCAACGATCACAGAACGCTTGCGGAGCTGAGGCTTGGGTCATCGCAAACCATCGTAGTTCGTCAGACCGATCTTGCTCTACAGTCAACTTCGCAGACTTCTGTGGTCTGTTAACCTGCAGGTTAGAAGTGCGGAGCGGTGACCAAACGTATTCATGGTATCCTCGTGTTTCTTTCATGACGATCTGTGGGATTGAACGCTTCCACATTATAGTCCCAATCGAATAAAGAGCTTCTTGAACGCATCGTGACAAGCGGTGGAATTATTGTTTGGTAGCCAACATGGCGAAAAGAAGCCATCTTCAGGTTTAGCATTTGGATCGAATTGTCAGGACTGAATGTGTTCGTAGATCTGCTGGTTTCATTCATCATTCCGAGGTTGTTGCTGGCGAACATCTCATGCGAATCATCGGAGTTGTTCAAGCTGATCTTCGCACCCTACTCCCGGATATATGGATACCATCTTGGGAAGGTAAGCACCGTGACGTGATCGCTGGTGGAGTAGGGCGGGATTAGCAGTATACACGCGAGTCCCCAACTCCCGTCGTCCCCGAAAGACTATAGGACATCCACTTCTCAATAATCTTGGGGAGTGGTTTTTGTTATGGGCTGAGACAATGAGTGCATCGCGGGAGCGACAAATCCCGCTGACCCAATAGACACTCCGGTAAAAGGCTATTACGTTAAGTGTTACGGTATGTTGCAGTCTCTTTGTTGGAGAGGCGCGTTGCACCAAAAAGTGGTTAATTATTCAAATGCCTAAGGACCACGGTTGACGACGAGAGGAAGGCTTTCTGGGTAATTTCAAGGCCCTGGAAATGAGCCGCCTGAGCAACAAGAATGTGAGTACTTTCTGGGGTGGGAGAGTGTAGCCCGGGAGGGTGTGATTCGTATTACCCCCAGTATGCGAGTACTGGCAGTTATGCCTATATCTATTAGCACTTGACGCTGTTGCCAGTAAAGTCCTTTGCACTCGCCGCTATCTCTTTTTATTGACCAGTGCTGGCGTCAACACCATTCTACACAAGTATCTACGTCTTGCCAGAAATTATCTGCCAGAACTGTCGATTCAGTTGTATGACTTCAATAGTCAGCGTATTATAGATCGAAGTCGCTCGATCCGGAATCCATGTAAATCGTGGGCAAGGCTACCAAATGTGCTATTGTCTTGCGCTGCCGTACACCTGAAGCACATGTAATCAGTGAGTTTTGAGGTCTATTGAACTCGAGAAGTACGGTGTGGTTCGAGTACCGGCTTGCAAAATCGGAACACAATACTCGACATCAGTTCTGCCCTTCTTCTATTGCAGATGATGCACTTGGGACTTGAAGAGTGACCCTGAGCTACGCAAATTGATCAGAACGGTTCATACTTTGGCTGGCGGTGAAAACATGACGGAAGAGTCGATTTTCTTACCCGAAAATATCAATGTTTTCATCTCTTATTCGCGCAAGAATGGTGACTTTGTAGAGGACCTATATGGTGCACTAAAAGAATCGGGTAAGATACCTTCGTATGATAAGTTCAACCTGTAGTGCGGTGGAAATTCTGGAACACCCAATAGTGGAGTATCATCATGACAGGGAGACCAGAAACCATGAGCAAGAAACGACGCAACTTCAGCGCCCAATTCAAGATAGAGACAATCCTGGATGGACTACGCGGCGAGAAGACAGTAGCTCAGATTTGCTGCGAACGGGACATCACCGAAGCGCTGTACTACAAGTGGCGCGATGCCTTTTTCGAGCGGGCGACGGACATTTTTGCCGACCAGCGTGGGCCACAGCGGGATGCACAAGCCGAACGGATCGCCGAGTTGGAGCGCCTCGCGGGCAAGCAGGCGTTGGAGATCGAAATCCTAAAAAAGGCTGGCAGCTTGCTGGGGTCGATGCGGGAGCGAAATGGCAGATGATCCAGCAGATGAAAACAGACCATGCGGTACGACAGTTATGCGCGACGCTGGCGTGTCCGACCAGCACGGCTTACTATGTGCCGCATAGCCAGGATGAAAGCCATCTGGTAGCAGCTATCGAGCAGGTGCTTTTGCGTTTTCCGTTCTATGGCTACCGCAAAGTCCACAACGAGCTGCTGCGTCAAGGCGTGCCGGTTGGTGAGCATGTGGTGCGCCGTTTGTTGCAAGAAATGGGTGTCACGCGCTCAGTCGGCAAGGTCTGGGTGCAAACCACCGACAGTAAGCATCCCCATCCGCGCTATCCCAACCGCATCAAAGGGCTGAAGTTGAAGCAGCCCAATCAGGTCTGGGTCGCTGACATTACCTACATCCGCCTGGGCCGCCGCTTCATTTACCTCGCCGTCATCCTGGATGCCTACACGCGCTCGGTGCGTGGTTGGGCGCTCAGTCGCACCATCGACCAGCAGCTCACCCTCGATGCGCTGGACTTGGCATTGACACACGGCAAACCAACGATTTTCCATTCCGATCAGGGATCGCAATATGCGGCCTGGCTACACACCGACCGTCTCCTGGAACATCGCATCAAGATCAGCATGTCCGACAAAGCCAGCCCGACCCAGAACGGCCTCGTCGAACGTTTTATCCGAACGCTCAAAGAGGAACACGTCGATTACAGCGAGTACGTCAACTTTGATGATGCTTTGAGTCAGATCAAACATTGGCTGGAAGTGGTCTACATGCGAGAGCGTATTCATCAGGCGCTCAATTATCTCACACCAGTGGAGTTCGAGATGGCAGCGCGAGCCAAAGCTCGTTATCCTCTCTTATCTCCAGCCTAATTCGTTCCAGAAAAATCACCGCACTACACATTGCATCCGTAAATGCCCTCCTCAGGCGATATTGGATAATCCGGAACCCGATTCAGATGGGCGGATTTCGGCAATAGATGCTCAAAAATGTGGTCCCTATATGGCAGCGAATCACGGTTGTGGCGTGTGTATCGCTGTCTGCCCGTTTAGCATTGCTGGATACGACAAAATTGAATCAGGCTTCATGAGCAAGGGACGCAGAACTCGAAAATCTACTTAACCCGATATAAGTCTATCCCTTGGTATGCGGGATTTGTCTTTGACCAATACCCGTGCACTTATATCCTGCCAAATGAGATCTAACCACGCAAAAAATTTCCAGACCGAATTCCAAGCGGTTGCTCGCAAAGACACACCCACCATCACCCTGATCGAAGATCAACACAGGGCTTGTTTACTGTTTGCCAAGTAAGAATGGCCTAGGACAACTTATCATCTGTTACCTTGATTGAAGTTTGAGGACATGTTCTCATGGTATAACACAGCTATATTCTGTGCACTTGTTGCGTGACGCGGGAAACCTCTATCTTTGGAGGAATTTCGGTTCTGAGTCACACTGATACGGGTACTCTTACGTAAACGGTCTCTAGCAGTCCGAGTTAGAGTAAACAGTCTGTTTTCGATCAATTAGCCTTTACCAAGCTAGGTTCTGTTGACATTTGAGATGAGAGTGATAGGGTTGTCGCATGACAACCGTGAATTTAACCGACGAACAATGGACGAGAGTTGGACGTTTTTGGAAAACGAGCCGAACGCCTGTGTGGGAAGCGATGAGACGGAGAGCCGTCGCTTCGTCGAAGCCGTAATCTGGATAAGCCGAAGTGGAGCGAAATGGCGCTTGCTGCCTGCTGAGTACGGGAACTGGAACAGTGTCTACAAGCGATTTGCCCGTTGGTGTGACAAAGGCGTGTGGGAGCGGATGCTGGCCCACTTTGCCGATGATCCCGATATGGAAAATGGGATGGTGGACAGCACCATTGTGCGTGCTTATGCCTGCGCTGCCGGAGCCACAAAAAACGGCGGTCAAGCTGAACAGGCGCTGGGTCGTAGTCGAGGTGGTTTTAGCACCAAAATCCATGTGACGGTGGATGGTTTGGGCAACCCTATGCGACTGTATGTCACTGCTGGTCAGCGTCATGACATTATCAAAGCTCATGACTTGGCCGTTGATCTGGATTTTGACTATCTGATTGCCGACTGAAGCTATGGTGCGCAGGATTTTGTGGATGAACTCATCGCCAAGGGCGCTGAGCCTGTGATCCCACCGAAGCAAAACGCTAGAGAACAGCGCGAGTATGATTTCTGGCGCTACCGTGAGCGGCACTTGATTGAGTGTTTTATCGGCAAAATCAAGCATTTTCGACGGGTCTTTTCTCGCTTTGACAAACTTGCTCGTCGTTATCTAGGTTTCCTACAACTAGCCAGCGTTCTTATTTGTTTACGCTGAAATGTCAAATCAACCTAGTGAGATCAGAGGACAAAGGCAAATATGGTAACGCCACACAGCGCTAACAGCAACCAAAGCATGAACTATGCTGAGGAAAGCAGCGTACAAATTAAAGCGTCCGTAGCAAAGCCGACCGGGAGTGGTGCGAGCGAACCAGATATTCTCCTCCGTAACCCACCGCTCGAGTCGCTCAATGGCGAACCGCTAGAAGCGTTTTCTAACCCAGCGATCACCTTTGATACGTATGATGGGCAAAACTCAGCCAATGGCCTGGACTGGTATCAAGTCGAGTTTCCAGAGCCGATCGAAGCGAACTGCGTTGAGATGACCATGGGATTCCCCTGCCGGGATGGTGGCTGGTGGACCAGCCTGTCCGTCGAGTTCCGAGATATTACAGACGGCACATGGTTGAGCGTCAGAGATCTGGTCATATCACCGGACTACAATTTCTCCGATCATCGGGGTGAGCGACGACCGTTTGAGACATTCGCGCTGACCTTTGTCGATGTACGTACCAACGCCATTCGAATTGTGGGCCGCCCAGGGGGACTGGCGGAGTTTACCAGCCTGGCCAAGCTTGCTGTCTTTCGGAGAGTCCGCAGTGAGGCCCTCAGTCGCCGACTGAACTCCCCAAAGCCATTCTTGTTCAAGCTCATTGAGCCAAATACTATCTGGGATATTTCAGAAAGCCTGGTCAAGTTGACCGGCCTGACTGTCGAAATCCCCACCTTGGAATACTATCTTGATGAAGGCCGTTACAAGCGCTATTGGGATACGCTCGGGACTCTCTATCAGGGAGTTCCGGATTTGTGGTTTTTACTCGGAAACTCATTTGGTTGGAAAGCATGGCAGCGCCTTCTCTCGGATTCAAAAACCTCAGCCATGGTCGAACAAGATAAACCACATCTCGAGGTCGGATTTAACAATCTAATGGCCCGCGCCGTCGCGCCGATCATGATCAAGGGGTCTGTGGTGGGTACACTCACAACACGCTACGCCTTGCTTAACGATCGGGAACTGAATTGGCATTGGCATCAAGAATTTGCAAGAACACACATGATCTCGTGGGCGGACTATCAACAAGCGATTGAACACTCGCCGCGAGTCTCGCGAATGCAGCTGGAAGGCATGGCCGATCTCATGGGGATGATCACCAATACGATCGCTAATCTGTCGCATTACAAGCAAAATGTCGAGCACGAATTGAATGAACTAAGGAAGTTCAAGTCCGCAAGTGCGCAAAGCACCTATATCGTGCAACAAGCCATGCACTACATGCAAGACAAGCTGGAAAGCGATGTCACCGTGGCAGAGGTGGCCCGGCATGTGGCCCTAAGCCCCGCCTATTTCTGTACCTTGTTCTCAACAGAAGTGGGACGCACGCCCAGCGAATTCCTCATTGGCTTGCGCGTCGCCAGGGCAAAAGAGTACCTCACACACAGTGACATGACAGTCTTGGAAGTCAGTACCGCGCTTGGCTATTCTGCGAGCTACTTTTCCCGACTATTTAAGCGTCATACTGGGCACACACCCGGTGACTATGCACAACGCACCCGTGTTAGCGCCCACTCTGAAGCTTGACCTTTCTTTTGGTCATCAAAAATAACGTCAATAGATTGCATATAAGAAGGCAAGACGCGGTGCCAAGAATGTACTAAATTGGCATAAAGAGGTCTATTCATAGAATAGCGTTTTTGGGAAAACACCATGAGCTTAGGCTTTGGTCAGCGCACCGCTTCGCAGATTTCCAGCTCGTCTCGAACTGTTGCTACCTCATGGCATCAAGACCTAAAACGGCACTGGCCGATTTACCTGATGGCCGCCCCAGCCATAATCTCAGTCCTCATTTTCAGCTATGGCCCTATGTTTGGGGTAACGATCGCTTTTCTGGATTATTCGCCAATACGCGGGATTCAAGGTAGCGAATTCGTCGGCCTGGAAAACTTCCGCGAGGCATTCAACAGCCCCTTCTTCTGGCCCGCCTTTCGCAACACGATAATTCTCAACACCTTAAAATTAGCCGTGGGCTTCCCATCTGCCGTCATTCTGGCCCTATTGCTGAACGAAGTTCGCTTACGCTGGTTCAAAAGCATCGTTCAGACCTCAACGATGTTGCCGTACTTTATTTCCTGGATTGTGGCCGCCTCGATGTTCCGCAACCTGCTCGCACCGCAAGGGGTTGTGAATGGCGTGCTCCAACTGATTGGTATGGAGCCGATACGCTTTTTCTCAGAACCGCTGGTCTTTCGCTGGATTCTTGTATTTCAGGACACCTGGAAATACGTTGGCTACTTTGCCGTTATTTATTTGGCAGCGATGGCAACGATAGATCCGGTGCTTTACGAAGCGGCCCAGGTGGATGGCGCTAATCGCTTGAAACAGATCTGGCACATCACCCTGCCGGGTATTCGCGCCACAATGATCACCATGTTCATTATTCTAACAGGCTATCTGATTCAAGGTGGCCTGGAGCAGGTCTTTGCCATGTACAACGTCTCTGTGTATTCAACGAGTGACATTCTGGAGACCTTCACATACCGCCTGGGCCTGGAGCAAAGCAAATATGGGCTTGCCACGGCGGTAGGTCTGTTTCAGGCCAGCATCAGTGTGGTGCTGGTGCTGTTCACGAACTTTTTAGCGCGACGCTATAACGATGGGCAGGGGTTGTTCTAAAATGAGTCAACTGTCTCAGGGATGGCGTAAAGACTTGACAGTGGGCCAGCTAGCGATCATGCTGGTGCTGGTGCTGGTGTTTCTCGTTGCGGCTTATCCCTTTTTCTACGTACTTTCGCTGGCGTTTATGCCTTATGAAAACTATGTTAGCCAGCCGATTCATTATGGGCCGTCGGGCTTTACCACACTCTACTTTCAGGAGCTTTTTCGCGATCCCCGTCTGATTAACGCCTTTCAAATCTCCATCGCCCGAACAGTAGTTGGTACCTCCTTGAACGTGGTGGCAACGATGATGGCCGGCTACGCACTCTCGCGCCCAAAGTTGAAATATGGCCGACTACTCACCTTTTTGTTCCTGGTGCCCATGTTTTTCAACGGCGGCATCATTCCATACTTTCTAACGATTCGGGCTGTCGGTCTCTTGAATACGTTCTGGGCGTTGGTCCTGCCCAACCTGGTTTCGCCCTTTTTCCTATTCATCGTGCGCTCCTATTACGTCAGTTATCCTCAAGAGATTATTGAAGCCGCTACCATGGACGGCGCGTCTCAGATCGGGACGTATTGGCGAGTTGTCTGGCCTACGTCATTGCCCATGATTGCGACGATAGCCTTTCTCTATGGCACAGGGCACTGGAATGAGTATTTTTGGGCGGGCATATTAGTACGACCCGAGTTACATCCCGCGCCGGTACTGCTCAACAGTATTATGAACACCCGGAGTATGCTGCAGGGTTTGGGTCTCGGAACTCAGTTAACCCCACAATCATTTATCGCAGCAGTCGCCGCCACACTCATCATACCGGTCTTGTTTGTATACCCATTTCTACAAAGGTTTGTCGTCAGAGGCATTCTGGTCGGCTCAGTCAAGGGATAGGAGGCATATGGGAGGAGTTTCACCCGCTCGATTCTACAATATCAAATAAATGCTCTATTAGGAGGACAACTGTGAAACTGATGCGAAACCTTATGATGCTAGCGCTGATCGTGCTTCTGGGGCTGCCAGTGGTCTCTGCCCAGGACGTCGATACAGTGGTTATCTGGTCGCCGGGAGATAACGGCACCGTTGCCGATTGGGATACCGATCCTATTTTGATGGCGGTGGAGGAAGCAACCAACACTGACATCAAGATGCTCAAGATCGATTGGGGTTCATTTATTGATCAGGTCAATGCCGCCGCCGCCAGTGGCGACCTGCCCGACATAATCGGCTACGTAACCCATACCAACATGAACCTGTTTACAACCTGGGCGGGTGACGGCGTGATTGCCCCCTATGAAGGCGATGTCGCAGCTGCTGCCCCAAATGTGCTGGCCGAGTATGAAGGCAATGCCATTCTCAACGAGATCAAGATTGAGGGCGAGATTTATGGTCAACCTATCAGTTGGGGTGACGAAACCTATCCCAATGCCGGTCTCATCCATATTCGTAGAGACTTGCTAGATGCGTACGGCCTAGCGGCTCCAGACACCTTTGAGGCGTACTTTGATTTCCTTCGGGCGGATGTCGCTAACGGTGGAACGGGGGTATTGTTCTCCGCAGAGAACGGTATTGGATCAGCGATAAACGCGTTTGCCGGGGCCTATGGCTTGCCTATGACGGGTTGGGTAGAGCAGAACGACGGAAGTTATGGTTATTGGGCTGTCCAGCCCGGCATGAAAGATGCATTGCTGCTGTTCCGGCAGATGGTTGCTGAAGGCCTCGTTGATCCTGCGTCATGGCAAGGGGCCGGACGAGACGAATACGCTGCTGGTCAGGGGGCTTCGTTAATCTTCAACGGCGGCGGTCATATTGGTCGAATTCAAAATGATATGGATCTGGCCGGTCACGGTGGGCAGGAGTGGCTACTTCCGGCGCTGACTATTGACGGTGAGACGCGAGGTTACACCACGGAACCGATGTTCGCAGGCATGTCGACATTGGGTGGAATGCAACACAACAATACAGCGGCAGCAGCGCGAGTGATCAATTTCCTGATCAGCGATGAGGGCTATAAGCTGACTGCGGTCGGTGTCGAAGGCATTGATTATCAGGAAGTTGATGGTCAGATCGAGCTTCTGCCAGCGCGAACCGAGCGGGGCTTTCCAACCGAGGCTGGTGATACAGGCGCACATCCTATGGCAACGACCATTGTGAGTTGGGTGCCTCAAGAATGGCAGAATTGGCAACTGCTCTATGGCAAGGATGCTGAGTTTGAGGCCTGGTTTAACCAGATGTGGGAAAACCAAGGCATGTACCAGATTACCAGTGTCGGTCAATTGACCGCCAGCCCACTGTGGCTCGACTTCCAGGCGACCAGCAATGAACTCATCAGTCGTGCCTTCCTAGAAATCGTCAATGCTGGCACTGAGGAAGAGGCCAGTGCGATGTTCGATCAGTTCGTCTCCGACTGGAACGGGTTTGGTGGCGAAGCCGCGACTGCTGAAATGTCTGCCCTGCTACAAGAGATTTACAGCTAGGCAAGACTGTTTGCTCGTATGAAGGTGGCCTTATAGCGAGGCCACCTTTAGCCACAGCGTGAGGAACAATGGCCTCGACTGAGACTCTGAAGCAACTGGCTGCTCATCCTGAATGGATCGCGCCCCGTTCCGATCTGCGCGTGTTCCTGGGGGAACCAGGCGCGCCAGAAGCAACAAAGACCACTGTAGAACCTGGTAATGCCTTTTCTCCGGGCATGAAGAGTTTTGGGGTCACTTGGTGGCTGCGTATGCCGGACACCAACACTTTCTTTGCGCCAGAGGAAGCCCCTCTGGAAGCCCTGACCTGGCGTTACGCTGAAGGGTATTTGCCCGTTATCCATTGTTCAACCTCTATCGATGATCTCGTGGCTAAGCATATCCTGTTTCAAGTTGGATCGGCTCGCCAGCGCAACGAGGTGGTTTCTGCGCGCTTGAAGCTGAGCTACACAGGCACAGCCTCGCTCAATATCCAGGTGTTCATGGTACTTCGATCACTTGGCCCTGCTGGTGGCCCCCTGGAAAATCTGACGGTGACAGGCACACAGATTCTTAGTAGAAACCATGTGTTGATGGCATTGGATAGGGTACCTTCAGTGGCTGGCTGTGGTGTGGGCGATCCTTCTGAACTTGCGCGATTCGGAGACGTACCTGAATTCCCGGAGGCTCAAGATGACGCTGGTTGGTGTTACGCGTTGCTGCGTTACGATGTATCCCTGGAGAAGGATAGTGATTGGGTTGTTCACTTAGACTGCCCTTTGATCGCGCGCAACGGTCTCCATGAGGATTTAAACAGCATCGCTTTATCCCAACCCGAAAGTTTCGATGAGCGGTACACAGACTATCTGGCTTCGTGGCGGGACCGCTACGCAGCTATTGATCTGGACGTGCCGGACAGTCAATTTCGCAATGCATTCTTGGCCGGCTTGGGGCACATGTTGATCGCTGTCGTTGGCGATCAAGCCAGGATCGCGGCACTCAGTTATCCTTTGCCCTGGCTGCGCGATAGTATATTCATTATCCGCTGTATGGATCTGGCTGGTCAACACGAGCTCGCGCGTGCAGCCACCGAATACTGTATCCGCAACGACTTCTTTGGAGGGTTTGGCGCAGAAGGCGATGCCCCTGGGCAAGGCATCTGGGCAATTGTTCAACATTATCTGATTACTCTTGATTTAGCCTGGTTGCGCGACGCCTATCCAGCCATACGCCGCAAGGCTGATTGCTTGTATCGCATGCGTCGCACGACAGAAGCCATTCAGATTACGGTGGATACGCCAGTCTTGCCTTTCATGCACGCCGATCCCAATCTAGGTGTCATTTGTGTTGCGGCGCGCGATGGAATCATCCATGGCGCCATGGATCATGGCATCGACTATAGTCTCGGATGGGTCAATCAATGGGCGCTTTGTGGTTTGACCCAGGCTGCGCTGGCCGCCGAAGCCTTGGGTCAGCTCAGTGATGCAACGGCCTATCGTGCAGAGGCCGCTGCCTTGCGCAAGGCGCTGCAAGCCTACGCTAACACTCATCCAAAATATTTTTCTTACGCGCGTACCATGAACAGTGTCGTCTGGCCGACGCGCGCCTGGTCAAAGGAAGCGATTGAAGCGGCCTTCGATACCTTCTGGCAGGTCACACGCGAACAAGATGGACACTATCTGCCTGAACCCTATTGGCTCTACTTCGAATTGGCGCAAGCGCACAATGCATTGCTACTTGGCAATCGGCAGCGTGCCTGGCAAGTGCTCGACTACCGCCTGCAGCATCAGGATCTACCGGGCCTTTATGGTTTTCGTGAAGGCAGGGATGGCGTGGGGACGGAAAATGCCGTTGACGGTGTGACGTTGGTCAAGCAACTACGTGGCTGCCAAGAATTTGAGTGCATCACGCCGCACGGTTGGTCTCAATCCGAATTCTGGTTGCTGCAGCGAGCCATGTTGGTGACTGAAGATGACGACAATCAGGTGCGTCTTTTTGCCGGCATACCGCAGTCCTGGCTTGATACTGGGCAGCCAATTTCTTTTCGACGTTTTCCAAGTCACTATGGATTGATTGATGCCAGCGTTGTTAGCGAAGGCGGCGGGACTACCCAGGTTGCATTCGCTGGCGTTCGCGCAGGCACCAACGTCTTGATAGATTTGCCGGAAACCAAGCATGCGTTAGTCTCCGATGGATCGCCAATCGAGCTAGAACTGAGCTAACCTCAAGGACCCAATCAATCATGCAACTATCAACAGCAGTCATTGCGAAGCGCGTTCGTCAGGAAATCCGTGTTCGCGGGCAGCAGGGGTACGCCATCAACGGCCATCTTGAACAATGGGAAACGGTCAAATCGGATCGTCAGAGTTTGATCGCATTGCAGCAAGAGATTTGCGCTTTGCCCATCAAGGAAGACTGGCCCTACGAAGAAGTGTCTGATCTTGAAGCGATCCGAGACAGACGTCCCTCTACGGTCGCCTTGCCAGTGCTCTATCTGGCTGAAGATGAGATTCGTAACAAGATTCACGGGGGCTGGCTAGGGCGGGCGGCTGGCTGCATTCTCGGAAAGCCCTTTGAAGTTGGACTGACCAGTCAGGAGATCAAGGCCTATTTGCAGGGAGCGAACGCCTACCCATTTGATAATTACGTGCCGGCGCAATCCGCTTATCCGAAAGTATTGAGGCGTGATTGCGTACCAAGTATGCGCGGTTATGTGCAATACGCTCAAGAAGACGACGACCTGAACTATATGTGTCTGGCTGTAAAGCTGATGGAACAACACGGTGTCCATTTTACGACATTGGATGTGGGTCTAAATTGGCTTGAGAGTATACCGTTTATGTGGACCTGGGGACCGGAACATGCCGTCTACCTCAATCTCGCAACGGCCATAGGTGAACACAATCCTAGCGACATCGATTTGGAACAGGTGACGGGCTATTTCAATCCGGGCACAGAATGGATTGGTGCCCAAATCAGAAGCGATGTCTATGGCTACGTTTCCCCCAATCTGCCAGAGTTGGCGGCTGAATTCGCCTGGCGCGATGCCTATTTGACGCACCGGTCCAGTGGAATCTATGGCTCCATGTGGGTTGCTGCAATGAACGCCGTGGCCTTCGTACTATTGGATATGAAGTCCATTATTTTGGCAGGCTTGGCCCAGATACCTGAAAATTCACGCTTCAGTGAGGCGATACGTCAGACCTTGGAATGGGTTGAGAGCGACGGGGATTGGGAACGGACGGGTGAGCGCATCTGTAAACACTTTGACCATTATGGTTATGAAGGCACCATCAATAATGCCTGTTGCGTCGCTGCGGCCTTGCTATACGGCTTTGGTGATGGGGCAGATGATCCAGCCACCATATACGAGCGCACAATCACAACGGCTGTCCAGCTGGCCTACGATACGGATTGCAATGGCGCAACCGCCGGTTCCGTGATTGGTGTCATGCTGGGGGCTACTGCTCTGCCTATGAAATGGATGTCGCCGTTAAACGATTCTCTACGCAGCTGTGTGGTTGGATTTGGCGCAGTCAGCATAGCAGCGATGGCAGCTCGCACCTACGAGTTGAGCCGGATCGTGCGCAGTTCATGTCTGTCATAGACAGAATAGAGACTGGGTGATTGAACCATGACGGATGTAAAAATCGCAATTATCGGTGCAGGAAGTGCAACATTCTCAGGGACGATTGTTCGTGATCTGTGCGTCAATAAGGGGCTTCAGGGTAGTCATGTTACGTTTATGGATGTTAACCAAAATCGATTGAAGTTAGTGCAAGGCATGGGAGAACGTCTTTCCGATGAGTTAGGCGCAGGACTAAGTTTCTCGACGACTACAGATCGACAACAAGCGCTTCAAGATGCAGATTTTGTAATCAACACGGCTCAAATCGGCGGACATGACTGGACAGAGGCTCAACGTCAATTAGCCGAAGAGCATGGTTACTATCGCGGAGCCAGATTACACAATTTTGGTCAGGCTGCTTTCTTCCTTGAGGTCGCCTGTGATATGGAACGTATTTGCCCAAAGGCGTGGCTTATCCAAATCGCTAACCCAGTTTTCGAAGGCTGTACATTGATCCACCGTGCCACAAATATCAAAGTTGTAGGTTTATGTCATGGGCACTATGGCTACCGCAATGTTGCAAGTGTGGTGGGGTTGGATGTAGACCATGTTTCGGCACAAATGCCTGGGTTTAATCATTGGATTTGGATGACAGACTTTCGCTATCATGGCGAAGATGCCTATCCGCTTCTTGATAAATGGATTGAAACAGAAGCAGAAAACTATTGGGTTAATGGATACTTCAGCCAAGATGAGCCTGAGACATATTTTACCTATCTTTACCATGACAAGATGTCTCGCGCAGCGATTCATCAGTACCAGCTGTTTGGTCTAATGCCAATTGGTGATGTGCGTCGATTCGCTGGATGGTGGTATAACCACGACTTTGAGGCGAAGAAACGTTGGTACGGGTCGATTGGTGGCATGGACTCAGAAATCGGCTGGGAACGCTATTTGAAAGCCGTCGCTGAACGAGCGCGCCAAGTCGAGCGAGCCGTACAAGATAGAGAGCGTCCGATTACCGAAATCTTTGAGCCGAAGCAGAGTGATGAACAAGCGGTGCCGATCATTGATTCATTGGTAAACGATGTTGAACGACTCTTCCAGGTGAATATTCCAAATCAAGGACAAATAATCCAGGGTTTTCCAGAAGATTTGGTTATTGAGTGCAAGGGTGTCGTCAACGGGGCTGGAATTAGTGGAGTGTCTGCGCCTCCATTCTCACCGCGATTGATGGCTGGGGCAATGATTCCACGTTGGCGCGAAGCGGAGCAAATGGTGGAGGCGTTGCGTACTCGTGATTTAAACCTGATCCTCTTGTACTTGCTTGAGGATCAACGTACTCGGAGTCTGGATCAAGCAAAAAGACTGCTTGAAGTGTGGCTAGCGGATCCACGCAACCAACATCTAGAGAGCTACCTCGACCTATGAAAATGAACCAAATCGCAAGGAGATGGTGATAATCTCGTAGATGCTCACAAATATCTGATCAGATAGCTGGCAGTTACTCCAGAGTGGGATTGTTCGGTTCCCTAGAATCTGTCAAGAATTGTGTGCTAGCATGAAATCAACGGCGGCGACGGCGGTCAGCATAGCCACGATGGCAGCACGCACCCACGAGTTGAGCCGGTTGGCCCGTTCGACGATGTGAGGTGGTGATCCAGACTGTACTGGTGTCTGGGAGTGCACTCAGATTCCAGCGCGGCAGCTTAACCTAGCACCTGCATTGCGTAAGTTGGCACAAGTAGAAAAGGTGCCAAATACGCCGGGATGTTGGAGAATGGAAGCACCTCCGGCTTGAGCTGGATCCCCAGGATGTCTTGCATGAAACGTCGGCGTGCCTGTATACGGTCCCACGCATCGGGATAGCGATCTGCAAATTCGGCACGCAGGCTCTGGTCCGCCAGAGCAATACCGTCTTCAATGTTACTCGTATAGTAGGGGGTGCCAGTCGCCGGGATGACATCGACCTGCAAAGCCATGCCAGACTGTAGCTTGATGCTTGACCCAGAGTAGATTGGTGAATTGACCCATTCATCGAGATGGATTTGATGCCCTGGGTTAAGATGCACGCCAAAAAAGGGGCACCGATGCGTTCATGAACAGCAGCATACAGTTCGTCACCTGTAATCCCAATACCGACCAGTTCATACCACGCCACTATGGCTTCAAAATAGGCCACGAGCTTCTCAATATAGTCCTGTATGCCATTGGGCAGCTCGGCCGCGGACTCCACGACAAAACCCGCTCGACTATTCAAGGCACCCCAAAGACCGCAAGCCATGGTGAAAGGATCGCCTCGTTGGATACGACGCAGCGAGGGGCTAATCATTCCCAGGTAGGCACGCTCACCAGCGCCGAGCATGAGATGGCAGGACAAAGGCAGCCCTGGCAGGTGCATCAACTGCACTGCGTCGAACTCCGTCATGCCCGGTTTGAGGCCAAAGAGAACGTTGCGCAGGCCAAGCGAACTGACTGAAATCCATCAAGCGACCAATGTATGGCCGTGCTAGTAACCGATGGTGCTAGTTCAGAGGGCATACTGGGCGAGATGATACAGGCGATCCTGAGGACGAGCGTCCGGTTGTAAGGTGCGATTAAGTCCAAGCAGCACCTTGACATGGCCGCGACATAGGCTAAACGGGTTTCAAATTGGGCACTGGTGCGATGAAAGACCTTCTTCAAGCTGCAAACGGTCGTCACCAACGACAGGGCGGTTTCGACCAACATGCGTTCGTTCCAGGTGCCACGCGGACAGAGTTTGAGGTTGGCCGGAATGCCATCCGCGTCATTGAAGCCGGTATCGGCCAGGACAATGCTCTCGTCTTCCAACGCCGAAACCAACGGGAGGAAGACCTGGTCATGGACATTGGCGGTCGCCCAAGCCCAACTGACGATCCAGCCATCGTCGTTAATCAACCAGCACAACTTCATGCCCACAATCCAGCGCCAGTTGGATTTGCCTTTTTTGCCAATTTGCTGGTCGCTGCGGCCTTAGCGGATGGGATGGATCAGCTCGATGCCATAGCTGGCGATGACGGTGAAGAAACTCGGTTCGGCCAGAAAGGCTTGACACCAATCCTGATGGGTATGCAGCAACCGCTGCAACCGCGTGCGATGGGGCAAGCCGCCGCCGTGTCCCTCGAAATCCCGCTTGAGCCAGCGGTAGAAGACCCGAAAGTAGCCGCCTTGAGGGCAAACAGCACGCCAATCGTCACCAGTTCGCTCGGATACTGCTTGGCTTGGGGATGCTTGGGCCCATTTGGCATC
Organism: Phototrophicaceae bacterium; assembly: GCA_965223835.1. Taxonomy (GTDB): domain Bacteria; phylum Chloroflexota; class Anaerolineae; order Aggregatilineales; family Phototrophicaceae; genus CAVYXZ01. The sequence goes on from CBDCXQ010000001.1 coordinate 1,914,197, forward strand.
CGATCATCTATCTCACAGAACAGGGCGATGATAAACTCTTCCGTAGTCACGGCGCGTACTCCTTCTCAGACTTTGACACTTTGAGAATGTACGCTGTCCATGACTTTTGCAACTAGTAGACGACCACGTGAAAGTAGACGCATAACAAGAAATGGGGCATAGTCGGAAAAAAGGAGCGTACCAGAACATGCCCAAGAAGATCTACCATGTAAGGCTGACAGCGGACGAACAAGCATATCTGCAAGGTCTCATTCGCAAAGGTAAAGAGTCAACACGCAAGCTGACCCGCGTCCGTATTTTGTTGTTAGCCCATGCAGGCCAAAAAGATCATGAAATCATGGCGAGTTTGCAAACGACCCGTTCCACTGTGGAACGCACCCGTAAGAAGTTCATTGATGGCGGTGTCGATTGGGCCATCAATGAAAAGCCCCGTCCAGGTGGTAAATTCAAGCTGGATGAGAAGGCTGAAGCAACGTTGATCGCCCTGGCGTGTAGCGATGCCCCCGATGGTCGGGCCGAGTGGACGATGCAATTGTTGGCTGACAAACTGGTCGAATTAGGCATGGTTGACAGCATTTCAGACGAAACGGTGCGCCGCTATCTGAAAAAAACACACTGAAGCCCTGGCAGAAAGCCCAATGGTGCATTCCCAAAGTGGATTATGAATTTGTGGCCCGAATGGAGGACATTCTTGATCTGTATGCTGAGGCACACGACCCCTATTATCCGGTCATCTGTTTCGATGAACAGCCCATGCAACTGATTGACCATGTTCAACAACCGCTGCCAGCCCAACCCGGACGACCCGCACGCTACGATTACCATTACAAGCGACGGGGCACCTGTAACCTGTTCATCTGTTTTGCGCCCCGACTGGCATGGCGTCATCTTCAGATTACCCAACGCCGAACCATCACCGACTTTGCCCACCAGATGAGGTGGTTGGTCGATGAAGCCTTTCCCGAAGCACTCCGGCTCCGCATTGTGCTTGACAACCTCAATACCCACAAGATTGCCAGTCTGTACAAAACCTTTCCGCCTGACGAAGCTCGCCGTATTGCTCGCAAACTTGAGTTTCATTTCACGCCCGTTCATGGCAGTTGGCTCAACATGGCTGAAATTGAACTGGCGGTGCTGTCCAAGCAGTGTCTCAATCGCCGTATTCCGACACTTGCGAAGCTGCGGCACCAACTCTCTATGTGGCAGGCTGAACGCAACACCAACAAGCATACTGTCCAATGGCTTTTCACTTGTCAGAAAGCACGCCAAACTATGGCCCGATTATATCCGTCTTAATCCATATGCTGGTCTACTAGATTCGACCTCCTTCGCCTACGTGTGATCGCTCTTTCTTGATTTCGCATAAGGTGCCGATCAACCTGTTTGGTGAAGAGTATCTTTGTCACAAGGAGCCCACTACGAATAATTGTTCCATTTTCTTTTTTCCATCTAGACCATTTAGTTACTGTCCGCTTGTCGCATATCAGTTGGAACAATCTTCTACCATATGCCGATGTCTTTTCCAGGTAGCAACGAATCCGTCCTGACTCTCCTGCCAGATCAGGCGCTGATGAATAGTCGTCTCGCACGCACCGGCACGGAGATTGTACGCTTCGAAGATGCATACACCATGGCGCTGCCCTATGTAGAAGTAGCGTCGTTGGGACAGCCTGCCTTGTCGTCAACCTAGCTTGCGTAGATAGTGTTCGCAGGCTTGAAATGGCGTAGCTCTACTGTGAGTATCAAGCGGGAAGTAGCGCCTTTCAGAACGGAGCGAAGTGGACTGCCTTTTGAACCACGCTGTTCCGGCTACGCTTTCTCATCTTTGACTGCTCGCCTAATCAGCTTAGCTCAGCCTCTCCGAGATAGCAGCGATCATTGAAGTTGTGGGCTGACAGGCGTTCAGGCGATGGCAAAAAGTGCTTTGACCACCTGCTGATACTAGGTTTTTCGGGGGAGAATAGCGTAGCCAGTGAGGGATCGATCCCCGTCGCTCCCGAAAGGTGAAATCCCCTTGAATTCAAGGGGGTTTTTGTTGCGTAGCTAGTGCGGGATCAATGGAGGGTCGAACCTGCGCTCAATATAATAATTGTTAGCGAACGGACACGAAGCTTGTTGTCGGCTAAATTGTTCCGAATGGAGGCACCAGAGGGCTGCTGTGCCGAAGAAAACAGTCACACGTTAGTCACCAGGATCGGCGGAAAGGCGGTTGATCCATCATTACCGCTTCGGGCAGCTTGGTCCATTCCCGGATGAGACTATACACCGAACGCAAAGCAGAGATACTGTTTATAGCCAATTATGCTTCCTATTCCATCTTTACCCCAGCGATAGGCTTCGCTGCACTTTTTCTTGTGTCCCATTGCTCCTTGTTATATTGATTGTACTGTCGGAGCAACCGTAACTCTATTCTTACGGGGCAGAGCAAGTTACTGAAGAAAACATTGTTTTCGATAAAGCGGTAGGCTGCGGCATTTGTGTGGACATTACCCTTGATGTCATCCGGCTGTGGGAGGCCGGTGTTATATGGATCGCATTCATGCCTTCATCGTTGACACCCACAGTCAACGGGGACCTTCTATTGAAGACAAAGTCTAACTCGCAGGTAAATCTGGATTGCAGACTTCTGTCAGGAGTCAGGCTCCTTGAAAGCAGCAAGATTACGAGGCCTGTGTGTCGTATTCCCGTGGATCTACCGTGATAGCGATAAGCGTAGGCCCAGTTGTGTTCTCAAAAGACTCGACTGCATGCAATATACTCGTTTCGTCCTCCACCTGCCACGCGGGTAGGCCAAAGGCGTTGCCGATACTCTCAATGTCCGGCACTGAGAAGCGCATACCGTAAAGTGGATACTCACGGCGGCGTTGGGCACTTTCGATCAGGCCGAAAGAACTATCACAGAACACAACATACAAAACATGCACTTCCATCCGCACCGCAGTCTCCATTTCGCCTAGCAGCATCATCAGGCCGCCATCGCCTACCACAGAAAGCACGGGCAAACCGGACGCAAGATTGAGCGCAATGGGCGCTGCAACACCATAGCCCATTGAGGACAGGCCATTGGATAAGAAAAAGCGGTTGGGCGTAGTGGCGGGCCACTGCTGCCCAATCAGCAGTTTGTGGGCGCCTACATCGCAGCAAACCATATTTGTACCCGGCCATACACTGGCAAGCGTATCTAAGGCATGTAAGGGCGACATGCCACGTCTGTCATCAGGGATGCCAGCTTCCAGATGCCGACGAATACGTTGACGGATCTGTTTTGCCCGGTCGCTATCATCGCGCTTGTGGCCCGCGAGCAGGTCTGCAAGTTGCAGCAAACCGACTCCAAGATCTCCGGTCCAGGTATTCGGCGGTAGAATGTTCTGGTTCACGTTGGCAGAACTCAGCATCCAGATGACGCGGTCTTTGTCAGGCCAATCACGATCCAATTCGGTTGGGTCTAACCCCGCACCCAGAATGACATCACAGTCGTTAATCACCTCCATCATCATCGATTCGGCCATCATACCGCCATAGGTCCCACTGAAGAGTGGATGATGTGCGTCAAGCATCCCCTTCACTTTGGCGGTGACCCCTGCCGGTGCGCCGTAGCCGTCAACGAGCTTGTGTAAGGCAGCCGCGGCTGCCGGTGGAGTCCCCAAACCGGCAACGATTAGCGGACGCTGTGCCTGCATCAAACGCTCTGCAACAGCTTCCAGTGAAAGGTCGCCTTCCAGATCAATTGCGGTCACCTTTTCAGGAAGCGCCACATCACCTGCCGGTTCCAGTGCTATGTTGCGTGGTACGTGTAATGTCACTGGGCCGAATGGTTCGGTTGAGGCCAGTTTGATGGCATGAGCAACTGTCGCCCTGGCCGACTGTGTTTCAAGCAAAAACTTGCCTTTGGTAATCGGTCGGAACAGAGCCTCCAGGTCGACACGCTGATGCGTATAGTCCGGGCCGAGTGTCGTCGGGAGGTCGGGCGTGAGCGCAATGACCGGGCAGCGATCCAGATGCGCGTGGGCGATACCGGTCACCAAATTGGTCGCGCCCGGTCCCAGGGTGGAGATACACACGCCGGGTGAACGGCGCAAGCGCCCTTCTGCGGAGGCCATGAATGCTGCCGCAGTTTCGTGGTGAACCAGCACAAAATCGATCCCAACCTGGCGAGATGCCTCCAACAGATCAAGCATCTCGCCACCAGGTAAACCATAAATGCGCTCAACCCCAGCCTGTTTGAGCTGAGCAGCGATATTTTGAGCGACTGTTTCTCGTTCTTGCGACATGCGAATCTCTCCCAGATCTTGATAAAATAGCCCGATTCCTTGACATCAACCGATATGTCACATAATATATCCGATATATTGCATATCGCAACAGGTTGAATGTATGGCAATTAATCCACTGAAGCCGACCGACTCACTCACCAGCCGCGCCTACGACGCCATTAAATCCGCCATTCTCACGTTGCAGTTGCGACCCGGTGAATTCTTCTCCATTGGCAGCCTGGCGGAACAACTGGATGTCAGCCGCACGCCTGTGCGCGAAGCGCTGCTCTTGTTGGAACGCGAGGGCCTGGTACGGCTTGTGCCACATAAAGGTGCCTACATTGCCGAGATCACCGAGCAAGATGTCGCCGAAATCTTTGAGCTTCGCATATTGCTTGAGAGTTATGCGGCTGGCCTGGCCTGTGAGGGTTTGGAAGACATCGAACTCAAGCGGCTTGAGTTGCTGCTTGAAGAATCGCGTCTGGCAATCGAGAAACATGAGTATCTCGCGTCGTCGGACCTTGGGCGACAGATTCACGACGTGCTGGTTCAGAAGGCGGAAAACAACCGATTGACACTTTACCTGAATGATCTCGATGCACATTACACCCGCATTCGCCGTCTGTCCGCCCTGATGCAAGGGCGGCTGTACAAATCTCATGAGCAGCATGTCAAGATTTTGGAAGCACTCAAGGTGCGTGATTCTGAAGGCAGCAAGCAGGCTATGGCCGATCATCTGGCCTCAGTGCGTGACGACATTTTCGCCAATATCAACGACTGGATTACGGAGCTTGCGGCTGATGGCCGGCAAGCTGTAGACAACTTCTCTTGATGTGAAACTAGTGTCGAGAATCATGCGATAGCAGATTGAACGGACCGTGTAGTGAAAAGCATTCGTGTCGATTCAGATCATAAACTCCAGCGCTGGGACGGCTTCGGCAGCAGCATCATTAGCTGGCAGGAGCCACACCCGGAACTTACGGTGATGAAAAATGCGCCGCGTGATGCCCTGGAGCAGGCCATGCGTATGGCCTATACAGAGCTGGGTATGACACGCGCGCGCTTCTTCCCACGTCCTTTCCATATTGACCATGAGAATGACAGAACAACTCCCGCGGACTGGCGCTCTCTCCTTGATCTGGCGACTGGCGATTGCGACGGCTATGTCGAAACGGTGCTGGATTTACAAAGGTTTGGTCTGCGCAACTGGTATCCCTGTTTCCAGGTCGATGCTCGCGTCGCCGGTGGTCCACCACCCTGGATGCGGCCCGGAAATAACTTCCGGTCGCTTACTGCCGATACTTACGATACTTACATTGACCTGCTGATGCTGATCACCCGGCACTGGCATGTCAAATACGGTGTCGAACCCTCTTATTGGTCGCTGTGCAATGAGCCGACTTATTCGCCTACCCAACCTTTACAGATTTCGCTGGATGGCATGTTGTATCTTGTCAAACACTTGGGGCGGCGGCTGCGGGCTGAAGGCTTTAGCACCAGTATCGTTATGCCGGATGACTGGACACCAGAATACACCACCGTCGCCTATGCTGAGCATGTGCTGGCAGACCCGGAGGCACGCAGTTACGTCGCTGGGGTCGCATTTCACGGCTATGACGGCTATGAAAAACCTTATCTCGATTGGCGCACACTGGATCTGCAGCGCGAGTGGCGCTGCAAGCTGCGTGAGGTTTGCGACTACTACAATGTCCCCAGCTGGCAGACTGAAAGCACGTCGATTGAGCCGGGCAAAGACCCCTACGACGATGCGCTCTTCCAGGCCAACCATATTTACGACGATATCGTCTATGCCAACGCCGCTGCCTGGGATTATATGTGGGGCATCTGGGAAGCGGACTGGCGCATCGAGCATGGCTGGGGCTTTCAATCACCAGTCTATATCCGCTTTGACGCTCAGGCCAAACCGGTCGACATTTTCTATACCGAGATTGGGCATATCATGGGCCATTGGAGCCGCGTCGTACATCCGGGCGCGATGCGCGTTGATATTCAGTCCGAAGACCCGGAAATTCGTGCAACGGCCTTTCGGCAGGATGACGAGTTGATCCTGACCATCATCAACAACCACCCTGAAGATGTGGATGTTTGCATCGAACTAGACTCGGCAGCAATGCGGGAGATCAGTGGTTATACCACGACCGAAGGCCACCCCTGGGTAGATTTGTCGGCCCAGTCGGTAACAGGCGATCAATTCGAGCAGTCTTTGCAGGGGCGCAGCCTCACAACTCTGACCCTGGCTTCACCAGCCCCGATTCAGGTCAAGTCGGAAGCGCTCGCTGCATTGCGCGTAGATCAGGCTCAACAGCACCAGACGATGGTCGGCTTTGGCGGCACAGTCTTTAACTGGCGGGAGGAATACTGGGAAGTGCCCCGCATGGCCCAGCTTCCGGTTGAGGTTGAAGACGAAGCCATGCGCTTGGCCCACCAGGAACTTGGCCTGACGATCGCTCGTACTTTCCCGCGAGTTTTCCCCGGCGATGATGGCCCAGTGAACTATGGCCATCCCTCCTGCGACGGCATTGCCGACACGATTCGGCGCTCACAGGCATACGGTCTGGAAACGATTTTTGGCAGCGCACTCATCCGATCCGCAGCCAAAACGCCAGTACCACAGATAACGTCTGACTGGCTGGAAGCCAATGGTCGTACGCTCAGCCCAGCGTGTTTCGGCGACTATGCCGACTGCGTAGCCCGATTCATCAAACACTGGCAGGGTGACCTGAATATTAATCTGGTCGGCTGGGGATTGGCCCGCTCACCCAGCAGCCCAGCGACGCTGCCGCAAACCTTGACTCCAGAGGGCGCTCGTGAACTGACAAAGGTGCTGGGTCGCACACTGCGCGAGGCAGGGTTATCGACCGGTCTGTTAGTGGCGGCAGATGTCAACCCGGCACGACATGGAATCGCTTTTGCCCGTGCCGTCTTGGAGGACGCGGAAGCCCGCGACTATGTATTGGCAGCCGAATTTCATGGCCGTGATGGTTACCAGGGTGGCTACAACAACTGGCGCTATTATGACGGTCAGCGTAAGAGCCGAGCGGACTTCGCAGCGGTTTGCAAAGAGGCAGGCATCCCTACGTGGCAGACGGAAAGCTTGACTGTCCGACCCGCGCCAACAGTGATCCATGACGCATTGTTACGCGCCAACCATATTCACGACGATTTGACCTTTGGCGAGGCTTCGGTCTGGTTGTATCGCTGGCTGGTGTGGGAAGGCGATTGGCACGCCACGCTGGATTACTTTGGCTGGGGGCCAGGCGCACCCGTCATGGTCTACTTTGATGATCGGAACCGGGTGGATCGCGTTGAGATCGCCAAGCTGGGTCACACCATGGGTCAGTGGTCGCGCTGGGTGCGGCCCGGGGCGCATCGCATCGCCAGCGAGAGTAGCGATGTCTATGTTCGCATGACTGCTTTCAGCCAACCCGAGACCAATACCCTGGTACTCGTAATCATCAATAATCACGACCATGTGGTTCGCTGCAACATTCAGTTGGGCGATTTTCGGGTGAGCAATCTCGCGGCCCACACAACCTCCGAACACCAAAACAGTAGCAGGATGGAATCGCCGACGCTAAGCGGCGAGCGTCTGCAAACCACGCTGGCGGCCCAAAGTATCACCAGCATTGTGGTGGATGGTCGCGGCATATGAAGGATGATCCGCTACGAATCGCGGTACTGGGTTATGGACGCATGGGCGAGGTCCACAGTGAGGGCTATGTCGCGCTGGGCAGTCAGGTGGCGCTGCACTATGTTGATCTCGACATGGACAAAGCCCTTGCTTATGCAGATCGTTTTGGTGGCAGCGGGGCGTTTGAGAGGACTGAAGATGCCATTGCGTCGCCAGCGATTGACGCGGTGGATATTTGCCTGCCTGATGACCAGCACGCCAATGTCGCGGTGGCTGCGTTGGAGATGGGCAAACATGTCCTGGTCGAAAAGCCGATGGCACACTGTCTGGATGATGCCGAGCGCATGATTCATGCCAGCCAGCAGGCCGGGCGGGTGTTGATGGTCGCCGAAAATTTCCGCTTCCTGCCCCACGTTCATGCAGCGCTTGATCTGATCGATTTCGGGGCGCTTGGCGAAATCTTCCTGATCGAAGTCAACCATTTTGAATCGCTGCAACCACGTGGCTGGCGGATCGAACGCGAAGGGATAGCCGGGACGCTGAGCGACGTGGGACATCATTTCGTCGATATGGCCGTACAGTTGGGTGGTCCGGTGCGTTCTGTGTTTGCCCGCTTTTCCAATGCCACACACCCGCACATGGGCGGTGAGGACACGGCGATTCTGATGATGGACTACGTATCCGGCGCTACAGGGACTCTAACGCTGTCGATTGGTGCGCCGGGTGCGCCACCCAAACCGACGTTTATCTTCTGTGGGACTCGCGCCTCGCTCTACTTCGATTGGCAGAGTGGCCTGTGGATCGGCTGGGGACGGGCCTGGGAGAAGCCCAATCTCGTACTGGCGAAAGACCCGGAGCCGCCTGATTCGTTCGCCTATTGGGGCGCGGCCATCCATGCTTGCGTGCAGGATTTTGTCCGTTCGCTGCGTGAGCACAGGCCGTCAAAAGTGACGGGCGATGATGCCCGTCATGATCTGGCGGTAATCCTGGCCGCCCATGACTCTGCACGCAGCAACACGCTGGTGGACGTGGCAAGTGCGACAATTCACACGATGACCTATTGAAAATGAACGAGATTTATTGAGAAGAGAATCGAGATGACCAGAGGTCTTGAGGGCAAAAGGGTCGCCATCCTGACGGCCCATGAATTTGAGGACATCGAATTAATGTACAGCCTGATCCACTTCAGTCAGGCGGGGGCGAAAGTTGTGATTGGCACGCTGCCACAGGAAGCGCCGGGGCATTTTCACGGACGTCCGGCCTGGCCCGAAAAACCCATCACGGGGCGCTTCGGACATTCGATCCCGTTTGACGTACTGGCAGTGGGCAATCGCTATACGGTCGACAGCATTTGGAACCTCGACCCCGAAGATTTCGAGGCGGTGGTCTTTCCAGGCGGTCTCGCGCCAGATTTCCTACGCATCGACGAGCGTACCTTACAGTTCACCGCCGCAATGCACCGTGCAGGTAAGGTCGTCGCCGCCATCTGTCATGGGCCGCAGGTGCTGATCTCGCTAGACCGACGCATGGGGATGGATACGGTCCGCGGGCGCAAAGTCACGGCCTACTGTGCCGTCATGGACGACTTGATGAACGCAGGTGCGGACTATCTCGATGTCCCCGCCGTGACCGATGGCAACGTCGTGACCGGACGTGTGCCTGATGACCTGCCCGAATTTTGTGATGCCGTGATCGCGGCACTTAGCGCATAGTTTATTCAGGAAGGCAATATGTTCATGGATGACGCAAACGTTATTGCAGAGATGGCAAGCCGTTTTCGGGAGATTCCCTCATCAACCATCTACGACACGCTCGACGAAATGGGCTACCCGAATCAGTGCCTGTCACTGGATATTCGCGCATTGCACTCGGATATGTGTATTGCTGGCCCGGCCTTCACCATTCGTGGCGGGCGTGAACCACGCAATCATCACGATGAACCGGACATGATGTTAGAGAAATTCCACGACCGGGGCGTATATAAGGCGGTGTATCCCGGCTGCGTCATGGTCGTCAACTCAGAAGCCGAACAGCAGTGCGGGCACTTCGGCGAGATGACCAGCTACACCCTGCGCCAGAAAGGGGCCAGGGGCATCGTGATCGACGGGGGCATCCGCGATGGCCGCTACCTGCTCAAAATCCCCGACTGGCCGGTCTTTGTCCGCCGTCTGTCGCCCATTGAGAGTGCCCATCGCTTCAGCGCCAACGACTTCCAGGTGCCGATTGCGATCACCGGAACGCTCACCAGCCAGTTGCGCATTGACCCCGGCGATTGGATCGTCGGCGACGAGACCGGTGTGCTGAGCGTGCCGCAGAAAATCGCGGTCGAAGTACTGGAAAAAGCGGAAGAAATCGAAGGTCGTGAACGCCTGAGCCGCGAAGAGCTGGCGGCAGGAATGCCCGCTGATGAGGTCTTCGCTCGTTATCATCGCACTTAGCAGAAGGCTTGGATGAGATGAAGTTATCTGAGGCTGAGTATAAGAACAACCGACTAGATTCGGCTACTATTGACCATGCGGTAGAACAGGTCAAATACAACGGTTATGTCGTCTTTGACAGTGTCGTCCCCCAAGAACTGGTGGATGCGCTGCGCGAAGAATATATGGTCATGTTCAATCGTCTGCTGGAAGATCCTGGCAAGACTTTTGGCGAAAATCACTACGGCATGAGCCTACCCTTCAGGCCACCGTTTTCCGATGAGCGCGTGGTCGCTAATCCCCTAGTGATCCCGGTATTGGAGCAACTGTTGGGCGATGATTTTGTGAACCATGCCCTTTTATCGAATACCTGTATACCCGGTTCCGGTTATCAAGACACGCATTCAGATGTACCGGCCCTGTACCCGGAAATACCCAATATCTGGCTGCCCCCCTATATGATCGTCATGAATATTCCCCTGGTGGATATGACCGAAGAAAACGGCGCGACTGAAATCTGGCCGGGCGGCACACACTACACCACCTTGCCTAACGACTGTATTGCAGCAGCGAAGGCTAATTTTGTGTCACAGCGGGCTGAGATGCCAGCGGGTTCGATCATGCTGCGTGATGCGCGCATGTGGCATAACGGCACGCCTAACCGCTCCGATCATCCTCGTCAGATGCTGGCGATGACCTATCAGCGGCCCTGGTTCAGTGGGCGCGGCAGCACCCGGCGCATCGGTATCCCTGAAGAAAATTACGCGGCATTATCCAAGCGCGCCAAGCAGATCTACCGCCTGGAGAATATCGGCGGTCCGCTGGATACCGAATTTACCCACCGCGACAGCAAACGCCCCGCAGCTATGAGGACGACTTGATGATCGATACGATTCAGAAGACCGGCGCGAACATTCGCAAAATGAGCGAGTATGTGACCTCCGTGCGTCTTGAGGATTTGCCCGATGAGGTGGTTGCACAGGCGGAGATCATTCTGCTGGACACGATTGGGGCACTGCTGGCGGCTTCATCACCGCGCTACGATGCGGGACGGATCCTGCGTGAATTTGCGCGGCAGCAGGGCGGCACGCCGGAATGTACGCTGGTGGGCACCCTGGAACGGACCTCAGCGGTCCAGGCGGCGCTGGTCAACGGGACGCTGGGTTACTACTGCGACATCGAGAGCCACCATCCGCGCGCCATTCTCCATGCACCGGCTATTACGGTCCCGACGGTGCTGGCACTGGCCGAACGCGAGAGCAGCAGTGGGGCGGAACTGCTCACCGCGCTGATCCTGGGCGTGGATATGGGCTGCCGCGTCAGCAACGCCATCGGCCCCACCGCGATGTACGACCGGGGCCAGCATCCGACCGCCTTTGCAGGCTGCTTCGCCTCGTCCACCGCGGCGGGTTATCTGCTTGGCCTGGAGCCGCAGGCGATGGAACGCGCCTGGGGTCTGGCCGGGACACAGGCTTCAGGGCTACTGGCCTGGGAGAACGACGATACTGAAACCTCGCGGCCCTTTAACCCCGGCATTGCCGCCCGCAATGGCACGACGGCGGCGCTGCTGGCTTCGCATGGTTTCGGCGGGCCACCGGATATTTTCGACGGCAAGTTCAATATCCTGGATGCCCTTGGCGAAACGCCCGATCGCCGCGAACTGGTGGATGATCTGGGCGAGCGCTTCCTCATCACGGAGTTGGCGATCAAGCGTTATGCCAGCTGCGCCTTCACCCATCCCGGTCTGGATGGCCTGGACGAGATCATGGTCGAGCAGGATTTGAAGGCGGGCGACATTGACGCCATTCGACTGCGCTTCCCGCGTTCCGGCGTGAAACTGATTGACAACAATCACCTGCGCTCACACAACGCCCAGTATGTGCTGCCGATTTATGCGCTCGAAGGCAAGGTCGCTATTGATGACATTCTCTTCGACCGCCGCAGTGAACCAGCCATCGCGGCGCTGACCGAGAAAGTGACTGTGTTTGCAGACGAAGACCTCAACCCGGAATTTCCGGATCGCTACACCTCAATCGTCGAGATCGACAGCCGGGGCAGCACCTTTACACGGCGGGTCGCCTATGCCAAAGGCTGTCCCGAAAACCCGATGGCGGCGGCGGAAGTGGAAGCAAAATTCCGCTGGCTGGCTGGCAGCGTCGTTGACGAACGCCACGTCGAAGCCATCATGCAGGCTGTATACGGCATCCAACACGCCCAATCGGTGGACACACTGATCGCGCTGCTGCAATTCGAACAAAGCTAATTGGTTTACGAGTGGAGCGGAGGCGAATAGATGATGCGGATAGTGCGACGATGCTTCTTCGTGTTGGTGGTCATTATGATGGCATCAGCCTGCCAGAATGGGGGCGATGGCGGCCTTAGTAGCCAGACAGCCAACGATTCGCAGGGAATTTCTCAAGTCTTTATGGACGCCCTAATGGCGGGGGACTACGAAACAGCCAAAGCAATGGCGCCCAGCGAACACGCCGACCTGGTGAGCGAGCGGGTCGACCAGTTTGAGACATTGGCGGACAAATACGAGATGCAGGAAGTGAAGATTACTTCGACGCGTGCCTGGATTGACGGAACCGGCAATGAGGAATCGGACAAACGCATTGAAATCACGTTTCAATATCGGGAGAAAGGCACCGAGGACCGTTGGCGGATAGGAAGTGTCAGTCTGCGGGCGATGTTGGATGAGGCCACAGGCTGGGGCATCGCGAATCTTCAATTCGTGCGACCAACTAGTTGAAATTTTCAAGGGAGGAGCAAGATATAGACGATCAATTGGAGAATACTTCGATTTCGCATCTGAAAGATTTTGAGTGAGGAGTGTAGCATGTCTGAAAAGATACTCAGTCGTCGCGATTTTCTGAAAGCCGCTGCCGCTAGTTCTGCAGGCCTGGGAGCGTCAATTGCCGGCCTGCCAGCTTTTGCGGCCCCACCCGCACAAGATTCCACAGTTGTCACGGTATTGATCAATGGCAATCTGCTGACTGAGGCCGACGCTGCCCAGGAAGCGCAGATGTTCACGATCTACCTGGAAGAATACAATCTGCAAGATAACGGTGTCACCGCCCAATATGAGGGTGTAGTGCGCGACGATTATCTAACGAAAATTCGCTTGCAAACCGCTGCCGGGGAAATCGACAACACTGTGATCTGGAGTGGTTTTGCAGGAATCAGTAATTTCGCTATCGACGGCCTGCTAGAACCCATTGATCAGTTGATGGAAGATGCTGGTGTGTCTTTGGATGAATGGCTCGAACCCGTCCAGGGTTATATTCGTTACGATGTTGAAGGCAATGGCTACGGTGCGGGACCAACATGGGGTTTGCCATTGTGGGCACACGCCGGATTCGCATTCCTGCACTTCAACGAGGATCGCCTGAACGAAGTTGGTGTGTCTCTGCCTACCTCAGATATGACCTGGCAGCAGATCGACAGCGAGATTGCCACCCCTGCTGCTGCGGATGAAGGTCACTGGGGCATTGCCTGGAACCCCTATGGCAACCGTCACGATCTGGCTGTCGAGTTGCTCTATGTGGCACCCTTCGGCGGATACTCCCTGGATGAAACCGGCACACAATGTCTGTTGAATTCAGAAGCCTGTCTGGAAGCCTACTCCTACTATAACGACATCCTAAATGTGCGCCATGTGTCACCGGCCTTTGTAGATCAAGAGGCATTTGGTTCCTACAACGGCGGCGGCGAATCCGGCGTCCTCGCTATGTACCGTATGGGCGGTTGGGGAGCATCCTGGTATCTGGCGCGCGAAGAAAACGCTAATCCTAAGATGGGTCTGGTCACAATGCCGACCACTATCGACGGACGCGAGTCGGGCCGCCGTGGCAATACGATGGGTATCGATTGGTACGGTGTTTCTGCGGGTGCCAGCGATCCCGCGGCGACCTTCAGCGTACTCTACTGGCTGACCAACAAAGAGGGTGGCGAGTTCCAGATTGACACTGGCAATACCAACGTAGCCCCGCGTGAAGACGTCTTCGGCTATGAAGGTCTGGCGAACAATCTGGTGGCCTCAATGAATGCTGAAGCCCTACCAGGCGTTGACCGCCTGCCGCGGGCCGCCAATCAGCGTGATGGCGAAATCCGCAATGTCATCGAGCAGCGTTTTGCGCCGGTCGACAGCGGTGAATCGGTGCCGGATCAGGCCTTCCTGGATCAGTTGGCAGGTGAAATCCAGGCCATTCTGGATATGCCTGCACCAGAAGCCTAGTTCAACACTACGACGAGGTTACAGGGAAAGTGAGCCAAGGGTATTGTCACATTCCCTGCAACCATCAAAGAAGGGGATCGGCACTCTGAATGCCGATCCCTCCACAGTATAGCAGTGCAGCAAGTCCTGAAACAGAGTCGCTTGCTGAGTAAGTCAGATGTACAGCCACTGACTTTCTGGCTCGAAAACGGAGACCTTTATGGTGGATAACGCACTCACGACCGGCGAGAGACAAGGTAGATTCCCCTGGCGTCTGAATCTGCGGCAGAAAGAGGAACTGTCGGGTTGGTTATGGACTGCGCCCTGGTGGGGTGGCTTCTTGCTCTTCAGTGCCTACCCCATGATCTACGGCCTGTATATGTCCTTGACCAACGCGCGCTGGGTCGGTGCGGGTGACTTTGTTGGTGCACAAAATTACATCACCGCATTGACCAGCGATCCACTGTTCTGGCCGTCGATGGCACGGACACTCTATTACACTGGATTTGTCGTCCCGTTGGGTCTGGGGGCTTCGCTGTTGGCCGCCCTGATACTCAATCAGAAACTGGTCGGGCAGAACTTTTTCAGGACCCTGTTCTACATCCCCTCGCTCATGCCATCGGTTGCGCTGGTGGTCATGTGGGCCTGGATATTGAACCCGCGCTATGGTCTGCTCAATCAACTCCTCGAAGGCTTGGGGATCGCGGGGCCAGGGTGGCTGCATTCAAGCGCCTGGGCCATGCCATCGCTTTTTATTATGGCGATATGGGGTTCATTCGGCGGCTCGTCCATGCTGATATTTCTCGCTGCTTTGCAGAGCGTCCCGGAATCGCTCTATGAAGCCTGCGAATTGGACGGCGGTGGTGCATGGCAGAAATTCCGCCATGTGACAATACCCATGATTTCGCCCGCCATCTTCTTCAACTTCGTGATGGGCATTATTGGTTCATTTCAATCATTCCTGTTCTCATTCCTGGGGCCACCAGTGCCCGGCGGCCCAAACTATGCAACTTATACATTGTCGCTGCACATGTACCGGCTTGGCTTTGAGGAAGGCCGCCTGGGCTACGCGACGGCGATGGCCTGGCTGCAGTTCGTGGTTGTGGTGGCGATCATTCTACTGAATTACAAATTATCTGGGCGCTGGCTGTTTATGGCCGCGCTGGATAACGATTAAGCCAGAAGGGAGCACATAATGGATAACACGGTTCACAAACCCCGACAGCCGCAGCGTGCCTATGAATGGCGCTTTGTACTGGGCAACATCTCATGGCGTGGTCTGATTTATGCCGTTGCCATTTTTATCGCGCTGGTGTCTGTCTTCCCGTTCATTTGGACAATTTCGACTTCGCTGAAGCAAGGACAACAGGTGTTGGCCCTGCCGCCGCAGCTCATTCCAACACCCATCTTCTGGCAAAACTACAACGCCGTCTTCGAGGGTTTTGGCGGGCTGCTGCCAGTCGATAAATGGCTGATGAACTCCATTTTCCTGACTGGCAGCAATATTATCGGTGAGGTGTTGTTTGCCTCCATTGCGGGTTTTGGATTTGCGCGCTTTCGCTTCCGGGGCCGCAACCTGATGTTTATTATGATGCTGGGCACTGCTGTTGTGCCCATGATGGTCCGCTTGCTGCCGCAATACGGCATGTTCGCCAGCTGGGGTTGGACCAATACCTACCTGCCACTGATTTTGCCCAACTGGTTTGGCGGTGTCTTCTTGACTTTCCTGTTCCGGCAGTATTTCGTCACCATCCCGAAGGATCTGGACGACGCTGCCCGAATCGACGGTGCGGGCAACCTGCAAATTTTCTTCCGCATCATTTTGCCACTCTCCCGTCCAATGCTGGCGACGGGCGCAATCCTGGTTTACTTCTTCAACTGGAACAACTTTCTCGGACCCTTCATTTATCTGCACTCAATTGACAAGTACCCGCTGGCCGTGGGGCTGCAATATATGCGTGATTCGGGCTATCAGGGTACGACCAAGGAACCGCTGCTGGCTGCCTTCGCCATCTTGATGGCGATTCCGCTCATCATCGTCTTCTTCCTATTCCAGCGTTATTTTGTCCAGGGCCTGAACCTGTCCGCATCCAAGGAATGATCCGGCACCATGAAGATCACAGCAGTCCAGATTCACCGTTTCTATGGCAATCATCGCAGTTGGATTTTCACCGAAGTCCAGACTGATGAGGGACTCAGCGGAATTTCCGAGGCCTACATCGACCAGGAAATTACGCTGATCGCGGCGATCAATGAGCTGGGCAATTCGTTGCTGGGCGAGGACCCGACCGATATTGAGTATCACTGGGAACGCATTCGGCGCAATACGCACTGGCGCGGCCCGGTGTGGTACACGGCCTTAAGCGCTTTAGAGATCGCCATGTGGGACATCATGGGCAAGTGGTTGGGTGTGCCGGTGTACAAGCTCTTTGGTGGCCCAGTGCATGATCGTGTCCGGGTCTATGCCCACTGCCGCCCCTACGCTGCGCCCGGTTCCGACGCACCTGCGACCTTTGTCGCCGGAGCCAAGCGGCTGGTTGAACGTGGTTACACCGCCATGAAGGTTGGGCCACTTGGCGTATCCGGCTCTTATCATCTGATGACCGCTGCCGGCGACAAGTACCATCAGCCCGCAGGCTATCTCTCGGCCCGTATGTTGGACGATGCCCGCGAACACATTGGCAGTATCCGTGATGCTGTCGGCCCGGACATTGACCTTGCCATTGACTGCGGCGGGCGCTTCCGTCCTGCCGATGCCATTCGTCTCATTCACGAGTTGGAGGAGTTCAGGTTGCTGTTTGTCGAGGAACCAGTGCCACCCGAAGATGTCGCGGCGATGGCGATGGTTAGCCGAGGATCGCGGGTGCCAATTGCGACCGGCGAACGGCTGTATACGCGGTTTCAGTTTGCCGACCTCGCAGCCCGCCATGCGGTCGACATCGTCCAGCCGGATCCGATCAACGCGGGCGGTCTGGCCGAGACGCGGCGCATCGCAGAAATGGTCGCCCCTTTCAGTATGATGCTTGCACCACACAATCCCAATGGCCCGGTGGCGCTGGCCCAGGGTGTACATATCTGCGCCGCTGTGTCCAATTTGCTGATGCTAGAAACCGGCGGGGGCGAAGTTTTGCAGCGCTATGAACCCGAAGCGGTGCTTGAACCGTTGGTGGTTGAAAACGGCTGCGTTCGGCTACCGGATAAGCCTGGATTGGGTGTCGAACTCAATGTCGAGGCTATCGCAAGGCGAGATCGAGAGCGGCCTGAGGACGACTTTGGCGGTGGCAGTCCCAAGCGGCGGTGGTGGCCTTAATTATTGAATAAAGCGTTTTGCCATACCTGGATTTTGCAATTGGGAGCAAGTGCATGACTGAACAGCAGTGGCCTATCACTGAAACAATCGCGGATTATTCTGCGCGATTCAGATTTGAACATCTTATCGACTCCGCAGTGCGCAGCGCCAAGATCATTTTGTTGGATACGCTGGGCGCACTGTATCTCGCCTGGCCGACGCGCCATCCAGTCTCGCAACTGGTGGGCGACTTTGTCGAGCAGATGGGCGGCATACCGGAGAGCACGATCCTGGGGCGTGGCTTCAAGGCCCCCGCTGCCAGTGCCGCGCTGGTGAACGGGACAATGGGTTACGCGGCTGATATTGAAGGTGGCGGCATTTCCAGCCTGCATGCTGCCGCCTGTTTTGTGCCGACCATGCTGGTGATGGGCGAACGTGAGCGGCTTAATGGAAAGCAGTGCATCGCAGCCCTGGCCCTGGCTTATGACATTGGCGGTAGGGTGGGCGATGCCAATCGCACGGAGCATTCTTATCCTCATTCATTTCATCCCTCGGCGGTCTTTGGCACTTTTGGTGCGGCAGCGATTGCAGGGCATACGTTGAGCCTGGATGCCTCACGCTTTATCAATTGTTACGGGCTGGCGGGTAATGTCGCGGGCGGGTTGATCGCCTGGGTAAATGACCCGACCGAGCATTCGCGCTCCTATGGGATCGGTGTGGCTGCGCGCAACGGGGTCACGGCGGGTCTTCTGGCTGAACGGGGCTTCGGCGGGCCACGCGGCATCTTCGACCCGATGAAGTTTAATATTTTCGATGCTTATTCCGGTGCGATGCACCTGGACGAATTGACCCGTGACCTGGGCAGTGTTTTCTACATTGATGAGGCTGAAGGCTTCAAACAGTATCCCTGCTGTGGGGATATTCACACGGGTCTGGATGCCCTGTTGAGCATCATCAGCCAGCACGATTTACAGCCGGAGCAGATCGTCTCGATCACCCATAACGTTCATCCAGAGCGGCGGCCCGTCATCGACAACAATCCGCTCCAGTCCCATAACGCCCAATACATCATGTCGATAGCGGCGGTCGACCGTGAGATTCGCTGGGACGATTTTATCACGGACCGCCGCAGCGAAACGGCAATTGCCGACATGCACAAGAAAGTGACTTTGCGAGACAGCGACCAACTGACGCAGCGTGGATCGGCTATGGTCGAAGTACGCAGCACTGACGGTGAGACCTACATCGAGCAGGTGAACTTCCGCAAGGGTCAGCGTAGAAACCCGCTCAGCGAGGACGCGATCGAGGCTAAGTTTATTCGGCTGGCGAGCGAGGTGGTCAACGAATCTGTTGCGCGAGAGATTATTGATATGGTCATGGATTTTGATAGCCTGGACGATGTCAGCCAGCTTATTGAATTGTTGCACAAAGAAGGGTAGCGCTGCATGAAGATTACCGATATTCAGGCCTCGGTCATCAAGGGTTTTGGCGAGTGGATCATCGTCAAGGTCTATACTGACACCGATATTGTTGGCATCGGCGAGGCGTACCCCTCGCATTCGATGGGTAAAGGCACCAAAGAAATTATTCACGGCATGAAGTGGATGCTGGTCGGTGAGGATCCACGTGATGTGGAGCGCCTCACGCAAAAGGTCCTGCGCACCAACGTCTTCAGCGGCGGGACCTCTGGTGTGGTGGTGAACGCAGTCAGCGGAGTCGAAATTGCGCTGTGGGACATCGCTGGAAAAGCTGCCAGCTTGCCGGTCTACCGTCTGTTGGGAAGCAAGTACCGCGACCGGGTACGCGTCTATGCTGATGTGGATCCGCGCGAATTCCGAGATTTGCCGTCGCCCTATGCGGCCTCAGCAGCGGGGGCGGTGTCGCGTGGTTTTGATGCTGTCAAGGTGGATTTACGCGGCATCATCAACAATTCTGGAAAGCTCTGGAATCGCTATATCCCAACAGCTGAACTGCGGGACATGGTCGAGATTGTGCGCAGTGTGCGCGAAGCCGTGGGGCCGGATATTGATGTGGCCGCTGATTTGCACGTGATCGCGGATATTCACTCGGCCAAGCGCCTGGCAAAAGCGATGGAGCCGTTTGATCTGCTGTGGCTGGAGGACCCGCTGCCCCCGGAGAACGCCGAAGCGATGGCGATGATCCGCCAGAGTTCCAGCACGCCAATTTGTACGGGTGAAAGCCTGTACACGGCCCATGAATTCCGCGACCTGATTATGCAGCAGGCTGCCGATGTCATCTCGCCCGATATTCCGAAGACCGGCGGCCTGGTTGAGGCGCGCAAAATCGCTTACCTGGCGGAGATGTACTACATCAACCTCGCGCCCCACAACACCAGTTCGGCCATTGGTTCTACTGCTTCGGTACATGCCTGTGCCACCATCCCGAATTTCCTGGCACTGGAGTATCACGGCGAATGGAACAAGGAGTGGCACGACGTGATTTATCACGACCGCCCGATCATCGAGAACGGTGCTATAGCCGTGCCGGAAAAGCCCGGCCTGGGGATCGAAGTCAATCGTGATGTGATTGGCTCACTATTACTGGATGGCGAAACGCTTTTTGATTAGCGAAATCAAACAGAAAGGATATGAACATGCCACCGAAAATAAATGGGATTCATGAGATCGCTGTCGTTGTCACGGATCTGGAACGCTCAGAACAATTCTACACGGAGATACTGGGGATGGAGGTGCTGTTCCGCATTCCTAACCAGTGTGTCATCATGCGCATGGGCGACTTGCCGCACCATTTTATTGGCCTGTGGCTGCCCAGCGAACACGGCGCTTATCGCAACAACTCGCATGGCAAGATGCACTTCACCATGAAAATCGATATGGCAGACGTCGATGCCTGGGAAGCGCATTTCAAGGCCAAGAACTTTGATGCACCCAAGCGTGTGAAGTCCAACGGTGATGTGCATTTTGATTTTCTGGATCCGGACGGGCATCCACTAGAATTCTGGGCACGCACCGGCGACACGCTTGCCCCAATGGACGGTATGGAAGTCCCAGAATCCAGCCGCTACATGTTTGAAGAATTGGCCGAAAGCTAGACGATGGAAACTCAATTTCAACCGCATGGTATGGTAGTGCCGATAGCGACTCCTTTTCACGATGACGAGACGTTGGATCTGAGTGCGCTGCAGCAGCTCACCACGCGCCTTGTAAATGCCGGGGTCCACGGCTTGTTTCCATCCGGCAGCACCGGCGAGTTTTTTGCGCTCAGCTTGGAAGAAAGTCACACCGTAACCGAAACTGTGCTGGAAGCAGCGGCAGGCCGCGTTCAGGTTTATGCCGGGGCTGGTGCGATCACGACTCGCGAAGCCATTCGCCGTACCTGTGACGTCACCGCTATGGGTGTGGATGCAGTGGTGATAATCACACCCTATTATCTGTCGCCATCGCAGGATGAACTGTACGAACACTACGCGGCGATTTCTGCCAATACAACATTGCCGGTCATCCCGTATAACAATCCAGGTCGCACCGGGGGAATCAATATTCAGCCAGAGACACTGGTCCGCCTGGCACAGATCGACAATCTGGTCGCAATCAAAGATTCCAGTGGCAATATGGCCCAGTTCGGCAGCTTTATCGACAACGCACCAGAGGATTTCGGCGTCTTCCAGGGTTCGGACAGCCTCTTCTTTCCCTCTTTGATGCTGGGTGCGGTGGGTGGTATCGCCGGGACTGGCAACATCGGGCCAGAGCTAGTGGTTGGGCTGTATGATGCTTTTGTCGCTGGCGATTATGCCCGTGCCCGCGAACTGCAAAGCAAGGTGGCCCTGTTACGGCAGGCCATGACACTGGGCACCTTCCCTGCAGGTATGAAAATAGCGATGGAAATGATCGGTCATCCCATCGGCCCGGCCCGCGGGCCGGTCAAATCTCTAAGCAGCGCACAAATAGAATCCATTGGCAAAATGCTGAATCGGGCAGGCCTGACGGTAACTTCCAGCGAGCATATTCAATAATCGACGCACAACAAGGAGCAAAAAGGTGACTGAGAAAGTAGGTTTTGTAGGCATCGGCACGATGGGCAAACCTATGGCGAGCAATCTGCTCAAGGCCGGGTTCCAGGTCACGGTCACACCCCATGTGAATATGGCCCCGGCGCAGGCACTGGAGGTGGAGGGCGCTACGGTCGTTACGACGGCGAAAGAAGTCGCAGCCGCCTCAGAGGTGGTTGTGACCTGTCTACCCAATTCATGGAGGTAGAAGAGGTTCTTTTCAGCGAAGACGGTGTGATGGCAGGTGCAAAACCGGGCCTGATCGTTATCGACACCAGTACGATCACTCCGGTTGCGGTGCAGGGTTTTTCTCGGCTCGTTTCCGAGCAGGGCGGCACGATGTTGGATGCACCCATGAGCGGTGGCGAGTCTGGCGCAATTGCAGGCACGCTAATCTTTATGGTAGGGGGTGAAGCAGAAGCGGTCGAGCAGGCTCGCGATGTCTTTGAGGCCATGGGCACACTGTTATATCACGTTGGAGCATCCGGCATGGGAGCAACAGTCAAGCTCTGCAACAATCTGATGCTGGGAATTAACCTGGTTGGCGTCTGCGAAGCCTTTGTCCTGGGGGCCAAGGCCGGGGTAGATGCCCAGACGATGGCAGAAGTTGTCCAGGCCAGTTCTGGCGGTAGTATCGTGATCGAACGGTATTTTCCCAAGACGATTATCAAGAATCAGTACCAACCTGGCTTTATGCTCAAGCTCATGGTCAAGGATATGAATCTGGCATTGCAATCGGCCAAAGCCTTGGGCGTACCCACCTTTGCTGGGTCAATTTCCGGGCAGGTGCTGGATATGGTCAACAACATGGGCAAAGGCGATGCCGACTTCACCGTCATTGCAACGATGTGCCAGGATGTTGCCGATGTAATTATTGGCAAGAGCGACTAGACCAGCGTGACACTTGACCCAGATTCCTATGACAGCGTAGCTGAGGTCTTTGACCGCTATTCAGAACGGGCTGTCTGGCCCATCACCGAATGCCTGATGGAGATGGTCGAGGTTGGTCCTGGACAGCGGGTGCTGGATGTGGCCTGTGGCTCCGGTATTGTGACCCGCCGGGCTGCCTCGCTGGTGGGTCAGCATGGATGTGTCATCGGTATCGATATCTCGTCAGGCCAGTTAGACGTCGCTCAAAGTCGTGCAGAGAGTGCGGGTCTCACGAACAATTCGTACAGTCTGATGGACGCGATGTGCCTGAGCATCCGTGAGGACAACTTTGATGTTGTCCTGGCCCAGTATCCGCATTTCCCAGACCGCCAGCGCTGCATTGGCGAGATGGTGCGCGTGTTAAGGCCCGGTGGCCGATTCGCGATCTGCAATGGCGGCGACGGGGCAGACCGATTCGCATTGCGGAATCGCCCGAAAATCAAAGATTTGCCAGACGACTGCAAGCTGGATGGCGTGTTTCGGGCGCAGTTCGTCAGGTATTTTTCTCAGGTGGCTGGCAAGTCCGCTGGAAATGCGCCGAGTGCTCAAGACAACGCGCAGGCCATACTTCATGATGAACTGCGAAAAGCCGGACTGATCGATATCAATCTCTGGTCCTACAGTTGGACCATGCCCATATACAGCGCAGACCACGCTCTTGAGTGGGAAAGCGTTCGCACAAGTGTCTACCGTATGAACTATCGCGACATGGAGCCAGGGAAGCGCGAAGCGTTCCGCCAGGAGTATCTCAGGCGTGCTCAGGAAAAGCTGGATCGTTTCGGTATGGTCGGTCTGTCGTCGGGCGCGCTCTTCGGCACCGGCATAAAACCGACTTGATTAAGCCAGGAACGATAGTACCATGCAGCATGACACAGGCATTCGCAGATATGATGCAAGCGCCACCGCGGTCGCTTTTCCTTTGGGCGGTATCGGCACAGGCAATGTATCATTGGGTGCGCGTGGTGAGTTGCGCGATTGGGAGTTGTTCAACCATCCGGACAAAGGCAATCTACTGCCATTCTCCTTCTTCGCGAACCGTTGCCAACTTGGTCTAGCCCCAGTTCTTTAGAGTAACAACTGATGTTACGCACAGAACACCTCAAAATGAGGTAGACTACGGGCATGAACGAAAAAGAATTGCTCGATATTTACACGGATTATCTCATCAGTTCGTTCGGACTGACAACACAAACGGGGCTGTCGCGCCTGCTGAACGGCGAGATTAGCCATGATCGGATTCAACGCTTTTTGTCGCAAGAACCGAAGACAGGCAAAGATCTGTGGCTGACGGTGAAACCCTAATTGCGTCAAATCCAGTCGGACGACGGGGTCATTATCGTGGATGATAACATCGCCGAAAAGCCGCACACCGATGAGAACGACATCGTCGCTTGGCATTATGACCATACTAAAGGCTACAGTGTCAAAGGCATCAACTTCATCACGGCACTGTACCATGCAGAGGGGGTCTCGCTGCCGGTAAACTATCATCTGGTGCACAAAACCGAGTTCTATATCGACAGAAAACCCAGAAAGAAAAGCGACGCTCGGTGGTGACCAAGAATGAAGTGTATCGGGACTTGCTGCGGCAGGTCAAACAGAACCAGATCCCGTTCCGCTATGTGCTCAATGATGTCTGGTTCGCCTCGGCAGACAACATGCTGTTCGTCAAACACGAATTGGAACGTGATTTTGTCATGCCGCTGAAGACCAATTGCAAAGTCGCTTTGAGCCTGGTGGACAAAAAGCAAGGTCGTTATGAGCGTGTCGATACGCTGGCGATTGAACCGGATACCGTCCTGACCATCTATCTGGAAGGGGTCAATTTCCCCCTGCATCTGGTCAAACAAGTCTTCACAAACGGCGACGGTAGCATCGGTATCCGGTATCTGGTCACCAGTGATCTCGACCTCACCTACGACGCGATCACCACAATCTATGGCCAACGATGGAACGTGAAACCCTACCATAAGTCGCTCAAGCAGAACGCTTCGCTGGCGAAGTCGCCGACTAAGACCATCACCACGCAGAGCAATCACTTCTTCGCGTCGGTGTGCGCTTATATCAAATTGGAGATGCTCAAAGTTGCGACGAAAACCAATCATTTTGCTCTCAAGGCTAAGTTATACCTTAATGCCTTACGATCTGCATTTCAGACTTTAGATACTTTGCAGCCTATTCGACTGGCTGCGTAAAGTCAGTAACAATTGTTGTGGCGGCACAGCTGAACGGACTAGCATAGTCAATGCTGGATGCAGCCGCTGACGAATGTAGAATACCTCGATGTAGTCAAATAAGTCTCAGGCGACGGCCAAGAGTGCTTTGACCACCTGCTGATACTCGGTTTTTCGGGGCAAAATAGCGTAGCCAGTGAGGGATCGACCCCCGTCGCTCCCGCACGTGTATACCGAAGGGTCAACCGAGACAGCAGTTGGCCCTTTTGCATTCTCACCCAAAACGAAGTGATAGTTAGCCTTGAGCGTCATCGCAACGACCTGCTCATCCTGCACGTATACACGCTCCACGATCAGCTTGACAAGCTCGTGTTCTTTTTCCGTGTTACCCTCACATGCTGTCCAGTATTCACCGAAGTTTGCCAGCATATCGGCTGGGGTTTCCAATTCGTCATCGGGGATGGGGGTTAGTTTTTCAAGCTCCTGCTGCAACTCACGCGCTTCTCAAGGTAGTCATTCTTGTCCGTGATAAAGCCTTGATCCCATCGAAAGTCCATGCGGTCAATCGTTTCATGGATTTCAGTCAATCGTTCTTCAAGGTTTTGCTCACCAAGAATCTCACTCATTGCTAGTGTGATATTCCTGCGCCATGCTTCCGGCGGTTTGAGGTTCATCAAGACATTGACGACCTGGGCATCAATGTCCTCCACTTTTACAGCGGTTTGGTCACATTCATGATTAAAGTCTTTGGCGCGACAGCGATAGTAGCGATGTCGGAGTTTCTTTTGCGCCTGACAGCGCATTTTGCCAAAAGCGGGGAAGGGGACTTCTTGTGGTTGGCTTGTACAGCACCGGTAGCAATAAGCAAGTCCCCGAAGTAAGTACGGGACATACTTAGGCGTAGCTTGTCTATGGACTGCCCGACTTCGCCGCACTTCCTGACAGCGATCAAATAGCTCCTGAGAAATTAGTGGTTCATGTTGACCATCAAACCACTCAATCGGGGCTGAATAACTGCGGCTGCGATCAGAATTACGTTTGGTTTCCTGATACTTGACTTTGCCGAGATACGTTTGATTTTGGAGCATGTCACGGACAGTATCTTTTGAGAAAGGTCGTCCTTTCTTAGTGCGATAGCCTGCATCATTGAGAAGCGTTGCTATGCCCGCATCACTGTAGTTGCCAGTTGCGTAAGCCTCAAAACCCATCAGTAAGCCAGTCATTCTTTATCATTCCTAATCAAAACTTTGTCTTTATTCTTGTCACAACCAAATGGTGCTTGATTGTTGAGTAGCACTTGTATTGCCCGCTCTCGTTTACCTTTGGCAACTTCGGTTGCTAGATTGCGGCTGTACCAATCTGCAACTGTAGTGCGCTGGAAAAACTGGACAGATTTAAGGGCTAGTTTAAGAGAGGATGCGGCGCTTGAGTTGAGCGCTGCCCCTCGAATTCCAGCGGTGTGAGATAGCCCAACTGCGAATGCAGACGCTGGGTCATATACGCCACCTCCAACCAGTGGGCGATCTGCCGATAGGCATCCTCGAAGCCCGTATACTCGCTGTAATCAACATGTTCCGCTTTCAAGGTGCGGATGAACCGCTCGACTAGCCCATTCTGCATCGGCTTACCAACATCGGACATACTGATGCGCGTGCCGACGGCGGTCAATAAAGCCGTATGATCCCAGCAGGCATATTGGGAACCCTGATCCGAATGGAAAAGCATTGGTGTCCCAGCCAGCAAAGCCTGCCGCAAAGCCGTCACCGTCAACTGGCGTGTGAGCCGCTCACTCAGATGCCAACCGCGAACCGCCCGCGTGAAGGCATCCAGGATGACGGCGAGATAGATGAAGCGTAGACCCAGACGGATGTAAGTGATGTCGCCAACCCACACCTGATCGGGCCGCACCAGGGCTAAGCCTTTGATCCGGTTGGGATCGCGCGGATATGAGTGTCGACTGTCCGCCGTCTGCATACGGACCACACCGATGCGGCGGGTATGACCAAGCTGTTTGAGTAAGCGCCGCACAACGGTTGTGCCCACCGGCCACCTTTGGCGCTGCAAATGCGCGGTCACCATCCGATAGCCATGATACGGATAGCGCTGCAGGTGTTATTCGACGGCCAGCAGCAACCCAGTCTCAGCGGGTCGTTGACTGACGTAGTAAGCGGTGCTGCGCGAACAGTGCAACACGGCACACAACTGCGTCACTGGATACTCGTCCGGCAATGCCTGGATCACGGCCCGTTTCTCCGTCGTTGTTTTTTTACCCAGTCCTCGGCTTTCTCCAAAATATCCTTATCCAGGGTCAACCGACTCACCAGGCGTTCCAATTCGGCAATGCGGGCCGCCTGGTCGGGAGTTGCTTGCTCTTTCTGGCGCTGGTCTTTGAAAATGTCCGGTGCTTGTTCTAGAAACTGATCGCGCCATTTGTAGGCCAGCGACTCGGTGATGTCATAGTGCCGACAAATCGCGGCGACGGTTTGCTCGCCACGTAGCATCGTCATCACCACTTCGAACTTGAACTGGCCGCTGTGTTGCCGTCGTTTCTTTGCCATGATTTCTGTCTCCACAAGTCTGATTGTACTCGCTTATCCTTGTGTCCAGAAATTCGCGCGCAGTTCAGTCATCTGCTGGTGTCCTTGGCTCCTTCTTCCAGCAGATTATCTCCTCTATCTTCTACCTTACCCCTTTTTCAATTTTGAAGCGATTGCCCTGGCGAAATAGATGACAAGGCTTTGGAACATTTACTTGATGAGATATACTTAGCTCAAAAATGATTTGAGCGTTCAAAAATGTCCGCCTTACGTATTACCCCTTCTGAACTCCATAATATTCCAGCTTTTCATCGTTTGCCCCCTGGACAACTTCAGAGTCTAGCTAGTGTAGCAATACAGCGGCACTACGACCCTGGACAGATCATCTTTATGGAAGGTGAGCCAGCCAATTCTTTGTGGTTTGTAGTTAAGGGGCGTGTCAAGATCATCAAGCAATCGCTAAATGGGCGAATTCAAGGCCTGTGCCTCATGAATCGAGGCAAATGTTTCGGTAGTTGTCCCTTGTTTGATATGGAGCTAAATCCCGCAACTGCTCAGGCGCTAGATGATGTGACACTGTTGGTGCTGCCGGGAGAATCCCTTCAGCAATTGAAAGTGGGGGATCCGCAGTTAGTCAAAGCACTATTACTTATCTACAGTCAACGACTGGAACACCTGGCACGAGTGAGCGAAGTTTTGGGGTTGTGGACGGTTTCTGATCGCATCAACGATTGCTTGCTCACCTATGCTAGCGCCAACACACGACAGCCGACTGTTGAATTGACGCATGAAAAGCTTGCCGCACTATCTGGCACGGTCCGGGAAGTGGTTACACGCCACCTTAACTTATTGGAAAAACAGGGTGTCATAAAGAGTGAAAGCGGGCATATCGTCATCCTGAATGCCGATGCGCTTGTACCCCCTTGTGCCTGCTAAAATCATCAGGCACCACCCAACGTGATATAGGTCACATCGACTCACTATAAAACCCTCTATGTTAATCGTATAGTGATCTATGATAGTGGCGATTGCAGATGGTTCATGTAGAGTTGCTATCCAACCTCCAACTATTTGCAGTACTTAGCCTAAACTCTCAGCGTCATATCGCTGATCAGGCTGTACTTGCAGAATATCCGGCTCGAGTTGATCTTTATCAACAGGGTAATCCACCCAGCGCTCTTTATCTGCTTCAATCAGGGCGGGTAAAACTTTACCGCCGATCAAAAGATAAGTGCCAGATTTTGGCGCTGCCAGTTCCTGGAGATTTCCTGGGCGCTGAATCGCTGCCAACCGGCGCGGCCAGTCCTTTTTCTGCGACCACACTTACTCCAGTTACGGTCATTTATCTTGCGCCGAGTGTGTTGCAAGTGCTACTCGATGAACACCCGGATTTCCAAGAAATTTTTCTCAAGTTAATCACTGACCGCCTTAAACAGTTTGTCACGCTGGTCCATGATCTGGCATTTCGGGATGTCACCTCCCGCTTGGCAATGGTATTGGTATCTCGTGCTGAGATCGAAGGTCAGCCCCATGATGATGGCGTTATTTTCGACCGACTGCTTTCGCAGCAAGAATTTGCTGACATGGTAGGCACCGCCCGTGAAGTCGTCTATCGCACTTTTAAACGCTTTCAAGACGAAAATTTAGTTTATATGACCCGCAATAGCATTACGGTCCGCGACATTGATACCCTCCGTGCTATTGCCCTTCGAGAAGTCCGTTAAATTCCGGTTGTGAAATTTGTCACTGTGATGTGACTTGGGTCACATCAAACTTTGGTTTTCCAGCTCATCATAAATTAAAAGCGGCACTGCTTCAGGCAGTCATATCTGGCTTTTAAAACAATTTGAGAAGGAGACCAAAAACCAATGATTTCGCAACGATTATCCCAGAAGATGGTATTTATCGGGGTGATTCTCGCTGTGGTTGCATTATTGGCCGTGGTGATTGCGCCGAGAACGATCACCAGCGCCCAGAGCGATGGCACGGACTGGCAGAGTATCGCGGAAGCCAGAGGTTTTACCGATGAAGATCTGCGGGCCGCTGTGATGACCCATATGCCCAGTGGTGTACTGGATGATTATGTGATGTTTGCATCGGGCGGTCACAGCGGGCAGATGTTTGCTATCGGCCTGCCGTCAATGCGGTTGCTTCGCACAATTGCCGTTTTTACACCGGAACCCTGGCAAGGATATGGCTATGGTGCAGGCGAGGAAGTTCTCGCCGGTGGCAATTTCGGTGACCGCGAAGTTCTCTGGGCGGATACACACCACCCGGCGCTCAGCGAGACGAACGGTGACTATGATGGACAGTTTGTTTTCATCAACGATAAGGCCAATGGTCGGGTTGCAGTGATTGATCTACGCGATTTCGAGACCAAGCAGATCATCAACAATCCGCTGTATTACAACGATCATGGCGGTACGATGGTGACGCCAAATACTGAATATGTCATCGAACCGGGTCAATATGGTCAGCCACTGGGCGGTGATTATGCATCATTAGACAGTTATGCCGAAGAATTCAAAGGCATGATTACCTTCTGGAAATTTGATCGTGAAGCCGGACGTATAGATCAATCGCAATCGTTTGCAATGGAGTTGCCCCCATACTGGCAAGATTTGTGCGACGCTGGCAAGCAAGTTTCCGACGGTTGGGTGTTCTGCAATTCCTTTAATACTGAACTCGCGCTGGGCGGAATCGAAAAGGGGAACCCACCATTCGAAGCGGGTGTAAGCCGCAATACAACTGACTTCCTGCACATCATTAACCTGGAAGCGGCAACAGCGGTTTATGAGGCTGGTCAAACGGTAGAAATCGCCGGAATGCCGGTCATTCCGCTTGACACCGCTATCGAAAATAATCTTCTGTTCTTCACGCCGGAACCGCGCAGCCCCCATGGTGCCGATGTTGCGCCGCAGGGTGATTTCATCGTTGTATCGGGCAAGCTTGATCCGCATGTGACGATCTACAGCTTCGCTAAGATTATGGCGGCGATTGACGCCGGTATCGCCGAAACCGATCAGTATGGGGTGCCGATTATCCCGCTCGAAGATGCAATGGAAGCTCAGGTTGAGGTTGGCCTGGGGCCGTTGCATACACAGTTTGGCCCGGATGGTTATGCGTACACGAGCCTTTTCTTAGACAACGCCGTCGCTCGTTGGAGCCTGGGGGCGGAAGGTTATCGGCCCGATGATGGCTGGACCCTACAGGGCACAGTCCCGACCCAGTATAACGTCGGCCACATCGCGGTCGCTGAGGGTGATACCGTCAGTCCCGATGGAAATTACCTGGTGTCACTGAATAAGTGGTCGGTTGATCGCTTCCTGAATCTAGGGCCACTGCTGCCCCAAAATCTACAACTTGTTGATATTTCGCAGGGTGGCGATCAAATGCAAGTCATTTATGACATGCCGTTGACAGCAGGTGAGCCACATTACGCTCAGATTATCAAAGCCGACAAACTTAACGCCTGGGAAGTTTATCCCGAAATCGGCTGGGATCCGGTTACACAATCAGTCAGCCCGGATGCGGTGATGCCAGGTGATGAGGGTATCGAACGTGATGGAAATAATGTCACCGTTCGCATGACATCAGTTCGCAGCCACTTCACACCTGAACACGTCGAAATTCAGGCCGGTGACCACGTGACCTGGACGATTACCAATATCGAACGCGCCCGTGATGCGACCCACGGTCTGGCTATTCCGTACTATGGCATCAACCTTAGTATCGAACCCGGCGAGACCATTACGTTCGAGTTTGAAGCGACCGAAGACGGTGTATTCAGCTACTACTGCACGGAGTTCTGCTCGGCGCTACATCTGGAAATGATGGGGTATATGTTGGTCCAACCCTAGCGGGTTTACCGAGATGGTGTTGGGGGTTGGGGCCACAGCCCCCAACACCGCTCAATTATATTTCTATCGACTACAACTCAATTGAAACATACCGTTTAAGCTGCTAGGGAGGACCAAAATGACAGCGAAAACGATTAATGAATCTGCTCCTGATTCGAATCAGCAATCTTCTCGGGCTATTTCCTCAACATCTATACGTCGGTTAACAATCGGCCTGCTTATCCTTGCAGCGATCCTGTTGCTAGCCTCCATCCAGTTTCCTTATTGGCGGATGGTGCTTGATGCGCCGCAGTATCCACAGGGGCTGGAAATGCGGGTCTTTGTCAATCGCATGACTGGTGACGAAGATGAAACCCTGGACGACGTGCGTGAAATCGATGGCCTTAACCACTACATTGGAATGGAGTCGCTCTACAACGCAGCCCAACTGGAACGTCAAATTGCGCTACCAGCCGTTATCATCATGTCGGTTCTTCTCGTTGTGGCGGCAGTTTGGAAACACCGTTGGTCCTGGTTGCTGACAATTCCTGCGATTGGATTTCCATTTGTTTTTCTCGGCGATCTCGCGTTCTGGCTGAATAACTATGGTCAGAATCTTGATCCACTAGCTCCTCTTTCCAGCGCCATCAAACCGTTTACACCGCCGATTCTAGGCGAAGGCGTCATTGGCAATTTCCGCACCATAGCTTATATCGAATTGGGGTGGTTTATTGCGGTTGCGGGAGGCGTCCTAATCATTATAGCACTACTGGTCCGGTTGGTTGATGCGCGGAGACAAGCCCATGCGGCGGGGTAAGTTTGTGCTGTGTTGTGCCACTTTGATAGTGCTCCTGTTAGCCGGCGGTGTGGGATCGGCTCAGGCTAGTCCGCTGGTGGTTTCCCCCGATGGCCCCTATCGCACAATAGCGGCGGCGCTCGATGATGCTGCGCATGGCGCTACCATTGAGGTTCATGGTGGCATTTATCCTGGCCCCTTGTACGTTGAGAAATCAGTAACCCTAATTGGCATTGATCAGCCAATCATTGATGGCGGGGGCGAGGGCAGTATTGTCATCATCAATGCGCCTAACGTCACACTCCAGGGATTTATTGTCAAGAATACCGGCACACAGATGCATCATGAAGACTCCGGGATCATTATTCAGGCCGATGATGTGATTGTTGCGGATAATGTCGTCGAAAACGTGTTGTTTGGCATCTACTTTGCCGATGCTGACAATGGGCTGGCCCGCAACAATACGATTCAAGGGCGTGAAGATCTGGACATCGCCTTGCGAGGTGATGGGATTCGGGTCTGGTTCAGTAACAACGTTATGTTGCAGGACAATGAAATTTACCACACTCGAGACACCCTTATCTGGTATGCCAATGGAATACAAATTGTAGGCAATGATTTTCATGACAACCGTTATGGCCTGCATTTTATGTACAGTCATGATGCCAACATTGAGGCCAACACATTTGCCGATAATCATGTCGGCACCTATCTGATGTATTCTCAGAAACTGAATATGCACAACAATCTGCTGACGCATAATACCGGCCCAAGTGGTTACGGCCTGGCTCTTAAAGATATGGATGAGGTCGTGGTTGCGGATAATGCGTTTGTCGCGAACCGCGTCGGTTTGTATATCGACAACTCACCCTCCCGTTACGAAGGGGAAAATTCGTTTCTCAATAATTATTTTGCCTACAACGATCTCGGCGTCACCATGCTACCTGCCGTTGAACGAAATGTTTTTCAGGCCAATGCTTTTCAAGAGAATCGCCAACAGGCGGGAACACGCGGGCGGGGCGACTTGCTGGGTAACATCTGGACGACAGCCGGTATGGGTAACTATTGGAGCGATTATGTGGGCTATGATGCTGATGCTGATGGGGTAGGTGATATGCCGTATAAGGTGGAAAAACTGTTTGAAAGCCTGGTCGACAGTTACCCTGAATTGCGCTTGTTTATTTATAGCCCGGCGAGCCAGGCGATTGATTTTGCAGCAGCAGCGTTCCCTTCACTACGTCCTGATACCAAGTTGGTTGATGACGCTCCGATAATGAGCTATGTCATCCCGGCCAGGGCTGCCGAGTCACCTTCGGGAATATCCTTACCTTTTCTCATTACTGCGCTCATGATGCTGGGGATCGGGTTTGGCATTTGTGCAGTAGCCATGGCTAGCACGTTGCCACGTCAAAGTGGTCAGGTTCAGTCGGCTGAAGCGTTTCAGGTAGGCACTTGAGAGGTGCATGAAGAAGCATGATTATTGCGAAGAATTTGACCAAACGATATGGAGAAATTGTTGCCCTCAACGCCATCTCATTCACGATTGTGGCTGGAGAAGCAGTTGCGCTTTGGGGCGCGAACGGTGCTGGTAAGACCACCACACTCCGCTGCTTGCTTGGTGTACAGGGCTTTGAAGGTGAGTTGAGGGTCAACGGTGTTCAGGCCCGTCAAAATGGTAAGGCGACTCGCGCTGCCATCGGATATGTGCCGCAAGAAGTGGTATTTTATGACATGACGGTGCAGGAAACGCTCCATTTCTATGCGCGTCTCAAAAAGGCACTCCCTCTGCGTATTGATGCCGTCTTGGAACAGGTCCAGTTGACAGATCATCGCGCCAAGCGCGTCAATGTGTTGTCCGGGGGTATGAAGCAGCGGTTGGCGCTGGCGGTTGCCTTGCTGGCCGATCCGCCTATTCTGGTGCTGGATGAACCGACGGCGAACCTTGATGTACAGGCGCAGCGGGACTTTATTCACTCGATACAGAACCTTAACCAGGCGGGAAAAACAATCGTTTTCTCCTCACATCGCCTGGAAGAAGTGATGGCGCTCGGTAGCCGAGTTCTAGTGTTGACCGATGGAAGTATAACGCTCGAGTGCCAACCGCATGAGCTGGCTGAGAAACTGGGATTGCATCGCTGGTTACGCATTTGGGTTCCAGCGAAGCACAAACAAGCTACCGTGAAGGTTCTTGAAAACCAGGGCTTTACCTACACGCCTAACGGTTGCAGCTTCTATGTCCAGGTTAATCTGGGCGGTAAGATAGCGCCCCTGCGCTCATTAGAAATGGCACAAATCCCGGTTGAGGATTTCGACTTAATCGATGGTGAGTTTATGCCTCAAGGAGAAGGCCATGATTGAGTTTTCCAATATCAAGGCAATTGCGCATAAAGAACTGCGTGATGCCCTTCGTAATCGTTGGTTTATTGTCTTTACGATTGCCTTCGCCGGACTGTCACTGGCGCTATCCGCCTTAATACAACCTGGTGGTACGCAAGTTCGAACCATGAGTTATAGTCGCACGGCTGCCAGTCTGGTTAACCTGGTGTTGCTTTTTGTGCCATTGATCGGTCTCACGCTGGGTTCCGCAAATCTGGCTGGCGATCATGAAACCGGTGCATTATTTTACCTCCTGGCACAACCAGTCAACCGGGTTGAAGTTCTGCTTGGGAAATACGCTGGTTTGGCCGGTGCGCTGCTAGCAACTTTAACGCTTGGTTTCGGTGTTGCTGGGTTTGCACTGGCACTGCAAGGGAGTATTCAGGATGTCGGTAGTTATCTCCTGACAGTCATGCTGGCTTTCCTGTTGGCTCTGGCTATGCTGAGTCTCGGTTTTCTTATGTCTGCGTTTGCGGGGAAAACAGCAACGGCTCTTGGTGGTGCGTTGTTCCTGTGGCTGTTTCTTGTCTTTATCGGTGACTTGGGTCTTATGGGAACGGCAGTGTCCACGCAAATGCCGATTGAGACGGTATTTTTCATTGCAGTTCTCAATCCACTCCAAATGTTCAAAATCGCATCCATCTTGAGCATTCAGGCTAACCTGGAAGTCTTGGGACCTGCTGGATTGTACGCCACTGATGAGTTCGGTGGTTTGTTGCTCCCATTGCTGCTGCTTGGGTTGGTGATTTGGATTATTTTGCCCCTGGTCGGTGCAGTAACAGTGTTCGTGCAGCACGAAAAGCGTCTCTTCAAAGGAAATGTGTGATGACGCCTCAGTTTGCTCTGTTCATTATTTTGCTACTTTCGCTACTCCTGGGTGCCTGCGGTCAGCAAAGTGCACCAACTGCTACACCCGTTAACGTGGATATGTCTGTACGAGTTGAACCTGAGCCATTGGCTGTAGGTGAGGCGATGTTGATCGTTTCACTGAAGGATGTCTCTGGTTCCTCGATAAATGGCGCTACGATCCAGGCACGCG
The DNA here is from genome assembly GCA_965223835.1 of Phototrophicaceae bacterium. Lineage (GTDB taxonomy): Bacteria > Chloroflexota > Anaerolineae > Aggregatilineales > Phototrophicaceae > CAVYXZ01. The sequence continues at coordinate 1,949,745 of CBDCXQ010000001.1, forward strand.
GCGATATGGATCATGAAGGTATGGTGCCGGTAGTGGGTGAGGTTGGCGAAAGCACCAATGGCGAATATCATGTGCCGTTTGAGTGGACGATGGGCGGCGGCTGGTTTGTCACGATTACGGCACAGTTGCCAGATAATGGCGGCGAGATCAGTGAGACCTTCGACTTTTTTGTTGAGGCAGCATCAAGTGACAGCATCATCAATCGAAATAGCGATATGGAGATGGCTGATGACACGATAATCGATATTGTTTATACACCAGATAATGATCCAGCTATTGGAGGTGATGCCACTATCATGATTACATTGTTAGCAGCCGATGGGAGTCCGGTCACAGATGCGACAGTGGAAGTTACTGGCACCATGGCTCATGATGATATGTTGCCTGTCAATGGTATTGGTGAACATATGGAGGATGGTCAGTATGTTGTACCGCTGCGGTGGACAATGGCTGGCGATTGGTTGCTGACAGTTCAGGTGACAACTGCCGATGACAACCAAATTGAACAGTCGTTTACTCAAGAAGTCGTCATGCCGTAGATAAACATCAGCGCATCGATACAACCTTAACGCCTATCTGGAGAGAAAAATGGCACAGCATCACCAAACACAAAACGCAAACTCGCCTAACCCAAACCTGGTGGCCGCAATTTTCATCATCAACTTTGTCATTATTGGTGGCTTGATTTTTTCCAATATGCCGCAGTCAGTGTCGGATGCTGATGATGTGCCCATCCAAATCGTGCAGGCTGAACCGACAGCGACCCCATTGCCACCTACGGCGACCTTGACTGTGCCGCCAACGATGACGCCCACTCATGTGCCCAGTAGCACGCCGGTTCCCACCCAAACGGCGACTTCAGTTCCATCGGCAACGAGCACGCCTCGGTCTGAGGATACTGTAGAAACGGTAGCTGATGCGAACGCGATCTTGACTAATTATGATCCAGAGCTGATAGCCAGCGGTGAAACGTTGTTTGCGCAGTGTATCGCCTGTCATGGTCTTGATGGCCGCGGGTTGCCGAATCTGGGTAAAGATCTGGTGGAGAGTGAGTTTGTCATTAGTTTGACCGATGATGAATTGGTTGAGTTCATTATTACGGGGCGTCCACTGTGGGACCCGGACAATACGACTGGGCTGGACATGCCGGGGAAGGGTGGTAATCCGGCACTAACCACTGAGGATATTGAGGCCATTGTCGCCTATATTCGTTTTCTAGCTTCATCAAGTGGTGAACTAGCAGAAGTACAATCAGACGGTGAATCAACCTCCAATTATGATCCAGAGCTAATAGCCAGCGGTGAAACGTTGTTTGCGCAGTGTATCGCCTGTCATGGTCTTGATGGCCGCGGGTTGCCGAATCTGGGTAAAGATCTGGTGGAGAGTGAGTTTGTCATTAGTTTGACCGATGATGAATTGGTGGAGTTCATCATCACGGGGCGACCACTGTGGGACCCGGACAATACGACTGGGCTGGACATGCCGGGGAAGGGTGGTAATCCGGCACTAACCACTGAGGATATTGAGGCCATTGTCGCCTATATTCGTTCTCTGGCAGGATAGTAGCCCATTTTGCCTGGGTTGATAATAAATAGTTTCAATTTGGAGCAAAGGAAAAATACCCGATTAATTGTTGTTTAATCAACCGCCTAAAGAGCTACAGGACTGCTTCACGGCAATGGTTGGTGCAAGAGGATGACAACGAAAATTTTTGACTACCAGTATTGCTAACTCGTTAGGATCCAAAACTTTCGCTTGGGAGGAAGTACAAGAATATTATACAGCCTATGCTTCGAACCCCGTCGCTCTCGTTCAAACTATTGGAGAAAGGACTTCCCAACGACGCACTAAAGTTGACTTTGCGCAGTGTATGAAAGTACTGGTCGGTGTTCATTTCCCTTACGCAGAGGAGATTCGTGTCGTACTCGATAATCTGAAAACCCATACACCGGCAGCATGGTATGAGGCTTTTGAACCTACTGAGGCACGTCGCGTTTTGCGCAAGTTGGACTTTCACTTCACGCCTAAACATAGCTCCTGGCTGAATATGGCAGAAATTGAAATCTCGATTCTCAGTCGCCAATGTTTGAAGCGGCGTATCGGTAGTCTGGCGCAATTAGTTGTGGTATCCCAACAATGGACACAGGCACGCAACACTCAGCAAGTTCAGATTGATTGGTGCTTTGACTTGAGACAGGCACGCGCGAAATTGGCATGCCTGTATCCTTGATTATCTTTGTGGTGAAACGCTAGTCATCATTATCCCAACTGTGTATATAAAATTTGCCTCATTGTGCGTATTCTTGAATAGTATCGAAATGCCAATAAATTTATATTGACCTGCCTCCAGAAATTCTTTGCTCCATTTGTAGTACAGCTCTGCGCGATCCCTTTATCCGACACAGGGCGGCGATCGTATCTTCACCGCGCAAGCTTTCCAGAACGATGCGGATTTTCTCTTCTGCAGAAGCCTTTTCCTTGCCCATGTTATCTTCTTTTTGATCTCTAGGCGGTGGAAAGTCTCCTTCAGTTAATATCCTCATCGGTCCAATGACATCTGAACCACTACACGCTAGACTGTCACCTTAGTCTGCCACGGCCCGCAATCTGCCATACAACCTCAACAACGCCATCACGCAGGCCATATAGTTGATCATGCAAGAACAGAGTTGAGTCGGTATACCCAACTATAATGTCAAAGGCATCGCCGACTTTAATCTCAGTATTAGGGACATGAAGTGTGATGATCCCGTGCTCGGCCGAGGTGCTGTAGCTCTTGATATTTGCGATACCAATCGGGCGTGGTTGTGCGTGCCAAATCGGTAGTGCTTTGAACCCAGCATCTATAACGATGCGCTCTGGTGTCGGTCGGCTGGTCACTATGCTGCGGACAAACAGGCACTGCGTCGTCTCGACTCCCCAGTTTTCATAAGCTACATCGCTGAAAATTGCGCCTCCCGCCTGAATCTCAGTCATGTCCCCCAAAAATGGCGTTATCTTGTAAGTGCCGCTACCTCCACCACTGATTATGTTCACTTCAAGTCCAGCATCACGACAGTGTGCTGCACTACGAGTCAGTTGTTCAATGGCAGTGTTTATCGCTTGTTCTTTGGCGGCAAGGTCGCTGTGTACGAGTGTATGACCTTCCCAGGCCATGAGGCCCGAAAAGCATAATCCAGGCGTTTGTTCTACCAATTGTGCCAGGGCGACTACCGTATGTCCGGGCGTCACACCCGTGCGGTGCATACCTGTGTCGACATCAACTAAAATGCCAATCTGAACACCTATTGCGCTGGCAGCTTGACCGATGGCTTGAGCATTGCTAACGCTGTCAACGGCCACTTTGATGTCAACGGTTCGGGCAAGTTGGACCAGACGTTGTATTTTGCGAAAGCCAACAACTTGATTGGCAATCAAAATATTGGTAATTCCTGCCGCTGCCATGACTTCGGCTTCGCCTAATTTTGCACATGTTATACCGATAGCACCTGCCGCCAGCGCTTTATGAGCGATAGCTGGAACTTTGATGCCTTTCATGTGGGGCCGCCAATTTACACCAGCACTTGAGAAGTGCTGTGCCAGCACCGCAACGTTTTGCTCCATTGTTTCTAGATCAACCCATAGGCTGGGCGTATCCAGTTCTGCTTTCGGTAGGCCAACTTCGTTCACAGGCTTTCCTTCTCAGTAGGGAGTTAAAGATATACAGTCAAGTTTGCCGAGAGTATAACATGGATGCCCGGTTGTTCTTGATGATAAGCCCATATTTTGCTGTGCCAGAACGCATACGGTATGCTCGTATAGTCTCTCATTGACTTTAAATTGAAAGGGACATACTCATGCGGGTTGTGGTCGGTGGAATTAGCCACGAAACAAGTACTTTCACTCCAGTGCAAACGACCTGGATCAGCTATGAGGAACGTTTCCTGCTACGTGGCGATGACATCCTGATTACGTTTCGGAATACCAATACACCGATTGGCGGCTTCATTGATGGAGCAGCCCAGCATGGCTTCGAACTCGTCCCAACGCTCGTTGCTGAACCGCATCCCAGTGGCCCCACACCCCGTCCCATATTTGATACGCTTTTGGATGAGATGCTCAGCCGAATTAAAGAAGCCGGAGTCATTGACGGCGTGTTGCTGGAATTGCATGGTTCGATGGTGGTGGGTAACCTGGATTCAGCGGATGGTATCGACGACGGTGAAGGCTATATTCTGAGCGCTGTTTGCCAGCTTGTTGGGCCAGGTGTGCCGGTCATTGCCCAGCTTGATATACATGCGAACGTGTCGCCGCAGATGATGGCGAGTGCCGATGTACTCATTGGCCGCAAAACCTACCCGGAGGTTGATCAAGCCGCTCGAGGTCGTGAATGTGCCGAGGTGCTGGCTCGGATACTGAATGAGGGCTTACGACCCACGATGGCTCTGTACCAGGTGCCAATGATCTGGGGGTTAAATCAAGTGACGGCGCATTCACCGATGCGGGAGGCGATGGCAGAATTACAGCGCATTGCTGCATCTCCCGGCGTTGTATGTGGGTCGCTTGCCGTTTGCTATTTTCTGGCAGATGTCCCACATATGGGTACTTCCGTTTATGTTGTCACCGATAATGATCATGCCCTGGCTGAGCAGTATGCGCGTGAACTAGGCGAATGGGCGTTTAAGCGACGGGCTGATTGGCATTATGATCTGCCGTCCACTGAGCAAGCACTTGATACCGTTCAGCGCGCCGGTCATTTTCCAGCTATCTTTGCGGACTCACGTGATAATCCCGGCGGTGGTTCACCAGGCGACAGCACCGGCATGTTGCGGACCTTTGTGGAAGCTGATTTACAGAATGCGTGTGTATTGTACATGGTTGACCCGGAAGCGGTTGCACAATGCCATGCTGCAGGTGTAGGCGCTTCACTCAACCTGGACATTGGCGGCAAGTCGTCGCCGCTGCAAGGTGCTCCGGTTCGCATGACGATTGAAGTAATGGCCCTGTCAGGTGGACGATTCTATTACGATGGGCCGATGTATGCAGGTTTGGAAGGGCGTATGGGTCCTTCAGCTTATGTTCTTCAGGGCGGTGTTCATGTCATTTTAGTAAGTATTCGGGAACAGCCCTTTGACACAGCCTTTGCCCGCAGTCTCGGTCTTGATCCCCGGCAGATGCGATACATCGGGGTCAAATCAACGGCGCATTTTCGGGCAGGCTTTGAAGCCTGGGCGGGTACAGTTCAGGTGGTGTCTGAACCGAGTGTCCATAATCTGGGTGGCTTGCCCTTCAAGCGACTGGGACGCAAAGTGTATCCGCTGGATGATATTTAATGGCTGGACGGGTTAAGCAAGGTAGGGGAAGTTGATGTCCGAAAGGCACAGTGTTAAACGGTCGCTGGACCTTTATGAGCGTGCAGATATGCTGATTCCGGGGCGTACACAACTGATTAGCCGTCGTTCCAGTCAGTTTGCCCACGGGGTTAGCCCCATTTATGCGCAACGGGCGAAGGGTGCTCACTTTGTCGATGTTGATGAAAATGAGTACATTGATTGGGTTAACGCGGTGGGCGCGATAATTCTGGGCCACGCCGATGACGTTGTTGATCGGGAGGTCAAGGAGCAGATTGATCGTGGCAGTCTGTACACACTCAATAGTGCGCTCGAAATTGAGCTAGCGGAATTGCTTAACGATGTTATACCCAGTTCGGAAATGGTGCGTTATACCAAGTCTGGCGGCGAAGCGAATGCGGTTGCGGCGCGGATTGCTCGAGGAGTTACTGGGCGTGACATTATTTTGTTTTCAGGGTATCACGGCTGGCATGATTGGTATCAATCGGCCAACTATCTGGTTGACCCGGAAAGTGGTGAATTTCCGTTCGCAGGAATTGAGCCAATTGGTGTGCCGCAAGCCCTTGCAGGAACGGCCATTCCATTTACCTGGGGGGATCTGGAAGCGCTCAAATCGCTACTAGATGAACATGCTGGCTCGGTAGCGGCGATTATGATGGAACCTTTACGCTCAGAGATGCCACCACCGGGTTATCTGGAAGGGGTTCAATCGTTGGCAAAATCTCATGATGTCATCCTCATTTTTGATGAGGTCTCATGCGGCTGGCGATTGCGCATCGGGGGAGCACAAGAATTAACCGGGGTTACGCCCGACATGACGGTACTGGCAAAGGCGATGTCCAATGGTTATCCGATGGGTGCAGTCGTGGGGTCGCGTAGTGTAATGGAACCTGCCAACCGCATGTTTATTTCAAGCTCTTACTGGAGCGATAATCTCGGACTTGTCGCCACGCTGACGACGATTCGCGAGTTACAACGGCGCGATTCAGCCCGTCGGTTTGAAGTAATCGGTGAGAGTCTGCGGACACAGCTCAATCAAGCGATTGCGGATACTGGATTATCGGGAGCCTGTACCGGACTCTTCTATAATCCCGCTATTGCACTGAATTTACCTGACGAGACGCAACGACCTAGAGTGAACACATTATTCATTCAAGAGATGGCGCGGCGCGGCATTCACTGTAACTTGAGCTTTAAGGCGACTCTTGCCCATACAGAAACTGACATCCAGCAAACTGCACAAATGGCAAGCGAATCCCTTCGTGTAGTCAAAAAAGCCTTAGAAACTAACAGTCTCGATGATGTGCTCGAAAGTGATTTGAAGCAAGAACCATTCAGGCGGTTGGTGCGCTAATGCAACTCATTGAAACAATCAAAGTCACCAATAGCGTTCCCAGCACAGACCGGGCGATTTACACGTTTCCGGCCTTGGCTTCCCTGACCGATGGTACGTTGCTTCTCACCTGTCGATCTGGCTCAACCAAGGATTCGGCTGACGAAACCGTCAAGCTTTTTCGCTCTGAGGATTATGGACAAACCTGGAGTGGTCCCGAAAGTCCGTTTGCCAGGGCGCTAGTGAATGGGGCAGGGAGTTCGTTCCGGTTGTGTTATTTGACGGAACTGGCAGAAGATCACCTACTGGCGGCGTCAATGTGGATTGACCGGCAGACCTATCCAGGGAACCCGTTGTTTGACCCGGAGACCGAAGGCTGTTTACCAATGGTCATTTGTCTGGCAGATTCCTTTGACCAGGGTAAAACGTGGAGCACCTGGCAATCCGTACCCTTGCCAGAAGAAATTGGCCCGCCGAGCCTTACCAACCCCGTGTTGCAATTGCCTGATGGCACACTGGTGATGAGCATTGAGACCAACAAGCATTACCTTGATCGCTCCCAATGGTTTCAGCGAGTGGTGCATTTTCACTCGTCTGATCGGGGCAAAACATGGGGGCAGATGATCAATACTGGTTATGATCCATGTGGTCGAATATTCAATTGGGATCAGCGGGCGGGTGTAACACCCTCGGGCGAGATTGTGACTTACACCTGGACCTATGACCGTGAAACCAACACATATCGAAATATCCAGCGTCGCAACAGTCAAGAACACGGGATGATGTGGAGTGCGCCGTATGATCTTGGCTTCGCCGACCAGCCGTCACACCCTGCGATTGTGCCCGATGGTCGAGTGGTATTGGCCTGGGTAGATCGCTTTAAAAGTCAATCAATCCGGGCGCGAGTCGCATCAAGTTCTGAGGCGGAGTTTGATTACTCAACTGAGGTAGTGCTTTACGAACATCCGTCCACAATTGAAACTGGAAAGCGCATTGACACGGGGGATATGCTAGCATCGATGGGGATCTGGTCATTTGGCTTGCCCTATGCTGAAGTGTTACCCGATGGTGATGTGGCGGTTGCATATTATGCAGGTGACAATCAGACGATGGACATTTACTTTGCGCGTCTCCGTCTTACTGATGCGAGGTAAATCATTTTGATCTGGGAAATTACCGAAGCCGATCAAATAATAATTGCCCGCGAGATCGAACCATTTTTGCCAGATCATATCTTCGATGCCCATGCTCATCTGTTTGCTCACACACATTTCGTACAACAGCCCATACCAGACGGTTTTCATGATGGACCGCAGATCGTAGATCTCGCAACTTATTATCGCTATGTTGATTGGATTCATCCGGGCGGGCGGACACAGGGTGGCCTGTTCTTTGGACTTGCTTTCACGGGCGACTATGTAGCCAACAATGAATTTGTCGCGGCGAACGTCAATGGGGCGCATGGAAAAAACGTTTATGGGCAAATGATTATTTCACCCGATCTGTCATCGGGCGAAATTGCTGATGCAGTGCAACAACAAGGGTTTGTTGGCTTAAAGTGCTATCACACACTGGCCCAGGTTGATGGCCCAACCTGGCAAGCACCGATTGAGGCTTATTTGCCCGAAGAGCAGGTACAAGTTGCTGATGACCTCGGCCTGTCAATAACGTTGCATATGGTGCGAGACCGGGCGCTTGCGGATCCCGTGAATCAGGTTACTATCCGGCGTTATTGTCAAACCTACCCCAAAATACGCTTGATACTGGCACACGCTGCTCGTGGCTTTAACCCCTGGCATACGATTGAGGGCATACATAGTCTGCAGGGGTTGGACAACGTATGGTTTGATACATCCGCCGTGACCGAAGCCGGGGCATTTGAGGCGATCATCGACACATTAGGTCATGAACGGTTACTTTACGGTACTGATTTTCCTGTGAGCCATATTCATGGACGCTGTGTCGCGATCGGTGATTCATTTCACTGGTTTTATGCTAAAGACATGAATCTGACCGAAAAGCATATTCATCTGGCACCGGTGATGATTGGGTTAGAATCAATCCGTAGTTTGCGGTTGGCCTGTCAACGAATGAAATTATCTGATGGTCAAATTGAAGACATCTTTTACAACAATGCAGCACAACTGTTTGGATTTACTGTATAGGGGAGGATATTGATGGGGTATCCAGAGCGGCACGTTATGGATTTGTTAAGCCTCGAAGGCAAGGTTGCCATTGTCACCGGCGCGGCGGGATGGCTGGGATCAGCCATGAGTCGGGCATTGGCCGAAGCGGGGGCCTGGCTCGTTGTCACCAGCCGCGATGCAAATCAAGCAAAAGACTTTGCGGCTTCATTGCCAGGTGAAGGTCATCTCGGTCTTGGGTTCGATCAAGGAGATACGGATTCCATTCCTGAATTAGTTCAAACCATTGTTGATCAAATGGGACAAATTGATATTTTGGTTAACAATGCCTATGGGGGTACCGCTCCAAACATTGATACCGCGACGGCTGAGGACTTCGATCATGCCTATCATGTGGGTGTGACCGCCTATTTTCTGCTGGCTCGTGATGTTTCGTTGCATTTGCGTGAGCGTGGAGCGCCGGGTTCCGTTATCAATATTGGCAGCATGTATGGGGTCGTCGCCAGCTACCCAGAGGCCTATGAAGATTTAGGAGTGAATAGTCCGCCGAATTATCATGGACTTAAGGGGGGAATTGTCCATTTAACTCGGCATCTGGCAGCATACTGGGCAAGGGACAATATTCGTGTTAACTGCTTGAGTCCCGGCCCCTTCCCGAAAATGCCGTACATTGATGATACCTTTCCAGGCTTTATTGAGCGGCTGGAATCCCGTGTACCACTGGGGCGTATGGGACGTCCTGAAGAACTCAAGGGTATGGTTGTATTGCTGGCAAGCGATGCTGGCAGCTACATCACCGGGCAGAACATCCTCATCGATGGTGGCTGGACTGCCTGGTAAATTGAGGAAGTAAGGTCATGCAGATTATTGAACCCACTGAACAAGTTGATCTGGCAACGAACAAACGGTTACTCAACCGCTACCGCTTTATCGAATACGAAATTATGAGGATTCTCGCGGGCTGGCTCCCGGCCACTGCCAATATGGATTTAAAGTTGGCAATGGGTCGCTGGCTCTGGGAAGATGCCCAACATGTCCAATATCTTTACCAGCGGTTGCGCGAGGTTCAAACACCAGCCTTTCGACCGCCGGGGGATTCGGCGCTGGAACACCTGTTGGATGAATTGCTTCAGGCTCCGAATGAACGTGACCTGTTAGCTGGTATTTTTCGTGTAATAAAACCAGCGTTAGTAGCAGCCTATCGCTGGCATCTGGAACAGACATTCGCTAACCCCGATGCGCCGACACTGTATGTGCTCAAGCATATATTGATTGATGAAGAAGAGCAGCTTTTTACGGTACAAGCAATGCTTGCCGATCACCTGCCAGGTGAATGGGAAGCGTATATTGCCGATCTATTGGTAGCGGCAGGTGGCATCACCGGGAACGAGCAGCGGGATCCACCGCCAGAAGCTCCCCTGTGTCGCACGCCATTTCGAGTGCCCAAAATAGCCGCCAGAGATGAACGTTTTAATATTATTGACCATCATGCCGGTCAACGAATTGTGGAAGCCGACTCGTCGTCGCGTCGGCTATCTGAGTTTGAGAGTTATAGTCAAGAAATGCTGGCTGCCGAAACCGTTGCGCTGGTGTTGTACCTTTCGCCCGATATGCCCTGGGCATTTGCTTACGACAGCGCCCGCCACTGTTATGACGAAACCCGGCACTGTCGACTGGGCATCGAATGGCTGCAACAACATGGACTGGATTATACGCAGGTGCCGCAGAACACGCGTATCTACGAATGGCGCAGCCAGTATGATCCAGCTACGCAGTATTGTCTATTGACACAGGGTAACGAAACCCACGCATTTCCCTTCCGTCGCGAGAGTCTAGCCGCCTATCAAGCGGCTGGCGATCAATTGTCGGCTCAATATGTGAGCTACGACATGGCTGATGAAAGGCAGCACGTGGCGTTTGGCAATAAATGGTTGCCGCAACTGATGGCAGCACACGGCATTCATCAGCCCGTTGATGAATTCATCGCGGAGACGGTTGAACTCTGGAAGACGGAATATCGGTCAGGCAAGCTGCCGTTACATGCCATAGAAAAGGAGTAGGTGAGTCTCATGCCCCGGTATCCACAGGCTGTGTTAGTCTCTTGCGAAATCCCGTGGGACGCAGAATATAATCTTCTGGAAGCCGTGTTTCGAGAAGAGATTCGGCGTGTTCTGGAACATTTCAATCATCTGTACATTTTCGGTACCGCCGGTGAAGGTTACGCCGTCAATACCGCACAGTTTCAGCAAATCGTGCAGGTGTTTTATGAAGAAACCCATGCCCCGAATGTTAATCCAATGGTCGGTCTCATCGGCCTGTCAACTCCCATTATTCTGGAGAAGCTGGCGTTCGCTTACAACCTGGGCTTTCGTGTGTTTCAAATCTCGCTGCCATCGTGGGGGACACTTTCCGATGGTGAGATGCTGACATTCTTTCAGGATGTCTGCGGCGCATATCCTGATGCACAGTTTCTACATTATAATCTGCCACGAACCGGACGGGTTTTGGAAGCCCATCATTATCGAAAACTGATTGACACAATTCCCAATCTCGTAGCAACCAAGAACACGGCTGGCGGTCATCAACGGGCCGCTGCACTGGTTCAGCAGGCTGGTGAGTTACAGCATTTCCTGGGCGAGAGTAATTTTTTACAGGGCACGCTCTACGGTGAGTGTTCCCTGTTGGCGACGTTTGCAACGTTAACGCCGCGCAGATCAAAAGTGTATTTCGAGGCCGCCTTGCGCCGAGAATTCGCTACTATGCTCGATATGCAACAGGGCTTTCATGATTTGTTGATTGATTTATTTGCAACACTGGAAGGCGAACGCCGTATCGATGGCGCTTATGATAAGTTGTGGGTGAAGTTGGGTGGACTTGAGACTATGCCGCTGCGCCTGCTCTCTCCCTATCACACCTTTACCGAAGCCCAATACATGGCGTGTAAACGGATGCTGGAAGAAAAATATGCGGATTGGATAGGCTAATGCATCAACAACAGCGAGACCGCACACATGACTTGCTCACCGAAAAAGGTATCCATCGCGCTTTATTTGCGAATCCGTACAATGTAACCTGGCTAACGGGCTTTGCTCGTCCCTGGCGTATTGGGGCAGATTTTTATGCTGGTGGCCCGGCCCTAGTCTGGTATGAGGAGGGTTCGTATACCCTCATTGTGATGGATAGTCAGATCGCTGAAGCCGAAACGTTTGCCCAACAACCGAACTGTGACGTGCGTAGCTATCAAGGCTATTCCTATACTGAACAACCATCTGGTCCTGTGTTGTTAGCAGATACATTGCTTTCGGTTATGAATGAGTCCAAACATTCGGATGCTATTGGCCTGGAAATTTATCACACTCCGGCTGCGCTTGCGGCGAATTTGCGACAACACACATCAATCGACGGTTGGCTGGATCCGTTGCGTCTCATTCGCACGCCGGAAGAGATCGAAAAGATGCAGCAGAATTTTGACCTTATCGCTATCGGCCAGGCTGCTGCGAAAGAGGCTGTACAACCTGGCAATCTGGAATTAGATGTCTGGTACGCCATCCATGCAGCGATGCAAAAGGCGGCACAATCCACGCTGCCATTGGGCAATGATTGCACCGTTGGTCGGCGTATGGGTGGGCATGCACGGGCGGTTGAAATTCTGCCCCGAGATTCGTTCATTGTCGATTTGAGTACAATTTGGCAGGGCTATTGGAGTGATAGCTGTGTCACGTATTATGCGACTGAACCCTCATCGAAGCAGATTGCCATGCATCGCACCGCTGCCGCTGCATTAGACTTAGCAATTTCGTTGGCCCGACCCGGCACAATCACCAGAGAAATTGACCAGAAGGTACGACAGTTTGTTATAGATTCTGGTTATGAAACTTACCCCCACCATACTGGGCACGGCATTGGCGTAATCGGACACGAAGCACCACGCGTTGTCCCGCACAGCGATGAAGTTTTGCAGTCGGGCATGGTGGTCATGCTGGAGCCTGGCATCTACTTCCCTGGCGAAACAGGGGTGCGTCTGGAACATGCTGTTCTTATAACAGATGATGATGCGCAAATATTGACCAGTTATGATTTGAATATCCCTTAATGGATCATCTGCGAGAGAAGAGACATGTCAATGGAACAAGACCAACTGGTAAGGGATTTTCAGCGGGATGGTTACGTAGTGATCAAAGGTTTTCTGCAGACTGCTGAAGTTCGTGATGTACTGCACAATCTGGCACGGTTTAAGCGTGAGGTGCTGCCTGATTTACCACGTGAACATGTGTTTTACGAGCAACTGGCCGACGCCAATTCTTTGAAGCAGATTCAACAGATGCAGACCCACGATGACTACTTTAAAACGTTGTTCTCCGGCAAATTCAAGCAACTGGCTGAACGCCTGATGGTGGGTCCGGTAGTCGGCAAGAATATGCAATACTTTAACAAGCCGCCGCAGATCGGCAAGCCAACGCCACCGCACCAGGACGGTTATTATTTTATGCTGAAACCGTGTGAAGCAGTGACGATGTGGCTGGCATTGGATGTTGTTGACGAGGCGAATGGTTGTGTTCGTTACGTGTGTGGTTCCAATCAGTGGGGGATGCGCCCTCATGGGCGGACGCAAACGCTGGGGTTTTCGCAGGGAATCACTGACTATGGAACGCCACAGGATCTATCCCATGAAGTGGCTTTTCCCGCCGAACCAGGTGATTTGCTGGCACATCATGCACTGACCATTCATCGTGCCGATGGCAACCGCACCCACGACCGCGATCGGCAAGCGTTAGGATTCATTTATTACGCTGCGACGGCCAAGATCGACGACGAAGCTCACGCGGCTTATCAAGAAAAACTTAAACATGAGATGCAGGCTGCTGGCAAAATATAGGGCCGCACCTGCTATTCATTCAAGATACTGTCGAGTTGGGCACTCGCGTTCTTGAGGACGTTCATTAGGGCAAAGTCGCCACCCCAGGGAACCATTTGTGCGCCCTGTTGGCGATAGCGTTCAACTTCTTCAATTGAGCTGGCCGTTCTGGCCCAGGCCTTGCCATGTTGTTGTGTCGCCGCCGCTACCGTTGCCACTGCTTCATCAATGGTCATGTCGATTGTGTTATCGACGTCTAGCCGAAGACCCAGGTCGCCCGGGCCGACGAAGAGCGTATCAATCCCATCTACTGCGGCGATCTCAGCGGCATTCGCAACTGCTTCCGGGGTTTCGATCTGAGCCACGATAAACGTTTCACGATTGGCATCTTCAATATAAGTGCTATCGGCCCGCCACGAGTCAATCCCATAATTGCAGTCCATGCCCGCGCCATCCAGCCCGCGGTTGCCGACCGGCGGAAATTTTACGGCACTGACGATTTCACGTGCGTCATCAGCAGTTGACACAAATGGAAACATAAAACCGGTTGCGCCATCTTCCAAATAACGATAGAGGCGTGTACGCTGACGGGTGGGTGGACGCACCATGCAATCAATGTCAAACAACTGACACAGCGCAATCAGATGCTGGACCTCACGATCATCCATGTTGCGGTGTTCCAAATCGAGCCAGATGCCGTCATAGCCAAAGTGGGCAGCATAGCGGATATAAAAGGGCAGGATGTGACCCATCGAACAGAAACGTGCAAATTTGTTTGCACGCCATTTTTCCAGTACTTTACTTTTTCGCATGAGGAATCTCCACAGGAATAAGGGTTTGCGCGGTCGATCTAATTGCCGACCGTTGTTGTGCCAATTCAAATATTTCGCAGAAATCGCTAAGTGCTTCATCCGGTAAGTAACTATGTAAAAGCCTTGCGCCAGACATAGGGTTTCTTGTGTTGATTCCAATAGTGTGTAGCCCATTCAATCGCGTGAACAATCTCATCGCCAAGCTGAAAGCAACGTCCTTTGAGAGCGAGTGAGCGTAGGGTTTTCCACCAGGGTTCAATCAAGTTCAACCAGGGTGCATAGGTGGGTTGAAACAGAAACTTCACTTGGGGATGAGCCAATGCCCACAATAAGACATCGAGTGTCTTATGAGTGGATAGATTATCCAGGATAAGGTAGATGGTTTTGCCAGACCATGTATCCGCGACATGATCCAAGAAGGCAACGAAGTTGGCGCTGGTCCGTCCGCCATAACAAGCAGTCAATGCCTGACCGGTTGCGGGTTCAAACGCACCAAATGTCCAAATCTTGCCGCGCCTACCATAATCGGCTTCCACATGCGGGCGTTTTTCATCCCACCGCGGCGCAGCATAGGTTTTGGCTGAGGTCGGTCCCATCTCATCTACGCAGAGTACATAGGCATCGGCAGGTGGTTGGCGATATAAGCTCACGATTGCCCCCTTTTTTCCACGAATTGTGGATCGGGACTGGCACTGAAATAGGTTTTCTCCTGATACCATTTCAAGCCTTCTTGCTTCAGCACATCACCCAATTGACTGCGCGAAATGGCAATCTCAAGGTCATGATTGACATATTCCACGAGCAAATCGAGTGTCCAATGTCCAAATTCAAGCCCCAGGTGTTGGGGATTGGTTTTCGCTACTTTTACAATCTCACCACGCTGCTGTTCGTTGTAAACTAACGGGCGACCTTCACGCGGTAAGTCCTCGACGAATGCCAAGCCACGATCATTGAATTGATGCACTTGATAGTACACTGTCGCACCGGTTCGACCTATGTGTTGAGCAATGGCTTCCACCCGCTTGCCTTCTTGAAACATCAGAATGATTTGTGCACGCTCTACGGCCCGTTGCGGCGCCGTCCGGGATCGACTAATTTGGCGTAACTTGGCTGCTTCGCCTTCCTTGAAGGCCCGCAGCGATAACTTCTTGGGCATCTGGCGTTCCTTCTTTATTTACCAGCATACTCTATTTTAGACCATTTACCGGATGAAGCACTAAGTGTCTTTATGCACATAACCACCATCTACCCGCATGATCGTGCCAGTAATGTAATCAGCATCGGCAGAAGCCAGAAATGTGACTGCTTTACCGATTTCAGCCGGTGTTCCCAGCCGTCCCCAGGGTAGCGCCGCGGCCTGGGCTTCGATAACGGCGGATGAAAAGGATTCGTGTTCGCCCGGCGTGTCGATCCAACCTGGCTCAATGATATTCACGTTGATGCGATGCGGCGTGAGTTCTCTGGCGATTGTTCGGGCCATATGATTCAAGCCCGCTTTGGCCGCATTGTAAGCGATAGCCTTTGTATAGGGCATCTGCGCATGAACACTGGAGATAAAGATGATTTTGCCGCCGTTACCATTCGTTACCATATGACGGGCGACAAGTTGGCTGATGTGAAAGCCGCCAATGAGCGTCGCCTGGATTACCCGCTCAAATGTCTCCGGATCATAATCGAGAAAGGGCTGACGTACACTTAACGCCGGGTTGCTCACGAGAATATTGATCGCGCCTGCAGCCTCAATGGCGTCATTGACCAACCGTTCACAACCGGATCGACTAAAGACATCGGACTCAACTGGCACGGCTTTGCCGCCTGCTGCCTCGATTTCGCGGATCGTAGTCGAAAGATCGGGGCTGCCAGGACGATCATTTGCGACAATAATAGCGCCTTCACGGGCCAATTCCAGTGCGCAGCCTTTGCCAATGCCGCGACCAGCTCCGGTAACAAGGGCCGTTTTACCTTTAAGTCGCATAATCGATAGCTTTCCGATGAGCTAGCTTACCTTTATGGTGTTCTGGCAATGCTGCTGATTGGAGCCATATCAATTGTTGTGTAATATTTTTTGACAAGGATATGTTTCTCGTTATAATTACCGCGCAAATTACGATACTGGTCAGACCAGCAGACACCCATGAGATTATGGCGCATTTCGTCTTGCTGTCAAATTTTGACCTGGTGAAATCGTATCTCCTGTGAACCGGCGAATATGAACGCAATGACCGACAATAAGATCAAGCTGAAACAGGCACGCAAAGTGACCGTCGTTGAATCAATTGTCGAACAACTGGTCAAACAGATTCAGGATGGTGTGCTGAAACCAGGGGATAAATTGCCATCGGAGCGGCGCTTAATCGAAATGCTGGGAGTCGGTCGGTCATCGGTTCGTGAGGCCCTACAAGGATTGGTGATGATGGGATTGGTTGAAAGCCACCAGGGGCAGGGGTCATTCGTCAGACAGAATCTTTACAGTCATATCCCTGAACTGACAGCGCAGTCCGATCTTTCGACCAATTTACAGTGTGATATGCGGTTGCAACTGATCGAAGCGCGTCGTCTGGTTGAGATTGATATTGCTGAACTGGCGGCAGGGAAGGCCTTGCCTGAACAAATCGAGAATTTGCAAAATGATTTCCATGAGTATGTGCGCTATATTGATGATTTTTCTGATCAACGCTACCTGAATGCCCATAATGATTTTCATTTGGCGTTGGCTCACATGACCGGCAATCCGTTCTACGTCATCATCGTTGATACGTTATTGCAGGCCATTCCCCAGACGCTGCGCGAACGAGAATTTGCGTTTCCGCAAAACCTTGATTTGCAGCAATTGCGCCAGGATCAGATACAAATACATCGGGCGATTTTGGAAGCTGTCGCATTAAATGATTCTACAGCGGCTGGTATCGCCATGCGCGATCATATGGATTTCGAACATGACCTGGTGCTCCAGGTCTATCAAGATACGCAAGATGCTTGATTCAAGTGTCGCCTGGTTATTATCCGTCGTTTATGGTGATGACCAGTGAACTGGTAAATAATTGGGGCATTTTGCCCTGGCTAAAGGAGGTGCTGAGACGTCATACTATCCATTGTCAGTTCAACTGACCAGAATCCTTAGATAAACATATTTGTGGAGGAAGCACGTGTTAGTTCGTCGTTCATGGACACTCATTAGTATCTTGATTGTGTTGACACTGGCTATCGGTGCCAGCACGGTCGTTGCTCAGGATGATCTGGAGCCGGTCACGATTACTTATTGGACCGACCCAGCCCTTGCCAGGCCCACTACTCTGCCTGAGTTTGATGGAATAGCGCAGTTTGAGCAGTGGCAGGCCGAACAATTTATGGAAATGTATCCGCACGTTACCGTAGAGGTTCGGGGTCTGGACTGGCCGGACCTACCGCAGGTCGTCCCAGCAGCGATTGCGGCTGGTGACCCACCGGATATTCTGAAAGATTATCTGGGACGGACATCAGGTTACGGGATTGAGGAAGTGACCGTTGACCTTTTCGAGTTGCTGCCGCAGGAAGAAATCGACGATCTGCTACCGGGGTTGGTTGACCTGTACACGATCAATGGTCGCTTGCACGCGATGCCGACGTATTTCTGGAATCACGCGATGATCGTCAACAAAGGGTTGTTCGATGAAGCCGGTTTAGGTGATCTGATTCCTACGGATGACTACGACTGGACCTTCGATGAATTCTATGATGCCATTACCCAGCTCAAAGCCGCCAACCCGGATGTCGAATTCCCATTTGCCTTGCAGGTTGCATCGGAACAGGGTGATTACGATTTTCATGGCTTTATTTGGGGAGCAGGTGGCGAAATCTGGCAGCCGGACTGTAGTGCGCCAGCCTTTGACGATCCCGGAACACTCGCTGGTGTCTCGTTCGTGAACCAATTGTATCAGGAAGGGTTAATTAATCCTGATGCAACGACGGCCAGTTATGATGAGATGGTGAACTATGTCTATACGGGTAAGAGTGCTGTCGTCGGTGGTGGTCTGGGCGTTTTCAATGTCAGACTTCCACAAGCACAAGCTGATGGGTTGGTAACCGTCGAAGCCTGGGATCCCGTGGTGATGATGTACCCGCATGCTGAAGGCGAAACCAACGGGCTGGCCGTTGGGCCAACCGGTTTTGCTGTCTTTGACAAAGGCCGCTCGGAATATGAGATGGAGTGGATTAAAGAGTTCTTGCTCTTCCTCAATTCGTCTGAATCTCAGATTACCTATACTCAAAATAACAGCCAGTTTCCAGCAAGGGTATCTGCTGGTATACCACTGGAAGATGATCCAAACTATGTGCTGTCAATTGAATTGGTTCAGGAACGGGGCACTGAAAGTATGGGCCTTTCCTGCGAAGGCTTCTACGATGTTCGCATTGCCCAACCTCCTGCCTGGCAGGCGATGTTCCTCGGTCAAAGTACACCGGAAGAAACACTTCAGATGTTGACCGATGAGGCTGATTTCCTCCTCGGCGGCTAGGTAAGATATTTAATCCATCTTCGGCAAGGCTCTTGATGAAAGGGTCTTGCCCCTATCGTCCAAACTGATAAAAGTATTCTGTAATGGTAAATAGTCTGGCAGTTAAAAATCGAGTGTCGCCTAACATGTTGAGTGGTTTGCCACTCCGCATCTGGAAGGGGCGCTGGGGCTATTTCTTTATCGCGCCGGCGGTTATCCCCTTTATTATTTTTACGGTTTATCCGTTGATACAAGGGATATTGCTCAGTTTTTATCGGGCTGGCGTCAACCGCGACAAGTGGGAATATGTGGGGCTGGCGAATTTTGAGCGTTTACTAACGCGCGACACCACCTTTCTGATCGCTATCAAAAATACCTTTCTTTTTGTACTGGGCGTCGTCCCGGCAGCGATGATTATCTGTCTTTTTATCGCGGTCCTGATTTATCCGCTAAGCCAGCGCAAGCAGACTTTTTTTCGGGTTGCATTTTACATGCCGGTGGTTTCTGCGGGTGTGGTGCTGTCGATGGTCTGGGTCTACATGTACAACCGCGAGTTTGGCTTGCTAAATTACATTCTGGAAACGACTGGTTTGTTGAATATCTTGAATGGTGGCGAGAAAATCGGTTGGCTGTCGGAAATTAATACTTCATTGTTGTCATTGATGATTGTTGTTTTGAGTTGGAGCCTGGGACAACCGCTCATTCTGTTCCTGGCGGGGCTGGGGGCAATACCGGACGAACTGTATGATGCGGCGAAGGTTGATGGGGCCAATGGCTGGCGGCAGTTCTGGCATATTACGCTGCCCCTGTTGCGGCCTACGATCTTGTTCGTTATGGTCATCCTCACGATCGCGGTTTTCCAGGTATTCGTTGTGGTCAAGTTGATGACATTGGGTGGTCCAGCCAACGCGACCCAAACAATCGTATTCCGTATCTGGGAAACCGGCATTACCTTAACCCGATTTGGTTATAGCTCCGCAATGGCGGTGATTCTGCTGGTCATTGTCAGCACACTGGCAGTTGTTCAGTTTAAGCTTTTAGATCGGCAGATCAACTAGGGAGTGCTAACATGAGCAATCTTTCAATAGCGCCAGAGCAGTCGGTATCCAGTGCGCTGTGGCAGCAGGTTAAACGCTATTGGGCAATCCCCTGGTTGCGCTATACCGCCTTGTTGATCTGTGTCCTGCTTGCAATCGCCTCGTTGTTGCCGTTGTACTGGATGGCGGTTGGCTCTTTTAAGTTGCAGCGCTCAGCGTTTGCCTATCCGCCTGAGCTATTCCCGTCGGCCCCGACACTTGAGAACTGGCAGCGGTTGGTGCTTGAACGACCAGCGTTTCAGTGGCTGTTTAATTCATTCATTGTTGCGGGTGGCATTGCATTAACGAGCGTCATCACCAGTTCGATGGCGGGCTATGCATTTGGGAAAAAGCAATTTCTTGGACGAACTATCTTGTTCTGGGCGTTTCTGCTGACCATGATGCTGCCGCGCCAGATTTACTTGATTCCGCTGTTTATTCTGATGCGCGAACTCGATTGGTTTAATACATATCAAGGGATGATTGCGCCTTATATCGTCTATCCGTTTGGTATTTTTCTGATGCGCCAGTTTATGCAAGCCATACCCAATGAGTTATTGGAGGCGGGAATCATTGACGGTGCCAATGAATTGCAATTATTTTCCCGGATTATTGTGCCGCTCAGTCGCCCGGCGATTGGTGCGATAGCCATATTCTCATTTATGGCAGGCTGGAACGACTATTTGTGGCAACTGGTGATGGTAACGAACGAAGGTATGATGACTTTGCCGGTAGGAGTTTCCAAATTAACGGCATCGGGCGTTGGGTCAGTTGATATTGGCGTCGGCATGGCGGGCGCAACCTTCGCTTTTATTCCAATGCTGATCGTCTTTTTACTGTTCCAGAAACATTTTATCAAAGGGATTACCGTTGGTGCGGTGAAGGGTTAACGGTAATTTTGCCGGGCCACGCTTGGGATGGCGCTGACGTATGTTTCATCTGACGTGTGCTGAGTGCAATTGGCAGGCAACCGATCAAGATGTCAATGCCTGTCCGCGGTGCGGGCAAACCATCGACATCGTTTATGATGATCCTCATATAACGCTTGAATCGCCCTTACCTGGTATTTGGCGTTATGTCAACCATTTACCTATCTACAACCCAGATCACATCGTCAGTCTTGGTGAGGGAAACACGCCGCTTTTGCGCTCGGCGAGGTTGGGGTCGGACATCCAACTTGCTGATCTATATTTCAAAATGGAGGCCGCGAATCCTACCGGTTCTTACAAAGATCGAATTGCGACTGTTGGTATTTCACGGCTTCGTGAGTTGGGCAAACACGCCTGGGCGGCAACGTCATCTGGCAATGCAGGCGCTGCTATTGCGGCCTATGGGGCGCGGGCGGGATTAGAAGGTCATTTGTTTACGTTGGAAAAAGCGTCTCCGGCGAAGGTCGCCCAGATACTAGCCTATGGTCCATACGTACGAGCGGTCATGCGATTGGGTTATGACCCGGCAGTTGAATCCGCAACCTGGGCCAATATCCAACAGATTTGTGAGGCGAATAACTGGCAGATGTTGGTAACGGCGCGCGCATTCAGCCCCCATGCGATGGAAGGTGTCAAGACACTGGCCTATGAAATTAGCGAGCAGTTAGGCAATATTGCCCCTGATGTGGTTTATGTTCCGGTTGGTGGTGGTGGCTTGTTGAGCACAATCTGGAAGGGCTTTGTTGAATGGCAAGTAGCAGGCAAAATCAATCGCCTGCCGCGAATGGTTGCGGTGCAAGCGGCGCATTGTGACCCGGTCACGCAAGCCTGGCAAGCCAAACGCCTGATTGAACCAATCGCTGATTGCGATAGTGCGATTTCTGGTATCCAACTTACAGTTCCGCCTGATGGCAACCTGGTACTGCAGGCGCTGGAGGAATCGTGCGGTTGGGCAATTTCTGTGCCTGATGATATGACATTTGCAGCACAGGCTGAACTAAGTGGTCAAGAGGGTTTATTTGTTGAGCCAGCGGCAGCGATTACCTGGGCGGCGGTTCAGGCAGATGTCGAACAGGGGCGGTTACATGGACATGAACAGGTAGTTTGCCTGCTTACCGGAACCGGCTTTAAGGATATGCAGGCGGTTCATAATATGGTCGCGAACCGCAATGTACCAGCAATCACTGCCGAGGATATTCTATCACTTTGAGTTGCGCATTTGGTAATCGTGGTGGTCAATGGAAATCATAAATTTTGGAGCTTCATTCCTAACGTTTCGGGTAGACTGGGAAAAACAGCCCAGCCAGACAGCCTCGCATAAACCGCCGTTTACGCTGAACAATGCCCGTATTCAGATTGAGGCAGTATGTAATATCACCGACCTGTCCGTGGGTGCTACCACACAATATGTGCTGGGCGCGGCTTGCAAAACTGAATACGTAGGTGTTGACCAGGGTATATGGACCGTACCAAACGCGGATTTCTGCATCATCCTCTCGAACGAAAAATTCCTCATTCTTAAAAGCTGGGATAGAAATGATAAGGGGGTTATGCGTTATCCGCCATCGTTAGGGATTCAGCCCGAACGACAGTCGGGATTAGTTGTTGATTCCTACGACAATGTCAAAATAAATCTATGGACATATCCGGGTGAAGAGTTGACCTCTACGGAAGCAATCGTCCAGGCGACTCTTGATGACGCTATTCTAGTGGGGCGCGTCGTATATACTATCGGGGAACGGTATTCGGTTTCAACGGACTGTCCGATTAAGACGATGAATGCAAATAATCGCGAAATGATCTACCAGACGGATACCGGCCCGATTTTGTTTCCTGATTTCTCGATAGACCGTCATGATCTCATCGAGACCTTCCGATTGGCATATGTGGCGTATAATTGCCCTGAGTGGGCGGAGTTCATTGTTCAAGTGCCCACGCCGCTGGATGAAAATGTGTCGGTCAATCATTATTCAAAACGCCAACGCCTGGATTCCGCGAACTCCGTTTTTCGAGTGATTTGACCGTGCATATTAGCAACTTTGACCTACTCGCTTTGCCTCGTAATCATCGGCAAACTTGCTGGCTCGATGTTGCTTCGCGCGTAGATGGAGGGCAGTGGCGATTACCAGTTATGAGTGTTACTGGTGCAACACACGGCCCCGTACTACTCGTAATTGCCGGTGTGCATGGTGATGAGTATGAAGGTGTGGAGGCTATACCCCGTGTGTTCAATTCAGTCACGCCCGATGCGATCACGGGCACGTTGGTTATGGTTCCGGTGTGTAATGTGCCCGCCTACGAAGCTGGACTTCGCCATAGCCCGATTGATGGGCTTAATTTAGCTCGCGTTTTTCCAGGCACACCTGATGGGATGATTACTCAGCGAATTGCTTATTGGATTACTGAGAAGTTCATCAAACAAGCCGATTTTTTGATTGATCTTCACAGCGGCGGTATCGCGGCCAATATCCCGACATTGATCGGATACATTCATGATTCGAGCGAACTGGGTCGGCATTCACGAGCAGCGGCAATTGCCTTTGGGACATCAATTCGTTGGGGGCATCCGTTACCTATTCCTTCAGGCCGTACCTTGAGTGCAGCAATCGACCTGAATGTGCCCTGTCTTTATACAGAAGCGCCGGGTGGTGGCTATGCGCGGGCGGAAACCGTCACCCAGTTTATGGATGGGGTTGTTAATGTCATGAAACATCTGACGATGATGGATGGCGAAACTCGATTGCAGCCCGTAACCCATGACCTCCTCGGCGCTGGCGATCTTGATTCTGTGATATCAGCGCCAGTTGCTGGTTATTTTCTGCCTGTGGTTGATTTGCTGCAGGAAGTGGCGCCAGGCGATTTACTCGGTATTATTCAAGATCTCTTTGGTCAGGTTATGGCCGAAATCAAAGCAGATCAAGCTGGGGTCGTGATAATGCTACGGCGTATCCATCGGGTTCATATTGGCGATGGATTAGTACATCTGACGAGTCATTTTGAGCCAGATGAATAGCTGCCTATAAGAGGAGATTTTCATGTCGTTCCAGCCAGGTGCTACGGCAGATGTGATTATCATCGGCGGTGGGGTCATCGGCCTCAGCACGGCGTATCATTTGGCACGTAAAGGCGTCAAGCGGGTTGTTTTATTGGAAAAAGACCAGATCGGTGCCGGTTCCAGCAGCCGCGCCGGTGGGATCATTACCGGATTGTTGTGGACCAAAACGGGTATTGAAGCCCGCAAAATCAGCCTTGCACTGTACCAGGACTTGTCAGTTGAGCTTGGGGACTATGGTTATCAATTCCAGGCTGTGGGCTGTCTCAATCTATTTGATCCTGGCGATTGGTCGGAGCGCGAAAAGTTGCTGCCATTATATGCGGACAGTGCAGTACCATACGAGGTCATTGACGCGGCTGAGATTCATTATCGTTGGTCGGAACTGACACCAGATGCTGATATTGTCGGCCTCTTTGATTCGCTGGGCGGTTATAGTGAGCCAGATCAATATGTGCCAGCTTTAGCGCAACGATGTCGAGACATGGGGGTGGACATTCGTGAAGGTCAGCAAGTAACTGATTTTTTGCTGCGCAAAGGTCGTGTTAGCGGGGTTATCACTGCTACTGAGCACATTG
The DNA here is from genome assembly GCA_965223835.1 of Phototrophicaceae bacterium. GTDB lineage: Bacteria > Chloroflexota > Anaerolineae > Aggregatilineales > Phototrophicaceae > CAVYXZ01. The sequence continues at coordinate 1,974,326 of CBDCXQ010000001.1, forward strand.
AGGCTGTGATTGTGGTTTGTACAATTCATGCCTGGACCCTCCGGTTGCTGGCACAACAAAATAGACAGTTGCCGATAAAATCATTTATCCACCAACGCTACACGACCACACCACTCGTCGCCTCTATCAATATCCCGGCAGTAAACGCTAATCCGCAGGGCAGTTATTTTCGCCCAGCAGCCGGTAATCGTATTTTGGCTGGAATAGAAACTGCCGACCGCTCAGAGTATTTGGTTCCATCGCCTGATTTCCGCATGAGTGAATTGAGCGCCGCAGTTGAACTCAAAGATGAATTACGCCAGAATCTTGTGCCGTTGCTACCTGGCTTGGAAATGACAACATGGGAATCAGAAAGTGTGGGTCTCATCGCTTTTTCGCTTGATGGTGAGCCAATCCTGGGAAAGGTTCCTGGTTTATCCGGCTTGTTGGTGGGCACGGCCTTTCATTCTGGTGGATTTGCCTATAATCCGGTGGCGGGGCAATTATTGGCGGAATTGGTTGTGGATAATCAAACAAGTATCAAAATTGATGCCTTCGCCCCAGATCGTTTTGATGTGCGTGACACATGTGACTATCTCGAAAACCAGGTCGCCCAACGCAATGCGGTTTCGCGGCGGCACTAGTGTTGAGCTTATTCTGAACCAGGTGGATTCGTGATGAACTATCGTCAATTAGGGAAAACAGAATTAATGGTTTCGCGGTTGTCATTGGGGACCGTGGCGCTCGGTTTGCCTTATGGGATCGCGTCGCAGTCCGAGCCGGGCGTTGACAGCCAGGCCGGTATGCCGCCACCTTCTGACCGTGACGCTATTTATCTAGTCCATCAGGCGCTTGACGGCGGAATAAATTTCATTGACACGGCCCTTGCTTACGGTCGTAGCGAAGAATTATTGGGCCAAGCTCTTCAGGACCGACGCGAACAGGTTGTCCTGACAACAAAAGTTGGCTGCCATGATGCCGCCGGAGAAGTGTTGCACGGAACAGCTTTGCGGCAACATATGCAAGAATCAATCGCTTCCAGTTTGGGTTTGCTGCGAACCGACCATGTGGATCTGTTGATGTTGCACAGCGCTTCCGTTGATATTCTGGAAAAAGGCGAGGCGCTCAATGTCCTGCAAGATTTCCAACGCCTAGGGTATACGCGCTACATTGGCGCTTCAACTTATGGCATTGATGCCCCGCGTATGGCAATAGATCAGGGGGTAGAGGCCCTCCAAGTTGCTTACAATATTCTGGATCAGCGGATGGCCGATGATATATTTCCGCTTGCCGATAGTGCAGGCATTGGCATCATTGTGCGTTCTATATTTCTGAAAGGGGTATTGACACCACGTGCTGACGATTTGCCCGAGCACCTGACGCCACTCAAGCAGCGATCGGAAACTGTGAAGCGCATAGCAGCTCAATTAACGCCACCCTTGAGCCGAATTGAGGTAGCTTTGCGATTTGCACTGTCACAAACGCATATCGCGTCAGTGTTGGTTGGTGTGCACTCAGGAAGTGAACTCTCAACTGCATTGGGATTTGCTAAGGCCGGGGAATTACCGCGGTCGACGATGGCGCGTCTTGAGCTATTGCGCTGGGACAATCCTACTATGCTTGATCCCAGTACCTGGGGGCTACCCTAAGGATTTGTCGGCATGCTCCTGGTTTTGTGGTTTTTCATGAAGCCGGGATGGTTGGAGGCAATTGCTCTTATACGATAAATAATTCTGATAACCTGTTTGAATTTTAAGCGATGCGCTTGAGCATGATATGGATCGAGGCAAGATAGATAAAGCCCGCGCTATTAAACGGATCAACCTCATAATCTTTGCTCAGACGGCGATACTTGCCGAACCAGGCAAAGGTCCGTTCTACCACCTAGCGACGAAGATGAACCGCAAAGCCTGGTTGATCGTTGTCAGGCATGATAACCTCAAGCGCGATATGCCATTCGGTGTCGAACCAGACATCCAGATCACCGCGATAGCCCTGATTGACCCAAATTTTGAGTAAGCGTGTGGCAAATTGGCGCTCAACTTGGGTCATCAGCAGTTTTGCACCCGACCGATCATCCAGATTAGCTGCCGAAACCACCACCGCCAACAAATTCCCCAGCGTATCAACCAGAATATGCCGTTTGCGTCCCTTGACTTTTTTGTTGCCATCATACCCGCTGAGACCACCTCGGCCACTTATTTTGACGCTTTGACTGTCGATAATGCCCGAACTGGGTCGTGCGAAGCGACCCGCGCGGCGCCGCTCCAGAAAGCCCATTGCCCGGTTGATCCGTTGCCACGTTCCATCCCGGCTCCATTTACGGAAGTGATAATACACACTGTGGGGATTGGGATAATCATTGGGCAAGTTGCGCCGCTGACAACACCTTCGGTCGCGTTGTCGGTTGGCAATGACCACCGATGAACCGCCCCGAGGGGGATTTCTACGCACTGATTGAAACCCATGATGAGAAAATGATCGTGCTAGCTGATCTGGGATTTCGTTGTAAAGATGGCATTCCTGCCAATCTCAAGCTTTGTCCCACAGGCACTTGGAATGAGCGCATGGTCATTGAAACCAGCTTCTCGATGTTGACGGTGATCTGTAAAGTCAAGAAAATGCATCATCGTCTTCAACCCTACCTGGAGGCTCGCCTGCCTTACATGGCGGCTATGTTTAACGTGTTGTTAGACTTGTTTCATCTCATCCACCCTGATGCTGACCCTTACCAACTCAGCATTGCTGAATTTTCTTTATAATGACTCGCACCATTGGTTACTATAGGAAAAAGGGCTTCAGAGGTCTCCCCAAGAAGCTCTTTTATATTTTATCCTATCATCAGGGATCGCGGGTTCGACAAACGACCCTCTTTCTCTGAAACGAAACACGACCTCCGTCGCTCCCGAACAGTGTAATCCCGTTTTTTGAGCGGGATTTCTGATTCGTAGCTACTGTGGGATCAATGGAGGGTCAACCCGCATTCAGTCTGACAATAAAGGCAAAAACTACTGTGAAGCCTCCTGAGCTTGCAGCGCCGCCAATAGTTCCGCGTATAACTTGCGATCCAGCGGAAACTCAACCGCTTGCCCAGAGTAGCTAGAATAGGTTATGGCATTGGCAATCTCGAGGCTGTGAATGCCCGTGGTGCCATCGGCGCTGACCTGGCTACCGTTCACGACGGCGCTGTAAAAGTCGCGGTGGACATCGCGGTGCGAGCCTTCCAAGTTGGGATCAAGTTCAACCGTTTCTTCAATCAGGCTGGAATCGGGAAACGACTTTTCATTGACGCGGATATAGTCGATGATGTCCGTTCCAAAACTCCTGAAGCGCAGCACACCTTTGGGAACCTGAAGATGGCCCCGCGTGCCGATAATCTCGAAGCGCATGTCCTGGCCGGCCTCGGCAGTGCTGGCATGGAACGACCCCAGCGCGCCGCCTTCCCATTCAAACATCGCCTGAACGGTATCTTCCGTCGCAAAGTCATGGCCGATCGTCGCAGTCCAGGCATACAATCGCTTCGGCATTCCCACCAGATGACAGATCAGATCAATTTCATGAGGAGCCTGATTCATGAGTAAAGCGCCACCCTCGCTGTTCCAACCGCCGCGCCAGCCACGATAATAATGGGCGGTCCGTGTCCAGGCAATTTTTAAGTCGACGTGCTGAATCTTGCCCAGGCAACCATCGGTAATAAGTTTTTTTGCGGCGACAATTTCCGGACGCAGGCGGTACTGGAAGTTCACCGCCAGGACCCTACCTGTCTCGCGCGCAACCGCATTCATACGGTCTGCGTCGGCAACCTGTATTGCCATCGGCTTCTCGCACAGCACATGAACCCCCGCCTGCATCGCATATATCGCCATTTCCGGGTGATAAATATGTGGCACGGTAATGACGAAGACATGGGGCTTGGTTTCGTCAATCATCTGCCGGTAATCTCTAAAATAGGGACAGTGCCATTCTGTGGCCTCAAGCTGTGCTGGTGCTGCCTGCGTATCGCATACGCCCACGACTTCGATGAGATCAAGGGGGAGGCTGCGTTTGTGCATGCGATAAGCCACTGCCCCAACACCGGCAAACGCATAACGCAGTTTGGCAGTCATCATGACGTGTTGCTCCTATGCTCAATTTCCTTTAGAAAGCGCAGAATCCGGCTTAGCGCTAGTTGGCATGGTCCAGAATATCCATACACAGGTGATGGGTTTTCAGGGCGTCGGCATAAGTGCAGTAAACCAGGGACGGATCGTCCTGTCGAACCGCATCCATGAAGGCGCGATTTTGCTCCCGGTAGCTGTTCGTCCGTGCCTTGAACTCGTGGCGTTCGTGACCGTAATCGTAAGTGACCTGCGCCATCGTCACGGTAATCGTCAAACCCTCGCTAATGAATTGCAGGCGAACATCCGACGATGCGGATAACAGGCAGGTGGTACTGAAAACGCCGGGCGTATTGGCGAATTTCAGCAATGCGGTGTTGACGTCTGCAATATCCGAATCAGGATACTGTGGGCGCATGTGTCGTGCCGACACACTGCTAATGACCTGGGCCTCGCCCACCAGGTAGCGTGCCAGATCAAGCAGGTGCGTCGCCTGTTCGACGACTTGACCGCCACTCTGCCCCTGACGACGCCACCAGGGCGTTGCAGGTGTGGAGCCGTGATAGGTTGCAATGACCATATGCGCAGGATATTCGGCAAGCGTCCTGCGCACTGCTGGGATTGTATCCAGCGCGCGCAAGTTATAGCCCACCGCCGTAATTGCTTGCTGCGTTTCAACGATTTTGGCGATGTCATCGGCGGTCTGGCGATCAAGTGCCAGCGGTTTTTCCACCAAAAATGGTATTCCACGATCCAGCAGACGCCGTTCGATAGCCCCATGCTCACCCGGCGGAACCGTCACCCAGACAGCATCGATGGTCTCGTTATCAAGCAGCAAATCCAGGGTTGGGTAACCACGTCCGCCCCATTGCGTGACAGCGGCCTCGACATGTGCTGGTGTGGGTGACGTGTGCCCGACAACTTCCACATCCGGCAGCGTGGTCAACACGGCGAGATGACGATAGGCGATCTTACCAGTACCGACAAAGGCGATTTTCATAGGGGGCTTCTTCTCCTGCATCAATACACCAGATCGCGGAAGTCGTGCACACGGTGAAAGGTTATCAGATTGCCATCATGCGCCGATTTGGCCCGTGCATCACCGGAGCGGCTAAGCACCACCAGGTCATCACCGTCGAATACCATGCTGGCGTAATGGCGCGATTCTTTAGCGCTGTTACCCTGCGCAACGACACCAGCCATCCGCCAATCAACCATGTTCTTGCTGAAATGCAGCGCCAGCACCTGCCGCTCGTTGTTGGGCAGGTTATAGCGATCAGCAGGCAGCTTATCGATGTGCGTCATGCTATCCCAGGGCAGCGTCGAGAGCAGCCAGAAAAGCTGCGTCTGCGCGTCGAAAAGCACATGAAATCGCATTTGCCCGCCGGGGCAGGGTACAAATAAGATACGCTGGCCCGAGGGCACGGTTTCTACGTGCGTGGTCATCGTGCCATCTGCATGTTCGACGACTTTGGCGATGGCGGCATAACCTGTCCCGCCGGTATGCGCGCGCATCCACAGATGAAAGGTGTGTCCGGTTGCGTCAAACCATACATGATCGGGATCGCGAAACTGAACGACGTTGGTTTCCAGCCAGCCCAGCGGGGCCATGCCTCTGGTTTCATAGGGCATCCAGAACGGGAATCCCATCAGGTCGAGATTGTCCGGCAGAATATCGCCAAACACGAGTTCAGAGGCGAAAGTCCAGTTGTCACGCCTGGTCAGATCGTCGCCGATCTTTCCCCGCAGCAGCACCGGCGCAATCTCATGAACAGGCCACCGGTCCTGATCGAAATAGACCCGCTTTTCCATCACCAGGTACACATTGTCATGCGCATAATGGACGTTGCAGGCCGATTGATGCCATGTTTCGCCGGTAGTCAGTTTGATCGTCTCGGACCAGGTTTCGCCCGCATCGTCTGATCGCAGGATAATGAGATCACGTGCCTGTCCGATGACATAGATGCTGTCCCCCGCTATAAAGGGGCGTGCATGGATGCCCGGAAAGTCTGCCCGATGCACCCAGGTCTCACCGCCATCGTCGCTGGTGAAAATCTTGCCAACTGAAGTAAAACCACCCCGTTCCGAGTTTTCTAGCTTGATCGGCGGGTTGAGTTCTGGGACGCGCAGCCCGCCGAGGTCCATCGTTGCCACCAAGCGCCCACTGTCGAGGCGGATCAAGCCGGGTGTATAGCAGAATGCGCCATCGGGAAAGGGTGATTCGAACACTACGACGTAATCGTTGGCAAGCAGGGGAACTTTCTCAGTCATGATTGTCTCCGTTGTTGCTCTGTAAAAATAATCCTCGGCTTTACCCAATCAAATCCACATAATTTTTTATGATACGGAAAATTATGCGGTTGGCATCGTGATAGCGGACCGCGCCGCGATAGGCCGCTCGCACCATATAAATGATGTTGTCGCCATCAAACTGCCAATCAGCATATTGAAAGCCTGTTAGGCGGATTGAATCCTCGTGGGATAAGCCGCTGTCATCGGTCAGCAATGTAGACATCTCGCGCCACTCCCGAAGGTTTTCCGATACTGTCAGCGACAGCACATTCCGTTGATTGGGCCATGTTGGGTCGGTGTTGTTGTTCACAAGCGACAGGTATAATCCGGTTTTCGGATCGCGCCGGATGGTGAATTTAGTCATGCCGCCGGGGAAGTTGATGAAGCCCGTTGTGGGGTCAAACGCGATGCGCTGACCATCATCATGTATTTTGACCATCGCCGCTTTATCGACCAGTGGTCGTGAGTTGAAGCGCAAGATATTCCATAATTGACCGTCTGGCCCGGCAACTGCATTACCTTCTAGCCAGCCGGGATCTGCCAATTTCCCCCAATCCGCTGGAACCCAGTCGGGGTTGAAGGGCAGCTTGTTGCTCATGGTCCAGTTGGCGGCGTCCAGCAGATCAGCATCAACCGGAGCGGAAATCACGCAGGATTGAAAAGCGCCTGCCCAACCGACCCCATCGCTTTGAATGTGGTCCTCGCAACCTTTATAGATTCGTCCGTTGTGTTGCAATATCGGCACAGGTGTACATAGGTAATTTGGTGGTTCGCGGTAGGGACCGCCACGAAACAAAATGCCGCTCTGCTCATCTGCTGGGTGTGTCCAGGTATAGCCGCCGTCATCGCTGCGCCGGATATAGATCGAGCCGTACTGCTGCGATGTGCCCAGAATGAAGACACTGCCCCGATTCAGAAATAGCACACTCCAGTAGCAGTTCATGATGTGTGTGATGTTCTGCCAGGTTACGCCATTATCTTCCGAACGATACACGCTTGTCAGGCTTTCCTCGGCTTCGTGATTACGCGGACAGCCGGGGCCGAAGTAATCATGAGTCGCCAACAACACCCTGTCCGGCAGACGGACCAGGGCCGGGCTGCCGAGGAAGCTGCGGGCGCGTTCCGGTTGATATTTAATCTCTGACCAATTCATTGTCATGTTGTCATCCGGATTGTCAGAGCAAACTGCCATAATTTTTCAGCACACGAAAGATAATGCGGTTCGAATCGTGATAGCGGATGGCACCGCGGTAGGCGGTACGGACCAGATAAATGATGTCGTCGCCATCGAACTGCCAATCGACATACTGAAAACCTGTCAGCCTGATCGAATCTTCGGGAGAAAGGCCAGTGTCATCCTCCATGAGCCGTTTGACAAGCCGCCAATTTCGCAAATTGTCCGAGACCACCAGCGTTAGAATATTGCGCTGGCGCGGCGTGATCGATTGCGTATATTCGTTGACCAGCGAGAGATAAAAGCCTGTGACCGGATCACGCCGAATCGTGAACTTGGTGATGCCACCGGGCATCTCGATAAAGTCAGCCGGATCAAACGTAAGCTGTTGACTATCGGCACTGATGCGCGCGATAGCTGCCTTATCGACCAGTGGGTTGGAATTTACCCGCAGCAGATTCCACAACTCACCCTCTGGTGTCACCACGACATTGCCTTCCAGCCAACCAGGATTCGTCAGTTCACCCCAGTCCGCCGGTATCCAATCCCGGTTAAATGCCAGCTTGTTGGTCATGGTCCAGTTTGCCGCGTTCAGTAGATCGGCATCAGCGGGCGCGGAGATCACACAAGCTTGAAAGCCATGCCCCCATTCCGCCGGGTTGAGGTCTTCGAATGCTCGCCAGATGCGCCCCTGATGAAAGACGACTGGCACGGGCGCGCAGTGATAGTTGGGCGGGTCATGATAGTAACCGCCGCGAAAGAGAATGCCGCTCTGCTCGTCCGACGGGTGCGTCCAGGTGAATCCGCCATCGTCGCTGCGCCGGATGAAGATCGATCCATACTGCTGCGATGTCCCCAGAATGTAAACGCTGCCTCCGTGCAGAAACAGCGAACTCCAATAACAATTCATGATGTGCGTGGTATTTTGCCAGCTTACGCCATCATCTTCTGAGCGATAGACGCTGGTCAGGCTCTCCTCGGATTCGTGATTGCGCGGGCAGCCGGGGCCAAAATAATCATGTGTTGCCAGCAGCACCCCATCCGCTAACCGAACAAGGCTAGGACTGCCCAGAAACGTGCGGGTGCGTTCTGGCTGAAATTTTACTTCGCTCCAATGCATGGTTTTATTTCGTCCTGTCCTTATCGAGGTCGCCTACAACAGGCTGCGGAAATTCTTCAGCACGCGGTAGATAATCCGGTTCGAGTCATGGAAATTGAGTGCACCGCGATAGGCTGTTCGTACCGCGTAAATGATGTCGTCGCCATCGAACTGCCAATCGACATACTGAAAGCCGGTCAGTTTGATCGAATCTTCGGGCGAAAGGCCGGTGTCATCGCGCATCAGTTCCATCACGACGCGCCAATCCCACAGATTATCCGACGCGGTGAGTGACATCGCGTTACGTTGCCGGGCGACATGATGGCGATGGACGCGAGTTTTCTGGTTGTCCGGTAAATTCGCCAGTTCTTTCAGAAGGTTCACATTCGCCAGATTGTTAACCAGTGATAGGTATTTTCCGGTTACCGGGTCTTGACGGATGGTAAACTTGGCTTTGCTGCCGGGAAAATCGAAGAAGCCGGTTGCCGGGTCGAATGTTATCCGTTTGCCATCATCGTGTATTTTGATCCGGGCGGCCTTTTCCTCAAACAGCGGCTCTACTTCGAACGTCAGGATGTCCCACAGTTGGCCGTCAGGGTCGGCAACTACATTGCCTTCACGAAAGCCGGGGCGCTCGCCCCAATGCGCTGCCCAGGCCGGGTCGAATGCGATCTTGTTGCTCATCGTCCAATTGGCGGCGTCAAGCAGATCGGAATCTACCGGAGCCGAGATCACACAAGCCTGAAAACCAATTCCCCAGATGCACGGATCACAGTCTTCAAACGCCTTGTAAATGCGTCCGTTGTGGACCAGCACCGGAACCGGCGCGCAATGATAGCTGGGTGGGTCATGATAGAATCCGCCTTTGAACAGCAACCCCTTCGCCGGTTCCGAAGGGTGCGTCCAGGTATAACCACCATCGTCACTCCTTCGAATATAGATCGATCCGTACTGCTGTGATGTCCCCAGTGTATAGACGTTGCCACCATGAACAAACAGGCTGCTCCAGTAGCAGTTCATGATGTGGGTGATATTCTGCCAGGTCGTACCATTATCTTCTGACCGGTAGATACTGTGGAGACTTTCCTCGGCCTCGTGATTGCGCGGGCAGCCGGGGCCAAAATAATCATGAGACGCTAGCAGCGCGCCGTCCGGCAGACGCACAATGCTGGGACTGCCCAGATAGGTGCGTGTGCGTTCCGGTTGATATTTGATTTCGCTCCAGTGCATAATCGTGATCCTTGTGTGAACACAGTCTTGTGATCGCAAAGTTACAAAGGCAGATCAACCCTGCCACCTTCTGAGCAGATAGATGGTAAACAAAGTCCGAGACAGGAGACAAAGCCCCTGTCTCAGACAAAACGGTCGATTCTTATTCGCTCAGATACCACTGGTCCGAATGCGCACCGCGCAGATGGTCAATGAAGATCATTTCTTGCGACGGGAAGTTTTGTAGCCGGTTGGAGCGAGTGTAGATGACCGGCACTTCACCCACCGTGCCGATTTGCAGCATTTGCTCAACTGTACGCCCCACCAGCTCCGTTCCCAGTTCGTAGTATTCGTCGCTGCCGGCCTGGGTAGCCTGCCAGCGATCAGCCAATTCCATTTGCTCACGATAGTATTCTGGCGGTTCCTCACCCTCCGCACCATCAGTCAGCCACCAGTTGCGCCAGACCAGGCCGCCGCCAACTGGCGTGCCATCCAGTCCATAAGGCGGACGGAACCAGATCGGACGGGTATACATATCGCGTTCGGATACCACATCCGCAAACCACACCGACGCCTGTACTTCGTTGGCAAGCAGCGCTTGCTGGAAGGCTTCACGGGTGCTGGGGTTTATCTCGGTATCGACACCGACTGCTTTCCAGTACTCGGTCATCAGTTCCGACATGGGAATGCGGTTGATCGCGTCCCACAGAATAACCTTGAGTGGTTCGCCATCAGGCCGCAGCCGGATACCATCCGCGCCCATTTCCAGGCCCATGTCATCCAGCAGCGCATTCGCGGCGTCGGGATCATATTCCGCGAAGTGCTGCCCCATCCAATCCTCGTAGAACGGATTGGCTGACGAGACACCCCACTGGCGCGGAACACCCAGGCCAAAGAACAGCGTTTCATTGATTTCGGCGCGGTTGACAGCCAGTGACATGGCCTGACGGAAACGAATGTCATTGAAGATCTCGCGCAGGACCGGATCATTTACCGTAATGTTGAACTGATATTTGTTGGCCGCGCCCGCGTCGAAGGGGAACCGCATGGTCGTGTAGTTGCCCGCATCCTCGGCTGCCACCAGCACTGGTAGATCAGAAATATCCAGCTTGTCGGCGTAATCCAGTTCACCAGCCTGAATGTTGAGTTTAACGACCTCCAGATCGCCGATCAGCAGACGTGCCTGGCTGTCAACATACGGCAGTTGATTACCGTCCGTATCGACTTTCCAATAGTATGGATTTCGGCGGAAGAACTTGTTACCGAATTCATCCACGCTTTCCAGTGTCCAGGGTTTCAGCACAGGCAGATTCGGGTCAAGCTGGTTGTCGCCCGTCTGACTTTCCCGATGAAACTCAAACGCTTCCGCCCAGGTGTCATAACCTTCAGCCTCTGCCAGGGCTTGGGCTTCGTCGTTATAGTCCGCGTGCCACTGTTCGAGGTAATGGCGCGGCGCGAATGGGGCACCAGAACCAAAGCGGGCCACAGACACCAGAAAAGCCGGATTGGGCACAGGGTAGGTGAACGTGACGGTGAGATCATCAACCTTTTCGATGACGGGCGCTTCGCCACTTGCCAGCAGCTGTGAAGGCAGATTCGGCAGGTCAGGATGCAGCATCACGTCTTCATACCAGAACATGATGTCATCCGCCGTAAACGGTGCGCCATCGCTCCACTTCATACCCCGGCGCAGTGTGACCGTCGCCGTTGTTAGATCATCCGACATCTCGATGCTCTTGGCAACGTTCGGGAAAACCTCTTCCCAATTGGTGGAATAGCCCATCAGATGCTGATCCCAGGCGGACCAACCAATATTGCCAAACGAGGTCGGATTGGTCGCGTTGTAGCGCAACTCGCCGCCGTAGGTGCCAATGGACTCGCGCGGCTGAACAACCTGAATATCCTCGCGCATTGGCAGACGCTCATCCACCATCGGTAGATCGCCCGATGCAACCATATCAGCCAGCATCGGCGCTTCATTAAAGCTGGCGATGGCGGTGCCCCCGGCGCTCTCATATTCGTCCAGGCTCCAGGCAGCGAAGTTATCAACCGGCGAGAAACCGCCCAATTGCGCACTGATTGCGGGCGAGAAAATCCCCAGCACCAGTGCCGTGAGAAGCAAAGTATAATATGTTGTCCTTCTTATTCTTATCATCGTCTGTATCCTTACCTAATTCATTTGCCTGATAAAATAAACCAGAATTTTCTCAATAGGCATGACTCCCCTTTCTATGTAAGATGAAGATGCGCCTTGCAGTGCAGCGATGCTGTGACTGCCAATCAATGCCCGCTGTACTGTGAGGTCTCTTTAATGACTAGGCAAGCAACCGCTGGCGCTGGTCCTCGGCCAAGACCGCGATTGCGTCCAGCACACGCCGATCATAAGCCTCAATCTGCGCGTCACTGACACGGCTGATCGTCTGTATATCGAATCCGGCATGCTGGCGATAATATTTGGCCGCTACCGGATACTTGAAATGTAAGGGTGGGTCGGCCACGCGCATCACCGCTTGCAGCAGTACCGCAGCTTCTGGGAACGATTCAAAGTTGACACAAAGCCAGGCCAGCAGGTCCGGGTAATAATTGGCGGCAATCCCGCAATAGCCTTTGGCTCCGAGCTTCAACGAATCTACCAGTGATGTGGTGTCCGCATTAAACAGTTGCAGCGCAGACCCGGCAACAGCATCGAGCTTGGCGCGGATTTGCTCAAGCGAGCGTGATGTTTCTTTGAGCAGGAAAAAGCGACCCGTTCCGGCGGCCCACTTCAGCGCACCCGGCGAAATAAAGCGGTGGTAAGGCTCAGGGCATTCATATAGGGCCAGCGGAATCTCACGGGTCAGATCCAACAGGCGCTCGACATGCGCGCACCAGATATCGTCATCTTCTGTCCGATCTGTCACAGCGCTGGCGATAACGGTCACCGCAATGACACCCGTATCGACCATTCGCTTGATAAATTCCGCCTGCTGTTCGATTGGACCGCCAAACGTGCCCGATGCCACCACCGGCACACGGCCTCCCGAAGCCTGAACAACTCGCCGTGCGAGCGCGATACGTTCATCATCCGTTAATTTGAACATTTCGCCGGACTGTCCCACCGCGAATAAACCAGCAACCCCGGACTCGATATACCATTCCGTCAGCCTATCGACGCCCTCCCAATCGATGGATCGGTCAGCATTTAGCGGGGTGATGGTGGCAGGCCACACACCAGCAGGAAGGTCAATTACAGCCATGATTTCTATCCTCTCAGAATATTGATTACTGGCGATGATTGGAGCGTTTCACAAGCATGGACGGGATCGCTGGGATGTAACCCATATGGCGCGAGATCTCCTGAGTCGTGTACAACAAATCAGACGATAAACTGGCTGCTCGTTTACCAATGATTTCAGGATCGAGTCCTGAGATACTGCACGCGCCAATGGGTGTGCCATGTCCATTACGGATTACCGCGCCAACACAGAAAATGCCAGCTTCGTGGCCCTGATTATCAATGGAATAGCCACGCTGTCGGGTCGCCTCCATTTCGCGTTTGAGTTCATCCAGGTCGGTGATCGTGTAATCAGTGAAACGGGTCAGGCCACTGCGCGTGACGATTTCCTCGATCGTCAAGTCCGGTAGCGCCGCCAAGATCGCTTTGCCAACTCCCGTACAGTGAAGCTGGACCCGGTCTCCAACGGCACTGCGAGCCATCAACCGATTCGGCGTTTCGATTGCATAGATATACAGCACATGATCGCCATCCAGATACGTAAGGTAGACTGACTCCGTCACGATGTCCGCAAGTTCGCGCAACAGTGGTGCCGCCCGGTCGCGTAGTTCGGCATTCACACGGGTGGACTGCGCCAGCGAAATGATGGCTGTACCCAACGCGTAAGACTCGTCATTTACCCGTTCGATGAAACCACGAGAAGCCAGCGTATTCAGCAGATTATGTGTCGTGCTTTTCGGCATGTTGAGCCGTTTGCTGATCTCACCCAGCGACAGCGTCGGTTCAGTCGAACTGAACACGTACATCACGTCAATGGCTTTCAAAACTGATTGGATCATAAAGAGACTCCAAATACCTTAAACCGGAACCCCTTCCAGGCTTAGTTCGCGGGCAAAATGACAGGCTGAAAAATGTCCTGGCGTGACTTCCTCCAAAGGCGGCATTTCATGCTTGCAAATGTCTTTTGCGTATTTGCATCGGGGATGAAAATAACAACCAGACGGTGGATTGGCGGGATTGGCGACTTCACCGGGCAAAATAATCGGCTCTTCTCTCAGGCGCGGGTCCGGTTTGGGCACCGCAGACAGCAGCGCCTCGGTATACGGATGTTTGGGATTAAGATACAGATCTTCGGTCTCGCTGAGTTCGACGATCCGCCCCACATACATAACCGCCACCCGATCTGCGATATGCTCAACCACGCTCAGATCGTGGGCGATAAAAAGGTAGGTTAGGTTCAGTTCTTCCTGCAAGCTTTGCAAGAGGTTCAAAATCTGTGCCTGAATAGAAACATCCAACGACGAAACCGGTTCGTCGGCGACGATAAAGGCGGGATTGGTCGCCAGTGCCCGCGCAATGCCGATGCGCTGGCGTTGACCACCGCTGAACGCATTCGGATAGCGATTGAGATGCCCGATATTCAACCCAACTAAGCCTGCTAGCTCACGCACGCGCTCTTCTCGATCTTTACTATTCACACCCTGCGCCCAAAGCGGTTCGCCAATGATGTCCAGCACGGTCATACGCGGCGACAGTGACGAAAATGGATCTTGAAACACCATGTGCATTTCTTTCCGCAGCGCCCGCAGCGCCTTCTTCTCCAGCTTCAGAATATCAACTGTCCGGCCTTCGCGGGTCCTGAGCAGTATTTCACCGAGGGTCGCGTCCAGTGCCCGCAGCACGCAGCGCCCTAGTGTCGTCTTGCCACACCCTGATTCACCGACCAGCCCCAGCACTTCGCCTTCTTGAAGCACAAAACTCACATCGTCTACGGCTTTGACATGGCCCACCACACGCCGGAAGAATCCTTGCTCAATGGGAAAATACTTTTTGAGGGATTTGACTTCCAGGATCGGTTCCCGGTTATCCATGCTGCTCGCCCTCCATTGACTGTGTTTTGATGGCATCCACGACTTCTGGATACAGGAAACAGGACGCCTTATGATGCGCGGCAACGTCAACTAGGGGCGGGACTTCTCGATCACACAGCCCGTCAATGGCAACCGGGCAGCGCGGATAGAAGCCACACGCATGGGGTTTGTTAATAGGGACCGGCACCGCGCCCTGGATCGACTCGAGGCGCTTCTTGGATTTCTTTCCGATTTTTGGAATCGATTTGATGAGTGCCTGCGTGTAGGGGTGTTTGGGATCATGAAAAAGGCTGTCGGTATCCGTCTGCTCGACGATCTGACCGAGGTACATCACAGCAACGTCATCAACCATGCGCGCAATCACGCCCAGATCATGGGTAATATACAGGATCGACATCCCGAATTGTTCTTGCAGATCGCGCATAAGCTTGAGCACCTGGGCCTGCACTGTCACATCCAGTGCCGTCGTCGGTTCATCGGCAATCAACAGCGAAGGCTCACATGATAGCGCCATGGCGATCATCGCGCGCTGGCGCATGCCACCAGAAAGGTGATGAGGATATTCGTCGATGCGCTGACCGGGGTTGGACAGGCCCACCCGCGCCAGCATATCAATGGCGATCTTTCGCGCCAGTTTTCGGTCTTGCGTTCGATGCAGGAGAATGGCCTCAATGATCTGATTGCCAATCGTGTGCAGTGGCGAAAATGAGGTCATTGGCTCCTGGAAAATCATGGCAATCTTGCCACCCCGAATCGTGCGGATTTCAGCGCCCTGCGGATTCAATTGTGCCAGATCGACGGGGGCTTCACCCTGTGGATAGAGCATCACGCGGCCCGAGGTTTCAGCATAAAGCGGCGCAATGCGCATAATCGACAGCACGGTCATGCTTTTTCCACAGCCCGATTCACCAACAAGGCCCAGTGTGCGTCCCCGGTCGATACTGAAACTCACATTGTCGACAGCCTTCAGCAGGCCTTCATCGAGTGGTAAATACGTTCGCAGGCCATCGACCTCTAACAGACGTTCACGGTTCTCAGGCATCACCAGACATCCTAAACATGTTTATATGGATCGGCAGCGTCGCGCAGGCCATCACCCAGAAAATTGAAGGCGATCACGATCACAATCACCAGACCACCCGGAATCAGCAGCCAGGGATTTAACGTGACCGTTTGCACGTTTTGTGCATCCTGAAGCAGTGTCCCCAGACTTACAGCCGGTGGACGAATGCCCAGACCGAGGAAACTTAACGAAGTTTCGCCCAGAATCATGCCGGGAACAGCTAGCGTCAGGTTCACAATTAGATAGCTAGCAAAGCCTGGCAGCAGATGCCGCGTGATGATCGCTCGCTCGCCTACGCCGGAGAGCGTCGCCGCCATCACGTAATCTTCCTCGCGCAAACTGATCAGCTTGCCCCGCACGACCCGTGCCAACTTAGTCCAGCCAATGGTCGCCAACACCAGCGAGATGCCAAAATAGACTTGAATGGGTGACCATTCGGCAGGGACCAGCGCTGCCAGCGCCATCCACAAGGGCAGCGTCGGCAGCGATTGCAAAAACTCGATCATGCGCTGGACGAACATATCGACACTGCCGCCGTAATACCCGGAAATTCCCCCAAAAAAAAGTCCCAGCACAAAGCCAAATGCCAGGCCCAGCAGGCCCACAAACAATGAAGTGCGTGCCCCAAGCAGCATTCGGCTAAACAGGTCCCGTCCCAGCATATCGGTGCCCGACGGAAAAAAGACGCCAGGTTCGACGACGCCCATAAAATGAACGTTCGTTTCCACCAGGCCTAACAGTTGGTAGGGTTCGCCAGCAATCATGAACCGTAAGAAGTATTTCTCGCTGGTATCTTCGACATATTCACGTTGAAACGTCTCGATATTCAGTTCATTGGTCACTTTATAGACAAAGGGCCGCAAGTGAAATGTGCCGTTTTCATCGACAAAGTGTATCGTTGTTGGCGGTGCTAACAAATATGAACTGTGACGTTGAAAAGCGCCATATGGTGCGAAAAACTCGGCAAAGATCGCCATTGTGTACAGCACGATGAGCACATAAAAACAAAAATAAGCCACCCGATGCCGCTTGAACTTGCGCCAGATAAGCTGGCGCTGCGACAGGATTTCGTAGGTTGTTTCGGTTTTCAGCGATATAACTGCGCTGCCAGTTGGTGGGTTGCGATCCAGAGTCGTCATCGTTATTTCGCCTTCTCAAATCGGATGCGGGGATCGAGCCACATGAGCATTAAATCGGAGAGGAAAACACCCAGAACGGTCAGGAAACTGAGCATCATCAGCATACTGGCTGCCGCATACGTATCCTGGGCGATGAGCGCGCGCAGTAGCAGTGGGCCGGTCGTTGGCAGTCCCAGCACAATCGACACAATCGCGGACCCTGAAACAATCTCTGGCAGCAGACCGCCGATGCCACTGATTACCGGATTCAGTGCCATGCGGAACGGGTATTTTCGAATTAAGCGACCTTCCCGAACGCCTTTCGCGCGGGCAGTGATGACATACTGTTTCTGAAATTCATCCAGCAATTGGGACCGAAGGACTCGGATCAGGCCAGCGGTGCCGGCTGTGCCGACGACAATGACCGGAACCGGCAGATGGGACAACAAATCGATAAACTTCGCCATACTCCAGGGCGCGCGCAAATATTCAGGCGAAAATAACCCGCCCGGAGTCACATTAAACACACGCAGCATAATCACCATAAAAATCAACGCCAACAGAAAATTCGGTGTCGCCAGGCCGATTAATCCCATAAACGAAAATGCGTAATCGCCGACTGAATACTGATGCGTTGCGGAATACAGCGCAATGGGAATCGAGACTGCGTAGACGAAAATGATCGAGCAGATCGAAATAACCATTGTCAGGAACAAACGTTCACGAATCAGCGGCCACACCGGCTGTCGCCACTCGAACGACTGACCAAAATCGCCTTCGGTCAGCAAAGGGATGATCCAGCGCACGTACTGCACGGGTAACTGCTCATTCAACCCATACCGGATTACCAGATATTCCAGCTCGGATTGGTCGGCGACACTGCCTTCGGCCTCCAATTGGAGCGCGTAATTCTCAATCCAACTGCCGGGTGGCAAATTGATGATAAAAAACGAGAGAACGGAAACCAGTCCCAGGACGATCAGCATGTAAAGTAAGCGTCGTAAGAAATAGCTGCCCATCTATTCTTCCCACATGACCAATCGTGGCAGGCGACTCGCGCTGTGACTGTTATTTCTGTGGTATACAGAAGGCGACGGCAAACGTCCACGATGCAGATGAGTTTGCAACCGAAATAGTATGATGTTGAGGCCATTGGCAAGCGCAGTTGGAGGGTAGGGAGATTCCAAAAAAATCAATATACCTTCTATCATTTTCTACTTTGTCAACAATTCTAATTATTTTGACGAAGGCTGTTCCATAATGTGGAACGCCATTCATAAATTTGATATGTGTATCATAAACTACTCCGGCCCAGTTGTCAAAAAATGATGACTACGAGATTTTAATTAGAGTAATCTCGCGAAAGAAAGCACTTGGCTTCAATGGCAGACTTTCCACACGCACAGAGATCCCCTGTTGGCTGTTGACCGCACTCAGCACGATCCTGGAATTGGCCTTCTATTAAGCAGCGGCGACAAGTGTGCTGGTCGTAACACGAGCGGACGGCAAATCTTGTTTGGTCATGATCGGGACAATGCCCAGTTGACACAAAAGTAATGGCCTGCGCGGTTGCTTCCCGGCATCCAACGGGGCGGTGAAGGCAATCTGTGTACCGTGCTTGGCCGCTCATTTGCTGACTGCAACTAGCCCCTGTTTCGATCCGACTAAATCCGGCTGGGTTCATGCTGAATGGGTGTCTGTAAATCGGATGGTGATGTAACACCGCCCATTTAGCAAATCTGCTTGTGTGCTTACGTCATTACCGAGCTGCTTTCAATTCATTAGCTTTTGATCGCTGATTCTGCACTAGGAAGCGTTGAGACATAGATAATAGAGAATGCTTCCCTTTAAATGTACATATCGACAAGGCTATAGGTCCCAAGGCGCAGATCGGCTTGCTTGTTAATGACTAGGGCACGATGTGAGATGCCATTGGAAGCGGGTTGGGGTCTATATCACTCGCAGATAGTGAGCCGAAATATTGAAGTTGTAGTCTGAAATAGGTTCAAGCGACCGTTAGCAGCGCTTTGACCATCTGCTGATACTCGGTTTTTCGGGGAAAATAGCGTGGCAGTGGGTGACTAACCCCGTCGTTCCCAAAGTGGTTAAGATAAGTCTAGAGTTCTGCATATTAGTAGGTGATCCGAAATCAACTCAGCAACCAACGCTAGGCGGTCTCCTTATGACCTAGCATTACACCGAAGTTGCCATATAGCACAATGTCTATGACCTGACGTTCGTTGACAAATACACGCTCAATAATTTTGGAAGTCAACTGCTGCTGGGCATTTCCGGCTCGGCAATATCTTCACAAGCATCTCATCAGTGTCTGAAGTTGGTGGCTAAATCCGCCGCTTCCGTCAAGTCATCATAATCAATGGGCCGCAATGCGGCAATTTCCAGATCAAGTTCTGGAGTTTTTTGATGTACTCTTCCTCCGGGGTAAAGCCTTGATGACATGGAAAAATTTCCGCTCAATAATCATTTTGCTTTCTGCCATATATTAATTACTGGTGCATTTTCGACCTTCTTTAGAAGTCGATATCTTTTAGGTCATCATAGTGGGTCAACAGCATTAAGTCCGGTACCTCGAATAGTATTGTTGAATGCCTTGACCTTTTCTGCCAAAACTTTGGATACCCAATTTTCATGGTTATCAAGCTGGTTGGAGAGTTGCTGCATAACCTCACGGGCCTGTCGAGGTGGGGCGTAATCGGCACTGTCAACTGAATCGAAAAGAGCATTGAACTTCTCATGCAGTCCGCTGGGGTAAAGTTGTGCCTCAGCACTTCCGACGTTTATCAATGCTGGCAAGAGGTTGTCAATGTCGCCTGAAATAGCAGCAGCCTCCTCCATCACTTTGGGATCTCCGCTGCGGTGCGACCAGATCTGAACCTGTTCTTTTAACGCAACTAGCTTGTTGATGCGTTCATTGGTCTGTGCGAGTTGCTCTCGAATTGCCAGCAACATGTCCTGCTGTTGCTTAAGTGCCTCTGGACTAGCTTCAACGCGTGGATCTGGCAGTATCTCAAAGGGCTGTGTGTACAAATTGCTATCAACAACTAGCTCAGCCAAGTATTCACCGGGCACAATCAGGGGGCCATTAGGACGTGACCATGAGGGCAGTATATCGACGACATCTTCTGCTCCTGGATAACGCATGTTCCAATAAAAGCGGTTAATTCCCAGGTCTAGTGAGAGGCCACGCTCCGAATCCTGGCTGCTGAATGAATGTATCAGGTCACCCGCACTGGTTCGGAAATTTAAGATCACAGGTTTATCTGGATGCTGGTTGAGGTAATAGTGGAAGACGATGCCATCGTGCGGATTCTGTCCAGCGTTCAAGAATTGCGGCATATCCGATTGACTTGACGCCAGTAGCGCAGCGGAACTCGTGCCAACACCACTATAGCTCACCAGGTCATTACTCTGTACCCCATCCCAGCGTTCAAAATGTCCATAAACACGCATCATGACTTTTGGCCCCGGCTGGAATAAGATTGGCTGCGGTGGTAAGTCATCCTGCGCTTGATACAGCGGCGATAAGTCGTCGAGAATCCAGAATGATCTCCCATGGGTTGCCACAACGAGGTCGCGGTTTTTGATGACGAAGTCATGAATCGGTGCAACCGGCAAATTGCCGCCCATACGCTGCCATTGGTCGCCATCATTGAACGAAACGTAAATACCAGTCTCCGTTCCGGCGTAGAGCAATCCGGGCTGATTGGGGTCTTCCCGGATCACTCGTGTGAACTCGTTTTCAGGGATGCCATTAGTGATTAGTTTCCAGGTTTGTCCATAATCATCGGTTGTATACAGATAGGGTCGAGTATCGTCTAGTTTGTAACGGGTAGCGGCGAGGTAGGCCGCACCCGGCTGGTGTGGTGAGGGATCAATGATGCTGATAAGTGCCCATGCTGGCAAATCGGGTGGCGTAATGTCCTGCCAGTCGTGACCGCCATTTCTTGAAATATATACCAGCCCATCGTCTGTTCCTGCCCAGAGCAGACCTGGCTCATGAGGAGACTCCGCCAGGGAGAAGATCGTGCAGTAGACTTCTGCCCCGGTGTTATCCCGTGTAATTGGTCCGCCGGACGGTTTGAGCTTGTCATGGTCATTGCGTGTTAGGTCCGGGCTGATAGCCTCGAAACTGGCTCCGAGGTCTGTTGAGCGATGGAGGTAATTGCTGGCAACGTAGAGAATATCGGGGTCATGCTGCGAAAACATGATGGGGAATGTCCACTGAAACCTGTATTTAAGGCTCTCAGCACCCACGCCCCAGCCATAGAGTTCGGGCCAGACTGTGATGTTCCACTTTTGCCCGGTCCGATGATTGTAAAGCAGCATCAGGTCATTGTAGGCGCGTTGCCCAATTGGACCAGACGCCACGACGATAGCCGGGTCATCGGGCTTAATGGCGATATAGCCACTTTCGCCGCCACCCGGCGCATACCAATCACGTTCGTGAATTGCGCCGTCAACGGTTGCGCTCGGGATACTGATGGCGGTGTTATCTTGTTGGGAACCGTATACCCGGTATGGAAATTGATTGTCTGTGCAAACATGATACATCTGGGCAGTTGGTTGGTTGTAGATAGACGACCAGCTCATGCCCCCGTTAAATGATACACACGCGCCACCGTCATCCCCTTTGATCATATGCTGGTTGTTATTCGGATCAATCCATAGCGCGTGTTCATCGCCATGCGGCGTCGGTAGCTGGTCAAAAGACTTGCCTCCATCTATCGACTTCCACAAGCCGTAATTCTGAACCCATACTGTGTCTGGGTCCTGCGTGTCGGCGGTGATATGCATGTAATACCAGGGACGAGTCCGCAGCAGCGATTGCTCACTAAGGCGGATCCAGGTCTCGCCATAATCATCAGAGCGAAAGACTGCACCGTCGTCAGCTTCGATCAGCGCCCATAGACGTCCCGACTTGACGGGTGAGGTCGCTACACCAAGCTTGCCCAACAGGCCAGTCGGTAGCCCTGACTTATGTGAAATTTCTTCCCATGTGTTGCCGGCGTCGTTGCTTCGCCACAGGCCGCAATCCGGTCCGCCACTTTCTAACTTATGTGGGTATCGCTGTGCCTGCCAGATCGCTGCATAAAGAATGCGCGGGTTGTTGAGGTCCATCGCAATATCGTGCGAGCCAGCCCGCGTACTCTTGTACAGCGTGCGCTCCCAATTGGTACCACCATCCACAGAACGGAAGACTCCACGTTCTTCGTTGGGTCCAAAGGCATGGCCGAGTGCAGCAATGTAAACGATATTCGGATCATGGGGGTGAATCTGGATCTTGCCAATGTGACGAGTATCGCTAAGCCCCATGTGCTGCCATGTTTTTCCGGCGTCAGTCGATTTGTAAACACCGTCGCCATGGGAAACGTTGCCGCGAATGGATGTTTCGCCGGTTCCAACATAGATAACGTTCGGATCAAAAGTTGAGACAGCGATCGCACCGATGGCGGCAGTATTGAAAAAACCATCGGATATATTGCGCCAATAGAGGCCGCCGTCTGTCGTCTTCCAGACACCGCCAGCGCAGGCCCCAAAGTAGAATGTCATTGGGTCTGACACGTCACCAGCGACAGCAACGACACGCCCACCGCGATGTGGCCCAATGCAGCGCCACTCTAGACTGTTGAGCAGTTGCGCCCGAAGTGATTGGTTTTTGGCTGCGGGTGTTTCCGCCATAGCTCGAACCTTTCTTCATCTGTGTATCGGGTCGGCAAGCGAGAATAGATAGATTAAGTCAGTTGGGCTGGAGGTCAGTTTTTAAAGCTACCGCAAGTTATACGATGATTTTGTAGGATGCTGTTCCATTGCCTCGAGCTGCGCGACAACCGACATTCGAACACCCTCAATATGCGCTTCCATTAGCTGAGCTGCGAGATCTGCATCTCGCGCATCAAGTGCGGCTAATATGCGAGGCCGCTCGATGCTTGTGCGGCGGACCACATCAGAATCACGATTGGCAAAATTTCGAACGAGTTGAATTTGCGCGGATAATCGATCCAGAGACTCTTGAAGTGTTTCATTGATGGTAATTGCTGCTATCGCGTCGTGAAAACGGCGGTCTGCCTCACCGTAGGCGTCTAAATCACTGGTATCGAGTGCTGCCTGCACATCATCAAGAATCACGCGAATCTGCTCGATATGCTCCTGAGATATTTTGGGTATTGCCAACCGGATCGCCAGCACTTCCAGTGCTTTGCGTACATGAAAAAGATCATTAACCTGTTTCGCAGTGAAGGTGCGAACAAAATTGCCACGATATGGTCGATATTCAATGATACCCTCATTGGAAAGCTGGCCGATAGCCTCGCGTAGAGGGGTACGACTGACTCCCATCTCTTCGGCCAGGACACGTTCTTCAATCTGCATGCCACTATTGATTTCACCACTCAAAATCATTTCGCGCAGGTGGAAGTAAACCTTCTGGTTTAGGGTATCACGAGCTAATTTTGCCATGTTTACTTCTTTTTTCCTGATGATATAGCCAGCGAGTTATCTTTTTAGCATAATAGGTTTTCATATGCATGTACAGGCCATATTCGTCTCCTGAAATGCGTTTAGTTTGCTTGTATTCATCATTAGGCATGGGCAAAGATGTCGCTGAGCAGTGGCTGCACAAAGGCCAGGCCACGCGGTAACTCCGTTAATCGAGTTCCACCCTTCAAATCAAAAGTCCAATCGCCCTGATAACCAATCTTGTGAAGTGCCTGGAAGAAATCTGACCAATCCACATCGCCGTCACCTGGTGTTTCATAGCTCCACCAGCCATGTCCGTAGATACTCTCAGCGTGCAAGCGCTCCTTATCTACGTGACAATCTTTAAGATGGATATGAAAGATGCGCCCGGCATAGTCGGCAACCATGCGCGATAAATCTTGACTGAGCCAGACCGCATGGGCGGTATCCAGTTCAATTCCCAGGTTCTCGGCGGGTACAGCATCAAACATCATGTCCCAAATAGCAGGCGCATAGGCAATGTTGCGGCCCCGATATGGAAACGTCTCAAAGAGCGGACAGTTTTCGAAGGCCAGACGTACACCTCGCTCCCCGGCATATTCTGACAGGGGAGTGAAGCTTTCCTTGAAGGTGGGAATATTATCCTCTACACTCTTTTCTGGGTCGCGCCCGGCAAACATCGTCACCAGCGAAACCCCCAAATCAGCGCTGGCGTCAATTAACTTATACGTATACGCGATCATGTCTGCGCGTGTATCTGTATCCGGGTGGAGCAGGTTGAGACTCATATCAGCCACTGAGGTCAGCCCCAGGTTGCGGGAGCGTAATGTATCGGATAGTTTAGCAAGGTCCAGTTGAGTCACGTCCCAGGGTGAATGGCGATGCGCGTTGAGGGCAATCGCATCAAAGCCAGTGGCGGCGGCGAAATCCAGGACTTTGTTGAGATCCCAATCATACAGCGCGGTAGTGACAAAGCCAATCATCATCGAATCTCCATTTCAGGTGTAATTTCCACGCGGCGTTTTTCTGTAGCAGACTGATAACAGGCTTCGAGTAAGGCCATGGTATTCAGGTTATCGCGGGCGCTGTGCGGAGCTTCGGTGTCGCTGTCGATGGCGTCCAGTAGGCGTGTCAACGATTCGCCAAACGAGGCGGTGAAATCGCGACCATAACTCCAGTTGTACTGGTCTTCGCCCGTAAAGAGCGTTACATCAGTTTCTTCTTTATGAAGAACCAGGCTCCCCAGTGGACCATCATACTGCTGAAAATTAGCTGACCCACGTGTTTGTGAGGACCACGAGTGGGTTAGCGTTGCCATGGCACCCTTACTAAACTCGATGATTGATGTGGTTTCGTTTTCGCCACCGCTGGCGAGGGTGTCGCGGGCAGCCGTGATCGTCGTCACTGCAACGGCATCGTCATCCAGTAGCCAGCGAAAGCGGTCAAGCCAGTGGATACCCATGACGGCCAGCGCCAGGCGGTGTGTGTCTTTACGCCAGCCGCTCACTTCGTCGCGCCATACACAGTCATTGATGATGGCATAAGTGGGGTCGCCGATGCGGCCTTCCTGAATTAACTGGCGCATGTGCAAGGTCGAAGCGAACCAGCGGTAATTCTGATTGATGGCAACATGACGACCACATTCTTTCGCCAGATCGACGATGGCGTGGGCCTCCTGCATCGTCTCAGTAAAGGGCTTTTCGACCAGCAAATGCTTACCGCTTTCGAGCAGGGGACGGATAACCGGCATACGAATGTGAGGGGGTGTGATGATAATGGCAACATCCACCTCGTCACAGGCTGCCAGGTCCCCAACATCGTTAAAACGTAGCGGGATATCAAACTGGTCACAGGCATTATCCAGCAACGCTTGATCGACATCACAGGCTGCGACCAGACGGACACGAGAATTCAGCGCCTGGCACGCCTTAAGATGTTGGTGCGAGATTCGGCCACAGCCGACGATTCCAATGCGAGTCACAGTTTTTATCCTTTGAGTCCAGAAAGCACGACGCCCTGAATAAAATAGCGTTGTGCAGCGAAGAAAAGCAAGATGACTGGCAGGGTGGCGACAGTCGAAGCTGCCATCAGGTAATGCCAATCTGTTGCGTAAAGCCCCTTAAAGGATGCCAGGCCCACCGAAACTGTATAGTTTTCGGGCGAGGTCAGGTAGATCAAAGGACCCATAAAATCGTTCCAGTGATACAAGAAGGTGAAAATGGCGACTACGGTTAGTGCAGGCCGGACTAATGGCAACATGACCCGCCAATAGATCCCGAATTCGCTCGCGCCGTCAATTCGCGCAGCATCAGTAAAATCACGCGGGATCGTGCGGAAGAACTGCCGCAGTAAAAAAATGTAGAATACACAGCTTGGCCCGGCAGCGAACCAACTGGGCACAACCAGCGGCGCAAACGTATCCAACCAGCCCAGGTTGCGGAAGATGATGTACTTGGGAATCATTGTGACGGCCCAGGGTAACATCATCGTCGCCAGCAGAATACCGAACATTAAGTCGCGGCCTTTGAATCGCATCCGGGCGAACCCATAAGCAGCCATTGAAGTCGTGAAAATAGTGCCAATCAGATTAAACCCAACCACTGTCAGGCTGTTTATCGTGTAACGTAAAAAAGGTGCGGCAGTCAGTGCCTCGGTGTAGTTCGCGAAGCGGATGGGGTCGGGAATCCACTGGGGTGGGAAGAGCCAGATGTTGGACTGTACTTTCAATGAACTGGTAAGCAGCCACAGGAAGGGTACTGCAAAGATAAATCCACCACTGATGAGCAAGGCATAGATCAAGGCCCGTCCGGCGATGTGCCGTATACGGGGAGCCAGCGGATAACTCTGGCTGCGCGGAATAGAGAGTTCATGATGTGTGATTTCGGTCATAGCAGCTTACTCCCCATCCTCATAATATACCCAGCGGTTGCTGCTGCGAAAAACGATAAGCGATAGTGCCAGTACAATGAAGAACAATACCCAGGCCAGTGCGGAGGCATAGCCCATATCAAAGTAGGTAAATGCGTTATTGAACAGATATAGCACGTAGAAGTTGGTTGCGTAATTTGGTCCCCCCGCCGTAACCAGAAACCCGGCAGTAAACACCTGAAACGATCCAATAATTTGCAAGATCAAGTTGAAGAAGATGACAGGGGTCATGAGGGGTATGGTGATGAATCGAAAATTTGCCAGATGACCCGCCCCGTCGATTTTCGCGGCTTCATACAACGATTCAGGGATGCCGTTCAACCCTGCCAGGAAGATAATCATTACGCCACCCATGTTCCACAGGCTCATAATGACCAGAGCACCCAGAGCAACGTTGGGGTCTTGTAACCACAAGACTTTTTTCAAACCAAACAGACGTAGCACCATATTGAGAAGGCCGAATTCGGAGTTAAAAATCCAGACCCACAGGACTGCACTGGCAACTGCTGGAACGATACTTGGCAGATAAAACAACGTTCGGAATACAGCGATACCGCGCACTTTGCTGTTGAGCAGCATGGCGACGAGAAAGGCAAGAATAAGTGTTAACGGCACATGAAATACAGTATAGACCACTGTAACCCAGAGCGATTTCCAGAACAGAGGGTCACCAAACATTCTCGTAAAGTTGTCAAAACCAACAAAACGAGCAGGAGAGAGCAAATCCCAATCTGACATGGCTAACCAGGCAGAATAGATCATTGGCCCGACGACCCACAGAATGAAGCCCAATACAGCAGGCGCGATAAAGAGCCAGCCGACAACGGCTTCGCGCTGGCCGATGGTCAGATTCTTAGTTGACTTAAATAACATAGCGCCTATGCACCCTTACAGATAAACAGGAACTGGGTCGTGACCGCTGAGGGTAACCACAGCCACGACCCCTAAGTGTCTAGAGGTTTGCTTGCTCAGTTGCGAGGGTTTCGTTTAGCTGCGGTGTCAGCTCGGTCAGAACTTCCTCGGCTGTCCGTGTACCAATCCATACTTCAGCCAGGCCATTAGTTATCATGCTGCCGGTACGCAGGGTACCGAGTACATTGGGAACTACATGACCATAGTTAAGCTTGAAATCAGTTTCCAGCGGTAGCCAGTTGTCGGGATGAACTTCTGGATCCCACCACTTTTCAACCCCTTCAGGGGTGAGCAATGTGCGGTGGCTGACACCCCACAAACCAACTCTGATCAATCCAGCTTGGTAATCGTCCAGGTTCAGATACCGGAAGAGTTGCCACGCCTCATCGGGGTGTTCAGTCTGTGAATAAACCCCCGTCCAGGAGGAGCTGGTGATTGAAGCTGGTTGCTGCAATGCTGGCAGGACAGCAACCCCAAAATCCATATCCAGCTTGGAGATGTCTTGCAGTGCCCAGTTGCCATCCTGGATGATTGCGACCCGACCACTAGCCATCATCTGCCAGGCATTCATCCCCATCTGGTCCAACATAGAAGCTTGCGGGGCAACCATGTTACTCAGGCGTAAGTCAGCAAAAGCCTGGATTCCTTCATAGGCTTCGGGTTGATCCAACACATATTCCAGTGAATCATTGTTGATGATCTCACCGCCGTTGGATATAACGTAATTATCGAACATCCAATCTGGCGTGAAGAAACCCCACTGCACAACATCATCGACATCAAAGCCATCATCACCGGGGTGATTGCCTGCCGAATCCATAGTCAGCAAGCTCGAGTATTCCAAAAACTCGTCCCAGGTCCAAGCTTCTTCGGGGTTGGTGCTGGGCAACGGTACACCGGCGGCTTCCAGAAGCGGTTTATTGTAGTAAAGCATCCGCCACTGGAAGGTGGAACCGATTGCAAACCATTCGCCATTGACGGTGCTACGCTTTTGTTCGAAAGGGAAGAAATATTCAGGATCGCCAAGTACTGGGTCATTGCTGACCAGGTCGGTAATATTCAGGAGCGCACCGCGCTGAGCGAGGTCGGTATAGTAGCCGCCCAATTTGTACACATCGGGAGCATCGCCGGCCGCAAGCATGGTCTGCAAGACTTCCTGGTAACGTTCTGGTGTATGAATATAATCAACTTGTATCTCTGGATTTTGTTCCATAAAAATGGCAAGCCCAGCTTCGATATTGCCTTTTTCTAAGGGACTGCCCCAGGCCATCTTGCGAAGTGTTACGGTATCTTGCGCGGGTACTGATGCGGCAGCGCCGATGCTCATGCTACTCGATAATACTGCGCTTGCGGCTCCAGTTGTTGCAGCGGCTTTGAGAAAGTCACGACGGGATAATGATTTCTTGGACATATTTAGACCTTTCACAAATTATTTACTTCTCGAAAGTTTTACGGCTATCAACCAGAAACTCCTCCTTAATTTGCCTGATCAAAACTCAATGGACAGAAATAAACATCTGAAAACAACCTGCCTATAGAAACTTTATGGACGATAATATGGGTTTGCTCAGCGTCAGTATATAATATACCAGAGTTAAAAATTGTGTGCAAAGATTTGTTGATGTATTTAATATTTTGTATAATTAGCACTATTCAAGTACACTTCATCAATAATACTTGGCGTATACATACTCCTGGTCAATATTCCGAGCAGACCGCTGCCATAGAGCCGACTAAACGAAGTAAAGAGGTGATTGATTATGAACAAGGATGTGAATGGCAAGTTTATACTTCCAGGTGAGAATGCTGTTGCCCAGGATTTTGACTGGGGCCAATTGTATTGGTTTGCCAATGGTCAAATCGGCAACTCACAATCGATGACCGTTGGTAGATGTATCATAAAGCCGGGATGTGCAAACCCACGACATCATCACCCAAATTGTGAGGAAGTTCTACAGGTTATGCAGGGTACAATTGTACATTCGTTTGAGGATGTCGAATTTGAGATGGGACCGGGTGATACGATCGTTATTCCGCCTAACGTAATTCATAATGCTCGAAACGTGGGTTCTGAAGACGCCACGATGATGATCGCTTTTTCGTCGGCAGAGCGTCAGACAATTGGTGAATTTTGATCGTAGTCTAATAATTTGACGAATGGGGGGTGGACGCATGTCCAAGACAGTGGTGCTCATCGGCGCGCTGGATACCAAAGGGCGCGAGTTTGCGCTGGTTAAACGTCTTATTGAAGATGCCGGGGTAAACACACTGGTAGTCGATTTCGGGGTGATGGGCGAGGCCGGGTTCGAGCCAGATATCAAACGTGATGAAGTCGTTGCTGCTGGTGGGGGTGATCTAAGCTATCTTGCTTCCGGCGACCATAAAGACGAGGCAATGCGGACAATGGGGCAGGGGTTGGCGGTTGTGGTACGTCGGCTGTATGATGAGGGTAAACTCGACGGAGTCATCGGCATGGGCGGGTCGGGAGGAACCAGCATTGCGACGACGGCTATGCGTACACTGCCCGTTGGTGTGCCCAAAGTTATGGTCTCGACTGTGGGTGGCGGTAACGTCAGCGCCTATGCTGGAACCCGTGACATTACGTTTATGCCCTCCATTGTGGATGTCGCTGGCATCAACAGCATTAGTCGCCAGATCTATGCCAATGCAGCCGGAGCCATCGCCGGCATGGTTCAAACTGAATCACCAAAATCGGAGGGCGAAAAACCACTCATAACGGCCTCTATGTTTGGTAACACGACAACAGCCGTCGATCATGCGCGTGGCATTTTGGAGGGGAAGGGATATGAAGTGCTCGTATTCCACGCCACTGGCATTGGGGGCAAAACGATGGAGAGTCTTATCGCTGATGGTTACATCGTTGGTTCTTTGGACATCACTACAACGGAAATCGCCGACACGGTCTGCGGCGGTGTTTTTGATGCCGGACCTGATCGTATGATGGCAGCCCCGCGTGCGGGCATTCCGACCGTGTTGGTGCCTGGTTGTGTAGATATGGCAAACTTCGGCGGTATTGATACGGTTCCTGAGAAATATCTGGGGCGCAATTTATATCAATGGAATCCTGACGTCACCCTGCTGCGAACAAATGTTGAAGAAAACCGACAGATGGGGCAAATGATCGCGGCAGCAGCCAATTCGGCAACTGCTCCCGTTGCTATTCTACTACCGTTGCGAGGTGTCTCGATGCTTGACAGCGAAGGCGGACGGTTCTGGGATCCTGCGGCGGATCAGGCCTGCTACGATGCGATCAAGGAGAATCTCAATCTTGGTGTCCCCGTCATCGAAGTAAACCATAACATCAATGACCCGGAATTTTCGGGCAAAGCTGCTGAGATCTTATTGAATATGCTAGCCTGATTATGAGGGAGGTAATTTATGTCAATTGCGCGGGATGTAATTTTGAAACGGCTGCGCTCCCAGGTCAACGGTGGCAATCCAATAGTGGGCTGCGGTGCGGGAACTGGAATTTCGGCCAAGTTTGCCGAAGCCGGGGGCAGTGATCTGATTATCATCTACAACTCAGGGCGCTATCGTATGGCCGGACGCGGGTCGTTGGCGGGGATGATGCCATATGGCGATGCCAATGGCATTGTTGTAGACATGGCTGCTGAGGTGTTGCCGGTGGTTCAGGATACGCCGGTGCTGGCAGGGGTATGCGGCACTGACCCATTCAGACTGATGCCAGTTTTTCTTAAACAGCTGAAAGACATGGGATTCTCTGGTGTACAGAATTTCCCAACTGTCGGGCTGATTGACGGCAATTTTCGCGCCAACCTCGAAGCGACCGGCATGGGTTACGATAAAGAAGTCGAAATGATTCGTATCGCCCATGATCTGGATCTCTTCACATCCCCTTACGTGTTCGATGCCTACCAGGCAACGGCTATGGCGCAGGCTGGGGCGGATCAATTGGTTGTGCATGTGGGGCTGACGACTGCTGGAAGCATTGGTGCGGCAGTGGCGTTGACTCTGGACGACGCAGTGGCAACGGTGCTGAAAGTCGCCGAGTCTGCGCGGGCCATCCGACCCGAAATTCTTGTAATCTGTCATGGCGGGCCATTCGACGAACCAGATAATGTGGGCACAGCGCTGGCGCGGATGCCAGGTATCAACGGCTTTTTTGGTGCATCCTCAATAGAGCGATTGCCGACTGAACGCGCTATTCGCGGGCAGGTGGAGTTGTTCAAGCAGCTACCCCTGGCTTAGTATCACTAACGGTGAGTGGCTGTGATCATCATGCCAGACCTGAGTTAAATATTCTTGTCTTAGGAAACGACGTTCCTGATTTGTACTTCTGGTGGAAACATCATGAGGTTAGCATTCGCCGGGGGACAGTCATATCTTGGCTGTGAATAAGTATTTGAGGTAGTTTGAAGTAATGTGGAGCTGGCGCAAGTTCCATAAAATTTGCCGGAACCTGATTGATTTCCTCAGGTATGTGCTTGCTTCGCGGTTGATAGGAGAATACTATTCCATAAAATTTGAGAAGAGCTGTTGAATTGGTAGTGGTTAAAAGGTAAGTGGTAAGCAGGATTTGGTACACTAGTCGCATCATACAAGCAATCATCACGTTTACCTGTCGATCATGCGGCAGTGCAAACATCATTAAAAACGGAACGAATAAATTTGGCAACCCTCAATATCATTGTAAGGATTGCAAAGGGATTTAACGTCTGTCGTCAGACGGTTGTCAAATGGGTTCAAAACCATGTGAGATAATTGCCCGTTCTGAGCGAAACATTGACGCTATATGAGGCTGGTGATGTACTCGATATGGACGAATTGTGGTCATTTGTCGAAAGTAAGGAACAAAAACGATGGATTTGGATTGCCTTATGTCGTCGAACGCGCCAAGTCGTTGCTCAGCAATTGTGGCAACGTATTGAATATCCTTACACATTATGTCCAATGTATACCGATCAATACCAAGCCTACAGTGGAGCGTTACCCGAACACTTGCATTGGGCAAAGGACAAGAAAAGTGGGGCAGCATCACATATTGAACGCTGGAATAACACCCTCAGACAACGCTTAGCTCGTTTTGTCCGAATAACTTTATCGTTTTCCAAGTATGACCGAATGCACCACATCATGCTTGAGTGTGCAAAGTCGAGCTTAGTGTTCAGTAGCTTTTTCCATCCCATTTTTCCCACCAGGCATCAAACTGCTTCAAGTGATATTCTGCAAATTTTCTCTGTCCAATGGAGAGTTTATCAGTGTCATTGAAGTGAAGTTTATACTCATTGTTTCCACGCAAAACGAGCAAATATTTAAAATATAAAACGAGATCAGGTCCTTCATCAAATGTGGACAGAATCATGAGCGCTCTTTCTAGCTCAAGTGCCAGGTGTTTTGCCTCAGAATCGCCTTTGGCAGCCGCGAAACTTAGTTTCATTAGATGCAAAACCTCGTTTGGGAGGACATTGCCGATACCTGTAATTGCACCAACCGCACCGCAGTTCACAATCCCATGAACAACTTGTGTATCCACACCGACCAACAGGGATAAGTTTTCATCCGAGAATGTGATGAATTCAGCCGCATAACGTAAAGCAGCAGCCCCACCAAATTCTTTAAACCCAATCAGATTAGGAAAATCTTTGCGGAGTTCGAAGAACAAATCGGCTTTTGTTTCATATCCATAATAAGGGCTATTGTAGATGACCGCAGGCAGCGTATCACCTGCTGAAAGCACACTGGCAAAGTGGGTTCTTTGTGCCTGGACTGATGTTGCGCGAGACAAAACACGCGGAATGACCATTAAACCACTTGCACCAACAGATTTCGCATGGGCGGCATGGGCGGCGGCTGATTTCGAATTTATTGCGCCTGTGCCCACGATAACTGGAATCCCTGCATCAACTAAACGACTTACGCCTTCTTGCCGTTGTGCATCTGTAAGCAGCGGCCAATCGCCCATCGACCCACAGTAAACAACCGCTGTCATCCCGGCTGCAATAAGTTCCTGACCTTTTTTTACCAGTGCATCAAAGTTCGGCGTGCGGTCAGTGTTGCTGGGCGTCATTAATGCAGGCACACACCCTTTAAAGACATCCGTATTCATGAGTAATGATCCTTCAATAAGAATATTGCTTCAGTTTTATGCTGATTTGGCTATTATGAGAACGTGATTTTTCAATCATAAATTGAATTTGCGTAACCGATTACTTGATGATAATGTCCTGGAATATAACACAGACTTTTTGAGAGCACCATCATGTTTTTCAAGTATAGTTTGTTGATGCTATGTCTTTTCAGCCATCCACTGATTTTGACGGTTGATCACATAGAAGTTGACATTCAATTCACTGACTTAAATCCTCAAGACAAATGCTCCGGCATGTTTGAACCGCATCAACTGGATCACGTGACATCCGTTTTGGATCACCCTGTTGGCTATTATGATAGCAATGGGGCGGGGTTGGCGATTAATGATCTGGATGATGATGGCGATCTGGATATTGTGCTTGCGAATCTGGATGGGGATAACGCTATCTTCTGGAATCAAGCCAATTGGCAATTTGAGAAACAAACGCTTCCATCGGCAAGTCCATCCCGGTCTGTTAGTATCATTGATGTTGATGGTGACAACTGGTTGGATATTGTCTTCACCCAACAGGTGAGTGCCCCCCTCTATTGGCACAATGAACTGGGAAACAGTTTCAAAATTCAAATTCTACAAGGTGTGAGCTACGTTGGCTATGCGATGAATTGGGAAGATATTGACCGAGATGGCGATCTTGATCTTGTCACAGGTTCATACGATGCTGAAATGGAGAAACTATTGGGTCAGAGGGTACCAACTTCCGGCGTAATATACCATGAAAATCGCGGTGATCGCTTTGTCGCCACACGTCTTGTAGACAGGTCTCAAACATTAGCCTTACTTTTCGAGGATATCAATCATGATGGACAGAATGACATTATTGTCGGTAATGATTTCGCTGTGCCGGATCAGTATTTCTCCTACACAGATGCTGGCTGGACCGAATTAGCACCACCAGCCGTCATGACACATAGTACCATGAGCTTTGACGCGGCAGATATCAACAATGATGGCAATATCGAGATTATAGCAGTCGATATGAAACCCTATTCAGAAGCTGATGACATCATGATGCAATGGCGACAAGTACTTAAAATGCTTTCAGCGATGCCTGTTGACCCCAATGATCCTCAGATCATGGAAAATGTGATGTATGCTACTGGCGCGGGAATGAATCTTGAGAATATCGCCGACGATCTTGCCCTAGATGCCACCGGTTGGAGCTGGTCAGCGAAATTTGGTGATCTAGATAATGATGGATACGAGGATTTATATGTCGTCAATGGTATGATTTCTGTGGAATTATTCCCCTATTTACCCAATGACGAATTGGTCGAGGAAAATCAAGCATACCAAAATATCAATGGAACTCAATTTATACCTCGAATGGATTGGGGCCTAAATTCAACCGCAAGTGGGCGTGGTATGTCGATGGGAGATCTGGACAATGATGGTGATCTCGATGTTGTGATAAACAATTTGCTAGATAATGCGATTGTCTATGAAAATCAACTATGTACAGGCTCGAGTATAGAAGTTGATTTGCGAT
Source organism: Phototrophicaceae bacterium (assembly GCA_965223835.1). Taxonomy (GTDB): domain Bacteria; phylum Chloroflexota; class Anaerolineae; order Aggregatilineales; family Phototrophicaceae; genus CAVYXZ01. Next base: position 2,009,378 of record CBDCXQ010000001.1, read on the forward strand.
GGCGTAATTCAAACAACACGCACGCAATTGGGGCACGCATTATTCTCAATTCAAGTTCGGGTGATTATCGGAGAACTGTCAAGGCTTCCAGTGGCTATTTGTCCGGCGATAGCAGTCGTATGCATATCGGGTTTCCAGAAGATACACAAGTCCATAATCTGCAAATTCTGTGGCCGGATGGTAAGCAAACACTGGTCGACAATATATTACCTGATGTGTTAATCAGAGTAATTCGTGGTTAAAAGCTATTGAATGTTACCGTTTTAGGTAGTCATCAAGATGATTGACACAAAATTCTATCCGTGTTAGAGTTGTTGTATCGGTTACGCAATCGGTTTCCTGATGCTATAGACATTAACTGAGCTTCTCGAAGATTGCGACATTTTCTATTTATTGTGCCTATTTTGTTTAACTGCTGCCTCAATATATGTTTTGTCTGATAATCAGAGATCCCTAACCCAACATTTTGAGCTATCGAACACTATGTGTATAGTGCGCTAGCTGATATGGCTGGTATCTAGACCTGGGGGAATAATAAATGGCATCAAATGTCTCCACTGCCACCCAAAAACCAAAGCTTCTAGCCTCAAAATGGCAAGAATTCAAGTCTGCGTTCACTGGTTTGCGCCGTGAGGAAACTATTGCCGGCTATATCTTCTTGTTGCCAAATTTTATTGGTTTTGTTGTCTTCATGCTCTTTCCAATTCTGTTTGCATTTTACATTATGCTGACAGACTGGAGCCTCGCCAAAGACCCCCAACTAATTGGTCTGAAGAATTTTGAGACATTAGCCAATGATCCACTTTTTTGGAAAACTCTGAAGAACAGTTTCTACTACACGTTTGTTGCTGTTCCAACTGGTATTTTCATTGCCTTCTGGCTGGCATTGGCACTCAATCGCAAAATTCGGGGCATTATCTTTTTCCGCACGATTTATTTTCTACCGCAAATAACACTTACAGTTGCCGCAGCAATCATTTGGCGTTGGATTTATCAGCCGGAAATTGGTTTGATCAACTATATTTTGAGTCTATTTGGAATTGATGGTCCAAACTGGATTTATGATACGAACTGGGCGATGCCTGCTGTGATCATCATGAGCAACTGGCAAGGGGTTGGCTTTGCCATGTTGATATTGTTAGCGGGCTTACAAGGAATTCCTCAGGAATTCTACGAAGCCGCCTCAATTGATGGTGCCAGCCCCTGGCAGAGAATGCGATTTGTAACACTTCCAATGTTATCGCCGGCCATTTTCTTTGTAGTAGTCACATCCCTGATTGGTGCGTTCCAATCATTTGATCAATTCTTTATCCTGACCCAGGGCGGTCCGGCACATGCAACAACACCCCTGACGCTCTATATCTTTAATAACGCCTTCCAATTCTTCAAGATGGGATACGCCGCGGCAATGGCGGCTGTTTTATTTGTCATCATCCTGATTATTACCATAATCCAATGGGGTCTGGCAAATCGCTGGGTATACGGTTTTGAAGAGAACGAATAGGGGATAAGTATTAAATGGCAGCTTCAAGCGAAAAGAAGCAGAGTTGGTATGGACAAAAACAGGCACAACGCCTTGGAGACCTATTAGTATACATCATCCTGTCGATCACTGGCATCATTTTCATATTGCCCTTTGCGTGGATGGTTGCTAACTCGCTAAAGACGATTAAAGGGATTTTCACATATCCACCGAGTTTCCTCCCCGATGGACCTTTACAGTTCAACAATTATGTTGAAGCATGGAATGCCACACCCTTTAACATTTTCTTCATGAACAGTGTCATTGTCGCTTTCTGTGTCGTCCTTGGGCAACTCATTACAGCAAGTCTCGCGGGCTATTCATTTGCACGGCTTCGTTATCCGGGACGCGACAAAATCTTCTTGCTTTACATCTCTCTTTTGATGGTGCCTTTTACGGTGCTTTTGATCCCATTATATGTTCAGATGCGAGAGTTTGGCTGGGTGAATACGCTTTTACCAGTGATTGTACCCTTCCTGTTTACACCGTGGGGGACGTTCATGATGCGTCAGTTCATGGTCACGCTCCCGCGCGAGCTAGAGGATGCCGCACGAATCGATGGCTGTGGCTTCTTCCGAACGTATTGGCTGGTGATTTTGCCACTGACCAAACCGGCGTTGGCGACACTGGCAATCTTTACCTTTGTAAACACATGGAATAGCTTCCAATGGCCCCTGATTGTGTTGGGGACACAAGATGTCAAGACTTTGCCGCTTGGGCTGGCATCATTCCAGGCACAATCTGCGATGCGTACTCCCTGGCATTATATATTGGCAGCTTCTACGTTTGTGGTCATTCCTGTTTTGGTAGCTTTTGTACTTGGACAGAAATATTATGTCCGGGGCATTGTGACGACTGGCATCAAAGGAGGTGGATAAGGGACGAAGTATTATCAATTTTCTTAAATGTGTTCATCATTGACCGATGAAAGGAAACAAAATGCTACGTAAATTAACTCTAGTTTTATCTTTGTTTGCCATTTTGTCTTTGAGCGTTGCGGCTTCGGCTCAGGGTACCCAATGGACATGTGGTACCGTTGATTCTGATATTGCCACCACATTTAACTTTACCGGCTGGGAAGGTCCCGGCGAAGTCGACAAATTCTTGCTCGCATTCGACGAATTCTTTGAAGCCAATTATCCCAACGTTCAACAAGTTCCTAACACGGGTGTGGCATGGGGTGATTACTGGACAGCTCTGCCAGCACAGTTAGCCGGTGGTGCCGAAATTGATATGATCTGGATGCACGACACTCGTAACGATACGTTTGCCGACAATGAATGGATATTGCCGCTTGATGCGTACATCGAAGCATGTCCACCTCCCGGTTGGCCCGAATTATTCGTAGAATCGCAAGTTGATGCTTTCAACTACAACGGTGTACAGTATTCAATTCCGTATGACTGGGCACCTGGTGCATTCTACATCAATGTCGATCTGTTCGAAGCAAAAGGGCTTGAGATCCCAACCGAAGACACCACCTGGGATGAAATCCTTGAACTGGCAATTGCGCTAACGGAAGACGTTGATGGTGATGGCACGACCGATATCTGGGGTATTAGCAATATCATGAATCCCGGTAGTGGTGGTGGTGGCTTCTACTGGATTGCCAAGAGTTTTGGTGGCGATTTCTGGAACGAAGAAATCACAGAATCACGGATGAACGATGAAGGTACGATTGCAGCTGCACAATTCATTGCTGATCTGATCTGGGAACATGAAGTTCATCCGACGGCTGATGCGGTTGCTGCAACCGGATTCAGTGCTGAAATTATGTTCGCAAACGGTAATGTCGCCATCCATCGCGCACTTAATGATGCTGCATCTCGTCTATCTGAAGTCATCGGTGATGATTTCAATTGGACGCTTGCCCCAACGCCTACTGGCCCCGCTGGACGTTATCAATTCGTTGGCGGCTCGGCATTTGCGATTCCGTCATCAGCCGCCAATCCCGATCTATCCTACGAGTTGATCCGTTACGCGCTGTCCAATCCTGATCATCTTTGCCGGACAGCCGAAATGGGTTCTGCCTATACCAGCCAGATTGAATTCACAGACTGTGTTTTGCCGCAAGATGCACCGCAACGGGATGCATATGAATATGCATTTGCAACATTGGGTGCTCGTGATGGAATCCATCCTACGTATCATTCAAAATACCAGGAATGGGAATCATCGATCTTTGTCGCTAACTTCGATTTGCTCTGGACAGGCGAAGAACGTGATGCGGCAGTGGTCGCTGAACGGGCACACGAACAAACCAACGCGTTATTAGGTGGTTAGTTTTCTACAACACCTAAAAATCTGTCTTTAAGTCGGGAGCTTCGCTGTTTTGATCTAAATAGCGAAGCTCCATTCGATTATTTCTAAAAGCAATTGAATCCCTGGTTTGGCGGTCAGCTTTACCCATAATCATATTGGCAGTGAGGAACACATTCTGCCTGATGCGGTTATCAAGAGCATAATCCGACCATCGGGCTAGCGTAGTAGCGTATTGGTTTTGCAAAACGTTTGTTGAAGAAAGGGAGCCATGACAATGAAAATTGTACGTATTGCTGCTTATCAGGTGGATCTACCACTGTATGAGGGCAGTTATAAATGGTCAGGCGGCAAGTCTGTGGAAGTCTTCGATAGCACAATTATACAAGTAGAGACCGATACCGGTCTGGTCGGCTTTGGCGAGGTTTGCCCACTGGGACCATTTTATCTTCCAGCCTATGCGGAAGGTGTTCGTGCAGGAATTAAAGAACTTGCACCGCATCTGATCGGGCACGATCCGACCCAATTACTACCACTCAATCATCTTATGGATGCTGTGCTCAAGGGTCATCCCTATGTGAAGACAGGGATCGACATGGCTTGCTGGGATATTTTGGGACAGGTGACAGGTTTGCCCGTGTGTACTTTATTAGGCGGTCGTTATGGTGACGACTTTGTTCTCTATCGGGCTATCTCACAGCAATCACCCGATGAAATGGCGGAAAAAGTTGCAGGTTACCGGAGCGAAGGCTATCGACGCTTCCAACTAAAAGTCGGTAGCGATCCACACACCGATATCGAACGTATTCAGGCTGTGTCTAAGTTGCTCGAGTCGACTGATAAATTGATCGCTGATGCCAACACCGGCTGGTTGATGCACGAAGCAGCGCGTGTAGTGCGTGGGGTCGCTGATGTTGATGTCTATATCGAACAGCCCTGCCTGACCTATGAAGAGTGTCTATCTATTCGTCAGCGTACCAATCACCCGTTTGTTCTGGATGAAAACATCGATGGTCTTGACGTACTGCTACGCGGATATAGTGATCGAGCGATGGACGTTGTCAACATTAAGATCAGCAAATTTGGAGGATTAACCAAAGCGAAGCAGGCGCGTGATTTGTGTGTTTCAATCGGTGTTGCGATGACAATTGAAGACAGCTGGGGTGGGGACATCACGACAGCAGCCATCTCCCATTTAGCTCATAGCACACCGCCGGAGTTCCTATTCACTGCTACTGATTTCAATAGCTATGTTACGGTCAGCCTTGCGGAAGGAGCACCGCAGCGGGTCAATGGTCGCATGGCAGCTTCGACTGAGCCAGGATTGGGTATCATACCCCGTAGGGATGTGTTGGGAGATCCAGTACTTGATATTAGCTGAGATGGTGTTTTGATACGGTGTTTAAGAACAGGTAGGCTGTGTGACCTACCTGAATCACTCTATAAAATTTGAGACTCTACGGCGTTACCAGGCATATGCTTCGGGGGCCAGTTTGCCTGTACGCAATGGTCGTCCATGGTTAATGTCAAAAATCTTGTCGAGTTCGGCCAATGTCTCGTCATCAAACGTCAGCTCGGCGGCACGCTCCAATCCGTCCAGATGTTCAACGGTTCGAACACCGACAATCGGTGATGCAACTGCGGGATGATTGAGTGTCCACGCAATTGCAACAATATGTTCTTTTTCACCAATTTTCTGGCACAAGTCGGAGAAAGCCTTCATTTGTTTGTTGGTATCGCTTAGATAAATTCCATACTCATCTTCGACATATGCCGTGCGCGACCCTTCGACGGACTTCTTCTTTCCTGTCAATAAACCACCAGCCAGTGGCATGTATGGAATGACGCCGATGCCAAGGTCTGCTGCCGCCGGTAATACCTCCAGTTCAGGTACGCGGCACAACAGACTATACATCGTTTGTTCAGAGATAAATCCCATATGACCACGTTGTAATGCTTGCATTTGGTGTTTGGCTAAGCCCCAGCCAGGGTAGTTACTTGAACCCATATAAAGCACTTTGCCGTCATTTATCGCACGGTCAAACGGTCCCCAGAATTCTTCTGGTGTAATCCGACGATCAATATGGTGAACTTGATATAGGTCAATGTGATCAGTTTGCAACCGCCGTAAAGAGTCGTTCAAGTGCTTGTTGACCTTGTAGGCAGAGATACCCCTTTCTTCGTTGGGGATGTCTTCGCTTTTCATATTGCCATATACTTTAGTTGCAATGACGACCTCATCGCGGCTACCCTTGCGTGACTGAAAGTACTTGCCGATTATCTCCTCGGACTTTCCTCGACCACCGTCACCGCCATATACGTTTGCTGTATCCCAGAACATAAGCCCAATCTCAAGTGCTTTGTCCATTATCTTGAAGGATTCTTCCTCGGTGGTTGGACCGCCGAAGTGCATCGTACCTAAACAGACTTTGCTAACTGTGAGATTAGACTTGCCGAGTTTAGTATATTGCATTGGATATTCTCCTGAGTAAGGTGGCAGCTAAGTTATTGTATGGGTTCACTATAGGTCAATGGGATTCTATTCGTTTGGTTTCACAAATGACAATCCAAGTGCATCAGCTTTTTGTAATAGAAAATCGCGAGCGGCAGGCAACTGATCTGCCTTGAGATGTTCAATCATCAAAGGTACATCGTCACCTAGTTTTGCCAATTCTGTCAGATAGACATCATAATCTAACTGTCCATCGCCAGTATAGGTCTCGGTGATATGGTATGGATAGTTGTCAATTGTTGTGACATCCTTGGAATGACAGCTAACGATATGCGATCCTAACTTTGCAAAACATTCACGGATCAATGTCCCATTATCATAGAGCAATTTCGGACTGGACACGATGTTGATGGGGTCCAGGTGAACGCCAAATCCATCCCGATCAATGGCTTCTATCAATTTGAGATAGGTACCTGGATCATCGGGAAAAACGTATTTCTCAGTTTCCATGACGAGCTTTGACCGGGCAGGTTGCACTTTGTCAATGATCATCTGCACCGCTTGGACGGTATCATCGAAGGCGTGTTCACTGAAGTTCGCTGGATTGGGTTTGCCCCAGCCACCCGTTTGATACGATCCACCATGAATCACACAACACCGAATGCCAACTTCGTCCGCATAGGCGAGACGCTCACAAATTTTGTCAATATTCTTCTGTCGTAAGGCATCGTCTGTTTCTAAGATATTGATGCCATACGCACCATACTCTGCCAGCATGATATTGGCTTCGGCATAGGCTGAGGCAATTTCATCGCGCCTAGATTTATCGTCAATGCGCTTCATGTAAGCTGCTGAAAATCCGTTTTGCTGATGATATGCCACCAGTGCTTGCGGGTCTTCGGGTATATCGAATGCGGGTCCGCCCAGTCTCATATTGATAACTCCTATTTTTGGATTATTCCCAGGGCTTCAAGATCACTTTGGCACATTGACCCGACAATTGTGTTTCCCATGCCTGTTGAATCTTATCAAGTGGGAAGGTGTGACTGATCAATTTGTCCAGTTGGTCTGCCAACTCACCGATCATATCCATCATGCGCAGCGTATCGCGCATCGAATAATGCCATGAGCCAATTAAGGTGAGGCCTTTGCGGATCATATCAGGGCTGATACGCAACGGGGTGTCGGCCCCTGATTCACCGACAAATGCAATTTGACCTTGGCGGCGGGTGGCATCGATACATAAACGATGAGCCGCTACAACCCCCGAACAGTCTACGGCTTTATCCACCCCACGACCATTCGCTGTGAAATCAAGAATTTGTTGCAGGGCGTTTTCATCGGTCGGATCAATCACCGTTTCGGCCCCAAGTTCAAGAGCTTTGTTGGCACGCCACTGGTTGGTATCTGCCCCGATTACACGCGCACCCCGATACCGTGCGTTAATCACACCGCCGAGGCCGACCGGTCCCAGACCAGTGATCAACACCGTGTCATATTTGTCAACATTCATACTCTGGAATGCGCCGAATGTCGGACCCAGACCACAACATGCCATACTGGCATATTCATATGAGATAGCATCTGGAATCGGCACGAGCATCCAATCCTGCTTCACCAATAGTTGAGCCATCGTCGCTCTCCCATGAGGCGAACCATGAAGCTCCACAAAATCAACCATATCCTGACAGTGAATATAATCGCCATTCAAACAATATATGCATTTCCCACACGGGTTGGTTGGCATGACCACCACGCGATCGCCCACTTTAACTCGACCTGGTTGCGCAACTTCGATGACCTCGCCGGCGGCCTCATGACCAAAGTGCTCGTGATTTTGCCCCTCGGCAAACGCCTTATATTCGGTACACATGGGTGCTATATGCACCTTAACGACAACCCAATCCGCTTTCGCTTTTGGATCAGGTCCTTCGACAACATCGGCTTGTTGTACGCCGGTAACAATCGCCCGCTTCATTTATGCTCCATTTTCTAATAGTTGGGTAAACCGTCCTGATTTATGAAACCTACCGTTAATAACAAATTGGCATAAAGTTGGGTTTCTCCAGTTGCAATCACAATGGTGGTATGGCTACCCAGTGCCATCTCATACAACTTAAACCGATTCATATGCTCAAAAGAGGCAGCCTCTGGCAATATCTCACGGTACATATTGGTGATCGGGGGAATATCGCCCTCATCTGTCAGCACGCCATAGGCTTCTTCAATCGGGATTGCTGTCAATAAACCCTTCAGAACATCTTTCATCCCCAACAAACCAGGCGCGAAGTTTAGATAAACGCGGATTGCATGGGGTGGTGCATAGGCATCAAAAGCATAATTGGAATCTGCCAATAGTATGCGACTGCCATGCCCCACTTTTGCCAATGCTGCCAGAAGAGGTTGGTGAGTAATGCCATATTTAAGCATATCAATTTTCCATTTTGCCGATGCCAATTGAATGCTAACAATCGTGCGGATTATGCGGTTACGATAGGCAGGAGTTTGGTTCTGACATACACGCCGTCCGCCAAAGTAACCTCATCAGGCTCATCCACAGCGCGTGGCGCTTCATCTTCAACAATAATCCATCCGTCATAACCGGAATCACGCAAATATGTGGTGATCCCCACAAAATCGATCACACCAGCGCCCATTGCTGCCCATTCACCATCGGCAAGCATATCTTTGTAGTGGACATGATTGACCATTGCGCGATATTGTTTGATAATTTCCAGTGGTTCCATTCCACCTGCCGCAATGTGTCCAATATCTGGCGTATAACCGATCACCGATCGGTCTAATCCGTTCAAAAAAAATTCATAATCTTCTTCTGTGCGAACGACTGAACCGCCAGGGGAGTTTGGATGATAAGTACATACAATCCCTTCGGCATGTGCGCGCTTAGCGATGGCATTGACACAGCTGAGGAGATTTGCTTGCCGTTCCTTCAGGTTGTCGCGATTTTGGCCTGGCATCTGAACAATTGCCAGCACAGTGTTTGGAAAATGCTTGAGGAATGCTATCGTTTGATCCGCATGAGCACGTTCAGCGTCTGTTTCTTCAGGGTTGAGCCAATCTTCGACCAGAGTCAAGGCGGCAAGTTCGATGTTATTTTGGGCAAGGGTATCTTTTAGCAGTTCAGCATCCCAGAATTGCCCCAAAAACTGTGTTTCCGGTTCGATTCCGAGGTATTCAGCTTGGGACGCGATCCGAATCATATGTTCCAGCTTGTCAAGGTATTTTTCGCCGGACATCTGCCACGTGTATGTTTGACATCCAATGCGAATATTTCCCATGCTCGGCCTCCTTAATTGTTCAGTAGGAAATCTGTTGTCTTGCGATTGAATTCGTCCAGTTTTTCCCAATGATGCGCGTGTCCAACACGATCTAACACGAATAGCTCAGAGGTCGCTATTCGATTATGTATCGCTTCTGAAAAGTGATAAGGCGTGAATATGTCAGCGGTCCCAATCGTGATGAGGGTTGGGACTTGGATCTTTTGGAGTTTGTCTAATGTATTGTGAGTGATACAGGCATCGCACTGTGCCGCAAAAGCATGCTGTGGCATTGGATTTTCGGCATCACGCGCATCATGCTGTCCTTGAACCAGGTCAGCATGATTGGCTGCAATGTGGTCGGCGGCAAATATCCAGAGTTGAAGCAATTCCATGAAGTCACCGGGATCAGCCACCGCACGCATCTTCTTGAGATTCTCGAAAACTACCCTGGTGTAAGTATCACATTGCGCCCATGTGCTGACGAGAATCATGCTTTGCACTTTATCAGGATGCCGTAAGGCAAGACTTTGAGCAATCGCCCCACCCATTGAAATCCCGGCAACGCGTGCTTTTTCAATGCCAATTGCATCCATTAGCCCGGCGGTGTCATCCGCCATCATATCTGTCGTATAGGGGCCTTCGGGCTTATCAGATAGTCCGGCACCGCGATTATCCATCAGAATACAGCGAAAGTGTTTTTCATAAGCCGCTGCATGAAGTTCCCAGACAGAGCCATCGGCACCCAAACCCATAATTAAGATGAGTGGATCGCCTTCGCCTTGCTGTTCATAATTAATATTTATTCCATTTGCTTGAACAATTGGCATCATTCAATCGCTTTCGGTAAATATTTCCCAAATCATTGACGTAATATGGCGAATGTCTGGGTGAATTAGTCTATTTGAGCAACCAGCTCCCTGATGAATGGCACTGCTTTGCGTCCATCAACATCCGTTGTCGGGCAAAAACAGAAATCGACACACCACCATTCCATAGGTTCGATAATTGGCTTCATTGTCTGTAACACCTCTTTGAAGTCGATATGTCCTTCACCAAAAGGTGTGTGTGTGCTGGTCTCGTCATCGTGTAGCGATCCATCAGAATCGATTAAATGGAAGTGTCCAACATGTTCGGCAACCATTTGTGCGTATGCGGATACGCCACCGGCAAGCGTTTCTTTTTCACCTGTCTGACGCGCACCAACAACAGCCCCCATATAAGCATGGCTGGTATCGAATAGAAGCTTAAAATGGGTGTGATTGACCGCTTCGACAATCGCTTTGACCTCACTGGGTTTATTCAACCAGAATCCGGGTTCAAACTCCCAAACCAGTAGCACACCAGCCTGTTCGCAGGCTTCCGCCGCCGTCCGCCATGTTTTAGTAAGATGGTCAAAGCGTTTTTTGTATTCGTCTTCCTCCAGCGCATCGGGGGAGCTAACCGTGTCAACGCGCAGAGTGGTGATTTCCATATTGTTGCAAAATGCCAGACATTTGTTGACCACAGCCATATAGTCGTCAGCGGGAAATTCGGCGGGTGGCACAGCGTGAAAATCTGGTGCATATCCAGATATACCAAGCCCCAGCCCTTGAATTTCAGCTTTGAGTTCAGCACATTTCTGGGGCGTATCGTACACATCAGGATGGGGATGGGGATGAAAGCCGTTGATTTCAACACCATCATAATGCGCTTCTGCCGCCCATTTGATTAGTTCAGAAAATGACCACGGATTATCTTCAAAGGGGCCAAACGAAAATGCCCAACTGCCAATTGATATTTTTGGTAATTTCATTGAAAAGCCTTTTTATCTAATATTATTCTTTAGTAACGGTTAATCATCAGACCAGGTTGCGCAGAAACGCGAGACCTTTTTGTCCAAGCGCATCCTGTGACTCCTCAAATGGTCGCCAGATCGCTGCCGCCCGCGCAATGGTCTTAATTTGATTTGTGAATGATTCAATGACCAGCGCGCCATCATAATCAATGTCTTTGAGGGCTTGGGCGACCTGGTCCCAGTTGACATTGCCTGTTCCTGGTGCGCCACGATCATTCTCGCAGGTGTGCATGTGTCCCAGGCGTGATCCGACAAGACGAATCGCATCACCGGGTGATTTTTCTTCAATATTCATGTGAAATGTATCGAGGAGTATTTTACATGCGGGGCTATCAACGCGGTCAACAAGCTCGACCATCTGCGATGCCAGATTGATAAAACTGGTTTCAAAGCGATTGAGCGGTTCATTGCATAAAACCACACCATTATCTTCGGCGTATTCCGATAATGCTTGCAACTGTCCAACGAGCAAATCCATATCGCGCTCGCGCTCGTCATCCGATTGTTGCCAGAGGCGCCCAACAGCGGAATAAAGTGGGCCGCCGACGACATTGCCGCCTAATGTCTTGACAGCCTCAATGCAATGGCGCACGTATGCGATGCCGTTGTCGCGCACCGCTTTGTCTGGATGAATTAAGTCCCGATCTGGCCCGATGGCAACACAGACATTACAACCCAGGCCATGCTCAGCAATAATTTCTGCCGCACGAAGATAGTCCAGATCATCCATGCCATCAATGGGAACCTCAATTGAATCAAATCCCATTTCAGCTACTTTTGGGACCAACGCAATGAAACTTTCCGTTGTTACCGGCGCAATCCATACCCAAGCATTGATTCCTATGTTCATAAATGCCCCTGCCAAAGTTTAATTTATTCAAACGCACATTTCAGTATGAATCTTAACCATCATTCGGGTAATCTGGTCCAAATGAAAAGGTCGTCTCCATGGCTACCGTGCAATAACAACATTTTCTGCTGTAAAATTGCATGAAGCTGGTCTATTTAAGCAAACTTCTATCGTTTGACAGAATTTTTCCACTAGTATATCATCTGATTAATCGGTTACGCAACTGGTTTCCTGCGAAAAGGGTAGTTTGATGAAGCGTATTACAATGCGAGATGTTGCTGAAAGGGCCGGTGTATCCAAAGCCACCGTTTCCCACGTGATAAATGAGACCCGTTTTGTCGAGGATGTGACAAAGGCACGCGTTCGACAGGCGATCAAGGATCTCGGTTATCGCCCCAATGTTGCCGCGCGGAGCCTGACTACACAGCAATCTCGCATTATCGGTTATATTGTGTCGGATGTGACTAATACGTTTTTTGCGGAGATTATGCGCGGTATTGAAGACATTCTCATCGCCAACAATTACAGCATTATGGTCTGTAATACCAGTGAGGTGCTTGAGCGAGAAGAGTATTATATCGATATTCTTCTCAAACAAGGTGTTGACGGAATCATCGCGGCGGCAACTAGCCAAAACTGGCAATCTTTAAACGAAGCAGCAAAACTCCAAATACCGATTGTATTGCTGGATCGTACTTTCGATAACGCGACGGCTCCTTATGTGGGTGTCAACAACAAACAGGGCGCATATATCGGCACGAAACATCTTATTGAGCACGGCCATCAGAAGATTGGTATCCTGTCTGGTTTCCATCGTTTATCAACCATGCGCGAACGTCTGTCTGGATTTGAAATGGCAATCAAAGAAGCAGGTTTGATGCTCCGTGAAAACTGGTCATTATCCAGTCCGTTGACGATCGAAGATGGTAAGAAAGCCATTCAGTCACTTATGTCAATGGAAGATCGTCCTACGGCTGTTTTTATCTGTAACAATCTTTTGAGTCTCGGCGCATTGATTGGCTTGCAGGAAATTGGCCTCAGATGTCCCAATGATGTCGCACTGGTAGGCTTTGACGATCATCCCTGGGCGCAGGTTTCCAATCCACCGCTAACTGTTGTCCGCCAGCCCACCTATGCCATCGGAGAAACAGCAGCACAGAAACTACTGGAAGCCTTGAGAAATCCCCAGGCAAGCATACCATCTGCCGTATATAGCTGTGAAATGATTGTACGCGCATCTTCTTAAGGAAACCCAACCTTCGCTAAATTAAACCGATTCATACGAACCGTTATCATGCGATAGTGTACCAGCAAAATACCAGCACATGGCAGATGTCGCTATCCGCTTGCATTAACAAACATAAACGGCAACAATTGCTGATTGAAACGGTTACGTAACGCGTTACGGACTTTTTCTTGCTTTACTCCGAACATAATCGATAAGTTAAAGAATTATCTGGAAGCATTTCAAAATGACAAAAAAATATGAACCCACCTGGACATCACTGAGAAGTCATCCCACAGCAGAATGGATGCGTAAAGCAAAGTTTGGAATATACACTCACTGGGGCATCTATTGTGTACCAGCGTTTGGACCCAATGCGACATGGTATCCATACAACATATATCGTGAAGGTTCACCGCAATATACGCATCACACCAGGACATACGGACATCCATCGAAGTTTGGGTACAAGGATTTTATTCCGCTGTTCACCGCCGAGAACTTCGATGCCGATGAATGGGCCGAGTTATTTAAGCGGGCAGGTGCAAAATTCGCTGGACCAGTTGGGGAGCATCACGACGGATTCCCGATGTGGGATTGCAGTGATACAGAATGGTGCGCCGCCAAAATGGGACCCAAACGCGATGTCGTCGGGGAACTCGAAAAAGCGATTCGGGCGCAGGGTATGAAGTTTATGGTTGCGATGCACCATGCGGAGAATTGGTGGTTCTTCCCGCATTGGAAAACGGATTATGATACCGCTGATCCACAATATGCTGGCCTCTATGGCGAACCACACAATCTTGACTTTGATTTTGAATCTCCCATGTATGGGCTTGATTTTGATGAGTGGGCGGCGCAGGATAAACCCAGCAGGTCTTTTCTGGATCGCTGGAAAAATCGCTTGATCGAAGTGGTTGATCGCTATACCCCCGATTACATTTGGTTCGATTTAGGCCTGCGCTGGATCCACGATCAATATAAGCAGGAGTTCCTCGCTTACTACTATAACAAAGAATCCGAGTGGGGACGCGAAGTTGTTGCGTCGTATAAATGGCATGACCTTCCTCCAGGAACGGCTCTATTAGATTATGAATTGGGTAAGACCTCTGGGTTGACGCATTATGAGTGGATCACAGACACAACAGTAGATGATGGCAAGGGGTGGGGTTATGTCAAGGATTCCAAGTACAAGACCGTAACGGAAATGGTGCAATATTTAGCTGATAATGTCAGCAAGAATGGTTTTATGTTGCTGAATGTTGGCCCTAAACCGGATGGTACGATCCCGGACGAACCAAAGGCAGTTCTTGCCGGTATAGGCGATTGGCTAAAGGTCAATGGTGAAGCTATCTATGATACGGTTCCATGGAATATTTATGGGGAAGGGCCAACTCAAATGATGCATGTTGGTGGTTTCAGCGATCTGAAGCAAAAACTTAAATATACAGCCGATGATATTCGCTTCACAGTGAATGGCAACATCCTGTATGCGATGACATTCGGCTGGCCCACAAAAGAATTCGTGATTGGATCAACGAAGACCCTCTATCCAAACGAGGTGCGGTCAATTGAATTATTAGGGCATGATGGCGAATTAAAATGGGAAATGACAGAAAATGGTCTCAAAATAGAGCGTCCAGACCATCAACCTTGCGATCATGTGTATTCATTCAAGATTATACGTAACACTTCGTTTTAGCAGCCCAGCGGAAAACCAATTAGAAGCGGATTTTGAATTGGTTTCTGCAAGTAAACGCAATATTGTACTTAACGGAATTAGCGATTTCGATCTCATTTAGGAGTATCACAAAATGGCGAGACAATATGAACCTACCTGGGCATCACTAAAGAATCACCCCACTGCTCAATGGATGCGCGACGCAAAATTTGGTATCTACACGCACTGGGGCATCTACTGTGTGCCCGCCACAGGCCCCAATGTGACGTGGTATCCCTACAACATGTATCGTGAGGGAACCCCGCAGCACGAATACCATACCAGAACCTATGGTCCACCTTCTGAATTTGGCTACAAAGATTTCATCCCTATGTTTACGGCTGAGAGATTCGACCCTGACGAATGGGCGGAGTTATTCAAGCGGGCAGGCGCGAAGTTTGCAGGTCCAGTTGCCGAGCATCACGACGGATTCCCGATGTGGGACTGTAGTGATACGGAGTGGTGTGCAGCCAAAATGGGGCCAGGGCGCGATGTCGTTGGCGAACTAGAAAAAGCGATACGCGCCCAGGATATGAAATTCATGGTTGCAATGCACCATGCGGAAAATTGGTGGTTCTTCCCGCATTGGAAGAAAGAATACGATACGTCCGATCCACGATATGCTGGCCTCTATGGTGAACCACATAATCTCGACTTTGATTTTGCGCCACAGCTTCAAGGTCATGATCGTGAATGGTCTGCACAGGACAAACCAAGCAAGTCATTTCTGGATCGCTGGAAAAATCGACTGATCGAGGTTGTGGACCGTTACACGCCAGATTACATCTGGTTTGACTTTGGTCTGCGCTTTGTTCACGATCAATACAAGCAGGATTTCCTCGCATACTACTACAACAAAGAAAGTGAATGGGGACGTGAGGTGGTGGCCTCGTATAAATGGCATGACATTCCGCCCGGTGCGGGTTTACTTGATTTTGAACTAGGCAAGACCGCCGACCTCACCCATTACGAATGGATCACGGATACAACGGTGGACGATGGTCAGGGATGGGGCTACATCAAAGAGACGGAATACAAAACCGTTACCGAAATGGTGCAATATCTGGGAGACAATGTCAGTAAGAACGGCTACATGCTGCTCAATGTGGGACCGAAGCCCGATGGGACAATCCCGGACGAATCAAAGGCCATTCTTGAGGGCATAGGCGACTGGCTCCGAGTCAATGGCGAGGTGATTTATGAGACCACACCCTGGAACACCTTTGGTGAAGGCCCGACCCAGATGTCGCATGTGGGTGCGTTCAGCGACACAAAAGAAAAACTAGAGTTCACTGCAAAGGACATTCGTTTCACGACCAAGGAGAATGTACTTTATGCTATGACCTTCGACTGGCCGGAAAAAGAGTTCGTCATCGAATCAACGCAGGCGCTCTATCCCGGCGAAGTGCGTTCAGTTGGATTGCTCGGTCATGAGGGCGAACTCAAGTGGGAGATGACTGATAGCGGCCTTAAGATCGAACGACCCGATCAAAAGCCATGCGATCATGTATATTCGTTCAAGATCACGCGCAACACAACCCGATAGTGAGAATATTAGGTGATGACGAGATAACGGCGCTGTCCATCGCCCCTTGACTACTATGGGAGTTATTTCGTGGAATACCGTACATTAGGCAAAACTGGTTTAGAAGTCTCCATACTCAGCTTTGGCGCATCCTCGCTGGGCGGCGTGTTCCGCCCCATCAACGTAGACGAGGGGATCCGTGCTGTTCATGTCGCGCTTGATATGGGTGTGAATTTCATTGATTGCTCGCCCTTCTATGGCCTGACCAAAGCTGAAACCGTCCTGGGCAGGGCACTTAAAGATGTGCCCCGTGACAGGTACCTGCTGGCGACCAAAGTTGGACGCTATGGTGAGGATGTATTTGACTTCAGTGCTGCGCGTGTAACAAAGAGCGTTGACGAAAGCCTTGCGCGCATGGGGGTTGATTATATCGATGTTATTCAGTGCCACGACATCGAGTATGGCTCACTGAATCAAGTTTTGGACGAGACGATACCTGCGTTGCGCAGATTGCAGGAGCAGGGCAAAGTACGCTTTGTCGGGATTACCGGCTTTCCGCTAGCCATCTACCCATACATCATGGATCGTATCGAAGTGGATACCATCCTGTCGTATTGTCATTATTCGATGAACGACACGACACTCGACAACCTGATTCCCTATCTTCAGGAAAAGGATGTAGGAATCATCGGTGCTTCACCTCTGAGCATGGGACTTCTGACTAACCGAGGCGCTCCAGATTGGCATCCTGCCACCAGCGAAATCAAACAGGTCTGTGCTCAGGCAGCCGCATTCTGCCGCGAACAAGGGATGGACATCGCCCAGCTAGCCGTGCAGTTTGCACTGCGCTGTCCTGACATTCATACAACGCTCATCGGCACTGCCAATCCCGATAATATGCGGCGCAATATCGAGTGGCTTTCTGCGCCCTATGATGAAGCTATGGCGAAAGCGGTTCAAGAGATACTTGCGCCCATCAAGGACAAGACCTGGATTACCGGACGACCGGAAAACAACTGAGAAAAGCTGAGGTTGGTATGTCTGATCGAATCGACTCACACCAGCACTTCTGGCAGTATAATCCGGCGGAGCATGTCTGGATGTCGGACCAGATGGTGATCTTAAAACAGGATTATTTGCCACGCGATTTGGCTCCGTTGCTGAACGACACCAGCATTGATGGTACAGTGGCTGTACAGGCACGCCAGAACCTGCAAGAGACCGAGTGGCTGTTAACACTGGCAGATACCCATGACTTCATTAAAGGAGTTGTCGGTTGGGTTGATCTCATAGCACCCGATGTTACGGCACATTTGGAACGATATGCTCGCCATCCTCGACTGGTGGGTGCACGGCATGTGGTACACGACGAACCAGATGTCCGCTTCATGTTAAATGATGACTTTCTGCGCGGACTTGACGAGCTAAAGGCTTTCGATCTGACCTATGATCTACTCTTGTTTCCAAAGCATCTTCCGATAGCGGTTCAGGTGGTCCAACAATTTCCCGATCAACCGTTTGTTCTGGATCATATTGCCAAGCCACCAATAAAAGAGGGTGTCCTGGAACCATAGGAGCAGGATATTCGAGCAATCGCAGCGTATGAGAACGTCTATTGCAAGGTGTCGGGCATGGTGACGAAGCCGCATGGCAAGGGTGGCACCAGGTGGATTTTGTGCCTTACCTGGATATCGTGTTTGACTGCTTTGGCGTAGATCGCCTGATGCTTGGCAGCGACTGGCCCGTTTGTACGCTGTCGGGCAGTTACTCCCAGGTGCTGGAAATCGTCACCGAGTATTTGTCACGATTCTCAGACGCAGAGCAGGCCCAAATAATGGGCGGAAACGCGGCACAATTTTACAAAATCTGATCGACTTTCGAACGGACATTGGGACTGTTGATGGGTCTTGTCTAGGTTGCAACTGACAATGCTCTGTTAATAGGTATATTTAAGTTTTCTCAAGAATGCTGTTCGAATCGCTCTGTGATGATGTAGCTTAATGCTAATTTGCGTTGGGTGCGATTGCTGTGGTCCATAAGATACCGGAAGATTTATGCACTAGCGTGAGCCTATGTGGCTGAGAGGCCACTGGCACGTTCGGCCTGTGGACGACCCCAGAAAAAAACCTCGGTGGGGGATTTGCCCAGGCACTCATCGGTCGGCTCAAGCACACCGTCACCCCCAAGCCTGCCTGCAGAGCCTGATAGTTTCAGTTTCTGTACTGCTTGCCACGATCGAATGTTTGCGTGCTTTATCGCCGCGTTTCCTTCGAGAATTTCGACACCGTTTTTTCAGGATATTGTGCTGCCCAACACATCATCTTTTTGTTATAGCCTCTGACACCACTTCCACAACCTCATAGGGCACAGATAGTGGATGATCGAGTATTGCCCCAAAATCACCATGCAATGCAAAAGGCGATTACCTGCTGATCGTAAACAAAAACATGGTCAACGATCTGACACGATAGATGTTAGCTGATTGGAATCTAGACACATCTCAGCAAAAAACGGCAGCCAAGCGTCCTGACATAGCGCGTCTGAGCAGAAAGCGCAATGCCCAGCAGACAATTGGGACTATCTATTTTCAACGGTCATCCATTGTGAGATATTGGTGGACTCTGGCAATGGCGACTCATTATACAAGAAGCAGCTTGATGCACGATTATCGTCCACTTGGTATAACGGCGGTACTTTTGTCCAGCAATCATCCATCACATGCGGGCAACGATTGGCGAACTTGCAGCCACTACTCTTCCGTATAGCATCATTGGACTGCGAAACGTCCCCGCTTGCTTCCTGCTCCCAATCGCGTGCTGCCCTCATTTGTGGGATAGAGTCGATTAGTAACTGAGTATAAGGATGCTTAGGCTTCTTAATAACTTCTTCAACATCACCTACCTCCACAACTGATCCCTGATACATCACCAGGATATTCTCGCAGATCTGATAGGCGGTGGTCAGATCGTGCGTGACATAAAGCACTGAAATACTCAAATCACGATTGAGTATGCGGAGGCTCTCCAGAATGGTTGCCCGAAGGGATGCATCCACCATCGACACCGGCTCATCGGCCAGGATGATGCGGGGTTTGATAAGCAAAGCACGCGCAACCATCACACGCTGGCGCTGTCCGCCACTCAATTGATGCGGGAAGCGTCCAAAAATCTCGTTTGGTCGCAAGCCGACTGTTTCAAGGGCTTCGGCAATTAAATTGCGTCCCGCTGATTTGGAATTTGCCAGACCAAATTTAGAAACCGCCTCAAAGAGTAAATGTTCAGCCTTGTAGAAGGGATTGTATACTCCAAATGGATCCTGGTAGATGGGTTGCACATCACGCAGAAAAGCCTTGCGTTCTTTGCGTGAAAGATTGCGCATATCTTTGCCCTTATACAGGACTTGCCCTGTCGTTGGCGAAGTAACGCCCAACAACAGACGCGATAGCGTCGTTTTACCGCTGCCGCTCTCACCGGCGACGGCTGTCATTGAGGGGACATCATCTGAAATGGAAAAGGTAACATCGTCCACTGCAACTACCTTACGCTGGCTAAATCGGCTTCCACCGAATACTTTGCTTACATTTCTCAGTTCCAGAAGCGGTGTCATGTGGTCGATTCCTGTTTGTATGCCTCATTTGTGTGGAGGTGACAGGCTACGTGCCGTCCTTTATCCATTTGATCTAAACTTGGTTCAATCTCCGCACACACATCCATTGCATCCGGGCAGCGGGGGCGAAACAGGCAGCCAGGTGGTAAATTGATAAGCGCGGGCGTGATACCCGGAATCCCAACTAGTTTCTCTCGTTTTTCTTCTAGGGTCGGCACACTATCTAGTAATAGCCGCGAATAGGGATGCAGCGGATTGGCTATCATTTGCTCCACCGGCTCTAGATCGACAAGCTTTCCCGCATACATTACGCCAACACGATCCGCAAATTGCGCAACCAGACCCATATCATGCCCCACAAGAATTACTGAGGCATTCGTCTGCCTTTGCAGGCGGCCTAACGTCGCCATGACCTGGCGTTGCACCACTACATCCAGCGCGCTGGTCGGTTCGTCAGCAATAATGATTTCCGGGTTGAGGGCAGTCGCCGTTGCCATCGCCACGCGTTGCTTCATTCCGCCACTTAGCTCGTGGGGATACATTTGGGCGACGGCAGGGTCCAAGCCTACTCGTGCTAGCATATCTCGAACCCGTGCCCGACGCTGACTTTTACTTTCCCTAAATCCGTGATCCTCCAACCCGTCGGTAACTTGCTCGTCGATACGCATTATCGGATTAAGGGAGTTCATGGCAGCTTGCGTCACCAGTGCAATTTTGTCCAGGCGGGTGAGACGCATTTCCTCTTCGTCCAGCGAAAGTAGATTACGGCCATTCAGTATTATTTCCCCACTAACAATCTTTGCTGGCGATTTGAGTAATCGCATAATCGCCAGTGCCATCGTGGTCTTTCCGCTTCCAGATTCACCGACGAGAGCCAAACGCTCGCCTTTTTGAAGGGTAAAGCTTACACCGTTGACAGCCTTGACCTGCCCTGCGTCTGTATCATAATAGACATGCAAGTTTTTAACCTCCAATACAATTTCTCCCATTATGCCTTTCTCCTCAACCGTGGATTAGCCCATTCATCGAGGCCAAGCGATACCAGAAACAGGGCAACAAACAGAAAAACTATAACGAAGATGGGGGGTAGCAGCCACCACCACCAGCCATTCAATAATGATCCGTAGAATATATTCCAGTAGATCGTCATGCCCAGCGTGTTGGATTCAAACGCACCTAGCCCCAGCGCTTCCAGACCGATCGAGGCGAGAATGGCCCCCGCAACCGCTAACACAAAAGTAGAGATAATATAGGGCATCAAATTGGGCATCATTTCCTTGATGATGATCTCTGGATCACTCATGCCAGTGAAGCGTGCTACCTCGACATACGGGCTCTGTCTGAGTACCAGCACCTGAGAACGCATGATGCGTGCCGGATTGAGCCAAGATAAGGCGGCGACAATCAGTGCCATCATCTCAACCGTCATATCGCCTGGTACTGAAATCGCGATGATGACCAGTACCAGAAGCCCTGGTACCGTGCGCAATATGTCCACCATCGAGCTGACAGTCATGTCCACCACGCCGCCATAATAGACACTAAAGAAAGCCAACAAAGTGCCAACCGCCACACCGATAGTGCCCGCGATGAGGCCGATACGCAGTGTTTGCGGCGTGCCGATCACCATGACGGTCAGAACATCCTTACCCTGTCGATCAGTGCCCAAAAAGTTGTCAGACGATGGTGGTTGCCGAGGTCTGTTTGCCATTGGTCGTGCATTGTCGGGATCGGTAAGAATAGAACCGATAACGACAAATAGCAGTAGGGCCAAAAGCATCAATAAGCCGGCTAACAATGCCGGATTGCGCAACAGATACCGAAATGAGAATCGTCCCTTTCCAGAAACTATCGGCTCGACCAAACTACTATCTGTTTCTACTGCGTGAGCCATCTTAGTCTCTCCTGTAACTGATGCGAGGGTCAAGGAACGGGTAAATCAGGTCGATGATCAACATTGAGAGCGCGACAGTGAGAATGATCATGAAGACGATGCCCTGAATGACGAACCAGTCGAACCCGCGGATAGCACGGACCAGAACCGACCCGACACCTGGATAGGCGAAAATAACTTCCACCAGCACGGCTCCGGAAATGATTGTTCCCAGCGACAGCGCTAACGCCGTAACTTGAGGAAGAATCGCATTGCGTATCGCGTAGCGGAAAAAAATGCGTCTCTTCTTCAGACCTTTGGCCTCAGCCTGAAGCATATAATCTTCACCCGCTACGGTGACCATCATAGATCGCATACCGAGCGCCCAGTATCCTACTTGGGCCAGGACGATTGACAACGCTGGAAGTATCGAATGCCGCAAGACCTCCATATAGAAGGCAAACGTTGGTGTCGGTAAGGTTGATGCACTATAGCCACCAAACAGCGGGAATAGCTGAAACTGAAATGCAAAGAGAAAAAGCAATAGCAGCGCCATCAAATAGTACGGCACTGCCGAAAAAACAAAGAAGGCAGGGAAAATATAATGTAAAAAGCGTGGTGCATTGCCGAAACCAATGAGCGCACCAACTAAGGTACCAATGGAGAAGCTTATCAGAACCGAAACAAGTAACAGACCAACCGACCAGGGAATGGCAGCCCACACCATGGATGAAACCGTTTGGGGAAAGAAGGCAATCGACTGGCCCAAGTCCAGGCGAAGCATCTGTTCCAGGTAGTTTAAGTACTGACGCCACAAAGGTAGATCAAGGCCGAACCTAGCGTTGTAGCCCGCCACAAATTCTTCCAGGCCTTCACCCTCAACACTGACGCCCTGTGCCTCTAGTTGGATAAGCTTCTCTCGTATGGGATCCTGGCCGGACAGCCGCGGGAAGAAAAAGTTAAGTGTGATTGCCATAAAAACGATCACAAAAAACTGGATCAGGCGTCTAACAACATACTCAAGGGTCATAGTCCACCAATTGTTCCTAAATGAGGCTATTTTCAGTAATGACTAAATTGATTTCCACGATTGCCAGCATAACAGTCAGCACGATCCAACTACCATGCTGGATCGTGCTGGTTGAAAGTGCAACGTGTGCTATGCCAACTTCCACCTGGCGACCGGAGTCAATCAGGCATCGGTTGGCTCTAGCTGCAACAAGATGTACGGGAATCCGGTATGCGGACTAATGCCGTTCATGTAGGGATTCGCGGTGGATGGGAAGTTTGTCCAATAGGTCGTATTGCGTCCCACCCGGTTGAAGAACTGGAACATCGGGATTTCTGGCAGATCACGTAACCAGATTGCCATCGCTTGATGTTCTAAATCGCGAACCGTTTCGATGTCAGCGGCTTGCTCCAGCTGTGCGACGACCGCGTCGTACTCCGGGTTTGAATATGCACTTCGATTCTGAGCACTTTCGGTTGTATACAATGCAAGTGTCTGGTAGATATCACCGGACTGCGAACCGTTATGTCCGAACAATGCACATTGGTAGGTCATGCCGTTCCAGCGGTCGCCGAAATCAGTCGGTTGTTCATAGCTTGAGTCGATACCATGCTGGCGTAAGGTTTCAGCTACCACCGGGCCGAGATCGGAAATCTGCGGGATGCCGATGACTTCGCACGTAATCCGTTCGCCCGACGCATCGGCCCAGAACCCGTCACCGTCCTTGATATAACCGGCGTCAGTGAGGAGTTGATCGCCTTCGTCTGGATTGTAGCCGAGTAAGTCGTACTCTTGCCTCAGATCTTCCAAAGTGTCCATTGTTTCTTGGAGACCGGCATACGGCGGGAAGGGCCATTCGGCAATCACAGCCTGGTTGTTGAACGCGAAGTCCATGATCAGTTCGCGATCGAGATAACGGTTGATGGCGTGGCGAACTTCTGCTTTACCAAGATGCGGGTCTCCGTTGTTAAGCCACAGCGATGTCGGCCACCAGGAGACCATGCCAAAGGGGCCTTCGCGACCGGTCCAGGTCGTGGCATTGGGGTTTTGTGCCAGCATCTGCTCAACGACCTCGACCGTAACATCGTGGGTTTCATCGAGTTCATTGTTGATCAAGGCGGTGCCCTGCTGCTGACTGGTATCAATCACCACATAGGTCATACGCTCAACTGCTGGCAGTTCCTCGAAGCCGGTAGCACAGGCCCACCATTGGTCGCAGTCACGCACGCTGTCGATCACACGACGGCGCTCATCGGCGAAAACAACTCGCCAGGCACCTGTGGTAACGGGGCCAGCGCCATCATTCCATGCGGTGTACTCAGCCCAGTCCTTATCGTTCCAAACGTGTTCCGGCACGATGAAGGTAGCAGAGTCCCCTTTGGCTGCAACGACTTCGTTGTGGAAACGTGGTGAAGGTATGTTGAAATTGATCTTCACGGTCAAGTCATCAACGACTTCTGCTTCTTTGACAAAGACTGGATATACACCACCTCTGCGAACATTGCTGCCCAGGTCGCGCAAGGTGTTAAACGTATACGCTACGTCTTCAGCCGTAAATGGTTCACCATCACTCCAGAACACGCCTTCGCGAAGGAAGTAAGTCAGTTCCGTTGCGTCTTCGTTATATTCCCAGCTTTCTGCCAGCCAGGGGTATTCATTGCCATTCAGGTTGTCGGCATAGGATAATGGTTCATAGAAGAACTGGATCAACTGCTGATGTGTACCACCGAGGTTGTAGGGACTCCACATATCACCAGCGTTAAATAGGGCAAAGTGCCCCGCGATGAACGTGCGATTCCGCGGTACTTCGTTTTCTTGAGCTTGCACGCCAACTAGCATGAGCGCAAGTATAGTAAAAACTAAAAAAGCTCTAAACATTTGATTTTTCATGTCCTTGTCCTCAATATATGAAGCAGTTTTGCATTATTAACACATACTTGGCTTTTCTTCAATTTCCCGTAAGCTACCTCCTCTATGTTAACTCCATGATACGCAGTTGCTATGCTTCAGGTGTAGTTCGCAATTTTCTGCCAAATAGGCTTCGCATTGCGCCTGAGTGCCTCTCGAATATTTAGTAAGTACTAGTCTGTCAAAAATAGGGCATTTCAAATCCTAAATTATAAATTTTATTTAATGTGTGATTGCTTGTCAAGAAGTGAACGTCTCGCTTCGATCAGGCTTTGTTGACAGTGAATTATTTAATTGGTATATTGGTATACGAAACATGAATTATTTTTTATAAATGATTGTGCAATTAGATGCCACTTATTGACCCTCAGCGGCTGAGCCACTTTGATCAAAAGCGCGTCCATCTGAAAGATCAGGTGACTCAATTTCTGCGCGATGAAATTGTCAATGGACAAATATCTCCTGGAACCAAACTGGTTGAGCGAGAAGTGGCCGAATTATTCGGGATTAGCCGGGCACCCGCACGTGACGCTCTGATGGAACTTGAAAAAGAGGGTTTGATCGTCAGTAAACCAGACGCCCGCTATGTTATCACTCTGACTGAACGCGATATTCGTGAGCTGCATCAGGTGCGATTGTCACTGGAAGCGCTGGCAGTTGACCTGGCGACTCAACTGACCTGCACCGAAAATCAAGCTGCGCAGACCGCCGTACTTAAAAAAATGGAAATTGCCGTCGCCGACAATGATCACGCCGCCTTTGCACGCTCAGATTTGGCGGGTCATTCACTGGTCTGGCAGCAGGCCAACAACCATCATCTCGAACGCACACTCAGGTCGATGATTGGTCCGATGTTCATGTTTATGGCGAATGCGGCTGAATATTATGATTGGCAGGAAACACTCGAACTCCACCGAGATCTTGTCCAATGTATCAATGCCGGCGATCGTCCGGCGGCTCAAGCCAGTATTGAGCGACACATGGCGAATTCCCGGGAGCGTGCAATTGGAGTCTTGAATGCCAGGAACAAAATACAATCCAATGGGAGCTAATATTGAAGGAGGTGCTCGACGCTACAAGCAGCAAATTATCGACTGATTTATGTGTATTTAAGGAGTCTTGAAGTGAAATTCAAATCCCTTTTGCTTATAATTATTCTCAGTCTTATGCTTGGCATCGGCGTCCAGGCTCAGGATATGATGTACGGTGAAGCACCGATGTTGGCCGAACGCGTGGCTGCCGGTGAGCTACCGCCCGTCGAAGAACGTTTGCCGGCGAATCCTAAAGAGATTCCGGTTGTGGAAAGCATCGGCGAGTATGGTGGTATTCTGCGTATCGGAGACATTCTGGAACGCATGGATGAAGGTTTACGTATCCGGCACACTGGATTGTTCCGCTATAACTTCACTGCCAGCGAAACACAGCCTGATCTGGCGGAGAGTTTTGAATGGTCAAATGAAAATCGTACATTGACCATAACTTTGCGCGAGGGCTTGAAATGGTCAGATGGTGATCCCTTTGATACGGTTGATTTTCAATGGTATTGGGATAATGTCCTGAACAACGCCGAGGTTAGCCCCAATGGTCCGGGTGGCTTCTGGATGCTGGGCGGTGAACCGGCTACGATGGAAGTTATTGACGAGACCACGTTCAGCTACACGTGGGCGATTCCTAATCCTTCAGCGATGGACCGGTTT
Organism: Phototrophicaceae bacterium; assembly: GCA_965223835.1. GTDB lineage: Bacteria > Chloroflexota > Anaerolineae > Aggregatilineales > Phototrophicaceae > CAVYXZ01. The sequence continues at coordinate 2,036,139 of CBDCXQ010000001.1, forward strand.
GGGCGCACGCATTTTTCAAGCGACAACGTCCTGTTTGTGCCTTCACATTATGTCGAGCAATTCCATGCTGATTTTAACCCCGATGCTCAGGCAATGGCCGAGGAGGCCGGATTCGAAACTTGGGTGGACCTGATGAATGCCCGGCGTTGCCAGTGTTACCAATTAGTCTCGGTGCAACTTGACCGGCCATATATGGACAGTTTTATTCCGGTCGAGATAACCAGTGACCGGGTGCTGATGGAGCGCAATCCCTATTTCCACCAGGTCGACCCAGAGGGTAATCAACTGCCCTATATTGACCAGATTGAGGTCAGCCTCGTTGGCGATCAAGATCTGTATGCGCTTAAGTTGACGGCGGGTGACTATGATTTCGGTGTGCGTTATACGCGGCCTTCCGATCTGCAATTGTACCGCCAAGAGGAAGAAAATGGCGGCTACACGACGTATATTGCGCAGTCGCTACGTCCTTCCGAATTCTCTATTTTCCTCAATCAGAACACAACTGATGGGGTGCGTCAGGAACTCTTCCAGAATGTCGATTTTCGTTCGGCGCTCTCAACCGCGATTAATCGTGACCGCATGAACGACATTCTTTTCTTTGGCCTGGGTGAAACCCATCCACCAACACCACTCAAGACGTTGCCCTGGTTCCGCGATGAGTGGTACAACGAACACCTGGAATATAACCCGGATCGCACCAATGAAATTTTAGATGGATTGGGATTGACCGAGCGTGACTCGGACGACTTCCGACTCATGAGCAACGGCGAGCGGCTGACAATTATCGCTCAACACCTCGACATCCATACTGACGGCTGTGCCCTTATCGCTAACGATTTACGCGAAGTCGGTGTTGAATTCGTCTGTCAGGAAAGCTCATTTGAACTGGTCAATGAATTGCGCGAAGCAAACGAGGCGATGGCAACGGTCTGGCATATCGGGCGGGCCACTTTGTTTGGGCGCGGCACACCGGATGACTTCGCCATTAATGAGCCGGGTAGTCACAAATGGGGTTCACAGTGGGCCTTGTGGATTTCCTCTGGCGGCGAGGCGGGGATTGAACCGCCGGACCACATCAAAGAACTCAACGCAAAATGGGAAGAGTTTGCCCAGTGGCCCAGCAACTCACCCGAAGCGGCTGAGGTTGGAGGGGAATACTTCAGTTTCTTCGCTGAACAACTGCCTGTTATTCCGTCAGTGGGGTTAGGCCCGCAACCAGTTGTCTATGCTAATTCGCTTCAGAATGTACCGACCGAGGATATTTTCTGGGGATCAGACACCAATTTCTACGCCCCATTCCATGTGGAGCAGTGGTACTTCGCGGAATAATTTTGTTCGGATGCCGGTCAGGGTCACGATCATGCCCTGGCCGGTAGCACTGGATAGTCTGCTATGAACTTCAGCCAGTACCTGCTGCGGCGCGGGGTCTACGCCGTCATTACGTTGTTAATTCTGAGTTTCCTTATCTTTCTCATCATACAGATTCCACGCGGTGATGCCGTCGATAAAATTGTTGCTGCACGTCAGGCTGAGGGTGATGTCATTACCGAAGAAGACGAGGCCGCACTGCGTTCACTCTACGGTCTCGATAAGCCTTTTATCATTCAGTATACAGACTGGCTGACGAGCTTTGCTCAGGGCAAACTTGGTCGCTCGTTGCAAGGGCTACCGGTCATTGATTTGATAAACGAACGCATCGGTGCGACCGTGCTGTTATCGCTACTTTCGATTGCTCTGACCTACGCTGTCGCGATTCCCATCGGCATCTTCAGCGCGACCAACCAGTACAGTATCGGCGATTACTTCTGGACGTTTCTGGGGTTTGTGGGCCTCGCAACGCCAAATTTTCTGCTTGCACTGATTCTGTTGTTTGTGTTCCATAAATTCTTTGGCCTTAGCATTGGTGGTCTCTACTCCCCAGGCATAGAAGACCAGCCCTGGAGTCTGGCAAAAGTTGTTGATCTCATCAACCATCTATGGATTCCCATCATTGTGATCGTGACTGCATCCACTGCCGGGCTAATCCGCACGATGCGGGCGACGTTGCTGGATGAATTGGGCAAGCAGTATGTTGTTACAGCGCGGGCCAAAGGCGTACCCTACCGCCAACTACTGTTTAAATATCCGGTGCGGCTGGCTCTGAATCCGATTATCAACTCTATCGGCTACATTTTTCCGGCGTTGATCTCCGGTCAGACCATCGTAGCGATTGTGTTGAACCTGCCGACGCTGGGACCCTTGATGTTTAATGCTCTGACGTCTGAAGATGTTGAATTGGGAACGAGCGTTCTCATGATTCAAAGTTTTCTGGCCGTGACCGGTGTCATCCTGGCTGATATTGCGCTGAGTGCCTATGACCCGCGTATCAGAATGGAAAAGGGGGCCTGATTGATGACCACCGAAACCCGTTTGGATACAGCTTACGAATCGCCAGCTATCACGCCTCCAGAATTCACTGCCGAAGAAGAAGCCTACTATTTTGCCTCACAGACACAGTTGATCTGGCGCAAATTTCGGCGGCATCGCCTTGCCGTTTTGTCACTGGCACTGCTGCTGCTCCTCTATTTTGTTGCGTTCACCTACGAATTCTGGACACCCTATGGTCGGTTGACCCAGCATGATGGCTTTGTCAATACACCCCCAACACCCATTCGATTGGTTGATGCGGCAGGAAACTGGCGGGGCCCCTTTGTTTATGGCCTATCGCTGGAATTGGATCTCGAAACATTCGAAAGGGTCTATACGGAAGACATCGAGCAAATTCATCCCCTGCGCTTTTTTACGCAGGGTGAAGTGTACCGCTTCTGGGGGGTCTTTGATGCCAGCTTGCATTTCTTTGATGTTGGCGATGGCAAGATATTCCTGCTGGGAACCGACCAACTGGGCCGTGATCTGTTCTCACGTATCCTGGCGGCCAGCCGCATCAGTCTGACCATTGGCCTGATCGGTGTCTTTATTAGCTTTTTGTTAGGTAGTCTGGTCGGTGGCATCTCCGGCTATTACGGTGGCATGATCGATGTGACGATTATGCGTGTAACCGAAATCCTGCAATCGATCCCCAAGATTCCGCTATGGATTGCCCTGGCAGCGGTCGTGCCGATTGACTGGCCGGTCACGCGCACTTACCTTGCAATCACGATCATTTTGTCGACCATTGGCTGGACTGGTCTCGCGCGCGTGGTACGAGCCAAGCTGCTGGAATTGCGTGAGCATGATTATGTCAAGGCGGCTCGCATTTCCGGGGCCAGCGACCTGTACATTATCGTCGATCATTTGTTACCGGCCTATATCAGCGTGTTGATTGTGAACCTCACGCTGGCGGTTCCCGGCATGATTCTGGGTGAAACAGCTTTAAGTTTTCTCGGTCTGGGCATTCGTCCGCCGGCGGTCAGTTGGGGAACATTGCTGGACGGTGCCCAAAATGTCAGTAACGTGGCGTTGCGTCCCTGGATGCTTACACCAGCGCTATTTGTGATCGCGACTGTTCTGTTGTTCAACTTCGTGGGTGATGGTTTGCGTGATGCGGCTGACCCCTACAAGGAACTCTAATGTCGGACCTCTTGCTCGAAGTTAAGAATCTGCGCACACATTTTCCATTGGAAGAAGGCACGCTTAAAGCGGTTGATGGCGTATCGTTTAATATTTACAAGAATCGGACACTGGGAATCGTCGGTGAGTCGGGTTGTGGTAAAAGTGTGACCGCCTTCTCGCTGCTGCAACTCTTACCAGCAACTGCCCGTCTTAGCGGTGAAGTTCGTCTCCACCATTCCAATGGTAACATCACCAATATCATTGACCTTGAAGCCGAGGGTGAAGCGATGCGTGATATTCGCGGACGCGAAATAGCGATGATTTTCCAGGAGCCAATGACAGCATTTTCTCCGGTTCATACGATTGGCAACCAGATCACTGAGGCCATGTTCGTGCATGGTGAAAAGTCGGCGTCCGTGGCCCGCGAACGGGCGATTGGCCTACTGGATGAAGTGGGAATTCCCGCGTCTGACCGCCGTATTGATGATTTTCCGTTCCAGTTGTCTGGTGGGATGCGTCAGCGCAGCATGATTGCTATGGCAATGATTCTGAACCCTAATTTGCTGATCGCTGATGAACCGACTACCGCGCTAGATGTGACTATTCAGGCCCAGATTTTGCGGTTGATGAAGCGTTTGCAGCGCGAAAATGGTATGGCAATCATGTTTATTACCCATGATCTGGGTGTGATCGCCAATATGGCCGATGATGTGGCTGTGATGTATCTGGGCAAGATCGTTGAGTATGGCAATGTTCGTCAGATATTTAAAGACCCTAAACACCCCTACACACAGGGTCTCTTGCGCTCGATACCCAAATTTGGTCAAGCGGAGGGCAATCGATTAGCGACGATCAAGGGGACAGTCCCCGTTCCATTGGACCCGCCTGATGCCTGCCCGTTCGCCAGCCGCTGCGAACATTTCATCGCGGGGACCTGTGATGAGCGGATGCCGCCCGCAACGACGATCGAACCCGGACATACCGTGAACTGTGTCCTGTACGAGTGATGAACATGACTGAGAAGCCCCTGCCGCTGTTGGAAATCAAGAATGTGAAAAAATATTTCCCGATTGAACGGGGTTTATTTCGTAAAGTGGTCGGTCACGTGCGGGCGGTTGATGATGTCACGCTCACAGTGCCACAGGGAAAAACGTTGGGCTTGGTGGGCGAGTCCGGTTCGGGGAAAACAACGCTGGGGCATTGCGTCTTGCGGGCGACCGACCCGACGGCGGGCGAGATTCTCCTTCATCTGGATGGTAAAACAACTGACCTTGCCAGATTGTCCCGGCGCGATCTGCGACCGTATCGTAAGCACATGCAGATGATATTTCAGGATCCATACGCCAGCCTGGACCCGCGCAAATCTGTCTTTGATATTGTCAGCGAGCCATTGCGGATTAATAAGCTGGCGAGCGGCAAGGATCTGGAGCAACGGGTTCGACATGTATTGGAGCTAGTTGGTCTGGGGGTGCGTTATATGAAACGCTATCCTCACGCCTTTTCCGGTGGGCAACGTCAGCGTATCGGCATTGCCCGGGCCTTGAGCATTAACCCAGAACTGGTCGTCTGTGATGAAGCGGTGTCGGCTCTGGATGTTTCGGTGCAGGCGCAGATTCTTAATCTGCTCAAGGATTTGCAGACTGAGCTAAACCTGACATACCTGTTTATTGCCCATGATCTGAGCGTGATTGAACATATCTCTGACGCAGTGGCTGTGATGTACGTGGGCAAAATTGTCGAACAGGCCGATACCAAAACATTGTTTAGTTTTCCCAAACACCCGTACACAGAAGCCTTGCTGGCCGCAATCCCACGCCCGGACCCGGACCAACCGCTGCCGGAAGAAGGGGTGTTAGAGGGTGAACTGCCGGACCCGGCCAACCCACCACCAGGTTGCTACTTTAATCCGCGTTGTAAGTATGCGCAGGCTATTTGTCGGACAGAGGAACCGCCGCTGGTAGCAGTAAGCGATGGTCATTTTGCGGCTTGCCATTTTGCCAATGAACTTGAACTGGTGGGGATTCCCGCTGGATCAGGCATCAATTAAACCTGACAACCACGTGACTATCATGAAAATCGATTGGTTACCTAAGATATTTTTACAAGGAATAGCTCATGACACAATCTGACCAAAGTATTGCTGATGGCACCCTGAGGTCTGGCACTGCAGCTGAAACGGTGTTGGACCCCCGTAATGTCACGACTGGATGGGAGATACCCTCCATCAAATATAGCGACCAGCCCTATGTCGTCAAAACTGATGATGGGGCCTGGCTGTGTATTATGACGACTGGGGCCGGTTTTGAGGGGCAGAGTGGTCAACATATTATCACGACCCGCAGTGTAGATCAGGGTCGGTCATGGTCTGAACCGGTAGCTGTCGAGTCGCCAGACGGTCCCGAAGCATCGTATGCCGTGTTACTCAAAGTACCTGGTGGCCGGGTTTACGCGTTTTATAATCACAATACGGATAATATCCGCTGGGTCACAGCCGATAACCCGCCATATCAGGACGGCAAGTGTTATCGGGTCGACTCGCTGGGCCACTTTGTCTTCAAATACACTGACGATCATGGACGCACGTGGTCCGATGAGCGGTATGATGTGGCGATCCGCGAGATGGCGATTGACCGCGAAAACGCCGATGGCGGTCAACTGCGCTATTTCTGGAATGTGGGCAAGCCGTTTATCCATCAGGATGCGGCCTTTGTTTCTGTGCATAAAGTGGGCGGCTTTGGTCAGGGATTCTTTACGCGCTCAGAAGGTGTGCTGGTTAAGAGTACAAATATCATGACGGAAAATGACCCGGCCAAAATCACCTGGGAGACGCTGCCTGACGGTGACTATGGATTGTGTGCTCCGGCAGGCGGCGGACCAATTGCCGAAGAACAGAGCTATGCAGTGCTAAGTGATGGTACATTCTATAGTGTCTACCGAACGATTGATGGCTACCCAGCTTATTCGTATAGTCATGATGGTGGTCATACCTGGACTGAACCACAGTATAAGCGCTACGCCGATGGTCGCTTGATGAAACACCCTCGCGCTGCCAATTTTGCCTGGAAGTGTGATAATGGTCACTTTCTTTACTGGTATCACAATCATGGTGGCAACTGGTACGAAGATCGTAATCCCGTGTGGCTGTGTGGTGGGGTCGAGGTGGATACACCGCAGGGCAGGGTGATTCAGTGGTCACAACCCGAAATTGTGCTGTACGATGATGATACCTACATTCGTATGAGCTACCCGGATCTGGTTGAAGATGGTGGTCACTACTACTTGACCGAAACGCAAAAAGACTACGCCCGTGTGCATCTGGTCGATAACACACTGGTTGAGGGTCTATGGTCCCAGTTTGATGCAAAAGGGGTTGTGAGCAAGGATGGCCTGCTGCTTGAGCTATCCAACAATATACCAGAAGCCGTACAGATGCCGCAGCTTCCTGTTTTCAACCGCCGCGATTCGGTCCGTGCTGATCATGGACTGATGGATTTGCGGGCCGGATTTACTATCGAATTGTGGCTCCAATTTGACGACCTGGAACCCGGTCAAATTATCCTGGATAAACGCGCCGAGAACGGGCAGGGGCTGTGTCTGCAAACGACTAGCATGGGTACGATTGAAATTATCTTAAACGACGGTCGCACCGAAAGTCGCTGGGATTGTGACCCCGGCGTATTGCAGGTTGGGCGGCAGCAGCATGTTGCCGTGGTGGTTGATGGCGGCCCTAAAGTAATTACGTTTATCGTGGATGGTGCGCTGTGCGATGGGAGTGACTATCGCCAGTTTGGATGGGGACATTTTAATCCGCAGTTGCGGCATGTCCATACTCAATCGAAGAACTGGCTCACCGCGCCGGGTCGCAGTACCGCTTCAGCCGATTCCGTCGTGCCAACGTCGGCTTCAGATAAAGAAACCTTACAGATTGGCCCATCACTGCACGGAACCCTGTATCATCTGCGGATTTATGACCGCTATCTGCGGACTTCCGAGATCATTGGCAACTATAAAGCTGGGATCTAACATGGCGCAGCGGCCCAATATCTTGCTGATTCTGACCGATCAGCACAGCCCGCACATCGCCGGATTTGCGGGTAACAAGCATGTTGAAACGCAGGCGCTTGATAAGCTGGCGGCGAATAGTACGCGCTTTACCGCTGCCTACTGCCAATCCCCATTGTGTGTGCCCAGTCGAATGTCGTTGTGGTCGGGCCAGTATCCACATCATTGTGGGGCATGGGATAATCACTCAGTCTTAAGTAGCGATCAGGTTACTATTCCCAGATGGTTAGCGACGCACGGCTATGCGACTGCGGCAGTCGGTAAGATGCATTTTCGGGGTGCTGAGCAAATGCATGGTTTCCAATATCGTCCGTATGGTGATCTGGTTGAATCAAGTGTGACCGTTCATCAACCAGATCCGCCGGATACCGCCGATGGTCGTTCCACCGACCATGCTATTGGTCGCTTTCCTTTCGCTGGCCCAAGTCATATCCCAGAAAGTATGCACGCAGAATCGGTTGTTACCCAGGAAAGTCTTGCCTGGCTCCTGGAATTTGTCGACCAACAGCCGGACACCCCCTGGTTTTTCTGTGCGTCCTACCTGCGTCCGCATTTTCCTTTAACCGCGCCGGGGCGTTACTTTCGCAAGTATCATCGGACTGACTTACCTTATCCATCGCCGCCGACCAACTATCCCGACTCATTGCATCCACATGATCGTTACATCGTCGATGATTTTCGGCTAACACGATTCACAGTTGAGGAGCGGCAACGGGCACTGGCCGCCTATTATGCGGCAGTCGATTATGTAGATGATTGCATTGGTCAATTGCTATCCGGCCTGGAGGCAGCCGGGTGCCTGGAAAACACGTATGTTGTCTATACTGCCGATCACGGTGAGATGGCCGGGGAGCATGGCTTATGGTGGAAGCGCACCTATTATGAAGCGTCAGCACAAGTACCGCTGTTGATTTCCGGGCCAGGAATTGAGGCGGGAAAAATTGTTGAATCGCCAGTTGAACTGGTTGATCTGTTCCCGACCTTCTGTGAGTGGGCAGGTATCCAGACTCCGCCCGGTCTTGACGGCGAGAGCTTAACCGCGCTAGTTGATGGTCAAATCGGGAGTCGACAGAAACATACTGCATTTTCGGCCTTGCTCGGTGAAAGGGCCGAGACTCAATTTCGCATGATTCGCGATCAGCGTTGGAAGTATGTCGACTTTCCAACGGCTCCTTCACGTTTGTTTGATCTGGAGAGCGATCCTGTCGAGCAACATGACCTTGCGGACTCACCACCAACTTTTGCTCCTATAGCCAGGTTACAGAGTTATTTGAACCAGACTGGACAGTGGGCCTCTCTAACTGAACGCTGGCAAACCGACCGGGCCAATACAGCCCCGTTCAAGCCGCTCAGTAACGCCGCATTGCAATACCGACTCCGTGATGACCGCATCATTGACGCCGATGACCATCTCTATGATGGCAGTTCAGCGCAGGGCACGGCATGAACGTCATCTTCATTTTGTGCGACACGCTAACCCGTGACAAGCTATCCCCTTACCACCAGCATCAAGGCCAGTATGGTTACATTCAGACGCCGAATATCGAACGGTTAGCAAAACGGTCTATCACGTTTACTAATCACTGGATTGCTTCTGCGCCGTGTATGCCTGCGCGCCGTGACCTGTGGACCGGGCGGATTGAATTTCCCTGGCGCAGTTGGGGGCCGCGTGAAAGCTTTGACCCTGATTGGGCGCTCACGTTACGTGACAGTGATACTATGTCAGTGCTATTCACCGATCACGCCAATTTGTTCGATGTCGGCGCAGGAAACTATCATCATTGGTTTGATGAATACCATTTTGTGCGCGGGCATTTCAACGATCATTGTGCGACCGTATTGCCCGTTGCGCCGGGACGCGCTGGACATACGCGCCAGATATATCGTGAGGTGCAGAAACAAATTACGTCAGAAGCCGATACCTTTGTCGCCCGCAACCTGACCAATGTGATCAAATGGCTGGATACGTATGCGAGCAGTGGACGTGATGACAGCTTCTTTCTATGCATTGATGAATTCGATCCCCACTGGCCTCTGGACCCCCCAGAGCCTTATCGCTCGATGTATCTGGACGATCATGCGCTGATTGACCTGAATTTAGATACGTTTTACAAGAGTGCCTGGGCGCGTGATTATTCGGCGTATGAAATCCAGTGGCTGAATGCCCAGTGTGCTGGCAAGATCACACTGGTCGATTATTGGCTAAGTCAGCTTTTTGATTGCCTGGATCGACATCAATTCTGGGATGACACGCTCGTCATTTTGACCACCGATCATGGCGAATTCATCGGCGAGTATGGTCAGATGTCGAAAGGTAGCGGCTTCAGCTATCCTTTGTTTGCCCGCATACCATTGTTTGTGGCGCTACCGGGTGCCAATCATGATGGCGTAAAGAGCGACGCGCTGACCTGCACCATCGATTTACATGCAACAGTCTTGGATGCGCTCGGTCAAACGGTGAGTGTGGACACGCATAGTCATTCATTGTTACCACTGCTACGGTCTGAGCGCTCGTCAATTCGGGAGAGTGTTCTCTACGGTTGGTGGGGCAAAGGCTTCTACTGGACCGATGGGGAATTCCTGCTCTGTAAAGCGCCTGAACAGGCTGGCCCATTGTACCAGTATGGTACCAATCTGGGCGAAAAATGGGTTGGCCTGGGGGGCAGCTACCTGGATCGCTATGCGAATGCCGAAATCGGGTCATTTATGCCCCATACCGAGCGGCCAGTCTACCGCGTGCCATCCGATGGTATGGCTTATGCCGCCCCTGATGCTGACTTCGACGCGTTGTTTGATTTGAAGCGGGATCCTGATTGCCTGACCAATTTGTATGCTACACTCCCCGAATTGCGACAAAAATATCTGGGTGAACTGAAGGTAGCGATGCACACACTGAGTGTTCCTCATGAACATTTCATGCGTTTAGGACTTGGGATGGGATAAGAAACGATCTGCTATGGGCCAGTTTGAAAGCCTTTTAACTTCAGCCGCGTTCGGACATAATCCATACCCGGTCTACCAGCGTCTGCGGGAGGTGGCACCGGTTTATTGGAGCCAAACCTGGGGGTGCTGGATCCTCACCCGCTATGATGATGTTGTCCATACCCTGCAAGACTACAAATCGTTTTCCAGTCTGGGACGGTTAACAGCGACAATGGAATTGCCGGAGCCGTTGTGGGAACAGGTGAAACCCCTCGTTGACCATTATTCGCAGGGGCTCATTAATGTTGACCCACCTGATCACACCCGAATGCGGCAGTTGGTTCATATGGCTTTTACCCCGCGTACCATTCGCCGCTTAGCCGGAAATATCGAAGCAATTGTGAACCGCCTCCTGGATAAGGTTAGAGAGCGCGGTGAGATGGACGTGATCTGGGATTTCTCATATCCATTGCCAGTGCAGGTAATTGCGGAACTCATGGGTATCCCCGTCGCCGATCATGAGCAATTCAAATATTGGTCCGGCAAAATTGTCGAATTTATGGCGAATCCCAAACCTGTTCCCGATATTTTGCTTGGTTCACAGGCGGCGCTCCTGGCACTGCGGGCCTATTTCCGTGACATCATAAATGACCGTCGGGCTGCGCCTCAAGATGACCTTTTGAGCGGGTTGGTCGCGGCTGAAGCTGATGGCAATCATTTGAATGAAGATGAACTGCTGGCGACTTGTGTGACGATTTTAATCGGTGGGCATGAGACCACGACCTATCTCATCGCCAGCGCGATGCTCTCGCTGTTACAGAATCCAGATGAGATGGTGAAACTGCGCGACGACCCAAGCCTGATTGGCACCGCGGTAGAAGAGTTCTTGCGCTATGAGGGGCCGTTTCAGCGTAATCGTCGGCTCGCAACTACTGATGTCATGGTGGGCGACCAGCAGATCAAAAAAGGTCAACTTGTCATGCAAATGCTGGGCGCGGCGAACCGTGACCCGCTGTACTTTCCTGAACCGGACAAGCTGGACATCATGCGGCAGCCTAATCGCCATCTCGCCTTCGGTTACGGACCGCATTTTTGTTTGGGCGCGTCGCTGGCACGCCTGGAAGCACCCATCGCGATTAACGCACTATTGCGATGTCTGCCGAACATACAATTGGGTGTTGAAGAGGTTGTTTGGGAAAATACAGTTTTTCGGGGTCTCAAGCGTCTGCCAATCACGTTCACACCAGCGAATACCTGAAAGGAATAAGATGCCTGACCAGCCCAATGTCATTCTGATCATGACCGACCATTTTCGGCGCGATGCGCTGGGACCGAGCACGCCGAACTTGATGAGCCTGGCTAATCAAGGGACACGTTTCGTGAATGCCTATTGCATTTCGCCCTTGTGTGGTCCGTCACGGGTGTCGATTATCACCGGTATGTTCCCTTCACAGCATGGCGTGTGCGGCAATCAGGCGGAACCTGTACATGACGACCTGCGCGATTCAACATTTATGCGTCATTTGCAAACAGCCGGATATTACACAGCCCTGATCGGCAAGCATCATTATCTTGATCGCTACGGTATGTACATTGACCATCGTGACGATAAAGATGAACTTCAGCGCTATGGATTTGACCATGTGTTTATCGTAGCTGACGACGGTGAGAATGGACATAATGATGACGAGTATACCCATTATTTAAAGCAGCAGGGCAAGCTTGATGAATTTCGGCAGGCGCTTGCTGAGCGCGATAATCCGTTTGAACATCCTTTCTCACCAGACGACAGCGCTGATGGATTTATTGGCACACACGGCGTGCAATTCATCGAAGGCTATGAAGGTGAACAGCCATTTTATTTGAATCTGTCATTTGTTGGACCCCATCCGCCGCTGTGGCATCCGACCCAACTGGAACACGACCCCGATGAAATGTCACCACCCATCGGCGCACCAGATGACCCCCATACCCGCCTGCGTCGTGCTCATTATTTGGAAAAGTGCGCGCTGATTGATGATTATGTGGGGCAGTTAGTTGATGCCCTGAAGGCACGCAATCAGTTTGAGAAAACGGTCTTTATTTTCACCAGCGATCATGGTGATAACCTGGGTGATTATGGAATCTGGGACAAACGGTATTTTTATGAACAAAGTGTGGGCGTGCCGTTTTTTATGTGCGGACCCGGCATTCCACAACAAGAACGGCTGAATGGCCCCCGTGTTAGCAAGCAGCTTGTTTCCCACCTCGATTTGTATCCAACCATCCTGGCACTGGCTGGAATCACGCCAGTGACGCAGCAGCAGCGTGCCGGTCTTAATCTACTGACACGAGGACACGAGGCTATCTTTGCTGAATTAGCGACCAGCGCGATGATTCGCACTGGCAACTGGAAGTTGGTCTTCGATCCAGAGCAAGGCGGTGTGCAGTATCTCTTCAATCTGGTGGTTGATCCACAGGAGCAAAACAATTTAGCGGGTGTGGCCGGTTACGAACATGTCATGCTTGATCTGGTCCAACAACTGCTTGCGCAGCGCATTCGGTTGACGCAGTACACGCATATTAAAGAGGAACAGCGCCTGCAACGCGTGCGAATTCATTGAATATCTTCTAGAATAGGTTAATGTAGCGACCAGTCGATTCTGCCGATAGTAATGATTGAGTGTCGAGTTTGACAGTCATTATCGAAAATAGTAGATTTCGGTAACTATGGCAGCGTATTTGGTTGTCAACTGTTGATATATAGCGCCACTCGATACAGATTTTCGAAAGGTAATGATGATGCCGCAGGTTAAGCTGGCTGTGATTGGCATGGGCTGGTGGGGTACTCAGCAGCATGTACCCAACCTGCTAAAGAATGATCGGGCTGAGATTGTGCTGGTTGACACGAATGCAACGGCCTTGCAGGCGGCCAGTGAGCAATATGGCATCCCGGCTGCCTATACCAGCTTAACCGATGCGCTCAACTCACACAGCGACATTCAAGGGGCAGTGGTGGCGGTACCTCATCGGGCGCATTACGCAGTCGCCAAAGAAGTATTGGAGAATGGCCTCCACTTGATGTTGGAAAAGCCAATGACTTTGTATGCGAAAGAGGCCAAAACACTGGTCGAATTGGCTGACGAAAAGGATCTTGAGATCCTAATAGGGTATATTTTCCCCTATATTGATACACTGGCTGAAGCCAAGTGTTATATGGATGAAGGCGCAATTGGTGCGGTTGAATATGTCACCTGTTCGATGTCGTCGATGACGGTTGACTTTTTGCGGGGCAAGCCAGATGCGTACAGTAGCGTATTCAACTATCCCGTTACCGGCCCAACGGCCCAAACCTACGCGGATCCAGTGGTCGCGGGTGGCGGGCAGGCCCACTTGCAGATCACGCACTCGGCTGAGCTAATGTTTCATCTGGCACCCACATTGCGGGCGGAACGGGTGGCTGCTTTTATGAATAACGTTGATGCTCAAGTGGATGTTGCCGATGCCTTTGCGGTCAGGATGACCAATGGAGCCGTAGCAACTGTCGGCAGCACGGGCAATATTGGCAAAGGCGACAGCGGTCTGGTTGAAGTGCATTTACACGGTAGCAAAGGCCGCCTCTATGTCGAGGCAATTAAAGGCGAGTTTTATATGCGGCTCCATGATGGCACGGAAGTGCATCGTATTACCGATACGCCTGGCTACCCGGCTGACATGTCTACGATGCAATTCGTCAATATGCTGTTAGATGATGCACCGAATCCGCATCCAGGGTATCCAAATGGGCTATATACAGTTGAACTACTTGACGCTGCTTATCGGTCAGCGGCACAAAACGGGATGCCAGTTACGATCGCATCGTTGTATGAATAGATTTGTTGGGCCTGCTGATTTTTCTCAAAGATAGGAGGTTGGATAAGGTATACATGGGATTTTATTCAACAGTCGCTATGTGAGTAGCATCGTTGCCGCTATCTTGACGCGCCGATAAAGGCCGTAGCTTATGTTTGTTTACGGTTATTCACCTAACGATTGGGATATTTTCCATGCATCAAGACGCTCACCGGTATGCGCAGATGCATCCTGTTTGGCAAGCCAGACAAAGGCTGGTGCCAACAACGCGGGATCAATCCATTTTTTGCGCTGTTCTTCAGTATAGTGCCCATGGGACATCGGGGTATTGATGGGTGCGCCCGGTGTGATGGTATTTACGGCGATATTATAGGGTTCACCCTCCATCGATAGCACTTTCATCAAACCTTCCTGGCCGTGTTTTCCGGGACAATAGGCCGCCTCTTTGACAAAGCCTTTGAGGCCCGAACCAGACGATATGAAGATGATACTGCCAATGCCCGCATCCATCATCGGTTGCCAGACTGCTTTGCTCAGAATAAATCCGGCCTGCAAGATGATGTCAATTTCGGTGCGCCATTGCTCAAATGTAATATCCTTGAAAAGTCGCTCATTGAGTATGGCTGCATTATGCACCAAGACACGCGGCGTGCCATAATGATCCAGTGCTTGTTGGACTGCACCGTGAGTTTGCGTTGCATCGGCTAGATCAACCGATATGGGTAGACAATCAGTGCCTTCGGCATTCATTTCATTGGCGAGAATATTCAATTTGTCAGTTTGAATGTCCATAAGGGCCAATCGCCAGCCTTCTTTGGCATAGGCCCGAGCGATTTGGTGCCCCAACCCCTCGGCGACACCAGTTACAATCGCAAACAGGCTTTCTTTGTCGCTCATGAATGTGTCCTGTTCTGATTTTTCAACTTATAGACAACAGCAATTGTCGCAAAGCAGGGTGGGGTGTTTATAGCCTTACTCCTGACCCATCGTATGCTGCGCTCTGATCTCAAAATCGGTCGTGACTGGCAGTGACATTCTACCGGCGCCATAGCCCCCATCGACGACGATATTCTGGCCCGTAATGTATCCTGCTTCATCGGAAGCCAGAAACAATACGGCATTCGCCATCTCTTCTGGGCGGCCCACTCGACCCAGCGGCACCAGACTCAAAAACGCTTTGAGATATTCCGGGGGTGGCGGGCCATGGCGCGATGTGGCGGAGACATCCGTTAGGCCAGGACTGACGCAGTTGACTGTGATATTGTAACGGCCCAACTCGAGCGCCAGCACGCGGGTGAGGGTATCGACACCCGCCTTGGTGGTAGAATGCGGCCCGTTAGCAACTCGCACGTTCTGCGATGCCCCCGAACTGATATTGATGATACGGGTATTCCCGCCCTGAGCGATCATCTGGCGAGCAGCAGCGCGGGCACAGAGGAAGGTGCCATTTAATTGTATGTCCACCATATACCGCCACTCATCTTCGCTCAGGTCAACAATTTCTTTGTAAATGCCAACACCAGCGTTGTTGACAAAGACATCAATGCGACCATAGCGCTCGACAATGGTGGTTATCATTGCCTCTACCTGAGCAGCCTTTGAAATATCCGTCCGGCTGACCAGAACATCACCACCGTCCTGGCGCAAGCCTTCGGCTACCTGTTCTGCCCAATCGCCATCGACATCAATAATGACGCCTTTAGCTCCCTCTCGAACAAAGGCTTCGATGATCGACCGGCCAATGCCACTTGCCGCGCCCGTGACCGCTACTACTCTTGCTTCGAAACGTCCGCGCCCTGTCATATTTGCCTCCTGATACAGCGTGTCTGGGTGAGGTGTGATTAATCTTGATCCAACGGCAAATCGACCCAGCGGCGTTCGCGGTGGGATAACTCAACCGCGTTGATGATCTCCTGTACTCGTGCGCTCTGTGCAAAATTGCCCTGATTTTCTTCGCCGCCGTTCACGATCTCGCCCATGAAATTATGCACCAGGTTGGCATAAAACATCGACGGCCACGGTTCGCCAACCGCATAGCCCGGTGGATAAAAGCGCTCTGGAATAGTCACCGGCTCATAGGCAACTTCGGACGCGTCGGGACTCGTCGATTTTTTGAGGACCTGCTGGCCTTCCAGTTCCGCGCCCAGCCGACAGATCAGTGCCCCCTTGGAGCCGTAAGCGCGTGCTTCCAACCCCGGATAACTGTTGACCGTCACGTAGCTAGACTGAATGGTACAAAAGCCGCCATGTTCATATTCACCGATGTAAACATCCCCATCGTCGATATTGGTGCGCACTTTTTGACCATCCAGCATCGTGCGATAGGGCACAAAATTATGCAAAGTCCCGACCACGCTCCTGATATTGCTGTCCATGAACCACAGGCTCAGGTCGATAATGGGTGCGCCATAACCTTCCAGCGAGGACACGGTGATTTCGTCACTCTCAGTAGCGGGGACGAGATCCGGCTTGGTCAACGGTTCATTCGGGTTGAGGAACTGGGAGTTCTGTTCGTACCCGTTAAAGATATAGGGGTCGCCAATAAAGCCGTCAGCGATTAACTCACGCATGTATTGCATGGCCGGGGCATAACGGAAGGTCAGCCCCACCTTTGTTTTGAGGCCCTGAGCAGCCGCTAGGTTATGGGCTTTCCAGGTATTGCGATAATCGTGCGCCACCGGTTTTTCACACAGACAATGGCGGCCTGATTCGATCACGGCGAAGGCCAATGGCTCATGGTTGTTTTTGTCGCCAATGCCGCCTCTCGTGCAGACATCGACGATATCGAGGTCTTCTTGCGCTAGCATCGCCTGATAATCGGTATAGACATGCGGAATATTGAACGCTCTGGCCCGCTGTTCGGCAAGTTCGCGGTTCATATCGCAGATTGCAACCAGTTCACATAAGGGCGAGCGTGCGAATCCGGGTAAATGAGCGCTGGCTGCCCAGCGCCCGGCTCCGATGACTCCGACGCGTAGTTTCTCAGGCATTCGCTTTTCCTTCTTTCAACCTCATATCCAGTAACTTGTCAATTGGTTAATGTATAGAGTAGCGCGGGCGAGGCCGTTCATCAGGCCTCTGGTTCAGCCACCACATAGGTCATTGCACCGCCTTCAAGGACTGCTAATCTGGGGCGCAGTAGTAGCAGCGCATTGCGTGAATATGGCGCTCTGAAGGTCTCGAGAACCGCCTGGGTGCTCGGCTCCAACAAATAACCTAGAACCGTGTCTTTTTCCACGATGGTGCCAATATCCGACGCCATGACTTCTGGCACAAAGATGCCCCCGCGCGACGGTCTTAAGACCGTGGTTGGACCAACCGGAATCGAATGTTCACCGGCTTCTGCTTCGTCGTTTTCCGATGATAGTACTCCGGCGATACTCAGCGCCCGACGTAACCCGCCTGCGATTCGATCAGCCCATTGCTCTTCATATTCGCTGCGTCCGCCCATTTCCACTGCCGTCGCTACTGCTCCTTTGGTGCGTGCATAGCCGGTCAATGTGGTGTCACGATGGGGTGCTGAGACAATAAAGGGCGCTCTAAAGGCCTTTGATAATTCCTCACCACCGGGCATCGCAAAGGCAAAAGCATTCACACACCAACTGCCACCACCATGCAGATCAATGATGACATCGACATCATCCAGCGCCTGGTCAACGATGGCCGCGGCCAACATTTCGGTATGGGAACCACGTGGATTGCCGGGAAATACCCGGTTGAGATCAAGTGAATCCAGTGGGGCATTGCGGGCATCGGCCTCCATCGCCAGGGGATTGGAAACGGGGATGATGCGAAGCGTGCCAAGTAATTCGTTTTGCGGGACTTGTTCAAGCAGCTTGAAGATCGCGCGTGCGCCCCACGGGCCTTCATCGCCATGAATCCCAGCGGTAATCAGCGCTATTGGATGACCGCTGCCGATCTCACCAACGGCCAACTCACATTCACCGACCGCTGCCCCCACACCAACGGGATGTTTACGCCATTGAATCGATTCGGAAAGTAAACTCATGGTCAAGTACCTGAATAATATGTTGACAATATTACGTTTCAGCGCTTCAAGCTATTGGTCATTGTTAGATTGAGCCAAGTATTGCCGATCATTGACGTGGTGCCATTACCAATTATGACCAATTTTGTCAATTTGCAGATATGGTCTAAACTCGCTTCACTCTGAAGATCATATTCATTATTCGCTTTGCACCTATTACACAGATTAAATATAAGCGACATACTCACGACAACCTCCTGTTGCTGTGCAATCAGGATGAGCTACGATAAGCCGCTATTTAGAGCAAGACGCAGGAGTCATTTATGACAAAACTCAAGTTGCTCATCGCTTCCTACCTGGAACCAGAACTCGTCGAAAAGATTGCGACCACTGTGCCAGAGGTCGACGTGCTGTATTACCCTGAATATATCGGTCAGCCTCGTTATCATGCCGACCACACCGCACCGATTGAACGAAGTCCAGAGCAAGAAAGGCAATGGCGCATATTGCTTAAAGAAGCGGACATACTTTTCGATTTCGACCATAGTCATCGCACTGATTTGCCTGACCTGGCCCAAAATCTTAGGTGGATTCAGGCGACCAGTGCTGGTATCGGCCAATTTGTTAAACGGATGGGCTATGCTGAAACTACTGATTGGATATTTACCACCGCCAGCGGTGTCCATTCCCGCCCGCTGGCCGAGTTCGCGATGATGGCGATGTTGATGTTCACTAAAGACTATCAATATCTTGAACAGAGTAAAGCGAACCAACACTGGGAGCGCTATGCTGCGGGCGAACTCGCCAGAAAAGTGGTTGGAATAATCGGACTGGGCAATATCGGTCGAGAAGTGGCCCGACTCGCCAAAGCATTCGATATGCGAGTGGTTGGTAATAAGCGCAATCCAGTTGGGTCAGTGCCGCACGTCGATGCCGTTTTTGGAGCGAATGATCTAGCCGGATTGCTGGCTGGCCTGGATTTTCTGGTGCTGGCGTGCCCGCATACCCCGGAAACAGACAAACTTATTGGGAAGACGGAACTTGCAATGCTGCCAACCGGCGCTGTGCTGATTAATATCGCGCGCGGTTCGGTGGTCGACCAATCGGCGCTAATTGCCGCGCTCGAATCCGGACATCTGGCGGGGGCTGCACTGGATGTCTTCGATCCTGAGCCGTTGCCGCCTGACAATCCTCTTTGGCGGATGCCGAATGTTATCATCAGCCCACATTCGGCCAGTACTGCTGATACTGAAAACAGTAAAATTGTGGATTTGTTCTGTACGAATCTGAAGCGCTATCTCGCGGGCGAACCGTTATTGAATGTCCTGAATACTGAGCTGTTGTATTGACACCTGCCGTTACATATAGATTGGGAGCAAGCCGAATGAGCAGAATTCCAAAATCGTGGATGATATCCAGTTTGAAGAAGTCGCATCTGGTGTTTTTAGCCACTGTAGGCGACGTTTCACAAGCACAGGCGCAACAGCTTCGCGATGGTCCAGATGGCTGGAATATCCTGGAAATCGTCTGCCATGTACGCGATTATCAGGAAATCTTCATGGAGCGGTTACAGCGCATGATTGAGGAGGATCGGCCTGCATTGAAACCATATGACGAAGCCGCCCGCGAAGCCCTTGTAATTGATAACCAGTACGCCCAGCAGGAGCTGCGCACCGTGTCTCAGGATTATGTCCAGATGCGACAGGCGTTTATTGCGCTGGTATCCGGGTTGGACAAGGCCCAGCTTGAGCGCGTCGGCTTGCACCCCATGACTGGAGAAATTGATCCGACGGTCACGATTTTTCACACGGTTATGCATGATATTGATCACGCTGAGCAGATTGCCCGCGTTCGGGGTCTGCAAATGCGTAGTATTGAGACCTACTAAATATAAACTGTGAATGATTGACCCAGGAACCACAATCAGCCCTTCATTTTTGTCTACTTTTGACATATTTCGGCGCGTCATTCGCTGTTAGTCTTGTTTGTGTGAGCAGCATGCCTAAAGCTGAGACTAGATGAAGCATTGACAATGTATTTCAGAATGGATAATCACCCATCAGCGCCGAATCCACATAGACCGGTTAATACCAATTTTTGACTTTGGGGTGACTACTTGGCTATATTTGTTGTTCCTGGGGCATCAAACCAGCTGTGCAATTGCTGCTATAGGGTGCATCTTCTGTACAGTTGGTGAATGCTTGAAGCAATCTTATATGTATGCGGTTGAAGTTTTGCTAGCATGGAGGTGGAGATGAAAAAATTTACACATTATTTGCTTATCATTTCGATATTGCTCTTTGGGCTGGCTATCGTACCAGTTGCTGCCCAGGGACAAACCGAATTGACTTATGCAACCCGGTTTGTTCCTGACACGCTCGATCCAAATGTGACATTCTCGTCTGGTGTTGAGATCATCGTTGGGCACATGTTCGATACGCTGGTCTATCAAGAGCCACTGGGGACATTTCTTCCAGGATTGGCAACCGAGTGGACGGTGAACGAGGACGCTACCGAATATATCTTTACACTCCGCGAGGATGTGACATTCCATGATGGCACGCCGATGAATGCTGAAGCGGTCAAGTTTACTTTTGATCGCATCGTGGATCCCGAAACCAACTCGCAAATGGCATTCAGTTTCATTGGTAGCTCTACTTACCAGGAATCTGAAGTCCTCGACGAATACACTGTCGCCGTGAGATTCAACTCATCGAATGCTGCTTTTCTTGATGGTCTCTCGCATCCGCAACTCGGACCCGTTTCCCCGACAGCGGTTGCGGAACTGGGCGAGGACTTTGGGATCACGGGCGTAGTTGGCACCGGGCCATTTATGCTTGAGTCTTATATTCCAGAATCCGAGGTCGTTATGGTCCGCAACCCTGACTACAATTGGGGGTCTGAAGAAGTTTTTGGGCGGACCGGACCGTCTGATCTTGAGCGCATCGTTGTGAAGATCATCCAGGAACCGGCTACCCGTCTGGCGGCGTTGGAAAGTGGTGAAGTCGACATCATCGACAGTGTGCCGGAGATAGACTTTGCTCGACTGGATGAAGACCCGAACTTTAACGCGTTGCGCTTCGCACAAGCCGGAAGTGGTCATTCTTTAATGTTTAATTTCGAAAAGTCGCCGACAGATGAGTTGGCCGTGCGTCGTGCGATCAGTAATGCCATCGACAAAGAAACCATGATGGATGTCGTGTATAGCGGTTTGCCAACTCCCGGTTGTAGCCCCTTGACCGATATCATGTTTGGTTTTGACCCGGCAACGTGTGACTACTTCACCTATGACCCCGAGTTGGCTGGTCAGATTCTCGACGAAGCGGGCTGGGTGATGAACGAAGAAACTGGAATCCGCGAACGTGATGGTGAGCCACTCGTGGTTCAACATTATTATCCCCAGCGGCCCAATGACGAAGCAATTGCCCAGTTCATCAGCGAAGATATGCGGGCGATTGGCATTGATTTCCAACTCAATGGTTCCGATATTGCTGCCTATCTGGAAGCGGTTCGGTCGAGCCAGCATAATACACAGGGCTGGTGGGATACCCAGACCGACCCGGACGGTGTGATGCGTACGTTGTTCCATTCATCAAACGCTGGTGGCGGCACCAACCGCAACAACTATCGCGATGATGAGATGGATATGCTGATTGACACCGCGGTTGGTATTGCTGACCCTGACGAACGTGCTGCCGCTTATGCCGACATCCAAAGAAAATGGGCGGATGACGCGATCATGGTATTCTATGATAATCCGCTCGTGCTGTTGGCATCGGTACCCAATCTCGAAAATGTGGTGGTTCTTGACGGTTGGTCGCCAAACTTCTATGGGTCTAGTTTTAGCTAACGACTCAGGCGCAAACTTATGTTGAAAAGCAAAGCAGCAGTCGAAAAATACTGCTGCTTTTGCCATCAATTTTTGTTAAATCGTGTGTAGATAATGACCAAATATCTCATAAATCGCTTGCTTCAGGCTGTGCCTACGGTGGTGTTGGTCACCATCCTGGTGTTTATGATGTTGCATTTTACACCAGGTGATCCCGCACAGGTTTTCCTGGGTGATAAGTTGAGCACGCCCGAAATGCTGGAGCGCGTTCGCGAAGATATGGGACTCAACCGGCCATTGCATGTGCAGTATCTGAGCTACATGGGGAATGCGCTGCGGGGTGATCTTGGACGATCACTCATCACCAACATCCCGGTGGGAGACAGCATTATGCAACGTCTGCCACATACCCTGGAGTTGACCATCGCCTCGATGTTGATCGCAACGATTCTGGGCGTCGGACTTGGCTTGTTGGCCGCATTACGACACAATACACGGGTTGACACCGGTGCCATGATTATTGCCCTCATCGGCATCTCTATGCCAGTTTACTGGTCATCGCTGCTTGCCATATTGGTGTTCTCGGTTGCACTCCAATGGTTACCGCCAATTGGTCAGGGGAGTTTCGACCGCTTAATTATGCCGGCGCTGGCACTGGCGCTGGTTTCAATGGGCGGCATGGCCCGCATGATGCGTTCAAGTATGCTTGAGGTGCTGAGTGAAGACTATGTGATGACGGCCCGTGCCAAAGGGTTGTCCAAGCAAATCGTTGTGCTGCGCCATGCCATGCGTAATGCCTTGATTCCTGTCATTACGATCCTGGGCCTTTCTTTCGGCAGTCTGCTGGGTGGTGCTGTATTAACCGAGACGATCTTTGCTCGTCTTGGTATCGGGGCGATGTATGTCAAAGCTGTTCTCCAGAAGGACTTCACCCTCGTGCAAGGGACTACTTTATTTGTTTCACTGGCCTATGTGCTGGTGAACATCGTGATCGACACTATTTATGTATATGTAGACCCGCGAATTCGCTATGACTAGCGCCTCAAATACCCTGACGGACGTTGCGACGCTGGAAAATGCCGCCCCTCAGCGGGGCTTCCGGCATTTTGTGCGGCGTGCCCGACACAGCTCGAATGTCGTGGTTGGGACCATTGGCCTTATCTTCATCGTGCTGGTCGTGATTCTCGCGCCTGTCATTGCACCCTTCGACCCAATCGAACAATTTCGCCGTGAGCATCTGAGGTCGCCCGATACCGTCTACATTTTTGGAACCGATAATCTTGGACGCGATGTGTTTTCGCGGGTGCTGTATGGTGGGCGTATCTCGTTACAGGTCGGTATCATCTCGGTGGCTATCGCCTCCATTGCCGGTACGTTGCTGGGGTTAATTTCGGGTTACGCTGGTAGATGGTCAGACATCATCATCATGCGTTTGGTTGATGTTTTATTGGCTTTTCCTAGCATTTTGCTGGCACTTGCCATTATTGCTGTTTTAGGCCGCGACCTGCGTAACGTGATGCTGGCGGTTGGAATCTCAGCTTTACCCACTTACATCCGAGTTGTCCGTGCCAGCACATTATCCGTTAAGCAAATCGACTATGTTATGGCAGCGCGAACGATTGGTGCACCGGCCTGGCGTATCTTGCTCTTCCACATTCTGCCGAATGTGTCGGCACCAATCATCGTGGTTTCAACCAACGGTATTGCGGGGGCGATCATCACGGGCGCTGCGTTGAGTTTTCTGGGATTAGGCCAGCAGCCGCCAGATCCTGAATGGGGCTTGATGCTTAGTGAGGGCCAACGGGTGATGCGCAATGCCTGGTGGGTGACGACTTTTCCGGGGGTTGCGATTATGATTACGGTCCTGGCGATCAATTTGTTGGGCGATGGTTTGCGCGATGTACTTGACCCACGCCTAAAAATCTGAGCCTATTGTCGCGGAATTGGGAGGTGGAACGGATGCCTGATAAGCTGCGAGTCGGCGTCATCGGGGCCGGGCAGTGGTCCAACCGAGCGCATCTACCTGGTTTTGCCCGCTCTCCTTTATGTGAACTGGTTGCGTTATGCGATCTCAACCGCGATCTTGCCACGCAAAGTGCTGAAGCCTTCAACATTCCGCATGTTTACGCGGACTACGAGGCATTGCTCGCTCGTGAAGATATTGACGTGATTGATATCTGTACCAGTGCGACGGTCAATGACCCGGATAATCATGAGCGGTTGGCGCTGGCTGCTCTGGAAGCGGGTAAACACTGTCTCTGTGAAAAGCCAGTGGCGCACGATTATCGCAATACGTGGCAAGTTCATAAACTCGCCACCTATAAGGGCTTGAAAACAAAGGTGGGGCTGACCTTCCGTTATGCCCCGGCCATGCAATACATGCGCGAGTTAATCGCTGACGGCTTCATCGGCGACCCCTATATCTTTAACGGCTTCGAGCAGAACTCCCAGTTTATCAGCCCTGACCAACCCGTCACCAAGCCAGAAATGATCTATGACACGGCGGCTGATGACATCCATGTCTCGTCTGTTGAGCACTATGGTGCACCCATCATCGATCTGAGCCTGTGGTTCATGGACAGCAATATCAAGAGCGTGGTCGGGACTTTGCATAATTTTGTACCCTATCGCACGATGCTGGATGGTCAAAAAGTGCGCACCAATATCGACGATGGGGATGTTTACATCGGCGAATATGAACATGGCGGCTTTTGTACCATTCAGTCCAGCTATGTGACGGTCAACAGTTATCCGGGGTTGGAAGCACGCGCTTACGGCTCCAAGGGGGCACTGATCTGTCGGCTGGGCGCGGAACTGGAAGGCCAGCAGGTCCTCAAAAAATCGACGAGTCCAGAGGCGTCCGAAGTTGCGTATGTGCCGGTGACTATTCCAGAGCGCTTTTACCCACCGGGGTATGCGGTTGGCGAACCGTGGCCGTCGATGTTTTATGCCAACCTGGTGCATAATTTCATGGGTGAGATCGTGAACGGCGGCGAAGAAAATCAGGGCAATTTTGCACAGAGCGCGCGGGTGCAGGAGATTATCAACGCGGTTGAGTTATCCCACCGCGAACGCCGCTGGGTCGATTTGCCGCTCGAACCAGAGAACATTATTGAAGCTTGATGTGTTGCGTCTTACTATCAAAATATTGGATATGATCGATTCAGGAGATTCAAATGACTGAACGGCGCTTTGAAGACAAAGTAGTCGTTGTGACCGGCAGTGCTGGTGGCATAGGTCGGGCGATGATTGAAGCCTTCGTTGCTGAGGGAGCCAGGGGCGTCGTTGTTGATGTTAACCAGGACTGGGCAGAACAGCTTGGCAAAAATTTGCGGACAGCGGGTGCGGACGTCATGGTTAGTATTACCGATGTCCGTGAAGCTAATCAGGTGGGTGCACTGATGCAATCGGTCGTGGACCGCTACGGGCGTGTTGATGTGATGGTGAACAATGCTGGAATCGGCGCGCACGAAAAAGTGGTCAATCTTGACGAGGATGCCTGGGACAATGTGATAGATGTGCAACTCAAAGGCACCTTTCTCTGCTCGCAGGCGGCGGCTCGTCAAATGATCGAGCAGGGCGGTGGGGCACGGATTATCAATATTGGTTCGACTGCTGCCACAAATGCGCGGGTTGCAGCAGCCCCGCACTGTGCGTCAAAAGCTGGCATCGTCATGCTCACGCGTGTCATGGCTTTGGAGTTAGGCGAATATGGAATCACGGTAAATTGTGTCAGTCCCGGTTTGACGGATGTTTCCGCTACCTCACAAACGAGTTCACCACCACCGGAATATATTAAATCATTTGTAAGTAACGTGCCCATAGGCCGCCGAGGACGTGGAGAAGAAATCGCCGATGCAGTGTTGTTTCTTGCTTCTGAGCAGGCCAGCTACATAAATGGTCAAAACCTCGTGGTTGATGGGGGCTACGGTGCGGGCAAATTGAGTCTGCCGGTGCCTGCACGCGACAAGGTTTCGGAGCAGTGAGGCCAGACGTTTAGTCTCTCACCCCTTTGTATAGTCGAACATCATTAAACAAATGATGGTGACAATTTCTGCTCCCGCCAAACAAGGATCAGAAATCCATGTTGGGGTGCTTGAGGTGGAAGTTCGTTGCTTCCTGGACCGCCTGTGCGACGGCCAGCATCTCTGCTTCACGAAACAGGCCGCCCACGAAATTTATGCCAGTTGGCATCCCATCGTCGGTGAAACCGTTCGGTACACACACACAAGGATGGCCGGTTAGATTGGTCAGTGTCAGGTTATTGCCACCTAGTTTGGGTACGACAACGACATCGACGTGAGCCATGGCTCTGGATACAGCATACATGAGCAGTTGGCGGATACGGTTGGCCTGAAGATATTCCACAGCGGGAATAAATCGCGCTTGCTTAAAACTATTCGGCAGCCGAAAATCATCTGTGTCGAGCAGCAATTGATCCTGTCCCGTGCGAGTCAGCTCGTCAAAAGCGGCAGCCGCCTCTACTGCCAGAATGATTGGCATTGGGTCGACTTCGAGTTCAAGTTCAGGCAACTCAATCGGTATCAATTCATGGCCCAGCGAACGTAATACGTTCAGTGTGTTGTCGTCATTAATAGCATGTTCACGCAGGTCAATTCCCATGTCGATCAAGGGTTTCAGGCTGGCGAACTGCCGCCAGGGTTCCTTGTCCCGATTTTCGAAGGCGGCCTTCACGTAGCCCACGCGAACTTGCGATATATCCACGTCGAAATTTAAGTCCACTGGCGGGTTAACCGATTGGGGATCTCGGCTGTCCGGGCCATAGATTGCGTTTAGTATCAGCGTACAGTCCGCAACTGAGCGGGCCATTGGGCCAACCTTGTCCATTGACCAACTGAGGGCCATGACCCCATGACGGCTCACCAGGCCAAATGTGGGTCGTAGGCCGACCACGCCATTTCGAAGAGCCGGCCAAATGATTGATCCCGTCGTTTCGGTTCCGATTGCAAAGCCAAGTAGGCCAGCGGCAGTGGCCGAAGCGGGACCGGCAGAGGAACCGCCTGCACCTTCCGCAATGTTCCAGGGATTCTTGGTCTGTCCTCCAAACCACACATCGCCGTGTGCAAGGGTGCCGGTTGACAACTTGGCGATCAGTACGGCTCCGGCAGCTTCTAGCCTTTCAACGACCGTCGCATTTGTGTGAATCATACGGTCTTTGTAGATCTGCGCGCCCCAGGTCGTTGGGTAGCCTGTAACAGCGATTAAGTCCTTCACACCGTAGGGGATTCCGTGTAGTGGACCACGATAGAAACCTTGTTTGATGTCGTGGTCTGCGCGTTGCGCCTGCTTCAGGGCCAAATCCTCGGTGAGTGTAATCACGCAATTTAGTTTTGGATTGTAGCGTTTGATGCGTGAAATATACATCTGAGTGAGTTCAACGGCTGTGACGCGCTGCGTGCGGATCAACTCTGCGATATGCAGCACAGGCCAAAACGCGAGGTCTTCCAAAACAGCTGGTTTTTGCAGATCGGGAACATTAAGTTGTGGGTAGTCGCGATCAATGTTAACAGAAGAATTCAGTGCGTTATGCCACCTTCTGGGTGCGAATTGTAGGGCGGGTGTCACTTCATTTTCAAGCTTCACCTGACGGATACGATGATAATCATCCAGGTTCTTAAGCGAGGCAGAAAGGATCGAGTCATGTGCGTCACTGCTAAATTCGAGACCAATCAGTTTCTCAGCATAAGCGATTGTCTCCGACGTAACTTCAGGTTTATGATCCTGCATATTTTGCTACCTCAATTTGATATACAAGGCATTATACCTGCCATCACCCTATGCTTGATATTGTTGGTTGATGATGTTTAAAGTATGGCATATTGCAATATGCTGTGTAGTTGTTGCCTGTTGCCGAGAATGACGCTTGAGTTTCACACGATTTTCTGAGTTGCTTGACGCGAATTTGTCCTCGGTCTACACTATTCGCCGGAGATTGTAGCAGGAGCAGGGTATGACGGTTTCGCTGGATAACTCGAAGGCGGTATATGAGGGAATAAAGGCAGCAGGCATCCATTTTATCACTGCGCTGCCGGAAACGTGGCTGGTATATTTGCTGCAGATGGCAGAAGAAGACCCTGACATGTGCCTCGTCGAAGTCGCTAAAGAGGAAGAAGCGATTGGCATTGCCGCTGGTGCCCACTTTGCCGGTGAACCGAATTTGCTCCTTATGCAAAATCATGGCTTGCTCGCGGCGATTAATGGCATTGTCTCGCTGGCAATGCTTTATCGTGTCCCGTTATGTATGTTGATTGCCTTTCGCGGGCACATGGGCGAACCATACCCCTGGCACACCCAGGGCGGTATTGTGACCGAACCAGTGTTGCGAGCGCTGGGTGTACCGTTTGATTACGCGCGCGACCCGGAAAAAGTTGGTAAACAGATCAAAGAGGCACATACATATTCGCTGAGTTCGCTGGCGCCGGTTGCACTGCTGCTTTCGCGCGATTTGATGGAGGATTAACATGGAACGTGCCCGGTGTCTTCAAGCGATATATCCTGAATTACAAGATAAGCTGGTCGTCACCATAATGGGGGCGTGCGCACAGGAGCTTTACGATCTGGGTCATTGCGAGAATTTCTTTTACCTGCAACACGCAATGGGTCTGGCGTCTTCTATTGGCCTGGGGCTGGCGCTGAATCTGCCGGATGAAAAAATTGTCGTTATGGATGGTGATGGATCATTGCTGATGAATCTGGGCACGCTGACCACCATGGCCCGATACCGTCCTGCTAATCTGGTCCATATTGTTTTTGATAATGGCAGCCTGCTTTCGACTGGTGGCTTTGCCTCGCATACAACATCGGGCGTAACTGATCTGGCAGCAATCGCCAGCGGTGCCGGTATTCCGAATGTCGCAGCGGTCCGAACACCTATGGAATTTGTAGAAGCGGCGGCTGATGCCTTTGAGCGCGATGAGATCAGTGTTATTGTTGCTAAAGTTGAAGCGGTGGGGCCAGATCATTTCGGCATGGATTTGAAGCTGCCCGAAAATGCCTTTCGTTTTGAGCGCTATATTCGTGAGCGCAAAGGGGTTATGGGCAAGTCTAGTAGCTGATGCTAACTTTCTGGGATTTGATGCGAAATTAGATCATTCGAAACTAGAGGAGATATTATGTCTACAAAAGTGACGGTCTTATCGCTGCTCGTCGAAGAACTCAATAATGGCCGCATTAAGGTAGTAGATTTGACGCAACCGCTAGCTGCGGATACGCCAGTCATTGATTTGCCGCCAGAGTTCGCGCAATCGCCCAGTTTTACTATGGAGACGATTTCTGCCTATGACGATCGAGGTCCAGCGTGGTATTGGAGCACTATTCGTCTCGGTGAACACACAGGAACGCATTTCGATGCGCCGATTCACTGGATAACGGGCAAAGATTTTGCCAACAACAGCACGGATAAGATTCCAGCACGGCAGTTCGTGGGACCGGCTTGTGTGATTGATGTGACCAGCGAAGTCGCTCAATACGAAGATTTCCTGCTCACGCGAGAACATGTCCTGGCATGGGAAGGTGAGCACGGCAAAATTCCACCCGGTGCCTGGGTGCTACTGCGCACTGACTGGTCGAAGCGGGTGGGCCGCGAAGCGTTCTTAAACATCAAAGCAGACGGTCCGCATTCCCCTGGTCCGCACGCTGACTGTGTACGTTTTCTGGCGCATGAGCGTGATGTGCTGGGCTTTGGTACGGAGACGGTGGGTACGGATGCGGGGCAGGCAGGTGGGTTTGACCCGCCGTTCCCATGCCATACACTGATGCATGGGGCAGGCAAGTTCGGGCTGGCGAGCCTGAATAATCTTGATCAACTGCCGTCAATCGGTGCAGTGGTCATTGCTGCGCCGTTGAAGATCGTCAACGGGTCAGGCAGTCCAGTACGAGTGCTGGCGCTGGTGCCAGAAGCTTAGATCTGAGACCTCAAACCAATAATTCGCGGTGTCGCGTCAGCCCATCGATCAAGCAATCAACATCGCGCATATCGTTATAAATGTGGGGAGAGATGCGCAGGTTATCGTCACGACTGGATGTGATGATATTGTCGTTCGCCAGCCATTTGACCAACAGATCAACCTTGTGAGACCGGACCGTGATGAGTGCGCCGTGTTTTTCGGGGTCAACCGGCGATACCAGATTGAATCCACGCTGCATCAGGCCTTCTTTGATGGCACCCGTAACCTCGCGGATATGGCGTTCAATCGACTCCACCCCGATAGATTGAATAAGCTTGATTCCAGCGACCGCTGCGTAGGTGTTCGGCACTGGCGGGGTGCCGGATTCGAAGCGGCGCGCGGTGGGCGAGGGCGTGTTGTGATAAATATCCATCGCGAAAATATTGGCCTGTGAGAACCAGCCAACCGACGTTGGATTGAGTGTGTTCAGGAGGTCTTTACGGGCATACAGGTAGGCGAGGCCCGCCGACGCCAGTAGATATTTGAGAACGCCGCCAACCAGGAAATCGACCTTTAGCTTCTTGACATCAATCGGCATCGTGCCCAGCGCCTGATAACTATCGACCAGCACCAGAGCGCCTTTGCGATGGGCAATCTCGATAATGCCGGGTATATCCAGTTTTGAACCATTGCGAAAACACACATGCGTAATTGAAACCAGCGCAGTCCGGTCATCTATCGCGTTTTCAAAACGGCTGAGCGGGATGGTGTTGCCGGCTGCCGGAACATGAACGACTTCTGCACCGCGGACTTCCTGCGCGTGCCAGATCTGGGCAGCAGTGGGGAACTCGAAGTCGCTAACGACGACTTTGTTGCGTTCGCCGCTGAAATCGAAGGCGCTGGCGAGGGCACTGATCGCCGCAGAAACGGAGGTTGTGACGGCAACCTCTGAAGTTTCGGCATTGACCAGGCCAGCAAAGGCATGGCGGGCGGCCTCCATGCGCTCCACCCAGTATTCCCAGGGCGAACCGGTCTCATCCCAGTCGCTCAGATAATCAGCATAAGCCTGCTTCACATCAACTGAGAGCGCCCCCTGTGAACAGCTATTGAGGTAGATTTTATCCTTCAGAATAGGGAAGCGATTGCGGATATGCATAATTACCCTTTTGTTCAGTCATTGCGCTTAGCACTTTGTCTTTAGCGATATACCTTACAGATCAGGTGGCTAGCGTTCAGGCTGCTGACTAACGATTGCGGACGTTGTCTTCGCACTATTGCCCCAGGTAAGCTTTTCGCAGTTGTTCGTTGTTGAGCAGGTTGGCGGCAGTGTCAGTCAGGACGATCCGACCGGTTTGCACCACATAACCGCGACTCGCGATTGATAGCGCCATATTGGCGTTTTGCTCGACCATAAAGACCGTCACGCCCTGTTGATTGACCTGCTGGATCAACTCAAAATTGTGCTCAACCAACACCGGGGCCAATCCCATGGACGGCTCATCCATCAATAGTAATTTGGGGCGTGACATTAACGCCCGCGCCATCGCCAGCATTTGTTGTTCGCCGCCGCTCAGCGTTCCGCCAGGTTGATGCAAACGCTCTTTTAAACGTGGGAATAAGCCCATCATTCGCTCAAAATCTTCTTGAATGCCCTCGCGATCTCGGCGGAGATAGGCCCCCATCTCCAGATTTTCCTTCACGCTCATCGGGCCAAAGATGCGACGATTTTCGGGTACAACCGCCATTCCATGCTCAATGCGGTAACTGGTGGAGCGATCCTGCACCGATTGTCCAGCAAATTCAACCGTGCCGCTGGCGGGCTGCACGATTCCCAGAATTGTTTTCAGGGTGGTGGATTTGCCAGAGGCGTTACCTCCCAATAGACAAACCAGCTCACCTGGATAGATTTCCAGATTGACGTTTTGAAGGATGTGAATCACACCATAATAAGTGTTAATGTCCACTAACCGCAGCAGTGGCGGTCCGTTCTGAGCAGCCATTAATCCTGTTGCTCCTGATGGGCATGGCCGAGATAGGCCTCGACTACTGCCGGGTCGGTTGCGACCTCAGTATACGATCCCTCGGCGATTTTCTCACCATGATCGAGCGCAATTACCCGATCAGAGATGCCCCCCACAACGCCCATATCGTGTTCAATCAAAATGATGGTTAGGTCCAGTTCATCCCGCAGTTTCCCAATAAGTTTGGTGACTTCCTGAGTTTCGTGTGGGTTCATTCCCGCTGCCGGTTCGTCAAGCAGCAGGAGTGTCGGTTCGGTCATCAAGGCGCGCGCAATTTCAAGTCGGCGCCGGTTGGCATACGAGAGACTATAAGCCGGTTGCTGGTGCCGATAGCCGACCAATCGGTCACCAAAAAATGCCAGTTTTTCCGCAGCAACCTGGCGGATGCGTTGTTCTTCCTGCCTGAAACGCGGTGTGCGCAGAATGATTTCAAACCAGTTCGCATGGCTGCGCGCGTAGGCGGCACTCATGACATTATCAAGCACACTCATATTGAGGAACAGACGCAGATTCTGGAAGGTGCGTGCAATGCCCAGCCGGGTAATCTCATGAACCTCACTGCCGGTCAATGACTGTTCGGCAAAGCGAATATTGCCGCTGTCTGGCGCATAGAGGCCGGTAATCAGGTTAAGAACCGTCGTTTTGCCCGCGCCGTTTGGGCCGATCAAACTTACTATTTCGTTTGGCTGCACCGCGAATGACAGGTTACTGACAACCTTTAAACCGCCAAATTGCTTGGTAACATGGTTGAGTTCAAGGATTGGTGTCATCATTCAGACGATTTCTACTCGCCGCTCACCGAGCAAGCCATTCGGACGATAGATCATGAGCAGCACGAGCAGGAGGCCTACGAAAAGTAGACGGGTGACACTTGGCTCCTGTGACAGGCGGGTTTCCCAAACGAAAATCAGCAAATACACGGTCGGAATCAGCGCAAACCAGCGCAACAATTTGCGTTGAATGCGAGATACGCTCAGGGCCAGAAAAATGAGTGCGCCAAACGCGAGGTTGCCCACATGGGTCGCATTAATCGGGATTGCCAGCCAACCGCGAATCGTATTCGTCAAAGCCGAGCGGGTTGGTTCAAGTGGTGTGAAGGCATCAGGTATCAACGCAACCAGGAGTGCCTGCAAAATGCTACCGCAGATGATGACCGTCAATACAAGCAACAGCGCTTGCCAGCGTGGTTTAAGGGCGCCGACTAAAAGCAAAACTGTACCCACGTAAAAAATTATTCCTGCAAGTTCAGGATTGCGGAGGACATCGGGGACCGCAACAATTATGAGCGAACCCAGCAAAACCCCCGGTAAACTGCCCAGCCCGCCGAGGACGATAATCGCATAGATGGTGATGAGCAGGGTGGTATCAAAGTTATTGGGGAAAACTGACCCTTGCCAGGCAACAAAAACACCGCCGCTTAACCCGGCAATCGCCGCGCCCGCCACAAATGCCTGGATCTTCAAGCGGCGTGTGGGCAGCCCCATAGCCTCGGCGGCGAGTTCATCTTCCCGCAGTGCGGCCCAGGCACGCCCGACGCGTGATTTCTGAAGGTGAGAAATGCCCAGAATCATAATCGCCAGCAAAATCACAAGAATAACGTAGTGTTCGGTGACACTACGGGCAGTAAACCCGGCGAAACTCAGCGGATCCAAGTTTACAATCCCATTCGGGCCACCGGTCAGGTCAACTGTATTTTCGAGTCCTGGCAGGGCGACCCGCGTCAAACTGGTCGTCAACTGTACAAAAACCAGACCGAAGCCCAGTGTCACAATCGCCAGATAATCCCCGAGGAGGCGAAGTGATGCGAGACCAATCAGTAGCCCAAATAGTGCCGCAATGACCGTAATAATGATGAGCGTAACCGGCGTTGGCAGATGGATGCCGGTAAAATCTGATGACAAATAAGCATAGGCATAGGCACCAACACCGTAAAATCCGACAAACCCCAGGTCGAGCAAGCCAGCATAGCCAACGACTATATTCAGCCCCAGGGCCAGCGTTCCCAACAGCGCGACATTGCCCGCGACGCGGATAACAAAGGTATTGTCAGTGATGAGCGGTAACACAAAACTGATGGCGACGCCGAGTAGCAACCAGCCCCAGAGAGGCAAACGATTGCGCAGATGCAGGAACATCCCGCGTAGACCAGCCGCTCGGACAACGCGCCCTTCGTACTGCTCCACCCATTGATCGACACCAATCTTGTCCTGTGACACAATTACACCTTCTGCGGTATCCGTGCGCCAAGCAGTCCCTGTGGACGGATGAGCAGCACCAGCAACAGCACGACGAAAGCAATTACGTCTTTATAGGTAGATGAAATAAATCCGACCGCGAAGGTCTCAACCAACCCCAGGATAAACCCGCCGAGCATCGCGCCGGGAATGTTGCCAATGCCGCCGAGTACCGCTGCCGTGAAGCCTTTCAGTCCGGCAGTGAAGCCCATGAAATGCCAGACGCGCGTGAATACCATGCCGGTTAGAACACCTGCCGCACCAGCCAGGGCACTCCCGGCGAAAAACGTGAACACAATGACCCGGTCGACATTGATGCCCATCATAGCCGCCGCTTCACGATCATAGGAAACTGCTCGCATGGCTTTCCCGATGCGCGTGTTGCGTACCAGATATTGCAGTACGATCATCAGGATAATTGCCGCAACGATGACCAACGCGCGGGTGGCGGAAAGACGGGCCGGTCCAAGCTGGAATCCAAGACTGGGTGCGATCAGCTTATGGGTTTCATAATTGCGAAACTGGGCCGTTAACGTGAGTTGGACGGCGTTCTGAATAAAGAAGGACACACCCAGCGCACTGATGAGTGGTGCAATACGGGGTGCATTTCGCAAGGGACGATAGGCGAATTGCTCGATAACGACACCCAGTACACCGCAACCGAGCATGGCGACGGCCAGCATGAGAAAGATAATTAACGCCGGTACGATAATCGCCCCTTCTTCCCCCAGAAATGCCAGCATGACGCCGTAGCCAATGAACGCACCAACCATGTATACATCGCCATGCGCAAAATTCAGCAAGCGTAGCACGCCGTAGACCATTGAGTAGCCGAGCGCGATAAGGGCGTATACCGCGCCCAGCGTGAGACCGTTGACCAATTGTTGCGGTAATTGTGCGAGAAATAGGTCCATGTGTTTAATTCGAACGGGCTGTTATCGGTAATCCAAAATAAATTGACTCACCTTTATTACGGTGGTCATTATGACTTGTAAAAATGCCAAAACTGCTTTTTAAAAGGGCGGATTATGCATATCCGCCCTCTCACCTGTTTTAGTCGTTAGTTATGGCAAGTCCAGTTATTCCGACGCCATCTCTTCCATATCACTTTCTACGGGGATGAAAACGAAGCTGTCATCCTGAACCTGGAAGATGTAGAAGGCGGCGTCCAGAACATCCCCATTTTCATCGAATGCCAGCGGGCCACCTAGAATCGACATTTCCATGTCGGTAGCGGCTACCGCTTCCAGCACAGCGGCCCGGCTGAGTTCATCACCGGCTTCCATGACACTCTTAATGGCTTCCAACACAACCATGGTTGCAACATAAGTAGGCGGTCCAAAGGTGCCGAATTCACCATACTCTTCCTCGAAGCGGCTCACAACATCAGCAGATGATTCGAGATCGTGAATATCCGGGGCGAAGGCCGATACGTACGCACCTTCGGCAGCGCCAGCGGCACCAACAATGAAGTCATCAACCGATTGGAAGCCGTCGGCACCGAACAAAATGGCGTCTACGCCCTGTTCCTGCATCTGGCGGGCGAACAGGGCACCCTGCGAGGCAAGCTGACCGGGGAAGAAAATGGCTTCGGCACCTGATGCCCCCACTTTTGTTACCAGCGGTGAGAAATCAACATCTTCCTGGGTTACGGAGTCGCGCCCGGCAATGGTACCACCAGTCTCTTCGAAAGCCGCAATTGCCGCGTCCGCCAGACCAACTGCATAAGATGTCTGGTCGTCAATCACATAAAGCGACGTCACCATCAGTTCATTGGCGAGGAAATTACCAACTGTTGGTCCCTGAGCATCGTCGGTTGGCACCACGCGGAAGAACGTTTCGAAACCGGTGGTGGTGAGCGTTGAGCGCGTTGCCGATGGCGAAACATGCACCAGGCCAGCTTCCTGTAACATCGGCTGTACGGCTTCTACTGCCTGGCTGCCCGCCGGTCCAACCACACCATAAATCGCATCGTCGGCAATGAGTTGTTCGGCGACTGTCACGGCTTTGGCCGGGTCAAGCTCAGTATCACCTTCAACCAGTTCGATATTCATATCATTTGCTTCGTTGAAATCGGCAAGGGCTAATTTGGCCCAGTTTAATTGCTCCTGACCAATCGAAGCCGCAGGTCCGGTAAAAGGTCCCATCACGCTGATCTTGATCGTCATATCATCCTGGGCCTGGGTGATGCCACTCAAGGCAAGGAGAAGGACAAACCCTAAAACAAAAATAATCGAAACTTGGCGAGTTTTTACCATTGTTACTACCCCTTCATTATTTATGGAAAACCTGCTAAACAATCTTACCTCAGCGCCGCAGTAAGGCGCAGAACCAACTGATTTTGTCCGAACTAGCTACTACCACTGTTGCGGTCATAGGGGATAATGTTATCCCATTCATCAGCGCTGGAACGGGCGACAAAAGCTACGACGGGTTCGGTATCACTCATGTTGAATACTTCATGGGGAACCCCCGGCTCGATGAAGATAAAATCCCCGGCCTCATTTTCCACGACTTCCTTGAGGCCCTCACCGAATTCATGCCGAACACGCCCCTCCACGATGTATAACATCACCTCAAAATCAACGTGGATATGTGCACCGGCAACGCCCCCCGGTGGGATGGTTGCGACATTAATGGAGAGTTCTTTCGCATTCACATTTTTGCCCGACAAGCCCTGCTTGTAATGAATGCCGTTCCAGCCACGAGTCGTACCGCTGCCACGAATGGTAGCGATGCCATCATGCTGTTCAACCTGCTGGATGACTTCTTCACGCGTTTCGGTCATCGCTGATTCCTCCTTAAGCAATTTATTATGGCGATTGTAACGTTGCGCAGCAAGCTCTGCCAAATTGTGAAACAAGTCACAAAATTGCAGGAGTCAACATACAGATTATACTCCACTCAAATTGAGTACAGCATCATAATTTACCCCTGTAATCAAATGAAGTCAATGCGCTATGCAATACACAAACCTGGGACGAACCGGATTAAAAGTTTCAGTTGTCGGGCTGGGCTGCGGCAACTTCGGCGGCATTGGCAGTGCACCCGAATTTTTCGGTAGGGGCGAAACAGAAGTTGAAGCCTTCGCCATTATGGATGCAGCGTGGGCGATGGGCATCAACTTTTTCGATACCGCCAATGCTTATGGTGGGGGACGCAGCGAGACCTACATTGGGAACTGGATAAAAAGCAAAGGAGCGGCAGTCCGCGATCAGCTCATACTCAGCTCCAAAGTGTTTAATCCGGTTGGTGATGGCCCCAATGATCGGGGCTTATCGCGCCGCCATATCATGCAGCAGGTGGAGGCG
This sequence comes from Phototrophicaceae bacterium, assembly GCA_965223835.1. GTDB lineage: Bacteria > Chloroflexota > Anaerolineae > Aggregatilineales > Phototrophicaceae > CAVYXZ01. The sequence continues at coordinate 2,073,775 of CBDCXQ010000001.1, forward strand.
AGCTTGAAACGGCTCGGTGTAGACTATCTGGACATGTATTTGATCCACGAACCCGACCCGGATACGCCGTTGGATGAAACCTTACGGGCGCTGGATGACTGCATTCATCAGGGTAAACTGCTTTATATTGGCGCGTCCAATATGCCGGGTTGGCTGATGGCGAAAGCACTCTGGTTGAGTGACAAATATAGCTTGCACCGCTTTGAGTGGGTACAGAATTCATACAGCCTGATGGATCGAGGTGATGACCACCACATGCTGCCGCTATGTGCCGACCAACAACTGGGATACACGCCGTTCAGCCCACTGGCAGGGGGGTGGCTCACGGGGAAATATCGGTCCGAACATGGTTTTCCCACCGGTTCACGCATGACATTGCGCCCCGAACCCTACGAGCGATTTCTGAATGCAGCCACGTTTAAGAGTCTGGAACAGTTTGGCGACGCTGCTCAACAACGCGGTGTAAGTATGGCCGGGCTGGCGTTGGCGTGGGTCATGGCAAATCCGCTGGTAACTGCTCCGATTATTGGTCCACGAAAAGCTGAACATTTTGCGCCGGTTCATGAAGCCTTATCGCTCCGGTTGACACCGGATGAACGTGATAGCCTAACCAGGCTTTTTGCACCATATATCCAAGACATATGATGGAAATAATCGGTATGGAGCACCTTCGTTTGCGGTTTGGGCAGGCTTGATCACCCAACCTGAGGCACAGGATGACATCTTTTCCAATCCAATAATTGGGATAAACGGCAAAATGCACGCGCTCGGTAATTTTCCCTCAAATTATGATGAACGGATGACTTTAGCTCCACACTTGATAACACGAGTCGATTAACGATTCAGCATTTGACGTGGAGTCGGTTGCACGATAGTATTTAGATCGATCTAATCATCACAATTTTGGTGCGTATATCAGGCGATCGCGGGCTGCTAAAGACATCACTTCGATTCTTTGACCCAGGACCAATCGACTGTAGATAATTTCTTTCAGTAATCTCTTAATAGGATTGATTATGCCCAAGCAAGAACTCAGAAATGCAGCGCAAAAGCAGCGGATTGATGATTTTTACGAACGCTGCTTTGCAGCCGCCTATGAATTGTTGGATGCTGAACGTCACTTAATAGCCTTACCGGCTTCAGATGATCCAACGATTAAAACCTACTGGCAAGCCGGGTCATTGCCGCTGGCACATGCGCTCCTGAACAAAGATGATGTTGATGCCCAGGCAGAAGGCGCGGCGATCGTTGCGGCAGTTTTGGAATCGCAGGAAACTGCGCCCCATCATCCGCATCGTGGCAACTGGAAATGGCTGGCAGACGACCCTGAAGTCGGCGACCTGAATGCGATTCAATTCGTGCTCCGGTGGTTGCTGCCGTTGCTGGTTCAACATAATGATAAACTGCCCGCTGATCTTCAAGCGCTTTGTCGTGACCGGGTCCGACTGGCGCTGGAAGAAGAAGTGCGCCTGGATGTCCAGCCCACATTCACCAATATCCATATTGGGTCATTGTTTGCGCTGCTGGTTGGCGGGGAGTGGTTGGACAATGACGAATTCTTGCTATCGGGCAAGGCAAGATGGAATCGTTGGCTACGGTTCACAGTAGTGAATGGTGCTCCGCATGAATACAATAGCCCGGATTATGGCGGTTGGCAGCTTTCGGCCCTGGCTTCGATTCATCAATATGTTCAGGACCCGATCATTCAGTTACAAGCCAAGCTGATGTATGAGCGATTGGCCTTGCATCTCCTGTTACACCTGCACCGCGCTACAGGGCAAATTGCTGGTCCACACAGTCGCAGCTACTGGCAGACCATGACATCAGGGCGCGGGATGACCAAAGATGTATTGTGGTTGCTTACAGGTTGGGATTGGCTGCTGGCGACCGGTGCCTATGGTGGCGATGCCGAGGCGCCGGTCAATTTCATGAACCTGGGCCTGGCACTGGTTGAGCAAACCCTACCAACATATTTGACTGAATGGTTAGATAATCAGCAGGGTGCTCTGCCATATGAAGTTTGCGAAACCGCCAATCTTGATGAAGGTTTTGACCTTACCACATATTTCACCCGCTCATATGCCCTCGGTACGGCTTCGAAAACCTATACCATCGGTACCGACTGTTTTTATATCGAGCACGAAGCGAATTACCTGATGCTCCATTACACATGTCCGCCAGAAAAAGGTGGCTGGGGCCTGATGTATTCGCGTTATGTCGTCAATGATCGTCACTGGGGGACGATGGGACCGGCACCTGACCGACCCAAAACCGGTAACTTTTACGATCACGGCCATTTTGCTGGCGTGCAGCAGCGCAACAAAGCAATTGGCGTGTACGCGCTCATGCCGGAGCAGGAGGAAGTTTTCTCGCTCAAGACCATTGTCGCGTTCCAATCGGGTACGGCGCTGGAAGAGGTGTGGATCAATGATAGCGTGGTTGATCTTTCTGAGGTGCAACACACATTGCAAGCGTCAGATTGGTTAATCGTGGCCGATGGTGATGTCTATGTTGGAGTCCGGGCGCTTGAACCTTCGGTGCTCAGTCAGTCTGCGCCCATTCAGTTGGAAAAGGGACCGCAGGGGGAACTCTGGCTGGCAATTTATAATTATCAAGGGGCGGCGATCCGCTTCTGGGATTATGCTTCGCTTAAGGGCGCTTTCTGGCGCGGCAATCTGCGTGCGGGATTTGTGGTGGAGGTTGCGGAACGCAGTGAGTATGACTCTGCCGCTGCGTTCTTGGCATATCTGCAAATGGCCCAGATCGCGGATGGGGTTGATGATAATTATGTTCGTACCGTCACCTATACCAATGGCGGGGATTCGTTGAGTTTGCGCTATGACTTGTGGCATACGTGTCCGGCAGGTCGCCTGCTAGCTGGAAAAGTTTACGTGCCGCCCCAACTGACATCGCCCCTTGCTGTTCAGGGACAAAGTGGTTACTTGCAGGTGGGGCAGGCACATCTGTATACGCAACCCCAGCCGATGTGGTTAGCCGCACAAGCGTTGGATGAGTCTGACCAAACTTATGTTGCAGTAAACCCGGTCGAACAAGTGACCTCACTGAAGCTGGAAACACCGGCAGGCACGGTCAGCGCTGGGGCCTGGGGCCTAGGACGGCTGGAATGGCGGGTGGCGGAAGGGATACTCCGCGTGGATTGCCTGCAAATGCCGCAGGATTTGGTTGTGCCGGATGGCGTCCACATCGAAATATCAGACTGACTAAGCAAGCTATATTTTTGCGCGGTTTGACGCCGTAACCAGACCCTGTTACAATCCTTTTGGATCGATCTAAAACCATTGCTGACATGTATTCACAAGGGGTGCTGGAACATGCTGCGCACCGATCATTCAAGTTTGGATTCCTATGCACAAATTCGTGACCTGGCGCGTCGTTTTGCAGATGAGGTCATTCGCCCCGCTGCTGAAGATCTGGATCAAGCGGAAGCGTTTCCAGCAGAAATCTATGCGGAAATGGCAAAATTGGGCTTTTTTGGCATCACAGTCCCCGAAGCATATGGCGGGAGCGGTTTAAACTGTCTTGCCTACGCCCTGGTCATGGAGGAACTGGCACGAGGTTATGCGTCGGTTGCCGACCAGTGCGGCCTGATCGAACTCATCGGTACGCTCTTGTCAGTCTATGGGAGTGCGGCCCAGCGTGAAGCCTATCTGGCAAAGGTGTTGAGTGCCCAACTTCGCGTTGCTTATTGTATTACCGAGGCTGAGGCCGGGTCCGATGTCGCAGCTATCAAGTCAAATGCCGTGAAGACAGATAGCGGTTGGCGGCTTTCTGGGACCAAGCTCTGGATCCATAACGCGCCGGTCGCTGATTTGGGTTTTGTCCTGGCGGTCACTGACCCAGAACAGGGTCATCGCGGTATGAGTATCTTCATCGTTGATTTGCACGCGCCCGGTGTTTCGCGTGGTGTTAAGGAACACAAAATGGGTCAACGGGCATCACAGGTGGGGGCACTTTACTTTGATGCGGTTGATCTACCGGTAGACGCGCTCATCGGTGAACTGAATCGCGGTTTTCACATTATGATGAGTGTGCTGGACAAAGGGCGCGTTGGGATTGGGGCGCTGGCAGTCGGTATCGCCCAGGCGGGGCTGGAAGCAGCGCTAGATTACGCGCAGGTTCGGAAACAGTTTGGTCGAACCATCGCCGAAAATCAAGGCATCCAATGGATGCTGGCTGATATGGCAACGGAAATTGCGGCGTCCCGCGCACTCGTCCAGCGTGCTGCCACGCTAATCGACAACGAGCTGCCAGCAACAGCCGCCTGTTCGATGGCGAAATGTTTTGCCAGTGATACCGCTGTCCGACAAACGGCTAATGCGGTGCAAATTTTTGGTGGCAGCGGCTACATTCGGGGTTATGAAGTAGAACGGCTCTATCGTGACGCAAAAATTACGCAGATTTATGAGGGTACCAACCAGATTCAGCGGACTATCATCGCTCGTGAACTGCTGAAAAATGGTGCGCGGGAGCAGCAAATCTTATGAAAGTCACGCTCATCACGGGAACCAGTAGCGGTATCGGCCAGGCGACTGCACTGCACCTGGCCCGCCAGGGTTATGTTGTGTTCGCCACGATGCGCAACCCGGAACGAGATGCCGCACCATTGACTCAGGCTGCAACCCGTGAAGGGCTGAAATTGGATGTCTTGCCGTTGGACGTTACGATGGCTGAAGCCTGCGCGGCTACGGTGCTGCATATTATCGAAAAAGCCGGACGCTTAGACATCCTGATTAACAATGCCGGTATCGGGGGCGGTGGGCCGCTGGAACAAGTGTCAGAGGGTCAACTACGCTTGATCTTCGAGACGAATTTTTTCGGCGCGATGCGGCTTATGCGGTTGGTATTGCCAACGATGCGGCAAGCCAACACCGGTGCGATTGTCAATGTTAGCTCGATCATGGGCCGGTTGGCGCGGGCAGGGGCCAGTGCCTATGCTGGGTCGAAGTTCGCGCTGGAGGCCAACCAGTGAAGCCCTCGCACAGGAGGTCAGGCGATTTAATATCCGTGTAGTACTGATCGAGCCAGGCGTCGTGGCAACGTCGCTACATCATAAAGGTGGTGGTCGAACGACGGCTGATTCGCCCTATGCCGAGTTTGATGTTCGCAGCGCACGCTTGTTTGGCACGTTGTTAAAAACGCCCACCCAACCGCAACAGGTCGCCGAAACGATTCAGCATGCACTCGAGACCGAAGAACCGAAGCTACGCTATCTGGTGGGGGATGACGCCCAGAAGTGGGCTGTTGGGCGTGACGCCATGAGTGATGCCGAATGGGTTGACGTGGGGCGCGAAATGACACTCGATGCATATGTGAAACTGTATCAAGACCGGTTCGATATGGAGATTTAGTAACCAAAAATCAGGAGACAATCATGACCAATTATGTCTGGGTGGTTGAACTGGCAATCAAGTCTGGCAAACTGGGTGATTTTAAAGCCCTGGCAAATGATATGGTCGCCGCGATTGAGGCAAATGAATGTGGTACGTTGAATTACGAGGTATTCATTAGTGCCGACGAGGCCAGTGCCCATATCTATGAGCAATACGCCGATGGCGCGGCCTTCAAACAACATCTTGATAACTTCAATCAACGGTTTGCTGATCGTTTTGGTGCGATGGTCGACGTAACCCGCTTTACGGTATATGGTGATCCTGACTCCGAGATTCGGGCGCTTCTGGCTGGGTTCGATGCCATCATCATGACACCTCTGGTAGGTCTGGCACGGTAACGATAATGCTCTATTGTTGCTCAGGGAGAATTGTCCCATGATCGAACCTCAACCGCTAAGGTTACCAGATGACTTCAACCCCGCTACCAACATGATCGCACGCACAGTTGATGGCAAAACATATCATGGCATGGTTTGGGCGGTACGGCTGGCGACGTTATTGGTCGAAAACGGTACCCAACCCGACCTGGAACAGGCAGAGGCAACGATCCGGGCGGTGCTAAGCTGCCAGGAGCGCAACGAGAGTGACCCACACTATGGCAACTTCCGCTGGGAACTCGAAGATGATGTTGTCGAAGATCTCAACGCTGTGCAATTTGCGCTGTTTAACCTGATCCCGATTATGCTACGGTATCGCGATCGTTTATCTAAGGGGTTGCAAGCAGATCTGATTGCCAGCATTCGTCTGGGTCTGGATGAAATCCGGCGGATTGATGTCCATCCGGCTTACACCAACATCGTTATCAAAGACATCACCAATACCTGCCTGGGTGGCGAGCTGCTAGGCGATCAACGGATTGCTGAGCGAGGGTATGCTAAACTGCTGAAGTGGATGCAATTGACCGATCAGAATGGCATCCCGATTGAATTCAATAGCCCCAACTACGCACGGATTGCGATAGAGGTATTACACACCCTGGCGACGTTGGTTCAACATCCCGCAACGCGGATGCGGGCGTTGGTGATGCGCAATCGGCTGGCCTTGAGCACAGTGCTGCATATACACGCGGGGACAGGCCGCCTGGCGGGACCCTACAGCCGGGCGTACCTGCCCAACGTATTGGCCGAAACGCCGTCTGATATTGACGATATTCGTGAGTGGATTGCGACAGGTATTGTACCCGATTGGCTGGCAGATTTGCTGACTTACCAACCGAAAATGATGCAGGTCGCAGAGACTGCAGATGCGGCGACTGGCGTTGGGATAACGACTTATCATAGTCCATCATTTGCTCTGGGCGTAGCCTCACAGGAGTTAACGACCCAATCAAACCGCTTTATTGCGCGGCAATCCAATGTGTGTATCGCCCATTATGTGATTCTGGGTCAGGAACGACCCGGTGTGTTTTTCTCGCGGTATCTGCACAACGATCACTGGGTTGGTGACTTCCATAGCACGCCGTCGCGGTCGCCAGATTTTTTGCTACCGGAAGAGGGTCGTTTTCTTGGCGTACAAGACGGATCCCGAATGATCGGCTTATATGCCCCGCGTGAGCTGAACGGGTGGACTCGTTGCCACAGCGCCAAAGCGGCTCTGGTATGGTTACATCAAGAATCGGTTGATGAAATCTGGATTAGCGATCGGCGCATTGAGTCGCTACCGGCTCAGGTCACGCCAGGACAAACGATCGTGGTTGCCAGTGGTCAGGCCTTATTTTCCGTAAGGCCCTTGACCCTGACCAATATGGGACAGGATGCACCATTGCAATTGACGGTCATTGATGGACATCTGGTGCTGGAACTCTACAACTATCTAGGTCCGGCCAAGACCTTCTGGGAACTGGCGCAACCGGGGTCTTTCTATCAGGGTCAACCGCAGTGTGGTTTCTATGTCGAGGTTGCCGAACGGTCCGACTATGCCAATGCCAGTGCTTTTGGTGAAGTCGTTGCTCGTGGTCAAATCGTTGATGAAGCACAGGCGCGGGTTTCATATTCACCGGGCCAGGAACGGCTGTGGCAGGTGGCTTACGAGCGCGATGGGCAACTGCTGGGGCTGGAAATTGATCTACTCGAATGGCGTATGAAGCGGCGCTGGAATCAGACGGGCGATCTGGGTTGGCCTCTGCTTGAGTCGCCGGTAGCGCGGCAGCGTCATGGAGGACATATCACAATTGATGATACTATATTGACCTGTGGAGAAGAGGCTGCCTGGTTGATTGCACTCCCCGAAGAGCAGCTATGGGTCGCTGCTTATCATGGCCATCAACCAGCACCACTCAGCTTGACTTTACCCGGTGGACGCGTTGAAGTTGAGGCGATGGGTGCGGGCACGATTGTCTGGAATAAAGGTCAGGTGACAATTGAAGCGCTTGATTTGCAGGGCCAACCTCATATCGTCGGCGGGTATCTGACATAAATACCGATGTGGTAGCATAGACAGGCTTAGAATGCCTGCTATTGATTTGAAAGCTTTCCGAAACGGATGTCGAAAAAAATCTCATCACAGGATTCAGCAGCACCACGGGTCACACTGGTGGATGTTGCGCGTGACGCGGGTGTATCTCGTGCGACGGCATCACTGGTGGTCAGGAATAGCCCTTTGGTGGCTGAGGCGACCCGGCAGCGCGTTCTGACGTCGATGCAGAAGCTGGGCTATGTCTACAACCGCGGTGCGGCACGTCTGCGCACGCAACAATCCTTTTCGATCGGGGTTGTTGTGCTTGATATTTCGAACCCATTTTTTGCCGAGCTAACGCTGGGGGCGGAAGAAAAATTAGAAGCAAGCGGATATGTCGCATTGCTGGCGAACACCGCCGATATTGCTAACCGTCAAGGGCGGTTGCTGGAAACGGTCCTGGAGCATGGTGTTGACGGTATCTTATTGTGTCCGGCACAGGAAACACCGCCTGAAGAAATTGAACATCTGAATCGCCAACTGCCAGTGGTCCAGTTTGTGCGCTCGTTATCAGATGTTGATGTTGATTACATCGGTGCCGATCATGTCCAGGGCACGCAGGCCGGTGTTGACCATCTGGTCCAGCATGGGCATCAGCGTATCGCCTATATCGGTGGGCCGCTGCATTCCTCTGCTCGGCAGGAGCGGCTGGAAGGATTCTTTGTTGGCTGCCAGGACCATGGGTTGGTAGTGGATGAGTCACTGGTGATTGCTAGTTCTGGTTCGCGCGAGGCTGGCTATAATGCGATCTTAAACTTGCTCGAACAGCCTGATCCACCAACTGCGGCGATGTGCTACAACGATGTGGTTGCGTTTGGTGTGATGTTGGGTTTACAAGCAGCAGGGCGTCTGCCGGGTGTAGATTTCGCGATCGTTGGTTTTGACAATATCACAGATGCTGCCACCTGGCACCCCGCTTTGACGACGATTTCTGGCGATCCGCGTGAGATCGGCAAGATTGCAGCCAGCCAACTGCTGGAACGCCTCAATAATCCGTTACTTGCTTCCCGACGAACGATTCTGCCAACCGCGCTGGTTATCCGTGAATCGTGTGGTAAACATCAAACTTAAGTCGCGCCCAATCGCTCGATCAAGCGGTCAATGGCGTGTAAACACGCGGCAAAAATCGTTAGTGTCGGATTGATTCCGGGGCACGATGGAAATGTCGCGCCGCCATACACATATAGTCCTGGCGTATCATGAACCTGCAAGTCACGATTGACCACCGATAGGTGCGGGTCTTCGCCCATGCGGGCACCACCAAGTTCATGACAGCTTCCTACTCCCAGAAAACGCCCGCCACGCCATACGTTGCTGGCTCCCATTTCTCGCAGAATGTTCTCGCACCAGCTTTCCATAAAGTCAGATATGCGATGCTCGTTCGCTTGCACTTCATAGGTCGCTCGAATTACGGGTAGGCCCAGACCACTCGAGTCGCGATGATGAGGATCAAGATCGAGATAATTGCAGGAATACGGCAGCGAGTCCTGCTGGACGCCAATAAACGCCACCTGCTGCCATTTTCTCAAGTGATCTTTGTACGCCTGACCCCAAGCTGGCACCCCGGTTGGGCGCGATTCGAGGCTGATTCGCAGCGGCGCGGTTTGCATCTCCATCCCAGCCGACGCGCCACCGAGGAATCCATTGGCACCCGAATCAAATTCAGTGGAGAGTAGATCATCTACCAGCATTCCCTGAGCAGCGGGGCCAGTATGACGATTCCAAATGTCATTATCAAACAGGCCACCGACGTGGGTGGAGGTCTTCGTGATGAAATTTTTACCCAGTTGACCGTTGTTGTTGCCCAAGCCGTCTCGATGTTTGTTATCACCAGATAAAAAGAGCAAACGAACCGTCTCCCAGGTATAGGCACACAGGATCACGGTGCGTGCTTCCTGAACATGGCGTTCACCGCTGGCGTTGACATATTCCACGCCGCTGGCATGGCCCTGGCAGTCGGTCAAAACGCGCAAAACGCGACAATGGGTTCTTAAGTCGAGGTTGCCGCTTGCCAGTGCTTTGGGAATGCTGGTCAGGCTGGGGTCCCAGCGATCGCCATCCGGTGCGCCAAATCCCACGGACCAGGGATGATACCGGGTGGCAGGCCGCCCATCGTAAGGGACCGAGTTTACGCCAACAGGAACCATGAAAGGATGATAGCCCAGGGACATCGTGACATCTTTGAAGCGTTCACCCAGTTTGAATGGTCTGAGCGGGGGCATCGGCAGGGGTTTCGAACGCGGGATGTACGGGTTGTCGCTGCCTTCGCCTGCCACCCCGATGCTATGCTCCAGTTCAGTATAGTATGGCTCCAGTGTCTCGTAGTTGATGGGCCAGTCGGCCAGCGTACTATTTTTAGGAATAATGGCCTGGCCCCAGCGTGCTTCAGCATAGGAACGCATCTGAAAATGGTGAGGGTGAAACCGGCGCAGCCACCCGCCATAATGGGTGAGGGAACCACCGACGCCATTGACCATACGACCGTAACCGAATGTAGCCTCGCGGGTTGGGCTGTCTTCGCGCCAGCGCCAGCGGGGAACCTCACGATTGAACTTCGGCCCGAGGCCGGCGCGTCCATAAAAGCCGATCCCGAGTTCATCGGGCAGGAAGTTAGCTTCAGACCGCCAGGGACCAGCCTCCAAAGCGACTACCTTGAGGCCTGCTTGCGTCAATCGTGGTGCGATGATGCCCCCCACCGCCCCCAACCCTACCAGGATCACATCAGTGGGGCTATCAGGCGGCTTTGCACCACTTTGTGGATTATATCCGGCATATTTTGTTGGATTGTCGTTGTCACATTGCAGATCCTGGAGCGACTGGATATTGCCATCTTTATCAACCGGTTCATCGGCCATTTGCTCCTCGACCGTATGTTCCAGCCAGATGCCGGGATGTCGTAGAAAGCGCCAACCAGCTTTGTCCCGGTTGCCGCCGTAGAAGGGGTCTGCAAAAATGCCTTCGCGCACATGCTTGAGCAACATGGCGAAAAAGTCCATCTGGGGTGGTATAGCAAAACGATCAAGCGCCCCCTGTTCCAGGCGAATAAGCAGTGTGTCTTGCTGTTCGGTGCTGCATAAATGAAAGGGCTGACTAAAGTCAGCTACAGCGCACTCATCGAGCGCCCGCAAGCCAACTCGATACCAGTCCAGTATGTCATGGTATGGCCCGCTCAAGGCACGATCTAGATAATCCAGCACACCGATCTCAACCGCGCCGGGATCGTGATCATCAGGTGGGAACAGGCGATCGAATATCGCTGCGGCAGTCTGTGTCTCGTGGGCTGTGAGATTGAGATAAGTTGGCAAACTCACCCGTCGCTAGCCTTTCAAGGCACCGAATGTCAGGCCGCCCGAGATGTACTTTTCCAGAACGGCGGTAATCACAAACACGGGGACGAGGCTAACCAACGCGATGGCCGACATGTTCCACCATTCGGTGATTCCGGTCTGGCTAACCTGTTGTTGAATAAACAGGGGAATGGTCACGGCATTGGTAAACGACAGTGTAAGGGCCACGAGATATTCATTCCAGGCACCGATGAACGACAGGACAAACACCGCCACCAGTCCGGGAAGTGCCAGCGGCATCGCAATGCGAAAGAGGACAATGAACCGATTGGCCCCGTCAATTAACGCGGCTTCTTCGATTTCTACCGGGATCCCCGCGAAAAAATCGCGCATGACCCACACCACGAACGGAATCGATCCCCCGGTGTAGACGATAATAAGCGCCAGCCGGGTATCCAGCAGATTCAACTCCCGAAACATGACCAGGAAGGCGAGGATGAACAATGCGCCGGGGAATAAACGTTGTGCCATAAAACCCAACACAATCCTGTCATTCAAATTGCGGAAGTTGTACCGCGCCAGCGCATAACCGGCCATCGATCCAATCGTTACCGCGAGAGTCGCCGTAATCGTCGAAACGATCAGGCTGTTGCCAAACGGTTTCATAAACCAGCCCAGTTGCTCAACAAAGAGAAACTGCCAGGCGTGGAGGCCGGGCTGGAAATCAAGGAAAGGAATAAAGGTCGTCCGGTCGGCCATGTCGGTGATGTTCTTAAATGAGGTGATGACAACCCAATAGAGCGGGAAGAACAGGATAATCGACCAGATGGTGAGAACGGAATATGAGATGATATTCGTCAGCCGCTTTTGCAGTTCCATATTCATATAAGCCTCTTTTCTAGCGACTCTGGCCGATTGTGCGCCGCATCATAAATATAAAAGCGCCGCCAAAAACCAGCATAATCAGAACAAGGAAGTAGGCCTGACTGCTACCAAATGCCAGATCGCCACCTTTGACACCTGACCGATAGATCGCCACTGAGACCGTTTCGGTAGCCTGTCCGGGGCCGCCACCAGTGAGGGTCATCACAATATCGACCACTCTAAAGGCGTCAATGATCCGAATCAGCAGGGCAGTGATCGTAATTGGCATGATGATTGGTATTGTGATGTGCCTAAATCCTTGCCAGGCGTTAGCGCCATCGACGCGCGCGGCTTCGAGCAGATCGGGCGGCACGCCTTGCAGCCCGGCCATGAGCATCAAGAACATAAATGAACTCCACTGCCAGACATCAACCAGAATAAGTGAAACCATTGACCAATTGGGGTCCGTTAACCAGGGAATGCCCTGCATGCCGATTTCACGCAAGAAAAAATTGATCGGACCAATATCTTCTTGGAACATCATGCGTCCGGCGACGAAGGCGACGACAACCGGACTGAGCATCATGGGCAGAAGGAACCACGTCCGAAAGAATTTCCTGCCTCGTGTCACATTGTTCAGGCTCACTGCCAGAACCATACCCAGGACCACCTGAGTTGGTACAACCCCTAGCATGAAAACAATCGTGTTTCTTACCGTGCGCCAGAACGGGGCATTTTGAATCAACTTCTCGAAATTCTTGAGACCGACAAACGATGTTTCGATTTGTGGTGGCCGGTAGAGATGCATATCGGTGAACGCTGCGTAGAGCGTCCAGAGTGTGGGGCCAAGTAGCAGAACCAGCACAATGATGACGGCTGGCAACAGGAGCAGCCACTTCCACGTTCGGTCCGATAGACTGGGAATGAGGGAACGGAACGACAGCCCACCATCCGTTCGCCCGGCATCGACTATCTGGTTATTTGCCATAAGCTGATCCCCGCCCCGCCTTTTTTATTTTACATGCAACAATCATCAAGAAAAAATGCTGCAATTTGACTATATGATGGCGCATCTATAGCCTCAATTGCAACATTTCTTGATAGGTCAGATAATGTCGTCAGCCATCAATCTGGTTAGCAATTGCTTTGGCTGAACGTGTTACTGATTACTTGAAGGGCTACAAACTAGACGCCCAGTGTTTTCGCGTAAAGCGCTGCTTGCCCGGTTTTACCACCCATCCTATCACTAACCTCTTCCCAAGCCGCTGCCACCTGGTCCAGCGCTTCCTGGGCTGACAGTTCGCCAGCAAGTGCCTGGCTAACGCCGAGTTCAAGCGAATCACGATACTGACTGAAGCCAGGTATGGCGAGGTCAAAGACTGCATTGGGATGTTCCAGGGTAGCCCGGCTGGCATCGAGATAATCCTGGGCGGTTTCTTCGGTGACGCCAAAGCCTTCGGCAAAGGGAGCTGCATCCGATAGTTGGCTGTCACGATAGGGACTCGCCCCGGTTGGACGACTTACGAACCACAGGGAGTTTTCTGGGGATGCGACATAGGTCAGCATTTCCCACGCGGCATCAATCACCGCTGGGTCGGCCTGCGATGAGACGGCAAATGACCAGCCACCAAAAGCATGGAAGGGCGCATGACTCGGCGAGTCGAAGGTATCCCATGCGTCCGTTTTCGCGTTGTACACTTCGTTTGAACCCGGCAAGATACTGAAGCCCTGCTTCCCGGCAATCAGATTGTCTTCGCCGGTTTCCATCGCCAGCCCATCCCAACTGTAGGATTGGACGACCCGATCACCTGACATCGCGCCCCACATATCGCCATAACCGGTGTTCGTGCCGCCCGGCGGTGCCCAATTCTGGGTTTCTTCGGCAAATTCCTCAAGTGCACGGACAAAGCCGGGATTGTTGATACGGGCATCACCTGTCTCGAGGTCTAAGAAGAATCCGGGGTCATCCGGGTGCTTGGCATAAGCCGTCGCCCGTGAGAAGAATCCCCACCACAGGAAACCGCCACGATCCGACAACACGGACAGGCCAAAATCGTCATCTTCACCGTTCCCATTCCAGTCCCAACCGGTGAAAAACTCACTGATGTTACGCCATTGTTCCCAGGTTTCCGGCCCATCTACCGGCAGATCGTAACCATAGGCTTCGCTGAAGCGCGCATTGAGATCAGCATCGGCAAACAAGTCTTTACGATAATTGACATAATGAATGTCGCCATCGTAAGGCAGGGCATAGACTTTGCCATCCCACATCAATGTTCGAGCAAAGTTGGGCAGTATATCATCGAACTGAATTGCATCTTGAACTGATTGCGGGACTTCTGCCAGAGCGCCAGCGTTAATAACATCAGCGCGAATCTGGCTGGGGAACTGGAAAACATCGGCCAAATATGTACCGGTTGCAGTCGATTGCATGATCTTGTCGGCAATCTCTTGCATTCCAAATTGTGCGATTTCCAATGTATGACCGGTTTCTTCAAGCCAGGGCTGTAATAGCTCTTCCACATGTTCCGTCATACCAGGTCGCCCGATGTAGCGGATCGTGACCGGCTCTTGTGTACGAGGTCGTTTAGCGGGGCGGGCGAGTGCCGCACCCGGAATGCCGAGTAGGGTTGCCCCTGCGGTGGCACTGCCAGTAAGAGCCATAAATTCTCGGCGACTTAATCTCTTTTTTGATTTCATATTCCCCTCCAAATAAAAAGAACAGTGTTGTGCGTGAGATGCTACAGATGTTTATTTTTGGATCGATCTAATAGCTGCGCAGAGTTTACATTAGCCCGAATTCTTTGTCAAGTTTGTTCATTTTCGAAAAGCGATGTTTTTCAATTGGAGGGCATTGACCTCGGCAGCGTAGGAGACCATATGTAGCTTGATTTTCGTGCCTGTGCTAGTGTAAAGATGCTTGCTGAATCGGTTGACATTTCCGGTTCAGCAAGCGATACGATGTTATTCCATTCCATGGCAGGGTGAACCAGAAATGGCACGCCCTGGCCGATAATCATTGGCGCTGGCGCGGCGTGCGGATGGTGAAGGTGAAGGCCGAATCGGTGATCGAAATCTCTGTGATTTCTGATTGGTTCTGATTTCGTGCCGCGGAACGTGACAAACCCTCAGCCAGTTGTCGATTAAAGTTGTCGATGCCGGCTTGCTGGGTGGTTATCTGACCAAAGTTGAATGATGTAACCGCCAGTTGCAGGTTGCCATTTTCAGCCCAGGCCCGGAAAGTCAGGTTGCCCGGAATCCAGGTTCCATTTGCAGCCGGTGCTTCGGCACTCACGAATATCTCATTGGCACGCAGATCGGCCTGCACATTACGCAGGCGCGAGTCGCCGCTGGTCAGGATGGTTTGGAATGTTCGCACAACATCAGCTTCCGGTAGATTCACGGTTAGATAGTTGAAATTCTGATCCTGTTGAAATTGAAACGAGCCATTACAAGCACTGATGCCTAGCGCCAGCATTACTGCGACAAAGAACATTTGTAAACGCATTGCGGTACTCCTTATCTGATATCAATATGCCGGTAATCGAGCTGTGGAGTGGTTACTCTAAGCCAGGATGCCGATGGACGATGCATCAAAGCCAGGAAAAACAACATGTAAATCTGTTCTTGGGGTTCGCTTCAGCAAGATTTCGCTGAGAACTGTCCGATAATCGACCGTAATTGCCAGGTCGCCGTTATCCAGGAAATGATGATTGAGTCCCGGCCACTCGGCATGAACCGGCACCGGTTGGACATGTTCACTCAGGACATACATCGCGCCGCCATGACCATGATCGGTGCCAGCAGCACCATTTTCCTGGGCACGACGACCAAATTCGGACATAGCGACCACCGTGACCCGCCCCATGTAGGCTTGCAGGTCATCATGGAAAGCACGTAGATTGACGGCGAATTCGCGTACCAGGGTCGGGAGAATTCCAATGCCCTGTTGGGTCGTGCTGCCCTGTGTGACGTGGGTGTCGAAATTGCCCAGATCAATGCAGGCGACCTCCAGCCCCGCATCGGCCTTGATGAGGGCGGCGGTCTGTTTGAGCGCACGACCAAAGTCAGTTTCACTGTAGGCCGCGCCGTGTGCCGGGATGTACGCATCAATATTGATCTTGTTGACGGTTGCCAGCGTTTTTAATGTCGCCTGAGCTGCATTATCCAGTGAGCTAGTCGCATACATGGCGGCAAGTGTAGATGCCATCTGGCGCGACCGGGTGTCGTCCCCGGCTAGATGGTAATCAGTAATTGAGCGCAACGCGTTGGCCGAGACATAACCCTGGAGACTCTTGGGTACTTTATCATCCCAGCCAATCGCCCGCAGAGGAGAGTCGACGGGGGCAGCCGTTGCCTGCAAGTGCCGTCCCAGCCAGCCGGTATTTGCGCCGTTTTCGCCGTCCACACCACTTTCGATGACATCCATCGCTTCAAAGTGACTGCGGGAGATGTGCGGTGCGCCGACCGCGTGGATAGCAGTCAGCCGTCCACTGGTGAATAACTCGTGCAGTGCGACCATATCCGGGTTCAGGCCAAAGAAGTCATCAAGGGCCAGGAGCCGATCGGATGTATTGCTGTCGGGTGGGGCCAGGGCCAGCGTCGGTCGTGCCTGATAATAGGCGCTGTCGCCGAAGGGAACAATCATGTTGAGCGCATCTGCACCGCCGCGCAAAAAGATGCAAACGATGACATCTCCAGCCACGCCATCATTGGTGAACGCCAGTCGCGGCAACCAGCGCGGCCACAAACCCTGTAAAGCGGTCAGCGTGCCGACAGTTGTCATTGCTTTGAGCAGGTCACGCCGAGATAATGATTTTGCTTTCATATTGTTTGCTCTCCTCGTCTATTGGTGGTCTAAAGCCATTGGAACGCCGGGCTTGCCAGCAGTGCGCCGACCACCTGGGCTGCTTCCTCGACTGAATTGCCGGTTGGCTGACTTTCGATATACTGGGAGATGAGCGTGTTCTCGTCGTCGGTCAGCTCGCGTTGGAGCAATAAGCGACCAAAGAATGGGATTTTTTCGCGCTGACCCTTGCTGAGGTTGGCGAAGTGCTCGAAATCGATACCGACGCCAGGCAATGATCCCGCGACTGCCTGGATGCCAACATTCCAGCGATGCAGCAGGTTGCTGTTCCAGGCTTCCAGCGTGTCCGGGTAGCCATCAGGCGTGGGCCAATTGAATGGGCGTTGCCCCAGTGATTCCAGTGTATCAAGTAACCCGACGTCGCCATTATAGGTGGCGTTGGTCGCACGCAGTAACGAGGCCACCAGCGTAAATGGTCGCTTAATTTTGGGGGACGCGCTGGCGAAATCTGGGTGGGCGAATAGCGTCCTCAGCACCGACTGTATATCACCTTTGCTCCCGCGCCAGGTGGCTACACAGCTTGCGACCAGATCTGCCGGAGGATCGTCTGCTACGAACCGCCGCGCCAGCCTGGTACAAATAAACTGCGCGGTGCTGGGATGCTGTATAAGAATATCCAGCACACGCTCACCATCTGCTTTTCCGTTGTCAGCGCGTAGCGTATGGCCCAGGATGGTTTTGGGTCCATCGTCATGCCATTCATTGATGTAGATGAATTCGCCGTTATGATTGACCGACCAACCGGTGAAAGCACGGGCGGTTTCCAACACATCTTGCTCGGTATAGCCGCCATCCACGCCCAGCGTATGCAATTCCATGATTTCTCGAGCATAATTCTCGTTGGGGTGACTTTTTTCATTGACGATGTTATCCAGATAAACCAACATCGCCGGGCTGTGGGCCGAAGCACGCAGCAGATCACCGAAGTTGCCCAGCGCATGTGGTCGAATCACCTCACGGTCGTCTACGGTCTTGAGCATCGCCACCCGGTCCTTGAAGTGATACATGCTGAAGTGATCGCTCCAAAAGCCAACCATGACTTCGTATAATTGGCGTTGAGAATAAACGGCCCGGACCAGGGTTGCGGCTGCCAGTTCATTGGCGATGTAGCGCCTGTCGCTGGTGCCCCAGAATGCCAGCAAGTCGCGGGGGGTCATGGACAGGGTATCGTAGCGGCGTAGTCGCAAGTCCATTGCGCTGTCAGCAATGTTTTCATAATCCAGTTGCTGTGTCAGCCAGTTTTCCAGGCCCATCTGTTGCACCTGTTCAACCTGACCAGGGCGCGGCCCATAGGTGGCACGGTTGAGCAGGTGAGCCGCTGGTAGGGCGGTGCGAACCGGGGGCAGTGTCAGCGTATCCGGGAGTGCCGGTTGCGTTAACTGATCGATAAGCGGAGCGCAGCTAGCTGCACTCAGGGCCAGGGCGCTGAGGAAGGCACGTCTCGTCATCATGATGGCTGGGCCTCAAGTTCGCTGGTCTCACTCAGAGGTTGAGCCGGGCGAGCTGTGAAGCGTTGCCACAACACCAGCGTTGTTAGGCCTGTGCCAGTGATCAACGTGGCCGGTAGGACGATAAACCAGCCCAAAAACGGAAAGGCGAAGGCAAAAGCCAGTACCAGGCCGCCGATACCCGTCTGTAAACCGGTATTCTGGGTGAGATTGACACTGATGCGGGTGCCCAGCAGGTTTGCCAGCGCCGCCAGACCCACAAAGGCCGCCAGCAATAAGAATAGATAGAGCCAGATGCCGGTGAACTGCATGAGGCTACCCAGCCCCACCAAATTCGCCGCAAAACCGCCGCCAATAACCAGGACGATCAAACCGACAACGAATGGTCGCACAGCGCCGTGTTCCAGTCGTCTAGCGCCCTGAGCTGTGGTGTATCTGAATACCAGTGTGAGGAACACCAGCAGTGCCGGGATGGCGAAAAGCAGGCTGATGAGAAAACTAACAATTGTGATGGCGTCACCGATGCCCATTGTTAAACCTCCGTTCAAAATTTGCTGTGCTTCCAGTCTAGGGCAAGGTGGTTTGGGTTGACCAGTTATCCAAATCATATACCCGCAGGCAGCGAATCACTGTCCAGATGTGATGCCAATCATATGGCGATATGGCGCGAGGCAATATCGGCCCGGTTAGACCTGTGCTACCATCAAGAGCTATGAAACTGATTGAACCGGGCCTTCTCCAAATTTTCCGCATTTTCACTGTGATCCAGTTGGCGTTGTTATTACTCGCTTTTTTGGGTGCCGCAGACAATGAAGACATCGGCAATGTGGCCTTCAGTTTCCTCAGTTTCATGCAAGGGTTGGCCTTGCTCCTGTATCTTTCATTAGGATTTCTCAGGCGCTGGTTGGGTCGCTGGTATCTACCGATGGCGCTGCTGGTTGCCAGTATCGGGCCAATTTTCGCCCGCGCATGGGGTGTACTGGCCTGGATTGATGCTGGGATCACGGGTGAAGCGGCTGCGGCTGAGCCGGGGGCGCTCATGGTCTGGCTGGCGGTGCCGCTCATTCTGGTCAGTGCTCAATACGGGGTGCGGGCCATGCTGGTGTTTAATTTCAGCACCGCCCTGCTTGAGATTTTTCTGGCTGCGCTAACCTTATCGGTAGGTGGCCCCGCGCTACGTAGCATTATCCAGGCGGAATTGGGTCGCCTCATCATTTTTATCGCTATTGGCTACATTATTGGGCGGCTTTTCCGGGAACAACGGCAGCAGCGGGCTGAACTGGAGGCGGCAAACGTGCGATTGGCTGAACATGCTACGACACTGGAACAATTAGCGATCAGCCGTGAGCGTAACCGCATGGCCCGCGAACTACATGATACACTGGCCCACACGCTCAGTGCAGTTGCGCTCCAGCTTGAGGGATTATCAGCAGTATGGGATTCTGATCCACAAGCTGCCCGAGCAACCCTTGAAACAGTCCAACGGGTGACGCGCAATGGACTGGACGAAACGCGCAGTGCTTTGCATGCTCTGCGGACCAACCCAGTCGAGGACCTGGGACTGGTGCTGGCGGTTCAGAATCTTGTCGAATCCACTGCTGAGCGGACCGGCCTGAAACTGGTCATGGCATTACCGCCCCGGTCGATCGAGGTCGCGCCAGAGATTGCCCACCATGTTTATCGCATTGCCGAGGAAGCCCTGAACAACGTGGTCCGCCATGCTAACGCCACCACCCTTAACGTGGCGCTGCGGCAGCGAAATCAGCAGCTTATATTAACTATTACTGATGATGGCATTGGCTTCGATACCGCACAGAGTTTGCCAGTCGGTCATTATGGTATGATCGGAATGCAGGAGCGTGCACTATTGTGTCATGGACAGTTGACTGTTCATAGTCAGCCGGGTGAGGGGACAGAGGTGAAATTGCAGGTGAAAGGAAGTATATGACAACCGTGTTGATTGTTGATGACCAGGCGCTGGCGCGGGATGGTCTGCAAATGATCGTTGGTACGGCACCTGATATTGAAGTGGTCGGTTCGGCGGAAAATGGTGCCGAGGCGCTTGAGTTGGTAGCGTCCTTGAAACCTGATGTTGTGCTGATGGACTTAAAAATGCCGGTGATGAACGGCATTCATGCCACCCGTGCCATTAGCGAGCAACATCCAACGGTCAAAGTTCTGGTGCTGACAACCTACGATGCTGATGAGTGGGTCTTCGACGCCATTCGCGCCGGAGCTTCCGGGTATTTGCTAAAAGACTCAACGCGTGACGAAATCCTTAAGGCGATTGCGCTCACGATGAGTGGTGAAACGCAAGTTTCGCCGACGGTTGCCCGGAAGTTGTATCAATTCGTGCAGCAAGGCGCTCCAACCGATTCAACACTGGCCGAAGCACTGAATGAGCGCGAGCGCGAAATACTCAACCTGTTAGCGAATGGCTTGTCAAATGCCGACATTGCGCAGCGCCTGTATCTGGCAGAGGGCACTATCCGCAATTACGTCAGCACCATCTTTGCCAAGCTCGATGTCACCGACCGCACGCAAGCGGCGGCCCTGGCCTGGCGTTATGGCCTGGTTAAGCCCGATGACGCAGATCAGTAGCTAGCATCCACCTGGTTTTTTACCTTTTTTTGCTTCGAATGAACTCCAATAATTTGGGTTGCAAGGCATAACAATACATCGAGATTCCGCATTAGGGCCAAACCTCTGTTACAATTCTCAGTGATGCGGCAGGCAAGGAGATTCACATCATCCTGGAAGTGCAGGACAAGAATCCCATCGGATCATTGTCTGACTACCGCCGGGTTGTCATTGAAGTATCATAGTGGGATGAAAGTATCATGACGAAGAAACTGGCACTAATACACACCGCAAGTTTTCTGGCACCCGTTTTTACTGAAATGTGTGCTGAGATTATGCCTGATTCAACTGTCTTCAACATCGTGGATGAGAGCCTCATCAAAAACACCATCGAAGCGAACGAACTGACACCGATTACGTCGCGTCGGCTGGCAAGCTACATTCAATCGGCTGAGGATGCCGGTGCCGATATCGTACTTGTGACCTGCTCATCGGTTGGGCCAGCGGTTGAAGCAGCGCGTCCGTTTGTGAAAATTCCGGTTTTGCGGGTGGATGAGGCGATGGCGGATCAAGCGGTTCGCATGGCGCAGCGGATTGGCGTGATTGCGACCTTACCCACGACGCTGGAACCAACCCGTGCTCTGGTGCAGGCGCGGGCCGACGCTCTGGGTAGAGCGATCGAGATCTTAACGTATTTGTGCAGGGGAGCATTTGATGCGGTCTCCAGCGGCGACAGTGATACTCATGATGCGATTGTTCGAGAAGGTCTCAAACAACTGATGAATCAGGTCGACGTGATTGTTCTCGCTCAGGCCTCTATGGCCCGGGTTGTCGATACTTTGTCAGATGATGAGAAAAGCGTACCTATCTTGTCTAGTCCCCGCTTAGGTGTTGAAGCTACGAAAAAAGCGATTGAGGCGCTGGGATAGCACCATGAAATTAGGAATAGGTTCCTATACCTATGGTTGGTCTTCCGGGACGTATGGTAGCGATGTTACGCAGAAAGCTGATTTCCATTACTTGACCGCCTTTGATCTGATTGATAAGGCGATGTTGCTGGACGTGCCGGTTGTCCAGATCTGTGTAAAGCCCGATCTTGACAGTATGACTCTCGATGAACTGGCATCTATCCGACGCTATGCTGAAGATAACGAGCGGGTGCTTGAGATTGGTACGGTGGGCAGTGAACCCATTCAGTTACTCCGATTTTTGGAAATCGCTGCGATTCTGGGGGCGGGGCTGGTGCGCACGATTTTTACCCAGGCCTCGCCTGAATTGCGAGAAGAGCGGCAACTTATTCGGCAGGTTGCCGATCATTATGCAAAACAACAGGTCTACCTGGCGATCGAGAATCATGAAGCATCCAGCTTTCTAGATTTGCAAACGCTTTGTCAGGAAATCGACAACGCTTACATCGGTGTTTGTCTGGACACGGTGAACTCGTTGGGGCGGGGTGAAGGTGTGCGTGAGGTGACGACAGCTTTGATGCCACATACCGTCTGCTTGCACGTCAAAGATTTCACGGTCATTCGTCATCAATCAGATATGGAACTGACGATAACCGGTGCGGCGGAGGGTGCTGGACAACTGGATATACCGGCGCAATTCGAATTGCTCCATAATTTTCGCAAAGATGCCAGTGTGATCCTGGAGCAATGGACGCCGCTCCAGCGCACAATGGATGAAACGGTCACATTACAGGAAACCTGGGCGCAGTCCGGGATTGCCTATTTGAAGACAGCGCTGGCTCAATGGAGTTGATCGATAATGCAAAAAATTATTAATAACCCCCAGGATGTTGTTGAAGAAATGCTGCAAGGGTTTGTGAAAGTGCATCCTGATCTCGTCACAACAACGGGCAATTCACGGGTTCTGAAGTATACGCACGCACCCATCGAAAACAAAGTGGGTATTGTCACCGGCGGCGGGTCGGGGCATAAACCGGCTTTTGTCGGCTATATCGGGAAAAATATGGTCGATGCGGTGGCGATTGGCGAAATTTTCTCGTCTCCACCGGCTCAGATGTTTTATGATGCTTTTCGGGAAGCCGATGCTGGGCGGGGTGTGGCCTGTTTATATGGCAATTATGCTGGCGATAACATGAATGTCAAAATGGCGGTTGAGATGGCTGCCGATGATGACATCATGGTAAAAACGGTTGTCGCCAATGATGATGTGCCCTCCGCCCCATTAACTGAGCGGGAAAAACGACGCGGCGTGGCTGGCGAAATCCTCATGTGGAAAATTGGGGGCGCGATAGCCGCCCAGGGGGCAGATCTTGATACGGTTATCAATACGGCCCAAAAGGCTATTGATAATACTCGTAGCATCGGTATTGGCTTAAGCCCTTGTACAATCCCCGAAGTTGGGCACCCCAACTTCACGGTTGAAGATGGCAAGATGGAAGTGGGTATTGGACATCATGGTGAACCAGGTTTAGAAGTGGTTGACCTCGAAACCGCTGAGCAAATGGCAAAACGGATGGTGGATATTGTGTTGCCAGATCTGCCTTTCGCTGCCCATGATGAGGTCGTGGTTCTGGTGTCGGGCCTGGGTTCAACCCCATACATGGAACAATATATTTTGTTTAACAATGTAGTGGCGCTGTTAGAAAGCGAAAACATCAACATTCATCGATCATATGTCGGTAACTATTTCACCAGCCTGGAAATGGCAGGTGTCACGCTGACCTTGCTGAAGCTGGATGATGAACTCAAAGCATGTATCGATATGGAAGTCGACTGCATGGGGCTTACCCAGTTTGGACGTTGAACGATGAAAAGTTTTTCAGTGCAGGCCGGGGGAAAAATCGTCGCTGATTTTGTTCTGATCATTCAAGAAAACAAACAATATTTGAGCGAGCTGGATGGCAAAATCGGAGATGGCGATCATGGCATCAACATGAGTAAAGGCTTTACGCTTTTCCAGAAAGAGATTGAACAAGAACCAGGCGATCTCTGTCAGAATTTGAGCAGGTTATCCAGAGTCCTGATGGGTTCGATTGGTGGCTCGATGGGGCCGCTTTACGGGATGTTATTTCGGGGGATGGCGAAGGCTTGTTCTGGGAAAGACCTCATCGATAAGCATTCGCTGAAGGAAATGCTGCAAGGCGGATTAGCGGAAATCAAGAAAGTCAGTGAAGCACAAGTCGGCGATAAAACGCTGATGGATGTGCTGATTCCCGCAGTCGATGCGTTTGCCGAAACGGCAACCAATGGTGACTTTCAGGAGAGCCTACAGGCAATGCGTGAGGCAGCTATCGCGGGTCGCGATTCAACTGAAGCTATGGTCGCAAAGGTCGGTCGTTCCAGTCGCCTGGGCGAACGTTCAAGTGGTGTGTTGGATGCCGGTGCAGTATCCTGTTGTTTACTCTTGGTGTCGCTGGCTGATACAATCGAGGGCCTGATGTAGTAGCCTCTTGCTCTATTACGTCAGGCTGACTCGAGAACTGATACAATTCAACGACATCTTTGTCTAAAATAGTTTTTCTACAGCGTGACCTCAAGCGTTGTAAACGACAGTGGGGGTAGCATCAACGTCGCTCGATTATCGTTGATCGTCGGCGCATGGATTGACACTGCGGTGACGGCATAAGGATTCTCGAAGCTATTCGCCATTTTGGGATCAGTTCCAGCGAGTTGATGAGCCGATTTAACGCTGTTTGGCTGAACGTTTTGCCAGTTTAGTTCAACCGGTATGCTATCGGTCTGGCTGCGGTTGACGATAAATATGGCGTTTGTATTATTTTCAGCATCGTGTGAGGCTGATACATCGAGAAGAGGCATGTCACCAAATTGTTTGGTTTCGTAGTGTGGTGCCTGTACGGCGACATCCAAAGCGTTGCCACTGGCGAATTTGCTGAACAGCATCAGCGGGTAGTAAATGGATTGTTTAAGGATTGAATCGCGGGTTGTCAGGATGGGAGCAATGACATTCACAATCTGGGCGAGACAGGCAATTTTCAGGACATCTGATTTGCGCAGAAAAACGTTCAACCACTGAGCGACAACCAGCGCATCCTCAAGATTGTATACTTCCTCGATAAGGTGCGGCGCTTCGGTCCAATTGCCGCGCGTGTGTTCCGGCCCATGGGCTTTGTACCAGACATTCCACTCATCCCATGATAGATAGACATCATGCTGGGAACGATTTTTGGCTTTTACGTAGCGTAATACACCGGTCAGGGTATCGACAAAACGCTCAAATTCGGCGCTCAGTCCCAGGTAGCTGGCGGTGTCATCGGCACGATTATTGGCGTAGTAGTGCATGGAATGATAATCGACTTGATCCCAACAGAGTTCGAGTGCCACGCGATCCCATTCCGGGTAAGTTGGCATTTGTGAATTCGAAGATCCACATAACACCAGTTGAATATCATTATCGTGCCAGCGCATCATCTTGGCTGCTTCCCGGGCTTTTTTACCGTATTCTACGGCATCGAGATGCCCAATCTGCCAGGGGCCATCCATTTCATTGCCGAGGCACCAGTATTTGACCTTGTAAGGGTCGGGATGGCCGTGCATGGCGCGTAAATCCGCATAATATGTGCCAACTGGCGCGTTGCAATATTCGACGAGATTGGCTGCAGCTTGAATAGTACCTGTCCCCATGTTGACACCCAGCATGGGTTGGGCGTTGATCGCTGTACAAAATTGCATAAATTCGTCAGTGCCAAATTGGTTGGTTTCGATGGATTGCCAGGCGAGATCCCGGCGACGCGGGCGCTGGTCACGGGGACCAATACCATCTTCCCAATGATAACCGCTCAAGAAGTTTCCACCCGGATAGCGCATGGATCGAAAGTTGATTTCTCGTAACGCAGCTATTACATCGGTTCGCAGCCCGCTTTCGTCAGCATGGGGTGATGTTGGGTGATAGATGCCCTCATAAATGCAGCGGCCCATATGCTCGGCAAAACCACTGAACAGTAGCGGTGATATTTCACTGATGATGCGGTTGGTATCAATGTCGATGCGGGCATTTGTTTGTGGAGACATCATCAACAATCCTTATTATTTTATATGTAAAGGCGCGATAAACGCGCAACATGGTGACATTCTGGTCAAGTAGCAAACTATAAAATATAATAACGGCTTTCGCCACTCCATGAAAAGCGTAATCGTGGCAAACTCTGTCTTTGAGAATTGAGACATATTGCTTTTTGAGGGAAAAACCATGTTAAAATTGGATACCCATCAACATTTTTGGAACATGGACCAGGTGGATTATCCCTGGCTTGTTCCCGATTATGGTCCCATTTATGCTAATTTTGAGGCGCACGATCTGGAACCGCTGTTGCGCAACGTCGGGATGGATAAGACGGTGATTGTACAGGCGGCTGATTCCTATGAAGATACTGACTCGATGCTTGCCACTGCTGCTGAACGCGATTGGGTGGCCGGGGTAGTCGGTTGGGTGCCACTGCTTAAGCCCGATGAGACGGCCCGGAAACTTGACGAAGAATACGGTAAAAATCCCTGGTTTAAGGGAATGCGTCACTTGATTCATGAAGAGGCCGACTTAGACTGGGTGGTACAGGATGTGGTTATCGAAAGTTTGCAACTGCTGGCTGAACGTAACCTGACATTTGATGTGGTTGCGATCTTTCCCAACCACATCGGGCATGTGCCGACGTTATCCGCGAAAGTTCCTGATCTCAAAATGGTCATTGACCACCTGGCAAAGCCGCCAACAGGCCCGGCAGAATGGGAGCGATGGCGTGACTTGATGGCCGCGGCAGCGGAAAATCCTAATGTCTATGCCAAAGTATCCGGCTTGAACACGGCAACAGCAGATTTTGAAAACTGGACCTATGCCGACATCAAGCCCAGTATTGATGCTGCACTGGAAATTTTTGGGCCTGAACGCCTCATGTTTGGCAGTGACTGGCCGGTGGCGATTCTGGCCGGAACCTATAAAAAAGTCTATGAAGAGACGAACAAAGCAATTGCTGATTATGCCGATGCTGATAAAGCAGCAATCTGGGGCCAGACCGGTAATAGTTTTTACAATCTGGGTTTGTAATCGGGTTGGCGGTTTGGTGGTCAAGCGTTGTGTTTAGCAACCTTGCGGAACCCGGAAATTCGATATGGATTACTAACAGGGGAGGTAGCCATGAAACGTTATGGACAGGTGATCGGCATCAAGCCGGAAAAGATCGCAGAGTATACAGAGTTGCATGCTGATGTCTGGCCCGATGTCCTGAAGATGATTGAAGCCTGCAATATTAAGAATTATTCAATCTACTTGCATGATAACTTGCTGTTTGCCTACTTTGAATATCATGGTGATGATTTTGACGCAGATATGGCAAAGATGGCGGCTGATCCAGCCACACAAAAATGGTGGGACGTTTGTATGCCCATGCAGAATCCGGTTGAATCGCGTGCCGAGGGTGAATGGTGGAAGACTATGGAAGAAGTCTTCCACTCGGATTAGGTTTGCGCTGGCTGATTGCCTGCGCCGACTTCGACAGCATCCAATTAACGAGGCGTAATACGGGCAAATTCCGGCCAGGCTAACGCGACATCGAGATCTTTAGTCAGCAGCGCTTGAAAGTCACTGAGGTGATTTTCGTTGTTGCGGACCTGACGGGGTGTGAGATCGTGTGAAAGGCAAAAGGCTGCCAATGCTCCCGCTGATTCGCCGATATTCCACTCGACCGGATGCAGACGATAACAGCCATTAGTGATATGCGTCACTCCCAGATTTTTGCAGGCGGGTAGCATATTTTCCACACGCACCGGAATCAGTGATCCCAGCGGAATCTGGAATGGATAGCTGCTGATGTCCACATAGGTGCGGGGGGCGGTGCTGGGATGCAGATCAATGCGATAGCTACCCGTTCCAACGGTGTCATGAAATTCGGCTGCGCCAATGAGATCGCCGCGTTGCTCAACGCCAACATGTTCCTCGGTGACGGTAAATTCCGCCTGAATTCGGCGGGCTTCCCGGACATAAACATATTTTGCCAGTCCGTCTTCAGTGCCGACAACATCTGCACGCAATCGTAACCCCGGATAACCATAACCACTATCGTGACGTGGCGCTTCGGTTTGCATCCAATAGAGGAACGCGTAGCTTAATTCGCGGCACTGACGCAGATTTTCCTGTACCTCTGCCTCAGAGACGCCCAACAGCGGCCCTAACCAATAATCTATCTGCGGCCAGTTTACCAGCGTGATGTCGCTGGGATAGGCACCGTCAGCATAGTAATCTTTGTACAAAATGCGCCGGTAGTGCCAGAAATCGGCGGGACCCCGGGATCGTTTATTCCAGTTGTCGGATTCAAAAATCGCGCGAAAGCGTTTTTTCAATGTCTGCGGGGCGACATCGTGCCAGCCAAGTTGTGGTCCCGGCCAAAAGTCTGCCTGATAGCCTTTCCAGAAATCATAATCCTGAGGTTTTTCAATCGTGTGATCTTCTCCCGGTAGCCAATCCACTGCGAAACACCATGTGACTGCCTGTTGATCCAGCGGCTGGGGATCGCCGTCAACGGCATGTAATTCGCCGGTCTGATCTTTGCTCTCGGCACCGATAATATGCTCGACGTTGGCTAGTTCCAGCAGGTCGCCCAATTCAGTCGCGTCAATAATGTAGGGTGCAGTCAGGACGGTTTCCGTGCCGCTGACGCTGCTGCGAACTGTCACCGCTGTGATCTTATCGCCATCTGTTTCAGCGGCGATTGGACGCGTTTGTAACAGCATGTCAAGCTGAAGGCTGCTGCGATAGGGTGCCAGCATTGCCTCAATTACCGCCAATGCGATGCGCGGTTCATGGCACAGTCGACTGACATTGCCATTGCCGGGATTCAGGTTGACGATGCGGCGGGCTTCGTTGGTCATCGGATAATGACGCCGATAATAATCGCGCACGCCTTCAGCAAATTGCCGGTAGCTGTTGGTCGCGCCGTAACGCTCAATCCAGGGGTGTTCATCCGGCGGAACCGCCTGTGCGGTTAACTGTCCGCCGATCCAATCCGTCTCTTCGGTCATGATGACCCGTTTGCCCAGCCGCAACGCCGCGAGGGCTGCCGCAACGCCGCCGGTTCCACCACCGATTATGAGAATATCCGTTGTGCGTTCGTTCATGAGGGGTATCCTTTTCGGGTGAGATTATGAAAGATTCTAATGATTTATAAGTCCATCCAAACAGGCAAACTTCCCATCTGCTGGTGACAACTATGCCTTATACTCAAATCCTGCGGCTGCTGCCCAGTCGGCGATGGGATTCTGGCCGCCACTGGGGATAAATTCTCGTTCATCACTTACTGGTTCGCCGACCAGATACCGGCCCATCAGATCAAGCTGTTCGACCAACTCCGGTGCTTGTTGTTTGTAATCCGTCGGGCGCATCCAGCTATAGGAGTAGCCGAACATGACGGCTTTACGGGTGCGGCCAGAGCGATTAGCCGCGCCGGCATGATAAGTGCGATTCTCAAAAATCAGACAGTCACCGGGGTTAAGCAATGGCTCAATAGCATTCAACGGATCGATGGCACCGTCCGGGATATGGACGGGCGCAGTCAATTGATTAGTACCAGGTGCAACCATGGTGACGCCGGTATGCGGTTCGCTCAGATCAGTCAGGTAGTAGGCACACTTCAGCGAATGGCGTGGAATGTGAGCATGACCCAGATCACGCATGGACGTGGCATGATCGCGATGCCAACCGGGCAATCGCCATGTCAGCGGTGCATCCGCCGGATCAGTATACCGATAGATCAAGTGCGAGGTCATTAAGTTCAAGTGCGGCCCCAGCAGTTGGACAACCAGCGGAAACGTAATGGGGTGAGTTAGCAAGGGCAGGAAAGCGGCATCCATAGCAAAGCAATTGCGAAATCCGTCGTATAGCCCGTCTTTAGTTTGCTGTCGATTGCCCCGTTCGTCACTGGCGATCAATCGATCTCCGGCTGCAATGAGTCGTTCAATCGTCGTTGAATCAAGGACATTACGGACGATTAAGTAGCCTTCTTCATCAAATTGTCGCTTTTGGTCCGGGGAAATGGGGGTGAAATCCATTGAAAAATATGCCTTTCAACCAATCGCTTGACAGGCTAAACCTATCAAGACTATATTATTGACGCGTGTTAGGTGGCACGTGTTAAGTATAAATCAGATCAATTTTTTGTGCCAGAAAATAAACAATTAGGTTCATAACAAGATGCTCAGGCCGACGTTACCATCCACGCCAGATACTCGTGATGAATAAGTTTATCTTGGCAATTGATAATCTCGCTTCTGGGCAATTATTTTAATTCGTAAAGGTTGACCTGATGCGTATCACAGACCTGGAAGCCTATACAGTGGCGTTGCCATTTCGTGCGCCCATCATGAGTGCCTTTGGCATCAGCTATCCGGCACGGGTGCGGACGTTCATCCGGCTGCACACCGATGTTGGTTTGGTTGGACATGGCGAAACCGGGATCAATCCATTGCATTATTTTGATCGCGATGTCCAGCGCCGGCGCTTTGAAACGACAATTCGCCCGACGGTGATCGGCGAAAGTCCTTACGACCATGCCTGGATCTGCCGCAAACTCTTCTACGCTGCCGAAGCGAATGCTATCGAAATCGCCTGTTGGGATCTGATGGCTCAGGCGGCTGAAGTTCCCTTATACCAACTCCTCGGTGGAGGCGGGAAGTGTGAACGGGTGCCGGTTGCAGGCTATTGTTTTTTTCGCGCCGCGGCCCAGGATGGCTCTGGGGCGGTGACTTTGGATAATTTTGCACAACATTGCCAACATATGCAGCAAGCGCATGGTTTCAACGTTTTGAAACTTAAGCTCGGTGCGCATCACCCGCATGCGGAAATCCCGGTTATCAAGCAGGTGCGTGACGTGGTTGGTGATCAGATTGAACTGCGGATTGACCCCAATGGCTGTTGGTCATTAGGCACCGCTTTGCGGACGATTGGCCGATTGGAAGCCGTTAACCTGGAATATATTGAGGAGCCGGTTCGCAGCCAGGGTCCAGCAGATGGCACGACCGCGACTCAGAACCTGCGGCGTTTACGTTCCAGTAGTCGCACACCGCTGGCGGCGGACCATTGTTATCGCATGGATTTGTTAACGCAGATTATTCGGGCTGATGCTGCTGATATTGTCCTGGCCGATCTGTATGGCTGTGGTGGCGTTGCTGCTACGCTCCAATATTGCCACACTGCCAGCGCGTTTGGGCTGGGGGTGGCGCTGCACAGTGGCGCTGAGACCTGCATTGGACAGGTCGCCAAGTTGCACATTCACGCGGCACTTGGTCATGAACTCCAGTATGCAGGCGACGCGATCTATCCTGAATATATGGATGGGGTGCTGGTCGGTGGCAAGCTGGCAATCGAGGATGGCTATATGGCAGTGCCACAAGAACCGGGTCTTGGTGTCCGGTTTGATGATGATAAACTGGCGAAATGGGCATTAACCGAGACTCGGCATCGGGAACTTGACGCATTCTGGGATGAACGCAAAGCTGAATTTGGTGTTGGCTATCCGGGAATTGATCTACTGGTTCGGCACTATTGATCTTGTAAATCTGCTATCGCGGGACCTTGAGCCATTTCATGTGCCCCATCGATTGCCCGGCGCAAGTGCCCGGCCAGGGTTTCAGCATACGGATCGCGCACCATCCAGCCGTGCTCTCCAGGCGAACTGATGACCTCTATATCCTCGGTGGCATAGTGTTGCCAGCCCAGCGTTACGTCAAACTGGTCGTGGTCTGAGCGTTCTTCAGCACGAAATAGTGTGATGTGCCCGGCATAAACTTGTGGTTGATAGGCCCGGTAAATCGCCGCGTAGGTTTCCTCTCGATGAAAAGTCTGGAGAAACGCCGGCAGTTCCTGGCCCGAACGTAGCCACAGATTCTTCATCACACGCATTGTGTTGAGACGGGCCGATTCAATTTTATAGGCAAGCCATTCAGCGCGGCTCTGCGCACGATCAGCCAGATACGCTGCCCCCTGTGATTGTAAATTGTGCCAGTGATGGTCAAACTTTTGCGAGAGTGTGCGCTCTTCCCATGTCATCACTTCCTTGCCATAAGCGGGCGTCAAGGTGTCGAACATTGCCAGCAAGGCGACTGTTTCACCCTGTTGTACCAGTTGCTGAGCGATCTCGAAAGCGATCATCCCACCCAGAGATGATCCGCCCAGATAGTAAGGTCCGGCAGGTTGAGCGGTGCGAATGTCCTTCAGATAGCGGGTTGCCATCATTTCGACACTCGTATCCAGCGGCTCGTTGCCATCTGCTCCGTAAGCTTGCAATCCGTAAAACGGTTGATCCTCGCCGAGCGCTCGAGCAAGGTCACGATAGTACAAAACATGCCCATTGAGGTCATGAACACAGAAGAAGCGCGGGCGACCAGCACTCCCTTCATTGATGATGACCAATGAAGACCACGAATTGGATTGTATTTCGGCTGCGAGACTTTCAGGAGCAACAGCAATGTTTTGCGCAACCGGCGGATTGATAAGCTGAGCGAGTTTCTCAATGGTGGGTGCATCTAACAGGCGTGAGACGGGTAGTTTCACATCAAATTGTTTGTTGATCTGCGCAAAGAGGCGGATCGCCAACAACGAATGTCCACCCAGATGAAAAAAATTATCGCGTATGCCAATGTCTTCAACACCCAGCAGCTTTTCCCAGATTTCAACCAGTTGTTCTTCGACTGGGGAAGTGGGAGCCACTTTGGGTGTGGTCTCGTCAGTAATCGCAATTGTGGTTTGACGTAACTGTCGCCGGTTTATCTTGCCACTGGGCAACAGGGGAAATTGATCAATGAGGACAAAAGTCGCTGGAATCATAAACTCTGGTAGGATATCAACCAGATAATCACGGCACATCGTATCCGTTAAATTGACGTCGGCTTCTGGCTGGACAAATGCAACCAATCGGTCGTGTTCGTTTTGAACGATGACCACTGCTTGATTTATCTGTGGATGATTGACAAGCGCATATTCTACTTCGCCTAGTTCGACGCGGAAGCCGCGCACTTTCACCTGATTATCGACTCGTCCGATATACTCAATGACGCCATTCGCTAGATGGCGGGCATAATCGCCGGATCGAAATAACCTGGCGTCGCTTGATGTTGAAAACGGGTCTTCTACAAAGCGTTCAGCCGTCAGATCGGGTTGCTGCCAGTAACCTGCGGCGATATTTTTCCCGCCGATATAGACTTCGCCGGGAAGTCCCTGCGGTACGGGATTCATAAAGTGATCCAACAAATATATCTGGGTGTTGGCGATTGGTTTACCGATGGGAACCATATTCATATCGTCTGACATCTGACGCGTATCAAAGACCGTGACATCGGCGGCGACCTCCGATGAACCATAAAGATTAATCAGTTTGGCGTGGGGTAGGGCTGCGTAGAAACGGGGAATCAGCTCAACTGGGAGCGCCTCGCCGCTTGTTACCCAAAACCTTAACTTGTCGAGCTGATCGGTCAGATTGTCGTTCGTTTCAAGTAGTACCCGTAACAACGAAGGAACCACAATAAGGCGCGATACATTGTATTTGCTCAGAATTTCGACAAAGCGATTGGCGTCTTTTACGTCATCGTTAGCGATGATGACCGCCGGTATGCCCTTGAGCAAGGGGCCGAACATCTCCCACATCGAGTCACCGAAGCTAATACTGGTTTTATGGCAACAGACTTCACCTGCAGTAAATGGAAATGTTTCCCACATCCATTGAAAACGATTTAGCGTAGCATCATGTTTTGCCATGACCCCTTTTGGGACGCCGGTGGACCCTGAGGTGTACAAGACATAAAATAGATCGTCGGGGGCGGGGGCAGTATCGGGAGGGGTGACAGGTTCTGCTGCCAATTCTTCATCGATAGCATCAACGGCGATCAAAGGAATGCCAACTGCCGACAATTGCGGTGTGTGTTGTTGCATGGTCAAAATCAAATTGGCACTTGAATCTTCAATCATGAACTTGAGGCGTTCAGCCGGGTAGGCCGGGTCCAACGGTATATAGGCTGCACCCAGCTTGAGAATGCCTAATAATCCGGCGACAAGTTCAAATGAGCGGTTCATACTCAAACCGACTAGATCGCCAGACTTTACCCCTTTTTTCCGAAGATAATGCGCGATCTGATTAGCTGTCTGATTCAACTGAGCATAGGTCAACTGTTCATCGCCATTAATGAGGGCAATAGCGTCTGGGGTTTGGTTGACTTGTTCTTCAAACAGACCCGGTATAGTGCCATCTTCACGATAGGTTTTCGCAGTCGCATTCCAGTCAACGACGATCTGCTGATATTCTGCCGGGGTTATCAACTTTACCTGTGACAAAGGCTGATGGGCATCCCGGACGATATTCTTCAAAGCGGTCTGCAAATGTATCAGCATCCGTTCAATGAAAGCATCGGAAAAACGGCTCTGTGAATATGATATTTGCAAAATCATTGCGGATGCAGGCATCACTGCCAGGGTAAGCGGGAAGTTGGTGCGTTCATAGGCAACGATGTCTTCAATTCGCAGGCCTGCCTCTTTGCCCGCTAAATTACCTATGGGGAAATTTTCAAAAACGATTGCGGTCTCAAACAATGGGCGATCATTGGGAATATCGCTCCAATTATGAATATCCGCCAGCGATGTATATTCGAACGGAGTCATAGCGGATTGTTGCGCATGGATTGCTGTCAGCAGGTTGGCAACGGTTGAAGTGGCAGCCAGGCGCACCCGCATAGGCAATGTGTTGATCAATAACCCGATTATATTTTCAACACCGGCCAGATCCGTCGCTCTACCAGAGACCGCCACGCCAAACAGTACATCGTCGTCGCCACTGTATACCGCCAGCAGCAGTGCCCAGGCGAGTTGCACGAGATTGTTGACGGTGCAGCGCTGATTGCGGGCAAATGTGCTGAGTGCCTGTGTTTCGGTTGCAGAGAGTGTTAGTTGTTTCGCTATATATTGGTGGTCATTATTGGCGGGGTGGGGTGCCTGAATCGTTGTCGGAGCAACCATGCCTGCGAGTAAGTCTTGCCAGTAGTTTTTGGCCTGCTCTACATCTTGTTGTACAAGCCACTCGATGTAGTCACGGTAGCGGCGTCTTGGGGGCAATTCGGCAATCGTGCCATTCAAGCTGGCTTCATAACTGACCATCAAGTCGTTCAGCAGATGGGTACCCGACCAACCATCAAGCAGCAAATGATGAAAGCTCCAGATCAATTTGGTTGTGTTGTCGGTCCACTGGATCAGCGTAATGCGCATCAGTGGCGCTTTGTTCAACTCAAAACCACGCTGACGATCTTGCTCCAAAAACTGTGCTAATTGCTCATCCTTTTCGTCGGTTTTGTGTGTTCGCCAATCGAGCACCACAAAGGGTAGTGTGACCTGTGAACGAATGATTTGGAGAGGCCGCTCACGTTTTTCCCACATAAACAGGCTGCGCAACTCAGGATAGCGGTCAACAATTTGCTGCCAGGCATTTTGGAAGGCAGTAATTTCGAGCGGGCCGCGCAAAGTTGCCGTAAACTGTTCAAAGTAGACGCTGCTGTCTGGTTCGGCGATAACGTGATACAACATGCCTTCTTGAAGTGGAGACAGGGCATAAATATCTTCCACATCTTTTTGAGCGGTGCGAACCATACGCTAATCCTCCAGGTCTGCCAGCAAGTCGTCCAATTCACCTTGATCGATAAAGGCTGTTGGGAAATCAGAAGGTGAAAAACCACCCGCATCTGCGGTCAAACAATGGTTGATAAGGGATTCTAAATTGGTGAAAAACTGCATAGCCAATGACTCGATGGTTGATCTGGTATGAATTGCTTGCGAGTATGTCCACGTGGCTTCCAGACAATCCTCTTTAATCAGGCTGTTGATTTCAATCAAGTAACGACGAGTGTCCTGGGGGTAGCGGGTTTCACCAATTGCGGTTGATTCCAGTTTAAACAACGAATTCGGGCGATCACCAATCCGACCCAAATAATTAAAGACGATTTCTGGCTCTGGCATTTGTGCTAAGCGTTCCTTGAGAACTGAGTCGTGACTTAGATGTTGCAATAGTCCGTGACCGATGCCATTGTTCGGAACTGTACGGAGCTGTTCCTTAATATCTAACAGCACCTCTCCTGGGTTACTGGATGATTTGATTGTCAACGCTATCGGGAACACGCTGGTGAACCAACCGACTGTGCGGGAAATATCGACGTTGCCAACGCTAGTTTCACGACCATGACCTTCCAATGCCAGCAAAATCGTTGTTTTGTTGGTCCAGTGGGTCAGGGTCATCGCCAGGGCGGTGAGTAAGACATCGTTGATGCGCGTGTGATAGACCTCTGGCACGTCATGTAAGAGTGCCGCCGTTTTTGTTGCATCCAATTTCGCGGTAATAGTCGCCGCATCAGCAACCATATTGACTGTCTGGTTCAGGTCGCGCGGCAGGCGGTCGGGTAGATGAAAACGAGAATTTAACCAATATGCTTTTTCGTCAGTCAGTGCCTTTGATTGGGCATAATCTGTGAGCAGCTGACTCCAGTCCAGATATGAAGTTGCCTCTGCAGGCAGCGTGATGTCTTTGTTTTGTCGCCGTGAGAGATAAGCTGTTTCCAGGTCTTCCAGCACAATTTGCCAGGAAAGCGCATCAATAATCAGATGATGTACCAGCAGCAAGACATAAGATTGCTGTGGGGTATCGAATTGAGCGAATCGGACTAGATCGCCAGTCTCTAATTGTAAGTTCTGGTGAAATCGGGTGGCAATCGTCTCAATCTGGGTCAGTTGTTCATTCCAAGAGGCCGAAGTTAAGCGGTGATGTTCGAATGGTATGATTTCAGGTACGGGAGATGCGGTCTGTTGCCATTCACCATCATAATTTGTGAAGCGAGTATACAGGGTGGGGTGATGTTGTACAACAGCGTGAAGGGCGGCCTGAAGTATTTCAGGGTCAAGGACCGTTTCTGACTGTAGCAGAAACGCCTGATTCCATTGCGCCGGCTGTTGTAGATGTTGGTCGATAAACCAATGTTGGATCGGCGTAAGTGGCGCAACATCGGCTACGGGTTGAGGCTCATTGGGTGTTTCCACAAGCGCTTCAGCAATCCCGGCAAGCTCCCGAATCGTCGGATAGTCGAACACGTCGTTAGGGGACAGTTTCAAGCCAATTTGCTTGGCGCGGGCAACAATCTGAATGCTGATTAATGAATCGCCACCGATCTCAAAGAAGTTGTCATTGATGCTGATGCGATCAAAGCCCAGCACGTCGGCCCAGATTTCAGTCAATTGTTTTTCGGCGGTTGTACGCGGTGTTTGTATTTCTGATCCGTCATACTGAGGTCCAACCTGTGGTTCTGGCAATGCCTGCCGGTCTATTTTCCCGTTAGGGGTTCGGGGAAATTCATCGACTAGAACAAATGCCGTCGGCACCATATAATCTGGGAGTTGGTCACGTAAGTATTGACGCAAATCGTCTCCAGTGATGGACTGTCCAACCAGCCACGCAACCAGTCGTTCCTCGCCACTTGTGTATTGCTGAAGCTGGGTTGCCAGATGTTGGCGTTGGTGGGGTGATAGGTTGGCGAGTCGCTGCTTTATATCGTTCATTTATTTTACCGCCTTGATGACGATCATCGAGTTGGCCCACCATGTATCGTGAATGTCCTGTGGCAGATCAAGATTTGTCACCTGATGGAGCGTAAACGATGAAAAATATTTAAAGACGGCACGCTGGTGGGCGCGACTGAGCGAGTCGATTTCGTTGGTTAGATAGGTGAACACACCGCCTTCACGCAGGTGCTTAGATGCGGTCGGGAAAAAGTGCTCAGCGAAAGTTGAGCTTTTGACAGCGGTTTCAAGATATTCTTCTTCATCCAGAGCGTAGGTATGAAAAAAGATACTGTCATATTGTTCAAGCTGATCGGTCACATCCTGCCAGCGACCATGAAGTAAACGAATATCACGCTGAGGATACTGCTCACACCATTGAAGATAGCGCTCGACAACCGAGTCGTTGCATTCGATAATTGTATGCGATTTCGCCCCAATCGACTGAATCATATCGGCTGAAACACCCCGACCAAACCCCACCTCCAGCAGATCGCGGTCCGGTGCAGCAGCGACCTTAGCCATTGCTTGCATAATCGGAATCTGCCAGTCTTCCATGATTTCGTCGTCGGTGAGGACCTTGTGTGTCCGATTTTCCAGGTTGAACTGGTCGATGCCAGGTACAAAGCTAGCGGCGATAGGGTGAAGTGCATTGAGATCGTCAACGAATTCCGCCAGTGATTTGTTGAGTAGCCAGTTTCGCTGGGCATCGCGTGGTGGACGAATGAAATTGTCATTTGTGATATTGAGCGTAATCTCAAAATCGCGCTGGCGTTTGATGCGACGGGTCATAAGTCAGCCTTTTTGTTAAATTACTTGTTCTTCAACTGTGCGTAGGAGTTGCTCAGCAAGATTATCATCTAGCGCTGCCAGGTGACCGGCTAATGCGTCTATGTCATTGCTGTCGATAGCCGCGTGGGATTGATGCATCATGACGACTGCTTCGCTGACTGCAGGGTGTTGCAGCAGGCGGTTTTCAATTTCACCTGATTCAATCCGATAACCTCTGATTTTCACCTGCTCATCGACTCGTCCTAGAAATTGTAAATTGCCATCCGGCAACCAGCGCACCAGGTCACCGGTTCGGTACATGCTCTCTGGCACAGCACCAATCTGAAGGTCAACGAAGCGCTCAGCAGTCAAATCGGGCCGATTTAAGTAACCTTTGGCAACGCCGTCACCAGCGATGTAGAGTTCGCCGGGAACCCCAATCGGAACCATTTGCTGATAGGCATCGAGAACATAGGTCCGCACGTTCGGGATTGGCGGTCCAATCGGATTCGGCTGGGGTCCCCCTGACTGCGGGAATTTGTACGCAGTACTCCACACGGTACCCTCGGTCGGACCATACTCATTGTACAAATTCGCCTGGGGCACGTTCATGTAATGTTGCTTCGCGAGTTGTGAATTTGCTGCTTCACCGGCAACTATCACACAGCGCAACGAACGAAGCTGATCTACGTCTGAATGTTCCAGGATGAGTTGATAGAGCGATGGTAAACAGAGGGTATGCGTAATGTGGTTTTGAGCGATGAGATTGGCAATGGCCGTCACATCTTGCTCGATACGTTCAGGTGTCAATACCAGGGTGCCGCCGGTGCATAAGGTCCAGAAGATTCCGACCACTGAACTATCAAAGGCAAATGATGACAGCAGCAGGAAGCTTTCCAGCGGCTCTGAATAAAACCGAAAGCGGGCAGTTGTAGAATGCACGAGATTACGATGCGTTATCTCAACACCTTTAGGCTTTCCAGTTGAGCCAGAGGTATAGATCACATAGGCTCGGTTAGTAGAGTCGATGTTGATTGCTGGATTTTGGTCGGCATGTTGCACAATTAATGACTGGTCGCTGTCGATAGAAATAATTTGTGTCGTAGCGAGGTCAAGACGAGCAGCGACATGCTCATGCGTTATCAACACGGGTTCACTCTGGGCGGATGCAAGGTCTTCCAGGATGAACATGATGCGTTCGGTTGGATAAGCTGGGTCAATGGGAACATAAGCTGCGCCAGCTTTCAGGATACCGACAATACCGACAATTAAATCAACTGAACGCTCAACACATAGGGCGACCAACGTTCCTGGTTGCACGCCCTGTGCGAGCAGATAGTGGGCAAGCTGATTGGCGCGTTGATTGAGTTCCGTATAGGTTAACTGCTCAGCGTCAAAGATAACTGCGTTTTTATCGGGATTAGCCAGCGCCTGTTCTTCGAACAATTTGTGGATACGGTAGTCGGCGGAATAACTCATCTGAGTGTTATTCCATGTCAGGCTAAGTGTTTCGCGTTCGGTTGTGGTCAGCAGCGGGAGTTGCATGATGGGTTGATCGGGTTCGTCGGCAATTCCCTTGAGTAACGTTTCATAATGCCTCAGCATCCGGTCGATCGTTGCGAAGTCGAACAGATCGGTGTTGTATTCAATCCCGATTTCTAAGCCGTCGTTAGTTTCGCGGGTGAACAGCGTCAAATCAAATTTTGCCACGCCGCCATCAACAAACACGGGTTCAAGGTCAAGCCCCGGCAGGTGAAAAATTGCATTCACATCTTGTTGATGCACGTGCATGACCTGAAACAATGGATGATAGCTAAGGTCGCGAGTGGGCCGCAGCTCACTCACTAATTTTTCGAACGGCAGTGTCTGGTGCGAAAGCGCTTGCAAGAATGTTTCGCGAACAACTGTGACAACTTCGGGGAACGTGGGATTACCCGCAAAATCGGAACGGATAACCAGAGTGTTCAGGCACATGCCGATCAGATTTTTCAATTCCGGTTGGCTGCGATTAGCGACTGGAATGCCAACTGGAATAGTCTCCTGGCCGGTATAGCGATGCAAGAGGATCTGAAAAGCAGCGAGTAGCGTTACAAAGACCGTTGTATTGGCTGATTGACTGATCTGGCGTAATGTAGTTAATAATTCTGGTTCCAGGTTTTGTTTTACTAGCTTACCCACGTAGGTCTGGGTAGCCGGGCGGGGACGGTCGGTAGGCAGTTGAAGCAATGCTGGCAAGGCGTTTAATTGATCCTGCCAGTATTCAAGTGACGATTGCATGGCCTGGTCTGAAAGTGACTGCCGTTGCCAGTAAGCGAAATCAGTGTATTGTAACGGTAAATCGGGCAGATCGGGCTGTGTGCCCTGCGTTAACGCGGCGTAACATTGGGCCAGTTCGCGCCAGAAAACCTCGTTAGACCATTCGTCGGCAATAATGTGATGAATGGTGATGAGCAGAATGTATTCGTCTGTTTGTAGTTGCAGGAGAGTTACGCGCAGCAATGGCCCTGCCTCAAGATTGAACGGTCGGCGCGCTTCATCCACACTCAATTTTTGGATGGCCTGATCTCGCTCAGGCTCCGAGAGGAATTCGAGATCAACAAATTCTATTTCCAAAGTCTGTGACGGGGCAACCTGTGGTTGGGCTTGCCCGGCCACCACTGTAAATGTTGTATGCAAGGCCTCATGCCGTTGCATGATGATATTGATGCTCTGTTGTAATGCCGCAATATTGAGCGCACCCGCGCTGCGGACGGCATCATGCATGTTGTAAGCCGGGCTACTCTCCAAATCAAGCTGATTGAGGAACCAGAGACGCTCTTGCGCAAATGACATCGGGGCTGGTTCATGAGCCGGACGTGTTCCAATACTGGTCGATTGCAGCGTGCCCCGCAAGCGTTTTTCCAGTAACGCGCGTTTGGATGCAGAAAGCTTTTCGGGCGTGTCAGTCGTCATTTTTCTACTCCATTTTCCCCAAGAGCGCTTCAACCTCCGCCTCGCTCATATTCTCGATTTCGGCTACGAGCTGTGCCTCAATGGCACTGGCTAACCCTGCGATTGTCGGCTGTTGGAAAAATGTTGGCAAGGGGATTTCGATTTGGAAAGCCTGGTTCGCCAGAGCCATTGCCTGCAGCGCTGGGAGTGAATGACCGCCCAGTTCGAAGAAATTGTCATGAATGCCGATCTGCTGGAGTCCCAGTACACGGCACCAGATGTCGGCTAAAGATTCTTCTACCGCGTTCGTCGGTGCGACATACGAGGTGGTCGTTACAGGCTGTTGTTGGTCAGGATCGGGTAAGGCAGCGCGATCAATTTTGCCATTGGTCGTCAACGGCATTTGCGCCAACTGCACAAACTGCGCGGGTAACATAAAGTCCGGCAATGCTTGGGCAAGGTATTGCTGCACTTCCGCCGATGACAATTCCGAATCAGCAACGTACCAGGCGACCAGGCGCTGTGAGTTGTTCGAATGATCTGTTAAATCATACCCAATGTCGTGGAGCAGGTTCTGGACATAGGCCTCATCAATGTCATCGTCCAATTCATCGAGGGCGGCCTCACGGTTTTTGTGACCCAGTCGCACGTCCCAACTATAAGGTAAGGCGTAATTGTGGTAGCCACGTTGGTGTTTATGAACATAAATGCCCGCATCATTAATCAAGCAATTGGTTGAGCGTCCAGTGTCTGCCGGGCGTATCCAGGGTGCATGTTGATCCAAAAATTTGTACATCTCGTCCAGGCTGACATCGCTGTAACGATAAAAGTCAATTATCTGAATTTCATCGAACAACGCATCGTCCTGAAAAAGCTGCGTGTCGAGCAACTGATTAACCGCATCTGGTTGTCGGTGATAGGCGCGGCGGGCGGCAATGATTGATTCGTCGAAGCGGTCGGGATCAAACGAATCATTCAAGAAGACATCAGCGCTCAGACGAGTCTCAAAAAACTGACCACGTGAGAGGCCGGTAAAAATGTAATGAATGCCTCGCTCCCGAGCCAACTTAATCCCCAGTGTGTATATCGTCTTAAAACAACCGTTGCAGACATTGTTAAAGCGTTGCAGGCTGTCTACGAAGATCGCGTTCATAGCGGGTGTTTCACCAAAAATGTGCTCAACGCCCAGATCAGCCGTGACGCGGCGGATGTTAGCCTTCGCGCCATCGGAAATGTAGCCGTTGTCTAGCGTAAATGCCAGCACGCTTAGTCCCATGTTGACTAACTGATAGAGGACATAGGTGCTGTCTTTACCGCCACTGAGTAGCATCAGGCAATCATATTCGCCACTACCTGATGCTTTCGCACGCGCAACGAGGACATGAAGTTCATCCATCGTCTTAAAGTAGGCTCGAGCTTTCTCGCGGTAGGTTTCATAGGTTTGACAAGTGGTACAGACCCCAGCGGCATCGAACGTAACGCCGGGAAAATTGGAAGGGAGGCCGCATCGAACACAATATTGCGTGACTTCAGCGGCTGTTTCTGCGGCGGACTGGACCACCTGAACAACAGCAGACTGAATCGCAGAATGACTTGCGAGTGCTGTCTCGATTTCACCCAATTCGATGCGCGCGCCGCGAATCTTGACTTGATAATCGGCACGACCGAGAAATTCAAGCTGACCGTCTGGAGACCAGCGGGCCAGGTCCCCTGTTCGATACAAGCGCTGACTGTCGGCAAAGGAGTTCTCAATAAAGCGGTCGGCAGTTAATGTTGGTCGGTTGAGATAACCGCGGGCCAGGCCGATGCCACCAATAAAGATTTCACCAATGACCCCAGTCGGCACTGGATTCAGGTGATGGTCAAGCACATAGATTTGTTTATTAGCTGCTGGTTTGCCAATTGGAACTGATAATTTGGTATCAACCTGTGGTTGATAGCGATGGACCATGCAGCCAACAACCGCCTCAGTAGGTCCATATTCATTGTAGATTTCAACTTGCCCGTTGAATTTATCATGAATTTGCTGGGCCAGGTTTGTTTTAAAGTCCTCACCACCGACAATGAATTTACGAACCTGTGAATTGGTCAATTCAATGTCTTGCAACAGGCTGAGATGGGCCGGGGTCAACTTAATAATATCCACCGCGTTATCTTCAATGACCTTTAAGATGACCATGCCGCGCACGCCTTCATCCTCGCGGTAGAGTGTTATCTGGCCGCCGGAGATTAACGGGACAAAGATTGACGTGACAGTTAAGTCAAAGGCTAATGAAGAATAAAGGGGGAAAGTCAGCTTTTCACCACGGCAGTATGTTTGCTCAGCCCACCAGGCATAGTTGACCAGCCCGCTATGTTCAATCAGAGTGCCTTTGGGTTTCCCGGTTGACCCTGATGTGTAGATGGCATATGCCAGATTATCGACTCCCGGCTTTACAGGTAAATTATCGGTGGACTCGTTGTCAAACGCGGTGTTGTCAATTGCGACTGGATTAGTGTTGAAATCACCAAAGACCGAAAGCAAGGATTGCTGTGCCAAAAGAATAGGTGTTTGTCTGGTCGCTTCGGCAATGTCGTCTAACATAAATGCCAGCCGTTCGTTGGGGTAGGCCGGGTCGAGGGGCACATAAGCGCCACCTGCCTTTTGAATGCCCAGCAGCGCGATCACAGTTTCCGGCCTGTGCTCTGCACATAATGCAACCAGTGTATCCGGCCCAACACCTTGCCGCTGAAGCCAGTGGGCCACCTGATTCGACCGCGTATTCAATTCATCATAAGATAGCGTGGTCGTGCCGTCAGCAATTGCGATGGCTTGCGGTGTTGCTTGTACCTGCTTTTCGAAAAGGGTAACAACGGTCTCGTCAACGGGATATTCAGCAGTTGTCAAATTGAAATCACCAACGTAGCGAGCGTGTTCGGCTGTGGAGAGCAACGGTACCCGACTAATGATTTGCTCGCGGTC
Source organism: Phototrophicaceae bacterium (assembly GCA_965223835.1). Classification (GTDB taxonomy): domain Bacteria; phylum Chloroflexota; class Anaerolineae; order Aggregatilineales; family Phototrophicaceae; genus CAVYXZ01. The sequence goes on from CBDCXQ010000001.1 coordinate 2,117,898, forward strand.
GGTTATGAAGGCATCGACTACTCGTAGGAAATGTTGCACAACCCATTCACGCCGCTGTATATTAAAGACATCGGTGTTGAGATCAAAGTGTAGAGCGAAACTGCCGCTGTCTGCAAAATCATGAACTTGCAGCCGTAAGCTGTGGTTCGAGTCGCCATAACCAGAATGCACCCATTCCACCGTAACGGGTAGCCCGCTGAAATCTGGAAACGTTACATTCACGAAATTAAGCAAAACTTCGTAGGCACGATTGCTATCGGCCCGGCTTACCCCTGGCTGCGCGTAGCGCAAAGTTGTAAACATTTCACTCGTGATTTTTTTGGCAAGAGAATAGAAGCTGTCATTGGGTTCCAGATCAAGCACGAGCGGGCAGATTTCGATGAATAAACCGACTGTTTCTTTGAAGGTAGTCGATGGCCGATTATGTACTGGCATGCCCAGCGTAATCTTATCATTATCCCCAACTCGATATAGCCAGGTCGAAAACAAGGTCGCAAAAATGGTGAAAAGTGACAGGTCGGTACTAATCGAGCGGACGCCTTTTTCACCGGCAATCTCGCGCAGACGTGCCGAGCGCTCTGGTCCCAGATGGCAGATCACTCGTTCAGTACGCGCGGCGCGTTGTGTGACTTGACTGTCATAGAAAGTTAGCGGTTCAACCGGCTTTTGCAGCTTTTCTTGCCAGTATGCTTCGGCCTGGGCGAAGCTTTCGGTGGTGCGATGCTGGTTTTCATGATCGCGATAGGCTGCATACTGCGGCCACGATACCGTTTCATTAGATTGAGCGCCAGCATACCGAGCCGCTGTACGCTGGTACACAACCAGAAATGACCAACCGTCCGTAATCAAGTGGTGCTGATTGAGATACCAGACATATTTATCAGGCGCGAGTTGAATTAAGGCACTATCAAACAAGCGTTTCGAAAGGTCAAGCGATCGAACCCGCTGTTCATTTAACCAGTTGCGATAGACGATTTCCGGATTCGGGTCTTGAGAAAAGTCAATGATGGGCAGGTCAAACTGCATGTCGGCCAAAACGCGCTGTTGCGGTACACCAGCTTGCTCCTCAATGACAGTGCGCATCGCATCGCTGGTGTTAACTACCGTTTGAAAGGCATGTCGAAAGCGAAGTGGATCAATGTCTCCTTTAATCGTAAAGGTCTGTATCATGTTATACAGCGGCACATCAGGATTAAGTTTCTGACCCAGCCACATCAAGAACTGGCTATTTGTCAGGTCCGAATGATTCGCCAGATTTTCGGCAGCATATTCAGTCATAGCGTTACCTTATGCGTTGGTTGTGGCTAATCTTGACTGAACATAGTCGGCGATAGCTTGCACGGTGCCGAAATTCTCAATGGTGACATCCTCTGGTGGGATGTGGGTGTCAAACGTTGCTTCGATGAAGGCTATGAGCCGTACAACACCGAGCGAATCGATTAATCCGCTGAGAAGCAGGTCGTCATCATCATTGAGGGCAATCGTGCCCGCAATGAGTTCGTTTTGCATATATGCCTTGAGGTCTTCGATAATCATATCTTTTCTCCCATTCCTGATTGAAATTATGCCGCTTCCACCAAATTGTTTTTGTTCAATCTATTTCGGCGTTGTTTGATAAAGCCAGCCAATTGGAGGCTGACAGCAATTAAAACCAATATGCCCAAAAACAGGCGCAGGATTAAATCACGTTTTTCCATTGTTTGATAGGCTAAGGCGTGGACAATGATGGACGCACATGCCACGTAAGTCAGTCGTTGTAAATTCTTCCAACGATTGATGCCCAGTCGGCGCAGCGCGTAATTGTTCGAGATTGCCAACAGGAAAATCAAGATCAGGGCCTGGAATAATCCTGAATAATTGGCAACTCCAAAAATATTATAGTGCAGGGGTAGGGGATTACTGAGAGTCGGCCAGTCTTCCAAAAATAACCACCATACTTGTATACCATCCGTGTGAACCAGCATGCCGATGGACATGTGGCTTAAAGCCATGATGCCGGTCCAGATGCCCAGATCGCGCCTCACAACATTATGGATGGGATTCGTACGCTTACGCAGGATGTTCAATGGTCCGATACTCAACGTCGTGACCATGAATATCACGGCTGTCCAGGCCAATGACATGCTGAGCCGCCAGCGAATACTGGTTGCCTTGAGATCAGGAATGTCTACCCATCGCTCCCGTGCATGGCTCAACAGGAAATAGAATAGTGCTACAAGTGCAATGCTGATAAGCGCAAAGCGCATGAACCGTTTTAACCGACTGCTCGTCATCATGATCGCTCTTGCGCTAACGTCTGTAAGGCCCGCCGGTCAATCTTGCCGCTCCCGGTGCGGGGGAATTCTATCATAGGCGTGATCTGCACCGGTACCGCATAGTGCGGGACTAAATCTGATAAATAATTTTTCAGGTCGGCTGTTGTAATATCCATGCTGATTTTTAGAATTACAGCGGCAGCGATGTCTTGACCGCCCTCATCGTTTGGTATCCCATACACTGCGTTCTCCGCAATTGCCGGATGCGATGACAGGACATTTTCGATCTCATCTAGCTCAACCCGATAACCTCGTGTCTTGATCTGACGATCTTTCCGTCCCAGGAATCGATAATTGCCATCACGCTGCATCTGTACCAGATCGCCGGTCCGATAGAATATGTCATCGTAACCAGCAAAAACAGGGCGACGGTAAAAGGCGCGTTCATTTAAGTCAGCCCGTTTCCAGTACCCTTTCATCATTGTTGGCGTGCGGACCAACAGTTCACCAACTTCTCCATCAGCAACGATGTGATCATTTTCATCGGCTACCAGTCCTTCGGCATTTTCCCAGATGCCGCCAATTGGAACTGAGTCATTGTTATCTGGGTTGCCTGATGGCACATGGTAATAGGTGCATTGGTTGACCTCTGCGGGACCATAAACATTGCTGAAGCGTGCATTGGGGATCAATTTCATCAGCGCATAGAGATGTTGGGGGGGGAAGGGTTCACCACCAAAGTTCACCCAGCGCAAAGCACTTAAATCACGCTGTTCTAATACACCGCGTAATAACAACTGTACCAGGGCCGATGTGACCGAATACCAGATTGTTATGCGCTCATCCTCGATCAGTTTAGACAGGCTGGCCGGAAGCTTGGTATAGCCCTCAGGGATGACGATCGTGGTTGCACCCATGAGCGGGCCGGTGAAATAATCGAATGTAGACATATCAAAGTGCAGCGGTGAGTGATTGCTGAGACGGTCGGTATGATTAACACCATACACTTTAGCTGACATTTTGGCGTAACTGAGGCCACTGTAGTGAGTATGCATCATGCCTTTGGGAGCGCCGGTTGAACCTGAGGTGTACATGATATAGGCGAGATCATGCTCCATCAGATTGACTGATTGCAATTTGGTGTCCGGCATGTCGTTGACAGCATCCCAAGCGAAAGCCCGAACTGCAAGATCAGCCTGTGGTGGAACCCCAATCACACAGTCGAGCGGCGACTCAGCAGCCACCATTTCAATTAGCGTTGATAATTTAGGTGGATGGCTCACCACATGCCGGATGTCGCAATCATTCAAGATAAAAATCAGTCGCGACAATGGAGCGAGCGGGTCCATCGGGACATAAGCCGCACCCGTCTTCATGATGCCGTAGATGGCAACGATGGTTTCCAGGCTTTTGTTGAGATAGACACCGACACGATCACGTTTCCGTACCCCCTGATCGATTAGAAGCCGTGCCAGCTTATTCGACCCACTTTCAAGTTCGGCATAGGTCAGGCTTTGTCCCTGGCAGCGCAGGGCTTCATGGTCAGGATACCGTTCGGCAGATTGCTCAATGGCGTGCGGGATTAAGTAGTGCTGCATCGCTTACACTCCCAGTAAACGCGCCACGATATTACGTTGAATATCGGTTGTGCCACCATAGAGTGGTCCGCCGACCGCATCGCGCAAATCACGCTCAATTTCGAACTCTGTCAGATAACCTTTGCCACCATGAACACGGATTGCGTCCAGGCTCGATTCCACAAAACAATCACCCAGATGCCAGTTTGCCAGGGCTGCATCCAACATCACCGGTTGCCCTTGCTGTTTCAGCCACGCTGCGCGATATGTTAATAACCGAGACGTTTCCAGGCGCAGCTTCATTTCAGCGATTCGATTGGATACCGACTGAAATTTGCCAATTGGCTGTCCAAACTGTTGGCGTTCGCGGGCGTAATGTACACAGCGCTCCAGTTGATAGTCCATTGCTCCAAGTTGACTGGCGAGGATGCAGGCCCGTTCCCATTCCTGGGAACTATTAAATATGCTGGCACCGGCGCCTTCGGGACCGAGGCGATTTTCAACTGGCACCACACAATCGGTAAACTTAAAGTTACCAATCGGCACCGTACGCAGGCCCATTTTGGCCTGTACCGGACTGGCCTCGAAACCCGGTGTGTTGGCGTCAACCAGAAAAGCGGTCAAACCCCACTTGCCACGATCGGGATTAGTGGAAGCAAAGATGACGGCAAAGTCGGCGATTGGCGCAAATGTGGTCAGGGCTTTCTGACCATTGAGAATGTACCCGGTATCGCTTTTTACGGCAGTGGTGCGCAGACTGTAGGCATCGGAGCCGCTTTCTGGCTCGGTCATCGCATACGAACCGATTTTATCGCCCCGGCATAAACCGGGCAGATATTTGTGTTTCTGCTCAGCCGTGCCGAAATGCAGTAGTGTCGGTTGAATACTCCACATTTGGGCATTGATGGCGAATGTCAAACCGTTGTCGCGACAGCCATATCCCAAGCCTTCCAGCGCCAACAGGGTTGTCATCAGATCATGATCGCTACCCCCAAATTCGACCGGGATATTCAATCCCTGGATACCAAAATCAGCGCACTTTTGCCAGTTTTCGCGCGAGAATTGACCGGCCCGGTCATGCTCAGCGACCGCTTCATTTAGCTCTTGCTGAGCGAAGGTGACGATTTTCGATTTGAGCGCTAATTGCTCGTCTGTCCAGGAAAAATCCATCTCTAATAAGTCTCTTTTAATTGATAACCTGGTTCATATCTTGCAGCATAAATTCATAGGGATTGCGTACATCACCGTCAATGCATTCCAGCTTCAACGACGTTCCCAAGCCGAAGTCATCTGCATATTCCAACATCAATTGCATGGCAATCTGATCTTCCAGCGCCCAACCGGTTGAATCGAAAACGGAAACTGATTGTTGGGCCTGTTTGAATTGGGCTGGGTGACTCACCAATTCCACTAAAGTTGGACCGACTTCGTCGACTGCAAGTTGCTGACATTCACCTTCTTTGATAGCCTGCTCTCGGAAATCGGGGCAGACCAGGCTACGTCGCAGCAAAGAGACCGGAACCTCGAACTTTCCCGGAAAATCGGACCCGACTGCATTGATATGTAACCAGGGTTGAACATCGGTATCCGCGAAAACTGGACCCGCTCCGATTGCTACCGAGGTGGCCGTACAGATGATGTCGGCAGTCTGGACGAGTTGCGGCAGGTTTTCAGCACCTATTGGTACGATTTCGAGATTCATAAAGGCAGCGCGATCCAAAAAACCACGACTGACATTGGAGTCAATATCATAGACCAATACCCGATCAACCTCAAAAATTTGGTTGAGGGCGTGGAGCTGGGTGAGGGCCTGTGCGCCCGCTCCAATCAGGCCAATCACTGAGCTATCCGGTGCGGCCAACACCTGACTCGCTACCGCCGAAGCTGCGCCGGTGCGTAGCGCTGTCAAGAAGGTTGCATCGGCCAACCCCAAGAGATGGCCGGTCGTCGTATCGTAGGCGCTGACGGTTGAAATTATGGTAGGCAAGTCATGTAACTGAGGATTGGTGGGATGATAGCCGACAATCTTGATCGTTGCCTGTTGACCGGAATGCATCACCGGCATCCACTCGATGAGTCCAGGCTGGGGTAAGGCATAGGTAAAGCCAGTGCGCTCCGGTATGACAATGGTTTCAAAGTCAAACGATTGGAGAGCGGTGGTAAGTCGTCCAATCATTTCCTGCATGAGCTGATTGAGGCCCACACGGCGGACAATTTTATGGATGTCACTGGCGGTCAATATATTTGTTTCCATCGTTACCCCGTTAATTTGCCTTATACCGGAATCGCGATTTCGCGGACTAACTCTCGTCGTAACTCGCGATATTCCCGACCGTCAAAAAAAGATGTAACCTGATAGACTCTGACTTTGTCAATCACTGTCTGTTTAACCAACATATCGTTGTTGCCGAATGTCCAAACCTGGCGTGGTGCTGGGAGCAAGCTGAATGGAGTCAGAGTAGATTGACGCTGGTTGAAGTTGTAAACATATTGGGAAATAAAGTCTTCAAAATGCCGAGTTTCAGAGTCATCAAACTCATTGGTGCCCAGCTCCGCTTCAATTGCCCAGATTTCGTCGGGTGTTTTCGCCGCCAGCAATGTGTCGGCAATGGCTTGATCGCGGGTTGCACCCCAGACAATGCCGAGTTGGGGGCTGTCGGCCAGATACCCAAAGCTATTCAATGCAAATAGGGTTTCATAGTGCCCGAAGAAGTTGGTGGGTAACGTTGACCATTGATCGTCGTTCGTATGGGCTGCCATCTGATAGGTATAACTTACGGGTACGTCATACCACGACAAATTTGTTGGCCGAAACACAACAATCCCAATGAGCATAATGGCTGGCGCTAGTATGAACCGCTTCCGGTTAAAAATCTGGAAGTTGGGTAAGTGCCCTCTGGTGAGTAACAAGAAAAAAATGCACAAATCAATGGCTATCCAGGTCCAGAACAGGATGCCAGATGTCAACAATATGCCAACATGTAGTGAAACCCAGGCAGCTAACCATAAGAGCATGGTGCGCCGATTCCATAGTGCCAGGAACACGCCACATTCGGCCACTATGGTGAAGGCGATCAACAGCCAGTTGAAATGCGCAGATTCGGCTGCCAATGTGCTGATTTGCTCAGGTGATAAAAAGCCTAACCAGCCAACGGCGTAGGACGATATGATTAATAGATCGAGATGTGGGTAGGATGTCCAGCCTAATTGGAGTTTGCCTAGCCCTGGCCCCAGATATGAAGCGCCGAGCAGACAAATAGTCAGGAACAGAAAGTCGTTATATTTGCGATAACCGGTGAGGCTATTGGCTATGAATGCCACCAAAAATAACTTTAGTAAGTTCAGGGGCAGTATCACCTGAGTAATTGAGTAGCCGATCATTGGGTGATTAAATTGCCATAGGATCGGGAGCAGGATCAGGAGAAATGGGAAGACAAACACAGGCTTCCACATCACGAGCAGGGCGAAACCTATAATTAATCCCCGGTCAAGGAAATGACCTTGATTGAAGTAGAGATTGTAATCATATGTGGTGAACCACCAGGCTAATAACAGGCAGACCAGCACAACCAAAACGCGAACGGGCTGCATGTCATGGGACCAACCGCGCCATAGTTGTCCACGCATTGTCAGTGCCAGTAAAAGTATGCCCGCCAAGGCGTAGTTTACGAGGCCCAGTTCGCGTAGGAACTCAAGCGTGATGATCGGCTCAAAGTAGCTAGCAACTGGTAACTGTGTAACGCTTAACAACCATTGGTCCAATAAAATGAACATGCCGAGAAGAATCGCCAGTCGCAGTGCGAGAATAGTTAAACCAGACAGCCCGGAGTCTGATTCGTTATAGATCAGTTTGGCAAAACGATTACCGTATGTTGCCAGGTGACTGTTCATCACTTCCTATCATTAACCTTTATTCGCAGATATCTGCTGACAGATTATTGCTGTAAAAGCATGTGTACAGGGCGTTAGCAAAGAATTCATGTCCCTGCGGCGTGAAATGCCCGGTGCCATCGCGAAAGTATAAAGACTGAATATCTGAGACACTGAGTCCGGACTCTTGTATATAGCTGCCCATCGGCAGGATGTCTATATCGTTTTCGGCAGCAAATGCGATCAAAGCTTGTTCGGGTAACAAAAGATCGTGTGTCCCCAGGTCTAGATCCCAGTCTACCCCTTGATATTGTTCGTAAAACCCGGCTGGAAATGCTGGAATCGTCACTAACCGCATCTCGATGTCATTGTCTTGCAGGACGTTGTGATAATGTGCCAACAACCCGGTGGCAATCTGAAATGCAACTTCTGCTTCGTCACTCTCGGCCTTTTCAAACATATAGCTGCTGGCACCAAAGGGCTGTATTGCGCTGGCGCTATCAAGATTGGTCGGGAACCGGGGCACCGTCGCCGGACGACCGGTAAGGTTGCGCACAAATATTTCTAGAAAGTTGATGAGGAACGAATGGCTGGCGACTGTGCGGGCGGGGTTGGCCTCGTAGCCCTCGATGACGACATGTTCCAGCGTATGCCGATTACCGTCGGCACCATCGTCGGTTGGGTGAATGAATACTTCGCCATCATTGTTGATAATGTAATAAGGGAAACCACTTTCTGGCTGTGAAATAGTCTGAAAGTCGTTTGCCAGATGAAAGAATACAACGACTTCTTGCGGCTCATAGGGTTCGATAATAAACGGGAACAAACGCTCGTCGAGGAATAACCCCGGCCCATATCCGGGGAAGCCTAATCCCAGTATTTCAGTTTTAGTGGTTGAGTTCTGATTAATGATATTGTCGAGGACAGCGCCCATATTCTGTTCCGGCTGAACCTGCATGCCCAGCACATAAGAGTCGCCGGTGATAATGATGCGTTCCGAATCTTCGGCCAACCGGAAGCTGGGATAATACCAACCGTGTTGATTCGTTATTGCATTCGTGGCCCCTTCGCTGGTCTGATAAATACGACCAAACGGCACATACAGGCCGGACAAATTTTCAACTCCAGGTAGCATGCGCAACAGAGATAAGCCTTGCAGGATGATCTCAACTGCCACGATTGCGATGACGGCGTAACCAATGACTTTGCGCCACAGTTGTACCGGACGTTCAGCCCAACCGGCAAACAGGAGTGTGCCGGCTGCCAGCACGATCAGGATTACCATTGACCCGGCGAGCAACGGAAAGGCCAGCCACCGATCAACAAAAAACATGCTGCCAATAATTCCACCAAGAACCAGCAGCAGGGGAATGCCGAGCCAAAATCGATCTTGCACGAAGAAAATGCGATTTCGTAGCCAGTCGATACTATTAGGGAGCACGATTAAAGCAATTAACCCAATGAGGACTATTGCAAAGCCCAGCACAACAATAGCAAAGGGCACTGAATATAAACCCAGGACAGCACCATCCTGGCTGGTGTGGGTGAAGACATCTACAAACCCGGCAATCCACAACATGGTTGCGATGACGAGCAGCAAAAGATATTCCGCTTGCTCGAGTTTGGGCGCGAGTCGTTCTTCTAACGTCAGGCGCTGACGCGGTGTGTCCACAGCTATAATGCTCCGTGATAGTTCTTAGGTCAAAATTTAGATACTGAATACGAGAAACAGGCCAACCGCGGCCACAATCGCGCCGGATAGCCTTAGCACCAAGGCACCGCGTGAACTGCGAAGCGCGATGTAACCGATTAAAGCTCCAACCACATGCAGCCCAATGGTTGCCGTGAGGAAGCCAATGATATAGGCAATAATGTTGGGCGCGTCCGTCGCGATTTCTGGTAACTCATTTCCATGCGCCTGTCCATGGAAGAGCGCAAAGGCCCCGACAAAAATCATGGCAATTGCTTCGGGTATACGTCGTTTGGCGAGCAAAGCCAGGCCAAGAATCACAACCGATAGCGCGATACCGTATTCCACAGCGGGTAAGGGGACACCCAGAACACCTAAAACGCCGCCAACCGCCATTACCGAAACGAAGGCCGTTGGTACGGTCCAGATTGCACGCCCACCAAGCTGGGCACTGAGCAAACCGACCGTTAGCATCGCGAGTAAATGATCTAATCCCAATAATGGGTGCAAAAAACCATCAATGGCGCTGGTTGGGGTTGTGCTGATGTGAAAGAAAATATAGTTCAACATACATTCTCCAGTAGCATGATTCACTCTCCAAAATCAAGAAATGTTGATACAGAGTCGAAATTGCCACACTTGCCTAAAAATCACCTTGCATCATTGAAATTACAGCCGTAATTAACAATTCTTATACGACTTTTTTAGATTTTGAGCGGAGCAACAATTGGATCGTAAACAGTGCTTAACAATTTCGTGACTAACAATGAATAATTCGTCATATTTCCGCAATTGGATGGTCTAATCGTTACCTTCTCATAGTGTTCTCATTTTGAAGCTGGGATTGTATGGGAAACACTTTTGGGTGCATAGCATATGCATTGTCATTACAGGAAAGCCGGGCTTCGGGGTCTACATCGCTCTGATTTTTGATCATCTGTAATTGTAATATAGTGACAAGTTTAATTACCATATGCCAAACATGAGTCATCCCAAATTTTATGAGATGACAAAAAAGACCTCAGTCGGTAAAGTGAGATTTCCACAAATCACAACCGAAAGGGGTCTTTTTCAATGGTAGATTGTGCAACAAATCAAGATCAATCACAAGAATTAGCCAACGGCTTAGAAGGATTTGTGTCGCCGTTGCTGGTGACATTAGATAAACGTCTCGACAAACGTCTTGTACGGACATTTCTACGCACATTGCTGGCGATGCTAACATTTCGCCACAGTCAATATGGCTTGTTGTTGAGTGAGTTAGGTGGCTATATTCTCAGTCCAGATAAAGCACCAGCAGGGACAAAACGCTTGAGCAACTTGTTACGAAGTGCAAGCTGGTCAAGCTGGATCATAGGTCGTTTTTTGTGGCAAGGAGCAAGTGAGTTCATAGCCAGTCAGATCGGACAGGGTCAAACGGCATTGGTGTTGTGGGATGAGAGTGTTATTGAGAAGCCAGAAAGTATTGCGGTTGAAGGTTTATGTGCTGTCAGGTCAAGCAAAGCAGCCCGTCTGAAACGAATTAAACCGGGGTATTTCAATCCACCGGGAGGTCGTCCAATTTTTGTTCCGGGCATGGAATGGATGACATTAGTCGTTGTTGGTATGTCAGGCCATCCGGTGTTAGCAGCAATGAAGTGGTGGACAAGACGTGGTAAATTTGCCACACGTAAACGTCCGACAGCGACGCAACTGCTTCATCGCTGTGCTTACTTCTGGAAGAGGCAAGTCATTCATGTTTGGGATCGTGGTTATGCCAGTAGTCCCTGGCTCAAACAAGCCTTTCGCTTTGATGTGCGTTTTGTTTTGCGCTGGCAGACAAAATATCACCTCGTTGATGCAAACGGCAAACGCTGTGCCTGGAAAATCACACGGGGTAAACGGAGTATGGATCACCGCTTGATTTGGGATGCCAGACGACAGTGTTGGCGCAAGACAGGTATTATTTATGTGCCGGTGACCCATGCAGACTATCCTGACCAGCCTCTATTTCTAGTGGTATCACGTCCAGGGAAAAGCAAAAAACCCTGGTATTTGCTCACCAATGAACCTATTCATTCTCTTGATGATGCCTGGCGCATGGTCTTTATTTACGCACGTCGCTGGCAAATCGAAATGACCTATCGTTATGCCAAAACTGAACTCGCACTTGAAAGTCCTCGCCTGTGGTCATGGCAAAACCGCATCAAACTCATGATGATGGTTGCTCTTGTCTATGCTTTTTTGCTATCTCTCTTGCATTCTAACTTTGAGGCACTCAAAAACTGGCTTCTGCGACACTGGTGTCACCGCACTGGCAAACGACTTCGTGAGGTCTCTTTGCCTCTTTACCGTTTGCGCTCTGCTCTCAGTCGCTTGTGGATGAGCCATCCACCTACTTTACAATTTCTTTGGCAAAGTTCGGGATGACTCATGTCTTTGATTTTTAGATTAGATTGCAGTTTTCCAGGAAAGTAAACTTGCGCAGATAAATTACAAATTTGTTATGTTATGATTCTTCAATGCAAAATATGGCGTTTTTGTTACAATATATTAAATGTAGGTTTTGTATCGTAGTCATCTCTACACCTCCTAAAATGGAGATTTCTGGTGAGTGAGAGTCGACACATTTTTCTAAGCTATCGAAGCAGTGAAGTTGACTTTGCGCTTCGCCTGGCCGCTGATCTAAAAAATGCTGGCGTGAATTTGTGGATGGATCGTCTGGACATCAACCCGGGTGATGATTGGCGTAAATCCCTCGAGTCCGCAGTTTACAGCAGTGCTGCTGTGATCTCGATTCTGAGCGCTGGCTATGTAACATCGAAATATTGCAAACGCGAACTGGCCCGGGCGGACCGGCTGGGTCGTCCGATTTTCCCCGTTTTACTTGACATGATCCATGAAACTGACTGGCCGCTTGAGATTGAACGGCAACAGTACATCGATTTCAGTTGTTGGCAAGATGATGAAGTGGTCTACCAGGAGAAGGTCAATACCCTGGTCGACATTTTAAAAGAGAAATTTGCCGGTCAAATCAGCGTTGTGCCCGATCTGGAGACCCAGTATCTCACGAATTTGGTGGCGGAACTGGAAACGCAGTATGGCTTTAGTGAATATCTCGAATCTTCAACCGATGCAGACAAATTGTTAAATCGCGATATGATCCGACCTGAGCCTCATAATGCTCGCCTGTGGTTGGGTCAAAGAATGTTTGAACTGCATGTTGTGACTCCTGTTGACGATCAAGAATTTTCCTGGCAAGAGCCTTTTCAAAGACGACGAATTGTTAAAGACATTTATGATGCACTAGCGAAACATCAACAGATCGTTTTGATCGGAGCACCCGACTCAGGCAAAACAACAATGCTGCAGCACCTGGTATTAGATGCGGTTTACGCCTATCAAGCAACGACGGACGCACCCATCCCTTTTTTCTTAGATTTGATTGGATGGGACGATGATACAACCTTTGAGGCGTTTGTCCGTTCCAATTGGCCTTTGGACAGCGATCCGATCAAACTCCTAACACAAGGTCGGTTAGCGCTTTATCTCGATGGCTTAAACGAATTGTGGGGCGATAAGTTAGATAAAGTTCGGGCTTTGCGTAATTGGCTCAGTTCTCATAAAGATACCGGGCAGATCGTCATCACCTGTCGTGAAAAATCTTATGATTCGGATTTGGAATTAGGACTGCCGATCATACAAATCGGGCCGCTTGATCGGGGGAATATCGAATCTTTCGCCATTAATTATCTTGGTGAAGATATTGCACCGATTCTGCTGTCTCAACTTTTACCACATAATAATTGGGAAGAAGATTATAAACATTTTCTATATGAGCTGGCAAAAGACCCCGTATTACTGAGCGCGTTGATCATTGTCTACAAGAGTTCTGCATTTGGTTACACACCTGAAAACCTGGGAATGTTGCTGAAGGCAGCGGTGCTTGAGATTTGGGCGCGTGAACAACAAGGTGAACCCACAACTGATATTGTATTTGAGGAACTAGAGACCGCTTTGGCTGACCTGGCCTACACCATGATCCAGGATGATTTTGACATTTACATTCCAGTAGAGTATGCATTGGAGATCATGGGTGATGAACGTCAGTTGTTTGCGGCTGTTAACCTTAATTTGTTAAACTTGAAATATGGAAACGTTCGGTTTGTCTATGATGTCTTCAAGGATTATTTTGCTGCGATCGCTCTGTCAAGTTACGAAATTACCCATAAGCTATCTCCTCCCCGGATAGGCCAAGGAGGTGAGTGCCAGCCCAACAAATGGGACCGACCAATTATTATCCTGTCAGGACTTCTGCCTGAACAGCATGTGAACTTAATCGAGATCGCCAAACAGAACCCATTCCTCGCACTAGAATGCCTGGCGAGTGGCCTCAATGTGTCTGACCGGTTGATTGACCCAGTGGTTGGTCAACTTATCCAGGTTGCAAACACGCCTGAAAATGATGCCAGGGTTGCAACCGCAAAAATCCTCGCCAAGATTAATTATGATTTAGCCTTGCCCATCCTTCTAGAGGCGATGCGCGATGGTCAATGGGATGTGCGCTGGGCAGCTATGTTATCATTGCAGGATCTTGAGGTATCAATGTTACCTGGTTTGACGGAGGTTCTTGAGGAACTCGATTACAATACACAGGAATCAGCGTACTCAGCGATCCGTCACCTGGGTGAAAGTGCATTGCCAACATTGTTTGGTTTGCTACAACATGAGACCTGGAAAACGCGCCGTAGCGCAGCGTGGGCCCTGGGGGTAATCAAGGATGCAGCAGCAGTTCCAGCCCTGGTTCAGGCGTTATATGATGAAGACAATCTGGTGAGTGCAGAGGCGGCAACTGCGCTGGCCGGTATGCATTCAGTAGATGCTATTCCATGGCTCGTCGAAAATCTCAATCACGCGAACTGGCGGGTTCGAAAAGCAACGGCGCAGACATTAAGTGAGATCGGTACCGCAGCTATCCCATTTGTATTACGAATGCTTGACCATCAGATGAGCCGCGTGCGGCGGTTGGCGGTAGAAATACTGGTCGATGTCGACACTGCTGAGGTTACATCTGCCCTCTTGCAAGCTTCTCATGATCCAAGTGCTGATGTGCGGGGGGCGGCAATCAGCGCCCTTGATGGCCGAGAGGATGGGCAGGTTGTAAGTCGTCTCATTGAATGCTTAAATGATACTGCTAAAACCAAACAGAATCGTAAACGGATCTGTGATATTGCTGCCCGCATCCTTACGAGCATGGATTCGTCTCAAGATTTGAGTGCTGTCAAATATGGTCAGATTGCGACTCAGCCAATCCCGGATTCTATTTCAAAGGACGTCAAAGCAATGCCAGCAAATGCAAAAGGTTCCGCTGCCACAGCGAAAGATCGATTAAAGCGGTCATCATCAAAAAACCGAGTAGCCCACGACCCTGATTTGCCCCTGGCTGAGGCCTTGCAACATGCAGACTGGCGGATTCGGCTTCAGGCCATTGAAAAAGCGACCGCCATTGAAGTATCGTCGGTAACGGCGTTCTTGCTCATTCAGTCACTGGATGATGTTGACGTAAGGGTACGGTTGGCGGCTTTGAAAGCTATTCCTACCGATAATATCGAGGCTTGTGTGAATGCGTGGCAAAAAAGTTTGAAGCATCATGACGCCACGTTCTTAGAGGCCAGCATTGATTACATTGTGAGTCTGGGCAAACGAGCAACACCACTGTTGATTGAATTGTTAAAGATAAACGATTCAAATATCAGAGCACAAAGCCTCAGTCTTCTCGGTCGCTTAGGCGATGAACGGGCCGTTCCAGCGTTGATCAATTTTTTGTCTGACAGGGAGATGGTTAAAGCTTTTAATCAACCGTTGTCTGAAATTGCTGCACAGTCGCTTCGTCAGTTGGCTACGCCGACGGCGCTGGACGCGCTCGAAGCGCAACAAACTGAACCAAATAGTGTGCCCAAAACGGTTCCAGCGAACGCTAACGGCGATCATCGACTTATACTCACTGCGATACTTGCCCGGTTGCATGAGTCAGAATGGGGTGACAAAGAAGAAGCCGCCAAAGCGCTGCGCGAATATGCGAAGACGATGCATGGTATACATGATCCGGTTATCATCAAGTTGCTTGAACAAGCGCTGACCGATTCGGCGTGGATTGTTCGCTGGGCAGCCGCCGAAGCCCTGGCATGGATAGGCGATCAAACTGCTGTGCCAGCTTTGACAAAGATTATCAGAGATCCAAACTGGACGGTACGGATTGCTGTCATTCGTGCTTTGTTGGAAATTGGAGATAATCAGGCTTCACAATACATTTTGCCACTCTTGAAAGATAATAATGGCACTGTGCGTGAAGCCGCTGCCGAAGCCCTCGGATTTCTTGGTAATCCGGAGTCGGTTGACGGTTTAGCGGCATGCCTGTTTGACACCGAGCCGCTCGTACGGTTGGCGTCGGTTGTTGCGCTGGGTAAGATTAGTGACTTAACCGTAGTCGAACCGTTGATCGCAGCCTTGAGCGATGAAGATAGTCATGTAAGATGGGCAAGTGCCGACGCGATGCGGCATATTCGTTCGGAACGGGTGGTGCCGAAACTTATTGATCGTCTGGATGATGTTGAAGGCCCCTATTGGGAAGACAAGCGCATATGTGATTTGGCGGCTGAGGCTTTGACGAACATCGGTACAGCGGACGCAAAAGCCGCTTTAGAGGCCTGGCGAAAAAAGCAACCAATGCTGGATGAGTAGCCAAAATTTGCACCAGCAACTTATGAATGACAATGTATGTAGTGAGTTTTGAAGTACTGTGCCTGTGCATTTTGTTACTCATTTGCAAAAATTATTTGTGTGCATCTATCATGCTTTGGTGTAAACGTTTTGCAATAACTTCTGTTGACGATTTTGAAGTTTGGGCATTGGCCGCTTTCAGCCAAGATTTCGTGCTAGGTGGGGAGTTGAGATGAAATTATTTATTAGCTATGCAAGAGTCGATAAGCCCTATTGTATTCAGATCGTCGAGACTCTGGATGTTCACGAAACCTGGTTCGATCAACGGCTGAAGGCGGGTCAAAATTGGTGGAAAGAGATTTTGCGGCGTTTAGATTGGTGTGAGGGTTTTATTTACTTACTGTCACCTGATTCGATTAACTCTGAGTATTGTCAAAAAGAGTTTGAACTGGCCCGCAATTTAGGCCGTCACATTTTCCCGGTACTTATTCATGCTGAAACGAAATTGCCCGAAATCCTTGAAGGCACACATTATGCAGATCTGAGTCATGGTCTAACCGTTGAAGCGGTCAAGACCCTGCTAAATTCGATTTATGTTGCTGAGAATGACAAGATACTGAGACCAGCGTCTGTTGACTCGATAACGCCTGATGTGATCAGTCCACCGCCTTTAAATCCCGTAACCGCTATCACGGCGGCGACTCAGGCTATGGAACAGGGGCAATTCGATAATGCTGTCTTCTTGTTAAAACGGGCGAAAGCCAGTGGTTACAGTTCAAAATTTATTAAGATTGATGCCGTTCTAGCCGAAGCCGAAGCCGGATTACGGCGACAGTCCTATTTACGGGAAGCGGCACGAGAATATGATCAAATTGTGGAACTGGTTCGGCTTGAACGTACCCGTAAGCTCGGTTGCGAAGCTTTTCAAGCGTTTCACCAACAATTTCCGGATTACGACCCGGAACACCTTGCCAAAACGTGTGGCGAACCCCTGAACGCAATCGATTCCCTGATTGTGGGTAAGAAGCAGGATAAATCGCCTGAGAAACGATTGCCGACTATAGAGTGGTGTGTCATTCCAGAGGGCGAACGAAGATGTTATGAGGCGACATCGCGAACGGATGAGAAACGGGTTAAGGTGTCGGCCTTCAAAATTGGCAAATATCCCGTCACCAACGCCCAATACAATGTATTTTTGCATGATGCATCCGGTTATGCTGACCCCGGTTGGTGGCGGTTTTCTAAAGCGGCAGTGGCATGGCGATCAGAACATGTCGAACCCAAGCTATCGACTTTTAAAGGTGATGAGCGTCCGGCTGAAATGGTGAGCTGGTATGATGCCAATGCTTTTTGCTACTGGTTAAGTGAGCAGAGTGGGCAGCGCATTACGCTGCCGACTGACGACCAGTGGGTCAGGGCGGCGATCAGTGATGAAGATCACCTCTACCCATGGGGCGTAGAATATGACAAAAACTTCTGCAACACGCGGGAGAGTGAAATAAAAATGACGACTCTCGTCATGCGTTATGATGATGGCGTTAGCCCGTTCGGTGTTTATGATATGGCGGGGTAACGTTTGGGAGTGGTGCGTTGATGGTGACGATAGTGTTGAAGAGGGTGAGGAGAGTAAACGACTCATTCATGGTGGGTCATATGTCAGCCCCTGTCAACGGGCACAAGCTCAGTTTAAGTATTTCTTAGCACCAAATAGTTTCCATAGTACCATCGGCTTTCGGCTGGTAACTGTGGTTGATGAAGCGACTTAGATTGATTTTACCGAGTTTGATTACGGCTATCTTTAACGCGAGCACGCCAGGTTTCGGTCGCCATAATGGCATCCGGCGTGCCGATATGGTTGAGGCTTTGATAGGCCTGTCGAATGACGCTCATATTCTCATCGCCGAGACGATATTCTTCGAGGATTTGAATGAGTTTGGGCACAATTCGATTACTTAGATCTTCCGGCTTAACATGTGAGACTAAACTTGCCAAAGCCCAGGCCGCAGCTTTTCTTGTGTCCTGGGGTTTTGTTTGATCTAAGGCGTCGAGCAGGATGGTGAGTGATTCTCGGGCAACAACTGAATTACCCGGTTTCGTGAGATGTGCCAGGCAAATTGCGGCTCGCTTGCTTTCTTCATCGGGTAGCAAAAGTTGTTGGGCTAACTTGTTAACCTGCCTTATCTGGATGTTTTTCATCTCTCTCCTGATAACGATGGTGTGAAATATGGAGCAAAGAAATATTTGTTAACTAACTTGCTATTATACACTGCTATTGATGCTGCACAACTAATTGTAACCTGTAGAACAATTTAGTAACCTATATCGATTGACAGTGCCAGACATGCGAGAGGATTGCAGATATTTGTTGAACACAAATCCCCGCTGTAACTATGATGTTATACATACAAGATCTTTGCACCTAAGCCAGCGGGCAACAGGTGACTGATCTATAAATCTTAACGAAGGAATTTATTATGAACGTTATTGTCATTTTGTGCGATACGTTGCGTCGTGACCATTGCAGCCCTTACACTGGCGGCAAACCCTTGAACCAATGTTGGAGCCGGGAAGCGCCCGGTTGGTCTGTGCCTACGCCCAATATGGAACGGTTGCGGCGCGGGGCACGGTGTTCGACAATGCTTATTGTGGTAGCTCGCCTGTATGCCGGCGCGTCGCGATATTTATACGGGGCGCTACGAGTTTCTGGAGCGCGGCTTGGGGGACCGCTGGAAGAAGAGGACCTCGATCTGCCAAGACAGATTTCTGGTCTGCCGAATCAATCAATCGAAAAAGTATTGGCGGACGGTCATGACATCAGCTATCTGATAACCGATCACTTTCATCTCTGGGAAAAGGGGTCGGGAAATTACCACATGGGCTATACAGGCTTCGACTTCATTCGAGGAGTTGAGGGCGATGGTTGGTACACGCACCCCCGCAGTGGATTTGCGTTACCAGAAGCGGACCGACTGCGCATGAATGAGCGTCATTGGCGCAATGTTCATCACATTCGCCAAACCGAGGCTGACTGGTTCAGTCCACAGGTGTTTCGCCGGGCCGCTGAATGGCTGGAAAACAACCATGAATATGATGATTTTTATCTGCATCTCGATTGTTTTGATCCGCATGAACCCTGGGATCCTCCGAAAGAACTGGTTGAGCAATTTGATCCACATGCCTACGCCGGTGGATTGGTCGGGTCATGCGCCTTATGCCAAATGGGAAGGTCAAATTACACCGGAACAATTTCTTAGTATTCGGGCACGTTATGCGGCCAATGTCGTGTTGGTTGATCGCTGGCTGGGTTATCTGCTGGATGCGATGGATCGCCCTGAATTTGTGGGAAAATACCATGGTCATCTTTACGACCGATCATGGCACGTATAATGGCGATCATAGCCGAACTGGCAAGTTGCAGACCCACCAGCATGATGCGGTCGCACATATCCCATTTATTGTTGCGCATCCTCAATTTGGGCATGGCGAACGGCGCAGCCAATTAGTTCAACTTGTCGATATTTACCCAACGGTGCTGGCCGCTGGAGATCGGCCTATTCCAGCGGACCGACATGGGGTCAATCTGTTGCTGGTGTTAGAAGATCCAGAAGCAGCAACTCGCGACTTCGCTATTAGCGGCATTTTTGGGACAAGTGTGTCGATTACGGATGGTGACTGGGTGCTGCACCAATCGCCCGTTGCTGAAAATCAACCACTTTATTGGTATGGGTATTGCCTGGCGAAGTTCTTAAATTATGATTTGGGACCTTATGTCGATGGGCGGCGTGAGGTTAGGTCGGTGCCCATGGGCGAACCAGTTGGCGCGGGCATGGCCTCAACCGACAGACGTGCGTGGCAAGCCCCAACCTGGTTAAGTGACAAGCAGCAGGATGTTAACGAGTTGGTCAACCTCGCTGATGAACAGCCGGCTAAGCTGGCCGAAATGCAACGCGTGCTCAAACAGAAGCTTATTGAGATTGGGGCACCGGATGAACAGTTGCTACGCCTGGGTATCGCAGCGATATAGGCACGGGAGATAATCATGAAACAGGCAGCTGCCATTGTCTTTACTGGTGTCAATCAAGTTGAATTGCGGCAGGTCAATGTCCCCGACCCTGGGCCAGATGAAGTGCAGATTCGCACTCAATATTCGACCATTAGTGGTGGTACTGAGGGCTGGATTCTGCAAAATCTGTTTACGTGGCAGCCGACCAATTATCCTTGTATTCCGGGTTATCAACGAGTTGGCGTCGTTGAAGCGGTTGGGTCCAATATCTCGAACTGGCAAGTTGGTGATCGCGTGGTGGCAACTCGTAGCCATTGGGCGGATGGGCTGAATGCGCAAAGCGGTGCTCATGCCGCGCTGGGCAATACGCCAGTTTCTGAAGTCTATGCGGTTCCGCAGGGTGTTGAAGACGTTGATGCCGCTGGTACGGTCGTCGCTCAGGTCGGCTACAATGCGGCTAGCCGGGCGACCATTGATGATGGTGATTGGGCGGTGGTTTATGGTGATGGATTGATCGGCCAGAGTGCGGCCCAGGCGATGCGGGCACGGGGGGCACGAGTGATTCTGGTAGGTCATCGGGCAGACCGTTTACGTATGGCGAAAGCCCATAGCGCTGATGTGGTGATTAATAGCCATGATGCGGCGGTAATTGACATAATTCATAAGCAAACGAATGGTAAACCTGTCCCGGTTGTGCTGGATTCGGTGCAGCATGAAGCTGCTCAAGCCGAATATATGCCGCTGCTGGAACGGGCCAAAGGTCAGATTGTCTATTGCGGTTTTACACCGGGAACGACCTGGGCAGATATGGGCCTGTTGCAACGTTATGAAGTCACGACCCATTTTATTTCTGGTTGGACCCGTTCGCGGATGGATGCAACGCTGCAGCGCTTTGCTGAAGGCAAAATGGCCTTGCGTAAGCTCATAACGCATCTCGCGCCATTTCATCAGGGGCCACAACTCTATGAGTTGCATCTGAACAAATCCGAACCTTTTTTAGGGATGACACTCGATTGGACCACCTCATGAACGTGCTCATTACCGGTGCCTGTGGGTTTATAGGCCGCGAATTGATCAAAGAATTGGAAGTTCACGGGCATGATCTACGTTTGCTCGACATGACCCGACCAGAAGATGCAACGGTTTTTCGGGGACAGGCGGGACGGGCGCATATCCCGCTGGTGACCGACTGGCCGTTTGTTCAGGCCGAAGTCACCGATCCAGAAGCGATGCTAACTGCCTGCACGGACATGGAGGCGGTTATTCACCTGGCGGGCGAACCGCGGGGCTTACCGGAAATTGGTGTGGAAACATTCCGTAGCAACGCTCTCGGCACCTTTGTTGCTATCGACAGCGCGCACCGGGCCGGGGTACAACGGTTCATGTGTGCATCAAGTATCAATGCTTTCGGTACATTCTTCTGGCGTTTAAGCGGTAAACCCGCGCCGTATACATCTATGCCCCTGAGTGAAGACTTTGAGCCAGTGCCTGAAGACCCATATAGCCTGAGCAAACTGGTTAATGAAGAGACCTGTGCCACGTATCATCGGGCCTATGGCATGACCACCGCTGCCTTCCGCTTTGCCGGGGTATGGCCGCAGGAACGTTACGAGCAAACGCTTGAACAAGGGTTACTTCCGACGACAGCCTGGTCAGATGATCTTTATCAGTGGGTCCATGTTAGCGATATTGTGCGCGGGATCCGGCAGGCGTTGGAAACAGCTAACATGCCGGGGTATGGGGCTTATACGTTAGGGGCGGGGGATACGCGCTGCCCCGAGCCAACATTGAACCTGCTCACTCAGTTTCGGCCCGACCTCGCTGTGACGACTGCGCTTCCCGGTCGCGCCCCGCTATTGTCGATTGAAAAGGCTCGAAGTACCTTCGGCTATGATCCACAATATCGTCTGGGCGATTAGAAGTCGTTATTCTGATTATGCGACACTCCATTTGGGCGGTGCCGGGTTTGGCGACTGCACGCGACCGTTGCGCATATCTTGGGCGCATATAACCATTTCCAGTAACATTGATTGCAATTTTTGTCGAATATCTAAATATTCTGGATGATGCCAGAGGTTGCGCATCTCGGTTGGGTCATGGTGGCGATCATAAAGTTCGCCGTCGGACTGATTGACATAGTAAACAAGCTTCCAACGTTCTGTTGTCAGAACACGCATTTTCATCGGAACGAAATCATCGTCGTTCTCGGTGAGGGCGACTGAGCGTGCCGCAGGCGTCGCGTCGATTAGCGTGGATGCCAACGATTGTCCTTGAATGCCTTCTGGCTCAGTCACCTGCGCTAAATCAAGCAAAGTAGGGGCAATGTCAAGCGTTGACGCGACTGATGTGATTTGCCGATTCACAATCTGAGGCCCATGCCAGATTAATGGGATGCGCAGTACACTATCGTAGGGCAGGCCCTTGCCATAAAACCCGTGATCGCCCAGATAATCACCATGATCGGATAGGACAACCACGACCGTGTTTTCAGCCAATCCTTGCTCTTCGAGAGTGGCG
Source organism: Phototrophicaceae bacterium (assembly GCA_965223835.1). GTDB lineage: Bacteria > Chloroflexota > Anaerolineae > Aggregatilineales > Phototrophicaceae > CAVYXZ01. The sequence continues at coordinate 2,140,509 of CBDCXQ010000001.1, forward strand.
AGAATACGTCCAATCTGGTCATCAATGAGCGAAACCATACCGTAATAAATTGCTTTGACCTGTTGCCAATCGGCATTCGTCAACTGCGAATAATCGTGCGGCGGCGTGCCGATAATGCGATCTATTGGCCGACCATCAGTGCGGGTGATATTACCATTGCGCCTGAAATAAACCTGCTCATGCAGCGACGGAAGTTCATGCGACTCGGTCACGGGTGGGATTGGCAACGGCATTTTAGCGGGATCATACATGCTGGCATAGGGTTCGGGCACGGTGAAGGGATAGTGCGGGTCGGGGAATGAGACCTGTAAGAAAAACGGCCTGCTCCCGGCGTTCTGTAAAAATTTTATAGTGCGGTTGCCAATATAATTACTTGAATGGACCTCTGATGGTAGTTCCCAGGAATAGGTATTCACGCCGTTGGGATAGGCTTGGCGTTGATGAATTCTTTCCCGCCAGTCGGGTACATGATCTTCCAGCCAGGCGGTATAACGCGGCCCAAAACAGCCATCGCCATGCCCGTTGACCAGATCAACTTCCTGGAAACCATAGTAATGTCTGCTTGTGTCCAACGCTTGTTGAACGGCTGATGGTTCAGCCCGTTGCGGAACCAGGTGAATTTTGCCAATTGAAGCGGTGCGGTAGCCATTGTCGGCCAAAACTTGCGGGAGAAAACGTGGGTCATCGGGCGTCACGCAGCCCACCATCCGCGAGCGCAGTGCCGATGGATAACACCCGGTCAAGATGGACGCGCGGCTGGGCGTACAGGTCGGTTGTGTCACCATACATTGGGTAAATACGGTGCCAGTCTGAGCCAGTCGGTCGATATTTGGGGTCTGAACAATGGGATTCCCGGCAAAACCCAGCGCATCGGCCCGTAGCTCATCACAAATGATGAAGAGAAAGTTGGGTCGAGTATCCGATTTCATGTTAGCCGTTATCTGCGCCGTCGGTTAACCACGCCAGGTTAAACCGTGCCACTGCCAGGTAATCATCCGAATCGCTGCCATTGGACCTGCCGCGTTCAAAGGCGCAAATAATCGTTCCATCGGGGCAAACCGCCAGTGCGCTGTAACCTGAATAGCCTGGCTCAATGACCTTCGAAATCGGCCAGGTCTGGCACTCATCATAGCTCAGCTTGACCGTGACATTCTTACGTGTCAAAAAGAGTTCTGACCCCTTTTTATCCTGTCCTTCCAGATTATTGGGGTTGGAAAATAGAATCCGGCTGCGCCTATCGGCAGCGCTACTATAGCGGAATATCGTCCCCTGACAGGTCGGTTCCAACAATGCTGGATCCAGCCAGGGTGTTGTCCAGGGGCCGGTCCCATCTGCGCTGGTTGTGATGACCCGGCGTTTGACACCGACACCATTACGCATATTCATCAAAACTCGGCCATCTTCTAGCTCAACTGCACAGGTTTCATTCAGGTTGGGCACGATGTCGGGGATCATCTGGCTGGCTTGCCAGGTTTGTCCATGATCGTCGCTATAAATGGCAGCGCAGCGATTGGGGCGGTGGGCTTTGCTGTGCGATTCGGATAACCAGACCGGGATAAATAACCGCCCACTGGTCAATTGAATGCCGTTGGGCAGCCCGATAGCAATTACTCCCCAGTCGTATTCTGGTCGGAAGGCTTCAAAGGTCGCTGTAATCTCAACCGGTGAGGTGAACGTTTCACCATCATCAGCGGTCTTCATGTAGAAGGCACGAGCGTAATTGAAACAAAACAGGACATGTACCGCGCCGGTTTTGTGATCGACAATTGTATTGCAATTATGCAATGGGCCTTCACCAAAGTCGCGATGATCGATCAACTTTCGCGGTGCTTCCCAGGTCTGGCCGTTATCATGGCTACGGCGCAGCATAATATCAATTGCATCCCAGTCACTCCCACGCCCAAACCGGGCTTCGGTGTGTACCAGCGCAACACCGCTTGGCGTAACACACGCACCAGGAATGCGATATTTGGTATAACCATCGGTGTTGGCTTCAAATAGATTGGTGATTTCAAAAAATGATTCGGTCATCGTTTGCTCACTTATTGGCAGTTAGAAGCGGGTTGTTTGGGGCAGGCCGACGTCAACCGCTAATGCCAGGGCATCGAAGCTCAGTTTCAAGAGCTGCATTTGGATAACAGCATAGTCCGGCTGATTCCACAGATTTTTGAATTCGCCGGGATCGGTTTCCAGGTCAAACAATTCACCAATTTCGTGCCCGTGATAAACCACCAGCTTATAGCGTGTATCGCGGAGCATGGTTGCATAGGTCCCGTTAAACTCTGGGCGGGCACTCGGATTGAGCGCACGATAATATTCACAGCGCACAAAATCGCGGTGTTGATGTGGAGCAGTGCTGCCATTCAGAATGGGTAAAAGCGACTGTCCCTGCATTTGTGCTGGAATAGGTTGTTCGGCGATTTCCAGCAAGGTGGGTGCGATGTCGGTTAGTTCAACGAGTGCATTGCTGACCGTTCCAGTGGGGAAGTGGCCGGGCCACGACATAATTAACGGCACGCGCACCAGACCTTCATAAAAGCGGCAGCCTTTGGCAACCAGACCATGATCGCCCAACATCTCGCCATGATCGCTCATGAAGATTACGACGGTATTTTCCCGTTGCCCGGTACGTTCCAGCGCGTCCAACATCCGGCCTACATTATCGTCAATCAACTCGATCATGGCATAATATGCCGCTTGAATCCATTGCGCGTTGAACTGTTCAGGGCGGCGTGCAGGATTTTGAAAGTCGATGTTATTGAGCCGAGCCTGAGCCTCTAAATCGGATTCACGAAACAAGGGGCCGGGCATGTCGTCTACAACGTAGCGGTCGAGGTAAGGTTGCGGTGGGTCGAAGGGCACATGTGGGTCGAAGACATTGACGCTCATCAGCCAGTGTTGACCAGTAGTTTCTATAAAATCTAGCGCCCGGTCCGTACACCAGGTTGTCTGATGCAATTCAGGAGGAATCGCCGCTGGATTTTCCAGCATCTTGCCCAGATCATGCCCCTGTTCACGCAGCCAATCAGCATACGCATGTTGTCCCGGCGGCCATTGGTCGTGTACACCATGACTCCAATGAAAGACCGCGTAGCCATCGTCGTTTGGCCGGGGTTCAGTGCGGCCCTGTGCGCCCGCTAAATGGAGTTTTCCCGCCAGACCACAGGTGTAGCCCACGTCGGCCAGCAGTTTTGTAACCAGTGGGGCTGCTTCAGCCCACTTATCATTGCCATTCATGCAGCCATGAACGCTACTGGGGTACATACCTGTCAAAAAGCTCGCTCGGCTGGGGGTGCAAATCGGACTCTGGCAAAAGGCGTGGGTAAAAGCGACACCTTCGGCCACTAATCGGTCCAGATTGGGTGTATTTATATGGGGATTGTTGAGCGCATGAATGGTATCGAAACGTTGTTGATCGGTACAGATCCATAAAATGTTCGGCGGCATCAGGCTAAATCCTCTGGCTCGAGATAAACTCCAACGAGATGGCTGGTATCAGGAACATCACCGAAGTTCGTGTAGTCAACTAGATAGACGCTGCCATCTTCGCGCTGGATCCAGGATGAGTAGCCATGATCGGGCCACGGCTGCTGGGCCGGGTGATTACCGTGAATCTGGATCAGGCGATCACGTTGATATTGGTCCGGCCATGAACCTTGCGCTGCGTTCCACGACCATTGGAAATCATCTAAAGTCGGATTGCCGACTGAGTAGCTGACACTTCGCCAATAGCTGCGACCGCTATCATTAAACTGACCAAACTGTGTTCGTCGGGTTGGGTCACCCCCGTGAAAATCGCTGGCAGGGTATTCTTCACGAAAGACGTTGCGATTGAGCACAATTTCACCATCTAGCAAGACGCGTAACCAACCACGTTTGTGATACAGGCGAATGTGATGGTACTCGGTCATATCAACCGCATGTTTGAGATAGCCACGCCCCCGGCGCAAGTAGAGACCATCGGGCGCGATCTCAACAAATTGCCATAGTCGTGAGATCGACATAAACGCGACGGCTGCATTGCCCGATGCTTCCACGCGCACTTTGGCCTGAAAATCAACCTCACTGAAGGGTGACTCTGGCGGTAAGAGCGTGTAGCGACATTCATGTTCGGGGAGATTTTGAATCATGAGTGCTTCAGAGGTTAGCGCTGCCTGGAATTTGCGACGGGGGCCACCGATGGCGTAGGTTCCAGCTTCAGCATCGAGATCACCAACCCAGGCATACGTCCCCAGCCCGCCGTTGACATGGCGTCCCGTCACCAGTACGCGGCCATCGCCCAGTTGTTTGGCATAGGGGCGGTGCAGGGCAAAAGGCATCATTTGCGGCGACGTCCACGTATAGCCATTATCTTCAGAGAACGCAACAAACGACGGAATGCCCGCAGAATGATTCTCCCGCAGAATGCAGGCGAGGCGTTTGCCACCGTCCAGGATAAGGACCCCGCCTTCGCAAAATCGATGATAACCATCGTATGCAATCGTGCCGCGTTCGGTCCAGGTCACGCCGCCATCTGCCGACGCCCACAGAACATCAGCAAATTCCTGACCCGCGCCACGCATAAGGTGAGTGGCAACACCGATGGTGCCGTCGGGTAGGTCGATGACGCGATCAGGCTCAAAACCCAGAATGGCGTTTGTTTGGCGCTCGGTCCAGGTATTGCCGTTGTCTTCGCTCCAGTAGAGCCAGTTGCCCGGCGGTTGATCTTCATGAAAGTGCGTATCATCATTGTGATCAATAATCACCACCAGGCGACCATCATTCAAGCGACTGAGACGGGGTGTGACCAACCGTTCTTCGCCTTTCGTCAAGTCCGCCCGGTCAATCTCGCGATGTTTAAACCAGGTGCGACCATCATCGTCACTGGCGAGTAAGGTGAGCACTTGATTTTGCAGCGACCAATGAGCATCGGTATCGGCATAGATGAGCATGAGCCGACCTGAAGGCAGGGCGATGAGGTCCGGGTTTTTGGTAAAACGATTCGGACTGCGCCAGATATCAAATACCTTGTGATTGACGGAACGTGGGGGAATGTGCATCAATAAGTTCCTTTAAGTGAATAATTTCCGATTATGGGTTCAAAAGCCGATTAACACCTGTTTCCAGAACACCGGCCAGAACCGTTACGCGACCGCCTGCTGCTGCCACCACCTTAAGCCAATATACGGCGGCTGTGTCGATCTGTTGATCGCGGGTGAGGGGTTGCCATCAGCCTTTTATCCCACCGATCATAATGCCCTTGACGAAATAGCGTTGGATGAATGGGTAGACAAACAGTATGGGTACCGTACTCACCACGATCAGTGCTGAACGCAGTGATGCAGGCGGTGGCGGCGTCTCCATAAATGAGATCTCTTCCATGCCCTCCAGTGTGGCGGACCGCAATAGTCCACGCAGAATAATTTGCATCGGCTGTTTGTCCGAGGCATCGATGTAAATGGCAGCGTCAAACCACGCATTCCAGTGGAAAACTGCGTAGAATAGCCCAATCGTCGCGATAACGGGTATCGAAAGCGGTAGAATGATTCGCAAAAGAATTATTGGTGGTGAAGCCCCGTCAACTATTGCGGCTTCAGTCATTTCTTCAGGAATTGCCATGAAGAAATTTCGCATAATCAGCATATTCCAGGCGCTGATGAGCGACGGAAAGATCATTGACCACAGCGTATTACGTAATCCCAGCGCATCGACCAGCAAGAACCGAGGGATCAGGCCGCCGCTAAAGACCATCGTTACAAACACAAACACCGTCAGTGGAATCCTGCCGGGTAATTTGCGTTGTGCCAGCACATAGGCCATGGTGACGGTAAAGAGCAAGTTCAGAAACGTGCCCACAACTACTCTGAATAGGGTCACGCCGTAGGCATTCAGGATGACTCGGCTTCGTCGAAACAGTACGTCGTAAGCGGTGAAGTCAATTGATTGCGGGTAAATGACGTAACCACCGCGCCGGGCAAATTCCGCCTCACTGATAAATGAGGTAGACAGCACGACGACAAAGGGGATGAGAAAGGTGAGTGTGAGTAGAATCAGCGCAATGTAAATGATTACATGTGCGATTTTCTCGTTGCGCGAGAGTTTTAGCATAGCGATAAACCTTCTTACCAGATTCCAGGCTGGCCGAGTCGTCGCGCCAGGGTGTTGGCACCGATAATCATGAAAAATGAGATGATGGCTTTAAATAGCCCAACTGCGGCGGCAAATGAATACTTCAGGTCCAGCAAGCCTTCACGATAGACATAGGTGTCAATGATGTCTGAGACGCTGTAGACTGCGGGTGAATAGAGCAGCAGAATCTGTTCGAAGCCAGCATCAAGAATGTTGCCGATTTCAAAGATAAATAGGATGACGATCACAAAGCTGATGCTGGGCACTGTGATGCGCCGCGCCATCTGAAAACGATTTGCGCCGTCAATGGCTGCCGCCTCGTACAGATGCGGGTCAATGCCGGACATGGCTGCCAGGTAGATAATGCTGCTCCAACCGATGGATTTCCAAACGTGTGACGACACCAGAATCCCCCGAAAATGCTGTGGGTTGGCGATGAATGACCACTGTTCACCGGTTATCGAGTTAAGAAACTCGGTAATCATCCCGCCGTTGGTTGCCATCAGCGCGGTGATCAGACCAGTGACGACGACCCACGAAATGAAATGCGGCAAGTACGAAATCGTCTGGACGACGCGTTTGAAATTGGTGCGCATGACCTCGTTGAGCATTAAAGCAAAGATGATGGGCGCGGGGAAGCCAAAGAGAACTTTTAGACCACTGATCGCCAGCGTATTTTCCATCACATTCCAGAAGAAGAACGAATTAAAGAAACGCTCAAAATGCTTCAGGCCAACCCAGGGGCCATCAATGATTCCCTGGACGCCGCCGAAGGGCGAAATATCTTTAAACGCGATGACGATACCGGCCATTGGAATATAGTGGAATATAAGAAAATACAAGATGCCAGGTGTCGCCAGCAGGTAATAAAAGCGCCATTTCCACAAATTTTTGCCGAGTTTTTGCCACCTGCTTTCTTGTCGGTAGGGCACAGTGAGCGAACGTGCTTGTTGGGCCATAAAACCTCTCTAAAAAACGCTAGTCACCATACATAGGGGGCAACGCGGCTTGCCAGCCAGCCTGCAAAAGCTGCTCGTGATCGGCCACTATCTGCCGATACCTCGGATCACCCGCAAGGTTCCTGATTTCGTCGCAGTTTTGTGAATGATCGTATAATTCGTGCGCCAATGTCTGGCCGTCATTGAATTGCAGCCAGGCTGTGTAGCGAAAGTGTTCGGTGCGTACTGTATAGCCCATGACAGTTGGTGCTCCGTGATAGGTCCAGGGTCGGGGAAACTGGCTAAATGCTGCCTGTTTCCAGGCTTGTTGCGGCTGGTCCAGGAGCGGCGCGAAACTCACTCCTTCTAGATTTTCAGGTGGCGATAATCCACACAGTTCAACCAGTGCGGGGTACATATCAACAAACTCGACGAGAGCCGTCGTGTGCCCAGGTGTTTTTCCCGGAACCCGAACGATCAGCGGGGCACGTGTATCCAGTTCATAATTGGTGGTTTTGCACCATAGCGATTTCTCACCCAGGTGATAGCCATGATCGCCCCACAACATCACAATCGTATTATCAGTGAGACCACTTTTGTCCAACGCATTCAATACTTTGCCGACCTGGGCGTCCATGTAACTCACGCAAGCATAGTAGCCATGGCGCAAACGCTGAATCACATCATCAGACAACGGGCCGTCATCAGGAATATCTTTATGGCCGCGCAGTTCACGAGAATTGTGCCAGGCGTAGTCAGGGATGTCAGTTGGTTTGTCGGGATTGACCGGTGCGCTGATTTGAACCGGGTCATACAGGTCCCAGTATTTGCGCGGTGCGCTAAACGGGAGGTGTGGCTTGCGGAAGCCAACTGCCAGGAAAAAGGGCTGTTCCAGAACCTCACTCAGAATCTCAATCGCGGCATCAGCGACTTTGCCATCGCCATAGGCGCTGTCGGGTACATCGGTGGCCTCAGTAGCAGCCTGTTTGGGTCCCGGCCACCAGTCAACCGGCTCCACTTGATTTTCGGGTAGGAGGTAATCATCGCGTTTCATAACGACATTGTAACGGGCCAGTGCCGACCAGGATTCGGGGTCCTGCATTTCGGGTGAGCCATGATAAATTTTGCCGACTGATTGGGCGTGATAGCCATGCTGCTTAAAAAATTGCGGCAACGTGACGACTTGTGGCTGTGTGCGGCGGAAATGGGTGCCAGTGGTATAGTGAGGCAGTGTGGCTTGCACCGGGTTGAGTTCGGCCCGGAAATGCGACTTCAAATCCCAGACCTGCAAGGTATCAGGCCGCATCCCGGTCATAACGGAAGCACGTGATGGATTACAGACCGCCTGCTGGCAATAGGCCCGCTCAAATACCATGCCGCTGGCGGCTAGTTGGTCAATATGGGGTGACAGCGCATTGTCATCACCATAGCACCCCAGCGCCGGTCGTAAATCATCAATTGCAATAAACAGAATATTCAAAGGTTTCATTGTCTATGACCGCATAGAGGCGCACTCGATTGTACGCCTCTACACTGCTTAAAGGTCGAAGTTAACTGCTAAATTCGTTGTATTGGGCAGTGATCGCGTTGATCCAGTCTTCCATGCCCGCCCGTTCCAGATCGCTCATAAAGCTGTCCCATTCATCGAGTGAACGGGAGCCGGTGATGAACAGTACAACATTCTCATCGAGCAGGCGCTGAATGTCACCGAGGAAGGGGGTTTCATCAGCAATGCGGCTCAGGTTGTATGAGATGTCAGCATCAAATGGCATTTTAGCGTCATCGAGCGAGATCAGCTCATTGCCCAGATATTGAACATGCCAGGCCCGCGCTGGATCCAGTACGGAGTAGCGAATCTCGATGTTGAGGTTGGGCAGCATGAATTCACTCACATAGCCGCTATCTGTATTGACTTCGACAACGCGTGCTTCTTCATCGGCATATGACCAGTGTTCGCCCTTGATACCATAACGGGCAGTCAACTGATTGTCGGTGGTATCGGCTGAATATACCCAGTCCATGAACTGAATCACGGCGTCGGGGTTCTCGGCTTTGCGCGTCACGACATACGCACTGGCATTTTGCGGTCGCACAGTGGCGATGTAGCCTTGATCGGTAGTGATGCTGGTACGTGCCCATTCGATACCCTCACAGTTGCTTTCAATCTGCGGGGTAATCAAGGTGATGCGTGAGTACCAGGCCATCCATACGCCCAGGTTGCAGGTGCGGAACACTTCCGGGGCATCAAAGTTGGTGAAGGTTTCCGGGTAGAAGTAACCAGCATCCCACCACTCGTTCATCTTGGTGATCCAGTCGGCAACGCCGGGCTGCATGACCCAGGGCTTGACGCGACCATCATCCGGGTCCAGCCAGTTGGACATACCATTGGGGGTAAAACCACCCAGTGTTGACCAGGTAATATCCTGGGGACGGGTAGCGACAAATGCCTCTGGATTAAATTCCTGGAACGCCTGAATGGTTGTTTCTAGCTCTTCCAGCGTGGTCGGTACGTCTAACCCGAGTTCATCGAGCCAGTCCTGCCGCACCCAGGTGATATAGGGATTCGTCGGCGTGCTGCGCGGGATGCCCATAATGTTTCCTTCGGCATCGGTCATCTGTGCCCATTGGCTTTCGGGGATAACCGTGCGGATGTTCTGTCCATATTCATCCAACAGGTCATTGAGGGGAATGATGGCATCTTTGTAGTCGTGCCAAAAACCAGGTCCCGGTGTTTGAAACAGGTCAATGGGATCACTGGAACCCAGCAGCAGATTGAGCTTTTCAGTCACTTCTGGACCGGTGCCGGGGGGCACAATCGTCACAGGCCGCACACCGATCTGTTCAATGATGTGGTTGGTGACGGCTTCAAGTGCGGCAGGGTCACTACCACCGGCATCGAACTGCAATGTGCCGGAATTATTGTAAATATAGATGGTGGGTACATCATCCTGTGCCAGGGTGGGCGACACGAGTACCGCGATGAGCAGAATGAGAATCAGGGGTCGAAACTTAAGCATTACAATAGCCTCCTTAATATGAAACAGTTAAAGATGTAGTTTGTTAGACTTGCAGGCAAATTCGTGGTTGATTGCTCCTCCTATCATCGCTTTATGCAGAAAAGAAAATGAAACACTGAACAGCTATTCAGGTTAAAAATCACTTTCACTGAACCAGTAGCCTCGAATCTGGGCCATGGGCGCGTCATCCACAATATAGTTCACACAGAAAATGCGACCATCATGCAGGGAAGCCCAACCGGTATAACCACAATCTGAACGTGGGCTATGATCGTGGTCGAGGGGTAAGATGATGCCTCCCTGCGCCGGTAACTCGCGGGCTTGCGCGCTTTCGATGGTTTCCAGATAAGCAAAGGTGTTACGCGCCCAGTACGATACTTCATCACCGCGCCAGGTTGTTGGCTGATTGGTTAAACGCGCACCCACACCGCCTCCCTGACGATAGCGATACGTCACGAGGACACGACCACTGGGCAAGATTCCAGCAACAGGCCGGTGACAGCCATCCATCGGGGTAGGGTAGACGCCCTCCCAGGTGCGGCCTTCATCTGTCGAGAATGACTTCAATGCCGGGTAGCCCTTGCCAGAATTCTCGCGCATATAACACACCAGTTCGCCATCGGGCAAGAGCATGATACTGGCTTCACACAAGTTGTAGCGTTCGTCTTGCCCAATAATAAATGGCCCTTCCCAGGTCGCGCCCTGATCTTCCGATCGATGGACGATCTGGGTCAGATTACCGTTGCGATCATACTGATCGCCTCGCTTTTTCACGTGCGTCGCCATGAGCCACGCGCCTGATGGCAGCTCGATCAATTTGTCAGGCATAATGCCGATGATGGGCGTATGGACCGGCTCACTCCAGGTGACACCATCATCATCGCTCCACCAGAAGACGATGTGTGAGTTGGTCAAATCAGTCGCTTCATTGGGCGGCACCGGCAGTACATCGCACAGCGCCAACACCCGACCATCTTTAAGCTGCTGGACCCGCGCCGCATTCCATTTCAATACCACACCATCCGCATCGGGATAGGCTTCCACAATAACCTGCCGGTCTGACCAGCTATGACCGCCATCAATGCTATTGCGTACAATCAACCGGCTGAACTCCTGGACTGAATGGCCGTCGCTTTCGCGATAGATGCACAGCAGTTTGCTGCTGTGCAGCAGAGCCAGATCCGGGTCGAATTCATAAATGCGATCATCGCGTGAAATCGTAACCTTTTTAATGGGCATGAATCTAGCACTCCTAAATGTTGACTTGTTCAATTTTTCCAACAGAATGCTGCTGTAGTTGTTGGCGCAGAGCCGAAAAATCGGCATTAAGCTGCTTCAAAAAGCCGGAAATATCGGAGCTATGGATGATGAGATTGGCACCAGCCTGTGCCCAGGCCACTTCCTGTTCAATTGAGTCGATATGGACACCGACACCGACCTGGTGTTTTCGGGCCGTCATAATGATCTGGCGGATCGCCGCATCAAAGTCAGGATGATCGTATTGTTCAGGGATACCCAGGCTACATGATAGATCGTGGGGGCCGACCAACACCGCATCAACCAATGGTACGCTCAAAATATCATCCAATGTTTCAAGCGCCGGGACACTTTCGATATTGATGATGAGGGCTTTAGCCCGATTGCGCTGCGCCAGATAATCAGCCAGTTCAGGTTCTAGTTGGGTGTGTCCATTGAGAATGGACTGGAGTTTTTCGCCTTTAAGTGGTCCAAACTTGACGGCTCCGCCTAATGCCCGGACTTGCACTGCGGATTCAACATACGGAGCGATGATGCCGGCTGCACCACCATCCAGAATCATCTGCGCCTGGTAGGGATCGGGCGATGGGAGGCGCACCACCGGCGCCAGGTCGAGTGCGCTGTAGGCCCGGCACATCCATGAGAGCATTTCTCGGTCCAGCGGAATATGCTCGGTATCAATAAATACCATATCAAGTCCTAAAGATTTAACAGGCCGCGTCCATACCGGTGAAGGTGAAACAATCAGGGTTCCAAACACATATTGACCGCTATGGAGGGCTGTGATCAATTGTTCACCATTCATTCCGAGGTTTCCTCTCTGCTATCCGTCGCTAGCCGTTTTAGGCGTGTCTCCAGGCCGATGTGGTGATCATCCAGTGCTTGGCGGGTTGCGTTAACATCCCTGCGAGTAAAAGCTTTAACAATGGGTACATGCAAGTTGTAGGTCCACAAGGGGTCACGATCTTGAATATCGACCACCTCGTTGGCTTTGCTTAGCGTGAGCCAGAACGAATCAAGGATCTTGATGAGTGTGTGATTATGGACCCGGTCGAACAGACATTTATGAAATTGACGATCTTCTTCGGGGAAGGCTTCACCCTTTTTGGCGCGATCATGCATCGCTTGTAGCATCGCCTCAAGTTGCTTGACCTGTTCCGGTATTTGTGCGGCAATGGCTTCACCAATCATGCCCGTCTCCAGGATACGGCGCACCGTATACAATTCGGTGAGTTCGCGGAGGTCCAACTGAATGCCGAATTGTAGATTCTCTATCAGCATTTCGAATGAAAACTCGCCAACGAAGAGACCGCTGCCGCGTCGGATTTCCACAATGCCGAGTGTTTCCAGACCTCGAATCGCTTCGCGTACCAGATTGCGACTCACACCAAGCTGGCCGCTCAAGGCATTTTCAGAGGGCAGCGTATCACCCGGTTGCAGGTTGTTCTCAATGATGTATTGCTTCACGGCTGCCTGAACCGACTGATGCAACGACGGTTGACGATGAATTGGCTGAATGGGTTTGGAGATTAAAGGCATAAAACATCACGTTCTAAATAACATCATTTTCATAAGATCATATCAACTTGTAGGATATGTGTCAAAAATCTCTTGTATTGATTTGTTGTTTTGAGGATAGGCGCTCTGCTCAATTCTTAAATCAGGCAGGTGCGCATTGGATTGTCGATTTCTTCAACATCGGGCCTGTGATGATGCTCTAGTGTTCGTTGATCTTTTGACAAAAGCATAGATTATGGAAGTTTGTAGCGTCAACTTTCGGAGTTCTTCATTCTTAATGCTCCTTCCGAAATGCCATTACGAACGCGATAAACGTCATAGTAAAGGCGTTCACTTAACACTTATCGTCAGCGATATAAAGCAATATGCTTTATATAGGAGGTCTGTGTAGTGATCGTTTTTGTCGTGCTGGTACTCTTAGCGGCTTTTTGCGCCGTCATGACCATGCGGGCGGTGCGATTACTCCAATCTGCCCTGTGGCTAGCCGGGGTTAGCATTTCGGTTGCGCTCATACTCTATATTATCGGCGCGACTATGATGGCCGTGATCGAACTAAGCCTGAGCGTCGGCTTGATTACAATTTTGCTGGTCTTTGCAATCAGCATGGTTGGCGCTGATTCCCCGGATCAACCGCAGGTGCGCCCCTTAAATATCCCCTTGATCGCAGCAGCACTATTGCTACTCATTGGGTTGACGATTCCTATGTTCGCTCCTCAGGAGAACGCGGCAGAAGGAGCGTTTTCAAGCGTGTTCTGGGAACAACGCGAGGCTGACGTACTGGCACAAATCGCCATTATTTTTGCTGGCGTGCTGGGTGTACTCGGCTTGCTAACTGAGGTCAGTAGTAAACAGATAACTCCTATTCAGACCAGCGGGCAATCACAATCTGAAAGCGAGCCAAAAATTAAGGTTGTGGAGTCTGAAACTGAACTGGAGATGGTATGACTGTCCAACAGCTCTTGCTGGCGAGTGCATTTTTGCTTTTAGGTATCGGCCTCTACGGTCTGCTCGTTATCCGTAACCTGATTAAGATCGTGATTGCGCTTCAAATCATGGTCAAAGGGGCGATGCTGGCATTGGTGGTCGCCGGTGACCTGAACGGTCAGTTGAACCTGGGTCAGAGTCTGGCACTGACCGTCATCACAGCTGACACCATTGTTGCCATTATTGGCTTATCGCTGGCAATTCAGATTCAGCAGCGCAGCAGCACACTGGATGTTGATGAGATTCTGAACCTGGAGGGCTAATAATGCCAATGGTGGCTGCCATTTCGCTAGTATTCTCACCGATGATTTACTTCACGGGGCGTTGGTTGGCGGCCACTGCGCGAGCGATCACACTGCTGGCATTGAGCGTTCTGTGGATGGTTTTGGCGCTGACCTTACACGGCCTGAATGAGACTCACACATTGTACAGCGTACAGGGGGGGATTGCAGTCAATTTCGATGGCTTGAGCTTGCTGGTGACGGCAACGATTTTGACTCTGAGTACCCTGGTGGCGATTTATTCTGGCCCAGATATTCGGGGTCGGGTGGGCGAAGAAAAATACTATGCGCTGCTGCTGCTGTTGACCGGGGCTGTGATCGGTCTGGTCAATGCGGGGGATCTGTTCAATCTGTGGGTCTGGTTTGAGTTGACAGCCATCGCATCTTATTTGCTGGTGGCGTTTTACCAGGAGCGTGCTGGTACCCTCGCTGCTTGCGCCAAATATTTGATTCAGACTGCTACCGGGTCAATTCTGGTGCTTTTTGGTATCGCGCTGGTGTTTGCTCAAACTGGCACACTCGAATTGAATCAACTTCAGATCGCCCGCTCCCCCTTGACAGTCGTGGCCGGGGTGCTGTTCGTGTTTGGTTTTGGTGTGAAAATTGCGCTGGTGCCGGTTCATACCTGGTTGCCGGATGCCTATGCCCATGCGCCGGGTGGTATCAGTGCGTTGTTCTCCGGGATTGTAACGATCAGTGGACTGGTCGCGCTCTTGCGGGTGTTAGCAACATTGGATGGGATGACACTCGAATGGGGTGCGGTTTTACTGGGCTTTGGCACCCTTAATATTGTGCTGGGTAATTTGTTGGCGCTGCGCCAGGAAACAGTGAAGCGCATTTTCGCCTATTCCAGCATCAGCCACATTGGTTTCATACTCCTGGCGGTGGGCATTGGATTCTATGCCGGTGAGCCGGTTGGGTTCCAGGGAGCGATGTTGCATCTGATTGTACACGCGTTGATGAAAGCCCTGGCGTTTATTGCAGTGGGTGCAATCAGTTATAGCTACTTTCAGGTGGATTCAACGCTCCGAGTTAGCGATCTGGTTGGCGTTGCCCACAGTGTACCGCTGCTGGCGGTGGCACTGGTGGTCGCCTGTCTGAGTCTGGCGGGTGTGCCACCCCTGGCCGGGTTTATGTCTAAGTGGTTGATCTTTGATGCCGTGCTGAGGGCCGGGGGCGCGACGATGCTGGCACTGGTAGGTTTTGCGGCGCTCAACAGTGTGTTCTCGCTTGCATACTATTTTCCGATTATTAATGCTTTATTCCGAGGCGTACCGGCAGTGCCACCGCGCCCTTTGCCTATCGCTATGAGAATACCAGTCATATTCCTAACTGCGGCGGTAATCGGGTTGGGAGTCTATCCGACTGCGTTAGATGGGCTGGTGAATCCAGCATCCCAGGTGTTAATGAATTTGTTTGGGGGTTAAGCTTGATGGAAACCTTGTTCTCCCCACTGGTTGGTTTTCTGCTCTACGTGCTCCTGGTCAGTATCCTATCGGGCGTGGGGCGGTTGTTGGCCGGACCGGCTCATGCCAACGCAGTGAAATCTAGCACTTATGCCAGCGGCGAGGAATCCTTATCGGTTGAGTCTGCACCTGGTTACCGTCCATTTTTTAAGGTGGCGTTGTTTTTTGCTATTTTGCATCTGGGGGTGATCGTACTGGCAAGCGGCAGGGCGTCAATGGGAACGGCACTCTATCTGGTGGGGTTGATGGTTGCACTGGTGGCCCTGATTCTGGGTTAAGGAGATGTGATGACTTCGCTTCTCAGGAATGAACGCTGGCAGAAGACGTTGAATCAAATCAAATTATGGGCACGCCTAAATTCCCCCTGGTTGATTCACTTCAACAGTGGCTCTTGCAACGGCTGCGATATTGAGATTCTGGCAACGCTCACCCCGCATTATGATGTGGAACGTTTCGGTGTCAGGTTGCAGGGTAGTCCGCGCCACGCCGATATTCTTATTTGTACCGGCCCAGTAACACGCCAGGCGCGTGATCGTCTATTGCGCGTGTATGAGCAGATGCCCGATCCTAAATTTGTAATTGCAGTCGGATCGTGTGCGATCTCTGGCGGCGTATTTGCTGGTTGTTACAACGTGGTCGGCCATATTGACGCGGTGATCCCGGTGGATGTGTATGTGCCAGGGTGTCCGCCGCGACCTGAAGCCATTATTGACGGTGTCGTTAAGCTGTTGGGGAAAATACAGCAAGAGGCCAATGTATGAACGTGCTGGAACAGATACAGGCACAGCTTGGTCGATGGGTTCAGGATTGGCATGAGCCGGAAAACAATCGGCTTGATGCCCGGATCGCCGCTATCAACTTGCTACCGGCAGTCAAGGTACTGGAAGATTGTGAATGGGGCTATCTGGTGGCGATCACCGGGCTTGATGTTGGCCTAGACACCGCTGAAATGGAAGTGTTGTATCACTTCTGTCAGGGTCCGATGGTGTTGACATTACGGGTTGTGATTCCGCGTGAAAGAGCCGCAATCGCCAGTATTTGTAACGTTGTGCCGTATGCCAGTGTTTTTGAACGCGAACTGGCAGAAATGTTCGGTATTGAGGTTTACGGTACGCCTGACCCGTCGCGGTTGTTTCTGCCGGATGATTGGCCGGAAGGCGTGTATCCGCTGCGTAAAGACGCGGCATTGGATTGAGGCAAATCATGCCTGAAGAACGTTTTACGATACCGATTGGTCCGCAGCATCCAGCCCTCAAAGAGCCAGGACATTTTTCATTCACGGTAGATGGGGAGGTGGTCACAGGCGCGTCGGTGCGGTTGGGTTATGCGCATCGGGGTATTGAAAAGGCGGTGGAAAACCGCAACTGGGTCCAAAATCTCTATTTGCTCGAACGAATCTGTGGCATTTGTTCACACATCCATGCCACCGCCTATTGCCTTGGCGTTGAGCAGTTGGCGGGCGTGACGGTGCCGCCGCGCGCCCAGGCGATTCGTGTACTGGTGGCCGAACTGGAGCGCATCCACAGTCATCTGTTGTGGTTAGGTGTCGCAGCCCATCAAGCCGGTTTCGATACTTTGTTTATGTACTCGTGGCGCGACCGCGAGACGGTCATGGCGATACTGGAACAACTTTCTGGCAATCGAGTCAATTACTCCGCCAACAGCCTCGGTGGCGTGAAGTTCGATGTCAATGAATCGTTGGTGGAAGCGATACTGAAAGGGCTGGATTTTTTGGAGGAACGGACCCTGCATTATTTGAATGTTGTGTGGGGAGATCAGTTGTTCTTGCAGCGAACACGCGGCATCGGCGTGATGACGCAAACTCAGGCGGAACGATTAGGTGTTACCGGCCCAACAGCCAGAGCATCTGGGGTGCGCGTTGATTTGCGGGTTGATGCGCCTTATGCGGCCTATCGTGAATATCCAGTGCAGGTGATAGTCGAAAACGCCGGTGACCTTGAGGCACGCTTTATCGTCCGGCTTAACGAACTACTTGAAACTTATCGAATCATCCGCGTATTGTTGAACGACCTGCCGGAAGGCGATCTCAAGACTCGAATGCCTCGTCGTATTAAAGCTGGCGAGACCATTAGCCGGGTGGAGGCACCGCGCGGCGAACTATTTTACTTTATCAAGAGCGATGGTTCTGACCAGCCAACACGCATCAAAGTTTGCACACCAACCTTACGGAATATGGCTTCGGTAACACAACTGGCGGTGGGCCTCCAACTGGCCGATATGCCCATGCTGCTGACGGGCATTGACCCCTGTTTTTCCTGCAATGACCGCCTGACAATGCTGCGCAACAGCGGCGAGGCAGCAGTGTGGACCTGGGAGAAACTGCGTCAGTACGGTATCAACTTTTACCGAAAGGGCAGGTGAGATGGTAGGCCAATTATTCGCACTGCTTATTTTCCCGGCGGGGCTGTTTGTCCTGGGCAATGGCCTGGTTTATCACTGGATTGATCGCAAGCTGGTGGCGCGTTTACAAAATCGGGCGGGTCCGCGCTGGTTTCAGCCACTGGCCGACATCGTTAAGTTGCTGGCGAATGAAGAAGTGATCCCAACCGGTGTTGATGCACGCATGTTTGCTATCTTGCCTGTGGTGGCCCTGACCGGGGCGTTGACTGCCATGCTTTACCTGCCCATCGCCGGATTACCACCACTGTATAATTTTCCTGGTGACTTGATTGTTGTGGTCTATTTGCTCAGTCTGCTGACGTTATGTACCGGTTTAGCGGGTGCCATTTCCAAAGATCGGTTCTCCGTTATCGGCGCAACGCGGGCGTTGACCCAATTGTTTTCGTATGAAGCACCGTTCCTGCTGGCACTGCTCGGACCGGCTTTCGTGGCCGGAAGTTGGCAGATCAACGAAATTATCGCGCATGCCGATGGTCGCTGGCTCCTCTTTTCGCAGCCGATTGGATTTATGATTGCCCTTATCGGGCTAATGGGCAAGCTGGAAATTGCGCCGTTTGATGCGCCTGAAGCTGAAACTGAGATCGTGGCCGGTTCATTAACTGAATACAGCGGTCGCGGCCTCGCATTGTTTCTGTTGGGCCGCGAGGTTGAATTGGTTGGCGGTCTGACACTCATCGCGGCATTTTACCTGGGCGGCGTTAACAATCCACTTGAATATCTCGTTAAAACATTGGTGTTGCTGCTCGGTGTTGCCAGTATTCAAACGTTGATGACTCGCTTGCGCATTGACCAGACAGTTGGTCTGTGGTGGCGCTATGGGGCGCTGCTGGTGCTGGCACAGTGGCTGGTGTTAATGTTGGGGGGCAGCATATGAAAACCCGGACGATGTTGCTGGACATGCTGAAATCATTGTTCCGCAAACCAATCACTGAATTGTACCCGGCACAGCGCCCGCCGACACCCGAACGATTGCGGGGTAAATTGCAATGGAACCCGGATAAATGCACGGGCTGCTGTCTGTGTGTCAAAGACTGCCCGTGCAATGCGATTGAACTCATCACGCTTGACAAAGCCAACAAGCAATTCGTCATGCGCTATGACGCCGGTCGTTGTACGTATTGTGCGCAATGTATGCAAAACTGCCGCTTTAACTGCCTGGAGATGTCCAGTGAGGACTGGGAGTTGGCGGCGACAGAAAAAATGCCGTTCTCCATTTACTATGGGCGGGAAGAAGATGTCCGAACTCTCATGGACCATTTCACTGGAACAGACGATCAGGTCAACGAATAAACCACCGCCGCGTATCGCCATTGTCGGCATGGGGCATGAACTGCGTGGTGATGATGCCGTTGGCGTCATGGTCGCTCGTCGGCTGCAAGCGCTGTCCAACAGCAATTGGTTAGTGCTTGATGCTGGCCCCGCGCCCGAAAACTTCTCAAGCAAGTTGTGCGAATTTTCTCCCGATATTTTGCTATTGGTGGATGCAGTCCAGATGGATGCGTTGCCAGGATCAATTCGCCTGCTTGCTGTCGATGACACTGAAATATACAGTGTCGCAACCCATGCGTTGTCACCTCATCTGTGGATCACTTATCTGCAAATTGAACTCAACTGTGTGATCAAGCTATTGGGCATTCAGGTGGGGCAGTGTAGTCTTGGCACTTTACTATCCTCCCCTGTCTCAATGAGCGC
Organism: Phototrophicaceae bacterium; assembly: GCA_965223835.1. GTDB lineage: Bacteria > Chloroflexota > Anaerolineae > Aggregatilineales > Phototrophicaceae > CAVYXZ01. The sequence goes on from CBDCXQ010000001.1 coordinate 2,160,191, forward strand.
CGAACGGATTGTTCAGGTGATTGAACAGTTGGTTCGGACCAACACTGAAGGTGTCCAAATATGCTAGAAATCGATTGTGATTTTTATCACAATTAAAACTGAGTTTCGGCATATAGACTGATTTGCAGATTGTGACACCATAGGGCCAGAGGGAGAGTGCCTATGACTAATGAACAGGCTTTTATCTTAGACCGCTCACATTTTCAGCTTTTGCTTGACGCGCTGTTAGATCTCGGCTACCAGGTGATTGGTCCAACGGTACGCGATGAAACGATAATCTATGATGAAATCTCATCCGACGTTGAGTTGCCAATTGGTTGGATGGACGAGCAGGATGGCGGCTTTTATCGCTTGTCCAGACGCAGTGACCAGGCGCTTTTTGGCTACACGGTTAGCCCGCAATCATGGAAACGTTTTCTGCACCCACCAGAAGTGAGCCTCTGGCACGCTCGACGTCACAATGGTGGGTTTCATGTCATACCTGATGACGGCGAAGCAACGCCGCAATATGCCTTCGTTGGTGTTCGGGCCTGTGAACTGCAGGCGATTGCTATTCAAGATCGGGTTTTTTTGCAGGGGGCCTATGTTGACCCAATCTACCAAAAACGGCGCGCCGGTGTGTTTATTGTGGCGGTCAACTGTGGTCAAGCCGCCAGGACCTGCTTCTGTACGTCATTAGGTACGGGGCCGTGCCATGACTCGGGATATGATCTGGCACTGACCGAAGTGATTGACAATGATGTCCATCATTTTCTGGTTGAACCCGGCACTGAACGCGGAGTTGAGGTCTTGAACCGGTTGCCGCTTCGTGATGCCACCGCAGATGAGGTTGCTCAGGCGCAGCAAATCGTTGCAGATACTGCTACCCAGATGGGTCGTAGTCTGGACACGGAAAACCTCAAGGAAACGCTCTATGCCAGCAGTGAAGACAACCACTGGCAGACCGTTGCCCAGCGTTGTCTGGCCTGTGGCAATTGTACGATGGTATGCCCCACTTGCTTTTGCACAACTGTTGAAGATGTGACTGATCTCAGTGGCGACAATGCTGAACGCCGCCGTGTCTGGGATTCCTGCTTCACAATGGATTTCTCATATATACACGGCGGCAGTGTGCGTTATTCACCGGAGTCACGCTATCGGCAGTGGATGACGCACAAGTTGGCTTCCTGGAATGACCAGTTTGGCGTGTCGGGTTGTGTCGGCTGCGGGCGGTGCATTTCGTGGTGTCCGGTTGGGATCGACATCACGGCAGAAGCGAAGGTGCTTCAGCAAAAACGGAAGCAGAAAGCAGGAGAGTCATGATAACAATTCAGGAAATTATAGGCGGACATCAATTCTTTAGCGATATGCCGCCAACATATCTGGAGTTAATTGCGGGTTGTGCTTCCAACGTGATCTTTAATGCGGGTGATTACGTTCTGCGGCAAGGTGAGAACGCCGATTATTTTTATATCGTGCGGCATGGGGCAGTTGCAATTGAAGCGCACGATCATCGTAAAGGTCCGATGAATGTGGAAACAGTCGTTGAAAACGAAGTTCTGGGGTGGTCCTGGCTGTTCCCGCCGTATCGCTGGCACTATGATGCTCGGGCAATGACCCTGGTCCGCGCCACTGCCTTTGACGGTAAATGCCTGCGCGACAAATGCGAGGCCGATCACAGCCTGGGTTATGAACTGATGAAGCGATTTGCGGTCATTATGATGGATCGGTTACAAGCGACCAGATTACAGGTGATGGATATCTATGGTTGAGACAATCATCGACACCCAAATCCAACAAATGGACCCGATGCTGCCCAACGCTTACCGCATTGAGCGTGTGATCAAGGAGTCCTACGATACGTTTACGGTTGAACTCACACCGGAGAACGAATACGGGCAGTTTGCTTTTGGTCCTGGGCAGTTCAACATGCTCTATATTTTCGGCGTGGGGGAGATCCCGATTTCGATCAGTGGTGATCCTGACCGACCGCAGCCACTGGTGCATACGACCCGCGCCGTCGGTACGGTTACCAACGCGATGAGCCGTCTCCGGGTAGGCGATTCACTGGGATTGCGGGGACCCTATGGCACCACCTGGCCGGTCAAAGCGGCTCGAGGCCAGGATGTTGTGCTCATCGCTGGCGGTATTGGTCTGGCCCCGCTGCGGCCTGCGCTCTATCAAATTCTGAGTCACCGTGAAGCGTATGGCAAGATTGTGTTGCTGTATGGAACGCGCAGCCCGGAAGATATTTTGTTCCGCAAAGAACTGGAATCGTGGCGCTCACGCTTTGACCTTGAAGTCTTTGTCACGGTGGATTATGCCGACAGTAACTGGCATGGCAATGTGGGATTTGTGACCAAACTGATTGCCGGTGCGCCGTTCGACCCATCGCATACCACCGCGATGATTTGCGGGCCAGAAGTGATGATGCGCTTTGCAGCGATTGAAATGCACAAACGGGGCCTGAGCAACGAGCACATTTTTCTCTCAATGGAGCGGAATATGAAGTGCGCGATCGGTTTCTGTGGACACTGCCAGTTCGGGCCGTTGTTTATTTGTCATGACGGTCCGGTTTTTGCCTATTCGCAGATTCAAAGCTGGCTTAACCGGTGGGAGGTGTGACATGAAAGATGGGCGTAAACCCAAACTGGCGGTCTGGAAATTCGCCTCCTGTGATGGTTGTCAGCTCAGTCTGCTTGACTGTGAAGATGAACTACTGGATGTGGCTGGAGCAGTGGAAATCGCCTATTTCCCCGAAGCGACCCGTTCGGTATTGCGGGGTCCATACGATGTATCGCTGGTGGAGGGTTCGATCACGATGCCCCACGATATTGACCGCATCAAGAAAATCCGTAAGCAATCGAAAACGCTGATTACGATTGGCGCGTGCGCGACGGCAGGCGGGATTCAGGCCCTGCGTAATTTCAAAGATGTTGACGAATTTGTTTCCATCGTTTATGCAACCCCAGCCTATATCAGCACACTGGCAAAGTCAACGCCAATTGCCGAGCACGTGTTCGTCGATTTTGAACTGCGTGGTTGCCCGATCAACAAGTATCAGTTGGTAGAAATTATCAGCGCCTTTTTGCATGAGCGGAAACCGAATACCCCGGCATACAGCGTATGTATGGAATGTAAACGCCGGGGTGTGACCTGTGTCATGGTGAAAGATGGGACGCCCTGTCTGGGGCCGGTGACACACGCGGGCTGTAACGCCCTGTGCCCGGCATACAATCGCGGTTGTTTTGGCTGCTTTGGGCCGATGGAAACGCCTAACACTGAATCCCTCGCTACCTGGTGGAGTCAACTTGGGGTCAGCGAACAGAATCTGGTGCGGGCTTTCAGGGGATTTAACGCCTATGCCGATGCATTTCGAAAGGAGAGCGAAGCGCATGAGCACGCAGACCATCAAAGTTGATTATCTCGCGCGCGTAGAGGGTGAGGGTGGCCTTTATGTCAAGATTCGCGATGACAAGGTACAGGATGTCAAACTGAGGATTTTTGAGCCGCCACGCTTTTTTGAGAGCTTTTTGCGGGGGCGTAGCTACACTGAAGTACCGGACATCACTGCCCGCATTTGCGGTATCTGTCCGGTTGCCTATCAGATGAGTTCGGTTCATGCGCTGGAGGACGCGCTGGGAATCGCCGTAGAGGGGCAACTCCGTGGCCTACGTCGTTTGCTGTATTGCGGTGAGTGGATTGAGAGTCATGTCCTGCATGTGTACATGTTGCATGCTCCCGACTTCCTGGGCTACCCGGACGCCATCGCGATGGCCCAGGACTATGGCGATGTTGTGAAAAACGGCCTGCGTTTGAAGAAGATTGGCAACAGCATTGTGACACTGGTCGGTGGACGTGAGATTCACCCGATCAATGTACGGGTTGGCGGCTTTTATCGGGTGCCTTCCAGGCGTGAACTACAGGAACTAGTCGCTGATCTGCAATGGGCGCGTGAAACGGCGCTGGAGATGGTGCGCTTTACGGCTGGATTGTCGTTCCCGGCATTCGAGAAAGATTATGAGTTCGTCGCACTGCGTCACCCGGATGAATATCCATTTAACGAGGGGCGTTTAGTATCGAATCGTGGTTTAGACATCGACATCAGGGATTATGACGACCACTTCGTTGAACAACATGTTGAACATTCGACGGCATTGCATTCCGTACTGCGCGATCGTGGCGCATATTTTGTCGGTCCGCTTGCCCGCTATAACCTGAACTACGACAAATTGCCGACTTTTGTGCAGGCAACCGCCGACGAAGTTGGACTGGGCGAGACGGTCAACAACCCCTTCAAAAGCATTATTGTACGCAGTTTGGAAACCTTGTATGCAGTGGACGAGGCCCTGCGCATCATTGATGCTTATGAGATGCCCCTGCAACCGTATGTTGACATGCTGCCGCACGCTGGCACCGGTTATGGTTGTACCGAAGCGCCGCGCGGCATTCTCTATCACCGCTACAGTATTGATGACGATGGTGAAATCCGTGATGCGCAGATCGTACCGCCTACATCACAAAACCAGAAGACCATTGAAGATGATTTGTGGCAATATGTGGAAATGGCGCTGGATTTGCCAGACGATCAACTCACCTGGCAGTGCGAACAGGCGATCCGTAACTATGATCCGTGTATTTCCTGTTCGGTGCATTTTCTCAATCTGGATATTGACCGGGTTTAGTAAGGTAGCTCATGGTTTCGGTGTTGTGCATCGGTATTGGCAACCATTACCGGCAGGATGATTCGGTTGGGATTCATATCGCTGCCAGGTTGCGATCACAGAATCTGCCCCACCTCCGTGTGATTGACCACAGTGGTGAGGGGGCTGCGCTGATGGATGCGTGGCGAGATGCTGACATCGTATTTTTGATTGATGCGGTGTCGTCTGGGGCTGAACCTGGGACCCTAGTCCAGTTTGCTGCCCATGATCGCCCGTTGCCCGCCGGATATTTCGCTTTTTCGACGCATGCATTTGGCGTGGTGGAGGCCATTGAATTAGCCCGGACGTTGGGCGAATTGCCGTCTTGCTGCATCGTTTTTGGCATTGAGGGGGCACGGTTTGACTTTGGTACAGAACTTTCGCCACGAGTTGAGCAAGCGGTTCCGGTGATTGTGCCAAGAATCGTCAGCGCGATTGCGAGTTTGCAGCATGATTGCTGAACGTCAAGGGTTGCGGATCAAAATCGAAGGAGCGGTTCAGGGAGTCGGCTTTCGTCCCTTCGTTTACCGATTGGCTCATGAACTCGGGCTAACCGGGTATGTTCGCAATACACCAAATGGCGTGCTGATTGAACTGGATGGCAGTAGCACCGCATTGGATCGTTTCAGCGATCGTTTGGTTGGTGAAAAACCGCCGCTCGCTGTTATTCATCGCGTTACAACCGAAACGGTGCCGCCAGTTGGGCACAGTACATTCAGGATTCAGGTGAGCCAGACCGATGGTTCGCGGACCGCATTCATGCTGCCGGACATTGCCATTTGCCCGGAATGCCACCGCGATATTCTGGATCCACATAACCGGCGTTATCGCTATCCATTCACGAATTGCACCAATTGTGGGCCGCGTTACAGTATCATCCGCACGCTGCCTTATGATCGTGCTCACACGTCCATGCACCAATTTGTGATGTGTCCGGCCTGTCAAGCTGAATACCAGAATCCACTGGACCGCCGTTTCCATGCACAGCCGAATGCCTGCCCGGTGTGTGGGCCACACCTTGAATTGTGGGATTCGCGGGGTAGAGTGCTTAGCGCTTATGATGATGCCCTGGTGCAAGCTGCCAATGCGATACGTGAAGGCCAGATTGTAGCGCTTAAGGGGTTGGGTGGTTTTCAATTACTGGTTGATGCGCGTAAGGTACAGCGACTGCGGACCCGCAAACAACGACCCGATAAGCCGCTGGCCGTGATGGTGCCCTCGCTGGATTGGCTCAATGAATGGGGTGTGTTAACGCCGTTGGAAGCTAATTTGCTTTCCTCACCACCAGCACCGATTGTATTGCTGCCAGCAGCGAGTAGCGTCGTTGCGCCAATTGTTGCGCCGCAGAATCCTAATCTGGGCGTCATGTTGCCGTACACGCCACTGCATCATTTGTTACTGGCAGAATTAGGGTTTCCGATTGTTGCGACCAGTGGAAATCTGTCTGGCGAACCGATCTGTATTGATGAATATGAAGCATTGGATCGGCTAGCAGATATCGCTGACCGGTTTCTGGTACATAATCGGCCCATTGTGCGGCAGGTAGATGATTCGGTTGTGCAAGTCGTAGGCGGTCAGGTTCAGGTATTGCGCCGAGCGCGGGGCTATGCACCGTTGCCCATCGAACTGAATAAAACGTTACCCGCTGTTCTAGGTGTCGGTGGGCATTTGAAGAACACGGTGGCAGCTTCGATTGGTAGCAAGGTTTTCATTAGTCAGCATATTGGCGATCTGGAAACCATCGCCGCGTTGCGGGTTTTTGAGCGCACCATTGCCGACTTTGAATCCAACTATGATTGGTCGCCGCAGCTTATCGCTCACGATTTGCACCCCGATTACCAATCAACCCATTATGCAAGCAATAGGCCACAACCGAAAATCGCGGTGCAGCATCATTTTGCCCATGTGTTGTCATGCATGGCCGAAAACCGGGTTAATGCGCCAGTGCTTGGCGTCTGTTGGGATGGCACCGGCTATGGCACGGATGGCACTATCTGGGGTGGGGAGTGGCTTTTAGTTCGTGATGATGATTTTGAGCGTGTCGGTCATTTGCGGACATTTCGGTTGCCGGGGGGCGATCAAGCGGTTCAAGAGCCGCGTCGGAGTGCATTAGGTTTGTTGTATGAGCTTTTCGGCGATGCTGCTTTCGCGCTGACCGATCTCGCACCAATAAGCGATTTTACTGCTCAGGAGCGTCGCGTATTAAAAGCGATGTTCATGAATAGCTTGAACTCACCAGTGACATCCAGCGCGGGGCGTTTGTTTGATGGTGTTGCCGCAATATTGGATCTGTGCCAACACGCCAGCTTCGAAGGTCAGGCGGCAATGGCGTTGGAGGCTACTGCTTCGCATAGTCAATTATCATACGAAACTTGTTTTACCAATGATGCTTTAAATTGGGAGCCACTTCTCCTGGGCATTCTAAATGATTGGCAATCCGGCCTCGAAATTCGCGAGATTTCAGCGAAGTTTCATAACACATTGGTCGAGATGATTGTGAGCGTGGCGCAGCAGGTTGGCGAACCGAATGTCTTACTGACAGGTGGTTGCTTCCAGAATAAGTATCTAACTGAAAGAGCAATTGAACGTTTACGCGCGGCGGGATTTATACCCCACTGGCAACAACGAATACCACCAAATGATGGTGGCATTGCGCTAGGACAGGTCATGGCAGCCGCGAATCACTATGAGAGGTTATCATCATGTGTTTAGCGATTCCGGGCAAAATTCTCGAGATCACGAGCGGCGCAGAGACCTTCATGCGGACTGGCAAGGTCAGTTTTGGTGGCATTGTCAAAGAAGTGAATCTGGCTTATGTGCCAGAAGCGCAGGTTAATGATTATGTGATTGTACACGTTGGCTTTGCCATCAGTACGTTGGATCAGGCTGAAGCTCAGACGGTGTTCAAATATCTCGAAATGATTGGCGAGTTAGACGAGTTGCGGGCAGAAGATCATGAAGTTCATTGATGAATATCGCGATCCGGCTAAAGCGCAGGCATATGCTGACACCATCAAAACCGTTACAACCCGGCCCTGGACGATCATGGAAGTGTGTGGTGGGCAGACACATGCGATTGTGAAATTCGGCATTGATGAACTGCTGCCCGACGCGGTGACATTGCTGCATGGCCCTGGTTGTCCCGTGTGCGTGACGCCGGTTGAGCAAATTGATAAAGCACTGGAAATCGCCGCCCGACCTGATGTAATTTTCACTTCTTTCGGCGATATGCTGCGGGTTCCCGGCAGCAAGATCGACTTACTCACGGTCAAAGCCAATGGTGGTGATGTGCGCATGGTCTATTCGCCGCTAGATGCGCTCAAAATCGCCCAATCTAATCCCGATAAACAAGTGGTATTTTTCGCGGTCGGCTTTGAGACCACTGCCCCGGCCAATGCAATGGCGGTTTTTCAGGCCCAGCAACAAGGTGTCGACAACTTCTCGGTTCTCGTTTCGCATGTACTGGTTCCGCCAGCCATAGAAGCCATTCTGTCAGGCGTTGATAACCGCGTTGACGGATTTCTGGCAGCAGGACATGTCTGTACCGTTGTTGGCTATGCTGAGTATGAGCCATTGGCAAGCAAATATCAGGTGCCATTTGTCGTCACCGGCTTTGAACCGCTGGACATTCTACAGGGCATTTACATGGTCGTAAAGCAGCTTGAGGACGGTCGCGCTGAAGTTGAGAATCAGTACAGTCGTTCCGTCCAGCGACGTGGCAATGTGCCAGCGCAGGAACTTATCCAGGAAGTCTTCCAAATTGTCCCGCGTAAGTGGCGGGGAATTGGGTCAATTCCGCAAAGTGGATTAGGTTTACGTCCACCTTACGCTGAATTGGATGCCGAGACGCGTTTTCAGGTCGCTGACAAACAGGTCGAAGAATCATCAGAGTGTATCAGTGGGTTGGTGTTACAGGGTTTGCAAAAACCGCTGGATTGCCCGGCCTTTGGTAGCCGCTGTACGCCGGAACGACCACTGGGTGCAACGATGGTCTCAGGCGAAGGTGCATGTGCTGCCTACTATCGCTACCGGAGGAGTCTCGTTTATGATGATTGAAAACTTAGGTGTGACCTGTCCGATTCCGATTTCACAATATCCGCAGGTTATGCTGGCACATGGCGGCGGCGGGCGTTTAATGCACAGCTTGATACACAAGATGTTTGCACCGACGTTCGATAATCTGGAAGCCCAGCATGATGGAGCCGTCTTACAACTGGGCGACAGGAAGCTGGCTTTTACGACCGATTCTTATGTCGTGCGCCCGTTGTTTTTTCCTGGCGGCGACATCGGGCAGATGGCGGTACATGGGACAGTGAACGACCTGGCAATGTGTGGTGCGCGTCCATTGTATCTCAGCACAAGTTTCATTCTCGAAGAAGGTTTGCCGATGGAAACCCTGTGGCATGTCGTGCAATCGTTGCAAAGTGCGGCGGCGGCGGCTGATGTTCAGATTGTCACCGGCGATACAAAGGTGGTTGACAGGGGCAAAGGCGATGGCATCTTCATCAATACAGCAGGCATTGGACTGATCGAACATGACCTCACCATCGGACCCGCCAGCATTCGGCCTGGTGATGCGATTATCGTTAGTGGCGACGTCGGACGGCATGGTATTGCGATCATGGCAAGTCGTGAAGGACTGGCTTTTGAGAGCGAAATCCAAAGCGATTCAGCCCCTGTTGCTGATCTCGTCCTCAACTTGCTAGATGCTGGTATTCCAGTGCATTGTCTGCGTGACTTGACCCGGGGCGGCCTGGCAACGGCACTGGTCGAGATCGCCCGGAGCAGTGGTCTTGGTCTCCACATTAATGAGGCTTCAGTTATGGTTCGGGAAGATGTTCGTGGTGCGTGTGAGATGCTGGGGCTGGATCCCCTGTATGTCGCTAATGAAGGGCGATTTGTTGCGATTGTCGATGCTGCGTCTACACAACGAGCATTGGAAATTTTCCGACAACATCCGCTGGGCGATAATGCAACTTTACTTGGTGACGTTACTGACCAGCAACCAGGTGTCGTGAGTATGACCAGTGTTATCGGGGTTGATCGCATCGTCGATATGCTGAGTGGTGAGCAACTGCCGCGGATCTGTTGATCGTGATCGACCTGATCTCATCGTTTTCACCGATTCAACAAGCGCTCCTGGCAACCTTGTTCACCTGGGGTGTCACTGTCCTGGGTGCGGCCTCGGTCTTCACAGTCAAGCGATTCAATCAGAAATTTTTAGATGGTGTCCTGGGCTTTGCGGGTGGTGTCATGATTGCTGCCAGTTTCTGGTCGCTGCTGGCGCCTGCCATTGACATTGCGGAAAGTCAAGGTGTTGCTCCCTGGCTGCCGCCTTTGGTCGGCTTTATGCTGGGCGGAATCTGTCTACGTGGGATTGACCTGGTGCTGCCCCATCTCCATTCTGGTGCACCACTGGTCGAAGCAGAAGGTTTGAAAACGACCTGGCATCGGTCTGCCCTGTTGATTCTGGCAATTACGCTGCACAACATTCCCGAAGGATTGGCGGTGGGGGTCGCTTTTGGTGCGGTTGCCTATAACATCGAATCCGCGAGCCTGACCGGGGCGATTGCATTGGCAATTGGGATTGGATTGCAAAATTTCCCCGAAGGCATCGCCGTCGCCTTACCATTGCGTCGCGAGGGAATGTCTCGCTGGAAATGTTTCTGGTATGGTCAACTTTCCGCTATAGTCGAACCGGTGGCCGGGGTAGTCGGTGCGGCAGCGGTTTTAATTGCAGCGCCTTTCTTGCCGTATGCCTTAAGTTTTGCGGCTGGGGCGATGATTTTTGTGGTGGTTGAAGAGGTGATTCCTGAAGCCCACCGTCATGGCAACCATGACCTGGCGACAATGGGTGTGCTGGTTGGCTTTGCAGTTATGATGGTGCTGGATGTCGCGCTGGGTTGAGGTTGAATAGTCAATAGTGACATTCTACGTGATGAACCCTGAACAATAACCCCTGACAGATTCCCCCTCTCGATAGAAAGTATAGATACCAAACAACGTTTTATGCTGCATGAAGAATAGAGGAATATGTTATGGCTGTCGCCAGAAAAACTACTAATGGCACGAAGAAACGCGGCGCGAAAAAGGACACCAAATGGGTCTATCTCTTTGATGAGGTTGCCCTTGCCGAGGAAGTCGTCGGTGGATCATGGGAAGGCGTGCGAGCGCTTTTAGGTGGGAAGGGCGCGAATCTCGCCGAAATGACCCGCATTGGCGTGCCGGTTCCACCTGGATTTTCAATTACGACTGAAGCTTGCAATGCTTATAGCGTCGCTAACGAGTTCCCACAGGGCATGTGGGATCAGGTGCTGGCGTCCATGAAAGTCATTGAAGAAAGCACCGCCAAGCTATTTGGTGATGGTACCAAACCGCTGCTGGTTTCTGTGCGGTCGGGCGCGAAGTTTTCCATGCCCGGCATGATGGATACGGTACTTAACCTGGGAATGAATGATGATACCGCCGCCGGGATGGTCAAACTCACCGGTGATGAGCGTTTTGTGTACGATTCTTACCGCCGGTTAGTGCAGATGTTTGGCTCAGTCGTCATGAACATTGACGATGAAGCGTTTGAAGATTATCTGACCGAGATCAAGAAAAAACAGCACGTGAAAACCGATGCTGAACTGACGGCTGACGACTGGAAGCAAGTTACAGCTGAATTCAAGAAAATCTACAAGGCGCAGGTTGGCAATGACTTCCCACAGGATCCTTTCGAACAATTGAAGCTGGCAACTGAAGCCGTTTTTAAATCCTGGAATGGCAAACGTGCGGTAGACTATCGCAATGCTGCCGGCATCTCGCATGATCTAGGTACTGCTGTTAACGTGCAAACGATGGTTTTCGGCAATATGGGCAGCGGTTCTGGCACTGGTGTTGCCTTTACGCGTGACCCGGCGACTGGCGAGCGCGTTATGTTCGGCGATTACTTGATGAACGCGCAGGGTGAGGATGTCGTCGCCGGTATCCGCACGCCAAACCCGATCGCTCAACTTCAGGATGAGATGCCCGACATCTATGCTGAATTTGTTGAAATCTGTGACAAGCTCGAATTGCATTATCATGAAATGCAGGATGTCGAATTCACGATTGAGCAGGGCAAGCTGTGGATGCTCCAGACCCGTGATGGTAAGCGAACGGCCCGTTCTGCCATTCGTATCGCGGTTGAGATGGCCGAGGAGAAGTTGATTACCCGCGAACAAGCCGTGATGCGGGTCACACCCAATCAGGTTGCCCAACTGTTACATCCTCAGTTTGATATGGGTGACAAGCATGTGGCCGAAGCCGCAGGCCGATTGATCGCAACCGGTGTGAATGCTTCACCGGGAGCGGCAGTTGGCGTCGTCGCATTTGACGCTGATCTCGCCGAAAAATGGGGCAAAGCGGGCAAGGCAGTCATCATGACCCGTCCTGAGACCAAGCCTGATGATGTTCACGGTATGCTGGCCGCAAAAGGTATTCTGACCAGTCGGGGTGGTGCTACCAGCCATGCGGCAGTGGTCGCCCGACAGTTCGGCGTGCCCTGTGTGGCTGGGGCGGAAGAACTCCATATTGATGTCAATGGTCGCCAATTGCATGTCGACGAAACGGTTATCTATGAGGGTGATACCGTCTCGATTGATGGTGGCACGGGTGAGGTTTACATCGGCGAAATCAAGATGGTTGAACCTGATTTCGAGCGCGAACACTATCTTCAGAAATTGCTGGGCTGGGCGGATGAATTCCGCGACCTGGGTGTTTATGCCAATGCTGATTACCCGGCGGATGCACGGCGGGCACGGGAATATGGCGCACGCGGCATCGGCTTGTGCCGAACAGAGCACATGTTTTTCCAGGAAGAGCGCTTGCCGATTGTTCAGGCAATGATCCTCTCGGAGCCAAATAGTGAGGAAGAAGCCAAACAACTCGAAAGGTTGCTACCTTTCCAACATGATGACTTCTATGGCATCTTTCGTGCGATGGAAGGCTTACCGGTCATCATCCGGTTGATTGATCCGCCACTCCATGAATTCTTGCCCGATCATGAGGAACTGGCCCTGCGTGCGGCAAGCCTGCGGGTAGTTGGTGATCGGCCCAATGAATTGGCACGCATCGAAGAAATGATGCAAGCTGTCAAGCTGTTACGCGAGTTTAACCCCATGCTGGGTCTACGCGGGGTTCGCCTGGGTATTGTGCGTCCGGCCATCAACGCGATGCAGGTCCGCGCAATTTTCTCCGCCGCTTGCCAGTTGAAGAAAGAGGGCCTGGCCGTTAACCCGGAGATTATGGTCCCCGTGACCAGCCATTTTAGTGAAGTCAAACTCATTCGGGATCTGGTTGTCCAGATCGCAGATGAATTGATGGAAGAGATGGGCGTGATCGTAGACTATAAAGTTGGCACGATGATCGAACTGCCGCGCGCGGCGATCACTGCTGACCAGATGGCTGAATACTCTGAATTCTTCTCATTCGGGACCAACGATCTGACCCAGACGACCTTCGGGATCAGCCGAGACGATGCGGAAGGCAAGTTCTTGCTGGAGTATGTCGAACGCGGACTGCTACCGAAAAATCCCTTCCAGGTATTGGATGCCGAAGGTGTGGGCTACCTGGTTGAGCTTGCGACTCGTAAAGGACGTGAGGTGCGGCCTGATATTGAGGTCGGTATCTGCGGTGAGCATGGCGGTGATCCTGAAAGCATTACCTTCTGCCATCAGACACGCTTGAATTATGTGAGCTGTTCACCATTTCGGGTGCCCATTGCGCGTCTGTCGGCGGCCCAAGCCGCGCTGGACGAACGTGGTGTCACCGCCAAAGTAGATAAACTCGTCCCTGAGAAAACATAAAATCAGAAAGATGGGGCCACCGACGGAGTGGCCCCAGTAGATTGATGCACGAACTGGCGGTTACCCAACACATTCTCAAGATCGCACTGCAGCATGCTGCAACCCACGAGGTCAAGCGCATCGAGACAATCAATCTCGTAATCGGGCAGATGGCATCGATTATTGATGAGTGTGTGCAGTTCTATTGGGACATTATCAGTCAAGACACGCTGGCGCAGGGTGCTATTTTACATTTTGAGCGCATACCAGCCCGGCTTCAGTGTGAAATGTGTCATCGCTCTTATCTACTTAATGATAGCGAACTCACGTGCCCATATTGTGGTGGTGGCGCTGTCACATTCATCGCTGGCGATGACTTCTATGTCGACTCCATTGAGGTAGAACTATGACGAAAACCATCCCGATTCTTGAGAATATTCTCAATGCGAACGACCGGATTGCAGCGGCTAACCGTGCTAGCTTTGATACTGCGGGAGTCTATGCGCTCAATCTGATGGCATCGCCCGGTGCGGGCAAAACCTCTGTGATTGAAAAAATCATTGCGGAGATCGATGACGACCTACGCATTGCCGTTGTTGAAGGTGACATCGCTTCCAGCATTGATGCTGAGCGCGTTGCGGCAGCGGGGGTACAGGCTTTTCAGATCAATACCGGCGGCAACTGCCACCTGGATGCAGTTATGCTGCAAGAAGCGCTGCCTCATATTGATATTGTGGCAACTGATCTACTTATCGTTGAGAATGTTGGCAACCTCGTGTGTCCGGCGAACTTCAAACTGGGAACCCACTACAATGTGCTGATTGCCTCGGTCCCCGAAGGTGATGATAAGCCGTATAAATATCCGGGAATGTATCGGGGCGTTGATGTTGTTGTCATCAATAAGATCGACCTGCTGCCCTATGTGCCATTTGATATGGGTTATTTCAAACAGGGGATAGAGATTCTCAACCCTCATGTGGCGATGTTCCCGCTTTCGTGTCGCACTGGGGAAGGGCTGTCAGCCTGGATAGAGTGGCTTCGCCAGGCAGTACGGAACCAGCTGCCGGTTGTTTAGGTGATTGGCTTCAACGTTAACCTCAGCAAATCAACCAGGCCTTACAAACGTCATAGGCTTTTGGTCACGGATGATATAGGACAGTCACAACGGTCGAGATTTATGATATTAGGAGAATAATATATCGCACTGTAGTTCACCATGCTGGTACAAAGAATTAAACAGTTTTTTGGCGGTTCGAGCACCAGAAAAAAATCTTCTCTGAATGATTTCTATGGTTCGTTATACCCAGAATCAGTTCGCTACGCGCTGGCCCATAATGAAGCGCGATTGGGTAAACAGGAGATTCGGGCACTTGTGGACCGCTTCACTTTTGAAGCCGTGTATTTGGCGACTAAGGCATTAGCATACTCAACTTCCAAACAGCGTTTTTTTCTGGAAGGCCTTACCCAGATTTATTATGAGACCGACTACCACCTCGACGATGTGCGTCATTTCTTGTATCCACAGATTGAAGCGCTACCGGATGATACCCAATTAGCCGGGACTAAACTCTTACAATTGAGCCGTGCTGGTTCTGACCATTGGCAGGCAGCATTTCAAGAACTTGCCGAACGTTGTTACCGGGAAGAAAGTCAAGCGCTGCCGTGTATCGTGGCCTACACGCCGATGCTTGGCTATCATCATTTTATCCGGGCCTTCAGTCGTGAATCGCTGGGCAAACTGCAACTGTTGATTCCAGATTGGATGCTTGACCCTGATAACGAACGAATGGGTTATGAGATCACTCTGGGAACACACGCAACTGTCCGGTCCCAAGAAAAAGACGATTGTTTATTCGGTTCCTGGGTGTGTCTGCATACCGATTGCCCCATGAAGCATCGCTTTTGCCAGGATGCGATCTTCATTGACGATACGATCAACACCGGTGCAACTTCAAGCAAACTGCGATCTTTCTGGAAAAGTGAATATGGCATGAACGTACCGCATGATCGCGTTCGCGTCATAACCGACTTACGAAATTCCGCTACCAACGAACCTCAGTTGAATGAGGTGGCTAGAAAGGACAGTGACAATGCAAGCGATGAAAGGAATCGAAGCGTTTGAGCAAGTAATGATTTTGGTCGTACTTGCGACCGCCTTTATCGCGTTGGCCTATGCATTTTGGCTGGCGCGCCTCACTTTTGCGGCGGACAAGGGTAGCGCTGCTATGCAGCAGATCTGGCATTTTATCCGAGATGGAGCCAACGCTTACCTGCGTGCTCAGTTGCGAACCATCTCCATCTTGATCGTCATCCTGACAGTTATCATGTTTTTTAGCGTACAATTGGTGCGCCCCACAGGGGAAGCCAATGAGTTATTTTGTCCCGACGTCGTTCACGAAGCCTATGCTGAGACCATTGCTGCCAACACCAGTTTATCGGTGACGGCGGCAGTGACAGCCCTGGATGCTCCCGAAGTCACACCCCAGCAGGTGGCGGCGGCCCATGGGTTTGCTGATTTCAATCCCGATCGAGTAGCGGCGAATCCGGTGTTGGTGGATTGTCCGGCAGCCGTGACCGGTGTCGCGGTAGGGCGGGCGGTTGCTTTTGCGATGGGAGCCATTTTCTCCGCTGCTGTCGGCTTCATCGGCATGAACATGGCGGTGCAGGGCAATGTGCGGGTTGCCGCTGCTGCCCGTAAAGGCTTTAAGCAAGCACTGACAATCGCATATCGATCAGGAACGATCACCGGTATGCTCACTGATGGCCTGGGGTTGCTCGGCGGCACACTCATTTTCATTATCTATGGTAAAGCGGCCCCAGATGTTTTACTCGGTTTTGGATTTGGTGGCACGCTGCTGGCTTTGTTTATGCGGGTAGGTGGTGGCATCTATACCAAAGCCGCTGATGTTGGTGCTGATCTGGTTGGTAAGGTTGAAGCCGGCATGGAGGAAGATGATCCGCGCAATGCGGGGGTTATTGCTGATCTGGTGGGGGATAATGTCGGGGATTGTGCCGGTATGGCCGCCGACATTTTTGAATCCTACGAAGTGACTATTGTCGCCAGTTTGATTCTGGGTTTAGCGCTCACCGGACTTACCGGCCAATTGTTCTGGATTGTGCTGCCCTTGCTGGTGCGCGGTGTCGGTGTGATTAGCACCATCATTGGAACCTACACCGTCTCGCTGTGGAAAACGGATGATGCTGAATCCGCGATGTACAAAAGCTATGAGCTTTCGAGCATGATAACGATTATTTCAGCTTTCGTGCTGGCGGTTGTCTATGCTGGTACCCAAAATGTGGGTGGCAGTCCAATCGCCTACTTATCCATCGGTTCACTGGTGGCTGTTGGGGTGGCGCTGGCCGTCAGTTTTAATCCGCTGACATCGCTCGCTACCAGCGCAAAGAGTCCGCGTGTCCGCAAGGTTGCTCAGGCTACCGCTTTTGGCCCCGCTCTGGTGATTCTTGAAGGGCTATCGCTGGGCTATATGTCCAGTGTCTGGTCGGTGTTAGTAATTGTCGTCGGTATTGGGGCCTCAATTCTGGTTTACAGTGTGAACTTTCCAACGGCACTTTATCTGCCGGTGTTCGCCGTTGGCGCTGTGCTGGCGGCAGGCGTGTTTGTGAGAGGTTACAGCCGTAATGACGTCATGAGCGGTCTTTTTGGCGCACTCTGGATAATGGTAGCCGCCCTGTTCCTCATCAGTATGCGGGTGCCGACTCTGGCAGATGGATCACCGGTCCCAGCCGAACAACTCTTCACCTATGTATTATTTGGCGTCTCGCTCATAGGTGTCGGTATGCTATCGCTTACCGGCAATAATGTCAGCATGGATACCTTTGGCCCGATTGCGGATAATGCCAACGGCATTGCTGAACTGGCTGGTGTGGATGAGTTTGATCGCGAAGCTCGGCAAACACTGGCTGACCTTGATGCAGCTGGAAATACAACCAAAGCCATCACGAAAGGCATTGCCATCGGTTCCGCTGTGATTGCTGCGGTGTCATTATTGGGGGCCTTCTTCATTGACATTGAACGGGTGATGCCGGTTGAACGGCTGGAAAGTTTTACGCGCTCGATCAATTTAGCTGACCCGGTTGTATTTGTCGGCTTGCTCATCGGCGGCGCGATGCCGTTGCTCTTCAGTAGTTTGCTGATAAAAGCTGTTAACCGAGCTGCCGGACGTATCATGGCCGAGGTTCGCCGACAACTGCGCATACCGGCGATCATGAACAGTGAGCAACCGCCCGATTATGCACAGGCTGTAACGATTTCAACACAGGCTGCGCAATCGGAACTCATTCCACTGGGTTTGATTGCCATACTTACGCCAATTGTTGTCGGATTGCTCCTCAAGGAACAGGCATTGGGTGGATTCCTGGCGGGCGTTATCCTGGTCGGCCAACTGCTGGCGGTTTTTATGGCGAACGCAGGTGGTGCCTGGGACAATGCCAAGAAGTATGTTGAAGACGGTCATCTGGGTGGCAAAGGCACGGACAATCACAAGGCCAGTGTCGTCGGTGATACCGTCGGCGATCCACTCAAAGACACCGCTGGTCCGGCACTGAATCCCATGATTAAGGTGATGAACCTGGTCGCGCTTATCATGGCACCCATCATCGTCCAGGCGGCAGGTGTTGTATGGCTGATTCCGGTTGTCATTGGCTTTAGTCTGATCCTGATTATCTGGGCAGTGCGCCGCAGCGACCGCGCCGAAGACAATGGCGAAACGCTACCTGCTGGCTTGGCGGTCATGCAGAATCCGAGCGCCAGGAGTGGCTAAGGTCTTAGCTGCTGGAATTTGAATACCAGGTGTCGATTCGGTGGGATAACGTTGCAATTTAGCGTTATCCCATTTCAATGTGGTCACTGAATTTAATGAAAGCTGTCGCTATTCAGCCACATCTTCATCAGGTTGTACCTCTGCCAAAAAAATAGGTTACAATTCGTGGCAATAACTTCTAGAAGGAAATATGGTATGCGGTTTGAACCAACAATTGCGTCTGTCCAGCAGCATCAGGTGCCGGATTGGTATCATGACAGCAAGCTGGGCATCTTTATTCACTGGGGGCTTTATTCGGTGCCCGGTTGGGCGACGCTAACCGGTGACATCAGTAAGGTCATAGCGGAGCAGGGCTGGGCCGGGTGGTTCGAGAATAACTCCTACGCTGAATGGTATCTTAACTCTTTAAAGTTTGAGAATGGACCGACCCGCCAATATCACGATGAAACATATGGGGCGGATTTTGACTATGATGATTTTGTGCCGCAATTCAACGCGGCGGTTGAGCAGTGGAAGCCGCTGGAATGGGCAAAATTGTTTCAGAAAGTTGGGGCGCGTTATGTGGTGCTGACAACCAAGCATCATGATGGATTCAATTTGTGGCCGACTCAGCATCCCTGTCCGCGCAAACCGAATTATCAGGCAACGCGCGATCTGGTTGGTGAACTGACGGACGCCGTTCGTTTGCACGGATTACGGATGGGCTTATATTATTCGGGTGGTCTTGATTGGGCTTTCAATGAGGCTCGAATTGAGGATGCGCGTGATGTTCGCGGGACGATTGTTCAGGAACCAGAATTTGTTGAGTATTCGGTAGCGCACTGGCGCGAATTGATTGATCGCTACCAGCCCGCATTGATGTGGAATGATATTGGCTATCCAGCCGCCGCCGACCTGGGTGAATTATTTGCTTATTATTACAATCATGTACCTGATGGGGTTATCAATGATCGGTTTGCACAGGTCGCCCAGCAGCAGAGTAACGCCATTACGGATGAGAAGCCGCCGGAACGCCCCCGCAGTGCCCATTATGATTTTGTCACTCCAGAATATCGCTCCTTTGACGAGACACAGCCGCAGAAATGGGAAACGTGTCGAGGTATTGGGCACTCGTTTGGCTATAATCGTAACGAGGGTGACGACCAGTTAATCGCCGAAGATGATCTGGTCCACTTGCTGGTTGACATTGTGAGTAAAAACGGCAACTTGCTACTCAATGTTGGGCCGATGGCTGATGGTACGATACCGCAGAACCAGCGTGAACGATTGGTGAGCCTGGGTCGCTGGTTAGATGTGAACAGTGAAGCGATCTTTGGTACCCGGCCCTGGACAAAATCATCAAGCCAGACAACGGGCGGAATTGAAGTGCGCTTTACCCGGCAGGGCCATGCAGTTTATGCTACTTTGCTCGGCACACCTAATGAGCGCGAGATTAGTATCAATGGTCTACAATCAAGCATGGATACGACCGTTCAACTACTGGGACAAAGCGGTGTTTTACATTGGCAACAAGAAGGAGATAACCTTAACATCACGCTCCCAGACCATTTACCCACATCCCCAGCCCACGTGCTCAAGTTGACAGGGTTGGATCAGTAGCATACAACACAAGACATCCTTTTTATCTGGCATTATGAGACAGGAGAAATTGTGACTCGTCCAAATATTTTGTTCATCATGGCCGACGATCACGCTGCTCACGCGATGAGTTGTTACGGTAGTCGAATTAATACAACCCCTAATCTGGACCGTATTGCCAATGGTGGGATGCGGTTCGATAATTGCTTTTGCACGAATTCGATCTGTACGCCCAGTCGCGCCACCATCTTGACGGGTACCTACAATCATATCAATGGTGTCACGACGTTGAGCACCCATATGGATAATCGCCTGCAAACGGTGCCGAAACTACTGCAAGAAGAAGGCTATCAGACCGCGATATTTGGCAAATGGCATTTGGGCACTGGTCCCGATCATTGTCCCACTGGCTTTGATGATTGGGCAGTGTTGCCGGGGCAGGGACTGTATCATAATCCCGATTTTATCTTTAAGGGACCAGACGGCGGCACCCGTCGCACGGTGCAGGGATATGTGACTGATCTCATTACAGATATGAGTCTGGACTGGTTGAAACAGCGCGACCCGGACCAACCGTTTTTCATGATGTGCCACCACAAAGCGCCGCATCGCAGTTGGGAACCAGATGAAAAACACGCCCACATGTATCTCAACGAGGATGTGCCAGAACCGGAGACACTGTACGATGACTATAGTAACCGGGCTGCTGCGGCGCAAGCTGCTGAGATGCGGGTTGGGGTGCATATGCGCACGGAAGATCTGAAAGTCGAGATCAATCATGAACTGCAAGAAAATGACCTGCGCAAATGGGCCTATCAACGGTACATCAAAGATTATCTGCGAGTTGTCGCCTCGATTGATGACAATGTTGGACGATTACTTGATTATCTCGATGAAGCCGGGATCGCCGATAATACACTGGTGATTTATACGTCCGATCAGGGCTTTTTTCTGGGCGATCATGGCTGGTATGACAAACGGTTTATGTATGAGGAATCGCTGCGGATGCCGTTTATCATTTGTTTCCCACGAGAAATCGCTCCAGGGCAAGCCAATCAGGATATGATCCGTAATGTGGATTTTGCACCAACGTTCTTGGATGTTGCTGGTGCCGTGATCCCCCAAGAATTCCAGGGTAGATCGTTCCGCCCATTGTTGCAGGGGCAGACGCCTGCTGATTGGGAGCAGATGCTTTACTACCGCTACTGGATGCACAAAGCACATCACAATGTTTATGCGCATTATGGCATTCGCACGCTGGATCATAAGCTGATCTATTATTATGCCGATGCATTAGATCAAGCGGGTGCGATTGATGAAACCTATGAGCCGGAATGGGAACTGTTCGACCTCAAGCAGGACCCATATGAACTCAATAATGTTTATCATGATCCAGCTTATGCGGACATCATCAATCAGCTCAAGGTTGATCTGTACCGACTGCAAAGTGAATTAGGCGACGAGCGTTATCATAAAGATCAATAGCCAGCTTATGCAATGGGTTGAGAACCGGCTGATTCTTCACCTGTTAATAGGGCCGGTTCCGGGAACCCTTGCCCGCGAATGTGTTCCCCGACTGCGCGCAAAATCGCTGCATCTTCAGCGTCAATCGAGCCGTCGGGGAGGGGACCGGTATTGAGAAGCAGGTTGCTGTTGCGAGCACGGGCATCAGCCAGTAATGCTAATACGTCGTCGGTTGTTCGATGTTGGCCCTTGTCATCGGCTTTATAGCCCCACGCGCGTGGTTGCAACGTGTCACAGACTTCATTATGCTGGTTTTGATTGCGCTCCCACGCTTGTTGCGCCACCTGCCTGGCTTCCGGGGTGGTCAAGCGTTGCGCCAATGAGCGGGCTGTGCGTTCGGGTGAGGCAAAGTCTTCGTCTCCAGTCGCGCCTTGCTTAAAGCTGATAAGACACTGGGGCTGTAACGAGCGTACCAGCGCATAGGTCTCTTCAATTGGGAACAGGTCGGGGCGATAATAGTAGGGCATGATGGGGTCAAACCACATCCCCGCGATGGGGCCATATTGTGTCAATAGCTCTGTAATCTGGGCATGAACGAAATCAATGTAATGCTGAAAGTCGGTTTCGACTCTGAATCGATAATGCGGGTCGGGTGAGTCATAAGCAGGACGTGCCCGGTCCCAGCCGACTTCGCGCGAAAAGAAATAGGGATGGCGCCAATCGAGTGCGTAGCTGTAATAGAAAAATAGGCCCAGACCTTTTTCCGAACAGGCGGCGGCCAGTTCTCCAATCAGATCACGACCACATGGGGCGTTCAGGCTATTAAAATCGGTTTGATCGGTGCGAAACAGGCAAAAGCTGTCATGGTGGCGAGTAGTAATAGTTATATAGCGCATCTCTGCCGCCAGTGCCAGGTCGGTAATTGCATCGGCATCGAACGTGGCTGCGGTAAATTCTTCCTGAAGTTTTGCGTACTCCGCTACCGGAATACGTTCATGCAACATGACCCATTCGCCACGCCCTAAAAGACTATAGACACCATAGTGCATAAACAGGCCGTATTGGGCCTCACTAAACCATTGCAACGTAGCCTGGCGCGGATCTTGATGGTAAAGATCGGCATAGTGCTTCAGAAAACTGGGTGTGTTGCTCATGTTGATGCTCCTAAAGGTTTATTTGACAAAGACATCGTGTGTGGCTAAGATATGGTAAGCGTACCATATTTCCCATCAACAAGCTTGATTAAACGCACCAGGAACGGTATATTTTCAGGAGGTGTAATTTTATAAATTATAACAAAACGAAAAACCAGTGTGTTTTGCTAGATAAGTATGCTTTGAAAGGTAGATAATGAGCCAGAAAAGTCTTTCCCGCCGTGATTTTCTCAAAGCGGCAGCGGCAACCGGTGGCGCACTCGTCGCGAGTGTTGCACCCAACGTTGTGCTAGGGCAAGAGCAGGTAACGCTCTCGTTTGGCTTTACGTGGGATGCGGCCTTCCGCCCGGTGCAGGAAGAATTTAATAATAACTTCATGGAAGCCCACCCAGAGATCACGATTGAAGAGGTCTATAGCACCTGGGCCGACCACAACAACACTGTCCCGGTATGGGCGGCTGCAGGCACCCTGCCTGACATCATCTATGTACACGGTAGTCGCGTCGCCCCCTGGACAGCCGAGGGGATCATTAGCCCGCTCCAGGAATTTGTCGAGATGGATGAAGAGTTCAACGTTGACGGTATCTGGGAAGAGGCCCTGCGTCTCTATCGGGTCGAAGGCGTGCTCGTTGGCATTCCCTACGATCATGGTCCTCTGATTCTTGGCTACAACAAAGACTACTTTGATGCGGCTGGTATGGATTACCCGGACGACACCTGGACGATGGATGACTTCAGGGAAGCAGCTATTGCGTTATCCGACCCTGACAACCTTATGTGGGGTTGGAGCGGTGAATTCGATCTGGGTTCCGGCGGTGCCGATACGTGGTTGGGTCCCTGGGGCGGAACCAATATGAATGAAGACGAGACGCAGATGCTGGTGGATTCCCCAGAAGCCCAGGAAGCAATGAACTTCTGGTATACCCTTACTCATGTGGACCGGGCCGCCCCAACCGAAGGTGATGCGCTGGGTTTCGGTACCAACATGAATGGTCCCTGGATGAACGGTCGCACTGCGATGGCGAACGTCCCTTCATGGGAGACACCGGGTCTGGCGCGGGATGCCGCTTTTGCCTGGGATGTGGCCGCCTGGCCGGAAGGACCAGCCGGACGTAAAGCCGGCGCTTTTGGCAGTGGCTTTAGCATCACGACCAATAGCGAACAGCGTGAAGCGGCCTGGAGCTTCCTGCGTGAATACCTGTCGGTTGAAGGTATGAGCACCGTATGGGGTATTACGGGTCGCGGTTCACCAGCACGCGAAGCTGCGTATGACTCGTGGATGACTTCACCCGATGCGCCGGATAATGCTCAGGCCTATCTGGACGCGCTGAAGACCTATGCAGTCACTGGCAAACCGTTCCAAACTCTGGCGGCGCCGGAAGTTCTGGATGTGCTGGGCCGTGAGGCACAACTGATGCGGCTGGGTGAGACTGATGTTGCTGGCGCTACTGCCGCGATCATGGACCAGGCTCAGGCAGCGATGGACGCCGTTAACGAAGCCTAGTTTTTCGTTCATTTGTGGGATGTCGGTGTATACTGGCGTCCCACTTTTCCAATACTCATCAACGACTAACTAAGGCAGATTTAAGGAGATCCATCCTATGCAACTTCCAATAGTGGGGCGGCATGTGAGCCGTGCCCGCCGTGAAGAGCGTCTTTTTTACCTCTTTGTAACTCCCTGGCTAATTGGCCTGACTTTGTTCTGGGGCGGACCAATCCTGGCATCACTGGGCCTGAGTTTTACCGATTGGTCTGGTGTCAACCTCAGTGACTTGGAACTAATTGGTTTCGAAAACTATCGCACATTGTTTGCCGACGACTTGTTTTGGGAATCTGTCGGACATACTGTGTTTTATGCGGTGGGCAGTGTCACGCTCGGCACTTTATTCGCCCTCGTACTGGCGATTTTGTTGAACCAAAAAATACCTTTTCTACCGTTTTTTCGGTCGGTTTTTTATTTACCATCGGTCACCGCCGGCGTTGCCGTTGCCCTGGTATGGATCTGGATTCTTAATCCCTCAGTGGGGTTACTCAATTATGGCCTCGGCCTAGTGGGCATTGACGGCCCTAAATGGTTGCAAAGTTCGGATTGGGTTATCCCGGCGCTCATCATCATGAGCCTTTTCCGGGTTGGCCCTAGCATGATTATTTTGCTGGCTGGTCTCCAGGATATTCCGGAAAGTCTTTACGAGGCTGCCGAAATTGATGGTGCCGGGCGGTGGGCGAAACTGCGAAATGTCACATTACCAATGTTGTCACCTGCGTTATTCTTTGTGCTGGTCGTATCGACGGTTGGCTCCTTCCAGATCTTTACTGAAATTCGGATTATGACGCAGGGGGGGCCAGGAACATCTTCATTTGTTATGGTCTGGTACCTGTGGCAACAGGCCTTTGTCTACCTGCGCATGGGGTTTGCTTCAGCAGTATCCTGGATTTTGTTTATTGTAATCATGGCCCTGGTCGGTCTGCAATTTTGGATTGGCAGTCGCTGGGTTTATTATGAAAGCTAGGCATGATGGCGACGATTGAAACCCAACTGGACAAACAAGAGATCGCGGATTCCAAAGTCACTCCCTGGTCTAGCACGATAAAGGGCCAGCAGCGTATCAGTATTCTGCTTACGCTTGCAATTCTCATTCCGCTGGGGATTCTGTTTTTATTGCCCTTTTTCTGGATGGTTTCCACCGCGTTGAAAACTCGACCACAGATATTCCTGTTCCCGCCACGCTTCATTCCCGACCCGATTATGTGGAACAACTTTGGCGATGCCTGGAACAATTTTTTACCGTTCAACACGTTTTTGTTCAATTCTGCCAAAATCACGCTTAACAATGTTATCGGCAATTTGTTCTCCTGCACGTTAGCAGCCTATGCATTTGCGCGGTTGCGAGCGCGGGGTAAGAACATCGTGTTCGGCACGGTACTGGCGTTGTTGGTGATGCCCCAGGAAGTATTGATTATTCCCCAATACATTCTGTTTACCCAATTGGGTTGGAATAACACCCACCTGCCGTTGATGGTGCCAGCGTGGTTTGGTTGGGCGTTTTTTATCTTTTTGTTGCGTCAGTTTTTTATGGGTATCCCGCAGGAGTTGGTCGATGCGGCGCTCATTGATGGAGCCGGACATCCCCAGATTCTGGTACGCATCTTTCTCCCGCTGTCCAAGCCAGCCCTGGCGACGGTGGCGATCTTCGCGTTCATTGGCAACTGGAACAATTTCCTGGGGCCGCTCATCTACCTGCGCAGCGAACACCTGCACACCCTGCCTTTAGGAATGGTGGCTTTTCAAGGGGCGTTTGGCAATACGGATTGGCAGTATATGATGGCGATTGCCACGATTGCCTTGATTCCGGTGCTGATTATCTTTTTCTTCGGGCAAAAGCTGTTTGTCCAGGGTATCGCGTTGTCAGGCGTCAAGCGTTAGCCTGACCGAAATTATCCGGTCTGGAATTTATTACGGATGAAATTCCTCAAGATAATTGTGGTGACATTTTTTTGCATGTCTCCACCGCTTGTCGCTCAGGATATTGCCGAGCCGTTTGAAGACGTCAGCCGCGCAGCTGGGATTACAGCGGCTCACCGGGGTGAATGGTCGTTGTTTGACCCGCGTTTCAACAGTGGCTATCTGGGAATTGGGCAGGCGTGGGGTGATTATGATAACGACGGATGGATTGACCTGTTTGTGACCGGCAACCTGGAATCAGATGTGCTATATCGCAATCAGGGCGATGGGCACTTCATTAAATCTGAGTTTTCATCTCAGGTGAGTCAGCCTGCGGTGCTCAGCGGTGGGGCGGTCTGGGCTGACTATGACAATGATGGCTGGAAAGATCTATATGTTGTTAATCATGGGGCCAATGCGTTGTTTCATAATAATGGGAGAAATGGGTTCACTAATCTAACTGAAGCCGCCGGTGTTGGTGACGCGGGCAAGGGGACGACCGCCACCTGGGGCGATTATGATGGGGATGGTGATCTTGATCTATATGTTGCCAATTGGTCTTGTTTCCCTGAATGTGGCGATCCGCCAGAAAATGACCTGGGGCGCGACACGCTGTATCGCAACAACAACGACGGAACTTTTGATGATGTATCGTATCTGTTAGCGCATAATGAGTTGCTGGGGTCAGCCTTTGCTGCCAGCTTCTCGGATTACGATAATGATGGCGATCAGGACATTTATGTCGTCAATGATATGTTCAAGAATCCCATTGGCAACATTCTCTGGCGTAATGACGGCCCTGGCTGTGAGGAATGGTGCTGGTCCGAGGTTTCGGTGGAAGCAGGGGCGAACACTTACATTCATGGGATGGGGCTGGCTATCGGAGATTATGATAACGATCTTGACCTGGATTTCTATTTCTCCGATATGGTCAATCGTATGGCACTGCTGCAAAATCAGGGAGATGGGATGTTCGTTGATAAGGCCAGAGAAGCGGGGGTGGCTGTGGGTCCCAGCAGCGCGGTTGGTTGGGGGACTATTTTTTTCGATTATGACAATGATAGCTGGCTGGACCTTTATCTAACGACCACTGAATTTATCCAATATGATGTCTATAGCGGACCAATTGCGATGCTGGCCGAATTCCCCGACTTTCTATTTAAAAATGCGGCTGATGGTACTTTTATTGATGAGACACCCGCATCCTGGCTCGAACAACCGCGACCCAGTATGGGTGTGGCTTATGCTGACTATGATAATGATGGCCGGGTTGATTTTGTAGTTGGGCATTGGAATGAAGGCTATACGCTATTTCGGAATACCAGCCGAATTGCCCAGAATCATAATTGGTTGACCGTCAGATTGACCGGTGGGGGGCGCGTGAATCGTGATGCAGTAGGCGCAAAGGTCTTTGTCACGACGTCGGCGGGGAATACCACCATGCAAGTGGTAAAAAATGGATCCAGCCTGGGGGCAGGGAACGATCTGGCGCTGCATTTTGGTCTGGGTAGCGAAACCATTGAGCATTTACGGGTTGTGTGGCCGGATGGGTCCGAAGATGTGATTGATGATGTCACCATCAATCAAATTTTGAGCATTCACTATTTAGCCTGAATGATAGTCAATTTAACTTGTGTTCTTATCAGTGGGTTAAACTAATGATTTTTGGGGAATGGTATGCGTACCATAGGTGTGATTGCTGCTATAATTATTGCGTTTTACACAAATGGTGAGCGAGTATAGGACTAATGCCTACAATACGCGATGTCGCTAAACGCGCCGGGGTTGCGCCGATCACAGTTTCGCGAGTCATTAACCATTCAGGTTATGTAAGTGACGACACGCGGGTGCGGGTGGAACAGGCGATTGATGAATTGAACTATATTCCCAATAAGCTGGGGCCAAGTTTGCGCTCGAAACGTACCAATACCCTGGCATTAGTCCTCTCCGATATTACCAACCCCTTTTGGACAACGGTATCTCGCGGTGCCGAAGATGCGGCGCACGAGGCCGGTTATCATCTCATATTTTGTAACACCGATGAATCGCCGCAAAAACAAAGTGAATATCTCCACGTGCTACTTAGTCGACAGGTTGATGGCTTTTTGCTGGTTCCCGCCGAAAGCGTTGCAGCGCCAATTGAGTTGATTCAGAAGCAATCGGTTCCGGTCGTTGTGCTTGATCGACGGATTCCGAGTTTTGATGTTGACATAATCCGCTGTGATTCGGAAGGTGGTAGCCATGCCTTAACGAAACATCTGCTGGATTTGGGCCATCGCAATATCGCAATAGTTACCGGGCCGAAAGAAGTTTCAACGGCCCATGACCGCGTCGCCGGCTATTGCCGTGCCATGATAGAGGCTGGTCTGGCGCAAGATGACCAACAGGTGTATTGGGGTCAGTTTACACAAGACGCTGGTTATAAGTTAACAAAACGGGCGCTGGCAACAGAGCCGCGACCGAGTGCGCTGGTGGCAGGTAACAACTTTATTGCGATTGGAGCCATGCGGGCATTGGTTGATGCCGGGTTGCGCGTACCTGACGATATTTCGCTCGTGGCATTTGACGATTTACCGGATGCGATCACTATTCAACCTTTTTTTACGGCAGTATCGCAACCAGCCTATGAAATGGGATTACAGGCAGCCCGGATTCTGTTGAAGCGTTTGGAACAAAAAGAGATTGATTATGGTGAGATCGTCTTGCCTTACGACCTGATCATTCGCCATTCAAGTGGGCCAAATTCAGGCTGACCGAACCAATCAGTCACTAATCAGGGGGAAGCGATTTCATGCTTAAGAGTGGCATTCTCAACCCACAGATAAACGCGCTGCTGAGTCGGGTGCGGCATACAAATCAGCTGGTCATTGCTGACCGGGGGTTTCCGTTCTGGCCGCAGATCGAGACCGTTGACATTGCACTGGTTGATGACGTGCCGACCGTGTTGCAAGTATTAAATGCGATCCGCCCCAATTTCGTGATTGGTCGGGCCTACATGGCTCATGAGTTTCAAGCTGCGAATACGGAAGCCACTCGCAAGACATTCGCTGCTGCTTTAGCAGATGTGCCAATTACTTATGAAGAACACGACACCTTCAAGGAGCGTGTGCCTGATTCGATTGGGTTAATTCGTACTGGTGATACGGTGCAATATGCCAATATGATTCTCGTCTCAGCATGAACGTATCAAGCACATCTCAATTTATGACATTTCAAAAAGCTATTCATAAGCAAAGGGAAAAAAGATGGACATAGCAACCGGGCGTTTTGAACCAACGTGGGAATCGCTGCAACAATACACGATCCCTGAATGGTATATCAATGCCAAGTTTGGCATTTTTATTCACTGGGGGGTTTATTCAGTGCCCGCATTTGGCAACGAGTGGTATCCCCGTAACATGTACCTGGAAGGCAGCCCAGAATTCGAACATCATCTAAAGACCTATGGGCCGCACACTGAATTTGGCTACAAAGATTTTATCCCGATGTTCACGGCTGAAAAGTTTGATGCTGACGAATGGGCGCAGCTTTTCAAGGAAGCCGGGGCCAGGTACGTTATGCCAGTGGCAGAGCATCATGATGGTTTTCCATTATACGATAGCGATTTGTCCGAATGGACGGCGGCAAAAATGGGACCAGGGCGGGACATTATTGGCGAACTCGCCGCTGCGACACGGGCGCAAGATATGGTGTTTAGCGTGTCGAGTCATCGAGCGGAACATTGGTGGTTTATGGATGGTGGACGCAGGTTTCCATCGGATGTTCAAGATCCGGCATATGCTGACTTTTATGGCCCAGCGGTGACTGCATCGCCTGTAAAGCGCTCGACAGAATGGAAAAGCAAGGATTGGCAACCACGGCCTGATGCGAAATTTCTGGAAGATTGGCTGGCCCGCTGCTGTGAAGTCGTTGACAAATATCAGCCCCAGGTCGTCTGGTTTGATTGGTGGATTGAACAGATTGTTTTTGAACCTTACCTGCAACGCTTCGCCGCCCATTATTATAATCGCGGTGATGAATGGGGAAAAGGCGTTGCGATCAACCATAAGTTCGATGCTTACCCGGAAGGTACAACTGTCTTTGATATAGAGCGTGGTCAGCTCAGTGACATTCGCCCGCTGTTCTGGCAAACGGATACATCGGTCTCGAAGAATTCCTGGGGTTTTATTGACGTCCATGACTATAAAACCGCCGGAGATATTGTAGGCGATCTCGTCGACATCGTCAGCAAAAACGGGGCTTTGCTGCTGAATGTTGGGCCAAAACCAGATGGCACGATTCCTGAACCAGAGCAGGCTATGTTACGTGATATTGGTCGTTGGTTGGCAGTGAATGGCGAAGCAATTTACGATACCCGTCCCTGGCAAGTCTATGGCGAAGGGCCGACTCAGGTTGCTGAAGGAGAGTTTACCGATACTAAGCGCAGCGACTTCACCAGCCAAGATATTCGATTCACACAACAGGGCAATAATCTTTATGCTATATGCCTCAGTTGGCCCGACGGCGAAACGGTTGTGCATTCGCTCAGCAACGAATCGGCGTTTCAGGCGGATCAGATCGCCAATATTACGATGCTGGGTTCTGATGAAAAGCTGGACTGGTCACAAGCTGGTGACGGCTTACACATTCAGGTGCCGGCGACCAAACCCTGTGATTATGCCTATAGCTATAAGATCGAACTGAAAAACTAAGAATCTGTGGATTGAAATAGCACCCCGAAGATCGGTTGGAAAACCTGAATGACTGCCCAGGCCGAAGTTGACCAGTATGTTGCTCGTAATTTACCCTGGAATTTTTCTGTCAACCTGATCGACATCACATTTATCACGTTGGGGTTGAGCCTCATCTCACGTGAAACGATCATGCCATTGTTCGTCAGCGAACTGACTGACTCGAAGGTCGCTATCGGCTTGATTCCGGCAACTTATAGCCTGGGCTATTATCTGCCGCAATTGTTGACTGCCAGTCATGCGGAAAGCCTCAAACGCAAGCTGCCATTTGTCAGATTAATTGGTGGCTTGCTTGAGCGTTTGCCCTACTTGTTGATCGCTCTGGTTATCTGGGGTTTCGCCACACAATCGGCGACTGTGACGCTGATCCTGTTTTATGCGCTGCTTGCCAGTACGGCTCTAGGTAACGGCATTGCGACTCCCGCGTGGTTTACTATGATCGGCAAAGTGTTGCCCGTGCAGCGACGGGGTATCTTTTTTGGTGTTGCTGGTGGATTAGGGGCGCTGATGGGGATCATCGGTGCGCATTTTGTTGGGCAGATTTTGGAAACCGGGCCTTACCCGGATAATTATGCCTGGTTGTTTTTGATTGCTTTCATTTTCTGTGCGATTTCATGGGTGGGCCTCGCGCTTAATCGTGAGCCGGAAAGCCCGGTGACGAAAGCACAGGTGCCACTCGTTCGTTACCTTCGGCAATTGCCTGATGTCCTGCGAAACAACGTGAATTATCGCCGCTTTTTATTGAGTTATGCCGTTAGCAGATTGGGCGCGATGGCGGTGGGTTTTTTCCTCGTATTTGGCAACGCTAATTTTCAACTCATTGGCACCCAGGTCGGGTTATTGACGGCAATCCTGATTGGGAGCCAGGCCGTTACTCAGGTGCTCTGGGGCTGGATTGGCGACAAAATGGGGCACAAAATTGTCTTGATGATGTCGGCATTCTCGCTGGCGCTGGCGGCGTTCATCGCCTGGAATTCCACCACTGAGGCGAGTTTAATCGTCGTTTTTATTTTACTTGGTACAGCTATTGCCAGCGATAGTGTCTCTAAATTTAATATCGTATTGGAATTCGCCATGCCTGAAGATCAGCCGACCTATATTGGGCTGACTAATACCTTGCTTGCGCCGGTTGTTGGGTTTGGGCCGCTGCTAGGCGGCTGGTTGGCGACTGTGCTGGATTATCGCACGATGTTCCTGATCGCTGCTGCCTTTTCAATAGCAGGAGGTTTATTGCTACTCATCTGGGTTCGAGAGCCACGTACTGTGACACCGAGTTCTATTGGAAGGTAACTATTCAGACTGCATAGAATGGAATGTGAGATAGCAATCTTTTAGTGCCGAAATCATCTGAAAAGTTCGCAAGCAGTATCAAAATCGCTAACACCATCCCCGGATTCGTTTCCTGTAATCCTAATCTCGTAAAAAATTTCATAATTGATTGACATTGAGCGCATCGAACATTACAATTATTAATGAATTCATTTTCAGTTATTGAGGGGAGCAAACTATGCGTAAATTGGGAATGGTTATTCTAAGTGTTTTCTTCATCATTTCGCTAATAGGTGGACCAGTTGGTGCAACCGATTCCACTGAACAGCCTGATGATCCGATTGATGGAACTGCAATCAGCCAACCGATACTGATGCCAGATGATGGAATCGCATATGGTACAAATTCATATTGTGGACATAATTGCCACGATAAATAAGCCGCTTGGGATCATGGATGCAGCGGCGTCTATTCTGGCCGTCGCTGCCCAGCTTCTTTAGTCGGTGTCAATTGCCCGACTTATGACTGTTCAATCCATGTAGTAACCTTATCGATAATGGTTTGCATCTGAACAAATTGAACTTCAAACAAGTCCGTGGGGGCTGGCAACGCAATATCAGGTTCTAGTGTGTCATCACTCAACTCATTGTAATGCTGCAAAAAAGTATACTGGTGCGTCTTTTGATAAAACTCAAGATATAAGTTTAGGGCAATTTGCTTTGCCTCCATTTGCGTATGATCTATCTTCCAAAGTAAGTAATGTATATCCGCCTGGTGTTCTGGCTGGGAATACTCATGCAACAGAGCTTTTGCTTCAGTCAGGGCGGATTTTTGGTTCACATGGTCCAGCGCATATTGTGCACGTATCTTCGTGATGCGGGCATTTAACTCAAATGACTTATTCCCGGTACTGATCGCAATCTCTAGTGCTTCTTCCGAGAGCGTTATAGCGGCGAAATATTTTCCTTGATCGAAATATATAGCTGCACCAGTATTTAGGTAACCTGTTAAATGATATTTACGGCCCATATTGCGCACGATGTTCACGGCGATCTTCATAGTTTGTTCAGCCAGGTCATATTGTTGTTGATGCGAGAAACATTCGGCCAGATAGATAAGGCCAATAGAAGCCGCCAGTCGATCATCGACCTGAATACAAATTGTAAGTCCTTGTTGACAACAGATAATCACATCCTCGTGACTACCCGCCAGCAAATATGATCCACCTATCGCAATAATGGCTTCACCAATGCGTGCGATATTTCCTAATTTCTTGTACTGGTCTAGCTGAAGCAGATTGTATTTGATCGAGTTTGCCAGATCGCCCTGGCTGGAATAAAAGGCTCCCAAACTTCCATAAATAGCGGCCTGACCACGCAGATTATTATTTTCCTCAGCAATCGTTAGCGACCGTTGGTAATGGTCCAGGGCTTGCTCATGATCTGCTTGCTGGACGTAAATATGACCCATAGTCCTAAGTGCGGCTGCGAGTCCCCGCTGGTCATTGATTTCAGCGGCAAGATCATGTTGACGCGACAAATTGGTCAGGGCAAGATCATAACGACCTTGATTAATTTGAGCCATGGCAAGTGCAGAGAGGGCGTCAATCGTCCCCCTGGGGTTATCCAGGCGTATAAAGTATTGCTGGCCTTTTTCCAACCAGTCGAAACCCTCCTCAAAATTCCCTTTGTAAGCAATCAAAATATGACCCAGGGAAACCATACAATGGGCATGTACGTGCTCTTGTTCTATGGCTTCGGGCGCAAATAACAGTGCTGACCGATACATTTCCTCAGCAATATCCACATGCCCGATACTTTCTTGCGCTTTTCCTAATTGATAGGTTATCTGTAATTTCTCTTCACCGGCAATTTCTAGTGCACGTTGCAGATACTGAATAGCTTCGGCGAAAGCAAATTGTTCGGTTGCCTGACGAGCGGCTGCCTTAGTGTATTCTAATTCTTTCGCTATGACTCTGGCCTGGCCCCAGTGGAATGCTAACTGGTTGATGTGCGAATTTGAGTCGG
The DNA here is from genome assembly GCA_965223835.1 of Phototrophicaceae bacterium. Lineage (GTDB taxonomy): Bacteria > Chloroflexota > Anaerolineae > Aggregatilineales > Phototrophicaceae > CAVYXZ01. The sequence goes on from CBDCXQ010000001.1 coordinate 2,194,125, forward strand.
GAAAGACTTGTTCAATAGCCAGAGCGATCTCATGGTGAACGTCGCTTAGTTCGGTGATGGGAATCCGGCTAACAAGGGTCTCTCGCAATTTATCATGTGTGAATTGCCATTGGGCGTTTTGAACGCTCACTACTGCGATATTCGAACATCGGGTCAGCCAACCTTCGACATCAATTGCTGTTTCAAACGCCTGCAACAGGTCGAGATCAAGAATGCGCCCGGCAACAGCTGCAAGCCGGAGTAAGGGCATGTCCTCATCGTTTACTTTGTCTAGTATTCGTTCAAATATCGCTATGATGCCACCCGTAATGATACTATTGGGCAGGGCCTCGGCATGAATATGGCCGAGATTACCAGCAGCTTCAGCGAGGGCGCGGATGACCTCAACAATAAACAGAACGTTGCCTTCGCTTTCTCTAAAAACGAATTCAATAATTGCTGGATCTGCTATACGCTCACCTAACATTGATTGGATAAGCAATATCACATCATCATATTCCAGACGGCTCAATTCAAGTGAGCGAACATTGGAGAGGTGAGACCGAAAATTAGGCTGTTCATTGCTTCGATAAGTCGCGACCATTACAACTGGATACGATTGTAAATTTCTAGATAGCCAGTCAAACAGGTTGAGGGTTTCAGCACTGGCCCAATGCAGGTCTTCCAGAATGATCAAAGCTGGCGTAGCAATTCGTTGAATTAAGCCTGTGATTGTTGAGTATAATCTTGTTCGCGCCTGCTCAGGCTCGATTTGCGGTGGATTCACAATGTCACGATTCAAGATGTTAGGTAAATCCGGCAAAATTAACTTCAGAATGCTGGCTTCCAGGTTGTCAGGTGAATTGATCAGCGACAGCCAGCTAAGAATATGGCGCCATGGATAATAGGCGTCACCACCGAAATTGGTCGCTTGACCATCGAGAACTATAAACCCATCAACAAGTGCCTGGGTTCTTAGCTCGTGAATAAGGCGTGATTTGCCTACGCCACTTTCGCCACTAATTAGCCAGGCGCTGCCAATATTGCCATGTCTGGCAAGCTGAAGTGCCTCCTCCAACTGGTTGAGTTCGGTTCTGCGTCCAGTAAATTGTGCAGATTGTAAATAGCTTTCGCGAACGGCCACAGCATTATTCGCCGTAGTACCAAGCAGAGCATCTATCGAACTTATGACTGCTGAGGCAGATTGATATCGGTCGCTGGGATTTCGCTGCAAAAGTTTAGATAAGAAACTCAACACATTTTCTGGTATATCAAGTAAATCGAAATCAGGAGTTGCTTCTATAACTAACTTCATGAACTCATCAATTGACGAGCCGATAAATGGCAATTGTCCAGCAAAAATCTCAAAAGCGATAACACCCAGAGCATAGATGTCGGTCTGTTCGCTCGCCCCCTGGCCCAGAAACATTTCTGGTGCCATGTAGGGCAGTGTTCCCTCAGTTTCTTGTGTGTGACCATGCTGGATTGATAAACCAAAGTCAAGCACTTTCACCAGTCGCTGTTTGACCAGGATGTTACCTGGTTTAAGATCGCGGTGAATTATGCGTCGCCGATGAAGGTAGGCTAATGCCTGTGCGACCTGCCGCAACATATCGAGCCGAGATTCCAGGGATTCTTGTGCTGCTGCTTCGGTAAGCTCCAGCGCATTTTCTAGCAATTCTAAAACCAGAAATGGCTGTCCATCATTTTCAAACCCATAATCATAGACGCTTATGATATTGGGATGTCGAACTGAGGCTAACGTCTGGAATTCGCGGGCCAGTGACAACCGAATATTTTCACTGCTGGAGCGGGACATAAAATCCAGTAGTTCGGGCGGCAGAAGAACCGTTTTGATTGCCACTGACTTTTGATCGAGGTAATCTGTTGCCTTATAAACGCGCCCCATACCACCAGATCCGAGTTCATATAGAACCTGGTAGCGGGAGTTGAATGTCTGCTGACTGTAGTCGAGCATAGCAGCGCGTTGCTCCAATTCATCGGTGAAATGCGAACTGAAACAACTATTCTACCGCACCCATGACTTTTGGGTGGGAAATTAATGAAATTTTTCATAATATTTAGATTTGTTTCAGGGTATAATAGTAAAGCTGGGTAATATTGTGTAACATTATTGGGGGCGCCAACATGGAACCTTTCATCAATAACAAAACAACAGGTTACAACGAGGAATGGTTCTATGACAATCGAATAGTTGCTTATACACTTGAGTATGCGACAGTCGCGACGCTTGAGAACTGGACAATGAAAGCGTTTGATGAAATTCGCAACTGGCCGAAAAATCAGCCATATCTGGCTTTACATGATCTGTCGCAGCCCGGTGTTGGTTTACTGTATATGACTGCTACTAAATACGATATTTATAACATTGCGATAACACCTGGGGGCAAACAACGGGTCGAAGAAATCGTTGAGCACTATCCTGAATGGCGTCTGGCCCTTGCTGTCGTTGTGTCGACCTCGCTATCTGGTCAACTTGCAAAATTGAATATGACGTTCAAACAGGATGTTCTGGGCCAGCGCACCAAGGCAAAAGCCTTTTTTGGGCGTGAAAGTGCGCTCACATGGCTACAGCAACAAACAGTATAGCACTATAATTTGATCAGAAATTTTCTCATATTCTCAGTCTGTAACATTCTGGCTAAATCAGTCATGCCTCAGCACTCCCAATTTTGGGATGAAGCGATTTTTGATAATGAAAAGCAGCCACAATCTATCAGAGAATTTTGACTCTTATCCTGATTTAATCCTGTGGCTAGACCGATCTGGGATATTACTTGATCAAAAGGGTGGCTCTGAACCAGCTTTTGAAAAATATATCAAGTTCAAGGTTGGTTCGAATATATTAGGGCAGTTTTCTGACCCCTTTCTCAGTGAATTACAACATCATATTAATTTGGCACTGGAAACAAGAACCAACCAGACCTGGATTCACTATCACGGTGGTGAATTTTTGACTCAATATTTTGAGTGGCGAATCCAAGTCAAGCATGATGATACAGTGCTTGCTATCGTTCGTGATATCACCGAGAAAACGTGGTCTGAGAATACACTTCGACTGTCAGGCGAATGGTTTAAAAACCTGGTTCAGGATGTTCAGGTTGGTGTGATATTGTACGGACCTCATGCCGAGATTTTGTTGGCAAACCTTACGGCGCAAAAAATGTTGGAGTCTGCTGAGAGTGACTTGCTTGGAACGACTAATTTGCCAACAAACCTGGATGTTATTAATAGGGATGGCTCACCATTTTCAATGGCGGACTTTCCTGTCCAGGCCGCAATTCATCGCAAAAGCGCCGTTGAGAACGTTGTCATTGGCGTTTCATCCAAATTGGAACCTGACGCTCATACCTGGCTGCTGTTAAATGTTCAACCGCGAACAGATTCTGAAATGAATGTGGAGTATGTTACGGCAACTTTGATCGATATTACGGACTTTCGCCATGCTGAGATGGCACTTCAGGAAAGCGAAAAGCAGTATCAACAGCTTGTTGATAGTATCAGCGAGATTCTGTTTCATGTTGATGTAAACGGAACCATACTGTATATCAACCCCGCATGGGAACGGCTCACAGGGTTTGAAGTTGTAGAAACTATTGGCAAGCGATTTGTTGACTATTTTCACTCTGAGGATCGCCTCGATTTTGCAATGATGGCCGACTCATATTCGCAGAATGATAAAGATGCTTCAAATCAAGAAATTCGCCTGCGTATTCATAATGGTAGCTATCGATGGGTTGGGCTACATATGAATGCGATCCGCTCTGCTGATGGCATGTTTCAAGGAATCAACGGGACTCTGATTGACATTAATGCGCGTAAGGAACATGAGCAACAGGTAGCCTCGCTGGAGGCGAAGCGGCAGACTGTCGAGATTTTGAACAATCTTTTAACGTATATTTCTCATGATCTGCGCACACCATTATCAATCATAACAACTAATCTCTACCTCTTAGAGCGAAAGGCACAAATTCCGCAAAATTCCAATCAGTTTACAACCATTGCCGAACAGATCGACCGTATTACCCACGTTTTGGACAATATGAAGATTCTGGCCGAATTGGAAACCCTCTCACCAAATGATTTCAATGCAGTTGTCGACATGAACCACATTGTTGAATATGTTGCCTGGGGAGCAAAAAGAGCGTTAGAAACGGAAGGCCCAACCATACACCTTGTGCTTTCGAATACCCCGGTATATATCAGAGGACAGCAAAACTGGCTTTCCGAATTGGTACAAAATTTACTCAATAACGCCATATATTTTACGCCGGTGGACAAAAACATTACACTGAAAACTTATGACCACTTCGATAAGTTGATTGTCGAAGTCATCGATGAGGGTATCGGGCTTGATGACGACGATATTAGGCAAATTTTTGACCACTTTTATAGGACTGACAAATCACGGTCAATGAAAAGCGGTGGTTCTGGTTTAGGATTGTCGATTGTTAAGAAAATTGCCGATCTACACAAGGCGACAATCGAGGTTGAAAGTGAGAAAGATCAAGGCAGCGTTTTTCGAATCTGCTTTCCAACGATGAGCGAGGTCAGCGATGATTGAGGCACAGCAATTGGCTTCAAGTCTAAACTCGGTAATTATCATTTTCCGGCCAGCACAAACACTGTACCCAACAGCCTGTTGGGGTGATCACGTAACTTGTTGAAAATGCGCACAGCATCAGCAATTGGCACAACATCGCGCATTAAGGGTTTAATGCGAATGTCACCCCGCAGGACCAAGCGCATGATCTGTTCGAGGTCGCTTTGATCGAAATGTTGGGTATGGATAATGTCAATTTCAGCATTACCTGCCATATTGAAGTTGTACGTTACATCAAATCTGCCAGCAACCATCACCAAACGTGCACGACTTCTTCTTGCTACTAATCCAGGTTGACCAACTGTGCCGATGATGTCGTTTAGTACATCACCACCTGAACACTCGAAGATCACTGAATAAGGTTTGCCGGATTCAACGAGCACCTGACCAGTGGTGGTATTGGTATTGGCAATCATGTCAGCGCCCAATGCCTGGGCCAGTTCCAGGCGATCTGTATGATGCCCAGCCACCGTGACCGATGCGCCCATAACCCGGGACGCCTGTGCCGCAAACTGGCCGATTAAACCATCACCTATCACCAGTACCCGGTCATCTACCCGAACCTTTGCCCGCAGGACATTATGAAAAGATACTGATGCCAGCCCTAAAAGGGCCGCCGCTTCCAGATCGAATCCGTCGGGCAGTTTAAGCATCAGATCAGTTTCGCGTACCAGATGGTATTCAACATGACCGGGGAACGTGCTGGAGAAAACGATATCACCGACATGAAAACGGGTAATGTCGGTACCACATTCAACAACTTCGGATACATGCTGGTAGGCGATGCGTTTCGGCCAGGGTCTTTGGGCACCGTAATTGCCACCCATCAGGAAACTACGTTCGGTTCCATTAGATAAACCGGAATACAGGGTCTTAAGCAGCATCGTGTCATCTGTACAGACCGGCATCGGCTCCTCGATGAGTGCAGTTTGACCTTTTTCTACGAACATGATGCCGCGCATCATTAGATCCTGAGCCTTAAGATTTTAGCAATTCGATACATGCTGAGGTGAGCAATAGATCGCAACTTTTAAATGGGTGCCTTAGTGCTGTGCCCCGATATGCAGTGTTTCTCCAGTCCCATAATTTTCACCGAGTACGATCGCCTTACCTTTTGCCAGCACATCAACCTCGACATATAGGGGGCATGAGTAACACTGCTAATAGCCTGCTAGACGGTCCATCCCGGTAGAAGATAACACGCCGTTTATCATCTTGGCCTACTCATTTAACTGACTTCTGCAGCCTTGGGATGGGGTGGCGCTTTCCGAACATAGTCTGCCGGGACTTGATAATAGTCGGGTGGGAACTGGGTACAGCGCTCTCCGTTACGAAGTCCCCAGGGGATTTCGGTCTGATGGCTACGCCCGATGCGGGCAATGATGTCTGGTGAATTCATCACGCCAGCAATCGCAATTCGACCCTGTTCGCTGGTATTGGGTGGGCTATAGTGCCATAGGCTGCTGTGCCAGCAAACGATACTGCCTGGATCAAGCTCGATATGATGCACGCCATAGGTTGATTTCATTTCTTCAACCCGGTCACTTGGCAGTTCAGCGTGAATGCTGTCTTCATACACGATGTGTGGCACAACTTCAGTCTGGTGGCTACCGGGGATAAATTGAAGGCAGCCGTTGGCCCTGGTCGCCGGATCTAATGCCATCCAGAAGTTAAAGGAAAAAGTATCGCCGTCGCGCCATAGCCCATTATCCTGATGCCAGGGCGTGGCACTGCCAGATAGGGCGGGTTTCAGAAAACAACTATTAAATTTGACCAGAATATCATCGCCGATGAAATAGCGGGCAATATCGAGGATGGCCTTCCCGGCGTGGGCATTGTGCCAGATTAACGGAGAAGTCACACAAAATTTGCCTAGCTTGCGAAACCGGGCGGTTCGTGCTTCGGGGCTATCGCCCATTGGGTCCATCGGGTCGGCGTCAGCTCGTGTATCGGGTTCCGGCATCAAAATCGTATTTTTGATGACCCCGCGCATTTCAACAGCCAGGTCACGCGAGATGACATTGCGCTCGATGAAATAGCCGAATTGTTCATAACTGTTTTGCTGTTCCTGTGTAGGCTGCCACATATTTTTAACTCCTTCTATTGCTGGTGTTATATGGCAATGAACTGTGTAATGCGCTCCCGATCATAGTCAGGGTAGCCTTGACGCCCCATACCTTGATAGGCAGTCTCTTTTTCGCTCATGTTGTGCTCGACCAGAGTATTTTGACCAGCAGCATCTACGGCGACTCCCGTGTAGTAGTTAATGTTATTGCTGGCGATGATATTGTTTTGACAACTTGCGTCTTCGATTATGCCATTCTGCATTGGTACCTGGTCGCCCCAGTTGAAAATCGTGTTGCCAGTGACTTGCACCCCCTGGGTATTTGCGCTCAGCACGATTCCCATCGTGAACTTGCCATCGTGGGCCCGCACGCCAGAGTCAATGACTTCATTACCGTTAATCGCGCCCCACGACACATCATGCAAAACGATGCCATCGCCACGATGCCAACAGAAAATATTGCCAGTCACGTTCAACTCATGGGTGGATTCGACCCGTATTGCATCTTGTTCTACCTGAAATGTTCGACAGCCAGAGATGAGGACACTGTTGCTGGTATGGTGTAGATAGTAGCCATATTCGGCAGGTTGAAAAACCGCACAGCCCACAATGTTAAGTACGATCACATGGTTGCTTTCAATACCGGTACCGCCGCCGTAGGTTATGCAGTTGGCAACCACATTGGGTACGAAGTCGCCACCGCGCCCGCCTCCGGCAAGTTTGTCGAGATAGATATTTGCCTTACCATTATCGGCAGCGATGCAGCCCTGCAACCGCGACAAAAATGTGTTATTGCGCACCCAGAAACCATAATCTCTGAATCCCTGACAAAGCACATTCTGTATAAGGCAATCACCAGAATCGTCCAGAATTAGGCCCGCTGATGCTCCAGCACCATGAAGCGATAGATTTTCAACCTGTGCACCCTTGAGACCTGTTCCGCTGATGCCGATTGCAGACTGTGCGAGAAGGCGCGTGCCCCGACCACTACCACGCAACCGAATATTATTGGTAAGTTGAAGGGTAGTTGATAGGGGATATTCGCCACGACTAATGAACACCTCCCCGCCGCCATCAGCCGCCATTATATCAACGGCTGTCTGCATGATTTCAACTGCATTTACGCCACTTGCGAGTGTTGTGCCATCAATCTGACCACGCGCATAAAACATATTGGCGTCACGGAAGATTATATAATTCTGCTGCAGCGGGGACATGCCGATTTACCCCTTTATGCCCGTCAGCGAAATGCCTTCAATAAATGTGCGCTGCGCCAGGAAGAAAATGATTACCATCGGAATCGTGAACATTGTTGCGGCGGCCATCAATTGCGCCCACTCCGCACCATATTGTGTGAAATATAGCCGGAGGCCGACGGAAAGGGTGTATGAATTGGGATCGCGCAGGTATATCAACGGCCCGATAAAGTCGTGCCAGCTTGCCAGCAATTCAAAAATGGCAACAGTTGTGATGGCGGGTTTGGAGAGAGGGACGACAATGCGCCAGAAAATACCCCACTCGCTTGCACCGTCAATGCGAGCAGCATCATCTAATTCGGAAGGCAGTGTCCGCATAAACTGGCGTAACAAAAAGATGTAAAAAGCCCCACCAAAGAAGTGTGGCACAATCAACGGCAGGTAAGTGTTCAGCCAACCTAACCTATGAAATAATACGAATAGCGGAATCATGCGCACCTGGAAGGGCAGCATCATTGTCGCCAGTACGCCAATAAAGATGATGTCACGCCCCGGCCACCGAATGCGTGCGAAACCGTAGGCGATAAAAACATTTGAAAGTGTTGCGCCGAGCGTAGCCCCAAAAGCATAAAAAACTGAATTGCCAGTATAGCGCCAGAAGGCAATCGTTTCAGTCGCATCTACATAATTGCTGAACTGGAGCGCATCAGGAATCAGTGACACGGGTAGTTCAAAAATTTCAGCGTCCTGTTTGAGTGAACTGCTGACCATCCAGATAAATGGGAGCATAAAGAGGAGGCCAAACAGGATCAATGCGATGTGAGTCGAAATGGTAGCGATGGGTCCCCGTTCGTTTGCCCGTTTTCGGTTAATCGTCAGGGCTGGTTGCGCTTCGGATTGCGTAATGTTAGCCATGAGGTTTCCTAACGGTCATAGACGACGAAGCGACTGGTAAGACGCACGAACAGTAGTGTGAAGACCAGGATAATGAGGAACAGAATCCACGCCATTGCCGAAGCATAACCCATGCTTAAATCTTCGAACGCTCGTTGATAGAGGTAGAGAGAATACAACAAGGTTGATCGATTCGGCCCGCCATTGGTCATGATGAGCGGCGCATCAAAAGCCTGCATCGAGAAGATAATCAGGATAACCATGTTGAAGAAAATCTGTGGCGTTAGCAAGGGCAGGGTAACGAAGCGCATCCGTTGAAAGGCGTTGGCTCCGTCAATTTCGGCGGCTTCATATAGATGTCGGGGAATATCCTGCAACCCGGCCAGATAAATTAGAATAGCGCGTCCACTTCCCCAGACCGCCACCAATGCAATTGAAATTAATGCTGTGCGTGGTGACGCGAGCCAGGGTGGTCCGTCAATGCCGATACGCTCCAGCAGGCCATTGAGCAAGCCATATTGAGGATTCAACACCCAAATCCATGTTAGCGCAGCAGCGACTGTAGGTACGACCACCGGCAAGTAAAATATGGTGCGATAGATTGAAAGGCCGCGTACCTTGATATTGAGCAACATCGCAATAACCAGATCAAAGGCCGTGGCCACAACGATTAGAATTCCGGCATACCGCAAGGTGTTACCCAGCGAAATTGCGAAATTACGATCCCATTGGAAGATTTCCTCGTAATTTTGCAAGCCGACCCAACGGGGATTGAAGTTGATAGCGTTAAAATCGGTAAAGCTAAAATAGAATGAGGCGACAATCGGGTACAAGGTAAAGATAATGAAACCGATTATCCAGGGCGTGATAAAGAACAACCCCCATTTCAATCGACGTCTAACGAGTATGCTCATAAGCCAAGTTCCATCTAAAGAGAATATTACAAAATTTCCACTTAGGGAAAATTGACGGGCACAGCAAATTAAGCGCCATGCCCGTAAGTCATCGTGATTATGCGTTCAGTTTATTGTCTACTTCACGCTGAATGCGCCGTTCAGCGTCGGTCAGGGCTTCTTCAATATCCATATTACCAAATTGAACCTCATCCAGCGATTCTTGCAGGGTGCGATTCATGAAGTTGACCGCAGGCATACTGGGTAACGGCAGCGCAAACGGCAGCACTTCGTCACGCATCAGCGGGATCCAAGGGGCCGATTCTTCAACTTCCGGTAGTTCGGCGAGTGACTTACGTGAAGGCGTTACCGAATCAACGACAGCCTTGTTGATGGCGACCCAGGGGGAACTTGCCATAAAAGTAGCAAAATCAAAACCACCCTTTGGATTGCTAGAACCTTGCGGCACAAAATACATGTTTGCTGTTAAGCTACCAGGGCGATAATTTTCTGCACCGGCAGGTCCGGGCACTTTGGCAACCCCAAAATCAACCTCGGGACCATACTCATTCATATCATTGAAGAGCCAGCTACCAATTGTCCAAACTGCCAACAATCCGGTGTAGTACACGCCTTCGGGCGTATTGCGTCCGAAGCCATTACCACCGTAGGTGCTGGCATACGCCTGAATATTCTCTATCCCGAAACGATCAGAATAGCTTTTGTACCAGTTAAACAATTCTTGCATTTCAGGTGTATTCACCGATGCAGTTTGACTGTCAGCATCCCACACCTCACCACCAAAGGCCGCCAGCCAGTGATAGATATTGGCGTTTGGGATTTGGGGGATAAAACCGACTTTCTGGATTTCGCCATTGTCAGCGACTTCCGTCATCTGGTCGCCAAGCGCTTCCCAGCCTTCCAGATCAGTTGGCAAATTTTCCGTGTCAATTCCGACTTCGCGCATGCGATCCTGATTGTAGAATAGCGGATTCACAATGGTCGAAATACTCATTGCGTAGATTTCATCCTGGTACGTCATCTGGTTAATGGTTGGCTCCCAGAAGTCGCTCAGGTCCACCTGCTCAGTCTCGATAAACTCGCGTAGCGGGGTAAGCGCGCCAATTGCAGCATCATCGGGCACAATCCAGGCCCAGCCCCGATACGAATCTGGCGGGTCGCCCGCTGCGGTTGCGGCGATTACCTGATCGTGAATTTCGCCCCAGGGCACAACAACATGGTCAACCGTATAACCGTCGTTTTCGGCCATGAACTGCTCAATGGCTCCTTCCATCGCGGTCGCCATGCGGCCTTGACCAAAGCCCGTCCAGACCTCGACCATTGCGCCGTCCTGCGCCGCACCATTTGACACAGGTGCGGCAGCAATCAAGGTTACATTGGCAGCAGCGGCGGCTCCCGCAGCACTAACCCCGGCAGCTTTCAAGAAATCGCGACGGCTAAGTGGGCGTTGCACTGTATCTTTTTTCTCAAACATTTGTCTCATCTCCCGAAATAATTTTCTGATGGCTGATTATCATTGGCTAAGCTATTTGTCGATATATTCGCTCCTTATAGGTAAGTGTTCATTCTTGAGAAGAAGATCATCAAACAACAAATGTGTTAAACGATTAACTTATTTGCCGGATTATATTCGTGTTTCGCACGACCGTCAAGGAATCTGGCAATGATTTGCTTACCTTGACACAGTATAAGTTGCATCGTAAGATCGGGTCAATCGATTAACTGGAATGAATCTAGCTCTCAGAAAGTTACAGCTTAATCACGATGCTCACGAAAGTTACATTGCAGGACGTCGCTAACGATGCCGGTGTGTCTAAAGCCACGGTTTCTCTGGTGCTCAATGGCAATCCTCGTATCTCAGACAAAACGCGGGCGCGAGTTCAGGCCTCGCTGACAAAACTTGGCTATGTTCATAACTTGCAGGCAGCCAGCCTGCGCACACAACAATCATACACGATTGGCCTGGTGATTACGGATATTACCAATCCGTTTTATGCAGAACTCACCAGTGGAATCGAAAGTACCTTGATGGGCGCCAATTACATTGCCTTGCTCGGAAGCACATCAGATGACCTCACTCATCAGGCCCGATTACTTGAAACCATGTTAGGGCGTTCGGTCGATGGAGTCATACTGTGTCCGGCGCGGGGCACCCGGCCTGAACATCTGGAAGGCTTCATAGAGCGTATCCCAATGGTGTTAGTCACCCGCTACATCAATAACATCAGCCTCGATTATGTCGGAATTGATAATTACCTGGGGGCAGGTCGCGCCCTCCGTCACTTGATTGAACGCGGTCATAAGCGGATTGCGTTTATTGGTGGTCCCAGCAATTCATCTGCCCGGCAAGATCGACTGGCTGGTTATATGCATACTCTAGAAAAATACAACATCTTGCCGGATGAGGCATTGATGATAACCAGCCCAGTCACGCGGCAAGGGGGCTATGATGCAATTACCACATTGCTGCAAATGGATGTGCCACCGACTGCGGCATTGTGCTACAACGATGTGGTCGCGTTTGGGGTTATGCTGGGGCTGCACAAAGCGCGTTTTACACCGGGGCAAGACTTTGCAGTGGTCGGGTTTGATGATGTATCCGAGGCAGCACTTTGGAACCCGGCCTTAACGACCATTGCCGGAACCCCAAATTATATGGGTGAAGAAGCCGCTAAGCTCTTGTTGGAGCGCATCGCCCAACCAGATCGTTCTACCCGCCAGGTGATTTTGTCTTCGCCATTAGTCATTCGTGAATCATCCTAATCTCAAAGCAAGTATAGAATCGTTTGTCTACGTCGAGGCGAAGTTGACATACTAGTTGGTGTAAGAAGTTATCAAATATGATCAAGTAGTAGATTTCGGTTCGTTTTCTGCGAGCGGCTGCAACCGATTGCGGTACAAACTGGAGTCTACGGCTAGGGACATTGCGCGTATATCCAGACCCAATTGTAAGAAATCTTCTATTTCTGTGGCATATGTGTTGGTATCGCGAAGCACATCATGATGATCCAAATATAAAACATCGAAGTTAGGCTGTTGCTTTAACCAGTTTATGACTGCTTGTAAATGGGCCTGATACTGCATGTGAAGTTCTTCTTGAGAGTGTTGATTTGTTGGTTCTCCCAGCGCTTTTAGCATTTTCTGCTGTGAAAGGAGGACTTCGTTCAGATTTCGGTTCATGAAAATGACTTGATAGTGGAACTCTGCCGGTAGATGTTGCAGCAAGGCTGAAATGACTTTGACGACCCGCCCCTGCGCTTCTGGCAGCCAATGGACATCACCCTCACGTAGTTTTTTCACTCGTTCAAACTCATAGTAGCCCAGCGGGTTGTTGACATCTGGTGTCCGAAAATGGTCGGAAAGCGTTGCTAACCCACCGGCCTCTAACATCTGCATCATCATTGACGTTCCTGAACGAGGTAAACCCGATACGACAACAATTGATTGAGGTCTAGTCAAAGAGTGTAAGAGTTTTCTAAATAGCATTGGACCATCCAAACGCTGGTATATGTGACGATTGCTTGCTGGTGGGACAACTTAAAGGTTCAAACGTTGGCGGTTCCACGCGACCTGTCTGGTTAGTCCATCGACCAGTGGCATGACTGGTTCGTAACCTAACCTGGCGCTAGCAGCGGTGATGTCCGCTAGAGTTCGTGTTTGTTCACCTTTACGATCTGGTCCCGGTGTTAGTTTAGCTTTGACACCGATAATCTCTTCGAGAAGGCTAATCAAATCGTTCAGGCTAATCTCTTGCTGGCCCCCGATATTATAAATCGTACCGCGTTCGAAATGCTGTGATGCTAGCACGGTGCCGTTTACAATATCAGTCACATAAGTGTTCGCCCGCATCTGGGTGCCATCGCCAAAAACGACAATTTCCTGACCGGTTAATATCCGTTCAACGAAGATTTGATAGCCCATGTCGGGACGCTGGCGCGGTCCATACACCGAAAAATACCGCAAGATCGTCGTGGGTAGGTCAAATTGATCATCATAGGTGCGGACTAAATGCTCGGCTGCAAGTTTGGTAATGCCGTATGGTGAAATTGGCATTAGGGGGGCATCCTCAGGCCCGACCACATACTTGCCGTAAACACTGGATGTGCTGGCATAGATAAACTGTTGCACCTGTCCATGCTGCCGCACGGCTTCTAGCAATCGCTGGGTGGCTTGAATATTACAAGTCATGTAGAGATCGAACTCAGTCCAACTTGCCACCAGGCCCGGCATTGCACCTAAATGAAAAACTACGTCGACGCCCCGTACAATGCTACTGAGATCATCGTTACGCAAATCACATTCGTGAAATGAGAAATGTGGATGCTGCCGAGCGACTGCCAGATTAGATTCTTTGATTGCGCGAGGGTAGTAGGGAATAAAGGCATCCAGGCCAACAACTGCATGAGATTGATCAAGCAATGTCTCACACAGGTGTGAGCCAATAAACCCTGCTGCTCCAGTCACGAGACAACGCATGGTGTTCTTTCCCTTTAATCTGAATGAGGGTTAACTTTCCTCAGCGACATTATTGATAATAAAGTCCGTTTGCGCAAGTTACACCGAACCCGATAGGATGGCTTGTTGAGGCAAACTTGACATATGAAAGTCGGCAGCGCGCTGTACTGATTGCCACGCTTTGGTTTCGATTGATTGAGAAGCCCAAAAAATATTGTTGTACTCACAGAAAACAGCACAAATGAGCATATTTATGGTTGACATAAATCTTACAGCAACTATAATCGTTTACGTGATCCGGTCACATAAACCATGGTTGAATACCTCTCTCCATCATTTCGCTACCCACGAGGTGAACAGATTTAATGGTTGAAACGCGTGAATTAATCCGTCAACGACGAGAACGTCAGCTTGCGCCACCCTGCATTGCTAAAATGGCGGTGCAAGTTGTGCCAAGCTTGATGGTGTCGCGAATTTAACTGTTCTTCTGTTGCCATAGTTTGCGTGCAATTTGTATATTACCGTAAAGGATGAGTTCGTTGTGAGTAACGTAAAAAGCACACCCTCTACTGGCATTTCCCGTCGCAACTTCTTAAGGATTTTCGCAGCGGGTACCGCGACTGCTGTTGGTTCTGTGGCAGTTGATCTTTCCTCACTCAGCAATCTCGCTTTAGCTCAAGATACCAATACACTACGAATTGCGTGGCTAACACCGGCGACGCTCGATCCACGTTCAGCATCGGGTGATAGTGAAATCGCGATCCTCAATGCTCTGTACGACTATCTGATTGAAACGGATGCAGCTTCAAATCTGGTGCCACGCCTGGCCTCGTCCTGGTCCATCAGCGACGATGGACTGCAATATACATTGCAGATTCGTGAAGATGCCGTTTTCCACGATGGTAGTCCTGTTACCGTAGACGATGTTTTGTGGACATTCCAATGGCAGCAAGAAGCTGAAGGTACAGTGGCGAACCTACTTTCGACGGTTGAATCCATCGAAGCTGGTGAAGGTAGCTCGATTGTCATTACATTGACAGAGCAAAATCCCGACTTCCTTTTCAATCTTACCGACAACAAACTTGTGATGTTGAAGGCTGGTGCTGAGAATATTGGTGAAGAATTTAATGGGTCCGGGCCATTTGTGTTGGAAGAATTGCTCCCTGGCGACCGTGCTATTATGTCTGCAAATCCCAATTATTGGGGCGGGGCGGCCTCTATTGAGCGGCTTGAATTCATTTTCTTTGATGACCAACAGGCTGGCATTGCGGCGGTTCAAGGCGGGACAGCCGATGGTATTCTTCGCCTCGATAATTCCAGTTTTCTGGGTTTCAGCGGTGATGTAAACTTTGCTACGACCGATATTCCGACCAGTGGTCATCATCTGGTGCGGTTACGGGCTGATCGTGCGCCCGGTGATGATGTCCAGGTGCGGCAAGCCTTCAAACTGGCAACAGACCGCAATGCAATCTGGGATCGAGTCCAGCTCGGTTTTGGGGCATCTGGTAAAGATTCGCCAATTGGGCCGGCGTTTGGGCAGTATTTCCTGGCTGATCTTGAGGTTCCCGAAAGGGATCCACAGGCGGCGGCGGAATTATTGGCAGCCGCAGGTTATGCCGATGGCCTGGATATGACTCTGCACGTACCGAATAGTGGCAGCTTCCCCGATTTGGCCCAGGCATTGGCTGCGCAATGGGAAGAAGCTGGCATTCGGGTAGAGATTCAACTCGAAGATGAAAACGCCTATTACGTTGAAGATTGGCTGGAAGTTGACCTCGGTGTGACGGGCTGGGGGGCGCGTCCGATCCCGCAATTTTATCTGGATGTTGCTTACCAGACCGGCGCAATTTGGAACGAATCGCACTTCAGTGACGAAAGGGTGGATGAATTAATTGACATTGCTCGTTCATCACTCGATCAAACCGAGCGGGCAGCGGCCTATGGTGAAATACAGGAAATTATGCTGGACCGCGGCCCCATCATTGTGCCGTATTTCTTCGCTCAGTTTATGGTTATGGCCGAAAATGTGGCAGGGGTTGAATTGCATCCCTTCGCTGGCCGGACGAATTTTAATAGCGCCGTAATTAGCTAGTATATTAGGGAGCGGTCGGAGTGGGCTGCTCCCTTTCATTTCCTCCATTAGATTAAACCTCAACTTGATGAGTTTGACTTTCGTTGTTTCAACATTAGTCAGCAATTGTAAGAGATAATTGATCGATGATCGCAATACGAACCAGGATTGCGCGTGAAGTCGCTGGCTTCTTCCAATTTATCAAAGAACTTTTCCGCCAACCACAATCCGCTATCGGGACTTTACTCGTCGTCTTTTTCTTATTATTGGCAATATTTGGCAAACAGATCGCGCCATCCCCAAATCCCAACGACCAAAGCCATGAAGCCCGAGTTGCGCCGACCTTGAGTATTACATCCTTTGAACTTGGTCTCCATCCTTTTGGTACTGATCGGCTGGGTCGCGATGTCTATAGTCGGGTGATCCTGGGGGCGGAAAGCATCTTTCGAATTGCTGGTCTGGGTACGCTATTCGCTGTGCTTATTGGTACTGCGATTGGATTATTTATGGGGTACCAGGGTGGTTTGATTGATGAAGCTCTGGGACGGGTTATTGATGCGCTACTGGCATTGCCGGCATTGCTGCTGGCGCTGGTGATGGTTGGAATCGTGCGCAACCTTGATTTTGACTCGGGTAGCTGGCAAGCTGCCCTGTCGAATAATGTGGTTCTGATTGTGATCGCGATACTTTATGTCCCTATTGTTGCGCGGGTTGCCAGAAGTACAACGTTGGACATCAAGACTCGCGAATTCATTGAAGCGGCGCAGATACGTGGTGAATCCACCTTTTATATTATTTTTCGAGAAATTTTGCCTTCGGTAATCCCGTCGCTGGTGGTTGAAGCCTCTTTGCGCTTTTCATACGCGATATTCCTGGTGGCATCGTTAGGCTTCCTGGGGTTTGGTGCTCGTCCGCCATCGCCAGATTGGGGATTGATGGTCAATGAAAATCGAGGTGGTTTCTACCAGCTCACCCCCTGGGCGTTGGAGTTTCCAGCATCAGCCATTGCGATACTCGTTATTGGCGTCAATCTCATGTCAGATGGTATTCGGCGAGTTGTACAAAAGGGTGGGTAGAATGGGATCGCAGCGGCAAAAGCTGTTGGATGTCGACCAACTGACTATCAGTTATCAGATGAACAAACAATGGATTCCGGCGGTTCGGGATTTTTGTTTGCAATTGCGTCCAGGCCAGATTTATGGATTAGTCGGCGAGTCGGGTTCAGGTAAATCAACCATTGCTATGGCGCTTATGCGTTACCTGAGTGCAAATGGGCGCATTGAAAAAAGTGGGCGGCTCGATTTCGGTGGACAAGATATGATCGGGTTGAGTTATGGCGAAATGCGGCAGTTATGGGGGCGGCGGATTAAGCTTGTGCCTCAAAACGCCGGTGCTGCGCTCAACCCCTCGATCAAAATTGGCCGCCAGGTGACCGAAGTCCTCACAAAGTTGATGGCGATGGATCAGCGGACAGCATACAAAAAAATGATCGAGATGTTCAAGGATGTCAATCTGGTTGACCCAGAAAATGTAGCCGACCGTTACCCACACGAGCTAAGTGGTGGTATGCAACAACGGGTGACGATTGCGATGGCGTTAATTACGAACCCCGAACTGCTTATCATGGATGAGCCAACAACGGGTCTGGATGTAACGACTGAAGCGGTTATCCTGGATCTGGTACGTAAGCTCATCGCCGACCGCAACACCGGCGTTATCTATATCACGCATAACCTGGGGGTGGTGGCCCAATTGTGTGAGCGGGTGTTGGTGTTATACGCCGGTGAGATTATGGAAGATGCTGACGTCGATGATTTGTATGAAAGGCCGTTTCATCCGTATACGCTCGGCCTTTTGAATAGTGTTCCTCGACCGGGGCAAACCAAGCGTGATTCCCAATTGCAATCCATTCGTGGCAATCCGCCCTCATTGGCAGAACTACCAACCGGATGCGTTTTTACCGAGCGCTGCGCGTTCGCCATCGATAAATGCCGCGACATAAAACCACCTTTAGAGCGACTTGATCATGACCGACTGGTGCGTTGTCATCGTTGGGAAGAAATTGCTTCCGGCGAATTACAATTTGAAGATTTTGTTGATTTTTCAATCAAGAACAAGCTTGATGAAACAACAAAAACGTTGATGCAGGTTGAAGATCTGACGAAACATTTTCCAGTCAAGCAAGATTTTTCTGACATCATCAACGGTGTAAAGCCCGCGCCAATTCGCGCGGTTGATGGCATTAATCTCAGTGTCCGTGCCGGGCATACGCTGGGGTTGGTGGGGGAAAGCGGCAGCGGCAAGACGACCTTATCGCGCGTCATTATTGGGTTGCAAGAGCGGACAGATGGCAAACTTGAATTGCTGGGGATGGATATTCGTAACAGTGTTCGCGAACGCAGTGCCGATGTGTTAGCGAAAATCCAGATGGTTTTCCAGAATCCGCAGAATTCGTTGAATCCATATTTGTCAGTGCGTCAGACGATCCGGCGGCCCTTAATGAAATTGCGCGGTTTTTCCCGTCAGGACGCCGATGATGAGGTGCTTGAGTTGCTCCAGGCCGTAAATTTGAAGCCTGAATATGCCAACCGATTTCCAGACGAACTCAGTGGAGGCGAAAAGCAACGGGTTGTGATCGCACGGGCGTTCGCGTCTGACCCCGATTTAATCATTTGTGATGAGCCGGTTTCAGCGCTTGATGTTTCAGTTCAATCTGCCGTTCTCAATTTGTTAGCGCGGCTTCAAGTTGAGAATGAAACTGCTTATATGTTTATCTCGCATGACCTGGCTGTCGTTGGTTATTTGGCAGACTATATTGCCGTTATGTATTTGGGCCAACTGTTTGAAGTGGGCACCGCTGCCGAGTTGTTCCGTGCTCCATTTCACCCCTATACCGAAGCATTGGTCTCGGCAATTCCAGTAGCCGACCCAACCCACAAAGCCGAGCGATTACTGCTCAATGATACCTTACCCAGTGCGCAAAACCTGCCCACGGGCTGTCGTTTCCATACGCGCTGCCCCCGCAAGATTGGTGAAATTTGTGAGCAAGAGGTGCCACCCTGGCAAAACGCCGATGATGAACACTTCATTCGTTGTCATATTCCCCTTGAGGAATTGACAGCGCTGCAAGCACCTTCAGCAGTCAATACAGAGAGCGGATAGGCCAATGCTGCGATTCTTGCGCCGTCGATTCATATTTTTCATTTTCACCTACCTGCTGACATCGCTGACGATCTTCTTTTTACTTCGGGTATTACCCGGCGATCCGGCCAGAGTGATTGCGGGTGGGCGTGAGGCCAGTGAGCAGCAAGTTATGGAAATCCGTGAAGAATTGGGCCTGAACGTCTCCATTCCGCAGCAATACATTGACTGGGGTGCGGATTTTTTGCGCGGTGACTGGGGTGATTCGGTAGCTTTTCGCGGTGCCGATAATCGCGACTTGATTCTGGAACGTGCTCGGAATTCAGCCCGTCTGGCGCTTGTTGCGCTGTTTATTTCGGTTCCAGTTTCGGTTTTAATGGGCATTATCGCCGGACTTAATGAAAATAAGTTGACTGATACGTTGATTTCGATCTGGACATTATCGGTTGTCAGTTTGCCAGAATTTGTTACTGGCCTGTTTCTCATCAATATTGTTGCATTACGCTGGGCGGATAATCCACTTGCTAATTTACTTGGTTGGTGGTTTCCGTCTAGTTCGGCGGTTCCGGCCAATGCGTCCTTTGCCGAGGCATTGCCAAGTTTGTGGCTGCCGGCCTTTGCGGCGACGCTGGTATTGTTGGCCTACATTTCGCGGTTGACTCGGGCGGGTGTGATCGAAGAATTGAAACGCGACTATGTTCGAACTGCCGCGTTGAAGGGTATTCCTTATCGCGACGTGATCTTCAGGCATGTCCTGCGCAATGCGCTGTTGCCAACCGTCACCGTGATTGCCATCAGTATTACCTGGCTTATCAGCGGTTTGGTCGTTATTGAATTTGTTTTTGGCTATCCGGGTTTGGGTAGCTTGCTCATTGCAGCGATTGAGCGCCGTGATTTGTTGCTAGTCCAAGCCATTGTGATGGTTACGGTGAGCATCATTCTGTTCACTAATTTGTTGGCAGATCTGGCCTATGCTGCGCTCAATCCCCGGATTAAGCTGGAATAACAGATGCTGTCATGCACGGTACGAAATTTTCAGCATATAAATAAAAATTCCTGCTCATCTGTTAGCAGTTGCTTACCCAACCACTCACAGCGAACAGGAATTATTGCTTACTAAGAAAGGTTATACTTTCTCCAGCGCAAATTTCTCGGCCTTTGTCAGGCGTTTACGACGGTTTAATTTTACGTGTTCGCGATATTTTCCCGAATCACTGTCTTCGCCGGTTTCACGGTCGAGAAAGAGTGGAAAGTCCTCAAGCGGCGGCTTGGCATTATGATAGGCTTGCTGATAGCTGCGCATAATAATGCGCTGTTCGCGATTGAGAGTTCGTAGCCATTCTGGATCTGAGGTCAGTCGGTCGGCAGGTGTGACCCAGGCCGGGCAATAGGCAATGAAAATATTGTAGCGGGTGACATCGTGCTCATTGGGTTCGACCCGATGCCAGATGCTGGAGTGCATCACGGTCATCGTTCCTTTCTTCACCTGCAAAATATGTTCACCCGGTACGCTTTCGTGGGTATCATAAGCGTCCTGATATTGATGACGGTGGCTGCCGGGCAAGACAACCAGATTGCCCATCTTCGGTTGTGGCAGGTCAGTTAACCAGTAACCAATTTTGATCTGTAGGGGTAAGTCTGGCGAAAAGACACCATAGGGGAGTGCCCTGGCCCCATCTGGATGCCAGATATTGTAGCGCTTCATGCCGGGCGGACGCAGAAAAACCTGTGTCTGGTGCAATTTGAGTAATTCACCAAAAATATCATAAGCGAAGCCCACATGTCGTGAATGATCAATTAAGTTGGCGAGGTGGGGGTGCCGCTCGACAACATTCTCAATAGCATAAGTGTCGCCCGTTGTATACCTGGGGTCGGCAGCGGCGACTTCGTTGATGACATCAATGTATTCCTGAACCTCACTCTCGGAAAGCGCATTGTCGATGGTAATAAAGCCATCGCGATTGAACTGCTCCCATTGCTCATCGGTAAAACCCGGTGGCGCGATGCGGTATTCTGTTTCTGTGTTCATATTGGTTCTCCTCTTTGATGGTCATTGCCTCTATCACGGAAATTATTTTTAACGCCTAGTCGCTGCTGGACTTGCCAAAACCATTCTTTCTTTCCTCATTTTAGGCTGATTCGCGCTGGATCAATTCTCCATCTTTTATCAACAGGGGCGGGAAATCTTCTTCTGGTGCTTCGATCATCTGCAACAAACGCTGCATCATCGCTTGCCCCAGGCTGTACCGATTAATTCGAACGGTTGTCAGCGGCGGGTTGACCATTGCTGCCAGTTCAATATCGTTGTAACCGATTACAGCACAATCCTGGGGGACGCGGATGCCCAACTCGCGGCAGGCGTGCATCGCACCGATTGCCATGAGATCATTGTGGGCAACGATCGCCGACAGGTCGGGGTTTGCTGTCAGCAGGGTTCGTGCAGCGGTGTAGCCCCCTTCAGCATCCATCGTGCCATTGACAATCCACTGCGGGGCAGGTGCAATTGAAACTGACTCCAGCGCTTTGATAATCGCATCCAGCCGCAACCAGTTGCTCATGGTTGATTCAGTCGGCGGGCCAGCGAGGATACCGACGCGGCGATGGCCCTGTTGCACCAGATAGTCGGCGATAACCTGACCACCGTAATCGTTATCCCAACCAACCCGGCTGATACGTGGCCCCGTCAATTTACGGCCACCCAAGACAATCGGGCTACACTGCTGTGCGAAGTTTAGTAGTGACTCTTCATTAGTGCGTGAGCCGTTGATGATAAGGCCATCAACCTGATGGTCGGCCAATGACTCCAGAAAGCGTTCTTCCTTTTCTGGCTGCCACTCGGTATGGCACAGAAAAATGTTGTAATTGCGCATTTCGGCATAATGCTGTGCGCCAGTAACAAGATTGCTGAAGAAAGGGTTGGCGATGTTGGGAACCAGCAAGCCGACGGTATAAGTTCGGCTCGTGTTCATGCTCTGAGCGATGCGGCTGGGTCGATAGTTGAGCGTCGTCATCGCATCCAGCACTTTTTGGCGCGTTTTGGCGCTGATTTCGCTTTTGTTATTGATGACACGGGATACCGTTTGATGAGAAACACCGGCATACCGGGCGACATCGCGGATCGTTACATTTTGCTTCATTGATGAATTTCACTTTGAAATTTTGCGGTTCTACCCTCTGGTTAAGCTTGCGGTGGGTATAGACCAGTTTTTGACACTCGCAAATCATGTGCTATACTATGACCGATCACGTGACCGGTAACAATTTATAGCACATAATAGTCTTTTCAACAAATGATGACTGTGAAAGGAGCCAACTAGCAGGCAAATTCTGTGGCAACTTACGGGTAGTTGGTACTTAAGATTTTGAGGAGAAGAAACATGAAGAAATCGAATTCGACCAGTTTATCACGCCGTACTTTTTTGAAAGCCAGTAGCCTTGCCGCTACCGCTGGTTTTTTGACTATTCCCGCACAACAGCAGCTCCTGGCGCAAATGACCTATGCTGAAGCGCCGATGCTAGCGGATCTGGTCGCAGCGGGCGATTTACCACCGGTTGCGGAACGGCTGCCAAACAATCCGCTGGTTGTCGAACCGTTAGACGGCATTGGTCAATATGGCGGGCAGTGGAATGGTGGCACTGCCGAACGCAACGCGAATTTCTATCTTCGCAATGGTGGTTATCAGCAGCTTTTGCGCTGGACGCCGACCTGGGATGGTATCATTCCCAACATCGCTGAGTCTTTCGAAGCCAATGAAGAAGGAACTGAATTTACCTTCACGCTGCGTGAGGGCATGAAATACTCGGATGGCATGCCATTGACTGCCGACGACATCATGTTCTGGTACGAAGATATACTCATGAATGAAGACCTGACTCCGGTTGTTCCCGGAACCTGGACTTCAGGTGGTGAGCCGGTCACAGTCGAAAAGCTGGATGACTATACCGTTAAGTTCAGCTTTGTCGAACCCAGTGGTCTGTTCTTGAAGTTCATCCCACGCACCCGCGACGAGCGCACGACAGATTATCCGCGCCATTACATGGAACAATTTCATATTAAATACAATGAAAATGCGGATCAGGAAGCAACCGATGCCGGCTTTGGTAGCTGGGTGGACCGCTTTGGGACGATGGCTGAGCCGCACAATAACCCGGAATTGCCGACGCTCCGGCCCTGGAACTTCCGTACTTCATTGGGCGATGCATCCAATAATCGAGTTGTCCTGGAACGCAATCCTTACTTCTGGAAGGTCGATACAGAAGGCAATCAACTGCCTTACATGGACACGCAGGCCATTGAACTGGCGACGGATGTTGAGGTCTTGCTGCTGAAGGCGCTCAATGGCGAACTGGATTATCAGGAACGGTTTATTTCCGCACCGACCAACAAAGCGGTGTTGTTCGACAATCAGGAACAGGGTGAGTACGGTTTCTATGATCTGACTCCTACCACGGTGAATGAATTCATCATCCAGTTCAACTTGACACACCCTGACCCGGTGAAGCGCGAGATCTTTTCCAACAAGGACTTCCGCATTGGGCTTTCTCACGCGATTGATCGTCAGTTGATTATTGACGTGGTGCATGTGGGGCAGGGTATTCCACATCAAGCGGCACCCCGACCTGAATCGCGCTTCTATAATGAACGGCTGGCAACGCAGTACACAGAATTTAGTGTTGATCTTGCTAACGAACATCTAGATGCCACAGGCTGGACAGAGCGCGATGGGGATGGTTTCCGCATCGGACCTGATGGGAATCGCCTATCATTCATTATGGAACTGGATCAGGCCCGCACAACTTACATCGACGCGATGGAATTAATTAAGCCTATGTGGGAGGCCGTCGGCGTGGAAGTCATCGTTACGACGATGGAACGAAGCCTGTGGGAGGAACGTATCCGAAGTGCCAATATCGACTTTGACGTTTCCGGCCATCGCTTTGGTGGTGGCAGCGGGGACGCGGTGGTGCTTGACCCACGCTATTGGCTGCCTATGAATAATGGTAGCTCGATCTTTGGTAAAGCCTGGGCCTTCTGGTACAACGGCGTTAATCCTGAAGTGGCGGAAGAGCCGCCTGCCGCAATCAAAGAAGCCATGGCACTCTATGACGAAATCAAGGTGACACCGAGCGACGATGCTCAGTTCGAACTCATGTCGCGCATACTTGAAATCGCCGCCGATGAATTCTATGCAATTGGAACGGTGCTGGAACCGAACGCCTTTGGTGTTGTCACGAACCGGATGCGCAATGTGCCTGCCATCATGCCCAATTCCTGGATTTATCCGTCGCCAGCGCCCTATAATCCAGAGCAATTCTGGATAGCAGACGCCTAGGCATCGGTATAATCGTTAGATAATCACCTGGTCGGGGTGCATGGTATCCCGACCATTTCACATTATTTCAGGATAAACACGGAAAAAAGTTATTATGACGAGTTCGAAGGCTGTAACCACCGGTCTGGCTGATGTTCCGCAATGGGCCACCCAAGCCCTGCGGTGGGCGCAGGTCGCATTTGTTGAGGATGATCCCGTCCACTATGATCCGCAATTCTGGCTTGATTACTTCAAGCGGGTTAAGGCCGAAGGCGCATTATTGAGTGCAGGCGGGTGTGTAGCATTTTACCCAACGCAGATCGAATTCCATCATCGTAGTGCATGGGTGGGTGAGAGTGACCCCTTTGGTGATCTGGTAAAAGGGTGTCAAGATTTGGGCATGGCCTTAATCGCCCGTACTGACCCGCATTCCATTCGTCAAGATGCATATGAAGCCCACCCCGACTGGGTGCAGATCATGGAAGATGGGAGTCCGCGTCGCCATTGGGCGGACCCGACCCGCTGGGTGACGTGTGCGCTGGGGCCGTACAATTTCGAATTTATGACCGAAGTGACCAAAGAGATTGTTGAATTGTATGGTGTGGATGGCATTTTCAGCAATCGTTGGTCCGGGCATGGCATATGCTATTGTGAACATTGCCTGCGGAATTTTGCGGATGCTTACAATATGGAAATTCCGCGCACGATGGATCCACAGGACGCCGCCTTCCGCAATTATCTGGTGTGGCGCAATGATCGCCTGTTTGAACTCTGGCATCTTTGGGACAGCGAAATGCGTAAGATCAAACCGGATTCACGTTATATTCCGAATTCGGGTGGTGGGGCGCTGGCCTGGATGGATATGAACCGTGCTGGTCAACAAGCCGCTTTAATGGTAGCCGATCGACAGGGACGGGGCGGGATTGCGACCCCGTGGGCGTCGGGCAAGAATGGCAAAGAGTTCCGGTCCGTGATGGAAGATAAGCCGGTCATTCATATGTTTGGGGTTGGCATCGAAGGCCGCGAATATCGCTGGAAGGATTCGGTACAGCACGAACCAGAAATTCGTATCTGGGCGGCGGAATCTATCGCCAATGGGATGCGCCCGTTGTTTATCAAGTTCGCGCTGACTTTGCACGATCACCGCTGGTTGCCGGTCATTGAGGATATGTTCAACTGGCATGACAAGATAGCGGACTATCTACGCGATCGGGTACCACTGGCACGCGTTGGGATGGTTTTTTCGCAGCAAACCGCGTCCTATTATGGCGGCGAACAGGCAAACGAGAAGGTCGAGGATCATATCCAGGGTTACTACCAGGCTCTGATCGAAGCCCGTATTCCCTTCGAAATGGTCCACGAAAAGCGGCTGGATGTGGCCCATATCGATCAGTTCAAAGTTCTCATCTTGCCCAACATCGCCGCACTATCAGACGATCAGTGCCAGCAATTGCGAGCCTATGTTGAGCGGGGTGGTAGCCTGGTCATTACTCATGAAACTTCCCTCTATGATGAGTGGGGCCAGCCGCGCGATGATTTTGGCCTGGCCGATATTCTCGGCGTGAATTACGCTGGTGAGGTGCAAGGGCCAATTAAGAACTCTTACCTGACCTTGCGCGGCGAACCCGGTCAACGCCACCCGCTGCTCAATGGGCTGGATTATGGTGATCGTGTTGTCAACGGCGGCTTTCGAGTCACGGTGACGCCAACAGCCGAATTCGCCAATCCGCCTTTAACACTGGTTCCACCGTATCCTGATTTGCCTATGGAAGAGGTTTACCCGCGTGAGGTCACGACTGACATTCCCGAAGTGTATCTGCGCGAATTGGGAGACGGTCGCGTTGTTTATTTCCCCTGGGACATCAGCCGTATTTTCTGGGAAGTCCTGAACGTCGATCATGGCAAGTTGCTGGCGAATGCCGTGACCTGGGCATTGAATGAGGACCACCCTGCAACTGTTGTCGGACCGGGAATTATTGATGTTGCTGTCTGGCAGCAGGCGGACGCGATTACGGTACACCTTGTCAACTTAACCAATCCGATGATGATGCGTGGACCGTTCCGTGAGTTTTTCCCGGTGGGCGAGCAGCAAGTGCGGGTTCGGTTGCCCAACGGGCGACGGGCGACAGCCGTTAAACTTTTGCGAAGTAGTCACACACCGGCTTTTGTGATTGGCCCAGACTATGTGGAAGTTGCGGTGCCGCAGGTGGTAGATCACGAAATCGTTGCAATTGATCTCGCGTAATGCAGATACAATCGACCTGGCTGTCAGTAATAATTGACAGTCAGGCGTAAACGTCGGAAAGCGAAATTATTTTCCGGTTAAAATATTAGATGATTTGACACCGGAAAAGATTTATTGGTGGAGGCTTGAATGCTGCAATATATTTTGCGTCGTGTAATCGCGATGATCCCCACTCTCATTGCGATCTCGATCATTAGTTTCGTGATTATCAAATTGCCACCCGGCGATTATTTGACATCTTATGTCGCTAGTCTTGAGGCGCAGGGTGAAACAGTTGATGAAGCTGAACTGGCAGCGCTCAAGAATCGTTATGGGCTGGATGACCCAACCTATGTCCAATATTTTAAATGGATTGGTGGGGTTCTACGGGGCGACTTTGGGCAATCATTTGAATTGAATCAGCCGGTTTCGACCTTGATCGGTGGGCGGCTGGCGCTGACCTTTATGATTTCGCTCGTCACGTTGTTATTTACCTGGGCAGTCGCACTACCCGTCGGCATTTATACCGCAGTCAAACGCTATTCTATTGGCGACTACTTTTTTACTTTTGTCGGTTTTGTTGGCCTGGCTATCCCGAATTTCTTGTTGGCGTTGGTCCTGATGTATATCGCCTTTAAATATTTTAACCAAAGCGTGACCGGTTTATTTTCACCGGAATACATTGATGCCCCCTGGAGTTGGGGCCGCGTTTTGGACCTGTTGAATCATCTCTGGGTTCCGATCATCATCATCGGGACTGCGGGTACAGCCGGTCTGATCCGCATCATGCGGGCCAACTTGCTGGATGAATTACATAAACCCTATGTGACGACGGCCCGTGCGAAAGGCCTGTCCGAGATGCGGCTGTTACTTAAATACCCGGTACGCATCGCGTTAAATCCGTTTGTGAGCACGATCGGCTGGTCGTTGCCGTTTTTGATTTCTGGCTCCGCAATCGTCGCGATTGTGTTGAATTTGCCCACCAGTGGCCCATTACTCTTACGAGCGCTACTGAATCAAGATATGTTTCTGGCCGGTAGCTTCATTTTGTTGCTGGCAGTGATGACGGTGTTGGGCACACTCATTTCCGATATTCTGCTTGCCTGGCTTGATCCACGCATTCGTTATGAGAATCGGGGACACTCATGACCACTGAGGCCCAACCGCTTGACCGAGTTCCCAGTTCTGATTCGGATTACCTGCAAGAGGCACGGATTGATGTTGCATCGCAGTGGCAGTTGATCTGGTGGCGTTTTCGTAAGCATCGACTCGCCATGCTGGGCGGCATTGTCACGCTTTTGATTTACATCGTGGCTATCTTTGCCGGATTCTTTGCGCCCGTTGCTGGTAATGCAATTGAGCCAACCTTTACTTTTGCCCCGCCGCAACCATTACGTTTATTTGAACAAACCGCGGATGGCTTACGTTTCAGGCCGCATGTGCTCGGTTATACCAGTGTGATCGATCCGGAAGCCCTGCGACGGGTTTTCACCGTCGATGAAGAGCAAATCATTCCAATTGGCTTTTTTGTCAAAGGTGAACCTTACGAGTTGTTCTTTGGCTTGATTGAGGCGGATATTCATTTTCTGGGGCCACTGGATCCAGATGAACCGATGTTCCTGTTAGGTGCTGATCGGCTGGGGCGCGATGTCTTAAGTCGGACTATTTACGGTTCGTGGATTTCGATGTCGATTGGTCTGGTTGGTGTAGCGCTCAGCTTCTTCCTCGGTATATTGCTGGGCGGGATTTCTGGTTACTATGGCGGCGCAATCGATAACATGATTCAACGTATTATCGAATTTGTGCGTTCAATCCCAACGATTCCGCTGTGGATGGGCCTCGCCGCTGCCTTGCCCCTAGATTGGCCGCCGTTACGAGTCTACTTTGGTATTACTATAATTTTATCGTTCATTGGGTGGACCGGCCTGGCCCGTGTGGTGCGCGGTCGGTTTCTTTCTTTACGAACTGAAGACTTTGTATTAGCGGCTCGGCTTGAAGGTTCTAGCGAACTACGCATTATCTGGCGGCATATGGTTCCTTCCTTCTTCAGCCATATTATCGCCTCATTGACGCTGGCAATTCCAACAATGATTCTTGCTGAAACGTCTTTAAGTTTCCTGGGACTAGGGCTGCGTCCACCAGTCATAAGCTGGGGCGTACTCCTCAAAGAGGCGCAAAATATCCGCTCCGTTGCTACCGCCCCCTGGCTCCTATGGCCCGGTGTTGCCGTTGTCATTGCCGTCCTCGCATTGAATTTTCTAGGCGATGGATTACGGGATGCCGCCGACCCTTATAACAACTAAAAGGAAAGTTTTGTGGACGAGAATCTTCTGCTGGAAGTCAAAGGATTAAAGACACAGTTTTTCCTGGATGAAGGGGTCGTCAAAGCGGTTGATGGCGTCGACTTGAAAATGTACCGTAACCGAACGCTGTGCGTGGTTGGTGAAAGCGGTTGTGGCAAAAGTGTCACTGCTCGGTCAATTTTGCAGGTGGTCGAAGAGCCTGGTCGGGTTGTCGCTGGTGATGTGCTACTCTACGCCGGCTCTAACGAACCTGTCAACCTGACAGAACTTGATTCACGTGGGCGTGAGATTCGGGCAATTCGTGGCAAAGACATTGCGATGATTTTTCAGGAGCCGATGACTTCGATGAGTCCGGTTCACACAGTCGGCAACCAGATTATCGAAGTGATTCAGTTGCATATGCCGTTAGGGCCTGATGAAGCCCGTGAACGGGCCATTATGCTGCTGGATCGGGTTGGCATTCCCCAGGCAGACAGCCGAATTGATAGTTACACGTTCGAACTTAGCGGTGGGATGCGCCAGCGGGTGATGATCGCGATGGCGCTCGCTTGTAACCCTCAGATTTTGATCGCTGATGAACCGACGACGGCGTTGGATGTAACGACCCAGGCACAAATCCTGGACCTGATGAAAGAACTCCAGGCCGAATTCGGTATGGCGATCATGCTTATTACCCATGACCTGGGCGTTGTGGCGGAAATGGCAGATGATGTCATTGTCATGTATCTGGGGCAGGTGGTCGAACGAGGCACTGTCGATGAAATCTTTCACGACCCT
Organism: Phototrophicaceae bacterium; assembly: GCA_965223835.1. Taxonomy (GTDB): domain Bacteria; phylum Chloroflexota; class Anaerolineae; order Aggregatilineales; family Phototrophicaceae; genus CAVYXZ01. The sequence goes on from CBDCXQ010000001.1 coordinate 2,224,080, forward strand.
AAACATCCCTATACACGGGCTTTATTGCGGTCTATTCCGACGGTTGGTGCGCAGGGTCGCCAGCGACTGGCTTCAATTAAAGGGATGATACCGAATCCCTATCATCGGCCTCGTGGCTGTCAATTCCATAACCGCTGCGATTTATTCATGCCGGGCATTTGTGACCAACATGTTCCGCTAATGGTTGACACGCCAGACAATCGTCAGGTGCGTTGCTTACTCTACGGCGGTTATGACGGTGAGCTACCGTTGCAAGCTGAAGCGCTGGTGCCAATTGATCCGCTCAGTCATGAGCACAACATACCGATTAATCCTGCACGCGTTTCGAGCAATGTCCTGCTCGATGTCCAGGCATTACGAATGCATTTCCCGATTCAGCGCGGTTTTCTCCGGCGGACAGTGGGCCATGTCAAAGCAGTTGATGATGTGAACCTGTTTATTCGAGAGGGTGAAACACTGGGTTTAGTGGGTGAAAGTGGCTGTGGCAAAACCACCGCCGGTCGCTGCATTGTACGTGCTTATGAGCCGACCGGTGGAAAGATCTTATTGCAGCAAAATGGTGATGAAGCGGTAGATCTGGCAGCGCTCTCAAGCCAAGAGATAAAAGCGTATCGCAAAGATGTGCGTATGATCTTTCAGGATCCCTATTCTTCACTCAATCCGCGTATGTCGGTTCTGGAAATTGTAGCTGACCCGCTGATCGTCAACCGGATTGCCAGCGGTAAAGCGCTTGAAGACCGCGTTGCTGATCTGCTGAAGCGAGTTGGATTGCGGCCTGAATATATGCGACGGTATCCACATGCATTTAGTGGTGGTGAGCGCCAACGCATCGGCATCGCTCGGGCGCTGGCATTAAGCCCAAAACTCGTTGTGGCTGATGAGGCAGTTTCTGCGTTGGATGTCTCCGTTCGCGCCCAGATTTTGAATCTATTGCAGGAACTCCAGGAAGAATTTCACCTGACATACTTGTTTATTTCACACGACCTGAGCGTGATCGAATATATCTGCGATCGGGTCGCGGTGATGTATGTCGGAAAGATCGTCGAATTAGCCGATACGCGCACGTTATTTGCCAAGCCGCAACATCCGTATACGGAAGCGTTGCTTTCGGCTTTGCCCAAACCCGACCCACGCCTGCGTCAAAGTAAAGACCGCATCATTCTCGAAGGTGATGTTGCCGACCCTGCCAACCCGCCATCAGGCTGTTATTTTCATCCGCGCTGTCAATATGCGCAAGATCGGTGCCGTCATGAGGCCCCGCCGCTGCGTGAAACTGCTGATGGACAATATGTTGCCTGTCATTTTGCTGAAGAACTTGATTTGCGCGGTGCGGTTGTCGATCAAGCTGTGAGCAACTGATTATTCAGGCCGTATCGTAGACCAGGCGCATGACAATGTCCTGGGGGAAATTACCAAAATGGCGGCCCAAAATATTGACGCCTCCTTGATATTGAGCATCTGATTTGACACCAATGCTGACCGCGATGTGCGGTCGGTGCGCAATCTTTAAATCCTCGATACTCAACTCAGATGTTTGTAAGCCGTCAACGAAACTGCCGCTGCTGTTTACCTGCCAGCTTTTTACTGACCCATACTGGGTGTTGTTCGACGGCCACCAATCAGGGTTGAGTATGCCGCGCCGTTCCCCAAAATCCCCCGGTGCCGTCCAGGTTCCCACTTCAACGTCGTTAATCCACACGGTAATGTCAGACGGCCAATCCTCATCGTGACCAGGGGCTTCAGAACAGATCTCCATGCTTAAGTAAAGACCGATAGGGCGAGTGCGCGGCGGGAGTCGTTTTGGAAAGCGGTACTCAACATAGCCGGTGGCAAACCATAGAATCTGTGCATCAATACGCTCAGGTTCGAGGAAGGCTTCCGGGTCGCCTTGTAGGCCAATAATTTTGGACTGGCTGGCAAGACCGCACGGACGTGTAACTTGAAAGTCAGTATAGGCCCCCACTGGCATCGCAATCTCAACGGCGCGTTCTGGCGGTGCGATAGGCGCGATAAGATCGCATTCGATATGCCGGTAAACCCCTGCACATACTTTCTCGGTACCACGCGACGCGGGTCGCAAGTCGGTTTGAATTAACCCGGCATCTTCCAGCACTTTCAAATGCTGGTTGACCGTTGAGGTTGGAATTTCGAGTTGCTCCGTAATCTGCGCGACCGTATAAGCGTGATCGCTCAATTGTTTCAAGATGCGCAGGCGCAGTGGATTGCCGAGCGCTTTGAATATGACGTCTGCCTCCGGATCATCAATATTTAGGATCAGGTCGCGTTTGCTGGTGCGAGTTGCTTCAATCATCTTTAGTCTACCAGTCTCGTGTATCCTGTTTAAGTTATAGAATTATGTTTCAAACTGCATTTTTGCTTTATAGACGCGATAAAATTCGTTATTTAGCGACTAAACTTGACAGATCGGGCTTTTTAATTTATAAAATACACATATAAACATATTTTTGCAAATAGATCATCTTTGTGAAAGGAAATGCTTTGGCAATTTTGATCCTCTCCCTGGCCGACAATATGATACTACAAAGCGTGGGTTAATCCGATGCATTATCGTCGTGCTGAGGCCATCACCGGTTATCTGATGGCGGCGCCCTGGATGATCGGTTTTGTGTTGCTGGTGGCTGGGCCGATGCTTGCCAGCCTTTACCTGTCTGGCACCCGCTATGATTTATTCACACCCCCGCGCTGGGTTGGTTTGGATAATTATGTCGAAATCGTCACGCAGGACCCCTCGTTTTTTAAGGCACTTAAGGCAACAACAATTTTCGCTTTTGTGGGTGTCCCATTGCAGGTCGTGGCCGGGTTAGTGCTGGCTACATTGCTCAATCAGAAAATCCGCTTTCTGAGTTTCTTTCGGTCCGTCTATTATCTGCCATCGGTAATTGGCGGTCTCTCAGTGGCCCTCATGTTTCGTTGGATTTTCGGCACACAATTCGGCTTGATAAACGGTACATTGCGCCTGTTTGGTGTCGATGGCCCTTCCTGGTTGGGCGATCCGAACTGGGTGCTGATTTCGTTCATTTTGTTGAGTATCTGGGGCAGCGGCCAGGCCATGCTCATTAACCTGGCAGCGTTGCAGGGGGTGCCGACTGAACTGTACGAAGCCGCCGAAGTGGATGGCGCTGGGACATTGGCGAAATTCTTCAGGATCACCGTGCCGATGATTACCCCGGTCATCTTCTTTAACATGGTTATGGGGATCATCGGTGCGCTGCAAGAGTTCATCTTACCTTTTATGATGACGAACGGTGGTCCGGCTGATGCCAGCCTGTTTATGGTGTTGTGGCTGTATCGGAGCGCTTTCGAATGGCTTCAGATGGGTTATGCCTCGGCCATTGCCTGGATTCTGTTTATCTACATCTTTGTGCTGACCTTGTTGATTATTCGCTCATCGAAATTCTGGGTTCACTATGAAGGCAGTGTGAGGGGACGCTAGCGATGCAACGGGTTAAAGCGCAATCTCAAATTCAGCAGCGAGGCATCTACACCAGACCTGCCGATCGGTTCAAACGCTTCCTGATTTATGCTATATTGATCGGCGGCGCAGTCTTCGTTCTTTTCCCCTTTGCGTGGACTCTATCAACATCGTTGAAGCCAGCAGAGCAGGTTTTTACGTTTCCGCCACAGTGGATTCCCGACCCAATCCAATGGTCTAATTATCCAGATGCGCTTTCAACCAAGCCGTTTGGGCGCTGGTTCTTAAATTCAGTATTCGTCGTTGGTTTATCAACCTTCGGCCTGTTAGCTTCATCCAGCTTAGTCGCCTTTTCGTTTGCTCGGTTGCGCTGGCCGGGACGAGATATTTGTTTCATGATTTTGCTGGCGACCATGATGTTGCCGGGTCAAGTCACGATGATCCCAACGTTTATCATTTTCCGTGAGTTCGGCTGGGTGAACACTTACTGGCCGCTGATTTTGCCACCGTTCCTGGCGCGTAATGCCTTTTACGTTTTCCTCTTGCGGCAGTTCTTTATGACCATCCCGCTGGACCTGGATGATGCGGCGCGGCTGGATGGGGCCAACAGCTTCCAGATTTACTGGCGGATTATCCTGCCAATGAGCGGCCCGGCATTGGCGGTTGCTGCAATTATGTTTGCCCAATTCAAATGGAAAGAGTTTTTGGGACCGCTCATCTATTTGAATAACTCTGAATTGTATACCGTTGCTCTCGGCTTAAGGACGTTCATTGGACAGCAAGGCGATATTGACTGGAATTTGATGATGGCCGCCAATATCGTATTTATGCTGCCGTTGATTATCGTATTTTTCTTCCTACAGAAATACTTCATTCAGGGCATTGTTGTTTCGGGTGTCAAAGGTTGATTACCGGCCTGATACATTTTCGGTCAATAATACAAGGAGGGCACACAATCCATTCAATAAATCTGATTAAGGAAATTTCTCACAATTTTTTCGAACCTGGAGGTTTATACATATGGCGAAAAAACAACTTTCTCGACGCGATTTTTTAAAGGCTGCCGCGACTAGCGGGGCAGGTGTAGTATTATCCAGCGCACCGGTGCTGGTTAACCCGGTTATGGCCCAGGATGTGGTCGAGATTGAACTCATGGCCTGGGGCAATCCTACCGAATTCGAAGCCCGCGAAGCGACTCTGGGTCTATTCCATGAGACGCAAAGCGAAATTAAGGTCAATTTTACCCACGTTCCTGATCAATATGGGACTAAACTCCAAACCCGATTGGCGGGTGGCGATTTCCCCGATGTTTTCTTCGCTGGTAATGGCGATATTGTGCCACATGTTTCACGTAACTTGCTGGCCTCGCTGGATGAGCGGATTGAAGCCGACAGTTTTGACACGTCGGACATTTTTCCGGGTAATCTGGACCTGTATAATATGGACGGCGTGCAGTATGGGTTCCCGGTTGATGCGCCCAATCACGCGATTTTTTACAATAAGACGCTGTTTGATGAGGCGGGTATCGATGTGCCGTCGTCCGATTGGACCGACGAGTCATGGAATTGGGATGCCTTCCTGGAGCGGGCCATCGCATTGACGGACCGCGATAACAACCAATGGGGCTGGCAGGTTAAGACCGGATTTCGACCCATCTGGATCTGGATCACGGCAAATGGTGGCGGCTTCTTCAACGAAGAAGGCACTGAGGTGATTATCAATCAGGAACCGACGGTGGAGGCCTTGCAATTCCTGGCCGATCTCATTCATGTTCATCAGGTTGCCCCAACGACGGATGTGGCGACTGAGATGGGTGGGGGGGAACTGTTCCAGTCAGGCATCACGGCGATGGAAAGCTGGTGGCCGGCGATTGGCCGGATGCGTACCAACATTGCTGATAAATTTGAGTGGGATGTTGCGCCACCACCGGCGGGCGCTGCTGGTAAGACAACCGTCGGTGGCGGTACCGGCCATGTCATTTCATCCAGCGCCCCGCACCCAGAAGAAGCCTGGACGCTGATGAAGTTCCTCATAGACCCTGAGACTGTTGCTGTCTGGACTGACATCATGGGGATTGTGCCGCCGTTGCAATCGGTTGCTGAAGGCCCCGCCTTCCTCAAACCAGATGAGCCACCGGAGCATATTAACGTGTTTATTGAAGGAAACCAGGGCTACCTGAAACCTGACCCGCGTCACCCCAGTTTCTCGCAAGCACAAAGCATGTTCCAGTCTGGGGTTGAACGACTCTGGCTGGGTGAAGCCGATGCGCAAACCATCCTTGATGATGTCGCCGCACAGATTAATCGCATCCTCTAATACAGCAAGTTTCTTGTTTTTCTCTCAGCGGGACTCGGCGCAACGGGTCCCGCAACTGTTGTCACCACAATTGTAACAAAGGGGCCAGGGATGGGAACTCGTCCGAATATCGTTATTATTATGACTGACCAGCAGCGGGCTGATGTTTCGCGGCGTGAGGGTTTCCCACTGGACACTACCCCTTTTCTGGACAATTTGGCGTGTGAGGGCACCTGGTTTGACCGGGCCTATACCTCGATGCCAGCGTGTTTGCCAGCACGCGTGAGTATGTTGACCGGGCGTTATCCCAGTGCAACCCATGCCCGCACGAATCATAATAAAGAAGATGCCTACTATGAGACGGATCTCATCGATGTGATGCGCCAACAAGGTTACGCGACGGCGCTGTGTGGCAAAAATCATTCGCACTTGAGTCCAGATCGCATGGACTACTGGTTCGAGCTGGGACATGGGGGCGGCAAAGGTGATGATCGAACTGACGACGAAAAAGCGTTTGACGACTATCTCCACAACCTTAATCATCGGGCGGATATGCAATCGACACCATTTCCACTAGAGACTCAATGCCCCTATCGCGCCGTAACTGCAGCTCAAAATTGGATTGAGACTCTCAAAGATCAGCCTTTTTTCCTGTGGCTGTCGTTGCCTGAGCCACATAATCCTTATCAGGTGCCAGAGCCATATTTTTCGATGTTTCCCCCTGAATTGCTGCCAGCCACTTTGTCAGATGAATCTGCCCTGGCCGATAAAGGCTTCAAATTCCAGTGGGCACGACATATTGGCGAAGTCGCATTTCCCGATTATGCTGAGCAATTACCCCGCGCGCGGTCCAATTATCTGGGTATGCTGCGGTTGATTGACGACCAGATCCGGCGTTTTGTTGAGTTTCTCGATGAACAGGATTTAAGAGAAGACACGATCATTGCTTTCTTATCCGATCATGGGGACTTTGTGGGTGAGTATGGTCTGGTGCGCAAAGGGCCAGAACTGCCAGAGGTTTTGACACGCATTCCGATGTTCTGGGTGGGGCCGGGTATTGCACACAACTCTAATCCACACCCGGCACATGTCTCAATTGTTGATCTCATGCCGACGTTGTGTGACGCACTGGATGTTGAATTGCCAGCCGGTGTCCAGGGACGCAGCCTGTGGCCGTTGTTGACCGGGGGGGATTATCCTGAAGCCGAATTTGCCAGCGCTTATACCGAACACGGCTTTGGCGGGTTACATTACACCGCCGAAGATACTTTCGACCCAGAAGCCGATGGGTTGCGTCCGGGCGTCGCATTTGACGAATTGAATGGTTGGTCGCAAAGCGGCACGATGCGTATGGTGCGTCAGGATGACTGGAAGTTGATTTTCGACATGCACGGGCGGGGGCAACTCTACAACCTCGCAGCAGATCCGGTTGAATTGTGTAACCTGTTCGATCGAGCGGAACATGCGACGATTCAAGCCGAACTCCTGGCAGAATTATTGGCCTGGACATTACGTGTGCAGGATCCTTTACCCCGTCCCCGACGCCGGTATAAGTTTAAGCGTGATGCACGCAATTACTGGTCGCTGTATCATTAAGGTTCAAAAACTGCCTGCAACTGGCGCTGGATATGGTCTTCCGCTCGCTGCTGCTCGACTTCTGGTGAGCAGATAGTTCGGAGTGCTTTTTCTAGTTCAGCAGCAATGTCGGCCTGCTCTAGGAAAAGATTGTGCAGTTCGTCCGGGTCATCGCGGAGGTTAAAGAGTTGGTGGGGGGCGTCAGCGTAGTAAATCAGTTTCCAGTCGCCACGTCGGACCATGAAAGCACTAGCCCGCGTACCATGTCCGTGATATTCAGAGAAAATGACGCGTTCCGGGTCTTCGGTGGCGATGGTTGTCAGCGGTTGACCTACCCAATCGATTGGCCGCTCTGTGCCGGTGACGGCGAACAAAGTTGCTTGCACATCGAGCAGATCAACCGGTGTTGTGACGACACTGCCAGCGGCGAAATCTGGCCCGGTCGCGACGCAGGGTACGCGAACCGAGTCCTCATAGAGTGAACATTTCCACCACATGCCGAATTTGCCGAGCATTTCACCATGATCTGATGTATAGATCAGGTTAGTTGTGTTGCTCAGTTCAGTAGATTGCAGCGTATCTCGTACGCGACCTAATTGCTGGTCGACAAACGTCACGCACGCATAATATCCCTGGCGCAAGCCGCGTGCTTGTGCCTCGGTGAAGCTCTCTGTCGCGAAGTAGTCGCGCAAATCTTGTGCATAAGGATGCCGGGCTGACTCAACATCCCGATCATAATCTGGTACATCAGCATGATTTGCATACAAATCCCAGAGGTCTTGAGTAGCATAGTGAGGGAAATGGGGCTTAATCAAATTAATTGCCAGGACAAAATTTCTATCCAATGTAGGTGCAACATTTTCCAACCAGTGGATCGCGGCATCCATCCGTTCCAGATCGGCTGTCCAAGGATCCGCCAGTACACCATGCTGATCCGCCCGTTGTGCACTGTTTTCAGAACGCATCAGCGGCTTGCGCCCGACTTCCCGGTGCAAGTTGTTACGGTCTGAGGGGAGGATTGTCTCCGAAAAGCCGAGTTTAATGCCCTTGTTATAGGCATCAACCTTGCCTAGCAGCACGGAATAGACACCCTGCTCAGCAAGTTGGTTGCCATATGATGGAAAGCCAGACCGCATATGGGTGACGAGGTTGTTGTAGGTCTGAATAGTATGCACCCTTTGCCCGCTCATGAATGCAGCCCGGCACGGCAAGCACAATGGCGATGGGCAGTAGGCATTTTCGTAGACTGTACCCTCAGTTGCCATAGCGGCCATTGTTGGCGTCTGGATAAACGGGTGTCCGTAGACCGAAGCGTAAAAGGGATTGTGCTCATCGGACATCAACAAGACGACGTTGGACATGGTTCGCTGGCCTCCGTACCTGGTATCAACTACTTAAGTGCGATTGAGTTTTTATCCAGCCATTTTTGCCACAGATCACGGTTGTAGAGGAGCTTGATAAACACGCCCCCGACGACTGAGCGAGCCTGCATCTTGCCGACTTGTCGACCTGAGTCTGTATAGAACCAGTCCGTCATGGGCACGCGGCTTTCCGTTTCGTTCAGCCAATCGTAAAGCGGCTCAATGAATTCACGGAAGTCAGTATCGCTTTCGCTTAGACTGGCCGTCCAAACAATCCAGTCAAGTTTGGTATAGGTATTACGGCTGTCCAACGGCAACCCATATTGATTCTGTCGCGTTTTGTAATACGCAATCTCTTTTTGGGCAACGCTGGCAGGAAATAAATCCAGGCCCAACAGCTTCTCCCAAACTAAATTGTATTTTTGACTCCAGGTGCCCGGCTGGTCAAACGTGAGGCGATAATGGTCGCCATCATCTGCCATCTGCTGCCATTGTTGCGCCATCTTTTCGGCCTGAGCGCGATACGATTGTGCTTGAGCATCCAGTCCCCGCTGATGACAGAGCTGGGCGAACGCACCCAATGCCACAATCGCCTTGAGCGAGAGGTTGATGTTATGTGCCAGATGCCCGGCAAAATCATCGGTGCAAAGCTGATTTTCGGGATCGAGACCTTTTTCACTCAGATAGTTCGCCCATTGGCTGAGCGTATCCCAGTGTTTTTCAGCGTAACTGACATCGTTACGGGCTTTACAGACCGCCGCCACGAGCAGGAGCATGTTGCCACACTCTTCCACTGGCATCTGGTTGGAATCCGTTTTCTCCCCGCCGCCATACACCTGCCCGTTGCCCAGCGGATAACGCCCGATGTCATGTGGTGCGAAGGGCCAGGGCCAACGCGCAGAGGCAGCATAATCTAGAATGGGCGTCAGTTGACCAGCCAGCAGGTCCGGGTTGAAGAGCAGAAAGAAGGGACTCGAGGGATAGGTCACATCGACAGTATCCATGCAGCCGTTGCTAAAGTTTTCTTTGGAGAAGAACAGCGGCGTGCCATCGAGATCGGCGACGAGTTTATGGGCAGCAATACACTGACGGAAGGCCAGCGCTGCTAATCGGGCATAAGCATCTCCGCCATTGGCTTGTAGGTCAGCCATGAGTTCGGCGTCAAACGCTTCACAGTGGGCGCGCAAATCAGGATATTCGTTGGCTGCTGCCTCAATTAAGTCGGCAGCGGTGGCTCCGTTCCGCCGCCAGTAGGCCCGCAGCTTGCGGTGCATATATTCAACGGCAAAAATGTCATCGTAAGCAATAACGATTTGCTGGGAAACTGACTTTATCTCGACGGAACCGAGGTCGAAAACCCAGGCGGCGACGGGGTTCGGCGGACGATTGTCCACCGGGCGGGGCATATCGGTGACATCGCGGACCGGTAAATTACCTGTCGTGGCAAAGTGTGAGCGCGTGTCGGTGTCATAGCCGAGGACATTGGTGGCTGAGTGTTCACCGATGGCAGCTGTGTATAGATAACCCCAATCAATCCGCAGATCATCACCAGACTTACCGAGGATGTTTTGTTCGGTCGAACCCATCCACAGCATGTTGCGATCATTAACATGATGTCGGCCCCAGACCACGCGTTGGTCGGTGGTGTTTACGACCCAGTCGGCGGCAACGTCGAAATACAGCGCGGTCTCATGTGTCTGTCCATCAATCGCAGCCACTGCAAAATCCACATATGTGACTGGGCGGGATAATACATCCAGATCATGCGGTAACAGCGGCGTCATAAATGTTAGAGTCAGACGGATACCGGCAGCCTCAAACTGATAAATGGTGCGGGTGGGGAGTACCTCAACGTCGATTTGCGTCATTGGCGGTACTTCAACACCATAGTGGCGGGTCATCATGCCTATAAAGCGATAGGGCTGACCGTCGACGCGGAGTAGGCCAGACATGGCCTGCTTAGCTCCCGTCCAATGCGTTGTCCAACTCTGTGTTAGTTCATCGGTCGTTGACCACACGCTCATGTAAGGATCGTTCACCACCAACGGCACGGCAGGCGGACGAAAATTTGTCATCGAAATATGTTCCTTTCGTTGCAGATTGAGTGCAACTAATCCTTCAGTTCAATTGCCGCTGGTTTTTGCTGAGCATTGCGAATACGTTCCATGTCGAACTTTAAGCCGCGATCATATTTGTAGATGCCGTTCTGCTCCTGATAGATGTCGGTTAATTGTGTATAGCAATAACCAAACATGTTGACATCATCCAGTAGGATGGCGCACAGGCGCTCGAAGCGGTCATAGAATTCTTCAATTGTTCGCGGTCGATCACCATAGCCCCATGAGTCTTCACCTTCTTTGACATCCGGGTTCCACCAGATACCGCCGAATTCGCTTACAAAGTAGGGTTGACCGGCGTACGGAATCGACCAGTTCGGATTACCGACCATGCGCTGCGGGATACCCCAGCTTTCAAAGCTATTCAAATACGGCTTGCCTTCCGCCAGTCCAGCATGACGCTCGGCAAACGTGTCGGGGTCCTGAGTATAATCGTGGCTGTCATAGACATCTGCACCGATGACGCGGTGGGAATAGCCCGACGTATCTAATACCGGGCGCGTGCTATCCATCGCTTTGGTCGCCAGATACATGCCCTGGGTCACATCATCCAGCGCAGTAATTTGATCGGTGATCGACTGCCAGGTTTCATTGAGCGGGCACCAGCCGACGATGCTGGGATGTGAGTAGTCGCGTTCCAAAACTTCCAGCCATTGCGTAATATAATCGGGGCCGGGCTTTTGATGCTCATTGTCAATTGGTCCCATACGATTGCAGCCCCAATCGCCAAATTCACCCCAGACGATGTAGCCCAGGCGGTCAGCATGATACAGAAAACGCTCTTCAAAGACTTTCTGGTGCAGGCGGGCACCGTTGAAGCCGGCTTCGATACCGAGTTCGATGTCGCGGATCAAGTCGTCTTCACTGGGGGCGGTCATGATGCCATCAGGATAATAGCCCTGATCCAGGACGAGCCGTTGAAACACGACCTTACCATTGATTTTGATCGCTTTACCGTCAATTGTCACGCTGCGCAAGCCCGCATAGCTGGTCGCCGCATCGATGACGTTACCGGCGGCATCCAGCAAACTGATTACTAGATCGTACAGATGGGGGTCATCTATTGACCATAGGCGGCGGCGATTCGCCGGGATGGGTAAATCCAGGCGTGGGGCCAGGTCTAAGTCAGCGGCACATTCGGCAGTAGCAACCTCACCCTTTTCATCTTTGAGCACCGCACGCAAACGCAGGCCCGGCTGATTATTGCTGATGGGTTGCTCCAGACGGATGACACTATTGGCGACGTCGGGAGTGAGGCGAGGGCGGCGCAAGGCAATATCGGGCACGGGTTCCAGCCAGACGGATTGCCAGATGCCAGTGGTCCGCACATAGATTGCCCCGCGCGGGCCAAATGACTTGGCCTGTTTGCCCCGGGGTTGGGCGCGGTCATTGGGGTCACGCGCACGCACTACCAGCGTTACGGTCTCGCCGGGCTGGGCAACCGCCGAGATGTCACAGGTAAATGGTGAGAAGCCACCGCGATGGCGACCCACTTCGGTCCCGTTGACCCATACCGTTGCATCATTGTCAACGGCCTGAAAATGTAGCAGAGTGCGGCGTCCGGCCCAGTCCGCGGGGATGGTTACATCACGACGATACCAGACCGCATTGAGAAAATCGAGATTCTCAACACCGGACAATTTAGTTTCAGGTGCGAATGGCACGATAATACTGCTGCTCAGATCGCGGTCCAGCAATCCCCGCTCCAATCCGCTATCGCCTTGGTCGATCTCGAACTGCCAGTCTCCATTGAGGCACAACCAGTCCGGGCGCACAAACTGGGGACGGGGATATTCACCACGTGGAACGGACATTTTGATGCTCCTTTATCAATTAAAGCCACTATATAGCTGTAGGCCGTTAAAAATGCGGCGCTGGAAAATGAAGAAAAATAATAAAAGGGGTAATCCAGCTAACCAGGCAGCAGCCACACCCCCTAATAGGCCGCCGGTGCGGACCAGTTTTTTAAGCGCAATGGTGATTGTCCACATTTCTTCTTTAGTTGCGGAAACCAGCGGCCACAAATAGCTGTTCCAGTTGGCAAGGAATGAATACAGAATAATGACGAATAAGATCGGTAACGCCAGCGGGACCAGAATGCGGGTCAGTATCGTCAACCGAGATGCGCCATCCATTTTGGCGGCGTCATCCAGTTCCCGAGGAATATTGCGGAAGAACTGGGTGAGCAAGAAAAGAATCACAGGTGAGGCGACACCGGGCAAAATGAGCGCGATGTAGGTATTATGGAGGTCGAGGTTGGCGAAAAGGATATAGATTGGAATGAATGAAGCGTGCTCAGGCACCATAAAGCCGGAAATCACGACCAAATACACGATGCGTTGACCTTTGAACGGAATTCTTGCAAAGGCGTAAGCCGCACTAATGCACAACACCAACTGAAGCGTCGTATGGGTCGTGGAGACGAACAGACTGTTCCAGAGCCATTGCTGAATTCGGGGTGATTCAATTAGAGATGGAATGCGCGGAATGACCAAGCGGGCAGGCTCAATCAGCGGACTCAGCCAGATGATTGCGAACAAGCCGACCCCGATCAAATAGATGGTGTCCTGAATGTTACGACGTGTCGGTAAGGTCAAAATAATGGTTCTCTGCGCAAAAAAAGGGGAACACAGTCAACTGACCATGTTCCCAAAACGTCTGTCAAGGTGATGAACTAAGCGCCAAACGCGGCGAAGTCATCAAAGCGAGACTGGGCATCAGCCAGGGCTTGTTCAACCGATTTTTCGCCCAACACGGCGGCCTGAATCTCTTCGTTCATGATGTCTTCATAGGCCGTCACCCAGCTATGACGCGGCATGGGGATCGCTTCAGCTTCGAAGTTGAGATATTCCTGCCGATGCGGAATGTCAGTGTAATCAGCAGATTCGATGAAGCTCTGGTTGACCGGGAAGTGCCCGGTGTACGACCAAACGCCATTTTGCTCATTCATCCACGCCAGGAACTTCATGGTACGGTCCACACGGTCAGCATCGGCGTTCAAACCCAGCGGGATGATGTAGGCATGGGTGCTGGACCAGGTAGCGGGTTGGTCGAAGAATTGCGGGAACGACGTCACGTAAAAACGTGATAGTGGAATCTCAGGATCAACCGCCTGGGCATCGGTCGCATTTACACGCCAGGTACCGTTACGAATGCTGCCAGTCTCATTGTTAGCAAAGGTCGCGTTGCGGTCGGTCGTACCTTCTTCCGAGGCGAAGGTGCCGTTATACATCTCAATAATGAGTTCAGTGGCGGCAATGCCTTCCGGAGTATTAATCGTCGGGTTGCCTTCTTCATCTTCAATGGAGCCGCCCTGTTGATAAACCAGCGCCATCCAGTCACGTGACCAGCCCGCACCACCGGCCTGCTGCTCGAAAAGCGGTACGCCAGTGGCTTCAAAGAAGGTCTCGGCAGCGGCTTTCCAGTCTTCCCAGTTGGTGGGGATCATGGGAACACCATCAGCATCCAACATACCAGCCTGTTCCCAAAGATCGAGGTTGATGTAATAGAGATGACCGTGCAGGTCGAGCGGGATACCATACAATTCGTCATTATAGCTGACATATTCGCGCGCGGCGTCGGTGAAATCGCTCTCATCCACACCATATTGCTCTAGCAGATCGCCAACGGGTGTCAGCAGACCGCGTGAAGCATAGTTGGGAATGCGGATGCCATGCAGAATCATGATGTCAGGCGGATCGCCAGCGGCCAGACGGGTATTCAGTTCAGTGAAGCCCGGCCAGTCCACAACGGTCGTTTCAACCGGGTTATCGGGGTTGGCTTCGTTGTAAGCGTTTGTCATGATCTGGATGATCGAGCATTCGCCCGTGAAATTAGATACATCATCCATGTCGGTTATGCTGCCAAATTCATCCGAGCATTCGCCGAAGAACCGATTGAAGTCGACGGCTTCCTGGGCAACTAATGGACTGATGGTGGATAGGGCCAGCAAGAGTGCCAGCGCAATCAATAGAACGCGTGATTTATGCATTGTTTTTTCCTTTAATGATTTTTCGTGTCGCCAAGCGTGTATACCGTAGCGTTTTCTCCGATAAGCTCCTCCATCACTGCTTTGACTATGATTTAATGCCGCTTCCAATTGAAATTCCACTCAGGATGCGACGCTGGAACGCAAAGAAAAAGAGAACGATGGGCATGGCCCCGACCCAGGCCGCCGCCATCACCCGCCCGTAACTGTCGTCATAGCCCCATTGCTGCGAAATCAGTTTCAGGCCAATAGTTATGGTGCGCACCTCATCTTTCGTCGCGGCGACTAACGGCCACAGGTAACTGTTCCAATTGCCCAAGAAAGTAAAGATCGCCAAAGTCGTAAGCGCGGGAATAGAAAGGGGTAAAATAATGCGGCGGAACACGATCAAACGCGTCGCCCCATCCATGTAGGCTGCCTCTTCCAATTCTATGGGAATGTCTTTAAAGAACTGCGCCAGTAAGAAGATGGCAAATGGCGAGGCCACCCCTGGCAAAATCAAGGCCGTATAGGTGTTGAGCAGCTCCAGATCGGCGAACATTAGATAAACCGGGATAAATGTTGCCTGGCCTGGGACCATTAAACCCGCCAGCACCACCGGATAGATGATGCCCCGGCCCTTAAACGGGATTCGGGCAAAAGCATAAGCTGCTGATGAACAGATTGTCAGTTGCAGTACGGTATGGACCACGGCCACCACCGAACTGTTGAACAACCAGCGGGGAATCTTGCTTGAGCGCATGACATAACCCCAATTCTCAGTCGTAAAAGGATCAGGGACGAACTTGGCAAGATTAGCTTGAATGTGCGGTTCAGGCCGCAGTGATGTACTCAATGTCCAGATGATCGGTAACATCCAGAACACCGTAAACAGCGTCAGCGCCACCATGTAAATCTTTTTGCCGTGCTGTTGGAAAAACGTTTTTTCGACATCTGGTGCTGGCAGTGCACTCACTTGGGTGGTCATGCGTTTTTCTCCTGAAAACGAAGCTGGATGATCGACAGGACAAATAGAATAATGAACAGCACAAAGGCCATTGCCGAGCCATAACCGAGCTGCCAGAAATCAAAGGAGCGTTCAAAAATATAGTAGACGATTGTGCGCGTTGCGCCCGATGGACCACCCTCGGTAATGACATCAATTTGACCAAAAACCTGGAACGACGCGATCACTTGTAGCACCATCACGAAGGTCATCGGTCGGCGTAAACTGGGGATGGTGATGTGGCGGAACAATTGGAGGTTATTCGCACCGTCAACTTTGCCCGCATCATAAAGGCTTTCATCTATGCCTTGAAGGCCAGCCAGAAAGACCAGCGTATTGAAGCCCACTGTCCACCATAGGGTGGTTAAGGCAATGACGGGCATCGCCAGATTTCGGTCGAGAGTCCAGCGGATAGGGTCAATTCCCAGCGGAATCAGCACTGCGTTAATCAGACCGCGTTGGTCCGGCGCGAAGATGCGGGCGAAGATGAGACCCACCACCGCAACTGACAGAATGTTGGGCATGTAAAACAGGGTGCGGAAAACTCCCATGCCGCGAATTTTTCGATTGAGCATCAGCGCGAACAGCAGCCCGACAATCACCAGGATAGGACCGGAGAGGATGACAAAAAAGATGGTGTGCTCCAGTGAACTCCAGAACAGTTTGTCAGACAGCAGTCGCTCGTAATTACTTAAACCAATAAATTGAATATTGGTCCCGACCAATTCCCAATTGTGCAGCGAAATCCAGAAGCCTTGAACAATCGGGTAGAGGGTGAAAATGACAAATAATATCAAGAAGGGGAGGGCAAACGCATACCCGGCCACTGTGTCACGCCAGTTCTTGTTTAAGCCCTGTTGTGTGGTTGGGGTGACTAAAGTCGAACTTCGTTCCATACCAACATTTCTCCTGAACAATTGACATTAGTTTTTTCCATGAGTGTTATTGATGTTCTGTGATATTGGCTCGCATTATGATGTCCTGGGGATAATTGCCAAACTCTCTTCCGAACAGATTAATCCCACCGATATGATGTGCATCTGCTTTGATGCCGACGCGCATGGCAATATAGGCATTAGTTGACAACCTTAAGTCTGCCAACGTAACTTCGGAAACTCGATTGCCATCGATAAAGCTGCCGTTCTGGGCGATACGCCACATTTTGAGCAGGCCATATTGCGAATTCCAATCGACCCACCAATTGGGGTTGAGTGTGCCGCGGTCGTTGCCAAAATCTGCCGGGCTGGTCCAGGTCCCAATTTCGACGTTGTTCACCCACAATGTGATGTCCGACGGCCAATCGTCGGCATGGTTGGGCGCTTCGGAGCAAATCTCCATGCTGAATTGCAAGCTGTCCAATTGTGCATCTTGGGGCACGATATTAGGGAAACGATATTCAAGATAGCCCTGTTTGAACCAGAGTATCTGAGCGTGGATACGGTCAGGGTGATAGAAGGTCGCGGGATTATCCATTTCACCTATCATGTGATTAACGCCGGCCAGGCCACAGGTTCGGGTAATCTGGCAATCGGTATAGGAGCCGATAGGCATGGCGATCTGGATGGGTTCTTTGCTGATGGGTTGGGCACAGGGCAGATTGACAATAAACCGGCCAAAGTGGCTGCGCGAACACATCTTCTGGCGGCCCCGATTGGCTGGTTGGAGATCAGTATGCACCAGACCAGCTTCTTCCAGTACCCGAATATGCATCGCGACCGTAGTGGCGGGCATTGCTAGCGCAGAGGCGATGTCGTTAACGCTGCGCGTCTTACCGCATAAGAAGCGGATGATATTTAATCGCGGCTCAGATGCCAATCCTTTGAACAGCGCTTCGGCAGCAGAGGGATCATCATCGATATCGATGATATGGTAATCGCTTGAGATTGAATGATTATTGTTGTTTAACATTTGATCTCAACTGAGACATAAAATTATGTTTAATAACACCTGAATGCCATGTATTTTACTTGTGATATGGCGATTTAAAACTAAATAATATGTTTGCATTGTAGCCAAAGCAATTCAAAATGTCAATAAATTGCTGGATTCAAACCGAAAATTGTAATCCGTTAATATCGCTGTGTTATTTACAGGGGGAGGTTTCGGCCAATGCAATGTGCCAAATTCGATTAGTGGTGAGTTGAGTGCAGACTGTCTTTACACCGTTCGGCCAGATGATTCTGACCATCTCAAGATTAGATTGTCCCAGTCCAAAATGTAATGTTGTGTCGTTTCCGGCTCCCATGCTAGACCCGCTTTTCACTTCACGCATTTGCGTATGACCATCTTGGGTTGTGACGAGAACGTGCGTGCCGATCGCATCTCGATTCACATCCTCCGCTCCCTCCAACCGAAGGCCGAGCCAGTGATGATCCGATTGTTGACCGAGTTCATTGCGGAACAGGCGATAGCCTTCATTCCAATGACCGACAACGTAATCGACAAAACCATCATTGTTATAGTCAGCCGTTGCGAACCCCATGCTGGGAGCTTGCTGCCAATGTGTTTCAAACGCTATTGACGTGAACGACCCGTTCTGGTTATTGTGAAACAGACCATCATAAAAGGGATACAACATTCCTGCCTGACCATAGTAGGGTGCCAGTCCGGTGGCCGCGAGATAGAGGTCGAGCCAGCCATCATTGTCATAATCTAAAAAGGCGGTTCCCCAACCAACGGTTTTCTCGGTTTCATAGCCCACCCCGGCGCGCTCGGCCATATCCTGAAAGGTGCCATCGCCCTGATTTTGCAGCAGCACCATTGGCTTAATCATGTTTGAGAAATACAGATCAAGGTCGCCATCGTTGTCATAATCGCCGGTTGCCAGACCCATACCATGCGCAACAATCTGAGTTCGTGATTGGGCTGATACATCGGTCCAGCACCATCCAGCACAGCCCGCGCCATCATTACGCCAGAGCACATTGCCGATCGGATTATTGACTTTGTCATTGACGACGTAGAGGTCAAGATCGCCGTCATTATCATAGTCGATAAAACTGGCGGCAAAACCAGCGCCGAGCAACTTGCTATAATCTAGCAGATATGAAACATCCTGAAAGGTGCCATCGCCTTGATTGTGATAGAGTACATCCTGACTCAAAGCAAGATCGAAGGGATCGCACGCGTGTTGGCATGACCAGTTGGTGACGTATAGGTCGAGATAACCATCATTGTCATAATCGGCCCAGGCAGATGTTGTTCCTTTGCGCATATCACCGACACCGGCGGCATCAGTAACATCCTGGAAGGCCTCACCATGGCGGTTACGAAATAGACGGTTGGCACCCAGATTTAAAACATAAAGGTCGCGCCAACCATCGTTATCATAATCAGCCCACACTGCCCCACCACTGGGTACGTTGGTGATGGCAACCTGGTCAGATTGAGCAGCGACTGCAAATGTGCCATCTTGTTGATTAACATACAGAGTGTTTGGTTCAAGATTACCGGTGACGTACAGGTCAACCCAGCCATCATTATTAAAGTCACCCCAGGCTTGACCCGTTGCGAGGTAGCCATTGGCATAGGGATCAAGCACATCTTCATGCCAGATAGCCCGGTGGCGGGCATGGATGCCTGCTGCATCACTTACATCAATAAATAGTACGGGACGGGGCTGAGCGGTTAAAGTTGAAATCGCCAGTGTTAATGCAATTGGAAGGTATAGTTGGGGCTTCATTAAAAGATTCCAGATGACAAATTATTACATCATTTAGTCTGAAAGCATGTGTCCGTGCTCCGAAAAACTGCGTTTACGACATAGTTCGAGGAAATACAATCCACACAGGGCTGTGACCAGCAAATAGTACATGATTCCAACGTCCAGTACAGTGTTAAAACCGGCGAGAATTGACAATGTGATTGGCCCAACCAATCAAACACAGTCATAATTCCACCAAACCACGATGTGAGGATATCGACTGGATTATAACATGGATGCCACAATGTGCTCAACTGTTGCAGTCAAAACTGTGGTTGCATAATGTCAACAACGGTTGCATTTCATTGATGAACGGGTATATTTGCAATGAGGGGGTAAGGATTCGATTATGGCAACCACAAAGCAAGAAAATGCCCAACTGACTGGCCTCAATGAAGCAGACGTTTTAGAACGGCGACGGCAGGGCCAAGGCAATAATATTCGGCTGGAGACGAGCCGATCTTACGCGGACATCATTCGTCATAACGTGCTAAACGTTATCAACATCATACTATTCGCGATCGGCGGCGTGATGATCGCTATTGGCCGAGTCGGCGATGCTGTCACAACAGTGGGATTGATTGTCTTCAATGTGATCATTGGTGTGTATCAAGAAATCCGGGCCAAGCAACAACTGGATGAAATCGCGTTATTGTCCCGCCCGAAAATCACGGTCATCCGTGATAGTCAGCATAAAACAGTTGATCCATCGGAACTGGTCGTCGGAGATGTCATCGTCATTCGTGCTGGTGATCAGATGGTGGTTGATGGATTGGTGGTCGGTGACGGTAAGGTTGACGTTGATGAATCCATGCTGACAGGCGAGTCCGATTTGATCGCCAAGGTCGCAGGTGATGAGATCTTGTCAGGCAGTTTCTGCGTGGCCGGTTCAGCGTTATATGAGGCCACTGGGGTAGGTGAGGAAAGTTTCGCTAACAAGCTCACCGCGAATGCCCGTAAATTTTCCGTTGCCTATACGCCGCTTCAGCGTGAGATTAATTTTCTGCTGCGGCTGTTGCTGTTGCTGGCGATGTTTATTGGGGCAACAATGTTTATAGGCGCATTGATTGCCAATCTGCCGTTTTTGCGGCAGGTACAGATGGCAGCCGTGGTCGCAGGATTGGTGCCCAATGGCCTGTTTTTCATGGTGATTCTGGCATATGCGATGGGCGCGTTGCGTATCGTCCAACGGGGCGCGTTGGTTCAGCAGTCCAATGCAGTGGAGTCGTTGAGCAATGTCACGGTGTTATGTACAGATAAGACCGGTACGCTGACTGCTAACAAAATCAACTATCACGATGTCTATCCAATTCAGCGAGATAAGGCTGAACTCCAACAATTGCTTGGCACGTTTGCCCGCAGTGCCAGCGCGACCAACAAAACGTCGGAAGCATTGATCGCTGGGCTTGAGGGCCAGAAAGTTGATCCGATCGATGAAGTGCCGTTTTCCTCGGCACTTAAATGGAGCGCATTGGCATTTGATAATGAAGCGATGCGTGGCGTTTACGTTATGGGGGCGCTGGCGATGCTACGTAACCAACTCGACATCACCGCTGAAGCCCGCCAACAGATGGAGGCCTGGGCAGAGCAGGGATTGCGTGTGCTGGTGTTCGCCCATAACCCGCATGTCACGACGCTCCACAATGCCGATGATGAACCGGAACTTCCGCCATTGACGCTGCTGGGTCTGATTAGCTTAAGCGATGAACTGCGCCCGCACCTTCAAGAGGCAATCAATGATTTTTCGACCAATGGAATTGAGTTGAAGGTAATTTCTGGGGACGATCCGCAAACGGTGGCGGCGCTGGCTAGACAGGCGGGTCTGGCTGACGACCTGAAATTTGTCTCTGGCCCGGACCTGGCGACGATGGATGATGTGCAGTTTGCGCAGGTTGCAGCGGAATCGACCGTGTTTGGACGGATTACGCCCGACCAGAAAGAGCGTTTGGTGGAGGCACTGCGGCAGCAAGGGCACTACGTTGCGATGATCGGCGATGGGGTGAACGATGTCCTGTCACTCAAGAAGGCCAACCTGGGCATTGCGATGGAGAGTGGCAGCGCCGCTACCAGAGGTGTGGCGGACATGATTCTCATTAATGATTCGTTTAGTGCTTTGCCTGCGGCATTTACTGAAGGGCAACGCATTATTAATGGCATGAAAGATATTCTGCGTCTGTTTATCACGCGAGTATTGTATGCTGCCTTGCTCATCATTGCGATTGACCTTATCGGGTTGGGGTTTCCGTTTATCCCCAAACAGAATGCGCTGTTAGTGGGGCTTTCGGTTGGCTTGCCCACGCTGGCGCTGGCGGTTTGGGCGCGGCCTGGCCCGGTGCCGCGCCATGGGATGCTGCGTGAGATTGGTCATTTTGTCGTACCGGCGGCGCTATCGGTGACACTTTTTGGTGTTATCGTTTATGTACTGGCGTTCTATGTTGGCATTATCTCCGCCGCGCCTGACCTGCCTGCCACCCCGGAAACAATAGCAGGCTTTCGAGAATATTTTGGGATCGACTATTCACTGACGTCAATCGATCAAGTGCGAGCGGAACTGGCCCACATCATCGCGCAAACTTCGCTGACCACGTTTACGGTGTTTGCCAGCCTTTTACTGGTCGTATTTGTCGAGCCGCCGCTTGAATTCTTCGTGGGTGGTGACGAGTATAGTGGTGACTGGCGACCGACCATTCTGGCAATTGTGATGCTGTTGGTCTACCTGTTTATCGCGGTCTATGAACCGACGCTGGCCTTCTTCGAGATGGTTGATTTGCCGATTCTGGCATTTGTCGCCATCGCCCTCATCACCATCATCTGGATGTTGCTGCTGCGGATGGCCTGGCGACGTAATTGGCTTGAACGCTTCTTGCAAACCGAGGGGTTTACTGACTGATAATTCCAGGTTGCCTGCTTATAAGACAATTTAGCTTTTCAAGTCAACCAGAAATTGAGCGGAGGTTTGTGCTTGGACTTGATCGCGGGTTACACCCGGCATGAGTTCAACAAGGCAAAGTTGACCATCCACAAATTTGAACACCGCGAGATCCGTGATAATCATATCGACCGCGTTGGTGGCGGTGAGCGGCAGCGTGCATTCCGGCACAATCTTGGGGCTGCCATCGCGGTTGGTGTGGGTCATGGTGATGATGAGGCGGCGGGCACCGGCGGCCAGATCCATCGCACCGCCGACGCCAAGCAGGGGTTTGCCGGGCACTGCCCAGTTGGCAAGATTACCATTTTGATCGACCTGCAATCCACCCATAATCGCCACATCGATGTGTCCGCCACGAATCATAGCGAACGAATCGGCGCTGTCGAAGTAGCTGCTGCCGGGCAGGGCCGTCACAGGTATTTTGCCCGCGTTCACCGGGTAATCCAATGCGCCACCAGCTTCGGGTGCCGGGCCAACCCCCAACATGCCATTTTCTGTGTGGAGGATGACGCCGTGTTCGCGTGTGATTAAGTCGGCGACCAGCGTGGGAATGCCGACGCCCAGGTTGACAACATCGCCCGGATGCAATTCGGCCAGCGCCCGTTGCGCGATGTTCATGCGGCTTTCATCAGCGTTCCGGCGGCTGTCCGTCACCGACGCCGAGGTTCCGAGGTCTTTTAACGTAGTGTGAGCTTGCACCAGATAATCGACATAATTACCGGAAGTATGAATCTGGTTCGGGTCTAGTGTACAGATTGGGACAATGTTTTCTACTTCAGCAATCACCAGATCAGCTGCGGTCGCCATCGCTTTGTTGAAGTTTTGTTCGGTCATGCGGTAAATGAGATTGCCAGCGGTATCCGCAGTCCAGGCGCGTAAGAGAGCGACATTCGCCCGCAGCGCCGGGACAAATACCTGTGGTTGGCCGTTTATCACCTTCGTCTCGCCGTTTTCGGCGAACACCGTGCCAGCGGCAGTTGGCGTATAAAATCCACCAATGCCTGCGCCGCCCGCACGAATGGCCTCAGCGAGTGAACCCTGCGGCATGAGTTTAAATTCGATGGAACCACTCTGGGCGGCTGCCACCGCTTCCGGGTTGCTGGTGAAAAAGGAACCAATTGCCTTCTTGATTTGCCCATTACGCAACAATCGCCCGCCGCCCAGTCCGGGTTCGCCAACGTTATTGGCGATGTATGTCAGGTTGGTAACTTCGGTATCGGCGAGAGCGTGCATGATGTGTACCGGGTTGCCCGTCATGCCAAACCCGCCAACCATGATCGTATTACCTGTTTTGATCAGTGCGGCGGCTTCAGCCGGTGAGATTTGCGGGACTGATTTCATGTTAAACCTACCCGTTCAATGAGGGTGGCCTCACCCTGACCGACACCCACGCAGAGTGTTGCCAGTCCATAGCGCATGGATTGACCGACAGCCGCCCGTCGCTGCATTTCGTAGATCAGGGTCGTCAGGATGCGTGCGCCGGAACAACCCAGCGGATGACCTAGCGCAATGGCACCGCCATTGACGTTGGTGATGGCTGGATTCAATTCCAATTCACGCATCACGGCAATCGACTGGACGGCGAAGGCTTCGTTTAGTTCAACCAGGTCAATGTCGGTGATGTCAAGTCCGTTGCGGGCCAATACCTTGCGAGTGGCGGCTACCGGTCCCATTCCCATCACTTGTGGATCTATGCCGCTGGCTGCCGATCCCACCCAACGGGCAAGCGGTTGTATGCCGATTTCCTCGGCTTTCGCCTGCGACATCAATACCAGTGCACAGGCTCCGTCGTTGATGCCGCTGGAGTTGCCCGCAGTGATCGTTCCGCCATCGCGAAATGCAGGGCGCAGCTTGCTCAATTTTTCTAAATCGGTTGCGACCTCATACCCAGCGACAGTCTTGCGATAGAAGGGGTGTTCGTCAGTATCGACCACCAGCGGATCACCTCGTAGTTGCGGAACGTGAACGGGTATGACCTCACGCTGAAAATATCCATTATTGATGGCTTTGACGGCCCGCTCCTGGCTGTACAATGCCAAGCGATCCTGTTCTTCACGGGTGATTTCGCCACCTGAAATTTCGCCTGTGCAACTCATTTCATAGATATTTTCCGCCGTTTCCCCCATGCTCTCCAATGGGAACATAGCTTCCAGCGCTGGATTAGGGTAACGCCAACCAAGAGTCGTGTCCCAACCAGTAATATTGCCCGACGGCCCGAAGCCAGTCGGGTTCTTGGGTAAGGAATATGGTGCACGGGTCATACTCTCGACGCCGCCCGCCACAAACACATCACCTTCGCCGCATTTGATGGCCCGTGCCGCCTGATTGACCGCATTGAGTCCGCTAGCACACAACCGATTGAATGTGACCCCGGCGACATGATGTGGCAGCCCTGCCAGCAGCAAGCCCATACGAGCCACATTGCGATTGTCTTCACCCGCTTGATTGGCACAACCCATGTAAACTTCTTCGATGATGGCAGGGTCAATCCCAGCCCTTGTGACTGCCGCCCTTATCACGAGTGCGGCCATATCATCAGGCCGAATATTCGAAAGAGCACCGCGAATCTTGCCAATCGGTGTACGAACCGCGCTGACGATCACCACCTCGGTCATCGGATTGCCTTTCCAGTTCTTAATCCCAGACCGGTGGTTTGGCAGTGTAAGGGTCTTTAGGGGATCGGTCTTCTGACAGGGATGTTTGATTGCGAGACGCTAGCCATTCAATCGCATCCGCTAAATGCTCGTCGGCAATATGGTGGTCGCCACGCGCTACTCGGATATGATGTGCCCGTAATAAAACCTCGGCGTGAGTGGAGCCTACCGGCGGCTCGAATTTGTAAGTTGCACATTCGATTAACTGGCCGAGTGGGTCCCTGAAATAAATTGAATCCATGAAACCCCGGTCAATTTCGCCAGTGTGGGAGATGCCACGCTCATCCAGTCGTTTGGTGATTTGGGTATAGGTTGCCCGCGCGACATTGAAGGCCAGGTGGTGCAAATTGCCAATGCCTTCCGGGTTGCGGGCCGAATCGGGCGTGCGCTGCTCATTGGTGAAAACCGTAATCAACCGACCGTCGCCGGGGTCAAAATATAAGTGACTTTCTTCGGGAACGTCCAGATTGGGCTGCTCAAAGATAAACGGCATCCCCAGAACTCCCTCCCAGAAATCAATGCTGGTTTGGCGATCAGCACCGATCATGGTGATATGGTGAACGCCCTGTGTCTGGATTTTTTTCATTATCACTAGCTCTCTGCTCAATTACATATAGACCGATAGTATGCTGCATTTTTCAGGCATCAGGATAACACCCTGTGTCATATTTGCCAGCTTTTGTCCCGACGAGACTTAGAGCAAACGATTGTGGCACTGGTTATCCAGATGTTGGTCGCGAGAATCTGCCAATTCCTTCCGGTAGCCCTTTAGATTGTTCTGGAGGATATGATGTCTGTCAGGTGACAAGGGGACGAATATACCCTGCTTCGGTTGCCTCACATCGGTAGTCTATAGATAGGATTTCTCCAATTTGTGTGCATAACATAAAACGGGGTAGAGGGGTATGCAGGAGCAACAGTAAAGGTTCTATTATGACGCAACGAGAATATACAACGATTGACGGTAATGAGGCAGTTGCCCGCATTGCCTACAAAACGAACGAGGTCATCGGAATATACCCGATAACACCAGCTTCACCGATGGGAGAGTGGGCGGATGCCTGGGCTGCATCGGGGCAACCGAATCTATGGGGAACGGTTCCTCACGTCGTTGAAATGCAAAGTGAGGCCGGGGCGGCTGGTGCTGTCCACGGGGCGCTTCAGGCTGGGTCCATGACGACGACGTTTACAGCATCACAGGGGCTACTGCTGATGTTGCCCAACATGTACAAGATCGCCGGTGAATTGACGCCGGCTGTATTCCACATTGCAGCACGGTCGGTTGCGGCTCAGGCACTCTCGATTTTTGGCGATCATAGTGATGTAATGGCGGCCCGTGCAACTGGATGGGCATTGCTGGCATCCGGGTCGGTGCAGGAGGCTCATGATTTTGCCCTGATTGCCCAGGCCGCTACGCTCAAGACTCGCTTACCATTCCTGCACTTTTTTGATGGTTTCCGCACATCCCATGAAATTTCGAAGATCGAACTGCTGGCCGACGATGATTTACGGTCACTGCTTGATGACGACCTGATTTTTGAACACCGGACGCGCGCACTGTCGCCCGATCATCCGGTGATCCGGGGCACCGCGCAGAATCCTGATGTTTTCTTCCAGGCGCGTGAGACTGTTAATTCTTTTTATCTTGACTGTCCGACGACTGTCCAGGCAGTCATGGATGATTTTGCCAGCTTAACCGGACGCCAGTATCAACTGTTTGAGTATTATGGTGCGCCTGATGCAGAGCGGGTCATCGTGATGATGGGCTCTGGTGCAGAAACTGCCCATGAAACGGTTGACTATCTCAATGCTCAGGGGGAGAAGGTTGGCGTACTTAAAGTTCGGCTTTATCGTCCATTTGCCAGTCAACGCTTTGTTGAATCATTGCCGGTAACGACCAAAGCGATCGCGGTGCTGGATCGAACCAAAGAGCCGGGCAGTGGCGGTGAACCACTCTATCTGGATTGTATCAACGCGCTGTATGAGGGCCAGTCCAGTGGCTGGGGTGATTTTGCGAAATTGCCAAAAGTTATTGGCGGGCGCTATGGCCTGTCCTCCAAAGAGTTTAGCCCGGCAATGGTCAAGGCGGTATTCGATAATCTTGCCGATGAAACACCTAAAAATCATTTTACGGTTGGTATCAACGACGATGTGACTCATACCAGCCTCGATTATGATCCGGATTTTGTCACTGAACCGGATAACGTCGTGCGGGCGCTGTTTTACGGCCTCGGCTCTGATGGAACTGTTGGGGCGAACAAAAACTCTATCAAGATCATCGGTGAAAACACCGATAATTATGCACAGGGTTACTTCGTTTACGACTCAAAGAAATCGGGGGCAATGACGGTTTCCCATCTGCGCTTTGGGCCAGACCCCATTCGCTCCAGCTATTTGCTGACGCAGACGAGTTTTGTGGCCTGTCACCAACCCATTTTCCTCGAGCGCTACGATATGCTGAAATCCATTGTTCCCGGCGGCACGTTCCTGTTGAACTCCGCTTTTGGCCCGGAAGAAGTCTGGGACCAACTGCCACGCTCAATGCAGGCGCAAATCATCGAGAAGGATATTCAGTTTTTTGTGATTGATGCCTATAAAGTGGCGGGCGACGCCGGGATGCGCGGACGTATCAACACCGTTATGCAGGTGTGTTTCTTCGCGATCTCTGGTGTGCTGCCCCGCGACAAAGCAATAGAGGAAATCAAGCAAGCCATCCGTAAGACTTACGGTAGCAAGGGCGAAAACATCGTCCAGATGAACTTGCGGGCTGTTGATAGTACGCTGGAACATCTGCATGAGGTCGCTGTGCCTGAACTGGTGACCAGTGTAATTGAGCGTACAGCACCGATTCCGGCAGAGGCACCAGCATTTGTTCAAGGTGTTCTCGGCAAAATGATTGCCAGCGAAGGTGATTTACTTCCTGTAAGTGCGTTGCCGGTTGATGGCACTTACCCCAGCGGTACAACCCAATGGGAGAAACGTAATCTGGCTGATGAAATCCCCGTTTGGGATACCGATGTCTGTATTCAGTGCGGCAAGTGTGCGATGGTATGTCCCCATGCAGTCATCCGCATCAAAGCCTATGAACCTGAGTACCTGGAGAATGCGCCAGAAACATTCAAAGCGACCGATGCCCGTGATCGTGAGTGGCAGGATTTGAAGTATACCATTCAGGTTGCACCGGAAGACTGTACCGCCTGTGGCATATGCGTCGATGTTTGCCCGGCAAAGAACAAATCGGCAGCGGGTCTCAAGGCAATTAACATGGAACCTCAGCCGCCGTTGCGGGAACAAGAACGTGAAAATTGGGAGTTTTTCCTTAGTATTCCAGAACTTGATCGAAGGAATATCAAGGTCAGTAGCATTCGGCAGCAGCAAGTGCAACAACCCTTATTTGAATTCTCTGGGGCCTGCGCTGGTTGTGGAGAGACTCCCTATATCAAGCTCGTGACCCAGTTGTTTGGCGACCGTACCATCGTTGCCAACGCCACCGGTTGCTCGTCCATTTATGGTGGTAATCTGCCGACGACGCCCTGGAGCTTCAATGGTGAAGGGCGCGGCCCGGCCTGGGCGAACTCATTGTTTGAAGACAATGCTGAGTTTGGCCTGGGGATGCGGGTGTCACTTGATAAACAAGAGTCGTATGCCCGTGAACTGGTTAAAAAGCTCGCACCGGCAATTGGAGAAGATCTCGCGTCAGCGATCCTCAATGCACCACAAACTGACGAAGCTGAGATTTATGAACAGCGTGAGCGCGTTGCTGCACTCAAAGCACAATTGGAAAATATGGACGGACCTGATGCACAGCAGCTATTGACGCTAGCCGATGTCCTGGTGCAGCGTAGCCTGTGGATTATCGGCGGCGATGGCTGGGCTTACGACATCGGATACGGCGGTCTGGATCATGTTCTTGCCAGCGGGCGGAACGTCAACATCCTGGTACTGGATACTGAGGTGTATTCCAACACCGGTGGTCAGATGTCGAAAGCTACACCACGAGCGGCGGTTGCCAAATTTGCTGCTGGTGGTAAGCCTGCTGGCAAAAAAGATCTGGGATTAATCGCCATGTCTTATGGCAATGTCTATGTCGCCCAGGTGGCGATGGGGGCGCGGGATGAACATACTCTGCGCGCGTTTATAGAAGCCGAATCCTACAATGGGCCATCACTCATTATTGCCTACAGCCACTGCATCGCGCATGGGATCAACATGAAAACGGCGATGCAAAATCAAAAAGCGATTGTAGCTTCCGGTCAATGGCCGCTATATCGTTATAATCCGCGCCGGGCTGACGAAGGTGAGAATCCGTTCTCGCTCGATTCGCGCAAGCCAAGCATCCCGGTTCAGAAATTCATGTATATGGAAAACCGCTTTAAGATGTTGACCATGAGCAAACCAGAGGTCGCAAAAGAGCTGCTGGCTAAAGCACAGGAAGACGTCGATATGCGCTGGGCGCTGTACGAGTACCTGGCATCGCGGTCATTTACGCCGACTAATGGGCACGTGGTGGAGGACGAATAACAATGGATTTGACAACACGCTATCTCGGAAAAGACCTGCGATCACCGCTGGTTGTATCAGCCTCACCCCTGTCCGAGGAAGTCGCCAACATCAAGCGGATGGAAGATGCAGGGGCCGCCGCAGTTGTTCTTTACTCGCTTTTTGAAGAACAACTGACACATGAACAACATGAACTACACCATCATCTGACTTATGGCACGGAAAGTTTCGCTGAGGCATTGACCTATTTCCCGGAGCCAGATACCTTTCATGTCGGCCCAGATGGCTATTTGGAACATATTCGGCGGGCAAAAGCGGCGGTTGAAATACCGGTCATCGCCAGCCTGAATGGCTCGACGCTGGGTGGTTGGATTGAATTCGCCAAACAGATTGAGCAGGCAGGAGCCGATGGGCTGGAACTCAATCTATACAACATCCCGACTGACATCAATACGACCGGCGGGGCGGTTGAAAGTCGTTACCTGGAAGTCGTAGCAGCCGTGCGCGAGGTTGTTACCATCCCGTTAGCGGTCAAACTGAGTCCATTTTTTAGCAACATGGCAAATATGGCACGACGATTGGATGATGCCGGGGTGAATGCGCTGGTGCTATTCAATCGCTTTTATCAGCCTGATATTGACCTGGATAACCTTGAGGTTTATCCACATGTGCTGCTCAGCACCCCCCAGGATTTGCGCTTGCCCTTGCGTTGGATCGCCATTCTCTATGGTCGTATCCATGCTGACCTGGCAGCAACCAGTGGCGTTCATCAAGCCGATGATGTTCTAAAGATGGTAATGGTCGGAGCCAACATCACGATGATGGCGTCGGCCCTGCTCAAAAATGGTATTGACCATTTGCGTGTGATTGAAACTGATCTGGTGCGCTGGATGGAAGAACATGAATATGAGTCGGTGGAGCAGATGCAAGGCAGCATGAGTCAACAACATGCAGGCGACCCAGGTGCATTTGAGCGGGCGCAGTATATGCGTGCTTTGACAACCTATCAGGTTTAGCCGGTCCATTTTCCTCGGATTAGTAACCAATCGGCTGGTGATGTGAATGATCATCAGCCGATTTTTGTTGTCTGGTTTGTTCTCGCAAGCTTATGCTGACGCAACAGGCGGCTCGGCTAATGAAAATGCAGGATGAAGGCGTTATCATCAACATTAGCGATAGGTCGGTGGCGAAACGTAAACCGGTCAGCTAGCAAGTAACTGACCGGTTCGTTATAAGCTTCAAATTGCGACAGTTGATCGCACCGGCTTTAGTTTAGACTTTCCGCCCTTTCGTAGCTGGCGACTGCATCTTCCCCACCCATCGCTTCCAGGCTGTCGAACAGGATCTGGAGAATGTAACGCGGATTATGGGCGAACGCCCCGGGATCCTTGGCTACATATTGGTAGTTATAAGCAGCGCGCAGCAAGTTGGGGGTCCAGCTTGCATAACGGGTATCGCGACTGACTTCACCTTCATCAACCTCACCATTCCCGTTGGCATCAACATACCAATAGGGATAAGCGTGGGGGGCATAGACGACGGGCGTGCCAATGGTATCCGCTGCATAAGCCTGGATTAAGACCATAAGCTCGGTATGCAGGGCTTCGATTTCGGCAGCAATGGGTTCTTCCACATCACCATCACCATCGTAGTCGACGGGGTCATCATCGAGCACGTCTTCGCCACCACGGATCAAGCGTACATCGGCAGCCGATTCAATTTCCACATTCTCATGGCAATCCGCACAATCTTCGAAACGGATTTCTAGCGAATGCTCATTGTGGCAGTCGTTGCATTCATCAAAGCGGCGGACATGTTCATTTTGACCATTATACTCGTGATCTGCAAACTCGTATGCGCCCTGTGCTTGCGTACCAAACAGTGTCGCACCCGCGGCAAAGTAGTGTGGGTTGCGGAAGTTCAGCTCTTCTGAGACGTCGTCTGGCCCAACATTAGCCCGTTCGATCGCTGCATTCACGCTGACAGTTGATTCACGCCCTTGGTGACAACTCAGGCAAGTGTTACTGGCTGCTTCCTCGTCGAATGCCAGGACCGCACCGCTGGGGAAGGTCACTTCAGACACGGGACGCATCAGGAATTCGCCAGTATCAACACCCTCATGGCAGGTTGTGCAACTAAGCGCATCGGATGGTGCCTGAGCAATGAGTGTATTGTGCTCCAGGAAGAAGGGCAGGCCGTCGGCTGTATGACATTTGGTGCAGGTTGCGCGAACTTCACCGTCTTCGTCCCAATGGCGGAAGGCTTCCGCTGTTGAATCGAAGTGGCCGGGATCATCACGGCGGGCCTGTCCCAGATCAACCGGCTCACCAATTTCTTGATTGAGCGCGGTGATCGAGTCATAAAGTAGTTCGATGTGATACTTAGCATTGTGGGCGAAATTGCCAGGATCTTTTTGTGATACCTGATAATTATAGGTTGCCTGTAACAGCAAGGGTGTAAATGCATTATATGCGTTCGGGAAAGCCGCTTCACCCTCGTCAACCTCGCCATTGCCATCAGTATCAATGAAGAAGTACGGATAACTGTGAGAGTCGTAGACGATCGGTGTACCAGCCACTTCAGCCGCGTAGCTCTGAATACCCTGGTAGAGCATCTCTTGAAGGGTTTCGATTTCACCAGCGATACCCTCACGCATGTCGCCATCGCCGTCATAGTCAATCAGTGACCCTTGCATACGGATGTCGCGCAGGTCGCTTTGACCGGAAACATCTTCATGGCAAGTACTGCACTCATTGACTTTCACTTCCAGTGTATGCGGATTATGGCAGTCCACGCAAGTATCGACACCTTCGGTATGCTCAAACCGCATCTGGTAGCCCTGTCCTTCGAACTCATAGCCACCATGAACTTCTGAGCCATAGAGCGAGGCTGCTGCCGCATAGTAGTGAATATTGATAAATCCTAGATCTTCACTCACCATGTTTATGTCATCGGTCAGCCCAACTTCTTCGATGGCGGCATTGACGGCATTGGCAGACGAACGACCCTGATGGCACACCATACAGCGACCAGACTCATTGATGTCGGTTACTTCAACACCTGACGGGAACGTCACGGAAGTGAGATGGGAGGCCGCGTCATTATGACAGGCATCACAATTGATCACGGTACCCAGCGGCGCAGGGGCGTCAACGGTGCCAACCGCAGAACCATCTGCACCCAGGAAATCCTGATAGCCCGGCGTGGTATGACAGGTGGCACATCTTTCTGGAACTGCGCCATCTTCATCCCAGTGGATGAAGGCTTCAGCCATCGCGTCAGCGTGTGGGGAACCAACCCAATCTTCGTAGAAGCTTCCTAAAAATGTTGGCGGCTCACCAACCGGATTGGGCGGGTCATCTTGTGCAGCAACTGGCAATGCGATTGTAAAAAGCATGATGCCAACCATCAACAATAAAATCCCACCTAAAAGAAATAATCGTTTTTGATGCATACGCCTCCCCTCAAGCAAATATAGTAGGCCACATATTAGGACTGAGGCTTTGATAGATAAGTCCCTTCGTATAATTATGACGCCGTTTTGCCGTTGGCGCATGTGATGAATGTCATATAAATTGACAATTTAGCTGTCAGAAGTGGTCAATAGGCTGGCGCT
The DNA here is from genome assembly GCA_965223835.1 of Phototrophicaceae bacterium. Taxonomy (GTDB): domain Bacteria; phylum Chloroflexota; class Anaerolineae; order Aggregatilineales; family Phototrophicaceae; genus CAVYXZ01. Next base: position 2,257,236 of record CBDCXQ010000001.1, read on the forward strand.
CTCAACCGTACTGAGGCTCGTGAACCAGACCCAGAGGTCGGCAATATCATTGTCGCTTACTCTGGAAGTTGGGAATGCCGGCATCTCCGCCGGACCGCGTCGCACTGCCTGAATAAACGCCTCAAAGCTAATATCCCGGTCAACCAGGGATACACCAATAGGCAAAGCGCCGCCATCGGCGGTGGCTCCGTGACACGATTGGCATCTAAGATTTTGCCACAGCATGACTCCGGATTGCGCAAGGCCAACCGAGGGATCAATATTTGTCACAATTGCAGGGTCACGTCGGGGGAGGGTGGTCAGGGGAACGGCAGTTTGTTCAGACGTGATAAACACAACTAACCCACCAACCAGTAGCACGGTAACAATGATGGCATACGGCCAGAAAATGCGCTTGCGCCGAGCGATAACTGCTTCTGGTGGGCCGGTTTCAGTTTCGCCACGTTCAATCGTTGCCAACTCTTCGCCGTGTTCTTCCAGCATGGCTTCGCGTGAAAGGTAGCCGGTGAACATGCTGCGATTAAAGCGGCGAATATGCACATTGTACATATGCCAGATGATGATCGAAAGGATCGCTAGCAGAGCTTCGGCGCTATGGGCAGCCTGAGCAGCAGGGATTACCGAACCCGGTAATATGGCGGCGGTCGAGATGGGATTCCACAGCATGTACCCGGTGATAATCATCACGAGGGTCCCCCACACTACCGCTAGATATTCGGCTTTCTCGCCAAAATTGTAACGTGGTAAATGGGGATGTTCGCGGCGTAGGCCGAGGTTAAATAATACCCAGTGAATCGCATCGCGGATGTCGCGAATGCCGGGCAACATGGTGGCCCGTTTTCCCAGCACAAACAACTTGTACGAGATGACTCCGCCGTGAAATATCGATTCGGCCATCAGAATGGTCGCTAGAATGCGATGGACGATGCGAATGCTCTCGATGCCGCCGAGCATATCAATTACAGTTTGTGCCCAGGCTTGATCGGCATAGCGCTGCGGCAGGCCCGTTAATGCCAAACCCGTAAATGTGACGAGCAAGACCATATGTTCGAAGCGCTGAACCGGCGTGAAGCGTCGGTATTTCTCGGCCTGTACGGTAGGTTCGGGCACTGCTGTCATAGCTCAAGCCTCATTTTGGGTTCCGCTTAGGCGGTGGCGTACACGACGGAAGATGTCGGTTGCGACGAGGAAAATGAATGCGCCCAGGACCAGCGGTATCAAGACTGTGTAGAACACATCAACAAGAAACAGCAATGGGTGAGAGTCGAGCGTTGGCGGGAAATGACCAACCCACGAATCGGGAAAATCGCTAGTTGCGTCCGGGTGGCATTGCTGGCAAGTCGCTAACAAATTTTCTCGCACGACCTGCGATTTGTTGTCATCGCTGGCGGCAATGTTGTGAACGCCGTGACAATCGTAACAAACGGCTTTGTTTGAGGCAACATCAGGTGCTTCCTGTTCGAACAGGGCCACCGTTGTGCCATGAAAGTCGGAAAGGTAGCTATTGAATACGTTGGTGGTGATGTCATATTGCGCCATTAAAGGTTCATCAGCATGGCAGTCGGCACAAAGTTCTGGTGAACGGTTGCGGAACAGGGCGGTTGTTGGGTGTTGGATGCCGTGCACCCCATGACAGTCCGTACAAGTTGGTACATTACTATCACCGGCTAATAATGCTTCACCATGTACACTTTGCGAAAATTCATTATAGACGATCTGATGACAGGTGCCGCAGGCTTCAGCACTGTCGACACTGGTTCGTTCTGGACCTTGAACGTCGTGTGCACCATGACAGTCAACGCACGTCGCTGAACGCAGATTTCCGGTGAGCAGCGCCGTATAATGCACCCCGTCGCTCAGATTTTCAGCCTGATCCTCGTGGCAGTCGATGCAGACATTTGATTGGGTGATGCGGTAAGCTCTGACGCTGGCTGCTGGCGGACCTTCATGTGGGAAGCTATTTTCGCCATGACAATCGCTGCAACCGAAGGGGCCGTCGGCCAGGCTTTGTCCATGGGCTGATGCCAGCAAAGCAGCGTGATCGACGGCGATGCTGAACTGGCTGTCGTCGGCAAAGATCATCTGCTGGTCCGTATCGGGCGTATGGCATACCAGGCAAGCACTATCATCGCTTCCGATAATATCTGGTTCTTGTGCCTGGGCAGGAATCGCCAGGACAGCAATCAGCAATAAAATGAGGGCAGCAAAACTAACCCTGAACAAGATTGAAACGTGTCTCCCGATCACGAATCGCGCCCCCTTACCAGAAACAGGTAAGCTGAAATGAGGATTAGGCCGCTGGCAATTGCCAAGAGAATTATTGAAGGCGGCGTCAGTCCACTAACAGATACTGTAGTTTGAGTCGGTGATTCTACTGACTGTGGCGGTGGCTGGACGGGTATGTCCGGCAATACGAGGGGCGCAACATCTTCACTTAACCCAAGTTCGCGTTCGGCCCGACTGAGTAAAGCTGAGGTATAAGCATAATTGTGCAAGCCCCAGCTACCATCGCCAGCAATGATCTGGAGTGTGTCAGAAATCCAAGCCGGGCTGTCCGTGGTGATCGCAGCTCGGATGATCGCGTGTCGAGTGCGGGCATCCTGTTGGATACTGGCAATCAATTCCTGCATGGACTGCCCCGCGATCTGTTCTCCATGACAGCTAATACAGCTATCCTCAATGCCTTCAATATCGATTGCGGAAGATGGTAAGATGGGATTCAATGTGTGGCTAACGCGTTGCGCATCTTCGACCGGAACTGGTGGCATATGACAGGTTGCGCAGGTAGGACCATTATCAGCACTGAAATGCGCACTCGCTATCCCGTTTACTTCGGCGATGAGTGATCGGCCTTCAAACACTTCGCGAACCGGATGGTGCAAGCCGTAGAACGGTTCTGCACTACGGTGACAGGCGGTACAGAGCGTATCGGTGTCGCTGGCGAGAGATGCTGGATAGCCCGCCGGGCTATGCAGATTATGGCAGGTCGCGCAGGTGACACCCAAAGAACGCATGATATGGTCATCATTCGTGCCCTCGAATGCAATGTGCATGACGGTTGCCAGGCTCTGGGGCAGAATTTGGCCGTCGACCAATTCATCTTCAGCGTTCATCCGCTCAATCAAATAGGGCAGAATCTGCGGCAAGAACGGTTCTGTATCTTCGATTGTTTCGGTAGTCAGCCCCAATTCAGCCAGCGTCAAAGCCTTTAGTGTATCCCAATCAATTTCATAAATGCCGTCCACCCTTAGGTCGGCTTCATCAAAAAGAATATCGATACGCTCTCGGTCATCTTCGGCTTCAATTCGATTCGCGATCTGAACAGCACGAGAAAACGTACTGTTGTGACAGGTCAGGCAGCCAGGCGTAAAATCTGGGTGCTGCGCTACTGTGAGAAAGGCCTCGGCATGAACTGTTGTAACCCACTCGTTAAATTGCATATTGGGTTGTGAGGCCTGGCCGGTGCTCCACCAATGGACTGCACTGCGGATACTCACGAGATCGAATGTCTCCCTATCCAGTAAGGGGTCACCCGGTTGATAGTCGGTCGGGAATGGATTGCCATGTGCAGCGCCGGTTCCGCGACTATGACATTGACCACAGGTCGCTGGATCGAGGCCTAGCTCGATTGAGCTTTCAAGTGCCGTGCGTTTGCGTTTGGTGAGTATTCGATCATTGGCCTCACCTGCGTCAAGGTGTACACTGCCAGGCCCATGACAGGCTTCGCATTGCACACCATCTTCGGCCCAGGTATTCTGTTCAAGGTTCAGGTTCGTAGTGTGGCAATAGGCGCATTGGGTTGTCCAATTGTAAGCACTATCCGGCCATGTTTCACCGAGTATGAAAGGTTGCCACTTTTCTTCCAACACATTCCATTCCGCCGGAAATACCATGAAGGTGTTATCATTGAGTGCATAGAGATAGCGCTGGGTATATTTTCCTGAACCAATCGCATAGCTAATATCATCGGCTGTAAATGGTCGGGCTGTATCCTCGCCAGGAAATAGTAGGGTGCGAATATCGGTGTTTTGCGAAAAGTCCGCTAGCAGCGACGTTTTGTCGGTTTGGATGTTGTTCAATGCCTGTGCATGGGCCGTGTCAACATGAAATTCGGTGAGGTCGCGGTGGCAGGCAGCGCACTCTTGAGTTCCAACATATTCCCGTTCGGCAATCGGCTCGGAATCGGATTGGGCCTTAACATTTGACGGGGCAAAAAATGCAAGCGCGGCAACAATACCAAGTAGAATAGGTGCCAGCAATGGTGGCAACTGAAACGGTTTGGTATAAAGTTTACAAAAGTCTGGTTGGTGACTTGTCATTCGGATCAGTTGTTTGGTTGGCTGCATTGATCTAGATAAGTTAATGATGAGTATAACTTACACTGCAATTGTGCGCACTTTATTTCTGGAATAAGTAACAAATGTCATCACTAGTACTGAGTCTCGCAACGCCTTATTCATCGATTTCCATGCATTCTATGCCGGATAATCGGCAATTTGATATTCACGATGCAGGCGATTGGGGGTTTCATCGTCGTTGCGCACCAACAGACTCATGCTCTCGACCTGAATCGGGTATGGTGGAAAAAAATCGGGCAATTGAGTTTCGTATGCCACATCAGGGTTCAGGGTTAGGCTTATAGTGCAGCACAACAATGTCCTCATTGCTGCCCCAGAACGGAATACGCTCAGTTGGATGGGGTGTCAGGGTAAAGTTCACCATGCGCCCAAAGCAACCGCAAACGATTTCCATCTCCGCTTCAACCTTAGGTGACTTCGCATAGTCAAATTACAATGAGTAACCAGTCGCAACATGAAACCCATAGGTTTGCGGTCGAGCCACCCAACGTTTATCGAACTCAGGTAATGCGGCTCGTGTGGGATTATTACCCGGTAGGAACGTACCTGCGCGAACGTCGTAACCCAGAATGGCCGACCCCCGTTGATAAAGCTGACTATCCGCTGGTGGAACATAATAGACGGCAAACTTTGGCATCAGTTTAATTCGACTTCCGCACGTTACAAGGTCATCGAAGTGATTTGTCGCAACGAGATTGTTTAAATTAGCCAACAAGCTGAATGTTTACATAGTATGCGCCAACCGAAAGATTGGCATCGTCCTTAAAAAATGTTGTAAGGTGAGCGGGGCCTGCTTCTAGAGCATATTGAAACGTAACTGCCGCATCATCAGATTTGACACGACTCACTAACGTCACTGGGGCTGCCTGTGGTCGCTCAAGCCGCAGCGTTGCCTCGGTAATGGATAGGGGATTACCGCCAGAATACCAGTTAGTGTAACTGTCGCTAATCCAATCGTGTTTCCAAGCAATATCATCGCCTGCTATCCCGGCGGTGATCGCGTGCTGGGTTGTGGCGGGCCAGCGCCGCAGCTCGAAGCTGTACAAACCCGCTTGCTCCACCTCAATTTCCCAGTAGCCATTCGCAGCATAGCCCTGGCGAATCATCCCCTGATGCCAGGGGCAATCGGAATCTTCATTGCGCCAGTCATGACACGTCAAGGTGACTTCTGGCTCACCCGAAGCACCTATCGAGATTGGAATATCACGCTCAAATTGCTCCGAAACCAGTAACCACCACCGTTCATATTCGTCTCGCAGGTTTGCGACCACATCTGAATATTGATCGGCGACGTCATTGAGTTGTTCACGATCGGTAGACATGTCATATAGTGCTACACCGTCTATCAGCCGCCATTGGTCGGTCATGACCGCGCTCTGGCGCCACTTTACTGGTTGGGTGAGGCGCTGTGAATCGGTGACCAATATGCGCTCCGGCCAGGAATTCGTATCACCCGCCAACAGCGATTTCAGACTCTGACCATGAAACGTGTAAGAATGGCTGATGCCGCACAGATCAAGCAACGTGGGCATGACATCGACGTTGGCGGTTATGTTAGCAATATCTTGCCCGTTAATTATGCCACCCATCGGCCACCTCATGAAGAAGGGCACGCGATGCCCCCCGTCATATTGTGAACCTTTCATGCCGCGCAGCCCGGCATTGTAGCCATCGATCACGAATCCCTGATCGTCCAATGTTACCCCGGCAGCCGTGCCATTGTCAGTCATGAAGATCAAGATCGTATCCTGTTCAAGATCGAGCGCCTGTAAGTGTGCACGCAGGTTGCCGAAGTTTTCATCAATGTTGGCGATCATGCCATAAAAATTGGCGCGTTCTTCTGGCACGATGTACTGATATGGTTTGCTATAGTGAGGTTCGACATTGAAGGGTGAATGCGGCGCGTTGGTTGCAATGTAACAGAAAAAGGAGGCTTCCTGGTTACGGGTGATAAAGTCCTGTGCTTCGCGGAACCATACATCGGTGCAATAACCTGCGAACGCTTGCAGTTCACCGTTTACAGAGTAAGTGTCATCGAAGTAATCATTGCCCCAGTAATCTGGCGTCTGGCTGATGCCCCCGCCACCATGTACGATAACCTCATCAAAGCCACGATCCTGGGGACGATAGGGATAATTATCCCCCAAGTGCCATTTGCCAAAAATGCCAGTGCGATAACCAGCGGTGCGTAAGGCAGTTGCCAGCGTGACTTCATCTTTTCGCAGCAGTGAGCGCCCACCAATGGTGTGCCAGACCCCCGTGCTGTTGGCATAGTGCCCCGTGAGTAAACCAGAGCGGGTGGGGGCGCAGGTCGGGCCAACATGAAAATTTGTCAGGCGAATACTGTCCTGGTGGAAGCGATCAATTTGAGGTGTTTTGAGAATTGGATTGCCGGTACAACCCAGATCACCATAACCTTGATCGTCGGTTATGACGAGGATGATATTCGGGGGCCTATTGGATGTCATAGAAGTGTCTCGTGTACAGGAATAAATGTTTCCATCTTAAGAATTCGGTGTTAATCGCCGCGAACATCTAATATGTCGCGCAATGCATCGCCTAGGAAGTTGATACTTAACACAGTTAGCATAATCGCCAGGCCCGGAAATACGCCCAACCACCACGCTCGTGAGAAAAATGAGCGAGCATCGCTGACGATTAAACCCCAGGTTGGGGTTGAGGGCTTTACACCGAGGCCGAGGAAGGACAACCCGGCTTCAGCCAAAATCGCATAAGAAACACTAATTGTGGCCTGAACAATTAACGGGGCCAGGGCATTGGGCAGAATGTGCTGCATCATGATTTGAAGATCGGTCGCACCGAGGGCGCGTGCAGCGATCACATATTCTTCTTCACGAATGGATAGCACCATCCCACGGGTGAGTCGGGCGAAATCATCCAGAAATGCCAACGTTACGGCGACGACGACATTCGCCAGGCCGGTCCCAAAAACAGCGACAAGATAGACAGCGATGATGAAATTGGGGAATGCCCATTGGAGATCGATATAGCGCATGAGGATGGTGTCAATCCAGCCGCCATAATAGCCGGATAAAAGTCCCATGAGCACACCGAGAATCAATGAAATTGACACCGTGAGGAGACCCACAAACAAAGAAATCCGTGCGCCGTACAAAATGCGCGTGAATAAATCGCGGCCCAGGTCATCGGTTCCTAAAACGTGATCAACTGATGGTGGTAGGAGCATTCCGTATTCCTGTGCCTGGGGGTCATATGGCGAGATGAGCGGCGCAAAGATTGTCCCCACGACAATGAGGATGAGCAAGATCAGACCGGCGGTTGCTCGTTTATCTCGCAGCAACAGTGCAAGATATGGTGGCCGCCGCGAATTTGAGCTTGCCTGGCGATCCAACCGGATACTTTCTGATGTAGTAGAATCGATAACTGATTGACCCATTATTTATTTCTCATAGTCTATACGCGGATCAATCACGGTATACAGGATGTCCACTACCAGATTGGTAAACACTAACAACACCGCCACCAGTAAAATGCTGCCCTGCACAACCGGGTAATCACGATTGACAATTCCCTGGATAAGGACCCGCCCCAAGCCTTTGATCGCAAACACATTTTCGACCACCACTGTGCCAGAAAATAACAGCGCTATTGAGATGCCCATGACAGTTACAACCGGAATTAAGGCGTTCCGTAGTGCATGACGACTGATGACCCGCCGCTCACGTAACCCCTTGCTACGGGCCACTTTGATGTAATCCTCTTGCAGCACTTCGAGCATGGCGGAGCGCGTAATGCGGGCGATGGACGCGGAGAATGGCAACCCCGATGCGAGCGCTGGTAAGATTAGATGTGATAACCAGGGCCAAAAGCCTTCGGAAAGCGGCTCATAGCCGATGGCGGGAAGCCAGCGTAATGTGCTGCCAAAGACAATGATGAGGAGAATGCCGATCCAGAAATCGGGCATACTAATCCCGATAAAAGCCGAGAATGTAAAGGTATGATCGAGCCAGGAGTATTTTTTGACTGCCGAAATAACTCCGGTCACGATACCGAGCGTAAACGAGATAATGAAAGCGACGGTTGCCAGCGATAACGTGCGTGGAATAGCTTCCAAAATGATACGGCTGACTGCGACGTGGCTCCCATACAATGATTGACCCAAATCGCCTTGAAAGGTATTTCTGAGCCAAAATAGGTATTGAATATATACCGGTTGGTCCAAACCGAGGCGTGCGCGCACCGCATCGGCAGCGGTTGGATCTACATCCGCTAATAAGGCCTGGATAGGATCACCAGGTACTGCCCGCAGCATAAAAAAAACCAGGGTACCCACAGCCCAGATTACGATGAACGCCTGGATTACTCGTTTCAAGATGTAACGATCCATAGATGGCGTCCTCCTGCGTATTCAAATTATGCGAGTGAATGCAAACGTTTTGCGCACTCACTCGCAATAAACAGCCGGTCGTTGTTAGCTAGCTGATGGACACCCGGTCAAGGTCAACCAGGCCAGGTATGCGGCTGACATCCGGGAAGTTAACTTCGCTACGATAGACGAGTATGTCAAGGGGATGGTGGGTGAAAACAGCGGCAACCTTATCAGATGTGAGCTGGTTTGCTTCTTGGACGAGCGCACGGCGTGCTTCCAGATCGGCTTCTGTCGCCTGTTGCGCGGTCAGTTCATCCACCCGACTCTCAGAAAAGAAGCCAAACGGCATGGCGTCCATATCCCGGTCGGGGCCATTGAAACGGGATTCGGTCGTCATCCAGTCCACCAGCGCATCATCGGGGTCGAAATCGCCGCCGCTCCCCAGGCGTAATAAATCGTAATTCATCGAATTGGCATCTTCAATTAGAACTGTGAAGTCCTTGATGTCGAGTTCGATATTGATGTTCAAGTTCTGCTGATACATGTTGACGATGATTTCGCCTTCACGTCGACCCGCCGGGGTCGTTAACAGACGCAGGGTTGGGAAACCTTCACCACCGGGGAATCCGGCATCAGCCAACATTTGCTGAGCGGCTTCCGCATCAAAACGTTGTTCGCTGGTCTCGTTGATTGCGGTATCGAAGAAGAAACCCATCGCCGGGTTAATCGTGCCGAATGCGGGCCGCCCACGCCCAAAGAGCGCCCGTTCAATAAAGGTTTCACGGTCGAAGGCTTTGGCAATTGCCAGCCGAACTTTGAAACCATTTTCGGCTTTCAAATCGTCGAGTGACTTGTTGAAGTCGGGAACCATAAACGGTTCACGCCAGGGATTGACGAACATCGATTGGAAACCGGGACCCGTAATTTCTGAGACGACCAGCTCAGGATTGGCGGCAAAGCGGTCAATCAGTTCAGCAGCGGGTGCGTTACCACCGATAAGTTGAATGTCGCCGGTTTCGATTGCCGCTGCCAGTGGTTCTGGCTCTGGGATGGGAATGAAGGTTACCTTATCAAGCAGTGGCCGTTCAGGGTCATAATAATCTGCAAAGCGCTCAATGGTAACGCCCTGGCCCAGTTGATGTTCCGTGACCATGAAGGGTCCCGTGCCGACTGGAGTCAGACCATACTGCGCCAGTCCCAGTTCTTCAATTGCGTTCTGATTGACTATGGTCATGGCACGACCGCTGGACCGCTCTAACGTTTTGACGAGCAGTGATGCTTGTGGCTTGCCCAGTATCAGCCTGACCGTGAGATCATCTATTTTTTCGACATCCAGCACATTGGCAAGATTGCCCGAATGAATCGATTGTTCAGGATCTTTCGAGCGATTGTAAGTGAACAGGACATCATCGGCGGTGAAGTCGTCACCGTTGTGCCACTTGACGCCCTCGCGCAGATTAAAGGTCCATTCCAGGCCATCTTCGGATACGCTCCAATCAACTGCCAGGTCGCCTTCGGCAGTTAACTCAGGATTTATGTGTGTGAGTCCACTCAGCACATTGGAGGCAATCTGGAATTGTAAGACCTGATTAATCTGCGCCGGATCCAGCGTCGTTATCTCAGCAGTACCGGCCCAGCCGGCGGTCAATTCGCCGCCAGATTGGGCAGCAACGCGGCTGACTGCTGGCAACGCCACCCCGGCTGCGCCCAATAAAGCCCGCAAGGGCAGGGCTGCGCCCGACGCTGCCATAAGCCGTAAGAAGGAGCGACGGTTTAATTTGGGGCCACTGAGTTCGGCCTGACTAAGACCAAACAGTGGGTCATTGCGGTCGAAATCATAAGCGCGCTGGTGCTCTGATTGAATGCGGGCTTTTTGCTCACTGTTGAGGTCTTCAAACAATCGTTTTAATTGCTTATCCATTGTCTCATCTCCCTATTTTAGTATATTCGCCAAGCAAATTTTCCCAGAGCATAACACCATTGCTGGCCTTCAGCAACGCAGATACTCACAAAGTTATTTAGAGATTTATGAACAAATTGACACAAATTTGTAGTTTTATGACTGTGATAAGTGATGCAAAGGTAGCATTGAAGTCTGGATAGGTATGCCCTAAAGCGTTTGCACACCCTCTGTTTGATGAATGAATCCAAGGTACAAATTAACGAATCTCTTCAACGGCCCAGTGATCGCCCATTGCACGGCGGCCTTGAGCCAGCCCCTTGCCTTCCGAAACCTCGCGTATCAGGTCGGCGCGGTCCAATAATTCGGCCCGAAGTTTAATGCCCAGGCCAGGACCTTTTGGAATATCGAGATGACCAGCCGTCACTGTTGGCGTAAAATCGCTGAGAATCGCAAAGTAGGATTGGTAGAACGCGCGGACCGATTCGACGAAAAACAGATTTGGAATGTGCGCACCAAGATGCATACACACAGCATGACAGATGGGGCCAGCAACATTGTGCAATACGATTGGTACCCCGAATGTTTCAGCGAGATTGGCAATTTTGCGCGTTTCAGCAATGCCGCCATTCCAGACGGGATCGGTCATAACGATTTGTGAAACATGTTTTTCGAGCCATTCGCGTATTTGCCAGCGTGTCATCAGCAATTCCGAGCCAATGATGGGAATGCTGGTTGCCTGCGAAACAGCCTTGATCTCATCAGGATAAACCGGTGCTAGAACATCTTCTAAGAATAGAATGTTGAAGGGTTCAAGCGCTCGTGCGATTCGTTCCATGCTGGCACGGTTCCAGCGAAAGTGACACTCAATGCCGATCTCCATCGCGTCGCCAACCGCCTCTCGTATCTGTCGGATTGGCTTCAGGCCAGCTTCAACTGATTCTAATGAAATGTACTGGCCGAAGCTCTGTTCACTAAACCTGTCAAACGGCCAGATCTTCATCGCGTGAATACCATCTTCTAACAGGCTCTGTGCGAGTGATCCCGCATCATTATGCCAGGCTGCATAATCCTGGAATTCGCCAAAACCGATGCAGGTGTTGTACGTTGGCACTGAGTCGCGGGTTTTGCCACCCAGTAGATGATAGAGGGGTGCATTATAGTGTTTTCCCATAATGTCCCACAGGGCAATCTCTACCGCAGACAGGGCACGTGTTTCGGCCCCGGCATAGCCGTGATACATGATGTTATCCATCACGAAACGCCAGACACCTTCAATGTCCAGCGGGTCTTGCCCCAGGATCAATGGTGCCAGGGTCCCGTGTAATGCGCCTTTGGCACCGGGGATTTTATCGACGGTTTCGCCCAGACCGATTATCCCGCTATCGGTATGCACTCGTACAATCATCAATCGAGGGTATTCAGCCCACTGTAAACTCTCAATTGCGGTAATTTTCATCAGACACCTGTCTTTGGTCGGTGGAAAAAGCCAGCGGCGCACGAAGACGCTGGCTCATATTGAGAAAACAGTTCACTGGCGTTAGAACTGCTCCTTAACTACCGAAGGAATGCTTCGTTTAGGCCACCATCGACACTGAAGATTTGACCGGTGGTTTTGCTAAAGGCTTCGGTGCTGAGGAGATAAGCAACCTCCGCTTGATCGTCCGGCGTGATGGGTAATTTGGTCAGGGTACGCTGAGCATAGAACTGTGCCAGCTTATCCCGTAGCGCTTCAGTGCTTTCATCTTCGTTATATTCAATGTTGTACTTGGTGAGCGAGCTAATTACGCGATCACGAGGGAACATACTGCTGCCATCAACTACAGTGGCTGGAGCCAAGCCATTGACACGTACCAATGGCGCGAGTTCAACTGCGAGTTCGCGCACAAGATGGTTGGCCGCTGCTTTGCTGGTATCATATGCCAGTGAACCCTTCTTCGCAACCGCCGCGTTCACGCTCGTTGTAAGGACCAGTGTACCCCGCAGATTTTGTGCTTCCCAGATACGGCGGGCTTCATCACCTATGATATAGCTGCCGAGCACATTTACGTCAAACGTCATGCGCCACTTATCGTCTGGAATGTGACCTTCAGCCGACGGTGAGACGAAAACGCCTGCCGTGACGATTATGTTGTCAATGCCGCCGTAGGCTAACAGCACCTGTTGGAAAAGGTTACGAACACTGTGGCGGTCGGTAATATTGACGCCGAGACCAATCGCTGGGCCACAACCGGAAATATCGGTGCCTGCTACCCCGATCCCCATGCCATAAATGTCGGTCAGTTCAGCAGCGGCGGCTTGCGCGGTTTCAATGTTGAGATCTGCACATACGACATGTGCGCCTTCTTGCGCGACCCGATGAGCAACGGCTTTGCCGATGCCACTGCCGCCGCCGACGACCACCACCACATTCCGCTCCAGTGATTTTTCAGGCGGCATCCGTTTGAGCTTGGCTTCTTCTAAAAGCCAGTATTCAATATCAAACGCTTCCTGACGGGGTAGGGCGACATAATTACCAACGGCTTCGGCCCCTTCCATCACAGCGACAGCACAGTTGTAAAACTCGGCAGTGACGCGCGATTCGCTTTTATTTTTGCCATAGGCGATCATGCCCACTCCAGGGATCAGAATGACGCGCGGATTCGGGTCGCGCATGGCCGGGGAGTTGGGGCGCTTGCAGGCCTCGTAATAGGCAGCATAGTCTTTGCGATACTGCTCGATGCCATTGCTGAGTTTAGCCATCAGGTCGTCGGTGTTATTCAATGCCGGGACCCAATCAACATATAGCGGTTTGATCTTGGTCCTTAGAAAATGATCTGGACACGAGGTTCCCAATTCTGCCAGTCGAGATGCAGCGTGACTGTTGACAAAGCGCAGAATTGTCTTATCTGCCTGGATCGTTCCAATAAATTTATTTTGTTGAGAAACCAGCCCTCGCAACATCGGCAAGATTTTGCTTAAGACGGTTTCACGGTGTTCAGGTGGCAGGGTTGCGTATTTTGTGCCCCCAAACCTTTGGCCGCCTTTATCATGGGCGGCAAGGTAACGAGCGGCCTTCTCGATGAGGGTGAGCGACAACTCATAACATTCCTTATCGTCATTGGCCCAGTTAATGAGGCCATGGGCGCCGAGGACTATCCCGACAATTCCCGGATTCTGGCTGATAGCGTCTTGCAAAACCAGGCCCAGATCAAAACCCGGACGCTGCCAGTCCACCCAGACAACCTCATCACCATAAATTTCCTGTGTTAGCTGTTTGCCATTGTCAGCGGCAGCGATCGCAATGACTGCATTGGGATGGGTGTGATCGACATGTTTAAACGGAATGAAAGCGTGCAGCGGTGTATCAATCGAACTGGCACGTGGATTAAGATCGTAAACGGTGTGGGGATACATGGCAACCATGTCATCTTCGATGGGTGTCTTGACGCCTTTTTCAGCCGCAGCGCCATAAACTGCCTGGAGTGCAATCAATTTATCCAGGTAAAGCGAAGCAAAGTTGGCACGTTTGGCCGTGCGCAAGTCGCCACCAGAGCCTTTGACATACATGATTTCAACATCGGCATTGGTTAAAGGGTCTTTCATCGTAAGCTTAGATGACGTATTGCCACCACCCGTATTGGTTACGCGCTGGTCGGACCCGAGGATATTTGAGCGATACACGAGACGGTCAACGCCATCCATTGACTGCACGGCGTTATCGTCCCAAAGATAATCAACGAACTGATATTCATCAGGTTTATAGAACTGCATTGTGTCTCCTCTGTACAAGCGTTTGCTTACAGAAAATATGCTGGGGGCAAATTAATCTATCAAAGGTTATCCAGTATAGCCGACTATTTCAATAGACTGGCTGATTGGTCTATTTTGAAGTATAGGTTTATTCTTTTCATCAATATCAGTAGGGCAATGGCTTGACCTTATCGTCCACTGGTTGCCTGATTATGTTGGGTATTCTGACCAAAACACGGTTTGTTCCGGCCCTCGCGCTGCACCCAGAGTCGAGTATAATTGATCGGCCCTATAGCAATTTGACCACGTGTTCGAGGTCTGACTGTTTGAGTCGCAAAATTTGTCCAATTTGTGGGACGCCAGCACATCCGCAAGCCAGAACATGTAATGTTTGTGGCGCATTGCTAACCGAGGTGCCAACGACCTCGCACAATGTTGAGGAGTCATCTGTCGCTGATACACCAGATTATGATTTTCATTTTGGGGAAACTGATCTGGCAGAAAATCAACTGCGCTGGCGTGGGGGGACCTATATTCTCGCAGGAATGTTTGTCCTGGTGGCACTTGCCTGTACCGGAGTTCTCATTTTAGGTGCGCTGCGTTTGTTCGCCTTTACTGATTTACTTGGTGGTAGTCCGACCAATTCACAGATTGTCACGGCATCAGCGCCAGGGATATTGACAGGTGATGCTCCCAACCCATTTAGTACCAACACCAGTATTCCACCCGTAACATTGAATCTGCCAACAGTTACCGCTGATGCCCCGCCCACCCAGACTCAAACCTCAACGCCTGCACCAACCGCGACTCCTGGCCCTTGTATGCAACAAGTTCAGCCCGGTGACAGCCTCATCGCGATCGTGTCTCGCTGTGGGCATCGCGATTTGGCAATTATTGATGTGGTGCTGGAGATCAACAATCTGGATGCACCTGAGCTTATCCAATCCGGGCAGACGTTAGAAATTCCCTGGCCGACACCAACACTTGATGCTGACTTAGATGCAGTCGCGACGGTAGCCGGTGAATCTGCGGCGAATAATAATGACAATGCTGTTATTATTGCGCCAGATGATGGTGGCATCCAGATCGCATTTGTTGTGCCTACCGAGACCCTGCAACCCGGTGTAAGGTGGCATACAGTGGTTAAGGATGAGAATATTATCGTGATTGCTTTCAATTATGGAGCGAATGTCAAAATCCTATCCGAATTAAACCCGGAAATTACATTTTCCCAATGTGATTTTGGCGAGCCTGCCGGGGGCGAATCATGTGTTGTGAACGTGTATGAAGGCCAACGTATTCGGGTGCCGGCACCGACCCTGACCCCGACGCTCTCGCCAACACCGTCGGGCAGCGAAACCCCGACACCAACTGCAACTGCAACTTTTAATGCGCCTAGCGCCAAAAGCCCCGATAACCGCGCCCTGTTTCAACGACAAGACATTGTGACCCTGCGCTGGACAGCATCAGGGACGCTGGGTGCAAATCAAGTATATCTTGTCGCGGTTGAAGATTTGACCGTTGATGTCATATTTTCCGCGCAGACCACAGAGCAACTTTTTATTATCCCGGAAGCCTGGCAAGGGCAGGATGACCAACGGCATGAATATAGCTGGTCGGTGAGTGTGATTGATGAGGCACAGCCAGGGGAGCCGTATTTTACTACCGAAGCTCGAACATTTAGCTGGGAAGGTGCGGGAGCGTAGCATGGCACGATTACGTGCGCTATTGATCGGATGTCTATTGCTGGCAGGGTGTAATTTTGTGGCTTTGCCGCAGGGTGGTGCCAGCCCAACAGTTGAGCAGATTGCCCTGACATCATTTGCTACCGATTTGCCCAGCCCGACTCCCAGTGTTACACCAACAGCCGAAGTGCTGACTGCCGCACCAATGGTCGAAAGCGCAACGCCCACATTTACCGCCGGTCCGCCGACATTGCCACCCCCGCCATCTGAGACGCCGGGACCTTACGAACATACGATCAAGCAGGACGAAACGCTGGGCTTCATTATTCAACTTTATGGTTACCGCGATTTCAGCGTAATCAACGAAATTGTGCGGATTAATGATAATGTGCCGAACGCTGATACGCTGCCGGGAGAGGGGGCCATCATTCTCATTCCGCGGCAAACGACGACGCCAACACCTGAGAACTTTACACCGTCACCATTTGTCGCTGTTGGGCCTGGTATTGCACCCACTTCACCAGCAACTGGTCTCAATGTTGATGCGCCGATCATCGCACATACCGTAATTGAAGGCCAGACAATGGTTGATATTGCGGTGAATTGGAATACGACCTTAGAGGTGTTAGCCGTACTCAACCCGGATATTTCATTTGCGGGTTGCAACTTTGAGGTGCAGAGTGGCGGGCCAAATTGTAATCCGCTGTTGCAAGTAGGGCAAACCGTGATGGTGCCAGCACCAACGCCGACTCCGACTTTATCGCCCACACCATCAGGTAAAGAGACGCCAACGCCGACACCAACTTATGCCGCGCCGCGTGTGATTTCGCCGCCGCAAGGCGCGAATGTGCCCGCGAGTGTATTTCGGCTGGAGTGGGTGAGTGCGGGTATTTTACAGAGCGAGGAGATGTACCTGGTGCAACTTGTGGATACGGCAACTGGCTCGGTTCACAATGAAATTACGCGCAACACTGCGCTGCTGCTGCCTGATTCGCTTATTCCAACCGATGGACAGCCTCATGTCATCAATTGGACGGTCACAGTTGCGAAACCTAACGCTGAAGGCATTTATCAGGTTATAAGTGGGCCGCCCGAACAGCGAGTCTTTAACTGGCAAAGCCGCTAGGTTCACTTGCGACCAAATTCACGGGCGAGTTGGTCGCCGGTCATATGGAGCATAGTTGGGCGACCATGTGGGCAAGTGTGGGGCGATTGGGCGCGTTCAAGCTGACGAATTAATCCCTGCATTTCTTCCAGACTCAAGATAGTCCCGGCCTTAACCGCCGCCTGTTTGCATACGCGCTGGATAATTTTTTCCTCGATCGATGCCTGGCCGGGTATGTTACCATGTTCCAGTTCTTCAATAATGCTATAAACCACTTCGACTGGGTCGGCATCTGTTAGTAACGCAGGGATGCTCCGTATGATGAAGGTGTTGGGACCAAATGATTCTACGGCAAAACCTACCTCATGGAGGATTTGCAGATTGTCATCAATTAAGCGTGCCTCCGCTGCGGGTAGTTCGATGGTCTGGGTTCCCAATGTTAATTGCGTGACCGTATTCTGCTTCGCGTAGTCATTCAGAAACTGTTCGTAGAGAATTCGCTCGTGGGCGGCATGTTGGTCAATCAAATACATACCAGCAGGCCCTTCGGCAACAATGTAGCTGGCGCCGACCTGACCAATAACCCGCAACATAGGCAATGTTCGTGGCTGATCGGGTGCTTCAGGCCCAAAAGGTATAGAGTTTGCATCCTCAGATTTGACTTCTGAATATTGATGCGAATACCAACCGGGATTATCAAGCTGCAACCCAAGCGCCATTTGCCCGGCAGTGCTTGTCCCATAATCGGGGGCGTTAATTTTCGAGAAACCAGTAGCTGAGCCAAGACCTCCTGATGGTGTTGAGTCAAGCAAAGCTCGACGCAGGGTGCGTTGCACCGTCGCAAAGACATCGTTGGGTTTCTGAAAGCGCACTTCAGCTTTTGTAGGGTGCACATTGACATCAACCTCACCAGGGGGAATCTCGATCATTACCACAGCAATTGGATAACGACCTTTCATCAACAATGTATGATAAGCCTGTATAACAGCATAGGTGAGACTGGAATCTTGAATCCAGCGCCCATTAACAAACAGAATAATCCGGGATCGGTCAGAGCGATTGAGACTCGGCAAGGATGCATACCCTTGGACCTGGGTAGCTAAAGTTCGACCTTGATTATCACTTTTGAAGTCAAACATATCGCGAAAGGCCTTCAGGCCTAGAGTGGTGATAAGGACCTCACTTAACTGATTGCTGCCAGATGTGCGCAGAGACTCGCGCCCATCCTGTTCTAATACAAACCGAACTTGTGGATACGCCATCGCATAGCGACTGATGACCAGAGCAATCTGACGCTTTTCGGTGTTTTCAGCTTTCATGAACTTCAAGCGGGCCGGGGTATTATAAAACAGGTTTTCAACCCGAACGACCGTCCCAGCAGGTGCACCGATGGCTGTGCGCTGCTCAATATCGCCACCATCTACCTGGACTCTCACACCCGTCGCCTCGTCTTTACTACATGAAGTCAACGTTACACGACTGACAGAGGCAATGCTGGCAAGTGCTTCGCCACGAAAACCCAATGTCGCGATGTTGTCGAGATCAAACACAGTTGTAAGTTTGCTGGTGGCATGGCGCTGAAACGCCAGTTCAACTTCAGCAGCAGGAATACCATGACCGTTGTCGCTGACCTGCATCAGTTGTCGCCCGCCACCTTTAACACTAATATGAATAGTATCAGCACCAGCATCCAGAGAATTCTCAATGAGTTCTTTGATCACAGAAGCCGGACGTTCAATCACTTCACCTGCAGCGATCTGCGCAACAATCTGGTCATTGAGTATCTGTATCGGCATAAGCCTGTTTCCTGACCAAACAACCCCGTTGGCGACGGGGCAGATAGAACAATTATTCGATTATAACGCGATTGCGGAATGTGTCTACGTTGAGTCAGTTTCAGGATTCATGAGGTTCGCACCTTCCAGTGGAATACTCATGAAGAAGGTACTACCGTGACCTTCGATACTTTTTACCCAGGCATCACCACCATGCCGCTGGGCAACACTTTTGACGATGAACAGGCCCAAGCCGCTACCTTTGATCTTCTTATGTTCCTGACGAGGAATTCGAACGTGGCGCTCAAATAGATGCTTTTGATTGTCTTCGCTGATACCAAAGCCGGTATCTTTTACGCTCATGATGATGCTGTTATTTTCGACTGCCGCCTGCACATTAACCGCGCCACCATTAGGTGTATATTTGATCGCGTTATCGACTAAATTGGTTAGGGCACGCTCTAGCATATTGGTATCGGCATTTATGACGGGCACGTTGTCAGCAACTGAGACCGAAAGCTTAAGTTCACCTTTTTCAGCAGGAACCAAATGATTATCGGCAATGCGACTTACAATGTCTGTCAAATCACATTGCGAACGGGATATTTCGTAGAAGCCAGTTTCCGGGTCATAGCGACCCGCATCTTGAATATTGTCGACCAAAGCCGTCATTTGGGTGATTCCCGCCAGGATTTTATCGACAAAGTGAGCCTGTTTTTCATTAAGGTCACCAACCAGACCGAGTTCAAGCATATTCGCGAACCCCTGCATTGAGGTTAGCGGAGATCGTAAATCGTGTGACACGATACGGGTGAATTCATTCTGATTGCGATTCAACTTCTTGAAGTGGGTAATATCGCGCAACATAAGCACCCAGCCTTCAGCATTTCCATCCTGATCGAGCACAGATTGCGCACGTGGGACAAAAGTGCGGTCATCGTCACTAACCCATTCCGCCAGCCGCTTATTTTTATCTTCAGAAAATGCCATTAATTCGTCAGATTGGACGACCGAGGCGAGGCTGTGTCCCCTGGCTTCGTGAGTAGAGAAATTGAATGTCTTTTCAGCCGCCGGGTTGAGAAGCAACACCTGTTTTTTGTCATCAAGTACCAAGAGCGGGTCGGTAATACTGGTGACAATTGAATGTACCAATTGTTCTGCGCGCTGCCGTTGTTCTCGATTGTAAGCCTGGGCTGCGACTAATTGGAATGCATTCAAGATCGCATCCAGCGTTTGCTGGGATGTTGTATCAAGTGGGGCATAGTCGTTCGACAGCAGCAGATAAACACCCGCAATAATCTCATTGTTGGCATCTAGCGCTGCCACAAGACAAGAATCAGTCAATAGTGGGTGGTTATCTCGTGTCCGCGGGCTGGTATGTAAACCAGGTGACAGATCGGGCAGGGCGGTGATGAAAGGGGTCATATCGGATGGCACTGGCCCCAGCGAAATATGAGTTTGATCTTCGCTCAAGAGTATGAAACCAGTGGTTGAGGCACCAGTTAACAATTGCACGGATTCAAGTAAAGCAGGCATGCAATCTTCAATGTCTGGGTACGTTACAATAAGCTGGAGAATCTGTTGTAGCAGTGTTGATGTGTCCTGGTTAGTGTCAATCTGCATACTGAACCTCGTTTGTTATGGCACCAAACAATGCTGCACGTGGGTTGAATTTTTCAAGATAAGAAATTGAATTGATGACTTGAGTTTACGACAATACTTAACAGTCAGTGGCTACAAAAGCAATTTTTATGCTAACATTCATTATATATGGGTTGTATAACAGAGGCAAGTTAACCAATGGTGCTTGTTGGATAGAGTATATTTAAAGAATGATTGATGCTGGTTTGTTAATATTGTTTGGAATTGATTATTATTTTGAACGGCGTAAACTTGATTCATAGTATATTTGATGACCATGTAAATGGTGAGGTCATATGCCAGACAAGAGACTGATTGAATTCCATCTTGCCCGTTTGGAAGACAAAAGCCCTGCTATCCGACTCAAGGCGATCGAGGAATTGAAACTCCTGGGTGACACTGGAACATTGGATAAACTACAAGAAATTTTCGAAAATGACCCCGATATTGAAGTTCGAAAAGCTGCTCGCGAAGCCGGACGAGCGATATTCCTGAAACAACGGGGCTAGGGTGTTTGATTGATATCGCGATGGTTGACTAGAAGAAAAGGCCCTCAATGAATTACGAGGACCTTTGCATTTATTGCATACAGAGACTGGCAAGGCGTTTAGTAATTTGGGCAGCACTGGCCTCAAGTTCAATCAGAGTGCGACGTTCCCGCTCGACTACTTCTGGCTTCGCCCGGTTCACGAAGTTTTCATTTTTCAGCATACTCTGAGACCGTTGCATCTGTTGTTGGATTTTGACCTGTTCTTTTTGTAACCGCTGACATTCCACTTCAATATCGACCAACCCGGCCAGGGGTAAGTAGACAGTTGCATCGTTGACCACTACTGAGGCACTGTCCGCTGGTTCCCCACTACCGATCAATTCAACGTGATTGACATGACACAGGCGAGCGAAAATATAGCTGTAATTTTCAAGCTCGGCCCGGTAGCTTCCGGGGGCTATGATGGCGGTAATTCGCCTGCCTGGATCGACATCATATTCGATGCGCACATTTCGAATGCCGCGAACCATGTCCATTAAGGCCGCCATGCGGGCTTCTGCCGTTTCGTCTATCAATGCTGATTTGGCCTCCGGCCAGGGGGCCAACATGAGCGTTTCGCCTTCATGCGGCAGGTAGTGCCAAATTGCTTCAGTCATAAAGGGCATGAAAGGGTGTAGCAGTCGCAGGCAGGTTTCCAGCACATAGGCCAGCAATTGCAACCTATTCTCTTTTTCTGCCGGGCTGCCTTCGTACAATACATGTTTACTCAACTCGATATACCAGTCGGCAAATTCACCCCAGAGAAAATCATAGATTTGACGTCCAGGTTCACCATAGAGATGACTGTCAAAAAGTCGCTGAGTATTCTGAATCAGCGTGTTCAAGCGCGAGAGGATCCAGCGAGAAGGCAGATCAAATTCAATGCCTTCAGGCAGACCGGGCTGAATTTCCGATTCTATATTGCTGGTGATGAAGTTCGCCATTTGCCAGACTTTGTTAACGAACCGCCAGTTACCTTCGACGCGGTTCTCATCTAGATTAACGTCATTGCCTGGCGTGCTACTGGTGACGAGTGTGAACCGTAAAGGATCGGCCCCGTACTTATCCATAATTATCAGTGGATCAACGGCATTCCCCTTTGTTTTGCTGTATTTTTCACCTTTAGCATCACGGATAATCCCGTGAAGATAAACCGTGTGAAACGGAATATCATCGGTGAACCAGAGGCCTAGCATAATCATCCGTGCGACCCAGAAGAACAAGATGTCATAGCCAGTTTCCATGACGGAAGTCGGATAGTATCGCTCCATGTCAGCCGTTTTCTGCGGCCAACCCAGTGTGCTGAACGGCCACAACCCGCTGCTAAACCACGTATCGAGCACGTCTTCTTCTGGCGTCCAGCCATTGCCCTTTGGGGGCGTGGTTCCGACATAGATCTCCCCATTAGGACCATACCAGGCAGGGATGCGATGCCCCCACCATAGTTGGCGGCTAACGCACCAATCCTCGATGTTTTCCATCCAGTTAAAATAGACCTTTTCGAACCGCTCTGGCACAATTTTGATGCGGCCATCACGCACCGCAGCAATTGCTTCTGCGGCAAGTGGCTGAATTTTCACAAACCACTGGGTACTGATTAACGGCTCAATGACCTCACCGCCCCGTTGACTCCGGGGTACAGTATGCATGATATCTTCGACTTTAAGGGTGAGTTCCGCCGCTTCCATGTCAGTCCAGAGCTGCTTGCGACACTCAAAACGATCAAGTCCTACATAAGGTCCGGCATTTTCATTCATGCTGGCAGTCCGCGTCATCACATTGATGATCGGCAAATTATGGCGATCGCCAAGCGCATAATCATTGGGATCATGGCCGGGAGTCACTTTTAGTGCCCCGGTTCCCACCTCACGGTCAACATATTCATCAGCGATTATGGGGATTTCACGGTCCAGAATCGGCACGAGAGCGGTTTGTCCGATCAGATGCTGGTAGCGATCATCGTCTGGATGAACGGCAACAGCCGTATCACCGAGAATGGTCTCTGGGCGCGTGGTCGCCACTGGGATGTAGCCGCCGCCCTTGATGGGGTATTTGAAGTGATACATTTTACCTGGTTCTTCTTCACGTTCGACTTCCAGGTCAGAAACGGCTGTTTGCAAGCCAGGACTCCAATTCACGAGTCGTGGACCACGATAAACCAGGCCTTGCTCATAAAGGGACACAAATACCTGTTGGACGGCATCAGAAAGACCATCATCGAGCGTAAATCGTTCGCGTTCCCAGTCACAACTTGCACCCAGTCGACGTAACTGATTGAGGATGGTGCCGCCATATTTTTCCTTCCAGGCCCAGGTGCGGCTGAGAAATTCCTCACGCCCAACGGCTTCACGGCTGGTTCCTTCATCTGCTAACATTTTCTCAACTTGAAGCTGCGTTGCGATGCCGGCATGGTCTGTTCCCGGAATCCATAGCGCAGCTTTGCCCCGCATCCGTTCATACCGTATCATCAAGTCCTGGATGGTATACATTGCGTGGCCCATATGTAACGCACCGGTGACGTTAGGTGGTGGAATACTAATCACAAATGGTTCGGCATCATCCTCAGCAATTTCTGGCTTGAACCAACCATTGTCTTCCCACCATTGATAGAGGCGGGTTTCCGCTTCGGCAAATTCGAAATTCTTAGGCATCGGTTCTCGCATGATTTTCTCCTATTGGTTAGCTCCGATTGGTTTGTGCGCTACCAGAACACGCTCGGCTCGGTCTGGTTGATCAGAAATATCGTCAAAGCCTGCTTCGAGTAAGACAACCTTGACCTCATCAGTTGAAAGTGGTCGAAAGATCACGTGTCGTTTGATTGTCGTGTAGTCATCGTCCTTGCCGCTGACGATAAACAGATTTTGGGTGGCGATCATTGGCGGGGCATCTTCCCACTCCCAAATTTCAAACGTGATAAATTCGCTCCCATCATCGCGCTCATGGGTGAAACCGGGAATAAAACGTGGGCGAGTTTCCATAAATGGGCCAAAATCCCGCATTCCGACAACCAGCAAGCCCCCGGGACGTAGAAGGTTGAAAAAATGTTGCACGGTCGATTCAATCTCGGCGTCTGTCAGCAAATGGGGCAGGGCATTACCTTTGCTAACAATCGCATCAAAAGGCCCAACAACTACATCATTGATTTGGGAGAAATCCGCACGATGGAATTCCAAACTGCCACGTAATTCGCTCTCGTTCGCTATCTGGTTTGCTTTACGCAGCATCCCTGCACTCGGATCAGCAGCAACGACATCGAAGCCCAGCCTGGCAAGGGCGATTGCCTGGGTGCCTGCACCACACGATGGGTCAAGAATGCGGTTGATCCCTTTGTTGCGAAAAAGTGCGCGGAGACCAAGCCCTTCACGCTCTAATTGAGTTTCCCAGTCGCGATAGAACAGTGGATAATATTCAGCTATGGCATCATAAAAGTCGTTGGTATCGTTCGTTGTGGTCATGTCCTATCCATTGGCCTGTTTGTACCAGAAGAAATAAAAAATCCTCTCGCCCAAGACAAGGACGAAAGGATCGAACTTCCGCGGTACCACCTTGTTTTTTCACCGCACAGCAGTGAAACACTCTAACGCGCTAACGGGCGTGCCCGGTCCCACTTACTACGAAAATTCAGTGGAACAGCTCCTGGGTGACTTTCGATAGTTGCTGGTAAGTGAGTTTTCAGCCCATGACTCACATTCTCTATGACCAGTCAATTTATCTACTTTTCCCATTCGTTGCTGATGTCTGGCAGTATAGCATGGCGCAAAGTCGAGCGTCAATCCTCTTTCTAAATATAATTTTACTGGTTATCGAGCAGGGTGTGAATGCGGTCCGCAAGCATGTCGATGGCGACTGTGTTAAATCCGCCTTCGGGAATTATGACATCAGCATAGCGCTTGCTCGGTTCAACCAATTCAAGATGCATCGGGCGGACAGTTTCTAAATATTGTTCGATGACTGAGTCAACAGTTCGACCACGCTCAGTGATGTCGCGGTGCAAGCGACGAATAAAACGAACATCTGAGTCGGTATCCACAAAGATTTTTACATCGAATAAGGGGCGTAGCTCAGGCTCAGCAAAAATCAGAATCCCTTCGACCAGAATGATGGGTTGAGGATCAACCGTTCGGGTGTAGTCTTGACGCCGATGCTCACGAAAATCATAAACCGGTACTTCAGTTGGCTGGTTTCGGCGAAGTTCTTTGATGTTGCTCACGAGCAGATGCGTGTCCAGTGCATCGGGGTGATCGAAGTTGCGAATAGAGAATTTGTGGAGCGGGATATCTGCAATGTCTTTATAGTAGTTGTCGTGCGGTAGGTAGGCGATATTCTGGGCGCCAATACGGCTCAGCAAGGCGTTTGAAATAGTTGTTTTGCCAGAGCCTGTGCCCCCGGCAACACCAATGGTAATTGGACTGGTTTTTTCATTCATCGCCACCTCCCGTACTACACAACAAAAACGCCCGTAATAGTTACGGGCATTTGGGTAAGCCACCCGAGGGATTTGAACCCTCAACCTCACGCTTACGAAGCGTATGCTCTGCCGTTGAGCTAGGGTGGCGATATGCGGTCATTATAGCAAGCGTTGAATAGGCAAGCAAGCCTCGAATCAATGCCGAAAATGTCGTACGCCGGTAAAAACCATCGCCATGTTAGCGTTGTTGGCAGCTTCAATTACCTCAGCATCGCGGATAGAACCGCCAGGCTGGATGATGGCGCTGATACCGGCCTGGATAGCGGCCTCAATCCCATCTGCAAATGGAAAAAAAGCATCGGAAGCGAGGGCCGCGCCCTGTGATTTATCGCCGGCTTTGGCTATTGCAAGCTTGACGGCATCCACCCGACTGGGAAGTCCACCACCAACACCCACAACAGCGTTTGGTTGCGCAATCACAATCGAATTTGATTTGACATGCTGCACGGCGTTCCAGGCATATTGGAGTGCAGCAAATTCGTCGGCACTTGGCTTACGCTCGGTAACGGTATGTAGTGATGTGCCTTCAGGGTCGCCCATATCAGCACGCTGGACAAGTAGACCGCCAGTGACCGTGCGGATTTCGTAATTCTGACCGTCGAATGGACGTGGTATGCGTACTAAACGACAATTCTTTCGCTTGGTCGCAAATAACTCAATAGCCGTCGGCGTGAAATTGGGTGCTGCAATTGCCTCGGTGAAGACCGACCCCAGTGCTTCGATAAATGATTCATCAACTTCACGGTTGACGGCGACAACGCTGCCATATGCTGATAATGAGTCAGCAGCGAGGGCGATCGGATATGCCTGCGCGATGCTTTCCGCAGTCGCGATGCCAATGGGGGTTAGGTGTTTTACGATGACAACGGTTGGATCTGAATAGCTGCTGACCGCGCGCCAGGCTGCATCCAGGTCCAGATAGTTGTTATAGGATAATTGTTTCTGGCCGCCGACCAATTCGCCACCCAGGGGACCATTGCCATTGGTACGACTGTAATAGGCTGCTGCCTGGTGTGGATTTTCCCCATATCGCAATGTTTCAACCTGATGCAGGCCAATCGATAAGTGTTGGGGCAATGTTTCTTGGGCCAGATCTGGAACATTGTCGGTCGACAGAAAGGCGTGGATAGCAGTATCGTAGTCGCGTGTATGAGCAAAAGCTTTTACGGCGAGATTGCGTCGAGTGGCAATCTCAACTTCAGCCGTCGCCTTTAATTCGGCTAATATTTTCGCGTAGTCATTAAAATCACTCAGGACAATAACATGCAAAAAATTCTTCGCCGCTGCCCGCAACAAGGTTACACCACCAATATCAATTTGCTCAATTGCATCTTGCAGCGAAATTCCTTTCTGAGCAACAGTATCCTGAAACGGATATAGATTTGACACCACCATATTGATAGGCGCATAACCATATTGCTCTAGCTGTTGAATATCCTCAGAAGAACTACTCGCCAGAATACCAGCATGGATAGCTGGATGAAGGGTCTTAACACGTCCACCCAACATCTCTGGAATCCCTGTCAACTGAGAGATGGAAGTTACAGCTATACCGGAACTTCTCAGGGTTTGCTCAGTCCCACCACTCGCCACAATGTCCCAGCCCAAATCAACCAAAGTCGAAGCAAACTCAGTCACATTTGTTTTATCATAGACACTCATCAATGCGCGAGGCATGGACTTTTCCCTTTTTATTTGCCCACAAACTATGAGGGTAAATTATAACCCTACACAAGGGGATACGCATCCCCAACTACACCTCCAATGATAGACAAATATTTCTGCCTGACAGAATGCTCTATCTTCCCAATTACCAGATCAATCATAGATTGCCACACACTGTCAGGCAGAAAATTGCCTCAACCTCGCTTACTAACAATAAGGTCTGAAGTTAAACAGTACGCATATCAGGATAAATGCGTTATCTTCACCTAACCTGAATACTCAAACAGTCATAAAGTTAGACGCTTAAGCTGACCTAAACTCAAGCGGTAAAATGCTTAGATGAATAAAGAACCAAGGAAAAACACATTGAAACAGGCTAAAGTAATTGTTATTGGGGCTGGGTTTGGCGGATTATATGCAACACAGACGTTAGCAAACATGCCCGTTGATGTATTATTGATCGACCGAAAAAACTTTCATACTTTTACACCTTTACTCTACCAAGTTGCCACCTGTGGACTTGACCCAAGCGAAGTCGCGTATCCGATCCGAAACATCTTCGCAAATAAAAGTAACATCAATTTCATGATGGGGGAGGTACAATCTATCAATACAAGTGACCAAAAGGTATTCATTCATACTGATAGCTCCCTTTATGAGGAAGAATATGACTATCTTATCATCGCTGGCGGAAGCGTTACCAACTTCTTTGGCAATAAAACGGTTGAACAATGGTCTTTTGGCTTAAAGGATTTAAGCGAAGCGGTAATACTGCGTAATCACATCTTGAAGAACTTCGAGCAAGCTGCATGGACTACCGATAAAATTGAACGTAACGCATTTGCAACAATGGTTGTAATTGGCGGCGGACCAACGGGATTAGAGACCGCTGGTGGCTTACACGAATTGTATAAATTCATATTGCAAAAAGAATATCATGGACTTCAAGCAAGAGTCATTTTAGTTGAAGCAACGGATCGTCTCCTGACACCATTTCCAGAAAGATTGCAGCAGGCTGCTTACCAACAACTCACTTCATTAGGCGTTGAGATTATATTTAATAACCCCGTACAAACGGCAGGCAAAGGATACATACATCTACAAGATGGACAACGGATAGACACTCACACGATTATCTGGGCTGCGGGTGTTCAGGCATCTCCTTTAGCTCACCTGCTAGATGTAGAGCTTCAACGTGGGAGCCGTGTTCCTGTGAAACCAACACTTGAGGCCATAGGTCTCGAACACATTTACGTTATTGGGGATATGGCCTACCTGGAGGATCAAAACGGCACACCATATCCCCAACTCATACCGGTTGCCAAACAACAAGGCAGATTAGCTGCTTTTAACATCGCCAGACAAATAAATGGTCAACATCAGGTGAACTTTGAATATCGTGACCGCGGTATCATGGCAACTATTGGACGGAGTCGGGCAGTAGCCTGGATTTACAATCGGATTCCCGTAACAGGTTATGTTGCCTGGATCATGTGGTTAGGACTACATTTGATCTGGCTACTTGGATTCAGAAACCGATTAAGTGTTCTGATCGGTTGGATCTGGAATTATTTCACTTATGAGCGCTCAGTACGTATCATTCTCGAACATGATTCGCTAAAACAGCGATCACCCGATTCTTGATAATTGCCATAGTAGTTACTCATCGCTACAATTGCTTTGTGTTTTGAGCTTGGGAAAGAATCTGAAATGAGTGCTAAACAAACCATTCTACAACGCCGCAATGCCAAAGCTATTCCCCATATTGAACAATATGCTCCAGTATGGCTCGTTGATGAGCAAATTTTCATCGAAGATGAAGCAGTTCAGTTTAATGTAATTTTTCAACATCAACTCTACGGTTGGGTTAACCGCCGCTACCGCTACGATGCCTTCAATGATGTCCTGTACCACAAAGGGCAAAATATGGTGAAAGATGAGCAAGCAATCGACATCCAAGAAACCGATCCCTGGATTGTCACCACAGTTGCTGATGTACCTAACTCCTATGGTGGCTAAACTTAAGCGATAGTGTATCAAGTGAAATTTTGAAACACGATTTGCTATCGCTTAACATTACTCCATATAGTCGGCAACCAGATTATAGACTACCTTATCTTGACCGCCCATGCGATATTTATACTCTTCATCCCCTTGCAGAAAGTCGAAAGCAGTCCGTCCATTTTCGATGGCGTGTTGAATATTGTAGGCAAGTAGTACAATTCCCGGACTCAAATGCCCATACTGCTCTGAGTAAATGCCGGAGTTGTACACTAGAATCTGATTGTTATAGTCAAAGTTTAGATAAGCCGCAGCACGTTCATCGTCAACGGTCAAGAAATTTAGCTGAAGCCAACCAGCGGCAAGCATCACCGGGATAATTGCTTGAAAGAATGCCATGTTGTACGGATCAGATAGAAACACGGTTTTTTCGGCATCACTGGCAGCCATCATACTCATGAAAGCATCGGTTTCAGCTACAATATCGTGCGTTTCACCAACGACATACCAATCAACCGTATTATTGCCTTGAGAACGCCTCAGCTTACGCCTTAACTCATGTCGATTCTTCTTATCTAATTGTGCAAGATAGGCAGCCCATTCATTAGGCAATGGCACAATCGGACAAACATCTTCACGCTCAAGGCTAACATTGAATCCACAAGTCTCAAGCTTATGAGGAAGAGCCAGATAACTGAGTGAGTCTTCCGGGATATTGCAGAATTCAATGTGACGAAAGCGGTTTGTGCTGGCAGCAAGAAAATTTGCAAAAGTGTCGAGAACTGAGTCCACATAATCCTGATTAACAATCACATCAAGATAATCAGTTACTTCCTTACAGCCAATCGTTGACAGAATATTCTCAGAACTAATAAACCAGGGAGCAAGGCCGATTAGCTCTTCATCTTCGTTACGGCAGGTAACCACAAGTAGCTCACCCGGTTTATACGCCTGCCACCAGGTCGCATTCCATTCCCATGTACTAAAGATGCGATTCGACGTACTTTGCGTAACCAGCGCATTCCACTCGTCACGAAGCAAATCGAATACATCAGGTTGATCATAAACCTTAAGCTTCAAAGGGATGTTGATCCTTTAATTTACTATAGAAGAGATGAGTGGAACGAATTATAGTCTTAATACTGTTATATGACACCTCTACCAATCGATATTGGTACTAAACATCAATAGTCTCATACATTTCTTAGTGCAGTGCATAAAAAAAACCGCCTGGAATGATCCACGCGGTTCATAAAATGACTGGCTACACTCAACTAAACAGGGGCCACGTTAGTTTGATTCTTGTAATCGTAAGCCAATGATAGTTTGGTGTTCGAATCGAATAGATGAATATTATCAATTGCAACCACCGACTGGACCCGGTCGCCGATTTCGATGTCGGTACGCGGATCAAAGCGTGCCGTCATATTGACGCCTTTTTCGTTCAAGTAAACGACGACTTCGTTACCCATCTGCTCAACCACTTCCACAGTTGCCTCTAATTCAGAAGGCGTAATGCCAGAGGGAACAAAACGTGCATCATGAATATCTTCAGGCCGAATACCCAGAATAACTTCTTTGCCAGCATGTTCACGGTACGGCCCAGCATGTTTGGGATCAATTCTCACCTTGAACGCATTGGTATCAACATTCAGAGCATCACCATCAGCTACAAGATGTGCATCGAAAAAGTTCATGGACGGGCTGCCAATGAAACCAGCGACAAACACATTGCGCGGATTATTATAGAGCGATGAAGGGCTATCAACCTGTTGAATCTCGCCCTCGTTCAAAACGCAGATGCGATCACCCATCGTCATGGCTTCTACCTGGTCATGGGTGACATAAATAAAGGTGGTTTCCAGGCGTTGATGCAATTTAGCGATTTCAGCACGGGACTGAACACGCAGCTTTGCGTCAAGGTTCGAAAGCGGCTCATCAAGTAGAAAAACGGCTGGTTCACGAACAATCGCGCGACCGACTGCAACCCGCTGCCGTTGACCACCAGACAGTTGCCGGGGGCGACGGTCAAGCAAATTTATCCCCTTGGCTTCTTCAATCAAACCCAGGCTATTGGCTGCCTCGTTCACGCGGCGGTCAATTTCATGTTTTGGCGTTTTACGCAAACGCAAACCAAACGCCATATTATCGTATACCGTCATATGCGGATATAACGCATAGCTCTGGAACACCATCGCGACATCGCGATCTTTGGGCGCAACGTTATTTACAACCCGATCACCAATCAAGATTTCGCCCGACGTCACTTCTTCAAGGCCCGCCAGCATACGCAGGCTAGTGGATTTACCACACCCAGATGGGCCGACAAAGACAAGAAATTCTTTGTCATGTATTTCGAGGTTCATGTTCTGGATGACAACTGTGTTGCCAAAAGACTTATGCACATTGCGATAGGTTACACTTGCCACTAGATTTCCTCCATCGTATCTGGACAATTTCTCAAAAAAGATTCGTTAAGTGTATTTAGCAATTCTGCACAAAGAAGTTGCTTTTTGCAGATTACTCATTTTCTAAGTCGGGATTATAATTAGTTCTTTCGATTTTGCAAAAATTCCTTATCTAATTGCCTGCATTCAATTAAGGTAGTTCAACATGGCTCAAAATATTAGCGCAGAAATCATCAGCATTGGAACTGAGATTCTTCTGGGTGAAATTACTGATACCAACTCAGTACATATTGCTCGTACTCTACGTGACATCGGCGTTAACGTTTATTTTATGACATCTGTTGGCGACAATGAAAGTCGCATTACCCACGCGATTCAACAAGCACTTACCCACGCTGATGTGATTATTACCACTGGAGGGCTTGGGCCAACTGTAGATGATATGACCCGGCAGGGTGTTGCCGCAGCAACAAACCGCTCATTAGTATTTCACCAAGACTTATTAGATGCTATCGCTGAGCGCTTTGCTGGATTTCGCACTAATATGACCGATAATAACCGACGCCAGGCCTTCTTGCCAGAAAATGCGTTGTTAATTGAAAATCCTGTTGGTACTGCACCCTGTTTTATGGTGGAGCAGGGAGGCAAAATAATTGTCTCGCTGCCAGGTGTACCCCGTGAGATGAAATTCTTGCTCGCCGAGCGTATTGTACCTTTGCTGAAGGAGCGTTATGAGCTGGGCATCATCAAGGCAATGAACTTACAAACAGCAGGTATTGGCGAAAGTTCATTGGATGACTTGATTGGCGATGAACTACTCCATTCTAGCAATCCGTCACTGGGTCTTGCGGCCCATAGTGGTGTGATTGATATTCGTATTACTGCTAAAGCCGATGACGAAGCCACAGCTGATGCGATGATTCAGTCATTTGCTGCCCAGATTCGGGAGAACGTTGGCTCGTATATTTTCGGCGGTGAAGGTGCAACAATTGAAGGCGCATTAGTTGAGCGGTTGGACAACATCAATGGTAGCCTCGCGATCAGCGAAACCGGCATTGGTGATGCCATCAGCCGACGCGTTCGGTCTGCCCCTAACGCTGACAAAGTTCTTGCTTACGTTGAAAGTCATGCGTCACCAGCAGAACTGTCATCTAATACTCGTGACCTGCAAGCATTGGCATTAGAGATTGCCGAGCGGATTGCAGCAAATGCTCATAGCACCATTGGGATCGCAGTTGTCAGTAATCCAGATCAGGAAGTTGATCGTGCGGATCAGGATGTTGGCACAGCGGTTGCGGTTTGTGTTAATGGAGAAATTAGTTCCCGGGTATATGGTTTCGGGTCGAACGCCGAGGAAGCCAGCAAATGGACCAGTACGTGGGCGTTATCACGTGCATGGCGGATGCTACAAGATGATTGATCTATCAGTGATGCTCTTTGAAACGGGCTTATTGCAGTTTGGGCGCTTTGAAGCGGGCAAACCTTATCAGTGCTATCTCGATATGCTGCCATCGTACCCTGATGTTCTTGACACGCTGGTTAAAGCCATCTCCCCATTGATAGGGGAAGTGGACCATTTGCTCAGTACAGTTGAGGCAATCCCATTGGGCATCGGCCTCAGCCTATTCACACATATCCCCCTGGTTTATAGTCGGGGAACTGACAAATCGCCGGTTTATAATCTGGTAGGGGCATACGATATTGGGCATCCAGCGGTATTGCTGGCAAATCAACCCACTGCAGCGCTTGATCAGCTTATCAACGACGCAAAAATAGTCGGCCTCAATGTGAATTCAATTTTGGTTATCATTGACGATGGCACCTGGCACTCTGACCGGGTGCCAATGCAATCAATTGTTCATCTGACGACTGCGGTCGATTTGCTGGTCGCAACGCAATCCATTCCAGAAGGTCAGGCACGGGGGGTAAAGGCGTGGATTAATCATCGTCCAGGCTCAGGAGTGCCATAAACGCCTCCTGGGGGACTTCCACCGACCCAATCATTTTCATGCGCTTTTTGCCCTTTTTCTGTTTTTCAAGCAATTTGCGTTTACGGGTAACATCGCCACCATAACACTTTGCCAGCACATCTTTCCGCATGGCCTTAACATTCGCGCGTGAAATAACCCGTTTGCCGGTGGCGGCCTGGATAGGAACGACAAACATTTGGCGTGGAATCAGTTCTTTGAGCTTGCTCACCAACCTCTGACCTTTGTGATAAGCGTCATCCCGATGCACAATTAATGCGAGTGCATCAACCGGTTCATTGTTGACCAGGACATCCAATTTGACGAGATCGCCAGTCCGGTAGTCATCGAATTGATAATCCAAGCTGGCATAACCCCGGGTAATGCTCTTGAGACGATCATAAAAATCGACAATGATTTCAGAAAGCGGAATGCGATAGTGCAAAACCACGCGTTCCGAATCCAGATATTCAGTTGTCTCATACTCCGCATGTTTCTTGATACACAAATCCATGATAGCCCCAATAAATTCCTGGGGGCTGTAAATCTGAATTTTCATCCAGGGTTCACGGATTTCTTCAATTGTACTTTCATCGGGCAATTGGGCGGGGCTGTCGATGGTTAACATCTCGCCATTGCGCTTGATAATTTGATACTCCACACTGGGTGCAGTCGCTAGAATATCCAAATCATATTCACGCTCAAGTCGTTCTTGAACGATTTCCATATGGAATAAACCAAGAAAACCCACCCGAAAGCCAAAGTTGAGTGCCTGAGAAGTTTCTGGTTGGTAGGTGAGCGAGGCATCATTGAGTTGGAGCTTCTCCATCGCATCACGCAGATCGCTGTAATCCTCATTGTTGGTTGGATAGATTCCCGCAAAGACCATCGGCTTCGCCTGTTCATAACCGGGGAGTGGTGTTTTGGCTACTTGAGTTGCCAGGGTTACGGTATCACCAACCCGACATTCCCGCACCGTCTTGAGGCCCGTCGCAATATAACCAACTTCACCAGCGCTTAAGGACTCAATGGGCTGCATGTTGGGGGCGAAGATGCCGATTTCAACAGGCTCGAACCGGGTATTCGTAGCCATCAATTGGAGTTGGTCACGTCGGTTGAGTTTGCCGTCTACCAAACGCACATAAGCCACAACCCCTTTAAATGAATCATAATGGGTATCGAATACCAGTGCTCGCATCGGGGCATCATCGTCACCCGCCGGTGCGGGTACATCAACAATCACTTTTTCCAGAACATCCTGAACACCGATGCCACTTTTGGCCGATATCTGTAGAATTTCACTGCCGAGCACACCTAACAGTTCGCTTATCTCATTTACAATTTCATCAGGGCGAGCAGCCGGCAAGTCGATCTTGTTAACGACTGCGACCAGTTCAAGGTCTTGTTCCAACGCCAAATAAACATTTGACAGCGTTTGTGCCTCAATACCCTGGCTGGCATCGACCACCAGGACCGCACCCTCACACGCCTGTAATGCACGACTGACTTCATAGGTGAAATCCACATGGCCGGGGGTGTCAATGAGGTTAATAATATATTCTTCGCCATTGTTGGCGACGTAATTCATGCGAACTGCGGAAGCCTTGATCGTGACTCCCCGTTCACGTTCTAAATCCATCCCATCCAGTAACTGTTCTTGCATATCCCGATCAGCAACGGTATTTGTCAGTTGCAAGAGGCGATCAGCGAGTGTGCTTTTACCATGATCGACATGGGCGATAATCGAGAAATTTCGGATATTTTCGCGTTTCATAAAACCAACATGCGCCTAGTTGAATGTATTCACATTATACGAGTTTTGTTACTCAGAAAATAGCGGCAATCAGACTATCAATATCAACTGGCCCCGATGGACTTCCTTGATTCAGCCACATCAAAAACTCAACGTTGCCTGCTGGGCCAGTAAGCGCGGATCTCGTCAAGCCTTTGACAAGAAAGTTCTGGCGCTGTGAAAAATCCAATACGCTACGTAATACGCGACGATGCACGGCAGTATCACGGATGACACCGCCTTTGCCGACGTCCGCTTTTCCGGCTTCAAATTGCGGTTTAATTAAAGCAATAACGTCACCTTGAGGTGTTAACCAACTCTTGACAGCGGGCAACAGTAATCGTAATGAAATGAATGAGGCGTCAATTGTGACCAGACCGACCGGCTCAGGTAATTTATCAATATAACGGGCATTGGTTCGTTCCAAAACCACGACACGATCATTCTGCCGCAGGACATAATCAAGCTGACCATATCCAACGTCAATTGCATAAATGCGGGCAGCGCCGTTTTGTAATAAGCAATCGGTAAAGCCACCAGTGCTGGCACCCACGTCAGCGCAAATCTGGCCTGACACATCATATTTGAAGTCGGCTAATGCCCCGGCCAGTTTATCACCACCACGACTGACAAATCGCTGCTTCTCTTTAACTTTGATAATCGCATCGAGTGCAATGGGTGTGCCTGGCTTGTCAACCAGTTTGCCATTCACCATGACCTCACCAGCCATAATCATGCCACGGGCCTTAGCCCGACTGGGGGCCAAGCCTTGCTCATATAACCGAATGTCCAGACGTTGTTTCTCGCGCATTGTTAATCGCGGGTGAGGGGGATAACAAGGTCCAGTGGGTTGGGCGTTTCGGCATTAACTTCGAAGCCGTCGACAGCAACCGGCAAGTAACCATCCGTTTCAATAATGACGCTATATGGCGTTTCGTACACCAGTAATCGATCAACCTGGAACTCACCGTTACGGTCGGTTGTTGCCAGAGCGTAGACTTGATCGTCACGCCATTCAAAATCCTCGATTGAGAAATCTTCTGTAATCAAGACAAACGTAATTCCAGGAATGCCTTGTCTTGTTTCAGCATCTAAGATACGTCCGCGCAGTTGGATGCCGGTAACTTGAGCAAAGCGGTCAATTGGTAGTTGGCCGATACCCACTTCAACGGTTGTCGAGGCGAGCGGCACGTTGTTCATAAGCAAGTCCATACTATAGGTTCCGTCGGGAATGCCACTAGAGCTGTTGATGCGGACCAGAAAGTTTTCCCCTGTTGGTAAATTGTTCCAGGGCGTTGTCTGCTCAAAAAAAGGTGTGCCATCGACTGCCAGTCGCAAGGTCCACAAAGACCCCGCAGAAATCTGTTGCCAATCAAATAAACCAAATAGCGTCGAAATCGTGTTGGGTAGACTGCTGACCGGAAGCGCTTCTATCGCCCCCTCAAGGCTATTCGCGGCAGCAAAATGCGTATTGGTGAAAACCTGGGGGAGAACACCTTGTTGTGTTCCAGCTATGATGAAATCGGATGTAGCCGATAAGCGATTGTCGATATACAGTTCGAGCCGATAGGTGCCAGGGATCAAGCCGGTTGGATCCTCTACCTGAATTGTTTTCGCACCACTTTCGCCATCAAGCTCAGACCATTCACCCTGCGTTCGTATAAGTTCTGTGCCATTGAAATACCAGATGACGGTCCAGGGGACACCTGTAGACATATTGCGGAAAATAAAACGGGCATTAGCAATGTTCCCGGCAGGCAACACAAATCCATTCCCTAATGGTGTGCCTCGATTATCAACAATGCCAAAGACGATGTCGCTGAATGTTGGCAGCGATTCAGCACCGCCCCCAATAACTAACCGTGCATTTTCGGTGGTGCGACCATCTGCAAATAATGTGAAATCATAAACCCCATTGGGCCAAGTTTGGTCACTGTTACCGATGTACCAGAGACCTCGTTCACCGCCGCTCCAGCGTACCGGCGCAAGGCTGAACGTCTGATTGGGGATACCATCAGTCGTCACACGCAGTTCGTAAATCGTTTCGGGCGTCATATTTTCATAATCAAAAAATAGAAACAGGCTGCTGCTGCCAGCCGGAAGTCGGCTGGTAATCGTGCCGGGCATTCCAGCCTCATTTACGGATGGAGAAAAGAAGAGACGTGTGAAATTTGGCACATCATTGACGAGAGACCGGGTTAATGGTTGTTGTGGTAAGTCAACCGCCAGATCCAGCGAGGCCGCACGCAGTAGTGGGCGGGCAAAATTGGATGGGCGAAGTGAATTAATGAAGGTGCCGGTTGGAATGCATAAATCGCTATTGTTTACCAGTCCATCATCATTCGTATCTTGAATTGGTAGGCAATTGACACCAGCATCCGGGTCGCGCAAAGTGGCAGTTGTCGGTATACCCAGTAATTTACCAGACTGATTATAAGCGCCGCCGCCAGACATCGTGCCCGGAATTTCGGCTCGTGTGCGAATCCAGGCAGGTCCAGCAACACTATTCGGTTCAGTCGCAAAACCACTTACAGTTCCTCGGCGTGCAGCAACCGGATCATCACCGATTCCGGGATACCCTACGACAGTTATCGTTTCATCCAAACGAATTGTCGAGGAGTCAGCTAGTTCGACGAAGGGGAGGGCCAAAGCACCTGGCTCAATGAGACGGCCATCGAACTGCCGTGTGATTCGCAATAACGCTAGATCTAGCCCAACGTTAGCCTGGACAACCTCAGCCCGAAAGCGAGGAATGGGAGCGTCACCAATACGAGCGGAGAATGCAACAATTAATGTGTCTCCGGGACAAGCATCATTGGGGACGGTGTTATGAGCATTAGTCAACACCAGCCCGTTGCGCTGAACAATGGTTCCAGAGCCAACACAAGTCACGATCAAATTATTGCCAGTGGTACGGGTCTGCATCACAAACACAGTTGCACGTTGGATGCGTTCAAGATCAAAGCCTGCTTCCTGAGCCACCAGGGACGGCAGGGAACTCACACCGAGAATCAATACAATCAAAGCAACCCTTAACACGATCAAAATTCCAGTCTCCGTAGGAACCGCTCAAGCACTATGAGATTTTCAGCAAAGCGAGACGATTCTTCCAGAAAGGAAATAATTATTGCCTGGCCGCGGGCAATAACGAGGATGTCAATGCCTTGAACAACCACTGGAATATTTTGCAAAAAGGGGTTCACCTGAGTATTGACATAAGAGTATGTCATGGAACTTGTATCCGTACCATCAGGCAATTGGAAAATATCTTCACTAATAACGTTATATGCGGCCAGAACCTGCGCGCGGGAGAGTGTGAGCGAGTCAAAAATATTGCGAGCACTCGTTGCTGCACTTACGGGCTGGGCTGCGACTTGCAGCGTCGTGCTAAAACCATTGGCGGTCATGTCACGCACTCGAAAAATATAATCGGCACTGCTTTCGTCCAAAAGCCAGCCTCGAGGGTAGGCCGCGACAATCCCGGCCTGGGGATTGGCATAAGTAGTCACAGCACTCAACGTACTCTCACGCAAATTCAGGCCAATACCGAATCCAATCACTGTAAAAATCAGGGCAAAATAATGACTCCAACGCTGGCGAAACGTCAGTTCTGATGATGATGCGCCGATTTCAACAATCGTCATGACGGCAGGCTTTCTGTCTCTTCAGTTACTGCTTCAGCCGGCGCATCTTCTGCGACACTAAATAGAAAGTTAAAGATAAAACTCAAAGCCAACAACAGACCCGCTGCAAACAGAAAGCCCTGAAGGGGGCTAACTGTACTGATGGGGTTGAGCACACTAATCGTGGTGTTAGCAAATCCGGCAATGAGCGGGATTGAAATGCCCGTTATCAGCGCCGCGAGAGCCAGCGTTGCGGTCAATAATAATGGGAAAGGGCGAGTAATAAAACCAACTTCAGCCAGACCATAGGCAATAACTGTACTGCTGCATAATAGCAGCGCCAAATGACTGAATATATTCATCGCCACAACGTCGGGTGTTGTCGTGGTTTGAATAAGTTCAATGTTCAGTGCAGTCGTGTATCCTACTGCGCAGGCTGAACCATAGGCCACACCATCAAGCCTGATACGAAAATTTTGCGGCCAAACCACATAGCGCAAAACCAGGTAAATAATCGCTGCCTGTACCAGACCAACCGTAAAAGCATAACCAATCATGCGGTTGATCGCACTTTCTAAAGGGAGCCAGCGATCAACTTGAAAAACTTGGGTAATTATCGGATTTCCGACACCATTGGCTGCTAATCCAGCAATTATGGCGACTGACAACAAGTTTTGCCGTGGCTCCAGAACGAATCGCTCACGCCACCATGAGAATATCAGCCATAAACCAAGTGGTAGGACTGCTAAGCCCAGATTGAGTATTGATAAAAGATTGTCTGGGAGGCGAACCAAACGCACTGTAATAAACAGTATGCCGGTCACGACAAAAAAGATGCCCACCTCAAGGACAATACTGGGCCACACCCGCCGATAAGGATATACTTCTTCTTCTTCAGAGGGTGGTGTGATTAGCCGTGAATCGTAAGTAGTCAAATCACTGTACCTATTTGCAATGACCATCGCTATAGTATAAACCTACTTGATTGTATGATAGCTGGAAAGACCGAAAATGCCCTTGAATATGGCATGCATTCATATGTTTCTTGTTATTTTACTCGTGGCTTGCTTGCCTGAAGTCAACGTGCAGTCAGTTACGGACAGCTCGGCGCGACGTATTGTATATGGCTTAACCCTTGAGCCGAGCGGATTTGACCCACATATTAATCGCTCATCTGAACTTGGCATTCCACTACGACAGGTGTATGACACCCTGGTTTATCGACACCCTGAAACTAAAGAATTCGTGTCAGGCCTGGCACTAGACTGGCAGATATCAGACGATGGATTGTTGTATACTTTCAATTTGCGCCAGGATGTGCAATTTCATGACGGCACCCGTTTTGATGCAGCAGCGGTTGGAGCGAACCTGGATCGAATTACGGCAACCGAGACAGCTTCGCAACTCGCAGCATTTCTGTTAGGTCCATATAGTAACTACTTGGTCATTGATGATTTCACAATTCAATTACAACTTTCCGAGCCTTATAGCCCATTGCTCGATTCGCTAGCACAAGTCTATCTGGGCATTGCCAGCCCAGCGGCATTGAGTGAGTATTCGAATAACCGCTATCAATTCCATCAAGTCGGCACTGGCCCCTTTATCTTCGAATCATTTATTCCGGGCGAAAACATTATTTTGAAGCGCAACCCAGATTATGCCTGGGGACCAGAGTTTTATGACACCACAGTCGAAAACGCCGTTGATGAGTTTGAATTCCGGTTTTTTACCGATCCCCCAACGCGTTTATTAGCTTTGGAAAGTGGCGAAGCCCAAATAATGGGCGAGTTACTGCCGACAGATGCCCGGATTTTAACGGGTAACAGTTCAGTGCAACTCTTGCCTGAGCCAGTTCCTGGTCAGCCATTACAATTCTTAATCAATACCCAGCGATTTCCGACGGATAGTCGGGGTGTTCGACAGGCGCTAATTTTCAGCTCAAACCGTAATGCAATTAATGATGCTGTTTTCCAGCAATTTTCACCCATCGGTTGGGGGCCGTTGACTGCTGAAACGTCATTTTATGATCGCGGTGTATTTGGCCTGTACAATCATGATATCAATCAGGCGCAGTCGCTGCTCGCACAAGCCGGCTATGAGGATAATGATAACGATGGTTTTTTGGATATTGGCGGCGCTACAATTGAGATTGATGTCGTGGTTCCACCCTGGGGATTGGTTCCGCAAGTAGCAGAATTGTTGCAAGATCAATGGCGAACAGTCGGTGTCAAGGCCAATCTGAACCCGGTGCCAACGTTCGGTGCACTAATTGAAGCAGTGAATTCAGGTGAATACAATCTGGTGGCATTTAATACCTTCGGGTTAGACCCAGTGTTCCTTGATGACTTTTTCAGCAGTGATGGCACGAATAACTGGACCGGTTATGCCAGTAGAGATTTAGATGAACTGTTGTCTGATGCCCAGCGGCAAACGGACCCTGCACTGCGACAGAGCCTCTATGCTGGCATTCAGCGGATCATCATGGATGAAGCACTGATTTTGCCAATTCGCGATCAAGTCAACCTTAATGCGAATAGTGCATCACTGGCTGGATTGCAGTTCGACGCTTATGGTTGGTTTCCGTTGCTACATAACGTTCGATTTGCGGGGGAATGATAAATGATCCGACGGACATTGGCAGCGCTGTTGATTGTATGGAGCGCAACGACGCTTGCATTCCTGGCATTGTCTATACTTCCGGGTGATGCCATTGAAGCGCAACTGATTCAGAGTGGAGTGAATACTGACACTATTGCAGAGCGTCGGGTAGGGTTGGGTTTGCTTGATCCTGTTCCTATCCGGTATACACGTTTCTGGTTAAATGTGTTACAGGGCGATCTTGGTGAGTCGCTCATCAGTCGTGAACCTGTTATTAGCGCTATTGGTCGCAACATTGCACCGACGCTTACTCTAGCAATGTTCGCAATGTTTATTGCTGTTCCTGTTGGCGTTATGCTCGGCGTGTTGATCTCAATTTATCAAAATTCTGCGTCATTCCTATCGAATACAGCCATGAATCTGGCGCTTAGCACGCCAATATACTGGACGGGCACGCTAACGATCTACGTGTTTTCAGTAGCTTTGGGGGCTTTGCCAGCCAGTGGAACAGGAAGCGCACGTCATTTAATCCTGCCGGTATTGGTGCTTGCTTTTCATGTTGCTGGAGCGATTGCTCGCGTTACTGTTGCCAATGTGCAATTAGCCCACCATCAAGACTTTGTGCGCACGGCTCATGCTAAAGGCGTTCCAAATCACCAGATTATCTCTAAACACGTGCTGCGGGTTGGCTTAGTGCCAGTTGTTAGTGTCATTGCGCTGCAAACCGGATTTCTGCTCGGCGGAACAGTAATCACCGAGACCCTTTTCGTTCGTCCCGGTATCGGTCGCTTATTACTAGATGCAACGTTGCAGCAAGATTATCCGATTGTGCTGGGCATTGTAATGCTAGCAGCGTTGACTTATGCGCTGATTAATATACTGTCAGACATTATCACTGGATGGCTTGATCCACGCATATCACTATGAAAAAGCCAGCGTTTACCATCGGCGCTCTGGTGATTTTACTGCTAGTCGGACCGTTGATTTATCAAGTTGATCCGCTACGAACGAAACCTGTAATTCAATTTCAGCCGCCAAGCACCGATCACCTTTTGGGAACCGACTTGTTTGGACGTGATGTGCTGAGTCGGGTGCTGCATGGTGGGCGGTTTACGTTGCTCATCGCCGGATTGGCAACAGCCGTAGCAGTAACTCTGGGTGTTTCGTTGGGTATGCTGGCAGTTATGCAACGATTTTACATCAATGACCTGGCTCTTATCCTTATAAATGCTCTGCTGGCATTACCTGGAATACTCATTGCATTGGTGATATTGACGGCTCTGGGAAGGGGGGGGCTGACATTGGTCATCGCACTCGGGCTGTCACAGGTGGCTTCAATCGGTTATACAACACGCGCGGCAATTCTAACTATAAAAATGATGGAATATGTCGAGGCGGCGCGGAATCTAGGTGCTACCCAATTTCACATATTAATTCACCATCTGCTGCCAAATGCACTGCCCTCGATCATGGCTTACGTGGGGGTTGTATTTAGTTATACACTTTTGAATGGTGCGGCTTTGACCTTTCTTGGTGTTGGTATTGAACCAGGCGTTCCTGAGTGGGGCGTGATGTTGGCAGAAGGGCGAGCAGCTTTGCGAATTGCGCCCTGGATTGGGCTGGCTCCTGGGATAGGTATTACGGTGACTGTCTGGTCTGTTAATGCGCTGGTAGATAAATTCTCACAGTTTCGATGAGGGTGCCAGAAGCAACAGGTTTACTGTTGAGCCATGTTGTTATCAGATCGGCTTTAGCCCCACGTGCTATGCTGACTTTCAGGCTGCTTAGCTATGATAAGCGAAGCACCCAGATTAGCGACTATCAGCATAATCAGGTTTGGACGACTGTATCAAATACCCGTGTGGCACCTGCCTGATACAATGCCGAAGTTACCGCGGTGACGGTGTCTTGCTTTACCAGCGCTATCATGTTGCCACCGCGTCCACCACCGGACAGTTTTGCGCCAAGAGCACTCGCTTCATTGGCAGCTTGAACCAATCGATCTAATTCGGGCGACGAGACTGTCAATTTTTGCAGTAGCTGGTGATTCTCGTTCATTAGCCCCCCCAGATACTCTGGGCGACCATCCTCAATGTGCCGACGAGCAGCTCGTGTAATCTTGCCAATTTGGTCGATGACACCCTGGACTTGTGCCGGGTTGTGGGTATAAAGCTGGCGAACATCACTAACCGCGACTTTCGTTGGGGCACGCTGTCCCGTGTCGGCCACAACGATATGAAACGGTTCAGCAATCGTTAACCGCTCAATCGGGCTACTACGGCGGAAATAGACTGGTTGTTCATAGACAATTACCGTATTATCAATACCACTTGGGGTGCCATGATGATGCTTTTCAATTTCATAGACCACCACATTCAATTGTTCATTAGTCAACGGATAATCGGATGCTGCACACAAAGCGCGTCCCAAAGCTGTCGCAATGGCCGCGCCACTTCCGAGGCCACTGGCAATCGGAATATCAGAATGCAGGCGAACTGTAATCGGTGGTGGTTCCAGAGCTAATTGGTCAAGCACCATTCGGGCCATGAATCCCAGTGCATCATTGCTGCTAGCAGAAACCACAGTTGTTATTTGGTCGAGGTCCTCTGCGACAATGCGTAAGGCAGATGCCGGCGATGAATGGGCATCAATGGTTGCCGTTGCCCGTAAGTTCGAAATAGGCACTGCAAT
This sequence comes from Phototrophicaceae bacterium, assembly GCA_965223835.1. Taxonomy (GTDB): domain Bacteria; phylum Chloroflexota; class Anaerolineae; order Aggregatilineales; family Phototrophicaceae; genus CAVYXZ01. Next base: position 2,301,525 of record CBDCXQ010000001.1, read on the forward strand.
CGCCGGTTGGTCATAGACAACAGCATGTTCGCCGAAAAGTATTATCTTCGCCGGCGCACTGACTTCAACACTCATAGGATATTGGGCAAATATAGAATGCCGACAAATGTTACCCCCCACAGGAGAACTGAAGCTAATAGGGGCCGATCTTTTAACAACACCTCGTCAGGCGCACCCCCCTCATTTTTTACGTGAATCAGGTATAGATAACGCAGCAAGCCGTAGAGCACAAAAGGGACGGTAATCAACGCGAGGTTAGTATCAGCGATTTTAATTGTCTTGGCCTCAACGGTATAGAGCAGATAGATGATAAATGTGCTGGTTGTAACGAGGCGTAACATTTCATCCAGCAATGGGAGATTATACTCTTTGTACGTTACACGCACATTCTGAGCATTTGTATCCAACAGCAGCAATTCTTGCCGCCGCTTGCCAATTACCAGGAAAAGCGCTAACAACCCCATACAAGCATAGAGCCAGGGCGAAAAATTTGCCACGCTTACAACGATAACACCTGCAGCAACTCGCAGCACGAAACCGCCTGCAACCGTCAAAATATCGAACAACACGACATTTTTCAACCAGAATGAGTAGAGCACCTGGAGCACAAAATAGGTAATGAGAATACCTGCAAAGCCGCGACTGTAGGTTGCTGCGGCAATGAGCGCGAAAACAGGAATGATGATCGCAGCAGCGATGGCAATCGGCTGTGATAGTTGACCAGAGGGCAGGGGACGCATTTTCTTTCGAGGGTGCATTTTGTCAGCCTCGATGTCAACCAGATCGTTAATAATATATATCGTCCCGGCGATCAAGCATAGCAATCCAAAACTCACTGTCACGCGCAGTAACGAGTCAGGCAAGAGCAGTTGACCATCAAAGACCAGTCCCGCATAAATGAAAACATTTTTGGTCCACTGTCGTGGGCGCATCGTGCGGATAAGACCAAGTAATGCTTGCAATTCATACTCCTTAACAATGTGGGGTTCGCACACGCTGCATTATAGCACTGCGATCTTTATATAGGACAATTCACGGTTTCTGTGTTGTAATTGTTATAGATAGAGTTAAGCAAGCTATGAGTGCTGCTTGCTTCTACAATCCAGAGACCAGTATAATGCTTACTGCTGTTCACCATCTCAATGTGAAAGCAGGTATAAAGGTAAACGTATGTTAGATTTCCTCATTGGCAATGATCTTTTGTCAGCAATTGTGGCATTTGGCCTTGTCCTTATTCCCGCGATATTTATCCATGAGCTAGGCCATTTTTTAGCTGCCAAAGCGGTTGGTATCACGATTCTGGAATTTGGTATTGGCTTCCCGCCGCGCATGGCGAAATTATTTACATGGGGCGAAACCGAATACACGCTGAACTGGTTGCCTATTGGCGGTTTTGTGCGCCCTCTCGGCGAAGATTTTGTACGCCCTGTGAGTAGCGAAGAAGTTACGCGTGATCGGGAAAAGTTGCGGGAAATGCTAGGCGATGAATTTGCCGACGTTGAGATGCTAACAGGTGATCGAGCAGCGCTCCGTAAACGAGGAATTAGACATACCAGATCGGTGAATGAAGCGCGGCCTTTGGCACGTATCGGATTTATGGCTGCTGGTTCAACCGCTAACCTCATTACCGCTATCCTGCTTTTTATTATCATTGGCTTGTTAGGATTGCCAACCATCGTTGGCGGTAGCGCCGGGATAGTCTATCTCACACCTGATTCGGCAATAGCTGATGTTGGCTTGCAGGCAGGCGATATCATCGAAAAAGTAAATGGTGAATATTTTGATAATGTTCAAGACCTGTCAAATTTGTTGACCGTGAGCGATAGTGCGGTTACGTTGACCGTTCAACGTTTAAATAGTGCGGAAACGTTTGATGTAGCCTATTCGCCGACGAGCGAGTCGTTTAAGAACCTGGTATTTGTTTCTGGTGTCGCGCCAAATTCGCCAGCGGAGGCAGCAGGCTTACAGGCCGATGACCTCATCATTGCTTTTAATGGCGAAGGCTTCGCAGCCTTCGAAGATCTGCCTGAGCGCACTCAGGCACGTCTCGGTGAAGAAGTCACGCTTACGGTGTTGCGAGACGGCATCGAATCAGAGATATCATTGGTGCCTCGTGTTAATCCACCTGAGGGTGAAGGCTCAATCGGCATTGGGATAATCCCTGCATACGAGAATCTGATAAATGATGTGATATTGGTAGAGGGTGGTTTTCAACAGGAGCTGGTGCCCCTTACACTGGGTGAAGCCGTGCAGTACAGTTTCGAACGCGTGGTGTTCTTTCTGGAAACCCTGGTTAGCTTACCTGCCGAAATAATGGGCGGCCAACTGTCCAGTGAAGAAACGCGGTTGATGAGTCCAATTGCTATCAGCCAGTTCGGCGGCGTGTTTCTGCAACAAAGTATTGAGCAAAATCAACCGGTTGTCATTCTAAACTATATCGCCATCATCAGTATTGCCCTGGGGATTACCAATCTGTTGCCGTTGCCAGCACTCGACGGGGGGCGGATAGTTTTTGTTGTATTGGAAATTATCCGCGGGCGGCCTATTGCCCCGGAACGCGAGGGCATTGTCCACCTAATTGGCATGGCATTATTATTATCACTTATGGCCCTGGCCTTCCTGAATGACATTTTCAACCCTATATCAACCAATTTGCTTCCATAAACGTTCCTAAGGGAGGAATTGTGACAGAATTTCACGATTTATTTGAAGAACATGAAGCCAGCGAACAACCTGACCTCGATACTACGCTCAAGACCCTGGCTTTAAATAAGGATGGTGCAGCTAATACGATCATATTTTATGGTCTGGCAAATCGGGATGCGCATGAAATCAACCGGGTTCGCCCGATCTGGGACGGACTCTCAGCCGATTATCGAGCTAAGCTGCTCAAGCAACTGATTGACATCAGCGAATCCAACTTCGAGTTTGATTATCGAGAATTGGGCCTGATGGCACTGGAAGATTTCGACCCTGATGTCCGTATCAATGCGATTGACCTGTTGTGGGAGGATGAATCACTGCACTTGATGGATCGGCTCATTGAAATAGCGCAATGGGACGAAGCCATCCGGGTGCGGGCCGCGGCTGCCAGCGCATTAGGGCGGTTTATACTGGCAGGTGAGTTGGGTGATTTGCCAGAAATTGAAACCGTTAGAGCGCAGGACACGGTGATTTCATTATTTACCAATGACCAGGAACATACCGATGTTCGCCGCCGGGCACTTGAAGCAATTGCTAATTGCGGTCATGAAATCGTCACTGAAGCAATTGACGAGGCCTGCAATAGTGATGATGAACGAATGCAAGCCAGCGCAATCTACGCAATGGGGCGGTCGTGTGATACTCGATGGAACGAAACGGTCATACGTGCGTTCGAAAGTCGTGATCCATCAATCCGCTTTGAAGCAACCCGGGCCAGTGGCGAATTAGAGATTGAAGAAGCTATTCCGATTCTGGCACGCTTCGCTCAAGGTGACGATCGCGAGATCAAAGAGATGGCAATTTGGTCGTTAGGTGAGATTGGCGGCAATTTCCCCATGCGAATTCTGGGTTCCTTGGCGGAAGAAGCGGCTGATACCGAGGACACCAGCTTGATCGAGGCCATTGAAGAAGCCATTGGCAATGCCAGCTTAGCAGGTCAGGGCATTGATCTGATGGATTTGGACTAATACAGAATAGTGCCCAGTTTTAACAAGCCGGGCACTTAACTTTATTTAGCCAATAATATTTTGCAGCTTCATTGCCAGCCCCATGTCGCCCTGAATTTTGAGTTTGCCTTGCATAAAAGCATTCATGGCATTTAATTCGCCATTGTACACAGCAAACCAGTCATCCGCTGTCGACTTTAACGTCATGGTTGGGCTATCGGTCGCACCTTCACCGCTTTCGGCCTGTCCGTCATTGATTTTAATCCAATATAGGCCGCCATTGTCACCACTCAGATCGAACTGGATCGTGGCATCAATGTCACCGACTTTATTCGAATCAACCTGTGCCACCATATCTGAAAAGATGTCTGCAATTTCTTGCTTACTCGCCATGCAGGAGCACTCCCCATTCCTTGTAAGATGCGCACCTGTTATATCATCAATTCCCTGAATAGTATACAATCAACCCAATCGGAATAAGATGGATTTTGGAGTAAATTAGATGCGCCGGTCTATTCTTATAGTGTTTTGTATTGGCCTTTTGTTTCCCCTAATAACCTATGCGCAGGATGAACAGCCACGCCTTACTGGGCAAATCGCTTATATTGGGATTGATTCCAATGTTTATCTGCTTGACCTGGCGGCCAATGAACTGAAGCAACTGACTGCAGACGCTGGTGACACGCGCCTTTACCAATGGCCTACCTGGTCCACTGATGGTAGGCTGGCCTATTTTAGTACCTTTATTGAAGAAGAAAATTTGCTGATGGGTGCCTACATTGCCGATAGACAGAACGCTGGCAGCCAGGAGGTCTATCGCGGTCCAGAAGGCTTTAATTATGCTTATTGGTCGCCAGGAAATTGCGAAGCGAGCGAACGTTGCCGTGATTTATCGATATTACTGAGCAGTCAGTCACGTGGGATGTTCGTTGAACTGGTTCGAGATGGTTTGGGTGAGATCACGAACCTGACGGCTGGTCTGGGGGGACCACCTTTCTACTATAGTTGGAGTCCTGACGGTGGAAGAATGTTGTGGCAGCGTAATAATCAACGACTCGATATTTATGACGCGAATCAAGATCGCGTTATAGAAACCCTGGATGAGATACCAGGAAGAATTTTTTCGCCCGCGTGGTCACCAGTTGATGATCGGTTACTTTTTGGTGCGGTCAATGATGAACAACTCACTGATCTTGTCATCGTCGGGTCGGACCGGACCCATCTTTTGGCGGAGGGCTTCAATGGTTTCGTATCGTATAATTGGTCGCCGGATGGTAATCGGGTTGCTTATCGCGAAGCAACCAGCACCAGTTTCGGTCCGCTAATTGTAGTTGATGCTATTTCGGGTGAAGTGATCGCTCGTAGTTCCTCCACCGGGGTAATCGCATTTTTCTGGGCACCAGACAGTCAGCAGATTGCTTACCTGACACTGGCTGCCTCCCCTGGCTCATTTAGTGCAAGTGGTCCACAAGGACATCTCTTAGCCCAAGCTGAGCAGCAGCAGCCTGGGATTGCTTGGTCAATATTGGATACCGTTACTGGTGATGTTCGGCAGTATGGCTCATTTTTCCCGACGCGTGAATCACTGTATTTGATGCAATTTTTCGATCAATTTGCGCAGAGCCATCGTATCTGGTCACCGGATAGCCAACATTTAATTTATAGCGAGATCACTGAGTCCGGGCCAGTCATTAGCGTTCAAAATATTTCTCAGGTGGGCAGCGTGCCGTTTTCGGTTGCAGAGGGCATCATCGGCATCTGGAGTTTTGAGTAAGTTCAGGGCAGGGGTGAATGCATCGAATACGATTGTGGATTGCGCTCTTCGCGCTCGTCGGGTGTTTTCGAACTTCACCCGACCAACCGATCACTACTGCGCCTGAACAATCATTGACTGAAGATACCTCGCTGTTGCCTTCGCCGACCGCTGGTGGCCTGTTGCCGTTAGAGCCAACATTGATTCAACCGACATTAAACGTTAATGATGAAAACATTTTGGCTGCGCCAGTCAGCGAATATGTGGTGCAGGCTGGCGATACATTATCTGGTATTGCAGCGGCCCACAGTGTTTCAGTTGCCGCTTTGTTGGATGCAAACACAATCGCTAACCCTGATGTGTTAGCGGTGGGGCAGGTTTTACAATTACCGAATCCACCGGCGGAAACATCTTCAACATTCAAGATCATCCCTGACAATCGATTAGTACGCGGCCCTGGTAGTCGCGATTTTCAAGTTGAACAATTTATCAGCCAACAGCAAGGGTATATTCGGTTGGCAACAGATGAAGTCAACGGCGATTTGTTGACGGCAGCCCAAATTATCGAAAGAGCCGCGCTAGAATTTAGCGTCGATCCCCGGCTCTTGCTAGCATTACTCGAACTGCGGTCCCGCTGGCTGAGTGATTCTTCCCCAACTGATGAGGCGAAGATTCGCCCATTGGGTGCTCAAGCGTCACCATTAGGGTTTGATCGTGACGGACTGTATCGACAAATTACGTGGGCTGCTGACCAGCTCAACGCTGGCTATTACGGCTCTATGTATCGAGGTCTGGAAACCATCGAATTTGAAGATGGGGGGCGAATACGGTTTGCGTCGGGATTAAATGCCGGAACAATCGGCGTTCAGTATATGCTCAGCCAATTTAACAGCTATGGGATTTGGGAGGCGCAAATCAGCCCAGATGGCCTGTATCGCATTTATGTCGATTATTTTGGCGACCCTTTTGTGAATGCGCTTGAACCCGTTGTGCCGTCGGGGCTTACACCGCCTGAATTACTGTTACCCTTTGCCGAAGACGAGGTATGGTTTTACACCGGTGGGCCGCATGGTGGGTGGGGTAGTGGTAGTGCCTGGGCCGCGATTGATTTTGCGCCACCAGATGACTTGACTGATATACAAACCGCTTGTTATGTGTCGGATTCGTGGGCGACAGCCGTTGCTCCCGGAGTCATTGCTCGTACCGCTACGGGTGTGGTCGTGCTTGACCTGGATGGCGATGGTGACGAATCTACTGGATGGAGTATTCTTTATCTTCATCTTGCAGCTGAAGGCCAGGTTGAGGTCAATACAGTTGTTGATACGGGCGACCGACTGGGTAGACCGTCGTGTGAGGGCGGGTTTTCGAATGGCACTCACCTGCATATTGCCCGCCGGTATAATGGCGAATGGGTGCCCGCAGCCTGTGAAAATTGTGACAAAAGTGTATTTTCTCTAGGCAATTGGTCGGTAATTGGCCTACCGGGGCAAGAGTATCAAGGCTTTCTTCAGCGTGGCGCGGAGCGACGAATCGCTGAACAGGGCCGGTTGACTCCCGACAACCTGGTGTCATGGTGATACAATCTGGGATTGTCGGCTAATCTGTTGAGATATGATGTACCTACGATTGTTATTTATCCTCAGCATCTGGGCCTTGAGCACACTCCCGGTTCAGGCTCAGGAACTGGTAACTTCTACACCGGTCCAAATCAATATTCCTGATAGTGCAGCCCCCGCCGTTCAGATTATTGCCACGCCAACGGTAACGCGAACGCCAACTCAAAGCGCGGTGATGATTGAAGCGAAAGCCAGCGCTGGAGAGGTTAATGTTCGGGCTGAAGCTGACATTGAATCAGATCAATTGGGAACAATTCGAGCAGGTGAATTTTACCCGATTTTGGGCCGCTATTTTCGGTGGATTCAGTTTCAATTTGACAGTTCGCCGAATGGTAGAGGATGGGTATTTGATGAACTGGTGAACATCATCGGTGATGAAAGCTCGATCGTTGATTTAAGTGTTCAAGCCCTGCCAACCGCCGATCCGCTGGTTGAAGCTGAGACACAAACTCAGATCGCCATCACACTTACGCCCGGCGGTTTGCTCACGGTAACAGCTGAGTCTCGAATTATTTCAGTGGAGGGGGCGGAAGATCAAGTTAACGCACGACAACCAGATGCAACAGTCGTTTTACCGACATTTACCTATCCACCAGATGTTGTTGCCGCTGCGCCAACGGCGGTGACGATTACACCGACTGTTAACCCAGAAAATACGCCACTCACTGTATCAACAAAAATACCGCCTATTGCGCCAATCGCGCTCTTAGGCGGTATGGGTTTACTCGGCTTAATTATAAGTTCGTTACGGCGCTAGTGGCTGCAAGTGCCGCAACCGCCTTCGCTTGATTCACCTTCGCTACTGCGGAATGATTGCCCACACCCACAGCTTGAGACGGCATTGGGATTATCGATGCGGAAACCGCCACCCATCAAGCTGTCCACAAAGTCAATAGTTGCACCCTCGAGATACATCATACTGGTCGGGTCAATGAGCAATTTGACGCCTTCGACATCAATCGTTGTGTCGTGATCTTGGGCGGATTCTTCAAACGCCATGCCATATTGCATACCGGAGCAACCACCGCCGCTCACAAATACGCGCAAAGCATGGTTTGGGATTTCGCGCTGTTCAAGCAAGGTGCGGATTGTTTGCACGGCAGTCGGGGTTACAGTTAATACAGGGGTTTCAATTTGGACATCAACCATCAGAATGCTCCTAGCATCATCACTCAATGACATGAATTCTAACACCATTGCGGAACAACGTCAATAAAACAGATGGTTGTTTTAATTATTCTGAAGGCCCAGGTATATAGTAGGCACAGAACTGATCGCCAGCCATAACATGATTAACCCGACGCGGGACGACCTGCAATAGCGAGGCAACTAATCGAATATCCATTTCACATAACGCAGGGTTGTCTTCCGCAGCATGGTGGTAAGGGCAATTACTGGTATATAGCATATAGTCCGCGTCTTTGGCTTCCCAACGGGCCTCATATCCCCGACTACTTAGATATTCTACTGCTGTATCCAATCGATCTTTCAATGAGCCGGTGGGCACTTCAGCCTCGTCAGCCATTTGATCGGCAACACCTTCCAGAATAACATTTACCCCCTCTGGCGGCAGATGCTCCTTCAACTCATGGAGTAGTCCGACGGCGAGACGTTGATAATTGTTGGGGAACTGGGCGGTTGCTTTCTTCGTCAAAGCATACACATGCTGGGGTCTGCCAGGGGTATTTCGATGTCGAAGTTGTGGTGTACCAATAAGTTGATCTTCTTGAAGGCGAATTAGATGATGCCGGACTGTCACCGCTGTAATGTCTTTGCCCCGGCGTTTGTGCAGGGCCTCAACAATTTCATCAACTGTGGCTTCACCAGCATCCTTCAATATATCCAGAATATGCCGTCGAGTTTGTTGCATATCCCCAAATACCTTAAGAATTAATCTTACCAGGATTGTAAAAAAGTTTATCATTGCGCTCATAAATCTGTCAAATCGGAGGAAGTGTGGAGTTGACGGTTCTTGAACGCATATGTTACGATTTTTGCCCATATTGATTAACACATTGGTGAATGTGATGCGTTGCGTTTGAGGGTGGTGCAATTTGCGTTCAGTTGTCGCATTTCAAGGTATTCATGGCGCGAATTCGGAATTAGCGATTCGGCAGCATTTTGGTGATGATGTTGATATTTTTCCCTGCCATAATTTAAGTGATCTATTTGATGCTATCCACACCAACGGTACGGTGACCTATGGCTTGTTGCCAGTTGAAAACGCTCTGGCCGGCGCTGTCGACAAAGCATACGAACTGCTCATGGATTCTGACTTGCGCATTCAAGCAGATGTCATACTTCACGTGCATCATGCATTATTGGCTGCGCCAGGAACGACAATTGACGACTTAAAGTATGTTCGTTCACATCCCCAGGCACTGGCGCAGTGTGAACGTTTTTTGGCACGTTATGGGCTGGAAGCCGTTCCCTGGTATGACACCGCCGGCGCTGCAAAAGACATTGCAGCCCAACCTGAACCCAATACCGGTGCAATTGCGACGGAATTAGCCGGTGAACTTTATGGTTTGGGTATTCTGGAACGCCAAATCGAAGATGTTGCTTATAATTTCACGCGTTTCTTCGTTTTGGGTAATGAGATCCCCGAACCAGGTGTATATAATAAGACATCACTGGTATTCGCTACCCGCCATCATCCAGCAGCATTATATAATTGCCTCGGTGAATTTGCGGAACGCGAGATTAACCTGACCAAAATTGAATCGCGTCCTCGACGCAACCGCCCCTGGGAGCCTGTTTTCTATCTCGATTTTGAAGGGCATTGGCAGGATAATCATGTGCAAGCTGCGCTGACCCAATTACTTCAGCAGGCCTCTTTTGTCAAAATGCTGGGTTCCTACCCGGCTGTCAAAACAGAGCGGCAGTCAGTCGGCATCTAAATCAAAGGACTACAAACACGATGGATAAGCTTAATGTCGCGATTCTCGGCGCTACCGGTGCGGTTGGACAACGCTTTATCCAGCTGCTTGAGAATCACCCCTGGTTTCAGGTTGCAGAGGTTATTGGTTCCAGTCGAAGTGCGGGTCACATGTATGGTGAGATCGTCAATTGGATATTAGATGGCAGCCCGCCTAATCGGGTAGCGCGATTACGTGTCAAGTACCTGGATGCCGTCATCGATTCACCATTGATTTTCTCGGCATTGCCCAAAGAAGCGGCTAATCCGCGTGAGTTTGAACTTGCTGAGGCTGGACATGTGGTTTGTACTAATGCGTCGGCTAATCGAATGGTAGAAGATGTACCGCTACTGCTTCCCGAAGCAAATGCCGATCATGTGCATTTGATTGATGTTCAGCGTAGGCAGCGGGGATGGTCAACCGGTGCATTGGTGGCAAATTCAAATTGTACCAGCATGCCAGTCGTAATGGCGCTCGCACCGCTGCGGCAGTTTGGTATCACGAAACTACATATGGTGAGTGAACAGGCTGTTAGTGGTGCCGGGTATCCTGGCGTAGCATCACTCGATATTTTGGATAACGTCGTGCCGTTTGTGCCCGGCGATGAAGGTAAGATGGAAACTGAGCCACGAAAGATGCTGGGGCAGGTTCAGGGCAATTCCATCGAGTGGTTGGATATTATCGCGGGTGCGACCTGTACCCGTGTGCCGGTTATTGATGGACATCTGGTGAATATCTCGATTGAACTGGCAGCTCAGCCATCATTCGAGGCAGTCATTGACGCCTGGCAGTCATTTCGCGGTCCAATTCCGGTACCGCAGCTGCCCAGTGCGCCCGCACAGCCGGTTGAATATTTGACGCAAATCGATCGCCCACAAATACGCCGGGACCGCAATGCGGGCAATGGCATGGCAACGTCGATTGGCCGACTTCGAGAATGCCCGATTTTAGGTTATAAGTTTGCGGCACTTTCTCATAACACTATTCGGGGTGCTGCAGGTTGCAGCATTTTGAATGCTGAATTGTTAGCGGTCAAAGGTTATCTAAGTCAATTTCAACCCTTGCGGGAGCAGGCGTTCACATAATGTCGCGTTTGGCTTCCCGTTTCGACATCTGCATGATCGTGGATAATGATGTCACCCATGATGCGCGAGTTCAAAAAGAAGCAGCCAGTCTCGCGGCACATGGCTGGAAAGTTGTTGTGGTTGGTATATCTCGAAGCGGCGCAGAACCTCCCCCTGAAGAAAAGACGAATGGCTTTATGATTTCACGGGTTGTCCCCCGCATGCTCCGTCACACTTTGGCAAATAAACCAGGCCAAATTCTGCGGACAGTTGAGGGCTTTGTCCGGGCTGCTATCTGCTTACGTCGCTTTGATGCGCACATCTACCATGCACATGATTTTACTGGTCTGGTTATCGTCGCGCTGGCGGGAATATGGGTCCGTCCAGTCATTTATGATTCGCATGAGCTTTATTTTGGCCGTCCGTTGGCTCCGCTAACGCGCCATCTAAGTTTTGTCTTGCAGCCGATTGAGCGGTGGTTAGCAAGGCGATCTACTCGTGTCATTGCGACCACACAAGCTCGTGCTGACGAATTTGTGAGATCGCTGCAGATTGATGAACCAGTAATCGTGCGCAACGCAGTAGATTTACGTCAACCACAGGCTGCTGCTGTCGCCATACAAGCCCACGATCGAATTAAAATAATTCACAGTGGGTGGCTGATTGCGGGCAGACACCTTCGTGAACTTGTTGCGACATTACAATTCTTGCCGCCGAATATTTCAGTCGTATTGATTGGAAGTGGCCCCCTCCAGGAGTCATTAGAAACATTAGCGAAGCAACTGAATGCAAGTGATCGACTCGAGATTGTCGGTGCAATCCTGCCGGAGCAGATGATCAGGACGTTAAAACAAGCGACGTTGGCTGCGGTTTTGATTACAGATGATTATTTGAGCTACTATCTATCATTGCCCAATAAGTTCTTTGAAGCAGTTGCGGCTGGTTTACCGATCATTGCCAGCCCGATACCCGAAGTCAAGCATATGATTGAATCCTACGACATCGGTGTTCTGTGCAACCCTAAAGACCCCCAGGAAATTGCGCTGGCTATCCAAACAGCGTTGAAGCCAGAAAACTTTAGTCGTTTGCAGGCAAACGTGAAACGTGCCCAACAGGATTTAAACTGGGAGGCCGAAGAACGAAAGCTGATCGCATTATATGAATCTGTCTTTGCCGAAAGCGGGGCGGGGCGTTGAAGGTTTTTATTGCCGGAATCGATGGCTATCTTGGTTGGCCGTTGGCACAACATCTCGCAGCCCGTGGTCATCAAGTCGCTGGTATAGATGCTGGTCTTCGTCGCAAATGGGTAGCTGAAGTTGGGGGTACAAGCGCGATTCCCATCTACACCTTGTCTGACAGGTTGACTGCTTTCGAACAGACCTATGGCTATCGCCCAGTTGTTCAGCAGGATAACCTGCTGAATTACGCAGCCATTCGGAACTTACTGGAAGCCTGCGAACCCGACGCCATTGTTCACCTCGCAGAAATGCCATCAGCCGCTTACTCAATGATTGATTCGGCCCATACGGCATTTACGCAACACAACAACGTCATTGGCAACCTGAATATGTTGTGGGCCATAAAAGAAGTTTGTCCAAACACACACCTTATCAAGCTGGGAACCATGGGGGAATATGGTACGCCGGATGTCGACATCCCCGAAGGTTTTTTTGAGGTAGAATTTCGTGGTCGTAAGACGACATTACCTTTCCCCCGGCAACCTGGTAGTTTTTACCATCTGAGCAAAGTTCACGATTCGCACAATACGGCATTCGCCTGTCAGGTTTGGGGTCTGCGGGCCACCGACATCATGCAGGGTGTCGTTTTTGGAACTCAGGTGGATGAGAAGCTGGCTGATCCGAGTTTGTGTACTCGCCTCGATTTTGATGAATGTTTTGGAACCGTCATCAATCGTTTTTGTTGCCAGGTCACAATCGGACATCCACTTACATTGTATGGTAGCGGTGATCAGAAACGCAGTTTCTTGCCGTTGCGCGATTCAATGCAATGTTTGACACTGGCGGTTGAGAATCCGCCTGAAACAGGGGAATATCGCGTATTTAATCAGTTTGATGAATGCTACACGGTAAGTGAGCTAGCCACTCTGGTGCGTGCCGCCGCTCAAGATGCCGGACTGTCAGTTGAAATTGAACATTATGCTAATCCGCGCCAGGAAGTTGAGCAACACTACTATAATCCAGACCGTAATAAGCTCGATAAACTGGGTTACCAGCCAACTCATGACATTAGGTCAGAATTACAGATTATGCTGGCTGACTTACACGTACACCGTCAACATATTCAAGAATATGCTCATGTCCTGGTACCTGATATTCATTGGGATGGGACACGTAGTCGACCACACATTATGCAAGGAGACCAAACTCAATGATTCAGTCCTGGGAACTCTCGACTATAGCACCAGCGGACTTAAATCGAATTATGCGGCGGGCTGAAGTTGATATTCACGAGATTCTGCCGCTAGCACAGGCGGTGATTAATCAGGTGCGTAGTGAGGGCGATGCAGCAGTTGTTAAGTATGCGCAGGAATTCGACACTGAAATTTTTGAGTTTTCAATGCTGAAAGCTACGCCAGCCGATTTTAAAGCTGCGCGGACTGCTCTGGATGCTGAAGTGATTGCCGCGATTGAACTATCATATGAGAATATTCGTAAATTCCACGAAGAACAGATGCCGGAACCCATGTGGTTTACTGAGGTCCAACCTGGCATTATGGCAGGCGAAAAGATTACGCCAGTTCCTAGTGTAGGCCTTACAGTGCCCGGTGTAAAAGGTTCCTTCCCGTCGGTCATGTTGATGCTGGCTGTACCGGCAAGGGTTGCTGGCGTTAGCCGCATTGTTGCCGTTACGCCCCCCAATCAATTTGGCAAAGTTGATAATGCATCTCTGATCGCCGCCGAAGTCTGTGGCATTGATGAAGTTTACGCGGTAGGTGGCATTCAAGCGATGGCAGCGCTGGCCTATGGTACTGAGACGATAGCACCGGTTGACAAAGTTGTTGGACCTGGTAATGCATATGTTTCCGCCGCTAAGCATCTGCTGCATGGCGTGATGGACGTGGGGGTTCCAGCAGGCCCCAGCGAATCCATTATTCTGGCAGATGAGCACGTCGATAGCCGCCTGGCAGCCCTTGACCTGCTGGTCGAAGCCGAACACGGCCCTGATTCAGCAGCACTGCTCGTGACTCATAGTCGGACGATTGCTAATCAGGTAAAGGCGATATTGCCTGACTATATCGCCGAATTACCGTCATGGCGGCAAGACTTTGTTAAGACGGTCCTATCGAATTATGGCGGAATCATGTTGACGGCCAGTTTGGCGGACTCAATCGCATTTGTGAATGACTATGCACCGGAACATCTCGAAATCTTGACTGAAGACCCATTTATCACCTTGAACAAAATTAGAAACGCGGGTGAAATTCTGCTGGGGCCACTGACACCTATACCAACATCAAATTACTGTCTCGGTTTAAATGCCATTTTGCCAACCGGGGGGTTCGCCAAGAGCTTCTCATCCGTCAGTGTTTGGGACTTTCTCAAACGTAGCGGGATTGGTTACCTCTCGCGCGAAGGTTATGATCGTTTGCAGGGTATCACTGCTACCCTTGCGGACTATGAGGGGTTTCCGGCGCATGCAATGGCGATTCGCAAACGCAATGAGATTCTCGGCGAATGAGTGACGACCGATTGCAACAGATTCAGACCCTACAATTTAGCGATAAATCACAGGCAGAATACCTGTTGTTGCTGCTCATTCGTGAGATGTTTCCGCTTGATGTTGTTGAAGTTGAGCTACGACCACTGGCAGTTTCACTCAATTCATTTAATGGTTTTATGACCCTGGTGGATGGAACCCGCTATTTTTATAAGACCCATACGGAGCCAGATAGCGTCATCAGCGAATATTACAACTCGGCTACGTTAGCCGATGCCGGCTATCCAGTGATTAAGCCTCTGTATAGTTCGACTGAATGGGGGAAGCAATTACTCATCTATGAGGTCATTGAAGCCCCTTCGGTTTTTGATGTAGCGTGGTCAATTGAGGTTGGGGAATCCAATCAATTGTCGCAGCTTACGCAAGCCCAACATCGATCCGATGCCGACCTTTTGGCATTCTATCGGAACAGTCTTAAACAGCAATCGGCGGTTGATGCCAGTCAAGCCAGTGTGCACCAACTGTTTTACCATCGTTTAACCGGTGGGCGATTGGAACGTTTTTATGGGCCGTTACCGAACAGACTGGGTGAGTATCCGTCAATACAGTTGCCAGATGGCTTACATTCAATGCAAGCGGTCCGGCAAGCGCGTTGGAAGATTAACGGACAGGAATATACGGAATCCCTTGATGATCTGATGCAGAACGCGATTCGCCTATTGGAACCGGCTCAGTCTGGCCCGTCTATTGTTGGACACGGTGATGCCCACAATGGCAACGTATTTTTCCTTGAGGATGAAGAGTCTTTATTATATTTTGATCCCGCTTTTGCCGGTCAGCATCATCCAATATTAGATTTAACCAAACCTCTATTTCATAATGTGTTCGCCATGTGGATGTATTTCCCACATGTCAAAGCCCAGCAGTTGAGCATTAACCTGAAGCGTGACCGCAATTCATGGCAGGTTGAGCATAATTACAGATTGCACCCCGCCCGTTCTATGTTTTTTGATAGCAAGGTGCAGCGGGTACTGCTGCCGATTTTGCTGGACCTAAAGCAGCACAATTGGCTGCGGGATGATTGGCGCAACTACCTTAAAGCAGCACTATTCTGCTGTCCATTTTTGACGATGAATTTGACGGACGGTAAAAAATTTCCGCCGGACGTCAGCCTTTTAGGGTTGACAATGGCGGTTGAGATGGGGGCAGAAAGTTCAGGTAGACGTAGTTTTATTGATGAAACGCTTGATGCTGTTGCTCACCAACTAACTTAGAAGCTCCATCAAATTGGCATAAGTCGGCGATTGCTCCATAAACACATAGCGTACCGGCATTGCTGTGGTTTGAGTTCCACCAATCGCCCGCAGATGATCGACCGCAGCCAGGAGCTGGTCGCTCGCAACGGTGATGGTCAAAGTATACCATTGCTCATTAACACGGCCATTTTGGGTATATATTGGCGCTAGCGTAGGGCCTTGCAAACCCCGTGTCACCGGGTTGTCGGCAATTCGCTGGGCAATCTGCTCCGGGTCAGGACCTTGAATGTCAGCAGTCACTTGATAATACTGACGCCCCTGTAAGGCAGCATCAATGTATTCGAGAAATATGCGAACAGCGGGAAGTAACGCTTGACTAGTCTGCAAAAGGCGACGATTGCCAATTAAACAAGCCTGCGATCTAACAATTATGCCGTCTGAGGTTATTGGTTTGAGGTGGTTTTCACGGAGTGTTGTCCCCGTTTGATTAATGTCAACCACGACATCGGCGTACCCTAGAGTGGGTGCGGCTTCAATGGCACCTTCAGCTTTGACAATCTGAAAATGGTGAACGCCATGTGCGTGCAAGAATTGCCGTGTTAAATGGGTGTAGGTCGTGGCAACACGTAAATCACGCTGCTTGTCGTCACGAAAATCCAACGCAACTTCGGCTAAATCCGTCATGTGCTGAACATCAACCCAGGATTCCGGCACAGCAACCAGCAATTGACAATGCCCAAAACCAAGCTGGTCGTGAATCACGATCAAGTCGTCGTGAGGGTTCTCGCACACAACATCGTAGCCGGTAATCCCCAGATGTGCTGTGCCGTCTGAGACTTTGTAAACAACATCTTTGACCCGCTGAAAAAGAACATCAAATTCAGGGATTTTCGGAACTGTTCCGCTATATTGCCGGGAATTTGGTTTATGGACACGGATTCCACAGTCGCGCAAAAAGCTCGTCGTCGGCTCGGCAATAGCCCCTTTACTGGGTAAGGCGAGGGTGATCTTATTCGCCATAATTCTCCTGCCGGATCGCATTTTCCAAAGCTTCAACAGTCGATAAAGTGTATTGCTGTCCGCCATACGTAATCATACCGGAACTGTTAATCTCCACAACCATTTGATTACTCTCGATGTGCTCAGCGGGTAGCAGGACAACCGTTATATCGTGCTGACGTAATGAAGTCGCCAGTTCAGTTGCCATATACGCATTATCATTTGTCAGGGTAATATATATCGCTGCCGGTAAATCGGGGGAGGGGGATTCGATACAACCAAGCAATTGGTCGAGATAATAGGCAAAACCTACTGCTGGTACTGATTGAGTACCGCCGATCAGGGAAATTAGCTCATCGTAGCGACCGCCAGTTCCCAGTTGCCTATGGTCTTTTGAATTAATCTCAAAAATGATGCCGGTATAGTATTCCCAGTTACGTGTAAGGTATGGTTGAATGATTAGCTGCGAAGTATCAACGGCATAGGCATCTAAAACTTTAATGGTTGCTTGCCAGTCCTGGAACAGTTTCATGGCGTCAGGATCAGCATTAATCCACTTCTCGATTGCTCTAAAGGCTTCGGTCGGAGTTGACGCGATATTGGTCCAATCTTCAAGAAACATCAAGGCCTTGTTGACCTGCTGTGTTTCGGTCAAGCGTTGCTGCTTTTGTAGTAGGCGGCGAGCAATATCATGCTGGGTTCGCCCGCCCATGGTGGTGCTGCGGCGAGTCGCCTCCAATAGTAACTGTAGCATGTGCTGCGTGTTGTTTTCAGCTTGTTTGAGTGTCACCATTTCATGAGGCAGTTCATCAGACGAATTCGACTTTGATGCTATGCTAGTCAGGGCCTGCTCAAATTGTTCCAGGATGTATTGTTTGCCCAAATCGGGTTGATGCAACACATTAATATGTTTCAGGAGAAATTGCTCGGTACGACTGTCTAGCTGATAACGTCGAAGCAGATGACGAGTCAACCCGGCATGACCAATAACAAGCTCGTAGTCGCGTAATTGAATTCGCTTAAGCCCTTGAACTGCCAGCCCAATGATTTCAGCGTCAATTGCAGGTCCAGCGAGGCCAATAAGTTCGGCGCCCATACTCTCTTGCTGATAAGCGTGTTGGAAGCTGTTCGGATTATCGACAAAAATAGGGCCACTAAACTGCCAGCGGACAATGGCCTGCTGCGTGTGATTTACGAAACGATGAGCAGCAATTGCTGTAAATTCTGGACGCAGTGCCAGTTGCTGACCTCGCCGGGTAAATGTAAATAACTGATCAATGACTTGATCGCCAGCCCGTGTCAGGAAAAGTTCAGCCCGTTCAATGATCGGTGTTGAGAGTGATTCATAGCCAAAATGAGCCATGTGGTCCTGCAACATGTTAATCGCACGGCTTATTTCCAGGCTATTTTGCTTACGCGCAAGTTGCCGATCAGTCACCGAAAAGCTCCATTGTGGATTACAAGCGTCATCATCATATCGTGCTTTATTTAAACTTCAATACCGGTTTATTCTAATCGCATCAAGGGCTAAATTGCCGTTCAAGGATTTTGGCTTTATACTTGCATGTGTAATATGCTTTAGGGATGGGCTATTGACAGGAGAGACGCGATGAAGTTCGCATCCAAGCTAGTTATTATGATGTTATTGGTGGTTTTAGTTCTCATACCACTAAGTGGTATCACCACCGCGAGTGACGCTGAGCAACAGTCACAATTTAGCACGCCAATTATGATTGTGAATTCAAGTTTTCTGAATGTGCGGACTGGCCCTGGTGTTCGGTACGAAGTGCTCATCACAGTGGTTGGGGGCACAGATTTGCCGGTGCTAGGGGTAGCCAACGATCGTGTCTGGTATCAGGTTTCGACGGTAGTTGGTGTTGGCTGGATCAATTCAGAATTCGTTATACCACGTGGCGACTTTACCAATACTCCGGTTGTTGACACAACCAATCTAATCGCGAATTCGCCGCTGGCAATAGTTGGTGGTGTAGTAGGGTTACCGGACGGGCAGGGCGGTGGTATGGCCTTCCCCACTGGTGCCACAATTACCGGCACCGGCTCTACCTCTATTGGTGGGACGACCGTCGTAGGGACTGATGCCAACGGTAATCCGATTATTGTCTCCGGTCCTGGCGAACGGTTCCGGGCTGAGCTTATCGTGCCAGCGGTTGAACTGCGCACTGCACCGGGTGACGATCAACCATCATTAGGCACACTTTATCGAGATAGTATTGCTGACTATCCGATCGTGGGCGATGGTCGCGACTCAACCAGTGTGCCCTGGTTCTCAGTTGTTACTTCACGTTTAGGTACCGGCTGGATTGATGCTCCTAAAGTCAAGTTGCGCCTTTCAGGGATAGCTGGCACAGTGATGGTTGTTACCGCTGAATCGATTCAATTAGGCGATGGACCTGGCACTGGCAGTTCGACTCGACCGGTTCTAACGAGCGGCACTGAAGGTTGGCTCAGAAATATCAGCCAGGACTCGCAATTTATTCAAATTGAACTGGGCGGTGGCGAATTAGGTTGGATTCCGTTTGGTGCGGCTGAACAGCGCACAGGCACACCAACCGATGGCCTTGACGTAAATAATCTATCATTCGTGCCCGGTGTTGTGCCGGGAGCAGCCGGCGCAGTCACAACCACAACGGTCGTGCGTCCGACGATTAGCCTCAGTACAGCCCGGGTGATTGTTAATACGGCTTTCTTGAACATACGCAGCGGTCCTGGTGCCGAGTATACTTCAGTAGCGACGGTTTCTGGCGGCACTGAGCTGTTGGTTCTGGGTATTGCAAAAGATCGTGTCTGGTATCTGGTTGAAGGTCGTTTTGGCCGCGGTTGGCTGAATAGCGAATTTACCATCTTCCGGGGCGTGATCGACAATGTCCCGATCATCAATTCGGCTGCTCTGGTCGGCGCGATTGTTCAACAGGCCGTTGCGATTATATCAGCACCAACGACGCTTTATGCAGCACCCGGTACAAACTTTGGTTCTATTGGTGTTATTTCACCACCTGCAGAGGTCACAGTCGTAGCACGTTCTGCCGATAACACCTGGGTGCAGCTAAACACACAGCTTGGTTTTGGCTGGGCGTTGGCGTCTCAGGTGCTCATTCAAGGTGATTTAAGCACGACCCCGATTGTCGGCTAGGCTTTAATCGCAATCACATTTACGGTTCATGCGCCCTGTCTTTGGATAGGGCGCTTGGTTTTGAGGATAAACGCATGAAAGAATTTGCAACTCGTTTAATGTTACATGGACAAAGCCAGCAATCGATGTTGCCAGCAGCGATTTTCGGCACGGCAGGCTCGATTGGTCAGGCCCTGAATGCACGAGCGCTACCGGTACGTATTGGCCTATGGCCTATTCAATCTCAATCTGAACCCCAGGTCGCAATGGGCCTGCTGGTCGTATTGGGCTATTTGTTAGAGCGTTATCGGATGATTCGTGTGTATCCATTGCTGGCACGGGTTGATGGAGCGCCTGAGACCTATAACTGGCAAATTGAATTATCGCAGTTTGAGGTGGAAGACTGGCAATTAGATGATCTGGATGACAATGTTGGATTGTGGGGGAAACTAACGCGTGTCGATGAGGCAATCAAGTTTGAAGTCACGGTTGAGAATGACCTTGAGACAACAACTAAGGAAGATGAGACGTACTCATTTAGCTATGAAGCAGACAATCTGACGAGTTTATTGGGTTTATTGCCACAAATTGCGGCAGATATTGCGGCAAGCCTGGATGCCGACGATTTGGACATTTTGTCGCCAGCACCGGTATTCAATGATATGTCAGAGAATGATTTAAACGGTGCCCTGGAACAAGTCTTCCAACTTGAACTCCAGCTATATCTATCGTTATGGGGCAAGGAATGGCCCGAGGCAGAAGTGATAAAGCAAATTGATGGTTTGCTCACTGATACCCTACCTTTGAATGAGTTTGGGGCGTGGCTGGCAGCACAGGTGGTTGCCCGATTGATTGTTTACATTGACCTGGATTTTGTTCCAATCGTTCGGCAAATACTAAGTGTGTCCACAAATAGTTCCACCGCAGTGGTAATTCTAAGTAGAGCACTCTTTGATAAGCCTCATACAGTTGCCCAGGCAATAGAACTCCTGCGCAATGCAATTGCAAACCAGCGTGGCGATGCCAACATCTATCTGGCGTTGTCTGAGATGTATCGTTCCACTGGTCGCGTCACCGAGATGGTAGATGCGTTTCAGGATGCTATCGACTCCGGTTATTCTGATATTCCTTTGTTGCAGCAATATGCCAGCGTCATGACAGCGCTGAACTACAACAACCATGAAATTGATACTTTTGTGATGGTTGATCCTGACGAATATGTAGAAGACACTTTACTGTGGGAGGCCATCGAAACTTATGAAGCCATATTGGAGCAAGCGCCAGATAGCGTAGAGGCTCAAAGCCGTCAATTACAGCAACTACTTGAGGTGGAGCAGGGGGGTGAACGCCTTTGGTCGGCTTTCAGACGATTGGTACAAGTTGACACAACAGGTGAACAAGTCCGTGCCATTGTCGATGGGTTGTATGTGGTTGAAGACCTGACTCCTGCCATACATATTTTGCAAGCGGCAGCAGATGAGGCTGCCGATAATGTGGATCGACAGCTTAACCTGGCTGCGGCCTATATCATGGATGAGCAAACTGATGCCGCAAAAACTATCTTGAATAGCGCACGCACATTAACCGACAAGGCGGATGTCCTTGAGGACATTGAGCATCTTGAGCTAATGGCAGACGATCCTGAATTTGAGATGCATCTCGGCGAGATCACGGATATTTTGGATGCCGGCAATTCGATTGACAGCGATGAGGTAGAGTTTCTTGAGAATATCCTGGAAAAAGTGCCAACATTTGCCGAGGCCTATCTGTTGTTGGCCCAGGCTTACAGCCATTGGGATGAGCAATCTACTGCTATTGAGACATTGCTTGATGGTCATCGTTTACTGCCCGATAATCCAGACATAATTGTGCAACTCAGCGAGCAATTATGGGAAACTGGCGAAGAAGAACTGGCGTTAAAGTATTTGGGTGTAGGGCTTAGCAAGAATCCCAATTATGTGTCACTCCTAGCGTTGACCGGATTGTATTTATTTGAGGATGGTCAAGCAGAAAACGCGCGTGCTTATTTGCAACGCGCTGAATCATTAGCGCCCCGGCACCCGATGTTGGCGCGTGTTCGACAGCAAATTGCCCAGTCAGTTAATGACTAGATTATCGACTATTATGCAATGAAAGCCCTGCGTTCGTGCTACGACCTCATATACTCTAGGTATACATGAGGAACACACATGAGAATTTTTATGCATTGGGCCTATTTTGTCTTACTCATAACGGGATTTTCGCTAGTCACTGCTCAAGATGATACTAATCAGGTTGCCCGCAACGTTATCCCTGATGTGATGCCGCAGGTTTCTGTGGCTGGTTATGACATGACGAATATCATGCTGTTGGGTAGCGACACAACCAACCCGGCAAATTCCGGGCGCACTGATGTCATCATGATCGTTTCGATTAACCGGACCGAAGCCACCGTAGCATTATTGTCAATCCCACGAGACCTCTATGTGTATATCCCAGATCTGGGTATGAACCGGATAAACACCGCCTATAGTCTCGGCGAACAGATCGAGGGGGGCACTGGTGCTCAGCTGTTAATGAAAACGATTGAATACAATTTGGGGTTAACTGTCGATCGATATGCCCGAGTCGACTTTATTGGCTTTAAGCAAATTGTAGATGCACTGGGCGGCATTCAAGTTCCGGTAGATTGTGCTATTCAAGACTGGCGATTGCGTGAACCAGACCTCGATCCGACGATAGAGGATCACTGGGAGATGTTCACTCTACCTATTGGGATGCAGGCAATGGATGGCGACCTGGCATTGTGGTATGTGCGTAGCCGCCGAACCAGCAATGACATTGACCGGGGGCAACGGCAACAGGATGTTGTAAGAGCGCTATGGCAACACATTCGTGATCTAGGTTTAATTGGGCAAATGTCGGAACTCTGGCCGCAGTTGACAACCGTTGTTGAAACAGACATCACTCTATCGGATATGCTCGGCCTATCATCTTTGATTGTAACTATGAATACCAACCAGGTGTCATCTTTCAATTTCCGATTAAACACCGATATTCTAGACCGTCAGACTGATGAAGGCGCGCGGGTTCTGGTTCCACACCGCGAACCCATACAAGAATTAATGCAAAATTTTGTGACCCCACCGACAAAAAATCAGTTGTTTGGCGATCAATTTGTCGTCAAAATTACGAATGCGACCGGTGAGGAAAATCTAGATAAGGTGATGGCTAATCGGCTAGTGAGTGCCGGTTTTTTACCGGTTGTCACTGAAGAAATGACGGATGTTCGGCAGATTACTAGAATCATTGATTATACTGGACGCACTAAAGGTGGTGGGCTAGGGGAATTACAAAGATTATTTCGGGTAGGGGAGGGGCAAATAGATCAACAGCCAGACGCCGGACGATCACATGATTATGAGGTCATTCTGGGACAATCATTTTATGCCTGCACCCGGAATGTAATACCACCAGCTTAATCTTCTTCAAAAATAATGGGTTCGATATTTCCAGCCGATAGTTCGCGTAGCGCCAAAACAAATCCTTCGATTGACGAGACGGGGAATGTTGCCAACATCGTTACATCCCCAGCAAACGTTTCATCACGAATCTCGCCTGCGTATTGTGCGACCAACCGTTTCGTTTGCTCATAAAGCGAATAGGGGCAGTCAAAGCCTACTAACCGTTTTTCAATCTTTTCTTCGGTTTTAACCGTATCCAATGCCGTTCTGGCAGCCTCACTATAGGCCCGAACCAGACCGCCGGTTCCAAGTTTTGTGCCGCCAAAGTAACGGGTTACGGTCACGATAACATCGCCAATGTTTGTTCCGCGCAGTACTGCCAGGACGGGCGGTCCAGCGGTTCCAGTTGGTTCGCCTGCGTCGCTCATGCCTTCAGTTACGCTGTTGCCATAGCCAACTCTAAAAGCATAGACGTGATGAGATGCATCTGGCATTTCTTGACGAATAGAGTGCAAAAATGCCTTTGCTGCATCAACCGTAGCTGCTTGGCTGACAGTAGTTATAAAGCGGGAATTTGCGACAACAGTTTCCGTCCGATGAATATCAACCGGAACATAAAAGCTTTTCTCGACCATATCTGTGGACCTACAGGCTCGCATCGCTATCATTCAACACAAAGTAGTGGAATATAGGCGGGTTAATGGCGATACCTGCCTGACCAGAAGTGCTGTTTGACAACAATTTTTTGCGCACGAGCTGCTCGGCAGCCTCTGGTTGCACCTCAGATTGATCTGCTGCAAGGCCAGCGGCGGTTTTCAAGACATAACGTTCGGCTGCCGACAGACTTAACCAGATTGTTTTGCATTCTACTCGAACCGATGCCATACGTGATAACCGCTGGGCCATGTCTGGACTGTGGGTCATAATCGCGTTGAGGTCCAGTTCGGGAAGTTTGTCTAACATGCGGAAAGATGCTCGTAATAGGCCAGCAAATCCTCCGGTCGACCATACGAGAAACGCTTTCATGTGATCATCATATTCTTTATTATTCCGTTTACATAATTCGTCGACCATACGATGGGCGTCACGGTTGTCATATGGACCAATGTAAAATATATTGTCGGTGAAAAGTTCGGTAAATTCCTCGATCTTTAATTCCTCAATTTCATATTCTTCAACGAGGGAGAGCATTGGGACACGCGTAAATGTAAGATACGAGAGTTGCTTTTTGTTGGCATCACGTAAACCACGCAAAGTTAAGAAAAATTTGACTGGCAGGTTACGCAGCATTTCCTCGAATTCATCAAACATAAAGACGATGCGAATACCTTTATTCATGATAATATCGAGGCCGAGTTCGAAGTAGCGTAAACCCATATAAGCATAAAGTGGATTAGATCCGTCAGCTAATTGTTGATAAATATCGCCAAAACGCTTTATCTCGTCCTTTGTCAATAGGTCCGATTGATGAAAAGCAAGATACAGGCGATGCATCATCAATTCATAGCCTAACCAACAACCAATTTGTTCAACATCCTTTTGATTGGCGGGCAGGGGGCCTAACATACTGGGATCAATAATAATCGTCTTGAAATGCTGTCCATTGGACATTTTCATGTATTCAGACTGAACTTCTGGGTTTGCCAGGTGTTGGATCAGGTTTGATTTGCCAACACTGCCAACACCAATTAATGAGCAAGATTCACTAGCATTCCAGCGCTGCATAATGCGGCCAACTTCTTCTTGACGATAATCGAGAGGTTGTCTGCGCATCCTTGAGTTATTGGGTGTGGTCATTCCGCTGGTCCTTTACGCTGTGTGGTAATGAAAGGCATGACGATATTGTATCATGACTCAATTGACCATTTTAGGTGGGCCACAAATACAAAGCGTAAATGGCAATCTTTGTTGATTAGTTGCAATAAGTCCGCTTATCGTGAGTAATTTAGACAAAAATTTGACACGCCTAGAGGGACTCGAACCCCCGACACTCGGTTCCGAAGACCGATGCTCTATCCACTGAGCTATAGGCGCATTAGCCATATTCTACATGATAGTCGTGTCGAGTCAAATCATAGCACGATCCAATGCGTTCAGGTTGTGGCGTGTTGTCAGAAGGCCAACTGCATCTTTCAGAACTTTCTGGCTTTCAGTTGCGTCTTGAAGTAGCTGCTGTGCCAGATTGAAATCGCGCTTTGCATCGATCAATGTCGCGGCAAAATTCGTCTGGCAACGTGCCAGACCAAATTGATCGTTTTCTCGCTGGAGCACTGTCAATGCTAATTCATAGGCTGTTTGGCTGTCTTTGCCCTGCGCATCAAGAATACGGGCGCGAATACTGTACAAACGCCCTCGGAAAAAATGATCATCACCGACAAAATCTAAAGCAGACTGGACATAGGCCGCGCCTTGCGCCAGATTGCCCATTTCTAATGATATTTCGCTCAAAAGTGCCCATACACGAACGCTATTTGGATGATAGCTTCTTTCCAAAACAGCTAACGCCGAAGCATAGTCGCCTCGGTCGAAAGCAATCTGAGCACGCTCCAGCGCAACATCAAATTCATTTTGTTTATCCACAAGGACACGAGATAACCTGCTCTGCGCTTCCTCATATCTTCCCTGCTGGCGCAGCATACCGCTTAACTCAATAAGCCCCCTGCCCTGTAAACTAAAATCGCCATTTAATCCAGCATCGCCGATAACCTGGTTGAAAGTATCGTATGCTTCTTCAATGTTACCCAATCGCCGGAGGCAAATTGCTCGGTTCAATTTTACATCTAGTGCTTCTAAATTAAGTTGCTCCACAATGTGTGCCCAGGTCGCATAGTGTCCTCGCCGCAGCCCTTCATCAAAACATAATCTTGTCCAATGTTCCGCAAGTGCATCGTCAATGGGCGGCCAATGCGAGAATAAGATATTTTCAATCAGATCAAAAGATTCGGATTCAACGGACTCAATTGCTCGTACAAGTTGGTCGGTAATCTCTGCCGCATAATTATCATTTTCATAAACTGTCGGCACAAACTGCTGCGCATTTGAGTTGAGCAAATAGTTGCCGGCATCCTGAGTCTGAACTAGTCCACAACTCAACAATTGCACAAACTGGGCATCTTTCACCGCTATATGCTGCCAGATTGCCCTTAATTGTTCGATTGTGGCAACGGACTTTGCCGGAAACAGGCTGAGCATCAGCAGTACTGTACGGCTATCGTCATCAAGTATGGTGTAGGATGCTCTGAAAATTTCTTCAGCGACAGATTCATCAGCTAGCGGACTTGCGATCTCAAGATTATTGATCGTGTTTACCATCATCTTGATGGCAAATGGATTTCCTTTTACGCGCCGCCAAACTTCATCCGCATAATTCTCAACATTATCGGTTGGTTGTTCGGAGCGCATTAACTTTATGAGGTTCATGGCACTCTCGCGGCTAAGCTCCGATAGCACTAAATGGCGAAAGTCGCTTGACAACGGTAGATAAACCAGGTGAGTTGTTACAACAACAGCGCTACTTAATTCCTGCCAGAGCTGTTGCAATCTGTTAAGCTCATGGGCAATGAATGATAGATCATCCAATACAACCGTAACTCGATTAATTAACATAAAATCTTTGACAGTAAATTTCGTTTCTTCGTGTAGAAGCTCCTGATGTAACACATGCATGATATGATCGGGCGAACGCGGAGATTCAATCCAGACGACGTGATCAAGCATGTCCGAATCAATCATCTGTCGTATGAGCATCTCGACGAAAGTTGTTTTGCCGATGCCCTTAGCACCAGTAATGAGTATGTGCTGTGGGCGCATGTTATTCAAGGCTTGTTGGGCTTGTTGCATAATATGCTGGCGGCCAACAAAGTGTGATACTTGCACCGATGGTAAAACACTATGAAGACGTAATTGGCGTCGCCATGAGCGTGCTTGCCATTCGGTATCAGCAAGAATATGAGGCAGCCGCTCGTTGATGATTGTTGCCTGATAACGGCGCAAGTTGCGTTCATTCTGATTTGCTATCTGAACATACTGCTTGGAGGATATATTGAGGTCAACTCGTACATAACGATAATACAGCATACTCCAACCAATCAGATCAGGCACTTGTTGCTGGCCGTCAAGCAGGATCTGTTCGTGAACTACAGTAATCTCATCAGCTTCAGCAGGTGGATCAAGTTGGAAAATTTGCCGATGTGTGGTTAGCTCCTGGGCGATAATCGTCGTCAGGATATTATGTAATGCATATTCTCGAGGGCGCTCAATGGGCGGCAAGTCAGCATCGCTCAAAAATTGGTCAACGAGCGTCAAGTAAAGCAATGCACTTTCCTGCTTCCCCTTGAATAAGATACTCTCCAGCGCAATCCTGACGCTTTCGCCGCTGATGTAAAGGTGTTTTTGATTGTCTACCACGTTGCACCTGGGAAGGTGTTTACACCCAGAGTTTTGCCGATTTCTTTATACATTTGAAATCCGGTAAATGGATGACCCAGGATGTTGTCGTGAATTGCCCATGATCGCCCACGGATTGATTGCCATGCCTCCGGCTGTCGAAACGGATTTTCAGGTGACAGCTTAGCATGTAAAATCCCGTCTGGTTGAAACTCGCTATGAATTCGTTCCATTTCCTGCCGCCCACGAATATAGCCAAACCCATAACGCTCAAAGATGATGGCATTATGATACGCCAGCGGTTCAATTAGAAACAAGTCATGTCCAAGCTGATGAACAAATCTTTCAAACAGCGGAACCAGTTGACGGAACACGCGTAAACCTTTACGAATTTGACCGGGAGCTAAACCAGCCTGCATTGCTGCTATCTCTGCTGTGCGATTACGTCCCAGAGTGCCCAATTGAGTCTGGTTGCCATGCTCATCAATGTCAGTATTGTAGCGTGACGACTCCATATCGTTGACGATTACCAGCAGAACCAATAATTGATTACTAAACGTGTCTGCCATACTCAAATAAAGTAAAGAGTCGAAATCTGATGCCAAACGCTTCACCGATATTTCGACGGCACGGCTGCCTGCCGGACAGCGAAAGCTTACAACTCGCTGACCATTTACAGTCAAATTAGTGCGGTCTATTTGAAAATCGGTAAAAAGCCACTCAGGAAGCAGGGTTCGGTATATCGCTTCTTTCGCTTCGACCTTTAGAGCGTTAATTTCTCGTATTGAGTTCGGCCACGCATACATTTTTAATAGTCTTTCATGGCCCGGCGCATCTGACGTTCGGCATCACGCTTCGCTATATCCTGGCGTTTGTCATACAACCGTTTACCATGTGCCAGCGCAATTTCGATCTTCGCCCTACCCTTTGATAAATAAAGCATCGTAGGCACCACTGTATAGCCCCGCTCACGGATACGGCTACTGATTTGGGCAATTTCTCGCTTATGCAGCAGCAATTTCCGGGGACGTAGCGGGTCATTATGGCCGAAGATACTCGCTTCGTCATAAACCGCTATGTGAACATTCATCAACCACAGTTCGCCGCCGCGCTCCTGAACAAACCCTTCTCGCAAACTTACTTTATTAGCTCTTATGGACTTGATTTCTGAACCCATTAACACTAATCCAGCTTCAAACCTGTCCTCAAGGTTATAGTCATGTTGGGCTTTTCTATTTTTCGCAACGATTTTTATGCCATCTGACATCTATCTTTATCCTAGATCAAAATTCTGTTGGAGGTAACGTAGTGCCTCGCCAAGTTCAACATCGCGTCCATTTACGTCGGGAATCATAGTGATATTAGGTTCAAGTCCGATATTTTCAAGTTGACGCCGGTTCGGGGTAAACCATTCCGCCGATGTAATATGAATCGATGAGCTATCGGAAAGACGAAATATCTGCTGCACAGTGCCTTTGCCAAAAGTCTGCTGCCCAACCAGAATACCACGTTCATGGTCCTGGATAGCACCAGCGACTAATTCTGAAGCACTCGCTGTGCCCTGATTTACAAGCACGACGATCGGAATTTCTGTCGCCAGTCCATCGGCGGCAGCATTAAACGTTCGTTCGGTACCTTTGCTCTTCTCAAAAACAATAACTTCATCCGTTTCGATGAACTGACTGGCAACGTCGATCGATTCCTGGAGCAATCCACCACTGTTATCTCTCAAATCCAATATCAAGCCAGCGATTTTAGATTCATTCAATTCCACCAGTGCATTATCTAATTCATCTGGTGTACGACCGGTAAACCGGACAATCTGCAAATAACCCACGTTTTCATCATGTTGCAAAACGCGCCAGACAACGGATGGCACATTAATCACCGCAAACTCAACGAATGTCGTGAGGTCTGCGCCCGATAATTTTTCGACAGTTAACTCAACTCCATTGCCTTCCTTCACCTCGCCACGCATCATTTGATCGATAATATCCTGCTGTGTTGACAGATCAATCGTTTCACCATTTACGGCTCTGAGAATATCATGCTCAGCGATCCCGGCGGCCTTTGCCGGCGACTCTTCAAAAGGAAAAAGCACAAATTGGCCGGCTTCATTCCGGCGAATCTGGACTCCAATCCCCCCATAGGTCCCGGCCAGCGCATCGGATTCGCTTTGGGCCACCGGCGGGTCGATAAAAAATGTATAACGATCTTGTAATTCGCCGAGTACCCCACGAATAGCTGCATATTGACGCGATAAGTTGTCGGGTTGCTCCCGCAGGTAATGCTGGTCGAGCAATGACTGCACTTCAAAAAGCAATTGATAGTCACTATCGCTGGCGGCTGCAAACACTGGTGAATATCCAGCATCTATAATATCCCGAAAGAAGAACCCACCAGCGAAAATCAAGGCTGAACAAATTCCAATCAGAGCACCAAATGCCAAAGAATAGCCCAAACGACGCGGGGTTTTAACCGTTTTTCTCATTACAACTCACTTGCATGAATTAGATTCTAATGGTGAAATTGTAGCATTATCAAATGCATTCCCCAAGAGGCCAGAAACAGTAATG
Source organism: Phototrophicaceae bacterium (assembly GCA_965223835.1). Lineage (GTDB taxonomy): Bacteria > Chloroflexota > Anaerolineae > Aggregatilineales > Phototrophicaceae > CAVYXZ01. Next base: position 2,331,994 of record CBDCXQ010000001.1, read on the forward strand.
GGAAACAAACACAGTCCACCACTTGTACTGGTTGCGGATGATGAAGTGCATACCACCGTCATGCTGGAGCGGCTGTTTGAGCGCAAAGAATATCAGGTTCGTAGCGTCCATGATGGTATAAAGGCCCTTGAGACTGCTATTCAATTAATGCCTGATCTCATTCTACTCGATATTCAAATGCCGGGGATGAATGGCTTTGACGTCTTACGTGAGTTACGAAGTAACCCGGCAACAGTCAGCATCCCGACCATCGTTGTGACCGCGAAAGCCCGTCAGTCTTCGGATGTTGAACATGGGCTAGATCTGGGTGCAGACGATTATATTTACAAGCCGTTTGATCCACGCGAACTTCTAGCACGGGCTGAAAGCAAAATGAAGGCCCGCCAACTCGAGGAGAGCCTTCACCGTCGCACGCAAGATTTACAAGCCCTTCTACGCGTCGGCGAAGAGCTAAATCATGCATTGGAAGTAAACGATTTATTAGAATTGATCTTGTATCTGACTCTTGATTTATTGCCCGGTCATCTTGCGGCGATCTTTCAGTTTGATGACCAGGAGGAGATCGTTGCTCATCGATTTCAGACTATTCGCACCAATCGAAAACATACATACAACGCTGAAACAGTAATTGAACGATTTGTAAAATTAAAGCGGTCCACAGTCTGGCCGAGTGACCCACCGCTCAGTGATAACTTCCCAAGCGGAATGAGCACAGTGCTGATGCACGGAGGAAACCTCCTCGGTATGGTGATGATTGTATCTGAAGATGAGAACACGTATGATGAGAATCATATTCGACTATTCGAAGGCATTAGCCGACAGGCAGCGCTGGCGCTACGGAATACCGAACTATATGAGATTCTGTCTGGTCATGCCGAGCACCTCGAAGATATGGTTGCAGCCCGTACCGCCGACCTGCAATCAGCCCAGCAAATGCTCATCAGGTCAGAAAAATTGGCCTCAATCGGTCATCTGGCTGCCAGTATTGCCCATGAAATAAATAACCCGCTGCAACCGATCCAGATTCACCTGGAACATATATCGGAAGACATTCAGCATGGTGATCCCATTGACACGCGGGCTGTGGTCAGTATTCAAGAGAGTATTGGGCGAATCACGCGGATTGTTAGCCAACTGCTAGATTTCGCTGGTAAGCGGTCTGCCAGTGCCGATGCTGAATTCTTTAACCTTCAGCGCACATTAAACAGCGTTATTAGTCTCAATCGTAAGCTGTTTGAACAGCACGGTATAGAATTGATCGCCGAAATCAACCCCCTACCCCAATTTTACGGCAACAAAGACCAGCTTGAACAAGTTTTTATGAACCTCACACTCAACGCCCAGGCCGCAAATGTCACGGGTGGCTCACTGCGAATTGAGGCTAATGCCATTGAGAATAATATTGTGATTCAATTCAAGGACACTGGACACGGAATACCACCTGACCAGATCAACAATATTTTCGACCCGTTTTATTCAACTAAGGAAAACGGGACAGGACTGGGTTTGTTTGTTAGTTATGGAATTGTGCAAAATCATCAGGGAGTAATTGAGGTGGAGAGCGAAGTCGGGGCTGGAACAACCTTCACAATCCACCTGCCAATTGATACAACTTAAGTTTTAAGCAATAGCCTGCCACAGCGCTTGAAACTCGCTCGCATCAATAGATTCCGTTGCAAATGCAATGGCAGCTTCAATCGGCACCCCAATTACCCGCCGAACCTGATTGTCATTCTCACAATCAATCAATGCGATGCCAATTGCCTCGACATCCTCAGTTACAGTTTCACTTATCGAGGCCAGCGCAATTAATGAGCCTTCCAGTACTTCCTGGAGTTGTGCTCGATTTGCGCTACTGCAAACACCGGCAACGAATGTATCATTCAGGCTGGTTTCAATTGTCCCAATCGAGTCTGGTGCCAGTTCAAAGGAAGCCAGAGCTTCGCTAACCGTATCAATAGAAGTGCCCACAACAGGTTCAATTTCGGCGGGTGCTGTGGAAACATCTACAGCTGTCGCAGGGTTATCAGGTGACGCCGACTGAGTTGTGGTTGGAGGCAAATTAGTGGAGATTTCGCCGTCGGTGTCCGGTGTTACAGTATCATCAACCACCTGCTGTGCCACGCTCGTTGGTGTGAGTTGGGGGCTGCTGCCAAATGGATTGATGACCGCAACAAGCGCAATAATAACTGCAATGATAATCAACAAGGCAATTAACACGATGGGCAAGCGATTTGGTTGCGTTTGTGCAGTCGCAGCATCACTCATTTCTCGATCACTGAAAACCGGTTCGTCGTCATCGGCGAGGTTAAATAACGTTTCGTCAGATTCAAGTTCATCAAGTTCTGCGATTTCTTGCATATCTTCCGGTGTTGCGGACTCTTCAGGTAATACTGGCGGCGGTGGCGTCTCAGATTGCGATACCATCGGATAGTGAGAATCTAATTCCGCTAACATGTCCTGTGCTTCGACATACGACTCATCCAGCTTGAGGACTTGGTTAAGAGCCATGCGCGCCGTTTCAGGGTCGGAAACGGCATGGGCATATAACCACCACGCATCTACATTGCTTTCATCCTGTTCCAGGATCGGTTTAAGCAGCGCTACGGCCTCTGTGGGTTCGTCTGCCTCAATTAAGTCAAATGCTTTGGCTAAAATCTGATCGACTGTATCACTCATAATTCCATGTCTCCCACCCATTAGGCGCATGCTAAAGGCAGTTTACAACTAAGTAGATGCATGCGCAAGCAATGGCAAAACAAAAACGAACCCACTGTTGTGAGTTCGTAATTTTTAATGCCCTGGAGAAGATTTGAACTTCCACCCCCGAAAGGACACAGCCCTCAACCGTGCGCGTCTACCAATTCCGCCACCAGGGCAAGGATAGAACAATTATACTGTCAGAATAGGTGCTGTCAATGCTTTATCAGCGACTGTGAAGCATGATACAATGCTGTCCTTCAGAGGCCTAAACGAGGTTAGAATGCGTATAGTTGTTGATGCGATGGGTAGTGATCGATTTCCATCTCCTGATGTTGGCGGTGGTGTTTTGGCGGCTCGCGAGTGGGGCTACTCAATTCTCTTCGCAGGCAATGAGGCAGTTATCCAGACTGAACTCAAAAATCATAATGTGAGTGGACTCAATATCGAAATCCTCCCGGCGAAGGAACATATCCTTGCCACCGATAAGCCCGGTGTAGTCGGTAAAAATAAGCCAGATTCATCAATGCATTTGGGAATGCATCAGGTCAAGAATGGTTCAGCGGCGGCTTTTGTGACAATGGGTAACACAGGTGCAGCCCATGCAATCGCGACCTTGTTTACCTTGCGTCGTATTCCCGGTGTTAAACGTCCAGCATTAAGCGGTATCTACCCTGTTGGTGACAATCACATCATTATGCTTGACTTGGGGGCAAATGCTGACTCTAAAGCGGAATGGTTAGTCCAATTCGCGTTGATGGGTTCAATTTATGCAAAAACTGCCTTGCATTTGGCAAATCCCCGGATCGCCCTACTCTCTAACGGTGAAGAAGAGGGCAAAGGCAATAATCTGATTCGGGATACAGACAAATTGTTACAAGCAACTAAAATGAATTATATCGGTAACATCGAACCAAAAGATATCATGAAGGGCCTGGCTGATGTGATTGTGGCGGATGGATTTCTAGGGAACATCTTTGTTAAGACCTATGAAGCCTCTGCTCGATTTCTTACAGCAACTATTCGTGAAGAAGCGAAGGCTGATTTAACATCATTGCTTGGCGCCTTACTTTTACGCCCGGCCTTTAACCGCGTCCGACAACGAACCGATACATTTGAAGTCGGTGGAGCGCCCCTTTTGGGTGTTAACGGTGTTGTTATTATTGGTCATGGTCGATCCAACGCTCTTGCTGTTCGCAATGCGATACGCCAGGCAGCGTTGGCGGTGGATGGTCGCCTGATTATGGCGATTGAGTCAGGGCTGCAAGATATATCAAGTCTAAAAGACACCTGAAACAGGAGAGGTGAATTATGGAATTATTACGCAATGGACGTCCGCGTGTTGTCGTCACTGGTTTAGGCGCGTTAACTGCGTTGGGGCCGGTACAATCATTGTGGGAGGGTTTGAAAGCCGGTAAATCCGGCATTCGACGACTGGAAAATGTTGATATTGAGCATGTTCCGGTTAAGATCGGTGGCGAAGTACGGGATTTTGACCCTGAAACGTATATTGAACGCAAAGAAGCCCGCCGGATGGGTCGCGCTTCACAATTCGCTGTTGCAGCGTCTCATATGGCAATCGCCGATGCGGGTATTACAATCGATCAGATTGAGGCTGAAGGTGAGCGCGTAGGCGTCATTATCGGCACGTCGCTGGGTGCGCACGAGATGGCTGAAACCAGCACGTTTAAATATAAAACGACCAACTATCGCAAACCTAACCCGCTTTCGCTGATTAACTCGTTACCCAATATGCCGGCCCACTACGTAAGTCGCTTTTTGCGTGCATTAGGCCCCTTGAACACACCATCAACAGCCTGCGCGGCTGGCACACAATCTATTGGTGAAGCGAGTGAGTTGATCAAACACGGGCGTTCTGATTTGGTGATTACTGGTGGTGTCGAAGCGATTCTTCAAGATTATACTATTGCCGGATTTGACGCAATGCAAGCCTTAGCAACTGAATATAATGACAATCCTGAAGCGGCCAGCCAGCCATTTGATGCCAACCGATCTGGTTTTGTATTTAGCGAAGGTTGTGGCGTGATGATTATTGAAAGCCTTGCGCACGCGCTCAAAAGAAATGCGCGTATCTATGCTGAAATACTGGGCCATGCCTCTTCATCGGATGCTTTTCATATCGCTGCCCTTGACCCCGAAGGCCGGGGCGCAATGCGGTCTATGCGTTGGGCATTGGAAGATGCTCACTTGAATCCTGATGATATTCAATACATTAATGCACACGGTACATCAACTCAGGCTAATGATGCGATGGAAACGCTGGCGATAAAAACAATATTCGGTGAGCAGGCTTATAACCTGGCGGTAAGCTCGACCAAAAGCATGTTGGGCCATGCCCTTGGTGGGTCAGGAGCAATTGAAGCGATTGCTTGTGCGCTATCATTATTTGAGAAAATTATACATCCCACAATTAATTATCATACTCCTGATCCTGAATGCGATTTGGACTATGTGCCGAACGAAACTCGTGATATGCCTGGCCTGCAAAATCTAATGTCTAACAGTTTCGGTTTGGGCGGGCAAAATGCCTCAATTGTTATGAGCGCTATTTGATTCTTTGTTTAACGGAATTGTTATGCCTTTCTCAATAATACCCCTTGGAATTGTGTGCCAGCCGAGTCTCCGGCTATAATGGTTGGAACGGAAAGGGGTTATGGTGAAGATTTATGCAGGATAAGCTGCGTAGTATTGACTCTTTGCTGGCACGCAATGAAGTCAAAAAAGCGGAGATCGCTATAGCACGCCACCTGCGCTCACCATTAACTGAGCTTGAGCGTGCCGATACGCTGATCTATCGCGCCCGTGCCCGTCTCAGCGGGGCACGACCAGCCGATGCGCTGGATGATTTACATGCTGCACAGAGCGCCATGATCGCAGAATTTGATCGGCCAGAAATCCTCGAGCTACAGGCTGATTGCTATCTGGCACGTTTCGAACTCGCCAGCGTCGGGTTCGCTGATCGGCAAGACATTGTTGAGGCTTTGCAAATCTACAAAGGCATCCTAAACCAGTATCCCGACTATCTAAACCAAGGATGGATTTATTACCAGCTAGGGCGCATCGCCCTCATCAACAATGATGTCGACATGGCGCAGCACTATTTCCAAAAATCACTGCTTACACCCAGTCATGTTCGGGCAATCACATCGTACTGTTATGAGCGAATGGGATTTATAGCTTTTTATGAACAACGTGATCTAACAGCCGCTCGTGGTTTTTTAAATAAAGCAATTGATACTTATCCGGTAGTTGAAGATCAAACCTGGTTGGTTCAAGTTTATATCTTACAAAGCCGGGTTTTTAAAGACCGGCATGAGTATAAGAACGCACTGCTAGCCGCTGAACAAGCGGTTGCGGTTGCCAGTAGCACCGGGTCAGAGAATCGATCCAGCCGGGCTGAAGCGCTCCTCACTGCTGGGGAGTTAATGGCTGGTTTTGCAGGCCGCGAAAATGAAACCATCTATTATTTACAACAGTTTATGCAATATAGCAGGAAGCCACTCGGAGTAGATGTTACATGGTCTCGGGTACATGAGGTACTTGGCGATTCCTACTTTCAACTGGGTCAATTTATGCTGGCGGCTGAGGCCTATGAGGCGGCGCTGCAATATAACCCCGATCATCCCTGGGCGATTTCACTCCATTATCGAATTGCCCAGAGTTATTATCAACAGAACGAATATGCTCAAACAATTGCCGCCGTTGAGCACTTAATTGCAATCGCTGCCTCTGAATACGAGCAAGTCAGTGATTATCGAGTATATGATATCCTTGGCAATGCGCAGTTCGCACTGGGAAATTATGCTGATGCAATGAATTCTTACCAGCAGGCGCTGGCGTTGGCACCTGTTAAAGCCGAAGGTGTTGAAAAGATCAGGCAATATTTGCGCTTTTCACAAGAGCTGAGTTGATCGTGATATTAGCATACAAATAGTATGGCATGTTGGGTGTATGAGATGGCAGAGAAAGTAGCGATAATTGGCGGTGGTCTGGCTGGAACTGAGGCAGCGTGGCAACTGGCCCAACGTGATTTCGCGGTTGAATTGTATGAAATGCGCCCGAAAAAAACCACTGGGGCACATGTTTCAGACCGTTTAGCAGAATTAGTATGCAGCAATTCACTGGGATCGCGCCTTCCTGACAGGGCATCTGGCTTATTGCAGGCAGAAGTTAAACTGCTAAGGTCCCTGCTGTTAGAATCTGCGGAAAAATCAGCTGTCCCGGCTGGAGGCGCGTTAGCTGTTGATCGAGAGGTGTTTTCAAAACATGTTACCGATGCTATAGAGCAGCATCCATTGATAACGGTTATACGCCAGGAGATGACTCAAATCCCAGATGGTCCGACCATCATCGCAACCGGCCCATTGACCTCACCATCTCTGGCGCATGAAATTAGCCAACTCAGCGGGCGAGAGTATCTTTATTTCTATGATGCACTGGCTCCTATCGTCACTGCAGACAGCATTGACATGTCTATTGCTTTCCGGGCCAGTCGCTATGATCGAGGCGAAGAAAGCGTTGGGGACTATATCAATTGTCCGCTAAGTAAAGAGGAATATGAACGGTTTGTGGCGGCATTGCTGGCATCGGATCGGGCTGAACTACGAGACTTTGAACGTGAAGACCCGCAGTTTTTCGAGCGCTGTGTTCCAATTGAACATCTGGCTGAGCGTGGACCAGATACGTTGGCCTATGGGCCCATGCGACCGGTCGGCTTGCGCGATCCACGCACAGGAAAACGTCCTCATGCAGTAGTTCAACTCCGACAAGATAATCTTGCTGGCAGCTTATATAATCTCGTTGGTTTCCAAACCAATATTCGATGGGGGCAGCAAGCGGAAGTGTTGCGGCTCATACCAGGTTTGGAAAATGCCGAGTTTATCCGCATGGGCCAGATGCATCGCAATACATTTATCAATTCCCCTACCCTCTTAGAACCAACAATGCAGTTTAGAAATCGTGAGAACCTCTATTTTGCCGGTCAGATTGTAGGTGTTGAAGGTTATGTGGGCAATATAGCAACTGGCCTTGTCGCGGCACTGAATGTCGCTTATAAACTCACTGGACAGTCGGCTTGTATTTTGCCGCAAACGACCATGTTGGGTGCACTTTGTCATTACGTCACTCATGCTGAGCCAAAAGATTTCCAGCCCATGAAAGCCAACTTTGGAATCTTACCGCCTCTGGCTGATCGGGTAAAAAATAAACGAGATCGTTACCAGGCTTATGCTCGGCGGTCGCTAATGGACCTGGAAACGACGGTTCAGCAAATTAATGACCCCTATCTCAATGTAAGTGTCGCCGAGATTTAGCCTACAATAAAGTATAGGATTACAATAGCAGAAAGAACACGGAATGACTGATCTGGGTCAATGGCTTGAGACTTACATGGACGCGCTCATCGATGCTGCGCTCACTGGGCTTTCCCAGGATGAAACCCAGCAAAGTCAGGTTGCCGAGTCAATCACCGCATTCTTTCAAAGTGTATTGCAGGCAGTGCTCCATCAAGACTCGGAGCCGATCTATAAGGTGTTGGATGCCTGGGTTGCAGTGCGGAGCGCCCCGACAGAAGGCGAATTAACGCGGTTACTGCCAGTAGTCATCAAGCTTAAACAAATACACTCTGACCTGATTTGCCAGTTGAGCAGCGACGAACAAGCTGTAAGGTTGTTGACAGCGACAGAAAAAGTCTATGATCCAGCAATAATCTACCTATCGAATCTTGAGGCGGATGCAGTTTTGAATCATATGCGTCAACAACTGGAAGCCGCACAACTGGAACTTGACCGTCTCGACAAGAGTAAATCCGACTTTATCGAGGTCGCCGCACATGAATTGCGCACGCCGATCACGTTAGTAGAAGGGTATGCGAACATGCTGCGGACCAGCGTTCCGAATGGCGAGAGCGACCCAACGGTTGCCCCTCTATTAGACGGCATTGAAGGCGGTGTTACCCGTTTGCGCGAGATTATTCGTGATATGCTCGATGTTTCGATCATTTCTTTGGGGATGATTGAATTATACATTCAACCTGCATGGTTCTCGCACATCATGCAGGCTGTCGAACGCAGCATCCACGAACAAGTCACAGAGCGCAACGTTGAACTCGTCATTGAATACGATACACTGCCCAAAGCGGCGACTTATGGTGACCCAGAAAGATTATTGCAAGTTTTCCAGAAGATTGTCATGAATGCCATCAAATACACGCCCGATGGTGGTCAAGTGCGGGTGACCGCACGACAATTAACGAGCTTTACCGATATTATGGTTATTGACAATGGCATCGGGATTGACGCCGACAATCTGACGCGGATATTTTCCATGTTTTCGACGATCGGCGATGCCGCGCTTCATTCGAGTGGTAAGGCAAAATTCCGAGGCGGTGGTCCAGGATTGGGCCTTTTTATCTCGAAGGGGATCATCGAGGCTCATGGTGGGAATATTTGGGCAGAAAGCCAGGGTTACGATGAAGTTGCCTGTTATGGTAGTACGTTCCATATTCTGGTCCCTATGCGCGGTCCAACGGCAGATGATAGAATGAGTATGGAGCCTGCGAACCACCAGGATGAGTGAACCAGCGTGATCGAACCCGCCGACCGTCTAAAAAAATTACCAGCCTATGTTTTCACCACAATCGGTCAACAAATTCGGGCGCTAGAAGGTCAAGGTCACAAGGTAATCCGTTTGGATGCAGGTGTCCCCGATGGTATGCCGCCCTTCCCAGTGATGCAAACCCTCACAAAAGTTGCGCAGCAACCCCATGTACATGGTTATTCTGGCGAAGCAGGCAGTCGAAAGTTACGCAGGGCGATAGCTGGATATTACGATCGACGTTTTCAGGTTAAGCTCGATCCAAATACCCAAATATTGCCGTTGTTAGGCTCTAAGGAAGGGCTTGTTAACTTAAGTTTGGCCTATCTGAATCCCGGAGATAAGGCATTCATCCCTGATCCTTCCTACCCGGCTTATAGTCGGGGTGTTGCGCTGGCTGATGGCGAGGCGTGTCCGATGCCACTCACGCCGGACAATAATTTTTTACCAGATTTACAGGCGATTTCTCAGGTTGACGCCAATCGCGCCCGGATGCTCTGGATAAACTATCCCAACAACCCAACCGGGGCTGTCGCCGATCTTAGTTATTATCAGGAAGTTGTCGATTTCTGTATTGCCCATAACATTTTATTGGTTTCTGATAATCCATATGTTGAGCTAACTTTTGATGGCTTTCAAGCTGGTAGTGTGCTACAGGCCACCGATGCACTCCACTGCTGTGTCGAATTTATGACATTTTCGAAGAGCTTTAACATGGCCGGTTGGCGACTGGGAGCGGCGGTAGGCAATCCAGCGACCATTAAACTATTATCTCAACTGAAGCGTACCATTGATGCTGGTCATTTCATCCCCATTTATGAAGCGGGCGTCACGGCGCTGGAGCAGACTCCTGACGACTGGAGGCATGGGCACCGCCAAGTTTATCAACAGCGCCGGGATTGGGTCTTGGATGCACTCCCAACGATTGGGTTGAGCGCCCACAAGCCGCAGGGATCAATGTTTGTGTGGGCAGAGGTTAACGAAGGGAATGGCCTTCGATATGCGCAAGAAGCCCTGGAGCACGCTCATGTGTCGCTTACACCCGGAGAGACTTTTGGCTTCAGTTCTAAACGTTTTGTCCGCATCAGCCTGGGGATGCGTGACGATCAATTACAACTCGCTTTAGATCGTTTAAAGGATTGGCATTCAGCCAGATAGAGAGATTTATGGCGGATCATCAAATAATTAGTCATGAGCGTGAGCGTGTTTTTCTGGTTGGCGCAACTGTAAAGGGTGAACACCCCCTACTCTCGATTGCGGACTCGTTGGCCGAGTTAGCGCTTCTGGCGGATACAGCGGGCATGGATGTGGTCGGTCAGGCAAGCCAACAGGTCAGTAAGATTGACCCGGCCACCTTTATTGGTTCGGGTAAAATAGAAGCGATTCGCGAAGAGGTAATGGCCTTAGAAGCTAAAGTCGTCATTTTTGATGACGAATTATCACCACGTCATCAGCGTGAACTTGAGAAACGCTTTGGCGAAGATATCAAGCTATTGGATCGTTCGGCCCTCATCCTGGATATTTTCGCTCAACACGCCAGCACACGTGAAGGCGCTTTACAGGTTGAATTGGCACAATATGAGTATCGATTGCCCCGGTTAACCCGTCAGTGGACGCATTTAGCGCGTCAGGCTGGTGGTGGCGCAGTGCGTGGAGGCAGCGGCGGCGTTGGGCTACGTGGTCCAGGCGAAACTCAGCTTGAAGTTGATCGCCGTGAGATTGGCCGTAAGATTAGCAAACTGAAACGTGATCTCGAACAAGTACGAGCACATCGTGGCCGACATCGGGCACAGCGCACCCGCTCCCGCATCCCGGTCGTCTCATTAGTCGGCTATACGAATGCAGGCAAATCAACGTTGTTTCGCGCATTGACCGGATCCAATGTTTATGTCGCTGATCAGCTTTTCGCTACACTGGACCCCACAACACGTCGTGTAACCCTACCTTCAGGCCGTCAAGTGCTCTTAACTGATACTGTCGGTTTCATCCAGAAGCTGCCCACAACGCTGGTTGCTGCATTTCGGGCCACGCTTGAAGAGGTGATAGAGGCCGACATCATTTTACATGTGGTGGATGCTGCCCACCCAAATGTCATTCAGCACATTGATGCTGTAGATGACACATTAGCCGAATTGGAAACCCCCGCCGTACCTCATATTCTCGTGTGGAATAAGATGGATCTGGTTGAGTTTCCACCCGAATTAGTCGATCTTGAAGACTTTGTGGGTGAAGCACATGTCTCTGCACTGCAGAATACGGGGCTAGATGAGTTATTGGTTGCAATTGAAGAAGCGATTGCTCATGCCGCGTACACCATCACATTGCAGCTGCCCTATGACCGGGGCGATCTGGTTTCTTATCTTCACGATACCGCAACCATTGAAACCACCGAGCATACTGCTGACGGCGTTGTTATCACTGCCCGTTTGACACCAGAACTTTTTGATCGCTACAAAGAATATCAGGTCTGAGGTGCGATATGCTGAAGTGGATTGATCAATCACCAACCCTGGCTCGGCTGTTAGAGCGCGTCTCCAGCATCGTAACTCGACAGCGCGGCTTGCCAGTTGTTATTGGCATTGTTTTTGTGATAATCAGCTTAATCTTGCAGTCTGTCAATGTCTATGCCAATAGTCTTGTCCTGGATCTGGTCGGCGTGATTGTACTCCATGTTGGCATCCTGGCAGCGCTGATCGGATTGTTATTGGCTGAAGCGTTAGGTTGAGTTTTGGATATTACCTATCGGGTTGTTACAGATTTTGACGACCTTGAACAAGTTGTTGACCTTGAAATCGAAATCTGGACAGCAGATGCCCGTGATGCAGTTCCCGCCCATATTCTGCACACTCTTACACTCAATGGTAGTGTGCTAGTTGTCGCTGAAGCTGGACCAGAGATGGTTGGTTTATGTCTCGGCTCTGCCGCCCGCCAGGCAAAGTCATGGTATTTATGGTCGCATATGGCCGGTGTCCATCCAGATTATCAAGGGCAAGGCATCGGATTTCAACTCAAACAGATGCAGCGTGATTGGGCACTCCATAACGGCTATAAAGAGATTCGCTGGACCTTTGATCCGTTACAGCGGGGCAACGCCAATTTTAATATTCATAAGTTGGGTGCGACTGCCAATCGGTATCATATCAACTATTATGGCAAAATGATGGATGGCATCAATGCTGGCTTGCCTTCCGACCGATTGGAAGTGAGCTGGCAGTTGAAACGCAATATCCGAGCCAACGTTCCTAAACAGAACATGACAATCGATGCCGCCGCCATCTGGCTTAAAAGAAGTTCGCCTGATAACAAACCACAACTGCTTATAGCTGATGCTAGTTCAAATCGTGGATATGTTGAAATCCCGGAGAATATTAGTGAGCTAAAACGCCAAACGCCCGAACTGGCTCTGCAATGGCGTCTGGCGCTACGCGACATGCTCAAAACAGCCTTCAGGCGAGGTTACACAATTACTGATTTTGTGCCGGTTAATGACCGCTGGTATTATTGCCTGACTGCCCCACAACCCTGGTACATGTATGTGGTCGAATGTGCTGATGGCTCGTTGTATACCGGCATTACCAACCATGTTGAAAAGCGCATCAAGAAACATAACACTGGCAAAGGTGCGGCCTATACTGTGAGCCGACGCCCGGTCAGCCTACTGGCAACCTGGAAATTTATTGATCGGAGTGCGGCATTAAAGTCTGAAGCGGCATTCAAAAAACAGTCGCGCCCCGCCAAACTGGCACAAATTACCGCTCAAACCAACTATCAGGGTGGTGAGTTCGTCAAATCGCCCTAATGAATTGTGATGATTCTGGTTATTATGTACCCCTCTTTTCCCAGTTAAAGAATGCTAAGTTTGATTTTGTGCTGTTGGGCTGACATGGTACAATCCCAACCTGTGACATTAAGTTCCATTAAATGAATTCAGGAGATTCCTAATGCTGAGACAGAATAAACTGTTGATTGTTTTGGTATTGCTACTGACAATGATCTCATTCGCCCAGGCTCAAGACGAATTACCGGATCTGGAAGGGGCGACGATTACGGTGGCGGTGGAGAATGCGTATCTGCCGTTCAACTTCATTGACCCGGAGACGGGTGAAGCCGATGGCTGGGATTACGATGCGCTCAACGAAATCTGTGCGCGGCTCAACTGTGAGCCAGAGTTCATCGAAACGGCCTGGGATGGCATGATCCTGGCAGTCGCCAATGGCGAGTATGACATGGCCGCTGATGGGATCACCATCACCGAGGAACGCGCTGAGATCGTTGACTTCTCCGAGGGCTACATCACACTGGAACAGGTGTTGCTGGGTCGGGTGGATGAAGAGCGCTTCACCGATGCTGATAGTTTAGTCGCCGCTGAGGACCTGATGGTGGGCGTGCAACCGGGAACGACCAACTACTTCGTGGCGCTGGACCTGGTGGGCGAAGACCGGCTGGTGACGTATGAAACCTTCCCGGTAGCGGTGCAAGCCCTGATCGCGGGTGATGTGGATGTGGTGGTGATGGACGATGTGGCGGGTCAAGGCTATGTCGGTGTCAATGCGGACCGGGTCAAACTGGTTGGTGAGCCGCTGACAGCAACTGAGGCATTGGGCTTCATCTTCCCGCCCGGTTCGGAACTGACCGAAGCGGTGAACGCGGCGCTGGCGAGTATGGCCGACGATGGCACCCTCGACGCCATCAACAACAAATGGTTCCTCGGCGCCGCTGACGAAGAGATGATGGAATTACCGGATCTGGAAGGGGCGACGATTACGGTGGCGGTGGAGAATGCGTATCTGCCGTTCAACTTCATTGACCCGGAGACGGGTGAAGCCGATGGCTGGGATTACGATGCGCTCAACGAAATCTGTGCGCGGCTCAACTGTGAGCCAGAGTTCATCGAAACGGCCTGGGATGGCATGATCCTGGCAGTCGCCAATGGCGAGTATGACATGGCCGCTGATGGGATCACCATCACCGAGGAACGCGCTGAGATCGTTGACTTCTCCGAGGGCTACATCACACTGGAACAGGTGTTGCTGGGTCGGGTGGATGAAGAGCGCTTCACCGATGCTGATAGTTTAGTCGCCGCTGAGGACCTGATGGTGGGCGTGCAACCGGGAACGACCAACTACTTCGTGGCGCTGGACCTGGTGGGCGAAGACCGGCTGGTGACGTATGAAACCTTCCCGGTAGCGGTGCAAGCCCTGATCGCGGGTGATGTGGATGTGGTGGTGATGGACGATGTGGCGGGTCAAGGCTATGTCGGTGTCAATGCGGACCGGGTCAAACTGGTTGGTGAGCCGCTGACAGCAACTGAGGCATTGGGCTTCATCTTCCCGCCCGGTTCGGAACTGACCGAAGCGGTGAACGCGGCGCTGGCGAGTATGGCCGACGATGGCACCCTCGACGCCATCAACAACAAATGGTTCCTCGGCGCCGCTGACGAAGAATAAATAAACGCTGTCAATATGGGGGTGTTCCAGGACATCCCCTTTACTTCGGAGATAAGCATCATGGGTATTTCCCAGGTACAAGAAGACCAGCAAAGTCGCACCACTTTAGAGATTGTCATTGAAGAGTCCCGTTCACGGGTCACTTCATCATATTTCTTATACAGTTTCCCCTGGTGGGCGGCGGCGCTGGTAATCCTGGGAGTCTTCATTGCCATTAGTATCGCTGCCAACGAATTGTACTCAGGTATATTTGATCAGCTAAAAAATGGCGTTGCGATGACACTGCGCGTCGCCGTTGTCTCATACCTGTTCGCCTTTATTGTTGGCTTGCTTGTGGGTATGATTCGGTCGGCCCCACCCCGCCCCCGACCCGGTGTACTGGGCCGTATTCTTAGCCTGACACACCTCGTTCTCTATAATGCCGCAACCTTTTTTGTGATGGTCATGCGGGGCTTGCCAGTGCTGATTGTTTTGCTGATCTTTGCCTTTGTGATTGTGCCCGCAGTTCGCAATTATCTGGCTGATAGTCTGGGGATTGAAGTAGCCATTCGTGGCAGTTCAGTCGAATCTGCCATCATTGCCCTGGCGTTCACCTATGGCGCATTTTTGTCAGAAACCTTTCGTGCCGGCATTCAATCGATTGGACGCGGACAGGTTGAAGCCGCGCGGTCATTGGGTATGAACTACTGGCAGACAATGCGCTATATCGTACTGCCGCAGGCAATTCGGCGGGTGTTGCCACCATTGGGTAATGATTTTGTTGCCATGATTAAAGATTCGTCATTAGTCGCCATCCTTGGAATCCGGGACCTGACGCAGATTGCTAAAGTCTCTTCTGGAGCATCATTTCGTTATCTTGAAACCTATCTCACAGTCGCTTTTATCTATTTGTCCATGACAATTGTCGGTGCAATCGTGGTTCGTTTCATCGAACGTCGGTTTAGTATCGATAATGCCTAATCGTCACTACCATCTGGCCGACGCGGGTCATCCAATTGAACCCAGTAAATGTCCGGGCTAAACATCGTATGCACAAACAAACGCAAATCGGGCGAGATAGTCAAGCCTGCCAGTGGTGCAGCCAATTCAGTGTACAGAACAATCTCGACTTGATCGTTGCGACACCCACCATTTGATCGGCATTCTGCCGGATTCACCCGTCCAACCACCCCACGTGTACCCAGTGCGTAAGCAAAGTAAAGATAACCATCTTCAGCCAGAACAAGGCCCGTTGCATTCTGCAACCCTGTCACCAGTGGCTGCATTTGAGCCGACGTTTCACCATCAGCCAGAGCGTCCTCCAGGCTCACCCACTCCAACGCCCGGCGGGCGCTGCCAGTATTTGCCACATATAGATAGTCCTCATGCATTACAATCCCGGTAGGCGCTCGCAGATTTGTGAGAATCTCTTCAGCCTCGCCCGTCCGATTAATACGAACAGCATTATTGGCTTGAAGATTGGTTATGAGAAACTCATCTTCATTGAGGCGTTCAATACCCCAGGGACCCGCCAGGTCTGTGCTGATGGTTTCAATGCCGTTACGATCAACCCGAAGCAAACGATTAGCCTGAAAATCAGGAACCCATAAGTTAAGTTCACCATTGGGCATGTTCTCAGCATACAGCGTGTGGGCGTTGCGCACACCAAAAATATAGGTGCGGGTGACCGCGGTTGTATCATCCAGTTGATAAATTGTGGAATCACCGGTGCAGGCCGCATAGAGGTTATTATTGTGCCAGGTAATCCCGTTAGGGCGTTGTACATTGCCGGTCAAGATTGACAAATCCGCCTGGGTCCATGGTTGCATCTGCGGTTGAGCGTCAACTGCTTCCGTGTTGGTAGCTGGCTCGGCAGTGGGTGTTTTGGAAGGCGCTGGTGTCGGTGTTACATTGTCTTGAGCGAATAAAAGCTGTGGTGCGTTTACTAACAATAAGAACAGACTAACAACAACCAATCTCAATAGCGTCATAAAAACCTCGTGATTTAAGATACGACTTTTTCGGTAGGTAATGCTGGAACCGCAAGGTGAAATGTTGTCCCAGACCCTTCCTGGCTATCCAGCCAAATGCGCCCCTTATGATTTTCGATAATTGTTTGGACAAGGCTTAATCCCAGGCCCGAGCCTGTAATGTGATCAGCGCCTCGCTGACGACCTCGGAAAAAACGTTGGAATATCTTGTCATGTAACGCTTCCGGGATACCAATGCCGGTATCTTGAACTTCAAAGATAATTTCTTCTCCATCCTCAGTAACGCATATCGTAACCTCACCTTTTGCGGGTGTGAATTTTATCGCGTTTTCCACTACATTGATCAATGCACGCTCAAATTGCTCAGCATCGCCTAAGAATTCGGGTAAGCTCTCATCAAACTGACAGTTGATGAAAATGTGTTTATCAGCAGCCAGATGCTGCATTTCATCAAGTGTGTGATGAATGATGCGCTCGACATTACAAACTTCAAGAGCGGGGATGCCGGACCTTAAGCGTTCAAGATCAAGAATGCCGCCAATGATACGATTCATCCGTTCAAGCTGTTTATCAATTGCTACCAATGATTCATGAATTTCAGGATCCGCTATTTCTGCCAGATCGTCGCTCAACAAGTCGAGATTCGCCATTGCTGCCTGCAAAGGATTCTTCAAATCATGGCTGGTCATACGGACCATTTCACTCTTGATGCGATCAAGTTCCTTCAGTTGTGTGACATCATTAAGTATTGCGACCCAACCGGCCACTCGGGGGCGTCCCAGACAGGCAAGATGGCATAAATAAATTTTGTTACTAAACGAAATCTCGTAAACATGCGTCCGGTTATGGCGAAGATCAGTCAGTGCAGCCCGCTGATCTGGCGGAAACGCTGAGCGCGGCAGCTTATCTGTTAGGAGCACGCCATTGTCAACCGTGAACAAAGTCTTCGCGGCTGTGTTAGCGAAAATGATCCGAAATTGTCGATCTACGGCCACAACCGGATTTTCGGTACTGCTGAGGACCGTTTCAAGTTGCCCGCGGGCAGCTTCTACCTCGCTCATCAGTGATCGTTGGTCTGCGAACAATTGACTGTGGGCAATCGCAACCGCGGCCTGAGATCCCAGCAACTCCAACAAATAAACATCCTCACTGCTAAACAGCCTGCCCTGTTGACTGGCAATGACCATCAGCACGCCAATCGCCCGCCCGCCGTAGATTAAAGGGACGCACACCACTGAACCGAAAGTTTCTCTGGCTAATGGCAAGTCCGGCACTCCATCCCAATCACGCCCATAGTTCTCAACAGACAGACTCTTGCCATGTAGGGCGACGGTGCCCACCATGCCCTCCCCAACATTGACCCGCGTATGTACAAACTGGCGGGGCAAATTAAAAACGGTAGCTAACTCAAGTGTGCTGTCATCTTTCAAAAAAATACCAGAACCATCAGCATCTAGCCAGCCAACGGCCTGAGTTGCGATTTCATTGAGAACTGTATCCAGCGCGATCTGACTCGTCACTGCAAGACTCACGCGATGCATCGCTTCAATCTGCCGCACACGCTCAGCAAGAGGAGTGATTATCTCCTGCCGCAACATGGAAAAGCTAATGACAAGCGCTGAGATTGAACTGATGTTGATGGAGATCGACAGCGTTTGGAGTGCCGGGTTGAGGAGACTCAAAGATTGCCCGATGACAAAAAAGATGATGCCATAGAGCAACGCTAAGGTGCGCATTTTTCGCCGATGACGCCAGGCAAGATAAAATGTCGCTGTGTCAAAGATGATATAAAAAAGTGTTGAAAGGGGTTGTAGCTGATAAATGAAGATACCCGTCGTCAGGCGCTCAAAGCGCAACGGCACACGAGTTGCGATCAGGATAAGCTGATAGCCCAGCACAATCAATAAGCCAACAAAAGCCAGCAAACGAAAACGACGAGTATGTGCCCCGACGATTACTGTGGTTAATACGTAAATTGCGATGCTTGAACCGGCAAACCCCAGTTCCATAATGCTGATAGCAAGAACGGTAAGCGCGGGTCCGCTTTCGATCAGGGCGGCGGCTTGTAACAGAAGTGAACCCGTGTTCCAAAGCGTGACCATGAATAAAAAAATCGCAAAGAATTGATTTAATTCTTTGCGAGTATCCTGCCAGAACGTTATCAGTAGAAAACTTAATGAGAATGTTAATGTCAACCCATTCAGCAGAAGCGTGAGTGAACTGAGCGGGGACATATCACTATTCAGATTTAGGCGTTACTGGAGCTTGTTTCTCAAAGCGGTAGCCAACGCGATGTTCTGTCAGAATGTAGATTGGATTCGCGGCATCAGGTTCAATTTTGCGACGCAATTGACTGATATAAACGCGGGGATAATAGATGTCATCAATATACTCACGACCCCAGACCTGCTCCAATAAATCGCGCTGTGAGACGACACGTCCGGCATTTTCCATCAAAACCGCCAGCAATTTAAACTCAGTTGGTGTTAGATGGATCTTTCGATTATTTACATAAACATGGCGTCGATGCAGGTCAATGTTGAGGTAGCCATCATTATAGCCCTGCTCTGGCTCTGAAGCGGAAAGCTGGGCGCGGCGCAATAACGCCTGTACCCGGGCCACAAATTCGTTCAGGCGAATCGGCTTGGTGAGATATTCATCAGCCCCAGCCTGCAACCCATTGATCACATCATCTTCAGTAATGGCCTGGGCTGATAACATCATAATCGGTGTGTCCGCAACCTCACGAATACGCTGGCAGACCGTCAGGCCATCCATGCCCCCTGGCATCACAATATCAAGAATAACCAGGTCGGGGCGTTCACCGTGAAACGACCGCAAACCATCTAATCCATTGCTACAAATCACAACCTCAAAACCTTCACGCCGCAATTTACGGCCTAAAGCTTCTCGAATTGCCTGTTCGTCATCTACAATCAGTACCTTCATAGTTATCCAGTCTATCACTAGCCATTTTTCACCACAAGTACCATAATGGTGGCATTGCCGTGCAGTGATCGTTGGGTTCAAGACGGCAACAACACCTATAATTATTATAGATCAAGTGTAATCTTCGGCGTCATTAAGGAAGGTCAATTCAATGGATTATTTTACTTCCTATAAAAAACCTGCTCGCATAACCTTGCTGGCCGTGTTGTTTCTACTGGTTGCGTCGGCCTGCAATCTAACCAGCGCTCCCCAGGAACAGCTTGAACTAACTGATGTTCCCACCAACACGGTGTTGCCAACGCGTACAGCTTTGAGCCAGGGTGCTCCCACACCGGTTACGGTTACATCTTTACCAGCCCCTTCTCAACCCACACGGGTTGCAGTATTGCCACCGCCTATTTTTTCATTCCCAACCGCCACTCCTCTACCTGTTAGTATCGTGATCTTGTCACCGATCCCTGGTAATGTTGTCGCCAGCAATGTACAAGTTTTAGGTGCAGCGACTCACCCTAACTTCCTGCAATATCAGGTTGAATGGGGATCTGATCCCAATCCCGGCAATCTATGGTTTCCAGTAGGTGGCGTTCGACAAACACCCGTTATCAATGGATTACTCGATATTTGGAACACAACTTCGTTGCAGGATGGTGTTTACCAGCTTCGACTAAGAGTTTTTCTGCGCGATGGCACCAGTTTAGCAACTGTCGTCAATAGCGTGCGAGTCCAGAATCGTATTCCGACTCTAGTGCCAACAGCTACAACATTCCCCCGCCCCATCGCCGCCTTTAGCCAGGACCGATTTAGCGGTCTGGCACCACTCGTGGTACGCTTTATCAACCAGTCGAGTGGCAATATCACCAGCCGTAGTTGGGATTTTGGCGACGGCGGTGGTAGTTCAGAACTTAATCCAATCCACACCTTCCGCAATCCTGGCGTTTATACCGTAAAATTAACGGTTCGTGGCCCTGGCGGGACATCAAATGTATCGCGCCAGATTAGTGTGCAAAGTGCGACGCCACCGGTTGCTGGATTTACTCAGGATCAGACCAGCGGTCCGTCACCGTTAACGGTTCAGTTTACTGATCAATCAACCGGCAACATCACAACTCGAACCTGGAATTTTGGCGATGGTGAATCAAGTAATGAGGTTAGCCCGGCCCATACCTTTAACGATGTTGGCACCTATAACGTCATTCTTACGGTGACTGGCCCCGGCGGTTCTTCGTCAGTGACCCGCCAGATAACCGTCGAAAACCCGACAATCCCCGAACCGATTGCAGCACTGGTTCCTAATCGAACCGAAGGTGATGCACCACTCACGGTGCAATTTGATGCGACCGATTCGTCCGGCCAAATTGATAGCTATAATTGGGATTTCGGCGATGGCGAATTAGGTAATGGTCAAATCGTAACCCACACTTTTGAGAATCCCGGCGAATATGAGGTTGCGCTGACAGTGGTCGGCCCTGGCGGTCAATCCACCCGATCTACTATCATAACCGTCACACAACCACCTGATGCACCGGATGCGATTTTCACACAAGATCAGACATCAGGTGATGTTCCGCTCACGGTGAACTTTGATGCATCGGGTTCAACTGGCCCCATTGACAGCTACAACTGGAATTTTGGGGACGGTAATGTGGGAAGTGGAACAACAGTCCAGCATATCTATAGTACTGCTGGTACCTACACAGTCGAACTTGTGGTCAATGGTCCAGGCGGAACCGATTCAGCGACGGTAGAAATCAGTGCTGTGGAACCAATTGCCCCACCAGAAGCGGCGTTTGAAAGCGTGCCCTCCAGTGGCCTGGCTCCATTGGAAGTGGCATTTAATAACCAGTCGATTGGTGAAGAACTAACATTTAGCTGGGACTTTGGTGATGGAACTGAAGCTAGCACTGATCGAGACCCGGTGCATACATTTGAAAATCCTGGTGAGTACCAGATAACGCTTGTTGTCAACAACCCAAGCGGCACCGACCAGGCCAACGCCACGATCATTGTAACGGAACCCGAGGCTCCACCAGCAGCAGCTTTCACCGCTTTTCCCGAAAGTGGTCCTGCTCCGCTCAGTGTTCAATTCACCAACGGCACGGCTGGCGATGACTTGACGTTTAGCTGGGACTTTAGCGATGGCAGTCCGGCCAGCACCGATCGTGACCCCCAACATATTTTTGATACGCCAGGAAACTACATCGTCATCCTGACGGTAACTGGCCCCGGTGGAAGCGATACTGCCGAATTGACAATCAGTGTTGGCCCGCCGGTACCGGCTCCTGATGCCGCATTCACTGCTGACCCAACCAGCGGCGAAGCGCCGTTAACGGTTAGCTTTGATTCAACCGGCGATCCAGCGAATATCACAGCCTATAACTGGGATTTCGGTGATGGCAATTTCAGCACTGAAGCTGATCCACAGTACATCTATGCGAGCAGCGGTAATTTCACAACCCGCTTGACAGTAACTGGGCTTGATGGGCGTGAAGCAACGACTGAAACGCAGATCGCCGTTAGTGAAGCGGTCGTTATTGCTCCGCCGGTGCCCGCCTTCAGCGCCGAGCCGGTGAGTGGCAGCGTCGGTCAACCGGTGCAGTTCACCAACCAGACGACGGGTGATGTGAGCGACTACGTGTGGGACTTCGGCGACGGCAGTCCGGTCGTGACCGATGCTAACCCCGCCCACATCTTCAACGTGGCTGGTGACTTCACCGTTGTGCTGACGGCCAATGGTCCCGGTGGCTCCGCCCAGGCCTCCGCCGTCTACAGCGTGGCCGCGCCTGCCCAACCGCCGGTGCCCGCCTTCAGCGCCGAGCCGGTGAATGGCAGCGTCGGCCAACCGGTACAGTTCACCAACCAGACGACCGGTGATGTGAGCGATTATGTGTGGGACTTCGGCGACGGCAGTCCAGTCGTGACCGATGCCAACCCCACCTACACCTTCAATAGTGCCGGGGACTTCACCGTTGTGCTGACGGCCAATGGTCCCGGTGGCTCCGCCCAGGCCTCCGCCGTCTACAGCGTGGCTGCACCTGCCCAACCGCCGGTGCCCGCCTTCAGCGCCGAGCCGGTGAATGGCAGCCTCGGCCAACCGGTGCAGTTCACCAACCAGACGACCGGTGATGTGAGCGATTATATGTGGGACTTCGGCGACGGCAGTCCAGTCGTGACCGATGCCAACCCCACCTACACCTTCAATAGTGCCGGGGACTTCACCGTTGTGCTGACGGCCAATGGTCCCGGTGGCTCCGCCCAGGCCTCCGCCGTCTACAGCGTGGCCGCGCCTGCCCAACCGCCGGTGCCCGCCTTCAGCGCCGAGCCGGTGAGTGGCAGCGTCGGTCAACCGGTGCAGTTCACCAACCAGACGACGGGTGATGTGAGCGATTATGTGTGGGACTTCGGCGACGGCAGTCCAGTCGTGACCGATGCCAACCCCACCTACATCTTCAACGTGGCTGGTGACTTCACCGTTGTGCTGACGGCCAATGGTCCCGGTGGCTCCGCCCAGGCCTCCGCCGTCTACAGCGTGGCCGCGCCTGCCCAACCGCCAGTACCAGCCTTCAGCGCCGAGCCGGTGAGTGGCAGCGTCGGTCAACCGGTGCAGTTCACCAACCAGACGACCGGTGATGTGAGCGACTACGTGTGGGACTTCGGCGACGGCAGTCCGATTGTGACTGATGCTAACCCCGCCCACATCTTCAACGTGGCTGGTGACTTCACCGTTGTGCTGACGGCCAATGGTCCCGGTGGCTCCGCCCAGGCCTCCACCGTCTACAGTGTGGCGGCTCCGGCCCAACCGCCAGTACCAGCCTTCAGCGCCGAGCCGGTGAGTGGCAGCGTCGGTCAACCGGTGCAGTTCACCAACCAGACGACGGGTGATGTGAGCGACTACGTGTGGGACTTCGGCGACGGCAGTCCAGTCGTGACCGATGCCAACCCCACCTACACCTTCAATAGTGCCGGGGACTTCACCGTTGTGCTGACGGCCAATGGTCCCGGTGGCTCCGCCCAGGCCTCCACCGTCTACAGCGTGGCCGCGCCTGCCCAACCGCCGGTGCCCGCCTTCAGCGCCGAGCCGGTGAGTGGCAGCGTCGGTCAACCGGTGCAGTTCACCAACCAGACGACGGGTGATGTGAGCGACTACGTGTGGGACTTCGGCGACGGCAGTCCGATTGTGACTGATGCTAACCCCGCCCACATCTTCAACGTGGCTGGTGACTTCACCGTTGTGCTGACGGCCAATGGTCCCGGTGGCTCCGCCCAGGCCTCCACCGTCTACAGTGTGGCGGCTCCGGCCCAACCGCCAGTACCAGCCTTCAGCGCCGAGCCGGTGAGTGGCAGCGTCGGTCAACCGGTGCAGTTCACCAACCAGACGACGGGTGATGTGAGCGACTACGTGTGGGACTTCGGCGACGGCAGTCCGATTGTGACTGATGCTAACCCCGCCCACATCTTCAACGTGGCTGGTGACTTCACCGTTGTGCTGACGGCCAATGGTCCCGGTGGCTCCGCCCAGGCCTCCACCGTCTACAGTGTGGCAGATGTACCGCAGCAACCCAGCATTATTGAGCAAATCCCGATTCTGCCCGATTTCAGCTCACCACAGGTCCAAGCTCAATTACGTGCCATATATGACAATGGCATAAGCCAGGGACGGCGGGCCGCTGTATTCGCTGTCATCGGCGATGATATGGCACTTCAAAACGGCTATCTGGACCCATTCGCTGACACCAATTTGGATAGCAGCGCTAGCGGTTTGCAAGGGATCATCGACTGGTACAACATCATTGACCTGGGCAATGGTCAGACAAGCTTCAATCGTGCCAGTGTCGCCGCAGGAAATGGTTGGCGCGTGCGCGATCTACTTGACCCTGCTCAGAGTAATGGCGGGGTATGCAACGGCGGTGAAACGCCACTCGATTGTGAATTGCGCATAATGCAGCCTTCTGTCGTTATCGTCAGCATTGGCATCAATGATGTCAATAACGGTAATCCTGACCGCTTCCCGAATGAACTTGAGCAAGTTTTGCAGACACTTCTCAACAATGGTGTTATCCCGATTGTAACAACGGTTCAACCAAACCCAGCGAATGCCGCCAATGTGGTGTCATTAAACGAACGATTGGTCGCTGCGGTTCAAAATGTCGAGGCAGCCAATAACACCACTATCCCAGTATACAATCTGTGGCGAGCCTATGGTCAGCTTCCAGGCACTGGGCTAGAGGGTGATAATCGTACCCCGACCACCTCACCTGCCGGACCGGCTGCACTGACACCTGACGCAGTTGGGACATTTGGGACCAATACGCGTAACCACAATGTTCTGACTATCTTGAGTCAACTTGCCAACACAATATTCCCGGATGCAACGCCTTAATGGGTAAGTCCAAGAAAATGGCCCTGTATATCATCTACAGGGCCTTCGTTTCCTGTTGTAAGTTGTGGTAGTATGTCAACTTATGAAAATCAGACACCTATTAGTGACTTTGTTTGTGTTTTTCGCGGCCTGCACACAGGTTGAAGAAGCTCCCTCGTTTCTGGTTTCGCTGGTTACGGATGGGCGTGAACTCACTTTTGAATATACAGTTCCCGTTACTGTTGCCGAGTTCTTACAGGATGCCGAAGTTGAAATCGGCGAACTAGACCGGGTTGAACCACCAGCATTCAGCCAAATTCGTGACGGTATGCGCGTGACGGTGGTGCGTGTCGAGGAACAGACTGAATGTGAAGAAGAGGAAATTCCCCATCGCACTAACCGTGTGTTTAATGAAGGTTTAGCTCCAGGCGATGAATTGCTGGGCCAGGCCGGGCTGAATGGTGTCGAGGAAATATGTTATCGGGTGTTAATCGAAGATGGCATTCGTCGTGATCCAGTTGAAATCAGTCGCGTGATCTTAACCGAAGCCCAGGATGAAGTTGTCTATATCGGGCCAACAGGTCAGTTAGACCCGGTTCCAATCACCGGGACCCTGGCCTATATAAACAATCGTAATGCCTGGATTATGAGTGGCAGCAGCACAACCAAGCGGCCTCTGACCACTGCCAGTGATCTGGATAATCGCGTCTTCAGTCTGTCGGAAAACGGTCGCCAACTCATTTTTACCACCCGCGATAATCGCGACAATGACCGTGAGACTTATCTAAATCAATTGTGGATGATAAGCGACACTGGTCGCGACGCAGACCCAATTAAGCTCATTCCCGAAGACATTCTCGCTGCCGAATGGATTCCGGGCCAATCAAACATGATTAGTTACACTACTGGCGAAGCCCGGCAAACTGCACCGGGTTGGCAAGCGTTTAATGATCTATGGACCATGCGCATTGACCCGCAAACAGGTGAAGCGTTGAACATCAACGAGGTATTGGAACCTTCGTCAGGTGGCTTGTACGGCTGGTGGGGTACGGCTTACAAGTGGTCACCTGATGGCACCCAACTGGGCTGGGTCCGCGCGGATTCGTTGGGTACAGTTGATCTAGATTCGGGCGAGTTGCGACCCTTACTTCAATTTCCTCTCTTTAATGCGCCAGGGGATTGGTCCTGGCGGGCGTCGCTGTCATGGTCGCCAGACAATCAATTACTGTTAACCCAGGTTCATGGCCCCCCTGTGAGCAACGAACCAGCGGAATTCAGTCCTGTTTTTAACGTCGCAGTTACGAGCGCCGAAGGCAGCTTTTCTACTGAGGTAGTCGATAATGCTGGTATCTGGTCGTCACCTACCTATTCTCCCCTTTTTACACCACCCGACAGTGAGTTCTCAATTGGGCGGTTTGTCTACTTGCAAGCGCGTGACATCTCGAATAGCATCAATCCTCAAGCGGAATATGATCTCATCGTAGCTGATCGCGATGGCAGTAACCAGAGGCGAATTTTCCCGCCAGTGGGTCAACCGGGCCTTACCGCACAGCAAACCCTGGCGTGGAGTCCCGATGCTCGACAAATCGCCTTTATCTATCAGGGCAATCTCTGGGTTGCTGATGTTGAGACCGGTGTAACGCATCAATTGACTTTAGACGGTGGTGCTTCACACCCTGTTTGGACTCTATGATTCGCCGCTACGTTCTGTTTGCTGTTGCGTTATTTATTCTTTCTGGCAGCCTTACTGCCACACTGGCAACAATTGTAGACCGCGATTTCCAATTGCGTGGCTATGTTGACCCCACCCGTAATCAAGATTTACCCTTTCGTATCCCGCGTTTGGGGGTTAATGCTGAGTTAGCACAATATACAACCAGTGAACTCAAACTTCAGTTCGAACGAATGCAAGCCGCTAACATGACCTGGGTGCGACAATTTGCTCGATGGGATGAAATTGAGCCTGCACCTGGCGACTATGATTGGCATAGGTGGGACCAAATTGTCAATACAATTGACCAGTACCCAGACCTCAAGCTAGTGGTTGTGCTGGTGAATTCACCTGACTGGTCACGTGATTCTGAAGCAGTCACTTCGCCACCGTATGACCCGGCAGATTTTGGGCGCTTCGCCTACGCATTTGCACAACGCTATGGTGAAACAGTTGACCACTATCAAATTTGGGACGAACCCAATCTTACTGCTGCCTGGGGCAATCTCGACCCGCGTCCGGCCCAATATACTGCCTTGCTACAAAGTGCCTATAAGGAAATTCAGGTGGCTGACCCTATTGCCACTGTGATGGCTGCGGCCCTTGCTCCAACCATCGAAGAAGGCCCCAAAAACATCAGCGATATTCAGTATCTCGATGCGCTGTATGCCCTAGAAGCTCATCGGTTCTGGGATGCCGTCGCGGCAAAGCCCTATGGCTTTGATATATCACCTGATAACCGCACAGTAGATGCCAGCACACTCAACTTTTCGCGGATCGTGGCACTACGCGAGATCATGGTTAAAAATGGAGATGGCGGTAAACCATTATGGGCCAGTAACTGGGGTTGGAACAGCCTGCCGTCAAACTGGCAGGGCGACCTGTCAATTTGGGCGCAGGTGAGCAGCGAACAACAGGTCCAATACACACTTGAAGCCCTTCATCGAGCGGAGCGTGAATGGCCCTGGATAGGCGGCATGATATTGCAACACTGGCAACCCGCTGCTGCCTCGGACAATGCACAATGGGGTTTTGCCGTGATCGATCAGTTCAATACCCCTACTCCACTGTGGGACGCACTCACACAATACCTTCCCCCCAGCTACGCGACAAATGGTCTATATCCAGCAGCTAATCCTTATACCAGCTACAGTGGAGTCTGGACCTTCAGTGATATTGGTGCGGATATTGGCTGGGTCAATGACAGTCAGTTTAGGTTTGATTTTCTGGGACAAGATGTTGCCTTACTGCTGCGGCAGGATGATTACGTCGCCTACCTTTATCCTACAATTGATGGGCAGCCAGCCAATGCTATGCCAACGGATGTTGCTGGAAATGCCTATATTGTTCTGACCAGTGCTACGCGTAAACCTGAACTCAATTTGGTGCCTGTTGCGCGTGACCTCAGGTTGCAACCGCATCAATTGAGTGTTATTGCTGATGATCTGGTACCTGACGAAGCACAGGATCGTTGGGCACTGGCTGGCTACGCCGTCAGCACTGGCAATCTATATACACCCTATGAACGTCAAATCGCGGTCAGCCTCATCACCGTGATCGTAGCCATTTTTGCAACAGTTATTACTGGCATTCAACTGCCCTGGCAGCACCTAACTCGACCGCTTGCTGCCTTCTGGCAAAGACTGAACGGAGCAGGGCAGCTAGTCATCAGTGCCGTAACTTCCTTTGCACTCATGCTTGGGATGCTGTTGACCTGGGGTGATTCAACTCCAGCCCTATTTCGCCGGGAGGCGGTCCAGCTTGGTCTGGCGTTTTTCACCGCCGGTCTGGTCTATATCCAACCTGGATTAATCTTGACGATTGTCAGCTTGTTTTTGCTCTTCTTCATAATCTATCAGCGGCTGGAAATTGGTCTGGCATTGATTATCTTCTGGTCGCCGTTTTTTCTTTTTCCCGTTGAGTTATTTGTCTACTGGTTCCCGATGTCCGAGTTGCTGGTGCTGTTAACCACGATCGCGTGGATATTGCACCGGTTATCGGGCTGGGGTCGCCTGCGGCAAACAACCACATCAGCCTATCGTAGCCTGACACTACAACTTACGAGCATGGATTGGGCTGTAACCACCTGGTTTGCGGTAAGTGTTCTATCATTGTCCTGGGCTGAACTGCAATCAGCGGCACTCACCGAATGGCGGACCTTGATGCTCGAGCCAGCATTATTTTATGTCATGT
Organism: Phototrophicaceae bacterium; assembly: GCA_965223835.1. Taxonomy (GTDB): domain Bacteria; phylum Chloroflexota; class Anaerolineae; order Aggregatilineales; family Phototrophicaceae; genus CAVYXZ01. Next base: position 2,360,935 of record CBDCXQ010000001.1, read on the forward strand.
TACGCACGCAAGCCCGTAGTAAAAGTGCCAATTTGCTATTAGTTGATTCGCTGCTCGTGGCAGGATTTACCGTCGCAATCATTGGTTTGATGATGTTATTTCAGGGAGATGCCATTATCACCGCTGAGGCTGGCGCACGTCGTCTGGCAAGTGTTTATGGCTCGCCAAATAACCTGGGCTTATTCCTGGGCCGTTGCTTGCCATTCGCGCTAGCATTTGCCATTGGTCCTGCCGATCGTTTGCGGCGTATTGTCGCATTCGGAGCTTTTTGCATCATCAGCGTGGCGATCATTTTGAGCCAGAGTGCCGGGGCCTTGTTCGTTGGTGTACCACTGGCACTTATTGGTGTGCTGCTGTTTGTTTGGGGCCGTCGGGCATTGATCCCTGTTAGCGGATTAATTGTTGTTAGTATAGCGGGCCTGGCAGTTGCTTTACGCTCACCACGTTTTGCCCGCTTACTAGACTTCAACAGCGGCACGAATTTTGTACGTCTCCGTGTCTGGCACAGTGCGCTCAATATGATTCAGGATCATCCCATCACCGGTCTTGGCCTCGATCAGTTTCTTTACGCGTTTCGAGGTGCATACATCTCGCCTGATGCCTGGCAGGAACCTGACCTATCGCATCCCCATAACTTTATTCTCGATTTCTGGATACGACTAGGGCTGTTCGGCGTCCTAATCTTTATATGGTTACAGCTTGCCTTCTGGATTACATTCCAACGCGCTTATCGAATGTTTCGTCATGATGATACTCTGTACTTTGCCCTTATTTGTGGTGCTGGCGGAAGTATGGTCAATGTGCTGGGTCATGGCCTTGTCGATAATAGTGTTTTTGTCAATGATCTGGCATTTGTTTTCGTGCTGCTGCTGGCACTGATTGCGAATGTCGCGAATACTCGTGCTCTTGACGATTCCGTTGAGGTAACCGGGTAATGTCATCCAATCACAGAGGATTTACATACTTCGACTGTTTCAACCAGCACTAGGCAAAGTCCTGTTTAGGATTTCTTAAAGCCTTTCTGGTAGAATGCACAGTATTGTTCATTGAACAGGAGTTTGCCATTTGCGCGTTCTCATAACTGGTGGTGCCGGGTTTTTGGGGTCACATTTGTGTGATCGTTTTCTAGCTGAAGGCCACGAGGTTGTGGCTATGGACAATCTAATTACCGGCAACCCGGCCAATATCGCTCATCTGGCGGGCAATTCGGCCTTTCATTTTATCCGGCACGATGTCACAAATTATATCTTTATTGCCGGGCCAGTTGATGCTGTCTTGCACTTTGCCTCTCCGGCCAGCCCCATTGATTATCTCAAATACCCGATACAAACACTCAAGGTAGGCGCGCTAGGTACCCATAACGCATTGGGCGTTGCGATGGCGAAAGGCGCGAAGTTCTTCCTGGCGTCAACGTCGGAAATCTATGGAGACCCCCTCGAGCATCCGCAGCGTGAAACCTATGTTGGCAATGTTGATACCATTGGACCGCGTGGTGTCTACGACGAAGCCAAACGCTATGCCGAAGCACTCACTATGGCTTATCACCGTGCACACAGCGTAGATACGCGTATTGTTCGTATTTTTAATACCTATGGACCGCGAATGCGCCTTGATGATGGTCGTGTCGTGCCTAACTTCATCGCGCAATCGCTGCGACACGAACCGCTGACAGTCTATGGTGATGGATCCCAGACTCGCAGTTTTCAATTTGTCTCCGATCTTATCGAAGGCATTTATCGACTGCTCAATGCAGATTATAATGAACCCGTAAATATCGGTAATCCACATGAAATGAGCATCTTGCAGTTCGCTGAATTGGTCAATTCATTAACAGGCAACCCGGCTGGCATCCGCTTCAAAGATCAGGAACGTATTAAAGGCGACCCACAAACGCGCAAACCGGACATTACACGTGCCCGAACCATCCTCAATTGGGAACCACAGGTTGACCTGGACACCGGATTGCAACGTACTATTGAACATTTTCAACATGTCGTGTGACCATCTTATCTGTACATAGATCAACGCACGCGCAACTACTACCCTGGTTGTTGGCCGCCCTTCTGTTTGGTTTCATCGTTGCAACCCAGCCACTGCCATTAGTCATCGCGTTTAGTGGTTTAATCGGGTTCTTCCTATTGTCGGCGATAACACCGTTAGCGACCTTGATGTTCGTGATTATCCTGGCACCATTGCGCACGTTAATCGCAACTGAATCTAATCTACAATTACCAATCGACATTGGTCAATTGTTGTTGGTCTCGTTCATTTTAGCGTGGTTTCTCCATCACATTGCTTTCAAACGCAGCTTGCCGCGTATTATCTGGAGTCCGGTTTACGTTCCGCTGTTCATCTTTCTAACCTTGATCGGTGTAAGCATTTTCCCTGCACAATCAATGGGCGTCTGGATAAATGAGTGGCTCAAATGGTTACAAATGTTAATCATGGTGGCAGTGACTTTGACCCTGGTCAGAAATCGCGAGTGGCAATGGTTGGTGTTCGGTCTTGCATTGGCTGGATTAACCAATGCGCTAATTGGCCTCTATGAATTCATGGGCGGGAGTGGTGCCCTGCACCTGCTAATTAATGGGCGTTTCTTCCGGGCTTTCGGAACTTTTGGGCAGCCGAATCCTTTTGGAGGGTTCATGGGCATTCTAGCCCCAATCATGCTCATGGTCATGATTGGTTACACGGTCTGTTGGTGGAAAAGCAGACAATGGTCCGCTTTCGGGTTAGCAGCAGTTTACAGCCTGGTGTCAGCTGTGCTGCTCATTGGCATTGTTATTTCGTGGAGTCGTGGTGCATGGTTGGCGTTCGGCGCTGCACTCGCTGTCATGTTGTTTGCGCTGCCGCGAAGGAGTAGTTACGGTGTAGCACTCGCCGCGATATTGATCGGTGGCTTTGGCGCGTTGTGGTTTTCAGGTGCCTTACCAACATCCGTCATGGCCCGGATCAGTAGTTCGACAGCCGATTACTTCGCCTTCGATGATATGCGGGGTGTCGATATCACACCTGCCAATTATCCCGTAGTGGAACGACTTGCACATTGGCAAGCAGCGCTCAATATGAACCGCAGCCATCCCTGGACGGGTATCGGTTTTGGCAATTACGCCAAAGTCTATGACCAATACCGTCTCATCAACTGGCATGAACCGCTGGGCCACGCGCACAATTATTACCTCAACCTGCTAGCTGAGGGAGGTTTCATCGGTCTGACAGGTTATATTACGCTCTGGATCATCATTTTCTGGCTAAACTGGCGGGTGCGTCGGCATCCTGATATACTGGCGCGGTTTGTCAGTATTGGATTACTGGGAACCTGGACTTATCTAGCAGTTCACAGTCTGTTTGACAATCTTTATGTTAACAACCTATTTCTTCATATCGGCTTGATTCTCGGAATACTTGCTGTACTTTATAATCAGGTTAATCACGGTCGCATCAATTTGAGGTTATCATGACACAAAACGCTACCACCCGTCGTATCCGCAACCCTTTGGATATTATTATTCTGGCGGTTGCCAATCGTTTTGGCAATAAATCCAAAGAAGTTGAGCGATTCTTGAAGTTTGCCGTGGTTGGTGCGTTTGGTGCGGTGGTCGATTTTGGGACGGTTTTTGTCCTTCAGGCGACCGTACTGCCCCCGATTGAAGGGGAAAGTTGGCGTGTTGTGGTTGCCACCACCATTGCTTTTTGTGCCGCTATCCTCAGCAACTTTGTCTGGAACCGGTTGTGGACGTATCCCGATTCCCGGTCAAAATCGGCACGTCGACAACTTTTCTTATTTGCGTTTATCAGCCTTGTCGGTTGGCTGGTGCGCACGGTCTGGGTCCGTCTGGCCTATCGACCATTGGGCCAGGCGGTAATGCCAATTGCTGAACCGATTATTCACAGTTTTAATCCGGCTTACATTGCCTCCCCTACTGCCGTAGGCAAACTTGGCACATTCGCCGCCCTTTTTATTGGCGTCATTGTAGTGATGTTCTGGAATTTCTTTGCCAATCGCTACTGGACTTATAACGACGTGGACTGATTTGCCAACGATTGCCATTGATTACACACCGGCTTACGGGCAAGGCGCAGGTATTGGTCGCTATGTTCGCGAACTCACATCGGCTTTGGCTCAACAAGATCATGTTACCAATTATCGCTTGTTTGTGGCGGGCGCAACATCAAAAACGCTGGTAGAACGACCGGGTGATAATTTTGTCTGGCGCCCTACCCGGCTTAACCCACGCTGGCTAGCACGCATCTGGCATCGGCTCAAACTACCCTTTCCCGTCGATTATTTCACCGGACCCATTGACCTCTATCACGCCACTGACTTTGTGTTACCCCCTGCTCTGCCCAACACACGCACACTCGTTCAGGTCCATGATTTATCATTTGTGCGGGTACCCGACGCCGCTGCACCCAATCTAAAAGCTTATTTAGATCGCGTTGTTCCGGCTTCAGTCCGTCGGGCCGATCATGTGTTGGCCGATTCTCACGCCACCAGACATGATCTGATTGAACTGTACAAATTGCCGCCGGCAAAAGTCACTGTTGTTTATGGGGGTGTAGATGAACGCTTCCGCCCGATCAACGCAACTACCCAAGCAGAAGTTAGACTCAAGTACAAGCTAGATAACTATCCCTACGTATTTTCAGTGGGCACCGTACAACCCCGCAAGAACTACGGTCGTTTGATAGAGGCGCTAGCACGGTTACGTGCCAGCGGGAAGGATCTCCATCTCGTTATTGCTGGAGGACCCGGCTGGTTAGAAGATCCCATTTATCAAACTGTTGAAGCCAACAAAATGCGCCCCTACGTCCATTTCATTGGCTTTGTTGACGATCAGGATTTGCCCGCCCTGTACAGCGCGGCAACTTGCTTTGCGTTTCCGTCGCTATACGAAGGTTTCGGTTTTCCGGTGCTAGAGGCGATGGCTTGCCAAACGCCGGTGGTTACATCAAACATATCATCCCTGCCCGAGGTTGCCGGAGATGCTGCCTTGATGGTTGATCCTTATGATGTTGATGCGCTGGCCCATGCGCTGGAACAAAGCGTGAATAACATGGATTTTCGCAAGACTTCAATTGACAAAGGACTGGAACAAATCAAGCAGTTTACATGGTCAGCCGCTGCCCAGAACTTGCTTCAAGTCTATGAAGCAGTACTATAATCATGTTAAAAACGCAAGGAAATTGTTATAATAGTAGGAACTTTGTAAATGTTGGCAAAGAGGTTGTCATCATGTCGAAGTCCAAAAACACTTTAAATATTGATCCGTCCCAGCCATTTTTTATATTTGATACCCGCGGCGAATGGCACGCAACCCTACTGGAAAATTGCCTGTGGGATGCGCGTGGCGACTATGTTGGTTTTGTGCGCCCCCCTCGCTATGATGTTTATTCAATTGATGGTCGTTGGATCGGCAATCTAACACCTGATGGTCGCATTATTCGCAAGCGTATGCTTGACAAGCAACCGACTTTGAAAATTCGGAAGCTCACACCCGCCCGCCCGCGTAATTTGCCACCACGTGCTCCCTTACCGCCACTCACTGCTGATTTAGGGTATCATTATGTTGATGTACTGGAATGGGATCCAGATGCATTAAAAAATACGCTTACCCGCAAATCAGGCTTGACTTAGATGTCGCTGGAACCAAAACGAATAAGAGATTCTCGCTTTACCCTCAGCGCTTTGATGGGGCCACAGGATGCCAACAGTCACGGCAATGTGCATGGGGGCGTCATTATGAAAATGGTCGATGAAGCTGGGGCGTTAGTGGCGATGCGGCATGCCCAAACGCCGGTCGTCACGGTTGCGGTAGACTCCATGACTTTTCGAAAACCTATTTACGTCGGCAATCTGGTGATGTGTAGTGCTGAATTAACCTATGCTGGCCGTACATCTATGGAAGTTCGGGTCCTGGTCTACGCTGAGAACCCGTTGCATGGTGAAAAAACATTAACGAATTCGGCCTATCTGGTGTATGTCGCACTTACCAAAGATGGGACACCGACCCAGGTTCCACCGCTTCTTTTCGAAACCACTGATGAGCAAACCAGGGCTGGGGAGGCTCAGGAACGCCAAGCGTATCGCAAACGCCAGCGGGTGTTAGATCAGGCAGAGACATTATGACCGATATGTTACCCAGCCTCGAAGACGGTCATGAATATTCTGCGCTGCTGCGTATCCTTAATCGTTCTGGTGCCCGCCGCGTATTATCAGAAGATGAAGCTGATCTTGGTTTGGCGGAAATACGTCCCTACCCCTTTCTGGCGATTGTGGGACAGTTTGAAATGCGGATTGCGCTGATGCTTTCCGTCATCAATCCTGCAATTGGTGGCGTTTTATTAATTGGTCCGCGTGGCACTGGCAAGACAACCGCCGTTCGCAGCCTCACTAGCATCCTACCTGATATTGAGGTCAGTGACTGTGAAGAAGGCGCATTACCTGATGATTTGACGACCGATGGTGCACAATTATTGTACCCAGACTGTTATGAGCGCTACCATTCGGGTCATCCGATTTCGCATTATGAAGCAGTCAAACTGGTTGAACTCCCTCTCAATGCCCGGCTAGATGATGTAGTTGGTGGCATCAATGAACGGATTGCGGTCCAACAAAACCAGGTGCGGGTTGAGCGTGGGATTCTGGCACGGGCTGATAATAATCTGCTGTACATTGATGAAGTCAATTTATTGGATGACCAGATTGTGGACGCCATTCTTGACGCCGCGGCGCAAGGATCATACACGGTGCGCCGCGGCGCGATGTCCGGTACATACCGTGCTCGGTTTGTGCTAATTGGCTCTATGAATCCCGAAGAAGGTCGCTTACGTCCGCAAATACTGGACCGTTTTGGCCTGCGTGTTAATGTACGGGGCCTGATGGAAAAAGCAGATCGGCTAGAGATCTACCATCGTAATCGGACCTACCGGCGCAACCCACTCACCTTTGTTCGCCAGTGGGAAGAAGCAACGACTATTACTCGTGAAGAAATTATTCTGGCACGTGAATTACTCAAAGAAACACATATCGCCAATGATGCTATGGACGTCGGCCTAACGCTCATCCACGATTTGGATATAGATTCTCACCGCGCAGAATACACCATGTTTGAAGCGGCGCGTGCTCATGCCGCTGCCGATGGTCGCGATCTCGCAACCGTGCAGGACATACGCGCTGTTGCGCCAATGGCATTGCGCCAGCGACGCAGTGAATTTATGGTTAACTTTTTTCATAATCAGGCCGAGGAAGATAACCAGATTCGTTCTCGAATTGATGAACTCTTGACTGGGATCGAAACTTGAAGCAGCGCGACCAGCTTAGTGTCTTATTACTACTGCTATGCTTGTTTGCCTACAGCTTGCCCTGGGTCATAACGCCCGGTGCTAGTCATACACTGAATGCTTATGACCTCGCCGAGTGGTCTGGCTTAATTCCAGAAGTTCGCGGTAGCTCGATACCGTTGGTGCCACCACTTTTGTTGCGCTTATTACTATTTTTGATGACACTCTGGTTTGGTCAAATCCCAACCCTACCTTCCGGTTTACGATTAATCATAACGTTGGGCATTGCCGCAGCGTTGTTACCGCCACCGGAATTCTTTGCCGGAGGCTTCCGCGACCCCAATTTCCGGCAACAATTCACACTTGCTGTTTTGACCACCCTGGCAAGTAGTTTGATCTACTTGCCGCTGCCTGCACAGTGGCGTGCAGCTTTGCGAAGAATAGCCATCGTTTCGCTCATCTTGATAAGTAGTGCGGGCTGGGTTATCAATATTCGCCTGTTAAGACAATATCAATCGTCAGTTCAATTTGGTTTTGGGGGAGGCTTATTAATAGGATTAGTCGTTTTGGCTGGTATTTGGGAATTAAAAACAAACGAGGCAACTCTTAAAGCTGCCTCGCTAAGCATATCATCTTTACTGCCAGGTAAAAACTAAGCACCGCCACCCATTTGCTGATCGATATAGGTTACTGCTTCGCCAACCGTTGTGATGGTCTGGGCATCTTCGTCAGTGATTTCACCACCGAACTCTTCTTCAAAAGCCATAATTAACTCGACGAGATCAAGCGAATCAGCTTCTAGATCTTCCCGAAAGCGTGCAGCTGGCACAACCCGTTCACCTTCAACACCCAATAATTCGATGACAATACCTTTCACGCGTTCTTCTGTTGATGCCATATGATTTCCTCCAATTTTGATGCACGGGGGCAAGTAACAGATTCAACATTATACTGATTATAATACGTCTTACCAGTGCGTGCTTCAAGTTGACATAGACCGATTCCATCAGGTAGGATTACGGTCGCTAAAACTTAGGAACACCAAAAAATGACCAAAGTGACGGATAACGCGTCAATCGAAAGTCGCAAAGTCGATCACATTCGAATAAACCTGGAGCAAAATGTGCAGTTTCCTAATCTGACAACTGGATTGGAACGGTATCGATTTTTGCACCAGGCGCTACCTGAATTGAATTTGGCAGATGTGGATACCCAGGTTGATTTATTTGGTAAGAAGCTTTCTGCGCCTATCCTGATATCTTCCATGACCGGCGGGACTGAGATCGCCCGTCGGATAAATAAAAATCTCGCACAAGCGGCGCAAATCCATCGGATTGCGATGGGTGTTGGTTCGCAAAGAGCGGCGATAGAAGATGAATCGCTGGCTTATAGCTTACAAGTTCGTGATGTCGCACCAGACATTCTGTTATTCGCTAATATTGGTGCCGTGCAATTAAATTATGGCTACACGGTCGAGCATTGTCAGCACGCGGTTGATATGATCGGTGCCGATGCACTGATCTTACACTTCAACGTCCTTCAGGAAGCCGTTCAACCCGAAGGTGATACCAACTTTGCCCATCTATTGCGCAAAGTCGAAGTGGTTTGTAACGCGCTGCCGGTACCGATCATTGCTAAAGAAGTTGGCTGGGGTTTCTCCGAAACCAATGCCCGTGATCTGGCAAATGCTGGGGTAGCCGCGATTGACGTGGCTGGTTCAGGTGGCACCTCCTGGAGTGAGGTTGAATATCATCGTGCGCCCACCGAATTTCATGCGCGTGTTGCCGCCAGTTTTGCGAATTGGGGTATCCCGACCGCCGACAGCATCCAATATGTGGCGAAGGGAGCACCAGGCGTCAAGATTATTGCGAGCGGGGGATTGCGAGATGGGATCGATATTGCGAAGTCTGTTGCTTTGGGGGCTACGCTGGGTGGTCTGGCAGGCGTTTTTCTGAAAGCCGCTGATCAATCAACTGAGGCCGTTGACGAACTTATCCGACAACTCACCGCACAAATCCGGATCGCAATGCTGTGCAGCGGTGCCGCGAACATCGCCGCATTGCAGCAAATGCCACTATTGCACGAATAGGTAAGCACCCTTGTTCAAACAATTCCAACAACGCTACGCTCACGAACTTGATGCTGCAATGCGTAAGGTTGCAGCGACAGTGCCAGACGCCCCCGATCTTTCAGTTATGATTAACTACCCGATGGGTTGGGTAGATGAACACGGTCAACCCTATGCCGGATCAACCGGGAAACGTATTCGCCCGTTGTTTCTCCTGCTCTGTAATGAGGCGGCGGGTGGCAAGTGGCAGAACGCGATCTATGCAGCGGCTGCGGTTGAGTTACTTCACAATTTTTCTTTGGTTCATGATGATATTCAAGATGACAGCCCGTTGCGACATAATCGTCCAACAGTTTGGAAAATTTGGGGTATTGCCAACGCCATCAACGCTGGTGATCTTTTATTCAGCCTGGCATATGTATCATTACAGCAATTAGCAACTACCCAACTCCCGCCCGAGATAATCATTAAGCTATGGGAAATTTTTAATCAAACTAATCTGGAGCTAACGCGCGGCCAACATCTCGATATGTGGTTCGAACAGCAGTCAGTAGTCGCGATTGACGACTACATTTCAATGATAAAAGGGAAATCGGCGGCGCTGCTGGCAACCTGTGCCCAAATGGGTTCACTCATCGCCAGCCAGGATACGCTGTTGGCCGAAAAATACGCTGAGTTTGCCCTTAACCTGGGCGTTGCTTTTCAGATTCGTGACGATATTCTCGGTATCTGGGGTGATGAATCCTTAACAGGTAAATCTACTGCAACCGACATCCTTTCCAAGAAAAAGTCACTGCCCGTATTATATGGGCTAGAGCACAGTCCAGACTTGATTGCAATTTATCAACAGAATGAATTGGACGCAACCGATGTCAAACGAGCAATTACTCAATTGGAACGATGTGGTGCACACGATTATGCCCGTGAAATCGAGACGACTTACTATAATAAAGCGCTAGCAGTTCTGAGGCTTGCTAAACCGCAAGGACCAGCTGCCGACAATTTACGGCAATTTGTTGGCATGTTGTTTAATCGTAATTCTTAGACCAATTCGCGGAAGACAACATTGCTTAATAACCTACCCTGAGACGTAAGACGCACACATTGAGCATTGACCTCAAGCAGACCTTGAGCCGTGAAACGCTCAATAAGCGCCGGATAAAGGTCAACAAGATCAATGTTAAATCGTGCTTTGAATGCCGCTCTTTGAATACCTTCTTTTAACAGCCGAAGTCCCATAATCAGGGTTTCAGCAATTTCATCTGGTTGACTGAGAACATGGGCTTCATCAGTTGCTGGTGAACGCGGAAACACATAGTCCATTTTCACATGATCGAACTGCTTAATATATTTTTGCGGAGAACGAAGCGTCCAATAGCGGATGCCGTTGGCAAAACCATGTGCGCCGGGGCCTAGCCCAATATACGGCAAATTGCGCCAGTATTGTAGATTGTGGCGACAGGCATAACCCGGCTTCGACCAGTTGCTAATCTCATATTGCTCAAAACCGGCGGTAGCAAGGTGTTCTGAAGCCCAATCATACATATCTGCTGCCAGATCATTGTCAGGTTGTGGCAGCCTGCCTTGCTCTATCCAATCGTAAAATGGTGTATTTTCTTCGACGCCTAAGGCATAAAGTGATAAATGATCAGGATTCAGAGTAAGAACCTGATTAACTGTTGCCGTCCAACTATCAAACGTCTGATGAGGAAAACCATATATCAGATCGATGTTCAAATTATTAAAACCAGCCTGACGAGCTGCGCTGACCGCTACCGAGATCTCGTCGCTATTATGCCGACGTGCAAACAACTTGAGTTCGTTCTGATGGGTTGATTGTACCCCCAAACTCAGCCGATTTACGCCTGCCGCCCGCAGCCCCAGCAGATATTCAGCATCCAGATCATTCGGGTTTGCTTCCAGCGAAATCTCGACATCATCTAAAACAGTGAAATTATCGTGGATTGCATCAAGGATTTGTTCGATTTGCACTGGTGTCAATAGACTGGGCGTGCCACCACCGAAAAAAATTGTATGCACCAACTTGGGATTAGGTGCTTGTTGAGCAACAATTGTAATTTCAGTGATGATTGCCCGGACAAAAGCTGGAATCAGGCGTTCGAGCTTTGTGTAAGTATTGAATGCGCAATAAGTACATTTAGTCCGACAGAATGGAATATGTAAGTAAACTGCCAACGCATTATGCATGATACAATCAATGGTAGACGTTAATTGCAGTATTGTTGCAGGTCAAATATAATTATTCAAGACATTGTTCACTCCCAGCGTTTAGAGCAATAGAAATAAGGGTTCAAAGGCCAGCTTATGCCTGAAACAACACAATTTGCGGGAATGGATGGCACCAACGGAGGCTATAACTCCCTCCAGGCCAATACTGTGCTGCTGGCACGCTATAAAATAATCGGTGTGTTGGGTGGCGGTGGACAGGGTGCAGTCTATCAGGCACGCGATCTTAATTTCCCGGACGTTAAAAAAATGGTTGCGGTCAAAGAAATGCTTAACCCCTCATCAGACCCTAACCTGCGTGCATCATCCATGAAAACCTTTCAGCGTGAAGCCAACATCTTAGCGATGCTGTCGCATCCCGCGATTCCGAAAATTTACGATTTTTTTGACTGGAACCAACGCGCTTATCTGGTGATGGAATATATCAACGGCAGCGACCTTGAAGAATTGCTGTCGAAAACCAAAGATCTGCCGGTTGAATTGGTGATCGAATGGGCAATTGCACTGTGCGACGTTTTAGAATATCTGCATAATTACCAGCCCGATCCCATTATTTTTCGCGATATGAAACCGGCTAATGTGATGATTGACGATCAACGTCGTGTCCGTCTGGTTGACTTCGGCATTGCGAAGAAGTTTATGCCGAATGCACCTGGAACGATGATTGGAACTGAAGGTTATTCTGCACCAGAGCAGTACAAAGGCAATGTATCACCTTTGAGTGATATTTACAGCTTGGGTGCAACGCTTCACCACATTTTGACTCGCCGTGACCCACGCCTCGAACCGCCTTTTAGCTTCTCAGATCGGCCAATTATTGACTTGAACCAGAAGGTTCCCGAAGCGTTGGCCGTGATCGTTGAAAAGGCAGTCGAGTTTGAAGCAAATAATCGCTTTCAGTCATGCGGTGAAATGAAAAAAGCGTTGCAAGATCTGCTTTATCGACCTGCAATTATCGAAGAAGAAAAACAGGTATCCAGCAACGGTGCTTCGCCGGAAGATGAAGCGGGTAATTCGAGTTTCTTGACTGGCGATATCGATGGGCAGATTGGGCAAGTTGAGCCGCGCTGGACATTTACCACCGAAGATGAATTACGGGCCAGTCCGGTGGCCTACCAGGAACTGGGCTTAGCCTATATTGGATCCTATGATACAAACATGTGGGCCGTCCGGTTAGCTGATGGTGATCTTGCCTGGAAAAAGGCGACTAAAGGTGGAATTGCTACGACCCCGGTCGTTGATAAAGCTAATCGGGCCTTGCTATTTGGCTCGGAAGATCAAACTTTTTATTCTCTGGATGCACGTACCGGCGACATTAAATGGACATATCGAACTGAAGGTCGAATTCGCAGCAGTGCCCGCATCGCTCATGGTCGGGTGGTACTATTTGGTTGTGATGATCGTTTCCTGTATGCCCTTCGATCTGCAACGGGTCAATTTCTCTGGAAGTATGAAATCGGCACCGAAATTCAATGTTCCCCCTATGTTACCGATGAGATCATCATCGTTGGCTCGGCTGGCGGTGAGGTAACTGCTGTTGACTTGTCAGGAACGACCCGCAAGTGGGGTGTGCGGACCAAGCGCCCTGTCTTTTCCTCGCCTTATGTTGATGAGATTGAAGGTATGTGCTATTTTGGCTCATCCGATAACCTGGTTTATGCGGTTGATGCCAAAGGTGGGTATAAAGCCTGGACCTTTCGAACCCGGGGGGCGGTGATTTCTTCCCCGGTGGTTCAAAATGACTTACTTTTTTTCGGGTCTGCCGATGGCAATTTATATGCAATTAATGCACGATCATCCCGTGAGAAATGGAAATTCCCCACCGAAAACGCGGTTGTTGGGACGCCATTAGTCTATCGCGATGCTGTTTACATCGGTAGCACAGACTCATATCTGTATTGCGTTGATATTCAGACCGGCAAAGAACGGTGGAAGTTTAAGACCTCTGCCCCGATTACGTCGCAACCGGCTATTGTAGGTGACGTATTACTCATTAGCTCATTGGATCATACACTGTATGCTCTACCGCTGGTTGGATGATGTTGCGTGAACTATGTGTACTGGAGTCTTGAACTATGGATCTTTTTCGACGCCTTTTCAGCCAACCGGAGCCAAAAACTGATGAAGAGGAAATCAGCCCTGTCAGTGATGCGCAAACGCCACCTACGGGAGCCGATACTGCCTCTGATAGCGAAGAAACGGTTGTCCCAGAAGAAAAAGAAAGAAACCCCAGAGATACAAATGAGATAGAAGCTATTTTAGCTGACGGCGCAACCCGCCCGCTGCCCCTAGAATCCGTAATCTCAAATAAGAATGAGCATATAAAATTCGGCCAATCGACTGATGTTGGGATGGTGCGTAACAACAACCAAGATGCAGTTCTTTCCTTTTTCTTTACCAGTCGTAGTGCTGATGACCAACCCGACTTCGGCTTGTTTGTGGTCGCGGATGGCATGGGTGGTCATCATGATGGGGAAAAAGCGTCTGCGATGACCGCGCGGACACTGGCTGCCTTTGTGACCAGTAATATCTATCTTCCCCTGCTCAACGGCGGCGTTGACGATCGCCCGCCCATGACAGAAGTTTTGATAGATGCCGTCCAAAAGGCAAATACGAATGTCATTAGTAATGTGCCTGAAGGTGGTACAACTCTGACTGCTGTCGCCATTATCGGTGATTTGGCACACATCGTGCATGTTGGTGATAGTCGCGTGTATCTGATCACGCAGGATGGATTGGAGCAAGTCACACGCGATCATTCTCTCGTGCAACGATTGATTGAACTTGACCAACTTACAACCGAGGAAGCCGCTGATCACCCTCAGAAAAATGTCCTGTATCGGGCAATTGGTCAAAGTGAAACCCTGGAAGTTGACGCCATTACCCGCCGCTTGCCGCCCAATGCTAGATTATTATTATGCAGTGATGGCTTGTGGAATCAGGTTGCCGATAAAGAACTTGGCGAAGTCATCATGAGCCATGAGGACCCCCAGGAAGCCTGTGATAAACTGGTTGCTTTAGCAAATGCGCGCGGTGGCACCGATAATATCACCGCAATATTGTTGCAGATTCCCAGTAGCTAGATTTTAAGGTATTACATGAGTGGTCGCGTCAACATTGATCCTTATTCCGTGCTGGGCGTTGCTATTGATTCAACGCCCGAAGAAATAAAAGCCGCTTACCGGCGGGCAGCACGACGACTACATCCTGATGTTAATCGTGACAATCCTGGAGCAGAGATTCAATTTCAAGATCTGAGCACTGCTCATGAAATCCTGAGTGATCCACAACGTAAGGCCGATTATGATAAGTCGCTGCGAACCCAAAGTAGAAACAAACTTCAAGACCCATTAAACTTTGCGCTCCGTGTCACGCCCAGTAAACGAACTGTTGCGCACCTACAAGAACCTCAGGTTGTTTACCTGCTAGCGGAGATTTTGCCAGATAAACGAGCCCACAAACCAACTGAGAAACGGGAAGCAAGGGTTAATCTTGCGCTGGTGCTGGACCACAGCAACTCCATGAATGGTACCCGTATTGATAAAGTCAAAGTAGCAGCACATCAGATAATTGATCAATTGTCAGAAACCGATGTATTGTCCGTCATTGGCTTTAATGATCGCGCGGAAATCATTATTCCGGCTACATCAGTCAGTGACAAAGCGGGGCTTAAGGCGAAAGTTAGCATGATGAGCGCGTCGGGTGGAACGGAGATTTATCAAGGCTTAAAGGCTGGTTTAGAACAGACTCGTCGTTTCCTGGCGCCCCGTTTGGTCAATCACATTGTCCTGCTAACCGATGGCAATACATTTGGTGACCAGGAACAATGTTTACAACTGGCACATGAAGCTGCTGATCAAGGCATTGGCATTAGCGCAATGGGCCTGGGTCAGGAATGGAATGACGAGTTTCTTGATGAACTCGCATCGTTGACAGGCGGTGTATCTGACTATATTAAATCTGCCAGCGCAGTGGTAAAGTTTCTGAACGATCATGTTCGCAACTTATCAGATGCGTTTGCCGAGCGAATGCAACTTTCAATTGCACCAGACCCAGATATTCAACTCGAGTTAGCTTTTAAACTGTCACCTCAACCACAGCCACTGCCCACTGACAAAGGATTGATCCAACTGGGTAGCTTGCAGGCGAATCGAATGATTTCAGTTCTTTTCCAACTTCAGCTTCCGGCAAACATGAAGAATGGTTTCCGTTCACTGGCACGGTTGGTTGTTTCGGGTGATATTCTCGATAATAGTCAACAACAGTATCAAACCCTGAGTGATGTTTCATTCGAAGTCATGGAGAGTCCATCAATCGAAGACCCACCGAATAAAATATTAGATGCGCTGGGCAAATTGACCCTCTACCGGATGCAAGAGCGGGCACAAGATGCCCTGGATAGTGGTGATGTTGAAGAAGCTACCCGGCGGTTAGAAAATCTTGCAACTCGCTTGCTACAGATGGGCGAAGAACAACTTGCCAGCGAAGCACGCTCAGAAGCCCATCGTGTGGCTCACACCAAAGCCTTTTCGGATACGGGTCGCAAGACATTAAAATACCAGACTCGCCATCTACTCATCGGCCCAGCCTTAGAGGACGCATAGTTCATGATTATTTGTCCTCACTGTGCCCATCAGAACCGTGAGGGTGCTTTACAATGTGAAGCATGTGGGCGCGGCCTGTCAACTGCCGTCCCTCCCACCCGGCCCACACAAAAACTTGATTCAGAATCGTCCGAACTCACTGCAAGGGCGACCTGGGGCACTGCCCGGTTTAAAGAAAACACCCCCATTATTCTGCGAATTCGTGATACGCAAGACTCCATATCCCTGGAAGCAACTAAGCAATTAGTGGTCGGACGAGCCGATGATTCTAATACACGCCAGCCCGATCTTGATCTGACTCCCTATGGTGCGCTTGAACAAGGGGTTTCACGCAATCATGTGATAATCTTGCGTAGCGAACATGCACTGACAATCACTGACTTGGGGAGCGCTAACGGAACGCATTTGAACGGACAACGACTGATCGCTGATGAGCCCCGACTGCTACGCGATGGCGACGAGATTCGGTTGGGCCGGCTCGTCGCCTACATTTACTTTAAGTGAACAAAAGGTAATGCGATGATTACAATCCAGATCCATATTGCGAATCAAGACCCTATCAAACTGGACGTCGAGGAATTGCCGAAGCTAACCGATATAGCGGTGATTGGCTCTAATCCACGAGATCGAACTGAACGAGATGTCGCCTGGGTAGATGACGGCGTGAGCACGATTATTATCCCCTGGTGGCGCATTAATCTGATTCAGGTCTTACCTGATGACAGTGCGATGGAAGATTATGCGTTGCCCTTCCGTGAATAACCAAAAGATGGTAGCTAAATTATGACAACAAATGTTCCACAAGGATCCCAACGCGAAAATTATCGAGTATTGGTTGTTGATGATGAACCGCGAATGATCGGTTTTATTCGCATGAATCTTGAACTAGAGAGGCATCAAGTTCTGGAAGCCCATACTGGCCTGGAGGCACTGGAGGCGGTTCGCACCAAGCTGCCACACATCGTTCTATTAGATGTCATGATGCCCGATCTTGATGGCTTTGAAACGCTGCGGATGCTGCGCGAATTCTCCGATATTCCCGTCATTATGCTGACTGCAAAGGGCGAAGAGAACGACCGGGTGTATGGCCTGGAACTTGGTGCCGACGATTATATAACCAAACCATTTGGTCCGCGCGAACTATCCAGCCGAATTAAAGCGGTCATGCGACGAGTTCAGGGTTCGTCCACTTCACCAGAAGAAGCGATATTGAAGGTTGATGATCGGCTAAGTGTCGACTTTAATCGCCGTGAAGTTATCATCAACGGTGAGCGAGTGAAACTCCGCCCTACCGAATATCGCCTGCTCTATCATCTGATTCAGAATTCTGGTTGGACGGTTCCCCACGATCAGCTTTTGGCGAAAGTCTGGGGCTATGAATACCGGGACGAAGCCCATTATGTGCGGCTTTATGTCAACTATCTACGGGAAAAAATTGAGGCGGACCCTTCCGACCCCAAGTATATCCTCACCGAACGCGGTGTTGGCTATCGTTTTGTCGACTTCAAAGCGAACAGCCCCTAACCTTGCGACACCAAAAGTTTCAACGTACAATAAATGTGGGCTTTCGAATAAACCATTAAGGAGGGTTTTGTGGCCTCATTCAAAATTGTCGTCACCGGCCCTTTTAATGCTGGGAAGACCGAGTTCATCAAGACGGCCTCAGATATTCCCGTAGTCTCGACAGAGAAAAAAATCACTACCGAAGATCGCGGCATCAAAGCTGAAACAACGGTTGCAATGGACTATGGTCGCGCAAACCTGGATGGTGATACGCTATTCTTGTATGGAACGCCGGGTCAAACACGCTTTGATTTTATGTGGGAAATTTTATCTGGTGAAATGGATGCTTTCATCGTGCTCGCCGACAGCACCGACGCCCCCTCCTTTCCTGAAGTTGCACATCTGATTGACCAGTTTTCTGGGTTTGTCGATGTTCCGCATCTAGTGGTAGCCAATAAGACCGATTTGGCGGGAGCGGCGAAACTCACAGAATTCCGTCGTGGCACGCGTGTGAATATTGATGTGACGGTTATGCCGGCAGTCGCCATCCAAAAATCCAGTGTGCGTCAGGTCCTCCTCCAAGTTATCAAACTGCTCAAGCAACAGAATCCAGCCAACTAACTTCATAGCGTTCATATGAATGAAGCTGAGTTTATAGATTAACGATCAACTCAGCCTTTAGTTTTTACGTCCCTCATATATTGCACCGACACGCTTCTGATAGACCTTTTGTAAACTCAATCATGTATCAGAATTGTAAACAGAAGAGGTTTATCCAATGAGTAAAATTGTCGGTATTGATTTGGGTACAACGAATTCAGTTGTAGCCATACTAGAAGGTGGTGAACCGGTGGTTATCAGCAATGCTGAGGGCAATCGTACCACCCCGTCGATTGTCGGTTTCACAAAAGAAAAGGAGCGATTGGTGGGTCAGGCTGCCAAACGTCAAGCGGTAGTTAACCCGGAAAATACTGTATTTTCCATTAAACGCTTTATCGGCAAGTCGATTGACGAGATCCAAACCGAACGCGAAAACGTGTCCTATAAGCTTGTTTCTGGTCCAACCAATGATGTTCAGGTTAATATCCCCGCAACAGGTCGCAACTATTCGCCCCAGGAAATTAGTGCGATGATACTGACCAAGCTCAAGAAAGACGCCGAAGCTTATTTGGGTACTCCGGTTACCCAGGCCGTCATTACAGTCCCGGCTTACTTCAATGACAGTCAGCGACAAGCGACAAAAGATGCCGGCAAAATCGCTGGCCTGGATGTTTTACGCATCATTAATGAACCAACGGCTGCTGCATTGGCTTATGGCCTTGATAAACGCGATACGGAAACCATTCTTGTGTTTGATCTGGGCGGCGGCACATTCGACGTTTCAATTCTCGAAGTTGGCGATGGCGTCATTGAAGTAAAATCAACCAGTGGTGATACGCACCTGGGTGGAGATGACTGGGATCAAGTCATCGTTGATTGGATTGCGGACGAATTCCATAGGGATAGTGGGATCGATCTACGGGCGGATCGCCAGGCGCTACAACGCCTGCGCGAGGCGGCTGAAAAGGCTAAAATCGAACTTTCCAGTACAGTCCAGACGGAGATCAACTTACCGTTTATTACGGCTGATGCTAACGGTCCTCGTCATCTACAATTGCCGTTGTCACGTGCCAAGTTCGAGCAGCTTAGTGCTGATCTCATGAAACGGTTGGATACACCACTTAAACAGGCATTGGCGGATGCTGGTCTGGATAAATCACAAATTAACGAAGTCGTGCTGGTTGGTGGTTCTACACGGTTGCCGATGGTTCAGGAATATGTCACCCGGACACTGGGCAAAACGCCCAACAAGACTGTAAACCCGGACGAAGTCGTGGCACTGGGGGCAGCGTTGCAGGCGGGTGTACTCGCTGGTGATGTCAGTGACGTACTCTTGTTAGATGTAACACCATTGAGCCTGGGTGTAGAGACGATGGGTGGTGTGATGACCAAATTGATCGATCGCAACACCACTATCCCGGTTTCCAAGTCTGAGACCTTCTCCACTGCCGCTGATAACCAAACCGCTGTTGACGTTCATGTCTTGCAGGGTGAGCGGCCTATGGCGGCAGATAACATGACTCTCGGCACTTTCCGGCTGGAGGGCATTCCGAACGCGCCACGCGGCGTGCCCCAGGTAGAGGTTCTATTTGATATTGACGCAAATGGCATCTTGAATGTTACCGCAACCGACAAAGCAACTGGCAAGGCGCAAAAGATCACGGTAACTGCCTCTACCAACCTCTCAGAGGCTGAGGTTGAAAAATTCGTCAGCGAAGCGCGTCAACATCAAGTCGATGATGAACGTCGCCAACAGCTTGCTCAAGCCCGTAACAACGCCGATATGCTTGTCTATCAGGCTGAAAAAGCGCTCAATGATTTGGGCGATCAGGTGCCAGCGGTTGACAAGGCTACGATCGAGAGTCAGATCGAAGCAGTGAAAATTGCAGTCGAGGGTGAAGATGCAAACGCTATTCAAACTGCAATTAGCCAATTAGAAAATGCGACTTATGCCCTGAATCAGCAAGCGAATGCCAGCGCGGCTAGCGATGGCGGCAGCACCGGACCGCAAACACATCCCGATGAAGATGTTGTCGAAGGTGAATTCACGGAAGCATAATCAAACAAGTAAGCGTCGGTCAAATGCATGATCGACGCTTTTAACTTTTCTTATTCCCAATAGATTACTCTGAAGCGGGTTGTATGAGATGTTCAGTTTGAAGTTCAGCATACTCTATTTTAAATTTCTCGATTAAAGCATTCTTCTCATCAGCTGGTAATTGACTGTGCGCTACAGAATGTAGGGCAATCTGAACCAATTCGTCCGTGCTCAACCCACATGCTTCGACGGCAGCTAAATATTCCGCATTCAAAGCAGTCTGATAGTATGAAGGCATACTGGCGCAAAGCACAATGGTCAGATTTGAATCAACCAGGGAGCGCATAGGATAGTTGTGATAATCTGTCACCAGCCCATGACAGATGGCTCGTTTCATATCAATGATCAAGGGAATGCCATTTTCGATCAATTCAGTACAGGTGTCTGGATCATCCCAGACGCCCCAACCATCAAAGAGGATTGATGGTTCAAGCTGTTCAAGGGCTGCTTGAACGCCTTCTAGGCCCAGTTTAAGTCCAGCCCGAACACCAGTACGAACCTCTTTTTTCTTTGCCGCACGGAACGCTCGCTCAAATTGACCAATAGGTTGCGCATCTTCTGGGTCGCCTAAACTTACGCCAACAATACCCTGATTTCGACCAGCTAAACCGCTCGCCCAACGCACAATCTCATCAGCATGACGCGGTTGATCGCCTGCAATCGTGAGCACCCACCGCATCGTTATGCCCCAACCGCGTTCGGCGCGGTTGCGACCATCATTCAAAGCATCCATAAACTGCTCAAAATTCCAGTTATTTTCAGTGAATAGAATTGGATTTACATGCACTTCGGCGTAGCGTACATTTTGTTTGGCAAGCGTGACGCCCAGCTCATAGGCAACATGTGTCAAGTCTTCTGGATGTTGGAGCCACTGACTGACGGTTGAAATTAATTCTGGTAGACGCTCATAATCTGGTGTGTCGAGTAATGCGACCCAATCATCAAAGCGCTTCAACTTGTCCGCTATTTCGTTTTGCTCTGCAATGAGTAGCAACCGCTCTTTGTCGAAAGCGCCCTCAAGCTGAACATGCAGCGCCACTTTAGGCATAGCGTGTACAAAGTCTGCAACCGACATGAGGTTTGATTCCTTAACTTAGTTGATCTTTAGCAGATGGCGGTACATTAATTTCTTGTTTATGATGCCCATTGTTCGGCTGTTCTGTCTCATCTCCACGAAAGCGAATCGCCGCCTCAATTAGCCCCAGAAATAACGGATGTGGTTGATCAGGTCGGCTCAGAAATTCTGGATGGAACTGACTACCAATCATGTAGGGATGGTCGCGCACTTCAGCAATTTCGACCAGATTGCCATCCGGGCTTAGCCCGCTCAAAACCATACCATGTTGCTGAAAGCGGGCGCGATACAGATTATTAAACTCAAAGCGATGCCGATGCCGCTCCTGGACTTCGGTAAGTGGTGCATAAACACGCGCGGCGACTGTTGCTGCTTCAAGGTGACAAGGGAAAATCCCCAGGCGCATTGTACCGCCCATATCAGCGATATTGCGCTGTTCCAACATCAAGTCAATCACCGGGTCCGCCGCATTCATTGAAATTTCCGCACTATTCGCGTCTTCCAGCCCCATCACATTACGGGCAAATTCAATACACATTACTTGCATACCCAGGCATAATCCCAGATAAGGCACCTTGCTTTCACGGGCAAAACGAGCCGCCAGAATCTTGCCTTCGACTCCACGCTCACCAAATCCACCCGGAACAACGATCCCATCTACGTTTTCTAACCGGTCCCAACCTTTATCTTTTTCCAGATCACCGGAATAGATCCACTCGACTTCAAGGCTGCGCCCCTGCGCACAAGCAGCATGAAACAATGCCTCACGGACGCTCATGTAGGCATCATGCAGCTCAACATATTTGCCAACAATCGCAATGCGAATCGGCTTGTCAACGGCACGCATCCGAGCGATCATGGCGCGCCATGCGTCGAGGTCTAGTGGATGATTATCCAACTCTAACTGGTCAATCAGATAGTCTCCCAGGCCGTGATCCTCAAGCACCAGCGGCACTTCATACAGCAAATCAGTTGTTACCAGTGGAATCACCGCTTCACCGTCAACATCGCAAAACAGCGCAATCTTATCAATGACACTTTGGTTAACCGGGTAATCGGTTCGAGCGATAATGACCTGGGGATGAATGCCAATTCCGCGTAATTCGCGGACACTATGTTGTGTTGGCTTCGTTTTGAGTTCTGCCGTCGCGCCTATATATGGCAAATAGGTGACATGGACCGAAAGCGTGTCGTGCCGGTGTAAACTCATGCGCATTTGGCGGATAGCCTCAAGAAAAGGCAGGCTTTCAATATCGCCGACAGTGCCACCAACCTCGACCAGCACAACATCGGCGTCATTCGAGCGGCTCACATTCGTTATTTGTCGCTTTATTTCATTGGTGATGTGCGGCACGACCTGGATAGTCCCTCCCAGATAATCCCCCCGCCGTTCTTTATCAATTACCAGGCTATAGACTTGCCCAGCGGTCACGTTCGACGAGCGACTGAGCTTAACATCAATAAAACGCTCGTAGTGACCGAGATCAAGATCAGTCTCTGCACCATCACCGGTTACAAAAACTTCACCATGCTGATAGGGACTCATCGTGCCGGGATCAACATTCAAATAGGGGTCAAGCTTAACCACAGCAATCTTATAACTGCGAGCCTTAAGGATGCGTCCGATGGCTGCTGCGGTGACACCTTTGCCGACCCCACTCACTACCCCGCCTGTACAAAAGATATACTTTGGTTTTGGCATAGCTAGCCTCCGCAGCCTAAACAAAAAGAGCGGCGGGGAGTGTGTGGAACCCCCCGCCGTTGAATGAGCAAATTGTTAGAGAAAAACTTCGATCAGATCAGTTTTTCAAGATCACTTGCAGTCCGGCGCATATCCAGGAAGATCAACCCAAGTTTAGCACCTTCACGGACCAAGGTAGTTAACACCGCTTCTTCTCCAACAGACATAAGAATGACGTAACCACCGCCACCCTTAATATGAACTTGATCAAGCAAACCACGACCCAATTCGCTGGAAATCCGTTCACCCAATGAAATCATCGCTGCTGACATAGCCGAAACGCGATCTTCTTCGATCCCGGCTGGCAGTGAAGAAGCCATAATCAAGCCGTCTACACTTACGACGCCGGCACCTTCAATCTCCGGTGTTGTAGCCTGGAGGTCACGCAGACGATCCACCATCAACTCAGTCCGCGATTTTGCCATTTTGTACTCCTTAGCCAGCAAGTTGTTTTGGTGTTAGGGTTAATTTCATCCCGCAACATGCTCCTACATTGCTTATTATACTGTACATAAAGTAAACAGCAAGTGGACGATCATTCCCTAGTCCGGGCTGTTCATAATTTTGTCTTCAGCTTATACTGATTGGGATTTGCTCGATTTACACAAGGTAAACTCAATGGCCTGTTAGATTTTACACTTGCTAACAGGTTGTTTGACAAAGTCTTATCTATGACAGATTATCCTCAAGAAACGCGTCAATCATTAGACCGACAAGCTAGAGATCAAATTCCAATGGTTCAGGACGTTGCTCAGCGCATCGCCCAAAGCGTCAGTCAAGTCATCATTGGTAAACGTAATGAGGTCCGTCTGACCATCCTCGGTCTCCTCAGTCAGGGGCATATCTTAATCGAAGATATTCCCGGTGTTGGCAAGACAATGATGGCAAAAGCCCTGTCCCGGTCCATTGGCTGCACATTCAGCCGGATTCAGTTTACACCGGATATGCTACCATCTGATGTAACTGGGGTTTCGTTATTTAATCAGAAAACGCGCGAATTCGAATTCCGAGCTGGGCCGATTATGGCGCAAATCGTCCTGGCGGATGAAATCAATCGGGCGACTCCCAAGACCCAGGCGGCTTTGCTGGAGGCCATGGAGGAACATCAAATCACTGTTGATGGTGTAACCTATCCGTTGGATAGACCGTTTCTGATTTTGGCGACGCAAAATCCCATTGAATATGAAGGTACATTTCCGTTGCCCGAAGCTCAGCTTGACCGTTTTACCATGCGCATTCAACTCGGTTATCCGAATCCGGCTGAAGAACTGACCATCCTTTCCGCCCAACAATACCAGCATCCTATTAACAATATGTCACAGGTTGTGAGTGTCCAACAATTGCAAGCTGCACAACAAGCGGTGCGCGAAATTTATGTGGCGGATGAAATCAAACACTACATTATTGAGCTGGTGAATGGGACACGCCAGCACCCGGATGTCTATCTGGGTAGCAGTCCGCGTGGATCATTAGCGCTTTTCCGCACGGCGCAGGCCCGTGCCGCAATGGCTGGCCGGGATTATGTCATACCTGATGATGTCAAGGCACTGGCAGAAGTCACGCTCTCGCATCGCATCATTATGGGGCCGGCAGCACGCATCAAGGACATATCAAACCGGGCAATCATCCAGGACATTCTGGTCAATACCCCCGTTCCTGGTGCGTCTATGCAGTAACCTTATGCAAAATCGACGGAACGCTGTCTATCTCCTCATTATCCTTTGTCTAATCACTGGCTTATTAACAGGCCGCGCTTTTTTCTTTAACTTAGCCTATCTTTTTGTCGGCCTACTCATCATTTCATTCGTGTGGTCCTGGGTATCTGTACGGTGGATGAGCATTGGGCGGCGCACGCAGGCCCGTCGTGCCCAGGTTGGCCGTACATTAAGCGAAACTTTTGAAATCCGCAACCATGCCTGGATACCCAAGCTCTGGCTTGAAGTACGTGATGATTCTGAGTTGCCTGGTCATCGCGCCAGCCACATCGTACCGCCATTAGGCGTCCGCGGTCGCTATCGCTGGAACGTGAACACACCATGCCTCGTGCGTGGTGAGTTTAGATTAGGGCCAATGAACTTGTTAAGTGGTGATCCGTTTGGTCTGTTTCTTTCACCGCGCCATCTCGCAGCATCGTCTACCGTCATTGTTTATCCAGCAACGGTCGAACTCACGCATTTTGAACTGCCTCTGGGAGTACTTTCCGGTGGCGAGGCGCGGCGACGCCGGGCACATTTCATAACGACTAATGCAGCAGGTGTGCGCGATTATGTCCCTGGAGACAGCTTTAATCGCATCCACTGGCGGAGCAGCGCCCGCAAAGACCGCTTAATGGTGAAAGAATTTGAAATTGACCCATTGGTCGACATCTGGCTCTTTGTGGACTTATCTGCAACTTCATTGGTCGAGCCATCAGTACAACGCGTTAACGGCATAGGTCCAGCGATTGTAAACAGCCCTGGAATCCCGCGCTCAACGGAAGAGTATATCGTGGTAGCTGCAGCCTCACTCGCCAAATACTTTATTGAGAAGCTTGAACGAGCCGTTGGTTTTGTTGCCTATACACCCTATCGCGAAGTTTATCAACCGGAACGTGGTAGCCGTCAGCTGAACCGCATCTTCCAAGTTCTGGCACTGGCCCGCAGTCTTTCGGAATATTCGCTAGCTCAAATGCTGGCCCTCGAAACACCCTATCTCACACGTGGTACCACGCTGGTTTTGGTGACTGCCTCGGTTGAAACTGGCTGGATTGAAGAAGCGCAGATCCTCATGCGACGCGGAATTCGTCCCTTATGTGTATTGGTTGAACCCAGCAGCTTTGGTGGATCACAATCATCTGAAGAATTCAAAGGAATGTTGCGTCTCGCGAAAATCCCGGTGATCAGTTTAGCGATGGGCGATGACCTGGCGGCTGCTTTGGCCCAACGCCCATTTGGAGTCTAAATCGAGGCATGACGGCCACCCTGAAACTTACCCCACGTTATTTATACTTCGTTGTATTTGTTAGCGGTATGACCACCCTGGCCTTGGAGCTTTCTGCATCTCGCCTCCTGGGGAATGTCTTCGGAACAAGCAACCTGGTCTGGGCAAATGTTATTGGGTTAATGTTACTTTACTTGACTGCTGGTTATTTTCTGGGCGGACGCTGGGCAGATCGCTCGCCCTATTTCACTACCCTGTATCGTATCATTATATGGGCTGCGTTCCTGAGCGCGTTGATTCCACTGATTTCGCGGCCTGTCTTGCGCATTGCCGCCGCCGCCGTTTTCGGTGTCGAAGCAGCACTAGCACTCGGCTCATTTATTGCTGTCCTGATCTTATTTTCTATACCGGTCACGTTACTGGGCTGTGTTTCACCGTTTGCGATCCGGTTAGCCGTTTCCAATGTGACGGAAGCTGGAAGCATATCGGGGCGCATCTTTGCTATCAGCACACTCGGTAGCCTGCTGGGGACGTTTTTGCCTGTTTTGTTTCTGATTCCCGAACTGGGGACATTTAGCACTTTTTTGTTGTTTGCTGGTATTCTCTATGTAGTTGCGCTAGTCGGCCTCTGGCAGCAAGTAGGCAGCACCGCTTTTTTCACACTTTGGATGCCGGTGGTAATCATTATCCTGGCGGTTCTAATCCTAAATGGCCCACTCCGCGCCGCCGCTGCTGGCTCCATGCTCCTTTACAATGATGACAGTGCCTATAACTATATTCAGGTACAGCAAGATCCAAACGGCTACCGCTATTTATATCTCAACGAAGGTCAGGGCATTCATAGCCAATGGCACCCTGAAAACTACATGTACCAGCGGACCTGGAGTTTTTTTCTTACTGCGCCCTACTTCAATAACCCGCTCTACACACCGGAACAGGTGAAGTCGGTGGCAATTATCGGGCTGGCAGGCGGCACGATCGCCCGGCAATACGCCCATATTTATGGGGATATTCCCATTGATGGTATCGAAATCGACCCTGACATCATTGCTGTGGGCAAGGCATTTTTTGGAATGAGTCAAGCAGAGATGCCGAATTTGACAACCTATGCCGAAGATGGCCGGTTCATGCTCAATCAGCTGGATACCAGTTATTCTATAATTGCACTGGACGCCTACCGTCCGCCTTATATTCCCTGGCATTTGACAACGGTGGAGTTCTTTCAGGAAGTCAAACAACATTTAACTTCTACCGGTGTGGTAGCGGTAAATGTCGGGCGAACGGATACCGACCGACGTCTGGTAGATGCGCTCGCAAGCACTCTACTTGAAGTTTATCCCAGTGTTCATGCAATGGATGTGCCATTATCCTTTAACACTATCCTCGTTGCTACCATCCAACCAACCGAAGCAAAAAATCTGGCACACAATCTCGAAATGCTCTCGGACCAGATTCATCCCGATTTACAAGAAATTATTGCTCTGGGAACACAACAGATCGTGCCGGTGCAGCCATCAGAACTTGTCTTCACGGATGATCGCGCGCCAGTAGAGACATTGGTAGATTCCTTGGTGTTGAATTTTCTCTTATCGGGCGGCACCGAGCAGCTAGTATCGGCTGACCAATGATTTTGAATTGATCACAAAATTGAGTTTTGTTGTGAGAATGGAAAATGACACGAACAATGCCGGCTGCCAGCGAACACAGAACATCTCGGACCAGTTATACCTTGCTGCAATTTTTCTTTGCGGTGATATTTCCAATGCTGTTAATTTTAATCAATGCCCGACTGGTTATGTCACCGGCTTTTCTTTATTTTGAGTATACGCGTCCCGACTTTCCGCAAGATCGTTTCGGCTTTACGGTTGATGATCGCCTACAATATGCTCCCTATGCAATTGATTACCTCCTAAACAGCGAAGACATTACCTATCTGGGTGATCGCCGTTTTCCCGATGGTAGCCCATTGTTTAACGCCCGCGAACTCCGCCATATGCGCGATGTCCAGGTCATGACGCAAGTCGCCTTCGGGGGCGCACTCATGCTGGGCGCCATATCAATAATTATTGCGTATGTTCTGCGCCGTTCGCGCCGCCTGTCCCAGGCGTTAATGCAAGGCTGTCTGGCAACATTGGGGCTGATTGTAGCGATAGTGATTGTAGCGGTTTTCAACTGGGAATTCTTTTTTACCGGATTTCACTCGCTCTTTTTCGCTGATGGAACCTGGTATTTTGCCTACTCAGATACTCTTATTCGGCTTTTCCCTGAACAATTCTGGTTTGATGCAGCGTTGTTGGTCGGTGCGCTGACCACGGTTGAGGCCGGATTGGTGTTGTTCGTCATCTGGTATCGTGATAGAAATCCAGTTGTAGCGTCACCCGTATCGTGATAATCTCTTGCATTGTGAGGGAAAGATGATTCGACGACTACAAATACTCACCAAGTGGTTGACGGTAGGCATGGGCATTAAACGTTGGTTGTTGCTTATGCTGGTTGGTGTGTTTTTGATAGCCATCGGCTTTTCTCACTTGCTTGTCAGTAGCCAGCTATTAGTAGACTTATTGTGGTTCGAAACCTTATTATTTATGGGTGTCGGCCTGGGGATTACGTTGTTTGCCCTCCGGCGGTTAGCAAAGCGCTTGCTTGAACCTTATCGCCGTCATCAACAAGGCCCGGTTGTTGACATGGTCAATGCCCACCGTAAACGCGATAAAGGAATACGGGTTGTCGCCATTGGTGGCGGAACCGGTCTACCATCGGTTTTGCGTGGTTTCAAGCCGCATACCAGCAATATTACTGCGGTGGTCACGGTCGCGGATGATGGTGGTAGCTCTGGTCGATTACGGCGCGAACACGGCATCTTGCCGCCCGGTGATCTTCGCAACAATATCGCGGCACTCGCTGATGATGAAAACCTGATGACACGCTTATTTCAACATCGTTTCGATTCTGGCGATTTAGGCGGTCACGCGTTCGGCAATTTGTTTATTACGGCGCTTGCGAGTGTAACCGGCAGTATTGAAACGGCGCTCATCGAAACCGAGCGGGTTCTAAACATTCAGGGCCGGGTACTGCCTTCATCCCTGGCTGATGTCAATTTAGTGGCTTCGGTGGAAGTTGATAATGAAGTAAAAACCATCAAAGGCGAGTCACAAATAAGCAACGCTGGTGGTCACATCCTCAAGATCAAGCTCAATCCACCGGATGTGCTCGCTTACAAAGAAAGTGTGGCTGCAATCCGCGATGCTGATCTGGTTGTGATAGGCCCTGGTAGTCTGTACACCAGCCTCATCCCCAATCTTCTAGTGAAAGGTATTGCTGAAGCGCTGCGTTCTACCAATGCTTATCGTGTGTATGTGTGTAATGTGGCAACGCAGCCCGGTGAGACCGTTGATTATGACGTGGCTGAACATCTTGCAGCTATCGAAGCCCATGTCGGGCCAGGAATCGTTGATGCTGTGCTGGCAAACGACTCTTATCCCTCTTTAAATGCTGGGATAAACACCCACTATGTCCGGGCAACGCCGGCAACCGATCGGGTGTTCCGGCATTATAAGATTGAGTATACTGATCTTACCGATGTGGAGCGTCCCTGGCGGCATGACCCGCAAAAACTTGTCACAGCATTGTCAAATCTGGTTAAACAATCGGCAGTTCGCGACTTGATGGCGAAACCCGCCTTCACGACTGCCCACAAACCTGTAATAATTGAACAATTGGACCCTATCCAAAAGGAGTAAATTATGGCTATTCGTGTTGGGATCAACGGCTTTGGACGAATTGGTCGCCAGGTACTCAAGGCGATGAAAGAAAACTACAGCGACGACATCAATATTGTCGCTTTCAATGACCTGGGTGATTTACCGATGATGGCCCATCTTTTCCGATATGACTCAACCTATGGGCGATATGAAGGTACCGTTGAAGAACAAGACGGTGCGCTGATTGTTGATGGTGATGAGATCAAAGCACTGGCGGTCGCTGACCCAGCCCAATTGCCGTGGGGCGAACTGGGTGTTGACATTGTGATCGAAAGTACGGGTCGTTTTACAGATCGCGATAGCGCCAGCAAGCATCTGCAAGCCGGGGCAAAGAAAGTCATAATCTCGGCACCGGCCAAGGGTGAAGATATTACCATTTGCCTGGGGGTTAACGAAGAGCAATACGATCCCAGCAACCATCATGTTATTTCAAACGCATCGTGTACAACCAACTGTTTAGCCCCGGCGGCAAAAGTGGTTAACGATCACTTCAAAATCCAAAATGCTTTTATGACGACCATCCACAGCTATACGGCAGATCAGCGCATTCTCGACCTGCCCCATAAGGATATGCGTCGGGCACGTGCCGCTGCGCTCAATATGCTGCCAACCACGACCGGCGCCGCAAAAGCGGTGTCCCTGGTTATTCCTGAATTAAAGGGGAAATTCGATGGCATGGCGGTTCGTGTCCCCACGCCAACCGTTTCACTGGTCGATTTCGTGGCAAATGTTGAAGTTGGCACGACAAAAGACGATATGATTAGCGCCTTCGAGGAAGCAGCTTCCAATGGTCGGATGCAAGGCATTCTTGGCGTCGAACATGCACCGCTCGTGTCTTCCGATTTTAAAGGTGATACCCGCTCCAGTATCATTGATGTACTCTCCTGTGAGGTCATGGATGGTACTCTGGTAAAAGTGGTGACCTGGTACGATAACGAGTGGGGCTATTCAAATCGGGTAGCCGACCTGACGAAAATGATTGGCGACCAACTTTAGGTTCTACGCTGCAACTGATCGAAGCGAGGGCATCGCGCTTACCCCTCGCTTCTTGCTTGTATGACCCCAGGAGATAATTCATGAATAAGATGACGATTCGCGATGCTGAACTAACGGGCAAGCGTGTACTCATTCGTGTTGACTTCAATGTGCCACTCAAAAATGGCGTTGTAACCAATGATAAGCGGGTCCGGGCTGCTATGCCGACGCTTCAATATATCATTGAACAGCAACCGCAAGCTATCATATTGTTATCCCATTTGGGGCGGCCAAAGGGTGAACCAGACCCCACCTATTCGCTGGCCCCGGTTGCACCTGTGTTAGCGACTTTGCTGAATAAGGAGGTTGCGTTTGCGGCGGACTGTGTTGGCTCGATAGCTGAAGCTGCTGTTAAGAATTTGCCAGATGGCGGTGTTTTATTACTTGAAAACACCCGATTTCATGCAGGTGAAACCAAGAATGATTCAGAATTAGCGCGTCAGATGGCGAATTTGGGCGATATATTCGTCAATGATGCTTTTGGTTCTGCACATCGTGCTCACGCGTCTACAGTCGGTGTGGCGGATCATCTTCCCGCGGTTGCTGGCTTCCTGATGGAAAAGGAAATTGATTATCTTGCGACTGCCCTCGAGAATCCGCAGCGTCCTTTTGTTGCCATCCTGGGCGGTGCAAAAGTTTCCGATAAGATTGCGGTGATTGAAGCCCTGCTTCAAAAAGTTGATAAGCTCTTAATCGGCGGCGGCATGGCAAACACCTTCTTCAAAGCGCAAGGTTATGCAGTCGGCCAATCGCTCGTCGAAGAAGACGCCGTCGCCACTGCCCGCAGTTTGCTCGGTGTCGGTGGTGATAAACTCATCTTGCCCACTGATGCGGTTATTGGTGAAACATTCGATAATGAAACAGCGCGACAGACCCTCACCGTCGCCAATGGTGTGCCCGATGGTTGGGCCATCTATGACATTGGCCCCCGGACAATCAACGAGTATCAAAGTCATCTACAGGGGGCAAAACTTGTTGTCTGGAATGGACCGATGGGTGTGTTTGAGATGTCGAATTTCGCAGTCGGCACCAACGCCGTTGCTCGATTGTTGGCAGATGAAACAACAAAAGGGGCAGTGACGATCATTGGCGGTGGCGATTCAGCCTCGGCAATTGAAGGTGCTGGTCTGGCGGACAGCATCACCCATATCTCAACTGGCGGCGGGGCCAGCCTCGAAATGCTCGAAGGCAAAACCTTACCGGGCGTCGTCGCGTTGCAAGACAAGTAATTGCCCGGATTACACATCTTTTAATATAATCAACGATAGGAAGAAGGACCACCATGCGAACACCTATCATCGCTGGCAATTGGAAAATGCACAAAGGCGTCGCCGAGTCAGTGACATTTTCCCAGGAACTTGCCCCACAACTGGCAGAATTTCCCACAGTAGAGCGGGTCGTGTGCCCGACTTTCCTGGCCCTGGCAGCGGTTGCTGAAGCGCTAGAGGGAACCGAGATCGGAGTTGGTGCTCAGGATGCCCACTGGGAAGCACAGGGCGCTTTTACATCGGAAGTATCTTCAGCGATGCTCCAGGACATTGCTCAGTACACGATCATCGGCCATTCGGAATGCCGGGCTTATTTAAATGAAACAGACGAAACAGTCAATAAGAAGATCAAGGCGGCCCTGGCTTATGGCCTAAAACCGATTGTTGCAGTGGGTGAGAGCCTGGAACAAAATGAAGCGGGTGAAACTGAGCGGTTTGTTGGTAGGCAAGTACGAGCGGCCCTGGCTGGAATTGATGCCGCCAACATGGCGAATATCATCCTGGCCTATGAACCGATCTGGGCAATTGGAACCGGTAAGAGTGCCAGTGGCGAGGTTGCCAATCAGATTATCGGCGGAACGATTCGTGCAACTTTAGCCGATCTATATGGTGATGGGATTGCCCAGAGTGTAAGAATTCAATACGGAGGCAGTGTCAAGCCGGGTAACATGGCGGAATACATGTCACAACCCGATATTGATGGTGCGCTTGTCGGTGGCGCATCACTCAAAATAGATGATTTTACTCAATTAGTTGCCATCGCCGCCCAGGAGAAAGGCCAATAAGTCTGGCTGGTCTGGAAGCCTTAACACCCTGGTTAATTACAGCCGCACTGTTCGTCACATTGCGCCAATTAGAGCGCTGGTTGCACCAGCATATCTTTAAGGTTGGTTGGTTGGTGACACGCAGTTTCCAGACCACCACAATTCTCTATTACACATTCTTCCTCCCAGGAGTGTTTATTCATGAACTCAGTTACTGGTTGGCAGCCGGTATTTTCAACGTTCACGCCAAAAGCTCGTTGCAATGGCCGGAAGCCCAGGAAATTGCGGAATTAGATTTGAGTTTTGTGGAGTTAGATAAAAATGCCAACCCACTCAGAATCGCACTCATCACCCTCGCTCCGATTATAACCGGGTTGACTATCGTCTGGTTGATTGCTAACAACATCCTTAACTTCTCGACATTCTTCACCCAGATCAGCAGCGGTGAACTGGATGATATTGGTATGGCAATTCGTGATCTCACCGGGACGGCGGACTTCTGGTTGTGGACATACTTGCTCTTTGTAATAAGTAACACGATGATCCCCAAGCTGACCAATCTCAAAGGCTTGCGCAGCGTTCTCGTTGGCATTGGCATTGCCGCCGTGATTTTGGTTGTGATTGGTGTTGGTGAACCAGTCGTGCTGCGTACCCTAACCGGGCCAGTTGCAAACGCGCTCAATTTGCTAAGCGGAACGATAATTGTGATTATGTTTATCGACGTTCTGTTTGTCGTTGGCCTGGGCACAATCGAAGCGTTAATTGAGCGTGTCACTGGTCATAGTGCCATGTTCCGGCGCGGAAAATTGGTCGCTATGACCCGACAAGAAGTAATCGAGGCCCGGCAACGACAGGCGCGGCGCGATGCCCGCGCAGCGCAACGTGGGCGTACTTCTCAGTCGGCCCAACATTCATCAATATATACCTTGTCCTTTGATATACCTGGCCCGCCAGGTGAAGAGCCGATTACACAAGCGGAGACACTCATCATTGATGCGCCAAGTACACCTGCCCTGCCCCGTCAAGATGATCGTCGTGCGCCGGACATCATTGCCACTGGTAATCAATCAACGCAGAAACTAGCAACGCCGGCTATTAAAGAAATACCAGCGGCAACTGATAACACCAAAGACGGCAAAATTAGCACCGCTCATATTCCGGCTAAGGTGGCTACCCCCGCATTCAAGCAAGCGCCTCCCCAAGTACCGGATACCCACACAGACGAGGCGAGTAAGGTGCCGAAAAAAACGGAAACATCGACAAAAGCTAAAATCGGCGACATAAATCCAAGCCCATCACTGCCCAGTCGGGAAGAATCTGCTAAGGATGACTAAGCCGTACCAAACTGTCGATCTCCCGCATCACCCAGACCTGGTACGATAAACCCAACATCGTTCAATTGCTCATCAATGGCGGCGACGTGTATCGGCACATCAGGATGGGCACTGGCTAACCGCTCCACACCTTCTGGAGCCGCGATTAATCCAACAAACTTAATCCGGCTTACGCCCCAGTCTTTAAGAATGTCAACAGTAGCAACTGCTGACCCGCCTGTCGCCAGCATCGGATCCAGCACCAAACAGACATTAACCGTCGGCTCAGTTGGCAATTTGTTGTAATATTCTACCGGGCGCAAGGTTTTTTCGTCGCGGTATAATCCAATATGCCAGACCTGCACGTTCGGCAGCAATTCCATCACGCCGTCTACCAGACCCAGCCCGGCACGCAAAATTGGTACGAGGCCAATGGTATCAGTCGTCCTAAAACCGGCTGCCTCCCCCATCGGTGTCATTACCTTCTCCGGCGTAAGCTGCAAATCTCGCGTCGCTTCATAGCACAATAGCAGCGCTAGCTCACGTACCAGTTCACGGAAGGAGCGATGGTCCGTGTCGATTGAACGTAAAAAACTCAATTTGTGCAGTACCAGGGGATGTGAAGATACATAGACGTGGTTCATAAGATTCCCTTGCTTTCTGGATAACCGTTGCAAGTCATCAACCGTCCGCTATACTAGAACATATGAGTCGCAGTGGGAGCTTTAACCATGACCGATGATGGACGATTGGTTGGCGGCAGTCACCGCCAGGATGATCGTGAAAATATTGCCCTGCGACCCCGGACACTCAATGACATTATCGGTCAGGATCGCGTTCGTGAAAACCTCAAAATCATTATTGAAGCGGCTCAGGTCCGGGGTGAGCCAATTGATCATGTTTTATTTTATGGCCCGCCTGGCCTTGGTAAAACGTCATTAGCCCACGTTGTTGCCAATGAGATGGGCAGTAATATTCGGATTACGGCTGGTCCCTCCATCGAACGCGCCGGAGATCTCGCAGCTATTTTGACACATCTCAAGCAGAATGACATTCTCTTCATTGATGAGGTCCATCGTCTGGGTCGGGCGGTTGAAGAAGTCTTATACCCCGCAATGGAGGATTTTGCTCTCGATATCGTGATTGGTAAAGGTCCTGCTGCAAAAAATGTGCGGCTTAACTTGCCACGTTTTACGGTGATTGGCGCAACCACCCGACTTGCATTGCTGGCTGGCCCGCTGCGTGATCGGTTTGGGGCACGGTTTCGGCTTGATTTTTACGATCAGGCGGCAATGGAACATATTATCAAGCGGGCGGCTGACATGTTACAGGTTGGCGTTGATCCTGCTGGTGTTGCAGAAATCGCGCGACGGTCACGCGGTACTCCTCGAATTGGCTTGCGCTTGTTGCGACGCGTTCGCGATTTTTCGCAAGTTCGGGCTGACGGCATAATCACAAATGAGGTTGCCAATGAAGCGCTGGCCCTCATGGAGATCGACCATCTCGGCTTAGACGATGTGGATCGACGTATATTGTTGGCGATTATTGAGAAATTCGACGGTGGACCGGTCGGACTGGACACCATCGCCGCATCAATCAGCGAAGATAGCAGTACAATCATGGATGTCTATGAACCGTATTTGCTTCAGTTAGGTTTTTTGGAGCGCACGCCGCGTGGTCGTTCGGCAACACGCAACGCCTATGAGCACATGGATATGCCTTACACCACCAACAATCATCATCAGCCCCCCCTCATTTAAACCAACTATGGATATACAATCATTCGGTCGTCTATTGCTGCTCATTGGGCTTTCCCTGGCGGCATTCGGTGGTTTATTATGGTTTGCTGGTCGTTTTTTCAGCGTCGGAGAGTTGCCGGGAGATATACGTGTCGAAGGTCAAGTTTTCACTTGCTTCGTACCAGTTGTTTCCATGCTATTGATTAGCATCGTCTTGTCTGTTGTGCTGAATATTATTTTACGGATTATCAACCGCTGATGAATGTTTCCGACTTCAATTATGATTTGCCTGAAAAGTATATTGCCCAGACACCTGCTGAACCCCGTGATTCGTCACGGATGATGGTCTTAGATCGTTATACTGGCGAGATTAACCACCACATCTTTCGGGATATTGTCGATTTTTTTCGTGCTGGCGACGTGCTTGTCATGAATACGACTCGCGTGATCCCGGCACGGTTGGCAGCAATCAAGTCCGAAACCGGAGGTGCAGTTGAGATCTTGCTCCTGCGTCAGCTTGATGACAGGCGCTGGCAGGCATTAGTTGGCGGGAAGCGCGTCAACCAGGGTGTACATTTGCGCTTCGCTGAGAATGATACTACAGCTCAAGT
Source organism: Phototrophicaceae bacterium (assembly GCA_965223835.1). Classification (GTDB taxonomy): domain Bacteria; phylum Chloroflexota; class Anaerolineae; order Aggregatilineales; family Phototrophicaceae; genus CAVYXZ01. Next base: position 2,397,565 of record CBDCXQ010000001.1, read on the forward strand.
TATTGAAGTGTTGGCCGACGCGGAACGGGTCATCGAATTTAGTCAACCGGTAAATAAATTATTGACTCAATTAGGGCAAACTCCCCTGCCTCCCTATATTCATACCCGTCTGGAAAATGATGAACGTTACCAGACGATTTATAGTCGCGTGGAGGGTTCGGCAGCTGCGCCAACGGCAGGCCTACATTTTACGGGTGATCTGCTGCTGGCCCTGAAGAATAAAGGTGTCCAATTCGCCGATTGCACGCTGCACATTGGCCTTGACACCTTTAAACCCGTTAGGGTTGAGCAGGTTGAGCAACATCACATTCACTCTGAGTATGCAATGCTAACTGCTGAAAACGCGAATATCATCAATCAAGCGAAATTATCAGGTGGACGCGTGATTGCCGTAGGGACAACCTCCGCCCGCACACTCGAAACAGCAGCACTTTTGAGCGCTGGTATGGATCCGGCTCAGCCGCTGGCTGCCTATGATTTTTGTCCCTGGCGACCTGTTATTGCGTTCGAACGTGATACAGAACTGTTTATTTACCCTGGCTATCAATGGCGAGTAGTCGACGCATTGATTACCAATTTTCATCTCCCCAAATCCACGCTATTAATGATGATCAGTTCGTTCGCTGGTCGCGACCGAATCCTAAATGCCTATGAAATTGCCAAGCAAGCGCATTATCGCTTTTTTTCGTTTGGTGATGCGATGTTGATCGGCGAAATTGCACGTTGACGCTGGCGTAGCCCCCGGCTATAATCGTTTCTACCCCAAATCTATGGGGTAGTTTTTTGCAATTTGGCCTTCCAGCCAATTTTCCCCGTCGTCATGCCCCGGCTTATCTGGTATTGCGGCGGAGGTAAGCGAAGATTGGAGATACCCTATGTATGCAATTATCCGCACCGGCGGACGACAATACCGTGCCGAAGTCGGCGTGCTGCTTGATGTTGATCGACTTCCCAATGAAGTTGATGAAAGTTTCGAAATTGATGACGTTCTCCTAGTTGGGAACGAAGATAACACCGTCATTGGTCAGCCTACAGTCGAAGGTGCCCGTGTCAAAGTTACGGTTGTTGACCAGGGGCGTGACAAAAAAATCATTGTCTTCAAGTACCGTCAACGTACCAACTATCGCCGCCGCCGGGGGCATCGTCAATACTTTACCCGCTTGCGCGTGGATGAAATTCTCGTTTAAACGTCTGACAAGGGAAAAAACTAATGGCTCACAAAAAAGGTGGCGGTTCAACCAGTAATGGTCGCGATAGCGAGGCAAAACGCCTCGGTGTAAAACGCTATGGTGGTGAATTCGTAATTCCCGGCAATATCATTGTGCGACAGCGCGGCACGAAGTTCCACCCTGGTCTGAATGTGGGCATGGGCAAGGATCATACCCTGTTCGCCACGATTGAGGGTTACGTGACATTTGAAAGAATGCGCGGGCGCAACGGGCAGAAACAGATCAGTGTTTACCCGGAAAACCCGCAGAGCTAAGCAGGAATACAATACACATGAAACCAGACATTCATCCCGAGTGGTTTCCTGAGGCAACCGTCATTTGTGCCTGTGGGAACACCTGGCAAACGGGCGCGACAATCGAAACAATTCGTACCGATATTTGTTCAGCCTGCCACCCCTTCTTCACCGGAGAGCAGCGCATTGTCGATACTGAGGGTCAGGTCGACCGCTTCATGAAGCGCTTGCAGCAGCGCGATTCTATCCGGCAGGAAGAGGAAGATCGGATTGCAGCACGCACTTCACCTAATCTGGGAATGAGCGAACTCGGATTGGCGAAGCGCTATTTGAATATCTTCACAGAAAACGGCATCGAGATTGTGGGTGAGTTCATCGAGAAACTCGAACAGGGTGGCGATGAAGCACTGCTCGAAATTCCTGGTATTGGTCGCAAGATCCTTGCTGACATCAAGCGAGAACTGCGCAATCGGGGTTATGAACTACCTGAAGCCGTCGAATAACCCATTACAATAAACATTTAAAGGCAGACATGTTCTGGACATGCCTGCCTTTATTTTTTGACACTCATGGGGGGGAGTCATGCGGCACCATAGCGGCACCATAGAAATAATCTGCGGCAGCATGTTCTGTGGGAAAACTGAAGAATTGCTACGGCGCATTCGCCGGGCATCGATTGCCAAACAGAAGGTTCAGGTCTTTAAACATCTTCTGGATGATCGCTATAAAGGCGTCACCAAGGTGAGTAGTCATAGCGGACAATACATCGAAGCACAACACATTAGTGCTGCCCACGAGATCATGCCGCTTATTGCGGACTCAACCACGGTTGTGGCGATTGATGAAGTGCAATTTTTTGATGATGCCATTATCGAAGTGGTTGAGCAATTAGCCGAACGCGACATCCGTGTCATTGTCGCCGGGCTAGATCTCGACTTTCGCGGCCAGCCTTTTGGTACCATGCCTGCCCTATTATCGATTGCGGAAGAAGTTACCAAGTTGCGCGCTATCTGCGTTGTGTGTGGCGAACCTGCCTGCCGCACCCAGCGCCTGGTGAATGGTCATCCAGCCCATAGTGATGACCCGATAATCATGGTCGGGGCTGAAGAAAGTTATGAAGCACGCTGCCGTAAACATCATATCGTGCTGCGAGAGGAACGCGCTATATAGGATAAGTTGAGTGCCAGATGCTCAATTTACTTTGCAACGCTAAATAAATCTGCTATAGTTGATTCGCCACCCGTGCCAGGGAAAGGAGCGAAAGATGGCAGTGAGAAGTGCAACATTTCAACAACCGGCAGCCCAGGTTCAATCTAATCTGTGGTTGAAAAATCAGCGCTGGGATATGACCTATATTATTCTCAGCGTGCTGCTCGTGCCGATTCCGTACTTGTTATATTTATTCGGTGTCAATCAGCTTGCATTAGATCCAGATGTCAGTCGCAACGTTATCAATGGCTTTGTCGCTATTGCTGTTGGCGGCCCTCACATGATGTCAACATTTTTACGCACTGGCCTGGATAAAGACTTCAAAAAACGTTATCCAATGCTAGTCCGGTCCTCAATTATCATCCCGATTATCGTCGTGTCGTTGGCATTCCTGAACTTGAACTTATTGCTGACGATCTTTTTCTTCTGGGCAATGCTACACGTGCTGCATCAAGCGACTTATGTGACTGAGTTGTACAATCATAAAGAGAAAAACGTCCTCAAAAGGCCCAATATCAGCCTGCCGGCGCGTGCGGTCGACTATGCAGTATTGTTAACATGCCTGTTCCCAATGGCTGCGTATAAGATTAGTCAGGGTGCTTTTCAGGTTGGAACCAATGATTTGACAGCAGTCATCCCTGGCGTGTTTCAAGATACGTGGTTTTTCCGTCTGGCTGCTGCTGTTTTCTTCGTTGCGCTGACTGCCTATATTTTCAAGACAGTCAATGAAGTTCGAGCTGGAACCATCAATTGGCCGAAGACAATTTTCATTACGTTAACGGTTATCATCTTCTTCCCGCTGGCAGCGTTCGATAATCTGGACACTGCTTTTCAAGGGGCCAACACCTGGCACTCGTTCCAATACCTGCCACTCACGTTTTATATCGTTAAATTGCGACAAAAGGCCGACCCAGATTTTGGACAAAAGGCACCGCTGGTGGCGCGTTTTAGTCGTAGTGAAAATACGCGTGGGCTGTACATCCTCAGTGCTTTGATGCTGGGTGGTTCGCTGATTATCTTCTTGCTGGTCTATACGGTTGCCGGGGTCATCATCCCGGATATTGACCCAAACCGGCATTTCGACATTGCTTACTACACAGCAATACTGTCATTCCTGTGGATCCACTACTATCATGATCATTTTTTGTTCACCGACTTCGAAGCGCTAGACGCCTAGCAGTTCGTGATTGGGAAAGTCGAGTGTGGTCAAACGATCACACTCGTTCACTTACCAGGGGCGCGACATTAACGTCGCATCGGATGAGCGTGGTTTGCAAACAATTTCAACTGAATTAAATGAATCGGTAGTCACCTCGAGAATTCCGTCATCATAAAACCACAACGGTGCGCCTTGACGATCGACCCGAACTTCAACCGGTTCGTCTTCTAACCCAACTACTTCTAAATTAATCGTTGTATAATTTGGCAAATATTGACCTGCGATGCGCCGGTTAACCGCCAATTTTTCACCCTCCTCCGCCACTGTAATGTACACCCAACGATATGCACCCTCCTGATACTCCAGGCCTTCACCATCATCTTCGTACAGGATGGTTTCGTGATTGCCAGGATACAATCGCAATATCAAACGATCAATGGATTTCTGTCCTACAAACTGCTGCTCACCCCATAAGGGCAACACCAAGCCTGAGCGCACAAAGAGGGGCAAGCGTTCTAATGGGGCGGCAACTTCAATTGTTTGACCACCTTCGAACCACTCATTAGTCCAAAAATCATACCAGTTGCTGCTTGCCGGTAAATAAACATCCCGACTGGTATGTCCCTGCTCAATTACGGGAGCAATGAGCAGGCCATCGCCCAGCATATAACAATCATCGACTGATCGCAGGTCAGAATTATCCGGTTCGGCAGTGAATAACGGTCGCACAATCGGCCACCCATATTCGGCTGATTGTGCAATAATCGAATACAGGTAGGGCATCAATCGATAGCGTAGTTCAATCGTGACCCGATTAATTGCTTCATAAGGTTGCCCAAAAGACCAGGGTTCTTGTTGTTGAGTATTCAAGGCTGTATGTGAGCGCAAATAAGGTAGAAGGCACGCGGCTTGTAACCACCGTGTGAACAATTCCCCGTTAGCATTGCCGCGAAACCCACCTACATCCGGTCCAGTCAAAGGTGCGCCCGATAGGCCCATATTCAATGTCATACTGATACTTAGTCGCAAATGATCCCAATCAGATTGATTATCGCCTGTCCACGAAGAAGCATAACGCTGGGTCCCGGCAAAACCAGCCCGAGTCATATTTACTGGGCGTTTAACTGGGCTGTGCATCTGTAAGGCTTTCAACGTGGCCTGTGCCATATGCATCCCGTAAGTATTGTGATGTTGCCGGTGATCGCCACCTCTGTCGTGCAAAACCAAATCGGGGAGTGTCACTGCCTTGTTGCCCGATGCAAACGCTGCTGGTTCACACATATCATTCCACAATCCATCAATGCCGGTAGCCAACAGTTGCTGGCATTGTTGCACCCACCAGGCCTGAGTTGATACTTTAGTAAAGTCGGGAAAATGACACTTGCCAGGCCATACTGCTGCTGCAGCCAACGAACCGTCCGGGTATTTCAGGAATACATCATGCGTCAACCCGCTTTGATATGCAGCATATTGTGGGTCAACCTTGATGCCAGGGTCAACAATGGCAATAACTTTGAAGCCCTGAGCATGAAGCTGCTTAATCATTATCTTCAGGTCTGGAAAAAGTTTTTTATCCCAGGTAAAAACGCGAAAACCATCCATATAGTGAATATCAAGATAGATCACATCACAGGGTATTTCGCGCTTACGAAACTCCTGAGCAAGTTGCAACACCTGATCTTGGGGATAATAGCTCCACCGAGCCTGCTGATAGCCCAGAAACCATCGTGGCGGCAGTTGAATACGACCGGTTAGCTCAGTGTACCGCCCGACAATATTGTTGACATTACTTCCGGAGATCACAAAATAACTTAATGGTGCGCCTTCGGATTCAAAAACAATTTCAGACTCATTCGCTTTGCCTACGTCGACCACCCCCCGAAAGGTATTATCCCATAGCAGCCCATAGGTAACATCATCATGAACGCCAATATAAAATGGAATATTGTAATAGAGGGGGTCGGTACCGCGATTATAGGCAACCGGGTCTGTATTCCATAGCTTGTAACGTTTCCCGCGCAAATTTAAACCTTCGGCCCGCTCCCCTAGCCCATAACATGCTTCTTCAGGGTGTAACTTCATTGACAAACGAGCGGCACCATCCGGGCGTCTTTGAATGCCCAACGAGTCAATGCAAATAAGTTGGCCGGTGAGAGTTTCGATTCCCAATCGAAGTGGGTTTTTACCGACCCGGTAGGTATAAGCTTCGGTTCTTATTTCAAGCGCATCCTGGCCTTCGATAACCTCTAGCTCTACTTCAGGCCAATCGTACTTAACAACCACCTCTGAAGTATAATCTTTTAGGCTTTCTCGTTGGGATTCATGCCGAATATGCAAACAATGTGCGGTTAACCATCGCAGGGCAACCCAACCCCATTCACATTCCAAATCAAGCCCACTTTCGACCTCGTGGACGGAGATAACGGCACCAACGATTCGCCATTTCAGGTCAATAGCTGAAGGGCGTGTATCATGACGAGCGCGATTCTTGAGTTCGATTTCGGACGAAAGAATATCATCAACCAGTGATTGGCCGCCCAGATATTTAAAGAACTGTAATTCGTCAGCCATACTTCGCCTTAACTAAATGAGAGCTGTGCCCACTGCATCGGATCCACCGGCACGCCGCCTACCCACAGCTCCCAGTGGAGATGTGCACCCGTCACCCGGCCCGTTGAGCCTATGGTGCCGATAACCTGACCGCTGGATACGAAATCGCCGACCTGGACATACTGCTGTGACTGATGCCAGTAACCGGTATAAACCCCCCACCCATGATCAATAACGGTTGCCAGGCCGCGCACATTCAACGTGTCGGCCAGCACGACTGTCCCCGGTGCCGTCGCCAGAATCGGCGTGCCCCGTGCGCCAGCGAAATCCGTACCACTATGAAAGCGGTCGAATGGACCGCCATTGTAACTGCGACGCGTTCCGTAGGGTGAAATTACAGTTGCCGCCGCTGGTAAGCCCATTGAACCTTCAAATTGTCGCTGCGGCGTGAATGATGAGGTTGCCTTCTCAATTAACGACAACTCATTCGCTTCTACTGCTGGATCCAATAAACCATCGCGCCCCGCTAGCAAACGAATATATTCCCGACCATATGGTCCCGACACAACTTCCAAATTGAGCGAATAATCGGTAGCATCGCCGGATGTTATCCCAACCGAAGCAACTTCCAACGGATAGACGCCTGGTTCGGTAAAAAGTGGAATACCCTGCAAAATCGTATGGAGAGTCTGGCTTTCATCGGAAGCAATATTCAACTCCCGTCCCAGGAAGGTCGCGCTCATGAGAGATGCCTCCCGTGTAGTAAGCTGAAAGCGAGCAGTCTTACCTTCAACGAGGAGCGCCGGACGCACATCAATGGCGGTGATGGCGGCTGGTAAGTCGAGTGCTAACTCTGGGGCTTCGAATCCAGGAATCACAAGTCGTTGCCCACTATAGATCCGGGTTGGATCACCAATGCTGTTCGCCCGAACGAGATCATTGACTGTCATGCCATACCGTGTTGCAATCCGAAACAGCGTTTCCCCTCTTTGTACGATATGCACTAGCGTTTCAGCATTATCGGACTCTGTAGAACTACTGGCAACTTGGGGATCCGCAGTTGCTGGTTCACCAGTCGGCGCTACTGTCGGCAGTGCCGTCACATTTTCCGCATCAACTGCGGTGGATTCCTCGGTTGCAATTTGAAGGACCTGACCAACGAAAATTGTATTCGGATTAGTCAGTTCATTCACTGTAATCAGCGTATCAATCGATAAGTTGTAGAAGTTGGCGATACTCCGCAATGTTTCCCCCGGTTGTACCCGGTGCGTGGAGGGAGCCATTGGTTCAGCTGAGTCGCTTCCTGGAATCAATAAGCGCTGTCCGACCTTGATGTTGCTGGGGTTGACCAGCGCATTCATGCGGGCGAGATCATTGACCGTTACTTCATACTGGCGTGCGATTCGAAACAAAGTCTCGCCTCGCTGCACCACATGAATGGTTACACTATCTTCCTGGGCAAATACGGGCAATCCGACAAACAAGAGACTACAAATCAGTACTCTAACTAATATTCTCATTCGGCAGCCTGATCGAATTGCAACCTGTCACCAATCTCGACTCGGTTTAAGAGCGAAGGTCGCGCTTCAATGTAATACTGGGCCGGGGCCTGGGCTGCATAAGATGGTCGCCAGGGTTTTGCGAGTTTTTTGTCAACGACAACTCCACCTCCATCCAACCAGACAACGGCGATACTGAAAAACATAAAAAACATGTGTATCGCCGTGTGGACGCGTCCTTCACTGTTGGTGACAAAGAGCAGACCCTCATTCTCAGGCAAATTGGTCACGAATTGTAACCCTTTGAGGTGGCACCAGTAACTGCTGCACCAGCGTGCTCGTTCCAGTACCACCGCATTCGTGTCGCGATTGCGAATAACACGCCATTGCTTACTCATGACGGGATATTCAACCGCTGTCCAATATAGATCCGGTTCCAGTTCACAATATTATTTGCCTGGGCAATGCGGCTGATTGGCACGCCAAATCGCAATGAAATCCGCGATAGAGTATCCCCTGGTAGCACCGTGTAAGTTGTCTGTACAACGGGCGTCGGCTGAGGTTCTGGTGGGTTCACGTTGGAATTCGTCGGTTGGCCCGGCAAAAGCAAACGCTGCCCAGCTTGAATGCGGTTGATGTTCACAATACCGTTGAGTTGGGCCAGTGTAGCAACATTTGTATTGAAGCGCTGCGCGATTCGAGAGAGCGTGTCACCCCGCTGTACAATATAGGATTCATTACTTGTTGTCGGCTGTGTCTCGTTAGGACCAGCATCTGGTGTTGCGGTTATGACGACTACCGATGTTGGTGTCGGCGTAGAAGTTGCTGGGTCAGGCAGCCTTACCGGGATAACCAGAGTCTGTCCCACTTGAATAAGATAGTTACTGTCCAGGCCATTGGCCCCGGCAATAGCATCGACCGTGCTACCATACAATTCCGCCAGGATATACACACTCTCACCACGCCGCACCGTATGGCTTATGGTGCCTGGGAATTCATTACTAATCGGTACTTGATCGGTTTCAGTCGGTGTAGGTGTTACAGCAGCTGTTGCAGTTTCATCAGCACTGGCGGTGTTGGTTGCGTCTACAATTATTGCAGTTGCCGTCATTTCCAGGCTAGTGTCTGGTGTACTGCTGGGCACATTCGCAACAGCTGTTTGTGCATCGCTAGTCGCTTGTGCGCTCACTGCCGTAGCAGTCATCATACTATTTTCTTCAGCCTCAGTTGTGGCATTAGCCGCCGCTGACTCAGTCTGAGCTATAGTGGTTGATTCCTCAATGAGTGCTGTAGCCGTGAGTTCTAACTGATTATCCTCGGTTGGTGGCACAGGCGTTTCCGATGCTGGTTCAGCAGTTTCCGACGGTGGAATGGGAGTTTCGGACGCTGGTTCCGGCGTCGATGATGGCGTTACTGGGGTTTCCGAGGGCGGTTCCGACGTTGCGGTTGGTTGCTCCGGTGTTGCCGACGGTGGTTCAGCGGTTTCAGATGGTGGAACGGGTGTTTCGGTTGGCGGCTCAGGGGTATTAGACTCTACCGGAAGTGGTTGTTCATCGCTGGCGGTCAATGAGGCCTCATCCAGGTAGATAAAGTTGTTCTTGAGCGGGATACCAATCGTGGTGCGAACAAATACCGTAACAGTATCGCCGGTCGCTTCGGCCTCTATTTCATATTCATTGTATGCATCATATTGTTCAACGCCGGCTGCCGACCAAACAATTGTATCACTTTCAGGGTCAGTACTGCCGGTTGGATCAATGCCAACCTGGACAAAAACATCCCCATCCTGTTCGCTAACATCTAACTCATCGAAAACAGTTGACCACACATAAGCAAATATACTGAAACGCAGATTGTCACCAGCAGTTACACCAGTAACTTGCTGCCAGACCCCGCCATCATGGGTTGCGAAAAATGATGTGATTAATTGTGCATCTTCGCCAGCAAGGATTCGGGTTGAATCTGGCGCGGTAGGGGCATATTCAGGTTGAGCATTAGCAAATGATGGGGAGCCGTCTGCCGCCGGGATATGCCAGGGAGACCAACCTTGCGCGACCTCACGCGGCGGGTTGCCATCAATAGTTTCGAATGGTGCTTCGAAACCAGGATTTTCGAGTAGATTGTTATCCTGTGCCAGGACTGACAGCCCACTAAGCAGGAAACAGATTGTCAAAAGAAAAACGACAGATTTATTCATGGGAACTCCCGCAGATTGTGCCGTAGATTCACTCTCGTGTAGAAGTATATGTCGCTTCAGGCTACAAGCCAAATGAAAAAGCTATCGGCAGCAACCAGATAGCTTCATTGCAAACAAATTGGAAACCATTGATTATAAAGGTTAGTGGGTTTCAGTCAATACTTTCTCAACACTATTGAGTAATTCAGCAGGACCGAAGGGTTTGGTGATGTAATCATCTACTTTGGCGATATGCAAACCGAGCATTTTGTCGATACTCTGTGCTTTAGCAGTGACGACGATGACTGGAATACCATTCATTGTCGTATTAGCTTTCATCCGTTGATAAACTTCCCAGCCGTCCATATCGGGCATCATCAGGTCAAGTAAGACCAAATTCGGTTTCAAGCGCTCGATTGTATCCAAACCTTCTTGTCCGCCGGGCGCACCGGTTACTTCAAAACCCCTCCGCGACAAAATCAGACGAACCAGATCAATCATTTCAGGTTCATCTTCTACACAAACCACCCGAACCGGCATTTCAACCATCGGTTCTCCTCATCAACCACCTGATCCACGAATAATTTTAGTCTACCATAGATATATTTCTACCTTACATCAATTGTTGAGCATAGCCAATCCAGCCGGTTGCGGTATACTGTTGTCTGGGTTCAACGCATGGTCTGCTTTCCATCCACCATTATGATTATCGGCGCTTGTGAAGTACATCTTTATTTGCCAGAAGTCACCTCTTTGAAAGAGAAACGTCGCATTATCAAATCACTATTAGCCCGTTTGCGCAATAAGTTTAACGTCGCAACCGCTGAGGTTGATCTGAATGATGTTTGGCAATCTGCTGTTATTGGCATCGTCACGATCTCAAATTCATCCAGCCATGTAAACCAGTCATTTGATCGAATCATTGCCTGGATTGAGGATAATTATCCGCAGGTCATCATGACACAAAAAGAAATAGAAATTCTGTAAGCAATAATCAGCGCATTCATGCGTTGGGCATGGTTCGAATTCTAACCAAGTTAAGAGAGGACGACATTGAATCTACACGAATATCAATCCAAAATACGTTTCGCAACATTCGGCATTCCAACCCCGCAGGGCGATGTTGCCAGGACTCCTGAAGAGGCTCGAATTATTGCTGAAAAATTGGGGGGTGCGGTCGTTGTAAAATCACAGGTCCTTGTGGGCGGGCGGGGGAAAGCCGGTGGCATCAAGTTGGCGAAAAATGCCGACGAAGCTGTAGAAATAGCTCAGGAAATCCTGGGAATGTCAATCAAAGGCCACACGGTTCATCAGGTTCTGGTTGATCCGGCGGCCAACATCGTCAAAGAAATATATCTAGGAATCACCAATGATCGCGCCGCCGCGATGCCGGTTTTGATGGCTTCAGCAGAGGGGGGTGTGGAGATCGAAGAAGTCAATCGCACAAACCCGGATGCCATTATTCGCGAACATATTGATCCCTTTGTTGGCCTGCACAGTTATCAGGCTGTCAGGATCGCGGTTGGCATCGATCTGCCCCGCGAATACTGGCGTACATTTGGTCGTATTACTCAAGCCCTCTACAATTGCTTTATCGAAAGCGATGCTGTTCTGGCAGAAATCAATCCGTTAGTCATTACAGCCGAGGGTGAACTCGTCGCGCTTGATGGCAAGATGGCAATTGACGATAACGCATTGGGTCGTCAACAGGAATTGGCGGCGTTGCGAGATGTTAGTGCTGAGCCAGAAGCTGAGACCCTGGCCCGTGAAGCTGGTATCAGTTATGTCAAACTGGATGGTCAAATCGGTTGCATGGTCAATGGTGCCGGGCTAGCGATGACCACAATGGATATGACGAAACTCTATGGCGAAAAAGATGACATTGGCCCGGCTAACTTCCTCGACATTGGTGGTGGCGCACGAGCCGATCAAGTGTCGACAGCGCTGCGGATTATCCTGTCCGATACCAACGTCAAGGCAGTGCTGTTCAACATTTTTGGCGGAATTACCCGCGGAGATGAGGTTGCCCGAGGCATCATCGAGGCTTACGCTGCCGTTCAACCTGATGTGCCAATGATCGTACGCTTGCAGGGTACAAACGCTGCTGAGGGTCTGGAAATTATCAATGAAGCCCAGATCAGCAACTTAATCACTGCTAAGACGCTAACTGAAGCTGCCCAAAAAGCGGTTGCGGCTGCCAAAGGAGCAATGTAATTATGGCGATTCTGGTTAACGAGGTATCGAAGATACTGGTACAGGGTATCACCGGACGTGAAGGCAGTTTCCATACCAAAAAGATGATTGAGTATGGGACAAATGTGGTTGGAGGCGTAACGCCTGGCAAAGGTGGTGAGTGGTTCGAAGGTAAACCGGTATTTGATACCGTTGCCAAAGCCGTTGAAGTTACCGATGCCAATATCAGTATGGTGACAGTGCCCGCTCCCTTTGCACCAGACGCCATTTTTGAGGCAGTAAACGCCGGAATTGAACTCATTATTTGCCTGACTGAATTTATTCCGGTACAGGAAATGATGCGCGTTTATCATCATGTTAAAGCAAGTGGTAGTCGCCTCATCGGCCCCAACTGCCCCGGCATTCTCGCACCTGGGATTGCTAAAATTGGTATTATGCCCGGTTATATTGCAACCCCAGGTAATGTCGGTGTTGTCTCGAAAAGTGGCACCCTCACTTATGAGGTTGTGTTTGCCCTGACACAGGCTGGCATGGGTCAATCTACCTGCGTTGGCATTGGTGGCGACCCGGTTATTGGGTCCACCTTTGTCGACATCCTGCGCATGTTTGAAGATGATCCGCAGACAGAAAAGGTAGCGATTCTTGGCGAGATTGGGGGACGGGCTGAAGTTGATGCTGCCGACTTCATTCGTGCTCATATGACCAAGCCAGTGGCTGCCTTTATTGCTGGCGCAAGCGCCCCTGAAGGTACTCGAATGGGTCATGCTGGCGCAATTGTTGAGGGCGGTGAAGGCACGGCTGCTGAAAAAATTGAGGCACTGAAGGCGGCTGGTGCCCGCGTAGCTGAAAATCCTGAGCAGATTCCTGAACTATTGAAATAGTCACACCGGTAGGCATGTCGCAGCTGTGATGTGCCTGCCTAGATGGTTTCTATGGCAGCACGCTCGATCCAACCCTGGCGGCCATCAGGCAGAACGAACCTGACCCAATCCCCTTGCACTTCAAGCTGCCGCATCTCTGTGGCTGCGTGTAATTCGTAGATTGCGAGATAATCAGCATCTGGACCGCTTCTAACCGCAATATCGGCTATTAATACGACCGCGCCCGGTCGAAACCGCTCCACGTAGGCACGACTTCCCCATAGGCAAACGATACTGATGGTTAAGATCAACAGGACAAGCACTGGCCCGCGCAGATGGTTGCGCCAGTTTGCTTTGATAATAAGCGTATTGATGCCCACAAAAAGCATGAGCCACAATCCTAGAGCTAACCAGCCGAGTTCAGACAGTGTAAGGATACTGCTGGTAAGTGCCGTGAGACTATCAATCAAGATAACATCATCACCCTGAATATCAGTGCGAAATGAGCGTATACGGGCAATTTGACGACTTACTTCGGAGTCACGAGGGGCAACTTGTTGCGCACGGCGATAATTGAGTAGCGCCTTACCTGGCTCTTGATCTGCAAAATAGAGATGTCCTAAATTGGTAAAGATAGTGCTATCGCGAATGTTGTCATCCAGCAAGGCCTCATAAATAGCAATAGCCGCAGCTACATCACCATTTTCGGCGAGCAGGTTGGCAACGTGCGCCTGTTCTACCGGCGAATCCTGAGCAAGAACGAATTCGATGCTGAAGACATTGATTATTAGCACTAAAACTAGCACATGTCGCATTAATCAATCATCCCAGCTTGCATCAACAGTGGATAATAATCGGGATGCGCGCGCCGCTAATTTGTCAACATCAGATTGAGCGCCTGGTGTATAGAGGACCTGGTCCGCTTCATGCAGGCATTCTAGAAGTTCCCTGACCAACTCAGCGTCGATTACGCGTTGCTCCATTGCCCCCGCGATGGCTGTGTAATGCAAGCTGCTTGCCGTCCGATCAAGTTTATCGGCAAAATAATGCATAATCGCGGATTGAATCAGCCTAAAAGCATTAGAGTTTGGATGCTTGTGCAGTGTCGATAATACCTGCTGTGCGTGTTCGAGTGCTTCCACATAACGATAATAAGCCCTATTCAACCGACGAAAACGTCGCCTGCGTATCTGCTGCCAGACAACAATTGTTGCGAAGATGGGCATTATCCATAGACTGGCAAAGATAATATTGACCAACAGTGACGAACCGCTGCCTATTAAAAGTATGGCCGGGATAGGGCGCAACATTGGAGTATTATCGTCCGAAACCCGATTAGCCGGGAGTGATGCTGCGTCTGCATCTCCCTGTACATCAATCACGATTGGTGTAAGGTTGACGCGCTGATATTCTAACGAATTCAGATCAAAGTAACTTAACAGAATTTCCGGGATACGATATTGACCAACTTGCCGGGGAGTCAGCAGCCACTCAAATGTTTTTTCACCGAGTATCCGGCCATCGGCCTCAGTTGCCACGTAATCGCTAGTATTCGCATAGGACCGCCATTCAGCCATCGGCACCAGAATGGGTATCGGCACTTGCTCAATGTTTCCGTTGCCACGAATTGTTAATTGTAATTGGATTGGTTCGCCCAGGTTTGTTGCCTGCCGATCAAGTGTTTGGATGAGTTCAAGTTGACCGACTAATCCGGTAAACCCTTTGATCTCCTCGCTGTCTGGCAAAGGCATCACATTGACATCAATCGCATCGGTAAACTGCACTTCGCCTGGACTAAACGCATCACGGGGAATTACAAAGGTTGTAGGTTCAATCGTTATGAGACCCGGTTGGGTTGGATATAGAATCGTGCGGCTTTCGCGCACCCGATAAACCTCATTATTGTGTATTTCGGTTGATTCAACGATCTGACTATAGTCTTGTCGCCAGAACCCTGCATAATCTGGCTTCACTATTGAGCCACGATTTGTATAACCGGACCGAATATAGAGGCGAAAAGAATAAATAATTTGTTGTCCGACAAATGGATTCTGGTTATCAATGGTAGCCTCAACGAAGAAATTGGGAATCGCCTGTGCCACTGTGCGATCTACCAGAACAACCAACGTTATCCATAATCCAATGAGCAACACACGCATTACTTCACCAATCTTTCTCATTGGGACGTTCAGGCGTCGCGATGCTTTCGAGTGCCTGCCGCAAAGTTTGCTGTGAATCTTGAATCGCATCAAATTGGCGTTCCACATCGTCTATTGTCAGTGACAAATCTAAATCCGGGTTCTGATCAGCTTCTTCAGTATCACCCAGCGTACCGCTTTCACCGCCAGTTGGCGTTGATCCATCACCAGACGGTGGCTGATTTTCATTGGTAGTGTCTACAGTCGGTGTCGCCGTAGGTGTCGATGTTGTGGATAGCGTGGATGTTACAGTTGGAGTTGCGGTCGGTGCTACTGATGGTGTGAGTTCATCCTGATCCGCCGGGTTGCTAGTTGGCGTATTTTCCGGGTTGGTTTCATCTTCTTCCGGGTCAGTTTGTTGCTGCTGGGGTGTCGGTGTGGGTTGTTGTCGGGTGAGTGCCAGTTCATAATTAAAGCGAGCATCATCATCGGGTGTGTGACGTAAGACCTCTTGAAAAGCAACTACAGCGTCATTGTAGTGTCCTAACTGATAATAGATGTGCCCAAGATTATAATAGGCTTCAGTTTTGGGTGAGTCGTCATTGGCTGAAAGTGCCTGGTTTAATGCCTCACTCGCGTCTCGCAAACGTCCTGCCTCAGCCAACACTCTGGCGGCATTATAATAATACTCCCATTGGTCGGGTGCATTTACCTGCGCTAACTGATAGGCGTTTAAGGCATTGGCATAATTTTGTTGATCAAATAGCCGATTACCGATGTTATTACGCTCTGGCGGGTAGATTTGAGAAGCGACAACGAAAAATAGCAAAATACAAATAATTAGCTTCAACAAATACAGCGGACGCGGCTTCATTGCGCTAGTTGATTGCGGCGGGGAGAGGCCAACATTTCAAAAGTCAATGTAATAATCCCCATCAGCACAAACAGGCCAAAGCGTTCAATCGTGCGCGCTTCTAGTCGATTATCGAGTATACCGGCTTCCATTTGATTAATGACCTGAATTAAATTAGAAATTTCGACATGGCCGGTGGCGGCAAGTTGATAAAGTCCGCCAGTTCGTTCGGCGATAATTTGCAAGATTTCCTCATCCAGTTGAGACAGGACGAGCGCACCAGCAGCATCAGTTTTATAGCCCACCACCTCGCCAGCATCACTCAGAACGGGAACCTGTCCCCCTTCAGCTGCGCCATAGCCCAATGTATGGATAACAACACCACGTTGGTTAGCTGCAGCAACCACCCGCTCAATATCGCCTTCATGATCTTCACCATCAGTTGCCAATACAATGACCGGTGCCGCCGGACTTTGGTTATCAAATGTGTCGAGGGCGAGTTGCAAGGCGACCTCAATCGCTGTGCCCTGCTGGGTAATGGACCGGGTACTGACTGCTTTCAGGAAAGTCTGGGCCGTTCGGGTATCAGTCGTCAAAGGAAACTGCACAAACGCCCGACCTGCAAATAATACCAGCCCAATCTCATTCCCAGCCAACCCATCAACCAGATCGTGCAGCGTCAGCTTGGCTCGGTCTAACCGTGTGGGGCGCATGTCTGTAGCCGACATGCTGTTACTCACGTCCAGCACGATGATAACACTCACCCCTTGAATCGCGACCACGTCCATATTGACTCCCCACGCCGGTCGCGCTATGGCGATGATCAAGACCAATAGTGTTATGAGCCAGAGACCGGATTGCCAGTAGCGCCACCGTTGATCGTGACGTGAAATTAACTGACGTATGAGTATCCAATCACCCAACTGCCCCAATATTCGCTCATGAGCACGCAATCGCCAGACGATGAAAATTGCCAGAAATGGTAACAGAATGAGCAGGATGAGAGCCGCTGGGTTTAAAAATATCATGGTAAGGTACGGAAAATCGTATGGCGCAGAACACGTTCACTAATCAACAAAACCAAACACAACGGCAGCAAGAAGGTAGCAGCCCGATCTTGCCAATTGATGAATATCTGCCGCTCAACATCAGATCGTTCCAAAACGTTGATCTGGTCATATACAGCTCGCAAATCAGCCAGGTCTACAGCACGGAAATATTGCCCGCTGGCAACATCAGCAATTTCACGTAGGGTGGGTTCATCCAACGCATCCTCAACAAATTGCGTGCCATCGATTTCCGCAACTGCTGCGGTTGGCACGTTGCCTATGCCAATGGTGTAAACACGCATCCCCAGCATTGCAACGCGGGATGCAGCGTCTAGTGGAGAGATACCTTCGGCATTATGGGCGCCATCAGTCAGTAAAATAATGACTTTGGATGGGGCCTCACTCTGGCGCAGCATATTGGCCGCTGCCACAATCCCCAGGCCAATTGCAGTTCCCTCCTCTAGCCCCAGGCTGGAGCCTAATTGCACCTCATTCAATAATTGGATTAAGACATCATAATCTAATGTTGGTGGCACTTGATGAAAAGCCTGCCGGGCAAATACCGCCAGCCCAATCCGATCAAATTCACGCCCTTCAACAAATTCAGCAATAACAGTTTTAGCCGCTTCTAGCCGAGTCTGCGCTCCGAAGTCAGTAGCGCTCATACTGCCTGAAATATCGAGTGCCAACGCGATTTCAATACCTTGTCCTCGAATGATTTCTTGAGTATGTCCAGTTTGTGGTCTCGCTAGAACGATTACTAATAGAAACCAGGTGCAAGCCCGCAGAAGATCAGGGAGCCGTCGTAATCTCACTCGCCAACTGTCGGGCAATCCAATCATAAGCCGTGTATCAGAATATAAAAACAGCGCAGTTTCAGATATACGTTGGCGTTCCAGCAACCAGATGAGCAATGGCAACAAGAGCCATAACAACGCCATCGGATGTGCCAGCCGGAAAATCATGCAGCATCCTCTTGTCGGGCAAGATCACGTGCTACCGCCTGAATCCAACGCGAAGCAGTTTCCAAATACTGACGCGCTGCCCGTTGGTCAGGCTGGTGGCCGGCAAATTTCACCAGGTCAGCTTGCCCTAATAGTTGTTTTAAACGCTGATGCAGTGGTGGTGATAACCGATGTTGGAGGATACGCAGTAACTCATAAGTTGTTAATTCATAGGCGGATACTTGAAACTGGTCGCGAACGTAATCACGGAGCACGTTGGCTGTTAAGGCATAGATAATAGCGGGTTGGAGAGCCTGTGTATCGATCTCTTGCAAAGCTGACAGGAGTTCTCTGTCTACACCTTGAATATGATGAATCTTTAGTATTGCCCGTTGCGCCTGTCGAATAAACCACCAACGATATACGCCCCACATTATTGAGATGAAAATGCAAAGACCAATGACGACGTATTGAGGTGGTAGAAAAGGTATCCACATTTGAGCCTTGAGTGGGCGCAGTTCAGTGTCACCTGCGGTAAGTACGCTTTGTATGTCAACAACCTGTGGCTCAAACACCAGTCCAGACTGGGCTGCTTCACCCGCAAGTTGAAAGACAATGCTTGTTTCTGGTGTAATGAATGCTCCTGGCTCCCAGAGAACAACACTGATTAATTGCTGATAAACGGTAGCGCCATTGATCTGACCGACCTCTAACTCGCTTACGGACCGCACTTCGAAATCGCCCCATTGCTCAGAAAACTCAGGCCAAATTGTGAGTTCAGCGTCGTCGGGCAAGCTGACAAGTAGCTCAATCTGTATGGGTTCACCAACTAAAGAAGTTTGATTTGAAACGGAAATACTGGCTGTTACATCCTGGGCAGAGGCCAGAGATACATTGAGTAGCCACAACCCACACAGCCACATCAGGTGCTTTTTCATAACTTAAAGTGGCGTTCTCGCTTGCGAAAAAAGTCAATTAATGGGCGCACATAATCACCGTCAGATAGGATGTCAATACGATCCACCCGTGCGCTCGCCAAAGCTGATTCGCGCATCAATCTGAATCGCCGCGCCTGAGCGCTAAACTGACGTCGCCAACCCCGCGAACTGGTATTCACCCATGTCGTGAGTTCGGTTTCAGAATCGCGGAGGCCAATCAACCCGACACTCGGCCATGATTGTTCCAACGGATCGCTAAGCGTTACGGCAATTACATCATGGCGATGACCGACCAGCATTAATTCTTTGATATACTCATCGCTGGAAACCAAAAAGTCAGAAATGAGAAAAATGATAGCGCGTCGCTTGAGCGAACGGTGCAGTGTTTTTATGCCAAGTGCCAGGTCGGTCCCTTTGTGCATTGCTTTCGTTGCCAATAGATCGCGGATTAACCGCAACACATGTTTGCGTCCTTTGCGCGGAGGAATGAACAATTCAATCTGATCGCTAAACACCAGCAACCCAACTTTATCATTGTTTGCGATTGCCGAGAATGCCAGTACCGCACCCAGCTCCGCCGCCAGATCGCGTTTGAATCTCCCCTGAGTTCCGAATAATATCGAAGCGCTGGCATCCAGCGCGAGCATGACGGTGAGTTCTCGTTCCTCAGCAAAATTCTTAATAAATGGTTCGCCAGTACGGGCCGTGACATTCCAATCGATGCTTCGCACGTCATCGCCAGGCTCATAGGCACGCACCGCTTCAAAGGCAATCCCCCGCCCCTTGAAAACCGAATGGTAGGATCCGGCGAATAGTTCCCTGACCAAACGCCGTGTATGCAGTTCGATGCGCCGGATACGTTTTAAGACTTCAACCGATTCCATCAAGGAACCTCAATCCGACTTACAATTTGCTGAATAATTTGGCTGGGTGTAATCTCCTCAGCTTCGGCTTCGAAAGTTACGAGCAATCGATGGCGCAATGAATCCAGCGCAATCTGTTTGACATCATCGGGGGTTACATAACCCCGACCATGTAAAAATGCATTCGCTTTCGCTGCTTTTGTCAGGGCAATGGTCGCCCGCGGCGATGCGCCCACATCGATCATGGGGGTCAATTCTGGCATACTGCTGGCCTGGGGGTCCCGTGTAGCAAAAACAATATCCAGGATATAATCCTTAACCTTATCATCAACATAGATCAAATTGTTTACAATCTGTCGCGCATTGATAATGACACCAGCATCGACAACTGGCTGCGGTGGGATCGGTGTTTCGCCACTCATGCGTTCCATAATCATTCTTTCTTCCTCACGCGAAGGATAACCCACCACGACTTTAAGCATAAACCGGTCTAATTGCGCTTCCGGCAAGGCATAAGTTCCCTCTTGCTCAATCGGATTCTGGGTCGCCAACACCAGAAAAGGGTCATCCAGGGGGTGGGTTTGATCGCCAAGAGTCACCTGTCGCTCTTCCATTGCTTCCAGCAGCGCCGATTGTACTTTTGCTGGTGCACGATTGATCTCATCAGCAAGTACGATATTACTGAATACCGGCCCACGTCGCGGCGTGAACTCACCAGTGCGGGGATTATAGATCTGAGTACCGATCAAATCGGCAGGCAACAGATCAGGCGTAAACTGAATCCGCTGGAAATCCAATGCCAATGTTGCTGCCAGGGTGCGTACGGTTAAGGTTTTGGCGATGCCGGGCACACCTTCAATTAGAATGTGACCATTCGTGAGCAAAGCAATAAGCAAACGGTGGAGCAACCTTTCCTGGCCGACGATGATTCGTCCGGCCTCAACTAAGATGGCTTGAACGAATCCAGCCTCATTCTGAATACGCTCGTTAAGTTCCCGTACCGAGGTCATATTGCTCCGACTCTAGTTATGTTCCCAACCATAGATTGTACATGGAAAAGCGCAGATAAAGCAAAGTTCAAATTAGCTTCCTCTGTTAATCGTGATATTTTGCCCTTACACTACAACTTGTTATGTTTGACGTTGTCTGAGGCTCAAATGGCTCCATCCATACCCCGTTGGGCTTACGGTGCCCTCGTGCTAATTGTTGGTATTGCAGCACTGTTCCGGTTTGTCGCGCTTGATTACGCCCCTGCTGGCGGACATGGTGATGTTGCCTGGATTGGCATTAACGCCTTGGATTGGATCGATCATGGAATCTGGCCGTTTTATGTCCGCGAATTGTATGCACCGGAGCCTTTCCCTGTTTACTTGACGGGGCTGTTACTCCCATTAACGGGTATCTCGTACCTGCCCCAGCGCCTTATAACCGCTTCAATGGGTGTGTTATTTGTTGCGTTCCTTTTCCCAGCAACATGGTGGTTGTTAGAAGGTCGGAATGTAGCGTTTCGCACCAATGCTAGCCTACTTGCTACGCTGGCTGGTGCAACAAGTTTACATATTGTTGCGCTTAACCGCCTCGGCATGGAGTCTCCCCCTTTCTTAACGGTACTGACACTCCTGATATGGTTAACAGCACGGGCCTGGCGGCGGAGCAGCATGTTAAACTGGGAACTGGCTGGAGCCGCTTTAGCCCTGTCTCAATATGTATTTCTGGCAGCACGCTTATTGCCCATAGTATTAGCATTATGGATAGGCTATGGATGGTTTTTGGACCGTGAGCGGATGCGAAGTCAATGGCGTGGTTGGCTGGTCATGGCAGCGACCTCGTTTGTGCTGACGTTACCCGCACTCATTCTATTTATCACAACGCCGGAAGCCTTTTCTGCCCGGGCTGATGCCGGTACAGCCCAAACTGGTGGCTGGATCTGGCACTATGATACCGCTGCATTTGGCGGTCCCATTAATCTGATTATTCAAAAGATCGGCTTGACGCTATTTGCATTTGGGATTCGCTGGGATGGTCCTTACAACATCATGAATCTGCCAATGCTGGGACCGCTGTTTTTTGTTGGTTTCCTGGTCGCTATTCCTGTTGGATTACGTCGTTTCCGCGACTATGGATATGCATGGTCACTACTGGCGATCCCAATCATGCTGATTACCGATCTTATCAGTGGTGCGGTCCTGGAAATCCATGCACTGCACCAGATGGGTGTCTTGCCGTTTGTTGTAATTCTTAGTGGCATGGGCCTCGCTCATGTGATCGAGTTTATCCAGCGTTATGTGACATTGCCCGCTTACTCATTAGCAATGGCCATCGGCGTCACTGCCCTGCTTCCGGCAATGATCAGCATGAATAATTATCTTACTGTGACTATACCCAATCAATATGCCGATCCGCAGGCTAGTTGGGGTCGGGCACAGACCGATGTCGATCTCGGACGTTATCTGGTTAATCATGCCGACCAGTCATTTTTGTTACCTTATAGCGAATACTCGCGTTCCGATGTCGCCTGGACTTTGGCCGATGGGTTTCGTTATCGGCGTAGTGCAATTAATGGGCAAGGTGTGCTTGACCTGCCATATCCGCCGCAACGAATCAGTGTCGTCATGACTGGTGCGCCGGAAAGGCCACGTCACGATGGTTTTCCATCTCACTTTGACCCACGTTTGTGGGTTCTCCTACATGACAATCATGTATGGTTGCTCCCACCGTTTACTACCGAGCAGGTCAGCGAAATAACCGATGTCACCGCATCAACAGAATTAGAAAGTTTAACAGATCGTAGCGGGACAATAATCGCCAATGTTTATCACAGTGTTGAGTCAGCCGACTTTTTTAAACCTCGCCCTGTGGTTGACTATTCGCTAGATGCAATCTTCAATAACGAGATACAGTTGTTGGGTTACACATTACCCTCGCAGGACCTTGAACCCGGAGCAATAACGTTTGTCACACTTTTTTGGAAGCCACTGGTGCAACCGCGTGAGGATTACGAAGTATTTATCCAACTATGGGATGATGAGCAACGATCTTTGAGCGGTGCGCATGATTTTCCCTGGGGTGGAATGTATCGTACCCGCATCTGGCAGCCGGACGAAGTGGTTGTTACGCATCACTGGATAGAAGTCTCACCCGATCTCGGAGTAGGACGCTACAGTCTGGTTGCCGGTTTGTTTCGCCTACTCCATAACGAAAACGTATCAGTCGTTGGCGAAGATACCGACATTGAACGGCAACTTGTCCGCGCTGGTGATTTGCGCTTCCCCCCGCCTCCACCAACGTTCATTGGCGCACCCCCGCTAAGGAGGGTACAGTTTGGCGAATTGTTCTCAGTCGCTGGTTTAGATTTTGAGCGGAGTAATGAAACCCTTCTCGGTAATAACTGGACACTTGTGCCCGGCGACCAACTGAATGTTGATGTCCTGTGGGAAGTATACAGCCGCCCACAAAAGGATTACTCTGTGTTTCTACATTTGGTGCAGTCGCCCGATCAATCGCCGGTAGCTCAGACCGACCAAATGATAGGTGGAGCATTCCCAACGGGCGCATGGCGAACCAATGAGCGATTCCATGACCGTCTGACATTGCGCATTCCCGATAAACTTAAGCCAGGGAACTATGATGTGCTATTAGGGGTATATTTCTGGCAAACAGGTGAACGTCTACCTGCCTATCATAGAGATACAGTCCCAATCGATAATCACATCAAAATTGGTGAGGTTGTCATTACTGACCGATAATCGAGCAAAAATTGATCGCCTGTGGTGTGCCACAGGTAGACAGAGCTTGGGTCAATAAAATACCTAAACCAACCAGGCCAACGCAGCCTAAAACCGCGACCAGGCAGCCACACCAGGCCACCGGTCCACCTGAAAGGACATCAAAAAACATCCCAAAGAGCGATAAAAACGTTTCTAATACGCCACCAACAACTTGTAAACCGGCCATCAAAACAAATAGCACACCGCAAAGGCAAGCACACCCTAACGCAATCAATATGGCATTACTGCTATCAATGGATTGCAAGAAGTCCATCACTAATCCTCTGGACAACTCCCCTGAATTGTTGAGATGAATTGTAAGCCCACATCAGTATCGTCATAGCAGTCGCAGAATTGGGTCGAATCTGCTTCCCCCCGCCAGAGTACGAAACTGACGCTGGTTGCAATACAAAGACCTTCATCAAGCAAAATGGTTTGCGGTGTTGAGATACCGATCCCGCTTTGATTAGCTTCCTGAATCAACCAGATACGTATCTGCTGCTCTGGGACACTGCCAGTCCGGATAACGATTTGGCCCTGCGCGGCCAGGATAATCATGAAACAGGGCGTTAGCAATACGATGAACCAGATGATGAGTCCGACGACACAACCGGGGCGTTGAAGCGGATGGCGACGAAGTTGAGTTTCCATGAATTTCCTCAATTTCCCTCGCGCAATATTAACGCCGTTTAGTCCGGTGCCGCAAATTGCATTATGAGCTTATCCGTTGCATCATAACTCACGTGAACAAAATATGGTTGTGCATCATCGGGCATATCAAGCAAACGAGGTAGGATAATTGGTAGATCTTCAACCAGGTCAAGGCTGAGTAAGTTTGTTCGATTTACCCAGTGTAGAGTACCCTCGTCGGTACCTGTATGGAAATTGCGACTTTTACTGTGAGCAGTGAAAACAAACAAAATGATGCCAGTTTCCGCGCCAGCATCAACATTATACACCGCCCGCAAAAGTAGATTATGTACATCGAGGCCGGTTTCCTCAAATATTTCACGCTTTGCGCTGGTATACGGGTCCTCGTTGCATTCGATGTGACCACCCACGCCATTAAAACGGTTAGGAAACACCCGTTTATGGGCTGCCCGCTTCATCAGGAGAACATCATCGCCACTGAGAATGAAGCATAACGTTCTCGGTATGGTCAACCAGCGGTCTTGAGTCTCACTTGCACCCTGTTCTTTGGCACCCATTAATGACTCTCCATTTATCGCAGAATTTGCACCTACGCTAGCGCACATCATCAATTCTGTGAAGATATACCTTGCTGGCGTGGCTTCACACAGCAACAACCCAATGCTATGATTACTTTTGTGGTTTACATAGTGGGCAAAGGGTTGGAAATGCCGCAAACTGTTGAAATGGTGCTTCAGTCCGCAGCATACTATAGTGATGGACAAGCATACTCATTTGTACAACTACCAATAGCCGCCAGTACGGCTGCAGCAGGTGTCGTCGCCGAGATTGGTGAACCGTTTGTTGCATTGTTAATTGATAAAGATGAGATCAGTTTGCTCATCTCTTCAGAAGCCTGGTCCGATTTTGCACACCGTTTGCCCGGCGCTCAGCTTAGCCCAATTCCATATCGACTATTAACCATTGATATGCCGCTTGAATCTGATCTGGTGGGTCTGATTGCGCACATCAGCCAGGCATTGGCCGCCGCCCAAATTAGCATATTGCCATTTGCGGCTTTCAGTCGCGATCACATCTTTGTTGCTGAAAAGGACTTTGATCAAGCACTTGCTGTGCTCAATACATTGAAATCAGAGGCAATGAGGTAGCTTATGGATATCCCGATCTTCCCCAGCGATAAAGTCCCCCAACCCAAAAGTGAGATTCGCATTCAGACCCTAGAAGTAACGCCTTACCCGGACCGATTTCGGGTGCATATTCATATCGGTGTAACGCCGTTTCAAGAACGCCCGAACTTACTCGTGATCGCACACAATGAAGACGATCAAGTAGTTAGCGAACTAAACGTAATCGAAACCATGCACAATGACATGGAATTCACGTTGCATATTCGCGGGGTTGATGATCCTGAAGGTTTATACACGCTAACAGTTGATCTGTTTTATGAAACACGTAATCCTCCCCAGGACCGACTCATCAAAACCTTTACGATATTGCCTGCTGAATCTGGTGAATAATAGAAATTATGCATTTAAGCAGGCAGCAAGCCCAGGTCTTAGCTGATAATGCACGGCAGGCCGCTCCCAACGAAATTTGCGGGTTATTGGCTGGACAACAAGATGAAGTCCGGCTGATTATCCCTATTGCCAACGTAGCGGCAGATTCAACGCATTATTTTGAGATGAGTCAACCAGAATTTGTGCGGGCGATGTTCCATATTCAGCGACAAGGGTTAGCCCTTATTGGCATCTATCATTCACACCCATCAGGTGAACCGATACCATCAACGGCAGATGTTGCGCAAGCACAATACCCGGATGTCAATTATGTGATTATTGGGCTTGGTTCATCTCAACCCCAAATCGCTGCCTGGCGCATTCAGCAACACCGCGTTGTGAATGTCAAATTGGAATATGATTCAATCGCAGCACAATCAAGCGAACTGGAATTAAGTACATCTGGTCAAGTGGCAATTGTCTTGAGCGCAATTATCGCTGTGGTGTTAGCCCTGCTTATCTCATTGTCGTTGCTACCACCGGCGCCGATTATTCCCTAGCGAGGTACTATGTCGTTAACACTGCTTATGATTGGCTTGTTGGGCCTTGTCGTCGGGGGAGTCATTAACGTTTTGTCAGATGACCTCCCCCATCGTCTACGCCCCAGGCTGCCCCACTATCCTGACGGTACAACTCGGCCTTTGGTCGCTTGGCTGGGAATTCTGGCATTTCTGACCGGTAAGCGCACTTCATTGACTGGAACCAAATTATCGTGGCGTTACCCATTGACTGAGTTAGCAACGGCAGCGTTAATGATGCTAACAGTCATTGTCACAACGGGAGACCCGGAAGTTGGTTTACTCCAACTGACCTTCTATCTTTTTTACATGGCACTGTTTGTGCTGATAACCGTAATTGACATTGAACATCGACTTATATTGTTTGTCGTGGTTATTCCCGCCGCTGTTATTGCTATTGCCGATGCCATTCTCACCCCTATCCAGCATAAGCCCGATCTGCGCACAGCACTGATCGGAGGTGCATTAGGTTTTGGGGTGTTCTTCGTGCTCTACCTGGGCGGCATTGTTTTTTCCGTTGTCACTGCAAAAATACGAGGTTACGAATTGCCAGAAGTCGCTTTTGGCTACGGTGATGTGATGCTATCAACCGTGTGCGGATTGATACTGGGATGGCAACCAATGATTGTCGCGATGTTCATTACGGTGTTTCTAGGAGCATTAGGTGCGACGATTTATCTTATTATCCGCGCCATTAGCGGTAATTACGACATGTTCACGCCATTGCCATATGGCCCTTACATTATTCTCGGCACACTAATTTTACTTTTGTTCGCGGAAGGTGTTCAAGATTTTATCTGGACGGTGGCATAATAATCCCTCCACCCAAGCATTGGTCGCCATCATAAATGACTGCGCCTTGTCCTGGTGTTGCGTCTCGCACCGGGTTGTCGAACGTAATACTAAACTGATCGCCATTCAAAACATCAACTAGGGCCGGTACCGCCCGCGCCTTGTAACGAATTTTGACTTCGGCCCGAAATTGGCTGGCTGGTGGCTGGCTAGGAACCCAATTGACACGGTTGGCTGTGATTGTTGTTGTACCCAATTCATCTTTCGTTCCAACAATCAGGGCATTTGCATGGGGGTTTATATCAATAACATACAACACATCAGTCGATTGAACCCCCAGACCACGCCGCTGGCCGATGGTGTAATTTGCTAACCCTGCATGTTCCCCAATGACGGTGCCGTCACGACGAGCTATAGGTCCGGCCAACATAACATCTGGGGCGTATTCACGCAAAAAACGTCGGTAATCTCCGTCACCGAGAAAACACAAATCTTGACTATCATGCTTGCTAGCGGTTGGAAGGCCGAAACTTGTCGCTAACTCGCGAATTTCAGCCTTTGTATAGTCCCCGACGGGAAATAGGGCGTGTTGCAATTCTTTCTGCCCCATGACGCTGAGTACATAGCTTTGATCTTTGTGATCGTCAACTGCCTTCAGCAGCGCGAACTCCCCGTCAGGCATTTGGCGGATACGGGCATAATGTCCGGTTGCCAGATATTCAGCATCCAGTGCCAATGCATTCTGTTGCAACCAGTCAAAACGGATACGTCGGTTGCACTCGATACAAGGGTTGGGAGTAAAGCCCTGCCGATGCTGGTCAATAAAGAAATCTACGATCGAGTCGCGAAATACCTCACGCGTATCCAGCACGTAGAATGGAATGTCAAGTTTGTCCGCGATACGGCGCGCATCAGCCATCTGGTCAGGAGTACAGCAGCGATTATAAACTTTGCCTGTAACCGTCTCTTCAGACCACAATCGCATCATCATGCCAATGACGTCAAAACCTTGCTGTACCAGCAAAGCCGCAGCCACTGAACTGTCGACGCCCCCACTCATCGCGACAACCACGCGGGTGTTGGAGTTATCTTTCATATTGCCGTTCCATTGTTTCTAATGAGTGATTTGTAAATGGCGCAACTTTGAAACTGTCTGAGCCAAGACATCAACGGCTCGATCAATATCCTCTAAAGTCGTCTGGCGGCCAACAGTGAGCCGTAAACCACTAATTGCTTCTTTTTCACGATAACCCATAGCCAGTAGGACTTCAGATGGTTCGGGATTACCTGTTTTGCATGCCGAGCCACCGCTGGCTGCGATGCCGTTGACATCCAGATGCATTAAAAGTGTATTGCTATCAATGCCAGGAATGATGAAACTCGCATGAGAAGGCAGCCGTTGGTGAGGATGTCCAGTTAATTGTGCATCAGGCACCCTTTGGATTACATTGTCTATGAGGTAATCGCGCATTGTGCAAAAGTGATTAACATGCTGATCGGCCTCATCATAGGCGATCTCTAGCGCACGAGCCAGTCCCACGATAAAGGGCGTGTTGTGCGTTCCAGCACGTCGCCCACCCTCGTGACTGCCACCCGTATTGTGAGTAATTAATTCAAGACCATCACGAACAAATAATGCACCAACACCTTTAGGGCCATAAAATTTATGCGCTGATATACTCAGCATATCGACACCAAGTTTGTCCACATCGAGCGAAAGTTGTCCAGCTGCTTGGACAGCATCGGTGTGGAAAAGGATGCCATTATTTCGGGTATGATTCGCAAGCTCGGCAATTGGTTGAATCGAACCGACCTCATTGTTTGCATAAATGATGCTGGCAATAGTTGTCTCGCTTGTAATTTCGCTCTCGAAAACATCAGAATCACAAATACCATATTGATTAACTGGTAGCAGCGTGTAGCGAAAGTCGTGAATGGCAGCAAGTTGACGCACTGTTAAGCCAACTGCCTCATGCTCGGTTGGCATCGTGAGGATATGGTTTCCCTGGTCTCGCTTTATCAAAGCAGCACCCCGAATAGCGAGATTATCGCTTTCTGAGCCACCACTTGTAAATACGATTTCCTTAGACTGACAATTCAAAATCTTGGCGACCATCTCACGAGCGGATTCGATTGCGCTCTCAGCCTGGCGACCAAATCGATGGGATGAAGAAGCGTTCCCGTAGACCTCTGTGAAATAAGGTAACATAGCATCAACAACGCGCGGGTCTGTCGGCGTTGATGCCGAATGGTCAAGGTAAATAGTGTTGTACTTAGGCATAGTGCCTGAACCCTACAATATTTCTGTTATTTATCATAATAACTGAACCTTTAAATTTTGTCAGGAGTTGAAACTATATGATTGTCTGTTACAAGCCGCTTGGTTTTCCCATACAGAGCCTGGTATGTTAGATTAGCGGCTGGTGGCAGCAATCATCATACGTGTTAAGCAAATAATCAATTCTTGTTGAACGTGTAATGGATAATATAGTTGTTTTTAAATGACTACACGAAGATACAGACAGTAAAACGAGCCTTAACCTGAATATCGGCAATCTCGTCAACTGTGTATTATAATTGGGCCGGGTTCTTTCTAGACACAGCTTACTCACAGCCACTTGCGGCTGGAAAATTAGGAGAAACATGATGTCAATAATTGACAACATCCACGCACGTGAGGTGTTGGATTCACGCGGCAATCCAACAGTTGAGGTTGAAGTATCACTCTTGGACGGTGCGCTGGGCAGAGCAATCGTCCCCAGTGGAGCGTCCACCGGTGAGCATGAAGCATTGGAACTTCGTGATAGTGATCCGGCTCGCTATGGTGGCAAAGGCGTTCTCAAAGCCCTGGACGCCGTTAATGGACCGCTGGCAGAGCTACTTATAGGCGCTGATGCTACCGACCAAAAACATATTG
This sequence comes from Phototrophicaceae bacterium, assembly GCA_965223835.1. Classification (GTDB taxonomy): domain Bacteria; phylum Chloroflexota; class Anaerolineae; order Aggregatilineales; family Phototrophicaceae; genus CAVYXZ01. Next base: position 2,427,659 of record CBDCXQ010000001.1, read on the forward strand.
ACCAGCAGATGATTAACCTGGACAATACAGCAACCAAATCAAACCTCGGGGCTAACGCGATTCTTGGCGTATCACTGGCAACTGCACATGCTGCTGCTGAAAGTGTTGGTTTACCCTTGTACGCCTATCTTGGTGGCGTTCACGCCCATATCCTGCCGGTTCCGATGATGAACATCATGAATGGTGGCAAACATGCTGCCAATAGCACTGATTTTCAGGAATTTATGGTGATGCCCGTGGGCGCTACTACCTTCAGTGAAGGGTTACGCTGGGGTGTTGAAATCTACCAGCAGCTTAAAAAAGTAATCCATGATATGGGCCATAGCACCAGCGTCGGCGATGAAGGTGGTTTCGCGCCAAGCCTGGGTTCAAATCAAGCGGCACTTGATGTCATCATGCGAGCGATCGAAGCCGCAGGCTATATACCTGGTGAACAAGTTTGCATTGCACTGGACCCGGCAGCCTCAGAATTATATCACGATGGAAAATACCATCTCGCGATCGAAAATCGGACTCTGACAGGCGAGGAAATGGTCGATTTCTGGGAAGACTGGACGCATCGTTATCCAATTATCTCTCTTGAAGATGGGCTGGATGAAAATGACTGGCAAAACTGGTCACGTCTGGTTGAACGCATCGGTAACCGGGTCCAGATCGTTGGTGACGATTTGCTGGTTACAAATGTCGAACGTGTCGAACGGGCAATCCGCGAAAAGGCTGCCAACTCACTGCTTTGTAAGGTGAATCAAATCGGCAGCTTGACCGAAGCGATGGCAGCCAGTCAACTGAGTCAACGCCATGGTTGGACGGTAGTCACCAGTCACCGGAGTGGTGAAACTGAAGACACGACGATTGCCGATCTCGCTGTAGCGATGAACTCCGGCCAGATCAAGACTGGCGCACCCGCGCGTTCTGATCGTGTGGCGAAATACAATCAACTTCTGCGTATTGAAGAAATGTTAGGCGATGCTGCCGTCTACCCGGGTCTAAAAGCCTTTACTAATCTAGGTTAGTGGTCCTGACTATGCGAAGGAACATAACCCAAACAATTTGACTTTTCCTGCCAGAGAGGAAGTACCCCATTGTCTGATAACCCAATTGACGGTAAAAGGACCAAGATAGTCGCCACAATCGGCCCCGCATCCAGCAGTGCCGCCGTAATGCGGGCCATGATACATGCAGGCATGAATGTTGCTCGCATCAATTTTTCGCATGGCGACCACGAAACCCATGGCGCAACCATTGATCGCCTCCGCCAGATTGCGGCTGAGGAGAATGCGGTTCTCGCTATCATGTGCGACCTTCAAGGTCCCAAAATACGTATTGGTACAGTCGCCGATGAACCGCTAGAACTTTCAAGAGGCGATACAATTACCCTTACCCTCGACGAGGAACTTGCAAACAATAAAGACCGGAATACGATTCTATTGCCTCACCCTGAGTTCGTTGCCGACATCGAAGCCGGCATGGAATTGCTGCTTGATGACGGCAATTTAGAGTTTGTTGTTCGAGAAAAATCGCGTGATACCCTCATTTGTGAGGTTGTCATTGGTGGAGAATTAACCTCGCGTAAAGGTGTCACCGCACCCACCGCCAAACTCTCACTCTCGGCCATCACTGATAAAGACCGGGCCGACGTGGAATTCGCATTGCGCAAGAACACAGACTATCTTGCCATGTCATTCGTCCGCTCTGAGGAGGATATTCGTGAGCTGCGCTGGTTAATTCGTCACCTCAGCGCCCATAGATCCCCGGCTATTGTCTCAAAAATCGAGAAACATGAAGCGCTGGAAAACATCGAAGCCATCATAGATGCTTCAGATGGTGTCATGGTCGCACGCGGCGACCTCGGCGTGGAAACACCAGCGGAAGAAGTTCCCGTCCATCAAAAACGTATTATCAACTTATGTAATATCGCAAGCAAACCAGTTATCACAGCCACCCAGATGCTCAGTTCTATGGTCGATAGCCCTCGCCCGACCCGGGCCGAAGCCAGCGATGTATATAACGCAATCATGGACGGGACTGATGCTGTCATGCTGAGCAACGAAACTGCAGTCGGCAAATTCCCAATTGTTGCAGTTGAGACAATGACAAGTATCGCCAAAATTGCTGAGCAGAATCTGTTGGGTGAGCGCGAAATTCGAGCAATCCACTATCCCCACGCAGAAGGTCGCGAAGTAATCTCCGACGCGATTAGCCAGGCAACTAGCCAGATCGCCGAAGTTTTGCGTTGTCGAGCAATTGTCACGTCAACCCTGACCGGCTATACCGCCCGCCAGGTGGCTAAGGAGCGACCACGCACGCCCATTATTTGTGTCACACCTAGCGAAATCACATATCGCCTGATGGCCTTGGTCTGGGGCGTCACACCGATGATGACCCCACAATTCAACACGATTGATGAAATGGTTGAACTGGTTGTCCAAACAGCCAATGAGTCTGGCCTGGTCGAACGGGGTGATAGCCTCGTCATCATTGCTGGTGTACCATTTGGTATTGGGGGGCAAACAAATTTTCTCAAATTGCACATTGTTGGTGAATCAGGTGAAATCTGAGCAGACCACGGTCAGTATTCATCGCCCTCAACAAATTCGAGCGAATCCGGGGGCTGATAAATTGCCTGTTCATCAGGGATGGTTGCTGAAATAGATTGTTGTGGAGGCAACCACTCCGCTTGTTGACTAACCTGGCTGGCCGCACAATGCGGGCAGATTTTCCATGAAAGATCCATCAAATAGCGACACTTCACGCAGGCTTTCTTAAGCCGCGTATGGCATGATGGGCATACTTGCCACTCCGCCTGGGTGCGAATGCCACAGGTCGGACAAACCGGCTTTTCTTCGATTTCTTGCAGCAGTGCTTCTTCTTCCAGCGAACGTTCATATGCCTCTGCCAGCGTTTCACGTGGTCGCAAGAATAAGTAAATGAGTAAACCAGGCAAATTTAAGAGGGCAACAAACAGGCCAACGAACAACCGCATCAGCGTATCCCTTGAACGTGCCTTCATATCCCGATACGTCCACAAAATCATTGCCAACCAGAAAGCAATGCCCACAATACCGGCATAAATTGCCAGTCCCAATATCAAATCTTCAGTACGAAGTTCAATCATCGAATCAACACCTTCAATTTAAGTTAGCAGTATAGCAGCCAGTCCCTGCTGGTGCAACGCAGCGACTATGCTAAAATATGCTCTAAAATGAGCAACCCCACATGCCAAAATCAAATACTAATCACATATCTATGCATGATCTGCCTGATGCCCTGCGCCCCCGTGAACGACTATTCAATCACGGGCCAGGCGCCTTATCAGATGTTGAATTGTTAGCGATTATTTTGCGAACAGGCACGACAGACGATAATGTTTTGCACTTTTCAGAACGTATTTTGGCGCACTACAACGGCTTGTCTGGTCTGGCGCAAGCGTCTGTCAGCGAACTCAACCAGTTCAAAGGATTGGGTACTGCCAAGATTGCCCAGATTTCAGCAGCCCTCGAACTCGGAAAACGCCTCATAACCTACAACCCCCAGGAACGCCCTCATGTTCGTCGGGCTGAAGATGCTGCCCGTTTAGTGGCTGATATGGGTCAATTAACCCAGGAACAAGTGCGTGTAATCTTGCTTGATACTTCCCGGCATGTCATCGCCATTCCCACGATTTACATTGGAACCATCAATGCGTCGGTCCTGCGCGTTTCAGAAGTCTTGCGCGAAGCTGTTATGCGTAATAGTCCGGCGATTATTGTCGTTCACAATCACCCATCGGGTGATACAACTCCCTCTCCCGAAGATATTGAATTAACGCATGCGCTCATTGCTGGCGCACGCCTATTAGACATTGTTCTGATTGACCATCTCATTATTGGGCAAAATTCGTGGTCATCGCTCAAAGAATTGGGCCTGGCGTTTTAATTTAATCGATTTCAGCATCATCTGCCTCAGCACTTTCCAGATAAGCACCCATAATTGCCAGATCACTCACCCGTACATCCCACTGATGTCCCGAAGCATAAAACATGATACCAACTATTGACGCTGGGGCTGGTTCCAAAAGGCTGAACAAATTCGGACTTTCATAGATATACCAGGCACGTTCATTTATTCGCTCATGGTCTTGTTGACATGAAGCGCACCGCAGCGGGACATTGGACTGCGTGTCGGCTTCACGTGCATAAAACCCGTGAAACCATTTCTGGGCTTCCCCATCTGCATCAATGTAATCCATGCGCAACATCAGCGGGCACTCACTACCATCAATCGCGTTACAAACATTCAAGGACTGATATTCGATGAAGAATGTGGTTCGTATCGCCAAATAGTTGAATTCGTCAGGTCGTACACTTAAGCCAGTCTGGCCGAAACTCTGAACACAAGATGTTCGGCCATGGCTGGTAGCACCATTTGCCCGAATAAAACGTACCACAGGCAAGCCATCAAGGATGCGTAATTCATATTCACCCAACGGGTTATCGTCCGGGTCATTGTCACATAGCCATTGATTACTTGTGTTGACACTTCCGGGTCCCGAATCAGCCAATAGATCAACCAAACCAAGTTGTTGGCTGAACTCACCTGTCTCGTAATCTACTGTTCCCAGATTATCTGGCGGAATCAGATGACCAACTCGACGGTCCGCCGGTATCAAAATGACGCGACCCTCACGATTGAAGACTGTGAATTCTGCATCCGTCGCATTAATGATATATTGACCACTACCTTCTAACCGAGCCGCCGTCCCCTGAATGCTCTCAATATCAAACAGAATGTTACTACCTGCGTCCGCGGGAATGTCGACACTCAAGCGCCCGAAAAAATTACCCAAGCTAATCACGTGACCAACCCGGCTCCACTCATAGCGCGGACGGGTAGCAGTCCGCATGGTAACAGCAGAATTGTTTTCCACCGTTACTAGAGCGATTATTGAGTCATCATCGGCAATCTGGATCATGCCCTGAGATTGTAAATCCGTGGTGATAATCATGCCTTGCGAGATCGTTGCGCCCCTGCGTTCAGCGCGTTCAAGTGGATTGGCTACATCGGCGATCCCGACCGATCCTCGGCCCACAGTGAGAACACCCTGTATCGGTACACTGGACTGGAAGAGAAAATAATCAACCCCGATGATGATTATGACACCAAGTAAGCAAAAAATGGCAAATGCGACCAGTAAAACCCCCCAGGCCAAACGTTGTGGATCAACCCGGTATACAGGTACAGTGGTTACAGAAGCGTTCAAGAACCAGACCTCAACCATCCTATATTATTCGGCGCACATTATATCACACACCTCGACGGCAATTTGCCTGTCATGTATAATATGGAACCAAAACACGGTCATAAATGCATAAGGGAGAGCCGCGATGTCGGGGCATAGCAAATGGTCGACAATTAAGCGAAAAAAGGGCGCGGAAGATGCCAAACGCGGTAAGATTTTCACGCGCCTTGCACGTGACATTACGGTTGCCGCTCGTGAAGGTGGCGGTGATGAAGCAGCCAATTCAAAACTCAAGCTGGCAATAACCAAAGCCAAAGCCGCCAACATGCCGAAAGAAAATATCGAGCGGGCCGTATTGCGGGGCACCGGCGGTCTTGATGGCGAGGATATGGTCGAAATCACCTACGAGGGGTACGGCCCCGATGGTGTTGCATTTATTATTGATGTTTTGACCGACAATAAAAACCGGGCACTGGCAGAAGTCAAACATGCGTTTAATCGTTCAGGTGGCAGCCTTGCATCAGCGGGTTCTGTTACCTGGCAGTTTGAACAAAAAGGCTACCTGACACTGAATGCGACCCAGGCCGACTTTGATGAAGTATTTATGGTGGCTGCCGAAGCCGGGGCCGACGATGTTGAGCAGGAAGACGACATTATCGCTGTTTACACGCCGCGTGAGATGTTTGGTGCGGTTGAACAAGCGCTCTCAGATGAGGGCTACGACGTTGATGAATCCGAATTGCGCTGGGAACCGACGAATGAAACCGAACTACCTGCCGAGAAAGCAATACAGAATATGCGGCTGATGGAGCGCCTCGAAGAATTAGACGATGTTCAATCGGTGTCCTCCAACTTAATGATTACGACTGAAGTCGCCGCCGCCTTTGAAGCCGCATCCTAATGTTATCTTTGGGCATTGATCCTGGTACCGCAACCATTGGCTATGGCCTGGTATGTGAACTTCAGGACGGTTCGCTCCAGGCAGTTGATTTTGGGGTCATTACAACGCCGCCAAAAGTCCCAATGCCGGATCGCCTCAAACAGATTTACGAAGAACTCACGCAGGTCGTGGCTGTCCATCAACCAGATCGGGCTGGCGTTGAAGAGTTATTCTTCGCCCGTAATGTCACTACGGCAATCACCGTAGCCCAGGGACGGGGTGTCATTTTGTTAGCTTTGAGCAATGCGGACTTGCCCATCGCCGAGTACAAGCCTAACACAATCAAACAATCAATTGCCGGTTATGGCGGTGCGAAGAAGCCTCAGATGCAAGAAATGGTGCGCATGTTGCTGGGCCTGGAGAAAATCCCCCGGCCAGATGATGCGGCTGATGCGCTGGCAGTTGCCATCACCGATATTCATAGCTCACGTTATGCCGGCTTACGGGATTAGGGAATGGTTTGCCATGATCGCCAGCATTCAGGGTCATATCACTCTAGTTGAAACGGCTTCCATTGTGATCCTTGTGAATGGCATCGGTTATCAGGTGTTCGTTCCAACTCCAACCGATTTTCTTAGTGGTGACGAGGTCGCGCTACACACTCACTTAATTGTCCGTGAAGACTCGCTGACGTTATTTGGGTTTTCAACGATTAACGAGCGTGAGATCTTCGAAACCTTGCTTAAGGTCAACGGTGTCGGACCACGCATGGCGCTGGCAACCTTGAGCACGATGACCATCGATAGTTTGCGCAACGCCGTCTTCAGTGAACGAGCGGAAATTCTGACACGCGTGCCGGGCATCGGCAAAAAAACCGCGCAGAAAATCGTATTCGAACTCAAAGATAAGCTTCAAGATGGCCTGGACACAATGCCTGTAACCGAGTTGGACGACATCAATACCGAGGTTATGGACGTACTGGTTGCGCTGGGTTACAGTATCGTTGAGGCGCAAACCGCGTTACAATCACTGCCCAAGGATGCACCAGATAATGTTGAAGAACGTGTCCGACTTGCATTGCAGAATTTTGTGTAGGAATAACTAATGTCTGCACTGGACCAGTATCCACGACGTGATGGCCTGTATCGCATTTTGCCACACGGCATAGCGGTTCACAATCGGTATCAAGATCGGGTCATTATGTTGGACGCACTGAGCTGTGAAATCTGGTTGCGGGCGGATGGTATCACCTCGCTGCGCCTGATCGCTCGTGACATTGCTGGCGTAAGCGGCACCTCTATCGAAACAATGAGTCGCACGGTCTCGATACTCATCGTTATTCTTAATAGTGAGGGTGTCCTTTACCCAAGCAAGCATCCGGCTGAACTCCCCTATCATTTGCGCCTGCCGCAGGAAGATCAAGATATAGATCAAATGCATGACAGCCTCGTTGCCGCAGGCTGGCTGGACGAAGAATGAGCACAAACGGAGATAACCACATGCCAGACAGCCCTTTGATCGGACGGCGGGTTGATATACTTGACAAAGGCTTTATTGAATTTATAGACATGTTGCCCCACCCATCAACCAATGTCTCCGGCGACCTGGCAATTGTGAATGCGGCGCGCGTCTCTTTCTTGGGTGAGAGCAAAGGACCAGATCAAGACAAAAAGCTTTTGTTTTATTTACTCCGTAACCAACACACGTCGCCATTTGAAATGGTTGAATTCAAATTCCGCTGCCGTGCCCCGCTGGTGACATGGTGGCAATGGGTCCGTCATAGGACCTGGAACATGAATGCCCAATCAGGTCGTTACACCCCATTTGAAGAAAATGACTTCTACGTACCGCCCGTCTGGCGTCGACAGGCACAAAGCAACAAACAGGCCAGTGAAGGCGAAGTTGATCCAGACACCAACGCTCGACTCACAGAAAAATTGGTCCAACACTATCAGCAGGGTTATCAATTGTATGAGGAAGCCCTTGAATCTGGCGTTTCTAAAGAAATGGCCCGCCTATACCTACCAGGGTTCAGTGTTTATTACACCTGGGTAACAAAGGTAGATGCGCACAATTTGATGCACTTCCTGCGTCTACGCATGGCTGCGGATGCTCAGTATGAGATTCGGGTTTATGCCGAGGCGATTTATGAGCATTTTTTCAAGCCTGCCCTGCCCTGGACTGCCGAAGCGTTTGAGAAGTATGTCCTGCAAGACTAAAAGTCTGGAGCCAACTCGGCACCTTGAGTCACACACATCTGCACACCAAGTGGATTAATCGGATGGACCTGCCAGCCATACAATTTTCCCGGCTCGAACTTGTCGGCAGTAAAGATGTAGCCATCGGCATTGACATAATCCACAAAAATTTCTTCGGCCTGATCGTTTAAAAGCATGACTTTATAGAATTCAGCCCCATCAATCATGCTCCAAAACACAGCCACATCGTCGCCACGCATGTAACTGCGTTTAGTCCGTGCAAGATCCACGCCAAAATTCTCACATCCAGGTATCTCTGTCGGCAAAATTGCCTGAATCTGACTCACCGTTGGCAGTACATTTGGCGTAATTGTTGGTATTGGTGTATCAGTCGCTTGTGGCGCAGCCGTCCATTCCGGTGGCAATGTTGGTCGCTCAATCGGTGCTGCCGTTGGCGCATCGGTTGGGACTTCGGTTGGCGCTTCGGTCGCTGGCAGCAGGGTTGGCACAACCTGGGCTTCTGGTGCGCAAGCAGCCAGAACTAAACCAATAACCAACATGAATTGAGTCCAGTAGCGCATCGTGCCTTCTTTCTATGTAAAATACGTCACCAGATTGATCCCGCGGACAATGAGGAACATAACCAGCACAATGGCAAAAACACCGACACCGCAATACCAGATAATCAACGCACGGGGAGCGGGTTCTTCACCAACTGTTCCCACAATCAGCCACCAACCGAACAGATACATGGTCGCACCAAATGCTGCGGAAAGCAGGGCTGGCACAATCAATGTTGTTTCTGAGAAAAAGTTATCAGCATAGATAATGTCGATTAGCGGTGTCAGCAGCACGGTCACTGCCAGTGCAAACAGTGTAACCAGTAGGATTCGTACGAGGCGAGGTAGTGTAACCACCACATGAACTATCCGCCCACCTATCGACCGGGTCTGTCGTTGCGATTCTTTACGTGACATGAGATCAAGTCTTGTCCGTCGACTGCTGATCGATTGAGTGCAAATTAACCATCATCGCGGAACCACGCTCGAAATAATCACGCATTTGGCCCCGTGCCGGTTCAGATATACCGACCTCATCAATTGCCTCGAGCATATATTGCAGCCAGCGATTGCGTGCATCGTTATCAATCGGAAATTGCATATGCCGCATCCGTAAGCGCGGGTGTCCACGTTCTTCAGCATAGCGGGCCGGACCCCCAAAATACTGCGTCAGGAATAAAAATTGCCAGCGCTTGCCGGGCACCAAATCATCGGGGAACAGGGCAACCAATTTTTCGTCGGCTTCCACCTTACTGTAAAATATATCAACCAATTTTTGGAAGGTGGTATCACCACCCACAAATTCATAAATCGTCAATGCATTATCGTTCATCTCTTTATGATAACCCGCTTCCTGATACCAGAAAAGTTCGACTGGACAATTGTACGCATAACTGTACAATCTTTTCGATAAACAGAATCTTAATTGTACTACTCTCGAGGAGTATTGATAATGTATCGTTTCTTGAGCCGGATTGTGAGAAGCATTCTGCTGCTCTTAACATTGCTGGCTGTCTCAACCGCTCTACTGGCTCAGGATGAAGCTGAAACGTTTGCTGCCGTTGGCTCAGGGATTGTTGAACCGGTGCTGGCGGGCTTGATTGAGGCTAGCGAGACACCCATCACGATCACTCGTGAAGTAACTGGAACCAGTACGGGTCTGACTCGTTTCTGTATGGGCGAAGCTGACTTGACCACGGCCACCCGCCCCGTCAACGCTGAAGAAAGCAACTTGTGTCGAGAAAATGAGATTGCCCCGCTGGAACTGGTGCTTGGTCATAACATCCTTGCTGTCATCGGCAACCCGGATGATACGTTTGCCGACTGTCTTACCGCTGAAGAATTAACTACTGTCTATGCACCGAGTTCCGCTACCGAGATCACCTCCTGGAATCAAGTTTTGCAAGATGGCCCTGAACTGGAACTCCAGGCTTTTGCGCCGCAGGATATTACAGCGGAATATGCATTGTTAGATCGCGTGGCTGAAGGTGACGGAATCCGCCGTGATGCCCCAATCGGCACTGACGCAGATGCAGTGATAACAGCCGTCAGCGAAACGCCAGGGGCAATTGGAGTCGTCACCTTACCCCAGGCGCTGAATGCGGCCAGCGATGTACGTATCCTGGAGCTAGATGCTGCCGATATTCAGGGCTGCCAGGCACCATCTGCCGAAGCGGTGGAAGATGAATTGTATCCAGCCGCCGACCAACTTTATTTGTATGCGACGATCACCGGCCTTGAGAATTCTGACCTTGGGGCGTTCCTCGAATTCGCAGCCAGTGAGTCTGCCGCACCGGTTGTTGCCGAGCTGGGGTTCACACCCGCAACCGAGCTGGCAGTAACTGCCAATGCCACTGTGATTGAATCAGCGCTGTCAGGTGAAGCCATCGTTAAAACCGGAACAGGCACCGAATTTTTTATCGCGCCGACAACTGCCGGTCAAGTCGCCATTGGTGGCGGGGCTGTTGGCTATAATTTTGTTGAAACCACCAACGCGAGTTTCAGTGCGCTCGCGCCCAATGTTACCGTCGATATTCAGATTGAAGGCATGCCCGCTGGGTTCCGCCGTCTGTGCAATGGTGAGCTGGATATTGTATTTACGACCCGCGCCATTACAGAGGAAGAAAACGCCAACTGCGAAGCCAACAACATTACCCTGCTGTCCTATGATGTTGGAACCGAGGCTATTGTCCTAGTTGCTAACGCCAGCTCCGACTATCTGTCTTGTTTAACTACTGACGAATTGACAGGTATCTGGCAGGCAGCATCCGGCGAAACAATCACTAACTGGAATCAAGTAAATGGTGACTTCCCCGATCAAACCATGACACTTTTTGCACCCAACATTGGCAGTGCCGACACCGACCTGCTGTTGCTGGCAGCTTCTGGCGACAGTCTCGCCGGCAGAGTCGACATTGAATTAAACAATGATGCGCTCTTTCGGGCCGCCGCTACTGCCAATGTCGACGGTGCATTGACGTTCATGAATTGGTTTGACTACCAGGCTGTCCAGACCAACAATCAGTCAAATATCCAATTGGTGGCGGTTGACAGCGGCACGGGTTGTATCTCTCCTGATCCTGCATCGATTGCCGATGGCAGCTACGGCTTAACGCACGACCTTCATTTACTGGTGAACCGGGATCAGCTCGTAAATCTCGGGCTGCAATCCTGGCTGTGGCACGCCTTTTCCGAAGAAAATTTCCGCACTTTCGAAGACAACAACTTTGTCGGTGTTCGATTGACAGACCTGGATTCTAATCGTGGGGCGCTGTTCAATGAGTTCAACCAGGTACTCATCGAAGTCAACGCCGCCGAAGCGACCGAAGAACCAGAGGCCACGGCTGAAGCAACTGCCGAGGCCACCGCTGAAGCCAGCGAATAATCAAATCTTAACGTTGAGGCACAATTTAATACAGTGCCTCAACGGTGTAAGAATAACGGGTTCAATCATGATGCAGACTAAGCAGAGAACAGATGCAACATGCAGATCAAGTTAGCTTACGGTAAAACGGGCCTTGACCTAGAACTACCGGATGACGCTTCGGTAACGGTCATCGAAAATCAATTTGTACCACCACTTGCAGACCCTATCGCCGCTTTGCAGTCAGCGTTACGTCAGCCCATAAACACGCCAGCGCTACGAAAACTCGTTCAATCTGAGCAGACGGTTGCGATCATCTTCAGTGACATCACCCGGCCAACACCAAATCATCTCATCCTGCCAGCCATCCTGGCTGAACTTGACCATGTTCCCAGCGCCAACATCGTGTTATGCAATGCACTTGGCACCCACCGCCCCAACACCATGGACGAACTCCGGGAGATGCTCGGTGATGAACTGGTTGACACCTATCGAATTGAACAAAATAACGCTGCTGATGAATCCACCCAGGTTAAAATAGGCCGATCCTCATTTGGGCATGACATCTGGATCAACCGCGTGCTGCTCGAAGCTGACATAAAAATCCTGACCGGATTTATTGAGCCACATTTCTTCGCGGGTTTCTCAGGTGGCGGCAAAGCCGTGATGCCGGGCATGGCCGGACAAAACACGGTGTTTGGAAATCACGATGCAGGAATGATCGCCAACTCACAGTCTACCTGGGGTGTTACCAAAGACAATCCAATCTGGACCGAGGCACGTGAAGCGGCGTTGATGATCAATCCCACCCTACTACTCAATGTCACGCTGAACCGTGACAAACAGATTACGGGTGTTTTTGCCGGTGCACTCGCTGCTGCCCATGATGCCGGCATTGATTTCGTGCGCCAGTCGTCAATGGTCCCCGTAACCGAACCCTGTGATATTGTCATTACCACCAATTCTGGCTATCCGCTGGACATGAATCTATATCAAGCGGTAAAGGGCATGAGCGCAGCTGAGCAGATTGTGCGGCCCGGCGGCAGTATTATTGTGGCCGCGGCATGTTCGGAGGGAATCCCAGAACATGGACTTTACCGGCAACTCTTGCACGAAGCCGACAGCCCCGCCCAGCTTTTCGACAGCATTCTGTATTCCACTGCGACTCAGCAGGACCAGTGGCAGGCGCAAATTCAGGCCAGAATTCAGAAAAAAGCGGACGTTTACGTCTATTCCGACAACTTAACCGATCAGCAGATTCAAGACGCGCTGCTCATCCCCTGCCGCGATATTGCTGCAACCGTCGCTACGTTACGCAAAAAATATGGTCCGGCAGCTCATATCGGCATCCTCCCGGAAGGTCCACAAACGATTCCCTTCTTACAGCCGGTTCCAGTTACCAAAGAATAAACTGGTACAAAGGTCCAGCCGCCTGCCCCCACGCGAAACACAACCTTGAGGTATCATTGTTATACGTAGTTGAATCATAGAGGGAATAAATGGTGCTCAAGTTTGCCCGCTTATCACTTTTTTTGGTCATCATCAGCCTGTTTGCGCTGGTCACACTGGCCCAAGCTGACGTCCCACTCATTACAATTAGCGATGTGACTTTGCTTGAAGGTGCAGCTAATGAAGTCACAGCCTTTGAATTTACCTTATCGCGCACGGGTGACATCAGCCGGGTCAGTCGCGTTGAATACCAGGTCGTCGGTGGCACTGCAACCCTGGCCGATAATGATTTCATCAATTTACCAGCCGGTGAACTAATCTTTCCCATAGATTTCGCTGAAGTCACCCTCACAATTGAAGTTGTGGGGGATGCTGTGATTGAACCTGACGAATTTTTTGCTGTTAATCTATTTAATCCGGTTAATGGTGAATTAGAAGCGAACGTCGCGCAAGGTATTATCGTTGATGACGATGATCCTGATACCGCCGGAATCGTGCTCATTAATCCGCAAAATCTAACATTGGCCGAAGGTGATGGCGAATTGGTGCGCTTTACGCTAAATCGGCCACCCACCAGTGAGGTTATCGTACAGCTATCACCCGATGGTCAATGCTCGGCAAACCCCACAACCATCACGCTGAACGCGGAGAACTGGCAAATCGGTGTGGAAGTAGCGGTTGTCGCCATTAGCGATGAATTTACCGAAGGTGAGCATACCTGTACCATTCAGACGGGCACTGTTTCCAGCAATGATTTTCGTTTCAATAATTCAATATTGACCGACATCACTACGAGTATACTAGAAAATCAAAACCAGCCAGCAATTGATGCGCAGCAAGCAAGTCAGCAACAACAGAATGTTCAGGCGCAACAGGTTGCAACCAGCACACCAACCCTGATTCCGACGATTTTTCTTCCCACTCTAACGCCCTTCCCGACCAGCACGCCGGTCCCAATCGTCGGACAGGTGACAACTGATGTTGAAGAATTGGCGGTGAGAACCGGCCCCTATCTTGGTGCGACGCTCATCGGTACCGCTGTACATGGCTTTGAATATACAGTTATCGCTCGCAGTAACGACGAAGGTGGCGAATTTACATGGTATTTTATTGATGTCGGCGAATATGAAGGATGGGTTTCGGGGCGACACTTCACATTCCGCTTCGACGAAAACATCCTCCCCGGAAGAGGTTCAATTTATGATGGCATCGACAACGCACCTGATGTTGGCGTGCATGGCACAACGCTCTCGATCAATGACTTGCGCCGCCGCCCCAGTGGTCGGTCACACATCTTAGCAACGATTCCGGCTAACACACGTTTATCGTTGATTGGCCGCACACGTCAAAACGGTGGCGATTATTGGTATCAAGTGCGATACAATGGACAAGTTGGTTGGATTCCGGCCTTTGTGATACGCGGCCAGACTCATCTGGTTCCTATTCGCTGATCCTAAATCACGATTCTGGAGGATTGTCGAGAGGTTTCAGGTCAAAGTCAACCTCAAAAAAGCGTCTCCAGGGCAATCGAATACTATTAGGAACCAGGGTCCATGCTGTGCCCAGGCCAGGCATTGCTGTTAATCGTTGTTGCAACCGGATTTCTATCATTTTTTTGACCTCATTGAGATGCTCAGGCGCGATGGTACTCTTGCCATGCTGCTTCATGTAGATGTTCCTTACTTCAGTACGCACCGCATATTGGTAGCCCCAATCTTCTAGAAAACGATGGGTAATGAAGCGCTGGTGTTCCAGCATATTTGTATCTGGCAACGCTGATGCAACCCCCTGTGCCAGCGCAACGCCAATAGTATTACCGGCTGTATTCCAAGCACCATAGGCTGCCAATCGCGTAATGTCGACATGTTCAAATAGGTGCTTCACAAATACCGGATCTGAACCATTTGGATAGGCAACATCTACAACAATCACCCGTTGCCCAGCATCAATCCAGGTTTGAATTTGTTGTACGAAGGTTTCAAAATAGGGTGTGCGATGAGCATCCTCGTCTGCGTCGTATACGGCTGCACCAACTGGCATGCGCCGCGATGGGGGATTTACAGCGATGATAAAATCAGCGTCGACTTCGCTCGTAGCGATTACACCCCCAACTGCTCGAATCTGTCTTTCGAGAGTCAATCGCACAGGGCCGTCTTCAAAGGGTGCGGTGACTGCTTCATCACCGGGAATAGCATAATCAATTATGAATCGAGGTTTTAGATTATGGTGGACATTAATCATGCGGGCAATGAGCACACAACCCACTTCGTCCGCACCGGGATACATGAGTACATTGGAAAAATCATGTTGCAGCCGCTGGGTCCACTCACCCACCCACCGTTTTTCACGGCTGCCCAGACCAAACTGACTTGTATCGTCCGAGCTAATAACCAGCAGGTCAAACACTCTTGCTGCGGCTAGCTCCAAAGCTGTTAGGTTGATGATGTGATTGCGCAATCGCCGTGCAAGAAAATCCTGAAGATAATCGGCTGGTATCTTGCTTTCTGAAGCGGCGCGTTCATTGGTAACAGCCTGGCCTTGCAGTTCTCGATCGAGCAATTGCGAATATTCATAAAGCTGTGAACCATAATCGGACCAGTACAACGGCTCCTCAAAATTGTCATCTGCCCGTGAAATGCGCATGATGAGATCGAAACCTAAGAGCTTTAGTTGTGGATTTTGTGCTTTGACCTGCCGCAGGGTCTCCAGGCGGTTGATAATGGTTGCTGCTGCTTCGTGCGTTGTGCGTGATGCAATTAATCCACCGTAGCCCAGCATAACCAGTGCGACCACCAGAACATCGAGATCGGCAGCCTGTTCGTGGAGCCAGCTTATCAATGCTTCACAATCCGCCGGGTGCCGCTGATCGCTAAGCATTGTCAATGGTGGCTGCACCAGTTCGACACCCGCGATAGCAGCGATCATTGCTGGATAACGTGTGTTGACCGGTCGCTCGTCCAGCGCTAGTAATCCAACTCGCATCGTATCCCCACTATGATTTTGACGACCTCTGCATATTTTTACCCAAGTACCAGCCAAAAGCAAAGCGAACAGATATTGAATATATACTGGGTTAAAAATGACTATGCGAATAATGATATATCAGTTAGATGGTGCTAGCGATCTGTCAATATTAGCGGTAAATTCAGGATTATTCTTTCTCGTTCGCTAAAGAGATATTGATGAAACTTTCTGCCTATCCCAAAGCATTTGAGCAACAGATCGCAGGCTCCCGCACCCTCTCGCTGTTCGACTGGATCGAACTGGCAAAACAATTGGATACGGATGGTCTGGAAATGTATGTCGGCTTTTTTGAGAGCCTGGACAATGATTATCTGGACCGCGTCGACGAAGCACTCAAGCATGCTGGTTTCGCCATGCCGATGATGTGCTGTTCGCCCAACTTTACCAACCCGGACCCTGATGAACGTAAACGCGCCATTGAAACCGAAGCCGAGATGATTCGCGTGACACGCCGCCTCGGTGGTCCGGGCGCAGTTTGTCGTATCCTCAGCGGCCAGCGTTACCCTGATGTCGACTATGAAAACGCGCTCGAATGGGTCGTTGAGTGCATCAATGAATGCATCCCGATCGCACGGGAATATGACGTGGTTCTGGGCATGGAAAATCACTATAAAGACGGCTTCTGGAACTACCCGGAATTCGCCCAAAGAATGGATGTGTTTCTAGAAGTTGTCAACGCCATCCCGGAGCGTCAACATTTTGGGGTCCAGTACGATCCATCCAACGCGCTTGTCGCTGGTGATGATCCGATTGAGCTACTGCAAAATGTCGCGGACCGGGTCGTGAGTATGCACGCCAGTGATCGTTATCTTGCTGAAGGAACCACGCTTGAAGAACTACGCCAG
Source organism: Phototrophicaceae bacterium (assembly GCA_965223835.1). Lineage (GTDB taxonomy): Bacteria > Chloroflexota > Anaerolineae > Aggregatilineales > Phototrophicaceae > CAVYXZ01. The sequence goes on from CBDCXQ010000001.1 coordinate 2,444,696, forward strand.
AACGATGGCACGCTTGGCTATTCGCCGAACCTGCGCCATGGAGTCACCGGCCAGGGCCTCAACGATTATCACGCGATTTTTCGAATTCTCGCGGAAAACGACTATACTGGCTGGATTAGTATCGAAGATGGTATGAACGGCCTGGAAGATATGCAAGCATCCCTGAAGTTTTTGCGGCATATGAGCGCCCAATATTTTGGAGAGAAATAATCGATGGAAGCCCTTGTTAAATATGACAGTCGCGATCATGCGGTTGAAGTCCGCGACATTCCCGAACCACCAGCCCCTGGACCCGATGAAGTCATTATTGAAGTCAAAGCAGCCGGAGTATGTGGTAGCGACCTGCACATGTGGCACGAGAACCATAGCTGGGAGATCAAGCTACCACTGGTGCTCGGCCACGAGTTCTGCGGCGTCGTTGCCGATGTTGGGGCAAACATTGCGGGCTTTAGGGTCGGTGATCGAGTCGCCTGTGAAACAGCGGCGCAGGTCTGCAATCAATGTGGTTATTGCTTGAGCGGTAACTATAATCTATGCCCGAATCGGTTGGGTTATGGCGCACTGGCCGATGGCGCATTCACCCGCTATGTCACCGCTCGTCCGCAAATCCTGCATCATATCCCGGACAATGTTCCCTTTGAACATGCCGCCCTAACTGAGCCAATTTGCGTGGCTTACAACGCGCTGGTAGAGAAAACTACCGCCATGAAACCCGGCGATACCGTCGTTATTCAGGGACCGGGACCCATCGGGATTATGGCGCTGCTGGTTACTAAGCTACGGGGAGCCAGCACAATTATTATGCTGGGCACTGATCGCGATCAAAATCGCCTGGATGTTGCTGCTGAATTGGGTGCGCATCACACGCTGAACATTCAACGCGATGATCCGGTCGAATTGGTTCAATCATTGGGCGATAGCTTTGGGGCCGACCTGGTGGTTGATTGCACCGGGGTAAGTGCGGCACTTCAACAGGGCATGGAGATGGTCCGCCCCAATGGTATCATCACCAAAATTGGTTGGGGGCCGCAGCCGCTGAATTTCAGTTTAGACCCACTTGTCGCCAAAGCCGCCACGCTCCAGGGCACGTTTAGCCACACCTATACTACCTGGGAACGGGTGCTGGGCTTGCTGAGTTCCGGCCAGATTAATCTGGAGCCAGTCATCGGCGGCTTATATGACCTCGACAACTGGGAAACTGCATTTTCACGTATGGATGCCGGCGATAATGTCAAGTCGGTACTTACATTCAGCAACTGATTGGAACGTCGAATGGAAGCTAAAATACAAATCTCGATTGATGTCACCACGCTGGAAGAAGCATTAGCTTTAGCCCGGGGCGCAATCAACGCCGGGGTTGATTGGCTGGAAGTCGGCACCCCACTCATTCTGGCGGAAGGTTTACACGCAGTTCGCGCTTTTCACAACGAGTTCCCTGGCAAACCGATTGTTGTAGATCTCAAAACAATGGATGGTGCCGGCCTCGAGGCGGAGATGATGTTCAAGGCCGGCGGTGATATGGTCGTCGTGATGGGTCAGGCCCATGATGCGAGCATAATTGAGCAGGTCAAAATGGCAAAGCAATACAACGGCAAGGTGATGTGTGATGTCATGTTATGCCCGGACAAACCACGCCGGGCTCGCGAAGCCCAGGAAATGGGCGTTGATTATATCATCGTTCATACGGGCTTCGACGAACGCAATATGATCCCTGGCCTCAGCCCGCTGGACGATCTGCCCGCTATTCTAGAAGCCGTCGATATTCCGGTGCAGGCCGTTGGCGGATTATCGGTTGACCAGGCCATCGAGACTTTAGCAATGGGTGCAGAGATTGTCGTTTTCGGCGCACCACTGGTTATCAGCGGCACCGAATTTAAAGCTGCCGACCCTAATTTTGAGATTCAATTACGTGATATTGTGCAACGTGTTCGCGACGCCTGATCAATCACCGACTGCAGGCAAACGTTCACCGGTCTGAACCCGCCACAACGCCGCATAGAGGCCACCGCGACCCACGAGTTCGTCATGGTGGCCCTGTTCGCTTACCTCGCCGTTTTCCAGCACCACGATCTGATCGGCGTTGCGAACTGTAGACAACCGGTGCGCAATCACAATTGTCGTGCGCCCCACTGTAATGCGTTCCATCGAACGTTGAATAGCAGCTTCGGTTTCGTTATCAACCGACGATGTGGCCTCATCCAAAATGAGGATTGGCGGATCTTTCAGAACCGCCCGCGCAATAGAAATCCGCTGCCGCTGTCCACCGGAGAGCTTCTGCCCACGCTCTCCGACAATGGTGTCATAACCTTGTGGCAAATCCATAATAAACTCATGCGCCTCAGCAATTTTAGCTGCCGCAACGATCTGGTCAAATGAGGCATCGAATGTGCCATAGGTGATGTTCTCGCGCACAGTACCATGAAACAGAAAAACATCCTGACTCACCAACCCGATGCTACGGCGCAGATCCTCCAGTCGCAAGTCCCGAATATCGTGACCATCCAGGCAAATGCGCCCCCGTGACACATCATAAAAGCGCAACATCAACTTCACGATGGTGCTCTTCCCGGCCCCGGTCGCACCCACAATCGCTATGGTATCGCCTGCCGGAATCCGCATTGACAGATGTTTTATCACATGCTGACCACCCTTGTAAGTGAATCCCACCTGTTCGAATTCAACCTCACCGCGAACCGAGACTGACGGGAGCATTTGATCGCCACTGACAACCTGGGCCTCAATATCCAGCAGACCAAAAATACGGGTTGATGAAGCCATCGCCCGCTGATACATATCAAACGTCTCGCCCAGGCGCGTCAAAGGCCACAACAAACGCTGGGTCATAAACACCATGACACTATACAACGCGATATTGAGTTCGCCACTGATGGTGATTTGTCCACCAAAATACAGGATCGCAATAAACCCGAAAACAATCGCCATCCGAATCAAAGGGACAAACGCGGCGCTCAGTCGAATCGCCCGCCGGTTATATTCGCGGTACAGGTCACTTTCATGGCGGATGCGCCCAACCTCATGCTCTTCAGCCGTAAAGCTTTTTATCGTACCAATACCGCCCAGGTTATTCGCCAATTGACTATTGAGAATCCCGACCTGCTGGCGTACCGCTGCATAGCGCGTCGCGAGTTTGCGTTGGAACCAGACTGACCCCCAAACAATCACTGGCATTGGCAGTAACGCTAACCAGGCAACTTCCGGCGCAATCGCAAAAAATAAACCACCAATCACGATCACCGTCGTGATAATCTGGATGAGGTCATTTGCGCCAACATCCAGAAAGCGTTCGAGCTGGTTAATATCATCGTTCAGCACCGACAATAAGCCGCCGGTACTTTGATCCTCAAAATAAGCGAGTTCCAACCCCTGCACGTGCTGGTAAGTTTCAATCCGCAAATCATGTTCAATCAATTGCGATAGATTGCGCCAGTATACGTGTTGGATGTAATCGAAGGTCGATTCGAAAATCCAGATGACCAGCGTTAACACGGCGAGCGCGATGAGCTGCAATTGCAGATCGAGAATACCGAGGTCAGCCAGGAAGGACGTCTCACGCCGCACCACAACATCAACCGCTGCGCCAATGAGCATCGGCGGCATGATGTCAAACACCTTGTTGAGGATGGAAACCACAACTGCCATGATGACCCGTCCGCGATAATGACGAGTGTATTTCAGGAGGCGTGCGAGCGGATGCGCTTTGGGCGTTTTGTTTTCCATATGAAGTTACTTTTTCTGCTGTAAATGATTGGCAGTCTGAATTGTATCATGCGACTATGAGTCCAATTTTCTTGGACTCGCGTAATCAATTACGCTGGTCGGTCTCCCAGGGTACATTGTCGCTGGTCTCAATCAAAAAACGGATTAAGCGCTCACGCAGGTCTGCCTTTACATCACTCAACCCAGGATCATTGATGCGATTGTGCTGTTCACCGGGATCGTTGCGGAGGTCATACAATTCATCTTGTTCGTAAAGCCGGTACACATACTTGTAATCCTGTGTGCGACACATCGTCGCTTTGGTATGCTCCGGGCCATCATCCTGCTGCTGCCATTGCAAACGCGGCCAATACAATCCCTCTGGCCCCATCTTGCTTTCTAATTCCATTGCCTGACGTTCGCCATACATGCGCCCACCCTGGCAAAACACCGCATCTCGATGGTGAGTCGTTTTGCCAGCGATCAATGGCAGCAAAGAGCGACCAAAATGTGTGTGCTTCGGACCAATTTTTGTCAACGCCTCTACTGTCGCTGGGAAGTCAATTAACTCAACTAACGCATCGCGCACACCCGGTTTAACTTGATGCCCAGCAGGCAACTTACACATGAATGGCACTCGTGTCAGGCAGTCTTCAAATGTGTTTTGCGTTTTCTCGACCAACCCATAATCACCCGTGAAGTCACCATGATCGGAGAACATGAAAACTGCCGTATAGTCATACATTTCAGTTTCACGAAGCGCATCCATTAACATGCCGAACTGCGTATCAACTCGCGCGCACATGCCATAATAGGTTGCGCGCAACTCAGTCCAGCGATCCTCAGTCCAACCAGTTAGATTTTGCTGGTCGTAAATGCCCTTGAGCAAACTGGGCTTATCTGACCAATCGTCTGGTGCGGGAATCCGGTCAGGAATCAGTTCCCGATCAATCATGTTGTACCAGGGGTCTTCAACAGCATACGGTGGGTGAGGATAGCTAATTGGCAGGTAAATACACAGTGGTTGATCTGGCGGCGCATTATGAATCAAATCGATTGCGCCCTCAACCATAGCCCAATCCCGATCATAGATGTGATGATCTTTCTCGGCTTTGGGGAGTTGCCCAACATAAAAAGAATAAAAGTTATCGCCATCCGGTTCACCACGCCAATCACCGGATGTATGCAAATTAGCGCGCAGGGGGCGTTCTGGCGTATCCGGTGGAACATATTTCACATCACAATAATCATCATAGCCATTCTGTGCCGGAACCACATCGTTTTTCCCACCCCACCAGACAAAATAGCCTGCGTCCTTAAGCGTCTTCAACAACATTGGTTCATCAGGTCGCAACATATGAAACATGGTGCGATGACCGCGTGTATGGGGATACCATCCCGTCATGAACGAACACCGGCTGGGCGTACACACCGGATTCTGGCAGAATGCATTTCGAAATGACACCATATCCGTTTGGACAGCGCGGTCAAGATTCGGCGTCACGGCTGCAGGATTACCCATGTGTCCCATCACATCACCGCGCCACTGGTCCGGGTTAAAAATGATAATATGCGGTTGTGTCATCAATTACACCTGCCCGTAAAAATTCTTTATTCAACTTCGAAGGTTGTCCCCAGCGCTTTCGGCGGATCAGACCGCAAAAACGAACGCATTCGCCGCTGCACCGGCCCCGGCATAACTTGTAATAGACGCTCAATGGTACCGCTGCTCACCAACAAAAGTGTCACAATCAGCAGTATCCAGGGCAAGCCGTTGAGCAGCACAAAATTAAACTCAATCGTCTGACCTAACAATTCCAACCCATTCTTTTGGATGTCTGACGAAATAGCCCGGAGCGCGGCGAATAAATAGGCACCCAGCACAACTCGGAACGGATGCCAGCCACCAAAGATCACTATCGCCAGTGCAATCCAGCCATCACCGCGCATCGCCGGTGGATTTGACCAACCAGGTTTAAAATGCAGCGAATACGCCGCCCCCGCTAAACCAATCAGCGCGCCGCCAATAATCGTATAGATATAGCGTAATCGGTTGACATTGGTGCCACGCGCAAACGCCGCTTCGGGCCGTTCGCCCACTGCCCGCTGCGCCATGCCAGGCCGCGTTCGAAACATCCAGAACCACACACCAACGACCAATATATAACTGAAATAAACCAAAATATTGTGATCGAAGAAAATCGGCCCAACAACCGGGATTTGATCGAGAAATGGAATCGGCCACCGGGGCACCTGAGGACCGGGGATGCGCGTGTATTCCTGCCCAAAAAACTGTGCCAGGTCCGCGCCTAACAGGGTCAAGACAAAACCAATAGCAACTTGATCTTGTCGTAGCTCGATGCTAGAAAATGCAACGATAAGGGCGGCAAGGGCACCGGCAAGCATCGCCACCAGCAAACCCGCAATCAGCGCCAGAGCTTCGTTATCGGTAGCATTCTGTACAGTTAACCCGGCAACAAATCCGGCCATCGCTGCTAGCACAATGCTGCCATCCACCGAGAGATTAATGACTCCCGCTCGTTCATTAATGGTCTCGCCAATACTGGCAATAACCAATGGCGTTGCATTGGCAACCACGCGGCTCAGGGTATTGAGCAATTCTTCGTTCATTGTGCCACTACCTGTTCATCGGCTGGCACAACATCATGCATCTGCTGTTGCTTCCGTCGGCCAGGCACAAAACGAAACGAACCCGCTTCAACCCGCTGGCGCAAACCACTCATCAGCAAAAAAAGCAACACCAGTGTGCCCTGCAATACCCCTGCTAATGATGCATCCAACTGTAACGAGACTCGCAGGCGAGTGCTGCCTGCTAGAATCGCCGCAAACACAAAGGTAATGATCGGAATCCAGAGTGCCCGCATCGACGATAACATGACAACCAGCAGCGCAAGAAAACCGATCCCCCCTGCCGCCAGTGGACGGAAACTGCCGTAGGTAAACAGCACACGATATGATCCCGCCATTCCTGCCAGTGCGCCACAAACCAAAAAGGCACTCATCGCGACAATACTGGTTGGCACACCCAACAATAGCGCCGATCGTGCGTTCTTACCGGTTGCCTTGAGTTGTAACCCCCAGCGGGTCTGGTTTAACACTAGCGGCACAAGGATGACCGCAAATCCAGTTAGAATTAGCGCCAAGAGACTCACCGGGAAGTCATCCGAGATACTCGGCAATAGCGCCATCGGCTCAAACGGAGCGGTTGATTGCGCACTGCCACCTTCCGGATGCCAGGGGCCAGCGATGAGATAGATCGCCCAAACCCCGGCCAACGAATTCAGGGCCATTCCGCCAAAAATCTCGTTTACACCGAGCCAGACTTTCAACACTCCGGCAATACCTGCCCAGAACATACCGCCCAGAATCGCCAGCAGGATTTCGATTATTATCAATAACGGCGCTAAGTTTTCGGGCAAGCTAATAAATTGCGCCCCCCAGCTGGCAAACAATGCCCCCGCCAAAATTTGTCCTTCAATTCCAATATTCCAAAGACCCGCCCGAAACGCCACGAGCAAGCCCATACAAGCCAGCGTCAGCGGAATCCAGAAATTGAGCACACCGGCAACCGCGTTGCTATTGCGAAATGCGCCCTCCCAAATTTTCTCCAGCACCTCAACCGGGTCACGCCCCACCGAAAACACCAGCAACGCGCCAATCACCAGCGACAGCAAAACCGGTAAGATCGTAAAAACAATTTGTAAACGTCGTGATTGGTTCTGCATAACGGGCAAGCCTAGTGAAATTCACCACCAATAAAATGGCCCAACTGATCAATTGTTGTTCCGGTGACATTGGTCACAACATGAACCTGACCCGCGTAGAATACCAGAATACGGTCACTATATGCCACCAATTCATCCAGCTCAGGGGAGCTAAATACAATAGATGTGCCGCGTTCGCGTCGCTCCAACAACTGTTCCCAAATCCATCGGGCCGAATCGACATCCAGACCGCGTGTCGGCTGTTCCAATACGAGCACCGAAGGAGTCGCTGGCAGCAATGCCATCAAAACCCGCTGCTGATTGCCCCCAGAAAGCTGCTCAATTTGGTCAGTTGCCCGGCCTCGCACATCGTAATGGTCTATTTGCTGGCTGGTATACTGTGCAACTTCCGCCCAGTCAATCACCGGTTCCTGTATGGATACGAGCGCCATGTGCTCGGTCAATGTCATACCAGCGATCAAACCTTCCTCCAACCGGCCCGCAGCGCCAAACACGACACCGCTCTGCAAAAAACGACGATAGGCCTTATTGGTCAAGTCGGTGCCTTTGACGACAACCTGTCCATTCAAGATGGGATGCAAGCCGCACATCGCCCGCATAATCAATGATTGACCGCTACCATCTAGACCCGCCAGGCCAATTACTTCACCGGACTGAACTTGCAGGTTAACACCAGCCATGTCCAACCGTTTGTCCCGCACATGAACCCCATCCAGCGCCAGGACTACCCCGCCAATCGTCGTATTTTGACGTATCTGCGGGGCCATCTCCTGGCCGAACATCATCTCGACTAAACGAGATTTCGTTTGCGACAAAATTGCGGGAGTCACGGTCTGTCTTTCCGGCATCGCCATACCCCCGACATGCCGACCAGACCGCAATACGATCACCTCATCACACAAAGCAATTACATCTTCTAACTTGTGCGAAACCAGCAAGACGATCATGCCCTCATCCTGTGTCAACCGCCGCAATGCACTAAACAAAGTGTCCTTTTGCTCAGCAGAAATGCCAGTCGTCGGTTCATCGAGGATGAGTGTTTTTACCCCCAACGCCATGAGACGAACGATTTCAAGCTGCTGGCGCTGGGCAATACTCAGGCGATCAATCGGTGTCGCCGGGTCTAGCTCAAAACCAAATCTCAGCGCATAATCAGCAAGCTGTTCTTCAGCCCGTCGCCAGTCTGGAAGCAGGCCGCCACCGCGCCCATATATGAAATTCTCTAACACCGTAAATGCACCAACATCCAGCGGATCCTGTTGCAACATCCCAATCCCTTGTTCAATCGCCGCCTCTGGGCCAACATAGTCAACCAGGCGCTCATCAATCAGAATGGAGCCGCTGTCAGCCGGTTGATAGCCGGATAGGATTTTCATCAGTGTCGATTTGCCCGCGCCATTTTCGCCCAGGATGCCAACAATTCGCCCTTGCGCAAACGTCACATTAATGTCGTTGTTGGCGTGGACCGGGCCAAATCGCTTGTGGATGTGTTGCAGCGTGATATTCATGAGGTTCCAAAGGTTAAGCCCAGGTCGTTCAACCAACGTCTGTAGGCGATAGCAGTTTTATCGGAACGCAGGTGAAGCTCATCTTGTAAGTCTAATGGCAACAATTCTGGACGCTGTGATTCAACGATGGGTAAATCCTGTAACGCAATTTCATCTTGAAAAGCGCGTAACTCCGCTTCCGATTTATCGTAAGAATGGTTCATGACCATCCACATCCACATCAGACTGTGAACTTCGGCAATTGGCGTCACCATCAGTAAAATAGCGAACTGTGGTCCGGCAGTTTCCTTACGGAAATAGGCTACCAGCGGACGAAACACCCGGTAAGTATAACGCACGACCTTGCTCTCACCCGTTCCGTCCGGGTTTGGTTGAAAAATATCAATATCTTTTGCCGTGACACCGTTTTCATCAGTGATGACTTCATAATCAGCGATTTCGGCATGGTCTCTTACACCAAGAATATTTTCATGAACAAATGGAAAATGCGCCACATCCAGGAAATTCTCAACCATACGCGGTCCCGCCGCATTGAATGTATAGGGACCGCATAAAATACGCCGGTAACTCGCATCTTCCCATTCCGGGAATGGTGGCAGCTTCGCCGGTGGCGTCCCCAAACAGACCCATACAAAGTCATAGAGGATACAGGCCTGATAGGTTGTCACCTGAGCCTTCGCCGGTGGTGTTTGCTCTGGATGCGCCGGAATACCAACACATTGCCCGGCACTGTTATAGGTCCACCCATGATAGGCGCACATCAATGTCTCGCCTTGAATCTCGCCCAATGACAGGCGCGACCCACGATGAATGCATAGGTCCTTCCAGGCTAATACTTGATCGCCAGCCCGCCAGATGACAAGATCTTCATCAAGCAAACGTGCCCGCACCACACCCTCGGCATCAAGTTGTGACTCTGGAATCACTGCGTGCCAATCATTAATCAGTACTGGATCATCAATCATGTTCATGCTCCAGGCTAAAATGAAATGGGGTGTCAGGGTGACACCCCACTGATTACACGGAATAGTTGGTTACTCGCTGGCCCCGGTCATACCCTCAAGCAGTTGGGGCAGGAACCAAATATCCAACAAATCGACTGGTTGATCTTCGGCAGCCAGTTCTGTGCCATCCTGCAAGTTCAGAGGCCCTTCCCACAGGAAGATCGTATCTTCGTGCATGGGGTCGCTACTATAACCAGCCATCTCCTCATAAAACACATCCAGATCAGCTGTCACATCTTCAGGCAATCCTTCACCATAGAAGTAACCAATCACCGATGTATCAACGCTATTGATGTCTTCCCAATCAGGGGGGATCCACTCCCAGTTCTGTTCCCAGGTTCCCGCTTGAACAGCTTCGACAACGTCCAAATAGGCCGGACCCCAATTGTAGTAAGCCACACCCAGGCAGGCTTCTGGCGCTTCATCACAGCCACCCGCATTGCCATAAGGAATGGCAAACACCCGCTCACCCTCACCCGAACGACGACCCGCAACCTGGATTGCTTCGGTCGTATCAATGCCAGAAATCACAACATCAGCACCATTGTCAAAGAATTCATTAGCGACTTCGGTTGGATCCAGCGTCACGCCTGGAATATTGAACCAGAAGCCGATCCAGGTAACGGTAAATTCAAGATCGGCAGGGTCGCCGCCAACAAAGTTTTCATAACAGTAGCGTGCGCCCAGATATGAGGAAGCCGCCAGCCGCCGAGTTTCGGGGTCAATTAACGCACCCAGATAACCAATCTGACCTGTTTCCGATGACAGTGCTGCCGCACAACCTGCAATCAGGCGGGGCGCTTCCATCAAACCGTTGAAATTCCCAACATTGGGCGGCACGTCATCTTCCAACGCATTACTGCCGGTGATATTGATAAATACGATTTCCGGGAACGCTTCCGCAACCGCATTTGTATCCTGCTCAAATGATGCCGACGTGGTAAAGATGACCTCCGCGCCACCATCCACCATCTCTGTAACCACGTCCAACAGAGTCGCCTCAGGGGTATCAGCCTCGTTCAGGCTCTCGAACAACAGCATGGTTGCACCCGGCATCTTCGCTTGAACGTACTCGCCACCTTCAAAATGAGACTGGCTCCAACCACGATCATTGCGCGGACCGACCAGAATAACCCCGAAGACAATTTCATCGTCCTGGGCTGCGAGTGGTACGATCATCAGCAACAGCAACAAAATACTCAAAAGCAATGAAAGCTTACGCATGATGTAACCTTCCTCTTCAGAATGCTTAACACTGGCATAGAGTTTAACGAACACTTAAAAACTGACAAGTGCGAATCATCACAAAATACTGGGGCGATGCATTGGGCATTCTGTAAAGGCGCAACCCACTCAGCGAATATCCTCACCGCACAGGTTGACATCAATTTACCAACCCGCTATACTGGCGCACGTTGTTGGCAACCATTGCAAAATTATGATGCACTTTCACCACCATCAAACCCATAATAAACTCCTGGTGTTGGCAATGGTTTGACCGTCACATTTTGTTTAGCTTGATTAATATGACCCCGCACCGGCGGGGTTTTTTATGTTTTACCGATAAATGAGAAGAAGGGATGAGGGATGCTGGCAGTTGTTGATTACGGGGCAGGTAATCTGCGCAGCGTGGTTCACGCCTTGAATTATCTAGGTATCGGCAATATGCGTGTCATCCAGTCACCTCAGGAACTCGCTGGTGCCGATAAGATTATTTTGCCCGGCGTCGGCGCATTTGGCGCTGGAATGCAGCAGCTTCACAAACAAGGCCTCGTCCAACCCTTAAAAGATTCTATCAATGCAGGAATTCCCTATCTGGGCATCTGCCTGGGAATGCAGTTTTTATTCGAACACAGTGATGAGATGGGTATGCACGAAGGGTTGGGGCTTTTGCCGGGCTACGTCACGCGCTTCCCGGCCAACCCGCAGCTCAAAGTACCACATATGGGCTGGAATCAATTGCAACATCAGCGACCATCACGTCTATTTGACGACATCCCCGTTTCAAGCTCAGCCTATTTCGTCCATAGTTACTATTGTGCCCCGACCAATCCAGCCGATGTCGTCGCCACGGTCGATTATGGGATTGACTTTACGGCGGTGGTGCACCGCGATAATATCTATGGTGTACAATTTCACCCTGAAAAAAGCCAGCGCACTGGCCTGCAATTGCTAACCAATTTCCTGGAGCATTGAAAGATGATTATCTATCCGGCGATAGATTTACATGGTGGAAAGGTTGTACGCCTCAAAGAAGGTGATCCCAGCCAGCAAACAGTCTTCAGCGACGATCCCGTTCTCACCGCCAGACAGTGGCTGGCAGCCGGTGCCCACTGGATTCACATGGTCAATCTTGATGGTGCTTTTTCAGCGGCTAACAATAATGGCAAAATCCTAGAACAAGTTGCGCAACTGGACTTGCGTGTACAATTTGGTGGCGGCTTGCGTTCTCTGTCAGATATTCAGCAGGCGTTCGATCACGGTGCAAGCCGGGTCGTTCTGGGGACCATCGCAATCAATGATCCGGCGATAGTCGCAAAGGCGGTAGCCCGCTGGGGTTCTGATAACATCTGTGTGGCTTTGGATGCCCGCGATGGCAAAATCACGACTCATGGATGGCAACAAGTAGCAAATGTGACTCCTGCCGAACTTGGCAAGGCGATGGTTGAAGTAGGGATTCAACATGCATTATTCACCGATGTCAGCCGTGATGGTGGTCTGACAGGAGTTAATGTCGAAGCGACGATTGATCTGGGTCATACAACTGGCCTCAAGGTCATTGCATCTGGCGGTTTAAGCAGCATCGCCGAAATCCAGCAGCTTCAGACGAGCCGGGTCGTTGCGGGCGCAGTGATAGGCATGGCACTGTACGAAGGAAAAATATCGCTCACCGATGCATTAAATGCTGTCAAAGGTAGTAGCAATGCTAACTAAACGCATCATCCCCTGCCTTGACGTGCTGAATGGCCGGGTGGTCAAGGGCATCAACTTTATTAATCTACAAGATGCTGGCGATCCAGTGGAACAGGCCGCCGTTTATGATCGAGAAGGGGCCGATGAACTGGTCTTTCTGGACATCACGGCCTCCCATGAACAACGCAACACCACATTGGAAATGGTTCGGCAGGTGGCCGATAATGTATTTATCCCCTTCTGCGTTGGCGGCGGCATCCGTACTATTGAAGACATCCGCGCAACGCTACTCGCCGGAGCCGACAAAGTTTCCATTAATAGTGCCGCCATCAATAATCCCGATCTCATCAACGAAGGCGCGTGGGGTTTTGGCAGTCAGTGCATTGTCGTGGCGATAGACCCAAAGTGGATAGATGGTCAATGGGAAGTCTTTATCAATGGCGGTCGGGTTCCCACTGGCAAAGAAGCCGTTGCCTGGGCCAAAGAAGTTGAAGAACGAGGTGCCGGGGAAATCTTACTAACCAGCATGGATCACGACGGCACGAAAAATGGTTATAATTTGGAACTCACTGCTGCTATTGCCGAGGCCGTATCAATACCGGTAATTGCGTCCGGCGGCGCGGGCACGATGGAACATTTTCGCGAAGCACTCACGGTCGGCAAAGCTGATGCAGCACTGGCTGCTTCTGTTTTTCACTACAATGAAATGCGTATCAGCGATTTGAAAGATTATCTCTACGAATTTAATGTGCCGACCCGAACCAATGGCTGGGAATATGAACAACTTAAACGCGCTTAAATGGGATGCCAATGGATTGATTCCGGCTATCATTCAGGATGCCCAAACACAACAGGTTTTAATGATGGCGTACATGAACGCTGCCAGCTTGCAGCAGACATTAGCCACTGGCGAGACCGTTTTCTGGAGTCGAAGCCGGAATGAATTGTGGCATAAGGGTGCAACGTCTGGCAACATTCAAGAAGTTGTTGAGATTCAAATTGATTGCGACGCTGATACGCTGCTCATCCAGGTGAATCCAGCCGGACCCGCTTGCCACACCGGCGAAACTGCCTGTTTCTATCGGACACTGACCGATTTCACCCAGTCTATTGAGGACTCTCATGTCTGAAATGCTCACCCAACTTGAAGCAATTATTCAGGATCGCAAGGCCAACCCACAAGCGGAAAGTTATACGAACCATTTGTTTAATGCGGGACTGAATAAGATAACTCAGAAGGTCGGGGAAGAAGCAACTGAAGTGGTTGTCGCCGCGTTAGGTCAAGGGCGTGAAGCACAGATCGATGAACTCGCCGACCTCTTTTACCACACGTTGGTGCTCATGGCACAGCTTGACATTACGCTGGATGATGTCGAGGCAGAACTCTCGCACCGCCATCAACCGGAATAACAGCATGCCACTGATACCCCGCCCGACACACATTGAAACAGAGGACCCTAAGTTCTTTGAACTTCAAAAAGACACCCGCAACCAGTTTATAGCCTGGGGTATCTTAACCTTTATTGCTGGCTTACTATTAGGCATTCCGGGGCTGGCGGTTTCGCTGGCCGTCCTGGGCTATCTTCTCGTAACCCTGCTGCTCAAAATTTACCATAAACTCCAGGTGGAACAGGTACAACATTATTGGCAGACCGAAGCGCTGTTCTCACTGTACAATACCCTGGAGATAACCCATCCGCTGCCGCCAATGCGTTTATGGGCTGCCTCGCCCGATTTCGTCACAATTGCTGTTGCCTTGATTCGAGAACATCAGCCAGAAAAGATTGTTGAAATCGGCAGTGGCGTATCAACCCTTGTGAGCGCTTATGCGCTGAAAGCGAATGGCAGCGGTCAGTTGATCTCGTTAGAGCACCAAGCAACATTTACCGAAGTTACAGCAGCCAACTTACGCTCACATCAACTCGAATCCATTGCGCGCGTCAATCACGCGCCGCTACGCGACTTGAGCATCAACCAGACAAACTACCTTTGGTACGACAGCGAAGCACTTCAAGGCTTACCGGATAGAATTGATTTATTAGTTGTTGATGGACCGCCTTCAGGAACCGCTTCAATGGCTCGCTACCCTGCCCTCCCGATGCTGTTTGACCGCATTCAGGCTGGTGGGTATATTCTGGTCGATGATTTTATGCGCGATGATGAATATAAAATGGTGAATCGCTGGCTTGAAGAATTTGATCTGTCAATTATTCGCACCTTTGCCAATGAAAAAGGTGCAGCTATCTTGCGCAAAAATGGAGAGTAATTATTGTGGCTCCGGCTGACCGTTTTGTTGCCGAAACACGCTTTCGTGTTCGTTACGCAGAAACCGATGCAATGGGTATTGTGCATCACGGCAGTTATATCACCTATTTTGAGGAAGGCCGAACCAATTATGCGCGGCAGCGTGGCAGCGATTACGCGAGTTTTGAGCGTTCCGGTCATTATCTGACTGTAACCGAGATTAATGCCCGCTACATCAAACCCGTCTACTACGATCAGATGCTCACCATCCGTTGCTGGTTGGCCGCCATGAAAAGCCGTAGCGTTACATTCAATTACGAAATCGTTGCAGATCTCGCTGGTGAAGTATGTGTCACCGGCTATAGTAAACATGTTTGCATCACCCACAATGGAAAGGTTGCACGCCTCCCTGACGCATGGCGAGTCTGGACCATTTGACAGCGCATAAATGCCCCGATTATAATCTCAGTACGATTTCAATAAATCTTAAAGAATAAGAAGGTTTCTTAACTTATGGTTACTTATAATGACCGTCCCTGGACCAAAAAATATGATCCAGAAGTTCCTACTACATTAGAACCATATCCAGAAATTCCGCTTCATAATTTCCTTCGAGATAGCGCACAAAAGGCTCCTGAGCAAACAGCACTTATCACCAGCCTGCAGCTACCCATTTTTGGACGTGCCAGCAGTGAACTGACTTACAAACAACTCGACACACTGTCTGACGCGCTGGCGGTTGGCCTGGTGCAGATGGGCTTGCAAAAAGGTGATGTGGTTGCGTTGGTCATGCCCAATTGCGTGGCTTTTGTCATCAGCTTTTATGCCGTGCTCAAAGCAGGGGGCGTAGTTTCGGCCACAAACCCGACCTTCCCTGAAGAAAAGATGCAATTCCAGATCAATGACAGCGAGGCGAAATTTATTATCTCACTCAGTCTGTTCTATAACAAAGTCAAAGCGTTCCAAAATCGAACCATAGTAGAACACGTTATTGTCGCCAATATCAAAGAATACTTCCCGCAACTTGGACGTATCCTTTTTACGCTGGCCCGTGAGAAAAAAGATGGACATCGGGTGGAAAATCTTTCCAGCGGTGATTTCTGGTTTCAGGATTTGTTGGCACAACATGCCGACCAGACACCTGCTGTCGATGTAACCCCGGACGATATGTGCATTTACCAGTATACTGGTGGCACTACCGGTGTTTCAAAGGCAGCGATGGCAACCCATCGAGCGTTGGTCGCCAATACATTACAAATGACAGCCGTGCTTCAACCTAAAGAAAATGAAGTATTTATGGGCGCAATCCCGATGTTTCATGTCTTTGGCATGGTGGCCGTCTTAAGCAAAGCCATCTATGTCGGCGCGAAAATCGCGCTTGTTCCCAACGCCCGCGACATAGACGATGTTCTAGGTGTGATTGAAACCTTCAAACCGACATTATTTCACGGGGTCCCGGCGCTTTACAACGCCATCAATCAACATCCACGTGTTCAATCAGGTGAAGTCCGTTTGAGTTCAATTCGTGCCTGTGTCAGTGGCTCTGCACCTTTGCCGCCTGCCACCAAGCGTGAATTCGAACGGCTCAGCGGCGGCAAATTGCTTGAGGGTTATGGCATGAGTGAAGCGCCAACTGCCGCACATGTCAATCCGGTGAATGGCGAAAACCGTGCCGGGTCCGTCGGTTTGCCGATCCCAGATATGGACGTACGCATTGTAAGCCTGGATGATGGTGAAACCGACCTGCCCATTGGCGAAATTGGCGAGTTGGTTATTGCCGGGCCACAGCTCATGAAGGGGTATCTTGGCATGCCCACCGAAACGGCTAACGCACTGCGTGAACAAGATGGGCGCCTGTGGCTTTTTACGGGTGACATTGCCCGCATGGACGATGACGGCTATTTCTACATCGTTGACCGTAAAAAGGACATGGCCCTTATCGGTGGCTTCAACGTCTATCCGGCATCTATCGAAAAAGTTATTAAAGATCATCCAGCGGTCTTAGAGGTCGGTGTTGCCTCAATTCCGCACCCCGAAAAAGCTGGGCAAGAAGCGCTGAAAGCCTGGATTGTGCTCAAGCCCGATGCGACCGCGACTGAGCAAGATTTTATTGCCCATTGTGAAAAATACCTGGCTCGCTATGAAATACCAACCCGTATCGCTTTTATTGATGAGTTGCCAAAATCCGAGGTTTTGAAAACCTTGCGCCGCGAATTGGTCCGCATGGAGATGGAAGAGCGCGAAAAAGCAGCGGCACCTTGATATTTCAGGATGGCGCATTCTCGATTTCATCCGGGTCCGGCAGATAATAGCCACGATAAAAAGCACGTGCCGGCCCCCGATTGACATACCAGACCACGTACCCCGTGACCAGCACACTCATGACTAATCGGGCACGTAACAACGAAAGATTCAAATCGTGACCTGAATCGATTCCTTGATTAAGGGGGTCTGGTGATTGGAATGCGCCAGCAGTCAGCAGCACCGTTGTCAGCGTGATAAATACAACCGCACCTATAAAAACATAACGTACCACCTGGGGCTTCCCGCGCCACGCTAACACCGCAATAATCAGAAAAATAAGGCCATTAATGACCGGAACAATGAGCGTCAGGTTGCCAATATCTGCGAGACTCCCGCCGATTGCTCCGCCAGTCTCCAAAAACTCAATTTGCGCAAATTGTTGCTGCAAAGACAGATAAAAGACAACCTGCGCAATTGGTAACAATGAAAATAATGCAACGCTGAGAATGATTGCCAGCGATAAACCCAGCGTTCGTCCTGGTTTTTCCATAAATAGCACTCCATCACAAATTGGCCTGTAAGCAACGAATAACATTACATTAGCAATTGTCTTATTTATGTGCTAAACTGCCTGCAATATCGTGATTCATAAGGAAATTGAGGTCATGAAAAAGATGAAACTCCATGACTTAATCGAACAATCGTACCAAAACTTTCGCGAACAGGCTGAAAACGCACGGGTCATCTTACTCCACCCGCGCAGTCGTTATCGTTCGGTCCTGGTTGCCAAACTCATAAATTCACCAGACTTAAAAGTATTTTATTACGCTCTGGGTCCTGATGACATTAACCTTAAGTCCTTTTTGTCGGGTATTACCCACGATTTAGCCAATCAGCATCCAACTTTTGGCCGACACATAAACATCTTGCCGCCCAATGCTGCGCAGGATATTGACCAACTTCTCAGCACTTTTGCTCAGGATCTATCCGAGATGAGCGATGAACCATTCATGTTTGTGCTGGACGAGTATGATCGGGGCGATAGTGCTGACGATGTACAAAAGTTTGTCAGCAAATTGGTCGGTTTACTCCCGGATCATTGCAAGCTGGTAATCAATAGTCGAACATTGCCGCGTCTGCCCTGGGTATCGCTCATTGCCCAAAAGCGAGCTGTGCTCCTGCGTGACGAAGAACTCATTAGTGAAGATTTCTACAACATTGCGACATCGGGTGAAAATGAATTACAGGTTTTCGCGTTGGGACCTGGTTATATTTTGATGAATGGCGAATCCATTGATACGTGGGAAGGTCATCTCCCTCGGCTGCTATTTTTCTTCGCCCTAGATCGCCCCAGTATAACGCGTTCCGAAATCTGTCAGGCGTTCTGGCCGGAACTCGTAACCGATCAGGCTGTTAATGTATTCCACGTTACCAAACGCCGCCTTCACAAGGCACTGGATATGGATGTACTGGTTCATGATGACGGCTACTATCGCGTCAATCCCAATCTATCGATCAAATATGATGTCATGGATTTCGTCAGCACGTTAATGGCAGGTCGCGATGAAGATAACCCGGAACGAGTCGCGGCCTGGGCACACGCGGTTGAACTGTATCGTGGCCCATTCCTTCAAGGTCATAATGACGCCTGGATTACGGACCGGCGCGTTGACTTCCAGGCTGGTTTCCTTGAAGCACTTACCGAAATGGCCCATGTTCGGTTAGCCGAAGACCGACCAGAACACGCGCTGGCACTCTTTCAAAAAGCGCTGGGCGAGGACAATTCCAGAGAAGAAATTCACCGCGAAGTCATGCAGCTCTACGCTCGGCTTGGTCGGCGCAGTGAGGCCGCTGCCCATTATCAGCGTCTCGCGGATACATTCGATAAAAGTCAACGGGAATTGTCATCCGCAACGCAGGCCGTCTATCAGGAAATTATGGCCTGATTTACAACCCCAGTTCAAAAACAAAATGCTCGCCTGGACAGCGGGCATTTTTGCTTGAGCGCCCCCGGAGAGATTCGAACTCCCGACCTATTGTTTAGAAGACAATAGCTCTGTCCCCTGAGCTACGGGGGCCTTCAAGGGCATTGTAAATGGGCCTTTGTGACCTGTCAAGTAACAATAGCACCGTGCGCAAACACCTAGCATAAATGTTCGATTCCCGGTTGTCTGAATCACCGTAATCGAGTATAATATTAAAGGTAGTGTAAGGTGTTTTTTAGAAGGAAATTCCCAGTAACGCATTAGGATGTGCCTAAGATCAGACCAGTTGAAATAGATTGGTTTGGTATTGTCCGGCACCATAAGGAGAACACATGGCGGGCAAAAATCATACTGCTGAACAAAGAGAAGATCATATTAGAAAACTTGATCCCATAGCCCACATTCGTCTACGACCTGGAATGTATGTCGGCGGTACCGATGTTCGCGCGCTACACCATCTTATCTATGAAGTCGTAGATAACGCGATTGATGAAGCATTAGCCGGACGCTGCGACCACATTATGATAACACTTCAAGATGATAATGTTGTCACGGTTGCGGATAATGGTGGCGGTATCCCGGTTGGCATCCACAAAACAGAGGGTATCTCCACCCTTGAGATGGTGATGACCCAGGTGGGCACCGGGGGCAAGTTCGACGATCAAGCCTACAAAGTCAGCGGCGGTTTACATGGTGTTGGTCTGTCAGCCGTCAATGCCCTATCAGCCTGGTTCAAAGCGGAAATCTATCGGGATAGTCACCTCTGGGAGCAAACATACGAAGCGGGTAAGCCGACCAGTGACGTGGTGAAAGTCCGCAAGCTGGAGCCAGATGAAGGGACAGGAACAGTCCAAACATTTATTCCTGATTACACAATTATGGATGCCAATGAGTTCGAGTATGATCGGCTGGAAAAGCGCTTCCGTGAGATGGCCTTTGTCACCCGCAAAGTCACGATCACACTCCGCGACGAGCGCGTGAAGCCGGTTGCGAAGGAAACCACGTTTTATTTTGAGGGTGGTTTGAACTCCTTTGTGCGCTACATTAATCGTAATCGGCGTGAACTCCATGCGCCTATCCATGCTGAGCGCGACGTTGAAACGGCTCCCGAGAATAAGAAACCTATCACAGTTGGTGTAGAACTCGCATTTCAATATACCGATTCATCGACAGTCACCGAACTCGCTTTTGCCAACACGATTGGGACACCCGACGGCGGTTCCCATCTTACGGGGATGCGTTCGGCCATCACCAGCGTGATCAATCGTTATGCCCGTAAAGCCAATCTGCTCAAGGAAAAGGAAGCCAATTTTTCAGGCAATGATACCCTTGAGGGCCTGACCGCCATCGTCAGTATCAAACACCCGGACCCCCAGTTCGAGAGCCAGACCAAAGTCAAGCTCATGAATCCTGAAGTTCAGGGCGCGGTATCGCAGGTGCTTTCGGAGGCGTTTGCAGAATTCCTGGAAGTTAATCCCCGCGAAGCGCGCCGCATCGTCGAGAAATGTATGACGAGTAAGCGTGCCCGTGAAGCAGCGAAGAAGGCGCGTGATTTGGTCCGTAGTGGCCCCAGCTTGCTTGAAAGCAGCACCCTACCCGGCAAACTAGCTGATTGTTCGACCCATGGTGCCGATGCCGAAATTTACATCGTCGAAGGCGACAGTGCCGGGGGGTGTTTCTCTGGTGACACTCAGATAGCGTTAGCTGATGGACGCAACCTCAGTTTTGAAGATCTCGTCCGGGAACAACAATCGGGTAAGCAACATTACTGCTACACCATTCGGCATGATGGCAAAATCGGCCTTGAAAAAGTCATCAATGCTCGTATTACCAAACGAAATGCAAAGGTGATTCGCCTAATTCTAGATAATGGTGAAGTCATCACTTGCACCCCAGATCATCGTTTTTTGCTGCGTGATGGTAGCTACAAACAAGCCGCAGAACTTTCGCCGCATGACTCACTGATGCCTTTATATCGTCAACTTTCGGACAAAAAAGAACCGGGCATTACAATTGACGGTTATGAAATGGTGTGGGATACAAAGACTGACACCTGGCTGTTCACCCACGTACTGGCAGATTGGTATAACCGCTGGCAGGGTGTCTATTCTGTTGATGATGGCGATCATTGCCATCACAAAGATTTCAACAAACTCAATAATAATCCACCAAACATCGAAAGGATGCCTTCAGAGGAGCATTTGGAACTACATCGGCAGCATATCAGCTCAACTTTGCATCGACCCGATGTCATAGACAAATGTCGAACTATACGACAATCGGAGGCATTCCGCAAAAACATGAGCCAACGGATGCGCCAACCTGAAACACGAGAAATTCTATCTAAACAGGCTCAAGAACAATGGGAAAATGAAACTTACAAAGCCTACATGAAGGAAAAATGGCTTGAGTTTTATGAGTCGAACCCGGATTATCAGGCAGAAAATAATCGACAACTCTACGAAGCCCAAATGGACTATTGGAGTCAGCCTGAAAATCGCGAAAAACAAGCTCAACGGGTGCGCGAGTACTTTGCACAAAATCCAGAAGCGCGTGAACAAGCATCTCAAAAAGCCATTATTCAATGGGAGGATGAAGACCTACGTCAATGGCGCAGCGACAAAACCCGCGAACAATGGACTGCCGAATTCCGTACTAAGCGAAAAGCAGCGCTTGATAGGACATACTACCAGAAAACAATTACCGCCCTAAAGCAAATAGAACTACAACACGGTGAACTCGATCTGGAAGCCTATCGCAATTTCAGGATCAAAACAGGTGATAAAACGCTGTTGCGGTTTGATACATTCTGTGACCGGTACTTTGCTGGTAACACTAATCATGCCCAAAAAGCCATCGAGAATTACAATCATCGCATCGTTGCCATTGAACGCATGTCCGAGCGAATAGATGTGTATGATGTTGAAGTGCCGCATACTCATAATTTTGCTTTGTCAAGCGGTGTGTTCGTCCATAATAGCGCAAAACAGGGTCGTGACCGCCATTTCCAGGCAATTCTCCCGTTACGGGGAAAAATCCTGAACACCGAGCGGGCAAGGCTTGATAAGGTGTTGGATAATAACGAAATCAAAGCCATGATCTCCGCACTGGGCACCGGCATCAGCGAGGACTTTAACGTTGAAAAGTTACGCTATGGCCGTGTCATCATCATGACCGATGCTGATGTCGATGGTAGCCATATTCGCACGTTGTTGTTGACGTTCTTTTTCCGCCATATGCAATCACTCATTCAGGATGGACACCTCTATATTGCGCAACCGCCGATCTATCGGCTTCAGCACGGGAAGAACGTGGAATATGTCTATCCATCAGCCGGCTTGAGCGAAGGTGAATTACTGAACAAAGCGCTCAAGAAATTCAAAGATCCAGATAAAATTCGGGTTGGGCGGTATAAAGGTCTGGGTGAGATGAACCCGGATCAACTCTGGGACACGACCATGGATCCAGCTACGCGCACGCTGCTCCAGGTCACGATTGACGATGCGGCTGAAGCTGATCGTGTGTTTGACATGCTGATGGGCAGCAGTGTGCCGCCGCGCAAGCGTTTCATTCAGACCCATGCCAAGAGTGTAAGGAACCTGGATGTTTAATTTACAAAATTGTGGTATGGCGGTCGTTTGATATAAATCGGGCCCAACTTGAAATAATGCTGGCGTCAGGTCAAGCCGACAAACTGACGATTATAAAGCTGTCGGTAGAGGCCATCCTGAGCCAGCAATGTATCGTGCGTTCCACGCTCAATTATTTGACCATTTTCGATCACACAGATTAAATCGGCATTGATAATGGTGCTTAGCCGATGCGCGATCACAATCGCGGTTCGACCTTGCAATAGCTGCTGCAAGGCATCTTGAATAAGCATCTCTGTGACAATATCGACACTGGATGTCGCTTCATCCATAATCAAAATACGCGGATCAGCCAGAACTGCCCGCGCTATCGAAATTAACTGGCGTTGCCCCACAGAAAGATTAGCCCCGTTCTCGAGAATCTCAGTTTCATAGCCCGCTGGCAAGGTATCGATAAAGTCCTGAACATTCGCCAACCGAGCTGCCGCCTCTATCTCATCCATCTGGCAATTGGGCCTGCCAAAGCGAATATTATCAGCAATCGTACCAGCAAATAGAAATGGATCTTGTGCGACCAAACCCATTTGTGATCGCAACGAGTCCTGCCGTACAGAGCGCACATCGATATTATCAATCAAAACGGCCCCCTGAGACACATCATAAAAGCGTGCGATGAGGTTCGCAATTGACGTTTTACCCGCACCAGTCGGTCCCACCAGGGCCAATGTTTGTCCGGCCTTGATCTCAAGATTGATATCCTTTAATACCTCTATATGCTCATCATATGCGAAACAAACATCCTGCAAGGCAACCTGACCGACAATTGGCGGCATCGCTCCCGCATCCAGTGCATCGGTAACATCGGGCACAGTATCAAGCAAGTTAAGAACCCGTTCACCACCGGCCATCGCGGCTTGCATCGTGGCATATAACTGACTCAGTTCTTGAATGGGGTCAAAAAAACGTGTGACATACGCCAGAAAAGCAACCAACACTCCCAGTGTCAACTGATTAGCTGCCACTGCCAGACCACCAAATAACAGCACAGCCCCGGTTGCCACCATACCTAGAAACTCAACTGTTGGCAAAAAAATAAATGACAGCGTAACAGCTTCGATATTGGCATCCCGATTGGCGGCGTTTACTTCATCAAAACGTTTTTGTGATGACCCTTCCTGGGCAAAGGCCTGAATGACACGCATCCCGGAAATATTCTCCGCCAGATCACCGACAACTGCGGCAACGCGGGCTCGAGTCTTGCGAAAGGCCATTTTTGCGCGGCGGGCAAAAATTGCGGTCACCAGTACCATCACCGGCAAGATGCTAAATGATACGAGCGCCAGTTGCGGGCTGAGGGAAAGCATGACCGCTACAATACCGAACAATAACAGCGAATCGCCAATTAATTTGACCAACCCCTGTGAAAGCAATTCATTGATGACTGCCACATCGCTGATGACTCGTGAGATGGTCACGCCAATAATATGGCGATCATGATAACCCAGTGATAACGTTTGCAAATGCCGGAATAGCTGCATCCGCAAATCCGCTAGCACCCGCTGTCCCACCCAGGACAATAAATAACGCTGCACAATCGATGAAACTAACAACCCCACATATGCGACCAGCATCGCCAGCGCTATCTGATTTAGGCGATCACGATCCCCCTCCGCAATTGGACCATCAATCGCTGTTCTGACTAAGAGCGGCAAGATCAGCGTAAGAGCCGATGCAGAAATCATGGCACCAAAGGCGATAACCATCTTCCACCAGTAGGGCCGTACATATTTCAACAGACGCAGAACAACTTGTAGATTAAACGAGCTGCCTTCGACTTTGTCGCCAAAGCGGTGGATCATGCTGCGCGGGCCACCCATGCCACCGCCCGCACTGCCGATTGAAAAACCCATATCGACTTACCTCAATTAACGCAACTGGCGATGATAAATTTCAGCATACAAGCCAGAATTGTTCAGTAAATCATCGTGCGTACCGCTGGCCGCAATCCGCCCATTTTCCAGCACCAGCACCATGTCTGCCATACGCACGGTGCTCAACCGTTGCGCGATTACGAACGAAGTACGACCGGCCATCAATCGTTCAAGGGCCAGTTGAATCAGACGCTCCGTCTCTGTATCCACGCTCGAGGTAGCATCGTCAAGCAATAGAATTCGTGGATCCAGCAACAGCGCTCGCGCAATTGCTACCCGTTGTTTTTGACCACCAGACAATGTAGTTCCCTGCTCGCCTACATCCGTGTCATAGTTTTCTGGCATTGCCATGATAAAATCATGAGCCTGGGCTGCTTTTGCCGCAGCGATAATGTCTTCATCAGTCGCGTCATTGGCACCAAATGCGATATTTTCGCGGATAGTCGTCGCAAACAAGGTTGTCTCTTGCAAAACAATTCCGATCTGGTCTCGCAGCGAATTCAACGTCACATCACGGATGTCATAACCATCAATGGTAATGCGGCCTGCCGTAGCATCATAAAAACGCGGCATAAGATTAATAATGGTCGATTTACCGCTACCAGTCTGGCCCAGCAAGGCGATTACCTGTCCTGGCTGCGCTTCAAAACTCAAATCGGTCAAGACACTTTTACGCCCAAAATAAGCAAATGATATGTTTTCAAACCTGACATGCCCACTAATTGGTGGCAGTTCAATCGCATTAGGCGATTCTTCAACTTCGGACTCTGTATCCAGAATCTCGAAGATACGCTCTCCCGCTGCCGAGGCCATCGCAATTGCTGGAATGACAACTCCCAGCCGTGCAATCGGTTGAATCAGTTGGCTTAGATAAGTCGTAAATGCCACCAGTTCACCCAGTGTCAATCGATTCTCGATAACCAATGACCCGCCATACCAGACGATAAACACGGTACCAATACCCGCCACAAAATCAATAAATGGCACGTTCAGAGCCTGTACCCTGACGGCTAACTCTGACAGATCAAACCAGTGATTATTCGCCTCGTTGAAGCGCTCAATTTCGGCTTTCTCTTGCGCAAAAGCCTTCACAATGCGCGAACCCCGTAAATTTTGCTCCAGCAGAGTCGTCAGCACCGCTACTTGCTGTTGGATGTCAATCGACAGCGGACGCAGCACCCGCCCAAACCGAAATGCCACATATGAAAGCAACGGCATGGTCGCCATTGACAACAAGGCCAAACGTGGATTCATCAGCAACAAAGCGAGGAAACTGCCTGACAGCAAGGTGAACGACTGAAAAAGACGTAGAACCGCACGTCCGGTCAAAAAGCGAATACGTTCAACATCCTGAATAGACCGGGATAATAGCTGGCCTGTTTGTGCATGATCGTGATATGAAAATGAAAGTGTACCCAGCTTTTGATAAATCGCGTTACGCATATCATAGGCCACATATTGTGAAGCGCTTTCTGTCCAGCGACCGACAATAAAGCCCATCACACCTTTGACCAGCGTCAACGCCAGCAAACCCAGAACGGCCCAACCCAATAATTGCGTCTGTTGGCGCTCAATACCTACATCAATTATCCAGCGAATCACTTGAGGTACGATCACTGCTAGCGCATTGATGCCCAGTGCTGCGACATAGGCTCCCAGGGTAATTCCCCAATAAGGTCGCAAAAACTTGAAGCAGCGCCACAATACATTCTGAGATTTTTCCAGATATTGTGGATTAGAATCTAAATTGGGAAGACGTGTATCAATTGGTTGAGTCATAATTTCGGGTAATTTTAGTACCAATTTTAATCAACACCAAACAAATTGGTATCAAATGGTTGCAACCAAACAGACAAGCGCTAGGGTCGTGTAATGATCAGCCGGGTGTGTGGCTTCAGATCATCTATGCGTGTGACTATTTGGTCCGGCCATTCAACCTCAAGATGACGAAGCTGCGTATCCTCCCCAAAACCAAAATGAATCTGCGCTGGATCAGCAGATAGATAACCACTCGCAGCACGCACATCACGGTATAATGCACCTTGATCGGTCATTAACGTTACCGCCGCGCCGATAGCAAACGCATTACCACTTCCGGGCCAACGCAAATCAACCAGCAAACTACTACCACCGCACAATTGATTTTCAAAGAGTTGGGCCGTGCCACGAAGATTGTTTACGACAATATCCAGGTCGCCATCACCATCCAGATCACCCATGCTCATCCCGCGCCCACTACGAGTAGACCCCAGACTCCATTCAGGTCGCGGTTGAAATATCCCCAGGCCATTATTCCTAAATGCTTGATTTTCTTCCCGTAGTTCATGGTCAGGCAAATGCGTGAACAAGCGTTGTTCAATCATGCCATTGACGACGTACAAATCAAGATAACCGTCCTGATCAAGGTCGCCGAACTTTCCCGACCAGCTCCAACCTGTCGCCGCAATCCCGCGATCAGCAGCTACATTAGTGTATTGATTACCCAACGTCATTTGCAGGGTATTTGCCATAATCTGCGATTGATCGGCCAATTCCTGAGCGCTATCAAGAATCGGTTGCCAGGCGCTGGCATTACTGGTTGTGTAGGGCTTCATATCAGTAGCGAAAACTTCTGATAAGCCATCGTTATCAATGTCGCCCAAATCGAGGCTCATCGTGCTATGACTTGTTGATGCAAATGGCGTAACAGGTTGCCACCCGGCAGCAGTATTCAACCAGGTATAATCAGGAACGGCAAAATCATTCCCAACCAGAATGTCCAGACGCATATCCCGGTTGACATCAGCCAGCACCAGCGCCAGAGCCTGGGCTTCACCGTGCAAGCGCCGGGGACTCAACCGTTGCTCATATTGTTCATAATAGAATACCCCGCCCCGACTATTCATGAGAAAGTCCTGACCAAACTCGTTTAGCAACGCCGCATCGTAGCTGCCACCAACCAGATCCAAATCCCCATCACCATCCAGATCTGCCCAACTGGTTGTGTACAAGGGTTCTGCCAGGCCATCAATCACCTGCCTCACGAAGGTTCCATCGCCTTGATTAAGCCACAAATTGGGTGCCGACGCGGTGCGCGTCAGAAATATATCAACCCAGCCATCCCCATCGAAATCAATAAGGTTAACACCCCGGCCATCAGTCGCATTCATTCGCTCAGTTCGAAAAGTAAGATTGCCTTGATTCCACAGCAGAGTATGTGATCCTGCATGATTTGCCAATACAATATCTAAATCGCCATCGTTATCGAGATCGTGAATGCCAACGCCCGTTCCGTTGGATTCAAACATACGAACATCGGCACCACCCGGAACTGATGTAACGTGATCGAGATCATGAGCAATAAATGTATCGGAACATTCTGTTGGAGCAATCAGAAATGATATTTCAATTTTCGGCATTGGTGAGGTGGGCATCAGAGAGCCGACGAGCATCGGCAATATAAGCATAAGACGAGATATGATCTGCATCATCATCCTGTTTGGGAATCTGTAGTAGCTGGGAAAGAGATTTAAAACACCCGCTAACATTCGAACAAACACACGAATCCTGTTACATTTATACCAATTGAGTTGAATTCCTCCACAAACTGGTCATAATTAGGATACCATCTTGAGTAATGGATGTTAGGCTTTGCTGATGACCACCGAGGCAGATCTGCTTGCCACCGCCCATGATGTCGCGCTAGGAATCATGCTGGATTGTGCCACACCGCATGGTTTTCGTGCTTCGGGCCTGACGGCTGGCTATCCGCAAATTTGGGCGCGAGATAGTGGGATCACGGCGTTGGGAGCAGTCGCGACTGGCGATCAACAACTGTTGGATACCGTGCAGGCAGGCTTAGTCACGCTTGGTGCCCATCAATCACAGCGCGGCCTTATCCCACTCAATGTTAATCCTGACACCGGCTATATCAGCACCGAAAACGCCGGGGCAGTCGATGCAAATCTGTGGTATATCCTGGCCCATTATCTCTATTTCCAGGCTACTCAGAACACAGATTTCCTACACCGCTATTGGCAGAGCATTACTGCTGCCTTGATCTGGCTCGAATATCAAGATATGAACGAGTGCGGCTTGCTGGAAATCCCCGAAGCTGGCAACTGGATGGACTTGATTGCGGTCCGATACAATACACTGTATGACAATGTATTGTTTTACGCGGTGGTCCTGGCATATGAAGAGTTAAGTCGCATTGTCGCCTCTGAAGCGACATC
This sequence comes from Phototrophicaceae bacterium, assembly GCA_965223835.1. Classification (GTDB taxonomy): domain Bacteria; phylum Chloroflexota; class Anaerolineae; order Aggregatilineales; family Phototrophicaceae; genus CAVYXZ01. Next base: position 2,473,792 of record CBDCXQ010000001.1, read on the forward strand.
TCATCAACCGGCAGTAAACGCAGCTGGGATCCATGAACGTATCAACCTGCTAATGTGGATTGATCGCTGTTGGGTTGGTGAGCATTTTGCTGAGCATCTGGAAAAACTCAAAGCCATTCGGTTGGAATGGTTTATGCTCTACCACAATATTGGCACGATCAGCAGCCGCCCATTCTATTTGCCCTGGGTCGCTTTTCGCGAATATGGCGATTGGTGTGATACACTGGGCAACTGTCTGGCGATTTTGACTGGTGTCGCAGATGGTCATCGCCGTCAACACATCTTGCGCTACATGCTCCAAGTCGATATAGCCGATCCATATCCATCTAAAGCGATCTATCCACCGATATACCCCGGCGAACACGACTGGCGCGAATATTATCGCAGCCGCAATTTGAACATCCCCCACCAGTATCATAATGGCGGTATCTGGCCGATGGTGGGTGGCTTTCACATCGCCGCCCTGGTTCAACACAATTGGCATGACGAGGCGGCAAACTTGTTGTTCAAGCTAGCAAAAGGTAATCAGCGAGGGGCAGATATGAAATGGGGGTTTAACGAATGGTTACACGGTACTAGCGGCCATGCCATCGGTTATGATAAACAGGCTTGGTCCGCCGCCCTCTATCTGTATGCCGAACATGCTGTACAATCGGGCAGACTACCGCTATTTGACAACCTGCTAGATGCTAAACCAGTGACGCTGCAAGCCAAGGAAAACAACAATTTCACGATTCGTTCCGGCGGCGGCCCCACCTAGAAACTGACATATTCGTATATGTTGCCCATGTTCAAAGTATATAGCTAGTAGAAAGGATGCAATGAATTATACAGCCAACTCACCAACCCCACTTATTCGTAAATATCACGATGAGGAAGTGTTATGTATCGTAAATCGCTGTTTTTAGTTCTAACACTCGCTCTGGCACTGGTACTGTATGGCGGTACTGTCATTGCGCAAGACGACGCAACAACCGTCACCTGGGCCTTCTGGGGTAGCCCGGAAGAATTGGCAACCCACGAAAGTGTCGCGGCAGCCTTTATGGAAGCCAACCCAGAAATTAACATCGAAATCTGGCATCAACCCTGGGCCGACTATTTTACCGGCATTCAGACATTGTGGGCGTCGGGCGATTCGTCCGTAATCCCCGACATTGCGTTCCTATCCCCCATCAGCAACTATGCTGCCGATGGTGTCCTGGAGCCGCTGGACCCCTTTATTGATGCAAGTGGATTTGATCGTGAGGATTTTTGGCCGGGGTTACTTGAATTCGCTATGTACGAAGGTGAAGTCTATGGCTTCCCCCGTGACATCGGCCTGGAAGTGCTGTACTACAACAAAGACATTTTCGATGAAGCCGGTGTCGACTATCCTGATGAAACATGGACCTGGGATGATCTGCAAGCTGCAGCCGAGGCGCTTTCGGTTGTCGAAAGCAGTGGCCGGGTCTCGCGTTATGCACTCGGCATGGAAGGCGGCAAATATCAACTATGGGTCGGTCAAAACGGTGGCAGCATTCTTGACGATATGTTCAGTCCCACGCGCTGCACCCTCGCGGACCCCGAATCAATGGAGGCAATTACCTTCTTCGCCGACATGATGGAAAACAACTATGCCCTGCGCGACGCCAACCTCAGCCAGGCTGGTGGTGATGCGGCGGTTTTCCAGAGTGGTCAAGCCGCGATGATTATCCAAAATGCGAGCCGCGTCCCGACGTTCAACGAAGCCGGACTCAATTATGATGTCGCCGTCGTGCCGATTCCTGAAGGCGGACAACGGTCTGGTTCAGCAGCCGGGGCAGCCTGGACGATGAGTTCATTCAGTGACGACAAAGAAGCCGCGTGGACCTTCCTCAGTTGGCTGCAAAGCACCGAAGGCGGCCAGGGTATTTACACCGCATCTGGTGAGATTCTTCCAGCACTCCAATCGACCGCAAAATCAGATATTTTCCTCGGTGTTGAGGGCACGCCTGAAAATCGGGAAGCCTTTATCATTGAGGGTGAAAATGCGAAAGTTGGCCGTGCCGGTATGTTCCCAGAATGGAATGAGTTGAGTGGTACAATCATCAGCCCTGGGCTACAACCCATCTGGGCGGGCGAAGCAACCCCTGCCGATGCCCTGCCCGCCATCTGTGAAGCGGTTGACGCATTCCTGGTAGATAATGGCTATGGTGCCTGATAGGCGCTGAACGACCGAATTGACGGTTCCGCCGCCACTTCAAAATACAGTACAGGGCTGAGCGCTGGCCCTGTACTTTTTCTATTGTGAACTTAGCGTAAGTTATTGGGATATTATCGAATGAGTGTACGAACTGGCACATGGCGACAACTGCCCCTGATCCGCTGGCTGGGCTTTGGCACCTGGCAACCGGCCCAACAATCTGAAGCCTATGTCTTCCTGTTGCCCAGCCTCATCGGCTTCCTGATCTTTGTCATGGCGCCCATTGCCTTCTCGTTGGGCTTAAGTTTTTTTGAATGGGACTTGCTCACCCCGCCCCAGTTCGTTGGCGTGGACAACTATGTCCAGCTTTTGACACAGGATGACATCTTTCCGCTGGTCTTAAACAACACCCTGTTCTACGTAATCGCCATTGTCCCCTTACAACTCGTCATCGGATTGGTCATGGCCGTTGCCCTCAATACCGGGCTACGGGGAATGGGCGTTTATCGCGTGATCTATTTCATGCCAGTCGTTTCCAACATCGTCGCCGCCGCGATGGTCTTCCAGTGGCTATTTAACCAGGATTTTGGCCTTTTCAGTTCCTGGATCTGGCAGCTTGCGGAAACAACAGGTTGGCAAATCCAACCACCGAACTGGCTAGCAGATTCATTCTGGTCAAAGCCGTCGGTTGCGGTGCTGACAGTCTGGAAAAATGTCGGCTTTACAATGGTTATTTACTTAGCCGGTTTACAGGGCGTTCCCCGCATCTTGTACGAAGCCGCAATTGTGGATGGTGCAACTCCCTGGCAACGCTTCCGTTTCGTCACCGTCCCCATGGTCAGTTCGACGACCTTTTTTTTGATCGTCATCCAGACCATTGGCGCGTTTCAACTCTTCGCCGAACCATTCGTCATGACACGGGTCGGTAGCGGCGGCGAACCCCTGAATTCAACGCTCACAATCGTCTATTATATCTACCAGAATGCGTTTAACTTTCAGAAGATGGGCAAGGCGACTGCGATTGCCTGGATCTTGTTCGCCATTATCTTCATCTTCACATTCGTACAGTTGCGCCTGCAACGCCGCTGGGTGCATTATGATACGGAGGCAGCCTAATGACGACGATTGCGAAGTCAACTTATCAGCCGCGTACCCGCAGCCAGGTACGATGGGGCCGTTTCCTGCTCCACCTGGCTTTAATTGTGGGTAGTTTGGTGATGTTGTTGCCGTTCATCTGGATGCTGAGCACGTCGCTGAAAAATCAGGCGGAGATCTTTACCTATCCCCCCACCTGGATTCCTTCCGAACTCGCGATTGACAATTACGAACGTGCCCTGACCTCCATGCCCTTTGACCGCTTTTACTTCAATAGTCTGTTTGTCGCGGGCAGTGTGACCATACTGCAATTATTCACCTCCTCGCTGGCGGCGTTTGCCTTTGCGCGCCTACGCTTCAAAGGGCGTAATCTGATTTTCACACTGTACATCGCAACACTCATGATTCCCTTCCCAGTCTTGCTCATCCCCAACTTTTTGATCGTGCGTCAATTGGGCTGGTATGACACCTATCAGGCTTTGATTTTGCCCCCGGCTTTCTCTGCATTCAGCACGTTTTTACTGCGCCAACACTATATGAATGTCCCGTTCGATCTTGACGATGCTGCTAGGATGGATGGGGCATCATCATTACGCATTTGGTGGAACGTTATTCTGCCGATCACCAAAACGACGCTGGCAGCATTAGCGATCTTTATTTTCCTCGGCTCGTGGAATGATTTTTTGTGGCCGCTGGTGATTACCAATTCCGAAGCCATGCGAACAGTCCCCATCGGACTGAACTCGTTTCAAGGACAATATTCCGTCCGTTGGAATCTGTTGATGGCCGCAGCGGTGGTCGCCATGCTGCCGGTGCTCATCGTCTATATCTTCGCCCAAAAATGGTTCATTGAAGGGATTGCGCTTACGGGGATAGGCGGGCGTTAAGCAAGCGGTACGATCATTGCTGGATCAATCGAAACCTGAACTAACGCATCGATAGCCGGCAGATCAGGCGTAACCGCCGGAACTTTAAAATCGAGCCGGACACCACTCTCATGCAGAACAGACAACCGGTATACATCACCCATAAATATGCGCTGCACGACCCTACCTGAAAACGTCGGCATTGAGATATGAGAATCTACCAATCGCAACCCCATTGGATGCAGTAAGATTTTCGTAGCCGGATGAAGACCGGGAAAATCACCTAGCGCGGTGATCGTTTGACCCTCTGCGTAATGTAAAACCGGCGCAATATTATTTAGACCCAGGAAGCGAGCCACAAACTCGGTTACTGGTCGCTGATATATTGCCTCTGGCGTATCAATTTGTTCTAGTCGACCCGCATTCATGACTGCCAGACGGTCAGCGAGGGCAAACGCTTCTTGCTGGTCATGTGTAACATACAGGGCGGTCAATCCAACTGATTTGATGATACGTCGCAGGTCAATCGCCAATTGGTTGCGTAAGGCGGCGTCTAAGGAGCCGAGAGGTTCATCCAGCATCAGCAAACGGGGTTGTGGGGCCAGGCTGCGGGCCAACGCCACGCGCTGCTTCTCGCCCCCAGATAACCCGACAAGATCCCGATGGGCAAAATCTTGCAGGTCAACAATCCGCAAAACGTCCCGAACCCGCGAATTTTTAGTCTTATCACCCCTCATTTTTAAGCCGAAGCCCACATTGTCAGCAACATTCAGGTGCGGAAATAATGCAAAGTCCTGAAACATAAACCCAAAATCGCGTTCATGCACCGGAAGCGCTCGCAGCGCCTGTCCATCAAACCAGATATTGCCATCATCAGGCACAATCAGCCCAGCGACAGTGCGCAGCAATGTGGTTTTGCCGCAACCGCTAGGCCCCAGCAGACAGAATATCTCACCCGATTCGACTTCCAGGTTTATATCTTGCAAAACCGGAGCATTACTAAAGGCATGGGCAATACCTTCCAGCTTCAGCATCAGAATTCCCCAATACCGACGCTACGTACCCGTTCTATCACGACGAAACTAACACCGCACACCAGCATGAGCAGGACACTCATTGCCAGTGCCTGACCGAGATTGACTGCACCCGGTTGGCTCAACAGGCGAAATATCACCACTGGCATCGTCGGCGTATCCGGCCGAGCAACAAATAGCGATGCCCCAAATTCGCCCATGCTGATCGTAAAGGCGAAAGTCGCCCCCACAACCAGCCCGCGACTAATCAAAGGTAGATCAATCCAGCGTGCCACTTGCCAGGGCGCTGCACCTAGGATACTTCCTGCCTCTCGAACATTTGGTGCGATACTGGTCAAAGCGGGTAAAACACTACGTACAACAAAGGGTAGCGCCACCAGCGTATGTGCAATCGGTATCAGCAATGGCGATGTTCGCAGATTTAGGGGTGGCTCATCTAATGCAATAATAAAGCCCAGCCCCAGTGTCACCGCACTGGTTGCTAATGGCAGCATAAATACTGAATCCAGCCAGCGTTGACGTGTCAACAGATAGGCCGTCATCAAACCGAGCGTGACTGCCAATAGCGTCGTCAACGACGCAAATAGCACAGAATTACCAACAGCTTGCAACGGCGGCACAAAAAGAATTGACCCGCGAGCGTTCTCAGTGAGCCGTGCATAATTTTGAAATGTTAAGCCGTTGGGTCCCGTAATCGAACGCAACGCCAACGCCAATAGGGGCGAAAACAACAGGCTAATCATCAATAGCATCACTAACAGCACATTCAACCACTCGCGCCACGTAATGGGGGGTCGCGCAACCTGGCGCTGCACGTCAACTACTATATTGCGCTGTAAATGAGTGTACACAATCATCAGCACCAGCATGAAGCCAATTTGCACAACTGACAGCCCAGCGGCTACCGGCAGATTCAAAAAGCTGAATGTTTGCTGGTAGATTTCGACCTCAAGCGTTGCAAAGCCCAAACCTCCCAGGATGATAATCACACCGAAGCTGGTAAAGGTGAAAATAAATACGAGAATCGCCGCTGCGAACAAGGCTGGACGTAGCAAGGGCAAGCGCACATACCACCAGAGGCGCCAACTATGGGCACCCAGAATTTGGGCCGCTTCTTCAATACGCGTGCCCTGGGTCGCCCAGTAACTGGTGATGATGCGCAGCGCGACGGCAAAATTATAGAAAACGTGCGCAATGAGAATAATTGTCAGTGTGCGTTCGAGTTGAATTGGGGCAACTTCTAGCCTAAAAACACTCATCAAGAGTTGATTGACCAGACCTTGTTCGCCGATCAAGGCGCGAAATGCTGCGGCAACAACTACCGTTGGCAACACAAACGCCAGAGTCGACAGCGAAAGCAGCAAAGACTTGCCAGGAAACGTATAGCGCACAAACACATAGGCTGCTGGCATCGCCAATACCAGCGTCAGCACGGTAGATAGGACAGCCTGGCCGACGGTAAACCATAGTGTGTCTTGAAAGCGGGCGAGTTGCTGCAAAAAGCCAAAGTCAAGCACACCATCAGGGACCAAACTGATGCCCAGGATTGACCCCAGTGGGTAGAAATAAAACAGTGTCAGAAACAGCACGGGCGTCAGCAACAGCCCATAGGGCAGCAACCGCCAGATTAGCGCAGCACGGTGTCGGTCCATGCCTGAATCCATGCTTCCCGATTCGCATCAATTTCAATGGGGTCAACCTGTATCGCAGACTCAGGGAAAGCCGCGTAGTCGACAAACACATCCGGCAATTCAGCGTCCTCATTAACCGGGAACACAAACATTTGCAACGGAATATCGTTCTGAAAATTTACACTCAGCATAAAGTCGATAAACTGCTGGGCGACTTCCACCTTCTCAGAACCAGCCAGTATCCCGGCGAATTCAATTTGGCGAAAGCACATATCTGGCGCGACAATGCTGCCAGTCGGTGCCGAGTCCGGTAGTTCCTCCATAAAGAACACTTCAACCGGTGGGCTGCTGGCATAGCTCACAACCAGTGGATACGTTCCACTACTGCCGGTTGCCCCGCTGAACTCGCCATAATAAGCGGTCTCCCAACCATCAACTACCAATAAATCATTCGCAACAAGTTCAGCCCAATAATCGAGATAGGTATAGCCACTTTCGGTGCCAAAAACACCAATCGTTGCCAGCAAAAACGCCAATCCGGGTGAAGAAGTTGCCGGGTTTTCAACCACCAGCAGACCTTTGTAAGTTGGATTGGTCAAATCCATGAGGATTTGCGGTAACGGCAAGTCATTGTCGGCGAAGTACGCAACGTCATAATTCAAGCAGACGTCACCATAATTGATTGGCGTCACCCGGAACTCGCCATCAAGTTTGAACTCTTCAGCAACGCTATCCAGCAACGGTGATTCGTAGGGCACAAACAAATCATTGTCAAATGCTCGGCTGAGAAACGTGTTATCCACTCCATACAGCACGTCACCCAGCGGATTACCTTTGCTCAAGATGGATTGATTAAGCATTTGTCCGGCATCCCCGCTACGCAAAATTTCAACACGGAAACCAGCCTCAGCTTCAAATTGAGCCAGCACATCCTCGCTGATATTGAAGCTGTCATGTGTCACCAGAACCAACGCGTCATCCTGAGCCAGCACTGGCACGCACCAGACTACCAATAAGAACATCAATACCACAGGCTTCATCATCAATTCTCCCAATAAACAAAAACCACCCCTGACCGGTACGCAGGAGTGGTTTTAATAAACCAAGATTGTTGATTGCTCCCTACGCCAGCATGATCTGGATCAGGTAAACGGGTCGGTGTGGCATTACACACCCTCTCAGCCCACTTGCGCAGACTCCCCAGTCTTTTATGTGATTGCAATCAGTATAATGATCTTCAGCATAATAACAAGGGCTAGCTGTTATCCGAGCGTGTATCTTCCAGGAATGCCATCAGGTATGTGTCGAATTGTCCGGCACCACACAGATCGACGTAGCGCATTAGCTCACCACCGGCAACTGGATAGTCTGGAAAACAACTTGTCGGCCAGGCTCCTTGCGGCGCAAGAACAATGTAATCCGCGCCTGGCGCAGGCAACATTTTGCTGTCAACCGTTGGAATAATTTCGTCAACCAATCGCTCAACCGTCACAATCACTGTTTTGGCGATATAGACCAGTTCCATGTCGATGCCCAGATTATTGTTCAACCGCACATTACCGTATTGATCTGCTTCCAATCCATGCAGCACCGCGACATCTACATTAATCGCCGGTAAAGCCATCAATACCTCACCTGTATAGGGGTCAACGATTTGCTTCACATCGGGTCGCAGTTGCGGTAAATCGGTTCCTATCCACGCATGGGAGGGCATGAAGCCGACATCACTCATCGTCGCCCGCATACCCATCACAATGCTGGCTTCGGTTTCCTCAACAATATCAATACTGCCCTGCTGGGCAGCAGCGGTGAACATTGGAGCTAGTCCAAACGATTCAAGTCCGAAATAAACGCTGCGCACTGCCCCAACACAACCCGCCCCCACCAACAAATCGGACTCGAACCCGGCGGTAAAACACAGCAGAGTCAAATCGCGGGGACGCGGTTCTCGGCGCAGTAATGTTCGAACAAAAGCCACCGGACGCCGGTACAGTGTCATCCCGCCCAGCGCAATCGTCTGTGAATCTTTAATGAGTGAGGCAGCGTGAGATAATTGAATTAAGCCATACATCTTATTAACTGCTGGATTCAAGCTGTTCGCGCTGCGATTTCGACAAGCCTTTGACCACCAGCGCATATGAATTATCGATCATCTCCAACACTTCATCTTCGGGGATGCTGCCATCAACCGTGACGGTATTCCAGTGCCGTTTGTTCATGTGATAGCCCGGCACAACTGCTGGATACGTCTGCCGTAGCATTTCCGCCAGCACCGGATCACACTTCAAACTGATGGTCGGCGGCTCAGCATCAACCGGAATCAATGCGAACATTTTCCCCAAAACCTTAAACACTTCGGCCTCCGATCCAAATGGAAATTCGGCCACCACCGCTTGCTGCTGCAAGCAGTAATCACGCAACGCTTTCCGATTCATGTTCGCTCCTGTAACAATCGGGTTGGATCAACATCGTCACCCTCAATCACGACCGCCATCATACCCTGATCGGTGCCGGTTTCGTGAAATTCGCTAGTCGTCCAGAAAGCGGCCTCGCCTGCAATGATTGCAGTTCGTTCGGCTGTCGCGCCCCACACCCAACCTTCACCGGCGACTACGAGCAACAATTGGTTAGTTGCAGCAGGATGATAACCAACCACTCCACCGGCATCCAACCGAATACAGACAAGCGAAGTAGCGGTTTCCGTTTTGACAACGGGTGTTATTTGCGCCTTGCGACTACCAAAATCTGTCAAACTTCGACCAACTTCAGGTCCAAACGAATATATTTTCATGATCCACTTCTCATGGCGCATTCAATCGTCTGTAAGGATTATAATGCTATACTCTACATAGTCTACTGATGGTTTGGAGTTTATTGTGATGTTTAGCCCCCGCATTTTCTGGCGGTATTCCAGCCAAACATTGATCGCGGCGATTATTTTTGTCACGGGCTTTGCTGCAGGCAACCATGCTGGCGTTACTTCGGCACAAAGCGGTTATGTTCAACCTGCCGATACGGAAGCAGTATTCGAAAGTTTTTGGCAGGTATGGGACATCATCAATGATGAGTTCGTTGATCCCACTGGCAATGAGTTAATCGCTGCATCACTGGTAGATGGCGCAATTGCCGGTATGGTTGAATCGTTGGGTGACCAGAACAGCGGCTACATAACCCCAGAATTATATCCGGTGGTGTTTGATGACCTGTCCGGCACGGTCGAAGGCATTGGGGTTGTCATCCGCACAAATGAAGAGATTGGCGGCATCGAGATCGTCAATGTGCTCGCCGGTACCCCCGCCGCCAAAGCTGGCATTCAGATTGGTGATGTATTTGCAGCGGTGAACGGCGAGGATGTACTGGGTATCAGTCAAATTGAACTGGCAGGTCTGGTACGCGGTCCTTCAGGCACAACCGTCGAGATCACCATGCTGCGTAATGCCGAACGGGTCGATTTCACCCTCACCCGTGCCCGAATAGATGTGCCCAATATCGAATGGCATATTGTTGACGAAACCAACATCGGCTACATCAAGCTCAACCAGTTTACCGCCGGCGCCCGCAATGAGCTTGACACCGCCATCGGCGACCTGAATATAGAAACGCTTGATGGCCTGGTGATCGATTTCCGGGGCAATCCTGGTGGTTTACTCACCAGTGCCATTGATGTCGCCAGCGCTTTCATCGAGGAAGGCCCGATCTTAATAGAAGATTTTGGCAATGATAGTGAAACCATATTCCGCGCTGATGGAACTTACCGAGATCTGGGCATTCCACTGGTCATTCTGGTTGATGAGCGCAGCGCCAGCGCATCAGAATTAGTAGCCGGGGCCTTGCAAGACACAGGTAAAGCGACCATCATCGGCGAAACCACCTTTGGCAAAGGTACAGTCCAAACCATTCAGGAATTGGTCAATGGTGGCGGGCTACGATTGACAATTGCCCGCTGGCTAACCCCTGAAAGAAACTGGATTCACGGTGCAGGTATTACACCGGATATTATCGTCGAATGGGAGCCAGAATCGTTCGATGATCCGAATGATCCGCAACTCGAGACAGCAATAGACCACCTGCAATCATTAATATTTACGCCGTTGCAATAGCAGGCTAAAATGGGCTATGATAACCTCATAATGTCAATGTGAGTGTACAATTGATCAACCCTATGACCATCGACCTCTATCGTAGTGATGACGATTTCTTCCAGCTTGAATATTTTGGGATTTGGCAGAAGCTCATGAATCTTGCCCAAATTTATGGCTGGAATCCGGCGGGCACGCTGGAACCGCCGGAATGGGATCGTGAAGCAAATGAAGATTGGAATAGTAGCTACGATATTTTTGCTGGCGAGTGGGTCACTGATGATGATGCACGCGGGCTAGCTGCGGCACTCGACCAGGCCCTGGATGATTTACCGGACAATTCTATGCCCGACCGCATCATTGAAACCGAAATTGAAGAGATCGATCGCGAAGGTGAAGTGTCGATTTCATTTCACATCATTGAACCGAACAAATCACTCAATCTGTTCGAAACGTTTGGCGGACAGTATAAGTCAGACTTGAAAGCATTCATTCGATTTGCCAATAAAGGCGGCTTCCACATCTACAGTGCATTGACGCCCTGATATGCTCCTCAGAACCGCATCCGGGACCAGCAATCAGCTTCAAATTATCATCCTCGCCTATGTAACATTCATCGCACTGGGATTACCCAGCGGCATGTTAGGTGTCGCCTGGCCTTCCATCCGCGATACCTTCGGCGTCACCGATGCCGCGCTGGGAACACTCTTGTTGCCTGTTACGCTTGGTTATCTCACTGCCAGTGTGCTTAACGGCACAACCATTAGTCGCCTGGGAGTTGGAACAACAATGATCGTCGCAAGCAGCTTGAGCATGCTTGGAATTCTGGGCTATGGGCTGGCGACCAACTGGTGGCTGCTGATAGCTGTCGGTCTCGTGCTCGGACTTGGTCAGGGTATTGTCGATTCCAGTATGAATCTCTTCTTCGCCAACCACTTTAGTCCCCGCCTGATGAACTGGTTGCACGCCAGCTTTGGGCTGGGGGCCGCACTTGGCCCACTCGTGATGACCCAATTGTTCACCCTCGGTCAATCGTGGCGCTGGGGATATGTGATATTTGCTGCTGTACAACTTCTTCTGACGTTTAGTTTCATCATCACCCGCCAGCGCTGGCAGATGCGGATTACAGACACAGCACCTGGTGATTCAGATAACACTGCTCTACCCCTGCGCGTCTCCATCCGCCAACCGTTGGTCTTGCTAAGTATTCTGCTATTCTTCGTCTTCACTGGCGTTGAGACAATTGCTGGTAACTGGGGTTTCACGCTCTTAACCGAAGCGCGGGCAGCCGATGAAGTCGCTGCCGGGCAATGGATCAGTCTATATTGGTGGAGCTTTACGCTGGGTCGCATTATATTTGGATTTATCGCGGACCATATTCCAATTGCATCCACGATTCGGACGTGTCTACTGCTGGTCGTGTTTGGCGGCATTTTTCTAACAATAAACCTGAACAATATGCTCAGCCTGACTGGTCTGATACTGATCGGATTTGCATTAGCACCCATTTTCCCATTGCTCATTACATCAACGCCGAACCGCTTAGGCCGTCACGCAACCAACGCTATTGGCTTCCAAATCGGTGCAGCTGGGCTAAGCCTGGCCGCATTACCGGCGCTGGCCGGCGTGCTGGCAACCATTATGAGCCTGGAAATCATTGGTCCCTATTTAATAATCACCACGCTACTAGCCCTCATTTGTTTCCAGATTTTAAACTGGCAAACAATCAGCCGATAAACGTTTGATTTCTCTAATAGCAGAATCAATGAAATTGCTGCCGAAATCCGCAATTTGCGCTAGCATGGAGTCAAAGTTAGCACATACGAATAGGGAATGTCATGGAAATACTGGGCATTGACATCGGCGGTACCGGCATCAAAGGTGCTCCCGTGAACACGGAAACCGGCGACCTGACTACAGATCGCTATCGTATCCCCACCCCGCAACCGGCGACGCCTGAGGCGGTCATCAGCACGGTTACTGAAATCGTTCAGCATTTCGAGTGGGACGGGCTAATAGGTTGCACATTTCCGGCAATCATTAAGGATGGTATCACCCACAGTGCCGCTAACGTCGACAATGCCTGGATTGATTATGAAGCGGAGAAAAACTTACGCCAACGAACCGGCTGCTCCCTGCTGCTGATTAACGATGCTGATGCTGCCGGTATCGCCGAAATGCATTTGGGCGCAGGGCGCAATGAAGATGGCCTGGTAATTGTACTGACTTTGGGCACCGGCATTGGTAGTGCAGTATTTATTAACGGACAACTTGTCCCCAACACTGAATTAGGTCATCTGGAAATCAATGGCAAAGAAGCGGAAAAATGGGCAGCCGATAGTATTCGAAAAAAGAAAAGTCTCAAATGGCGCGAGTGGGCAGAGCGCGTCAATACATATCTGGCCCACCTTGAGTTTATTTTTTCTCCCGACTTATTCATTATTGGTGGCGGCGTCAGCAAAAAATTCAAGAAATATGAACCTTATCTAACCACTCAAGCGCCAATCATACCAGCAGGACTGCTCAATGAAGCTGGTATCGTTGGCGCGGCGATGGCGGCGCGGAAGCTTGCCCACGACGACTAATTCATTTCCCCTCTTGCTACATGGTATCGCGGCTCGTCAATCTTGGTAGATAAGCGCAGACTGGGCCAACCGACCACCTGAATAACGAATAATGCGGCTGGCAGCCAGGTCAAGCGCGGCCTGTACCTCATCAATTGGAATGACGCCGCAACCGTCGACGAAGACCAGCACATCCTGAGTATCGGTTGTGATACGGGTATAATCTGCGTCGCGGTGATTAAAATCCCAACAGATGACTCGCTGCTGATCGGCATATACTAATTCACCGCTGGTAATCGATTGTGCTTCGCCACCGCCAATTGGTTCTAAGATTTCGCCAGCAGCAGCAAAACGGAGTTCCACTGGAAAGCTGACACAGGCGGCATCATAAGCTGCCATCGGGATAACAGTCTCTGCCGACGTCAGATTATAGGCATCAACGACCGTGTTAATTGTAGGAAAGCCTCGCCCTCGCGTAACCCGCCTTAACAGGGCTTCGGCGCTGGGATTGCGTTTACCTGGGTCAACCCCAAATGCGCGATAAATCTCCCGGTAAGCCTTAATCCGGTCCAGTGATCCGAGGTTGACACCTTGAAACTTCGCGACCAACTCATCCGCTGTTCGGGCCTTCAGGGTTTCAAGTTCAGCATGTTGCTCAGCAACCTGAACCCCATGAATCAGTGCAACGCCAATCCGCAAGTCAGGGAATTTGCTCAAAACATCAGCCTGAATGCGCAGCGTTTCACCATAGACCGCATCGACCCGTTTCTCGACGATTTTTACATTGGCTGCCGCCAGGAACTGGGCGTTGTCAACTTCTTGCAGCCGCTGTATCACAAATGATGTATCCAATGCTGCCAACAACTCACCCGCACGCGGACCCCGCGTCTGGCCCAAAAACGCCCGGTAGATGACCTGAAACGCCTGACCCGGTTTTAGTCCCATTTCGGTCGCAATATCATAAATCGCTTGATGAATCTGGGCACCATCCAGATCTTCATTATTACGATACCATGCCAGGAACTGCCCCAAAAACTGCCGCTGGTCCGAAGACAAATCTAGCGCTTCACGCGGCAGCAAGGGCTGCACTTCAATGATCGCGCTGTCAGGCGCAAATCGTTCCAGCCAGACCCTGGCATAGTCAATCCGCCTCTGAACCTCGGTAATTTCCTGCGGCAGCAAGGGTTGACCCTTATGCTCCGCAAAATGATTCAGTGCGTTCTGGCCGGGAATTTGAGAAACAGTTACGATGTGGGTAAATCGCGGACGATAGATTGGCAGAATTGGGTTATGTGGATCGATTTGAGACAGCGCAAATATGCGTTTTTGCCAATCTTCTTCGAATTCATCCGATTCCACAAAGTAATTTTCGCCAGTGGCATCATAATCGTCAAAAAGTTGCGGAATGGCGTTTTTCCCAAGATTGAAATTGATGGCAGTACGCGGTCGGGTGCGCACCAACAAATAGCGCAGCAATTCTGCCGGCAGCGCTTCAGCAACTTCCTTCGCAGTAAAGCCAACCCCCTTTGACGAACTCATTTTGCCACCTTCGAGCAGCAAGAACTCATACGGGATGTTCGCGGGCGGTTCGGCATTGAAAACCCGCCGCGAAATCGCTTCAGCAACTTCGCGTGAGCCACCCTCTACCGAGTGATCCATGCCCGCACCCTCGACATTGACGCCCAAAACCTGCCACCGGGCCGCCCATTCCAGTTTCCAGGGCAATTTCCCGTTGCCATCAAATGGACTGATTGCCCCTTCATGACCGCAACCATGTGCGTAATCCATTGCATCTGGCTTACAACGATAATAGACTTTTTCACCATCGAACTGATAAACCTGAGTCATGGCGATACGCCCACAATTTTCGCAAATAGGGCTAAACGGATACCAGTCCTCGGCCCGCTCTGAGTTACTAATTTCAAGGTAAATCGCCCGTACTTCGGCTGGATTTTCCAGAATGGCCTGAATCACAGCATTCATATGGCCGGTACGGTAGAGGTCGCTCATGCGATATGGCGTTGGCTGAATCCCCAGGCTGTGTTGAACTGCCATAAATTCGTCGTAAAAATATTGGGCATAGCTACGGTCACTACCATCCGGTGAGGGAACCGCACAGAGCGGCTTGCCGAGATAAGGCTCAAACAGGTCGCGGGATAAACTAGGTGGGACCGCATCCAGCGCATCATAATCATCACTACCATAAAAAAAGGTTGCTTCGCGGCCAGCCTCTCGTGCGGCACGATAAATCACATCATGAATCACCGGTCCCCGCAGAGACCCCACATGAGCGCTACCAGAATAGGTTTTAGAATCATTAAGTATGATCGCATCCACATCGAGATCGGCAATCATTTGGTCTGCCCAATACAACACGGAGATACCGCCCTTCATTTTCTGACACACGCTGAAAAGGCACGACATTTTAAGTGTGTCGTGCCAGCAACTCCATTATAGTGTTGAATGATGGGGGATTACAGCCAGAATTTAGAGATTAACCGGTTGTGCTTCGGGAACCAGAACTTTCGCTACGCGTTCCAGCGCCCAATCTATCTCGTCCCGGTTAATCGTCAACGGCGGTGCAAACCGTATTACCGTTTCGTGCGTTTCTTTACACAGGACACCCAATTCTTTCAACTGCAAGCAGTAGGGACGCGCAACACCAGCTTCGGGCTTTAACTGTACCCCCACCAATAAGCCACGCCCGCGAACTTTAGCAATCAATGGGCTGTTGAGTTCCTCAAGGCGCGCCACCAGGTAAGTGCCCATTAAAGCCGCATTTTCCGCCAGTTCTTCATCCTCGATTATTTGCAACGCTTCATAGGCAACGGCACAGGCCAGCGGATTTGCGCCAAACGTGCTGCCATGTTCGCCAGATGCAAACAGACCCAGGAGGTGATCTCTGGTGACAACTGCCGATACCGGGTACATACCACCACCAAGTGCCTTACCCAGAATTAAAATGTCAGGTTCAATGGAGTCATGCTGGAAGCAGAATAACTTTCCAGTACGGCCTAACCCGACCTGAATTTCATCGGTTAGCAGTAGGACTTCATTACGGTCACAAATTTCTCGCGCGCGCTTGAGGTATCCATCTGGGGGCACAATCACCCCGCCCTCGCCTTGAATTGGTTCCACCAGAAAGGCGACGGTATTCGGTGTAATCGCCGCTTCAAGCGCCGAAGCATCACCAAACGGCACCACCTTGAACCCCGGTGTCAGCGGACCAAAATCGGCCTTGTAAAGTTCCTCAGTTGAAAAACTGACGATTGTCGTCGTGCGGCCATGAAAATTGTTTGCACAGACAATGATCTCTGCTTGATCGTGCGGCACACCCTTGACTTGATAACCCCATTTCCGCGCCAGTTTGATGGCGGTCTCAACGGCCTCGGCCCCAGAGTTCATCATCAGGGCTTTATTCATCCCACACATCGTCGTCAATTTTTCTAGCAAGGGGCCAAGCTGGTCATTATGGAAGGCACGTGACGTCAGGGTAACGCGTTCCAGTTGACGCTGCATGGCAGCAATCAGGCGGGGATGCCGGTGGCCGTGACTGACTGCTGAATAGGCACTGAGCATATCCATGTATTGCTGACCTTCGACGTCCGTCACCCACACCCCTTCAGCCTCGGCAATGACCACGGGCAATGGCTTGTAATGATGGGCACCATACTTTTCGGTCTGCTCAATAATTTGTTGTGACATAGACGACATACAACCGTTCTCCTTGTGTGGAAATGCTCAAATCACGCAAACATATTCTGTTCATATTGCATAAATAGATTTATAGAAATTATACAACAAATTTCGCTAAAATCGGCTTAGAAAATAAAGACACATCCCACGGTTCGGTGGAATGTGCCGGTATATTTTCATACTACAACTTATGCCAACGTCAGCGCTATAAAACGAGAATTAATTACACTGATGATCTCTCGATTTACGCTCGTTAATCAGTCTGTGAATCTGAGCTAACTCCTCCTCATCGTGAAACAATTCCCCTAGATTCCTTACCTTCTGAACCACATATGGAGAAAGCCAGGGAACAATCAAATGCCAACCTCGGCGAAAATCATCAAATAGATGTTCATAAAACGAAACCCCAGCGGCATTCCACAGATTTTCGCTCTTTTGTCGCAAACACCATTCAGCAAAACAATAGATACTCCGTAGCATTTCCTCATCGTTATTGCGATGCGCTTCACGAACCAAGCGACGTAAATCGCCGAATAATGTATAAGGTGTGTAGTCATTGTCGCTGAGGTCATCTTTCAGCGGTGGAAATAGGGTCATAGCTTTTCGTCTCCAAACACTCATGATTCATAGTCTCATATGCTGATGGAGTTAGGCTTCAATTTCTCTTGAATAACACGGCGCAACTTCGCCTCATCAAGGCCATTGACCATCTGTGCCTGCGGATAAAGCATCAGATTAGGACCCGCACCGCACATACTCAGGCAGTTGGCGATTTCAAGCTTGACTGGCCCCGGAAATTCATCGCCATTGATCTCGATAATTTCGGTTTCGAGTAACTTATGAAGCGGTTTGGCACGCCGGTTCATGTTGCAATATTGTCCCATACACAGCACCACCCGCCGCCGGTTCATAGTTTCGCTCATCTAAAACGCCGCCACCAGGCCATCAGCCCGCGGTTCACTGCCGCCGAACAACACGCCAGTATTGGGATCACGCCGGATGATTTGCCCGCGCCCAAACACACCCCGCCCCTGACCAGAAACTGGCCGCACAACATGCCCCATCTGCGCCAATCGCGCCATCGTACTTACCGAAATACCTTCTTCCAGCAATAAAGTGCCGCCGGGTTCTCCATCACTTATGTTCCAGCGCGGACGGTTCAAGGCTTCCTGGGGGTTGAGATCGTCATCCAACATGGCACTCATGACCTGGAAATGGCCCTGCGGTTGCATGAACCCACCCATCACGCCAAAGCAGCCCCAAAACTCACCCTGTCGTAATGCCATACCCGGAATAATCGTATGATAGGGTCGTTTGCCGCCCGCCAGTGCATTGCGATGACCAGTTTCCAGGCTGAACCCCGCACCGCGATTCTGCAACCAGACGCCGGTTCCCTTCGCGACAATACCAACGCCAAAACCCATATACAGGCTCTTAATAAATGAGCAGGCATTGCCCTCGCCATCAACCGCACACAAATAAATCGTATCAGAACCTTTCGGCAGTTTGCCGTGAACCGGCGGTGGTGTCATGGTTCGTTCAGTTGAAATCAGACTCGCTCGTTGCTCAGCATAGTGCTGGCTTAGCAAATCGCTAATCGGCACATCGGCCTTGCGGGGGTCAGCGATGTACTCATGCGCATCAGCCCAGGCCAGCCGCATCGACTCGACCATCAGGTGCAGTCGTTCAGGTGAGTCCCAGTTGAGGGATCGCAAATCCAGCGTCGAAGCGATATTCATCGCCAGCAAAGCGGTTAATCCCTGTCCATTCGGTGGGCATTCATAAACCGTCACACCATGATAATCAGTCAGAATCGGTTCATCCCAGGTTGATTGATGTTGTTTGAGATCTTCATGCGTCATCACACTCCCCTGCGCTTGTAGCGATGACACAATCGCATCGGCTACTGGGCCAGTATAAAATGCGTCCGGTCCGCCTTCAGCAATCGCCCGGAACGTTCGCGCCAAACCTGGCAATTTTACAATCTGACCATCAACCGGCGGTTTGCCATGTGGCAGGTATTCTTCTGCATGATGTGCATTTTTGAGGAACGCTTCACCACGCCGCCAACTGTCACCAAAGGCCGGAGCCACCGGTGCGCCGGTCTCCGCATAGTAAATGCCATCAACCAACACATCCGCCAATGACATGGTTCCATGCCGCTCCAGCAAATCATGCCAACCGCGCACCGCGCCGGGAACCGTGACTGAATGGGCATGATAAGGATTCATCTCGGTCCAACCGAGCGCCTTCACATCAGCCAAAGTCAGATCGGCAGGCGCACGCCCGCTACCATTCAGCGCCGTGACCTGTTTGGTCCTGGCGTCATAATAGAGCGCAAAACAATCGCCACCGATGCCACAGGCACCTGGCTGAGTTACGTTCATTACAGCCGACGTCGCAACGGCAGCATCAGCCGCGTTGCCGCCCTGTCGCAGAATGTTGAGGCCCGCCTGCGCCGCCAACGAATTACTCGCCGCCACCATTCCCCGTTCTGCCACTACCATCGACCGCCGTGATTTAAAATCAAAAGACATCGGTTTCATCAGCGATTGCTCAATTTCTCTAATCATCAATAAGCAAGTTGATTATAGCCGCTTTAAAAGTTTCCCGTCATACGCGATAATCATTGGTATTATGCACAATCACATTCTGATCATTGAAGACGATCCCGCAGTCGCCAGCAGCCTACAGGCCGGACTGGAACGGGACAACTATCAGGTCACATGGAAACCAAATGGTATTGATGGCGTGCAATTCGTGCGTATGCATCAACCACACCTGATCATTCTGGATGTCCGGCTACCCGATGGCACCGGCTTTGATTTCTGTCGGCAAATGCGTCAGCATGGGGTACGCCAGCCCATTATTATGCTGACCGTTCACAAAGACGAGATGGACAAAGTGCTAGGCCTGGAAATGGGGGCCGACGACTATGTTACCAAGCCCTACAGTCTACGCGAACTACTCTCTCGGGTTCGTGCCCAACTCCGGCGGGCTTATGGCGAACTCGTTAGCGCCGAAGCTGATTTGCTTTACGCTGGTGATCTGGTCATTGATCGCGGGCGCGGGCTAGTATTGCGCGGTACCGAACCTCTTAACCTGACGCCCACGGAATTTCGCCTGTTAGTCTTTCTGGCGCGTCATCCCGGACAAGCATTAAGCCGGGGACAGCTATTGGATGCCGTCTGGGGCTATGATATTGAGTTTGAAAACGAACGCATCGTCAACGTCCATATCCGCCGCCTGCGCGAGAAAATTGAATTCAATCCTGGTCAGCCCCAATTGATTTTGACCGTCCCCGGCATCGGTTATCGGCTTACTACTGGACAGATTACGAACTCGTAACCAGTCTGCAATCGGCTTGCAATCTAAGATCTTTAGACTAAAAGTGAATTGAAATCGAGCAAATATGATGATTCCACAATCCCTTCGCTGGCGTTTACCCTTCAGCTATGCTGCTATTGCCGCCATCGCTACCCTGGCTCTCGGTCTGGTGTTGTTGACGACCCTGCGAAATTTTTATTCGCGAGCCGAGATGAATTATCTACGCAACAATGCGGAAGCCGCTGGAGTCATGATTTCGCGTTTTGCAACCGAACCACATATCGACGAGATCATTAAAGAACAACTTCAAACCTTTAGCTTTCTTTCCCAGACACGGATACAACTCCTTGATGATGACAAAAACGTCCTCCAGGATACGGGCCTACCAAACAACAACTATTTAGCTTTTGATCGCCGGGCGAATGCAGGCAGACGCACCAACGATGTAACAGTCCCATTTTCCGATTATCAAATTGACCCTGATAATTGGGACGTTCAAACGTGGGTTTATGCAGCACCAACATCTGGAGAATCGTTATCGGCAGCAACTGAGACGGTTAATCGTTTCAGGATCGAGATTTTTTCGGCAGTTGAAGACGAGTCACTAACAATTGTTGAAGATCACATCATCCTGCCGACCCCGATGGGGCCTTTCCCAGAAGATCAATTGCTGTTCTTCCCAGCACGTCGAACTCTGTTTGGCTTCGACCTGAATGACAATTCAGCGCGACGCTCAACTGTGCGACGCTCCAGTCAGGCAATCGAACTCCCTCTTCCTGAGCAGAGTTCGCTGACCGGTTACATCCGATTATCAGCAGGACCAGCCTACGGGTCGGAAATCTTGGATAGTGTCGCGCAGGGCTGGTTGGTCGCCAGCATGTTCGCGGTTGTACTGGCGGCGCTGGTCGGATTTTTCATCAGCCAACGTCTGACCGCCCCGCTATTATCTCTCACAACTGCGACGACAAAAATGACCGCTGGCGATCTCTCGGCACGAGCAGCCATTATCAGTCGTGATGAAGTCGGCACATTGGCCCGATCGTTCAACGACATGGCAATTCGACTCGAAGAGACCATCGTCACATTGCGCCGTTTTGTCGCGGACGCCGCGCATGAGTTACACACGCCACTGACTGCACTCCGCACCAACCTTGAATTACTTACAAGTGAGCAGCGCGACCAACAACAATTCACTTTTGTTGAAGCGGCGCTGGCACAGGTCCAGCGTTTGGAGTCGCTAACCACCGACCTGCTAGAATTATCTCGGCTAGAATCCATTTCCACCATTTCACATCACGAATCGATGAACCTGACCCAACTTATCCAAGAGACCGCCGAGCGGTACGCCTCGCAAGCTGAACAACTTGGCATCGATTTCCAGCTTGATCTGCCCGCTGATACGATTTTCATCCGGGGCGATATTCTCCAGTTTCGCCGGGCACTGGGCAATTTACTCGACAATGCGCTTAAGTTTACGCATCCAGGTGGCACGGTCAATCTGAGTTTAACTCGATTGATTTCCGGTAACATAGAAATCTCGGTGCGAGACACTGGCATTGGCATTCCGCCAGATGAACTGCCGCAACTTTTCAGCCGGTTTCATCGCGGACGTAATGCTGCCGCCTATCCCGGCAGCGGGTTGGGCCTTGCCATTGTGAAAGCAATTGTTGATGCCCACAACGGGACAATCACGGCACACTCCCTCGCCAATGGCACCCATTTCACATTACAAATACCAGCTATATGACCACGTTTCGACCGCAATACCACCGTTAAAACTGTTTTGGTACAATAAACACTATGTCGAAACCTGCGCAGACCAAATGGGTATGGAGTGTGGCGGTTGATGTGGTGATCTTCACGCTCCGGCAAAATGACCTGCAAGTGTATCTGGTTCAACGGATTGATGAAAATGACGCCGGATTATGGTCACTACCGGGGGGTATCGTTCGTGCAGATGAAGGCCTCGATGATTCAGCCCGCCGCCATGTGAGCGAACAAACCACAGTCACTGATGTTTATTTGCAACAGCTATACACCTATGGCGAACCTGATCGCGACTCGCGCCGCCGGGTCATTAGTGTGGCCTATTTTGTGTTGATCGCACCCGATCAGTTAGCGCCCGAAAATGAGATTGAAAATCGCGCCTGGCACAGCGTCTATCAATTGCCAGAACTCGCCTTCGATCATGCCCGCATGGTCAATGACGCTCTCACCCGCCTGCGTAACAAGATTGAATATTCTGCCGCTGCCTTCGAACTGATGCCTGACTCGTTTACGCTGAGTGAGTTACAGCAGGCCTATATGATCATTCTCGACGATCATACGCTGGATAAAGCCAATTTCCGCAAAAAAATCCGGGATGCCCGTATTGTCGAACCGGAAAACCGCTATCGCCATACCGGGGGACGTCCAGCCCGCTTGTATCGATTCCAAAAAGATGCCAAACTCGAAAGCAAGGCTCGGCGCTTTTTCCCCTAGACAAGGATCAGGACCATGGACGTTGATAAATTTATGCATAATAGCAAACCATTCATCCAGTGGATGCTAGATTGGCAAGCCAATTTACAAGCCCTGTCACTTACAACATTGATTGATAATAAACCTCACCAGGTTGGTATTATTTCGGTTGATGTCATCAAGGGTTTTTGCACCGTTGGCCCGCTGTCGTCGCCCCGTGTGAACCAGATTGTGGAGCCAATTGCTGATCTATTCCAGCGGGCCTGGGATGCCGGAGTACGCGACATCGCCCTACCCCAGGATACCCATCCGGCTGACGCGGTAGAATTCGCCCAGTATGGTCCGCATTGCATCCGGGGCACGGAAGAATCAGAGACGGTTGAAGCCTTTAAGCAATTACCGTTTTTCGATCAGCTTGACATATTTGAGAAAAATTCGATCAATAGTGGCTTGCAAAGCGGTATGAACGCCTGGATTCGGGAGCGCTCCCGCATCACCAACTGGATTATCGTCGGCGATTGCACCGACCTTTGCACCTATCAACTCGCCATGCATGTGCGCTTACAGGCGAATCAGGAACAGCGACACGGCGTGCGGATCATAGTTCCGGTTAACGCCGTCGACACTTATGATTTGCCGGTGAATGCGGCTGAGGAACTTGGCGCGATCCCACACGATGCTGACTTCCTACATCTGATATTCCTGTACCACATGTTGCTTAATGGCATCGAAGTCGTTACCGAAATTACAAGCTGAAATGAGCTATATGATGCGCACAGTCGAATGGCACGATGGTTGTGTTCGAATGATCGACCAGAAGCGATTACCCTGGGAATTGAACACGGTTGATTTGCTTGATTACGAAGCGGTCGCCGCAGCGATTACCGACATGACGGTGCGCGGTGCTCCTGCTATTGGCGCCGCCGCCGCCTTTGGGATGGCGTTGGCAGCCCAACAAAGCGCAGCTTCCGATACCGCAGGCTTGCGGGGCGATCTAGAAACTGCTGCTACCGTTCTCAAGGCCGCCCGCCCCACCGCCGTGAACCTCGCGTGGGCGGTTGACCAACTTTTGAAGGCCGCCCGTGACAATACCAGTACAAATCCCGACGAATTACGGGAACAATTGCTGAATACGGCACAGCAGATCGCGGACGACGACGTGGCAATCAATCGGCGTATGGGCGAGCATGGTGCGGCCCTCATCAATAATGGTGATACGATCCTGCACCACTGCAACACTGGTGCCCTGGCAGCCGTCGATTGGGGTACAGCATTGGGGGTCATCCATATGGCTCATGAGCAGCACAAGCAAATCCATGTTCTTCTGGACGAGACTCGTCCCCGGTTGCAAGGTGCGCGGCTGAGCGCGTGGGAGCTGGAGCAGTATGGCATCAGTTACGACATTCTGCCGGATACAGCTGCTGGTTACTACATGCAAAAAGCTGAAATTGATCTCGTGCTGGTCGGTGCCGATCGGATTGCGGCCAACGGTGATGTTGCCAATAAGATCGGAACTTATCAAATCGCGGTCCTGGCGAAAGAAAATAGTATTCCGTTTTACACCGTTGCTCCCACTTCCACCATTGATTTGTCGCTGACGACCGGCGCTGACATCCCGATTGAAGAACGTGACCCTGGTGAAGTATTAGCTCCCTATGGACAGGCCCTGGTTCCCGATCACTTTCGGGCACGTAACCCGGCCTTCGATGTGACACCCCACCGCTACCTGAGTGGCATCATCACGGAATATGGTGTTGCGCGTCCACCATTTACCCAAAGTTTACAGCGGGCGGTTGCTGGAGAAACATTGTGACCGATTGGCAAGAGCTGCCTGCCGGACCTGAACTACGGCAAATCATAGCTGAGAGGCTGGGCTGGCATATACGCAAAATATGGGTCGACTCTCATGGTATTGATTACGATTACCTGGTCTACAACAATGACGATCACTTGATGTACCAACGTGAAATCGCCAGTGGTGAAGCGCTGGGAGAAGCTACCATTACGAAGCAAGTCTGGCAGGCCGCAATGAAAGACCCCGATTGTCCGCGTTGGGATGAAGATGTCGCCGAAGCACGTGATCTGGCTTATGGATTGGATTATCACATTCAGCCAACCGTTGCCGGGTTCACGGCGTGGGTCAAATCGCCTGAATATGTGGGCCAGGCTCACACTGAAGCCCTGGCGCTGGTACGAGCCTGGCTAGCAACCCCTGATTCCGCTGATCGATCGCTGTAACCTCTATGGTAATTTTAGCGTCGCACCCAGCTTCGCCCTATAATTGAACTCAGTGCAGAAATACGGGATCAATCATGGTCGATAGTTATAATCTTTCCGATGTCTTCATTTCCTACTCGCGCCGCGACACCGAGTTTGTCCGCCGACTTGATGAAGCATTCAAACAGGCAAAACGTGAAGTTTGGGTTGACTGGGAAGATATACCAGCAACGGCGGATTGGTGGCAAGAAATTCGGGCAGGCATTGAAGGTGCAGATACATTTATCTTCATCATCACGCCGGATTCGGTTGCCTCGGAGATTTGCTTCAACGAAATCCAACATGCCATTGACAACAACAAACGGTTTATCCCCGTGCTGCACCGTGAAATCGAGGATGAAGCGTTACAGGCGCAAATACATCCAGCAATATCGACCCACAACTGGATATTCTTCCGCGATTCAGACGATTTCCATAAGTCCATGCAGCAGTTACTCGCAGCGATTGAAGCTGACCTGAGTCATGTCCGCACCCACACCCGGTATCTCGTCAGAGCACAGGAGTGGATCTCACGGGATCGAGCCGGAAGTTTCTTACTTTCTGGGGGGGAAGTCCAAGAAGCAGAAACCTGGATGACCAGGGCGGGTTCTAAGGAGCCAAGGCCCACCGAACTCCATACCGAATACATCCTCGCCAGTCGCAATGCGCGGAACAGTCGGCAACGGCGGATTCTAGCCGGAGTAAGTATCGCCTTTGTGATTGCTTTGGTTCTCAGTATTCTGTCACTTTTCCTGGCAAACCGGGCGGCGACCAGCGAGGCACAAGCCCTGAGTCGCGGAACCGAAGTCGCCAACCAGGCAGCAATTGCGGAAAATAATGCCGCTACCGCCACTATCGCACAGGGTCAAGCCCTGGTCGAAGCCAACAACGCTGGTACGCAAGCTGCGCTAGCCGAAAATAATGCTGCGACTGCTACCATCGCGCAAGGCCAGGCGCTCGTCGAAGCCAACAATGCTGCTACTCAGGCCGCTGTTGCCCAAATCGCGGCCACTGCTGAAGCGAATGCCCGCGCCACCAGCAGCTATAACGAACAGATCGCCCAAACCCAGGCTGCTGCTGCCACCATCGCGCAGGGCCAGGCGCTCGTCGAAGCTGATCGTGCCGCAACTCAAGCAAATATCGCCGAGAATAATGCTGCGACTGCTACTATCGCGCAAGGCCAAGCGTTGGTCGAAGCCAACAATGCTGCTACACAGGCTGCGGTTGCCCAAATCGCGGCCACTGCTGAAGCGAACGCCCGCGCCACCAGCAGTCGCAACGAACTGCGGGCGCAAACCCAGGCCGCCATCGCCCAACAGAATGCCGCAACCGCGACGATTGCTCAGGGTCAGGCGCTAGTCGAAGCTGATCGTGCTGCCACCCAGGCAGCTATAGCACAAGACAGTGCAGCGACCGCGACGATTGCGCAAGGTATTGCCATCATTGAAGCCAACCGGGCCGGCACTCAGGCCGCTATCGCCACGATTGCCCAGGGTCGCGCACAGAACCAGGCAGCAACGGCTGAAGCCCGTGGCACGGAAGTCGCCGTCAAAGCAGCAACGGCTACAGTGGCCCAGGGTCAGGCCGAGGTCGAAGCAAATAATGCTGCGACCCAGGCGGCTATAGCTGAAGCCAGTGAACGTGAAGCCCGTGCTCAAGCCTTAGCTGTGCGTGCGGAACAGGCCCTCAACTTCGGTGACACGAATGTTGCCCTTGCGTTGGCGCTCGAATCAGCCCGCCTGAACCCTGAATTGCTTCAGACTCAGAGCGTGTTGAACCGTATCGTGGCGGTAAGCCCGCTGCTGATGGTTCGTGATGTTCATGCCGGTATTTTTAGCCCTGATGGCGATTCATTGTTAACACTCAATATTGATCAAACAACTTTGGAACTATGGGATATTGCTGAACGCCGCAGTGTATTCCGCATTACTGGTCACACTGACATAATTCATGATTTTACCTTCAGCCCGGATGGACAACTTATCCTATCAGTCGCCGCTGACGGTCAGGTTGGTTTATGGCAAGCAACAACCGGCGAAAACGTGGACATGATAGACGACCATGGCACAGCGGTCGAGCATCTACTTTTGCACCCGGACAATGAACGTTTCATCACTGCCGGAGCTGATGGTGGTATCTTCCTACGGGATATCGCGACCGGTGCCAGGCTAACCGAATTTCGCTCGACAACCGCTGGTAGCCTGGCGCACATCCGCTTTAACGCGACAGGCCGCGCATTATATGCCTGGTCGGCTGAACCGCCGATTGTTATGTCACGCTGGGATGTTGAGCAAGAAATTATGCTGCCGCGCCAGCTTGAGCAATTCGTTCATTTCGCTCGCAACGGTCAATATCGTATCCGAGTCAATGGCGAATCGCTGGCTATCCATGCAACCGATGGTGATGGATTGGTGCTTCAACTGCCCACTGACATCACAGATGTGATTGATTTTACGCCGGATGGAACCGCGCTATTGGTACGCACACAGGGAGGCGGTGGTCGCTTCGATATTGACCAGCGACTTACGTTGCTAGACCGTGCCACTGGTGACATCATCCGCACCTTTAGCGGTTCCGGTGTAAGCACATCAAATAGTTCGACCGGCCAGACCATGCTCCTTAACAATCGCTCAACCGCCAGTAATGTGCGCGAGGCACGCATCCTCTCTGATGGCAATACAGTTATTTCTGTGTTACCAGATAATCGCGTAATCTTGTGGGATTTGCGCGATGGACGCCTTTTGCGAGTTATCGGCGTGTCAGACCTTGATTTGTCCGTCCGTGATATAAGCTATGATAATCGTTTTGCGCTAACACTGGGCGAAGATCATATTGCGCGTGTCCATGATATGACTGGCCTGCAATCGACTGCGATAATCAATCGGCAAGAACGCCGTGACATCACTCAGCAAATCATCGCAAGCTGGCGCGAAACCGGCGGTCTCTACGGTGCATTATATTCAGTAAGTTGGAATGGATTAATCAGTCCAGACCAACGCTTCTGGTTAGCAGTGCAAGACGTGTTCAACCTTCGGCTACGCAATCTCGAAACAGAAACCGATGTTGTGATTGAAAATACACTCGATAATGCCGAATCAACGATTCGGGCGTTTAATGCCAGTTCGGAGTATGTCATCACAGGCTTCAGGGATGGCAAAATCCGTATCTGGGACATTCAAGCCGCCGGTTGGCGATGGAACTGGCTACAGGCTGACGACGCCGACAATCTTGAGGAAATTCGATTTACCAGCAATCCGCAACAGTTTGTCGCCCTGTACGACCGCGTCGCCATTCTCTGGGACATCGACAGTGGTGAGACTATTCAGCGTTATTCAGCCCCGGATATGGTGAGTCCGTTAACCCGCTATGAAAGACCGGACGACCCAACATTCTATACCTGGTTTTACCATGAGACTCATAACCGTATTCTGAATGACTCGACTCAGCTTGCCCGGATTATGCTCAACGAGAACCGAAACACTGCTAATCTACTGATCTGGAATCTCGAAGATGGACAACTCCTCCGTCAGATTGACCTCATGCAAGGCACCGCCCCTAACAAGTACGTTGGCGCGCGCTTTACGCCCAACGGCGCTTCCTACATTCGCATTGGTCAAATTGACGACTCGATTGAAATGTTTGATGTCATCAGCGGCGAAAAAATCCGGCGCTTCTTCGGTCACACCGATCCGGTGAACGGACTGGGCTTCAGCCCCAATGGTGAAAAATTAGTATCCAGTTCCATCAGTGGCGAATTGCTACTCTGGGACATCACCACCGGCCAATTGGTGCGCACGCTCAATCCAGCCAGTTCAACCCTTGAGGACCCCGGCACATCGAATCATATCGTCTTCACACAAGATGGTCGCGCCGCAGCTTATTTCAAGACGCAATTGCCCACACTCGATATGCCCGTTATTCGCATCGAAACACTGACCGACGCAGTCGCCTGGACCATCCAGAACCGCCAGATCCCAGAACTCACCTGTGGCGAACGCGAACAGTACAATGTTTTGCCGTTGTGTCAAAGTACGGGCGAGGTAATAATTCCGACGCCAACGATGGGTGTAACACCAACTTCATCACCATCGCCGACAATTACCCCCACCTTTACCGCAACGCCACAGCCCACCGCAACAGCGTTTCCAGTGGGTACCATTCAGTCCAATGCGAATGTTATCTTACGCGGTGGGCCGGGCCAGGAGTATCGTTCGTTAGCCAATATCCCGCCCGGCACCATTGTCGAAATAATTAGCGAATCAAATGGCTGGCTCCAGATCCGCCTGCGTGATAACAACGAGGGGTGGGTTCTCGAAACAGTGGTCCGCCGTTAACAATTTAGCCTTTGACTGCCCCGGCAGCCAGACCAGCGACTACAAACCGTTGCGCCAGATAATAAAGTGCCATCACCGGGACTGCTGCCGATACCGATGCTGCCATAATCAAGCCGAAGCGAAATACATCCCCGGTGATAAGGTAGCTGATCGCAACTGGCACCGTTTGCAAATTGGGCGACGTAATGAAAATTAATGCATAGAGCAGTTCATTCCAGGCGGCAGTAAAGGTAAACACGCTAACCGCAATCAAACCTGGGATAACCAATGGCATGAGAATTTTATAAAATGCCTGCCAGCGAGTGGCGCCATCCACCATTGCCTGTTCTTCTAGATCGACTGGGATACTCTTAAAATAGCCCATCATCAGCCAGGTACTCAGCGGTGCGGCAAATGTCAGATACACAAAGATGAGGCCGTGATGCGTATTGCTCAATTGCAAGCGGGCAATAATGACTGATAGGGGAATAAACAGCAACGCACTTGGTGTGAGGTAGGTGAACAATATCAACCGCCCAATCCAATCGCGTAGCCGATATTTCAACCGCACCAGACTGTAGGCTGCAAGACAGCTAAACAATACGGATACAAAAGTCGCTGAGCTAGAAACCACCAGGCTATTGCGGATATTGCGCAGGAAATCATCATCCAGGAACAGGTCTTCATAGTTCTGGAGCGTGGCGTTAACCGGCAATAGTGACGGTGTACGATAAATGTCTTTAGGTGTTTTCAGCGAAACCATCACCATGTAGTAAATGGGAAAAAGAATCGCAATCGCCATGATGACCAATAGCGTATAGTAGAGGATTTTCTGCTGTAAACTCACACGATAAAACATGATTATTCTTCCCGCTGTAATAACATAGCGACGACGAACGCTAGACAGGCAAAAATCGGCAGCATCGAAACGCCTACCGCCGCCGCCTCGCCCAACCGCAGGTTTTGTAGCGCGAAATAGGCATGGACCGGGAAGGTCATCGTGGCATTCGACGGCCCACCCTGCGTCATCAAGAAAATCGCCTCAAACGCATTGGTCGTCCAGATGGTAGATACCAGCACTACGACCAAAACGACATGCCGAATACCTGGGAGTGAGACATTCCGAAAACGCTGCCAGGCATTGGCACCATCCAGTGCTGCCGCTTCATGTAGTTCCTTCGAAACCGTCTGCAAAGCCGCCAAAAACGAGATCACCCAGAAGGGAAAACCCCGCCACACCAAAGCGACGACGACACTGGGAATTGCGAGTTCACGGGAACTTAGAAATTCAATATGGGTATTGGACAGGCCGGTGCTCAACAGAATAAAATTAAACGCTCCCCCCTGCGGTGCATACAGCAGTTTCCAGGTGATAAAAGCCACAAATCCCGGCATCGCCCAGGGCAGCAGGATCAAACCGCGCCAGAACTGGCGGAAGCGAATCTGCTGATTAAGCAAAACGGCAATACCTAACCCGAGCAGCAATTTGCTCGTTTGAACGGCAGCGACGATGAGTATTGTGTTCCGCACCGTTTGTTGAAAGGCCAGTTGGTTAATCAGGTTCACGTAGTTGGCTAAGCCAGTGAATACCCCCGGCCCACCGCCGACAGTTCGATCAGTAAAACTAATCCAGATGGCGAAAAAAAAGGGATACACGACTAAAATGAGTACACAGGTTACAAGCGGCGCAACCAGCAAATAACCCATTAAGCTTTCGGCCTGGCGCAGGTTCAGACGCGAAATTAGTGGAATTCGTGGACGAACAATAACATCTTGAGACATAACAATACTCTCTGGCTATCATGAACAATCAGGGTGACAGAGAATCGTCCCCATCACCCCGAAATCTACAAACTGTGATTACATTGTTGGTTCAAACAATGATAATCGGCCTTGACTTAGCCCGCGTTGTTTTTATCGTAGATGTCCTGGCAAGCGGCCTGCGTTTCGGCAATTGACTCGTCAATGCTGATGCCATCAACCACAATGCGCTGAATCATACGCGGTGTCAGGAAATTAGTCTGATATTCTGCGTAAGCGGCGTTGTCAACATCCGGGAAAGCACCAGCGGTACCACTAAGGGCCGCATCTGCCAGGCCAACATGAACCGGACTTTCCGTAAATACTGGGAAATCAACCTGACTTTGCATCGCCGGCCCATAAATCGCCGCACTCATGTATTCTGCCATGAATTCATCTTCAGCCAGGAACGCAAATAAATCCATCGCCAATTCTTGCTTTTCCGGGCTGGTGCTGGCAGGAATTGAACGGACAACTGTGTTCATGGGTACAATTCGCATGGCGGGACCAGCAGGTAAGCCGGAATAAAGTGTTGCTTCGGCCAGTTCAGGGTCATTTTCAGTTATGTTCAGATAGACACTACCGGGATTTGCAATGAACAGGGCATTACCCGATTGATAAGCCGTATTGTCGCCAGCCCCGTCCCACGTCGTGGTACCTGGCGGGAACAGACCATCATTGAACGCGCCCGTAATCCACTCTAGGAATATGCGGGTTTCTTCACTATCAATCGTGCAGGTCTCGCCGGCATCGTCGGCAATCCGCCCGCCCCACGCATGGAGCATTGTCGTGGTCAGATTGGCATCGCCAACATTGGAGAGCGCGAAGCCCATACCATAATGTTCTGGCGGATTTTGGGCTGCCGCTGACATTTCTGCTAGTTCTTCCCAGGTTTCCGGTGCATCAGGAAATCCGGCTGGCTCCAGCACATCATTACGGCGATATAGCACGTTGATACCGCTGGCAGCGTAGGGAATACCATAAATTTCGCCGCCAAATTCTTCATTCGTCATCAACGTGTCAATTGAATCAAGCCAACCGCCATGTGCTTCGCCAATTTCAGCGTAGGTATCGCCGAGTGGAACCAGTTGATCGGACTGGCTCAACAGCAGCATATGGCCCCAACCCAGGTCCAATGCGTCGGGCATGGTACCCGCTTCAATCGCGGCGGAAACCCGTTGCACGGTCTCGTTCTGGTTAATCATCACGACTTCAACCGGTACGCCGCGCATCTCGCCCCATTCTTCAATCTTCGCAACAAAACCATCATTGGCTTCTTCCGAGAAGATTAGCCCACCCCAGTAAACGAAAGTATCATCCTGAGCAATGGTCAGCGTTGGCAAAACAAGCAGCAAGCAGAGAGTGGAGAACAAAATCAGGAACCGCGCAGTCTGTTTTTGGAAAGAATTTTTGGATTGCATAATTTTCCCTATCATGTTCGGATATTTATAACTTCGAGCGATACAATCACAATTTTCAGGTCAATAGAATCTCCCTTTTTTGAGTCAACGTACACAAAAAATTTCCTGATTGCTGAACATAACGTAACACACTGAATCTGTCAAAATGGTAACTGATACCAATACCACAAATTCCAGGGAAATTTGGGATAAGTTGGTATATATACGCTACCATTTGGGATATATTATGCACCGAGTTGGTCGGCAAGATCGAGAAAGTCACTGGCAATGATGTCTGCCTGAGCATGACTTGCTTGGTCAACAGGCCCGTTTGGGCCGTATTCCAATGGCCGTTCAACAAAAGCAGTTTGAAATCCCAGTGCCGCCGCCGCGTTGAGGTCGCTCTGATGTGCCGCAACCATCATAATCGCCGCTGGTTCCAGATCCAGCAGCTTGGCAGCGGTGAGATACACGGCTCTATCCGGCTTATAGTGCTGAGCCAGTTCCGAAGACAAGATGCAATCCCAGGGTAAGCCTGCCCGTTTCGCCATATTCGTCAACAATGACACGTTCCCGTTTGACAAAGTTGCCAAAATAAATTTCTCTCGCAGGCGGTTCAATCCGGAATTGTATCCGGCCAGGGGCGCAGCCGATGCCAGACCCTGTTCATTTGATCTATTTCAGTTTCCCTCAAGCCATCAATTTGATATTTTTCAAGCAATCTATCCAGTATTCGGCGGTGGATTATGTTCAGTTTAATCCAGGGTGCTTCACCGCGTCGAATCACATCAAGTGCTGGTTGATAGCCGCCGCGCCACTCATCCGCAAAATTTGCCCAATCAACATTGATCTGGTGACTGGTCGTCCAAACTTGCCCTTCTTCGATAATGGTTCCGCGCCAATCGACAACAGTACCGAAAACATCAAAAAGCAACGCATGAATTTCCGACATATTTCAACCTCAATTATTCTGATTGGTGAACTTCAAAGTGAATTAATCAAGTTGATATACTGGAGATTCGCTCCAATAAATCATCAACATGAATTGCCTGCATGTTAGCAATTGCCAAATCAGGCTGGGCGGTTGCAGCATCCCTCCCTACCCCAACTACAATCATTCCCGCCGTCTGAGCAGCAGCAACACCAACACGTGAATCCTCGAATACCACCGCATGGATTGGACGTACCCGTAAGGCACCCGCTACCCAAATAAATATATCAGGTGCAGGTTTAGAACGCTTGACCGTATAACCATCAGCGACGGCTTTTAGATGAACCATCAGCCCAGTTTTTTCGAGAATCAGTTTAGCGTTGGCGCTTGACGATGCAACGCCCAGCTTCACGCCACGCGCTCGTGCGTTCTCCACAAACTCAACAACGCCAGGCAAGATAACGTCCGTAGAATTTATCTTCTCCAAATCTGCCAGAAAAATTTGATCTTTTTGTTCCAGTAATCTGCTCAGTTCCGCTTCACCCAGTTGCCGTTCACCAACAAGGTCAAGCAAACAATCGCGCCGCCGACGTCCGCGAAATCGGTCCATATCCATGCGTGTGAAGGGCGCATTAAGCTGTTTGGCAATCTGCTTCCAGGCATGGTAATGGAGTTCGACCGTATCGGCCAGCACGCCATCTAGGTCAAATATGAATGCTCTTGGTTCTTCCATAGATTGTTTTATTCACTTGTGGTTAAACAGCTTACGACATCCCATTCTAACAAGCGATCATAAAAAATGGGCGGTCAGTCACGTTCAATTTTGTGATGATAGGTGTCAATCAAACCAGATCGGATTAGACCAGGCGCATCTATTGTGAGCATCGCGTACCGTAACCCGAACATAGGGTGTATCAAGCTGATGAATAACCAGTTCAGCCGCACGAATGCCCGGACCGAACGTGCTCACAGCGGTTGCCCCCGCTCCCGTTACAAAAATACGATCTGCTGGTGAGCAGCTTATCGCGATCTTTTCACGGCCTATTACCGAAATATCATGGATTTGTGGGCCGGTACTGGAATAATAATCGCCTGCTTTGAGCGCTGCGAGTAGTGAGTCCGGATTTAAGGACTCGCTCTTAACCCACACCCACCCCAGTGCAAAGTCGGCCCGCGCTGGATTGAAATGGGCATCATCGGTTGCGCATACCATGTACCGTTGCCCTCTCATCAACAGTACATCAGTGATGTACCAGCTATCAGGACGCTGGTTATGATCAACGGCAGTCCCATTGAAGACTTCAATCGCATGAACTGGACCCAACGATCGTATGTCCGCTTCGGTCAGGCCATACCACTGCGGATGTGCTACCGCAACATAAGCCCCTGCTGCCAGCGCCCGCTCACTAATTTGTGGGCCAGTTTCATCAGCCATTGGTGGTGCAAAATCTAACGGCAATCCCACCGCCAGGATGTGCCACAGGTGTCCCAACTCCGTTTGCCCAGCATGGAGTTCCGCACCCAAAATTGTTGTAAAGTCATCGTTACGAAAAGGGCGGGTATCCACAATCGGAAACGCAAAGCGCTCCAAAAAATGGTCGGTCAGCGCAATAAAATCGTAACCTGCTTCCTGATATACACGACACACTTCCGTCGGTTCTAACTTCCCATCGGACAAGGTGGAATGGGTGTGCAGATTTCCTCGGAAAAAGCGACCTGGTTTGTTAAATGGCGAGATTTGCATGGTGTAAGAAACTTTCTGATCACGTAAAATAATATCATAGTCAACTGAGTTTAAAGATCAATCAAAGATTTTTAAAGATTCAAACCATATTGCCGTTAACCGAACGAATAAATAATTTTTCGTCACATGAGTAATGTCTATGAACACGTCCAATCTACATCGTGCGCGACACCGGTCTGCGGTATATTTAGTAAATCATTGCGAAGTGTCGTCATAAAAGGCTTATTTCGGATTATGGCAAACGTAGAAACCGTTGAACTCAAGAAGTATTTTGAAGATGTCTGCGCACTGGATGATGTGACACTTTCCATTCACGATGGCGAGTTTCTGGTTCTGGTCGGACCATCCGGATCTGGCAAAACGACACTCCTCCGTATGATTGCCGGGCTAGACCGTCCAGATGATGGCTTGATACGCATCGGCGACGAGATCGTTAATAATCTACCACCCAATCAACGACGTATTTCGATGGTCTTTCAGAGCTATGCACTTTACCCACACATGAGTGTCCGCAAGAATATTGCCTTTCCGCTGCGTAATAGCGATCTGAGTTTGGCAGCTGTTGATGACAAGGTGCAGCAAGCGGCCAGCCTCTTCAATATTGAACGGTTTCTTGAACGTCGTCCCAGCCAGTTATCTGGCGGTGAGCGGCAGCGGGTCGCGCTTGCACGGGCGGTTGTCCGCGAACCTGATGTATTTCTGTTGGACGAACCACTGTCAAATCTGGATGTGGAGCTGCGTTCAATGGCTAGGGCTGAACTCAAACGTTTTCAACGTAAATTAGGTATCACAACGATCTTCGTAACTCACGATCAAGTCGACGCGATGAGTATGGGCGACCGGATTGCGGTCATGTCAGAAGGCCGCATTCGCCAGATTGGTAAAGCGCAACACCTGTATCAGCGGCCTGCTGACACATTTGTGGCAACGTTTCTCGGTTCCCCACCGATGAATCTGGTTGAAAAGGACAGTTGCATCATCGGCTTTCGCCCGGAACATTTCCTGCTGCCGTCGTTTCAAAAATCAGACGACCCAATTACTTTCCCTTTCCTTATCAATCGGGTGGAATATCTGGGCGCGAAACAAGTTGTTTATGGGCGAATCGACACAATTGCCGGCAACACTGAAGCGATTGCTATGCTGCCCGCCGGGGATACAACATTGATTGATAATGGGATGACTTATGACTTTACCGTCGCGCGTGAGCACCTCACCTATTTCAATAAATATACCCAACTGCGGATGGAGCCGACACCATTCAGCCATGGTGGGGTGATGATTTCATAGTGCAAAATCTTTCTTACACATCTTTGATACACTCCGAAGTACAAACTACCCCGCTCACCGCCTCTATTGTACAGATATGAGGAAAGGATGTGTGTTCATGGACAACACGATGCAGGTTATTCACAAACTTGCCAACGAACGGCATGTACTCTACCGCCAAGCAGGTCGCAACAAACTGAACTCGACCGAACAGCAACGACTCCAAGAAATAAACAACCAGTTACCAATCCTCTGGGATCGTTATCGTCGTGAGTACGCAGCCCGGCGGCAGCCGCTAGCCCCAACGTTCACCCGCAGTCGCGCTGCCTGACTAATTCGAATGACTTGAGAAGTCTGCGGACGTACGAGGTTTCTCCGCTTCAACCAAGCCGATACAGTCGATCGTTTCGATTCTGCGGTCACAATCTCCCTGCTAGCTACACCAGTAAATTTCATTCGCCCTTTCTCACTCGAAAACCTCGCGTCGCTTGTGTTGACTCACTTCACAAAATTGCAAAAACGCTACGAATAAACTAAAGTGGAAGGAATTTCACACGCTTTACAAATAAATGGAAAGCCATGCCCATCAGGAAGGGCAATGATGACATCTCTTGGCGCGGATATTGAAACACAAGCCCTTGGCAAACGTTACCTGTTACAACAATTACTGGGCCGCGGCGGTATGGGTGCTGTCTACCGGGCGTATGACCGGTTGACCGGACAGCAAGTTGCGCTTAAACACGTGATGCTGGATACGGAAAATCTACAGTTTGCCAGCCGGGCCAGCAGTTTAGATGGTGATGTTGCGCTGGCACGTGAATTCAAGACACTGGCTTCACTGCGACACCCCAACATTATCAGCGTTTTAGATTATGGATTTGGCGACGATTCGCAACCATACTTCACAATGGAGTTACTGGAAAACGCGCAAACAATTCTTGAAGCAGGTCAATTGCTTGCAGAAGAAGACCAGGTTCAACTCCTAATTCAATTGCTGCAAGCGCTAAATTATCTGCACCGCCGGGACATTGTCCATCGCGATCTCAAACCCGACAATGTATTGGTAATTAACGGACAGGTGAAGGTTTTAGATTTCGGTCTGGCTTTGGCTCAGGATTACCTTCAGGCATCCGATCAGAAGGTAGCGGGAACATTGGCTTACATGGCCCCCGAAATCCTTCAAGGTCAGCCGGCCAGCGTTGCATCCGATCTCTATGCGGTTGGCATCATGGCTTTTGAACTATTTGGAGAACGCCATCCTTTCGACTTGAACAGTGTCACACAACTTATTCATGACATTGTGTCCACTGAGCCGGATATTGATTCATTAGGGCTGGACCCATTAATTGAAGGGATCATGTATCGCCTTCTGGCAAAAAATCCATTAGACCGCACTGCCGACGCCCGTGAATTGATTCAACTCTACGCCGAAGCAACCAATCAGCAAGGTAAATATGAAACGGAAGTGATTCAGGAGAGTTACTTACAGGCCGCCCGTTTCGTTGGTCGTGAAGCTGAAATAGAAACCCTAAATACGGCTCTCAAACGCGCTCAGGCACATCAGGGTAGCACCTGGCTGATTGGCGGTGAAAGCGGTGTTGGTAAGTCCAGATTGATCGAAGAAGTTCGTACTCTCGCGCTCGTCCAGGGCACACTTGCGGTTCAGGGGGGAGCTGTCAGTGACGGCGGCAGTCCCTACCGAGTCTGGCGAGAACCCCTCCGTCGTTTGATATTGGAAGCCGTGCCAGATGACATTGCCGCCAGTATTCTCAAGGCGATTGTGCCTGACATCGAAACCCTGCTGGGCCGTACAATCCCCGATGCACCCGCACTGGATCCACAAGCAGCTCAAAATCGGCTTGTAGACGCCATTGAGGCACTTCTTCGTCGTCAGGATCGCCCAATCGCGATTTTGCTCGAAGATTTACACTGGGCAGGCAGTGAGAGCATTGCGC
This sequence comes from Phototrophicaceae bacterium, assembly GCA_965223835.1. Taxonomy (GTDB): domain Bacteria; phylum Chloroflexota; class Anaerolineae; order Aggregatilineales; family Phototrophicaceae; genus CAVYXZ01. Next base: position 2,512,370 of record CBDCXQ010000001.1, read on the forward strand.
TACTCGACAGGTTGAGTCAGCTTGCCGATCTAAACCTTGTGCTTATTGGCAGCTATCGTGACGATGAGCAGATCAATTCCATTGGCAATCTGCATCATGTCAACACGCTCAAGTTGGAGCGGCTAACGAACGAAAGTATTGAAAGACTCAGTGAGTCTATTCTCGGTAAAAATGGACGTAGTCCTGAAGTCGTTGATCTTTTGCGCCGCGAGACTGAGGGTAATGCATTCTTTATTGTCGAAGTCATGCGCGCACTCGCTGAAGACGCCGGACACCTTGACCTGGTCGGGGCAGTTTCGCTGCCAGACAGCATTTTTGTTGGCGGCATCCGCAACGTGATCGCGCGGCGGCTAAAACAGATGCCAGCAGCTATTCTCTCATTGCTGCAATATGCAGCGGTTATTGGTCGCGAGATAGATCTCAGATTATTACACTTTATCGACAGTGATTTTGATGAAGATACCTGGTTGACTGCCGGTGCCGACGCTGCGATCCTCGACGTTCTTGATGACCGCTGGCGCTTTGCTCATGACAAATTACGTGAGCATCTGTTGTTGGAAATGTCCGACTCACAACGTCAACAGCTTCATCGTGAGATTGCAGAAGCGATTGAGTCAATTTATGTGGACGATCTCTCAGCCTATTATGGACGTCTCGCCCATCATTGGAGCGAAGCTCAAGTTATAGACAAAGCGATTGACTACTTGGAAAAAAGTGGTGAACAGGCTCTCAAAAACTATGCGAATGAAGAAGCTATCGCATCATTCGAGAATGCACTCAATATGGCGGAGGAAGCCGGCACCCCAGCGGCCCGCCTTGCTCGTTGGCATCGACAAATCGGACAGGCATATTGGGGGCTGGGCAATCTGACTGCCCTCCGTAATCATGTCGAAACTGCCCTGGCCTTACATGATCGACCGATTCCCACCGACAGATCACACCTTAGCATCAGTTTACTCAGGCAACTCGGCATCCAAAGCTGGCACCGGCTGCGCCCACCGGCTTTTATCAGGACCGATCAGGAAAACACGCTAGAAATGGTCCGGGCCTATAAGTTATTGGGACAGGCCTATTTTTTCCTGAACGAATCCAACCTCACCATCTATTCAACTTTGCAGCAACTCAATCTCGCCGAGCGAATTCCGCCTTCCCCTGAACTTGCCGAAGCACTTGCTAATATGTGTATCGTAGCTGCGTTAGTGCCCATGCACTCCATCGCCCAGACGTACCAGCGGCGCAGTCTGGCAGTTGCTGAACAAATCCAGGATGCTTACACGCGTGGACAGGTCATCGCCGTTTGCAGCCTCTATCACCTCGGCATCGGCAACTGGGATACAGTACAGGAATTTGTTCAGCGGTCAACGGGTATCGCCCGGTCAATTGGCGATCATCGCATCTGGGAATCAGTGTCAGGTGTAGGTGCTCTGGCACATGGCTTCGTCGGCGAATTCGAAAAATCGTTAGCCGGGTTCGCCGATGTTTACGCATCGTCCCGGCGCAGCAGCAATACGCAAACCTACATCTGGGGCACGCTGGGTCAAGCAGAAAATCTACTGATCCTTGGCGATCTTGACCGCGCTAACAACTTCCTCGAAGAAGCAAAATCGCTGCCCATTCAAGATTTCGGACGTGATTCAGTTATCCGCGCCAACATCCTGGTTGCGCTAGCCCAGGACCGACAAGGCAATCGACAAACAGCCATCACTGCCGCGAACCAGGCCCTGGAACTCATCACAAATGCACCGCCCACCGCCAGTTATCTGCTGCATCACTACGGTGAATTAGGTGAACTATTCCTGAAAATGTGGGAAGATAACCCGAACGAAACCACTTACCGCCAATCGGCACAATTGATGTGCAAAGCGCTCAAGGCATTTGCCCGCGTATTCCCCATCGGCAAGGCGCGTTCTGCCCTGTGTCAGGGAAGATTACTTTACTTAAGCGGCAAACCAGAAGCAGCCGAACGATTATGGGAACACGCCATGCCATTTGCCAGCAAACTCGCCATGCCCTACGATACTGGCCTGTTACATCTGGCTCTAGGGCGATATGGTACACAAAGTACACGAACACAACATCTTAACAACGCTCTAGAAATTTTCACCAATCTTCATGCTAAACACGCAATTAGCCTCGTCAACAACACCAGTCAACAGGCTTAGTTCATGACAGCCATCACTGCGAAAAAAGTTAAATCACCACCGGGACCAGCGGGCATCGCCCGTATCCAGTACCTACAACGCTTGCGGCAAAACCCGCTAACGACAATGCAAGAACTCGCTACCGCTTATGGCGATATTGTGCATATCGGCCTGGGTCCCTATCAACTCTACTTTTTGAATCACCCGGATTTTCTGCACGAAATTCTTGTCAGGCAAGCAGAGATCATGCGTAAGCCGCGTCGGCTCAGTCGCCCCATTGCTGACTTTCTGGGCAACGGATTGCTCATCAGTCATGGTCATTACTGGAAGCAGCAACGTCGCCTCATTCAACCTGCCTTTCATCATCGCTATGTTCAAAGCTATGGTGAAGCGATGGTTGCTAGCGTCCACGAACAGTTGGCAACCTGGACCAACAACGCTATTTACGATGTTGACCATGAGTTCATGAAGATGACGCTGCAAATGGTCACGCGAACCCTGTTCGGCAGCGATATAACAGCCAACACAGACTCTATTGCCAATGCTGTTAAAATCCTCCAACGCATCGCCTACGATCAAGGTCAATACTTGCTACCGCTTCCCAACTGGGTGCCCTTACCTGCCCATCGAACCAAGCGGCATGTCATCAGGTTGCTCGATCAGGTCGTCATGCAAATAATTAAGGAGAGACGCGAGTCTGACTACGAATCAGATAATCTTCTTGACATGCTCCTGAATGCTGAAGACGATCTCGGACATTCACTTACAGATCAACAGATTCGCGATGAAGTCATGACCGTACTTCTCGCAGGCCACGAATCAACCGCAAATGCCATCTCGTGGATGTCGTATTTGTTGGCGCAACACCCAGCGGTTCAGCACAAACTCACGGCGGAATTGAACCAGGTCCTAAACGGGCGTTCGCCAACTATCAAGGACCTGAAAAACCTGCCCTATAACGCTATGATTGTCAAAGAAGCGTTACGTCTGTATCCACCGGCGTGGGCGCTCCCGCGTGAAACGACCGAAAATATCCACATCGGTGGGTATCCTGTCGGTAAAGGCAGCTTGTTGTTTGGTATCCCCTTCGTCATTCAACGAGACCCACGCTTTTTCGATAAACCAGAGATGTTTCGCCCGGAGCGTTTCGAGAATAATTTTGAAAAACAATTACCGCGACATGTCTATATCCCGTTTGGCGGCGGCCCTCGATTTTGTGTGGGCAATACGTTCGCGCTCATGGCAATGCAATTGACATTGGCAACTATTCACCAGCGATTCTACCTACGCCTGATTGAAGATCAGGAAATTGTGCTGGACCCGCTGCTTACGCTTCGCCCGCGCTATGGGCTGCAAATGCAGGTTGAACGTCGCTCATGAAGCAACAAACTGCGCCGTATTACCGGCGCCGAACACCGCCATATTGATTTCGTGCAATGTACGCAACGACAACAGATTGAGAAGCGCAACGCCCGACCGAGACTCCTGCCCTGCATCCAGTGCCAGATAGTTGTACCCACTGTTTTTCAGGTGAATGTTGTCGATGTCTAGCCCATAATTGGGCAAACTGCGGGTTGCTAACCAGAGATTCAAAAGTGGAACTTCATACTGCGTTGCCAGACTTACCAGTTCAACATTATATCGTAGTGAATCGGTCCAGACCGGCGTCTCCGGGTGACTGCTAAATGTCACCAGCACTGGAATAATACCCTGCAATAGCGTGATCTGGATGACCCGCTCCATGCTACTTCGATAAACTGCAACCGGCATCGCCTTAATGTCATTATGCCCAAACATAATAAATGCAACCACTGGTCGCCTTAAGCGATATTCACAACTGAGTGGCCCTTCGTTGGGCAAACACAGGCGTTCATTTGCCCAGATTGGATCAACGGCGGCTATACTCGTCAAGCCCTGCCGCGCTGCCAAACTCTCTTTAATTTCCAGTCCATAAATATTTAGCGTCGACCGCAGGTATTCGTAGGGACCAAGGTCAATTTTTGGTTGGCTCATTGGTAACAGATACCATTCATTGGCGATAACGCTGTCACCAACCTTGGTCACAACAGTCGGATTATTATGTAAGGACTGGCCTAATTCATAGACCTGCCGCATGCGTGGGCTAATATTGGGGATTACCGGAAAATGATTGAGCAAGGATTGGTAAGCATCATTTTGGCTCCCCGGCACGCCATCAGCGATCTGCTGATCGACCGGATACTGCTCAAAATTTACCGATTCCTCAAATAACAAGTGCCCGCTCAACACCCAACCAGTTACATTCGTATCCGTTATTTGTAACCATGTACCCACGCGATTACGAGCCAGCACTGCAACCGAGGCATCCGGGCGCAAAAGACCAATAGCGGCAAATGATGGACCCGGACCCTGGTAAACCAGAGTCGTCTGACGAGTCGTCACACCGGTCTCAGCACGAACCAGCGACGCACCTAATAAACCAATTAATAAGATGACAAGACCAGCGCGGGAAATTAGCTTTTACCTCTCACATATTGAACCAGTCGCAGCAACGCATCATCATCCCCCTGTGAGCCTGGCTTCGCGATAAACGGTTTACCAGCGAACGGTCCCCCAACAATCTGCGCCCCAGGGGTTCCAGGAAGCACTTCCTGCGCATCAAGGCGCAATCCCCCGGCGTCTAACAACTTGTACAAATCATGCGCTGTCGTCCCGCCAGTGGCAATAAATCCGCTGAAACGATCCAAATTATCAAGCACAATTGCTGCCAAAAGATCATCTATGCGCTTCGAAATTGCGCCTCGATCAAGCCCTACCAGTGCAGCAGACTGCCATATTCTTTGAACATCTCCGGCCAATGCAGCTAATTGCAGAATGACACAATCGTATGTAGTTGCTGCCTGACGTAATTGATCACGATAAGGTTTGGCGAATTCGCTTACAGGTTGTTCAAGAAACATTTCATCATAAATAATCTCAACTCGGCTACACGCAGAAGCTTCCATCAGGCGTTGCACCTGATAATGCGCTGCAATGCTGAGCGACCCAACGACGACCAGAACCGGCGGTTGAGGCGGCACAATTAGCGATGTGATGGCATCTCCCAGACCGTAAGTCCCGGCAAAGCAGCGAATGCCGACAGCATAAGCCGCAGCTACAACTAAATTCAGTTCTGCCTGTGTCGTACAATCTGCGACCAGAATGGCGGCTTCCGTTTGTTGCAGCGCAGCCCGCAACGCAACCTCACCTCCTCGAATGGTTTCAATGTCGATTCGATCAATTGACAAATGGGTTTGCTCCGCCAGGATCGCCGGAATATTCGAGCCGGTTACGATGCTATTGGGATCAACTTGATGGCGCACCATTTCCAATAATTGACCGTCAACGAAATGATTGCCGTTCAAAGTTTTACGATCTAACCGGGGTGAGGCTGCCACCAGCAAACATTGATCGAATTGGCCGCCGGTTAAGAGCGCCTCGACTTCCTGGCCGATTGAACCCCGCAACAGCGAATCGATTTTCTTAATCATTATTTTAGGAGAATAATCGCACAAATTGACGGCACACTCATAAACACGCCGATAAGCCGTGTCAGATTCAACATTGCGCGTCTCAGTGTCCACAATCAGCACATCAGTTGTTGAAACCGATTGTTCTCCAGTAGTGAGCAGCACCGACAAACCTGCGGTGGAGAATTCAACACCGATATTCATCCCACCTGAAAGATCATCAGCAATTACAGCCAACTTAAGTGACATTGAGCACCTAGTGTCCCCGGTTGATACTCGGAATCAATTCATTATAACCTGACACCAACCATGCCTGGCAAATGAATCGGCAAATCCAAAATCTCACCAGGCTACATACTTGACAGGCGTGGTGATGCATCCAGCCTTGACGAGAAGATTACCCTTTGTTTATCATATAGCCTGCCAAAACATTGGGGACATGTGAGCCTCAGTGTTTATGTTAATGACCAAACGGAGAGGCTCAACATGGCAAACAAACGTAAAATTTCGACTGTGACTCCCCAGTTTGGGAATAATCGCAGTCATTCGCTCAAGGCTACTCGCCGCCAATTTAAGCCCAACTATCAGAGCAAACGCCTGTGGGTGCCTGAACTGGATCGCTTTGTGCGCGTCAAGATTACAGCGGGTGAACTCCGCACCATTGATAAGATCGGCTTGAAAGCCTTTTTGAAACGACAGGGAAAAACTGTCCACGATCTCGTCTAGAATGGTTGCAAAATTCCTCTACCAGTTATGATCAGGGCACATTGTCGTTTGTGCCCTGATATTTTGTAATACCTCACTGACTCAAGAAAATTTGATCTTGTTCTGCCCGCAATGACCACAGGGTTGAATCGGTTGGTGCTTGTACCATATCAACCGTCAATATTGCCCCAGCAGGTACATTGCGCACGAGTGGATTACGGGCCGCCATGTGGAGCGGGATTGGCGCTGTGCCAACCGCCGGTTGGGCCGGGCACATTAACGCCTGGTGTGCTTGACTATGATCCGTCCCTACCGGGTCCCCAGCATTGAGGTCAACTGTTGCGCGGGCCACAACATCATAGATGGGGCGATATTCAGTCGCACCCGTTGCCATCTCCAGTAATCCCGCGACCAGAATCGAAACCGGTGTTTCTACACCGCACAGATGATAGGGCCGATAGATCAAAGCCGTAGTACCGGCGCGATTAGAGATTAAGCCCTTCGTGTGCAAGATATGACGGGAATATTTATTCTCGCAGGCTACGACAATAAACACCCCACCGCCCAACCCTGCTTCATAAGGGTTACGCAGGCAAACGATAGAATCCATTATGCCGCGTGTTGTCAACAGACCGCCATCGGCAACCGGAGCTAACACTTCAGGGATTTCGGCGATTCGTGCAACTGGCGCATGAAGTTCGGCGACATCAGGTCCCAATCTGGTCGCATTCGCGGCAATCGTCATTTCGACAATATCGTATCCAGCGATCATCCCAAAATCGCCTAGGACAGCGCGACGCTGTTGAACATATTCACGCGTCTGCTCCGGTGGCCCCGGCGTGAATAAATGCCGATGGTCCGGGTCAATATATATCTCTTTTTGATGATGCGAGATTGTGCTTGCTGCCTCATCCCATACCAGGTCGGACTCCAGGCCTTTCCCAGCGCAGACAACTTCTAGACCCAAATCCTGCGCCCATCTGACGAGTGCAATCAGCAAGCCATGCTGGTCGCCATCCACTGCTGTATATACGAGGCCCGCCCGTTCTGCTCGGTATTTCAAGATCGGACCAACCGTGACATCAACTTCTTTGCTGACCATCGCGACATGCTTGCCATTTTCAATAGCCGCTGCCGCGTGCAATGCTGACGCTTCTGGCACACCAGTTGACTCGACCACAACATCAATCGGTAAATCCATCATCAACATCGCATCCGGCACAATCACCGGTTGACCTCGTTCAAGGGCTGTGACCGCTGCCGAACGATTCGCACAGATGGCATATTCATCGCTGCTTAAGCCAGCTTCACCATAGGCTCGCCGTGCCGCTTCGACATTTTGATCGCAAATTACCGGCACCGACAATAGCGGAATGGACTGCGATTGGGTAACAATCGCCGTTGCAAAATGCCCGGTTCCGATCACTCCAGCCTGGATGGTCTTGCCAGCACCGAATTTTTCAAATAACTGTTGATAGATCATGATTTAGTTTCCTCGATTGCAATGACCCGAGCGGGAGCACCATCGGCATCAGGTATCTTGAGCGGGAGCGCATAAAGCTGTACATTTTTGCCGGTTATTGCGCCCAGGTTACACAGGTATTCGATCAGCAATATCCCAGACCGTAACAGTACATCATGTGATACAAACGTTGCCAGCGCCGCAACCTCGCCATTTAGCAGCAGACGGATTGGATAATCCTGCGGAAAATCAAACCCAACCGCCTTAACTTGCTTTTTTAGCAACCATTCACACGCCCCTCGGGTCAAATAAGGTGAGCGTTTCCAGAATGCCGCCGTATGCGGTGATTCGTGCACTTCCCAACAGGTCTTCAACAAGACAATATCATTAGCCTCAATATGTTGACCGCGTACTTGCAATAATTCGGTAGATATTTCCTGATTAGGCTGAACATCCGTCAAATCTACAATAGCGGCCCGCCCCATCACCTGTTCTAATTTCAGATCGCTGGTAGTTGCACCGTCGGGAACCATGTGCCGAGGGGCGTCCACATGGGTAAAACCATGCACAGTCCAGCCGACCCACGTGATCTGAAAATCGTCCCCCTGCGCAAAATCAGCTTTTAATTGGCGCTCCACCGGCCAGCGAAAATGGTCGCTGACCGGCATCGTTAAATCAATGATATGCGACACTGAGCATACATCCACTGGTAGCTACTGTGAAAGGCGAACTATATTGTGACTGTACAATTTTTGCAAAAATCGGACATCTGCTATGGCACGACGATCGTATCATTGTGTGATCGCATCAGACACATATAACCATCTTCCAAACTGGGTTCAACCGCCGTCGTCTCATAGTGAGCTTCCGGTTGACCTAATACCCGGTATTGCACACCACCTTGCAACTGCAATGTCGAAATAACTGAAAGGCCGCCGTTGGGCCGTTCGCCATCCGTCATAATGTTCCAGACCTGACCCCGTGCCTGAGCAATCAGCGCACCCGGCGCACCCCGGAACAACACCTTCCCAGCACTGATAACGGCCAGATCATTACAGCTCTGTGAAATATCCTCAACGATGTGGGTTGATAAAATTACCGTACACTGTAACGCCATATCCGCCAGCAAATTTCGCAGTCGCACCCGTTCTTCAGGATCAAGTCCGGCTGTCGGCTCATCAACAATCAGCAGTTTGGGATCTCCCAAAAGAGCCTGCGCGATGCCAACGCGCCGCTTCATACCACCAGAATAGGTTTTGAGTTTGCGGTCCGCGACATCAGCCAACCGTACCACCTCCAGCACGTCAGCTACCTGCTGCTTCCTGACTCTAAGATCCGTCAGTCCCTTGAGAATAGCGACATAATCAAGAAATTCGATTGCCGACAGGTTAGGATACAGCCCTAATTCCTGTGGCAAATAACCCAGCACCTGTTTAGCGGCCTGTTTGCCCGCTGCTGTTTTCATATCTTGTCCAAACACAGTCACACTGCCACGCGTAGGCGTAAGTAACCCAGCAATAATCCGCATTAAAGTCGTTTTGCCTGCACCGTTCGGACCCACCAGGCCAAACATGCCTACCCCAATGTCGAGGTCAACGCCTTTTAGAGCCTGAATTTTACCCCGATAGGTTTTCGCCAAGTTTGCAATTTTGATCATGGAATCCCACTTTCAATTCGTGTTTAGCGTTTCGTTTCTTGCCAGCGCAGCCAGCCCCACATTGCAACTGCGACAATGATTAATTGCACCACACCAATGACGATCGTTTGCCAGAATAATTGCTGTGATATCGCAACATCAACATTCAAAAAATAGAATAGTACCGGTGCCCGAATCAGCATCACTGGATTCGATTCCAGATTTCCCATGCCACCAAATAGCAGGCCAATTGACACCGCAATCATTAGCAAAATTGCCCGGCGCCGAGTTGGCTGGGCAGCGGGGATGAGCATACCTAACCCACCATTGATAATGACCAGCGGTAGTGCCCCCCACAGCCACATATCAAGGTAAGTTCGCAGATCAAAGACACCAACTCGTAGCCACCAGAGGGCAGCAATGGTCAGCATGAGCGCCAGCAGACTGCTACACACAGCCAGCCAACCACCCAGCACCTTGCCAATCAAGTATGAACGACGTGAGACCGGAAGTGCATCCAATAGTTCACGCACACCAAGCTGTTGATCTTTGGGGATCACATCCGCCATAAAAATTGGTAATAAAAATGCCAGTGATGCGCCGACAGGTCCCCAGGTCACAAACACAATAATTTGGGCAATACTCAGCTCAGCATCGATCAACACATCAAACGCCGAGTCATTTCTCTGGACAATTTCGCTTAATGTAATCCACGAAATAAGCAACGACATCACCAGCAACGCCAGGGTAATCACGAGCAGCGCACGTTCCCGCCACAACATCCGAAATTCATAATAGGCAATGCCGCCAACCTGGGAAATAGTTGTCTTCACGGTGTAACCTTCTTTCCACGCTGATTTTTGAGGGCCGGTTTACCCAGTAAGAGCCGTTCACTATCCCGCACATAATAGACCGCTAACGCGACGAGATTAAGACCGACTGCCAACACAAACAATCGGTTCAACCAGTAGTCCTGTGGCAACAGATCACCGGGCTGCAGGTAGGCATGGACGGGCCAAATGAGTGGTTGAACATAATTCAGGGGGTACGTCGTGGGCTGTCCAGGTAAGAACGCCGCGCCAAAAAACGCCAGGGTAAACCAGATTACACCTGCTACGAGCACCCCAAATACGGCTTTGCGTGACCGCAACGCAGCATTGAGCGACATCCCACTCAACAGCATAGTCGGTGGCATCCACCGCAACAAAGCAGTGCCAACGTCACCATCAACCAGCATGACTGTGACAATCGATCCAATGATCGCAATTATCCCCTGTGCCATCCAGATCACAGCGAATCGTTCGAGCAATAGCCAGGCTAATGAGCGTGGATAAGTCATCAGCACTTCCAGCGCCGGTTCATCATCTGGAGGCAAGATAAACGCAACCTGAATCGCCATTGCGAGGGGTACAATCGTTTCTACCAGACGCGCTTTCATGAAAGGTTCCAACGCGTTTCCACCTGCTTCAGGCAACACCAACAATACCCCCAGAGTCAAAGCCGTTCCTGCCAACGGTAGCCAACCCGTTATGCGTAAACTGTAGAACCAGGGAAAATGATGTCGTTTCCACGCTCGCCAGCCTGTAAGGCCGGACAATCCAATTGCCACACTACCAACCAAAATAAGGGAATAATTCGCCCAGCGCCGCGTGCCTGACGGTGTAATCAAAAACTGTACTGGACGTTCTTGCGCGCTACAGCTACCCAGCGGCGGTGTCAGCGGATCAGACAGAAAAGAAGTCAAAATCGAGTCGGCGCAATCACCCATCACCCCATGTGACTGATGTGGAAATTCATACACATAACCGTTTTTCAATGTCGCCGCAGCCCGCTCACCCCATACCGCTGGCGTGACATGGTCCATTGAGCCAGTCAAAATTAAGGTTGGAATATTACTGTGAACCGCAATGTCGCCCAATGGGTCCGGCGTGGAAGTTTGCCAATCTGAGCACAAACCAAAGCGCGGGCTATTGAAAATGCCCATATTCTGAAATGGCAGTGGCACTGAGTCGTTCACATGAGCACGATCAATAAACGGCGCGAAATCGTTACACATCACGGATAAACTCATGATCTCACTGCCTGAAGCCGCCGGATCACTGAGTTGCGGCAACGGCACAAAGTCAATATATTGCGATGCATCCCGTTCGTTAAGGCCATAAATAATCGAAGGAATCGCACTGATGGTCCGGGGCGTATATAACATATAAAATAGCGTTGTCATCAGCGTATCGCCGTCCAGATCGAAGTTGAATACACGGTCATCCGCTTCTTCAATTTTGATCGGCAGTGGCTGAGTATTTAAATCAGCGAAAATCGTGTAGAAGACCGACTCCAAATCGGGATAAGCCCAATTACATAACAGATCAGCAGTACAGGCCGCGAACACAGCCTCTACACTTTGCTGCATATTGGCGGCGTCCTCGCTTGCCAGCTCAACATTTAGCGGCAAGACTGAATTTAGGATCGCGCTCCGAACATGATTCGGGTAATCTCGCATCACAGTCAGGCCCAGCCGGGTCCCATAGGAAATGCCATATAGATTAACTTGCTCGTAGCCCAATTTCTCGGCGACCAGCGCTACATCCGCCGCATTCTGCGGCGTATCATATGCTGCAAGTTTGACTCCCATATCAACAAATTGATCGTGACAGGCACGCAACAACTCCAGGGATTGAGCGGTAAATGTTGTTGACTGCGAACCAGGTACGACCTGCAAATACAGATCATCAAGCGGCTCGCAACCTAGCCGGGGCACAGAAAGCCCGATGCCACGCTGATCGAGCAAAATCAGGTCCCGACTTTGTAACGCCGGAACCAGTAATTGCAACAACCCGACATTATTAAGCACGGGCAAAATGGCAGCCCCGCCCGGTCCACCCTGCAAGAATATCACCGGGTCAGGCGCTGGCCGATCACTGAAACTGCGCAATGTAGCGACTGCGAGTTTGATCTGCGGACCATCCGGTTGTGCGTGATCTTCCGGCACGGTCACGTAACCGCACTCAACGATTGTTCTCAGATTATGCGTCGCCGCCGGGCATTCAAATGGTTCATCAAGAACGCGTTCTAGCGAAATGACCGGCAGCACCGACAATAGGACCGACAAACCAATGACTAGATGCTTCAAGGTTGCGCTCCTTGAAGTCGATGGTCACTGATACCAACCAGCCACAGTGCTACAGTTACCAGAAGCACTGCAACCAGCAACAATATCGGTCGAAATGCCGGTACACTCAGACCAGGCATTTGCAGAAGTTGCAAAAAATGGGGCGAGATCGGATTTAACCGCAAAAATATGTGACCACTCCACAGAATCAAACTCAATAGGCCGCCAGCCAGCGCGTCACTAACCCAAACGCTAACGAAGAACGCCAATGCTGATAGAAAGGTCATCGGTGCCAGCCAGGTCATTATCAGCGGCCCCAGCAACAAATCAGCATTCCAAACTGCCAGTACAACACTTCCCAATACGCCAAGCATCAGATTAAAGCCAAACACCAACGTGAGGCGGGCGAGTAGCAGAACGCGCGTTGATACCGGTGTCGTATCTTCAAGCTCCAACATATGCAGCATATCACCGTCGAACAACAAACCCACCACAAATGCCGAGATCAGCGGCGCGATAAACACGAACGGCAGCAGCATGTCACCGGGGCGATAAGACAGTATTGAGACAACGGTCCCCAATGCCATGACCGCCACTGAAGCTAACCAGATTTCGGCCTGGACAACGCGGATCTGACTCCTGAGCAAAAGCCAGGGCCACCAATTAAGTATCCGCTGCCAACGAGTTAGCGGCGGTTCGGCTACTGCAACCTCTAACTGCGCAATAAGTAGACGAGTCGCCTCCGGTGTCGGTTGGGGGACTTGCCATTGCCGCAATTGTTGGACCGTCGTCAGGAAATCGTCTACATCTGTGCCGACATCCTCTTCGAGCAGCGCTTGCAGCCAGTCGCGTTCATCATTTTCTCTCATGTTCCTCCTCCAGCAACCGGGTACGCAAGCGTTTGATGCCTAACGATAATCGCGATTTTACGGTGCCAACAGGGATATTAAGCGCTTCGGCGATCTCACTCAGTGCCAATTCCTGATAATAGCGCAACATGACGACCTCTCGTTGGTGTTCGGGCAGGTCAGCCAAGGCGGCTTTGACATGGGCAACTTCGTCAAGCGCAACGGCCACCGCTTCAGGCGCAGCACCACTTTGTAGGTCGGGTCGATTGAGCATATTGTCAGTCATAGAAACCGTTTTTCGGACCGCCAGACGTTTGTAATGGTCACGTCCCAGATTGGTGGCAATCGTATACAACCAGGGTTTAAAGGCACGCGGATAGCGATACTGTGCAATCGAGCGCAGCACTCGCAAAAATGTCTCCTGAACCAGATCTTCCGCCAAAGCATCATCTCCACCTGTTAAGCGATAGAGGTAACCGAATAGTGGCGCATGATAGCGCTCAACCAACACGCGCAGATCATCTGTTTGTCCCTGTTGAATACCGCAAGCCAGGTCCTCATCAGATCGCACAGCTTGTGCTCCTTATGATCAGATAATCCCATTACGATTTTCTGCAATGAAGGTTCACGATAAATTACCATTCGCTAATCGTTATGCGATTTGTCGGCAGGTATAATCGCATCAGCATGGAATCATCCATAAAGGCACGTTGATGCTCACAAAATTAATTACCCACCACATGGATGCCTGGGGGCTAACGTTTACGATCAGCTTATTCGTTCTGGTTATTCATAACGCATTATCGCCCTCTGCCATACTCCTAACAATCACCCTGGCAGTCTGTAATTGGCTGGGTTTTGCCATCAACGACTACTTTGATGCGCCGTATGATGTTCAGGAGGAGCAAAAAGCGGCTCGCAATTTCTTTACACAACAAACAACTGTACGCCCGCGTCTGCTAATAATTGTGCTTGGGCTGTTAAGCAGTGCCATTTTTATCATGTTGGCACGTTTTGGTGGGCGCGGCGTAATGGTCTTTCTGGTCGGATATGTTGCAATGTGGGCTTATTCGGCACCACTATTACGCCTCAAAAGCCGTCCTGGACTGGATCTGGTGATGCATACCCTATTTGTACAAACCTTCCCCTACTATGTCACCCTATTTTTGTTGGATCTATCGTGGCTGCCAGTGGACTATGTTCTCCTGACGACTTTTTTCCTGGCTTCTTTGACGGCTCAGCTTGAGCAGCAAGTGCGCGATTACGAACTGGATCGGCAAACCGATATGAATTTTACCGTGCTGATCGGGCTACCGTTGACGATGCGCTTGCTACGTTTCATCACGTTGCTGCTGATGCTCAATTTTCTCGTAAATGTATGGGTCGGCAATATTCCAACCTACCTGGTGCCTTTCGCCTTTATCGCCCTGCCGATACTCGTTCATCGCTTTATTCGGAATCGCCATCAACCGCGCTCGGAAACACTCGTGCGGCTGACATTGCTAGCGACCTTGCTGTATGCTACGCTGGTTTTAATGTATTTGATGATCCTGTAAATATGATGGACATCACCACCACTGGCGTGAATGTTACTACGCATTCGCGGAACTTTGACATAAAATTGATTATGTTCGCCGAAGGTATGCCAACCTTTCTGGCACAGAAAGTTATTTCCTATGTCTAATCAACCGCCACTCAGTTTTGATGAGTTCCCTATTCCCGACTATGAAACCTGGTATGAGACAACCGTTGCCGCCCTTAAAGACGTGTCGTTCGATAAACACTTGACTACTCTGACCTATGAAGGGTTGGTCCTGCAACCGCTCTATCGCCGCGACGATTTACAGGGAATTGACTGGCAAAAAGCACTTCCCGGCGCACCGCCGTTTGTACGCGGCACCCAATCAACCGGCTATAAGGCCTGGACGGTTGCGCAGGCGCTCTTCGATGGCACGCCGGAAGCTTTTAACACTGCATTGCGCCATGATCTGGAACAGGGTCAAACAGCAATTAATCTGGTGCTTGATGGTCCGGCCCAAAGTGGCCTCGACCCCGACTCAACACAACCCGGTGAAGTGGGCCAGGGTGGGATTTCAATTGTCAGCGTTGATGATCTCGCGCAGGCGTTGGCTGGCATTGATCTCGGTGCACTGCCATTGTTCATTCAGACAGGGGCCGCTGCGCTGCCGGTTACTGCGCTGTTGGCAGCCTATATCCAACAATCAGGCCACAATCAGGCTCTGCTCAAAGGCGGTCTGGATTGTGATCCACTGGGCAGATTGGCACGAATCGGCACACTGCCCCAGTCTTTAGAACATGCCTATAACGATATGGCAGAAATCACACGATGGACCGGGCCAGATTTCGCCACGATTGGTGTAAATACGACCGTCTATCACCACAGCGGTGCAAATGCAGTTCAAGAACTGGCCTTTGCACTGGCAACTGGCGTTGAATACATTCGACAAATGCTGGATCGCGGTCTCAACATCGAAGCCATTGCCAGCCACATGCGGTTTACCTTTGCCATCGGCAGCAACTTCTTCATGGAAATCGCGAAGCTGCGGGCCGCCCGTAGCCTGTGGTCTCAGGCTGTGCGTGCCTTTGGGGGTAGCGAAAACGCCCAGAAAATGACTATCCACGCTTGCAGCAGTCTGCTTAATAAAACCAAGCTTGACCCATATGTCAACATGCTGCGGACGACTGTTGAAACATTTGCCGGGGCTGTTGGCGGCAGCGACAGTATGCAAGTTGCGCCTTTCGATGCACCGATTCGCGGCTCGGATGAATTTTCGCGCCGGATCGCCCGCAACCAACAACTTATTCTCCAAGCAGAATCAAACGTCAATCACGTAGCTGACCCCGCCGGCGGCGCATGGTATGTTGAAATGCTTACCGATTGGTTGGCCCACGCTGCCTGGGAAAAATTTCAGGAAATTGAGGCGGACGGCTGGATGTTCGCCGCCCTTAAGTCTAGAGTTCTTTATAACGAGGTCACAGCTATCGCAGAAAAACGCCAGACCAACGTGGACCGCCGCAAAGATGTTTTGGTTGGAACCAATATGTATGCCAACATTCAGGAAAAACCCCTGGCAGATAACACAGACTATGAAGCAATATTCAGGGCTCGAGTCGCAGCGGTTCAGCAGTATCGGAGCCAGCACGATGCTACTACTGCACTCAACCATTTGCGCACATCAGATACGAGCACGCGATTAGAGAACGCGATCAATGCGGCTGCACATGGGGCAACCCTCGGTGAAATTAGCGTCGCATTGTGGGCAGATAGCACCCGTATGGCTAGCATCACACCTTTCACAGCTCACCGGTTGAGCGAACCATTCGAAAAGCTACGACAAGCGGCCAACAATTATGCCGCCCATGCAGGCCATCCACCACAGATTTTCCTGGCAAACATGGGGCCGCTGCGCCAGCATAAAGCCCGGACTGATTTCGCCGTTGGCTTCTATGAGGTCGGTGGATATGAAATGCTGAATCCTGGTGGATTTGCGACACCAGTAGAAGCTGCTGAAGCTGCCATAACAGCGGGCGCACCAGTAGTCATCATCTGCTCGACTGATGAAACTTACCCGGATATTGTTCCATCACTTGTTCAGCAAATCAAAGCTGCACAACCCGATATTTATATCATCCTGGCCGGTTATCCTCAGGATCAAATCATCGAATATGAGGCCGTCGGCGTTGATGATTTCATTCATATCCGGTCCAACTGTTATCAGATGAACCACAAACTACACCAGTACCTGGGAGTTCTTTCATGAGTCACTATCCCGACTTTACAAAGATCAACTATCAGCCCAATTCATCAGCACCCGATTTCGAAGCATGGCGGGCGAACGTTCAGGCCGACAGCGGCCAATCCCCGGATGATCTCATCTGGCACACGATGGAAAATATTGACATCAAACCTTTGTATACTGCCGCTGACCTGGACAATTTACAGCATCTGGATTTCGTCGCTGGCATACCGCCTTTCCTGCGCGGCCCCTACCCGGCGATGTACGTACAACGCCCCTGGACTGTGCGCCAATATGCAGGCTTCTCCACAGCGGAAGAAAGTAATGCGTTCTATCGTCGCAATCTTGCGGGTGGGCAACGCGGCCTATCGGTGGCCTTTGACCTTGCGACCCATCGCGGCTACGATTCGGATCACGCCCGCGTCGTAGGCGATGTCGGCAAAGCAGGCGTTGCCATCGATTCCGTGCTCGATATGAAGATTCTCTTTGATGGTATTCCCCTCGATAAAATGTCAGTCTCGATGACGATGAATGGTGCTGTCTTGCCTGTTATGGCGTTTTACATTATCGCTGCTGAAGAACAAGGCGTATCGCCAGAGCACCTATCGGGAACCATCCAAAACGACATTCTCAAAGAATACATGGTGCGCAACACCTATATCTATCCGCCAGAGCCATCGATGCGCATCATTGCCGACATCTGTGCCTATACAGCCCAGCAGATGCCGCGCTTCAATAGCATTAGCATCTCCGGTTATCATATGCAGGAAGCCGGGGCTTCAGCCGATATTGAACTGGCGTATACCCTGGCGGACGGGCTGGAATATGTGCGTATAGGCCTGAAAGCGGGCATGACGATTGATGAGTTTGCGCCACGCCTGTCCTTCTTCTGGGCAATTGGCATGAATTATTTCATGGAGGTTGCCAAACTCAGAGCGGCTCGGTTACTGTGGGCCAAGCTCATCAAACAGTTTGACCCCCAGAATCCCAAATCAATGGCCCTACGTGCTCATAGTCAGACTTCAGGTTGGAGCCTGACCGAGCAAGATCCGTTCAACAATGTTACCCGCACCTGTATGGAAGCGATGGCGGCGGTGCTCGGCCATACGCAATCGCTCCACACCAATGCCCTAGATGAAGCCATTGCCTTGCCGACCGATTTCTCAGCCCGTATTGCTCGCAATACACAGCTATTCCTGCAACATGAGACCGGGATTACCCGCGTCGTTGATCCCTGGGCGGGTTCCTATTATGTTGAGACATTGACCAACGAATTACTCCAACGGGCGTGGGCGCACATTCAAGAAATTGAAGACCTGGGCGGCATGGCAAAAGCGCTTGAAACCGGCCTGCCCAAGATGCGCATTGAAGAAGCGGCTGCCCGCCGTCAAGCCCACATCGACTCTGGCAAAGAAACGATTGTTGGTGTGAATAAGTTCCGCCTCGATCACGAAGAACCCATTGACATTTTGGATATTGATAACACCGCTGTCCGTCTCGCCCAGATTGAACGTCTCAATCAGTTACGCACGAACCGCGATCAAGCTGCGGTGGCTGCGACCCTGAACGCTTTAACGAACTGCGCCACGTCTGGCGACGGCAATTTACTTGAGCTGGCAGTCAATGCGGCACGAGCCAGAGCCAGCCTGGGCGAAATCTCCGACGCATTGGAAAAAGTGTGGGGTCGGCACAAAGCGGTTATTCGGGCAATTACCGGGGTTTACAGCGCTGAATTTGGTGACGAGGAGGAAATCGCTGAAGTACGAGCACAATGCGCACAATTTGAACAGGCTGAAGGTCGCCGTCCGCGCATTATGGTGGCGAAGATGGGTCAGGATGGGCACGACCGCGGCGCAAAAGTGATCGCAACCGCCTTTGCGGACCTGGGCTTCGATGTCGACATTGGGCCGCTGTTCCAAACTCCTGATGAAGTAGCCCGTCAGGCAATGGAAAATGATGTCCACATCATTGGCATCAGTTCACTCGCTGCCGGGCATAAGACGTTACTCCCACAACTTTTTGATGAATTGCAGGCATTGGGTCGTGATGACATCATGATCGTGATTGGCGGCGTTATTCCAGCACAGGATTACGACTTCCTGTATGAACATGGAGCCAGTGCCATTTTTGGGCCGGGTACCGTCATTCCGGTTGCCGCACAGAAAATCCTGCATGAACTCAACGAGCGGTTGGTCGAGGATTATGCCTGAAAAGCCCAAAACCGCTACTTCGAATGCCGTGTCGGGGGTAGACCAAAAGACAAAGGGGCAACGGTCAAATCGCCGCCGCAAGCGGCAGGTTCTGAGCATTGATGACCATGTTCAGGGCGTATTAGGCGGGGACCGAACCATACTCGCCCGAACGATCACCCTGGTCGAAAGCAATGCGCCAGCGCATATTGAAAAGGCGCAGGCCGTTTTAGAACGGCTGCTACTCCACACCGGGCAATCGATTCGTGTTGGGATTACCGGTGTGCCGGGTGCTGGCAAAAGCACATTCATCGAAGCACTCGGTGTTATGCTTACTGAACAGAATCACCAGGTTGCAGTGCTGGCAATAGACCCTTCCAGCAGCGTCACCGGTGGCAGCATCCTGGGTGACAAAACCCGCATGGAGCGGCTCGGTCAGCGGCCCAACGCATATATACGCCCCTCGCCCACTGGAGGCACATTGGGCGGCGTTGCCCGCAAAAGCCGGGAAACAATGCTGGTCTGTGAGGCTGCTGGGTTCGATGTAATCCTGATTGAAACCGTTGGCACCGGCCAGAGTGAAACCACCGTGCGCTCGCTGGTGGATTTTTTCCTGCTCATACTCATCACCGGTGCTGGCGATGAACTTCAGGGCATCAAAAAGGGCGTCGTTGAAATCGCCGATGCTATCGTCATTAACAAGGCCGATGGCGATAATAAGATCAAAGCGCAGGCGGCTCGCACGGATTACAACCGGGCGCTGCACTATCTCGCACCGGCGACACCTGGCTGGCAAACACGTGCCTATACTGCCTCAGCTTTGACCGGAGATGGCATCGCTGAGATCTGGCAGATCATCATGCGTTTCCGCGAGACAACGACGGCATCCGGTATCTTTGACGACCGTCGACGCCAGCAAAATCGCACGTGGTTGCATACCATGATTGAAGACCAACTACACCGTTATTTTTTTGACGACCCTGCGGTCAAAGAGAAGCTGCCCCAGATCGAGCAAGCCGTGATGAATAACGATTTACCTGTGATGGTCGCCGCCCAGGAATTGTTGCAACTACTTGAAAAATAACCGTCAACCACTTTGTTTTGGCTACGGCAACACGCGATGAGTCACAATCCGATTCGTCGAACGCCACCAGCGAAAGCCTTCAGCATAACGCACATTACACTGTAAGCCACGAAACCCGCTCATCATCTCCGCCATACGATAAAAGGGATTCTGGTCATTGGGGGGAACCACAAAATCAGGATCATAGCGATCGGGCATCAATTGACTGCGGTGCTGCATCAGCATCTGAATTTTGGTATCAAATACATCCGAGATATCAACATATTCTTCAGGCAAAAAGTTAACGCCCATCTCGCCGTCCATAAACGCCACCGGCATCACCTCCCGGTGTGGTGGATAGTCTGACTCGTAATTCCGAGTCCGAGCGATTTGCGCGGCATCCATCACCAGTTGACTGGTTGCCCGATGATCGGGATGATAATCCTGGGTCGGATGTGTAATGATGAGATTGGGTTTCGTCTGGCGGATCGTCTCGATAAACGCATGTCGGGCATCCTCATCGTAGGATAGACCACCATCGGGAATACCCAGCCACACCAGTTCCGCACCAATCAGGTCTGCCGATGCCTGCGCCTCACCCCTTCGAATTCCAACAATTTGTGCCGGGTCGCCGCCGGGTCGCCCCCGCCCATCCGTCACTACACACATAAAAACGTTGTCGCCCTGACGAGCGAAACGTGCCAACGTTCCACCACAGAAGGCTTCAAGGTCATCGGGGTGGGCGCCAATTGCCAGCACATTCATCGTCATTTCCCTTACAATTCGTACTTATGAAGCGCCTATTATAGCCAGCGCCCAGCAAAACCAAAACAGACTCTTGTTTTCAGCTTAAGCCGCTTTTATGCTTGCCTTAGCATCGGACTGTACAGGGATCGCTCATGAAATTGACCATTATCGGTGGTGGCGGCGTTCGCACCCCACGTTTAATTCCATCGCTCGTGCACCGGGCAAGGCGACTGGACTTAAGAGAATTATGGTTAATGGACACGCAACCGGAAAAACTGGAACTCATCGGCGGCATGTGCCGCGAGTTGGCTGAACAACAGGCTGCGTCGTTTAAGGTCATTTTATCAACCGATGCCCGTGATGCGATCCGAGATGCCGATCATGTCATCACGTCGATTCGTCCGGGATTGGAACAGGGACGCGCCACCGACGAGCGCATTGCATTCAAGCATGGGGTACTGGGACAGGAGACAACGGGGGCAGCCGGCTTCGCGATGGCAATGCGCAGCGCTCCCGCTATTCTGGACTATGCCCGCCTAGTCGCCGACATCGCCAAACCCGGTGCCTGGGTCTTCAACTTCACCAACCCGGCTGGACTGGTTGCCCAGGTGCTACATGACGCCGGTGTTGAACGCATCATCGGCATCTGCGACAGCGCTAACAAAGCCCAACACGCTGTCAGCCGCTTCATGCGCATTCCGATGCAACGCTTGCAGCACGAAGTCTATGGCCTCAATCATTTATCGTGGACCCGCAGCGTGCGCATTGACCCTGAACCAGATGGCAGTAATGGTGAGGAGGTTTTGCCGGGCCTGCTAAAGGATGATCGCTTCATCAATGCAACCCATATGGCGATGTTCGCGCCGGGGTTGCGTGACTGGCAAGCGACATTCATGAATGAATACCTGCATTACTACTATCACCGTGATGAAGTTGTTGCATCGCTCAGGGCAAAAGCGGAAACTCGCGGTGAACAGGTGGTGCGTTTAACCAGCAACCTCCTGGAGCAGTTACGTAGTGCCCAAACAACGGCGGAAAGACTCAATATTTACCACGACATAATGGGGCAGCGCAGTAAGTCTTACATGGCTCATGCGCGGGGTGGCGCGGACCGTGTGAACATGGAACCCGTAGGTGATGATGAAGAGGGCTATGCCGCGGTCGCTTTAGGCTGTATTGAGGCGATTGCATCCAACAAGTTACATTACACGGGGCTAAATGTCCTCAATCAGGGCGCGATCAACGGCTTGGACGATGATGATGTTGTTGAGATCGCCTGTTGGGTAGATGCGGCTGGCGTGCGACCCATCCTTATCGGCGACATCCCGGAGAATCAATACCTGCTTATGCGTACCGTCAAACAATATGAGCGGTTGGCATCCCAGGCCATTTTGCAGCGTTCACGGGGGCTGGCAGTTAGAGCACTGGCGGTCCATCCGCTGGTTAACTCATACCCGCTGGCGGAAAAACTGACCAATGAATTTCTGGCAGCCCATCAGGACTTAATTGGGGAATGGCACTAAAACAATTCGACATACTGATTCCTGGTCATTATTTCTGCGATGTCATCTTTACCGGCATTCCGGGTTTCCCTGCTCTAGGCACCGAACTTTATACAGAGGATTTAACTGTCGTTCCCGGCGGCGTTATGAATACCGTCGTGGCACTCCGTCGCCTGGGAGTCAATGTAGGTTGGCTCGGCGCTCTGGGTAATGATTTTTTCAGTCGGTTTGTGGCAGAGTGGGCAACGACTGAAAATCTAGATCTGTCGCTCATTCAACAGCAAAACTACCCGCTGCGGCGGGTGACGGTGGCGCTTTCTTACACCGATGACCGCGCCTTTGTGACTTATGTTGATCCACCGCCCGATACCATTTCACTCGTACTCAATATTATTGATAATATTCAGGTCAAACACTTGCACTTTACCGGCCTGCTCATTCATGAGCGTACCCCGGCCATGATCCAGGCCTGCCATGAACGAGGCATCCGCGTTTCAATGGATTGTCAGCACCGTGAAGAAACAATAGATTCTCCACTCGTCCATGAGATTATCAGTCACCTGGACTTGTTTACCCCTAATCGTGCTGAAGCGCAAAAACTGACCCAAACTTCGAAGCTTGCAGATGCCGCACAAATATTAAAGCAACTGGTCCCCTATCTTGTCATCAAAGATGGGCCTAACGGGGCTTATGCCTGGCAAGCGGATAAACAATTTTATCAGCCCACAATTGACGTATCCCCAGTCGATACAACCGGTGCCGGTGACGTATTTAATGCCGGTTTTTTGGCGGCTCACTTGCAAGGCTTACCACCGGCTGAATGCCTGCGCTGGGGCAATATCACCGGCGGTCTGTCGACACAGGGCTATGGCGGATCCTCCCCTGCACCTACGCGTGATGAGATCACTCCATATCTAAATGCCTGATTGTTGGAAGCAATCAACAATCAGTTGAATAACTCCATGCTATTTGTTGCAAACTTATTGCAATATTTCAGAAAAATATTGACACACAATCGCACTAATTGTTAACGTAGCCTCAATAGAATTTGATATTTTTGAGTAATTTTATGTCCCAAAACGACAGTTTGACCAAGAAACGGGTTACCCTGCGCGATATTGCTCGTTATGCCAATGTGTCCCCCTCCACTGTCTCGCGCGTACTCAACAATTATCCCTATGTTGATGATGAGACCCGCGAAGTCGTGCAGCAAGCGGCACAGTCACTGGACTATCCGCTGGAGAACTTACGAACCGTTACATCAGTCACGCGCACGGTGTCGCTATTAGCTCGTGACAACGACCGGCGCAATAGTGATGCGCTGGCAGGATTTGATCAACGTGCTGCCAGGGGCGCGCAAGCGGTACTGGAACCATTGGACATTCTGACCTATGTTCGGCGTATTCAGATGCATGCCGATGAAGCCTATAGGCTATTGAGCGAACCAGGGACTGAAGGCCTGATCTTGCTGGGTGGCATGTGTGACATGGATTTTATTCTGCGCTTGCAGGAAATTGCTATCCCGTTTGTGATCGCCGGGGCACATGTGCAACCGGTAATGACGAATTGTGTTATGGCCGACTATCGCTCTGGCATCGAAGCTGCGGTTGAACATCTCGTTGCTCAAGGACGCCAGCATATCGCACTGGTGAACGGACCCGAAACGACAACGACATCGTTAGAGAAATTACGCGCACTGCAATTGGCCTTACATATTCGGGATATGAAACTAGATCAAGACAATATCGTAACGGGTGTATTTGATGTGGAATCGGGTTATGAACAAACGTTGAATCTCCTGAAGCGCAAGTCTAAGATTGACGCCATCATTTATGCTGATGACCACATGGCGATGGGTGGCCTCCGTGCCCTAAAACGTTCCAACATCCGGGTCCCCCATGACATCGCTATTGTCGGATTTCACGGCTACGATATCACGCGCTACACGGAACCACCGCTAACATCGGTTGAGTTCGATATGGAACAGATGGGGCGGGTGGCAGCACTGCGGTTACTGATGATGCTAGATAATTCCGATGATGAGAACTGGTTTACATTGGTGCCAACCCAATTAATGATCCGTGACTCGAGCTGACGTACAGCCGGAAGGCGGAGAATCAATGTCACAGCCAAACATCCTGTTTGTCTTCCCGGATCAATTAAGCGCACGCTGGGTCGAGAGTCAGCATGTACATACGCCTCATCTCGATCAATTCGCGACCCACAGCACGGTCTTCAACCATGCCTATACTTGCGCCCCGGTCTGTACGCCATATCGTGCTTGCCTGTTAACCGGGCGTTATCCATCCCAAACGGGTGTAACCCGAAATGGGATGGCCCTCCCTGCCGATACACCGACTATTGCCGATCATCTAAACGCTGCCGGCTACAACACCTACTATATCGGCAAGTGGCACCTCAGTGGCGACCCACACCGCAATCGCTGGGTACCGCCTCAGCAACGGGGCGGCTTTTCCCATTTTACTGGTTGGGAAAGCCATCATGTCGATCACTGGCAGGGCCACATCTGGCGAGATGATCCCGAAACCGCCTATGCTATGAACGGACATGAGACCGATGGCTTAACAACCATCGTCCTCGACCAACTCGCAAGCGGGCTTGAAGAGCCATTCTGCTTGTTCGTCTCGTATCAAGCACCGCACCCGCCCTGCTCACCACCTGCGGCGTACCGTGAACCCTACCGGAACCAGTCGCTACTGGCGGAACCAAACGCCGATCTGAATGCTTATTACGACCGTCCCGAGTGGGAAGCCGACTACGATGTGCAAGAATTCCGGGAACGTTATTATGGCGAAATCACTCAAATTGATGCGGCATTTGGTGAAATCTTAGCTGCACTGGATGAACACCAACTCGCAGACAAAACTTGTGTTGTCTTCACATCCGATCATGGTGAAATGAACGGGGCACAGGGCTTGTTCGGCAAGGGCGTCATGTATGATGAGGCGATGCGAGTGCCGTTGCTCGTCCGCGTTCCAGGGCAACAAACAGGTTACACTACCGTCACACCCGTCAGCACCGTCGACTTTTTGCCGACTTTACTGGAAGTTGCCGACATAACATCACAAGCGCCAACCGAGGGACGATCGTTGGTGCCACTGCTGACTGGCAAAAAGGTCGAAACACAGCCAGTTTTTAGCGAGTATGGCGATTACTGCTGCATTATTCAGGCTGAATGGAAGTTAATTGCTAACCATGCTACCTTAAATCCGCTGGAACTCTACCACCTGACTCATGATCCTTACGAACTTGAAAATCGACTCATCAGCGAGCCAAACGTTATCCAGCAACTGTCGGCACATCTTGCCCGTTGGCAATCACATGTGACTCAAATACATCAAGATTGAAATACTTATGAGACAGAAAGTAACGATTTTATGAGCCAGAATCCACTCAGCA
Organism: Phototrophicaceae bacterium; assembly: GCA_965223835.1. Classification (GTDB taxonomy): domain Bacteria; phylum Chloroflexota; class Anaerolineae; order Aggregatilineales; family Phototrophicaceae; genus CAVYXZ01. The sequence continues at coordinate 2,538,438 of CBDCXQ010000001.1, forward strand.
TCAGCGGTGTAATTCCGAGTCTCGCCCTCAACGCAGAATTAGGGCCACCACGTACCGAATGCGGCGTCGGCGCCTTGTTCGCCTGGGCCGATCGTCTATGGGTTGTCACCTACGTTTCGCACAAATCATCATCGGGGGTCGGCACCGGTCTCTACGAAATTGACGACAAATTGCACATGACCAAACATCCCGAAAGTCGTGTTGGAACCTATACCAATCGCATGGTTCACTGGCAGAGCAACCAGCTCATCATTGGACCGCACGTAATTGATGCCAGTCGCAATGTGCGCACAGTGGAAAGCCTGACCGAAATCCGCATCTGCTCCACTATGCGTCACCTGACCGACCCGGACAACAAGGTCTATATGTTCGGTATGGAGGGTGAGTTTTATGAGATGGACGTGCATACACTGGAAACCACCCTGCTATTCGATTTAACTGAAGTCCTCGGCGTACCCGATCATGGCTATGCCCATTTCAAGGCCGCCTACAGCAATTTTGGCCGCGTTGTAGTGGTCAACAACAGTTACGATGAACGCGATTTTAAGGCAGAAGAGGCAGCCGGTCGCTTAGCCGAATGGGACGGCAATGAATGGCACACGCTCGAAAAATCGCCCTTTGTTGAGGTTACTGGACGTGGCAATTTTAGCGGTACCATCTTTGCGATGGGCTGGGACAAAGCCTCGGCTATTTTGAAAGTCTTTACCAACAGCGATCAACAGTGGCGCACTTATCGCCTGCCCAAAGGCAGCCACACCTTTGACCATATGTGGCAGACGGAATGGCCGCGCATCCGCGAAGTAGAGCATGAACGTTTCTTAATGGACTGTCATGGCATCTTTTATGAACTGTCACCCTGGGCCTACAATAATCACATCTGGGGTGTACGGCCCATCTCAACCCACCTCTGGGTCATGGGTGATTTCTGCACCTATCGAGGAATGCTGGTGCTGGGTGCGGATAATGCCAGTCCCCACAATGGTGCCAATCACCTGGCCGGGGAACCACAATCGGGTTTATGGTTTGGCAAAACTGATGATCTCTGGCAGTTCGGCAAACCCGCCGGTTGGGGCGGCCCCTGGTGGAATACAGCAGTGGTCGCCGCTGAACCTTCTGATCCTTATCTGATGACGGGTTTTGACCAGAAAACACTCCATCTGAAACATCAAGCCAATTCAACCGTGCAATTTACCGTCGAAGTTGATTTTCTGGGTACCGGTGATTGGTCAACCTATGCCGTGTTGGATGTACCTGCTGACGCCTATGTGCCGCATGTCTTTCCAGTTGGTTATAGCGCCCATTGGGTGCGCCTTACAGCAAACACCGATTGCATAGCGACTGCATATTTCACCTATAGTTGATAGCAAAAGTATGAATGGAACTAGATCATGATCGAATTTGAAATTTTAACTGACCAGCAACGCCAGCAGTTTCGCGATGACGGCTATCTGATTATCCGCAATGCACTCGACAGCGCAGCCATTGATCGACTGATCGCCGTCGGGGATCGTCTCATCGCTACCAATGAACGTTTTAATCGTTATGAAGTGGATGACGGCCTTTATGATGGCTTTCGCAACTGCATTACACTGGATGACGCCTTCATTCCGCTTCTCACGCACCCCCAGGTACTACCGATCGTCATCCAGCTTCTGGGGTCCAACTTACAACTTTCAACCAGCCATCTGATCTATCGTTATCCCGACCCACCCGGCACGCCAGCGACCAAACGCAATCCCGGCTGGCATCGGGATAATGGTCGCACCTCACGTGATCTGGGCCATGGCAACTATCCACGAATCGGTCTTAAGTGTGCCTACTACTTGACTGACCTAAGTCAACCGCAATCAGGTGTAACCATGTTTGCTCCGGGCAGCAATCAGCTCAAAGAACCTTTGCAAATCCCTGATGATGCAGCAGATCCAGTCAATGCCGTTGAACCGCTGCTGAATCCCGGTGATTGTGTCCTTTTCGAGTACCGCACATGGCACGCCGGTGCACCCAATTTCTCGGAAATTACCCGCAAATGTGTCATGATCGGCTATGGTTATCAATGGCTCAAGCCGATGGATTATGTAAAACAGTCGCCAGAATTTGTCGAGAAACTAAACGATGTCGAGCGTTTTCTGGTCGGTGAACGTGTTGATGACGACATTGAATTTAAGCCCAGCGGCGGCTTGAATCCATTAAATGTATGGTGTGAACAGCACGACATTGAAACCGATCGATTTGGGTTGTAAGGTTGGCATTACATTGCTCACTCATATGCCAGGGCTTCGCGCACACTAATCTGTGAAGCGCGTTGTGCTGGCATGAGGCTGGCAGTGCCGGAGATAAGTGTAATAATCAAGAACCACGCTAGCGGTCCTTCAGTCGTTGGCGTAAAGGGCAACGGGCGATTTGCCAACACTTCACCCAGCACGTTCCCAAACATGATACTACCGGGCGTACTCAACGGCAGCGCAATAATCGCACTCAAGAAGCCAATCAGCACGCCTTCTAAGATAAACATCTGACGGATCGTGTTGGTTGAAGCGCCCACCGCGCGCATGACGCCAATTTCGCGCGTGCGTTCCAATACATTTAGACTCATCGTACCGGCCAACCCCAGGCCGCCGACTGCCGCGACGATAATTGCCATCCCGATCAAGATAGAGATCAATATATCAAAGCCGCCGAACGTATCTTGCTCCAACTCAGCGCGGGTCACGATGCGGGCTACCCCGATATTACGCAAATCAAAAAACCGACTGAGCGCATCCCCGGCCAGCATCTGGGATACATCGTCATGCAAACGGGTTTCCATGACCAGGGTCGGCGTCACATTTGGAAATTTCTGGAAATGAGTCAGGTCATCATAATGAGTATACGCCGCTGGATTGGATGAAATTAGAATCCCAACGACATTCCAGTCGTCTTCCTCGCCATTGAGTTCCAGCGTAATCGTATCGCCCAATTCAATGTCAGGTTCGTCACTCAACAAGTCGGTCGTGATCACAATGTTATTCTGACCCAGGCGCAGCGGCATTTGTAGCCAGCGGCCCTCGATTATTGGCGGATCCACAAAGGTCGAATCATAGGGCAAGCCAATGACCGGAAATGTGCCGCCTTTTGTCGCATCTGGTCGAATGCGTTGCACCGTTGCCCGTGCCCAGCCCTCAGCTTGCTCAATGCCAGGTATCTGCTCCAGCCGTCGCTCCATACCATCACGGTCATACAGTCCAGCCAGAAACACCTGGACATCAAAGTTGGACATGCGCAACTGGTCCGCAACATCGACCAGCAACGCAGTGCGCACATTCATAATGCTCATAAACAACGCCCCGGCAACGGTCAGTGTAATCAACGTCATAGCCAACCGAATCTTGCGTCGAAATGTATTGCGCACCGAAACCAATATGGGTCGCGACAGGCCACGAATTTGGGCCAACAGCATATCCAGAACGCCACTACGTCCTTGTACCGCATAATCGGAAATCGCGTCAGCCGCCGTCATACTCGTTCCGTTAAGAATCGGAACCAGTGCCGACACGATTGGCGATACAATTGCGACTGCAATCTGCAAAACTAAAATGTCGAATGGCAAATGAAAATTACGAATATCGAAATTCAGAAAACTGGACATCACATCAACCAACAGAAAGCGCCCCAACGCCATGCTGGCCGGAATCGCAATCATCAGCGCGATTAAGCCTAGAAAGATCACCATCACCAAATAGACGCTAATAATCTGCGGTCGTGAGGCCCCAATTACTTTCATTATGCCAATTTGCCGTTTTTGTTGGGCCAGCAACCCGGAGATTGTATTGACAACTAGAAAGCCGCTGAGCAAAAGTGATACCAGACCGACGATAATCAATATTGTGCTGATGCCATCCATCACATCTGCCGCCCAATGTTGGTCGGCTTCACGAACATTGACTGCGTTCACCGTCGTACCCCGACGCTTTAGATCTTCCTGAATATCATTAGCAATATGTGTCAGGGTGTCTAGCGATGATTGCGGACTAGAAGCCAGGTAGTCAGGATCAATGCGCAGTTCGACCTGGTTAAAAATGGCCGGCAGATTGAGCGTCCGCAGTGTGCGCAACGTAACATAGCCAGTAAGCTGACTCTGGATCGTTCCGGGAACCGCATTCAGATCATGAACAGTACCAGTAAATTGCAATTCATACCGGCGACCATCAATCATTTCCAAAACGACCAGATCATCAATCTCTAAATTCGTCAATCCCACCGAGCTACGTTCAATTAAGATCGCATCACGCTCCGGCGGCCAGGCCCCGGCTTCAGGATAGATAACACCGATGTCAATCGCCTCGAAATCCTCATAGGCGATCAGAGTCAAATTATGAGTGCTTTCGGCTTCAATGACCTTGGCACTGTAAACAATACGCCCCTGCGCCCCGATTACATGGTCCTGCCGCGCCATCCAATTGACAAGGTGCTCGTCAAACGGTGGTAGACTCATGATAATGTGCGACGAATTGGTCTCACGATATTGCCCATTCAATTCATCGCTGCCGACGACGCGCGCAATAAACAACCCGCCAAACGCAAATACGCCAATGGCGATCGACAAAATGACCAGCACAGTACGGCTCTTGTTGTCCCAGATGTCACGAACGACTTTGCGCCAGCGTGGACTGAACATTACGCGCCCACTTCCTCAGCAATCCGTGAACTGCGCTGTTGTACCGTTAACTGCAAGGCGTCGCGTGTCGCTTCCGATTCATTCAGCAATTCCCAGAAGGCATCTGGTTCCAGCATAATCACCTCAACCGGATTATCGCGCGCAGCCCGCACGCTTGCTTGACGAGTCACACCGTTCAATAACGCGATTTCACCAAAATATTGCCCCGGCTGCAACGCTTCTACATAAATCTCACGGCCATCTGGACGATGCAGGTAAACATGTGCCTCACCGCCAGCCAGAATATAAAAATTATCAGGTTCAGCATCCTGCCGAATGATCGGTTCGCCAGGCGCATAAGCGCGACTTTTGAGCTGGCGCGTTACTTTGACTAACTGTTCCTGAGTCAGCATCGGCAACGCCTTTACCAACCACTCGTTAACGATTTCTCCATCAGCAATAACAACGGTCCGATTCATACGCCTGGCAAGGTCATCATCATGCGTCACCATCAGGAACGTTTTGCCCTCAGCCACCAGTTTTTCAAACAGTTTAAAGACCTGCTGCGCGGTCTTAGAATCCAGATTCCCTGTGGGTTCATCGGCCATAATCATCGGTGGATCATTTGCCAATGCCCGCGCAATTGCGACCCGTTGTTGCTGGCCGCCGGAGATCATAGTTGGCAGTTTTCTGGCTTGCTCCCCAACATCCATGAGTTCCAACAGATGCATGGCACGTTCAATCCGCTCACGTGGCGTATACATGTTGCAGAAATCCATTGGCAGCATCACGTTTTCGATCACGGTCAACGTCGGCAGCAGCTGAAAAAACTGAAAAATCACACCCTGATTACGACCCCGCCACCGCGCCATCTGCCCTTCATCAAACTTATGAATTCCAGTTTGATTGATATAGATCTCACCCGATGTCGGTCGATCAATGCCGGTCAGCATGTTGATGAGCGTCGATTTACCACTGCCCGATTTGCCAATAATCCCGACAAATTCACCCGCATCAATTGTGAGGTTGATGCCTTTCAGCGCCAAAAAATCACCCGCATCAGTCTTATAGGCCTTGACCACCTCGCGTAGTTCTATTAAATGCTGTGGTGTATCGTGCTGATGATTTACACTCAGTTTCTGAAAAAAGCGGAACATCATACCATCATTTCATCACACTATTTCTTCACTATACTGCATAGTTCGTGATTTTTTACACAACATTGCTCGTTTACATTATACCCTTACGCTATACTTTCATACGGCTATTTATACGAAATGCTCATCAGCATAAGGAAATTATCAGGATGGAACGGTTGCGTGTTGGTATCTCAGCAGATTTCCACCTAGAAGCAGCGGGAATTCTTGAACCCGCGTTGGCCGAATACTTTGCCCCCTACCCATTTGTTGAATATGATTATTTCCCCGGTAAAGCCAATGTCGTCGTCAAGCCCGACCAAATCGCTGAATTTGATGCTCTCCTCACCTTGCGTCCGCGTTTCAATGCTCAGAGTTTCGATGGACTTAATCGACTAGCCGTGATCGCACGCTGGGGTGTTGGCTATGACGTGATTGATGTCCCTGCTACCACGGCTGCCAGTGTACTGCTGACGATCACCACCGGTGCCGTCAATCGTCCCGTTGCCGAGGCTATCCTGACCTTCTTTCTGGCACTCGCAAAGAAACTGCCGCAAAAGGAAAAACTCTCCCGCACCGGTCGTTGGGACCTGAAAGCTGAGGCCTCTGGTCTAGGACTGCGTGGGAAAACGGTTGGCTCATTGGGACTTGGGAACATTGCGAGTGAGATGTTCCACTTGCTCGAACCTTTTGAACTGGGCCGCAAACTCGCCCATGACCCGTTTGTACCAGATGATAAAGCGCAACACATCGGCGTCGAACTGGTCGATATTGAGACCCTTTTTGCCAGTGCTGACTTTATCGCCATCAATTGCCTCCTGAACGATCAAACTCGGGGCATAGTAAATCAAGATTTACTGCGCTTGATGAAACCCACCGCCTATCTGGTTAACACAGCACGGGGCGGCATCATCAACGAAGCCGATCTACTCGCAACCTTGCAGAATCGCCAAATCGCAGGGGCAGGTCTGGATGTGTTCGAACAAGAGCCACTTCCGGCTGACCACCCCTTCACATCGCTGGACAATGTTATTCTGACGCCGCACGGCATCGCCTGGACGGATGAGCTTTACAAGAACAATAGCATAAGCGCCTGCAACAGCATTCTGACAGTTCTCCAAGGGGACATCCCGCACAATCGCTTTATGGTTAACCCTGAAGTTACTCGAAAAACTGAATTTCAAACAAAATTGCAGACTCTACATGACCGTTGGCTGAGAATGCAGGGGGAAGAGACCATTTAGTCTCCCGGCCTTGTTTCCCCCAATGATTGCGCCATAATTGAGAAACACACGCGACATTGGAGCATTTGATGAAGACAACGGTTGCCCTGGTGGGCGCAAACGGCTATGGTATGCATTACCTCAACACCTTGTTCGATAAGGCATATGAGGAAAGCATTGATTTTGTTGGCATCATTGATCCCTATGCTGAGCACAGCCCGGTCCTGGCGGAAATCCAACAGCGGAAAATCCCAATTTTTCATAGTCTAGAAGGTTTTTTTGCGACGCGCAGCGCGGAACTCGTCTGCATCGCTTCACCCATTCAGTTTCATATGCCCCACACCATTACGTGTCTGGAACACGGGGCCAATGTACTGTGTGAGAAACCGTTATGTGCAACCATTCAAGATGCCCACAAAATGGCAGAGGCTGAAGCACAGGCCAATGGATTTGTCGCCATCGGGTATCAATGGTCATTTTCCGACGCAATCCAAAGTCTTAAAGAGGATGTTCGTAACGGGGTACTGGGGCGTCCGCTACGTCTCAAATGCCAGGTCTACTGGCCTCGCTCTGGCGCATACTATTCTCGGAATAGCTGGGCAGGGAAAATTCAACTGGAAGATGGAACCTGGGTGCTTGACAGCCCAGTGAATAACGCAACAGCCCATTACCTGCACAATATGTTTTTCATCCTGGATGCGGATGTAACACAAGTTCAGGCCGAACTGTACCGGGCTAATCCGATTGAAAATTATGACACGGCAACCGTGCGTTGTTTGACCAGTGAGGGTACGGAGATTCTATTTTATACCACTCACGCCAGCCCCAATAATATCAACCCCATATTTGATTATGAGTTTGAAAAGGCTCGTGTCACCTATCAAGCCGATGACCGTGCTGCCGACATCATTGCCCACTTTAACAACGGTCATCGTAAAAATTATGGCAACCCATTTGAAAACAACACGCACAAATTGTGGCAGTGTATTGATGCTATACAGAACGGCGGTAGCATCGCCTGCACGATCCAGGATGCCACCCCCCTGACCCGCTGTGTCAATGCGATTCAAGATTCAGTGCCGCAGATCACAAATTTCCCATCTGAACTCATCAATCAAGTTGGTGAAGGCGCTGCTCAGTTGCGGTGGGTAACAGGTCTGGAAGAACTTTTGCATGAGTGTTATGCGAACAACCAACTACCGGTTGAAACTGGCAAGGTCGATTGGTCACGGGCTGGCGAAATAGTCTACCTTAAGGGTTATGATTATTTTCCGATGAAACAACCCGCTCGCTGATGCAGGGCTGGTAGAACTTGGGTACACTGTGGATGAGGTAAATCAAATCAGAAGGGGGTTAATCAACATCAAAACTTAAAACTGCTACTTACATATTCACATAAACTTGAAAATAGGAGCTAACAATGCGTCGATTATTATTTCTGACAACCGTGTTTACTCTGTTACTCGTCGGCACTGTCGCCGCTCAGGATGGCGTAACCCTGGTCATCTGGGGAGAACCCGGCACGGTCGGTTGCCTCGACCCCAATAACGAGAATCATGATGCTGCGGGTTGTGTCTTCGCCCGACAGTTGGTCGAAAATTGGAACACCATGCACCCCGATATTGCCCTTCAATTTGAAGATCATGGTTGGGATGTTGCTTTGCGCCAAAATCTGGTCACTGCGGAGCTAGCCGGAACAGGTCCTGATATAACCGTAGGCGAATCGTTTATGCCAGCGTTCACTGCAGAAGGTCAATTCTTACCATTGGATGTGCCGCAAGAAACGTTAGATAATCTGGTACCGGGCACGGTCGCTGCCGTTACACAGGACGGTCAAGTTCACGGGGTAGCAACCTTCACCGCTGTCTTCGCATTAGAAGTCAATGCAGACGTCGTGAGTGCTGCCGGTCTTGACCCTGATAACCTTGACCTTTCAACCTGGGGCCAGGTCTCAGAAGCGGCAGCGGCGATCAATGAGGCCGGTAATGGTGAATATTATGGTTTCTCGATCCTCGGTCCAACGGCGGCACCGGCAGCAGCGCTATTCCGTGCCGCCCCCTATGTCTATCAGACGGGTGCTGACTTCTGTGATGAAGGCTGCGTCAACCCAACCTTCAATGACGAACGCGCCATACCCGTTTACGAATGGTTCCGTGAAATGATGGCCTATACGCCGCCGGGACTGGCTTTCAATGGTGATGAAGGCTTTGTATTTAGCCAGTTGTTCGCCGGTGTTGATGCGATGCAGACTGCTGGTGCCTGGCATCCGGCCTGGGCGCGGGGCAGTGGCTGCGCGGATTGCCGTTATTTGCCGTTGCCGGTTCCAGATGACGGTGGTGAAGCCGCCAACGTGGTCGTCGGCAATGCGATTTACTCAGTTCTTGCCAGCACGGAACACCCTGAAGAAGCTATGCTATTCATGGACTATCTGGCTAGCGATGCGGTTCAGACCAATGTCTTCTGGTCAACGGGTCGTCTCCCCGCCACAATCACGTCACTGGATCAGATTTTAGAAGTCGCCGGTGGAGACACCATGAGTGTGCCCGACTATTATGAAAGTGAAGATCCGGTTGCCGATACTGCGCCCTTTGTCGGCTATATTGATGAGCTAAAGAGCGAAAATGTCCGCATTTTGCCACCCTGGGCGAACAATGGGCCAGAATTGGATCAACTTTGGAACGATATGTTCGCCGAAGTGCTGACATCCGATCGGCCTATTCCCGAAATCCTGAACGATTATCAGGCCCAAGCCGAAGCAATCGTCGCCGGGTAATCCAGAAAATAATGAAACTGGGAGCAGGTTGATCATGTTAACCTGCTCCATTCCACAATCATCAGCAGAAAGCACACCATGGAACAAACATCTTCACCTGGACCAGTCCCGACACTAGCCTGGCAGGAACGCTTTTCGCGTTTCTATCAGCAACGTCGCCAGCCGATTGAAGCCTGGATCATTTTGACGCCCATCCTGCTCTATTATTTTTTCTTCGCCATTCTGCCCGTCATCGGTAATCTGTTGGTCAGCTTCGTGGAGTGGAACGGCTTTAATGAGCCAACCTGGGTCGGCTTGAGCAATTTCCAGCGCTTTTTTACCAGCCCGCGTTATCTTGAAGTGCTAGGAAATACCGCGTTTTTCGCCGTGACAATTCTTTCAACTAGCACTGTGCTGGGTTTGATGGCAGCGCTGGCACTCAACGAAAAAGTAAAAGGATTGAGCATCTACCGCACGTTTTGGTATGTCCCAACCTTAACATCAGCCGCAATCATGGCTCAAATTGCCACGATTTTCATCGCGCCAGGTTCAGGTGTTCTCAGTTCGATTTTGCAAAGCCTGGACCAGAAAGAGATCATCTGGCAGGTGGACATCGCGTTCACCCGCACCTTTATCATTGTCTTTTCAGTGTGGCGTGGTGTCGGCTTTGCGATGCTCCTTTATCTTGCAGGATTGCAGAATATTTCCCCTGAGGTATTGGATGCTGCACGGGTCGATGGCGCAAATGGATGGAATTTACTGCGACTGATTAAACTGCCGCTGTTACGTCCCACCACCGTATTCGTGATTGTTTCGGGTCTGATCAATGCATTCCAGATTTTCGAGCCGGTTTTGCTGATTACCAACGGCCAGCCCCGCAACTCAACCAATGTTATGCTTCTCCAGATTTACAATGACGCCTTTCGCAACCAGAATTTCGGTATGGCAGCGGCATCCGCCACGATTATGCTCTTATTACTGTTGGGGGCCAGTATTCTGAATCTGCGCCTACTACGGGACACTGGCACCGAGGAAACGTACAATGCGTTTTAGTTTCAGCCGTCTGTTCCTGTATGCCTTCCTGCTAACGACCAGCGCGGTTATGTTTTATCCGCTGCTATTTATGCTGGTAGCGGGGTTTACCAGTCGGGTTGATTATCAGCAAAGCACCTGGTTTCCGACCCCACAATCACTCTATCTGGACAACTGGGCCGAATTTTTACGACGGCCTGATTTATATCGCTGGCTGGGCAACACCCTGTTACGAGTCGGCTGGTATATCGCGGTTCCTGGAGCGATTGCGGTCTTATGTGGCTATGTGTTTACACGGCTACGTTTTCGTGGGCGCGACACCATCTTTATACTCCTCCTGGCCTCCATGATGGTGCCACAAATCGTGTATGTGATCCCGACCTTTATTGGGTTGGCGCGGTTTCCACTGGTCGGTGGCAACGATATTTTTGGACAGGGTGGCAGTGGCTTTATCGATACCTGGGGTGCCCTGCTACTACCCGGCCTGGTCAACGCATTTTACATATTCCTGCTACGTCAGGCGTTTCAGACCATTCCACCCGATTATGAAGAAGCTGCCCGCGTCGATGGCGCCAATACCCTCGACATTCTTCTGCGGGTCTATGTACCATTGCTGCGCCCCGCGCTAATTGTGCTCGTCATTTTCCAATTTGTCGCCATCTGGAACGACTATCTGAACCCACTGGTTTTCGCTGGTGGCAATCAGGCTATTCAACCAATTGCACTCGCCGCTCAGCGTTTCATCCTGACAACGCAACAGCGTGTCGGCCAGGTTGACTTTCCGCGCATGTTTGCCGTTGGCACTATCGTCACGCTGCCGATTGTCATTCTGTTCTTGCTCTTGCAACGCTATTTTGTCGAAGGTGTTCAGGGTTTTGGCCTCAAAGGTTGATTTGTTATAATTGCCAAACCTTCTGTCAACGATTAGGTGACATAATCCTTGCGTCCGAGCTTAACATTCCAGGGCGGCACACTGGTCCTCAAAAATGTTGAGGAAAGCACCCCGGTTCATCCCGCCTTCCAATGGATTAAGGCCCGGTGGCGCTGTGAAGGCTATCATTACCCCAGGTTACGCCCCTGGTTGCAAGACAATAAAATTCGTGATAGCCTTCCCCGATGGCAACGATTGTCACTCAAGCTTCAAGACGATCGTGAACCTCATGATTATCAACTTGAAGCGTTAGCTACCTGGAAACATGCCGACCGACTGGGCAGCATTGTGCTGCCAACCGGCGCGGGCAAGACTTTCGTCGCCATCCAGGCTATATTTCAAGTCAAACGCTCCACCCTGGTGATCGCGCCCACCATTGACTTATTACACCAATGGTATACCCGGTTGACCAACGCTTTTCAGCAAACGATCGGTGTTTATTACGGTGGCGAAAAAGACATCCAGCCCATTACCGTCACCACCTATCATTCGGCAGGTGACATCATTGCCGATTATGGCAATCATTTCAAGCTCGTCATCTATGATGAAGTTCACCATCTTCCAGCACCGAGCTGGGGCGAAACTGCGCTCATGTCTCCCGCCCCCTTCCGCCTTGGCTTGACCGCCACCTACCCGGAACCGCACGAACAAATGGATGGACGCTGGCAGGTTGATGAACTCATCGGACCGATTGTTTACAAACGCCAGATTAATGAACTGGTGGGCGAACAACTCGCCGCTTATCGTACGGAACGCATCCGTGTCGACTTAACGGAGTCCGAGCAGCAACAATATGAGGCTGATTGGGCCGTGTACGCTGGCTATTTCCGTAAGCACCAGCTGCAACGCAAATTTGGCCCCAGATGGCTACCCGAATTAGCTCGTCGGGGATCATTCGACACCGATGCCCGCCGCGCCCTGTTAGCTCGTCAGCATATCCAGCGGTTGTTAGCCGGGTGTGCCGGTAAACGTCAGGCACTTGAAAATCTCTTGCGCGAATACAGCCACGAGCAAATTTTGATTTTCACGGAACATAATGCCCTTGTTTATGAACTGGCGCAACTTTATCTGATCCCGGCGGTTACACATGAAACCAAAGCTGCTGAACGCAAACACATTCTCGAACATTTTCAGAATGGGACCTACCGTGCCATCGTTACATCAAAGGTGCTTAATGAAGGTGTTGATGTACCCGAGGCGAAGATCGCCATTGTCCTCGGTGGCTCAACCAGCGCTCGTGAGTACATTCAGCGGTTGGGACGCATCCTTCGTAAAGTCGGCAATCGGGAAGCAGTCCTGTTTGAACTGGTCGCTCGTGATACCACTGATGTTGGCAAATCCCAACGCCGACAGCCACGCCCGGAGAAGGTCTGATGTTAACCGGTGATCTGGTACGACCGCGTTTGCGCAGACGCGGGAATAAATTGCATATCAATGTGCTCAAACCGCAGGATCCGCATACTCAGCAAACCGCCGATTCTTTAATTACGCTATTTCAGCAACATTATCAAAAACCTCGCTATGTTTGGGAACAGGCACTGGAACAATTCGAAGGCGCACGCACTGACTACATCATCATTCGTGGGCTGGCAAAAGTGCTCACCGACTCGGCAACCTTTAGGCCGCTTGACACCCCACTCTCACCAGCAACGCTTCGGGAACGCGCTTTTATCCATGGCCCGGTCTTTTCCCAGCCAGACCTCTTTCAACCACAAACGCGTGCGGATATTTTACGAGAACTCGCTACTCAACTTGAACTCAACCCAACTGTTATTGATGATACATTGTATGCTGACCGGATGGTCGCACATCTCATCACCGATACGGGTCCAGAATGGACACCTGAGACGTTGATCGCCCGTTACAATTTAGAACTCACGCGGGCGGCCCTATACTGGTGCGATTCGATGGCGGTGGAAATCTACGACACGTACAAAGAGTTTTGGCGCTATGTTAAGTTATTTAAACTCATGTTCTGGGCGACCCCATTAAACCCTGGCTATCGAGTTGAACTGGATGGCCCCATATCACCCTTTGTCCATGCCACCACCCGCTATGGTCGCCAGTTTGCGGCCTTCCTCCCGGCATTGTTCCTTTGTGACCACTGGCATATGAAGGCCTCAATCCACTGGGACCAGGTTAAACTGAGCTATGAACTGGATCATACCGCCTCATTGATTTCGCACTTTAAACGGAGTGGCGCCTTTGATAGTCAGATTGAGGCGGATTTCGCTGCTGAATTTCAGGCCAAATTCGGCGACGAACGCGGTCAATGGCACTTGACCCGTGAAGATGAAGTTTTGTTGCTAGGTGATACCGTCATGCTGCCAGATTTCACCGTGACCCACAAAAAAGATAATCGCCGAGCGTTAATCGAAATTATGGGCTTCTGGCATCCCGACTATCTACGCCGTAAGATTGAAAAGGTTCGGGCTGCCAACCGCAAAGAATTAATTTTGCTGGTGTATGCGGGTGTCAACTTGACGCCCAATGCCTTGCAAAAAGTGCCTGGTGAAGTCCTTTATTTTAAGAAGAAGCCGGTAATCAAGGATGTTATGGCGGCAGTTGAACGGTCAGCCCGTTAAACTTGCACAAGGCGTTCTGTTAAGATTAGATGAAATCTTAGAATGGTCATGCCAACTTGTTGACACGCTCAAAATCGTGCGTTATGATGCACATAAGTTGATAAAAAAGGGTTGATTTGTTCATGCATTTCCCAACACACCCACAAACTTGTTGTCTGTGTTGTATTTCGAACATAATACATTGTTCGGTGGATTTGCGTTAATCTTTTACCCAGTAGTTTTGTTGTGTACCAGGCCCCGGACAAGTGAGTTCGGGGCTTTTTGATTGGACCAAAATCATGAAACAGAATTTTCAAAAAATAACTTGTTGTCTGTGTTGTCAGATACTCTATAGACAGAGTTATCCGGTTCTGTGCGGCTGAATGTAGCCAGTAAAAACACCAATGTGCCCCGGATAACACCGGGGTTTTTTTATGCCAATCGATGCTGGACCTGTACCAATCAAGTGGAGCAAGAAATGAGTAACCTGACATTGCAATACGCCGATGCAACGGTATTCGAACATCTTAACGAACAGTTTGAGAGCAGCGCACCCCAGGATATTTTACACTGGGCCGCCGAGGCGTTCGGTGCTGATCTCGCCATCGTCACCAGTTTTCAGCCAACAGGCATTATTACGCTCCATATGCTCCAGGACATTGCCCCTCAGACACCCGTTATCACATTGGATACGGGTGTTCTTTTCCAAGAGACTTATAAGCTCATTGATGAACTGGAAACACGCTTTAATCTCAACCTGCATCGGGTCAAGCCGCATCTAAACCTCGAGCAGCAATCAATGCAGTACGGCGATAAATTGTGGCAACGGGAGCCAGATCAGTGCTGCCATATTCGCAAAACACGCCCGCTACAAACTGCGTTATCAGGTTACGGTGCCTGGGTAACCGGCCTCCGCCGCGATCAATCACCAACCCGTGCAAATACGCCAATCATTTCCTGGGATGAACGGAATGGGCTGGTGAAACTATGCCCGTTCGCCAACTGGACTGAAGACATGATCTGGACCTACATCTATGCGCACGAACTCCCGTATAATGAATTGCATGATCGAGGCTATCCCAGCATTGGCTGCCAATTTTGCACGCACGCACCGACCAACAACACTGATTTGCGCAGCGGTCGCTGGGTCAATCAGCAAAAAACTGAGTGCGGCATTCACTTCGATCTTGTCAGTGAAGTCGTCGGATGAACAAACGAACTGAAATGTTTAGAGACGATGGTTCCAGCATAATGATTGTAAGTTATCTCGCTTATTGATTATCGTAATTTGAAGTTTTATTGAGTTTATTGTGATGTCAGCTTATCCCGTGATGCTAAATTTGGAAGCAAAATCCTGTGTGGTCATTGGTGGTGGCACAGTTGCTGCCCGCAAGGTGACGGGCCTAATCGACGCCCAGGCCCTTGTCACGGTCATCAGTCCAACTTTAATCTCAGCATTGCAGACATTCGCTGACAACCAGGCCATCGAATGGGTACGAGCCGCCTATCAACCGGGCATCATCGCCTCATACGCCCCAGTGCTGGTCTTTGCCGCCACCGATGACCCTCGTGTCAATCAGCAGATTGTCGCTGAAGCCCAACAAATGCAAACCTTCATCAACGCCGCTGATGCACCAACTCAGAGCGACTTCAGTAACATGGCGGCGATTCACCGCCCACCGATTGTGATCGGCTTGCATACAGGCAGCACGTCACCCGCCCTTGCTCGTCATCTAAAGGACAAAATCGCGGCGACTATCGGCCCGGAATACGAATTGTTAGCCGGCTGGTTAGGCGACCTACGCCCCCAATTGCGCCAGCAAATCCCCGCTCAGTCCATGCGTCAGCAGTTTTACGAAACTGTCCTCACCTCGGATATTTTGCCAATTTTGCGTCAGGGTGATGTGAACACGGCTCGTCAGCGCCTGGATGCGCTTGTGCGGGCCTGGATCTAGTACAATGGTTGCGTTAATTCTGGCGGGGCATGGATCGCACATCAGCCCGGATACAGCGGGGTTGATATGGTCCTATGTCGATAAATTACGGTCATGGGGCATCGCCGATGAAGTCACTGCCAGTTTCTGGAAAGAGGCTCCAGCGTTTAACCAGGTGCTCGCTACCGTCCAATCTTCTGAAGTCGTAATCGTACCGGTGTTTACGGCACAAGGGTATTTTTCGCGT
The DNA here is from genome assembly GCA_965223835.1 of Phototrophicaceae bacterium. GTDB lineage: Bacteria > Chloroflexota > Anaerolineae > Aggregatilineales > Phototrophicaceae > CAVYXZ01. The sequence continues at coordinate 2,554,890 of CBDCXQ010000001.1, forward strand.
ACCGTCATTCCAAACGAAATGAATCTTGACGGTAGCCGAACGCAACAAGACAATCGAACTATCTATTACACACCGACACTGGGTGAACACCCTGACCTGACAACGATCATTCAACAGCGCATTGAATCAATCTTGCAGCAAGAAAATCTGGATGCCGATCAAGTGGCAGTCGCTATCATCGGTCACGGCACACCCCGCAGCCAGACCAGTCAGAATGCAACGCGGCAGCAGGCGAAACGTTTGCGGTCTATCGCCGCGGAAGTTGTGGCAGTCTATCTGGATGATAATCCGGCGATTCCAAGCATTTACGAAATCACAGCGGCCCCCAACATCATCGCGATACCCTTCTTTTTGGCGACTGGCTCTCATGTCACGAGTGATGTGCCACAAGCATTAGGTATTGAGATCAACAATCGCTCTACAGCGGTCAACGGTCGTCGGGTATACTACACATCACCCATCGGCACTCACCATAATATTATCGAGCTTATCCTGGATTTAGCACGCAGTACCGGCATCAAATTTGAGCAGCGGGCGACCACTACAGATTGGTGTGGTTTTCCCCAAACTGGTAGTGAACAACTCATGGCAGATATAAAGGCAAACGGCACACGCCAATTCGGGCAACTGATGCTGACACCTACCGAGGTATATCCCATCCGGACTAAACAGACCACAACCCCACTGAATAGTCCAGCAGCATTACGCCGACACATACGCGAGATGCCTTTTCGGCCTCTAGCCACCGCAACAGACCTGCCGCGAGATTGGCACGTACCCATTACAGCACTCCAGACGTTGCCCCCGGTGGTTGAGACCGTTTATCCCGGTGCGTTGGCCGATTGGTCTCAACGTCATGATTTTTGTGCCGAGACATTAGCTAGCCTAAGCGAGCGTCAGACCGGCCTGTTCCAGAATATTCACACCATCTCTCACAGCGTCATTGATAATGGTGTCGAAACAATTTGTGGACAATGCGTGCGTTTCCCTACCTGGCATTCAGAACCCGCAACAATGGAAGCAACAATCCCCTGCAAAGCACCCTGTAATTGGTGGCTAAGCCGGGTCAAGGAGACAGTCGGATGAATAGCGGAAAAGTGTATTTAGTTGGTGCTGGCCCCGGTGATCCTGAATTGATTACTCGCAAAGGGTTACGACTGATACAGACAGCCGATGTCATTATTTTTGACCGATTGATCCCGCTAGAGTTGCTCAACGAAGCCCATCCAGATGCTGAGCTAGTCAATGCGGGCAAAGCACCAACCAAACATCGCCTGAGCCAGGACCACATCAACGAGACAATTGTGGACCGGGCGTTACAGGGCAAGATTGTCGTTCGTCTCAAAGGTGGTGATCCACTGGTGTTCGGGCGCGGCAGTGAAGAAGCGCTCGTGTGCCATCAGCTGAGGATTCCGTTTGAGATCGTCCCTGGCGTTTCGAGTTCCTTTGCTGTTCCTGCCTATGCTGGCATTCCGCTGACCCATCGCCACCTGACCAGCGCTTTCACCGTAATCACCGGCCACGAAAACCCAACCCAGGACCAGACAAGCATTGATTATGACGCCCTGGCTCGTATGAATGGTACGATCGTGATTTTAATGGGCGTTGCCAAACTCGCTGTCATCATGGAACGACTGATAGAGGCGGGACTTGCGCCCGACACACCGGCTGCCAGCATCGAGTGGGGCACCACCCATTATCAGCGAGTGATTGAGGGCACCGTTCAGACCTTACCCGCATTGGCAACAGAAGCTGAATTGCAGTCCCCTGCCACTACCGTTGTTGGTCAAGTAGTCACGCTCCGTAATCAGGGGGTTCGCTGGTTTGATGTGATACGAGAACAGGTAGTGTTTGATGAGTAGCCCGGCCTTCAAAGATATCATTCGGATTGTTGGTCGAGGGCGCAAACTCCAACGTGATCTCACGACTGAAGAGGCAGCGACTGCGATGCGCTTGCTCTTGTCGGATAGCGACGTCAGTGACGCGCAAATTGGTGCATTCTTAGTCACCATGCGGGTGAAGGAAGAAACAGTCGAGGAGATTATCGGCTTTGTCGCGGGCGCACGTGAAATCATGCAACCATTTCCCGCTGTCGCCACGTCTCAACTGGTAGACCTCGCCTTACCCTACGACGGTAAAGCGAAAACTCTACAAACCGGAGTCATCGCGGCGCTGGTGTTGGCAGCAGCGGGTGTACCCGTCGTCCTGCATGGTGCTGATGATATTCCAGCCAAAGTGGGGGTCGGCCCGTTAAATCTATTGCGGGCGCTCGATTACCCGGTTGATCTACCACCCGCAGACGTCGCCCAAAACATCTTAATGAGCAACTTCGGCGTACTGAATCTTGCGCAGATCTTCCCAGAATGGACGCGGCTGACACCCATTCGCCACCACTTTGGCCTGCGCACCCTGATGAACACCGTTGAGAAACTGTTGAACCCAGCTAACGCGACTCAGCATATCAACGGATTTTATCACGGCAGCTACCTGACACGCATGGCATTAGCCCTACCAGGAACCAGTCGAAAGTGGATTATTCAGGGCGAAGAGGGTAGTATCGACGTGCGCCCTGGAAAAAAGACCCGTGTATACTGCACCGAGGGCGACCAGATGGTGGAAACCGTGATAAACGCCAATGATTATGGCTTGACCAATGTCGTGCCACTGGCAGCACCAAATGATCCGTTGGTACATGCGACCCTGCTGCGGTCCGCTTTAGCAGGCGAGGTTGGGCCAATATTTGACCAGATTGCCTTAACCGCTGGCGCACTGCTGTGGATGCTGGACAAAGCCGACAATATTGCCGATGGTATTGAACGCGCTCGTGAAATGCTAAAAAATGGTAAGGCGCAGGGTATTTTGGACAAGATGGTGACGAAACAGTCAGTAGTTCGGGAGGATCTTTAATGACTGAAACCACATGGAAAGACCGTTTGCAGGATAAAATGCCGGACTATCTGGCGCACGAAATTGATATTTTTGAAGGCCAGATGGAGTTGCGGCGACAAGGCAAGTTAGATGAAAAGGTTTTTGCCGAAACCCGCTTGCGGCGCGGCGCCTATGGTCAGCGATATGACAATGGGCAGCGCCATGACGGCGTCAAGACCCAGCCACTCGATTTTCCATCCGGCGATTTGACCAAAGGACCCACCACTGCCTGGGATGCCCCCGGTATGATGCGTATCAAGATTCCGTTTGGCGGCATGAGTACCGAGCAAATGGACCTGCTGGCAGATCTGGCAGACGAATATTCAGACAACATTTTACACATCACCACCCGGCAGGACATTCAACTGCACTATATTCATATTGATGACACACCCGACCTCATGCGCCGTTTAGCGGCTGTGAACATTACGACTCGTGAAGCGTGTGGCAATTCAGTGCGCAATATCACCGCCTGCCCCCTGGCCGGGGTCTGCCGCGATCAGGCCTTTGATGTAACACCCTATTCCGATGCGATGGCACAATTCCTATTGGGTCACGATGATGTACAGGATTTTGGGCGCAAGTTCAAAGTTGCCTTCTCCGGGTGCGAACATCATGCCTGTGGGTTGGTCAACATGCATGACCTGGGTTTGCTTGCGCAGGTCAAAGAAATTGACGGCGAATTACACCGTGGATTCGCCGTGTTCGTAGGCGGCGGGCTGGGAACCGTGCCCCATAACGCTCAGCTACTCACCGACTTTGCAACTGAAGATGAAATTTTGCCTTTAGCTCAAGCAGTATCACGGGTCTTTGCTCGGCTGGGTGAAAAGCAGAATCGTAATCGCGCCCGCATTAAGTTCCTCGTTGCCAGCCTGGGCATTGAAGAATTCCGACGGCTCGTGTTTGAAGAACGAGAAACGCTGCCGCATGATGATCGCTGGTCAGCCTACATGGATGACCTGGATCAATATGAAGAAATACCACTGAAAACCGGTTTTTCTCTCAATGGTGCAGCGCAACCAGCCGGATTCCAGGACTGGCACACGACGAATGTCTATGCGCAGCGCCAACCAGGCTATAGCGTTGTGACCGTAAATCTGCCCCTGGGTGATCTCACATCACAGCAGATGCGCCAACTCGCCGACATTGCCCGCAAATATGTCGGCGACAATGTGCGGACCACCGTCGAACAGAATATTGTGTTGCGCTGGGTCTCCGATGCCGATCTACCTGCTGTCTATGAAGAACTGAAAGCGATTGGTCTGGGTGATGCCGGGGCTGGCACAATTGTAGATATTACCGCCTGCCCTGGTACCGATACCTGCAAATTAGGCATCGCATCCTCACGTGGTCTGGCGGCAGAGCTGCGCCGTCGGTTAGCTGTGAAAAACGCTGCCCTGCCAGATGCCGTGAAAAACCTCAAGATTAAGATCAGCGGGTGCTTCAACTCTTGCGGCCAGCATCATGTGGCTGATATTGGCTTTTTTGGCAACAGCCGTCGCTCCGGTAATCATAAAGTTCCACATTTCCAGGTCGTCCTCGGTGGTCAATGGACGGAAAACGCTGGCAGCTATGGGTTAGCCATCGCCGCGATCCCCGCTAAATCAGCCCCGGATGTGTTAGATGCCATAACCAACCGCTATGTGCAAGATCGGGAACGCAACGAAACGTTCCAGCAGTGGATTCAGCGTCTGGGCAAAAAAGAGGTTCGGTCAATTATTGAGCCATTCATGGCCTTGCCTACCTATGAAGAAAACCCGCTGGTATTCCGCGATTGGGGCGATTCGCGTGCGTTCACAATTGATGACATCGGCATCGGCGAATGTGCTGGTGAAGTCGTCTCGCTGTTCTCGATGGAAATCGCAAAAGCCGAAAGCGAGCACTTTGATGCGCTGGTAATTCTGGATGAAGGGGATGCAATCCAGGCTGAAACCAAAGCCTATAATTCAATGTTGCTGGCGGCTCGTGCGCTCGTTCGCACCCAATTCCTGGATGTCACGACTGATGCCAACGACATTGTGAATGAATTCCGCACCCGCTTCTATGATACTGAGCTTTTCTTCGACCAGTTTGCCCGCGGAAAATTCGCTAGCTTCCTGCTCAACCGACATGATAGCCCGCCAACCAAAGTGGATGAACAGTTCGCCCATCGCATGATTGAAGAAGCACAGTTGTTCATCGAAGCGACGCACGCCTGTGAAGCCCGTGTCAACGGCGTCATCACGAGCTAAACGGAGAAACTTATGTTGCCCAAGCGTTTGAGCGTTAAATTTTTCACGGCAGCCGATATTTCGTTGGAAAAGGTTGTACCCGTGTTCCAGCGCTGGATTCAACGGCAGGCCGTTGCGGGGTTGCTGATTGATGTCGCTGACTATCAACATGTGCAGAATGGACCAGGGGTGATTCTCATCGGTGACGAAGGTGATTATGCAATCGACCTCAACGGGGGTCGCGCTGGCATGTTATATCTGCGTAAACGTCAGATGCCTGCCACGCTTCAAGCGGCGCTGGTTTTGGCCTTCCGCCTGAACATCGCTGCCAGCCTGGCCTTACAAACCGAAAGTTCGCTGGGAAAGCCGGAGATGGATTATTCCTGTGCGCACATTACCTTCCTGGACCGGCTCAACACTCCAAACTCGCTGGAAACATTCGCGGCCCTACAAGCCGAAGTCGAAACCTTCGCTGCTGCACTTTATGCCGCCGATTCGGTTGAGGTTGAATTGGTCCAATCAGACTCACGCGAACCATTGACAATCCAGATCAAAACACCGGCTACGGTTTCAGGAGAAACTCTACTGGAACGGTTGGATAAAACCGAAATCGTGACCAACTAATTTCATCAAGCAAGCGTTCACAGCCACTTAACCAACATCGGTAGGTGGCTGTTTGATTCTATTGGTTGATACCAAACAATTGTAATACCAATTCGGGGGGATAACTGCATGTTAGAATAGCGCCAAAAACGATGGTCAAACGGCTCAAAATCGAATGGGCGGAGAGTGCAGACGAACTGGAAGCCCGTTACAAAGTGGAAAAGCAGGTCGAAAGACGAACCCGGCTGCTGGCCTTATGGCATCTGCGGCAGGGCAAGCGGATCGACGAGGTGGTGCAACTGCTGAGCATCTCCTACCGAACCGTGCAGAACTGGCTGAACTGGTATCGAGCCGGTGGGTTGGAAGAGGTGTTGCAGCGTATTCGCGGGCATGGCAGCAGTGGGGCACACAGCGCCTACCTGACTCCGCTCCACAGCGGGCGTTGTTTGCCAAAGTGCAGTTGGGCGAGTTTCGGACGGTATGGGATGCGGTGGCATGGGTGCAGGCCCGTTGGGGGGTCAGCTACACCTACAAAGGGATGCATGATTTGCTGTACCGGCATGAATGTGCTCCCAAAGTGCCGCGTCCCCAATCGAGCAAAGCCGCTGCCCAGCGCCAACAGCAGTGGAAAAAGGGGGCTTAGCCGAGCAATTGGCGGCAGCAGGTGTGACCCGCCACCAGCGCACCCTGCACTGCGATGAGATGCGTTTCGGGTTGTGGGGGCAGGTGCGCCGACGGTGGGGACGCAAAGGCGTGAAAATCATTCAGAAAGTGCAGATTGAGTTTGCCTGGCAGTACCTGGTGTTGGCAGTGGATGTGCTGCACAACCGCCTGCAATGGCAGTGGGCAGCCCGCATGAACCAGGATCACCTTGTACCGATTTTCAACCAGTGGCGACCGGAGGCGGTAGTGTGGGATGGCGCTTCGGCCCATCGTGGGCAGCGGATGGCAGCTCTGGGTTTCGCCCGCATTTCATTGCCGCCCTATTCACCGGAATTGAACCCACCTGAGCGCGTCTTTGAGTATCTGCGCGCTGAAATCGAAGGCACGGTATATGCCTCATTGGCCCACAAACGGCAGGCGATTGACCAGATTTTACGCAAACTCAATGCCGACAAAACCCGTCTCAGATCGTTGATTGGCTGGCAGTGGATACACGACAATTTCCAACAACTGCCCGATACCTAACACGCACTACTCACACCGCATTGGTATTACAGTTTTGACATGTACAGCACTCAGCTTGTCAATTGCGATCATGCATAGCTGATCTGGGCATCAAATTCTAGCCTAAGATCACTAGAGGCGGTATATTCACCTTCGAATATTTTCTGCAGACAGAGAAGCTAATATGACACCACCAAATATTATTCTGATTATCACTGACCAGCAGCGCTTCGATACGATCCGTGCCCTTGGTTTTGACTATATGGATACACCCAATTTGGACCGACTGGTGCATGAAGGCGTGTCGTTTGACAATTGTTTTATTACCGCCCCATCCTGTGCCCCGTCGCGCGCCAGCCTGTTCACCGGTTATTATCCGCATGTAACCGGCATCGTCCAAAACGCAGACCTGTGGCGACATTCATGGGTTGAGCAACTGGCTGATGGCGGCTATCACTGCGTCAATATTGGCAAGATGCATACCTACCCCTTCGAAACTGACCTGGGTTTCCACGAGCGCTATGTGGTTGAGAATAAGGACCGCTATCTGGAAGGCCGATACTACTTTGATGAATGGGACAAAGCCCTGCGGGCACGTGGACTGGTCAAACAGCAACGTGAACTTTACCGGCAACGCGACGATTACCGCGAACGCATGGGTGCATTTGAGTGGGACTTACCCGAAGAACTCCAATCCGATATGTTCGTGGGCGATTTCGCCGTCTGGTGGTTGAAGAATTATCCCAAAACTGAACCACTATTTCTCGAAATCGGTTTTCCGGGGCCGCATCCACCCTATGACCCAACACCTGAATATGCTGAGCCATACCTGGACCGTGACCTACCGCTCCCAGATGCCTCTCAAGCCGAGCTAGACAATCAGCCCGCCGCATTCAAAAAGTTGCGCGAACATAACTTCCGCATTGACCACGACTCAGTCGTCCATTTACCCGATCCCACTCGTGAACAATTGCAACGGTTGCGCGCCTACTACCTCGCTAATGTGACAATGATTGACGAAAAAGTGGGCGACATCCTGCAAACGCTCGATGAAGAAGGTTATCTCGACAATTCAGTGGTAATCTTCACATCCGATCACGGCGATTGCCTGGGCGATCACGGGCACATCCAGAAATGGACGATGTATGACATTATCAATCGTGTTCCACTACTGGTCTGGGCACCAAACCGATTTCCATCCGGTCAACGCCTGACGAATCTCTGTCAATTGATGGACATCGGCCCCACGATTCTTGAACTGGCAGGTATCGAACCGCGGGTTGATATGCAAGCGGAATCTTTGCTACCGGCTTTGCACGGTGAAAAATGGGAAGGCCGCGACTATGTATTCGCGGAGCACCCGGCTGACGGCATCTATGAGGGCGAGTACATGACCATGGTCCGCAACGCGGAGTGGAAACTGGTTCATTTCGCCGATAGTCCTGACGGTCAATTGTTCAACCTGACAGCAGACCCCGGTGAAATCAATAATCTATGGAATGACGCCGACTTTACCGACAAAAAACGTGAATTGCTGGACGTGCTCCTTAACTGGCGCATCACCAGCGGCTATCAAACCCGTAAATTATATGACAAATGGCGCTAACGATGACACTCAGCGAAACAGCATTCCAAAAACTCCAGCACGTTTCAACGGCGTCGCTGACCACCCAGCTATTAAAGCGCGGTTTCCGCAACACCTTTATCGCCGGACTCATCCCGCTACGGCCTGATTTACGCATGGTGGGCTATGCGTTTACCCTGCGTTATATTCCCGCACGCGAAGATTTTGATATGGCGGTCGATTATGACAACACACGCAATGTCCAGCGACTGGCGGTCGAGGCCATTGAAGCCGGTCAGGTGCTGGTAATCGACTCTCGTGGCGATACGCGGGCCGCGTCGTTCGGTCACATCATCGCCACCCGCATCCAACAACGCGGTGCCGCCGGTTTTGTAACCGACGGTGGTCTGCGGGATACGCCAGCTTTCCAAACACTGGATTTACCGACCTACATCAAAGCCCCCCATGCCACGACCTCGTCAACCATTCATCATCCAGTTGATATGAATCTGCCCGTCGGTTGTGGCGGCGTCGCGGTCGTCCCCGGTGATGTCGTCGTTGGGGATGCGGAAGGCGTGGTCATTATCCCCGCCCAGGTCGCAGAAGCGGTCGCGCACGACACCTATGAACAGGATTTGCTGGAAACGTTTCTCCACCAGAAAGTCGCATCCGGGGCCAGCATCCGGGGCGTATACCCACCGAATGACGCCACCCGTGCCGAGTACGCAGACTGGCGCAAAGATCAAGACATCATCGAATAACGCCTCAGCCGGGCTATTTTGATGGGTGTCCCCGCTGCTGACTACGTTCTTCATGGCGGATAAATGCGCCGCCCTGGAAATCCATAAACTCATAGTCCGGGTTGGTTGGCACATCGGCTTCGAAATCTTCGCTGTTGGACTGGGGTTGATAACCAATTAAATCGGACAGGTAATCAATCTCGTACCATTGACGTGTGTTGGCGGATGTACCATACAGCGCCAGGAATTTAATTTCATCATCTGCCTCAATACACCGAACCGTCAACTGCACAATGTCCTCGTGACTGATCCAGATGTGCAATGACCGGAGGCTTTGCGGCTTATTTTCGGCAGTGAAATTGCCAATCCGAATATTGATTGACGACAGGCCATATTTGTCAGCATACATCTGCCCGACCAGTTCACCCCAGCATTTACTTAAGCCATACAACGAATCCGGTCGATATGGCATGTCAGGTGTGACGGTTTCGCCGATCTTGTAAAAACCAGTCACATGGTTAGAACTGCCAAAAATCACCCGCCGCACATTATTCATCCGGGCCGTTTCGTACACATTATAAGTGCCAACGACATTGACCGGGACAATCTGCTCATAAAATTGGTCGGATTGCATATACCACGCCAGATGAACAACCGTATCAACACCGGTGAATGCGTCTTGTAGCGCAACAAAATCCTGGACATCCAATGGTTGGATACCCGAATCCGGGTCAGCATTCAGATCCGTTGCGATCACATCATAGTCACCAGTCTCGCGCAGCCCGTTGACGATGGTACGCCCAACGCGCCCGTTGGCCCCGGTAATTAAAATCTTCTTCAAACCAGCACCTCACAGGGGTCATCGAGTTGTCGCTGCCAATCTGCTAACGATGAACGTAGTACCTCAAGGCGTTCTGCCTGGGCAGGTTCATTAGCCAAATTTGTCATTTCGTGGGGGTCATTTTGCAAATCAAAAAGCTGCGTGTGCCTGTCTGCGCCAACAAAGTACTCAATCAGTTTATGATTTCCAGTGCGCATCATCCGTTGAAAGTTTCTATCCGGCGGTGCGGAAAGTGTATTCTGGTAGGCAGCAAATATTTGCGAACGATGCTCAGTTGTTGCCCCCCTCATCAACCCGATCAGGCTGCGCATCTCTACCGTATCTGGCACGTCAACGCCAACCAGATCGCACAGCGTCGGATTAATGTCGGGCATGTAGCAAAGAGCATCGTGCTGTGCATCCGCTGGAATATCTGGTCCGCGCACAATCAACGGCACACGCATACTATGATCGTACAGATTCTGTTTGCCCATCAGCCCATGCTGACCGACTGCCAGTCCATGATCGACTGTATATACTACGATCGTATTCTCAGCCTGTCCATTAGCCGCCAATGCCTGCAGAATCGCACCAATCTTGGCGTCGAGATGTGTAATCATGCCATAGTAATCGGCGATATGTTGTCGTACTTCATTCTCTGGTCGAGGATGCGGAGCCAGTAATTCATCCCGAACTTGCATCTCGCCATTATCAAACAGATGTTCCGGTAGAAAGTTTTCGGGCAACGGAATCGCCGCCGGATCAACTTGATATTCAGGCGGTGGGGTCCGGGGATCATGCGGCGCGGTAAACGCGACATACAGGAAAAATGGCTTCTCATTGTCATATGAATTGAGAAAATCGATGGCAGCATCACCGAACAGGTCAGTCGAGAACTTTTCACCCCGATAAATCTGGCTCTCAGGATATTCCCCCGTTGGATCGAAGTCATGGGTCGGTACTGCATCATGGTCTGACATGCCGCCAAAGAAGATTTTCGCGCCGTCATCAAAACAACGGGCAAACGTCTCGCGGCCATTGTGCCACTTGCCTATGCCGTAAGTCGAATAACCAGCTTGCTGAAGAACCTCCGGCAATAATGGATAATGCTCAGGAATGGTGTAAGCACGGGGGTTATCAGTTACATCGGCTGCGTGAAATAACGACCTTCCGGTCAATAGCATACCTCGACTCGGCATACACACCGCCCCAGAGGTTGAACCCATGATGTAAGTATGGGTAAACGTTGTGCCCTGTGCCATCAGACGATCAAGTGTCGGAGTTTGAACATGCGGGTTGCCACGTGCATGAATCGCATTGTACCGATGGTCATCGGCAATCATAAAGAGAATATTGGGTTTGTTCATTACTCATCTGCCTTGAATTTGTATCGCAAAATACTACCGCATTTGACGACAGACCGCCGCAAAAACGGTATGATGGTGGCATTATTTAATCATGTTAGAGGAAATAGATGTCAAACCATTTACGGGCACTGGTTCTGGGGTCCGGCTTCGCGGGCAAAGGCCATACAGAGGCTCTCCGTGATTCAGGCGTGGAAGTCGTCGGCATGGTAAGTCGCACCGCCGCCGTCGTCCAGCAAGTCGCTGAAGAATTGCATATACCCTATGGGTCAACGAACTGGCAACGGGCGCTGGATGATTTAGAGCCAGATATTGTCACGGTGGGCACCCCCGGTGGTGCGCACTATGAACCGGTCATGGCAGCGCTGGACAAAGGGTCACATATCTACTGTGATAAGCCACTGGCGGCGACACCAGAACAAGCCCGGCAGATGTATGCTAAAGCGAAAGCAAAGGGCGTCAAAACGGCGTATGCAGCGTCTTATCGGTATGAACCCCATGCCCTATTGGCCCGCGAGCTGATTCAAGCTGGCGCCATTGGCACGCCCCAGGAGGTCGAGTGCGTTTCGCATTACAACCTGAACCCTTTGATTCCATTTAGCTGGTCACATCGGCTGGATGCCGGCGGTGGCCGTCTGAACAACAATTTCACACATAAGCTGTCGATTGTGCTCCACATCCTCGACGGCTTCGTTACAGCGGTCAATGGGGAAGTTCGCAATGATATGCCCGATGCCCCGGTGGTTACTGGATCCCATGACTTCCGTGAGCGCGAAAATTTTGCACCTGACGCCGCTGAAGCCGACAAACTGGAATGGCGTACGGCTGATGCCGAGTGGACCTATACCGTAATGGCCCGAATTGCGGGTCAGACCGGTGCAACGGTATCTGCTTTGTTCAAACATAGCGGTCTGCATCCCCGCTATCATGCCGACTATATTGCCATCTACGGCAGCGATGCAACTATACATATTGAACAAGCCTATGCTCAAGGTCCTTTATATATCTATAAGCACGGTGGCGGTTGGGAGCAAATCCCAGTGCCGGAGCATATCACCCGATCATTGCCTGACATCACCGATGATGACACGCAGCGCAATTGGACCCAGTTGATGCGTGAGTTTATTGCTGATATTCGCGGCGAGGATGCACCACCTTACCAGACTTTTCGCGATGGCTGGGTATTTCAAGAGATCATTGGAGCAATTCGTGAAGGTCAAGGCTGGGTCAACATTGAGCAGGACATTTAGACTATGAGCAATAATAATATTGATCGCATCCAACCTTACAGCCACAATCGTTTTTATTGGCAATACAAAGGTCAGCCGGTTCTGTTATTGGGTGGTAGCGTCGAGGACAATTTATTTCAGATCCCTGACATTGAAGCCCATCTGGACTTACTGCAATCGGTTGGCGGCAACTATGTTCGCTGTACGATGTCCAGTCGTGATGCAGGCAATGTCTGGCCGTTTGCGAAAAATACGCAAACCGGTCTCTATGACTTGAACCAGCCTGGCAGCGAATACTGGCAGCGCTTTGAACACTGCCTACAACTCGCGGCGGAACGGGACATCATCGCCCAATTTGAGATGTGGGATCGCTTCGATTTTGCTCGTGCGCCCTGGCAGGACAACCCGTATAATCCTCAAAACAACAGTAACTACTCGGCTGCCGAATCCGGCCTTAAAGCAGTGATTGAAACGCATCCGGGCCGCCGCGAAAGTGCTTTCTTCCGGTCGGTTCCGGCGCTAGAAAACAACGAAATCGTCCTCAAATTTCAACAGCAACAGGTTGACCAGATGTTGTCCATCTCGCTTCAATATGGCAATGTGCTTTACTGCATGGACAATGAAACCAACGAGTCGCCCGAATGGGGTGCCTATTGGGCGAACTATATCCGGGCCAAGGCCGGTGATCTGGGGGTCGAGATGACCGAGATGTGGGACGCCTGGGACCTAAATGACGCCCAGCACAACGCAACATTCGATCATCCTGAAATGTATTCATTTATCGACATTTCGCAGAATAACCACAACGGCGGCTTGACTCATTGGGAAAATCCACAAGCTGTTCGGCAGCGTGTGCTTCAGTCTGGTTCAATTCGCCCGTTGAACAGCGTCAAAATCTATGGCGCAAACAGCGGGCGTTATGGATCAACCCGGGATGCCCAGGAACGTTTCTGGCGGAATATTTTGGGTGGGCTGGCCTCATCGCGCTTTCATCGACCGCCATCGGGACTGGGCCTCAACACAATTGCGCAGGCCCACATTCAATCAATGCGCTTGCTGACCGATTCCATGAACATCTTTGACTGCGAACCGAATCTAGATTTACTGCGTTCACGTAGTTGGAATGAAGCCTATTGCACTGCCAATCCGGGCGTCGAATATGCAGTGTTCTTTACTGATGGTGGGAATGTCTTACTCGATGTCTCAGCAGTTGATAATTTTGGTCAATTATCCATTCGGTGGCTCGATATACGATCGAGTGCGTGGTTGGAGTCAGCGGAGAATGTTGTCATTGAAGACGATCAATTCTTGCGTTTGCAGACCCCAACCGAAGAAGGCTACTGGGCCGTTCTGGTACGGACATGACGAACTTTACTATACGAGAAGCAGTTGCGAACGACACGCCCCATATCATTAATTTCTTGCGTGCAATGCTGGATGACATGACTGCATTCGGCGGTTATCCTACAACAAAAGACCATCAACTCTGGGCCAGGATAGAGAAAAACATAAACCTGGATGAGGCAGATCACCGGTTCTGGATGGCTGAAATCCAGCAATCAATTGGTTTCATTGAAGCCCGCATGATATACCCGGATCTTATGTTCCAGCCCCGACGCCTGCTACATATTCATGCAGTATATGTTGCGCCAGAATTTCGCGGCAAAGGCATTGGTCGTGCCCTCGTACAAATTGCGCTCGATTGGGGTCGGGCAAACAATTGTCATTCCGCCCAATTGAATACACTGGTTGAAAATCCGACCCGACTGCTGTATGAGCAACTCGGATTCCAGGCCCGTGAGGTCAAAATGCTGGTTGATCTGTAACGTCACATCGAAAAAGTTTAACTAGTCGCTATAGCTTAATCGCCTTCAAGCAAACCGGTGTGGGTACATTTGCAAGGTAACCTGTTGCTGATAGCGCACCGGTTTCCTGATCAATCCGATAGGAAATAACCGTGTCAGTGTCTTGATTGGCAGCCAATAAATAGGTTCCAGTGGGATCGATAACAAAATCACGCGGCGTCTTACCTTGTGTAGATTCATGCCCAATGGCAGTCAAGCGACCGGTTGCTGCATCACAGGCGAAGATCGCGATGCTATCATGTCCGCGATTAGAGCCATAAACGAACCTGCCCGACGGAGCGACGTGGATAGCAGCGGTGTTGCTGATACCATCAAAATCATCAGGCAATGTCGAAATCGTTTGCAGTTCACGGTAATTGCCATCTTCATAAGCAAATGCCGTGATCGTCGAAGCCATCTCATTGATAACATAAACATGATGTCCATCAGGATGGAACGCCAGATGACGGGGTCCTGACCCAGGAGTTATCGCAACGGACGGATTCGCCGTTGGTGACAGTTGTCCTGTTTGCTGGTTCAAGGAATAAACCAGCACCTTATCCAGACCTAAGTCGGCAATACTCACATATTGATTGGTAGGATCAAGCACAATACAATGAGCATGAGGCCCTTCCTGCCGATTTGGATTAATGCTGGAACCCTCATGCTGAATTGTAGCATGAGCCTCCCCTAGCGAACCGTCGGCGTTAATGGGATAGGTTGCCGCCGAACCTGAACCATAATTCGCGACCAAAGCCCACTTGCCATTTTGATCGATACTGACATAACAGGGGGCTGTACCGTGTGAAGATTGTTGATTAATCGGTGTTAAATCCCCAGTTTGAGAATCAATCTGAAATGCACCGACTATGCCACCGGGCTTTCCATTATGTTCCTCGACCTCACTCACTGCATATAAATAACGTTGTTGTGGCTCGATTGCCAAATATGACGGATTTACAATCCCAATCAGTTTTGAGATAAATACCAATTCACCAGTACGCATGTCCAGGTCGCAAACATAGATACCTTCGCCTTTGCTATCGGCATGTGGCAAGCGTTGGGTATAGGTTCCAATATAAACACGAACGTCATTTTCATTCAATTTGATTTCTCCCTACGGTAATACATTTCAAACAGTTCATGACTACACGAATTATACAAGTTGTTTGATTTTCAAGAAAAACTCTCGAAGCCCGGAGCCTCACCCGGCGCTGGCGAATTGGTAAACGTTCCACGTGCCCGAACTTTCGCCTCACCTCCAAATTCGATTATACGCTCAGCCTGATCACGTTTTGCCTGCCTATCAATCACTTCAGGATCGAGGAAACTCCTTAATCGTGCTTCATAATCAGTAACGAGCGTTTTGCCCGCCGCTGTTTGCGCGAGATTGTTAAATTCGTTAGGGTCATTCTTTAGATCAAATAATTGCGGCTCATCATTGACGTAGTGAATGTATTTGTATCGCAGATCGCGAATCATATAGATCGCGTGTTGCGAACCTAATGCATGATATTCACTGAAAACGGTTCGATCTTGCTGCGGTTGCTCCAGGATTGACCACAATGACTCACCCGGTAAATCTCTATCATCAGCATGAGCAGCACAACCAACTGTTTCAAGAATCGTCGGATGGGAATCAACCAATGAAACGGGTGTATTCACTACTTGTCCGGCGGGAACGTTTGGACCCGCCATAATGAACGGGATTGCTGCCGCTTCTTCATAGAGTGTGAATTTGCCAAATAAGCCGCGTGCGCCGAGGTTCTCACCATGATCTGACGTATAAATAATGTGGGTGTTTTCATCCAGGCCATTGGCGTTTACCGCCGCCAGCACCCGCCCAATCTGTCGATCTAAAAATGTACAGACACCATAATATGCAGCATTCATCTGACGAATTGTCGCTTCGGGGAAGCCATCATCAACGCCAAAAAAACGCCGAAAATAGTCAATCGCCGGGTGGTCAGGCCAGTCTTTTCGCTGCCATTGCGGCGGCAATTGAATTACATTATGGTCATAAAGCCCATAGTCTTCTGGGGGCGCGACGTAACGCGGATGCGGTGTCACAAACGATAAAAACAACACCCAGGGTCGCTCGTCTCCAGCGTGATCTGCCAGCCACTGACAGGCATGATCGGCATTACTGATGTCATAGCGCTGATAGGTTGAATCACCGGGTCCAGCTTCTAAAATCTCGTGACGTTTGTCACGAAATGGTGGATTGTCACGGATACATCCAAGCAAATCGCCCTCACCTTCTACTACATGTAGCGGGTCAATTTCCGTTGTAAAACCATTATCGTCACCCCGTCCGCGAAAATGAAGTTTGCCAATCGAATCAACGTGGAAACCTTGATCTTTCAACCGATGTCCCCAACTCGAAACTCGACCATCGTAGGGAAAGGCGTTATCCCAGTTACCAATCTGGTGGACATAGCACCCGGTTGCCAGTGACGCACGTGCTGGTACACAAATCGGACAATTGGTATAGGCACTATCAAAACGCGCACCGCGTGCGGCGAGCGCATCTAAATTCGGTGTTTGCACTACCGAATTGCCATAACAGCCCAGCACATTCCGGTTATGCTGATCCGATAAAATATAAAGTAGATTTGTCGGTTGCATGCTTGATGGTTCCTGTTTTATTGTAGCGCTTCCCAACGGTTACGAACCTGCGGCCAGACTTCTGGATTAATGAGATGTGGCGGTTGCTCACCCCGTAACACATGCAAGACTTGCTCAATCGCCGTAACCCACATCTTACGCCGTCCGGTCGCCGTCGCACTGGCAATGTGTGGTGTCAGGACGACATCATCCCGATAGAGTAAGGGGTTGTCTTTGTAGGTCGGCTCAGGATCGGTTACATCCAGACCAGCACCGAAGAGGTGGCCGCTTTCAAGCGCTGCCAATAACGCAGCTTCATCAACATGACCGCCCCGTGCCGCGTTAATAAAAATCGCGCCCGGCTTCATCTGGGCGAACCGTTCGGCGTTCATGATTTTGTACGTATCAGAGTTTAGCGGGAGATGAAGTGACACAATATCCGCCATATTCAACAAGTGTTCCAACGTTGGCACCAACTCGATACCGAGAGCCGCCGCCCGTTCCGGCGTCACAAATGGGTCGAACGCCATCACCCGCATCCCCATCGCCAGGGCAATGCGGGCGACATGGCTGCCGATGCGCCCTGATCCAACCAGACCAAGCTGTTTGCCGGCCAGTTCAATTGCTTGATAACCTGCCGCCCAACTACCTTGTTCATCACTTTGCAGAAAAGTACGCAGCGATTTTTCGGCAAATTTTACATTGCGCGCGACGCTCATCATCAACGTAATGGTGAACTCCGCTGTTGAGATGGTCGGCGCATCGGGCGTATTACACACTGCGATGTGATGTTCCGTCGCTGCCGCCACATCAACTTTATCATAGCCAATTCCAATGCGAGTAATCACCATCAGGTTGGGCGCTTGCTGCATCACCGCCGTATCATAGACACGTCCCCCGGCCAGTGCCCCATGTGCCTCGTTAAGGCTATGAAATGGCTTTGGCTGGACTTGCTCACCCGGATCAAGAGGGGTTGCGATACCATCCAGCAGCGGCACATACTCCTCGGGGATTGATCGTTCAAACCATATTTTGTACATATGAACCCTTTTAGCAATAATTTGGAAGCAATGACGGACTGAGTTTATAATATTTCGTGCGAATTTGCTGCAAACTACTCAACTTCACCATATTTTGGAGACAACAATGAAGATTACTGATGTTCAAGCCTGTGTCATTGGCAAGTCCGAACCCCACAGCGGCGGTAGTGTCTGGACGTTTGTTCGCATCTATACCGATGAAGGCATTGTCGGCACCGGAGAATGTAATTCAGCCGGGGCGGCGTCAGGCTTCGCTGTGAAAGAAACCATTTTAATGCTCAAGTGGCGCTTAATCGGCCAGGACCCCATGAACACCGGTCCGCTATATGAAATACTGCGCCGCAGTGGTCGCTATGGCGGAACCACCAATGCGCCCATTATTTTCGCGATAAC
Organism: Phototrophicaceae bacterium; assembly: GCA_965223835.1. Taxonomy (GTDB): domain Bacteria; phylum Chloroflexota; class Anaerolineae; order Aggregatilineales; family Phototrophicaceae; genus CAVYXZ01. The sequence continues at coordinate 2,573,399 of CBDCXQ010000001.1, forward strand.
GGGCATTGAGAATGCGCTCTATGACATTGCGGGCAAGGCGCTCGGAGTACCCGTATATACGCTGCTAGGTGGCAAATACCGAGACAAAATCCGCCTTTATGCAGATTGTCACGCCGGGGAAACGAACGAACCGCAAGCTTACGCCGATAAAGCCCTGGAAGTTATTGAAGAGGGTTATAGTGCAGTCAAATTCGATGTCGACCATTCCGGTATTGAAGAGCTTGATCGGTACAATTGGACCGTAGGCGCAAAGGAAATGACGCACATCGTGGGTCTCATTCAAGCTACGCGTGAAGCGATTGGCTACGAAATTGATCTGGCAATCGATTGTCACGGTCAATTCGATTTACCGTCGGCCATCACGCTGGCAAAAGCAGTTGAAGATTTGCGTCTGTTGTGGCTGGAAGAGCCGGTCCCGGCAGAGAATATTGACGCCCTGGCCCAGGTTCGCGCTAAAACCACTACGGTGATTTGTACCGGCGAGAATCAGTACACCCGCTTCGAATTCCTGGAAATGCTCCAACGACAGGCCACCGACATCATTATGCCCGACCTGGCAAAAGCCGGTGGCATCATGGAAGCCAAGCGCATCGCCGACATCGCTGACGCATTTTATGTCCCGATTGCCCCCCATAATGTATCGTCCCCGTTGGGCATGATGGCTGCCTGTCATGCGATGGCCTCCGTACCCAACTTCCTCCTGCTTGAATTTCATGGACGTGAGATTAGCTGGTGGGAAGACCTGTGTATCGGTGATAAACCATTTATTGAGAACGGTTTTATGGCAGTTTCCGATAAACCTGGCCTGGGTGTGGAACTCAATGATGAGGTTGCTAAGACCCTCCTCTGGAATGGCGACACTTATTTTGATTAGGCGCATTGGATAGGAAAATAATAAATGAGTGAACAACCCAACCTCATCTTTATCATGCCCGATCAACTCCGGCCCGACTTCCTGAGTTGTTACGGCGCGACGTTCATTGACACGCCCCATATCGACCGCCTCGCTCAGGAAGGGGTGCGCTATGAACGCGCCTATTCCGTATCGCCCATCTGCGTTCCGGCACGGGCACTGCTGCTCACGGGTATGAACGCGATCAAAAACGGCGTTACTGACAACGGTCAGTGGCTGCGACCTGACCTCGCTGACATTGGAATCAACACCTGGCCTGAACTGCTGAACGCGCAAGGCTATTACACTGCCGCCATCGGCAAGATGCATTTCTACCCCTGGGACATCAAACATGGATTTCAGTATCGCGTAGCCGCTGAAGACAAGCGCTGGCTAGAGGTACGCGATGATTACTACCATTATCTGACCGAGCACGGCTACCGCAAGTATCACGGTAATGAACACGATGGCTACTATGAAAATCGAGGGGCGATCATCAACAAGATCCCCTGGGAACATTCAGTTGACCATTTTGTCGGCAACGAAGCCTGTCGCTTCCTGCGCAATTACAGTGCTGAAGCGCCCTTCGCGATGATGGTGGGTTTCCCCGGTCCCCACTGCCCCTATGATCCCAATCCTGAATTCCTGGAAGGTATCGACCCGGAATTATTGCCCCCGGCTGTACCGGAAGTCCCTGGTGACGCCCCTCGCTTGCGCCAAAGCAATATCGACGGCAACCGCCGCCCCTGGAACGGTGTTGATTACACTGAGTTCACTGATGATCACAAACGCAAAATCCGGCTCCACTACGCCGCGCTGGTCAAACAGATTGACCATGAAGTCGGCCAGATTCTCGACACGCTGCTTGAACAAAACTTACTGGATAACACGCTCATTATTTTCGCCAGCGATCACGGCGACTACCTGGGCGATCACAATTTGATCGGAAAGAGTCATTTCTTTGAAAGCAGCATTCATGTACCGTTGATCGTGCGTGCGCCGGGCACTACCGCTGGAACGGTCTGCCATGATCTGGTTGAACTGGGCGATGTCACCGCCACACTACTACATTTCGGTGGTTGCGCGATCCCGACACATATGGATTCTATCCCACTGCCCGACCTGAATATTCCGCAGCGACCCGAACGTGAGTATAGTATTGGCATGGTCAGTCATGGCTGGATGATCTATGATGGACGCTGGAAACTCGTGAAATACAATTCCAGTGAGATTCTACTGTTTGACCTTGAAAATGATCCTGACGAACAACAAAATCTGGCGCAAGATCCGACCTTTCAGCATCAATATCTGAAACTGGATGCCAGCCTGACCCAGGCGATCATGCGCTCAATTACTGCATCACACTATGATAAACGTGTTTACGCTTCCGAACTCGCCGGTGATTCCAGTTTTGGTAAAGAAGGCTGGCAGCGAACTTATCCACAAATATTGAACGAAGCACCATAGGAGAACAACATTGAGCACTCGAAAAGTCCTGATTACAGGCGCTGCCGGAAGAATTGGCAGTTTCCTTGTGCAGCACCTGAACCCGGAAAAATATGATTTGGTTTTGGCCGATATTCGCCAGCCAGACTATGAATTAAAGTGGCCGTTTATCCAACTTGACATCGCTGAACTGGACCCGTTCAAGGCGGCTTGTGCGGGCATCGATACGATTGTCCATCTGGCAGGTGACCCGCGCACCAAAGCACCGTGGGAAGCGCTGTTGCCCGCGAATGTGATCGGCGCCTACAATGTCTATGAAGCTGCACGAGTAGCAGGTTGTCGACGTGTGATCTTCGCCAGCAGTAATCATGCCGGCAGTGGTTATCCCTGGGAAGTGCAATTTCGCCCTGACATGCCGACGCATCCTGGTAATCTGTATGGCGCGACCAAAGCCTGGGCCGAAAACGTGGGACAGGTGTTTGCCGATCACTATGGTCTATCGTGTCTGTGCCTGCGCATCGGTTGGGCGGGCAGCCGCACCGACGAGTATAAACTCAATCACGAACATGGCCCTGCGATGTACCTCACCTATGAGGATGCAACGATTCTGGTGAGCGCCTGCATTGACGCGCCCGATGATTTAAAGTTCGCAATTTTCAACGGTGTATCCAACAATCGGCACAAAAAACTGGACATCACCAATGCCCGTGAATTGATCGGTTATGAACCACAGGATGATGCATTCGAGTTGAAGGAACAGCTACCAAAACAGTAGCCGCAAAACATCAGCGAAGGTCATAATATAATCACCTTCGCTGATGAATTCCACATATGGAGCACTTCGCTAATACACTGGCCCTACCCGCTTAAACCACGAATACAGCGGATCATTTAGCGCTTGCATGTATTGATCCATTCGCTGCATCAAGTCTTGTCGCACGGCCTCATATTCTGGCTCACCATAGACATTATTGAGTTGGTAGGGATCATTGACCAGATCATACAACTCCCCCTGATCGCCCGAATTAAACGTGAATTGGTGCGTGCGTGTGCGCACCATCCGCTGATTAACTTCCGTAAAATGGCGATGGAACACACAGTACACTTCATCGCGTTCATTCGGTGTATGATCGCCCTGCATCGCGGCAGCAAATGATTGACCATTCATATGCGCCGGTACTTCAGCACCCGCCAGATCAATACATGAACTGGTCAACTCGTGCAGGTATACAAAATCATCATTGATGCTGCCGGGCGTTTCGCAATTGGGATGGGCGACAATCAGGGGAATGCGATATATTTCATCATACATGAACTCACCTTTTTCGATAAGTTTATGCGCCCCCATACAGTCGCCATGATCGGTCGTGAAGATAATCACCGTATTGTCCAGAATGCCCAGTTTATCCAGATGCTGAACTACACGCCCCACCATGTCATCTATCAGAGTACAATGCCCATAGTAACGAGCGGTTATCTCTTGAAAGCCTTCCCAACCGAGATCGCCCAGGCCCCACATTCGTTCGATCAACTGTTGGCGATAGGGTTTGTTCGCGAATGTCTCGCAATAACTGGGGTGTTCGGGAACGTCTGCCGGATTATACATCGAGAAATAGGGTTCTGGAATCAGACACGGCGTATGCGGACCCCAGAAATTTGACCAGATGAAAAACGGTTTATCACCATGGGGCTGGTCAATTTGATTGATGGTTTCCTCAGCAACAAAATACTCAATGCTGGTTTCCAACGGACCATCATGCAACGCAAACATCTCTTGCGTCTGCTGACCGGGGTTGGTTCCGACATAGCGCTGTTTCACGGTGGGTATTTCGTAGCCGCGTTCCTGAAGATACTCGGCATAAGGATTACCGCGCGCCGGTGGCAAGCCAAATTGCAGGCCGGGCAACAAACCCGACCCTGGAAACGCATAGCCCATAAAATCCTTACCAGAGAATCCCAGATCACTCGGCCCACGTTCTTCATCAGCATGCTATTTCCCGGCATAGCCACACCGATACCCTGCAGCCTCCAGGTAATGATTGATTCCCTGAATACCCTCGTTGATGGTCAGACCATTGCCCACCACGCCGTGTTGATGCGGATATAGACCTGTATACACCGATGCCCGTGCGGGCGAACAGATGGCGGTTGGTGTGAAGGCGTTATCGAACCGCACACCTCGCGCTGCCAGCGCATCAATGTGCGGCGTGCGGCAGATTTCATTGAGACCATAGGCGCTGATAGTATCCCAGCGTTGTTGATCGGTAACCAGCAGTAAGATATTCGGTTGAGTCATGGTTATTTATCCCAGCGGCGATCCGGTTGCCAGAAACCGAGCTTCGGCGTGTTCCATTCTTCAGTTGGCTCGAACAAGCCTGGAAAACGCAAGTTGGCCTCAATGCCCTCATAATTGAGATCTACGCCCAATCCGGGTTTCTCTGGCACTTTGACATACCCCTCGTCAATCAAAGGCTCATCTAACCCGGTCACGAGATCCTTCCAGAAGGGCAAATCCAGTGCATGCATTTCGAGCGCGACCAGGCTGGGAATCGCCGCGCCGCAGTGGATGTTTGCCATAAATGCGATTGGCGACCCGGCAAAATGCAATGCCGTTGGCAGGCCATAACGCTCGGCATAATCGGCAATCCGTTTCGTCTCCGCCATACCGCCAGATGTCAATAAATCGGGGTGAATGATGTCAAAAGCGTGCTTTTCAATCGGCTCTCGGAATCCATCCCACAGATAAATATCCTCACCATTGGCAGTGGGCACGTTGATCGCCTCTGTGACGCGCCGATTGCCTTCGACATCCTGCCAGGGAATAATGTCCTCCATCCAGGCCAGACCAAACGGTTCCAGCGCATGGCCCAGCCGAATGCCATCTTTAACCGATAATGGTCCAAAATGGTCAATCGCCAGCGGCATCTCCCAGCCAACAGCCTCACGTACAGCCGCAACGACTTCGACAAATTTGGCAATACCGGCCTCAGTCAATTGTGTGCCAAAGCGCGTGCCAACGACGGGTTGACCAAAACGTGGCGCATGATATTCATATTTTGTCGGCGTGCCAACCTTGCCATCCGGGAAATCTTCCAGAATATGTAATCCAACATCAAATTTGATAAAGGTCATGCCCATTGCTTTGCGGCCAAGCACGCGCTTGACATAGCCTTCGGGTGTAGTTTCCGTTGGGCGTGGTGTATCGGCATACAGTCGGATATGGGAGCGATATTTGCCGCCCAGCATCTGGTAACATGGCACACCGTAGACCTTGCCGATCAGATCCCAGAGCGCGATTTCGATGCCGGAGACTCCCCCTCCTTCCCGCGCCGGACCACCAAATTTCTTAATCGTGCGGAAAATCATATCAATGTTGCAGGGATTTTGTCCCAGCAAGAAACTCTTGTATTTGAGCGCGTCTTCTTTGTGCCCGGCGTCCCGGACTTCGCCAATGCCATAAACACCTTGATTGGTGTCGATGCGAATGATGGGATAATCATAATTGGAACAGACTACCGCCATACGCATGTCCGTAATCCGTAGTTCAGTAGGGCTGGAGAATGTGTTAACCGCATCCTCTGCCCGCCCAACCAGTGATTCGTGTTCTGTTTCAGGCATTACCCAGGCTCCTCAATGATGTTAATAAACAACCATTTTCATTAGCGATACTCACCACTGCTATAGACATACACCGCCGGGCCAGTTTCAACATCAGGCGAATTTAAGGTTTCGAAGTCTTGCGCCACCCACTGATAAAGCCAGTGCGCGTCGGTAATCGTCATGTTGACACAACCGTGACTGCGCCGGTAGCCAAAGCCATTGTGCCAGTAGGCACCATGTAGCGCCCGACCTTCATCAAAGTACATGGTCCAGGGCACTTCTTCCAAATAATAAAAGTCATCGCCCGGCGTGCCCCATGACATTTGCTCACGAGTACGCCGGTAGTAAATGTTAAAAACGCCTTCATAGGTCGGCCAACGGGGTAGCCCGCTGGAAATGAGGGTAGAAAATACTGGCCGGCTACCCTCGTAAGCAACCAGTACCTGTTCATACAGGTCAATACTGACCCAGCGTTCGGTATCAACAGCCAATGGACGTGCAATGGGCAGCACCTTTGCTACATTCGTTTGCTCAACCCATTCATCGGGACCAATCTGGTACCAGTTCCAACCGTCCACCACTACCGTGTCAAGAATATGCACCTGCGCATAACGATATTTCAGGTCGTTGCTTTCCAGGGCCGGGCCACCCGGCACGCTACTGGGGAAAATATTCATGAGCATCCAGGCAATCGGATATGCTGGAGCTTCGTCCGGCAAAAAGATGCCGCTAAAATCGGAAATTATCCAGTTGGAGTTTTTCAGTTTGTCTGCCGGAACCCATTCGCCAGGGTTAATCTCAATCCAACCATCTTGCATTGCCGTACTCGTGACAAAATTGAACCCACCATCAATGGTTCGAATAGTGTTCCCATCAGGCGCATCATAGACCGTTAACAATCCATCAACCCGCCAGTAGTTGCGGTCATGCAATCGCGCCGTATCTACGAAGGGCTGCTCAAACGCTGGTGGCTCAAAGGTTTCCAACTTGGCGGCTGACAACTCATCGTTACGACACGTGACATATTCGCATTCGGCGGATACCAGCCCAAAGGCGAACCATACTGCCAAAGCTGCCAACACGCTAATAAAAGATCGCATCTTAAGTAATTCCTGTATTACGTCACTTGTGCTTCGATTGTAGGCCGACCCGGTCGTGTTTTACTATTCGGTCAACCTACGCTCTCAGGACTGTTGCCAGACGTAATCTGGTTCGAGCCGAGCCAGCACACGATCAATTTCATACAGGTCATGTTTATCAAGTGGGCTGGACTGGTTGCGCATCCGATTATTTTTAAGAACCCCCCGGCGCACCATCACCTCTTTCGCAAAGGCCATACCCATCAACCCTTCGAGAACAATACCCGGTAGCACACGGTCAAAGAGGTCTTCAGCCGCGTCATCTGCGCCCATATCCAGCAGATTCCAGACCTGTTGCAATATATCGCAAAACTCACAGGCCACGATCACCCCCACCGCCCCCCGTGCGCGTTCGGTCATGAGGAAACGCCCCCCGGCTCCACCCATCACACCTTCTATAGCTGGTGACTCTTTCGCAAGCAAGTTACTGATGGTGTGGGTACTGGGCGGCACCTCTTGTTTGACCCAGCTTACATTCTCAATTTCAGTACAGATCTTGACGATCTGATCAGCAGACAATGGCACAACACTGGCATTTTGGACCCAGACCGGAATGTTGACTGCTGCGGCAATGGCCTCATAGTAGTCAAAAATACTCTCAAAATCAGTCGCCAATAAATAGGGTGGCATCGCCATCACCGCGTCCGCCCCTACTTCTTCGGCATAACGCGCATAATTCACGGCGAGTGGGGTATTCACCGCTGCACAGTTAGCGACCACTGGAATACCCGCTGGCTTACATAATTCAACCGGGATGCGCATCAAAAGGCGGCGCTCATCTTCGGACAGCACCATAAATTCACTGACAAGCACGGGCACGCACAAACCAGCCACCCGCGACTCGATGCAAAATTGAATTTCGGCCCGGAGCACATCCTCATCAATCCGGTCCTGCTCATCAAAGGGCGTCATCGGAATCGCAACGATCCCCCGCCAGTCACTCATAAGAACTCCTTCAATCAAAATATTTAGCGACGACAGCCCCTACGATCCGACCTTAAAGCGCTCAACCGCCCGCTGATTCTCATAAATTGAACCCTGATGCTTGGCGGGTGGCAATGGCATTCGCACCGGGACCGGGGTTACGCGCGGTTCAATCGTCGGTTCACCTTGCACCATATTGGCATTAAATTTATCCAGATCGCTAACACCCGAAAGCGGCCAGGCATCGGCAGCGCAATACTGGAACAGCAGAAAGCGGCGCGGGAAATCGGAGCGATTGGGTGCGGATGCATGCAATGTCCGGGCATGGTGGATCGAAATCCCTCCGGCAGGCACTTCAATGGGCACGACATGATCGGGATCGAAATCTGGCTCAGTGATCGCGCCGGAAAACGCCCCGTCATGATGATGGTCGTAAATGCGATCTTTGTGGGAACCCGGCACGACCAGTAAGCAACCATTGGCCTGGGTCATGGCGTCAATACAGATGCCAACCGCCAGCAAATCATCATTTGTGTGCGGATAAAAAGCCCAATCTTGATGCCACTCCACCGGACTACCAATCGATGGTAGTTTCATATTGAGTTTCGTGCCATTCTGCCGCAGATTGAAGCCGATAAGTTGACTGACAATTTTGAGAATGTTCGGTTGATGCAGTGCTTCGTGATAGACACGATGCAGAGCAACTGGATTCTTGAGGCGGCGTAACCGGGGATTCACCGGTGTGTGGCTGGGTTCAAGGTCAAAGATGTCGTTATGTTCCGTGACCTGCCGCGACTTTTCCACAAACGCATCCGTTACCCGACGCAGGTCTGCGATTTCGTCTTCGGATAGAACATCGGGTACACCGATATAACCTTCACGATGAAAAAAATCAATTTGTTCTTGAGACAGCATGAGCATGATTCTCCACAAATATTTTGCAATCCAACCACGATTCTAACCATCCTTGCAGACAATGTGCCACTAATTGGCATCATCAATTTATGCGCCAAGCTGTTGAATAGCTGCAACGATAAGTTTATGCTCTGCCTGATGAATCCGTGCTTCAAAATCCGACAGTGAATCATCTCGATAAAGTGGCACCTGCGCCTGTACAACAACAGCCCCAGCATCCACTTCCGGCACGGCATAATGCACCATGCACCCACTAAATTCAATCTCATGGCGCTGAAAGGCATCATAGGCTCGTTCAATCGCGTTTGTACCGGGAAAATGACCCGGCAATGCCGGATGCAGATTAATCACCTGCTGAGGAAATTGGTCTAGAAAGGCCGGACTCAAAATGTGCATCCACCCCGCAAGCACGATCAAGTCCGGTTGATAAGCTCGCACTTTCTCGGCTAGATCAGCATCATATAATTCTCTTGACTTACCCGCTTCACGATAAGGTTTGAGTGGGAAGTAAAGCGCGGGAATGTTTGCCTGGCGGGCACGCTCCAGGCCATATGCTGATTGACGATTTGAAACCACAAGTACAATGTCAGCATTGAGCCGTTCCACAGTAGTGGCATCCAAAATCGCCTGCAAGTTGGTACCAGAACCAGAGATCATGACCACAAGGCGCACGATTGACTATCCTTTGATCTCAACCTGGCAAGCACCGGCAACAATCTCGCCAACAACCTGAATTTCGGGAACGATGGCTTGCGCTTGCGTCGCCTGCTCGACAGACACAACGAGCAGCATTCCCAATCCCATATTAAAAACACGCCACATCTCAGCATCCGCAATCCTACCAATGTTTTGAATAAGCGAAAATATTGGCGGAATAGGCCAGCTTCCACGTTCAATGACTGCCTGACAGCCTTCTGGTAAAATGCGCGGCAGATTGTCCATCACCCCACCGCCGGTGATGTGGGCCAGTCCATGAAGGCTGATCCCGGCGACCTTGAGCTGTTGCACCGACTGTAAATAACAGCGATGCACTGCCAGTAACGCTTCACCCAACGTAAGGCCTAGATCAGGATGCACAACATCCCAATCGGCAGCGTGTAGCACCCGTCGTGCCAGTGAGTAGCCGTTCGTATGCAACCCTGACGATGGCAAGGCCAGAATGACATTACCCGGCTTAATATGTTGTCCATCAATGATTGAAGCACGTTCGACAAGGCCAATAATCGTACCCGCGACATCAACTTCACCGCTGGAATAGACACCTGGCATCTCAGCCGTTTCACCGCCTAATAGCACACAACCTGCCGCCTGGCACGCGACCGCCATACCCCGGACGATTGCAGCGACCTGCTCCGGTTGCAGGTGGCTGGATGCGATGTAATCCATAAAAAAGAGTGGGTGCGCCCCCTGTACTAAAATGTCGTTAATGCAGTGATTGACCAGATCTTGCCCAATCGTATCCCACCGTCCCATGCGGGCAGCAACCATCGTCTTCGTGCCCACACCATCGGTCGAGGCGACCAGCACTGGCTGTCGCATGGTCTGCATTTCGCTCAAGGCGAACAACCCACCAAAGCTGCCAGTATCAGATAATACCGCTTCGGTATACGTCGCTTTTACTGCGTCGCGCATCAACTCAATCGCACGTTGACCTGCCGCAATATTGACTCCTGACGCTGCATATTGGCTCATGAAAGCCTCCCAATATCGCGTCGAAAATGCATATTCTCAAAATGAATTTTGTCGACTGCGCTATAGGCATGGTCCAACGCGGATGATAGATCCGTCCCGACAGCAGTCACGTTTAGTACACGGCCACCATTGGTCACTATTTCATCACCTCGGCGTTCAGTACCCGCATGAAAAACAATTAACTGGTCGTCGGTCACAGTATCCAGACCGCTGATGGGCAATCCGGTCGGATATGATTGCGGATACCCCGGCGCGGCCAGTACAACGGTTGCACAGGCCTGTGTTTGCCATTGAATATCAATTTCATGCAATCGACCGGCAATACAGGCATGGAAAATCTCGTACAAATCCGTGTCCAGCAACGGCAAGATGACCTGCGTTTCAGGATCACCAAACCGGCAATTGAATTCTAAGACCTTCAGGCCATCATCCGTCAACATCAGCCCAGCGTAGAGAACACCGATATAGGGATGACCCTCGGCTGCCATCCCGGCAACTGTCGGGCGCAGCACGGTCTCCTGGATTACGTCAATCTGAACAGGTGAAATATCCGCTGCGGGAGCAAAAGCCCCCATACCACCGGTGTTCAAGCCAGCGTCACCCTCCAACGCACGTTTATAGTCCCGCGCTGTGACCATCGGCACCACCGTTTGCCCATCGCAGAATGCCAACAACGAGACTTCACGCCCAGTTAAGCGCTCCTCAATGATGACTTCATCTCCAGCAGCGCCAAATGCCCGATCTTGCAGCACATTCTTCAACGCGGCTTCGGCTTCTGTCAGCGTGTCGCAAATCAATACCCCTTTGCCTGCCGCCAAACCACTGGCTTTGACAACCACCGGACGATCAAATGTGTGCAGAAAATCTCGTGCCGCTGCATAATCGGTGAACACACCATACGCTGCTGTCGGGATGTGATAGCGCTGCATGAAATCTTTAGCATACGCTTTGGAGGCTTCGATTCGGGCAGCCGCCTGCGAGGGTCCAAATATAGCTAATCCTTGCGCTTGAAACGCATCAACGATGCCTTCAGACAGCGGGACTTCTGGGCCAACTACCGTCAGATCCACCTGCTGCGTTTGCACATAATCAATTAATGCTGTGAAATCACTGCTGCTTATGTTCACCGATGTGCAGGGCACATGGGGTCGCAAACCAGTGCCATTGTCCTGTGACCAAACAGTTCCGCCATTGCCGGGCGCAACAATCACCTGCGAGACGGCTGCCGACCGGGACAATGCCCAGGCCAGCGCATGTTCGCGCCCGCCGGAACCAATCACCAGAACCTTAGCCGCCATTAGCCCCACATTCCCTCAAAGACGAATTTATCGCGGTCGGTTTCAAACAACCATTCGGGAATTTCTATCGGGTAATTGCCGGAAAAACAGGCTGTACAATAATTATTCTGAAAGCCAACGGTGGTCTGAATTGCAGACAACATCCCCGGCAAACTGAGGTAATCAAGGCTATCAGCGCCAATCCGCTCACAAATCTCGTCAACATCCAGCCGATGCGCGATCAATTCACGATACGTCGCCATATCCACTCCCATGAAACACGGATGACGTACGGGCGGTGATGACACACGAACATGCACTTCACTGGCACCGCCATCGCGCAGCAGTTGGACCAGCGGTCCGGCGGTATTACCGCGCACAATCGAGTCATCAACCAGCACCACTCGTTTGCCAGCGAGGTTAGAGGTCAACGCATTATATTTCAAGCGCACGTTCGCCCGGCGCAACTGATCGTCTGGTTCGATAAAGGTCCGCCCGATATAGCGATTCTTGGTTAAGCCTTCACTGAATGGGATGCCTAACTCTTGCGCATAACCAATTGCCGCCGGGGTCGCGGAATCGGGAACACCCACTACAATATCCGCGATTGCCGGCGCTTCACGCGCCAATGTCCGGCCCATATTTTGGCGTGACTTATGAATTACCTGACCGTCCAGCAACGAATCGGGTCGAGCGAAGTAAACATATTCAAATACACACAGGGCCTTTTTGATCGATTCTTTGCCAACGAAAGATGTGAGGCCATTGGCATCAATCCGCACGATTTCGCCGGGCTGAACATAGCGCACATAGTCGGCATCAATGGTACCAAGTGCACAGGTCTCTGATGCAATCACATACCCTTCATCAAGACCGCCAATACTCAATGGTCGCAACCCTAACGGATCGCGAACTGCATATAAGGCATCCCGCGTCATCACCGTCAATGAATAAGCACCCTCGACCATCTGCATGAGCGCCCGCAACCGTGAAACCCAATGATCGTCCTCATGACTCTCAAAATCAGCCCCCAACTCCTCCCAAATTTCTGGTGGCGCAGCCAGTATCTGAGTCATCAGTTCAGTATCAGAAGCCGATGACAACCCGACACCGCGCTTGAGCAACAGGCTTCGGAGTGATAAAGAATTTGTGAGATTGCCGTTGTGGGCTACACCCAACGGGCCATAAAGCGTTTCAATTAAATATGGCTGGACATTGCGCAGGTGTGAGCCACCAGTCGTCGAATACCGATTGTGTCCTATCGCTAAATCACCCACCAACGGCGCGAGGTTATCCTCATTAAAGATTTGCGAGACCAGCCCTGTGCCTTTATGCACATAAGCGCGTTGATGGTCACAGGTGGCGATGCCCGCACCTTCCTGACCACGATGTTGCAAGGCAAACAACCCAAAAAATGTCAGGCGAGCCACATCGCGCCCAGGTGCGTAGATGCCAAAGACGCCACACTCTTCGCGGGGTTTATCATCCAGATACACATTTGCGTGCATTTTGTTATCCTGAGCCAGTCAATGTGGCATCACTTTCCAAAAGCCGATCACGATTTGCCTGTTGCGAATGTACCACCCGGTCTCGAATCGATGGTTGCGTGAGTCCCAAGATTTTGGCAACCAGCAGCGCCGCATTCACCGGTTCTAAGACCACCGCCGGAGCAACTCCACTGGGCATCCGTAGTGAGGAGTAAATATCGGCCCCACCAAAACTTGATGAACCGGGTGGACAGGCAATAACCGGCGCAGCTACCTGGGCGTCAACCAGTCCGCTCAGAGCATTGGAACGCCCGGCAATCGTAATATAGACCTTTGCACGCGGGTCAGCTTCATAGTCTGCCAGGAGTTGCAATGTGTAGGCCGGAACTTTATGGGCTGATGCAACGCGCAACTCATAATCAATACCGAGATCAGCCAGCGCCTTGCCAATCGCCTCAGCATGATCCATATCCGACGGTGAACCCATGATAATTGGGACCAGCGCATCCATATATCAGCCTCCCACCTGCGCCAGATTGCGCACAATGCGTTCCGCAGCCGGGTGATCACCCGGCACAAAGATCTGACCAGTCAGGCGTTCGTAGGCACTGATGTACCGCGCGGCAACCTCGGCCATAAAATTAGCGGGCATCTGCGGCGCAACACCATCACCCTTATAGCCTTGCTCAGAAAACCACAAGCGCAAGAATTCCTTATCAAAATTCTGCGGCTCCTGACCCGATTTGTAGCTATCCAAAATCCAGTACCGACTCGAATCAGGTGTATGAATTTCATCTATTAAAGCTAACTTGCCGTCGATCAGGCCGAATTCATATTTGGTATCCACCAGGATCAGGCCCGCCTGTTCGGCAACTACTTGCCCATGTTTAAAGACGGCCAGCGCCGCGGATTCAACTTGCTGATACAAATCCTCTGCGACCAGACCACGCTCAATAATCTCCTGCCGCGTCAGGCGTTCATCATGCGCCCCACCAGTCGCTTTGGTGGTCGGCGTAATGATAGGTTCCGGCAACCGATCATTCTTCTGTAGGCCATCAGGCAGCGCGATGCCATACGGTTCGCGTTCACCAGCAGCATAGAGTGTCCACAGTGAGGTACTGGTCACACCGGTTATGTAACCGCGCACAATGATCTCAACCGGTAACGTTTCGGCTTCACGTCCAATCATGACGTTTGGGTCGGGCACCGCCACCATATGATTGGCAACGATCTCACGCACCTGCTCGAACCACCAGGCGCTCAGTTGGTTTAGCACCTGGCCTTTGAACGGAATCACGCCCAATACTTGATCGAAAGCTGACACACGGTCAGTCGTAATCAGCAACCGCTGACCTGACTGCGAATACAAATCACGCACTTTGCCAGTGATTTTTTCGCCCCATCCTGGCACATCTACCGAATGCAGCGCGTGGGGAATCGCTTGCACCAGCTCGTCATGATTCATTGCCACTATTGTTCTCCTATACTATGCAAACTTGATACCGTTCTCGAATAACGGAAGACCGAACAAACCGGACTCCCCACGATGCCAGCGCGGATGCTGCGTCGAAAAAATATGATCTTCGGGATGCGGCATCAAACCCATGACATTGCCTGCTGGATTGCACAACGCCGCGATACCGCTAGCCGAGCCATTGGGATTTCCTGGATAACCCACTGAACTGCCAGTATGGTCGACATAGGTCAGTGTCACCAAACCCATATCCCAAAGGGATTGCAATGTCGCCGCACCACTGGTTACAAGCCGACCTTCACCATGCGCTACTGGACAATAAATCAAGTCATCCAGACCGTGAGTAAACAGTGATGGGCTATGTCGATTGGGTTGCAAATAGACCCAACGGCACTCAAACCGTCCCGACTCATTATAGGTCAGTGTCACCGCCTGTTCGCTGGAAAATTCAGCGCCCGGCAACAGCCCCGCTTTGACCAGTGCCTGAAAGCCATTGCAGATCCCCAATACCGGGCGGCCACTGCTGACGAACTGCTGCATATCCTCGTCCAAGCGCTGCTGCAAATCCTGTGCCCACAAAACGCCTGCACCCAGATCATCACCATAAGAGAACCCTCCTGGCACAACCAGCATATGGTAATCCAGTAGATGACGGTCGCCACCAATTAGTTGGTTGACATGCACAATCTCAGGCAGGCCACCGGCCATTTCACAGGCCAGCGCCGCTTCATGGTCGCGATTAGTACCATTGGCGTGGAGCACAAGCACTTTGGGTTGGGTATGAGGAATCGGACTGCGCTTGATTGCTTGCTTCGAAGGTGTCGTCAACACTTGATCAATTTCGGTGGTAAGCGATTCACCGCGCCAGGCGTTTTCCAACTCAGAGATACTGGCTTCCAGAATTAAGCCGGTGTCATCGCTTATCACCAGTTGCTGTGCTGCCGACACGCGCCCAAGATAACTTGCACTGACAATTTCGCTGAGCGCTTTAGCATCGCTAGGTCGAGCCTCAATTAAAAAACGTCCCGTAGTCTCTGAGAATAAAGACTCATGCGCTGGCAGACCAGTCGGTAAATCAACTGTTGCACCCAATTCGCCGGCGATACACATCTCCGCCAACGCCACTGCCAGCCCGCCTTCACTCAAATCATGACAGGCTTGAACATACCCGGCGCGAATTGCTTGATGAAGTTGACGCATGGTGTCGAGAGCGGCAGGAGCCGGTTGGGGTACCACCCCACCGACCTGTTTATAAAGTAAATTATAATGGCTGCCACCCAGTTCAGGCTTCGTTGCGCCGATCAAATAGAGGTCATTGCCCGCCGCTTTAAAATCCATCGTAACCGTCTGCCGAACGTCAGGCACAATACCTGTGGCAGAAATCAGTAAGGTACCAGGTATCGCCTGCCGCTGTCCATCTGCCCCCATATATTCATTGTTGAGGCTATCCTTACCCGAGATGAAAGGTGCCTGGTAGGCAATCGCCGCATCATAGCAACCCTGTGCAGCCCGCACCAGGCTACCGAGTCGGTCAGGTAGTTGCGGATTCCCCCAGCAGAAGTTATCGAGTAGGGCCACCTGGTCGGGGTCGGCTCCCACCGCCACGAGATTACGGAACGCTTCATCGACCGCTGCCCATGCCATTGCATAAGGATCATATTCGCCATATTGGGGACACACACCATTCGCCAGTGCAACCCCCCGCCTCGTTTCATGTCTCGTCACCAGCGGCACCAGTACGCTGCCATCGCCATGACCATTTTCCGCTGCACCGACCATTGGTTTAACGACAGTGCCTCCCTGAACCTCGTGATCGTATCGCCGAACGATTGTCTCTTTACTGCGGATATTGGGATGAGCCAGCAGTTTCAGGAGCGAGGTTTTGAAATCATCCAGCGGAGGCCTGACATCAACCTCGATCTGCGGCCAGGACCACTCGGCTGTCATATGACGTGGCGGCAAACCGTCATAAAGGAATTTCATCGCCATTTCACACACAACGTTATCGTTATATGTCAGTAAGAGCTTGCCGGTCGGCTCAAAGGTGCCAATGCAGGTTGCCTCGACATCCTGCCCGGCGCAAATTCCCTGTAACGCATCCCAATTTTGTGGCGCGACAGCCAGCACCATCCGTTCCTGCGCCTCGCTCAACCAGATTTCCCAGGGCCGCAGTCCAGCATATTTCAGCGGCACAGTTTCCAGTTGTACCGTAGCGCCAATTGCTTCACCCATCTCCCCCACAGCGGATGAAAGTCCACCGGCTCCACAGTCAGTAATGGCATGATATAGCTGTGCATCTCGCGCCTGGATAATGACTTCCTGCACCTGTTTCTCGTGGATCGGATGCCCGATCTGAACCGAACTCCCGGCAATCTCGCCCGTTGTACCATCCATTTCCATACTGGAAAATGTTGCGCCACGCAGACCATCGCGCCCGGTACGACCACCGATCACCACAATCAGATCATCAGCTTGAACTGCAGTCGGATGAGCACCACGTGGCAAAATACCCAGACAGCCACAAAACACAAGGGGATTGGCCGTATAACCTGCATGATAGAGCACAGCGCCATTGACTGTCGGAATCCCCATCTTGTTGCTATAATCTTCAACGCCATGAATAACACCGTCTGCAATCAACGACGGATGAATAACACCATTTGGCAAAGTATCAGGCGACACATCGTCTGGCCCAAAACACAGCACGTCAGTGTTTGCAATGGGTCGTGCGCTCACCCCCAGTACATCACGAACAACGCCCCCGACCCCGGTATTCGCGCCGCCAAACGGTTCCACGGCTGAAGGATGATTGTGCGTTTCGACTTTAAACGCCAGATCAAACTGGTCATCAAAGCGAATGATCCCCGCATTATCAACAAATGCCGATACGACCCAATCCTTGTTGACTTGCTCGGTTGCCGCCTGAATATAGGTATTAAGCAGGCCGTCAATCGCTTGTCGCTTAACATGACTTTCGTGCATACTACCGGGAGCTGGGCCGAGATAATCAATGTGGGCCTTAAATGTCTTATGAACGCAGTGCTCACTCCACGTCTGCGCAATCGTCTCCAATTCAACGTCAGTAGGGTCTCGTCCGGCTTCAATAAAATAGGCTTGCAACGCCAACATCTCATCCAGGTCAAGTGCTAACCGACGCTCCCGGCTAATTTCGCGCAGTTGATCGTCACTGGCCGTTTGCAATTTAACGATCTCAACCAATCCACCAGCCAACTGCTCGTGAACAAAGCCAGGGACAACGGGCCGGTCAATCGCATAGTGTTGAATCACCGGGTTTGAGAAGACTTTCTGAGCGAGAAGATTGAGATCAGCGCCGGTCAATTGACCCGAAAGCAGATAACGGATGCCGGTAGCAATTTGAACAATCCCTTCCAGCCCCAGGCGGTGAGCGGCTACCAGCAAATTCTCGGCAACCGAATCTGTCACACCAGGCAGCAACGCCACTTCAATGCTATGATCGGCTGTCTGAATAGATGACATTTCCGTTGCCAGGGTGATAGCAAAGGATTCCGTAACCGGATCTGCCAGCAATTGTTGCGTCAGGACATTCAGGTCGGCAGCAGTGGATGTGCCCCGCACAAAAAAAACACGGACCGGGAAACAGTCCGTGAGTTGGGTGACTCCGAGTCGGTGGGTTACTTGAACCCATTTGTTGGGCAGCGGATTTTTCAACACCTCGGTTGACCAGATTTCAACGCGCAAGGTTTGTGTTTTCAACACACTTTCCCTTAAACTCCGCTTAACATCCAATAATAGCGAAGGGCAGCAAATTTGCAAGTGCCAGCCATGTTAAGAGTTCTCAGGCTCATCATTGTCAAGCTTCCGTCATCACGCTAGAATGCCTAGCAGCAGTTTAGCCCCCATTTTGACCATTTGAGGTTGCCAGATCATGACCAGTAAACCAGTTGAAACCAGCACGCCAACGAATTTTATTCGAGAAACGATTGACGCCGATAATGAATCTGGCAAGTTTGAACAACGGGTTCATACACGTTTTCCGCCCGAACCAAATGGCTATCTCCATATCGGCCATGCACGGGCGATCTGGCTAAACTTTGGTATCGCTGAGGATTACGGAGGCAAATGTAACCTGCGATTTGATGACACCAACCCCAGCAAAGAAGAACAAGAATTTGTGGATGCCATCAAAGAAGATATCCGCTGGTTGGGCTATGATTGGGAAGATCGGCTCTACTTTGCGTCTGACTATTTCGACCAGCTTTACGACATGGCAATGGAACTCGTGAATACCGGCCTCGCCTATGTCGATCATTTGTCAGCGGAAGCAATGCGTGAGTATCGGGGTACGTTGACCGAACCAGGCAAGAACAGCCCCTATCGTGATCGCTCCATTGAAGAAAATCGCGACCTCTTCGAACGAATGAAAAATGGCGAGTTCGAAGATGGTACCTGTGTGCTGCGAGCCAAGATTGATATGGCATCCCCCAATATCAATATGCGCGACCCGGTATTGTATCGCATCCAACATGCCACTCATCACCGCACAGGCGACAAATGGTGCATTTACCCCATGTATGATTTTGCGCACGGCCAGTCAGATTCGATTGAGAAGATCACCCATTCGTTGTGCAGTTTGGAATTTGCCGATCATCGCCCGCTGTATGATTGGTTTCTCGATCAGTTAGAAATCTATCATCCCCAGCAAATCGAATTTGCCCGGATCAATTTCACCTACACCATCACCAGTAAACGCAAGCTGCGGCGGCTAGTTGAAGAAGGACATGTTAGCGGCTGGGATGATCCCCGGATGCCAACACTCAGGGGGATACGGCGACGCGGTTTCCCACCTGAAGCCCTGCGCAATTTACTCGATCAAGTCGGTCTGGCCCGCAAACCGATGGTCGTCGAAATGCAAATGCTGGAATATTTTGTCCGTGAACATCTGAATAAGCATTCACCGCGAGTCATGGCGGTGCTCAATCCGCTGAAAGTTGTCATCACAAATTATCCCGAAGGCCAATCAGAGATGATGGAGGCCATCAATAACCCGGAAGACCCGGCAGCAGGTACCCGGCAGGTTCCATTTTCAAGGGAACTATACATTGAGCGGGAAGATTTCCAGGAAAATCCGCATAAAAAGTTTTATCGATTGGCTCCCGGACGTGAGGTACGGCTGCGCTATGCCTATTTCATTACCTGTCAGGAAGTCATCAAAGACCAAAATGGTGACATCATTGAATTGCGTTGCACCTATGACCTGGCAACGCGAGGTGGTGATGCTCCTGATGGGCGCAAAGTCAAAGCCACCATGCACTGGGTCTCGGCGACTCATGCGCTAAATGCAGAAGTCCGTTTATATGACCACCTTTTTGACCGCATTGACCCGGATAATGATGAAGCTGGCAAAGACTTCATTGAATACATGAATCCCAATTCACTTCAAGTGAAAACGAATTGCAAAGTTGAACCGCATTTAGCTCATGCACAAAACGGCGACCGCTATCAATTTGAACGCATCGGTTATTTCTGTGTTGACCCGGACAGTTCCGCCGATCAACTCGTATTTAATCGCACGGTAACGCTGCGCGACCAGTGGGCTAGAGTTCAGAAGCAGAATAAGCGCTAAAATCAGGGGAGGTGCTTCGTTACCTCCCCGATTAAAATCATTGTGAGTTAGTCGGTGCTATCTGCATCGTCAAACAACCGTCGCAATTCATCCTCCCAAACTTCATCCAATGGGTCGAAAACCTTCTCGGTGAAATCCTCTTCCAATCGCCGCAAATAATCATAGATGCCGATTTGCGGTGCTGTGCTATCTAGTTCCTCAATTTTAGAATCGAGTACATTAATCAGACGCTCGGTTTTCTTTTTGAGATCGTCCAGGTCAAAGTCCATCTTAGTCACATAATTCACGCGCCGCATGACTCCCAACCAGGCCATAAAATCGTTCTCCAAACGAATACTACTACCAGTCTGCGCCAGATTTGAGAAGTCGTAAGTCGGGACAAAGCCATAAAGTGACATATATTCAAGGTCAGCGTCACCAGCCCGCCGACAGATATACGACCCAATCGCCGCCCCACCATGATAATCTGACAAATTGACCGCGAGGCTGCTGATTTCTTCCTTCATGGACTCCAGGCTATAGGTTGACGAAATCATGCGCTCTTTCTTGTAAGGCAATTCGCCATATACGCCGCCGAAGCTGATAATACGCTTGACCTTCAATTGCTGTGCCACATCCAGAAACGCTGCGGTATAACGCTCAATATCCAGGTGCGGTTCATCACCTAGAAAAATCACAAAACCCCGTTCGTCGGTGCCAGTATAGTGGATTTCGTTACGCATTTTTTCGAGTGATTTTGGATAACCCTCTTCAAATTTAACGACCGGGCGCACTAAATCATGTGTGCCAGGAATCTGGAAGAGGTAAAAACCTTCCGTGTTCACCTTACCAATTTGCCGGGCGTTGGTTTGCTGGATAATGTAGTGTGGTAAACCAGATGAAATCGACCCGGCATCAGCCCATTGCCGCCAGCCAGCCAACATATAAATCTCGTCGGCTACCGGTTGCTCCCATAATTCAACAAGTTCAGACACGCCAGTGCCTCCACTGATAGACATCTGGCTCAAGTATAACTGATCGCTGCCGTACTTGAAATAACCGCTCGATTATCCGACGCAAATCACCAGGACACAGACACCGCCATCATCATCGTCAGAATTACCGCCACCGCTGCTTCCGCCACCATTGTTGGAACCACCACCGTTTGAGCTACCGCCATTACTACTACCGCTACTGCTTGTGCCACCCTGGGGGCAACCGGGCTGCCAGGGGCCAGTGAAAGGGCCGCCAACCCGGGTATCACTTATTGGATTACCAGTGGAGTCATATTCACGCTGGACACTGTACCATTCAAAAACATCGTTCCCGACATAGCGACAATCATGTACATTAATCAATTCGCCAGCGCCACTGCTGGCAACACCACCCGCTACTGGGGCATGACAAACACTTGCTGGTATCGTCAAAACCTGCCCTACATAAATCACATTTGCATTCGGCAATTCATTGACTGCATTGATGTCAGCGATTGTCACACCATTAGCAACTGCAATCCCCGACAGCGTGTCACCGGTCTGAACACGATATTCACAGGCATTTACGACGGGTGTTGGTTCGACACTGGTGACAATGACCACACCGTTGACGATGTTCACGTCCTGAACACTGCCGGCTTCATCATTGATGACCACACCCGCAATATCAAACCTGGATGTGCCTAGCTGCTGCCCACGCACGTAGAAGCGAAGCGATATTGGGCTATCGTTCCATCCATCGGGAGCTAACCCGGCAGTCGTTAACTGCACTATACCGGTTGTATTATCGATGAGCCAGTCACCTAAAACCGGGTCAACCCCCAGACCTTTGATATGGATAATCGCCGGGTCGAATTGAATAACGAGGTCCATTGCAGCACATAGATCACAAACAATTTCAGCATCTACCTGAGCAAGTGGGCCATTTTCGATAACCGTCACCGGCAAAGACAACTGCACAGGATTACTCACCATAGCGACAAAGGTCGGTTCCGCTGTCGGAGAGTTTGTAAGCGTAGCGGTCGCGGTTGGTGACGGTCGAGAACGGGTGACAGTTGCCGTTAAAGTCGGAACCGGAGTCTCAGTTGGCCGCTCGGTTACTGTCGCCGTTGGTTCAGATGTATTCGTTGCCGATGGCACGTGAGTGAAAGTCGCGGACGGCTGTTGGGTATGGGTCGCCGTTGGTCGGAGGGTAGCAGTCGACTGTACCGCCGCGCCCAATGCTTGCTCAGTTGACCTCAGATTCGTGGGGGTTGCGCTTGCGTCGGCTGCTGCCGCGACTCCTGCACCCGACCCAGCGGGAGTTTCCGGTGGAACACCACTCAGCGCCACCAAACTAATGATGGCGACCAAACCGGCTAGCAATACTCCCATTATGACCAAAGGGTTGCGTGACTTACGTGTTGGAGTCGAATCTGCAATTGGCTCCAGGCTATCCTCTTCGACCAGTGGCGGTAGAATGCGCGTATTGAAATCATGGCTCTGCTCATGTGACACCAGCACAGAAGATGGAGATGACGTGGCTTGCTCACCCACAATAACTGCTTCCTGAAATGCCGTGCCAAAGGCCTCGACATTAGGGTAACGCGCCTCTGGATGCTTAGCCAAAGCCCGTAACAACACCGGCATTAGCGTTGGCGGCAGATCAGAACGCCACTGTTGCAAGGGAGTTGGCACATCATAGAGATGGCTGTGCATCCACTGATACGTTTCATCATTCGTAAACAGCAGCCGGTTGGTCAGCATGTAGTAAACAAGAATCGCCAGTGTATATTGATCGACTGCCGGGCCGAGCGCCTCGTTGCGCCACTGTTCCGGGGCCATAAAAGCCGGGCTACCAATATTCATGCCGGTACGCGTCAGATCGAGTTCAGTCGATAGCAAACGCGCAATGCCAAAATCTACCAGAATTGCGTTGTCACGGTCATCAAACATGACATTATTGGCTTTTACATCGCGATGAATCACATCTCGATCATGTGCGTATTGCAGAGCACTGGCAAGCTGACCTGTAATCCGCGCGACCTCGTTGAGGGCCATGCCACCGGACGCCGTGCCGCGCAGCACCCGTTCTTGTAACGATCCACCATTCAACAAACGCATGACAATGAAACTGACACCGTTTTCCATCCCATAGTCGTAAATCGGGACGATATGCGTATGTTCGAGCGCCGCCGCAACCCACGCTTCTCGTTCGAAACGCATTTGATAATTATTATCCTGGGCCAGTTGCGAGAATATCACTTTGACCGCTACTTCACGGTCCAATCGTTCCTGGTAAGCGCGGAAAACCGCCCCCATCCCTCCCTGGCCCAACAGTTGGCGGAGTTGATATTGTCCCAGTCTCTGACCACTCAAATTTTGGAAATCTAAAGGCTGCACTACTCGGACTCCACACATTACGCATAAATAAGATAAAGATAGTCAATATTTATTATGACAGGAATCTGATTTACTAGACCAAATGTGTATGAAATTTCCGTATGGAAATCGCAAACGCCAAGCCAGTCACGCTCCCAGCTTGATTATGTAGGAAAATGCACCTTATTCTTCAGTATCTTAGTTTGGATAAATCATGCAGGTTCAAACATCGAAGCTGCTAGGAGCAGGTGTGAAAGACCAAGATTCAACACGGCTAAGCCAAATTAAAAAGCCCGGTAACAATGACCGAGCTTGAAGTTCCCTGAGAACCGACATTCCTTACAAGATTGGTGCATTCGGTCGACGCCGCACAAACTGTCCAGCGCCGTTTTGACCCAGCCAATCTTCACCATCGACTATCTTCGTACCGCGTAAGTAGACTTTTTCCGGTTTACCCCGAATAGGCATCCCTTCATAAACGATGTAGTCGGTACGCATGTGGGTGGTTTCAACGCTGAGAACATGCTCTTTGTCTGGATCCCAGATGACAATATCGGCATCGGAACCCACCGCAATCGTTCCCTTTTTAGGATACATTCCGAATATCTTCGCCGGATTGGTACACATTAATTCGACATAGCGCGATGGTGAAATACGTCCGGCATTCACGCCGTGTTCCCACATCACCATCATGCGTTCTTCCAAGCCAGGCATCCCGTTGGGAATCTTGGAAAAATCGCCTTTACCCAACTCTTTACCAGGCCGCCGATAGCTGGGGTCTTGCGCTTCGAACTCATTCCACTCGGCATTGTTATGCGCAGCCGCCCATTCTTGCCAGGGTCCATGTCCACCTTCGAACCAGAAGTTACAATGGTCGGTGCTTACATGTTGCAAAGTGCCGTCTTTAAGTGCCTGCCAGAGGATGCCCTGATCGTAAGTGGTCCGAATCGGTGGTGAACACACGTACTTTGAACCTTCGAAACCCGGGGCTGCCAGATGATCCTCTACGGTCAGGAAGAAATACTGCGTACACGATTCACCCATGACTGGATAACCCTGGGCGCGTCCGCGGCGCAATGCCTGAATTGCGGATTCGCATGTCATATGCACCACATACAACGGGCAGCCGGTCATACCTGCCATCACCACCGCCCGATTGGTCGCCTCGCCTTCGATTTCCGGCGGACGCGAATCAGCATGGTAACGCGGTTCAGTGTGGCCCTCAGCCAACAAGCGGGGAGTCAATTCGGCTTCGACATCACCATTCTCAGCATGAACCATCACGATCATGCCATGCTGGGCAGCCACCTGCATCGCCCGAAACAAGGTGGTGTCATCAATCTGAAAGACGTTTTTGTAGGCCATGAACAGTTTCAGGCTGGTGATTCCCTCGTCAAGTAAGGATGGTATTTCAGCCATCACTTCATCGCGGAGGTCCGTAATCGCCATATGGAAGCCATAGTCAATCTGAGCCTTGTGGGCGGATTTAGCGTGCCACGCTTTCAAACCGTCTTGCAAACTGCCGCCAATCGGCTGAATAACGAAATCAATATGCGACGTCGTCCCGCCAAAGGCCGCCGCCATATGTCCTGTATCAAAATCATCATTGCTAATCGTGCCACCAAACGCCAGTTCCAGGTGCGTATGGACATCAATGCCCCCTGGCATCAGGTATTTCCCGCCACAATCGACAACATCATGACCCGCCGCATCAATGTTGAGACCGATTAAGGCAATGGTCTCACCTTCTACCAGCACGTCAGCCCGTACCATATCGCTGGCAGTAATTAGCGTACCATTTTTAAATATTGTTCCCATCAGGTGCCCCCTTGTTATTGAAAGTGTGGGATGATATGTTCACCATATTCGGCCACGATCCGTTCTTCTTCACCACACATCAGGTAAATATTAAACTGAGTGACGCCAGCAGCTTCCAGTTCCTTTAGTTTTTCGACATGCGCTTCGACCGGCCCCAGAATACCAAAACTATCAATCACCTCGTCAGCGATAAAATCCAGATGATCGGCATCTTTGTCGGCATGGTCTTTATAATCATAGCCTTTACGACCTTCAATGTAGCGCGTAAAACTGGCCGGTAATTCAGTGGTTTCTGTGCCATACTTCTCGACAATATCAGCCACATGATTACCCACCATTGCCGGGAACCAGCGCGTTTGTTGGCGGCCCTTTTCCAGATCACCAACCCAAACCGGCGCAGCAGCCATAACTTTATAATCCGCCATGTCCCGCTCAGCAGCTTGTCCCGCAGCCAGCGCCTGCCCAGCAAACCATTTGCATAATAGCGGTTCACCCAGTTGAATAATCAACCCATCACCGACTTCACCGGCGGCTGCCAGCGCTTTCGGTCCATAGGCTGCAATCCAGAATGGCAATTCATAACCTTCAGCCCAGGGCAGTTCGACTTCAGCGGGTATATCTTCATATTGGACGGCATCACCACGCACCATGCCCTTTACGGCATGGACAAATTCCTTCATCTTGGCGATGGTTTTGGGTTTTTTACCCATGACTCGCATCGAGCTATCACCCCGACCCAGACCAATGTCAATGCGTCCACCACTTTGTAACGCCAACGTGGTATAAAGGCTGGCTGCAACTGACCAATCGCGCACGCCTGGATTTGTCACGCATGGCCCAAAACGCATGTTATCGGTATGTTCCATACACATCGCCATCGTGACATACGGGTCGCGCCACAGAATATGTGAATCATAAAACCAGGCATATTGAAACCCGGCTATCTCCGCTTGTTTACACAATGCGACGGTACGTTTGGGGCTGATGTCACCTTTGAATGTAATCGCAAATTCCATAAAATGCTGACTCCTTGCAACAAGGGAAATAGCTCACTGGCTCTCTCCCGAAATATGGCGCTTAAGGGTTAACCAGTGGATCATAAGCATCGGGACGGCGGTCACGATAGAATTGCCAGACTTGGCGGACTTCTTCGATTAATTCCATGTCGAGATCGCGCACCAGCAACTCCTCTTCATGTGCATCGCCAACCTCGCCGACAAACTCGCCGCGCGGGGTACAAAAGTAGCTCTGTCCATAAAAATCGTTATCGCCCAACGGCTCAATACCCACCCGGTTTATGGTGCCGACAAAATAGCCATTGGCGATGGCATGACTGGTCTGTTCAATTTTCCATAGATGTTGGGACAAACCGCGACTCGTTGCCGAGGGGATAAACACAATCTCAGCACCATTTAAGCCCAGTGCCCGTGCACCTTCGGGGAAATGTCGATCATAGCAAATATACACACCAACCTTACCAACCGCCGTATCGAACACTGGATAACCCAAATTACCGGGACGAAAATAGAATTTCTCCCAAAAGCCTTGCACCTGTGGGATGTGGGTCTTGCGATATTTGCCCAGGTACTTGCCATCGGCATCAATCACCGCTGCTGTATTATAGTAAACACCAGTATTGTCTTCCTCGTACATCGGGACAATCAGCACCATGCCCGTTTCTTTCGCGAGTTCTTGCATGAGCTTCGTGGTTGGTCCGTCTGGAATCTGCTCGGTGTAGCCATAATACTTACTATCTTGAACCTGGCAGAAATAGGGACCATAAAAAAGTTCCTGGAAACACATCACCTGTGCGCCCGCGCTGGCCGCCTGTTTGGCATAGTTGATATGTTTTTCAATCATCGAATCTTTATCGCCAGTCCAGCTAGTTTGAACCAGCGCACCACGTACAATACGTGCCATTACATAGCCTCCTCAACCGACCAATTTCAATATCCAGCAACATACATGCGACTAAATCTCGGCGAGTGCTGCATGTTCTTTACCAGCGCGTTCGAGTGCGCGCTGGGCCTGCCGGACATTGATATGCGGCGCGACATCCGTGTAAAAACGCGCCGCTGTCGCTTCAATTGCTTGCTGACCACTGGTAGACAGGTCTTCAAGATTCAGCATATAGTCGTCGCTGTCCAGCCCATCGATCGGCTCCAGAGTGATCTCCAAAACCGCCTCGCGCCGAATCCGCTCCATCTTCTGGCGCAGCTTATCCGCCGTTTTTGCCCGTTCTGAATTACCTGCGTCACGATAGTAAGTTGCCAGATCCGCTTCCAAATTGACTGCGTGTGTCAAAATCGAGCCAAATGTATTGAGTGCAGTCATCTTATAGCCACCGCTCAATCACAACTTTACGCTCAGTGAAAAAATCGATTGAATCCGGTCCCTGCCCATGCAAGTCACCAAAGAAGGAATCTTTTTGGCCGCCAAAGGGGAAAGACGCCGACGGCGCAGCGACCCCAATATTGACACCGATATTCCCGGCATTGACGCGATATTTAAATTCACGCGCATACTTGCCACTGCTCGTAAAAATGCTGGCGGCATTCCCAAACCGACTTTTATTGATAATTTCAACCACATCTTCAAAATCATCAGCCCGGATGAGTGACAGCACTGGCCCAAAAATCTCCTCCTGGGCAACGCTCATCTCTGGGGTCACATCTTCCAGAATGGTAGGACCCACAAATACGCCCTCTTCATAGCCATCAACTTTGATATTGCGGCCATCAAGCGCAACCTTTGCACCTTCATCCACACCATCCTGAATCATTCGCTCAATCCGCTCTTTGGCCTGGGCGCTCACAACTGTTCCCATTTGCGTCGTTTCTTCCAGACCATAACCAACGCGCAAATTGCCGACTTGCTTAACCAATTCATCGCGTAGTTGATCGTAAGCGTCGCCTACACCCACCGCCACCGCTGCTGCCAGACAACGCTGCCCGGCACAACCATACGCTGCACCCAGCAGATTCTTAACACTGGCTTCCATATCGGCATCGGGCATCACTGCGATATAATTCTTGGCACCACCTTGCGCCTGCACCCGTTTGCCATACTTCGTACCGACTTCGTAAATGTGCTTCGCGATGGGACTGGAACCGACAAACGAAATTCCCTCAATACCGGGGTGCTTGAGAATAGCATCGGCAGCCGGGACACCGCCCTGTACCAGGTTAACCACCCCTTCCGGCAAATCCAGTTCATCAAGCAGTTCAAAGATAATTTGCATACTCAGCGGGGTTTGCGGTGAAGGTTTTAAAACGTATGTATTACCACAGGTGATTGCAGTGGGCAGGAACCAGATGGGCACCATCATCGGGAAATTGAAGGGCGTGATAGCTGCAAAAACACCCACCGGTTGGCGCACCGTCGTTTCATCAATGCCGCTGCTGATGTCTTCTACACCATCATTACGCATCAAGAACGGCACGCCGATACCATAATCAATGCTCTCAATACCGCGCCGCACTTCGCCCCGCGCTTCATCTAGCGTTTTGCCATTTTCTTCGACAACAATTCTCGAGATGTCTTCAAAGCGTTCTTCCACCAGATTCTTAAAATGATGCATATACTGTGCCCGCGCCATCACGGGGGTGCTGCGCCATTCCGCAAACGCAGCGGTAGCGGACTCAACCGCAGCAGCGACATCGGCAGCCGTTGAATCCGGGCAATTCGCCAACACCTCACAGGTTGCCGGGTTAAAAACGGGGATGTAGGTTTCGGTTGCTGCTTCAACCCATTCCCCGCCGATATAATTCTTCATTTGCTCAGGCATCATATAACTCCCACCAAAATAGCAATGCTTTGTGAATGAAAAGATGACCGATTTTACCATATCTTGCAACCCGCTTCTCGTGAACAATTACCTTTGTGCATTCTGTGGGCGGCTATGTTAATATTGAGCGACAACAATTTGAGACGATTGCTTGAACGCATGATCGTATTATCCTCGATATTCGAACGGCATGGAGCCTAAAGAACATGGCAACCAATTCGCTCATGGAGCGTTATAAACAATACATTTTTCCGGCCAAAGCACCCTATTTCCCGGACCATCCTGTAGCTGTTGACCGTGCTCAGGATGAATATGTGTGGGACACAGATGGCAACCGCTATCTGGATTTCTTTGGTGGTGTCCTGACGATCTCCGTCGGACATTGTAATGCGGAGGTCACGAACAAGACCATCGAACAACTCAAGAAAGTGCAACATACGTCAACGCTGTTCGTCAATGAAATTATGGTGCAGGTTGCGGAAAAGGTCGCTGAATTAACACCGGGCCGCTTGCAAAAATGCTACTTCACCAACAGTGGTAGCGAAGCCGACGAAACCGCTGTTCTCGCCGCCCGCGTATACACCGGCAATCAGGATGTGATCGCGCTGCGCCATGCCTATTCCGGTCGCACCATGCTGGCGATGACCTTGACTGCCCATAGCACCTGGCGTCTCAGTGGTACGATTGACCCGCACATTAAGCACGTCCGCAATCCCTATGTATACCGGGCACCGCTTGATCTCACACCGGAACAGGTCGTTGACCTGTGTGTGCAGGATTTGGAAGAAACGATTGCGACCTGTACCAATGGCAAAATTGCAGCCTTTATCGCCGAACCAATTCAGGGCGTCGGCGGCTTTATCGTTCCCCCTGAGCATTATTTTGAACGCATTTACCCGATTGTCAAAGCGGCGGGTGGTGTGTTTATCAGCGACGAAGTGCAAACGGGCTGGGGCCGCACCGGCGATAAATGGTTCGGGATTGAGCACTGGGGGGTCGAGCCAGACATCATGACCTTTGCCAAAGGCATGGCGAATGGTTCGCCTATTGGCTGCACAGTCGCCACACCAGAAATTGCCGATGCACTGCAAGGCCTAACATTTTCGACCTTTGGCGGCAACCCGGTCACGATGGCAACCGCGCTAGCGACCATTGAGTACATGGAGAAGCATAATTTGCCGGGTAATGCGTCCCGGCAGGGTGCGGTCCTGCGCGAACAACTTGAAGAGTTCAAAGCCGAGTTCGATTGGGTGGGCGATGTGCGCGGCATGGGCCTGATGCAAGGCGTCGAAATCGTCAAACCGGGCACAGATAAAGAACCCGATGCCGACTTGACCAACAAACTCATGGCAACGGCGCGTGAGAACGGCTTGCTGATCGGCAAAGGCGGTCTTCTGGGGAACGTGCTGCGCATCTCACCGCATCTGAATGCCAGTGATGCCGATATGAGTGCAGGTTGTGACCTACTCGCCAAAACATTCTCCAATGTCATGTAGCCGGGTGAGCTGTTCGTGACCGATCTGCCACAGCCACCGATTACGTCATCTTCAACCCGCGCCATTTACCTGCCGGATTTGCGGCGGCTGGTGCCAGTTGCGCTGGTCCTCGCCAGTATGTTGCTTAATGGCCTGCTTTGGGTTCGATTTAGCAACTACAGCCCGGAAGATGCGATTTTTCGCGACTCAACGATGGGTGAGCTAGCCGTGTGGATGGCTGGACAGGCGGCGGAAGACCAACCAGAATCCATCTTAGGCCAGCAGGCAAAGGTCTGGGCAGCACAAACTGAGGCCAACATCGAAACCAATTTACTAAATCAGATGCAAGTCGGCTTGCTCGTTTGGACTGGCAGCAGTTTGTTGCTGGCTGGTGTGGGTGTCATCGGTCTGGTGATGCAAAAACGCTGGAGCAGAAGTGTATTGCTAGCTACACTTGTGATGACGCTGGCACTGCTATTCAATCAGCCTGTCGTTGACGGTGATGATACCTTAGCCCTGATTCTGCTAAGCGGGCTACTATTGGTTGGCGCGGTGATATTCTCACCTGGTCCGGTGACAAAATTGCTGGGGTTTGTCGTCATCCTGTCCCTGCTGCTGGTCGGTTGGGAAACGGCTAAAGCCTTTGCCGCCGGGCGCGAATACCAGATCACGACAGCAGTCAACAACTGGGCCTATACAACTTTTCCGACGCTCGATGAGGCACTAGCAGCAGTTGAATCCGGTGAAGTGACAGCCATCATCGCCAATCGCAATGAAGTCCGCGACATCATCGCACCGTTACCTGCCGATCCAGAAATTGATTCGAATAGTCTACCCTATCCTGATTTACGCTATCTCACCAATCTGGATACCTACCAGGCAATCCTCGGAATTTGGCCGATCACGCCAGCTTATCCGGGCCGTTTGTCAGTCATCACGCGGGCCGAAACCTCCCTCAATCACCTGAACGACCTCATGGATAAACCACTGGGTTCGGTGCGAGACGATTTTGCTGATGAGCGCTACCTGGGTGTTGACCGCAATTTAGTGTTACTGGACCTCAAAATCCTCAATGACATCAATCTGCCTCATTTACAAAATATCGCAGAAGCGCTTTTGCAACCCGCCCGGCGCAATGGACCACTCCTGTTGGTGCGCATCCTAACTGACGCCGCCCTGCAAACCTGGGGCAAGGCTGTCGGCGGTTTCTTCATGGGCGCTGCACTGGGGTTGATTCTGGGAACAATCTTTGCCCATTCCGCACCGCTGGAACGTGGCCTACTGCCCTATGTGGTCGCCTCACAAACGGTCCCAATTCTGGCAATTGCGCCAATGATCGTCATCTGGTTAGGCGCTGGGCCGATCAGTGTGGCCGTCATTTCAGCCTATCTGACATTTTTTCCAGTTACGATTAACACACTGCGCGGCCTGCGTTCACCCCATCCAAATGTACTTGAGTTGATGCAGTCGTATGCCGCTACCCGACGCGAAATATTGGTGAAAGTACGCTTTCCGGCGGCCTTGCCTTACATCTTCACCGCCCTCAAAGTCTCGGCAACCGCGAGTGTTGTCGGCGCGATTATCGGGGAGTTACCCTCCAGTATTCGTGACGGTCTGGGCCGGGCCATTCTTGATTTCAGTTCAGACTATAGTCTGGTTTCGACGCCAAAATTGTGGGCGACCATTTTGATTGCGGCCTCTGTTGGGATTCTCTCGTTTATGATTGTCAGTTTTGTCGAGTATCTGGTGCTGCGCAGTCACAGCCGCAGCCAGTAGGATCAGCATGTCAGCGCAACCCGTCATTTCGATACAAAACGTCAATAAAATTTTCAACGCGGATACCGAGGAACAGGTGGTCGCGCTGCAAGATATCGAACTGGAAGTTCAGCCTTATGAGTTTATCTCACTCATTGGTCCTTCAGGGTGTGGAAAATCCACTTTGCTACGCTTGATCGCTGACTTAATCCCGCCGACTGCGGGCACACTCAAGGTCAACAATAAAGACCCACATCAAGCACGTCTGGACCGCGATTATGGCATGGTCTTTCAGGCCGCGACATTGCTTGAATGGCGTACCGTGCGCAAGAATGTCGAGTTACCGTTGGAAATCATGCAAGTTGCACCAAAAGAAAGAAAGCAGCGGGCACAAACGGCGTTGGAACTGGTGGAATTGGGTCAGTTTAGTAACCATTACCCCTGGCAGTTGTCCGGTGGCATGCAACAACGGGTCGCCATTGCCCGTGCGCTGGCATTTGAACCCTCGCTTATTCTGATGGACGAGCCTTTTGGTGCGTTGGACGAGTTTACGCGCGAACGCATGAACATGGAACTATTACGCATCTGGGAAGAAACGCAAACAACGGTGATCTTTGTAACCCATAGCATCCCAGAAGCAGTATTTTTGTCAGGCCGAGTCGTCGTCATGTCACCGCGTCCGGGGCGTATCACCTCAGTGATTGATATTGACCTGCCCTATCCCCGCGTTTTTGAGACTCGTGAGCACCCGCGTTACTTCGCCCTGGTAACTCAGGTCCGGGAATTATTACGTGACGCACACGAGGTTTAGGCAGCATGATTACACAGCCTGTTGTGGAAACCTCAGAAACCTGGATACGCAAGGTCAGTAAACAGGTCAAGTACTATTTACCAACCTTCATCGTTGCAATCGCAGTGTTGGCGTTGTGGGAGTTCGCAGTCGGCTTCTTTAATATCCAGGAATTCATCTTGCCCCGACCGTCTGCTATTCTGGGTGAGTTTCTTGACCAATTGCAGATTTTCCTGCAACCTGACGAGCAATCCATTTTGTTTGAAGCCGCCCGCGCGACCCTGTGGTCCGCTTTTGGTGGTTTTGTTATTGGCTGTGGGTCGGGCATTCTGGTTGCGCTCATTACCGCCCGCTGGACCATCATCAGTGAAGCAACCATGCCCTTTGCTATCGCTGCCAATTCAGTCCCTATTATTGCCTTCGCTCCCATTATGAACAACTGGTTCGGCATCACGAATCCTGCTTCAAAAATGGCAATTGTCGCGATCATCGTGTTCTTCCCGACAATGATTAATACCGTGCGCGGGCTGACGCTGGTTGATAAACAACAGCTAGAACTGCTGCGCTCATATGCCGCCGGGCAGTTCAAGATTTTACGGAGTTTGCGCATTCCCAATGCCCTGCCATTTATCTTCAGTGCGTTACGAGTAGCCAGCTCCTTGAGCGTTATCGGAGCCATTGTTTCGGAGTTCTTCGGCGGCCCTCGGGCCACACTTGGCGTTTATATTACCCAGGAAGCATCTGGTTTCAACTTCACGCGCGCCTGGGCAGCCATTTTGGTTGCCTCAATCATAGGTATTACTTTCTATGCAATTATTCTGCTGCTGGAACGGCGCATCATGCCCTGGAACACAGCTTTTCGGCAAACAAACTAATGAGATGGAAAATTTGCCGTGAATAGCCCACATGGACAGGGGCGCGATTCGGTTTATAATCAGATGTTACACAGGCGCTTATTGACAGTCAGAGCGTCAATTATCGACAAACAGGGAGGATTTTTATGCTTAAGAAGTTGAGTTTGCTGCTCGTAGTCGTGATGGTGCTGGCCGTCACCGGCGTAACTGCCCAGGATGACATGGTGCCCGTCAGACTCCAATTGCAATGGGTTGCCCAATCACAGTTTGCCGGTTACTTCGCCGCATTGGATCAAGGATTTTATGCTGATGAAGGCCTTGATGTGACCATTCTCGAAGGCGCGGTCGAGATTGTGCCGCAGCAGGTAGTCGCCTCTGGTGGCGCAGAATTCGGCCTGGCATGGGTCCCGAAGGTATTAGAATCGCGGGAAGCCGGTGCAGATCTGGTAAACATTGCCCAGGTGTTTCAGCGCAGTGGGACGCTTGAGGTGTCATTTGTGGATACAGGTATAGAATCGGTCGCCGATTTTGCCGGGATGCGCATCGGTAGCTGGGGTTTCGGTAACGAGCACGAACTCTTTGCAGCGATGCGGGCCGAAGGGATTGACCCCAACAATCCAGATGATGTCACCATCGTCCAGCAACCATTCGATATGTCGCTGCTCATTAACGGCGAAGTTGATGCTGCCGAAGCGATGATTTACAATGAGTATGCGCAGGTTCTGGAACAGGTTAATCCTGATACCGGTGAGCTGTTCCAACCGGAAGATCTCAACGTAATTGATTTCAACGATGTTGGCACCGCGATGTTGCAAGATCATGTCTTCGTCTCCGAAGCCTGGTTGGCTGAAGAGGGTAATGAAGAAATCGCCGTCAAATTCCTGCGAGCAACGTTTCGTGGTTGGGCCTTCTGTCGCGACAATTTTGATGCCTGCGTCGAAATTGTTCTGGATAACGGTTCGACGCTCGGTGAAAGTCACCAACAATGGCAACTCAATGAGATCAACGGGCTAATCTGGCCGTCACCTGATGGCATCGGCATTCTGGATGCTGAACTGTGGGATCAGACGGTCGCCGTCGCGCTGGAAGGCGAAGTTATCGCTGAAGCGCCCAGCGAAGGCGCTTTCCGAACTGATCTGGCGCAAGCAGCGCTGGAAAGTTTACAGGAAAACTTCATGGACCTGGATCTAACTGGTGCCGATTGGGAACGTATCGAAGTGACGCTGCGACCCGGCGGCGAGTAATCTAAACATTCAAAACAAAATGGCCCTGGCAAATTACCGGGGCCTTCCACACCTTGATTCCATCAACCGGCGATCATTCGATCACGGCTCCCCGCAACTCAAGTTTTTCAAAAAAGTGACAAGCTGACTGATGATTAGATTTTGCCGTGCGGAGTACTGGTATTTCTTGCTCACAGCGGCTTTCGGCATACTGGCACCGGGGGTGAAAATAGCAACCAGAGGGTGGATTAGACGGATCAGCCACTTCACCTTTGAGCCGAATCCGACGACTGGGATCACGTTGTCGGGGGTTAGAAATCGGCACCGCCGACATCAACGCTTCGGTATATGGGTGTTGGGGATCCACATACAGATCCATACCTTCGGCCAATTCAACCATTTTGCCCACATACATCACCACGACTCGGTCACAAATGTGGCGGACGACGCTCAAGTCATGGGAGATAAACAAGTAAGTCAGGTTAAATTCTTCCTGCAATTCTTCCATCAAGTTCAGAATCTGTGCCCGGATCGAAACATCCAATGCCGAGACGGCTTCATCTGCGACAATCAAACGGGGATTCGTCACCAGCGAACGGGCAATCGCCACTCGTTGCCGTTCACCACCGCTGAATGCATGGGGATAACGCTTCATATATTCCGGTCGCAAACCCACCCGACGCAGCAAGTAGGCGACACGATCTTCCATCTCAGATTGCGATGCCATATTGTTGACACGCAACGCCTCACTGACGTTCTCAAACACGGTCATACGCGGATTGAGCGAAGAATACGGATCCTGAAAAATCATCCGTATATCTTTACGATAAGTTTGAAGACCCCGGCGGTCCAGGCTGGCTAAGTCTGTGACGCGATCACCTTCACCACGGAACAGGATTTCGCCAGCAGTTGGCTGATAGGCACGAACCAAACAACGCCCAATCGTTGATTTGCCACAACCGCTTTCTCCAACCAGCCCCAGCGTTTCGCCCTGACGAATCGCAAAGTTTACACCATCAACCGCTTTGGTATAGCCTTTGACTCGTCCGAAAAGCCCTTGCGTAATTGGGAAATGCATTTTCAGGTCGTTCACTTCCAACAGGTTCGCCGGGTCGCGCATGACAAGCCGACTCGCGCCATTCACATGTAAATTAGTCATGTCGCGCCGCCTCCATGACTGGCGAGTCTTCATAAAGTAAACAGCGAACGAGATGGTTGTCAGCTAATGCGGTCTGACTGGGAACGATCTGGCTACACTTATCCATGGCCTGGGAACATCGTGGATGGAAGGTACAGCCACTGGGTCGTCGGAACGGGCTGGGAACCATGCCGCGAATGGGGTCCAATTCCTGGCGTTTCATCGATATACGGGGGATCGATTTCAGCAATGCTTGAGTATAAGGATGTTGGGGTGCATTAAAAATGGTGTCTACCGATGCCCGCTCAACAATCTTGCCCAGATACATAACGGCCACATCATCCGCGATCTCGGCTACGACCCCCAGATCATGCGTGATGAACAGTAGTGCCAT
Organism: Phototrophicaceae bacterium; assembly: GCA_965223835.1. Classification (GTDB taxonomy): domain Bacteria; phylum Chloroflexota; class Anaerolineae; order Aggregatilineales; family Phototrophicaceae; genus CAVYXZ01. Next base: position 2,610,419 of record CBDCXQ010000001.1, read on the forward strand.
ATTGTATTTTTCCTGGAGATCAAGCATCAAATCCAAAATTTGCGCCTGCGTGGTGACATCTAACGCTGTCGTCGGTTCATCGGCAATCAACATCGCTGGATTACACGATAATGCCATGGCGATCATGGCCCGCTGGCGCATTCCCCCACTGAGACGAAAAGGATACTCATTTACCAGGCGTTCTGGACGGGGGATTCCCACCAATTGCAACAATTCAATCGCACGACCACGCGCTTCCGGCTTCGGCATATCTTCGTGCAGGCGAATGGCTTCCATGATCTGATCACCAACTGTATGCATCAAACTCATTGAGGTCATCGGTTCCTGAAAGATCATCGAAATTTCGTTACCCCGAATCGCCCGAATTTCCTTACCTTTAGAATCGAGCTTGATGAGATCAACTATTTTTGTCGAACCATCAGGTTGCTCCTGATGATAGTGCATCTGACCGGCCACAATTTTGCCGGGGCTACGCACAATCTGCAAAAATGACCGGCTGGTCACACTTTTGCCACAACCACTTTCACCCACCAGACACAGCGTTTTGCCGCGTTCAATCGTTAGGTCAACACCGTCAACCGCTTTGACCACCCCTTCATCAGTGAAGAAGTGAATCTTCAAACCGGTAACTTCAAGCAACGGCTTCATCATTCAATTCTCACAATCTCTAATAGGGGTCGGCGGCATCGCGCAGACCATCACCCAGGAAGTTGAACGCCAATACCACAACAATGACAGCCGATGCTGGAAACAAGAGCCAGGGATGGTTTGCGAGAACCGCGACTTGTTGCGTCTGTGTCAACATCACCCCCCAGCTTACCGCTGGTTCTCGTAAGCCTAAGCCGAGAAAACTCAGTGCGGTTTCGGCCAGGATCATGCCCGGAATCGCCAGAGTCAACGAGGCGATAATGTGACTATAAAATGATGGCAACATGTGGCGCAGGATCAAGCGCTGCTGTCTAACACCGTCCAACTGAGCTGCCATCACAAAATCCTCTTCGCGTAAGGCCAGGAACTTACTGCGTACCACCCGCGCCATCCCGGTCCAAGAGCGCATGGAAATAATGATCGTGATAATAAAATAGACGCGGACAATCGGCCAATCAATCGGTACAACCGCGGCGATCGCAATCAGTAATGGCAAGTCCGGCACCGAGTTGACGATCTCAATGACACGCTGGATGATGTTATCGACGGTCCCCCCCAGCAGCCCTGAAATACCACCTAAAAGGATGCCGACAATCGTGCTCAGGGTCACACCCACCATACCAATACTCAGCGAAATTCGACTGGCGAATATCATCCGACTAAACACATCGTAGCCGGTTTTGTCGCCGCCCATTAAGTAGAATGGATCATCGGGATTTAACGGCCCAAAAAGATGAATATCGGTTTCGATCAAACCCCATAGCTTGTAGGGTTCGCGCTGAACGAAAAAGCCAATTGGGATAACCGTTTCCTCATCAATTGAAAATAATTTTTTAAATGAAACCGGGTCACGCTCAAATTTATAGCCAAATACATGTGGCTCAAACCGGCCCTCACGGAACAAGTGAATCGCCTGCGGCGGCGCGTGGACATATTCAGCGATGTATGCCCCAGATGTATTCGGGGCGACAAAATCGGCAAAGATTGCTACCAGATAAAACAGGATAATGACAACAGCAGCCGTCATTGCCAGACGATGGCGACGGAACTTCCACCACATCAATTGCCATTGTGAGGCCGTCTCAACCTTGACCTCGTCATCATCCTCATGAATTTCCTGACCTGGAAGTATGAGATCAGAGTCTGTCGTGATCGTACTCATGATGCAAACTCCATCTAATTGACTAGGTTAACCGAATTCGCGGATCAAGCCATGCCAGAGCCAGATCAGAGAGGAATGTACCAATAACGGTCAGCGTACTGAGGACCAGAATAAAGCCCGCCGCAACAAACATGTCCTGGCTCAACAAAGCGTTGAAAAGAACCGGCCCCGATGTCGGCAGATTTAGCACAATGGAAACAATCACTTCACCCGCAACCAACCCCGGCAACACCCAACCAATGGTGCTAATGAACGGATTGAGCGCGTGGCGCACCGGATACTTCCACAACAGACTTCGCTCACGCATCCCTTTAGCCCGTGCAGTATCGACATAGGGCTTATTGAGTTCATCCAGCAGATTCGCCCGCATAGTCCGAATCAAACCCGCGGTGCCGGCTGTACCCAGGATAATGATGGGAATCCAGAGATGATTCAATAAATCGAGGAACTTTGCCAGACTCCAGGGCGCGTCCACATACTCTGGTGAGAAAAGCCCCAACAATGCCTGACCAAAATAGCGGTAGCTGAAAAACATCAGCAATAGCGCTAGCAGGAAATTCGGTATGGCAAGCCCGATAAAGCCGAAGAAGGTAGCGATGTTGTCGCCGAGAGTATATTTGTTCACAGCCGAGTAAACACCAACGGGTAATGCGACAATCCAGATAAACAGTACGGAGCCAAGCGAAATTGACATGCTCATCGGCAACCGTTCGCCGATGATCTCACCTGCATCGCGTTGGAACGTGAACGAGTAGCCGAAATCACCCTGTGTGACAACATTTCGTATCCACTTGAAGTATTGCACATATACTGGCTGGTCAAGACCATACTGCGCACGCAGTTGCGCGATTACTTCTGGAGGAACTTCATCTGAACCCTGCGCAACCATCTGTGAGACAAGGCTGGATACATAATCACCGGGAGGAAGCTGGATTACAATAAAGGAGATCAGCGAGATAATCCAAACAGTGAAAATCATATAAACAAAACGTCTGGCAATAAACCGCCTCATAAGCCTAATCCTCTAAGTACGGCAAACCACAATATTCACTTGAGAATACAAATTTTCAGGATTGAAAGCAAATTTGCCCCAGCACACAACTGGGGCAAATGTCAAACTCACACAATTACTGCATGATAAACCACTGCTCAGGCCGCATCATCTTGAGCGTCCCTGGGATCCAACCACCGATATGTGAGTCGGGTAAATTACCGAGGCGTTCGTGGGCTGGTTGATAACCAGGCGCTGGTCGCGAGATACCCATGACCCAGAACGCATCAGCTGCAACCTGAATGACTTCTTGCATGGCCTCGATCTGCCCTTCCTGTGTAGGTTGCGTCAGGACCGCTTCATAGCGGGCACGTTGCTCACCAAATTCACCCGTCATCTCGATCTTAACATCAGCATCGGGGTTGTTGGTGCGGAAGGCGTGGAAACCATTGCCCCAGAGTCCGTGATATTCACCCGGCACCACGTAACGCGGATCAAGGATCGAGTTCAATCCGGCACCACCTTCACCGGTGAAGATCACAGCATGCATGTTGTTTGCCAGGAAGTTATTTACCCACTGTTCACCGGGCATTGAGTTCACAATTGCTTCGACACCGACTTCATTCCAGTAGCCAGCAACGAGTTCACCAACCTGCGTGTAAGTGGTGGTATAGGAATAGTCATTGGGGATCGAGATGACAAACGACAGGCGTTCACCATCGGGCCGCAGACGATAACCATCTCCGTCTTTTTCCGGTAGTACGGTGTCGAGAATCTCGTTCGCCAGATCAACATTGTATTCTATAAACTGATATGACAATTGCTCATTATATAAAGGTGAGCTTTCTAGCGGACCAACCTGAGACGGAACACCTTGCCCAAAGTGGACGATTTCGATGACTTCTTCGCGATTGATGGCATGTGACAAGCCAATACGGAAATCTTTGTTGCGGAAGATTTCCTGCAAGACCGGGTCTTCAACATTCAGGTTCAATTGAACCGTGTTAGTTGTACCCGCATCCGATATAGGCGTTGTGATCTGAAGCGGGCGACCTTCGGCAAGCGCGTCAAAGTACAGGATACGGTTGTTTCCGCCCGGATCCTTAATCATATCCAGGTCACCATTGAGCATCGCAAACGTGCGCGATTCATCGTCCTGATATTGAATAGCAACCATTGTATCGATGTACGGCAGTTGATTACCTTCGGTATCGACACGCCAGTAATATGGATTACGCTCAAAGCGAAGTTGCGTACCGGTGCCCATTTCCTCGACTAGCATCCAGGGTGAAATTGTGGGCTTAGGCGAATACTCCAGCAAATCCGGATTTTGCGGGAAGAGATTTACCTCGGTAGACTGATTGGCATATTTATTAAACAGACCAATCCAGTCTTCCACACCGTCTTCAGCATCCACCAGTGTTTGAATTTCAGGATTGTAGTCAGCATGGAATTGCTTCAGGAAGTGCGCTGGATAATGGGCAAAATGACTACCCTGCCACTGCGCAAGCTGCAATAACAGCGTACCGTTCGGCTGAGCAAAAATGAACTTGACGGTATAGTCGTTAATGACCTCAATCTGGAACTCTTCTGCACCAGCCTGCGGCAACCAACCACCAGAACTGCCGCCGGGGTTTCCTGGTCGCAGCTCCTGGTTAAGCAGCACATCCTCGATATAGAAACGCCAATCTTCCGCTGAGTACGGTTGACCATCCGACCATTTCATGCCTTCGCGCAATTGGAAGGTGTATTCAGTGACGTCATCGCTAACTTCCCAGCCAGCGGCGATGCCTGGTTCAACACCAGAGAAATCAGTTTTCCAGGTAGCGATTCTTTCCCAGTTGTTGACACCATAGATGCCACCCCAGAACGGATCACCACCGGTGAAACCAAAGCGCATTTCACCACCGTAGGTACCAATTCCCTTGAAAGGCGTTGTAACCTGCGGCTCAACGGGAATACGCTCTTCGATCGGCGGCAATTCACCGGCTTCTACAAGTGCCGTCATCATGGGGGATTCGTTGTACATCATGTCCTGCGCCAGCGTCGCCGGAACAACTGATGCAACAATTCCCAGAACTAAGACAATAAGAATAAAACGGAACCGATTTGAAGACATATTCTACTCCCTAATATAAATTAACGATTTTTTGAACATTCATCGCAATATTAGATGATGCATGTTCAGTGAAATTGTACTTTGCACTTTATTTTAGGTGGTAAAAAAGTATTTGTCAAATTTTTGTTTAGTAAACAATTTTAGACTTTTCCAATGCAGATTTTTAGAAGATCATCATGGTCTAGACCGAAAATTGTACCAAAATTCACATAAATGCTTGTATGGCAAAAATATTTGCAATCTACGCATAACCTGTATAATATTTGTTTACTAAACAAACGAGGCTGTTCAATGGTGAAGAAATCCAGCAATAAGCGTCCAACCATCCGTACCGTAGCAAAACATACTGGCCTTTCGCCAACCACAGTCTCTTTGGCACTACGCGGCGATGACAGCATCCCGTTGGAAACCCGTAATCGTGTAATCAACGCGGCTAAAGCGCTGAATTACAAATTTGTCCCCCGCAAAAAGAAATCTGAAAAGAAGTCAATTAAGCGCCTGGTTTATGTCATCAAAGATTATGGTGACCAACCCGTGATCGCGAACCCGTTCTACGGCCAGATTCTGAGTGGTGTGGAACAGGCCTGTCGCGAAGAAACGGCGAATCTGAGCCTCGTTGTAATGGAACATGATTATCTTGAAACTGATGAACTACCCGCCGCGTTAACCGATGATGTTGATGGCATTATCATGTCCAGCCCCTATCCTGTAGCACTAATCGAGCGCATTAGCACAGCCTGCAACTGCCCCATCGTATTAATTGATAATCATTTCCCCGGCGTCAACTATGATACGGTGATGGCCGACGATTATGGCGGCGGCTATCAAATGGCTCAACACCTTATACAGCTGGGTCATACCCGCATTGCAGTCATATCCAGTTGGGCAGCCAGCCTGGATATTCCACCCAGCTTTCAAGAACGTTATCGCGGGTATGTGGATGGCTGTCGAGCAGCCAATATAGAGCCAGTCGACGTCGCAATCATTCCCCAGGAACTGTCATCACCCTATGTGGAGGATGGCAACCCCTACCGAACCTGGCTTCAGACATATTTAGCGGCGAATCAAGATGTAACCGCTTTGTTTGCGGTTGGTGATTACCTCGCAATTGCAACCGCGCAAATGTTGCAAGGATTGGGCTATAGTATTCCTGACGATTATTCAATTGCCGGCTTTGACGATTATGAAATGGCGAGCATGATTGATCCGCCGCTGACGACAGTTCACATCTACAAACGTGAAATGGGCCGGGCCGCGGTACAACGATTAATTGCCCGAAGTGATGGGGATGTCATGCCACCATTGCACACCCTTGTGGGTGTAGAGCTTGTGATCCGCGCCTCTACAGGTCAATGCAACCGTTAAAAATCCCCTCTTAAAGACTGAATTGGTCGCAACAGCAGTAAATTGTTGCCGTGCTCCAACGGCGTCGGTATAATAGCTGACCGTCAAGCTTTACGATGTTGGTTGATGTTTGAGCGTCCCAGCCTTACCGCATGCCATCGCCAATAACGCTCATTAAAAAAGATTTAATCTGGATTTACTTGCTGCTTAAACCTTGATATGGAAAATCAACCACTTAGTGGCTTGCAAAAACTGAGATGTTTGCATGAAAGGAATGAAGATGAATTATCGGAAATTTGCGTTGCTGCTGGTACTTGTCATCTTGCTCAGCAGCTTTGTTGGGGTTTCTGCACAGGAAACCGTCGATATTACCATTCGCTGCAAAGCCAGCCCGCCTGAAGAAGATTGGCGCTGCAATAACTTTGCTGAAGTTGAAGAACAGGTCGAAGCCGAACTTGGCATAGAGCTTAATCTCAACCTGATCCAGGATAACGTTGGCTGGGATGATTACAAAACCGAGTTCCTGCTAGCAGCGGACGCGGGCGAAGCACCCGACATTATTCTATCAGGCCATGAAGATATTGGTGCCTGGGGACCCGCTGGCCTGATTGTGCCGCTTGATGAAATGATCGCCGACCATGAGGAATTTGCTGACATCGTACCAGCACTCTGGGAATCGCAACAGTTTGAAGGCACGATTTACGGCATTCCGCAAGATGCTGAAGCGCGGCCCATCTTCTATAGCAAATTATTGCTCAGCGACCTGGGCTGGAGCGATGAGGAAATCGAATCGCTGCCGGATCGCGTGGTCGCCGGTGAATACACCTTTGAAGATATGCTGGCAACAGCCCAGGCAGCGATTGATGAAGGCGTCGTCGAACCCGGCAATGGCTATTGGCACCGCACCGGCAACGGCTTTGATTGGCTCATCTACTATCTCGGCATGGGTGGTGAAGTAATGACCGCCGACGGCGAGTTGGTCGTAGACAGTGAAGCTCTGCTCGACACCTACGAACTCATCGGCAGCTTCACAGCCAGTGGCGTTACCCGCCCCGACATGATCGGTGTCGATGGTAACACGGTCTGGCATCCAACGGTTGCCGCCGCCGATCAGGTCGTCTTTGCGCAGGGTGGTACCTGGAACTGGGCGAACTGGGCGGTCAATTATGGCGTTTCGGATAATTTGGAAGAATCGCGTCAGTTCCTGCTCGATAATATCGGTCTGATCTTGTTCCCGGCAATGGGAACCGGCGAACCGATCACGCTGACGCACCCACTGTCTTACATGATTTACAGTGGTAGCGAACACCCGGATGTCGCGCTCGAACTCATTGCAGCCATCACGACACCGGAAGCCAACAACCGTCACGCCATTGATAGCTTCCACCTCGGCATTCTGAATGCGCAGGTCGAGTCAGAAGAATATCAGAATGACCCGGTGCTCAGCAGCGCTCACTACATGCTGGATTGGACCACAAACGCGCCGAATACGCCCCTCTGGTCAGCATGGTCAAATGCTTACTGGGCAGGTATTCAGGCGGTTCACACTGGTGCCAACACGGCAGAAGAAGCTGTTGAGATTATGGTCAACCAGGTGACAAATGAAATTGGTGACGACGTCACCATTCGTTAGGCTACCTGATGACCCAAACTGTCAAATCTGCAGGGGGAGAACATCCCCCTGCATCACCTGAGCAACAATTATCATTACAGAATCGCCGCAGTCGGTCACGGGCCTTGCGGGCAAACTTGAGTGCCTACGCCTTCATGGCTCCAGCCGGTGTGTTGGTCTTACTCTTCTTTCTCATACCTGTCATTCTGGTCATCTACTTGAGTATGACCAATCTGGCGAGCACAAATTTTACGTCTAACGTGCGTGAGATGGAATTTATTGGGCTGGCAAATTTTCAAACCTTGTTCAACGATCAGTTTGTTAGAAAAATTTTCTTTAACACGATCTTTTATGTATTGGTCACGCTTGCTCTATTTAACGTTAGCCTGGCCCTGATCGTCTCATTGCTCACCACCCACATCAACCGGCAGGCTAGTTTTGCATTTCGTGCCTTGTGGTTTCTGCCCCGCATTACTGCTTCGACTATCTACATTTTGATGTGGCGACGGCTATTAGCCGACCCACCATTTGGGATTGTTAACCAGGTAAACGGCTGGTTAGGGCTGCCGGCACTCAATTACATGGATACCAACCCCTGGGTGTTTGTCATCATTGTTAATGGCTTCATCGGCGTGTCATTTGGCATGATCATTTTTACATCAGCGATTGAGTCGATTCCCAAAGACCTTTTAAACGCATCACTAGTCGATGGATCATCAATTATCCAACGGATCCGCTATGTGATCTTACCCCTATTGCGCTGGCCGCTACTGTTCGTCATCACGTACCAGACGCTCTCGCTCCTTACATCTTTTGAGCAAATCTTGCTCCTCACGGATGGCGGCCCCGGTCTATATCGCACCGAAGTCTGGTCGCTTACCGCCTATCATCGCGCACTATCGAATTACTTTGGTAATGCACAATGGGGCTATGGATCGGCCTTCGCGGTGGTGTTAGTCATCATTGGTGTGGTGTTAGCAGTGATTTATATGCGAGTGTTCCGCTTTGATGAGTTGGTCGCCGAACCGAAAATCGAGGTCCTGTAATGGGTTCCGAAACAGCCTCAACTTCCCTGTCAGGAAAGATGCTCACCCAGCCACCAACATTCGACATTAAAAAACTGATTCTCGCTTTACGCAGCAGTCTACTCGTCGTTGTCGGGATGGGCGTTCTGGCTGTTTTATTTGACGGCGTACTGGGTCCGATCATCGCCTCGACTGACGTAGAACAAACGGTAACCAATGTGCTGGCACGCCTGCTCATCTTCCTGATTCCTTTTGCGGCTTATATTGTCAGTAGCAGCACCTTGCGCGAGCTGGCGAAAACCGCGCCAATCACGGCGATCATCACCGCTGTGATCACCACCGCCGCACTCTATACGCTCCTCTCGGTCGGCAATTACATCTTTAAAACGGGACCTTTCGCGCCACGCGCATCGCTCCAATTCAGTTTAGAAGCAACCGAAGATGGTGCCTTAGTAACCGCTATCGTCCCCGATGGTGCGGCAGCAGCAGCAGAATTGCAAGTTGGCGATGTGATCACCGGTATTCGCCGTGATAGCTTGACGACAAATGAACTGCTAAATCGCATCGCAACTTCAGAGGATGATGCACCATTGAGGCTCCGTCTGCTGCGCGATGGCGAAGAACTTCAGCTTACGGCGCGGACGGTGCTGGTTGCTGAGCCGAACTTCAATGCGCTGATCAGCGGCTTCATAATCGGGTTGATTATCGCAATCGTGGTGATCTTCTGGCCGGGTGGTTGGACGCCCTATGTCGTCTTGAGTTTGCTGCTGGCCCCGCTGATTTCCGGTTATATCTGGCTCATCATCGCGACTTTCTCCTTCAAAACTGAAGGTCTAGCGCCAGTGGGCGGCCTGGGGTTAGATAACTGGGGATTTTTGTTCGGCGAAGACATCGCGGGATTAGAATTTACGATCTGGCGCATTGCTTTCAATTCACTGGCAATTGCCATCGCCCAGATGCTGATGGTATTACTGGTTTCATCCTTGACCGGTTATGCGCTTTCGCGGATGAACTTTGCGGGGCGCAAAAGCTTTCTATCGTTTACCCTGATCTTGCACGGCTTTCCGGCAATCACCCTTCTCATTCCCGTATTCTTCATTCTGCGCAATATCGGCGATATTCCGATCATTGGCGACCTGTTTGGTTTCAACACGGTGGGCGGCATTGCGCTGGCGATGGTCGCTTTTGAACTCCCGTTGGGCGTGTGGTTGATGAAGGGCTTTTTCGATAACATTCCCTGGGATATGGAACGGTCTGCCCTTATTGACGGTGCATCCCGGTTTCGAACCTACTGGGAGATTCTGTTGCCACAGATTCGGCCTGGCCTACTGGCATTGGGTATATTCGCATTTATATCAGGTTGGAACGCTTACCTTATTCCCCAAACCTATAGTGTTGGTTCGCAGGCAAGCAACTTAACCGTATTTATGAACCAGCTCATTGATGAAACGGCACCAACCGACTGGAATCAGGTCGCCGCAGTCGGCTTATTCCAGCTTATACCGATCTTTATTTTTTTCATTTTCGCCCAGGAATACTTGCTTAACATCTATGCCGGTGGCTCCAAAGGCACCTCGTAGCTGAGGAATTGCGATTTATGGAAGTTATTATTCAGAATCTTACTAAAAAATTTGGTGGCGTCGTGGGTGTAGAAAACCTCAACCTGGACATTGCCGACGGTGAGTTTGTGGCCTTCCTGGGGCCATCCGGTTGTGGCAAAACCACGACCCTCCTCACATTGGCTGGTATCTATAAACCGACGAGCGGCTTTATTCAATTTGGTGAGCGGGTTGTTAATCAGATCCCACCGAAGGACCGTAATATCGGTATGGTCTTTCAGAGTTATGCGCTTTACCCGCACATGACCGTATTCAGCAACATCGCTTATCCGCTAAAACTCAAAAAAATGCCCAAACAAGAGCAGGCGCAACGGGTTGAAGCAGTGGTCGAAACGATGGGTATCGGGCATTTGCTAGACCGCCGCCCTGGACAGCTTTCTGGTGGTCAGCAACAACGGGTGGCGTTGGGCCGGGCACTGGTCAAAGAGCCTGACATCCTCCTGTTCGATGAGCCGCTTTCCAATCTGGATGCACGTCTCAGGCTCACCATGCGCGGCGAAATTAAGCAGTTACAACAACGCCTCAACATCACGTCAATTTACGTAACCCACGATCAGGTAGAGGCGATGACGATGGCCGACCGTATTGCCGTGATGAGCAATGGACATCTCGAAGCGTTTGATACACCGGAAGGGTTGTATGACCAACCCAAAACCCACTTTATTGCCGGTTTTGTCGGCAACCCCCCGATGAATTTCACCAATGTAGCGATCAGCCGGGACAATGGCAATTTTGTAGCGAAGAATGAAACCCTCGATTTGACTATCCCAAATGAACGGGGTGAGAAAGCAGCTCAACATGGCGGATCAGTTATTCTGGGTATTCGCCCTGAGGATATACGCGTAACCGACACAAGTAATGTCAGCGGCGACGTATTTGTGGTCGAACCGTTGGGTCGTGAAGATATGTTGGACGTGCGCGTGGGGGAACAGAGTTTTCTGGTACTGGTTGAAACCGAAAAACGCATTCGCGCCGGTGACACTGTTGGCCTGGACTTCAACATGAACAAAGTGCAGTTCTTTGCCCCGGATTCCGGCCAATCGTTATTGTGGAACTGAAGCTACACTTGTTGTCTGATAATTATACAAGTCACGAGCGCTTCCGAGCATCTAATGTCGTCCGCATCGTTTCGAACCGCTGACGCGTAATTGGATAAGCGATAGCCAGTGGGATGCTTAGCACCATCAGCACCGCTGGAAATAGGCTAATCATCAAACGTAGAACTTGAAGTACCGGTTCAGGCTGCGCGACAAACTCGCCAGCGATGTCGGGGTTGATATACCCCGCAAGCTCCAATCCCCAGGCAGAGAGCGCTAGCACACCGGTCAGACCCATGTTTTGCACAAACACAAACAACCCGTAATATATTCCCTCTCGCCGCTGTCCAGTTTGCAACTCATCGTAATCGACAACATCGGGCAGCATACTCCAGGGAATAAGCAAAAGCATTGATGCACTGATTCCCGCGGGAAAACTGATAAGGTAGAGCCAGAATGTCGCCCCAGGTTGCAGGAAAAACAGCGCGACTAGCGTTGGGATGAAAATCAGGACACCAATATAGTAAGCTTGCTTCTTCCCCAAACGTCGGCTGATCCAGGCCCATATCGGCAAGAAAATCAATGCCGTCAACTGCAGCACCAGGACCACCCACCGGAAGTGCGATTCCGCATTCAGCCAGTAACGTAGAAATAATAACAGGTTGGCCTGCACAAATTGCACAACCACCCATGACAGCAAATAAATGCCCAGGACATAAAGAAATGGACGATTGCGCAGCGCAACACGCAGACCCTTTATAACCCCTATTGTTTCAGATTCTGGCAGGTCATCAACCGGGCGTTCTCGGGTAAAAAAGAATGTCGTCCAGCACGATAGCACGATAAAGATCGCCAGCAGACTCCCACTAAAAAAACTGCCAGTTTGCACATTGCCAAACTGGGCCACAATCGTCGGATACAACACCACAGCCAGCAATCCACCCAATATAGAAAAACCAAAACGGTAAGATGTCAGACGGGTACGTTCATCATAATCACGCGCGAGATCGGGCGTCATCGCCGTATAGGGTACATTAACTGCGGTGAAGGCTGTCTTCAGCAAGACTGTTGCCAGCAAATAGTAGATAAATAATCCGGTTTCACCAAACGGTGGAACAATCCACTGCATCATAAATGCCAGGCCAAAGGGTATCGCCCCAAACAGCAACCAGGGGCGTCGTCGCCCCCAACGGGTACGGGTGCGATCGCTCAGATTACCAACAATCGGGTCCGTTATGGCTTCCCACAAATTCGATACCAGAATAATGATTGATACCGTGCCCGGTCGGATTCGAGCCACATCAAGTAGAAATGCTGTCAGAAAAAAACCAGTAACCTGGGCAGAAATGGCGGCACTGACATCACCAACACCATAAGCCAGCTTGATCCTGAGTGAAAGCACAGAACTGTCAATACTCACGGTGACTATCGCTTCTGCCCTGTGAATTACCCGGTTGCATAATGGATTCCCTCCAACAAAGTGAATAAGTATCGCAACAGTTTATCCGCAAAATAAAAAGCCTACCAATTTACAGGTAGGCTCAATTTTTGCCTGGGTTGAATAGAACTTACTTCCGCAATTTGGGATCAAGCGCGTCGCGCAAGCCATCGCCGATGAAGTTAACACAGAGCACCGTCAACGAAATGAGCATACCGGGCCAGAAAACAAGCGCCGGCGTCAGGGTCAAATAATCTTTGCCATCAAAGAGCAACCGCCCCCAGGTTGGAAAATCCGGCGGAAAACCTAATCCTAAGAACGACAGCGCTGATTCGGTAATAATTGCACTGGCAATGCTGAAGGTCGCTGCGACCATGACCGGGCTAAGAACGTTCGGCAAAATGTGACTGCGCAGAATATGCCCATTCGTAGAGCCAACACTTCGCGCCGCCAATACAAACTCACGCTCTTTGACTGATAATACTTCGCCCCGAACAATACGAGCCGTTGGCATCCAGCCCAAAGCACCGATAATTATCACCGTCAAAATGAAGATCCCCAATTCCGGGCCAAAGGCTTTACGCAGTGAATCGCGGAATAAGAGCGTGATCACCAGCAATAGTGGCAGACTCGGCAACGCTAGAAACATATCGGTTAAGCGCATTAAAAAATTGTCAAGAATTTTATAATAGCCTGCCAGATTTCCGACCAATGTACCGAGCAACATCGCAATGAGCATCGCAGTGATGCCAATCGACAGCGAGACGCGCCCCCCATAAATCGAGCGGGCCAACGTATCACGGCCCAGATTATCGGTTCCAAATGGATGCTCCGCCGTCATGCCCGAATAAGCAGCCACAATATCGATGTACTCAGGGTCCAGCGTCCAAAAAAGCGGACCAAACAACACACCCAGAATAATGATGAGGAGGATTACGCTGGCCGCCATCGCCAGCCGATGTTTCCGAAACTGACGCCAGGCATCACCCCACAGGGTACGGGGTACATCAGCCGCCTCTTTTTGAACCATAATTTTGATAGGTTTTGCTTCTGCTGCCATACCACTTATACCCTAGCTATAACGAATACGGGGGTCCAGGATTGCATAAAGTACATCCGCCACAATATTAAAAATCACAATAAGGACTGCAAAAATAAAGGTGAGGGTTTGCACAACCGGCAAATCGCCGCCTTGAATAGCCGTAATTAAATACTGCCCCAGGCCATTAACACGAAATATTTGCTCAGTAATGATCGCCCCCTGAAAGATACTGGGGATGCCGAGCGCGACCAGCGTCACAACCGGAATTAAGCTGTTGCGCAAGGCGTGATAGCCGATCACATTACGTTCGCTCAGCCCTTTCGAGCGGGCAGTCCGAACATAATCTTGATTGAGATTTTCGAGCATGGATGACCGCGTGAAGCGGCTGATCTGGGCTGTGTAGAAAAGCGCCAACACGCCAACTGGCATCACCATCTGCCGCAATTGCTGCATCGCGGTCTCAAAATCAGTCACCACCAGCGTTGTGTTATACACCGAAGGGAACCACTTTAAGCCGACACTAAAGATGATGATAAACAACAAACCTGTAAAAAATGTAGGGACGGAAAACCCCACCATCGAGATGAAGGTGCCAATCTGATCAAAACGCGAATACTGTCTATAGGCCGAGATGACCCCAATAGGAACCGCAACAAAAATCGCGATGACATAGGCCGACCCAACAACCCATAGCGTTTGTGGCAGGCGCTCCAGAACAATATCAATGACCGGGCTGCGTGTTTGCCAGGAAATGTAACGCAGGCGATTTTCGGAATCGCCAACGGTTATGCCGGTGACTTCTTCAAGGACATTCAGCGGTTCATTGATAACGAACTGCCGGACCCATTTAACATATTTGACGGCGAAAGGATCATTCACGCCCATACTCTCCCGTATTCTCTCGCGGGTTTCGGGCGGAATAGTTAGCGGCAAGTTACCAACGGGGTCAGTCGGCGACAGCTCCAATATCGCAAAAATTACAAAGCTGATGACCAACAAAGTTGGAATTGAAATCAGTAGCCGACGCAGAAGAAATTGCCCCATAATACCTTCCTAAACAAATACTGGAGGGTGAAATATGCTCCACCCTCCAGCCACCAATCTATTTATTTAGCTGGAACGTGACCAGTCTTCAATGTTCCAAAGTTCTGAGTCCCAACCGTTGATCCACGTACCTTCAAGGTTATTGGCCCGCGCACCAACATTGCCGCGATAGACCAGCGGAATAAGCGCGCCGTTCTCGATGAGGATGTCATTCAGTTGAATGGTCAACTCAGCCCGCCGCGCCGGATCACCAGTGCCAGACAATTCAGTGAACAGTTCATCATATGCCGGGTCACAGTGACGCGGGACATTGCGGCCTAACCAGCCATTTTCGGGGCTGGGGTCGTTACCACAGATCCACCGCACGAGGAATGTTTCAGCGTCAGTACCATCGGTACCACTGGTAAACATTTCAACGTCAGCATAGAACTTCTGGTAAGTATCAGGGCTGGCCGGGTCACCACCAAAGAATACGGCGGCATCAATGTTACGCAGTTCGGTCTCAACACCGATTTCTGACCACCATTGTTTAATCAGGGCCTGGGTACTTTGACGCACAGCGTTGGTCGAAGTCTGATAGAGGATAACCAGCGGCACGCCATCCAGTTCGCGGATGCCATCACCATCAGTATCGACGATGCCAGCTTCATCAAGCAGCGCGTTGGCACCCGCAATGTCCTGAACCAGGCAACCCTCGTTGTTCGGCGAAACATTGACTGGCGGACCGTTGACGATATTGCATGCCGGACGACCACCCGCACCATAAAGCTGCTCGGCAATGATATTGCGATCAATTGCCATCGAAAGGGCATCCTCGACCGCTTCATTGGTCAAGAAAGGATGCGGGTTTGAACCGTCAGCATTCACTGAACGAACGCCCTCTTCCAGGCTGGAGTCGGGGTTCGTCTGGTTCAGCATCAAGCGCTCGATGTTGGAAGCAAACGCGACTTCAACTGTTCCATTGCCAGCGGCTTCCATTGTGTTGAGAACTGCCGGGGAAATCTGAAGGTTCCAGGCCCAGTCGGCTTCACTGGTTTCCAACACGGCACGGGCTGCCGATTCAGCATCACCACCGCCCTTGAAAACGACGCGATCAAAAAATGGCTTGCCATCAGCCCGGTCACGGAAGTTCTCATTGGCGACATAGGTTACGACATCGTTCGCGCGAAATTCGTCGACCACAAACGGACCCGTGCCAATCGGGCCAAAGTTCTGATCAGTGCATTGAGCTGCTGCTGCACCGAGGCAGTCGGCAAACTGCGCTTGCTGAATAATGGCCGCTTGTGCGGTAACGAACGGACCGTAGGGCACTGGCTTGGGACCATCAAATGTAACCTGAACCGTGAGGTCATCAACAGCTTCAACGGTCTCAACATTTTCAAAGAACTGGATGGATGCACAGCCACCTTCTGGATGGGTGCAATATTCCCAGGTAAAGACTACATCGTTAGCCGTAAAGGGCGAACCATCTGACCAGAGCACACCTTCCTTAAGATTCCAGGTAATGCTGGTTAGATCTTCAGACACACCACCATTGTCTAATGTGGGAATTTCGGCAGCCAGCACCGGTACCAGGTTCCCATCAGGATCATAATTTGCCAGTGGTTCCAAAATCAGATTTGAAGCATCAATATCTTTGGTACCGCCGGACAGATATGGATTAAGGGTAGAGACAGCTTGCCAGTACAGGATGTTGAGGGTCTCGCCATCCTGGGCCGCAACCGTACCCAATGCGCCGGTCACCATCAGGGCGACCAGCAATAGACAGATGAGTTTGATACTTATTCGCTTCATGCTTTCCTCTCTAGAACAACATCTTAAGAAACATTGGCGCAGATAGCCGGGTAGTATAACGTGACCCACCAGCACCTGCAAAGCAAATAAAAAAGTTCTCAGAAATTACCAAATTATGTCAAACATAAATTGGCAATGTTCAATACCGACAATACACAATCAACCGAAGATAGGTTCAAGTGCGGAATAAATTGAATTTTTAAGGCCTTCAGGAACAGCACCAAACTCATTCAGAATGCGAACTGAGGGGCAACCATACCTGGAAACAGGTGCGGCCCGGTTCGGAAAAAACCTTTATGTCACCACGATGTTGCATGACAATAATGTTGTAGCTAATGTCAAGTCCCAGACCTGTCCCCTGACCCAGCGGCTTGGTCGTAAAGAAGGAGTCGAAAATGCGCGGTTGAATATCAACTGGTATACCGGGGCCATTATCTTCTATTTCGACAATTGCCCATTCACTTTCCCGGCGTGTGCGGATGGTAATCACCCCACCATCGGCCAAAACATAGGCAGCATTGTCGATCATATTGGTCCAGACTTGATTCAGTTCACTACCATGTGCTTGAATCGGCGGCAAATCCCGATCATATTCCCGACGGACCTCGATTGGTGGCTGCAACTTATGGCGCAAAATCGTCAAGGTATTGTCCAGTCCCTCATGAATATCAACCTGCTGTATCGGACCTTGATCGAGATACGAATAGGATTTTAACGCCTTGATAATAGCCGACAATCGCTCGGCCCCCTGCCCAATCTCGGCGACTAACATGTGCGTGGCATAAATTGCACAGTACCAGTCAACCACTTCGCGAAACTGCTCGACGGTGAACTGGTCTGCGAGAGTCACCAATTCAGAACTGTCATAACCTAATGCCACGAGAACTGATGAGTAATCCCAGGGCGCTTCAATATCCCAATTTTCAAGCAAGCTTTCAATCTCGCCCTCTTGATCGCTGCGGTCCAGTGCGGTTAGCTGTGGCGCATTCGCCATACGGGTGGCAAGGGCCTGTTCTAAAGAATCAAGCACATCAGTCTGGTCAGTTGTCAGGTTGTGGCGATGTAACCGATGATGGGCACGATCAAGTCTTAACACGGCAGTTTGTAACTGCCCTGAACTTCGCTGTATAGCTGCTGACGGGTTGTTTAACTCATGGGCAATCCCGGCTACAAGCGTACCCAACTGGGCCATTTTTTCGCTTTGTCGCAATAACGCAAAATTTTCGCGCCAGCGCTTAAGAATCGTATTGAGCAAAGCCCGTGACGTCGAGGGGCTGCTATCGAGCAGTTTATTGAAATGTTGCTGGCTGATAACGATCAAACGGCAATCAGTCCGGGCGCGAACAGTTGCCATGCGTGGAGCCTCTTCGATCAGCGACATTTCGCCAAGAACATCGCCAGGACCGCGTACCGATAGCAACACTTCACGCCCACTGGACAATTTGAGCACGTCCAACTCGCCTTCATAGATGATGTAGGCGCGATCGCCCGACGCCCCTTCGTCGAACAGGTGCTCGTTGGCAGCTAGTTCTATCTCTTCAACGATATGACAGATACGATCGATATCGGCAGTCGACATATCGGCCAGTAGCGGAACCTTACGCAAGAATTCGTCAATCATACGGTCCTCAAATATTGATGAACCAGACTGACAGCAATCGCCCCCTCACCTACTGCCGATGCTACCCGGCGCACCGCACCCTGACGGACATCACCCGCAGCAAAAATACCCGGTATACTGGTCTCCAGGAGAAAGGGATCGCGTTTTAGTTTCCACCCCGGCGGGCGTTGGCCCTCTCGAATCAAATCCTGACCGGTTACGATAAACCCGGCACGATTGCGTTCAACCACGCCATCAAGCATCGATGTATGCGGCATCGCCCCAATAAAGACAAATAAGGCGGCAGTGTCCAGCATCTGCGAAGCGCCCGTGTCCATATTCTTGACAGTGATTTTCTTGAGCCGGTCGTCGCCATGAAGTTCAGTGACCGTCGTGCGCGTCAAGACCTCAATATTTGACGTTTGCCGAATATGATCGACCAAATATTGTGACATGCCGGTTTTCAACGATGTTCCGCGCACAATCATTGTAACTTTCCGCGCGTAACGTGCGAAAAAAACGGCCCCTTGTCCGGCAGAATTGGCCCCGCCTACCACACAGACATGCTGATCGCGATAGAGCGCAGCCTCCGACAGCGCCGCCCCATAATACACCCCCGACCCGTAGAGACGTTCAATACCAGGCACTTTGAGTTGCCGGGTGGATACGCCGGTTGCAATTATCAGTGCATGGCAGCTTAACTCAGTGCCATCCCGCAGTTTCACATAACGGTACGGATCTTCTGCATACACGGTTTCAACCTCCTGGGCGCTAATTATCTCGACGCCAAACCGTAATGCCTGGGTGGTCGCCCGCCGGGCCAAATCTGCACCACTCAAGCCATTGGGAAAGCCCAAATAATTCTCGATACGTGAACTCGTGCCCGCCTGACCACCGGTCGCAGCTTTCTCGATCATCGCGGTGCGGAGACCTTCAGAACCCCCATACACTGCCGCGCCCAGACCAGCAGGGCCAGCGCCAACAATAATCAGGTCATAAAATGGTCGGTTAGCCTGAACATGCAATCCAATTTTTGCGGCCAGCGTCTGGCGGTCGGGTTGCATCAAGGCTTCACCATCGGGAAAAACAATAATTGGGAGTTTATGGGTTTCAAAGCCCTGTGTCGCGATAAAAGTTTGTGCCGCATGATTCCCTTCAATATCATGCCATTGGTACGGAATCTGGTTTCGTGTCAGAAAATCTTTAACATCATGGCACGGTGCGGACCAGAGCGTCCCATAAATGCGGATACCTTCATATGGCGGATCAAATGTCACAACCCAATCACTGAGCAAATCTTCCAGAATCGGATACAGATTAGCTTCGGGTGGATCCCAGGGCTTGAGCAAATAATGATCCAGGCCAATGTCGTTAATGCACGAAATCGCAGCCTCAGTATCCGCATAGGCCGTAAGGAGTACTTTGCGCGCATTTGGATAAATTTTCCGTGCCTGGCGTAGCAATTCGGTGCCAGTCATCTGTGGCATGCGTTGATCGACCAGAAACAAAGCAACCGTCTCGTTTCTCATCTTGAGTTGCTCGACAGCTTCCAGCGCTTCCGTACCAGATTCAGCTCGGATGATGCGATAAGTCGAGCCAAAGTGCGAACGCAAATCACGTTCGACAGCACTTAATACCTGGGGTTCGTCATCCACTGCCAGGATAATAGGTTTTGCCATCTAGATTGGTTCCTGCTGCCAATTAATTCTTGACTTTAGCTTACCCTACTGCATTGGTTTCTACCAACGTCCACGCGTTGATTTTTGCGGCGACAACGACCCAATTTTCATCGGGAAGCTGATATTAGTTAAAAATCAATACCAACTAAGGATATGAATGTGCTTAACTCATGCTGCGATCAATGCTGCTCAAAGCTATTGCGAACATCACCACAACCAATTGTTGCAAACATTAAGATTATGCCCAGTAGCGCTGGTTGCAGCACACTTTCTTTCATGCTAGACTTTTGAAATACTGGTGGGTAAACCCGAATACGGTACCATAATGTCTGAAAAAATACTCATTGTCGATGATGATATTGACAGCTTGAAATTAATTGGCTTGATGTTGCAACGCCACGGTTATGAAGTCATGGCCGCCAGTTCTGGAACACAGGCTTTGCAAAAAGCCGGGGCCGACATACCAGACCTCATTATTCTTGATGTCATGATGCCCGATATGGATGGTTATGATGTCTGCCGCCGTTTACGTGCTGAACAACATACGCAGGCCATCCCGATTATCATGTTCACCGCTAAAACCCTGGTCGATGACAAAGTTGCTGGCTTCGAGGCAGGCGCGGATGATTATCTAACCAAACCCACCCATCCGGCTGAACTGGCCTCGAGGGTCAAAGCTATTCTTGCCCGTAATGCCGGTCAACGCCGCCAGGAAACTAACCCCAGCTATACAATCGGCGTTCTGGGCGCAAAAGGCGGGGTTGGCACCTCAACCCTTGCACTCAATATGGCCGCATCGCTCGTTATGGCAGGCGAAAACCCGATTGTAACCGATTTTCGGTTAGGAGCAGGTAGTATTGGGCTGATGCTCGGCGCGGAAGGAATCACCGGGTTAGCCAATGTCCTCGCCAAGCCAGCTGCGGAAATCCAGCCACCCCTTATCGAGGGTGAACTGATTTTACATACATCTAATCTTCGCGCCCTGGTCTCATCATCAAATCCCCAGGAAGCCCTCCTGAAATACCCGATCGAGGCGGCGATAGCGACCATAAATGGGCTAAGAACATTGGGCAGTCCAGCCATTTTCGATCTTGGCAGCAATTATGATGAGCGCTTGAGCCGCTTGCAACGGGAAATGGATCAAATTATCCTGGTCGTTGACCCATCTACCATAACGATTACCCTGGCTCGCGACCTGCTACGTGAACTAGGCGGACCAGGAAGAGTACATGTGGTGGTGGTTAACCGGCAACAATCAAATAACCAGTTACCCTGGAACGAAGTTGAACAAATGCTGAATCATGAACTTCGAGCTATTATTTCAGAGGCGGCGGATCTGGCCTTCCAGGCAGAACAGGCTGCGTTGCCAATGGTCATGCTTCAGCCCAATAGCATCATCGCCAATCAAATTGCTAAACTATGTGCTGATTTGACTACCAGCCCCCGCCTGGCCGCTGGTAGACAATT
Organism: Phototrophicaceae bacterium; assembly: GCA_965223835.1. Lineage (GTDB taxonomy): Bacteria > Chloroflexota > Anaerolineae > Aggregatilineales > Phototrophicaceae > CAVYXZ01. Next base: position 2,632,040 of record CBDCXQ010000001.1, read on the forward strand.
AACACCCTGATTCTCCTGATGAAAATCGGCCACTCCATGCAATCCAGACGCCCCGTTGATTCAGCCGCATTGCTAATCCAAAAAGCGCGGCGGGTAGTGGCCTTTACCGGTGCTGGTATCAGCACTGCATCTGGAATTCCTGACTTCAGAAGCTCAGATTGTGGCGTGTGGAACAATGTTAATCCTTTGGAAGTCGCCAGCCTGAAAGGTTTCCGGCACAATCCAGCAAAATTCTACGACTGGATTCGCCCCCTGGCACACTGCATTATGCAGGCTCAACCTAACCCTGCTCATGTCGCCCTGGCAGCACTGGAGCTTCAAGGCAATCTACAGAGCATTATTACCCAAAATATTGATATGCTGCATCAGCGTGCCGGCAATCAGACCGTACATGAACTTCACGGTCACTTGCGTGAATTGAACTGTATTCGCTGTTTCACTAGCTATCCCGCCGAAACCATCATCAAAAAATTCTTAGTAGACCATCTCACCCCATATTGTGAACGGTGCGCTGGTGTGCTAAAACCGGCAGTAATTCTTTTTGGCGAACAACTACCCATCAAAACATTCCTATCTGCAAAGCAGGCCGTCCAGCAAGCTGATGTCTTACTGATTATCGGCTCATCGCTTGAAGTGGCCCCTGCCAGTGACTTGCCTGGATTGGCGGTCAGCAACGGCGCACGGTTGATTATTGTCAATTTGGAACCAACGCCTGCAGATCATCTGGCGCAGGTTGTTATTCATGCTCCTGCGGCCACAGTCTTGCCGCAGCTTTTGCGCCGTTTGGAGACTCGTGTATGAGTATTAATAATCAAAGTGATCTTAGCAGCAACGAAGCAGCAGAAACCCGTCTCGACCTGCTTGCCCATTACGAATATCTGATCGAAATTAGCCAGAAGTTAAACTCTACACTGGATTTAACGGAACTTTTGGCCGAAATCACGACCGCCGCCGAAACCCTAACCGATACGGAAGCGTCATCGATTCTCCTATATGATCCGCAGGCCGCCGCCCTACGCTTTGAGGTTACATCAAACCTGAACCCCAACGAAACCGATTCAATTACCGTTCCAATCGAAGGCAGTATCGCAGGTTGGATATTCAAGCATGGTGAACCGCGCGTTATTGAGGATGTCAATCAAGAGCCAGGCTATTTCGGAGGAGTAGGTGATACGGTTGACCTCATCACCCGCAATCTATTGGGTGTGCCAATGCGTGCTCATGATAAGGTTATCGGTGTTTTGGAGGCGGTCAATAAACGCAATCAACAACCATTTGACGAACAGGACATCAAAACCCTGACGACCCTCGCCAGTCAGGCGGCAATAGCCATTGAAAATGCTCGTTTGTTTCAACAAAGCGACTTTATTGCCGAAATGGTTCATGAATTACGGACACCGCTGGTCGCCCTCAAAGCAAGCACTTCCCTGCTCTTACGGCCCGATCTCCCGGAAGAACGTCACGGCGAAACGATCCAGACGATGCGAGCCGAGACTGATCGGCTCATCCGCATGACGAGCGATTTCCTGGACCTGGCACGAATGCAATCTGGGCGTACCCATTTGACGGTTGTACCATTCGATGTTGTCCCACTATTCAAAGAATGTGTAAATATTGTCACTCATCAAGCAGCAGATAAGAACATCACGATTGAATATTCTGATGTATCGTTCACGGTTCAAGGAGATCGAGGTAAGTTAAAGCAAGTCTTACTGAATCTTCTGACGAATGCAATTAAATACAATCGAAATGGCGGCAAAGTATTCATTCAATCACGTCAAATCGGTGAGACTGATCGTCGCTTTGTTGAAGTGGCCGTTAGCGATACTGGACTCGGAATTTCCGAAGACAATCAAAAGAACATGTTCCGTAAGTTTTTCCGAGTTGCCGATACAGAAGGCTACGCCCACGGAACCGGCCTCGGCCTGGCAATCGCCAAGCATATTATCGAAGCCCATGAAGGCAAGATCTGGCTCAAAAGCACCGAAGGCGTTGGCTCAACCTTCTACTTAACACTCCCCTGCGCCTAGCAACACTTCGGGCAAAATGCCGGGTGTTTCGACACAGCCCCGGCCATAAGCAGGAGCATATCACCCATGATTAAGCTTCAGCCGGTTGCAACCCTTTCTGGTTGAGAAAAGGAATCTCGCCCTTCTCCCACGACACCAGCAAGGGAACGGCAGTAAAGATTGAAGAATAGGTGCCTGATAACAGGCCAACAAACAAGATAAAAATGAATTGTTTGATGGTCTCACCACCAAAGAGCAGAATCGCTGCCATGATAAAGAAGGCATTGAGTTGGGTTGCCAGTGATCGGTGCATCGTTTCCAGAATGCTGCGATTCACAATCGTATCGTAGGGTTCGCCCAGATAGCGCGGAATATTCTCCCGAATTCTATCAAATAGAACAATGGTGTCCTGAATTGAAAATCCGACAATCGTCAAAACTGCCGTCAAAAACAGGGCGTCCGCTTCCCAACCCAACAACAGTCCAGTCAGTGACATCACGCTACACACGACTAGTACATCATGGATCATTGCGGCAACCGCGCATACGCCATAACGAAACGCATTAGGAACCTGTCGAAAGGCAATCAAGATAAAACCAACAACAACCGCCGCCGCCACCAACACGGCGACCAGCGCCGCCCGCGTTACTTCCTGACCAATCGTTGCCGACACACTCTCCGTTCGGGATAGTTCTGACTCAATCGGGGCCAATTCACCCAGATCCCGCAGGATTTGCTCGGACACAGCCGCATCTTGAATCGTCGAGCGAACCGACCAACGATTATTCTCCGGGTCGCCTAACTGCTGTACCGTTACATTATCATCACCCATTACTGAAAATACGGCTCGAATGTCGGATTCAGCAACCCCATCTTCGGTAAAGGTGATTTCGTAAAGACTGCCACCTACAAAATCAATGCTTAAGCGAAAGGGGGCACCGATTGCAAACGTCGAATACAACATCAAGATGAGACCCGGCACAATGACCACTGCCGACAACAAGAAAAATAAACGTCGCTTTTGGATCAACGTAAACATAACGGCTCCTTAAACCCCCAATAGCCACTTGCGTTCGGCCAATGGTTGATGGAAAAGCGCAACAAATATATGCAAAAATGTGCGCGTCACCGTGACCGCCGTAAAAAGATTCAGAACCAACCCCAGGCCCAGCGTTACAGCAAAGCCGCTGACAATACTTGCGCCCGGTGTTTGACCAAATAGAAATAGAATAAAACAGATGATAATAGTTGACAGATTCGAGTCTCGTATAGAAGTCCACGCCCGATCAAAGCCAGCCACCAATGCCTCATCCAGGTTTTTACCCGCACGTAACTCCTCTTTAATGCGCTCAAAAATCAAGATGTTACCATCCACCGCCGTCCCGATGCCGATCAAAAAACCCGTGATCGCGGGCAACGTCAGTGTGATCGGAACAAGCTTAAACACTGCCAGGTTCAGGAAAATAAACACCATCAAGGCAAAATCTGCCGCCAATCCCTGCACGCGATAATACACCAGCATAAACGACAACACGGTAATAACACCAATGATGCCAGCCCGAATACTCAACCTTATCGATTCTTGACCCAATGATGCACCCACCTGTTCGGTCGATTCAAGGCTAAGTGGAATCGGCAGTGCACCGGACCGCAGTTGCAGTGCCAGTGTTTTAGCTTCTTCCTCAGTAAAATTGCCAGTAATCACTCCACCGTCGGGCAGTTCGGCCTGAATCGTGGGCGCGGACAAAACAATTCCATCCAGAACAATCGCCATCGGCTGGCCGATACTCGCTGCTGTAAACGGCCCAAACACAGCACCCCCTTCAGGATTGAGGTCAAACTGAATTAGCCAGCGACCTGTCTGGGGATCAAGCTGGGCAACAGCCGCTTGCAAGCCCGCCCCAGTGATAACGGTATTGAAGGGTTGGCGAGTTTCAGGATGAACAAGCGCCTCCTCATTCAAATCGCTACTGCTTTCGCGCTGCGCTTGAATAAGTACCTGTTCGGTCGTTAACACCCGTTGGCCTTCATAATCCTGAACGCGACCTGCCAGGCCATTAAAATCAACAAATTCTAATAATGCAGTCTGTTGAATGGTATTGACTGCCTGTTCAGGATCGGTCACACCTGGCAATTCCACCAGTATGCGCCCGCTATTTTCTAACACCTGAATTGTCGCCTCCGCAACGCCCAGTGCATCAATCCGCCGGCCAACATTGTTCGCGGTCTGACGTAAATCATCTGATGTATATTGCCCAGCAGGCAGATCGGCCTTTAGCAGCACGCGCAACCCACCCACCAGATCAAGGCCCAGGCTCTGTTGAATATTCAGCGCAAATTCTGGTTCACCATCATTATTGTTATCGACAATAATGCTTTCTGTTCCCGGCAAACTGACCCATAGTGCAAAAATCGCCAGGACGATAATAAAAATTAGCCAACGAATATGGCTGCTCATAAATTACCCTTCTGTGTTCTCCATTGTAGGCGTCGATTCTGCTGATACATCCAGTCCCTTACGCGTTTGATTTGCGAGTTCCTCCGGGTCAAACGGGGCTAACAGGGATGCTGTGATCATCCGTACAACAACGCCATCGGCCAGTTCAACATAGGCAATTCCGTGTTCAGCTTCCAGGTCAATAACCCGTCCAATCACCCCACCCGCCGTAATTACTTCATCGCCCGCAGCCATCGAGCGCACAAACCGTTGGCGTTTTTGGAAATCACGTTGTTTGGGGAAAATCACCATTGACCAATAAGCACCCATCCCTAACAACATCAGTATCACAATAATTGCTAATTCTTGCATTGGCCCAATCCACTCCTCATCATGATCGCGCATTATTATAGTCGGCTGTCTCACAGAAGCACAGGTTCACCTCGCGGCTTGACCATACCAGACATTGTTCTTAGAATAGCGGTCATCATGCGTTATCATTACGATGCTTTGTTCAATACAAATTCAGGATAACCTTATGTTGAGAACCAAGAACGCAACCCTCATTGCCCTGATGCTGTTATTGTTGGTCCTGACGCTGGGGCCAGCCAGTGCCGGTGATATTATCCTTAGCGTCAATTCCGGGACAGATAGCACAGTCTGGTTCGTGTCCGGGGAACCATCACTAATCATGAATGGCTTTGATCTTTCGCCCTTAAATATACAGTTGCCGGCAGCAATTGATCGAGTGAGCATTGATGTCAATACGCCAGTCCCTGGTGCATCAATCGATTTGGTCATTTACGAAGATGCCAATGGTGGCAGTCCAGTCGATGCCCGTCTGGTCAGCCAAAATCAGGTCAATATTCGTTCTTCCGGGACGTTTACCTACCAGTTTCCGACCCCCGTTACAATCAATCAACCGGTGATCTGGGTCGGCTTTTATCTACCGGTTGATTTTCGTTTTCTGGCCGATCGCTCTGGCGCTTCAGTTCTCACTTATTGGGCCTGGACCCCAGGTGGCCGGTTTAACCTTAGCGACCTATCCAGCGCCCAGATTCTTGGCCCGGCAGATGGTTCCGCACCGGTTAACCTTAATCTTGGCGGTAAAGCACGTATCACCGCCGAAATAACCAGCGCCAGCAGCAGCGGATTCGCCGCCAACATAGATCCTAACGCGCCTTCAACACTGCCTGACGGTCCCATTGTTCAGTTGCCGGGCAGTAGCACCGTTGATTTCAACATCATGCGCCCCTTTTTGACCAACGAATGCGATACACTTTATCGTGACGTGGATGATCTGGCGATTACTTTACGTGGTACCATCGCCGTTGAGTGCAAGCGCCTGTGGGAACCGTATGCACCGGCCAGTCCACTTGGTTATTATCGCCGCCAACTGCTTTATGAAATCACGATGTACAACGATCAGGGCGTGGTGATTGTCGACTGGCTACCCAACAAGATCACCCATTGCATCAGTCCCCATCCCGATGATGTGAATACGGCAGTGGTTGGTTTTGCTTATGGCGAACCACGTACCTGGGAGATCAAGCCGACTTTGCGTTACGGCAATCTAATCTGTGCCGACATTGGGCAAAGTGGGCTTATTTCTTATTTCATTCCAGCATCGTAGACGGCAACTAACTGGCCCTAATGGTATTGAAGGATTAAGCGCGTACTATGCGGATCGTTACGAATCATAAACTGGTGAGACGCAATAAGCGGATTGCACAATATCTGTTTTTCTTCAGCTTTATTGTGCTCATTGCATCATTCATCCTGGCGAATCAACAAGCGCTGAACAGTGGTACACTGGCGGCAGGTTCATTAGAAGCCACGTTGCTCCTCCTTCTCCCGGCGCTGGTATTGCCTGTTGGTGTCATTACCTCAATTGTTTCGGTCCGCATGACTAATCTCTGGATTCGACTTCCCCGCCCCGAAACCGCCATCGAAGAAGGGTTAAAGGGTCTCAGTAATAAGAGCGTGCTCTATAACTACTATCACTTCCCGGCCCGTCACGTTCTGGTCTGTCCGCAGGGCGTGTATGCGATGGCAACCCGCTTTCAAGATGGACGATACACCGTCCAGGGTGACGAATGGCAATCACACGGGGGCGCTTTTTCTAGCATCATCCGCTTTTTTCGCCGCGATGCGATTCGTGATCCAGGACGCGATGCACATGAGGCTGCAGAAGCTGTAAAAAAGGCACTCAACGAGATTGCACCAGAAGTCGAGGTACGTCCGCTGGTTATTTTCACGGATCCGCGGGCTAGCCTCACCATTAACGACCCGGCGGTGCCGGTCCTTTATGCTGATCCCAAACAAGAACCCAATTTAAAAGATTTCATGCGGGCTGTCCCACAAGAAGATCGGCAGATGCTTACCGCCGCCCAGATCGAGGCCTTCGAGGGTGCGACCCTGGCATGACCCGCAACCAAATCCAGTGGCTGGTCATTGGCATCACGCTGGTGGGTTTTGCTTTGCGCATTTACCATCTTGACCGACTGTCATTTCGGGGCGATGAAGCGATAACAGTCAGTACCTGGGTCAGCCAACCGTTGCTGGAAACGCTCAATAGCGATGTCATTATCCGGGACCCCCAGCCACCGTTCGCGGTTGCACTCTATCGCGGCTGGTTTTTGCTGGTCGGCAGCATGACTGAATTTGGCATTCGACTGCTACCCGCACTCTTGAACACAATCGGTATTCCAGCGCTCTATGTGCTGGGCAAAAGACTGACAAACCACCGCATTGGTGTGTATGCTGCCTGTTTGTGGGCAGTTCATCCCTTTCTGATCTGGCATTCTCAGGATGCGCGCAATTATGCAATCTGGGTGGTTTTCAGCACACTGGCGCTATGGACGGCGCTGCGCGCACTGGAGCGGCGCAAACGCGTAGATTGGCTACTGTATATTACATTCGCCGCCATTACAGCTTATATCTACTATCTTGAACTCTTCCTCATCTTCGCCCTGAATATCTATGTATTGATCTATTACTGGCGTAATCGCCCCTTATTGCGTAACTGGTTTTTCAGCCAAATAGCAATTGGCCTATTGTTAGCCCCCTGGTATCTACAAGAACGTCTGTTGTTCAATGATATCTATGGTGGTACGACCTTCCCTTTCGACCCAACTCGCACCTTGACCTGGATTATTCCGTCTCTGAATTTTGGACGCACGATCTCCGAAGGGTTGATGCTCAATATCTGGTGGCTCGTGCTGCTGTTGCTGATTTTGGGCGTCATGGTTCGTTGGCACCACAAACACAATGCCGGGTTGCTGTTGGCACTTACGGGGTTTCTTCCGCCCATTTTGCTGGGCCTCGTTTCGCTACGAATGAATGTATTCACACCGCGCTATATTTTAGCAGTCGTGCCAATCTATATTCTGATTATCGTCAGCTTGATCGATACTTTATGGCGGCTTTCCACACCGCAAATTATCCGAAGAGCACTGTCTCTTATGCTGGCGGGGGGTTGGTTAGTGGTTATCGGCTACAGCTTGAGTAACCTCTATTTTTCTAATGACTACGCGAAAACAACGGACTGGCGGGGCCTCACAGATTATTTGCGGGCTAACGTCTCTAGCAATGACATCGTACTCCAGGCTGCCGCTGACGAAGCGTTTACATTCTACTTTGGGTCGCTTGCCGATTTTGACCGCATTCCTGCCAACCCGCACCAATCCACCGGCGAGATTACCAGGATTCTACAAAACGCTGCCGCTAATTATGCCAGCATCTGGCTCGTGGCGCGTACACCAGGCGACTGGCCCAACCGCAATGTTGGACCGGACTGGTTAGCACGCAATATGCAGGAAGTCCTTGCGACACAAATCGGGGAGCAGCCGATTGACTTACCCATTCAACAATATATGCCCTGGCAAGTCCAACCAGAGCAAATAGAAAGCACGCCGCTGGCAACTTTCCAAGGCGTCGCCCACCTTGCTGGTGTACAAATAATCGAACCTCCGGAGCCTACTGGTGAGCTAGTGATCTGGGTTTACTGGGAACCTTTGGACACAACCAACAACGCGCTGAAAGCGTTCCTGCATCTGGTAGGTCCCCTGAATCCAGCGACGGGCACCCCACTCTGGGCACAAGATGACCACTTCCCGCAAGATTCTCGTATCAGTACCACGATCTGGGACCCGACAGAGATTTATCGCGATGTGTTCAAAATACCACTGGCCGAAGTTCCCCCCGGCCAGTACATGTTACACATTGGTTTATATGATCCAGCCACCGGTGAACGCATCCCAACGGGGTCTGGCGACAGCTATGAAATCAGTACGCTGACGTTGCCCTAGCTATCAACTTCTTCTAAACGAGCCTGCCATTTCGCCAGCAATCGTTCATAGATCGCTTCGCTAATTTCGCCGTTCATCAGCTTAACATCGAGGCCGTCAATCATCGCCTGGATTTCGGCGCGGGTCTGTGGAACACCGCCAGCAGCAGGGGCGGCTGGTTGTGCGGGAGCCTGGACCGTCGTCGGTTGATTTTGTTGCATCATCTGGTTCATCATCTGCTGCATCATTTGCTGCTGTTGCAAAAGCTGTTGCTGCAAAGCCGCATTTTGATTATTGCCCAGCATATTACCCATCTGCTGCCCAACGCCCATCCCCAGTCCGGCGCTTGCCAATGAGCCGCCCATACCTTCATTAGCCGCTGCGGTTTGGGCAATCGACATCCGTTTCACACGTTCCCACTGGTCCAGGCTCACATAATCACGCAATTCATCTTCATCGACTTTCTTAGCCTGGAACGGTTTGGATTCAAATGCCTTAATACGCAGCCCCATTGCCTCGAATTCTTCATTGAGCATTGCCAGCGCCGCGCCTTCCAGCTCACCCAGAATACGGTTCACATCGGGCACACTCTGAGCACCAGATTTCATCAAAATTGAAGCAAGTTGCCCCAGCAACATGGATTGCACGCGGTCACGAATATCGCGCAAATCCGTTGACGGCGAATTGACGGCATACTGGCGAACAAATCGGCCCGGATCATCCACGCCAATATCAATCACACCATGTCCCTGCAACAAGACGACGCCCAGGCCCTTGCCCGGCGTTTCCAGCACAATTGGTGGGTTTGTCCCCCATCCCACCTGCGGCATATCGCGCAGATTGACAAAATACAGGTCAGCCGTAAACGGCGTGCGACCACTGGTTGCCAGGCCAATCACACTGGCGAGAATAGGCAAATTCATCGTCGAAAGCGTATGTGCGCCTTCCTGCAAAACGTCCTGTACTTGACCGCGATAAACAAAGACAGCAGCCTGGCTGGGGCCAACAATGACCTGGGACCCCATACGCCAATCACCATTTCCCTGTTGCGGTTCGCGCCACGCCAGTTCCTCTGGGCCAACTGACGAATGGCTTACAACATCAATCAAACGTGGCATTCAATATCTCCTTTAATGACGGTTAAAGTGATTTATCCAGGTTAGTCAGCACATCCTCGCGCAATTTGAACGCATCATTAGCTTCCATCGCCAGCGCATCAAGGGCCGCAATCGCATCATCGACATCGGCCTGTGCTTGAACCGCTGCATCAAATTGGTCTAGCGCTTCATCCAGCTTATCGACGTAGCGGATCTGCGCTTCGTCAAAGCTATACAGCCGTTCAAGTGCCGCTTCATCAATTTTGATGGCAGCAAAGAAGCCCGAATAGCCGGGAACGGCGGCCTTTACCCGATCTTGATACGTTTGGATTTTCGTCTTGGCGCTTTTTGTTTTTGCCATGTGCATCAAACCACCGTTGTCAATCAGTGACTTCTCGATCGCCGCGAAACGATTGACGCGTTTGGCAATTTCACCGGTCAGAAAATCACGTAGCATTCGGTCTGCAGTGCGGCGACTGGCTCGTTCGATATACCCACCGAAGCCCGGCATCCGAGCCATGAGCCGTTCAACTGAGCCACGCTGGCCTACAATTTGATCGTATAATTCTGACATGAATTCACCTCTTTAGTTAGCATAACACAATTTTACTGCAGTCTGTGCCCGCGTATTCCCCCAATAATTGGCTTCATCTGCATTTCTGTTCACAATTACCAGTTTGCCCCATATCGGCGCAATAGCGCAACCGGGCTGAACAGTGTATATTCTTAAAGGTACTTTTCAATAATCAGGAACAAACGATGCATAAACCCCGCTTGATTGCGCTTATCGTATTATGCCTGCTACTCATCACGACGTTAATATCAGCTCAGGAAGAAACAACTTACATTATCCAGCCCGGCGATACCTTGTTCAGCATCGCCCGCCGCTTCGGGACAACTGTGAGTGAACTGGCCGAGGCCAACGGGATAGTCAACACGTCCGCTATCTTCTGGGGGCAGCGACTGGTGATCCCGGCGGACGAAGCGACTGATCCGACTCCAGCCGACGTTACACAAACTATTACACCAACACCGACCGCGACCACCACTTATGTTGTGCAGCCAGGTGACACCCTCTACCGCATCGCCGTGCGCTTTCAGACCACGATTACGGATCTACGTAGATTGAATCCAGAAATCCAAAACAGTAATCTGGTCTATGTCAACCAGCGAATCGTTGTGCCCGATCCAAATGCGCCTGCCCCAACACCCGACGCTGCTCCAGCTGTTGCCCCAACAGTCATCAACATCCCTACCGAAACACCAGTGGCAGTCGAAGCCGAACAAGTTGAACCCACACCTGAACCGTTGCCAACTGAAGTGCCAGTTGAGCCGACAGCGACCGTCATTCAGGCTGAAGCTGAAGCCGTGCCAACTGATGGCGAACCCACGACGGTTGCACCCGTGATCGACCTCGAATACGGCATCGAAGCAAATTTCTTAATCGAAGACCCGGCCACTCCTGCCAATTATGTTGGTGAATTAGGGGTTGGCTGGGTTAAACAACTGCTAAGCTGGAATGCGCTGGAACCCAGTGAAGGCGAGATTGATTTTGCAACCCTGGATACGCTAGTGGAGACACTGGAATCCCAGAATGTCAACATTCTCCTGACGATTACGGCGGCTCCTGGCTGGACACGCACCATTCAAGAAGAGACCGGCCCGCCCGATGATTATGCAACCTTTGCGAATTTTCTCAGCGAGGTTGCCAGCCGTTATGCGGGGCGTGTCGCCGCCTACGAAATTTGGAATGAGCCGAATCTGCGCAGCCGCTGGAAAAGCACCGTTCATCCAATTAGCGCCGCCAGCTACGTTGAAATGTTGCGCCAGGCCAGCGATGCGATCAAAACTGCTGACCCGGATGCGCTGGTAATTAGTGCTGGATTAGCACCCACCGGCTTTAATGATGCGCTTGGTTCGGAAGCAGGTGATTTTGAAGTAAATGCGATTGATGATCGCATTTACTTGAACGCCATGTACGCTGCTGGACTCACTTCATTCGTTGACGGCGTTGGCGTCCACCCTATTGGCTTCGCTAATCCGCCCGATGCGCGTTGTTGTAATCCAATTGAAGGCATCGAAACCCATTATGGCGATCCTCATTTCTATTTTCTGGATACCCTGAATGATTACCGCCAGGTACAGCTTGCCAATAACGATCAGACATTGCCGCTCTGGGTAACGCGGCTTGGTTGGGGTACAGTGGAAGACCTGGGTGTTGCTGATGAGTTTAACATCTTCGTGAGTTATACCAGCCTAGATGAACAAGCACAGTATTTGACACGTGCCTATGAAATTGCGGACGAATTAAATTATGTCGGACCTATGTTTGCCTTTAGTCTAAATGGTTGTCAGGCGCCGGGCATTGATGGTCCCACCAGTTGCTACTATGGTCTGATCGGACCGCGCGGAACCCCCCGCACTGTATTTACCGCTTTACAGCGCATTGCCCAACCAGCGAATATGCCCGTAACAATGGATGACGACAGTACTATCGCTCCAGAGGCGACCGAAGAATCCAGTTCCTGAATCGAAAACGAGTTACCATCAACAGACCAGTAACTCGTTTTCCATCTTAATTTGTTGGTTGATCGTATTGTCTCGCTATGAAGCAACGCTCTCATAAACGGTGACCAACTTCGCGGCCTCAGCGGCAATTTCATCCCGCAGTGCTTTAGGTTCCAATACTTCAACACTCGATCCCCACGAGCGAATCCAGGGCAGCATTTCATGCCAGTCGCCCACCTGGATACGCACAACACAGCGATTGCCCGTGATGATCTTGAAACCTTCTACCGCATGGCGCATTCGTTCTTGAATTTGGGGCGTAACTTCTGGGGCAAACGCCAGCACCACCTCCTGGGCGGGGCCGATGACACTGCTGCGAATAATGCCCCACGCCCCGGCCAGATAATGGCGGCGGTCGAATTGTGACGGTATTTCATATTTACTGGTCAACAATTGCACCCGTTTGACCGATTGTAACCTAATTGCACCCACCCGATGGGTCAAGTGATCGTAGCCAACCGCATAGAGGCCACCATTGGAAGCGGGTTCTATAAAGTAGGCTGCAAACTCGCGAATCGAAATCGTACCGTCGGTTTCGTTGCGATACCATAGTTTAACTTTACGCTTCTCAGCCCACGCTCTGGTGATCGTTTCCAGGACAACAACAAATGCGCGATCTACTGGATTGGTCCGCACTGTATCAATCATATACTGAACATGCTCAGCCAGCGATTGGGGTAGATTTTTGCTGATTTTTTTGACAGCTGAAATAATGTGCGGATTCTGCTGTTCAACATAATAAGCCAGCCCGCGGGCGGCGACATAAAGCGCCACCAGTTCATTAATGTTAAGGCGCACACTGGCACCATAATAATCATGATTCAAATAATATCGTCCATCTTTCTGGTAGATGGGTACACCAATTTTTTCCAGAAGCGCTAAATCACGATAAATTGTGCGGCGGTCTACCTCACAATTATCAGCAATTTCAACCACTCGCAGACCTGATCCGGCTGCAAACAACATTTTTTCAATTTTCGCTAGACGTTCGGTTCGGTTAATTAATTGAGTTGACATAGCAAATAAACAACCCTACATCACGTCTCCAGGAAATTCAGTATAGCAGTTTTCGTTTTTGTGTGCTGATGGCACAGGTGGGTGTATTGTTAGAATATTGACATTTAAGACGTTGGGGTATTGGTCGCAGCAATAAAGGGCACTGCTGTCGGTTGCGGATTGGGAGTCGCTGTAAAGGCAGTCGTTGTTATGGCTGGTTGCTTCAGCGCTCGAATCGCCAATTGACGGTCCATTTGCAAGAGTTGGAAACGCAGTAATCCATCGTCTTCTACTCGAACCAAGTCTTCACCCACTACAACGCCCGTCAGAGGGTCCCAGATTTCGGCAACATAGCGCCCTGGTGACATTCCCTCCAGCCGGTATTCAAACAACACTGGCGTTCGTTCAACGCCGGCAGCCACTTTATCCCAGGTATAATCGCGGTGCTGCAACCATGAAAGAGCAACGCCCGCTGGACCATCGCGCAACGTCAACAACCTGGCCGGAGCTACTAAGTCTCCCACTTCAATATAGGCCAATTCAAGCCAATCATCACCGAGATTATCCAGCATGAGCGTGTGTTCCCCCGCGCTCAACGGCACCCTCACCGCTACATCTCTGCTGCCTGCCCGCAAGTTCACTTCAGCCACCCGTACATCGTCAACAGCTACGATTAAACGCGCATCGGCCTGGGTCGAGACAGCTTCAACACCAATTTCGAGGTAAGTATCAACTGGCGGTGCCACCAGGTAACGCTGCGCCTGACTAAACTGGGCGTTAAACACCTGTCCATACAAAAAGCTATTTACGTCTGCAAGCGCGGGGAAGACACCATAGGCTGTAATTGTTCGGGTCGCAACAGTTTGATTGCCGCTGGCAAATTGACGCCGAAAGTCACTGACACGCACCGGCGCATACGCCCCTAAATCATCTGACAATAACCCGGCCTGTGCGGGTTGCAGGTTCAAATTCGGCCAATCAATACCTGCGGTAAAGGCTGCTAAAGGCGCATAAAAACGCGAGAGGTTTTGCGGAATTACATACGTATCCCACCAATCACTCATGCCACTGCCCGAAGCACCAGCAAATACCGACACCCACAGGGTATTCTGAAAGTGTACACCGCCGGGATCATCTTCAGTTGGCTCAAACCAGGGATTTAGGGAATAATCCGTCAACAACACCGGATTCAGTGTCAAATAACGCTGAAGCACATCAACCACTGCTACCACTTGATCGTCAATTGCCTCAATTGGTCGGCGTTGATAGTATTGAACGCCCACAAAATCCAGTAGCGCGGTTTCGGCGACGACCGCTCCATCATTACGACTGCTGGCAGTAATTAAGTGCCCCTGTTGGTCAATCTGCCGCAGATAACTCGCCGTGCGCTGTAACCAGGAACGAGCAACTGACGGGTCAAAATTGGCAGTACGATCAATCTGATCAATGATCTCCCAGGCAAAAATCTGTGGACTATAGCCCCACCGAGCGACGATATAACGCAAGCGACGACGAAACAAATCATCTGCCTGATCATCGAAGAAAAAGACAGACGGTCCACTCAGGGGTCCACCATTGAAGATATTGTAAGGGTTATCATCCCAATCTGACGTAACATCAGGCCGGGCCACCCCTTCTGGCAAAACAACCGGCGGGCCATTGTAGGTTTGCAACGCCTGATGCCACAGCAATACCAGTTGCAAATTGACCCCATAAGTCGCCGCCCGTTCCAGGATTGTATCCAGTTCGGCTGCTGCCTGCTGCGCCGCTGAATAATCGCCCACTGGCCCCGACCACTCCAAATTAATAAACCAGGGAACATCAATAATCAGCCGTGCATAATTCCCGCCAGCGGCGCTCAAATCACGCAACCACCCATCATAAGTTTCTAACCCACCGATTTCCGACCACGACCAGTTGAGATTATGTCCAATTGGAAAATAAGGTTCGCCATTGGCATACTGAAAATAGCGCCCGTTTTGTCCTAAGCCAATAAACCCGGGCGCTTCTGATGAGGACACAGTAAAGTTACCATCTTGCACGGCAACCACCGCTGCATTGTCACGGACTTGAAGCGTATAGGACCATATGCCCTCCCGTTGTGGCGTAAACCGCACCTGCCAGACCGGTTCACTGTCAAGCAATTCCACCGCTAACCGGCGGCAGTCGTTAGGACACTCATAGGGCTGCATCCAAAAACCAGGGATCACCAGCCGTTCGCCTGTTGGTGACTGAAAGATGCCAATTAATTCGATGTCACGATTATCAAAGGGATTACGATAGAGCGCGGAATCCACCGGGATTGTAAATGTCATTAGCTCGTACAAGTCGCCAATGGTAGGATTTGGAGCAGGGCCAGCCTGACCGTAAACAATCCGCATCCCCAAAAGCAACGACAGCGACAGGAATAGCAACAAGCGTCTCAACATGAGGAAAAGTTTAACTTGTCGCCGGTAAACAAGCAAAATTTACGAATCACAGTGTAAACTATTTGTAGCCTATAGCGCCAGTTGATGGATGATAATTTGATCCCTTTCAGGCAAGCCGGCCATGACCGATAGTTTTTACATGAATATGCATATCAAAGATCGCTACCATCTGGAAGAACGGATTGGTATCGGTGGCATGGCCCGCGTCTATAAAGCCCAGGATACCAACCTCGACCGCCCCGTCGCTATCAAAATCTTACATGACCATCTCTCTTCAGAGCCGACATTTGAGCAACGTTTCATACGGGAAGCCAAGTTTGTCGCCAGCTTTAATCATCCCAATATCGTACAAATTTATGATTTTGACGTCATCGAAAACAATGACAGCAACGTTTATTACATGGTGATGCCATTATTGACTGGCAACACCCTGAAAGACATCCTCGAAGAACTCGCGGTTGAAGGCGAACGATTGCCCTACGCACGGGTTATCGAGATTTTTAAAGATATTTGCGGTGCCCTCAGCTATGCACACAGTCATGGTATGGTTCACCGCGATGTCAAACCGGCCAACATCATTTTTGATAGCCATGATCGTGCAGTCCTAACTGATTTTGGCATTGCCCGCCTGGCTGAAGGCAGCAGCCTGACCCAGGAAGGGGTGACAACCGGAACCCCGGCCTATATGTCACCTGAGCAAGTGAGTAGCGCTCCGGTTGATGCGCGAAGTGACATTTACGCGCTGGGAATTATTTTGTTTGAGATGCTCGCCGGCACCGTGCCATTCAGCGATAATAGCGGCGTGTCGACAATGTTGAAGCATGTTCAGTCACCGGTGCCCCGCCTTTCAGAATTTGTCCCCGATGCCAATCCTCGTCTCGATCTGCTATTGCAGCGCGCACTGGCAAAACGACCCGAAGATCGATTTGCATCGGTCAATGATATGGTCGGCACCCTGGAGGCGGTGCTCACTGATAAACCAGAATCGCCCTTGCTCCAGGCAGTAATCGTCAATCCCCCTCCTGCTATCAAACACCCCAGTGAAACGCTTATTCTGGATACACCCGATACAATTGAAAAACAATCACCGACGCAACCCCAATCGCCATTACTCATATTGACGCTGGGAATTGGCGTCATTGCGTTATTTGCCATTTTGGCACTGTTTGCACGACCACCAGCAGCACCGATCATCGAGGGTGTGCCCAGCATGACCGACGATTCAGGCGTTTACACCTATTTCGAATTCGAACCAGGCGACTCAGCCAACGGTTTCTGGCCTTTAGGGCAAAACGGATCGGTTACTCGAGAAATAACTGAAGATGGCTTCTATCGCTTTGGCAATGAACGGACCAGCATTGCTGCCACCAGTATGCTGGAAGGTGCGACTTATGATGATAGCATCATTACAATTAGGGGTCGCTTGGAACCAGACAGCGCGACTGCCAGCGCCTTTGGCATCGTCTTTCGCTACGTAGACGCCAATAATTATTATGTCTTTGCCATCGATGGTTCACAGCGCTTTAGCATCTGGGTGCGGGAAAATGGACAGTGGCAAGAGTTGCGTAATACTGACGAAAGCTGGACGCCGGCTGATATTATTGAACCACTGGGCAGCACCAATGAACTACGTATTGTGGTTCATGACGATCACCTGATAGGATTCGTAAATGGTGAAGTCGTGGCCGATGTCTTCGATGCGACACTGGCCGAGGGTCAGGTTGGCCTGTACCTGGCAACCACCAGCAGTGGTTCAGCGAGCAGTTTGATCGACTCTTACCTCATCGAAAGCGACACTATTGATGCGCCGTCAATGACCGCCGACCAATAATCACCCACCATTCCAGGCCCGAAAAACAACAATGTAGAGCGGGATTAAGCCAAACACGGCAATCAGCGCCAGAATCGCCAGCGCAATCGTCACCACATCGAGTCCGCTTCCCGAAGCAGACTGTTGTTGATAGCTGGGTGGCACAACTGGTTGACTGCTGCCACTGGCCTCCCAGGGTGGTGTCACACCTGAGTCGCTAAGCGCGGGCCTCGCTGTTGCGCGATAGTCAACTGGCTGCGGCGCAACGGGGGCCGGGCCAAATCTTTGTGTGGGCACACCCGGGTTGACGCCGGGCGATAAGGGTTGGCTGGGTGCAGGTGGTATTGGCCGTGAACTACCCAGGGTTGGGGCAGGTTGCCGGTAAACCGGTGGCGGTGGAATCGCAGGTTCAGGTCGATCAGGCGCCACAGGTTGATTGTTCGCAGCGGTATGTGCTTGACTACGATCGCGATAGGCACGCAGAATCTGTCCCAACTGGTCCGCCATCCGATAACGAGCCGCCGGATCTTTACTCATCACTTTATGAATAATTCGCGCCAGACTCTCCGGCACATTCGGATTAAACTCCGACGCGAGCGGGATGGGTTCGCGCAGGTGCGCCATCGCCAATTCCTGATTATTAGCCCCTTGATAAGGCAAGCGTCCAGTAAGCATTTCGAATACCACAATGCCAATGGCGTACACATCAGACGCGGCTGTCGGTTTCTCGCCTCGAGCCTGCTCTGGCGCAAAATAATGCGGGCTTCCCCAGACAATATCCTGGCGTTGGGTTGGCTGGGTATCCGTCAAGGCCTGCGCAATCCCAAAGTCTGTTACTTTGACGCGGAAATCTTTGGTGATCAGAATATTCTGCGGCTTGACATCAGCATGAACCAGTTGGGCGCGATGAGCAAAGCCAATCCCTGCACAAATCTGGATTGCCAGGTCAAGACTCTGCTCGATTGACAGGCGGCCATCTGCCCGGATAATCTTTTTCAAATCCTGGCCTTCAACGTATTCCATCACCATATAATGCGTTTGGCCTTCGTTGCCAACATCGTGCACCGTGACAATATTGGGATGGGACAAATTAGCAATCGATCTGGCTTCATTGCGAAACTTGGATACAAACATTGGGTCCGTCGTCAGCCGGGGCCGCAACACTTTGACCGCGACGGTTCGGCCTAAATATAGATCAACCGATTTATAAATTACGGCCATACCACCGGAACCCTGTTGGGCTACCAAACGATAACGACCATTCAAAACCGTGTCACCATTACTCATAAATCGTTAATCCTGCTAATTTACGGGAGTGTTAGCGGGTCAAATAGCCGCCGATATTCTAACAGAGCACTCCGGTCTGTCATACTGGCAATATAGTCACCAACAACGCGCTGCAATGGACCATCTACAGCTTGCTCGCGGTACTCGTCAGGTAGTTGTCGGGGTTCTGCAATGTAACTCTGGAAGATTTCGTAGATGAACTGCTCAGCGCGCCTCGCCATCCGTACCACCCGAAAATGATGATACATATGTTCATACAAAAAATCCTTCAACGCCCGGTTCATTTGCCGCAATTCTGCACTATGCCCGACCAGGTTAGCCGAATGTCTTTGAACATCTGCGGCAGAGGCTGGTTGCAGTTCTTCAATCTGCCGGATTGAATGGGCAATGACATCACCAACCTCAATCCCAACCAGTTCTCGGATAATATGGTGGCGCGTGATTTCATCTAATACCTCCCCGCGCCAATGCAGACGGTCTCGCAGCAAACGCCAGATTTCCAATGAGTCTAGATCATTGGGCTTAAACAGACCCGCTTGCAGGCCATCATCTAGATCATGGGCGTTGTATGCCAGCTCATCGGCTATATTCGCAATTTGAGCTTCCAAACTGCCTCGCGTTTGCGCATTAAAACCCGCGACATCACTCAAATCATATTCCGTCTCGTGTTTGGCAATCGCTTCCAGAGTCTCATACGTCAAATTCAGGCCCGGCCAATTAGGATAGCGCCGTTCTAATTTTGCGACAATGCGGTAACTCTGATGATTATGGTTAAAACCACCGGCGCTCTCAACTAACTGGTTCAGCACATTTTCGCCAGCATGACCAAATGGTGGATGTCCTAAATCGTGGGCCAGGCAAACCGCCTCAATCAGATCTTCATTAACAGCCAGCGCACGAGCCAGTGTCCGGCCTATCTGGGCAACTTCAAGCGTGTGTGTCAACCGGGTCCGATAATAGTCGCCCTCGTCATTGACAAAAACCTGGGTTTTATATTCTAAACGTCGAAAAGCTGCTGAATGGATAACTCGGTCCCGATCACGCTGAAAGGCCGTGCGGTAATCGGGTTCATGTTCGTGATGCTGCCGCCCGCGGCTGTTGCGACTCAACAGAGCATAAGGAGCCAACCTGGTCGCCTCATTTTGTTCAAGCTGCTGTCGATTGATATGCATCAGCTAACCTCACATGACCCGATTTTCTCCTCACCCCATTGTAGTAACAAACCGCCCATTGTAAAAGTTGTGACCACAAGCAGTTGGTGGATGTGTTATAATAGCCAAAATTTTCGCAAATTCTCCAGCTTTGGGGGACTGTAATGGATATTAATCAAGCGGCCCGGATGATTGAATGGCTTGACGAAGAACGTCGCCATGATAAAGCCATGATCGCCACTCTGGAGGAGAGACTGGCACAGCAGCAGGATAGCATTGACACCTTGTTAAAGCGGGTCAATAGTGTTGAGTCTGACCAGTCTACATTGCGAACCCAGTTCGTTCCCAACGGACACGATACCGAGGTGATTGATCAGTTGCGGAAGGAGTTTCAGAGTTTATTGGAAGGCATCGAAGCCAAACGCCTGACCGCCGAACGCGAAGCTGATCGCCGCGCTGAACTGGCCCGGGAAAACCTGGCTCGACCCTTGCACGAAGTCACTGAAAAGGTCAACCGACTCGAGCGACAGCAAACGGAACTTCCAGCCATCCAAATCGAAAATGATCGAGCTGCCGGATCAATTGCTGCCTTGCAACAACGGGTCGATGACTTATTTAAGAAGCTCGAAGAACCAGATCGGCGCCTGGCTTTTCTTGAGGAACAACGTCGCCAGGATGCACGACGTATTTCTGAAACACAGTCTGAACTCCCCGAAGTACAAAAGCAAATTGATAGCATAAAGCCCAAAATGGAGTTGCTTGAAGATCTGGCCTTGCGAACGGAACGCCGTGTCCAGGAAGTTCAAAACGGTGAACGCGAACGTCGTGAGCAAATCCAGCAGTTTATTGATGAACAAACGCTCATTATGCAACAGCGTGATATTCAGGTTAAAAATCTGACAGAAAAATTCGGCGAACAAGACAGCGTGATGCAACGAAATATTGAACGCTTCGAAAGCTGGTCAGAAACCTATCGCGAAATGAAAAAGATTATCAATGACTTTGAGCGAATTGGTGATCGACTCGAGCGCCGCATCAATGAAGTCGCCGAAATGCAGCGCCTCAGCGAGGAGCGTTTTCGCCAGGAATGGAACGACTGGACCTCTGAAGATCAGAAGCGCTGGAAACAATTCACGCTCTCGAATGATGAGGTCTGGCGCAGTCACGACAAAGAATTTGAGCGTTTTGTCCAGGAGATTGGCGATCTACGTGAACAGTTACCCCCCTTGCATGATGCATTAGAACGGTTGTGGAAAA
This sequence comes from Phototrophicaceae bacterium, assembly GCA_965223835.1. Classification (GTDB taxonomy): domain Bacteria; phylum Chloroflexota; class Anaerolineae; order Aggregatilineales; family Phototrophicaceae; genus CAVYXZ01. Next base: position 2,653,370 of record CBDCXQ010000001.1, read on the forward strand.
TGGAACGCGAACGCGCCCGTCTCTATCGTGAAGGCTACCAGGCCCTGCTGCTCGAATTCGACACAACCGGGTCACCGGTCACGCTACCCCCGGTGCATCAGGGATCCAATGGCACCAATAATAACGGCGGTTAAATGCACGTCATAGGGACCGCCGGCCATGTCGATCATGGTAAGTCAACCCTCGTTCACCGCCTGACCAATATTGACCCCGACCGACTCGCGGAAGAACAAGCCCGTGAAATGACCATCGACCTGGGCTTTGCCTGGTTCCACCTGCCCAATGGTGAGATGGTTGGCATTGTTGATGTCCCCGGACATCGCGATTTTATTGAAAACATGCTGGCCGGTGTTGGTGGCATCCAAGCCGTTATGCTGGTCATCGCGGCTGACGAAGGTGTCATGCCCCAAACGCGGGAACATCTGGCAATTCTTGACCTGCTCGGTATTGAGAGCGGTTTGGTCGCTCTGACCAAAACTGATTTAGTTAAAGACCCTGAGTGGCTAGAATTGGTCGTCCAGGATATTGAAGAGGTTCTCAACAATACGTCGCTCCAACAGGCTCCCATCGTACCCGTATCGGCGCACACCGGTGGCGGAATTCCTGCACTTGTTGATCAGCTATCTCAAATACTGACGGAAACACCGGCCAACAAGGATTATAACCATCCACATCTGGCGATTGACCGCGTGTTTACTATCAGCGGCTTTGGAACCATTGTCACTGGTACCCTGTTGGGCGGCACTTTACAAGTGGGGGCCGATATTGAAATCCAGCCAACGTCCCTGCGTGGACGGATCCGTGGTCTGCAAAGTTACAAACAACAAGTTGAGGTTGCCTTACCTGGTAGTCGAGTCGCGGTTAACATTACCGGGATCGAGAAATCTGCGATAGAACGGGGCCATGTGTTGACCACACCCCATCAACAACGTGCCACCATTCTAACCGACGTCTATTTTCGCCATCTCCCAGACGCATCGCGCTCGCTAAGACACAATGCGGAGATCAAGTTCTTTGTTGGCGCTGCCGAAACGACTGCCCGTGCCCGTTTGCTCAACACCGAGCAGTTGTTACCGGGTGAGGAAGGTTGGTTACAAGTTCGACTGGCGCAATCGTTGGCAATCACGCGAGGTGATCGCTTTATTGTCCGCTATCCCTCACCACCCGAAACCATCGGTGGCGGTGTGATTGTCAACCCACATCCGGGACGCCGCTGGAAACGATTTCAACCCCAGATCATTGAACAACTTGAATTGCAAATGCAAGGGACACCAGCCGACCGGATCACCCAGGTAGCACATCATTCTGTAGAACCGCTCAACCGTGCGGCATTACAGCAGCAGGTCGGCCTGAATGAAACCGAACTTGAAAACGCACTCAACGATGCCATTGCCGAGAATCTCCTGCTTGAACTTTATACCCACCATTATCTTTCAGCTGCGCGCTTTGAAGGTCTACAGCAGCAAATTATCGATATACTTGCAAATTTTCATCAGCAGCAACCGTTGCGCCAGGGCATGCCCCGCGAACAAACCCGCAATCAACTGGGCGTAAAACAACCAACGTTTGTTGCGCTCATAGAAAATAACCGTGAAATTGTAGCCAAAGGCAGCTTATTATATCTAGCCGATCACAAAGTACAATTTTCGCCCGCTCAAAAAGCCGCGATTGATCGTCTGCAACATGTGTTGCAAGCCACACCCTACACCCCACCAACCACAACTGACGCTGTTGGCATCGTTGGCGAGGACGTTTTTAATGCCCTGGTAGAAGGAGGCGATATTGTGCGCGTGCAGCCAGAAATTATTTTTTCACGCTCAGCTTATCAAGACATGGTGACTTTTATTTTACGCTTCCTTGACGAACATGGTTCGATCAGTGCCGCTGAACTCCGTGATCATTTCCAAACCACTCGCAAGTATGCCATCGGCTTATTGGAATATCTCGACAATCTAAAGATCACGCGGCGGCAAGGTAACAGGCGGGTCCCAGGCCCTAACGCCTGATCAACTTTCTGGTATAACCGTCGCGTCATCCACCGTAATACGCTCGATGACGGCACCAATAGACCGCAGCCTATCGTCAACGCGCTCATAGCCCCGGTCAATCTGCTGAACATTCGAAATACGAGTCTCGCCTTTTGCCGCCAGAGCGGCTAATAATATTGCCATTCCAGCGCGTATGTCCGGGCTGGTAATGTGCAAACCACCACGAAATACAGTTGGCCCCTGTACCAGCACACGATGGGGATCAAGCAACGTAATGCGTGCTCCCATCCGCACAAGATTATCGGCAAAAAAGAACCGACTTTCATACATCCAGTCATGGAACATGATTGCACCAGCACTACGCGTCGCCGCAACCAGCGCGATGCTCATCAAGTCCGGTGGAAAACCAGGCCAGGGCTGCGCCTTTACAATCGGAATCCGCCCGCCCAGATCAGGCACAATCGTCAACGACTGGCCTGCTGGCACAAAGATGTCATCAGCACGCACTTCCCAATGAATGCCCAGGCGGCCAAAAGCCAGCGCAACCATATCCAGATATTGGGGGTCAGCCTCTCGAATGAGGAGTTCACCACCCGTCACAACCGCGGCCCCAATAAAGCTGCCCACTTCCATAAAATCTGCCCCAACGCGCGCTTCACCACCGTGTAAACGGGTGACACCGGTAATCGTCAACTGATTAGAACCAACGCCTTCAATTGATGCCCCCAGTGCATTCAGCATCCCGCATAAATCTTGCACGTGCGGCTCGCTGGCGGCATTACGAATAATGGAGGTTCCATCTGCCAGCACTGCACCCATTATTGCATTTTCCGTCGCCGTGACACTGGCTTCGTTGAGCAGAATATTGGCCGCTTTTAAACCATCGGCCTGAATATGTAATGCGCGGCCATCAAGCTCAATCTTCGCCCCCATTTGGGTGAACGCCTGTACATGGGTGTCCAACCGCCGTTCGCCTATCGAATCACCACCCGGTAGTGGCAAGCTGACTTCGCCAGTGCGACCTAATAAGGCACCGGCAAAAACAACACTCGCTCTTATCTTCGTCGCCAAAGCTGGATCAAGCGCCACGCCGTTAATATTTTTAGCATGAATGCGTACTGTACCGGGTCCCTCCCAGGTAACATCTGCACCCAACTGCTGCATCAATTCAATCACTACGCGAACATCACCGATGTCCGGCACATTATGCAAAATCACTGGTTCACTGGTGAGCAAACAAGCTGGGAGCATCTTTGTAGCTGCATTTTTGTTACCGCTGGCTTGAATCTCACCCTGAAGGGGTTGCCCACCCTGAATGACGAACTGCTGCATTATATTACCCTTAGCTCAACTTGATCACCGATAGCAGCCAGCAATCGCTCAGCCCCACTACCTTGATTAACCGCCAGTTCAAGCAACCCATTGCTTCCCACCAGCGCCAGCACTTCATGGGGACCTACATCGCTATATGATTGTTTCACACCCCGAATCTCATGTCCATTCATGTTTACCACCAACCGATCAGCATATAGCTGGCGAGAAGCAGCAACTAATAAGCGCGGTTGTAAAAGTAAAGCATGCGCATCTTCCCAAATCAAATGGCCGATACTCGTCACAATATTGCCAAAATGGTCAATATTCACGACCTCTCCACTGATTAGGTCCGGCGTAATTGCAAGCTGGGGCGCAGGTAACATTGTTACATCGTTGATCGAAGGACCAAATCTATCCAGCGCAACACCGTTGGCGAGATGAGCTGCAATCGGTGCAAAGATGTCGCGCCCATGAAAGGTCTGGCTGGTAGGCTTCAAATGAAATTCGGTCTGGCGCAGTTCAACTGCCTGAAACTGAACAACGTCAGCCAGGGCATAGGATAGCACACCATTATCTGGCGCAACAAACACATAGTCAGTCGTCTGCACCGCAATTGGCCGTCGAGCACTACCCACACCTGGATCAACAACAACGAGAAACACAGTATTTGGTGGGAAGTAGCGGTAGGCTCCTAACAAAGCCAGAGCTGCCTGGCGAACATTCTGAGGCGCGATGGCGTGCGTCAGGTCAATAAAATCGGCATCAGGATTAAGCTGACGCATGACCGCTTTCATCACACCGACATACATGTCTTTGTTACCAAAATCGGTCAATAGCGCAATGGTTCGTGGCATCATAATCAAGCTCCACAAGATAAACTTGCGAGGCTATTTTATCATTCCTGGCAACAAAATGGAGAAAGCGTCTATATTTTACACTGTCAATTAAAGTGATATATGGACGATACAGCTATATGGTAAAGAACAATCAAACTACCCTTTAGAACTGATCCGGGTCAATCGCCGCCTGACTCTGACTGCGCCCGCAAGAAAAGGTCGGAAGCCAGCAAATAGTCATGTAGTTGCTGCCGGGCATCGACCAGGATTTGCTCAATAATGCTAGCCTCAAGACAACACCGCCGGGCCAATTGATCAGCGGTCATCTGCTGGACAAAGTGTTGCAGAACGATTTCTCGCTCCGCAGGGAGAAGCCGCTCGATCACCAGATCCAATGCTGAAAATACCTCTCGCCGCGTTTCCTGATTTGGGATGCCGCTGTTTCGGTGGTTGCATAGGCGCTGATGTTGCCTAAAAAATGAAAAATCTTCAGTAAGCTGAGTGATATTTTGGGCTTGTAAATCGTTCAACCAATCCAGCAAACGATAATCTGGCTGCGGCATAAAATCGTCGATCTGCTCAACCAGAGTTTGCCAGGTCAGGTGTTCAACCTCATTTTGAAGTGCATTATCAAGTTGCTTTTCACGAAGCGACCTGCGAATACAACGTTTCAAGCAGGGACCATATTCTGTTACCAACCGCTTCCAGGCCAACGGTTGCCAATCTTGAAGTTGAATAACTAATTCCTGTTCCTCATCTATATTTAGTTGTTTGACCAGCATGATTTCTTGATCCTTGATACAGATAATGACAGTTTATCTGATCGATGATATATATGTCAGATATATATATTTTTATACGTTCTTTACAAACATTCTGGCCCCCTCATATTTGGGGGTAGATTAATTAGCAAAATCAATCGGTCAAGCCTATGTCATGCATAGGATTTTTAAAGTCCAAAAAGGTCTATAACGGTCTCATTCTCATGGTTAATATTATAACTTTTAGTACATAAATCCTATCTTGGACGATAGAACACAAGATACCAGCAGCCACACGAGACTAGCTGTGGAGTTGCCGTAAGAAGGGTTCAGCTTTTCCCGCTGCTCAACAAAGGCGCGAAACACCCTTTTATTGGCATACTGCAAATGACTGATCCGCTGGTTATGATTGTTGCGAGACGTTACAATAATGCAACATCCGACTATAATAGAACCATTGCTAGCGTCCTGAGGAGATGACCATGATTAAGATTGGCGCGGTGAGCCTGGGCTGGAGTGGCACACGATTGCCGGAAGTATTTAAACAGCTTGCGAACATGGGCGGCGAGTGCATTGAGATTAACAGCCGAACCGAACGCCATCACAGCCTGAACCTGAACCAGGAATCAATCACGGATGTTTTGAACTGGGCTAAGCAATATCAATTGCAAATTGGCAGTCTGAGCGGTTACAGTGATTTTACGCTGGATGACCCGCAACGGCATCAAGCTGAAATTGACAATCTAACGCGGGTGTGCCGTCTGGCAAATGCGCTAGAAATACCGATTGTGCGCGGCTTCATTGGCGATAAGCACCCCGGTCTCACGCTTGATGGTATACGATCACAGGTCGTTACTGCGCTTCAGGCTGTGGGTGAACAAGCGAAGCGATTAGGGGTTACGATTGCACTAGAAAATCATGGCCGTCTCTTTAACGATGGTCACGTGTTGGCTAATTTGCTCAACGATGTGAATAGCGAACACATTAAGCTTACACTTGATACGGGCAATTTCAGTTGGGCCGGGCACAATCTCGAACAAACATGGGCCGACTTTAGAGCAGTAATACCGCACACGGCAAATGTTCACATCAAGGATGGCATCTGGCGCGATAGCCAATTTGAATTCGTCGCTGCTGGAGCCGGTTCGCTGCAAATCGCGAAACTCATTGGCGAACTCAAGGCCAGTCGCTATCAGGGCAACATTTACAGCGAATATGAAGGTAATGGTGACTTTATCGCCAATACTCGGTTGAGCATTGCCTTTCTGAGACAGACGGTGGCCGACTAGCCTGCTTCATGGCTACTGAGACATCAGCGAACATAGATGTCTCTGGGAGCAAGTTTGTCAGGGAGAGTTTCGCACGAAAATCAGTGAGGTCAATGCCAATTATTACAAATGGAATGGATGGAAAAAATGTATATTGATCAGGCCAAAGTTACGGATTTCCAGGAAGATGGTTTTCTCATGTTGTCGCAAGTATTTCGTGACCGTGAAATAGCGGCAATGCTCGCCGCAGTCGAACAAGGCCAACGAGTAGCGACCACCACCGTTGGTCGGACAGATACGACCGGCAAACAAGCCCGGCTAGCCATCTGGCATGAATTAGGCGATGACATTTGGGCCGCAGCCTCCACCTGCCCGCGGATTGTGAATAGCATTCGCATACTATTAGGTGAAGAAGTCGCCTTTTTTCATGGCAAGGTGATGCTCAAAGAAGCCGGAACCGGTGGTAGCTGGGAGTGGCATCAGGATTATGGCTACTGGTACGATCAAGGCTTTGCCTTTCCGCGAATGCTCAGCGCATTTGTCGCGCTTGACCCAGCTACTCGTGAGAATGGTTGCCTGCAAGTGCTACGTGGTTCCCACTTATTAGGTCGGCTCGATCATGGCAATGTCGGTGATCAAACTGGGACCGATGTACAACGCATCCGTCTGGTGGAAAAACACTTCGAGCATGTATATTGTGAAATGAAGCCGGGCGATGTGTTGTTCTTTCACTGTAACCTGCTCCATGCATCAGGTCCCAACGATTCCAGCCAGCATCGACGAGCGTTCATCATGTGCTATAACGCGCTGGCAAATCCGCAATTAACCGAGTACAAAACTGCCGAACAGCGACCTTGCCCGGTTAGCACCGATGATGCGATTGAGCAATTTGCCGAGCAGATGCCATCGTAGTCAACGCGTCTGCCAGCCTTGCTGTGTCTCGGCGATCAACTGATCCACAACCTGCACAAACGCCTCCTGTGTTGTCGCCCCCTGGCTGATTGCTTTGCGATACGTGACCAGTTGACGATCCGCACTGGTTCCTTGACTCACAATAGTCCGAATATATTCAGCTTCCGGGCGTGATCCCAAATCATCCAAGATATCATCAACAAATTCAAGCAGTTCATTCGCTAGAAAGCGCAGCGGCACCTCCTCAATTTTGCCGAAATCAATCAATTTACCATCCACGCCATAGCGCACTGCCCGCCACTTATTCTCCTCAATCATCATCGCATGATAGTTACGCCAGCTCATATTTTGCTGGCGTAGTTGCACCAGTTTAGCCGCAATGGCCTGCACCAGCGCAACCACACACAGCGCTTCTTCGATAGTGGTGCAAATATCACACACTCTGACTTCCATCGTCCCAAAGCCAATCTGGGGTCGAACATCCCACCAGATGCGGGTCGCGCCAGTTGCATCCCCGTGTTTGTCTTTATCTTTGCTCAGCGAACCCACTTGCGCCAGAACATCGACCATATGTTGAAAATCTGAATAAGAAGTGAAAGACGGGGGAATACCGGTACGTGGCAGGCTCTTGAAAACGATGCTGCGGTAGCTTTTCAAACCCGTGTTACGCCCATGCCAGAAGGGTGAGCTGGTTGTTAGCGCCAGGAGATGGGGCAAAAAGTAACGCATTTGATTCTGCACTTCGATCAAGAGTTCCAGCGCTTCGGCTGACTTACCAAAACCGACATGAATATGCATGCCGAAGATCAGCAGGCGGCGACCAACCTCTTGCATACTGGTTTCCAGATCTTTATATCGTTCCCCTTCACTAATCTCCTGATCGTCCCACCGGGAGAACGGATGCGTCGAAGCCGCGACGATTTTCTGTCCATGCTCCTCGGCAACATTGCAGACCGTGCGCCGCAAACGAATAATTTCCTGGCGCACCTCCTGCACGTTCCGGCAAATTTCACTGCCAACCTCAATTTGTGACTGCATAAACTCTTGCTTGACCTGATCGCCCAGAACAACCCGACCCGCATTAAGCAATTGCTGCACATAAGACGTCAGCGCCCGGGTCTCAGGATCAACAATTTGATACTCTTCTTCGATCCCCAACGTCAGTGGCACATTAAACATACCGGTTTCCCCCCTCTCAACTTTTTACACTAATCAGTTACCAGGCGCTTTGAGCGACCAGGACAAGCCAGCAACCAGTAGCAACACCTCATCGGCCACCTGCGCCAAGCGTTGATTGGCTCGCCCCAGCGCATCGCGATAAAAACGCCCCAACCGTGTCGGTGGCACCACACCCATACCCACCTCATTACTCACGATCAACCACGTCGCTGATGACTGCTGATAAACCTTCAATAATTTTGCAACTTCGTCAAGAATAGCGGCGTCAGCATCGGCCTGGGTACAATCATCCGGCAGGGTCAACAGTAGATTTGATGCCAGCAAAGTCAAACAGTCGATCAGCACGGTATCGCAAACAGCGGCTTCCAAACTGTGAGCAATCGCATCCGCCGGAGCCAGCGGCGCTTCCAGTGTTTGCCAGTGCGCGGGTCGCGCCGCTTGATGATTTGCGATCCGTTCACGCATTTCATCGTCGAAGGCCTGGGCCGTCGCTACAAACAAAACCTGCTGACCATGTTCCCGCGCCCAGCGCTCAGCATATTGACTTTTACCGCTGCGCGCGCCACCTAGCAAGAAGATCAAACGCTTACTCATAGCCCGCTTAACCCCAATAGAGTCACCAATTCCGTTAATTCACATAATGCCCCATACACATCACCAGTCAGCCCACCGCCCAGTCTGCGGGCAGCCCACCGCCCTAGAATAGCGACCACCAGCCAACCAATCAACAGCAGCCAGATCCCACGTCGATCAATCATAACTGACCAGAGCAATACAACCATAACGGTTAGCAATGTAGCAATAATGACCTGTGGACGACCCAAACCCCGCCGAAAATATGCACCTAAGCCCTGCGGTCGGACATAAGGGAACGTGTACGCTGCCAGTACCATCACCCAGCGCCCCATGATCGCTGGGACGAATAAAGCAACTGCCGGGACTTCGCGCACGGCAAGCCATTTTCCCAGCAACAACAGGACCAGCCCGATCACGGCCCATGAACCGGCCCGTGGATCTTTCATAATCTCAAGACGGCGCGCCGGTTCAACCGTTGCCATCAACCCATCACATGAGTCGCCAAAACCATCAAGATGCAGGCCACCAGTGAGCACGACCCACAGCACAACAACAACGAAGGCCACCAGGTCCGCCGGCAACCATATTCGCAAGCTGTAAGCCACCAGCGCTAAAAGCAAGCCGATCAGCAACCCAACCAGTGGGAAGTAAGCAAAAGCTCGACCTGGCTCATCGGTCTCAGCATCGCCGACCGGCAAAGTTGTCAAAAACGCCAGCGCCATCCGCAGATGAATCATTCGAGGACTGCCATTTCTTGCAACGTGCGCATGGCCGCCTCAACAATCGGCATCGCCAGTACCGCGCCGGTTCCTTCACCTAAACGCATGTTCAACTGGAGCAACGGCTTGAGGGCCAGATGCTCGAGTGCAATCCGATGTCCCGGCTCCGCGCTCTGATGTCCGGCAATCAAATAATTGCACACTTCAGGCCGCAATTTGGCCGCAATGAGCGCCGCTGCGGTGCAGATGAGGCCATCAATCAGGACTGGAACTCGGTTCGCGGCAGCCCCTAACATCAAACCGGCCATCGCGCCGATCTCGAATCCGCCGACTTTTGCCAGCACATCCTCATCTGTTGCTTGATTTACCCGCAGTGCAGTTTCAATCACGGCGATCTTCTTGCGTAGGCGTTCATCGTCCAACCCGGTGCCGCGTCCGGTGACATCAACGACCGGACGGTTGGTCATGGCGGCAATAATTGCGCTGGCAGCCGTCGTGTTACCAATCCCCATCTCACCCACCGCCAGCAAATTCAATCCGTGTTTAATTTCGCCTTCCGCTACGTCTAAACCCAATTGTATAGACTGTTCAGCGTGCTCGGCAGTCATGGCCGGTCCCAATGTAAAATCGGCAGTGCCAGGCACGATCTTCCCGTTTACAAGCTGCGGATGCTCTGGCAAATCTGCTGCAACACCCGCATCAACGACCAACAAACGCGCATCCATTTGACGTGCCAGTACATTGATGGCGGCAGTTCCGTTCAGAAATTGCCCGACCATGTACGCAGTGATTGATGCAGGCACGGTACTGACACCCTGCGCGACCACGCCATGATCGCCCGCACAAACGATGATGGCGCGGCGCTCCGGTAACCAATCCCATCGTCCGGTCATGCCCGCAATGCGTGCTGCGAGCGTTTCCAAGTCGCCCAAAGCCCCCGGTGGTTTCAGCAATGTCGTCTGCCGATCACGAGCGGCTTGCTGTGTAGCCAGGTCTGGTGGCGGAATCTCAGGGATTTTGACCAAGACTTCTCCATCCTTCCTTGCGCGTTATGATTGTAACAACTTTTCGCGGCATAATGATGCCCAGTATTTTAAGTAGGAGCTATTGAAATGGACTTGGAACTAAAAGATAAAGTAGCGGTAATTACCGGCGGCAGTGTGGGCATTGGGCTGGCCGTTGCACATGGTTTGGCAGCGGAAGGCGTCCACATCGCTATCTGTGCCCGTAATGGCGAACGCGCCCAGCAACAAGCACAGGCGATCGCTGACCAACATGGTGTCAATGCTCTGGGATTCGCAGCTGATGTTACCAAAACCACAGCCCTCGATCAATTTGTCACCACCATAGAACAGGCGTTTGGCGGCGCGGACATCCTCATCAACAACGCGGGAACCGGCAGCGAAGAAAAGATTATGGATGCCACTGATGAAAAATGGCAATACTACTGGGATCTACATCTCATGGCAGCAGTTCGATTATCCCGCAGCTTGATTCCGTCCATGCGCCAACGTGGTGGTGGAGTCATCATCAACAATGCGTCCATCTGCGCCAGCCAGCCGCTCTACTATGAGCCGATTTACAATGTCACCAAAGCTGCACTGGTCATGTTCTCCAAGTGTCTCGCCAATGAAGTGATCGGCGACAATATCCGGGTCAACACCATTAATCCCGGCCTCGTGCTGACGCCGGACTGGAAAAATACCGCGCAACTCCTGACCAAAGACACCGATACGACCTGGGAACAGTATCTGGATAAGATCGCCAAAGACAACGCCCCCATCGGTCGTTTTGCTACGCCTGAAGAAATCGCTCACTTTTTTGTCTTTATGTGTTCGCCGCGTGCCAGCTACTGCGTCGGCTCCAGTTATTATGTCGATGGCGGTTGGTTAAACGTCACCAACTAATCAGCAACGTCACGTTTGTGCCAATCATCGGCAAACAGGTTGAAATGTACTTTCTGGCGGGGGTGCGCCGCGATCAGGTCTTCGTCGAGTGTCACCCCCAGGCCGGGACCGCTGGGCAACGCGAAATACCCATCAACGACTTCTGGTAAACCGGGGGCCGCTTCCTTAACAAAGGCATCGGCAAAGTCGTTAAAATGTTCCTGAATCTTGAAATTGGTCGTACAGGCAGCCAGATGCAATGCTGCCGCGGTCGAAACCGGGCCGCCCACGTTATGGGGCGCGATCAGCATATAATACGCCTCAGCCCACGCAGCCAATTTTTTCGTGTTGAGGATGCCACCAAAATGGGTAATATCCGGCTGGATGATGTCGGCAGCCTGCAATTCGAATAATTCACGAAATTCGTACATCGTGTGCATGCGTTCGCCGGTTGCAATCGGCACCCCCAACGGCGCAATCGCATCACTGGCTTTTTTCAATGCCGCGAGATTTTCCGGTGGCACTGGCTCTTCGACCCAACTGGGCTTAAATCGCGCCAGCTCTGTCGTCATCTCCACCGCTGTAACCGGATTAAACCGACCGTGCATCTCAATCAAAATTTCGACATCCGGCCCCACCGCAGCGCGCACCGCTTCGACCAATGAAATCACACGATTTTTCTCAGCCCGGTCAAGTTCATAAAAGCCGGCACCAAAGGGGTCAAATTTCAACGCACGATAGCCTTTTTCGATAACCCCCTTCGCCGCTTCGTGGAACTCGCCTGGCGTCCGCTCAACTGTATACCAGCCGTTGGCATAGGCTTTGATTCGGGGGCGCACCGCCCCACCCAGCAAGCGATACACCGGTTGATTAAGCGCCTTGCCCATAATGTCCCAACAAGCGATTTCGATCAAGGCCGTTGCCGTCATGATGATCTCGCCAGCGCGTCCAAAATCCTCCCGGAACATGCGCTGCACCAGCTTTTCAATCTCAAATGGATCAGTTCCCAATACGTAGCGTGGAGCAGCTTCGGATAAATAACCTAAAACTGCATCGGTTCGATTCAAAACTCGCGCCTCGCCCACGCCATACAAGCCTTCATCCGTTTCCACTTTGACAAAGGTCAGGTTGCGCCATTTAGTTCCCAATATCATTGGGGTAACTTTTGTGATTTTCATGTGCATCCACTTCTTCGCGACCAATAATCGTGTGCCAAGTGTAGCATGCCGCGCGCCAATTCGCCGCCAATTGGCCTGAACCTGCCCCGGACTATTTGAAGTATTGAACGTGTGCTTACAACTGTCGAGAATCCCTATGAAAATTCAGTTGATTATTGTGTTCATCAGTAGCCTTGTCCTAACGACAGCAACCTCTACGCCGGCACAGCCAGCCAACTCGCGTCAGTCGCTTACCCACGCTGGCCTTGAGCGTACCTTCTGGCTACAGATTCCCGATTCCGCCCCTGCTGACGATCGATCAGCCATCATTGCGTTGCACCCCAGCGCCTCGTCGGGCCGTGCTATGCAACTCCTCACTGGCCTGGATTCTGCGGCTGCCAAACACGGATTCGTCACGGTTTATCCTGATAGCGCCGAAATCACGTGGAGCGAAAACGCGACTGATATAGAAGTTGATGATGTCGGCTTTCTCACTGAATTAATCGAATATCTAACTGCCGAACATGAGGTAAATCAGGTTTACCTCACTGGCTTCGGCAACGGCGGTTTAATGGCCTATCATGCGGCCTGCGAAATCCCACAATTTTTCAGTGGGATCGTGGTGGTAGGTGCGTTGATGTGGGACTATCATCGCGACAACTGCCCTGAAGCAGCGCCTGCATCTGTCAACTTGCTGGTTTTGTTAGGGACAAACGACCATTTTTATAAGTTTGAAACACGTGATTTCTCCACCCTGTTTGGGAACAATAATTATGTAATCCTGGGCGTAGAAGATACGATGGACTTCTGGGCACAGCGCCAGGCCTGTGAGGGCGCACCGCAATCTATTAATGAAAACACCACCCAATTGAATGACTGCGCTGATGAAACAACCGTTGCTATGTATCGCATCCTGGGTGGTGGGCAGAATTGGCCCCGAACCGGTGATTACACGCTCAATCAATTTGGTGTTGATGCCAATGCGATCATCATAGATTTCTTCACTGGTGCGGACAGTTGGGCTACGCCCCAACCTGAACCCTATGCTGGACAGGCTCGCACCTACACCACCTATATTCCGGCGAATTATGATCCCACCGAACCAGCACCGGTTGTCATTGGTTTGCACGGACGCTTCGGAACCGGTGCCGGACACGCCAGCCTGACCGACACCAACCGTCTTGCTGACGAAAAGGGCTTCATCGCCGTTTATCCTGATGGCCTGAGCCGTGACGGAAGCAACGACACGGGCTGGAATTATTTCAAAGGAGCCGGATTTTTCCGGGATGAAGGCGTGGATGATACCGCGTTTATCACCACGCTCATGGACGATCTGGCCCTCGATTTGAACATTGATCGTGAGCGAATTTATGTCAATGGCCTGTCGAACGGCGGCTTCATGGTTCACCGCCTGGCGTGTGAAGCACCAGAAGTCTTTGCCGGGTATGCTGATATTGCCGGTTCTGGCTTCCAGGGACTTGAAACAGTTTGCGATTATGAACAGCGCAAACCCGTGCGAATGCTCATCATTCATGGAACCCAGGATAACAATGTGTTGTGGGATGGCCGACTGGAAAATATCCGGGGTCAGCAATTTTATTCCGTCTTGCCCATTCCGCAGATGCTGGGATTCTGGGCCGAGTATAATCAGTGCGCCGCTGACGCCGACACTCGTGATATTCCACCGCAGGGCCGTTCACCGGGTACCCAGGTTCGCATCTTGACGGTAAAAGACTGCCAGGAAGAATCGGCAGTTGTGTTATATGCCATCGTCGGCGGCGGGCACAATTGGCCGGGTGTTCCTGGGCGCATCCCGGAGCCAGTCGCGGGCCGAGTGAATCTTGATATCCATGCCACCGATGTCATGTGGGCGTTCTTCACCGAATAGCTTTTGGTAAAAGCGCCGGTTGTGGTGTAAATTACGGTAGTGCTTTTCACAATGAATATGCCAACACCATGCGTACCTGGAAAATCCAAAAAGACTTCATTGCAGCTGATATTCTCGCAGGCGCAACCGGTGCGGTGGCGGGCGCACCGCAGGCAATGGGCTTCGCGATTATTGCCGGAATTAATCCTATCTATGGCCTGTATACAGCCGCTATAACGACGATCATCGGTTCACTCACGACCAGTTCTGTATACATGACCATCGGCCCCACCAATGCGATTGCCCTGGTCGTCGGCAGCATCCTCCTCCAATTTCAGGGGCAGGATCCGATTGGGCACCTCTTCGTCATTACCTTGCTGGTGGGTATTTTCCAGATTCTGTTTGGGGTGTTGCGACTGAGTAACCTCGTTCGATTTGTATCCAACGCTGTCATGACCGGATTCATTAGCGGCGCAGCCATCCTAATTATTCTGGGACAATTACCGTCTCTGGTTGGATTAGCAGGTACTCATGGCAACAGCGTCCAACGCATTGCTGATTGGCTCTTGCATATACCGCAGTGGAGTATTCAAACTACAATAGTTGGTGCCCTATCGTTGGCGATTATCTTTGGGCTAAAGCATACTCGCTTGAAGAGTATCGCTACGCTGACCGCGATGGTGTTGACTAGCTTGATCGTCTATGCACTTCAATGGACAGATGTTACATTGGTGCGCGATATTAGTGCCATTCCAGTTGGCCTCCCGGCATTGACAATGCCAAATCCAATGTATATCCCAGAACTCGCTTTTTCGGCATTAGCGGTTGCTCTCTTAGCGTCATTGCAAGCCGCCGGATTAACGCGTACCATTCCCCAGCCCGATGGCGCAACAGCCAACGTGCGCCATGACTTGATCGGCCAGGGTCTTGCCAACATCGCTGGCGGCTTTTTCCAGTGTATGCCAGCAAGCGGTTCACTTTCCCGAACAGCCGTTAACATCAGTGCAGGCGCAAAATCGCGTGGTGCCAACCTCATGGCGGGCATCCTGGTGGCACTGATCCTTGTCGCATTTGGTCGGTTTATCGAATACATTCCGCTGGCGGCATTGGCCGGACAACTGGTGATTGCCGGGTTGAGCTTGCTGCGGCTGGATGCTTTACAAAAAGTATGGCGAGTAAGTCTGTCAGGTCGCACGGCGCTGGTAATCACCTTTCTATCGACCCTGTTCCTGCCACTCGAACTGAGCATCTATATTGGTGTTCTCATCTCGTTGCTGCTCTACATTTACCAGTCGGCAACCGACATTAAAGTCGTGCGTTTGATTCAGCTGCCCGATCATCACTTTCAGGAAGCAGAATTGCCAAAATCATTTCCCGATGGGGAACCACTCGTCATTTCGGTTTCAGGTAACCTCTACTTCGCGGCGATTTCTCGACTGGAGCAACTGCTGCCCAAGCCCGACCAAACAACAAACGTACCCGTTGTTGTTTTGCGGCTGCGCGACAACGTTTACCTCGGCACAACAGGGATTGGCTTTTTGAAAGCATATGCTCGAAAGTTAGAGGCCAAAGGCGGTAAACTTATTCTGGCTGGAATCAGTGAACGAGTGCGCGGTCAGCTCGAACGTACGCAGGAACTCGGTAGTCTAGAACCCATATTTTTTGCTGATGCTGTGATCTTCTCCGCCACCGAACGCGCCATTGACTATGCGAATAATTTACTGCGCTAAAAAATCAACGATTGATGACTTGCTGCCAGAGAGTGTCCAACACCTGTAATGCCGTGAGATTACGGATGGTATAGCCGAAACGCAGATTAAACGCTGTAAAATCCCCAGCAGCGGCCACATCACCCGGCGGCCAGGAGGGATGCACATTATCCTCGGATAACCCGGCATTGGGTAACTGGCGCATTACATCACCATAATCCCACAGCGGGACGCCATACTCCCGTGCAATGCCGCTTATCACAGCGTTAAACTCAACAATCTCATCAGCATACCCATACCGTTCTGGTAAGGTGCTGAGGACCGGGATAATCCCCTCATTCACCGAAATCTGCACAATCTGCCGTAAATTCTCGCGGAAAATCGCTGCTGGTATTTGTCCCACATCATTAGTACCCAGCAGGATCAGCACAATCGCTGGTCGTGTGATGCGGTACTCACAACTCAGCGGCGTTTCACCAGGATTACAAAGTTGTGGATGGGCCAGATTCGGATCAAGGACGCTTTGCGAAGTCCAACCATTATCCGCTGCCAGCGAATTGTTGGCGAATGAATTGCCATCACGAGCGGTTGCGACTGAGAAATAATTGATAACGGGCTGCAAATGTTGATACTCACGCAGATTATATGTGCCCCACCCGATCGGATACAGAACATAACTGGCGACAGTCAAGCTATCCCCCACTTTCGAGAAGACGTTTGCTCGTTTGCCGCGTGTGAGTCCGCGCCGAAAAATCTCATTTGTATAGCTGGTAATGCCGGACACAATTGGACGTTGTGAGATTGGCGCAGGCGTTAATGAAGCGATAACGGTTGGCGACGCCACTGCGCCTGAAATACTCACTGCCTCCAGATCAATTAGAACATCAGCCGCATCTGCAACCAGCCAACCCGGACGACCATCCGGCAACACGATATGCAGCCAATCGTTATCACGGGTCCGGCCAATAACGGTCAAGGGCGTTGTACCCTTCAGCGACATGAGAACTGTTTGTCCGGCAGGTTCGCTCACGACTGTTGCATCTGTCGCACGAACGCGGGCATCGGGTAAGGGTGTTGCTGGTATTCGCGTCGAGGTAGCGGGGGCCAACGGTGTCAAAGTGGGCGACAAAACTACGGTCGCTATACGCGTCGGTGGTGCTGCCAATTGCACCCTTATACTGGTGGGTGTATTTGTTGGAAGCATGGGTGCTGGTCTGCAACCGATCATGACGAAAATGAGCAGCGTTATTCCCACCCAGAACCCGGTGAAATTCTGCCTAGAGCTATGTTGCATCTGGCCCGCGATACAATACAATAGGTCACGAGCATCTAATCGATCAGGCCACAGCATGTTCCGACATTTTGCTCCAAAATCGTTTCTTCTGATATTGATTATAGTAAGCGCCTGCCATCAAGCGCCAGCGCAGATCTCAGAATTACCGACGCTGGCCGTCCTACCATCTTTGACCCAAACGTTGACGCCAACCGAACAACCCTCCACAATACCAACACAGACGTCTACCATTACACCGCCGCCAACTGTGACACCCACCGCCACCGCGACCATCACGAGCACACCGACGATCTCGCCCACAGCAACCATTACGGAGACGCCCACCCGCACCCTGTCTCCCACACCAATGGGTGATGCACGAGTAACGGGTGTCAACGGTGTCAACTTGCGCACTGGTCCCAGTACCCGTTTCACCCCGGCCATTGCATTGTTAGAGTCAGAGACAGAGCTAAAACTCATCGCCCGCTCCGCCAACTCACTCTGGTATGAAGTACAGACCTTTACGGGTCAACAGGGCTGGGTATTTGCGGATTTGATTGAAACGCGCATCGATACGGCGCAATTAGTCGTCAATTGGGTCGATACACCAACTCCATTAGCTACGGTTGCCCTGGTTGATGCCATTCCTCCTGATGACCCCAATGCACCGCTGGTTAACGGGGGCATCAGTCAACGCGCCATCCGCATCTATCAAGCCGGTTTGCGGCGTGGCAATCAACCCAATGTATTTGCCCTGGTTGGTGACAGCATTACCGCCAATCAACCCTTTCTGGCCCCTTTTGCATCGGGCAAATACGATCTCGGCCCTTTTGGTTATCTCGAAAATACCGTTCGTTATTTTCACACATCGTTCGGACGTACCAGTCTCGCGGCATCTAGCGCCTTCAATGCCGCAGCAGTGCTCGCTGATATGTGGGCAGACCCGGACAAATGCCAACCTAATGAATCGCCATTAGAATGCGAATATCGCACTATCCGCCCCAGCATCGCCATCATCATGTTGGGTTCTGTCGATATGCAGATCTATACCGTCCAGGAATACGAAACGTATATGAACGAAATCGTTGAAACCACCATCAATGCCGGCATCATCCCGCTGCTCACAACCTTTCCGAATCACACTGAATTCTTCTGGCCGGAATCACAGGCATTCAACGATGTGATCCGCAACATCGCGCGACGTGAACAAATCCCTTTGATCGAGCTACGCGATCCCGCCATTGCTTTGCCGCATAATGGCGTTACCGAGGATAATTTCCACCTCTCCCAAAAAGACAGCGACCAACAGGTTTTTGGCAGTGACGAACATGAGTGGGGCCTCGCGCTGCGTGATCTGTTGACATTACAAATGTTAGATACGGTGCGCCGCAGTGTGGGAGCACGCTAATGCGCTATTTGAGATACAGTATGTTGCTATTCTGCCTCACATCGATGGCAGGCTGTGCGACTGCCAACGGCACCGACCCAGCGCAGGTAGTCGAAGCCTATTTTCAGGCTATCATTGATGACGAAACCGAACGCCTGGCTAACCTGACCTGTGCAGCCTATGAAGCCGATGCCCGTACCCTGGCGACCTCATTTCGCAATACTGGCGCGGAACTGCAAGACGTGAGTTGCCAACCAGCCGGTACTGATGGAGACTATAATATCGTCGATTGTCAGGGTAAAATCGTCGTTCAATATCAGGCTGAATTGCGCGAATTCCCACTTAGCGGTTATCGCACCATTCAAGAAGATGGTACATGGCGAATGTGTGGCGAAGCACCTTGAGGTAAAATGCTCAAATTTCTTTTCTTGCTGACACTCCTCTTCACCCTGGAAACGCCACAGACCACAGCCTATCAGATGGTTACGGTTCACAGCGGTCCCAGTTTTACGTTTCGTGAAACCGGCACCTTGAACCCCGGCGTACCCGTCAGCATTATCGAACGTAATCGCGCTGGAACCTGGGTCCGTGTCACGCGCACCAACCCCAGCGGCGAAATCGTGCTTGATGGTTGGACCGTGACGGGCTATCTCAACTACGAAGGCAATTACCACCTGAGCACGATTCCAGTCAACCAAACCATCGCCGATGCTGACCCAACCACTGTGGAATTTGCGTCGGTAGGTGAGCTTTACGCCGTGCCCGTAATTCCACCTGTCAGCAGCGCGATGCTCGGTGTATATAAATATGGGCAAGCACTCGGCAATCACAGCAATGTTTTGACCAAAGTGGGCGACAGCGTAAGCGCCAACCCGCTCTATCTTAATCCACTGAGCCGAGACGATTATGAACTTGGCCCCTACGACTTCCTGGAAGATTCGATCAATTATTTTGGGCCAGCGCTGAGCGATTCAAGCGTAGCTTCACGCATTGGTATGACAACTTACGTCGTGTTCGATCCGTTGTGGGCAGATAAAACATTGTGCACGCCAGGAGAGAGTCCGCTGCAATGTGAATATCGCCTCAGCCGTCCCAGCATCGCCATAATATTGTTTGGCCCCAACGATGTTCGCCACATGACGGACATAGAATTTGGTGAGCAGATGCGCCAGCTTGTCGACGAAACACTGGCACTGGGTATTATTCCGGTACTGTCAACTTTCAGCGTTGATCCAGAGGATGAACTCTGGTGGCAGTCCATCAATTTTAACCTGCGTCTGGCAGAAATTGCACAGGAATATGAAGTACCGCTCATAAACTTCTGGGCAGCGGCGCGGCTGCTACCGGATTATGGCCTGGATGAAGATGCCATCCACGTTGCCAACAGTGGCTTCCCGAACCTCAAATACACTACTGGACATGAAGCCTGGTATGGAACCAGCTTGCAAAACCTGCTGGCATTGGTCATGCTGGGTGAACTACGCCACACATTGGATATGAACTAACCTGCGGAGAACCCATGAAATCGTTCGCACTCTTGCTACTCACTACGCTGGCACTCACAGCCTGTGCTGCCCAGAACGCTGGTGATCCCACTGAAACCGTTGAACGTTATCTTCAAGCTAAAATTGACGGTGACGAGGCCATCCTCCGCGACCTGCTGTGCCTGCCAATGGAAGCTGATCTCCCACGAGAAGTTGCATCATTTGCCAGTGTAACCGATGTCAGGCTGGAAAACGCGGATTGCCAGCGTGAAGGTGAAACTGACATTGTCACCTGTACCGGGGAGATCGTTGCAACTTATGGCACCGAAAATACCTCGTTTCCGCTCAGTAGCTATCGCGTTGTCCAGGAAGATGGCATCTGGAAATGGTGTGGAGAAGCTGGTTAGATGCGGCGGCTATTCTCACGCGAGAATCTGGCTGCACTGGGCCTGTGTCTGATAATAATCTTGCTGATAATCGTCACCACTGATTCCGCTCCTCAATGGATTTATCAGGGTTTTTAGTCCATGACCCTGACGCATATCGCGGTCTTCGCCCTGGGCGCTGTTGTGTACAATCTTTTCACCCCGGCTCGATGGCGCGGCTGGTTGCTGATGATTGCCAGCATCCTTGCCATTTACTGGTTACAGCCGGTTCTCAATATCCGCCAGTTGGACTTCATCCTACCGACAGCGACCTTGATGATTACTTTCTTTAGCTGGCTGCAACTTCGCAGCACAG
Source organism: Phototrophicaceae bacterium (assembly GCA_965223835.1). Taxonomy (GTDB): domain Bacteria; phylum Chloroflexota; class Anaerolineae; order Aggregatilineales; family Phototrophicaceae; genus CAVYXZ01. Next base: position 2,674,427 of record CBDCXQ010000001.1, read on the forward strand.
TAACATTTTCACGCGACGATTACATGTCCCTGGCACTCACATTCACATTGATTCTACTACTCTCAGCCACACGTTATCTTATCCCAGAACTACGTCTGACATCCCGTCCGCCTGACATTCCGCCGGTCGCGTTGGCGCTGATTATTGTTGTTGGTCTCACGCTAACTTTGTGGCGAATGTCGCGTCAATCAAATCAGATTTATTCCATCAGCATCCTAGCAGTTGTGACTATTTTCGTCATCTTCAAGTACCAGCCCTTGACTGAGTGGCTCAGCAGATTACTCCGGTTCCAGCAAGGTCAAGATGTTTCGCTTGCCAGCACCGTTGACCTCGGCTGGCTAGGTCTTTCCTACGTTGCCTTTCGCCTGATTCATACGCTGCGCGACCAGCAAACCGGGCAATTACCCGCGCTGTCGTGGCGCGAATACCTGACGTATGTCATTTTCTTCCCCGCCTATACCGCCGGACCGATTGACCGTGCTGAGCGCTTCCTAACAGACTATCACGTGTTGACCGAAGCGAACCCACCGACCGAACGCTTCATCAACGGCGGCCAGCGCATTTTCATCGGCCTGTTCAAAAAATTCGTCATTGCTGATTCTTTGGCGCTTATCGCCCTTAATGAGTCCAGCGCTTTGCAGGCCACGACTCCCGGTGGATTGTGGCTCCTACTCTACGCTTACGCCTTCCGCCTGTTCCTCGATTTCAGCGGCTATACCGACATCGCGATTGGCATCGGCATCCTGTTTGGCGTCAAACTACCGGAAAACTTTGACCGACCTTATCTGAAAGACAATATCACTGCCTTCTGGCAAAGCTGGCATATGACCCTCAGCAACTGGGTGCGCTTTTATGTCTTTTCGCCGTTATCTCGTTGGATTCTCAGCAGACCCAATCGTCCAGCATCGCTGCTGATATTATTAATCTGTCACCTGATCACAATGATCGTCATTGGCCTGTGGCATGGCATCACACTCTCATATTTTATCTGGGGTTTATGGCACGGCCTGGGTTTATTTATCCACAAAGTCTACAGTGACCGTACCCGCAAGTGGCATCGTGAGCTTCGCCAGACACCACGTTTACAACGGGCGGTTTCAATGAGCGGCGTCCTCGTAACGTTTCACTTCGTCTTGCTCGGCTGGGTATGGTTTGCGCTGGTCGACATCAATACGGCGCTCACCGTTTTTCTGCGCCTGTTTGGGATAGCAGCGTGAACAGCGTGCGCGTGGTTTTCAAAGCCGTTATGCTGTTAATATTGCTGAACATTTTTTTTGCACTATTCAATCCGCTGGACGCGATTGGTGAGCTATCAATTTATAACCGACTCGTTCCGGGTCGGGTACGATTGCCTTATGGCGAAGATCCAGCCGCTTACAACCTGAGTTTGAACAGCCTGTCCGCGATGTTCGCGTCGCATGAAATTGCCCGACCTAAAACGCCCGATGAGTTCCGAGTCGTCGTCATTGGCGATTCCAGCGTCTGGGGTATTCTACTCCAACCGAGTGAAACATTGACCGCAACGCTCAACAGGACGACCATGACACTTGCCAACAACCAACAGGTAGTGGCCTATAACCTCGGCCACCCTATTTTATCGCTGACCAAAGATCTTCTGTTGCTGGATGTGGCCTTGCAATACGATCCCGATCTAATTATCTGGCTGGTAACTTTACGCTCATTCCCGCGAACGAAACAATTCGATGCGCCACTTGTCCAGAACAATGCAGAAAAAGTGAAGCAACTGTTTACAACTCTGAATCTCAACTACGATCTCACCGATGCCCGATTAGCTGATCCCGAATTCCTTAACCGCACCATTATCGGCCAACGGCGTCCGCTGGCAGATTGGTTACGCCTGCAACTCTTTGGTGTCATGTGGTCTATTACTGGCATTGACCAGATTTACCCGGATGAAATCATGCTGCGCACCAGCGACTTCGAAGTCAATAATTCGTGGAATGATGACGATGAACCACGACCGCTTACCGTTGATGAGTTAGCATTCGACATTATTCACGCCGGACATAACCTCGTCAAAGACATACCGCTAATGATTGTTAACGAACCGATCTTTATCAGCGACGGTGAAAACAGCGACCTGCGCTATAATTTGTGGTATCCACGCTGGGCCTATGACGGCTATCTGGACCTGCTGAAGGCTGAGGCGGTTGACGCCGGTTGGGAATATGTAGACCTGTGGGACTTTATTGACCACGACGAATTTACCGACAGTCCAGTCCACCTTTCGCCTGCCGGTTCGCATCGGCTTGCCACCCGCCTAAGCCAGGAAATTGTATGGTTTTCCAATGAAAGAATTAACAATGGATGACGCAACGATTCGTACTTCACTTCGCGCTTATATTGCTCGTGAATTGATTCGCGATGAAAGCTACGAAATCGAGGACACAGAAGGTATTATCACCGGCGGTTTGATGGACTCGTTTGCGCTGGCCGAACTCGCCGTCTATATCGAGCAAGAGTACAAGGTATTTATCCCGAATACCGATCTCACCGTCGCCAAAATGGACACCCTCGATCAAATCGTAGCTCGTGTACTCCAGGGTTAATATGCTGACACGGGCTACACGCCAGCAATTCATGACGCTGCACGATGCCGTTACCCTGGCTGGAGGTGATGAACCGGCGATTATTTACGTACAGACTGGTCTACCTGACATCATCGTTACGCGTACACAATTTTATGCATCCATCCAGACTCATGCTAATGCAATGCACCACTTAGGGCTTCAACCGGGCAATTTAGTCATCATCGCTCACACTCAGAACCTTGATAGCATCTACGCCTTCTGGGGAGCGCTTTTATTAGGGGCTATTCCCTCCATGTTCCCCACATTAACGGAAAAACTTGATCCGCAAATCTATATGCAGCACCTGTCACAGCTTGTTGATCTATCAAATGTCAAAGCGATGCTGACAAGTGATGATTTTGCCGACCAACTTGCCGCAACCGTCAACTGCCCGGTATACGGCACATCCCAACTCGAAACTGATAACACAGCAGCGTTTACGCCCCACTCGCCCGACGCTGATGCTATCGCCTTTTTGCAGCATTCCAGCGGCACGACCGGTTTGCAGAAGGGCGTCGCCCTCACTCACGAGGCGGTACTCAACCAGCTCGCCAGCTACAGCGATGCGCTACAACTCACCGCCACAGACGTCATCGTTAGCTGGCTCCCCCTGTATCACGATATGGGTTTAATCGCCGGATTTTTGCTACCATTAGTTCAGGGGATAACACTGGTGCTCATGTCGCCGTTCGATTGGGTGAGCAACCCCGCGCTGCTGTTCAAGGCTATTGATCGTTATTCAGGCACATTCTGCTGGCTACCCAATTTTGCCTATAACCATTGCGCCCGCCGTATCCGTTCGGCTGACATTGATGGTCTATCATTAGCCAATATGCGGGCTTTCATCAATTGTTCGGAGCCGGTGCGCCACGACAGCCATCAGCAATTTTTAGAGCGGTTTGGCGAATTAGGGATAAAAGCAAATCAACTCGCGGTCAGCTATGCAATGGCGGAAAATGTCTTTGCCGTAACGCAGACCCCTATTGGTCAAACAGCAACCATCGACTGGATTGATCGACATACTCTTCTGAACCAAAATCGTGCTGAGCCTATTGCCAGGGACCATTCGCTGGCGCTACCACAAGTTGCCTGTGGCCCACCATTGGACAATGTTGATGTGTGTGTTGTCGATGGCGACACACACCCCCTACCCGAACGGGAAGTGGGGGAAATCGCCATCAAGAGCGACTGTTTGCTCACGGGTTACTATCATCGAGGTGATTTACAGCCCTTGACGACAGATGGCTGGTATCGCACTGGTGATCGCGGTTATATGGCCGGTGGTGAGGTTTATGTCGTTGGGCGCTCCAAAGATCTGATTATCAACGCCGGGAAAAATATCTACCCCCAGGACATTGAAGCTATTGTGAACACCGTTCCCGGTATCCATCCCGGTCGGGCCGTCGTGTTTGGCATCCCTGATGACCGTGAAGGCACCGAGTTAATTGCCGTGGTTGCGGAGGTCCATAATGATGGCGCCGATCAGCGCCAAATCAAACGGACTATTCGTCAGCGCGTCAGCCAGCAATCGATGGTCACGGTGAGCTATGTTGAACTGGTTGGTCCACGATGGCTTATCAAAACTTCCAGCGGCAAAATCGCCCGAGCAGCCAACCGGGAAAAATGGCTGGCACAGCACGGCTAGTGTTTGCTATACTCGCTAAACTAACTTCTACTTTGATCGGGAGCAATCATGCCTAAGCAAGTAATTACGACTGACAAAGCACCGGTGCCCGGCGGCGCATATTCACAATCGGTGCGTGCTGGTGATTTCATTTACGTCGCTGGAACCGTTGGCAAAAATGCAGCAACCGGCACAATGGGCGAGACCGTTGCCGAACAAACCGCGCAAACGTTGGATAACATCACAGCGATCTTAGCTGCCGGTGGCGCAACGCTGGATGATGTCGTCAAGTCAACCGTTCACCTGAGCGACCTGGGCCTGTTCGCAGCGTTCAACGAAGTGTATGCCAATTACTTCAGTGATCCCAAGCCGGTACGCACTACGGTGGGCAGCCAGTTAGCGCCGGGAATCCTGGTGGAAATTGACGTGGTGGCCTACATCGGCAGTTAACCACGCACTTCGTTCAATAACTGTTGGATTTTTGGCACACAGCCTTCGACAAAGGCCGTCAACTGTTGGCGGCCAAAGTCAACGCTGGATTCACGCGGATCCTCACCCATCACGCCGTCCTCATCCAACGTGGTCAGACGATCCGCAGGCAGTAGAGAAAGGTCAACCGTTTCAGGGTGAAAAAGCATTTGAAAGGATGTCTCACCCTTCGCAGCGTGATTGGGTTCAAATTCACCTTCAACCGGCTGCCAGTCAGGCAGTGCCCAGACGCGAATGTTCGGATTTGCGTTGGCAAAAGCCGTTGCTGTTTCTTGAATGACATCGACATGCGCCCGGCCATAATGCCCGGTTAATAACACGATAACTTGAAAGCTTTCATCTGCCAGTTGTTCCAGCAATTCGCGGCACAGACGACGTACCGTCTCGGCATCATGGTCCAGTGTATGTTGGAAGCCCTTAAACGGTTTGATCGTATCTGTACCGACATAAAATGGTGGCAGCACAACCCCGCCGGTTACTTCGGCGAGTGCGGCGCACAAACCTGCTGCTTTTAAGCTATCCAGGCCAACCGGGTTATGATAACTGTGCCATTCCAGCGCTCCCCAGGGAATATAGGCAATTGGCGTTGCGGCCCGAATCGCTTCAATTTGACCAGGGCGGAGATAGGCGTAATGTCCCCATTGAATCATTTCAAACCTCGCTGATTAAAAGTCATATGCTTCGTTATTGATGTTGTCAGCGTCAAAAATCAATGGCTCACCCAACAAGATGGTGCTGCCGTCGATAACGGTAAGCTCACCTAACCGCCCGGCCTCAATCGTGGTTTCACCCGGCACCAACTCACCATCAACCATCGCTCGCATAACATAAACTGCCGCATACCCTAGATCAATCGGGTTCCACAGGATGGCCGATTGTACGCAGCCTCCATCAACAAAAGGTTTCATATCATTAGGCATCGCCAGCCCAATAACCGACACCTCGCCACATAACCCGACCTGAGTTACGGCATCTGCCAGATTGGGGGTAATCACACTGGTCATGCCCAGTAGACCGTTCAGGTCAGCACCATGTGTATCGATAAGTGTGGTTGCCTGATTATAAGCGACGATGGCATCATCCTGCGCTTCCACTGTTTCCAGCCATGTCATCTGCGGATAACACGCCGACACATAAGCCCAAAGTTCCGCAATCCAACGTGCTTCGGTCGGCGTTGTCCATGCACTGGTCACAATTGCGAATCCAGCATCAGGCCCCTGTTCGTCTGCCAATGTATCGGCCATAATTTTAACGACTGAATTGAACGGTGCGGGATAGACGAACCACTCACGCGCATCAGCAATCGTATTAGAATCATAGCCAACCACATGAATTCCAGCTTCCATTGCCTGTTGCAATGTCGGAGCAATGGCTGTGCCATCAGTGGCTGATATCAGTATGCCGTCAATACCCCGGTCGATGTAATATTCAATAAATGTGATCTGCTCATCGCTATTGTCATACGCCGGGGCATCCGTGACCACTTCAACATTGCCTAACTCCTGAGCCGCTTCCTGCACTCCACGACTGGTCGCTTTAAAATAAGTCGTCCCGATTTGACGCGGAATATCAACTAATATGATGTCCTTACCCGCCCGTTCAGGCGCAGCCATCGCCAACCCACCATTATAATTACCGGGCGCTGTGCTCAATGCTGATGTTTCATCTTCGCCGGGACATGCTAGCGGATTGACATCCAGTTCATCCGCGCCATCCCAACGAACGTCCTGCGCCAGGGTTGGCATGGTCAGGAAACACAGTACCAGTAAGCTCAATAACAGGGTTCGACGGATCATACGTTGACTGCTCTTTCTTCATTAATTCTCGGAATCAATTTGTAACTCGTCGCAAGATAAAGTAAATTTACCGCATCAACTTCTATCAAGCCAAGAAATCATGACACAAAAAAATAAACCCAATCTGCTTTACATCCACACTGACCAGCATACGCCCTTTGTCACGGGCTGTTACGGTGATGATCTGGTGCAAACGCCCAATCTCGACCGTTTAGCCGCCACCGGTGCTGTATTCGACAGCGCCTATTGCAACTCACCGATCTGTGTGCCGTCACGCATGTCCATGCTCACCGGGCGCTTCCCCCATCAAAACCGGGTTTGGACCAATGAACACAGCCTGGATTCGAGTATACCGACACTGGCCCATTCGTTAGGTGCTGCCGGTTATCACCCGGTCCTGTTTGGTCGTATGCATTCATTGGGGCCAGACCAACTGCACGGCTATGCTGAGCGCTATGTTGGCGACCACAGCCCGAATTATTTGAATGGCCCTGCCGTTGATAGGGGTGCGCTCAATGGCACTGCTGGTCCCCATCGCATCAGCCTCGAAAAGTCAGGCGCGGGCCAAAGTGCCTATCAAGTCCATGACGAGTATGTCACCGCCGCGACCATCGATTACCTCAATCAACTCGGTGTTGAGCAGCGCTCCGGTTTGCGTGAGGAACCGTTCTGCATCACGGTTGGCTACATGCTCCCGCATGCACCGTTTGTCGCCCGTAAAGAAGATTTTGATCTTTACCGGGATACCATCTCCATGCCCCGGATCGAAGAACCATTTTCCGATGACCTGCACCCACACATTCGCTGGTGGCGTGAACATACCGCTATTAAATCGGTGACAGAGGCCGAAATCCGACGGGCCAGAGCCGCCTATTGGGGGCTGGTGACGCGCATTGATATTATGATCGGCCAAATACTGGATACGTTGGCGGCTAACGATCTCGCTGACAACACCATGATTGTTTACACGTCCGACCATGGTGATATGGTGGGCGAACATAGCCTGTGGTGGAAACATACGTTTTATGAACATTCGGTGCGGGTGCCACTCATCATCAACTGGCCGGGTGTGATCCCCGGCAATCAGCGCCGGTCTGAAGTGGTCGGCGGGCCGGATGTCACCGCGACGCTGCTGGATGCTGGTGTGGCTCCACCATTACCCGGTTCGCCAGGCCGCAGTCTATTACCTCTGCTCACCCGAACAGATGCAACCTGGGACAATATCGCGTTTTCGGAGTATTGTTCCGATCAGTTCTGTGGCGACCAACCCTGCTTCCAACGCATGATCCGCCGTGATAAGTGGAAGCTGGTTTATTATCATGGATTGGAACCCCAGCTATTTAACCTGAGTAATGACCCGCATGAACTCAACGATCTCGCGCAAGACACGGCGCATCAGGAAATCCGTGCTGAACTCACCACCCAGGTGTTGGCTGGCTGGGACCCGGATGACATTGCAGAGCAGATGGCGCTCAAACGTGATGAAATTGCCATCATGAAACAGTGGGTACACAATATCAATCCGCCGGAGAGTTATCGTTGGAATCTAAAACCTGAAATGAATTACCTGGATTAACCGCTGATGGTTGATCTGTTGACGGTGGGTGAAGCCTTAGTCGAGATCATGCGGACCGGGCCCGACCAACCATTGGACCGCTCCGGAACATTCACAGGCCCCTACCCCAGCGGCGCACCATTCATCTTTGCGGTGCAGGCCGCCCGCCTGGGGGCACAGGTCACAGCAATTGGCGCTGTCGGCCAGGATGCCTTTGGCGGTTGCCTCATCAACCAACTGCGCACCGACGGCATTCACATCAATGGCATAAAGGTTCTGCCTTCCCATGCTACTGGAGTCGCGTTTGTCGCGTATCAGTCAGATGGTTCACGCGAGTTCGTCTTTCACATTGCCCAGGCCGCTGCTGGTCAACTGCACCCCGCGATGCTTGATGAGACACTGTTCAGCGATTTGAAATGCCTGCACTTGATGGGGTCAACGCTGTCCATCCATGCCAATGCCTTAGCAACCGGTCAGCGTGCGTTGGAGTTAGCACAGGCCAACGGCGCAAAATTCAGCTTTGATCCCAACCTGCGGCCAGAGTTGCTAGCGCCAGAAAAAGCACGAGAAGTTTTTCAGCCCTTCCTTCAAGCAGCCGATGTTCTCATCCCAACCGCGGCTGAAGCCCAGTTATTAACGGGTCAGGATACCCTGCCTGCCGCAATCGAGCATTGGCTGAAAGAAAAACCGGAGCGTGTCATCGTAGTCACACAGGGGGCCGACGGCTGCGCAATATATACTTCCGACCAGACGCAAACAATCCCTGGCTTTCCGGTGAAAGAAGTAGATCCCACCGGGGCCGGAGATTGTTTTGATGCTGGCTTGCTGTCACGGTGGCTTGCTGGTGATTCGTTAGCGACTGCCGCCCGCTTTGCCAACGGCTGTGGTGCGTTAGCCGTTACCCAACAAGGACCGATGGCCGGGGCACAATCGCTAACTGCCATTCAAGCGTTTATCGCCAACCACACTTAGTATCAGGGCCGTGCCGGGCTACCGTCCGGCCAACGCGTTTGGGTCCATTCCTCAATCACATCTTTACACGGATACTTTGCCGCCAGTTCTTCGTCAATGTCGATGCCCAGGCCGGGTTTATCATTGGGATACAAATAGCCATTTCGCAGTTCCGGCAAGCCAGGGAACATTTCATAGTCCAGCTCCGAAGGCCGATACCATTCTTGAATGCCAAAATTCGGTGCCCACAAATCGAGATGCAGATTCGCTGCATGACCAACGGGAGATGTATCCCCTGGTCCATGCCAGGCCGTATGCACGCCATACATGTTGGCAAACAGCGCGACATCCCGTGCCGGTGTTAGACCACCCATCTGACTCACATGCATCCGCACAAAATCGATTAAGCGATTTTCAATCAGAGGCTGCCATTCACGCGGGTTATTGAACAATTCACCCATCGCAAGCCGCGTCGAGCACTGCTGCCGGATATTATAGAACCAATCAATATCTTCCGGGGCCAGGGCATCTTCCAGAAAGAAAAGCTTATATTGCTCCACATCCTTAGCAAATTGCACCGCATCAATCGGTTTCAGCCGCTCATGAATGTCATGCAGCAATTCAACTTCATCGCCAACGACTTTGCGGACATGTTCAATCATCTTCAACATGTTACGACAGTATTCACGCGGATCATAGTATGCCCCGTCAGGTGCGCCCTCTGGCTTAACAATTGTATCCGTTTGGCCGCCATAGCCGCCCATCTGCACGCGAATATGGCGATGTCCCTGCTCCATGTAGGCCTGAACCTGTTCAGCAACCTCTTCTGGAACTCGACCATTGGCATGTACATACACATGGGCTGCTTCACGCACTTTCCCGCCCAACAGGTCGTACACGGGCATCCCGGCTTGTTTACCCTTGATGTCCCACAGCGCCTGATCGACACCTGAAATTGCATTATTCAGCACCGGGCCATTACGCCAGTAGCTATGCACCATCGACATGCGAAAAATTTCCTCAATCCGGGAAACATCGCGCCCCAACAAAAACGGCTTCAAGTGTTTCTCAATCGCGGTGACAACGGCATGCCAGCGCTGGGTAAACGTCGCACACCCCAGCCCATACAAACCCGACTCCGATGTAATTACTTTCACGATAATGAGATGCGATCCGCCCGGCTGCGTGGCAATAACCTGAATATCTTCGATCGTCACTGGCATCTTTATCCTCCACAATTAAAGTCATGGGCCAAGCGCGTTGTCGGCCCATCGTTATATACTTGCCAATATTTTCTTCTGCCGAATTACCCGAACCCGGTAATCAGCACTTAATCTAACTCCAAAGTCGGTCGTGTGAGCGTTCCTGGTCCCAAACATCGGTTGGTTCAAAAAAGTTCGGCATATCAACGTCCAGATGCTGCTTGAAAAGATCTTCATTGATGTCCTCGAAGCCCAGCCCCGGCGTTTCGGGTACCGCAACAAAACCATCCTGAATCATCGGATTGGGCAATCCGGTGATGAGTTCATTCCATTGGGGATGATCGACCGAATGATTTTCCAGCACCAGGAAATTCTCGGTTGCAGCGGCACAATGCACATTCGCCAATGCCGAAATCGGCGAACCAGCCATATGCATCGCCATTGCAATCCCATAATCCTGCGCCATATCGCCGATCTTTTTAGTTTCCAGAATACCGCCCGATGATGCCAGATCAGGATGGACAATCGCGATCGCCCGTGATTCAAACAGGGGCACGAAGTCTTCTTTCAGGTAAATATCTTCACCGGTGCAAATCGGCGTTGTGACGGCCTGTGACAGCCGCACAAATTGGTCGGGAAATTGCCAGGGGATCATATCCTCATACCACGCCAATGTAAACTGATCGAGCGCCTGGCCCAGCCGAATGCACGATTCCACGCCAATATGTCCAAAATGATCGACAGCCAGCGGGATTTCATATCCGATGACTTCACGCACTGCTCGAACATATTCAACCAGAATTTCGATACCCTTTTCAGTGACCTGAATTCCAGTAAAGGGATGCATAATCATGCGCGATTCCAGCATTCCCGGCGGCGCAATTAAAGTATCCGGGATGTCGCGCAGCAGTTGGATACCGACATCCATCTTAAGGAATTTGAATCCCTGCTCCATGCGCTTTTTGAGACGTTCGCCCATTTGGGTTCCATCAGGTACCGATGGCGTATCGCAATAGCACAACACTTTATCACGGAATTTGCCCCCCGCCAGTTGGTACGCCGGTGCGCCATACGCTTTTCCCGCCAGGTCCATCAATGCCATCTCCACGCCACAGACCCCCCCTGCCTGGCGTCCATGATAGCCAAATTGCTTGATCTTGCGGAATACCTTATCAACATTGCAGGGGTTTTCGCCGATGAGATGCCGCTTGAGCATCAGCGCGTACATCGGGGTGGCGCCATCGCGCACTTCCCCATAACCGACCAACCCCTGATTCGTTTCCAATCGAATAATCGACACACGCATCGGAATTTTAGCCAGGTTGGCGATACGCATATCGGTAATGCGCAAATCGCTGGGCCGCGAGTGGGTGTTGACGTGATCTTCAGGACGCGGTGTATCAGTCATGTTGCTTCTTACTCCTTCAGTGAGACGTTATTGAATAGCATCACGCAGAACCTGAGCCGGATGCAGGGCTGGTTTATCCGCTCCGTGCTTAATCTGCTGCCGACAGCTTACCCCGGCTGCAACGATCAATGTTTCAGCAGTTGCTTCACGCACCGCTGGCAGCAGTCGACGTTCCGCCATTTGGAGCGAAATTTCATAATGTTCGGCCTCGTAACCAAATGACCCGGCCATCCCACAACAGCCCGAATCAACCTCGGTCACGCGATAGTTAGGTGGCAGCGACAGAATCCGGTGGCTCGGCGTGGTACCCACCAGTGCCTTCTGGTGACAGTGACCATGTAGTAGAATTTCACGCGGCACGTCGGTAAATTCGGCCTCGATTTGGCCCGTATCGGCCAGATCTGCAATGAACTCCTCGAACATAAATGCGTGATCGGCAACTGTTTGAACATAGGGATTATCCGGCAATAGATAGGGATATTCATCGCGCAGGGTCAGCAAACAACTCGGCTCCAGACCCACTATCGGGATGCCTGCCAGCGCATAGGGCGCTAATTTATTGATAACATCCGCTGCTGCCGCTTGCGCTTCATCCACCAGCCCCTTGGACACCATTGGACGACCACAACAGCCATGTCCCGGCAGCACCACTTCGTATCCTAACTTTTCAAATACTTCGGTCGCCGCAATAGCAATTTCAGGGTAGTTATAAGTGCTGAACGTATCGTTAAACAATACGATCTGTTTACCTGTTGCTGCCGGTTTTACGCGCTTTGCGAACCACTCGGTGAACGGCTCCCAGGCGAAAGCCGGTAACGTCCGCTGGCTGCTGATCCCCAGATAACGCTCCATCAACTGCCGAGCCAGTGGATTCTTCACTCCAAAGTTTGCCAACGGGGCCATCACGCCGCTACTCAACCGACTCAGCTTGGCAATGTTCCCAAAAAGACGCGCCCGCAAGGGTGTACCATTCGCCTCATAATATTGCGCCAAAAATTCGACCTTGATCTTCCCCATATCAACTGACGAGGGGCATTCAGCTTTACACGCTTTACATGAGATACACAGATCCATCACATCGTACATACGCTTACTGGTTAAATCTTCAGTCGGCAGCAAGCCAGACATCGCCGCCCGCAGCGCGTTGGCCCGGCCCCGTGTGCTGTGTTCTTCCTCACGGGTTGCCATAAAGCTGGGACACATGGTCCCGGTGGTTTTCTTGCGACACACGCCGGCTCCATTACACATCTCGATGGCGCGATCGAAACCATGTTCATAGCTGAAGTCCAGCTTCGGGTGAATCGGAATCACATCGTACAGTTCACCATAGCGCAAATGCTCACCCATCGCAGGCGCATTCACCACAGTACCGGGATTCAATATATTATCGGGGTCAAAGGTCTTTTTCACATCTTGATAAAGCTTATACAGATCAGGGCCGAAAAAGCGTTCATTCATCCAACTGCGGGCGCGACCATCCCCATGCTCACTCGATAGCGACCCACCATACCCATGCAGTAGGTCCACCGTGAACTCAACAATATCAGACAATTTTGCGACTTCCGCCGCTTTTTTGGTGTTAATCAAGGGTCGAATATGCACGCAACCGGCACTGGCGTGGGCATAGTAGGCCACCTCGGTGCCAATGCTGTTGCAGTATTGCTCAACCTTCAGCACATATTCCGCCAGATGTTCAACCGGAACAGCGGCGTCTTCAATAAACGGAATCGGCTTGTGATCGCCCTTGATACTCATCATCAAGCCCAACCCAACTTTGCGCACCGTCCACACGTCGGTTTGATGTGCGTCTTCGAGCACCGGCACAATCGTTGTCGCGCCGGCATCTTGTTGAGCCATATGTGTTTTCAGCCGATCAATTTTCGCCTGGAGTTCGGCCTCACTCTCACCATAGAATTCGGTAATGAGAATGCAGTTGGGCGTACCGTCGACGAAGGTCTTCAGCAAGCGAGCATACTGGGGCACTTCACGGCACAGCGTCAGCCCCAGGTTATCGAGTAATTCCACTGCCGATGGCTCGACTTCCAACATGGTTGGCACCGCTGAAAGCGCCGTATGCAGATTATCAAAGTGTACGATTGCCAGCGCCGTTTTTTGTGGCAGTGGGACTAGGTTCAGCTTGACCGCTGTGATGACACCCAATGTGCCTTCCGCACCACAGACCAGCTTCGCCAGGTTAAATCGCCCATCCTGCGCATAATTGAACGACACACCATCGTCAATGAAGCGGTCAAGATTATAGCCACCACAGCGTCGCCAATGCCGCGGTGTCCCTGCGCGAATTACATCGGCATGGTCGCCCGCCAATTGCGCTACCTGCCGATAGATTTTCCCTTCCAGTCCGGCCCGGTCTTGATGTTGGCGCAGTTCATCCGGCGTGAGCGGCGCAAATGTCGTTTGGTTGCCATCAGCCAGAATCACATCCGCTTCCAGCACATGGTCCGCCGTCATCCCATACATAATGGAATGGCTGCCTGTCGAGTTATTCGAAACGATGCCTCCCATTGCGGCCCGATTACTGCTGGCCGGGTCCGGGCCAAATTGCAGACCCAGTGGTCGTAGATGAATGTTCAACTCATCCAACACCCGCCCTGGCTGCACTCGCACCCACTGCTCTTCGATGTTAACCTCCAATATTTCATCGAGGAATCGGGAAGAATCTATGACGAGAGCTTCATTAATCGCCTGTCCAGCCAAACTGCTGCCGCCCGCACGGGGCACAATCGGCATCTTGTGCCTGGCTGCCAGCTCTACCGCTGCCTGGACATCATCGACAACTTTGGGGATCAATACACCATGCGGCATCACCTGATAAATACTGGCATCGGTGCTATACAGCATCCGGCTATAATCATCAATCCGAACTTCACCGGCAACTTGATCGGCCAGTTCGTGCATAAAGCCCTGTACAACTTCATTTGCTACCATAAATTTCTCCACAATGTCATTCTGCGGCTGAATGTTACCTTATTCTGGCGTTTATTTCTTCAAAGTTTCCGGGACCCAAAAAGTGAAAATCATCGCTGCAACGATGCCCGCACCAGATATTACACCGGCGGCTGTTTGTAACACGACCAATCCGGCAATCCACCCAATGACCAGCGGCGCGCCGGTTGCGCCTGCATCGCCAATCAAGCGCCACACGCCCAGAAATTCGCCGCGCGAATCTGACGGCGCGAGATCAGAACCCAGCGTCATCATGGTCCCTGCACTAATCCCATTGCCCAACCCGACGATCGCCGAAGCGATCAGCAATCCGTTAAAATCTTGCATGAACGGTATGAGCGCCAAACCAGTTGCTTGAATAATAAAGCTCGGCACAATCGCCCGTTTGCGACCCAGATTATCCATAATCCAGCCTGCGGGATAAAATAGCAGCATGTCCAAGCCCCATGACACGCTGAGGATAATACCGATTGCATCCGGATTGAGGCCCAAAATCTGGTCAGCGAATAAGGGAATAATCGCCATGCGTCCGGCGCGGGTCATCTGAGCAAACAGTTGACCCATGCCTGCAGTAACAAACGTGTGTGAGTTATCCCGAAACGTCGTTACCAGCGACTCGTGATGGGTATTGCGTTCTCGCTGCTTAGCATCATCCGACTGCAACAGCAAAGTAATGACCAGAATTGCGATAACCGCGAATACGCCAACGACCAACAACGGCACCCGCAACCCAAACGCAGCGATCAAAAAACCACCTATCGCCGGGCCAACCGTTTGTCCTACCCGGCCAATCCCGCCAAACAATGAGATCGCCCGTCCCCGATTAGCGAGTTGCACCTGCTCGGCGAGATACATGTGACGCGAGACGTTATATAGACCGGCACCAACCCCAAAAATAACAAGGGTCAGCACGACAATCGGAATCGCCGATACCAGGAATAATGTCACCATCGAGCCGATAATAATGAGCAAGCCAAGCTGCATCACCCGTTTGTCACCCAACCGGCCCAGGAGCATGCCCGCCAGCACATCCCCTAAAATCGTCCCCAGCGCATCCGCGGCGAGAATGATGCCAATCACTACGTATGATTCAGTAATCGCGGTGGCATACAACGGTAGAATGAGCTTCAGTAAGCCGCGCGAAATTGCGGATAGCAGCGACGGAAAATAAAAAGGTAGGGTCAATGGATGGTTGAGCATACGTTGAATCGGTCTGGTAACTGCGGTCATTAAACCTGGCTTTCCACTCTAGGGGAGCAAGTGTACCGTATGTTCATCAGGCACTTTAAGGCCATTAAAAACGAACCTATATCCATCTCAACTGGACGCAGGACCGCCGGTCCAGTTGTACATCCGATTGAACCGGGTAAAATAGTCCAAACTAGCTACTATAAGCATTCATTAGCGACACAATAAGAGCATTTTATGACCCGATCACGTCGTTTTGCCATTCTCGCTGAGCGTAACATCAATAAGGAAACCTATGTCGAACCCTGGGCCAAGGCGGGCCTCATGGTTACAGACAGTCCATACGATCCCCAGCCAAGCTTAAAAATCGTTGATGGTCAGATCGTAGAGATGGATGGCAAAGCTGCCGCCGATTTCGATGCGCTTGACCTGTTCATCGCAGCCCATAGCATTGATCTGACGGTTGCCGAGAAAGCGATGGCAACGCCTTCAGAAAAAATCGCCCACATGCTGGCCGACATCAATATCAGCCAGGAAACCGTTCGTCACCTCGTCAGCGGTTGCACCCCGGCCAAACTCACCGACATTATTCGACACATGAACGTCCTGGAAATGATGATGGGTCTGGCAAAGATGCGGATGCGGCGCACGCCCGCTAATCAAGCGCATGTCACCAACTGGCGAGAACATCCCGCATTGCTAGCAGCAGATGCAGCTGAGGCTGCCCTGCGGGGCTTTGCGGAAGTCGAAACAACGGTGCGCGTTGCCCGCAATGCACCCTTAAATGCCCTGGCGATTCTGGTGGGCACGCAAACCGGGCGCGGCGGCGTTCTCACCCAATGCGCCGTTGAAGAGGCACTAGGTCTGCGCCTGGCAATGAAGGGCCTCACCTCCTACGCCGAAACGCTCTCCGTTTACGGCACCGAACAGGTATTTGTAGATGGCGACGATACGCCCTGGTCAAAAGCATTCTTGGCATCGGCCTATGCCTCACGCGGCATCAAAGTTCGCTTTACTTCCGGGACGGGATCTGAGGCACTCATGGGTCGGGCCGAGGGTGCATCCATGCTCTATTTGGAAGCCCGCTGCTTGATGGTCACACGGGGCGCGGGCAGCCAGGGTGTGCAAAATGGTTCAATCTCCTGTATTGCCTTGCCCGAAGCCTTGCCGGGCGGGGTGCGGGCGGTTTTAGCGGAAAATCTCCTGGCCTCAATGCTCGGCTTAGAGGTAGCATCTGGCAACGACGCGCTGGCATCGCATTCCGCCATACGCAAATCTGCCAAATTGATGCTGCAATTTATCCCCGGCACTGATTTTATTTTCTCTGGTTACAGTGCGGTTCCCAAGCGTGACAATTTGTTTGGCGGCGGCAACTTCGACGCCGAAGATTTTGACGATTACAACGTTTTGCAGCGGGATATGCAGATTGACGGCGGCCTGCGCCCCATCAGCGAAGAAGAAGCGCTCATCATTCGACGCCAAGCCGCCGAAGCCATTCAAGCGATTTACAGCGAACTCGGTTTTCCGCCGATTACAGATGGAGAAATCGAAGCCGCGGTCTGCGCTCACAGCAGCGACGACATGCCAGAGCGCGATCTCGTCAGCGATTTAGCCGCCGCTGACCAATTTCTGGAAAGTGATACGTCGATTCTGCGAATTGTAGCGGCCCTTAAACAGCACGGACACACAGAAACAGCACACAACATCCTCGAGATGAGTCGTCAGCGACTCGCCGGAGACTATCTGCAACCATCAGCGATTTTTGATCGCGATTTCCGCGTTCAAAGTGCCATTAATGACCCCAATGATTACGGTGGTCCGGGTACGGGCTATCGGCTGGAGGGCGAACGCTGGGCAGAAATTCAACGTATCCCACAGGCCAAATCACCCCAGGAGTTTATTGATGACCAGATCGGCGAACCACTGCAAAAACTGGTCGAAATTGGCCCGGCAGCACCCGGCACCCAATCCGAAATTACCGTCGCGGTCGGTCCAGCCTTTGGCACGGCATTGACTAGCACCATTGGCAATCTTAAGCACGAAGATGTCCTGGCGGCAATCTTGACTGGCATTGCACGCGAAGGATTAATCGCCCGGTTGATTAAGGTCTATCATAGCTCAGATTGCGCCGCAATCGGGCATGTCGCTGCTCGATTGAGCGGCAGTGGCATCGGCATCGGGTTGCAATCTCGAGGAACAGCCGTCATTCAAAAACGGGGTCTCGCACCATTGAACAATCTGGAACTCTTCCCACAGTCTCCCAGCCTTACCCTTGAAACCTATGAGTCAATTGGACGTAATGCGGCCCGCTACGCACAGGGAGAATCAACGCGACCCGTTGCGGTCAAGATCGACAATGGTGCCCGCTTGCGCCTGATTGTCAAAACAACATTACTTCACCGCCGGGAAACCGAGGAAGTTGACCCCAACCGTCCACCTGAAGAATTATTATTTGATTGGGAACCCAACCTATGAACGAATATCCGTTAATGGATCAACCCGACCAGTTACAAGCAGCCAGTGGCACAGCAGCAACCAAAATTACGCTTGACAATCTAGAAGACTTGAACGCTGACGATTTACAAATTAGTGCCGAAACCTTACAGGCCCAGGCCCAGGTTGCTGCCGACGCCGGCTATACGCAATTGGCCGGCAATCTGTCGCGGGCCGCTGAGCTAACCGCCGTACCCAATGAGGAACTGCTCAAAATGTATGACTTGCTGCGTCCGGGACGAGCCAGCTTTGACACGCTCATCGCACTGGCTGAACGGCTAGAAACAGTCTACGACGCACCGATTAATGGACAATTTATCCGCGAAGCCGCTAATGTCTATCGTCAGCGGGGTTTACTGCGACGCGAAACATAGGGGGAGATATGGGCATTTTAGATGGCAAGATCGCCATTATCACCGGCACAGCTCGTGGCATCGGCCAGGCAACCGCCGAGCGCTTTGCCCGTGAGGGCACAAAGGTTATGGTATCCGACATTCTAGATGAAGCTGGACAAGCGGTCGTTGACGGCATCATCACAAGTGGTGGAACCGCATTCTATCAACATTGTGACGTAACTGTTTGAAACCGACGTTGATGCATTGGTAGAAGAAACAGCCAATCGGTTCGGCGGCGTTGATATTCTCGTGAACAACGCGGCCCTTTGCCATCTACAAACTGCTGCCGGAATATGAGCAGTGGGAATGGGATCAAGTTGTGGCGGTCAACTTACGCAGCATTTTCCTGCTATCACGCCGCTGTATACCCCTGATGACCACACGCGGTGGCGGCAGTATCGTCAATATCGCCTCAGTTCATGCGCGCACCACCTCGACCAATAACTCGCCCTATGTTGCGACCAAAGGCGCGGTCGTTTCGCTCACCCGCGCAATGGCTCTGGAATGCGCACCACACCACATTCGGGTCAATTGTATCTCGCCGGGCGCAATACAAACACCGATGCTGATGGAGAACTGGGGCGATATGTCTGCTGACGATCATCCTCTGGTCCCACGCATTCCCCTGGGGCGAGTCGGCCAACCGGACGAAATCGCCCGTGTTGTCCAGTTTCTGGCATCTGACGAATCATCCTACATGACCGGCAGTGAAGTGCTGGTTGATGGCGGCATTGCGGCTCACTTTGATTAATCACATTCTGATTGCATCACAAAGGACATTTCATGAATATCGAACTCCCCAGCGAACTCATGCTCGAACTCACCCGCCTGTGGGAAGGCGACCGCTTCCCGAATGGCCGCCCCCGGGTCTCAGATGATATTCTGGAGCGTATGAAGCTGGTGACAACCGAAGAAGCCTGGGGCGTATTAAAGCGCAACGGCTATGAGCGCCAATTTGAAGGCAACTGGATCGAAACCCATCCGGGCAAAATCCTGGTAGGACGCGCTGTGACGGCCATGATGTTGCCACACCGCCCAGATTTGCATGCAGTGGTCGAAGCTCAAGGCGAACAAGATGGTCGCATCGGCGGGCAAAACTCCTGGGTGATAGACACGTTGGAAATCGGCGATGTCATGGTGGTGGATATGTTCGGCAAGGTTAAAGATGGTACCTTCGTCGGCGACAATCTCTCCACCTCACTGCAAACTCGCACCAAAGCCGGGGCAATTATCGACGGCGGCATCCGCGATTTTCAGGGCATTATGCAGCTTGAAGAATGTGCCATCTTCTGCCGGGGTTTGGACCCAACAGCGATTCTGGATACAACATTGGCTGGCATTAACATACCCATCCGCATTGCGCAGGCTACCGTCCTACCCGGTGATATTGTGTTGGGTACGCCCACCGGCGTGATTTTTATTCCGCCACATCTGGCCCAGACGGTGGTCGAACGCTCGGAAGATGTTCGCACTCGTGATCGCTTTGGCAAGCAGCGCTTGGCTGAAGGCAAATACACCCCCGGTGAGATTGACCGCACCTGGGACGATCATATTGAGGCTGATTATCAGGACTGGCTCAACGATCAATAAGGCCAGATGCGGGCGCGGGGCCGTTCGGCCTGCAGCAGCCGTTGGATTAACATATGCCGGTGTTCAGCCAGGACACTAGCATAGGCTTCATCTTGTGCTATATCGTTGTATTCCAGCGGATCGGTTTCTATATCCCACAGGTGTTCACGTCCATCATCGTGGATAACATAGCGAAAATGTGCAGTGCGCAAATGCTTCCAGCCCGTCGCTTCCATCAGCGCCATACCATCGTCGGCTGTACTGGGATCTTGCAACACGTTGAACAGACTTTCGCCCTGCAAATGCGGCGCGATTTGCATCCCGGCACACGCCATCAAGGTTGGTACAACATCAACACCCTCAATAATTTCATGAACGGTCTGCCCCACACCAAGACCGCCATTGGGCCAGCGCACGATAAATGGCACCCGACTCACCACATCTGACCCCGGATAGCCTTTGCCATAGCGTAGATGATCGCCCAACCATTCACCATGATCGGAGGTGAAGATGACAATCGTATCCTCCACCAAATATTGCTCAGTCAATGTATCAAGAATCCGCCCCACATGATAATCAACCTCGGTTATCATGGCGTAGTAGCCATGTTTGGCCGAGCGCAAATTTTCATCGGTGAATTTGTCGTCACGTCGCGCTTCAACATCTGGTGGATAGGTCGGTACGGTTAGCTTGTCAGGATCATACATATCGAGAAATCGCTGCGGCACCACCCAGGGCGAGTGAGGCGAATAAAAGCCTGCAATGCATAAAAATGGTTGTGCGTCACTTTGCTGTGTCAGGAACTCAATCGTTTGTTCAGCGACAAAGGCCGAATGCGTCACATCATCATCGCCCGGAAACGGCACCGCTCCACCAAAATCGAACCGGGGGCCATCCACACGATGCTTGACATGATCTTTAATCTTCATCGCATCGTACCAGACAGTCGTCATAGGTGGTAATCCAACGCTGATGTTGTTGAGCTGGTCGGGCCGCTGACGACGCACCCAGGCCCGGTACGCATCTTCATAGGGTCCTGGCTCATCGGCGATTTCCAGATGATCAAAACCATAATCCGGGTGGGGCACACGATGGTCACGGTTCGCGTGCGGGAGAAAATGCAGTTTACCGATGTTCGCACTGCGATAGCCATAGGGCTTGAGCAAACGGGGCAACGTGACAGCATCATGCGGAACCGGCACCCCCATCTGTGTAATGCCCAATTTCGATGGATATTGCCCGGTCAGGAAGCTCACGCGGCTGGGCATACACACCGGGTTCTGCACAAAATAGTGGTCAAAGTTGACGCCCTGCTGGGCCAGTTGGTCGAGATTGGGAGTCAGAATCTCAGCATTGCCGTTGGCACCCAACGCATCCCAGCGCTGCTGATCGGTATACAAAATGAGTATATTCGGTCGGCGCATATCATCTCTTGGCTTTAATTAAATAGGCAAGGGGCACAATCAAGTACCCCAGTGTGACCTGCCAAAACCTATTTTTCTAGGCAAGCGGAAGTGGTGTCAATATTAGCACCTTCAGATGGTTGCTCTTCCTCATGACTTGCTGCTTTTCCCCCAGCCGCTTTTCGCCTAATTTCGTCATTGAAAGCCTCGATTTCTGCTCTATGTTTTCTACTTTCTTCTGCAGCTTCTTCACGAGTCAGATTTGAAACTACACTCTCTGTGGCATCAATAATTCGCCGGAATCGTGATTCACGCGACTTTCTTTCAGTCATTAGAAATACTTCTGGATAAAATCGACGACATTGCGGAACGATACCATCCCAATCGGGCGATTGTCATCGTCCACCAGCGGCACGTGGCGGAAGTGATGCAGTGACATCAGGTGCAACGCATGCGCCACCGGCAGATCACCTTTGAGTGTCGAGGGATTACGTGTCATGAAATCACCAATTTGTGCGGACTCCAGATCACTGATAAGGCAGGCTACGCGCCGCATCACATCCAGTTCGGTAAAGATACCGGTCAGCTTGCCCGCATCATCGGTAATTAACACCGCACCGACACGTTTCGCTTGCATGATCTGAATGGATTCGGCCAGAGTCGCTGATTCAGTAACGGTGATCGGTTCATACGTAATCAAGCCCTGCAATTCATCGCTCAACAGGCTGTGCTGAATTTCCGTCGGGTCTGGCAGCGCACTATCAATGGTGTCAATATATTCCTCATCCAGTTCGCCAGTTACTTCACCTTCAGTATTCGCCGACGCGGTCGCCTCTTGCTCGGTGACAACCCAGGTATCCGCTGCATGATAGAGCTTATGCAAGTCAGCAGGACCCCGCTTCGCTCGTGCGGTCTCGATCTGGTCAAGGACGCCCTGTGCATAATTTTCTTTCTCCACATTCCGCAATACACCAATTGGAGAGGGGAAATCCGGGTACTCCATGCGTGAAAGCATATAGGCCATGCTGGCCGATGGCTGATGCGCATCATGTACTAACAAATCTGCTTCACGATATTCTTCACCCAGCGTCACAACCTGAGGGTCAAGGCCGTTGAGCACAATACCCTTATCCAGGTTTTTGCCAAAGATCAACGGCTTATCATGCTCCAGAGCGAGGATATTATCTTCTTTGACGCTGCGGTCCGTGACATGCTCCCAGGCACCATCGTTAAAGATCACGCAGTTCTGATAAATTTCAACAAATGACGTACCTTTATGTTCAGCCGCCAGGGTGAGAATTTCGGCCATGTGTTTCACGTTTGAGTCAATTGTACGAGCAACGAAGGTTGCTTCAGCCCCGATTGCGACCGACAGCGGATTAAACGATTGTTCGAGCGACCCCATCGGGGACGATTTCGTAACCGCACCCGGCAAAGATGTCGGTGAATACTGGCCTTTAGTTAGCCCGTAAATCCGATTGTTGAACAGGATGATATTAATATCGACGTTCCGCCGCAGGGCATGCAGCAGATGATTCCCGCCGATCGACAGACCATCACCATCCCCTGTGATTACCCACACGCTCAGATCCGGGTTTGTCAGTTTAAGACCGGTTGCCAGCGTCGGCGCTCGCCCATGAATGCTGTGAATGCCATAGGTATTCATGTAATAAGGGAACCGACTGGAACAACCGATGCCGGAGATAAACACGATGTTCTCACGCGGCACACCAATATCCGGTAAAATTTTCTGCATCTGGGCGAGAATGGCATAATCGCCACAGCCAGGGCACCAGCGCACAGTCTGGTCCGAAACAAAATCCTTGCGGGTCAGTGGAATAACATCAGACATGCGCTTGCTACCTCATCAACTCATAGATTTCATCAGTAATTTCGCTAATCTTAAACGGCTGCCCCGCTACTTTCGGCAGTGACACAAAATCGCCATCATATTTCCAGCGCAGCAACAGGTAAAGCTGACCTGTATTCATTTCCGGGATCAAAATACGCTTATAACGGGCCAGCACATCGCCCAGGTTCCAGGGGAACGGATTGATGTAGCGCACATGGGCATGGGATACTGAAAGACCTTGCTTACGGGCCGTGATAACTGCTGACCGGATTGCGCCGTAAGTACTACCCCAGCCCAATACCAGCAGATCGCCGCCATCTTCGTCGCCAAAGACTGTCTGATCGGGGATCACCGATTGCAATAAGGCCACTTTCTTGTGGCGGGTTTCCGTCATGTGTTGATGATCTTCCGGTGTATAGGACACATTGCCCGTACCATCCGCTTTCTCCAGACCACCAATCCGATGTTCTAATCCCGGCGTGCCGGGAATCGCCCAGGGGCGTGCCAGCGTTCCTTCCTGACGCATGTACGGCGTAAAGCCCTCCGCGTCGTGGGCATGTTCCACAACAATCGGTTCAATTGTAGCTGGATCCGGGATGTTCCAGGGTTCGGCACTGTTTGCCAGATAACCGTCGGATAATATCAAAACGGGCGATGTCGTGCGCACGGCAAACCGAAACGCCTCAATCGCCATCGTAAAGCAGTCCGAGGGCGTCGATGGCGCAATAATCGCCATTGGGCTGTCGCCGTTACGCCCGAACATCGCTTGCAACAAATCGGATTGCTCAGTCTTCGTTGGTAAGCCGGTACTCGGACCGCCCCGCTGCACATTGACAATCACCATTGGTAGTTCCAGCATCAAAGCCAGATTCATGGCTTCCGATTTTAGTGCGATACCCGGACCACTGGTTCCGGTAAGCGCGAAAGCCCCGCCAAAAGCGGCTCCGATTGCTGACCCAATAGCCGCGATTTCATCTTCAGCCTGGAACGTGCGCACATCAAACTGCTTGAGTGCCGCCAGATTGTGCAGAATATCACTGGCCGGGGTAATCGGATAGGAACCGTAAAATAAAGGTTTCCCGGCCTTGTGAGCCGCCGTGACGAAGCCCAGTGCAATCGCTTCATTGCCCGTGATTTTGCGATACACACCTGGTTTCAATTCCGCTGGCCGCACCCGATACCGAATCTGGAACGACTCGGTGGTTTCGCCAAAGTAGTAACCGGTCTCCAGCGCTTTCATATTCGATGCCACAATTTCTGGCCGCCGGGAAAATTTCTTCTCAACCCAGTCGCGGGTTGTTTCCAGCGGACGATCATAGATCCAGAAGACTAAGCCCAGCGCAAAGAAATTTTGTGACCGATCAATTTCCTTCGACGTGATTCCCTCAATATCCTTGAGGGCTTCGCGGTTCAAGGTCGTGATCGGGACCGACATGACCTTATACGCACTGAGGGCTTCATCATCCTCAAGCGGATTCGTTTCATACCCCGCCTTTTTCAGATTGCTAGTCGTAAAGTTATCTTTATTCACAATCAGCGTGCCGCCGCGCACCAGATCACCAATATTGGCTTTCAGCGCTGCCGGGTTCATGGCGATCAGAACTTGGGGTTCATCACCCGGCGTCAAAATATCGGTACTCGAGAAATTTACTTGAAAGCCACTGACACCAGCCAGTGTACCTGCCGGTGCCCGAATCTCCGCCGGATAGTCTGGCAAGGTACTCACATCATTGCCAAATGCTGCCGACGTATTGGTGAACTGCGTACCCGTAAGCTGCATCCCGTCGCCAGAATCGCCCGCAAAGCGAATCACAACGGATTCAATCTCTTCAAATTCAATCGGGGTTGGATTTGTCATCAGGGTTAACCTCCGTAACGATCCTCATGGATGCTGTTATCAGGTGGCAAATTATAAATTTCTTGCGGAAAATGATCGGCCAGAAACTTGATAAAGGCGTAATGCGTCACATTACCCAGCACCTGCCCCGCCGCATCAACGACCGGCACATTACGAAAATGACCGGTATTCATCATGTCCAACGCATCTTCCGCCGGTTCATCCGGGTGAGCCGTCGTGGGCGCCGCCGTCATCAAGTTATCAATCGGTTGCTCCCACACTGCCGAATCGGTAACAACTTTGAAGAGTACATCGCGGTCCGTAAAGATACCAACCAGTGCGCCACCGTCAGTCACTAACGCACAATTATGCCGTTCATGCCGTAGTTGTTCGACCACCTCCCGCACTGGCGTGCCACTGCTGACAATTGAAAACTCGGTTAAATCTAAGTGTCTTATTTTTTCATGCTTCAAACTGGTTTCAACGTTCAAAATGTATGCTCCTCAACCATATCTATTTATTTCCCATTCATGGTAACAGAAAACCTAAAGCACGACCATAAGCTTGACGGTCATAGGCAACAATGCTATTTTCAATTCTTTGAGAAACTAAAACCAATAGAGGATATATGGTCCATTCACCGCTCATCTATCAACAAACCGCCCTCCACAATGTTGCAGCTATCGCTCCGGCCCCTGATGAAAAAGGTCAGCGGCTATGCCGGGTTCCATTTGAATTGCAGGCCCAGCTCAATGAAAACGCCCAGACTCATAGTATGCGCGGGGCGTGCTGCGAAATCCGATTTAATTTGCTGGGCGAAACAGCAACCGTTGTCCTCCAGACCGAAGATGAACCTGGCCTGGCCGAAGTCTGGCTGGGATCGTTTCTGGTCAGCACGCACATTGTTCATCCGACACCAACTGCTATTTCCATTACCCCACCAGAACGTCAGTCTTACGCCCATCAAGCCAGTCTGAAACGTTCGCTAAACTTTGATCCGTTATTATACCGGCTGGTGCTGCCTTACCGGCAGATTGTTCGACTGCACGAGATTATTGGTGAAGTATCCCCACCACAGTATGGACAAGAACCCACGACACGTTATCTGGCCTATGGTTCGTCCATTACCAATGGCGCAACCAGCACCCGACCGACCGGTATGTACGCGATGCTGACAGCCCAACAGCTTGGGGCTGATCTCATCAATCTCGGTTTTGGTGGCGGTGCCCACTGTGAATTCGAACTGGCTGAGTATATCGCCAGTCGTGATGATTGGAATTTTGCAACGTTAGAACTGGGGATTAATATGGTCAATTGGGCCACGGTAGAAGAATTTGCATCTCGAGCCGCTGCCTTTGTAAATGCCATAGCCAACGCCCACCCGGACAAGTGGATTTTCTGCCTGGATATGTTTCCCTTCTGGCGTGATCTTGATCTGGAAGATGATAAACCAGCTCAGTTTAGGGAAGTGGTTCGCGAGATCGTTCGGCGTTCTGAACAACCTCGATTGGTACATATTGAAGCGACTGCGCTATTGACGGATTGGAACGGTCTTACCGCCGACATTCTCCACCCGGCTCCGGCAGGGATGCAAGAAATCGCTCGCAATCTCGCACCAAGAATTCAACAACATCTGGACATGGCCTAAAGTTATTGTGCCAGTGCAATCATTGCATTGGCGAGTACCGCGATTCCCGGTGCTAGGTCATCGGGTTTTACATATTCTTCCGGCGTATGGCTGCGACCATCACGACAGGGCACAAACAGCATGCCCACATCAGTCACTGCGGCCATATTCATGGCATCATGCGCCGCCCAACTGACCAACGGTTGCTGCGGGACACCGGCATCCTGTGCGCCCTGTTCAAATGCCTGGCGAATTGCAGGTCGAGTCACCTCTGCCGGTGTCGTGTGTAACATGGTTGTCTCGAATTCAATGCCATGTTTAGCGCATATCGTTGTGAGCAAAGTCGTTATTTCTGCACTCATCTCGTCATAGGCTGCCGCATCCGCTGCCCGATAATCAATATTGAACACCGTCTGCCCGGCAATAACATTGGTCACATTCGGTTGAACATTCAGCTTACCAACCGTCATATGCCCGCGCTCAGCAAAACGCTCAACAGCTACTGCACGGATCGCGACGATGATCTCTGCGGCAGCCAGCAGCGAGTCATGCCGATCTTCGTATTCAGTCGCGCCGGCATGATCGGCCTGCCCGGTAAGACATACCTGCATAAACGTGGGACCGGCGATACTCGTGACCACTCCCACTGGAATACCAGCATTTTCTAACCGTTTGCCCTGCTCAATATGCAACTCGAGGAAAGCCGCAATCTCCTGTTGATAGTCGAAGTCTTGTACCGGATACTGAAAATTACACCCAGCCAGCACATCAACGAACCGCTGATTGTCAACATCAATAATCGTATTTATTTCGTCATTGCTTAATTTACCAACTGCCAGGCTACTGCCCATCAGCCCCAGGAAGCGCGCGCCCTCCTCCTCAATGAATGAGATGACGCCCAGCGGCTGACGCACACGGATGTCCCGCTCCTGAATGAGGGTTACGGCTTCCAGTGCGGCCAGTACGCCCAGCACACCGTCAAAGTTACCACCGTTGGGCACGCTATCCAGATGTGAACCAGACAGGATTAACCCATCGGCGGGTGTAGTGCGACCCAATAGATTGCCCCACTCATCAAATGTAGCCTGAAGTCCAGCCGCAACCATCCATTCTGCTGCCTGATGCGTCGCTGCCAGATGATCTTCGCTAAATGTGTAGCGAGTGACACCCCCGGATGGTTGACCACCAATTTTTGCTAATGTTTCAATCTGATGAATAACTCGCTCAACATTGACATCCGCCGACGTTATGA
The DNA here is from genome assembly GCA_965223835.1 of Phototrophicaceae bacterium. GTDB lineage: Bacteria > Chloroflexota > Anaerolineae > Aggregatilineales > Phototrophicaceae > CAVYXZ01. Next base: position 2,702,623 of record CBDCXQ010000001.1, read on the forward strand.
AAGGTTGTACAGCCATTAGCTACTCCTGTTCCAGCGTATTCAGCACACCGCGCATGTAACCCAGTGCATAGGCCATGCCAGCATGCCAGGACGCGTCACAGGTCATTTGAGGTGTGTGGTCAGGAATTAAGACGCCGTTATAACCATTTCGCTTGAGAATACGCAGCGCGCGAATCATATCAACGTCGCCTTCGTCAATAAAGACCTCATGATAATGCGGCACTTTGCCCTTTACATTGCGAAAATGAATATAGCCGATGTGATCGCCCTGGCTGTACTGGTCAATGACCGCATAAATATTGCCCTCAGTCATCTCTGCGAGCGAACCAATACAGAATTCCAGGCTGTTATAATAACTTGGTTTGATGTCGAGCAATTTTTGATAGAGGTGGGGCTGATAGACCAGACGAGCCGTATCGCGAATTGTCGGCATTGGTGGGTCGTCCGGGTGGGCCGCCAACCGCACACCCGCTTCTTCCGCAACGGGCACCACCGCTTCCAAAAAGTTCGTCAATCGACTCCAGAGTTGTTCCGGCGTAATTGTGCCGACGATACCCTCATTCAGGCGATCTTCATCATAGATCATGTTCCAGACCATGCCGGTTGGAATCGGCGTTTCCTCAGGTCCATCTGGCCCCAGAAAACCCACTGACTCAGCGGCACCACGCGCGTAAGGACCCTGAACATGGCCCCAAACTCCGGCAATACTGAAATTGTAGCCCATCACCGGAATCCCCGCGCGCCCCATATGCCTAATCATGGTCTTGATGTCGTCAAGTTGCGCTTGTTTATGTGGACCATCTAATAGAATGTCATACCAATGTGAGGGGTCAAAATTCTCGATTGCAGCCAGTTCCAACCCTTCAGCATTGATGGCAGCCTTCAGGTCACGCATCTCTTCATAGGTCCACAATCTGCCCCGATTATCGGACAACCCCCAGCCCAGATGGTCGGCATTCGGGATGCGTGGACCAGTATTAAAATAATCCACCAGATGGGCGACAATATGTGTGGCTCCGGCCTGGCGCGCAAAGCGAAAGTTTTCCGAGGTCAGCATATGGCGATAAAGCCCCAATCCCAATTTCATGAAGTGTACTCTCCAGGTGAAATTCTGTTTCGCACAAGCTTACCAGAGGCACCGACGACCTCAAAAAATTTGTGCCAATATCAGATAGGACACGATCAATTTTTTGTGCAAGGGAAAATATCGAATGCCACGTTACTCAAGATTGCACCTTCCGACATGACCATCAATTCGTCGCGCACAAATGCCAGATTGAATTTGATCCTGGTTTATGAACTACCGATCAATGCCTGGGCTAAACGAGCAAATAAGGGAGGTGAAGCGCCACTGCAATAGCTAAAGGGCGTCGTTTGCCAGGGTGTTACAAGAACATTGCCCTGGACCTCATCACCAGAACCTGTCAATCCTGGCCCAGAGGGACCATCGGCGGAACCCCACCAGTTAAAACGGGCATCTGCTGGTGGCGGCAGTGGATCGGAGTCATCGAGGTTGACAATACCACTCCCCAATGGCGAAATATTATTTTGAATACACGAGTTGTTGATGGTCAGTGCTGACCCCGCAGTAGAGACTGCACCGCCAAACGCAACTGACATATTGCCGGACATCACTGAATCACTGATGACCACTGCTCCAAAATCGCTGTTAAAAATACCACCGGCAGCGCTGGTAGCCACATTGTTATTGATACTACTGTTCCCAATCGTTAGCGTCCCGTCGCTATTGGAAATCGCGCCACCCGTCAGGGCTTCATTATCGCTGATGTTGCTACCATCAATGGTTAAATCACCGCTCAGCCCCAGGTTGACAATCCCGCCACCGCTGGCAGTTGGGGCGGAATTATTGATGACGCTGCTATTTGTAATCGTCACACTGCCATTGTCATTGAAGATTGCGCCGCCACTACGAGCGGTGTTTCCTGTCAAAGCGCTGTCTACTATCGTCACGATCCCCACAGCATTAAAGATAGCCCCACCGTCAGATGTTACGGTGGTCCCTGGGTTGCCGCCCGTAATGGAAAGGTCGATAAGGGTTAAGTCACCGCCAGAAATTACCCGGAAAATGCGGAAGGGCACAGCCGACGGGTCCCGCATGAGGGCTGCGCCATTACCCAGAATTTCTATCGGTGAGATAATCAGCGGCAGGCCCGTTTGAGCAACCTGGGTGACATTCATCACATAAGCCCCTGGCGACAGACATATTATCGTTAGACCACTACTCACGTTGGCTTGATTAATTGCTGCAACCAATCCTGTTGGGCTGTAAACATCGCCTGATGGAACACTAATATCGCACCCATCGGGTGTGCTTGTGGGTGTGACAGTCGCTGTTGGCGTGTGGGTCGGAGTATTAGTCGCCATATTCGTTTGCGTAGTCGTGGTAGTTGCAGTCGTTGTACTCGTTGGTGTGTTGGTCGCTGTCGGCGTATTCGTGGATGTAGGCGTTGGGTCCTCGGTTATTGTTCCCGTTGGTGTCACCGTCGGGGTCATGGTTAAGGTGGCAGTCGGAGTATTGGTAGCGATGTTCGTTAGTGTCGCAGTCGCTGTTGGCGTGCCACTTGGCTCCGCGGTTATCGTGCCAGTAGCGGTTGCAGTTAGCGTCGTCTCCTCGGTCATCGTGACCGTTGCTGTCATTGTAGAGGTTATGGTGGCGGTCGCCGGATGTGATGGCGTGACCGTTGCTGTAGGAACATGTCCGATCAAGCGCAACCGGGCACAGACGGGGTGAATTGAATTTGGATTGGTGTTGGGATAAGCGAGGTGAAATGCATACACAGTGACGGCAGTACGTGACACCAAAATTGCGGGTTCAACCACCTCAATAAGTTGATTCAAATGATCGGGCAAATCACTGATGGCACGTGTAAAAAGGATCACGTCGCCATTTCGGTCCCGCAATTTTAGCATCCACTGTTCTGCGGGTTGGGGCTGAACAATTCCGATGTGTTCATCATAGGACACCAGCGTAATCTCATACCGACCAGGTGATATTTCTATACTGATCGGTCCGATAATCGCGTCCGATGACTGGCGATCAGCTCGAATAGAATCGCCAGAAAACTGGATCAATATATCAGATGCAGAAGCGCCGAGAGGGCATTCTAGTGGATTGGGCGGAATCAAAGATATAGGAGTCGGAGTAGCTGTTGGTTCATGAGTAGCAGTCGGCAGCGACGGCACATTCGACAGCAGTCGGAAGCGCGCGCACAGCGGATGAACTGAATTTGGTGCGCTGCTAGGATATTCTGAATGAACGGCGAACACCCGTACCACACCGCTTGGTATCTCAATATTGCGTTCAACAACCTCGATTAGCTGGCTCTGGTCATCGGGCAGATCACTGATCGGTCGACTCTCAAGTATCAAGTTTCCGTTTACATCTTTAAACATGAGAAACCACTGTTCTGCGGGTTGATGCTGACCAGGGTCCGTGTGTTCATCAAAGGAAACGAGCGTGATTTCATAGCGCCCTGCCGGTAAGTTTACTTCTGCCGGCCCACTGACCGCATCCGATAATTCCTTGTCGGCACGAATAGACCAACCATAAAAATCCGCTATCGTGCCCGCTTCGTCCCGATTTAATGGGCAACCGGGCAAGTTAACTACTGGCGTTGGTGTTGCCGTAACCGTTGGGCTGGCGGTTGCTGTCCCGGTCGCGGATGGTGGTATACTGGTTGGTGATGCCGTCGGTTGTGGCGTTTCAGTCGGCAGTGGTGTTGGATTACATGCATCAGGTAAGCTATCTGACACATCATGTTGTTCGTCATTTACAAAAATACGCGTCGTATTGGGGCCTTCTATTGTGCTCGTATTAAAAAAAACATTTGTTTCTGCTAACGCGATACCGATGCCGGTTTGCTCAGTATTTGCAACCTGCCAGGTGAATTCAATATCCGCCAAACTTGAATTATGAACACGCCACACGCGAAACTGAGCGGGTTCAGGAGAACACACCGGGGTTAAGGTTAATTTACTAGAATTTCTAGCATTTGGCTTCTGTTGAGCTGTTGTCAGACTATAATCATTTACAAAAATCAGGAACACGAAAAGAAACGTCAGCACGTTTAACACGCGCAATAATAGAAAAAGTAATTTCTGCTGCAACCTAACCATGATGGTACGCAACTTTGAAAGTGTCATGAAGACTTCATCAGCGTTTGCAAATACTAATTATCCACAAACAACATTCAAATGCCAACAATTGGTTCGTAATTACGTTATCACACTTACGTAATACGGTCTTTATTATTTTGTCAGAAACCATTGACGAAATTAACAAAAATATTACAATCTCAATTTTCAAATAATTATTCAGATCAGCTAAAATCAGGAATCACTGAATGGAAGACCTAACTGGCAAAACAATTCGCGGTTATGAATTACTGGAGCGCATTGGAGAAGGTGGCTTCGGAGTAGTCTATCGTGCCTTTCAGCCAGCAGTAAAACGTGAGGTCGTGGTCAAAGCTATACTCCCGATTTATGTCAACAATGCCGATTTCATTCGCAATTTCGAAGCTGAAGCCCAGCTCATTGCCCGACTTGAACATCTACACATCGTCCCGCTATACGACTACTGGCGAGAACCCGAAGGCGCGTTTCTGATTATGCGCTGGCTACGGGGCGGTAGCCTAAATGAATCACTGGCACAAGGCCCGTGGGAAACAACGAGTGTCATCAAGCTGCTAGATCAAATTGCTGGTGCGCTCACCGTAGCCCACCGCAATCAGGTTATTCACCAGGACATTAAACCCGCCAACATCCTACTGGATGACGAAGGTAATGCTTATTTATCGGACTTCGGGCTGGCAAAAGACATCCAACAGGATCTTGACCTCTCGGTATCAGTGAGCACGACCAGTGTCCGTGGCTCACCAGCTTATATATCGCCCGAACAAATCAAACGTTCGGTTGTCACACCCCAAACCGATATTTACAGCCTGGGCATTGTGTTATACGAACTATTGTGTGGTGAGCACCCATTTGACATTCAAAATATTGTCGACCTGTTGCGTAACCAATTAAATTTACAGCTACCGGCGGTGCATGAAAAGCGCCCTGACCTGCCAGACAAACTCAACATTGTTTTGTGGCGGGCTACCGCCAAAGACCCAGAGGCTCGCTACGACTCAGTGCTTGACCTCGCCGCCGAATTCAAGCAAACGTTCGTCGACTTTCAATCAACAATCCCAATCACTGCCACCGAGACAACTTTACAACCAGGCATAACCGAATCTGTAACCGGATTAATTGACCTGGCAGCGATTGATGCGCTGGCCGCCGGACCACCCAATCCATATAAGGGTCTACGCGCCTTCCAGGAAGCTGATGCTGCAGACTTCTTTGGACGCGATGCTTTGGTGCAGACGCTTCTGGAACGAATCAAGGAGACAAATGAAGGACACCGTTTTCTGGCAGTCGTCGGACCCAGCGGCAGTGGCAAATCTAGCGTTGTTAGAGCTGGGCTAGTGCCAGCAATTCGTAGCCAATGGCGGCAATGGTACATTGTCACTCTGACACCCGGCACAGATTCTCTCAATGAATTAGCCAATGCAATTCAAGGTGTTATCACCGCTTCTGAACACCCGGTCCGAGAACTACTCCAAGCTGAAGACGGTTTATTTCAAGCGGTTGCGAATGGATTGCCAGATGCTCAAAACGATCTCGTACTGATTATTGACCAATTTGAGGAAGTCTTCACGCACAGCACCGACGATCAGCAACAGGCACATTTTTTGAAGTTGATCCACTATGCCGTCACGACTCCTGGTAGTCGCTTACACGTGGTCATTACATTGCGGGCCGATTTTTATGATCGCCCCCTGCTCTTTCCTGGCTTCGGACAATTGATGCGCCAACGGACCGAAATCGTTTTGCCATTAGACGATGAAGGAATAATAGAAGCGGTCCACGCCCCGGCCCAGCGGGTCGGCCTTTCACTGGAGACGGGTCTCATCGAGAAGCTGATCGCCGATGTGGCTGACCAACCCGGCATTTTACCGCTCATGCAGTTTACGCTAACTGAACTCTATGAGCAACGTCAGGGTGACGAACTCACGTTAACAGCCTATCAAGCGATCGGTGGTGTCACTGGAGCACTTGCCCGACGCGCTGACGAGCTTTACCAGCCCATGACGTGGGACCAGCGCGATTTGACACGTCAGCTGTTTCTCCGACTGGTCACACCGGGCGCTGGCACCGAAGATACGCGTCGCCGCAGCTTACAATCAGAACTTACATCGCTGGGCACAGACCAAGCCGCTATAGAACGCATCATCACACACTTCGGTAAATATCGTCTGCTTACCTTTGACCGCGACCCCGCAACCCGTGCCCCGACGGTTGAGATCGCTCATGAAGCGTTGATCCGCAGCTGGAACCAATTACGTGAGTGGTTGAATCAAAACCGTGATGACCTGCGTACCCAACAACAACTGGCAACCGCCACGCAGGAATGGCTTCATCAGGACCGCGACCCAAGTTTTCTCGCCAGCGGTGTTCGCCTTGCGCTCTATGAAACGCTACAAGCTGCGCAGACGATTGCCCTGAACGAAGATGAACAGGCCTATGTACAGGCCAGCATGAAGCGTCGGCAACGAGAAGAACGCAACCGACAACTTCGATTAATCGGTCTGGTTGCTGTTTCATTGATTGTGTTTGTACTGGCTCTAGTGGCTTTCGATCAGCGCAATCGGGCCGAGCTTGCCCGCCAGATCGCGTCCGCTGCCGAAAGCACCGCTGTTGCAGAACGTGATCGAGCAGATGTGGAAGCGAGTATATCCCGTTCACGCGAACTGGCCGCCTCGTCACTCATTACGACGGACCAGATTGATCTACCGCTGTTGTTAAGTTTGGAAGCGATCAAAGCCGCTGATACCTTCCAGGCTCGAAACAGCCTGTTGACTACCCTGCAAGCCCAACCCCGGCTCCAGCGATTGCTACATGGGCATACCGATTCGATCCGAACCGTCGCCTATAGTGCCGACGGTCGGTTGATTGCCACGGGCAGTCGAGATAACACCGTGACCGTATGGGAGAGAGTTAGTGGACAACCTTTGCCCTTACCGACCGATCTCCCATCAGATGCCTGGATCAATGCCGTTGCCTTCAGCCCTAATAATCAACAATTAGCCATCGGTAAAGCCGACGGCACGCTTGTCCTCATCGATCTGACAACGAATAATCAACGTGCTTTGTCAGGCCACACCGATGCCATCTGGTCGGTTGATTTCAGCCCGGATAGTCAGCTACTCGTATCTGGCAGTGGCGACAATTCTTTGCAGCAGTGGGATGTACGAACTGGTGAACCACATTTTGCGCCGCTTCGAGGCCATGAAAACACTGTATATGTGACACGCTATAGTCCCGACGGCAGCATGATTGCCTCTGGCAGTGCCGATGGCACGATCCGGCTCTGGGATGCAACCACGCTAGTAGAACAGCAGCGTTTGACCGGGCATACCAACTGGGTTTTGACTCTCGATTTTAGTCACGATGGTCAGCAATTAGCTTCAGGTAGCGCTGATGGTACGCTACGCCGCTGGGATCTTACTACAAATGAAGCCAGTAGCACGCCATCGCAAGGTCACACCGACTGGGTTAGAAGTGTTCAATTTTCGCCTGAAGGTCAACGCATCATCTCCGGTGGGGCCGATGGCTTGATTCTGATCTGGGATGCCGCTTCCGGCGAATTACAGGATGGCTTTGCAAATATCGCAGGCAGTCCGGTATGGAGTGTGGCGGTCAGCCCGGACAGCCAACACATCATTACCGGCGGTGAATTGAATGCGCTGCCGGTATGGAGCTTTCAACCGAAGTTACCGCTGGGTTCATTAGTAACTACCACGACCGAACAGATTTTGACGGTCCAGGCTTCAACCGATGGCGAGTGGCTGGCCTATGCAGGAGGGCTAGAAACAGATTTTGCCATCAAATTGCGTAAAAATAGTGACGGTACAACCCAACTGCTTAATGGTCACACCAACTCTGTGACGGACCTGGCATTTCATCCCACCGAACCCTTGCTGGTATCAAACAGCCTCGATCGCAGTGTCATTGTCTGGGACCTGGAAACAGGCACGGCCCGCTACACACTACCGATTGCCGAAAGCGCCTTTACCGTGGCAATCAGTGCTGATGGAACCCATCTAGTGGCGGGTTACAATTCGGGTGCTATTGCCTCGTGGAGGTTTGCAGATCTGCACGACAACATTTTTGATCCACAAATACTATCAGGGCACACCGACCGTGTGACGGCACTGGCATTTCACCCATCCACAATGATGCTGGCATCCGGGAGTCGGGATCATACCATTCGACTATGGGATGGCCTCACCAGCCAGATGATCGGCGAACCACTTGCTGGTCATACAGATGGTGTATTGGATCTGGCGTTCCACCCTGATGGAACGCGTCTTGCCAGTTCTAGCCGCGATACAACCATTCAGCTGTGGTCACGGACAGAGGCCGGCTGGATCAGTGAGGAAAAGCCGCTCACCGGGCATGAAAATTGGGTATTCGCTGTTGCCTTTAGCCCTGATGGTAGCATCCTGGCATCGGCCAGTGGCGATCAATCGATCAGGCTGTGGGACAGCGTGCAACAACAGCCACTTGGGCAACCTTTGATCGGACATGTCGATTGGGTGAACGCGGTGGCTTTTAGCGGCAATCAACTGTACTCGGCTGGTCGCGATGGTCGTGTCGTCGCCTGGGAGACGGGGATTTCTCAATGGCAGTCGTTGGCCTGCTCAATCGCCAACCGCAATCTGTCACAGGCCGAAAGTCAACGGTATTTTCAGGGACAAATCCCGATAACCTGTTAATAATAGGAGAAGCTGATGCCAAAGCTGTTTTGGCTGCTGATAATAACGCTGCTAGGCTTAACCATTCCGGCGATGACAGAAGCACAGGCAACTGAGCAACCTGCCGATTGCCCCACCATTGTTCAAACCGCGATTACGCTTACGAGCGAACGCTGTGAGAACACCGACGAAAATCAGGTATGCTATGGACATCTCGTGCTGGATGCCCAGCCGCGCGCGGGCTTGGACCCTTTCGCCTTTGCTGAACCCGGTGACATTGTGGATGTGGTGGCTGTTCAGAGTTTGCGCCTCAGTGCATTAGATACGGACAGTGGTCAATGGGGTGTCATCATGATGCAGCTTGATGCTACCCTCGCTGATTCACCCGCAACGGATTCGCAGGTGCAGATCCTCCTATTTGGGGATGCAGAATTGAATGATGCTACCCGTTTTCTGCCCGGTAGTGTGCTGAGCGATACCAACGTATACCAACAACCCGACACAACCAGTCCGATTATCACTTCCATTTTCACCGGCGACGATGTGACGGCCAATGGTCGGACTGCCGAAACCACCTGGTTACGAGTCAATCTGGCTGAGGGCGCGGGCTGGGTAAGAGCGGATATGGTAACACTAAATGGTGACATCGAAGCACTAACTGTCATTTCCAACGAAACAGTTAGCGATGATCTAATTGCATTTGGCCCCATGCAAGCTTTCTATTTTCAGAGCGGAATCAATGACGCACCCTGTGCGGCTGCACCCAACAGTGGGCTGTTGATTCAAACCCCAGAAGGCGTTGCATCTGTTTCAATCTGGATGGATGAGGTTGTGATTCAACTAGACGCCACCGCCTTCGTCCAGGCTTCACCCGATGGCAATCTGACGGTCAACATTTTAGACGGATCAGCCCAGATCACCGCCCAGGATGAGACGCGTACTGCGGTTGCTGGCACGCAAATCGAAGTGCCGATTAACGCTGAATTGATGGCGGAGGCGGTTCCGTCGCCCCCCCAACCCTTTGATCCGGTCGCTGTCCAATCACTACCAATCAGCCTGCTCAATCAGCCGGTGACTATTCCAGCTCCATTCAACCAACCCACAACCCGGCCAATCGCCGGTTTATGGCAATTTGCCTGGGATGTCGCCAGCCTCGCGTGTCCCGATGGCACAACCGTGCCCTTTGAGAGTACCGGCATTCCTGGACCAGTGGCGGTAACACCAGAGAGTTTGACCTGGAACCTGACCACGTATGCCCAATCGACCCCCGGCATCTATCGCAGTAGTTACGTTGATGGCAGCGGCAACTTGCACCAGGACACCTTACAAGTCATTGCCCCGGACCGCATTGTCGGCGAAAAAATTCTCGATCTAAATTCGCCGGTCTGTACCCTGAATGTGGGGTTCCAGCTACAGTTGGTTCGCCCGGCGGATGAATAGGCCACAGCCAATTAACATCGCCAGACCAAATAGCAGCGGCGGCAGCCAACGTCCGAAGCCCGGCAATTCACCCGTCGCCGGGATTTCCCCAGCCCGCAAAAAACGCATTTGCGCACAGCTTGGCGTCTGGTTGCTCTGGCTTGTTAGACAGGCTTCATTCACAATTTCGTTGTATTCACTCATTTCACGCACCCGCGTCACAACTGTAATTGCGACGCGTTCACCAGCATCTAAAGCGGTCTGGGTGAAGTTTACATCCTGCCCACTGACACTCACCTGGCCGGAAGTGGCTGTGGCTTCGATAATCGCCAGTGCATAGGGCATCGAATCGGCAATCTGTAAGTCCAAAGCAGTTTCATTTGTAGGATTAATCACTCGCAAGGTGTAGGTAACGACCGTTCCCGGACTGGCGACGGGTGGCTCACCAATTTTGAGCAGGTAAGGTTCATCAATCACCAACACACGCTGACCGTTACTTGTGACAATCGTCCGTCCAGAGGTAGAATCAGTTCCATCAGTTGAAACACTCAGGTCAATCACTGCCGATTCACCACCGCCGATCGTCCCAATCGCACAAAAAACGACGCCCTCATCTTCGATGCAAACCGGTTCCCCTGGTCGCGATGATAAGAAGCGCACGCCGGGTCGCAACGCCTCAGCAACCTGAACATTATTGACCGCCGCTGACCCAGCATTCGCGATAATGATGTCAAACCCGGCCTCATCCGTCGCTTTGGTCACACCAATAGCCGGAGTCAGGGTTGCGGTGGGCGTGAAAGTTGGCAACAAGGTCGGTGTCAAGGTAAGTGTAGGCGATGGTGTAATAGTAAAAGTTGGCGTGTGCGTACTCGTTGCTGTAAGCGTATGCGTCGCAGTTGGGGTACGTGTTGCTGTCAGCGATGGGGTAACGGTCCACGTCGAGGTGACGGTGCTTGATGGTGTCGCAGTGTTTGTAGCCGTTGCAGTGTTAGATGCGGTCACAGTCGGTGAAGCTGTTATCGTAGATGTTGGCGTTGGCGTACTCGTGGATACTGGTGTGATTGTAATTGTCGGTGACATCGTAATGGTGCCGCTAGCGGTTGGTATGAACGTTGAAGTAATGACAACTGTCGGTTGCAGTCCACTTGCAGGCGGGTCCGGGTCGGTCACAATAATCGTGCGGGTAATCGTGTCGGTACCACCGGGTCCCGTAACAGTTAACCGGACGGTGTAGGTTCCCGGATTAGTATAAACGTGACTGGGGTTTTGCAGCGTGCTAGTCTGCCCATCACCAAAACGCCACAGGTAAGTATCAATCAGGCCCGCTGATTGGTCGGTAAAATCAACAGTCAATGGTGCATCACCAGTAGTTGGACTTGCCGCAAATTGTGCGTCGGGCGGCCCCAACACGACTTGAATACATTGCGCAAATTCAGAGGTGTCGCCCGTGACTGTGTTGGTCGCAGTCGCTGTAATCCATTCGCCCAACGCCAAACCGGTGAGATCAACCGAGAAGGCCGCATTACCGGCACCATTGGTCGTCACAGTAACAGTTGTCAGCGTATTTTCACCCTCACCATGATCGGAAGGATCACAGGCTGAATTGACGAAAAGCTCCAGGTCGAAAACGACATTCCCACTGCTATTAAACGTGCCAGTTAACGTCGTGGTGGTCGTGCCATCAAATTCCGCAGTTGTGATAATGGGAAAATTTTGTCGCCCGTTGGGGCCACTATCACCATCGCCAACATCATTCGCAGTCACTCCATCGGGCACAATATCAATGCCAAGTTCGGTATTGTTAGAAATTAGATTTCCCGTCAGCGTATTGCCAGTACCTGCGGCCAGCGTGACCCCATCAGCACCATTATTGGCAATTGTATTGCCGATAATCTGGGAGTCGGTCACGGCTCCATTGATGAGGATACCACTTGCCATGTTCCCCGCAGCACCCCCGGTTGCATCCAGGCCAATGGTATTGTTGGTAATCACCGTCATCGTCGCAAGGTCCTCTAGGCGGATGCCAGTACCTACATTGGCTGCTAGCGTATTGCCTGTGATCGAGGTGTCATCCGCGCCATCCAGTTCAATGCCAGCACCGTTGTTGCCAATCGGGATCGTGCCGACGAAGTCGTCCAGGCCGATTCGATTGCCACTAATTGCAGTGCTCGTGGAACCAAAATTGACCAGTATCCCACCTGTTCCATTATCACCAATCGTATTATTGCTGATGATTGTATTGTCCGATGTCGAAATCTGGATTCCGAAGTCGTCGTTACCAATTCCGGTTGTGCCAAAAGCCCCATCCAGACCAATTCGATTGCCAATAATCTGATTATCGGGGCTACCTTGTACCCAGACTCCGTAGTCACCGTTGCCAGAAATTGTATTATTCTGAATCACATTGTCACTGCTCATAGGGGTTATATGGATCCCGCTCAACGCATTGCCCAGATCAATCGTGCCAGTCCCACCGTCAATGCCAATACGATTGCCTTCAACAATATTATTGTCGCTATCATCAATCGTAATGCCGTTTAGCGCATTGGCAGAAATAATATTTGCAGCTGCGCCTGCCCCCCCAATTCGATTATGATCTGACCCCGTCGTTAACCGGATACCATTACCACCGTTGCCTTCCGCCGCAGTACCAGTTGCGTCGGTCCCAATCAGATTTCCTTCAATAATGTTGGGTGCCGCCAGCGTTCCAGCATCCACCAACACGATACCATCATCACCATTCAGATGAATGTGATTACCCTGATTCGCAGCCGTACCGCCAATCTGATTACCATTCCCGTCCACAATGATGATGCCGTAGACATCAAAATTGGTAATCTCAAGGCCGAATATCCGATTATTATCCGTGTTGATGAATAGCCCATGATCTAGATTATTGACCGGTGGCGGCGGGGGTGGTGACATACTACCGTCTAGCGTGATCTGCTGATTTCCATTGATGGTCACATTATTGGCGGTCAGTGGGGGCAGCGGACCACCAGCGGTTCCGCCATCATTGACAAAGATCGTCCCCGACACCGCAAAATCTATGATGTCATCATCGTTAGCCGCAAGCAGTGCTGCCCGCAATGTACAATTTGCCACATCCGGGCAGGTGCCTGATCCATCGTCAAGCAAACTCGTAACAGTGATGGTGATGCCCTGTGACGTCGCAAACCAAACGGATTGTGCCAGAAGGAAAATGAGAATCGATGCCGTTATGGTTAGGATTCTACGTCTCATTCTGGACCACACATTCTGACCAGTTACAGGCTGCGAAAATATACAGGACCGATAGGAGTAATCTAAAGAAATAGGATAGCGCTGTTAAATTAGCCGTTTGTTGCGACCAATGTGTTCAACAATCGCCATCACTAATTTAACCCTCGTTTCAAAACAACCTAAAGTATTATTTCACATATTCTTGTGCTGCGCTAAAGTTTGTGCTGTTGTTGCAGATTTCAAATATTATCAACCACATACCTATCATGTAGTTAACATGCCGTCCATTTTCAGCAATCGATGCGACCAATTTACTGGATAAATCGCTAACGCCCCATCCAACCACCATCAACTGTCATGACGGTGCCATGCATATAGTCGGACGCGGTTGATGCTAAAAACACCGTAACACCCTTAAGATCATCTGGCGTCCCCCAACGCCCAACCGGAATGCGACTGACAATGGCCGGATTGCGCACCGGGTCTGTCTGTAACGCAGCCGTGTTGTCGGTTCTAACGTACCCTGGTGCAATCGCATTCACGTTTATCCCCAATGGAGCCAGTTCGTTCGCCAGGGCCTTCGTAATCCCCACGACACCGTGTTTAGCCGCTGCATAAGCTGGAACCGTAATGCCACCCTGGAATGACAGTAGTGAGGCGACTTGAATAATCTTGCCCTGGCCTTGCTTAACCATCACTCGCGCTGACGCCTGTGAAAGAAAAAATATGGCATTCAAATTCACTTGCATGACAGCGTTCCAATCGGTTTGGCTATATTCCAGAATTGATTGACGCCGTACAATCCCAGCATTGTTCACCAGAATATCCAAATGCTCCCAGGTTTCGACAATCTGTCCGACCAGCCCATCAAGCTGTTCAGGCGATGCCTGTTGCAAGTCACATTGCACTGGTAAAAAGCGACGACCCAGCATTTCTACTTGCTTAGCGGTTTCCTCGTAGCGAGTGTTATACACGCCAGCAATGTCAGCACCGGCCTCGGCCAGCGCAACCGCCATCGCCTGTCCAATGCCACGACCAACGCCCGTCACCAGAGCGACTTGACCATCGACACGAAATAGATCCAATATTGTCATAAGGTCTCCGTCATTTAGCGACTCAACCATCCGCCATCAACCGGCACGGTCGTCCCACTCACAAAACTGGCCGCATCGGAAGCGAAAAATACGACCAGACCTTTTAAGTCGTCGGTCGTGCCCCACCTCCCAGCCGGGATACGATCTAAAATCATATGATAGCGCTCGGCATCATTCACCAGCGCATCGGTCATATCCGTCTTGATATAGCCTGGCGCGATCGCGTTCACGGTCACACCCTGCCCCGACCACTCATTCGAGAAACTCTTGACCATCTGAACAATGCCGCCCTTTGATGCGGCATACGCCGGGACATATAATCCACCTGCATAGCTCATCATTGACGCAATATTGATAATGCGTCCATAGCCTTTTGCCAGCATGTGCCGGGCTGCCAGTTGGTTCAGTAGAAAGACCGACTTAAGGTTGACATCTATCACAGCATCCATTTCGGCTACCGGAAATTCATGCGCCGGGTAGCGCCGCTGGATGCCATGATTGGCAACAAGAATATCCAGCGTGCCAAGTTTTTCCAGACTCCCCGCGAACAAACGCTTAACTTCGTCGCGCACTGCAAGGTCCGCCTGAATGGGAATTGCAACGTGGCCGGTCTTCACCGACAGTTCTTCGGCAGTCGTATACACCCGCTCGCTAACCCCGGAAATCACGACTTCAGCCCCTGCCTCTAGCAAGGCTTCGGCTAATCCACGACCAATCCCCCGGCTGCCACCCGTTACCAGTGCTTTCTTTCCGGTCAGGTCAAAAACACTCATCTGGTCCCGCGCCCCTCACGATAGCTTGCTAAAATCTGGTCGATAACCTTAGCAGTACGTGCGCCACTCACACCGGTGCTGGGGCAGGTTCCCACACCCCGCAACTCGTCCACAATCGTCTGGATTAACGGCTGCTGCACATGGGGAGGATTAGCGATCTCGAAGGTCTGGGTTCCCTCAACCGTCGTTAAAATGATGGGGGATTCATCGAATGCTGAAAAGGTAACTTTACCCTGTGTACCGATAATCTCCATCAGGTCAACTTCCTGGAAACTGGTAAAGCACCAGTTACCGCTACCCACGACCCCCGATTCAAACTCAAAGCTGGCGCATACAATATCTTCGGCTGGATAGTAGCCACCCTGATTGGTCGCGATGCCGTGCAAATTTGTGATTGGGCCCAACACATAATCCAGGAAATCGAGCATATGCGAACCCATATCCACGAAAATCCCACCACCAGCAATCGCCGGAATCACCCGCCATGCCAGATTGTCGCGGTCCATATAGCCTGGTCGCAAGCGTTGGTGCAACATAACAGTCGCCGTTCGCGGCTCACCAATCACACCGTTATCGATCAATTCTTTTACCTTCAACATTCGCGGCAGCGCCCGGCGATAGTAGGCAACAAACAGTGGTACATTCGCCGCCTGACAGGCATCAATCATCGTCTGGCATTCAGCATAATCCAGAGCCATCGGTTTCTCGACATAAACGGGTTTCCCCGCAGCCGCGGCCATCAGCGTGTAGGCTTTATGTGAATCAGGTGGCGTCGCGATAGAAATCGCATCAACTTCTGGATCATCAATAAGCGACTGAGCGTCATCGTACCAGCGGGGAACGTGATGACGCCGCGCATAATCTTCTGCCAGATGTCCAGTGCGCCGCATCACAGCGACCAGTTCAGAATGGTTAGCTTTCTGGAAGCCGGGACCGCTTTTGACTTCCGTCACATTCCCAACGCCGATTATCCCCCAGCGGACCGTATTCATAGCACACCCTATAGCATCGGTTGGGCGCGCTGGGCCAATTGCAGGGGGACTCCCCAGGGATCACGCAAAAAGACAAGTTGATCGCCCGCGGGCGTGGTACTGATTTCACCGTCCTGGGTTGCACCGGCGGCCACCAACCGGTCAATGTCCGCTTGCATATCACCTGCAACAAACGCAATATGGAACATTAATGGATTCATGCTGCGATAATCCGGCATGGGTGAAAGCGGGTTGTTATACACTTCAATCAAAACCACACCTGCATCATCGACAAAAAAATGGGTCTCATTGGCATCTTTGTGCGCTCGCAACACCTTCATCCCCAGATGTTCAACATACCAGTTCACCATTTCGGTCGGTTTCTCAACGTTAATGGCAAAATGTTCAATCTTCATGAAATTTCCTTTATATGCACAGAAACTAAAACAGACACGCTAACTTTGGAGCATTGTCTATCATACATGGGCAGGGATTGTATGCCAAACATGACCCACGAACAAATCTTAGGCACATAGCGCAAACAATAGCTTGTTGATGACGCTGTATTCGTCGTCAATAGCCAAGGTCACGACTAATCACATTAAATAAGGGTTCCCCACGAACGTAGCGGCGCAAATTTTCGGCAAATACATTCGTCGCTCGATCATTGTATATGGCTGTCATGCCACCCACATGTGGAGAAATGATGACATTGGGTAGTTCCCACAGCGGACTATCAACCGGCAGCGGTTCCTCGTCAAATACATCCAGCCCTGCCCCCGCCAAACGTCCATTTTGCAAAGCAGCAATCAAAGCAGCCTCATCAATCAGGCCACCGCGACCATAATTATAGATATACGCAGTTGGCTTCATCACAGCTAGCGCTTCAGACCCGATCATGTGCTGGGTTTCCGCTGTCAACGGCGCCAGCATGACAACATGATCGCACTGCGGTAACATGTCGAGCAGGTCAGCCGCTGGATATAATTGCTCTGGGATAAGGTTGTACGGGTCACCGGTTCCCGATTCGAGATAACCCTTCAGCGCCTGTCGCTGACCAGACCGAGATAATGCCAGCACCCGCATTCCGAGAGCCTGCGCTTGCCGTGCGACCTCACCACCAATGGCACCATAGCCAACAATGCCGATAGTACTACCACGCAATTCTGGGCTGCTAAACGTATCCCAGCGATCGTCAGGCCAATGGTTGCTCTGCTTATTTCGCCACAGGTCGGGCAATCTGGCGCGAAACGCCAGCATCATTGCCAGAATCCGTTCAGCAATCGGCACAGCATGGATACCACTTGTATTCGTAATGGTAACGTCGCTTTCCCATAGCGCCGTATCCATTAAAAAATCTACCCCGGCGCTGCCCACCTGGAACCACTTCAGGTTAGGAAAATGTCGCGTCTCACGCATAAGCGCCCCATGCCAGAACATAATCTTAACCTGCTGCCGAATATCAGCCGATACATCCGCTAACGTTGCCGCAGGGTATTGATGAATCCGCAAACGCGCTGATACCTGCTGCAACGATGCCAATTGCTGATCGCTAAGCGCCAATTGGCTAATAACGATGATTGGATCCATGTGTTTCGCCTTATCTCATAATTCGAAGAACTATTAGCAGCCAGCCAGGAGATCTGCCAACTATGCCACACACAATGGCAATTGAGCGTAGAATAGAGGCGGAGGATAATGTTATGGAACCCGTAATCGAAACCCAGCAGCTTACACGCCATTTTAACGAGAATGTGGCCGTCGACCAACTCACCTTTACGGTTTATCGGAGCGAGATCTTTGGTTTCCTGGGCCATAACGGTGCCGGAAAAACCACGACCATTCGTCTTTTGAACGGCATTTTGCGCCCCAATCAGGGTACAGTGCGAGTTTTAGGCTATGAACCACTACCCGATGGCCCCCAACTGCGGCAACAGACCGGCGTTTTGACGGAGAACCCGGCCCTCGATGAACGGCTCACTGGTCAAGAAAATTTGTTGATTTACGCCAATCTATTTAATGTCAATCAACCACAGCACCGGGTTGCCCAGTTACTGGATATGTTCGAACTCACAGACCGCGCGCTGGAAAAAGTTGGGGGCTATAGCAAGGGAATGAAACAGCGCATAGCATTGGCACGGGCCTTGTTGCACAAACCGGACATTCTCTTTCTCGATGAACCCACATCGGCCTTAGACCCGGTTTCAGCCCATGAAGTCCATCAATTAATAACCCGTTGGAGTCGTGACGCGCAACGGACCGTCTTCTTGTGTACCCACAATCTGGTTGAGGCGCAGCGATTATGTGATCGCATCGGGGTGATGGAACACGGTCGCTTAATCGCCATCGGCCAGACCGCCGAACTCGCCCGGACGGTGGGGCTAAATATTCGCCTCGAAATTGAGGTTGCAGCCAATGATGTTGGTGCTGCCCGACAGGTTGTCCAAAAACATTTCACAGATCCTCAGGTAAAGGCAGAAGAAAACAAGCTCTACCTTACCGGCAGCCGACAAGATCAGATACCAGAGATCATCGCCAGGCTGGTTGAGGCCCAGATTCGCATATTCGGTGTGACCCAGCAAGAAGCCTCGTTGGAAGACATTTATTTCGCACTGCATCAGAAAGGTGAAGTGACATGAATTGGCGGGCTATTCGCACGATTGTTTCCAAAGATTTACGGGTCGTTACCAAAAGTCGCTCCGTTCTCTTCCCAATGATCCTGCTACCGCTGATCTTGCTGGTGATTATGCCGCTGATTTTTGGCCTCTTGATTACCAATCTGGACCCCACCAGCGACGACTTTGCCGAGTTCGCTATTCTATTGGAGACGGTTCCGCTGGTCATCATGACAACCCTCAACCAATTTTCACTGACGCAGCAGGTTTTGATCTACCTCTTGACATACTTTCTGGCCCCGATGTTTCTTATTGTTCCCATCATGGCAGCCAACGTCATCGCAGCCGACAGTTTCGTCGGCGAAAAAGAACGCAAAACACTGGAAGCTCTGCTCTATACGCCAACATCAGATACGGAACTTTATCTTGGCAAAGTGTTGGCTCCCTGGCTTGCCGCCATCATCGTATCCTTGCTGAGTTTCATCGGCTACAGTATCGTCGTAAATGCCATTGGTATGCCTGTAATTGGGCAAATCTTCTTCCCCAATCTAATGTGGCTCGTCCTGGCATTGTGGGTCGCGCCGGCGGCTGCCGGACTGGGCCTGGCAAGCATGGTGCTGGTATCATCCCGCATGAACACCTTCCAGGAGGCCTACCAAATTGGTGGTTTGATCGTGTTGCCAATCGTCTTGCTGCTGATCGGTCAGATGATGGGTGTGGTGTTTTTCAGTGCTGGCTTTGTCCTGGCTGTGGGGCTAGTTTTGTGGGTTATTGATGCTGCTTTGCTGTGGTTTGGTGCTCGTTTGTTTGTTCGGGGTGAATTGTTGTCCCGCCTGTGAGCTAATTGGTATGCCCCATTGGGTGACATCAGCGCTACAATGATAATTGTGAAATACGCCACATGACAGGCAGCCCTACATGGATTCCCCATTCCTCATCATATTCGTCACCGTTTTCATCGGACTTGCCAAAGGTGGCGTCACTGGGCCAATCGGCGGCCCCTTGTTGCTGGCGATTCTCAGCCAGACCATGACCGTACCCGAAGCAACTGGCCTAACGTTGCCGTTGCTCATTATTGGCGACATTTTTGCCATGCACTTTTACTGGGGTGAATGGGATCTTAAACTCCTACGACTGCTGTTGCCTGCAGCCGTCGTAGGCATCGTCATCGGATTATTGCTCCTATTCAATCTGCCTGACATCATATTGCGGCGGATTCTAGGCATCATGACATTACTCGTGTTGGTTTACAAACTTTCGAGTGATCGGTTAAGCAAGGTGGAGTATAGCCATCGAGATTGGCACAGTTATCTCGCCGGCGGTATCTCAGGTTGCACTTCTGTATTGGCTAACACCGGCGGTCCGCCGATGACTGCTTATTTACTTTTGCAAAAACTGAACCCAACCGCATTTGTTGGGACGATGACCTTATTTTTCTTTATCGTCAATCTGGTCAAACTGCCGGGCTTTTTCCTGGAAGACAAGATCGACATTCCATTGTTAATCCAAAATGCCTGGGCACTACCGCTGATTCCGCTGGCAGCCTGGGGTGGGCGGCGGGTTATCGGATTGATTAATCGAGTCTGGTTTGAACGAGCAATGATCATTGCCCTGCTTGCCGCCAGTATGGTGCTGCTCTTTCGTTAAGTCCACGCGTTACGCAATACACGCAGCCAATTGCCGTGCATGATTGAAGCAATGTCGCTTTGCGTGTAACCGCGATCTTCCAACAGCGGAATTAATTTCTGTAAATCGGCAATCGTGTCTATATCAGAAGGGGATTGCTCACGACCGAAACCACCGTCCAGGTCCGACCCAATTGAAACATGCTGGCTGTTGCCTGCTAACTGGCAAATGTGGTCAATGTGATCGACAACGTTTGTCAGCTTCACATTGATATTGGTACTCTCACCTTTTACCCACCCCGGCATCAACATCCAGGTATCAAACGCAGCCCCAATTACACCATCACGGGCGATAATCGCGTCAAGCTGTTCATCATTGAATTGCCGTTGATGTGGCACCAATGCGCGGCAGTTGTTGTGGCTGGCAACTACCGGGCCGTCATAAATTTGTAGCGCCTCCCAAAAAGCGGCATCTGACAAGTGGGTCAAGTCGAGGATAACACCGACACGTGCCATCTCTTTCAGCAAGGCCCGTCCGCGATCAGTCAATCCACTTTCAACCCCCGTGCCGCCGGCATAGCGTCCTGGACCATAGTGCGCGGGGCCAATCAAGCGCACACCTGCGTTATACCAATCTTCAAGATCATCTGGTTCCAAAATCGGGTCCGCGCTCTCCATGCTAATGACAAATCCCAACGGAGACGTTACGCTGCCGGTTGACTCCCATTCAGCAACGTGCTGATTCAACGCATCCAAATCCGTAATAATGCGCACATGGCCCTGCCGCTCCAGCGCACGATAATAAGCCAATTGACCCCGTGCCGCACCGAAAGTCTGGGCAACGGCGTTGAAATCAACATGATGCACCGGATGTCCCGTCGAGCGTGCCAGCAAAGTGGCAAAGCACAAAAACACTTGACCCTGGCGCATCTCCGGCAACGCCACCGTATTCTGTGCCCTCCCTTTACCGACAACGCTGGTTTCCAACGTGCGCAGGGTATAGACCGATTGCAGAATATCCCGGTTCCATTGCAGCGCGTTCCAGGATAGATCAAGGTGAGCATCAATAATCAACATTTCGAGCCTCCAGGCGATTCTGTATCAGATTCTGATATTGCGCAGGCGCTTCCAGGTGCAGCGTATGCCCAGCATCCGGGATGATTTGCAACTGGGCCTGTGGCAAAAGATCATACATCTGCTGCGCGATGCCGACAAATTTCGTGTCCAGCACGCCCACGAGCAGTAGCGCGGGGATTTCCAGTAATCGTAATTTATCCCATAGCGATGGTTGCGCACCGGTACCCATGCCGCGTAAGCTGTTTGCCAGACCAACGGGGTTATTCTTCAGACGTTGAGAACGCAGCCGGGCGCGAATATCCGTTGGCAGGCGTTGCTGGCTGGCGAATAATGGCAATTTCTCCCAATAATCGACGAACCGTTCAATGCCCTCGGTTTCAATCCACGACGCCAGTTCATCATCGCGCTGTCGTCGTGGAGCGCGTTCCAACTCCGTAGACAGTCCAGGGGACGCGCTTTCGAGTATGAGTACGTTGATTTTTGCAGGGTAATGAACAGCGATGTATAAAGCCAGTCGGCCACCCATCGAATAACCCAGCAGATGACACGATTTACCAATGGTCGCATCAATCAGCCCGATCACGTCTTCTGCCACCGAAGCCATTGAGTAGCGGTGAGCATCAGGCGGCGCAGCCGTTTGACCATGCCCCAATAGATCAACGGTTAGCAATGTGTAATGGTCTTTTAAATTATCGACCAATGGCCTCCAGTTTTCCAGTGAGCCAGTGAATCCATGTAGCAGCACCAGCGGCGGACCATCTCCCACCAATTCATAGTGATAGCGGACGCCATTGATCTCGGTAAACGCCATTAATCGGCACCTGGGAACAGGGTTTGCACTGCCTGTCGCTGAATCTTACCCGATGCCGTCTGCGGAAGCTGGTCAACAAATAGCACCTGACGCGGTTGTTTATAGCCAGCAAGGCGTTCGCGGCTAAATGTCAGGAGTTCATCAGCGGTCAAATCGACACCCCCTTCGAGTTCAATCGCCGCAACCACCCGTTGCCCCCATTCTGCATCGGGTACACCCACGACGGCAACTTCTTTCACAGCGGGATGCTGCCGCAAAATCCGTTCCACTTCAGCGGGATACACATTCTCGCCTCCGCTGATGATGAGATCGCTGCGGCGTTGCACCACAAACAAATCGCCATCTTCGTCCAGATAACCAATATCGCCAGTGTGCAGTTCACCGTTGCGCAAAGTCTTTGCTGTCGCTTCTGGGTTCTGATAGTATCCCTGCATCACCGTCGGTCCGCTAACGACAATTTCGCCATATTCGCCGGGCGCGGCACGTTCGCCATTTTCGTCAAGAATCTTCACGTTGGTGAACAGCAATGGCTTGCCCACACTGCCCGGCTTGCGATAGACATCCTCTGGCAGCGTGGTCGCCACCTGGGATGCCGCTTCGGTTAGACCGAAGGTCGTCGCCACTGGCAAGTTCAATTCCCGACAGCGTGCCAACAATTCTGGTGAGGTCGCCGCCCCGCCCAGCAAGATCAGCCGCAATGAATCCGGCCAACTGTCTCGGCTATCCAGTAAACGTTGTAACATTGTCGGCACCAGCGAAATCAGCGTGATTGGTTGTGTATCCAGCGCACTATTGATGGCATCTACTTCAAAGCGCTCATGCAGGTCAACCGCGATGCCATACAGCACCGCCCGCATCAGTATACTCAACCCGCCGACATGATATAGCGGCAGCACGCATAGCCAGCGATCATCTGGCTGATGACCGAGTCGATAAGCCGATGACATCGCGCTGTAAAACAGGTTGCCGTAAGTCAGCACCGCGCCTTTAGGTCGACCGCTTGTGCCCGATGTATGCGTAATCAAAAATGGCGCGTCAATATTTAGCTCTCGATTTCGACAGCCTACGCCGACTCGCTTCTTTTGTGCGTCAATCGCAGGGACCAGGTGCCCCAGCGCCCGCAGTTCCCTCAACACGTTCGCATCGCCATAGGGTAACAGCCACTCGCAATCAGATTGACACAAGAGCGCATCAATCTCGCCAACCGTCAGGCGCACATTCAGCGGCACCAGTACCGCGTCACAGCGCATGGCCGTAAAAATCTGCACAATGACCAGCGGATGACTAAACGCTAACAAACCCACGTGTTGCCCAGGCTTAATCCCAACCGCTTGCCACCTGGCACACATGTGCGTCACCTGTTGCTGTAACATCGCAAATGTCAGTGAATGACCGTCAAAGATTAACGCCTTTTTATCGGGGGATGTTTGTGCCCGCGCCGCCAGCCAATCTTGCATAGATCAGGGCCTGCGGGGGAACTTGCTGAAATCCGGGTCGCGTTTTTCGAGGAAGGCGTTTTTGCCCTCACTGCCCTCTTCGGTCATGTAGAACAGCATGGTGGCGTCACCGGCCAGCACTTGCACCCCGGCCTGACCATCGAGTTCAGCGTTCAACCCAGCCTTGAGAAACCGCAGCGCAATCGGCGACTTCTTGAGAATCTCGCGCGACCATTGCAGCGCTTCTTTTTCGAGATCGGCCAGCGGCACAACCGTGTTGACCATGCCCATTTCCTCGGCCTGCGCTGCCGTATATTGCCGACACAGAAACCAGATCTCGCGTGCTTTTTTCTGGCCGACATGCGCCGCCAAAAATGATGACCCAAACCCGGCATCGAAGCTACCGACAATCGGCCCGGTCTGCCCGTAAATCGCATTATCGCTCGAAATCGTCAAGTCACAACAGACATGCAGCACATGCCCGCCGCCAATGGCAAAACCCGGCACGACGGCAATGACCGGCTTCGGAATGTTGCGGATGTAACGCTGCAATTGCAATACATTCAGCCGCGCGACTCCATCATCACCGACATAACCCGCCTCACCGCGCACTTTTTGATCGCCACCGGCACAGAAGGACCAGATACCATCTTTGGCGCTGGGACCATTGGCCGTAATCCACACCACACCGACCGTGCTATTGTGCCAGGCATCCAGCAGCGCATCAGTCATTTCGTCAATCGTCTTGGGCCGGAACGCATTCCGTAGTTCCGGGCGATCAAATGCGATCCGAGCGATGCCTTCGGCTTGATGATAGGTGATGTCATCATAGGTTTTGATTTCCTGCCAGTCCGCCAACTGCATTAGGTCTGCGGTTGAAATCTGCGCCTGCTGTTCTTTCGTTGTAACCATGAAATTCCTCCCGTGTGTTGCTTCTACAAATCCAATGCTTTAATCCGCGCCTGCACCGCGTCCATAATCGCCTGCCGCCGTTGGAGATCATGCAGCGCATCGGTGCGCACTTCAATGATTCTTGACAAGCGTTTATTAACACTCTCGCTGAATGCCTGCCGGAACGACTGGCGGTCATCAGCGCGAACGTATTCTAAGCCATACATCTTCGCCGCGTGCTCGAATTCCAACCCATGCGGCATGACGAACAGATCGGTGAACTCCGGCTCAAACTTTTTGATCGGCAGGCGATGGAAAATCCCGCCGCCATTGTTGTTCAGCAGCACAATCGTCACCGGTATGCCATTGCGCTCCACCGCCAACAATCCGTTCATGTCGTGATAGAAGGTGATGTCACCGACAATCGCCACCAGCGGTTGATCGGGCCGGGAGGCTCCGGCTCCCAGCGCCGTCGAGATATTGCCGTCTATGCCACTCGCGCCCCGGTTGGCATAGACATAAATGCGCTTGTTCTGCGGCTTACCGAACTGATCGAGCAGGCGCACCGGCAGGCTGTTGCCAACAAATAGCGTCGAGTCAGGCGGAATCAAATCGACAACATCATATACTGCCGCACCATCGAAGTAGTCGCCAGAAGCTATTTGATTATTGATTGTCTCCCATGTTCCAATCTCAAGCGCCGCTAAACGCATACCTAGCGTCGTTGCCTCACGGTTCAAAACCGGCCCGGGGTCATCATCTTTCAAAGCTTCAAACACTTGCCGACAAATCTCGCCCTCTTGAGCTTGAAAAAAATGTGTGAGCCGATGCTCATCATCCGACCATTCACCATTGGAATCAATATAAACATAGTATTTCAAATTTAGGGCGCTTAAATATTGATTAAACTGCTTGGACAACGGCAAATTACCAAAGCGAATTATCACGTCAACATCTTTAGGTGCAGTATTTGGAAAAAGGTAGTTTTCATATCCGCCCAGAATACTTTCGGTCAAGTAACTACGAAAACGAACAAACGATAGTGCGTCAGCAATAATAGGATATTTGCTCACCTGCCCCAAAGTGAGTACCTCATCACTAAAATTGTGTGGGCTAAGCATCGCAACATCCCTATAGAGATCGAGAAATCTTGGACAACTAGTTCCGCAAACAATTAAACCTCGTTCATGTTCCTCGATAATCTTGACCAATGAATTTCGTGGAACAGGATCGACCAAACGATTTAATGACCATGTTTGCGTGAAGGGCGCGGCTTTCTCAGGTTTCCATAGAGGAGCTAACTGCCGTGCCTCTGCTTCTGGTGGAACCTCAACTACATCACCCTCGATCTCAGTCGGTTCGAGCGGCTTACGGAACGGCATGTTGATATGCACGACGCCCTTGCGGATGCCGTTGGCTTTAGCATAAGCGCGGGCAGCCAGCGTGCGCAGGTTACGGATGGCGATAGCAGGCGGGTTCGCTTCGGGCAGGCCGACATCCACCGACCACAACACCTGGTCGCCGTATATTTTCACCTGGTCAATCGTCTGGTTTGCGCCGCTGTACCGTAGTTCCGGTGGACGATCTGCGGTGATGACGATTAACGGCACCCGAGACATATGGGCTTCAACAATTGCCGGGAAGAAATTCGCCGCTGCCGTGCCCGACGTACACACCAGCGCTACCGGCTCATCACTCGCCAGTGCCATGCCGAGCGCGAAAAAGCCCGCGCTGCGTTCGTCCAGGTGGGTATAGACTTTGATCGCTTCGTGTTTGGCAAACGCCAGCGTCAACGCCGTCGAACGCGAACCGGGCGCGATGCAGACTGCTCTCAAGCCGGACCGCGCCAACTCGTCAACAAAGACACTCGCCCATAGGGTGTTCCGATTAGACATGGACTTTATCCCTGATCCCCAGCGCATCCAGCATCGGGCGGAATTTGAGCGCCGTTTCTTGCCACTCAGATTCGGGTTCGCTGCCGCCGACAATGCCGGCCCCGGCATACAACCATACCCGTTTATCCTGACTCACCGCCGAGCGAATCGCCACCCCAAACACGCCGTCCAGCCTGTGGTCAATCCAGCCAATCGGTGCCGCATACCAACCACGCGGGACCGGCTCCATCTCGGTCATGAATTGCAACGCCATATCACGTGGTTTACCACCCATCGCCGGGGTTGGATGCAACTGTTCAATTACGGGCAAAATCCCTGAATCAGTGTTGAGCGTACCCGAAACCGGCGTGTGCAAGTGCATAATGTTGCTCAACCTCAGCACATCTGGCTCGCTGGGCACATGGAGTTCAGATGTCATCGGCTGTAACCGTTCGCACAACGCATCCACTACTAGCGCGTGTTCATGCCGATTCTTGGGATCGTCAAAGATTTCCTGGGCATAAGCCGCGTCTTCTACTGCACTTTGTCCCCGGCGAATCGACCCCGCCAGCGCCATTGTCTGCAACTGCCGTCCCTGCACTTGCGCCAGCAATTCGGGCGTCGCACCATAAAAGGCATGATGAGGCCGCGGCTCAAACAGGAAGCGATAACAACCCGCATACTGCTCGCTTAGGTATTCCAGCGCAGCATCGACATTTACATTCTGGGCAAAGCGAATTTCCGCCACCCGCGACAGCACAACTTTCTGCAATTCGGTTGCTTCAATACGATTCGTAGCTGCTGTAATCATCCGGCCCCAGGCGTCGTGCGACATGGGATAATTGACGGCCACCGGCTCCGACGGTCGTCCATCAGCAAATTGGCTTGCCAGCAGTTCATCGCATTTGTCCTGTAACACATCACGGAGTTGAGGAAGCAGGGCGTCATAGTCATCTTCGTGCGGGAGGTGAACGTTCAAGGTCAGCCACGCATCATCCCCGATTTGCACCAATTGATAATGGGGCAGCACAAAATAGGCTGGCGCATAGACTGTCCAGGTGTTATCAGGCACGAATTCATCCAGAAATGCGAATCCGCCAAACAAACGTGGCCCGGCTAACGGTTGCTCAGCATTCTCAATCACGGCACCGGCAAACAACTGCCCGGCCTGCCGCTGGATCGAATCAAATCGGTCATGGCCCCAGGCAACCAGCTCCGCCGCAATCCCAAAACCAGCCAGCGCATAGCCATCACGGTCGTTTTCCCAGTAGAAGCGTTCTTGCCCGCGTGCCTGCCGCACAAATCCCCTGGCGCTCAGGCCCGCACAGGCGATACTGATACTGATTAAGCGCCCATAATCAGTCATGATCCGTCCTCATAGCCGACACTTTTGAGCAGCAACGGCAGCAACGATTCGAGAATACGCTGCGGCTCCGGCTCACCCATGTACACCCAGCGGATGACCACGCCATAAATCGCGCCCATCCAGGCGTGAGCGACCACTTCCGTGTCGACCGGTTCAATATCACCAACCACAATCGCTTCATCGAGATAGGTCTGAATCAGATTGGCAAAGCGGTCATTCACCTCGATACGCTTTTTCTCGAAGGCATTGCCCAACCCAACCGCCTGCACCAGTAACAATTTGGCTGGACGGCGATATTTGCCAAACGTATCCAGACAGGCCTGCAACGCGGCCCGCACCCGAATCATGCCCTGTTCTTCCTGCTCAATCGCTTCAATTACCCGGCGTTCCAGCAAATCAGCGAACTGATCGACCAGGGCCAAGAAGAGGCGCTCTTTGTTCGGAAAGTGGAAGTAGATCGAGCCTTTGGATGTACCCGACTCGGCCACAATCTCATCCATCCGGGTATCGTGATAGCCTTTGCTGGCAAATTTGTCTAATGCTGCATCCAGAATACGCTCACGTGTGGCGTCGGGGTCACGGGATGTTGGCTCTTTCATTCAAGCACACCTGCTTTAAACTGACCAGTCAGTCTATACTATAGCATACTTCAAGATCGTATGTGAAATTTCTCACCATAATTTCATCAAAACTTGAACGATCTGAAACACATGAATATACAGTGACAAACCTCACCTGATGGTTGCAATTTTTTACAGATTTTTGTATCTTTTGCCAATATTTTTTGAGATTTAGCAAAGGCATACCCCATGCGACCCCGCCATACTACCAGCAGCGCCAACGGTCAGGACCGCGCCAATCAGCTCACCAAACGCCAGTATGTGCGTTTCGCGTTCTATACGGTTGATCCCACTTGGCGGCGCTTGCCTGAAGATACTCAGGCCGAGCATAAACGCCAACTACATGCTACGATCATCAGTTTCAATAAACGCATGTTGCTGCGGCCTTATAGCACAATGGGCACCCGGGCCGACGCAGAACTCCTGCTTTGGCAGATTGCAGAAAGTCCATTACCATTTCAGGAGTTGGCGGCGGCCATCATGCGCACGCCGATGGGTGCCTATCTAAATATGGCCTATTCCTATTTTTCCCAGACTAAGCGCTCCATTTATGAGATCCGCGATAATCCTGATGAAGATGAAGAACAGTTGGTTATCCAGCCGACGGATGCCAGATACCTGTTTGTCTATCCATTTATCAAAACCCGTGACTGGTATCTGATGTCACAACCGGCACGGCAAGGCGTAATGGACGAACACATCGTTGTTGGTCGTGAGTATCCCTCGGTGAAGCTCAACACCACCTATTCGTTTGGCATTGACGATTACGAGTTTATCGTGGCCTTTGAGACCGATGAACCATCCGATTTCCTCGATCTGGTCCAGCGTCTGCGGGAAACTGAATCCAGCCGCTACACCTTGCAGGATACCCCATTGTTCGCTTGTATCAATATGCGCCTGATCGAAGCCCTTGATGCGCTGGGCGGACCGCCAGTCGCTGAACCCGTGACCCCAGAAGCGCAGCAAGCTGCCTGGACCGAGGTGATGCCATTAAATGACTTTAGCCCCGGTTCCAGTCAAGTCGTTTATCTGGATGGCAAGCAGATTGCAGTCTTTAACGTGGATGGCGAACTGTATGCGCTCAGTAATCGCTGCCCCCATGCACGCGGCCCCTTGAGCGAAGGAAAAATCGAGTCGGATGGCGAAAGCTGCACCGTCACGTGTCCCTGGCATTACGCAAAATTTGACCTCAAAAACGGTCATCTACTCGATGGTGTTGCCAGTACCGGCGTGGAAGCCTATCAGGTCGAAATCCGCGATGGCATGGTCTGGGTGGGCACCACATCCGCCAAAACTGAACCCGTCTAAATTACGGAGCCTTGATGTCCGCGACAAACTACAAAAGCCCGCAAGACGCACCTGAAAATCGGTTCGACGATGTTGCCCACACCTATGACGCGCTGCTCATTGTCTCATTTGGCGGGCCTGAGGGGATGGATGATGTGATTCCATTTCTGGAAAATGTCACACGGGGGCGTAACATTCCCCGTGAACGACTGGCAGCGGTCGGCGAACACTACTACCAGTTCGATGGTATCAGCCCCATCAACGCGCAAAATCGGGCGCTGATTGCGGCGCTTGAAACTGAATTACGCGAACATGGCCCCGACCTGCCCATCTACTGGGGTAACCGTAACTGGCACCCGCTCCTCACCGATACTATACGTCAAATGCGCAACGACGGTGTACAACGCGCGCTGGCTTTCTTCACCTCGGCCTATAGCAGCTATTCCGGCTGTCGTCAATACCGTGAGGACCTGAAACGTGCCCAGGCTGAAGTCGGTCCTGACGCCCCGGCAATTGATAAAATCCGCGTGTTCTACAATCACCCGGGCTTCATTGAGCCAAATATCGAAAATCTGCAGAAGGCGATCGCACAAATCCCCGAAGACCGCCGGGCAGCGGCGCATATCGCGTTTACGACCCACAGCCTACCGCAGGTCATGGCGGACAACTGTGATTATGTCGCGCAGCATCTGGAAGCCTGTCGTTTAATTGCCACCGCTGTTAATCACGCCAACTGGAAGCTTGTTTATCAGAGTCGCAGCGGCCCACCGCATCAGCCCTGGCTCGAACCAGATATTGTCGATCATCTTGAGCAACTCAAGGCTGATGGTGTGGCAGATGTCATCATCATGCCGATTGGCTTTATATCCGATCATATGGAAGTCCTGTACGATCTGGACACTGAAGCGGCACAAGCAGCACAAGAACTGGGAATCAACTTGATTCGGGCGGCGACTGTTGGTACCCACCCCCTATTTATAAGCATGATTCGCGAACTCATCATGGAACGACAAACTGCCAACCCTCAGCGTCGGGCACTTGGCATTCGTGGTCCAAATCGTGACATTTGTGGCATCGGCTGCTGTTTACCGAGATAGTTGACACATTGACTTGATTCACGTGACGGATAGCACTAATGTATCACAGCAGTTCACGCTATAAATGCAAGAGATTATATTTAAAGGGCAATCCATTATGAGCAACTATCCGCCGCCACGCCTCATATTCTGGGAAACAACTGCCGGATGTAACCTGCGCTGTATTCACTGTCGCCGGGTTACACTCGCCGATCAACTTACGCCGCAGGACCTGTCTACCGATGAAGCGTTTGCTATGATTGATGGCATTGCCGACGTCGGCAAGCCTGTCTTTGTTTTGTCCGGCGGCGAACCGCTCTTTCGGCCCGACATTTACGAGATTGCTCGTTATGCGACAGATGCCGGTCTACCAGTGGCACTTGCCACCAACGGCACCTTGATTGACGCTGAAATAGCTAACAAAATCAAGGCGAGTGGTGTAAAACGCGTGAGTATTTCTTTCGACGGCGTTGACGCTGTCACCCATGACGCCTTTCGCGGACTACCCGGCTCGTTTGATGCCGCTGTTGCGGGATTCAAAGCACTCCGTCAGATTGGTCTCCCAGTACAAATCAATACGACGGTCGCCAAACACAACCAGGAACAACTAGCCGGAATGCATCAATTCGCCAAAGACATGGATGCAGTGGGTTTACACCTCTTCTTGCTGGTTCCAGTGGGCTGTGGCGTTGAGATTGCAGACACTCAAATGATTAGTGCACAAGAATATGAACATGTTCTGAACTGGCTCTACGATGTTGAACAATCCGAGCCGGACTTACAGCTAAAAGCCACCTGTGCGCCCCACTATTTTCGAGTGATGCGGGTGCGCCGTGCTCAGGAAAAGCGAAATGGTATTCAGCGTACACTTCCCGCCAGCCATTCGCGTCAGGTCAACGGTCATCCACATGGTCAGATGCACGCCGCCACCAAAGGTTGTCTGGCAGGAACCGGGGTCGCTTTCATATCACATCGCGGTGAAGTATTTCCCTGTGGTTATCTACCGGTAGAAGCCGGGCATGTGCGGCACCAGAACTTTGGGAATATCTGGCAGGATAGCCCATTATTCGCCGAGTTACGTGATCCCGATTTACTGGAAGGCAAGTGTGGCGCGTGCCAGTTCAAATCATTGTGCAGCGGCTGTCGCGCCCGCGCTTATGGCATGACGGGCAATTACCTGGCCGAAGAACCATTTTGTGCATATGAACCAGCCAGTCGGCAAGTCGTACTCAATTGAGCCAGAGCCGAACGCATTAAAGCCTGGCAAGTTCAAAAAATTCACTCGCTTCCAGCTTTTGTTGTAATTGCTGCCGTTGCTCGGCGGATAACGGCAGGTTAGGCAACCGGGGTTCGCCGCAGTCAAACCCCAGCATATTCATTGCGACGAATAAAGCGCCCATAAAACCAAAACCAATCATCATTTCAGTGATGCGATTGGCCCGCAGTTGCCACTCTTGCGCCCTGACCAGATCGCCAGATGCAAAACACGCCCGCATTTCCCGGTAAACGCCGGGCATAAAATTCAATGTCGACCCAATGTTGCCCGCAGCCCCCATCATGGCAGCATATAAACACTGCTCGTCCATACCCGAAAAAACAGTCCACTCGTCTTCATTGCCCAGTTCAACAATGCGCCGAAATTCATACATATTGGAGCCAGTATATTTGGACCCAATAATATTCGGAATCTCAAGCAAGCGCCGCATCAATTCCACCACATCACGGTTATCATTGAGCACATACGTCCACACCGGCAAATCGGGGACTGCTTGTGCGATACGCGCATAATACGTGTACAAACTGTCAAAGCTATCGTATTTGGCGGGCAAAATGCTACTTACCGCCGCTGCGCCATTTTTATGGGCATGTTGTGTGAGTTCGACTGCCTCGCTGACCGCCATACTCCCTACATGGATCATGATCGGGATGCGTCCATTCGCTGTTCGCAGACTAACTTCGGCTAACTGTTTGCGCTGCGGAACGGACATGAACACGCCCTCGCCGGTTGAGCCACCGACGTACAGTCCATCAACGCCCTTGACAACAAAATGTTCAACGAGTTGTTCTAATAGGGGCACGTTTACATCGCCACTCGAAGTAGCTGGTGTCAACAATGCGGGCCAAATCCCTTTAAACATACTGCCTCCCTAATGTGAAATGGATAACCGAAACGGTAGCAAAAAAGTGCCAGCTATTGTATTCCGCATAGCCCTTTAGTCCTATTGCCAAAAAACCTTTGTGACATTCAGCGGTGTGATGAGGTGTAAACTTGAGAATACACATTACCAGGACTAATACTATGCATAGATTCATTATCCTCTTTTTATCCGCCCTACTATTGGCTGCTGGCACAAGCGCCCAGGATACCTCAATTGAAATCAACGGAGTCATCGAATCAATTGATGGCGATACGATCATTGTCAACGGGCTACCTATTACCTTTGGCGATGTTGATGTGTCGATTATCA
The DNA here is from genome assembly GCA_965223835.1 of Phototrophicaceae bacterium. Lineage (GTDB taxonomy): Bacteria > Chloroflexota > Anaerolineae > Aggregatilineales > Phototrophicaceae > CAVYXZ01. The sequence goes on from CBDCXQ010000001.1 coordinate 2,736,070, forward strand.
ATCAGCTTGTCGCCGGTGCCACTATTCGCATTAGTGGCGATTTACAGAAGGGCACGGTCATCGCCATCACCATTGAAATCATCAACATGCCTGAACCGGAGCCAGTCAACCCGGCAATTGATGTTGAAAAATTTGTCTCAATTGATGGTGGTGGCACCTGGCAAGATGCTGACACTGCGCCCGGTCCAGAAGTCGATCTGGGCACAGACGTCAAGTTCCGGCTAGTTGTGACAAATATCGGCGAATCCGACTTGACTGGCATAACCCTGTCAGACAATGTGATTGATACCGCTGGTTGTGTCATCCCGGACATATTGACAGTCGGCACATTTTTTGAATGTAACCTCGGCCCCTTCCCAGCCATCGAGGGGCAGCATAGCAACATCGCAACGGTAACTGGACAGGCTGGTGATATTGTGGTCAGTAACACTGACGGCGCCCATTATTTCGGCGGTGATCGCCCATCAATCACGCTCGAAAAATTCGTATCGGATGATGGTTCTTCCTGGGCTGATGCTGACACTGCGCCCGGCCCAGAAATCGACCTTGACGATGAAGTCTTCTTCCGATTTATGCTATTTAATGATGGCAATGTGCCATTAACGAGTCTGACGCTGAGTGACGATACATTTGATGTGGGCAGTTGTGTTCTTCCAGCAGAACTCGCTCCGGGTGAAACCGTTGACTGTGCCATTGGCCCATTCCCGGTTGTTGATGGTCAACACACAAATATTGCGACCGCTACTGCTAGCTATTCAACCGAAACCGTCGTAGCGACCGATAGTGCGAATTACTTTGGCGGTGAACTCGACGATGACGATGATAGTGTCGACCTGCCGATTACAATTGTGGTCGAAGGCCCGGTAGAAAACACCAACGTCAATATCATCACCATTTTCGACATCGACATTGAAGTCAACATTGACGACCCCATTTTGAACATCATTCAAATTGGTGATGTCATCCGGGTCGAGGGTGATCTGGTTGACAACGCAGACACGATCATTATCGTAGCCATCAACATTATCATCATCGACATCGACATTTATATCAGTGACGATGGTACCGACGTCTGGCGTGATGATGGCAACTGTGCGAACGGTCCGCCCCCCTGGGCACCAGCGCACGGCTGGCGGCGCAAATGTGAAGGTGGCAACAATAATGATGCTGGTAGCCATCGGACCCAAAGATCAAATAAGCGAACTAAAAAATCGTCGAAGAAATCATCGTAACGGCCTTGAGCCAGTTCGCTAGCCAGCTTTCCAATGTGTCCGGGTCATGTTACTCGGACACTTATGATTTATCGTACCGTATGCCCATTACCGCTGGGGCAGAAACAGGGTAAAAAATTGCGACAAGCCTTCGCTCTCAATCCCCGCAAGATAGCGTTATTCCTGGGTGCTTTGGCGACATATTTCGCGCTCCAAAGCTTGATTATGGAGTATTTAATTGAAAACGTCCTGGATGCAGACCGTCATTGGGCACTCATCCTGGCGATTGATCTGTTCAGCGTCAACGCTGAGGAGACTATCCCAACCTGGTTCGCGACACTGTTGCTGTTTGTCGCAGCGGCGCTCTTAGCCTTCATAGCCTCAGGTAAATATGTTCAACAGGATCGATTCCGACATCATTGGACAGGACTAGCGGTCATCTTTCTCTATTTGTCGATGGATGAAGGTGCTGCCATTCATGAGATTATGTCTGACGTGCTGGAAACAACACTTCAACCAACTGGCTACTTATATTTTGCCTGGCAAATTGCTGCCGCACCCCTGGTAATCCTGTTTGCGGTTTTATATCTTCGTTTCGTATTCCACTTACCAGCTCGTACCCGTAATTTATTTTTTGCAGCCGGATTGATTTATGTGGGTGGCGCAATGGTTGTAGAAGGCATCAGCGCCAACCGCTGGTATCTCGATGGTGGACAGACCTTTGAGTATTTAGCGATCGCGACGATTGAAGAATTTATGGAGATGTTGGGCGTCGTGGTCCTGATCTATACGCTACTAAGCTATGGTGCCGAAATGCGCTATAGTGCTCAGTTTAATCTCCTATCCGGCGTGCAAAATACTTCAACAACAATGAGTGACATGTCTGAAGACGCGGCTATTCATGCTGCACATCAAAATTCACGATTGTTGTGGCGTCCACTGATTTCAGTTATTCTCGTCATTCTCAGCGTGAATGTCGTATTAGTTGGTTGGTCACTCACCCAGGTATCTGCAGGCAAGCCCGAACCAACAGCGATTAACCAGGGCATTTTCGATCAACTAGCAACCTATGATGTACAGGTAACTCACATGGACGGTCAGTTCGGCTTTGATAATATCAATGCCCGCCAGATGACCGCCAAGTTACTTGCCGATCATGCTGATGTGATGATTGTTAGCTGGGCTTCGGGTGAATCAAGTATCGCGCTGGCGGCTGATGCGTTACCATTTGACCGTAACGGCCTGACAGAGATTCTCTATGCCAGTGGTGAGACACAATTTGTGATCTACGATACGGATGCAGTTGCAGCGATTGTTGGCGCGGTCCAGTCGCTCCAGGCCAGTCAATGAGTTCTGAGAGAGAATGAGCGAGAAGTTGTGACATTGTGAAATTGTTGACGGTGTAACTCATGAGAACAGGTAGATTGGTTACACCGCTGTGCTGGCAACCTATGGATCTAATTATCGCTTCAGATCATGGCCGATTGAGAATGAACCGGCGATGAAAATTGAGAACACGATTAGACGAGCAAGCCGGGGCGATGAAACAGCCATCGCGACCCTCTACGAAATGCATGTTGATCGCATTTTTCGTTACATCGTTTACCGTACACCCACTAGCGCCGACGCTGAAGACTTAACTGCTGAAGTCTTTTTGAAGATGGTCGAAGGTCTCGCAAATTACGAATTTCGGGGCGTGCCGTTTGAAGCATGGCTATACCGAATTGCGGCGGCACGGGTTGCCGACTTTTATCGTCGAAACAAGAATCAGCCAGAATCCGAACTGTCGGAAACACTGAAGTCAAATAATCCACTACCTGAAGAGCAATTGCTGGCAGATCAGGAAGTCGAAACCCTGCGTAACGTCCTCAAAAACTTTACGGATGAAGAGCAAACGATCTTACTGCTGCGATTCGTTGAACGCAAAAGTCACAAAGAAGTCGCCCGGATTCTCGGCAAAAGTGCAAATGCGGTGAAGGCAGCCCAGCATCGCGCCCTGGTGCAATTAACGACCCTGTTAGGCGGTGCCGACAAAGCCCGCCATTATCTGCGAGGTGCTGATGACTAGGAATCAGCAGTCCCCAGGTACTCCTGAAAACAATAGCCTTCATGCTAATGCTGTCGATTGGCTAAACAATGCACCCCGCCCAGAAATGCCAGCAGCAAAGAAGGCGGCGATCCAGGCGCAGATGATGGCCCACGCGCAGCAGCAAGATTTCTCGTCTCAACCATTGCGCCCCGATTTCACACCTATCATTCGTTGGGCCGTCATTGCCAGCATTGTAGTGGTTGTGGCGTTATTGGCTGCGGTACCCGTGACGTATGCCAGCGTGCCCGGTGACATCCTGTATCCGCTCAAACAGCGCTTGGAACAAGTTGAACAGCGTTTCGCCACCACCGCATTAGCCCGTGCCCAGTTGCATCTGACTCAGGCTCAGCGCCGTATCGATGAAGCCCAAATTCTGGTTCAGCGCAACCAATCCATCGACCAAATTGCAAATAGCGCTCTTGAACATATGCTTCAGGCCGCAGACATCGCTCGCAACGAAGGCATCCTAATAACTGAAAATCAAACCACTTTGCAGATTCAAACGATCGCGCTGACAGTCCAACTGAACGCACTCCTTGACCTGAGCGATGCACCAGCACTATTGCGCGATAGTATTCAAGCAACCCAAAGCAGTGGTGATCTTCTTTTACCCACATCGCCCACACCAACCCTGCCAGCTACAGCGACCTCAACGCCCACGTCGCTACCTACAACAACGCCTTCGGTGACACCGGTGGCAACTACCCCTACCCTCACGCCACAACTGTCAGAAAACTCAACCGCAACAACGATAGTGCTTGAGGGTCCGGTCGACAATATCAATAACAACATCATCACCGTCTTCGACATTGACATCGAAGTGGCGGTTGATGACCCGGTTCTAAACGTTATCCAGATTGGGGATGTGATCCGTGTCGAAGGTGACCTTGTAAATGACTCAGAAGTAATCATCATAGTAGCTGTTACGATCACTGTTATTGATGTCGACATTTTTATCAGCGAGGACGGTGAAAATGTCTGGCGGGACAATGGCAATTGCAGCAATCCGCCGCCCGCCTGGGCACCAGCCAACGGTTGGCGCCGCCGGTGTGAGGGCAACAGCAATAATGAAAATAGTGGCAATAGCGGTAATAATCGAAGCCGAAGGTCCAAAAAATCATCAAAGCGCTCTTGAGAGTGAGCCGATCAGCACTGCTAAAAATAAGCTCAACGAATCATCATGACGAGCCAGGGGCCAGCTGATTTCACGTTAACCCTTCCAGAATGCTTCCGGCAGATCGAGCGAACGGCTGGGTTGTTCGCCGGTTAGTTGCAGCATTCCTTCCTGGGTGTCCATCAACAATACGTAATCCGGGTAATCAGACCCACGAAATTGCCATTCCCCAATGCTGTAAAGGCGAATTTGCCCATGTGCCCGCCATAGTGTCACAATAAACGGCAGACGATCATACATGGCCTGAACCATCAGTTCCCCCATCCCAACATTCGAGCGACGGGCCAACATACTCAAGGCATTTTGCAAACGCTTGGCATCAAAGGGGCCGCGAAACGACCAAATTTGCCGGGCGGCTTGCTCGTTTGCCAGCAATGGCCCAATGGTCAACGGTTCATCTGCCCGCACTTCGTCAAGCACAATGCATGCCGGGGCTTGTTCCAGCGCATGAGCGATCTGTTCGCCAAATGTAACCCCTGGCTGATTATCCACCGGCCAGCGCACACTCAACCGCGTCATCCCATCGGGCAACAACAGTTCGTTTGCACGTTCAACTGAGATTGCTTGTGTTGGATCGGACAACAGCGGCAACAGCGCATTGAGCAACGTCGTCTTGCCAGACTCCGTATCACCAACAATCACGACGCCATGCGATGATTGGGCCAGCGCACTTAACAATTTTGCCGCGTCGTCTGTTAAAAAATCGTTCTGAGTCAGATCATCCAGCGTTAACGCTGTCTGGGGATGCACACGGATGTCGGCGTTATAGCCAAAGGCCATCATCGGTGTAACCACTGAAATCGAGACCGGACGGCCTGTCACACGTAAACCAGTCTCAATAAATGGCAGCTCATCCGGTAAATCGGCCCCCGCGTCCAATAACAGCCGCCGCAAGATTCGCCGTAGATGAATTTCATCCTCAAACAACGGTCCCATTGATTCCAGTTCGCCATGACCATAACGAACAGCGGCTTTATCAACCCCTTGTAATGAAATCGTGGTTACACGCTCATCCAAAAACAGGGCATCCAACGGCCCATAGCCAAACAAATTACTATAGGCCGCATTCATCAGGGTTGCCTTATCCTGATTGCCGAGCTGCACCGACTCAACTGCCAGAATATAATCGACCACTTTTAACAACAATTTTAGTCGACTCGTTGCTGTATCGGCTTCTTTCAACAAATCTGAATCGGTATGTTCGTCAATAAACTGCCGCTCAACCCGTTCAACCAGTGCCTTGAAAGATACCCGGCGCTGCCCCAATTGCGCAGCAATCAGTTGTGGTTCGCGACCACGATCCGCATCACGCCGCAGTGCTTCCCACGATTGATGTAGATTGTCATCATTCGGTTGGTCGGTCACATTAATTACTCCACATCTCGCAGATCAATTGGCTGCAAATCGGGATTGTCACCTGGCTGACGACCGACTTTTGCCATTGGAATCCATTGTTCGCCCAGTTTTACGCGGACAATATCCATCGAATAATCGGTGCCAGTGTCACTGTCATTGCGTAAGAAACGGGACCCAACCCCATATACATCCACCGGCACTTGCTCCCGCTCATAAGTGTCAATCCGCTCACGATCAAAGCCACCTGATACAATAATCTGAACATCCCGACAGAAGCGTTGGGCAACACCCACCAGATGTTCCGGTACATCCCAGCTTTCCCAGGCTGTATCCAATGCCGCCCGCACGGTCCGTACCAGTTGGGGGTTAATCCCATAGGGTCCGTCCGGCTCTAAAGAAACATCACGCACATTGCGACTGGTATCAATCCGAACCCCATGCAATGTCCAGCGTTGTAGCGCATCTTTATCGTTCGCCGCGAACGCCGCCTGATAGTGCGGCCAATAGGCAGTCAGTGTCGCCCGAGATGCACCAACTGTATCGTTATTAAAATCTACCAGCACAATTCGAGGTGCACTCAGTGGCAAATAACGGGCATAGGCGACCATTGCTTCAGCAGTATCCCCCAGGAAAGCGGCGATCAACGCATGGGGCACCGTTCCTCCACCCTGCCCTCCCCACCAGGCAGCCTGGGCATCGGTACTCGTCAGCGGCTGCATCGCTTGCCCATAATCCTGATTATAACGCTGGACAGCTATCCAATAGGCATAGCCATCAATCGCCTGAACCTCCGGTAAATCGAAACGCGCCGGGAAAAACAACACGGGTTTACCATTGGCGACTTCCAGGACATTGTAGACATTCGTTGCTATTCGCGAGGCGCGGGACATGACGCCCAGCATGGTTGTTTCCAGCAGGGCGAAATCGCGGTAACGACCCCGCACCCGAATCACCGGTTGCACCTGGCGCGGATCGCCTGAATAAGTAGTCATGACACCGTCCGCAACGGCTTCAACTTCCAGATCCGCCCACGTTTCGACAAATTGCTCTTCCTCAAAATAGCCGGTGCCATAGCGCAGCATTGCCAGTGCAACATCCACACCTGCTACCAGCGCCGCCGGTTTGCGTCGATTAAAATACTGGGCTTCAACCTCAAGATCGCCAATTGCGGCAGTTGTACCAGCAACTTCAGGTCGCGGCTGCTGGCCGGCAAACTGATAGCCATCAGCGTGCAGCCCCGCCAAAATTTCCACAACATTGGCGAAATACTTATCGGTGTACCAGCCAGAACGCAGACCGGCCACATCCAGTTTTATCTGACGATTGCTCAGATATTGCTGATCAAAAATGCTCATCGCGCATTTCCTTTGCGTGCCTTAATCTTATTCTACTACGACCCTGAAATTGTGTTATACTGCCTAATGGTTTCGCACCTGCCTTCGTCTTAAATCTTTCTCAGGAACTGCTTCATGGACATCATCGTCACCGGATCAATTGCCTACGATTACCTCATGCGTTTCCCCGGTCACTTCACCGACCACCTCATCGCCGAACAACTTCATCAAATCAGCGTGAGCTTCCTGGTTGAGGACATGACCAAACATTGGGGCGGCATCGCGGCTAATATCGCGTTTAATGCGGCGCTGCTGGGCCTGCAACCACGTCTGATGGGGACTGTTGGCCGTGATTTCCCAGATTACCAACACTGGCTCGAATCGGTTGGCGTTGATACCAGCACCGTGCGGCAAATTGATGAAGTTTTCACCGCCTCATTTTTCGCCAATACCGATCTGGCAAATAATCAGATCGCTTCATTTTACGCCGGTGCGATGACCTATGCCAAAGACTTTGCGCTGGCCGATGTGTATGATGGCAAACCGGATCTGGTCATCATCTCGCCAAATGATCCCGATGCGATGCTCAACCTGGCATACGAATGCAGGCAGCGTGATATACGCTTTGTTGCCGACCCTAGCCAGCAGATTGCCCGCTTTGATCGAGACCAACTCAATACCTTCATTGCGGATGCCTTCATGCTAATCGTCAATGCCTACGAAGCCGAAGCAATTTGCCAAAAAACCAACCGGACCGTTGATGATTTGCGTGAGGAGTTCGACCTGCTGGTCATCACGCAGGGTGAACGCGGAACACACATCTATGACCGGGGTAGACTTATTAATGTGCCGACATTCCCCCCAAGAGTGATCAAAGACCCCACCGGCGCAGGCGATGCATTTAGGGGCGGCTTCCTGCGCGGGTTAGCCGCCAGTTGGCCCCTGGAATTTTCCGGTCAGGTCGGTAATCTGTGTGCAACCCTGGCGCTGGAACATGTTGGGACGCAGAATCACCGTTTTTCGCCACAGACATTTATCGAACGCTTTCGCGAAAAAGTTGATGATGAAGGTCGGCTAGATGCGCTCTTAGTGCCCATCAAGTCAAATCTGTAGCCGAGTTTTCACAGGCGACAAGACCCCCATCCTATGCTAGAATCCCGGCATTTCCGGGTCAATTCAATTACCAGGAGTATTCAATACATGACCGTAGAACATGATGTGAAGAGCCTTGAGCTTGCCACTGGTGGCCGCTATCGCATTGAATGGGCTGAGCAGGAAATGCCGGTCCTCCGCTCGATTCGGGAACGATTCGAACGCGAAAAGCCGCTGGCCGGTGTCCGCGTTTCAGCATGCTTGCACGTCACCACTGAAACCGCAAATTTAATGCACACGCTTCAGGTCGGCGGTGCAGATGTCGTCTTGTGCGCTTCGAACCCTTTGTCGACACAGGATGATGTAGCGGCTTCACTGGTCTCACATTACGAGATCCCGGTGTACGCCATTAAAGGCGAAGACAACGACGTCTACTATGAGCACATCACCGCAGCACTGGATCATAAACCCCATGTAACGATGGATGACGGTGCGGATCTGGTCGGTACCATCCACAAGAACCGGCGGGAATTATTGGATGATATTGTCGGTGGCACCGAGGAAACAACGACCGGAGTCATTCGACTGCGGGCCATGTCAAACGATGGGGCGCTGATGTTCCCCGTAATCGCTGTGAACGACAGTAACACCAAGCACCTGTTCGATAACCGCTACGGGACCGGTCAGAGTACGCTTGATGGTATCATTCGCGCCACCAATATTTTGTTAGCCGGGCGCACGGTGGTGGTTGCCGGGTACGGTTGGTGCAGTCGCGGGATTGCCAGCCGCGCCAAAGGTATGGGAGCCAATGTCATCGTTACCGAAGTTGACCCCATGAAAGCGCTGGAAGCAGTCATGGATGGCTTCCGCGTGTTGCCCATGCTAGAAGCGGCAGAAATTGGCGACATCTTTATCTCGGCAACCGGCGACATCAATGTGATCGACACCCATCACTTTGAACGCATGAAATCCGGCGCCATTGTCTGCAACAGCGGCCATTTCAATGTCGAACTCAACCTCAAGGGATTAGCGGAAATGGCAAATGGAGAACCACAACTGGTTCGCCCCTTCGTCGAAGAATATCGTGTCAATGGAAACGCTATCTACATTCTCGGTGAAGGCCGTTTGATTAACCTGGCTGCTGCCGAAGGCCACCCCGCCAGTGTGATGGATATGAGCTTTGCCAACCAGGCGCTGGGGGCGGAATATATGATTAAGAATGCCGACAGTCTTGAATCCGGCGTGTATGTAGTCCCCGAGGAAGTTGATAAAGAAATAGCCCGGCTCAAGCTGGAATCAATGGGTGTAACCATCGACACATTAACGGCAGAGCAGGAGCGCTATCTCAACCAATGGGAAGAGGGGACATAGGCAGCACGATTTTTATATCTTTGCTGCAACTATTCAGAGAGGGAGGAAGGATGTTACCTATGCGACGCTTAACCGGTCTGCTGGTTCTGGTTATCTTGCTAATGACCGGAACCAGTGTACTGTCACAATCTGCGGACGATGCACTGGTTCGTTTTGTTCACGCGATTCCCGGTGCATCAGCAGTAGACATTTATGTTGATGGTCAGCTCACTGCGACCAATCTTGATTTTGGCGATGCAACCAACTACATCATCGCGCCAGCCAGCCAGCAACTCATCACTGTCACCCCCGCTGGTGTAACCACACCACTCTGGGAGCAAAATTATTCACCGGCTGCGGGTAAAGCGTTTACGCTGGTTGCATCGTCGTTTGCCGACCCAATCACCTTTACGCCTTTTGAAGACCTATTGGATCCGCTACCGCTCGGTAAAGCCCGGTTTACGACTATTCACGCGATTGCGGACGCCGATGCGATTGATGTTTTGCTGGATGACGGTCGTCCGATGATTCTGGCACAGACCTACGACCAGCCTTACGGCACGCTTGACGTTCCAACGTTCCCGTATAATCTGGTCGTTGCACCTGCTGGCGGTACGGTGGACGACGCGCTCATCACGCTTGAATCAACACCCATGAACACGGGCACATCGTATATGTTGTTGATTTATGGTACACCTGCCAACCCCCAGGCGAGTGTACTCGCAGCCCCCACCTTACCGAACTCAGCCAATGACGGCTTTGTGCGGTTGGTCCACGCAGTGCCCAGTGCGCCCGCAGTCGATGTTCTTGGCACGGGTTCTGCCGGAGGTGATCCGGTCCTCCTGGCAACGCTGACTGAACCTGATGGCGGCGCAAACGCGACGAATTATATCGCCTTCCCTGCCGATGACTACAGTCTGGAATTGCGCGTAAGTGGCACGACCGAGACCCTTCTAACAGCCGATACATCGATCGCTACGGGTGATTACATCACGGCGGTTGCGCTCGGTTCACCAGATGACATCGCCGTCAATATCCTGGCGGACAGTGTTGATACCATCACTGCCGATGAAGCCCGCTTGCGGGTCATCAACGCTGGTGACGACGCGCTCTCGGCCTCATTAGCCAATGGCACCATTGTCGCCAACAATCTCGGCCCCGGAAATGTAAGCGACACATCCAGTTCCGCGCCCGAATCAATGAGTCTGATTGTTTCGTCAGCCAGTGCCGGTATGTCCACATTACCAGAACAGGACTTCTACGGCGGCGTATTTTATGACATTCTTTCAGTTGGCTCAAGCTTGCTCGTGAGTGAAGCAGCCCTCACCCAGACAATCGGTAGCGCACCCGGTGCGGGGATGGCTTCATTAGCCACCGCAATGGAACCAACTGTACTCCCGCCGACCGCAGCACCCGTTGTTGCTGCGGTGGAGCCAACTGCTATCCCTGAAGCACCAGTGGTTGCAGCCCAGCCCACTGCGGCTCCCATCATCGTCACCGCAGACGACTCCCCAACTGGTCGTGTCTTTAATCTGAACGTTGATGCGAACCTGCATCTACGCCAATATCCCGATAGCAATGCGCTGTCATTGGGCACCGTTCCCTTTGGAACCATCCTGACGGTCAATGGCCGTGAAGGTGCGCTGGAAGAAATCTTCATCAGCGCTACCCAGGTTCCACCAGATTACGAATTCATTGACCCGGTTTCGTTATTGACCGACGAAGACGAAGATCTCGCGCCCGATGAAACCTGGCTCAATGTCACCTACGCGACACCTGACGGTGGCTCGATTGAAGCCTGGGTCCGTGCCGACTTTGTTGATGTCCGTGAACCTGATGGTGAAAGCCTGCCGCTCCGCGATCTGGAAACCGTTGCTGGTAATCGACCCGGTGAAGCGGTCAACACCGACGTAACGCCGCCGCCAATCCCCGAAGATGTGGTTTCAGTCACGGTCATCAACCTCGATCCCGATGCCAACCTGAATGTACGCCGCACACCGGATACGCTGGGCGAAGTCCTGTTGCAACTGCCGCTGGGTAGTGTTGCTGAATTCCTGGGCTTAAGCGAAGCGGGCGACTGGATTTTGTTGCGCCATACTGGTTCAGATGGCACCATCACAACGGGCTGGTCCAGTTCGCAGTTCCTGAATTACAGTTTTAATGGCAATCAGGTTGATCTGGATGAACTGACTGAGCGTGGTTTGCTCACCGAAGCTGACGTGACCGTTCGCGGTGACCAGACAATTGGCGCGTCTCCGGTCATAGCGCCCACTGTCGACCCAACCATTGACGCGGTCGTGGCTGAAGTGGCACTGGATCCCGGTGCGAACCTGAATCTACGACGGGACCCTGATGTCAATGGCGAAGTGCTGGCTCAGGTGCCCAGTGGTACCCAGCTAATCGTCACCGAACGTACTGCCGATGCGGGCTGGCTCAACGTCACGTTTGAAGGGATTAATGGCTGGGTCGCGGCCCAAACGGATACGGCGGTGTTCGTCATCCTCAGCTTCAACGGCAATCCGTTCGACATTGAAGATGTCCCCGTGAGCAGTGCTGGTTAACCGCTAAAATTGATCTATATCACTAATACTAAAGTCCTGTGGCCTATCGTCATAGGACTTTTGCTTTGAATCGTGGCTCACCTGTACAATGAAAAGACAGGCTAGCGAAGGAATTTAATGTACCGCTGCCTATCCTGATTTGAACACCACAGAGGTTATGATATGCCGAGGTATCTCTCGCTGGTCTTATCCCTTTTGCTCATCTTGGCGTCGTGTAACACAGCCGAACCTGCCCCGACATCAACGCCGACGCTCACGCCGTCACTAACACCAACCGTGACAAATACCCCCGCCCCGACGCCTACCAGCCGACCCAGTGCCCTCGAACTCAGTCAGGCCGCCGACCCTTCACAACAGGCCTATATCAGTGCGGTGAGTGTTGTGCCGGACAGTGTGCCGTTTGATGTTTACATTGACCGACTGGCAGTCGCCACCAATCTGGATTTTGGTCGAAGCACATTACCATCCGGGATTGTCGCTGGCGATTATACGCTACGCCTTATTCCCAGTGGAACGGGCTATAATGCCGATACAGCGTTGCTCGAAGCTCCCATCAGTATTAAAGGTGGCGATTCAACCTTACTGATGTTTACTGGTGTCACTAACGCCCTGGAAATCACGACAATACCGCTGTCACAGGCACCACTGGCAAGCAGCGAAGCCCGAGTCACATTTATTCACGGCATCCCAAACGGCCCGGAGGTATCACTCCAACAACAGGATGGTATTCCCTTAACCGGGAATCTGCAGTTTACCGCGACCAGCCTGCCCGTGACCTTATCATCGGGCGACACGACCCTTAATTTTATGAGTGGTCCCGACATCCTCTTTAGCCACCCGGTCAATTTAATCGAGCGTTTCAGTTACACCTTTGTTCTGGTTGGTAGTGCTGCCGATCTGGAAAACCTCAACATTGTCACCATCAATGAGCGAATGCCGGGAAGCACCAGCCTGCGCGCCGTGAATGGTTCGGCTGCGGTTGGACCTGTGGACATTTATGTTGATGATCAACCACTCGCAACCAACCTCGATCATACCCGCGTGAGTGAACGGCAAAACCTCGCTGCTCGAGCCTATCGCGCTGATGTCTTTGCCGCAGGCGAGAATCCGAGGGAGGCTGTCCCCCTGCTTACAGTAGCAATTACCCCTAATGATGATGATGTTTTGACCCTGATTTTGCTGGGGGAAGCAGATGACCTAAGCCTGGTGCCATATCGCGAGGACCTTAGCGTAACCAATCCGCTGGAAGCCCGCATCGCCTTCGTCAATACCGTCCCCCAGGTGAGCCGCGTCCGCATTGATACCCAGAGTCGTGTCCTGGACGAAGTTGGCAACATCAATTACGGGCAGCCCCCCCGCCCCGTTGACATCTCGACGGGTACTTATCGTTTTGCCTGGCTCGTCATCGAAAATAATGAGCCAGTTGATACGTTAGAAATCGCTTTGGATGTCCAGCTGGAACCAGGGTTTAGTTATCTCTATCTGGCGACCGGGCGCATTGATGATCCACCGGTCATCCTTAGCGAAAGCGTTGGCATTAATGAATCGCTGGTTGGTTTAGACGACGGCGTGATTCCTACGCCCATTCCCGACATCCCTACCCGCGCTCGCTTTGTCAATGCCATTAAAGGCGGCCTCCCGCTTGATGTATTAGTTGATAACCAGACGATCTTCTCCGGCCTCGAGTATGGTGCTACAACTGTACTCACACCGTTTGCCGAAGGCGAACACGAAATTGAGATCCGCTTCACATCAACCGGTGAAGCAATCGCCTTTGCCACACCAACATTTGAGTTCACCAAACCATATACACTGGTGGTTCATGGCTTTGGAAGTTCACCAGTCGAAATCCTGACGCTGGATGACTCGGACATAAAACTTACTGGCGACTCCGCCCATTTTCGACTGATTAATGCCTCAATTACCGGCGAAACCAGCCTGGGTCTGGCAGTATCCCGAACTGATACACCCAGTAATACCATGACACTAATCGGTGAATCGCCAACCAATGCCGAAGGCCGCCGGTCTTTTGCTTTCGGCATTGAGCGGGTCCCCAACCTCACACAGGTGGCAGGGCGTGATGCTTCGGCTGTCATCCTGGCACCTTTGGGGGCACATGACTTGCATGTCACCGATGATAAGCTGGACCTTATTGCGGCATCATTCCGAGGTGCCGATCTCAGCCCGGCAACTCACTACGACATCATCGTTTATCAGAACATTGAGTCGCCGATTATCGAAGGCTTTGCCGTGCGCTACCCTGGCGGTTAGGCCTTTTCGATAACTTGCTTTCTTATATAATGCTATGCTGTTGCCGCAACATGGCTCACAAACGAACAGGAAAAAGACGTGCGCATCCTAATTACCGGCGCGACCGGGTTTGCGGGCCACCACTTGACCCACTATCTGATCGCCAACCAGCCTGGCGCTGAATTATATGGCACCACTTTGAACCCGGATGTTCATGCATCAGACATTCAGTTACAATGCTTGGACCTCAAGAACGATCAAGCTGTACTGGATTTGTTGAGCGCCATTGAACCCGACCAGATTTATCATCTGGCGGCCCAGGCTTCACCACGCGCGTCGTTCATGGATGCCTGGGGAACACTGGAGAACAATATTAGATCACAGCTCAACATCTTCGAGGCGTGCCTGAAATCCAACCTTGCACCCCGTATTCTGGTGGTCAGTTCTGGCGAAATCTACGAAGCAAGCGATCAAGCGATTGACGAGGCGATGCCCTTCAACCCGACTAACCCCTATGGCGTCAGCAAGATCGCCCAGGATATGCTGGCACTCCAATTCGTCAGTACGCACGAGCTACCGATAATGCGTGCACGCCCCTTCAATCATATCGGGCCAGGCCAATCCGAAGGGTATGTCGCGCCCGACTTTGCTTTTCAAATTGCCCGTATCGAAGCTCAGATGCAAGCACCTGTTCTGGAAGTTGGCAATCTGGCTGCCCAACGCGATTTCACCGATGTCCGCGATGTCGTCCGCGCCTATCATCTCATCATCGAAAAGGGGCAACCGGGCGCGGTGTATAACATAGCCGCCGGGACCGCCCACAGCATCCAGGCCTTGCTTGACACCTTATTGAGTTTCAGTACCCACAAGATTGATGTTCAAGTTGACCGGAACCGTTTTTTACCAATTGACGTGCCGATTAAGCTAGGGGATGCGCAGAAGTTGCGGACAGAAACAGGTTGGCAACCGACATATTCATTCGAACAAACGCTGCTTGACCTGTTAAACGACTGTCGCCAACGGCTATCCAACCAGGAGTTAAAATGACCAATAAACGCGCCCTCATAACCGGAATCACCGGCCAGGACGGGTCTTATCTGGCAGAGTTTTTGCTGTCACAGGGTTATGAAGTCTTCGGCCTGGTACGGCGAACCAGCACCTTAAACTTTGAGCGTATTCAACATATTCAGGACCAGATTACGCTGATTCCAGGCGATATGCTGGACCAGATCAGCCTTAATCAAGCGCTGGAAACGTGCCAGCCAGGCGAGGTTTACAATCTGGCTGCGCAGAGTTTCGTCCAGACCTCCTGGAATCAGCCAGTTTTCACGGGTAATGTGACGGCTTTGGGCGTAACCCGTATCCTGGATGCAATCCGCACGATTAACCCGGAGATTCGGTATTATCAGGCATCCAGCAGTGAGATGTTTGGCAAAGTGCGCGAAGTTCCACAAAAAGAGACGACTCCGTTTTATCCCCGTAGCCCCTATGGTGTTGCCAAAGTGTACGGTCACTGGATCACCATCAATTACCGGGAAAGCTACAATTTACACGCGACCAGCGGCATTCTGTTCAACCACGAATCGCCCCGGCGCGGGCTGGAATTCGTCACCCGTAAAGTAACGTACAATGCTGCTCGTATCAAACTGGGCCTGGCGAACGAACTACGCATGGGCAATCTGGAAGCCCGCCGGGACTGGGGTTTCGCTGGCGATTATGTCAAAGCTATGTGGTTGATGCTCCAGAATGATGTACCCGACGACTACATTATCGCAACGGGCGAGACCCATTCGGTTGAACGCCTGCTTCAGGTTGCCTTTAGCTGCCTTGACATGGACTGGAAGAATTACACCACTCAGGACGAACAATATATGCGTCCGGCTGAGGTTGACTTACTTGTGGGGGATGCCAGCAAGGCTGGTAAGATGCTGGGTTGGGAACCAGAGGTTACATTCGAGCAACTGATTCAGATGATGGTCGAGGCCGATTATCAATTGCTCAAACAAAATCTAGAATCATGATTGACACCCATTGTCATCTAAACTTCGATGCCTACAACGAAGATCGCGCCGCCGTCATTCAACGCGCACTTGATGTCGGTGTCAGCCGGGTAATTAACCCTGGCACGGATTTTATGAGCAGCCAGGCAGCCCTCAAACTGTCTGATGAACACGCCGGCATCTATGCTGCTGTCGGCTTTCATCCCAACAGCACCCTGGAATTTACGACGATTGAACCGATTCGAACGCTAGCTAATCATCAGAAAGTCATCGCCATTGGCGAAATTGGGCTGGACTATTATTGGGATAAAAGCCCCAAAGACCAGCAGTTTATCGCCTTTGAGGCCCAGCTTGCGCTGGCTGCTGAACTCGAATTACCGGTCATTATCCACAATCGTGATGCCAGCGACGATGTGCTGCACATACTCGAAAGCTGGGTAAAGACTCTGCCGCAATCATTGCAAGGTCGGCCCGGTGTACTCCACTCATTTTCTGCCCCACTGGAAATCGCGGAACGGGCGCTAGCGATTGGCTTTTACCTGGGCTTCACGGGGCCGATCACCTTCAAAAAAGCGGATAACCTGCGCGCGATTGCCCGTGAAGTTGCGTTAGATCGCCTGCTTGTTGAGACCGATGGTCCTTTTCTAACGCCCATGCCCTACCGGGGCAAACGCAATGAACCGGCGTATATCCCCTACATCGTTGATCGTCTTGCCAGCCTGAAGCAGTTAGCCACTGAGGAAATGGACCACATTACAACCGCCAACGCTGAGCGCCTCTTTCAACTCCCCGAATCAAAGCAGGACACGGTCTGACCATGTCCCGCTAATCCATCAATCGGGTCTAGGCGTCAGCATCAACTTGATTGAGCTGATTCGTCAGATTTTCGCGCAGTTGTTCCAGACGAGCATTTGCCTGCGCCTCGGCCTCGGCCATGACATCTTCAATAAAGGCAGTCGGATCCACACCGTTATCAGTGAGAATATCCGCCAGGGGACTGCCATCCCGCAACTGCTCCCTGATCGCCTGGGGTTCCAACCCGGTCTGCTCAGCCGCCAATTGCAAGACGTGTCGGGCAATCCGCGCACGTGGCATCATCTGCGGACGCTGCAACCCGGACAATTCGCCGTTCAGCGCCGCTTGAAAACCTGCCTCGGCCCGGGCCAACAATTCATCACCCTGTTCCTGTGTCATATTGCCGCGATCAATCCGTTCATCGACGGCGGCAGTTACCTTTGCCAAAGCAGTGGTCAACACCATATCAACATCACCACCATTCGCAGTAATCACCTCGCCTAGCGTCGCGCCATCCCGTACTTGATTTGCGATCTCTGCCCGTTCCAGCCCGGTTGCTTCAATCGATGCCTCCATAAGGATTTGCAGCGCTGCAACCCGCACGCCGCCCCGTGGCCCGCCTGGCCCAGGCCGCCCCGGACGACCATCCTGTGCGCTGGCTGCACCAACCCCTGCCATCAGGCTGACCAGTGCCATTAAAATAGCAAGTTTTTTCATCTGCATTGTCGACTTCCTTTTTATGATTCAACTTTGATTGAATCCATCTTCAAGCAAAAGTGTTATCAAAGTGTGTGCTAAATGGTGAAAAATCGTAAATTTCCGGTACAATGACGGCGTTTTCGTTGCTGAAGGTGTTCATGATGCTGGATTTATCCATCATTATCGTCAGTTGGAATGTGGCTGAATTACTAGCGGCCTGTCTGGATTCCATACTAAAGAACACATCATCCAGCCTTCAGATCGAGATCATCGTGGTCGATTCTGGCAGCACTGACAACACCATCGGAATGCTCAAGGGAAGCTACCCGGAAATTCACCTGGTCGAAAACACTGAAAACATTGGCTTTGTCCGCGGCAATAACATCGGGCTGAAGCTGGCACAAGGGCGCTATATTTTGCTCTTGAACCCGGATACTGAAATCATCGGCGACACGCTACACGAGATGGTGAATTACCTGGAAGCTAACCCTGCTGTTGGCATTGTTGGTCCGCATACGCTCAACACTGATGGCACCACCCAATCTACGCGCCGCCGTTTTCCCACGGTGACAACCGGCATCTTTGAAGCAACGTGGCTGCAAAAATACGCACATCGGACCGTGTTGGAGCGTTACTACGTTCAGGACCAACCTGATGATGGAGTTTTCGAGGTCGATTGGGTACAGGGATCGGCACTCATGGCCCGCCGCGAGATCTACGACCAATTGGGTGGCCTGGATGAAGGCTTCTACATGTACTCCGAAGAACTCGATTGGTGTCGACGCGCCAAGTTAGCGGGTTGGCAGGTCGTCTATCTCGGCACTGCCCACATCATTCATCATGGCGGCAAGAGTTCCGAGCAGGTTGTTGCCCAGCGTGACATCCATTTTCACCAGAGCAAGTTGCGTTATTATCGCAAATATCATGGTGCATTGGTCGCGCATGGATTGCGCCTCGCAATTATCCTGCTATACCTGTGGCAAATTGGTCTGGAGTCGGTCAAAGCATTGCTCGGTCATAAACGTACAATGCGCCAGAATCGCGTAAAACAATATTTACAAGTGTTACGCTCTGGCCTGAAGGTCAGCTAATGCGCGTTGGCATTGTCACCGGCGAATACCCACCCATGCAAGGTGGAGTCGGCGCGTATACCGCGATTCTCGCCCAGCATCTGGTGGATTGTGGACAAGAAATTCGTCTGTTTAGTACCTGCAGCGCTCGTAGTGATTCACTTCCTTTGACCAACAACATCACGCACTGGCATTTTGCCACGCTGAAGACAATAAAAGATTGGGCCAGACAGCAGCAACTTGATCTCATTAATCTGCAATTCCAAACTGCCGCCTACCAGATGTCGCCCTGGATTCATTTTTTACCCGATGTTATCCGCCAGCCACCTGTCATCACTACCTTTCATGATCTGCGTTTTCCTTATCTGTTTCCCAAAGCGGGGCCGCTGCGCAATTGGATCGTCATGCATCTGGCACATCGATCAGCGGGTGTCATTCTCACGAACCACGAAGACGCGATGCAGGTCAAGCACCTGGCCCACACTCAGTTGATACCAATTGGTAGCAACATCCTGGACAACCTGCCGTCTAGCTATGATAAAGCGCAGTGGCGTGCGCAGGCCGGAGCCGCATCAAGGGATTTCTTACTCACCTACTTCGGTCTCATCAATCGTAGCAAAGGTCTGGACACACTCCTGCAGAGCCTCGCGAAATTGCGATCTAAAGGCGTTCCGGCCCGACTACTCATTATTGGCGGCACATCCGGCAGCAGCGACCCAACCAACAGGGCCTATATTTCCGAAATTGAGCACTTGATTCACAACCTCGGTCTTGAGGCATATATTCAGCGTACCGGCTTCATCGAAGACGAGGCCGAAGTCGGCAGTTATCTTCGGGCCAGCGATGCGGTTGTCCTACCATTTGCCGATGGGGCTTCATTTCGACGCGGGAGTCTGATGGCGGCAGTTCATTATGCCTGTCCAATTGTGACAACGCGCCCTCGTGTCCTCATCCCGGAGTTTGTGCATGGTCAGAACATGCTGCTGGTACCACCTTCCGATCATGAGGCGTTAACAGCGACATTGCGTCAGCTATATCAAATGCCAGAACGCGGTCAATCATTGCGCGAAAGTGCAAGGCAATTGGCGCAGCATTTCGACTGGCAACAGATCGCACGGGATTACGTGTCATTTTTCGAGCGCGTGTTGCGAGGGGCCGCATGACCGCGGCTATCATTAGCGCAAACCCCCGCACAACCCGGACCTGGTTGTTGTTGATACTCATCACCTACTTCATTCTGGGCATAGTTTACAGCATCAAGACACCCTTGTTTGAAGTCTCGGACGAACTCTGGCATTATCCAATGGTGCGCTACATCGCCACTAATGGTGCTCTGCCAATACAAGACCCGGCCAACATCGGCCCCTGGCGACAGGAGGGCAGCCAACCACCGCTGTACTACCTGCTAGCCGCAGCATTAACAGCGGGCATTGACACAGCGGATTTCGAGCTGGTCCGGCGACAAAACCCCCATGCCGATATTGGCATCATTCCGCCTGATGGCAATATCAATATGATGGTCCACCGTCCTGAATTGGAAGCCTTTCCCTGGCAGGGCACCGCCTTAGCTGTCCATGTCGTCCGGTTATTTTCGGTCGCACTGGGGATGGGTACCGTCTTTGTCACTTATCAACTGGCACGCGAGGTTTTCCCAACTTCGCCGACGATTCAACTGGGCGCAACGGCACTGACAGCTTTCTTGCCGATGTTCCTGTTTATTAGTGGATCCGTCAATAACGACAATCTCTCAAATCTGCTCGGCAACTGGCTGTTACTGCTCATCGTGCGACTGGTCAACTCGCCGCACCCGCCTCGCTGGAACACCTATGTAATCATCGGCATCATGACCGGAACTGGGTTGCTGGCAAAACTCAACATTGGTTTTTTGATTCCGTTGATCGTCCTGGCGCTATTACTGATTAGCCTGCGCCGCCGCGATTGGCGTCCGTTAGTTCTTGGCGGCTTGATTTCGGGATTGCTGACCATCCTGATTGCCGGCTGGTGGTACTGGCGCAACGTTGCGCTTTATGGCGACCCAACCGGCTTAAACACATTCCTCGCTATCGTCGGACGCCGTTTAGTTCCAGCCAATCTCGCCCAGTTATGGAGTGAGCGGAACAGCTTTACGCAGGCTTACTGGGGATTCTTCGGTGGCGTTAATCTACCCTTGCCCGAACTGATCTATTTGATCTTTAACGTCATCGGTGCGGTGGGATTGTTGGGCTTTGGCGTCTATGTAATTAGCAGGTTGTGGACTGCACCGATAGTAGGCTGGCCTTCATTACTCATCATCATTGCCTGGCCGTTACTGACATTTGTTTCGTTCCTGCGCTGGACGGTTGAAACGCCGGCGTCACAGGGTCGGTTGATCTTTGGTGCGCTAGCAGCCATTAGTTTATGGCTGGCGATTGGCTGGTTGTGGTGGCTCCCCAAAAGCCTGAGGCCCGTGCTTATGATTGGCATTAGTAGCTTTTTCCTGCTCGTCGCGGCGACAGTGCCGTTCCTCGTTATTGCCCCGGCATATGAACCACCACCGCAATTGACGACTACTTCAACGCCAATCGTGACTTTTCAAGCCGATACCGGCGCAATCCAACTGATGAATATCTCGATTCCGGCTGCCAGTGAACAGGTGCAGCCAGAAGATTATGTAACTTTCGCTGTTGATTGGCGTATTGACGTGCCCTTTGAACGCGACTGGAGCCAGTTTATTCACCTCGTCACACCAGATGGCGTTATCATCAGCCAGCGCGATGTCTACCCAGGAGGTGGGCTGTTAGCAACTTCAGACCTGCCTGCCGGAAGCCAATGGCATAATCCTCTGGATGTGTGGGTGCCGCCAACGGCCTATGCTCCGATGCCCTTGAAGATCAACATCGGCTGGTATCATTTACCAACCGGTAAGCGTCTGCAATTGCCCGATGGCAGTGAATTCTATACGCTTGGCAGCGTGGAACTGCTCCCGCGCGAAAGCCCAGAAAATATCCCCAATCCGGTGAACATAAATTTCGGTCACCAGGTTGAACTTGTGGGTTATCGCCTCAGTGACTTGAGTCCAGTTGTTGGCGACACCATTGAACTCACCTTATACTGGCGCGGGTTGCAACCGATTGCGGATGATTATAAGGTGTTTGCCAACATCCTGGATCCGCAAACGCTCACGAAATACGCCGCTTCAGACGCCATGCCTGCACAATGGACCGCCCCAACCTCGACGTGGGAGCCGGGAACATTGATTGAGGATACCCACACGCTGGCAATTGCCCCTGATGCGCCGCCTGGCATCTATGAATTGGAACTCGGTCTATACAAAGAAACAGCCACTGGCCTGGAAAGACTGCGCATTGTCACGCCTGACGGGGGGCAGGCCAATAATTTCGTCTACCTCAGCCGTGTGCGGATTCTACCAATCGGGGAGGACAACACGCCGTGAAAAAACACCGCGCCGATCTCGTCGCTATTTTCATATTGATAGCACTCTGGTTGCTGTTTTTCTGGCGTTTGTTCACACCCATACCAGGCGATCAAGCCGCAATCAAACAGGGAGATTTCTCCGGGCAGTTCGTCGCATTTGCCGGTTATCAATATAGCCGTTTCAGTCAGGGTGAGGTGCCGCTTTGGAATCCCTATAACAATGGTGGTTTACCTTTCATAGCCGATACCCAGGCAGCAGTCTTCTATCCCCCCCGCCTGTTAACGATAGCCGCCAGTAACCTTGCCGGTGGTTGGAGCTACCACGCACTCGAACTCGAGATGACGTTCCATGTGCTGCTCTACTCGCTATTGATGTACATTTTGCTTCGTCGTATGACGTTAGGTCAGTCTGGTAGCACGCCAGGAAGTCTCGTTGGGGCAATCATTGCCAGCTACGGCGGATTCATGTCCGGCTATCCCCAATTGCAACTGGCGATACTGGAAGCCGGGATCTGGTTACCGTTAGCCGTGCTCGGCATTTTGGAAGCAACTCGTCAAACAAGAATAAACTGGCCGGGCCTCGTGTTGACTGGCTTTGCATTGGGCCTCTCCTGGATGGCCGGTCATCCCCAAACCAGCTGGTTCCTCACCTACTTGCTCGTCGCCTATCTCGCCTATCGGACCTATATTCGCCGCTACCGTTGGTCGGTATTCATCATTGGCACGCTCATCATCGGCCTGTTCACGGTTGGCATCGCCGCTGTGCAATTGTTCCCCGGCTTTGAATATCTGGCGCACACGGCACGGCTTGACCTGACGTATGACGCCAAAGCCAACGGGTTTCCTTTCAAGGATGTGCTGCAATTCCTGTTCCCCGGTCAACTAAGCGTGTTCTCACCGCTGTATTTCAGCGTAGTTGGGTTAGCGCTGGTACTGGTTATGATCTGGTACTGGCATAAGGTGGGCAACAGCCTATTTTGGGGCGGTGCCAGCATCATCGCGCTCAGTCTCAGCTTCGGCGATAACAGCGCCGTGTTCCCCACATTGTATAATTTACTGCCGGGGTTAAGGTTTTTTCGGGGGCAAGAACGAGCCGCCTACCTGGTCGCCAATAGCCTGGCGATCCTGGCAGGCTTGAGCGCGGTTCACATTATGACCAATAATGCTCACCCGGCTGATTCCCGCAAGATCCGGCGCACCCTGCTTTTGCTCATTTTGGCATGTACCGCTGGTATCTTCATGGCACACACTGATTGGCTGAGTGAGCGACCCGATCAGCGTCTGAGCATCGCGATTTTCAGCACGGTCATGGCAATTACGTCGCTGGTCATCATTTGGCGGCTAATCCAATCAGCCCCAGCTCGACTCGTATCATGGGCACTGGTCGGCTTGCTGGTCTTTGAGTTGTTCACCGTCAACATGACTGCTGACAGCAATTTCGACCCGGTTCCGCCGACTGAACAACTCGCAATCGCGCCGCCATCATTAATCGCACAAGCATTGGCGGATACGGATATACCGTTTCGTGTCGATGGTTTTCGCGGTTTGTTGGATAACTTTGGCAGTCTCTATAGCCTCGCTGATATGCGCGGCATCAGCCCCCTGTTCCTGGCCGGCCCCTTTGCGCTGATTGAGCCTGACAAAATCAATCCGTTGGCCTGGGAGTTATTCGCCGTGCGCTATGTATACAGTGATTGGCAAGAACTCCCCTGGGATAGCCAGATCATTGGCAGTGGTAATGATCGTTATGGCATAGTCAATCTGCACCAATTGACAGACCCGCGTCCATTCGCACACATAGTTTATGATGCAGTAGTGTTGGATAGTGATGCCTTCGCTTTTGAACTCCTGCGCGACCCCAACTTCAACCCGCGCACCACAGTCATCCTGGAACAAGCACCCGCGTTTGAACTCGATGTTGCGCCTGAAGCGCCGGGCAGCGCAACCGTTACGGCCTTTGCTCCCGAAACAATGGTTATTAATGTAGAGACCCCAGCCAACGCAATATTATCACTGGCCCACCCGGATTATCCCGGTTGGTACGCGACCCTGGATGGCAACCCGGTTGTCATACTCCGGGCGTATGGCGCACTGACCGCAATTCCCGTCCCGGCGGGCACCCACGAAATTGTCCTGCAATATGATCCCTTAATTTATCGCATCGGTGCGCTGTTGAGTCTGGTCTCATGGTTGGGCGTAAGTATACTCGGTGTGATCTGGTTTGTGAGGCAATATCGTGCAAGCATCAGCTAAATTGCAGGATTGGTATACCCGACAAGGATCGCGGACCCATGCGCTGATCGTGGGCCTGACGATTGGCGTTATCGGCGGACTGATTGGTTTGCTGTTGGCAGTAGCTGGTCCAGTTATTACGGTTGGGGCAGTGCTGGGTTTACTGACTGGCATCTATATTCTAACAGATGTCAAGGCTGCCCTTTATGGCATGGTAGCGATTATCGGGCTACTCCCTTTTGGCAGTTTACCCTTCAAAATTGTCTTTACACCAACACTGCTGGATATGGCGATCGGAACCTTCCTGCTGGTGTATTTGTTCCAATGGATGACGGGACGCCGCAATCGTCTGGTTCTCACACCGGTTCATGCCGTGATAATCCTTTATGTGCTATGGTTGCTACTTAGTTTTGCACTGGGTTTGCGCCATGCAGCACCGACGCCAAACAAACTCAAACAGTTTGCCGAAACGCTGCTGGCTATCGGCCTGACATTTGTACTCGTAGACTTATTGCGTGACCCGGCTAGTCTACGCCGCCTGGTGCTGATGTTTACGCTCGTAATCGGTGTTGAAGCGCTGGCGGCACTCGTTCTATACATTTTGCCGGATGATCTTACCGAACGCATTCTGGTGCGCCTGGCCCGCTTTGGCTACCCCAACGGCGGTGTCATCCGTTACATCGAGGATAATCCTGGACTGGCCGAACGCGCAATTGGCACCTGGGTTGACCCCAATGCACTGGGCGGCACCCTGGCTGTTGCCGCTACCCTGATCTCGACCCAGATTTTCGCCCGCAAACCCGTCCTGCGCTGGCGCTGGTTGCTCATTATCATTTTCGGGTTGGTGAGTCTGGTCCTATTTATGACATTTTCGCGGGCATCCATGCTGGCACTCGCCGCCGGGTTATTTGTGATCGGTATTGCCCGCTATCGACGTTATCTACCATTGTTAGTACTGGGCGGCTTGTTGCTGCTCTTGTTGCCACAAACCCAGATATTTGTTGACCGTTTTGTGCAGGCCTTTACTGGTGCTGATCTCGCCACTCAAATGCGGATTGGCGAGTACACAGATTCGCTACGGCTAATCAGTCGTTATCCGATTTTTGGCGTTGGCTTTACCGGCTCACCCGACATCGACATTTATACTGATGTCGCCAGCATGTACCTCATCATGGCAAACCAGATTGGGCTGGTGGGACTGGCGCTCTACCTGTTACTGATGGGTAGCATCATGCTGCTGGGATTGCGCTCGTGGCGCAAAGCCAAACATAATCCAGACCTGGACGCTTTGCACCTCGGGTTACACGCTGCACTGGTTGCCCTCATGGTCAATGCGGTCGCTGATCTGTATTTTTTCCGTCTGGATTTTCAAGCCTCGGTGACGCTCATGTGGCTGATTATCGGCCTGGCACTCACGAGTTCTCGATTAGCGAATCAACCGTTGCCAAATAATCCTGAATCAAGTAACATGACGCCGCTACGTTAATAAGCAACTTAAAAATGCTTTCCGCTCCATTTTTACAACCCGTGTAAAAAGGGGCAATTCCGAGGAAAGGAGATCAACCAATACCCTCATGAAAAGAGCATATGAGCTTGGCTTTATCGTTCGAATCGAAGCAGGTGGCGATGAAGCCGTCAACGAGCAAATCGCGCAGGTGCAGACCTGGGTTGAAGCTGATGATCTGGGTCAAGTAACGAAAATTGACCGTTGGGGTCGCCGCAAGCTGGCTTATCAAATTGATCGGCAGCGTGAAGGCTATTACGTCTTCATGGAAGCGAACATTGACCCGGACGGCCTACCCGAACTAGAGCGCAACCTCAAACTATCTACCGCCATCTTACGGTATCTCGTCATTCGTGACGACGAATAAACCGTTCAGCCAGGAGTGACAAGCAAATGGGGCGCGGGTTAAATAAAGTCATGATTATTGGCAACCTGGGGCGTGACCCCGAAATGCGCTATACGCCCAATGGCCGCCCTGTTACCAGCTTTAGTGTTGCCACTTCGCGCAGTTGGACATCGGCAGAAGGTGAACGGCGCGAAGAAACTGAATGGTTCAATGTGGTTGCCTGGGGTAATCTGGCCGAGATCTGCAAAACCCATCTCAACAAAGGCCAACAGGTCTATGTTGAAGGGCGTCTACAAACTCGTGGCTGGGAAGATCATGATGGCAAGAAACACTTCCGCACCGAGTTGGTTGCTAACGAAATGATTTTGTTAGGAGACCGGCGTACCCCGGTTGACTTCTATGAAGATGAACCCGATGGTGGGGATTACGCATTTTAAGAATCAGGAGATAAATGACCGTGTCTGATAGACCCTATCAAGACAATACAGGTACAGAATCAACCGATACTGAAACCAGTGAGCGCAGCTCATCGAGTCGTCCTCGGTCCCAGCAACGGAGTCGCCGGGATGGTGGCGGTGGCTTCCGGCGTGGCGGTGGACGACGGCGGCATCGGCAGACCGATTATTGCCCCGATGGCAAGTGCTTTGACTACAAGGATGTTGATACACTCAGACGTTATATCACTGAAGTGGGCAAAATCCGGCCACGACGTCAAACCGGCAACTGTGCACGTTGCCAGCGCGACCTGGCTCGTCAGGTAAAGCGTGCCCGCCATCTGGCATTATTGCCCTATATCCAGGCAGATGATTAGCAGTAAACAAAGTAATTTAATAACCGGGGGCATGGTTAGTCACGACTATGCCCTATTTTAATGATTAATCCAGGAGCGCGAGCATATGGCTAAGCGGAGGCAAACGACCGGCCTTCCTAAACAGAAACCAAAATCGGCAAGTGCCGAGTCCAGCACTGAATCAGCCAAGCGCGAGTACCAGTCACGTGCCGAGCGTGAAGCAACCCTCCAACGTCGAATTTTGATCGGCACCGGCGTGGCCGTAGGGGTCGTGGTTCTCATTTTGCTGGTCGCAGTGGTTGTTGAACTGATCATTACGCCCAATCAGGTTGTCGCCAGCGTCAACGGTGAAACAATTTCCGTCACGCAGTTCGAAGAGCGGGTCCGGTTGGAACGTGCTATTCTCAACCAACGAATCAATGGCTTCGCGGCCAACATCGCTGCTGCTGGTGGCGACATCAACCAATTCGCCGGTCAGGAGCCACTGCGGACCTGGCTCGCTCAGGTTCAGATCCCGGACCAACTGGGCAACTCGGTTATCAATTCAATGGTTGATGATATTCTCATTCGACAGCAAGCGACTGAGCGTGGCATCACGGTATCTGAAGCGCAAATTGATGCCCAGATCACCAGCTTCATTGGATATGACGAAGCTGACTTTGTCGAGGCAGATACTGAGCCAACTGCTACCCCAGAACCAACCATAACACCAACGCCATTCGTATCGCCCACACCATCGCCAACGCCCTTGCCGACAGCGACCCCGGAAGCCGAGATCACTGAGGAAGCAACTGAGACGGTTGATGGGACGCCGACGACCACCCCAGTTCCGCCGACGCCAACACTCACAGCGGCGGAAGTTCAAGACGAATTTGAAACCATTCGTGATGCGTTTTTCAATCAAATTACATCGAGCGCCCGCATCAGTCAGGATCGTCTCCGGCAGTACTATGAAATGCAGGCTCTGCGCGAGGCAGTACGTGATGCGGTCGTCGAGCTGACCAATGAAGTGCCCCATGTGAACGCACGGCATATCCTGGTCAACACCGAAGAAGAAGCGCAAGACCTGGTTGCAGCTTTGGCAGCGGGCGAATCATTCGCTAATCTGGCCCGGGCCGCCTCGACCGATACTGGCAGTGGTGCACGCGGTGGTGAACTGGGCTGGGCACCCACCACCAATTATGTTCCCGGTTTTAAAGAAGCCGTCGAAACGGGTGAAATTGGTGAAATTGTCGGCCCGGTTGAATCAGAATTTGGCTGGCATATCATCCAGGTTCACGCCCGCGAACCCCGCGAGATTACGGAAGCTCAGCTTGATACTGCCAAAGATGTTGAATTTGAGCGCTGGTTGGAAGCTGAACGTGATGGCGAAGATAATCAAATCGATATCTTCCCGATTTGGACGGATAATATCCCTGATGATCCGCCGTTCTTCCTGACATCGGGTGTGTAAAATCAACGATACAGGCACCGTTGCCTAGCAGCGGTGTCTTTTTACATTGCTGGCAATTTCGGCCTCGGCTATAATGCGCTGTAATGAACGATAAACACATTGCGCAACTCGAGGCACAACTCGAGAAAATCACAGAGGGCTTGTTCGCCCGTTTTTTCGGTCAGCGAATTCAGGCACATGATATTGCCTTACACCTGGTACGTGCACTAGAAAGCGAACTCAAACCGCCACGACCAGGCGATGCCCGCCCGATTTCACCAGATCAGTTTACGATTCAGATTAGCCCCACTATTTTCGAACATATCCATGATCGTTATCCTACCCTGGCAACTGTCTTAAGCAACCAGCTGGTCGAACTTGCCAGCCAGGCTGGTTATCAGCTAAAGGATACTCCCCAGGTCGAATTTGAGGCTAACAGCGACCTGAGCAACCGGCAAATCATGGTCCGTGCCAGCTTCCAACAGCAAGACAGCAGTACGGCGGCTATGCGGCCAATCCCGCCCGCCAATCATCAACCCCAACCACTCAATCCGCAGTTGATTATCAGCGGTCAACGTGCATTCGCCCTCAGCAAGCCCATTGTTCAGATCGGACGTCATAAATCCAACGACATCGTACTTGATGACATTTATGCTTCACGGACTCATGCTCAATTACGCCTACGCTTTGGGCATTATATGGTCTTCGATGCGGACAGTCAGGGTGGAACCTATGTCAACAACGTACCAATCCGGGAGTACCGCTTACAATCGGGCGATGTGATTCAGATCGGGCAAACTTCCCTGGTCTATATGGAAGACGATCCTGAACCGCCGGATGTAACTGACACCTTTTCGCCCGTACTATGAACATCGATTTGATTTTATTCTTGCTGCGGTTGGTTTCGGGTTTGCTGCTGTTGGCACTCATGGGTGGCATCTTTTATGCTCTATGGCAAGATTATCGCCGCGCGGTAGCGGGAACCGAGGCGAATCGGCGCGTTTACGGACAATTGATCGCGCTGCAAGAAGTGAACAGCAATTACATAGTCACTGGCACAAGCTACCCACTGCTAAAGCTTACCAGTATGGGACGTTCACCGACTAACACCGTACCCATTGACGACACCTTTGCCAGTAGCGACCATGCCTTTATTGCACTGCGCAGCGGCAAGTGGTGGCTGGAAGACCGTCGCAGTCGCAATGGCACAACTCTCAATGAGGTGCGCATCACGCAGCCGGTAATCATCACCGATGGGGACATTATTGGTATTGGAAGCAATCGTTTCCGTCTCGAATTGGAGCAAGAATAGTCATGAATCTAGGACTTCAAGGGGCCAGGGTACTGGTCACTGCCGCCAGCCAGGGTCTGGGTGCGGCCACAGCCCGGTGCTTTAGTCAAGAAGGAGCAACTGTCGTCATCAACAGCCGGAGTCTCGATAAACTGCAACAAACTGCTGCAGAAATTAATGCGGTCACTGGCAATATCGTCTTCACCCTCGCCGCTGATGTTAGCGAACCAGAGAGTGCCCAGCGGTTGGTTGCCCAGGCTGTTGATAGCCTCGGCGGATTGGATATTCTAGTAACGAATGCCGGTGGCCCGCCTGCCGGCACGTTCGCCAACTTTAACATTGATGCTTGGCGGGCAGCGGTCGATTTGAACCTGATGAGCACGATTAGCCTGATTCAGGCGGCTCTCCCCCACTTGCGCAAATCACAACGCGCCGCCATCTTAACCGTCACTTCAGTGTCGGCCCGTCAGCCCATTGACAACTTGATTCTCTCGAATACCGTGCGGCCTGCGGTCGTTGGACTCACCAAGAGCCTATCACGTGAACTCGGCTCCGACGGCATTCGGGTCAACAGCATTCTACCTGGAACCACCGATACGGAGCGTATTGATCATCTCATGAACGCCCGTGCCGAAGCAAACGCCACCACCGTCGCCGAAGAACGTGAAAAAGCCGGGAAAGAGATTCCGCTGGGCCGAATCGGTTCTCCCGTGGAATTCGCTAATGCAGCAGTCTTCTTGTGTTCGCCAGCAGCCAGCTTTATTAACGGTGTCGCCCTTCAAGTGGATGGTGGCGCACTCCGATCAATAATGTAAAGGATATTTGCGTATGACCGAAACCGTCGAAATTGGCGTGATTGGCGGAACTGGCCTGTACCAAATGGCCGAGATCACCGACAAAAGTACCGTAACCATCACAACGCCCTATGGGCTACCCAGCGCTGATATTATCATCGGCACACTGCGCGGTAAACGAGTTGCATTCCTGCCCCGGCATGGCGTTGGACACATTTTCAGCCCCAGTATGGTTCCCTATCGTGCCAACATTTATGCTCTAAAAATGCTGGGCGTGAAGTTCATCATTTCAGTGAATGCCTGCGGATCCTTGCGCGAAGATTATGCCCCCGGTCATATCGTCGTACCGGACCAGTTGTACGATCATACGATTCTGTCACGCGGCGGACGTACATTTTTTGACCAGGGGTTGGTGGCACATGTCTCAGTCGCTGATCCGTTTTGTAATCAACTCCGCCCCATTCTTGTAGACGCCCTGAATGCGGTTGGTGGAACGGTTCACACCGCTGGCACCTTTATTATCATCGAAGGCCCGCGTTTCAGTACCCGCGGCGAAAGCCACATTTATCGCCAATGGGGTTGTGACATTATCGGCATGACGACTTGCCCAGAAGCGTTTTTGGCCCGCGAAGCCGAAATCGCTTTTGCAACAATGGCCCATATCACCGATTATGATGTCTGGCACACCGAACCCGTCACGGTTGATATGGTTATTAACACCATGCAAGGTAATCTGCAAATCGTACAGGCAGCCGTTGCCGAAGCGATAGGCAATCTCAACACGAGCATGACTAGCGAAGCACATACCGTCCTGGATGCTGCCATTTCAACCCAGCCCAGCGCTGTTGCTGACGACGTGTTGGAAAGGTTAGCGCCAATTATCTCCCGCCGCTTTGCCTGATGACCACATTGCTCGAACCTCGTGTACCACAATCCAGTGAGCGATTGCTGTTGCTATTGGCGGGCGGTTTCCTGTTCATCAATTTTCTGGCATTAGCGCTCCTCAATCAGTCGAGCCAATGGTCCCACTGGTTACATTTACTGGTGTGGGCAATCTGTGCATTCCTGGGTCACCGTTGGCTGGAACGGCGCCTGCCGCAACGAGATCCGTTGATCTTTCCCTTGACGATGTTCATCGCGGGCTGGGGGTTACTCATCATTGACCGCCTCGCCCCAAATTTCGCCGATAGGCAAACCCTTTGGCTCATCATTGGTACGATAATCTTGCTGATGGTTGCAAGTTTCCCCTATGCTCTACGCTGGTTACGTCAATTTCGGTACGTTCTATTGCTGGTTGGCTTGATACTACTCATTAGCACGGTAATATTGGGTCGCAATCCATCCGGGGCATTAGGCGCACCCCAACTCTGGCTCGGCATCGGCTCCATTTTTTTCCAACCATCTGAACCACTAAAAGTCATTCTGGTCGCCTTCCTCGCCAGCTATCTAGCAGAACAATACCCGGCTTTGCGTGCCGAAGAACTCAGTGGCGGCAAACGTCGCCTGCCCTTCTCGCCCCGCATATATGGCCCTATCCTGTTGATGTGGGGCATTTCAATCTTGATTCTCGTCTGGCAGCGTGATCTGGGAACGGCGATTCTCTTTTTTATGATCTTTCTCATCTTGCTGTATGTTGCCAGTGGGTCAACGCTCATCCTCTGGTTGGGAGCAGCGCTCGTACTTTTGGCCGGGCTGGCGGGTTATCAGTTGATTGGCACGGTACAATTGCGCATCGATGTCTGGATAGACCCCTGGCCTTATGCGGAAAATAATTCCTATCAAATTGTGCAGAGTTTACTCGCTTTCGCGGCAGGTGGCATTTTTGGTCAGGGGATTGCGCAGGGCGTCCCCGATTTTATACCAGTAGTCCATTCTGATTTTATTTTTGCTGCACTAGCCGAAGAATGGGGTTTGCTCGGCATCGTTGTGTTGCTGGTTTGCCTGACAACACTGGTGACTCGTGGCTTGCGCACGGCTGTCATCCAGCAAACCCATCCGTTTCGAGCGTTGCTGGCAGTAGGACTCTCCATACTCATTGCCATTCAAAGTCTGATGATTATGGGCGGTGTTCTCAAGGTGCTACCGTTAACGGGTGTCACATTACCGTTTATGAGCTATGGTGGTAGTTCGCTCGTTATCAGCTTCTTGATGGTCGGTCTATTGCTGCGGCTCTCCACTCATGAGGATCAGCCATCATGATGCTGAACCGCGAGATCAATCGCGTACTAATCGGTGTACTAGTGGCGTTTAGTCTCATCGTTCTTAGCAGTTCTTACTGGACCATTGCTGGCCCTAACACCATCTACCAGCGCGATGACAATCCCCGCCTGGTTGAAGCTGAACGTGCAATCCAGCGGGGCAATATCGTTGACCGTGATGACAATTTCCTGGCAATATCGGAACAAGATCGATCAGTCAAACGTCTATATCCACATTCAGAAGCCAGCAGCATGGTTGGCTATAGCAGCCTGCGCTATGGAGTTGGAGGCGCTGAAGCAGCCTATAACAGCCTGTTACGCGGCGATACCTTACCTTCAGACCTGACAACCTCACTGATAAATGATCTCCTGCATCGGCCCCAGGCGGGTTCTCACATCAAACTAACCCTCAATCTGCACGTGCAGCAGACCCTGGCGGCTGCGCTTGCGGACCAGCGGGGCGCAGCCGTAGTTTTAGAGGTTCCAAGCGGTGGCATTCTGGGTTTAGTCAGCGTACCCGGGTATGATCCGAATACATTAGACTCGGATTGGGAAATTCTGGTTGCGGCACCTGAGAAACCTTTTTTTAACCGCGCTTTACAAGGCAATTATCAACCCGGCGGTCTGTTGGAAACGCCCTTGATGGCCGCGGCAATCGTTGCCAATCAACCGCTAAGCGCATTCACCGAGAATGCGACCCAGCCGGTTCGTATCGGTGATGTTGATCTGGTTTGCGCGGCCAGCCCCAGCTCAGACTTAACGCTGACCCAAGCTTATGCGTTTGCCTGTCCCTATCCATTTACAGAATTGGCCGCCACATTGGGGATTGAACAGATAACCGAAACATTCGACCTGTTTCATTTAGCTCAGCCGCCCACCCTACCTGGTTTCATCCCTGAGCCTGATTCAAGTGACAATCAAACGCTGTCAGGCATCAATATTGCCCCGGAAGATTTGCGGGATGCGGCTCTAGGCCAGGGTGCTTTGACCGTGACCCCATTACAAATGGCGGTTATGGCAGCGGCGGTTATTAACGATGGCAACGCACCCCGCCCCTTTACCTTGCTTTCAACCCGCGCACCGGATGCGGCTGAATGGACCAAAGATACAATCACCCGACCCACAATCGCTTACATGACCCAACAAACTGCCCGCCAGATTCAAGATCTCATGCGCGAAGGGGTTGCCAACTATGGGTCTGCGGTCAATGCCGCCCGATCCGGTATCGACATCGGCGGTCATGCTACACTTGCTTTTTCTGGTGAAGAAACACAAGCATGGTTTATCGGCTTTGCAACGTTAGATGGAGGGCGCAGCATCGCAGTTGCCATCGTGTTGGAAAATAGTCTGGACCCTGGCTTAGCAGCGGATCTTGGTGGTGATATTCTAGAAATTACTCATGAAGCTTTACGCCTCTCATAGACTTTATTGGCTAAAGTTTACAGTGCGCTGGAAGAGGAACCTGTCATGAAACGCGTGGACGTTCTGCCCTTACAACTCGATTTTGCGACGCCAGGTCGCCGCGATTACTGGGTATTGTTAGAACATGACAGCATCTGGGGCACGTATCGCATCCCCCTGACGGTGTGGGTCGGTCCTAAAGCGCAATCAGGCAAAGGAGTAGTCGCTTTAGGCTCCACGCATGGCAACGAGTATGAAGGACCCACCGCTCTCAAAAATCTACTCAGCAAAATTAAGCTGGCAGACGTGACAGGCCGTATTATTTTCGTGCCGGTGCTGAATGTGGAAGCCTTCCAGACCGGAACTCGCGACAGCGTGGGCGCGGATGGTGTCAATTTGAATCGAGCCTTTGTCGCCGATGCGGGCAAAACACCCCCTCTGAGTGGTATAACCCATCGCATCGCGGCGTTTGTACGTGACTATCTGTGGCCCCAGGCCCATGTTGTGCTTGATCTACACTCCGGTGGCGATGTATTGCGCTTTCAGCTTTGTGCCAGCTTTCATCTGGTGGATGAACCGGAGCAAAGTCGCCTGATCGAAGACACTGCCCGCTGGTTTGGCACCCCACTACTGATGGTCTATCAGAATCGTACCTCAGGGTTGCTGACGAGTGAAGCCGAACGACTCGGCAAAATCACGGTTGGTACCGAACTGGGCTGGGGGCGCGCTGTCAATGCAGACGGTGTACGTTATGCTACGCAAGGGGTATTAGCAGCGTGCATCCATCATGGACAAATGACTGGTGAAATCGTGCCGATTGCCAGCCATGCCGCTGGTACCCAGATCAAAGCAACGGTCATTGACCACGAATGTTATGTACCTGCGCCGTTTCCCGGTCATTATGAAGAAATGCTCGCCTGTGGCACGCAAGTCAATAAAGGCGATATCGTCGGTTGGCTGCACGATTTTAATCGCATAGATGAATCACCATATCCGGTTCAGGCAGGCGTGAGTGGCATTGTTGTTGGGCAGGCCTGGGGAGCCGTTGTTCGTCCGGGGCAACACATCCTGGTGGTTGGACAAATCGTTGACTAGCTGAACACTGTTATGACCATAATCAACCGCCATCCCACATTCGGTCGCGCAGCCCCAATTTCTTAGACCATTTTGCCACTTTACTCCCCACATGCACCCACGAGCCGCTCAATCGCTTCACATAATCTGCTGTTTTGAGCGCATCCAGAAAGTCTTCCGGGTCATTTTCAAAGGGCCGCAGCACCGTCATGGCTTTGCCATACTCCGCACTAATATGAGCATCCGACCCCGCCGTGCCCAACACACCATGTTCCTCAGCAAAAGTCAGCGCATTCGAATTATCCTCAGCCAGTAAACAACGGGCGTTGAAGATCTCAATCGCATCCACCTGGTCGATGATGCGTAATAAGTCGGCTTCCTGCCAGGCGCCTTTGCGAAAGCGGTCAAATGGGTGGGAAACACTAATCACCGCCCCTTGATTGCGCAACCGTTGAATCGTGGCTTCGGATGTCAACCCGGCAGGAACGGATTCGCGCACGAAATAGGCCAGAATTTCGCCCTGTGTTGTCATAATCTCTTCGCCAACGATTACCAGTTCTGGGGCCATTTTCTGCATGGCGAGTGCCCCATCAGCGGTGTTGTGGTCCGTAATCGCAATTTTATCAATACCGCGCTGCTGACATAATTTGATGATCGTCTCGAAAGCGGTCAAACAGTCTTTCGACCAGAGCGTATGGCTATGCAAATCAACGTGCCAGGATTTGCTCATGCTCCACCGACCTCAGTACCCAGTTTAACGCGGTCATGCTGCCGCTCCATCTCAACCAGTGCCGCCTCAACCTCAATACCAAATAGTCGCCGACGGAAGATTACTGCCACCAGCAACCCAACCAGAACCCGGAACCATTTATGCAAGAAGCCTTCAATCACGGCTGCCGTCGCCGCAACACCCACCGTTACCAGTGGATTAAACGGTGCAACAATGATAGCTAGCATCGCACTCACTGAAATCTCCGTGATACCGGCTCCATTGGGTACGCCACTTAACGCGCCAATAGCCGATGCCAGCCCGACAATCACCATCGACTGTAACAACAACAGCCAGGTAATTTCGAGACCAAACCCGGATAAAATAATTGCGAATCCGACCGCGTCTAGCGCCGATGCGACCATGCCAAAAGCGGTGGCGGGAATGACATGCTTGAGCTTGAAAATTTCATAACTGCTTTCATAAAAATTCACCAACCATTGATGCAACCGCCGAATCAGCGGCAGTTGGGCAATAACCCCTAGTCCTAAATAGGCCAGGGGGCGAATCTGCACAGCAATTAGGCCCGCCACCAGCAATGCAGTAGAGAGATAAATCAGTGAGCGATAATCGCCCAGGTTGATTTGTTCGCCTGCTACCAGCAACGCCAGAAAGGAAAGGATGATTACCGCCAGCCCATCGACAACCCGTTCAGCAATGACTACCGGCGCACTGGTTGCAATCGGCACGCCGGTCTTCGTCTTGAGGATAACCGTTTTCAACATCTCGGCGACTTTGCCTGGGGAGACCGCCATCGTAAAGCCGGAGACGAATAGAATAGCGCTGTCAAACCGGCTGATCTTATCCTGGGCGTTGATGACACCCAGAAAATAGTGCCACTCCAGAAAGCGGAAAATCCAGGATACAAATTTCTGCAAAATCACCGGAAAAATCAAAATCCAGGGATAGTTGCGCATCTGCGCCAGTAAATCATTGGTCAAACCCTCAGCATCCGCAAATAGCAACAGGCCCAGGTAGATCACAAAGCCGATGGCGAACCCCGCCAGGATGCGATTTCGATATTTCCGCATTGATGAGTGTCTCCTAAGAATCGGTACGCATTGTTCCCACTATAAGCCCGAATTCGTTGCACAAAGCTAAACATTCTAACAGCCTCGCCTATCGCTATCCAGACTGCTTACGGCTATAATGCGGTGGGCAATCGTAAGTTAAAGCACAGGCAATATCGTCTATAATGCGGCACATTCAGAACCTTTATTGTAAGTGGTGGTTGGAGAATCTTTCGTATGTCTGAACAACATCAGGAATTTCAACAGCAACCGGCGGGTGTCTCACCGCCGCCGCGGCTACTGCTGTGGGCAGTGGTCGGGCTATTCCTGCTGGGCATTGTCGGTACCGTCGGCGCGATCTTTGTTTTCCGCAGCGTGCTGGTGCCGGGACAACAGCAACGCATTATCGACCAGGTGCCGTTTATGCGCGCTTTTCTGCCACCCACACCACAGGGAGGCACCCTACCCACAGCGGTACCAGTTGAGGGCGGCATTTCACCTGATGACTTACTCGCCGGACCTTTGGGCGCACCTACCGCAACAGCAGTTGAGGCAACAGAAGCTGCACTCGCGGTACAGGTCGAACCGACCATAACCTTCACACCGACGCCACGCCCAACTCAGACACCAACCCTGACCGCTACGCTAATGCCCGCTACCGAAATCGCAACGCAACCGCCAACGGCCCAAACCGTTGCCATCAGTCAGCCCGGTGTTCAGGTGCCACAGTTACCGGCGGCGGCGCGTATGTTTGGTTTTTCCTATTTTAAGCAAAGCTGGAACAATTGTGGTCCGGCGAATCTGACAATGGCCCTGAGTTATTATGGTTGGAATCGAGACCAGAGTTTTGCGCAAAACCTGCTCAAACCTGACCGTGAGGATAAAAATGTCAGCCCGCATGAATTGGTAGCGTTTGTCAACGAACAGACCCAGCTACGCGCCATCACTCGCATGGGTGGTGACTTGGAAATGCTCAAAGCGTTCGTCGCTGCACAAATTCCGGTTATTGTCGAAACGGGTTATATGCCGGAAGGCTCCGACTGGTTAGGACATTATCAGACGGTTGTGGCTTATGATGATCTGACAGACAACTTCTACGTTTACGACAGTTGGCTGGGCAATGGTGCGAACGGCGAAGGATTGGCAGAATCGTTTGCCGACCTGGATCGCAACTGGCATCATTTCAACCGTACTTTTATCGCCATTTATGAACCAGTTCGGGAAGCAGAGGTGCGTGCCATCCTGGGCGAACGAGCCGACCCCAATCGTGCGGCTGAAATAGCGCTGGATGTCGCCCGGTCGGAGGCCCGAGCCAATCCTTTAGATGCCTTTGCCTGGTTCAATATGGGCACATCATATACTCGCCTGGGACAATATGAGGAAGCAGCGGCGGCGTTCGATCAAGCGCGGCGCGAAGGCTCCCTGCCCTGGCGTATGACGTGGTATCAGTTTGGTCCCTTCGAGGCTTATTTCAACACGGGTCGCTATGACGATGTGTTGGCGTTGGTGGAGGTCAATCTGACCAACGGTGCACAGTATGTCGAGGAAACTCACTATTGGCAAGGGCGTGTGTTCGAAGTACGCGGCAATGTCGCTGGAGCACGCAGCGCATTCAGCCGGGCACTGCAACATAATTATCTTTACGAAGACGCCCGCACAGCCCTTGATGCGCTCAACGCCTGATGAGCACAACCTTAAACCACATTAGCGCCGGGTCAGCTATTTAGGAGACTTGTTTGGATACGCTCAAAGACCAAAATGTGGCGACCCGCAATCGCCAGATCGCCCGTTCAACGCTGGTGGTGATGATCGCCTTTGGGATTGCTAAAGCGATCAGTCTGGCCCAAACCGTCATCATCGCCCAGGTCTTTGGCCTCAGCCAGGAATGGGATGCTTTTGTGGCCGCCAATAGCATCCCGGAACTCATCTTTACCCTGATTGCCGGCGGCGCTTTGGCCCATGCGTTTATTCCGATTTTCAGCGGTTTTCTGGCACGGGGAGATCAAGATGGTGCCTGGCGCACCGCGACTCATGTGATTAACACCATTTTCATGGCAACTCTTACTGCCAGCATCATCGCATTTCTCAGCGCACCCTGGCTGGTTGCTACCGTTGTTGCCCCGGGCTTTGACGCGACCGCCCAGGCCCAGACGGTTGAGTTGATGCGGATCTTGCTGTTGACGACGCTGATATTCTCCGTAAGCGGTATTACCATGGGCATCCTGCAAAGCCACAATCACTTTTTGCTCCCAGCGTTAGCGCCTATCATGTTTGATGTTGGTATTCTCGTCGGTGTCATCTTTTTGATAGCACCGTTTGGCGTGAATGGTATTGCATTTGGAGCTGTGTTGGGGGCCGCCTTACATCTTGGGATTCAAGTGCCTGGTCTGGTACGATTTCGCGCCCGCTGGTGGCCGGAGCCAGGCTGGCGCGATCCAACCCTGTGGCGCATTATCCGGCTGATGCTGCCGCGTATTGTCGGTTTGGGTGTTTTCAGCCTCAATTTTATTGTGATGAACAACATTGCGTCGCGGCTTGGTCCCGGCTCGGTCAGTGCTCTAAGCTGGGGCTGGCGACTAATGCAGATTCCACAAACGCTGGTGGGCACGGCGATGGGCACGGTTATCTTTCCAACACTCGCCGCTCTCAGCGAATTGGGCGACAGTGAAGGCAAACGCGATGCAATGTCGGGTGCGCTGCGCTTTATCATGATCGCGAGTATTCCGGCAGCGATTGGACTGATCGTCATCGGTCAACCACTCGTGCGCTTACTTGAGCGCGGTGCCTTTGATGCGTCGGCGTCGGCATTAGTGTTTAGCACCTTGCAATTTTTTGCGCTTGGTCTTGTCGTGCATTCCGCGCTGGAAGTGGTCGCCCGCAGTTTTTACGCCGATAAAGATACGCTAACACCCCTGTGGGCGGCGCTGGGTGGTGCAACCATCAACCTCATTGGCTCATTTGTTTTCAGTAATGTGAGCGCGGTTGAGGCCAATAGCTTCGCCAACCTGGTAGCAACACAATACGCTATGTTTGGTCTACAACCTGTCATGGGCAATGTCGCGGGATTGGCGCTGGCGAATTCGCTGGGAGTCGCATTTGAAGTCATTTCCTTGCTGTTTGTGTTACGTCGCCGCTGGCAGGGCATCAATGGTGACAAGCTGGCCCGTACAACGCTTAAAACACTGGTAGCCAGCCTCGGCATGGCATTGGTAATCGTCCTATTCGATCTGATCTGGACCGGGTTGGGCCTGGCTCAGCGGGGACTAGCTTTTAATATTGCGCAGGTAGGCGTGG
Organism: Phototrophicaceae bacterium; assembly: GCA_965223835.1. GTDB lineage: Bacteria > Chloroflexota > Anaerolineae > Aggregatilineales > Phototrophicaceae > CAVYXZ01. The sequence goes on from CBDCXQ010000001.1 coordinate 2,776,600, forward strand.
AAGCCCTGGTCGGGGGCGCTGTTTTTGTCGGAATTGCCCTGCTGTTACGGATGGAAGAATTGGGTTCGCTCCTCGGCCTGTTGCGGCAACAGTGGCAAAGAGAGGCAGTATGACGATTGAAATCAAGCGGCTCACCATGGGAATCGCAGCAACAAATTGCTACATCGTTGGTGACACTGAAACGAATGAAGCGGTGCTCATTGATCCAGTCGATGATGCCACTCTACTTCACGAAACCGCTCAGGCTGCCGGTTGGCAGATCAAACTAATACTGGCGACTCATGGACATTACGACCACATCCTCGCCAGTCAAGAATTGAAATCGCTCACAGACGCACCTTTCTACCTTCACCAGAACGCACCCCAGGTCAGTCAACCAGATCAGTTGACTCGTCAATTATTGCAACTCTTCCCGCCCTGTCCTGAGCCAGATCATCTGATCGGTGATGAATCGGAAACGATCAAGCTCGGTGCAATTGAATTCGAAACGCGCTACACACCCGGTCATGCCCCCGGCCACGTCTGCTTTTTCCTGCGCGAACAACAGATACTTTTTGGCGGTGATTGTCTATTCGCCGGCAGCATTGGCCGCACCGACCTGCCTTTTTGTGACTATCACACCCTGATGAAATCGATTTTCACCCAGATAATCCCATTGGGTGCTGGTGTTCAAGTATTGCCCGGTCATATGGGCGTGACCACAATTGAGCAGGAAACTAAACACAATCCATTTCTTCTTGACTATGCGAACCAAAACCTCTAGATACATGCTTTACGTCAAGACGCTTTCACGGTATCCTCAGATTAAGGGAGTCTGGTGATGCCAATCTTTAATCAATATTCCTATATTCTGATTAGCCTGGCAGTCGTGCTCGTGAGCATAATGCTGCTGTGGCGCTACGCGGTTGACCGGCGAATAATCGCAGCAGCAGCGATTAGTTTCGTGGCACTGAGTTTCACCGGCTATCTCCTGTTGCGTCCCGGCAGCAGCGATGTTGATTCCGTCAGGCAAGCACAGGTTACCCTACAGAATGGGAAACCCACCTTCCTTGAATTTTTCAGCAATTATTGTGCCGGGTGTCTCGCCTTACGTCCGCGCGTTGACCTGATTGCTGCTGAAATTGAGGATGAGTACAATATCCTGCGTATTGACATTCATACGGACTTTGGTCGCGAATTGCGCCAGAATTTCCGATTTACCTATACGCCTGAATTTATACTATTCGACAATACCGGACAGGAAGTGTGGCGCGATCACACGGTCCCACCGCTGGCACAAATTCAGGCTCTGGCACCAAACCTCGAAGGGCTTGCTGCCGGCTGATGCACATTTTGCTGCTTTTTCTGGACGGGGTGGGCCTCGGTGCCGACGACCCCAGTCATAATCCGTTTGTAACTGCCGATACCCCCACCCTCTGGCAACTGGCAAACGACCAACCCTGGTTACAGAGCACAGGCCGCCAGCATACTGACCGTGCCCTCTTTATCCCGACGGACCCGCGTCTGGGCGTGCCTGGCAGACCGCAGAGTGGCACCGGCCAGGCCACCATCCTCACCGGGAAAAATATTCCACAGATGGTCGGCGAGCATTATGGCCCCAAGCCCAATAAAGCGACACGGGATATTCTGGCGGAAGATAACTTCTTCAAGCAGGTCGTAGCACAAGGAAAAACGGCTGCACTACTCGAAGCCTACCCCCCACCCTGGCATCGAGCCATTAATCGCGGCAAACGCTTACGGTCCAGCTATCAACAGGCAGTCCACGAAGCCGGGCTACCAACATTCGATGAACAGGCCATCTATGCCGAGACCGCGCTGGCAGGTGACTGGACCGGCCAAGGTTGGCGGGATCAACTTGGCTATACCGATACGCCAGTCTACACTCCCTATGAGGCGGGTCAAAAACTGGTTGCGCTATCCCGCCACTACGACTTTGCGTTTCACTCTCATTGGTTTACGGATATTATCGGACATCGCGGTCCACTGGAACAAGGTATCGCGTTACTCGAATTATTTGATGGTGTCATGTCTGGTGTGCTTGAAGCCTGGGATGACCGTGAGGGACTGGTAATCGTTACCAGCGATCATGGTAATTTTGAGGACCTGAGCACCCGCAAACACACTGAAAATGATGTTCCCACTGTCATTATCGGCGCGCGCAAAAACGACTTTGCTGATGGTTTCCATACATTGGCGGACATTGTGCCAAACATGGCTCGACTGCTATTCGCTGATAGACTCCCCACACCGTAATTACCAATATTCATTATTTACACCTGCCAGAAGCGGTTTCATTGCACTTTCAAATCTTCACGTTTATTATCAACCACAGTTCACTCCCGACCCATCAACAAGATCGGATTTATGTCAACGGCAGGAACTGCACTCGCTGCTCACACCTGGAGAAACCGATGTCGCCCGATACACCACCTATCAACCTGCTGGATTATAAACAGCTTGCCCACAAAAAACTTTCGAAAATGGCCTACGATTATTATGCGGGCGGTGCTGATAATGCTGTCACATTACATGAGAATCTGATTGCCTACGACCAGCTTCGGTTGTATCCGCACGTTCTGGTTGATGTCAGCCAACGATCAACAGCGACAACCGTGCTGGGCCAAAAAATCCCCGCTCCAATTGTGATTGCACCGATGGCTCTGGCGGGCATGGCCCATCCTGACGCGGAACTGGCAACGGTACAGCGCACCAACGGTATCCCATTTTGCGTCAGCACCATGAGTAGTCGATCAATCGAGGAAATTGCAGCCACAACCCAGTCACCATTATGGTTTCAGTTATATGTCTTTCGTGACCGAAGCATTACCCAATCACTGGTGCAACGGGCTGAGGCCAACGGTTATCAGGCTTTGGTATTAACAGTAGACACGCCGGTTCGAGGCAATCGGGAGCGCGATCAGCGCAACCGCTTCAAATTACCGCCCGGTGTAACCCTTAAAAATTTTGCGGGCTTAGATTTACAGCACGTGCCAGACCAAGAAAATGATTCTGCAATTGCTGCTTACGCTCACAATCAATTGGAGCCAGCATTGAACTGGGCCGATGTCGATTGGCTGTGTTCACTTACCCGGTTGCCAGTCATCATCAAAGGTATCTTGCGGGCTGATGATGCACTACGGGCTTACGATTATGGTGCCCAGGGGATTGTGGTTTCCAATCATGGTGGCCGCCAGCTTGATACTGTTCCAGCAACCATTGATGTGTTACCTCATATCGCTGTCGCCGTTGGCGATAAAATCGAACTGCTGGTAGATGGCGGCATTCGGCGCGGCACCGATATTCTCAAGGCGCTGGCATTGGGTGCCAGAGCAGTGATGGTCGGGCGACCGATCATGTGGGGATTGGCGGTGGATGGAGCCGCCGGGGTGCAACATGTGTTAGAAATCCTGTGCACCGAGTTTGATTCGGCACTGGCGTTGTGCGGCTGCACCTCAGTTGCCGATATTACACCTGATCTCATCTGGAAAGGCTCATGATGACTGATGCGCAGTATCATCGACTTGATTTCAACCGACTTAATCCTGAGGAACAACTTGAGCAGTCACGTTGGTTTTTGGGGCGGATTCGTCAGCGCCGCACGGTGCGTGATTTTTCAACTGAACCAGTACCCTATGAATTGATTGAGAATGCCGTGGCTGCCGCCGCGACTGCGCCCAGTGGAGCCAATCAACAACCCTGGACGTTCGTGGTCGTCCGCGACCCGGCAATCAAACGCCAGATACGAGTTGCGGCTGAAGCTGAAGAACAAGAAAGTTATGCCAACCGCATGAGTCAGGAGTGGTTAGACGCACTGGCCCATCTTGGCACCGATTGGCAGAAGCCCCATCTGGAAGATGCACCCTATCTCATCATCGTATTCCGGCAATCTTATGGGCTTGAGAGCGATCAAACAACTGGCGAAAGTGTTAAAATCAAGCACTACTATAGCGAGGAGTCGGTAGGCATCGCGGTGGGAATTCTGCTCACCAGTCTACACCTGGCGGGACTCGCCACCCTGACGCACACGCCCAGTCCCATGAAATTCCTGAGTGAAATCCTTGATCGTCCGCCCAATGAACGAGCGTATGTGGTGATTCCGGTTGGGTTTCCAGCACCTGATGCCCAGGTTCCCGTCATCACCAAGAAACCGCTAAACGACGTGCTCGTTCAAGTATAAGCGCTACCTTATACCAATTGTCAACAACTGAGGATGGCTTCTCGTGACCTATACTTATGCGCAAGAAATCAGCTATGTCAAACGCTCGGTGCTACGAGAGTTGCTAAAGCATGCCGTTGATCCCGATATTATTTCTCTGGCAACCGGGCTACCGTCAAGTACGTTGCTGCCGGTTGAACAATTCAACGAATGCATCAACGCCGTGATAGCCCGTGACGGTGCGCGTGCGTTGCAATATAGCCCACAGTATCAGCCATTGCGCGAATGGCTCGCCGACTATATGAATCAACTAGGCGTAACCTGTTCTGCCGATAATATCCTCATCACCAACGGTTGCCAACATAGTTTGACGTTATTATCGCGTTTGTTCTTAAACCCAGGTGAGACCGCCGTCATTGAGCAGGTCACGTTCATCGGTATTGAGCATGTTACCGGCGGACGCGGCGCAATCATTCGGCCCATTCCAACTAACCTCACAACGGGTGCTGATATGGAAGCACTTGAACGCGCCTTTGCGCAGGAACCGCGTCCACGCTTGGCTGCCCTCATTCCCGACTTTCATAATCCATTGGGTATCAGCATCTCACCAGAAAAAAGACAGCGGGCGGCGGAACTTGCCAATGAGTATCATGTACCACTGATCGAGGATGACCCGTATTCGCCATTGCGATTTATCGGTCAGCGCCCGGCTCCCATCAAAGCGTATGACACCAGCGATTATGTGTTTTATCAGGGGTCTTTCTCCAAAATGCTGGCACCCGGCGTGCGCTGCGGCTGGATTGTTGCTCCCGCTAGTGTCGTCGCCGACCTGGCCCGACTACGCGAAGCCAATGACCTGGAAACATCAACATTGATGCAGCGGAGCATTCATGAGTTTCTTCAACGTGGTTGGCTAGCGCCACATCTTGAGGCCCTGAACGCCGCCAATCATACCCGATGCGACGTATTGTTGAGTGCGCTTGCTACTCATCTGGGTGACATCGCAACCTGGACCAAACCGAATGGGGGTCTCTTTGTTTGGGTGACGCTGCCAGAGCAGATCAACACGCTCAATCTGGTTAAGGAAGCGATTGAAAATAAGGTGATTTTTATCCCTGGTGGCGAGTTCACCGTAGTGGAGGGTTATGATAACACCATGCGCCTCAACTTTAGCAATGTCAGCGTCGAAGCTATTCCCGAAGGTATCCGACGCATTAATGAGGTCATACGAGCACATCTGTAAATGTGATATCTTGCTTCTGTCGCTACCCCTTGTGCGCCGCTTTTCTCGCCAGCAACCGCTGCACATCGTCAGCTTGCTGCTGCACTGCCGCTGCATAGTCAACCGTTTGCCATTCACAGTCCCTTAATAGCCATTGACCATCAACCATCGAATCCGTGACCTGCAATCCGTTAACACTATAAACCAACGCTGTAAACGGGTCATTTGTGGGCAACGGCGACCAGCCAATCCCTGTCTTATCGAGCATAATCAAATCAGCTTTTTTTCCAGGGGCCAGCTCACCAATCTCATCTTCAAGACCCAGTGCCCGTGCACCGCCTGCGGTCGCCATCTCCAGCACATCACGGGCGGGCAATGCACCCGGCTGCTGCTCCCGAAAACTAGCCAACTTTGCTAACGTCCGCATCTCACTAAACAAGTCATAGTCATTGTTGTTGCAGACATTATCAGTCCCAATTGCGATATTGATACCAGCATAGCGCATCCCGACCATCGGCGCGGCTTCCGATCCGGCCCGCATACAGGCACTCGCTGCTATGACTGCCGTAAATGGGCGCTGTCCTAATAGTTGCCAATCTGCTTCTGGAATGGTAATCGAATGGGCCGCTATCACTGGCTGATCCAGCATATTCAGCGCATCCAGCTTGGCGACCGCGCTCATCTCAAACTCGCTTAAGCAAAACCGATCTTCCTCGCCAGTTGTCGACAGGTGGATATGCATCCCAACCTGATACTTCTCTGCCAGGATTCGTTCAGCCGCCATCATCTCCAGCGAATTATCGACAAAAAAGGCATGGGGTCCAATCCAACCTTTGATGCGGGTGTTATCCCGTGTTCCCATGTCTTCCAGAAATGCCTCCAACGCTGTCAGTTCTTGCTGACGTGCCATCGGATCGCCCAGTTCAACAACACCATATGCCAGCGCTGCCCGCAGGCCACTCTGCTCCACCACCGGAATAATCTGGTCCATATAGAAATATTGGTCGGCAAAGGTCGTCGTCCCGGTGCGGATCATTTCGGCACAGGCAATCGTTACCGCCGCTGGAACCATATCTGCTGTCATAACCAGTTCCAGTGCACGAATTGAGTCATACCAGCCATCCAATGTAAACAACGATACCCCTTCCGCTAGACCCCGAAATAGCGTCATCGGTGTATGGGTATGGGCATTCACCAACCCCGGCATGATGAGTCGATTTGTACAGTCAATGCGTTCATCGTAATGACGATTTGCCGACAAATCTGCAACGTCACCAACGTCACTAATTCGATCATTTTCGATCAGGACGTAGCCGCGATCATAAATCCAATCCGCCTGGCCCAGGCATAAAACCTGACCACCCTCTAATAATGTTGTTGCCATTGAAACTCCTATCACCTCGATGAGTTTACATCACTGTGAATTTTTGCGTGAACATTTAAAGCACGCTAAACTGCAACAATTCTTGTTGAAAAATGCTATATCAATTTGGCAGCAATTCAACTATTTTCATGGACTATATTGACTCAAGGAGTACATTCTATGAAGAAGTCCATCAGTTTACTACTCATTATCATGATGTTGCTGGCAATCTCCATCAGCGCTGTCGCCGCCCAGGACGATGATATGGTTGATGCCTGTTCCGCACCAATGGACGAAGAGCCAATGGAAGCACCAGATAACAGCGACATGAGCTTCGAAATTATCCTGCCTAACCCGCGTGGTGACCGTTCCTTTATCGACTCGGCGGCTGCTGGAGCCGAACGGGCTATCGAAGAGTTGGGCGTTGAAGGCGTTATCATCGAGACTCAGGGCGTTCAGGAACATGATGCTGCTGTACGCCGCGCCGTCCAGGATGAACCGAATCTGGTCATTACCATCGCGGTTGATTCCGCTACGATACAGGAAATCGTTGAGGAATTCCCGGATCAACTGTTCGGTGCTCAGGAAACCTTCTTTTTCCCCGAACCGCCTGAACTCGATAATTTGGCCCTCTTTAATATTCTGACCCACGAAAATAGTTACCTTGCAGGGGTCGCTGCCGGGATGCTCACCCGCACCAAGACCGTCGGTGCCGTCGGCGGTGATGACACCCCTGGCATCAATCTCTTCATTGTCGGTTTTGAAGAAGGCGTTCTGTCGGTTTGCGAAGACTGCCAATTAGTGCGCAGCTATGTGGGCGACTTCTCCGACCCAGTGACTGCCAAAGAACAGGCGTTGACTCTGTTCGATCAGGGCGCTGACATTCTCTATCAAGTTGCTGGACGCAGTGGCGAAGGCGTGCTCCAGGCAGCGGAAGAAACCGGGAATTTCGCCATCGGTGTCGACAGCAATCAAGATGATCTGTATCCCGGCACGATTATCGTCTCGGCAATGAAGCGAGTCGATAATGCCGTGTTCTCGTTTGTCGAGAGCGTCGTCAACGACACCTATACACCCGGTGTGACTACCGTCGGCATGGCAGAAGGTTTCGCGGGTCTGAGCTGGGACGAGGGCATTTGCTCCCGTACCTTTGATGAGAATGGGCCTGAAGACCTGGTAGAAAAGCTGCCAGAAGTTCGAGCCGCCATCGCCGAAGCCCGTGAAATGATATTAAATGGTGATCTGGTCGTCACCAATGCCCTGGAATTGGCTTCAGAATAAACGAAACGACTATGGGGTGGCTCATGGTTAGTCACCCCTTTCAGGCAAACGTCATGACCCTCGCAGTTGACATGCGGAATATTCGCAAATTTTTCCCTTCATCACAGGTCTTAGCGGCAAATAACGTCAATTTTCAGGTTGCATCAGGTGAGGTCCACGCCCTGGTGGGCGAGAATGGGGCCGGTAAAACAACCCTGATGAACATTCTCTATGGACTGGTCCTGCCAGATACGGGCGAAATCATCATCAATGGTCAACCGGTTCGGATCGCACATCCCAATGACGCCATTGATGCTGGTATCGGGATGGTGCACCAACATTTCAAATTGATCCCATCGTTTAGCATTGCCGAGAATATTATGCTGGGCATTGAGCCGAACAGCCTGGGCTTTATTAACGGCAAAAATGAGGCTGAAATCGTCCGTCAGCTGGCAGATAGTTTTGGCTTACCAGTTGATCCCAACGCCGTTATTGCCGATATATCGGTGGGAATGCAACAGCGCGTCGAAATTCTCAAAACGCTGCAACGCAACGCCCAGATCCTGATACTGGATGAGCCAACAGCAGTGCTTACCCCTCAGGAAGTTAAAGAGCTATATACAGTCATTCGGCGTCTCGCTGACGACGGTCGCACCGTCATTTTAATCACCCACAAACTCCTCGAGGTGAAAGAGGTTGCGGACCGGGTCAGTGTGATGCGCCGCGGCGAGCTAATTGCGACACACAACGTTGCCGATGTAACCATCCGTGACATGGCGAATCTCATGGTAGGCCGTGAGGTAATTTTGCAGGTTGATAAATCCGAGGCGAAACCATCAGAAACCGTGCTTGAAGTCGAAGATTTGCTCGTCGCCGGCGTTGGTGGTATCCCAGCGGTTTTTGGCGTGAGCTTCGAAGTACGCGCCGGAGAGATTCTGGGACTCGCTGGCGTCAGTGGCAATGGACAGACTGAACTCATCGAAGCGATAACTGGCCTGCGCCCCACTGATGGCGGTCGAGTTCGCCTGTCGGGAGTGGATATTACCAAGTCACCGGTGCGCCAGCGACGAGAACAGGGTATGGCCCATATCCCGGAAGATCGCATGACAATGGGTCTCAATCTACAAACCAACCTGGATGAGAATGTCGTTGTTACCAATTATGAACATGCGCCTTACTCGCAACGTGGCATCTTTCGCTTTAGGGCCATCCGTGACCTGGCCCGCCGCATCATCGAGCGCTTCGATGTCCGCTCAGCCCGTGTCGGCGATGAGATCAATACGCTCTCCGGTGGCAACCTGCAAAAAATTGTTCTGGGCCGCGAGCTGGATGGCGACCCCCGGCTGATTATTGCCAATCAGCCTACGCGGGGCCTTGACGTGGGGAGTATCGAATTCGTCCACAAAACACTGGTCCAGGAGCGCGATAGCGGTGCAGCTGTTCTCCTGATCTCAGTGGAACTTGATGAGATTTTTTCACTCAGTGATCGAATTGCCGTCATGTTTGAAGGACGAATTATGGGTGTGCTCGACATCGCCGACGCCACCGAGGAAAATGTCGGTCTGCTAATGGCGGGCAGTACGATTGAGGAGGTCATAATATGACCCAGCGCCTGCGCCAGATACTTGAGGGAGCCACCTTTCCGATCCTGGCGATCATACTTGGCCTGGCAGTGAGCAGCTTGTTTGTCATTATGGCTGGCAAAGAACCTGCACCGACATACGCGTTGATGTTCTGTGAGGGTTTTGGCTCACGCGGTTGCGAAACCTTCAGCCATTTACTGATCGTACCTGTTGAAGATGAAGACACAGGCGAAATTGTGCGCCACTTCGCACCGACCTATGGCGAGAGGGGCCACAAACTCGCCATCGTCTTAGAACGCGCTACACCGTTGATCTTGACTGCGCTGGCAGCAACCGTCGCGTTTAAGGCCGGGATGTTCAGTATTGGCATGGACGGCCAGCTAAATCTCGGCGCACTCACGGCGGTCTTTATTGGTTATTGGCTCCCCGATCAGATTTACCTTTTGACCAGCTCCACACCGGATACTGCGGCGGGTCCGCTGTTGTTTCTGATGCGTCTGACAATGCCAACGATTGCAATCATACTGGCAATGATGGTAGGAGCAGCCTATTCGTGGATTGCCGGGTATCTCAAGGTGAAACTGAACGTCAACGAATTGATTAGCACGATTATCCTGAACGCGATTGCGGTGCAATTTGTCGCCTACATGATTAACTTCCCGATGCGGGCTGACTTTAACAATATCGCACGCAGCCGCACCATTGACGACACTGCCTGGCTAACGCCGTTTACCCGCGCTTTATTCAGCGACGTTGACTGGTTCAAAGGGTCTCGCCTGGGAATCGGCCTCTTGATCGCTTTGGTGGCCGGTTTCATCATCTGGTTCTATCTCAACCGCACCACCGCTGGTTACGAACAACGTATGACGCAAGGTTCACAATTATTTGCGCGTTTCGGCGGCATCCCATCGGAAAAAGCGGCACTCCGGGCCATGTTGATTAGCGGCGCACTGAGTGGCCTCGCGGGTGCAATGATGATCCTGGGCGTCGAACGACGCGTTGTTGATGGCTTCGCGCTCAGTGGGGTTGGTTTTAATGGGGTGCTGGTTGCGATTCTGGCGCGCGAGTCGATTGTGGGCATCATGCTGGTTGCCAGCCTGTTCGCCGGGCTGCAACAGGGCGCGATCAATCTGCAATTTGCCGACCTACCCCGCCAGCTTGGGGGAATGATTATTGGCTTCATGATTTTATTCACATCGATGGAAACTTTCTTCCGCGAGAATCTCACGCGGCTGCGAGTGCGCCTCTCCAGTCGCCAAATGCCCCAACCGGAAGGCGGCGACTGACATGCTCGATTTATTGAATTCCTATCATCGCCAATTGCGACTGGCGGGTATTATCATCGGCCTGCTCATTCTGATTGGATTCGTGTTCGGTTTGCCGCCCACTCTGGTTCAGAGCAGCATTCGACTAGCCACGCCGTTTGTGCTGGGTTCACTCGGCGCGTTGATTGCCAGTCGCGCTGGAGTCTTGAATCTGGCAATCGAGGGCAAGATGCTGCTGGGTTCATTTATCGCCGTCGCGGTCCTGTTCCAGACCGGCTATAACCCGATTGTGGGCGTCATCGCTGCGACCGTTGCAGGTGGTATTCTTGGGACAATCTTTGCCATACTCTATCTGCGTATTCGCATCAATCTGATTATTCTGGCGCTGGCGGTTAATCTGTTAATCGCTGAAGGCACCGTCTTTTTCATGCGCACGAGCTACGGTGTCTTCGGCACCCTGGCCGACCCCAGCATTAAGGGCTTGCCAACCATTCACCTGCCCCTCATCAAAGACATCCCAATTATCGGCCCGTTGCTCAGTGGCTACAATATCATTGTTTACATCAGCTGGCTGATGGTGGCACTGGTCTGGTTAGTGCTGTTCCACACCCAGTTTGGCCGTCATATTCGTGCAGTGGGTGAGAACAAAGCAGCCGCAGAATCAGTTGGCATTAATGTCACCCGCGTGCAAATCTTCGCCCTGACGCTCAGCGGTATGTTAGCCGGCATGGCCGGATCATTCCTGTCGATTGGTGTTCTCAGTCAGTTCCTGGAAAATATGTCTGCCGGGCGCGGCTGGATCTCGATCACCGTTTCATTGTTCGCCTTCGAACATCCGATTGCGGCCTTTTTCACTGCGCTCTTTTTCGGTTTTGCCGAAGCACTCTCAAACTTCATTCAAGCCCAACCGGACCTTAATCTGCCAAGCGACCTGGTGTTAGCGCTGCCGCAAATCGCAACGATTGCTGCGCTGGTGTTAGTCGCGTTGCGTATCCGAGCCGCAGAACTCATGAAACGCCGCAATTTTGTCGCCCAGTTTGGGCAAGAAATTAAGAACCTCAAGAATACTGTAACCGCCAGCGGAGATTAAATATGGCACCACCCCACCACTCTGAAGACCCCTGGACCCGCGTTCGCACGATCCATGATTTTCCAGCCGACGAGATCATTTCAGCACTGCAAAAAGAGATCCGACGCGGCCACACCGAAAACGCTGCGCTACTCGCCTATGAAATGCTCATCACCAGCCCGGAACTAGAGGCTTATCTCTGGGGTCGCTTACAGGTTATCTCGGTTGAAGACATTGGCTATGGCAAACTCAATGCACCCATCTTGATCGAAACACTATTTCAGATGCACCAGCGCGTACCCCGCCCACGCGGCGACCGCTATTTATTCGCCATTCATGCTGTGCGCGTTCTCTGCCAGAGTCAAAAAGAGCGCGGCAGTGATGATCTCCTGAACTGGATTAGCCGCATGGTGCATGAGCAAGGCCTGCGACCTGAAATCCCGGATTATGCCCTCGATATGCATACGCAACGCGGTCAGACCATGGGCCGGGGCTACGAACATTTCCTGAACGAAGCATCCCAGGTCGCCCCAGAAATCCCAGATCGTGATACAACCTACCGTGATCGACTGATCGCCCTTACCGAAAAATCGAGCTAATTGATGCGCTTGCTTATTGACACGGACGCCGGCGTTGACGATGCTCATGCGATCATGATGGCATTGGCGCAGCCAAATGTCGAAGTGACTGCCCTGACCACCGTCACTGGTAACATTCATGTTGATTATGTCAATCGTAATGTGTTTACCATTCTCGACGTCATGCAGCAGGACGTGCCAGTCTATCAAGGGGCAACCCAGCCGCTCATTCACGATTGGGAGTGGGAAACGGAAGAATTTCATGGCACAGATGGCCTGGGCGATTGGCCGGAACGCCCACCTTCACAACGCCAAATCGAAGCCGAGCATGGTGTGCTGGCGCTCTTACGGCTGGCGAATACTTTCCCCGGCGAACTCACGGTAGTCGCTTTGGGTCCAATGACCAACATCGCCTTAGCCCTACGGCTGGACCCGATATTGCCCGAAAAAGTTAAGCAGTTGGTCTTCATGGGCGGAACCATCGCTGCACACGGTAATACGCGCATTCCTACGGCTGAGTTCAATATCTACTGTGACCCGGAAGCCGCTTACATAACATTGCAGGCTTTCACAACAGCATACATGATTTCATGGGAAACAACCTTGCAGCACCCGCTGGACTGGGAACGTTTTGCAGCGCTGATCAATCTACCGGGTGAGCGTGCCCGATTCTTCGCGGCAACCAACAGCAAGATGTTAAGCTACCTGAAAAGTGGCCGCGCCAGCAGTGTTAATTTCCTGCTCCCCGACCCGCTGGCAATGGCAATCACCTTAAACCCAGATTTGATCCTGGCAAGTGAAAATCGGCGCGTCACCGTCGAACTCAATGGCACCCACACGCGAGGCCAGACCATCGTTGACTATACGAATTCAGGTCGCGCCGGACAAAATGTGCAGGTCATTACACAAATCGACATGGATGGCGTTTACGAGCTTTTCCGCCAGATGTTGGGAGCACCCCATGTTGATACGTAACTGCCATGTCTTTCAACTTCACTCGAATAGCGCGACCATCCGCCGCAATCATGACATCTTGATAAACGGCCAGCGCATTGCGGCCATCCAACCAACTGGCATGGTCGACCCATCGCATTTTGCTCAGGTTATCGACGCCAACGAGCAACTGGCGTTACCCGGCCTTATTAACACTCATGCTCACGTGCCGATGGCGATCTTCCGCGGACTGGCCGAAGATGTCTCGATTGAAAAGTGGTTTAATGAGTACATGTGGCCGCTGGAAAGCAACCTGCAACCGGAAGATGTCTACTGGGGGATGCAGCTTGGTCTCGCAGAGATGATTGAAGCTGGGGTCACAACCGTCGCCGATCACTATTTCTTCATGGACCGAGCCGCTGCCGCCGTTGAAAAAGCGGGAACCCGTGCCCTGCTGGGTTGGGCCATGTTCGGCAGCGATGGCCTGGAGAAGATCGACACAACTGGCGATTTCGTGCGCGAGTATCAAAACACTGCTCATGGGCGCATCACCACGATCATGGCACCCCATGCCCCCTACACCTGCGACGATGAATTTCTCAGGGCCAGCGCCCGTAAAGCTGAAGAACTGGGCGTCGGCATTCATATTCACGCTGCTGAGGAGATGGGACAGACTCGTGCCAGCCTGGAAAAACGCGGCATTACGCCCATTGAAGTCCTTAAAGAAACCGGCATTCTTGACCACCACACGATCATCGCGCATGGTTGTGGATTGCTCCCAGCCGACATTGACCTGTTAGCAACCTATGATGCAGGCATCGCCTGTGCGCCCAAAACCTATCTCAAGCTGGCAATGGATATGACACCTGTGACTCAACTCCGCGCCGCTGGTGTTGAAGTGGGTTTGGCGACTGATGGCCCGGTCAGTAATAATACTCTCGACATCTGGGAATCATTGCGGCTCATGGCGATGCTGCAAAAAGACCGCAACCAGTCACCCGAAGTGATGACCATCCCAGAAGCGCTATATATTGCTACAGCGGGCAGCGCGGCTGTGCTGGGCATGGCCGACCAGATCGGTATACTGGCAACCGGTTATCTGGCAGATATTATTCTGGTTGACCTCAATGGCCTGCATCACCAGCCACTACACAGCATCACCGCCAGCCTGGTCTACAATGTGCGGGCAAGCGATGTTCAAACCGTAATCATTGATGGTCAGGTAGTAATGCATAATCGGCAATTACGAACGCTCGACAAAGGTGAAATCATCGCGCAGGTCAATGCCAGCATGGAACGCCTCGCCCAACGTCAGCCAGACCGCCGCATTCAAGTCTACAATCCCTGATCGTCATCAACGATCTGTGCGCCGGGTGCCGGGGCGCTGACAATCACCGACCACGCCGGATTATCCAATGTGGCAATGGCATCAACGACCGCCGCCTGTTGCGTAGCGGGACACATCAAATGCACGGTTGGACCAGCATCCAGCGTAAAATACACCTCAAGGCCGTCTTCTCGCCATTGCTGCACCGCAATCAACAATTGTAAAGTATCCGGTGTCCAATAATAAATTCCAGAGTGCCAGGCTCGTTCGCCTTGGTGCGCTGATGTCAGCATAATGGCGTGCATTGACATAGCCTCGGCCTCAATCTCACGCCCAAAGGTTGTGAAGTCGCGGTCCAGAATGGCTTGACGCACCATCGCCAACCGCGCTGACAGTGCCTGCGAACGGGCGGTCCAGAATGGGCTGTTCAGCGCCAACATGTGCCCAGCGGTAGATGACACCTGTTTGGGAGTGCTCGTCACCAGCACCGCCACATCGACAATATCCCAATGATCGGCAGGCGCAAGCTGGACAGCATAGGAATTATCGTCATTGCTGCCGCCTTCCCACTCGACAAACCCGGCTGGAATTGAACGGCAGGCTGAACCCGATCCCTGCCGCGCCAGGATCGATAAATCTCTTTCGGATAAATCCAGTTCAAGCGCCCCCGCCGCTGCAACCGTTAATGCAGCCAGGCCGGATGCTGACGACGCAAAACCGGTACTGGCAGGAAATGTATTACGCGTCTCAACATGTGCTGAATCGGCAACACCGGCGATGGCCCGCAAACGATCAAGGTGTTGGCCGACTCGACCAGCAAATTTCGCATTGGCACGCTCTCCCTCAACATGCACCTCATCTGCGGTGAGATCAGCATCAAAACGCACACTCGTGATCGTTCGCGCCGCGCTGAGATTCATCGAAATCGAGTTGTTCAAGGGAATATTAAGATCAGCGTCAAGTTTGCCCCAGTATTTTACAAACGCCAGATTCGCGTGCGCAATCGCCGTCGTCATCAGTTCTACTTCCACCTGTGCCACGCCGGTAAATGCCCATACAATAGCACAGGACTTCCGCCATTCACAGGAGCGATCACACCTGATGTCAATCACTGCCTCAGCGCCCGGCAAGCTGGTCCTTTTTGGCGATCATGCCGCTGTTTATAGCTATCCCTGCGTGGTCACAGCGGTTGATGTGCGGTTTAGTGTCACCATCCGCCCGCACGACGCTAACATCATTACCGTTGATACGCCCGACCTCCGTGCCAATGGCGAAACTTACTCAGTCGAGGTCGACAAACTCAATGCTCGCAACCGGCGTGAAACAGCCTTTGTCGAAGCCGCTCTTAAACGGCTATTCGATCAGTCACCACCATCTACCGGCTTTGACTTGAAAACAAGCGGCCCCCGCGTAACCTATGGGCTGGGTAGTTCATCTGCCATTACCGTTGCAACAATCGCTGCTGTCAACGAGCAATTGGGTTTGCAACTCGGATTGCGTGATATTTTTAACCTCTCATATGCGGCGGTGCTCGATGTTCAAGGCACTGGCTCCGGGGTTGATATTGCCGCAGCAGTCTATGGGGGAACTGTTTATTACATAAAAGGCGGCACAACACTGGAGCCGCTACTCCTTGATAAATTACCCATCGTCATTGGCTATAGCGGCGAAAAAGTCAGCACTACCAATCTGATCGCAGAAGTTGCTCACCTGCGTGAGCGTCAACCTACGTTTATCGATCCGTTGCTGATGATGCTTGGTGATATTGCAACTCAAGCACGAACTGAACTGATGCAAGCCAACTGGCCCGCTGTTGGTGACTTAATGAACATTCACCAGGGCATTCTCGATAGTTTTGGAGTCAATACATCGCAACTTGCACAGCTGATTTTCACGGCGCGTGCTGCTGGGGCCATTGGCGCGAAACTTTCCGGTGCTGGTGGTGGTGATTGCATGTTCGCCCTGGTCGCATCGGAAGGGTCCACAACTGTTGCCAACAGTATTGAAGAAGCCGGTGGCTTGCCAGTCGTTGTTCCGCCCCACGCACCTGGCGTGCGCATTGAAACCTGAAATGTAAGTTCGCCGATTCGTGACGGGCTATATATACTACAGATATAGTCACCACAGCAGGGAGAACGAAGCAATGGATGAAACACGTGTCCGTGTGGCGGCCTTCAACATTACAGCTCGTTTTGAAGGCGGCGGTTATCATACCTACCAAAATTATGATTCCGGCATTATCAGCTTTGGTCGCTTCCAATTCACCCTGTCTTCCGGTACTTTGAGCCGGATTGTCGACAAATATCTGGCCCAGTCTGGAACCAATACCGCTCAGGACCTCCGTGACTATCAGGCCCGCATTCAAGGTCGTGAGGAAAGTTTGCGCCGAGACACCGAGTTGCGCGATTTGCTGGTTGCAGCGGCTCGCGAACCGATTATGCAACAAATCCAGGATGATGAAGCCACTGACCATTACTGGGAGCCGATCAAGCAGATTGCGATCACGCCGCGCGGCCTGCAAACACCGCTGGCCTATGCCCTGCTGTTCGACATCGGCATCAATTTCGGTGTTGGTGATGGCTTTTTGCGCATGGCCGAGCGGGATCTCGGCGTACCCATTCGGTCAAGAATCGGCACGAATGGCATCACTGAGGAGCAATTGATTACACGGGTTGTCCAGCTCCGTAAGATTTCGCACGATCGACAGGCGGTCCGCGATAATATGCCCGGCCTCAGCGTGCGCGGCGATTTCTGGGTGAGTCTCGTCCAACAGGGTGATTGGCAGTTGGCGGGTGATTCATCGGGCAACATCTTGGTAAAGGGCATTCCGTTGCAGGTACGCAACCCGAACGGCGGCGATCAAGCTGAACTTGATCCAACTAAATTCTATGTCACACCAACCGACAACCGCGTCCGCATCCGCGCTCAGCCGATTAGCGGTTCACAAGTCGCATCGGTCTCGCTGGGTGACATTGTAGAAGTCATTGAACCCTATAAATCCGCCCGGTCAAAAATCGGCGTCAACGGCGAATGGTTGCATATTCGCACACTTACCGGAGCCGAAGGTCATTCAGCCGCCTGGTTCTTTGCTGTCCACCAGGAACCAGTGTCCGAGCCATCTCCAATTCCAGAGCCTCCGCCAGAACCTACGCCCGAGCCACTACCTGAACCAGAGCCGGAGCCTGCTCCCACTCCAATAGAGCCAACCCTCGAGATCATTGCAGAGGAAAACAATATTCGGGTGCGGGCAGCGCCAATTGATGGCTCCCCAGTGGGTGTAATCGCTCAGGATGAAGTTGCAACGGTGCTGGAACCGGCTGCCGAAGCCCTGGCTAAGATTGGTGTCGACGGTCAATGGGTCAAAATTCGTACTGCCGCCGGTCTTGAGGGTTTTACCGCGGCCTGGTTCTTTGCAATTTATGATCCAGCTACCCTACCAACCCCAGAACCGGTGCCGACACCCGAACCTGATCCACAACCGGAACCGCCAAAATTGTACATTACCCCGACCGACGATCGCATCCGCATTCGTGCCCATCCGGTCAATGGCGAACCGGTCGGCGTTGTTAATCGAGGTGACGTCATTGAGGTCCTGGATGCTTATGCTGAAGCAGTCGATAAAGTGGGTGTTGAGGGCAACTGGCTGCATATCCGCACTGCTGAAGGTATCGAAGGCTTCACCGCCGCCTGGTTCTTTACCATCTATGATCCAGACAAGCAGCCGCCACCGGAGCCAGAACCGATACCAGGCCCCACGCCTGAACCCCAACCCACCCTATTCGTCACACCCACTGATGACCGCATTCGGGTACGAGCGCATCCGGTCAATGGTGAACCGGTCGGCGTCATCGCAGCCGGTGAAATTGTTGAAGTGATCGAACCCTATGCCGAAGCGCGGCCTAAAGTGGGCGTCGAAGGCAACTGGCTGCACATCCGCACCGCTGCCGGTCTTGAAGGTTTTTCCGCCGCCTGGTTTTACACTATTTATGAAGAACCGGACCCTACACCTGGGCCAAAACCGGAACCAAAGCCAGAGCTACCTGATACCGACGTTTTTGTTACCCCGACCGAAGATCGTATTCGGGTGCGCACCCAGCCGATTGATGGCGACCCGGTTGGAATGGTTTCGCGGGGCGATGTGTTACAACTGCTGACCGCGACTGACAAAACCAATGTCGGCACACGAGGTGAATGGATCCACGTGCGCACCCCCAACGGCGTCGAAGGTTATACGGCTGCCTGGTTTTTCGAAATATTTGACGGCCCGCAACCCCGCTACAAAATTGATGCCAATCTGCCCGGCGTGAATCTGGACATTTATCATGGATTGGGCCGACCGGATCCCAGGCGGTTAGGGAAAATTGGTTGGATTCGTTTGCCCTACAATGTTTCACTTGACCCCACCAAGCCAGCCGGCGACTCCCATCGGCACGGGAATACCGATATTGAAGCCACCCGTCAACGTTATCAACCAACACTAGAAGCCTATGCGCGGGCAGGCCATAAAGTCTTATTGGTTTTTACCCACCAGACATTCGGCGAAGGCGCCGGCTATCGCTGGGATGAAATGGATAGTAATCGCTGGCGTGATCTGAGCACTAAATTTGCGGCGATGGTCGGGCGTATTGCCGCTCAGTATGCCAACAAGAATATCGTCCATGCCTATCAAATTTGGAATGAAATGGATGCCCATAGCGGCGCACGGGCTTCGGTACCGCTACCCCCTGCCGACTACGCCAACCTGCTGGCGCAATCAATCAAAGCAATTCGCGCCGCCGATCCCGACGCATTAGTCATTACCGGCGGACATGCCAGCGGGCCGGGGAATGGTGATCGCTATGCCGAGCAAACATTGAACGCTTTACCGGCTGGTATTGTACCCGATGGCATTGCCTGCCATCCCTACGGTCGGGGTGACATGCGTTCGGACGAGAAATACCGGCATATCGGCAACATTGATGACGAAATAACGGCCTATGCCCGCTTGCTGCCTGGCATACCGATTTGGATAACGGAGTGGGGCGTGCTGGATGCTCCCAACGAAAACCCGACGGAAATCGCCCGCTATTCCCGTGAATTCATTGAACGTATCCGCACGGCTCACCCGCACAAAGTGGCAACCGCCATTTGGTTTGCCTGGGCACAAGGAATGGACAACGGTTATGGTCTGGTGGATACCCAGGGCAATGACCGGGGCGATTTTACGACAACCTACACCAATCTCTAACGATCCGGGGCACGATCTTAACTCGATTGTGCCCGGCTGGTGCCAAGATCATGCAACAAGCTGGCGACCAGTGCGGTCCAACCTGTCTGGTGACTCGCGCCTAATCCTGCGCCGTTATCGCCATGAAAATACTCGTAAAATAAAATGTGATCGCGCCAGTGGGCGTCTGTTTGCTGGAGTTGCTGTCCGCCATAGACGGGGCGCTGACCGTGCGTATCACGCAGAAAAATAGCGCTCAACCGCCTTGCCAACTCATCCGCGGTCTGGTCTAACGTGAGCCAGTTACCCGAACCGGTCGGCAGGTCCACTTTGAGTTCATTACCACAAAAATGGTGAAATTCTCGCAGCGCCTCAATCACCAGAAAATTAATTGGAAACCAGATCGGACCACGCCAGTTGGAATTCCCACCAAACAACCAGCTTTGCGATTCAGCTGGCTCATACCCCACCCGGTAGACATTCCCGGCATGACCAAATTCATATGGCTGCTGCTCGTGATATTTGGAGAGGGACCTCAGGCCATAGTCCGACAGAAATTCGTCGCTATCCAGCATACGCCCCAGTACCCGCTTCAGCTTGTCCTGACCGAGTATCGACAGCAAATAATCGCCTTCAGCACCTTCATCCGTAATCCAGGTTAAATGCTCAAACAGGTGCGGACGATACTTCACAAACCATTCGGTACGCCGCCTGAATTGCGGCAATGCTGCCATTATTTCTGGCGTAATCCGGGTAACAGCCAGTAACGGCATCAAACCGACAAACGACCGGGTTTTCAACCGAATATGCTGACCCGATGGCAAGTGAAGATTATCATAAAAAAAGCCATCTTCATCATCCCACAAACCGACCTCCCAGCCAGGAGGATTGTAAAACGCATTGGCGATGTAGACGAAATGTTCAAAAAATTTAGTCGCGACCGCTTCATACGCTGGTTTACTCTGGGCCAATTCCAATGCAATCGTCAGCATGTTCAGACAATACATTGCCATCCAGGCCGTGCCATCCGCTTGTTCGAGTTTGCCCCCAGTTGGTAGCTGTGCACTGCGATCAAAAACACCGATGTTATCCAGTCCAAGAAAGCCACCCGAAAAGACATTGTTGCCATCCACATCTTTGCGGTTCACCCACCACGTAAAGTTCAACAACAGCTTATGGAAGATACGTTCCAGAAAATCCAGATCGCTTTTGCCGGTCTGCGCCTGCCCGATTTGATACACTTTCCAGGCAGCCCAACCATGTACTGGTGGATTAACATCGCTAAACTTCCATTCGTAGGCGGGTAGCTGACCATTCGGATGCATATACCATTCACGGAGCAGCAAAATTAACTGCCGTTTCGCCCACTCCAGATCGAGCATCGCCATTGGCACCATATGAAACGCCAGATCCCAGGCGGCAAACCAGGGATACTCCCATTTATCAGGCATGGATAACACATCCAGGCAATAGACATGTCGCCAATCGGCATTCCGTTGGTTCAGACGTTCTGCGGGAGGTGGCGGATAGGCATCATCCCCATCGAGCCACAATTGCACGCTGAAATGATAGAACTGTTTGGTCCATAGCAACCCGGCATAAGCCTGCCGTTGCACCTGGCGCTCATCATCACTCAGATCATCCGGCTGCAAGTCCGCGTAAAATTCATCCGCTTCCGCCTGTCGCTGATCAAAAATTGCGTCAAAATCGTTAAACGGTGTGGCTGGCTGATGGGGACTAAACCGCAGACGCACTGTAAATTCCTCATCGGGCGCGACCTGAGCTACATAATGGGCTGCCGCTTTCGTACCCGTTTTTTTAGAATTAACCGCCTCTGCCCGGCCCTCAACCACGTAATCATTGATACCATCTTTAACAAATGGCGTTGCGTTTTGTGCACCGTACAAGCGCTGCACATTCGTGTCATTCTCAGTAAACAGCAAAGACTCCGGTTCACCATCTACCGACCACCACCAGCCTCCTAAATGGCGTTCGTACATTTGAACCGTGTGGTCATCTACCGCGCGTAATTCAGGTCGCTGTGGATTATAGCCCCATGACCACGTGTTACGGAACCAGATGTGGGGTAGCACATGAATCGGGGCTGTCTCCGGCCCGCGATTGATGACGCGGATCCGACAGAGCAGGTCATCCTCAGCCGCTTTGGCGTACTCAATATAGACATCGAAATAGCGCCCCGCCTGAAACGCTGATGCAAGCGCATCGGTAACTTCATATTCAAAATCAAAATAACCACGCCGCGCATTTTCATTGACCAGATGACGGTAAGGAAACCGCACCTGTGGATATTTATACAGCATCTGCATATAGGCATGCGATGGTAGGCCATCCAGATAATAGTAAACCTCTTTAACATCCTCGCCGTGATTACCTTCGCTATTGGTCAGGCCAAACAAACGCTCCTTAATGATTGGATCCTGCTCATTCCATAAGGCGATGCCCAGACAAACGTTTTGAAAGCGATTGCAAAATCCTCCTAATCCGTCTTCATTCCAGCGATAGGCACGGCTGCGGGCTTGATCGTGTGAAAAATAAGGCCAGGCATCGCCGTTTGCGCTATAGTCCTCGCGCACGGTTCCCCAGGCGCGATCGGCGACATAAGGTCCCCAATTCTTCCAATCGCCATTCCGATCTTGAGAATCGTGTAAGCGCTGTTGTTCAGCGTTTAACGTGCCCATGTAATTTCGCCCTCATTAATCACTTCGGTCAACCGGAAGAAACGGGAATCTTGACGCACATATACCCCTTCTGCCGCCAAGACCGCCATGTGTTGACCGTCCGGCGACCAGCTAATCCAGGGGCCATCCAAAGGACTATCGGTCAATTTGGTTAGCTTGCCATCGTCCAATGATACTTGCCAGATGTCCCAGGGCAAGCCATGCGCCTCGGCCACCCCAACACCGAGCAAATCAGGAATCCTTGCCGCTTGTCGCTGCAAGTCGCCCGACCCGCTGACAACAATCGACTGCCCATCCGGGGAAAAACGAGGACTGGCAACCGCTGCAAAGGCGTCACCGGGCAAATATTGGCGAGGATTAGACCCATCCGCATCTGCAACCCAGACGCCTTGCACACTCGCAAACAGGTCGAAATTCAAATAAACAAGCTGAGTACCATCAGGCGAGAGCGCCGGATGTTCCGCACCCTGCACTAATATCACAGGTTCAGATTCAGATTCTATCGTAATCTTCTCAACATTAAGATTAATACCGACCGTTTGTCCCGCTTCGTTCAAATTAGGTCGTAAATGTGAATAGATTAGAGAAGCGCCATCTGGCGACCAGAAGGGGTTACGATAGGATTCATTGCGGTTTTCACGGACGAGCAATGTTTGCAAATCAGGTGCTCCACTAGACGAGAGATAAAGATCAGTCGTCCCAATCTGGAAGCCTTCATCAGCCGGTGGCGCATAGGCGATGGCAAATTGCGAGCCATCCGGTGAGGCCGCAATGCCAGTAACCAGTCCGCCCTCCGGCGGTTGCCACCATTGAGAAACCTCACCACTGCTCACATCAACCTGCCAGATGCCATCAAATAGCTGGGTATAAAATAGCCGACCTTCCAGGCCCGGTGGCAAGCGATCAATCGGCAGCAACCGAATCGCCAGGTCATTCAGAAACTGTGCCCCAAATGTCAGCCAGAGCAGCAGTAGTCCCGCAAAGATCAGTGGTAGTCGATATTTTTTTAGTATGCTAACCACCTAATGGTGTCGTTCTTTCGATTTGGCAGTTTCGTAGTCAGCCCGCGCTTGCTGCACATCAGGGTTATCGGATACCTCGGCTACGGCCACATCCCACCACGATTCATAGCCCGGCACCCGCTGGCTACGGTCTACCTCTATCACAATACACACTGGCCCACCATCATATTGCTGCGCGGCTCGAACAGCTTCCGCCAGATCATCACGGTTACTGGCTTTGAGAACATGCGCGCCCAGACTGGCACAATTTGCCGCAAAATCAATTGGCAATGTCTCACCGTCCAGATGATTGGACTCAGTGCGATAGCGATATTTCGTGCCAAAACCATCGCTCCCCACCGATTTCGACAACCCACCAATGCTGGAAAAGCCGTGATTATCCAGCACCAGCACGATGACCTTGATGCCTTCCTGCACCATCGTGACGATCTCGGTATGCATCATCAAAAATGAGCCATCGCCGACCATGACATACACATCCCGTTCGGGTGCTGCCAGCTTAACGCCTAATCCACCGGCGATCTCATAGCCCATCGTCGAATAGCCATATTCCAGATGATAGCCTTTCGGATCGCGCGTGCGCCACAGTTTATGCAAATCACCGGGCAAACTCCCCGCTGCGCATAAAATTACATCCTGCGGTTGCGATAGGGTGTTCACAACGCCGATCACCTCGCCCTGGCTGATAAGTGGGCCATGTTCCAGATTATAGATGCGCTCAACTTCGGCATCCCAACTGGCATTGAACCGCTGCGCCCCCGCCCGATAATCATCGTCAACCCGATAATCACCCAGCAACAAAGCTAATTCTTCCAGCGTGACCCGTGCATCACCGACGAGCGGCAGCGCCTGATGCTTATAAGCGTCGAACTCAGCGACATTGATATTGATGAACCGCACATCTTCGCGCTGGAACGCCGTTTTTGAGGCCGATGTGAAATCACTATAGCGCGTGCCAATCCCAATAATCAAATCGGCTTCCCGCGCCATGATATTGGCACCATCAGTTCCAGTCACGCCCACTGCACCAAGATTCAACGGATGGTCATAAGGCAACGCCCCTTTACCAGCCTGCGTTTCGCCAACTGGAATCCCGGTTTGCTCGACAAATTCACGCAGCGCGGCATTCGCTTCGCTGTAATGTACACCCCCGCCTGCGATAATTAGCGGTTGTTTACTGCCGCGAATCCAATCAGCGGCGCGTTGCATCCAGCTTGAGTCGGGCCGGTTGCGCGGAATGTGCCAGACGCGCTTTTCAAACATCGCCATTGGATAATCATAGGCTTCGGCTTGCGTATCCTGTGGCAGCGCCAGTGTTACCGCGCCAGTATCAGCCGGCGAAGTCAGAACCCGCATCGCTTCCGGCAGTGCCGTAATCAATTGCTCAGCACGATATATGCGATCCCAATAACGCGACACGGGCTTGAAGCAATCATTCGCCGAAATGTCCTGTGAATGCTCCCATTCGACTTGCTGCAACACCGGCGCTTGAATCCGTTCGGCGAAAATGTCACCGGGCAACAGCAACACCGGCAATCGATTTACCGTCGCCACGGCAGCACCCGTCACCATATTGGTTGCGCCAGGCCCAATTGATGAGGTACAGGCGAAGGTTTGCAGCCGATTCTTCATCTTGGCATAGGCAACAGCAGTGTGGACCTGCGCTTGCTCATTGCGCGATTGATAGTAGCGCAGCTCACCACTGAATTGTTGCAGCGCCTGTCCGACACCGGCGACATTGCCATGCCCAAATATGCCCCACGCGCCGGCAAAAAATGGTTGTTCGTGCCCGTCACGCTCACTGTACTGCTTGCTCAGGTACAGTACTAGCGCCTGAGACATTGTCAAACGTTTAGTCGTCATGAGTAAGCTTCTTTCGTAAATAGTTGAGAAGTAATTAGACACTTAGCCAATTAGCTTCTTAGCTTTTTGATGAATGGACCGAGCATCTTCTTTACCTCGATAACACCTTCGTGGAGGCGTTCATAGACTGGATTTTCAAGATAGCCAAGATCCTTTGCCAGGAGAAGCTGGTACTCAAGTTCACTGGCAGAACCCATTGCAATTTGCATAAATCGAGCCAATTCTGCGTCAGAGCCTTTACCGCAACCTTCCGCAATATTAGTTGGGATAGAAGCAGATGATCGACGCATCTGACTCGTCAAACCATAGGTCTCTTCTCGCGGAAAATTCTGCGTAATGGAATAGATTTGTAAAGTCACTTGATGGCCTTTTTCCCAAACCTTCAATTCACGAAAATCCCGGACAACCGCCATAATTTATCCCCATGCTAATCGGCTATCTGGCTAACATGCTATCAAGCTAAAGCGCTATTTCCTCGGTTCCATGCCCATATCGACAATCGGCAAGCGCGGGTCTTTGAACGTCCAGGTATCTTTCACCCATGCATAATCGGGATCATCACTGTTCGCCAATGACTGCGCCGAACCTGCCAGAAAGTTAAGGTAATAGGTGGTATAGCCATGCGCACTCACCACCGGATGATAGCCTTCAGGGACCAACACCGCGTCATGCTGCTGGGCCATCATCACACCATCAATGCTGCGATCGTCGTTATAGACCCGCTGGTAAGCATAGCCGCCAGGACGATCAAATTTGTAGAAGTAGATCTCTTCCAGATCGGCTTCAAGTATGTTACCCTCAGCATCTTCACGATGAACATCATGCTTATGACCCGGATAGCTGGACCAGTTGCCGCTGGGCGTATAGACCTCAACCGCCACGATCCGATGACAGTTAAACCCCGGTGGCAGAATCCCATTGATCTGGCGAGTGGCATTCGCCCCACCGCGAATCTCGATGGCACTGTCCTGTGGTGTCACCAACTGCGCTGGAAAATCCTGATCGGTCGGCACCCAGCAGGACGCGACTTCAAAGCCATCGGTCAATGCCTCAATTTCAAAGTCCGTGTTACGCGGTAAATATACTGCATGGGGCATCCCGCTAAACACATTCGGACGCCGCCCCACCTTCAAAAATTCGCCTTGGCTGCTGCGAATATTGCACACGCCACCCAGAATTACAGAGGCGTGTTCGTTGTCACCAGTATTGTCGCTGAAGGTTTCGCCTTTATTGAGACGCAACGCCGCCATATTCAGGTATTCCCAACCGGTTGCTTCAGCTTTAATTCGCGCAAATATTCCAGTTCCACCTTCATCATGTGAACGAACCAGCATCGTTTCAGATGTATATTGCATAGTCATTCCTTTCGGTCATTAAGTGCTTAGTGGCTAGTATCTAGTGCTCAGAGTTTTCGTTTAATTGATAGCCGCAGGCCATTTAGTACCCTTCCCGTCTCGTTTGTCAGTGCCATCACTTCAGCAAATTTTTGGTCATCTAAATAACCAACATCGGAAGCAATGTAGAGTTGACTGCGAACCTCAGCACAGGAGGCCTTTGCAATGACAAGAAAACGATGAAATTCTACGGGACCTTCTCTATCAAAACCTTCGGCGATATTCGACATTACTGAGATAGCAGCCCGGCGAATCTGATCGACTAACGCGAAATCTCTAGAAAATGGACTGGTTTTTGTGATCTGATAGATTGCTCTGGTCAGTTCTCGTGCCTTTTGCCACGCAATCAAATCTTCGAACTTGCTAACCGCCATCCAACCTTGCTTTCCACTAATCACTATTCACTAGGCACTTATTCTAACCCACCATAATCAGCGACAAACTCCTCGACCTCCGGCATCGTCGGCATAAAGTTGGCACAACCGTGCTTGGTGACAACAATCGCTCCACAGGCGTTGCCCAGCCGTGCCGACCTATACCAATCCCAGCCTTTGACCAGCCCATGAATGAACCCCGCGCCAAAGGCATCACCCGCACCCAGAATATTGTAGATCTCAACCGGGAATCCCGGCGCTTCGATCACCTCATCATTATTCAAGTGAATGCGTGCGCCCTGGGAGCCGACTTTCTCCACAACAGCTTCTGGTCCCAGCGATAGCATCCGGTCGATTGCCGCTTTCGTATCGCCTTCGACTTTAGCATCAGACACCTGCGAATGTGTCAGGTTCATTTGCTCAGCATGGGTAAGTGTCGCCGCATTGATCTCATCTTCGGTACCAATAATGACATCAACCAGCGGAATTACCGACCGCACGACGACCCCAAAAGCACGAATATCATGCCATTGGTCCGGGCGAAAATCGACATCAAACACGACTTTGGCACCCGCCTGCCGCGCCAATTCAGCCGCAAACATGGTCGCGCTGCGGCTGGGTTCCTTGCTCAGGTTGGTCCCGGCAAATTGAAAGACTTCACAATCGGCAACCGGTGCTGCCAGCACATCATCAATTGTTAGGTTGATGTCAGCGCAGTTATCTCGATAATATTGCAACGGGAATTTATCTGGCGGCTCAATGCCCAGCAAAACAGCGCTGGTACGATTCTCCGCCTTACGTGGAATGAATTGCGTCTCTACACCCTCATGATTGAGAAAATGCAAAATAAAATCACCGACTGGATCGGCACCCAATGCCGTCAGCAATGCTGACTTTACACCTAAGCGCCGCGCCCCTACGCTGATGTTTGTCGGTGAGCCACCCACATAAGCTGCAAAACTGTTGAT
The DNA here is from genome assembly GCA_965223835.1 of Phototrophicaceae bacterium. Classification (GTDB taxonomy): domain Bacteria; phylum Chloroflexota; class Anaerolineae; order Aggregatilineales; family Phototrophicaceae; genus CAVYXZ01. The sequence continues at coordinate 2,804,882 of CBDCXQ010000001.1, forward strand.
GTCAACAAAAGGCGTCCCAACATCGTTGGAATACAGGTCAATTGAACTCCGTCCCATGTGCAAGGAATCATAAGTTTTACTCAAGGTCATCTATCCTTCAGGTAAAGTTTCGGGTGATTATAGCCAGCTAGCCAATCTCATCCAAGCGTACCGGGCGATTTTCGAGATACGACTTGCGGGCTGCCAAACCCATGACGACCGGCACCCGGCCCTCGGCACCACTCACCGGTGATAGCTTGTCATTGGCAATGGCATCAATAAAGGCCATCATTTCCGCGATATAACTGTCCGTATACCGGTCCATAAAAAAGTTCAGCGGGAGATCGCGCTGTACCGCTTGCGCATTGCTGATCGTCACCACATTTTGATACCAGTTACCGGTAGTGGCTGAACCTTTACTGCCAAAGACTTCAACGCGCTGGTCATACCCATAAACCGCTTGCCGACTGTTATCGATCACACCGATTGCACCGTTAGTGAATTTTAACGTAATCATCGCCGTGTCGACATCTCCCGCTTCACCAATTGCCGCATCCACCATCACGCCAGCCGCAGCGTAGACTTCTTCGACCTCCGCCCCAATTAAGAAACGGGCCATATCGAAGTCGTGTATCGTCATATCCAGAAAAATTCCGCCCGACACCTTAATATATTCAAGTGGCGGCGGTGCCGGATCACGGCTGATAATGTGCAAAAGATGCGGCGTTCCAATCTCACCATTCACAACAGCTTGCCTGACACGTACATGATTGGCGTCAAAACGCCGATTAAAACCGATCTGTAATTTAACCCCGGACTCAGCGACGGCTGCCAGTGCCGCATCAATTCGTCCCAGGTCAAAGTCAATCGGTTTTTCGCAGAAAATATGCTTGCCAGCCTGCGCAGCTTCGGTAATAAATTGCGAATGGGTATCCGTTGATGAACAGATCACAACCGCATCAATCGCCGGGTTAGCCAGCAACGTTGTATAATCATCAGACGCTTCGGGAATATTGAATTGGTTGGCGGCTGTCCGGGCGGCTTCTTTGAATACATCGGCAATCGCAATCACGCTGGCTTCCGGGATACGTCGTGTCAGGGCGTCGGCATGAACTTTGCCAATTCGCCCCGCACCGATAATACCTATGTTGACGCTCATTTTATCTTCCTTATCAAAATGCTGATGAATCCTGAATTGCGCAGTATTATAACGCTTCTTGAATCGCCACCGAAAGAAACCAGACATGACAACCATCGGCATCTATCGGCACATAAGCCAATGCAGCACACCCGCCGGCCACTTAATCGTCCTGGCAATCGATCATCGTGCTAACCTGCGTGGCGCGCTTGACCAACACGCTTCAACTCCCACAACTGATGCCCAGTTCACCGGTTTCAAACAACAGATTATCCAACATTTGTTACCCGCTGCCAGTGCCGTGCTAACCGACCCATCTTTTGGAATCGGCCCCGGCATTGCCGAGCGAACCATCGGTGGACATCAGGGCATTATCGCGCCAATCGAAGTCACCGATTATGATGCCGACCCCAGCCAGAGCGCAATCAAGTTCATACCTGGTTGGTCGGTTGCCAAGATCAAGCTAGCCGGTGGGGCCGGTGTCAAACTCCTCATTAATTATCACCCGGATGCGCCCAACGCAGCCCAGTTACGCGAGGTTGTTGAACAGGTTGTTGTTGAGTGCGCCCGGTATCACCTGCCCTTTTTCCTGGAACCCATTACCTATTCACTCAATCCACAGCAACCCTTACCCTCAGCCGAACGTCGTCAGATCGTTGTCGACATGGCGCGAACCTTCAGCGCAATGGATGTTGATATTCTGAAACTTCAATTTCCTGTAGACTCCAAACAAGAGACCGATGAATCGATCTGGCAGGCGGCCTGTGAAGAAGTGGACGCAGCAACGACCGTTCCCTGGACATTGCTCAGCGCCGGAGTCGACTTTGCAACATTTGCTACTCAAGCGCGTATCGCTTGCGCCGCTGGAGCCAGTGGAGTCATGGTCGGTCGCGCCGTCTGGGCCGAGACCACCGAATTACAGGGAGCAGACCGCACCGACTTTTTACAAACAGTCGCCCGGCAGCGCATGACCAAACTTGCTCAAATCTGCGCTGAAAATGCTCGTCCCTGGTTTGAGCGCGTCGAAACACCGGATAGCCCGCTCAACTGGTACGAACGCTATGGTGATTAATTGGGCAGCAGGATAATCTTGGCATCCTCACGACTTTCCAAACGCTGAAAGGCACCTAATGCATCGGCCAGTGGCAGCCGCGCACTCACCATTTGGCGCATGTCAATCCGTCCCGCAGCCATCAACCGGATCACATTCTGAAAAGTACCATGGCCCGCATGGCCCAGCGAACCAGCGAGTTGTACCCCGCGCTGCTTATAAGTCACGGTTGGCAGTGTGGGTCGTTTGCCACCCATACCAATATCAATGATTGAGGCATTCACGGCCAGGCAACGGTCCAGTGGTTGAATAGTCTTATCCGCGACTCCCGCACATTCCACGACACAATCAATGCCATGCCCATAGGTGATGTCCAATATGGCTTCATTGAGATCAACAGAATCCGGATCCAGAACAGCGGATGCGCTCATCTTCGCCGCGATTGTCCGGCGACTGAGTGAGGGATCAAACACAATAACTAACGCTGCCCCAGCCGCTATCGTCAGCGATACTGCTGCCAGGCCAATCGGGCCTGCTCCAAATATCGCAACATTATTGCCCGGTTGCCAGGTATGCAAGCGGTTAAAAAGGCCTTGATATGCAACACCGGTTGGCTCGACCATCGCCCCCATGATGAGTGCTTCGTTGGCATCACCCAGTTGTCCAGCTAGCTCATCCAACTTCCAGCAATAACGTGCCCGCACCGGGATATATTGCGCCATCGCACCGGGCGTCGTAAAGCCCAGTTCTTCCATATTCTCGCAATGATTGACATAGCCCCGACGACAGGCATTGCAGCTACCACACCACTGAATCTCCTCAGCAGCGACCAAATCACCTACATTTAACTCAGTCACGGCACTGCCAACTGCAACAACCCGTCCGGCGAATTCATGGCCGAGGATATTGGGCGCACCAACATAACCGGGATACAGCATATACCCTTCGTCGTCGCTTTCGTACATGTGCATATCTGACCCACAGATGCCCACCGCCGTTACCTCAACAATCACTTCATCAGGCTCCGGTGTGGGGTCTGGCACCACCCCAAGATTGATCTGTGGATTCTGCCAGACCATGTGCCCGTTCTTAATCTTGCGCGTCATCCGTTCGCGTTCAGTCAACTGATAATCCGAGCGCGGCGACCAATCAGCGGTTAATGTCAAAGCTTGCATTCTTCACCCTCTTTTTTACTCAATTATTTACAATCAAATATAAAAACTCTGCAACTCACCCCAGCTAATCGCCGAACAAAGCAACCCATTCTTGCTGGAACCGTGCCACCCCGTCTGCAATATTCAACGGCATCCGTCCCAATGTCGTCGCCGTTTTTTCGACACTAGCTTGAATACGGAACGGAATCCGAATACCAGCAAATTCAGCCAGCACGTCGGCATCCGTTGGCACGGGTACTATCAAAGATGGTTCAGCCGCAAATGCAGCGGCAATCGCCTGAGCGAAATCAAGCCGGTTGATCGTTTCGCTGCCAAAACAGTGGAAGATGCCCGTTGCCTCCTGGCGTGCCAGCCGCAGCAATAATTCGGCACCATCCGAGGCCAACGTTGCATGCGCTACATCATTCACATTTGGCCCGGTCCATATTTCCGCTGTGTTCCCTGCCGAGATTTGCCGCGCAACATAGCCCGCGATCTCAAACCCTAGTCCCTGTTCGGTGCGCGTTAGGCTTGGAATGGCATAATTGCAGCCATAAATCCCGGCCATTCGCGCCACCGCATAATCCAGACCATCCAATGCACCTAGATCACGCTCACTGACTGCTTTCATGAACCCATAATAATTCACCGGTAGCGGCGGTGAATCTTCCGTAACCAGCGGTTGAGTACCATCGAACACCCAATCCGACGATACAAAAATCAAGCGTGCCCCAATTTCACGACATGTTTCCGCCAGCACCCGCGTCGCGTCAACCGTCATGGTCCAGGCTGCTTCTCGATTGGTTGTCAGATACAGTAGGTCCAGCAAGATTGCAGTATGAACCACAACATCAGGTTTGTGATGGCGAATTGTATGTTTGATGGCATTCAAATCCCGCAAATCGAGGGAATCTAACGTGTAATCAACTGACCATTCTGGTTCGGGGCCATATTGTGAGGCAATAATCTCAATCGCAGGGTCCAGCCGCGCCAATCGAATGACATTACTGCCTACCAGACCGGTTCCACCCGTCACATAAAGTCGCATCTACATTCTCCCTAACCAAAGAATTTGGCTCGATTATAGCCCGGTTGCCAATCGATGGGACATTTGCTACTATCCGTCCTAGAGGGTTGGCATGCGCTGCACGCGTTGCAAAGGAGCACTCGAGATCATGGCAGATGTACTACGGGTTGGCCTGATTGGTTGTGGCAATGTCGTCAGTTACGGTCATAAACCGGCCTTACTTACCCTACCAGATGTTGAACTGCGAGCATTAGCTGATATTACGCCCGCCCGCCGCGTGATCGGTCAAGAATGGTTTGGGCTGGCTGCCGCTGATCTCTATGAATCTTATCAGGGTGTCATCCGCCGCGATGATATTGATGCCATTGTGGTTACGGTACCCCAGCAGTTTCGCCGCCAGATTATCCTGGATGCATTTGCTGCCGGTAAGCATGTGCTCAGCGAAAAGCCCCTGGCGACCACTCCCGCCACCGCCGCTGAATTGATCACCGCTGCCACTGCCGCTAATCTCACCTTCGGCATCGTTCACAATTACCACTATCTCCCGGAATATCGTCAGATCAAAGAACTCATCACCAATGGTACGATCGGTGATCTGCGCGTGCTGACCTTACATTTTCTGGGCGTCATTGATTATCCGGGGGCGCAGGAATATCAGGGCGATTGGCGGCATACACTGGCCGCTGGGGGCGGCATCCTGATGGATATGATTCACGCCGTTTATTTGACTGAATGGATGTTTGGCGCAACCGCTCAACAGGTCATGGCCTTTGTCGACGCGCCCACTTATGCCCACCGACAACCCCAGGTCGAAGATCTGGCGCTGCTGCAAATCGCTTTCCCCACCGGTTACGCCACCATCCATGTCGGCTGGGGAGAAGGCGTGGGTGGTGTTGACGCCAGCGGTAGCGCCGGTCATCTGCGAATGCGTTACCAGCAATATCAGACCAGCGGCTTTAACCAACCGGCTGAACTGTATACGGTACAAAACTGGGAACGCACCGATCACATGCCAGATGATTTACCTGCTCACGCTGACAATATCGCCCGGTCATTTACCGATCTCTGGCGAGAGTTCCATCGTGCTATTCGTGAAGGCCGCCAACCGCTGGCATCAGCAGAGGCTGGTCAACGCGCTTTGGAACTGACGATGGGGGCCTATCTCGCCAGTGTTACCGGACAGACAGTCAGCCTACCGTTAGACTCCCAGCATCCGGTCTACCAGCAAGGTATCGCGGGTCTGGCTGCGGTTGCTGCCGCACCTAACAGTCGGACCAAACAAGCCGGTATTTTTGGCCTTCGCGATTCATAATCGCCGATTTTCACCATTCCGACAACATAACGCTATAATATTGGAATATGCTGGTTCATTGCTTTATCTAGCTGCCTGATCTGACATCAGCAATCCGGCACATAGTCTAAGAGGGAAACATGTCCCAACCTGACAATGAAAAATTTATCATGACGGAGCCTCAAGCCATTGGCAAGCAGACCCGGTTTGCCTTCTGGCTGACGGCTGAAGAAGCGCGTTTCTTTGCAGTTGCCCAGCAGATGAATTGCGTAGCAGCGGTTTCCGAACCCCAGAACAATAAAGCACTGGTAGAGATTAGCAACGATCACGACCCGGATGAAGCCTGGCATTGGATTCGCACCGAGTTGGAAGAGGAAAGCCATGTCGTTGAATTGGACCAAATTTGGAAAGATGCGCTGTGGTTGCTGTAAGCATCCAACCGGCAGCTACCCTTCCCCTGGCTACGCTCGTTCCGGTGTTTAATGCCGGCTATAGTGGTTACACCATCCCGGTCAATCTTACTGAGGATCATTTCCAGCAGCATGTTTTGCAAAATGACATTGATCTTGCGGCATCACGGGTTGTGCTGATAGGTGAAGAACCCGTTGGTATTTGCTTGCTGGGTATCCGGGAAAATCGGGGATGGATTGGCGGGCTGGGTGTCCACCTGGATTACCGCCGCCAGGGATTGGGTCGTCAGCTCATGCAAGCAGTGATTGAGGCTGGCCGGTCGTGTAATCTGTTAAACATTTATCTGGAAGTCATCGTCGGTAACGAGGGCGCACGACAACTTTACTTGAAACTTGGTTTTATGGATACACGCCGCCTGCTCATTCTTGAGCGGCAACCAGCGCCGATTGAGGACAGTCAGATCACAATCGAATCGGGTACCCCAGCCGAACTTCTTTGCTTGCAAACAGATTTTCATCAAGAACCTGTCGCCTGGCAACAGTCTCAGGCGTCACTGCGTCAGCATGTCAGTGAAATTCCGGCGTGGCGTATTCACAATGCAAACGATACGTTAGCCTATGCTATCGGACATACCAGTGATTCCACATTACACTGGCTAGATTTAGGGTGTCTGCCGGGTCAGGCAGCGGCCCTCCGAACCTTACTCATGCAACTACACCAACGCTATCCTGATGCCACTGGGCGCATTGTCAATATTGGTGAGAGCGAGCCTGCTGTCGCCGTATTGAATAAACTTGGTTATCAGGAAACGCTGAGCCAGCACGAAATGCGGCTGGATTTTTGAGTCCAAACGAATTGTAACTGCTATTCAGCCATTGTTATACTTTAAACTGTCATCTCACATCAAACTCACCGCACATACCCACTGATTGGAGAAATCATGACCTACCAACCGGCCTCACAGCGTTACGAATCCATGACTTATCGGCGTGTTGGCAACAGCGGTCTCAAACTGCCTGCCATTTCGCTGGGCCTATGGCACAATTTTGGCGGCGTAGATCCACTGGAAAACGCCCGGGCCATGATCCATCGCGCCTTTGATCTCGGTGTGACGCATTTCGATCTGGCAAACAACTATGGACCACCACCCGGTTCTGCCGAGGAAACATTCGGCCAGATCTTCACACAAGACTTGCAAGCCTATCGTGACGAACTCATCATCTCCACCAAAGCGGGTTATTACATGTGGCCCGGACCCTATGGCGAATGGGGATCCCGCAAATATATGCTTGCCAGCCTCGACCAGAGTTTGCAGCGGATGGGCCTTGAATACGTCGATATATTCTACAGTCACCGCTTTGACCCGGATACACCGCTCGAAGAAACCATGAGCGCTCTGGATCATGCGGTTCGGCAGGGCAAAGCGCTGTATGTTGGCATCTCATCCTATGGTCCTGAACAAACCCGGCAGGCCGCCGCAATCTTGCGCCAGCTCGGCACGCCCTGTGTGATTCACCAACCGGTCTACAGCATGTTCCGCCGCAACTGGGAAGAACAGGGACTGTTCGACACATTGCAGAGTGAGCAAATCGGTAGCATCTGCTTTTCACCCTTAGCCCAGGGCATGCTTACCAATAAATATATCGACGGCATCCCCGCCGACTCGCGGGCCGCTAAGGCCAACACCGCCCTGAAGGCCGATACGCTTACTGAACAACGTCTAACCCAGATCCGACAACTCAATGATCTCGCTCAGGCACGTGGTCAATCATTGGCCCAGATGGCGATCGCCTGGACCCTGCGCTACCCCATCATGGCCTCGGCGCTGATCGGTGCCAGCCGTGTCAACCAGATCGAAGATAGTGTCGCCGCGATCAATAATCTGGAATTCAGTGTCGAGGAGCTTGGTCAGATCGAAAGCATCCTACGCGCATAAAGGGCCAGCCATGCTCAATCTTAACAGAATCATTGACATTCAGGTTAATGCCGGAAAAGTGTTGGGCCACCTGCCACACAATTGGACCTACATCGGCTACGACGAAATCAACTACACTTATACGCCCGAAGGCCAGGAGCTTCTTGCCAAATTCAGTGCCTTAAACGAGCAGACCTATTATGTGCGAACGCATCACCTGCTATGTACTGGCAACTGTCATGGCGCCTATAAATGGGGATCCACCAACGCCTATCTTGAAGATGAGAACGGACAACCCCTCTATGATTGGACTTTTATTGATCTCGTATTCGATACCTTACTCCAGCACAATTGCAAACCTTTTGTCGAACTGGGATTCATGCCCCAGCACCTGGCAGACCCAGCTTATTATGACATCACACAGGATACTGGTCGTAATCAGAACTATCAGGCCTATGGCTTTGCGGCACCCCCTAAAGATTATCAGAGATGGTACGATCTCATCTTCAATCTTGTGAAGCATTGCATCGACCGTTATGGCTCAAACGAAGTGCGTACCTGGTATTGGGAACTCTGGAATGAACCTGACCTAAACTACTATTGGAAAGGGTCCATTGAGGAGTTTAATAAATTATATGACTATACTGCCGCAGCCGTAAAAGCAGCGCTGCCAGAGGCGCGAGTCGGTGGCCCCGGCACAACCAACCCCAACCCGACACGTTATTCAGGCGAATTTCTCGATACTTTTCTGAACCATTGTGTCAATGGCACCAATGCCTATACCCATAAAACTGGCACGCCGCTCGATTTTCTCAGCTTTCATGTCAAAGGTGGTGGCTATCGCACAGACCACCTTCGCCGTACTCAGAATCCACCATCAGTACAACGCATTTTGGACGATACTCTGGCCGGATACGAAATCATCAGCCAGTATCCGGGCCTTACTGATCTTGAGTGCGTGCTATCGGAAATCGATCCTGATGGTTGGGCGGCTGGTGGTGCCTGGGACAACGTCAACCTGAATTTTCGCAATACGGAATATTATCCAAGTTTTGTGGTGTCTGCGTTTGATAAAGTAAGCCGCTTTGCGCGGGCCAAGAATTGGGATTTACGCCTGCTAAGTTGGGCTTTCCTGTTTGTTGGTGAACGCTGCTTCGAGGGAACCCGTACTTTTTCGACGCAAGGCATTGACAAAGCAATCCTGAACTTGTTTCGAATGTACGCGCAAATGGGCCAGCAGTCTATCGGGTTCGTAGTCGGCGACTCCAGCGACTCCAAGAACAAGACGGATACTGATACAACCCAGGTTTCTGGTTTCGCCACGTTATCAAGCGACCGGCGGGTAGAAATGCTGGTCTACAACCACCATGACGATTGGGAATACCAGCCAGATGTGACGATTAACATCACCCTTGCCAATCTGCCGTTTGCCGCTGGTGGCACGATTATAGACCATTACCGCATTGACCATGACCATAGCAACGCCTATGCCGAATGGATTCGTCAGGGTCAGCCGATGTATCCAACCGAGCAACAACACGCTGCGATCAAAGCCCGCGACGCTTTGGAAAGGGTGAAGCCGCCGCAACTATTGTCGTCAGTCAAAAATACGCTCAACATGCGCTTCAATCTGCCGACACACGGCATCTCGTTGTTGGTCATCGCTGCGCCAGATAATGAATAGATGCCGGAATTATCGAGACTGAAAGCGCTAAACGCCCCGCATACCGTCGTCTACCAGTTTGTCAACGAGCCATCGAGCCGGTGCAAAATCCAGCGTTTTTGTTCCTGCATCGGGTGTTTTTTGGCTGCTTCCCGGTCAAAGGTAATGCCTAATCCCGGCTTTGTCGGTGGCAACAAGTAGCCATCTTCCCATTCAACCTGTTCTGGCACCACATCTTCCAGCCAGGTGCCTGGCTTGCGCGGCTGTTCCTGCACACCGACATTCGGGCAAGACAAGTTCAGGTGTAGGCAAGCTGCCGAAGAGACCGGTCCCAGCGGATTGTGGGTTGCCAACTTGATATAGTGCGTCTCACACCAACCAGCGATCTTCTTCGCTTCGGTCAAGCCACCAGCGATACACAGGTCAATTCGCGCATAGTCAATCCACTCTTCTTCGATCAACTGACGGAATTCCCATTTGGAGCCGAATTGCTCCCCGGCTGCCAGCGGAACGGTTGTCCGCGGTCGCAATGTTTTGAACGAATCCGGATTCTCACACCGCAACGGATCTTCGATGAAGAATGGTCGAAATTGCTCAAATTCTTTACACAACCATACGGCATCGGGCAAGTCCAATCGGGTATGTACATCGAATGTAATTTCGATCTCATCACCAACAGCTTCACGGACGGCCTGTGCTTGCTTAATTGATGCCAATATCGACTGACGCGGTTCTAATGTAACGCCGTCATTGGGCAGCCCCCAGCGCACAAATTTCCAGCCTTCTTCCTTCGTCTTCAGACAGGATTCAACCAGTGGCTCAATTTCGAGCTGGTGCCCAACATTATGCGGGTATGCAACGACTTTATCCCGTGCTAGGCCACCCAGCAATTGATACACCGGTAAGTTAAGTGCTTTGCCCTTAATGTCCCACAATGCGATGTCAATCGCCGCCATTGCCGTAGTTTGAATGCGCTGGGCCGGGAAAAACCCACTGCGGAACAAAACTTGCCAGATATACTCTGTTCGAAATGGATCCTGTCCGATCAACAACGGCTTAAAATGCTCAATCGCGCCAATAATGGCATGTTCCCGACCTGCAATCCCACACTCGCCCACACCGTAGATACCTTCATCAGTATCGACAACCACAAACGTGTAATTGCGATGACCATGCCACACCGGATAAGTTTCAATATTCGTGATCTTCATCAAGTATCCCTCAGCTATCCTGAATAAGCAGCGCAACCTTACCCAATCTTCGTTCTAAATGGCAAACACCAATAACGAAGGTTATGATTACGATACAGGTTTAAATGAACGTGACCTAAAGACGGGGATGGTGGCATTGATGAGCGACATTTCACAAAACATGCAGAAGAAGATGGGGAGATTGTATGGTGACGAGCGCGGCAACGCAACTTACAAACGGCTGCAAGCGATCATTGGCCCCAGGCAACCAGCCACATCGTCCGAACTCGCTTTGTCAGAACGTGATGTCATGCTCATTACCTATGGCGATCAGATCCAGACTGCTGGAGAAAATCCACTAGTAACCTTACACAATTTTCTCAATACAACCATCGCGCCGACAATCAACAATGTTCATATCCTCCCCTTTTATCCCTATTCATCTGATGACGGTTTTTCGGTAATTGACTACCGAGTTGTCAATCCTGACCTGGGCAACTGGGACGACATCGCCGCACTGGGGCACGATTTTGGTTTGATGTTCGACGCCGTTTTTAATCACATCTCAGCCCAGAGTGCCTGGTTCCAGGGGTTTTTACGCGACGAACCACCTTATACCGAATACTTCATCACGGTTGATCCAGCTACCGACTTATCAGCAGTCGTTCGGCCTCGTGCACTACCGCTGCTCACGCCCGTTCAAACTGCTAATGGTGAATGCCACGTCTGGACAACCTTCAGCGCCGATCAGGTTGATCTAAACGTCACCAACCCGGACGTTCTACTGGAATTAATCGAGATTCTTTTGTTTTATGTACGCAGCGGTGCACGGTTTATCCGCTTAGATGCCATCGCCTTTTTGTGGAAAGAGATTGGCACATCTTGTTTGCATCTGGAAGAAACTCACCTGATTATTCAACTCATGCGCGATGTACTGGATTGGGTTGCGCCGGATGTGCTACTCATCACTGAAACCAACGTACCCCATACTGAAAACATTTCCTATTTTGGTGATGGTAGCAATGAAGCCCAGTTGGTCTATCAATTCCCGCTGCCCCCGCTCATCTTGCACAGTTTTCACACAGGCAGTGCTCAGGCCCTGACCCATTGGGCCAGCACTATTAAACGAGTTAGCGAACGCACCACGTTCTTCAACTTTACAGCGTCACATGATGGCATCGGTCTCCGCCCGGTAACTGGCATTCTCAGTGATGGCGAAATCGCGGCATTGGCGCAACTGGCGCAGGCTCATGGCGGCCATGTTTCCTATAAAACCAACAGCGACGGCAGCGAAAGTCCTTATGAACTCAACATCAACTACTTCGACGCAATCACCAACCCGGCGATCACAGCTCAGACTCCAGCAGTAAGCTGTCAACGCTTCATCTGCTCACAGGCAATTCTATTAGCGTTTATTGGTTTACCGGGCATCTATTTCCACAGCCTGTTCGGATCACGCAATGACCACGCAGGCGTCAAAGAAACGGGACGCTATCGCAGCATCAACCGCGAAAAACTTGAACTGGTACGTCTACAAGCTGAATTAACCGATCAAGAGTCGATTCGATTCCAGGTTTATGAAGCCTATATGCGTTTGCTGGAAATCCGTACTCGTGAGAAAGCATTTCACCCGCTGGGAGAACAACAGGTCCTCAATCTCGACACACGGGTTTTTGCACTGGAACGCACTTACGATGAACAGCGCGTTGTCGCCCTGCACAACGTTACCGGGGAATCGGTAAGGCTGTCCACCGTTCAACCGGGCATAGATTTGATCTCTGGACAGACACACAACCAACCAGAACTCACGCTCGAACCCTATCAGGTTGTCTGGCTGAAGTTAACCTAAATTATCCAATGAGACCACTGCTGTCAGGTTCGCAGGCCGGTCAGGATTTTGTCCATTTGCCAGGGCGCGATAATAGGCCAACAATTGCAGGACCGGCAGATAGAGAACCGGACGCCCCCAGTCAGGAACATTGGTGCCGATTGCTACTGCATCCGGCCAATCACAACTGGCGGTAATACTCAGTATGCGCGCACCCCGGTCCTGCATATCACGTAATACCGCGATCTCATGTTCACAGGCAGCATCAGCCACTAAACCAGCCACCAGGGCCGTTTCATTGACCATCGACATTGGGCCATGCCGAAATTCCAGCATATGAAATGCCTCGCTGTATGCCAGCGACATTTCTTTCATCTTTAACATCGCTTCGCACGCCATGCCGTACAGAGTATGCGACCCTAAAAAGAAGAAGCGTTCGATATGTCGGTCTTCGCCCAACTCACGCGCCAGCGCTTCATGGGAGATAAGCAGACTGGCAACAGCCGCCGGCAAGCCAACCAGGTCATTGAGATCCTTGCCACCAATCAGCCCCGCAAGCTGTTGAGCGATCACCAGCATGGTACTGAAAGAGCGCGTTTGCGCCACGCTTTCTTCCTGAGCATAATCGGCGGTCAGAGCCAGATCAGCGGCTTGCATAAGGGGTGAATCACTATTACAGCCGATCCCCAGGATTTGGCCGTTTGCTTTTGTCCGAAATACCCGCGCCGCGGCAACCGTTTCTGATGTCGTTCCTGACCGTGAAATTGTTACCAGCAAATAGCGTGCACCCGGCAAATAAGCAACTTCAGGATATAAGACCAACTCTGAGGCAGGATAGGCCCGCGCCGGGACACCGGTCAGCGCTTGAAACAAGCGCGCAGCCACCTGTGACAGATAATAGGTTGAGCCGCAGCCGGTGAAAATCACCCTGTCGAAACCAGTCTGCCAAAGATCATTTACCGAACCTGCGGGAAACTCATCCAATGCTGCTTGCCACACCGTCGATTGACTCATGATTTCGGCATAGGTAAATTGTCCATTCACCGTCATCGTGTCTATCCTATCTCGCTAATCGAGTTCATTGATGTGTTGATAAAGCTGACGATCGGGCTGTTTCAGCGGCAAAAGAGCAATCAACTTCTCCTGCAACACAACGCACCCCTGTTGAACCACTGCTGTTCCTTGCGCCTGCCCCTGCCGTAGCGCACCATAAGCCAGGTCCATCATCTGGTGCGCCAGCAGGCGGTCATGATAGGTCGGGTTCGCGCCCCGCTGACCATGCCCCAAACGCGTATCTCGCACCCGCAGCTCATAATCTCGTTGCAGTACATCTACCAGCGTTCGGCTGGCAGCCACGCCTTCTGATAGCACGATCAATGCCATCCGGTCACGTTGGACAACTTGCTGTAAATGGGCGACCAACCAATCCATCTGATAAGGATATTCTGGCAGCAACACGGCCTGAGCGTTCGTCACGTGGGCAATCGCCAGGGCCAGGAAGCCGGTACTGCCACCCAACGTTTCCACCGAGAAAATCCGACCTGGCAGCGCCCGCGCCGTCATCATCAGCCCATCAATCACATTGACGGCAGCGTTACAAGCGGTATCAAACCCAATTGTATCGTCGCTCCCCGGCACATCATTGTCAATCGTCGTCGGAATACCGATGCAGATCAGTCCCATATCCGCTAAAATCGGTGGAATTGTCCGCAACGTACCATCGCCACCAAACAACACAATATTGTCGATTTGCTGGCGAGAAACCGTCTCAATCAAGCGCACCCGATTGAGGGGATTGGAAAGCACTGGCTCACGACTCGACTCCAGAAAGCTTCCGCCCTGGCCGACGACTGCTGCCAGGAGTTCAGGTTGCAAATCAATGAGATGCCCATTGACCGCCCCAGCAATGCCGCCTATCGCCCCCAAAACCTGATCACCATTGTGCTTTGCCAGGGTTGTGTAGCGATGTAGGGCAGCGTTAATTCCGGGCGCATCTCCCCCACTGACAATCAACAATGTTCGCATTTGGCGACCACCTGTGAATTTTTAGTGTTATAATTATACAAAATAATCGAAATAATCACACATGATCTATCAATAATCACTTTGCGACGCATATAACAGGAGTATAAATGATGCCCACCACAACGCTCACCCCTGGTCGCTGGCGCGGCCTGAAGACCACCGGTACTGACGATCATGTTTTCACCATCATGGCTTTCGACCAACGCGGCACCTATGAGAAAATGCTGCCCGCTAGTTGTACATATGCTGATGCAGTCAACATCAAACAGGAAGTTGTTGTGACCTTATCCCCCTACACCAGTGCGGTCCTGCTGGACCCAACCTTTGGCATACCTGCAGCAATGCATATGTCACGCACAAGTGGCATCCTGCTTGCTTTAGAGGAAACTGGCTATGCCGGGACCCCGACCTTCCGCCGGGTAGAGTTTAACCCAAATTGGACCGTGAACAAAATCAAAAACGCCGGGGGCGATGCCGTGAAGCTGCTGGTCTATTATCATCCTGACGCTGGAGAGCTGGCGGCGGAACTCGAAGAAACGGTGCGTCAGGTCGCGGAAGAGTGTCATGTCCATGACCTGCCCATTTTCGTGGAGCCTGTGTCTTATAGCCTTGATGCAAATGTCGCCAAAAGCAGTCCCGAATTTGCCGCCCAGCGACCAGCCATTGTCCGGGAAACTGCACGGCGTTTCAGTAAACTCGGCGTTGATGTGCTCAAAATGGAATTTCCGATTGATGCTGCCTTCGACACTGATGAAGATAGCTGGCACAAGGCCTGTGCCGAGGTCAGTGAAGTGGCAACGGTACCCTGGGTACTGTTAAGCGCGGGCGTCGATTTTCCAATCTTTGATCGGCAAGTAAAGGTCGCCTGTCAAAACGGTGCCAGCGGCTTTCTGGGTGGTCGCGCAATCTGGAAAGAATGTGTAAACATGTCGCCAGCGCAACGCCGGGAGTTCTTGCAGACCACCGCACAGCAACGCCTGGACAGCTTAAACGAATCAACACACAAATTTGGACGTCCGTGGACCGATTTCTACCAACCGCTAGCGATCGCTGCTGATTGGTTTTTGACCTATTCTTAAATGGAGGGCAGCAGCTTGTTGCCCTCACTTCACCCAAAAGAGATTGACTTTATGACTCTCAAAGATGAACGGTTACGCTTGATTGTCAATCGGGTCCGCGAAGATCGGCGCACAACCGTCATGGACCTTAGCAACTACTTTGATGTCAGTGACATCACCATTCGTCGTGACCTTAAAGAACTGGCAGAAAAGGGGTTAGTCCGGCGTGAACATGGCGGCGCGGTCTATGCTGTGGACCTGCCCGATGATCCGCCAGTCATCCAGCGCATGCATCAACTGCGAATGGTAAAGGAGCGCATCGGACGCGCAGCAGCAGCACTCATCAAAGATGAAGAATCAGTGTTCATCGGCTCCGGTTCAACCGCGACCTACGTAGCCCGCAACCTGACAACCCGCCAGAATCTGACGGTAATTACGAATGCAGTCAATATTGCACATGAACTGGCCTCAGTCGAAGGCATAACCATCGTCGTATTGGGCGGCTTACTACGTGTATCTGAATTGTCGATGGTTGGGCACATCGCCGAGCAAGCGCTGCAAGAAGTTCGCATGGACAAGGTGATTATCGGCGTGAAAGCGTTGAGCATCAAAGCTGGAATCACCAACGATTACCTGCCTGAAGTGATGACGGACCGCAAGATCTTGGAAATGGGGTCTGAACTCATTCTAGTGGCCGACCATACCAAATTCGGTCAAGTCGCATCGGCCTACGTCGCCCCGGTGAATCGGGTAACGACGCTCGTCACCGACAAACAGTCGCCCACTCTCGTCCTTCAGGAACTACGAGAACTGGGTATACAGGTTATCGTGACGTGATGAGACCGGCATTTTGAAATAGCTCGACCACCGCACCCACAACGCCAGTTTCACCCCGCATCTCACCAA
This sequence comes from Phototrophicaceae bacterium, assembly GCA_965223835.1. GTDB lineage: Bacteria > Chloroflexota > Anaerolineae > Aggregatilineales > Phototrophicaceae > CAVYXZ01. The sequence continues at coordinate 2,821,518 of CBDCXQ010000001.1, forward strand.
TCACGATTTCGATCTCAGAGTAATAATCCGGCGCTTCGCGGGCCAGTGTACGGTGATAATCCCCCATCCAGGCGTCAAATTGGGCTTGAACCGCTTCTAGCAAAACCGGGCCAGCCTCGGTCGTCCCACCAGTAAGTGCGATCTTGTTGGGTAAAAATACTGGACTCAGCAACGCCAGGGCCTGCCCGAGGTAGGTACCAACTTGTGTCATAATCGCGTTTGCAATTGGGTCGTTGCCTACCCGTGCGGCTTGAATAACTTCATAGGCGCGTATCTCTCGTCCATAACGTTCAGCGGCCATTCGCTCGATACCCGCCACGCCACACAACCCCTCAGCGCTCCCGCGCACGCCCAATACATCTGGCGCACCACCCGGCTCCAGAATGAGTCGTCCTGAATCGCCGGGCGTGCCTTCAATATAGCGCAAGGGTTCGCCATTGACAATCACCCCTACACCCAGACCCGTTCCAATCGCCATCACCATAAAGCGCCGCACCCCGTAACCACTGCCATATACATATTCCGCCAGCGCATGAGCGGTCAGATCATTGTTAATGACCACCGGCAGCGCAAACGCGTCTTCCAAAATTTTCGCCATTTCGAGACCTTGTAACGCCGGCGTGTTCTCACATAGAACTGAAGTGCGTCGGGCATCATCCCAGTGACCATGCGCCGACAATCCCACGCCAATAATCGGCGCATCGGCTTCAGCCAGAATCGCTTGAGCGGTCGCAGTCAGTTTGTCGAGATAGGGTCCAGCATCATGCCCCCGCGCATCGGTTGGAATCCGACGAAAAGCGCTAATTTCACCCAACGGATTGACCAGACCAAGCTTGGTATGGGTACCACCAATATCTATTCCCAATGCCAGTGTCATGCGAATGTCCTCAACCGACTGTCACCTGCCAGCTACAAACTGGCAATGCATTCGCGGCGAGTTTGCACTATACTGAGAAAATACGCAAAACTTGCTTGTATTATTTTAAAACATTGGGGAATTCATCCATGAGCACCGTCTCCGAAGCACTCCGCCTCACCATGCGGTTGTGGTCCTGTGGCGTTACCGTCGTGACAACCAGCGATGGCAAAGAACGCAGCGGTATGACCGCGAGTTCCTTTACGTCTATTTCCCTCGAACCGCCCCTGGTTCTCGTCTGCTTGCATAAGGAAGCCAATACCGCTGCATTGATCGAAAAGACCGACGTTTTGGGCATCTCAATCCTGGGTGCAGATCAAGAGCAATTGTCGGCCCAATTCGCTGGATTCAGTGAACTGCCGCCGGGAGCAGATAAATTTTACGAAGTAAACACTTTCACTGCAGAAACCGGCGCACCGCTTCTGACCGACGCCATCGCCTGGATGGATTGCAAGGTATATGGTGTACAGGATGGCGCAACCCATCATATTATTGTTGGTGAAGTGCTTAAAACCGGGCGTAAAGACGACCCCGTGCAACCGTTAATTTACCATAACCGGGCTTATCGCCAATTTCGCATGGACTGAGCCGCGTTTTCCTACACAAATCTTGCGCGTCTAACCTTGACGAAGCACCAGCGCCGGGCGTAAAATGAACGCTCCGGCAGTTTTAGAAAGTTCACCATTTTATGTTTGAAAGCTTGAGCAACCGGCTGCAAGACACGTTTGACCGCCTCAGCAGTGCTGGACGGTTGACCGAAAAAGATGTTGATGTGGTGATGCGTGAAGTGCGCATGGCCCTGCTTGAAGCTGATGTTGCCCTGCCGGTCGTCAAAGATTTTGTCAAGCGCATCAAAGCCCGCGCAATTGGTGCTGAAGTCATCAAAAGCCTTAAACCTGGGCAAATGGTTGTCAAAATCGTTCACGAAGAATTGATAGACACGCTGGGTGAGGCGGGACGACTGAGCTTTTCCGGGAGCACCAAACCGCACGTCATCATGCTGGTCGGGCTTCAGGGTGCTGGCAAAACCACGACTGCCGCCAAACTCGCCACTTATTTGCGCCGTGATGGTCGCGATCCCTTCATGATTGCCGCCGATACCCAACGACCTGCGGCTGTCGATCAGTTGTTGACGCTGGCAAAGCAGATCAATGTGCCCTATTACGAGGAAGGGACCAGTGCCCGTCCAGTAGATATTGCGGCTCGTGGCGTCAAAGCCGCCAGAGAGGCCAATAACGACGTCGTGATTATTGATACAGCGGGTCGGCTCCAGATCAACGACACGCTCATGACGGAGTTAGAGCAGATTAAGGCCCGTACTAATCCAGCAGAGGTGCTGCTGGTGGCTGATGCGATGACCGGGCAAGAGGCTGTCAACATCGCTGCCGGGTTCAATGATCGGGTAGGAATCACTGGTCTGATTCTAACGAAGGTTGATGGTGATGCGCGCGGTGGGGCTGCCATCTCCATGCGGGCTGTTACCGGCGTGCCTATCAAATTCCTGGCAACCGGTGAAAAGTTAGACGGTTTTGAAGTTTTCCACCCGGACCGACTGGCGTCCCGCATTCTGGGCATGGGTGATGTGCTGACTCTCATCGAAAAAGCTGAAGAAAGCTTTGATGAAGCCGAAGCCGAAAAACTGCAAAAGAAACTCATGAAGGATGAGTTTACATTGCAGGACTTCCTGGATAACCTGCGCCGCGTGCGCAATATGGGGCCACTGGGTTCCATATTGAACATGGTCCCTGGCATGAGTCGGTTACAGGACGAGATTGACCAGGAAGAGATGGAAAACAGCCTCAAGCAGGTCGAGGCAATCATTCTTTCGATGACGCCCAAAGAACGGGCCAACCCGAAAGTCTTAAATGCCAGCCGTCGCAAGCGGGTTGCCGCTGGTAGCGGTACGCAGGTAAGTGATGTTAATCGTGTGATTAAGCAGTTCCGTGACATGAAAAAGATGATGAAGCAGCTCCGCAAGGGACGATTCAATTTCCCAGGCGGGTTGCCGGGCTTTCCGGGCTAGGGGCCACCCCCTTCCCCAACTGTCGAACCTGTCACGCTGTTTATCAAATTAATCGACAGTGGCTCTCCGCCCACTATTGGGTGCATGGGAGCGCAAAATTGAGGAGAAGTACAAGCAATGGTTCGTATTCGTTTACGTCGTGTCGGCTTAAAACGCCAACCCAGTTATCGTATAGTCGTTGCCGACCAGCGCAGTGCCCGTGATGGTCGCTTTATCGAGATCATCGGCAATCATAACCCCCGCACGCGCCCGAACACTGATGTTGTTCAGGAAGACCGGGCGCTTTATTGGCTGAGCAATGGCGCGCAACCAAGTGAATCGGTCAAACGCCTGTTTACGCGAACCGGAACCTGGGCGCGTTACGAGCGTCTGAAAAAAGGCGAAGCACTGGAAACTTTATTAGCCGAGGCCGAAACCACATTGGCGGAGGCCGAGCCAGTTAGCGCCAGGACTCGTTATCCAGCACCAGGTGCCGGTCAGTCCAAGCAAAAAGCTGCTGCTGCCGAAGTAACCGAACAAACTGAAGAAACTACGGAAGAAACGGCTGAAACCGAAGCAGAAGAGGCCTAAATCACGTGCCTGCTTATAACGAACAATCCCGCAGCGAGCTGATGGAGGATCTGGTGGGTTACATTGCCAAAAGCCTGGTCAATGACCCATCTCAGGTCAACGTTCGGCGGCGAACGACGAACACCGCAGTTATCATCGAACTACGGGTGGCACCAGAAGACGTAGGCCGTGTCATTGGCAAGGATGGTCGTGTCGCTAATTCCATTCGGGCCTTGCTCAAAGTCGCTGATTCCAACCGGCGGAATCGCAAACGCATTATCCTTGAAATCCAATAGTTGATGGCAAGACAAGCACCTATTGGCCCGAATTCATCCGAATCCGGGCCTGCCTATCTGTTGCTGGGTCAGATTCTACGACCGCACGGCATTCGTGGCGAACTACGAGTCCGCATCCTTACCGATTACCCGGAGCGCATCCCGGAACTTGAGCAAATCTATATCGGGACTGATGTGAATGCTGACAATGTGGTCGCCTACCAGGTGCAACAGATGCGGATGCACAAAGGTTATGGGCTGCTGCAACTGGTTGGCGTAAACAACCGCGACCAGGCAGAATTTTTCCGCCAGCTCTATGTGATGGTTGCTATCAGCGATGCAGTTCCATTAGAAGATGGCGAATTCTACCTGTACCAGATTATTGGCGTCACCGCCCGCTCAGATGAAGGGGTGGAACTCGGGCCAGTTGTCGATGTGATTGAAACCGGTGCCAATGATGTCTACGTACTTGAGAGCCAAGAATATGGCGAAATTCTGATACCGGTCACCGCCGAAACAGTTGTTGAAACCAACATCGCTGCCGGTTATATTGTTGTGAAACTGCCAGAAGGTCTGCTGCCGAACCCTTAATTCCGGTGCTTGACAAGCTTTACCAACGCTTGCTATGCTGTTTGCGGACAGTTATTGGCCTGACAAACTCCGTGAATGACACAAAATACTGGCTTGGTTTCAGCCTGGTGTCTGGTATTGGCCCCCGGCGCGTTATCCACCTGCTCAACCAATTTAGTGATTTAGCATCTGCCTGGAATGCTCCCCAACGGCAGCTTGAGCGGGCGGGCCTGGAATTACGTTTAGTCAATGCGCTAGCACAGATGCGGTCCAAACTTAATCTGGATGAAGAACTGGATCGCATCGAACAGACCGGCGCACAATTGTTGACGCTGGGTCATGATGACTACCCCACACCGCTCCAGGGTTTACCAGACCCGCCGCTGGTGCTGTATGTTCGGGGCACGCTGCTGCCCACCGACCGGCATGCGCTTAGCGTGGTTGGCACCCGTCAGGCGACCCATTATGGACGCGAGGCAGCCTACAAATTATCGTCTGCGCTGGCACAACACGGCGTCACAATTATCAGCGGACTGGCGCATGGAATCGACAGCGCGGCCCATCGCGGTGCGCTTGAAGCGAACGGACGTACGATTGCGGTAATGGGCTGTGGGATTGATCATATTTACCCGGCAGATAATATTGAACTGGCCCAGCAAATCACCCGGAATGGGGCATTAATTAGCGAGTTTCCACTGGGAACGCCGCCCGAAGGTCGCAATTTCCCGCGGCGCAATCGGATCATCAGCGGCATCGGTCTGGGGGTGCTGGTGGTCGAAGCACCGGACAATAGCGGCGCGCTGATCACAGCGAATATGGCTGCTGAGCAAGGGCGGGACGTATTCGCGGTTCCGGGGAACATCTTTAACAAGTCAAGCGCGGGTTCCAATCGCTTGATTCAAGAAGGTGCCAAACTGGTGATGGGTGCCGCCGATATACTTAATGAATTGAACATAACATTTACCCGGGTTCAAGCCAAAACAATTACAGAGAAAATTGTGCCTGGCAGCCCAACTGAAGCACAGTTGCTCGGCGCTCTCAGTGCCGACCCCTTGCATGTTGACGATGTGGCCCGTTTGTGTGATATGCCAATTGCCACAGTCACCAGCACGCTTACGATACTGGAACTGAAGGGACTTGCGCGAAAAGTGGGACCTATGCAATATTGCTTGGTACAAACCTAATCGGAGACAGCAAAACAATGGAACATTTCTACGCGATGATAATGGCTGGTGGTGGCGGAACCCGGTTATGGCCCATGAGCCGCCAGGACAAGCCGAAACAGCTTTGGCCTTTAGTCGAAGATGTTTCGATGTTCAAAGCCAGCGTTGACCGGTTGACTCCGCTGTTTACACCAGACCATATTTACGTGGTCACGGGTCGTCGTTACTTTGATGCCATGCATACTGATGTGCCAGAAATCCCGGTTGAGAATTACATAATTGAACCCTACGGGCGCAATACAGCGCCAGCCGCGGCGCTGGGATTAACCGTCATTCATAAGCGTGACCCAGAGGCTACCATCGCTATTCTGACAGCCGATCATCACATCACCGAAAAGGAGAAGTTTCGGCACGTTCTCCAGAGCGCCCGTGATCTAGCCGAAAAGGGTCACATTGTCACCCTGGGACTTGAACCGCATTTCCCGGCAACCGGCTTTGGCTATATCCGTCAGGGACACGAACTCGCCCGGGTCAATGGCTTTGCTGCCTTTCACAGCCTGGAGTTTACCGAAAAACCGGATGCGGAAACGGCCACAAAATTTATCGAATCTGGCGAATATACCTGGAACTCTGGTATGTTTGTCTGGAAGGCAGCGACGGCACTCAAAGAATTTCAGCGTCAGCAGCCAGAAATGTATGCCCAGTTCCAGGAAATTGGTCGCCATGTCGACACGGAACATTTCGAGGACAATCTAGAACGCATCTGGAACAACATTCGTAATATCTCGCTGGACTTCGCCGTCATGGAAAATGCGCAGAACATCGCCGTCATCCCCATTGACATTGGTTGGAATGATGTCGGCAGTTGGGGCGCACTCTATGAAGTGCTCAAGCTGGACCGCAACAATAACCATTTTAAGGGGGGTTCACCGGCGCATTTCGCTCTGGACACCCAGAACACCCTGGTCTTCAGTGACAAGCTTACGGTTACGATTGGCGTTGATGACCTTATCATTGTTGAAACACCTGATGCTCTACTCGTCTGCCATAAAGACCGCACGCAGGATGTCAAGGAAGTTGTAAACAGACTGCTCACGAACAAGTATTACAAATACCTGTAGCCTCACCGAGGGAATTCTATGACTGAGCCACTCCAGGCCTATTGTGTAAGTTGCAAGACAAAACGAGAAATCGCCGATCCCCAGGCTGAATATACTCGCACGGGAACCCCAGGAACACGCGGTAAATGTTCGGTCTGCGGTCAGACGCTTTTCCGCATGGGCGCAACCCCGGCGCATGAAAACCTGCCGAAACCGGAAAAAGTGGAAAAACCGAAACGAACTAAGAAAAAGACCGCCAAAAAAACGACGACCAAGCCACGGCGCAAGAAAGTTGGCAAGCTGGTCATTGTTGAATCACCGGCTAAAGCCCGCACCGTTGGCAATTTCCTGGGTAAAGGCTATACGGTCAAAGCCTCAAAAGGCCACGTGCGCGATTTGCTGGTATCGCAACTATCGGTTGATGTTGAAAATGACTTCGAACCCAAATATCGGGTAATGAACAACAAACGAGACGTTGTAAAAGATCTGAAGGCTGATGTCGCCAATGCTGAAGAAATCTACCTGGCAACCGACCCCGACCGCGAAGGCGAGGCCATCGCCTGGCACCTGATCGCCGCGACCCAGGCCGAAGAAGCCAAGATTCAGCGCGTCGTCTTTCATGAAATCACTGACTCGGCTGTCGAGGCGGCCTTTGCCCATCCCCGACTCATCAACATGGAAGTCGTTGATGCCTACCAGGCCCGCCGCGTGCTCGACCGGCTCGTGGGTTACAACATCACGGAGCTACTCTGGCAAAAAGTCCGCAATCAGCTTACCGCTGGTCGAGTCCAGAGCATCGCTGTACGCATGGTCGTGGACCGAGAACGCGAAATCGAGAACTTCACACCTGAAGAATACTGGACGCTAGACGCCGAGTTGCAACAACAGGTGGCAAACGGAACCAAACCGGGGAAATTTGTCGCGCGTTTAGTCAAGATCAACGGTGATGACGTAGCGTTTGGCTCCCAGGCCGATGTTCAACCGCATCTTGACGTATTGGGCAACAGCCAGTTCCAGATCGCAGATGTCAAACGGGGTACGCGTCAACGACGACCCTCCGCGCCTTTTACCACCAGCACTTTACAGCAAGAGGCTTCGCGCCGGTTCGGTTTCAATGCACGGCGCACGATGAGCATCGCGCAACAACTTTACGAAGGCATCAGCCTGACCAATGAGGGAACAGTAGGCTTAATTACCTACATGCGGACCGACAGTACCAGTATCTCGAAACAGGCCCAGACCGATGCCCGCAGCTACATTGTCGGACGCTATGGGAAGGATTATGTACCGAACAAACCGCCGGTGTATCGTACACGCGCCAAAAGTGCTCAGGAAGCGCATGAGGCGATTCGTCCCACCGGCGTTCAGCGCGCACCGGCCACTATCAAAAGTGCGCTCAACCGTGACCAGCTACGACTGTATGAGTTAATCTGGGAGCGCTTTGTCGCGAGTCAGATGTCGAACGCGGTTTACAACACAATTCGGGTCGAAATCGCTGCTGGCCCCCAGGCTGACGACCAGCCCTATCTGTTTCGCACGGCGGGCAGCACCATCAAATTTCCGGGCTTCCTGGCCCTCTATGAGGATACCCGCGACGAAGACCTCGCCCAGGACGACGACGAAGGCCGTATTTTGCCCGAACTGACTAAGAACGAGTTATTGGATTTGTTGCGGCTGCTACCCGAACAGCATTTTACTCAGCCACCACCCCGCTACACCGAAGCCTCGCTCGTTCGGGCCTTAGAAGAGCAAGGCATTGGGCGACCAAGCACCTATGCGCCGACGGTAGCGGCTATCCAAAACCGCGAATATATCGACAAGCAGGACAAGCGGCTCATCCCAACCGAAATCGGCAAGACGGTCAACGATCTGCTGATCGAATTCTTCCCCAACGTGATGGATTATCAATTCACCGCCCATATGGAGGAAGAGTTGGATGACATCGCCGAGGGCAAACGCGAATGGCGGCCCATGCTTAATGAATTCTACAAACCATTCGAACAGCAATTATCGAATGCTCGAAAAAACATGCCCCAGATCACGCAAGAAGAGCGTATTGGACGTGATTGTCCTGAATGTGGAACTCACGATAGCTTAGTCATCCGCTATGGGCGGTTTGGGAAGTTCATCGGCTGTGCGAATTATCCTGAGTGTCGCTATACGGAACCCTGGTTAGAGTTACTTGGCATCGCCTGCCCGATTTGCGGCGAAGAACATGGCGGCGAATTAGTCGAGCGCAAGTCCCGACGGGGGCGAACCTTTTATGGCTGTGCCCGCTACCCGGACTGCGATTTCACCAGTTGGAAACGCCCACTACCCGTGCCCTGTCCTAATTGTACAAGCCTTCTGGTGCAAAACAATCGCACGACTGCCCAGTGTACGAACTGCGAAAATGTCTACAAATTGGATGAACTACCCAGTAGCACGCCCGAACTGACATAGCCGATAGTCCCATTTGTGTTCAACTAATTTTCGCAAATGGGACAAATCTTGTACAATACGGGAATAATTATTAAGGTTTGCCTGGAAAGGCCGCACTACATGCAGAAATTCCGTGAATGGTTAATCGGCTCCTATAACGGCCTCTACAAGATCGTACTTGAACCATCGATGCCCAGTTGGCAAACAGTGCTTATTCTGGTCTTAGCATTTATTGTTGGCTTACTCTGGGCTTATACTTTGGGGCGCATTGTTTATTTCGATGGTGATCCCAGCCAGCTCGAACAAAGTTGGCAAAACGAATGGGTGCAGTTGTTGGCTGACCGTTATGAAAGCGTGACCAGCTCATCGGCCACTGGCCCGGAATTCGATCAAAGTATCATAGGCTTGCTTGGCGCTGTCGATAATCCTTCGGGAATCGCACAGTCGATTGGCATTACCGATCAAGGCTTCCTGCAATTGGCCCAACAAGCCGAGCCGGGCAAAGCCGCCCCGACCAGACCAAACATTGTCGACAGCTTATTGCCCTTTGTCTTAGGGTCGCTGGTCATCATCATTGTCACCCCTATTATTGCGCTGCTCGGTCGAATCCTGATTTACCCCAACCTGATCGAACCGGTGATTAAGCGCCTGCGCGGTGGCACCGCCGCTTCCGATGAAGCAACCCAGAAAACGATTGATGCCATGCGGGCCGCCCGCGATGCTGAAGCCAAAGCGAATGAATCGGCGGCACCGGTGGACATCGAATTAGGTGAACCCGTCACCCGCAAGATGTCGGTGTATCTGATGGGGCGTGGTCAGTACGATGACTCATTCGAGATCGAAGACGCCAATGACATGTTTCTCGGCGAATGTGGCGCGGCAATTGCCGAAACAATTGGCGAGGGCAGCCCGACCAAAGTCACCGCCATCGAGATCTGGCTTTTCGATAAAGATGATTTCGTTCGTACTCTGACTGGTGTGTTCGCGACTGAATTCGCCTTTAACGATCCGGCAACCAAGACGAAGCTGGAACCCCGAGGCGATGTGGTTCAATTGCGTGAAGGTGCTACCCTGATGCTCGAAACGAATACGCTGCGCTTACAAGCCCGTATCGTTGACATGGGCTACGGTGATGGCAGCAATAGCTTCATCGAAAAAGCAACGATTGAGATCGCCGTATGGCGTAAGGCTGGGGCGACCAGTCCAGCACCTGCCGGTGGACCGCCGCAACTGCCACCCGAAAAGCCGCTACCATTGGACATTGAATTCGACCCGCCACCGGCCATGCCTGCACCATCGTCACCAGCCCAGCCCGTCACGCCTGCCGCCATGCCACCAGCCTTCAGCCCACCACCCACCACGCCCGCCGCATCACCACCCCGACCAGTTGCGCCACCGCCCGATGATGATCCATTCGGCGGCACCGGTGATTTCACACCCATTAGTTAAGAAAAAACGCCCCGCACATTGGGGCGTTTTCGTATTATCTGTCCAGACACCAAGTTACTGAATTTTTCTGATCTTAAATTCGGTTGTACCACCCGGTGTACTGACAATAACTTTCGCACCGCGCTTCTTACCAAGCAAAGCGGCCCCGATGGGACTCTCGTGCGAGATTTTGCCTTCGCGGGGATTGGCTTCCGCCGCACCAACAATCATGTAGGTTTCGTCTTCATCCATGCCATCTTCCCGAATGGTAACTTCTGATCCCAGTCGCACGAGGTCAGTCGCCCCGTTATTGTTAATAATTTTTGCCGAACGCAGCACATTCTCCAGATATTGAATTCGCCCCTCAACAAAGGCTTGCTGCTCTTTAGTGTCGTGATAATCAGCGTTTTCTTTAAGATCACCCTGAGCCACCGCTTCTTTTAGTTTCGCAGCCAGTTCAGGGCGACGTACATTGATAAGCCGGTTAAGTTCCTGCTGGAGTTCTTCTGCGCCTTCGGGCGTCAAATAGGTTGAATCTGACATCGTGTCTACCTCATGCAATAAATACTGCGCATATCTATTATAGCTGTTCAAGCAATTCTCGGCGCTGTTGCGCAAGCACCTGAACATTTTGGCGGTGTAATTGCTCAGCGGCCCCATTCAAAAGGATGCGGCTCTTACCACAAGCCTCGATGGCTATCGCCTCAAGGGGGGTCGATTCAGTCAGCGCCTGGTCAACTGCGTTACGCAAGTTTTCCAGATAATCGAGGTCCTCCTGAATTTTTTCGTCAACCTCGCCCCGCAGGATCACCTCCCCATGCCCCTGGACGATATTTTCATAGGGAATGCCCTGCAACCGCTGAAGCGAATTCACAAAATCATCATAATCCCCATCAACAAAATACGGTATTGGCATCATCGTGTCGGCGCCGAGCAACACGCGATCTTCTTTTATATGACAGACAATAGTATCTGGACTATGACCAGGCGTGTGCCAGAATTCCAGTGTTTTGCCACCAATGTGTAGTGCCAGCATACCGCTATCGAAAACAATATCAGGCAAGACAACATTGACTTCGCGTAAGTCATCAGAAGTAGCCTGTGCTTGCTCAAGGCTGGGTCGTCCACGTTCGTCAAGAAGCGTCCGGCAGCGTGCATGGCTGATAACCTGGGCATCCTCAAAAAAGCACGTTCCTATCGTATGATCGGCATGAAAATGGCTGTTCACCACATAGATCACTTTCTGGCCCAGGCGTCCTTCCAGAAAGCGTTTCAGTTGTTGCGTTTCCTCTGGGTACGCCAGCGTGTCAAATAACACGACGCCTTCTGCTGTGATAATGGCGCTGGCCGTTACCTGCACATAAAGGTCGCTGGTGAAAACATAAATGTCATTGGCGACACGCTCACGTTGCATTATTCAGCTATTACCTCAGCACCAACTTGGACTCACATGAGGTGAGAGTATAGACCTAAGCCGCCCGGAATTCAAGTCAGCGTGCTAGAATAAGCGTTACATCAGCGATTCATTAAGGAGGGCTTATATGAAAAATATTCTGTTGCAGAAACGGCTAATCTTCTTTGTAATGCTATTGTCCTTACAGTTTGTCAATGCGCAGACCCCGGTCTTTCGGATTGGTGTTTTGGATGACCCTGAATCATCGCTTAGTAGAGGTGCCCAGTTGGCTGCCCAGCAAATCAATGCTGCTGGTGGAGTGCGCGGGGCCGATGGCACATTCTTTCAACTCGAGATCATTGTACAATCCGGTGCCAACCTGAACACCGCTATCACTAATCTGAATCAATCGAACATCATCGCCGCGCTGGGGCCAGCCACCAATATGGAGGCAATCGGCAGTCTATCCCAATTACAGAGCCTCAATGTGCCTGTACTCACGCCCGCCACTAACGACAGCCTGCTCATCAGCGATGCAACCAATCGATTGTTTCGCTCAAGGGCAGCCCAAATTTTGCAGGGGCAGGCATTGGCAACCTACATTGTCAATGATCTGGGCATCAATTCGATCAGTATTGTTCAGCTCGATATTGAAAGTACCGACAGCGTGGTCGGCTTCGCCAGCGCCGTGCAATCACTGGGCATATCACCGCAGTCATTGTTGTTGCAGTCGCAAATAACCGAGCTAGCAACTACCATCGTCCAATCAAACCCACAATTACTGGCGGTATTTGGCAATCCTGCGCTCGCCAGCGAATTGCTGAATACCTTGCAACAAGTGGGCTGGCAGGGTCGCATCGCCTACGATCAGGCCAACAGCCCCGCCTTCCGGGAGGCAGCACCCATAATTTTACTCAACGGCATTCTATCAACCACAACCTGGTCCTACACGGCGGTGGACGAAGCCAGTGATGCTTTTCTGGGTGATTATGTGCGCACTTACGGTACTATACCGAACGCGATTGCTGCTGCTAGTTTTGACTCCGTGCAACTACTAGCCGCCGCCATCGGCCTGCCAGGCGATCTCCAAACAAATTTACGCGGCATCGACAACTTACAGGCCGTGCAGGGCTTACTCCGCCCCGGTGCGTTGAGTCCCGGTGAGATCAGCAATACTGTTGCTGTCATTCAGTTAAATATGCTTGGTGTTCCGCAAATCGCCGCCCGTTACGCCGGTGGTGTCCGTTTACCCGACGATCAGCCATTGCCAGTACAGCCAACGGCTACGGCTACACCTGATGGCGTGATCGCTACCGTAACTGATCGCGCTTTCCAAAACGTGCGCAGTGGCCCCAGCACTCAGTTCGACGTTTTGGGCCGCCTAAATGAGGGCGAACAGGCTCGCGTGATTGGCGCTAATGCCAGCAACACCTGGGTTGTTATCGAGTTTCGGGGACGCCAGGGGTGGATGTCAGCCCCCTTGCTGGAAATCTTCGGTAATCTCAATACAGTGCCAATTATCCAGTCACCGCCAACGCCTACCCCCGCATTCACACCAACGCCGGTGCCTCCGCAGGAAGCCGACATCATTATTGAATCCGCAGTTGCCATCCCGTCGCCCATCATTGCCGGGCAGAATTTCAGCGTCAATGTTACGGTCCGCAACAACGGGTTAAGTAATGCGGGCAGTTTTGCCATCGCTGCAACCTTCCCGCCCAACGATGTTTTTGCTTCAACCAACATTCCGGGCCTGGCTTCTGGTCAATCAATCACAGCCACCCTCAGCGGCATCCTGACCAACACGGGCTTCTATACCGTTGTGATCGTAGCCGACCTAAACAATCAAGTGCCTGAAGGTCCGGGCGAAGCGAACAACACCGCCTTCAACTTCAGTTACACCATTGATAAAATCATCAGCCGCCAGACCACTGCGAACCTGAACCCAGGGGATACTCTTGATCTGGAAGGGAACAGTGTCCAGGGTGATGTCAATTGGAATGGGTCCGGGTCTGGTGCGAAACTGGACGCGATCAATGGTGCGCGGTTGGGCATTCTTAACAATGTAACGCTGGGGAACGTCCATTGGGATTTAATTAACCCCGGATTAGTCAATCAAGCCTCAATCACACGCACATCCATGAACGCGAATACCCTGATTGGCGTTATCACCGCCGATGGCAACCGGGGGGTCATTCGAGTAAACGACATCCCCGGCGATCAGCTTCAAACAACGTTCAGAGTTTATCAGAACTAAATGTGTCGACAATAGGGGCCTGTGGCGTGATCGCGCAGGCCCCTATCCCAGTCTAAGGCCTCAGTTGTATATCAATCCATGTCGTCCGATCTGGATAGACATAGATCGTCTCCTTAAAGCGCACCCGTCCATTATCAGTTACTGAGACTTCATAATAATTTGCGGGTAAATCGCCCAGCGTAAAATTCTCGTTAAAAGCGACATCACCATTGACTGAATCGCTGGCATAGCTGAAGGCATACCGCAAAATATCAGTTGATTTGGCCTGAATGGTCACATCACGCAACACACTCCCATTGGCATCGGTCACACGTCCGGCCAATGTACCAAACTTGAAAAATGGTCGAATCCACAGTTCTGGGTTGCGGGTGGCTCCAAAGCTAAAGGGGTCGCCAACCCGCACTTCCAAATGCAAGTGCGGTCCCTGCGCAATCCCACTATCGCCAATCGTCCCGATTTTCTTACCCCGTTCGATCTGTTGCCCCGTAGCCACATCCACTGTCTGCATATGCCCATAAAGCGTAAAAACGGGTGCCCCTTCGGGCGATGTAAAATCATGCTGAATCACCACCAGATTGCCATAATAATTGGTTTGTGGTCCAAACTGTGAAGCCGCATCGGTGCCGGCATGAATCACCGTCCCGGAACCAGCAGCCAGGATAACCGTTCCGCGTGGATTCACAAATTCGACCCCATGATGGACCTGTAATCGCCCACCAGCCGTGTTGCCATAGGGATAGGTCCGGTCTACCCAATTGGTCAGCCCATCCGCGATCGGACGAATCAGCCGATAATGGTCATCAATACGGGTCGCTGGATTATCGGGCGGCGGTGTCCACGTTGGTACATCCTCAACAACTTGACTGGGTAACGGTGTTGCTGAGAGAAATACAGTAGGGGTCAGGGATGGCGTTGGTGTCGCTGTGTCCGTGAGCGTCGCCGTTGGCGTATTCGATGGTGTCCAGGTTGCCGTCAGCGTGGGGGTTGGTGTCGGCGTAAACGTCGAAAGATCAGCCGTTGGCACTGCCGTCGACACGGATACAACCGCGGCTTGCGTCGTTGGTGGAATGGTCGCAGCAAAAGGCGTTGGTTGGGCAGTTGCTTGACACGCTGCCAGCAGAATCAATACTAGACCCAGCTTACTGATCGTCGCTATCGATAAAGCTCGGTGGTTCCGCCGGTGGTCGGGGTTGTCGTGCTTTAGTTGTCGATGGCGGATTTTGTGCCAGTTGTGCCAGAGCTGCCTCATCGATTTCCTGACTATTATAACGTTCATAGATTACCGAGTTTTCCAACGGATCCACTGCATAGCGCCACAAGCGGTTGCCAATCTCCCGCAGGACCGATCGACATTCCGAACAACGCACAATATGTCGGATTCTGGGGATGCCAAACCAGCGCTCTTGGCGATGTTCAACAATAGGGGCACCCCGGCGACATACCGGACAAATCTCAAACACGAAGCCCTGCTCATAACGATTGGCAGCTGCCAGGCCCCGCAAATACAGCCCACTATAAATCAATACGACTACAACAACCAGAATACCAACCAGTGCCTCAACTGGTAATCGAGTGTCACCGCCATCAGTCTCAGGTGACTGTGGAATCATCGTTGCCAGCGGCGCATCCGTTGGCTGGACAGCAATCGCAGGTCCTGTGGTCGCGGTGCTCGTCAGCGTAGTCACTGCGGTCCGCGTCGAAGTCGGCGCAAACGTCGCCGAAGGGGCTTCCGTCCCTGTTGGCGGCTCAGGCGAATTTGTCAATGTGGTCGTTGCAGTTGCTATGGCGGTATTTGTATTGGATGGTGTCGGCGCCGGGGTGTCACTACTCGTTGCGGTCAATGTCGCCGTTGATTCAAGTGTAGGGATCGCAGCCGCTGCGACAACTTCTGTGACGGTTGCCGTATTCGTCAAGGTTCTGGTCGGACGATCAGTCACACCTGGCGTCATTGTTATTGTTGGCGTGGCCGAAGCCGTCGCCGTCTGTGTAGGCGTATAAGTCGGACTAACAGTACTTGTGAAGGTGTTGGTCGACGTTGCAGTCGGCGTGTTTGTCGAAGTTGGACTGGCCGTCACGGTGTCTGTTGCGGTTGGCTCTGGTGTTGCGGTCACCGTTGGTGTCGGCGTAAGACTCGCGGTGACAGTTGCTGTTGCCGTCGGATTTGGCGTATCGGTTGGAGTAAGAGAGACTGTTACGCTCGCAGTCGGCGTGTTCGTCGGGGTGGGGCTAGCAGTTGAGGTGTCCGTCGAAGTCGGTTCCAAAGTTTCCGTCAAAGTGACCGTAGAGGTCGGACTTGGGGTGAGTGTGTGAGTCTGACTCGCAGTCACGGTTAGTGTCATTGTTGGCGTCAATGTTGAACTGGCGGTCAAGGTTGGGATAGCGGTTGGCGTCGGCGTAAACGTCGGGCTTGCCGTTAGTGTCAAGGTGTTGGTTGCTGTAGCAGTCAACGTGTTTGTCGAGGTTGGACTAGCCGTCAGGGTTGGGGTAGCGGTTGGCGTCGGCGTAAGGGTGAAGGTGGCGGTTGCAGTCGGATTCGATGTCTGTGTATAAGTAGAAGTGGCTGTAGCGGTCGGTGTAGGGGTCAAACTTGGTGTATTAGTCGGTGTATTCGTGGTCGTCATGGAGGCCGTCGCAGTCGCTGTTGGCGTTAGCGTTGGACTCGCCGTCCAGGTTAGAGTCGGGGTTGGTGTGGAAGTTACGGTTGCGGTAGGTGTCGCTGTAGAAGTGAATGTCGGTGTGTATGTTGGCATCGGCGTTTGCGTTGGTGTGTAACTCGGGGTAAAGGTTGCCGTCGGCGTCAGCGCGTTTGTCGACAAAACTGGCAGCGAATCGACATCATCGGCCCAGCGAACCAGATAGCGTGCAATCCAACCAAAGCCCGACTCGTTGCGAAACATAATCCAAGATGCATTCGCGTTGCGACCAATCGGCTCCTCAATCACATCTCCGGCAAACAACATACCCAAACGCAAATAGCCGCGGCCTGGCCCAGCTCGAACAAACGCTCCTTCTGGACCAACATTAACCCAGTTGCCAGCGGGTGTATCGGTCGGCAAAAAAAATGGTGTGGTTGTCACTCGGTCCGGTTCGGGACTGGGGGTCAAATTTTGTGGATCAACAATTGGCAGCGTTTCGAGGTCAGTTTGCCAGAACGCCAGATCACGACGTATCCAGCCAAAACCAGCATTATAACGAATCATAATCCAGGAGATTTCGGCATTGCGGCCTGCAGGCACCACCGCATCATTCAGGACCAAATGGCCCACCGGCACAAAAGTTCGGCCTGGGCCACCCCGCACAAAGATGTCGTTTTCAGTAATGATGTCGACGATTGGGGTTGGAGTAGAGATTATCGGCTGCGCGAAGCCGCGCATCGCTGGCAAAAAAACCAGAATGCCCAGAAATGCCAAACACCACCGTTGCAAGACAGATCATCCCTGCTAGAAACTGCAATATAGTAACACGCAGGCAATATTCCACCAAGTGGCGTTTTGATCTACACTCAGCGATCTTCCATCATCTCGTCACCCTCGCGAATGGAAAATGTCATAGGCGTTTCCAGCTGGAAACCATCAGCAAACATCCGCACCGCCCAGTTTCCCGGTGCAAAATCAACCAGGGTTTGATCAATCGAAAACCACAGACAAATATCGCTACCGCCCTGCTGCAGGGTAAAACCTTCGCGATGTACTTCTGCGCCTTCGTAGTCCCATTGCACACTCATCTGCACTCCTGGTTCAATGTTAAAGGCGCGAACCGTCGCATAAATTGGGGATGCGTCTGCCGAAAACGCAATCTGAGGTGAGACAACACAGCCATCTGCTTCATTGATAAAATTCGAGACGCCTGTGCGCACAAACCAGCGTTGCCCTGGGGTGATTTGCGCCAGTTGAATATCGGCATTGGCAACAACTCGTTCTTCCACAGGATCACCGGCTCGCACAGTCGCCAACAACACCAGATTGGACTGCTGAATATTACCGACTTCAGTCATTGCAGATACTGCTAGATCCTGGATACGATCGCGATCACGTTGCGCCGACTGCGCAATTGCCGTCGCTTCTTGAACGATGTTTATGTTTTCTGCTTGCAGCGTTGCGACCCGATCAGGAGGGTCCAACACCTGGCACCCGGCTAACAACAAAAACAACATCAGCCAGAAAATATGCTGATCCACCATATGATTTCGATCTATGCCTTGTCCTAAATACCAAAACCTGTTATGATATTTTATAGTTATGCCCCTGTAGCTCAGAGGATAGAGCGTTGCCCTCCGGAGGCAAAAGCACAGGTTCGAGTCCTGTCAGGGGTATATTTTTATTGCCTCAATCTAACATCGCCAGCTTAAGCTACTTCATGGGAATTTTCACCGATAATCGGTCTGGTTTGGCGCGATGTACGGACCCACACAACACCAAACCCGGCAGCAATAATTGACAACATGATGAGCATCGAAATCAGCTTGAAAGACCGGCTTTCCAACACCAGGGTAAGCGTCCCAAAAAAAGCGCAGAAAAGATAGTAGCCCAGCACAATTTGGCGCTGACTGAATCCCAGATCCAACAAACGATGGTGGATATGCCCGCGGTCGCCTTGGAGCGGGCTGCGCCCCATCATGAGCCGGTTGATTATCTGCCAGGCAGCATCCATGATTGGCAGCGCCATCACCATCAATACGGTCGCCATTTTTGCGCCGCCAATAATACTCAGACATGCGATGATAAAACCGAGCAGATATGCGCCACCACCAGCAAAAATACGTGCTGGATAGAAGTTGAACAACAGAAATCCCAGCGTACTCCCCATTAATGCCAGCGGCAACAGGCTGACACTCTTTTGCGCTGGTACGAGCACAAAGGCACTGTTGATAAATAACACGACAGCGGCGATAAACACCACGCCATGCGACAGCCCATCCAGGCCATCCAGAAAGTTTACGGTATTAATCATCCCGACAATCCAGCATAACGTTAGGCCAACCGTTAACGCAAACGGCCAGGGGGCGGTCTGCCCACCTGACAACGGGTTATTGAAGCCCTCAATGAATATCTCGAAGTGAATAGCAATCAATGCCGCAGTAACCTGTCCGACCAGGAGCACCACCGGGGGCAACTCTACCCAATCATCCAACGCACCAAAAACACCAATGACAGCGCAACCCAGCAACAGACCAGTCAGTCGCGTAACTTCATTGGGGTCAAATCGGGGTATATCCAGCAACTGTGCGAGCAAAACAGTTAACGTAAAACTGAAAAACAATGTCCCGCCACCCAACCTGGATAAGGCTCGCGTATCGCCTTCATTGGTACGGCGCTCGGTAACGCGGGTAACAATGCCAAGCCGCCGCCCCACCAACATCATTACCGGGGTTACACTCACCGCCAGCCCCATTGCCAGCAAAAAAGTAATCGTAAGAGCGCTAAGTTCAGTCAATTGATCCATTGCCTCTAACCGAGTTAACGCCTGTCAGTATAGCACCGATCTAATCAACCGTTTTAGGGTCAAAGGCATCGCGCAGGCCGTCACCGATCACATACAGACACAATACCGTCACCATAATCAGCAGGCCGGGGAAAATGACGAGATGTGGCCCTTTTTTAAAGAAGGACTGCGAGTTACTCAGCATATTGCCCCAGGTCGCTGTTGGTGGCTGCACGCCCACTCCCAGAAAACTCAATGCTGACTCGATCAGAATAACATTGCCGATGTTGATCGCCAGCGTCACAATCGTCAGCGAGAGTAAATTTGGCACAATGTGGCGCATCATGATGGCGAAATCGGTGGCCCCAGCCGCTCGGGCGCTCACAATGTAATCGCGCTCGCGAATGGAAAGTGTTTCGCCGCGTACCAACCGGGTGGTCGTCGTCCAGGTCAAAAACGCCAGCACGAAGATCAGTGTCCAGGGGCCGGGCGTAAACAATGCCGCGACCAATAGCAAAAATACCAGCCCTGGTATCGCCGTGATGGTTGTAATCAGCCAATTGATGACATCATCAACCCACCCGCCATAGTAGCCAGTAACAACGCCCAGCGAAATGCCAATAAAGAACGAGAGAATGGCTGACGATAGCCCGATTCCCAGCGAAATTTGACCGGCGAACAACAATCTCGATAAATGGTCCCGCCCGATATTGTCCGTACCCAGTAAATGTCCTTCAGTACCAATCGGCAAAAACTGTGAATCGGCGGCATCGGTATCATTCGGGTCGACCTGTAATAATCCACTGCTGATCATTGGGGCAAACAGCGCGAGACTGCCCAGCAACAATAGCATCGCAACCGCGGCCAGGGTCAACCGATCTTGTCGCAATCGCTGCAATGCCAGTTGAGTCAAAGACAGTCCGACCGCCGAACCATCACCCCGTTCTAACTTAGGAATCGAATCTTTATCGAGAGTCCGGGTCGCCATGCTCACTCCAACCGAATTCGGGGGTCAATCAGTGCGTATAGAATATCTGAAATCAAGAATCCCAGAATAGTACCGATAGAAGCAAAAATAACCACCGCCATAATGACCGGATAATCCTGCTGAATGATGGCATCAATGGCCGCCTGACCGACGCCCGGCCAGGAAAAGATCTTCTCAATCACCACCGACCCCGCCCATAAGCCGGTAATGATGGGGCCGATCAAAGTGGCAATCGGAATCAGGGCATTTCGCATCGCATGGCGCACATGTACTGAGCGCGATGATAAACCCTTCGCCTGGGCAGTCCGCACATAATCCTGTCCTAAAACTTCAAGCATCGACGACCGCATAAACCGGGAAAAAATCGCGATATTGGTCGCCGCCAGTACGAAGGTGGGCAGCACTAAAAATTCAACCCGCCCTGGCAACGGGGGACATACGCCGGTCAATGATGGCCGGCACCGACTACCCATCGGTAATAAATCGAGCGCTGAACCAAAAATCAGAATTAAGATCAAGCCCAGCCAGAATGAGGGTACTGCATTAAATACCACCGCCATCACTCGGCTTAAATCATCAACTAACTGACCACGCCGCGATGCTGAAATAACACCAATCGGCAACCCCACCAGGACGCTGACCAACAGCGCCGAAACACCCAGTTCTAAAGTCGCTGGTAAACGTTCGACGATCAACTGGACTGCTGGCTGACGATTACGGAACGACTGCCCGAAATCCCCCCGGAGAATACCACGTGCTCTGCCCGGCGGCTCGTTCTCACCATCCCCATTCACATCCAACGCAATGATGAAGCTGCCATCAGCCACACCATCGCCATCACTGTCCCAGCGCATCCAATCATCGCCCAACAACCAGCGTAGATACTGCACCGGGAACGGATCGTTGACACCCAGTTGGGCTGCCAAAGCTTCGCGTTGTTCTGGGCGCACATCGGGACCAAATAGAATCCGGTCGACAATACTGCCCGGAGACGCCCAAACAAGAAAATACGAGATCAGCGTAATCCCAAAAAAGGTGGGGATCGCCTGGATCAATCGCCGGAGAATGTACTTAATCATAGAACGCTGCCCTCCCTATCCAGATGACATGACAGAGAGGGCTTCAAATCTCTAATTGAATGCAGCGGCCCAACTGCCGAGATTATGGAACCGATTTTCAGCTTGTGGGTCGAAGTTCGTTACTTCACGTTTCGCCGCAACCACATTTTTCTGCGCGTACATGAATAGATACGGCAGCTCTTCATGCTGAATGGCCTGCGCCTGATGATAGAGGGCCGCTCGTGCTTCCACATCACAGCCCGGCAGTTCTAATGCTTGTTGGAAGAGCGCCGCCATTTCTGGATTGTTCATTGACACAAAGTTGAAACCTGCACCGACACGGTCGTTTTCCGGGTTAAACTGGCTACGAGCATCGGTATCTGGATTCAAGTTGGTCCAGCCAATCATGATTGCATCATATTCTTGCCCCAGCAAAATCGGGATCAACGCCGAGAATTCAATACCCTCGACCTCGACCTCAAAACCAATATCTGTGAGCTGATCCTGAATGATGGTCGCGGCGTTGACCCGCGCATTATCGCTGGCATCCACTTGAATCAAGAAACTTAATGTTGAACCGACTTCAGCGAAAGCCGCATCTTCAGTTGCTACGCGCGGCGTTGATGGATCACCGTCATCATCAATCCAGCCGGCCTCGTCGAGCAGCGCACTGGCGGCAGCATGGTCAAACGGATAGGGTTCGAGGTCTGGGTTATTCGCCCAGGCGGTCGGGAACGAGTGAGCGGCAATCGGGACGCCCTCACCAAAAATTGCGCCTTCAATAATGTCTTCCATGTTCACGCCATGTGCGATCGCCTGCCGTACCAGTTTATCCCCGAGAATGGGATGATTGCCCTGGTCAATTACATTGCCATTTTCATCCAGGCCGTCTTGCGGATTCGTGGGGTCTGCCAGATTAAACGCCAACCAGGTATAGCCATCGTCAGCATATTCAAAGAAATGAATATCACCATCAGCACCAAGTTGACGCAATTCGGCATAGCTTTCGAATGGCACATTGGCATCATACAGAACATCTACTTCGCCAGCCAGGAACTGTTCTACAGCGACCACATCGTTAGAAACATTTTTATAGATGTAACCTTCGGGCAGGACCGGATTGACATGGCTAGGATTGTTACCCAGGCTAATCTGCTCACCGGGAATATTGGTAATAAAGTTAAAGATTCCGCTGGTGACCGACGGGGCTTTGTTATAATCCATTTCATTCATCAAGCTGAAGTCATCACCAACCAGCGCTTCCATATGATGCGCCGGTAAAATGCCAAAATCATCAAATTCACTCAGCGCCCGGCACGAAGCACCGTGCAGTGTAATCTCAATTGTCTGGTCATCTAAAGCTTCGACTCCAGCAATGGTCGATAAAACATTGCCTCGGGGGGATTGCACATCGCCGCTCGCGAGCGCATCAAACGTGTATTTATAATCATGGGCAGTCACCGGTGTCCCATCGCTCCAGACCAGATCGTCACGGAGCGTAAAGGTATAAACCAAACCATCATCGGAGGCTGTCCAACTCGTCGCCAGTCCAAAATATTCATCGTTAGTGACTTCAGTCGTTGGCAAATTTGTCACAGGATCCAGGTTATAGATTCCGGGGAACAGGAACCAGTTAATCCCCAATTCAGCCGTGCTATTCGCCATCAATGGATTCAAGAAATTAGGATCACCGCCTACATTGGCGACAATAAAAACCCCACCCTCGCCGGGGGCAACATCCTGTGCAAGTGTGGGTAATATCACTAGACTCAGCACAACCAAAACCAGCACCGCTATCTTGTACCTCATAATCGCTTACTCCTAATATACGATTAAACAGCCAGCAGCTTACAGCTTGGCTTAAATACCTCCAACCTGCTACTTTTGTTCAGAAAGATCCGGCAAGATAATAACGAATAGCGCTCCATCTGCCAAAATGAAGACCCATAGTTTCAGCCTGAATAACACAAAAGGGCGAGACAGCGCCCGCCCTCACCAAAGTTAATCTACAGCGATCAACTATGCATCATAGGTACCTGCTGTCACTGCACCACCCTGACCGGTCCAATCGGTATGGAAAAATTCGCCCCGCGGCTTGTCTACGCGCTCATACGTATGCGCACCGAAATAATCGCGCTGGGCTTGCAGCAAATTGGCCGGGAGTTGTTCGTGCCGATAACCATCATAAAAAGATAATGCACTCGATAGCGCGGGGACCGGAATGCCAAACGTAACGGCTTGCGCAACAACCCGCCGCCACGCCGCCTGCGCACCATCAATCTGCTCTTTGAAGTAGTCGTCAAGCAGCAGGTTTGTCAACTGGGGATTCTGCTGATAAGCGCTAAAAATGTTATCTAAGAAAACCGACCGAATAATGCACCCTTCACGCCACATCAAGGCGACACCGCCATAATTCAAATCCCAGTTAAAGGCTTCATCCGCCGCCCGCATCAGCATGTAACCCTGGGTATAGGACACAATCTTGGCGGCGTACAAGGCTTTTTTCAGATCATCCAGAAAATCTGGTCCCGCCTCAAAAGTAGATCCAGGCCCGTCCAATACTGCTGACGCAGCAACCCGTTCTTCTTTTAGCGCAGACAAGAACCGGGCGAATACGGCCTCGCCGATCAGTGTTAATGGAATCCCTTGATCGAGAGCATTCACAGCCGTCCATTTGCCGGTTCCTTTTTGTCCGGCTGTGTCCAGAATCTTCTCGACCAGCGGTTCACCGGATTCATCTCGATAAGCTAGAATATTGCCGGTAATTTCAATCAGGTATGAATCCAGAAGCC
This sequence comes from Phototrophicaceae bacterium, assembly GCA_965223835.1. Classification (GTDB taxonomy): domain Bacteria; phylum Chloroflexota; class Anaerolineae; order Aggregatilineales; family Phototrophicaceae; genus CAVYXZ01. Next base: position 2,845,869 of record CBDCXQ010000001.1, read on the forward strand.
CGGCATTCCACTCCTTGAATGTCGCGCTCATGGCATCATGATCCATACGGAGGCCAACTTTCATCAGGTGGTAGGCCTCGGTAATCAATTGCATGTCACCATATTCGATGCCGTTGTGTACCATCTTGACAAAATGCCCGGCGCCATTCGCGCCCACCCAATCACAGCAGGGCGTACCATCCGGCACTTTGGCTGCCACCGCCTGAAAAATCGGTTTGATATGCTGCCAGGCATCTGCCGACCCACCGGGCATGATCGATGGGCCGTGACGCGCACCTTCCTCGCCGCCAGAAACCCCGGTGCCGACAAACAGTAACCCTTTGGATTCGACATATTCAGTGCGCCGCATCGAATCTTCATAATTGGAATTGCCGCCATCAATAATAATGTCACCAGGTTCCAGATGGGGAATCAATTGGTCAATGATGGCATCAACTGCCGGACCCGCCTTAACCAATAACATCACCCGTCGGGGTCGCTTCAAACTGGCAACCAGTTCTTCAATCGAATAAGTCCCGATGATGTTTGTATCTCTGGCTTCACCATTCACGAAACCATCAACTTTGGATGTCGTCCGATTGTAAACAGCAACCGTGAACCCATGATCGTTCATGTTCAGCACCAGATTCTGCCCCATTACTGCCAGCCCAATTAGCCCAATATCTGCTTGTGCAGCCATTGTTTATTTACACTCCCCTTTGTAACTCAATATCCAGCATCAGATTGTAACTCTAAAACGCCGTAATAAAAGTGCGGTGCCTTTTGGTAGCGGGACCATATCCAAGTTGGGAAGGAGCAAGCGTCTATCGCAGCGCTGCCGCCACAATTTCCACCGGATGCCAGGCTTGATACCCCATATCATGCACCTGCGTTCGACAGGAGGTTCCCGGTGCAGCTACCAACGCGGTTGGGTTGTTTGCAATCGCTGGCAACAGCCGCTGATTGGCGATCTTCAGCGAAATTTCATGATGTTCATAGCCAAAACTCCCGGCGACGCCACAGCAGCCCGAATCAATTTCGCTGACGGTTGCGTTCGGCATAGCGCTCAGCAACTGATGGGTTTCGAAGGTGCCCCAAAGGGCCTTCTGGTGACAATGGCCGTGCAGGAGTATCTCCCGTGAATGATCGTCCCAGTCCAATTCGTGAGCCTGTTCCAGCATTAATGGTGCCAGCCAGGCTTCGGCACTCAGGCAATGGTCAGCAACTTGCTGCGCTTGAATACGCAATTCTTGATCGACCAGTCCAGGATAATCATCCACAAACGCCGACAGACAACTTGGCTCCAGAAAGATAAACGGCCCATCCAGGTGGCTCAGATGTTGAACATTCGTCTTCGCCAGTTGCTTTGCCAGATCCAATACACCTTTCGACATTGCCGGACGACCACAACAACCCTGTCCGGGTAGGCGCATCACAGCCAGTTCAGCACCCAATGCATCGGCAATTTTCAGGAATGCATGGCCCACGTCAGGATGATTAAATTCAGTAAAGGTGTCGACAATGAGTGTCGCCTGCCCCCCAGAAGGCCGCGCTGAAACACCTTTTGAAAAACGCTGTTTTACCAAAAGTGGTAGCGGACGATCTGGTGAAACGCCCAACATATAGGCCCCAATACGCCCCATATCCCCAGTGAGGAAAAAATTGGTCACGGCGGTCATGTGGCTGCCCAGCGCATTCAGTCGGTGGATATTGGCAAAGACTCGCGCCTTAAGCGGAGTCCCATGAATATCGTGATAAGCCGCTGTATATTCAGCTTTGATCCGCGCGACATCGACCGCCGATGGACATTCAGCCTTGCAGGCTTTGCATGACAGGCACAGATCAAACACCTCATGAACCGCCCGATTACCTAATCCTTCTGGTAACTTACCTGACATCGCACTGCGCAACGCATTGGCCCGGCCCCGTGTCGAATGGGCCTCATCCAGTGTCGCCATATAAGAAGGACACATGGTTCCGCTATCTTCTTTACGACACACCCCTGCACCATTGCACATCTCGGCGGCTCCGCTCAGCCCGCCATCAATCGACCAGTCATAGCGCGTATCGAGATCCAAGACAGCATAGTCAGGTGTATAACGTAGCGTGGTCGGATCATCCATCAGGGTAGGATCAATGATCTTGCCAGGATTCATCAAGTTTTCCGGGTCAAACGCAGTCTTGATCGCGCGAAATGCCTGCATCAGTTCGGGGCCAAACAATTTGGCGTTAAATTCTCCCCGCGCCAGGCCTTTCCCATGTTCACCGGTAATTGTCCCGCCATACTTAACAGCGGCATCCGTCGCGGCTTCGGCAATGTTCCGATATTGCTGTCGGCCTTTAATCGATTTCAGATTAATCAACGGACGCACATGCAAACAACCCGCACTGGCATGGGCATAAATCGCATAATTGGCACCCGCACCGCGCACGATGCGGTCAATATCGTCAATATACGCTGCCAGTTTCGCAACGGGCACCGCCGCATCTTCAATAAAGGCAATGGGCTTGGCATCACCCCGTTCACTCATGAGCAAGCCCAGACCTGCTTTACGCACCGCCCACACCTGCGCCTGCTCCTGGGGGGAAACGGCCAGCGTCAGTGCACCTTTATGACCGAGACGCTTGAGCAGTGCCCTCAGCTTATCAATGTGTCCGCTCAGTTCCGCGTCGCTCTCACCGTAGAATTCAACGGTCAACACGGCGGCTGGATCACCCTCAATAAACTGTGTTAGCTTCGGTGCAAACTCAGGATTTGCCCGCGTCTTATCCATCAACATCTTGTCCATCAATTCAATCGCTGATGGATTAATCTCCAGAATGCGCGGCGTCATTTCCAGCGACGCACGCACCGTATCAAAATGAACTAATACTAACCGCCGCATGGTCGGCAACGGAACTAAATTCAATTCCGCTTGAACAATCGTACCCAATGTGCCTTCCGAACCGGCGAATAGCCAGTTCAAATCAACATCATTGGGGTCAATCTTGTTCAGAGCATAGCCTGCTACCGTGCGGAACGTCTTTGGATAACGCGCCGCAATTTCTGGTGCATGATCGTGTGCCAGCTTGCCAATGGTCGAACGCAGTGTATTCAAGGTCGAGGTCTGTGCATCCAACCAGACTCGTTCGCCCGATGACAATACCACTTCTAACCTTTGCACGTGATCTGCCGTCATGCCATACAGAATACTATGTGCCCCGGTCGCATTATTGCCAATGCAGCCGCCTACCGTTGCCCGTTCCGCACTGGCAGGATCTGGCCCATACATGAGATTCATAGAGCGCATCTGCTGGTTTAACTGCCCCAGTACCAACCCTGGCTCAACCCTGACCGTTTGCGCATCAGCATTCACACTGCGGACCCGTCGCATCGTGCGGCTAAAATCCATCACGATTGCCTGTCCCACCGTTTGTCCCGCCAGGCTACTACCCCCACCCCGAGGCAATAAAGGTGCCTGATGTTTACGGGCAATTTCATGAATAGCCACGACATCATCACCATCGCGCGGAAAGGTTACGCCAATGGGCATGATCTGATAATTGCTGGCATCAGTGCTATAAAGCAAGCGCGTCATGTAATCAAATTTGACCTGCGGTTTACCAATCGCCGTTTCTAGATCTGCCACCAGTTCGCGAGCTGCATGTTCGCTATATGTAGTCATTTTAGATTATCGCCGCCATTCCTGTCATTCAGTAAAATTCATGGGAGGGTATCGTTGATGGAAGTCAGTAGCCGACTGATAAGCATGGGCCAGAGTCAGCGCCGCGGCTGCATCGTAAAGCCCGCTGACGAAAGTAATGCTAGTGGGTGTACCCTTGTCGGTGAAGCCATTTGGCACGACCACCGCCGGATGTCCGGTAAAATTTGTGATGCGCAGCGTTTTCCCACCAAAAGATGGCGACACAAATACATCAACCTGCTGCATAATCGTCGCCATTTCCTGCATGATGAGCGCCCGCACCCGGTTGGCCTGGATATATTCGACTGCGGGAATCAAACGGGCTGCCCGGAACATGTTGGGCCACGCGTCCTCGTCCTGCCATTGCATCTGGTCATCCAGATCATGTCTGGTAATCTCATCAAATGCTGCCGCCCCCTCGGCTACCAGGATGATAAACAGGGTTTCATCATCGTAATCCGGCAGTTCAATTGGGATCAGATCAACATCAAGCGCTTCCAGAACCTGCAAAACGGCCCGATCATTTTCGATTGTTTGCAGCGCGGCCTGCTCTCGCTCACGAAATGCTTTTAAGTCTTCCCCTTTGCTGGGTTGAACCCCATCAAACGCGCTCTTGACGTAGCCAACTCGCAAACCAGCCAGTGATTGTTCTGGATGCCATGTAAACGGTTGATCGACAACGGTCAGGTCTTCACCATCTGGACCATAAATGGCATTAAACACCAGCGCACAATCCGTTACACTGCGACAGATGGGGCCAACCTTATCCATTGACCAGCTAAGCGCCATCGCCCCGCTGCGACTCACCCGCCCAAATGTAGGCCTTAAGCCTGTCGTGCCACAACGCGTTGATGGTGAGACAATAGAACCCAGTGTTTCCGTACCGATACTGAAGCCCACCAGCCCAGCAGCAGTTGCACTGGCCGACCCGGCAGAAGAACCGCTGGAACCTTCGCTGATATCCCAGGGGTTTTTGGTGGTTCCGCCAAACCAGATATCACCATAGGCTAAGGCGCCCATCGTTAACTTAGCGATCAGCACCGCGCCAGCTTCAGTCAACCGTTGATAAACCGTTGCATCCACATCAATAACCTGATCTTTGTAAGGCATCGCACCCCATGTGGTCGGGTAGCCTCGTACCGCCAACAAGTCTTTCGCACCCCAGGGAATGCCATGCAACGGACCGCGATAATTCCCGGCAGTAATTTCTGCATCAGCTTGCCGGGCCTGTTGGAATGCAAGCTCGTCCGTATACGTCACCACGCATTCCAGAAAAGGATTGTAGCGGCGTAAGCGTTTCAGGTACATTTCGGTCAGTTCAACCGACGACACCTGTCGGGTACGCACAAGCTGCGCCAGATACGTCACCGGGAAAAAGGCCACATCCTCCAGATTTTCGGGCCTCGTTACTTCTGGCCGATCTGGTAAATTAATTGACTGGCGACGAGTCAGAACTGGTGCTGGTAAACGCGGGTCGAAATATAACGGGGGGGAAACCGAGTTCTCCAATTTGATATCCCGCAGACGCGCATATTGTTCGCGGCGCGTATTGACCAGTGCGACCATCATCTCCTGTTCAGTCGTGGTATAATCTAAGCCAATAAGCCGCGCCGCCTGTTCGATCATTGACGGCGTAAGTTCGGGAAGGTCATCTTGAGCCATCGGTTTACGGTTACTTTTTTATGTGACAGAATGCACATAAATTTATCACATAATGCAAATCTACCGCCACATAAAAGTAATCTAACCGAATTCAAGCGGATTTGTATCGTAATCCAAACGTGACTCTGACATCTGATAACTGCAAGCCCGTTATCAGACGTTATACTAGTATTAAATACCAATCATCAGATCAGGTATGAATCGGGACAGGTGTCATGCCTACTGAACACCATGCGCTGGGCGGCAACCCCGGATTAGTGGATCGTCCCCGCCTCGTCAATAAACTCAACCAAGCCACAGCGTACAAACTTACGCTTATTAGTGCGCCGCCTGGTTATGGTAAGACGACCCTTGCCAGCCAGTTCATGCGTGAAGCGAATTTGCCGGTCGTCTGGCATTCGATCGAAGCCAGCCAGCGCGATCTACCCTTGCTACATCAGCGGGCATTAACCGTCTTAGAGCCACTGGCACCAGGCATTAAAAATCTACCAGCGATTCACGGCTATCCGCCCGTTGAATTAGCAACTAATATCACCGAGTATCTGCGCAATTACCTGACCGGTGAAGCGCTCTACATCATCGACGATGCCCATCACTTAATGGGATCGGTGCCCGCTGAAACCTGGCTGCGCACACTGATTGAACACCTGCCGGCACAGTGCCATGCGATCATCATTAGCCGTACCCTGCCCGATCTCCCTCTGGCGGAAATGATTTCGCGGCGCGAAATTCTGGCAATTGGGCAAGAAGAATTAAAATTTCAGCGCGATGAAATCGAGGCGCTGGCGACTCATCTGCGTGATGACAATCCACCAACCCAAAATGAAGTTGAAGACTGGGAACTCCGTCTTCAGGGCTGGCCCGCCGGGACCGTTTTGGCGATTCAGCCATTGCCGGGTGAACTCGCGCGGGTTATGTTGCGAAGTGGCGATGAAAACGGCCCTGAAGCATTGTTTAATAATCTTGCCCAGTCCATGCTCAAAGCCCAACCCCCGGACTTGCAAGATTTTTTGCTAGCATCCTCAACTTTAGAACGCATCACGCCTGACCTGTGTACGGAGGCCCTTAACCTTCCAGACAGCGCAACGCTGCTGGTCGAAGCCCTAAACCGCAATATGTTCTTGTCACGGGTCACAGGTGGCCTCGCCTATCACGCGCTGTTTCGCGACTTTCTCCAACAGCAATTACATGCAATTGATCCACACCAATACCACGACTTGCATCTGCGTGCGGCCCAGTGGTTCGAGAAAAATGACGAAATCATTATCGCCGTTGATCATTATCTGATCGCCGGGCAAGTCCCCCGCGTGGTTGACCTGGTTGAGCAAGTTGCTGAATCTTACTTCCAACGCGGTCAGGTCGAAACACTGCTCACCTGGCTCGACTCGCTTGAACATGCGCAACCGAGTACGCCACGTCTTTTGTGTGCTTGCGCAAAAATCCATACGGAACGCTATGAATATGATACGGCATTGGCGGAGTTACGCCTTGCTGAGAAAATATTCCAACGGCATAGCGATGAGGCTGGTATCGCTGATGTCATTGTGTTGCGTGCCATGCTGAATTTGCAAAACGGCAAGTATGCTCAGGCGGCGCAACTCGCTGAACATGTATTGCATGAGTATCCAACAGAAATCCACCTGCGCGGACGCGCTCTAACGATTCTGGGCACAGCCCGGCTTAATCTTGGTGAAATCACCATAGCGGCTGATTATCTTGAGGAGGCCCTTCCGCTTTATCGTGAGGATGGTGACCAATACGCCCTGTCGAATGTATTGCAGAATCTGGAAGTCGCTTATACCAGTCTTGGACAGCTCAATCGTGCAGCCGCCTGCCTGCAAGAAGTCGTTGCCCTGCGCCGTGACCTGGGCAACACCGGCGCGCTGGCGTTGGCGCTCAATAACCTGGGTGTACATTATCATCAGTACAACAATTATCAACAAGCCCATGCCACTTATCAAGAAGGATTAAGCGTCGTTGCCCGTGTACCCAACAAACGCGCCCACAGTTACCTGCTCTGGTCGCTTGGTGATCTGCAACGTGATCGCGGCGCTTTTCATGAAGCTCGACAACACTACAACGCCTCATTGTCACAGATCGAAGGCAGCGAACCCTACCTTTTCAGTTCATTGCTGGTAAACCTGTCTACCCTGGAACGCTGGCAAGGCAGGGTCCGCGAAGCAATCAACTATGCGACTAAGGCCACAACATTGGCTGAAAGTCATGATTTGGGCCTCGTGAAACTACAGGCTCAGGCAGCAATCTGGGCCGCACGCACTGAAACCGACAGCGAGCAGCCCCTCATTCGCTTGACCGCAATTGCTGATGATCTGCAGAAAGCTGGCGCTCAGATCGAACTCATGCAGGTCTTAGGCTTATGTGCACACGCTGCTATTATCAATAATCAACCAACTATCGCCCAGGATCATCTTCACGCTGCTCTCGATATTGCCCAGGAATTGGGTAGTGCCCAGTCGCTCGCTGCCGAAATTCTGCGCACCCCGGCACTGGAAGCCCTGGTTAAGCCGCGACAGGGACGCTATAGCTTATTGATCGAGGCACTGCGTTGCCTGCGTGCCAACCTGCATGAACCTAAACCAGAACGCAAACCGAATATCACCCTCTTTAATCAGGATACTTTCCGATTAGGGTTTGCACATTAGGCCGTGAGATAGTTGAACGTGATGGACATTTATTGACAACGTCCGATTGGCGGGCCAGCGCCGCCCGTGAACTTTTTTTCTTTTTATTGTTCGCCGGACCGGTCAATCGGGAACAGATCAACATGGAGTTCTGGCCGGATAGTTCGGAAAAACAGTCCCGGTCGCGCTTTCACACCACGATCTACCGTGCCCGCCATGCGCTGGGCGAAAAAATCATCCTTTACGAAAATGATCTCTATCAGTTTAACCCCGATACTGAGATCTGGTGTGATGCCCGCGAACTAGAAAATTACGTTACCCAGGCACGCTTACATTCGCCGCGTGATCCTCGTACTGAAGAATTGTGGCGCAAAGCAGTTGACCTCTATAACGGCGATTTTCTGGTTGATATGGACCGTGACTGGATCATCAGTCGCCGCCAAACTTTGTATGAAGCCTATATTGAGGCACTCATTGGGCTGGGTGAATGCGCCCGACAACGGCGTGATTTCCGGTCAGCGCTAGAAGCCTTTAAAAACGCGCTCGATAAAGAACCCTATCGGGAAGACATTAACCGCAAGATTATGGTTTGTTATGCCGATCTTGGAGAGAAGCACCAGGTCATATCCCAGTTCAATGCTTTTAGTGATCGATTGCGTGAAGATCTGGCGGTAGAACCCTCAGCTGAAACAATAGCCCTCGCCCACCGCCTGCTTGCCTGACCTGTAAACACTCTCATATAACAGAACTCTAACCGCCAATTTCGGCGGTTTTTTTATTTTCTCCTGAAAAAAATCGATTTGGTAAGCACTTCGTTCAGCACCACCTGCTAATGTAATTGCAATGGAGCGAAATTTGATCATTTAGGGGAAAAATGACATGCAAGCAACAATTATTAATGCGACAGCCTGGCTGACTACTGATACTCGCCGTGTTAAGTACATGCTCATCGGTCTGGCAACCATCACAATGCTATTGGGCATTGGTGGCGGTTTAGAAGATGCGCTCGCCGGTAAGGCGACGGGTGGGCCACACTGATCTGGCGCGTGACTGGCTCAGTCTGCGTATGTCGTTCTGCTAAGGAGAAATCGCTGTGAACTTTACCAAGAAGCAACCCGCTACGATGGATGTGTTCCCCTGGCCGCAAGGCAATGGCTTCCAGGGAACCGAAGAGTGGTGGGACCACGTACTAACCCACGCAGAGCACAAACGTCTTGACCAGATTCTGGGCCTGGCACTGCTCGATGAAACATTTTGCCGTCGGTTATTGAAAGACTGCGATCCTGAGTTTCTAGCACCATTTAATTTAGCATCCAAAACTCAGGCATGGCTCCGATCCATTAAAGCCACGTCGCTTGATGAATTCGCACAAAAAGTTGTTGCTGGACCTCAACACCAAATCCAAGAGCGTGCATCATAAGTACGATGCTGTGTCGATAAGGGGTGGGCAGAATCCATACACCTGTCCAACTGCACACCCCATCTGACAATTCTAGTGAAAGACGCCGCTCAATGGATATTTTGATTGTTGATGATGAAGTCGTTATGCGGTCTCTGGTTGCGTTGGCAATTCAGCGTGATGGCTATTCAGTAACTGTCGCTGCCAGTGCAGCCCAGGCTCTGGACTACTTAGCGACAACGACACCCAACCTGATCATTCTAGATGTGATGATGCCCCAGCTTGACGGTATCACGTTTTGTCGTCAGTTGCGTTCAGACCCTGCTACTGCCAAGATTCCGATTATCATCTTTTCTGCTGCTGGTGATGAACGCTCAAAACGCAAAGCGCTGGCCGCTGGTGCAACTCATTTCTGTCACAAACTCAGCATGTATGATGACCTGTTTGAGTTGATTCATGAGAATCTCCATCCGGCTCAGCAACAGCGCTACCCACAACCAATTAAGAAATCTCAGGCAGCAGCAGTTCAGGCTGGTCAGAGCAAATTGCATTAACCCCTAGTTGTTGCAATGCCTGGATCTCCGCTGGTCGCTCTTCGTGCCAGCAAACAATCCCTATACCTAATGATCGCACACTAGCTACCCAATCAGGGGTAAGCAATGTGTGTGGCGCTTCAAAACGCTCCCAGCAGGGATGCACGTAATCGCTGTTGATCGCCTGCGCCTGAGTAACTGGGTCCACATGAACTGAGCTAAAGAGTATAGAGGTGACGGCGTTAGGTCGTTGTGCTTTAATTTCGGCCAGCCAATCCGCTCGAAACGACCCAAAAATCGTTGCACCCAGCATGTGATTTTTGTCCAATTCCGCGAAAATATGATCGATCACCGCAAAGTTGAACTGTTTTATGTCCAGATATATCCCCAACCCCAGCGAACGACAAGTCTTGGCTAAATCGGTTAACGTCGCCAGCGGTTCTTTATCAGCCGGAGTCAGCGCGTTCAACGCTTCCCATGTATGATCACTAATCATACCGACGATACCATACACCCGTTGCAAATTATCATCATGCGCAATAACGGGGATTTGATCGGCGGTCAGACGCAAATCGACTTCAACCATATCAGCACCCAGTTCCGCAGCTTTCCGAATCGCCGCCAACGAATTTTCCTGAGCATGTCCGGATGCACCCCGGTGGGCGATACGTATCACGCGCCGCTTTTCGGGTGGTATCTGTTGTGCCAATTGTTGGACCCACCAGTGAACCCGGCGTGGAATCCATTCGAATAAGTTAGCCCAGGGAACCAGAACCGCCTGGTTGAGTTCAAATACCTGTGAAAATTCATAGGATGGCTCAAACTGCTGCTGCTCCAAATATGTCCAGGCCAGTTGGTTGTTCGCCGGATTACGATCATGAATGATGCCATTGAACAAGGCTGTCACCAGCACGCCACCCTTACCGGAATGCACGCTACAGCCCTTGCGGGTAGTCGATTCGCGTTCCCGAAGCCAATCAATCATGGGTGCAAAGGCATGTTTCCCTGGCTCTGAATAAAGAATGACGCGCCCATTGTCATCAAGTGGAACCTGACCATCCGCTGTCACCATCACGTTTTGCCCACCATGCCAGCTTGCATCAGCAGCGACGACTTGCTCATCTTTATCCAGGTAAACCCAGATGTGTTCCAGTTCATACAGATGCTGAATGTCCCAATCCCACCAGACAGCATACTCGATTGCGCATGCAGCCCGGTCTGGCAAAACAATTTCACGGGGAAACGAGGGTGATTGACCATTTCGCCGAAACACGGTATATCCGGCTACTGACGGTAAAAATGGCTCATACTGGTCAAAACGAATACGAGGCGCATGCCGTAGCGCCAGCTCATAATCCGCCGGGGAAACTTGTGTTTGGTCCAATGTTTCAAAATGATCGTCGTGAAAGTCAATCATCATCAATCTCTCCTACAAACAAAGAAGGCGCAGGTTGGTCCGCTGCGCCTTCAAAATTCTACAAATTTCGTTGAAACTAGCGATGTCCGTTACTACCCTTTATCGCGCTCAAAACATTAGGTGCGGTCATCGGAATACTGGTCATGCGTGCCCCGGATGCATGCGCAATCGCATTCGCGATGGCAGCGGCGGTGGGGACAATGGGTGGTTCGCCCACCCCTTTCGCACCAAACGGACCATGATCAGATGGAATCTCCAACAGAATTACTTCAAATTCCGGTCCAGCTTGCAGCGCATCGGGCACTGCATAATCCATGAACGACCCCGTTAGCAGTTGGCCGTCATCGTCGTAGAGCATAGCCTCATATAGTGCCCAGCCAATACCCTGCGTTGCACCACCCATAATCTGACCTTCAACCGCCATCGGATTAATCGCCCGGCCTACGTCCTGCGCCGTCACCACTTTAACCACCTCAACCTCACCTGTTTCCTGGTCAACGGCGACCTCAATCAATTGCGCATTAAAGCCCGGTGACTGGTCGGTCACAACCGTGCTGCCACTGGCATAGACTGGTGAGTATTTCGAGCCAAAGCCCTGTGACTTTTCAGCAATCGTGCCCAGCGAAATCGTCTTGGAAGGCAGGCCTTTGACGCGCACCTCGCCATCTACAATTTCGAGATCTTCAACCGCCGCTTCGAATTCTTCAGCAGCAATCGCCAACACCTGTTTGCGTGCTTCTTGCGCTGCCTTAACAACCGCTGTGCCCGTTGTATAGACGAACTTACTCCCGCCGGTGCCGGTCGAATAGGGTGACGTATCCGTATTGCCTTGAACAATCTTTACTTTGTCCGCCGATACACCAAAGGCTTCTGCAGCTAATGCTGTCATACTTGTAAATGCTCCGCTGATGTCGGCCGAGCCGATATTTATGTGGACCATGCCATCCCGATTAACACCGCAGACCGCTGCTGCCGGGGAGGTGCCACCCATCCAGCCACCGACGGCAATGCCAACACCATGACCTTTGGCCTTGGCCGCATCCCGATTCTGCCACATCGGGTGATCGCGCAATGCTTCAAGCGTCTCGCGGATGCCTTGCTTCGGCCAGGGTTTATCATTCATCATCGGATCGCCCACTCTGGCGCAATTTTTGATGCGAACTTCGAGTGAGTCCAAGCCTAATTTTTCCGAGATCTCATCAATCAAGGTATCGAGCACAAAGTATGCCGTCGGCGCGCCCGGCGCACGATAAGCGCCACCCGATTGCTTAAAAGTCATTACATCAGTCCCACGAATATCCATGTGCGGCACCGGGTAGGGATTACCGATTTGGAAACCGACAAAGCCTGCACCCAACGCACCGGGATAACAACCGAGATCAACAAACACATCGGCCTGGAGTGCGACCAGCGTGCCATCACTTTTGGCACCCATTTTCGCTTTGACTGTGACGGGCGGTGATGGGTTGGTAGCCAGCAATTCCTCACTGCGGGTGAGAATGAGCTTTACCGGACGTTTGACCGTATGCGCCACCAGCGCGACCAGCGGATCGTATAATGAGAATTTTGCACCAAATGCACCACCAATGACGGCTGCTTTGACCGCAACGTCGGATTCAGCAACACCGATCACATTGGCAACATCGCGACGAACATCAAATGGTGACTGGGTACTGGTCCAGACCGCCATGCCACCAGTCAGTGGATCCGGTTGGGCGATAATGCCATGGGTTTCAATTGAGGTCTGATGGACCATCGGTGATGAATAGGTATGTTCAACAATGACATCCGACTCGGCAAACCCCTGCTCAATGTTGCCACGCGAGTAGGACGTTTCGTTGGCGACATTGGTATGATCGCGCTTTTCTTCGGCGTCATCACCCACTGCCGCCCCATGGGCCGCCGCATCATCTGAACCTTTGGGTACACCTTCCGGCCAAACCAATGGTGCGCCGTCGGCCATCGCTTCATCAATCGAAAGCGCCGCAGGCAGGGGTTCATAATCAACCCACACCCGGTCAGCCCCATCCGCCGCCGCCGTTTCGCTGGTTGCCAGCACAATTGCCACCGGTTGACCGACAAAGATAACACGACCACGTGCTAGCATCAGCTTATTACGCGATGTTGGTACAATATTCGGCAAATCTCTCTCTGTCAGCACCGCCTCAACACCAGGCACCGCCAACGCTTCTTCAACATCGATGCCCTTAATGTTGGCATGAGCGAAGGTGCTGGGCACAAAACGGGCGTGCAGCATCCCCGGCAATTGTAGATCGGGCGCGTACTGGGCGACTCCAGTTATTTTGGAATGCCCATCAATAATCGGCTTGGGTTGACCAATCGCAGTAAAATCACTCATCGTGTTCCCCACAACATCTTATAAAATTGGACAATTAGGGTGTGTACATAAACGCTCACCGGCATTATACCGCGTGTTTGCCAGATTGTCAGACACCTGATTAGGTCCAAATTACCAACCGTTTGCGCCGGAGTCGATTCAGGTTATACTCTTGTCCGAAAAATCGGTCTTTATTGTCATTCCTACGTATTTTACAAACGGAAATTGTATGAACCTATCTGGAAATTATCAATTCAACTTGCCCCAGAAAACCATTTGGGAACTGCTGATGGACCCGGAAGTGATTGCAAAAGCACTGCCCGGCGTTGATGAATTCGTCCCGATTGAAGGCGAAGTTGATGCCTGGAAAGCGAAGGCTAAAATCAATGTTGCAGCGGTCAGTGGTCGTTATATGGGAACCATCCGCATGAGCGAACAGGCTGCGCCCACCAGCTATCGCCTGACAGTCAACGGTGAAGGCCAACAGAGTATTATCAGTGGCACGGTCCTCATCACCCTCAACTATGACGATGCTGAACAAGTCACCAACCTGGAGTGGGACGCCGAAGCCAATATCTCCGGCAAACTCGCCCGTGTCGGCCAGCGCCTCATTAAAGCCGCCGCCAACATGATGAGCAACCGCTTCTTTAGTGGAATTGAAAAACAAATACCTGCCCCAGAAGAATAATTTCCGCCGGGTTGTTGTCTTGGTGAAAGGAGGTTGCGCTCAGACAATACGTTCGGCATCCGCCATTTACATTCAATGTTATTTTGGGAGGAATTTCGTTCATGAATGTTTCGATCAACATCAACGGAACCACTTACGAACGCGATATTGAACCACGTATGTTGCTGGTTCATTTCTTGCGCGATGAACTAGGTTTGACTGGTACCAAAATCGGCTGCGATACCAGCCAATGTGGAACCTGCACCGTTCACCTTGATGGTCAGGCTATCAAATCTTGTACCTGTCTCGCCGTTCAAGCTGATGGTCGCGAAGTCACGACGATTGAAGGCATCGGCAGCAGCGACGCATTGCATCCCATGCAAACCAGTTTCTGGGAAAATCATGGCCTCCAGTGTGGTTTCTGTACTCCCGGCATGATTATGGCAACCACCGCCATGTTACAAGACAACCCCAATCCCTCAGACGCCGAGATTCGTCATGGGCTTGAGGGCAACTTATGCCGCTGCACGGGCTATCACAACATTGTCAAAGCCGTTCAGGCGGTAGCCAGTGGAGGAGGTGATTAAATGGCTGTTGTGGGCAAAGCAATTAAAAGGACGGAAGACCCCCGGTTGATTACCGGTCAGGCAAAGTATCTTGAAGATATTCAACTGCCAGGCATGTCCTATGCCGCTATTCTTCGCAGCCCGCATGCCCATGCCCGCATCAGAGCCATTAACACCGCCAAAGCTGCCGCTGTTCCCGGTGTGATCGGTGTATTCACCGGTCAGGATTTTGCTGACCTAAACCCACTGCCCTGCGCCTGGCAAGCCGGCGGCGTTGACAACCACGTCAACACACCACGAGCGCTGGAAATCGATAAAGTCACGTTTACCGGTGCCGGGGTGGCTGTCGTCGTGGCGGAGAGTCGTTATATTGCCGAAGACGCGGTTAACCTGATCGAAGTCGATTGGGAGTTATTGCCGGTTATCGTGGATGCGGCTAAAGCGACCCAGGCGGGCGCACCCCAGCTTCACGAAAACGCACCCAACAATATCGTCATGGACTGGCAATGCGGCGATCAAGCTGGCACAGATAGTTCATTGCAGGCCGCTGACGTAGTAGTCAAGCAAAAGATCGTCAATCAGCGCCTGATCCCGACGCCAATGGAACCGCGAGGCTGCATCGCCCAGTATGTATCAGCAACCGAAGAATTTACGGTCTGGATGACATCGCAGGCACCCCACGTGATGCGCTTGCTGATGACGGCTTTTGTCTTTGGCATCCCCGAAACCAAAATGCGCGTGATCGCACCACAAGTGGGCGGTGGTTTTGGCGCGAAAATCTTCCTCTATCCAGAATATGTACTCGTCACGGCCTTAAGTCAAAAGCTGGGCCGCCCGGTTAAATGGATGGAAACGCGCCAGGAGAATTATGTCGCCACGACGCACGGACGCGATCACATCACCGAAATCGAAGTTGGTGCCCAGCGTGATGGCACCATCACCGGTTTGAAAGTCAACACCTATGCCAATCTGGGTGGCGTCCTATCCACCATCGCCCCCGGCATCCCGACCACACTTTATGGCCGTCTTCTATCCGGCGCGTACAAGATCCCCAACATCTACTGTCATGTTTACGGTGTCTATACCAACACCGGTATGGTTGATGCCTATCGCGGCGCTGGTCGCCCGGAAGCCACATATGTAGTCGAACGCGCGGTTGACCTCATTGCTGCTGAACTCGGCCTTGACCCGGTAGATGTTCGAAGAAAAAATTTCATCCAGCCTGAAGACTTTCCTTATGATCCGGTGGGCATTCTCAATGGCCTGAAGTACGACAGCGGCGACTATGACAAAGCGCTTGATCTGGCGCTGAAGATCGCCGATTATGACGGTTTCCGGCAAGAACAGGCCGCTGCCCGCCAACAAGGACGCTATCTAGGTATTGGCTTTTCCAGCTATATCGAAATCTGTGGCGTTGCCCCCTCCGCCTGGATCGGCTTACCGGGTGAAGGCTGGGGCGCGGGCCTGTGGGAAAGTGCGAATGTCCGCGTTCACCTGACCGGCAAGGTCGTCGTCACCACCGGTTCCCAATCGCATGGTCAGGGCCATGAAACCAGCGTCGCCCAGGTCACAGCCGATGAGTTGGGGATTGCTGTAGAAGATGTCATCGTCCAGCACAGCGATACACTCGGCACGCCATTTGGCTATGGCACCTATGGCAGCCGCAGCACGGCGGTCGGGACGATTGCTGTTTACCGCAGCTTGCAGCGCATCAAAGATAAAGCCAAAGCCATCGGTGCGCACATGCTGGAGGCCGCTGTCGAAGATATTGTTTTCGAAGACGGCAAGGTCTTTGTCAAAGGCTCGCCGGACAACGCGAAGACGATTCAAGAAATCGCCGGGGCCGCAGCCGTCGCCTATGACCTGCCCGCCGGAATGGAACCGTTCCTTGATGACACCGCCTACTATGACCCGCCCAACTGCACCTATCCTTTCGGCACGCATATCTGCGTTGTTGAGGTAGATCCCGAAACGGGTCAGGTCAATCTCAAGCGCTATATTGCGATTGATGATGTAGGCAAAGTCATCAATCCTATGATTGTGGATGGTCAGGTTCATGGCGGCATTGTTCAGGGCGTCGCCCAGGCCCTATGGGAAGGTGCCATATATGACGATAACGGCCAGTTGGTCAGTGGCTCATTGATGGATTATGCCCTGCCACGCGCTGATTTGTTACCCTCTTTAGAAGTTGACCGCACCGAAACACCCTCACCGGTCAACCCACTTGGCGTCAAAGGCGCGGGCGAAACCGGCACAATTGCTGCGACGCCTGCTGTTGTGAATGCAGTCGTTGACGCTCTATCGCCGTTGGGTGTTCGGCACATTGACATGCCCATGACTCCGCAACGAGTCTGGCAAACTATTCAAGCACATAGCAACGGAGATAAATAACGATGTGGCCCAGTGAATTTGAATATCATCGCCCAGCCTCGTTGGCTGAAGCCCTCCAACTGCTGGCGGCCAACGACGATGCGAAGCTGCTGGCTGGAGGTCATAGCTTGCTCCCGGCCATGAAGCTACGTCTGGCTGAGCATAGCGCTTTGATCGACATTGGCCGCTTGAGCGAACTCAAAGGCATCAGCAATGGCAATGGCGTGAAGATTGGCGCGCTGGCAACCCATGCTGAGATCGCCGACGCGGCAGCTGTTCAATCCGCATTTCCCGCACTGGCAACGGCGACCGGTCTTGTTGGCGATCAACAGGTCCGCAACTGGGGCACCATCGGTGGCAATATCGCCCATGCCGATCCCGCCTCAGACCCAACAACGGTCATTCTCGCCTATGATGGCACGATCAACATAGCCGGCAGCGCTGGCAGTCGATCAGTCAGCGCTGCCGATTTCTTCGTGGACCTGTTCACCGTTGATCTTGAACCCGGCGAAATCATCACCAGTATTGAGTTGCCCGATCATGGCGGCAAAAAGTCCGCTTATGTCAAGATGTCTCATCCGGCCTCAAGGTATGCTGTCGTCGGCGTCTGCGTCGTGCTGGGTGTGAGTGGTTCAAGCTGCACCAGTGCCAGCGTGGCCGTTGGTGGCGCAACCGTGAAACCGGTGCGTTCTGCCGGGGCTGAAAGTGCGCTCGTCGGTTCCAGTCTGGATGATGCGGCGCTCAACGCGGCGGCTGAAGCGGTTAAAGCCGATATTGCTGATGACCTGATCGGTGATGTCAGCTTCCCCGAAGCCTATCGTCAGGAAATGGCTGGCGTCTATTTTAAACGAGCGGTACGCGCTGCCATTGGTTGAGACTGGCCTTAACCTTCATCTTCAAAATGTGTATACTGGATGGGCGTGGCATTTTTTGCTACGCCCATTACTGTCATATTCACCCTGATTGAGGCTTATGTTCATGTACGAATCTGTTGATTCCGTTCAACAAGCACTGCATGAACAGGATTACATTGCCGAACGCGGCCTGGCGACGGCCATCTTCCTCTCGCTAAAACTCGGCAAACCCCTGTTCCTTGAAGGCGAGGCCGGTGTCGGTAAGACCGAAATCGCCAAAGTCCTTTCCCGTTTGTTGAACGCCGATCTCATCCGACTCCAGTGTTATGAAGGTCTCAATGCCAGCAGCGCATTGTATGAGTGGAACTATGCTTACCAGATGCTCCATCTCCGGTTACTGGAGGCCAGCGGTGCCGAGCGGGATGCGATGGAAGCAGAGATTTTCACGCGCCGGTTTCTACAAACGCGCCCCCTGTTACAGGCGATTGAAACCAGCATTCAAGGTCAACCGCCGGTGCTGCTCATCGACGAAATTGACCGGGCCGATGAAGAATTCGAAGCTTTCTTATTGGAACTTTTATCCGATTTTCAGGTCTCGATTCCTGAACTGGGGACGATTGCAACCGACACGCCGCCCATCGTTATCGTCACCTCGAACCGCACGCGTGAGGTACACGACGCGCTCAAACGGCGCTGTCTGTATTATTGGATCGATTATCCTTCGTTCGAAAAGGAATTGCGCATCGTCCGCACTAAAGCACCAGATGTCGAGCCGATGTTGGCTAAGCAAATCACTGCGTTTATTCAGGAAATGCGTGAGATGGAACTGTTCAAGTCCCCCGGTGTGGCGGAAACGCTCGATTGGGTCGCGGCGCTGGTCACGCTCGATCAACGTGCCCTGTCACTGGATGTTGTCGCCGAAACGCTGGGCGTTATCCTGAAATACCAGGACGATATTGACTTGCTCCAATCAGAAACGCTTGAGGCATTGCATCAACGCGCCATCTTGCAAGCCCAGAATATGCCGGGGTAACTATCGTGAGCAATAATGGTGGCCCAGTTATTTTGCCAGATGGCAACATCCATGAGGGCGGCGAACTACTGCATAATCTGCTGCTCTTTGGCCGGGTTTGCAAGGCACTGGGCATGGATGTCACGCCCAATGGGATGATCGAAGTCGCGCACGCCCTGGCCTATGTTGATCTGGCACAGCGCAATGATGTTTTTCATACGATGCGGGCACTCATCGTCAACCGCCATCGCGACCTGGAATTGTTCGATCAGGCCTTCAAACTGTTCTGGCGCCGTCCAATTGATGATTGGGTTATGCTTGATCTGCCCGATATGCATACTGAGCCACCGCAGGGCATGAAATTTCTGATGCCCGCCGGGGCCGAACCGTCGCCAAATGGAGCTGATGCCGATACCACACCTGATCTCAAACTCACGGCGGTTGTGCCCACCTATAGTAATCAGGAAATTTTGCGTTACAAAGATTTCGCAGAAATGTCACCTGAAGAACTGGCAATGGCAAGTCAGATTATGGAACATCTGCCCCAATCATTAGGCTTCCGGCGCACGCGTCGTTTGCGTCCCGGCAAAGGCCAGCGTATTGACCTGCGGCGTACCCTGCGCGAGAATATGCGCTATCAAGGTGAAATTCTACATTTGCCGACCAACACCACCAAATTAAAACCGCGCCCGGTCGTAACGATTTGTGACATCAGCGGCAGCATGGAACGCTATACTCGAATTTTCCTGCATTTTATGCACACATTCGCCAGCAGCATGGATCAAGTGGAATCATTTGTCTTCAGTGGGCATCTGACCCGCATTACGCATCCGATACGGCATAAGTCGGTTGATCGGGCACTAGAAGAAGTTGGTTCAACCGTGAGCGATTGGGGTGGCGGCACCATGACTGGCGAGGCGCTACGCCTTTTTAATTATCACTGGTCGCGCCGGGTACTGGGACGGGGTGCAATCGTTCTCTTAATTACCGATGGCTGGGACCGGGGCGATCCGGAACTACTGCGACAGGAAACCGCCCGCCTGCAACGCAGTTGTTATCGTTTAATCTGGCTTAACCCTTTGCTTGACCTGCCGCAGTATGAACCCCTGACTCGTGGGGCACAAGCCATGCTACCCTTTGTCGACGATTTCCTGCCGCTGCGAAATCTGGATAATTTGGAAATGGTCGTCAAAGCACTACAAGCACTCACCTGGCGGCAGGGCGGACGCCAACCACACCGTCAACTAATAAAACACCAACATCATGCTTGATATACTAGAATCTGTCGAAAATTGGCTCACGGAAAATCGTAACGTTGCCCTCGCAACTGTTGTGCAAACCTGGGGTTCAGCGCCGCGCGGCGTCGGCTCCAAGATGGCAATCACCGACGCGATGGCAATGGTCGGTTCGGTCAGCGGCGGTTGTGTCGAAACTGCCGTGATCGAAGAAGCATTGGAAAGCCTGAAAACTGGTAAACCGCGTCTGCTCACGTTTGGCGTCAGCGATGACACCGCGTGGGATGTCGGCCTCACCTGTGGCGGTAAAATCAGCGTCTTTGTTGAACCGCTCGATAAAAATTGGTGGCCGGTAGCAGCAAAAGCAGTACGGGAAAATCAAATCGCTGCAACGGTCACGATAATCGAAGGTGAAGACGCTGGTCAAAAAGCGGTCTATGCGGCTGATGGCACAGTTGAATACGCGACGCAGGGCCTGAGTACGAACCAGCAAACTGCTTTTGCCACAGTCGCCCAGGCACAATTGCAATCAGGTCGGGCGACATCTGCGGAACAGGCTATTATGGTGGATGTGCATCAACCGCGTCCACATCTGATTATTATCGGGGGGGTGCATGTTGCGATGCCCTTACAGCTATTTGCCCGCGAGGTCGGTTTTCGTGTCTCAGTGATCGACCCTCGCCAGGTCTTCGCCACGCCGGAACGCTTCCCTGAGGTCGAATCCATCCTGCATAGTTACCCGGATAAGGCCCTGCCGCAATTAGGCCTCGACAAAAACACCTACATCGCTGTTCTCACTCACGATCCCAAAATCGACGACAAGGCGCTCATTACCGCGCTGCCCAGTGCCGTTCCCTATGTTGGCGTCCTCAGCAGTCAGCGCACGCACAAGCAACGGCTGGAACGACTCGCTGAAGCGGGGTTAACTCAGGAACAGACAAACCGCATTCGCACGCCCGTTGGCCTGGACATCGGTGCCAAAACACCAGAGGAGATTGCACTATGCATTCTGGCGGAAATCGTCGCGGTACGTAATGGGGTGTTAACATGAAATTCGGCCCGCTGCCGGCAGCGGCAGCAGTTGGTCATGTGCTGGCCCATAATTTAGTGGATGCTGCCGGACACAAAATCTTGAGTAAGGGCCGGGTACTGACGGCAGAAGACCTGCCGACGCTGGAAAAACTCAATCTCGAAACTGTCATCGTCGCCCAGCTTGCCGCCACCGACCTGGACGAAAATGAGGGTGCCCGTCGGGTCGGCATCGCCGCCGCTGGACCGGGCATCACCGTGAAATCGCCGGGCGTAGGCCGGGCTACCCTTCATGCCGACCATTACGGACCAGTCTACATTAACGTCCCGGCGCTAGAACGCTTGAACAATATTGACGCGGGCATCACCCTGGCGACCCTACGCAATCATAGCCTGGTTCATCCCGGCGAACTGGTGACGCTGGTCAAGGTCATTCCATTCGGTATCTCGGCGGCCCGGGTCGTTGACGTAGAGAGCACTGCCAACCATTATGCGCCGATTATCAGCGTGCGACCGCTACAACCATACTCGGTTGGCCTCATCATTTCCGGGCCAGAGAGCGCTCGTGAAAGGCTCGTCAAAGCCTTTGAAGCTCCGACCCGCAAACGTATCGAGAAGTTGCATAGCACATTAGATAGTGTGACCTATGTTGCTCATCATGATACGGCGATCTGCCAGGCGATTGCCCAGCAGCTTACTGCTGGACGCAATCTGATCATCGTCGCCGGTATATCAGCGATCATCGATAACAATGACGTAGTACCATCCGCTTTACGAGCTGCTGGCGGTGATGTCGCCCATTTCGGCGTGCCGGTTGATCCGGGCAGCCTGCTCATGCTGGGTTATGTTGGCGCGGTGCCAGTATTGGGTGCGCCCAGTTGTATCAAATCGCCCAAGACGAACGTCATTGACTGGCTGCTCCCGCGCTTACTGGCGGGTGAACGCCTCACCCGTGCTGACCTCGTGGCGATGGGTCACGGCGGATTGTTGGATGACATCAGCGACCGGCCCATGCCCCGCCAATCAGCCGATTGAGCCGCGAATGGTGACAAACCGATGGGGTAAGATTTGTTTTTAGATAAGCGATTGTGATGTTAAATGAAAAGTTATTTGTCCCATCTAGAATGCGGCTGGTGTCAACACACATTTGATGCCGACCAGCTTATGAATCTGTGCCCGGATTGCAGTAAACCGCTGCTGGCCCGCTACGATTTAGACCGTGCGCGTCAAGACCTGACACCGACCATTCTCAGCCGCCGCGCTCCTAATCTCTGGCGCTATACCGAGGTGCTGCCGGTCAGAGATCCAACTTTTCGAGTGACGCTCGACGAAGGCTATACCCCCTTACTCAAGCTGGAACGGCTCGGCAAACAACTGGGCTTAAGCAATTTGTACGCGAAGAACGAAGCGGCCAACCCCACCGATTCCTTCAAGGCAAGGGGCCTGGTGATGGCGGTCAATCGAGCGGCAGAATTGGGCGCGAAAGCCATTGCAATTCCAACTGCCGGCAATGCCGGAAGCGCCATGGCCGCCTATGCAGCGAAAGTTGGCCTACCCGCCTACATTTATGCACCTCAGGACGTGCCACAGCCATTTATCGCTGAAATGCAAGCGTTAGGTGCCGAGATCACACTGGTTGATGGCCTTATCACCGATTGTGCTCGTTATGTTCAGGCCGGGGTCGCCGAAGGTCGTTGGTTCGATGTCTCGACATTGAAAGAACCCTATCGGGTCGAAGGCAAGAAAACGATGGGTTACGAACTATTTGAGAATTTCGACGGTACGTTGCCCGATCTTGTGCTGTATCCCACCGGTGGCGGCACCGGAATGATCGGTATGTGGAAAGCCTTTGCCGAAATGCAGGCGATGGATTGGATTGACTCACGAAGACCACGCATGGTCAGTGTACAAGCAGCGGGTTGTGCCCCCATTGTCCGGGCCTATGAAGCGGGGGCTGAATTTGCCACGCCCTGGCAAGGTGCCACCACTGTCGCTGATGGATTACGCGTGCCAGCGGCTGTCGGTGATTTTTTGATCCTGCGGGCGATCCGCGAGAGCGCTGGTACTGCCCTTGCCGTCAGTGACGAAGCCACGATTGCCGCAATGCTGGAAATTGGTCGCCTGGAAGGATTATTTGTCGCGCCAGAAGCCGCCGCCACGCTGGTTGCCTTAAAGCAAATGATCGCCGATGGACAGGTTCAACCCGATGAGAAGGTTGTCCTGTTCATCACCGGCAGCGGTCTCAAATACAGTCACCTGGTTGATACACCCAACCGGCAACAACCGACCTAAATTCTGCTGCCCCGAATATCACCGCCGTCGCGTATTCCACACTTCCGGGTTGACCAATCCCGGCGGTTGTTTATCGTCCAGGACCATCAAGATCTGCCGGGCTGCACTGGACCGGCTACGCAATTGTCCCTCGTGGGTCTTGGAAGCTATGTGCGGCGTTGCAATGACGTTATCCATGTGCAACAGCGGATTATCAGCAGCCGGTGGTTCAGGGTCAAAAACATCCAACGCTGCCGCTGAAAGTTTACCGCTGTTCAACGCATCAATCAGCGCACTTTCTACGACTACTGGCCCGCGTGCGCAATTCACCAGCACGGCACCGGTTTTCATCTTTGCCATTGTCCCAGCATTCATCATGCCACGAGTTTCAGTCGTCAAGGGCACATGCAGTGTGACAATATTGGCCTGTTCAAGCAAACTTTCCAGCCGGTCAACTAATTGCACCCGAAAACTCACCGCCCGTCCCTCCATGATATAAGGATCATAGGCGATGACCCGCAGTCCCAGCACATGCGCAATCTCCGCCACGCGTGCGCCAATCCGCCCCAGGCCGATAATGCCCAGCGTATTGCCGTTTAGATCAAAACTCGTCAACTCCGGTAGCGGTAGCCAGGACCCGGCGCTCATCAGCACGTTGCTCTGTTTGATTCGGCGCACGGCGTTCAACATCATCCCGATTGTGAATACAGCGGTTGTCTCCGTATTGCCATCCGGCGTGCGCAGCACACAGACGCCACAGGCCGTCGCTTCATCGACATTCACGTTGTCATAGCCAGCACCAGCCCGCGCTACGACCTTGAGATTAGGCAATTGCTCAAAGGTTGCCCCGACGCCAGGAAAGCCGGGACAGATCACAGCGGCATCGGCGCGTTCAATTCCCTCAAGACTCTCTGGTGGCGTCGGATCACTGCGCGGACCAATCACATCAGTCGCCGCTTCCAGCAATCCGATAGCTTGCGGCGGCATATTGACGCCGACCCATACTTTATGCTTCATGCCGATGTCTCCTCAATGTTCGGTATGGTGACAGCCAGTTCAGCAGCCAGCCCGGTTAAATTCTGCCAGACTGTATCCGGCAGTGGAATCCCATCACGCGTACGCACCGCTGTCGATCGTGCTTCCTTGTCGCCCGGCAATAGCACTTCATCAAA
The DNA here is from genome assembly GCA_965223835.1 of Phototrophicaceae bacterium. GTDB lineage: Bacteria > Chloroflexota > Anaerolineae > Aggregatilineales > Phototrophicaceae > CAVYXZ01. Next base: position 2,870,698 of record CBDCXQ010000001.1, read on the forward strand.
GCCTGTCGCCGACGGCACAATTTTGACCCGTTCGATGAGTTCACGAGTAAGGCGTTCGAATCGATCCAGATCGGTAAACGCATCCACCTGTAGCGCCATAATCACTGTCGGATTGCCCGGCTCAAATTCTGGCGATGAGGTCGGGGCAAACCCGGCCAGTAAAGTCGGAATAATCTCCATCATGATCGCCAGCCCCGACCCCTTATACGTCCCGAAAGGCAGCAGCATGCCACCATCGAAAAAGTCGGCTGGATCTGTTGTTGGCCTACCCAGTTTGTCGAGTAACATACCCTCTGGCATCGGTTCGCCTTTGCTCTGCGCTACCGTGACCTTCCCATTCGCCACCGCCGCTGTTGCGTAATCCAGGAGTAAGGGTTCATCGCCAGTCGGCACCGCCCACGCCATCGGGTTGGTCCCCAGCATCGGCTCCCGCCCACCCCAGGGTGTCACCGACTTTCGGACGATGGTACCGCTGGTAAACACCAGACCAACATCGCCCTGTCGCGCCAGCATATCGGCATATTCGCCCAGGCGACCAATATGATTGACACGGCTCAAAGCAACGGCCCCAATACCATGCGCCGCTGCCAGTTCACCTGCCAGTTCCGTACCAAAACGCGCCCCGATTTGACCGAAGCCGAAGCCACAATCAACAATGGCAATTGCACCCCGACTCCGTTCAAGCGTCGGTCGGACTGTCGGATGCAACGTCCCCTTTTGGATTTGCGTCACATACTGGTTCACGCGAATGATGCCATGCGAATCGTGACCCATCAGGTTCGTCGTCACCAGCGATTCAGCTACAGCCCACGCAATATCATCGGGCGCACCGGCTGCCGCAAAAATAGCCTGACCAAAATCGGTCAGCGTATTGACTTGTATATTTGGCATGACTTTTAAGTACCGCTGCTCTCAATAAACATCGAGAGATTGTAACGCAGCAGCGTTAAACGGGGAGTCCAACTCGCTAATTGGCATTAATCAGAGGTTCAATTACGTGGTCACGGCACCGGCCATCATCAAGCCCAGCAGTTCAACATCCGCCTGTTGCCGGTCGACCACGCCGACAATGCGGCCTTCATACATCACCGCAATGCGATCCGACAGCGCCATAATTTCGTCAAGGTCTTCGGAGATCAACAAAATCGCTACACCATGACTTCGCTGCTCCATGAGCACATTACGGATATACTCCGATGCCCCAATATCGACGCCCCGGGTCGGTTGCGCCGCTAACAGAACCACCGGCTCCCGCGATAACTCACGCGCCAAAATCAGCTTCTGCACATTGCCACCGGATAAATTCTTAATTGGCGTTTCCTGGGTGGGCGTCTTGACATTAAAGCGGTCAATCAAACCAGCAGTATGTTGGCGAATTGCCTCGAAATTGTAAAATACGCTGTTTAAGAATTGCGGTGCGTTGTTGGTTTGCAAGATGGCATTCTCAGCAACCGAGAAATTACCAATGGTCCCGTGTCGGTTGCGTTCTTCGGGGATGAAGGCCAACCCGGCACTCAAGCGGCCCTGCACTGGCAAATTGAGAATATTTTGTCCCGCCAACTGCACACTGCCGCCGGTGGCTGATCGTAATCCAGCGATGCATTCTGCCAGTTCGCGTTGTCCATTACCCGACACGCCGGCCACACCCACAATTTCTCCCGCCCGCACATCCAGTGAAACCTGCTCTAACGCCGGTAAATCACGGTCATTCAAGGCAGTCAGGTTTTTAATTCCCAGTTGCACCGGCCCGGTCTCAACTTCGGCTCGATCCGGTTGAAATTGCACGTCGCGCCCGACCATCATGCGGGCTAGAGTCCGCTGTTCAACACCATCATTGGGAATCGTATCTACCAGCCGACCATCGCGCATCACCGTAATTCGATCGCACAATTCCTGGACTTCATACAACTTGTGCGAGATAAAGATCAACGCATGACCTTGATCGCGCATCTGCCGCAACGTACCAAACAATTCATCCACTTCCTGCGGCGTGAGTACGGCTGTTGGCTCATCCAGGATAATTAACGCCCCACCTTGATAAAGCGCTTTGACGATCTCGATACGCTGTTGCTCACCAACCGACAATTGCCAGACATAGGCATCGGGATCAACTTTCAGGCCATACGCCTCAGATAGTTCCTGCAAGCGTTGCTTCACTTGCTTCAAATCGAGCAGTGGACGGCCTTTAATCCCCAGCGCCACATTTTCTGTCACGGTCAACGTGGGCACCAGCATGAAGTGCTGATGAATCATGCCGATTCCCTGTGACAGAGCGTCCGCTGGCGAACGAAAATCAACGTCTCGACCATTGAGCCGAATCTCACCGCCATCTGGCTGATACAACCCGTACAGGATTTTCATCAACGTGCTTTTGCCCGCGCCATTTTCACCGAGCAATGCGTGAATTTCACCGGCCCGCACATCGAAGTTCACCCGATCATTCGCCAGCACACCGGGAAAACGTTTGGTGATTTCAACCAGTTCAGCCTGTGCAATTTGCGTATGCCCGGAGGGGAGGGTTTGTGTTGCAGACATAAGCTTATCCAGTGTCAGTTTAGGGGCACTGTCTACCGTGCCCCTAAAGAATATGTGTACGTGTGGCTATTCGGGCAGTTCGCGGGCAACTTCAATCTCGCCTGACAGGATACCTCCAGCAGCAGCTCCTGCCGCCGCGAGCACATCCGCCGGGATGCTGACATTACCAAACACGAAGGTTTGACCGCCATTTTCCAATGTCAGCGTATACGCCACGCCGCCGAGTTCACCTGCCTGATGGCGCTCAATCATATCTAGCAAAGTCGGTGCCCAGTTGTAAACCTGTGACGTCACGACGGCGTCCGGCCATTCGGGGCTTTGATCGCTCTGTGTGCCAAACCAGTAGCCGCCTGCGGTCTGCACAGCTTCAATCGCGCCAACGACCATCTGCGACGTACCAGTCAATACATCCGCGCCCGCCGCGAGATGGGCATTACCCACGTCAGTCCCAGCAGCGACATCGCTGAATGACCCGGTGTAGGCCACCAGCACTTCCGCATCGGGGTTGGTCGCTTCGGCACCTTGGATGAAACCGTTGATGTACAGCAAGGCATCCCCCGCTTGCACCGGACCAACAATACCAATCACATTGTTTTCGGTTAACAAGGCCGCCATGACACCATTGACATAACCGCCTTCTTCAGCCGAGGCTTCATAAGCGAAAATGTTGGTCAAACCCACATCTGCACCCGTATCTGTCGCCGTACCCCAGGCAAATGACGTATCTGGGAAGTCCGGTGCAATATCAAACAACGATGTGCCATACTGCGTGCCATGCGCGATAATGAGGTCATAACCATCTTCAGCATAGCCGCGCAGGGTTTCCGCAGCCGCAGCCACATCGAACATGCCTTCAGTAAAGGCGATTTCCATCGCATCTTCACCACCCAGCATCGCCTGAACATCCAGCAAACCCTGAAAGATCGACTGACTCCAGGATAGGTCGGTCGTGCTGCTGGGCATCACAATCGCCACCCGGATCTGATCCTGGGCCTGGGCCAGGCCACCAAATGCCAATACACTGATGACCAGCGCCAGTAAAAGTACTTTCTTCATTACTCATTCCTCCTTAGATAAAACATCGTGATCGTGCGAGATCGTTAATTCTCGCCCCGTTCAAACGGCTTCGTCAAGGCTGCCGGTTCTCGTCGCTGGCCTTCACGCGCAAAGATCAGGACCACAATCGTCAGAACATACGGCAACATAATCAATAGATTGGGCGGGATCGCGTCCCCACCAATCCGAACATCAAGCAATTGAACCCAGATTTGCAGGTTATTCGCGGCGCTAAACAACAAGGCACCCAGCATGACGCGCCAGGGCGACCAGCCACCAAAGTAAACCAGCGCCACCGCAATAAATCCCCGGCCAGCGGTCATATTTTCCTGGAACACACCATTCAACGCAATCGACAGCGAAGCACCCGCAATCCCGGCCATCACGCCGCCCAGTATAACCGTTGAATAACGCACTCGTATGACATTCACGCCCATCGCATCGGCAGCAGTCGGATTTTGACCAACGGCTCGAATTTGCAACCCCCAGGTCGTGCGGTTCAGTACCCAAATCGAAATCGGCACCAGCGCGAACGCAGCATACACCATCAAATTCTGCCGGAAGAAAATCTCACCTACGATTGGCAAATCACCCAACGCCGGAATGTTGATTTTCTGGAAACCTTCAGCAACGATCACACCGTCAGCCAGCACCCGGAACAAGAGCGTCGACAGGCCCAATCCAAGCATGGTAAAACCGATTCCACTGATTCCCTGTTCTGCCTGAAATGTCACGCTCACCACAGCCATCGCCAAACCCAGCAAACCGCCGACCAGCATGGCTGCCAACAAGCCCGCCCCCAGGTCCGCTCCCAGACCTTTATCTGAGACCACAAAGACGGCGGTGAACGCGCCCATAAGCATAATGCCCTCAACGCCAAGATTGAGCACACCAGAACGTTGGGCGAACAATTCACCGAGCGCCGCGTACAAAAACGGCATCGCCGCTGCTAATGTCAGACCCAAAGCGGGAACCAGAATCTCCAGGAAATCGCGTTCGCCCATAAGCTTAACCGACCTTCGTCGCTGCTGGCAGCAGATCATTATCAACCGTGACTGCCGCGCCCACTGCCTGTGATGCCCGCCGCGCCGCCCGCCGCCGCACCCAGACATCGCTGCTCACCACAAAAATCACCACCAATCCTTGCAACGCGATCATGGTTGCTGATGGGACCTGAATCGTCCGCTGCATCTGTTCAGCACCCGTCAGGAGCGCTCCGAAAAAGAAAGCTGACGGAATGGCACCCAGCGGATGCAACCGACCAAATAACGCCACCACAATGCCGGAAAAGCCGTAACCGACCGCGAAACCTTCAACCATGCGGTGGGTCACCCCGGTCACTTCGACCATACCGGCCAGCCCGGCCAGTCCCCCACTCAAAGTCAACGCCAGCGTCACATACAAGGGCACAGAAATGCCGGCATATTTCGACGCATCTTTGTTCAAACCCACCGCGCGCACACGATAACCCAGCGGGGTACGCCATAACAACAGGTAAACGACAATTGCTGCGATTATCGCGATAAAAAGACCGGTATGTAAGCGGGCGGGTGGCACCAAGCGCCCTAACCAGACTGCTTGGGGTAGCCGTGCTGACTGGGGAATGCGAGTACCCAGCTCAATTTCACGCGGATCAATCAGGGGGCCACTGAGTAAGAACAACAGCAATTGAATGGCGATCTGATTCATCATTACCGTGCTGAGAATTTCATTCACAGAGAAACGCGCTTTCAGATAGCCCGGAATCGCGCCCCATACCGCCCCAGCACTAAACCCCACTAACAGCACGAGCGGCACATGCAACAGCGCAGGTAAGCCATCGCCAATTCCCACCGAGACCGCTGTCACTGCCACCGCTCCCATGAACAACTGGCCCTCTGCGCCAATGTTAATCACGCCGCCACGAAACGCGATACAGATGCCAACCGCGACCAACAGCAGCGGAATCGCACGGGTGATCGTGTTATACAACCGGCTGAAATTGCCCTCGCGCCAGTTTTCAAAGCTGCCAAACGCGCCGTTCAGCATCGACCCATAGGCTTCGATAGGGTTTTTTCCTAACGCCATTAACACCATTGCTCCAATCAGCAGCGCCAGAATGACGGCGATGACCGGAGCTAAAATGGCAATTGGATCAACCTGATTTTGCGATCGTTTCATACGTACTCTGTATTAGCTTCCCATTGTCTGGCACCTAATTAAACCGTGCAATTGCAAAAATTACCACAAATCGCCAGCGTTTTCTTGGTCAATTTGTTACGATAAATGACGCCAGACTTCGTCATTCACTGCTGAAGCTGTAAAATTCCACGAATTCACTTGTCAGCACCCGCAACCTGATGGTAAATTAGGGTATCCCGTTTTGCAGTCGGCAAATAGATTATATTGTCGGCGTGGGTCTGCCCCCTCGAAAAGCGCTGCAAGCAAGCTCTGTCACGTATGGAGAAAGCTGCTGATGCCCCTCTGGAATGATTATAAATCACCTGCAACCGTTGCTGAAGCCTTGCACTGGCTAGCCCATTATGGCGGGGAGGCACGCGTCATCGCCGGCGGCACCGACCTTTTGATTGATCTACAACATGTGGAAAAAGGCGAACATCCGCTGGCAGCATTGGTGGATGTCACCACCGTTTCCGAAATGTCACAAATCAGCGTCACTGATAGCCATATTCATATCGGCGCCGCCGTCACCCATACCGCCATCGTTCAATCGAATCTCATCGAACAACAGGCAACCTGTTTGGTCGAAAGCTGTGGCGTGGTTGGCGGTCCCCAGGTGCGCAACGTCGGCACGTTGGGTGGCAATGTCGCCCATGCCCTGCCCGCTGGCGACGGTACGACATCGCTGGTCGCGCTTGACGCGGAGGCCGAAGTCGCCTGGCAGGATAGTCGTCGCGAATGGCTTCCGATCACGCAGTTGTTCAAAGGCCCCGGCCAATCGGCGCTGGATTCGACGCGTGATGTATTGGTCGGGTTCCGCTTCCATCAATGCGGTGAACGTGAAGCCACTGCTTTCAAGCGTATCATGCGTCCGCAGGGGGTGGCCCTACCTGTGCTCGGTTGCGCCGTGTGGGTACGGCTCGATGAAAGCCGCGAAAACTACGCGGATGTTCGCATCTGCATCGGCCCGGTTGATCGCGTTCCAGTTCGCATTACTGAAACAGAAAATGCGCTGCGCGGACAACCTACAACCGAGGCAACCCTGGAACAAGCAGCAAAAACTGCCCGCGAATCATTACATCCCCGCACGAGTAAATATCGCGCTACTGCTGAATACCGCGATCACATGATTGAAACATTGCTCAAGCAAGCCCTGCCCCTCGCAATCAAACGCGCCCGCACCGGTAAGATCCAGGCCGAAGGTGTAGGATTGGGCTAGTTCCAGCCACCACTCGCTGAAGAACATTAGACGAGGAATTCCTGTGATGACCAAATTAAACCTGACTGTTAACGGAGCCAAACATACATTAGATGTACCCGAATCGCGCACGCTGGCGCAGGTGCTGCGCTATGATCTGGGCCTGATCGGAACTAAAATTGGCTGTGACGAAGCCGAATGCGGCATCTGTACGGTTCATGTTAATGGCGTACCGGTGGATTCGTGTATTTACCCGGCGTTCAAGGCTCAAGGCAAGACCGTCAAAACAGTCGAAGGGTTGGCAACGATCACGGCTGATGGCGAGGAACTCCACCCCATTCAGTCCGAATTCATCAATCATTGCGCGGTACAGTGCGGGTTCTGTACGCCTGGCCTGATGATGACCGCTGCAGCACTGATTGACGAGAAGCCTGACCCCGATAATTATGACATCAAAGTGGCATTGAAGGACACCTACTGCCGCTGCACCGGTTATACGAGCGTCATGCAAGCCATCAAATCCGCCGCGAGCATCAAACGGGGTGAAGGTCCGCTCACGATCAATGACCCGGCGGTTGATGAGCCGATGAACTCCGTCAGCCACAGCGAAAAAGTCCAGGACATCGTAGACCGTGTGACCGGACGCGCCAAATATACCGACGATTATGTATTCCCCGACATGCTCTTCGCCCGCACGCTGCGTTCGGCCCATCCACATGCCATCGTCACTCGCATCGACATCAGTAAGGCCCAAGCCCTGTCCGGTGTTCACGCAGTTTTGACTGCGGCTGACATTCCCGGCGAAAACATTCACGGCCTCGTCCACCTTGACTGGCCGGTCATGATTGGTGAAGGTGAGAAGGCACGTTACATGGGCGATGCAATTGCCCTGGTTGCAGCAGAAAGTAAAGATATCGCCAATGCAGCCCTCAAATTAATCGAAATCGACTATGATGTACTACCAGTGGTCACCGGGCCAGTCTACGCCCGTAAGCCCGAAGCGCCGATTGTGCATGATGGTCGCGACGATGGCAACCTGCTTAAGCACATTAAGGTCCGACATGGCGATCTGGAACAAGGATTTGCTGAAGCTGATGTCATTGTTGAAAAGACATATCAAACACCAACGACTGAACACGCCTTCCTCGAGCCGGAATGCGCCATCGGCATTCCTGCCGGGTTCGACAATGAACATGAAAAACTGACCATTTATGTCGGCTCCCAGATTCCATATCAGGATCGCAATCAGATCGCGCGGGCGATGAACCTGACTGACGAAAAGGTACGGGTGCGTGGCACCTTGATTGGCGGTGGTTTTGGTGGCAAAGAAGACATCGCCGGTCAGATCCATGTCGCGCTCTTAGCTGAAGCAACCCAGCGGCCAGTGAAAATGCTCTACACCCGCCAGGAATCGCTGCTGTTCCACCCGAAACGCCATGCAACCGTAATCCGCATCAAGACTGGCGCGAAAAACGATGGCACCCTCACCGCCGTTGAAGCAGAACTCTATGGCGATGCGGGCGCCTATGCCAGCTTGAGCGATAAGGTGATGACCCGTGCTACCACTCATGCTACCGGCCCTTACAATGTACCCCACGCCAAAATTGATTGTTATGCAATGTACACCAACAATGCACCCTCCGGCGCATTTCGCGGCTTTGGCGTGACTCAGAGTGCTTTCGCCGTCGAACAGAATATGGACCTGATTGCCGAGGCGATTGGCATGGACCCGGTTGAACTCCGCCTGAAGAACGCACAAAAAGTCGGCGTGACGACGGCTACCGGCCAACTCTTGCGTGAAAGTGTCGGCTTATTAGAAACAATCAAACAGTGCGACACCGATATGCGCGGCAACCTCAACGGCAGCTTCCAATGGGGCTGGACCGAGGGCAACAAAGCTTATGGCTGGGGCATTGCGTGTGCGTACAAAAATACGGGCCTCGGCGGCGGCGCACCGGATAAATCGGCAGCGGAAGTTGAAGCGTTTGACGATGGTACCGTTGAAGTCCGCACTTCATCAGCGGATATGGGTCAGGGGTTGGGCGCGGTGTTGGCCCAATGTGCAGCGGAAGAACTCGGCCTGCCCTATCGACAGATACGCGTCCTGCTATCCGATACCGACCTGACCCCTGATGGCGGCCCCACGACGGCCAGTCGTCAAACTTTCATGAGCGGCAACGCGGTTCGCCACGCGGCTTCCAACCTGCGCGATGCCCTCAGTAGCGTTGTCTCCGAGGAGTACGACCATCCCCCGGAGCAACTGCGCTTTGAAGAAGGTCTGGTCCGTGTGAACGGTACGAGTATCAAATTTGGCGAGGCGGTGCAGCTTGCCAAACAGCAAGGCATCTCCACGCGCATCCAACATGAGTATTGGGGACCGCAGACCCAACCCCTGGGGACCGGCGGTGATATGCATTTCGCCTTCTCCTACGCCACGCAAATTGCCCTCGTGAGCGTTGAACTCGATACTGGTGTGGTGCATGTCGAGAAGATCATCTCTGGCACCGATATTGGCCGGGCCATTAACCCGCTGCTGCTGCAAGGTCAAATCGAAGGCGGCATCGTCATGGCGCTGGGCAATTGCCTGACTGAAAGTTACATTATCGAAGATGGTGTACCCTGGTCAACCTTGCTGGCCCGCTACAAAATGCCCAGCATCAAGCACACGCCAGAGATTGTGAGTTATCTGGTTGAAGATCGTGCCAGCGAGGGTCCCTTTGGGGCCAAAGGCGTTGGTGAGATCCCGTCCATTAACACCTCGCCAGCCATCGCCAATGCCATTTATAACGCGGTGAGGGTGCGCATCTTCAGTATCCCGGTCGATCAGGACGCCTTGTTGCGGGCCATGCGCAATGATGAAACTGAGGTTCACACAGCCTGGCACGATGTGCGGTAATTAGAAACAAAAACTCGTAGAGATACGACAGCCGTGTCTCTACGATACATTTCACCCGATCAAATGCAATTCTGTCTGCCGCCCATGCAACCAGTGCATTTGCCCGTCGGTCAATACTGCGTCTTCTTCCAGTGCTATCATCACCACCTGCCCACCCCACTCAGGCACGGCTTTTTTAACATTGAGTTCAATCGAATAGCAGGTGTCGTCGAACAGTTCGTACTCGCCAGGACCTGGCACATGGCTCTGATTATCCCACATGCCTACCACCGGGCCAGCCGCGTGACCATGATACCCCAGCGCATGCGTGTAAACCGAAGCCGCCAATCCCGCTGCGTTCGCCTTCTCCAGCACAAGCGCAAGCACTTCATTGCCGGTACGCCCCACCTGCATTTCAGCCATCAGAATATCCTGTAATTGATTGCCTTCTGCCAGTAAGGCCTTTAGACCATTGGGGGCGTCGGTTTCGCCGGGCTTCAACACGTAGGCATGCTGCTGTTGGTCAGTCGCCAGACCCAGATAGTGAAAACCCATATCGCAGTGCAGCAAATCCCCCGGCAAAATCAGCGTCCGTTCGACTTCATCCTCACCGATTGCCATTGTTTGCCCCGGTGCTTGAATCTCAACACTGGGTTGGAACCATGCTTTCAGCCCCATATCATTCATCGTTTGCCGCATCCACCACACCACATCATCCGTCGTCGTAATCCCCGGTTGAATAACTCGACTGGAAAACGCTTCAGCGATAATGGCATGACCAATCTCGACGAAACCCGGATAAACGGTTATTTCGTTCGGAAGCCGTCGTTCCAACCACCCCACACTGAGACGCTCCGCACTTTTGACCCGGTCCTCATAGGTTTCGCCCAATGCCTCAATCAGCAGTCGATATTCGTTATGAGAAAGTCCATCACCAAAGGCAAATGTTGGCGACACATTGATCCCAATCACTTGTGGATCGCGCTCCTGCACGACGCGCGTCAGACTTTCGAACTGCGTTTCACCATCGTCCGGGTTCCAATCCTTGTGATAAAACTCCATTTTATAACGGCTCAAGGTCAAACAGTCACATGTGCCATCATCCCGCAGGCTGAAGATTAAAATCGTGCGCCGCCGTGCTGCCATCGCTGGTTCCGGCAATAGAGTCATAATCACGGGGTCTTCGTTGTACTCCCGCGCGACGACAATCCACATCTCAAAACCTTCACGCTGCATGATCTCCGGCAGTACAATCTTCAGTCGTGACTTCAACCATTTATTACGCACTTTAGCCTGTTGTCGCAAAGGCAGAATCTTATCCCGATAACCAGTTATGCTCATGCTTCAAGTCTCCTGCGCACATCAATGCATCAGCTATCATATCGCTGTGAAAACAAAAAACGCCACTGATTCAGCAGCGCTCAGCGATCTCCAGTTAATGAATGCTTAGTCTTTCAGGCACACCAGCCGGAACCCAATGCTATCGGCGCGAGTCTGCGGATTCAGCGAATAATAAAATCGGCATGATGCCCGTTTGTATGGGCTAATAAACGCGCCGCCTTTAATAACGCGATTTTCATCAGCCGCTGTATCGCGATCCCCCCCACTGTGCTCATTATTAATGCACCACTCCCACGCATTCCCCGCCATGTCAAACACACCAAATGGACTAACACCTGCCGGAAACTCGGTCACAGGCACAGTGAGGCGCATCCCGGTTTCTTTCGAGTTGCAACGATTGGAGTCGAATGTATTACCCCAGGGAAACAAGCGACCATCATCACCCTGCGCGGCACGCTGCCATTGCTGTTCCGTTGGCAGCGAGATTGATTTTCCGGTTCGTTCACTTAGCCACCGGCAATAGGCCACGGCCTCATACCAGCAAACATTTACACAAGGGTGATCGTAGCCCACGGGTTTGGGATAAACACCTTCCGGGTGTTTCTTACGCCATTTAAGGGCATGAACCGAAAAATCCCACCAGGCTGACTTGCAGTAGCCGTCTGAAGCATCAATGAATTCAGCATATTGGGCATTCGTGACCGGATATTTACTGATCTCAAACTCACCAACCTGATAAGTTTTTACCTTGCCGCCCCGCTTGATTTTGACTTCGCCAGCAGGAATCTTGCACCACTCCGTTAATGCTGCGGTATAGGGCAAACAGATCGCGGCGAGATTTTCCGGGTCGTAATCCGGAAAGTTTTTATGAAACGCGTTAAATGCCTGGCATCCCAATTTTCGAGTCGCCTTATGTTTGACCAATGCTGCGATTGGGAGATATTCACGCTCAGCTTCCTTGCGATAAGCCTGCCACTCTAATTCATGTTCAGCTTGATTGAGCATCGCAACCAGGTCAATATAACGTGATTGATAGCCACTGGCCTGCGCTTGCTTGAGCAGGTAAACAGCACGATCAAACTCCTTTTGGTCGAACGCTGCCGCTGCTTCGGCGATCAGCACTTCGACTTCGGCGGTTGAAGATGGCTCTTCGTCTTCAAGTACTTGAATAGGTATGCCACCTGCTGGCACCGGAACCGGTACGGCTTGCCGCTCGGCAACGTATAGCGAATTCAAGATTTCCTTTACGGCCTCAGTCGTAATGCCCTGGCTGAGGTCAGCATATTGTATTTGTCCTAACGCTTCGGGAATGACCGTATTCGCTTGAATCAGAACTGGCAAAATATGTTTGCCGAGTGAACTGGCAATCAAATATTCCTTCTTGCAATATTTCGATTCAACCGAATCTGGTGATAACAAATACACCAATCCATCACACCATTCCAGCCGCCGTTGAATTTCGTCCCACCATTGCTGGCCCGCGTGCAAGCGATTATCAAACCAGATTTCGTGAACATCTAGCATATCCACAATCTGAGAGCAGTAATATTTATCAACCCTGGCATAGCTAATGAATAGGCGCATAGAAAGTTGCCCTGTGGTTAAAATTTGATTATATTTCGGTTTACTATATCACGCCAATATAACGATTTATTTTTCGAAACAAAAATAAGTATAGCCATCCCGCAAAAATTCACGAAAATTTCATAGGTTAAACGTAATGTTCATCATCTGGCCTCCGCGATATGATAGTCAACATGTTTGCCGCGGATTCTTGGTTATTTTATTCAGTACGCCAGTATTGGCCCTGGTATATTCGACTGGCGGTCATCTGGTTTATCTTAGGTCAATTCGGCGCGGTTGGGCCACGTTCTCCACTTGGCACACCACAAACGGTAATCACTGCCCGCCCCCACGTTTGCGTACATACCCGGCTGATTGATGAAGTTTGGGAGTGGAAAATCCAGCGCACGTTGCAATTGGTCCGCGAAATGGGTGCAGACACGATTGTTGAATTCTTCCCCTGGGCCTATGTCGAAGGCACAGAAGATTTTTATGATTGGGAACCAGCCGATCGTATCATACGTCATGCCGAAAATCAGGGTCTAAACGTCATTGCGCGCATGGGCCTGGTCCCACATTGGGCACGACCCCGTAACTCAACCCTCAATTATCTTCCCAATGCGGCTTACATTGATTTCGCCGACTTTGTAGCCGACTTCGCCGCTCGATATGCGGGGACTGTTCAGCAGATCATTATTTGGAATGAACCGAATCTGGCCTTTGAGTGGGGTTATCAGGCTGTTGATGCCAGGGCCTATGCCGACCTGTTGCAAGCTGTTTATGAACCGGTCCATGCCGCGAATCCCAACGTAATGATCCTCGCCGCCGGTCTCGCTCCAACACTGGAACCGGTGACAAGTCCCAATGGCCTGAATGATTTGCTTTATCTGGAAGAATTATATCGCGCCGGGGCCGCGCCCTATTTTGATGGTCTGGCGGTTCATACGTATGGTTTCACCGATTCAGCCGCCGCCGCGCCCGCATTTGACCGGTTGAACTTCCGGCGGGCTGAACTACATCAGGCAATCATGGCCCGTTATGGTGACATAGAGAAGCCTATTTTCATCACCGAAAGTGGCTGGAACGATAATCCGCGCTGGACCAAAGCGGTTCGCCCGGCCCAACGTATAGCCAACACGTTAGAAGCCTTTCGGTATGCCGCCACCAATTGGCCCTGGCTCGAAAAACTGTGTCTGTGGGCCTTTCGCTATCCGGCACCTACCTTTAGCTATCCCGACAATTTCACACTGGTCACACCCGATTTTCAGATCAAACCTATCTATTTCGCCGTCCAGGATTATGCGCTGGGCCATGAGAAAGCGACAAACCTGTGGTTACCCGCCCCCGCCAAGTAATCATCGTCGTGCTGGCACTCCTCATCCTCGGTTTATTGCTTGCCCGCTTACCGCAGGCCACGCCGTCATTGGATGCTGCATTCCCCCATGGCGAACTACGAATTGGCGTTGATCCCAGTGTACCCCCTTTCGCTGTCCTGACGGCCCAAGACCTTTTCGGCCTGGAGATAGACCTGGGCCATGCACTCGGCAACCATTTAGGCATTCCAGTACGATTCGTGCCCATGAGTTTTGATGGTCTGTACGATTCGCTCAAAATCAATCAAGTGGATGCGCTCATAGCGACGCTAACAATTGACCCATTGCGCACCGCCGATGTACTCTATACCCGCCACTACTTTGACGCCGGGCTGGTGCTGGTCAGTTCGCAGCCCGATATCACAATGTCTAACTTGTCCGGGTATCGTCTTGCCTATGAATTTGGCTCTGAAGCCGATGCACTGGCCCACCGCTGGCTACGTCGTATTCCGCCTTTTTCCACCCAGCCCTACGAACTGCCCGCCCATGCGCTGGATGCCGTGTACCTAGGTCAAGCTGATGCCGCACTCGTAGATGCCATCAGTGCCCGCATACATTTCCGCAAAAACAATTGGCAAGCCCATACCGCTAATATCACGAACAACTGGTACCCCATCGCTGTTCCAGCCGACGAAGTTGCCCGTTGGCAATTACTTGACCGGGCCTTGCAAGCATTGGTCGATGATGGCACGCTGGATGAAATTATTAACCAATGGTTGTAAACTCAAAAAATTATCATGAGTCAGTTACCCATCGTATAGAGGAATGAAGATAGCTGATGCATCTCAAGAATCCGCAAACAACGACACCCTTTGTCAGCGAGCACGGTGAAATTATCCGTGAATTACTTGGCAAGGCTGCAGGTGGTGCCAACCAACACAGTCTGGCGCATATCACCTTGCCGCCGGGCAAATCAGCCCTCAAGCACTACCATCCCCTCGTTGAAGAAAGTTACTTTATCCTCGCCGGGCAAGGTCGTATGGTCGTTGACGGCGAGGAGCAAACACTTAGCCCTGGTGACACGGTAGCTATTCTGCCAACCGCCATCCACCAGATTTTTAATGACAGCGAAAATGATCTGATTTTTCTTGCCGTCTGCGCCCCACCCTGGACACCGGATTGTAGCGTATTTGTAGACTAGGCTCCTGGACAGGGGGTCGCGTAATCCATCTGGAATGTTTACCAGCCTCCCGCTATACTGACAATCATGCAGCACATTGGCATTGACGCCCGACTCACGCACTACCACGGGGGCGGTATCAGCACCTATATGCGCCGCCTGGTCCGTGCGCTCGAAATGCTGGATACTGAAAACCGTTACACCGTGTTTCACAGCCGCAAAGCATCCGAATCGCTGGTACAGCGGTTTCGGCGCGCAAATCTGTGGACCCCGTGCCACCATCGCCTGGAAAGCATGGCGCTAACCACAGAATTAGCCCGTTTTAATCTTGATTTGTTGCACAGTCCAGACTTCATCCCACCGCTACAGGGTGCGCGTCACCACATCATTACCGTTCATGATTTGAATTTTCTCTACTATCCTGAATTCTTGACCACTGAAAGTCGCCGTTACTATAACGGTCAGATCAACCGTGCGGTCCAACAGGCCGATCATATCCTGGCGGACAGCACTGCCACTCGTAACGATCTCATCGACAAATTGAACGTTCCTGCCGACAAAATTACCGTTCACATGCTGGGCGTGGATGAAAGCTTCCGACCTTTGCTTGCTGACGAAATAGAGCCTTATCGGCAGCAACTTGAATTGCCGCACGACTATCTGCTCTTCCTGGGAACATTCGAGCCACGCAAAAACATCATCGGCCTTTTGCGAGCTTATCAACTCCTGCTAGACCAACTGCCTGATGCGCCACCGCTGGTGCTGGCCGGCAATCGGGGCTGGATGTTTACGGAAACCATGCAGCAAATCGCCGCGATGGGCCTGGATAAGCACATCATGTGGCGTGAGAACGTTCCCCAGGATGCGCTCCCAGCCATTTATAATCTGGCACGCGCCCTGATTACTCCATCCTTTTATGAGGGCTTTGGCTTCCCGGCGTTAGAAGCCATGGCCTGTGGCACAGTGCCCATTGTCAGCGACCGGGCGTCACTGCCAGAGGTCGTCGGCGATGTGGGAGCGTTGATTGACCCCGATGACCCGATCACCATTGCGAATGCCATGCACCGCGTTTTGACGGATTCTGACTGGGTAGAGTCGAATCGAGTTGCTGGTCTGACACGGGCTGCTACCTTCACCTGGGAGCACACTGCTCAGGTAACTTTATCGGTCTATAAAGCTGTCAATTGAGTGCCTGATGGAGATTTTACTGTTAACCCCGGCTTTGCCCTACCCGCCTCATCAAGGGGGTACACTGCGCAACTTTGGCCTCATTCATGGCCTCCACGCCACCGGACATAACATTACGTTACTCAGTTTTGCCGATTCCAACAGTGCAGCCGGGTCCACCCCACTGCGCGATATTTGCAAGAAAATCGTAACCATCCCCCTACCACATCGTGGGATGCAGCAACGGCTGCGCGACCTGCTTATTTCGCGCCAACCAGACCTCGCCCGGCGCTTGAAGAGCAATCTATTCCGTGAACACCTGATGACGCTGCTAGAAAGTACCGCTTTCGATTTGGTACAATTCGAAGGTCTGGAGATGACCGGCTATTTACCTCTGGTTCGCCAGCTTCAGCCCAATGCCAAAGTTTGCTATGATGCACACAACGCCGAATATCAGCTTCAGCAATTGATCTTCGAAGTAGACCGAAGCACTATCGAGCGCTGGCCGGCTGCGATTTATTCCTGGATTCAGGCCCGGCGTATAACCCGTTTCGAACGGGCTGTTTGCCAGCAAGCTGACTGTGTGCTGGCAGTATCGGATGAAGACGCGGCGGCACTGAAACACTTTCGGACCAACATTGCTGTGATTCCCAATGGCATCTTCACTGAACAATATGCCAATAACCCGGAAGAACTCGATCTCGGTCCCCATGTCCTGACATTTACTGGCAAGATGGATTATCGACCTAACGTTGACGCCATGCTATGGTTTACCGACGAGGTCTTGCCATTGATTAAGCAGCAAGTACCCGATGCCCGCCTGTATATCGTGGGCCAAAAACCCCATGCGCGATTGGAGGTGCTGCGTGATATTGAGCAAGTTTTCCTCACGGGCTGGGTTCCAGAGATTCATCCTTTTTTAAGTGCAACTACCGTCTATGTGGCACCATTACGCATGGGCAGTGGCACCCGTCTGAAGATCCTTGAGGCAATGGCAGCGGGTTGTGCGGTTGCCGCAACCTCATTGGCGGCAGCAGGACTACCGGAGGATGCTCGAAAAACTCTCCTTATCGCTGATACCGCGCCTGAATTAGCTCAGGCCATTAACAATCTGCTGCAAAATGCCGACCAACGGCAACAGTTAGGCGAGGCAGCACAAGCGGTTGTGCATAAACACTATGATTGGTCAGTCTTGATACCTCGTCTGCTTGATGCTTATAAGGACATCGGACTTGGATAGAGATGCCCTCGTTCTTCGCAACCGGAGCATGGCCGCCGCATTTCATGCCACGCCGATCAAGCATCATATCCGTCGAACGCTACTCAGCACCGTGGCCCTGGCCCCACAGCTTCCTGCTCGTAGGCCAGATCGTCAGCGCATCTTACTCATTCGCCCGGATCATCTTGGCGATGTTTTACTCACAACACCGGCGATCAAAGCGTTGCGCGCCGCGCTGCCGCACGCCGAGATTCATGCTTTGGTTGGCCCCTGGTCGGCACACGTGCTGGCAAATTATCCAGAAATAGATGCCGTATTGACCCTGCCGTTCCCTGGTTTCAGCCGTGAACCCAAAGAAAATTGGCGCTCACCCTACGAAATAGCCATAAACACCGCCCGCCACTTGCGCCGCATTTCATACAATAGCGCCATCATTCTCCGGCCCGATCACTGGTGGGGAGCCATGATTGCCCATCTAGCGAACATCCCCCAGCGCATCGGTTACAACGTACCGGATACCGCTCCTTTCCTAACGACCTCGGTTAATCACGAGCATGAGCATGCTGTCTTACAGAGTCTCCGCCTCGTAGAAAACTGGACAGGCCAACTTAGCCCTGAATATATTGTCTACGACTTCCCGCTGACGACTGTTGACGCGGCCTATGTCAACGGCTATCTGGCAGAATGGGGGATCAGCGAAGACCAACCTTTTTTCTGTATTCATCCCGGTTCCGGCACCTGGGTCAAACATTGGCCGCCTGAAAACTGGGCAATTGTCGCCGACACGCTGATTGAGCAATTGGATGCAAATGTTGTCTTTACCGGCAGTGAACATGAATTAGCGCTGGTCAAAGCCATCACCGCCCAGATGACCCAACCTTACTGCATTATTGCCGGTGAAACCAACATCGCCCAACTTGCGGCGCTCTACACGCGTTCCCGTGTCGTTATCGGCCCCGACAGCGGCCCATTGCACCTCGCAGCCGCAGTCAATGCACCCACCGTTACCTTGTACGGCCCGGCAGACCCAACTGAATTTGGACCCTGGGGACCTGCGCAACAGCATATCGTTCTGGCATCAAACATCGCCTGTCGTCCGTGTCGCATTATAGACTGGTCTGACGATGACCCCCAATTCCACCCCTGTATGCGCGACATCACCATTGCTCAAGTCCTCACCGCCGCCCGCAAGGTCGTGCAACATAAGCAAAAGTAGTACTCAATTCGCCAATTTTGCGACATCAAGTTAAGATACCTTAAAATTCGACAGACAAATGAGATAGTTTCAATGGCGAAAACAATCGGCATTTTAACGGCTGGCGGTGATAGTCCAGGTCTAAATGCAGCTATTCGGGCCGTCGGCAAAACTGCGATGAACCACTATGGTATGCGCGTGATTGGCTTTCGGCAAGGCTTTCGCGGCCTCATGCAAAATCGAGTTATGGTCCTCGATGCCAGCGCCCTTTCAGGTATCCTGACCATCGGCGGTACGATTCTGGGAACCAGTCGTGACAAACCCCACAAAATGCCGGTCGGTGGCAAAACCCTCGATATGACGGATGCTATGGTAGATACGTACAATTTGCATCACCTGGAAGCACTTGTTTGCCTGGGCGGGGGTGGAACGGCCAAAAACGCTTATCGACTGGCTGACAAAGGTCTCAATATCATCACCTTACCGAAGACAATTGACAACGATGTGTGGGGCACTGACATCACATTCGGCTTTGATACGGCGCTATCGATTGCGACCGAAGCGATAGACCGCCTCCATAGCACCGCCCACAGCCATCATCGCATCATCGTCGTTGAAATTATGGGGCACAACACCGGCTGGCTGGCATTGGGTGCCGGGTTAGCCGGGGGTGCAGATGTCATCCTGATTCCCGAAATCCCCTATGATATTGAACGGGTGGCCGATGCAGTTCTCAAACGCAGCCAGAGCGGTAAACCATTCAGTATTGTGGCGGTTTCTGAAGGGGCGCTTTCAAAACAAGACGCACAGACTTTAGCCGAACTAAACAAACAGATCGCGAATCCAGATAAAAAGTCAGATCGCAAAAAAGCCAAGCAAGCCAAAGAAGAATTCGAAGCGGCCCAGGCGAACAGCACCCACGAGCTAACGGTCCAACTTGAAGAACTTACCCGCCTCGAATCACGGGTCACGATTCTGGGTCATGTGCAACGGGGCGGCACACCCAGCCCGGCAGATCGATTACTGGCAACCCGCCTGGGGGCTGCCGCCGCTGACCTCGTTGAACAACAGGTATTCGGTGTACTGGTCGCGGCCCGGGGTGAGGGTACTGAACCGGTTCCACTGAGCGAGATCGTCGGTAAAAGAAAAATCGTCCCTCTGGATCATCCCTGGATGAGTATGGCCCGGTCGTTGGGGATCTGCCTCGGCGACTAATCGGGAATCACAATCTGCGCTAGCCCAGGCTCTGGTTCAGGATACTGTGGATTCATGGCCTCCAATGTCTCGACAATTGTGCGCGTAATAACCAGATTACGGTACCATTTTCGGTTGGCTGGCACCACATGCCAGGGTGCATAATCTGTATTGCACCGGGTTAAAACCGCTTCATAGGCTTGCATATAATCATCCCACTGCTGGCGCACCGCCAGATCGCCCTTCGCAAATTTCCAATGCTTTTCCGGGTTATCCAACCGTTCCTGAAACCGCTCCTTCTGTTCGTCCTTGCTAATATGCAAGTAGAATTTCAGAATCCGGGTGCCGCTGTCCACCAACAGCCGCTCAAAGCGGTTAATATGATCGTAGCGCTGCTTCCATATTTCCGGCGAAACCAGATTATTCACTCGCACCACCAGCACATCTTCATAATGACTGCGGTTAAAGATGCCAATATAGCCTTTTGCGGGCGTGGCTTTGTGAATGCGCCATAGAAAATCATGCGCCAGTTCTTCGGCTGTTGGTGCCTTAAAGCTGGTGACGCGCACCCCCTGCGGATTGGCTTTATCAAACACGCGCTTGATCGTGCTATCCTTACCCCCAGCATCCAGTGCCTGCAAGACGATAAGCAATGACTGTTCGCGCTCTGCATACAACTTTTCCTGCAATAACGCTAAGCGAGTTTCCAGCTCTTTTTCTTCCGCTCTTGCCTGTGCTTTATCATAGTGACCTTTATAGGCCGGGTCATAATCTTTTAGTCGCACACTGCTACCAGCTTTTGGGATCAAACGTTGTTCTGCCATCAGCTTTTCCTGGTCCGTTTCCATCGTTGCCTGAGTATAGACCTTCCCCATAAGAACCGCTATGTTGGCTATAGCCAGCGGCGTGCCGAACGTGGGCATTCCGCGCTATACTTCGGTCATGTGCTGTAAAGTCGCTTGATAGCAGGAGACAAAATGATTACCCCGGAACAACGTGAACAATGGGATCGTGATGGTTATATCATCGTCGAAAATGCACTGGATGCATTTGGGCTGGATCGGGTTCGATCTGCCTACGAAGCCGTTGAAGCCGATCAGGTTGCTGAATGGCGCGAGGCGGTAGCCGCTGGCACCCAGCGCCCTGGCTATGGCAACGGACCGGATGCCCATACGATGCGTAATGTTTTTGATTACGATGATGTATTTCTTGATCTGGCTGCGAATCCAATTACAACCCCGATTATTGAGGATATTGTTGGTCCCAACTTCCAGGTGATGGAGATTCTGTGTCACAATCATCATGCCGGGACCCAGGCACATACCAGTTGGCATCGCGATTGGCCGCCTTATGTACACCCCAAATACGCCCTAAAAGTCAAAATATTCTACTTTCTGGATGATCAGGACGAAGATATGGGTTGTTTCTCACTGGTGCCCGGTTCCCACAAATTTCCTGACAAGCCACCCAAAGAACAATATTCGCCAGACAACTTAACCGACATGCCGGGTTGCACCAAGATGATTGGTGCCGCCGGCAGCGCAGTAATCTGGAATGTCGTTTGCTGGCATACCGGCTTAGCCAACGTCAGTCCCCGCGATCGACGCCTGGTGATCTATGGTTATATGCCATTCTGGGTCAAGAAGTGGGAGGATCGCACACCCTCCGAAGCCATCTTAGACTGGGCCAATACACCGATTCGACGACAAATGATGGGAATTCATGCGGTTCATGGTCGCAACGTATGGGATCGGACTGATATTCCGCGACTCCCGGACCAGGATGAAGCCTTCCAAAACGGCATCAGATAATCTTACACAACTGCAGGCAGGCGGTTAAACAATGCTACCACTACCCTACGAGTGAATGCCGGTCGCTTGACAACCTGCCTCCGCACGGATAAGTTCAACGAGATAGCTTATATTGTGAGTCGCAAATGACAAAGGTGCTCATCTTTCTGGTCGCGATCTTGCAAACAATCATGCCCACCGCTGCCCAGTCCAACCCCGACGGTCGGGTGATTAGTGGTGATATTCCGCTACGTCTGCGGGCGGGGCCGGGACTACACTATGACGTGCTGGATCTCATCCCGGATGGCACCTTGCTGGCGATCACCGGACGCTCACCTGCAAGCAATTGGCTTGAGATTCGCACGCTGGACCAAATACGTTTGGGCTGGGTATTTTCGCAGTACGTAGCAATCAATATTGAAATCAATGCTGTTCCTATCGTTGACGGGGATTTAAGCTTTCGTAATTTGATTACCAACTTCTCCAACAACACGCATACGATCTACGTGCGGGGACAGCGCAAAGGCAACCAGCCCAACGTGTTTGCCAAAGTTGGCGACAGCATCACAGCTTCCTACCACGCATTACACCCACTTGGCGACGGAAGTTACAACCTTCACGATTATCAACATCTGCAAGCAACAATCGATTACTTTTCAACTGGTCCTAGCAATGGCTTCAAACGCGATTCGCAGGCCGCTGGGGTCGGTTGGAATGCAGCGGCAGTGTTATTATCACGCTTCGCCGACCCAACTCAGTGTGAAGCCGGGGAATCACCCCTGGAATGTGAATATCGTTTGCTACAACCAGCGTTTGCGCTCATTATGTTGGGCACCAACGATGTCGGCTACGTTCCACTCGAAACATACCGTTACAATATGCAGCGCATTATCGACATCAGCATTGAACGAGGCATAATCCCCATCATCAGTACGATCCCGCCGCGCCGGGGCTATGAAGAGCAGGTGCTGCGCTTTAATCAGATAATCCGCGAATTGGCGCAACGCAATGCGATACCGCTATGGGATTATGGATATGCGATGGCCGTGAATCTCCCGTCCAGCTTGACGGTTGATGGCGTACACCCGTCATTGCCACTCCGTGGTCATGAAGATGCCGCCAATTTTACGGCAGACAATCTAAATTATGGCTACGTCTTGCGCAACCTGAGCGCTCTTTACGTGTTGGATGCGCTCCGCCAGGAGTTTGGTATGGTCGGTGAATCAGGGGGAATTAGTCAGCTTCGGGACCGCGAGGGTTAACGGAACGCGTGGTTTCATTGCGATACGTAACCATGCCCGGTCCAGCACCCTTGATCTTCTTGACGTATTTGCGCTGTGTAACATCCACCAGTACATTCGTCTCATCGCGGCGCGGGCTATAGTAAGCCGCGATTTCGGCAGCGCGTTCAATCACGGTTTCGGGGATTGGTCGGCCATCAAATTTGATGATAACGTGTGCGCCGGGGACATCGTGGGCGTGCAACCAATAATCAGCCCCGCCCCCCTTATCAAATGTGGCAATTTCATTCTGACGACTGTTACGGCCCACCCACATGACGAATCCATCGGGCGTCACCACCCGCTCCGGGCCAATCTTACCGCCGCCAATTCGACCAGCGCGTTTACCCTGCCAGTAGCCCTTCACTTGCAATGCCTGCTGAACCTCATCAATATCAGGCCAGTTTGCCGCTAAATCAACATCACTCGCCAATTGTGCCAGATATGCCAGTTCAGTCTCGGTTTCTTCCAATAACCGGGGCACACCATCCAGTGCGCGCTTGGCTTTTTCGTACCGGTAGAAATAACGCTGGGCATTTTCCAGCGGCGTTAGATCAGGGTCCAATTTGATAACCAGTTCCGGCGCATCCGGATCATATTGAGCACGGAGTTCGGTCTGCTCTGGTGTCAGGCTATATTGATAAGCCAGCAACAATTCACCACTCTGACGCAGATTTTCCCGTTCGCTTTCGTCTGTCAGGGATCGTTGCAACGAAGCCTGCTTAGCTTCCAGCTTCGCCTGTGCTTCTCTAATCGCCGCCAGCACCGGCGCTTTCGCCGCTTGATAGGCATCATCACCCAGTACAGCACCATAATAGGTTGAAAGTGCGCCGCTCACCGATTCAACCGGTCGCCAGCCAGCGATGCTTTCCAGTGGGTAGACGCTAAATGCCACAACACCGTCCTCATTTTCTGCCAGTCCGGGCTGCCATTCGCGGCGTGCCAGGGGTTCAATAACCGTTTGCAATGCGTCAAACAGGGTATCCACATCGGCATCTACCGCTTTTTGGTTGGTCGTGCCACTGGCGCGAAAGACGATTTCTTTTGCCAGCAGCGGACTCATCCCAAACAATCGACCAGATAATACCTGCCGGGCTTGACGCTTACGATCAGTGTTCTGGTCAAAAACGCCATACAGATCCTCAATTGTCAGTGTGGTCGGGTCCAGCTTGCCGGTTTGCGGGGGCGGCGCGACATACTCATGCGCGGGCAAACTCAGCCGATAACGATTTTCTTCTGGCCCTACCCGTCGCATACAATCCAGGATGATGCCCGTCTGCACCAGCAAGATATTGCTGCGGCGCTCCATCGGCTCAATAATGATCGTCACATCACCTTCGGGACCCGCCACATCAATGTGCAAAATGCGCTCCCAATTCGGTTGGCTGATGTGAGAAACAATCCCACCTTCAACATACCGCCGAAACAACAGGCCAATTTGCTTGGGTTGCTGTACGCCGCGCCGCAGCTTATCATCTACCAGATGCACGCGGGGAGTGTGCATATCTGCACTCATATACAGGTACCGCCGTTGCCGGTTCGCATAGATTTCCAGGCCGAGTCCGGTAGCATCGACATTGATCGAGTCTTGAATGCGCCCACCCGCCAGCACATCCAGAAATTCATCAACCAGTGCTGACACAGTAAAGGCATCCAGATACATGGCTAATCGGCCTCCTGGTCCAATGTCAGCAAATAAGCAATAAGATCACCCAGCTGATTATCCGTCAGACGCTGAGGATAGTCCTGGGGCATCGCAGCGGCATAATCCTGCACAACATACGCGTTCGGGTTCGTAATCGATTCGTAGATGTACTCGGCTGCAGTCAGCGGTGGTCGCCGTTCAGCGGCCCGCAATGCAATGCCAGCGAAAGGCGGGGCAACACCAACACCGGTTGCACTGACATGACACGTTACGCATACGAATTCTGTCAAAAGCGGTTCACCCCGCGCCGGGTCCGCATCGTCCAGGAGAGCCGATACTGCGTCCGCATAGGCGGCCTGGTCGACATCACTTACTGTCGGAGACGTCGTGCTAACGACGATAAATACCCCAATAAAGATGACTGTGATACCGATCAACAGCCCCAACACAATATAGACCGGCCAGCGCGGCATTAGAGCAGGGCCTTATCCACGATCATCGCGAGAAACAAAAATGCCAGATAAGCAGTCGAGTATTTGTAAGCGTTACGGGCCATTGATTTTGTGGCAACCTGCAAGAGCTTCACCATCATATACAGCATACCCACACCCAATATTGCCGCCGCGCCCAGATAGATTGGCCCCAGCATATCGTTAACCAGCGCCGGAGTCAGCGAGACAACAACCAGTAACACCGAGTACAGGATAATCTGCCGCCGGGTACTATCTTCACCATGCGCCACCGGCATCATCGGCACCCCAGCCCGGGCATAGTCAGCATTGACCAGCAACGCCAGTGCCCAGCTATGTGGTGGCGTCCAGTAAAACACAATCGCAAACAACAGCCACGCCTCGACATTTAAATGGCCCGTCACCGCCGCCCAGCCCACGAGTACCGGGATCGCCCCAGCCCCGCCGCCAATCACAATATTCACTGCGGTGTTGCGCTTCAGCAGCATAGTATAGAGCACAACATAATAGAGCGCACCGGCCAACGCCAACCCGGCTGCCAGCCAGTTCACCCACACGCCGAGAATCAACACCCCGGTCGCAATCAATGTCATCCCGTACAACAATGCATTAATGGGTGCAATCCGCCCGGAGGGAATCGGACGCCGCGCCGTGCGGGCCATCTTCGCATCCAGATCGCGGTCCAGATACTGATTAATTGCCCCAGAACCGGCAGGTGCTAACGCGCCGCCCACCAGCGTCGGCAACAGAATCGTCAACGTCGGCACGCCGTCCGCTGCAATAAACATGGCGGTAACGGTCGTAAACAACAACAACAGGACAATTTTTACTTTGGTGAGTTCCAGGTAAGTCCGCAAAAATGTCGTTAATGCCACGCGATGTTCAGCAATTACTGCCATGAATTGGATACCGCTGTTTCTGTTACTATCTGCGTTCGGGATTGCGTGCTCACGAATTCCATACCGCTTAATATCACCAGCAACGCCCAGGTCGCGGCGGCAAAGCCCACGTGCGCTGCACCCCAGATTGGTGCTGCCAGCGTCAAAACGAAAAGTGCCCCGATACCTGCCTGGACCAAGTAAGCAACCAGTGCCAGAACGGCCACCTGTCGGGCGGTGCCTTGTCGTGCTTGAAACACCTGCCACACCAGCAGCACCAGCGCGATCCCTAAACCGACAACGGCAAAGCGATGGAGCATATGAATAAGCGCCGCCTGCCCTTGATTTACCGGCAAGATCTCACCATTACACAGGGGCCAATCCACACAAGCCAGCGTCGCCCCACTGCCGCGCACCAGCGCCCCGGTGAGAATAATCACCAACGACAGCGCCATCGTGATATATGCCAGCAGTGAAACTGAATCCGCTTCCTGGCGTTCAGTTGGTTGATAGACGGCGGCGACGACTGCAACTAATAAGGCCGCCAGCAGGAGCATCGCTGTCCCTAAATGCAAGGCAACAATGGTTGGTGGCAAGTGCAAAATAACTGTCAATGCGCCCAACGCACTTTGCACCACGAATAAGACTGCCGCAACAATTACAGCGCCAAAAACAAGGCCTTGATGGCGATGGGATCGCCAGGCCAGCGCCAGTGTTGCCAGCCCCATTACGCCAATCAAAGCAGCGAACAGCCGATGCAGCCATTCAATCCAGGCAGTCAGATTATCCAGTGGGGGAAATATCGTACCATTACATAGCGGCCAACTGCTACCACAACCCAGCCCGGAATCGGTCACACGAACGACCGCGCCAAATACAATGAGACCAACCGTCAACGCCGCTGTCGCCAGTGCCAGCCGAATAAACATCCGCGCCCCGGTGGGCCGAATGGGTGTTTGTTGATGCATATAATTCGTTCCAACTACCTTTATTGATCTTCCACCTGCTTGACACCCCGGTGAAGAAACCACATCACTACTGCGATTGTCGCCGCGATGCCAATCAAATTGAACAAGATGAAACCAATGAACAAGACGAGTTGCTCAGATTGCCAGGGTGCCGCCGCGAGCACCGATGCATCCGGGATTTCTGATTGTTGAATGATCAGGCTATCGCCACCGACCAGTATCTGCGCCGTCAAACCACCGCCGATCAGCAGAACAACCACGATTCCAACTACAATTGCCAGTCGTCTCACTGCCAACTCCCAATACTGTCAGCCAATAACACAAAGATTGTACCTTTTATCACAACCTGTCGCAAGTACATTCAGTCAACATCACTTTCTGAATCGGTATCGGTTGTGCCCGACGCTTCCTGGGTATTATCATCAACATCATCATGATCCTCAATCGAGTGCTCATGATACGAATCACGATGGACTTCGTTGCCCTCACCAGCGTTCCATTCGACCCCGATCACCTCGTCTATTCCATCGCGCAGGCGTTCTTGCCGCGGCAACGTAATACTGAACGTACTACCCTGGCCTTCGGTACTGTCAAACCAGATATAGCCTTGATGCTTATCGATGATGATCTTAACAATCGCCAATCCCAGGCCACTGCCAGTAGCTTTGGTGCGGGCGCTATTCTGGGCACGGAAGAAACGATCAAATACATGCGGTTGATCGACTTCAGGAATACCCAAACCATCGTCCTGAACATCCACCCGCACGAAATCGGGCTGATTCTTGACCCTAACCCGTACCGAGCCACCCTCATTATTATACTTCACTGCGTTCGTAAACAGGTTGACCATCACCTGTCCCAACAAACGTATATCACCGCGCACCATCGCCAGATTTTCATCCACCTGAAGCTGGATTGAAACGCCGTGTTCCTCTGCCTGCTGTTCGATCACATCCAGGCTACTCATCGCAATCGTACCCAGGTCACAATCGACCAGATCAAGCTGAAAGTCAGTGCCCAACCGCGACAAATCCAGCAAGCTATAAATTAGATTCTCCATTCGGGCTAGCCCGGTTAAGGCTCGCCCACAAAAATGCGCCTGCCGTTCATTCAATTCTCCGAGCTGTTGTACGAGTTCAATGTAGCCACGCACCGCGCCAATCGGCGATTTCAAATCATGGGCCGCTATCGCCAGCAAATCTTCAGCCGAAAGTTCATCTTGTGTCATATCGTTGCCTCAAGCAGCGCCGGTAGGGTATTCAAGGCATGGGCTAAGCGCGTTCCATGCCAGGTCAACAGCGTTCCATCAACCAGATGAATTCGCTCATGATTGGCCGCCGGAATATCCAGATTAGAAAACATCGGGATATGATCTGCTGTAAACGCAAAGGGTTCACTGGGCAGCAAAATGACATCAGGCTGGGCCGCAACAACTTCATCCAGCGTAATACGCGGATACCGCTTATCATGTTGGGCAGTTTGTTCAGGCGGCAACGGTTCCGCTTCGCCCAGGTCTGCTGCCAGCGGAAACTGCCGTTCGCGCTCGGCAAACACATTCAGGCCCCCGCAAACCAACAAAAGATCATGAACATACGTATCGGCGTTAAAGGTCATCAATGGCTCATACCAGATGGGCACGAATACCCGGGTCGGATTATCCTCGCGAGTTTTGCTGACACCTAATACCCAATCCATCGTTTGTTCGATCAACCGCACCCGGGGCACCATCGCCGGTTCGTCGAAAATGTGCATGATATTCCACAACATATTGACCGTCTCGCTGACGGTTCGCGGGAACGTCACCCAGACCGGAATGCCCGCCGCTCGTAGTTTCTCAACATCCGCCTGCCGGTTCTCCTCATAATTCGCGATCACAAGATCCGGGTTAAGGTCGATAATGTGTTGCACATTCGGGTTTTTGGTGCCGCCGATTCGGGGCAAGTGTTCCAGACCCTGCGTCGGATAGATGCAATAGTCCGTAATGCCAACCACCCGACTCCCTAAGCTCAAATCAAACAGGGTCTCGGTCATGCTGGGAATCAAAGACACCACCCGTTGTGGTGGCTGCGTAACCGGTGCTTCCATTTCATACGTATACTCAGTCATGATTCAGGCCAGATGCACGACCTGATCACGTTCTGGCCCGACACTCGCCATCCGCACCGGCGTGGCACATAACTCACCAACGCGCTCGATATACGCCCTAGTCGTCGCCGGTAGATCATTCACATGACGCGCCTGACTTAAATCCTCAGACCAACCCGGTAGTGTTTCGTAAACAGGTTGAGCACGGGCCAATTCCTCAAGTGTACTTGGCGGATACTCAAGGCGCCTTCCATCAATCTCATAAGCAATCGCAATTTTTAGTTTATCAAACCCGCTGAGGACATCAAGTTTGGTTAAAAAATATTCCGTGAAGCCACTGATCGCCGCCGCATAGCGTAAGGGTACAATATCCAGCCAACCACAGCGGCGGGGCCGACCGGTGGTTGTACCAAACTCGTCCCAATAATTGTCGCCGGTCCCGCGCAGCTTCGCCCCCAGTTCATTATCCAGTTCGGTGGGCATCGGTCCCGCACCCACTCGTGTGGCAAAAGCTTTCGCGACCCCAACCACCCGGTCCACATGACGCGGACCAAAACCCAGCCCGACCAATGCGCCCCCGGCAGTGGGTGATGAACTGGTCACAAACGGATAATCACCGTGATCGAGATCAAGCATTGTCCCCTGTGCGCCCTCACACAAAACCCGTGCCCCGGCCTGCAAGCGCTCATTGATATACACGCCGGTATCGCACAGATAGGCCTGCAAACGCTGCGCCGCCCCAATATATTCGATCGCGGCCTGCTGCGGATCCAATGTTTCTGCTCCCATTCGTGCCAGTGTTTCATTTGCTTGCGCAATCGCCGTATACAGCGCATCAGCGAAGGCTTCATCGTCTTGCATTAACCCGGCACGGATGCCTTGCCGACCTGTTTTGTCGAGATATGCCGGGCCAATACCGCGCAGTGTCGTTCCAATCGCATCGTCACCTCGCGCTTTTTCTTTGGCTGCGTCCAATGCCACATGCGCCGGGCTGATAATATGTGCTCGGGTGCTGATGAGCAGGCGTTCGGGCGTGATCGCGATGCCTTTGGCAACCAATCCGTCAATCTCCTTGAGTAAATTGACCGGGTTGACCACCATGCCATTACCCAATACACACACCACCCCATCATACAAGATGCCCGACGGCACCAGATGAAGTTTATAGACCTTGCCCTTAACCGCAACCGTATGCCCTGCGTTGTCACCGCCAGCAAAGCGTCCAACGACATCTGCTTCAGCCGCAAGACCATCAATGACCCGGCCCTTACCTTCATCGCCCCACTGTGCTCCGACGACAATTGTTGCTGGCATGACCCTATCTTCCTTCTGAATACAAACGGAATTACCGGTAGATTATGCGCCGAAGGCCGGTCCCAGCGCAATACTCACTTCTTGCTGCCCCCAGGGTTCAACTTCGCCATCTGGACCCAATGCCAGCGCAGAATTCGGCCCTATCCCCACCGCAATCGCCCCCGGTTGAGCATTCATGACAGCTTTGGTCTCTTGCGCCTCACCCACACTCAGACTGTCCGGTACAACCAGCGCCCCGTGCAGCCAATCTAATCCGGTTGTGATCTCACCATTGTCCAGTACGGTTAATGCGCCCCAGGCCATCGCCGCCGGTCCCTCAACCAGCACCACCGCGCCATGCTCAAACGCATCCTGGATACCGGCCAGCGCCGCACCCAGCAGCGCTGAACGCACATTCGTTACGCTTTCGTCGGCTGCGACTACCACCATCCCCGCCTGCGACAGTTGGTCACGAATCGAATCGTCATCTTCTGCGAGTACATCCACCAGAAAACCAGCCTGTGCACCTAACGCCGCCAGCGCCGTCAGTAAGTTGTCAGCCGCCGGCGTTGCCCCCTGCGTTGCAACACAAGCCACTCCACCATCGGCAGCCATGCGTTGCAAGGCCTGCGCTCGAATGTCATCGCTGCTGGGGGTAGCGCCGGTCAGAATTAACCAGCCACGCCCATCACGCCAATGCAATGCCGCTTTACTTGCCATCCGAACCAACCAATATTTCTACCCCAGCGTCACCACATGAAATGCCTCGATATTGCGCGGCGCACCTTCGGGTGCTTCAGGGTCCAACTTACGTGTTCGCAGCCGTTCAGCCAGCCCATCCATATCGCTGATCTGGCTCTTATGTTCGCGCAATGAGGCAATCTGAATATCAATATAATCAGTGACATCAACTTTGACATTGGGGCGTTGTGTCCCGGCAATATAAAGCTGCCGCGTCTTATGCACATCCAACCCTTCTTCACGTTCCAGTTCAAGGAAGTTGAGCCGATCACGCGCCGTCGGGAACACTGCCGCCAACGTCGCCTCACCAATTGCCCGGTGATCGGGGTGATTGATTGAGCGTTCGCTATACCAGGTCGTCGGGTCTGTTGTCACGACAATATCCGGCTTGAATTGGCGAATCGCCCGCACAATATCGCGGCGAAGTTGCAGCGTTGGCACCAGTTCACCATCAGGATATCGCAGGAAGATCACTTCTTTGACTCCCAAAACCGTAGCCGCTGCTCGTTCTTCATCTTCGCGCATCGCCGCCAGGCGCTCGTGAGTCATCTCCGGGTCTGCACTGCCTTTATCACCACTCGTCGCCATTAAGAACGTTATTTCTGCCCCCTCGGCGGCCCAGCGAGCAAAGGTCGCACCGGCAAAAAATTCCGGGTCATCCGGGTGCGCGAACACCCCCAATACGCGCTTTGTTCCGTTTTCTACTGCTTGTTCTGCGTCGCTCATCGTATCTCCAGTGTTTGATGCTTCCCATTGTCGCTAATTGTGTTGATCACTTTGCCGATTACCTGGTTTTTGTCCACAATCGCAGGGACCATCCCCATGCTTATCACATGGTTCTTTGGCCTTCTTTTCCAGGGCGCGTAGTTCCTCCAACGGCACAATATCCTCACGTTGCACCAGTTTGCGCCCCTCGTCCGTATAAACCGTAACCGCATCCTGCAAAGGATGAACATCAATGACCTTCGCTTCACCAAAGGGGGTGCCAATGCGCTTATTTCGTTTGGGCAAATGCTTACGGGCGGCGACATACTGCTCATATTCGTAAACCAGGCAACAACGCAGACGACCACACATACCGGTAATCTCCGATGGATTGAGCGATATCCCCTGCGCCTTCGCCATCTTGATCGAAATCGGACTGAAATCGGTCAAAAACGTACTGCAACACCGCAGTTCACCGCAAGCCCCATAGCCCCCCAGCAACTTGGCAACATCACGCGGCCCTACCTGGCGCATATCGACCCGAGCCGAAAAATGTCGGCTCAACTCACCCCAGAGCTTACCGGGATTGATGCGATCTTCTGCTGTATACATAAAGGTGAGGCGGCTGCCATCATAATTATACTGGGCGGCCACAAACTTCACTTCGTTAAGGCCACCGACCTTCGCCGCCAGTTCGTTACACGTTGACAGGGCCTCATCCTGCTGCATCTCCCAATGCTGGCGCAAGGTCAAATCACGAGGCGTCGCCAGGCGGAGCAGCGGCACGTATTCACGCCCGTTATTCGCTTCGGGTTCAACAAACCCCATCACCTGGCCCATCTGCCGACCCCGGGCCGTTTCCACGATTACATAGTCACCAGCTTGCAAATCAGGGAACTCGCTGTAATCAAAGTGGTAGAGTTTACCCACTTTGGTAAATCGCACCCCAGCAACGGTGCGTAACTGTTGTTTTTCAGTCATTAGACTTTATACCCACTATAACAATAATAAAGTTGACAACTACCTATTTTATATGATTGATGGCAAATGCCAACCTATTGACAAAAATTTGGGCAAATGCTAAGTTTCACTCACTACCACTTGATTCTTTCAAGACTCCAAAATGAGGTCTACATGGCAATCCTGACCATGAAATTTGGCGGGGCATCTGTGGGAACAACCACTGCGCTCACCCAGGTCTTGAGCATCGTCCTACAGGAAAATGAACGCTGGGATCATTTAATTCTGGTCGTATCGGCCCTGGATGGTGTCACCGACGCTCTGATCGAAGCTGCGCAATTAGCTCAGCTTAGCAACCGGCGTGGGTACCGGCGCATCGTTGCTACATTACGCACCCGTCACATGGCCCTCGTAGAGCAACTCCCCCTCGGCATTAACGAACGTCATGCGCTCCAGGCTGATATTGACCGATTGCTGTTCGATATGCTGGACGCCTGCCAGAATCTCGCCAATCACCCACCCGAAACCCCGGTATCAGCAGCTTTTGATGAAATCATAGGCGTCGGCGAGCGACTGAGCGCGCGAATTGTCGCTACGCTCTTGCGCCAGAATAACCTGCGGGGTGTCGCGATTGATGCCACGGACCTGATCGTCACGGACGCTGCCTTTGGTCATGCGCACCCGGACCTCCAATTGACCCGTGATCGGATCCAATCCAATTTACTGCCGATGTTAGCGCGTGAGATTATCCCGATTGTAACCGGCTTTATCGGCG
The DNA here is from genome assembly GCA_965223835.1 of Phototrophicaceae bacterium. Classification (GTDB taxonomy): domain Bacteria; phylum Chloroflexota; class Anaerolineae; order Aggregatilineales; family Phototrophicaceae; genus CAVYXZ01. Next base: position 2,904,284 of record CBDCXQ010000001.1, read on the forward strand.
CAACCCGCACCGGCCAACCCACAACCCTCGGACGCGGCGGCAGTGATTACACCGCCTCCATTCTAGCGGTGTGCAGCAATGCCGGGGAAGTGTGGATGTGGACCGATGTCGACGGCATTATGACCACAGATCCACAAGAGGTATCGACTGCACGCAGTATACCAGAATTATCTTATGATGAAGTCGCCGAATTAGCGTATTTTGGGGCACGTATCTTGCATGCCCGTATGATCGGCCCGCTCCGTGAAAATCAGATTAACTTACGGGTGAAGAATATCTTTAAGCCGCGCGATGCTGGGAGCTTGATTCATGTAACGCCTGCTGAACAATCAAACAAACTCAAGGCAGTAACGATGATCCAGGGAATCAGTCTATCAGCCGAATACAGCGGTCCGCTGACCGAAATTACTGCTTTAATCGATAGCGCACTATTCGATACGACTGGTAACCACGCCGAGGTGATGATTTCGTCACAATCATCGCTGCGCACCTTTATCTGCTTTCTGATACCGACAACCATTGGCCCCGAAGCACTGCGCACCACACAACATTACTTGCAGCAACAATTAAGCCGGGCCAACTTAAGTGCCCTCTGGAAGGTGCGGGCTGCCAGTGTAATAACCGTGGTTGGCACCCGTCTCGACCAGATCAATTCCCACACCAACGACTTGCTTAACGCGCTGGTGGGTACCCGTATCCTGGCGCTGGCACAAGGCCCTTCAGGTCATAATCTATCATTGGTTGTCGATTTTGACGATGGTGAAGCGGTGCTGAGCCGCATCCATCACACGATTATCAATAGCGATTAATATAGCTTTGCAGTTCCCATTGGGTAATCTGCTGGTTGTAGTCATCAAATTCCTGGCGCTTGGCACTTAGAAAACTATCGCTGATATGTGGCCCTAATGCTGACAAAATTACTTCATCTTCTTCCAGCGCATCCAGCGCTTCACCCAGTGAATGAGGCAGCACAGCCGCCCGCCGCAATCGAATCCGGTCCTGACCCAGCAACGTTTCTTCCAGTGGGTCGGCCAGGGCAAGCTGATGTTCGATACCATCCAGCCCGGCCTGCAGCATGACCGCCGTTGCCAGATAAGGATTACTACTTGGATCGGGGCAGCGCAACTCCAAACGGGTATGCTCAGCATCTTCCGGCAATAAACTTGGTACCCGAATCAACGCCGCCCGGTTAATATGCGCCCAGGTAACATAGACTGGTGCTTCAAAGCTGGTCCCCAGGCGTTTATACGAATTCACCAATGGAGCCAGCACTGCCGTCATAGCCCGTGCATGGTGCAATTGGCCTGCCAAAAAATAGCGCCCAATCTCGGACAAGCCATATTCATTTTCCGGGTCCGCAAAAACATTCGCGCCGGTTTCGATGTCGTGCAAACTCTGGTGCGTATGCATGCCAGATCCGGGCAAGTCACGGCGCGGACGGGGCATAAAGGTACAATGCAAGTCATTATGCTGGGCGACCGATTTGAGCGCCACGCGGGCAGTCAATAGCTGGTCAGCACTCACGAGCGCTTCATCATAGTCAAAATCAATTTCGTGCTGACCGGGGCCGATCTCATGATGCGCGGAGTTGACGCACATCCCCAACTCAGTCAGCGTCGCGATCATTTTGCGTCGGATAGAATGGGTGAAGTTGGTCGATAAATCGAAGTAGCTGACTTCATCATGTGGCAGCAACGGCATCTCGTCAGGCGCTGTGCGACGAAACAAGAAAAATTCCAGTTCCATGCCGGTCTTAAACACATAGCCCATGCCACGTGCACGTTCCAGAACCTGCTTGAGAATAGTGCGCGGGTCGCCCATAAAGGGATCACCAGTTGGCGTATGAACGGTACATAGCAACCGTGCCACTCGCTCCTCAGGTCGATCCCAGGGAAGCACAGCGAAGGTTGTAGTATCCGGTTTCAAGAGCATATCACTCTCAACCGCCCGGGTACCACCTTCAATCGATGACCCATCAAACAGGACTCCGTTGGCTAACACATCTTCAGCTCGATTGCTTGGCACAATAATGCTCTTGACACGCCCCATAATGTCCACAAACCAGAGGTTAATGAAGTGAATATCCTGTTCTGACAGGGCGTTAAGTACAGCTTCAATATTCATGTGCAGTTCCTGTGGGCCATTCGTTGATGATTCTACACAAATCTACCCAGCCAAATGGGCAGCAATTCTCATTTAATCAATTCAAGCACCATTATAATCACCATAACAGATGTGGGATTTAGCGGATTTGACTAAAAGCATGCGATGCCCTTTAGCCACCTCCACCAACAATCTGCGGTTCGGTCTTTACGCCCAGGTGCCCCAGCAGCGCGTCGATGCCCAGCACATAACTGCGCCAGCCAAAGCCCGCGATCTGCCCAACACACACCGGTGCCAGGTAAGAATGGTGGCGAAAATCCTCACGCGCATGAACATTCGACAGATGAACCTCAATCACGGGCAACCCAATCGAACTGATTGCATCGCGCAAGGCCACTGATGTATGGGTGTAAGCACCGGCATTAAACACCACACCATCGGCCCAATTTCGAGCCACATGCAACACGTCCACCAATGCGCCTTCGTGGTTCGATTGTTCCGCCCGCAGTTCGGCTCCATATTGTCGCGCATACCGCCGTGCCATCCCATTGATTTGTTCCAATGTCACCCTACCATATATTTCCGGCTGGCGGGTGCCGAGTAAGTTTAAGTTCGGACCATGCAATAACAAAACCTCTGTACTCATAATTTTCTCAACTTTTCTAACAGCTTTGTAGCCTCGCGTCGAATCTTATCTTTCACATCAACTCGCAGATACCGGACGTAGAGTCGCATCACAATCGGCGCAACCCAGATTTGAAGCAGCATAAGTTAAATCACAGTTAGGGCAAATGTTCCGATCCTCGCCAATAGCGATCTTGATAATGTTGCGGGCCACATCCAGGTCAATCCCATCATCAGTCAGGTCCCGAACCATATATTCAACCGGATACCCGTTTTCAAGCTGAACTTTAACACTGTTCAGCAATTTGGCGACTTCTGGTTGAGGTTTAGAGAGTTTCTTTTTGAGGACATCGGTATTGTAACTGCGGCCACAGTGTTGGCATTCAATAATTTCATCGACATCACCGAGTGGAATCAACGGCACGAAATACAGTGCGAAGTAATTTTTACCAGACTTCCGCGCATAACGACGTTCCTTCTGGCATGATGGACAGAAGAATTGACCTTCATCAGTAATCCGCGTCTTAACTTTTGTACCAAAAATTATCAATAACATAGAATCAATCTCAAATCTTCAAATTCATTATCAGGAGGTCACTGCAATCCTGCCAGCACGGCCAGCACCATGTCTTTGGGCACATCACGCACAATTTCTGGTTCGCCAACGCGCCCCAGCACTATAAATCTGGAGCGGCCATTCTGCCATTTTTTGTCCGTCTGCATGGCTCGATAGATCGCCTCTGGGTCCAATCCATTCAAACGACGTGGCAAGCCCGTTGCCTGCAATAAATCTTCGACGGTTTCTGGAAGCCCCGCATCACACATCCCCAGCGCATAGGATAGGTGCGCCGCTGCGAGCAGCCCGAAGCCGACTCCCTCGCCATGCTGCCACTGATAGTGGGTCACTTGCTCAATCGCATGACCAAAAGTGTGTCCCAAATTTAAGTGCGCCCGAATCCCCTGTTCATAAGGGTCTTTTTGCACCACATCAACCTTGACCTGCACCGCCCTCTCCACCAGCTCGGCAACATGATCTGGCTGGTGGCGTGCTGCATCCAAGAGTTCCGGGTCCGCCAACAGGCCATGTTTTATGACCTCTGCCATACCATTTCGCCACTCCACCGCTGGCAATGTATCAATCACATCCGGGTCAATCAACACAACATCGGGCTGCTTAAATGCGCCGACCAGATTCTTCCCTTCCGGCAAATCCACCCCGACCTTGCCACCAACGCTAGAATCGACCATCGACAACAACGAAGTTGGCATCTGTACCAACCGCACGCCGCGCATATATGTCGCCGCCGCGAAGCCCACTGTATCACCAACCACACCGCCGCCCAGCGCTACAATCGTACTGCTGCGGTCCAACCCCGCCGCGATCAAGTCGCTGTAAAGGTGGGCTACGGTCGCAAGATTCTTGTGCTGTTCACCTTCAGGGATAACGACCGCCGCCGCATTGGGCAATCGACCAGCCAGCGTGGCACCATACAATGAAGCCAGATCTGTATTGGTGCCAATCGCAACGCGACCGCCCAGGCCAAATTCAGCAACCAACCGCCCAGCATCTTGCAGTAGGCCGCGCTCAATAACAATATCATACTCGCCGTCGGGGGCGTTTACAGCGATTGTTGCCATAGCTCTATGACTTCCTCTGCAACCGCATTTGTATCCCGATTGGTTGTGTCAATTTGGTGCGGAATCGCGGCATAGGCCGCTTGGCGCTGATCGTAAAGCGTTTCCCAATCACCGGAAAACAAAGGCCGACCAGTTTCTTCCGCCAACCGTTCACGAATCGTTGCTTTAGTTGCTTGCAAACAGACCACAAAGCTGGATGCCAGCATCGCCCGCTGATTATCAGCGTCCACCAGCATCCCGCCGCCGGTTGCCAGCACATAACCATACTGTCCCGCATAAAAACGACAGACTCGCCGTTCATAATGGCGAAAGATCGCTTCCCCGTCCTCGGCAAAAATCTGAGCAATCGGTTTACCGGCTTGCGCCACAATCACCTCATCCAGATCCACAAACGGCCATCCCAGTTTTTCGGCAACCAGTTGACCGATCGTTGTTTTGCCGGTGCCCATAAAGCCGGTGATGACGATATTCCGATCAGACCTCGTAGCCAAAGCGCCACTCCACATTATCCATGGGCAAGTCTTCCAGACGCGCCTGCCGCAGGGCGGCAAAGCGAGGACGCATTTCTTCGATGCTATCACCGCCTAATTTCTCCAGCAACGAATTCGCCAGCACGAGTGCTAGCATGGCTTCCCCCACCGGAACCGCCCGTGGCAGAGCGCAAAAATCACTGCGTTCGTAAGTGGTGGCTTCCGGTTCACCCGTCGCCAGGTTGACCGAATCTAACGCTTGCAGCACAGTTGAAATCGGCTTCATCGCAACCCGCGCCACAATCGGCTCTCCGGTGGAAATACCGCCTTCAATCCCACCGGCCCGGTTTGTGCGCCGCGTCAGACGTCCGCTCTCACCACCCAGAATAATTTCGTCATGTACCTGCGTACCGCGTTTAGTCGCATTCTCGAACGCCGGGCCAATCTCCGCGCCTTTCATCGCCTGAATACTGACCATCGCTGCAATAATCTGCGCATCCAACCGCCGGTCATGTTGCACATAGCTACCTAACCCCGGTGGCACATTCAGCGCCACGATCTCCATGATGCCGCCCAGTGTATCCTTATCTTTAATTGCCGCGCGGATTTCATTATGCATGGCTTCCGCGGTGCCAGCATCCGGGCAACGCACATCATTTTCTTCAGCGGCTGCGAATCGATCTGCTAGTGCAAATTCGTCTCCCAGTTCAGCTTTTACGCCGCCGATCTGCACCACATAGCCACCGACGACGATGCCAAATTCGTCTAATAATTTTTTGCAGATCGACCCAGCAGCGACGCGCATGGTGGTTTCACGGGCGCTGGCGCGTTCCAACGAAAGGCGCAATTCGCGGTAGCCGTACTTTATCGCCCCGGTCAAATCAGCATGACCCGGACGGGGCGTCGTCAACGGGACAATATCTTTCTCCTGCCAGTTACGCCAATCACGATTAAAGACCGTCAGCGCAATCGGCCCACCCGTCGTCTTGCCATTCATCAACCCGGCGGTAATTTCAACCCGGTCCTTCTCAATGCTCATGCGCCCGCCAGATCCGTAGCCTTTCTGACGGCGGCGCAAATCCACATCAATATCCGACAGGTCCAGTGGCAGGCCAGCAGGTATTCCATCAAGTATCGCGGTCAACTGTGGCCCGTGACTTTCACCAGCCGTCAAAAATCGAATCATCGTTTATCCTCATATCTGTGTCGCCAAGTGCCCCTACTGATACTGGGCTGAAAATTAGTTACCTCAATAGCCCACGACCAGGGACTACCTAATCGTTGTGGAAAGCCGTATACGGGATCGTAGTAAACGTTCGGATGCCATAAGGCTTTCTCAAATAGACCTTCAACTGTGAACTGGCGATAATCACCGGGAACCAGCGCCTGCCCAGTCAAGTCATGAACGACTGTCAATTCATTGTCAATCACAGTTAGTATCGTACCTTGTCCAAGCTCTTCACTATCAAACGCATCCATATCACCACCGCTGTAGTTTAAGGTCATTGTGTAGCTTTTTATTCCATGGTGAACCCACAACTCATGTTTCTGGTAAATGGTATATTTTCTGGCAGCAAAAAGAAAACCAACAACCAGAACAATGAGAACAAGTAAAAGCCAAGTCACATGATTAACTCACAACTTATTTTTGTGCAAGGTATTGCTTAACCTGGACCACTTTTCGTTGCCGGAAAGCTTTGACGAGTGGGATTACGCCTTTTCCACCAACGCCGCTTCCGCCGCTGCATACATCACCTCAACCGGTGCCACCTGCCCGGTCCAGATTTCGAATGAGGCCGCACCCTGCCGCACCAGCATTCCCAATCCGCCAATTGCCCGACCACCATGACGTTCGACTTGCTCCATGAACCGGGTATATCGGGGCTTATAGATCATGTCATATACCGTAATGCCTGTTGGCAACGGCACATCATGCGGCCAGGGACTCGCTTCGACCCGCGGCCACATGCCCACCGGTGTACAGTTAACCACCAGCGATACACCAGCCTCAATTGCTTCTGTCAATGTACTCAATGTTGCCCGCGTGATTCCAGCAGAACTCGTTAAATCGGCCAGCATGACCTGGGCTTTTTCACGAGTTCGGTTGACGACAATCACGTTGGCTCCCGCCTGTACCAAACCATAGACTGCCGCCCGTGCTGCGCCCCCGGCCCCCAACACAATCACGTTTTCGTCCACCAGGGGTACATTATGTACTTTCAAGTCTTCGATCAAACCATAGACATCGGTATTCGTGGCGCTGTTATCGCGGAAATCAATCGTATTGGCTGCGCCCAATGCCTGTGCCCGTTCATCCGGTCGCACGTAGCGCATCACCGCCTGCTTATGGGGTACAGTCACGTTAATGCCAACATAGCCCCCCTCGCCCGCCAGCGTCTTCAAGCTATGTCCAACAATATCCGGCGGAATGGCGATCTTATCGTACAGCCAGTTGTTCAGGCCCAGTTCAGCCAACGCCGCATTATGCATGGGCGGGCTGATGCTGTGCTCAATCGGCCAACCAATGACGCCAATACGATGCAGTTTATTTGCCATTAAGTTTGCTTTTCACTGATAAGGGTTTCGGCTTCCGGCAGCGTCCGCACAAACCGCAAGTTTTTGGCAAACCCGGCGAGATTCATCGCTTCGACCATCACCTTAGCCAGCGATGTAAAGCCCACCAGATAAGCCGTTTCCATATTCGTGGGTAAAGCCCGAATGATATGCAGCAGATTAATCGCAATATCATCACGCCGAATATGCGTGTTCTTACGCATAACAATCAAATAAACCCGCTGTTTGCCCTGTGCCATTGTACTGAATTCGGTCACGGCTGCGTGGGCTTGCTCCCAGGTCCATTGACCCTCGAACACACAGACAGCAATATGTTGATGGTCATCATGCCATTGCAGAGTCACGCTGCCCATGGTCTACCCCGTCCAGCCTGTATCCTCATAGCATATCGCAGTCCAATGGATTATGAAACTTCGTGTAATTGACCACCCAGCCGCGAAATCAAGTCTGCAAATCCGGGGAACGAGTCGCCAGCACACTTCGCATCGTGGATGATGGTTTGTTCTTCAGAAACTAATCCGGCAACCGTCAGACTCATCGCGACCCGGTGGTCGTCATGCCCATCCACCAGCCCGCCTTCCAACACCTGCGGTCCATCAATGACAAAGCCATCTTCGGTTTCGGTGATAATTGCGCCCAGCTTGCGCAACTCTGCTGTCATCACCGCCAGCCGGTCCGTCTCTTTAACCCGCAGTTCCTGTGCGTCGCGCACAACTGTGCGGCCTTCCGCTTGCAGTGCAGCCACCATCAGAATTGGGAACTCATCAATCATACGGACAACCGTCTCGCCAGCCACCGTAACGCCCTTAAGCTGACTGTGGCGCACAAGAATATTACCTGCCGGTTCTCCCGCCTCTAATCCGGTCTCGGTAACTGCAATGTCCGCCCCCATTTCTAGTAACACATCCAGCAGTCCGGTGCGAGTTGGGTTTAAATTGATTCCTGTCAGCGTCAGATCACTGCCAGGAACGACACAACCAGCCACCAGTAAAAACGCCGCCGATGAAAAATCGCCTGGTACACTAAAATCAACCGGAGCGAGGGGTCTACCCGGTGTTAAAGCAACCGTATTGCCTTCGGTCACAATATCCACGCCCATCGCGGCTAGCATACGTTCAGTATGATCGCGGGCTGGCCCCGGCTGCACCACAGTGGTCGAACCATCAGCAAACAGACCGGCCAGCAAGACGGCACTCTTGACTTGAGCGCTAGCCATCGGCATTTCATAATGTAGGCCCTTGAGCTGTGTTGGCTTCACCGTCAGCGGTGCCCGATCATTTTCACCGGTTATATTTGCGCCGAGCAACCGTAACGGGTCAATAATGCGCTTCATTGGGCGTCGGCGCAATTGGTCGCTGCCGTCCAGCACACTTGTAAACGGCTGGCCCGCCATAATGCCCGCCATCAGCCGGATTCCGGTGCCTGCGTTCACAAAATCCAATGGACTCGCTGCCGATTGCAATTCACCAGTACCCCGAATCGTCAGTTCACTGGCACTGTGCCGCTCAATATTCACACCGAGTGCCTGCATACAACGTAATGACGCCTCGGTATCTCCTGCTGCCAACCAGCCTTTGATGTGCGAATCGCCCATTGCCAGTGCGCCAAACATTACCGCCCGATGTGAGATCGACTTATCTCCAGGCACGGTCGTTGTCCCGCGCAGCCCCTCTGAAGGCCGCGCAACCAGACTTCCATCAGCTATTGCCATTGATGATTCCATTCTCATAATCTCGAATCCATTGCATGCGCGCTTCCCGCGACGGCAGTAGCATGGACGCCAATCGTTGGTCGTCGCGTGAAATCAACATCGCCTCAAGCTGGGCCAGGTGCATCCGAAACATCGCCAGCAATGTCGCTACCGCCTGCGTGTTCGTGCTCAAAATATCGCCCATCATCTGGACATCACTGCCAGCCAAACGGGACATATCGCGAAAACCGCCCGCTGCTAACTGCCAGACCGCCGTGTCATCTTCGCCTTCATCCGCAACGGTCGCCACCAGGGCGGTACTCAGCAGATAGGGCAAATGGCTGATAGCCGCGACCACATGGTCATGACGCTGCGGTTCCATCTCAATTGCGATAGCGCCTAAGGCCGCTAACATACTACGCGCCCGGCCCAGTGCTGCCGGGGTTGTCCGCCGATTTGGACACAGCACAAATGGCCGTCCCATATAAAGCTGTCCATCGCTGGCACTGATCCCATTGTACTCTTTACCGGTCATAGGATGCCCACCGACAGCATGAATGCCAATCGGCAAATCCGCCATCGCCATACAAATGTCTTGTTTCGTACTGCCAATATCAATTAAAAAGGTATTCGAGCGTAGATACGTCCCAATTCGTTGCCGCAGCATCTCGGAAATCGCCCGAACTGGTGCAGCCAAAATCACTGTATCCGCCTCGCTCACCCCTTCCTGCAAATTGTTCGTGACTTGATCGACCATACTCTGCTGCAAAGCGTACTCGCGGGTCGAAGGGTTCATATCAACCCCGGTTATCGTATCCGCCATCCCACGTAATGCCAGTGCCAGCGACCCGCCCATCAACCCCAGGCCGACGATCGCGAGATGGCGGCTGTGAAAAACGCCTTCTGTCATGCTTCAAACTCCGAACTAATGACGATCACCTTGTCCCAAATAGCCTGATTATTCACAATAAACTGCTGGTGAGCAGCATGATGAAAATAAGTTTCGATGTCTGCAGCAGCCGCAAATGTCAGGTAATGCATCACATCATAGTCTGATTGGGGGTCGTTCACCTCATGAATGACCCTACCCGCCCGATAGGATAAGATCTGTGGTATCACCGCTTCCAGTCCAGCGAAATCCGCCAAGTGATTCTGAATCGCTGCTGCATCTGTCCCAGATTTAAATTGAAAACACACAATCCTTTGAATCATTCCCCGACCTTTTTATCTGGCAGATCAATTACCATGTTATGGTTGAGTATCTCAAATCCCAGGTGCTGGTAAAAACCAATTGCTGCGTCGTTGAACGCCATCACACTCAACTTAATTTGGTCAAAGCCCTCAGCTTGCGCGAGGTCAAAAACGGCCTGCATGAGCGCCTGACCACAACCCTGTCCCTGGTAAGCTGGTTTCACCGCAATCTGATCAACAATTAATGGGTCCTGGGCAAAACTATATGGCGAATCAGGTCGCTGCCGTCGGCACACATACACATAGCCAACAGCTTCATCATGAACCTGCGCAATATAGACCCATCCATCTGGATTTGCCAATAGTCGATTTTCTATGTCATCAACAAACAACGCTAAATCAGTCACCGGCTTATAAACAGTCGGCAACGCATGCGCATGAAACTGCTGCACATCGGCGACCAACGCCGCAAGAATTGGGGCATCTTCACATGTTGCGCGTCGAATGGTTACCATAATCGTCCCAACCACTTATGCTGTGCGATCAACGGCTTGAGCAACCCGCCGAACGTTATCCATCAACGCCTTGAAATTATCATAACTAATCGTCTGACGCCCATCCGAGAGCGCTTTGTCCGGGTCGGGATGCACTTCCAGAATCAGACCATCAGCCCCGGCGGCAATCGCGGCTCTCGAAACCGAATCCACGTGTTCACGCAACCCGGTGGCATGACTGGGGTCAGCGATAACCGGCAAATGGGTGGCCTGCTTGAGCACCGGAATCGCATTCAAATCGAAGGTGAAGCGGGTTGCTGTCTCGAAGGTCCGAATACCCCGTTCGCAAATCATCACCCGCTGATTACCATGTGACAGCACATACTCCGCTGCCATCAGCAAATCATCAATCGTGCTGCTCATCCCACGCTTCAGCAAGACGGTATGCTGGCTGGCACCGACGGCATTTAACAGTGTGAAGTTCTGCATATTGCGTGCCCCGATTTGTAAAACATCAGCATACTGGCACACCAGCGGCACGAGGCCAGGGTCCATCACCTCAGTCACGATCGGCAAGCCAGTGACTTCACGCGCTTCTGTCAGCCATTGCAACCCTTTCTCACCATGTCCCTGGAAACTATAAGGTGACGTTCTGGGCTTGAATGCACCACCCCGCAGCGCTGTCGCACCGGCTTCCTTCACGGCGCAGGCGATTTCAATAATTTGTGATCGACTCTCGACTGAGCACGGACCAGCGATAACGAGTACTTTATTTGCACCGGCATGAGAACCATTGAGCGGAATTAGTGAATCTTGCGGATGAAAAGCGCGACTCGCGAGCTTATACTTGCTCTTAACCCGTTCAACCCGCGCTACTCCCGCCATATTCATATAATCGTCAGGATTCAAGGGAGTTTCACTCTCACCCACCAAACCAATGACGGTACCATCAACGCTCTCCGCCAGATGTGGTTCATATCCCTGTACCCGCACCTGCGCGATAACTGCCGATAAGTCTTTCGCTTTGGCCGCCTGCTCCATCACAATGATCATGTCGTATTTCTCCCGTTCAAATTATTTTTCGTTTCAGTTTTTGCCAGATCGGGTCGCAGCACCACCGCCCCCCGCAGGAACACGTGCTGCAACTCGTCAATCGACTTCGTTGTATTCCAATGAATCATGACCCGAATGCAGCGTTCCAACCCACCGGGAACCGCCATCTCCTGCATCCCCATCAGCGCCGTTTGCCGCCAGCCCAGATCACGGGCAGCCTTCGCCGGGTAGGCCGCCGTCAGATCAGGAGTCGTCGTAAAGATCAGGCTGGCAACATCTGCTTCGTCAATGTTATTCGCCTCAATCAAAGCCGCTAACATTTCTTGCGTTGCCGACCAGATGGCCTCGGCTGAATCTTCCTCGACAGTGATCGCCCCACGTACACCCCGCATCATCATGCTCTGTTCTCCTTGCCTCCCGAAATAAAAAAGGCGCGGAGCGGTTTGCTCTGCGCCTTGATTTGCCGTATGTATTCTCAGGAATTCACGGTTAATCTACCCAGCCAGCAACGCCCGACATTGTGTTATGTCCTTTGTAAAATAAAAATAGTAGTTGCTGGTGTAAACTTGCTGTGACACGATTTTGCCTGAGAGTTTCTCAATGATAGCGCAGAGCATAACAATGTTTGAGTCAACTGTCAACTATTTGCTGCATCTTTCTCTAATCTCAGATAATTGTACAATCTTCAACTAATTCCGTTGGTTATGTATTATCCCTCGACTTCATATTGGGTAATCCAGGGTCTATCCGTGTCGCTCACCTCACTCACATGCAGGGTGCAACGGTTAACAACGTCAAGAACTTTCTGCGGATCACAGCCATAAATCCCTGAACCATACGCTGGGTTCGGTTCAACGACAGCCCAGCCACGTCCCACGATCAGGCCTACATCAATGACACAGGCGGAAGGAATGTCCACCAGATCATCTTGTAACAATGTTTCACAAAAACGTCTGGCATCTGCTTGTTCATCCGGATCGACTAGCCAGAGGTCATCAGAAGATTTTGCGAGTTCTCCATGTCGCAGGTAAACAGATAATGTGACAAGTTCGCGCTCACAGATGAAACAGCGATATTCTGCCGCCCATTCAACCGGCTCCGAAACCAGCACTTCGTAATCATCAGGGTAGTATTCGCTCGAAGGCAGTTCGTGCCCGGTAGCATAGACCTGGGCTTCAAACGCTTTCATACCATCGGCATTCTTGACGAACTGTGGTTTGTCATATTGTCTTGCCATGCCAATCGAAGTTTTTTGGACCTTACGCTGTGTATACTCCTGTGGCAGCGATGGCAGCCAATCCTGTGTAGGCTCTAAGATGACATGATCTAACTTCGTGGTAAGGATAATCGCAAAGAGGGACTCACCATAGACTGCGATTCGTTCATTCTCAATTGACTCAGTCGGGTGAAAAGTTGGGAGGCGCAATGCTTGCTGCCCGCTATCTTTTGCTGCCTGCATAAGCGCGATCGAATCAGGTGTAACTCGTGGTGAAGTCACCAGAATTTTCTGTGTCACTAAAATATCCCTAATTAATCCAGCGCCGCCCGCAACTGCCCAGCTAATGTCTGCACCGGTTCAGCACCCGCTTTACCAGCGCGTACCAGCGCACTACCGACGATAAAGCCATCCATAAATTCGTTCATCATCCGCGCTTGATCTGGCGTGCTGATGCCAAAGCCCATCACCAGGCGCTGATCGGTCTGCGCCCGTACCCGACCAATGAAATCGCGAACATCCGCCGGTAGTTCAGCGCGCTCGCCGGTCACGCCAGTCAGCGAAACACAATAGATGAAACCACGGGCTTGTTGCGCCACCAGTGCTATCCGCTGGGGATTGCTCGTTGGAGCCACAAAGAAAACCAGCGCCATCGCCTCACGATCACAGATTTCCACGAATAATGCAGCTTCATCGGGCGGCAAATCGGGTATGATGAACCCATCGGCCCCGGCTGCTTTTGCATCCATCACGAACTGTTCCACCCCATACGTCACCAGCGGGTTGAGATAACCCATCATGAGCATCGGTTGGGTGACACCCCGCGCCCGCAATTCGCTCACCGCCTTGAGGCAATCGCGCACCGTCGTCCCATTTTCCAGTGAAACTTGCGTCGCCGCCTGAATGGTCGGCCCGTCGGCCAGTGGATCGCTAAACGGAATCCCGATTTCAAAGCCATCGACTCCAGCCGCAGCCATCCCCGCAATCGCCTCCACCGACTCGGCATAATTCGGATAACCAATCGGGTAATATGGCAAAAAAGCGGCTCGGTTTTCTGCTTTCGCTGTTTCAAACATTGAATTGATCGCGCTCAAACCTGTCATGACACCCTCAACACTTCCGCTTCAACAAAATTTTCTCCATCAAAACCAAGCCGCACACCCTCACAGTAAGAGATGACCGTCCCCAGGTCACTATAATTCAGGTCGGGGAGGCAACCAACCGTTCCGGCCTCCACCACGCCGCCATGTGTAATTACTAATGCCGACCCATTTTCCGTAATCCCTTGAGCAATCGAATGCCACAATTCCGCCAGTGATTGGGCATATTCTGTGACTGCACCCTGACGTTTATAGGCCGCGCTGTACGCCGCAAAACCGGCATCCCAGGCCCCAACATCAATCGCAACGCCCTGGCTGGGTGGACCCAGCGCTTCCAGTTGGTCGTGAACTGCAAAGCCCATCGCCAGTGCGGTTTCATAAGCCCGGTACAATTCGCTGGTCAGGACGATCTCGAATGGTCCCATACGGTTGCCCAACCGTCGCGCCAGATCAACCCCTTCTTGCGTTAAATGCTGCCCGGGCTTGACCCGCATGGTGTGGCGTCGCACTTCCAAATATTGCATCCCATCATCCCCCGTCCCTGTATTGTTCTACTCCCTGTAATGGTCGCTGCAATGCCGCCAATCCGGCTGTGACGATTTCACTGGCAACGGCAACCCGCATCGCCCAGTGTTGGGCATCCTGGTCATAACGCAGCGCGGCCTCCTGCTGACTATGCGAATTGGCTGCAACCAGCTGATGGCGATCTGCGGTTTCCCAATCCAGCCCATCAACCTGAATCGAGTCAATGGCAAACCCACACCGCTGCAAAATCACAATCCACTCGGAGTCCGCACCCATCGCTCGGTTAGGCTGCGTGTTTGCCATCAACGCCGCCACCGCCGCCCGACTAAAACCTTTTGATCCGGCGCTCAAGTCCAGTTCCTGTCCCAGTAGATCCGAAAATACCGCGTTAGAAATCGCCTCGGTTTGTTGCAATGCCTGGGGATGAGTGGCCCAAGCCTGCGCCGTGCGCCCGATAACCAGACAATCCGATAGCAACACAACCTGGACTGTTTGCCGCCATTCATCAGGCCGCATTTCAACCCAGCGCAAGAGCCGGTCAAAATCAGCATAGTGAATATGATCGGCCCCGGTTGCCAGCGCGTACTTGAGTGACAGGTAACGTCCCGCCGGCCATGCGGGTGTAACGATAGGTTGCACGCGTTCCATCGCTTCGAGCGCCGCCACAACCGCTGGATCAACATCAGGCGGCAATGTCACCACCACCTGCCGATAAACGCTCAGCAACAGTGGATACAGGCGCAGCAAACGTGGCATTTCACCACGCGGGTTCCAGGGGGTTGCCAGGGCTACCGTCATGACAAACCATCACTCCACGCAAGTTGGTGCCGATCACTCACCACCAAGTTCCTTAATCACCGTGTCAAGATCTTTATCGCCCCGCCCGGAAAGATTCACCAGGATAATCGAATCCCTCGGCATCGACGGCGCGCGTTTAATCGCCTCGGCCACCGCATGGGAACTTTCCAATGCCGGGATAATCCCCTCAAGTTGGCTCAATTTCTGGAACCCATCCAGCGCTTCCTCGTCGGTCGCCAGGGTATAAAAAGCGCGTTCCAGCGACCGCAGGTAAGAATGTTCCGGCCCCACCGACGCATAATCCAGTCCAGCAGAAACACTGTGCGTGTTCATGATCTGCCCATCATCATTTTGCAACACGAACGAACGGGTCCCGTGTAATATACCGGGACGCCCCATGCGCGGATCAGCAAAACGCGCTGCATGTTCACCACTGGCGATGCCATGCCCCCCGGCTTCCACGCCAATCAGATCAACCTGCTCATCTTCGCGAAAGCCATGAAACATGCCAATGGCGTTGCTGCCTCCACCGACACACGCAATTGCCACATCCGGCAAGCGACCCGCTGCCTCCATGATCTGTTGCCGCGCCTCGACCCCGATTACGCTTTGAAAATCGCGGACCATCATCGGGTAGGGATGGGGTCCCAAAGCTGAACCGAGCAAGTAGAACGTATCGCGCACGTTCGTCACCCAGTCGCGAATCGCTTCGTTAATCGCGTCCTTGAGCGTCTTACTGCCGCTATCCACCGGCAGAACTTCCGCGCCGAGCAACTTCATGCGGAACACATTGGGCTGCTGCCGGGCAATATCTACTGTGCCCATGTACACGTGACAATCCAGCCCTAGCAACGCCGACACCGTTGCACTGGCGACACCATGTTGACCAGCCCCGGTTTCCGCAATGATGCGCTGTTTGCCCATGCGTTGTGCCAATAGCGCCTGTCCCAGCGCATTATTGATTTTGTGTGCCCCGGTATGCGCCAGATCTTCGCGCTTAAGATAAATCTGTGCCCCGCCCAGATACTCGCTCAGGCGTCGGGCATACGTGACCGGCGTGGGTCGCCCGGTGTAGGTCATCTGCAAATGCGCCAGACTCTGCTGGAATTCCGGGTCAGCCATCGCCTCAGCATAAGCTGCGGTCAATTCATCCAAGGCCGGGATCAATGTCTCCGGCACAAACCGCCCACCAAACTCGCCATAATACCCGCGCTCATCGGGAACGTTTGTTGTGTGTGTTTCGATATAGTGATTCACTTTTCAACTCTCATACTAATTTCGATGCAGGTTTGCTTCCAATTCATTGAGAAAATCCTCATTACGAATTTGAAAGAACGCCAAAGTTACTGAAATACCTTTTCTGGCAGTTGAGGAAAAATTTTCGCGCGGAATGGCAGCAATCCAGCTTACAGGTCTAACATCACGATAGTTACGAAAAAGGCCACCCCGATACATATAATCTCCAGCAATTTCACCAACATGTATCAATTGTTCGCGCCATGTTGGAGGATAAATTACCAAATCGTGTTTTTTAACTCTATGTCTAAAACTGTAGAACATTGGGTAAAAGGCTCGAGCCTGAGACGCCGATTGCGAGGGATTACGTTTAATCCATTCGTCTCTAAACGCCTGAGGATTTGCAGGTAATTTTGACAAATCTCCTAAATTTCCGAAGCCCAGACCAACAAGGTTTTCATCCAAAAACAACTTATATGTGGCTTCATCTCGAACAGGGTAAACACACCATGTTGCAGGCAGTTCCGTATTTCTCTCTGATTCTGTTGAATCGGTCTCCAGATTAGTGTAATTATCTAACCCTGTTTCGGAAACAGCTGCTGCGTCATCTTGCGGACGAACCAGTATAGTAAAAAGAGGCGCAATTCGAGAACTGTCAACACGAATGGCTTCTAACAGAACTAAATAAATGCGTAGTCCCGATTGATGATATTGGGAGTTCAGATATTCTATTGCTGTTTGATGTTCTATTCGCGGTTCAGGCGTTATCCAAATGGCTGTATTTGCCTGCAAATTACCCATATAGGTCACAATTTTACCAAGATGATCATGGTCTGTTGACTCAAGCTGATTTTCTATAACAATCCGATTACCACTGGTATCCAAACACACAAGATCAGCAGAAAACCTTCCAACGCGCATCTCACGTTGTTCTACTATCAAAGGAAGACCTATTTGATCAGAAAGTGCATCAACATTCTCTGCCAACCATACTGTAAAATCATGTGCTTCATGCGCAAAGGCTTGCCTTATAGGTACTTTCACAATCTTGCCAACATTTAGCTTTTGTTTCAAACCCCGACCACCTGACTCCGACGTTCCATGAATACCACATCTCGCCATACGCCATCCATCTGCCCGATCTTCTCGCGCACGCCCAGCGCCTTAAAGCCACAGGCCTTATGGATATGAATACTGATGTCATTCTCCGGGAAAATGCCGGTTTGTAATGTCCAGAATCCTGCCTGCTCCGACGCCTCTACCAGTGCTGCCAGCAGTTGCTTACCAATACCCTGTCCGCGTGCGGCAGAACCAATATAGATACTCTCCTCGGCGACCCCGGCATAAACGCACCGGCTCGAAACCGGACTCAGCGCCGCCCAGCCGACAACTTGACCCCCAAGCCGCGCCACCAAGCGGCAATTTTGAACATGGCTGACATCCCAGGTTTCCCAGTCCGGGGCCTCAGTCTCAAAGGTCGCGTTCTTCGTCGCGATTCCTTCCAGATAAATTTCCCGCACCACCGGCCAATCCTGCGGTTGCATCGGTTCAATAACTACGTTCACTAATCTCATCTTTCTCCCCGCTCCATAGCGCAGCGGCGGTGGACCAAGTGCCGCGTTTTTTGCGGTAAAGGGGTCGGGGGTGAGGTAAAACTACATCACCAGATGTGGTTCCCCAGCCAAATACCGTTTCGCGAGAACCATCGCTTTATAAAACGGTTGATCGAGCAACGGCACAAAGTCATCGCGTCTGATGTCGATCCTGTCGGCACCCAATCCAACGGCCCGCGCCGTTAGCATCTCGCGTTGATCCGCGAATAACGCCAGCCCCGCGTCAATCTCAATGGCGACCAGCCCGGCAACTTCTGCTTGCTGATAATCATAATCACGAATATCGATATCACGCACCAGCAGGAAATTATCAGCAAACTCACGATCAATCAGACCAGCATACTGAGCTACCGTCACTCGCAGTCCGACTGGGATCAAATCCGTAAACGCAACGGCAATACCCAGTTCCTCGTGAATCTCCCGAACCCCATGTTCAATCGACTCACCAGCAGCATAGTGCCCGCCGACCGCAACATCCAGCTTGTTGGGGTAAATCTGTTTATCCGGGCCACGCTTTTGCAACACCATGACATCCCGACCAGAGTCATCGCGATAAATCACCCAGCAGTGAAACACCCGATGCCAGTCGCCATCCTGATGCACCGCATTCCGGTCTTTCACCCCCAAATGTCGTAGATTCTCGTCATAAATATCAAGTAATTCGCCCAAACCTACCCCTTTGCCGCCGCAATAAATGCCTTGACCAATGCCGCATTTTTGACACCCGGCTCAGCTTCAACCCCACTGGCAACATCCACACCCCAGGGTTGAATCACTTCAATCCGTGCAGCGACATTTTCGGGATTCAGCCCCCCGGCTAACATCAGACGTGGGACCCGCTCCTTCACTGCCAGTGCCACCTCAACACTGGCTTCTTCGCCGGTTCCCCCAAACAAGTTGGGGTGATACGCATCCAGTAGCAGAGAAGGAGCACGCTCATCGGAGGGCATGCTATTGCTAAAATACTGAACGTCATCCAATGCCATTGCCAGATTCATCGGACGGATCGCCTTGAAGCCGATACCGTGCAGTTCTGCCATCATTGCATCCGATTCATCACCGCTCAGTTGCGCAAAATCCAACCCGACCTGACCCGTAATCAATGAGACATTGCTCACCAATTCGTTCACAAATATACCCACCAGGACCGGACATTCTGCCCCTAGCTGCTCTCGCAGTGAATCACAAATGTTGCTGGCGTTCTCCGATGTTACATACCGGGGGCTAGACTTATAAAAATTCAGTCCCAGTAAATCAGCTCCGGCTTCAGCCGCAACCAGTGCATCAGCCAGAGACGTAATGCCGCAGATTTTTACTTTCGTCATCGTCCCATCTCCACTTCAACGATTCCGCGTCCAGCGGCCCTTGCCAACTGCTGCTTACACGGCTGGCTGGTTGTTTTCAAGAACGAACATTGAATAATCACCTCCGGCATAAGTCTGCAACAACCGCAGCAGATCATCACCCGCCTGTTCAACCGCTTCCCGTCCACCCTCATGCTGCGCTTCAAACGTGATAATGGCGTTCGTGGTTGTGACCTGGGCCGCGCTCTCCGCGCTCTGCCGCCAGCACCAACGCCGCGCCAGCACCATGCCAGTTTCATCGCTAAAGACGACTTCGCCCGGTTCCGGGTGGAGAATTTCGTCTGAACCCAACTCCCGGAAGCGCTCACTACCATCTGCCAAATGCACCGTCACCGTACCTTCAACCGCACGGGTATCAAACACCGCAACCGGCAGCGCATATCGAATACTCACCAGATTACCGATGTCCACGAGCGTATTGATGCTCGGAATGTCACCTCTTTTTGTCAACCGTCGCAGCAGCGCTTCACAGGCACTGCGATATTGGGTAGGCTTAACCCCAAATTGGGAGAAGGCGCGCCGCCAGGCTGCAATAGACGGCAACTCGCTTAACGGGGTATCACCGTTGCGTTCCAGCACACCCTGCTGTTCGGTCTCGAACTGGGTTCGCAGATCATCCGGTGTGGGGCCATTTTGCATCTGCTTAGCGAGGATCACCCCACCCACAATATTTGGATACTGTCCAATGATCGCCGTGTCATATTGAAAAATCGTCATCTTCGTTAACCACGTTGTTGACTACTGTATGCCTGCACCGTTGCGGCCATATCACCCGACTTAACGAGTGATTCACCGACCAACACGGCATGAGCACCCAATTGGCCCATTTTTGACACGTCTTGCGCGTTCATGATGCCGCTTTCGGCGACCAGCGTCACATCATCCGGGACCTGGGCCGCCAACCGCGCTGTCGTCATCAGATCGACTTGAAAGGTTTTTAGGTCCCGATTATTGATACCGAGAAGCGTTGGCCCGATCTTCAAAGCGCGTTCAAGCTCCAATTCATTATGAACTTCAAGCAGCGGCGTCATCCCCAACTCAATAATCAGCGCGTGCAATTCCGCCAATTGTTCATCAGCCAGGGCCGCCACGATCAACAGCACCGCATCCGCGCCAAATGCACGAGCCTCATAAACCTGATACGGATCAATGACGAATTCCTTGCATAGCAGCGGCACCGTGACTGCGGCCCGAACCGCTTGCAAATAGCGGATGTTACCCTGAAAAAATTGCTCATCGGTCAACACCGAAATTGCTGCGGCACCGTTGTGGGCATAGGTCGTTGCAATCGCCACTGGATCAAAATCTTCGATCAAAACCCCTTTACTGGGTGAGGCTTTTTTAACCTCAGCAATCAACGCCACCGTCTCCCGCCGCAGCGCTGCTGTGAAGTCACGAACGGGTGCTTGCACGGCGATCATGTCCAGGATAGCCGGCAATGGTCGTTGCGCCATGCACTCTGCATTTTCGATCACTTTATGCGCCAGGATCTTATCCAGCACCGTGTCGGTCTTTATGTATGTCGCGGAATTTGTCATCTACCCAACGCGCCTTTTATCTCTACATCGAACCTTTTACTACTGAACAAAACTCTGACTGAACTCAACCAGCGCGTCCAGTTTTTGCAATGCCGCGCCACTGTCGACGGTCTCCGCTGCCAGCGCTATCCCTTGCTTAAGATCACCTGCTTTACCGGACGCCACCAGCGCCGCTCCTGCATTCAGCAGTACCACATCCCGCTTGGCACCATCCATCGTACCATCCAGGATGCCACGCAGAATCGCCGCATTGGTTGGTGCATCGTCGCCGAGCAAATCGGAAATGTGCGCGTTTGCCAGACCATAGTCTTCCGGCTGCATTTCATAAGTTTCAACATCACCATCAACAAAATGGCTTACACGATTTGGCCCAGTAGTCGTCAGTTCGTCAAGTCCGCCATAACCGCTCACAACCATCGCCGAAACCGAACCCAATTCACCGAGAACGCTTGCCAGTGTATCAGTCAGGTCTGACGTAAACACGCCCATCAACTGACGCTGTGCCCCTGCCGGGTTAGTTAATGGCCCCAGGATGTTGAAGATGGTTCGCACTTTCATCTCACGCCGCGGACCAATCGCATATTTCATTGCCGGGTGCAGTTTGATCGCGTACAAAAAACCGATACCAATTTCTTCAACTGCTTGCGCCACCTGCTCCGGTGTCAGGTCCAGGTTTACGCCCAATTCACCCAGAACATCGGCGCTGCCACATTTGCTACTCGCCGCTCGATTACCATGTTTAGCGACCTTCATCCCCGCCCCGGCAGCAACAAACGCCACTGTCGTGCTGATATTAAACGTGCCGGAGCTATCCCCACCGGTGCCACAGGTATCCAGCAATTCAGCGCCGTTGGCTTTCACTGGCACACGAGTGGCATTTTCGCGCATAGCCCGCGCGCTGCCGACGATCTCATCGAGTGTCTCGCCCTTCATCCGCAGCGCCATCAGGTATGCGCCAATCTGGGCATCGGTTGCTTCGCCGCGCATGATCTGATTCATGACGGATTCAGCTTCATCGGCCTGTAAGTGCCCAAACCGACTGGCTACATCAATCGCTCGTTGAATGTCCATCCAAGTTCCTTATCAAAATCCCATTCTTTATTGCTTCTATCCTGAACATTAGCTTTGAACATAGCGCGGATAGGTTGATTTTGCTTGTTCTGCTACTGACAGGTCGATTTGTATTGTCACAAAGGGTTCGTCGGTGCTCGTCACCGCCAGCACTTCTCCCTCCGGGTCAATAACCCACCCCATGCCGCCAAATTCTAATCCAGTCTCATGAGCACCAGCCCGGTTTGATGACAGACAATATGCCCCACTGATGACAGCCGTTGCCCGACCACCTGCCAGCCATTTATCGTTCGTTACCTTCGGTGTTGCGCGGGGCACGGCAACGATATGAACACCCTGTTGTCCATAGGCGCGTGCATGTTCGGTGAACCACATCTCAGTACAAATCTGAAAACCGATCAAAGCATCCCGCGCCATAACCGGCACAAAGTCGCCCGTGCCACGCCCATACCACGATGCTTCCCAGAAGCCTGCTTCATCGGGTAAATAATATTTGTCATGGATTAATTGCACGCCTGATTCAAAAACAAACCCGGTATTGCGCCGCTGTCCACTGTGGTTCCGCGCCAAGCTCCCCAGCACAACCGCCGGTGACAATTCTTCAAGCCGTCCCAGCCATTCATCATGTGCGTCAACTGTTCGTCTCCACACCGCCGAATCGAAATCGGGTACTGCGGCAAACCAGGGCGCGAACGGCATTTCTGGCAGAAGTACCAGGTCGCTCCGTTCAGCCTGCACATGGGTTTTGAGCTGCTTCCAGTCAGCGGCAAGTTGCGAGTCGTGCAATTGACAGACGGTGACTTTCATCGTGTCTCAGGCCTGCACCTGCACGGCTTCCCGCATTTCCAGGAAATTCTGTAACACGCGCGGCCCATAACCCGTCAGAATACTTTCCGGGTGGAATTGCACACCCATCACCGGCAGTTCCTTATGGCGCAGACCCATAATCTCACCTTGATCGGTAAAGGCAGTCACCGTCAGCACATCCGGCAACGAATCTTCCTCAACAATCAGGCTATGATAACGTGTGGCCTCAAACGGACTGGGAACGCCCTTAAACAGCGCATCATTCTTATGGTAGATCATGCTGGTCTTCCCATGCATTAATCGACCGGCACGGGTGACGATGCCACCATAAGCCTGTCCAATGCATTGATGCCCCAGACACACCCCCATGATTGGCGTGGTTGGCCCCAACTCACGGATCACATTCAGAGAGATGCCACCATCATCTGGTGTACCTGGCCCTGGTGAAATCAAAATCTTTGCCGGGGCCAGCTTCCGAATCTCATCAAGGGTCACTTGATCGTTACGCTTTACCACGATCTGAGCGCCCAGTTCGCCCAATTGCTGAACGATGTTATAGGTAAAGCTGTCGTAGTTATCAATTACCAGAATCACGGTTACTCTCCAATTCTTGAACTGAATGGCTCCTCAGTCCTTCTAGATGCAGCAGATCATTGAGCGCCACTTGTTCCCAGTCACCAGCCTCAGTGCGCCGAATGGTCGTAACGGCTGTATTGCCCAACACAGTGCGATAAATATCATAATCAGGAATCAACGAATCGAGCAGCACGTGGGAGGAGGTAGTATGCGTCAAGATGCCAACCGTATGCCCCGGATCAGACTCTAAAATCTCGGCAAACGCTGCATTCACCCGCTTGCGCACATCTGCCCGCGACTCACCCCCGCCAACCGGATAATTCTCAATATCGGCCAGTAACTGCTGGTACTCCTTCGCATTCCACGAGCGAATTTCATCCAACGTCATCCCCTGCCACGTGCCAACATCGCGCTCTCGCCAGCGTGGATCGAACACCGGCTCAAAATTCAACGCCGCTGCCAGCAACGTTGCCGTTTCAACCGCCCGTCGGGAATCACTGGAATACAACGCGCTCATGCCAATGTTACGAATAAATTTTGAAAGCGCCTGGGATTGCGCCCGCCCATAGTCATTCAGCGGGCTGGCGACCCAACCTTGCCAGCGTCCCTGTCGGTTCCAATCAGTTTCACCGGGCCTGATGAGAATAACCCGATTGACGGTCATCTAGAGCAACCCTTCTTCTGCCTGACTAATCGCGACTGAAATTGCACGGGCTTTATTAATCGTTTCCTGATATTCGGTTGCCGGGTCACTGTCGGCCACAATCCCGGCGCCTGATTGCATGTAAATCGTATCGTCCTGCATCAGCAGTGCCCGGATGGTTATACAGGTGTCCATTGAGCCATCGAAGCTAAAATAACCGACCGCCCCGCCATAAGGTCCGCGCCGCGTGCCTTCCAGTTCTTCAATAATCTCCATCGCCCGTACTTTGGGCGCACCACTCAATGTCCCCGCCGGGAACGTCGCTGCCAGCAAATCAAATGCACTCATCTTCGGGTCAATGTCGCCGATCACCTGACTGACGATGTGCATCACATGCGAATAGCGCTCGATATACATCATATCCGGCACGGTGACGGTACCATAGGTGCAGACCCGCCCCAGATCGTTACGACCCAGGTCCACCAGCATGACATGTTCCGCCCGTTCTTTGGGGTCATTGAGGAGTTCGTCAGCCAACGCATCATCTGCTTCGGGGGTCGCGCCGCGCGGTTTGGTCCCGGCAATGGGTCGCACCGTCGCCACGCCATCTTCCAGCCGCACCATCATCTCAGGCGATGCACCCATCAGCGTATAATCATCGCCAAAGCGCAAAAAGAACATGTATGGCGATGGATTGAGCGCCCGCAGTGCCCGGTATATCGAGAATGGTTCTGCCGTCGTCTGCCGCTGGAACCGTTGCGAGATCACCACCTGGAAAGCATCGCCCGCTGCGATGTATTCCTTCACGTCGCGTACATTTTGTTCGAACTTTTCTTGGGTCACGTTCGAAGTGAACTCGGCATCTACCGGGTCAGCAACATCTAACGGAATTGGCAGTGGTTGGCGCAGCGCATCAACCAGATCATCCAACCGCCGTACCGCATCGTCGTAAGCCGCGTCAGGATCGCCGACATTATGCGCATTTGCCAGTAGAATCAGTTGATGCTTGGCATGATCGAAAATCACCAGCGTATCCGGCAATAAAAACGCCGCATCCGGCACGTCCAGTTCTTTCTTAGCAGTATCCGGCAGACGCTCAAAATAACGCACCACATCATAGCCGACAAAGCCGACGGCTCCACCAACAAACCGTGGCAAGCCATCAATCTTCACCGGCTTGACCCGACTGAATTCCTGCTTGATCGCCAGCAGTGGATTCTCGCCCAGACGCAATTCACGCGTGGTTGATTTACCATGCAGCGTGCGGGTGACTACATTATCCTTGATCGTAATCATGCCTTTGGGATTCACGCCCAAGAATGAATAACGTCCGACCTGTTCGCCACCTTCGACACTTTCCAGCAAAAACGAAATATTTCCAGTCTGTGCCAGCTTCATATAGACCGAAACAGGGGTCTCAAGGTCAGCTAATAAGGTTCGGTAAACCGGCACGAGATCGCCCTGCCCAAACAGTTGATAGACTTCTTCCCGACTCGGTTGGGCCGCAGCGCGGGTGCGGGGGGGTGTTGTGAAAACCATGTTCGCAATCCTCCAAATAAAAAATCCCTATCGCCAGTCAAGGACGAGAGGGATTCCCGTGGTGCCACCTTGGTTCCTGCTGACTCAGCAGCAGGCACTCATTCACAGGTACGGGCCACAAAGACCGATACCCTGCGCTCTGATAACGGTGCGCCTTCCGGCTCCGGCTAGTTTGAACGCCATGTCGCGTTGGTTCGCCGTTGCAACTCCCTGGTCCATTCAGCATCTGCGCTGTTACCACCTTCACAGCCCCCCGGTGGCTCTCTGAAACCCGCTTTGATACTTACTCTTCCAGATCGTCGTTTTTAGTCGAAATATCTGATTGTGCGCTATCGTAACGGGAATTGGGAGGCTTGTCAAGCAATTCGCGGAAATTGAATTTTACGGCAGTAATTCCAGATAATCGCAATGCATTGGACGAAAAATGCTGAAATCGCGCCGATCAAATGTACAAACCTGCGTGATTTGCAGCCGTTCTGACAACGCCATAATACAGGTATCTACAATATCGAATTCAGCGGATGCATACGTTGTCATAATTTCATGGACACGTCGAATGTCCACAACTGAGAGACTGACAAACTTGATCTCAGTTGATGCAAACTCATCAAGAAATTTCGCAACTGCATAATGTCCAAGATCGCGCTCAAAAAGATAGGCAACCTCTGGTAAGACAATCTCTGGAATGAGTGGCGCACTTTCGGTTTGATTAGCAAACGCAACGGCCTCCGCATAATGTTTGTCTCTTGCGTTATAAATCGCATACAAATAGCTGGCATCAACCAGCATCTGATTGCTCATTGGTATGTCGTCTTACATATTCTGCATATTCCGATTTCATGATTTCTCGTGTCCGTTCGGACGTATCGACAGGTTTTTCCGACGCAAGACCAGCCCTTTTCGCCGAGGCCGCCAGGGCTGCAAATGTTCCCGGTTTCGGGTCGTCCTCATCTGTCACTTTTTCCTCGGTATGGTACTGCGCCAACATTGTCTCTAGAACTTGCTCCACTGGACGTTGTTCTTTATTTGCAAGATCCCGAAGCTTGCGCACCACTTCATCGCCACGAATTGTCAATTCAGCAACCATCATCATTCCTTCAAGCCATTTTCGCATGTCTAACTACATTATACTCCATCCTCGAACCTTCCCCGCCTGCGAAAAATCGAGTATAATAATCTAGCGCAAATGTTCTACATACTATGAGGTTATATAGCATGAGTTTACAAAGTTATGGCAAGTTGCCAAAACTTGACACTGCCTTTGCTAAGACGACCTATGCTCCGGGTTATACCAGCGATACACATTCAGGTGGAGTACAAAATTATCCTGTAGAAGAGCAAATTGACGCTTTTGCACGTTTATACAAGCTCTGGATTCTCGAATACGCAAATAGACTGGCAGAAATGCCAAATTCAGGTTTCGCAGTGTTAACCTTGCTAAATGCATATCCAGAAATGGTCGCACAATTACATGGCATCCATGTCAGCAAGCCAGAACTATTTAGAGCAGGTATCTTGATGATTTTTCCCGAAATAAGGGGAGAGTACGAAGATGACATTTGCGACCATTTATATGCCTATTTGAGGAGTGGACTCGCTCACATGGGATTGACCAGTTTCAATATTATTCTGAATGGTGATATTCCTGTTCCAATTCAACCGGGAACTCTTAGGGGAGCGTTGGCAATTATTATCAATCCAAATGAATGGTTGAAGCGAATTGAAGCGCACTTCGAAAGCTATATTAATACCCTAAAGAATGTAGATGAGATTGACTTCAGAGACCAATTCAGTGCAAGAATGAAGAGACCATTTTAGGTATTTGCTGCCTAGAAAAAGAGAGTATCCATGGCCTTAACCAACCGCGAAATAGCCGACATTTTTGAACGGGTCGCCGACATGCTGCAAATCCGGGGCGACATCATCCATCGCGTGCTGTCCTACCGCCGCGCTTCGGAAACCATCCGCGAACTGCCGCGTGATCTGCGGGCCATCGCCGCCGATGGTAAACTCACCGAACTCGACAATATCGGAAAGACGCTGGCCGACAAAATCAACGAAATGCTGGAAACTGGCGAACTGGAATTCTACACGCGCCTCGCTGACGAAATCCCGCCTTCGCTGGTGGACATCATGCATATCAACGGTGTCGGCCCCAAGAAAGCCAAACTTTTCTGGGAAGAACTCGACATCACGACGGTTGACGCGCTCAAAACGGCGGCTGAGGAAGGCAAGCTGGCTGGTCTTAAGGGTATGGGCAAGAAAAGCGAACAAAAGATTCTCGATGGCATCGAAGCCCTCGCCCGCCGCACGGGACGCACCCCCATTGGCACCGCGCTCCCCGCTGCACAGGAAATTCTAGAGCATCTGTTAGCACTGCCGGAAGCCATCGAAGGTGCAATCGCCGGGAGCATTCGCCGGGGCCGCCCGACCATTGGCGATGTGGATATTCTAATCGCCAGTGACAATGCCGCGCCCATCATGGATGCCTTTGTCGGCATGGAGAATGTCGCCCGCGTGCTGGGTCATGGCCCGACCAAAAGTTCCGTCGAATTACTCAACGGCTTGCAGGTGGATGTGCGCGTGTTGGAAAAGGCGCGGTGGGGAACAGCCCTCAACTATTTCACCGGCAGCCAGGCGCACAATGTCAAAATGCGCGAGTTGGCGCTGAAAAAAGGGTACAGTCTCAACGAACATGCCCTGCGTCCGCTGGATAAAGCTGGCAACATGATCGAGGACGAATCCCAATATGTCCTGTGCGCGACCGAGGAAGAGGTTTATCAACATGTTGGCCTACTTTATATCTCGCCAGAGCTACGTGAAGATTCCGGCGAATTCGAAGCTGCTGCGCAGGGTGAACTGCCTAACCTGATTACGCTGGCCGACCTCAAAGCCGACCTGCATATGCACACCACCTGGAGTGATGGACACTTCAGCGTCCGTGAAATGGCCGAAGCTGCCCGCGACCGGGGCCTCGAATACATCGTCATCACCGATCATTCCCAATATTCCGCCATCGCTAACGGTCTCTCAGCCGAACGCCTGCTTGAGCAACAAAAAGAAGTCCGCGAAGTTGACGAGGCAATGGGACCGACCTTCAAGGTTTTTCACGGCGTCGAGATGGATATTCGCTCTGATGGCACGCTGGATTATCCTGACGAGTTACTAGAGCGGTTGGATTTCGTCATCGCGTCGCTGCACTTCAGTTTGCGGCAGGAGCGCAACGTCATTACCCGCCGCCTGCTAAACGCCATCGAAAACCCACATGTTGACCTGATCGGCCACCCACGCGGCCAATTGATCGAAGAACGCGAACCGGCTGATCTCGATATGGACGCTGTTTTTGAGGCTGCCGCCCAAAATGGCACCGCGCTCGAAATCAACGCGAACCCCAAACGCCTTGACCTGGAAGCACAATACGCCCGGCGTGCGGTTGAACTCGGCATCCCACTGTCGATCAATTCGGATGCCCATAAGATCGACCAAATGGACCTGCTGCCATTTGGCGTTCTCACAGCGCGGCGTGGGTGGGCTACTGCTGACTGTGTAATCAACACCTGGTCGCTGGCCCGTTTTACTGAATGGATCAACCATCGGGGCTAGCCATGTCAGGACCACCGCCACCACCGACCTTGCCGGAAGAAAGAACAACTAGACCGCCGCGCAAATCCAAACCTGAGCCAGCTAATCCATTGCCACCAGCCTGGTCGATTCTGCTGACGGTCTTCATCGTGCTGTTGCTGGCCGGCTGTCTGATCGGAACACTAGTGGCTCTGGGTGGCAACACCGTCCCAACTGGTGGCAATGAACCCGTCATGATCGTGATTTCAGCCGTTCCCTCGGCGACCTTGCCCTTGAGCGAACTTGTCGGTGGCCCACCCTCTGCCACCCCCGATCTGGCTGTTGCGACTCCGATGCCGAATCAATCGATTGCGCTCACGGGTCCAACGTTGATTCCAACGCCAACAATCACGCCGACGGCCATCGCCATCGCAGTCGGCGCAACCGTCATCATCAAGAGTCAGGGCGGCGTCAATGTCCGCACCACGCCGGGAACCGACAATCCCAGAGAATTTGTTGGCAATGTTGGTGAAACATTTCTGATAACCGATGGCCCCCAGGAGGCTGATGATCTGCGCTGGTGGCAGATCCGCGATCCGTTCAATTCCAATCGCATTGGTTGGGTCGCTGAAAACGATGGCCTGTCCGATTTAATCGCTGTGTTTGTGCCTTAGGAGAATAGATCATGTCCGCTAATCTCACCGAACGTGCTGCCGACCTGCGCGAACAGCTTCATGAGCACATCTATCGCTATAATGTGCTCAACGCCCCCGTCATTACGGATGCCGAATATGATCGACTCTACCATGAACTTAAACAGCTTGAGGCCGACCACCCGGAACTAATCACCCCCGATTCACCAACTCAGCGTGCCGGGAGCGATTTATCTGAGGATTTTCCCAAAGTAACCCACCCGGCACCGGTTCTCAGCCTCGCCAACGCCTTTAACGCCGACGATTTGCAGGCCTGGGAAGAACGTAATCGCAAGCGACTGGCCGCAGACACCCAGCTTGATTACGTTCTAGAACCCAAACTCGATGGTCTGACGATTGTCATCACCTATGAAAACGGCGTCCTCACCCAGGCGGCCACCAGGGGCAACGGTGAAATCGGCGATGATGTTACTGCCAACGTTCGCACCATCAAAACAATTCCGCTGCGCATCCCGGTGAAACCCGACGGTCCACCCGCCCCGGAACGGCTATCGGTGCGCGGCGAAATCCTGTTTCATAAGGCCGATTTCGCCGCCCTGAATCGTGAGCAGGAAGCTGCCGACCTCCCACGATACATCAATGCCCGCAACACCGCTTCTGGAACACTCAAGCAAAAAGACTCCCGAATCACCGCCGCCCGGCCACTAACCGCCTACATTTATGCCGTGTTGGATAGTGTGGGAATTGACCTGACGTCTCAGTGGGAAATGTTGGAATACTTGCGGGATTTAGGCTTTCATATCCCTCAGGAATCCCAGTTTTATCCCACGCTTTCCGACATTATCCCGCAATTACCCGGGTGGGAAACCCGCCGCAACCAGCTTCCCTACGAAATTGATGGTCTCGTGCTGAAGGTCAACGATCTGGCTCTGGCCGCTGAACTGGGCGCGTCTGGCAAAGATCCGCGCGGTGCGATCGCTTACAAATTCCCGGCGGAGGAAGTCACCACGAAGCTACTCGGCGTCACAATTAACATTGGGCGGACCGGCAAAGTCACACCAACGGCGCAGCTTGAACCCGTTTTCGTTGCTGGTGTCACGGTTTCCAGCGCGAGTATGCATAATTTTGAGCAAATCGAGCGGTTGGATATTCGCCTGGGTGACACGGTTATCATTAAACGCTCTGGTGATGTCATTCCCTACGTCATTGGTCCCGTGACCGGTGCACGTGATGGCAGCGAAACACCCATTACCGTGCCCACCAACTGCCCATTTAGTGGTGATGCGCTCATAAAGCCCGACGATGCGGTTGATTATTTCTGCCCCAACCCAAAATGCCCGGAGCGTGTTTTCCGCCAGGTGGAATTCTTTGTGTCGCGCGGTGCAATGGACATCGAAGGGATGGGACCAGAGACCATCAAAACCTTGATTGACCAGCAGTTGATCGAAGACGAAGCCGATATCTTCTATCTCAAAGCCGAACCCTTGCTTGAACTCGAACGTTTTGCAGAGAAAAAAGTGCAAAATCTCCTCGACTCGATTGAACGCGCCAAACAACGCCCCCTGCCCCAATTTCTGGCGTCACTGGGCATTGATGGCGTCGGCGGGGTCGTCGCCAATCTGGTTGTTGATCAATTTGAATCTATTGATAATTTGATGGCGCTGGCGACACAGGTCAAAGTCGCAGAGACCACTTTCCACCAGTCCGCGACACCTTTCCTGCAAGCGATAGCCAACACCGACAATGAAGATGCCGACGGAATCAAGCGGGTTCGCCAACGATTGCAAGACCCACTGGTTGAACTCGCACCACGCTATATCGACGTGCAAGATGTTGATGTGCGCCTGACTCGCATCATGAAACCACTGTTAGCCCTTATTGATGCTGATGTGAGCGCGTTAGCGGCTGCGACTCAGGACCTTGCTACTGCTGCCGCACCGTTATTGCGCATTGAAGGGCTGGGTCCTGTTCTGGCCCAGAACATCGTGAACTGGTTCGCGGACGCGCATAATCAGCAAGTCATCCACAAGATGCAGCAGGCCGGGGTCAACATGCAGGCGCAACCTAAAGAAGTAGCAGGCGATACCCTCGACGGCTTAACCTTCGTCCTCACTGGCACCCTGCCTACCCTGACCCGTGACGAGGCCAAAGCCCTGATCGAAGCCAACGGCGGTAAAGTCTCCGGGAGCGTCAGCAAGAAGACCAGCTATGTCGTCGTTGGCGATTCGCCCGGCAGCAAAGCCACCAAAGCCGCCCAACTCAATATACCGATCCTCTCTGAAGCTGACTTGCAAGCAATGTTGAGCTAGAATTCACGAAGCAAAGATCCCTTTGGAATTGCCTAGCACCTTTGCGACTGGCGGAGCCTCTCCAGAGGGAATTGCGCAAAATAGAGGTTAAGTTTATGTCTGAAGGCATTGTCACCATCAAAGCAGGCCGCGAAAAGCCCATCATCCAGCAGCACCCCTGGATATTTTCTGGGGCAATCGCCAGCGCCCAAAACGCTGCTCCCGGCAACATCGTAACAGTCGTGAATCAAAAGGGTGAGTTTCTGGCACGTGGCTACTGGAATCCCAAATCGCAGATTCAGGTCCGTATTCTCACCTGGCAGGGCGAACCCGTTGACGAAAATTGGTGGCGGCGGATGCTCAAGCGGGCACTAGAATCACGAATGTTTGAACAACAGAAAGGACGGGGATTCATCGGGGCTTTTCGGCTGGTGAATGCAGAGAATGATTTTTTGCCCGGTCTGATCGCTGATATTTATGGGCGTTGGATCGTTATACAAGCGCTCACGTTGGGAATTGATCAACGCAAACATGACCTGGCTCGGATTCTGGTGGAAGTTTGGAACAGCTACTTTGCCCAGATGGAATTTTCAGACGCAGAAATGGAGGACCTGGTCATCCGGGGTGTGTACGAACGCAGTGATGTCGATGTGCGCGGGAAAGAAGGATTGCAGCCTGAAACCGGTTTATTATGGGGCAAAGAGCCTCCTCAACAGATCAAGATCAAAGAACGCAACATCAATTATCTTGTTGATGTCTACGCGGGTCATAAAACCGGTTTTTACCTGGATCAACGCAGCAACAGGTACACCTTACTCGATTTAATTTCTAACGACTTCACACCCGAAGACGGTCAACACCGTATACTAAACCTTTTCAGTTATACAGGTGGTTTTGGCGTGGCCGGGCTATGGGGTGGTTTTGGGAATCCTGGTCAGATTATTAACGTTGATTCTTCAGACGTGGCACTGAAATTAGCGGAAAGAAATTTTGCTTTGAATTTTCCGGGTGAATATCAAAGACCCGATTATCAAGATCATACTGAATTCATCCAGGCCGACGCCTTTGACTACCTGCACGCGGCAGTCAAGCGTGGTGACCAGTTCGATGTGATCGTCTGTGACCCACCCAAATTCGCGCATAACAAACAGCAAGTCAACCGGGCCACACGCGGTTACAAAGACCTCAATCTCAACTGCTTCAAACTCATCAAATCCGGCGGCTACCTGATGACCTTTTCCTGTTCCGGGGCCATCAGCGCCGACCTGTTCCAGAAAGTCGTCTTCGGTGCGTTGGCCGACAGCGGGCGTCAGGCGCAGATTATCCAACACCTCGGACCTGCCGACGATCATCCGGTTGCGCTCACCTTCCCCGAAGGTGCTTATCTCAAGGGATTGTTACTGCGAGTCTATTAATCAGGCATATAGTCCACACGCATCAGCGAGGTCGTATTATAGACCAAGTAGTAAAGCGCCCCATCAGGTCCCACTTCGACATCCACAATCCCGATAGCCGTGTCGGATGCAAATGCTTCGACCGCTTCAGTTGCGCTATCATAAATCCAGATCGACTCTGCACAGAAGTCGGCAAAGAAATAATCACCAGCATAAGTTTCGGGAAATCCATCGACGGACGCATCATAGAAAGCGCCACCTGTAATCGCACAGGCTGTATTATCCTTGATCGAATAACTATACATCGGCGGCACATAATCCGCAGGCGGTGTGCCATATTCCAGATTGCCCTCAAAGAAGGGCCATCCATAATTGGCCCCGGCCTGTCCCAGGTTGATCTCCTCCGCCGCGCCGCCACCCACGTCATGAATATGCATTCGCTCCGTTTCCGGCTGGAATTCAATCACAAAGGGATTACGCAGACCATAGGCCCAGATCGCTCGATTCTTGCCGATTAATTCATCGTAAAACGGATTGTCGGTCGGAATGGAGCCATTGGGACGCAGGCGCACGACTGAGCCAAAGAGATTGTCACGGTTTTGCGCATTCATCGAGTCATTACCGCCGTCGCCCGTCCCAGCGTATAACATGCCGTCAGGGCCAAAGGCCAGCGCACCCCCATTATGGATACTCGCGCCGCCAATCGGGTCAAACTCAAAAATGATGGTCTCACTATTGGAGATAACCGTATTGCCACTGGCGGTAAACCGGCTGATGACATTTCGCTGCGGCTCCTCCAGGCTGGTGTAGTAGAAGTAAACATACTGATTCGTGTCAAATTGCGGGTCGAATGCAATGCCCAACAAACCGCGCTCACCTGAATTCACAACTGGTTTGGACATAAACGGGTCGGACAACAGTCGATCATCTTCAATGACCTGCACGGTTCCGTCCTGTTGCGTCACAAACAATCGACCATCCGGCGCAAACGCCATCGACGTGGGTTGCCGTAATTGATCGGTTATCAGCGTTTCAAAAAAATCAGGATCGCTAAACGTCGATGACTGCGCATTTATGAAACTCATGTGAGCCAACCACAACACACACAGGCCGCAAAATAGCCAGCGATTAACTTTCATCATTTTGGTGTACGTATACAGCCCGGGCTAATTCTGTTCATCTTTAACCTGTTGTGCTACCAGGCGCTTAATCTTACTGTGCGTTTCGACCCAGCTTGCCTCGCTCAATCCCAGCTTATCCCGTAGCGCATCCGGGTCCATTGCTGCACGATAGTCGCGCACGGCGCAGGTCCAGCGCATCATTTCAAACGAAATCTTCGGCAAATCGGCGCCAGTTGCGAGATCCGCCAGTACATATTCCAGATTGCGAGCGGTACAGTCGAAAATCAAATCCTGCCGGGGTTGATATTGCGCCAGATATTCATCTAGCAACAGCAACCAGTCCGGTTGCAATTCGATCTTGCGTTCCTTATAGACATTCCGGACTTTATGCTTAATCGTCATGATCGGCGGTGTATCACGCTCAATATGCTCACGCTTAAGCTTGACCGTCTCACCTTTTTTGATACCGGTATCCAGCAATAATCGAAACAAGGTCTCCGGGCGGGGGTCGGGTTTATCCCCACGCCGCAAACTGCGGGCCTCTGCCAGGACCTGCTCAATTGCTTGCGGTGACAAAATTTGTGCCAGCGGTGCTGGGCCAGAGCGCTGCAAGATGGCTTTGGCCGGGTCCAGCGGAATAACGTTCAGCGTATGTAACCATTTGAAATAAACCTTGAGCGTCGTCACTCGCCGGGCATACGACTTACGGCTGCAAGGTACACCCCGCCCATTTTCCAACCAATCCAAAAATACGTTCAAAGACTGGGTGTTAAAATCACCGACCGGTGTATCATCACCCGCATTTTCCGCCAGCAATTGCAAATCTGACGTGAAGGCCTTCACGGTATACTCTGATTTACCCTCTTTAATCAGATAATCCTGGAATAGCGAAACCGTATACCTGAATTGGGTATACTTATTTAAGTCGGCCACTGAAGCTGGTTGGTTATGAAATAGCGGCATCTGTCGGTTGTTGACCATGTTTAACCTCATCAACTAGCCCAAATGTGCTAACGATAATATAACACTTTTCGAACATCGGTGCAAAGAATGCGATAATACGATTGGGCATCATAATCAAACCAACATAAAGGGTCAGATCCAATGATTCACCATGTACTCATTCCACTAGATGGTTCCAGACTGGCTGAAACGGCGCTGCCGGTCGCGCGGCAAGTTCTCAATAACACAGGTCATATCACGCTTGTCACCGCTCTCACCAGCAGCCCAATCAGCCGTTACGACGATCTGGACGAACTGGCTGAAGACGATGCCCACTTCCTCGAATCGACCTTACCCCGCGCTCGTGACTACATGGAGCATACTGCTAAAGACCTCAAATTGCGGGGCTATGAGACCGATATTGAAATCGTTCCCGGTCAACCAGCCGAAGTCATATTACAACTCGCGGCGCAACGGCGGGTGGAGATGATAATCATGTCTACCCACGGGCGCTCAGGGCTGAGTCGTGTTTTGTTCGGAAGCATAACCTTAAAAGTCCTGGGTGAGTCCCACGTCCCGGTGCTGGTTGTACCCAATCGCCAACGCGAGGAAGCAGCAGATACCGAGATACAAATGGGGCCGAGTCTTGCAACCTAGCGTCGTTCCGTCCACGCCGGATTAGCATAAACATCTACTGCTAGGTGTTGCGCTTTTTTCCGTTCAGCAATGGTCAATTCACTATTGGTAAAAGTCACATCTAGCGCCGTTTCGAAACCTTTGACCAGCGCATCAGCCACCACCTGCCATGCCACACGCGGCAATGTCGTCGCCTGTTGCCGTACCAGTTGTTGCGCTGATTGCCGCTGGTCCCGATTCGAATACCGCAACACGTCACAAATCCGTCCGATGTCACCTCGCAGCGGTATCGAACCATGCTGCATTATACCGGCTTCGCGGCGCAACTGTGCGCTACCGACTAATTTGCGACCGTCAAGCGTTATTTCATATTGCGAGGGAGTTTCAAAACAGACCGGGCCATTGTGACCCCGACTCTGGGAATTTTCTTCCGCTCTGGGATGCTGACCCAAAACCGATAATCCAGCGACTAACGCTCGACTAAGGCGACGATAGCTGGTCACAACATCACCGGCAGCCAACGGATGTCCGGCTGGCAGCACAATGCAATAGGTCAACTCATCTGTATGCAGAATAGCCCGCCCGCCAGTAGGTCGCCGTACCAGATCCCAACCCATATCTTCCAGGCGTTCCCGATCAATATCAGCTACTCGCTGACCATAACCCAGTGACAGGCAGGCCGGATCCCACGCATACAAGCGCAACACCGGACCAGTATTCACCATGAGCAGCGCCTCATCCACTGCCATATTCCAGGCACCGGGGGTGGGGTAATCGTAGATCAACCGCCATTGACGCATTTTACATCCATTCATATACTGAAAAAGTACTTGACTTACAGTCGGTCCCCATGCCGAGGAAAATCATTTTATGAGTGATCGCGAAACCGCCGCAACGACCCGACCAACGTCGCAGGTCTTGAATCATACCCTGCCTTCACCACCGGCGCTGTCACGGGAATCGGCTGCCCGCACCCGGCGGCGGCAACGGCGAGTTAAAGTACGCCGCGGTGGCGAATGGGCCTGGGTCGTCGTGGCGATTGCCTTGTTGGGCGTCATTATTGTCATTGGCATGAGCGTGTCACTCATGGTGGCCGTCTCTCAGGCCGAACAGGAAGTGATTCCAACCGCAGTTGCGGTGCTGCCCACACCGGTCGATGCGCGCACCAACTTTTCTGTAGCCGCTGGCGAGCAGATTATCCTCAATGATGGCCGTAGTTTCGTTCTCACGCCTTGGAACGGCGTGTCACGTTTTACCGTACTGGTTATGGGCCTGGACCGGCGTCCGGGTGAAACTGGTCTTGCCTACCGCACCGATACCATGATGCTGGTCAGTGTCGATCCTACCAATAGTGCGATCGGCATCCTGAGCATCCCACGCGATCTTTATGTTGAAGTTCCTGGCTACAGCCAGTTGCAACGTGTAAATACGCCGATGGTGCTCGGTGAACTCCAGCAACCCGATTATGGTCCGCAACTTGCGATGCAAACCGTTCAATATAATCTGGGAATCCGTGTGCATGATTTTGTTGCGGTCGACTTTCAAGCATTCATCGAATTTATCGATGCAATTGGCGGCATTGAACTGGATGTGCCATACAACGTTAACGATCCGCTCTACCCTGATATGAATTATGGCTATGATCCATTCTATATCAGCGCTGGTCGCCAAACATTAGATGGTCAAACTGCCTTGAAATATGCCCGCACACGCCACGGCGATAGCGACTTTCTACGGGCACAGCGCCAGCAACTCGTGATGTACGCCGTGCGTGACCGCTTGCTCAACAGTGAAAGCTTGCCCCAATTAATCGTCCAATCACCTGGTATGTGGGCCGCCCTGCAAGACAACATCTTCACCGGCCTGACTCTGGAACAGGTTATTCAACTCGGCCTGTATGTCAAGGATATTCCAGCGGAAAACATCCGAACCGGGGTTATCAACGAGGCCTATGCCGTCAATTACACCACACCCCAGGGCGCACAGGTGCTGGTCCCCGACCGGACGCGAATCGGTACACTTATGGTTGAGACGTTCGGCGAGTCGTATTCCCAATAAGCGGCGATTTTAATCATTATATGGTTGATCTGTTTTTGGCTCCCCGCCAAAACGCAATATGTGACCATCCGGGTCGGAAACTCGCATCTCGCAGGCCCAGGAATAGTTGGTAGGCACTTGCTGAATGTTTGCACCTCGCTGAAAAAATTCAGCATAAAGTGCGTCAACATCCTCGACACCAATCCACAACCAGGTTCCCGATTGTCCCTGATCTCCCTGACAAAAGTAGATCGAAAAATTGTCACGCGCTACGGATGCCATGTTGCCCTGGCTCCACTTGAGTTCGAAACCAAGTCGACGCTCATAATAGTCTGTACTGTCAGCAATTTTTGTTACCCGTAGAATCGGGATAACACACTCAATCATCTTTTGCTTTTGTGATCGCGTTACCATTATGGCTCTCCTTCCTGCGTATCCATTAACAGGATAGCATGTCAATAAAATTCTGCTCTAGAACTCAGAAAAAAGAGCAGCGAAGGCTATGAATCAAATACTGTTGAGGAAATGGAATCTGGTGCTTGGATATGTGGAGGGGCGCCCCGCCATGCCGTGTGTCGCGTCGTGTTGAGCCTGCTATTCGCAGGACGGACATCATGTCGCTAGTTCAGCCTTGGCTCTGGCCTATCGCTTCCCTACCGATTCCCGACGCCCAAACAATGGGTGTTGGCTCAAATACGGATGTGCGCCATCACGCACACAGCAGGGCCTGATTTGAATATACCATGCGTAACCGCCGGGGTAAAGGCCTATCTGTTAACCGCAGACTGCCAGGCGGCCCTGAGCGCGGTCGTAAATGTTTCCCCCAATTGCGATGCCGCTCGTCCCGAATGCCTTGCGGCGACAATCGCACGTTCCGGCGTCTTCTCGTCAATAGACAAGAAGGTAATATCATCGTTCGGATAGGCAGCGGCAGTACAGGCAGGAACCAGCGCAATACCAATGTCGAGCTTTACGAATTCCAATGCAGTTTCCAACTGTGCTGTCTGATAGAGTACGTGCGGATTTATTTGCTGAATATAACAAAAGGCCTCAATCTGCTCGCTTAAGCAGTGCTCATCGTGTAGCATAATAAATGGCACATTTTCTAAAGTAGCTGAGCGCAAAACCCGTTGTTTGGTCAAAGGATTTTGACTGGAAACCGCAACAAACAGCGGTTCGACAAACAACGTCTCCGTGATAATTTGTTTATTCTTAATCGGCAAACTCACATAACAAATATCCAATTCTGCTTTGAGCAACGCCTCAACCAGCTTTCCAGTCACATCTTCGACGATGCTCAGTTCAACATCGGGGTATTCTTTCTGAAACGCCAGCACTGCATCGTGCAAAATATAAGGAGCCAGCGTCGGAATTACCCCAATCATCAGGCTGTGTTTTTCCAGCGTGAGACCATCAGTCACCGAATATTTGGCCTGCTGCAAACCCAGCAGAATCGTTTTTGCCTGAGGATACAGAATATGAGCCACATCAGTCATCGCAATCGACCGGCCCAACCGATCAAATAACTGATTGCCAATCTCCTGTTCCAATTTCATGATCTGTTGACTCAGTGATGGCTGTGAGATTCTACATCGTTCCGCCGCTTTACTAAAGCTGCCGGTCTCAACCACCGCCACAAAATATTCGAGCTGCCGGTGTTCCATCGGTCGCCAATCTATAACGTGAATTATAGGCAAAAACTATCGCACAATAGTCATTTTATATTGTAAGGCTATAGCCGAATAGGGTATGATTCTTCTAAATTTGGGTGTCTTTGAACATAGATCAATCGGCAGTACAAGCGAGAATTTCCATTTTTTGAGATGGGATATCGCAATCAAAGCAATTCATAAAATTTGTCCGAAAAGCAAACAGAACATAAAAAGCAGAGCATTAAGGAGAGACTATGAGCAGTGAAAACGGATGTCCAGTGACCGGCAACCACGACGAAGATGCGGTCGTTTTAGAAATGACGAACCAACTCTGGTGGCCGAATCAGCTGAACCTGAAGATTCTCCACCAGAACTCTTCGCTGTCAGATCCAATGGACGAGGATTTCAACTATGCTGAGGCGTTCAACAGCCTTGATTTAGAAGCTGTTAGAAATGATCTCTATGCGTTAATGACCGATTCCCAGGATTGGTGGCCTGCGGATTATGGGCATTATGGGCCGCTCTTCATCCGCATGGCGTGGCACAGTGCCGGTACATATCGCATTGGCGATGGGCGCGGTGGCGGGGCCTCTGGCACCCAGCGCTTTGCGCCGCTCAACAGTTGGCCGGATAATGCCAACCTCGACAAAGCCCGCCGGTTGCTATGGCCGATCAAGCAAAAGTACGGTCGGAAAATCTCGTGGGCTGACCTGATGATCCTCGCCGGGAATTGCGCTTTGGAGTCAATGGGCTTTAAGACGTTTGGCTTCGGCGGCGGGCGTGAAGACATCTGGGAACCTGAAGAAGACATTTATTGGGGGCCGGAGACAGAGTGGCTGGGCGACAAACGTTATAGCGGTGATCGCGACCTTGAAAACCCACTCGCCGCCGTCCAGATGGGCCTAATCTATGTCAATCCAGAGGGACCAAATGGTGAACCAAGTGCCATCGCCGCAGGCCGGGATATACGCGAGACCTTCGCCCGTATGGCAATGAACGATGAGGAGACGGTTGCGCTTATCGCCGGTGGACACTCTTTTGGCAAAACGCATGGTGCTGGTGATGCGGCACTGGTTGGTCCTGAACCAGAGGGTGCCACCATCGCGGAGCAAGGTCTCGGTTGGACAAGCAGCTTTGGTAGCGGCAAAGCCGGCGACACGATCACCAGCGGCCTGGAAGGCGCCTGGACCCCAACCCCAATCAAGTGGGACAATAGCTTCTTTGATACATTGTTCGGCTACGAGTGGGATCTGGTGAAGAGTCCCGCTGGGGCCTGGCAATGGGTCCCCACCGATCCAGCAGCAGCGAACACGGTGCCTGATGCTCACGATCCCTCCAAAACCCATGCACCTATTATGCTAACGACGGACCTCGCGCTGCGAATGGATCCGATCTATGAGCCGATTTCGCGACGTTTCCATGAGAACCCGGAAGAGTTTGCCGACGCATTCGCCCGCGCGTGGTACAAGCTAACCCACCGTGATATGGGTCCTCGCTCACGCTATCTCGGCCCCCTGGTTCCTGACGAGGAACTCCTTTGGCAAGATCCGGTCCCGGCGGTCGATCACGAGTTAATTGACGAAAAAGACATTGCCACCCTCAAGGGTCAAATTCTCGCATCAGGACTGTCTATTTCCCAGTTGGTCTCGACTGCCTGGGCATCGGCATCAACCTTCCGCGGTTCGGATAAGCGCGGTGGCGCGAACGGCGCTCGCATCCGTCTCGCACCGCAAAAGGATTGGGAAGCCAACCAACCGGTTCAACTGGCAAGCGTTCTCGAAGTCCTGGAAAGTATCCAGAGCGATTTCAACAGCGCCCAGTCTGGCAACAAGCAAGTCTCACTTGCCGACTTGATCGTTTTGGGCGGTTGCGCAGCGGTCGAACAAGCTGCAAACAACGCCGGACACAATGTAACCGTACCGTTCACACCAGGGCGCACCGATGCCTCGCCTGAGCAAACGGATGTGGACGCCTTTGCCGTGCTTGAACCGAAGGCCGACGGCTTCCGCAATTACCTCAAAGCTGAATACTCGGTGTCAGCAGAGGAACTACTGGTTGATCGGGCGCAATTGCTGACACTCACTGCGCCTGAAATGACAGTCCTCATCGGTGGTATGCGAGTTCTGAATACCAACGTTGACCAATCCCAACACGGAGTATTCACCAATCAACCAGAGACGCTCACCAATGATTTCTTCGTGAACCTGCTGGACATGAATACTGCATGGAAGGCAACCTCAGATGCTGAAGACGTTTTCGAGGGCCACGATCTTGCAACCGGCGATTTGAAGTGGACTGGCACTCGCGTTGACCTCATCTTCGGGTCAAATTCCCAACTGCGAGCGATTGCGGAAGTCTACGCTTGTGAAGATGCACAAGCGACGTTCGTGCGTGATTTTGTAGCTGCCTGGGACAAGGTGATGAATCTCGATCGCTTCGACCTGGCCTGATCTCATCGCAGTGTAACGAATCAGCCTTGCAGCGGCAGTTGACGAGGACAAAACCAGTTCGAAAATAGCGTTTGCAGCAAACTCAAGAGCGGTATTCAATGCAAGTGAATATCGCTCTTATTTTGTCTCATTCTTATCGCAAAACGTTAACATATCCTTGATAAACTCCTCGATGATATTTTTCACACGCAGGAAGATTCATGGATAATCAACTGGTTCGCGCGTGCCTCGCCGAGTTTATCGGCACGTTTGTATTGGTTTTTATCGGGGCTGCATCAGGAACTGTCACGCATTTATATGGTGTCATGGTTCCGGCATTGGCCCACAGCCTGATTATTGTTGGCCTGATATACACCTATGGACACGTATCTGGCGCCCAGTTTAACCCGGCGGTGACTATTGGGCTGTTGGTTGGTGGGAAACAAAATATCATAAAGTCGGCCAGTTTTATCGGCATGCAATTTGCGGGGGGAATTTTCGGAGCTTTTGTTCTCGCCGCACTCGTCCCGCACACCGATGTCGAATTGGTTACCAGTTTTTTTGGCGAAGCCGGGTTTAATTTTGGCGTGACGACCGGCATCATGACCAACCATTATGTCTGGTCATCAGCCATCATCGAGGCGATTTTGACCTTCATTCTGGTGAGTGCCGTCTTCCAAGCAGCCGTTTTTGGCAAGGCGGGCAACCTCGCCGGGGTCGCAATTGGCTTTACGCTGGCGGCTTGTATCCTGGGCGGTAACCCCCTGACCGGCGCGTCGCTAAACCCAGCACGAACCCTTGGCCCTGCGCTCACCGCTGGTGATCTCAGTTATGTATTACCCTACTTTGTTGGCATATTCGGCGGTGGCATTCTGGGTGGATTGTTTCATGCCTATATTCTACCGAGTGAGGTTTGAGCCAGGTCAGTTTGACAAATTCAATTGACGTGCTAATTGAAAGAAAAAAGCTCGATTCCATTAAAGTGGTCGAGCTTCTTTTTATTGCAAATCCGATGATGTAGCTGGCCGTTACAACTCATCATCCTCATCTTCTGGCAAATTCAACTGAATATGAAGTTCCGCCAGTTGTTGTGGCTCGGCTGGCGATGGTGTTTGCGACATAATATCCATCCCGGTCTGCGACTTGGGAAACGCGATTACCTCACGAATATTGGGTTCCCCGGCCAACAATGCAACCACCCGATCAATCCCCCAGGCGATTCCCCCATGCGGCGGCACCCCATACTCAAACGCTTCGAGCACATGCCCAAACTGCTCGTTAGCATGA
Organism: Phototrophicaceae bacterium; assembly: GCA_965223835.1. Classification (GTDB taxonomy): domain Bacteria; phylum Chloroflexota; class Anaerolineae; order Aggregatilineales; family Phototrophicaceae; genus CAVYXZ01. Next base: position 2,948,147 of record CBDCXQ010000001.1, read on the forward strand.
GCCTCATCCAGCCCGATGAGCGGGAAGATCTTCTCCTGCAGCGCCCGTTCATGAATACGAATACTGCCGCCGGCGACCTCGAAGCCATTACAAACCATATCATACTGCGACCCACGCGCCGCACCGGGGTCAGTATCGAGCAAGTGAACATCTTCGGGCAAAGGCATCGTAAACAAATGCTGTGAAGGGTCCCAGCGTTGCTCATCTTCATTCCATAAGAATTCAGGGAAATCAATCACCCAGCAGAACGCCAGCACATTACTGTCCAGCAGGCCCAACGCCTCAGCGAGATGTCGCCGCAGCACATCCGTCACATCCCAAACAACCTGCCGCGTATCACTCATGAAAAGTAAGAGATCGCCCGGCTGCGCACCCACTCGCTCAAATAACTCGAGCTTTTGGTCAACCGTGAAGAACTTGCCAATGGGTCCCTTCACTTCGGCAGCTTCGTCCAACGGTAGCGCCATATATGCCAGCCCTTTGGCCCCAACACCCTTCGCCATATCTTCTAGACCGGCAGCCACCTGGCGCAGTTTCGTCCCACTAAGTTCTCCGGCCATACCCGGTGCCCGTAACACTTTTACCGGACGTCCGGCATCAACATTGCTGACAAACACCGAAAATCCGCTCTTGCCCGCAATGTCACTCACGTCAACCGCCCGCAAATCATAGCGAATGTCGGGTTTGTCACTGCCATACCACTCCATCGCGTCTTTGTACAACAAACGGGGAAATGGCTCCGCCATAATCGTCTTGTCAGGTGCCACTGCCTTAACCAATTCGCGCATCAAGGTTTCATTCAGCGCCATTACATCTTCACGCTCAACAAAACTCATCTCCAGATCAAGCTGCGTAAACTCCGGCTGCCGTTGACCGCGCAAATCCTCATCGCGGAAACAACGGGCAATCTGGAAATACTTCTCATACCCCCCTACCATCAGCATCTGTTTAAGCTGTTGCGGACTCTGCGGCAAGGCATAAAATTTGCCTGGCTGCAAGCGACTGGGAACCAGAAAGTCACGGGCACCTTCGGGAGTCGTCTTGAACAAAATCGGCGTTTCGACCTCAACAAAGTCCTGTTCATCCAGATAATCGCGAATGAACTTGATCGCTCGGTGTCGCAGAATAATGTTCTCCTGCATCTTCGGACGTCGCAGATCAAGGTAGCGATGTTTCATCCGCACCACTTCTTCGATGCTATCCTCACGATTAATGTAAAACGGCGGTGTCTTCGCTGCATTGAGCAACGTAATTTCAGAAGCGACCACTTCTACATCACCCGTTTCCAATTCCGGGTTGGCGGTACCCTCCGGGCGAATACGAACTGCACCGTGAACCTGCAAGACAAATTCATTGCGGGCGGTGCTGGCATTATTGTGGGCATCCGGTGTGGTTTCCTGATCGATCACGACCTGACAAATGCCCCAGCGGTCGCGCAAATCGATAAAAATCAGTCCACCCTGGTCCCGGCGACGGTTCACCCAGCCTGCCAGCGTCACCGTTTGACCCGCATGTTCGGGCCGTAATTCCCCGCATCGAATTGTCTTTAGCATGATTTTTTATTCTTTTCTGTGTTCATTCTGCGTCAGATGCGAAATTTCCCCAGCAGCAAAGGATAGCACGCCTATCATCATAAATAAATGGCGGAGCGAATCAAAAAGCAGCGCCAGCAATTTGGCACTGCTCCTGGACTTCCAAAATCGTCATGTATAGGGCATACACCCGACCTGATTGTTGACTACGGGCTAAAGCACATTCAACAAGCCACCGGCAAGTTGTCGATCCACCCAGCGGGCCACAAACGGATAGCGATAATCGCGTCCGTTATATGTCTGGACAGCGGCAATGGTCCCGAACAACAACATGGCAAACGGCAATAAGAACACGCTTAAAATGAGCGCGATACCCACCACCCCCCACACCGGCACCAGGATAAAGCCGATCAAGACGACCATCAGTATTAATCCGATAACCAATCCAATGACCCAAGCGATTCCACCTATCACCAGTAGTGCCAGCGCCCCCACTGTACCGAGCAATTGAATCACGAAGGACTGCAGCGCATGGAACGTCACGTAGTCGGACTTCTTACGGAAAACGAAGTAAATCACCAGCGGCACGAAGATGCTAAACGGCACCCCAAAGCCCGCTGTTGCAAACAGCATAATGAACGTAACCCATACGCTGGCATGAGCGACTGCCGCCCACAAGCGTTCATCATCGGTGACATGCATGGTGCTGTAACTGCGCGGACGATCACGCGGCTTGCGCGGCGGATAATAACGTTGCTCATACTCCAACACGACTTCATCATCCGGGCGGTTCTCCATTGGTGGAGCTGCAGGCGGTAGTTCCGTACTCAACCGCGATACCCGCTCTTCATTGTCCTGGTTTAACTCATCCGACATGCTTATTGCATCCTTGTCTTCGGTCTTTTGTTAACTATACGCATCCATCTGCGCCAGAGTTGCAGAAGATTACATTTGTATATCAGTTAACTTCAAAATTTTGCAGCGATGATAACGCCGTTCTCGACCCTCGTCTGAAAAACCAACTATGATATACTCTGGCCCCATGTTAAACAAAACACTCACCAAACGCCAATTAGGAATTTTGCTGCTCGCTGCCGGTCTACTCGGCTTTGTGGGCATCATCGCCATTGACCTCGTTGACATCGGACGTGAGGGCGGCATTGGCCCGGCCCAGCGCATCGCCCTCGGCTTGATGATCGCACTCGCGCTGCTCGGTCTCACACTGATTCCGCTGAAAGACACCCCTGCCTAACCCATGCCTGCGATCATGCGCCTCAATCGCGTTCTGCTCATTACAGCACTACTCATTTTGAGCTGGTATTTTCTCGTATACGTTGTGTACGCCGCTAACCTGATTCAATTTCCCTTCGATTACGACCAGGGCGAGGGCTTTGAACTGGTTGACACTATCTTGTTTAGTCAGGGGAAATGGCCTTACCTCGATACCGAAGACTATCCGTTTTATTCCAGTAATTATCCGCCACTGTTTCATGTCATCGCGGCACCCTTCGTCTGGGTTTTTGGACCATCGTATGCTTATGGCCGTATACTGGGTTTTCTCGGCACCCTTTTGACAGCGACCGCGATCAGTTATGCAGTCTATCGTGAAGGGCAAAACCGTTTCATCGCCGTGCTATCCGGGTTGGCATTTCTGGCTTCCAACACGATTTATCATATCGGTCCATTATTCCGCCAACATATGACGATGGTCATGTTCGAAATGCTGGCAGTTGTGGTTTTGGCCCACGCCAATGACATGCTACCAAGCAACAAACGCCACCGTCAGTTGATTATTGGTCTCGCCCTGCTTCTTGCCGCCGGGTATACCAAGCAATTGGCCTATGCGACGGCGATTGCCGCATTTGCGTTCCTATTTATACGTCACCCGTGGCGGGCCATCATTTATGGATTAGGATTTGGCCTGGTCGGAGGAACGATTTTTGTCGGCATCAATCTGGCAACGAACGGTCAATGGTGGCTGCAAACCATCACCGCCAATGTCAATACTTTCTATCCTGACCAGACCATTGGCTTATTCCGGCAATGGTTCGGCCTGCACGGATTCCTGATCGTCCCGGCAATTTTATATGTTATTTACGAATTGTATTTCGACCGACTATCAATTTATAGTCTGTGGTTTGGCGCTGCGACCGCCAACAGCATTCTAGCTGGCAAGTGGGGAGCCGGTGACAGCTATTTTGCAACAGCCATCGCAGCAGTCTGTGTATTAAGTGGTCTATTTGCAGCCCGCACCCTCAACCAGCGATGGCGCTTCCCATCCAATTATCTGACCCGTCTGTTTATCCAGCCGCTCCGCCCATTGGCCCCGGCCTTCGCCACCATCAGCCTGATCGTTATACCTTTGTTGTACATCGGTTATGGTCGCGCCGTGCTGCACATGCCCACCACTGGCCCGGTCTTTGGACCGGTAGCCCAGGTGTTCAATATCACACCCAATGCCCAGAACGGCTTTTACGATTCAGCCCGTCAGCCCGACGGCAACTTTGCCGGTGGTTACGCCGACATCGGCCATCTCACGACTGCCGACGATGTTGCAGCCGGAGAATATCTGATTGACCTGGTGGAATCAGTGGAAGGGCCAGTTTTCAGCGAAGAAGCGGCGTTTAATCTTTTAGCTGGCAAAGATGTCATTACCAACCCTACGCAGCTTCTCAACCTTGCCAATAACGGGTTGTTTGAAGGCTCTGCCCTTCTGGAGATGATCGAAAACCAAGCCTTTGAACTCATGATATTGCGGGCACAGTTTTACCCGGTACCCATATTACAGGCCATTGGCCGCGCTTACGAACCAGCCGAAGAAGTTCGCATGAACGGCTTCAACTACATTATTTTACGTCCGCGCTTAGCTGAGTAAAAGGCCTTGCTTGCCTTCTTTCTCGACCAGCGCACCGCGTAATTCCATGATCTGATCGCGTAGAATTGCCGCCTTCTCAAACTCTAGCTGTTGCGCCGCCGCCTTCATCTCTTTTTCGAGTTCCTTAACCATGCGATGCATTTCATCTTTGGGCAGGTCGGTAAGCGGCACACCCTCTGCCGGAATACCGGCCTCTGTTTTAAGATCATCCTCAACCATCGTTCGCACGCGGTCTGTCAGATCACGCACCTGTTTCACAATGGATGTCGGTTCAATCCCATGTTCCACATTATGCTGGTGTTGGATCTGCCGCCGACGATTGGTCTCCGCAATTGCGCGTTCCATAGATGGTGTGATCGTGTTGGCATACAAAATCACTTTGCCTTCGATATGTCGCGCAGCCCGCCCAATGTTCTGAACCAATGCTTGTTCAGAGCGCAGAAAACCTTCTTTGTCCGCATCTAAAATGGCAACCAGCGACACTTCTGGCAGATCAATCCCCTCGCGCAAGAGGTTAATCCCGACGATTACATCATAAACACCCATACGCAAATCGCGTAGGATCTCGACACGCTCAATGGTTTGAATCTCCGCATGCAGATACTGTGCGCGGACTCCCATTTCAATTAAGTACTCCGACAGGTCTTCCGCCATCCGCTGTGTCAGCGTTGTAATCAGTGCCCGCTGCCCTTTTGATACACGCTGCGCCACTTCTTGCAACAGGTCATCAATTTGACCTTCAACCGGACGCACCTCGACTTCTGGATCCAGAATGCCCGTAGGCCGAATAATTTGCTGGACAATCGCCTCGCTATTTTCGCGTTCATACGGTCCAGGTGTGGCCGACGTGTAGATGACCTGCCCAACCCGTTTCTCGAATTCTTCAAACTTTAGCGGGCGGTTATCAAACGCGCTCGGTAAACGGAAGCCGAAATCTACCAGCGTAACCTTCCGTGCCCGGTCGCCATTGTACATGCCGCGCACTTGCGGAATCGTCATATGGCTTTCATCAATCACCAGCAAGTAATCATCCGGGAAGTAATCCATCAACGTAAAGGGTGGACTCCCCGGCACACGCTGATCGAGATGACGTGAATAATTTTCAATACCACTTGTATAGCCCACCTCGCGGATCATCTCAATATCATAATTGACACGCTGTTCTAGCCGTTGGGCCTCGACCAGTTTTCCTTCCCCCTTGAGTTTGGCGAGATGTTCCTCCAACTCTTTCTCGATGTCGGTGACTGCCTGTTTCATCTTTTCATCATCCGTGATGTATTCACGCGCCGGGTAAACAACCATCGATGGATGATCGGTCAAGATTTCCCCGGTTAACGGGTCAAACTCAACAATGCGCTCGATCTCATCACCAAACAACGCAATTCGATAGGCCGTCTCAGCATAGGCCGGCACAATCTCCAACGTATCGCCCCGGACCCGGAATGTCCCGCGACGCAGGTCCATATCATTGCGACTGTACTGAATCGTCACTAGCCTCCGCAAAATTGTATCGCGCCGAATTTCATCCCCAACCTTGAGTTCGACAACCGCTGCTTTCCACGCCGCCGGATCACCAATGCCATATATGCAGGATACTGAGGCTATGACGATCACGTCACGGCGGTAGTTGAGCGCCGCTGAAGCCGAAAGGCGTAGCCGTTCGATATGCTCGTTAATATCCGTCTGCTTTTCGATATACAAATCATGGCGCGGCACATAGGCTTCGGGCTGATAGTAATCGTAGTAACTGACGAAGTACTCGACTGCATTACGCGGGAACAGTTCCTTGAATTCCGCATACAGTTGCGCCGCCAACGTCTTGTTGTGGGCCATAATGAGCGTTGGTTTTTGCGTTGCCTGGATAACATTTCCAATTGAAAATGTTTTTCCCGTGCCGGTTGCACCTAGCAACGTCTGTTGTTTAAGACCATTGTCAATCCCTTCAACCAGTTGTTCAATAGCTTTTGGCTGGTCACCAGTGGGTTGGAATTCCGAAACGAGTTCGAACGGAGGCATAGCACCCAATCTCCTTAAGTTAGAACGTCAGTTCGATAGGGGACTACTGATTATAGCGAAAAGCAGCGTAGAAACCTAGATCAAATTTGCTTGATACGGGGAATTACATTGCCAATTATTGTCTAAAGCTTGAAGATTTCGTCCTCTAGTTTATGTACCGCGATCAATACATTGTAGATGATCGGGCATAATCCCGCCCCGGCAATCGTATGGGCCAGCGTCCAACGAAAATCAGGCGTAAACAGCGGATAAATCCGGCAGGCATCCGGGCGCTGCGCATAAATCGAACATCGATTGTTCGCTAGAAACGCACAGGGTCGAGCGCGAAAGGTTCCGCCATGTTCGTCAGCGGGTTCCACATACCGCGCCATAACGTCGCTTACAGGAATCTGCACGGCTTCAGCGACTTGCTCTATATCGGCTGGGGTGAGTTGCACTTCAAGCGAACGACAACAGTTAGCACATTGCGTGCAATCAATCGCCGCGACAATCGGCGCCGCGATCTCGTTAACAAATGCATCCAGCATCCCATCATCCAGATCATCATCGGCTTCGAGCATGTAGCGCATTACTTCAAACTCATCGTGATGCTGTGCTGCCAGTTGTTTGATCTGTTCGAGATCAATTATAACGTCGTGCATGATTACCATGTATCTTTGCTTATTTAGTAGACAATGGTGATTCTAGCGGAAATGAGAAAATTGTCGTTATTAAGGCGGAAAATCACCGTTTGTGAAAATTGGCTAAATTGAAATGTTTCGATCTTGACGTGGAAATTTGCCAGTGATATGATGTTCGTCACATTGCGGGGTAGAGCAGAGGTAGCTCGTCGGGCTTAAGATTGCACTTTAGCGTGGTAAAGTGATCCGCAAAATCTTTACCAAAAAAATGCGCTAATCTTGCATGGGCTGCATAGAGGGAAACCTTTATGTGATAACCTGTCAAATTCGGGGAACCCTTTCGCGGTGGCAATCCCGAGCCAAACCTCAATGGAAATTGAGGAAGGTGTAGAGACTAGACGGCAGGCACCTAACTAACTTCTAGAAGTTATATGGTGAAGAGATAGTCCACCACTCAAATATCTAGTAACTAGGTAAACAATGAAAATTGTTGATGAGTGGGCATAACCCGGAGGTCGTAGGTTCGAATCCTACCCCCGCTACAATCTATAAAGTTTCGCTAGATAATGGTGATATAGCTCAGCCGGTTAGAGCGCGCCACTCATAATGGCGAGGGCGGTAGTTCGAGTCTACCTATCACCACAGTAAGAAGCTCACTACGAACAGTGGGCTTTTTTGATTCTAAGGTTGTAGATATTGAACGCCTAGTATATAGTTATGTTATTGTAAGTCACTGATACAGGTTAATGGTTAAACGAGAAACGAGAGCAGCGGCTCGAAAACTGCGAGAACAGGGGAAGTCAGTCGGTGAAATTGCCAGAATATTGGAGGTTTCTAAGGGATCAGTTAGCGTCTGGGTTCGAGATATTGAACTAACTCAGGCCCAAATCGAAGCGCTCAAAGAAAATCAACGGCTTTATGGAAATCAAAATAGTGGAGCCAAAGCCAATCAGCAACGCGCAAAGGCCAAACGCATAGCCTATCAATTGGCAGGACGAGAGCATGCAAAGACCGGTAGCCAACTACATTTGATAGGTTGTATGCTCTACTGGGCTGAAGGCGCAAAGTCCCGAAACGCTATATATTTTGCGAATTCAGACTCCAACATGATGACATTATTTATGCAATTCTTACGCGTAGAATTAGGTGTTTACAATGAAGATGTACGCCTATTGATCCATTGTCACACTAATGACGAAGAAGAAATTGCAAGAATCGAAAATTATTGGACAGACTTGCTACAATTGCCTACCAATTGTTTACTCAAAACGCAGATCAAAGTGGGAAGTGACAGCCGCAAAAACATTCTTGAAAACGGTGTATGTAGTATCCGAGTGTACAGCACCGAACTTACTCAACAAATCTTTGGAGCAATTCAGGAATATAGTGGTTTCGATAACCCGGACTGGCTATCCTAAGACATAACCTCAGCACTCAACAAATCATCCCAGGTTTCGCGACGGCGCGTGATTTGCCAACCTTCATTTGTCACCAGCACTTCTGGCGGACGCGGACGCTGATTGTAATTACTCGCCATGACCATACTATAGGCTCCAGCAGTAAGCACTGCTAACAGATCACCAGTCGCGACTTCCGGCAGCAGCACATCTCGCCCTAGCACATCAGTCGTCTCACACACCGGCCCAACGATCTGTGTAGCCCGCCGGAAAGTTCCCGTTGGTTCAACCACTGGCACAATCTCATGCCGCGCCTGATACAATGCCGGACGAATCAGTTCCGTCATGCTGGCATCAGTCACCACAAAAGTCTGTCCCGCCTGTTCCTTAACGTACAAAACCTCCGCGACGAGAATCCCAGCATCAGCGATAAGTGATCGCCCCGGTTCTAGCAACACAGTGTAATCGCTCAACAACGGTCTGATGGCCGCAACAAAGGCATCCAGGTCAGGCACCACATCATCTGGTTGGTACGCCACCGGCAGCCCACCGCCAATATTGACCGTGCGCATTGCAGGATACGGAGCAATCAATTCTAAAGCCGCCCGGATCGCATCTTTTGTTGCCGCTGTGTCACCCAGTTGGCTACCGATGTGAATATGAATGCCCGCAAATTGCAGATTCGGATACCGTGCCTGCTGTGTCAACACATCCCGAATAATCGCCGCAGTCAAACCAAATTTCGCCCCACCGTGCCCGGTCGCGATGTATGGATGCGTGTTCGCCGTGACTTCAGGATTCAGCCGCAACGCTACTTGTGGTGCCCCACTATCCCGCTTTTCCGCTAAGTTGTTAAGCACATCCAGTTCTGCAATATTTTCGACATTAAACCACCCCACGCCCCGCTCAATTGCATAAGCTAACTCATCTGTTGTCTTGCCCACACCAGCGAACACAATACGCCGCGGATCAACATCAGCTAGCAATGCCCGATAAATCTCACCACCACTCACCGCATCAATGCCGGCACCGGCACCAACCAGTGTGCGCAAAATCGCCAGACTAGCATTGGCTTTGGCACTGTAATGAACATGGACATCTAATGAATTAAAAGCGGTTTGAATGCGCCGCAAATTGCTTAGTACCCTGGCCTCGCTGTAGATATAAACCGGCGTGCCAGTTTGAGAAACAATGTTTTTGATTGGGATCGTGTCGCAATGGAGCCGACCGTTTTGATAATGTATCGATTCGTTTAGCATTTATGCATAGTCCAGCAATTCATAGGCATTCGCCGGCTGGCTGATCCCTTTCAAATTCAAGGGTTGCAACGCCTGAATTTGACTCTTATCTTTGATCAAATCGTAGGTCGCCTCGCTGATATAAACCTGGTTGGGTCCCGCCGCCGAACACAGCCGAGCACCCAGGTTCACCGCACTGCCCATCGCGGTAAAATCGGTACGAATCGGCGGACCAAATTCACCCGTGATGACTTCGCCAGAACTCACACCAACACCCATTGGTGGCAATTCATAGCCCTGTGCCGCCAGTTCGTCAACCAGCGTTGCGTGGACCGTCTGCATTTCCAGTGCTGCGGCTGCGGCGCGATGGGCATGATCGTCGAGGAATAAAGGCGACCCAAACAGTCCGATCACTTCATCACCAACAAATTTATCCAGGGTGCCGCCATGTTTGAAAATGACATCAGTCATGCGGCTGAGAAACAGATTTAAAGTATGAACCAGTTTTTCCGGTGGGGTCCGTTCCGTCCATTCGGTCGAACCCCGTAAATCCGCAAATAGCACCGATAAGGTCACCCGCTCCCCTGCCAGTAAATGGGCGGCATCAGCGTTATCCAACAGATAATCCAGCACTTTCGGGTCCACCGACCGGCTGAGTAATCCACGCATACGGCGCTGTTCGAGCCGCTCAAAAATCGCCGTATCCACCTGACTGGTGATGGCGCTCAACAATCGTCGATCTTCACTGCTGAACCCGCGTGCATGAGTACTGTTGATCGCCCCAAACACGCCAATCACCTTTTCATTCAGAATCAGTGGCACCGCAACAATCGAGCGTACGACAGGGCTATCCAGCCCATTGTCATAAATCAAATGTCCCTGTTCCAACGCCCGCCGGGAAAAACGTTGAATAATCTCGTAATAATCGGCAGCTGTAAGCTGGCCTTCAATCGTTGACGAAATCAGTTCAAGCTGCTGCTCCTCCACGCCAGTGTACAGCATGATGTAACCCATTTCACCGGAAATTGCCGCACACAATTCGGATAACACCGCGTTAAGCAGCGAATCAAAATCCGCTTCTTTATCGCGAATCTGGTCAATGCGATAAATCACCTCCAATTCTTTCGTGCGCTGCGCCAGCTTCTGATGCACACGACTGTAGGCAATCGCCGAATCCATCTGGTTAATCATGGCTTGCAACAACCGTTTTTCGCTCGCCCGAAAGCCATCTGCACGCCCGACAATGATCCCGCCCAATCGTAAATGCTGCACGATCAACGGCCCCGCCAACAAATGCAGGTCTCCGAAATCTGCTGGCGCCGGCATCGTGGCAACCGCTTCCAGATTGTTCACCGCTGAGCTGATCGCCTCCAGTGCTGCTGCCGGTAGCGAATTTTTGTCAACTACACCGCGCACAATCAGCTCACCGCTGTCAGCATGTGAAAGCATTATCATGCACAATTCGGCCTGAAAATATTTAATCAACACACTGGTGAAACCACTGATGAGGTCCGTCTCATGATGCGTATAATCGCGCAGGTGGTCAACATCATAAATTGCCTGTAACTCAGTATTTCGCTGGCGATATTTCCAGATAGTGCGGGCTTGAATTACGGCTGAATCGATTTGCGACTCGGCCACACTGAGCAGATCGATTTCCGCATCGGAAAACGGCTTTTGGGCGCGGATGAGCACAATCGAACCCAGCCGTTCCTGCTTGAGGATAATCGCCGCTCCGAGAGTGTTTGTATCAATAATTGACCATGCATCGAGCTTAAGTGCAGCCTGACCCAGCGTTATCACCTCATCATCTGACATGTTGGCGCTGGCAACACATTCAACCCCTTCATCAACTTCACTCAGCAGCATAATGCCACCCGCATCCGCTTTAAATTCTGCAACCAGAAGTTGGCTTATTACAGTAAACATCGCTGCCGGGTCATCATCATCGCCATAAGAATCCCGAATCTCATCCAGTAGCCGGATAAGTCTGAGTTGCGCCGCTTCATGCATACGTATTTCCTATGTTTCCTGTTTAGAGTCTGTCACATCCTTATTGTACGCGAATGTGATATTCTTAAGCTATTGAGAGCGTTGATCATTGAGGATTGTACCGCCATAAAAGGCGCGGTATGCTGAATTGTGATGAATTGAACAGTTTCCCAAGTATGTATGAAGGAACGACTGCAGGAAGGGTCAGCGTGGTTGCCGAAAAAGCTGAAACCAAACTGGTGACAGAGTATGAAGACCTTCGTCGCCGTGAATATGAACTGATTACTGATTTACTGGAAGTCTTGCCGCGCGTCGACAATTTACCCGAGTCGCAGCTTGTCCAGATGCGCGACGCGTTGTTTCATGCCGACCACCCATATTTGATGGTCTTTGTCGGGCCGTTCAGCGCCGGCAAATCGAGCATCCTCAATGCCTTAATGGGCAAAGCCGACTTGATGCCAGTCGGTGTGACCCCCACTACCGATCACATCAGCTTGGTTCGCTGGGGCGAGGAACCCGATCGCATCTCATCAGGCGCTGATGTCGATTCGATATTTTACCCCTCACCCTTACTCAAGAAAGTATGTTTTGTCGATACACCGGGGCTGGAATCAGTCTTCCAGAAACATGAAGAAACGACTCGCAATTTTCTGCATCGTAGTGATGTCGTCTTTTTGGTCATGCTAGCAACTCAGGCGATGACAGCCCGCAATGTAGAGTATTTGCAGCAACTTAAAGAATATGGCACCAAGGTCATTATCCTGATCAATCAGGTTGATTTATTGACGGACGATGAAGCTGCCACAGTTTATGAATATGTCCGTTCCGAAGCGAAGAGTCGGTTGGGGACCGAGCCAGACATCTGGATGATCTCTGCTCGAAAAGCACTACAAGCCCAAAAAGATGGCGTATTAGATGAAGCCCTGTGGCATGAAAGCGGTCTGGACAAAATCGTCGATTATGTCGATCAACAGTTGAGTGATGTCGACCGGTTACGCCAGAAATTACGCACACCGCTGCAAATCACCCAGAATGTGAGCCAGGCCGCCTTATCGATTGTCCGCCAGAATCAATCGGCACTGGACCATTACCAGAACATCGCCGATAACATTGACCAGCAGCTTGCTGCGCAAAAGCGGGACCAACAAAAGATCGTTGATGAAATCACCACCGAGGTCAGCACAAAATTTGGGGCAGCGGCGATGAATGGCTCCGAAGCCATCCGCGATGTCTTTGCGTTTGGCCGTGCTTTCGAATCACTGGGACGGGGCGCGGTTGAACTGGTCGGCCTGGGTGGTGTTGTGCTGCGCCGGGGCGGCAGTTCCCAAACCTATCGTGCCTTTGAGCGGCATAAAGCCTTCGAGCCGATCAACGACCTGCCGAAAGTCGCCGACAAGCTGGGACCTCGACTAGAGGGTCAGGATATTCAAGATATTGACGATCTGGTGAAGTATGCCAAACGAGAGATTAACGGGCTGCCCCCGGTCATTCGTGAAAAAGTCATCGGCGACGTTCGCGCGCCGCTACAATATGACCGGCGCGCAATTCAGGCCATTGGTCCAGAGCTAGAAACGATTGAAAAAGAGGCCCGTATTTTAGAGACTGATAAGCTGGATCGGTTAGTGCGCAACACAACCCTCTACTTGATCGTATACGAAATATTGCTGCTGCTCATCGGGATCTTAATCGGGCAGTTATTCCCGCCAGAACAACTACTCATTCTGGTTATCCTGATACTGGGACTGGCAATTGTTGGGTTAGTTATAGTGCCTATCCGCGGTCGCTTTGTCGAAACTGCCTATACCAGGCGGATGTTGATTTTGCAAAAGAATTATATAGATACCCTGACCGAAGCTGCTGAAAAGCAAATGGCATATGGGATGCAACAGCGACGCGAGGCAATTGCCCCACTGACCCGACTGATCGAAGCCCAGACGACAATTCAGCAAGATCAGATGAGTAAACTCCAGCACGCCGAACGCGAACTGACGGCGATTGAATCGGCACTCACATCATTGGGCAAAAAGCGGCTCTTAAATCTTTAGACTAGATACCGAAGCAACGCGCAGCAATAAACGCAAAAACCTGGAAATACGTGATTGAAGGAAGGTTGCCATGCAACTTCAAGAAGAGACAATGAACCAGACAACGGCGACCCTGGAAGGTCCGCTGGCAGCGTTGCGCGAAGGCGAAATCCGTCTTTTGACCGATTTAGCAGCAGCACTGGCAGAAATGGGCGAAACGACCGAGGAGGATCGGCAACGGTTGCAAGATGTGGCCCAGGATTTGCGGGATGCATTTTTCATGGTTGCAATTATTGGTGAGTTCAATGCGGGTAAATCAACCTTTGTCAATGCTCTGCTGGGTGACGAACTTTTGCCAATGGGGATCACGCCGACGACCGAAACACTCGAATTGATTCGTTATAACGAAACCATCAATCGCAAACCGAATCTGACTCAGGCTGGCCTGCGCGAATGGTCCCATCCCAATACCGGTGCACCAGGCGTGGCAATTGTCGATACTCCCGGAACTGGTTCCATCTTCGAAAAACATGAACGCGTCGCCAAAGAATTTCTGCACCGCAGCGACCTCGTGATCTTCGTTATTTCTGCTAAGCGTGCTTTCGCTGAGACCGAGCGGCTCTATCTCGAACTGGCAAAAAATTATGGCAAGAAGATCATCCTGGTCGTGAATCAGATCGACCTGCTGCAACCCAACGAACAGGCCGAGGTGCGCCGATTTATCGAGCGCCAGGCCGAGGACCTACTCGACCTGCGACCTTTGATTTTCATGGTATCCGCCAAACAGAGCCTATCCGCGGCAAAAAGCGGCACCGAAATGACTGAAGGGGTTGCCGCTGTGCGGGCGCATCTACGCGGCGTATTTAACGAAGCACCCCCGGCCCAACAAAAATTACTGGCACAACTTGATATGGCTGAGCGCGTCACTCGAAATTACCTCGGCCACATTCAAGGTCGTGCCGATCTCGTCAGCGCCGATACCGCAAAGGTACGCGATGTCCAGCATGAGCTTGAACAGCAAGCAGTCGGTTTAGATACTCAATTAACCGAAGCTGGGGGGGAAATTGACCGGGTATTTGAGGGAATCCGGCAACGTGGTATTGATTTTGTTGACACCAATTTATCGATACGCAAACTAGGGCGCGTCCCCAAACGCGAAGTGTTGCAAAGCGAGTTCCAACAAGTCGTCATCGGACGCGCCATACGAGAGATTGATAGCGCCACCGAGACCTATATTAACGCCGTCATTGATCAGAGTCGCCTGTACTGGCGCGGCATAATTGATCGGCTCAATCAACTGGCAGACCTGATGGAACAGGAACTCAGTGGATTAGACGCCGGGATGTATGCCGAGCAACGCGAAAGCCTGCAAGCTGCGATTAGGATTGCCGAGGGCGAATTAAAATCCTACTCCAGTGGCAAAATTCTGGGTGCAATTCAGGCTGATTTTGAAACCAACATGAACGGCTTCACCACCTCATCAGCAGCAGCGATTGCAGGCCTCGTCGTCGCCCTGGTCGGTGTAGCAACGCCAGGGCCACTGATTGGGGCCGGAGCCGCCGCCCTGGCCTTACCGGCGGTCGTGATTGGCGCACCCATTGCAGTAGTTGGTGGCTATGCTGCCCTGCGCTATTATCGGCGGGTCACCGATAACACCAAACGCGAATTTAACGAGCGGATTGATGCCCTCGAAAAAACCTACCACGAAGCCCTGAACGAGTTGACCCAGAAAGAACGTAATCGCCTCACCCAGTATGGCAAACAGGTCTTGACCCCGGTATTTAGCCGCCTGGAAGTCCTGGCCCAACGCTATACTAATCAGCGTAGCACCCTGCAAGACTTTCTGGAACGGATTGCTACATTGCGCGAGGGCATTGAGCAGAGTTAGGAGCGCAGTTCATTATATCCGCTAATTAGCTGGCAAAAACTGAGAACAAAGTCCACCGTTGACAAGCACTAGCCAGCGGTGGCATGCGAAAAATCGTACCACCCAAATTGCGACTGGCTTCGTTGATTTTCACTAAAGATATACTCCCCCGGGCCGCCTACTACATTCGGCAACCCTTCTCCTAAACCGGGCACCTTAGCCCGTCACGTATTCTTCAAACCGGCAACCGGGCGTGGACTCGTTTAAAGTCTGTAATTCGACGTAAATACACGGGGTCAAAAACGAACTCACATCATTCATGGACTAACCGGTTGTCGCGCCAATCAAGAAGTTATGTTAAATTTTGTTTAAGGAAATATGAAGAATTGACCAAATGACATTACAATCTCAGGTTGAAAGCGTTGGACTACTTATCCTGGCTGCCGTCCTCAGTGCCCTGATTGGCCTGGACCGTGAGGAACATGCCCCGGCGGGCTTACGCACGCACATGTTGGTCGGCCTCGGTGCTTGCCTGTTTACGCTACTGTCAATTCACGCCTTCCCCGGCAGCGATTCAGGCCGTGTTGCCGCTCAAATCGTAACCGGTGTTGGTTTCCTCGGTGCCGGCACCATTTTGCAGCGGAAGGGAGACATTCGTCATCTGACAACAGCAGCTAGCATCTGGGCCACCGCCGCCGTTGGCATGGCAGTAGGGGCGAATTTGTGGTTTGTAGCGGTTTTCAGTACCGTTTTGATCTGGGTTGTGCTCAAAATCATCCGGCGTTTTGCCGGACACAATAACAAATTTCATAGCTGATGAACGCGTTTAACCTCTGCAATCACCGCCGCGGTTGCCGGCTCTCGCTGCTGTGGGCTGGGACCAAGTGGATCACTAATATCGTCATCGCCTAACAAAGCATGGGCGACATTGCGGACACCATGGGCTAGCGCTTGCAAGTTGTATCCCCCTTCCAGCACAAAAACAATCTTGCCATCACAATGTTTTTCCGCCATCGCGATGAGTTCGCGTGTTAAATAGGCGTAACCTGTCAATGACAGATTCATATGTGCCAGGGGATCATCCCAATGCGCATCGAAACCAGCGGATACCACCAATAATTGGGGTTTGTAGCGATCTGCCAGAGGCCAGATAATTTCACGAAAGATTGTGGTGTAGTTTTGATCACCATGTCCAGCATTAAGAGGAATATTCACTGTATAGCCCATACCGGCCCGGCTACCAATCTCCTGCAGTGCACCTGTTCCGGGATAAAAGGGATATTGATGTAGTGAAACAAATAACGTGTTTGGATCGTCATAAAGTAACGCTTGAGTCCCATTGCCATGATGCACATCATAATCCACAATCATGACGCGTTCTAAGGCATTGGTTGTACAGGCATGGTGGGCAGCAAGAGCGACATTGCCAAATATGCAAAAACCCATTGCATTGTCACTGACAGCATGATGACCGGGGGGGCGCACGACCGCCAGCGCATTGGTCGCCCGCCCAACGACAACTTCATCAACGGCCTGAACTACGCCCCCTACTGCCAGTCGAGCAATATCCAGCGACATGGGGCCAAAATAAGTATCCGGGTTAAGTAAGACCATGTCTTGATGAGCACCAACCACCCACTTTAAATTCTCTAAATAGTGGCGTGTATGCAACTTAAGAATCAGTTCATCATCAGCCGGGTCGGGTGTGAGCAACTGCATCCGTGCCGTCAGACCCGCAGAATCAAGTTCCTGCCAGACAGATTTGATGCGTCCGGCAAATTCTGGATGATCAGCCAGCGTATGCTCGACGTAAAGCGGATGGGTGGAATAAACAGTTGTCACGATGATTTCGGCTATAATGAACATAACGACGGTTAGGATTGTGAATGTAAAATCTGCATTGTGCAATACCCGATATAATCAGAGGCAAACGCTGCATGAATTCTGACCCGGTTACCGACTCGCATCGTCGCGGTCGGCGACGCCCCCAACACGTACCACGATCTGTTGCCCGGTCGGTGTATAAGAGTCTCGGCTTAAAAAAGAAAAGTAAAGGCAATGATATGCAATATGAACGCCTGGTAAAGTGGGCGTCCGAAGTCTGGCAAGAGCGTTGGTCAGATCGCGAGTATGTCACGGTCTGGGCATCGGCAGAATGTAGTAACCATGTGGCCCAACGCCAGGTAAAACCTGGTCGCAAACTGCGTGGCAAAGCCCGCTATGCGGGTGCTGACATTCTTGATTGCCCGGCAATCGTGCCCATCAGTGATTATGGCTCTCGTGGTCGCTCCACTGTTTTGATGGCATCAGCCGGAGCCTATGCGTTCAAATTCGAAGTTGATGATGAAGATCCTTTCGAGGTCATCTACGCCAGCTCCTATATTGACGACGATTCCCAGGACCTGCTGGCAGTCGCCTTGCTGCCGCACGACAAGCTCGAGACCTGGGCCGCATTCGAATACGCCTGTGCCCGTGCCGTCCGTCCCCGCATCCGACGCCGCCGCGACGTTTACATCATCGGCGGCACCGACTCCTTCTTCGACCCGACGGTCGATTGGGAAGATGTGATTCTCCCCGAACATCTCAAAGATGATTTGCTCGAAGATATGGAAGCATTCTTTAACAAGGGTGTCGATATTTACCGTGAACTCAAGCTCGCCCCGTTTCGTAAGTTGTTGCTGGCGGGAGTCCCCGGCACTGGCAAAACGATGCTGTGCGCCGCGATGGCAAAACTCGCAATCGCCAATGGGCGCGTGGTTGTCTATGTTTCTGGCTCGGACCGTGATGGCGCTTCATTTGAGAAGATTCAGCGGGCACTCCAGGCCGTCACCGCTGCCCGCTATCCCGTACTGATGATCGTTGAAGAGCTTGATGCGTACCTGCGCGATGATGACAAAGCCCGCGTGTTGAACGTGCTGGATGGCGTCGAATCGCCCAACAATCCGCAGGGCGCGTTGTTGCTGGCAACGACCAATTACCCGGAAGTCATCGATGAGCGTATCGCCAAACGCCCTGGTCGTCTGGATCGCATTTTCGTCATTCCGACCATCGAAAATCGCGATCATGCTGAAGAAATGCTGCGGCACTACATGGCCGAGCAGTGGCGCGATGAACACGCCGCGGTTGCTGCGCAGTTAGTCGGCCAACCGGGCGCGTTCGTGCGCGAATCGGCACTTCATGCGCGTATGTTGGCCGCCCATTCCCACAGCACCGATGTCACGCTGGATTTTCTGCAAGAGTCGGTGGATAGTCTCCTGCGCCAGATTCGTTCCAGCGGCGATTTTATGGCCCGCCGCCAGCAAATCGGCTTAAATACTCGGAATAATCGTAAGTCCAGCCGCCACCCGAATTAAGCGCCATATCCCTCTAAACTTACCACTAGAGGGATATTATTGTGTCTCGCGCAACCGCTACTACGGCACCCGCCTCGTAGATTACGAGCAGTTGCCTGCCCGTTTTGAGACATACACCCCTGCCGATCAGCAGCGAGTTCGGTCACGGATGAATGCAGTTGCCAAACTACCTCAGTAAAATGTCGTCCGGCTACACTACAAACTCGCCATTCTGATAGAACAACTCACCATCAACGTGAATCGTGCTATCGTTGCGCATATCGCAGATCATGTCCCAGTGAACGGCACTATCGTTTTTGCTGCCAGTCTCAGGATAGCCCTTGCCAATCGCGACATGCACCGTCCCGCCAATCTTCTCATCAAACAGGATGCTGCCCGTAAATTGTTGAATACCGAAGTTTGTCCCAATCGCGAATTCGCCCAGAAAACGCGAACCGGCATCGGTATCCAGTTGGGCCTGCAACAATTCATCGTTTTCTTCCGCGCTGGCCTGCACAACCTTACCCTGCTCAAACTTGAGTTCGATGCCTTTGACGGCCCGCCCGCCCACAATTGATGGGAAATCAAAGCGCATCCAGCCGTTAACCGAGTCTTCTACCGGCCCCGTGAAGATCTCGCCGCTCGGCATATTCTTGTGCCCATCGCTATTGATAAATGTTCGCCCGGCGATCGATAATTCCAGGTCCACATTCGGACCTTGCAATTTGACCTGCTGTTTACCGTTCAGCCAATCGACCTTTTTCTGCTGCATCTCGCTGATCTTGCGCCATTCTGCAACCGGGTCTTCGCGGTCACAAAAGGTCGCGCCATAGACAAAATCTTCGTACTCATCCAGGCTCATGTTGGCTTCCTGCGCATAGGCCTGCGTGGGATACAGTGTCCCGACCCATTTCATTTTGCCTTCAGCAGCCCGGCTTAAGCGTGTATCCAGCCAGACGCGTTGGGCAGCCCGTTGTTGTTGCATCCGTTTGGCCGAGATTCCGGTCATTGCCCGCGTATTCTCGGTGGCACCCACCCGAATATAGACATCGGCCTGTTCGTAGTACAGCGAATGCATCGGGTTCAGCCATTCCAGTTGCGCATCGCTACCTTCGCGCAACAGCGTACGCTGCATCTGCTCGTCACTCACCATCAACGTCGGCAGTCCACCGGCTTCCAGCACCGCTTTATATACTTCGCGCAAGGCTGGGAGCGCAGCCACATCACCCAGAATACCAACCCACTCCGCCGATTGTACTTCCGTCGAATAATTCACCAGCAATTGTGCCAGCCGTTCCAAACGAACATCGCTCATTTCAACATCTCCTATTTGCAAAAGATTGTGCCTAAATCACAAACGCACCATTCCGATAGAACAACTCACCATCTACCCGAATTTCGCTGTCATGTCGTATATCACAAATCATATCCCAATGCACTGCGCTCTTGTTCTGGCTACCGGTTTCAACATAACCCTCGCCGATTGCCATGTGAACGGTGCCACCAATCTTTTCGTCGAACAAGATATTGCCGGTGAATTGTTGAATGCCAAAGTTGGTGCTGATCGCAAATTCCCCCAAATAACGCGACCCAGCGTCGGTATCCAATTGTGCCAGCAGCAAATTTTCATTCTCTTCCGCACTGGCCTGCACAACCTTGCCTTGCTCGAATTTCAATTCAATGCCGGACACAGCCCGACCTGCAACAATCGACGGATAGCTAAAACGCACCCAGCCGTTCACCGAATCTTCAACCGGCCCGGTAAAAATCTCACCATCAGGGAAATTCTTTTTACCATCGGCATTGATGAACTTGCGTCCAGCAATCGAAAGTGTCAAATCGATATGGGGGCCACTGAGTTTGATCTCCTGTTTGCCCTGCAACCAGTCTACTTTCTGCTGCTGCAGGTCAGCCAGCTTGCGCCATTCTGCGACGGGATCAGCCTGATCCAGCAACATCGCGCCGTAGACAAAATCTTCGTACTCTTCGAGACTCATGTTGGCTTCCTGTGCATCAGCCTGTGTCGGGTTCTGCGTCACCGTCCACTTCAGCGACCCCTCACCATCGCGCCGACTATAGGTCTCGGTGAGTGGGCGGGTTGCCCTTTGGCGAGTTTGCAAACGCTGCGGATCAATGCCGGTCATGGAGCGGGTGTTCTGTTCACCCAGAACGCTAATGAGCACATCAATCTGGTCATATTGTAGGATTTGAGTCGGGCTAAGCCAGGCCAATTGGTCGTCGTTTGCGCTCTGCAAGTAAGTCCGCGAGATCGTGTCGTCATGTAAGAGCAATGTTGGATAACCACCTGCGCGTAATACCGCCCGGTACAATTCACGCATGGCGGGCAACGTTATGACGTCTCCACTCAAACCAACCCATTCACCCGGTTGAACATATACCGAGTAGTTTACAAGCACATCAGCAAGGCGTTCCAACCGCGACTCAGCCATTGATTTCCCTCCCAATTAAAACAAAAAGACGGCCATTACGCCGCCTATCAAATGTACTACTCATAGAAATTAAATGAGTTCACGCGCCGTTGTCAATGCCGCATCAAAATCAACCGTATTTCCAATTATCGGCACATATTCAGCATAGCACACAACATTGTCAGCATCCAGCACAAACAGTGCCCGCTGACATACACGCCAGTCGGTATCATGCACACCATAATCATCAGCAAACTGCATATCACGATAAGTTGAAAGCGTCTCCGTGTTCTGAACGCCCTCATTGCCGCAATAGCGACCCAGTGCAAACGGCAAATCAGCGCTGATCGTGAGCACTACAATACCTTCACTTAAATCAGCCGCCTCTTGATTAAACCGGTGGGTCTGTGCAGCGCAAACGCCCGTATCAATCGACGGGATGACACTCAGAATTTTGACCTTTCCCGCATAGTCACTCAACTGCCGTACACTTTGATCATTGGCAATGAGCTTGAAATCAGGCGCTTGTGACCCAACCGTCAGCATTGCCCCCTGAACGTGATGCTCATTTGCACCAACCATCATGCCCGGACGTGTGCTCATCTGAATCACTCCTGGATGCAAAATAATCAACAGCGGAGTTTTATCACACGTACCCCATTTTGCAACCGATATTTAGCGCCTTCTAATCCACCCCACCAAAACGCCACTTCCCACCAACCATGGTGCCGATGACCTCAACACCCAGGATTTCTACGGGCGAAATAGTGAATAGGTCGCTGTCCAGCACGACCAGGTCGGCCAGATACCCTGGCGCTAATTTGCCCAGCTTGTGTTCCATACTGGCCGCGTAGGCCGGTCCTTGCGTATAACCGCGCAGGGCTTCATCCAGCGTTAATCGCAACTCAGGATACCAGCCATCTGGACCTGGTGATCCATCTGGTCGTTGACGAGTTACGGCAGCGAAGATGCTTTTCAGGGGTTCGAACGGCTCGATCGGTGAATCTGTGCCCAATGCAATCGGTGCGCCGTGATCAATCTGCAATCGAATGTTATACGCCCATTGGCTACGCTCACCCCAGGCGAGATTCGCCGCTTCATAGTCCGAGGTTGCGTGCAGGGGTTGCATTGAGGCGACAACCTGCAATTGCGCCAGCCGGTGGACATCGTCCGGGTGAATAAGTTGCACGTGCTCAATGCGGTGGCGGCGTTGCAGTGGACTTTCACCGCGTCCCGCTTCTTCCTGGCGAGTTGCTTCAAACACGTCCAGCACATCATGTACCGCCCGGTCGCCAATCGCATGAATGGTCGATGGCAGTCCAGCAGCACTGGCCCGACTCACCAGCGCTTGCATTTCCTCTTTATCAACAACTGAAATGCCATAATTATCCGGTTCACCCAGATACGGCTCAATCATATAAGCGGTGCGCGGGCCTAATGCACCATCGGCAAAAATCTTCTGCGCCCCAATGCGAATCCAGTCATCACCAAAACCGGTGCGCAAGCCCGTTGTCAGCGCCGCCTCAATCCATTCCTTATTGATATTCTTGACGACCCGCAGCCCCAGTTGTCTCCGTTCCCGAAGAATTTGTAATGCACTGAAGCAGTCTGGTCCATCAAAATCATGAAAGCCCGTCATGCCGGCAGCCAATGCCTGAGTTTGGGCGATCAACATTTGATCAGCCAGTCGTTCGACTGACGGTTCAGGAATCTGGCTGCGCACCAGATTTATCGCAGTCTCAAATAGAATACCGGTGGGTTCACCACGCACATCGCGTTGAATGTGACCGCCATCGGGGTCCGGGGTTGTGGCGATGATACCGCAGCGCTTCAAAGCCACCGTGTTCACCCAGGCAGCATGTCCACTTTTTGCGCCGAGCCAAACTGGATTGTGCGGTGCTACCGTGTCTAGATCCGCAGCGGTTGGGAATATTGGTTGCGGCCAAAAATCCTGCGACCAGCCGAAGCCGCTTATCCAGTCACCCGGCGGTGTCACCTGAACCCGTTCAGCAACTCGCGCCAAAACCAGCGCCTTAGACGGCAGTTCAAATACATCAACCCAGTGCAATTTTTGCGCAGTCATGGACCAGTGTAGATGGGCATCAGTCAAACCGGGAATTACGGTCATGCCGTTCAGATTCTGCCGATGTGTTCCCGCTCTGGCTAAGCTCAACATATCATCGTCTGAACCATAGGCAACAATACGCTCAGCACTAATCGCCAGGGCTGATACCCGGGTTTGTGGATCGTCCAACGTAATGATGTTGCCATTGAAAAGAACTTTATCAATCACATCTTTTTGCCTTTTCCACAACAGTCAGCACCTCATCTCTTGTTGGCGCACCTTCTAACCACAGGCGTGTGATGGCCTGCGCACCCAAACAGGCTGCCACCTGATTTATAGTCTGCATATTGTTATTCAAGGTTGCCATGCCAGCCAGCACGGCGGCGGCAAATACGTCGCCCGCCCCGGTTGAATTCACTTCGACAAGCTGTGGCGTCGTATAGTGCTGCGGTTGGCCTTTGAAATAATAAGTGCCACCACGTTCAGCCCGTGTTACAAACAAGTGTTTGACAACGTTGGCAACGGCTGGCTCCAGATCAGGCGCTGCAGCAATATCTTCTTCGCTGAAGACCACGATGTCAACATCAGCTAACACCTGCTCATCAAACCAGCGCTTGAAAAAAACACGCCCATCCGCCCCCCATTTCCGCAGCCAGCCCTGGAGGGTTAGCAGCACCAACGAGTCTCGAAACAAGTGGGCCAGTTGAGGGTCAATCTCGGCGGTCAGCGGCGCAAGATGCACGAATGGTGTGCGTAACCAATCACGGGGCAGGTCATAAACACCGATTGGCGCAGCTACAGCCCGAATATACTGGGTTCGATGACCCTTTTCATCATATATGTTTTCAAAAGTACTGGTCGCGTCGGCAGGGATAACGACCTGCTCAGATACATAGGGATCAAGTTCCCCCAGCAAGGGGTCCGTTGGCTGGGCACTCGTTAGCAGGCGCACTGATAATCCAAAGGCAGACGCCACCCGCGCGGCATACGAAACCGTTCCGCCCAGGCGACGCCCGCCATCTAGTGTCAAATCGGCTGTGAGATGCCCAATAGCAAGGTAGCTCAAACTGGCTACCAATCTAGCGTGGCACGATCGTTACTTTACGTGACTGACCTTCACCGACGCTTTTGGTGACAATATCTTCACGGTTACGCAACGCCAGATGAACAATCCGCCGTTCATAAGGCGGCATGGGTTCTAAGGTGATTGTCCGTTGTTGATCAATCGCCTGATCCGCCATCCGCCGCGCCAGTTCATTGAGTTTCATCGTGCGACGGCGTTTGTATCCGGCAACATCCACCACGATGTTTGCCCGACGCTGAAGCTCCCTGCTGGTAATCAACCGGGTAACATATTGCAGTGATGCCAGAGTCTCGCCCCGGCGCCCGATCAGTGAACTCAAATCGCTCGATCCAGCAACATCCAATAGCCAGGGTGGGCTTTCGTCGTCCCCGCTTTCGGCTCGTCGAATTTCGATATGTGCCCGAACTGACATTTTTTCGAGTAGTTCAGTTAATACAACTCGACCAACTTCGGCGTCTTCGTCCAGTGGTCCATCATATAACTCAGTATCATCACCCACGAATTCGTCGGCTTCATCGTCATCAGCAACCCGCTCGATATAGTCACGGTCAGCCTGTGCCGGAGCCGCCACCGGTTCGGTAGGCGGGGGTGCCGGTGCCGATGGTGGCGCTTCAGGAGCAGCCGGCTGGCTGATTAATAATTGCAATCGGACCCGCGCCGGGCGCGAACCCAGGCCAAACATGCCCCGTGACGGCTCTTCCAGAACCTCCACAATAACATCCGTTGGACCAACACCTAATTGTTCCAGGCCTTGTGCAATCGCGGCTTCGACATCTTCACCAGTGACCTCAATTGAACGCTCTGAGTCCATAGGTACATCCTTAACTTAACGCGGTTGGCAGCGCGTGAAATAAGCACATTTTGTGTAAACGACTAGCGGTTTCGCGTTTTTTCCTTGCGTTTTTTCGACTTCTTCCCATTCACACTGCCATTCGTTGCTGCAGTTGCTGTGGGTTTTTCGCGCTCCGTCGACTTCTGCGGGGCCTCTTTCTCATTTTCAGCGTCGTCACTGCCGCGCCCAATGAGTTTACGCAAGTCAAGTTTGGACTGCCCCATCAAACTATACTGGACAATCCCGATAACATTCGAAATCACAAAATAGATTGACAAACCAACTGAGAATGACAATGAGAAAAATCCAAACATTAACGGCATAATCGTCGTCATAGATTGAGTCATTGCCTGGGCCTGATTGGGACGACCATCATCATTGTCAGATGGTGGCGGCGCCGCCGGTACAGTCAATTTAGATTGCGCCCAGGTTGTTACTAATACCAGGAGTGGCAACGCCAGTGCCCAGGTTGGATTGGCCGTCGGCGGTTTACTCAAGTCCATACCCAACCACATATTATTCAGTGGAACGAGATGATCCAGGCCGGGCAACAAAAAACGCCCTGACAGATCAATCAGTTGGAACGGACTGGCCGCCAGCGTAAAGATAATTGCTTGATACAGGCCAATCAAAATCGGGAACTGGATAAGCAGTGGAAAACAACCACCGAACGGGTTGACCCCATGCTCTTTGTATAGCGCCATCTGCTCCTGGGCGAGTTTTTCCCGGTCATTCTTATGCTTTTCCTGGAGTTTTTTCAACTCCGGCTGAAGGGCTTGCATCGCCTTTGAAGAGCGTTGCTGCTGAGCCGTCAGCGGGAGAATAGCCACCCGAATGAGCACCGTGAATACGACAATCGCCAGGACAACATTCTCGCCCAAAACCGAATAAAGTAGGGTGAGCAGGGTGATAAAAGGGTTGAGGATTAAATCCCACATTTGTTAATTAGCTCCTATTTCTGCCCTGCTTAACGTGCATATGTCCAGGTGCGTTCGCCATTCTGTAAAGTAAAGGCGACCAACGCCTCGCCATCGGTTGGCGTCGCGACAATGAGGTAAGGTTCGGGAATATCAACCGTTTCACTGGGTTCGATCAACAGTAAGTCTGACAATACTTCGCCAGCCACATCACGAGAAAAGAATGTACTCCCATCTTCCTGATCTAACCAGTATACCTTTTGATCACGCCCCCCAACCACGACATACTCATCTGCAACCAGCGGTGTTGTGCGAATTGCCCGTTCAGATGGCTGCGTTCGCCAGACCTGCTCGAATCCGTCACCGGTTATCTCCAGTGCATAGACGGTACCGCCCATATCAGCAGCATATAACACACCCTCTGCGATCGTCGGCGAACCCCAGACCCAATCATCAGTTTCATGTTCGGCCACAATTTCACCATCAAGCGAAATTTGGAAAATACGCCGGTCGAAGGTGCCAAGATATAGATGATTATCATAGAATACCGGAGCTTCCGGTGCCGCGCCACCCAGATCCAGCCGCCACAATTCTTCACCATCGTCAGCGTTTATTGCATAGAGAAAATGATCGAGTGACGTGAAGTAAACAACACCGTCAATCACCAGAGGCGAGGACCAAACAGCCTGATCCGTCGCGACACGCCAGCGTTCATTTTGGCCGCTGGCATCATACGCGATCAGATTCCGCTCGCTGATCCCGACAAGCAATAAATCGTCGGCAATAACCGGCGTGGCAATAACCTGGCCGGGCAATTCAATCCCATCAGCATTGTTCGAACGGGCAGTTGGTAAATCGACTTCATATAAGCGTTGATTGTAGGCCGCAACCAACAATGTGTTGCCATCTATTTGAAGCGGGTTCGAGTAAAATTGGCTGGCATTGTTGCCTTCTCCACCCCGAAATTCCCAGATACGGGCATTGCCATCGTCATCCAGCCGCACTTCACCGTCGGCATTACGCAATTTGACCGGCGTACCGTCATCAGGATTAACCATGACAATTCGATCTTTGTAGGCCAAAACGATATTTTGGGCATCGCCAACGATACTCAACGCCGGCCACGATGCCTCCTGGCGAATCGGGACACAGGCCACACTTACCGTTGCAAGTATAGCAATCAAAAAAAGGCGACGACGTGCCACCATCTTCAAGATATTCAAACAATTACTCCTCAAGATCAGGAACCGGGTCGTAGCCACCTGGATTCAGAGGGTGGCAGCGTGCAATCCGCTTCGCTCCCATCCAGCTACCCTGGATAAACCCATAACGTTCAATCGCCTCATAGGTATACGTTGAGCATGTCGGGTGAAAACGACAGCTTGATGGTAAGCTGGGCGAAATGAAACGCTTATAGAAACGAATCAAAGCTAATGACACAACTCTCACAGTAAATCGCTTTCCATACGCATTAAACCTGATTGATGAGCTAACTCTTGTATTATACGTTGGATCGTCGAATAGGGTTGCTCAACAATCGCCGGTCGCGCAACGATCACAATGTCGTAACCAGGTTGTAACTGAGAATGGAGAGAGCGCATCGCTGCCCGTAATTGACGGCGCACACGATTGCGTGTTACGGCGTTACCCAGTCGCTTACTCGTAATGAAACCATAGCGATTATGGTCCAGGCCATTGATTACGACATTGAGCATCAAGGCTCGTTGCTGGTAACGGCGGCCTGCCTGCCGGGCGCGCGCAAAATCAGTTGCCCGGCATAGGCGCAAATGCCGTTGCACTCACGCGTTCCAATTCACCTTCTTTACATGATTAGGCGTTACGGTCAGTTGATGCCGACCCCGACGACGCCGGGCTTTAAGCACCCGCCGCCCATTTTTGGTGTGCATTCGCTTCCGAAAACCATGTACCCGTTTACGTCGCCGAATTTTTGGTTGATATGTCCGCTTGGTTGACATTTATGACACCTCATAGCTGACAAGCAAACTGCTTTTATACAGTTTAATAGGCCAGAATATTTGAAGCGGCTAGTATACCTGACAGCCTAAAACCGGTCAACCCGACGCTTGAATGTACCGGGGGATTCAAGTATAATTTCTTGTTGGAATAAACCCAGATAACTTGATGTTTACTCCCCTCATCCTCAATTATTGCAACTAATTCGGAGGCGGATGATTTTCGATGCCAGCTCAACAGTGGGCGCATAACTTTAAGATCGTTCAGGATGATATTGATTTTTTGACCAGCCTGCTGCTGGAAAAGGAACAGCCCCTGACAACTGAAGTTCTGGCGCATATCCTCATCGAAGAACGGCTGGAACGAGAAGCCGCTGCATTGCAGGAACGTTTTAAGGATGCTCGTTTTTATAACCCGGCTGAGATCTATGAAATAGGTCAGCGAGTGATTTTTCCGATTTTCAATTATGCCTCGGCGCTCGTTAAAGATCAGCGTGATGGTTTCAACCCGGACTATGAAACGTTCAACGTTATCCAGGTCGAATTTGAAGACGAGGAAATCATACCTGCGGTGCGTGAGTTCGCCTCGGCACTGACTGAGGCACATGCGCTCAGCCGTTCAGCCGATGACGAGGTTGATAATAACTTCCTCACCAGCAATCTGTCGGCAGACGAGATTATGGCAGTGGCCGGTGATGACATCCTCTATACATTGGAAACCAGTTTATCCGAATCCGGCAGTCTTATTCAGGTTTCTGGAGTCTGGTTCCCAGAAGAACTTATGGTTGAGGTCAACGTCGGCCACACCCATTTAGCTGAAGCCATATTAGATATGAATGGTGGCGGCCCCCTGGCTACGATCGACATCCTGGAAAATATTGGCGGCCTCGACAGCGGCTCATCATCATTGCAAGAATTTTCCCTAAACCATACCCTGAAGAATGACAACCGCTTTGATGAAGTCGGCCCAAAAGGTCAGGTGTTATGGTATCTCAACCGGCTGGAGCCGGCGGAAGTGCAGCATACGCCCCCATTGCTAAATTACCAGCCAATTGATTACGACCCAACGCTGCTTGATGAAGAGCTGCTCGCGCTGGAACGGGAAATCAATGATGAGCTTTCCGAATTTACATACGAGCGGTCACCAGAAACCCAGGCCAGAGCCACAATCATTTACCCACACCGGCGTGCTGGTACCCTCCCACTGAATTTATCGTTACAAAATATTTTTCCCACCGAACAGCAAACGGAACGGGTTTTCGTTACCCTGATTGACGGTCAGGATGGAGAAAATTATCCAGGATGGGTAGTTCGTAAAGGTCATTATATCTTTGGCTTGAACAAATTCTATCGCAAACATCAATTGCCGATCGGCGTTCACCTCAACATCAGCATCGGCGATGATCTCAGTCAATTTGTCGTCAACTTTGACGCCTATCGTCCGCGAACGGAATGGGTCCGCATTGTTGTTCCCAA
The DNA here is from genome assembly GCA_965223835.1 of Phototrophicaceae bacterium. Classification (GTDB taxonomy): domain Bacteria; phylum Chloroflexota; class Anaerolineae; order Aggregatilineales; family Phototrophicaceae; genus CAVYXZ01. The sequence goes on from CBDCXQ010000001.1 coordinate 2,977,816, forward strand.
AAACGGCCAGATTACATTTGAGGATGCCAAACGCTCGATTGGGGCTGACTATGACGATCTCATGATTTTGGGTGCTGATGACCTGGACGCGCTCGATAATTTATTTAACACAGTCCAGCAACAACGCAAGCCGCTCACTTCAATCTTGCATAATATCCTGGTTGCGCTGGGACCACTAACGCCACAGGGAACCGTTCATGCCAAAACGATCTACAGCGCGGTGAATCTGGTCCGCCGTTGTCCACCCGGTCCCATCCTGGCAACCCTGGTTGCGAACCTGGATTTCCAAAATGTTGGTGGGCATTATTGGAAACTCAGCGACCATTAGGAGTGACATCATGACCAAGCTCAGCAAGCCAAGTATGCTGGTAAAGCCAACCTTGGACACCAAGTTCTATGTGGACTATGATTGGTGGGAACGCAGCAACGAGGACTTGCGAAGTTACTTGCTAAGTCACGTTTTGCCAGAACAACGCGACCGGTTGAGCACAATCGAAGAAGGTAGCGTCATTGATTACATTGATCCAGCAACCGGTGAGGTATCACAACTGGACGAACTCAATCTGGCAATTCGCCTGGCGGCAGCCGATCCCAACTTTATCAATCTACAAACCTCGCTTGTGGATAGTGTTTTCCGGGTATTCCTAGCAAACGGCAACCTGCCACAAACCCCGAAAGAGTTAGCGGCCCTAACCGGGCGCAGAGCTTCTACTATTTTGAAAACTTTCAGTGGGGTGCGCATCTACAAAGGCGTTCGCCCCCGCACCGACGAATGACGATCAAAGAAAGAGTAATCAACTAATGAGTCGGGTGATAAACACAGACAGCACCGGCAAAAAACGTAATCAACTGATGCGGACAAGTGCAGAGTTGTTGCGACGACTAAGCCAGAAAACAACGGTCGACGATGAAGTTGCCGATATGGTCGCCCAGCTCGTTTTTTGCCTGCGCGAAATCGACGACGGCATTGACCAATCGGCTCGAGCCTGGGAAAAGCGTGATTATTGGATGAAGGCTGAGGAGTTTCGCCAACGCTGGCATTGGGTGGGCGATATGGCCGATCAGTTGCAAGTACTCGTCTTTGATGATGAGTGGGACCGATTGCCAGAAATGTTGATCAAGATTCTGCCGTATTTCAGCGACATCAAAGTAAACAAGTTCATGCGCAAAGACGGGTCGTGGGATGGTTTTTACCAGCGTCTGTTGCAGGAAAAACCACCTGAGCATTAGTCAAAATTCGCTGATACCCAGGTTTCAAGTTGCGGATAATCGGGAATAACCACCCCCTCGGCAGTGGCGGTGATGCGTTCTCGATCAATGGTCAAGCGTTCGCCACCTGCTCCCCCCAGAACAATCGGCGGCGCAAGGGTGAGCATATCCCATAAGGTCAAGTCAGTATCAAGGGTCTGATTCAAGGCAATCAGAGCCGACGGCCAGTAAATCGGAACGATCAGTTTGCCTAATAAGGCGGAGACGACCTGCTGCTGGCGTCGCGTGCGCTGAAAGTCATCATCGGCATAACGTGTTCGCGCATAAATCAGTGCCCGTTCACCATTCATGTGCTGACGGCCAGCCTCGAATTCCACCGTCATTACCCCATAATCAGCAGTGGGATAGTTGTAATCAATCAAATGTCGTTCCACATCAACTGAAATACCGCCTACAGCATCAACCAGGGCTACAAAACCTTCAAAATTGAGACGTACATAGCGGTCTGGCTGGATGCCAAAACTGGCTGCAATGGCTGCCTGTGTCAAAGCTGGACCACTACCTGCCGCTTCCATCTCACCCAGCATGTTGATTGTGTTCACCCGTTGCAGACCGTAATCAGGAACGGTTAAGGAAAGATCACGGGGAATGGACATCATAGCTACCCGGAGACTGGCTGGATCAACGCCAACCAACATGATGCTATCAGCCCGGGTTGTCCAGCCTTCTCCACTACGACTATCGACACCGAGCACCAGAATATCGGTGTGCGGCGGTGGAAACATCAAATACAACACAATAAAACCTAACACGACAGCCAGGACACGAAGTAAGCGTTTACTGCGCAGATTTTTCAACCGAACACGATCCCCAGGTCACGGGCCATCATAACCATATCCCCCAACGGATCAACAACTTTCCGGCAAAGCGCATCTGCCAATGGGACATTGACCATCTGGGTGCCTTGCAAAGCAACCATGTAACCCCAGCGCTCTTCAGCAACCAGATGCACTGCAGCCGAACCGAAGCGGGTTGCCAACCAGCGATCACGCGGCGTTGGTTGCCCACCACGTTGCACATGTCCGAGTACAGTCACTCGAACTTCAGCGCCAACACAATCGGCCAGCATTGTACCGACTTGATGTCCCATCCCCCCTAGTCGACCCTCACGCCCCCCTTCGCTCTTAATGTAATAAGATTGTTCACCACCGGCGGGTGCGGCCCCCTCGGCGACAACCACCAGACTATACTGCCGCCCAGATGCCTGGAGATTGCGTATTTTCTGACACACAACCTCTATATCAAATGGAATTTCAGGGATTAAAATTGCATCGGCACCGCCACTGACACCCGCGATGAGCGCAATCCAACCAGCATGCCGTCCCATAACTTCCAGCACCATAACCCGATGATGGCTTTCAGCGGTCGTTTGAAGTTTATCAAGGGCTTCAGTCGCTGTATTAATGGCCGTATCAAAGCCAAATGTGACATCCGTCTCGCTCAGATCATTATCTATCGTTTTCGGCACCCCAACGATATGAGCACCCAATGCGACTAATCGGTGCGCAATTGCCATGGTGCCATCACCACCGGCTACGATTAGCGCATCTAGTTCATAATCCGCGATACGTTGCAGGGCTTCCTGGGAAACGTCCGCGATTTCTTCGGTACCATCGGGGTGTGTCACCTGAAGGGCAAACGGATTTCCTCGATTAGCCGCACCGAGTATAGTTCCGCCGCGCGTGAGTAGATCACGGACATTATCTTCATGCAGGGGCACCAGCGGCAACCCGGCATATAGTCCATCAAATCCCTGTAGAATTCCACAAACTTCCCAACCGTAATGGCGGCTTGCGGTCAGCACAACGGCGCGAATCACTGCATTAAGGGCGGGAGCATCACCCCCACCGGTAAGAATTCCTATCCGTTTTGTCATCAAGCGCCTCGTTGCTGAGATCAAAGGCGAACCACGCCTAGCGATACCGTATCCATTCTCGCCCACCTGGTTGCAGGCCTATGATACCACCTCGCGGTTCTACGAAAAAGATGCTACCATCAGTCGCGATTTGAACCTGAATCGTGTATGGTTCTTCACGTTCGACTGTGGCCCAGCCCAGCCGCGATTGTAAAAGTGGATTATTGCGCCAGATGAGGCCGAAGCCGCGACGCGGTTGCCAGGTTGAATCGGGCGCAGACGCATCCAATGCCGGGTCGAAATCGACGGTCAGACCTTCGACATAATCATCACGAAAAACTTCCCAGCGCATTGGACCTGGACTTTGGTAAATTGCATAAATTGCGTCCTGCTGTCCTACCCAGATCATAAATCCCTGTTGAAATGACTGATAGGCCGCCGGGCTGGTCAAGGCCGGCCCCAGTGGGCAATGTGTCGGCAATACCAGGCCAAAAAACCAGGGCAATGGGCAGGCTTGAGGTCCAGTGTTACCGATACCTGGCGCGACCGTCTGCTGAACGTAGCGAATCGCCAACGTCGGCGATGGCAGTGGCGTCCTGGTCACAGTCGGCGTGATTGTTGGCGTCAATGTAGGGGTACGACTGGGCGGCAAGGTAGCTGTGACCAGCACAAAGTTGGGGTCATCCGGGGCAACCGTGATAACTTCTAGCGTTGCTAAGTCAGCAGCAGTTGCCAGCGGGATGACAATGGGTGTCGGCGTTGCTATCGTTCGCGAAACAACATCAGTCGGTGGCAGCGTTACAGCTTGCACCAGTCTGGGGCGTCCAGCGGTAACATTTGGATCAGACGTACAGGCCACCATTATCAACATGACCCAAACAGATAATCCGCGCAGCATAGTAGCCCAATAATTCAGCCAATTCAGCATGATTGCATTATAGGCGCAAAAGTCGACAATTGCCCAGGCGTTCTATTTATTCTATAATGGAGTCATAAAATATTTAAGTCATCACACAATTTCAGTGTATAATCTCTTAATTTCCAACCGACCACGCACTATCCAGTCTGGCAGCAGATGAGGAACGCTATATGGCAAAAAAGAAATCAAGAGCGGAAGCTCGAGTCGAACGTTTGACATGGGGCCTGTTGGTCCTCATCTTTGCGGTCCTGTTCCTTGTTTCTGATAATCTCACTGCTGCTGTACCCAACTGGCTGGTACCATTGGCCGGGGCTGTGGTCTTGCTGGGTTCCGGCATGTATCAGTATGCACGCCGCTGGGGCGTAAGTCCGGTTACGTGGATCACCGGCATCATTCTACTGGTCCTGGCTGTAATTGGATTTTATGTTGCCCCAAATCGTCCATTTATCGTCGAATCACTGCTGGTAACCCTCATCGTCATCATTTTCGGCACCTTTACCGGCGAAACTTAATCGCAGCAATTTGAAGACATTTGCGTTAAACTAGAATATCCCATTGCTTGTGCAATTTGCCTGAGTTTACCCATGACTGAACCGAACGAGCGAATCACAGTTGAAGATGTTCGCAAACATGCACTACCTCTGGGAACCCGAGTCGTGGCCGGGGATGGCATGCTGAGCCAGCCCGTCGCCTGGACAACGGTGATTTACCCGGAAGATGGCAGCACCAACAAAACCCTACAAAATGGTGAAATATTGTTGGTGGCAGCCGCCAGCCGCAACAACGTACCCATCACTACCGATATTGACGTGGTGCGCTGGGCAGCGGACATCAAAGCAGCGGCAGTGGTTGTCAGCGATAATCCTTCACCGACCGCCATCGCCGAGGCAAATGCATACAATATTCCGCTGCTGGCGCTTCCCGGTGGTAGTCGAATTCGACTTGTTGAAAAAGCGGTGGTTAGTTTGCTAGTCGACCGCAAAGGCCAGCTTGAACGCCGGGGAACGCAGATTTATCGTCAGTTAACCCAGATTTCGTCGCGTAACGAAGGCATGGCAGAACTCATTAGTGCGATGGCTCGCCTGACCAACAAATCGGTTGTTATTCAGGACAAGCGTTTACGCATTTTATACAGTTCGGTCCAGCCCCAGTTTGTCTCCCATTGGGAAGATGTTGAGACCTTTCTACGGAAGCTGGATAACCTCCCGGTTGAGCTACAAGACCGGCATCGGGTCACTGAGATCGACAACCCGGTCCTGATGCAATCACTACCCACGCCAGGATTAGCGCGGCTGGTTTCGCCCATCATCACCAAAGATATTGGGCGCGGCCATCTTTCAATTATCGGTTGGGACAATGAAATTGATGACGTGGATTCGCTGGTTGCAGAACACGGAGCCGCCGCTTGTGCATTGGAAATGGCAAAGGCCAAAGCCATTAGTGATACGGAAAAACGGCTGCGTGGCACGTTTCTTGATCGCTTGCTGATTGGTGATGTGAGCCAGCAGGAAGCGATCCGCCAGGGAGAACGCTTCGAGCATGATATGACACTGGCACATGTCGCCATCGTGCTGGCGTGGCAAGGTCATAAGACGCTTTCGACTCGCCGCTTAGAAACACTGGTCAATGGGGTGGTCAGTAGCCAGAAAATTGGCGCACTTGTCTGGCAACGCGAACGTGAGGAAGAGGTTTTGGTCTTCTTCGCACCGGACCCGGCCAAACCCATTGATTCCAGCATGGACCTGGCCCAGACCTTTAGCGCTGAAGTCCAAAAACAATATCCGCAGGCGCGGGTTGCTGTTGGCCTGGGCCAAATTGCACGCGAGATCAGTGCCTGGCGCAATAGCTACCGCGATGCAGTCCAGGCGCTTGAACTCGCGCGGCGACTGCAAACGGACACGCCCCTTTATATCGGCGATTTGGGCGTGTATCAACTGGTCCTTAGTCTGTCTGACCGTGAAAAATTATTAGATTTTAAAGATCGGACGCTGGGGGCATTGGAAGAATATGATCACAAGCAGCACGCGGACCTGATTAAGACAATGGAAGCGTTCTTTGCCTGTCATGGTAATCTCAGCCAGACTGCCGAGATGCTTATTGTCCATCGCAACACCCTGCTCTACCGCATGAACCGCATCAACGATATTGCTGCGATTGACCTCAACCGACCGGAAACGCGGTTAGCTTTGCACCTGGCACTAACGATCCGTCGATTGCTCACCATGAACTAACCGGGAATTATTCTTTCCCACAAAATTTATCTGCACAAGCAAGCTGGCAATTTCAGTGCATTTGAACAATTATATGGACCCATTTCACTGATATTGGACGTATTTTTAGGCACAATAACCGAACGTGAGTATAAAAAGTTCTGGTAGTTTTTTTTATGATATTTGCGATAATTATTCGTTCGATTAATGGTCACGTTTCTTAGTGACCCTACAATTTAAGGAGGGACGCCTTGAAACACGATGCACAATCCCAACAACATGACGTTCCCGCGTTACACCCTATCGACACCAACGAACGTGATGCCTGTGCGCTTATTTGCGCAGTCCGCAAGGGCGGCGAAGCGACGCATGGCAATGTAAAACGGACAATTGAAGCCCTTGCCCGCATGGGCCATCGCACCGGCTATATCGATGGTGAGGGTGATGGTGTGGGGATCATGACGGACATTCCCCGGCAACTTTGGACCAAAAAACTCGCACGAGTTGGCCTGCGTTCCTCGTTAGCATCCAGCCGCAATTTCTGGGTCGCACATGTGATGATCCCGGCGAATGCACGGAACCGAGCGGATCATCTGATCGAGCAAATTTGCTTACAAATTACCAGCACGGGCCTTGATGTATTGATAGATCATGCTGGCAAGGTTGACTCACATGTGCTGGGCCGCAACGCGGAAAAGAATGCACCAGTATTCTGGCAAATCGCCGGCATGAACGGACAGGTCGCACCGGAAGATCTGGATCACACCTTATTTGACCTCCAATTACGCTTAGAGCGCGATCTTGCCATTCATTTCCCGTCATTCTCATCCCACAGTGTAGTCTACAAAGTCCAGGGAACGGTCGAGATTCTCCGGCGCTATTATCCAGAATTAAGAGACCCCGATTACGCTTCAACCGTGACGCTGGGTCACGCACGTTATAGCACCAACACCGACCCGATTTTCGAGCGGGTTCAGCCGTTTGGGGTAATGGGACATAATGGTGAATTCAACACGATTTCCCGTTTCCGTCTGGAATCGGGCATGCTCGGCATTGATCTTGACCCGAACAATTCTGACTCACAAGATATTGATCGCACATTGGCCGCGCTATGTCGTTATTATGGCCTCAACCTCGTCGAAGCAATGGAATTGGTGTTCCCGCCATTCGATCATGATCTGATTGTCAACTCAACCGAAATTCATAAGATGTATGAGCAGATGCGCCATAGTTTTGGCCCCTTCGCTCAGGGACCAGCGGCGGTTGTTGCCCGCCTGGGTGATTTGGCGGTCTTCAGTGTGGATGCACTCGGTCTGCGCCCCCTGTGGTTTGGCGAGACTGAGAAAGAATATTTTGCCAGTTCTGAACGTGGTGTATACCCGCTGGACATGATGTCTTCCGACCCCAAGCCGCTGGCACCCGGTGAGAAAATCGCCGTCGAAATCAAGCCAGGCCACAGCATCCGAGTGATGGATTACCCTGCTATTCAGCGTTATGTGCTCGAACGCCATCGTGAGCGCGGTGTCCATTTTGCCGATTTATCCGGTGGCATCTGGTCGCTTAGCGATCTGCATCTAGACCCGCAAGCACCTGCCCCTGAGGCCTATCTACCAGCCGATGACTTCAATGGGGGGCGCGAACCGGGACGCAACCTGGGACCTGATCCGGCAACAACGGCCACCAGCCGACAAACTCAATCGCTCGAAATGGTCGTTACTGCACCAGCAGTCTTACCCTGGCAGGAAAATATCGCTGCGATCAACACGAAGACAATGGCTTCACTTGGTTGGGAACGCTATCATGTCAGCCTGGTTGAATCGATTTCAGAAACAAGCAAAGAACAAATTGGTTCATTGGGCTGGGATGGTCCGTTGGCCGCGATGGCCTTGACGCGTTCCAATCTGCCAGACTTTTTCAAAGAAACCGTTGCGGTCGTCACCAACCCGGCGATTGATCGTGAGCGTGAACGGGCACAATTCTCGACGGAAGTCATTCTGGGAACTCGCCCGGAAATCGGCAACATGTCGGACCCGAATAAAACGCTTATCCAGCTGGAAACCCCGTTGCTGCTCGGTGGACACCCTGAACTTGGGACGCCCGAAGACATGCAGTTGGTCGCCGATCAACATGGCACGACGACGCTGGAGCACCTGATCGACCGATTTGGTCAAAGTGCAACGATTTTATCGCTCAGTGCAGCGCTAGATGAAGACATTGAACCGGCCTTGAAACGCCTTCAACAAGAGGCCATTGATGCCGTCGCCAGCGGTACCCAATGTCTGATATTGGACGATAGCAACATTTTCGAGGGTGAAGAACTGTGGCTAGATCCGGCGTTGGCAACGGCTGCGATTGACCGAGGCTTACGCGAAGCAGAGTATACGCCCAACCTCCGCCGTCAGGTCGGCATTGTGTTACGGTCGGGTGCATTGCGGAACCTGCATGACCTGGCAATGGTCATCAGCCTGGGCGCAAATGCGGTTGTACCCTATGCCATGTATGCGGTTGCCATTAAGCAAGCCCCGCGCCCAGCACGCCAGGCTCCGGATTCGGATCAGATCGTCGAATGGCTCTCAAAGTTTGTAGAAGTCACGACGACTGGTTTGCAAAAAGTAACATCAACAATTGGCTGCCATGAATTGCGCGGTTATGGGCATAGCTTCAGTTCGGTCGGTCTGGCAACTGGTGTGGCCGCCTATTTCGGTACACCCAATTATTTCGGCTCGGAAGCCCGTGGCCTTACGTGGACTACAATCCGAGCAGACGCGGCAGAACGTGCGGCTGAGCTGCGGGGTGAAAAAGTCGGCAAGCTGGCAAACCCGGACCGCTTCTATCCTAAAATGTGGAAGAAGGCTGAATCCGTCGCCCACGGCGACATGACTCTGGAAGAATACACGGAAACACTGCTCAATCTGGAAGATACAATCCCAATCGCCATCCGCCATCTGCTCGGACTCAAAGAGAGCGACGAGCCAATTAAGCCCGATGATGTGGATACCCGGATCACCGCCAATAACCATACCCACGATCAACCGGTGCTGATTAGCGCCATGTCATTTGGATCTCAAGGGGAACTGGCCTATAAAGCCTATGCTGAAGCCGCTCATCAACTCAATATTTTGTGCGTCAACGGTGAAGGTGGCGAACTCCAGGATATTATGGGCATCTATGCCAAGAATCGTGGTCAGCAAGTCGCCTCGGCGCGTTTCGGGGTAAACATTGGCTTCTTGAATTCAGTTGACTTGATCGAAATCAAGATCGGTCAGGGCGCTAAACCCGGCGAAGGTGGGCACTTGCCCGGTTTCAAAGTCACCGAACAGGTGGCAGCAGCCCGTCAAACCGTCCCGGGTGTGGGTCTAATCTCCCCCAGCAACAATCATGATCTCTACTCGATTGAAGATCTGGCACAATTGATTGATGAACTCAAAACCGCCAATACCAATGCCCGAGTCTCGGTCAAAATTCCTTGCGTGCCAGGCGTTGGCATCATCGCTGTCGGCATTGCCAAAGCAGGAGCGGATATTATCACCCTCACGGGCTATGACGGCGGCACGGGTGCAGCCCGCGCCCATGCGCTGCGTTATGTTGGCTTGCCGGGCGAAATCGGTCTGTTTCTCTCACATCGCGCGTTGATTGAAAGTGGACTGCGTGACCGCGTTGAATTGTGGGTTGATGGTGGTATGAAAAGTGGTCGAGACGTGGTGAAAATGTTATGTCTCGGCGCGAACCGGGTCGGCTTCGGCACGATGGCGATGGTCGCCGTCGGTTGCACGATTTGTCGCAAATGTCATGAAGGTACCTGCCATGTCGGCATCACTACCCATATAAAGACCAAAGAAGAAGCCCAGCTAAAGGGTTTGCCATCTTTTGAACCCCGCATCTACGATCAGTCAGTGCAGAATATCATCAACGTCTTTGAGATGATCAAAACTGACATTCAGAAATGGACAGCTAAACTTGGGGTGCAACGTACCCAGGATCTGGTTGGACGCGCAGATCTGTTGGAACAGATCGCTATGAAAGACTGCATTGACCTGGATGTCCTGACTCATCCGGTCCCACCGGTTCAAAAGCGCCGCTTGCAACCCGGTGTTGGTCGCCTTGTGACTCGACCCCGTAACACCCTCAGCAAACAGATTACTGAGGTATTGTCTGAGTATGCGGCTCAGGGCGAAATTGAGATGACTTATGATGATGAAGGGGTGATGGCAACCGACCGTGCGTTAGGTACGCATCTGTGTGGTGCGCTGAAACGCGATTTCCCCAATGCCGACAAGCTGGATGCAATCCATCTGACATTCAGTAACTCCGCTATACCGGGTAATGGCCTGGGCGCTTTCCTTGATGAACCGGTCAAAATTATTGCGGAAGGTGGTGCTCAGGACGGTGTCGCCAAATGTGCCCGCGGCGGCACGATTATCGTGCTTAAAGGTCTCAATCATAACGGACAACGTCTCGATGGTTCTGTAGGCAAAAGCTTTGCTTATGGGGCGCAGGGCGGTCTCTATATCGTGCAGGGTAATGCCGACACGCGTGCCTGTATCCGCTTATCTGGCGCGGACATCGTATTCGGTGGCGAAGTTACTGCTCCACTTCAGGACGAACTGGGTGGGATCGGCGCCCGATCGAATCTAAAAGGCTATGCGTTTGAATACATGACGGCGGGACGGGTTATGGTGTTGGGTGATCCCGGTCCCTGGATGTGTGCCGGTATGACCGGTGGCGTCATCTACCAGCGGATTCAACCAGAGATGAATCTAACCGTTGACGCTATCCGCCGTCGAATTGCAGTCGGCGCAGTAGTCGACATCTATCCCCTCAACGAACAGGATACACAGCAGGTGCATGAGTTGCTGAATTCGTACATTCGCACGTTGGAAATCAACAATCAACCGGAAGCCGTTCAACACCTCTACAACCTGCTCGGGCGTCCGCAGGATTACTTCGTCAAGATTGCACCCGTTAAGCAATAAGACCAATAGCCTTAAACTTGAGCCGCCAGTTATCTCGCTGGCGGTTTTATGTTGACAAGCCTGAATACAATCAATAGAATAGAACTTATGTTCTCAACCTCTATTGCTGATTGTCCACTTTGATACAAGTGAGTCGCTATGATTGAAATTGCTCGTCGTTTATCAATTGAAGCGCAATTAGACCTATTGGCACAATGCAAAGCGGTGATACAGCAAGCCCCATTGTTTACGAAAACCATGCCCACCGGGGCCGCTTTCCGCTACCGCTGTACGTCAGCCGGCAAATATGGTTGGATCAGTGACAAAAAAGGTTTTCGGTATGTCAGTAAACATCCGCATACAAATTCATCCTTTCCTCCAATACCACCACTGATTAAACAGATAGCGGTTGACAGTGTTGCGCAATATGGGCTTCACATCAGACCAGAAAGCGCGCTGATAAACTGGTACGATCCTGATAGCACACTAGGGCTACACCAGGACAAAACTGAAGCCAGCCGCGCACCAGTTGTGAGTATCAGCATCGGTGACGACTGTGTTTTTATTATTGGTGGACTCAAACGCAACGACCCTAAACGTGAATTGGTTTTGAAATCCGGTGATGTATTCGTTTTCGGGGCAGAAGATCGTCTTATTTTTCACGGAGTCAAAAAAATAATCCCGGCAACTGCACCGCCAGAATTGGGCCTGGAACAAGCGGGGCGCTTGAACATTACTGTCCGGCAGGTCTATGAGTAGCGCAACTTTTTTGCGTACATCTGCGTAATTAAAAGTAGAAAGAAACCACTTATGAGGAGCAACATCAATGGGTTCAACCAGGAAATTATATCGTTCAAAATCTGATCGTCAGGTTGCTGGCGTTTGCGGTGGATTAGCGGAGTATCTCAATACCGACCCCACCATCGTTCGCCTGCTGTTCGTCGTTCTAACCTTGCTGGGTGGGCCTGGCCTAATCGTTTACATAGTATTAGCCATTGTTGTCCCAGAAGCACCAGAGGAAAAACTCAAGAACGTTATACTTGATGATTCTGACTCTATCTAGCTCATCGCCAATCACGCCAACATCAACAACGATGTTGGCTTTTGGGTTGTTTAACTGGGCAGCGTCGCTAACACCCGTTGAATCTTGAGTGCCAGATGCAAGATCAGCCGATTATCCGCATCATCCAGATCAAGATCGGTTAATTCGCTAATACGTTCGAGGCGGTAAACGAGGGTATTGCGGTGAACCTGCAGATCCTGGGCAGCTTTTGCCAGATTGCCATTGGCCTGAAAAAAGCCATTTAAGGTCCGTAACAAATCACCCTGCTTGCGATCATCATGTTCCACAAGCGGTGACAATGTAGCCTGATAAAACTGGCGGAGGTGATCCAGGTTGTACTCTTTCAGCGCCAGCAGCAACTGGTAAAGTTTCAAATCACCATAAAATGTCGTCTGTTCTAGATCGCCGAGTTCATGCGCGATACTTAAGGCATCTTTTGCCTCACGATAGGCCTCGCGTAAGGCACTGAGACCAGTGGCTGGTCGGCTGATTCCAGCGGCCACTAAGCCACTTGGAGCACGTAAGGCGAGTTGATCGCGTACTTCTTCAATCATTCGCCGGACCCGTGTGGCCTGCGAAATCTCCTCCAGCGGATACAGCGCAACGATCACATCGACATATTGGCCGACGGCACCGTCAATTTGGCGCCGGGACAAATCGTCACGAACCAGCGGCGTCAAACTTTCTAAAGGCAACGGTGTACCCGCATTCGTGATTGCCCTAAAAACCACCACCATACACAAGGTATCGGGATCAAAACCCGCCTGTTGTGCCCGCGTCGCCATGAGGTCATCATCGGCCTGTGTCCCGCTCAGCCACATCTGCACCCAATCGCCCCGCGTTTGCTCAACGGCGAAAGCGATAGCTCGATTTTTTGCCATCTCAATCGCACAAACATCAGCGCCATAGGTTAAGACCAGCCGGTCAAAATCATCCAGCTTATCGCTGTTAGCGACCAGTGATAAATACCCGGCAATACGTTTCTCAACTTTCAGGACGGTCGTAAAACCTAACGGGCTGGGTACAATGCTACCTTCACCATTGGGCGCATCACGATTCAGCCAATTCTGAAACGCACCATACGGCAAGCTCTGCATCAGGGTTCGTCCACCGCCGCTACGTCGCGCCATATTGGGATATACCTGGGCCATCAGTACCCCGGCATCATCATGGACAACAATCGGTTTAGCCGTCGCCCGTGCCATGATCTGTAACAGGCTATTTAAATCACGATTTTCGGCAACCAGCCGAGTAAGCTGACGCTGAATCTCAAGCGCGCGCTGGGTGAGCTGGGCTGACTGGTTGACAATAAGCGAATTCACGGCCCGCTCAACCGTTGTCAGATTACTATCATCGGTTAAGGCCAGTAAACTGACCTCCCGACTCGCGGCAGTTGCAATCGCCACATCCGACACATCGCCTTTAACAGCAATCGCCTGAATGTTAACATCTGCCAGGCTTTCGATAACTTCTGATAACGTCATTCGATTGCTGTATGATCGCAGCAATTCCATTGATAACAACGCCAGTTCACCCCCGTAAATCTCAGGAAAAGCCGGCGGTTGCGCCCGCAGCGTTGTGGCCCATGAAATGACCGCGTCGGCAGAGCCAACCATGAGCGTGGTCCCCAGCGGGAGCGCAAATTGAAGCAGCGATTGGAGTGTAACCGTTTTGTTGGTCGTCATGCACAATATTCTAGTTTTAGTCAGTCCGCTCAACTATGTGTATTTATGCCGATAGGCTTCGCGAACTTTCGGCTATTATCGCTAAAATATGGCAAAAAGCAACAAACTAAAACGGAGCAGGCTGACAATACCAGCCCACTCCGCATCATTCTCTGGTGATTTTGTACAACTAGGCTTTTGTGCGCTTCACACCAACCGCCAACATGTCACCATCAACCGCAAATTCGTCATGATGATAACCATCGGCATCGTCGACCTGTTTCAAGGTCACGCTCAGTGTTTCCGCACAAATATAATCGGCAAATTGATTAATCGTCTGGACGAGACGGTCACTGCCAGCGTAGACAATCTCAATCCGATCATCGAGATTAAAATCGGCGGCACGGCGCATTTCCTGAATCCGCCGGACAATTTCACGGGCAAGGCCTTCCCGAATCAAGTCCTCAGTGAGTTCAAGGTTCAGTACCGCCATATACCCATGTTCTTCAGCAACCGCATAGCCTTCAGCGACATCCTGTGAAACCCGAACCTCAACCTCTTCGGGAGTCACCTCAAATTCATCACCGTCCAATTTGACGATGACATTTTCGCCCGCCAATAGTTTTTCGGCATATGGGCGGATGTCCGCCTGTTCACCATCACGAAGTGCAGCTTGCAGCCGCTTGAAGTTGCCGCCAAATTTCTTACCGAGCAGACGCGGAATGGGATTTAGACTGTAAACAGTCTTCACCAAATTCTGCGCATCTTCGCCGATAGCCTTGATGTTCAGTTCTGACGTGATGAGATCACGGTAACGCTGCACGGTTTCGAGTTCACCGGCACTACGGGTGACGAATTGGACTTCACTCAGTGGCTGGCGAACTTTCATCTTCGCTGAGTCACGAGCCGCCAGCCCCAGGGATCTTAGCTGCTGCACCAGACGCATGTCCTGCATGACCTGCTCATCAATCAACGCAGCATCCGCCTGCGGCCAGCGCGCGAGATGCACGCTCATTGGTGCATTGGGAGCCATCTCGGTGACAAGATTACGATAAATGGCATCGCTGAGAAATGGCATGGCCGGGGCGATGAGTTTGGCAACCGTTGCCAGGCATTCATACAGCGTGGCGTAGGCTCCCAGCTTTTCGTTATCGCTCTCACTCTTCCAGAATCGGCGCCGACTCAAACGAACATACCAGTTACTTAAGCCTTCAACAAACGCCTGAATGGGGCGAGTCGCGTTGGGGACGTCGTAATGCTCGTAGGCATCCGTTACATCACGCACCAGCTTGTGCAATTCTGACAATGCCCATTGATCCAGCAAATCGCGTTCAGCAACAGGCGGTTGGTCACTAGCCGGCGTCCAACCATCAAGGTTGGCATAAGTCACGAAAAACGAATAGGTATTCCACAGCGTTGACCAGAACTTCTTATAGACTTCACCCACATTTTCGACCGAGAAACGCTTGGAATCACCGGGTGGACCCGCCGTGAACAGATACCAGCGCATTGCGTCCGCACCATACGAGTCCAAAACAGACCAGGGGTCAACCATGTTCCCCTTGCTTTTGGACATCTTCTTGCCGTTACCATCCAGAATGTGTCCGGTAGAAATCACATTCTTGAACGCAACTTCTTCAAACAACATCGAACTGATAGCGTGCAGCGTATAAAACCAGCCACGTGTTTGGTCGACTGCTTCACAGATATAGTCCGCAGGGTATTGTTGCTCGAACATATCTTGATTCGCACGGGGATAACCCCACTGAGCAACCGGCATCGCTCCACTATCAAACCACACATCAATCACTTCGGGTGTGCGGCGCATTGTCCCGCCACTGCCGTTAGGATTCGGGAATGTAATGTCATCCACGTATGGTCGGTGCAAATCCGTCTCAGATAGATCGCGTCCGGCCAATTCGCTCAATTCGCTTACACTACCGACACATAGCATATCGCCAGTCGTATCATCTACCCAGACCGGCAGCGGTGTTCCCCAATAGCGTTCGCGGCCCAGCGACCAATCTTTCAGTTCATCGAGCCAGTTGCCGAAGCGACCATCTTTAATATGGTTGGGCACCCAGTTGATGGTCTGGTTGAGGTCAACCATTTTTTGCTTATAATCGGTTGCCCGAATGAACCAGGTCTCGCGGGCAAAATACATCAACGGCGTATCATCGCGCCAATTATGCGGGTAGCTATGTTTATATTCAGCGACTTTGAACATCAGCCCCCGGTCACGCAGATCGCGGACAATTTCCTTATCAGCGTCTTTGAACCACAAGCCGCGAAATTCAGTCGCCTGCTCCACAAACCGACCATCTTCTACCACTGTGCGGAAAACAGGGAGATCATGCTGATTGCCTAGTTCCATATCATCGGCACCATAGGCCGGCGCAATATGGACGATGCCCGTTCCGTCTTCAATGCTGACAAAATCACCGGCCACAACATAGGCATAATCCTTGTCAGTGGGCAGGAAGGTATAGAGCGGATTATAGCGTTGACCAACCAGATCTTTACCTTTGAACCGCTTGACAACCTGGTAATCATCGGGGTTGGGCAAGACCGCCGCCAGCCGTTTTTCCGCCAGGATAAGCTGTTCCGTGCCGCTTTCATCCCCAAGTGGACCTTCAACCTGGACATAATCAATATCTGCACCCACCGCCAGTGCTGCATTACCAGGCAGAGTCCAGGGCGTGGTGGTCCAGGCAAGAAACGAAACACCAGGACTTTCCTTCAACGGAAAGCGCACGAAAACACTGGGATCCACAATATCTTTGTAGCCCAGCGAAACTTCATGACTACTTAACGGCGTGCCCGAACTGGGACTGTAGGGCACGACCTGATAGCCTCGATACAGCAAGCCCTTGTCCCAAAACTGCTTGAGAATCCACCAAACACTTTCAATATAGTCGTTGGTAAAGGTTACATACGCACTATCGAGGTCAGCCCAATAGGCCATACGCTCGGTCAGTTTTTCCCAGTCCCCAATATACTGGAGCACGCTGGAGCGACATTTTTCGTTGAACTCGGCAACACCATACGCTTCGATTTCCGCTTTGCTCGTGAGGCCCAGTTCTTTCTGAACCTGAATTTCCACCGGCAAGCCGTGTGTATCCCAGCCACTGCGACGCAGCGAATAATAACCCTGCATCGTTTTGTAGCGCGGGAACATATCCTTGAACGCTCGTGCCAGCACATGATGGCTGCCGGGTTTACCATTGGCGGTTGGCGGCCCCTCATAGAAAACAAACGTCGGTCCACCTTCACGCTCTTCCATTGACCGCTGGAAGATGCGGTTTAATTGCCAGAAACTAAGCTGATCGCGTTCCAGCTTTTGGATGTCTACCTGTGGGTCTACTGCTTTAAACATGTTACCTCCATGTATCAGATACGAATCGAGCGAAGTCACACATCTTTTATTCGTATCACAGTAGCAATGACCCGCGGCGTGAGATGATACCTCAACACCACGTAAGCACCTCCTCGGTGATTTTAACGCTGTAGGGTGCGGCAATTATTCCGTATGATTATCGTTTTTGATAGGGCGAATCAAGGGGCTTCGGGCGGTAGCGTTCCCGTCCATGAGATCTGTCGGGAAAGCTCAAAACGTAGCGTTGATGTATGCCCACCCCGATGGGGAATCTCAAGTCGCCAGCGCATCAGAAATGCCGCAAATTCAACATCACCATGACAGCGTGCCAGTAAGTCCGGATTTACAATCGGTGTCTCGGCCTGACAGCTTGGCGGCAACACGGGACACTGACCTTCATGTGACTCGTAAAACGTCACCAGTTCACAGATATTACCTTCGGTACTATAGGTCCAGCGGTCCACACCATACGCCAATTCCTCATGGCTTAGCGCTGTTACAGCTTCTGGCAACGGTGGCATGGGGGGTGAAGCTATGGCGAACAATAAGCCGACCAGACGTGGACCAAACAAAATGGCAACTAGCAGCGCTACCCCCGCTCCGACCAGACCCAGTCCCAGCGGCAAGCCTCGTCGGGGCGGGACTTGTGACACACTAGGGCTGCCATCGTTGGTTGTGTTCAACGACCGTCATTCCTGTCGTATCTAAAGAAGGGTCTGAATTAAACACCCCTGGCTCAATCGTAATTGTTGTCAGTTGACTCGCTCTGAGACCAGTGCGCTGAAACAGGCATTTGAATCGATAGGGCGGAACCGTTCGATCCGTCTGCGAATCGATGAACGTTCCCGTAGGCGGTGTACGAACACAACCATCACTGGCGGAATCAAACTCCAAAAGCTTTTGCTCGTAAAAGGCCATAACATCATCGGCAGTGGCTCCTTCAATTTGGAACAACTCGCGTCGGGTAACCCCTTGTTCACGGGGTGTACCCCACTGTTGCGCACCAGGAAATGGCTCAACAACCAGTGGGGTCTTAAATGAGTTCTGGTCCAGCACGTAAGTCAGGAAGCCGCCCCCAACCAGCAAAATACCGAGAACAGCAACAATGGTCCCGACTCGAAACAAAGAGATGTTCCCCTGCTTGTCAACAACGAAGGACATGTGTTACGTCTCCTCTATCAGCATGGATTGCATAACAAGAACGTCTTCAGCCAGCGCCTGTCCATAAGGAGTTTGATGAAACCGTTCTGCCTGTGCTTGCCAGTAATCGAGACCAAGCGTCACGTCATGGACTGATGGCACAGGCCGTCGATTGAGTCGATACAGTAAATAGGTTCCCATCAACTGGTGGTGAGATTCCGAAATATCGCCCAATATCGGTGCAATCAAGTCCCCGGCTTTTTCCAATTGACCGCTACGATAATTAGCCTCACCCGCCGCCAATTGAACTACCGCCGACCCACCAGCTACCAATGCCTGATCGAATATCTCAACCGCTTCAGCATAACGTCCCTGTACTAGCAGTGTACGCCCAAAACCATATAGAGGAAAATAGTGAGATGGTTGTTTCGTTAAGGCTTCTGTCAGAATTTCTTCACTTTTCGTTAATAAACAACGTTGCCGGTACGCATTCCCAAGCAAGGCCAAAACCCGTGCATCGGCCTTTCCCTGCGTGCGAACCGCCTCCAACAACTGGCAAGCGCCTTCGAAGTCCTCCGCCAGATACAATCTTTGCGCTTGCGTATAGGTTGTCACCAGGCCTCGATTGGCCCACATCACGATAATCTGCCCAACAACAACCAGCCCGAAGCTGCCGATCAGAGCGGGTTGGCGCAGATGTTCAGGCCCCCATACGACGACACTAATGGTGATCGCCAGCAGGAACAATGCCAGCGCAAAGGCCGCCTGAGCCGACCGCTCCCAACCGCGCATCTGATGCCAGAACCGCCCCATCGTCACCCTAGATTACCAGCGTCAGCATCCAATAGCGCTTGCTCGATTGCTGCTATCTCATAGCGCAAGGCTTGACCATAGGCGGTGCCCTCCAACGCACTTAACCCCGACTGCCATGCTTTCAGGCCAGCGCGCGCACTCATCATTTTGGCGTTCGCCTTCACCGCCTTTTCAACCTCACTC
This sequence comes from Phototrophicaceae bacterium, assembly GCA_965223835.1. Lineage (GTDB taxonomy): Bacteria > Chloroflexota > Anaerolineae > Aggregatilineales > Phototrophicaceae > CAVYXZ01. The sequence continues at coordinate 2,997,260 of CBDCXQ010000001.1, forward strand.
GCCTGCTGATAGGCTTGCGTGAGGTGATAATAAACTCGAATACCATACATCGCCGGCATCGCATGTGATGCAGCTTTTTCAAACGAGCGGACAGCGGCAGCGGAATCACCAGCAAATTGCTGCAAAAAACCACGCTCGGCCCACACAATCGGCTGTTCTGGAGCCAGTTCGGACGCTTTCTCCAACGCATCCACTGCCTCATCATAAGCCGCTTGCATCCGATAGCCATTAGCCAGCGTTATGTAAGCGCTAGGATCACCAGGGAACAATTGAACTGATCGGTCCGCTGTCGCCTGCGCCTTCGCCAGTTGTCCCGTATGCGCATACGCGCTGGTCAAGAGCATTAATACATCAGTGGTTTCCTTACCCTCGGTAATCGACCGCTGTAAGAGTGGAATGGCTTCTCGAAAACGGAACGATTCAATCAAGCGATAGGCTTCAGCATAGCCAGAACCTTGCTGGCGCGACTGCCGGGCGACGAGCAGGCCAACCAGAATAAACCACAGCAAGAACATGATCGCTGCCAGGCACAAACCGGCCAAAGCCAACTGCAACAACGGCGATAATCCCGGAGACAAAGCCTGCGTGTCGGTGGCAAGTTCGACAACCAACCCCCCAACAAATAGCAAAATTCCAGCAATCGCCAGACCTAACGAGCCGAAGAGTGCCAACCACTGAATGCGGCGCGTCATTCTGCCAAACGCTCCACTGCTAATTCATCGCCGACAAGTGCTTGCGCCAGTTCAATATCTGCTGCCAGTACTGCACGCAATGCCGCTGCCTCATCATGCTTCAGGAGATTCTGCCATTCTTCGAGACCGCTACGCTGTTTTTTCAACAAAACGATCTGCTCTTCAGCAGCAGCGATTTCACCTAATCGGCTGTAAGCACGTGCCAGGTACAGATGAATCAGCAACCGATGCCGCATGTCCGGGACCTTCAGTAGCAAGGCCAGGTTCAAGTTTTCAATCGTGGCTTGTGCTTCGCCCAACCGATCTTCGATCATCCCCAGATTGTAGGCAGCGACCCATTCGGTTGGGGCTAATTCGAAAGCTTTCAGGCCCGCTTCTCGCGCCGCTTCAAATTCACCAGATTGCAAATTCACTTCCGCTAGGCCATTAAACGCAACTGCTGAGTCCGGCGCAATCGCCGTCATTTTTTCATAATCTTTGCGTGCCCGGTCCAGCTTGCCCCACAGCCGCAGGATTTCGGCGCGAAGTCGATAATAACTCTCATTTTGTGCATCTTCACGAATCACAGCATTCATCGACTGTACTGCATCGTGATAGTTGCCCTTCCGCATGTGTTTGATTGCCGTCTGGAACTCTTTCGGCATTCGTGAGCGAAACAAAAATGCCCCGGCGACAATCCAGCCCACCGCTGCGCCGGCCAATGGCAATACGAACTGTGGCAGCACGAAAAAGCCCAACAACAATAACCCCACAGCGGGAATAAGAATCGCAAGCCAGCGATTACGAGTATCAGAATCGAGCCGTCCACCGATGATGATGATCGACCCCACAATAAATAGCAGGACCATCAACATCTGCGCCGTCACGGTCCATGTGCCGTCCAATGCATTGAACACAAGACTCGCCAGGCCAGTCAAAGCCAACAGCAGAAAAAATGCTCGTAAACGGGCTGGGCCAAGAAAAATGCGAAATTGCTCAATCATGCTGGCTTGGGTTCTGGCCTCCGTGCATATTGCGTGAGCAAGACTTGCCCCGTGAGGTTTTCAGCGTGCAGGGTCACATCAAATTGATCGATACAAGCCGTTACTTCATCTTGCCACTCATAGCAGTAGCTTGACAATTCTCGTCCATCAACCCTAATCATCGCCGATTTAAGCGCTGTAACCACAGTCTCAAACCGTAACCACGATAGGCTTCCATCCTGTACAATTATATGCAACAACATAACCTTGTCTGAATGTCGAAGCGCGTGTTTAAGCGTAAATCCAGCTAACAATTGACTATGCAAAAACAGGCCGTATGGCGTTGGCATGGGTATTGTTTCTTCAATGCGCCGACCATCATGACGAACCACCAGTTCAATATGCTCATCAAAAAAAGTATGACTCAACTTAAACGGTTTCGTGTTAATCTGTTCAAATATCTGCTGATCAATCCGCTCAAACCATCCTTCTGGGGAACGCAAAGCCTCAATTAAAGTGCTATGACCGTCATAATTTCGACCGTCAATATCAACCCGGATAAATTGTGCGCCACCACCAACTTCATGAATGCTCCAGTGTTCCTGAAGCCCAATGGTGACACCATTTTCCTGATAGGCATATAGTCCGCTAGCGACGAACTTCTCATGTTTTCCGACAGCATGCAAGCGGCGCACCTGATTTACTCCTGTAAACCAACTGTAATCCGTTTATTGATGCGGCCTTTGCTCTTGTAATCAACGATTTGCAGCGGCCCGACCTCGCTGGTATTGGCAACATGGGTGCCGCCATCCGCTTGTAAATCAAGACCTTTTATCTCAATAGTGCGGACCTCTGAAATTCCTTCTGGCAACAGATTGATCTTGGTACGAATCAAATCAGGAATCTGGAAGGCTTCGTCACGGGGCAAGATATTGGGCAATACCGGGCGGGCGGCTGCCACCTCAGCGTTAATCGCCGCCTCAATTTCAACCACCAGTTCCTTTTCCATCCGCTCGAATTCGAAATCCAGTCGGCCTTTAAGCGGTTCCATATTGCCACCGGTAACGCTAGCCGAATAATCACGCCAAACAACGCCACAGAGAATATGCATCGCGGTATGGGTGCGCATAAGTTTATACCGGCGGTCCCAATCCAAAACGCCCTGCACCTCAGTTCCGACAGCCGGCAGTGCGCCCTCAATGATATGAACATTGCCACGGGCAACCTTGACCACCTTGTACGTGGCATCACTGGCAATCAACTGACCCACATCGTTGGGTTGACCACCGCCACCCGGATAAAACGCGGTCCGGTCAAGCAACACAGCATTTTGCTCAACATCAACCTCTATAATGGTTGCATTGAACTCTTTAACATAACTGTCGGTCTGATAAATTAGTTCAGTCATTGGTACTATCCTCAATGTTGGCCCGCATCCGAATCTGCCAATGGCGTCCACCCAGTCGTGACCAAAAGGCCAACGCTTCTGCATTCCCAGCAGCGACATGCCATTCAAAATGCTTCAAACCTTTTTGCTTGAACCAATCGGTCAAAGCCAACACCAGCGCCGTACCGATACCCTGTCCCCGATAGGCTTCCAAAACGAAAATATCCGCCAGGAATCCGCCAGCTTCTTGTTCAAACATTTCGGGGACCAGATCAACTACGACGCCCAGCACATAGCCGACAATGCGCCCTTCTTCCTCGGCCACCAGGACCCGGGTGTGGCTGTCTTTGAGTCGATCACTGAGACTGCGGGCATACAGACTGGCACCATGTGCCGTCGCCCGCGGCATGTCTGGATCAAATTGCTGATGATAGTTGACGAGTTGTTCCCAGAGCTTACCAATCGCAACCGCGTCAGTTGGTTCAGCAGTTCGAATCATAAATTCATCCACATCATATCAGTTAATTCTGCTGCTCCCAACGCCCGCCAGAAAGCCTGTTCGACGGGCTGACGGCGGGGCACATAAGCAATCATTCGCATCAGACCGCGCTCACGAAACCAGCGGCGCACCGGGTCGAGCAATTGGCGACCCAAACCACTTTGATTCGTGTGGGCACCAACTACGATTTCCAGCACCGCGCCCACCTGCTCAGGGATTACGCCCGGTGGACTCGCCTGAATACAACCAATGATGTACCCTACAAGCTGTGACTCATGATGGGCGACATAAATAATGAACTGGTCATCGACTAACCATTCTCTAACGGTGGTTGACCAAAGTGCCTGTCCATTGGGCGCGATTTTGTAGCGCCGGTCGGATCGCTGCTGCAACGTCATACGCTCATGCCACAGGACCGCCATTGCCGGGACATCAACCGAATTTGCCAAACGTATCATCGTTTCACCCTGTCAGCAAAACAGGATAGCATCCACAGGCAGACAATTCAAGCGGTACAATGACCACATGGCAACGATCAATCACATCCCGATAGAAGACCTCCCCTACTGGATGCGACAGGCCCGGCGTGGGCGTGATTGGGGAATTGTTTTAGCGCTGTCGCTGGGATTGCTGGCAGCCCTGCCTTTCATAATTAATCCTGGACTACCTCACACAAACGCGATTGAAAATTATGTCTATTTGATCGCCGATTATGCTGACACCTTGCGTGAAGGTCGGCTTTACCCACGTTGGTCGCCGAATGCGCTGGGAGGTTTTGGCGCACCTATCCCTAATTTTTTCCCGCCCGGTGCACCCTATGCCGCCGCCGTCCTCAAAGTTCTATTCACCGATGATGCAGTCCTGGCGGTACGCATTATGTTCATTCTGGCATTCAGCATCGCTGGTATAACAACCTATGCTTTTGTGAGGCAACGGTCAACAAGTGCAGCAGGCTTGCTGGCAACGACCCTATATCTGTTTAGCCCCTATGTTGGTCAGGTCGCGCCCCACAGTCATGGCAATCTCGCAATTGTGGTTGGCATGGCGTTACTACCACTGCTGTTATGGTCAGCCAATCGTCTGTTGCTGTTGCGGCGGACAAGTGATCTACTCGCGACTACCTTTGCGATGTCCACGTTGCTGCTAACCCATCCGCAGCTTGCCATTATCGCGCTGACACTCAGCTTACTACTCGTTGTGTGGAATATCTATACTCAGCCAAAGTCGGGAGCAAGCTGGATATTAGCCATTATTGGCCTGAGTCTGGGGATTGGATTTGCTGGTTTTTACTGGATTCCGGCCTTTCTCGAACGCGACCTGGTAGAGTGGGTTGAGCGCCTGCGACCGCCAGCAGTCAACCTGGCAGCTATATTTAGCCTGCCGCAACCAATTGACCCTAATGCGCTTCAGCCCTACTCCAAAATGACGCTTGGCTGGTGGCTGCCATTGCTGGTACTCATTGTTGCTGTTGATCGCATTCGGCGGCGTGATCTACTTAACATCTACCTGAGTTTGCTTTTTACCGGCTTTATCTTAATTATCCTGGCGCTTACTCTGCCCGCCGAAAACTGGTTATTAGGACCAATTAGTCTGGTTCTGGCAATCAGTGCCAGCGGTGTCGCCAACATCCAAACGCCATTTAGAAAACATTGGCAGACGATCATCTTACTGGCAGCGATCTGCCTCACCAGTGTGCCCATATTATATGTTCCTCCCTGGCCGGAAAATTTTGGCAGTGTCCAACCGATCGATCAAATAAATTATGAACAACGAGGGTTCGGCATCGCGGTGTTGCCACCTGAAAGCCCATTGCCAACCACCCTGTCAACTTCACTGCCAACCAATTATGTGCTACTTTCGGGCTACGAGACCGGCAATCTAAACCGCATCGCGCCCAATGCCGCGGTTCGTGTGAACCCGGTGGAACACACCGGACACCAGGATCGTTTTCAAATTACGACGAATCGTTCAACGACCCTGGACGTATTCATGGCGTACTTCCCCGGCTGGCAGGCGCTGACCGGTAATGAGATTTTCCCCATGCGCCGAAATCCGCAAAACGGCCTCATGCTTCTGGATATTCCGCCCATGAACGGCGAGTTGACCATCACATTTGGCTCGACACCCACCCGCCAGATGGCCTGGTTAGTAACCTGGGCCAGCCTGTTCATATTAATGCTCATCAGCTGGCGTGGAATCCCCAGCCAGGAACATGAGCCTCCTGAGGCCGACTTACTTGATTTAAGAACCGTTCGCCGGGCGATTATCATTATTATTTTATTCGGCATCGCCCGCGCATTCTATGCTGCTCCGCCCAATAGCGGGCTTGCAAATAGTCAGATGCTAAATCGGCGCACCGAGTCAGGCCTAGAAATCATCGCCTATGACCTCAACGCTGAAACATACCGTGCTACCAACAAGCTTACCCTAAATCTCTACTGGCAGACGGTTACGGTCTTGCCCGATAATTATCAGATTCGCCTCACGCTTTTGGATGCCGACGATAGCCCGCCGTTGCAAACGACGCCGCTTCGAGCACCAGGACATTATCCGACCCGCCGCTGGCGCACATTTCGCTATGTCACTGACACCTATCACTTGACCTTGCCCAATACCGCGGGGATCGTGCAGTTTCAAATTGAAGCCTTTGAATGCAACCCCAACTGTAACGATCGGTTAACATTCTTCGATGACCAGGGGGGAAATCTGGGACCAGCACTCACACTGCCGCCTCAGGTTGTTATCATCCGTTAGACTTGTTTTAAAATGGCAAGGTCAGTACAATTTGCTCCGATGCATGAATAGCACAATGGGAGTAAGTTGATGGCAACACAAAATAATGTCAGCAATCTGATTACACAGGCCTGGAATCATCAGCGCGAAGGCCGAGCCGCTGCCGCCGTCACCGAATTTGAGAAGATCGTCCAGCAGCACCCGCAAGACGTAGACGCCAACTATGGTCTGGGCCTGGCCCAAAAAGCTGCCGGGCAGACTGCCGCCGCTATCAACACCTTCAAACAGACACTGGTTATTATCAGTGAAAGCCAGAAGAAAGAAGATGCTCAACGGAATACGGACGAAGATTACGTCAAAACGCCGGAAGATGATCGTCTGATGATGCTCCAGCGCATGGTCAGCCAGCGGCTAATTGAAACCCAAAATAGCTAATCCTGCCATGAACAAACGGGAACGACTGGAAAAAACGATTGCTGGTGAAGCCACTGATCGCGTACCCGTTGCGCTCTGGCGTCATTGGCCTGGTGACGATCAACGCGCTGCTGATCTGGCCCGATCCTGTGTCGATTTCCAAAATGCATTTGACTGGGATTTCGTTAAGGTGACACCTGCGAGCAATTACTCAGTTACCGATTATGGCGTCCAGGATCAATGGGAAGGCAACCTTGAAGGAACGCGCACCATCACCCGTCATGTTGTCAACCGTTCCCTTGATTGGACCGATCTACGATCACTGGACCCAACCCGGGGGGTATTAGGTCGTCATCTCGAGTGTTTACGTTTGATACCGCAAAACCTTAACGATCCAGAGACACCGATTCTGATGACGATCTTCAGCCCGCTATCACAGGCCAAACATATTGCGGGCCAACCCTTGCTATTGCGTCACATCCGCACCAATGCTGATCGGGTTCATACCGCCTTGAACACCCTGACCGAAAGCACCCTGCGTTACATTAATGAATTACGGCACAGCCCAATTGCGGGTATTTTCTATGCGATCCAGCACGCCAGTTATGATGTAATGTCACAGGCTGAGTATGAAGCGTTTGGCTGGCCTTATGACCGAAAAATCCTGGAAACGTTACCGTCGAACTGGTGGTTCAACATGGTGCATTTTCATGGTTCATCGCCGATGTTTCATGTCGCCAGCCAGCTACAGACTCAAGCCGTGAACTGGCACGACCGTGATTCCGAACCGGATCTCGCGCTCGGTCGATCCCAAATTACGGGTGCTGCTTGCGGCGGCCTCTCACAGTGGGAACATGTCCACAATGGCACCCCAGGCACCATTCGTGAGGCCTTCCGGGAAGCAATTAATGTTACCAACAGTCGCCGATTCATCCTGTCAACCGGCTGTGTTACAATGATTACATCTCCCCAGTCGAATCTCCGGGCTGTCCGGGCGGTTGTGGACGAAATAGGAACGTAATCATGTCGTTGCGGGTCATTGCAGGGTCAGCCAAAGGACGCCGCTTAAAATCGGTATCAGGTGCAACAACCCGGCCCGTTATGGACCGCGTAAAAGAGGCTTGTTTTAGCATTCTCGGTCGTTCAGTGATTGATGGGGCGTTTCTTGACTTATTTGCCGGCACAGGCAGCGTTGGCATTGAAGCGCTCAGCCGCGGGGCGCAGCAGGCAGTGTTCGTTGAACTCGAAAAGAAAGCGATTCAGACCATCGAGACGAACCTGCAAATCACCGGGCTTGGTGATAAAGCACGTATTCGGCGTACTGATGTGCAGGCGTTTCTAAAACATCCTACCGGCCAGAACTTCGACCACATCTATATAGCGCCGCCGCAATATAAGGGCCTTTGGTTAACCACCTTGAATACGCTGGACGAAAACCCCGTTTGGCTGCATTCGGACACGATCATTATTGTGCAAATCGATCCATCGGAACAACAATCGGTAAATTTTCACAACTTTTTGCCCTATGACGAACGGCGTTATGGTAAAACATTATTATGGTTCTTCGCACCCCCGACGGATGAGGAGTAAAAAATGGCCGAATTGTCGGAACTTGAAAAGATTGCCAGCGAGGTCATCGAGACCTTTGACATCAAAGCACCACCGGTTCCGATTGAGAGCATGTTGCAGCATCCTAAATCCGATATGTGGGCAGAAGTTGATATTGCTCAACTAACCAGTGGCTTTTTAAATGTGAAAAATCAGTATTCACCACGAATGTCCCTCACCCGACTATTGGCCCGGCATATCATGGTGAGTCAATGGGGCACTGCCCGTAATTTGGAACCATTAAGCAGGGATAAAGACGCGGTGAAATTGTTTGCACGAATGCTTATCATGCCCCTTAGCATGGTACGCTCACTGAGTACGAGTGCACGCACGCCCCCAATCCTCAGCCTGCATTTTGAGGTGCCCGAAGATGATGCCCGCGAACGACTAACGGAGCTTGCAGACTACCTTTAGTTGTTGCGGTCTAAATATTCTCGAGCGGCAGCCAGCGCTTCGTCCGCAGTCTCAGCTTGTCCAGTAACCTGCGCTTCCCGAATGTGGGCCAGCAACTTGCCGATTAATGGACCAGGCTTCAGTCCCAATGCAGCAATGAGATGATTGCCATCCATCAAAACTGGTGGTTCAACAATCGTTTCATATTGTTCATAGTACACGCCCAATAATATTCGTAAGCGCTCGACAATGCGCAACCAATCATCCTGACGAATCGAACTGCCAGCTTCACCCAGATAATGGGCCGCTGCCAACAAACAGGCATCAACCCCGGCTTCACGAGTAGGCCACCAGAAGTGATGCAAAGTCAATGGTTCAGTGTCTTCAAGCTGTAAAGGCTGTCGATACCATTGAATAACCCGAACCAGTCGTTCCCGTTCACTATTGCTGAGACGTAACATCTGCGCACATTCAATTACTTGCACAGCAGTTAACGGACTCAGCAAGGCAGCCAATGTTAATAACGCTGTGTGCGGTCGTTCATTGGGCCATTGTTGTTCAGTATGTTCACGCAATTGCTGACGATACCGGTCTAATTGCATGACCAGCATCCCCATGCCAAAAGTAGCTGCTGTGTGATCCGAACGTGCTGGACTAATTGCCGTTAAAATATGCGCGGTTTTTCCGACGATTGCCAGGGTTTCGTGCCAGCGACTGGCATAGTCCGCGTTATCGCTACTAACGGACCGCAGCGTCAACACCTGAGGAATAATCGTATCAAGTAAGCCCAGCGACTCGGCAACGCGCAATGCCATCCGCACTTGAGAGAGAGTCAACATTTTGATGAACTCATCGCGGATGCGTTCTGGTGAGACTTGTGGTAGGTACAGCGCAGCTTTCCGCACCGCTTGCAGTGTCGCGGCTTCAATTCGCATCCCAAGTTGGACACTCTGGCGCACCGCCCGCAGACACCGGAGCGGATCATTTAGCATCGACTGGGCGTGACAATGGCGCACGAATTTGGCTCTAAGATCGTCTTCACCACGCAATGGATCAATCAACAGCGCCAGATCATCCGTCAAATCCACGACCATTGCATTGATTGTAAAGTCGCGATCGGTCAGATCCCCCAGCAGATCATCACCACGAAATCGTGCAACGTCGACGATGAACCGTCCCTGAGGCGTGTTCAAAAGCGCCCGCCCGACATCACGCTCGGCATCCAGCACAAAAAAATCACCATTGAATGCATTGGCAATTTGCTTCGCCAGGACGATTCCAGCTTTGGCAACAACCAGGTCAAGATCATTAAGTGGGCGTTGAAACAGGGCGTCCCGAACGGCTCCACCAACGATGTAAATTGATTGAGGATGATCTGCGAGCAATTCCTGAAGTTCAAACACGATATCCGGCCACAGCAGCGGACGATGTGGCTCGTGCGGCGACAGATCACCCATCACCCAGAACATCCAGGTCTACTACCCCGATGAATGGTAAATTGCGAAACTTTTCATCTAAATCGAGGCCATAGCCAAAGACAAATTTATCTTCGATTTCGAAGCCACGATAATCAACTGGAATGTTCACCGTCCGGCGGGAAGCTTTATCGAGTAATGTGCATAATTTCAGACTCGCAGGACGCCGCGCCAGAATTACATCCATCACAAACCGCAACGTATGTCCACTGTCGATAATATCCTCAACGATCAGCACATGCTGATTTTCAACCTCAGACTTTAAATCCATATCAATGCGCACATTGCCGCTGGAGGCACGCGCGCCGACGCCATAACTTGATACAGATAGAAAATCAATGGTATGGGGCACCTGGATGTGACGCATGAGGTCGGTCAAGAACATCACACCGCCCTTTAAAACGCAGATTAAGAGTAGATTCGGATAATCTATATAATCAGCGGTAATTTCTTTCCCAAGTTCTACTATCCGCGCATTCAAATCAACTTCATTGATCAAAATTTCTTTAAGATATTTCTCATAGGGTAACGTCGCGCCCATCAATCAAAATCCACTCTTACTGCCAGTCGGCCCAGCAACACTTCATCACCCTTTTTGACAAGCGTCGGCGTGTAGGGTGCCACCCGCTCGCCCCGCAAATACGTCCCATTTGAGCTATCTAAATCCGTCAAATAAACATTGTCATCAATGATTTCCAACCGGGCATGTTTTCGCGAAACACCGCGTTCAGTTCCACCCAACGCTGTCAGATCAATATCTGGTATAACCGCTCCACCCGGATCCAGGCGACCCAGTATAACTGACAGACGAGAACCACTCAAATTGAGCGATTGCGACATTCCACGCACAACCAGTTTGACTGACTGAGGATTAGTGACCTGCGCCGCAGCGGACTGGTCTTTGGCATCGCCTAGTATACGCTTCACACGGTTCGTGCCATCGGGAACAATCGCCGTCTCATTAATAGGTAGCGGCAACTTAGAGGCATCAAGCCGTCCAGTTTTGGGCACACGGTCATCATTTTGATCGTTCATAGTTTTTGGGATACGTTGTAAACTGATAGACGTTTTAATTATCAAACAGTATAACAGAATCGCATGGATACACCAGCGCAAGCAAACATCACCCAGGCGCAACCACGGACCCACATTCGTGTTTCACTGGACAATGGTCTGGTTCTGGAAGGACCCAGTGGTGCAACAGTCGAAGATTTTTTGATCGCGGCTCGCCGCCTGCAACCTCAACATTTCGCCAGCCCATTAATGGGTGCGATTGTAGCAAGTCGGCTCCGGGAACTAAGTTATCCGATCACGCAGGATGTTGCGATAAAACCCGTGCTACTATCCAGCAGTGATGGTGGTCGCATTTATCGCCGCTCATTGGTCATGATGCTGGCGGCGGCAGTCGATGAGTTATGGCCGGGGAGCAAAGTCGCTGTTAGCTATGCGGTGCCTGATGGGGGATTTTATTGCAAGATGGTCAATCATCCCCCACTCAATCAGGAAGAGATCATCAGCCTCTATGAAAAAATGCGTCAGATTGTTGATGCTGATAATCCAATCACCAAACGGATTGTAACGCTAGAAACCGCCAGCCAGATATTCGCTGCGCGTGAAGACGATGACAAAGTCCGCCTGTTAGAACAGCGCACCCGCGATGATCTCACACTCTATCAACTACGCCAGCGCGAGGATTATTATTACGGCTACATGGTGCCATCCACTGGCTATTTACAACATTTTCGCATTATTCCGGTCGGTGGTGACTTTATCCTACAATATCCGCGAAAAGAAACACCGACCCAACTGAAACCCATTACCGCCTCCACCAAGCTGACCCAGGTTTTTCAGGAGACAGACCGTTGGCTGCAACGGATGGGCGTGGAAGATATAGGTCGTCTAAATCGCCTGGTCCGCGAAAATCATACCCACGAACTCATTCTCGTCGCCGAAGCGTTGCATGAGCAGCGGATCGCCCGAATCGCCAGTGATATTCGTGAGAAAAGCAGTGAACAGGGGGTGCGAATCGTACTGATTGCTGGTCCGTCGTCATCCGGCAAAACCACCTTTGCCAAACGACTCGCCATCCAACTACTGGCGCATGGCCTGCGACCTTTTACGCTGGAACTGGATAACTATTTTGTCGACCGCGAACTAACCCCACGTGACGAAGCAGGCGAATACGACTTTGAATCGCTGGACGCGCTCAACCTCACGTTGTTCAACGAACACCTGTTAGCACTCATCAGCGGCCATGAGGTCCAACTGCCGCGTTTTGATTTCGTCACCGGTACGAGTGTGCCTGGTCGCCTGGCCCGGCTGCAAGCAGATCAGGTCATCATTATCGAAGGCATACATGGTTTGAATCCGGGACTTGTGCCCGATATTCCCACTGATGTTATTTTCCGTGTTTATGTTTCTGCCCTGACCCAGCTGAATATCGACCGGCACAATCGTATTCCAACAACGGATGTGCGGTTGCTCCGTCGATTAGTCCGCGATGCCCATCATCGTGGCTACTCTGCTGCCAATACCTTGCAGCGCTGGCCGAGTGTGCGGCGCGGCGAGAAACGCAATATCTTCCCTTATCAGGAAAATGCTGATGTGATGTTCAACTCAGCCCTGGTTTATGAACTGGCAGCCCTGCGCCCATTGGCAGAACCCTTGCTCCTCCAGGTGAAATATCATACACCCGAACATATCGAAGCCAACCGTTTACTCTCATTTATCAACTGGGTACATCCGCTTAGCACCGATCAGCAAGATCATATCCCGGATACGTCGCTGTTGCGCGAGTTCATCGGCGGGTCCACCCTGCGGGATTATCATCCGTAGAAGAAAGGGCGGTTTTGTGTGTAGTTGCCGCTCAATGTAAAATCTATTGTAAAAGAGCTTATTACCAACAGGCGGTCACACATGCAGCCAACCCCCGGATTACGAACTTTCGATTCAACGCACAGTGCCCTGGCTTTTCCACTGGGTGGCATCGGCACCGGGAATATCTCGCTAGGTGCACGCGGCAATCTCCTGGACTGGGAGATCTTTAACCGACCAGCAAAAGGCACCCGCTTACCCAATACATTCTTTGCGCTACGGACTCAGGTAGGAGAAGAGCCGCCAACCACGCGGGTGCTGGAAGGGCCGTTGCAACCACCTTTTGATCTGTCACATGGCTTTCATCCCAGCACCAACGCGGGCCTCCCACGACTTCGCGGCACCACTTTTCATGGCGAGTATCCCTTTGCCACGATTGACTTCGACGCACCCGAACTCCCGGTGCAAATTCAGCTTGAAGCCTATACACCTCTGATTCCGTTGAACCCGGAAGATTCGGGCATTCCGTGCGCGATCTTTACCTACAAAATGACCAATTCCAGCTCAAAACATGTCAACCTGACACTGGTCGGTTCACTGGCGAATCCCACTGGTGGACCCAGCTATGATGCCTTCGGCAATATTCGCACCACTGAATTGGGGAAAACCGTTAACACATATCAAGAAGACAAAAAACTGCGCGGCCTTTACCTGACTGCAACCGGCATTGATGCGGATGACCTAGGCTATGGCGACTTGAGCTTCGTCACCGATCATCCAAACATCACCGTTAAACCCCAGTGGCTGCGCGGCGCATGGTACGATTTTCTGCGCGAGTTTTGGGATGATCTGGTCGATGATGGTTTGCTGACGGACCTGAGTTACAATGAACCGCCTACTGACAACAAACCCGATACCGGATCACTCGGTCTGGTCGACACGCTGGAACCGGGCGCAACCCGAACTTATCGATTCATTTTGACCTGGTATTTTCCCAACCGCGTCAATAGTTGGGATCTACAATCAGACCGCATCACCCAGAATCATTATGTGACCCGCTTCGACAACGCCTGGGATGTCGCTGCCTATGTTGTGCGCGAGTTTGATCGTCTGGATAGGGGAACACGTCAGTTCCACGATGCCTTATTCAGCAGCACCTTCCCACCGTATGTATTGGATGCACTTTCCGCCAATATTGTGCCAGTTCGTAGCAACACCTGCTTCTGGTTGGCCGATGGGCGCTTTTTTGGTTGGGAAGGCTGCTTCGATGACGCAGGTTGTTGCGCCGGTAGCTGTACGCATGTTTGGAGTTATGCGCAGACTGTCGCCTTTCTCTTCCCATCATTGGAGCGGGAAATGCGTAACATTGAGTTCCAGATCGAAACCGAAGCAGACGGCCACATGATGTTTCGCAATCACCGTGCGCTGGGCGATGAGTTTCGTTGGACCTGGGGCGATCAGAAACCCGAAGCCGCCGTTGATGGGCAAATGGGTAGCATTCTACGCGCTTACCGCGAATTTCAACTCTGCGGCGATCAGGATTGGCTGCGTAGTATCTGGCCCGGCACCAAACGAGCGATCGACTTTGCCAGCGCCCACTGGGATAACGACAACGATCAGGTACTGGATGGTCGCCAACACAACACCTATGACATCGAATTCTACGGTCCCAATCCCTTGAGCAGCATTTACTATCTGGCTGCACTGCGCGCTGTTGAGGAAATGGCTCGAATTCTGAATGAACCGGATCTCAGCCAACGATGTCGCGCAGCATTCGAATTCGGCAGTCAGAATCTCGATACTCAACTATGGAATGGCGACTATTACATTCAGCAATTAGATGACGTAAACGAGCATCACTACCAGCACGGCACAGGTTGTCTATCTGACCAGCTGCTGGGCCAACTGCATGCCCGTATTCTCGGCCTGGGTGATTTATTGCCAGGGGACCATGTGCGCAGCGCAATCAAAGCCGTTTTCGACAACAATTTCCGAGAAAGCTTCCACGATCATGTCAACTGCCAGCGAACATACATCCTGAATGATGAAGCTGGTTTGATCCTGTGTACCTGGCCCACTGGCGGTCAACCACGCTACCCATTCGTTTATTCGGATGAAGTGTGGACTGGCATTGAATACCACGTCGCTGCCCACCTGATTTACGAAGGTTGGACAGATGAAGGTCTCAAAATCGTAGCTGCCGCCCGTGCGCGTCACGATGGAATCCGACGAAACCCCTGGAATGAAGTCGAGTGCGGGCATCATTACGCCCGGTCGATGTCAAGCTGGGCGGTTCTACTGGCGCTCAGTGGCGCACAATCCGACATGAATGCAGGTCGGTTGACATTTAACCCGGTCCTGGCACCAAATACGACTCACTTTAAAACCTTCTGGTCAACAGGTACGGCCTGGGGCATATATTCGATGAATCGTGAAGACCCGGCGGCGGCCTGGCAAACCTCAGTTGAAGTTCTCGGCGGCAGTTTGGACGGCACACAAATCGTTGACCCAACCTGATAATCTGTGCGAATTCATGGACAATCTCATATCTTTTCACCAAAAATCGTGGTGTATACTGAAAATAGGGTTAGAAATCGGTTACGGAACCCACCACTTTCAACACACTCACATTTGAAAGGAGATCGTGCAACACCTGATAAATAAGGGTGTTCATGTGACTTTATGGGCCAAAAACTCGCCATTGACCTCGGAACCACCAACACTGTTGTAGCTCGGTGGGAACCCCAAAGTGAAAGCGCACAAGTGGTAAGAATTCGCGACATTAGCATCCCAGAAGCTGATGAACGCCCCCCACTGGTGCCATCATTACTTTATGTAGATAGTGGTGAAACAGGTGCTGTCACATTGGGACAGGCCGTGCGGGCCAAGAACCTTGACGTGCAAAAAGACAATCGTCTATTCCGAAATTTCAAGCGGGGGATTGTCGCTTCTCCGGCACCAGAACCCCGGGTTATTGACAAACACGCCTGGGATGACCGTGAAGCTGGTAAAAGCTTTGTACGCAATCTTATCGCTTCGCTGCCATACGACGATGGCGAAGTCAGCCAATTGGTACTGACGGCACCCGTTGCCGCTTTCGAAGGCTACCTGGCCTGGCTCAACGACGTGATGCCTGACCTGGAAGATGAGCAGATTCGCATTGTTGATGAGTCAACCGCTGCGGCCCTGGGCTATGCTGTGACCAAACCGGGCGCAGTCGTGCTCGTGTTCGATTTTGGAGGCGGCACACTTGACCTATCGCTGGTTCAACTGCCAGAACATCGCGAAAAAACTGGCGGATTCTTGCGCAAACTTCTCAAAACCAATGCGGCTCAACACTCGGCTCGTGTCATTGCTAAAGCCGGGCGAATTATTGGCGGCAGCGATGTCGATCAATGGCTACTGGCAACAGTCCTGGAACGCACTGGACTGACGACGAAAGATCTGGGCGATGGCTATCCGCGTTTACTGACAGCCTGTGAACAAGCCAAAATCGAGCTTTCAACTGTAGAGATCGCAACCATTCAATTTGAGGATGCGGCGGGCAAGACCCATTCGGTCGATTATTCGCGCACCGATTTGGAGGCCCTGCTGGAAAAGAACGGCTTCTTCAATGCCCTGCGCCGGGTGGTTGATAAAGTCATGCACGTCGCCCGACAACGCGGTATCTTCAAGGAAGATATTCACTACGTTTTGATGGTCGGCGGCACATCCCTGATGCCATCAGTCCAGCGAACGCTCGGCCAATACTTCACTGACATGGCGGTCCGAGCTGATAAACCTTTCACGGCAGTGGCTGAAGGTGCGTTGCAGGTAGCCGCCGGGTTTGGGTTGGAAGATTACCTCATTCACAGTTACGGTCTGCGCCATCTGGACGAAAATAGCAACACCCACCAGTATGACGAGATTATTCCGATGGGCAGTCGCTATCCCTCAGAAGAGCATATCGAAGTTATGCTGGGGGCCGCCCACGAAAATCAAGAATCAATCGAATTCGTCATTGGCGAGATCGATTCCGATGCGGTCTCCATGATCGAAGTGCAATACGAAAATGGACAGGCAGTGTTTGTCGCCCAGGCCAATGAGACCAACCAGCAGATTATTCCGCTCAACGAGGCTGAGGCAGTGAAAATCCTGGCAAAATTGGAACCTGCTGGCAAACCGGGTGAAGATCGCATTAAGGCTGAGTTTCGGATTGATGATCGGCGGCGGTTGCGCGTATCCGTCACCGACATCAAGACGGACAAGCCATTACTCCAGGATGTCATTGTCACCACATTACATTAGAGAGAAATTACGATGACCGTATCGGATACCAGTACATTCACCGGGCGTGAACCCCGGTTGGCAAACGGCTCGAACAAACAGGGTCAACGACGGTTGTCGCTGCGGCGACTGGCAACGATGGTCAATGCCTTACCACCGGAAGCCATCTCGCTGGACGCAGCCACCGAAATGTTGCGTAATGAAGAATTCTTCGTGCGCTACAATGCCGCCAAGATGCTCAGTCGCCGGGGCGACCGACCTGCTCGCGTCATCATGGAAGACGTGTTGGATAATGGCGAACCGCCCTCACGCGCCAGCGTTGCCCGTCATCTTTATGGCTTTTCCTGGTTTGCTGCCGAGCCATTGATTCGTAAGGCACTATCGGATAAAGATTCGCGGGTCCGCGAAGGTGCAATCTATGCCCTGTGTGATTTACGCGAACTAAATGCCTACCAGCTCATGATTGAAGTGCTGAAAACTGAAAATGACGATGTGCGGGCGGCAGCAGCCTGGGGATTGCGCGATTGTCAGGATGCGGCGGCAGTCCCGGTGCTTCAAGTGGTGCTTCAAGCGGACGACCCCGAAGTGCGGATTAAAGCCCTGGAGGCGCTGGGCGCGAATGACACGCCCGAAGCCATGCCGGTCGTGCGTGAAGCGATGAATGACCGAGAGCCGGATGTCAAATATGCCGCCACGCTCAGTTTATTGGAACTGGCGGGCGAGCAATGGTTACAGGAACTTTCGGGCATTATCGGGCGCACCAGCGGTGTGACTTTACAGCAGGTTTTGCGCGGCTTTTTCCATGCCACCAACTATCTCAAAATCGACGTGGCCCAGACGAAATCTGCCGACCTGATGATTGATGCGTTGGAAACGGCTTTGCTCGACGATATGTCTGAAGTGCGTGAAGCGGTTGTCTGGCCGCTGGCCTGGATGCGCCATGACCGCACCCCCATCGTCCTGCGACAGGCTTACCGCCGCGAACAGAATAGCGATGTGAAAGCGCAGATGGTGCGCGTTGCTACCAGCCTCATGAATGAAAGCACGGGTGCGGGCACCGGCATCGAAATCGCCGAAGAAATCCTCAAGGATGCGCTGGAAAGCCAGGACGGCAAAGTGCGCCGCACGGCGGAGCAAATCCGTGAACAGCGTAATCTGGCGACACCGGCTGTTGTTGGCTAAGTATAACCTTCATTTGCGATCATTGAGCGTCTCATTATTGGGGCGCTTTTTCTTTTCATAAAACCCCTAATTCTTGGGAACTGCTTTTTAGAATTGTTCGTCATAATAATGAGATCAGTGATTTTGGGGAATTATTAATGCAAACTCAAATCAATAAAAATTTACGTGCAAAAATCATAATATTAATGGCTCTTTTCCTAGTTTCTATAACGGCTTGCACATCGGCAGGGCCTTCAGAAGTGGAATTGCAGGCAACCCAGATATCATCGCTAAATCGCACTACCATTGCAATGGCGGAGGCGACAAACGTAGCATCCGCTTCCACTGAACAATCGCAAGCTGAAAACTTACCGAATGCACAATCAGAGCGTATCATCCTCAAAAACGCGACATTGACGATTACTGTTGACGACCCGGAAGCCCGCATTAACGAAATCTCGGCAATGGCGGAGAACATGGGCGGTTGGATTGTCACGTCGAATGTATACGCCACTACCCGCGCCGATGGCGAAGAAACAACTAATGGGTCCATCACGATTCGCATCCCCGCTGACCGTCTCAATGAGGTGCTGGAACGGATTAAATCCGACACTATTGCCGTTAACAATGAGAACATCATCGGGCAGGATGTCACCAACGAATACGTTGATCTTTCCAGCCGTTTGAAGAATCTCGAAGCGACGGAAACCCAACTTCAGCGCATCATGGAAACCGCTACCGAAGTCGAGGATGTGCTGGCGGTACAGCATGAATTGACCACTGTCCGCGAAAATATCGAGGTCATTCAGGGTCGCCTGAATTTCTTCGATGAAGCGGCGGCGTTTGCCTCCGTCCGCGTCGATGTACACCCCAAACCACAGGGGCCGATTCAGACACAGCAGGTCGGCTGGAATCCGGGGTCAACGGTTGAACGGTCACTCGGCGCGTTGGTCAGCATCCTGCAAGGGCTGACAGACCTCGCTATCACATTACTGATAATTGGCTTGCCGCTGGTCGTCATCATCGGCGTTCCGGGGCGGTTGCTGTGGCGAAGTCGGCAGCGCTGGTTCCCTTCTCGACCTGAGAATGCAGAAAAAACAAACTCTGCCAGCCAGGGCGAGACAAATTGAACTTCACGAACAGAAACTCTGAAGCAAGGTGTCAACCAATTTCAACCATTACATAAGCATGTTCGACGGCTAAGCTTTCTCATGATGCAACTGCAAACTGCGCACCCTGGGGCACTTCTCTTTCAGCTTATGGGCAATAGGCTGAATATCGAAATCTATTCATCGGCATCCATGTCGCTTTCAATAGCCTGGGCTAAGGCTGGGAGATCATGGTCAACGATGTACCAAACCGCATCAAGATCGACTTCAAGATATTCGTGAACAACAACGTTGCGAAACCCACGCATTTTGTCCCATTAAACCTCAGGGTGATCGTCTACAAATTCATCAGAAAGACGCAAGGCGGACTGAACCATAATCTGAAGTTTGCGAAGCACTGCATCTTGAATTAGCTTTGAAGCGTGAAAGGTATCACGGCCATCTTCAGTATAGGCCTGAATATCAGCAATACACTCGCGGACGTGGATGAGATAGAAGCGATCATCCTTCTTCATAGTGGCGTAGCTTCTTCAAGAACCTGATCGCGCAAATACCAATGCAGCGCTTTTTCGGTCGTGATATCGACCTCTCTGCCAAGCAGCTTCTGCAAATCCATCAGCAGACCGCCGCCCCCCCACGCGAACCGAGACATATCCACGATGTCTATCAGGAAATCGATATCACTGTCTGCCACAGCTGACCCACGCACAACAGACCCGAAAACACGTACATTTCCTGCGCCATATTGTGCTGCAATTTCAAGAATTTCTCCGCGTTTCTTGCGAAGATCTTCAAGCGTCAATGGTTGTCGTGCAGAAGTTCTCTCAGTCATGGTTCCATTATATCAGTTTAGCTCACCTGCGCGGTGATGCGTCTGCAAACTGCGCACGCTTAGCGGATTCTGTTGTAACGCTTTTATCCCCTGCACGGCGGCGGTGGCAGCGCTGAGAGTTGTCAAAATCGGCACCCCATACTGATAGGCCGCACTCCGCAATATCGCGCCATCAACATGCGCCTCCTTACCATAGGGGGTCGTAATAATCAGGTCAATTTTGCTTTCACGCATCGCGTCGACCAAATGCGGCGACCCCTCGCGCACCTTATTGATCTTTTGCACGCTCAGACCGGCCAGTTCCAGCACCTGGGCCGTACCACTGGTTGCCATTAATTCGAAACCCATCTGATGCAAGTCGCTGGCAAGCTTGATGGCGGTGCCCTTATCATAATTATTCACGCTAATCAACACACAGCCTGTAGTCGGCAGCGTGGTGTTCGCGGCAATCTGAGCTTTGACGAAGGCGTGACCAAAGTAGGCGGCATGGCCCATCACCTCACCCGTTGAGCGCATCTCCGGCGTCAACCGGGCATCCACACCCGGGAATTTCTGGAACGGCATGACGGCCTCTTTGACAAAAAAGCCATTAACCCTCGGTTCTTCCAGAAAATCAAGTTCAGCCAACGTCTTGCCAGCAGCGATCTGGGCAGCATAACTCGCCAGCGGATAACCGGTGGCCTTGCTCACAAAGGGCACAGTGCGGCTGGCACGCGGATTAACCTCCAGCACATAAACGACATCATCTTTAACAGCGAACTGAATATTGAACAGGCCGCGCACGTCCATTGCCAGGCCGATCCGGCGCGTGTGTTCACGAATAATCTCGGTGTGGTACATACTAATCCGGTAGGGTGGCAGCACACAGGCGGAATCACCACTGTGAATCCCGGCCTGTTCAATGTGCTGCATAATGCCACCAATCGTCACATCCGTACCATCGGCCAGCGCATCAACATCAACTTCAAAGGCGTCGTCCAAAAACTGGTCAATCAGAACCGGATGCCCGGTCCATTCAACATTCTCATCCAGCCAGCTCAGTAAGTCATCCTGATCGAAGGTGATCGCCATGCCCCGCCCCCCCAGGACATAGCTGGGCCGCACCAACACCGGAAAGCCAATCCGCTCAGCCGCCGCCACCGCTTCGTCACGAGACAAGGCTGTCGCACCGTCTGGTTGCCGAATATCCAGTTGTGCCATCAGCGCGTTAAAACGTTCGCGGTCTTCGGCCAAATCAATTTTTTCTACGGAAGTGCCCCAGATCGGCGCACCAGCCGCCTGCAACGCCTGCGCGATATTGAGGGGTGTCTGCCCACCGAATTGGACCAGCACACCGGCGGGTTGCTCTTCATCAATAATGTTCAATACATCTTCAGCAGTGAGCGGCTCAAAGTATAATCGGTCTGCCGTATCATAATCGGTGCTGACCGTCTCCGGGTTACAGTTAACCATGATCGTCTCATAGCCCAGTTCCTTAAGCGCGAAGCAGGCATGAACACAACAGTAGTCAAATTCGATACCCTGCCCAATGCGGTTCGGCCCGCCGCCCAGCACGATCACTTTGGGTCTGTCGACAGGCACCGCCTCATTGTCGTCTTCATAGGTCGAATATAAATAAGGCGTATGCGCCTCAAATTCCGCCGCACAGGTATCAACGCGATAATAGCTGGGAACGACTTCCAGTGATTTACGCCGAGTACGTACCGCCATTTCATCAACATCCAACAATTCGCCAATATGCGCATCACTGAAGCCATAGCGTTTGAGTTTTAAGAAATCCGCCGCATCTAACTGGTCAAGCGTCAGGCTTTTACCAATAATCGCCTGCTGAAGACCTATCGTGTCGATCATCTGCTGCACAAACCAGGGGTCAAAACCGGTGTTTTGAACGATCTCGGCAGATGGAGTATTGTTGTAAAGTGCGGCGGCTACCTGAAACAGTCGTTGTGCGGTGGGCACTTTGAGCACGTCCGGGGCGACATCTTGCAACTTGGTGCCAAAGCCCATCACACCAATGTCGAGCGCGCGGACACCCTTTTGCAACGCTTCGGGGAAAGTGCGGCCAATCGCCATAACCTCGCCCACTGCTTTCATCTGCGGCCCCAGTACGCGATCCACCCCACTGAATTTCTCAAAGTTCCAGCGTGGAATCTTCACGACGACATAATCCAGCGACGGCTCAAAACTGGCCGGAGTCACTTGCGTAATATCATTAGGGATTTCGTCCAGCCGGAAACCTGCTGCCAACAGCGCTGCGATCTTGGCAATGGGGAAGCCCGTCGCTTTGCTTGCCAGTGCTGACGAGCGCGACACACGCGGATTCATTTCGATCACATAGACATCGCCATCGTCCGGGTTAATCGCAAATTGCACGTTCGCGCCGCCCGTTGCTAGCCCAACCCGATCTAGCACCGCTTTTGCCATATTACGCAACCGCTGCAACTCTTTGTCAGTCAGCGTCTGCACCGGCGCCACTGTAATGCTGTCACCTGTATGCACACCCATCGGATCAAGATTCTCAATCGAACAGACCACGACGAAATTGCCACTTGAGTCACGCATTACTTCGAGTTCGAACTCTTTCCAGCCCAGCAAACTCATATCGACCAGCACTTCATTGACCGGACTGAGCTTGATGCCCCGCTCCGCGATAACGCGCAGTTCTTCTTCATTGTAAGCCACGCCGCCACCAGAACCGCCCAGCGTAAATGATGGCCGTACTAAAACGGGATAGCCGCCCAGTTTTCCCGCCACTTTGAGCGCTTCGTCAACCGAGCCAACCACCTCACTTTGCGGTGATTTCAGCCCAATCTCGGTCATCGCGTCTTTGAATAGTTGACGGTCTTCGGCCAGTTCGATGCTCGTCACCGACGCACCGATCAATTCAATACTGTGACGATCCAGAATCCCCTGATCGCGCAACGCCAGCGCCAGATTGAGCGCGGTCTGCCCGCCCACCGTTGGCAGAATCGCATCCGGTTTTTCAATCTCGATAATCCGTTCACAGATTTCCGGCGTCAGCGGTTCAATGTAAGTGGCGTCGGCAAACTCCGGGTCGGTCATGATCGTCGCCGGGTTGGAATTCACCAGCACGATGCGATAGCCTTCACGCCGCAGCACTTTACAGGCCTGTACGCCGCTGTAATCAAATTCGCAGCCCTGCCCGATCACAATCGGACCCGAGCCAATCACCATAATGGTTTCGATGTCTGTTCGTTTTGGCATTTGTGACCTACTCAATTGTGTGATATTAGACCAATGAGTAAAATTAACTTATTGAAAATAAATATTCTACCAACTAACTTCAAGGAAGACAGATGCCATCGAACAAAGATTTAAACAGCTTTCTAGGTGATCTTGGCGAGACAATAGTTGCTTACGAATTAATGAAACGCGAATGGGACGTGACTAAGCACCTGGGTGGTCACGGTTACGATCTTGTTGCTACAAAACATCGTGCCAAATCCCATGTTAGCCTCACAATCGAAGTCAAAACAACCGATCCTGAACGAAAGACCGGGAAAACACGCCATCAGCTAACAGTCCTACTAACCGAAAGTGAATTCGATACTGCTGATTACCTATTTTTCTACATTCATTCAACGCGACCAACATTTTTTATCATTCCCAGAACTGAGTTCCCATCTTCGAGATCAGTCACCGTAACAATCAATAAGCAGGGAGAGATTTCCTCAGGAACTAAATATGAGCCATATCGCAATAATTGGGAACAGTTGGGATAATGCTAATCAGAATTGCCTTCACTATCACTCACGCCTTAAAAGCGGAATCAAGAACACGAAACAGGCGATCAAAAACACCAGACTGCCCGCCAATCCAATCATGCTGCCACTTTCGATGCTGGAAGCGGTATACAACAGAGCACATAGAATAAACAACCCCCAGCCCCACAACTGATATTTCCGATCGCGCTCACTCATCGCTACCGCCAATAGGCAAAGATCGAACACGAACTCTGGATTCTTCGATAATCACCAGCGCACCAGACTCTAAGTCCTCCAGTACATTGGGCAAGTTCTTTAATAGCACCATAAATTGATCTTCAGGTTTGCGTAACATCGGCCATCTAAAAATAATTACCGATGGCTTATCTACATTTCGAAAAGCAAGAATACGTCCAAAATCGGTATCGGCTGAAATTAGAACGCGGTTCTCATCTGCGGCACGCTCAAAAATTGCTTCGTCTGTCGCTGCCTGCAAGGCATATTGGCGAACATGAATCGAGTCATGACCAGCAGCTCGCAATTTATCAGCTAACACCGGTGACAAGGCATTGTCTATCAAAAACCTCATGCTTATCCAACCAGCGGCAATTGACGTTCTCGAACCGCCGCCGCCGCAAATTGAAGCGCCTCAGCAATATCCTCAATTTCCAGGTCGGGATAATTCTGCAATATATCATCAGTGGTCATCCCCGAGGCAACCATATCAACGACGGTGGCAACCGGGATACGCAGCCCACGAATACAGGGTAAGCCATCCATTTGCTCATAATTTACAGTGATGCGCCCAAATTTCATGACTTCGTTTCCTCAAATATTGTCGCTAACTTCAAGTCAAACCCTGGCAGCAATTCGCCACCTGGAATTTCGTCGTCAATACCATACGTCTTTGAGCTACCATCCGGGAAATTCACGACAATCTCTTGATTATCAGGATAGACCTGCCACACTTGCTTAACCCCGTGCTCAAGATATTCGTTTAATTTCTTTCGGATTGCGCCCGGTCGTTCTGTCGGTGAAATGATCTCAACAGCTACATCTGGGGGACTAAAAATATAACCCCGCGTTGGGTGAACATTCACATCAAGAACAAATCCAACATCAGGGCGGCGGCTTAAACGTATATCGCCCCGGTCACCATCTAGTACGAAATCGGTATCACCGGGATACACCCTCCCGGTTTTTTTCGCTAGAATCCACGAAGTAAACGCGTGCAAAATCAGTGACTCAATCCAGCCATGTTCTTCCCCACCCATATAGTCATCCTTGTCGAAGCCGGTCCACTCGCCATCCCTAATTTCAAGCTGTTCAAAGCCACTGATTTCGGTGATTTGCATGGCGATTTCTTCGGTAATAGGCCGTTTCATGAGCATGAAAACAAGCTCACGCACCTGCTCTTGAACTTCATTTGAAATGGTTGTGACCACTGTCGTTCCTCGCACCCAATTTGGCCTATTATACAATCTAGTCGCTCAGTGTGAACTGACTCACAAACTCCCATATCACTTCGCCGGCATGAATGTCCATATTGACTTCACGGGCGATCTGCGGACCGATGCGACCGGGCACGCCGGGCAAATTGTGACCGCCGCCAATGATCCCATAGAATACCAGATCGGAATCTGGCGCACAGTCAGCAAAATCAAAGCGATGAACTTGCGTGCCTGGCGATTCACCGCGCTGGGGCAGCACCGTTTCGGCAGGTGTGTTATCACAATCGTTAATCAGTGTCCAGGCCGCAATCGTGTCGGGCACGGACAGGAACAGTTGGATGTCAGCAACAACGGCTCCCTCCCAGGGAATGCTCGGATCATCTGTCCCATGCATAAACAAAATCGGGACCGGTGTTGCGTCAGCACACAGCGCGGCAAAATTCTGTGAAAAGGCAGCACCGACCACGGCAAACGCCGCATAGGTATCGGCAGCGACACAGGCCAACCGTTCCGTCATAAACCCACCATTCGAAAAGCCGGTCACATACACTCGCTCTCGGTCAACATTCAAATCCACCGCCAGATCAGCAACCATCGCGGCGATAAAGGCGTCATCATCAATGGGATTGTCGGGGAATAATGGCGCATCGCGGGTATAATTCCAGCCTAAGTCGATACCGTCCGGGTAGGCTACGATAAATCCTTGTTCGCGGGCTATCCGATTCATATCCAGTCGGTAGGCAATCCCGCTACCATTATCAGGTCGCCCGTGCAAGGCAATGACCAGCGGTGTTGATTGTGTTGGATCATATGTTGGCGGCACATAAGTCCGATAGGTTCGCATCATACCGCCGAATAATTCAGCGTCGGTTGCGTAGCTACTATCAGTTCCCCAATCATCAGCACCCATAAAAAAGCCGACGACCATATCGGTCACATCAACGCCAATCTGATTCAGAGTATAGGGTCCATTGCGTAACCACATATGACCGCCGCCCACAATTGGACTAAAGATAATCTGTGTACCATCCATACAATCATCATGAATCTGTAACTCGATTACATCGGTGGCTGTCGTTTGACAATCATTACGCTTTAGCCAGAAATCAGTCGTCTGCGCCGCACTCAGAATAGTCAACCGGGCATCGCTACCGGCAGTGTTCACCGTCCTTCCTTCCAGTGGATAGACCAGATCTTCGGTGCCCACCGCAATCAACATCGTGACCGGCGCACTGGCCTCACCACAGTCGGCTACATGATAATCCCATAGCAAGGCACCGACGACTGCCACCGCCGTTACACGCTCTGGCAACACACAGGCCAACCGATAGGCCAGTGCCCCTCCCTGCCCAAAGCCGGTCACATACACTGCGTCCGTTTCATATTTTGCCTGTAGATTATCCAATAGTTGCAAGATAAAGCCGACATCATCCACTGGTTCAGAACCTAAAGGCCAGCCGGTGCCGATTTGTCCGGCATCCCAATACAGATCAAGGCTATCCGGGTACACAGCGATAAATCCGTGTTCATCTGCCGCCTGATTCAGATCGGTTATTGCCGCCATTGCTTGCCCGGATGAGGCATAATCGTGTAATGCGATGACCAGACCATTCCCAGCAATATAATTTTCGGGCACATGCAGATGATAGGTTCGCTCAATCCCATCCTGCATAGCAACCTCGACTAGATCCTGCGCCATAACACTACGGACTGATAACAAAAACAGTACAATGAGCAACCCCTGAAACATATCCGCCATCCTTTGTAAAACGCATCTCTAGCCTAATTACTTCAAGAGCGTGCCCAAAGATCAACGAATATGTCACTTATCCGGCCCGCGTTCCATTGGGAACGGGCTTCTCTGGCACAGCCAGCACCGGCGTCACCCTGTCAGCATAACCAATGTCGAACAACATGCCCTCGGATAACTCTCCGGCCATCTTTTTCGGTTCCAGATTAACGACAAACAGCGCCTGCAACCCCACAATTCCCTGCGGATTTGCCCGTTCGTGCTTCATCCCGACCAGAATCTGTCGTTGGTGATCGCCAAAATCAACGATGAGTTTGAGCAACTTATCTGATTTTGGCACATCCTCCACCCGTTCAATCGTCCCAACACGAATATCCAACTTGTCGAGGAGATCAAAAGCAATGGGTGGTTTGACCGTTGCGTTCGGCATACGATTTATACCTTGAGTACCTGTTCTGGTTTGAGACGAATCGTCATCATATCTAATTGAGTCCAGGCTGCAATATCTTTCTCAGCCTGTTCCGGGTCTTCATAACGGTATGTCATTCATTTGGTCCAACGATGTTCCAGATCTTCGGTAGCGGAAAGATGGCCCTTTATCAGATAGCCACCACCATCCCCCGAATCGCCACCAATGGTTACCGCACCTTTGGCGTTTGCTAACATATAACGCACTTTTGCCGTATTGCGTTCGCTGATAAACACGATGTCATCGCCATCAACATCAAACCAGATCGGCACGCTATGTGGGTATCCACCACGATCAATCACACACAGCCGTGCCAATAATGGCTTTTTCAGAAAATCACGCACTCCATCAGTCAACAAAACCATGCCTAGTTCTCGGCCTTGACCATACTTGCTTTCAACTGATCGACAAATTCATCAAACAGATACAAAGAATCGTGCGGTCCCGGTGATGCTTCTGGATGATACTGCACGCTGAACACGCCTTTTTCGAGGTAGCGGATCCCCTCAATCGTCTGATCATTCAGATTAACATGCGTGACTTCTGCCCCGCCCAGGTCACTGTCCGCACTCACCGCGAAGCCGTGATTATGACTGCTGATTTCGACCACACCCGTCAGCAAGTTTTTCACCGGTTGATTGCCACCACGATGCCCAAAGCGCATTTTTTCCGTTTTACCGCCCAACGCTAACGACAGAATCTGATGTCCCAGGCAAATCCCGAACACCGGGACCGTACCGACTAGCTGTTGTACATTGTCAATCGCATAGGTGACAGCAGCCGGATCACCGGGACCATTACTCAAAAATACCCCCGCTGGATTCATCGCCAGCACAGTTGAAACTGGTGTCTGTGCGGGAACAACGGTCACGCGCAAGCCCCGGTCAGTGAGCAACCGCAGGATATTACGTTTGATGCCAAAATCGTAAGCCACCACCAACGGCCCTGCCGGATCGTAGCGGTGATTTCGATACCATTGCGGATCGCTCCGTTCGGTCCAGTGATAGGCTTCGGGTGTCGTGACTGCATCAACGAGATTCGCACCCGACATATCTAATGAATTGCGGGCGCGTTCGATGAGCGCCGCCGTATCTTCGGCTTCAGGTCCATTCGCAAGCGCCGCCCGCATGACACCTTTTGATCGAATGTGGCGAACGAGTGCTCGCGTGGCAACCTCGGTCAGCCCGATAACACCTTGATCTTTAAGATAATCTTCCAGCGTTCCCTGTTCTCGCCAGTTACTCACGACCGGACTGAGGGACCGCACGACGAAACCCGCAACCCAGGCCTGCCGTGATTCCACATCTTCCAGGTTCACGCCAGTGTTACCCACATGGGATACGGTCATCGTAACGATTTGCTGATGATATGATGGATCGGTGAGAATTTCTTGATACCCGGTCATGGAGGTGTTAAAAACGACTTCACCGGTTTGCACACCTTGCGTCCCGAAACCCACGCCTTCAAATACACGCCCGTCTTCTAAAACGAGTTTTCCCTGCATACTATCCTCTAGGTCCGATAATCGGCATTGATCGAAACATAATCGTGGCTGAGATCGCAGGTCCATACGGTTGCTGCACCATCGCCCGCACCACAATCCAGAACAACACAAACGGATGGCGCTTTGATGATTGCTGTTGCAGCGGCTTCACCATAATCAAGCGGCAGTCCATTCGCCAGGAGTTGCAGTTGTTTGCGGCTGAAGTCTTCCCCTGCAGTAAGCCACAACCTCAGATTCTCCTGTTCAAAGTCTACCCCGGCCCGGCCCGCCGCCATCGCAATCCGCCCCCAATTGGCATCGTTGCCAAAGAAGGCGGTCTTTACCAGTGGCGAATTCGCAATCGTATTCGCAATCTGATGGGCAGACCAATCGTCTGGCGCACCCTCAACCCGCACTGTGATAAATTTGGTGACGCCTTCACCATCGCGTACAACGGCCTGCGCCAGGTACAAACTGACCGCATCCAGCGCCTGTTGGAACTGCTCACAATCTTCGCTGGTTTTAAGCTGCACCCCACTGGCACCATTCGCCAACAAAAAAACCGTATCGTTTGTGCTGGTATCACCATCCACACTGATACAATTATAACTCTCATTGACGGCGGCGGTGAGCATTTGCTGGGCGTCTGGAGCCGATAAGGTCACATCCGTGACAATTGTGCTCAGCATCGTCGCCATATTTGGCGCGATCATACCCGCGCCCTTGACCATCCCAGCGATCTGGTAGGTTTCGCCATTGGATTTGGTAACGGTTAACGCGGCCAGTTTAGGGCGAGTGTCGGTAGTCATAATGGCTGTCGCCGCATCCAACCAATTATCACTCAAAGCGGACGCCGCTTGCTCAATGCCGGCAGCGATCTTGTCCATCGGCAACTGTTCGCCAATGACTCCAGTTGAAAGTACTAGGACTTCGCTGGCATCACAGCCGATTTGCTCCGCGACTAACCGTGCCATTTCTTCCGCATTCGCCAATCCTTTCTCGCCCGTACAGGCATTCGCGCAACCGCTGTTGGTCACAACCGCACGGATCGCGCCAGGACTCTGCTGCAAACGGGCCATATCCACCAGCACCGGGGCGGCCTTTACGCGATTGCTGGTAAATACACCACCAGTTGCGCAAGGTAGATCGCTGACAATCAGTGCCAGGTCAAGTGCGCCCGATTTTTTAATGTTACAAGCCACACCTGCCGCTTGAAACCCGGTGACCTGTTCGATAAATGTCTGAACTTCAGCCATTACCAGCCTCGCTCAACATCACTGTGAGTTTCTCAATCATGGAATCGACGTGTTCCTTCTCAACAATCAGCGGTGGAACAAAGCGCAGCACATTTGGCCCAGCGTTAACCAACAATAACCCTTGCTCATAACCGTGCCCGACCAATGGACCGGCAGGAATATCCAGTTCGATACCAGAAATTAGGCCCTGTCCGCGAACTTCCGTGATGTGTGGGCTGTTAATCTCCTCCAACCGTTCCATCAGATATGTACCCACCTCGCTCACGTGAGCCAGAAAAGCCGGTTGACTGACACGCTCCAGCACAACTTTGGCCGCCGCCGTGACTAATGGCCCACCAGCAAAAGTTGAGCCATGATCGCCCGGATGTATTGCGCTGCCCACAGCCTCGGTTACTAGAATCGCACCGATGGGCAAGCCACCCGCCAATGGCTTCGCCACCGTCAAAATATCTGGTGTCACACCATAGCCTTCATAGGCCCACAGATGTCCGGTCCGGCCCACACCACACTGAATCTCATCAAAGATCAGCACCACGTCATATTCATCGCATAATTGGCGCAACCCATGCAAAAATTCGGTCGTTGCTGGATTGATACCGCCTTCACCCTGAATCGGCTCGACAATTACCCCCGCCGTCTGGGGGCCGATGGCAGCTTTCGCGCTATCCAGATCGTTAAATTCGGCGATGACAGTGCCACCAATCAGGGGACGGTAGGGATCCTGATATTTATCACGTGGCGTTACCGACAATGCCCCCATCGTTCGACCATGAAAAGCGCCGGTAAATGCAACGATTTCGGTTTTATCTTTAAGGCCCTTTTCATAGGCAACTTTACGGGCAAATTTGAGCGCACCTTCGTTGGCTTCCGCGCCGCTATTACAGAACAGCACGCGATCGGCAAACGATTTTTGACAGAGCAATGCTGCCAATTCCACATGGGGCGCGGTGTGATACAGGTTGCTGACATGCAACATCCCACTGTCTGCTGCGGTGTGAATCGTCTGGGTCAGTTCCGGGTCGCCATAACCCAGCGCGTTGACCGCAATCCCGGCGACGAAATCCAGGTAAGCCTTGCCGTCACTATCATACAGGGTAACGCCCTCCCCGCGCGTGAGTACGAATGGCGGTTGGGCATAGCTCTGCACCAGATAATTCTGTTCCAGATCAATGATAGATTGCATTGTCGACTTCATCCTTAATTTTATGAGAATAAAAAACAGTACCGCCGTGCGTAGTTAGCCCGACCAGGTTTGTAATGACGGCCTGGGGTACACCCTGTTCCAATACCTTGAGTGCCGTTTCGACTTTGGGGATCATGCCACCAAAAATCGTGCCATCGTTAATCAATTTCCCGGTTTCAGCAGCGGACAACGTGGCCTGCACCTGGTCAACAACTTTTACCCCTTCAACATTGGTGATGAAAATAACTTTGCTGGCCGCAATGGCTGCGGCAATAGCACCAGCAACATGATCGGCATTCACGTTGTAAGAACAATCAGCCCCCAGGCAGATCGGCGCGATCACAGGTGTAATTCCCTGATCCAACATGGCAGATATTACCTCGCCACGCACGGAGCGAACTGCCCCCGTAAAGCCCATATCCTCGGTAGGATGCGCCATTTTTTCAGCCCGAACCAGCCCTCGATCGACCCCACTAATGCCTTGCGCGTCAACCCCACCTGCAATCAGATGACGGACGAGTCGTTTATTGACTATGCCACATAAAACCATCTCCACCAACGCCAGCGATGGCCCATCCGTCACTCGAACACCATCAAGATAACGTGGCTCTATGCCCATCTTGACCTGCAAATCCGAGATCTCTTTTCCGCCACCATGAACAATTACCGCAGGGCTGTCCATTAATCGGATTGTCTTGGCTAAGTCGCCCAAAAAATCGACGTCACTCAGTTCGTGGCCCCCAATTTTGATAACCGCTGGTTGCACACCACACCTCCTATAGTAGTGCCAGCGTCTCTGGCAAGCCGAACATCAGGTTAAAGTCCTGCACTGCCTGGCCCGCCGCCCCCTTGCGCAGGTTATCGGTTACACTCGTGATGTGCAGGTATTGAGACGTGACAGGCGTCAGGCTGATGACACAACCATTCGTCCGCACTACATGCTTGAGTGTTGCCTGCTGACCGGCGGGCAGCACATTCACCAGCGGCTCTTCACTGTAGACCTCTTCATAAAGACTCTGCGCCTGCTCATTACTGAAAGTACTTTTTAGTGTTACATAAATACTCGTCATCAAACCTCGATCCACCGGCAGCAGGTGCGGGGTAAAAATCACAGTCCCGGTTTTGCCGTTGATTTTGCCGATTTCCTGTTCAATCTCGCCGACATGCCGGTGGGACCGCCCAACTTTATAAGGTGTCAAATTGCCAAACGCTTCGACAAAATGCGTCACAGGCTTCGGCGTACTGCCCGCGCCCGAAACACCCGATTTCGCATCGATGATAATCGGCCCATCTTCTACCAGTGCATGAACTTTCAACAGTGGATACAGGCCCAGCAGCGCCGTTGTTGGGTAACAACCCGGCACAGCGACCAGATCAATGGCCTGCAAATTGGCCCGGTAAATCTCTGGTAAGCCGTAGGGCACCGGCAGCAGGTCCGGGTGTGGATGGGGCACATCATACCATTGAGTATAAGCTTCTGCCGTATCCATCCGAAAATCGGCTGACAGGTCAATTACTTTGACACCTGCCGCCAGCGCCGGGGCCGCAACTTGAGCGGACGCAGTATGCGGCAACGCTAGAAATATGGCATCCAGACCTTCCAGATCAACCGCTTCTGATTCAATATAGTTCAGCTTCGTGCCCGGAATCGGCGTACCGGCAAAGGTATTCGACGTAGCAAACACCAATTCAACCTGGGGATGCTTGACCAGAATCTCAACCAAATCCTGCCCCGCATAGCCTGCCGCCCCATACACCCCAACTTTGAGTTTCTTCTCCACCATTACTCCTCCTAAAATACAAAAACCCCGGCCTGTTCAGGTCGGGGTAGCGTCTCGTTACCGGTAGTTGACTTTTCTAGCTGCCAGCCCACCAACACAAAACACCCACCTCAACCTCCAGGGTCAGCGGGCGGCGGCTACGGCGACGACGGATTGGCAATTGAATTGACAACATTAGTAAACTCCAACAAACTGGTGAAATTCTAAGCAATCTGCTCAGCGAAGTCAACTAACTGGCGCGATCTTGTGCATTTTTGCATTATTTTTGTACGAATTGCCCAGTAAATATCGGCTACCAGTACTAGAGTAGGCTGGATACCTAACAAATTTCATATTACAATAAAGTTATATAAAAAATATGAAGAAGGTAGTGGATAAAACGATGAGCATCAGTGGCGATCTGCCCGCCCTCAACCGCCAGCTTGAAAACTACCAGCAGGAATTGCAGCATTTGATTAAGCCCCGTCAGATCAAACAGATTGAAAAGGATCTGCAATTCCTCTATGATGAAATTTGCTCTGTTTACCCCAAAGCTCGGCCAGACCATCGGGTTGATCTGAGCGTTACACTGGAATTCCGCAACCGCTTGCTGGCACAATTCATCGTATACGCCCAAAACACGACCAAACAGGCCCAGAAATTGACTGGCAAGAAACGCCAGGCGGCGCAGGCTCGTCAGCTTGTACGCCAGGGTCTCACAGCGCTCACCATCATTCGGAATAAAGTTATTGCCAGCGATATTGAAGACATTGAAAACGATTTACAATCGCTGACCTTAGAACTGGATGTTGATTCCTATAACTTTACGTCTGAACTCGAAATCCCCTACCGTTTCTATGTCCAACGGGCAATACAATATCAGAAAGGGCGGGAACGGGTACGCGCCCTTAAGGCCCTGAGTCTGGCCCTGGCTCTAAATCCCAAACTGGAAAACAATGATCGGGTTGCGGCACTGGCCTCAGTCCTGACCGGAGAATCGGAACTTTCTGGATTGCTCACCATTGCCGACCCCTACGTACTCAAAAAGTTCATTCAAAACCTCGAACGTGCTGAGCTTGACCGGCAGGCACCTCCCGAACCAAAATCTACGATGGAAGTCATACGCTCCTGGTTTACGCAATAAATTCTTGAGGCTGGCCCCACGACCAGCCTTTTTGTTTTTACTGAAGCAAGTAGAAACTGATAAACACAAATCAGGTGTTACATATACATTCCGCTTCCCTTACCCCTCCAGCTTGAAGCATTTGGCTAACACAATGTACATAACTGTCTATCAGCCCGACTTGCTGAAATACTCATAATGAGCGTTTTGTGATGGCGGTGTCTAAAAACATTTACGCTTGCTTGACGCAATAATGCACTGGCAGTAAGATTCAATCGTGCATTAATGCTGTAAGCGGACCATGATCGAAGTCAAAAATCTAACCAAAGTATTCGCAACCCACCGGGCGGTTGATGCCATCAGCTTTGAGGCGCATCAGGGTGAGGTTGTTGGTTTTCTGGGACCCAATGGTGCCGGCAAAACCACTACAATGCGGATGTTAACCGGCTTTATCCCTCCCACCAGTGGCGAAGCCCGAGTCGCCGGGTTCGATGTATTAAGCGAATCGCTTGAGGTCCGCAAACGGGTCGGTTATCTACCCGAAACGGTCCCAGTTTATCCTGACATGACCGTTTATGGGTACATCAAATTCTGGGCTGAGTTACGCGGTGTCAGGCGGTCACGCCGCCGGGTTGAAGAAGTGATTGAACTCGTGCAACTTACCGACCGAAAACGCAGTTTGATTCGTAACATCTCTAAAGGGATGCGCCAGCGGCTAGGGCTAGCCCAGGCCATTGTCCACAATCCTGAAGTCATCATTCTCGATGAACCGACCATTGGCATTGATCCGCAGCAGGTTATCGAAGTGCGGGAGAGTGTGCGGGCACTGGGGGCCGATCATACCGTACTGTTTAGCACGCATATCCTTTCAGAGGCCGAGCAAGTCTGTGATCGAGTACTAATAATCAATCAGGGACGTCTGGTTGCTGAAGGTGCTCCGACCAGTTTGCGCCAGAAACTCCAGCCAGATGCCCATCTATTTGTGATGATTGGTGGAGTTGAGGCTGACGCGGCCCGGCAGTTCTTGCTCACAATCCCTGGAGTCGAGGCAGTTGAGGACCAGGGAGAAGGATTTAATCTGAGGGTCCAACCCAGCGCCGCCGACCTTCGGGCAAGCATCTCCACCGCCATTCATCAGGCGGGTTATCAATTATTGGAGTTTCGTCCGGTTGCCATGACGCTGGAAGACATCTTTCTCGACATCGTTGGAAGGTAGCAAAATGCGCGGAACGTGGATTATTTTTCAGCGGGAGGTCGGCCAGTATTTTGTCTCACCGGTCGCCTATATTATTGCCGCCACTTTTCTGTTCATTACTGGATTTCTATTTAATAACGATCTGGTAACAAGTGTGACGGTTAAACCGGCCTCACCAGCAATTGTCCCGGCCTTCCTCTCATTTGCACTGGTTTTTTTCGCGCCCATTTTGACTATGCGGATGCTGGCTGAAGAAAGTCGTGAAGGCACATTGGAATTGTTGCTCACGGCCCCGGTTAAGGATAGCGACATCGTGTTTGGCAAATTTCTGGGCGCATGGTTCTATTACTCCCTATTGTTGGCACTCACCCTGGTCTACCAGATCATTCTCGTAAACATCACCGAACCTGATCTCGGTCACGCTATCAGCGCCTATATTGGCATCTGGCTCTATGGTGGCGCAACATTGGCAGTGGGACTTTTATTTTCGGCTTTAACCGAAAATCAAGTGGTGGCGGCTTTTTTGAGTATCGCAGCCCTGCTTGTGTTGTATCTTGGTGGATTGGCCGGACAGATCGTTGCCAACATTGACCTGGCCCGATTTATTAACTCGTTAACCCTGCAAGGCCATTTCGTGAGTTCATTTGCTTTTGGCCTCATCCGCGCCGAGGATGTTGCCTATTACGCTGGAATGATGGCAATCGTCTTGTTCATTACGATTCGGGTTGTCGAGGCCCACCGGTGGCGGGCATGAAACCAGAAACCGCGATTGTTATCACGCGTCGCCAATTTGGTCAGTGGGCCAGCTATATCGCTGGCGTTACCCTATTGTTGGGAATCCTGGGGCTGCTCTGGCAAACTGGATTCACACCGATCATTATTGGGCTGATCGCCATTGGCATCATCAGTATCCTTTTATGGGCCATGATCGCGCCCCGTGACTTCAGGGATTTTGTTACCGGACGGCAGGTGCGCTATGGCACCATGGCGGTATTTTCCAGCTTGCTGATTATCGGCATCGTGGTAACAGCTTACATCTTATTACAACGCGCCGCGCTTACACTCGACATGACGGAAGGGCGACGCTTTAGCCTCAGCGATGAAACACTCGAAGTCCTGGCGCGCATCGACCGCGATATTCGCATTACCGGCTTTTA
Source organism: Phototrophicaceae bacterium (assembly GCA_965223835.1). GTDB lineage: Bacteria > Chloroflexota > Anaerolineae > Aggregatilineales > Phototrophicaceae > CAVYXZ01. Next base: position 3,034,157 of record CBDCXQ010000001.1, read on the forward strand.
TGATACGACTGCCATCCAATTACGGGAAACGGATGACCAGTTTTTTCGCTTGTATGAAACTGCTACTGAAGGTCGAATCACGCGCCGCTATATTGATCCGAACGAAGAACCTGCTCTGGCCCAGCGGTTTAATGCCTTCCGCAATGGTGACGTATTTCTCTCATTTCTGGATGAAGCTGGCGAGGTTGATTTCAGTAGCCTGGCTCCAGTCCCACGCCAGCCTGATGGTGCCCAGGAACGCGAGATGACAACGGCAATTCTGCGCCTGCTGAACACCAGTTCGATAAAAGTCTATTTTGAAGTCGGCCTTAGCGAACTCGACCCGCAGGATACCAGTCAACAGGGTCTGTCAGGCATTCATCTGGGTATGCAGCAAAATGGTCTGATTACCGATGCGCTCAATTTATCAGCGTTGGCGGCGGCACGACGGCCCATACCTGATGATGCCAATGCAGTGATTATGGCCCGGCCCACCAGCGTGCTACGCCCAGAAGAGATCGCGGTATTAGATGATTACCTCCAACGGGGTGGTGGTCTACTCATTTTGGCCGATGCCTTATTCAATGAAGATGCCTTTTTATCCGGCGACACGGCCTTCAACCGTTACTTGTGGGATAATTTCGGCATCAGCGCCTTAGATGCAGTGATTGTGGACTATGCCGCGAATGTGAACACCCCATTGGATGTCATTGGCTTTCAGGTATATTCCAATAATGCCATCGGCGCCCGCCTCAACCCGGCGGAAGCACCGACCCTGTTTCGAATCAGCCGTGCCTTGAACATTAATGATGAACCCCCCGTCAACAATGGTCGCATTGTGGTCTCGTCGCCGGACAGCTATGGCGAAACCAACTTTCGGGCGCTGGCGGAAACCAACACTTATGAACCAGACCCGGCTGTCGATCCCCCCGGCCCACTTTCCAGCGTCGTCTGGGCCTGGAATGAGGAAACCGATGCCCGCATATTGCTGGTTGGGGACAGCGACTTTGTAACCAATGGTTTTGTTGGCGCGGCACTGGGCAATGCGGTCCTTTTTACCGATGGCCTGGCCTGGCTGACAGGCCTGAGCGAACAGGTGAATTTTAGCCCACAAGCGTTCTTTACAGCACCACCGCTCATCATGATTTCCACCCAAACTTTAGATGCAATTGCAGCGCTCACGGTGTTTATTATGCCTGGCCTCGTGCTGGTGACCGGTCTGGCTGTCTGGCTGAGGCGCATCCGTCAATGAATTCCCGCACAGTCAGCTTTCTTGGGGTCGTATTCGCTGGGCTGGTCATTTTCGCGGTACTTTCCGGCGACGAGACTGCTCCAACACCGCTACCCACACCTACCATCACGCCAGTTGCATCGGCTGTGCCCGCCGGCACCCTGCTGCGTGTCTTCCCTGAATTACGCGTTCTGGATATTCAAGCAGTTCGGCTCGATGATCTGACCAACGGTCGCACACTTACGCTAACACGAGACGCTGATGGCGACTGGATGTTGCCGGACATTGCGGCGGACATTGATGAAGAACAGGCCCGCAATATCGCCCGAACACTGGTGCTGTTCCCGTACGCCCGCAGCATCAATATTGTGCCTGAAACCGAATTCAGTCAGTATGGCCTGACGGAAAGTCCCCAAATGATGCTGCAAATTCTAAAAAGTGATGGAACAAGTCATACTGTCGCGGTTGGCAACCTGGTCAATTCTGAGCGAGCATACTATGTCCTGGTCGATGAACGCGACGAAATTTTCCAAGTTGAACGCGGTCCAATCGACTTTTTGAGAAATTTTGTACTTTCGCCGCCGATTCGCTTGACAAAATAGTCAAATGCGGTTATTTTGTAATGACGCTTGGGTGAAAACACCCATTTCTTAGTCAGTGATACACAAATTCGTTGGTCAATCTGCCCCATTAATCACTGAAATTTTGCGCCATTTGTTAAATTAGGGTAATTTTTTCTAGCATCATTGGCATTTTGTGAGAGACTGCCTTGCTTGAAGTTGCTGCAAGGCTATATGTATGTGTGATAACTCATGGTAATGGTACAAGAACAAAACAACGAAGCAATTCGCAACCAGATCATTGAACAAGCCAACCGCCAGGGCGCTATTTCCTATGATGACATCCTGGCAGCTGTGCCGCAGGCCGAGCGCAATCTGACCCTGCTTGACGACATCATGGATGATCTCCTGGAAGCTGGCATCGAAGTCACTAATGACAAAGAAAACGACAATGCTGATGCTGAGGCGAGTACCTCTGGTGACCGTCTCATGAACGACATCTCGGTGTCTGACAGCAGTGACGATGATGATGATGATGAAGCGGAAGAGGGCTGGCTGTTGAAAAACCCGGATATCGTTGAAGATCTGGGTTATCAGCAGGCGATGGACACTGACGATGTTGTCGGCCTGTACCTCAAAGAAGCCGGGCGTGTGCCGCTGCTCAACGCCGAACAGGAAGTTGATCTGGCAAAGCGCATGGAAGCGGCGGTACTGGCTCAGGAACAACTCGAGGCTTCGGGGGAAACCCTGCCGTTGGATGATGTCTATACATTGCGGGAAATCATCGCCGACGGGGAAGCCGCCCAGGAACACCTGATTCGTGCCAATGCACGGCTCGTTATCAGTGTCGCCAAGAAATATATCGGGCGCGGTGTACCTTTCCTTGACCTGATTCAGGAAGGCAACATCGGCCTCATTCGCGCTACCAATAAGTTCGAATACCAGCGCGGGCACAAGTTCAGCACCTATGCCACTTGGTGGATTCGGCAGGCAGTCAGTCGGGCCGTTGCTGACCAGGGCCGGACCATTCGGGTTCCCGTTCACATGGGCGACCAGCTTAACCGAATGCGGCGGGTTCAGCTTCAGCTCACGCAGGAACTAGGTCGTGATCCGTCGATTGAAGAATTGGCACTGGGTATGGAAACCACACCCGACAAGATTGAAGATCTGATGGAAATCTCACGGCGACCGGTGAGTCTGGAAACGCCAATTGACGAAGAAGGCGATTCTTCCTTTGGCGATTTTGTAGAAGATGTCAACAGTCCGGCTCCGGCAGAGGAAGTCGCGACGCACCTGCTGCAAGAGCAGCTTGGCGAAGCGCTTAACCGCTTGCCCGCACGTGAAGCCCAAATCCTGCGGCTGCGCTATGGACTGGAAGATGGCCGAGTCTATACCCTGGAAGAAGTTGGTCAGACTATCGGTGTAACCCGCGAACGTGTGCGCCAGCTAGAAGCCCAGGCACTCAATCGCCTGCGGCAGTCTTCGGCTCATGTTAAATTGCGGGACTATCTGTACGAGGAGTAATTCACGTGCAGGCCGGGCAATCACGCGGCCCCTGGTTGTGGCCTCTGGTTTTAGTGTTGATCGGTGTCATCCTCTTGCTGGATAATTTTCTCCTGCTGGATGATTTTGACCCGACCTTGCTCTGGCCCTTAGTGCTGGTACTCATCGGCGCGCAGGTCCTGCTTCAGGGCGACTTCCTACCCGGAAACCACAGCAAGACATTTGGCATTACGCGGGGCAGTGTTGAAGCTGCCCTGCTTGAAATTAATGCCGGTGAAGTGGATGTTCAACTTCGGTCTCTACAACGTGAAGGTCGTTTGATTGCCGGACAATTCGCGGCTCAATCACGCCCAGTTATGGCAGCCGCCGATGCCAACGCGCACCTGAGACTTGATCGCGCCGCTACTCCCTGGTTTTCTTTTGCCAACTGGGAAATGGGCCTGGCGCGCGATCTCCCCTGGCAGATTTACATCAGCACCCACCTCGGACAAGTTCAGTTGGATATGTCGTCAACGATTGTGGAAAATCTGGTTGTCGGCACTGGCTTCGGCGATATTCGCCTTATATGTCCTTATGAATGCCTGGGCACCATCCACCTACAATCGGCGCTGGGTAGCATCCAATTGGTAACACCACATGGCTATCATGTGACCGTCATCGCACCGCAAGGCCGCTTCTTCGGTGTCCACGTGGATCCAGAACGTTACGAGGAAATTGAACCTGGCGTTTATCATGCACATGATCCAGATCCCACCGCCCCACAGTTTGAGGTCCATATTGGTGGCACCTTTGGCGATGCCTACTTAGCGTGAGGTTCAGGCATGGCAACGACGCTACTATTCCGTGACGGCCTCAAAAGTGATCTGCCTGCTTGCCTGGAGCTTGACCACAGTTATGAAACAGAATATGTCTGGCAGATGCGTCTGCACAGCGAAGGTGATCAACAACAGATCGCCTTCCAGCGTGAGCGCCTGCCCCGAATGCTAGCTGCGATCTGGCCGATCAACGAACAACGTTTACAATTGGCTCTGGCCCCGGAACAATGTTTTCTGATTGTTGAAGACCGCGACAATCACGAAATCCTCGGCTACCTTACCATGCGGCCAGATCCCGTCTACCGAGTCGCTCGATTGCAGGATGTTGTTGTCGACCGCGACTTGCGCCGCCAGAAAATCGGCACCCGCTTGTTGAATGTTGCGCGAAAATGGGCCAGCCAACAGCAACTCAACTTAATTACAGCAGAGCTACAGACCCAGAATTACCCTGGCATCTTGTTTTGTCAAGCGTCGGGACTTACATTCTGTGGCTTCAATGACCATTACTTCCCTAATCAGGACATCGCTGTATTTTTTACTGAAACCCTTCGTTGAATCATTATGGATGTCTTCCTCAACGCTTTCCTGGCACTTGTCAATGAAACCCTAACCGCTGCGATTGTTATCATCGCGGCGTCGTTGCTGTTGTACAATTTCACCCGAAATCGACGCGACCGAGTTGCCCGCAGTTCGGCAGTGGTTCTGGCCTGCGTGACAATCGCCTATACTGCCGATGTATTCATTGCCCTGGGTCCAAGTCTGAGCGTATGGGCGAATACACTCCGATTGCAATGGCTGGGTATCGCGTTGGTTCCAGTCGCGCTGTTTCATCTGTCGGATGCGCTGCTGGCGACGACCGGCCTTCCTTCACGCGGTCGCCGCCGCCGGGTCATTCGCATCCTTTATTCGATTGGCATTGTATTCTTTATCGCCGCGACGCTGACCAACATTCTGATTGAGCCGATCGTGCAATCCAACGTCGTTAGCCTGCGACCTGGACCGCTCTTTCCGGTCTACATGCTCTATTTCTTGCTGGCAACCATCATTGCCTTAATCAATGTACAGCGCGCCCGCCAACGTTGTCTCACCCGCGACACCCGCCGCCGGATGGGTTATCTGCAAATCGCGATGCTCACACCGGTGCTGGGGATTTTCCCCTATTCGGTGCTACTGGGTCCTGGGGAAGAGTTCACGTTTGTCGCATTGCTCACGGTAAACGTGTCCAATATTATTGTCATCCTGATGCTATTGTTTTTGGCCTATCCTCTATCATTTTTTGGCTCCAGCATTCCAGATCGAGTAGTCAAAACGGAACTGCTTCGCTTTATATTGCGGGGACCCGCAACCGCCATGCTAGCGCTGGCAGTTATCATTTTCACAGTGCCAGCAACCGGTGTACTCGGCCTTCCCGGCCAGGTTTTTATGCCCTTTGCAGTGGTGGCAGTAGTGCTCCTGTGGCAATGGGTAATCGCGCTAAGCCTCCCCTGGCTGGAGACATGGTTAATTTATTCCGATGAAGACGATGACCAGCTCAACAAGCTGCAAAACCTCAGCGACCAGTTATTGACACGCAACGATTTGCTCCAGCTGATGGAGGCAATCCTGGCGGCAAGTTGTGACTATCTGCGGGTGAACACGGCGTTCGTGGTGTCGTTAATCCAAAGTAAACCAGAATTGATCGCTACTATTGGCCCGACACTGCCGACTTTGTCATTACTCGAAGATGAGCAACAGGAACTGCGCCAATCAATGCAGGCTGTTACTGATTTTTCGATTCTCCCCTGGCATAACTACTGGATCGTCCCTCTTTACAGCGGACGTAACCCGGCACTCATCGGTTTTGTCGGGATTCAAGCGCGCGCCCCACAGATTGATTTGAGCCATGACGACGAAGAGATGTTCCGAGCATTGATCTATCGAGCGGCCCAGGCACTCGATGACCTGATGTTACAAACGGAAATCTATGCGGCGCTGGAAGGTCTCTTGCCGCAAATTAACCTGACCCGGACTCGTGCCGCCGAGGTTGAGTATCGTGCTGGAAGACCATCAGCTCGCGACATGGCAACACTCATTCCTGACCGAGCGCAATTTATTGAACAGGTTCGCGCTGCTCTGCGTCATTATTGGGGCGGTCCCGGCCTGACCCATAGCTCACTATTGGAACTGACAGTTGTTCACACCGCATTGCCTAACAATGACAACAATCCCGTTCGAGCACTGCGGGTGGTCCTTGATGAAGCGATCGAACGGCAACGGCCAGATGGCGAACGTAAGCTGCTGAGTCCCGAATGGACAATTTATAACATTCTGGAATTGCGGTTTGTGGAAAAGAATAAGGTGCGCGATGTCGCAACGCGTCTGGCACTCAGTGAACCAGATCTATATCGCAAACAGCGTGTTGCCATTGAGGCGGTGGCTGATACCCTGATTATGATGGAAAGTGAGACCATCGCCACTTGATATTTGACAACCTGATTCCAAAATTCTATAATTTCGCCTATACAAAGGTTGTTTTTAAGCGGTTAAAATTAAGTTTTCAGGGGGAAATTTTAGATGTCTTCGCACTTGCAGCGGCAAGCTCTGATGCCGCCTCCATTGGAAGAAGGCTATTGGGAAGCATTACTACGAGAAGGCGAATTCGCAGAACCTGTTAATTTTTACCACGCTGACGAACTCGACTACAGTTCAAACTACGATCACTTCGAAATTGATTCATCTTCAACCCAAAACAATATTGAGCAAGGTGATTGGGATGCCATCCAGGAGATTATGGACAATGATCAAACGGTTGAATTGACCATTGTCGGCTATAATCGGGGCGGCTTATTAGTTGAGTGGCGCACGCTGCGCGGCTTTGTCCCGGCTAGCCAACTGGTTGACTTTCCAGCTACCGCGCATGTTACCGTGCGTCGGAATGCGTTAGCCGATCGCATCGGCCAATCACTTAGCCTCCGTGTCATTGAATTGAATCCTGAACATAATCGCTTAATCCTATCAGAACGGGCTGCACGTGTTGAATCCGGGGAACGAGCACAAATTTTGACCCGGTTACAGTCTGGGGATCGCATCAAAGGCTTTGTTACCAATCTGTGTGATTTTGGCGCATTTGTTGATCTGGGCGGCCTGGAGGGTTTAATTCATATTAGCGAGTTAAGCTGGGGGCGTGTCGGCCATCCGACGGATATGTTACGCCGTGGTCAGGAAATTGATGTGTTCGTACTCAGCGTGGACCGTGAAAATGCCCGCATCGCACTCAGCCTCAAGCGCCTCTACCCCGACCCCTGGAAAACAGTGGGGGAACGCTACGAGATTGGGCAGATTGTCACTGGCACCGTGACGAATGTTGTTGATTTTGGGGCGTTTGCCTGCATCGAAAACGGCCTTGAAGGTCTCATTCATGTTTCTGAGTTGGCCGAAGGGCATTTCCTGCATCCGCGCAACGTCGTCGGCGAAGGCCAGCATATTGAAGCCCGCATCCTGAGTATTGATAGTGATGCCCGCCGTCTGGGACTCAGCCTGCGCCTCAGCGACTGAAACCTGCATAGGTCCGCTTCGCTCAGGGTCGTACTAACGGCCCTGTTTGTTTTCAACCTTTTACCGACTATAATCAAAGTGATTCTGTTGTTTATGATTGGGTGATTTGTGGCACAAGCCGAGACACCGCCAGAAAAGGCGCCAGAAACTGAGAATGAATTCTCAATGGAAGGGCGCTTTGTCGTAAAGCCTGAGTTCTGGGATCGAATCCTGGATGGCATCCCGCCCTGGGGTGACGAGATCGCAGCCATTGTCCTGATTGTGTTCGGCATCGTTTCATTTCTTTCACTATTTGATGTCTCTTCGGATGCAACAATTTCGACTGCCTGGTCCAACGCGCTGACCAGTTTATTTGGTTATGGCAGTGTGGTGGTGGCAGGCGGGATCCTCGTGCTGGGTGTTATTATCCTGCTCCCCAAAGTAGGCATTTTCATTAAGTTCCTGCCGCGCCGCATTCTGGTTCTCGAAATCGCGTTTCTCGCCCTGCTGGCGCTGTTGCACCTTACCACTGGCGATACCGAGTGGCGGGCTGTGGCCCGTGCTGGTTACGGTGGTGGTATTGTCGGCTGGGGCCTCGCGACGATGGTCGGCAGCCTGCTCAGTTCGGCCTTCGCGATTTTCATCTATGGGCTGATCTTCTTCATTTGCATTGCCTACGTTGTGGGCCTGCGACTACGTCACCTGGCTCGTTTGCTGGAACAGATCAGCACCCGCGTGCGCAGCTTTGGACAAAACCTTGAAACCAATCTACCCAAACCGGAGACGGCACCCCCGGTTAAGTTGCCGGAAACCCCAGCCACACCAGTTTCAGCTGAGATCAGTCGGTTGAATCTCGTGCGCATCAAACCTGACTCAGCCAATATCCCGCCATCACAGCGGCCCGGTGCCCCCGGTTATGAGTCTAGACTGGATGATAACGACGATATTGAAAAACTGACTGGACGCAATACCGACGAAGATCATCACATCGTTACCGAATTCAACGCCATTGGCACCCTCAAACCCAGGCGCAAAAAGAATGATCTGCAACTGGTAGAACGGCCCGATGGCCGCGTCAAACGTTATTTCGATGTCGAAAAGATGAAAGAGACACGCAAAGTGGGCCGACGAGCCAAAGAACTCCCCTCGTTGGAACTCCTAGAGGATAAGGAATTAATCCCACCCAGCGAAGAAGAGATCAACACCAACGTGGTCTTGATCGAAAACACTTTATTAGAATTTGACATCGACATCGACATTGTAGACGTACGCATTGGGCCGACTGTCACCCAGTACGCGCTGCAACCCTACCGTGAAGGGTCGGACGATGCCGGTGATACGAAACTACACCGCACACGTATCAACAAGATCGCGGGACTGGCGAGTGATTTATCATTGTCATTGGCGGCACGACGACTGCGGATGGAAACCCCGGTTCCCGGCGAGACGTATATCGGTATCGAAGTGCCCAATAAACAATCGAGCATTGTATCGCTCCGGTCGGTTTATGAGAGCGAATATTTTTATGACCAGATGAAGAAGAAGCAATCACCGCTGCTTATTCCACTGGGTCGTGATGTGGCTGGTAATCCTGTAACCGTTAATATCGGCGAGATGCCCCATTTACTGATCGCTGGAACCACTGGCTCTGGTAAATCAGTGGCAATTGCGGCGATTGCAACCGCGCTGATTCTCAGCAACACGCCAGATTTGGTAAAGATGGTGATGCTAGACCCCAAAATGGTCGAACTCAGCCGCTTTAACGGTATTCCGCATCTGGTCGGCCCGGTTGAAACAGAACAGGAACGCATTATTGGGGTGTTACGCTGGTGTACCCGCGAGATGGACCGGCGTTATAAATTACTCGAAGAACATTCAGTCCGTAATATCGACGCCTTTAACGCCCGGTTTGGCAATCGTCGTCAGAAAGATCGTTTGCCCTATATGGTCATCATGATTGATGAAGTCGGCGACTTGATGATGAGTCATCCCGAAGAAACGGAACGCCACATCACCCGACTGGCGCAGATGGCGCGGGCAGTAGGCATGCATCTGATCGTTGCCACGCAACGCCCCAGTGTGGACGTGATCACCGGTTTGATTAAAGCCAATTTCCCCACGCGCATTTCGTTTGCGGTGGCTTCAGGCGTCGATTCACGGGTGATTCTGGACACCGTTGGGGCGGAGAACTTGCTCGGCATGGGCGACATGCTCTATCTCGCCAACGATGCGGCTGGCCCGCGCCGCGTTCAGGGTTGCCATGTTTCGGACGATGAGGTGCGGCGTATCGTACAGCACTGGAAGGACTGGTACGAAACACAGATCGAAGCTGGCAAAATGGACCGGGTGCGGGTTGGCCCCTGGCAGCGCGGTCTCACCCGCCGGGAATTGCTGGCTGAAACCGACCCGATGTTGGAGGAAGCGATTGAACTCGTCATTGCCGAAGGTGAAGCCTCCGCATCCCTTATTCAACGCAAAATGGGCCTCGGCTATCCGCGTGCGGCCCGCATCATTGACCTCATGTTCGAACTACGCGTTATTGGCCCACCGGAAGCGGGCGGTCGCAGTCGGCGCGTCTTGATTAAGCCCGGTCAAGACCCTTTTAAAGAAGAGATTGAACGGCGCTCGAAAGCGAATCTGTGATGACTTCGGCTGAATCGGAGACTCGCCGTTCGATCAATGAAGTCAACAATCTGATTCGGGCGTTGGTTGAACAGGAAACCCTCACCTACCCATTCTGGGTAAGGGGCATTATCACCCGTCATTTTCAGTCGGATAAAGGGCATGTTTATTTCGACATCAGTGACGACGATTTCTCGATTAGCTGTTTTCTGAATGAACGCCGCCGGGGACATCTCGACTTCGACCTCACCAATGGATTGGAAATCGAGGTCTTCGGCAGCGTTCGCGTCTATGATCGGCAGGCCAAAGTTCAGATCGACGTGGAGCAGATTCGCCTAATCGCTCACGATCCGTTTCAGCTTGACCAGGATGTTCAGGCACGACTGGTTGAAGCCGGTTGCTGGCCGCCGCAGAAGCGTTCCCTACCGCAACGCATTGAACGCATCGGCCTCGTAACCAACCAGCAGAGTCGCGGTCTCGAAGATTTCAGAAGTACATTTTATAGCAGTGGTGGACAAGGTGCGATCGAAGTCGCTGATGTGCGCGTTGGCGGACAGCAAGCACCGCGCCAGATCGCCGCTGCCATTGAGCGCCTCAATCGCGAGAAACAGGTAGATGTGATTGCACTGGTACGCGGCGGCGGTCGAGTTGAGGAACTGGCAATCTACAATGATTTTGCAATTGCCGCGGCCATTTGCAAGTCACAGATCCCGGTGATTACCGGCATTGGGCATCATCAGGATAACCATCTTGCCGACCAGATGGCCGATGTTGCCGAGATCACGCCAACCGCTGCCGGAAATCGCCTGGCGCAACTAGCGCAGCCCATTGCTCAACCAGATGTACCGGCAACTCCCCAGGCGACCATTCAACGAAATAACACCCCCATGCTGCTCATTGCGATGGGGATTATAATTCTTGTGTTGGTCGGTCTACTTATCTTGCAAAATCTGCCTGCTTGATAGCTTACGACGCCAGCGGTTCAATCGTCTCCGGCGTGTCATTGCGCGGGCTGTTCACAAACTTCGAGACCGGATAGGCCTTCATGAGGTCGGCAGGAAATGGCTTCATCAACGGCATCAGATCATCGGCCTTTTGATCGCCAGCCGCCAACCAGGTTTCATAATCTTTCGCCTGCAATATCACCGGCATCCGGTTGTGAATGTCTGCCATAAATTCGTTCGGCTCGGTGGTCAGGATCGTCGCCGTGCGCAGTTCGTCCCCTTCCGGGCTATACCACACTTCCCACAGGCCAGCGAAGGCAAAAACCTGCCGGTCTTGCATGTGGATGAACATCGGCACTTTGCCATCATCCGTCTGCTTCCACTCGAAAAACCCGGTAGTTGGTATCAAACAGCGTCGCCGTTTGAATGCCGCCCGGAATGACGGTTTCTCGGCGGCGGTTTCCGAACGCGCATTAATCATCCGATTGCCGATTTTCGGGTCTTTGGCCCAGGATGGAATCAAACCCCACTGATGATAGGTCAATGCTTGGGGATCATCGTTGGTAATCACCGCAATCGGCTGTGACGGCGCGATATTAAAGCGTGGCGCTAACGATGGGCCAGCATCCGTCAGGTTAAATGCCATCTGTACTGCATCCGTATCAGCCGTCAGAACAAACCGACCACACATATTGCACCTCAAAAACTGTCTTTCAGGGAACTATTTCTTACTGGGTTTACCGGCTTCCGCAATTTGTCGGATCAACGACAGGGCCGACAGGATGAGACCAATCAAGGTTGTTGTTGGGATTTTAGGCACATCGCCACCGTCGCTGGCAATCTCTTCCGCCGCCCGGGCATACAATAGGGCCGCCACCACACCGAATAAGGCCCCGCCAGCAATGCCGACGACGTAGACGCGCAATTTCCAATTGTCATTCGTCTTCTGAATCTGACCCATCAGATTTATATTCCTCGCTTTCCAGCACACTCAGCAATTTATAGACTCCACCCAACCGAGCGCTAAGGTCAATCGTTTTCTGGTTAATCATATCGGTCGTTGAAATAGTACGCTCACTTAATGTATGCGAAAAATCCGCCACCCGCCGTACCGGTCGTGCCAGGCCATCATGAACACGGTTCATACCAAACACGGCAATAAGCATGCCCAATGCCAACGGAAACATACAAATAACCGCCGGACACAACATAAACGTTGTGACCATAATATCTGCCACGATGCCAACCTGGAGCCGTCGAGGGAACAGCAACACCAGCACGACGCACGCAACCACCAACAGCACCACCAATAACATTGGCAATACCAGTTGCAGCACGGTCTGTCGCCGATGACGAACTTCAGATTGTCTTAGCTCCGGCTGGTTCATGCCTTCCTCCCCACACCTCAATTTTACCGCACGCTTCCCCATTGCGGTAGATACGCTCGGCGGGCATAATATGCGCATGTCAGAAAATCCAACCAAACAACGCCTGCTCATCACCTTCGGTAAATCAGGCCCCTTGAAATACACCAGCAATCTGGATGTTGCCAAAATCTGGGAACGAGTATTGCGCCGCGCCGGACTGCCGTTGCTCTATTCGCAAGGCTTCAACACCCGTCCCCGCATCCAGTTGGCCTCGGCACTGCCGCTGGGAATAACCAGCGAATGCGAGCTTTTGGACGTATCACTAAAACAAGTCATTGGGCTGGAAGGCGTGCGTGAACAACTGCTTAATGTCAGCCCAATGGGACTCGATGTGTATAAAGTAGAGTCCCTGAATATTAATCACCCAACGTTACAAACGCTCGTTCACAGCACCGAATACCGCATTCATTTTTTCAAACCCGTTTCCGATCTTCAGGAACGCGTTGATGTGTTGTTGTCCCGTGACAAGATTATCAAGCGTGTAGAAGGTAAAAAACGCACTCAAGTGTATGATCTCCGCCCCCTCATCTACAGCATCGCGCAGGACAGTACGGGTGATCTGATTACCAAAGTGGCGGTTGGTGATCGGGGTAACGTTCGTCCCGGTGACATCATCCACGAATTAGGACTGACGGACCATCAATACGCCGTCCATCGGCAGCGCCTTGAACTGACCCCATCCAAGTAGCAAAATAATCTTTACAATAATTTCACAAAACTGGGCCGATTGACCCGTAACGCCTGGGACCATTGAGCGGTAATTAAGGCATGAAACCTTGACGAACAGTTGGCAATGGTTACTGTATAATAGGTTCAGCAGTGATTTTGAGCGTAAACCATTGCCTTCTCGTTAATTTTCGGAGGCCTATTTCAATGAAGCGTCAGTTGACAACCACTATCATCAATGGGGTCATGCTCTGCTCAATGTTATTGAGTCTGGTCGCCCCCTTTGCGTATACCAGCACGCATGTGGCTCAAGCGCAAGAAACGACCGAAGAACCCGCCCCACCCACTGAACCCAACACACCCGAACCGGTGGTTGACCCAACCGAGGTCATTGAAACAGCAACGACTGAAGCACCACCGGTTGAAACAACTGAAGCGCCACCGGTTGAAACAACTGAGGCGCCGCCTACTGAAACGACCGCGGAACCGGAAGCCACCGAAGCGGTTGAAGCCGCTGAGCCTTCCCCCGAAACGACCGAAGACCCAACGGCTGAATCAACTGAAGAAACCGCAGCAACTGAACCTGCCGAGGCGACTGAAGAACCAACGGTTGAGGCAACTGAACCCGCCGAAGTTACGCAAGAACCGGCCCCAAGCGAGACACCACCGACACCAACCGACGAACCAACTGAACCTGCCCCGGATCCTGATCGTTTCGAGGACGATTTCCAGGATGGCGACACAGTTGGCTGGGTAATAGAACCCGGATGGGCGATTACGGCTGACAATGAAAACTTGATGCTAACCGGCATTATCCCCGATGCTGCCGCGACCGTTCAAGCAATTAGCTGGGCGGATTTATCATTGACTGCCCGGCTACGAGTGCAGCCAGAAAATACCGCGATCATCACGATTCGTGGTGAGTATGATGTGAAGTTAGACGGTGCCGGTCTGGTAACGTTACAGCGTGAAGATGTTGTGCTGGCACAGGGACCGGCCCCGGCAGTGGAAGCAACGGATACCGCTGTCTGGCGCAAAGTCTCCCTTCAAGCACTGAGCAACATAATCACTGTCGCAGTTGATGACGTGACGCTGTTCAGTTTTGATGATCCTGCTGCCTACTTCAGCGGTGCAATTGCCTTCAAAACTGACGCCGTAAATACTGGTGCCGTCAACGTAGATGATGTGCTGATCGAACGGCTAGATGCTCCCACGATTATCCCCACCGCCGAGCCGACCCCGGAAGCGACGGCGGAGATCACTGAAGAACCCGAAACGACAGAGGAGCCAGCAGCAGAAGCCACAGACGAACCGGAAGCCGAAGGCACTGAGGAACCCAATGCTGAAGCAACGGAAGAACCAGCCCCGGTGGAAATCGTGGCCGTTCCGGTCCTCATCGCCGATTTTGAAAGTGAACTCGTCAACTGGATTGCCAGCGATGGCGCAGTGATCGTCGCTGCTGGTGAAGGCAATCAGGCACTGCTGCTTAATGGTGGCGGAAGTCTATTGCCCGCCATTGAGCTGACGCTGAGTGATTTTCGCCTCGAAGCCCAGGTCCAATTCCTGACCGATGCGGCAGGGGGTCTGAATATTCCCTTCCACACCAGCGAAAACGGCAGCTACATCCTATCCTTTGAACCCGGCCAGACCACGCTGTTGCGTAATAATGGCGAAACGACCGAAACGCTGGCAGCAATGGTTGCAACCCATGATCTTAACGTCTGGCATGCGCTCAGCCTGGAAGTCAGCGGCAACGCGATAACGGTCATGGTAAACGATGGCCTCGAAATTGAATATGCGGGCGAAAATGCGCTGACCGCTGGTTCATTGGCGCTCGCGGCTACTGGTGAAACCAGTTTGCTGCTGGACAAAGTGGCAGTCTACGAACTTATCCCGCAGGATCTGTTGGTTACGCCGACTCCCCTGCCGACCTACACCCTGAACGAAGAAAATGCGACTAAACTACCCGACCCGCTCTACCAAGTGCTGACGCTGCTCGAAGCCGACGATCAGGCCGGCGCACTGGCCCTCGCCGCCGATCTGGGCGTGAATATCCTGGATGATGCACTGTCTCTCGATCTGGTTGTCTGGCCCGCTACAGCGCTCGACACCGCTGCGGTACAGGCGGTTGTCGAACAACATGGCGGTGTTGTCACCGAGGTTTATGAGAAAAACATCACCGCACAGGTCACGCTACCCAATGTGGTCGCGGTTATCAGCACTGCCGAAGTGTTGGCAGTCCGTTTGCCAGAAGTCGCTGTGTCGGCCAGCTCCAGTCTCGCACCGGCGCAACAACCCGGATTAGAACCGGACTACCCGGACAGTCTGCCCATAATTGGCTGGAACGACTGGAATCAACAATCAATCACCGGTTCAGGCGTCAGAATTGGTGTCATTGATACCAGCACCACATCAAACCACATGAACGCCGTTGTGAATATGATCGGCTTCATTGCTCCCAATGCCACCGTCACCCGCTATGCAGCGACGACCGCGGCCCAGCTTGCCACCCGCATCGGTAGCGCTCGTTCGGCTGACAGCGACATCATTCTAATTGCAATGGATCTGGGGGCGCAGGTTAGCCCCGGCGACGGCACCGGCGCGAACGGCAGTGCCCAGAGTGTCTATACCCAGATTCAGAATGCGCACAATGAAGGCCGTCTGGTCGTTGCCAGTGCAGGTAACAATAATGGCCGGTACGAGAGCTTCAATTACACTGTCCAAAATACGGATGTCACCATTACCGCCAATCAAGGAGCCTTCGTCATCAACGTGAGTTGGAATGACTGGGCGGGCAGTGTCAATATTCGATCTGATATTTCGGGTACGGGCATCACCGCAACGAGTAGTCCGGCAACCCGTGTTGGCGATCCCGGTTACCAGCTTGCTGGTACCTGTAGTAACCCAACATGTACCATTAACCTCAACTTTGGTGCTCCCCACAGCAACCCTACCGGCAACATCGTTCAGGTGCAGTTCTTGCAACCCAATGTCGCGGCTGGTGCGGGTACCATTGATAACGTTACTGGCTCGGCAGCTTTAACTACTACTGGTAACATCGCCCGGCCAGCGGATTCACCGTTTGCGTTCGCGGTGGGCGCGGTCTGCCCATCCCAAATTGATCACTTCCCGATTGCGCTCGACAGTTCACACGGTCCCATTTTCGGCGGCGGCGGTTCGACACCAACCGGTGCCAGCCAGACGGCGCCCCGTAGTTCCTATAAGCCGGATGTGGTCGCGCCGACCCATCTGTGGGTAAATTCAACGCTCGGCAACCCGGACTTCAATTGTGGCACGGACAATCCGGCCACGGGCGGCTTCAACGGCACATCAGCGTCCGCCGCGCATGTAGCGGGTATGGCAGCCCTGCTCCTGTCAAATAATGCGATGGATGATGAAATCGCCACGAATGTGAATCCCGCCCAGGCCATAAAGAACTACATGCAAACGCATACCGTTGACCTGTTTGCCGGTGCGCAAAAAGGCTTCGACCAGGTTTATGGCGCGGGCCTGACCATTCTGGGAGATCCTGACTACGATCTCAGTCAGGTTGATAACCCGCTGCAAACCGGCGGTAACGCCGTCTATGTCAGCGCCGCCAATCCCAATAGCAACCAGTCGGGCACTTTCGATAATCCCTTTATCCATGCGGCCCGGGCCATTGAATACGCCGTAGACAATACGATTAGTCGTATCGTATTCCTGCCCGGTGAATATGTGACCGGCTTCGACATTACGAATCTGACTAACCTGTCACTAGAAAGTTTCAACAATCAGGCGACCTTCTGGGTCAACAACAGCTTCGAAGACCGGGCTGGCATCTACATTGAAAACAGCACCCAGATCACAATGGAAGGTTTTACCTTCAATGCGGCGAACCCGGCGGACATGCCCCTCTGGGCGGTGTTCCGCAATTATCCGGCAGAATTTGTCCGGCCTCAAGCCATCGAATTCTCCAACAGCACACTTACCAGCGCCGACAGCAGCGTTGTACGAGACTCGATCTTCACCGGGTTTATTGACGAAGCCCCGGTCTTTGTCAACCGCACTTACGATCTGAGTTTTTTCGATAACACATTCACAAACATTGATACCTCTGGCGGTCAACTCAATCGCGCCGCGATGCATATTACCAATTCCAACCCGGCCAGTGACCGTCTCATGTTGCGGGGCAACACCTTTACCGGTATTCGGGGTACGGTTAATGTTAATCCGAACCGAGAAGCCATTATCCGCATCGAAAACAGCGCCGTCGACATCTTCAGTAACTTTTTCCACGATCTGAATGCCGAAACGGTGTTAAATATCTTGAATGATGCGACAGATGGCACCGAACAGGTCAACATCTTCAGCAACGTTTTCTTACGTACCCAGAACCTTGTATTACACATGACCGAGCCGGCTGGAGGCAGCGGCGCAGCACCACAAACACGTTTCATCAATAATACGGTCGCGTTGCAAAACCAGGTTCATAACATTGATCCGGCAGGGGAACAGGCCCTGATCCGGCGCACCGACGGTGTGGACACGACTCCTTTCGCCGTGCACAACAACCTGTTTTATGATAATGGGGCAAGCCGGGTCATTCATCACGCTCCCAGCAACAGTGCCTTCTCATTCTGCCGGTCAATTGATCAACCCGCGGTTAATGAAACGGGCGCACGTAATAACTGGGTGATCGCCACACAAACTGGCTTTGGATCAGGAACCTGTGATAAGTCATTTGAGGAACTTTCCGTTGCCCAAAATGACAACATCCTGTCTGATGACCTCATTGATCCGGTGAACATATTCTCCGGCGCAGCACCTGGCTTCCCCCTCGATCCCAATAATGATCCAATTTACTACCAGATTATTGACGGGGCCGACGGTGTTGATCGCGGCGACATAGCCCTCCTCCTGCCCCCGAATGTTGACTTCTCCGGCAATGTTCGTAATGCCGACGGCAACGATGATGATGTGGACGAGCCAGACATGGGCGCGTTCGAACTGGTCCCGCTGGAAGCCGGTCCCATCAATATCACCCGCAGCGAAGATTACTTTAACAACCAGGATGGCCTCGGCAATGCCAACGACCGTTCAACCGCGTTTGCGATAGACCTGCGGGGTGCGGTTGCCGGTGGTTTCGCGCCGTTTACCTTCACGGTTAAGACGTTCCCGACCAACTTCAGTACCGACCCATCGGACTTCTGTCTGGGCGCAGGGCTGCGCATCATCGACAACTTCGCTTACTACTGCCCGCCGCAGCACTTCTATACGGACCCAACGGATAGCGATCCCATTATCCCGGATGATGTCGTATTCGAATACTACGCATTCGACCGCACTGGCGATCCGACCGACCCCAGCGAAGCGCCGTTCAATTCGGTGACGTTAGAAATCCAGCCAACAGTCGATTCGCAGTTGACCGATCCGATTGATTACTCCTATGTAGTCGAAGCTGGTGCGGCCATCACCTTCCGGCTGCGACCCTATGTCCGGTTCAATAACTTCAGATTCTCCGAATTGGGGACAGCCAATACCGATCAAGCCGACTATCCCTTCACCCCGGACTCAGACATTACAATTGTCGATTTTGAGAACCCCAACATTCTCGATCATGGCGGCGCTGGTCTCGAAAGCTATATCGAAACACAAATTCAAGCGGCGGACCCGAACGACGGTTCCATTGTCCTCCAAACCTCACCCGGTGAACGCGGCTTCGTCGAATTTACCTACTCCGTAACCGACTCTTATTCGGGCGGCGCGGGTACGGTCGCCAATACAATCCGCATTATCGTTACTGGTTTGCTGCCCGAAAAGGGTCTGCACGATGACGCCAGCTTCAATTTCACCTACAACAACCTTGACGGCGGTGACGATGCCTGGCAGCCGATCACCAGTACCACAAGCATCAATAATACCCTCCATCGATCCCGTCAGTTGAACGATGTCGCGGGCTTCGACTTTGTCGGCGAGGGTTTCGTCCTCTACATGCAGGGCGTGGGCCGCGAAGCCCAGTGGGAACTGCGCGTGAATAACCCCAATGGCGAGCCATTATTGGACTTAGAATGGGTCCAACAGCTAGATGGCAGTTGGATTGCCGAACGCGATGGTTTCACCTGTAGTACACGCGCCAACATCAGTGACAATCTGATTACAAACCGCGACCGACACCTTTACACCATTTCCTGTGAAGGCCTGCGTGAAAATGAAGCCCATAACATTCAGGTCATCAACCGGCAAGGTGGTCGTTTCGTCCAGGTTGACGCGTTCTCCATTCTGTTCGATGCCGACCCACTACTCCCGGGTTTTCATGAAGTCACCGAGCATGACATCTTTACCACTTTCGCGGGTTGGGCAACTGAAATCAACCAGAGCGCATCCAATGGTCGCACCCTCATCCAGACATCGGATGGTGTCAGCGATACTGTTTTCCGTTTCATTGGCAGTGGGGTTGCTATCGGCACCACTCTTGAACGCATTAGCGATGGTGTTGGCGGTTTCGTGGGCGCGGATTATGACATCTGCATCACACCCCAGATCGATAACATCCCCCGTGAAGAAGTCTGCCAGAACTTTAACAATAGCCTGGGTGCTGGCCGTAGCGCAACCTGGAATGTCTTCCGATCATTCAGTGGCTATGACTATCAACCACTGGCTGCATCACCCAATGTGCATCAAGTACGGATCAAGATAAACGACATCCCGGTTGGCACTCGCCTGGTCATCGACTCAATCACCATTCTGGGCGATCAACCGGTCGCCCCGCTCGACAATCGCGTGACGGAAGACGACATGCTGGGCTATATTGTCACTGGCAACGGCATGGATGACAGTTGGAGCCTGACAACAGTTGACCGTCAGGCCTCCAACGGAAGCCTGACCAGTTTGAGCCGCCGGGTTGTGGCCGCCGGTCCATATATAACTTTCAATGTTGATGACGACATTGATCTACTGCACTGGTACCGTCGGGCCGCCAGCCGCGACAGCCATAATATCCTGGTTTGTGTCGATCGCGCTCAAGGCGAGGTTGGTATCACAGAGCATTGTCAGCCCTACGACCTGCGTACATCACCCAATCCATTGCTGATCCGAGAATCCGATTTTGGCGTTGCCGGCTGGGGCACTGGTTGGTCAGATGATGTAATCCATAGTGTCGAGATTTTTAGTCTAGTGAACGAGAGCTTCAACCTCGATAAGATTGAAATATTCGACAGCACGCAACCGCTGGAAGCTGGCTTCTACGAAGATTACGTATTGAGTGCCAACAGTGAAGCCTTTGGTTTCTACGATACCACCGGAATTGACCTGACTGGCAGCAGTGTTGGCATCATACAGGATCGTACAACCCGCCGTTCATCAGCGAGTTCTGTTGCCCGAACGGACACCGCCAACGAAGGTGCTTTGTTCCAGATGCATGGCACTGGTTTTACCGCTTACTTCACTCAGGATCAACTCTCCGGCGATGTATTGATCTGCTGGGATAATACCCTGACCAACAATGCCAATACGGTTGAGGCCAGTGGCAACTGCCGCACCTACACTAATTACAGTGGCCGTACAACATACCTGGTCGGTCATACGGTGATTGGTTTGCCGGAAGATGACTACACCGTCAGCATTCGCAACCTGCAAAATCCTGATCGATTGACGCAGCGGATGATGCTGGACGCATTCGAGATTAGCAACGACACTCTGCCCACCAACATCCTGACCGGTGACAGTGGCACACGCTTCGAAACCAGTTACGATAACCGTATCGAAGACGATCTGTTCCTGTACTACGGCAGCGATTGGAGCAGCGTCGAGGGTCGACGCGCACGAGCCTTCTCCGGTGAGAATTATGATACGATCCGCAACAAACCGGGCGCAGGCCTTGTCTTCCGCGTGCAAAATGTTGACACCCTGCGCATTGAGCGCACCGCCCGTCGCGGTTACGCAGCAATGGAAATCTGTGTAGACGGCAGCGCAATCTGTCGCCCCATTCCGGGCGATCTAACGCCAGCAGTTGTTCACCTGTCAGAACTGGTCGATAGCTTTAATATCAGCGAGGAACATGTCATTTCGCTGGTCCTGACCAGCAATGGCACCTTCAATCTAGATGCAATTGACATCTTTGACACCTCAGCACCTCTGCTGCCCGCTCGTTATGAAGACGATTACCCGGCACTGAAATATGATATAAGCTGGGCTAATCGGAGTAGCGGCACTTATTCTGAAAGACATGCTCAATGGTCGAATGAAAATGAGGCCACGCTGCTGTTCCATATGTACGGTTCGTTCGTCCAGATCGCTGCCTTCGTTAACCAGTACGAACAGATGGAAGTCTGCTATGTCAGTGGGATTGAACTTGACCCGGCAGCGGTCAACGCCAACTGTAACAACTTCCCGGTAAATAATGGACAATCATTGCGCGGACGCCATATCTTCGACAGTGGCGCACTCAGCGGTGCTCCCGGTAACTATACAGTGCGGGTGCGTCATAACAACCCATCGCAATCAACCGGGAATTTCCTGTACATTGACTACATTCAGGTGATGAATGATCTTGAGCCGCTGACCGTCGGTCGCCACGAGGATAATCACCCCTCGTTAACCAACGGCACAACCGGCACCTGGACCACTCAATTCACCCGCAACGCCAGTGAAGGCAGTTACCTGCGCACGCAGACTGCTGGCGACTCCATCGAATTTGAATTTGATGGCACCGGCTTTGGTATTGGCACTTTCATTGACCGCTTCGGCAGCGAGATGGAAATCTGCTGGGACAATGGGGGAGTGCCTGAATGTCATACGTATCAGAACGAAGCCAGCCGGACCAGTACCCTGATAACCCGTGCCATTACCGGTCTACCGGATGATACCTACACGGTAACAATTACCAATGTAAACGACGGTCAAACACAACTGACTGACCCGCCGTCAGCGCGTGATATTGTTACATATCCGCCAACGCTGGTGATTGACTTTGTAGAAATCTATGATGAATTGCCGCAGATTTTGGTCGCAGCCGATCGCGGCACCTACAATGATGATGGAGCGGACGAAAACGGGGGTGAACCACTGGCTCAACTATTACCCACAGATGGCTGGGTACAGTTCGCTGATCGCAACGCCCGCGGTGCGACTCATGAAAGTTTGTTCAGTGTTGTTGACACGCGCAATCGCGTAACACGAAATTACGCTGGGCAGTCCGTGACTTTCCGTACAACGGTGCCAGCCAGCAGCGATAACGCACTAATCTTGGACCTGTACAAAGCGGAACGTAACAATGCGACTTTGCAAGTCTGCATCCTGAATGGCATGAATCTTGTCGGCGATTGCCAGGTGATTGATGCGACCACCAATCGCTATCATGCAATCACATTAGACACTGCCGGCACCTACTCAATCAGTATCAGCAGTCTAACCCCCGGCTACTTCCGGTTAGACGGCTTCCAGTTCGTCGAAGATAACACTCTGGGAGGTGGTCGGTACGAAGATGTTGTCATCAATGCAATTGGTGATGCTTTAATCACCAATGATGCCTGGACTTCAATTGTAAATCGTCGGGCCAGCAACAGCAGTACGCTGCAAACGATTGATGTTGATGATTTCCTGCAATTTGCCTTTTATGGCACAGGCTTCAGCATCGGCACAGAAACTGGCCGCAACGGTAGCGAAATGCTGGTGTGTTACTTGCAATCAGCAACCCCACCCGGCACCTGGGACGGTAGTGGTAGCCAACAGTGCTACGAATTCCAGAACGAAGCCAGCCGGGGCAGCAATAACATCAGCCGTACTATCGCTGGCTTGCCCGAAGCCACCTATCAGGTCGGTGTCGTCCATCTTGATGACGGCAACACACAACTCACCGATCCGGCATCGCCGCGTGACAACGTGACTTATCCGGCTACCCTGACCATCGACTACGTGGACATCTTTGCGGACCCGTTACCCCCAACCATCAGTATCGGTGATGGCGGCAACTTCAATGAAGATGCCGATGACGGTAGCGAAGCCTATATGAACCTGTTCCCGACAGAACGCTGGACGCAACTGACCGAACGCAACGCCCGCGGCGCATCTGAAGAGAGCCTGTATAGCGTCGTTGACACGCGCAATCGAGCGTCAGCAGCCTATGCTGGCCCGGCTGCGGTCCTCCGGGTCGAAGTCGCTGCCAATGACGTGGCAACGGTGACACTCGATACCTATGCCAGTGGCCGCAACCACAGTGACCAGTTACTGGCGTGTATCGTGGGTGGCAGCGCTGACGACTTGCTTGCATGTAACATCATCACCACCATGCCTGATAGTGAGTTCCAGGTAGCCACCATTGATAATACTGCGATTGGTACAGCTACTGAATACTCACTTTTCTTCCAGACACTGACACCAGGCTACCTGCGCGTGGATAGCTTTAAAGTCCAGCATGGCGCTACACTCAGCACCGGTCGCTATGAAGACATTCATGTCCAGGTTGATGGTCTAATTCTCCGAAATCCCAGTGTAGAATGGGCCACGGTCAGCAATCGCGCCTACACGAACGGTACCATTGTCTCGACGACGCGAGCCGATAATGACCCCAACAACAGCAATGTTGAAGGCGACTTTATCCGCTTCGTAATGCAGGGCACAGGCTTTGCCATCGGTACACACGTAGGTCGCACGGGCAGCGAAATGCGGGTTTGCTTCGTACCCGAAGCATCTTACGACGATGGCGGAGTGAATGAGAACTTCTTCGACAAGCTCGGTGAAGAATGCATTGACTTCCAAAATGAAGCCAGCCGCACGAATCGCGATGTCTTACGGAGTGTTACAGGCCTACCCGAAGACACCTATGTAGTGGGCGTACTCAACGTAGATGATGGCAACAGTAATCTGAGTGACCCACCGGTAGCCCGCGACAACGTGACCTACCCGGCAACGCTCATCATTGACTTCATTGATGTGTACAACGAACCAGCGTTAACATCTGTCACGACCGCCGGTGTGTATAACGAAGATGCACTCGACGGTAGTGAAAACCCATTCATCCAGTTGCTGCCAGCCGATAACTGGACAATGGTCGAAGGACGCTCGGCGCGTCTGGCGACTGAGGAAAGTTATGTCGGCATCGCCGATAGCCGTAACCGTGTCACCAGTCGGCAGATTGGTGGAACCGCCACCATGCAGGTCCAGGTTCCGGGTAGCAGTTCTACCACACTGGCCCTGAATATCTATCGTGCCGAGCGCAACAATAGTGACCAGCTCATGGCATGCGTGCTCAATGGTTCGAATCTGGTAGCGATAACCGGTGACCCCGATAATCCATGTGCAATGCTAGACACCATGCAAACCAATACCTATCAGGTCATCACGATTGAAAATAGCAGCGGCAGTCCAACGGATTTCACTGTCTTCTACCAGACGCTGACTCAGGGTTTCTTCCGAGTAGATGGCTTCCAGGTGGTTAATGATGGTATCCTGACCGCAGGGATCTTTGATAATCACTTCATGGCAGATAACGGGCTGATTGATCTGAACGGCAATTGGGATCTCCCGCCGGCCCGTGGCACCAAAGTGCGCGGCACTTATGGTGGTGAGATTATCCGCACGCAGGATGAAAATGCGAACCTGATCTTCCACTTCACCGGCAGCGGTATCTCAGTCGTCACTCACGAAGACGCCTACCGGTTGGATCTTGAAGTCTGCTTTGTCCCAGAAAGTGTCTATGTGGACGAAACCAGCTTCGATGACACTGACCTGGCATTCTGCCGCCTGAACTCCACTGAACTGACACGTGGCAGCCACACGCAGTACGGCGTGAACTTCTACGGCCTGACGCCGGATACCTATGCGGTACGGGTACAGGTGAACGAAGTCCCCACCGACTTGGTGCGGGAGTGGTTCAAAGTGGATGCGATCGCTATTTTCGATAGCGTAACTGACGGCGCCGCCTTGCAAAACGGCATGTATGATGACGCCGAATTGCTTGATCATGAGGCAGTTCGCTTCGCACCGGCGGATTTCTGGTCGCCAAAGTCCCGTGTCCGCAGCGGTCCGCCACGCGGCCCCTGGCAGCTTACCCAACAGGAAGCCACTAACGCAGGTTCAATCGTGCAACTCTTTGTCGAAGGCAATGTCTTGATCCTGTATCAGGAATTCTCAGGCCGCAACTCTGGTGATGTTCAGCTATGTATCGTTGTCGAAGGTTCTGATGACAACGAATTGCTCTGCAACAACTTTAGCCAGCGGGGACGCGGAGGCTATCTGACACCGGTCGCCTTCTACGGTCTCGGTGAGGGCCAACATGAACTCATCTTTGAGAACAAGGCCCCCAGACAACCATTTACGGTCGATGCCATACAGGTAACACCGTAACCCACAATAACGTTAGCTGGCCCGGAGCATATCCGGGTCAGTTTTTTGTATGATAGAATGGCGACGATTGTAGTGACACGCCATACACAGGACCCTTATGCTCCCACCCGTCCAACTCAGCCCACCCGTTCAAACCGCTCTCCAAAATAACCAGCCGGTCGTTGCGTTGGAATCAACGGTCATTACGCATGGCTTACCCTATCCCGCCAATGTTGAAACCGCTCTCGCTATGCAAATTGCGATTGAGCAAAGTGGCGCGGTACCGGCAACTATCGCGATACTCCAGGGACAAATCAAAGTCGGTCTGACAAATTCTGAGATTGAGTATCTTGGGTCACGAGCCACCGGGTCGGTACGCAAGTGCAGTCGGCGAGATCTGGCAATTGCCGTGGGGCTGGGCGAAGATGCGGCTACAACCGTTGCCGGGACCATGATCGTCGCCCACATGGCAGGCATTCAGGTGTTCGCAACCGGCGGCATCGGTGGCGTGCATCGCGGTGAACCGTTCGATGTATCAGCTGATCTCATCGAACTCGGTCGCACACCGGTCACGGTGGTATGTTCAGGTGCGAAGTCTATCCTCGATTTACCCCTGACTTTGGAAGTGCTAGAAACGCAAGGCGTACCAATCATCGGCTATCAAACGAAAACCTTACCAGCCTTCTATACTCGCAGCAGTGGCTTACCAGTTGATGCCTGTGTCCAAACACCTCAACAAGCTGCTGACATCATCGCTGCTGCCCACCAGTTACAAACTGGACAGGGAATACTGGTGGCGGTGCCCGTCCCGGCTGCAGACGAACTCGCCGCTCACATCGCTGAAGCCGCCATTGAACAGGCAACTGCTGAAGCCAGTGAACGTCAAATACAGGGAAAGGCACTGACGCCATTTGTGCTCAATCGTGTTGTCGAACTTACCGGCGGCCAGTCCAAACAAGCCAATACCGCCCTGTTGATTAATAACGCCCGGATTGCCGCAGCGATTGCAAACGAACTTGCCACGCAATGACACCTGAAATGGTTGGCATTGGGGCCATTTTTATTGACGACATCGTATTACCCGATGGCACAACCTATATGGGGCGGCTAGGAGGTGGAGTCGTTCACGCCTTAATGGGCGCAGCGCTGTGGGGTGCGCGGCCCGGCTTAGTTGCTTTAGCAGGTAACGATTTACCCAAGTCCATCAGCGATTTTTTAAATCAACATCTAGATACTACAGGCTTACATCAGCTAGCCATACCACAAATTCGTGCGTGGCAAATCTTTGAACATGATGGAACACGTCGGGAGCTTTATCGCGTCGCAATCACCGAGCCATTTATTCAAGGCGCCACGCCGACTCATTTGCCTGCCATATATCAAACCAGCCGAGGATTCTATTTATTACAAGACTTCGCCGGTATCCGTGCCTGGCGCACGGCATTAACCGGCATCATGTTGTGGGAACCGCTGCAACAAATCATGCAATCCGCGAATCGTCAGCAACTTCGGGACTGTTTGCAACCAGGCGACATTGACATTATCTCGCCTAACCTGATGGAAACTCAGGCTGTTTATGGTCAACTCGAGCCAGAGGCATTACTGAGTGCGTTGTTGCACGATGGAGCAAAAGCAATTGCGCTACGTATGGGGCCTGATGGCGCGTTGGTCACCAGCCGTGATAACGACAAACCGCAGCACATACCCGCTGCGCAATTCTCGATGTTGACGGACCAAACCGGGGCCGGCAATACATTTTGTGGAGCGCTCTTATGGGGCGTACTTCAGGGCAAATCGCTCGTTGCTGCTGCCAGGATGGGCAGTGTAGCGGCCTCGTTTTCCTTAGAAAACGTTGGAATCATTAATCCCGCTCAGATATCCATATCCATCCGCGATCAACGTTACCATCAACTAGCGCCGTTGTAATTTACTTATTTCCACCCGCCTGGGCCGGAATATCAAAGTCCGATTGCGTATGGCGGGTGACAACATGCAACGTTAATTCCTCGCGATTGCCAAACCGCCGCCGACAATAAGGGCAAATGACTTCATTGGTTTGGGGTGTATTTTGTCCTTTAGCTTGTGTACCGGCTGCCATGCTACTTTCTTAACCCTCCAGATGTCAAAATATATCCAAACAGAAATCTAACGTTTACTATAATTATAAATCATCCTTGCTATTGCAAGCATAAGATCTTATCAGAACTGTAAACTAATCTGCAATAATTCATTCTACTCCAGAGTTCGGACGGCTTTGCAACCATTCCTGTACTGCATCAATCAATTCAGCGGCATCCAACACGGGTGTATCATCCCCATGAACCATCATGTCGGGCATCATATTTAGATCATCCGGCTGAAGATCATTCACCACCCGTTCAAGTTCAACCATAAGAAGCGCCAACGGTGCGGTTCGCCGAGTCAGTACGACCAGAACATGAGTCGAGTTGACGAGTGGAAGCAAGAGAATGTGATCCAGGTCAGTTGAAAATTGGATCATCCGCGCCGGCCCCCAGTGCAAGGTGGATAACAGCGTTTGCGCCAAGACCTCCATCGCCTGAACCATTGACGCCGCGCGTTCACGATCGCTCCGTAATTCGCGTGTTGAACCAAGAATATGTCCCTGGTTGTTGGCAACGATTACTGCCTCTATGTGCGGATTATCTACTAACCGCTCAAACCAATTTTCATCCATAATAATTGCTTATCCCTGGTTGCGCCAGATGTCCAAACCGGTATCGCAACCGATAATAAGGGTTGTACTGTCTGCACTTAATATTACTTTATCTGGCGGTCGATTACACTGACGATAAAGTCCTAGTGGTAAGCGGTCGCCCTGTTCCACAATCCAGGCAACCACAACTGGCTCATCATCGACATTGACACCCAAAACGGCATCGGCGGATGCGTTCATAAATAAGAAAGGAATGTAGCTCCCATCCAGTTGCGTTACAATCAAATCCTCGCCAGTTGCAAAGTTTAACATATGCAGGGTCGTAGAAGCGGGATCACGCCAGACCATGTGGTCAGATCCAGGCAACATATGTCCATATAGCGGCGTTTCAGCGGTACGAACCTGACCAATCAATGCGCCGGTTTCCAGATTCCAGTGTTGGACCTCATTGTTATCCGTGACGATCACGGCCTGTGGCAAAGCTAATCGTCCAATTCGCACCACCACATTTTCAACCTGTGCCGGTGCAAATGGCTCAATTGTTGCTTCACCATCGATCAAGCGGACCAAATACGGTGGCATATTCGGTTCATTCGAAATAACCTCCAACCAGACGGCATCCGGCGCTGACCAGATTGCGACTGGCTTATCAGGTGTCATGAAAGTCAGGTTGTCCTGAACGCCAGCTTGATCAACAATCGTCACCACATAGCCGTTGCCAATCGTATGTACCGCCACAAAGCGTTCATCGCCGAATGCACCATCGATGAAGGTTGCTGGAAAATCGTTGTCAGTGAGAATAATGTCAGTAATCTCTTGCAATTGCCCCTCATCATTCATGATGACGAGCTGTCCCTGCGTGTTGACAATCGCCAATAAGCTGCCATTGTCATTGACAAAGAATTGTCCATTGAGGATTTCGCCGGCGATTACCGGCAGAGTATCAAAATCAATGTGCTGGACGGATCGCAATTGTTCAATATTGTCAGCAGTGATAACCGACTGTGCGCGTACCAGATTAACGCCCACCAACAACCATATAACCAGCACTATCCTACACATCACCTCGACCATCCGTTATAATGACGTAAATTTGCTAATCTCCATCTGAAAAATTGTGGCAAGGAGTCAGCCCATGCAAATTGAACAGGTCCTTGACCGTGTTCTAATGCAGGTCGAAAAACCTGGACGTTATGTTGGCGGTGAGTATAACAGTATCGTCAAGAACTGGGATGAGATTGACGTTAAAGTCGCCCTGGCCTTTCCTGATATATATGACCTGGGCATGTCCAACCTGGGCATCATGATTCTTTATGAACAAATCAATCAGCAATCTGATATGTTGGCGGAACGTGTTTTTAGTCCCTGGGTCGATATGGAAGCGATCATGCGCGACCAGGATATACCATTGTATTCACTGGAAACCAAACATCGCATCCGTGACTTTGATGTGTTGGGCATCAGTCTGCCGTATGAACAGCTTTACACCAACGCGTTGAATTTGCTTGATTTAGCGGATATGCCAGTGCGCAGTCGCGACCGCGATGCTTCCTATCCACTGGTAATCGCTGGCGGTCACGCCTGTTATAACCCGGAGCCAATGGCAGCTTTTATTGATGCCTTCGTAATTGGCGAGGGCGAAGAAATCATTCTGGAAATTGCTCGGACAATGCAAGCCATGCGCGGCGAATCTCGCGAAACTCAATTGCGGGCACTGGCTCGAATTCAGGGCATCTACATTCCGCGTTTTTATGATGTTGAATATCATCCAGATGGCACCGTTGCCGACGTCATGGCTAATACATCTGAAGCGCCAGCGCGAGTCCTGAAACGCATTGTCCCAATCTTGCCGCCGCCATTTACCAGATTCCTGGTCCCCAACATTGATACGGTACACAATCGTGCGCCGATTGAGATCATGCGCGGTTGTACTCGCGGCTGCCGTTTCTGTCATGCCGGGATGGTGACACGACCCGTTCGGGAGCGGTCAGTGGCTGAAGTGGTCGATGCCATTGAAGACATCATGGCGAATACTGGCTATGAAGAAATCAGTTTGCTGAGTCTGTCTTCGTCTGATTACCGCGACGTGCATGAATTGGTGAGCGCTGTGCATGATGAATACGCCGAATTTGGTTTGAGCATGAGCCTACCCAGCCTGCGCATTGAATCCGCCAGCGCGGAATTGTTGGATAAACTCGGCGATACGCGGCGCAGTGGTTTCACCTTCGCGCCCGAAGCCGCCACAGAGCGGATGCGCAATATCATCAACAAATATGTACCTTCCGAACAGGTGATCGAAACTGCCCGAGATGTCTATTCACGTGGCTGGCGCACCATCAAATTCTATTTTATGATCGGCCATCCTGAAGAAACGATTGACGATGTCTGGGCGATTGTTGACCTGTGCAAGGCCGTCTTGCGGGAAGGTCGTCAAATCCTGGGCAACAAAGCAACCGTCAATGTTGGGGTCAGCACGTTCATCCCCAAGCCGCATACGCCATTCCAGTGGGTGCCGCAAGATACGCCGGAACAGGTCAAGGAAAAGCAGCGCATTCTCAAGCGGGAATTACGCAGCGGCGGCCTGCACCTGCGCTGGAACGACATCGAAGGTAGTGAATTCGAAGGTTTCCTCAGTCGGGGTGATCGGCGCATGAGTCGCGTGATTGAGCGTGCCTGGGAATTAGGCTGTAAATTTGATGCCTGGCAAGATCATCACCACCATGACCGCTGGTTACAAGCGTTTGCCGAAAGCGAGTTAGATCCGAAATTCTATAGCCATCGGTTACGGGGCGATGATGAAATCTTCCCCTGGGATCATATTGATGCAGCGGTCCATAAGAAATTCTTGCTCGACGACTATCACATGAGCATCCGACAAGAAACGCGGGTTGATTGTCGAGACAAATGCTTTGCCTGTGGTATCTTGCCAAAATTCACTGAAACTCGATCACAGACTCCAGCTGACGCCTGGGAATGCCCACCGGTCAAGCCGATTAGTGACCGAAAGCGTACCAACAGTGAAAATACCGAACGGGTCTCAAATGTCACGTTGCTGTAGTCGATTCAAATAGTTTGGGGGCACGTCATGGCGTGCCTCTTTTTCTTTGATATAATGCCGGACGTTTAAAAGAAACGGACACTTAATGCGCATTCAGGTTACGGGACAACAGCAATTGAGCGGGACCTATGCGACAGCGGGCAACCCGAACGCGGCAATGGCCTTATTCGCCGCCGCCTTGCTAACGGACCAGCCAATCACAATTCGTAATGTGCCACAGACAACCAGCACACGGACCATGCTTGCGCTTATCAAGAAGTTAGGGTCGATAATTGATGAGCATGAACCGAACACCATTCAGATTACGGCTAATAAACTGACTGAACGAACCCTGACTGCAGATCAGATTGGCAGTTCGCTCGGCGTATTGCTGTTAGTCGCACCCCTATTGGCCCGCCGTCAACATGTGCGTCTGGAGATTGATTTTCCGCTCAACCGAATCCGTACCCATCTGGATGCGCTGCGAGACCTCGGCCTAGATATTGTGACTATTAATGGTGCAGTAGAGATTCATGCTGCTGAATGGGACCATAAAGACATCATTCTGGCGCAGGCGAGTGTAACGGCGACTGGCGTTGTCATCATGTTGGCGGCCTGTCTCGGTAAAGAAACCATTATCCACAATGCGGCCTGTGAACCTCACATTCGCGAACTCTGTGAATTGTTGGAAATGATGGGTGCTCACATTGAGGGGGTGGGGTCAAACATTTTGCGCATTCTGAGTCCCGCCAATTTAGGAACAGCAACTGTCACAGTCGGCCCGAATCATGTCGAAGCCGCCAGCGTTGCGGCCATGGTTGCATTGACGGGCGGACGCGCACAAATTGACGGTATTTGTTACGATGATATGCGGATGATCGCCAAAATCTATGAACGCCTGGGCATCCAGCTTGATCTTGACGAAGGGCAGATTTTTGTCGCCAAACATAAGCAGCTTACCGTGCTCAACCGTGAGGAAGATGTGGATTCGTCAATCGAAACCGCGATCTGGCCTGGCTTCCCTTCTGACCTGGTGGCTGTGGCTACCGTGATCGCGACTCAGGCTCGCGGCACCTCGCTCATTCACGAGAAGTTATTTAATAATCGCTTGCTGTTTGTAGATCGTCTGAAGGCAATGGGTGCACAAATCGTCCTGTGTGACCCACATCGAGCCATTGTTGTCGGACCATCCCCGCTATATAGTATCTATATGGCCTCGCCTGATGTCCGGGCTGGACTGGGGTTGCTGTGTGCGGCGCTAATTGCCAAAGGCACGACGACCATTGATAATGCACAAGTGGTCCAGCACACCTTTGGTAACGTCATTCAAAAATTGCAAGGTTTAGGGGCACAGATCACAGTCGAATGATGCCAGCAGAAGTTACGATCACCACTATTTCCAATATAAACATTGCTGAAGTCGTTCTGGGTCACGGTTCACCCATCGTCATGCTGCACGGCTGGGGTGCGAATATTGACCTGATGTTACTGTTGGCCCGGCAGCTTGCGCCATTAGACTATCAGATTCATGTGCTGGATCTACCGGGGTTTGGTCAAAGTGATCCACCAACCGTGAGCTGGTCGGTTATTGACTATGCGAATTTCGTCATTGCATATTTGGATTATCACCAATTAGATCGCGTATATTTGATTGGTCACTCCTTTGGTGGTCGTTTAGGATTAATTCTCGGTGCAGAATACCCCAAGCGACTCCGCAAAATGGCGCTCATCGACAGTGCCGGAGTCCGCACGCCGCCTTCGCGTTCCAGTCAACTGCGCCTGAAAAGCTATCGTTTCGCGCTAAACACACTGGTCAACTTAAAGCTACACAACCAAGCTGATCAGTTACGCGCCTGGTATGTTGGACGCTATGGGTCCAGCGATTATCAGGCCGCCACCGGTGTCATGCGTGAGACGTTTGTCAAAGTCGTCAACGAAGATTTGTTACCATATGCTGCCCGCGTACAACCATCAACATTGCTCTTCTGGGGCGACCAGGATCAGGATACGCCGCTGTGGCAGGGTCAATTGCTCGAAAAGACTATTCCCGATGCCGGGCTGGTTGTCTGGGAAGGGGCCGGTCATTACAGCTATCTGGACCGCTTGCCCGATACCGTCCGCGTCATTGACCACTTTTTCACGCAGGACAGCTAGCATATGTTCATTAGCATCATTGCGCTGGTCTGGCTGAGCGGGACATTCTACCGCATCTACAAACAGGCGCACTATTTCCAGATCGAAGAATACCAAAATGGGCGTTACCTGCGCTGGGTCGTGGCGCAGCGCTTGCGCTGGTTGCCCAATCGCCCCGCAGTCGTCGTGCTGGTTGGACTGCCTGCGACGATCATGTTATCTGAAGCGCCCGGCGATCTTATGTTCAGCATTATCGGCATGGTCACAGCACTGGTCGCCGTCTGGCCGCCGCGTGAAGCTGAAGTTAAGAAGGCCTTCCGCCCGACGCCCCGCGCCAAACGCTTACTCAGTGCATCAATTGTCGTCGCGGTGATAAACCTGACACTCTTCCTCATCATCTTCGCACCCCTACCTGACCTACCGCAAATTCAATTTGGCTACATCACGCTTGCTGGTTTCGGACTGTTTTTATTAGCCCCAATATACCTCATACTCGGCAATCTGCTGATGCAACCCGTAGAGGCTGCATTTCGTCGTCGCTTTGTCATACAGGCACGACAGGTGCTTGACAACGTGCGCCCGACGGTCATTGGCATCACCGGCAGCTATGGCAAGACCAGCACCAAGTCCTATCTGGCCCACATCTTGAATGGTCGATTTCGCGCCTACCCTACGCCCAAAAGCTACAATACGCTCATGGGCGTGTGCCTCGCCATCAACAACGACCTGGCGGAAGATCATAGTGTTGATTACTTCATCGCCGAAATGGGCGCATATGTCCCCGGCGAAATCCAGCAAATCTGCGACCTGACGCACCCACGAATTTCTCTCGTGACTGAAGTCGGCCCACAGCACCTGGAACGTTTTGGCAGCCTGGAAAATGTCGCCATCGCCAAATACGAGATCATCAAAGCGCTACCGCCGGATGGGGTCGGCATCTTCAATTGGGATAATCTTCACGTGCGCGAGATGTATGAGCGTGGCTATCCCAAAAATCGCATCGCTGTAAGTAAGATAATTGACCCCAACCATGTACCATCCGGCGGACCGCGCCTGGTTGCGTCCAATATTACCGAAGCGCTCACCCAAACTACCTTTACTGTGACCGATACCCAAACCGGCGAGTCGACTGAGTTCATAACGCTGCTGCTCGGTCTGCACAACGTCACCAATTTATTGCTGGCAACCGCAGTCGCTGTCAACGAGGGCATGTCACTCAAGGATGTCGCCTGGCGGGTGCGCGATCTGCAACCAGCGGAAGCCCGGCTGGTGCGTCAAACGACTGCCGCCGGAATTACCATCATCAACGATGCCTACAGCGCCAACCCCGTCGGTGCGGAGCAATCATTGCGGGTGCTGGGCATGCACACCTCTGGCAAACGGTTGTTGATTACCCCCGGCATGATCGAACTCGGCCCGCTGATGGAGCGTGAAAATCACCGCCTCGGCGAAATCGCCGCCCAGTACGCCACTGACGTTATTCTGGTTGGCTCCCAGCAGACGCAACCCGTCCAACAGGGGCTAAAGTCCGCCGGATTCCCAGTGGATAAGCTGCGCGTCGTGGATACACTGGACGAATCAGTCCAGTGGTACGAAACGAACCTCGCCGCCGGGGACACGGTACTCTTTCTAAACGACCTGCCGGATACTTATTCATCGTAGTGAGCTTAGACATTCATGACCTACCGTCCACGCATCGGCATCACTACCAGCTATATTGACGGCAAACAAACGCTCGACATCCATTACATGCGCGCCATCGAACAGGCCGAGGGTTTGCCGCTCATCGTTCCAATTTTCGAATCCGAGGAAGCAACTCAACAATTCGCCGCCTTGCTGGATGGCCTCGTAATTACCGGCGGACCGGGTATCAGACGCGGTTTAATCGGTGGCTTACCCGATGATCTCGAACCGGTTGACCCGCTGCGTGATCAGAACGACGAGCGCATCTTTAACGCGCTATCAGACCGTCCGGTGCTGGGCATCTGCTATGGGATGCAGTTCATCAATGCCATGCATGGTGGCACCATCTACGCCGATGTCCAGGCTCAAAAAAGCAATTCACTGGTCCACAGCGCATCACGCGGCGCAACCGACCATCTGGTTAAATTGAAAGTCGACTCATACCTGAGAACCGTGATGAACACTGCTGAATTCGTCACCAATACCTATCATATTCAGGCCCTGGTCGATGTCGGCACAGGATTAAGTCTGGTTGGGTTTGCACCCGATGGTGTGATTGAGGCGCTCGAATCCGACGACCAGCGCTTGATCGGCGTACAATTTCACCCGGAACAGATGGGGGAAGTCGGTCAGCCGTTGTTCACCGATTTCGTACAACGCTGTCGGAAACGCGGCACCTGATCACACAGCATTGGCTCTAGGCGAACGCATTGCCAGGTGACACAATCTGGAACACATATCGTAAGTTTTTGGGAGATTTACAAATGGCTTACAGCCCCGACCGAATGGAACATGCCCGTTCATTTGAAGATCAGATTATCGCGTGGCGGCGCGACATACATATGCACCCGGAACTCGGCTTTCAGGAATTTCGCACCGCTAAACTGGTCGCTGAAGCCCTCACGGATATGGGCATTGAGGCCGAAACCGGCGTGGGTAAGACCGGCGTGGTCGCCCGCATTGGCGAAGGCCAGCCCGTGATCGGCATCCGTGCTGACATGGATGCTTTGCCCATACAGGAAGAACATGAGACTGCGTACACCTCACAAAATGCCAACGTCATGCACGCCTGCGGTCATGATGCCCACACCGCTATTTTGCTGGGTGTCGCCCGGATGTTAACTGAACTGCCCGCAGAGGAACGACCTGCGGGAGAAATTCGCCTGTTCTTCCAACCCAGTGAAGAGGGTCAGGACAGAGAAGGCAAGAGTGGCGCCATCCGCATGATTGAAGATGGGGCACTGGAAGGGGTTGACCATACGCTGGCGCTGCATGTTTCCAGTGGCACCGAAGCTGGTATGATCGAGGTGCGCAGCGGCTACGGTTGGGCCAATCAAGACAGCTTTGAGGCAACGGTTCTGGCGACTGGCGGACATGGCGCATCACCCCATCAAGGCACCGACCCCTGGCTGATGGTTGCGCAGCTTATCAACAGCATCTACGGTATCCGTGCCCGGCGCATTGACCCAATGGAACCAGCAGTCATTTCAATTGGTGGTATTCACGGCGGTGATGCCAGCAACGTCATCCCGGCAGAGGTCAAGATAAACGGGACGATTCGCAGCTTTAACAGCGAAATTCGTGAACAACTGCTTGTTGAACTTGAGACAGCGTTCGGCATCGTTAAAGCGCTGGGTGGTGATTATCAACTCAAGATCAATCGCGGCTATGACGCCACTTATAATGATCCCGAAGTTGCTGAACTCGTGACCAGCGTTGCCCAGAACATCGTCGGCCCTGATCGCATGAAAGCACCGGTTGCCGGCATGGGTGCTGAAGATTTTGGTTACATGACCCAGCTGGCTCCCGGCGTCATGTTCAACCTGGGCGCGAAATATGACGACACGGATCGCCCCCACCATACGCCGGTCTTTGATATTGATGAATCATCGTTTGCCCTGGGCGCGGCCATTCTGACTGAAAGCGCTCTGCAACTGGCGAAACAAAAGGCATAATCGCACGTATAGGCGGGTATGGAACTTGCACAATCGCTCCTGCTCGCCCTGACCATTATCGTGATGATCGGCACGCTCTTGGTGTCGATCATTCCCTTCATTGCTGGTCCACTCATCATGTGGGTGCTGGTCCTCATCTACGCCGTTCTTTCAAATTCGTTCCCGATAGCGGCATTTGTATTGCTGACTGGGTTCATGCTGGCTGGCACCACCACCGAATACTGGCTGCCCCTGATCGGCGTTCAAGTCGATGGCATGTCCTGCCTGGGCGCAATCGGTAGCATCATCGGCGGCATCGGCGGCACACTGCTCATCCCAATTCCTATCCTGGGTACGCTTATTGGGATTATCGTGGGCGCAATGTTGATTGAACACGCCCGGATTCGCCAATGGCGACACACCTTACAAGCGGGTCAGGCAGCGTTCAAGCTCTACCTGTGGGGTGTTGCCATCGAGTTTGGCTTCAGCTTGACGATGTTGCTGGTGTTCGTGGGTACAATAGTCATTACACGCTAATGGAGATAATGGCTTGAAAATTCTGTTTATTGCTCTCTTACTCGGACTCGTATTCCCCGTTGCTGCGCAGGACTCACCGCCAACCGGCACCTGGCGATCAGCAACCGATATGCCCACACTACGCTCTGAAATCACGGCTGCCGCACTGGACAATAAAATTTACGTTGCAGGTGGCCTGCTGGCGAACACGGTCAGTTCCGCTTTCGAAGTCTATGACAGCACAACCGATAGCTGGTCAGACGCTGCTGATTTACCGGTTCCGTTACACCATACTGCAATGACTGCCGTTGGCGGTCAAATCTACCTCGCTGGCGGTTATGAGACCGGGTTCCGGCCCACAATTGATGCATTATGGGCCTATGACTCGGTGCTTGATGCGTGGGAACAGATTACTGAGATGCCCGCGCCTCGTGCTGCACATACACTGGTTGCTGTAGATGATCGTCTTTATGTCATTGGTGGGGTCGGGCCAGATAGTCACCAATTGTGGACCTATGACCTTACCGGCGAAGCGTGGTCAACCGACCTTGCACCACTCCCCACCCGCCGCGAACATCTCGCTGCCGTTGCATTGGACGGCAAAATAGTGGTCATCGCCGGACGCTGGAACGGCATCAATTTGCCGGTGGTCGAAGCCTATGACCCTGCAACGGACACCTGGACATCGTTGCCTGATCTGCCAACGCCCCGCAGCGGCCTCACGGCGGCGGTTGTAAAAGATCGCATCCATGTAACCGGTGGCGAAGCCCTAAATTCGTCGCTTACGTTCGACCAACATGAAGTTTATGACTCGCTCACCAACTCGTGGGAGACCTTTCCACCCTTACCCACAGCGCGTCATGGATTGACCTCGGTTGCTGTTGCAGATCGCTGGCATGTCATCGGGGGCGCAACCGGAGCCGGTGGACAAACCTTCACAACCCTCAGCGCTGCAATGGACATCTTTGAGACCCTGGACGAATAAGCACCGTTCGTAGCCGTGGCTACAGCGTACTTCACAATATATTGACAATCCCCTCGTTTACAAGCATAGTTACCGTCGCATTTCATACAGAGGGGGTCAAGGATGAGTGCCAATCGGACAACCACGATCGGGGTTATTTTTGGTGGACGCAGCGTTGAGCATGATGTTTCGGTCGTAACGGCCAACCAGATCATGCAGGCCTTTGACCGCAACCGCTATGAGGTGGTCCCCATTTACATCAACCGGATGGGCCGCTGGTTTACCGGCGAACCGCTGTTTGATCTCAAAAACTACGATGACGAGATTGTCAGTCATGCCGGCGTCCAACCTGTCATCCTCTCGCCTGGTGTGCAGCATCATGGCCTGATTGTAAATCCGCTGGCCGGGCGCTTTAGCAAAAGCGAAATTAAGCGACTGGATGTCGTTTTCCCGGCAATTCATGGCACGCATGGTGAAGACGGCACCTTACAGGGTTTGCTCGAATTGGCGGATATTCCCTATGTCGGTTGCATGACCCTGGCATCGGCAGTCGCCAACGACAAAATCACCTGCAAAGCTGTCCTCCAACAGCATGACATTCCAGTGGTCGCTGGAGTCAATTTCAGCCGCGCCGAGTGGCAGAATAAACCAGAAGCCATAATGGAGCGCATCACAACGACCCTTGACTGGCCCGTTTTCATCAAACCCGCAACCACCGGTTCCAGTATCGGCATTGGTCGCGCCGATAACAATGACCTGCTACGAGCTTCCATTGACGTTGCTGCCCATTTTGACCGCCGTATTCTGGTTGAAACTGGCATCACAAATCATGTCGAGATCAACTGCGCGGTGCTGGGGAATGGGGAACAGATCCGGGCGTCGGTGTTGGAACAGCCCGTTTCATGGGACGAATTCTTGACATACGAGGAAAAGTATCTGCGTGGCAATGAAGGCATGAAAAGCGCTGAACGCATTATCCCGGCACCGCTCCCTGATGAATTGACAAACCAGATCCAACAGATCGCCATCGACGCCTTCCGCGCCATTGATGGTCACGGCACCGCCCGCATTGACTTTCTGGTTAAGCCCGATGAAAACATCGTGTTCCTCAACGAGATCAACACCATGCCCGGTTCGCTGGCGTTTTATTTATGGCGTGAAACTGGCCTCAGTTGGCGCGACCTCGTCGACGAACTGGTCAGGTTGGCGCGGGATGCGCATGCTGAAAAACGGCGCAACACCTATGATTATCACACCGATCTGATTAACGTCGCTCAAATGAAGGGGCTTAAGGGCGTGAAGGGCACCAAGTCAACTACCACTGCTCAGCAAACGGCCTCAGAATAAGCCTCCCGCCCTAGCGAATTCAGATAATCAATCTTCTGCCGCTCATAGAAATCTGCTGCATCACCACGGGCATAAAACCAGATGCCATCAAACATGATTTGCAACTGATGCACATCAAACAGATAACAACGTTCGATGCCACTTAACGGCCTGACCTGTTCATATGTCTGCACAATCTGTCGAGCATAGTCCAGGTCAAGCACGCCCTGGTAAGACCATGCCCAACCATCAATCAGATTCACCAGATCAAAGGTCAGGTAGGTATAATTGGCGTCATCGAAATCAACCAGCGCTACCAACTGATCGTCATGGAATAGCAGATTGGATAAATCATAATCAGCGTGACAAATGCCTTTGGGTAACGCCGGAGGCAATTTCATGGCAGCCAACTGCTGCTCAAACCAATCTAATTTTGCCCGTGCGTTCGAAGTGCCGATTTTCTGGGCTTCAGTTTGTGCCAATTGCCAGCACAGTTCACGGTCATAATTCCAGCGAAACTGGCGTAGACGCGGTTGATAACTTCGCGTGATTTGCTGTAAACGAGCTGCGACATGAATGACCTGCCGCTGTTGTGCTTCGTTGAGATAAGCTAAGTGATGTCCATCGACAAATTCGAAGAAGACATAGGCCTTCTGACCATATAATCCCACCATCTCACCCTGTCGATTGCGTAATGGCGCGGGGCAAGGATAATCTTGTTGCCGAATATAATGGAGCAAGTTCACCTCAAAACGAACCGAACCTGGAGTACGGCTTTCATAATACTTGAAGATAAACTGACCTTGTGACGTGCTGATGAGATAGTTCGTCTGGACAGTACCGCTTTTCAATGGCTTTGAACTGCGATACTCACCCAGATTATAGTGTTCTAGCAGTTCAACAAATTCATTTTGAGAAAAGTCTGTTTTAGCGGCCATAATAACGCCAGGTCAGGCTTCGATAAATCGGTAGCCGATACCATATTCATTACGAATATAGGTTGGCTGCTGGGCGTCTTTTTCAATTTTACGCCGCAGGTGTGAAACATAGATGCGCGGATAATGATGTTCGGTGATATACTCACGCCCCCACACCGTTTCCAACAATTGCTCAAAGGTCAAAACCTCACCTGGATGCTTGATGAATGTCGCCAGCAGCTTAAACTCGGTGGGTGTCAGGCGGATTTCACTCCCTGCCACTTGCACCCGACGGCCAGTCAAATCAACCGATAGATAATCGTCCTCGTAAGTGGAAATATGACTGTTATCTTCAACGCCCGACCGCCGCAACAACGCCTTGATGCGCGCGGGCAGTTCAATGTTACCCAGCGGTTTGAGCATGTACTCATCTGCCCCCAGGTTTAAGCCTCTAGCAATCTCCGGTTCGGTAACAGCATGGCCTGTCATCATCAAAATCGGCACATTCGAGATTTGGCGAATCCGCTGACAGACTTCCAGGCCATCAATCTCTGGCAAGTCTACATCTAACATCAACAGGTCTGGTTTCCAGATCGCGAACTGCTGCAGACCTTTGCGACCATCTGTCGCGACATTGATGGTAAACCCGGCCTGGCTAAGGTCGATCTGCAGCAGGCGTGCCAGATCTGCATCATCTTCGATTATCAGGATTCGAGCCGACATATCAAACCCCACAGTTTATTAAAATAAGAATTGCGAATGAACTGTATTTTAACACGTTCAGCGTCACATGGAGAATGACATCAGGTTGTGATATGCTTAGGCGGTTGCAAACTTCAGCTTGATGGATCAATTTGAGTGCCATATCAATCCGGTGGTGGTCGGCGTAACAGCGTACAGATCGGCGTAGGGAACTCGGTCTGGGGTGGATCACCCCCTCCCCCTGTCTCTGAACGGGCGCTGGATGGCATACCGGGTTGTTTGGCATGGGTTGCACTACTACTTTCGCTGGTGGCCGCAGTCGTTTTTCCATATACGATTCTCGTGCTGGCAGTGATTTTAAGTATGTATTCTGCCGTGCGTTTCCTCCTGGCGGGCATCGCTAACGCAATGGGCCTGCGCTCCATACGCCAGTGGGAAGCAACCAGCTGGCGCAACAAATACGAACAAACAGCCGAGCCAAATGTCCTGCCCTGGGACGTGGTAAGACATGTTGTTATCATCCCCAACTACCAAGAGAGCCTGGAAACACTCAAGCAAACATTAGATAACCTGGCGGACCAATATGAAGCAACCGAGCGGCTGACCATCGTCCTGGCAATGGAGGCAGCCGAGGACGATTGTGTCGAAAAAGGGGAGTGTCTACAGGGCGAATATAGCCATCGCTTCGAACACATTTTTTACACCGTCCATCCGCGTGGCCTGCCCGGTGAGATGCAATGCAAATCGGCCAACGAGGCCTGGGCAGCCCGCTGGATCAAACGAAAGCTCGTGGACGAACTCAGCTATGATCTGGATCATATCCTTGTCACCACAATGGATGCGGATACCCTCTGGCATCCAGATTATTTTTTGGCGTTAACCTATCTTTTCGCCGTTAATCCCCAACGCCACCTCCGTTTCTGGCAAGCGCCCATTCGTTACCATACCAACATCTGGGAAATCAGCCCGCCCATGCGCCTCATTAACGCCTATTCGAGCGCGTTAGAACTCGCTTATCTGGCTGCACCCTGGTGGATACCTATGCCAATGTCGTCCTATACACTCAGCCTGCGCCTGCTGGACAACAGTGGCTATTGGGATGGCGATGTCATCGCCGATGAGTGGCACATGTTTATCAAAGCTTATTTCGCCCGTGAAGGTGAAGTCAAATTAGACCGCGTGTTCCTGCCATTTTCCGCCTACGCCACAACCGGCGATACCGTGTTGCAGTCAGTTAAGAATCGTTATCTGCAAACGCTCCGCCATGCCTGGGGCAGCAAAGAGGTTGGCTACATCCTGGCAAAAATTTTGGAACACCCCGAAATTGAGTTTGGCACGTCCTTCAAATTGTTATTTCGCGTTGCCCATGACATTCTTCTGGCAGGGGCTGGGTGGGTCATTTTAACGGTTGGCTCACAGGTGACGTTCCTTATTCACCCGGAGATCTTAATCCAACTCACAACCGAGAACTTTCAGAATCCCATTTTTGTTGCATTGCAACTCAGTTTCCTGTTGATCTCGATTCTCGGCATCGTATTCTGGTATCAGGATGTGATTGTGCGTCCGCCCCGACCACCAGAGAATCCGCCAACATTTAAAGACCGTTTGCTCACCATCGTGAGTTTTCCAGCCATGCTGGTGCTCACGCTGATCTTTGTCGCACTCCCTACCCTGCAGGCGCAAACTCGTCTACTGGTCGGCATTCCGTTACAATTCCGGGTAACGCGCAAAGTTTAATCACTTTTACACAAGGAGTATCTCATCATGGCAAAAGTCGGTTACATCGGTCTCGGCATCATGGGCGCGTCAATGGCCCGCAACCTGATGAAAGCCGGGCATGAACTTGTAGTTCATAACCGCAGTCAAGCGATTGTGAATGAACTCGCCAGCGAAGGTGCAACCCCCGCAACCTCCCCTAAAGAAGTTGCTGAGCAAGTCGAGTTCGTTTTCACCAATCTTCCCGATTCACCTGATGTCGAAAAAGTCGTTTTGGGCGAAAATGGCATCATTGAAGGTGCGCACGACGGATTAATCTTCATTGACAATAGCACGATCAAACCGGAAACTGCCCGGATGATCGCCGAGAAACTGGAAGCGGTTGGGGTTCCCGCGTTAGATGCGCCCGTCAGTGGCGGCGACGTGGGCGCACGCGATGGCACGCTGACGATTATGGTCGGTGGTCCTGAAGCCGCTTTCAAACAGACGGAGCCGTTATTCGAGGCAATGGGCAAAGCCTGGGTGCTCGTTGGCGATAGCGGCGCGGGTCAGATCGCCAAAGTCTGTAACCAAATCATCGTCGGTGCCCAGATGGTTGCACTGGCTGAGGCGCTCATCACCGCCCAAAAATCGGGTGTTGATCCCAGTCGTATTGTAGATGCAATCAAAGGCGGCGCAGCTCAAATGTGGACGCTGGATGTCAAACCGCCC
The DNA here is from genome assembly GCA_965223835.1 of Phototrophicaceae bacterium. Lineage (GTDB taxonomy): Bacteria > Chloroflexota > Anaerolineae > Aggregatilineales > Phototrophicaceae > CAVYXZ01. The sequence goes on from CBDCXQ010000001.1 coordinate 3,078,033, forward strand.
CGGCTGTTCGCTGGCAATCGCCAACCCGGTTTTAAAGCCTATATGCAACATAAAGACCTGGGTATTGTGTTGGACACCGCCCGCACCTATGGCATCCCGGTACCCGTAACCGGCGTCATCCATCAACTGTTCACTGCCATGCTCGAACAGGGCAACCGCGAACTGGATAACAGCGCGGTCATCACCGTCTACGAATCGCTGGCGAATATGCATTTGGATGAGCCTGATAAATAGCAAATAGCACTCAACTTATTTCTGTGAAGGGGTCGACACAAATTTCGGCCCCGGTTCATTAATCAATGCACAGCGCCTACCCTACTTTCACGCCACGCTTTAGCCTATAATTCATATTGTCGTAAGTTTGAAGTAGAAAACGCAATTTGCAGTGAAAGAACGTGTACAGAAAATCATGGCGCAGGCCAATATTGGTTCGCGCCGTGCCTGTGAAGAACTTATTCGGCAGGGTCGAGTTCGCATCAACGGCCAGGTAATCGAACTTGGAACCAAAGCTGACCCACAAACAGATACGATTGAAGTTGACGGCGAGAAAATCATGCTGGGAAATCGCCGAAAAATCTATCTTGCGCTCAACAAGCCGCTTAACGTACTTTCTACTACCCAGAAGCATCGAAATGATGATCGGTCAACCGTGTTCGATCTCGTCCCGGTGGATGAGCAACTTTTTATGGTGGGGCGTTTAGATGCCGAGAGCCAGGGTTTGATGATCTTGACAAATGACGGCGAACTAACGAACCAGCTCACCCACCCTCGCTATCGGCACACCAAAACCTACAAAGTCACCGTGTATGGGATGCCCGATGGCAGCGTACTTAAACAATGGGAAGATGGGGTATATCTGCCAGAAGATGGCAAAACTGCCCCCTGTTCGGTGCAATTTGTGAAGGCGAGTAAAGGTCTGACCGTACTCGAAATCGTGATGACCGAAGGCAAAAAGCGGCAAATTCGCCGGGTTGCCAGCGCATTGGGTTTTCCGGTGCGTCACCTGACCCGCACCCATATTGGGCAGTTCGCAATGGGCGATCTTCGGCCCGGTCAATGGCGCGAACTCACGCCGTCAGAAGTTCAGGCACTCAAAACGCCGAATACCTCCATTCGCCAACAATCGCGTGCCCGGCGCAGGAAACGTCATGAGCGCCGATAATTCGGTACAGGCTTACGTTGCCCGCCAGAAAACCGGGGCAGTTCGTTGGCGCCGACAGCTATTTCGGGCCATTATCCGGCAGATTCCCTTCCGCTGGGTAAGACTGACCGTTCGTGGCGCTGAAAACATACCAGACACCGGACCACTCATCGTGATGATTAATCACATCAGTGCGCTGGACCCCGGCCTGATGATGGGCGTCGTCACCAATCGGTTTGTTATCCCCATGACCAAAATCGAAAATACGCAGTTTTTCCTGGGCAAGCTGGTCGTCTGGTGGTGGGATGCCTACACTGTCCGGAGGGGAGAAGTTGATCGACAGGCATTAATCAACTCGATCGAACTGTTGAAAAGCGGCCAATGTTTGTTAATCGCGCCCGAAGGTACGCGCAACCCGAACGGGCTACAGCGCCCTAAAGAAGGCATGGCCTATATCGCCACCAAAGCCGACGCGACTATTATTCCAGCCGCCATATCCGGCGCGATCGGCTGGAAAGAAAAGTGGTTGCGCTGGCAACGTCCCCACCTCGAAGTCACATTTGGTCAACCCTTTAAATTCAAGACGGAAGGCCGCCGCGTACCGCGCAATAACCTGACTGCAATGACCGACGAGGCGATGTATCAATTAGCATTGGCCCAACCAGATGAAAAGTTGCGCGGGGCCTATGCGGACCTAAGCAAGGCGTCTGTAAGTTTTCTAGAGTTTATTAAATCAGGCAACAAAACAAAGGAGGCTGATATATAATTAAATCTGAGGGCAGGTAAGCGCTTGAACCGCGTAAAGCGGTTGACGAGGTGGCGGTTTCTCAGGGCGACCTGAGACTAATCCCCGTTCTTTGGGGAGAAAATCGAAAGATCAGCGGATGCCGTTAGGATGTATCCACCATCCTCAATCTGTTCCCTCCGTATCGGATAAGCATTTCATGAAAACCAGCGGGTAACTGCGGGGCCAGGTGAAATGCAAGTGGATTTGTTGGACCGTATTACGTGTTACGGTCCAGGAAAACAAGTTTTCTTCTTTTTACGGAGGGCTTCTAAACCCTCAATAATTGTATAGCGCATGAATAGCGCTCATTGGCGTTATTCCATGCCATCTTTGTCCACCGAGGAGGTTGTTTCTTATGTGTGGTATCGTTGGTTATGTTGGTCATCGTGAGGCAGCACCGATCATTCTGGATGGTCTACAGCGTCTGGAATATCGAGGTTATGATTCGGCGGGTCTTGCCCTGCTCAACAGTAATGAAATTCAGATAAGACGGGATGTCGGTAAGCTCCATAACTTGCGCGATCGCGTCAATAACGACCCGGTCTGCGGGCAGATGGGAATCGGCCACACGCGTTGGGCGACCCACGGTGTTCCGGCTGAACACAACGCCCACCCACACATCAGCATGGATGGTGACTATGTGGTTGTGCATAACGGCATTGTAGAAAATTATCTTGACCTGCGTGAAGAACTCAGTGCTGAGGGCATCAAATTTCAGTCCGACACCGATACCGAAGTGATCGTCCACTTAATCGAATTGTACGCGCAAAATGGCTCCCAACATGACCTGACCGAAAGCACCCGCAAAGCCGTCCAGCGACTCCGGGGGGCACATGCCATTGTTGTCCTCAGCAAACGCTCGCCGGGCAAGCTGGTGGCGGTGCGCATCGGCAATGCCGGTGGTGTCGCCATTGGCCTGGGTGAAGATGAGAATTACATTGCATCTGATATTCCCGCGATTCTGGAATACACGCGCCGTATCGTCTTCCTAGAAAATCGCCACATTGCGACGATTACGGCTGATGATTACACCATTCAAGATCTCGACAATCAACCGGTTGATGTGCCGATCACCGACATTGCCTGGGACCCGGTAAGCGCGGTTAAAGGCGAGTACACGCACTTTATGCAGAAGGAAATTTTCGACCAGGCCCGCAGCATCACCGATACGATTGCCGGTCGCGTGAATTTCGAACAGCTTCAAGTGCAACTGCCAGACCTGAACCTCAGCGCCGAACAGGCTAAAAAACTGCAACGCCTGGTTACAGTTGCCTGCGGAACCAGCTACTATAGCGGCTTAGTGGGAAAGTTCTTTATCGAACGGCTGGCGAAACTGCATGTCGAGGTTGATTATGGCAGCGAGTATCGCTATCGCAATCCCATCATTGACCAAAACACCGCCGTGCTGGCAATCACCCAGAGTGGCGAGACAGTTGATACGCTGGCCGCGATGGAAGAAGCCCGTGAGCAAGAAGCACTGGTCTGGAGTATTGTCAACGCCGTTGGCAGTCAGGCAATGCGGGTCGCCGATGGTTACATCACCATGAACGCTGGCCCAGAAATCGGCGTGGCCTCTACCAAAGCATTCACCAGCAGCATTGTCGATCAATATCTTCTAGGATTATATCTCGGCCAACTACGCGGCACGCTCAGCCCGGAGCAACAGCGTCAGCACACACTCGATATTACTCACTTGCCAGAATTAGTTAGCCAGACTCTGGAGTGTGATGAACTGGTTGCTGATCTCGCCTCCGAACTCTATCATTATCGCGACTTCTTGTTCCTGGGGCGGGGCATCAATTATCCCATTGCGCTGGAGGGCGCGCTCAAACTCAAAGAAATCAGCTACATCCATGCCGAAGGCTACCCGGCGGGCGAGATGAAACACGGCCCAATCGCTCTCATTGATGAGAATATGCCAGTCCTGGCGATTGCCCTCAAAGATGCCTTGTACGACAAGATGATTAGTCAAATCGAACAGGCCAACGCCCGCGGCGGCATCGTAATCGCGCTGGCAACTGAAGGTGATGAATTTATCGCCACTAAAGCCGACCACGTATTATACATCCCAGAAGCACCAGAAATGCTCAGCCCGGTTCTCGCCGTCATTCCGCTACAAATGCTGGCTTATCACATTGCCGTGCGCCGCGGGGCCGATGTCGATCAGCCACGTAACCTTGCCAAAAGCGTGACCGTTGAGTAATTTTTCACCTCATCATAAGCCCTTCTCCATTAGAGAGGGGCTATTGCTGCCTTCAATACGCTCATTGGAATAGCGGGTTGCGACATTAGCCGGTAGAGTTTGCTCATCAATCCGAAGTTAGAGTAAACCTTTATGAGCAATCAACATCATGTCAATGTCGGGATTATTGGGCCGGGCTGGTGGACCGAAACTATGTATTTACCAGCGTTGCGCAAGCATCCCAATGCAACCATCACCGCCATTTGTGGACGCGATGACGACCGCACAAAAGCATTTGCCCAGGTACACAATATCCCCAACCATTTCACTGACTACGGTACAATGTTTGCCAGTGGCCTGATTGATGCCGTTGTCATTTCGACGAGCAATAAAACACATTATGCGATGACGATAGCGGCGCTGGCTGCCGGATTGCATGTCTTATGCGAGAAACCGCTGGCGATGAACGTTGCCCAGGCCAACGCAATGGTCAACAAAGCCCAAGCAACCGGCTTGAAATGCCTCGTACCATTCACCTACCGTTTTATGCCAACCGCCCGTTATCTCAAACGCCTCATTGACGAAGGTTATCTGGGCAAACCGTACCATCTGAATATGCGTTACTACACCGGCTTTGCGCGTGACGGGGACTATAGATGGCGGTTTGATCTCGAAGAAGCGGGTGCTGGGGTGGTTGGCGACATTGGCTCCCACTTCATTTACCTGGCGCAATGGTATTATGGCGAAATCGATTCGGTGATGTGTCAATTAAGTTATCATGTTGAGCGTGACCGGCGGCCTGATGGCGGTGATTATGTTCGCGGTGACGATAGTTGTAGTATCTTGCTGCAATTCAAAAGCGGCGCTCAAGGTGTAATTGTTGCCAGCGCCGTCTGTTATGAAGACACACCCTTCGGCCAAAGGCATCAGATGGAATTTCATGGGAGCGCCGGCACACTCTATTGCTCAAATGATTGGGATACGGTGCAGCAGGTTAAAGGCGCTAGAGTTGGCGAAGGTATGATTAAAGACTTGCCAATTCCAGATGACATCTGGGGCAGCGCCCGCCAAGATACTGTCCATAATACATATCGTGATGTATTCCGCGAACACGATTTCATGACACGGGGCTGGATTAGCGCCATTATCAATAACACCGACCCGGAACCCTCATTTGCGGAAGCCGCTTCCATACAACGGATCATCGCAGCCTGTCAGTTAAGCGCAAAAGAGGGCCGACGTATTCAAGTAGAAACGCTTTGATCATTCACCAGGATTGCCCACTTGAGTCAGCCATGCCGGGCCGCCCGGCGACCATCGCGCAGCAGCGCCAGAATAAACGTATTCGTGGTAATCACATTATCCATGACACTACTGGGTGCCGAGATAATCACATCAACTGGATGTCGCACGGATAATTCCATCGACCGCGCCACCTGGTAGGCCGCAAACAATTCTTCGCGCTTCCAAACCCCGCTAAATTCATAACGAATCGCAGTCTGTTCCGAATCGCCCCATTTAACCTGTACACTCATTCACTGCTTCTCCTGCGTCGAGTTGCAATAGCAGCCCGGCCTGTCAATATTTCGATATTGTTATAAGCATACAAGGGGGTGCTGACTGAAGTGCTTACAAAGCTTCGATTTCGTTCAAAGCCAGTGCCGCCGCGCCAATGAGAACTGCATGGGTATTCAAGTCTGCCGGGGTAATTTTCACCGCAGCCAAAGCTGGTAACGGGCTATCCCGCAGCGCCGTTTCAAACGGTTGCCACCATAGCGGACCGATGTTGGGCACACCACCGCCAACGATGACGACTTCCGGGTCAATGGCGGCAACTAAAGGCCCCAATACCCTGCCTAGAATCTGTGCACCATCGCGAATCACCTGTTGAGCACGTGACTCACCAGCCTGTGCCCGTGTACTGATAACGTGCAGACTAACTCGTTCATGATTGCCACCCAGCGCAAGATATTGCTTTTCCATCGCGGGACCGGCGGTGCGGTCTTCCATCCAAATAGGTTGCCCGTCTTCGCCCCAGCCAGCGACCAGATAAGCAACCTCACCCGCGCTATACGATGCGCCGCGCCAAATCTTGCCATCCAGCACGATTGCGCCACCTACCCCGGTACCCACCGCAATATATAATAGGGCGTTGTATTTTCGGCCAGCACCAAAGCGGCCCTCACCGATTGCCAACGCATTCACGTCATTATCGACATACACTGGCAAATTCACGTTATCCCGCACCCGCTCAGCCACCGGCATGCCGGTCCAGCCGGGCAAATTGGGATTCGCATGCTTAATCACACCCCGCGAAAAATCGACCATTCCCGCGGTACCGATGCCAATTGCCTGGATATTATCTGCCAGCGGCAGCAACCGCTGTATTTGGCTAATGACGGCTTGCAAAACGGCTTCTGGCCCACATGCAACTGGCGTTGATACAGTCTCTACCTGGCTGACGACACCAGCCTGATCGACAATGCCAGCGGCGATTTTCGTTCCCCCAATATCGACACCAATGGCGAGCATCGAACCTCACTCAGCGCAACCGCGGGTCAAAAATATCACGGACGCCATCACCAATAAAGTTAAAGGCCATCACCAGACTCGCAATCGCCAGACCCGGAAACAACCACATCCACCACTGGTCGAAGAAATCAATGCCAATGGCGACCATTTTGCCCCACTCTGGCGAGGTTGGTTCGGGTCCCAGCCCCAAAAAACTTAGCCCGGCGAATGTCAGAATCGCATTACCAATATCCAGCGTCATCAATACAACTGCAGGGGCAACTGAGTTAGGCAAAATAGTATTCAACAGAATGTATACACCCCCCGCTCCAGCACTGCGGGTGGCATCAACGTATTCGTTGGTTTTAATCTCCAGGACGATCCCCCGCAGCAACCGTGCATAACTGGGCCACCAGACAATCACCAGCGCAATGATGGCATTGCGGATGTTTGGCCCCAGCGCGGCGGTCACGGCCATCGCCAGGATAATCGTCGGAAAAGCCATGAACAACTCGGTCACGCGCATGAGGAGTTCATCGCCCAGACCACCCACATAACCCGCGATCGCACCGACCATAATACCGATCAGACTGCCGATAACAATGACAGCGATCCCGGCGGGAATAGTGATGCGGCTACCATAGAGAACCCGGCTGTAAATATCGCGGCCCAGTTCATCGGTCCCCCACACATATCCATTCTGTCCCGGCGGCGTTAGTCGGTCCGCCACCGCCTGTTGCAGCGGGTCCTGGGGAGCGATTACCGGCGCAAAAATGGCGATGAGTATCCAGCCTATAACAATGAATAGCCCAATCAGCACCAGTGGATAGCGGCGGAGTTGATGACGCACATAAGTGAACTGCTCACGCCACGCGGATGCGCGGATCGAGGAAGTAGTAGAGGATGTCGACAATGAAATTTACCGCCACATAAATGAATGCAATAAGAATACTCACGCCCATGATCGCCGGAAAATCCTGCGAGGTAGACGCCCGAAAAGCATACCGACCAATGCCCGGCCACGCAAAAATCGATTCGATCAATACTGAACCGACCAGCAGGTTGCCGTAGGAAATACCGATAATTGTCACCACGGGAATCATGGCGTTCGACAGCGCATGGCGCACAATGACCCAGCGCTCACCAACACCTTTAGAGCGTGCTGTGCGAATATAATCCATACCTAACACTTCCAGCAATGAAGAACGGGTAATACGCGCGATAATCCCCGCGACGTAACTGCCCAGAATCACCCCTGGCAATACCAGATGCGACAGCGAATTCAGAAATTTATCCCAATCACCCGCCAGCAAGCTATCCAACGTGAACAATCCGGTGACGTGCGGTGGATCACGCACAATAAAATCCAGTCGACCGGGTCCAGCAACCCAGCCCAGTTGGACATGGAAGATAGTCAAACCCACCAGCGCCAATACAAACACCGGGAAACTGACGCCCACGACTACAAACGTCCGCGACAAATAATCAATCCAGCTATTTTTCCAGACTGCCGAGACAATGCCCACGCCAATGCCAAGCGCCAGGCCGATAACAATCGAAAAGGTGGCGAGTTCGATGGTCGCTGGTAAGAACTGCTGAATGTCCTCAACCACCGGATTCCGGGTTTTGATCGACACGCCCAGATCACCTTGCAGCAGATTGCCCAGATACGTCAGATATTGCTCCGCCGGGGGTTTATCCAGCCCCCACTTGGCGCGGAAAGCCTGGACGACTTCTTCATTATTGAGCGCATTTTGGGGCAGGTTGGCATTAATGGGATCTGCTGGAATAGCATTGGCAATCAGAAATGCCACAATGGTAATGCCCAACAGGAGTGGAATAATCAACAGGAAGCGGCGGATAATGTAAATCTGTAACGACATCGCTATCCTTAGCTTGTAGTCGTGTGGTCTTAAACGCGGCCAAAGTTGAAATTAACCGTCACCTTGATCACACCGTCAAACTGAAAAACATCCAACGTGATGCTGATGACTAACGACCGATGACTCAAAAGAAAAGACGGCGAAGCCAAAACCGACTCCACCGCCTCGATGAAGAAAATCTAGCCCATGCGGCTCAATAGGGCGACATCCATTTCCCACTGCGGATGCCACACATAACCATCAATGGTCGCCCGGAAAGCGGTCTGAGTCGGCGGCACATTAAAGGGTGCGAAGATACCGCTCTGTTGCAAGTAATCCTGAATACTGGCAAACAACTCAGCACGCACCATCGGGTCCGATTCAACCGCAGCACGATCGCGCAGTTCGAGGATTTCCGGGTCGGCATTATCATCATTCCAGTTAGAACGCTCCGAGGCAACCTTACCGCCCGGCACGAAGGACAGAACATCGACTGGATCCAAGACATCCGGCCCCCAGAACCAGTAGGCGAAACCCTGTTCACCATTCCGATACTCTTCCAGCGAAACCTGTAATTCACCGGGGTTCAACGTCACATTGATACCCACTTCGGCCAGGTCCGACTGGAGTTTCTGCGCGTTGGTGTTCATGTTCGCGCCACCACCCACGAAATCTGGGTAATTCAGCGTGATGTCGAAGCCATCGGCATAGCCAGCCTCGGTCAGCAACTCGCGCGCCCGGTCCAGGTCACGGGTAAAGGCCTGCTCTTCCTGGAACGCACCGGCCAGGAAATACGCCATATTCGTACCCGGCGTCACACTACCCGGCCAGAGTTGCTTGAAACCCTCGTAATCCAGCGCATACCGAACCGCCAGTTGCACGGTTGGGTCACTCACGGGTCCGCCCAATTCCGGGTCGGCATTCATCAGCAGGAAGTGGGTCCACTGCCCCGGCCCACGGAAAATCCCAATATCGGCATTGCCTTCCAGGTCAGTAATCTGATCGGGCGTCAGATCCAACGCAATATCAATGTCGCCGGATTCCAGCGCGGCTTTCTGCGTGGCGGCCTCGGCGATGTTGACGATAATCACCCGGTCAAAGAAGGGGGCTTCACCCCAGTAATCCGGGTTGCGCACCAGGACGGTCTCATCCTGCGGCGCCCAGCTTTCAAGCGTGTAGGGACCGGTCCCCGCCGAATTCTGGTCGAGATATTCACGGGCGGTATCGGTCTCGGCACCATCTTCAGCATCGGTGCCACCATTGGCCTGGACCACCGACGCCTGCGTGATGGAGAAGGCGGTGTTCGCCAACCGCGTCAGAAACGGCGGCTGAATCTCGGTCAGGGTAATCGCAACGGTTTTGTCATCAACGGCTTCAACCCCGGCGATACCATCGGCCAGAAACGACGGATTGCCGTTGACATGACGGAGCCGGTTCAATGAAAAGGCGACATCACCGGCAGTGACACCCGAACCGTCAGCAAAGACCGCTTCGTCGCCAAGCTTGAAGGTGTACACCAACCCATCGTCCGAGATCGTCCATTCAGTCGCCAATGACGGCAGAATCTCGCTGGCATCACCATCGGGGAACGTCACCAGCGTATCATAAGCCGCCCGATGAATGATGGCGGTAGTTGGCGTAAACCCATGCGCCGGATCATAGGAGTCGGTGACTTCGGCATGGCCGATCACCAGCACATTTTCATCCTGAGCCACCAGCCCGCCACTGACAGCAACCAGCGCCAGCATAATCAGGACGGCAAGTACCCAAAAACGTTTTTGGAACATAAACTTGACCTCACTTTCGAAAAATAATGATGAGATTGTCGACAAGTTACGGTAAATTAACCCGACAATGCCGGGAATTATATTGAGTCGGTCCGGCCACGTCAAGCAATTTTGCCACACTGGACTTACTGACAGACTGCAACCGCTGTGCTATAGTCAGCGCCATGCTGTCATCATACCCTTTGGACATGAACATGAACTACAGTGAACGCTTACAAATTTTCCAGCAGAAACTCGGCGAGATTGCCGATTTCGCTTTCTTCCCCATCTCCGCCGACTTACAATATTTGACCGGCGTGCCCCGTGATATTCCAACCTATGGCTGGACCATGCATCCCGGCGCGTGGCTGGAAGGCATCTGGGTTACACCCGGCCAGGAAGCAGTGTTGACCCTACCCCGCATGACGGCGGAGTTCGGTGGCCTCAGCGATTTGCAGGGTGTGCAAACCCGTGTGCTGGGGGATTGGGACGACCCGGCTACACTGGTGCGTGAAATTCTGGGTAAATTCAACCTACCTGCTAATCCGCGGGCCGCAGTCGGCGATCGAACACACGGCGAAACCCTCATCGGCTTGCAAGCAATTTTGCCGGGGGTGCAATTCGTTTCCGGGACCAGCCTGCTGCGCCAGCAACGTATCATTAAAAGTGAAGCTGAAATCAACACCATGCGTGAGGCGGGTAAGATCACCGAGGCGGCGTTCACCGACGTAGTTAACAATCTCAAGCACGGCATGACCGAACTGGATGTCATCAGCGAAGTCAACCATCAGTTGCGGCGACATGGTTCACTGGGCGAATCGTTCACCACCTCGCTCTATAATTCCGGCCCCAATCACCCGCTCATCTTCGGCCATCGGGAAGAAAAGTTCTCCCGCGTTTTAAATCCGCCGGTGGCGATCCTGTTCGATTTCGGCGCGATTTACGATGGCTTCTGCTATGACTATGGCCGCACCGTCAGCTTTGGCGCACCGAACGAAGAGATGCAAAAAGTGTACGACCTGGTTATGGCGTCCCAGGCAGCGGGGATTGCGGCGTTGCAAGCTGGAGTCAATACCACGACACAAACGGATGCCGCCGCCCGCAAAGTCATTGAAGACGCGGGCTACGGCGAGGAATTCCGGCATCGCCTGGGGCATGGCATCGGCATGGATGTGCATGAGCCGCCCTTCCTGACCAAAGGCGACGAAACGCTGCTGCAAGAAGGGATGCTGTTCACCATCGAGCCGAGCATCATGCAGTTCAATAACTTCTCGGCGCGGGTGGAGGATGTGGTCGTAGCCCGTCCCGGCGGCGGCGAAAAGCTCACCAATGGCTTCCAATCGTTGATCGTGATTGACTAACGAGCGAAGGCAGAATTGTGAGCATCAGATACGTGTTTGTCCTAAAGTGTAACCTGATTGATGACACGCCATTACAGGTGATTGATACACTCAAGTACATGACACGTACCGAAGATTATGAATTCAACAATGCTCCAGATGCTGGTTTCTTCAAACGGAATATCTGGCGCGACTTTATAAGAGTTTCGCCTGAGCAACAATCCTCGCGAACGTATACGGGTGATATATTCATGAGCTTTCGCCGTGATGTGAAATACGTTCAGAAAGGCATTTCACACTATGTTTGGACACTATACATCAAGCAATTTCTGTATCAAGAACAGATGCAGGATTACATATGTTTTGCGAATTGGCTAGCTGAATATGCTGAGGAATTTGGATTTGTGGGTTACTTTCACTCACATGAGGAGATCGAACATGGTGACCTGCCCGCCTTTCTCTATGCTGCCAATGGCAAGCTAAAATATGTGGACAGCAGATCCCATGAAGTATTCACAATCTCAGACAGGGATTGCCTTGTTCAGAATAGCAGCGAGAGTGTTTCATGAGTACCCGCTATGATTTTATGCTCATGTGCAACCTACGTGATGACATCCCTGCTCAGGTTGTCGACACCTTGAAGTACATGCTGCGTACCGAGGATTACGAATTTAACAACCCGCCGAATGATCCAGCTTTCGAAACTGACTGGTGGCGAAATACATTTCGACCTTATCCAGAATATCGAAACATGAATACATACACGGGTGATGAGATACACATTTTTCGCCGTGACTCTAGAGGTGGTTCAAACAATTCCACTATCTACTTTTATTCTTTACAATTGCGTAGAGTAATGCATGGCGATGCTATGGAAGAATATCTATGCTTTGCCAATTGGCTAGCACAGTACAGCGAACGGGTTGGCTTTGTGGGTTATTATCTCAGGTCATACGCAATTGATGAAGGAACTAACCCGACTTTGCTTTACTTTATCAATAGCAAATTGCATATCGCGCAAAACCTCAAACCTAAATTCGACTCGGTTGCCGAATGGTGCGAAAAGGAACGGTTTTTGTAAGGCGCAAATGGTGCAATTATTTACGGAAATTCTTAAATTTTTAACACGACCTGTTTCTCGCCTGCTTTTCAGATAAATCGAGGCAACCAATGGACGATATTCTCTCCAACCTCAAAGCTGTACTCGGCACCACGCCTCAACGCTGGCATAGTCTTACGCAGAATATCCCGGAGGATTTGCTGCGCCGCCAACCTCTGCCTGGTGAATGGTCGGCGCTGGAATGCCTGCTCCACCTCATTGATACGGACAGGCACGTTTTTGGTCCACGCGTCCAGGCATTCCTGGCAGGTGAGGATTTTCCTGCGTTCTTTCCCGATGAACAAGGCGCAGCGCTGGCTGACGATGTATCACCTAGGACCCTAGCAGCGGAATTCGAAACACTGCGTGCTGAGAATCTCAAACTGGCCGAAACCATTACCGCCGCTGACCTGGGCAAAACGGCGACGCATGGCGAACTTGGCGTCGTCTCGCTGAGCGAAATGCTCCATGAATGGGGCGGACATGACTTAATGCATCTGGTCCAGGCCGAACAAGCCCTGCTACAACCGTTCATCGCGGGCTGTGGCGCGTGGGAACCGTACTTCGCCAAACACGTTGCGACCCAGGATTAACATCATGCCTGACCGTCAAAACATCTCATCCGGCGTCAAATACGAAGATCTGGCTGGTTATTCGCGGGCGGTGCGCGTCGGCAATATGGTCTACGTCTCCGGCACAACCGCTACTGGCGACGACGGCGAACTCGTAGGGGCGAATAGCTATGAACAGAGCGTATTCATCTTCCAGAAAATCGAACGTGCCCTTAAACAAGCTGGCGCAACATTAGCCGATGTTGTGCGCACGCGCATTTACATTACGGACCCGGACGAATGGGAGGGTCCATCACGTGCTCATGCCGAGTTCTTTGGCGACATCCGCCCGGCCAACACTCTGATCGGCGGACTGCAAATTATTGGCGACGGGTATCTGGTCGAGATTGAAGCGGAAGCCATCATCGGAGCCAGCACTTGAAATTCAGCATTCGGCTTAACAATGATCTACCCACGACGGACTATGTTAAACTCGCCCAGGCCGCTGAACATGCCGGATTTGATCAATTCTGGGTGAGTAACGATCTTTTTCTGCGCAGCGCCCCCGTGATCTTGACAGCTATCGCTCAGGCTACCACGCGCATTGAAATTGGTACCTGCATCCTCAATCCCTACAGTATCAACCCCGCTGAAATTGCGATGATGGCCGCTACGCTGGATGAACTCTCTGGCGAACGCTTTAATCTGGGTCTGGCTGCTGGAGCGGGGGATTTTCTAAACTGGATTGGCGTTGAGCAATCGCGCCCCTATACGGCTATCGTCGAAACCGTGCAGGCGCTTAACCACTTGCTTTCAGGGGAACGCGCCGCTCAAGATGGTCACTTTTTGCAGTGGAACAAAGAAGCCTACTTGCGCTTCCAACCCCGGCGACGCGTACCTATTTACATCGGCGCAATGAGTCCACGCATGCTCCGCTCCATTGGTGAGTTCGCCGATGGCGGTTTGCCACTACTCTTTCCGCCAGAACACTACCAGAACATCATGCCTCACATCCGGGCCGGAGCCCATGCCGTCCGGCGCGATCTGGCTGCCATTGATGTTGCGGCCTGCATCTGGTGTTCCGTCGCCGACGATCAAGCGGCGGCTGAGGACGTACTCCGTGAAAAAATCGCCTACTACGGTCACGCCATGAGTCCGACTATTCTCCAGCAATTAGGCCTCACGCGTGAAGATTTTACACCGATTGAGCAGGCGGTCATGCAACACAACGACCTCGCCGCTGGCAAAGCACTCGTCACCCCGGCTATGCTCAAAATTGGAATCGCTGGAACTGCCCAGGATTTAATTCAACGGCTGGAAACACTTGCCGATCTGGGTGCACAGCATCTAAGCTTCGGCCCGCCGCTTGGCCCGGACCCACTCGCGGCAATCGAAACGCTGGGGCGCGTCGTCTTGCCCTATTTTCAGGAGACTGCATGAGCCGCGACTTTGAACTCTACGATCTGCGCGTCACCGTCACCGCCATTGAAGGCCAGTCGGTGTGCGGGATGCAGGTTGGTGATTACTTCGAATTGACGGAAAGTAGTAAATTGCGTATCCCGGCAGACCAGCATTTCTGCATCTATGCGCTTAGTGCCGTGTTACCGCTGTTGCCCGCCAAACAACGCATACTGGCTGAAAATGACTGGTTGGAACGTGATTCGCTGGTCGTCTGCCCCGACCCGGAGGAGCGGTTGGTCATGACAATCGAGCGGACCAATCGCCGCACAATGGATAGCGATGAACTCACATGACTCAGCGCCAGCTTAGCATTGCCTTTCAGACTGACAAAACGCCAGCAGAGTACATTGCCCTGGCCCAACTCGTGAATCAATACCCTTTCGATGTCGTCAGTGTCTATTGTGACGCACCAAATCATCCCAGCTACGGCCCCCTGCTGCTCATGGCTCCCCACATCAAACGGGCGCGGTTGGGTCCGGCAGCAGTCTCCGCCTCCCGCATGCCGCCGATCGACATCGCCGCTAATAGCGCTCTGCTGGCAAGTATGGCACCGGGCGGGGCCTATCTCGGTATCGCTCGTGGTGCGTGGCTGGCGGATCATGGCATCACCGAGTTAGCCCGGCCTATTCAGGCTATCCGCGAAGCCATTGAGGTTGTGCAACAGTTCCTTTCCGGCGCAACCGGCGGATATGATGGGCAAGTTTTCCAACTGGCACCGCATGTCCGCGCCCCTTATCCATTACCAGAGCAAACCATGCCAATTCTGATCGGCTCCTGGGGTCGCAAGTTGTGCGCTCTGGCGGGGGAAATCGCCGATGAGGTGAAGATCGGTGGCACGGCCAACCCCGATGTTATTCCGGTGATACAGGGCTATATCAATGTCGGTGAAGAGCGCAGACAACGCAAGCCTGATTCGGTGGGCATTGTCGTTGGTGCAGTCACGGTAGTTGACAAAGATCGTGAACGCGCCCGTGCTGTGGCCCGCCGCTCAGTCGCCCTCTACTTGCCGATTGTCGCCCAACTCGACCCGACCATTACAGTTGAGCCAGACCTGATTGAGCGGTTGCAAACGCTTGTCAACCACCATGATGAAACCGCTGCCTCACGCTTGATTTCTGATGACATGCTTGAACGATTTGCGCTGGCCGGTAACGCGGCGGACATTATCCGTCAATCTGAAGCCCTCTTTGCTGCCGGCGCCCGACGGATTGAGTTTGGCACGCCCCATGGTCTACCGCCTGAAAAAGGCATTCAGATCCTCGGTGAGCAGGTGATTCCACATCTCACAAACGGCCACTAACCTGTGGGCAGAATCCCGCTTTACTTGTTATAGTTGCGTCGACATTATCAGAACCTCAGCGGAGCATGACATGGCTACTTATGACTACGATCTATTCGTCATTGGTTCCGGGCCAGCAGGTCAGCGGGCCGCGATTCAAGCGGCTAAACTAAACAAACGAGTCGCCATTGCCGAGCGCAAAGCAGTGGTTGGTGGCGTTTCGGTTAATCTGGGTACGATTCCCAGCAAGACGCTCCGTGAAGCGGTGTTATACCTCTCCGGCTACCGCGAACGCGGCATCTATGGCATGGCCTACAGCGTCAAACAAAAAATCGAAATGAAGGATTTACTGTTTCGGTCCGACCATGTCATCCGCACAGAGATCGATGTAGTCCGACACCAGTTGACTCGCAATGGTGTGGAAACCATCGCCGCTGAAGCTTCATTCATGGACCCCCATACAATTCATCTCCAGGAAGTTGATGGCACCGGGAGTCACACCGCCACCGCTGCCAATATCATCATCGCGGTCGGTACACATGCCACCAAAGACAACCAGATTACGTTTGATGGCACCAGCGTATTTACCAGCGATGATATTCTACGCCTGGACCGCATCCCCAAAACCCTGGCAATTATTGGTGGTGGCGTTATCGGGGTGGAATATGCCTGTATGTTTACTGCATTAGGCGTGCGGGTAACGCTCATTGACAAGCGCGAACGGTTGCTGTCCTTCGTTGATGCCGAGATCATTGACAGCCTGGTCTATCACTTACGTGAGAACCGCTTAACCCTGCGTCTGGGCGAAGAAGTCAGCAAAGTGGAGACCGTCGAAACCGAGAACGGTCCTCGTGTACATATCAATCTCGCCAGTGGTAAGCAGATTACGGCGGAAAAAGCACTCTACAGCATCGGACGCACCGGGGCAACCGATAGCCTGAATCTAGAAAACGTCGGCATCCAACCGGACAGTCGGGGACGGCTCTCGATTAACAGCAATTATCAAACGAACGTCCCCCATATCTATGCTGTTGGCGATATTATTGGCTTTCCAAGTCTCGCTTCAACATCAATGGAACAGGGACGGCAGGCCGCTTGCCATGCCTTCAATGTTCCAACTTATAGCGTCCCCGAACTATTTCCCTATGGCATCTACGCTATCCCGGAGATTTCAACGGTGGGCCGCAACGAGGATGAACTGACCCGTGCGGGCATCCCCTATGAAGTCGGTAAAGCACACTACCGCGAAATTGCGCGTGGACAAATTATTGGTGATAGCACTGGCCTACTCAAGATTTTGTTCCACATCGAGACACGTGAGGTGTTGGGCGTTCACATTATAGGTGAAGGCGCCAGCGAACTCATTCATATCGGTCAGGCGGTGATGGCATTCAAGGGCACCATTGATTACTTTATCAACACGGTTTTCAACTATCCGACCCTGGCTGAAGCCTATAAGACTGCCGCCTTCGATGGCATCAATCGGTTGAGTTAAATCGTTATTCCAGGGTCTGTAAATAAGCAACAACAGCGGCAGCCCCTTCACCGCCCTGATGAGCATGGACCAACAGCGGAATGCCATGTGCACCTGGATTGCGATGCGCGTTGGGCTGCACCGCCAGAATCGCTTTAACCAGATCAAGTTCACCGAGCATCGCCGCCGCATAGATGGTCATGTCTGCGCCCTGTTCCAGCAAATAGCGGGCGACATCGGCGCTACCAACATGGGCCGCACCTCCCAACGCCGTCTCAAAATCACCACCACCCCAGTCCCAGGCGGCATTAATCAGCCGGGGTTCCTCACCTAGCATTGCTTTGACCCGTTCCAGATTACCATGTCCCGCAATCACAAATTCCTTGACTTGTTCTGCTACAAGTTGTGGCTTTTTTTCCTCTGTCATGTCACACCTCAGAACACATGAGCGATTTAAACAACATTCTATATCATCTACAGCGGTGCAGCCAACCACAGGTAAGGAAAAGCTTGCAGAGCAACCTACATCGCGTTAAAATCCCTTAATCTGGCAACAGGGGAAAGCGCATGACGCTGCTAACTCTTTTCACTATTGATAATAATCGTGCGTCGCCACCATAGGTTGGGGAGCTTTCTTTATTTTTCTTCGTTGACAAGCACCCCACCGGGGGTGTTTTTATTTTCCATCGTAATGCTGGAGGATGAGCGCTTGGTTGCACAAAAGTCAGTCACAAGCAGGCTTGAATCACCACAATTCGCCGTAAACACCGCGCACCGCATTCCGGTTAACAATTATCGAAATGCGATGCAGGCCATTCCCCCCTCGCGGATGTTCCTGATCGCCGAGGCACTCAATACTTACCGGCATCGTATGGGCACTAAAGCGGAGACCTATGATGCCTCACAGGGCGATGGTGGAAAGAGTCTGCCCGGCGTACCACCGGTTATTCTGGAACGTGCTGCCCAGCTTCAGATTGAACACGGCACCGGCTATGATAAACCCTGGGGGACGCCGCTCTTTCGCCAAACTGCCGCTGAAAACTACTGGCAGTTGGAAGCCGCCAGCGGTTGGGGACCGGATAACATCATTTTTTGCCAGGGTGGACGCGATGGCCTGCAAAAAGTCTATGACGCTATCATTCAATTGGGCCACCGCCGCATTGGTGATGCGCTGGTGGTCTCAAGAGTGCCCTGGATTAGTTACAATTGGGGGCCATATGCAATGGGCCTCAACGTGTTACTCGCACCGGGCGATCCGCAACAAGGTTGGCGCTATACCCCAGAAGCCCTGCGGGAATGTGTCGATTATACCCGCAGCGAAGGGCGCAAGGTCGCCGGGCTGGTCATCACGTCGCCAGATAATCCGACCGGGCGAACACTACCGCTTACAGAGCAAATTTTGCTGGCGCGGACCGCACTGGAAGCGGGTTATCCCTACGTCATCTTCGATTGGATCTATCATTGGGTGACGGACAGCGGTTCGTCGGACATTAACGTCGTTTTGCAGGCCTTCAATCCGATGGAGCGTGAACGGCTGATTTTTATTGATGGTATCACCAAGAGCCTCGGCGCTTCGAACATCCGCAGTGCTCATATCGTCGCCGGTACAACTATTGTCCAGCAGATTTCCAGCCAGGCATCGCACACGGTTGTGCCCAGTTTTTTTGCCCAGGCGGTCGCAATTGCTGCTTACCAGATGGGCTTTCGCCAGGCGGCGGCGGGCATCATCAAACCCACCAGTGCCAGCCGTAAAGTGTTACGGGCTGCGCTGGAAAAACAGCAGGTGCCGTTTATCATGGGCGACGGTTACTACGCCTTTATCAACTGCCAGCAGTATATCGAGGCCGGCAATCTACCGGATTCAGAGGCGCTGCTCAAATATCTGGGTGAAAATTATGGCGTGGTCGTCGTGCCAGGGGTTTATTTCTCGGCTGCCGGGGCGAACTGGATCCGCTTCTCCTATGCGCTGCCGCCAGAAATCACGGCACGAGCCGCAGACCGGTTGTTTGAGGGGTTAAACGCACTGCTCTAATCAATCAACCGTAAAGCCAGTCCCTGATTTTACGCTGATGCGGCAATAAACGCTTCGATTGCGTCCGCACCGTTTAATGTTACGCGCTGTTGCGAACGATCAATGCGCTTGAGCAGGCCACTTAGCACGTCTTGTGACCCAAGTTCGATAAACCGCTCCATGCCAGCGCCAATCATATTTTGCATGGTTTCGGTCCAGCGCACCGGTCCCGTAAGCTGGCGACCTAACCCGTCACGAATATCGCTCACAGTGGTCATCGGTGCCGCGCTCCAGTTCGCATAAACTGGCATCGTTGGTTCGGCAAAAGTCGTTTGCGCGAGGATCGCATTAAATTCATCTGATGCGGCTTGCATCAGTGGGGAATGTGCCGCGATGCTGATCGCCAATTTGACTGCTTTGCGAACCTTCGCTTCAGCAGCCAGTTCCAGCGCAACATCCAGCGTCTGGCTATCACCGGAAATCACCACCTGACCGGGACAATTATCATTGGCAACCACCAGCACACCATTGGTCTGTTCCCTCGCCCGATCTACCAGGTCCTGGACTGCAGCTACATCCAACCCCAGCAAGGCGGCCATTGCTCCCGGTGAGTGGTCACCCGCGGCTTTCATCACCCGTCCCCGTTCTCGCGCCAGTTTCAGACCATCACCAAAGGTCAAAGCATCGGCGGCTACCAGCGCCGTTAGCTCACCCAGGCTGTGACCGGCGGTCATCGCGGGCTGGGCTGACGGTACTTGCGCTTGCAATGTCCGCAGCGTAGCCACGCCCACCGTATATACAGCGGGCTGAGTATTGATCGTCTCATTGAGGTCGGCTTCTGGGCCATTAAACAGGAGTTCAGAAAATTTGAACCCTAGAACTTCATCAGCTTCGGCAAAGATGGCCCGTGCGTCAGGATAAGCCTCGGCCAGGTCACGCCCCATACCAACCATTTGCGAACCTTGACCGGGGAACATAAAAGCTGTTTTTGACCACATCATATTGTCCTGTCGGAGATACAAAAAAGAGCCTGATTTTTAGCGAGGCTCTTCTTTACCAGCGGCTCAAATGTACGACACTATTCGTCATCGACATCCATAATCGTCTCGCCGCCATATGACCCACATTTGGGGCAGACGCGATGCGATACATGGTACTCACCACAGGTATCACAAACCACCAGATGATTTAGCGTCAAAGCATCGTGTGCGCGGCGGCGATTGCGACGACTGCGCGATACTTTTCGTTTTGGTAATGGACCCACAGGGCTTCTCCCTCAAGCTTACCTGACCGAAAATCAAACCAGCCCTATGGCCGGACTGCGTTATTATATCGGCCTTGCTCGATAAGTGTCAATCGCGAACTGCCCTTGCAAATCGGTGTAATTTGCACGTTAGGAATTGCCATTATGGTGTTATCATTGTCCAGCATAGGACCCTAAACGAAGGCATATATGACAACCACTGAAAAACCCGCTGCTCATGAGCGCAGCGCCGGGCGCACGATTGCGCGGAATACCGCATTTGGCCTGGCCGCTCAAATCGCGCTCAAGATCGCTAATTTCGCATTCACTATTCTCGTTATCCGCACGCTGGGTGATGAGCATTTTGGACAATACTCCGTTGTCCTGGCCTGGGCCGGGTTATTTTCGGTTCTCGGCGATCTGGGCATTAACCAATTTCTGGCGCGGGAGATCGCTCGTGACAAACAGGCTGCTAAAGATATGTTCTGGGATACCGCAGCCCTGCGCCTGATCTTGGCGGTATTTTCATCAGTGATGACGGTTGGCGGTGCCGTACTCCTCACAGACTATTCGTCTGAAACAGTCCTCGGTATCGCAATATTTACTGGAACCTATTTCTTCTCGGCGGCCATTGCACCGCTACAAAGCCTGCTCAACGGTTATGAGCGAGTTGATGTTGTGTCGGTAATGAACGTCATTAGCCAGATTGCGTTTATGGTTATTGCTACCCTGTTCCTACTCTTGGGGTTTGACTTTCTCTGGCTGGTTGTTGCCGGGCTGCTCAACATGCCCTTGATCGCTCTAATGGGTTATGTTGCCGTAAAGCGCAACGGCCTGGGACCCCCACCTGTTAAGATTGCGCCGCACACCTGGGGATCAATCATCAAATCTAGTTTCCCGTTTGCGGTTACGCACGTGACAATGATGTTTAACAGCCAGGTCGATACCATTTTTCTCAGCGTCATAACAACCAATCAGGTGGTTGGCTGGTACACCGCGGCCTATCGCCTCACGCTTACACTGCTCAACCTTTCACTGGCGTTCAATACGGCGGTCCTACCGACATTAGCCCGGCAACATGTGAACGACCCGGAATCGATCAAGGCCTGGTACTATAACTCGGTGCGCTTTATGCTCATGATAACCTTACCCGTAGCCGTAGGTGGCGCTCTCTTAAACCAGGAGATCATCCTTATCTTCGGCAGCGAATATTTACCCGCCTCGTTTGCCTTTGCCCTGTTGATCTGGGATCTACCCTTTGTGGTCTTTCATGGTTTTAGTGGCTTCGTCACAGCCTCGATCAAACGTGAAAGTGCGGCGGCCCGCATCCACGTCACAATTGGAGTCGGCAACGTCATCTTGAACGCGTTGCTCATCCCCCAATTTGGTTTGATCGGCGCTTGCTTCGCCACTGTACTAACCGACATGACCGGTGCGTTATTATTCTATTTTCTGTTCCGCCAGGAATTGGGCAACGGCCTCGGTATACGCCAGGCGGGACCCATTTTGTTATCAACCGCTGCTATGGGACTATTGGTATGGCTTCTGCGCGGCCAACATGTCTTTATCATTATTCCCATTAGCGCCCTCGTCTATGGTTTGCTCATCTGGTTGACGGGCGCAATCACCGTTGCCGAGCGGCAACAGATTTTTGGTCTGGTGAATCGTGGGCGGGCTAAACTACGGTTGTCGTGAAATCGTCACTGTAAATGAACGAACTATAATGTCAATATTCGAGACTCGAACCCAAGAGAGTGTATGACCATGCGCATTGCTTATATCTCCCACTTTTATCCACCCACCCAAAACGCGGGCATTGAACAAAATACGCATGGTCTCGCCACTGGCATGCAAGCCGCGGGGCACACTGTTAAAGTATTATGCGCTGCGAACTGGACCGAAGGTGACACCTACTGGCAGGGTTATACCGAAGATGAATGGGACGGTGTGCCGGTTCGGCGATTTAACCTGAACTGGAGCAAAGCCGACGACCCCACCCGTAATCTATATGACAACGAGTTTTTGGCCGAACACATCCGCGAGTTTCTGGTAACATTCCAGCCGGATATTGTCCACATCGCCTCAATGTACACGCTGTCCATGCGCGTCGTCGTGGTGGCAAAGGAATTGGGCATTCCAACAGTCATGACGCTGAGTGATTTCTGGTTAATCTGCCCCCGGCATACGCTGGTACGTTATGACGGTGAGATTTGTGATGGTCAAGTACCGGTGGCGACCTGCCATAATTGCATGCTGAGTGAATCGCGTCTATACCGCGTGTCGCAGCAAATCATGCCATCTGACTGGGTGAGTTCCGTCTATGATAATTTAATCAGCCAGCCTCGCTTATCAAAGCATGTACCCGGCATGACCCGATGGGGCATGGATGTTCAAGCTCGTCGTGACATTATCCGTAAATTCGCGCCCTACATTGATCAGTTTATCGCCCCCTCACGTTATATCGCCGAAACGATTCAACGTGCTGGTCTGGAAGATATTGAGGTTGCCATTTCCCATCATGGCAATCGGCTTAACTGGCTCTCAGATTATCAACCCCGACCACCAGACAATGAATTGCACTTTGGCTACATTGGTCAAATTAATCCGATCAAAGGCGTTCATTTACTCATTCAAGGCTTCGCCGCCAACCAATTCCCACCCGATGTGAAACTATTTATCTACGGTAATCTGGAAGCCAATCCTGCGTATACTGCGCAACTACAGGCATTGGCTGAAAATCACGCCAACATCTCTCTAGAGGGGCCGTTTGTACGCACCGAATTGCCCGGTGTATTGCAAAACATTGATGTGCTGGTGGTACCGTCAACCTGGCCGGAAGTGGCTGGTCTCGTGGTACAGGAAGCTTTTGCCGCCAACATCCCCGTTCTCGCCAGTAACATGGGCGGCCTGCCAGAGTTCGTTCAACCCGGTGAAGGTGGCATACTTTTCGACGTCGAAGATCATAGTGGAGTCCAGCAGGCACTCGCGGATGTTGTTGCGGGTGGCCCAAAATATCTGGCGGCGCTACAGGCCGCTGTCCCACCCGTGCGCACGATCGCCGATGAGCAAATATACCTGGAAAGTGTTTATCAGCGCCTGCTACAAGACGCCATTGTTCAGCCCTAATGTCTGTCGCAAAACGCATTCAACCTTTTTTCGATCAGCCGATCCAACAGATGCAACCGCTTAGCGGCGGGATGATTGGCGAAGTTTACAAAGTCACCCTGGCGAATCGACAGGTAGTTGTTGCCAAAGTTGGCACACCATCAGCCCGACTTGACATTGAGGGCTATATGCTGCGCTATCTGGCGGAAAACAGTCGCTTGCCGGTCCCAACAGTGCTGCACAGCGATGAAACCTTGCTCATCATGTCGTTTATTGACGGTCAAAGCCACCTGGGGACAGCCGAACAGCAACATGCTGCCGACTTGCTGGCAGACCTGCATACTATCACGCAGCAACAATTTGGACTGGATCGGGACACCCTGATCGGCCCGTTGCCTCAGCCCAATCAACTGACCACTTCATGGATTGACTTTTTCCGTGACCAGCGCCTGCTATATATGGCTCATGAAGCCCACACCAATGGCCCATTATCTGCCCACATGTTGGCACGTCTCGAGCATTTCAGCACGCATCTCAACGATTGGTTAATCGAACCAGATCAACCCGCGCTCATTCATGGTGACATCTGGACAACCAACGTGTTGACAAACAAAGGAAAAGTCACCGGCTTCCTTGACCCGGCCATTTATTATGGTCACGCCGAAATCGAGCTGGCCTATACCACGATGTTTGGCACATTCGGACGTACTTTTGATTCGGCATTTTTCGAGCGTTACCGTCATTTACGCCCGATTGAGCCGGGCTTCTTCGAAACCCGCCGCCACATTTACAACCTGTACCCGTTGCTGGTCCACCTTCGCTTATTCGGCTTGCAATACGCATCGCCCATTGACGAAACCCTGCGTGAATTTGGCTTTTAGACACAAACACGTCCAATTACCACACATTGCACAAAGAAATTCGGTCAAAATAGCTGTGGTTATCTGGAAGATGATTCGCTATAGTTGTTATCATTCAAGATTTGAGGCAAAAATCTAGACATGTTTACCAACACAAGCAAGAAGGCGAAGAAGACCCAACCGAATCAATAGTTCGGGTTTTTTGCTTGTGAGTGATAAATAGCAAACCTGCCCGGACACGGCGCAGGTTTTTTGATTGTGGAGAGCGGACTCATGTTTTTCAAGCGTTACACCAGCAAGAAGATGAAGAAGCCCAGGTTTATGTCTGGATAGTTGTGCTGCGCCCCGCGCGAATGCAAACAGCCGCCGTCCAGACAAGCACTGGGCGGCGATTTTTTTGTCCATTCGAATGATTAGTAAACTCAAAAAAAGGAAATACAGGAACAATGACCACACCACAATGCCCCGAATGCGATGCCGAGGTTCCGATCCCTGCCGACGCAATGGAAAACGAATTAATCGCCTGCGCCGACTGCGGGGCTGAACTTGAAATCATTAGCCTGAATCCGGTTGAACTCGAACTGGCTCCCGAAGTCGAAGAGGACTGGGGCGAATAATATGCGCATCGGCGTCCTGATTACGCATATCCGCGCTGAAGAAAAACTGCTGCTCAACGCCTTTCAAACACAGGGCATCGAGCCAGATGTGATTCTCGATCGGGATTTGAACATCGATGTTACGGCTGGGCCGAATCAACTCGCGCCGTCGGGCATCGCCTGGCATGATTATGATCTGCTGCTCGAACGGGCCGTCAGCACTTCACGTGGTCTGTATGCGCTAGCGCTGCTGAATAGTTGGGGCATCAAAACCATCAACAGCTATGAAACCGCCGCGATCTGCGCTGATAAACTGCGGACAAGTATTGCACTGGCGCAAGCTGAAGTGCCGCAACCACAGACACGGGTCGCTTTTACACTTGAAAGCACTCTGGAGGCGCTTGACCAACTCGGTTATCCAGCAGTGTTGAAACCGGTTACGGGTTCGTGGGGACGGTTGCTGGCGCGGGTGAATGATCAGGAAACGGCTGAAGCCATCATCGAACACCGCCAGACACTCGGCGACTACAATCATCATGTGTACTATGCCCAGGAATATGTGGACAAACCAGGCCGCGATATTCGTGCTTTTGTTGTTGGCGACCAAACGATCTGTGCCATTTATCGGACTTCTCCACACTGGATTACCAACACAGCGCGGGGCGGCGCAGCGACAAATTGCCCGGTGACCCCAGAAATTGATGATCTCTGTCAACGAGCAGCCCAGGCCGTTGGCGGCGGTATCCTCGCCATTGACCTGCTCGAATCGCCTGCTGGAGAATTGCTGGTCAACGAGATCAACCATACGATGGAATATCGCAATAGCAGCGCTCCCACCGGCGTCGATATTCCAGCAGTCGTCGCCCAATATGCGCTGGAACAGATACGGGTGATCGCGTGATTACAGCAGGTATTGTTGGCGGCAGCGGCTACACTGGCGGTGAACTCCTGCGTCTGCTGCTGTTCCATCCCGACGTTGAAGTCACCCAGATTACCAGTCGCAGCGAGACCGGGCGCTATGTGCACACGGTTCACCCCAACTTGCGTGGTGCGGCCCAGTTACAATTTATCCACCCGGATGCGCTCCAGGCCTGTGATGTTTTGTTTCTGGCACTGCCCCATGGCACGACGGCGCGTGAGATTGAACGTTATGCCGCCCTCGCACCGACCTTAATTGACCTGTCGGCTGATTTCCGGTTGAATGCTGCCGACGATTATCAGCAGTGGTATGGCGAACAACATCCGGCCCCGGACTGGTTGGGCAAATTTATTTACGGCTTACCCGAACGTAATCGTGACCGGTTGCGCGGTGCCCACTATGCTAGCGGCGTCGGCTGCAACGCAACGGCGGTAAATCTGTCTTTGTGGCCGCTGGTGCAGGCAGGTTGGCTGGAACGCGCCGCCATCGAGATCAAAGTTGGCTCGTCGGAAGGCGGGAATCAGCCCAATGCCGGGTCGCATCATCCCGTGCGCAGCGGTGCCGTCCGCACCTACCGGCCCACTGGACACCGGCATCTGGCTGAAGTGCAGATGATGCTTGGTCAACATGTTCCACTGCATTTTGCGGTAACGGCCATTGAGATGGTACGGGGCGTACATCTCCTGGCGCATTGTTACCTCAACGAATCCCATGCCGAGAAAGACATCTGGAAACTGTACCGCACGGCCTATGGCGACGAACCGTTTATCCGGCTGGTGCGCAACCGCACTGGCCTGCATCGTTTCCCGGAACCGCGCATTGTCGCCGGGACCAACTACTGCGACATCGGTTTTGAAATGGACACAACCGGCGATCATCTGGTTGTGATCGCTGCGCTGGATAACCTGGGTAAAGGGGCTGCCGGGTCGGCAGTTCAATGCCTCAACCTGATGCATGAATTTGATGAAACTGCCGGTCTGACCTTCCCCGGTATCTACCCTTAAAGGAGCAGCACCTATGATTGCAACGCTGATTGACAATATTCTGGTCGTGAAACTTGGTGGTGGCGAGGGTCTGGATCTGGATGCCAGTTGTGCCGATCTCGCGGCGATGGCACAGAATCGCCCGATGATTGTCGTGCATGGTGTCAGTGCGCTGGCGAACCGCATGTGTGAAGAAGCTGGACATCCAGTCCAAACATTGACCTCACCATCCGGCCATGCATCACGCTACACTGACCCCATTACCCGTGACATCTTCGTCGAAGCTGCCGAAATCGCCAATCAACAGGTTGTGGAGCGGCTACAGGCGCTGGGCATCAATGCCATTGGTCTGACGGGCAACAACACGGTTGTTCAAGGTGAGCGCAAAAATGCCATTCGCGCCGTCGTCGCCGGGCGGGTCCGCGTCGTTCGTGACGATTATAGCGGTTCGATTACCGGCGTTGATGGCGCTCAGTTGCATCAATTGTTGCAGGCCGGGTTCGTCCCGGTGCTGCCACCGATGGCCCTGAGCGATGACGGCCTGTTAAACATTGACGGTGACCGCGCCAGTGCTGCGGTTGCTGGTGCTTTGCAGGCCAGCGAACTGGTTATCCTCAGCAATGTACGCGGACTGTATCGCAATTTCCCGGATGAAACCAGTTTCGTCCATCAGGTTCCCGTTCATCAAATGCCTACCGCACTGGAATGGGCGCAGGGGCGTATGAAACGCAAAGTGCTTGGGGCGCAAGAGGCGTTGGCTGGTGGTGTTGACCGCGTCATCATCGGTGACGGGCGCATTCACAACCCGGTGCAGCAAGCCCTCGCCGGACAGGGAACGGTATTTTTTCGATGACCGACTTGATGTCCAGTACACCGATTCGAGATGTTGAAGATGCCCATACCTCCGGTGCCTACTACAAACGCCCGCTAACACTCACACGCGGCCAGGGCAGCACGGTTTGGGATGATGCCGGCAACAGCTATATTGACGCCACCAGTGGTCAGGGGGTCGCACTCTTAGGCCACAGCCACCCCGCCGTTGCCCAGGCCGTCGCAGCGCAGGCCGCGACGCTCATCACCTGCCCGGAAATCTTCTATAATGGTCGTCGCTCAGGCCTGTACATGTTGCTTGCCAGCCTGACTCCTGGCGACCTGAATCGATTTTTCCTGTGTAACAGCGGGGCCGAAGCCAACGAAGGTGCGCTTAAAGTGGCGACGCTGCTGACTGGTCGCAGCGGCATCGTTGCCGCCCGCAATGCGTTTCATGGACGAACATTAGGCGCGTTGGCCCTTACCTGGAATCCGAAATACCGCGAACCATTTGCGCACTGGACCGGCGATAATGTCACGCATATTGTCTATAACGATCTAGAAGCGGCGGAAGGGGCGATCAACGACACGACGGCGGCGGTCATGGTTGAGATCGTGCAAGGAGAAGGTGGAGTCAACATTGCGGACTTCGAATACCTGCGCCAACTACGAAGCCTGTGTACCGAACGCGGCGCACTGCTGATAGTCGATGAAATCCAGACCGGCCTGGGGCGCACCGGGCGCTGGTTCGCCTTCGAACATGCCGACATACTGCCCGACATCATTACGCTGGGTAAAGGATTAGCCGGTGGCGTCCCAATGGGTGCAGTGTGCTGGCGGGAATCATTGGGCACCTTGTCACCGGGCACACACGGCAGTACATTTGGCGGCAATCCGCTGGCCTGTGTCGCCGCGATGAGTACACTGTCCACCTTATGCAGCGAACGCCTGCCAGAACGCTCGGCAGAACTGGGCACCTGGTTGTTGGACGAATTGCAGGCGTTAGATCATCGGGCGATTCGGGAAGTACGGGGCCTGGGCTTGATGATCGGCATTCAATTGCGTGGTCGAGTCACTCCAGTCCTGAAAAACCTGCAAGAACGGGGCGTCCTGGCCCTTCCCGCCGGTTTCAATGTGCTGCGCCTGCTGCCGCCGCTGATTATCACCCCTGCGGAATTGCAACAGGTCATCAACGCCATCGCGGAGTCACTGGATGAATAAAGTTGTTGCGCGAATCACCGATGCAATTGCTGAAAAACTGCTTGAAGATCTGGTTGGCATTCCGAGCCTGACCCAACAAGAACAACCCGCTGTTGAACATCTTGTAGGCTGGATGGCGGCGCAGGGTTATGCTGAAGCCTTTGTCGATACTGCTGGCAACGCAGTTGGCATCCGGGGGAACGGGCCGCAGACGGTGGTACTATTAGGTCACATCGACACCTTCCCCGGCGACCTGCCCACTTGCCGCGACGGTCGTTTGCTCTATGGGCGTGGGTCAGTTGATGCAAAGGGGCCACTGTGTACCTTCGCCGCTGCCGGGGCACAGGCCCAATTACCCGAAAATATCCGGCTGATCGTGATCGGCGCAGTGGAAGAGGAAGGGAGTAGCGCTGGTGCCCGCTTTGCCGCTACGCAGTATCAACCCCAGGCCTGCATTATCGGCGAACCATCGGATTGGGACCGGATTACGTTGGGCTACAAGGGTCGGTTGCTGCTGGATTGGCGCTGGCAGGGCGCATTAGCCCACAGTGCCGGGCAAGTGCTCAGTCCCGGTGAACGCGCCGTCGCCTACTGGCAGCAGGTGCTTGACTATGCGAATGCATTCAACACTGACAAATCGGCGATTTTTGCTCGACTCGATGCGACTTTACAAGCCATCAATACGTCGGAAAATGGTGCTTATGGTGAAGCCTCGTTAACTGCTGGTTTCCGCTTGCCACCGACCATTACGCCCGATGAAATAACTGCCGCCTTACAACCCGCCGGCGAGGCGACCATCAGTGCGCGGGGTCAGGAACTGGCATTTGTCAGCGAACGCGATAACGCCCTCAGCCGAGCTATGCGCGGTGCGATTCGCGCGCAAGGCGGCAAACCGCGCTTCGTCCACAAAACCGGCACGTCCGATATGAACGTCGTCGGCCCCGTCTGGCAGTGCCCGATCATCGCCTATGGCCCCGGTGACTCGGCGCTCGATCACACCCCTGAAGAACACATCAACCTCAACGAGTATCTACGGGCCATCGCTGTTTTGATCGGGGCGCTGGAGCGACTCTCATTGTAAACTGTATTCGTCGGTTTTCGGCAAATCACTATTAAGATTTCATGCTGGATAGATTTTGTACTCGTATTCGTTGATGCGTTCAATGACGACATAATCTCCAGCATGCAAACTGTGCATTTCAAAGAAATTGCCCCAACTGCGCGCTCGAAAGCGTTTAGTCGCTGCAATATCTGTCTTTATTACATTATCATAACCTTCGACATGGAGGGTAAGCATCCGGCCCTACCCAACTTGACATTTTGACCACCAACAGAATCTCTGGGAAAGAAGTTCACTTGGTCGCCCAATTGAATATATCCCTCGTTTAGCCCTCCCTGAGTGAGTTCAATGTTTATACGCTGGCGGGAACGGTCAGAATGTAGGCGCTGATGAATTTCATTTCCCAATTCAGTTAACTGATCTCGATTCAAATCGTCCAGCAGTGTCCAAATTGCTTCAAAGGCTTTCTTGCTCATAATCGAATACCTCTTATAAGGGCATATATTCCACAATCACTTTATGAAATTGGGCAAAAACGCTCAAGGGAGCTTCCCCTGCAAAATTTTCGTCAACTTATCTGCATCAATATTGCCGCCAGAGACCACGCACACGACCTTGCCATTGCCCGCTTTACCGGCCAGTGCTGCTGCAACGGATGCAGCCCCCGCGCCTTCGGCAATGACTTGATTGTGCTTATGCAGCAAACGAATGGCATTCGCTATTTCGGCCAATGACGAAACCAGCGCACCATCCAGCAACTTTTTGACCAGCGACCACATCTCTGGCAATAAAGCGCCACTGCCAATGCCGTCAACAAAACTTGGCGTATAATCCACTTCAACCGGCTTGCCCGCCGCTAGTGAAGCACTCAACGGCGCAGCAGTTTCGACCTCTGCCGCATAAATTTTCACCGCTGGTTTCAGAACACGGATTGCACTGGCAATTCCACTGCTCAAGCCACCCCCACCATAAGGAATCACCACAGCATCGACATCCGGGTGCTGTTCTAATATTTCCAACCCGATCGTGCCATTACCCGCCATCACCGCCGGGTCACTCACCGGATGAATGAATACGCCTTCCACTCCAGGATAATGCCGCGCCCCCAGGACCCGCCACCATTCGGCAAAAGGCACTTTAATCACCTTACCGCCCAGTTGTTTGATGGCGTCAGTCTTGGCGGCTGGTGCATGATCTGGTGCGATTACCGTACACGGTATACCGAGCCGCCTGGCCTGAAATGCAACCCCTTGCGCCATATTCCCCGCACTCGCAGTCACAACGCCCTGCTTCAGTTGTTCCGGGTCCGATAATGCCATTGCATTACTGGCACCACGAATTTTAAACGAGCCAATGGCCTGCAAATTTTCCAGCTTGAGATAGATTTCTGCCGGAGCATCGGCA
The DNA here is from genome assembly GCA_965223835.1 of Phototrophicaceae bacterium. Taxonomy (GTDB): domain Bacteria; phylum Chloroflexota; class Anaerolineae; order Aggregatilineales; family Phototrophicaceae; genus CAVYXZ01. The sequence continues at coordinate 3,109,677 of CBDCXQ010000001.1, forward strand.
ACATTTAACGGCACCAATGGTGTCTGAATAATATATGGTGTAATCCGCTCACGAGCAGCGTCGATTTCATTTAGCGGTATCGGCTCAAGCATAACGCTCTGCTCCAAATTCCACTGCTGTGCCTTTGCCCTGAGCAACCGCCTGCTGATAGATATATTCCGCTGAAGCCAGATCTTCAACCGCTAAGCCCAACGACTTGAACAGCGTGATTTCACTATCATCGGTCCGGCCTGGATGTTGCCCCAGAAGAATTTCACCGAGTTCCGCCTGGATATGATCGTCGCCGATTGCACCCTCCATTTTCGGAATCAGAAAGTCCCCCGCTTCGTTGAGCGTAGATTCGCGCCGGTCAACAAACAACGTTGAATGCTCCATCGCCATTGTATCGACTTCGCGGGCGGTCTTTACACTAGCACCCACCACGTTCAAATGTGCCCCTGGTGACAACCATTCCCCTTGCAAAATTGGCTCTGCCGATGATGTGGCCGTGCAAATAATATCCGCATCCCTTACAGCAGCGTGCGCAGTTGCAACCGGATCAACCGCAATGCCATAGCGCGATTCCGATTGCGCCGCGAATTTTTCCCGGTTCTCAACGTGTCGGCTCCACACGCGCACGCGCCGGATTTCGCGGGCAATTAGCATCGCTTCCAGATGGGAAGCGGCCTGAACCCCTGTCCCCAGAATCGCCAGATCACCGGCATCCGGTTTCGCCAGCAAGCGGGTTGCCACCCCACTCACGGCTGCCGTGCGAATAGCGGTAATCTCACTGGCATCTATTAACGCTAACGGGCGGCCATGTTGGGTTTCAAACAACATCACCGCACCCATGTGTGAATCGTATTGCGTTCCATGATTCTCCGGCATGACGCTGATAATCTTCACCCCCATTGATTGACCTATAAACGACGGCATCAGCGCCAGCAGACCGCGCTTATCCGACAGCCACATCATCGATCGCAACGGATTCTCGGCAACGCCTTGCCCCAATGCCTTCAGCGCCCCAACCATAGCATCCATGCAATCCGCCATCGGCAGCAGTTGGCGCACCTCTGCCGCGCTAATAATCAATAGCTCCATGTTAATGCTCCTGTGTTTTAGGGCGATATTGCAATGCTTCAGCGACATGCTCGACCTGAATCAACTCACTTTCGGCCAGATCGGCGATCGTTCGGCTCAATTTCATGACACGATGATAAGCCCTAGCGCTCAACTGCATTTGCCGCACCGACAGTTCAAGCACTTGTCTGGCTTCAGCAGTCAGCACACACAATTGCTGGATTTCACCAGCCTTCATATCGGCATTGGCAAACATCCCGGAACGCCCATTAAATCGTTCCTGTTGCCGGAGACGCGCTGCTTGCACTCGTTGGCGGACACTGCTTGACGATTCACCGCGCTCTATGCTCAACAGTTTGTCATATTCCACGCGGGGCACATCCACATGAATATCAATACGGTCCAATAGCGGCCCGGAAATCCGCCCTTGATAGCGGCTAATCATTGCCGGGGTACAGGAACAAGCCTTGACCCTATCACCATAAAAACCGCATTGACAGGGGTTCATGGCCGCCAGCAGGATAAAATTGGCCGGAAATGTCAGCGTGCCACTGGCGCGACTGATGGTGACGATCTTGTCTTCAACCGGTTGGCGCAGCACTTCGAGCGTGCGCTGCCCAAACTCTGGGAGTTCGTCCAAAAACAAAACTCCCCGGTGCGCCAGCGAGATTTCGCCGGGCTTAGGCACAGTGCCGCCCCCAACCAGACCTGCCTGCGAGATGGTGTGATGCGGTGCGCGGAACGGTCGAAATTGGAGCAGCGGCTGGTCACTGCTCAGCATGTCAGCGACCGAATATACACGGGTAGCCTCAAGCGCTTCGGGCATAGTCAGCGGAGGCAATATCCCCGGCATCGCCCGCGCACATAATGATTTCCCCGCGCCGGGTGGACCCTGCAGCAGCACATTATGATTACCGGCAGCCGCGATTTCCAACGCCCGTTTGAGATGTTGTTGGCCCTTGATGTCGGCGAAGTCCACCAGATCATTGGGCAGCGGCATGTCGTCCAGCGTGACAGGCTGTGTCACATGCGGTGCAATCGGATTTAGACCATACGTATGCTCAACCAGTTGGGCCAGCGACTCGACTGGAATGACATCTATTCCCTGCACCAGCCCGGCTTCAGCCGCATCATCCGGCGGCACATACACCGTTTCAAAGCCCTCGCGCAGTGCAGTATGGACCATCGGCATGACACCTTTGACATGCCGCACACTGCCATCGAGCGACAACTCGCCAATAAACACCGCATTTTCCAGCGCTTGCAACGGCAGTTGATCGGTCGCCGCCAGCACCCCAACCGCAATGGCGAGATCATAGGCTGGGCCATGTTTTGGCAGATCTGCCGGTGATAAATTGACCACGTAGCCTTTGTTGGGAAAAGTTAAACGACTGTTCTTAATGGCGGCTCGAACGCGCTCACGACTTTCCTTGACAGCTGAACCTGGCAGGCCCACCAACGAAAATGAGGGAATACCGGCACGAGGGTTAAAATCGGTCTCGACTTCAACGATACAACCATCTAACCCCACCACCGCACAGGCCCGAACAATCGACAGCATCATGACTCCCGATAAATGCATTTATGACTTGCTTGTGAGTATAACTGTTTTAATCTATCGGGAAAACCGCTCAAATCAGAGCCTATTCTGCTGAAACACCTGCCCAATTTCCTGCTCCCACGTCCCAACGATCTTCACGCCATGTTCGCGTTCACCACCCGTTGCTTCTGGGCCAGACAGATAGGGCCGTTTGCCGACTTCAAAACCACCCCGCGCCGTGCCGTCCATTTCCGCATTGATGAAATGATGCGCGATACCCGCTCGTTCATGGTCTGTCGTATTGGCCTTCGTGCTGTGAGCGACACCATAAGCAAAAAAAGCTACCCCACCAGCGGGCAATTCCAACGGCAACACGTTATCTTCCGGCGGATAACAGCGAATGTGATGATCGCTGTACGGATCGCGGGAATGCTCATACACCTCACGATAGCTGCCCGGAATCACATGAATCGTTCCATTCGCAACATTCGCATCATGCACAGCCGTCCACATGGCGGTCCCTTTGAGTGGATCATCAATCTGAAAGTAGGCATTATCCTGATGCCAGTTCGTCCCCATGCCGTGTTTACCCGGTTTCAGAAACACCTGGTCGAGATGGAGCAACACCGGATCACCTATCAGTTGGCTAACCGCCCTTCCCACTTTATCCGCAAACGGCATTGCCCGAAAAAACGTACTGTGAGGATACATGGGGCACAGTTGCAAGTTGGCGACGGTTTGCGACTCGGTCGCGCCATCACCGTCTGTGGCGACATTCCGTAACAATCCATCCGTCTTCAAGCGATCCAATTCGGCCCGCATCGCCTGCACTTCACGCGCCGTCCAGAATTCCCGTACAGCCAGATAACCTTCGGATTGAAATTGTTGGACCTGTTCCGCCGTAAATTTCATCGTATTCATACCCCGTATAAGCTATAGTTGAGACTGAATTATATCTTCTATTTGGAGAGGCAACATGACATTTAACGGTCTCAATATGAGTTTAGGCAATTTATCGCGGCTATCTGATGCACAAACCCGGTCCATTAGCGCCGAAAATTTTAATGGCGAAAAAGGGCGCGGTGGCATGGCAACCGAAGGCACCGGCAGCGAGGCCGCCCGTTTTCTCGGCCAGGGCTGGAAAGTCTCGCCCAGCATCCACATCCAACCTCGCGCAACCGTAACCCTGGCGGAAATTGCTGGCCCTGGTGCGATCCAGCACATCTGGTTGACTGTATTTCCGTCGTGGTGGCGCAAACTCATTATTCGTTTTTACTGGGATGACGAAGCCACGCCCTCAATCGAAACACCATTGGGCGACTTTTTTTGTAACGGCTGGTGTGTGCGCTCAAATGTCTCGTCATTGCCTGTTGCTGTGAATCCAGCAGGTGGCTTCAATTGCTATTGGGAGATGCCGTTCCGTAAAAGCGCCCGCATCACGCTGGAAAGCCTGAGTGACGAGGAGATCCGCGGTTTTTATTATCAAATTGACTATACGCTAACCGACGTTCCCGACGATGCGGCCTATCTCCATGCCCAATGGCGGCGCAGCAACCCCCTTCCCTACAAAACTGACCATACGTTGTTAGATGGCGTTCAGGGCCAGGGACATTACGTTGGCACCTATCTGGCCTGGGGCGTGAACAATAATGGCTGGTGGGGTGAAGGTGAGATCAAGTTCTTTATGGATGGCGATGCTGAATTCCCGACCATCTGCGGCACTGGCACCGAAGACTACTTCGGCGGCGCGTGGAACTTTGAGCATCCCAAAGGCGAATATGGTGTATTTTCCACGCCATTTTTAGGGTTGCCCCAGGTCATTAAACCCGATGGTCTCTACCAGAGTCAACAGCGCTTTGGCATGTACCGCTGGCATATCATGGATCCGATTCGGTTTCAACAAGACTTGCGCGTCACCATCCAGGCGTTGGGCTGGCGACACAAAGATGGTTACCTGCCCTTACAGGACGACATTGCCTCCACTGTATTCTGGTATCAGGCGGAACCACACGCGTCTTTCCCAAAACTACCGCCTGCACATTACATTGACGTCATATAATTTGGAGCGCACCGGACGGGGTATTTTCAGACTCCATCCGGTGCCACCCAGGTCTATTCAGTAGCACTCAACTCCGCTTCGGCCCGTTCGATGAGCGCCCGCATGTAACCAATGGCGTAGGCCGTTCCCCCACCCAGCGCATAATCGCCGACAAAGCGGGGCGTATGGTCGAGGTGCATCGAGCCACTGTAATCAGCAGCGACAAACGTCCGCATGGCCTGGTACATATCCATGTAGCCATTATCCAAGAAGGTCTCAGTAAACTGGGGAAAAGCGGATGTGACATTGCGAAAGTGAACGATAAATATCTTGTCATGCTCGACGAAATACTGTATCGCGTCCAGCATATTGCCAAATTGTGCGCCGCCCTCCAACCAACAACCGGTGCAAAATTCCATACCCAGATAGGGACTATCGTTGGCGATTTCAAATGCTTTCAGATAACGGTCGAAGCTATTGATAAGACATGGAATCCCGCCCAGTGAGTCCGTTGGTGGATCATTGGGGTGCAATGACAGATGGACACCCGCTTCCTCGGCAACCGGCAAAATAGCGTTCATAAAGTAGGTGAAATTCTCCCAGAGTTCATCCAGGGAATATTCGCGGTCATGGGTGAGCGGACGTTGCCGCATCTCGTTCAGGTCAACATAACGTGCCCATGCCCCCCGGCTCTCTCGTGGCTCCGAACTCCATACAGCCGATGGTTCCCAGGTGAATGTCGTATACTTGATTCCAGCACGGCCCAAATTACGAATAAAATCGGCGAACTGCTCGATCTTCTCATCACGCCCCGGCAATGCCAGATGGATCTTATCCGACTTACCCACATCAAAATTGCCGACATTCCACAGTTGCAAACCAGCCGCTTCAACCCTGTCACGCAAGCGAGCCAGCGACTCATAATCGCGTTGGTCGTTACGGACCCAGGTGTATGGATGAGTAATACCCAACTGCCGTGCGAATAACAGTTCGTCGTCCGATGGTTCCGAGTTAATATTCATTGAAAGTTTAATTTGTGAAGCGGGCATTCATCGTCTCCTTGGGCACAGTTTATGCTTCTTTTTCAAAAATATGCAGTTGAAAGTCTACTGTCGTCGCCAACTGGTCAAGTTGCAGCAATGATTCTTGCTGGTCCTGTGCCATATGCCAATAAAAGGGTGTCATCAGCAGCAATTGTTGAACAACGGGCTGCTCAGCCAGTGACAGTTCATAGTTTAATTGAACGGCATCGTACAGGTGAAAACCTGCCGGAATCGTGATCTGAGCGGTATGCAGTTGTGGTTCAGCATAAATCATCTTTTTTAGCTGCCACAGGTGACGCGGCCCCGGTGACACCACAAGCAGTTTACCGTCTGGCTTCAGTATCCGATAAAATTCACGCCAGGCACGCGGGGCAAAGATATTCAGCAAAAAATCTATCCGCATATCAGCAAGTGGTAGATGATGGGCACCAGCAACCGCGAATTCAACTGCATCATAGCGGCGGGCAGCAGCTTTAATGGCGTACTTCGAGACATCAACACCACCGAAAAGCAATGACTGCGCAGCAACTCGCGCCTGCAAGCTACCAATATAGTAGCCTTCACCGCAGCCAACATCTAAGATGCTCCCGTCATGGTCCGCATCTGACTCGAAATTGGTCTGTAGAATCTTACAAATTTGTTCAAGCAGCGGCTCATAATAACCGGCGTTCAGAAACGCCCGCCGATTGCGAATCATTACAGCACTATCACCGGGTTCATGGGAGCGTTTTTGACTCGCCAGCAACAAATTGACATAGCCTTCACGCGCCATATCAAAATGATGCCCATTGGCACATTGATAAATCCTCGCCGCAATATGCAGTGGCAACTGACAGACAGGGCACGCAAAAAGCGACGGCGATTCATGCATGAACATCATCAAATTTAGGTAGCTCTATTCGTCTGGTCCAGCAGGTCGAAAATAACGCTGCCGCGTGGACCGGGATGCCGCTAATTGATCAGTTGTCAGCAATGACCAGAATAAATCCGCATCAGCAATTCGCCCGACCCCGGCGGCATGATAGCGCCGCAGCAGTTCAAAGAAGGCATCTGTCCCTAGATCCTCGCGCAAATCATGTAGCATCCGCGCCCCCAGCAAATAGACGGTATTGATATACTCTCGAATAGAAGAAAATTGATACACGCTGCTATCGACAAAACCCTGAGGTGAATAATTATCGACCCGCCAGCTCCACCACCAGTCTTTCAGGTCTGGATAATACTCCTCGATAAACACGTATTCGCTGTAAGTCGCCAGCGCTTCATCCAGCCAGGGTGTCTCTGCTTGATCGTTGCCCACCGCAGCATACCACCATTGGTGCGCGACTTCATGTACCGTGATCACCGTCAGGAATGCCGCCGGATTACCGGTAAAGCGCGTAAACCAGTCCTTGCTGACAAATACCAACCCGCTAAATTCCATGCCATCAGGAAAGTCGCCCTCTACGACCACCAATCGATCATAGGGATAGGGACCATACAGATCTTCGTACATTGCCAGACTGCGTGCCGCGACCTCTAAGGCATGTGCTGCGCCATCGACCGTTGCGCCGGTAGCCGTTTGCACCACTGCATCATCATAGCTATACAATTCAACGGTAACGCCGCCTTCGGTTTGACTGCTGTTATGGTTAAACGCTGCACTTATACTGAGCGTAAAGTCCCTTGAATCGCGAATCTCAAATTGCCACGTGTTGTCATTTTTTTGGGTCAGCTTACCCGGCCCCGCTACTCGCAATGTTTCGGGGGCATCCGTCACCTGCAACGTGACGTCCCAATCCGCGACATCCAGTACCGTCTGCTCACCAATCAACACTGCTTCCCGCAGCAGCCAATCCCCGCTCATACGCGGTGCGACCATTGGCAGCCAGTTACCGAGGTTAAGCTGGCGCGGGCTATATCCTAGAAAACCACGAAAAGCGCTCAGCCCTTCACCAATCTGGGGCACGTTCAATTGAAATTCAAGTTCAAGTTCAAGTAAGCAACCAGGTTCCAGCGCCTGTGGCAAATCGATTTGCAGCCGCCTGCCGGTTAACTCGTAGCCCACCGGCGCACCGGCTATAGCTACCTGGCTCAGACGGAATGTTTCCGGCCATTGATTCGCTTCGACGCTGAGGGCGATGTTTTGCAACGCGCCATTGGACCGATTCGTGTAGGCAATTAAATGTTCAACATTCAATATTTTCTGCGCAAAATTGAGTCTAGCCATGACGGTATGGCGGGTGGCAGGCTGTCCGGCAGTTGCCCGACAGGCATCCGGGGTAATGTCCGATGCTGTAGCCGTTGGAATCGTGCCAATCTGCCGCTGCACTGTTGGTACCAATGTACCAGGGACAACGCGAACGCTGGTTGTGGTGGGCACTGGTAAGGGTTCATTCGCAGCGATGAACGAACACGCGGTAGCGAGAAGCGCGGTCAGTAGTAACAGGCGTCGAATCATGCCAGCATGATAACGCGCCCCGGCGAAAAGTCCAGTACGATTACGCTGCATATTTCGTGCTTTCAGTCACAAAAGAAGTATGCTAAGATTCTAAACGCTGATGAGAGATTTGGTTTTCAGGGAGGCGATACTTGGATAAACCAACACTTAAGGCCCAATTGCACGGGTTAATTCGGCTGACGCGCTGGAAAGAATTTATCCCCTTTGTGGTACCCCTGACCTTAATCGGTGCCCTGCTAGCGGCTCGCCCCCAAAATACACCGCTTGATTACCGGTTAATTGCGGTAATACTCGCGAACATTCTGGCAGTTGCCTATGCCTTCATGATTAACGATATTGAGGATGCGCCCGATGATGCCCGTGACCCGGACCGAGCGGCAAGGAATCCCATTGCTACTGGCGAAATTGGGACACGGATGGGTTATACAGCCTGTCGGGTGGTGGCAGCGGTGACACTCATCGCTTATGCCTTTGGTGGCTTAACCGTATTTCTCATTGGCGCGGCGACACTGCTACTTTCGCACCTCTATTCGTGGCGTCCAGTACGCTTAAAGGCCTGGCCGGTGACAGACGTCGTTTCACATTCACTGATGCTAAGTGGTCTATTATTGTTAGCAGGTTATTTCGTTTATGACAATCAACCGGGAATCGTCTGGTTAGTGGCGATCGGCGCAACGCTCGTCTCCGTTTACGGACAGCTTTATAATCAATTGCGTGACTTTGAAATGGATAAAGCTGCCGGGTTGCATAATACAGCGATCTTGCTGGGCGAAGCGAACGCTCGGCGCGCGATGTACCTCTCGGTTGGATTGGGTGGTGTGTGTCTGCTAGCGGCCATCATCCAGCAACTCTTCCCGTTGTGGCTCGGCTTGGCGTTGCTGGTGAGCATCGCCATCAGCATGCTGTTTCGTCCACGAAGCGACATGCGCGGTAGCAAAACCGTCGAAATCACCGGCGGTGCCCAAATCCAGGCCCTGGTCGCGGTAAACCTGACCATCGCGATTTGGCTCGTCCAGGTCTTATTCACACAGGTCTTCGTCGCCTGACCAAACTGCGACCTGACTACACCTACCGACTCACCAATCACGAGCATCTTGCTTTTAGTTCGAACATTCAAACGATGGTGATTGGCCTTTGTTAGCCGGGTTTATTAGAATATGTATACCAAGTCATTGGTCGTTAGTCCCTGGTCAATAGTCGGGACCATACGAGTTGTGAGTTCCACTTGATGGGGAAAGTTTTCTGTCTTTTGACTATGGACTGTAGACTAAAGACTTTCGACTACTCGCATAGCAAGGGTTGTAGGTGGTCTGGATGAGTGTTGATAATGGTAATGCGCCCTGCATTTTAGTTGTAGACGATATACCCGATACATTAAATTTGCTGGCCGATTGGCTGGATTTACACGGTTACAAAACGCTACGCGCTGCTAACGGCTACGATGCAATCGAAATTGCGACAGCGAAAGCGCCTGACCTCATTCTTCTGGACGTGATGATGCCCAAAATGGATGGCATCGAAACCTGTCGCCAGCTTAAAACGCTGCCTAACACCGCCAGCATCCCGGTTATTCTGGTAACAGCCCGTGACCCCAGCGATGCGCGGGCCGACGGTATGATCGCCGGTGCGGTAGATTATATCACGAAGCCGGTCAACCTTGACGACCTCAAAGCACGAGTAGAATCTGTATTTACGCAATCCAATTCCGGGCGCATGGATGTGCAGCGCTTGCTGGAAGAAGTGGCGCATACAACCATGACGATGTTGGATAGTATGCTCGTCTGGTTGCTGGCCTTCGACGCCGAACGCAATCAGCTTGTCAGTGAAACGCTCACGACCAGCAGTGGCTCACGTGAAGAAGCATTGTTCCTATCGACTGCCACCGGCGAACATGGCAATCTAGAATTCGCCCTGGATGATACCAATAATCCGCTGGTCGAAGCACTTGTCATCCGGCAAACAGCAATCAATGTCTCGACAATTCGGCTCAAGGAAGCCACAGCGACCAGCCAGTTATACCAGGCCACGGAACAGCTTAATATTAATTACATCACCCTGGTGCCGCTGATAGCAGCCGGGAAAATCATCGGCTTGATGGTCCTGGGATATTACCAACCCCAGGATATGGAAACACCCCGCGCCCAGCAGATTCTATCATCTTTCGGTAGCCAGGCCGCGACTGCGTTAGACTATTCCCGACTCATCACTGACTTACATCAGCGGGAAGCCGAGAGCCAGAACGACCAGACCTTTCGCCAGATGATCCTCGATACCATGACCGATGCATTGATTGTGATTGACGCGTCCGGCCATATCAAGTTCACCAACCGGCGGTTACTGCGCATGACCGGCTACACGGAAGATCATCTACAGGGGCGGATCGTTGGCGACCTTTTTCACCCGGAAGACCGTGCCGAAATTATGCGCGGGCTGTTGAGTGAAAACGCGACCACGATGAAATTTGAACAGCGATTACTCACCGAATCGGGCCGCATTATTCAAGTCTTGCTGGCCCGTTCGCGCACGCATGCCAATCCACTTGATAATCAAGTCATTGTACTCAGCGACATTACCGTCCAGAAACAACGTGAACAAGCGCTTGAACGACAGACCGGTCAAATCCGCGCACTCTATCAGGCGGCACAGGCGATCACATCCAATCTCTCGCTACATGAAGTGCTGCAAGACATTCTAAACGCCGCCACCAGTGTGGTCGAAGCGCAGGGTGCTTCATTGTTTTTGGTCAACCGTGAAAATGACAATGAATTGTTTGTTGTTGCGGCTGTTGGCTACCGGTCCGAGGACATGCTGGGCTTGCGGGTTCCATTTGGCGAGGGTCTGGCCGGTTGGGTCGCACGCGAAGCAGAACCCCAACTAGTGAGCGATTCTGAGGATGATCCACGTTTTTACAAAGTTGTGGACGAGCAAACCGGCATGAGCACCCGCTCCCTGATTGCGGTGCCCCTGTTTCAGGGTGAACAAGTGTTGGGGGTGCTGGAAGTTGTCAATAAATTAGGCGATGGTGTATTTGACATTGAAGATATGCGGCTGTTAGAGAGCATGGCCGGCACCGCGGCGGTCTCAATCGTAAATGCCCGGCTCTTCGATCAGGCACAGCGGCGCGTGGTTGAATTAGGAACGATTTTGGGGGCGAGTGAGGCTGCCTCATCCACACTCGAAATAGCCAGTGTTCTGGAGCATATCGTTCGCAGCCTGACTGAAAATCTGGATGTTGCCCAATCCATCATCATGTCCTGGAATACATCCCACAATCGATTGGTTTCATTGGCAGAGTTTACGAATGCACATTGGAACACGGCAACCGGCCCCCAGCAGATCGTCATGCCCGATACGGTCAATCATGAAGTGTTAAAAACCGGGCGCAGTCGCATTGTCAATCTACAATCCTTTCCGCTGCATCCAACAGATAAGCAAGCATTGGAGCAGGCAGCCTTAGCCAGCATATTAGTATGTCCCATTCAACGCCTTGGCGATGTGATCGGTATCGTCACCTTGCTGAGCGACCGGGCCGATGCTTATGATACGCATACGATCTCAGCCGTTTACTCCCTGGTCAGCAACTGGGCCAATCAGTCGGTATCACAATCCAACCTTGATGAGGTAGCCAACACTCAACTCGCTGAATTAACCCAAACCCTACAAGCGATTGAAGGGACCTGTCAGGTACGGATACAAAGCTGGTCAAACGCCGATAATCGCCTAACGACGATTCGTGAAGCTGGATTTATTGAATGGACGCGGCGCAACGGCCCAGGGATCGAGCTGGAAACATACCCAACTTTAAACAGTATCATCGAGAGTCAAACAGTCGGACGCATAGCGCTGACCAACCTTGATGAAGCCGATGCCGAATTCGGTTGGCTGCAAGCTCGGGGTGGTCGGGCGGCTTTGCTAGTTCCCCTGTTGTTACGTGGCGATGCCATTGGCATGGTTATTCTCATTGATGTGGATGACCGGCGCTTTGATATGGAAGAAGTTAACCTGGCTCAGGGAATCGCCAACGTCGTTAGCAATGCAATGGAGAACGCCCGTCTATTCCAATCACTACAAAGCCGGGCCAAAGCACTCGAAAGCGCCTACAGCGAACTTCAGGAAGCCGATCAAATCAAAGATCAGTTTATCCAGAATGTGTCGCATGAATTGCGGACTCCTCTGATTCATGTGTTGGGCTATGCCGATCTATTGGCGGAGGACACATTTGGGCCGATCAATACTGAGCAACGGGAGGCATTACGCTCCATTGCCGAAAAAGGTCAGCAGGTGGCCGATATTGTCGAGGCAATGGTTACGGTACAATCCAGTGATACGCCGACCTATAATCATCAATCAACGGATCTACTGGCATTGGTTCAAACAGCTCTACACGCCCACCAGGATAAAATCGCTGCTTCGGGTCTTGAATTAGTCAAACATCTACCCGAAATCGTGCCCCCAGTGCTGGCCGACCAGGATGCTGCGCTGGAGGTCTTTGATAAATTATTGGATAATGCACTGAAGTTTGGCGCGGACGGTGCTCAGATCGAAGTCATGATTCGAGATACTGAAGGCCCCTATGTCCAGGTTGGCATTCGGGACTATGGTATCGGCATCGCAAAGTCGGAACATGCCAAAATATTCCAGCGCTTCTATCAGGTGGATGGTTCAGCAACCCGGCGTTATGGGGGTACGGGATTGGGACTTGCCATTGCCAAAGCCATAATTGAAGAACACAATGGCAAGATTGGGGTTCGCAGCAAATTGGGTGAAGGTAGCATTTTCTTTTTCAGCCTGCCCAAAGTTGATCTCAAACACAAAAAATCCACTGGTTACCTCACGGAAAAATCGCATGAGTCTCAGTGATTTGCATAACATCCTGTTTAATATGCACATTTTTTATTCGATTGCACTGGGAATCTGGGCAGCCTATATGGCCGCTCAGGATGAATCGATTTCTGGTGGCTTCTGGGGGGCACTGGCGATCAGCGTGGGGCTGGCAACATTGGTCACACTCGTTGGGTTGGTTATGACGCTGCAGGGTTTACGACCCCAGCGTATCGTTATCTACTATTTGTATATGGCCTTTCTGATGATCATCATGCCAGGGTTGTTTTCGCTGTTACGGGGACGCGATGATCGTAATGCCGGCATCGCATTTTCCTTGCTGGCATTTTTTAACGCCACGACCTCGTTCAGCATGACGCAGCGGGCAATTGTCGGCCCCTGGTCGCTGCCTGAAGCCTGATTGCTGTGCGGTATATCGTTATCATCTGTTGTTTACTGGCTGCCTGTCAGCCCACCGCTACACCATTTCCCGTAGACATCCCAACACCCGCTACATCGACTCCAGCCCCGGGTATGCAGACAACCATTCGTTATGCCTTCGCCGCCAATACAATGGGGACGCTACCCAACCCAGCAGCCCTGTATCCACAGGCAGACATTACGCAATTAACCGAGACCGTCAATCTGGCAGACCTCGGTACCCGTTTCGACATCATCATTACGCTGGGCGCATATGCTGATGCGGTTCCATCACCAACTCTGCTTAACGTTGCGTTGCTTATCAATGAAAATTTACCCCCATTGACAAACCCCGATCTAATTGACATTTTTATGCGAAGTATTGATCCGACCCAGATTGTCCAGCAGCTTGATATTCCAGAAATCCGCCTTACCTCTCCCGCCAGTACACAACCGATTAATCTTCAAGCAGAACTGGCAAACGCTGGTTGGCCGGATGGGTTCGAACTGCGTCTGGCACATGATTCAGCGTTAGGGCATGACGCCCTCCAAGCATACTTCCAGCCGTTCAATATTAACCTGATCGCTGTTCCACTCAGTACTGATTTCGGACAGACTAATCTTACCTTGATTACCTGGTCTACAATGCGAGAGCGCAATCAATGGGCTACGATGGTCAACCATGAAACCTATATGGTTGACCTATTCGGGCTACCGATTAGCTATTGGGCGGTGCCTGAGCTTGAGGTGACCTTTACGCCACAGGGCTGGCCGATCGCCAGTCGTTAATCACCCTGACTCAGCTCGGTCTTTAAGGTTATAATATTTTTTATAATGTTTGCCACCGAGCCTAGCCATCGTGAACGTCATACTCACTCATCCCAACGCCGATTTTGACGCGGTAGCCGCTTTGCTGGCGGCGCATAAGCTGTACCCGGAAAATACACCGATCCTGCCAGACCGGTTGAATCGTAACGTCCATGATTTCTTGTTGCTTTACCGCAATGGCTTGCCTTTTTCATTTCATCAAAACGTTCAGTGGCATAACATCGACCATATTGTTTTGGTCGACACCCAGCGCATCACGGGACTGAAAAACGTTCCAAAGGAAACGCCGACCATCATCATTGATCATCATCACCCGTACACACGCGCTGACCTCAAACCGCATGAGACATTTCATAGCGAAAAAATCGGTTCAACAACCACGTTGCTCGTCGAGCAGCTTCAACAGCAATCTATCACATTGACATCGCTCGAAGCGACATTGCTGCAACTGGGCATCTATGAAGACACCGGGTCGCTATCTTACGGCACCACGACCCCCCGTGATATACGAGCCGCTGCCTGGCTGGTTGAGAACCATGCGGCATTAGATACCGTCCGGCGCTTTTTGGCACCACCACTTCAAGATGACCAGCAAGCGCTGTTCGATTATCTGATGAATCATGCCGAAAGTCGCAGCATACAGGGTCACACCATCACAGTTGGCGCAGCGACGATCGATCAACCAGTTGCCGAAATCAGCAGCGTAGTCCATAGACTGCGTGATACCCTGGATCCGGCAGCGATTTTTGTGCTGGTGCAGATGCCTTCAAATCTATTGCTGGTCTGTCGTGCAACCGGCGACATATTGAATGTTGGCGCAATCGCCCGCATTTACGGCGGTGGCGGCCATCAACGCGCAGCAGCAGCGACAATTTATGATCAGACGCTGGCTGAAGTCATGGCAACCCTGTGGGATCATATTTATAGTCATGTTCAGCCCATCGCCCGCGTTGCCGATTTGATGTCTTATGGTGTGCAAACCGTCAACGCCGACCAAATGGCCCACACTGTTGCCCAGCAGGTCCGCAAAATCGGGCATGAAGGCTACCCAGTCATCGATCAAGGGCGGGTGGTAGGGCTGCTTACTCGGCGTGAGCTTGACCGCACGCTGGAACATGGTCTGGGCGAACTTACCTTGCGCGAAATTATGACTGCTGGTGATATTTCATTACGCCCTGAAGACTCAGTTCAGATGCTGGAACAGACGATGGTTAAATCAGGGTGGGGGCAAATCCCGGTCGTTGATGCCCAGAGCCAGATTATCGGCATTGTGACGCGCACCGATTTAATCAATCACTGGGCCAAATTCCATCCAGCACAGCCCATCAAACACCCGACGCTAGCAAAAGATCAAATCCACACCGTTTTGGGGCCGGATGTGGCAACCTTGATCGAATCGATTGCCAGCCAGGCCCAGCACACAGAGATCAGTTTATACATGGTGGGTGGAGTTGTTCGCGATTTAATGCTCAACCGCATCAATCTCGATATTGATTTTGTGGTCGAAGGCAGCGCGCTGCAACTGACGCGCACCTTGCAACAACGCTATGGTGGTGACATTCATAGCTACCAGCCGTTTGGTACTGCCAAATGGTTATTAGATGACGTGGTGGCTGCAAAGCTGGCAGTCAACCCGGACAATCTGCCCCATCATGTTGATTTCGCGACTGCCCGCAACGAATTCTACGAACACCCCACCGCACTGCCAACTGTTTATGAAGGTTCAATCAAACTTGATCTGCAACGGCGCGATTTTACGATCAACACGCTCGCGGTTCGAATGAGTCCCACCGCCGGTAGCGGGCAAATTCTTGATCTGTTTGGGGGCATGAACGATCTCCAGCAGGGGATAATCCGCGCCCTCCATAGCCTCAGCTTTGTCGATGACCCGACTCGCATCTTGCGAGCACTGCGCTTTGAGGGGCGGCTTGACTTCGAAATAGAAGCACGTACCGGCGAACTCATTAAGTCCGCCCGTCCCATGCTTCGGCGCATCACCGGCGAACGGATACGTAATGAACTCGATCTGGTACTTCAAGAACCCCAACCGGCCCGCATTCTGTTGCGAATGCAAGCCAGAGGCCTGCTGACGGCCATTCACCCGGCATTCACAGTCCCGAATGATTTAGCCGACCGCTTCGAGGTCGACACAACTGCCGCGATTCCCTGGCAGCAAAAAATGCCCGACCGCCTATTATTCTACTGGCACATTATCGCGACGACGATTGTGATCGAAGATCTACCTGAATTGTGCGAACGCCTCTTGTTTGGCAGCAAGGTAAAGCAGTCGTTGCTTGATGCCGCTCAATTAGTGCAGAATATCAATGGACTGAGCGTGCCTGACTTGAAACCCAGTGAAATCGTTCAGATGCTGGCGGCGCGAACCGAAGTCGCCTTGTTTGTTGCCTGGATATTGAGCCGGGATTCGCTGGTGCGCGAGCGCATCCAGCAGTATATGACCAGATGGCGGTATGTGGAACCCACGTCCACCGGACACGATCTCCGCAACCTGGGCATTACGCCTGGGCCGTGTTATGGTGTCATTCTGGATAAACTACGTGTCGCCCGGCTGGATGGCAAGATTAACACTGACGAGCAGGAACGCGACGTATTGTCCGCTCTCATCGCCGAGGAATGTTCATGACGATCGCGGAACCTCAAACGAGGCTGGTCATTGATATGCCAATTCGCTTGCGACCCGCCACTGCCGATGATCTACCCAAGTTGGAATGGTATGGACAGTATCGGCATTTTCGCAACCTATTTCGCCGGACATTTCGCGAACAGCAAGCAGGACACCGGATGATTCTGCTGGCGACGGCCAATGACTTCCCGATAGGGCATATCTTCATTCAGTACAAAGTCCGTCGCGCAAAAGCGCGGGCACCCCATGCCTATTTTTATTCTTTCCGTGTGATGGAAATGTTTCGGCAACAGGGCATTGGTACCTGGTTGCTACAAGAGGCCGAGACAATCGTCATGGACCGTGGGCAACGCTGGGCTACGATTGCGGCGGCAAAAGAAAATATAGCTGCCCGCCGTCTGTATGAGCGTTTGGGTTATCGGATTTATGGCGAAGATGCGGGAGAGTGGAGTTTTGTCGATCACCGGGGCCAAACACGAGAAGTGAGCGAACCGTGTTGGCTACTTGAAAAAAAACTAACTTCAAGATAATATCCTCTCCATCTTTTCACAAACCTGAAATTCATATCAATTACGCAGTCTCAACATTGCATTTGCGTTAATTCAGGTTATGATCTTGTAGCATTTATCTGTTTCGGAAGAGTGAGTTTCTCATATATGGCAGTACAAAATGATGCGGTTCGCATCACGCGCTGGCGTGGCGGCCAACACCCTACCTTATCCGTGATTACCCGGATGATGAAGTCGGAAGGGCTGCGTCCCTACATGTGGATGAATATGCCTAACCATCGCTACGCTGTCCGCAGTCACGGCTACACCAAAGTTATGTTCGTGATCGAAGGTGTCGTCGAGTTGGTCTTCCCGGACAATAATCAGCGTGTGGTTCTACGCAGCGGAGACCGCTCTGATATTCCTGCTGGTGTGCGGCACGGCACCATTGTCGGGAAATCAGGCGCAAAATGCGTTGAGGCTTCATTGCCTCGCCGCTAAATACGAACCTCCACACGCCAGGGTATCCCATACTCTGGCGTTTTGTTTTCTCCACTAATACCCAGAAATCAACGATCGTCTGCTCACTATCAAACAGCGATATATGTGGTTAGCCCTTCATACATCCAGCTAGACGCCGAACCACCTTTGAGTATAATGACAGGGTGAAGCTTAAAACAAGTTTACATGACCAATCATTCAGCAGGTAAACACTTGGCCCGAGCCAATCACCCTCAGATCCCAGAAATAAACAGCAAATACTGGTCTTTTACACTTGGCGGCCTGGTTGACATCCCGCTGTGTCTCTCATTTGCAGACTTACAGGCCTATCCACGAGTGGCCCGTGAATGTTTACTAACTTGCAGAGGCAATCCACCGGGCGGCGATCATGTCTACGAGGCCCATTGGCAGGGAGCAGCGCTCACTGATTTATTGACCGACCTCAACATTCAACCTGCAGTCAATTATGCGCACCTGTACGCTGCCGACGGCTATACAACTTGTATTGAGTTTTCTGATTTGAAACAGTCTCTCCTGGCTTATCATCAAGACGAACAACCCTTAACCCCGGAGCAAGGTTATCCGGTTCGTCTCATTGCCCCCGATCTTTACGGCTATAAGCTGCCAAAGCACGTGCAACACATTATCCTGTCGGATCAACCGCTGCTAGGAACCTGGGAAAAGCGCGGTTGGCCGCTACCAGGGCGATTAACACCATCCGCAGCGTTTATTTCCCCACACGATCAAGCGCAGATTTACGGGGCAATCACCTTGCGAGGTATAGCTTTTGGTGGCGAGAAGGCGATTGAGAGTGTTGAAATTAACGTGGATGATGGCCCCTGGATGCCGGTGTCCGTAACTGACTATACGCCTTATCGGTTAATGCACTGGTCAACCGCATGGCAACCAGCAGTGCCGGGTGCATATCAGCTGCAAGTGCGGGTCAAAACTGACCAAAACATCGAAATTATTCCACACGCCTTGATTGTCCAGGTAAGATCTGTATGACCGACATGCCGCGGCTTTCACGCCGTCAATTTCTGCAGTTTTCGGGAATAGCCGTACTGGGTCAGGCATTAGGCTTTGACATACCCGAGTCGTCGCATTTTGGACGTGCCTTTGCTGCCACGCCCATTTACCACACACCCGACGGAAAAGTGTCGCGGCATTTATGGCCGGACAGTGTAACGCCGCTGCTGTCAGCTACGGAAAGCTGGTACCAAGTCGCGGCGGGTTATGTCAAGCGGACTGACTTGCAACCAATTACCTATGACCCTACCGGGCAACAACCTGCCCTGATTCAGCCGAACACATGGGCAACAGTCAACGCCCCCAGCGCCAGTATCCGAGCATGGTGTGCGGCTGACGCGCCGCTGGTGACACACATCGGTCATGGGGGTGTCTTAATGATAACCGACTATTTACCGGGCGATCCGGCCTGGTACGGTGTTGGATATAGTGCTGGCGAAATTATTGGTTGGAGTCAGGCGGTGCAATGGCGGCAAGCCAAGCTACAAGCTAACCCAACCAATCCGTTAGACATTGTGGTGAAGCAGCGTGTCATGACGATCTATGCCGATGGGAAAGCAATCGCTCAAACCAGTGTCGCGACCAGCGCGTCGACATTACCCGGCGGTAGCTATCAAATCACGCCGGGATTACCAGGTAGCCCACAGGCCGGGTATCAAGGCACACCCTGGTTACTGTATTGGGGGAACCAATTCACCCTGAGCGGCGTCTATTGGCATAATCGCTTTGGTTCTGTTGTGAATGGACCGACCATTCAAACCACACCGATTATGGCTCAGTGGCTGTATACTCATCTCAGTCCAAACAGCCGCTTAATCATCAGGCAGTAGGCAGCCATAGATTTAGTAAAGACTCATCTAATTCGTGCCATTCTCATGAAAGAATGAACGATATAGCTATGTCTGATGGATAGGATCGCATGCATATCACCCATTACGGGGTGATTTTAGGTAATCGAGGAGATGTCAGCCTTGGAACTCACATTATATCTGGCTTTCATAGCGGGCCTGGTCTCATTTATTTCGCCCTGTGTTCTACCGTTAGTGCCAGCATATGTTGGGTACATGGGTGGTCGCATGACCCATTCGGTTGCCACCACTGCTGGGGCTGCAAAAATCAACAACGCAATTGGTTTCAATCAACGCTTCGTAACCTTATCCCACAGTGTATTCTTTGTGGCAGGTTTTGCGCTCGTCTTCGTTGGAATCGGCCTCCTCTCAACCGCCTTTGTCAGCATTATTGGCGGACAAAACATTAGCACATTAACTGACCTCATTGGTCGCATCGGTGGCGTCATTATTATCTTCTTCGGCCTCCATTTTATGGGCGTGCTACCCCGCTGGCTAGCGCGTTTCCGCAGCAACGAAAACTTGCTGAGCAATCCACTGGTCAGTATCCTGTTTGCGCTGGGCGGCAGTGCGCTCATCTTATGGGGCTTTAGCGGTAATATCCTGATCTGGGATTCTAGCCTTTGGCAGTTTGCGTCCTGGGCACCCCTCACTGGCCTGGTATTACTGGGCGCGTTTATCACCTGGCTGTTCCTCAGCGGCGCTTTTACTGACTCAGTGATTTTCTGGGGCGGTACAGTTGACCGTATCACCACAGCCCTTTATACCGACACTCGCCGGGATATGAGTTCGATGAAGCGCGGCGGCCAGGGATATGGTGGCTCTGCCCTGATGGGAGTCGTATTCTCGGCAGGTTGGACCCCCTGTATTGGCCCGGTGTATGGCGCAGTGTTAACCATGGCCGCCAATGGCGGTGATGTTACGCAGGCGGGATCACTACTCGCCGCCTATTCGTTAGGTCTGGGCGTGCCCTTCATGCTCACGGCCCTGGCGCTGGATAGTGCACAGAACGTACTACGCAAACTCCAGCGCCACATGCACAAGGTTGAACTTGCCAGTGGTGTGTTCCTGATTATTATCGGTGTGCTGGTCGCCAGCGGCCAACTTCAGAGCCTGAGTGCAACCTTGTCGCGTGGTGAATTTGCCGAAACTGCGATCAATCTCGAAGAACAAATCCTCGGAGCCGTAACCGGTCAGGGCTTTACTAACGAAGCAGATAACAGCAACGAACTCATTGTGACTGACCCCGATACTGCTGAGATTAGCCCGACAGAAGTTCTGGATACCGCCTCGCCAGTACCAGAAACGATTGATACGTCCGAGAATCCGCCTGCCGCCATCGGTAGCATTACCGGATTAGCAAACGACAGCGGTCCATCAGTCGGCATCAGCATTGGCAACCTGGCTCCCGATTTTGAAACTGTCAGCGATATTGGCGAACCATTACGTCTGTCTGACCATCGTGGCGAGATTGTCTTGCTGAACTTCTGGGCGACCTGGTGTGGTCCGTGTCGAATTGAAATGCCAGAATTTGAGGCCATCTTTAATGATCGCAAAGATGAGGGTTTCAATATCATCGCGGTGAATAATGCCGAAACAGTAGCCGCAGTGCAGGGCTTCCGGGAAGAACTCGACTTGAGCTTCCCAATGGTGATGGACGAGCGGGCGACGATTCAGAACCAGTACAACATCTTCAGCTACCCCAGTACGTTTATTCTGGATCGTGATGGCACCATCCTGGCACGGCATTTCGGCCCCCTCACGGCAGAACAAATTAACGAACTGGTCGAAGACGCACTGGCAGCCTAGCCGTGCGCCGGATATTCTATGCAATCGGGGCTGTGATCAGCATGATCGCAGCCTTTTTGTTATTGATTCAAGCTGGATTACCCAACCTCGCCGGGGAGACGCTACCGGGTGAAGTGCCGATTGCCCCCCAGGTTGGGTCCGTCGCACCGGACTTCAGCGCTCCCACTGTCAGCGGCACGCTGATAAATCTCGCGGCCATGCGGGGTCAAACGGTCATTATCAATTTCTGGGCGACCTGGTGTGGGCCGTGTCAGGTCGAAATGCCTATTCTGCAACGGCTACATGATAACCAACCAGATTTACGCATCCTGGCCGTCAATATGGGCGAATCACCCACAATAATTCGCGAGTGGCAGCAGCAGACAAACCTGACCTACGATCTCCTGATAGATGAACAGCAGACTATTGCGACCCTATATCAACTCCGGGGCCAACCATCCACCTACATTGTTGCGCCCAATGGTATCATTACCAACATATTTTTTGGACCGGTCAGCGAATCGACACTGGTCGCATCACTAGGCAGGAGTTCAGAGGCATGACCCAGGCAAGCAATCGCAAGTGGGCTTTACGGAGCAATCTTTTACTGTTACACATCAGTCGCCGCTGGCTGACGATCGCGATAACGATCATCACGATTTACGTTACCCTACCATTCGCGGCTCCCATTCTCATGAAAGCCGGGCTACGGAGTCCGGGTGAACTGATCTACACGATCTACAGCCCTTTCTGTCACCAGTTTGCCTTTCGGTCATTTTTCCTGTTTGGTGAGCAAGCCGCCTATCCCCGTGCTATTAGTGGTACCGATGTAAAGACATTCGAAGCATATGCTCGCGAATCAGAAACATTCATGGAACTCCTCGCGCTTCACGCACGCTCACCTCGATCAGGTGACCCAAAGGACCTGGATGCTTTCTCTCCAGCCTTGCAATTTGCGGCGCGTGATTTTCGTGGTGATGAAACAATGGGATACAAGATTACCCTGTGCGAACGGGATATTACCATCTATCTGGCCCTGCTCGGTGGCGCAATCATCTTTTCGCGGATACGGCGTCGGCTGCGCCCGGTACCCATCATCATCTACATCATCCTCGGTCTGGGGCCAATCGGCATTGATGGCTTCAGTCAACTCCTGGGGTATCCGCCATTTAACCTCTGGCCGCCACGCGAGACCTTGCCCATTTTCCGAGTCGTTACTGGCTTCTTATTCGGTTTGATGAATGCCTGGTTGGCCTTTCCCTATCTTGAACTATCGTTCCGCGAAACTCAGGAATTGATTGAAGCCAAGCTTGGTCAAGCAGGCATCCAGCCGTAGACAACACAAGATTTTAGTTGTTCACAACAAAAAAACCCCCGACAATTCACATCGGGGGTTTGGTTCAGGCTTAGCTAACCACAGCCCTCAGTACAAACTGACCCACCGTCATCAGGCGGCTCATCTTCCTGGGTTGCAGTTGGCACCGGTGTATTCGATGGCGGTGGCGTATTCGTCGTCGTTGGCGGCAAGCCCGGTGTATTAGTCGGGCGTGGCGTATAGGTATTGGACGGAGTCAGCGTCGGCAGGTCCGTATTCGTCGGTCCGGGTGTATTCGTCGGTTCTGGACTCGGCTCATTGAAGATTGGAATCTGGCCGCCAGATGGACCACCGGGACCACCGGGGGCACCTGGATTGGGGCAATCAAGCTGGAACCACGTACCATTCATTTCATGCGCCGCCATACCCCATTGGATGTCGGGCGACGTCGCGGTTACACCAAACTTAATCCACAAATTCGTGGTGCTGTTGGGTGGGAACGAATAGTTCACTTCCCAGTTTGCTTCTGGCCCGGTTGCACCAGAGACGAAGTTATTCACTTCATTGGCCGTCGCCGCGGTTGTACCGGCGGTCGTTGGTGGATCGCCATCGCCGCCACTGGCGTGCGTCCAGATCCGCGTCACCTGGCTGATATTGCTGCCATTGTTGCCGCCAGCGCCAACCCATTCTAGCACTTGACCGCGATCTACCCAGACGATACGGAAGTCGGTCAATTGAGCCGGGATCGTCCGCAGATTCGTCACCGAGATGCGAACCAGACCGGGGATTTGGAAGTCTTCAAAGCGGATGCGAACTTCCGTGCCCGCACAGTCCGGCGTCCATGATGGCGTCAGTGTTACATTCGGGTCCAAAGTTGGTGCTGGAGTCGCCGTCGGCAGATCAAGCGGTACAACACATGACGCCCCCGCTTCAGGATCATAGAACACAAAGTCCGTACCCGTGAAGTCGTTCTGCGTCATCTCGTAGATACCATTGAACGGATCGTTCAAGACCGATGGCCCATTGCTGAAAATCGCTTCCCACGCCACCGTATTGTTGGCGGGTATGGTGCGATCTGCAGCGTCAAACAGGCTGGAAGTCTCGACCGCCGTATCCGTCGTTGGCGCTGTGTCCCAACCCTGCCAGTGACCAATGCCATCCAGCGCCATGCCCGTCACCGCCATGTTGGGGTACGCGGACAATGTCGGCCACTGGAAGGTCACGCGCAGCAGTTCCGATGCCTGATTATTGGCGTTGGTGATGTTGAAGTAAACACGGCTTCCGAAGAAGGCCACCTCACTCACCGTAATCCGATCACAGGCAAACGGTGCCGGGGTATCGCTGGGTGGCTCGGCGGTAAAAGTAGGTGTAGATGTGTCCGGCGGATCGGGGGAAACAATCGTAAATTCAACCGTTGTTTCGCCTTCAGCCCCTTCGTTATCGACTACCCGCAGCGTCACCCGATGTGGCACATCAATTGCCATGTTCAAATTCGGGAAAGCTGTAAAGTCATTTGGTGTAGCAGCATTTGGATTACCATCACTGCCATCGCCACCAGAAGCCAGCACCAAAACCGCACCGCCGGGGAGGTCCAGTGTCCATTCCCAGCTCACAATATAGCCATCCGGGTCGGGATCATTGCTGGCTGAACCATCGAAGAAGATTTCGTGCAAACCATCAGCCGCCTGCGCCTCGGTTATCCGTATCTCGGAACAGGTCACCTGATCGGGAAAACAGCCAGGATTCTGAATACTGATGACTGCAACCGGCGGGATATTAATGTCGGCTGTCAGGGCCGGGCCACCTAACAATGTATTGAGCGAGTTGGCTTGCTGGAACGATTCCACAATCGCTGAACGGCGGGCTTGTAACGGCAGGTAGGGTGCCAGGCCCAGCGGAGTTACCAGCGGGTGATTGAACGAGATAACGATCGTTACCGTATTACCACCGGTCCCCGCATCAGCCCAGGGCACACCAACGTTGTTCAAGCCACCGGCTGGCGGCGTTTCATTCAAGATACATACTGGCGCACGCAGGTCATTGTTAACCGTATGATTGGTCAATGCCCCCAGGTCACCATTGAGATTGGTGATGTAACGCGTGGGAAAACTAGAGTCCGCAACGGTGCCCGCAATTGGTTCGCGCGAACTACAAATCATGACATCAAAATATGATGGTTGGTCCGAACCTGCATGACCGGTATACACGCCATCGGGCAGCGGATAGTTCCAAACATTATTTTCCAACCAATCACTAAGTGAAGCCTGGTCAGTAACGCTTGCCAGTGGATCTGGTGGCAATGCCAGTCCGGCAGCACCTCGTCGCGCCTCGTTCCAGATCGACGGAATGCGGGCAATATCCTCACGCATGAATTGATGAGCGGAGTCACCGGGTTCGCAGTCCAGGCCATCGTACCAGGTGGCGAACAAGCTTTCCTGGCCGCCAGTGTAGACATCCACATCAGTACCGTCCGCCAGGAGCACCGACCCTAGAGAGCCGCGCTGATCATCCAGGGAAACACAACCCACAATATCACCCAATGGATTGGCATCTTGCCGGGTTATTGGATAGAGGTCTGTGTCAAACTGCCGGGTACTGGCGTAGCGGGCGGCTGTCCGGGCCGCGTTCTGGATTGATACCCAGGCCTGGAACGCCCGGCCAAATTCGATAACGCCAAAGACGAGCAGCAGGAGAATGGGCAGGGTAATGGCAAACTCGGCCATCGTCTGCCCCTTGCGTTTACGTTGAGTTATGACTTCCTGTGGTGTGTCCAACCTTTACACCCCCTTGTCTACTAAGTGGGCCAGGCCCACAAGATCATCTGCATGCCTATTGTGCCAGGCGGGTAAACATCCGTGATGCGATCTCATCAAACACACGATTCAACTCGGTTGAGGTCGGCGCATTATAGTAATTGCCACAATTCTCGCCAGCGGGCAGCGGATCAGCCAACGCATTCAGTGATCCTGCACTGGCTGGATCGGGATTGTCCTCTTCACATTCACCACGAGGCCCGTAGTCATCGTTCGTCATTGAACCAGGATTAAAATTACCATTGTTCTCGCGCAAGTTTTGCTGATAATCGGTATCGACCTGGAAATTGTCCCCGACATCAGCGATGTAGCGCAGTAACTCTTCACCCAGGCAGTCCGCTTTCGAGCCGCCCGGTATGGCAGCCCCTTCACAAACCGTACCTGATGCAAAGTTAAAGCCAAACCCAATCGTAAAAATGGTAGGCAATTGCGACAACACTTCACCGTTCGGTCGCTCCGCCAGACCGATCCAATCGGCCCAGTCACGAGCATAATCATCGACATCATAAAATCTAGCGTCACACCCCGGCCCATTTAAATCAACATAGGGGCGAATTTGCTCACCGTCGACAGTCAAGGGATCAGACGGTTTTTGATAGAAACAGAAGTGTCGTGTCTCGGGCAATTCATCCGAACAATAGGGGAATAGCCAGGGCGATTCATCAAATTGTGTCAATTCTGGCGACCCAACGTTGGCATCCGATGAAGCGGCATTACCAATAGGGCATAGGCCCAGCCCGCCATATTGAACGCGATTGCTCACGGTTGTGTCGTAGGGATAATAAGGGTCGGCAGGCCGGGTCACGTTGCCGGGTAACGCGCTGTTATATACCGGGTCACTCGCCCCCGCCGCGCCATCGCTCAATAACACCATCACCCAGACCGAGCCTTCATCACCCTGGCGGCTAAACTGTGGGTCGACCAGCGCGTTACTGGCTTCGCGCAAGGCAGCACCAATGTTGGTGCCCCGGCACGACCCCCACAGATCATAACTGAAGTCCGGTCCATAGTTCGGGGCACTTTGCCAGGAGTAGCCGGGTTCGTTACGCGGGTACATCAACTGACCATTCGGGTCGCTATCAAACAGGACCGGATTCAACAATGTCGGCCAGGTACGTGGATCATGGGTCACGCCATACGACGTTGCGTCGCTCGGGCTAGGACCAACTACACCACCTTCAGGCCAACGCCGTGTTGCATCGTAGAATGGGCAATTGCCCTCGACTTCATAATCATGGATACTCAACGCAGTGGAGCGATTTTGCCAGCTATCGGCTGGATTGTTCCAGGGCATCCGCGTCACCCAATCCGACGAACCCCGCGTCCCGCTCATGGTTGTCGGTTCATAAAACGATGGTTCGGCCCGAACACCAACATATTGGGTTAGCGTATTTAATGCCACCTGCTCGTCTTCGATCATATGTGAAATGACACCGTCGCCTCGATCAGTCCGAATCAGGTAGGCCTCGCGGTCAAACGTCACAAACGCGACGCGATCACCGCGTAAGAAGTCAATCCGTTTCAAGAATAGTTCCGTCGCATCGCGTGCCTGGCGGAACGGCTCACACAGCAAATCAGTGAAACTACCATCGGCATTGGGGTCATTACAGCAGCGATAAAACTTATAATTGGGCACAAAACCACGCCACCGTGCTTCACCACCACCCGTATAGTAAGTCCATGGACGTCCAACCAGATCATAGGTCGCTAAAACATCTGGCCTAACGGCGATAAAGTCGGAGTAAGGCCAATATTGCACCCGGCACTCGGGTTGCACGTCCGTTCCGCCAAAGGAATACCCCGGATAGTTTTCGATCTCAACTTCAAACGGCGACCACCATGTCCCACCCGGATCCTCTTGATCACAGGAACGAACATAATTGGTACCGCTACCGTCATCATCACATAACAACGCTTGAATATCAGAGACTGGCTGTTGTGACAAATCACTGCGGAAATGATACCAGTTATTGCCGGGGAAATTGGTGTCATCGCTATAATCTCTGAATCCCGTCAACAACGAGAAATCATGACCGGCATCATCACCAAAACCTTGCCAACCGCCCGGTGGCTGAACCGTTTGATTGTAACGATTGTAATTGTGCCAACCCATATCTGGTGGAATATAAACCTTGTTATATCCTTCTGCCGCCCAGGTTTCGAATGTTGTCTGGTTCAACATGGATTCAGATACGTCCATAATGACCACCACGTCCAGCACCGCCGTTTCGGACAGCGCCGATGCTTCCAGGGTTACATCCGGGAAACCAAATAACCGCATAAACACTGTTGGCGATTGGATTTGCGCGGTGACTTTGATGAGCTTGCGCTCGAAAAAGTCGCCATTTGGCCCTACACACAGTTCGTCAAATACATCTTCAAGGCCGGTGATAGCCTGTAAGTTACCAGAACCATCATCTTCACTGACCGTCACGCACATATCAATGAGGACCTGCTCGGGTACCAGCCCATAGAATTCGATAAACTGCCGCGCGGCGACGCCGACGTTACCAAAACTGCGGGCAAACGCGGCAGCCTCGGCCTCAGGACAGGGATCATCTGGAGTCCAGGGACCACCTGGAACACTAGCACATTCCGTATCTACCTCAGATTGAAATGGTGTCTGCCGCCTGACCTGACCGGCAGCAGCAATGGAGGCCGCATCAACCGCCCGCGTCAGCGTGCTAAAGCGCACAAACATCAGTGACACATCAGTCACGATGCCGACAAACCCCAGCAGACCGAGAAAACCCAGCGCCAGAATAACGATCGATTGACCGGACTGACTCCGGCGAACAAATTTCTTCACGATATGATCCATTTTCATCATCGACTATCCGTGGACTGCTTGAACAATGTTGATCATAAGGTTAGTTAATCACCAATTTCGGCTCGACCTGGGGCAGCGGGAAAGCGGCCCATGCTTCAATAATGGTATCCGTGCCCAGCATGCCGAAGACCGGCGAAATCACCGGTGACAAACCCAGGAACTGGCTAATCGGCTCATGCTGCCACCACATTTCGGTCAGCACCATCCCCTGACTGGGCAGGTACTCGCGTCGACCATCAGCCGTCAGGTTAAACTGCTGCAAATTCATCAGATCTTCAACATCTCGAGTACTCCAATCGGAACCAAAGCAATTCGTTCCTTCGATCCGATGAACTGCGAACCAGGAGAAGCCGCGCTGGCGTTCACTTGTACTATCAATGCCTTCCAATTCTAGATAGTCCCGTTCATTTCGGTCGCCAGCAGCTTTGGCTGCCCCAGTCGTGTTCGGATCCCAAGTGTCATTTTGTATCCAGTCAAAAGGATCGCGCTCTGCGATTTCATGACACTCGTTCGCATTAGTCGGATAACGTCCAACAACCACCGCCTGCGGATTACCGTCATTCGGCAGGGGCAACTGCGCATCGCTGAGACGGGCTGGCGGAATATCGTCAGGATCAATCGCTTGAATCGCAAAGGCCGAAACAACAATGTCGTCCGGGTAAACTACCAAAGGATCCTGACCCGCATCCTCCCGTAATTGCTGTCCAAATATTAGGGGATCAACCGAGCGTAACATGTTGCAGGTAATCAGATTAAAGAATCCCTCACGCCCTGGCTGTCCATCACCGAATGCACAACTGCGATACGAAGCCGCCCAGCGTTCGGAAATCGTACCGCTATCGGCTGGGCAAGTTTCGCCAGTCTGCGCAAAATCAGCGCAAAAATCACCACCAACTGGATAGGCTTCGGAACGAATACTTCCCAGGTTATCCCAGTTGTTGGGATCGGTCTGGTTCTGCTGCACTGCGCCCAGGCGTGCGCCGACCCGCGTAACTTCCAGCAGAATCAGGTAATTACGGGCAAACCAGCCAATCTCAACCATTCCGGCCAGCAATATCACGATAATAGGTGAGACGAGCGCCAGCTCCAGGGTACTTTGTCCGCGCTGTTTTTTACCATAAACTGCCGGGGTACCATCCAATATCTCAATTATTTTTCTCAACAGTTTGCGCATTCCATACCCTCAAGATCTGATCAAATTGCCTGTGGGTGACAATTTGATCATACCATAAGGGGTGTTAATTGTTCGTGCAGCAAGTGTGAGAAATTGATAGAGTTTTGTAGTGAGATTGCGAGGTTCAGGCAAAGCTGGGCACCGGTTGGCCCGCAAATTCAATTAAGGCGCGGATCGTATAGCCGCGACCATGCCGAGATTGAATGATCTCTGGACGTTCCGGCGCACACTCCAACTTCCGCCGCAGGTTGCGAATATGATTGCGCACCAGTGCGGCATCACCGGCATCGGCGGGATATTGCCAGACCATCATCAACAGTTCTTGCGTTGAGTGCAGTTTAGTCGGCGCGCTGCATAGATATTTCAACAGGTCAAATTCAACCTGGGTCAGTTCAACATCTCGCCCGTCAACCAGCACGGTCCGGCCTGAAGTCGGAAACTGGATACGCGCCACACCCTTGTCGTCAACCGCGCTGGAAATGCGCCGCAGTTGTGCCCGTAAACGGGCGGTTAGTTCGCGCACTGCAAACGGCTTTAATATGTAGTCATCACCGCCCGCTTCTAACGCATCGGTGACATCGTAGGGTGAATCATGGCCGGTGATGAAAATAATCGGCTGGTCTTTCCCACTGGGATGGTGGCGCAGTTGTCGACAAAGGGCCAGCCCATCCATCATGGGCAAAACAGCATCAATAATAAACAGGTCCGGCGACTCTACCTCAATGAGCGCGATCACTTCATCGGCTGTCTCCGCTGTCTGCACATCATAGCCTTCGCGCTCTAATAATTGAGCAATTAATTCCAGCATCTGTGTGTCATCATCTACCACAAGGATTTTATACATCGTTAGCAACCCATATGTGCCATTCCGTTTATAAAACCAGTATAGCTTCATAAACAAAATTGCGATGTATGTTTCTATGAATGTTTCATGAAATCAGGTTTTCAACATCCTGACACTGGCTGATTAACAAAAGCTTGCTGACCGTGTTCTAAGAGGAGATCATATAGCCCACACCGTGAATCGTGCGAATATATTTGCGGTCCGGGTTCAGTTCAATCTTCGCCCGCAAGTTACGCACATGCGCCCGTACCAGATCGGGATCACCGGTGTCCGGCGGATATTCCCAGACCGCCTGCAAAAGATGTGAAGGCGATAACGCCTGATTTACATGTTCCATCAAATAGCGCAATAAGCGGTGCTCAGTCGAGGTTAGCTGAATTCGCTGGTCGCGCACCGCTACCTGATAAGTATCTGAATCCAACACCATTTCATCCACTTGTATGACAGCGGCAGCATTCCCTCCCGACTGGCGTTGCCCGCGACGAATCAGCGCATGAACGCGCGCCCGTAGTTCAGCCAATTCAAAGGGCTTGACGACATAATCATCAGCACCGGCATCCAGCCCGTCCACCACATCATCAGTACTGCCCTTTGCCGTCAGAAATAAGATAGGCAAAGAGCCATACCGCGGGTTGGCACGCAGTTGGCGACAAACCGTGATACCATCCATGCCCGGCATAATAATATCCAGAATCAAAAGATCAGGGATACGTCGATCCAACAAATCAATGGCCTGTGAACCAGAACTCGCCAGCTTCACATCCAGCTTCTCACGCTCAAGCACGCGCCCCAGCGTCTCCAGCACTTCCAGATCATCATCAACAGCTATTACGTAAGACACTTATGCACTACCTTTCTTAACCGGTAAACGAACGAAAAATCGCGTCCCTTTGCCTTCGGCACTTTCTACTGCGATGCTACCTTGAATATGTTCTATGACCTGACTGCAAATGTGCAGTCCAAGTCCGGTTCCTTCACCCACCGGTTTGGTTGTAAAAAAGGGTTTAAAAATATCCGGCTGGATAACCGCTGGAATACCCGGCCCATTATCCCAAACTTCAACCTGAATGTATGGATCATCGGGTTGAAAACTTAATTCGATCCCGATTTCCGCCCCAGCCTGACCAATAAGCGCGTCATGGGCGTTGAGCAGCAGATTCAACCAGATGTCATCAAGTTGGCCCTGCACCGCCCACACTGGTGGCAATTGCTGCTGGGGGAGGCGCGAATAAACCTGAATATGGTCCTGTTCGATATGGGGCCGCACCAACGATAGGATGCCTTCAATCGAGTCCACCACGTCAACCGGCTCGACCGGCGCATTCTCTTCCGAAGGTCGCGCTGTTGCCAGCAAACGGCGCACTACACTGGCTGCGCGTTTACCGGCCCGTGAAATTGCCAGCAGTGAACGATAATTCCGCGACTCCTCTGGTTCGTCCAACAACATTAATTCCGTATCAACCAGAATTGTGGTCAACGGATTGTTGATTTGATGTGCAACCGCCGCGGCTAATTCCCCCATCGCGGTGAGGCGGGCTGTCTGCACCATTCGATCCTGCGTATCTTGCAATTCCCGGACACTGCGTTCCAGACTATGTACGAGTCTGGCGTTCTCCAATGCTGTTGCCGCTTGCCCAACGATGGCACGTCCCAGATCAATCTCGCGTTCCGTGAAAGATCTTGCGAAGCGAGTATCACCGAACAAGACGACGCCCTGGATTTGCCCGCGTTGGACCAGTGGCAAGCCCAGAACGGCATGACTCTGCATCATTTTGAGAAATTGCTGATTATGTCGATCCCCATCATCAACTTGACGACTAAAAACCTGCTGTTGGGCTACGACTGCCCACAAATCTGGGTAATCTGCCAGGTCAATCAATGGAAAAGGGTCGTGAAGCCAGACACCGGCACCAACCGCTGCCTGAATAGTCAGGTCATCACCAGCTGCTGAACACAACGCCAGTTCGCTCCAATCGGCACCCAGATACTGATTCACATCATCTAATAGCCGGAAAAGATGCCCTGCTGCCTCATGATCGTCGGTGTTCAATACGGTCATGAGGCCTTCCATACCCAGATGCGCCACATGATGGACGGCTTCACGTGTCAGGTGTTGTTCCGGCGCATCAACAAAGAATGCCCGCACAACGCCAAGCAACTGTGATTCAGCCCGGACCGATACCCCCAGAATGGTATCAACGCCCAGTCGTTCGATCTCATGGTTCCTATTGCCGTGTTGGGCGTCGTCGCGGTCAACCCGAAAATACTCCAGGTCAGCCACCTGTTCCCAGGTCTCTAATGGATGTCCATGACCAACCCGCCAGAAGTTTCGCAGATAACGAGCCATCATCCGCAATTGGTCAGATTCTGGTTCCCATTCCAGAATCGCCGCCCAACCAACGTTCAGCACCTGCGCCAACTGCTGGCATATATTGGGCAGTGTTTCGGACAATGCGACCGATGCGCTCACAACTTCGCTGGCCTCTACCAGGCTCTGTAGTTCGCGAGTCCGTTGTAAGGTTTCTTCATGAATGCGGGCGTTCTCAATTGCAATGGCTGCATACGACGCCAGATTCATGAGCAGCTCAATATGACCATCGTCAAATTCGGCATCTGACGTTTTGTTGTTAACTCCCAATACACCGATGGGCTGCCCTTTAAGCAAAATGGGGACGTACAGCAATGAATTTACAAAATACTGCGTTTTAACCTTCTGTGGTCCCTGTGCGCCTACTAAAACCGGTTCGCCGCTTTGAAATACCTGACCAGCCAGCGAATCATCGGTTTTGATTCGGAAGTTCCGGGCCACATCATCGTCAATGCCCACCCGCGCGCGTAACCATAATTGTCCGACATCGCCATCTGGCAGCAAAATCATGCCTTCTTCAGCGCTGGTCAAGTGGCGGGCCGCTTCTACCACCCGATTAAGCACTTCGCTTAAGTCCAACACCTCAGTCAGTGATTTACCCAAAGAGAAAAGGGTTTGCACCTCACTAGCATAGGCTGATGACGATTGCGTTGCTGGAGCAGATGTATGACCGAGCACCGCCATGACACTACGGTAGATGGTTGAACGGTCAAGCGCACCAATCACCAATTCCACTGGTGGCTGACTATAATTTCCGAGAACGCCCTCTAGAGCGATCAGAATCATTGGGATGCTGCTAAAGCGGCGTAATTCGGAGATGGTATAGTCGCCCGTTCGCCGGTCAAACATCGCACCATCAATTAAAGCCAGGTCAATCGCTTCATGTTCCAGCATATACAGGGCATCGCGATGGCTGAAAGCACTGTCCACAAGCAGCGGGCTATCACCAAGCGCCGTCTGCACCCGTGTAACAACCTCATAATTCCCGGAAACAACCAGTATATGCTGATCCTTCATCATCACTCTATTTCTTACTTAAGCGCTCTAAACGACGCGCCAGATCATCATCAACGTCGGTTTCAGCTTCCGGTTGGTCGGGCGGTTCATCAGCCGGTGTCGGTGAAGCCTCCAGCGAGTCGCGCAGGGTCACAATCTTCGCCTGCATCTCGTGCAAAACATCCGACAAAGCTTGACCAACCTGCGTTAGCGGTTCTTCTGTCGGCGTATCCGGTTGGGCGTGCTTGGCATCGGCGACAGCAGCTTCCAATTCGTTCACGCGAGTAATCAACTCTTGCGTAACCAATCGATGATCTTTGAGATCAGCCTCAGCCATTGCCAGCCGTTGCCGTGTGCGTTGCAATCCTCCAATCGCCTGGCGCGCGGCAGCATCCCGACCAGCCTGGACAGCAGCATCTGCCTCCTGATCGAGTTGCTCTGCTTCCGCTTGAAGTACCTGAACCCGGGCTGCTAATTCATCTTCATAGGTCAGCGCTTCATTAATGCGTTCACGGAGCGCAGAAACTTCACGGTCCAGATTTTGACCCAACCGTCGCGCAGTCAACTTGGGCCGCTCAGCCTGGGTATCAATCAGATCGTTAAGGCCGACTTTCACCAGTACATTGAGTTTTTTAAAGAAATCGCTCATAGTCTAATTTTACACTTTTCATGCTAATGCTGCATAAAGATACTGAATTCATGCCCATTTCAGCGAGATCAATCAGAAAATGGTCAAACTCACGATGTCTTTGGCTCTTTTCCCACGAACCACCGCTTTAGTGTAAAGGGTATGTGGACATATTAGGGACAGATTCCGTCCCAGGTCAGGGCATAGACCGTCATATTATCGCCGCCTGCTGCCGGTGCGGTCGGATTTCCAGTTGTGAAAATGGGGCAGAGGTGCTCATCTTGCGGGTCGCCACCCGGTATCTGACTGGGAAACGCCACTAAGTATCGTGCATCCTGCTGTTCCATCATGGACCAGAGCGCAGCTTCATTGATGATGATCGGAATAACTTCCGGGTTCACCAGGCCAGCAATATCCAGCAAAGGTCGAGGCGTAAAATAACCCACTGCACCAATATCGTGAATTGCCAACAGGTCGTCAGGCATGATATTCGTATCAATCCAGTGCGCGGCTGTTACCATTTCCTCTTCTATAATACGGACGTCCTTTGCATAAATACCGGGACCAGCCACCAAAGCGAAATAAACAAAGACTGCTGTCGCTGCACCAGCAAAGCTGCGGGTCAAGACTCGTCCAGCAACGCTGCGACGCCCTATTTCAAGCAACTGACTTGAACCAACGACACCGGCGACGATCAGCGCGGGCAATATCGGAATAACGTAGCGACCATGCTGATACGGAGCTGGTAGACGCGCCGCATATAGCAGGACCAACGCCAGCGGCCACGCCACCAGCAACCAGTAGAATAACCATCCACGGTCAATCCCCCTTTTTCCCCAGAGTACATAGCCATAATACAAAAGACCTGGGACCAAAAGCAATTGTCCCCCGGCCAGCAACGGCTTTAACATATCGACCACACGCTGGAGGTAGCTGACATTCGCCAGAATGGGTGCCACCTGCGCCTGTTTTGCAGCGGCGGTATCTGGCAACAATCCGCCAGTGATCTGCAAGTTAAACAGCAGATAGGGCAACAATACGAGGCCAAAGCCCACCACCGCCGCCATACCCCACAGGAGTGTCCGCCGTGGTCTTATGATAAGCAAGGCCAGCCCAACCAGCCCTGCCAACAACACACCTTCAGGCCGGGTAAGCGCTGCTAATCCACTCAATGCACCAAACATGAAGCCTCGTATCCACACAGCAGGTTGCAGATCATTCGCCAATTCCCGCCGGCCAACTGCGATGAGTACCAGCGTAAACATGGCGAAGATCATAGTTTCCATACCCGAAACACCAGCCCATACCAGATGCCAGGCCAATAGTAAAGCCAGGCCGGTGACGAAGCCAACATGACGCTGACCCGGTAGCAAATGCGCTGCGAGACGCGCCCCAAGCATCGCGGTAATTGCCAGTGCAACCGTCCCTAGTAGATGAGTCCAGAAAAAGTAGGGTGCATTCAAGAAATAACCCACCGCCAGCAGTACTGTATACAATGGCGCGGTTGATGCTGCACTTGGTTCACCGGGAATAAAGGCCCATTCGCCATGTTGTGCCAGGTTACGTCCATACACCTGATGAATCCAGCTATCATCAAGCGGGAATCCCTGACCACCGGCCACTACCACATAAAGGACGACCAGCCCAGAAGCCAGCAATACAAACACCCCATCACGCAGTGTCAGAGAATTAATGATTGATCGCATATAACCGAACACCCGGAACATTAATCTCAACTTCTGTCAGAAAATCGGGCGGTGCATCAGGAATGGAGCGCAACGGCGCTGGCACTTGCCATACGATATCGTCCGACTCGGTTGTGCTCGACTCCAACACCAGGTAATCAATATCGTATTGGCGTGCCAGATCAAGTAAGATCGGTGGGGCTGCATTGGGCAAGACGGCTCCACCCAACCCGGTAAAATAAAATAATCGCGGTGGATCATTAATCAGCACACGGGCATCCAGCGGCAGTTGGTCGCGCAGTGCCGGATAAAGCGCCGAAGTCGAGTCGCGCTGAGTCAGCCGGGGCAGGGTTGTCATGGCACTCAAGCAAATTGCCAGCGCCACCAACGCGACCGAAAAAATCTGCCGTGCTCGCTGCGGCTGCCAGTGTCGTCGTCGCGCCGCTATCCAGCCAATGATATCATCCAGCCCGACGGCACCGAGCGCCATCCACCAGGGAACTAACGCCGCTGCCGAATGAAAAACACCGCCCCGTAAACCGGGATAGGGAAAAATCAGGGTCATCGCCATATGCATCCCCAGCGTGTACAACCAGAACCCGCGTAGAAATGGTTTGTGTCGCCGCCGCCACAACGCGATTAGCATCAAGGGCGCAACAACAATCAACCCCTCGACCGCAATCAGGGTCATCAAGCCCCCGGTAAGCGCTTCCCAACGAGACTGAAACAAGATGCCGGGACCATTTGCGAAAAAGGTCGCTGCCGTCGCCCCTGCCGGGTAATTAAAAATGTCGTCGTACCGGGTAAACCAAATACCCTGTGCGCCGCCCAATGGCAACGGTGTACCGATTAGATTCAAATTGCGCATGAACCAGGGCAGCATCACCAACCCATAACCCAGCGTCATCATGCCCAAATAGAATAAACGCCATAATACGCCTCGTTCCGCCTGTCGCCGCCCAGCCTGACTATAAAACGGCCATAATATCGCTGCCCAACCTGCGAACAATAACACTAGACCATCAGCCCGGGTGAGGTGCCCTAATCCGGCACAAAGCCCCGCTAATAACCAGTACCAAACTCGCCTTTGGCCCATTTCCAACGCCAGCCCGATCATGAGCAGACATAACGCGCCCACCAACGCATAAGGTGCGAATGTATCAATCGTTCCCCAGAAGGGCACAAAAAAACCACTGAACAAGGTGAGTAAACCGGCTAACCACGCGTGGAACCGCGTCTTACCGAGACGCTGCCCCAACCAGAAGCCGACGTACACCGTCGTGGCATACATCAGCGTAAACGGTAGTTGCGCCGCCCCATAACTATCCGGCATGCCAAACAGCCACATGCCCAACGCCGCACTCAACGATGTCAACGGCATCCAGTACAGGTGGGATGGCGCGGGCAAATAATCCACCGCACCAACGTAGAACCAGACATAATGGTCGGTCAGGCCCTGACCGTTCACCAACTGCTGGGCAGCATTATAATGATAAAAGGCGTCGGTAAATGTGGGCGCAACGACACTGACCCGCGTGATAATAAATGCGCCGACCAACGCCACCAGCGAAAATATAAGATGATCGCGCCGCTTCATAACACCTGATATTTGTTACGTTACCAGACTCAAACCGAAATGCTATATCACCCCGGTAAGTTTTAATCTTACTCGCAATCTGTATTGATTGTAGCTTTAGATAATTGCAGCCGGCGCGGCTGTTTTCGTCGAGGCGATTAAAGGCGAGTGTGTAAACCAAAGTTTCCGCGTCAACCACAACAATGTCATTATGCTAAACGGCAATGGCAGATAAGTTGCTGGTTGCTCAAACTCGCCTTCGACTGTTAACAAAAAATGTACCCAGGGAAGCACAGTTAAGCCAACCAGCATCAAACTTACCCACAGGCTCCCCCACTTGCGATCTCGGCGGGATAATTCCGCAAAATAAAACATCAATGGCAAGATAAACACGACATAGTGGGGTGTTGCAGTACGTGGGGCGACCAGATTTGTCACGGTCAAAGTAATCACACAAATCCACAGCCACCGTTCCTGATGTCCTTGCAGCAAAACTTGATACCATGTCCAAAGCATTAACCCAATAAAAGCCGCGTTGACAATCCACTCAAAGTAATCTGGCAACCCCAGATAATAATTCGTAATGATCCAAACGGGAGATGCCAGCGCAGTGTAAGACGTATAATTGCCCACTTGCTGAACCCAGTCAGTTAACCACGACGGCATCAACACAAATGACATCAGCACCAGCACAGCCATCGCACTACTGAAAGATGAGAGGAAGCGCCAGCGCCGCACCCGCAACCCCCATAACAACAAAAACGGTACGATGAGAAATCCCATCTGCGGCTTTATCGTCGAGATCGCCAGCGCAACCCCAGCGACTTCATTCTGGTTTCGCAACAATGCCCATATTGTCAGGATTTCCAGAAAGTAGACGAGAATAGCGAGCTGACCGAGGATTAGGCCACGGGCTGAACTATAAAAAACCAGCGTCCACAACACAAGCAGCCCCAACAGCCAAGATTTCGGTTTCCATCCCAAAATATCCAATATCAAAAATAATGAAATCACCAAACAGGCTTCAAAAATAACCATCCAAATCGCTGTAGCCCAGGCATAAGATGTGAAAACCACCGGCAGCAGCAGTAACACGGTATAAAATGGATATGCAAAATACCCCGGATCTTCGCCCTCGATGGCTGGTCTTCCAAAAATCCGATCTTGAATGTTAAAACTCGCTTCCTCACCATATGGATTTAAACCGTCAACCCAAAATGACCGCGCCCCCTCCCAACGGGACATGAAATCATTATGGCCGGGATATAATGATGTCAGATTCTGATATGTTAGAATGACAGCCCCAACCAATATCACACCAATCACTATACTAAAGACAAGATAACGAACTGAAATCAACTTACGATACACGTTGCATCCTCAATCTTTGGGTCAGTGAACAGGCTGATCTCCAGGTCATTAAAATATTGTGTTTCCACCAGTGTATAATTTCCCGCCAACCAGTCTAGAGCTTCGCGCAATTCTGGACGACCGGCGGCTGCATATTCACGTGCTGCAAAATTGTAGTTCACCCACCAAACCCGCTCCCCGCCCGCCGCTGCACTTTGGATGCAGTTCTCAGCAAACAACTGTAACGCTTCCTGAGTCGGTAAGGCGAGTGTGTCCTGAGGGCTTCCCGGTGCATCGCCAATAAATCGTTGGTCCAAATCGCGCTCATAATAAATCATCGGGATGCCAATTAATTTATTTTGGTTCACCACGACATCTCCAGCCCGCCAATGATGACTGATATATGCCGCGCCTACCTGATATGGTGAATTGGGGAACGTTGCCCAGGTATACTGATAGAAAAGGCCCATTGCCACCAATGCTAAGCCGATACTGCCGATTAACCCCGCGATGGGTCGTGGCAAGCCACTACGCAAAAAAAACCATGCCAGCACAATGTACAACATCAATGCCGACGGCAGCAGCCCACGTTCCAGGTAAAGCGGTTGCCATTGGGATGCCAACCACAGCAAAGCCGGCGGACCAACTGCCAGCCACAATACAAAAAATATGCTATTCTGATGTGGCTTTCGGGGAATTGGCCGTCTCAGATAAAATACAACTTGAATGATGACCAATACGGTAAGGATTAATGCGCCAGTCAACGCCATCATAAACATCGGTTGCGGAAGGTCAAGATTGACAACCAGAAATGCGTAAAGTGTTCGTAAGGGTCTTGCAAAACTAGCCGGTTCAATCCACGTCAATGACTGCATCTTACCCAATTGACTCGGTAAGTTCACCAGCCAGGGCAGATAAATGATTAATGCAACGATGCCACCCACAAAAACGCGGATAATTTGATCGCCCCGACGCGCCAGTATCGGAACCAGGGCCAGCGTCACCAGGTAAAATGATGCAAGCTGCTGCGAGTACATCGCTAAAGCTGCCATGACCCCAAATAGGAGCCACCAACCCCAACCACGCCGTGTTGAACCGGCTTTCCAACCTCGAACAAAACACCAGGTCGTTAACATCAAAAACAAAGCCAGGAGAACATACATGCGGGTTTCTTGAGAATATTGCACATGGAAAGGAGCAATCGCTGCGATCACACCGGCCCATAATGCCATCTGCCGATCAAATAAATCGTGGGCGATCTGATATACGACAAAAACTGTCGCCACACCCAACACCACGCTCCACAAGCGCACCGCAAATGGGCTTTGACCCATGAGACGCATCCAGGCATTTAAGGTGCTGTAGAATAACAACGGATGGGCTTCGGCTGCCCCTTCATGCGCGGCCACAGATAACGTACCATGCACCATAGCCTCCCAACCAGCCTCGGCAAACAGAACTGTGAAGGCTTCGTCATACCATAAACTTCGCCCGTCCAGATTAACCAGCCGCAGCGTAAATGCCAGCAACACGATAAGAGCTGCGGGCAACCAATTCTTCAACATTTAGTGCTATCTCGGGCGTTTAAACAATAAGCGGTAGAAATCGCCGCCCTCCAATTCTTCGGAGACCAGCTCCCAGCCGTCCGCACCATATTCATTCAAAATACGCGAATAATAATGATCAACAGTGGTCGAGCAGCCATCATTCATGACCAAAGCCACATTGCTAAGCAGTCGTTCGCTGGCCTTGACATACACTTCCAAATATTCCCAATTCGCCACTGCACCCTCCTGAATTTCGTCTAGCTTCGCCAGCCAGTTCTGCGCCGTTGGGCTGGTCGGCATCGTAGACAGCACAGCCCGTGCCGCATTCCAATGATTTTCCATAATTAATTCACGCGCTGCCTGCAACTTATGATTGGACATGCTATGATGACCTTCCATTGTTCGAGGGTATAAACATATCTAGTTTACATCAGAGTGCGTACAATCACTTCCACGAGGGCGGCAGATTCAGCTTTTTGCGCTTTAATTGCTCAATTTCCTGCTTTTGCTGTTTCATTTTTGTATATAGTTGCTCAAGTTCCTGTTCCAATTCAGCGATCCGTGCCCGCAGGGTTGCATTTTCCCGCGCCAGGAATTCGCCTTCCAGGTTACGATCGACGCCCAGTTTGAGCGCATTCTCTGTCTCGGCCAGGTAAGCATAATGATGCTCAATCAACTGCAATGTGATTTCGGCAAACAGGTTGTAACCCGAGGCAACCAGGGTCTTACGGGCTTCGCGCTGAAAAATAGCGATCTGGTCATCTGTGAGTTGTTGGCTGTCTTTGGTCATATCTTCAAGCTCTCCTCAAACTCTAGGATACACCAAATTGCCGTCGCTGGTTTAATGATCGCTGCCGTTTGCGTCGTTGACTGGCGTGGCA
This sequence comes from Phototrophicaceae bacterium, assembly GCA_965223835.1. Classification (GTDB taxonomy): domain Bacteria; phylum Chloroflexota; class Anaerolineae; order Aggregatilineales; family Phototrophicaceae; genus CAVYXZ01. Next base: position 3,151,171 of record CBDCXQ010000001.1, read on the forward strand.
CGCTGGGCCGAGCGTTTCAAAATATACATCTTACCGTCCTCACCGCCCATCGCCGTCAGTTCCCAACCATACTGTCCGAAAATATTCAGGACTTCATGTAAGGGTCGATTCTTGAGTTTACCCTCCTTCGCCCCATTCAATTCGTAGGTCGTTGCGCCATAGGAATAGTTGTATGTCATGGTCATATATTCCCAATGTCCATTGCCATTTTCAGTCATATCGTGTTCTCCTCGGAAAATTCATCACTTTGGTCACATCGTGGGACAAGCCAGCGAATAGCAAACAGGTCAAGTGGTAACCGGTTCCTGGCGTAAGCGTCGATAAAAAGCGATGCAGATGCCAATCAGCAACACCGTTCGCGTGAGGATCAGCACCCTAAACGGCAATAACAGTTCACCCGTAATCTGGCCGCCGGTATCACCTGTGCGAATAAACATAAATGGATACTCGATGAACGTCAGCAAGGTGAGCATGATGACGATCATGACTGTGTTCCGGTTAGGAAATGCCAATAGCACCAATGGAATGATCTGCACCAGCCACTGCGGACTCCAGCCCTGCGCTTGCAAGAAAAAAATCAACAGCGTGATACCCACAAAGGCGACCAATCCCTTCCCATCAAAGCGACGGGTCCGTATGTAGACAAAGAGGCCGACCGCGCCGGCAACCGCTAGACGAATAAAACCTGGAATCACCGCCGGATTGCCCAGTGACACAGACGCCATTGCTGGATCCAAACGGCGGACAATATCACCAAAAACGCCTGTGCCAGTATTGCCATCAATCAGCGCCCAGATCGTCTGATACGATGATTTATTAAACTGCGCGGTCAAGGATGGCAGGGTCATTTCAGCATTTTGCAGTAGAAACGGCATATAACCCAACACAAAAATGCCAATCAGAACGCCACTGTAACGCACAGCAGCGGGAAGACCGCGAAAGCGAAACACAGCGCCCAGCAACAAAGCAGGTGTTAGCTTGGTCAGGGCACCGAATGCTGCGACCACCGCTGAGGGGACATCGCGCTTTTGGAGTAACCACCATAGCCCCAGCAGCATACTAAAGGCCACCATCGTCTCAAATGTCCAGAACAGGAAAATGACCGGGGCCAACAGCACAGCATAAATCCATGCCAACGCTATCCCCGTCGCCGCGCCATGTAAATGTATGCCGATTTTGCGCACCAGCAGTAGATTACCCACATCGAACGCGATCATGATAAGACCCATCATCAGCGCCCAGCCGCTATAATTGACGTTCTCTCCCTGCCATTGATACAACGTGGTCGTCAATGTGTACCAGACCGGTGGAAACTCAGCCCACCAATCGCGATAGGGATACAGGTCGTCATCGGACAGTGCAGCCAGTTCAAAATAATATGACAGATCGCCCTGTGCCGTAACGCCCCGTTCAACGCCATCAATGATGAATGGCTGGTAGACAATCAGCAGCATAAAACGGAAAGTGACGAACAGCATCACCAGTAAGCGCACGTCATTCAGCAATGCACTTAACTTGAGTTCACTGACCGGCGCATTACTCGTCATCGCTGCTTTCCTGCGTAAAAATCACTGCCAGATCATCCTCGTAGCGCAGTGCCCAGCCCGGTTCATCACGCAGTAGCCGCGCCAGCCCGCTCTGTGCCTCCACAAACACCGTCTGAATATCGTAGTCATCTAGCGTATCACGCCAATTATCCCCACCAACCGCTGTTTCAACATAGATTTGCAGGAAGTCATTGCGGTACAAATCCGTGCGACCATCGACAAATACCGGTTCCTGCGGCGCATTTAAGATCAGGTAGCCGCCCCAGTTGTAACTATTGAGCATAGGACCGTTTATATCTTCGGCATTAAGGTAATTTGTAGCCTCAACTGGCAAAAACTGTGCCTGTGCCTCCGCCACCATTTCAGCATCCAACACGACCAGTACCTTCGCCAACGACCCCAGCACCACTAACCCGACCAGCACGGTGTTGATTCGGATCATCATGCGGGTGGGGCGTTTGACCGTTTGTAATACCCAACCCCGTTCGGTCAGAATGGCATCCAGATGATAGGTCAAAATCGGCGTCGCCACGACCGCAAAAACGGCGATATTGCGTCCCGCATACAGACCAAGAAAGGCGGTACCGGCCAACAGGGCAAAGTCGCCCCAGTCCAGCCGTTTGTCACTTGCACCAATGGCCCCCAGGGTGCCGAGAAGCAGCGCAACGAAAGGCCAGATCTGGCGTTCATGAAAATTGGGCGAGTTCCATTCCTGGATAAACTCCCGCAGTGCGCCGATGCCCAGCGTTTCAAAAGGTACGGCGTACATGCTAAGGCCATAGGGGTTGACCACCAGCGCTGCAACCGAAACCAGCGCGACGATAACCAGTTTGCGCAGCCGATCCCATCGGATCACATATTCACCGTGCGGATTGAAGAGATTTGCCAGCACTTCACCACCGATCAAGCCGATCATAAAAATGTAGCCGATGGAAAACCCGGCGTGCATATTGCCCCAAACCAGCATAATAACTGGCAGCAGCCACAGGCGGTCCACTTTTTCGCGTTTGTAAAGATAGAGGATGTAAAGCACAACGGTGCTGAGAAAGAACGAGATCATCTGGGGTCGGGCTGACCAAAAGACCGCCGCTGTTGCCGCACCGACCACCACCGCCAGGCCACGCACATACACATTCCCTGCGCACATACGAAAGACCATATACATTCCGGCAGTTGCCAGCACCGAGGTATATATCGCCAGTCCCGGATTGCCAGCAATTTGCCAAACGCCATACATGAAAATCTGCCCACCCCAGCCGTGATTAATCCACGAAACACCATTCATTGAGAAGGAAAAGGGATCGGTATAGATCATGCCCTCGGTCAGGGTATGTTCGCCGCTGCGGAGGTGCCACCAGGTATCGGAATCAAAGGGAATGCGAGTCGCCAGTGCGAACAGCAGCGCGAACAGGATGATAAAGGCGGCTCGTTCAATCGTTAGTTGACGCATGGATGCCTCATCTCGGTACTTTTCTATGATGCTGGAAAGTCGCTAAAATTAGCGTAAAGAAGTCGGATGTTACGATGTTTCTAACTTAGCATATAGGGCAATAGCCGCACAAATCGCTACGCGAGGATTTTCTTGTAAAACAGGTGAGAAACAGGCAATATTACTTTTATTACCGTAATCTGGTATCGGTTTTATAGTAGCAGTAGATGTCATCCGCGATGTGCTGATAATCGTAGTATACATCATACGATTCAAGGTCTATCGTTTGAAATGCAGGATTGAATATGTAACCATACTGCCCCAATCGACTGAAATTGGGATTTCCTGCTGAAGCTAGAATACTGAACAGAACAGGCTCATTTTGTCCTCGATTCTGCCAACCCTCAGCCAGCACATCAATATGCGTACTATTGGACAGATCATGACGCAATATAAATACGAAATCATCCTGCCTGAAATACTCAACCCAGCTATCCACATTCTCAACATAGGCTTGATAAAAGGGGTCAACGGTTGTGCAAAAGTCGGCTGGCGCTCGGTTATTGACTGAGGTCTTAGCAATGAGAAGAATTACGAAAAACATAACTAAACAGATCATAAAAGTGAAATTCACACCGATTATCCAGATAATTCCGAAAAGGAATTTGATAACTAGCGGTGGGTTTTCGAAAGATCCCGGCTTCGATTTCCGCTTTCGCTTTTGCTTCTCGCCGCTGCCAGTATGCATATTCGCGTTAACTCTCCTCAACCCCTGCCCATGCTACAATCATCTGGTACACGAAGGATACACGCCCCATGCCGAAAATCCGCATTCGACCCTGGCTGGTTGTCACATTTTTGTGCTTACTCTACGTCAGTGTTGTAATCATCGCCAACAAAGGTGATTCACTGGCGCTGGTGACGATTGGCACGCAGTTCAGCGAGGGCATCCCCGAAGCTCAGGGTGGTACCGAAGGCTATGATGGGCAGTTCGGCTACTACATCGCCCGTGACCCAGCTACGGCTGCCGAGTTCATTGATGTTCCAGCTTATCGCTTTCAACGCATTTTGTTGCCGGGGATTGGTTGGACGCTGTCGTTAGGCAATGCTACGCTCATCCCCTGGATATTTTTGATCGTCGGCGTGATTTCGCTGGCGGTGGGGACCGGGCTGCTGGAATATCTGCTGCGCGAACATGGCGTCAGTCGCTGGTATGCACTGGCTTATGGTCTGACTGTCGGCATTTTCGGGTCGGTACGCCTCAGCCTGCCGGAGCCATTGGCCTATGCGCTGATTCTAGGGGGCATTGTGCTGTTCCGGCAAGAACGCTGGTGGTGGAGTGCTATTTTGTTCGCCCTCGCGGCCCTCGCCCGGGAAACGACGCTACTGATCCCTGCCGGATTGGGTCTCTACCTGCTCATGCAACGCCGCTGGCAGAAAGCAATTCTGTTTGGTGCAATAACGCTGCTACCGTTCGCCATCTGGCAGGGGATTCTATACACACAGTTGGGCAGTTTTGGCATTGGCTCAGGCGGCGCACAGGCTACCGGCTTCGAGATTATCCCCTTCATGGGCGTCATCCGCATTATCACTGAATCTCCACCAGCGGCCCGTCTCCAGCTATTCTTGATCTTCAGCATGATTGTGGGCATATTTGTACTGCTGCCCACACTATGGGGATTTGCGCGTTGCTGGCGTGACTGGCGACAAAACAAGGTGGATTTCTATACAATGCTGTTGCTACCCAGCGTTGCGATCATGCCCTTTGTGCCCTTCTCAACCTACCGCGAACCGTTGGGCATTCTGCGCTTTATCGTCGGCCTGCAAATCGCTGTCATTCTGTACGCCGCACATCAGAAGAATGCTCGCGTCCTGCGCTACAGCACGCTCTGGATTGTTACGACATTGCTGGTATTCTCACTGCTCTAGACGCCGGTCATCCGAATCACCTGTCCAACCGTGCGCAATAGAATATTCAGATCCAGCAACAGCGATTTGTGGCGAATGTAGTACAGATCATATTGCAACTTCTTGAGCGTGTCATCACGATCCGCCGCATAACCGGCCTGCACCTGTGCCCAGCCAGTCAACCCAGGCCGGATCATGTGCCGGGTGCGATAAAATGGAATATCAGTGGCGTAATCTGCAACCAGTTCTGGGCGCTCCGGGCGCGGCCCCACCATGCTCATCTGCCCTAACAGAACGTTCCAAAATTGGGGTAATTCATCAATCCGAGTTTTCCGCATAAAGCTGCCAAAACGAGTCTTGCGCTGGTCATTGACCGTGCTCAGTACAGGGCCAGTCTTGGCCTCAGCATTAACGCACATTGATCGAAACTTATAAACCGTGAACTCGCGTCCATTCAACCCAACCCGCCGCTGATTGTAGAAAATAGGACCGGGCGAATCGAGTTTAATGAGCACAGCTACGACCGGCAACAGTAACGCTAAACCAACTAACCCAATCAGTGCCAGGCAACCATCCAGAATCCGCTTGAAGACCGAGTATGGCCTAAAAAAACCATTTTCATCTAATGGCAACACAACCGCCCAGTTATCGTTGACCTCTTCAACCGGCACCCGCCCGGTGATGTGTTCGTAAAGGAGCGGCATCGGCGTCACGTTGATACCCGCTGCTAGCGCATCCATCACCCCCTGAAACAAGGTACCACTGAGTTTGCTGGTTGATGTGACGACCAACTCACTAACGCGATTCACTCCGATTAAGTGCGGCAAATCAGAACCGGTTCCCAAGAGCGGGACTCCGTTCAGAAATTCTTGGGACTCATCTTCATCGCCGATGACACCAATGACCGTATAGTCATCACTGGCTTCATTGCACAACACATTGATAATCACACTGGCGGCCCAATCCGTGCCAACCACGAGCACCCGACGTGGTTCGCTGGTCCAGCCCGCGACCGATGGATAAACCAGCCGCCACAGCGCTATCAATAGAAACAGCGCAATGGCAAAATAGACCGTGAACAAGCGGGGCAAGGCTTCACGCCCCGAGAAGAAGAAGATAAATAGATAGACGAGGCCCATTTGCAGCGTGATGAACAGCAAGCGTCGCTGCATCCGCGCCCGATTTTGAACCACACGTAAATCATAAAAATCATTGGCATTTGCCAGAACGAGCCAGAGGACGATAAACAGGGGAAACCAGAACCACTGTTGAACAATGAATTCCACCGAAAAGGGGATGCGGCCCACCAAAGACCAAACACGCAGCGCGATTAACACTGAGACGATAACGGCCAGAATGTCGCCGCCCATCAACAGCCCACGCCGTTCATTAAGCTGTAATTGCGCCCGCAGACCGGCCATATTGTTCCCTCCACCAGTCAACGCGTGCTATTCTACCGCTTAACTAGGCATTTGCTATGTCAGGATCCCGCCGTCGAAACAGCACCAGCATCACCACGACACCCGCCAGGCTCAAGATAAAACCGGGGACTAGCCAGGGAGGGCGATAGACAAACTCAACAGTCAATGATCCGGCTGGAATCGGTACAGCCCGAAACATCAGATTTGCCCGCTGAATGGTTGTGGGTTGCCCATCGACGAGGACGTTCCATCCCGGATAGAATGTGTCGGCCAGCACCAACCAACCCGTAACCGCTGTGTCAACTTGGAGTCCGACACGATTACCAAAGTCTTCTAGTAATGTGACAGTGCCAGTTTCTTCAACAGACTCGGATAACGCGGGGCAATCACCCGCACCCAATAAATGCACCTGCCGGAAAGGCTGCCAATTTTCATCTGTAAGTGCCGCTATCAGACTTGCTTCGGTGTCGTGCCAACACGCTGCCTCCACGAACCAGGCACGCGCGGCTGGTTGCCCCAATTCCACTGCCCCACCTGCATTGTTGTAAACGACATCAACCCCAGCCGCCTGCAACAGCCCATCAGCATCCGCTCGCTGTGCTTCAACTAAATCAATGTACTGTGCATAGTGCCCCACTTTGAGTGGCTCGAAATTGTTGAGTAGGTGCCAGCGGTCGATCAAGTTCAGATTGGGAGCTTGACTCGCTCGGAATTCGCGCCAATGATCTACAGCATACTGATAGTCATCAAATAGCAAGTACGTCTCAAAAACGGTTTCTCGCTCGGCATCTTCCGGCCAGTATGCACGCTTTTCGGTTGAAGCAGAATCCGGCTGGCGCTCGAAGAATTCTGGCGTGATCGTCGGATTCAGACCCTGCGCTGCCCACCCCAGATCAACCGCAACAAACACCAGCACCGCCAGACTCCACCAGCGAAAATTACGGTGGTCACGTTCCGGTTGCAACAATGTCAACACCCCGGCTCCGGCTCCCAAAAGCCCGGTCACGACAACAGCCTGTATGAGTACCTGAATCGCCTGTTCGGTATCGGGATTTTCTGGAGTAGGAATAATCGCCGGTGCAACGAAAACGGCCAGCAATGCCGCCCCAATACCAGCCGCTGTCGCCAACCGCGTTCCAAAAAACAGCCAGTGACCCCGCCCCCACGCCTGGGTGCCAATGCCAGCTAAAACACTCAGCGCAAAGACGGTCCAGATATGCCAGCGTACCGGGGCCTGAAACAGATCAAAGGTCGGCACATGCTTGAATAGAAATGGAAAAATCGGCGTGTTATCACCCAGCGCGAAAACAAATGCAACAATAGCGATTACCAGCCAGAATGGTACCGTCACGAAAAAAGGCGGGCTATCTAAATCCTTTCGTACCTGCCGCAATATCCAACCGATTACCCCGGCGAAAGCCGCGATCAACGGCAACAAACCGATAAAGACGGCATCTTCAAAAAACGCACCTTCTGTAAGAAACGTCCCATTGCCGGGATTGCCAAAGAAGTTAGGGGAAACAAAATTGAAGCTGCGGACCGGTCCATAGCTAAAGTTCATCGCAAAGTCAAGTTCTACACCGCCCGACCGCGCTGATGATAGCAGCAATTCAGCAGTGGGGATCAATTGGGCGGCTGCAATTATACCCCCAAGAAGCAGCCCACCGATCACCAGCCCCAGCCGCTGCCAGCCATCACGTGAACGTTGTTGTATTAACCAGAACAGGGTGAAGAGACCAACCAATAGCATGCTATACCATGTCGTCTGGGCATGTCCGGCCAGCAGTTGCAATCCAACGACTAGACCTAACCAGCCTACATGGCGTAGTTGCTTGTCCTTCAGAATGCCCAACGCTGCCCACAGCACCCAGGGCATCCACGCTGCACTGCTCACGGTCGGGTATGTACCCAGCCGCGCAACCAAATACCCCGTCATGCCAAAAGCCAGCGCGCTGACGCCCCGACCCAAAATTGGCAAGCCTAATCGCCCGGTAAAGGCCCACATGCCCCAGGCTGCAATGAATAAATGTAGCGCCGCGGTGACACTCATCGTCGATGCCAGTGGCAACACATAACCCGACCAACTCAACGGATACAGCAACGCCGATTGATAATTTGCTAGCAGCGGTGCGCCGGCACCATTGTAGGGATTCCAGAGCGGAAGTTGCCCGTTCCGCAGCATATCAAACGCCAGATCACGCCAGGGATAGAATTGCAAACTCGGCAATCCCCAGAAGAACACTTCACCGAGTAGCAAGCGATGAAAGACAATCACCAGTGTTATGGCAATCAAAAACAATGGCGCCCACGAAGGCAGACGGTTGGTCATAGATGAAGCGCCCTCCACAAGAGCAAGCTTACCAACAAACCGATACCTGAGATCAACGTTGCCATCACGGTTAACTGATTGTTTCGGTCGATCGTGGCACGATCTGGCAAATTGGGCCAAGCGACGGGCCAATCCAACGCTGCACCATCATAATCAAGATTGGTATAGATATAGACATTCCCCACTTGTTGCCGCTGTTCGAGCTGCTCATGTTCCAATGAATAAGTTGCAATGACATGACTAACCCCCCAGGTCGCCAGGACTGCTGTATCAGGTATAGAACCTTGATTAGCGGTCTGTAGGATTTCCATCTCAAGGCGATCATCGTCATCTGCGACGATCAATGGTGGCAACGTTACTGTATAGTCATCAACGCTGATTCCGCTGCCCTGTTCTATCGCCTCAACTATTCCCGTTAGCTGGAAAGGATCAACGCCATAAAACAGCTTCAGGTCATTAGCAGCCGCCACTTGCTGGTGGAGCGCAAAATTTGGCGAATAAATACGGGCAGGTTGTTCAGCTTCTAATGCGGCGACTAATTCTGTCTGATGTGTTAACCACGTTTCCGGCGCACGCCATTCCAGCCAATTACGCCCTGTCCACAGCAAATCCACTACTAGCACCAGCGTCAATAGCAGCGCCAATTGGATCAGATTCAGTCGCCCATAAAACGCCAGTAACAACGTGCCCCCCAGCAGCAGGCCAATGACCATCACACCCAGGCCGATCGTATCCGGCAAATCAAGCATGCCCAGTGTAAAACCGCCACAAAACAAAGACGCACCAATCCCCCCGGCCAATGCCAGCCGCTTGACGACCAGTTGCCGAACTTCTCCCGTCTCTCGCAGTTTTTCAACTGTTGCCAGCACGCTTTGTAATCCATATCCCGCCAGCACACATGCCGCCAGCATGACAACAAACCAGGTCCTTGAAGGCACCCGAAACCACAATAAAAAAGGGAGTACATTTACCAACAGCGGCCACAACGGGCCATTATTCCCCAGCGCGTATAGCGCTGCGATGAACAGCGCAACCCACCAGAACCATAACTTGCGGGGTTGGGTAACAATAGCGATACCGGCCAGTAGCAACACTGGTAAACTCACATAGGCTATAGTTTCCGGGTTACCACCATGGGGCGGCAGCACCAGCCCCACCAGATGCCCACCCTCAAGTGCAAACCGACTGGCACCCAATAACGTCAAATCACCCCGACTTAAATAGGGCCGCCATAACAGGAGGGGCACCGTGACGGCCAGTGTTAAGATGAAGAAAATTCCGGTAGCGGGTAGGTCTCGCAGAAGATAACGCCAGCGTCGTCCTGCCAACCACAACGCATAAGCCGCTGCTAAAATGAATGCAAACAGACTCAAACGCACATCGCTTAATAGCAGTAGCGCCGCAAAGATCGCTACTGGCATCATTTGTTTTGGTGATCGTTCGCCTATTATCAAACGTTGTACCGCTGTCATCAGCCAGGGCCACCAGGCCAGTGCATACAGAATGTCCAAGTGCCCTGCTCCCAGATGCGCCAATGTCTTGGGAGCCAGAACATAGGCAGTGGTGCAAAACAGCGCTACTGGCGGCCCAAAGCCCAGGCTGCAACCAAAGCGCCACATGCCCCAGGCTGCCAGCCCTAAATGGACAACAATCATCAAATTCAGATGTAGCGTTGGCGGCAATAGCAGTACCAGCCATTGCAGTGGATACGCGGTTTTATTGAGCGAATTTGCTGCGAAGGGTTGCCCGGCCAAGATTGTCTCTTGCCAGACTGGAAATGTTCGGTGTTCAAGTACGGATTCACGTAGATGATGCGCTGCCGGCCAGTGAGAGATCACCGCATCAGAAAACAATGCCTGGGGAATAAAGGGTAATGATTGAGGCCGTAAGCCCACCAGCATGAAAAAGACCATCACCGGCGCAGCGATTAACAACCTATGACGCATAAATGGTCACTTCGCCACTGCGAACCACTTCCTGCAAATCACTGAGACAACTGGAGTCACCCAGCTTTGCTTCCTCCGGGCCAAAAACAACATACTTAACATTGTAATCGTCTAATAGTCCCCTGCAGTCCTCACCATCCCGGTACCAGGCGATGACAGCCTGTTCTTTATCGTCAGCATACAACGTCTCAAAATCATGTCCATGAACGGTACGCACCGCTGACCATCCCGGCAACCACAGACTCACCACCCTGGACGCCAGCACGACATCGGTGATCTCCGTTTGCTCATCCAACCAATGGAAAGCGGCAACATAATCACTTTCCAGGTACAACCCTTGTGATTGTTCCGGTTGATTAATTAGAATCGGTAACGTGGGCACAAACAACACAAAAAGGTGGGTGAATGCAATAATCGGTAAGATGAACAGCAACGCACGATACTGCCACCGCCGCCGGGAAAGCTGCTGGAACCAGAAACTTTCCACAGCCCGCGTTGCAAAATAGGCCAGTGGCAGCATGAGACCGAGCGCAAAACGCCGCTGTATATTCGTCGGCAAATAAATTGCGATAACAATAGTTGCCAACCAGATCAACATCAATCGATCATCATGGGATTCAAATTTACGCAGTGAACGATAAATGCCAGGAGCAGCAATAATCAGCGGCCAACTAAACCCGATAGCCATGACCAGCACAGAGGGGGCGGTGGTAATATTCTGGCGCATCCACTCCGCCATTGCCGGATTGTAGATCACGATCGCGCCGTAATAAACTGCCAGCGGCACAACTGGCAAGCCGATCACCAATACCCAATTGATCTCACGCCAGACAACCTGTTGCTTGCGCCACCATCCCAGCAGAATGAAGATAACCAGCGCCGCACCCAATGGCACAAGCCCCTGTGGGTAGAGAATGCCCAGTCCCAGACTCGTCAACACTGCCACCAAGCCGCCGTTCGTGGCCCGTGGTTCTTCATTGGTGCCGGGTCGGAATACATTGATAATTACTGAAACTAACAATGCTAAACAGGCCAATGCTAAGGGAAAGTGAACATTAACCAGCGAACTTTGAAACGGAAAGGCTTCTGCAATCGACAAATCAGGTGCATCTACCCGCCCACCCGATAAGATGGCGTACAGCCAGCCCCAACCCGCGCCCAATGAAACCAGCACAAAAAATATCCGCCGCGTGCGAATGCGCATCCAGATCGTCGCCGCCAGATGATATAACGCCATGTACATAAACAACGCTGCCGCTACTCGTGCGACGTGGAAGACCACAATTGGCGGAATATCTGTGAGTGCCACGATCTGACCAAGAACCGGATAAATTGCCTGAATAAAGGCGCTGCTGTGTGGTTCAGGTGTATGCTGAAATTGAACGAGCCACTCCCCATTCGCACCCAACAAAATTTTGCCCAAATAGGCTGCGCCATCCCGCGAGTTGTGCAGGATACCCATGAACTGCCAATCAGGTATGGAGACGCCGCTAATCACCAACAAACCAAAGGGGGCAAAGGCCAGCAACACCAGAGCTACTGCCACAATAATCACCCAGCGCCATTCCGCCGGCGTGACATGTGCTATGAAACCAGATTGCATTTGACCCATCCTTAGTTAAGGTGAATTCGCTTGCCCTATGATTCAGGCACGATGTATACTCAGAATGAATTCTAGTCACATTGTACAATGACTATCAGCGGATGCCAGTAAGGTTGCCTTAATTCTGATGAACCAACCCGAAATGCTCTTTCAGCTTCAAGACATGGATTTGACACTATTGCGTAGTCGCCAGCGGATCCAGGCGATTGACGACCAACTCGCCAATGATGAGATTATTCGCAGCGCCCAGGCTGCAGTAGAAACTGCTGAAAACGAGTTGAAACCGCTTCAGACACGTTCCCGCACGCTTGAACATGAAATTCAAGCCAATGAAATCAAAGCTAAGAATGCCGAGCAACAACTCTATAGCGGTGCTATCAAAAGCCCCAAAGAAATGCAAGACGTTCAGCAGGAAATCGAGTCGCTCAAAAATTGGCACGGGGAGCTAGAAACCCAGTTGCTCGAAACAATGATGGCAGTCGAAGCCGCCGAGGCAGCATTAGGTGAGGCCAAAAGCAAACTGGCAACGATTACGGCCAGCCGGGGCGACGAAAATCGAGAATTGCTTAATGAAAAACAGAACCTTTACGCCCAAGTGGAGCTTTTGCAGGAGCGCCGAAAAGAGGTTCTTGCTGGGATTCAACCAGAGAATTTGAAGCTTTATGATCGGCTACGTCCCCGCAAACGCAACCAGCCTATCGCGCTAATGGACGGAAACACATGTGGTGTTTGTGGTGTAGCCCAAACCATCGCCATCGAGAATGCAGTGCGCCAGGGCACAATCATCACCTATTGCAGCAACTGTGAACGAATACTGGTCAACAAGCGCTAAGGAGTAGAAGAATGGGCTTTGATGTTGAGAATTTTGGCATCGGACTCGCTGCTGGCTGGGCCAGTGCGTATGCGGTCTATCGCTTACGGCGGCAAATTAGCAACACAGTTCGGGCTACTCGCCAACAGGCGACCAGTGTTCAAAACTACACCACTCGCAGCGCCGATGGTCGCTACATTAATGACCTGATTGAACTCGCGCAAACGACTCATCTAGCCGGGAGTTCCGTCCCGTTAACGGAAGTCCTGGTTGAACCGCGCTTCTATGCCCTTGAAGAACTGGCAGCCCCGTCGGAAGAAGAAGTCGTTCTTGATGTTTTCCACATCGTCCCGCAGGTACCCGACCATCCCTACCTGGAAGCAGTGTATAACCGCGAAACATTATCTATTGATGATCTGGCAACCGGCAGTCGCATGCTGGCTTTGTTGGGACTACCCGGCAGCGGGCGCACCACCGCCCTATTGACGATCGCCCTGCACAGCCTGGGTCAAGCCCGGTTCCCCGGCTTCGAAGATGTCATGCAGCGCATTCTGGATGAGGAGGAGGCTGCGCTCACCGATAAAGAGCGGGCCGAGCGCCGCGAAGACCGGCGGCGCATTGTCCAACTGGCACGCGATGAACTGCGCGAACAGCATGGCATTACCTATGGCCTTGAAGCCTATGAAACCTTTGACTTCAAGCAGCTACTGCCCGTTTATGTGCATCTCGCCAACATCAATATTTCGGCAGACGAGTTTGGTGAACAAATTGACCCGGCAGAACCGCTGGTCCGAGCAGTTCAGAGTCAGGTTGGACCGATCACTGCTCGCACCCTTCCTTTGAACCTGTATAAACGCTTGAAGCAAGGAGAAGCGTTGCTGCTACTTGATGGGCTGGACGAACTGCCTTCGGACGAACAAAAAGAAAAAATCATTTGGCTGCGAGCATTAGCTGAGAAATATGATGAAAATTTTTTGGTTGTCGCTACCACGCCCTATGGTTATGGTCCGCTGGCGGACATCGGCCTGACACCGGTCGGATTGCAACCCTGGAACGATCTGACAATTGAGCAAGTCGTTAAACGCTGGACCGCCGCCTGGCCGGTCATCGGGGGCACGCGCCGCCGTCCTGCTGAGCGTCCCGCCGAGGTCACGGTGAATCGTGCAGGCATGAACAATCGAGCGCTCTCTCCCGTTGATCTGATTCTCAATCTATGGACCACATTCGCCGACGATGCCGATGCTGCGCGACAAGAAGGCTCGCTGCGCGCTTTCATCAGTCGCCATCTGCCCGCCAAACAGACCCTTGATGAACTTCTCCCACAACTTACGCTGATCGCTGCCCTACAATTGGATGAAGGGTTCATCACGCTGGAACGAGTCGAAAGCCTCTTGAGTTCCGAAGATGTGGGGACCAGTGATGACGACGATGAACCGGAAGCCGCCGTTGAAGAAAAACCGAAACGAGGTCGGCAAGCGAAACCTGCGGCTGATGACCGAAGCGCACAAAATAAATTTCTCAACCGATTGCGCCGCAGTGGTCTACTCGTCGCGTTCCGCAACAATCGTTATCAGTTTCGACATTCATTCATCGCCGCCTATCTGGGTAGCTTGACGTTGAAAACAGCTCCACCTGATATGATGGTTGCCAAAGCCAAATCCGCGTTATGGTCTCAAGCGCTGGCCTATGCTGCGCTCCACACCTCGGTGGAACCACTGGTTAAAGCGCGAATGAATGCACCACTGGCTATCACGCACAATTCCGTCTTTGAAGTCGCACGTTGGTTGCAGTATGCCGATTCCGGTGTCGCCTGGCGCGGCCCCTTACTGAAGCAAATTGGGAACATGTTGATCGCGCCCAACCAGTACCCTCTCTTGCGCGAACGGGCAGCGGCGGCCTTAATTGGCACACGCGACCGAAACACCTTGTTCGTCTTCCGGCAAGCAGCCCGTAACCCGAACCCGGACGTCCGACGATTGGCCTGTCTGGGCATGGGAGCAGTTGGACACCCCGATGCCATCCAGGACCTCGTACCCCTGCTGCAAGATCAAGTAGACGAAGTCCAACTCGCAGCAGCAATGGGACTTGCGGTAATACAAAGTGAAGAAGCCCTCGAAGCATTGGTCCATAGCCTGACCGAAGGCTCTGAAATTGTACGACAGGCGGTCGCAGAATCACTGGCAGTGCTACCGGAGGAAGGTCATCCCGTATTATACGATGCTTTGGCTCATGAGGACATGCTGGTACGGCGTGCTGCAACCTTTGGCTTGCGCCGGGTGGGAACGCGCTGGGCGATTGATTCGCTGTATGTCGCTTTTATTGAAGATTCACAATGGTACGTGCGCTCGGCTGCCCAGCAAGCATTTTTCAATCTCCAGCAGGGGGAAAATCGTGGTCCCCAACCCTATCCCGACATTGATGCGATTCCCTGGTTAGGCGAATGGGCCGGCGAGAGGGGTGAAAATGTGCCGGCGGGCGCGGCGGCAGTGCATGTCCTGGAGACGGCGCTACATGACGGCGAACCGGAAATTCGTGTCCTGGCAGCCCGTGCGTTGGGCCAACTGGGTCAAGTTGGCAGCCTTAAGGCCCTGTACACAGCACTGCGTGACCGGCAGGAAGAAGTAAGAGCAGCGGCTCATCGTTCACTCGGCGATCTTGAAATGCAAGTCGGGCAATCGCTGCCCACACCGGTTTAATTAATTCGGGAGTTGTTCATTCTCAACAGCGCATGCAATCAACTGCGTCGAATCCGTGTGGAAAATATATGGCTGATCGCCAGCTTCAAGGACAATCCGATAACCGTCGATTGAAATTGGTGGATAATCAACACCAGGTTGAGGACAACCCAGACTACTATCTGACCAGGTATAGGCAACCGCGTCGACCAATTGAATACGCCGACTCGCCAGTCCTAGCTCAGTAGCCAGGCGACGACGCGCCAACGCAACCATTTCCGCGGCGATGGGATCCGTATCAAGCAACAGATTACCGGTTCGTCCAGCAATCTGGTCACTATTCTCACAAAGCCTGACAGACGTGCGCGTGTCAGCATGATATTCATAATTCTCGTTTGCCACACGCAACACAAACCGAAAGCCATCAATTTCCAGATTGGCGAAACCGGGCAAATTCTCGGCACCACAGCCCAGGTCGATACTGGTCCAGACAGCGGTTTCCAGCCGCACCACTTGAATATCATCTTCAGCAATCGTCAATCGGTCAGCCAGGTCTGCCAATGCCAGTTGCAAGAGTGGTTGCGCACGATCTGGCACCAGCAATGTCCTGCTATCGGTAATCGGTGTCACCAGATCACCCGGACCTGGCAGCCCTAATGGTGTTGCAGTTGGTGTGACGGGTGTTAATGTCGGCGTTATCGTCGGCGGAATAAGCGTCAGGGTCGGCACTGGAGTGGGAGCTTCAGCAGTCGAACAAGCCGCGACCACCAATGCCAGAACCACCCACAGGATCAATTTACGACTCCCCTAGCGTGCCTTCAGTCAGCTTGCTTTCAAGGTCTTCCGTTGTGATCCCCTCAATCGCGATCACTTTCTCCCGGCCATTCATGCCAGCGACGATTTCAATCCGGCTGGTCGTTACATTCAGTTTGTCAGCCAGGAATTCAACTAACTCTTGATTCGCTGCCGGGTCACCAGCAGGTGATGCTTTTAACCTGATACGTAGCGAACCATCATCATTGATATTGACGACTTCAGTATTTACTGCCCGCGTCACAACCCGCACTGTAAATGCTGCGCCACCTTTTGCATCCGTAATTTCAAAGTTGCGGTCTTCTGGCATTGTCTACCTCGTTTTCGTGTGGCAATCCCGTTGCACTATCTTCAATTGTACCGCAAATTTGACACCGTAATATCACTCGCGATTTTAGGCAGCGATGGCAATCACCTGAGACAGGACTGAAATACCCAGGAAGACGACCAGCGGGCTAAAGTCCATCATTCCGGTCTGCGGCAGCAGTTCACGCACCGGTTGCAGCACCGGTTCAGTAATATCATATAAAAACTTTACCAGCGGATTATTACGATCAATGTCTGGGAACCAGCTAATCAGAACCCTGGCAAGCAAGATAAACTGGAACACACGCAACACCAGAAAAATCAGACTTAATACTGCACCCATTTGGTTTATCCTTACCTATTCTCGCGGGCCAAAGATTGCCCGGCCCACTCGCACAATAGTAGCACCTTCTTCAACTGCTACCGGATAATCATCAGTCATACCCATACTCAAATCCGGCAGTTCAACCGCCAGCGAGTCAATGATTGCTTGCCGTAACGCCGCCAAGTCGGCAAAAATCGGTCGCACCTGTTCTTGATCGGGCACAATGGGTGCCATAGTCATCAAACCGCGCACTCGCAGTCCCGACAGGTCAAGGATCTGCTCAACTGTCTGCCAAATCGAGGTCCGTACCGTCTTCGATTCAGCCCAACCCATCGCCCTAAAACCACTTTTGCTGGCCTCACCGGACACATTCATCTCCAACAGCACGTCTAAAATTGCATCCCGCTCAACCATCAACTGCGATAGTTTCGTCGCCAGTTTGAGTCGATCAACCGAATGGACCACTGTGAATAAAGACGGTATGTCCCGCGCTTTACGGCTTTGAATGTGACCAACCATATGCCATGTAATTGGCTGGTTGCTCTGGACATTAACCGCTGGAATTTTTGCTATAGCCTCTTCTACGCGATTTTCGCCAAAATGTTGCACACCCGCCGCTTGTGCCGCCAGAACCGCCGCTTCAGGCTGGCGTTTGCTCACTGCCAATAAGGTCACTGTGGCCGGATCCCGACCTGAACGATCGCAGGCTGCGGCAATGGTTGCCCGGACCTGCTCGATGTTTTCCGAAATCATCATAGTGTAATGACGGCCCCAAAACGCCCGGTTCGGCCTTTTTCCGCCCGATGCGAATAGAACTCATCTATATGCGAGGCTGTGCACAATCCAGCAACCTCAATCTGCTCAACTCCGGCACGCTCCAAGTCCAGCCGGTTGGCAGCCCACAGGTCAAAATAGGCGGTTCCATCTTCTGGGTCGCGACAAATTAACCCGGCCAACGTCTCGAAATAGTTCTGTACAGCGGCCACAACTTCCTCACCAACCTGATACCGATTTGGCCCGATACTGGGTCCAATGCCTGCCTGAATATTCGCTGGCTCGCAACCATAAGCAGTGACCATCGTCTCCACCACATTGGCCCCCACACCCTGCACCGTGCCCCGCCACCCGGCATGTGCGATGCCAATTACGGACTGAATGGCATCATAAAACAAGAGCGGCGTACAATCCGCATAACGCATGACCAGAGGGGTATCTGGTCGATCAGTCACCATGCCATCAGCCAGTGCTAACCAGCGCCGACCTCGGACCGGTCCATTGACCAGCACGACATCGGCACTGTGAACTTGCCAGACGGTACAAGCCCGATCATCCTCAACCTCTAATGCTGCGTACATCTGCTCGTGATTATGGCGCACGGTCAATGGGTCATCGCCCACGTTCCCGCCTAGATTTAGCCCGGTCCAGGGTGCCACACTGGCACCCCCAAGACGGGTAAAGATGCCATGTTTGACCGGCATATCGAACTGATAAAATGATAATCCCTGGCTGGAAATTTTTTCCAATACAATTTCTCACGTATTTATTCGATCAACCTAAGTATAAACTTGAAGTAGGTAATTTTCCCATAGCTAACCTGATGCTAGGGTTTCCATCCAAAAAGCCATAAATGTAGCACGGCTCTAATCGCATAAAGATCGAACAGGTTAAGCATTGATGAATCGGTCTGAAATAATTAACGCAACTAAAACTGTTCGTGCAAGCAGGCTTGCTTGCGGCACGCTGTAATTTGGTTGTATACTGCGGTAACATTATAATTCAGACCAAGATGGATATTTTACCTAAAGGGTGTGTCCACCCATTATGAAAGGAGCCACGCGCAAGGTCAGTGCGATTGCCCTTGTTGCTGATGTTATTTATGAACATTCGTGAGGAGCGGCCCAAATCCAGCATTTCGGTGCTCATTGTCGATGACCACCCTCTCTTCCGTGATGGGTTAAGTCAAGCGATCGATCTGGAAGATGATATTAATGTTGTTGGACAATGTGAAGATGGTGAGCAAGCCCTGCGCGAAGCCAGAAACCAGCAGCCCGACGTTGTTCTGCTCGATATAAATTTACCTAAGCTAAACGGTTTGCAAGTCACCCGCCAGCTCAAACAGGAACGACCCCGAATAGCAGTTGTCGTGGTCACAGCCTATCATGATACGCAGCAGGTATTACACGCTATGCGCACCGGGGCGTCAGCCTACTGTTCCAAAGATATTGTACCAGATGATCTGATTGAGATCATTCGGGACGCCGCCGATGGCCTGTATATTGTTGAAGAGCGGCGGATGGATGAGCGTGAAATACGGACCTGGTTGAGTAACAACGTTGAGGCGATTACCGGCCCGTATGCGCTGGACCCAGAAGATCATTTTGTCCCGCTTAGCCCACGCGAAATGGAAATCTTACAGTATATTGTCAAAGGGTTAAGCAATAAAGAGATTGCTTCTGAGCTGCGGATCAGCCACCAGACAGTCAAAAATCATATGACTTCGATATTGAAGAAACTCAACGTGCAGGACCGTACCCAGGCCGCGGTAACCGCACTGCGCCATGGCTGGGTCCGTATGGAAGACACTGATTCCGATAACAAGCCAGCAGGTAGGATCTAAGCCAGCCATGTCCGATAATTATGGTGATCCCCAACTTGAGATCATTGACATCATTACATCCGAAATGCAACGCATTCAGGCCTCACTCAATGAGATAAAAGGTCAGATTGATCAGACCCAGGCAGTCGTCAAAAATGCCCAGGAGCGCAATAGCGATCTTGCCACTGAACTGCGCACTGTACAGGACAACATCGACACCATCCCGCGCCAGGACATTCGCGCCAAATACGACGAGACATTAGACGCTCGCTTCCGACTGACAACGATGCGCGGCCAATTGGAGAAATTCCAGACCAGCCAGGACCTGTTGCAAGAGCAACAAACCTTGCTCAACAAGTTGCTCAGTCGCATTCAAGGGGCTGATATATTGCCAGCTGACGATCAGGTTGGCGGCAGTGTTGGTCCGAATGTGGCAGCAGTAAACATTGTGCGCATCGTCCAGGCCCAGGAAGAGGAACGTCAGCGCCTCGCCCGACAGATGCATGATGGTCCAGCCCAATCGCTGACAAACTTTATTCTTCAAGCGGAAATCTGCCAGCGTTTATTTGACCGCAACCCGGACAAAGCTGCCGAAGAACTCGACAACCTCAAATCGAGTGCTAGCGTAACATTCCAAAAAGTCCGCGACTTTATCTTTGACCTGCGACCCATGATGCTGGATGATCTGGGGGTTGTTCCCACCGTCCGGCGGTATACGGAGTCGTTTAAGGAAAAGAACGATATTGAGACGAATCTGGACATCCGAGGCGAAGAGCGGCGGCTGGCTGAAGCCCATGAGGTTTTGATCTTCCGAGGCATTCAGGAACTCATGGTCCAGGCACGTGACTATGCCAGCCCAGAGCGTCTGAATATCCAGCTTGATCTGGGTACTGAAAAGGTGTCAGCCACGATTGAGGATGATGGACGAGGGTTTGATGCTGAGTTGGCGCTGTCCAGTCAGGACAATCATCAAAATGATCCGCGTATTCAAAGTATCGTTACCCTGAAAGAAAAGTTCGAGCTGGTTGGTGGATCTGTCTCGGTCACCAGCAGCGAAACCGACGGGACAATCGTGCGGTTCGATTTGCCGGTAGATGCTGCCGCTTTCTAGCCGCGAAGTGAAGTAGGATAAACAGGTCGTTTGCCTGTTACCCTGTTTCGACTACACTAGTTATCAGATATTGGTGTTTTAACGCCGCACACCTCGGACGGAGGCATCATGCGAGGACGCGCTTTAATCATAATAGCTTTTATCATTATTCTGGCCGCAGTGGTGGTCATCGCCATCCTCCCCACGATCACGGGCGGAGGCGGTCCGGTTACGACCGGCGATGGTACGCCGGGTGCTCCGGTGGTCCAAAACCAGAACTTCCCAACGCCAACGCCGGCACGCTTTGTTGAGGTCGTTATCGCCGTGCAGGAACTGCCGCGTGGGTTCCGTATTCCCGCCAATGCGGTTGCCTTGCGCCCCTGGCCCGAAGAATCGGCACCGTTCAATGGCATCACGACGACTGAAGCAGTGATCGGCAGAATTGCCCGAACCCGCATTTTCCGGGAACAACCGATACTAGAAAATATGATAACGGACGACTTCACGAGTCTGGCTGAAGTCGGCTCTGATGCGGCGGCCATTTTGCCCAGCGGCCTCGTCGGGGTTTCGGTGCCGATCAGTCGCCTCACCAGTGTAAGTTATGCCCTTCAGGATGGTGATCGGGTTGATGTTATTCTGTCGATGTTATTTGTTGACGTTGATGACACGTTCCAAACGATAGCGCCTAACTTCGTCACCCTGTTCAGTTTTAGCGAGGGTGGGATCGAATTTTCGGATACTATTCAGGGGCGTCCTGATAGTACCAGCCTGGGGCCAGCAATTATTGGTCCTTCTGAACGCCAGCGACCCCGCCTGGCGACGCAGCGCACGGTGCAAAACGCCCTGGTCTTGCATGTGGGTGAGTTCCCATTGGATGGCCGCCTGGTCGGCATTCCGGCGACGCCATCACCTATCCCATCGGACCAGGAAGAGGAACCAACAACAGGCGAAGGCACGCCGCTGCCATCACCAACTCCGAACTTACCAACAGTCGTTACGTTGGGGGTAACACCGCAAGATGCAGTCGTGCTCGTGTGGGCCGTCGAAGCTAAGTTACCGATTACCTTGGCCTTGCGCTCCGCTTCAGACACCGCCCGTGAAACCACCCAGGCCGTGACACTCGACTACATCCTGGCGAATTTCGGTATTAGTCCACCAGGGAAACGGCAATTCACCATTGAGCCAGCACTCCGCAGCGTTCGCCAATTACTTGATGAGGACGAATTATCGCTATCGAATTAGCGTGTTCGGCTAGAGTATAGGAACAAACAATTTATGAGCAAATCAGGCACGCCACAAGCCACAGGCGACAGCAAAAAAATCAACATTCTGCTGGTTGATGATATTGTCGATACCCTGGAAAACATCAAGAAACTCATCGACTTTGAGCAAGATATGCAAGTCGTCGGCACAGCCAGGACCGGCTCTGAGGGCGTGGTGGAAGCAAAACGTCTCAAACCGAACATCATCATCATGGATATCAACATGCCCGACATGGACGGTATCCAGGCGACCACTCTAATCACGGAAGCGGTACCAACAGCAGCCGTTATCATGATGTCGGTGCAAAATGATCCTGACTATCTCCGGCGGGCCATGCTCGCCGGGGCGCGGGATTTCCTTACGAAACCAATCGCAATGGATGAGTTGTATAACACCATCCGCACCGTCCATGCGCGTCAAGCACCGATTGCGGCCCAGTACCAGGCCGTAGCCGACAGCGGCATTGAACTCCGACCCAGCATTGAGAGCGAAACCTTTGGTGAACGTGCCGGTCACATCATAACAGTATATAGTCCACAGGGCGGTGTTGGCACAACCACAATCGCGACCAGCCTGGCTTCCGGTTTGATGAAAGAGGGTGTGAAAGTCCTGCTGATTGATGCCGATTTACAATTTGGCGATGTCGGCATTGCGCTGAACCTGCAATCAGAAACGACGATGGTTCAACTTATCGATGATGTTGATGATCTGGATACCGAGCTATTTGAACATATCGTCACGACCCACGATAGCGGACTCAAAGTTCTGCTGGGACCTGCACGTCCAGAGTTTTATGAAAAGGTGGAAGCGGACCCAACTGCCCTATCTCGCATAATCGAGCAAATTGCAGGTCATTACGACTTCATCGTGATTGATAAATCTACCCGCATCGACGACGTTGCGTTATCATTGTTCGATATGTCCGAGCGCATTGTGATGCTGTGTTCACCAACTATTCCCAGCGTCAAGAATGCCCGGCTGGTATTGGATCTATTCGATCAACTGAAATATCCGCCCGATAAGGTTATGCTGGCGGTGAACAAAGTACCTGATGATCGACAGGCACGGCGCTCAGCCGTCTCGCTGGAAAAAATCAGCAGTTATCTAAAGCACGAAATCGTCAGTGCCATTCCGTCAAATGAGACGATTGTCAACCGGGCAATTAACAAAGCAGTGCCGGTTATTGCCTCTGAACGAGATAAGAGCAAATCGCCGATCAAGGAACTGCTGGATATGGCGGATAATGTTTATTATAGTCTGGAAGGCAGTAGCGAACCGGACATTGAAGTTGAAGAAGAACCGAAACGCCGTGGACTCGGTTTGCGTTTGGGACGGTAATTCTTATTTCACCGATGTCTAATTCCGTTGTAATATAAAGATAAAGTCAAACAAGAAGCGGTTGGGGAGGTTTAGTCTATGTCGTTATTGCGTCGAATAGAAAAAGGTAGCAGTGGTGGCGATTCTGGAGACTCCGGTAGCACGGACGAATCAAAGCTCGCCGCAATGCGGCAACGCCGCCAGACTATCGACTCGGGTCGCTCCAGCGGTGGACGCTCATCTGAAAACTCCTATATGGACCTGAAATCCCGTGTCCAGAACAAATTGCTTTCCGAACTGGACCAATCAATGGATGTGAGCCAGAAAGCCCAGGTTCGCACCCACATTGAAGAACTTTTTAATTCTATCCTGGCTGATGAAAGCCTGGTTCTCTCACGTGCAGAACGCCAACGCTTGTTTGAAGCCATTGTAGCTGACATCCTGGGCTTTGGACCATTGGAACCGCTGCTGGAAGACGACAGCATTACCGAAATTATGGTAAATGGGCCGAAGAATGTGTTCATTGAACAAAAGGGGAATTTGGCTCGCGCCCCAGTGACATTTGATGATGACGATCATGTTATGCGGATCATTGATCGCATTGTCGCGCCGCTGGGCCGCCGCATTGATGAAAGTTCACCGCTGGTTGATGCCCGTTTACCGGATGGGTCACGTGTGAACGCGATTATTCGTCCGCTGGCATTGTGTGGCCCAACGCTGACCATTCGTAAATTCTCGAAAAAGCCGCTGACCGTCGAAGATTTGATTCGTTTTGGCTCAATCACCAAAGAGATTGCCGATTTTCTGCGCGCCTGCATCATTGGCCGCCTCAATGGAGTCGTTTCCGGTGGTACGGGTTCTGGTAAAACAACCCTGTTGAATGTTTTATCTAGCTTCATCCCCAACGATGAACGGATTGTGACTGTCGAGAACGCAGCGGAACTCCAACTCCGTCAGGAACATGTGGTCACACTGGAAAGTCGCCCGGCCAACATTGAAGGCAAAGGCGAAATCACGATTCAGGACCTCGTGGTCAATTGCTTGCGTATGCGCCCGGACCGCATCGTTGTCGGGGAGTGTCGTTCTGGGGAAGCATTGGATATGCTCCAGGCCATGAACACTGGTCACGATGGATCACTCACGACCGCTCACTCTAATAGCCCACGTGATACCCTCGCCCGTTTGGAAGTAATGTGCTTGATGGCAGGCATGGACTTGCCCGTGCGTGCTATCCGCGAACAGATCGCCAGCGCCGTTGACCTCATTGCCCACCAGGAACGGCTGCGCGATGGCAGCCGCCGGGTCGTCAAGATTACCGAAATTCAGGGGATGGAAGGCGATGTGATCACCATGTCTGACATCTTCGAATTTGAACAAACTGGTATTGAAGGCGGCAAGATTATTGGTCGCATCCGGCCTACAGGCTTGCGTCCCAAGTTTATCGACCGCATCGAATCTGCTGGCATTCATTTGCCGCCATCCACATTCGGGATCGGTCGTACCTATTAAATGTGTCACAGCGGTACGTTTGATGTAACTGCATCGGCATCGTACTGAGCAGATAATTTACTGATACCAGGGGAAGTGCGTCCTGCTTGACGCACTTCTATGAATTTCTTAGAATAGAGTTACCATCAAGGATTTGTGGAAGGTATAGATGGCGTGGATCCAATAATTATACTGGTTGGGGCGGTAATTCTTGCAGTTATCATCCTCATCTTTGGTATTCGCAGCGTTCGTTCCGAGCGTGACATGGTTGAAGAGCGCCTGGGCCGTTACGACGACAGTAGCTATCAATCATTCCTGGACATCGAAGATGATGAAACGATGAGTGCCCAGGTCGACAAGCCTTCTGCCCTGGAATCAGCCCTTGATAATGTCTTGTCGGAGCGACCTTTCGCCAAAAAATGGCGTGTGCAATTGGCACGGGCGGATATTAAACTGACGGTCGCTGAATATGCGGCAGTGCATGTGATTGCAATGATCGGCTTCTTCACTGTCGGTTACTTTGTGCTATTTGGTCAAACGCTGGTGATGGGCATTGTCTCCGGGTTTGTTGGTTTTTTTGCCCCGCGCATCTATGTTGCACGCCAAACCAGCAAACGTTTGAATCAATTTGAGCAGCAATTACCCGACACTTTAGGCCTGTGGGTGAATGCCCTGCGTTCCGGCTACAGTGTTATGCAGTCAATGGAAGCTATCTCGCGCGATGCACCCGAACCAACCAGCACCGAATTTAAGCGCGTCGTGCAAGAGGTTAGTCTGGGTATTGATATGCCCGATGCCCTGGGGCATATGCTTGAACGGGTAGAGAGTGACGACCTTGATCTGGTTGTAACTGCGGTGAATATTCAACGCGAGGTTGGTGGTAATCTGGCCGAAATTCTAGAAATTATCAGCCACACCATTCGTGAGCGCGTCAAACTGAAAGGCGAAATCCGGGTGCTAACGGCACAGGGCCGTATTACGGGTTATCTGATTAGCTTTTTGCCGATTATTCTCGCACTGTTCCTGTATGTCATTAACCGCAGTTACATGGCGAATCTGTTTGAAAATCGCGCCTGTGGTTGGCCGCTACTCGGCATTGGCCTGGCACTGATTGGTATTGGTTCAGCTATTGTGCAGAAAATTGTGCAGATTGAAATTTAACGGGGAAACTCTATGGAGAATCTGATTATTCCCATTGCCATTATCGTAGGCCTCTCGATTTTAGCAGGACTGGTATATATTGGCTTACGCGAGGACAATGAGCGGGATCCACTTCAAGATCGACTGGCACAATATGGTGAGCGTGAGATTCCGCAATCACTCGAAGAAATTGAGTTGTCATTGTCGTTTCGGGACCGCGTCCTGATCCCATTGCTCAAGCAAATTGCTGAAGTAACTGTTAGATTCACCCCGGAGAAGCAGCTTGAGGAAGCACGTCGGCTGATTGAATTAGCGGGCATGGCCGGTAGTATGGAACCGACATCGTTCTTTGCCCTACGAATTGTTGCTACTGCCGGTTTAGGCCTTTTAGCCTTTCTCCTCTTCTTCGTTTTCACCTCAAACACGGCACCGACACAGGCCCTGTTATATACAGTTGGCGGTGCTGCTTTGGGATACTTCTTTCCCATGCTTTGGATTCGTAGCAAGATATCGCGGCGACAAGACGGAATCCAGAAAGCCCTGCCTGATGCGCTTGACCTGCTGGTGATTTGTGTCGATGCTGGCCTCGGCTTTGACATGGCAATGGGTAAAGTTTATGAAAAGTGGGATAATGACCTCGCGATTGCGTTTGGCCGAGTTCTGCGCGAAATTCAACTCGGCAAGCAACGCCGCGACGCTCTGAAAGATATGTCTGACCGCATGGATGTGCCTGATGTGACCAGTTTTACGGCTGCGGTGATCCAGGCCGATCAACTCGGTGTGAGCATGGCACAGATTCTCCGGGTCCAATCCGACCAAATGCGAGTGAAGCGCCGTCAGCGTGCCCAGGAAAAAGCGCAGCAAGCTCCGGTAAAGATGATGATTCCGATGGTGCTGCTCATCTTCCCATCCATCTGGATTGTGTTGCTTGGCCCTGCTGCCATTATTTTGATGAATACATCCGGTACAACGGGAGCATTTTAGCCGGTAACAGTTCACGCTTATCTGAGCCAAAATCCACAAAATAATGCCTGCCAGTCACCTTCCCGTTAAGTATTCTCCAGAAGCCCAGCCAAAAACTGGGCTTTTGTTGTCTAAACGCCTGGGGTCGATCATCCTCGATTTGATTTTCCCACCACGCTGTGCGGGATGCGGGAAAGTTGATCGCTACTGGTGCGATAATTGCCAGCAAATGATTAACGAGATACCTATTCCAGTAGTTCATGATTTCCCTACCGATTCGCCGCTTACAGCCGTCGCGACCACCGGAGTTCATGAAGACAAGTTACAAACGGCTATCTGGGCGCTCAAATTCGAGAATGGCCGCCGACTGGCAGAACCGTTAGGCCTGCGCCTCGCGCAGCGACTGGGCACACTCGACTGGACAATTGACATGCTGGTTCCCGTGCCATTGCACACCGAACGATTACGGGAACGCGGTTATAATCAATCACAATTATTAGGTGAATATATGGCACTTCATGGCAACATCCCGCTAAAAGAACAGGCTAT
Organism: Phototrophicaceae bacterium; assembly: GCA_965223835.1. Taxonomy (GTDB): domain Bacteria; phylum Chloroflexota; class Anaerolineae; order Aggregatilineales; family Phototrophicaceae; genus CAVYXZ01. The sequence goes on from CBDCXQ010000001.1 coordinate 3,178,690, forward strand.
CCAACGTTCGGTTGCAACACGGTCGCAGGTAGGCCTCAACGCCGAGGAACGCCAGGCCAACATGGAAGCAGCTTTCACGGCTGATCCCCAAATTGTTTCAGGTCAATCTTTACTGTTAATCGACGATGTTTTCACAACGGGTGCAACCCTCGTCGCTTGTGCGCAGGCGGCGCGCGCTGCCGGTGCCGCCCAGGTATATGGTTTGACCATTACACAAGCTCGAGGCTAACTTATTCTTATCAAGTACTACAGGGAGTTTATCACATGGATGTAACGATTGAGGGCACAAACGTAAGAGTGACGGAAGACCTCGAAGACTACACCCGAAACAAGCTCGATAAACTGGACCGCTACCTCCCGCGCATTCGCGAGATTGAGGTGGACCTGACACATGAGCATACCAAACGTGGTGAAGATCGTGTCAGCGCACAGATCACCGTCCGTCACGATCGGGGCGCGATCTTACGCGCCGAAGAAAAAACGACGGGTGACATCAAGAATGCGATTGACGGTGCAGTGGACAATATGTACCGGCGCATCCAACGCTTCAAAGGGAAGCGTATTCGCAAAGGTAAAGAACGTTTTACTGCGACCATCGAAGAACTCGACCTGGCGGAAGACATTCCGGATGTGGATGAATATGTGGATGAATATGCCGCCATTGCCGCTGAGTATGAAGCCAATTCAAACGACGATAGTGATTACTATATCCCCATCGCGCGCCGCAAAGACATTGAGTTAAACCCGATGACAGAGGTTGAAGCCATTGAGCAAATGGAGTTGCTGGGTCACAACTTCTTCATGTTCTTCAATGCCGATTCACAAACGATCAATGTCCTCTACCGGCGAACCACTGGTGATTATGGCATCCTCGTGCCAGTCACGCCCTGACGACTAACTCTGGTGGGGCGGCTTTGAGTCGCCCTGCCATAACCGCCGTAACAGACGGTATTTGCGTAACTCATACCACGCCATGGCTACGCTTAACCACAGACCATGCCATCCATCATGGTATCCTTTCAGCGTCACATAGCGCCACCAGAACTGCCGCCAGGGTTGTAGCACATAATTCTGCGGCTGTGGTTTTGCGCCATCTTCAAACAAAATCTGCGCGTCATAGGCACTGTAGGCCTGTTGTTTTTGATAAAATTGGGTACGAATGGCGTAGTTGTAATGAACCAATGGCTGTTCCAACATCCCTTCGGGTCCATCTAAAATCACAACTTCATGAACTTTCCGTGTCGGGTCATAACGGGCTGAACCGACGCGCAGCAGGCGCATCTGATAATCAGGAAACCACCCCGCGCCCAATGTCAGCTTGCCAAAGATATAATTATGCCGGGGGATTTGCCAACCCACGACATGAGATGTCTGCAACACCTGTTTTATTTCATTTGCCAGTTCGGGTGTTACCCGCTCATCAGCATCCACGAATAGCACCCATCGGGTCTGCCCTTCCGCCGCTTGCAAAGCCGCATTGCGCTGACTGGCATAATCGGCAAACGAATGCTGAATCACCGTCGCCCCGGCCTGCTCCGCCAATTTCACCGTATCATCGTCACTAAACGAATCAAACACCAGTACACTATCGGCAAAGCCCAGCGTTTCAATGCAAGCAGTGATATGTTCAGCTTCGTTTTTGGTCAGAATAATCGCCAACAACTGGTTCACGAGTGCTTACTCCGCGCTAAATCTTGCACGGTTCGATAAGCATCAATGAGGGCCGGTCGTTGGACATCGCTGAGGGTTGCATCGACTTCGAGTTGACGGATTTTACGTCCCATGCCTGCAGCGATAAGACGTCGGGCCAGCCATACTTTCCAGGCCGGGTGATGCTTCGCATAAAGTTGCAACCGGCTTTGCCATAGGTTGATGATGTTTTGCCGACGCGCCTGCCCGGTACTACGGCCTTCGAGGTGGGTTACTTTCGCGGCGGGAACACATTGGACTTGCCAGCCTGCCTGGTGGATGCGCCAGGCCCAATCAATTTCTTCACAGTACATAAAAAACTGCTCATCAAAGCCACCGGTCTGTTCAACCACTTCACGCCGCAACATCATGGTCGCACCCAACGGAAAATCAATGGCGAAGGGTCGCCCCGCTGTATAATGCGACCGGGCATAGCGCCCATTAAACGCGCTTTCGTACAACCGCCCCGGCATTGGGAAAAACTCTATCCAGAGCTGGCGCAAGCCGGGGAAATGAAAGGCTGCATGTTGAAAATCACCATTTTCATATTCCAGTGCGGCACCCGCCAACCCTAACCTGGGGGTTGCTAATAATGCGTCGTACAGGGTGCGGGTCGCACCTGCCTGTGTCAGAGTGTCAGGATTCAGCAGATAAACAGCCTGCGGCAATGAAGCGGTCACTTGTCCACCAAAGCCGATCTCATGAAGTGCCAGATTGTTGGCACGACCAAATCCCAGATTTTTTTGGCTGGCAATGACATGGACCTGGGGAAATCTGGCATGAATCGCATCAACGGTCCCGTCGGTTGAGGCATTATCCACAACATACACGCGTGTTGCCTGCGGGCCATGCACATTGAGGTCATCAAACAGACTTGCCAGCGCATTCAAGGCGAGGTCACGGACATTCCAGGTGACAATGACGACAGCTAGATCAGTCATCAATTCCCGAGTTGGGCGAAATCATAACCCGTAGTTTCCAGAAACTCCCGGAAATTTTCGAACGACTCATCATCTGCTCGTGTCAAACCATCCTGACCCAGGAAAGGTCGCATAGCATCGCTGCCATCCGGATCTCGATCCAGCGCCAGCAGTGCCGCATCCAACCGAATGCGTTCGCCCAATGGCAGGCTGAGCGGATACACCAGAACGGCATAGGGAAATGGTGGAGTCGTTTCAATCAGGTTTAGTTCATCGCGAATGGTACCGCTCAGATCTTCGAACTCAGTTTCAGCGATTCCAGCAGCATCGCACTCACCGTCAATCACGGCGTTTATCATTTCACGTTGCGTCCCAAAATCTTGAATGGCATCCAGGTCACGGGCCGCATCAATCCCATTGGCCCGCATGATGAGCGTCGGGACCAGCCAGCTATAATAGTCATCCAGGCCCAGACGACAGAAGGTACGTCCGGCCAATGAACGAAGCTGACTCACACCCACGCTGCGTCCAGATACAATTTGTGCCGCATCGCCAGTCTGGGCCTGACGACCGCCTCGTTCCACCTGCATCACTGCCTCACCACAATTTTGCGCCAACGCCGAATGGTAGGTAATCCCATCCAACCAGGCCACTGTGACATTGGTTGGGCTAGAATCACATAACGCAGCTAAGGCCTCCGCAAACCGGTCCACGACGATGATCTCAACCACCAGATCAGAGTCTAAAGCGAGGGCCTCCTGAAAATTCTCAATCTGTGTGGGCGTAATCCGACCTCCAAACGGATGAATAACCATCCGAATCGGATTATCAGCGATCCCCGGCGGCACCGCTGTCGCCACTGATGGCAACGCCGTTGATAAGGGGGTTGCCGTTGCCGTTGATGCAATCAAGGGGCCTTGAACCTGCTCCTCGCGGCAAGCGGTGAGTGCAAGTAGGATAAGCAATAAAAATCGGGAAACCCGCTGACCTGTTATCATGCACGCTCCAGTGTGCAATTGGGACCTGATTTTATGGTACAACCGTTTATTATTCGGGGCAAATTAATTTAGAGCGTAATATCGACTTCAGCCGCCACCTGCCGTACATATTGGGCCGCCAGTCGATAATCTACCGGGTCGGACAAGTGCTCCAGCATCAATGGCACATCCAGTTGGTTAGCCTCGCGCAAAAACGTGCGATAATCCAGCCCACCCAGCCCAGGACGGACTTCATCCAGATGCACCGTCAACGTATTCGCCAACAGAATGTCTTTCGCGTGACAGCTTTTGATATAGGAACCCAACAATGCAAAACATTCTTTGATGAGTGCGGTCGTGTTGTAATAAAGCTGCGGGCTGCAGATCAGATTCACCGGGTCCAGATGCGCAGCGAAGCGCACGCGATCAATCGCTTTGATAAGCTGAAAATAACTATCGGCTGAATCCGGAAAGGCCCAGGGCATGGTTTCCAGCGTGAAATAGGTTCGCCGGGGTTTAACCGCATCAATAATCTGGCGGGTCGTTTCAACAATCAGATCAAATGTAGCAGTTGTAAAGTTATCCGGGTGCGGACCATCCCATTGTGTCGAACGTGAACCCGCAATGTTAACGCAGCATAACGCGCCAATTTCATCCGCCAGCGCCAGTTGGGTCTGGCATTTCTCGATAGCCACCTTGCGAACAGCATCATCCGGGCTAATCGGATTACTCCACGCGCCGACCTCAGCAATCACAATATTGGCCTGGGCGGCTGCATCAGCATAGGCACGGATGGTCGCCTCATCGGCAGTTGCATCAACCGGACAATAAGCCGCCGTATAGCCCGCCACTTGCAACCCTGCAATCCACTGCACCGGATCACTTAAATCTCCAAAAACGGGTCCTCCCAGACGCATCATGACCCGCTTTCCGTATCCACCAGCAAAATTTCGCGACTACCTACGTTGGTATTGCGAATACTCACTTCGACAAATTCATGAATTAAACCTGCCCAGCAGTTCTGGGGATTCAAGGCCTCAATTTCGGTCATGCGAATGCCCCCCCAGACAACGACCTGCTCACCAGCGGGCAAATAATGATAGGTGTTGCCGCTATAGGGATCGAATTCATCATAGAGGTCGGCATCGGTGCCCAGCGCCCAACGCCAGGGATAATCGGTTTCCGCCGTTGAACAATCGATGCCCACACGCCACGCCCCCGCCTCGTCAAAAGCGTTAAACGTTGCCGCCCGCTGTGCTTGTTGATACACCGTCCCCGGTGGTGGGCCACTGGTCCGAATTGGTGTTTTGCCGTAATTCTCGACCGTAAGCCGAAAGACCAGCATGTCGCCTAACGGCACTTGCAACGCGGTCAGCCGATTATCCTGAATATTATCCGGTGGCGTTATCAACTCACCAGCCAACATGTCATCAGTGAAAAATTGATCTTCATAGGGCCGCACCGCAAATACCACATCAACCCCAACCGCCTGTGGGACAATCTCGGCCAGGGGCTTACCGCCATTTTCGATGACCAATTCACCGGTCTGTTGAATGACCTGGCCTTCATCATCCTGAGCACGGGCAACCACCTGATAGCGACCATCTTCCGGCGGATCAGCACCCAGATCTACCCCGCCCTCATAATCGTACAAATGTCGGCCCGGCTCACCCGGTTTACGCCCTTCCTGTCGCTCCGCGACGAAAATCTTCTCGCCGTCTTCTGCGAGTAAATAAACCTGCAAATCGGCGCCTTTTTCCAGGAAAACGCTGATCTCAGTGCGGTCATTGACACCATCCTGATTGGGGGTAAATACATCAGGGAAAACCGAAAATGAGGTAATCTCAGGGAGCGGTGAATCACCATTGGTTATGGTGAGCGTGCCGCTACGTTCGTCAGTTTCGGCTCCATTAACCGTCGCTGCTGATAAGCGCCAGGTATACGCGCCATCCGGCAGCAAACGCCGCAACACATCCCCGGCAATGGATTCTTCCGGCAAGGTATAGCCATCAACCACGCCGCTAAAATGGACCTGATAATCGCCGGAGGTACGCGCTTCATCATGCCGAAAGGTATAAACGGTGTCACCAGATTCAAACGTCAGTGATATTTGCGCATTGCGCGACAGGCTGTACTGGAACAAAGTCACATCATCGACGCCATCGGCATTGGGTGAGATCGTCGTTGGTAAAAATTCGGCGGCGGTAATAAGCGGCAGATTGGGCTGTAGTAACACTTGCCCGACCAACCAGACCGCGATCATGCCCACACCAGCGGCAACCAATACCAGCCCGATTGGTAGACGCATCAACGATTCCTCACTGCATTACAGAGCGGCCTAGTCTAGCGTTACGCTCAGCATCTGTCTAGATGCTTTACCCCGGCGTGACTCTGCGGTAGACTTCCCGAACGATTTGGATGCAGCCAGTGGAGTTCACAATTTGGCGGTGCGAAACAGCAGCAACGACTTCTATGACATCCCGGATACTCAGCCTGATGAACAGGGCTTGATTACTTGCCCGGTGCTCCCGCTGGTCGGCATGGTCATCTACCCAAATGTGGTGACTCCGCTTTTCCTGGAAAACTCACTGGCAATTTTGGCTGCCGGGGCGGCACTGGACCAACGGAGTACCGTGATTGGCGTCGCATTACGCGATTTTGATGCAGCGGGCGATGATCCAGAAAACCTGTTTACTTACGGCACTGAGATTGCGCTGGGGCGTATTCTGCGGATGCCGGATGACAGCAATAGTATGTTGGCGCAGGGGCGGCAACGCGTCGAGATTGTCAAATATCTTCAGACATCACCCTACTTGATTGCTCAGGCTCGTCCCATTGTTGAAGACACAGACAGCACAGTGGAACAGCAGGACCTGATGAAAGCCATCGTCAATATGTTTAAGCGCGCTGTTGACCTGAATGCCAGCATCCCAGAGGATGTACTCATCTACGCGCTGAATACCGACGAACCCGGTTGGCTGGCAGACCTGGTCGCCTCATCGCTTTCGCTTACGACTGAAGAGCGACAACAGGTGCTCGAAACCCTCGACACCGGTAAACGGCTTGAACTCGTTTCGACACTACTGGGAAAAGAACTCAACGTACTACAAATCGAGGACAAGATCAGCAGCCAGGTTGAGCAGGAGATGGAACACAGCCAGCGCGAAATGTATTTGCGTGAGCAGATGCGTGCCATCCAGACTGAATTGGGTGAAGGCGACATTTTTCAGCAAGAGATCAATGAAGTTCGCCAGCAGATTTTGGATGCGCAACTGCCAACCGAAGCCAATGATCGGGCACTCAAGGAATTGGCTCGTTTATCCATCATGCCGCCGATTGCCCCGGAAGTGAGCGTCATCCGCACCTATCTCGACTGGATTACAGGCATCCCCTGGACCCACAACAGTGAAGATAATCTTGACGTTAAACACGCACAAAAAGTGCTGGATGCTGAACATTATGGTCTGAGCAAAATCAAAGACCGCATTCTCGAATATATTGCTGTGCGCCAACTGGCTGGCAGCAAAATGGAAAGCCCGGTGCTCTGTTTTGTGGGTCCGCCGGGTGTAGGCAAAACATCACTGGGCAAGAGCATCGCCAAAGCGCTGGGGCGTGAATTCGTGCGCGTCAGTCTGGGTGGGGTCCGGGACGAGGCCGAAATTCGCGGGCATCGGCGCACTTACATTGGCGCACTACCAGGCCGCATTGTCCAAACAATGAAACGGGCGGGAACCGTGAACCCGATCTTTATGCTGGATGAGATTGACAAGCTTGGGGCTGATTTTCGTGGCGATCCCGCTGATTCACTGCTAGAAGTGCTGGACCCCGAACAAAACAACAACTATTCGGATCACTATCTGGAAATCCCCTATGATTTATCCCAGGTGTTGTTCATCACCACCTGCAATGACCTGGATCCATTGCCCGCCGCGTTATTAGACCGGCTGGAAGTCATTGAATTCCCCGGTTACATCGAAGAAGAAAAAATTGCCATTGCAACAAAATTCCTGATCCCCAAACAATTAGCGAGTCATGGATTGGACGAAAATGGTATCCGCTTTCAAACCACAGCCTTGCAATCAATCATCCGTGACTATACGTATGAAGCCGGGGTGCGCAACCTCAACCGAGAAATCGCCAATGTCTGCCGCAAAATCGCCCGGTTGGTGGCTGAGAAAAAACGGCATCCTCACATCATTACCAAAAATAATGTCGAAAAATACCTGGGGCCGCCCTATTATATTGGCACCCGCACCCTCGATGAACCCACCATTGGCGTTGTGACCGGGTTAGTGTGGACTTATGGCGGCGGCGACATTTCCATCGTTGAGGTCTCGCTGTTGCCGGGCAAAGGAAACCTGACGATGACCGGCAATCTGGGCGAAGTCATGCAGGAATCAGCGCAGGCTGCCTTGAGTTACGTTCGTTCCATCGCGGCTGAGTTGGATATTCCCAACGATGACTTTGATAATTATGATATTCACGTCCATGTACCCGAAGGCGCGGTGCCCAAAGAAGGGCCATCCGCTGGCATAACCCTGGCGGTCGCGCTTATCTCGGCTTTGACCGAACGCAAAGTACGGCATGATTTTAGTATGACGGGTGAGATCACGCTGCGTGGTAAAATTCTACCGATCGGCGGGGTCCGCGAAAAAGTAATGGCCGCCCGCCGGTCACAATTGAAAAATGTCATCCTACCGGCGCATAATGAAAAAGATCTGGTCGATATTCCGAAAGGCGCACAGAAAGGTCTCAGCATCCACTTTGTGGAGACCATGCGCGAGGTCATTGATCTGGTGCTGCTGGAACCGCCACCCGAAGGCCGCCAGCGCGACATCAATAACGAAGCTGAGGAGGATGACGAAAGCGATCAGCAGGCAGAGTTATGAAAGACATCGAATCTGATCTAAAGACCTTGATTGAGAATGGCCGCAATACACGCGTGGATTGGTTCAGCGAACAGACGCCCATTAACGCGATTGCATCCAGCATGATGGCGATGGCAAATAGCCTGGGCGGCACCATATTGCTCGGGGTGGCGGGACCAACTGGCAGCCCGTTGGGGCTAAGGGATGCGGAAAGCACGATTGACCGCGTATTGCAATCGGCATTGACCCTGGACCCACCGCTTATCGTTCCGGTGCCGAATGTGAATAAAATTAACGGTCAGTCCATCGTGAGCATCGTGATTCCGGCAGGTATGCCCCACGTTTATTCGCTGGATGGTCGCTACCTCGCCCGCAAAGGCGATGAAAATCGCCCACTCAAACCCCACCAACTGCGCCATTTAATCTTCGAACGCGGTGAGGCACACTTTGAAACAGAGACCGCAACCGGCGCCACATTAGATGATATAGATTGGGACAAAGCCGAGGTCTATGTTAGCGCCCTAAGTGGTTTAGGTGAAAATGACATCCATAAAACCCTGATAAAGCGGGGCTGCCTGGTCGCCAAAGATGGCGACTATTACCCAACGAATGCTGGAATTTTGTTATTTGGTCGCGACCCACAACATTTTGTTCGGGGTGCAGAGATTACTGCTGCCCGCTTTGCCGGGCAAACCATGGGGGACACTTTTAGTCGTCAGGATCTACTGGGCACTCTGCCTGATCAGATTCGCCGGGCCGAGACTTTTCTGGTCGATCATTTGCGTAAAGGGGTGCAGCTCGGCTCGGCAATGACCCGCCAGGAGAACTTTGAATACCCATTGGAAGCCGCCCGTGAACTGGTCGTCAATGCGGTTGCGCACCGTGATTACAGCATTCGTGGTGACGGCATTCGACTGTTTATGTTTCAAGATCGTATGGAGATCACCAATCCGGGCCGCCTGGCGGGTCCGGTCACGGTCGCCAATATCCGCAATGAGCGCTTTTCGCGTAATCCGGTCATTGTGCAGGTGCTATCGGATATGGGGTTCATTGAACGCCTGGGTTACGGGGTAGACCGCGTTATTGACCTGATGCAGCGGCAAAATCTCAACAAACCGGAATTTCTTGAGACCGGTGGCGGTTTTCAGGTCATTTTGCGCAATTCAGAAACAACAGACCAGCCGAAACTCGATCCCGACGAATCCGATGTTGTTCATATCAGTGGTGAATACGAAGGTCAGGAAATCAACCCCCGGCAGGAAGCCGCACTCATTTTCTTGAACACCCCTGGCAATACACGGATCACCAATAGCGACCTGCAACAGCTTTGCCCAGATGTACATGCTGAAACGATCCGGCGTGACCTGGTGGACCTGGTGACTAAAGACATATTGCAAAAGATGGGACAAAAACGTGGCTCTTACTACATCCTCAAACGCGACTGAGTTTGACCTCATCACACTGGGCGAAACGATGTGGCGGTTATCAGCCCCCGGCACCACCCGGTTGGATGTTACTGCCAGTCTGGATGTCAACGTCGGTGGCACCGAAAGTAACCTGGCGATTGGTCTGTCACGCCTGGGCAAGCGTGTCGCCTGGTGGTCGCGTCTCCCGGAAAATCCGCTGGGACAGCACGTCGCCCAAACTTTACGCACCTTCGCGGTCGATGTTTCCGGTGTGTACTGGCAGGCCGATGCGCGACTGGGCACCTATTTCATAGAGTTCGGCAGCCCGCCGCGTCCGACCCAGGTTGTATATGACCGCGCTGATTCCGCTGCCAGCCAGATGCAGCCCAATGACTTCGATTGGTCCCGTTTACGTCACGCCAAACGCCTGCACCTCACCGGCATTACTCCGGCATTGAGTCTGTCTTGCCTGGAAACGGTGCGGCGTGCGATCAAAGAGGGCAATGCTGCTGAAGTACCGGTCTCCTTTGACATCAATTACCGCGCCAAATTATGGACATGGGATGAATGCCGCCCGGTAATGGACGAATTAGCTTCACAATGCCAGCTTGTAATCGGCGCAACCCGCGACGCGCAAAGTCTGGTGGATGATACAACCCTGGTTGACGAGCCGTTATTACGTGCTTTGCATGAACGCTGGCAAGGGGCAACTGTCGTCTTAACCAAAGGTTCCGCCGGGGCGATTGCCTTTGATGGCGATCAGGTATATGAAGCTCCAACCGTTAGCGAAGTCCAGGTGGTGGACCGCATCGGTTCGGGTGATGCTTTTGACGCTGGCCTACTGTGCGCACTTTTGGACGGTAAAACACTGCCCGCCGCACTGGCTTATGGCAATGCGACTGCCGCGCTTAAAATGACCATGTTCGGTGATTTTGCGCTGGTGTCACGTGAAGAAGTCGATGCCCTCCTCGCCCAATCGTCAACGGATGTTCAACGTTAACAGCATGAAGCAATGGCTGCTGTTCGTGCTGCTGGTGACCGGCTGCAATCTGGCAACCGCTCCTGCCTCGCCTGAGACATCGCCAGTACCACAGGCCGATCGCATATGCAGCGAGATTGCCGCCTCTGCGCTGCAAACTGTTGGTCCCAATTGCAATGACACTGGTATCAACCAGGCTTGTTATGGGCATGAACGGGTCGAAGCCCAATTCCAGCAAGGCATTCAAACGACGTTTGCTGCGATTGGCGACATCGCCCAGGTCCAGAGTTTGCGGCTCATCAGCACATCGCCATTCAATGAAGATCAACAGGTGTGGGGCGTGGCCCTGCTGCGTGCTCAGGCTGATCTAGCGGATAGGCTACCGGGTGAAAGCGTGACGTTCCTGTTGTATGGGGGCGCAACGCTGGATAACGTAACCGCCAGCATGGAAGGGGTTATCCTAAGCACTGGCTTCGGCAATACACCGGCTTGTGCTGCTATTCCTCCTGCCGCTGTCCTGATCCAATCACCCAATGGCACGCAGGTGACGATGAATCTCAATGGCGCAAATGTGAGCATTGGCTCCACACTTTACCTGACTGCCATAAGTGATGATCGCTTGACGATTGCGACGGTTAACGGTGTTGCAGTAGTGGAAGCCTTTGGCATTACCCAGAGCGTTATCCCCGGCGCACAGGTTACGCTGCCGCTGGGTTCAGCCGATGGCCTGCAGGTTATTGGTCCGCCGTCACCGCCGCAACCGTTTGACCAGAACGCGATTCAACGGGCACCTTTTAGTTTGCTGCCCAATTCTGTCCAGATACCGCCGCCCATCGTACCGCCGGTTGCCAATACGACGCCGACACTGCCTAGCTTACCCATTACCGCAACGCTACCCCCTGTGACGATACCGCTACCCCCAACGGCGATACCGACAGCCTGTGTGCCGCGCACGGATTGGATTTACACCTATACGATCGAGGCGGGGGATACACTTTCGGCCATTGCTCGCCGTTTTGGTCTGACCCTGAGTGTGTTACAGAATGGCAATTGTATACCTGATGCCAACATCATCGCGGTTGGGCAAGTGCTCCGGGTTCCGACGCAACCGCTCCCAACAGCCACTGCAACATTCACGCCGCAACCGCTTGTAACCGATGACCTGCCCCCGGCAGCTACGGCTACACCCACTGACCCGATTTTCCAGGCCGATCAAACCAGTTTGCAGGCCGGTGAATGTACGACGATTCGCTGGGTAGTTGAGAACATTGATTCGGTCTTTTTCCAGGGCGAACCGGCAATTGGCAATGACCGTCAACAAGTCTGTCCGACAACGACCACACGCTATACGCTGCTGGTGATTTATCGCGATGGGTCACAATCGCCCTTCTTCCTCAGTATTGAAGTTGAAAAGCCCGAAACCACCGAAGAAATCACAGTTAACTAGGATGGGAACTTGCATGATTCGCCGACTACTCGTGCTTTTGCTGTTAATCAATACTGCCTGTCAGGTACTCTCTGCACCCACACCTACGGCGACACCGACCCAGACGCCAACAGCAACGGCAACTGTCACGCCCACACCGTCCACGACACCAACGGCAACCAGTACACCAACGGTGACACCATCTCCCACCCCGACCAACACACCGACTGTTACTGCGACGGCGACTATTACCCCAACCGCATCGATTACACCTAATCCAATCGCTAATTTTGTTTATGATAACTGGACGATCGTCGAAATCCCCGACAATATTAAGGATGGCATCGCCAATCCCTTAGTCGCATTCATCAACCTGAATGACCGGGATGGCGTTGGAGATGTGCGGACGCCGCAGCCAGCCACCAATGTTGAAACGCTCTATTTCGCCTCGGCCAGCAACCCCGGCGCGCGCACACCAATTCTCCAGTTACCTGCCACAACCGATGATCAGGTCTTTATTGCTCCGAGTGGTGCCGGCGTGGCTTACTTCCAGACAGACGATAACCCGGCAGTCAGCGGCCTGTATATTTTAGATACAACAGTGGGCATCAGCGGACGGGTCTTACCGCTGACATCACCAATCCAGCGGGGAATCTTCAGTCCTCCAGTCTGGTCGTCAGATGGCTCCCAGATCGCGATGGCAGTTGAGATGGGCTATGCACTCGATATTTTCTCAATCTCACGCGATGGTGCCACGACCGCCAACCTGACCCTGAATGGCGCAAATGAGATCTGGCCGTCCTGGTCACCCGATGGCCGTTTTCTATTATTCGTTTCCGACCGCGAACGTTGTCCCAGTTGGATTCCTGGAGAGCCAGGCGCGTGTAATGCCCTGGTTGATGCCCCGTCTACCGGGGGTAATTTATTCATTCTGGACCTGCAAACTGAAGAAATCCGCCAGCTTTCCGAAGCATGGTTGACCGAACCACCACAATGGTTGAATCAGCGGCAGGTCGTATATGCCACCGGCGAACCGGCTTTTGGCGACCCGGAGCGCATCCTGTGGATAACGGACGTCGCCACCGGCCAAGAACGTCCGGTAAGGCTCCTGGCCGGCCCGGCCAATCAGGTCAATCTGGCGGCGGCCTGGTCGCCGGATGGCGGTCGTGTGCTTTTTCAGGATGCGACCGGAACGAGTAATGACATCGTGATGATGGATAATAATGGTCAGTTGATTGGTCGCAGTGGCGAGCTAAATTTCCCGCGCTTTGGCGTAACCGCGGTCTGGTCGCCCGATGGCAGTCGCGTCGCCCTGGGTGGAGTCAATGGAAACTGTCCCTATGGAACCCGGGTATTGGATCGCGCATTCAATCTAATCGCCCGAGGCACGCCACCGCCCAGTATGTGCGATCCACAATGGTCGCCCGACGGACAACAATTAGCATTTACCGGCGTAAATCCGCGCATTGATGGTCGGGTCGATGTTTATGTCGCCAATAATAACGGCTTTGGTTCATCCAACATTACTGGCGACCTGCGCGGTCAAATCAAGCTGCTGGGATGGTTAGGGGGATAAACATTTTCTGAGGCGATTTAGCCAGGTTAAGCGGTTTCGATCAAGCCTTGCGCTGCCAATTCCGCCAGCACATCCTGTAGATTCTGTTCAGCGATCGCTGGCTCTAATTCAAAATGATCGACAACGACATCCACCATTTCGCGCAGAGTCGTCGGTTGTTGGAGCAATTTCCACACCAGCGTCGCCAGGGCATCCAGATTAAAATAGCGTTGTTGCTCATCGTCAAACAGGACGATGTTGTGATTGATAACCATTGTATGTTGATTATTGACCATTGCTTGCGTTCAGTTTCCTTGTCATTTGTTGCCAATTCATAATATGTATCCTAGCAGAAATCAATAACAAATTGCTAACGGTACACAGAATAAATTTTAAGGCTTTCCGTTGTTAATTTTCGCTAAGAAATCATGAAAACCTCCTTAAGAATAGCCGCGCATCAGCTTAAACGGTATAGTTAGCATCATAATCTCATTACCAGACAAGAGGACCAACATGGCACAATTAACTGATCGAATCGCGATTGTCACCGGAGCCAGCCGGGGCATTGGCCGCGGCATAGCACTGGAACTCGCCGGACGCGGCGCAACTGTTATCGTGAATTACAACAGCAGCGCCGACGCCGCGAACGAAGTGGTTGAGCAGATCAAAAACGATGGTGGTGATGCCCTGGCTGTACAAGCCGATGTCAGCACTGAAGATGGTGCAACCAGCCTGATCAAAGCGGCGGTCGATGCCTATGGCAAAGTCGATATTCTGGTGAATAATGCCGGAATTACCCGCGACAACGTGATTATGATGATGAAGCCGGAAGACTTTGATGAGGTTTTGCAAACCAACCTGCGCAGTGCCTGGTTGTGCTCCAAAGCCGCCGCCCGCACCATGATGCGTAAGCGCTCTGGCCGCATTATCAATATCACCAGCATTAGTGGCTTGATGGGCCAGGGTGGGCAGACCAATTACAGCGCCAGTAAAGCCGGGCTAATCGGCTTGACCAAAGCACTGGCAAAGGAAGTCGGCTCACGAGGCATCACCGTCAATGCGGTTGCCCCCGGTTTCGTGATTACCGATCTGACCCGTGAGCTAGAGGATATTATCAAAGTCGCGACAGAGTTTGCGGCGCTAGGCAAACTGGCGGAAATACAGGATATTGCCTATGCTGTCGCCTTCCTGGCCTCCGATGAGGCGGCGCTGATTACCGGCCAGGTCTTAACCGTTGATGGCGGCACCGCGATTTAGCGAGGGAAGCAGATGAGCACCATTTTTTCGAAGATTATCGCCAAAGAGATTCCCGCTGACATCGTATTTCAAGATGATCGGGTCACGGCCTTCAAAGACATCAACCCACAGGCTCCAGTTCACATTCTAATCGTGCCCAACAAAGAGATCCCCACCGCCAACGATGTCACCGCGGCGGATGAAGCCGTACTTGGTCACATGCTGATCGTCGCCAAACAGATTGCGGCGGAACAGGGCATCGCCGATGATGGCTACCGGCTGCTGATTAATTGCAACGAACATGGCGGGCAAGAAGTCTTCCACCTCCACCTGCACCTGTTAGGTGGACGTCCGCTGGGGCCGATGTTAGCGAAACGCGATTGATACCAACCGGGGACATCCTGACATTCATGTCCCCGGAAAATTTATGCGATGTCGTTATTCGCTGGCTTCTTCAGTCGCCTCGGACTCCGTTTCATCAACTGGTTCCGGCTCTTCAGTGGCTTCAGCATCAACGGCGGCGGGTTCATCTTCGACCGCTTCCGGCTCTACAATAACCGGTGGTGCCGCCGCCAGTGCCGCATTGATTGCTGCTGTGACATCACCCAGCGTTGAGGTGACGATCTCGCCGTTCACTGTAACCGTTGGGGTACCAGTAAATCCATCGAGTCTGCTGGCCGCGCTTCTGGCTGCCACCAGCACCTCGTTGGTCGCATCACTATTGAGACAGGCGTTCCACGCACCCGTATCGAGTTCCAGGTTGCTTGCCAGAGAAGACAGACGATTCCCCGCCAACGCCTGATTACCATAGGTTGTATGCCAGTCAAACAATACACCATGATATACCCAGAACGCATCCTGTTCACCAGCGCAGATCGCCGCCCGGCCAGCACCCTCACCATTCGGAATACTGCCAAACTCCGTCAGCGGCACATAGGTAAAATTAACACCACCATCGCGAACACGCTGCACAATATCGGGAACCGTGTCCTCATAGAAAGCGCCACAAGCGGTACACGCGAAGCTCGAATATTCCACCACCTGCACCGGTGCATCCAGGCTGCCTAACACCGGGAAACCCTCTTCATTCACGGTCTGTGGCACTTCGGCATACTGGGCAACAACCGCTTCACTAATCACCGCTTCGACCGGCTGATTGGCAAAAATCACCAGCACGACGGCGACAAGGGCAACCACAACAACGCCACCCAGAATTAGAAACTGCCGGTTACGTTGACGCTGTTTTTCCCGCTGTTTGCGACGTTCACGAGTACGCGCACGATCACTCATTGGTTAGACCTCTCATTCTATGGACAATTCCTGCTCAACAGTTTACACAATCGCGGTGGCGATGCAACGATCTATTCGTCTGGATTATGGTCGCATAAAAATTCTTTACATCCGGTGATAGAAGTGGATAAATCCTGACGCAATCGGGTAGAATGTGACCAGGTAAATACCCGTTTAATCAATAAAGGAACCCGCCTTATGAACGCTAAATTAGATAGCTTCGGCACGCGCGGCACATTTGATACCGGCAATGGCGAAGCTGTAATATATCGCTTAAATGAACTGACCAACAGGGGCATTGGTCACGTCGACAAACTGCCATATAGCATCAAAATCTTGCTGGAAAGTGCCCTACGCAATCTGGATAACTTCCAGGTGCTGGAACAATCGATCCATGACATCGCCAGTTGGGATGCGAATAATTATAATCCAGTCGAGATTCCGTTTAAACCCGCTCGCGTAATTTTGCAAGACTTTACCGGCGTGCCGTCGATGGTTGATCTCGCGGCGTTGCGCAGTGCTATGCAACGGATGGGGGGCGACCCGGCCAAAATAAATCCCGTGATCCCGGTTGATCTCGTCATTGACCACTCCGTCCAGGTAGATGTCTTTGCCCGGCCCGATGCGCTGGCCCGCAATGCTGAAATGGAGTTCGTCCGCAACCGCGAGCGCTATGAATTCTTACACTGGAGCCAGAAAGCCTTCGACAATTTTAAGGTCGTTCCGCCGGCAACCGGCATCGTCCATCAGGTCAACCTGGAATATTTGGCGAAAGTCGTTCAATTATATGATGATGGCACCGGTGGTAAAGTAGCTCTGCCAGATACACTGGTTGGCACCGACAGTCATACCACCATGATTAACGGTCTCGGTGTGGTTGGCTGGGGCGTGGGTGGCATCGAAGCCGAAGCGTCCATGCTGGGTCAACCGATCTACATGCTCATGCCCGAAGTCATCGGCTTTAAGCTGACCGGCAACCTGCCGGAAGGGGCGACCGCGACGGATCTGGTACTGGTCGTGACGCAGATGCTGCGCAAGCATGGCGTTGTCAGCAAATTTGTTGAGTTCTACGGACCGGGCCTCGGTAGCATGGCGCTGCCCGATCGCGCAACCATTGCCAACATGGCCCCAGAATATGGTGCAACGGTGGGCTTTTTCCCGGTTGATGCCGAAACGCTTAGCTATCTACGCCGCACCGGACGCGATGAAGCCCAGATTGAACTCGTCGAGCGGTATTGTAAGGAACAGGGCATCTTCCGCACCGAAGCCACCCCCAACCCCGAATTCAACGACACGCTCGAGCTGGATCTCAGCACCGTTGAACCCAGCCTGGCCGGACCGCTGCGCCCGCAAGACCGCATCCTCCTGCGCGATATGAAACCAACCTTCAATCGTGCGCTCACAGCGCCGGTTGGTCCGCAGGGTTTCGAGCTTAGTCCCAATCAACTCGATAGCACCGCTACCGTGCAAAATAACGGCAGCAGCGCCGACATTACCCATGGCGCAGTCGTGATCGCGGCGATTACGAGTTGTACTAACACCAGCAATCCATCGGTTATGGTCGCGGCGGGTTTGCTGGCGAAGAATGCGGTTGAAAAAGGCCTCTCCCGCAAACCGTATGTGAAGACCAGCCTCGCGCCCGGTTCCAAAGTTGTCACGGAGTACCTTGACAAAGCTGGTCTAACGCCCTATCTCGACCAGCTTGGCTTCCATACTGTTGGCTATGGCTGCACCACCTGCATCGGCAACAGTGGTCCCCTGCCCGACCCGGTTCGCGACGCGATTTACGAAGGCGATCTGGTCGCCGCCGCCGTACTCAGTGGCAATCGTAATTTCGGCGGACGCATCGGCCCCGATATTCGCGCCAATTACCTGGCCTCGCCGCCACTGGTTGTAGCATATGCCCTGGCCGGAACCGTTGATATTGACCTGAACAA
Source organism: Phototrophicaceae bacterium (assembly GCA_965223835.1). GTDB lineage: Bacteria > Chloroflexota > Anaerolineae > Aggregatilineales > Phototrophicaceae > CAVYXZ01. Next base: position 3,196,973 of record CBDCXQ010000001.1, read on the forward strand.
TGACCCAATTGGACAGGATGACGCTGGCAATGCCGTCTATCTCAAGGACATCTGGCCGTCACAGCAGACCATCATGGACACCGTGCAGAACAGCCTGTCCGCCGACATGTTCAACGAGCAATATGGCAATGTCTACACCGGCAACGAAACCTGGAACAACATCCCCAGCACGGACGAAGCGGTCTATCAGTGGGATGAAGACAGCACCTACATTCAAGAGCCACCTTTCTTCATTGACCTGCCGTTCGAACCAGAACCGGTCCAATCGGTCAAAGGGGCACGGGTGCTGGTCATCGGCGGTGACTCAGTGACAACCGATCATATCTCACCGGCGGGCGCAATCGGTATCAACAGTCCAGCGGGCCAGTACCTGCAAGAGCATGATGTCAGCCCGCAGTATTTCAACAGCTACGGCTCCCGGCGCGGCAATGATCGTGTGATGACACGCGGCACCTTCGCCAACGTCCGCCTGCGCAATCTGCTAGTCCCCGGCAGCGAGGGTGGCGTGACCTATTACCTGCCGAGCGGCGAGGAAATGCCCATCTACGACGCCGCCATGAAATACATTGCCGATGGCACACCGCTGGTGATTCTGGCGGGGAAAGACTACGGTATGGGGTCCAGTCGTGATTGGGCCGCCAAAGGCACGCAACTGCAGGGTGCGAAAGCCGTCATCGCTGAGAGCATTGAGCGCATTCATCGCAGCAATCTGGTCATGATGGGCGTGCTGCCCCTGACATTTGAAGATGGGCAGTCAGTGAAATCGCTGGGCCTGACCGGGCACGAACACTTCGACATCCCCGTAACTGACGATGTGCAGCCCGGCGACAAACTCACCGTGACCGCCACCGCTGACGATGGCACGACCAAACAGTTTGTGGTGACCGTCCGGCTGGATACGCCCGTTGAGGTGGAATACTACAAAAACGGCGGGATTTTGCAGACCGTCCTGCGGAATTTCCTGAAGCAGTAGCATAGACTTACTACGGGGGCGTAGTTACATCAGGCTACGCTCTCGTGGCTCAAAACAAAGTGGTAATTATTCCCTCGTTATGTTCAGAAACCAAACTGTAGAAATCCCGGAGTTCTTCAAAGGCCGCGAAGATGCCCCGATATGCACCGTCACGTTCAACATCAGTCTTGTAATATTCAGGAAAAAACTTATAAACCCCTCTCATTGCATCAGGATCATAATGCTGTCGCATCTGATCTTCGGTAATTTGAGTAAATACCTCTACGATCTGCTGAACTTCATCTGGAGGTATGTACTTTACTGCATAAAACAGGTAACGTTCTTCGGGAGGGGGATTATCAAGAACGTCGCCACCAAGAATCCCTCGTGTAATCAACTGATCGTTTGGCTGCGGTGTTTCACCCCGCCGCTCCGCAACAAGTAAATAATGCACCATATCCCAGGCGCGGCCCCAAAACAAATGTCGTTCTTTTAGGCCGGGGAAAAGCTTTTCGGTTCGTATAGCGTCTTCAGCAAATTCAATCGTGTCATTATCAACTTTTGGTCGCCCTCTCGCCTGGTACATCTTCAGCCGGGCAAGATATTCTTCATCAGCATACCTTTTGTAAAATGCTAGTGTATCAATCCAATCACGACCTTTGGCTTGTGCCTTTTCCAGCAAAACGCAATTATCGGACATGGCTTGATATTTAGCATCAATTCCCATCGGAAGCCCTAATCGAAAACTTCGCTCAGCTTCAACTCAAACCCCGGAATGACCGCACCACCGGAAACAGAATCGCCTTCACCTAATGTAACCGGCTGCTTGTCCGGTTCGTATACAGTGATTCGTTTGCGCTGCGTATCAACTACCCAGATCAGTTCAACGCCGTCCGCCAGGTAGATCTCAATCTTTTCGTTAACTTCGCTATAAGTGTCATTTTTAGAGACGACTTCCACGACCAGATCTGGGATGAGTGCCAGCGGTTTCAGATGACTATCTTCGGTTTCTGCTTCATACGCGTGCAATCGTGCCTTGCGCACAAATAAAACATCCGGTATCCGCGATCCGGCGACCCAATCCGTTTGATATTGAATAACAAAGGTTGTTTCCGTAAAAACGTCGCCATAATCATGCTCGTGGTTGTATAAAAATATCGCGTCATAAATGTGCTTAATGGCGACACTATGTCCAAAAAGGGGTGGATGCACAGGGATGAACCTTCCATTGATGAACTCGAAAGGCGCTTCATCATACCGCCGGACGAATTCTTCGATTGTCAGAGTGTCAGTACGCTCAATCATGGTCGCTCATTCACATGAATACCCTTCTACGATACCATTAATTTGCCGTTTTTGTCACACTCTCGAAGCTCCTTACAACAAACAGGACAACCGCCAGGGTTGCCCATGCTATTCATTATTTGATTGTTAGAACGTCAGCGCTAGCGCAAGCGTAACCGCTGTGGACCATTTCCCGGCAGGCGTTCAATCTCGCCCCGCGCTTCCAGGTCCAGCTTGACCGTCGTCGTATACCAGCCAATAGAGCCGTCGAAATCGGTTAAACGCTTGCCGACTGCATCAAGCAAATCACCGAACAGCAATTCCCCCTGCTCACCGATGGCTGCCAATATCGCCTCGCGCACTGCATCATACTTGACTTTATCAATATTGACGCCCGCTTTGCCTTCGGGATGCAGAGTCATCATTTTTATGCTCATTGCTTGCCTCCTGGATTAAATTCACGGCCAACGTCAGCAACCGGTCGAAAGCGTAACGCCGACCACGTATCATCAACTGAAATTTGTGTCACGGGCCGCCACTTCGCTGCTTGCATGACGTCCCAGCCGTGATCTCGTGTGATGTCCGTCTCTACTTTGGCGCTTTTCTTGGGATACGAAATCCACAATACACCGCCGGTTTTCAATGCCGCCAGCGCGAGGGGGCCATCACGGTTGAGGATGTCGCTGTTACGGGCGAATAGATGCACCACGTCGAACTCACCATCACCGTCATCGAGGATTTCCACCCCTTCAGGAATCTCGCCCAGCAGCGTCAGGTAGTCGTTCGGTGCGTTGTAAATGCGCACCTTATTGCCTGACTTGATTTGTAAACGTTTTGCCAATGGATTTGTCATTTATGCACCTTTGGGCTGTTCGACTAGAATCAGGCGATTGTCTTCCGAGTCACGAATGGTTGCAAAAGTTCCCCAGGGCTGCACATCCGGCTCTTGATCGAAGGTCACGCCTTTGGCTTTCAGGTCTGCCACCAGTGCATTCATGTCATTTACCGTCAACGTGAGCGCCTGTGATTGCCCCACAACCTGCTGATAATGTTCCCAATTTTCATCGGGCAGATACAAAATTGCTTCGGTGTGCGCCCCTTTTGGTGCCACAGCAATCCACAGCGCTTCGGATCCCGGATAGAGCGGGGCTTCCGAGCGCAATTCAAATCCCAACACCTCCGTATAGAATCGCTTGGCACGTTGTTGATCGCTGACGAAAATCGAAACTGTGCCAATTGAGTTAATCATGGACTATCCTCCCTTTGCTGTGTGTTCAAGATAGGCCGGTAGTTTATCGCGCAACCCTTTGCGCCATCCCGGTCCCAGAATAAAACTCACGACAACACCGGCCAGACCTTCGAAACCCGTATGTTCCAGACGCAAATGCGTGCCGTTGTCCAACGGTTCCAATGTCCAGGTGACGGTTGTTGGCGTTTTCATCGGTCCCCCCTGCCACGTGTAAGCCAGTCGATGGGGACGGCCAACGTCAATCACCTCACAATTGACCACACCATCGAAACCCGGTCCCGGCTCGGTGCGAAACTGAAACTTATGGCCGACAAACGGCTGGAAATCACTATCCATCAGCCATTCACTCAGTGCGTCCGGGTCAGTCAACGCCGCCCAGACCTGTTCCGGAGAATAGGGATAGGTGCGTTCCAGAACGATGTTATGTTTCATCGCCATATTTCCGCTCCAGATAATCGCCCAGCGAATCCAGCTTTTGATCCCAGAAACGTTCGTATTGACGCAGCCAGCGTTCGATCTCGCGTAATCCCTCCGGTTCCAGATGATAATAGTTCTCGCGTCCGGCTTGTCGCCGCGTGACTAAACCCGCATCCAGCAAAATCGCTAGATGTTGTGAGATTGCGGGCCGACTGACTTCTTTTAACTGCTCATGGAGATATTTCACCGTCGCGTCGCCGGTTGTCAAATAGTCCAGGATTTGCCGCCGCCGAGGATGCGCCACCGCCGTGAACACATCCGCATTGACAGCCTGAGAAGTCTTGGTCACAATCAACACCATTAGAAAATCTGTTCTTATTATAGGTAAGCTATGCCTTACCGGTCAAGCACTTCTAATCTATCACTCATCTGGCGTTCTAGACCATCCGGTGCAACTCAATGGCAATTCACGGATACAATAGAACCCATCGCATCCCAGGTAGAGAAACCATTTCCATGACCAAACCGCAAGTAACGATCTACACCGACGGCGGCGCAAAACCCAATCCCAATGGACCCGGCGGATGGGCCGCGTTACTCATTTATGGGGATCATCAAAAAGAACTGAGCGGCGGCGAATCCAGTACGACCAACAACCGCATGGAACTCATTGCCGCCATCAGCGCATTGGAGGCGCTCAAAGAGCCGTGTGCCGTCACGCTGTACACCGATAGCCAGTATCTGCAGAATGGCATCACGACCTGGCTACACAACTGGGTTAAAAATGGGTGGAGGACCGCAGCGAAGAAACCAGTCAAAAATCAGGAACTCTGGCACCGCCTCAACACTGCCACCCAGCGCCACGATATCAACTGGCAGTGGGTGCGCGGTCACGCGGGAAATGAGCACAATGAGCGTGTGGACCAATTAGCCACCGCCGCCCGCGAAAAATTGAATGGCCGATAAGCGTATGGTATAGTCTGCGCAGACTCAAGCCACTGCTCACGGAGAAACCCTGAATGCCCACCTACGCCAACCGCGTGTCCAGCTTTGGCACGACGATCTTTACTGAAATCAACAACCTGGCCCGCGATCATCAGGCAGTTAACCTCGGTCAGGGCATGCCGGACTTTGATGGTCCGCAGGAAATCATTGACGCGGCGATTGCAGCGCTACGGTCGGGGGAAGCGAATCAATATGCCCCCGGCCCCGGTGTGTTGGCGCTGCGGCAGGGCGTCGCCAATCATGCAAAGGCGTTTTACAACATTGATGTCGATCCACAGGACAGCGTGCTGATTACCCCCGGTGCGACGGAAGCGGTCTATTGCTCGATTATGGGGCTGGTTGATCCCGGTGATGAGGTGATTATCATCGAACCGTTTTTCGATAGCTATCCGCCGGGCGTCATTATGGCGAATGCGCAACCAGTTTATGTGCCGCTGCACCCGCCCAAATGGACCTTTGACCCCGATGAGCTGCGGGCCGCATTCAACCCCGATACGCGGGCGATTATCATCAACACCCCCAATAATCCCACCGGGCGCGTTTTTACCCATGACGAATTGACGCTCATTGCTGATCTGTGCAAAGAATTCGACGTGCTGTGCATCTCCGATGAAGTCTACGAGCACTTGATTTACGATGAAGCCCGCCACATTCCCATTGCTACCCTGCCGGATATGTTCGAGCGCACGATTACGATTGGTAGCGCGGGTAAAACCTTCGGCATGACGGGTTGGAAAGTCGGCTGGGTTTATGGCCCGCCGGAACTCGTGACCGGCGTCTGGCGTTCGCACCAGTTCACCACCTTTGCCACCAATCACCCGGCGCAAAAAGCCATCGCTCATGCCTTTACGATGGGCAGCAATTACTACGAGGAATATCAGGCACTCTACACGCAAAAACGCGACCTGATGATGCAGGCGCTCGATTCTGCCGGGTTGAAATCCATCACGCCGCAGGGAACTTACTTCGTCATGGCGGATTTCTCCGACGTGTTTGACGGCAATGATGTAGCCTTCACCAAACACCTGATTACGAAAATTGGTGTTGCGTGTATTCCGCCCTCAGCGTTCTTCAGCGCGGACCACAAATACCTGACGAAAGATCATGTGCGCTTCGCTTTCTGCAAAAGCGATGACACCCTCAAGCAAGCCGCTGAGCGCATGGCGAGACTGCGGAACAATGTCTGATAGCCCGCAGCGGCACCAATGGCTTGACGAGGCCTGTTTAGAACTCGAATATAGCGAACTACTAATGGGAATGCTCAGTGAAATTCGCTCACCTTTGAGTTTCGTGGAGGGATTCTCTCGCCTAATAAGGCACGAGCTTGACTTGGATTCAAATTCCGAGGAATTACATATGCTCGTTGATAAACTGATCGTCAGTGTTGATAAGCTCAATGAATTTGTTGCTGCGTATAGTGAATGTGCCCATAAAAAGTCAGGTGAATCAACAGAATAGGTTTAATTCAATGTCCTTGTATTAAATCTATTTTCATGTTCATAACTGCCTCACTATGCTATGCGGTATAATCAATTCTGAACGAGTAGCGAGGCACTAGGGCTATTGTGTCAGATTACATTTTGAAGCTTGACGAAACTGAAGCTGTGCATATCGTGCAACGGGCAAAAGAACGAGGTTATACGTCACCGGTGGATTACCTGCGGGCGTTGGTGGCGGCGGATGCATTGGTTGAAGTGCTGCGGGACGACTGGCGGGATGCCGATACAAGCACTAACGAAGTCGAGGCGTCTTTCCGGGAAGCCTGGCACGATGCGATGACTGGTAATATTCTCCCCATTGAGTCCCTGTGGGATGAGTTGGACGATGACGAATGAACACCCCGTTCAGGTAAGCTTCGCGCCTGCGTTTCGAAAAGATGTCAAACGGCTGCGGAAAAGATTCCCGCGCATTCAACAGGATATTCAGCCCCTGATTGATCAACTCAAAGATGGTGATACGCCCGGCGATCAGATCCAATCCACTGGATACACAGTCTATAAGGTGCGTCTGCCCAACCGTGACGCGAGGCGCGGCAAAAGCGGTGGCTACCGGGTAATCTACTACATACGAACCCTAAAGCAGGTCGTGCTGCTTTCAGTCTACTCAAAATCAGATCGCTCGGATACCAGCGTAGACGATATTCAGACCATCATCACAGATTTACCAGAAGACAGCGATGAAAATGGGTTTTCTACTTCATGACAACCAACGACCTCACCACCCTATATGACATCCATGCCGCGCAACCGCTCGTGCGCGAGAACTTGCATCGCACACCAATAATTTCATCGACTGCCCTCAGCGACATGACCGGTGTGAATCTGTGCTTCAAAGCGGAGCTATTCCAGAAGACCGGCTCGTTTAAGCCGCGCGGCATCATGAACAAGATCAGCAGCCTGAGCGACGCGGAAAAACAGCGTGGCGTCATCACCGTGTCGGCAGGCAATGCAGCGCAAGCAGTGGCCTATTCCGCAACCCAACTTGGCATCAACTCGACAGTCATCATGCCCGAAAAGGCGGTCCAAAGCAAAGCTGATGCGACTCGTGGCTATGGCGCACGCCTCATTCTTCACGGCACCGTCAAAGACCTGTTCCCCAAAATGCGCGAGATTCAAGCGGCTGAAGGACAAACATTTGTTCATCCGTTTGACGACCTGCACGTCATCGCTGGGCATGGCACACTGGGGTTAGAAATTCTGGAAGATGGCCTCATGCCGGATGTCGTCATCGTGCCAGTGGGTGGTGGCGGCTTGATTTCGGGTGTTGCAGCCTCGCTCAAACTCAGTAATCCCGCCGTTCGTGTAATTGGCGTGGAACCGGTGGGCGCACCGGGAATGACCAATGCGCTGGCTGCGGGCGAATCTCAACCGCTGGAAACCGTCGATACCGTTGCCGACGGTCTGGCCGCGCCGTTTGCGGGCGATCACTGCCTGCGCCATGTGCAGGCATTTGTCGATGAGGTCGTCCTCGTGAATGATGATAAAATCGCACAGGCCATGCGCCTGATTATGGAACGCTGCAAACTGGTGGTGGAACCCGCCGCCGCCGCCAGTTTCGCCGCCCTGTTAACCCAAAAAATTACGATTGCACCGGGCGCGCAGGTTGTGTGTGTACTTTCTGGTGGCAATGTGGATTTGAACCTGTTTAAACGAATTTTTTGAGATGGTTGATCGAACCCCAGCAGAGTTACTTACCCGTTTCCAAAACAGCGATGAGGAGGACTTCATTCGCTTACTCGTCCACGATATTCGCGGTCCGCTCAGTGGCATGATCTCGGCCTCTAAACTGCTCAACACCCTGTTAGCTGATAATCACGATCACGAGTCCGATCAATTGCGCAAACCTGGCAGAATACTTCAACAAACCGCTGATAATATGCGCACAATCCTCGACAGCACCATCGAATATGATCGCATCCAGCGCGGCGAACCACTTGATGAAGACGATTAACAAGCTGCTGTTGTGATTGAGGTTTGATGATTGCCCAACGATGAAGGTGATACGTTTCTGGAAGCCCTATGATGTCCTGACCAAATTCACGGACACTGATGTGCGTCCAACCCTGGCAGATTATATCAATATACCTGGTGTATATGCGGCGGGACGTTTAGACCGCGATAGCGAGGGCTTGCTCATCCTGACCGATTCGGGGAAATTGAATAAACATCTGACTGACCCACAATTCAAATTACCCAAAACCTACTGGGTTCAGGTGGAACGCATCCCGGACCAAACAGCACTGGCACAATTGCGCAAGGGCGTGACGATCAAAGGTGGGCGCACCCACCCGGCCCAGGCTCGATTGATGGAAACGCCTCCCGAAATACCCGACCGTCCGGTCCCGATTCGTTACCGCAAAAATGTGCCTGATTGTTGGTTGGAATTGACGATTACCGAAGGGCGCAACCGCCAGGTCCGCCGGATGACTGCTGCCGTTGGGCATCCCACGCTGCGGTTGGTGCGCTGGAGCATTGGCCCGATCACCTTAGCCGGATTGCAACCAGGTCGCTGGGAGTATATTGAACAACAGTCTATAAACCGTCTCAATCTCTAAATGCCAGACCAACTTGTCGGAGTTCCTGGATGAGTTGGTCCAATTCATCGTTTGTTAATCCGGCTCGCAACCGCAAAATCGACTTCTTAAGATAGGCTTGCCGCCTCTGCTTTTGTGCCCCTGACAATCTATCATCCGGCATATACTGACGCACTGCAACCAACAGACGATCCAGTTGTTCTAATTGTTCAATCGTGAGTTCATCCAGTGCTTCGACCAGGTTTTCTACATCGCTCATCGGCCATGCCCTATTTAATCCTGCTACAGATTCCAGTTTAGCATGACATAAGGTGCTGAAGCGTAATCATTTCCGAAATCTCTCAATTGCACATGATTCATAGCTTCCAACGCCCATATTCCCGGCAACAACATCGCTCAACATTGGTGTCACAACGCATAAGGCATACTTTAAAGGTGAATTTAGCTGCCATTGTCGTAACCGCATTCGAATAAAAGTCTAACCGATTTACATGATACCTGGACTTGCGGCGCTGACACGCATGTTCGATAATAAAAGCAGCGAAAGCCAGCCAACATCACAAGGTTATCCATGCGTCTGTTTGTCGCGCTGTTCAGCATTCTCGCGCTGGCCGGTTGTCGTTCCGGCTCCATTGCATCGCCCGCACCCGCTGCGCCACAACTATTGGGCATGGTTACGATTAATACCCCGGCAAGTGGTGCGTTGATCTATGCAGAAGTGCTACAGATTGCTGGCACCGCCACTGGCCTGCCTGCTAATCAGTTTTTGCTCACACTTGTTGGACCTGATGAAGTCGAACTGGCACGCAGCATTATTAGCGTGAATGAAGGCCGCTGGCAGGTTGAACTGCCACACACTTATCAAGACGTGCCCATCGAAGTCGCGATTACAGCAAAATCACCTGACCCCAACATCTCGACCCCGTATGCCGTTGGGTTGATCGCGCTGGGCGGTCTGGATTATCGGCCTGAAGGTACTTACGGCTACATCACATTTCCACCAGCAGGCAGCTCAGTGGGCGGTGATTCGGTTCAAGTAGAAGGTCTGGCTTCAGGACTCCCTGATAACCGTCTCGCGGTGCGCTTACGCGACACGGACCTGCAAATAATTAACGAACAGATCGTCAGCATATACAATCCTTATTTTGTTGATGAAATGCCCTGGACAGCTGAAGTTGCCACCAACAATTATACTGGACCAGCTAGCCTCGAGATATTGCAAGACAACGACACGATACTATCATCAATTACCCTGAATTTGGAAACTGCCGCCGGTTAATAGGAGAAAACGGATGCAAAAACACTTCATCGCCATCGCAGGCAACATTGGCGCAGGCAAAAGCACACTCACCGGCAAACTGGCTGAGAGCTTTGGCTGGGAGCCGTTTTACGAAGCTAATACTGAAAACCCCTATCTAGCGGATTTCTATGAAGACATGCGCGGTTGGAGCTTTCATTCCCAGGTTTTCTTCCTGGGCAAACGCCTGGAGCACCATCGCCAACTACTTGAACATCCCGGCAGCGTCGTGCAGGATCGCACCGTATATGAAGATGCCGAGATCTTCGCACGCAATCTTTACCAGCAGGGTAATATGTCCGACCGTGATTACGATGCCTACCGCCGTTTATTCCTATCAGTAAGCGCCTTTCTGCCACCGCCAGATCTCATCATCTATCTGCAGGCCAGTGTCAACACGCTGTTGCAACACATCGACCGCCGTGGTCGGGATTATGAGCGTAATATTGACCCAATGTATATTCATCAACTCAACAAGTTGTATGACGAATGGATCGATGATTGGACGGCCTGTCCAGTGTTGCGCATAAAGATGGATACAACTGATTTCTGCAACGACCCAACTGACCTGAAACAAATCCGCCAGCAGGTCGAAAATGAGATAAAAGTAAACATTATATAACAATGCCCAAATCGCTGTGGACAGACCCACATTTTGCGTGATAGAATTTGTACAGTCTAATTCATCTTATTCATTATATGATTAAGATAAGTTACGGATAGCAAAGTCATTTTCCATGCCGCAAATTGATCTCAATTCTGAGCTACTCAATTTCATAATCGAGCAAGATTTTGCGCCGGGTGACCGTTTGCCAACCATAGCTGAACTCCAGAAGGAAGATTTACTGGGCCTCAGCACAGGCAAAATCCGTGAACAACTCGAAGTCGCACGTTCGCTGGGATTACTTGAAGTCCGGTCTCGTACTGGGATGCGCCTGCAAGATTATGATTTTGCGCCGGCGGTGCGCCTCAGCCTCTTCTTTGCGCTGGCCCAGGATCTCGGCAACTTTGAACTCTTTAGCCAGCTACGCACCCATGTTGAAATCGCCTTCTGGCATGAAGCCTGTGCCCGTCTGACAACTGATGATACGAATGCGATGAAGGCATGTATCGACCAGGCCCAGCATAAGCTCAATGATGAATGGATCGAAATCCCAAATCAGGAGCATCGCGACTTTCATTTACGTATCTTCCGCCATCTTGAGAATCCATTTGTCCTGGGCATTCTAGAAGCCTATTGGGATGCATACGCCGCAGTCGAACTGAATCGTTATGCTGACTATGATTATTTACAGCAGGTCTGGCAATATCACGAACATATCTTGAACGCCATCTGTAAGGGCGATTTCGACGCCGCTCAACAGGCCTTCATCCAACACACAAAACTGCTGCGCCATCAACCCCGGATGCGCGTCCTCGAAAAAACTGCTCATAAAGGAGATCTATAACTTGTACGCCCCATTCACCTGCTATTTGAGAAAGGAGTATGCGCGAAACTGCGCGTAGCTACGATGACAGTTGCCAAAATCCAGGGGGACACTCAACCCCAAATCGAAACCGACCAGCAGGTGAACGACTTTGCCTTTATGGTCGCAACCAAGAACGGCTCCGGCAGCCAGACCTCCAACAATGTATTGGTTCGGTCGCTGTTTAAGATGGGCATTCCGGTTAATGGCAAGAACCTTTTTCCATCGAACATCAAAGGCTTGCCCACCTGGTATACCATTCGTGTCAGCAAGGATGGCTACACCGCCCGCCGCGACACCACCGAGATCGCCATTGCCATGAACGAATTAACAGCGGCAGAGGATATTGATAATTTGCCGCCAGGTGGCGTGTGCATCCTACCGGAGGAATGGAAATGGGGTCAAAGCCGCGATGACATTGTTTATTATGAAATCCCGGTCAAAGCGACAATTAAACAATTCAAAATCCCCAGCGAACGCCGTGAACAGGTCGGTAACATGGTGTACGTAGGTGCTGTCGCCCAGTTGTTTGATATTCCGCTGGAATACCTGCACGATGCCCTGATGGACAATTTTAAGGGCAAGGAAAAGCCAGTGCAGATGAATTATGAAATTATCGAAACCGCTTATCACTGGACTGCCGAAAATCTGGAGAAACGCGACCCCTATCGTTTTGCGCCGATGAATATGACTGAAGGCAAAATCATGATCACCGGCAATGAGGCCGGGGCACTCGGCGCCATATTTGGTGGGTTGACGGTCGCCGCCTGGTATCCGATTACACCATCCACCAGCTTGATTGATGGTGTGCTCAGCTTTAAACACCTTCGCCAGGATCCCGACTCCGGCAAAGAAACTGTCGCCGTCATTCAAGCCGAGGATGAAATCGCCGCGATTGGTATGATTGTTGGTGCCGGATGGGCCGGTGCACGGGCCATGACTGCTACCAGCGGCCCTGGCATCAGTCTTATGGCTGAATTTGCGGGTCTTGCCTACTTTGCAGAAATCCCCATTGTTATCTGGGATATTACCCGCATGGGACCCAGCACGGGTCTGCCAACTCGTACCAGCCAGGGCGATATTCTGTTTGCCTATTTCCTCGGTCACGGTGACAGCCGCCAGGTTATTCTCCTGCCAAGCGATCCAACTGAATGCTTCGAAATGGGCTGGCAGGCATTCGACATTGCCGATGAATTACAGACACCGGTGTTTGTGCTCAGCGATCTGGATATTGGCATGAACAATTGGATGGCTGACCCATTCACCTATCCTGATAAGCCGATAAATCAGGGCAAGGTGTTGGACAAGACTGCGCTGGAAGAATTCTTCGCTGAGCATGGTGAATGGGGGCGCTATAAAGACTACGATGGTGACGGTATTGGCTACCGCACCCTGCCCGGAACCGATCATCCGCGGGCAGCCTATTTCACACGGGGCACCGGCCATAATGAAATGGCAGTCTACAGCGAACGCAGCGATGACTGGCTGCAAAACATGCAGCGGCTTCAGCACAAATTTGAAACCGCGAAAGATCACATACCCGGAGCCATTGTCGAATACGACCCCAATACGACGATTGGTATCATTAGTTATGGTTCCAATGACCCGGCTATCCAGGAAGCGCGTGATCGCTTGCGCGCTGACGAGGTTGAGACCAATTACCTGCGCATTCGCGCCCTACCTGTGCGTCAGGAGATCATTGATTTTGTTGCCAATCACGACCGGGTCTATGTCATTGAAAACAACTTCGATGGGCAAATGGCAAAATTGCTGCGAATGGAACTTCCTCTCAACACGACCCACCTGCAATCAATCACGCTGGGTGATGGACTGCCCATGACCCCGCGGTTCGTACATGAAAGTATCTTGCACGAGGAGCGCAAGTAACGATGGCGAAAACCAACGTACTCGGACTGGAACGCAACGATTATAAAGGTGGCAAAAGCACGCTCTGCCCTGGTTGCGGCCATGATTCAATTTCAAATCAAATCATCAGTATTGCCTACGAAATTGGCCTGGAACAGCACAACGTTATCAAAATGAGTGGTATTGGCTGCTCCAGCAAAACCCCGGCTTATTTTCTCGGACGGTCCCACGCTTTCAACGCTATTCATGGCCGGATGCCGTCCGTCGTCACCGGCGCCAATCTGGCAAATACCAGCCTAACCGCCATTGCTGTTAGTGGTGACGGCGACAGCGGCAGCATTGGCCTGGGCCAATTCAAACATCTGGTACGCCGCAATGTACCAATGGTGTATATCATTGAAAATAACGGCGTCTATGGCTTGACCAAGGGCCAGTTCTCCGCTACTGCTGACGAGGGCCAAATCCTTAAATACTACGGCAAAAATGAACTACCAGCGATTGACCTGGCACTCGAAGCGATTGTGGGCGATTGTACCTTTGTAGCACGCAGTTTCTCCGGTGATCCCAGCCAGGTGCAAACGCTCCTGAAAGCAGCACTCGCTCATAAGGGCACTGCCGTGTTGGACATTATCAGCCCCTGCGTGACCTTCAATAATGCACCTTCATCGTCCAAGAGCTATCCATATGGGAAAGAACATGCCGAAGCATTGCACGAAATGCAGCTATTGATGCCCGATTTCATCGAGGAAAAGAGCGAAATCGCGGTGGATGGCTATGCCGATGGTGAGATCATTGATGTTGAAATGCATGACGGTTCGATTATTCGTCTGAAAAAGCTGGATGAAGATTATGACCCCCGCAATCGCAGCCAGGCAATCACCACGTTGGAAGATGCCCAGCGCGATCAGCTTTTCCTGACGGGGCTGCTGTACTACGAAGAGCCACGCATGACTCTTGCCGAAACGGTTGATTTAGTCGATACACCCCTGGCACACCTGCCTGAAGCTAAGTTACGACCCGCTAAATCCGCCCTGGATTCACTCATGCAGAGCCTGATGTAACGCTACTTGCAGATCTAAACTTTCTCCCTTACCCCCCAATAATTGGGGGGTAAACTATTTTCCTACACCGCCTTCAGTTATCAATACGTTATAGATTGTTTAATGTGATAGCGACCCCACAAATTTAGGGGTATTTATTAGATTAAGCTAATTATATAATTTAACTTATCTAAATCGAGTGACTAAGGGCGTACGACTTGTGATAAACAGCACAAACCCCTCATTACTGGGGGGTTTGCAGCAAAATTTTGGCTTGTTGGTAGATTCTTACCGGAGCCATTAAGATCGCAAATGTTTAACGTGCAATGTCGCTCTATAATTTCAAGTATTAACCTGTGAATGAGGTTCTGTAAATGTCAGAATTCTATAAGCTGAGTGTTGAGCAAACACTGGCTGAATTAGAGTCTAAAATCGAGAGCGGCCTTGATGACCAGGAAGTCAGCAAACGTCAGGAAAAATATGGTCTAAATGTTTTACCAACTGATGAAGGTACGAACTGGGTGCAACTCATTCTGGGCCAGTTTACCGACCTGATGGTCATCATCCTCATTATTGCCGCCATCATCTCCTTCTTCCTTGGTGATGCCAAAGATGTCATCGTTATCCTCGCTATCGTCATTTTGAACGCTGTGCTGGGTGTCTATCAAGAATTCCGGGCTGAACGAGCGCTAGCTGCTCTGAATGCCTTGCAAGTGCCGCTGGTTCGGGTACGCCGCAAAGGGGAAATTCGTCAGGTAAGTGCCGAACAACTGGTCCCCGGTGACATCGTGGTTCTGGGTGAAGGTGATCGCGTACCAGCTGATGGCCGACTGGTCGAATCCATCAATTTAAGGATTGAAGAAGCTGCCCTGACTGGTGAGTCTGTCCCCGTTGATAAGAAAATCGCCCAAATGGAAACCGATGACACCGTAGCGGTCGCAGATCGCGTGAATATGGTTTACATGGGTACCGCCGTGAATTATGGGCGCGGTGAGTTCGTTGTGACGAGCACGGGCCTACAAACCGAACTGGGCAATATCGCAGCCCTGCTGCTGCAAGTCGAACAGGGCATCACGCCCCTACAACGCCGTATCAACCGACTGGGGCAAATCCTGGCCGTTGGTGCTGGTGTTATCGTCGGCATCGTCTTTCTAGCCGGTCTGTTACGCGGCATCCCCGCCCAGGAAATGTTCCTGACAGCCATTAGTTTGGCCGTCGCCGCCGTACCTGAAGGACTGCCAGCGCTCATCACGATCAGTCTGTCATTGGGCGCAGGCCGCATGGTGCGTCGCAACGCCCTCATTAGACGCTTACCCGCGGTCGAAACGCTTGGCTCGGTCACCATTATTTGCTCCGATAAAACCGGCACCCTCACTAAAAATGAGATGACTGCCACCGAAATTATCTTGCCCCATCATAAGAACATTTCCATCACCGGCATCGGTTATACGCCTGAAGGCAATTTCCAGATTGATGATGAAACGCTCAATCCGGCAGACGCAGTAAACGGGCAAAAACCCGACCTCACCGTCAAACGAATTGTCCAGGTTATTGCGCTTTCGACCAATGCCCACCTTGAAGCTGCTGAGCAAGCGAATAGTATGAGTGTGGTGGGTGACACCACCGAAGGGGCCTTATTGGTCGCCGCCCAGAAAGTAGGTGTAACGCGCGAGTTGCTGGAAGCAGAGCATCTACCACGCGTTGGCGAACTACCGTTCAGCAGTGAACGCAAGGCGATGACCACCTTGCATGAGGTCAAAAGCGGGGAAGCCCAGGAGATTTTTGACAACACGCCATATATTTCCATTACCAAAGGTGCGCCCGACCAATTGGTCAACTGGGCAACCCATGAATCCGCCCCCGATGGTGCAATTGAACTTAGCACTGATCGCCGTCAGACCTGGCTTGATGAAATCGACGAAATGGCGGGGGAAGGGTTGCGCGTACTGGGCATCGCCTATCGTCCGCTGGACTCGGTTCCAGCAGAAGTAACCCCCGAAATTGAACGTGGACTTTACCTGCTTGGCTTAGTTGGCATTCAGGACCCCGCCCGCCCCGAAGCGAAAGAATCCGTATTAACCGCACGGCAAGCTGGCATCCGCACCATTATGATAACGGGAGACCATGCGCGTACTGCCGAAGCGATTTCACGTGATTTGGGGATTCTGGACAACGACGAAGAAGCTATTACCGGCCAGGAACTTGACAAACTGAGCGATAAACAATTACTCGAAGCCCTCAAACATACCTCAACTTTCGCCCGTGTTTCACCGCAGCACAAACTGCGGCTCGTACAAGTATTGCAAAGCAACAATGAAACGGTCGCCATGACCGGCGATGGGGTCAATGATGCACCGGCACTGAAGCAGGCTGATATTGGCGTGGCAATGGGCATTACCGGCACGGATGTCAGTAAGGGCGCAGCGGAGATGGTATTGACGGACGATAACTTTGCCTCAATCGTCAACGCCATCGAAGAAGGCCGAGTCATTTACGACAATATTCGCAAGTTCATCAAATACTTGCTGAGTTCAAATGTCGGCGAAATTCTGGTCATGTTTGTTGCGCTATTGATCGGCCTCAAGATTCCGCTCCTGGCAATCCAGATTTTATGGGTCAATCTCGTCACTGACGGCCTCCCGGCAATTGCGTTGGGTTTTGAACCCGCTG
The DNA here is from genome assembly GCA_965223835.1 of Phototrophicaceae bacterium. Lineage (GTDB taxonomy): Bacteria > Chloroflexota > Anaerolineae > Aggregatilineales > Phototrophicaceae > CAVYXZ01. Next base: position 3,214,252 of record CBDCXQ010000001.1, read on the forward strand.
AACCCGGTGTCATGAAGCGCAAGCCACGCCCACGCGACGAAAGTATTTTAGCGGGCGGTACGGGTCGCCACATTATCTGGGTCGGCATCCTGATCGCCGCGCTCACGTTAGGCGGCTATGTCTGGGGATACACATCACACGGCATGGAACCCTTCAACCCGACGCTCGGCATCGAAAATTTCAGCCAGGCGCAACTGCTTGAGTTAGTCGGTGAAGAAAACACCCCCGACGCCTGGGATGCACTGACGCCCGATGAGCGTATTGAGCAATATCTGACTAATGAAGAAGGCGCTTTCCTCGAAGGTGGGGAAGGCGAGGGCATACTTGTCGAAGCGCAAAAAATTCCCCGTACAATTGCCTTTACCGTGCTGGCGATGACCCAGATGTTCGAAGTCATGGCTATTCACGCTGGCGACAAAGCCTCATTCTTCCGCGTGTGGTTCAAGAACAATTCACTGTTGTTCTGGGCAGTGGTATCGACGACAATCCTGCAAGTCCTCGTCGTTTATATGCCCTTCTTCCAGAACACCTTTGAAACAGCTGCGCTGACGGCCACAGAGTTCATCGTGTCGGTGGTATTGGCTGGGGTTGTACTCATCGCGGTGGAAATTGAGAAAATCATATTCGGTGGGGAACAAGATAAGCAAATAGTTGAAGTAGCAGCTTAAATCCAATTAAAACGGCGACCTACTCAAGTCGCCGTTTTTGTTTGCTTTACACCAGTGATTATCGTCTAAACCGGCACCTGGTCGCGCTGAATTAAGCCCTGTTCTATCAGATAGTCAACGATTCTTTCAGCATTCGCTTCGGGTGATAGACCCTCAGTCATCAGATGAAGTTCCGGATTCTGGGGCACTTCATAAGGATCATCAATGCCGGTAAAGCCTTTAATCTCCCCGGACCGCGCTTTGGCATACAAGCCTTTGGTATCGCGTGCTTCACACACATCCAATGGTGTATCGACAAACACCTCAATGAACCCATCACCCACCAGATTGCGGACATCATTGCGTGTCGCTCGGTAGGGACTGATCGCGGCACAGATCACAATGCCGCCATGTCGTACAATCTCGGCTGCTACAAAACCGATTCGCCGGATGTTGATGTCACGATCTTCTTTACTAAAGCCCAACCCTCTTGAGAGATGCGTGCGCACAATATCACCATCTAACACCGTGACTTGCCGCCCATGCTCAAGCATCATCGTCGTCAGCACCTCGGCGGTGGTTGACTTGCCCGACCCACTTAATCCAGTAAACCAGATGCACGCGCCCTGACGATGACGTGGCGGATAGGCTTCCTTCAATACAGCCGCGACTTCGGGCCGGGTAAACCATTCGGGTAGCGATTTGCCATTGCTCAAATATTCTTCACGTACCTGAGTGCCCGAAATCTGCGCCGTATTCACCCCTTCTGGAACCTTGTTGATTTCTTCATAACGCTCCTCATCCTGCAGGTAAACCAGCATACGGAACGGAATTACCCCAACACCCAATTCGGCCTCATGTTGCTGCACCAATTCCTGGGCGTCATAGGGACCATAGAACGGATTCCCCTGCGAATCATTACCTGGGCCAGCATGGTCACGGCCAATGATAATGTAATTTGCCCCGTAATTACGGCGAATAATCGCATGCCAGACAGCTTCGCGCGGCCCCCCCATGCGCATTGCCAGGGGCAAGAGTGAGAGCAATACACGGTCCGAATCGTAATGATTGTCCACCAGGGCTTTATACGCTCGCACCCGTGTGTAATGATCAACATCGCCCGGTCGGGTCATGCCCACCACCGGATGCAGCAGCAGCACCCCATCGACTTCCTCAGTGGCCCGCTTGGTCAATTCTTCATGAGCACGGTGCAATGGGTTGCGCGTTTGAAATGCGACAATGTTGCTGTAGCCATATTGTTCCAGCACCTGCCGGGTTTCTGACGGTGTGCGCCGCAGCGGTTTAAAATCATGTCGGGGCGGCAATTGTAATATCTGCAACCGGCCCGCCAGGTTAATCGGACCCCAGCGGTGCATTTCAGCTACCAGCGGGTGCCGTGTGTCTAAACTACCAAACACGTTCTGGGCCGCTTCATCACGAACCCACTGATACATTTCTTCAACGGTCATAATCGCCAGTAGATTGTTGCGCCGGTCACGCAGCGCAATATCCTGGTCAAGCTTGACATCGGTATCGGCACTCACTGAAAGGGTAATCGGCATCGGGAACAACGTACCGTTCGCCAGTCGCATTGAATTAACAACACCCGCATAATCAGCTTCGCCCATAAAACCGGTTAGCGGTGAAAAACCACCCACCGCCAGTAATTCAAGATCACACAACTGCCGCTCGGTCAATTGCAGCGACGGCAATGTGCTCGCATAAGCCTTGCGTTCGGCCTGGGCTTCCGGCGCGATGAGCAAGTTAACTAAATTTCCCCCATAGGGTGTGATGAGTTTTGTATCCATACTCTACCTTATAGAATTCGTTGACCAAACAAACTGGCCGCCATCTCAACCGCAACGGTCGCGGTCTGGTTTGCGCCATCCAAAATCGGATTCACTTCGACCAGATCAAGCGATCGCACACGACCATCATCGGCCAGCATCTCCATGAGCAAATGGGCTTCCCGATAGCTCAATCCCCCCGGTACGGGTGTTCCCACGCCCGGCGCAATCGTGGGGTCCAGCGAATCCATATCAAAACTGACATGAACCGTGTCCACATTGCCCAGCGCATTCAAGGCGGCATGAAACACCGCTGCCATCCCATTTTCATCAATATCACGCATCGTCAGCACGGTGATGCCGCTGGCCTGCAAATCTGATCGTTCCTGAACATCCAGATCGCGGATTCCAATCATGACAATCTGCTCAGCCTGCAACCGCCGCTCCCCAATCGCCAACGCCTTGGGACCTGCCCCCATCAGTGAACGCACAACCATGCCATGAATGTTGCCCGACGGTGAAATCTGTGGGGTATTAAAGTCGGCATGGGCATCAACCCAGATAATGCCGACACGGTCTGAACCATGTAACGCACCCGCCACACTACCGATTGCCACGCTGTGGTCGCCCCCCAGCGTAATGACGCACTCATTTGCTGCGATGCTGGTCTGCATTTGCGCGTATAATTCTTGGGCTACCTGCGCGATTGCCGCCAAATGAAAAGCGCGAAATTCAACTGGATGATCGTCGTTGCCAAGTGCCTCAGCAACGGGGACCGTGATATTCCCCCCATCATACACATGGCACCCCAGATGTTCCAGCCGCGCCTGTAAACCTGCGTAACGGATCGCGCTCGGCCCCATATCCACCCCCCGGCGCTGCTGCCCCAGATCCATCGGCACACCAATAATACGAACCGGGCTATCTATCATCACTGTCACCAGAGTCGCGGAATTTAGTTTACGCGTGCCAGCCAACGAGCAACAAACACCAGCATGATACTGAGGAGATACAAAGCCATCAAGGGTCCCATGACCAGGAACATATTCACCGGGTCAATCGTCGGCGTAATGAGTGCTGCCGCAACCGCCGCCCCAACCACTGCCACGCGCCAGTTTCGAATCAAAGTCATCGTACCGACCAGCCCTAATAAGCCAAGCACGAAGAAAACGAGCGGCGTCTCAAAGGCTACCCCCATCCAGAAGACCAGCGACGTCACGAAACTCAAATAAAGATCTGCCGTCCACTCCGACCTGAACAGATTCTGTTGAAAACCTTCCAGAAAGCCCAACGCCGGTGGCATGAGGACAAACCAGGCAAAGGCAGTGCCAACCACAAACAACACCGTAATCGCTGGCAGTGCCATCAGAATCGTCCGTTTTTCCTTCCGTTTCAGGCCCGGCATCACGAACATCAGGAACTGGTAGGTAATCATCGGGATTGCCAGCGCCGCTCCAATCATCAGAGACACACGGAAATAAGCGACAACACTGCCCGTTGGACCCAGGATAACGAACTCACAATCCGAATCTGCCTGCGTTAAATCTAATGGCGTTAACGACTCGCCGAGACTGGCGGCCTCATTGAGGGCCACCACCTGACAATATGGCGTCCGCAGATATTCCAAGGCCGGGCCTGCCAGCGCGATTCCGACAAGGGTACCAATGACCAACGCCACGGCTGCCCGGAAGAAACGCATCCGCAGCTCATCAAGATGCTCAAACAACCCCATTCGTGCGCCATGACCATCTTCGTCATCCGCATATTCGTCAATTTCAGGTTCGGGAGGCGGTGGTGGCGCTGGAGCCTGCCGTCGCAAACGGGGAAATTTCAAGCTGGGCACGGCCTACTCCTCGTCACTATCGGTCGTGTCATCTTGTGCCCACGAGCCAAAACCGGGCTTTTCATCGTGGCTTGACCATGACCCGAATCCATCATTGGATGCTGGTGTCGCGGGCGGACGCTTCACGCTGGTGACTGACTTCTGTGTCGTGCGACCGTTGGTGCCGCGCACGGTCGCGTTCGCCGTTTGCGCGGTGCTGGCCGTTGTGGTCTTGATCGTCTTCACTTCCTCATTAACCTGATCCAGCGTTTCTTTAACTGGCGCGGTGACTCCACCCAATGCTTGCGCTGCCGTTTTATTGAGGCTGCCCCGGGTCGGCAATTCACGCGGCACCTGAATATCAACCCCGGCCTCATCAAATTCATGTTGCAACACATCCACCGTCTCGGCCCACATGCGCCGGAACTTCGCAACATATTGGCCCAGGATATAGGCCCACTTTATCATCCGTCTGGGACCTGCGATCAACAACATAATCACAAAAATAATAATGAGTTCTGAGCCACCTACACCCAGAATATTCATGCCTTTTCTCCGTCCGCTTTTAACTTCCGCAATGTTGTCAAAATATTTTCGTCTCTAACCAACTGACCCAACACACCGTTGATAAATCCCAGCGAGCTTTCCGTCCCAAAAATGTTTGCCAGCCCAACCGCCTCATTAATAATCACACTGATTGGCGCTCGTTGTTCGCTAATCTCAATCAAAGCCAGCCGCAAGATATTGCGATCAATCGAGGCAATCTGATCCAGCGGCCAATCCAATACAAACTGGCGAATGACGTCATCAATCGTGGTTTGATGAGCCACAATCCCCTGCACGAGCTGCCGGACATAGCGGGTCTCACGCCGATCAGTATCCTGGGCTGCCAATCGGAACGTCATGATTTCACCGGGCCGGTGATCGGTTGCATCCATCTCATAAAGCACTTGCAGCGCCACCCGCCGCGCAAAACTACGATTCGTCGCCGGGGCTTCATGCTCAATTTCTTCAATCGTTACGTCATCATCAGGGCCAAATTCTGGCAGATCCATGGTCGCTGCAAACCTGTGTAACGTTCACATTTTATCGTTTGTTAAGTTTACTTCAGATTTGGCCGTTTGCCCATACATCGTTATCGTCCCTCGCGACGATTCAACTGCTCAGCGCGATCTTTCAACCCCCAGAAATTAGGTGGTTGACTCTGGGTTACAATCTGTGTTACCCTGTCACAGGCTTAAGAAAACAACCCCCATAAAAGTTGGGTTGGGCCATCATGAAGTTGAAGAAAGGAGACGCAAAATCGTGAACATGTTCATCAACACCAGCGGCATTTATGGTACAACCGGCGAACCGGTTCCGAATGCGTCTGACTCCTGACTTCCTCTTTAAGACTGGGTATCAGAAGCCGCCGACGTGTTCAGCGGCTTTTTTGTTGCCTGCGTACCATCTCGCTGCCCTGGAATTGAGAACAAACGGAGCAAGGCTCATCTGACTTGTTGCGCCGATTGATCCCAATCGGTCAATCCCTTAAGGTTCGCCTGCTGTTGTAGATCATAACGAGCTATAACAGATCGAGAAAGATCAGAAGGCGTATTTCACCGCGCTGCTCACCGGCAACGCCCAACAGCAATAAACGCAATTGAGGTGACATTAACCGTGATTCAACTGAACGATGCTGAGTATGCATCCGAGCGTTACAACGACATGCTGCGCGAAGCCGAACAATACCGTTTGCACCGCATCACGCAGCCCCAACGACCCACTGTGGTCAATTTTCTAAAATCGCAACTGGTGGCCTGGGCTGATCTCGCCCGCCCCCAGCGCAATCGCGCTCAACGCGCCTAGGAGTTAACCATCATGTATTACCCCGTCAACGATTGGCAATATGCCCACGATCGTCACAACGATAAGCTGCGTGAAGCTGAGCATTTACGTTTGCTCCGCGCCTTGCAGCCCCAACGACCCACTGTGGTCAATTATCTGAAATCGCAACTGGTGGCCTGGGCCGATCTCGCCCGCCCCCAGCGTAACCGCGCTCAACGCGCCTAGGAGTTAACCATTATGTATTACCCCGTCAACGATTGGCAATATGCCCACGACCGTCATAACGATAAGCTGCGTGAAGCTGAGCATTTACGTTTGCTCCGCGCCTTGCAGCCCCAACGACCCACTGTGGTCAATTTTCTGAAATCGCAACTGGTAGCCTGGGCTGATCTCGCCCGGCCCCAGCGCAACCGCGCCCAACGCGCTTAGGAGTTAACCATCATGAATCTCAACTGGTATACCGTATTGGATGCCGGTCAGCAGGCAACAAACGAGCTTCGGACCGAAGCCGAGCATTATAGACTGGCAAAGCAGGTCAAACAGCAACCGGTCCGTTGGTCGTTGCCCCGGCTCCGGCTCAGTCAACCCAAAACGGCCTCGCGGCCATTCAGGAGGGTGTTATCTTGAACGATCTGGATCACCTCGACGGCGACAACTACTACATGTTGTACCGCCTGCACCAGAAGACCAATCGGCAGCTTGCAGCGGAACGCTTGCAGCGAAAACCCGGTAACGGCGGCTTATTCAAGTTCCTCAGCAATGCGCTGAAGTTCGAGCGGCCTCGTCTCCCCCAGCCCGGCGGCTTACGTCGAGGCTGGATCAACAGCTAAGTACCATCTTCAGCCCCGCTTTCCAGCATTTCGGTTGGCGGGGCTGTTGCCTTAGCTTGAGCCTCAACCCAGATATTTAACTGAGCACACAGTTCAGCACTGAACAAAAACACCGATGCCAGTACGTAGGCCCAGAACAACAAAATAATTACCGTAGCGATGCCGCCATAGACGACTTGATAATTCGCCAAATTCGTCAGATACCAGCTAAACCCACGTTTTGCCAGTTCAAAACCCGTCGCCCCAACCAGGGCCGCCGGCCAGATCGCGTCCCAGTGAACCGCACGGGCCGGTACATACCGAAACAACAGTAAAAAGATCATCATATTCATACTGAGCGGTAAAAATACTCCCGCCATCCCCAGCCAGGTACCCGGCTGGTTCAGGACAAAGGCCGACACCAACGCTAACACCCCAGAAGTCAAAAAAGAGGCACTGACCAACACGATGAGGATCAAGATCATAATGACTGCTACCGCCCGTTGCCGCCAGATACTGCGGCTTTGCGGAACATGAAAAATAATATCGAGAGCGTTAATGATGTTCGAAAACAAACCTAGCCCCGACCACGCCAACCCCAGTAGCGCCAGAACACCAAACGAAACATTCTGTTGCAGCGCTTGATTAATACTACTCTGTAGCAAATCAACAGTGCTTGATTCCGGCAGAAAAAAGCGCAACGCACCAGCGATCTGCTCCTGAGCGACTGCCGAACCTAATAACCGACTGATCCCGATCGTAAGCAGCAACGTTAGGGGGAAAATGGAGAAAATCGTGTAGTACGCAAGCGCAGCAGCTTGACGCGTTCCGTAACGACCAAAATTTTGCGAGGCCTGCCCAATATGATGCAACAGCGACTGAGTCACCGGATCCAGTTGATCCCACCACTTTTGCATTCTCTGTAACAACTTTTTTCGACTGAACATCACAAACCGCACTCATCGTTAATTGAGATCGACTCTGCGAAAATTTATCGAATCATCAGTGCCAAATCATGTTACTATTACCATACACCGTATTCAAAATCACAGGAATAATCGCCACATGCAAGACATTCGTTTACAGGACATCGGTTTTCTGCTCGGCCCTAATTCAGGTGAAGGTCTTATTTTCAACATCTTCATCTATCTGATTTTCTTATTCACACTTATTACCATGCTGCTCCAGGGTGATAAAGCCTTGTTAACCGTATTGCTCTGTGCCGCTGCACTGCTCATGGGCCTCATCGACAAATTGAGCATTTTCGAGCCTAAAGAATTTGGCGCAATGGTGCTCCATGCCGGCATGTTTATCTTTCCAGCGCTGGTGGCAGGCATGACCAAAGATGGCAAATCACGCCCACCGGCCATTATTGCAGCCATACTCGGCGCGATCTATTTCTTCATGTTTTGGTTCTTTCTACAGCGAAACTGATACCATTGGCACCGAGTCGCCGCTTTGCAGTTGCCAATCGCGGATTTTGCCAGCTAACATCCGCATTCTTGAGCTATGCTCAGCCTTCCCGGCCAGGTTGGTCGTTTCATACGGGTCAGCCGTTAATTCATATAACTCATGCTGGCCCGTGAAGCTGTAAGTAAACTTCCAGCCATCAGGCGTCACCACCGTCCGCAGCGGATCCGCAATCGCTTGTTCGAATGCCGTCCGATCAGCGAGTCTGGTCAACCATACGGGCAACGGCCTATCATGATAATGTTCTAATATCCCGGTCTCGCTACTATTCCACTCAATGAACACATCATCATGCGTATGGGCCTCGCCCTCCATTTCGGCTCGACGGCTTTTGCCCTGCAGATGTTCCGGGATATCCTGCCCCATATAATCGAGCAAAGTTGGCAACAAGTCAATCTGACTAATGGGCTGCTGAACATGTCTTGGTTCTGTTTGACCCGGTAGCTTAATCAGTAAGGGTACCCGTACCGCTTCCTGGAACATCAGCGTTTTAGCTAATAATTGATGGCTCCCCATCATATCGCCATGATCAGACGTAAACACGATGATCGTATCTTCCATGAGTCCACAGTCTTCTAGCGTACTGAGAATAGTGCCGGTGTGCGTATCAACCAGACTGTTGAGGCCCCAGTAATTGGCGATCATCCGGCGCCAATCGGCTTCATTTTTCAAGGGCAGTCCGCTATGTCCATGCTCGAAATAGGCAGCATGACACAACCGCGCCTTCAAATGCTGGTCATTCGTCGGCACATCCGCAAAGTTCGGTGGCAAGTCTACCGCCGCCGGATCATACTGATGATCTCGTGGGCCAAAAAATGGCATGTGTGGTTCGAGAAAATTGACGAACAAAATGAACGGTTGCTGTTGATATTGACGTATAAAACGTGCGGCTGTCTCGGCCAGAAATGCTGGTTTACCCACCGCTTCTGGCAACTTTGCCGCAAAACCCCGGCTGAAGTGATCATTATCGTCGGGTTGATAATCATGTTCCAACAAAAAATGGTGGTAGGATGACCGAGCGCTACGATCACGGCCTGGTGAATAATAATCGCTATAATTGTCTTCGATGCTAACCCATTCATCGAATCCATGCTGGGCAAAAATCTCGTCACCCAGGTGCCACTTGCCATGATAGCCGGTCACGTAATTACCCTGGCTAACGAGTTCAGGTAGCGTGCGGGTGTCGCTTGCTAAGGGGATATTATTACCCTTACAGCCGGTTGTATGAGGATACAAACCGCTCAGTAATGATGAACGCGCGGGTGTACAGACCGGTTGTGTACAATAAGCCTGGTCAAATACTACACTGGATTCAGCCAGTCGGTTCAGGTTCGGCATATCAATCTTGTGATTGCCATAAGCCGCTAGCGTATCGGCCCGCTGTTCATCGGTGAAAATAAAGAGTAAGTTTGGCCGGTTCATAGCTACCCTTTCTCGGTCTGAAACCACAGCTTTTGACCATTGGTCCACAGATGCAGTGTTCCGTTTTCATCGGTTCGGTAAACCGGCACATCGCCTAAACCAGCGAGAGTATCCGGGTCCGGGTCGCCGCGCCGGTTGGCTGCATCTGTCTGGACGATTGCGATCTGGGGTTGCACGGCTGCCAGAAAATCATCTGCCAGTGACCGCACCCCACCATGTTGTGGCATCTGCATAACGGTTGCCAGCGGCCACTTTCCGGCGTCTAATAAGGCAGTTTGCCCGGTGATGCTGATGTCGCCGGTCAGCAAGAACGACACGTCCCCGTAAATGAGTTGCAGCACCAGCGATTGATCGTCCAGACTGTCATTAAGATCAGGTTCAATCTGGGGATGCAATACCTCTAACATGACATCATCTGCCACCTGCAATGTGTAACCGGCCTGTACTGCCAGCATGTCGTGGGGTAAAAGTTGATTTTGTAGATCAATAAATTCTGGACTCAGATTTTCTTGCCCGTTGGTAAGGACGACACCGACATCGTAGCGATTGGCAACTGCCGCCAGCGCACTGTACTCATTAGGATCAGGCTGTGTCAAAATTAATGTTTCAATCTCACGATCATTAAATGGCAACCGATCACCGAGAGCCGTCAGCAACCGCGACGGAAATGCCCCACCGTCAATCAGCATGTGGGCACCGGCTGGAGTCTGTACCAACACAGCATTACTATGGCCCACATCCAGAAACCAGACATGCAACAGACCATCGGGGCGACTCAAGAAACTCGCCCCCAGTAAGACAACCATTCCCAGTCCGGCAGCAGCAGTTGCATTGGTAATCGCCCGCTGCCGCAACAACCGCGCCAACGCCAATGCCCAACCCGGTTGTGTCGCGTGCATCAGCGCACCTCCTAGTAAAAAGCTGAAATAGAGGGTAATCAAGCGGGGATCAACTGCGAATTCAACATCAGCAAATGGCAGATCCGCCAGCAAACGTACTGCTTCCGTGGTCCAAGAGAGCAATATTAAATCGTACCAGTACAGGATCTGGGCCAGCGTCGGTGCGGCAAATGACACAATCGTCGCGACAATGCCGATTAATAATAATCCCGCCTGAACCGGCACAATCAGCAAATTAGTCAAAATCGCTACCAGCGACAGACGATTAAAATATAGCACAATCAAAGGCAGCGTTGTGATTTGTACGGCCAGTGTCACAATCAACGGCTCGGCGAGAAACATGCGCAGGCTTCGTGAGAGCGAACGGGGCAATAAGCGATCCAGGAGCCACTCAAAGCGCGTCGCCAATGGATCAACATACAGCGCTAACCCAAGCGTTGCGAAGAAACTCAGTTGAAAACTGACATCCCACAGCACCGTTGGATTATGTAGCGACATGGCAACCGCCACCAGCGCGAGAGAAGCTGGAACATAGGTTTTCCGTCTGATCGCTTCACCCACCACCAGCAAACTACTCATGACCGCCGCCCGCACCACAGCGGCATTGGCCCCTACAAATAGCGTGTAGATCAAAATCACTATAATGCTGAATCCGGCTGACCAGCGCAACGGCACGGGAGTCCGTTTCAGCAGATTCATAATGACCCCACTCAGGATCACCATATTAAAGCCGCTGATCGCAATTACATGGGATGCACCGACTCGACTAAAATCATCCTCGATCTGGGGCGCAATCCCATTTTCATCGCCCAACAGAATACCAGTGAGTAGCGCCGCTTGCGGTTCAGGCAACGCCCGCGCGATATGCAGCGCCGCCTGTTGTTTCAGGTTCGATAGCAGCGGTCGCCAGCCACCACTTGTCGGTTCGATCATTTCAACTGTCGCGCGCTGCATGATGCTGAACACGCCCGATCGCGCCAGAAAATCGCTATACGAAAAGGTGTCAAACTCTGCCGGGGTAATCAATAAGCCTGTTGCCAGTACACGATCACCAATCTGGACTGGCGTGCGGCGGGGGGCACGAACCAGGACCTTACCGCTGATATTCAGCGTCTCACCGCCCCGTGTTATGGTTTCCGCCCCGACCTGCAATAATGTGCGCGTATCCCGGACATCTGGCTCGGCAACCACAACACCTTCAATGGTGAGACCGCCGCTGTTGTTAAAACGGGCAATATCACTGCTGACGGGCACCAGCGCCATGCGCAGTCCGCCTAAAGCAAAAGCTACCAGCGCAATTTGCAGCCAACGCAGATTTTTATCTTGCCAGGCCAGCCACGCTGTCAATAGCGCAACGCTGACTAATGCCAACCAGATCAGTTTGAATACATCTGACCCGGTACCATTGTTGGCGGCCAGAACAACCCCGGCAGTCCAGCCCAGCGCGATATACACGAGCCGCATAAGTCAATAACTCAAAATCAAGCGATGAAATGATACTACGGTGAGTTGGAGATTGGCGCAACTTTTCCAGTATCCCGCGTTATAATTGCGGCTAATTTATATTTATCATCATGGGGCACTTGCATATGACTTCACCAAACGTCATTGTTTTCTTTACTGACCAACAACGTTGGGACACAACCGGCGTGCACGGTAATCCACTGGACCTGACGCCCAATTTTGACCGTATGGCTCAATCGGGAACGCATATCTACAATTCGTTCACCTGCCAACCCGTTTGCGGGCCAGCCCGTTCCTGTCTCCAAACTGGTCTCTATGCCACAACCACCGGCTGTTACCGTAATGGCATCCCCCTCCCTGCCGACGCCAAAACACTGGCCCACCATTTCAAAGCCGGTGGCTATACAACCGGCTACATCGGCAAGTGGCACCTTGCCAGCACCCGCAGCGCCGTACCCGAAGCTGAGCGGGGTGGCTACGAATACTGGCTGGCATCCAATGCCCTGGAGTTCACATCGGACGCTTACGACACGGTGATGTACAACAATGACAACGAGCCAGTCAAACTCCCTGGCTACCGGGTTGATGCCGTGACCGACGCCGTGATTAGCTATGTCGATCAGCCCCGCGACCAGCCTTTTTACCTTTTTGTCTCGTATATCGAGCCGCATCACCAGAATCACCGTGACGATTATCCAGCGCCAGACGGTTATGAGGAACGCTATCGCGAACGCTGGACACCACCCGACCTGGCAGAGCTAGGCGGTTCAACCCATCAACATCTGCCAGGATATTACGGCATGGTTAAGCGGCTGGATGAAGCATTGGGCCGTCTGCTGGATGCGCTCAAAAGCCTGGATTTGCTCGACGACACGATTGTGCTGTTTACATCCGATCACGGCAATCACTTCAAAACCCGCAACAGCGAATATAAACGCTCTGGGCACGAGTCATCGATACGGGTCCCAACAGCGGTTCGTGGTCCAGGTTTCGACGGTGGTGGTCAGATCCGTGATTTGGTCAGCCTCGTCGATATTCCCCCTACGCTACTTGATGCGGCGGGCTTACCCATTCCAGTGGAGATGCAAGGCCAGTCCTTTTTACCGTTGGCTCAGCGGCAACCGGTCGAGTGGCCCAGTGAAATGTTTGTCCAAATTAGTGAAGCCGAGGTCGGTCGCGCAGTACGGACCCAGCGCTGGAAATATGGCGTCACCGCGCCCCATCGTGACGGGAACAAAGACACCGGATCAGATCACTATGTCGAATCGTATCTCTACGATTTGCTGTCAGACCCTTATGAATTGCGCAACATTATCAACGAAGATTCACATAATGAGGTCAAGCAGGTGATGCGCGACCGCCTCATCAAGCGGATGGTCGCAGCAGGGGAAGCTGCGCCAACTATCGAGTTAGCGGAAACTCATCCCAGTTTCCAACGCACGGTCACATCTGCTGAGGCCCACGCCTGATTTGTAGTACAAAAAAGCCCCTCTGCATGATACATGAGGGGCTTGATTCATCGAATCGTGTTTCCTACCCTTTAAGCTCGTCGCTGACGGTCGCGTCCACTTCAACTTGCTCACGCGGTGCAAACTGCATCGATTTTTGCGGCGTTGGCATGGTTTGTGGTTGGGATGGTTCCGGTTCGGTGGTTTTCACTTCATGGATACCATTGCGGACAACCGTCAGCGTCTTCGAAAGCTGTTGTTCCAGCTTCGACAATTCAGTCAAAATATACTGGTCAGCTTCCGCAACGATCGATTCAGCTTCCTGACGGGCCTGTTCAATGATATTGGCAGCACGATTATGGGCAGCCTGGACCGACACTTCCTGATCAAGCAGGTCTTCGCTTTTTAGACGAGCCTGCTGGACAACCCGTGCCGCTTCTTCGTTCGCCTGCGCCAACACCCGGTCCCGCTGCGCCAACACCCGCGCCGCTTTTTCGATCTCTTCTGGAATCGAAATGCGCATCTGGTCAATAATCTCCAGCGCACGCTCTTCATCAATCATGGTGAACTTGCTGAAAGGCACATGTCGCCCCTCATCAATCAAATCTTCCAGTCGATCTACCAGGTGTTGAATATCCATAATTAAGCTTCCCCTTCTAAATTAGTCCTGAATACTGGTGGTATAACCCGGACTATTTTTTTGTGCGTGTAGCTCTGCAAAACGAACCTGCAACGCATCGGCAACAAATGTTGGCACCATACTGGTCACATCCCCACCCTGTTCCGCGATCTCGCGGATCGTACTGGAACTGATATGGATGTTTTGCTCGTCAGACATAATGGCAACCGTTTCGACGTTGGGTGCAAGTTTCCGATTTGCCAGGCCCATTCTAAACTCTAGCTCAAAATCAGAAAACACGCGCAACCCGCGAACAATCACCTTTGCACCAACTTCTTCTGCATAGTTTACTGTCAAACCCGAATATGGCGCAACCCGGATATTAGCATCACTCTGAAAAGCTTGCTCAGCCAGTTTCGCCCGCTCCTGCACATCAAACAAGAGCTTTTTCTTCGGCATATCATAAACTGCGACGATGACTTCATCAAATATCCGCGCCGCCCGCCGCGCAACATCTATATGCCCATTGTGTATGGGATCAAATGACGCTGGGTAGATAGCTTTGCGCTCAGGCATTTATGATCTCCAAAATATAGCATCAAAACTAAATTGCTGGCAAGTCGCTGTTTTTCAGACAAACTTGCCTCCCTTGCATTGTAAATCGCAAGCAATGTCGATCATCGTTTGCGTTACTCGACCTTAACTGACATCACTGCGATCGTCTTGTAGCAGCACAACGCGTTGCGCCAGCAATCGGTGTTGTTCCAGGTCGAGCGTCGGATCTTCGGCATAGATCGTGCGTGCTTCCCGCTGGGCCAGTTCGACCAAATCGGGATGCATAAATTCCATCAATTTGAGCGCACCGCCACCACTCTGGCGTGTACCCAACAAATCCCCGGCGCCGCGCAGCTTCCAATCGATCTCTGCCAGCTTAAAGCCGTCAGTTATGGTTTCAAGTGCCTGTAACCGTTCACGCGCTTCCGATGTATTATTATCCGGGATCAACAGACAATAGGAAACATGCTCCCCGCGGCCCACACGACCCCGAAACTGATGCAATTGTGCCAGCCCGAAACGATTGGCCCCTTCGATCACGATAACATTGGCATTGGGCACATCCACGCCAACTTCCGCCACCGATGTCGTCACCAGCACATCATATTCGCCCTGGCTGAAGGCAGCCATCACATCGTCTTTTTCAGCCGGTTTCATACGGCCATGCAGCAACCCAACCTTAAAGCGGAAGAACACTTTGCTCAATTCTTCATAGGCTTCGAGCGCAGACCGGGCTTCAATCGTCTCTGATTGCTCAACCAACGGATGCACGATGAATGCCTGTCGCCCCTGCTTAAGTTGCGTTTCAACAAAACTGAAGATGCGTTCCCGTGCCACTGGTTCTACGACACGTGTTTGGACGGGTTTTCGACCCGGCGGCAGTTCATCAATCACTGTCAAATCCAGGTCAGCATGTAACGTCAGTGCCAATGTGCGTGGGATAGGGGTTGCGGTCATCACCAGTAGATGCGGATTTTTACCCTTACCGCGCAGTGCACCTCGTTGCTCAACACCAAAACGATGTTGTTCATCAATCACTGCCAGGGCTAAATCGTGGAATTCGACGCCTTCTTGAATCAAGGCATGCGTGCCCACAATCACATCAATTGAGCCATCGGCTATGCCTACCCGAATTTCATCACGTTCGTTGGCTGCCAAAGCGCCGGTCAGTAATGCGGCTTTTGGTTCGTGCTCACCGGGCAGTTTCGCCAGATACGTGCTGATATTCCGGAAATGCTGTTCGGCCAGAATACTGGTGGGTGCCATGATCGCCGCCTGTTTGCCATTAGCAACCGCCAGGGCCAGGGCAATCGTCGCCACTGCTGTCTTACCTGAGCCAACATCACCTTGCAGCAACCGATTCATCGGTACATTCTGCTCAGCATCTTCCCGAATCGCCGCGACCGATTTCTGCTGTGCACCGGTTAATTCATAGGGAAAAGCGGCCTGAAGGAATGCAGCCAGATAATCATCGCTGATTGCCAGGGGTTCCGCCGGGACACGCTGCCACTCAAAGCGATTGCCCAGAATCGCCAACTGCATCAACAGCAGTTCATCAAATACAATCCGCCGTCGGGCATGGTCAAGATGATCGTGCCCTTCCGGGAAATGCAGGTTGCGCAATGCCCAGCCCAGATCAGCCAGTTCAGCCCGTTCTAGCGTCGCTTCCGGCACATAATCGGGCAAACGCTCAGTCCAATACGTGACGGCCCGCTGCATCAGACGGCGCAATCCCCGCGCCTTCAAGCCCTCTGTCAGTGGATATACGGGTACGATACCAACTGTATGCAGATTATCCGAATCCAGATGTTCCCATTCAGGGTTCGTCATTTGCAAGCGCGACCGGAAAATCGTCGGAGTGCCACTCAGAACGATCTGATCGTCAGGTTTGATATAGCGACTCAAAAAACGTTGACCAAAAAAGGTGACATCCAGCAGGCCGGAGCCATCGTCTAAGGTTAGCTGAAAATCTTTGCGATTATTGTTCGCAGCGCGGACCTTCGTTGACCGCACGGTGCCAATAACAGTCGCGGTTGTGTTAGGCTGCAGCTTGTTAATGCTGTTGAGCCGGGTGTAATCATCATAGCGACGCGGCATAAAATAAAGTAAATCATAAAGGGTCGCAACACCCAGCTTTTGGAAGGATTCCGCCATGCGGTCGCCGACACCATTGACCACTGTAACCGGCTGCCGCAGCCCACGCATAATATCCAATGCTGCTTCCGGGTCCATCGGTTCACGGGGTTGGCGTGGTGGCCGGGACAGGCGCGGCGCCGGCGGTAAATCGAGGCGCGGCGGCGCCGACGAACTGCTGACACGATCATACCCTTCGTCACTGACAAAACCATCCGCCTGCCGTCGTGGTGCTTGACGCTGTCGTTTTTCTGCTTTGGGCTTCTTTTCTTGAGGCGACCTGGCGGCATTCTTCGGTTGCTTATCCGGCACCGGTTGTTTGACCGGCGTCGCTGGCGGTTCATCCGGCGGTTTTTCTGGCAGCGTTTCAGTAAGCTCATCTGGCACAACTTCAGCAGGAACCGACTGATCCTTTGGGGTGAATTCAGGCGATGCTGTCACCCGGCCCATTATCCGATCCAACATATAGCCTACGCGGGTCAAACGCTCGGTCCGGCTTTCAATTTCGCCATAAGACTGCATCACCTGCTGCAATTCATCCACTAACAAATGATGCTCCGGTCGCCTGGCCTGCTCGTGGGCGTCATTCACCCAGACCTCACTGAAAGACGATAGCCCACCAATGACCGCCGTATTATTACAACCCTGCTCCCGTTCGAGCTTAAGTATTTTGACGAGTTTCTCTAGTGCCGATGGCATCCGCCTTACAGCCTCCAATTCTGTTTCAAGGTGACGAAGCCCAGACAGTGCGTGCCCACATGGGTTCCCAGTGTCGGGTTAATATTAATCTCGTAGACATTCTCTGGCGCTATGTCGGCGATCTGTTCGCGCATCCAGGCCAGGCCTTCCAGGTTGTTGGCGTGCAACAGGCTCAGGCGTTCCAATGGTGCTTGCTCCCGGATGCGTCGAACTAGATCTTCACGGGCGCGTTTTGTCGTTCGCACGCGTGACAAGACGACCACATCGCTATCTTCGATCGTAATAATTGGCTTGATCTGTAATAACGATCCAATCCCAGCCGCTGCCAGGTTGATTCGTCCGCTGCGACGCAAATTGTCCAGCGAGTCGATCATCGCGCTCATTAAACTATGTGCCTGCACTTTTTTAATGGCGCTCAAAACCTGTTCAACATCACCGGTTTCCGCTGCAACTTCAGCGCCAATTTGCACCTGATAGCCCAGGGCCATCGTAACGTTTTGACCATCCAGCAGAGAGACCTGATCGGCTGGCAAATCTGCCGCACCCAACCGCATGGCCTCATAGATCGCACTAAGATTAGCCGGGGCAGTAATGATAATCACATGATCGACATCGGCAAACGCAGCTTCGATAAATTGTTTGGCGACTCCGGGCGAAGGTGCCGCCGTGGTCGGAAATGGCGTCAGCGTCGGCAGTCGATCATAATAATCGGTGCGGTCAAGCTGCTGACCATCATCGGCAAAACTGTCATCGCCGATATTAACATAAGTTGGCACGACCGTAATCTGATATTTGTCGATGATCTCAGCGGGTAAATCACAGGTGCTGTCGGTCACAAATCGGATACGCTTAGTAGCCATCGTCAAAAAACTCCACTTCGCTTTCCAGCAGCACCACGCCCGTCACCTCATCCCCTAGCAATGCCGTCAACGATGGCCCATATAATGTATACGGAAAATGCCGTCCAGGAAACTCTACCGCCAGCCGATCCTGAAGCATGCGTGTTTGGTCACTGATGTAGGGCTTATGCTGGAGAATGACGACTTCTTCAATATCGGTAAACTCGACAACAAACTCCACCAGTCGATCAATTGCTTGTGCCCGTGTGCGCACTTTTTCCATTTGCTTGAGTTCGCCATCTTCAACCGTCAAAAATGGCTTGATTCCCAACATTGATCCCAGAATCGTGTGAGAGGAACTCATGATGCCGTTCTGAAGCAACGGGTTTACAGCATCTACGTAATAGACGGAAAAGATGCGCTCTATGGCACCGCGTATTGTCCTAATCACATCTTCTAAACTGGCTTGTTCGGCAATGGCCCGGGACGCAACCCGCACCAGCATCCCTTGCGCCGCTGCGACATCTTCCGAATCAATGACAATGATCTCACACTGACCCATAATCTGTTTTGCGGCGGCGCGTGCATGATCCCAAATCGGCAATATTTTTCGCGATGGGTGGATGGAGATAATCGCGTCACATGTCGCCGCCAGATTGCGATAGGTGGCCGCAAAGTCGGCTTCGCTGGGCGGCGTCAACAAGGGTAGTACATGCTCATGCGTAATCAGCCGCATCGCATCTTCGGCACTGATGTCAACATTTTCCCGGTAAGGCCTACCCGCTATTGAAATGGTATTGGGCACAATCGTCACCGGATACTGCTCGACAAAATGCAGATTGGTAAAATGCGCTGTACTATCCGTAACGATCTGTATTCTGGACATCTACTCAACACTAATAATAAATGGGTATAGCGGTTGCCCGCCCGGCACCACCTCAAATTCGTGGTCACCAAAATCAGCAGCAACGCTTTCAACCAGCGAATGCGCCTGTTCAGCAGTCAGCGAAGCACCATAATACAAGGTAATCAATTCAGTATCAGTGCCGGTCGCCTGCACCAACAGTTCACGCAATATGTCGGACAATTCAACACCAGCTACAATCAGATTACCATTGAGCAGCCCAATATACTGACCAGAGCGCACCACCACACCATCTAGCTCAACATCACGCGTTGCTGTGGTGATCTCACCACTGATCACTTGTTGTAAACCGGCCTGCATTGCGGCAACAACCGCTTCGATATTATCAGACTGAGCCATATTGGTATAGGCAAGCATTGCTGCAATACCCTGCGGCAGCGTGCGGCTGGCTACCACCTGCACCTCCTTATCACGCGCCAATGTAGCGGCTTGCTGCGCCGCCATAATGATGTTGCTATTGTTGGGCAGCAACACAATTTTGTCATTCGGCAGCCTATCAATTGCAGTTAGAAAATCCTCAATGCTGGGATTCATCGTCTGCCCCCCGGCAATCATATGCGCCGCCTGCAAATCTTGCTCGAAAATCTGCCGCAACCCCTCACCGCTGGCAACTGCAATCACGGCAATCTCATTCGCATGTTCCGCAGACTGCTGATCGCCAAACTGCTGCGCCAAACGATCTTCCACATAATGCCGATATTGATCCTGCATGTTCTCGACAACAACATCGTCAATCGTTGCCCCTGCAGCAATCGCATAACTAATCGGCTGACCGGGATCATGCACATGCACATGCACCTTAATCAAGCGATCAGTGCCAACGACCACTGTTGACCAGCCCATGGCGTCAATATCGACCCGGACCTTATCAACATTCAACGCCGTTCCATGCATCAAAAATTGCACATCATACCCATAACCTTCAGCATCTTCCGGCTCCAGTGCTAACTGCCAATCCTGTGATTCATCGATCAGGCTGCCCGATCGCAACACGGCCTCACCATTCATCATGCGCAGCATGCCCTGAAGCATGTAGACTAATCCCTGTCCACCAGAATCAACTACCCCGGCTTTCTTTAAGACCGGCAACAGTTCTGGCGTCCGCTGGAGCGATTCCTGAGCCGCATCAACCATGACTTCTAATAGCTTTTGCAGATCTTGCTCGTTGTGTTCCGCTGTGTAGCGAACCATTGCCTCGGTTGCTTCACGTGCAACAGTCAGAATTGTACCTTCAACTGGTTTTGTGACGGCCTTATAACCGCGGTCTACGGCGGCCTGACAGGCACGAACAAACAGCGCCGCATCAAAATCGGCCTGCCCCCGCAACGTTTCGCCAAAACCCCGCCATAATTGCGAGAGAATCACACCAGAATTGCCCCTGGCACCCATTAGCGCACCATGCGCCACCGCGTCGCCAACGATACCGGCTTCTGGTTCATCTAAACCGGCAATTTCCTGATAAGCACTGCGCATCGTCAACAGCATATTCTTGCCCGTATCCCCATCGGGCACCGGGAACACATTCAAGGCATCGACTGTTTGATGATTCTGTTCCAGCCAGGCTAACCCTGCCGCAACCAGCCATTTTAAACGATGCCCATCACATACCAGCTTATTGACGTTTACAGCCATTGTTTAACCTCTATTGCATGAATTGTGCTCATCTATACTATCTTAGCGTTTCGCCTCGCATTGAAGGCTTAAGCCTGAGCACCCTATAATTAATTTAACCCCGCCCGCAAAGCAGCGATACCCTCAGCAACGCTATGCTGTTCATTAAAAACACTGCTACCGGCAATCAATACATTGGCACCCGCCGCTGCTGCCTGCTTAACCGTCGCAACATCAATGCCACCATCCACACCCAGATCAATCTCGCGCCCACTGTCCTCGATCATAGCCCGCAATTGCTTGATCTTAGGCAACGTCTCGCTCAAGAACGTCTGTCCGCCAAAACCGGGATTTACTGTCATGACGAGGATAATATCCACTAGATGCATAATCTCACTTATAGCATTAGCTGGTGTATGTGGATTCAGCGCCACCCCAGCCTGACAACCCAGTGCTCTGATCGCGCTCAGCGTGCGGTGCAGATGCGGTGAGGCCTCGATGTGAATGGTGATGCGGTCCGAATTGGCCTGGTGAAATGCTTCAATATATTTTTCTGGCTCTACGATCATCAAGTGAACATCCAGCGGCAGACGGGTGCTGCGCCGCGCGGCTGCCACGACCAGCGGTCCCATCGTGATATTGGGGACAAACCGACCATCCATGACGTCAATATGAATGAGATCGCCACCACCACGCTCAACAGCCTCGATCTGCATACCCAAACGGGTAAAATCAGCCGCGAGAATCGAAGGCGCAATCTTCATCATTAAGGACAAAATGAAACCTTTTGAATTGTTTAAAACAACCCGTATCTTACAAATTTGCAGCCTAAATAGCAATTGGTTGTTTATGGTCTTAAATTATCCGGTGAGTATAGAAAATCGCCGGGTTGGACAAGTAAGCTAAAAAGTCAGCGCCATCTATTCGGCGCAGAGTGAATATCCAGGAATTCGCGTTAGGAATTACTGAAGAAAACAAACACATACTCACAACAAGCTGGACAGCAGTGGAGTGTAGTATATCGAAATATTGGAGCACAGCTTTTGTGTCTCTAATGTCGCCTTACCAACCCACCGGTTTGGGCACATAGGGATCTTCCAGGTAGGCGATGTCATCATCCGAGAGTTGAATTTCAATCGCCGCCAGTGATTCTTCCAAGTGTTTCATTTTAGTTGCGCCAATGATCGGGCTGGTAATTCCTGGCTTGTGCAACATCCACGCCACCGCGACCTGGGCTGACGAGACACCCAGTCTTTCACCAACTTCAATGCAGCGTTCCAGTGTGGTCCAATCCGCGTCCGAGTTGTAGAGACGATGATTTTTGCGGTCAGCCTCCGATCGTCTGGTGTTATCGGCATTACGTGCCCGATTACCGGCCAGGAAGCCCCGCGCAATCGGACTCCAGGGAATTACACCAATCCCCTCATCAATACAATAAGGGATCATTTCGCGTTCTTCTTCACGGTAGACCAGGTTATAGTGGTTCTGCATGGCAACGAAGCGGGTCCAACCATGCAGGTCGGCGATGTAATTGGCCTTCGCAAACTGCCACGACCACATGCTCGAAGCACCGATATATCGCACCTTCCCGGCCTTCACCACATCATGCAGCGCTTCCATCGTCTCTTCAATCGGCGTTTCATCATCCCAGCGATGAATCTGGTAGAGGTCAATGTAATCCAGCCCCAGTCGCTGGAGCGAGGCATCCACACCGTCCATGATATGTTTGCGCGATAATCCAACCTGATTGGGCTTATCACCCATTGGGAAGCGCACTTTGGTCGCTACCACATACTCATCGCGGCGGCTGAACAGGTCTTTCAGAACTCGTCCAGTAATCATTTCACTCGCACCCCGCGAGTACACATCTGCTGTATCGAAGAAATTGATTCCTGCTTCGACCGCACGTTGAATCTGGGGTCGGGCTTCATCTTCAGGCAATGACCATTTGAGATCGTTGGGATCACCGTATGACATCATCCCCAGGCAGAGTCGTGACACTTTTAACCCGGTTTTACCCAGGCGCACATAATCCATTATCCATCCTCCTGCATCTGCCAACACTGCGATGGTAACATGATCGGGCTATGCTGGTTTAAGTCCAATTAAAAGTATGTTGTAGAATAAATGTAGTTAAAGAAGTGCTTTGATTATCTCGCAGGTCCATATCAGATAATCCTCCAGCCAACCTGTTCGATACGGAACCGTAACCTTTGGAATTGCACATCTGACTCGATTTCAAAAATTGTGGGTGATGATGTAAAAAATTCAACAGTTCGCTGAATTTCTCCGCGCTGATTGATCGCAAACAGACGACGCCCGACATAGGCTTGCGCAATCGGATTTTGCCGATATTTCGCCGCTTTCTCGCCACATGCCTCGAAATTCACGAAGCGGACATCATCATACTCATCCACATACTCCAAACCGGCTTCACCAACATTGATGATATGTGCATATTTATAAACCATCACCGACAGCCCCCGGCGTTATGATATTGGCTTTAAGTTGTCCACAACCAGCATCAATATCAATACCCCGCCGCACCCGCACGGTTGCACTCACCCCAGATTGTGCCAGTATTGCTACAAATTCATCTGCGGCTCCGCTGTGAGATGGTCCACCAGCATAGCCCGCTGTGGGGTTGAGCGGGATCGCATTCACATGACATAACATCCCCTTCAACAAACGCCCCAGCATATGTGCCTGTTCTGTTGTATCTGTTTTTCCTCTGATAAGCGCCCACTCGAATGTGATGCGGCGACTCGTCTTCTGGACGTAATAGCGACAGGCGTTCATCAACTCACTGAGCGGCCAGCGCCGATTCACCGGTAGCAAGGCGCTACGTTCATCATCCGTTGCGGCGTGCAAACTGATCGCCAGTTTGACCTGCAACCCCTCATCAGCGAACTGCCGAATCTGTGGGACCATCCCCACGGTACTGACCGTGATATGACGCGCCCCGATCCCCAAATCGCTCATCAAACGTCGGATCGCGACCAGTGATTCATCATAGTTATGAAACGGTTCACCCATCCCCATCAGGACAATGTTGCTTAGACGATCCCCTTCAGCCGCCAACATCTGCGCATAACGCAACGCCTGCTCGAAAATCTCCGTCGCCGTTAAATGCCGGGCAAAACCCATCTGACCCGTTGCACAAAAAACACACCCCAACGCACATCCGGCCTGAGTCGAGATACAGGCAGTGCGACGGTCATCGTGATATTGCATCAACACAGCTTCAATCAGTTGACCGTCGGGTAAGCCATACAAACGCTTGATCGTACCATCTTTACTACGTTGCTCTGTGACGATTTCCAGTGTGCCCAGCCGCGATTCAGCTTCAAGCCGCTGGCGCAGCGTTGAAGGTAGATTGGACATCGCTGCAAAATTATCGACTCGCTGGTTATACAGCCATTCCCAGACCTGCCTGGCACGAAATTTTGGCTCGCCCCAATCTAGCAGCAGTTCAGTTAATTCGGCCTGAGAAAGCGCATACAGATTAATCATTGTTACGGCGTCCTAATAATACATAAATCAGGCCTAGAATCGCCAGGATGATGAGCAGCACCGTAACGATCCCCAGCCGACTTACCGGATTATCCAAAACAGTTAATGTAGGTATCGGCGTTGGCGTAAACAGACTGGATGCTGGGCGCGGCGTCACCGATGGCGGTAAGGGCGTGGTGGTTCGAGTGGGTGTTGGCGTTAAAGATGGTGTTGGCGACAATTCGCCCGTTACCGACGGGGTAAACGTGGGTGTCGAGCTGGCAGTTGGTGTATGGGTCGCCGTCGGTGGGAATGTTGTCAGCGTACGCGAAGGTGTCGGCGTGGCCGTTTCGGGCTGATACGGCGTGTAACCATAGGCACTGGTCGCGCTATCGGTGAAGATCCAACGCCGCAAATTCGGTAACAGGGCCGCCAATGCCTGCCCGGTCGCTTGTTCATAGGCACTGGTGAAGGAATCAGCAACTGCCAGGTCAAATAACGCTGGCACACCGATCAAGTCGGCAATATAGAGGACCATTGCATAGCTCTGCGCAGTCCACAAGTCGTCGGACCGCTCCATATTCATCGCCGCCAATGTCAACAGACGATCAGTCCGTGCAGCAGTCTGCACTGGCAGCAGCAGGCGTGATTTGTTTTGGGGTTGATAAAAATTGACTAAACCAGATTGAAACCATACTGGCACTGAATCATCACGCCAAAAGGGTTCATAGAAATGGCGCACCACCCAGTCGATCAGGACATTTTGCGCGGCTGAAAGGCTCGTCCCGGTCGCCTGAAGAACAATGAAATCGCTGTTGGCAAAAATCGTCGCTGCGCGGCTTGGATCACATGTGACCGCCAACCCATCGGACTGGCTAACCGTAACCAAGCGTTCAACATTAGTGTCTTCATCTTGCACCACCTGGCACACGCTGAGATCAATTGCAGGATCATAGACAATGACATTCACCGGCTCTGACCGACCCGCATTGGTCGTAACCAGATCATAAGCAAATTGTGCGCCTTGCCGAATCAGTTGCGGGTCAGGGCCATCAGCAGCAACGAAGAGGTTGATATTCCCAGCGGGATCTTCATCAACCTGCCAGTTCACGCGATCATCGCGGAAATCAAGGGCATCTCGCACTCGCGCCGTCCGCCCAACAGTATCCACTGCTTGCCATTCAAAGACAACATTGCCCCGGCTGAACAAGGGGAGCTGAATATCAGACGGTAGTTCCCAAACATAATCATATTCGGTGAACAGTTCGCTACCATTCAACACATCTTCTTCAAGATCAAGCACCACATCAATCGCTGCTTCGCCTACCGGTTCAATGCGGAGCTTCACCTCACGCAGCAAGTCAACTGATTGCGAAAATGTCGCTCGAAACCGCACCGCCATCGGAAATAGCACCTCAGTTGAATGACCGCGAACATAACCATCCACCTGGGGCAGATCATCTTGCGCCCGAACAAGACCGCCAGCGTTCAGCAATATAACGATTAGGAAGAGACAGCGCAGTTGTTGCTTCAACATCATCATATTCCAGTAACGAGCGACGCCAACGCGAGTTGAACAAAATTATAGATAAAATGGGCGATAATTGCAGCGGTGGTACTGTAACGGTGCCGCAACCACCCAAACGCCAACGATACGCCCAGGATCACCAGTGTCCCCGGTGTAAATGTCAGTTGAATGTGCAAAGCGGTAAAAAATAAGCTGGAAACCAGCAGCCCGAAAACCGGTTGCAAACTGCCACGCACCCAGATTTCCTCGCCCACCCCGGCAGAGACGGCCAGCAAAACAGCCAGCGGAATTGTCGAAAACGATGCTGCCAGTTGGTCAGATGCGGCAGATTGTTCGAGCAGCCATTCAGCGGAGAACAATGTTACCAAAATCAACAACACAACCTGGGCGACGAGAAAGCAGGCCAACCCGATCCCTACTCCCCAGGTCAGATCCTGCTGGGTTGGCAACCGCAGTCCCAGGCGCTGCGCTGCCGCCGCCCAACCACGCCGAATCGCCAGCCCAACCCCCAAAAACGCGACAACAACCTCCAACGCGCCCTGAAACACCACTTCTGTCGGTTGCAGACCATTCGCCGCCAGATCTTCCGCCATGCCACTCACACCGCCCAACGACACAAATGTGACGGTCATATATACAATGACCGCCAGCATGAGCACGGTTGCCACCAGATGAACTTCGGAATCAGGATTATAGTTACCACCCACTCGTGCCAGCCAACCCTGTAACCGCAATCGAAGGTCGGCACTCATGACCAGCCGCAAACTGGTGACACCAGCGATCCAGGCAACGATCAACGTGAATACGCCTGCTTGACCACTAATCTCTGGCAAGTCATCAACGGCCAGGTCTGGCGGTGCAATGGCAGCCAACAGTATGTTGAGTCCGATCATCAAAACCATACCAATCAGGCCATACAACAACCAGCGCACGACGGGCGCACGCCAATCGGCATCCAGGGCGTCCAACCGCATGAGATCAACCTGATTCGCCAGATAAATCAACGCCCCAACATAGCTCAACATACCGCCAATAATCAGCGCTTCACTGAATTCCATAACCGTCCCATCTGTTAGGCACAAACTCTATTATACACGTCGCAAAAGCATTGACCTGTCGGGGGCGCTATGCTAAAATGCCCTACACAGTTCAATCGGGAGCGATGGCCGAGTGGTTTAAGGCGGTGGTCTTGAAAACCACTGTGGCGGCAACGTCACCGGGGGTTCGAATCCCTCTCGCTCCGTTGCCATGAACTGTAGCAGTTAGGGGAAGTGCCAGAGTGGTTGATTGGGGCCGCCTGCTAAGTGGTTGTGCGGTTTACGCCGTACCGCAGGTTCGAATCCTGTCTTCCCCGCCAAGATTCATCTAAATCGACTCTTAGTTCAGTCTAAAAGTCGATTTTATTTTCTGACCATTGGCGCGTTTTCACCACTGTTGTAACCACAAGCGCAAGAACCATATCTGCCAAATCACGTCCAGAATCATTGCCCGCAGCAGATAACCCCGCATCCAGGGTAGCATATTGGATGGTTGCCATTCAGAAAACACCATTCGCGGACCATGTGAACCATTGCAATGTCGGCACGCCAGCACCAGATTCCAGGCCCAGTTTGTACCGCGACGAGCAACAGGCCGCACATGGTCAATTGTATATTTCTCTTGGTGCGGTCCAGGAGGCTCGGTCAACGCATTTACCATTGATCGTCCACACCAGCAACAACGCCCTCGTTGCAGGTCATACAATGCGATTAAGTCTTCTTTAGAAAAACTGCCACCCGCGCCATTCAGCCGCGACCGTCGGCGATGTCCCCGCACCTTGCCCTTCTCTGGATTCTCTTGCTCATAACGACGTTTATCTTTAGCAAGGGCCTCCCAGTTGTCTTCCCGGTACTGCCGCCAATATTCGGCAATTTCATCTTTGTGCGTTTGACGATAATCACGCTTTTACTCCCGCATATAATCAGGGTTTTCTTCATCCCAACGCTGATTATATTCTTTCACACGCTTCGGGTTTTGTTTTTTGTAACGGCGACCATGCGCCTGCGTACAGGCTTTACACCAGTAGTGCAGGCCCATCTGCCCATTCTTGTCCCTCGAAAAATATTCCGGTATCGCCGGGAAACACTGTCCACACTTTCGACACTGTTTTTCATCCGGGCGGCATGAACCATCCCCACCTACGACAGGATCTGATAGACTCTTCATTGGTAGTCTCCTACGATTACCTGGTAGTACCTCCCGCGTTGTTACGAGCAACGCGGGAGTTCCTGATTTTACGATAGCCAAACTATACTGCCGATTAGTCAGTGCCGCAATCTATAACTGAGTTCCCAGGATAAGTTCGCGATTAACGCTTCCAAACGTTCGAGGAAATCATGCCCCAGGTCTCCAACGAAAATTATGCCGCGCTAAGCTACGATCATTTGCAGCGCTGGATTTCATATTGGTATCAGATTCAGGCAGTCGCCCGCCATCAGCCTGAAACAGTCCTGGAAATCGGGGTCGGAACTGGTGAGGTCACGAATTATCTACGACATCGACTAAATCTCAAAACAACGACATTCGACTTTGCCGAAGATGTACATCCAGATGTTGTGGGTGACATTCGGGAGTTGCGATCTCATTTTCAGCCGGATAGTTTTGATACCGTCTGCGCCTTCCAGGTCCTGGAGCATATCCCGTTTGAAAACTTCGAAACCTGTTTACAGCAAATGAGTGAAGTAGCCCGCCAGCGCGTCATTATTTCACTGCCATATTCAGGATATTTTTTACAGTTCCGCCTGCGTTTCTTATTATATAAGTGGAGCATGGCTTTCGGTCGAAAAATCGGTATACCCAAAGATTGGCGCTTTAACGGACAGCACTATTGGGAAATCGGAACCCGCCAAACACCCTTACACTTGATACAGCAATCTGTCAGCCAGATACTCTATATTGAAAAAGAATATTTCTGCCCGGATTATCCTTATCACTATTTTTTTGAAACCTGTGTCAAGCACCCAGAATGACTGTACACTTTGCCTGCACTAAATCTGGTTGCCGAATTCGAGGTCAAGTTGATTGTTCAACCTGGGGCCGTTCGCCGCGCTGGGGGTAACGTTCCAGGTTCGCTTCCAGTCGATCGGCAAATGCGGTTAAGACCTTCGGCGGCGTATGAAAACGCAGGCTGACAATGTTGTTTTCACGGGGAACCAACACCTTTGTCGGCGGTTGAAATTCATCCATCAGGTGAACCGTCAAGCCAACCACTGCGCCATTATCGGCATGGCGAATGGCATCAAAGCTTACATCGGGTTCGGAAAAACCAAAGGACTCAGCCTGTACGGGTTGCCCATCGCGCAGCGCGCGCAGCCACGTCACACATTCCGCTACTTCCCAGGTTAAGGCCCCGGCATCCTCTACCTGCCAACGCCACGCCCCATGCACGGATTGCAGGACCACGCGGAATATCAACCAATTCGCATCAAATTGATCGCGGTAATCGTCATCAAATTCATAACCGGCCACATAAATCTCTAGTTTGAAACGATCATTTTCCAATACGGCGGGCATTGTCGCTCCTCAAATTTGTTGCGGTGTTTGCCTACTTTACACCTGTTGTTATGTTCTCTATTTTTGAATTATAACTTACCCTGCCAAAAAACACTCTTCGTTCAGTATATTTATCAGCTTCGTGTTATGATAGAGATCATCCGAGGCAACTCTCCAGTATATAGGAGTGTATGAAGTGGCTTCAAATGTAGACAATTTGATTCGTGAGGGCATCCAGGCCCATCGCAATGGCGACATCGCCGAAGCCCGTAATCTGCTGATGAAAGCCGTTGAAATTGATGATCATAGCGAACAGGCCTGGTTGTGGCTAAGCGCCGTGGTCGATTCATCAGAAGAGCAGCAGACTTGCCTGGAAAACGTCCTTGTCATTAACCCAAATAACGAAAAAGCGCAACAGGGTTTGCGCATCTTGCGTGACAAAAGCGTAGATATACCCCCGCCAGAGCCAGCTAAAGAACAGTCAAATCTTTTACCGGAGTTCCCCGAAGCCGACGAAGACCCGTTCGCGAATGTCAGCTTTACACCTGCGCCCGACGAAAGCCCGGCCTTTGCTACACCCACGACCAGTTTTGATGATGAAACTGATGCAGATGAAGATGACGAATTACCCGATGTCTCGTCCTGGGGTGTTTTAGAAACCAGTAGTGCCAGCGCCCTGCGCCCACCCGACGAACCAGGCCCTGCCGAATACAATGATTGGATCGACAACCTGAATATCGGCAGTGGTAACGCCAGTGAAGCATTTGGCACAGCCGCCGACCCGGCCACGGCATCGCCCTTTTTTGATGACAGCGACATGGCGGACGATGAGTCGCCTTTTGAACTTGACGAGGATGTCTTCAACTTTAAACAGGACACATTTTCGGAGCCGCTGGAAGACCTGGCTGAGACTTCTACAGAGGTCAACCCATTTGGGGACTTTGAAATTGATGATGACATGTTTGAAGAACCTGCACCCTCCGCACCGGCAATGACCTCACCCGTCTTGCCAACGGCCTCCGCACCTGCTAATGATCTATTTTTAGATGATATTGCCATTGACGATGATTTTGATGATGACCTACTGTTAGATGACGATGACGATTTCGATATTGTTGGGGCCGATCCTGAAGAATTATTTCGCCTCATCCCGCCGGAAATTAAGGTCACCCGGATGCCCGGCACCAAAGAGCGGTATCCAGCGCCCTTAATCATTTTCCTGGTATTGTTGCTCGTCTTAAATATCGGTGCGGTTGGCGTGACCTATATGACATTAAGCAGTGGTTTAGGCTAGACACTTTGCGCCGGTCTTGATAAAATCCGAAATCATGTCTGAAATCTGTTATGGAAAGGAAATGCGGCGCGGTTGTGCCGTGTGAATATGGCAAACCATAAGTCTGCGCTAAAGCGCATCCGTCAAAACGAAAAACGTCGGCTTTTTAACCGCTCATTTCGCAGTCGTACGCGCACGCTGGTTAAACAAGCGCGGGCCAACATCGCCAGCGGTGATGTTACCGAAGCCATCGCTGCCACTCGCGCTGCGGTTCGTGATCTCGACAAAGCGTCCAGCCGGGGTACGATTCACCCGCGGAATGCTGCCCGCCGCAAATCACGACTGATGAAGCAATTGCACAAGTTACAAACTCAGCAATAGATTTGCTATAGCAAAACATGAGTCATCCCAAATTTTATGAGATGACAAAAAAGACCTCAGTCGGTAAAGTGAGATTTCCACAAATCACAACCGAAAGGGGTCTTTTTCAATGGTAGATTGTGCAACAAATCAAGATCAATCACAAGAATTAGCCAACGGCTTAGAAGGATTTGTGTCGCCGTTGCTGGTGACATTAGATAAACGTCTCGACAAACGTCTTGTACGGACATTTCTACGCACATTGCTGGCGATGCTAACATTTCGCCACAGTCAATATGGCTTGTTGTTGAGTGAGTTAGGTGGCTATATTCTCAGTCCAGATAAAGCACCAGCAGGGACAAAACGCTTGAGCAACTTGTTACGAAGTGCAAGCTGGTCAAGCTGGATCATAGGTCGTTTTTTGTGGCAAGGAGCAAGTGAGTTCATAGCCAGTCAGATCGGACAGGGTCAAACGGCATTGGTGTTGTGGGATGAGAGTGTTATTGAGAAGCCAGAAAGTATTGCGGTTGAAGGTTTATGTGCTGTCAGGTCAAGCAAAGCAGCCCGTCTGAAACGAATTAAACCGGGGTATTTCAATCCACCGGGAGGTCGTCCAATTTTTGTTCCGGGCATGGAATGGATGACATTAGTCGTTGTTGGTATGTCAGGCCATCCGGTGTTAGCAGCAATGAAGTGGTGGACAAGACGTGGTAAATTTGCCACACGTAAACGTCCGACAGCGACGCAACTGCTTCATCGCTGTGCTTACTTCTGGAAGAGGCAAGTCATTCATGTTTGGGATCGTGGTTATGCCAGTAGTCCCTGGCTCAAACAAGCCTTTCGCTTTGATGTGCGTTTTGTTTTGCGCTGGCAGACAAAATATCACCTCGTTGATGCAAACGGCAAACGCTGTGCCTGGAAAATCACACGGGGTAAACGGAGTATGGATCACCGCTTGATTTGGGATGCCAGACGACAGTGTTGGCGCAAGACAGGTATTATTTATGTGCCGGTGACCCATGCAGACTATCCTGACCAGCCTCTATTTCTAGTGGTATCACGTCCAGGGAAAGGCAAAAAACCCTGGTATTTGCTCACCAATGAACCTATTCATTCTCTTGATGATGCCTGGCGCATGGTCTTTATTTACGCACGTCGCTGGCAAATCGAAATGACCTATCGTTATGCCAAAACTGAACTCGCACTTGAAAGTCCTCGCCTGTGGTCATGGCAAAACCGCATCAAACTCATGATGATGGTTGCTCTTGTCTATGCTTTTTTGCTATCTCTCTTGCATTCTAACTTTGAGGCACTCAAAAACTGGCTTCTGCGACACTGGTGTCACCGCACTGGCAAACGACTTCGTGAGGTCTCTTTGCCTCTTTACCGTTTGCGCTCTGCTCTCAGTCGCTTGTGGATGAGCCATCCACCTACTTTACAATTTCTTTGGCAAAGTTCGGGATGACTCATGTTTGATTCTTTCTACCTTCAATCACACTGCAATTAATGCCCGTTAACCTGTAAACAGTAGCCAACGCCGCGTATAGTTTTGAGGAGTTGAGGCTTAGCGGGATTCGCCTCAATTGCCTGCCGAATCCAACGAATATGAACATCAAGCGTTCGAGTGTCGCCCATATATTCAGTTTGCCAGACTTTTGTCATCAACAACTTGCGATCTAGCGTTTCTCCAGGTTGGCGCATAAACACTTCAAGTAACAGTGCAACCTTAGGCGTCAACTGTTTTTCCTGGACCGGTGTGGTCAACATTCGTCGTTCGACATTCAGTGACAACGGACCACAGGTAATAATTTCATCGTCGCCCAGCGTAATCAATCGCTCAATGCTGTTAAACAATTTTCGCGATCCAAATGGCGGAAACAACACTTCATCGGCCTGGCTGTCGACTTTGGCTTGGGGACCCATACAAATGTGTAGCACCGGCACATCGGGCAAATGTTTGCGTAATTGGAGACAAATTCGATCTCCGGGCGTGCGCAGCGAGACAGCATCCAATATAATAAGGTGTGGCTTAAGATCATCGGCGATAGTTAATGCGCGATTCCCGTTGGGAACAAGCGTGAGATCATAGCGTTTCCGCAGAGAACCGGGAAGTGAAGCGCCTTTCACCTGGCTGCGCCCGATCAGCAGTATCTTGGCCTTACTCACGCAGCACCTCCTGGTGTTTCAAAACCGCTTCGGCGCGTTAGATTATAGCCTGAGTTTTAAGAACAGGTCAAACCTCATTAGACCAGATTTAACATAACAGGATCATTTATGCGAGATCGTATCAAAAAAAATGACCATAATCAGCGCTGGGACTGGCTACCTGAAATTATCCAGTTTGTCATTGAACAGGCTACTACCCTCCAGCAAATCCCCGCACCAACCTTTGCCGAAGCCAACCGGGCCGCCTATGTTCAAAATCAATTCGCAGCCTTCAACTTAAGCGATATTCGGACTGATGACCTGTTTAACGTCTATGGTCGTTTACCTGGAACCAACGGCGATACACCTGCGCTCATGATTACCGCGCATACGGATACCGTCTTCCCGGCGCAAACTGATCTGAGCCTAAGCCAAGAAGGACAGATCATCTATGGTCCCGGCCTTGGTGATAATTGTTTTGGTGTTGCCGGGCTACTGGCGGTCATCGCAACCTTTCACAATCAGAAAATCACCCCGGCACGCGACATCTGGTTTGTTGCCACCACCCGCGAAGAAGGTCTGGGCAATTTGGATGGGATGAAGGTGGCCTATAAAGCGCTGGCAGACAAAGTTAATGCCGTCATTAATCTGGAAGGTCTGGCATTCGGTCATGTCTATCATGGTGGTATCGCGGTACGGCGTTTACATATCACGGCAGCAGCGGCAGGTGGTCATAGCTGGCTGCATTTCGGACGACCTAGCGCAGTCCACAGCATCATTCAACTCGGACACAACATCGTCAATCTACAACCACCCAGAACGCCACGCACGACGTTCAATATCGGCATAATCGAGGGCGGCCAGGGTATCAACGTTATTGCCACCAGCGCCGGATTTTGGCTGGATATGCGCTCAGAACAACTCGCTGCCCTGACTCAGTTTGAAACGCAGGTACGTGATGAAGTTGCCAGGCTTAACACCAGCGACGTGCAGTTCCAGGTTGAAATCGTTGGCGAGCGACCAGCGGGTAAACTTTCTCCCCAACATGAACTGGTTACCGGGGCGCTCGCTGCCCTGGCTCAGGTTGGGATTCAGGGAACATTGGAAACGGGCAGTACCGATGCTAACATCCCGCTAGCCGCCGGTTGTCCAGCAATAACCATTGGCATTACCCGGGGCGGCAACGCTCATCGCCTCGACGAATATGTTGAATTGGGGCCAGTTGAGGCCGGAATTAAGCAACTGCTGCTGCTCACCATGACCCTGACCGACAACCCATAATACAAGCAAATGGCGTGTGTGTTAAAATAGGGTAAATCTTCATTGAGGAGTCCAATAAATGACCACAATTGATGTACTGGTAAATGTTCCTCGTGAGGAAGCCAGTCGCTATTATAAGAATTTATCGCTACACAAAAATTTTCGTCTGCATATGACGTCTGACAAACAGGATGCGTTCTCAATTCTAGCGGACCGCGACAAGCATGTGGATGTGCTCGTTATTGACAATAGCATGGGCGGAGTTTACGAGTTCGTCGGCGATGTTCGCCATACCTATCCGCGCCTGTTTATTATCCTGATTGATGAGGAAGCGGACTTTGGCTTGCCCGGACAGGCCGATGAAATTAGTACGACCCCTTTTGAAAATGATGATCTGGCCCGGCGCATCACCCGCTTGATGTCTGACCGGCAACTGGAAACGTTGCGGGCCGACAGCCTGCCTGCTGTCCGCGAGTTTGCGAAACGTCTGCGCAACGCATCTGGCGAATATGGTAAGCAGCAAGCGGCAGTATCAGCCTGTATGGATATGGACTACACCTATGTCGCCTTTTACCGCCTGGAAAGTCAGGACCCGTTTCAACTCATGCTCAAAGCGCAGGAAGGACCCAACGCGTTTCAGGCGGTTGCGCCTAAGCAGGCCACTGAAACCGACCTCATGGCCTGGGTCGCCCAAAATGGACAGAGCCGGATGGCCGGACCCAAGGATGACCCAACCCATCCGCTGGTAAAACGAGGGCGATTAGGCGCAGTTGCCTGTGTTCCAGTAATCTATAGCGACAGCCGGTATGGCGTCTTAGTGGCTTGTCGCGAAATACCGACTTCGATTACCCAGGATAATGTCTTAATGCTTGAACTGGTGAGCGCCCAATTGGCAGCAGCAGTCTCGAAAGAAATTATTGGCTAATCTTGATTCGCGTTATCGCTGGCTGCTCATCACGGTGCTGCTAGCTGTTTACCTGTTGGTCTATCAGAACCAGCCGGCTACCATTGATGGGGAAGCGACGCTGGCCGTCGCCAGCAACCTCTGGCAGCATGGCACACCCGACATCATGATCCTTGGCTCAGCCGACGGATTGTTGCCGCCCATCTCACGCATGGGCACCTTTGGCGTAGATGGCTTGCTCTATGCCAAAAAAGGCATCGTGCCCTCGCTATTGCTCCTCCCCTTCGTCGGTCTCGCTCAATTAGGCATTTCCGTTCGTGCCGCCGCCATGCTTTTTAATCCGATCGTAACGATCCTAACAGCTTTAACCATTTATGCCTGTGCCCGCCAACTGCAACACGGCTCACGAACAGCGTTATTAGCCGCAGTTATTTTTGGTCTCGGCACACTGGCAATCGTCTATACGCGCACACTGTTTGGCGAACCACTCGCCGGATTATTGTTACTAGCCGCATTTTCTACCGCCCATAGTTATCGCCAGAATGTTAATTCACGCACGCTCATAGCAACGGGCTTGCTGCTAGGACTAGCGTGTGGGGTCAACATCACCTATGCGCTGGTAGCGCCGATGATCGGTCTATATGCACTGGGGTTAAATCCCCGCCATTGGCATGTTCGCCCGATCAGCGCACTGGCGGCCCCGATAATGACAATCATTGGGCTGTTGCTGGGCTTTAATATGTTACGCTTCGGTAGCCCATTGACAAGCGGTTATAATTTCGCCGCCGGAGAAGGTTTTACATCGCCGTTCGGGTTAGGCGTATTTGGTCTCCTGCTCAGCCCATATCGGGGCTTATTCTGGTATAGCCCCATCCTGCTCCTAAT
Source organism: Phototrophicaceae bacterium (assembly GCA_965223835.1). Lineage (GTDB taxonomy): Bacteria > Chloroflexota > Anaerolineae > Aggregatilineales > Phototrophicaceae > CAVYXZ01. Next base: position 3,250,606 of record CBDCXQ010000001.1, read on the forward strand.
TGTTCCGGGGGCCTTTATATTGCGCCGGCAGCGGTCAACAATCATCATCCTGACGCTGTTAGGATTGCAAGTCGTTACTTATGCGACATGGTGGAGCTGGCATGGGGGCATCGTCTGGGGGCCACGCTTTCTACTCCCTGTCATGCCGCTGCTCATGCTCCTGACATTGCCAATCATCGCCAAAATCGGTCAACAGCGCTTCATCACAGTGAGCGTTTTGGTCCTGAGCATCATCTCTATATGGCTTCAGATTCCGGCGCTGATCTATGATTTTGTTCCCTACACCATGTCGCTATACAGAGATTATGCGGCAGGTGTTGAGGCCGGATTCTTCACCGGCCTGTCGACTGAAGTCGTTTATCGCCTGGACTTAAGTCCCATCGTCGGGCAGTTTCGCGTACTCCTCACCGGTTCGCAACCATCACAGCTACCAGCTGATAGCATCCATATCAGCCTCGTGCTTGCCCTCCTCGGCATCGCGCTGCTCATCTGGCGCGTTCAACATCAATGGCTACCTCGAGTCGTTATCCCACTGTTGATTCTCGCTTCTCTGGCCGTCGTGCTGCGTCAATCACCTGCAGCGGCAGCCACTGTGATTGAACAGCAGTTACAACCTGCCGCCAACCAAATCGTGGCCGCGTCAACTGCCTTTGCCGCCAATCTGCTGGATTATGGAGGAGAGACACGAGTCATCACCACCCATGCACCAACGTCGCCTGAAGACCCACTGGCTGCTGGCTTATGGGACTATGCGCAGAATCAAGGTGGATTAACCTGGTTTATCACCTGGTTTCCGCCCGCCCGCCCTGAAAATTGGCAAGAACAGGATCTTTGGCAGCACGCTGCTTTTGTACATGAAATTCCGTTCATCGCCGACCATCGGTCCTTGCTCTTCGATCTGACAACACCAGTAGATGCCGATCAAACCGCCGGGTGGCAATTTGGCCCCATCCAACTCACAGCTTATGGTCTAAACAGACGAGACGATGGCCTGCAACTGACACTCGATTGGACCGCCGTTGACCAACCTGAGCAAAATTATAGTTGGTTCGTCCACCTTTTGGATAACAATGGACAAATCATCCAACAACAGGATCGTCAACCGCAGGGTGACTATTCCCCAACCACAACCTGGCAACCCGGCGATCATATCAAAGATCATCTATTTTTCCCAATAGGGACCGGTACAGACACTGCTGGCTGGCAAATCCGCATCGGTTTCGTTGATCCGATAACTGGCGATCGTTTGCCGACAATCGATCCGGTTGGCGAAAAAATACCCGACAATTTTATGCTGTTGCCGCTCTGAACATTGGGTTAGACCACCAGTCTACAACTGCTTTAGCACCGCCTCCAATTCATCAATCTCTTGATGCGTGTTGTAATGCGCCAGACCGATACGCAACATCCCCTGCTCACCTCGGCCCAGCCGATCCATGATCTCCTGGGCATAATAGTTGCCCGACCACACATAGATGTTGTTTTCCGCCAGCAATTGCGCCAGTTCGGCGGGTGAGCGGCTATCATGCGCACAGGCCACCGTCGGCACTCGTTCAGCAAAACGCGCCGGGTCGCTGATTCCGGCAATCGTCATACCTGGAATTCGCTGCAACACTTCGATCAGATGTGTGACAAGTTCAGACTCATAGACTGCTGACGCTGCCATACCGGTCTTGAGATCAAGTGAGTTACCAGAAAAATCTGGAAATTCATCGACGTAGCCAGCGCCATAGTCCCGTCCAATCCCCGCGAGGTAATCCAATGCGCCGCCGACACCCGCGATGGTCTCGTGACTCTGCGTACCAGTCTCCCAGCGTTCGGGTGGCACATCTTTTGCCGGACGAACTTTATAAACAGGTAGTTCCGCCAGCAGATCATAGCGTCCCCACAACAGCCCAATATGAGGTCCATAAAATTTGTAGGCCGAGCACAGCAAAAAATCACAATCAATTGCCTGCACATCTATCGGGATATGCGGGGCGCTTTGCACAGCATCCACCACGAACAATGCACCGGCAGCATGGGCCATCGCCGCAATCTGCTGTACGGGGTTGATGGTACCAACCGCATTCGATGCGTGAACCGCCGCAACAATCCGGGTTTTTTCCGTGAGAGCCGCTTCCAGGCTATCCATATCCAGCGTACAGTCTGTCGTGACAATATCGGCCCAACGAATGACAAGATCATAATCTTCCGCAATCCGTCGCCAGGGTTGTACATTGGCATCATGATCCATGTGCGTCAACACAATTTCAGCGCCCCGTTGCAATGTTTTGCCCAATGCCCGGCTCAGCGCAAAATTCAGCGTCGTCATATTCGCGCCAAAAACAATCTCCTTCGCCGCCGGTGCGTTGATAAAATCGGCCACTTTTTGCCGCACCGCCCCAATCAGGTCGTCCGTTTGCTGACTGGATGCAAATGCTCCGCCTTGATTGGCATTCATATGTACAAAATAATCAACCACAGCGTCAATCACAATTTGCGGCACCTGCGTGCCAGCCGGATTATCAAAGAAGATTGGCGCTTTAGCGCCATGCGTTTTAACTTGACTTAATGCCGGAAACTGAGCGCGTAAGGCATGCACATCAAAACTCATCAAAGACCTCTTTCGTGTCAGATATTGGCTGCAAGTGTAGCCGAAGGTCCTACTGGACACCATAACCATTGCAATAACTACCACATGTTTATATGATGAGTTAGATTATGGTATAAGAAAACATACGTGAGTGTTGCCGTGACCGATCTATCCAGCCTGCGCATTCAAAATCAACTGCTTACTGCTGAAGTCAAGCGACGCATTGACCAACTCGCTGCGATCAACACCGTCGCCGCCACGGTTGGGCAATCGCTGGACCTGGATGTGACATTGGACACAGCGATCAATGTCGTCCTGGAGATTGTTGGCGCTGAAGCGGGTGGCATTAGCCTGATTGACAATGAAAATGGCGAGGTGGTGGTGCGGGCACAGCGCGGCTGGACTCGTGATCTGGAAAAACGCCCGATGCGCATTCCCGTCGATCAAGGCATGTCCGGTCAGGTTATCCAAACTAACGATGTTGTTGTCGATAACAACTTTGATGGCAACGAAGACCTGGCGATTCCGAGCTTTCACGAAGAACAATTTCGCTCGATCGTCATGGCCCCCATGCATGCTCGCAGCGAGATTATCGGCATCCTCAGTATCATGAGCAGCAAGCCCGATCAGTTCAATGACGAGATTATCGGCGTCCTGCGTGCCATCGCCGATACGGTGGGCGTCGCCTTGAATAATGCCCAGCTTTACGAAAACGCACTGGAAAATGAGAAGAATCTTGGTGCAATCCTCGATTCATCGACCGATGGCATCATTGCCACCAACCAGAATAGCCGGGTGCGGCTTATTAATCACAAAGCGGCGGCAATGTTCGAAGTCAATGCCGCCCGGTTGATCGGCATCCCATTACGTGAAATCCCAATCGAACCCAATGTCCGCGATGTGCTGCTGCGTGCCTTGAGTTCACGTACTAAAACACATCAGGAATCATTCGAGGTCGCGTTTGAATCGGGCCTGATCGCCTCCATCGCCGTCCTCCCGATCTACTTTGAGCAGCAGATTCAGCAAAATGGTACCACTGATGGCTGGGTAATCGTCCTACGCGATGTCACCCACTTGCGGAAGGCTGAACTATCCCGTGCGCAATTTATTGCCGCTGCCGCTCATGACATGCGTAGTCCGCTCAGCGTCACCCTAAATTCAGTTAAACTGCTCGACAGTATGTTAGAACACCCCGACCCAACAATCGCCGAATTAATTGGCTTAGCTGAAAATGGCGTCACGCGCTTGCAAGCCTTGATCGATGATGTCCTTAAACTCGAACAGATCGAAGCTGGATATGGTGTCGAGCGCGAACCGATTGAAGTCGCAGCCTTATTACGCGAAGCAGGTCGCCAGATGCGGCCATTGATGAAGGCCAAACAGATCGAACTCAAGCTAGAATTGGAAGATGATTTACCCACGATGAACCTCGATCAGGCCTTACTGAATCGCGCCCTCATCAACTACCTAGATAATGCGACTAAGTACACACCAGAAGGTGGCACGATCCTGCTGAAGGCCTTCACCAAAAGTGAACTGCTGCATATTGAAGTGACGGATAATGGCCCTGGAATTCCACCACCCGATCAGGTCCGGCTGTTTGAGCGCTTTTATCGGGCGCCGGGAACCCGCAATTTACCCGGAACCGGCCTCGGCCTTGCCATTGTGAAATCAGTAGCTGAAACCAATGGCGGCGACGTTTATGTGCGCAGCAATCCCGACCAGGGAAGCACTTTCGGCATGACGATACGGATGGATTTTGCTGTCAACTCGAAATAAATGCACAACCAAAAATAAGATTGGCAACTGTGATCTGACACAAAATGCGCTGCTAAGCCTAAAGATTGATCGCAGCACGCACCTGTTGGGCAATCGCGGCAAACGTATCGCTGTAGATAAAATCCACTTGACGTGGACGCGGCAACGCTACCGGTAAATCTAGCCTGATCTGGCCAGGCCGGGGTGACATGACCAGTACACGATCAGCCAGCAGCACCGCTTCATTAATGTCATGTGTCACCATCAAGACAGTGGGTCGTTCGCGGGTCCACATACGTAACAAATCAAAGCTGATTTGCTCACGAGTAAGCGCATCGAGCGCACCAAAAGGCTCATCTAACAATAGAAGCCCCGGATTCTGAATGAGTACGCGTCCAAGCGCTGCCCGCTGCGACATACCACCGGAAAGCTCACCGGGATAAGCTTCGGCGAAATCAGCTAAGCCCAATGTCGGCAGAAGATCATTGACCGCGGCATACCGCTTTGCCCGATTTTGCCCCGCCAATTCCAGCGGCAGCGCGATATTATCCTGTACCGTACGCCAGGGCATCAGGTTCGCATCCTGAAACATCAACCCAACGCGCTTCGATGGTTCGGTAACTGGCAGATTGTCCAGCAGCACTTCACCGTTTGTAGGCGATTCTAATCCAGCTAGCAGGCGAATCAGGGTACTCTTGCCACAACCGCTTGGCCCCACCAATGTCACAAATGTGCCGGGCGCAATGTTAAGCGTCAACGGTCCTAAAACCGGCATCCTCGCGCCGTCAGGTGTGGTATACGCAACCCGTAAATCACGGGTCTGAATTCGCATTGCTTATTCTCGTTATTCCTGTGTCACAAAATCGTTGGTGAATGCCCCGCTCAATTCAATTGGCGCTTCCAGAAAACCCATCGTCAGTAGTACATCCTGGGTCAATGCCCAGGAGTCCGCATCTGTCAGGCCCAATGTCTCGGCTTCCCATAATTCGATCGTGTTCAAGAGCACATCAAACTGCACCAGATCAGCAGCAGCGAATTGTGCCCCTAATCGTTCACGCAGGGCTAAACGACTGGCGGCAATGCCTTCTGCGTCCGGGTTGGTTGCCAGGAAATCAGCCTGTAAGTCAGCCTCTTCCATCAACACCACTGCCAGATCAGCAGCTAATAGATTTTCAACAAAGTTGCCGCTAATCAAGAAGGCTTCCGCTGGATTATTGATCGCCGCTTGCACGCCGGCATCAAAAGCTGTGACCACTGCCTGCACGAGGCCGGGGTCATCCGCAATCGTGGTCTCATTCGTCACCAGACCATTGGAAACCATATCCACTGCCGCCGCGACCGGCAACACGCGCGTACCGGTCCAGGCACCACAATCGCCCGCTTCGGCCCGTTGTTCGATTTGCAGGGGTTCGTTATTGATGTACACAACTGCCGCTTCGACCGCACCTACACAGACAACTTCCGGCGCATTAAAGCCAATCGGTTCCAGTTGAATTTCAGCTTCCGTCATTTCAGATGCAGTGAGCAGCGCCACCAGACCACTGTAACTGGCCCCAAAACGTCCCGGAATGCCGACTGTGCGCCCGGCGAGGTCGTTCACCGTTTCAATATCACTATCGACTGCAACCACCACACCCACCGGATATTCCTGAAACCATTCATACACAAACACCACCGGACGCTCATTGGCTCGTGCCTGAATCACCTGTTCGCCGCTGATGATGCCAAATTTGATTTGATCTGCTGCAATCAGGTTCACTCCGTCCGGTTCATCACCGTGCTGAATGGTGACATTCAGATCTTCAAAATAGCCATTCTCCAGCGCCACATAAACCGGCGCAAATTGCACGTTGGGAATAAACGTCAGGAAAAAGGTTACATCAGTTGTCGCTTGCGGTTGAACTGACGAGACCATCAACAAAACGGCAACAATCAATAGCATATAGCCTGACTTACGCAAAGTATCCTCCGATCAACGAGTACGAACTTGCCAGGACAGTACCCGGCGTTCAATTAAAGCCACCGCGCCATATAGCAGACGCGCAATCACCGCCAGTGTAATCACTGCAACCAGCACTAACGGCGTATCAAATTGGTTTCGCGCCAAAGTAATCAGAAACCCCAGCCCGGCATTCGCACTCACAAACTCACCAACGACTGCACCAATCACCGCCAGCGTCGCGCTAATCTTCAACCCGCCCATCAACACGGGCATCGCCGCCGGAATCTCGAGTTTGGTGAGCATTTGCCAGGGGGTCGCCCGCTGCGAACGCATCAAATCAAGCAGCGGTTGCGGCACATTGCGAATACCCACTACTGTATTCAACAGGGTCGGAAAAAATACGATTAGCGCACTGGTAATGATCTTGCTGGTTAACCCACTGCCAAACCAGATCACCAGCATGGGAGCATAGGCCACCGCCGGGGTCGATTGTAGGCTGACGATGATCGGAGCTAGCGACGCTTCTAGCAGGGGATGCCGGGCAATCAAATAGCCGAGGAGGACGCCCACGCTCGACCCCACCAACAACCCGGCCAGCACTGCTGAAAGTGTCACCTGAGCATGAAACCAGAGGCGACCATCCAGCAGCACATCGACAAATTTCTCGGCAACCGCCACTGGCGGCGGGATAATGAAAACTGGGTAAACTTCCAACACGGTAATCAATTGCCATAGCAATAGCAACGCGGCAATAACGACAAGGGGTGCCAGACGCCGCACTACAGGTTGACCAGTAGCTTTGGTAAATGCAGTTGAAAGGAGTGTTTGTTGCATCAAAAACCCCGCAGTCTCGCGCAACAACGGGGCAGAAGCATGCATACCAGACTGGTTTAAGTGGTGGTTGAATCTTCAACACCACTTACCAGTGAAAACACATGAATGGTAAGCAAACACAACTCCCTAACACATTGTCAGGTCGTTGCCACACCTTCTCCCATCCAGACTGTAACTGTCGGCTCTGGCCTCTCACCAGATCCACCGGCATGATTGTGGACAATCATGACGCACCAAAGTACAAAAGTCGTTGGTGACACGGGTCGCGGGCTGGGTACTTTTTCGTACCATACCGCCGGTAGGGAATTCCACCCTGCCCCGAAGGTTCGCTTATGATATTGTGAGAATTATAACACACAAATCCTAACAGGCATCTAACAATAAGTCCGTTCTAAGAATTGGACTCACCGGCTGCCAGCATGAAGTAAAAACGGCCACCACTGTGTTGGGCATTGCCTTCAGCCCAGATGCGCCCACCGTGCGCTTCAATAATATGTTTACAGATCGCCAGCCCCAGCCCAGTTCCATCACTAACTGAACGCGACTCATCGGCCTGATAAAAACGCTCGAAAATGCGGTCTGTTTGATCCTCCGGCACACCCGGCCCATTGTCAAATACGCTGATGATAACCTCATCGCCATCGCGCTTGGCTTGAACCGATATTGTCTCGCCGGGTGGTGACCACTTCACCGCATTATGAATCAGATTTGCCAGCACACGACGCACCTTGTCATGGTCGCAAAGCACAATCATGTCCTGCGGAATATCATGGACGACATCCAATTCTTTGGCAGCACTCTGATCAAAGATGCGTAAAATGGCTTCTTCCACCATTAAATACACCGGCTCTTCCACCATCCGAATAATTGCCTGACCAGATTCAATCATTGATAAGTCAAGCAGTTCATCCGCCATCCAGAGCAGCGCATCGGTTTCCTGAGCAATCGCCCGCAGCGAGCTAATACTCTTTTTTCGCTTGGGTTTTTCGGTCTCCAAAAACAGATCATCAATAATCAAGCGCATGTTGGCAATCGGCGTGCGTAATTCATGTGAAATATTGGCGACCATATCGCGCCGTGCCCGATTGAGACGCACCAGGTCTGTGATGTCTTCCAATGCCAGGCAAATAAACACGTAGCCATCGCGTGATATGACCTGTGCCCGGACCTTATAGACTCGATCTTTGATCTTGATCTGCTCTTCGAGAGCATCTTCCTGGTTCGTCAACGTATCCGAAACCATCGCTGTCAGTTCTGGCGATCCGGTTAACGTTTCCAGTGATTCGCCAACCGGATGCGGATATTGAAACAACGCTTCAGCTCGGTCATTAATGGCGATGATTCGGCAATCTTCATTCATAACCATCAGGGCGTTGTAAGCACCGTTCGCCATCGTCGACAACAGGGCTTTGGTATAAGCATTTTGCTTTTCCAACTCAGCAACCCGTTGTTCCAGTTCTTCAATATTTTTTGATCTTAAAAAGTCCATGATGCCTCCCGATGACCTCCCAGGGAATTATGAGCCAGGCTAGCCCGGCCAGCAGCAAACCGCTCCCCAGCATCGTTGTTATCGTCAACCGTTCACCAACGACTGCCACTCCCAGAAACCCGGCTGTCAACGGCTCCGCCAAAGACAGCGTAACGGCGGTGGCTGCTGGTGTCGTTTTTAAACCACGCCCAAACAAAACATAGGCTAGCCCTGTTGCCACCAACCCCAGATGTAAAGCAATCAACAGGCCGGGTGGTTCCAGGATCCAATTTAGATTGCGCCCCCAGAGCAAGGGTAGCAACAGCAGTGCACCACCCCCAAAGCCCACCGCCATAACCACATCCGGCGAATAATCCACCAGCAACCGCTTGCTCGAAAGGGTATAAAGCGCATAAGAAAGGCCCGCCCCCAGTGCTAACAGAACACCCAGGCTGTCTATCTGTAACTGTCCATCTGGCAAAATCAGCAATCCACATCCAATAATGGCTAATAATGTTGCTCCCAGCCAGCGTCGACCAGGCCGCTCCCCATTGAACCACCAGTTTAGTGTACCGGCCATAATTGGCGCGCTGCCAATCCCAACAATCGTACCCACAGCGACACCGGTGCGGGCAACACCGCCAAAAAAAGCGACTTGATACGTAGCAATTGTCAACGCGGTAAGAAGAGTCAGTTTGCGCGGCCAGGTGGATAAGCGCGGCCAATCACCACGCAGTCGGGCCAGCCCAAGCAATGCCCCCCCGCCAATCACCAGGCGAAGCGTACCCACACTAATTGGATCGGCCCCAACTGGAGCCAGTGCCTGGGCGGTGCCCGTCGTCCCCCACAATACTGCTGCCGCCAGCACCATCCATGCGCGTCCATCGGGCATTTGATTGATTACCATCCCGGTTCAACCTCTTAACACGAATGATGGTAGCCGATCAGCGCGGCAAATCAACCTTCAAAGCGATAGCCAACCCCGCGCACTGTCACGATACGGTTCGGATTCGAGGGATCATCTTCGATTTTTTCCCGTAACCAACGGACATGGACATCCACAGTGCGTTTATCGACGAAATAGTCATAGCCCCACACTTTGGTCAGGATCAAATCCCGCGAGAGAACCGCACCCTGATTACGCATCAGTTCTGCCAGCAGATCAAACTCTTTATTACTCAGTTTGATCTCAGTCTCTTCCTTGAAAAACCGGCGGCCCGTCAGGCTCAAGCGCAAATTGCCTGAAACCAGTTCGTCCTGTGGCACCGGACGCCCCGGCGCACGCCGCATCACCGCCCGCACCCGTGCCAGGAATTCGCCCAGGCTAAAGGGCTTCACGATATAATCATCAGCACCACTTTCAAGGCCAACGATCTTATCGACTTCAGTACCCCGTGCGGTCAGCATAATGATGGGGATATGCGCCAGGTTGGTATCATGCCGCACAATCCGGCAGATACTCAAGCCATCCAGGCGCGGCAACATAATATCGAGAATAATCAGATCGGGATGTTCGCTACGGATTTTATCGAGGCCGTCCTCACCATCAGTCGCCGTCGTGACTTTATAACCCTCATCTTGCAACTTGGCGGCGATGTTGCGAACAAGCGTTTCTTCATCTTCAACCACGATGACTTTATGGCTCATAGCTTCTTCTTTGATATATTAGGCAATCACAATTAAACCAACGCCGAGATTATCAATAGAATGCTAAATGCATGTTAATAAAATTTAGCAAATCCCTTAACATCGCACCTGAGCGGTTAGAACTGGCTAACTTTATAAATCGCGAAGCGCCCGCACATCATGCAAACTGGTCGCTTCCCGAACCGCGTTGCGAATCGCCTGCGATACGGCTTCGGCAGCAAATGCGCCAATCGTCGTCACATTCGCAGGAATCTCGCCGGTTGCCAGCGCAAACAGTGTATCGCCATCAAACATCGTGTGGACCGGGTTGATCGCTCGTGCCAACCCCGCATTCGCCATCTGTGCTACTTTATTAACTTCCTCTTTTGTCAACTTAGCGTTGGTCGCAACAACACCAATGACGGTGTTTTCCCGGCCCGGCGGTTGGGTCATGCGGGCCATATCCCGAAACGCGTCGAGCATCCCCACAAACACGCTGCTACCCGGTGCGGTTCGCAGTCCTGCGAGGATTTTCCCCTGTTTATCCAACACGTCACCAACAGCGTTGACAGCCACTAGCGCCGCAACTCGCAATTCTTCGTCCAATTCAATGCAAGCGGAACCGACACCACCTTTCGTGGCCTGTGTATTGCCCAGCATGGCCCCCACCCGACAGCCCGTCCCAACCCCAACGGTACCCTGCTCAACTGACTCAGTCGATGCCATTTCGCACGCGGCATAGCCCATACCAGCATCAGGCAGAATCCCCTGTTCACCAACCGGCAAGTCAAACACAATTGCTGCCGAAACAATCGGTACGATGTAGCCACTACCGCTGCGATACCCCTCGCCCCGTTCATCGAGATAGCGCACGACACCGTCCGCCGCTGCTAAGCCGAAGGCGCTACCCCCGGCCAGCATAATCGCATTGACCTCACTGACATGATGCAACGGGCGCAAAAGGTCAGTCTCACGCGTCCCCGGTGCACCGCCCCGCTGGTCGACACCCCCCACCGTTCCGGGTGGGCATAGCACCACCGTACAGCCCGTTCCGCCAGCCAGATGAGTTGCATGGCCGACCCGAATCCCTGGCACCGCGGTCAAAGTTTTATTCATCAACATGCTCATCATCGTTGAAGATAACCTGGTCGGTATCTGCGGGCAGGGCATCCGGTTCGTCAGGAAACAGGAGGTCTAAAGCCAGTTCATAGTCATCGGGTCGCACCAACACTTTAATTTCGCCCAGTTTACCGATATGGATGCCCATCGCACTGGCACCGGGTTCCTGGTGTAAAACAGCAGGAATCCCCTCAGCATGCAGGCGACCAACCAAAATTTGCCCTTCATGAAGATGGTAAGTTACATGAACAACCATCCAATCAGGTTTTTGAGCGGAAAGTGCGTTCGACATGGCTTCAGTGTACCGCTGACATCAGGGGGCTGCCAGCGCCAATGCGGTTGTCTCATTTTTGGAGTCTGTCTCATGCTGTACCCCAACCGGCAATAGCACCGAAAATGTACTCCCCACGCCCAGTTGGCTTTCAACCCAGATGCGACCGTGATGTCGGTCAAGGATGCTCTTGACAATTGCCAGGCCCAGCCCAGCACCGTCGTATGTGTCGCGCACCGCTTCGGCCCGGTAAAATTTATCAAAGATATGGGGCTGGTCTTCAAGCGCAATTCCAATGCCGGTATCGGCGATTTCCAGCAGCAGCAGGTTGTCATGCAATTGCAACGTGATGCGAATTGCGCCATGTTCCGGAGTAAATGTGATGGCATTTTCCAAGAGGTTACGAATCATTTGTTTAATCCGCCGGGCATTGCCCCACACCGGTGGCAGCTGATCTGCAAAATCACCATCCAAAGTCAGTTGTTTAGCGCTAACCTGTCCCTCAACGGTCGCCAGCGCATAATCGACAATGGTCGGCAATTGCACATGCTCGTAATTGATTTCGGCAGTACTGGATTCAATCCGACTGAGGTCAAGCAAATCATTAATTTCATCGCTAATTGTCTGGGCACTGAGGGTAATCCGGTCAATAAATGTCTGCTGCAATTCATTAACTGGCCCGGCGCGACTGAGCAGTTCAACATAGCCCATGATGGCTGTCAGCGGCGAACGCAAATCTTGTGACACACTGGCAACAAAGTTCGTTTTGATCTGATCAAGATCTTTCAGATGACTAATATCCTGCATCATAATCACATAGCCAACCCGCTCTACCAGCGTCATCTGCGCCTGATAGGTCCGCTCGTCGTCGAATGTAATCTCAATCTGGCGGGTCAAACCAGATCGTAACAGCGCCCGCACATCATCGTGTTCAATCACCTGTTCTGCCGGACCGCGATAGGTTTCTGGTATTTTAAATAACGCCTGCGCCGCCAAATTACATAAAATCAGACATCCTGCAAAATTAACTACCAGCACCGGTTCATCAGTGCCATCGAGTATCGCATTGAGCATGTCTCGCTCAGATTGCGTTCGACGATACTTTTCTGCATTGTTGAGCGCTACCGAACCAAACTCAGCTAAGAGTTTGAGCAATGTAACCTGCCAATCATTAAAGGAGCCACCGGGCCGGTGGCGAAGAACACTCAACACGCCGATCACATCCACGTTTGAACAGAGCGGAACATAGGCAACACACTTTTCGCGATTGGAGGGCGAATTTAACGGATCTAGCTCATCAGTCATAATGACAGGCTGCCCGCTTCGCATGACTTGATCTACGAGATTCTTGTCGATCGAAATAGGCTGATGGGTTTCATCTCGACAATGGGCCACTCGCACATAATGCTCCCCGGTCGTCTCATCCTGAAGCACTATGCCAGCCATATTAGCCTGTATTACATCCGTCGCCGCCTGTGCGACTGTTTTTAGAATGTCTTCAAGTAGCAAGTCTGCCGTGATCGCTTTACCGACTTTAACTATTTTATCCAAACCCTGAAGATAGAAGTTGAGTTCCCGGTTGGCACTCATTAAATGGTGTTGGGCGTCGTTATTGATGCGCTGTCGAATATTGCGGTCAACAGCTCTCATCACGGCATTATAGATTGCCTGTTCATCAAGTGGATAAGCCAGATAATCGCAAAAACCCTGCCGCCAGGCGCGAATCGCTAACGCTTCAGAACCCGCAGTGGCGAGCATAACAGTTGAAATGGCAGCATTCTGTTCGCATAAAACCTGGAGAATTTCGAAGGCATCGGCAGGCATGTGGGTAATCAATGCTACGTCATATTGTTCTGTGTCCAGCATTTCAGTGGTATGAGCCTCGGCAATCACAAATTCAATGTTTTTTCTCAGTTGAGCAGCTAGAATCCGACGACGCTCAATATTTTGGTCAAAGAGAAGGATATGTACGGTCATTAATTGCCTACCATGAACACATTATCTACGTCTCAATTGTACGCTAAGCAAGCAGGATGAAAGTCACTGCAAAGCGTTAAGATACGCAAACTGTTCAATTGAAGAAAGAGTAAGATAGGAGAGTTGAGTTGAGGGAAAAGAAAAAAGAGGCGAAGGGTCGAGTTGGCAGCGGCGTACTCTCCCACACCGTCACCAGTGCAGTACCATCCGCGCTCGTGGGCTTAACGACCGGGTTCGGGATGGGACCGGGTGGACCCCCACGGCTCTAGCCACCAACAAAACACCTTCACCTCGTGTTTCACAAGCTTGACGATCTTGTTTACAATCACATACTATTTAACGAACTCCGTCTCGCACGAAAGCACCCACTCCTCCGTACCACAGGGCTAAGCCCTCGACCATTAGTATCGCTTCGCTCCACCCATTACTGCGCTTCCACGTGCGACCTATCAAGCTGGTGGTCTGCCAGCGGTCTTACTCCCTTCTTGGGATGGGGAGTCTCATCTTGAGGTGGGCTTCCCACTTAGATGCTTTCAGCGGTTATCCCCTCCGTAGCTCGCTACCCGGCCATGCCGCTGGCGCGACAACCGGCACACGAGCGCTACGTCCACCCCGGTCCTCTCGTACTAGGGGCAGCTCCTCGCAAACTCCCAACGCCCACAGCGGATAGAGACCGACCTGTCTCACGACGGTCTGAACCCAGCTCGCGTACCGCTTTAATGGGCGAACAGCCCAACCCTTGGGACCTGATCCAGCCCCAGGATGCGATGAGCCGACATCGAGGTGCCGAGCCTTGTCGTCGATGTGAACTCTTGGACAAGACTAGCCTGTTATCCCCGGGGTAGCTTTTATCCGGTAAGCCACGGCCCTTCCACTCAGCACCGTGGGATCACTAAGCCCGACTTTCGTCTCTGCTCGACGTGTCTGTCTCGCAGTCAAGCTGGCTTCTGCCTTTACACTCTTTGGCTGGTTTCCATTCAGCCTGAGCCAACCTTTGGGCGCCTCCGTTACTCTTTCGGAGGCGACCGCCCCAGTCAAACTGCCCACCTGCCACTGTCCCCCCCATTGCTATAAATGGGTCGGTTAGGGTCAAAGCGTCATCAGGCTGGTATTTCAACAGTGGCTCCATCCAATCTGGCGATCAGACTTCCCAGCCTCCCAGCTATCCTACACAAATCACACCCTAACGCAATGACAAGCTACAGTAAAGCTCCACGGGGTCTTTTTGTCCTGCTGCGGGTAACGCGCATCTTTACACGTACTTCAATTTCGCCGGGTCCCTCGTTGAGACAGTGCTCCACTCGTTACACCTTTCGTGCGGGTCGGAACTTACCCGACAAGGAATTTCGCTACCTTAGGACCGTTATAGTTACGGCCGCCGTTCACCGGGGCTTCATTTCCGAGCGTCGCCGAAGCTAACCCGTCCACTTAACCTTCCGGCACTGGGCAGGTGTCAGCCCCTATACGTCAGTTTTCACTTTCGCAGAGACCTGTGTTTTTGGTAAACAGTCGATAGAGCCTTTTCACTGCGGCCCGCCTCTCAGCGGGCGTCCCTTCTCCCGAAGTTACGGGACCTTTTTGCCTAGTTCCTTAACGAGGGTTCTCCCGTTCGCCTTCGTATCCTCAACTCGCCTACCTGTGTCGGTTTGCGGTACGGGCAGTTGTTTTCATCGCCAATGTGCCTTTTCTCGCCCCCAGGTGCCTCCCACTTCTTCCATAATCGGACGGCATCACGGTCTTTCACCGCTTACCACCGCAATCCACTCAGCGGCTGGGGCTTCCCAGGGTCTACACATTCGCTCCCGCAACTGGTACCGGAATATTAACCGGTTGTCCATCGCCTACGCCTTGCGGCCTCGGCTTAGGCCCGACTAACCCGACGCGGACTGACCTTCCGTCGGAAACCTTAGGCTTGCGGCGAACATGGTTCTCACATGTTTTTCGCTACTCATGCCAGCATTCGCACTTCTGTTCGCTCCAGCTGCCCTTGCCAGACAACCTTCTCCGCCAACAGAACGCTCCCCTACTGATCTTTCAATCCCCGAGCTTCGGTGGCTGACTTAGCCCCGTTACATTATCCGCGCAGTCGCGTTCGACCAGTGAGCTGTTACGCACTCTTTTAAGGATGGCTGCTTCTAAGCCAACCTCCTGGCTGTCTCAACACGACCACCTCGTTTTCCACTTAGTCAGCACTTCAGGACCTTAGCTGCAGGTCTGGGTTGTTTCCCTCTCGACTATGAAACTCATCTCCCATAGTCCGACTGCCACACGCCCATCACGGCATTCGGAGTTTGATTGGGTTCGGTAAGCTAGTCGCCCCCTAGCCCAGTCAGTGCTCTACCTCCGCGACTTTTCGTGTGACGCTAGCCCTAAAGCTATTTCGGGGAGAACAAGCTATCTCCAGGTTCGTTTGGCATTTCACCCCTACACACAGTTCATCCCCAAATTTTGCAACATTTGTGGGTTCGGCCCTCCCGTGCGTGTTACCGCACTTTCAGCCTGACCATGCGTAGCTCACCTGGTTTCGTGTCTAATCATCGCGACTTGCCGCCCTCTTCAGACTCGCTTTCGCTTCGCCTCCGGGTGTCACTCCCTTAAGCTCGCCACGACCATTAACTCGCTGGCTCATTCTCCAAAAGGCACGCCATCATCCCTTGCGGGACTCTGACCGGTTGTAAGCATACGGTTTCAGATTCTCTTTCACTCCCCTCGCCGGGGTTCTTTTCACCTTTCCCTCACGGTACTTGTCCGCTATCGGTCATCAAGTGTATTTAGCCTTGGAACGTGGTCGTCCCTGTTTCATGCAAGATTTCTCGTGTCCCGCACTACTCAGGATCCTCACCACCTCGCTTCCGCACGACTACGGGACTCTCACCCTCTCTGGTCGGCCTTCCCAGACCGTTCGTCTTCCGTCCACGACGCTGTTGTGAGTCCTGCAACCCCGTTGTACGAGTACAACGGTTTGGGCTTTTCCGCTTTCGCTCGCCACTACTCGCAGAATCCTTTCCTTTCCTCGGGCTACTGAGATGTTTCAGTTCGCCCGGTTCCCCGCCTCGACCTACGTCGGGCTGACAGGGTATGACCCCTGCCGGGTTTCCCCATTCGGACATCTCCGGCTCTTGCGGCTGCACACGCCTCACCGGAGCTTTTCGCAGTGTACCACGTCCTTCTTCGGCACTTGACACCCAGGCATCCACCGTATGCCCTTATTCGCTTATCCATGTGATACGGAGAAATTGATGCTCTCGCGTTACTTTTGTTCGTTTTTCGCGTATGTGATTGTTAAGCTGCGTCCCCGACGTTCATCGGGGGGCGGGCACCTCGCCCGTTGCTGGCCCCAAACTCGCGCTTGGACCCACCAACTGACGTCATGCCTCATCTCATAAAAACAGCCCGGCAATCCCGGGCTGTGCAACACGCCATTCGTTACCTGACCACTGCTATCTCGTTTGCGATCCCACCAGCATCGTCGTCAAGTACTCGTGCTTCCTTATTTACCTTACTCAAACCCTACTCTACCAACTACCTTACACCCTGTCAAGGCTTAACGACAGGATAGTGAGACGGAAACCAGATTGCTGACCAATGGTGTTTGGACTGCTGGGATGCTTGCACATCACCAACTCATCCCTAGAAAGGAGGTGATCCAGCCGCAGCTTCCGCTACAGCTACCTTGTTACGACTTCGTCCCAGTCACCAGCCCTGCCCTCGGCGGTAGCCTCCTTGCGGTTGGCTTCCCGACTTCAGGCCGTACCAGCTTCCATGACGTGACGGGCGGTGTGTACAAGGCCCGGGAACGTATTCACCGCAGTGTGCTGACCTGCGGTTACTAGCAACTCCGACTTCATGCAGGCGAGTTGCAGCCTGCAATCCGAACTACGACCGGCTTTGCAGGATTGGCTCCGCCTCGCGGCTTCGCGACCCATTGTACCGGCCATTGTAGCGTGTGTGTAGCCCTGGACATAAAGGCCATGCTGACTTGACGTCATCCCCACCTTCCTCCCGTTTGTCACGGGCAGTCGTGCGTGACACTTGTAACACACACCGAGGGTTGCGCTCGTTTTCGGACTTAACCGAACATCTCACGACACGAGCTGACGACAGCCATGCAGCACCTGTCACGGCTCCCGAAGGTCGCTCCCCTTTCGGTTCGCTACCACCGCGATGTCAAGTCCAGGTAAGGTTCTTCGCGTAGCCTCGAATTAAACCACACGCTCCGCTGCTTGTGCGGGCCCCCGTCAATTCCTTTGAGTTTTAGCCTTGCGACCGTACTCCCCAGGCGGTACACTTACCGCGTTGGCTGAGACACTCACTCACCCGTAGGCCAGCGAACATCGAGTGTACATCGTTTACGGCATGGACTACCGGGGTTTCTAATCCCGTTCGCTACCCATGCTTTCGCGCCTCAGCGTCAGTTGAGGTCCAGGGTGCCGCCTTCGCCACTGGTATTCCTCCGCATATCTACGCATTTCACCACTACATGCGGAATTCTACACCCCTCTACCTCACTCTAGTTCGGCAGTATCAGACAGCCTCTCCCGGTTTAGCCAGGGAGCTTTCATGCCTAACTTACCCAACCGCCTGCGCGCCCTTTACGCCCAGTAATTCCGGATAACGTTCGCGTCCTACGTTTTACCGCGGCTGCTGGCACGTAGTTAGCCGACACTTATTCCTGTGCTACCGTCATTATCGTCACACAGAAAAGGGCTTTACGATCCGAAAACCTTCATCGCCCACGCGGCGTCGCTGCATCAGGCTTGCGCCCATTGTGCAATATTCCTCACTGCTGCCTCCCGTAGGAGTCTGGGCCGTGTCTCAGTCCCAGTGTGGGGGGCCACCCTCTCAGGCCCCCTACCCGTCGTCGCCTTGGTACGCCGTTACCGCACCAACTAGCTGATGGGCCGCAGCCCCATCCCAAAGCACCGTAGTCTTTTCTCACATTCCTCTACAGAGCGTGAGCTTATCGGGTATTAGCGCTGGTTTCCCAACGTTATCCCCGTCTTCAGGGCAGGTGAGCTACGTGTTACGCACCCGTGCGCCACTCTCCACCATTCGAAAATGGCTTCTCGTTCGACTTGCATGTGTTAGGCACGCCGCCAACGTTCATCCTGAGCCAGGATCAAACTCGCCGTAGAATCGTTATCTCGCCTCTGTTTTTTCAGCCAGAGACCAACTGTTTTGGGTCCGCTTTTGCTGCTTTCCGTCTTCACTATCCTGTTGTTAAGCTGCGCCCACTGTTCACGGTGGGTTTCATTAGGGTACCAACCCCCTAACCAACTGTCAACCGTCTCCCCCATCTTTCCCCAAATCCATTTGGGATATTTGGGTTATCGCGGCCAATCCCTTGCTTGGTTGCGCTGCTGGGGCTTCGGTTACCAGCTGCGGCTCACCACACATCAACCTTTTCCGTTTAGCGCGTTTGTTTACCAGCTAACCCGGTCATCGGTCATTTTTTCTTGTCTTGTCTGCTGAGCGTCCGCCAGTATAGCACTGCCCGACCCCCTGTCAATCCCTGCTTTCTCAATTTCGGAAAATCATTCTAAACAGCATCTGTTACCAGGCCATCATCAGTCGGTAGTGAACTGGTGGCCTGCACTTCACTGACTGGTACTTCTGCCTGACGATCGCCGAGAATATCCTTAATATATATTTCATCAACCAAAACAATCAAAATGGCTGTGATCGGAACCGCCAACAAAATTCCCAGAAAACCAAAGAAAACAGCAGCGATAATCTGCCCCAACAAGACCATGATCGGCGGCATATTGATGCGTCCTGCAACCAGTAAGGGACTGATGACTTGACTCTGAACCAATGAGATGGCATAAGTTACGATAATAATCCAACCAATATTTTGTGGCTGTTGCAACACGCCAACGATCACCGCCAATAACGCTGCGATCAGCGTACCAAACGTCGGCACAAACGCCAGTAAACCAGCAATGACGCCCAGTGCCAGCGCTTCATCCAGGCCCAAAATCGTCAGACCGATCGAGGTTGCAATCGCCACAAAAAACATCGCCAGCACGGTCGATTCCAACCACCCTCGAATCGCCGTGTCCAGACGATCCAAGATTTCGCGTCCGCGTAGCCGATAATGAATGGGTAAAAGACGGATCAATCCTTCTTCATGACCATGGGGATCGGTGAGTAAATACATACTCATAAAAATCACAATCAATGTATTCAGTAGCACCGATGCGACACCGCCAACAACCGGAATTACGGTTACACCAAATTGCCCAAACGCATTAAAAATTTGATTGGCAACCTGCGTAATCAGTTCCGCATCAAACTGAAAACTGTCGACGATCAGTGCCGCGGTCTCCAAAAAAGGGTCGCGTGGAACATTGAGTCCAACAATTTCGTACCGCCAACCTGCGAAATACTCAGGCGGCACGGCGTCCAATGCCTCCCAATTAGCCTGTAACTCAAAAATACCGGCCTCAACCAGCCGGGATAACGTGGCGAACTGCGTTGCCAACAGTGGCAAAATCGTCAGCGCCAGCACCATAAAGAATGCGGGAATTATTAACAGCGAGGTGAGTGTAGCGAGTCCCCGTCGGACTCCCCGTCGTGTCAAAAACCGTACCGGCGTCGTAATTGACACCACGATAACAATTGAGGTTAATAGCAGCAAGATGATGTTTCGGACCTGCCAGAGAATCAGCAGACCCACCAGAGTAGCAATCGCAATGAGAACCCAACGAGTTGTCTGAGAGGCAACAGTTTTGTGCGACATCGGCTTAATTAATTCTGCTCGTTTTCAGCTTTCGATTTTTCATAACCACGCAACCAATCGCTGTTGGTTTCATCTGCCTTATCGTCGGATTTCTTGGTTTCTCGATTGCGCAACCCAAGCAATCCCTGCGGCTTTTCAGCATCCACGACGGTGTCGTCGTCTTTATCAGCTACCACTGGCGGCGCTGCAACAACAGGTTTTTCTTCCACAGGCGGCGTTGGCTTCTCAGCAACCACCGGTGCTGGCAGCGTTTCACCTTGCAGGAAAATGTGAACACGGGGTTTGCCACGCATTTGCAGGCCCAATTGTTTATTGATCACCTGCCGCAACGCCCGGTCTATTTCCTTTTGTTTATTCGGGATATGAATATCGTTGCCCGTTACTTGCACATTCAGATCGACATCAGCGCGACCATTCACGGCCTTTACTTTGACATCTGCCGACACAACATCCTTCACACCTTTCACGCCATTCAATATCAGCATCCGCGCCGACTCGACACTGACATCCGTTGATGCCCCGGACGCCTTGACTGCCAGGCCGCTCGTCATTACCTTACGTGGTCCGCGTAATTGCAAATACATAAACATCAGGATTAAGATGTTCACGACCACCACCACTGCTAAGCGAAGCAATAAATTGACTTCAGCAACGCCGGTTAATAACAGTAAAACGGACTCGGTTGCCACCAACACAATCGTCACTAACATGATGAGCAATAAGCCAACGAAAATTGCGAGAATGCGATCAATCAGTCGCATGATTAACCTCCTGTGTAACGTAAAACGACTAATGTTAAGTCGTCAAATAAGGGTGTATCGCCACAAAATGCTTCCACATCCTGTACGATATAATCTCTAATCGTCGCGGCAGACGCACCGGCTGTCGCGAACACCGCTTGTTGTAACCGCTCCATCCCATAGTCATCACGGTTAGCGTTCTCCGCTTCAG
Organism: Phototrophicaceae bacterium; assembly: GCA_965223835.1. GTDB lineage: Bacteria > Chloroflexota > Anaerolineae > Aggregatilineales > Phototrophicaceae > CAVYXZ01. Next base: position 3,271,869 of record CBDCXQ010000001.1, read on the forward strand.
TCAAGCCATCGGTATAATAAACGAGCACATCACCCGGCTCCAATTGCAACGCCACCGCCTTCAGAGGATTATCCTTAAACCAGCCAATTGCGCGTCCACCAATCGGAAGCGTCGTCACCGCTTGGGTTGCGTGTCGATACAATAGTGGTGGATTATGTCCGGCATTGACGTTCAAACAGTAGCCATCATGTTGAAAGATGCTGTGATAAGCGGTGACAAACATGCCCCCGTCACTATCTTCTACGATGAGGTCATTGGTCTGTCCCAATGTTTGCTCTGGTGGTAGCCCTGCATGCGCATAACTGCGAATGAAGCTCCGAGACACCGCCATAAACAGGGCAGCACCTGCGCCTTTATCCGAGACATCAGCGATGACGACCCCTAGCGTATCATTATCCAGCACAAAAACGTCATAAAAATCGCCCGCCATTTCACGCGCGGCTTCCCAGGTCGCGACCACTTCATAACCGGCAAAATTGGGAAGATGTGATGGAATCAGAGCTTCCTGAATTTCCCGCGCCATCTGCAACTCACGCTCCAGTCGTCCCTTTTCAACCGCTACCCCATATAATCGGGCATTTTCGATGGCAATCCCGGCCTGACCCGCTACCGCCATAAGCAAGTCACGGTCTGCATCGCTAAACATACCAGTGCGCATAGATGTATCGACATACACCACCCCCACCAGACGATCTTTGACCAGCATCGGCGCACATAGAATCGCCCGCAAGCCGCGCATGATAATGCTCTGGCCGGGTTGATACCGATCATCGTACATCGCGTTATTTGTCAATAACGCCTGCCGGGTCTCAACAACAGTGTTGACGATTGTTGTACTATACGCGTCATCATCTTCTAGCGTTTCACCACTGATCCCGCGGGCCACCCGCACCACCAGTTCGCCCGTCAAATCATCGGCAATCATTAACACGCCGCGCTCAGCATTGGTGAGTTGCATGACCGAATCCAGCGACTGATTTAGTACCTCGCTAAAGTCGAGACTGGAATTCATGGTTCGGGTGATTTGATACAGCGTGAGTAGATGCTCTGGATTGACATTAGATAGCGAAAATTGGTCGGACATGTCAAACCCCTGGTTCGTCAACATCAAGGCTTCTATTATAGCACTTCTGTGCGCAAATCATTCAATGTTATAATCGCCTCTTCTTCTTTTAACCCTAAACTAAAAAGGTAGTTACCGTCTATGGCTAACGCTTACCACTATGCTCAGGCAAATCGTGAACGTTTTCTACAACAACTGATTGATCTCGTCGCCATTCCCAGTGTGGGCACCGACCCAGCCCATGATGCTGACACGCGCCAGGCAGCTGATTGGATCGCCGCCGATATGCGCCAGATCGGCCTGGATAATGTGGGCGTACTGCCCACTGGGGGCCAGCCAATTGTTTATGGCGAATGGCTGAGTGCTGGCGAGACAGCGCCGACCATCCTCATTTATGCCCACTACGATGTCCAGCCTGCTGTTAAGACCGACGGTTGGGATAGTGATCCTTTTATCCCGACCCAGCGTGACGGCAAACTGTATGCGCGCGGTGTTGCCGACGACAAAAGCCACACCGTCATGACGCTCAAAGCCGCAGAGAGCCTTATCGCCAGCGACGACGGCTGTCCAGTCAACTTAAAATTCTTGATAGAAGGCGAAGAAGAAAGCGGCTCACCCAATCTATTGCCATTTATTCAACAGGAAAAAGAGCGCCTCACGGCTGATTACACGATCATTGCCGACGGCGGTTTCGAAAAAGCGGACGAACCAATGGTGATCTATGCCCTGCGCGGTATGGTCTCGCTGGAACTGCGTGTCACCGGCCCCAAAGCGGATATGCACAGTGGCGTCGTCGGGGGCATGGTCCACAACCCGGCCCAGGCCATTGCCGAAATCGTCGCTCAGCTCCATAATCCCGATGGCAGTGTTGCGGTTCCCGGTTTTTATGATGATGTGGAAATACTGAGTCAGGGGGAGCGCGACCAACTTAATCAAGGTGATATGACACTCCAGGAATGGCACGACTTTATTGGTGCCCCTCAGCCCTGGGGAGAACCCGGTTACTCATTCGCCGAACGCACCAGTTCACGCCCTACACTGGAGATTAACGGTATTTATGGCGGCTATGCCGGTGAAGGTTTCAAAACGGTTATCCCGGCCCAGGCCATTGCTAAAATAAGTTGTCGCCTGGTCGCCCATCAGCAACCGCAAAAAATCCTGCAACAGATCACGGATCATATTCATGCTATAGCACCGCCCACTGTCAAAGTTGACATTCAGCCACATGGTTTTGGTGACCCGGTACGGGTGGCGACGGATAGTCCACTGGTTGAGGCATTGGTCCGGTCCTACACAATGCACTGGTCGCAACCGGTTGCCTACAAACGTTCTGGCGGCACCATTCCAATTGTCGCAATGTTCCAGAATGAACTTGGACTGACCGGCGTGCCCTATGGGTTTGGCCTCAACGACAGTGGCATTCACGGTCCCAACGAACATTACCACATCGATCTGTTCTATAAAGGCATTGATACGACCATTCGCTTTTTGCAGGAAATCGCTGAAAATTTCCCAACTTGAGAATCCCATTATTCACTCGTTGGGACTTCCACACTGGTGCATAGATAGAATAAAAATGGGTGCAGCCGATAGCGCACCCATTGATAACACGCATTAGTTTATTGATTAACGATCGTTGACCCACACACCAAACTGCGCCCATTCCAGATCATCAGTCGTCCAATCGGCGAAGATCGCAATCCCCTGGACAAATTCTGCTGCTTCACCGGCTGCTGCTAAGCCGGCATTAAATCCGGCCATTGCCGAATCAATATTCTCAACCAGCGGGTCATGGGCTGGTAGCTCAGCATCATAAGTGGGGATGCCGATGACGATTTCAGTACCCTCGCCCAATGTACTGATCGCGTCAGCAAATGTTTGTACCTGGTAAGCCATCCATTGCTCATAATCATCGGGCGTGCTTAAGCCGCTGTTGTAGGCCATCACCACGATTTGCTCGGTCAACAACGCGATACTTTGCTTATATTCCGGCGCAAACTCTGTTCCCGGCACGACCAGCGGCGGCACGGGGATCGTCGCATTCTCAGGACTCCAATCGGGGAAAACCGCAACCGACACGGGAACATCATCGCCAACGCTGGCTCGCACACGGCGCAATAGATTCAAGAAATTCTCATCACCATCCCACACCGGTTCAATGTTCAGGAAGACGCCATCGAAACCCAGTTCATTTACTACGCTGGCGCTAAAATCGGCAATATTTTGTTGCAAATCCGTATCATCCAGCCGATAGCCGTCTTCATCCGCATTGACAGGAAAACTCACCCACCCATAAATCATCAAATCTGGGTTAGCCGCTTTTAACTGGGCAGCAAACTGGCGCACCGCCCCAAAATTATCGGCACCGCGCCAGGTCGCATCTTCCTGCAACCAGCTCACCCAGGCATAGACGGTGCCAATATCATTGACCTGCAAGCGCTCGGTCAATGCATCAATCGCTTCTTCCTCGTGCGCCTCATATGTCCATTCAGTCCCTAACCACAATGCATGCGGCTGGACCTCAATCTCCGGCGGGTTGATCTCCCGCAATAGTAAAATCACGACAATGACCAACACAATCCCCGCGACACCACCAACCAACCAGCGTAAACGCGGAATCCGAATCGGTGGCAACTTGAAATTGATCTGACTGGGAACGATATGACCGATGGAGCGCGGTTCGCTATCGACCTGTCTGTTTTTGCGTTCACGTCGCCGTTGTTGCCGGTCACGAGCACGACTGCGCCGGGGCTGCGTGGCATCACGGGACTCTTCTGGCGACTTGTCTAATGACGGATCAACCGCCCCCCCAAACTCAAATGCTTCCGGCTCGCCATCAGCATCTGGTTCGAAATTGAATTCCGGTTCTTGATCGTCTGCTTCGGGAAATTCAGGGTCCACGAGGTATTATCCAAACAATCGCTGCACAAGGGGTGGCCCCATCACCAGCAGGCCAATCAACAATGAGGCGACAACCCCCAGTAGGACTGCCGCCGACGCCACATCTTTACCGACTTTTGCCATTGGATGTAAGTCCGGCGCGGCGATATTGATGGCGGCTTCAACAGCGGCGTTTACGAATTCTGCCATCCACACAATCGTAATCGCCAGCACCAGCAATGCCAGACCCGTGAAGTCAATTTGCAACCACAATGCTAACAACACTACGAGAATACTGGCAATTGCCTGAATACGAGTGTTTTTCTGCCGCCGCAACATATATAACCAGCCAGCCAGCGCAAACCCTAAACTCGCCGTTCGGCTGGTACTGGTAATCGGACTATACTCATCCGGGTCGATTTTCATCGTACTGGTCAGGTCATCAACCACTTTAGTCGTTCGATTCATAGGCTTCCAAAGCCGGTACCAGATCTAAGGGAAGTTCCAATGCCTTCAGGGCATTATCCTGGGCTGCCCACATTTCAGCCCGCTGCGTCAACGTATCATGATCGTAGCCCAACAGATGCAGTGTACCATGTATCGCCAGCAGCATGAGGCTTGCTGTTAAGTCCTGGTTTTCCCGCCGGGCCTGTGCGACCGCATAAGGATAGGCGATAATCACATCACCCAGATAGGCCGGTTCAGCGCCCATGATTGGTATGTCTGAAGGAAAAGACAACACATCTGTCGGCGCATTGATGTTCCGAAACCGTTGGTTAAGCTCTGCCAACAACGCATCAGCAGCCAATACCAGTGTCAGATTTGCATCCGACTGGTCATGCTGCTGCAAGACCAATTGCACTGCTGTTTCCAGGCAATGAACAGCGACGTCAAACCCGGCATCATTTTGGACCTCAATCATTGGTCGACTCCGGTTGCTCTGACGTCTCAGGCTTACCATTAGCTTTCGAGCGCGGCAGGGTCGGAACGTCGGGCATCGGCGAGTCATCATCAGTCAATAATGCCACATCATCATCGGCATCTTTTACCAGCGGCGTTTCCACTGCCTTCGCCATAAATTGCGTTTCGGTTCGTTCCGCCTTACGTGGTTTCGCGTCAATTTCACGCGTGATTGGTGGGATAGAACGCGGGGTTCGGTTAACTGTTGCCCGTTCCTGCGTCATTTGGCTGGTTTCGGTTGCTGTTGCTTTCTTATAATCAATCCGCGGATGGTAAACAGCCTGCAACATCTCGACAAAGATGTCACGAATGGCTTTGATGTCGTTCAGGGTAAGGCCCGATTCATCCAGTTGTCCAGATTTCATCTTGCCCTGGATAATATCCTGAACAATCTCAGATACTTGCTGCTTACTGGTCGGGCCGATTGAACGCACGGCTGATTCAGCGCTGTCCGCCAACATCATGACCGCAGTCTCGCGTGACTGGGGATTAGGGCCTGGATAGCGAAAGGCATCAATATCAACGGCTGATTCGTCCCCATCAGCCGCGTTCACCGCTTTACGATAGAAAACAAATACCTCAGTTGTGCCATGATGCTCACGGATAAAATCGCGGAACCGGCGCGGCAGGCGATAGCGGCGGGCAAGATCATCGCCGTCAGTTACATGACTGATGATAATATCAGCGCTACGGTAGGGATCATCCAGTACATCATGCGGATTCCCACCACCAAATTGTTGATTCTCACTAAAAAAGGCCGCGTTGAGCATCTTGCCAATATCATGATACAGTGCGGCAACGCGCACGAGTTCGGCATTCCCGCCAATTGACAAAGCAGCTTGCTCGCTCAAATTAGCAACCTGAAGTGAATGTTGGTAGGTACCCGGTGCTTCGCGCAGCAACCGCTGAAGAAGCGGGCTATTGGGTTGATTCAACTCGGCCAGTTTCAAGCTTGTTGGCAAATTAAACAGCAGGGTCACGATATACAACCCGGCGATTGCCGCCGCTGCCGCAAACAAGCCATTAATCAAACTGAATGGCGCCATCAGGCTCAGGTTCATTCCAGTGCTGGAAGTCGTGCCCAGGTTAAAAATGGTGACGATAATCGTATTTGTGAGGCCGACCATCAGGCCGGATACGAAAAAGTTGTTTAGCCGTTCGGTGCTGCGCAACATCAATATACCCATAACACCGCCCGCGCCCGCCAGCATCCCCATTTCTAACGAGCTGCCTAACATAACGCCCATCAAAAACGCAAGGTTCAACGTACCAATCAAGGCCATTCGTGAACCGGCAAGTGCGGCCAATAAGAGCGAAAGTGTCGCCGCTGGAAAGAGATAGATTTGTCCGGTAGATGCCACGATGCGCGCCGCAGCCAGCACGATTAAAAAAATGACGGCAAGCAAAAGCAAAAACCGCGTATTCTGATATAGGTGACGTTCGTATCGCGCAATCGCCAACCCGGTTGTCACCACCACCAATACACAGGCCAGGAAAGCCTGTACGAAATCCAATAAGCGCTGGCCCTGTGGTTCTAACAGGCCCAATTCTTGCAATGCCTCAATGTCCGCCGCTTCAATGACCTCACCTTCGCGAACGATAATCTGATTCGCGGCAAAAGTACGCAGCACCGGCTCTACTGCAGCGGCGGCCTGTTGGCGAGCCAGTTGAGTTGCTTCATCATTAGGGAATGTATTTGGGCGAATCAGATCTTTGAGAATAGTCACAATAATCTCTGATTCATGGTCTTCAAAGCGGTTACTTACCTGAGTCACTAATTGATTGCGGACCGCTGTCAGGTCAACTTCCCGAATCGATCCCCGCATAACGCGTTCCAGCACGTTAATCGTCTCGTCGTCAACCCGTTGCCATTCTTCAGCACCCATTGACAGGATATTGGCAATCTGCTCGACGCTCAGAGTCAACGACGTAATTTGTTGAATATCACCAATCTTCTGGTCGGGGGTTGCTAGCGTATCATTGCGCACATTGATGATAAACTCGAAGATCTGTCGCGCGAACTCAGTTAACGTTCGGCTAACATTGGGGTCGGGCTGGTCATAGACTCGAGCCACCGTTGCAGCGACTTCTTCCTGCCTTTGCGCCGTGAGCACATCACTATCATACGTGTCATTACGGGGCGCACGAATGTTCTGTGACGAGATTGTGCCCAAGTGTAAATTACTGACATCTTGACCACCCAGCAATGTCTCACTGGCGACGATGATCGTAGCCAGCAACACCAGCAGCAATCCAGCACCCACCGCGCCGATAACATGGAGAATATTGCGCGCGATTGCATTGGAAATGCCTAGATACTGTTCCAGCAGTCCGGCTGCCCACTCCGTCATGACAAACTAACTATTCAATAACTCACGAACGATTTGATTAACCTGACCGCCGTCGGCACGACCTTTTACCTGCGCCATCACTGGACCCATCACCTTGCCCATATCCTTTGAAGTTTCCGCCCCCACATCAGCGATGACTTGCTGCACGATGTTCGCAATCTCATCAGCCGATAACATCTGCGGGAGGAACCCTTCCAGAATAGCCAGTTCAGCTTCGCCCTCTGCCGCAGTTGCTTCACGTCCGGCTTTCCGCATTTCGTCAATACTTTCCCGGCGCATCCGGGCCTCTTTTTGCAAAATCGCCACGACATCCTCAGCCGAGAGTTCTTGGCGCGTATCGATCTCAACCTGTTTGATCGCGCTTTGCGCCAGCCGAATCACATTGCGGCGCTGAACATCCTTGTTCTTCATCGCCGTTTTAAGAGCGTCTTGTAGTTGTGGCCTGGGGTCTTCCATGATGTGCTTTACTCCCCATTTAATGACTCATAATCGGTTCCGCGATCAGCATTTCATCCGCAAACGTTTCCGAAAGATGTGCATCCGTTACATAACTGACCAAGGCCCGCGGGTGAGTGCCTTGCACCCGAATATAATTATCAGTATACCCGACATTGATAAAACCAGCTTCGGTTGCTCCGGTAACTTGTTCCCACAATACAGGCCGGGTCGTTTGTTGAAACTGTTCGGCAAAAGTACGCGTCAACCTGGCCGACAAATCACGCATCCGGGCACTACGAATCTTCTTTACGTTTTCGGGCACATGGTTACGCATCCGGTCCGCCGCCGTGCCAGCTCGTCGACTATAGCGAAAAACATGCAATTTTGAGAAGTTCATTTCTCGGATAAAGGCTTCACTGATTGCAAATTCATCCTCAGTCTCGCCGGGAAAACCAACAATCACATCGGTCGAGATATTGACATCAGGAATGCGATCGCGAGCGGCTTGCACCAGTGCGCTAAACTGCTGCTGATTGGTACGACGTAACATCCGCTTGAGAGTCGCATCACATCCGCTTTGCAGCGGCAAATGCAGATGGCGACACAGGCGCGGGTTCTCCCAGAGATCAAAGAATTCTGGTGCGAGGTCCCAGGGTTCCAGCGATGATAGACGCAGGCGGGGCATATCAGTATCTGCCAGCAAAGCACGAACCAGGGTGCTCAACCCATCGGCCTCACCCCGATCATGTCCATAACTACCCAGATGCACACCGGTCAGCACGGCTTCCTGAAAGCCACAGTCATGCAGATAACGAATCTCTTCAATTACATCCGCCACCGCATAACTGCGGCCCGCACCACGGGCTACTGTTGTGACACAAAAGGTGCAAGCATTATCACAGCCATCTTGAACTTTGACAAACGATCGGGTTCGGCCCGATGCACCTGGCAGCAGGTCATCGCGGCTGAGAGGTTCCTGTTCGTAGACCGGAACTGGTGAGCCGGTTATTTGCTCGACCAGGCGCTCTTTGCCGATGTTGTCTATCACATGAGTGACCTGTGGTAATACTTGAATATCAGCCGGGGCAATCTGGGCATAACAGCCTGTGACCGTGATTTCCGCGTTCGCGTTGCTTCGATTGAGTTCGCGAATCAGCTTGCGGCTGGATGCAGTTGCCTCGTTTGTCACCGCGCAGGTATTCACCACCAGCCAATCAGCCTGGGCCGCTTCCGCAACTACTTCATGACCCTGCCGTTGGAACTGTCGCGCCATCGTGTCAATCTCACTCTGATTCAGTCGACAACCCAATGTTCGCAAATGAACTTTCATCAGTTAGCTTTCAGGACCGTAAATCAACACATTATCAAACTCAACTTCAACGCCGACATTATCGAATGTCCGCGCGATCACTCCCACCTGACCATCTGCCAGCGTATCGTCAACCAGGGTCGTGCGCATTTGTCCATCGCGGCAAGTCCCCGCGACATAGGTACTGATCGCATCCGGGTCATCGGGAATACATAGCGCAACGGGTTCGTCATTGATGAAAAACTGAAATTGGTCGTCCACTGCGATCACCCGCAACCAATTTTCAACGTTAACACCTGGATTTATCAGCGGCGATTCAATCCAGGTACTCAGTTCTTTTTGTTCGCCCGCAACCGACCGCACCACCTGATAATAACCATCGCTGCTGATGAGAAACAGGTAATAATTCGCTGTATCTTGCGCCCGAAAAATTACGCCATAGCCATTATTATCGTCAGCAGGTCCCGCCACTGGACGCGCCAGTATGCGCAAATCAAAGTCGGCAAAATGCAGATTCGAAGTGGAAAATGGCAAACTGTTTGGAGCATCAACGCCTATTTTCAAGACACCGGCAGCGGCCTGGGCTGATAAGCGACCACCGTAGAGTGTCCAATCATCTAACGCTGCATCGAAGGTCGCAGCATATGCCAGTTCACCGGATTCTACCGGCACCACATAATACCAGTCGGCAGCGGCCTCCGATAAACTCCGCAAAATTGCCAGCACAATGACCAGACTAATGAGCATAAGAATGTTGCGCACAGTTCTTCGCCTATACCAAAGTGGGGAAATTTTAACATGGCCCCGGCAGAGCGTAAACGTTCAGTTCACCCGGTTGAGACGGTGCTGAACCCGGCGGAGGCTCCATGAACGCAGAAGATAATAAAAGCCATAAACGGTGATGGCACTGACGATACAACAAAACAGGAGATAGGCAAACAGAGGGAAAATTGTATCTGTATAATAAAAGAATGGGGCCAAAATCGCGAGACTGCCCAACGTGCCCAATACCCACACCAGCGCAACAACAATGATCGCTTGTAGCAGCCACACCGCGAACATCGCCCCAACCGCCCCCAGCATTGCCAGCGGCAAATTGGGAATATAGGCTGAAAGCACCATGCCCAATGCCGTCATACTCTGCATGCGCCAGAAGGGTTCAACGACGTAAACCATCAGCGTAATCACGATAATGACGGCAACCAGAACTATGCTAATTGGATCAGTCGTGAGGCCAAACACGATCTCTTCAACTGCTTCGTTATAGCCTTGTGCCAGATAGGGCACCACAAATATCACCAGCCCACCCAACATAATCAGGGCCAGTCGTGCGCCGACAACCGCACTCGTCAAGCGCCAGGTTCGCAGCCATAAACCAGCCAGTTTAGCCCGGACAATCCCGTGCTCGGTCAAGGCAGTCAGGCGCAGCAGGTCCCAGCGACCAGCAAGTTGCTCACCATTAATACTGTTTAGTGCAACCTGCAAACTCACAAAATCTAATACCGGACTCGCCAGAAACACCAGCCCCAGCATAAAATTGATAATCGTAATGCTGATCGAGATAATATCTGAGGTAAAAAAGAAATCAGTTGGTGCGGCAACTCGCCACACGACCAACAGTAGCAGCCACAAAGCCAGCGCCAGCAAATGCATCACAATCAAAATAGCTCTGGTATAGGACCATAGGCGTGCTGGCGACCACGTCCAGCGCACCCGGCGCGTTTCGTACTGAAAAATCGGATGCCGCCCCATGACGTACGGTGATCGCAAGCGAAACCGCCGCCACATCAAGTTCCCTCCAGCGTCTGCAACACCCGGCTGGCTTCATCGGCAAATGGCGATTCCCGCATCACGACCTGATTTAACAGGTCTCGCGCCGTTGGCAAATCGCCGGTTTCCAGTGCAATCTGCGCTTTATAATACAGGCTGCGTGTATGATTGGGCAGCACCGCCAAAATCGCGTCCAATTGCTCCAACGCCGCACTCGTATCGCCGGACCGATAGATCGCCAACCCCAATCCCGCTTGTGCCTCTGGATCGTCACTGAGTTGTGTTAAAAGGTCGAGGCCACGGCCTTCTAACTGGTAGCCTTCCTCAGCATAAAACAACGCCAGCAACTGCTGAAAACGCGGGTCGCCGTTGCTACTATCGACCGCGACCTGCAACCAGCGCTCGGCGTTTTCCAGATCGTCAATTAATCGATAAGCTGTGCCCAGTTCGGCATAATACGCCGGATTTTCCGGATCCAACAACGTTGCCTGGGTCAACGCTTCACGACTCGATTCTAACTTATCGCTCGCGCGTAAGTGCAATCCCCATAAAAATTGCACCACTGCCGACTGTGGTTCGGCAGCGACAGCTTGCTCGAAAGCAACCCGTCCGTTTTTACCCTGTTGCTCTCGCGCCAGGCCGATATAGGCTAAGGCCTCGCCCAGTGCCACACCGGTATCAATTGCATGTTGAAAAGCCAGTTCAGCCTGCGCCCAATGCTCACCATCAGCTAGCGCCAGTCCCACTCGCATCGGTACGAGTTCATCCGGGATACTTACCGCCGTCAACACCGCTTGTGCCGTCGTGACATAACCGGGAACCGATAATGCTTGCTGCAAATGATTGGCCGCTGCCAGTGGGTCAAAGGCAGCACGCAGCAATCCCAGTTCATAGTGCGCCCAGGGATTGACCGGATCCAGTTCCAGCAGGTGGGTCAGGTGGTCAACCGCCAGTGACCAGCGCTGTTGATCGAGATAGGCCTGTGCCAGTTGGCGCAACAACAATCTGTCCTCAGGCAATTGAGCATAGGCTGCTTCCCAGTAAGGTATTGCTTGAGACAGGTCGCCCCGTTCCCACCACAAATCACCAGCCTCCCGCAAGAGGTCCGGGGCCCAACTCTGATCGGCTGCTGCCACCTCCACGTGATACAGCGCCTGAACTAATCGCCCCTGCTGTCGATTGTGGGCAATCAGATCAAGTGATTCAATTGTTGAAAATGAAACCGATAGACTTATGATGAGGAAAATCAATAGCAGGATCGCCCCCAGCGACACGACCCCCAGCCACTCTTTCGCGGTCATGCCCCCGCGCTGCTACTCAACGCGCCCAGCACAACCCGTTCGACTTCTTCCGCCGTAAAGGGTTTAATCAGGTAATCGTGAACATTTTGTAGCTTACCAATCAAACGATTGGCGGGATCGCCATAGGCAGTAATAACGATCACCTTCGGCATATTATCGTCGCCGTTTTTTTCGCGAATATTTTCCAACAATTTCCAGCCCGTCATGTCGGGCAAACCAATATCCAGCAACATCACATCAGGATTAAGTTGATAATAGCGGTTAAAGGCTTTATTGCCATGTGTTTCATGGGCCGTGACCATTTCCAACCGCTGTAACGTCGCCTCGATGATCTCAGCCAGTTCGGCGCTATCCTCAATAATCAAAATCGACGGCGCGGTCGCCTTGCTGGGCGCAGCAGTTGCATCCGGTGCGGCCTGGCGTTCCGCGGTCGTGCGCTGCGCATCCTGGGCATCATTATCTTCCTTACCCTCGCCAGTAACGACCACTGCCGCTACTAACCCGGTTTCAGCCGCTGGCGCCCCATGATCGTCGGCCATTGGCACTGCTGGTGCGACCCCGGTGCGAGACGGGTTGGGCTGGTTTGGCTCACTTGCTTCAGGTAGACTTTCCGCCATATCATTGATGGTGTAGGTCGATGCCAGTTTACTCATAAAAAACTCCGGCGATTTGCAGCAGCACGGAACAAAATTTCGTATTTAAAGTATAACATACCGTAACGGATGGTCGCCCATCAAGTATACAAATTTCACGATTTTTTTACATAACCGGACAGATCATGACGATTGCCTATCAAAATAGCATCACACTGGCGCACGATGGCGACTGTAGCATCCTCGGCATCACGCCCCAAATGACACTTTTTGTCGAGGAAATCTATGGTGAAGCAGACTGGCTGGCTCAACATCATTTAACGCTCGACGGCCACATCACCAAGTCCGTTGACGATCATGCTGGTGAAAACACTAAATTCTCACCGCTAAAGTTACCCCCTGATTTGATTGCTCCAGCACCAATCACCACCAGCGCTGCGTTGAATTTTTCCGGCCCGCGCCAGCGTGGCCTGCGTGAACCAGAACGCATCCAAGAAATGGTCCGCCCATTGACGGTTGCTACCAGAATCCAGATTGTGGAACAGCTTGATCTGGAAATGCAACCATCTCAACTGCTGGGCATTGCTGAAAGCACTGTCATTGCCGAAGCATTGCTCCCACCAGTACTGGTTTGTCGACGGCTCCGCCTGGCTTATGCCCTCACGACGCAGCAGTTAGACAGCAACGATCAGCCTTACGATTACGACACCCTCGTGCTGTACGTCGCCCATCTTTACGAAAACGATGACTTCGAACTCCCAGCAGCGACCGTCTTCGCCGGCTTACCCGGAGTCACGCTACGCCGTCCGATGGACTGCCTGGTTTACAACGGCTATTTGCTGGTTGCTGATGGCGCCATTGCCCAGCGCAGGTGTCAAATCCATGTCTGGCAAATCACATCATAATATGCCATCCTTGAGCTATTGATCTATAGGTTAGACGATTACTTTGAAGCATTGGTTCCATCAGCTGTTGATTTTAATGGGAATTGTACTGGTGTTGGGTGGGCCGGCACTTCCTGCCTCAGCTGCATCCGACGATTTATTTACTGAAGTATGCCCCGGCATTCCGCTCCAGACCCGTGCACCCGGTTTTCAACCCGGCGGTCTCATTCTGACTGCGTTCGATAAATCGGGGATGTGGCTGTACAATATCAACCGCGATTCGCGTTACCCGCTACCCGAAACCAGGCCCTGCAATCGACACTGCCGCCTGTCACCCGATGCCCGTTGGATCACTTATGTTGATGCTAAGACCAATTCTTATGCCAAAATGCGCCTCGATGGCACCCAGCGCATCTTGCTGGCTGACTATATAGATACTGACTTAGTAAATGTCAACTATGCCAACGATGTCGAATGGTGGCCGGAAAACCGTCTCTTGATCTGGACGCCAGGCCATAAGGCGTACTGGATAACAGAAGCCGATCCAGAACCACATTATTTGAACGTGCAGGGCATTGTCTCAATTCAACCGGGCGGTACATGGGGTCTTTATCTCGAACAACTCGGCGATGGCTTTACGCGCTCCTTACTCAACATCGAAACTCGTTACCTGAATGGTATCGCTGGCGGTCAAATTATGCTTGGTCCTGACACCCCCTATTTTAATGCGTCCGGTTGGTCGCCCAACGGCACTCAATTTGCTTATGTCGCGCCTGACCAATTCGATGCGAACGCTTCTATTGCTGGGGCTGAACTATTTGTCATCAATCCTGACACAGCGGAACTTACAAAGTTGACCGACCTGAACAGCACCTATGGGGCGGCACGCATTAACGGCGGCATTCGCAGCGAACTAAGCTGGTCGCCGGATAGTACGCACATCGCATTCTGGGTGATCGAATTGCTGGGTCCAGCCTATGAAAATGATACGGGCAACGCACAGATCCACATTGTTGATACCCGGACGGGTGAGGTCCGCGCCTACTGTGGCTTTGCTACGACCGAGCATACGCCCGACCCACCCCGCCTGCAATGGTCGCCCGATGGCACACACCTTGCATTTGGCGGCAATGTTCCTGGTGATGACAAGGGGTATCTACTGCTGACACTGAATATTGAAACTGGTGTGTTCACCAGCCTGAGTGAAGGCATTTTCCCAGCAGTCGGCGCAGCGGACATCATTGCCTGGGGTTTGCCGCCCGGATAAGAATACCCTTCAGTTCTACTGAACCAATCACTGGCATAAGGGGTATTTTGGAAAGCGATTGAGGGAATGTTTTTCACCATGCTAAGCTGGAAGCTCTGGCGTGCCCTAAACCATCCACCCGCCTTGCATCCGTTGTTCTGGCGCACCCTCCAACGCCATCAGCCGAGCGGTCCACCAACTAATCTCACGTCTTTAGACCGCATGGCGCTGGCTTATCTCGCGGGCGTTGCAATTCTTTTCATCCTGACCATCATTGTAGACCATAGTGGAACCCTCACCGTGCTATCGATTGCACTGGGCTGTCTCGCCATCCCGACCATCGTGCCCGTGCTTATTCTGCTGCGCAATACATTATTGAGCGGCTTTTATTACGGTCTCTTATGGGCCGACCAGATGAGCCGCTATCTTATCCGAGAGCGCCAGAACAACACCTATGATCTACTATCGCTGCTGCCACCGGGGGCGCTGGCTCCCAGTTGGGCTATTTGCACCGGATGCCTATACCAGAACCGACGCTTTAACCGCCTCATCGAAACCCACATCCTCACCCTCCGGTTCATCGCCCTCGGGCACATTATCATCAACTTGTTTGTCGTTCAGTCTCACCTGTGGCCGCAACAGGTGCTGCTCCTAATCCTGGTACTCAGCGCCCTGCACACTGATTTTATGCATTCGCTGGTCATCAGCATACTCATCAGTCTATTGGCGACGCGCTATGGCACCGATGTGATTGATGCTCGATTGTGGACGGTTGGTGGCTATCTATGCATCCAGGTCGGCACCTATACGCTGGCTTTACTGGCTGCGCTGGCCGTATTCCCGCTGCCCCTGCCTTATGAGTGGGAGGACACAATCAGCCGTACTGTACTCGGCGTTTTGGTCATGGTCGGGCTGCGCGAAGCTATCATCAGCGTGATCTGGCGCTGGCTGCTTCACGAGGCCAATACTGCCCCCAGCGATATCGAGTCCATCTTCCGTTTCGCCGCCTGAGCAATGGCTCTACCCAGGTTGGACGCGGGCCTGATTCCCGCTGTATAATGGGCTTCCAGAAAGATTGGAGTTTTATTGTGACTGACATCCTTGACCCTAACACGATTCCTGTCGTGAATGATAATGCTGCTGGCTGGCAACCCGACCCGGAGCATCCGCGTCGCCGTCCGCCCTGGATCAAAGTGCGCGCCCCTGGCGGTAAAGCTTATGAGCGTGTTCGGGGCCTGATGCGCTCCAAAGTGCTGAACACCGTTTGTGAAGAAGCCCAGTGCCCCAATCTCGGCGAGTGCTGGGGGCATGGCACGGCCACGTTCCTGATGATGGGCGATACCTGCACCCGGTCCTGTGGTTTCTGCGACATCAAAACCGGGCGACCCAGTCCGCTCGATTGGGCCGAACCCAATCGGGTTGCCGAAGCCGTGCGGGCGATGGGATTGCAACATGTCGTCATCACCAGCGTGAACCGTGACGAACGGGCCGATGGCGGCGCACCTATTTTTGCGATGGTCATCCGGCGCATTCGCCAGCTTCAACCCGGATGCAGTATCGAAGTGCTCATCCCGGATTTTAAAGGCGATGCCGACGCGCTCCAGATCGTTATGGATGCGCAACCGGAAATCCTCAACCATAATGTCGAGACCGTGCCGCGCCTGTTCAAAAAGGTGCAGCCGCAGGACAAATATGAATGGGCGATGACGACCCTGACCAACGCCAAACAAATGGACCCACTGGTCCTGACCAAAAGTGGCATCATGGTCGGCCTCGGTGAAACACTGGACGAGGTGTTGGCAGTCATGCGCGACCTGGCAGACTGTGGCGTTGACATTCTGACCGTCGGCCAGTTCCTGCAACCCAGTAAGCAGCATCTGCCGGTGGAGCGCTATTATCTGCCCGAAGAATTTGATTTGATTGAGCAGGAAGGCTTGAAGATGGGTTTCAAGTGGGTGGAAAGTGGACCCTTAGTGCGCAGCAGCTACCGTGCTGACCAGCAAGTCCGCGAACTGTCGAAGCTCAATCACTTCCGCCTGCACGAAGACCGCGCCGTTGGCGATTAACATGGGATTAAGTCCCAACCAACCACACTGAGTACGGTCTACAGCAGCCCGGTCAGCACAGTGGGCACCAGGACTACAGAGGCAACTTCGAAGCCAGCACCGACACCCGCGCCAGCGGCAGTCGTGAATTGGAATTCCACAATCGCGCTGAGCAGAACGCGGCCAGCAGTGGCTATAAGGTTTGCTTCAAGCAACTCCAGGTGTTGACGACCACCTACACCAGTCAGCGTATCCGGTACACCTACGATGGCTTATATCGTTTGCTTCAAGCCAACTACGATAGCGGACCGGAGATCGTATCCATGACTTCAACTTTTGGGTAATCAAGAATCATTTGATTATCGCGACCAAGTAGGCACGATATTCTTATCTGTATTACTAGTGATTTGAATCTTGTTCGACCCATCGATGTTCATCACGTAAATCTGGTGGTCTCCATTCCGAGTCGATGTAAATGCAATGTACTTACTATCTGGCGACCATGTAGGGGTAGTATTTTGCGCGGAATTACGAGTCAAATTAACGACATTTGAACCGTTAGAATCCATAATGTAGATGTCTTGATTACCATCTTGATCTGATTCAAATGCAATATATCTTCCATTCGGTGACCAGACAGGTGTAACAGGCTCAACTAAAATATCGTTGAGCCTCATCTGGCTGGAGCCATTAGTATTCATTATAAATATATTATGTTTTCCATCGATGGTGTGATCACGGCTTGAGACAAAAGTAATATACCTACCATCTGGTGACCAAGATGGTTTGTAATCCTGATTTCGCCTGTTAGTGAGGTTGACTATAGCAGAACCATCACTATTCATTGTATATATTCCGTCACGACTTACAAAGGCAATATGCGTGCCATCAGGCGACCATACAGGACTATGAGCGTTTAGAGTGGAGGTGAGGTTAACTGAACTCGCATCATTCACATCTGCTTTGTATATTTGAACAACTTTTCCAGGCTGATCTCGTAATGACTGGAATAAAATATATTTACCGTCAGGTGACCAAACTGGACCAAAATCATGGGCTGAGTTATGAGTCAACTTAATGACATTTGAACCATCAGCATCCATAACATAAATGTCCTGATTGCCATCACGATCTGAAACAAAGGCAATTTGTCTGTTATTGGGTGACCAAGCAGGCCAAATATCTTGGGCTGGATTATTAGTCAGATTGGTAAGGTCAGTCCCATTGATATTTATGCTAAAAATATCCCACGTTCCTCCCACATCTGAGTGAAAAAGAATTTTACCCTGCTCTCTAAGAGGAGTCGGAGAGGCAACTGGGCTATAAGCTGCATTGCGGGTTTCAACAACATCAGCCGTTACGATGTAAATTATAGAGAGACTAATTGCATGGATAAATGTAATGACTGCAAATTTGATCCATCCATAACGATGCAGTAGGATGGTTATCCTGAAAGAACTCACACTAATCTGCATTCCATGTTTATCTCATTTGATAATTGGTTAACACTCTGTATTGTAAATGTATTATCCCTCAAGTCGCACTTAACGAGGCAACTCAGGGGACTCGGAGAATTAAGGAGAGCATCTAAAACGGGGTGTGCTGGCTACTTTGCCCTTCCGTTAGGCCACACGCAGATAATCATGGTACAAGCCATTCAGAATTGGCGATGCCATCCTATTTGCCCTGCCGCCGCGCCACAGGTGGGGAGAGGTAGTTAGCTTCCCGGCTCAGCAAATATAGCATCCAGTGTTTCAACCATCTCGGATAGATCTTGCTCCAATAAGTGGTCAAGATAGATGCTGGTCACACGCATTCCGCTGTGCCGCAAGAGGTTCATAACTTGGCACATTGGGTTGGTTTCACCCTTCACCGCGTTGGTTATCAAGAAGCCTATTCCGTGTTCGACTGATCCCGAAAGTGAATCGTCAGCATGAGATTACCCATCTGAATGCGGTCGCCGCTTTTGACTGCCCGTTGTTCACTCCCGCGCAGCCGCCGCCCTTCGACAAAGGTCGCGTTGGTACTGCCCAGGTCTTTGATAAACAACGTATCGCCATCCAGCATTAGCGCCGCGTGCCGCCGCGAAACCCCCTGTTTACCCATCCCCAGTAGCATTAAATCAATGTCGGGCACCGTGTTATCACTCTGCCGCCCAATAATGTATTCACGGTCGGAGCCAATTCGTGCTTCAATCCGCCGGTCACGATCCGCAACTGGCACCAGTTCCAATAACATCTGCTCGGTAAAATGATGCAGCTGCTCCTCAAATTGCATGATGAGGTCGGCGTCAATCTTGGCCGTTGTCTTGTCAAAACTGCGTTGTTCATACGGCTGCAGCAAATCCGTCGTCTTTGCTGGCTGGCGCGGTGGAAAATCATCGGGGCGCGCCGGTAATGTTTCATGCACGCCCGACTCCTCGCCCTCAGATTTACGAATGACGCGCTTGATCTCCTCCTCCAGCATCAAACAGGCTTGAGCAAAATCAAACCGTTGAAAATCAACATAATGGAGTGAGATAAGCTGATAGTGAATATTGGTCGTCTCATCAACCAGCACCGGGACAATTGGTTTACCCATTTGCTGATGATACTTCCATTCATTCGCCACTTCACGGGAGGCCATCGAGGCCGGTGAGATAACGAGGATCATGATGTCACAGGCTTGCAAAGCATTCCAAACCCGGTCGGCCCAGTCTTCACCAGCGGGAATACGCTCAATATCTAACCAGTAGTCAATCTCGCGCTGTTTGAGATAGGCGACCAGTCGCTTGACGAATTCAGTATCGGTGCGGCTATAGGAGATGAACGTGGTTGCCATACATGTGCCTGCTCTCGCCTGTCATGTCATTGTATCAAACATCACAGCAATCAAGCAAAGCGCCGCATGATGGATTCATAGGCGGCATTGATCCGCTGCATCCGCTGCGTCGCACCTGGTTCGCGACTCAAATCCGGGTGATAAATGTGCGCCAGTCGCCGGTAAGCCTGCTTCACATCCTGTTCTGTAGCTGTCGCTTCCAGTCCTAACAGCGCGAACATCGGTTGCAAGGGGTCTTCCTGTCGGATTACTGGCGGATAGGTTCGCCCGTTAAACACGCCAATCTGCCAGCCCATCTTGCCCGACATGCCAAAATCCGTGCTCAATTCAGCCAGGTTTACTGGCCTACCGTAACGCACATGAGTACCATTCTGTACGCTGACCGGGAAAATCCTTAGTTTACCGCCCGAAATACGGTAGGCATACAACTTTTGACCGTACATATCAAACAAAAACTCCAGGCCAGAGTCAGATTGATAGCGCGCTTTGTTAGCTGGCAATTTAGCGGCCTCGATTGCGAACAGAGTAGCAATATCCGCCCGTGTATTGCCATTCAAAACCTTCCTGAAAACCTTGGGGGAAACCAGGTTGGTCACTAAATAAACAGCGACCACATCCGGCCCCAAATGGATTAATAACGAATCGCCAGAGATTTCTACTAGAGAATAGGCTGTGGTCTTCTCAAGTTGCTGTTGGAGTACAAACAAATCATCCATGCGTGCTTCTCATATCGAACTTTGGGCGCAAATATGATTCTGCTTTATCAGACAGTTTTTGCGACCAGCGTATTTTGGATGGTTTCAAAGCGAGGCAACGACCTTCATATTGGGTTAGGGAGATGTGATGACTACCCTCTGTGGAAAATTACTATACATGCCACTGGCCCTGTTTGTACAGGCTCGATTCGCCAGAAGAGATTGCCGGGCAAAGAATCAAAAACACCCCGAATCAAAAAGATTGAGATGTTTTTAAACAGTATAATCAGATGCTGCTACGCTTAGCTTTCGATAACCTTATCGTCAATTAATTGCTGTTGTACCTTCTGCCCTTTGGGGTCAAATGCAAAATGTTGACCATAAAGCTGGAACTCCATATCCTGCATGGACCGGCCTGCCCGGTTCTTTTCAACCGTAAAGACCACCCAATCGCGGAATTGCTTCGCGGTGTAGGGATTAAATGTCACATGATCTTTGGACAGAATCTGATATTTGTTGTTCATAATGATCGCAATATCTGATTCATAATCTAGCGCACTACTGCCGCGCAGATGGAACAAGTGAATACGCTTGCTTTTCAGGCCATCGCGGTCAGCCGCCACGATCGACCAAACCGGAACATCCAGCGACAGAGCCACATCCTTCAGCCCTTCGACGATCATCGTCACCTTGTCGTTTTCATCGCGAGGCCGTTCCGGGTGCACAGCCACTTTCTGCAGGTAATCAACAAATACCGTGACGTTGCCGCCCGTTGCATCACACAAGCGTGCAGTCATTTCTTTGATCGCCCGCAGGGTCGTCACCGCCGGGCTGGCTTTCACCAGGATCAACCGATCGGCATATTGCGCCATGCGTGACAATGCCGGGGCTGTTTTGGGGTTATCGCGAAGAATTTGCTGGAGCGACCCGGCGCCGCCATCGCGTCCCATAAATTCCTTAGCCCGCTGTGCCACAATGATCTGATACAAATCGCGCAGCTTAATCCCCCGGCTTACATCAACATCCGGCGGATTCACGCTTTCCAGGCACAACAAGCGGTGCATAAGATGTGTTTCGGTATGTTCATATGATAGATAAAAAGCATACTGGTCCGGGCGCATCGCCACATTCCGGGCGATCTGCAAGGTGGCAATTGTCTTGCCAATCCCCTGCGCCCCACCCAAAAGCACCAGTTCAGTCTTGCGCAACCCACCACCAATAAAGCCATCTAAGGGGTCAAATCCAGTCGACATCGGCACATAATCAACCAGGTCGCCGCGCACCACCTTATCATTGGCGTCGTTCATCACCTGTGTCAGGGTTCGGGGCATATGGGCGCTCGACCGCCCCCCACCTCTATTTGTATTGCCGCTCGATAGAGTTGGCTCTGGGTTGGGCGGTGGGGGTGGTGGCGCCATCTCTTGAGCATTAACCAGCGGTTCTTCTGGGTTGCCATCTGGGAGTTCTTCTGTAAAGCGTCGGGTCGTCATGGCCCTGTCCTTATCGCCAGTCTTGATTCTTTGAGTGTATCATAACTTACCAAATTCGACCTGCGCAATTTAGCCTTCACATAAATACAGAATACGTACCGTTTCCATATCACGCCCAAAAATTACGTAAATTTAACACTTACGAGCACTATTAATCTTTTCTCAAGGGTCTGCTTATTCATGGTTTATTCACAAACATCCATAAATCGTGATAGAATGAACTAGCGTTTGTAACTATTATGTGACAAATGGTTACAAAAAGCAATTTAGTACCGGTTGCTTCACTCAGGAGGCAAAGGACAAAACGTGATACAGGAACTCTTAACACGGGCCGACCAACGCGGCTATCTCACTTTTGATGACGTATTGGAAGTTTTAGATGAGGAAGGCGATGAAATAACATCCATAGAAACCGTTCTTTATGAGCTAGATGAATTGGGAATAGAAATTAGACAGGAAGGCGCAACCACCGCCCCCGCGCTGACCACCGAAACCGAAACAAACGACATTGAATTTGAACCAGAAGAACTCCCGCAAGACCCCGGCATAGGTGACATTAACGCCGTCTCCGCCGATGACCCCGTTGGCCTTTACTTCCGTCAGATGGCCCAGGAACCCCTCCTCACTGCCCAGGAAGAGATCGAATTAGCCAAGCGCATCGAAACCGGCAAAGAATCCCGTTCCAATCTGCAACACCCGGATGCCCATTCAATTTATAGTGAAGCTGAATTTATCCGCTTACAACGCTTGGTGCTGGACGGGCAGGCCGCCCGCGAACATTTAGGCCGCGCCAACACCCGCCTCGTCGTCAGTATTGCCAAGCGCTATATGGGCCAGGGCCTCCCCTTCCCGGATCTTATCCAGGAAGGCAACGTCGGACTCATGCGCGCAGTCGACAAATATGATTACAAGCGCGGCAACCGCTTTAGCACTTACGCAACCTGGTGGATTCGCCAGGCGATTACCCGCGCCCTGGCGCAAAAAACCCGCACGATTCGCATCCCGCTGCACATGACCGAACGCATCCGGCAAATGTATCGCACGGCGCAATCGCTGGAGCAGAAGCTAGGGCGGCGGCCTACGCCGGAAGAGATCGCTGAGCAGATGGAACTACCAACGGATAGTGTGCGCAGCATGATGGACGCCAGTCAACATGCCATTGCGCTGGAACGTCCGGTCGGCGATGAAGGCGACAGCGAATTCGGCGATTTTATTGAAGATCAAGACTCACCAAGCCCTGTAGAAGCAGCAACCCAACACCTCTTACAAGAAACCATCGAAGAAGTCCTGAGTGAACTGACTCCGCGCCAAAGCCATATTTTACGATTGCGCTTTGGGTTAGGCGGCGGCGAACCCCACACATTAGAAGAAATCGCCAACAAGTTTGGACTCAGCCGCGAACGCATACGCCAGCTCGAAAAAGAAGCACTTCGTCGTTTGCGCCATCCCCGGTTAGCACATAACCTGCGTGATTATTTGGGCTGAGCACATCAATATTTAATTGCAGAACACATTTTAACTAAACCGGGGCAACCCGGTTTTTTTGTGTCATATGCCTACAATGGGTAGTATCTTCGACACCTGTGCCCAAAGCAAACAGGTCTTATGCTATTGACAAGTAGAGATAATTATCATGACTGAACCCAAAATTACGCATGCCTATTTCAGCGGCCAGTTCATGCCGATAGAGCACGCCAATGTCAATATACTCAGCCACGTATTGCACTATGGCACTGGCGTCTTTGGCGGCATGCGTGCCTACTGGAATGCCGATCACGAAGAACTCTACATTTACCGGCCCTATGACCATTTCGAGCGGTTGTTACAGTCTGCAGGTCTCTTGCGGATGGATCTGGAACACACTCCTGAAAGTTTGTTGACCATTCTGACAGAACTGATTCAATTACAAGGGTTCCGCACCAACTGTTATATTCGCCCATTGGCCTATATCGCTGAAGAAACCCTGGCCGTACGCTTACATGACCTGCGGGCTGACCTCGCCATTGTCGTCAATCCACTCGGCGATAAAGGTTATGTCAATATTGATGGCGGTGCTCATATCTGCTTTTCAGCATGGCGGCGCATTGATGACAATGCAATTCCCGCCCGGGGCAAGGTCGCCGGAGCCTATGTCAACTCCATGTTGATTAAAAGTGATGCCATGTTAGCCGGCTATGATGATGCCCTGGTATTGAATAATGACGGCCACGTGGCGGAGTTCAGCGCCGCCAACGTGATGATTGTGCGCAAAGGGGTTGTAATCACACCACCAGTTAACGCCAACGTTTTAGAGGGCATCGTCCGCCGCTCGCTCATTCAGTTGCTTCGGGATGAATTGAATATTGAGGTACAGGAACGGAATATCGACCGCACCGAGATTTATCTGGCGGATGAAATATTTATGTGCGGCACTGGGGCGCAAATTTCACCGGTGACGCGCGTTGAGCACCGTACCGTTGGGTCGGGTGAGGTTGGTCCCATTACCCGGCAGTTACGCGATCTGTTCATGGCCGTCGTTCATGGCCGTGTTGACCGTTATCGCGATTGGGTAGCACCGGTTTATGACCGGGTGCAGGTAACCTGAAAGGAAGTCGTACCGTGTTAAAGCACATTCTCATTCCGCTGGATGGTTCACAGTTAGCTGAGCGGGCGCTGGATTATGCCCAGCACCTGTTCGGCGCAGACACCCGTGTTACCTTAATAATGGCAGTTGATCCGCCAGAAGTTATTCCCTATGGCACCTACGGCGGTTCGCCCGGTGGCGGCCTGATCGAATCACGGGTTGATTATCAATCGCTGGCCGAGGATATGCACCAACAAAGTAAGCTCTATTTGGAGCGGGTCGCCGCTGACTTTAAGAAACGCGGTATTAACGTATCCTGTCGGGCAGAAATTGGTACGCCGGTTGATGTTATCATTGACACCGCTCGTGAGATACAGGCTGATACCATTGTGATGTCCACCCATGGGCGTTCTGGCCTGACTCGCTGGCTACTGGGCAGCGTCACTCAGAAGATTCTTACCAGCGCCCCTTGTCCAGTCTACGTCATTCCACCCGGCAGCGGTTAACCAAGCTGTTCGTCAAGATAATCCAGTACTGCTGCCCAGGCCTCAAATCGCCTTGAACTTGACAAGCCGCTACGCAAATCGAGCGTGCGTTTCAATATACGGGTCACTTCATCAGATCCGCACAACAACATTTCTTCCACGTTGCGGTGCACGTAAACGCTTAGCAGAACACTGGCGATGGTTTTGCTCAACAGGAAATCAGTCGCCAGATGTAAATCAACAATCACATATTGCGGTTGCCGGGACATATCCAGCAACTGCATCAACGTTGCTTTGGCCGAATCAATGTCGTCACGGTTTATTTGCTGCTGCCAGATCATAACAAATGCTGGATAATCAGTCAGGCGTTCAACTTGCACCGATGGAGGCATGGTTTCCCGTCTGTAATGTTGCTAATGTATTACGATTATTATCTTACATCATGATCCAGTCAATGTTAGAGATCGTATGAAAATTGCGTGATTTTAGTTATCAGCGATCAAACGCCCCCCACGAACCAGCGCACCAATCACCAGAGCAGCGCTCATCAACACGAGGTTTTTGACAATATACTGCCCTTCAAGTGTTAGACCAAACGGGAATTGGGTGAAGACCAGATCAGGTCGCAACAGCATTGGTGACACTGTTCCCGGCATTTGCAGGAACAGTAATAAAATCGTGACCCGCAAGAACTTGCCAGTAATAAAGCCCAGCCCGATCAACATCTCCCATAGTGCCAGCGTCGGCAGAAACAGGTTCATTGGCAAAAAGGGAAGCGTTACACGGATCAAATTCTCGGCAGGACTGAGGCCAGGAATCAACTTCAGCGCCCCAAACCAGAAAAAGACAATGCCCATTGAGATGCGCAGCAGCACCGGCCCATGCTTCGCCATCCAACGCGTAACCGCTTCATCAATGCGTTCAAACTGGGTTTCAACCAACATCGTTATACCCCTTTCGACCTTCATTTGTGAATATATTAACAAACGAACCATCGAAATAGTATAAGAAACCGGTGAGTTCACGGCTGACCGATTGATTCCAATACACTATAATAAACAGCAACCAATGCTCGATTGATGCGTAATCACAATAGTATTGACAAACTTAAGGAACCCAAAATGTCAGCCAACCACGCCGTTATTCGCGTTACGGGACTCACCAAAGAACTCCCGCTCGGTAAAGTCACTGTGCATGCCCTGCGCGGGGTCAGCCTGGAAATTTTTCAAGGCGAGATGGTCAGTGTCGTTGGGCCATCCGGCAGCGGCAAAAGCACGCTGTTAGGCCTGATTGGTGGTCTCGACAGTCCCACCGACGGGACCATCGAAATTGACAATGTTGACATTACTCACATGAACGAAGATCAACTCACCGAGATTCGTAACGAGAAAATTGGCTTTATTTTCCAGTTTTTCAATTTGATCCCAACACTAACCGCGCTGGAAAACGTGGCGCTGCCCATCCAGTTTGCCCATAAGCCAAAATTTAAACCAGAAAAACGCGCCCGTGAACTGTTGGAACTCTTTGGCCTGGGCGACCGGGTACGACATCGTCCGGCTGAGCTTTCGGGCGGTCAGCAACAGCGCGTCGCTATTGCCCGTGCGCTGGCGAATGACCCACCGCTTCTACTGGCCGACGAACCAACCGGCAATCTCGATACCGAATCCGGGCAGAATGTGTTGGAGGCACTGAAGCAGGTTCAAAAAGAAAGCGGCACGACCATTGTCATTGTCACGCACGACCCGGAACTCGCCCATTTTACCGACCGTATTATCACACTGGTCGATGGCGAGATTTCGCATAAGCTTCATGCTCAAGGCTTTCCCGCAGGTTAATACTACGATTGCCAACTGTTTTGAATACGCTGCCAACAGCCGCCCTATATTGTGCTAAAATACAACCACTAACTGGCGTATTCAGACGAGTCATTAATTATGCAGGCAGATTTTGTCCTTGACTATGATGTGCTGACGATGCAGCGACCACAAAAACTGTATCTCATTGCGCGTCTAACCGCAGGACCAGCCCCCGACGATCAGCAACGCAAGCCACTCAATCTGAGCCTGGTTATTGACCACAGCGGTTCGATGGCTGGGGACAAGCTGGACTACACGCGACAAGCTGCCCAATTTCTCGTGCAAAATCTAAGTACACGCGACATACTGTCGGTAGTGCTCTACAATAATCGGATTGAAACGCTGATCGCGCCAGCGGCTGTGCTTCACAAAGATGCGATCAACCAGCGTCTGGAAACAATCAAAGCGAGTGGTACGACTAATCTTAGTGGTGGTTGGTTAGAAGGCGTCAATCATGTCGCATCTAATCTAAAAGATGATTACTTAAACCGGGTCATTCTTATGACGGACGGGCTGGCAAACCGGGGTATCATCGAGACCGATCGCTTAGTTGCACTGGGCGAACAGAAACACGAAGACGGTATTACCACTACCACGATGGGGTTGGGTGAGGACTTCAATGAAGATTTGTTGATCGCGATAGCCAATGCCAGCGGGGGCGCGTTCTATTTCATCGAAAGCCCTGAAGTTACGCCAGCGATCTTTCAAGAAGAACTACGCGGTTTACTCAATGTCGTCGGCCAGAATCTGGTCGTCACATTGCAGCTAACGGATCATGTTTCAGCCGTCAGCCAGTTGAATGCCTATCCAGAATCGGGAACCCGGCAGAAAGTCGTCTACCGCCTGGGTGATGTCTATGGCGAAGAAGTCAAAACGATCGCACTGGAACTCACCTTGCCGGGCATCGACCAGATCGGCCAGGAGCAGATCGCCACGCTGCGCTTTGATTACGACGAAGTGACCACCGAGGGCGTCCAACATCAAGTGTTGGAATTGCCGGTTGTGGTCAATGTCGCTCCGGAGGGCGAAGAACCGGTTCTGGCTGACCCTGAAGTTCGGCAAACGGTTCTCTTATTAAAATCGGCACGTGCCCGGCAGGAAGCAGTTGAACAAGCTGACCAGGGCCATTATCAACAAGCTTCGGCTATCTTGAACGAAGCTGCTGACGAGATTGCCAAATCCGGGCTATCCGATTCTGACCTTTCAGATGAGGAAGCAGCCCTGCGCCAGCAAGCCACCCAAATGGAGCAGGGATCTGACAATTACGATTCGCGCAGTCGCAAGATGATGTCCACCCAGGCGATCTACACAATGACTGACCGCCATGTGGCAACCCAGGCGTTGCGGGTGCGCGAACTCAACCGAAAGCTCAAAGGTCATGAACAGAAAAAGCCACCGTCCAGTGGTGATGGTCTCCCACCGAATGCCGTCACCTGGAAAGACCAGACCTTTGCACTAAACGGCGATCTCATACGGGTAGGTCGTGCGCCCCAGAACGAAATCGTGATTAGTGCAACCGGCGTTTCCCGGTTTCATTGCCAGATCAAACGCCAAAACGATAAACTGATCCTCGAAGACCTGAATAGTACCAACGGCACCCATGTCGCCGGGGAAATGCTGAATGCGCCGTTTGAGTTGCACGCGGGTGATGAAGTCTTCCTCTGTAACGAGCGTTTAATCTTCAACGCGGACTAACCAACGAGGTTACTATGTCTGATACCTTTGCGATAACCATTGCTGGTGTAGAGCGGGATTTGCGGCTGTTTGAAATCAAACCCGGCGTTCGCATCGCGATTTTGAACATTCTAGGCGATACGGAATTGGTCGCTGCGGCCAGCAAAGAACTGGCAGCCCGTCTGCAAGATCGTCAAATTGACATCCTTGTCACCGCCGAAGCCAAGAGTATTCCCCTGGCCTATGCCCTCTCGCTCGAAACCGACCTGCCCTACGTTGTCCTGCGCAAATCGCATAAACCGTATATGGGCGCTGCGCTCCGAGCCGAAACATTGAGTATCACCACCGGCCAACCGCAAACGCTATTCCTCGACGAAAAAGACCGGGCACAGATCAAAGGCAAACGAGTCGCCCTGATTGATGATGTCATCTCTACAGGTAGCACCTTGCAGGGGATGCGCCTCCTCATGGACAAAGCGGAAGCAGAGGTTGTCGCCGAGGCTGCCATCCTCACCGAAGGCGATCGCGCCCAATGGACCAACGTCATCGCGCTGGGCCATTTACCAATCTGGATAGATGAATAGGCTTCCGCTATGACTAGCTGGACTGAAATTGAGCAACCGATGACCGGCACCCCCATGCAGGCTACCGAATATTTTATGCTGCCCGAAACCAATAAGCCGATTGAATTGCTCAATGGAGAGATTTACGCGAGTCCGCCGCCAATTCCCGATCATCAACGCTCAGTCGGCAGTCTCTATGCCTTACTGCGCACAATAATTCCTAATGGCGAACTATTTCTATCGCCCATTGCAGTTTATCTTGACGAAGACAATGTACCAGAACCTGATATCCTGTGGATTGCAGCCAACAGCCGTTGTGTTGTCGCCGAAAATCGGTTGGAAGGTCCACCAGATTTGATCGTAGAAGTGCTCTCACCCTCAACAGCACGCCATGATCGAACCAGCAAATTTCTGTTGGTTGAACGGTTTGGTGTTCGTGAATATTGGCTAGCCGATCCTGCCGGTAAATACCTGGAGGTATTCACTCTCGAAGAAAATCGGTATCTTCGGCTGGGTGCATTCGGCCCCGAAGATAAATTTAAATCACCTGTTCTGGACCAACATATCAGCCTGGAAACCATTTTTTAGACACTGCCCCAAGCGATTAAGTGCTCCATCCGATAAGTAATTATGTAAAGACTTTGCGCCAGACGTAAGGTTTCTTATTTTGATTCCAATGGTGTGTTGCCCACTCGATAGCGTCTGCAATCTCAGCAACGATCTGAAAGCAACGCCCTTTGAGCGCCAATGAACGCAAGGTTTTCCACCAGGGTTCAATCAAGTTCAACCAGGGCGCATAGGTGGGTTGAAACAGAAACTGCACATGGGGATGAGCCAGTGCCCACAACAAAACATCGAGCGTTTTGTGGGTCGATAGGTTATCCAAAATGATATAGATCGTTTGACCAAGCCACGTATCGGCCACCCCATCCAGGAAAGCCACGAAGTTGGCACTGGTTCGCTCCGGATAGCAGCAGGTCAGCGCCTGACCGGTGGCCGGTTCAAAGGCCCCAAAGGTCCAAATCTTGCCGCGCCTGCCGTAGTCCGCTTCGACATGCGGACGCTTCTCAGCCCAGCGTGGCGCGACATAGGTCTTGGCTGATGTGGGTCCCATTTCGTCCACGCACAGCACATAGGCGTCTTCGGGTGGCTGGCGATACAAGCTCACAATCGCCCCCTTTTTTCCACGAACTGTGGGTCGGGCCGCTCACTGAAATAGGTTTTTTCTTGGTACCATTTCAAGCCTTCTTGCTTCAGCACTTCTCCCAATTGGCTGCGCGAAATGGCAATCCCAAGCACCTCATTAACATAGGCCACCAGCAAATCTAGCGTCCAATGTCCAAATTCAAGGCCCAGGTGTTGCGGATTGGTTTTGGCGGCTTTCACAATCGCCCCCCGTTGGTCCTCGGTATAGACTAGGGGACGACCCTCACGGGGTAAATCGTCCACAAAGGCCAAACCCCGCTCATTGAACTGATGGACTTGACGGTAGACGGTGGCCGGGGTCCGACCCACTGCCTGAGCGATGGCTTCAACCCGCTTGCCTTCGCTGAATAGCAGCACAATTTGAGCACGCTCGACTGCACGCTGTGGGGCCGTGCGCGATCGGCTGATCTGGTGCAATTTCTGCGCTTCGCCTTCCTTCAAGGCCCGCAGGTCCAACTTTCTCGGCATCGCGTATGCTTTCGTTTTTACCTATTCTACTCTGTTTCCTCAGCATTTACCGGACGAAGCATTAAGCGATTAGATTTTCTCAATCACCAGGATATGCGAGTAGGCCCAAATATCCAGGGGTGTGCCCTCCAGCCGATATAACAAGTTTCGCAATTGCGCACCGGCCTGGCCTAAACGGGCAATGATATTGTCATATCCGGCGAAGATGCGTCCATAATGCACAATTTTTACCGAATAATCGACAAATAATTGGCGCAAGCCACGCGCCGTGTAAGTTCGCACATGAGGTGCCAATTGATTGCGCAACGAATCCGGAAGGTAGTTGATGAACGGCGTATTGCCAAAATGATATGTCCCGCGCCAATAGTGCCCATGGGTTTCAAACGGATACCATCGATTAGGCGTAAAAATAACGGCGCGTCCACCTGATTTTAGCACCCGCACCATTTCCCCGGCAACGGCCCGATCATCCGCAACATGTTCAATTACATCGCTTGAGAGAATAGTATCGAAATAGTTGGATGGGTAGGGAAGCGCCTCTGCCGCTGCCACCAGCGCATGAGGTGTAGCTGCTGCCGCCGTCTGCACGCGATCCAGTTCAATATCAAAGAGTTCAACCTGCGCTGTAAAACGCTGTTGGAATTGCGCCGCATACATCCCCACGCCACCGCCGGCTTCCAATACCCGGGCATCATGCAACTGAGTCCAGCGTTCAATCATTTGCAGGCGACGCTCCTGACCGGCCCGCCAAACATAACTGGGTTCGCCACGTAATGCCGCTAAAGGGGATGGTGACATTACGTACGTGGGCTGAGCATCTGACGACTATTCGACTTTGACTGCCGTGATTTCGACTTGCTCACAGTCCGCGTTACCTCTTTTATCGGCACCACAATCGTGATCGTTGTGCCATTGCCTTCAGTACTGTCAATTCGCAACCGCCCATCAAGTAATTCAGTTCGTTCACGCATATTGACCATGCCCAGGCTACCACGTTGATCGTAATTACTGTTCACTGCATCAGCATCAAAGCCTACGCCATTATCCGAAATGTCCACGACGACGACATCCGACTGACGTTGCACATCAATACTAATCAATTCAGCTTCAGCGTGCTTCCGAGCGTTGCCAACAGCTTCTTCGACAATATAAAAGATGACACCCTGCTGCTGCGAATCCAGGACATCCTCTACACCACGCCCAACTTGTGACGTGACTTTTTGACCATGCGTTTCCAGTGTCTTCTGGCACAACTGCTCGAGCGCCGCATCCAAACCCTGGCTTTCCAGCACCAGGGGGCGCAGCGTAAATAGCATGTCGCGAATTTCTTTGGTGGTCTTACGCGCCAATTCTTCGACTTTTTTCAACTCCGCCGGGACTTCTTCAGGCCGTCGTTCCAGCAGACGATAAATATAACTCATGCGCATCGCAATGGCTGATACATTTTGCGTTGGCCCATCATGCAAATCGCGGGCGAGTTTCTTGCGTGCATCTTCCTCTACATCGACAATACGCTCTTTTTCTTCTGCCAGGTTGCGGTAGAGCACGGCATTGTGCAGCGCGATCGTCGCCTGCGTACCAATTGCCATGAGGACTTCAGTTTCTTCCTTCTTAAATACATCTGATTCTTCGCTGCCATACACCAACACGCCAAAATTATCATAATTCGCGTGCAGCGGAATACAGAGCAACGAGCGTGTTTTTTGTAGTCCGGCAAAATATTGTAATTCTGGATCACGTTGGGCATTGGTGCCAAAGACTGGCTCACAGTCCTTCAACGCTCTGCCCAAAAGCCCAGCTTGTCCTGGGACAATATTATCCATATCATTGCGCGTCAAACCATGAGCAGTTGCGACATGCAGCGCACCATCTTCGCGAAACAACAACGCAGCGGTAATGACTTTATCACGCTTGTTAATTTTCATGCCGTATTGTCCAGCATCCAGCGCAATTTCCAACACCTTATCCGGGTTAAGTGTCGAACTCAGGGCAACCGTCATATCAGTCATCACACGATTGCGATCCTGCATTGCCTGCATCAACATTTTCGTGCGATGGCTCTCCCGTTCCGCCGACAAATTACGCGCTTCACCAGACTTTTCAATAACATAGCGCATACCAATCGCCATCACGCCTAAACCAACCAGCAGAGCAAGCGGCGTGGACAAATCTGGGCCAAGGGGTGCGCCGCCATTGGTCAACAGCATACTGCCGATAAATACGCCGATTATGCCAACAACATGCAACATGCACCACAAATAATTGATCTGGATGGTCGCCATCAAAATCAAGGTGAGGCTGACCGTAATTCCTACCAGCGGTTGCGTAAAACCCATCCCAAAATATAACCCTGCCAGTACCCAGTCCCCCACTACGATGAGCACCGGAATGGCACGCCGAAAATTCGGATAGAAAGCCAATACCAGAAAAGCGATGTTCAGAACGCCACCGATGAAAAATGTCACCAGGATATTGCCAACAACGCCGGGGCCATTGCCTGTATTATTTTGCAGGAGAAACATTAGAGCAATAAACACCAGCGCAACCCAGCGCAAGCCGAAGAATCCCCAGTCCCTTGGGGTCAATTTCACGGAATCACTATTCATAGCGTTATGTGCCACCGTCGCCCACTGCAGGCATCAGCACATCACTCCTTTCCAAACATCAAACCCCCAGCACCGGGGTTGTAGCTATTCCATGATTGGGTTAGCATCTCAGAACAATAACACAATAAAGATGGATTTACTTGACTCAAGACTATGATTTAGATATTTATTCATTGTTTCCTAAATTCATCTTACGCCAATTTTCATTGTATGCATATTGTAATTCTGAATTTTATGGTAATAATGCCGACATTGGCAAAATGATAACCCATGCAATGAGTTATTCATCTACTGGCAGGCTGCGACAAACGTTTGTTGCTTGCACCACATCATCACGAACCCAACCGCCAGTCTCCAATTGCCACCATGTCAAACCATCTGAACCTGTCGCTTGCGCCACCGCTGATTGACTAGCTCCTGCATCGAGGACTCCGACCACCGCAAACGCCATACCTGGCCCAACTCGTCGATTGACTCCACCCCTGGCTGCCAGGATGTCACATTGTCCCGGTTCGAGATGAGGCACGCGATAGACCCACAAATCTGTTACCTCGCACATGGTACCCACGCCACCCTGCGCTTTGATCCCAAAGTAACCACTATTTGGAACAATTTCTTCATCACCGACCAAAACGCCATCTAGATAAACCAAAAGCCGTTCATCCAGCATAAGCAACAGTACCCGGTGTTGGCTGCTGGTGTCAACATTGCTTTGTAAAATCCGTTCAGCAGGTATCTGGTAGACTTCACCGCTGATATTTAGCCCTACTTCGAGCATGTCATCACCGTTGATCTGAGCCAGCAATGCACATCGGTCACTAATTGGCTCGGTACTCGGTGTTAATAACAGGTTGCCGGCTATCACCACATTTGTAATTGATAGTGTCTGCGCCAGCGGCTGGATACGATTTCTTCCGCTGGCAAACACATAGCGCTCAACAAAAACAATGTCACCACCCGGCGCAATCAACCCGGCTGTTTCCAATTCAGCAATCGATTCCGGCCAGCGACCCGCATAATCGACCAGCGTTTCCGGTGCCGGCACCGGCGGCACATCAAATGTCGCGGCAACCAGCAACACCCTCTCCTCATATTCACGCATCACATCTGGTGGGCCAAAGGCATCAATCACCCCCACGCTTCCATCAGAAAACGTTCGGGCGATTAACAACCCTGCAATCTCATCGCGCTCATAAGCCAGTTGCACCATGAAAGGATCCAGCGTTTCGAGATTACCGGGAACCACATCGTTAAGTTCAACTAGCAATTGCAGTAATGTGGCGGGATTGTAATTTTCAAAGCCAAAAGCATCAAGTACTGCTGGGCTGTACAATGTCAGCCGCAATTCCTCCTGTACCAGCGTTACGAAACCGGTTGCTGCATCCGTTTCGACTTGCCAACCACTGGGATAATC
The DNA here is from genome assembly GCA_965223835.1 of Phototrophicaceae bacterium. GTDB lineage: Bacteria > Chloroflexota > Anaerolineae > Aggregatilineales > Phototrophicaceae > CAVYXZ01. The sequence continues at coordinate 3,306,549 of CBDCXQ010000001.1, forward strand.
AATGACAAAGGCATCAGGTTGCACATAAATCTCAGTTAATTCAACCTGTGCAATCATCGGCAATGCCCAACTCAAAACAGCGATCAACCCCAGCCAGCGCCACATTATTGGACGGGCTTTTGATAACGGATGTACTCAGTCAGCACCCGAAAGCCAACACTGGCATATAAACGCCGCGTGCTCTCTGCATCCGTAAATATGCGGACATTCGCCAACCCTCGTTCCCGCAGGGCATGCAACGCGTGAATCACCAGCGCTCGCCCTAATCCCTGTCCGCGCCATTGTTGTCGCACACTCAATTCGCTGATCTCACCGACGCCGCGTGCTGTGATTTCACACAACGCCACACCTGCGATTGCATCGTCATGCCAGGCGATCTGCCACAAACCGGGATCAAAACCTGGATTGCTGAGAATATTCCCCACAAAAATCACGTAATCTTCATCCGTTACCCGCCGATGCCCCCACTCTTCAGCGAAGGCTTCCTCGTTCGCTTCCCAGATCGCCCGGAATTGCGCCGCTTCCGCTGATTTCAAGAGAAAGCCCTCCGGCAGCGCTTTCTCTGGCAACGGACCATCAAAGCCCATTTCGACGAAACTATGAACCGGATTGTAGCCCTCTTCAAGCAAGAGTTGATTGTAGGCCGCCTCATGTCGCGTCGTATTGGCCCGATAAACCGCCTTGCCAATCGTCCCCTGTTCCTGAGCACGTTCCAGAATCCGCCGTTCAGCCCAGTGCATCGTCGCCAGTCCAATGCCGTTTTGCCGCCATTTGGGGACTACCCGCCCCCGATGATAATATACCCACGTACCATCGGCCTGTTCCCACCAGCGCACCCACTGGAAGCCGATGACCTCATCCTGCATACACACCAGCAACACATCCGTTTCCAAATCAATATTGTCTGCCTCTGAAAACGATTCGGTGAGTTCTTCAACCGTCGGCAACCCCGCTTCGGATGACAGCGGATCAACCTTATCGTGTTCCTGACAGGCTTCAATCACCGCCACCAGCGCGGCAAAGTCCGCCTCATCCCGAAACAGGCGGAACGTCAAACCCGGCAACTCCGGCGCATCTGGCAGGGCCACCACTCGGTCAGCCATTGTTTTCGGCAGCCTCAATATGTTTAGCAATCAAATCACGGAAGCGGATTTCGCTATTATCCTGCGGCTCGTAACCAATGATTTTCCGCGCATTGGCGATGCTCCAGAAAGCATGCGGATTATCGCTGATACCGTAAAATATCTGGAACGGTACGCCAAATTCGTCTCGTATATCCTCAGCTTCAATGCTTTTGATATAGAGTTGTGCCAGATCACGCTGGCTGATGTAGACCGCCAATGCGCGTCGCATCCGCCGCAAATCGCCAAGCGGCGCGTTTTCGACATCCGTTTCTCGCGGCCCACCAATCCGAATCTGTACATTCTCCAGCGGCCTGCCATTTACCTCGCCGACGGCAAACACAAAGCCCATATGCTCATAAACTTCTTTGGCCCAGCCATACCAGTTGTCGGATAGCGCCCGGTCATTGGGATTCACAAAGTCCCATTTACCATCCAGAATCAACGGCTCGAAATAATCTGCGGCGTGATTCGAGCTAATCATAATGACCCGGCGCACATTCTCTTCCCATGCCGCCTGATACACGTTGTAAGCCATCTGCACATTCTGAAATTCAGCCTTGAAATAAGCATCCAGATCATGGCGGTCCGGTGTCCGCACAAACCCGGAATGAATCACCGCATCAGCTCCGCGAAACTGCTCACGATAGGCGGTGCGATCTTCGTTCAACACATCAACAATCTGCACACCATCGATTTTTTCACCGGCGCGGTTCGTATCCCGAATATCAATTGGCACCAGATCATAACGCTCACGCAGCGCGGGCAATACCAACCCGGCAATTGTCCCCGCAGCACCCGTCATGACGACTTTACGTTTACTCATCATTCCCCCTTAATGCATGTAATCATTAACACGAGTCACCTATCAAATGCCAAAAAATGCCGCAAAACAGGAATAATTTCCTATTACATCATATCGATTCAGGCACGAAGCAATCGCACTTTAGCGATGTCCGAAGTATGCCGCATCAGCGACGATACACGGCCAGTACCGCTGGTACCGGATCAAGCGATCCCAGGCCCGGCCCATTACCCTGAACATACAGCATCGTTGACCCGCCACCATCCAGATTCAGCGCGTTGACAATGCCCAGGTCCGCCGTTGCTAGATACCTGCTCAAATCCGCCAATGAGAGGCCCGTCAGCGGCGTGACGAACAGCAGAATTTGTCCCAAATGATCTTGGGCAATCACTGTGCGCCGGGTTGACCGCTCGTTGGGGCTGGGCACATAGGCCCGCACGCCATTCAGCACCAGCATCGGGAACGCCTGCACCGCCTGTTCGAAGGCTTCGCCGCTATACGGTTCTTGAATCAGTGACCGCACCCGCACCATGCCGTTTTGCACCTGGAACATGCCGCCGCGCCCTACATACGATTGACCATGTGCCTGACCATCGGCGACCAGCAGGCCCTGAATGATATTCTGGGGGCTGAAGAAATTGGCATTGATGATCGCCACCGCATCCGGTAATTCAAGCTGCCATTGACTGAGCGTGAACGGTTCACCGGGCCGGTAGTGCGCCCGAAAAATGTAACGATTTGGGTCAATCCGCAGCGCCAGCATTTGCCCGAAAAAGTTGCCATCGGGCAGCAACCGCCGCGATTCCAACCCCTGAGCCAGCAATGTCCAATCAGGGTCGGGCGTTGCCGTCGGCATCGGCGTCATGGTGGGGACTGCGGTGGGGGATAACGAGCGGGACAGGGTGCAGCCCACGAGGCAAAACACAACACTGATGAGCCGCAGCCAGCGGGGTTTTTGAGTCTTGTCGGCCATGCCGTCTGCTGTTATACTTTCGGATACATTCCGGGCACGTAGCTCAGCTGGTTAGAGCGCACGGTTCACATCCGTGAGGTCGGGAGTTCGAGTCTCTCCGTGCCCACACCACCGGGGTCGTATGATACGACCTCTTTTTGATTCCCGGTAGTGGTGATTTACCCCTGATTAGGAAATCCCCTATTTATTAGTCCTTCCACCTACCATGAGATCTGATAAATTGAGCGAAAGTATGTAAGGGTAATGACTATGGAACACCGCTGGCAAGAAATACAATCCATCTGGCAAAGTAATCAATTCCTATATGTCTTGGCTGGTTTTCTAGTCGGCATTCTATTCTTTCCAGCTATTGAAACATTGTCAACAGATGCAAGTGACCTACTTTCTGGATTTGTGCCGGAAGCTGTAGGGATAGGTTTTACAGTTCTCTTGATTGACAGGTCGAATAGAAGACGTGAAAAGGCAAGTAAAGAACAAGCGGCCAAAGAACGTCTTATCCGACAGATTCGCAGCACAGATAATGGTATTGCCTTGCAAGCTGTGGAGGAACTTTGGGCAAAAGGGTGGCTTCAAGATGGTACATTGCGAGGAATTACGATGTCGAGGTCTAACCTGCAAAATGCTGATCTGCGTGGTGCCGATCTGCAAAATGTAAAGATGAGCGGCAGAAGGGGAGGAGTCAACTTAAGTGGAGCGGGGCTAAAGGGGGCGAAGTTGAAAGGGGCAAAGATGGAATTGGTGCAATTCAGCCCAGAAACATCATTACCTGATGGCTCAAACTGGACACCCGAAACTGACATGACCAGATTTACAGATCCAAATCACCCTGATTTTTGGGAACCTAAATGGGCGAAAGAGGCAAGGGATAACAATGACAATTGAGAATTTGCTATCTGTGCTTACCTTGGTCATCACTGCCTGTCTCGGTATATGGGCAATCTACCAGGTCAGATTTAACCATCGCCTAGAGCGTGAATTGCATCGTTTGAATGTGGAGTTAGATCAAGATATTCAAAGATTGTATAGGGCTAGAGATGCCATCATAGCTTGGCAAAAGGCAGGTTCAAAAATTCTCGCATTTAATAGACAACCAAATGCATCCTTTAACGTAGACCTTTTGGTAAACGCTCTTGGAGATGTGATGGCTGGTCAGTCCGAAATAAAGGGGCTAGCTTATGCCATAAATGACAAGAAATTGATTGAACTTGCGGAAAAACTTCCAGTCCCTAGTACAGAGGATGTAACGGACGAACTATACAACACAGACGTTGATATGGCTCTGTCCGCGATGGCAATCCACATACGATTATCCGAACTCATAGCTGAAACTACGAAAGCGAAAAAATAAAAACCCGGCCAAATGCCAGGTAAATTGTGCTTGATCTGCCTCACTATTTAGCAGGGTTTTCACCGCGCAATAGTTTAATCCTTATAGTTCTAAACGGGAGTTCGAGTCTCTCGTGCCCACACCATCAGGGTCGTACCATGCGGCCTCTTTTTGATTCTCGGTCGTAGTGATCTGCTGATGTTCCTAAAAATAAAAACACCGGAAATAAATCCGATGTTTTAAGATCAAGCTTGAGTTATGCCGTTAACGCACGACTATTCGAAGCTGACCATAATGACGCTAGCTTCATCGTTTGCCCGGTTGCGATTAAACGAAATTTGCACGTAATACGAATACAGGTTGAAGTCTAGCTGATGATTAAAGCCAGCGCGTGAACAGGCTACCCAGGGGTTCGTACCTGAAAATAGACAATTATCATTGGTTGATACACCGAGCGCATTATCGACACTGCCCGCATGGTTGACATAACGGAGAGCCGCATCAACAGCCCCACTCCCGGATGTTTGGGCGGTCATACTGATTGATCGCACGCGACTACCATGAAGCGAAGCACGGGTCACCGGGCAGATCAAGTACATTCTACCGGTTTTACCAGATGCATAACGAGCGTGACCGTGTGATGTATCTACCATACCGGCCCGTGCCGACTCACCGTTTGGTACACATGCCATTGCATTAATTGACCATCTTGGATGTTCACGTTGTCCACTTGCCGGACCTAAAATTATGGCAGCTAAGAGAATAACCAATATGACAACAATCAAATAGTGAACTCGTATTCGAAGCTTCATGGTAAGTACCCCCTATATAGAAACATTATCATCACACTATAAACAATTTCTATATTTGTCCATCACAACCCCTCAACTTTAGGGGTAATCATGTTACCAACACTTAAAACAACTGGTCCACAAATGTTAGACACCGCATCTGGGCTGTTTCCCTCCCTTTGCGTCTTTGCGCCCCCGCGTTTAAAAATTTACGTGCGCTATAATCACGCAGAATGAAAAATGTTATTGAAGGACGATTCTGATGTTAGCCAAAGTATTGGTAATTGTGTTGCTCTTGGCGCTCATGCCCATATCAAGTGTTGTTGCACAAGAAGATGCGCTTTACGAACCAGCCTGCGATCTCGTTCAGTTCAACGTGCAGGTTGATGCGCTACTCACGGCCTATCGCGGCACCCGCAACATCGACTTCAGCACCGACGGCGCATTAGCCAGCATCGCCGCGTTACAAAACGACCTTGATGCGCTCTATGCGGACTGTTTTGAGGAACAACAAACTTCACGTGCAGATCGACTGACCGACCTGCTCGAACGGCTACAAACCGGCGGTTACATTCTCTATGTGCGTCACACCCATACAGACCGTAATGGTCCCGGCGATACTGACCGCCCTGGCTGCGAAACTGAGCGCAACCTCTCCACCCGCGGACGCGAAGAAGCCCGGTTCATCAACCAGTACTACACCATACTGCAACTACCCATCAGCGAATTGATTAGCACCGAACTGTGCCGGACCCATGACACCGCCGCCCTCGCCTTTGGCGAACCGGATACGATCATCGTGCGTTCCGAACTCGAAGCCACCCTCGCCGACGTGCTCACGGTCGTACCACCTGCTGGCACTAACACGCTTATCGTCGCCCACATCGGCACGCTGGACCGCAATTTTGGCTTGCCCATCCCGTTTGAATAAGGCGATACCTATGTCTTCGAACCAAAGGGAGCGGCGGGCGTTGAACTTATAGGTCGCATCGCGCTTTACGACTGGCCGCTGCTGGTGGAAATCAAGGCAGCAGCAGCTGAATAAGGGTCGTTTTCCGATTCACGGTTGGGCGACACCTTGAATCACGTTTTGTAAGTAGCGTGCACTGCTTTTCGGCGTGCGAACCTGCGTCTCAAAATCGACGTGGACAATCCCAAACCGACGGCTGTAACCAAATGCCCATTCAAAATTGTCGAGCAGGCTCCAGACAAAGTAACCTTTTAGCGGCACCCCCTGCTCAATCGCTTCGCTGGCAGCGGAGAAATGCGTCTTCAGATAATCGACACGCCGGGGATCATCGACCACACCATTATTGGGTTCCGGGTCTTCAAAGGCCGCACCGTTTTCGGTGATGAAAATCGCATTTGGTCCATAATCCGCATGCACCTGCACCAGAATTTTACGCAGGCCATCGGGATACACTTCCCAGTCCATTGCTGTATGAGCGCTCTCGACATGACGCACGTTCGTGTTATGGAACAAGCCATCTCCAGCATATTCGATGGTATTGCGCGTATAGTAATTGATGCCCAGGAAATCAATCGGCACGGCTTCCAGGCCGGTCAAATCAATACCTGTCAGATGAGCGCCGAGCCACTCAACCATATCGGCGGGATACTCGCCCTTAAAAACCGGGTCCAGAAACCAGCGATTGCAGAAGCCTTCAATGCGTCGGGCAGCCTGCTGATCGGCCTCGCTATCGGATGCTGCGTCGATATAATTGAGGTTCAGCGTAATACCGACCTGCGCCTCTGGCACGCGCTCTCGAATCACTGGCACAGCGGCGTTATGCGCCAGATTCAGGTGATGCGCCACCCGATAAGCTGTGGGAATGTCCTGCTTGCCCGGTGCGTGTTCGCCCATCATATTCCCCAGAAACGCCACAACCCAGGGTTCATTAAGCGTAATCCAGTGCTTGACCCGGTCGCCCAGTCGGTCGGCCATGATCGCGGTGTATTCAGCAAACCATTGCACACTATCTCGATTTTCCCAACCACCTTTATCTTGCAGTGCCTGGGGTAGATCCCAGTGGTAGAGCGTCGCATACGGTTGCACATTTACCGCTAGCAACGCATCCACCAGCCGGTCATAGAATTCCAGTCCAGCGGAGTTCAACGCACCGGTGCCAGCAGGCAATACCCGCGGCCAGGATATCGAAAATCGGTAGGCATGCAGACCGAGATCCGCCATCAGCGCCACGTCCTGAACATAGCGGTGATAATGATCGCAGGCCACCATACCCGTGTCACCGTTCAATACCTTCCCCGGTGTGTGGGAAAATCGATGCCAGATACATTCGCCCCGACCATCCTCCAGGCCACCGCCTTCAATTTGATAACTGGCAGTAGCCGCACCCCATACAAAATCGCTGGGAAAATCCATTGGCATATCTCCTCATTTCAGGTCGCTAATCGTAGCATCGAAAGCACATTGTTAAAAGGACATGTTGTGATCGTCCACAACGCTTATAATTAACACTATTTATTCGTTCGTGGAGGTAAATAGAGTGATGTTTTCAACTCCAGATGGTCAGTTCCCGGTTGAGTACCAGCATGAAGACGCAACTTATGTATTTCGCCAGATTATTGCTGGTGAATCGTGTTCGGTGGTCGGCGTTGGCAGTGTTGGCAAAAGCAACTTCATGCAATTTTTGACGCGCAATGATGTCAAAAGTCGCTATCTCAATGAGTACGCTCAGTACTATGTAATGGTTCCGCTTAATCCACATCATTTGATCCACCCGCAAGAGCAGGTGCTGGCAATGACCGGGGATGCCTGGCCGGGCTATGAAATTATGCTCAATCGGCTGCGCCGCACCCTCGAAATTATGATTTTTGACGGCCAGATTGCCAACAATCAGGATGAAGCGCGAAACATGGTACAGCGCGTCGAAAAACGTTATGAGAAATTATTTCATGATCAGCCTTTGTATACCCAAACCGGCATTCGCCAGCTTGAGGATGCGGTGTATGAGGTATGCAGCTTTCATTCGCGAATGCGCATCGTCTTCATGTTCGACGAATTTGATGAATTCATTCGCCTGCCTGCCTATTTCTGGCAATCATTGCGCGGTATTCGCGACGAATACAAACAGCGGGTAATGTACCTGACAGCCAGCCGCTTCCCACTCAATGAGCTGGTTAATCAGCAGATTGCTGACCCCAAAGATCAGGTGATTATTGAAGGATTTGTTGAGCTGTTTCATGGGTTCACTCGCTATCTCGGCGTGCTGGACCCGCAAAGCGCCCTGTCCAGTGTGCTGCGGCTGTCACACCGCTATGATGCCCAAATTTCGCCCGATTTGGAACACACCCTACTGTACACAACCGGTCGCCATAATGGGCTTCTACGCCGGGGATTCAGAGTCGCACTGCATGTACCGCATGGCGCACGTATCGCTAACACTGAATTTATCGACGCCTTGCTGCAGAGTGAAGGTATTCGAGATGAATGTCAGTCGATCTATGATAGCCTGGAAGATGATGAACAAACCATGCTCAATAACATGGTCTGTCAACGTGAAATTGACATCAATTCCTCGGCATGGTCAAGACTGGAAAATAAGCACCTGGTTACGCGGATGGAACAACGGGGTTCCGTCATCACGGTACTCACCATCCCGGTGTTTGCCATGTATATTCAACAACATGTTGTGGGCGGTAACTGCTAATCGTCGTCTTCGTCGCGCTTGTCGCCAAGATTTGATTGAATTCGGGGACGCCTGACGGGCTGTTCATCACGGCGTTCTTTGGGGATATGAAGCGGCTCAACGGTTTCGCCTGGATTTAACTGCGGTGCCGGTTCAGACTGGTCAAGAATGATAAGGTCATCAGACGTGTTGGGCGGTTCTGCCAGCTGTTGTTGGAGTGGATAAGAGTAGATCGGGTCAAGCGGAGGCCGTGAATTGAGCAAGGGTAGAACGCTGGCATCAGAGTTAATCTGAAACGCCTTATAATCCCCTGTCGTACTCTGGTCAAGAAACAACAATCGATTAACCATTTCAGGCGATAAACCCTGGCGCACGATCTTATCCACCAGTGTCTGTAACTTCGCGGTGTCCTTTACCGCATCAGCCCGTGATCGGCGCATCTCAATCTCGGCGTCTTTTACAGCCAACGGCACAATTGGTCGACACTCAACTGTGATCGGATTGAGAACGATTCCTATGAATGACAAACCATCGAGAAGTTCCGGTAATTCACGTCTGAAATCATCAATCGTGCCCCTGGTCAGCGCTTGATCAAGTGACAAGTTTACAAAGTAGAGACGCGCCTGCCCCCGAGCCGCCGCCTCGGCAATCGATGCGATAAAATCTGCAACCGTGCCCGGAGAATAAAAATTGGCGAGGTTTATCCGAAAATCAGGGTTTAACACCTTTTGGGGGTCAAAGTTACACTTAAAATAAATCATTATCTCTAGCGAATGCCCATCGTGTGTGATCAATTCCTCTATTGTAAAATTTACCGAAATCGATTCGGAATGGTTCCACAACAAACGATGATGATCGAGCGCTGAAACCCATAAGATAGGGGGCGGAATCCGATTTTGATCGGCAACCTGCTGATATAATTGATTAAGCACCTGTTGAACTTGTGGACTATTGGGATTGGTGAGCTGCCTGGTGAGGCTTTCTCGCATATAGCGTGGGCCATTGAAGTGCAAAAATTTTTCGATTGCTGATTTCGACACACCGGCTTGCATCAATTGATGTATGATGCTTTGGTCAACTAAGGGGTCGGGCCGACTCAACAATCTGAAGCCCTCTGGCAGGTGGTTTCTATCCTCAACGAGATAGACTTCACCATAACGAATTCTAACAATCCAAATTGGCATCCGAATACTGATGAGATAAATGAAAGCAATCCAGAACCAGCCCCACAGCAAGTAGGGAACGCTGAACGGCGCATTAAAAATGAAGCGACCAATGGATGAACTCAGGTTACCCCTGTCATTAAAAATCAATACAGGCATATAGACCATCGCCAGCCAAAAAACCGCTAAGATGGCGATGGTGCTGGCACTGGTCAATGCCGATGTATCTCGACCCAGGTCAAACCAAATAATGGCAGCAATAAATATGATACAGGTAATGCCAAACGGCAAAAATAGATAATCGTAGCGCAGTCCATTGATAACTAGCCACGAGGCAACAACCCAGGCTTCAGCCCACAAAGCGATGATATTGAATTGAATTTTGTGCCGAATATCGGGGCTTTCTCGCCATTCACGCCGCCGGTGGCGAAGATAATACCCATTAAACATCCAGATAAAATGAACAATTCGTCGCCAAATTGTTTGTCTTACACCACCTTGAGCTGGTAGCGCTGCGGTTGCCATTCCGGTCATTATCGATAGATCCAAAGAATTATTTCAGTCAACATTCATCATAGCGTCTTACCTGAATCTTGTAAACCAATGGCAGCAGATACTTGAACAGAAAAATCTTGACACAAGCCGAACTAACCGCTACACTTCGAAACACATAAGCCCCATTCGTCTAGTGGCCTAGGACACAGCCCTCTCAAGGCTGAAACACGGGTTCGAGTCCCGTATGGGGTACAAATCGGCGCAGCCCCATAGGCCCAAGTAACCTCACAAATTGCTCATTTCAAATATATGTTTAGTTGAGATCACACATGGTCGCCCGATCTCAGCATAAGTTGGATCGCCTTTAAAAATCCTAGCCAATTTCATCCAGCAACAATGGCAGTGAAGCAAAATCGGGTACATCACACAGGTACACATTGCCATAGCCACTGACATCACCAGTGAAAACGACCTGGTTAGCAGCCGCGTTAAATCGCGGATGGGCGTGCTGTTGTTGTGTCTTGAAGCTGGAATCATGGCTACATAACGCCCGACCTTCACCATAATCCTGACCATTCCAGCGCCACAGGTCAATCGTCGGGCCAACATCGCTGACTACCAACTGAATATCATTTGAATAAAAGTGCCCGTGTCCGGTTGGGATTTTGCTGGTGTCAAACATCACTTCGATGCGCTCCGTATTGTCATAGCGGATATGGCCGAAAAAGCCCTGCTTCTCAGCATCATAACCATGATAACCGATGTATTCACCATCAGCGTGCCAGTATTCATGACCGACAATTTCACCTTCAGTCTCGCTGGGTCGGATTTTCCAGACCTCACCGGTTTCCACATTTAATCCCCAGATACGGTTGTCGATTTCACGCCAGGGGCCTTCATGACAAAAAGTTAGCAGATGCGAGTGTTTCGGCGACGTATTGACATGCCCAACCCAATAATTCTCTTCCCAAACAACTTTGCTACCACTGCCGTCCACTGCCACCTGCACAATCTGGCTCAAAGGCATCGCCGCCCACGTTTCACGGAATCCAACATAACCCCGCATCAAATCCACCCGGAACTTGTCCGACATATCCTCCGAGATGCTGCAATACACATACTTGCCATCGGCACTACAATTTACCATCGAAACATCCCAGCCCGTCGCCATCCGATGGATTGTCCGCTGTTGCAAAGTGGCTAAATCCAGCGCAATCAAATCATAGCCATACCAGAAATATGCCTCATCCTTAACCGGATTAGTACACGCCCGCATAAACTCCACTTCTCGCGGCAGTTCCAGCGGGGTCAAATCGGTGAGCTGGATTATTTCGTAAGTTGTGAGATCAAGGCTGAACAAATTGGTTTTGTTTTCACGATCAGAGCAGAACAGCAGTTTCTGCTCATGGGCATACCAGCCCGAATTCGTGAAGTAAAAGTGATGGCTGTGCGCACGGTAATTCGTAAGTTGCCTGACTTCTACGCCGGTCCGTGGATCTTGATAGACTTTCAGTTCGCTCGGCCAGATTTTGCCAACACGCATGAGCTTTCCTTTCCAATTCTGCAAAATAAGAGCGCACCTGTTCGTGCGCCCTTGAACAATCCAAACTTATCATTTGACTTATGCGCCCGCGCCTTCCGGCACTAACCAGGGTGGCATCCCGGTTTGCTGCTGATTGATATAACAGGCATACAAAAATCGATAGACATCATTGGCATAGAACTGCGGAAACGACTTATCTGGCAGCGTATCCATAAAACGCGACGCTACCAGTTCAGCCATATCGTTATCCATGCCCGCTTCGACTTCATAGTCAAAATAGATCGCCAGGTCTTTATCCGGCTCTTCGATAATCCGCTTGACTTTGAACGATTGTGGGAAACGGTGCGCTGGTGAATAACGCTCCATCAAGAATGTACCCAGCGCTGCCGAATTGATAAACTGCTTATGTTCGTAAAGGAAATTAACCGTATCCTGTGCATCTTCGAGTGTTTCGCCGGGAAAACCGAAAAAGAAGAAGGTGTGATTCCAGATACCCGCCGCATGGCTTTCGTGTAAAATGCGACTCATATGTTCGAGTTCAGTCCCCTTAATCATCAGGTCCATCACCGGTTCAGAGGCACTTTCCAGGCCGAACAGAATCATGCTACAGCCGCCACGTTCCATGCTCTCCAACAACTCACCGGAAATGACCTTCTCAAAACGAACACACCCACCCCATTGCAAGGGCTTGCCCAAATCTTCCAGCAGCGGCGAAAGCTTGCGTAGGTTACGCGGCGTGATCGCTTCGTCAGCAAAGAAGATGTGGCGCACGCCATAACGATCCTGAAGTGCCAACATTTGTTCCGCCAGTTGTTCGGCCCGCAGTTGGCTGAAGGCCTCCGGTTCACCATAACCTACATTACAAAACGCGCATTTCCCAAAATAGCAGCCTCGTGCTGTCAGCAATGGCAGCACCAGTTCAGGGGCCAGGTAACGGTCCAGTGGCAACCCATCAAAATCTGGCATCGGCACATCGCCGATTTTTTCCTGCGGTTTCCGGTCATTCACATGGATGCCTATGTCATCCTGATAAATCAGGTTGGGTACCTGACTCAAATCACCATCATCGCCCAATGCTTGAACCAATTGCAGCAGTGCAACTTCCCCGTCAAAGACAACCGCACTATCAAATAATTCAAAGGCAGCAGGCACATTGGGCAATTCATCCCGCAGCATACTGATGTGCGGCCCGCCGACCGTTACATGACAGTCTAATCCAGCTTGCTTAATGAGGTACCCCAGCGTCACACCGGCCAACATCTGTGGCATCGACGGAATCGAAATACCAACCACATCCGGTTGTTCGCGCTTTATATCAGCGATAATGCCATCGGTGTAAATATCGAGAAAAATATTGTGATAAGGATCACGCACCGCTTGTAATAAAGACGCACTGCTATCGACTGGATAGGCTGAGACGTAGCTTTGCAGGTGGAGTGATGCGGGATAAAACGGCAGTGATGCGATCTCCAAACACTGCATCACGGTTTCAAATGCGCTCAGGCTCTCTGCTCCATCATAAAATGCTTCACTCCGAATAACTGCTTTCGCTCGCTCGACTTCCGCTGCCAGCCCCGGCCCATATTCCAGCGCCCACAGCAGTTGCTCACGCCGAGGATGCGTTCGCTTGGGCGGTTGTTTGGTCGCCTGAGCACCATAATCTCGGCGCAATCGGTTGAGGGTTTTCTTCATGTACTTACGGGTCAGAATTTCATCGAAGACTTCGATATTCAAATCCCGCTGGATCACCTCAACACCGTGTTCACGCAAATAAGCCGTAAGGGTTGGTAACGCCAAATGCGGCATACTCGGCGTCCAGTTCGGCGGAAACAACAACATGACCTTCATCAATTTTGCCTGTAAACTCATTCAACAAAACAGTTACGCTAAACACCCAGTTCGAGTTCTTCACTGAAATGACAGCTTGCCCAATGCCCGGGTCGGATTTCTCTTAAGAGCGGTTCTTCTTGCTTACACCGATCTTTGGCATACTGACAACGGGGGTGAAAATAGCACCCGCTCGGCGGATTCGAGGGGTCAGCTACCTCGCCCTTAAGCATCACCCGTTTCCGTTTAGCACGCGGGTCGGGCGTTGGCGCGGATGACAATAACGCTTCGGTGTACGGATGCTCAATGTTGGTAAAGATTTCTTCAGTATCAGCAATTTCCACGATCTTGCCGACATACATTACTGCTACCCGGTTGCTCAGATGGCGCACCACACTCAAGTCATGCGAGATGAACAAATAGGTCAGGTTAAATTGTGCCTGTAGATCTTTCAACAGGTTCAAGATCTGAGCCTGAATCGACACATCTAACGCCGAGACCGGCTCGTCACAAATCAGCAATTGCGGATTCAGGGCCAATGCCCGCGCGATCCCAATACGCTGCCGCTGCCCACCACTAAATGCATGGGGATAGCGCGACATATATTCCGGGCGCAGACCAACCAGGCTCATCAATTCCGCCACGCGGTCCCGCATCGCCGAACCCTCTAAAATCTGATAATTGCGCAGCGGTTCACCAACAATTTCTTCCAGCGTCATACGCGGATTGAGCGATGAGTATGGATCTTGAAAAATGAGTTGGATTTCGCGCCAAACGTCACGCAGTTCTTCACGGGTGAGTTGAGCCAGGTCCACTCTGCCCCGATTCGGATCTTGAAAAATGATCTCGCCGCCGGTTGGCGTTTCCGCACGCAAAACCACGCGACCGGTGGTCGTCTTGCCGCAGCCACTTTCGCCGACCAGACCCAGTACTTCGCCACGCTTGATAGAAAAACTGACACCATCAACTGCGCGGACATGATTCACTACCCGGCGATTGAAAATTCCGCGTTTATAAATTGGAAAATATTTCTTTAAATTATTGACCGTTAATAATGTACCGTTCCCGTTTTGCTCACTCATGCCGATGGCTCCGTTGTTGTTGCCGCGTTCAGGTGGGGATTGATTTCATACACCCGGGCACATCTAGCCGATTGCTGGTCCGACAACCGCAAGAGGGGCGGGTCTTGTAAGCATTTGTTCGCCGCAAAGTGTTGACAGCGCGGATGGAATTTGCAACCTCTCGGCATCGCCGTTGGGTCCGGCACATTACCTTCAATCGTCTCTAACCGCTTGACATCAACATCATGACGGGGAATAGAACGTAACAACGCCTGAGTATAGGGATGCGCCGCGCCATAGTAAATTGTATCGACATCGGCGACTTCGACTTCTTTACCCAGATACATTACGACCACATCATCCGCCATCTCGGCAATGACGCCCAAATCATGGGTGATGAACATAATTGCCATGTTAAACTCTTCCTGAAGATCACGCATCAGGTCTAGAATTTGAGATTGGGTCGTTACATCCAGCGCCGTCGTCGGTTCATCCGCGATCAGCAGTTGCGGGTTACAGGTCAAAGCCATCGCAATCATCACCCGCTGCCGCATCCCACCGCTCAACTCATGCCGGTAGCGCGGCAGAAGGCCTTCTGGGCGGGGTAATCCCACCCGTGCTAATAACTCAACCGAGCGTTTTTCAGCATCCATTTTATTTAAATTTTGATGTAAACGCAGTGCCTCAACCATCTGATTGCCGATGGTATGGACCGGGCTCAGCGATGTCATCGGCTCCTGAAAAATCATCGAGATTTCGCCCCAGCGGATACTGCGAATTTCTTCACCTGCCGGGTCCAATTTTGTCAGATCAATCGGTTTACCGCCCTGGCCGTGATAGAGAATCTCACCACCAATAATCTGTCCTGGGGGCCGCACCATATTCAAAATGGCGCGGGCCGTCACACTTTTACCGCAGCCACTTTCCCCCACGATGCCGACGGTCTTGCCACGCTCAATCGCAAAGCTAACACCATCAACGGCTCGCACCGTCGCTTCGGTCAGATAAAAACTGACCTGTAATTGATTAACTTCCAGCAATATGTCTTGCATCAATGTTCTCCTAGCGACTGAAGGGGTCAGCAGCATCACGCAGGCCATCACCCAGGAAATTAAACGCCAGCACCGTGATGACGACTGCAAAACCTGGTAGCAGTAACCAGGGCGAAAGCGCGACCGTGCGAATATTTTGCGCCTCTTGCAACAGAACCCCCCAGCTAATGACCGGTTGGCGCAAACCCAGACCCAGGAAACTCAGGGAGGTCTCCGCCAGGATAATGCCCGGAATCGATAGCGTGACCGACGCGATAATATGACTGGTAAATGAGGGCACCATGTGACGGAGGATAATGCGGCGATCACGAGCACCGTTTAAGCGTGCCGCCAGCACAAAGTCATCACTCCGCAAAGCCAGGAAGCGCCCGCGCACCTGTCGTCCCAACCCGGTCCAACCAATTGCTGAGAGGATGATCGTAATCCCAAAATAACGCAATTCTTGCGGCCATTCGGGCGGCAACGCCGCACTCAACGCCATCCACAATGGAATAGAAGGAATTGAGCGAATAAATTCAATCACCCGCTGAATGATGTTATCGACCCAACCGCCGTAATAGCCTGACATACCGCCCAGAACGATGCCAAGCACCAGACTCAAGAACACACTCACCAGGCCGATTGACAACGAAATTCGCGCCCCACTCGTAATCCGCGAGAACATATCACGCCCTAAACGATCTGAACCCAGCGGAAAATAAACCGATTCTTCCCGGTCTTCCGGGCTGAGGCCAAACAGGTGAATATCCATGTCAATGAAGCCCCATAATTTGTAGGGGTCTCCCTTGACAAAGAAGTGGAGGGGGTACCAGACGGAGGTATCGGTTTGCCAGGTGATCCGTAGTGTTTCCGGGTCACGTTCACTGGACAGGCCATAAACACCCGGCCGCAATGAGAAGTTCCCGTTGGCATCTACGAACGTAATCGATTGTGGCGGAACAAATTTGTACGCCGCACTGAACACTTCCGGGTCATAGGGTGAAACAATTTCAGGAAATACAAAGCCAATGAGGTATAAAAATATCAGTACCAGACTGCTGCCAACAGCCAGCCGATGTTTGCGAAATTTCCACCACATCAATTGACTGGGCGTTGCAATCGCAATCTGTTCTTTTTCTAAGAAAGTCTGCTCGTCGGGATCAACCGGAACTGCCGGGATCTCCGCGTTAACGGCCTGACCTTTGCTTTCAATCGAGTCCATAATGAGTTTTCCTATTCAAGCCGAATGCGTGGATCCAACAGCGCCAGCAATATATCCGAAACCAGCGTGCCGATAACCGTCAGAATACTGATGAGCAGCACAATCGCACCGGCCAAAAACATATCCTGTGACAGCAGCGACCGCAACAGCAACGGACCAATCGTCGGCAGATTTAAGACGACCGCAACGATAATCACGCCACCAATCAGTTGCGGCAGCGCATAGCCAGCGGTGCTCACAAATGGATTTAATGCCACCCGCACCGGATATTTCCAGGTCAAACGCCGTTCGCTCAAGCCTTTGGCCCGCGCCGTTTCCACATAAGGTTGATTAATCTCATCCAGCATATTAGCCCGCATCGTGCGAATCAAACCGGCAGTGCCCGCCGTCCCCACCACAATCATGGGAATCCAGATGTGGCTGACCAGATCAATAAATTTCTCAAAACTCCAGGGCGCGTTTTGATATTCCGGGGAAAATAAACCGCCGACCGACTGGCCGAAGCTGGCAAATGCAATCCACATCAAGACCAGCGCCAGCAGGAAGTTCGGAATCGCCAGCCCCAGGAAACCCAGGAAGGTAAAGATGTAATCCCCAACGGAATATTGATTGGTGGCAGAAAACACACCAATCGGTATCGCAATGCCCCAGACGAATAAAATCGTTGACAGGCCAATCGTCACCGTCCACGCCAAGCGATCCCAGATAATCTGGTTAACCGGCACGCCCCATTCCAGTGACCGGCCAAAATCGCCTTGAATGACGCCCCAGATCCACTTGGCATATTGGATGTATATCGGCTGTCCCAGACCATAGGCTTCACGCATCGCCTGTAACTGTTCTTCGGAGACGGTATCACCCTGCTCGGCCAATGAAGCGGCGTAGGATGTTAGAAAATCGCCGGGTGGTAACTGGATAATGGTAAACGCCACCAGTGAAATGACGAAAACGGTCCCGACTGCGATAATTGAGCGCCGTATAATAAATTGCAACACGTTAAGTTAATCCTTCTCTAAAACCCGGCCACGCCGGCTCAGGCCTTTAGGGACGAGCCGCGGCCCATCCCTAAAGTTAGAATTTTTGCTTTTAGCAGAATCAGGCTCTGCTACCGACTTTATTCCGTCAGGAAAAACTGCTGCGGATTGACCGAACCCATGTCGCGCAGCGTGTCATCATTGATGTAACCCGCTGGCACGTTATGCATCCGATTGGAAACGATCTTCAGTGCCGGTGATTCGCCCACCGTACCAATCTGGAATGGATGTTCTTTATGGATGTTCAACAGATCGGTAAACAACGCATTGCGGGAGGCTTCATCCGGTTCCGCCCGTGCAGCCTCCCAGAGCGCCCAGATTTCCCGAATAATGTGACCTTCCGGTGGCTCTTCCTTATATCCGGTAAATGCATCGCCTTCCCACCAACCGCCAAAGGCCGGCGCCCAGGGACCATCTTGAATGGTTCCCAAATAACGACCGGGATCAGCCATGACAACCGAGTTACGATCCACACCCCAGACACCAACATCTACTTCGTTGTTGTTGACGCGCTCTTCGTAGAGCGACCGCTCAACGACATCCTGATTGACATCCAGGCCAATCGCTTCCCAGTAACCTTCAACCAGGTTCATCTCATCAGCGCCGGTGGAGCCGGTAACGTTGCGGTGCAGAATGGTAAACGAAATCCGCTCACCATTGTCGGGTCGCAGCCGGATACCATCGCCATCGGTCTCCAGTCCCATTTCATCCAGAAGCGCCATGGCCCGGTCTGGGTCATATTCCGCCCAGCGCGTTTCAAACTCGGGGTCATAGTTCGGTGAACCCGACACCGGTGATGCCTGGCGTGGTTCCAGCAACCCATCGTAGATCAGATTATTGATCTCTTCACGGTTAATTGAAATCGACATGGCTTCGCGGAAACGCGCATCATCAAACAGTGCCCGCAGCCCTGGGTCGTTGTGGCTGATGTTGGGATGCAGACCGTTGGTTGAAGCGGCCCGCCAGATCAGGACGCGATAGTCACCAACATCTTCACTCTCTTTATACAGCGTGAAGTTAGCCGCGTTTACATGCCGGCCCTGCATATCGATGCGCCCCTGCGTAATCCACAGATCAAACACTGAATTATCGTCGAAGAGCGCGTGTTCAATCGTGTCAATATAGGGCAGTTGATTACCCTCAGTATCGACTTGATAGAAGTACGGATTGCGCTCCATAATATGCGGATCTTCAGTCGGTTTATTGGCGGACCGCCAGGCACTGATGACTGGCATTTCCGGATTGCGGAACCAAAAGCCAATTGGACCTTGCAAGTTACCGCCATCACCAAAGAGTTCTTGCCAGGTAGTTACACCATTCTCTTCCATCGCCGCATCAATCCGCGACTGATCACTGGTGTATTGGGGCATGAATTCACTATAGTAATGCGCGGGAGCAGCCATCGTGGGTCCACCAGGTAGTCCACCACCCGACTTGGCAACAGTAATCGGCAGCAGCGGGTTGGGCTGCGGGAAGCGCACGGTCCACGTCAGCTCATCTGCAACTTCGAGTTCCATATCAACGCCGTTGAGAGTATAGTACGATTGCTTACCTCCCAATTCGCCCAGATAGACTTCGTCATACCAGAACTGTACATCGGCAGTCGTAAATGGCGCACCATCGGACCACTTGATGCCATCGCGCAACGTGAAAGTGAATTCGGTAGCATCGTCATTCTGCGACCATTCGGAAACGAAGTTAGCGGTCACATTGATGGTGTCGGGATCGGGAATATCCCACTCGATTGCCATCTCTTCGTGCAGCTTGTTCGGTCCCCAACGATCAGAGATACCTTTGAAGGCCCGCCGCCACGTGCCACCATACTGACCCACTTCTTCAATGGGCGTAATGACACGCGGATTGCTGGGCAGACGGTCTTCAATCGCGGGCAAAGCGCCGCTCGCAACCAGGTCGGCCAGCATCGGTGCTTCGTTATACATCCCTTGCTGGGCGGGTCCAGCCAGTGAAATCCCGGTGGTCGCCGTAGCAATGGCACCAGCGGTACTCCCAGCGGCGATCCGCAGGAAATTACGACGTGAAAGCTTCTTGTCCATAACTAGTTATTCACTCCTCTAAAATCCAAACATGTTCAACATCGTTATCGTTATCGTTTCGGGCACATGCTCCTTCCTACTTGGAAAACACTGGCACAAAAAACCGACAAATGTCGGAGCGCCTCACATGATTATTACACCGATTCCGGCATAAACCGATGGACTTTGGCAGTCATCATCGCTTCGTAGAACATCGGCAGCCAGTAATCATAGGCCGCGACGGTTGCCCCCTGTGCCGTCATCGCAATCTGGTGATTATCCTGATAAAAGACCCGTATCCAGCGCTTGCGGCGCACATCATCTTCCAGGTAAGTATACTTGGCTGCCAGGCAGGTGATTCCGCCTTTTGTCCAGGTTTCATGTTCATCAATCTGGACACCAGCTAAGGCCTGAATGCCCTCCATGAATCCGGCATCAAGATCATCAAGGTCTTCAGGCGTGGTTTCGATACCGAGGTCACTCAACTCGACGGCAAATACGGTCAATGGATCATCGGCCTGGGGGCCGAAAATCATCCCTTCTCGTTCGTCGGCCCACTCAAATTCATGCCAATCAATCGGAACAAAAAACGAATAATATTGATCTCGCTTCCACGACAGCCCTTTAAAGGTCGGGCGTTGTTTTGCTGTCAACGATCTCCTCCTAAACTCGATCGAGCACTTGTGATCGGGGTATTCCACAGGTTTCCTTCTCAATCAGTTGACACCGCATCACCAGATGAAAATATTGTAAGTGTTGTTCAGCCAACTGCTTATAGAGCAAATTTGCCGCCATGTAACCCACTTCAACTGCGGGAAAGGTCACAACCGTGAGTGGCGGATAATTATCGGGTACAGTCTGGATACCGTCTAAAGACACAACCGATAGATCACAGGGCACATCAAGGCCCAATTCACGTAACCCACGGATGACATTGTAGCCACATTGGTCGTGAATCGCGAAAATCGCTGTAACATCTGGTCGACGCGCCACAATCTGCTTGACCGCATCAGTTCCATCAGCCGAAATAGCGATCAGGTCCTCGTCCACATCGCCTAGCAAATCAGTCATGATTGTGCGATACCGATCTAAACGCGCCTGGAACCAATCGCCCATCAAGTCTTCCTGTTGCGCGACAAAAGCAATTTGCCGATGGCCCAAATCAATCAGGTGTTCAAGCGCAACCTGCGTTTGCCAGGCATGATCTTGTCCAATTGAACTGATCGGCAGATCATGCCAGTTGCGGCTAATCGCTACTGCAGGAATATCATTTTTCAGTAGATGCTGGACCAACTGGCTATCCCGACGAGCGCCCAGGCCCATCAGAATTAATCCATCCGGCGGGTTGTCACGATCATTCAGCAAATGGAAGCCAAGCTGTCCAGCATCCCCGTCGAAATAACTGGCGATCAATGTCAGGTTCAGGTTTTGTTCCTGGGTGAATTTCTTAATGCCTTCGAGGTAATTCAGATAAATGCCGTTGGGCTGGGTCGCGGCATCGGGTTCATGACCGACACAATGCACGACAACAAGATTGGGGCGGATGGTTCGACGTTCGGGGAGATGGTAATCAAGCTCCTGGGCCGCTTTCAAGACAGCGGCACGCAGTTCAGTCGACGTACCCGGTTTATCATTGAGGACCAACGAAACGGCAGCTTTCGAAACACCCGCACGATCCGCTACATCCTGCATGGTAATCGGCATAAATAAACAGCCTTTAAACAATTCAATAAACAATTTTATTTTGTTTATGACTATGCCCCATACTCTAACATATAGGATATATTTGTCAAGCAAACGCCGATGACCATGATGCAGCGATTATTGAACATCGGCTAGGTCGGGCAAATCGTCAAAATCTGGTAAATCGACGATATACATGTTGGCATAACCGGTCAGGTCAGTTGTATAGAGAATCGCGTCACCGTCGGGCACGAAACGCGGATGGCAGTGCGACTGTTGTCCATTAAATGTGCTGCGATGCATCGCGACAACTTTCGGTCCAACGTATTGTTCACCATCCCACTTGAACAACTGAATAAACGGTTGATTTGCGCGTTGATTAACGGGTGTGCCATCGCCCACAATGAGCGACTCATCCAGGCTATGGAAGTGTGTGGAGTGGAAGGGGAAACGCACTTCGACTGGATCGCTGTTATCCCATCGAGTATAGCCAAAGACATGGTCCCCTTCACCGCTACAAGGACGACCATGATACCCAACCCGTTCTCCATCGGCGAACCAGTATTCGTGACCCAGCGCAAACTGACCATCATCCTGTGGGCGAACTTTCCACGTCGCGCCAGTCTGAATATTCAAACCCCAGATGCGCTGTTCGATCAAGTGCCAGGGGCCTTCGTGACAAAACGTCAAAATATCCGGTTGCATCGGCGAATGATTGACATGTGTCATGAAACGCCGGTCTTCATGAACCACTTCCATGTTGCCAGTCGCCACCTCTACTCGAATCAACTGGGTCAATGGCTGGTCGTAGAACAATTTGCCAAAGCGGGAATAAGGATATTCCACTTCGATGTTGGCTTCACTCGGCCCGCGTTCCCGCAGCATGTTACAGACATAGCGACCATCGGCTGACGTTATGCCATGAATGCCCAGCGCTTTATCCATCGGCGCTTGAAACACCAATCGCTCATCACAGGTATCAACATTCAGTTCATACAGGCCGTTCTGCCACCAGTAGTAATGGCGCTGGTTGACTTCACTATAGGCACCTGCCGGTCGGTGATCAAAGACCCGTTCATTTTCTTCACTCTGGCCCTGCAAGTCAGTCAACTGGGTGATTTTTCCATCATCAAGGTCATAACGAAAGAGATTGCTATGATTGCCCCGATCAGACGTAAAAACCAATGATCGGCCACCGTTAAACCAGCAGGGATCAGTAAAATAAAGATGGTTGGAATGTCCCATATAATCTGTTAGCCGTGTCACCCTACAGCCGCTATACGAGTCGATGTATTCGAAGGGTGGATCATAGGACACTGTGCCTTTGGGCATTCCGTTTTCCTTGTTGTTCAAGACCAATTTGTGGAAGTTATAGCGTCAATCTGCTAGGTTTTACCAGAACGTTGTCACAATTGCACGAGACCTATCGTTAACACACTTGCAGGCTACACCCCTTACCAACGAAGGAGCACAAAGATGTCACACCTTACCCTGGCTAATGTATTGAATGAATTAGCGATAGAAGTCGAGAACGATTTACACCGGCAACTAATGGATAAGGAGCACCCGGATTTCGGTGCTTATGTCAGCCCTGCAAGCGGCCTGGCGGAACCCGGACATGGTGGTACCACTCGATTTCTCACCAGCATGGGCCTGCTGGTCATCGCCCGTCAGTCGCACCCTCATATCGCACCTGCGTCACCTGACACGCCAACCTTACTCCACCACATGAGTATCGCCGCTGATTACTTGCAGCGGGCACAGCGCCCCACCGGCTTGATTGACTTGCTCAGCACCAATTACGATTCCAGCCCGGATACTGGCTTTGTGCTGCAACTGTTGTGCGCGTTTACCGAATTAGGCCGGGAAAATGCGCAACTCAGCGACGTGCTGGACAAAGTTGAAACGTTTATTCGAGTAGCGGTCCCAGGTGTTTTGACCGGCGGCTTTCACACCCCCAATCACCGATGGGTCATAGTCGGCGCGTTAGCGCAGTGTGCCGACCTGTTCCCCGATTTAGACGTGACCGATGTCATCAATGCCTACACGAATGAAGGCTTCGATGTTGATACTGAAGGCACCTATCTTGAGCGCAGTGTTGGTGTATATGATGCGGTGACAAATCGCTCCCTGCTCCTCTATGGCGACAATTGGGATGATGCCGACGAACAGGCCAAAGTATACGCAGCGGTCGCAGCTAACCTTGATCTCAATCTCCACCTTGTCCACGCTGATGGCACTGCCGAAACCGGCCTCTCACGGCGGCAAGATTATGGCACGCGCACCGTCCCAACACCATTGATCGCACCTTATCTCCATATGGCAGCCATTCAGCCTAACCCGGTTTACACCCGCATGGCACAATGGTTGTGGGAAAAAGGCAGCAGTTCCGGCGAACGCGGCAATCTGGCATGGATGGCCTACACACTCCTGAAATTTGGCGAGCCAGAACCATCGAGTGCCGAACTCCCTGCCCAGTATGTTAAGCATTATCCGCTCAACAATTTTTGGCGCGTCCGTCAAGGTGATTTGACCGCAACTCTTTTCGGCGGCATCGAAAATTTACTCACCCTGGTCTTCGGCTCTGCAGAACTCACCAGCATCAAAATCTCGCAGACTTATTTCGGCGTGGGGCATTTCATTGGCGACCAACTCACAGCTTCTGGCAACAGCGTAATGCTCCGTTCTGAAGGCACGGCCCGCCCCCATCGCCCCGGCTATGAGCTACCGCTCGGCCAGCCGGTTGACCGTGACCACTGGGATGAAATGAATGCCCTGCGTGATTGGAAGCCATTACCCCCGGCGACCAGCACTCTCAAATTTACGCTGGTCGAAAACGGTCTAGACTGCCACTATCAGACGCTTGATGGTCTGGACCAGGTTACAGCACAAGTCGCGTTTGACTTTCCTGCCGGTGGTTTCTGGGAGACTGGCGACAGCGCCCTGCGCACCCAATCCGGGCAGGTACTGTTCTTGAAAAGCGGTTCTGGCAAAATGCGTTATGGCAATGATGTCATCGAAATTGGCCCCGGTGCCGATGGGCATCGTTACGAAATGATGCGCAACACGACACCGCCAGATACAGGCCTCTGTCGGATACTATTCACGTTTAGAACACCCATAGATCATCCATTTACCATCCGGGTTTTTAGTGGATTAGCGTAAATAACCTGCCAAATATCCAGTACAATAGTTTCAATAGTCAACATTTCCAGGTGTACCAATGGCTGATCGAACCCAAATTCGTATGACTGCCGCCGAGTTCAAGCAATTGCCAGAAAGCAGCGAGCATATTGAACTCATCTATGGAGAAACAATTGTGAGTCCGACACCGAAGTTCGTCCACCAGAAGTTAGTCTTTTTGATTGCGAAGTTGGTTGAATCCCTTACCTCAAAAGGTACTGTTGTACTTTCGCCAATGGATGTTTATCTCGATGATGAAAATGTCGTGCAGTCGGACATCTTCTGGGTAAGCGGTCCTGAGAGTAACTGTCAACTGGGCGACGATGATTACTGGCACGGTGCGCCGGATTTAGTCGTTGAGATCGCTTCGCCGTCAACGGCGCGACTCGATAGAACTGTGAAGTTCGACCTCTATGAGAAGTTCGGGGTGCGCGAATACTGGCTGGTTGACCCACTGGCACAGTACTTTGAGGTCTGGAAACTGGGCGCTGGCAAGTTCCAGCGCGGCGGTGCTTTCGGCCCATCGGACAAATTCGAGTCAGCGGTTCTAAGTCAGACAGTGGATATGGCAGCGGTGTTCAGTTAATTTCAGGAAATCCAGTGACCTATAACCGATTATTTTTTAGCTGTTCAGTCTTAAAATGTGAAGCGGCTATACAACTTGAGTTAACATAAGCATACGAATTGAAGAGCCTTAACAAAAACTTGCTAAAATGACAGTATCATCGCAAATTCACTGGTTGCTTAAGTAGTTGATATGGTCGGGCACAACGTCGGCAAATCAGTTCCCTTCGCAGCCTATAGCCCCATCGAAGCATTAAGCGGTGCGATCATCCAAATCCTAGCCTAGCATCCAGTTGGGGACTACTACACCGTCAAAATGTTCACCGCGACGATGACAAAACCGGTATCATCGACTGAGGCGCAACCGAGTTGGATGCAATCATTGACCGCTACGAGAACCCGGAAGCCCAGGCCTGACCGCCGGATTCTCGCGAAATTCATCTCATACCATCACGGCTTCCAGCGCCAGCTCATGCAGGGCGATGACCGCATCCTCCAAGTTTTCCTCAGCTACCACAAATGAGATGCTGCATTCCGACGCACCCTGCGCGATCGCAATCACATTGATGTTATTGTCACCCATAACGGTGAAAACACGCCCGGAAATCCCCGGTGTCCCGCGCATGCCGGAACCCACTACTGTCAGAATAACAATGTCGTCCAGCAGTTCGACCTGTTCGATATTCCGCTGGGCGATCTCGTCGGCAAATTCGCTCTCGATGGCGGCTTTAACCGCGCTGGATTTATCGTCCATGACGACAAAGCAAAAGCTCTGTTCCGAAGACGCTTGCGAAATCATTAGAATGTTGGCTCCAGCCTGTGCGGTTGTCAGGAAGGCCCGGCCCGCAATCCCCGGAACACCGAGCATCCCACGCCCACCTACCGTTAACAACCCGACATTACGCACCGCCGTTACCGCCTTGATAATGGTTGCGCTGGGGGCACTCTGGGGGCCGATGAGCGTACCCTCAAATTCAGGATTAAAGGTATTGCGCACCCGCATGGGAATTTCTTTGTCGAGGATCGGCTGCACGGTCTTGGGATGCAACACCTTCGCCCCATAAAACGCCAGCTCGCCCACTTCTTGATAGGAAACATAGGGCAGAACCTGCGCCCGACTGTCGATACGGGGGTCAGTTGTCATGACACCATCAACGTCGGTCCAGATGATTAATTCGTGGCTGTTGGTTGCCGCTGCAAAAATGGCCCCACTATAATCGCTACCACCCCGCCCCAGCGTGGTAATCACCCCCTGCTGGGTCTGTCCGATAAAGCCAGTTAACACTGGTGTGATACCCTCAGCAATCGCGGGCAGCAGATGGGCATCAATCTTCGTTTGTGTTTCGTCCCAGTGTAGATTTGCGCTTTGGAAGCAGTCGT
Source organism: Phototrophicaceae bacterium (assembly GCA_965223835.1). Classification (GTDB taxonomy): domain Bacteria; phylum Chloroflexota; class Anaerolineae; order Aggregatilineales; family Phototrophicaceae; genus CAVYXZ01. Next base: position 3,333,435 of record CBDCXQ010000001.1, read on the forward strand.
CGGTGATGACAAATTGGGTCGCATCATATTGGCGTGACTGGATGTCATGATCGCGCAACACAGCGGCAATAACCCGACTACTGAGTCTTTCACCAAATGACACGATGTTATCGAGAATACGGGGTGTGAGTTCACCCAGGATATTGATCGCGTTGCAGACCTGCACAAATTCATCAATCAGGGTGTTGACTTGAGCACTAACCTGATCCCGGTCTGCAAGATCAGCAACGAGCTGATCTAAGACCTCGTGATGCCGATCACGCAGTTTCTCACCGGTCGATAGATACCCCCACTTGTTGCCTGTTGCCGCCTTCCGGGCTGCGTCCAGCAACATATCCGTCACCCCGGACATCGCCGAGACCACCACGATCACCCGATTTCCTGCCGTCACCTCCCGCCGGATAATGCCGGTGACGCTGCGGATTGAGTCCACACTGCCAACCGATGTCCCCCCAAATTTCATCGTGAGTAGTTTCATAGTTTGTGTCCTATCCTCTGCGTTCCGACTCAATAAAAAAAGCGTGTGGGTGATTTCCACACGCTTCTCATTCACTGTGACTGACTGGCTGGTCGTCTCAGGGCAAGCAGAAATCCCCTCGCATCCGTTTATGTGAGGTCATAGTCATGCCCATAGTTGTTATGTTTTGTTGCCGTTGCATTTGTAAACAGCCAGTGTTGTGATTAACCGCGCAAAAGCATAGCCGGTTTGTGAACGATTGTCAACCACTTGAATCGAATTTGATGATTCTGGCCGGTGATTGCGCTATAGTTCCAGCAGGTAGTTTTCACAAGATGGAAGTATCATGGCACCTGCTTACATCAAAAAGTTGACAGCGCAGGGGTTGCAACCTGTCAACTATACAGCGGATTCACTGCGAGAGGCAGCGCAATTTGAACCCGATGGCATCTACACCGTAACCAACACCTTCAACACCTTCCAGACCTTGAAGCTCGATTCACATCTGAATCGACTGGAAGATTCTGCTCGTTATGAGGGGATTCCGCTGGTGATTGACCGTAGGCGCTTGCGACAGGCACTGCGGCAAATGATCGCTGAAGCCGGTTTTGGTAGCGTGCGCTTTCGGGTGACGATTCCGCGCGAACAACCTGCTGATCTTATTCTAACATTGGAACCGTTCACCCCGCCGCCGCCTGCACTCATCAACGCCGGTGTGCGCTGTATTACCGCGCCGGGACTCACGCGCCGCAATCCCGCAGCCAAAACGACCGATTGGATGACTGACCGCAAGCGTTTTACAATGCCAGATGGTATTCATGAAGCGCTGCTCATAGCTGATGATGAGCGTATCCTGGAGGGTTTCTCCAGCAACTTCTATGGCATCATGAATGGCGAATTACGCACCGCTGGCGAGGATGTGCTGGCGGGAATCGCTCAGCTTATTGTGTTTACCGTTGCACCAGAGATCATTGTTTTACGGCGCGATGCCATTCATTTAGAAGAAATACCCGATCTTGATGAAGCCTTTATCACCAGCAGTAGCCGGGGCATAATTCCGGTGATTGCGATTGATGAAATCAGTATTGGCGATGGTGCGCCCGGCCCGCGCACGATGGCGATTCGGCGTGTCTATAACAAGTGGGTTGAAGCAAATTTAGAGGAACTTTGAGACCCTGACCATCTTAATCTAACGGGGCTTTAAAGTCGTAAATACCATCCCGAATTGCCCAGCGTTTCCCGGTCGCTTCACAGATCATATAATCGCCGGAACGCGTAAGCGGTGTGCCGGTCTCCGGGCAAGCAAAAATGTTGGCTGTGTCCAAATTATTGCTTGACTGATCTCTTGCAACCGAATGCACAAATATGCTAGGCGCATATAGCAAATTGGATTGTTGCAAAAGGCTATCAGCCTGAACCAGCAAGGCCGTTGGCACCGAACGCTTGAGCCAGCCCATTCGGAAAAAGGAAACTGGCAGACGACGAACCATCTCAAATCCCGCTCGATTAAGTTCCTGTTGCACATATGCTGGATGGAAATCGAAGTTCAGTTCAACAAACTCAACCGGGGCCAGATCATAGGGGTTCCAGGTCTGTCGCTTCAACAAGAAACGCGCCATAGCCTTCAGATTGCGCTTATTCGCATGTTCTAAAATAAAGGTTGCGTCTTGCGTCAGGGTCTGATGCACCTGCTCCAGGACCACTGGCACATCAGCCATATGATGCAACACTCGAATCATCGTAGCTGCATCGAACACGCCCGGCACAAACGGCAGCTTATAGGCATCCGCCGCCACGTACACAAATCGCTCCGACCGCCCCAAGTGTTCCTGCGCATACTGAAGCTGTGACAGTGAATAATCCATCAACACGACTTGATCGAATGCCGCATACTCGTTGGTCAATCGGCCAAAACCCGCGCCGATTTCCAGCAAACGTTGGCCCTGTTTGGGGAGCAACCGGCGCAGGGCTACCCGTTCGACACGATCTTCATAATCCCGGTCTTTGTTTTCCCAAAACGCCGTTCGATAGTTTGAACCTTCATAATCACAAATACGAGGCTCCGGCATTGTCACAACCTTTATGCTTTCATCGTCAACTTAATCGTAGCCATCTTTAAACCTCTGTTCAACCGCTGGGTGTGGCGGTTGGCAAAATTCCCAGATCACCAGTTGCAGCAGCAGCCTCACCTGCAGTCGATTCGGTAGCACCTGGCTGGTCGTTGCTGGCTTCGTTGTTGTCGGTTTCTAGCTCAAGGGACAGCGCTTGGATTGGGGCCGCTGCTGCCTCGGCCTGAGCAGCTGCTATAAAAGCATCGATTTCACCGTCATAATGCACCGCGCCGACACCCCGCCGGGCCATTTCTACCGCCGCTGCCTCGTTGACCGCCGCCGGTCCACCCTGCGCATAAACATCGGGCCGCATCTGCTCGTCCATAAACGGAATGCCGCCCCGCTGCACGATTCCCGTTTCTACCGGGCGATTCGTACCGGGCACCATTTCCCAGAATAAATCATAATTCAAGCCCGCCGTCCGCGAAAAACCGGGCCAGGGTTCGAAATCTTCACTCGCGACCAACAAGTTAACACTCGTCGGATCCGCTGTGACCTGGCTAATCAATGCGCCCGCTTCGTTAAGGTCACTGGGCAAATTATCAAGCGCAACTGCCAGCGGCTCAAATAACAAACGTAGATTATCGGCAACGTCATGCAGTTGCGTCTGGCTTAATGGAATCACTGCCCGTACATCCAATGCAACATCAAGTTGTTCATCAATTGGCACTAATAAATCGAGTTGAACCGGCAGCGAGAGGCCCACTGGCAACTGCAAGGATACTGGCGTGTTGACCACACTACCATTCAGATTAATAGCCGCCGACGCATTCAAAGGCACGGCTTCCGTCAAAACCACGGTTGTTTCAGTTTGCAGGGGCACCGTGAGTTGAACCGGAATCGTATCACGCACGGGAATCGTCCAGTCAATCGTTGCCTCATCTAAGCCGACAAAGCTGCCATGTAAGCCCCCGACCAACGGATCGGCTACGTTATTTTTGATCTCGAAAATCAGCACGCCAAGCGCCAACAGAACGACCACCAGGATAATGTTGACGATAAACGAAAAAACAATCATAAAACGCCAGACCCAGCGGCCAAACCGACTCAAAAACGTGCGCATCACGGACTCCTTGCAGGTTTCCCAATGGCTTCACTATACATCGGGAGCTAACAGTCGGCAAATAAAAAATTAACGTAAAAACAAAGGGTGATCCGACCGATCACCCTTCAACATTCACCGGGCCAGGTAGCCCCTGTCAACCGCTGTTTGAATGGTCGCCTGCACCTGCTGCCAAAGCACGGTCGAGGCCGCGCCAATCTGTTGCGCCCGGCTAAACACCTGATCGCTGGTAACCCCATGTTCCTGCCAGGCTTTTCCTGCTGTATGGTAATTGTGCAGAAGCGGCAGCAGCATATCAATTGCGCGAGCAAAGCGCGCTTCCGGCGTCACCAATGCCTCGAACTCATCCCACAAATCGCGAAGTTCACGTTTCTGGTCATCAGGCAGCAACCCAAACAAGCGATCCGCCGCTTGCCGTTCCCGTTCATCTTTATCCGCATGACTGGCAACATCATAGGCAAACGTATCGCCGGCATCAATTTCCACAATGTCATGCACGAGCAACATCTTGAGTACATGATGCAGGTCTATTGGCTCATCACTATATTCTGCCAGAATCGTTGCTGCCAGTGCAATGTGCCAGCTATGTTCGCCGGAATTCTCCCGCCGCGAACTGTCCATGAGATAGGACCGGCGCAAGACTGTTTTCAGTTGGTCAATTTCGACAATAAATGCGAGCTGCCGCTGGAAGCGTTCGGCATCCATAGTGCCTATAGTCCAGCATCCTGGCGCAGCGCTGCCGCCTTGTCAGTGCGTTCCCAGGGAACATCAATATCTTCGCGCCCAAAGTGACCATACGCCGCCACTTGCTGGTAGATGGGCCGGCGCAAGTCCAGATCCCGGATAATAGCGGCGGGACGCATATCAAAATGCTTGCGAATCAACGCTTCTATCTGGTCTTCCGGGATATTATTGGTGCCAAAGGTCTCCACCGCCAGTGAGGTTGGCTCTGCAACACCAATCGCATAAGAAACTTGCAGCTCAAACCGTGAAGCCAAGCCTGCTGCAACGACGTTCTTGGCAACATAGCGGGCCATATAGGCCGCACTGCGGTCCACCTTCGTCGGATCTTTGCCCGAAAATGCGCCGCCACCATGACGGGCCACCCCGCCATAAGTATCAACGATGATTTTACGCCCAGTCAGTCCAGCATCGCCTAACGGCCCACCAGTCACGAATCGCCCGGTCGGATTCACAAAGATGCGCGTATCATCATCAACCAGTCCATCGGGCGCAACCTTCATGATGACATCTTCGATAACCTGTTCGCGAATCTCCTCTTGCGAGATGTCCGGCGCGTGCTGCGTTGAAATTACAATGGCATCAATTCGCTTGGGCTTACCGTGCGCATATTCTACCGTCACCTGACTCTTGGCATCAGGCCGCAGCCAATCCATTTCGCCATGCCTGCGGGCTTCAGCCAGTCGCCGGGTGAGTTTGTGTGCCAACGACATCGTGAGTGGCATCAATTCCGGGGTTTCATCACAGGCAAACCCGATCATCATGCCCTGATCGCCAGCACCAGTCGCGGCAATTTCAGCCTCCAACATGCGACCTTCACGAGCCTCCAACGCTTTATCCACGCCCTGTGCAATATCAGGCGATTGTTCCTTAATCGAGACAATTACGCCGCAGGTTTCGTAATCAAAACCATATTTACCCCGGGTATAACCGATGCGCTTTACTGTCTCGCGGGCGATCTTGTCAATATCGACATAGGCACTGGTGCTGATCTCGCCCATGACCACCACGAGACCGGTCGTTGTTGCCGTCTCACAGGCAACCCGTGCGTTCGGATCCTGTTCCAGAATCGCATCCAGAATGGCATCTGAAATCTGGTCACACATCTTGTCAGGATGACCTTCAGACACTGATTCTGACGTAAAGAAATAGCGAGGTGACGTCATGAATGTCAAATTTGCCACGTGTTTCTGCTCCTTGCTGTGAATTGTCATGCGCCAAAAAGTTAGCCACGCCAACATAACAAGCAAATAAAAACGTCTCTCCGGGTTGAAGAGACGCGACTGGCTCATCTTCCAGAGTCACAAACCCTGCCGGACTTGGCACCTTCCCGACGCTTTGGGGGTTGCCGCAACTTCACCGGGCCGGTTCCCTCAGTTGCTCAGAATGAGTAAGATATTATTATGAAACAGTACTATAGCATAGATGTCAGACAGTAGCAACCGAACAAATCGACAATTATTGCGTCAAATTATTGACTCGGGTAATAAAAAACGACCCGCAGTCAAGCAGGTCGTTTATCGTCTTTTTGTGAGACGCTAGAAGGGTGAATGGGCACCGACCCGGTTCAGGTGAGACATAAACTCGCCTCGAGTCTTCGAGTCGTTACGGAAAGTCCCCAGCATCGCGCTGGTGGTCATGCTGGAGTCGTGCTTCTTGACGCCCCGCATCATTGAGCACATATGAACCCCCTCCAACACAACGGCGACCCCCTGTGGTTCCAGCACCTCATTAATGAAATCAGCGATCTGATGCGTCATGCGCTCCTGCACTTGCAACCGCCGCGCAAACATATCAACAATTCGCGGAATCTTTGATAGGCCGATGACTTTACCACTGGAAATATAGGCTACATGTGCCCGACCAATAAACGGCAACATATGATGCTCACATAGGCTATAAAATTCGATGTCGCGCACGATGACCATATCGTCATAGTCAACACTGAAGATCGCGTCGTTAATCAGCTTGACCGGATCCGTCCGATAGCCGCTGAGCAATTCTTCATAAGCCCGGGCCACCCGCTTCGGGGTACTCAACAAGCCTTCGCGGTCAACATCTTCACCAACTGCCGCCAGGATTTCGGTCGTCGCTGCTGCGATCCGATCATGATCGACCGACGGCAGATTCAAGCCAAATGATTCAAGAAAATCTTCCGAAGCCAGCTTAACATCGATTGTGCTTTCCTGCGGATGATTATGATTATTACCATTTGAACTCATCGTTTTTCCGCTTTCTATTATGCAATCTCGCTTCGACTATAACAGAGAAATTCAATTCGAAGGACAAATCTCAGCCAAACTTAAGCAGCAATTAATGAACAACTAACCAACTTTCACAACGTTTTGAACACAGTATAAGCTTGCCGTGCGCTAGACGTCAGGCTACTATGTTTAGATGCAAATCATACAATGAAACTTACAGACCGGCGTGTTAGATTATCATATGAGAATAAGGCAATGGACATAATCGAAATCAACAACCTGCGCCTCCGTTGCATTATCGGCTTTAGTGCCCATGAGCGCAAAGATCGTCAGGATGTCGTCATTAACCTGCGCATCGGCACCGATATGCACACGGCAGGTGAAACAGATCGCCCGGATGACGCTTTCAATTACCGCACCGTAACCAAAGCGATTATTCAGCATGTTGAAGCATCCGAATATTTGCTGGTTGAGAAGCTGGCAACCGCTATTGCACGCATCTGTGTGGTCGATCATCAGGCGCCCTATGTAGAAGTACGTGTCCACAAACCCGGCGCGTTGCGTTTTGCGGATACGGTCGGTGTGGTGATTGAAAGAGGTCCCGATGATTTCGTCAGTTGAGGCATTTATCAGCCTGGGTTCCAATATTGAGCCTCACAAGAATCTGGCAGCAGCGATCACCCTGCTACGAGAGCATTGCCTGGTCCTCGCGCAATCAGCCATATATCGCACGCCGCCTCAGGGGTTGACCGACCAGGATGATTTTTTGAACACGGCTGTCAAAATCCAGACTACGCTATCGCCCACAGCATTCAAGACACAGGTTATCAACGAGATCGAGCAAAAATTGGGCCGGGTGCGTGACCCACACAACAAAAACGCGCCACGCACGATTGACCTGGATATTGCCCTGTGGGGTGACGCTGTACTCGATTATGGTGACAAACCCTGGCATATCCCCGACCCGGATATTGTCCGCTTCGCCCATGTCGCGCTGCCTTTAGCCGATCTCGCCCCAGACGCCATTCACCCAGAAACGGGTCAAATGCTGGCAGCGATTGCCGCCAATTTAGATGCCACCGGCATCCAGCGCGAACTCCTGGAACCCGCTACTGACACACTGTATATCGTCAATATCGAAGGCGCTATCTGGCATGACGGACGCTATCTGGCCGTTGTTCGTGGCGAAGAAGAAGAGCATGCTGCGGGATTAATCGGTTTTGTGGGCGGCAAAGTTGAAGGTTCCGCCGCACAAATGCCCAATATTTTCGAGACGACCCTGCGCCGGGAAATCCGTGAAGAGGTTGACCTTGAAGTCAACAACATCACCTATGCGCATAGCGCCATGTTCGCGGCGGGTGGCGTCACGGTCATTAATGTGGTCATGCTGTGTCAATATGCATCCGGTGACATCGTGATAAACGATCCAGGCGAAGTCGCTGATGCATTGTGGCTGACACCAACTGAGATTGCGGACAACCCCCGCACACCACCCTGGATTAAAGAATATTTACGTATTATTGAAAAGGTTCGCGCAACACTGGGGTGGTAAGAATGAGGCCTTTCTACTCTCTAATCTAACAGCCCTATCATTAAGGCAGATACTATCAGCTATTTGAAATTTGCTCATCGATAGTGATATTGCGTAAACTCGGACGAATAACCTGAACGGATGGCAAATATGCAATACTGGCAACCAGATTCTACGGTGATTGTCCGCAACATTGCCCGTTCTGACGGCACGGTGACAACAGCACTGCCAACAATTGTCTTACAGGATAATGAATCCCTTCTCGTCCTCTATATTCCGACTGGTACAGCATTCAAAAACAACTGGGTGGTCCCACCTGAGCAACGGGTCGCATCAGTTGACAATATCGTGCCTTCCAGCCAGCGCCAGTATCAAGATGTAACGATGAGAAGCGATTCGCTGCGATTGTATTTACCCAGCAAAGGGTTTTCAGTGGGGCTTTCCTTCAATAACACCGGTAAATTTCTGTCCTGGTATGGCAACCTCGAAGCGCCCTTCAGACGCACCCGATTAGGCATCGACACGAGGGATTTTGCGCTGGATGTGATCGCCTATCCTGATGGTCGCTGGCACTGGAAAGACGAAGCTGAGTTTCAGCGGCGACTTGAGATCGGCATCGACTCACCGGAGCATCAGACAAGGGTACGTGCCGCCGGACAGGAATTTATCGATCGTTTTAAGCGGAATGACTGGCCGTTTAATGCGGGTTGGCAAGCCTGGCGACCGACGAAAAACTTCAACCCACGCGAACTCCCTGACGATTGGGCCGCTGGCCTGGGTACCCATAAACCGCTCACGAATGCGGTCTGGTGATTGTCCCCGCCCAAATACGCCTTAGCTACGTCGCGCCGACATACCCTAGCCGAACGTTTGCATTCAGGTACAATAGCGCCGCATTGTGGTAGGGAGGAAAACGCTTACCATGAATCTAATGGATTATGTCAGTATCCTGCTGCGCCGGGGTTGGATTATGGTCTTGTTGGCGGTGATCGCTGCCGCCAGTGCCTACTTCATCAGCCGCCAGCAAACGCCTGTTTATCGCTCCACGCAGCGGGTCTTAATGCAGCCAACGCGCGCTGATCTGGGCCTGACCGAAGCCAGCAAGACGTTGTTAGGCAATCAAGTTGCCTATCTGGATAGTGAATTCCGCGCCCAGGAAGTCATTGATTCCCTGCAACTCGACATGACCGCGGGGGAACTCAAGAGCAAAGTCACCATTGCGCCCGACCCACTCAACCTTACCATTCAGATTGATGTCGATTTATCCGACGGCAATCTCGCCAATGATGTTGCCCGCGAATGGGGCAATCTACTCATTCAATATCGCAACCAGGAAAATCAACGTGCCCGCCGCGAAGATCATATCAATGCCAGCTTGCAAGATAACGCCCGCTTCAGTCAACTGCGCCCGCGCATGTTCCTGAACACACTGGCCGGGGCCATTCTGGGCTTGATTATGGGCGGGGTCGTCGTTTTCGTGCTGGAATTCCTGGAAAGCAGCGTCGTCCGCAGCCGTGACGACCTGGAACGCAGCGCCGACATCCCGGTCCTGGCAAGCATTCCCCACGTCGAAGGATAAATTTCATGGCCGACAAACAACTCATCACGCTGGCAGAACCGCGTGCCACTGCCGCCGAAGCCTATCGCACACTGCGCACTAACCTCATGTTCAGCAGCGTTGAAAAACCGATCACGACGCTGCTGGTCTCATCACCAGCGGAAAGCGAAGGCAAAAGCACCGTGCTGGCGAATCTGGCGGTGACGTTCGCCCAGGGAGGGCACAAAACAATCATTGTCGATTGCGATTTACGCCGTCCTGCTCAGCACGAAATCTGGGGTATTCCTAATGAGCAAGGCCTGACAACGATGATGGTTGAGACCGCCGCGTTAGCCAACCCACCGCTGGCAAATACTTCAGTTGAGAATTTACAGGTCCTACCTGCCGGGCCGCCACCACCTGCGCCCGCCGATTTGCTGGGCAGCCAACGCATGGATGAGATCATTGGCCTGCTCAAAGCGCGGGCCAGCTATATCCTGTTCGACAGCCCGCCAGTGCTGGCAGTGACAGACGCAGCGTTGCTCGGTTCGCGGCTGGATGGGGTGTTGCTGGTCGTCCGTGCTGGACACACCCGCCGCGAACATACCCTGCGTGCCAAAGAAGCACTGCAACGAGTCAATGTCCGCATCGTGGGTGCGGTCCTCAGCAACGCCCCACGTGAACGCACAACTGGCTATTATTAGGAACTATCATGCCACAAACCAAACAGTCATTTGAACGCCAGGTCACAGCAACCTCCAGCCTGAATTATCTCCTGTACCTTCCACCAGACTATTCGGCTCAATCAGACTGGCCGCTCATTATCTTCTTACATGGCTACGGTGAACGCGGCGACGATCTCGAATTGCTCACTAAAAACGGGTTGCCCAAAAACATCGCTGCCGGTGAAGACTATCCCTTTATCATCGCATCCCCCCAATGCCCGGAAACGACAACATGGCCGGAGCAAGTCACCGAACTCAACGGATTGCTGGACCACCTGATCGAAAAATATGACGTGGATACCGAGCGAGTGTATCTCACCGGGTTAAGCATGGGCGGTTATGGCACGTGGTTCTGGGCATCAAAATCACCCGAACGTTTTGCGGCCATCGCGCCTATCTGTGGCGGTGGTGGCTGGTGGATGGCCCAAAAACTCATCAATATGCCCATCTGGGTTTTTCACGGTGATGCTGATCCAGTTGTGCCTTTGATCGAATCAGAACTCATGGTCAATCGCATTCGAACCGCCGGTGGTGCCGTAAAGTTCACGGTCTATCCCGGTGTAGAGCACGATTCCTGGACCGAGACTTACAACAACCCGGCACTGTATGAATGGTTCCTGAACTATCCGCTTGCCGATCAAAAACCGATGCATGCCAAAACCTTCGCCACTGATGTGACGCGGCCAGCCGAACTCAATTACTTGCTCTATTTGCCGCCAGATTATGACTCGCAGGACGAATGGCCGCTCATTCTCTTTCTACATGGTCGTGGTGAACGCGGCAGCGATCTGGAAGCTGTTGCTCAAGAAGGACTCCCCAAGCGCATCGCGGCTGGCGATCAATTCCCCTTCATTGTTGTTGCACCGCAATGTCCGATTACATCCTATTGGACGGAAGAAGTCGAAGCACTGAATGCCTTATTGGATTCGGTGATCGCCCAACACAAGGTTGATTCCACACGAGTGTATCTGACCGGTTTGAGCATGGGCGGGCGCGGCACCTGGCACCTGGCAACGCGCTATCCTGAACGCTTCGCCGCGATTGCCCCCATTTGTGGCGGTGGTGGCAATATTTGGATGGCTCACGAACGGCTGGCTTCAATGCCAACCTGGATTTTTCATGGCGATGCTGATCCAGTCGTGCCGGTCATTGAGTCGCAACGGATGGCCGAGTGGCAGCAGGAAGCCGGGAACACCAATGTGCGGCTAACGATTTATCCCGGTGTCGATCATGATTCATGGACACGGGCATATAACGACTCTGAACTCTACGAATGGTTTCTGAGCCGCCAGACGACCTGAAAGGGTTAGGCACGGATTATGCAATCTGACAACCCATTCACCATTATTGACCTCACCAATGCATTCGTTGAACAGACTGCCCAGGTGTTGTTCACAGGCTTCCATGACAATACCGATCACTGGCCGAATGCCTGGACCACATTGGACGAAGCCCGTGAAGAAGTGCTGGAGTCGTTAGAACCGGGACGCATTAGCCGCATAGCGATCATTGGCGATCAGGTTGTTGGCTGGATTGGTGGACAGGACAGCGGTTATGATGGCAACGTATGGGAACTCCATCCGCTGGTCGTACATCCTGATTTTCGCGGACAGGGGATTGCCACTGCACTGGTCGCAGACCTGGAGACTCGCGTTCGCAAGCGTGGTGCCATCACGTTGCAACTTGGTACCGACGACGAAGACTTCTCCACCTCACTCGGCGGTGTTGATCTTTACCAGAACTTATGGCACTACATTCAAAATATCCAGAATCTGAATAATCATCCCTACACGTTCTACCAGAAGCTTGGCTTTACCATCATCGGTGTCATGCCCGATGCCAATGGTCCCGGCAAACCTGACATTTACATGTCAAAGCGCCTGGATTAATCGCGGGAAAACCGAAAGAAGTATAAAAATCAGTGGCAAACCAGCAGCTTTTAGGTGACTGTTAGCCTATCATCCCCAAACTTGATGCGTATTCTACAACCTGTGCTACGATACCTCTCAAACCGGCCTGAAGCGAGAAAAAGGAAAGAGAATGAAAGGTTTAATTCTGAGTGGTGGCAAAGGCACGCGTCTGCGCCCACTCACCTATACTCATGCCAAACAAATGATCCCGATTGCCAATAAGCCCGTCCTCATCCGCGTCATTGAAGCCATTCATGAGGCGGGCGTTGACGAAATCGGCATCGTGGTTGGACAAACGGGACCAGACATTATGGAAGCGCTGGGTGATGGCAGCCAATGGGGTGTCAACCTGACCTATATCGAACAGAATAGCCCGGATGGTCTGGCCCATGCGGTGAAGATTTCGCGTGATTTTCTGGGCGATGACCGCTTCGTCATGTTCCTGGGCGATAACGTCATAGAAGGCGGCATCACCAATTTGATTCAAGATTTCGCGACCAGCAATTGGAACAGTCAGATTGTCCTCAAACGCATCGAAGATCCCCGATCCTATGGTGTTGCGGCTCTGCGTGAAGATGGCAGCATTGACTATCTGGTGGAAAAGCCATCGGAGCCGCCCAGCAACCTGGCATTAGTCGGCATCTATATGTTCGATCAAAATATATGGGATGCGGTCAATGCCATCAAACCGTCAGCTCGAGGCGAACTCGAAATCACGGATGCAATTCAATGGCTGATTGACGCCGGGCATCGCGTGTACCCACACGTCCATGAGGGTTGGTGGGTTGATACCGGTAAATCGAGCGACATGCTGGAAGCGAACAGTCTTGTGCTGGAAGAACTGACGCCCAGCGTCGCGCCCGATGCGGTCATTGAAGATTCCGAAGTTGATTCGCGCGTGACCATCCAGAGTGGTGCCCGCATCAGCAATAGTGTGGTTCGGGGACCAACGATCATCGGTGCCAATACGACCATTGAAAACAGCTACATCGGACCCTTTACCAGCATCTACTATAACGTTGTCGTACAGGAAGCCGAAATTGAACGCAGCATCATCCTGGAGAACAGCACCGTGCGGAATATTGGCGCACGTTTGCAGGACACACTCATTGGACGAGACGTCACCGTGCAGCGAGCCGAGCGCAAGCCTCGCGCGCTGAAAATGAATCTCGGCGATCACAGCACTGTCTGGATCCTGTAAAATAGAGCCTTCAATATAATCAACAGACAGGCAAACACACGTCATGACGGCTTCAATCAAACTGGTGGCAATTGATCTGGATGGCACCCTGCTGAATAGCCAGCACGAACTGAGTGAACGTAACGAAAAAGCGATCAAATCAGCAGTGAAAAACGGCGTTACGGTCATCCTGGCAACTGGCAAAACGCGCAGCTCCGCCCTCAAGATAATCGAGCAACTTAAGCTGGATTCACCGGGCATTTACGTTCAAGGTCTGGTGACTCATGCTGCTGATGGCAGCATCATCCAGCAAACCACATTGGACAAGAACATTATCCGTCAGGTCATCACGTTTGCCGAAGATCGCGAGTTTTCGCTGGTCGCTTACAGTGGCACCCGCACCTTAGTTCGTGCTCGCAACCGTGATACCAACATTTTCGTGGAATATGGTGAACCCCAACCGGAAGTGGTTGGCCCATTGCAAAACATTCTCGATGACACGCCGATTAACAAAATAGCCGCGATTCACCGCAGCGACCCGCGCCGCGTAACCGCGCTACGCTGGCAATTAAACATGCAGATCAACGGCACGGCACGTCTCATGCAGGCTGGTGTCCCGGAAATGGTCGAGATTTTGCCGTCAGGCGCATCCAAGGGCGCTGCCTTCAAGCGGCTGCTTAAGTCACTCAACATCGATTCCGAAACCGCGCTGTCAATCGGCGACGGTGAAAACGACATCGAGATGTTACAACACGCAGGTATCGGTATCGCGGTGGGCAATGCTGGCGCAGCAGTCAAAAAAGTAGCGGATCATATCGTCGCTACGAATGATGCCGATGGGGTCGCCGAAGCGCTGGAAAAGTTCGTCTTGCCACCACCCATCAAAGTCAAGGCTACATCCGCCGCCAGTAAACCGGAAACGATGGCCCCGTCTACTCAGACAGTTGAAAATAAGGTCGAAAATCAAACATGAAAAACATATTCGTCACCGGCGGTGCGGGCTTTATTGGCAGCGCATTTGTCCGGTACATGATCGCCAATCACCCGGAATACAATATCATCGTCTATGACAAACTTACCTATGCCGGCAACCTCGACAACCTGCTGCCGGTCAGCGATGAACCGAATTACCGTTTCGAGCAAGGCGACATTGCCAATCGTCAGACCGTGCGTCAGGTGTTTGAAACGCATGACATAGATACCGTCGTCAACTTCGCCGCCGAAAGCCACGTTGACCGCAGCATTCTTGATCCTGATGCGTTTGTGCACTCCAATGCGGTCGGTGTACATATCCTGCTGGACGAATCCCGCAAATTTGGCATCGAACGCTTTGTGCAGGTATCGACCGACGAGGTGTATGGCGACATCGAAGCGGGGAAATTCTCTTTCGAGGGTGACAATTTCCTGCCTAACAGCCCCTATGCTGCCAGTAAAGCTGCCGGGGAATTGATGGTGCGTGCCTATCACATCACGCATGGCCTGGACACGGTTGTGACACGCGGTAGCAACACCTTTGGCCCCTACCAGTATCCCGAAAAGCTGATGCCCTTCTTCATCAGCGAGGCCATTGATGATCGCCCCCTGCCGCTGTATGGCGACGGCAAACAGGTACGCGACTGGCTGTATGTTGACGACCACGCGCGCGGCGTCGCGACGGCCCTATTGAATGGGCAAGCCGGCGAAGCCTACAATATCGCGGGTGAGTTCCAGGCACAAAATATTGACGTCACGCATCGTATTCTCGAACTACTGGATAAACCGACCAGCCTGATTAAACATGTGCCAGACCGTGAAGGTCACGACCTGCGCTATGCCATGAACTGTGACAAGCTACGGGCGCTGGGTTGGGAGCGCCAACACACATTTGATGACGCGGTTGCCGAAACCGTCAAATGGTATGCGGAAAACGAATGGTGGTGGCGCAAGATCAAAACAGGCGAGTATCTCGAATATTATAAGCGCCAATATGAAGCCAGATTGGCTGCCGCTGAATAGGTCGATTATTCACATAAAACCGCACGCTAAATGGTGCGGTTTTTTTGTTCTAAATCTCACCTCGGTGACAGACCATTATCAAGTAAGAGGACGTTAGAAATCAGCGACAGCCGGGATAATCTCCTGCGCGAACGTTTCTAATGGCGTGATGTCATGAACATTGGGCATGTTAAAAATCAAATGCTCAATGCCCACCCCGGCCAGGTCCTGACACAGCTTAATCACATCCTGGGCCGACATGGCATCTGCCGCCAGATGAACGGATGCTAGGCCAGTTTTTTCAATCTCCGCATAATCCCGGCCCAGGTTATCGCAGTGTTGGCGCATCACACTAAGCTTATGTTTCACCATGTCGACACCGCCCCAGGTAAATAAATTAGTTGCATCAGCGTATTGCGCGACCATCCTCAAAGTTTTCTTCTCACCCAGGCCACCAATCATAATCGGTGGATGCGGCTGGCTGACTGGTTGTGGCACACACAGCGTTTCGGCCAGTTGGTAATGCTGTCCCGCATAGGGACCATTCTCCGCGCTCCACATTTGCTGGGCAATTTGCAGTGTTTCTTCGAGTTGCTCAAACCGCACCTTCAACGACGGATAGGGAACCCCCAACCCGTGTGCTTCGCGCTCGAACCAGGCCGCACCAATACCCAGATAAGCTCGTCCACCAGAGAGTACATCAAGCGTCGTAACCGTCTTAATCAGAATCCCCGGATACCGATAAATCACGCCCGTGACCAGCGTTCCCAGCTTGACTGTTTCCGTCACCGCTGCTAGATAGGTCAGTGTGCTGTAGCCTTCCAGCATGTCATTTTCCGGCGGGCCAATCACCTCGATCTGAAAAAAGTGATCCATGACCCACAAACTATAAAAGCCCGCTTCATCGGCGATTTGTGCGATATGCTTCAGCGTCGGCTCAATCTGCCCCGCACCACCCGGCCAGGTAAAACTGGGGACTTGTAATCCAATCCGCATAGCTTATGCTCCATCTCTTGCTGATACTTCAACTCTAACAAATACAGCCTCAAATCCATACTGGAAAAACGGTCAGGTTAATCGCCCAGCCCCAGTTCGGGAACCGGTGGCACCCCACCCGCAAATAACCATGCATCAAAAAGGTTTGCCAAATCTTGTCCGCTAATTTCCTCCGCCAGCGCGATGAAGTCTGCGGTACTGGCATTGCCATACTGGAAGCGCTCCACATAGGCCCGAATAATCTCGAAGAACGGTTCATCCCCCACTGCCAGCCGTAGCGCATGTAATGTCCAGGCCCCTTGCTGGTAAACACCGGGATTAAATAGATTATCAGCCGGGGGATTGCCAGGCGAATAATCCTGTGCTTTTATTCTGCCGTAAAAGAACGCCATCATGCCATCAAAAGCCCGCTGCCCATCGTGATGCTCCACCCAAAGCGCACTGGCATAGGTGGCAAAACCCTCGTTGAGCCAGATGTCACCCCAGGTCGCCGGGCTAATGCTGTTGCCGAACCACTGATGAGCCAGCTCATGCGCGACCACAATTTCACTATCATCAGGTTCTGTTACGACACCAACAGTCGCTCCTGGCACAACCTGTGCGCCAAATAACGAAAGAGTCTGGGTCTCTAAAGCAAAAAACAGGGGTTCATCAGCGACGACCACGCCGTAAGCCTCAAATGGGTAAGGGCCAAAAGTGTCGCTGAAAAACGCCAGCATATCAGCCGTCTTTGCGAAGACTGGCACCGCGTCATCAGCAATCCGCGCCGGAAAATAATTACGGATCGGCACACCATTCGGTCCATCTTCAGTCACTTCGACAAACTCCGCAATATTCACTGTCGCCAGATAGCTTGCCATGACATGTTCTGTTTCCCAGATGTATGTCCGATTAGCGCCTTCATCTACGACATCTTCAAGCAATCCGTTAGCAGCCACAACGAATGGTTTGGGCACGGTGATTTCAAAGCGATAAGTTGCTTTATCCTGCGGGTGATCGTTCACCGGGTACCAGCGGGCCGCCCCAACCGGCTCGCTGGCGACAAACACACCATTTTCATACCGGTTCCATCCGCGTGAGAACAACGTCAAATTTTCAAGACCTTCACCTGGCACACCGCTGTAGGTTGTACTAACTTCAAACAGTTCACCTTCTGGCAGCGGTTCCGGTGGCGTGATCCGCAATTCGCGTTCCTGCCGCAGAAAGCGGGCATCCAAACCATTTAGCTGAATCTGCTCAATGTCAAACCCCTGAAAATCCAGGTTGAATGCCGACAAATCCTGTGTCGCTACCGCCGTCATCGTCACCGTCCCCGCGATCATATTCGTGTCCAGGTCCACATCCAGATCAAGCATGTAATGCTGTGCATCATAACCTCCGTTGCCCAGCAGCGGGTCGAATGGGTCGTCCAGGCCGGGCGCACCGGACTCTTGTGCAGCAGCCCGACCAATCAACAGCAAACATACCCACAAAATTGGCAGTAAACTTTTCATCTTTCTGACACTCCTGTACAATGACGGTCGAATGACTTTAATCACGCTACACCATGAAAAGTGTGTTTGTCAGCAACTCTCATACTGTCTTAAGCAGGCGCAGGTTTAAACGCGATGAGTGAACTCGAAATCGAACAGCGTGAAGAGACACAAACCAGTTTAGAACTTGAGCGTATTATCTTCTTTAGCGACGCGGTTATTGCCATTGCCATCACACTATTGGCGGTACAAATTGTCTTACCAGCCGACCTGAACCCCGAAGATGTGCCCCAGGCCATCATCGACATGCTGCCACAGATTGGGGCCTATGCCCTCAGCTTCCTGATTATTGGCAACTACTGGGTGATCCATCATCGAGTATTTCGCAATATCAAGCATTACGATACGCGGTTGATCTGGCTCAACATCCTGTTCCTGTTATTCATGGCGTTTCTGGCAGTTCCCAGCAACGTCGTGGGTCGCTTTCCCACCGAACCCGCTGCCATCATATTTTTCGACATTTGTTTAATGCTAACCGGCCTTACCCAGGCCGCGATCTGGCTCCACGCCAGCCGCAACCATCATCTAATCCCGCGCAGCCTCAGCCCGGCGCTCATTCGCTGGGGCAACATCCGCAGTCTGGTGCCGCCGGTGGTCATGGTCATTTCCATCATTCTTGCTTTTTTCGACCCGTTGATCGCGCTACTATCCTGGGGGTTGATCTGGGTTGGTTTTGCTATTCTCAATCGTTATTATCCGGGTTAGGAGCCTCCATTATGCGTATATTGGTTACCGGTGCCGCTGGTCGTCTGGGTAGTCGCCTCGCCAACATTCTCTCTGCGCAAGGCCACGCGATAACCGGAGTTGATGTTGTCGGTGATGGGGTTGAACACCTCGATATTACCGACTTTGCTGCAACCCGGGCTTTTGTCACCGAACTCAACCCTGACCTCGTGCTGCACCCTGCGGCCTGGACCGATGTGGATGGCTGTGCCCGTGAACCAGAAAAAGCGATCAACATAAACGGCTTTGGCACGCAAAATGTTGCCCTGGCTGCCGCCGCCGCCGGTGCCGCAATTCTGTACGTCAGTAGTAATGAAGTCTTTGAAGGTCGCAATGGTGGCCGCCCCTACCGCGAATACGATGTAACCAATCCGATTAACCCTTATGGCTATAGCAAGTGGGTCGGAGAACAGGCCATAGCTTCAATCAATCCGCGTCACTATATTGTGCGCACGGCCTGGCTGTTCGCGCATGGAGGACGCAATTTTATTCAGGCAATTTTGGGCGCAGCCGCCAGGAAAAGCCTGCGAGTCGTGACCAATGAAGTCGCCAACCCCACCTACAATGATGATCTGGCTGACGCGATTGTCCAGCTTATTACGACCGAGCGCTATGGTATTTACCACTTTGTCAACAGTGGCGCGTGTTCTCGGCTGCAATTCGCCCGTTATTTTTTGGACAAAACGGGCTATCAAGACGTGCCGATCCAACCTATTTCCAGTCAACAGTGGCCCCGCCCATCAACACCACCGGAATACGCTCCACTGGACAACCTCGCCGGTGCTTCAATTGGTGTGACCCTGCGGCCCTGGCAAGCCGCTGTCGATGCCTTCCTGGAAAAAGAGGATTTATTGGTATGACGGAGTCGATCCGGTTGCGGGCATGTATCGCGGTGGTGCAGGGTGGCAAATTATTGCTCGTGCCCCATTTCGATACCGATGCCGGTCCAATCCAATGGGTTATTCCCGGCGGCAGAGTGGAGTTCGGCGAACACCTGCAAACGGCGGCAGTGCGTGAACTGAAAGAGGAAACTGGCCTGGATGTAACTTGTGATAGGTTATTGGATGTAATCGAAATTATAATCCCCGAACGACCCTATCATAGTGTTGCCTGCTACTATCAGGGGCAAATAATCGGCGGTCAGATAACGCATGAGGTATCTCGTTGGGGGCACCATCCGCCGCGCTGGTTCAGCTTGACCGAACTCGAAGCACTACAGCAACCCTATCATCCAACCCGGATTGTGCAGAAAGTGCTGCGTAACTTTGAGTGACCTGTTTTCAATCATCATCCCCAATTGGAATGGTGCCCGCTTCTTACCGACCTGCCTGGATGCATTAGCTCAACAAACCTATACCAATCTGGAAATCATCATCGTCGACAATGCCTCTCAGGATGAATCCATTGCGCTGATACAATCTAATTACCCTCAGGTTGAACTCCTGGTGCTTCCAGAAAACCGCGGCTTTACCGGCGCCTGTAACGCCGGCATCGAACGTGCATCCGGTGAATTTATCGCGCTTTTGAACAATGATACTGAGGTTGATACGGGTTGGGCAGCGGCCATCGTCGCGGCCTTCGCACGCCATCCTGACGCGGGGTCAGCAGCTAGCAAAATGCTCTTATTTGATCGGCGTGATCACATCCATACCACGGGCGATTTTTTTACCGTCGATGGCCGGGCAGGTAATCGAGGCGTCTGGCAGGCGGATATAGGTCAATATGAGCACGAAGAGTACGTCTTTAGCGCTTGTGGCGGATCATCGGTCTACCGCCGAGCAATGCTCGATCAAATCGGTTGGTTAGACGACGATTTTTTCTTCTCCGGTGAAGATGTCGACCTTGGCTGGCGAGCACAACTCATGGGCTGGCGCTGCATTTATGTACCCACTGCGGTTGTTTATCATCACCTGTCGGCTACTGGCGGTGGCACGACTGCCAGCTACTATGATGGTCGTAATTTGATTTTTATTTTGGCGAAGAATTACCCGACAGCCCTGTGGCAAAAGCATGGTGGGAAGATTTTGCGGGCACAATGGCTGCTGGCCTGGGAAGCATTGCAGGCCTGGCGTGGTGCCGCCGCCAGAGCACGGCTACGGGGGATGCTGGCTGGAGTGACGGGTTTGCCCCGCATTTGGGGCAAACGGCGACAGATTCAAGCGTCTCGTATCGTATCGATAGATTATCTAGAAAGCATTCTAACGTCGGCTGAAGAAGCGGATTAATGCTAATCAAATGGGGCGCTTATCGTAAATCCAGCATTTAACATGTGCCATGCTTGGAGTATGCTTAGAAATACGAATGGAGCTTAACCAATGGCAGATGTACCCTTAACCCAGGCAACTATGGCACAACAACCCACAACGAGACCAGCACGTCCGCTATTGTCGATTGTGATTCCGGCTCACAATGAAGAGCATCGTCTGCCACCTAGCCTGAAAAAAATTGACACCTTTCTCCAACAGCAGGCATTCGAAGCTGAAGTTATTATCGTCGAGAATGGCAGCACGGACCAGACGGTTCAGGTCGCCGAAGCCTTTGCCACCGATCACCCCTATGTGAAGGTGATTGAGGCAGCGGTGCGGGGCAAGGGACTGGCGGTCAAAGTTGGGATGCAGGCCGCCCAGGGTGAATTTCGCTTTATTTGTGATGCTGATCTTTCCATGCCGATCGACGAAATTGTGAAGTTTCTACCCCCGCACACGGACAATTATGATGTCATTATCGCCACCCGCGAGGGTCCGGGTGCAAAACGCATTGACGAACCCGAATATCGCCACCTCATGGGCCGCATCCTCAACTGGATCATAAAAATCACCGCCGTGCGCGGCATCGAGGACACGCAATGCGGGTTTAAAATGTTCTCACGGGCCGCAGCAGAAGATTTGTTTGAAGTCCAGCAAATGGTTGGCATCGGCTTCGATATTGAGTTGATCTTCATCGCCCGGCGTCGCGGCTACAAAATCAAGGAAGTGCCGATCACCTGGTATTTTGATGGTGATAGCCGCATGCGCCTGGTGCATGACTCGTTGCACATTCTGCTGGAAATTTACGAAATCCGCCGCAACTGGCTAAGAGGCGTCTATGCCCCCAAAGAAAAGCCGCAAGCCGAATCTGATGTATGAAAATCAAATTCACCAGCAGGGGTATCACCATATCCTGGGTATGGACGAAGCCGGACGGGGAGCCTGGGCCGGGCCAGTCACCGTCGGCGCGGTTTGTCTACCATTAGGCCAGCGTGATCTGCGCAAGACACTCACCGGCGTACACGACAGCAAAGTGATGACTCCGCGTCAGCGCGACAAAAACGTCGAAAAAATCAAAGACATTGCCCTCGCCTGGGGGGTCGGCCACGCAACGAATCGCGAGATTGATAAATTTGGGATCAACCCGGCAACAAAACTGGCAATGAACCGGGCGCTGGTTGATACTTATCAGCGCTTCCCCGACTTCAAACCCGATTGCCTGTTTCTGGATGCGTTGATCTGGCCGGAAAAAATCAGTGAGATTCCCCAGGTTACAATTGTGGATGGTGACGCTCGTTCGCTGACGATTGCTGCCGCCAGTGTCATTGCCAAGACCACCCGCGATGAACTTATGGTTGAACTTGATGCCGAACTGCCCCACTATAGCTTTGCCGCTCATAAGGGTTACGGCACCGGCAACCACAACGCGGCGCTCAAAACCTATGGTCCCTCGCCCTTGCATCGGACCAGTTATGCACCTATTCAGAAATTACTCAACAATCAGGACGGTTAAGCCGTGCGTCTCGCCCTGGTCCATGACTGGTTAAATCAAATCGGCGGCGCGGAGGATGTGCTGGCGGCCCTGGTCGATATTTTCCCACAACGACCGATCTATACCAGCATTTATGCGCCCGACCTGATGCCCGCTTTTTATCGGGAATGGGACATCCAAACCCTGTGGCTGGACCAATTGCCGGGCATTCATCAGCATCATCAGCCCTATCTGCCACTCTATCCGCTGGCATGGGGTGGTCTTGACCTATCAGATTTTGATGTCGTGCTGAGCAATAAGAGTGGTTTCTGTCATGGCCTGCAACATGGGGATTCCACCATGCACATCTGTTATTGTCTGGCCCCTACGCGTTATGTCTGGCAACTTGAAAGTTATATTTCTCGTGAAGGCTTTGGCAAGCCGTTAGAACTCACCTTACGCCCACTCATCGCCGCGCTCAAACGCTGGGACTATGCTGCTGCTCAGCGGGTTAACCATTTCATTGCCATCTCAAGTGCTATTCAGCAACGCATCCGCGATTATTATGACCGCGAATCCATCATCATCTATCCCCCGGTGGATACGACCCGCTTTCAGCCAAACAACACCTATGGCGACTATTTCCTAATCGTCTCCCGTCTCATTCCGTATAAACGCATTGATCTGGCAGTGCAGGCCGCCACACAACTCGGTGTGCCGCTCAAGATCGGTGGTAAAGGGCGCGACCTGGAACGCTTGCAGCAAATGGCTGGACCCACTGTGGAATTTCTCGGCTATGTACCCGATGAAGACTTGCCAGACTTAATGGCCGGTTGCAAAGCCTTTATATTCCCCGGCCTGGAGGACTTCGGCATCACACCCGTTCAGGCTCAGGCGACAGGTCGGCCCGTGATTGCCTATGCGGGCGGCGGTGCATTGGATACCGTAATTCCCGGTCAAACTGGTGAACATTTTCACGACCTGACGGTTGATGCGTTAGTGACAGTCATGGCTGATTTTGACGCAACCCGCTATGATTCCCAAAAACTGCGAAACCATGCTCGCCGATTTGATTCGATGGTCTTCGAGCGACAAATTACGAGCTATGTTGAACAAGCCTGGGCCGCCCACCACCAGCAGCAGCCATTTACATGGCAAGACCCACTCAAACACAGTACGTGAGGACAGGCATGGAATTGCGATTATTTGCCCGAATTTTACGGCGTTACTGGTGGTTGGTGATTATTCCACAGTTGGTCGCCGCTGTGATCACAATACCCGGCCTCCTGAATCAACCGCCTTCAGTCGGCGGATTTGCCACAACAGTGCATTATAGCGCGGCCCAACAACCCGCCGCACAACCGCCCCGCGATGGCGATTTCCAGGACATCTGGCTGGCTTCGGAACTCACCGTAAACGCCCTGACTGCCTGGATCCAGACTGCCAGTTTTCGGCAAGAAATTGCGGAGCAGCTGACATCTGACGCTCATCTTGCGGCTTTGGGCATCGCGGCGGATAATGAGCGCAGTGTTGGTCAACTCACCCTCAGCCACCCGGATGCCGATCAACTGACCCTGATTGCAGCGGCGGCGCTGGATGTTTTGCAAAATCGTAACCAAGCGTACTTTCCCCAGGTTGGCGACGCACCCGCTGCGGTCACGTTATTGGATACGCCGGTCATTGTTGCCGTGCCGCCTTCGCTACCCAATCGATTTGCGCCAGTCATTCGAATAGGTCTTGGACTTTTTGCTGGACTGGGGTTGGCCTTTTTCGCCTACTACCTCGACCCATTCTTGCGCCGCCGGGAGGACTTAGAAGCGCTCGGCCTGACCGTGATCGCGACCATCCCGCAAGATTGACCCATAACTCGCCTTCGCTCTTCCGGGTTATAATAACAATATGCGTGTTCATTGATGCGCCAATAAACTTCAGCTTAACATTCAGGAAACTGTTCATGCGCCACCTTGCAATCATGATTCTGCTCCTCGTGCTTGCTTTAACGATTTCGGCACAGGACACCACCCTCACAACCTACAACTGGGATGCAGCGGGCATCAGCCTGGACTATCCTGCCAACTGGGATGAGCCGTTGCCGGTTGAAGCTGTAAGCCAGGTGGGACTGCAGATGGCACAGGTGCTGGTGGACACCCCCGCAGAAGTACGCCCGCCCGCGATCCCGATCATCAATCTGACGGTGTTCGCAAATAGCGAACCTGCCGACGGCAATCTGCTGCCATTTCTGTTTCCAGCCTTGCAAACCCTCGGCATTGATCGCTTCGATCAGCCAACCACCGCTACATTCCTGGAAAGCCCGGCTGCCCAACTGACGGGAGCCAGCGCTGATAGCCAGTTTTTTGGCATTGGCCGCGTCGCCTTATTGGGAACGGATGTTGTCGTCATCGCTGGACGCGCCATCAGCGCCAACCAGGAGGATTTCCTCGCGACTTTTGCTGCTATTGCCAACAGCGTGCGGGCCAGTGTCAGCATAGCCAGTGGTAGCGATTACGGAGTCTTATGGCATACACAACGGTCGCTGGATGATGGTGATGAGGCCTTAGTCGAACTTGTCGGGTTGGCCTATGGCCCGGCAGACACCCTGTATACATATGAGCGGGTGCTTGGCTTAGTCCAGCTTGATGCTAGCACCGGTACGATCCTTAACATTTCGCCTAACGAAAATATCACCAATCCAACCGCGGTCGCAGTCGCCAGCGACAACACAGCCTATGTGGCGGACGCTGATTGCGGTTGTATCTTCACACTGACACCGGACAACATCTGGCTGGACCAACAGATGGTAGAAGAAAATGCTGATACCAACACAGGCCTCATTGTCGGCTTTGGGCCTGACTCGCCGCAACAAATGACCATCGGCGCAGGCGATGTGTTGTATGCGACCAACATAGCCACCGATGGGACTATTTCGATAAGGAGTTTTCAGGATGGACAGCAACGTGCCGACATACAATTAGCCTCCAGCCAGGTCGGGCAACCCCTGTTGAGCATTGACGCCAACGGACAGGTGATGGTGCTCACACAAATTGGCGAATTATTTTCTCTACATGAAGAAAGCCTGACTGAACTGAGTAATCTCGGCCCCGTTTCCGAACAGATCAAGGCACTGGCTCTAACGCCCACTGATGACCTGGCAATTGCAACCAGCGATCAAGGCATCCTCATCATCACTCAGGCTGGTAATTTCGTGGCGCAACCGGGTAACGTTGTTCCGACTGCACCCCTGCCCGGTGAAATGGTCGCTCCTGCCGGGATTGCTCTGGACCCACAAGGCACACTCTATTTTGTGGACAGTGATGGCTCGTTTGGCGCACTGACGGCTTTCAGTACTCGGGTTGCTGCCGATCGACTGGGGTCTACCAAATTACTGGCCGGCCAGGCGGTGCAGGGGAGTATCAGCAGTGAGATGCCCCAACAAGCGTGGACCTATGCCGGGACCGCCGGAGAGCGCATCACCATTACAGCACTGGATAACACCGGCATTGACCTCGATCTTGCGCTGCGATTGCTGGCTCCAGACGGAACTGAGGCAGCCTTTAATGATAATCACGACAGCCTTGATGTAATTAACTCCACGGATTCTCAGATCATCAATCAAATGCTATCGACAACCGGTGACTATACCATCGTCGTCGAACAGGTCGAAGGCGAAGGTACCTATACACTGGGCGTGGGGCAAACACGTTCCATAACATTGGATGCCAGCACCGTCACTACTCTGACCGGGCGACTGCAACCGGTATTCCCGGCTGACATTCTGGAATTCGGTGGCACCAACGGGCAAGTCCTCACCCTCACGATGGAAACAGTCAACGGCGACCTTGACCCATTGCTGTATCTCATTGGTCCCGATGGCATCGAAGTTGGGTTTAACGACGATGCGGATGATCCGGCGCTCGGAAGCGACGCACAAATCGTCAACATCATGCTGCCGCTTGACGGTTTGTACCGGCTGGACGCCGCTCGTTTTGATGGTAGTGGTAATTATCGACTAACCATTGAGGTATTGAGTTAGTCTCTATTCGTACCATGTAGGCACAAGTTCAGTGATCACAGGCTGTGCCGCCAGATCACACGCCAATTGCCACCCAACGGCATTCAGAGCACCTCTTGGCGCAACACATAGGCCAGTGGTGGAGACCATACACAGATATTCGCTCCCAGCGTTACACTGCGCCCGTCCGCGCCCGGGTTGGCAACTGATGTTGGGCGACATCTGTTCAATTTCAGCGATTAGTGCCGGATCATCCGTCAGGCAAAACTCGAAACTGCCATCATTCTGACAGCCGGTTGCCCGTGTAAAATGCATTTTACCCACCGGGCAATGATCGACAATAGCAGGTTGCAGCCGGGCGAAAAACGGCGTGATCACACACCCACTCAGCAGCCAGACTGTGATCAGCGCCAGAAATTGATGGGAGCCAGGTCTCACAGCAACAACTCCCCGCGCAACACTGTCACAGCGGTGCCACCAACCTTCACAGCGGTCATGCTTTCTGGAGGACCGATGACCTCAACGCTGGCCTGACCGGGTCGTTGCATCCAGTGCCCTTGTTCGGCAACAAACCTGGGCGCTTCAATCAAACCATAATGCCACAAATAAGCCGCCATCCCACCGGTTGCCGACCCGGTAAATGGGTCTTCAAGCGTATCCGGTGGTGTGCCGAAATGCCGGGCGAAGGTATGTCCTGCTGGGGTAACGCCTGTGGTGCAAAACAGATGCGGGCTAAAGAAATCCCCCTGTTCACGCAGTTTGACATAGGCCTCATGATTAACTTGTACACTCCGCAATCTATCCACATCTCTTACTGCCAGCATTAATTGCGGCGTACCCGTACTGACCGTTTGTATGGGTACATCCGCAACTAAGTCATCTGGAGTCAGGCCAAAGACAGGCGCAACGGCTGCCGGGTCATAGGTTCGCATAAATTGGGGCGGCTTCTGCGTCATGATGATGCGGGGAACCCTCTCATTCGCATCAATATCAATTGAGAGAGCACCCACTGGTAATTCCAACGTAACGGTGATTTTGTTGGCTGCAAGTTTGATCTGACCGATTTCGATCAAAGCATGAATAGTGGCGATGGTGGGATGTCCGGCCATCGGAATTTCTTCTGCGGGCGTAAAATAACGTGCGCCAAAATCAGCAATCTGTGACTGTAAAACGAAGGCTGTCTCCGACAGATTCATCTCACGGGCAATCGCTTGCATCATTGCCGCACTCAGGTCATCGGCCCCAAAAACCACTGCGCAGGGGTTACCGTGCAAGGCCTCGGTTGTAAACGTATCAACTTGCATGATCGGGTGCATGGTGGCTCCTCAATTGTAGGTGGCACCATCCAGCCTAATCGCTTCAGACCCTCAGCGATGCAGACCAATCAGTCCGATTCAGCATAGACTTCTTCCTCGGCATAGCCCCCATAGCGTTGTTGCATTTCCTGACTATGGAAATACCAGGCGGTGCCGACGGTCACGCCACTAAAGATGCCACCAACCACGATGCCGACCACAATGGCTTGAATAGCACTATTGCCCTGCCCCAAAGATGTCAACACCATGAGGGCAATACTCACAACAATACTCACCCCCGCGATAATCCCCGGCGCGAACCATTCACGTCGAATCGCAATATAGGTCCCGAACAGCACCAGTGCCAACGCCATGAAAAATAACATCCCCAAACCGTTTAACATAGCCTCTCCCCTCAATCACGCAAAATGGCGCGCACGGGCGACCCACATGCGTTATCCAACTTTAGCGGCAGCGCCGTCAATTCATAATCGCCATCAGGCACATCCCGCAAATACAGGGTTTCCAGATTGACCATATGATGGTGCCACAGCGCGTGATGGCACGGCAATGCCTTGCTGTCAAAAGCATCGACGGAAGGTGAGTCCAGCCCGATTAGACGCCCGCCCTGAGCAGCAAACCATTCAATCAACTTAACGCTCAAATATGGAAATGTCGACGGCCACACCTCGTCCAGATCGCTTACGTGGCTGTGAATCAGCAACCGCTCCACGCCGTCTAATTCACCAACATCCGCCGGAAGCAGGGAGCCATCCCGTTTCGCCACCGTAACGACGCGCGCAGGTCCCACATAAGCCGCCAGCGGCATCGCACCAACAAATGCACCATCATCAGTGAAGTGATAATAGGCATCAGCGTGGGTGCCCAGGTGCGCAGTCATCTGCAATGTCGTCAGGTTAACTGACTCTCCCTCGGACTTACGCAGCAGATGGCTAACCTGAAACGGCATGTCGCCCGGCCACACCGGCAATGTGGCAGTGACCGGACGCGTAATATCGTAGATCATAGCGGCGGCACACTCACCAATCGCAGATCACCGGCCACTGTCCGCACCGCAAACTGTAACCGTGCCTGATTCGCATCAGCATATTCTGCGGTTTCATAAACGCCTGGATTCACCTCATTAAACTCCGGTGATGCCTCCAACACGCGCCCACTGGATGCCGTATATGTGATACGCGCCGCCAACCCGGTCGGAATACGAAAGACAATATCACCCGAGGTGCTTTCGACCGCGCCCAATAAATCCTGGGTCAGTTGACCAGCACCAAAATCAAACGTTTGATCACCACCTGAAGACCGGGTTTGAATCTGGCTGACATGACTGTTGATTAAATCATTGACTGTCAGGTTGCCATTGGTCAGTTCAACCTGGATATTGCCACCATCGTCCAACGGGTTAGCCGTATTGTAATTCAAAGTATAGTTGCCAGTCGTGCCCACGATATTCAAGCCGGTGAGTTGCAGACCACCCAGTTCCAAATTGCCATCCGCGCTTACGCTCTCAATGGTCAAGGTAAGTGGTTGGTCGGTTCCCAGTTCAACATCCCACGTGTTCGTTGCGTTCGGAATATTGGCGTTACGGGCTTTACCCTGTTCGACTCGCTGCACACCATCGGCCAGTGTTGACTGCTGCACTGACCATGCCCCAACATTCGTCGTCACAGTACCATTGACGCCGGTGCCAGCCACCGGGTTTATATTCAGTGTTCCCGTATCAATCGCCAGCACGACGGTTGCGTTTTCACCATATTCAAACTCAAACGTCTGCGCGGATTCATTTCCCGCTGCGCCACAGGCTGCTAACAGCAACATACACCCAGCGACCATCCATATCTTCATTTTGACTCCTGATTATTAGTCTAGCAAAACTTCGCCATCGCTAACGTAAGCGAATTGTCTACAAACATCAATTGTACGTGGCTGACGATAAGCTGGCTAGCCTGTTGACGCTGACGCTCACTAAATGCATAATTTAGGGGCGTGTTGCAAGAGGAGCGTGACGTTGCAATTCTTAATGTATACTGACAAGACGGTTGCCCAGGCAATGAAAGCCGTTAACGACCGTTTACACGCCACCGGCACGAGATCACGCCCACAGCTTGATGGCTGGGTCGAGAAGAATGGGAAGTTTGCGTTAGCCGTCACGACCAAGGTCTTTGGCCGTTTCCGGCGGAAAACGTACCTGCGCGGTCAGGCCCAGCGCGACAGTGGCACCACTATTATCCGCGGCAACGTGCCCAGCGGCCTCCCACGCAATCGGCAGATCATTGTGCTGGTCATGCTGGTTATCGTCGCCCTCGTCATTTTCGCGCAGGGCAACGCCATCCTGGCGATTGTGGTGATGTTCAGTGGTGCCGCATTGACCATCCCGTTCCAGGGCGATTTTGATAACAGCGAGATTTTACTCACGGAGCTACAACGCACGCTGCAAGCCAAGTTAACGCCACCCAAAAAGTAATCAATCAGGAGCCACGCCTCATGACCCCTTCGCTTGAAATTAGCCGCGCCGAACGCGTCACAACGCTGACGATCAATCGGCCTGCGGTTCGTAATGCGCTGGATGAAGCGGTGAGCGTGGCTTTGCGTGGAGCCCTTATAGCCTGTGAAACTGATGGCACGCGTTGCATCGTCCTAACCGGAGCCGGGGGTCATTTCTCAGCCGGGGCAGATATCAAGCAAGCAATGGCCGCAGGTTTGACTCCCGACCGCATCGAACACACACTGACAGCCGTGTATGCTCCAACACTCAAAGCGATCCGGGCATCGTCCTGGCCGGTGATTGCGGCTGTCGACGGTTATGCGGCTGGAATCGGTTGTGATTTTGCCCTGACTTGTGATTTACGCCTCATCACCGAACGGGCCCGTTTTGCTGAGTTGTTTGCCCGCGTGGGCCTCATCCCTGATGGGGGTGGCACCTATATGTTACCCCGATTAGTCGGTTTAGGCCGTGCTATGGAATTAATGTTCACCGGACGTGATGTCCTGGCGGAGGAAGCGCTACGAATCGGTCTGGCAAATCAAGTTTATACAGTCGATACCTTCACCACTGACGTGCAGGCTTATGCCGCCATGCTTGCCCGCCAGTCGCCCCATGCACTTAAGCGTGGCAAGGCGGCCATGCTGGCCGCGCTGGATAGCACCTATACTGTGTCATTGGACCGGGAAGCCACTTACCAGCGCGAAATCTTCGCCCAGCCCGATGGCATGGAAGGCTTTCAAGCGTTTATCGAAAAACGTGACCCGCTGTGGAAGTAGCTGTTGCAGAACGATACAACGCCGAGAGGGCGACCAGCGTCACCCTCTCAAAGATCGTGTTTTGAACTTAAATTACGCCCATTGCCTCTAGGACACGGGCCGGAGTCATCGGCAACTGGTTGATACGTTTGCCGGTGGCATGATAAACGGCATTGGCAATCGCGGCGGCAGGCGGAACAATCGGCGTTTCGCCAACCCCACGCGCACCATATGGATTACTGGGGAACGGCTTCTCAAAGATAACCGCTTCGATGGGCGGTACATCAAGCGCCGTCGGCAACTTATAGTCAAGCAAGTTATCATTCAGTACCTGCCCGTTCTGATCGTACTCATAGCCTTCGTACAAGGCCCAGCCTATCCCCTGCACAACGCCACCCTGCATCTGGCCTTCAACGTGGCCGGGATGAATAGCTTTGCCGGCATTCTGAATCGCGGTGTAACGCAGGATTTTGATCTGGCCGGTGTCAGGATCAACCTCAACATCAACGATGTGTGCGCCAAATGCGCCACCCCAGTTTTCGACGTTGACATTACCCTGACCGGTGAGCGGCTCTGAAAGCTTGCCTGCCAGCTCGGTGAAGGTAAGTTTTTCATCGGCCTTTTCACTGGTGCTGAAAACACCTTTTTCATAAGCGATTGTGTCTGCCGAGACATCCCAGAGTTTCGCTGCTTCGGCCTTCATTTTCGCCAGAACATCCTGAGCCGCTTCAATGGCAGCTACACCCGTCGCCATCGTGGTTCGACTGCCGCCAGCCGTATCCGCATAGCTAATGGCATCAGTATCGACCATCGACACCTGGAAACTTTCCAGCGGAATTTCCAATATATCAGCAGCCTGCATGGCAACACTGGTACGACTGCCAGTCAAATCAACCGAACCAGTAATCAGGCTCACCGTGCCGTCGGAATTCACGTTGATCGCTGCGCTGGACTTCGCACCCCAGTTACCCCAGTAGCCAATCGCCACACCACGCCCTTGATTCGGCCCTGTCAGCGGGTCATTATAATGTTGATGATCCTCCATAATGCCCAGCATTTCTTCGATGCCAATACTCTTATGGTTCGGACCATCGAGGCGGTGGGTGCCTTCACGGGCCACGTTCTTCAGCCGGAATTCAACCGGGTCTATTTCCAATCTTTCCGCCAATTCATCAAGGACTTGCTCACTGGCAAAGGTAGATTGTGGCGCGCCCGGCGCACGATAAGCGGCTGATCGGGGTTTGTTAACGAGCACATCGTAACCATCAATCTGGCCGTTAGGAATATCATAGCCCGCAAACATCGCCATCGCGCCTGGCCCTACCGCTGAACCGGGATACGCCCCCGCTTCATAGGCCAAATTCGCCTGCGCTGCGGTGATTTTGCCATCTTTGGTGGCCCCAACCTTCACCTTAATCGACGTGCCAGGTCCGGGTCCAGTTCCCAAAATAACCTCTTTGCGCGACATCGTGATGCGAACTGGACGCCCCGTCTTACGCGATAACAACGCAGCCGGTGTTTCGACATAAATCGGATTCTTGCCACCAAAGCCGCCACCCACCTCCGTTGGAATAACTTTGATTTTTGACATCGGATATTGCAGCAACGTGGCAATCTGTTCGCGTGCCGCAAAGGTCCCCTGAGTCGAAGCGTAAACGGTCAGGATGCCATCCGCACCCCAGGTGGCAGTAGCGGCATGATTTTCAAGATAACTTTGATGAACGGGGACGGTATCAAACTCGCGCTCGATGATGATGTCGGCTTCCGCAAACCCTTGTTCGATGTCGCCTTTTACATGTCGAAAGTGACTGGCAACATTGCTGGGCGTATCACTGTCCCCATCGGGCGAGGTTGTTTTAATTTCCTGGTGGAGTACTTCTGCCTGGTCGGTCATCGCTTGCCGCACATCAACCACAGCGGGCAGCACCTCATAATCGACCTCAATTAAGCCCAATGCTTGTTCCGCAATATTCGGAGTACTCGCTGCTACAGCTGCAATCGCATGGCCTACATAAAGCGCTTTGTCACCTGCCAGGTTGTTATCCCGTAGGAATTTAAAATTGACGGTACTTTCGCCCAGCTTGTCGGTTCTATCTTCGGCTTCTGGCAGATCAGCCGAGGTGACGATAGCAAAGACGCCGGGCAGCGCTAGCGCTTTGCTGGTATCAATGCCACGAATCCAGGCATGAGCGTGCGGGCTACGTAAAACGCGACCGTGCAACAGTCCCGGCAAATCAATATCGGTTGCATATAGGGCCTGACCGGTCACTTTGCTCCGGGCGTCAAAACGGGCGGGACGGGTCCCGACAGCAACCTGTTTTTCATCTGGAATCAGCTTAAAAGTCATTGCATTTCCTCCTATTTTTCAGCAGATAGTTGCGCTGCCGCCTTAACCGAACGGACGATTTTGTCATACCCTGTGCAACGGCATAAATTCCCAGCCAACCAGAAGCGAATCTCTTCTTCAGTTGGATTGGGATTTTTGTCGAGCAAAGCTTTGGTAGATACGATAAAACCGGGGGTACAGTAACCACACTGCAGACCATCTTCCAGCACAAATGCCTCTTGTACCGGGTGTAATTCTTGCAAATCAGCCAGACCTTCAACAGTGGTCACTGCCTGGCCTTCAATCTCGACCCCCAGCACCATGCAGGCATTAACCAAACGACCGTTGAGCAGGACACTACAGGCACCGCAGTTGCCGTCATTGCAACCTTCTTTGCTCCCGGTCAGCCCCAGTGTATCACGCAGGCACTCCAACAAACTCTGGTGCGGTTCGGCCAAAAAATCGACCGGGTTGCCATTAATCATGGTATTGACAATTACTTTGTTACTCATTAATTTGCTTCTCCTTTGGCACGGGCAACTGCTCCGGTTAAGGCACGGCGCGTCAACACACCGATCAGATGACGACGCTGCGCAGCGGTACCGCGCACATCCGTGATCGGGTTAATCGACTCCTGGGCGATAGTGGCTGCATTCGCAAAGGCCGCTTCAGTCGGTGCTTGACCGATTAACGCGGCGGCGGCATCGGTGGCAAGAACCGGGGTTGGGGCGACGGCGGCCAATGCCAACCGTGCAGCAGTAATCTGGCTTAAATCATTACTGAGTTCAACAGCTGCGCCAACGCCAGCGACAGCGATATCCATTTCCGCTCGCGGGGTAAAGCGCAAATAATGTGCCCCGCTGTTCGCTCTCGGTGCTGGAATATGGATAGAGACCAATAGCTCACCCGACGATAGGGCATTTTTGCCGGGAGCGACACAGAACAACTCGCTCGGCACACTCCTTTCCCCATCGGGTCCGATGATATTGCAGGTCGCGCCGAGTGCAATCAGTGCTGACACTGCATCGGCACTCGGCGACGCATTACACAAATTGCCCCCTAACGTGGCCCGCCCCTGAATTGCGATGCCACCGATAATCGAGACCGCATCAACCAGACCTGGGTAATGGTTAATCACTGCTGCGTTCTCATAAATCCTGGCACAGGGCACAGCAGCGCCCATCGTGAGACCGGTCGACTCTTCATAAGACAGTTGATTTAGTTCAGGAATTTTCTTGACATCTACGACCAGATCAATATCGTGAAGATTCAAACGCATCTGAACCAAAAGATCAGTGCCGCCAGCCAACGGACGTACCCGCCCATTTTGACCAGCCAGCAGCGTCACGGCTTCTCCCAGCGATGTGGGAGCCTGGAAGTCAAATGATTTCATGACACTTTCCCTCAGTGTGTTGAGTTAATAAAGTCTTTACGAGCAATTTTTTGAATGTCTTAAACAAATTTACCCCCTATCATAAATCCTAACCTATTGAACGGCATCTCACTGAGTATAACGCGTTTTATGCCGACAAGTAGACATTATAATACCGAGACCGTGCCAATCCCCGAAAGCAAAACACCCAACAGGTTCAAAATGAATATTGATAAGCCGATTATATCCAGCCGACATTCCGCAGGTCACTCAGTCAAAACGTAGAATTTGAGGATCGGCTGGCCGAGCAAGGCGGCGATCTGTAGATGCACCGGTTGGACATTGAGAACCCTTCGTTTTCGTGCGTGCTCCGTTTCGACGAGCAAGATGTGGATGCCCTCAAACATCTGGAAGACCCGTCGCATGGTGGGACGTTGCGTCGGTTTGCCTTTCTGGTCCGGGACAGATTGGTTCTGTTGCTGCAATTTCTGCCGCAGATCATGTTCGGCCAGGGCGTAAATCAGCAAACTCAGGCCCATTACCATCAGCAACCCCATGATGCGCGACGGCTTCTTGAGAAAGAACCGTGACGCAAAAAACAACGGGTCTTTCAAGAAACGAAAGCCGCGTTCCACACTACGGTTCTGGTCTTTGTAGATGGTCAACAACTCTGCTGTTGGTAGGGTTTGTTGCTCAAGTTCATTGGTGGCAATCAGATATTTGCCCAGGAATTGTTCCTGCTGGGCGATTGCCGCTTCATCCGGTTCAAAATTCGCTTCAATCTTCCATTCGGTTGTGGTGGGACTATCTGCTTTGGGACGACCGCGTTGCGCGTAACGAGTCACGTTGTACACTGCGCCTCGCACAAGATGAAATGACCACTGTTTACCAAAGTCATCCAGGGCTTTTTGAGCATCTTCCTCGCAGTTGAAGGCTTCGCGTTTCAGTTTCTTCAATCTCTTTGCCAGTTTTTCGCCTTCACGCCCGATGCGTTTCTGCAATTGTGCCAATTCCTGCTCACGGCGTGGTTCATATAACACCACCAACCAGCGTTGCTCAATCCCACCATAGTGGCTTTCCACCTCACGATAGAAGTATCCTGCGCGCTCACAGGCTTGCATCCCTTCCTGGCTAGTTTCTGCAACCAATGTCTTGGCTTCATTTAACGTGATTGGCACTCGCGTCACCCACTTGATCTCGGAGAGTTGCTGTAAATTGTCGGCGCTGTATAATGCACTATCTGCCACCAGAATCGGTGTTTCATCGTCCTCAGCAAACTGTTCAAGATAGAGTTTTGCCATCTCCGGCATACTTGTTTTGTCGGATACATTCCCCGATAAGGTGGTGAGATAAGCGGGAATAGAAGTCTCGTTGACACAAATCAGTCCCATGATGGCTTGTTTCAGATCGGGACGACGGTCTTTCGAGTAGCCATAGGCAATCCGAATCGGCTGGGGTTCATCTTCATGCTCTTCATCGAACTCGTATTCTCCTTCAAGGCTGAAAGCTGTTGTATCAATGTGTGCGAAGCGTACCTCGATCCCGAACTCATGCAGGGCATAGGCGCAAATTGCGGCAAACAGCTCGCTCACGCCAGCCGCATACACATGATCTAAAGCCCGACCCAGGCTATCTTCGTTCAGATCATCGGCTTCTAGACCTGCTCCGATAAGCAGGTCGATGGGTTTGTTGCGGAAGAATTCTGGACTTAGATACAGGGGACGACTGATAAAGCCCAATCCATTCAAGACCATTGCTTGAACCGCTTGACCAATGCTCACCTTCCGTCCTTCAATAGCAATACGCGCATCGATCTGACCGATTAAGTCAATCCGTTGGCAAATGCCAGCTACAATCCCCAGATGATCCAAAACTTGTGTGGTGTAGGCTTCCGACATGCGTTTCTCGCTCTCCTTTGACCCCATCCAGAGAGCTTAGCGCATAATTCGCCATTTTTGAGAATTAGGGTGCGGAATGTCGGTCCAGGATTGATGCGGCATGTTTTTCGCATCTAAGCAGGGTACAATTCATTAGATGCTAAACCGATTACAAATTTATTGGGGATAAAAAACGTTGAACGCGAACCTTTCGTCAGCAATATCGTATAGCCCACTGGAAAGTTTGGTCGAGGATTTTGCCAGTCGTGGACTCCTCGTGCTTGCGCCAGAAAGTCTGGGGATCCCGTCAGATGTGCATGACCGGATTTACCAGCAGGAATTCGCTGCTTACCATGCTAAGGAACCAATTACGCCGGCGACAATTCCTGACATCCTCCAGGTACTCAATGCCCCTGGCCTGGTCGCGGCATGCAATGAGCTTGTCGGCGAAAACTGGGCCATTGTGCCGTTCACGCATAATGCGCCTTTCGCCAGTCGTGGCTACGATCAACATTGGCACAAAGACGACAATGGCCCCTATAACAGTCGCAAACAACGGCACCATCAGTCGATACAGATCGAAATGCTCTACTATCCACAGGCTGTTCGTGACGATATGGGGCCAACCGCGACGATCCCCTACTCACAATATTGGACGTTTAATCATGAAGAAAACCATGACAACTTTGCCGGGGCCGATCATCTCGATTTCGATTACCAGCTCAGTGGCATGGAGAGCCAACCAGTCAATGGACCGGACACTACCTACGAAATGGACGATATTATCCAGCGGCGTACCGCCCATGATGTTCGAATGCGCGAGGCCGTGACCAACACCGGTTGGCCGCTCGTGCAACAATTCGAAGCCGCTCCCCTGCAGGCAGGCAGTATCGTGCTCTATTCGCACAATACGTTCCATCGCGGGAATCACCGCCGCGACGACTGGCATAACTGGCCGGACAATCCTCGTTTTATGTGGCGTTTCTGGTTGTATCGCACCACTGACGCCAGCAGTAGTAACCCGGACGAAGTGAATTGGAGCAGCCGGGGCGTAGACCCACTCACAAATATTGATCGGTCTCAAGCGAGTGATGATGTAACCGTGGTCTGGCGCTATCATCATCACTGGATGAAGACCGGTCAAACCCCACCACCGCGCCCGGCAGCTTTGACCCTATCTGCAGAAACACGAGAAAGAGAGGCAGCACGTCTATTCACCCAATTACAGGCCAAATATGACGAAGCCGAGCCTGCCCGCATTGGCGCAGCCTACAAACTGGCTTCGATTGAGGATACCGCCCTGGCGGTTAGACTGCTAGCCCAGGCGCTGTATAACGATCGCGAGTCTGTGCGCCGTGCCGCAACTTATGGCCTGATCGCCGTTGGACCAGACGCGACCAGCGCACTCATTGAAGCAACCAATTCGCCAATCAAATGGGTGCGAAAAGCGGGCGTGTATGGCCTGGGCGATGCCAGCCTATTAACCGAGGATGTCTTACAAGCCGTTATAGCACGCCTCAAAGAAGATCCATCCGTTTATGTACGCTCGGTTGCTGCCGGCACACTGGGTTGTCTGGGTCGCCGGGCAATCGCCACCGGCAATGGCGTTTCGCTCATTCCCGTGTGCCTGGACGCGTTGGTGCAAAGTCTGACACATGAGGAAAATCGACTCGGCATGAATCTGGCACAGGGCAGGTCAATCAAATTTGCACGCCCCACTGATGACTCGGACGTTTGTGAGGGCAACGGCGTTGATTTTGGGCTTGAGCGATTTGACCCAGTCCGTTCTGCCGTGCGCGAAAACGCCCTGTGGTCCATTGTCATCCTCTGCTCTCATGGTCCAGAACGCCTCGGATCAGCCCTGGAACAAACGATTGATGCTTTGAAAACAATTGTGCGTGACGACAAGAACGTCATCTGTGTGGGCTTTGCCATGGATGCGCTAAACCGACTCGCCAACCTGCACCCGGAAGAAACGGCGTCACAGCCCGTTGTCAGCGACTTGCAATCGAATTTGTTCGATATACTGCGCAACTCACCACTACAAAGCTGGGAGGCCCTGATCCGAGGTGGTCTTAATGCCCAGGCGTTATCGAAGTTCAATCAACCGGATTAACGCCGGACTCAGCGTTTTTAATACAGAAGGTATGCGCAAGCGAATGTTACAGGTGATGAGTCAATCGGATATGATCTAATAGCGCAGCGCAACCCCGATTCACCAGATCATAAACGTAGTCGAAACGACCATTATAATAGGGGTCGGGCACATCCGTTTCACGAACGGTTCCTGCCCGATTCGCATAACTCAAAAACAAGGCGACCTCAGCTTTGACAGCCGTATCAGTCAAATGCGACTTTTGCGGTTTCGCTGTGCGCCAATCACCTCGATTAACAGCCCGCATTATGGTTCGCAGGTTGTCTCGATCCATCGCCAATACATAATCAAAGTTATCCAGGTCGGCATATTCAAATTGCCGTGCCAATCCACGATAATCAATGCCCTGTTTGCGTAAGACTTTTAGCGTACCTCGATGCGCAGATTCGCCGACATGCCAGGCACCTGTACCGGAGGATTCGACCATAATCTGACCACTCAACCCCGCGATCTGCACCTGCTGCTGGAAAACCACATCGGCCATCGGCGACCGGCAGATATTTCCCGCACATACAAACATGACCTTAATCATCAACACCATCCTCAGTTTGATAATATAAGCCAACGACTGACGAAGTTCGATTCCAGTTATAGGCCAGTTCGCCGAGCTGGTTGAGCCGCTGTTTACAATCGTCTATGCAGCCCGACACACTCTCCAAACAGTATTGGGCCGCAACTGTCATTACTTCATCCGAATTCACTTTCAGCAACAGCGGCCAGAATTCATCCGCAACTACATAGGTCGCCGGTGTATCCGGCAAGTCACCGTCATAACGGACATCAAGCGACCGAATTTCGTCGGTCAGATCAATGGGGATCCAATAATTCGAACCAGCTATCGGTAACGCTTCACTATCCAAACAATCGTCCACCGCCCGCACTTTAGCCAGTTGGCTGAGCAAAGCGGCCGTAAGTTCCAGATCACCTTGATATTGGGCCACCACAAAATGATAATAAACCGACAAAAATAGCTGTTGCCGGGTTCGATCAGGTGGCGACTGTTCAGGAAACAGGACTTCAAGGTAGGCATCGGTCAATGCGCACATGGGGACTTGCGCAGGATCAGAGCGCTTTTCCAGATGATTACCGCGCCAGGCAGATGAGCTACGCAACCGCCCGATTTGCGGCATCAACTGTTTCAGGTTGAAGTCCATGGGACAGGGGAGTAATGACTGCCGCCGCTCTAAACGGGAATAAGCCTGTGCGATTGGCAACCGAACCCAGATTTCTTGTAACTGGAGCAAATCAGCGACATCAAAGACCATCTTCATGACATATTCCCTACAGCTTATTCCAGGTCAATGAGGGCTGTCACCGCATATTCACGAACTTCCAGATTATCATCATGCAGCAAGTCCTTCAGCGGCTCAACCGCCCGCTGCGCCTGGCTCCAACCCAGTGCCCGCGCTGCATAACAGCGGACATAATGATCCTCGTCTTCCAGCGCCAGGATTAACGCATCAACGGCGGCATCATCAATGACCCAGCCCAGGGCGGTGGCGGCATGGCGACGCACCTGTGTATCGGGGTCGTTCAACGCCACCAACAGAGGTTGAATGGCATCTTTACCACCTACCCAGCCCAGCGCTGTGGCGGCGTGAACCCGCACATCAGCATCATCATCCATTAACAGTGCAATCAAGGGATCAATCGCCTGGGCACCAAATTGTATAAAGCTCATCACCACCGCTTTACGAACTGCCGGGTCTACATGAATCAGTTGATCCTGCAGATATTCAAAGTTCGCCTGGGTATGCTCAAACTCCTTGTCAACCGCTTCGTCACTGTCCTGTTGCAAGATATGTGCTCGTTCCTGATAGTGGCGTGCATTTTTATAATGGGAATCAATCGACAGGATCCGCTGTAAGTCATTAATCACTTGATTGTAATCGGGTGTCTCGACCAGCATCTCACGCACGGCTCTAAAATACAATCGCTCAATCTCGGCAATCTGCGAACGGGGTGGCTGATGGCCGCGCTTCCCAAATAAACCCGCCATATACTAATTATCCTCTGGCGTCTCAGGTGTTTCATCTTCTTCTGGAACGCTGGGCACAAATTCTGGTTCGGCAACGTCTGATACATCCTCTTCATGGCCGACCATGGTGATTTTACCGTCAATAAATGCCCCTTCTTCAGTGGTCAGTGCTTTCGCGTGAATATCACCCCAGATACGACCCGTGCGAAGTAATTGAACTTTTTTGCCACTTACATTGCCGCGCACGGCCCCGGCAATCGATACATTTTTGGCATCAATATCGGCGTTTATTCGGGCCGTCTCGCCAACCAAAACATTGCCGACAATCTCCAGTGTGCCGGTGAAGGTTCCATCCAGCCGCACATTCGCCTGGCTGCGCAGTACTCCTTCCATTACACAATTCGCGCCTAACACCGTCTCGAAACCCACGGGCTGAGGCGGTGCAGGCGGTCGGGGTAATACCGAATCTTCTAAATCTTCTGCCAGTTCGGCTTGGCGACGATTACTAAAAAATGACATCGCACCCTCTTCCTGCAAAAAATCAGAACATATTAATCATACTGCAATTCCGAATCTGCCTCAACTGCGCACTTGGCACACCTCTGGCATAATATACTGTGATTGATGACACTTAATCTCAAGCACAAGCTGTTTAGGGCAACATTTAACAAGGTGAGACCGTGATTGCCAGTTTATTTTTTCGATTACTATTCTCAATCAGCCTATTCCAGGGTCAATTTACTTTTACAGCCGTTGAAACGAACTTGCGGTTTCAATACCCATCGGGCTGGCGCATCATGGTTGATGCAAATACTGTTATCCGCGCAGTACAAGGCGACAGCAGCATCACGATCTATCCGCCTGACACGCTAGCCCAGGAACAGATTGTCTCTTTAGCTGCAATCACCGACCTGGCGATTGAAGCCGCCATTGGTTCACCTTTCGATATAGTTGAAGGTGAGCAATCAGAGATCACGGTCGATAGTGTGGTTGCTGACCGATACGATTTCTTCGATGAAACGGGCGAAACGATACCGCTCTTTATCCTGGCCCGCCATCTTGACGAAATGGAGACGCCTTTGCTAATCGTGACTATTGCGTCAAGATCAGAAATTGAAACAGCCACCGTGGTGGCACTCAACATCGCCCGGACGATCCACCGACCACCGTCGTTGCCAAGCACTCTGGAAAATCATGCAGGTCACTGGCAAAGTGCAATTACGGAGTTAGAGCAACATGAACTGATCGAAACAGGTGGTACACTGATCTTTGAAGAAAGTCACGCCCTATTCTTAGGTGAAGGCGATTGGATCACCATTCTCGCTGCCCGCGACCCCCACAGTAACGTTGTGATGGCTGGCACCCTCCGGTTTCGCCCTGGCAACATCGGCGAAGATGAAACCTGTGGCTTGTTGACGCGCATCGTCACCGACAGCGAAGGCAAGGCATCCGCCTGGCTGAATGTTGGCATTGATAACGATCATGAAGTTTATTATCTAGATCAGATCAACTCGGTTCAACAAGTCGGCAGTGTGGCGATGCCGAACTTTGATCTGGAAGGACTCCACCGTTATCTACTTATTGCTCGTGACAATACCGTAACGGTTTATGTCGATGGTCAACTTATCATCCAGGAAGCCACCATTACCAGCCGCAGTGGTAGTTATGGTATTGCCCTGCGCGGACATGGCCCCAACGCCTTATGCGAAGGATTGAATATCTGGGCTTACGGTTTACCCTCCAGCGCCCCCCAGGCCTGCATCATCAGCGCCAGCCGACCAGCGAATAAACGAAATGGCCCCAGCACACGCTTCGCCCGGATTGGACGACTGGAACGCGGCACCCTGCAAAACGCTATTGGCAAAATCGACGGGAGTGATGGTTTTGTCTGGTGGCAACTTGATGATGAGAGTTGGGTGCGGTCGGATGTTGTAAGCAATCAGGGCGATTGTGACAATCTACCGACTCCCTGAACGTCAATGCCCAGGCTGCTTATATTCTGCCATAATAAGGACAATGCCAAATATTTTTGTCAGGAGAAATTATGCGAATTATATTGATTTTATGCTTATTGATCTCTACACCGTTCACCTATGCCCAGGATTCGCTGACCTTCACATCGGCTGAAGCCAATTTAACGTTCCAATACCCGGCAGATTGGCAAGCAGATATTGATGAAGAAAATGTCATTTTTGTATTCACCGAAGACATCACGATCGTCGTGTACACACAGGAGACCCTGGCACTTCTGGACTTAAACGACATCACCAATGCAGAACTATTAGTTCAACGAGTCGGGCTTTTCCTGGCAGCGGATGATAATTATGAATTGACACAGTTCCCAATTGGTGACCGTGAAGCTGCGCGTTTTGAGTTCGCGAATGACGATGGTGAACCGATGTTCGCGCTGGCTTTCCCCCTGGACACCAATGAACTGCTCTTCATGCTGGCGGTTGCATCTAATGGCGACATTGAGGCCGCCCAAGCGACGGCGCTCGAAATTGCAACAACTGCCACCCAGCCAGTTGCACTACCATCTGAGTTAACCAATCATGCGAATGAGTGGCAGACCGCCGTTACTGAACTGGAAGAATTGGGGTTAATCGCCAGCGGCGGCAGCTTGATCTTCCAGGAAAACCGGGCGTTCTTCTCTGGACAGGGCAACTGGTTTACATCGTTGGCATCGCGTGCGCCACGCACTGATATTGTGATGGTCGGTACGCTACGCTTCGTTCCCGGTAGCACCACCGAACTGGAAACTTGCAGCTTGATGTCCCGCATTGTTACGGATAACAGCGGCACAGCGACCGAATTTCTGCAAGTAGGTATCGATAATGACGGTGCAGTTTTTTATGTTGACCGCGATGAAGAAGTCTTTGTGGATGCCATCACAATTGACGATTTTGATGCTGAAGCCGAACACCATTATTTGATGCTGGCCCTGGATAATACCTTGACAGTCTACATTGATGGCAATCTGACAATGCGCGAGAAACCACTTACCGAGCGCAGTGGGACCTATGGCATCGGCCTCATTGGGCGCGGGCCAGATGCGCTATGTGAAGGTTTGGACATCTGGGCATATGAAGCGCCGTCTTTCCGTCCTGGCGTTTGCGAAATCAGCGCTGGAAGTGCGGTCAATAAACGCAGCGGCCCTGGAACGAATTTTGACCTGGCCGGGCAGCTAGTACCGGGAACCCCGGCCCGCGCACATGCACAGACAATGGCCGATGATGGCTTTGTCTGGTGGCAGCTTGATGACGACAGTTGGGTGCGCTCCAATATTGTCAACGCCGCCGGTGACTGCAAAGATGTGCCAACAAGTGACGGTTAAGTCGCCAATGTAAATGGGCTGGCAATTCACCTGAAGCAATATTGGTTTTCATCGGTAGATAATCTGGATACGAGAAAGGTTGCTTCAACTGTCGCCATGAACATAACTATGCCAATGTGAAGCAATCAAATGGAATCTTGCGCCAAGCTCGTAATCACCTCATAATCATGCGACCGAAAGATGGTTCAAGGGCAACCTCATGGCGGATTCAAGCCTGGTGCAAGCCACCGATGTGCTACCACGTCACCGCAGTAACTTTGTACGCTTTCTCGATTATGTTAAACCGTATAAATGGCTGGTGGTCGCGGCCAGCATTGGCGGCATCGGAAAGTTCAGCATTCCGCTCCTGGTTCCCACCCTGACCCGGCATTTGCTCGATAACGTTTACTTGAATTCGGCGCTCACGATTGCCGAAAAACGCGATCAGCTTCTCTTGCTGGTTGGGGGTATGATCGCGCTATTCGTCTTTCTGTGGATTCCGTT
This sequence comes from Phototrophicaceae bacterium, assembly GCA_965223835.1. Classification (GTDB taxonomy): domain Bacteria; phylum Chloroflexota; class Anaerolineae; order Aggregatilineales; family Phototrophicaceae; genus CAVYXZ01. The sequence goes on from CBDCXQ010000001.1 coordinate 3,377,923, forward strand.
CTCATTTATGCGTAGCTTCTACGCAGGCAAAGCCAGCCAACTGGCTATTTTTGACCTGCGCCATGATCTCTATTACAAAATCCTGCGCATGTCGGCCTCGTTTTTTGACCGCAACAAATCTGGCAGTATCGTCTCACGCATCATCAGTGACATCGAACTGGCACAAAATTTGATTGGCAGTGCGCTGACCGACATCTGGATGGATTTTGTCTCATTATTTCTGATTATGTACTTCTTGCTGACAATTGATGTCGGTGTCACGATTGCCGCGCTCGTGACGTTTCCCTTCTATCTATATTACTTCCGCAAGTCGCAGACCGAGATCAAATCGACCAGCCGCCGTGTACAGGAAGAAATCGCCCACATTGCCGGGAACGTACAGGAACGCATCGTCGGCAACCGGGTCGTTAGTTCGTTCACCAGTGAACAGACCGAAGAAGAACACTTCACGCAAGAATCCACCCGTTTGCTCAACACGTCAATGCGCCGCGTCTACTTGCAAAGTCTCAATGTAACCATTACCGGCGCTATCACCAGTATCGCTCCATTAATCGTCGCCTTTTATGGCGGTTATCAGGTTATTGCGGGTAACCTCACAGTGGGCGAACTGGTCGCGGTGGGCATGTATTTGCCGCCACTCTACACACCATTACAACGGTTTGCGCAGCTAAATCTGGTATTTGCCAATTCAATGGCGGCAGTGGACCGGGTGTTTGAAGTGATGGATGAACGGCCAGAAATCCGTGATAAGCCTGAAGCAATGGAGCTAAAAAACGTTCAGGGACGCGTCGAACTCAGCCATGTTGATTTTGCCTATCCCAACACCGAAGATGACGATCTTGCCCCGGTTCTGAAAGACGTGTCCCTGGTGGTAGAACCGGGCCAAAAAGTCGCGCTGGTCGGTCCCAGTGGTTCCGGTAAAAGCACCATTGCCAGCCTGATTCCCCGCTTCTACGACGTTGACGGCGGCTGCATCATGATTGATAGCCACAATATTCGTGATGTCACCGTCCGCTCCCTACGCCAACAGGTCGGCATGGTTTTACAAACACCGGTCCTCTTTAGCGGCACAGTCTGGGACAATATCCTCTATGGCAGACCGAACGCCACCGAAGATGAGGTCGTCACTGCCTGCAAAGCCGCCAATGCATATGGCTTTATCCGTGCGCTGCCTAAAGGCTTTGGGACCGAGGTCGGCGAGAGCGGGGCCTATCTTTCCGGCGGTCAACGCCAGCGCCTGACTATTGCCCGTGCCTTTTTGAAAGACCCCAAAATTCTTATACTGGACGAGGCAACATCAGCTCTGGATACCGAGTCCGAACGTCAGATTCAAGCGGCGCTCGAACGCTTGATGGAAGGTCGGACAACGTTTATCATTGCCCATCGTCTCTCAACAATTGAAAATGCAGATCGCATCGTTGTGCTTGAAAAAGGTCAAATCGCTGAGACGGGAACTCACGCTGAATTGTTGAACCAGGATGGAATCTATCATAACCTGTATGCCCATGATTAAATTTGATGATATTCTCACAGCGCAAAAGCGCATCAAACCCCATATCCGCTATACTCCCATCATTCCGGTCAAGGTTGTCAAAGAACCACACGGCCTGGAATCGTTGTTCTTCAAGCTAGAAAATCTACAAATTTGTGGCTCGTTCAAGGCGCGCGGCGCGGTCAACAAACTGCTCAGCCTGCCCCCGGAACAGATCAAGCGGGGTATCGTCACCGCATCCGGCGGCAATCACGGCCTGGGTGTCGCTTATGCTGGATGGCTTGCACAGGCCCCGGTGCGGATTTATCTACCACACAGCACCCCTCAACGTAAGGCTGCGACGTTGCGCGGCTGGGGCGCAGAAGTCATTTATGATGGTGCCGTTTGGGACGACGCCAATCGCACCGCCCTGGCCGTTGCAGAGCAGGAAAACCTGGCCTATTTCCATCCATTTCGGGACCCGGCAGTCATCGTGGGCCAGGGGACAGTTGGTTTGGAAATCATGGAGGTGCTTAGCGAAGTCACTACCGTCGTAGTCGCCATTGGCGGGGGCGGCCTCATCAGCGGCATCAGCATCGCCCTCAAAACTCTCAAACCTGATGTAAAGATCGTTGGCGTTGAAGCCACCGGCGCACCCACCCTCTTTGAGAGTATACGGGCTGGACAACTCATCGAGTTACCCGAAATCACGACCGCTGCGGGAACCCTCGCGCCACGCCGCAGCGAACAGATCAACCTCGACATCATCCGTCAATATGTTGATGAAATCGTCCTAGTCAGCGATGACGAAATGTACACTGCTGCCCGCTGGCTCTGGTTTGAGATGGGAATCGCCGTTGAACTCAGTGCTGCGGCAACCCTGGCCGCTATACAAACCGGACAAATCACCAGCGATGGGCCGGTGGTTGCATTGATTTGCGGTGCCGGTACGGACGGCATTCCTGCGTGAGGCTGGATTTCAACCGCGTCCTACCCATCTTCGCGCTGGTTTTCGTCGATGTGCTGGGGCTGACGGTTATCCTGCCCCTGCTCCATCTTTATGCAGTTCGCTATGGTGCAACCCCGCTTGAAATCGGGCTGGTCGCAGCCGCCTTTCCGCTGGCACAGGTCATCGGCGTCCCGGTTATGGGGGCGCTTTCCGATCGCTATGGTCGTAAACCACTGCTTCTCATCAGTCAAATCACGACCTGTCTGAGTTTTATTCTATTGGGGTTGGCGAACTCGTTGCTGTTGGTGATTTTATCGCGGATCATTGATGGTTTATTCGGTGCGAATATTGCGACTGCTCAAGCCGCCCTCAGCGACATCACAACCGAAGAAAATCGGGCACAGGGGCTGGGTCTCACCGGGGCCGCCTTTGGATTAGGCTTTATCTTCGGCCCGCTCATCGCCATCTTCACCCTGGAACTCTCAAATAACCTGGCGATTCCCGCTTTCACCGCCGCCACCTATTCCTTTTTCTCGATCTTGTTGACGCTCATTGGCTTTCAGGAAACACTGCCAGCAGAAAAGCGTGGCACACAAACAACGGCTATTGGCCCTCTGGTCGTGCTGCGCATGATCCGCCGTCGGCAGGTGAATCTGCTGTTGCTACTAATGTTCGCCCAGCAATTGATCTTTTTCGGCTTCGAGAGCTTGCTAGGATTGTTTACGCTTAGCCGGTTGGGAATTCTGGGTCAGGGCAATGCGATCATCTTCCTGCTGGTCGGTGTGCTGTTGGTGACGGTACAGGCGCGTTATATCGGCCCCTGGAGCCGCAAATATGGCGAACGACGATTGATTTATGCCGCGTTGGGATTGCTAGCAGTCGGATTGCTACTCGTCGCGCAGACTCCTGAACAGCCCCACCCGTTGTATATTCAGCGATTGGTTGAAAACGAACTGCTGGCAAGAGTACAATCAGGCACTGAAACCATCATTGGCACCATCAACATTCAACTGCCCGCTGAGGACAACCGGGGCATTGGTGGTTTCTTATGGCTGCTGGTCGCCATCGTGCCGCTGTCGATTGGTGCCGGACTGATTCGACCCAGCCTCAATAGCCTCATGACCAAACGGGTTGGCAAGCAGGAATATGGCAGCATCCTGGGCACGAGTTCCGCACTGGTCAGTGCCGCCAATGCCACAGCCCCACTGCTCGGCGGCTTCATTTTCCAGCAACAGGGTTCCACTGCACCGTTTCTGATTGGTGGTGTGCTGATGGGCGTACTGCTATTTCTCGCAGTTTCGCTCATCCGACCTGTGCAAACCATCGTCACCAGCCCTTGATCGAAGCGATTAGTTGCCGTAACCATGTTCTTGAGCAGCCTCGAAATCCGCGTTTGCAGCCTCAGAATTACCAAGCTGCCGATAAGTGAGCGCCCGACCATAATACGCAATGGCATATGTCGGGTCGAGTTCAATTGCTCGATTGTAACTAGCGAGAGAGTCCTCATAATGCCCAAGGTTATAGTAATTGATTCCGAGACCATAATGGGATAATGCGAATTGAGGATTAAGCGATACTGCTATCTGATATTCGGCAATAGCATCTTCATGACGTCCCAGGTAGCTATAGGTTATTCCACGATGATAATAGGCTAACATAAATGCCGGTTGGATTTCAATCGCAGTAGTGAAATCCTCCAATGCTGATTCCAAATCATCAAGTTGTCTGTGTACAACACCACGATTAAGATAAGCTTGATGATAATAGGGATTCAATTCGATGGCGGTGTTGTAATCAGTCAGTGCACTTTGTAGATCATTCATTTCCTTAAAAAGTATCGCACGATTATAGTAGCCATCTGAATTTCCAGGGTCAACTTTGATAGCAAAATCAATATCCTCAAAAGCCTGATTGAATTCGCCTAAATGATAACGAATCACACCTCTATGGACATACGCATTTGAATAGGCGGGATCAATTTCGATGGCGTGTTCCACATCTTCCAGTGCCTGCACCAAGTTACTTATTCGAAAATGAACTATACTGCGATAGGTATATATGCTGGCACGTTCCAGACCATTTGCAATGGCCTGATCGTAAATTGCCAGTGCCTGGTCAAACTGCCCACTGTCACGATAGATGATACCGCCGTTAATATACGCCGACACGTAGCTCGGATCACGATCAATCGCTGCGAGATAATCATTCAGCGCGAAGGCCCACTGCCTGACAAGGGAGTTCCTGTAGCCTCGTTCATAAAAAAACGCGGCACGCGGGTTGAGTTCGATTGCCCGCGTTACATCACGAATGATAGACAGGTTATCATCGAGGACTCGCGCGCGATTGTAATAGGCTTCTGCAACGCCATCGGCATTTTCTGCTGCGAGATCACCCAAACGGCGTGCTTCAGCAAATTCGCCTTGCTCGTACAGAATGCGTGCCTGGACAGATAGAACCAGTCCGTTATTCGGGTCTATCCTTAGCGCACTCGCAATATCAGCATTGGCAGCGTCATAATCGCGCTCCTGCCGATAAACCGAGGCACGATAGGCATACGCTTCGACCATTTCTGGATCAGCCTGAATAATATTATCGAGCAACTTCAAAAGCTGCTCATGATCAGTTTCATAACGCCAATACATCTCGACAGCCTGCACATATTGTGCGGTGAGATCGTCATCTCGCTGAGCAACCACCAACGACAATGGCAATAATAAACACCAAAAAGTGGCAACAACGTATTTCACGGAAACTTTTACCCCCAATGTCTAAAACAGTCCAACCACGTTCCCATCTTCATCAATATCGACGTTCTCCGCCGCCGGATGATCGGCCAGTCCGGGCATGGTCCGCATGTCGCCACACAGGGGATAGATAAATCCCGCGCCGACACTGGCCCGCACTTCCCGAATCGGCAATGTAAAGCCTATCGGGGCACCCTTCAGTGTCGGATCATGACTCAGGCTCAGGTGCGTTTTCGCCATACAGATGGGCAGGTTGCCAAAGCCATTCGCCTCATAATCACGAATCTGCCGTTCGGCCTGCGCATCATAGCTTACAGCCGCCGCCCCGTAGACTTTCGTCGCAATCGCTTCAATTTTGGCTTTAATCGGCAGATCCACATCATACAGGAATTTAAACTCGCTGGGGCTTTCTGCCGCGCTCACCACCATCTCGGCCAGCTCAGTAGCGCCCACGCCACCCTGGGCGTGATGTCGGGCTTCGGCGGCTCCCAATGCCCCGGCCTCGACTGCCAGCCGTTTGATCGCTTCGATTTCATCTGCATGATCGCTTTCAAACACGTTGATCGCCACCACTGGTGTCACGCCATGTAGCGCCAGATTCTCAATCTGCTTAATCATATTGGCTGCGCCAATTTCGACATCGCCGACATTGCGTTCTAGCATTTCCGGCGGCAGCGCTTTCCCGGCGACGATCTTGTACCTGTCACTATGCGATTTCAGTGCCCGCACCGTCACCACCAGCACTGCCGCATCGGGCTTCAAGCCGCTGTAGCGACACTTGATATTAAAGAACTTCTCTGCGCCGATAGCCGCCCCAAAACCGGATTCCGTAATCAGGTAATCCGCACATTTAATGCCGATCATGTCCGCCAGCACACTACTGTTGCCATGCGCGATATTGGCGAACGGCCCAGCATGTACCAGCGCCGGGGTATTTTCCAGCGTTTGTAGCAGATTGGGGCGCAATGCATCTTTCATCAGCACGGTCATCGCCCCCGCTGCACCGATTTGTTCCGCTGTGACTGGCTCCTTATTCGTCGTCAGCCCAATCACAATCCGGCCAAACCGTTCACGCATGTCCTGCAATGAGGTTGTCAGGGCCAGAATCGCCATGACTTCACTGGCAACGGCAATGTCAAACCCGGTCTGGCGCATGATACCATCAAACTTGCCGCCCAAACCAATAATAATGTTGCGCAACGACCGGTCGTTCATATCGACGACCCGCTTCCAGGTGATGCTGTCCGGGTCAATATTGAGCGGATTACCGCGCATAAGCTTGTTATCAATCATCGCCGCCAGGAGATTATTGGCCGCGCTGACCGCATGAATATCACCGGTCAGGTGCAGGTTAAACGTCTCCATCGGCACCACCTGTGAATACCCCCCACCGGCTGCCCCGCCTTTTATCCCAAATGTCGGCCCCTGTGACGGTTGGCGCAGCGCAATCACCGACCGTTTGCCGATGTGCTTCATGGCTTGGCCCAGGCCGACCGTTGTGGTTGATTTACCCTCGCCCAGCGGCGTCGGCGTCACGGCGGTGACATCAATATACCTGGCATTGGGTCGACCTTTAATCTTATCCAGCACATCCAACCGCAACTTGGCGACATATGGCGACCCAAAAATATCCAGGTCATCAGGTTCCAATTCCATTTGTGCCGCGATGTCATGGATATGGTGCAAACTCGCTTGTTGGGCAATTGCTAAATCGGAAAGCATCATTAACCTACCTCTTCTGAAAAGCCTTTAAGTCAAAATATTCATGCCTCCAGTTTAGCAGGGAAATACATTCGCGCTGGGCGTATCTATCCAGCATGTCATGTGAAATTTGTAACCTATTGGCCCAGCCTACGCGCTACGAAAACTCAATGTTGGTGTCAACGTTTCGGTTGCAGTCGGTGTCGGAGTCAATGTTGGCGTAGCCGTCGCCTGGGGATCAATCGTCGCGGTTGGCGCTGGCGTCAGGGTCAGCGTGGCCGTCGCTGATGGTACTGGCGTCACCGTTGGCAGACGCGTTACCGTCTTGCTGGGTGTCAGGGTGGGATTCAAGGCCCGAATCACGGTCTCATGCATAAATGCGAATTCAATCCGCCGCGTTTCCGGGTTGCCATCAACGACGTACCACTCATCATCATCCAGCGCCCGGTCAATCATGCAGACCCGTGTCCCTTCCGACCAACTGGTAACAATGGGCGAATTCGTCGATGCGCGTTCGCGCACGATCGCACTGCGCACCGATACCACAAACTGTTTACAATCGGGTATTGGGGTAAATGACGGTCGCAAGGTTGGACGAGGTGCAGATAGGATGCGATCGGCGGTTGCTGAGGCGACGATCTCAGCTTGCTGGGTCGCCTCAATAATCCCCAGGCCACCGGCTTGCAAGTAGCTCCGCAGGCCCTGCCAAAGATAATATGCGCCTAAAATGATGGCGATTGCCACGAGAAAAACCAACCAGGCGGGTGTTGATTGACGCACAAAGACCTCATGAGCACCATTTACAATCTGGCTGTTTTACCAGCAAACCAGCCTGCTGCCAATACACCGCAGGTCAAACGTTGTTTTCGCTTAAGCCCGTGATTGTGTACAACGTCAGAGGATCACGCTTACCCCGAATGATGACTGGATCATGCTGGGCTGCTTCAACCTGGTCTGCTACCTGTGCATACGTTGTTTCACCAACGAGAATCTCCCCATCCTGCGCGATCCCTTGCAGGCGATGGGCGGTGTTCACTGTGTCACCAATCACGGTGTAACTCATCACGCGTTCACTACCCACATTACCAACCGCCGCCTCACCACTATATAGGCCAATACCCAACCCTAACTGCTGAACATCCTCACGCGGCAGCGAATCGCGAATATCAACGAAAACCGACCGTAATTCTAATGCAGCCCGGACAGCGTTTAACGTATCGTGTCCGGTAGCAACCGGCGCACCAAAGAACGCCACAATTTCATCGCCAACATATTTATCAAAAGTGCCGTTGTGACGAAAAATCACCTCCGTCATTTGTTTAAAAAAGTGATTTAATAGCGACAGTACATCCCGCGCCGCATGCTGCTCCGCAAACGCGGTAAACCCCCGAATATCGGAAAACATCACCGTAACATAGCGCGTTTCACCGCCCAGTTTGAGGTGCTTCTCTGGCTCTGCCAGGATCGTCTCAGTGAGGTGATTGTTGACATAACGGCTTAAGATTCGCCGCAGCAGCCGATTCCGATCCTCAACTTCATCATGTAACCGTTTGATCCGCAGCAAATTCTTCACGCGGGTGAGCATCATCAAAGCGGTAAACGGCTTGGAAATAAAATCATCTGCTCCCGCATTGATCGCTTCGAGCTTATCCTCTTCACTTTCCAGCGCCGTGACCATCACCACTGGCGAGAATTTGGTCGCATCATCAATTTTTAATTGCCGACAGACATCATACCCATTCATACCCTGCATCCGCACGTCCAACAATATCAAGTCTGGGGGAGTCGCCTGAGCCAGTTCTAGCGCTTTAGCACCATTATGTGCGACTATTACATCATAATTCGCCCCCATAAGATGTGCTTCCATCACTTCGCGATTCATCCAGTCATCATCTACTACCAGAATTAGGGGCGTTTTGCCGGCTGTTTCGTTCACCAAAATTCCATCCCACTCGTGGTCGGTTCCAACTTAATTGTATGCCAGATACGTGTTTCAAACGTTATCTTTTTGCAAGGCTTTTTGACTAGAGTAGTCAAAGTTTGTTAGCCAATGAAGGATTCCCACTTCATGACAACGGTATCACGTCGCGCTTATACTTTGACACTCTTCCTGATTTTGTGCCTGTGTTATGGCTATTTCATGCCACGCTGGGCTGATTGGGGCGCAAACTCGCGGGCGAACCTCGTCTACGCGGTTGGCGATCAGGGTGTGCTTTACATTGACGACTATCATGAAAACACCGGCGATAAAGCCTGCTTCGCGGGACTTGACTATGTTGGCGAAACACCCTGCGAAGACGGCCACTACTACACCGATAAATCGATTGGCCCTTCACTGGTCGCATTACCCTTCTACCTGGTCTTCAAAAATATCGCGGCCCTACCGCCAGTTGAACGGATCATCGAAAGCGGTGCCGGGCTTGGTAATCTCACCGATACACTCAATCCCGAAGGCGAAGGTATCCGACCAGACGCAGTGTACCAGGCAATGGCGCTGACGTTTATTACCTTCTTTGCGATGTCGATTCCGTCGGCCATTATGGGGGTCGTGTTGTTCCTGTTTGCGGCACGCTTTACTCAAAAAGATGGTCATGCCTTTATGCTGGCGCTGGCCTACGGCTTAGGTACTATCGCCATGCCGTACAGCATGGCGCTTTATCAGCACCAGATGGCAGCCTTTGGCGCATTCGTCGGTTTCTTCTTACTGTGGCGCGTCATCTACGAAGATGCCAGTTTGAACTGGTTATGGATGATTGGGATTCTGTTTAGTCTCGCGGTAATCACCGAATATCCCATTGTGCTGGCGCTGGGGCTTATCGTGCTATGGGCTTTTATTCGGATGCCGAATCGTTTGGCCCTGTGGCGCATGATTCTTGCAGGCATTCCATTGGGATTGTTATTCGCCGCCTATAATTTCGCCATCTTCGAAACTCCACTCCCGGTCGGCTACAACTATTCGATCAATTGGCAGACCGAACATGAAACCGGTTTTCTCAGCCTGACCACGCCGTCACTGGTGCGTTATTATGGCCTGATGTTCAGCCCGGTACGCGGCATCTTTATTTTGTCACCCGTTTTGCTGTTGTTCTTCCCCGGCATTGTCATGCTCTGGCAGCAACGTAAAGATCAACGCGGGGTCGCAATCTTGCTGGCGTTGGTTTTCGCGACCTTCTTTAGCTATAATGCCTCCAGCGTGATGTGGTGGGGCGGCTTTACAGTCGGTCCTCGCTATCTTGTGCCACTGCTACCGTTCATGATGTTGCCCGCCAGCTTCGCCTTGGACTGGTTATTCAATCGAAGGTGGGGCCGGATTCTTGGTGGGTTTATGATCGCGGTTGGAATATTCTCGGTGGGCGCATTATCCATTGCCGGACAACAATGGCCGCCGATTGAATTATTCCCGTTCACATTTGCTGAGATGAATTCAACCTTCCCGCTGATGGATTACGCGCTGCCGCTGTTGGCACAGGGCGATGTGGCACGCAATTATGGTGGTATCTTGCTGAACCTGCCGGGTCTCGCCAGCCTGCTGCCACTCCTTATTGCGGTGCTAGGAATTCTGCTCGTGGTGCCCCGAATATTGAGCCACAATTCACCCCGACGGCGGCCCAACACCCTGGAACAGGCAACGGAACCATCAGGCTAAGGCGATCACTGGTTCCGAAGTATTGAGTTGAGCGTTTGGAAATTCCTTCAAGTGCAATATTTTCAGGCTTGTGGCACGGTGATTACAAAGGCTGCCCCGCCTTCGGGAGCAGGCTGATATATAATCTCACCATCGTGAATAGAGACCATTCGATTCACAATCGCCAGACCCAGACCGGTTCCATGTGCTTTCGTCGTCGTTAGAGGCTCAAACAACGTATCCTGGACTTCTGCGGGTACGCCCGGCCCATCATCGGAAATTGTAAACTGAATCCGCTTATCTGCGGTGAGTTCCGCCCGCACCATAACCTGAGAACCGCCATGTTCTTCAATCGCATCCACCGCATTATTGACCAGATTTTGAAACACTCGTGAAAAGCGTTGTTCATCAATGTATACGTAATGACCGGCGGCGGCTGAACAATCGACAACAATCCTGGCACCCCGTTTAAGGCCCGGCGGATTCAGCAGACCTTCAATTTCTTCCATATAGGCGCCAATCTTTACCGAGGTACGATTGACCTTTTCATCATCACGGGCATAATCCAGAATTTCCTGTGCCATTGCAGAAAACGTCGTCACATAGTTGATGATCTGGGTTGCATACTCATAGATTTCTTCATTGGTCAGGCCTCCCTCCTGGAGAATACCGGCATAACCCATGACGATTCCCAGCGGATTGCGCATATCGTGCACCAACCCACCGACAATCTGACCGATCAAACTTAAGCGCTCCGCCTTGCTCAAATCATCGCGGGTTGATTGCAACTCAATAAGAGTGTCTTCCAATTCTTGATTACGCCATGCCAGTGAATCCCACAGGCGTGCTGCTCTAACAAACAGCGCAGTATTGTGAGATAGTGTAGTTAACAACTTGACATCATTGGCGCTAAAGAGGCGATGCGGTTGGCCTTCATGCATCAACATCAATACGCCCAATCGCTCATCGTTCGACCGCAGGGGTGCACAAATGACCCGGCCACCTTCAAACAATTGGGTGCTATCGTAGGCATACAGCGTGCTTAAGGCCAATTCGCGGGCACGACCTTGCCAGAATTGTTCATCGTTCCGGCGGCCAAAATGACTGATTGGTCGCAAGGTTGATTCGTCTTCATCATGTAGATAAATGACGCCAGCTTCCGCCTGCAAGATGCGATTGGTCTCTTCCAAAACGGCCCGCATTATCTCCTCAACCGAGAGTTTCTGACTCGAAATTACGGCTACGAGATCATAAATCAGGTTAAGCTCATCATAGCGTTCCAAAACTTCATCAGCGATCTGCCGCCGCCGCGAGGTCTCGGTTGCGGTTAGAGCCAGCGCATTTGCCAGATAATCGACAGCAGCCTGACCCTGGTCATCAACCGGTTCACAGGCCCCGACCAGCCCAATTTCACGACCATCAACGACAATAGGCGCAAAGATGGATGGCTCATGACAAGCATTGTCTCCGTAAAACGTAGTTCCCAGAGTGTCCTGTACAACAATTAAACCCTGCAAGCCCAATAATGATTCCAGTGGCTCAACCAGGGCACGCAGAGTCTTCTTTGGTAACAGAGCACGAAATTGGCTGCTATTCACGGGTGTTTGCAACTCATGTATTGTCATTAGCACCTGCTTAATTATACGGCACGCTCGTGCTATTCACTCCAGAGCGTGTTAAGCTGCGCAATGAGTCCCGACGGATTAAATGGTTTGGTCATGAAACTATTTGCGCCAATAGCCTGTGCTTGTTCACGATCCGTATTGTGTCCCCTCGCTGTCAGGATTATGATATATGGATCATAATCGGGCATCGCCCGCAACTCCCGACAAACATCATAACCGTTCATTTTGGGTAACAACAGATCCAGCAGAATGAGATCAGGTCGCTCCTCACCCGCAATATCTAACGCTTCCTCGCCGTCTTCCGCGTTGAGTATATCTATCGGCGCAAAATCAGTACGTTCCAAAACCTGACTCAACAAAATTCTGGTCAGATCTTCATCATCCACAATAAGGACACGTTTTGTCCCATTTTTATTGTTCATATTTCAACTACTGATTGTAATATTCCTCGCATTTCCTTATTATATCCGAAGGAATTTAAGAAAACCCACTCATTAGTTATGAATTTATTCCGAAAGTTTCGTATTTAAGCCCCAAAACAAGAAGGGCGCGGTAGCGCACCCTTCCCAAATTCTAATGCTTTTATAATCTTAAGCTAACCCATGTTGTCGATGATCGCGGTCGCAAAAGCGCTGGTCGCCACTTCGGTCGCGCCGTCCATTTGTCGCGCGAAGTCATAGGTAACGACTTTCTGCTTGAGGGTTTTCTCATACCCAACTGTAATTAAATCTGCCGCCTCGTTCCAGCCCAGGTGTTCGAGCATCATCACACCGCTGAACAATAGCGAACCGGGATTCACTTTATCCAGGTTCGTATATTTGGGTGCGGTGCCATGCGTCGCTTCAAACAACGCAATCTCGTCACCAACATTAGCCCCCGGTGCGATACCAACACCACCGACTTCTGCTGCCAGCGCATCACTCAGATAATCCCCATTTAAGTTGGTCGTTGCAATGACATCATGTTCGCGGGGCCGCAACAACATCTTCTGGAACATAATGTCGGCAATAACATCTTGAATTAGAATCTTGCCTTCCGGCACCTGGCCGCCATGATTGGCTGCCACATCATCCCAGGAGATGGTCTCGGCAGCAAATTCTTCCTGAGCCAGCTCGTACCCCCAGTTCACGAAAGCACCTTCGGTGAATTTCTGGATATTTCCCTTATGGACCAATGTCACACTCTTGCGACCCCGCTCAATCGCGTATCGAATCGCCGCCCGAATAAGTCGTTTACTACCAAACGCGCTGACCGGCTTAATCCCCAGCCCAGCCCCTTCGAAGAAGCTGGTAACGCCCAATTCTTCGCGCAAGAATGCTGCCAATTTTTCATTTTCCGGCGTGCCCGATTCGTATTCAATACCGGCATAAATGTCTTCCGTGTTCTCGCGGAAGATTACGACATCGACATCTTGTGGTTGCTTCAGGGGGCTGGGCACACCCTCGTACCAGCGCACCGGACGAATGCAACTATACAAATCAAGTACCTGGCGCAGCGTCACATTTAAACTGCGGAAGCCACCACCGACGGGTGTCGTCAACGGCCCTTTGATACCGACCAGGAATTCGCGTAATGCATCAAACGTCTCTTCCGGCATATAATCGCCATCGTATATTCCGGCGGCCTTTTCACCCGAATACACTTCCATCCAGGCGATTTTGCGGTTGCCGTTGTAAGCTTTCTCGACCGCTGCATCCCAAATCCGTTTACTCGCGGTCATAATATCGTAGCCGATACCATCACCTTCAATAAATAACAGGATGGGGTTATCCGGCACGTTTAAACGACCGTTCGTTGCCGTAATTTTTGTGCCAGTCGTCGGCACAATAATCTTCTCAAAGCCCATTAGTAACTTGACTCCTTAGTATACATTTATCGCCAAATGAACAGCGCCGATTATAGCACACAAACGAAACCCGCTCAGACCCATTTCTTGTGGGGAAATCAACCCCCGACTATAATCATCCTAGCACATTTGCACAGGGAACGAGGGTGCGGCATGGTAAATTCGGCAATCATTGAACTCGCCATTGGATTAACTTTTATTTTCAGTCTCTTGAGCATCCTGGTGACACAAATCAATAATATTGTGATACGCATATTAAATTTGAAAGCCAAGCGCCTGAAAGATCAGCTCGACATCACGCTGAGCGATCCCGTCGTCCGGGCCAAAATTATGACCCATCCTTTGATTGGCATGGTCGATACGGAGTTTTCCCAGCGGGTTTTACGTAGCGACAGTCGGTTGACCGAAGAGATTGCGCTGCGCCTGACCGAAAAGCAACGGGCCAATGTTGATTTTATCCCCACCGACGCCTTTGTTGATGTGCTGGTTGATGTGTTGACGGAAAATGTTGGTAGCAAACTATACGAAGCGCTGGATAAAGTGATCGACAAAATGGAACCCAGCGTCCAGAAATCGCTCTTTCGCCAACTGCTACGCGAAATCCAGCTATCAGGGACTGGCCTCGACCAACTGCGGGACTTGATCGACAAACTTGATGACCCAGAAACCAAACGGCAGATGCTGGTGGCGTTGAATTTGGTAGATTCCGCGCTGGACAAATTCCAAGCGGAAAACAGTGACTTGATCCCGTTGCTGCTGGGCATCCGGCAGATCAAGGATAAGTATCTGGAAACGTCGCTGATGGCAATCTTAAACACCGCCAGTAATATCAACGACGCTCGTGCAAAAATTGGCTCGTGGTTCGATAGCAGTATGCAGCGAGCGACTAAAAAATATGTTGAACAAATGCAGCGCATTACCCTGGTCATTGGTTTCCTGCTGGCACTCTTGTTAAATGTGGATGCATTACATTTAGGCCGAGTCTTGTGGGAAGATCCGGCACTGCGCACAGCGGTTGCGGTTACGGCGGCCAATTCTGCTGACCAGATCATCACCAACTTTGAAAATCAACCTGACCCGACACAGGGTGAGGGAACAGTCGAAGAAGTCCAGGAGGCGGTCGCCGACGCGCAGTTTACGCTTGATGCCCTACTCGATTTGCGCCTACCCATTGGCTGGACGATTACGCCTGTAAACCCCGATATTGAACCACCCTTACGCGATGATAAGCTAGACCCGCGCAACCTCTGGCAATTCTCCCCCGTTAACAACCCGGATAGCTTCTTGCAATTATGGTTCTTGAAGATTATCGGATTGGCACTTACCACCGTCGCCCTCGCGCAGGGTGCGCCGTTCTGGTTTGATATGATTCGCAAGCTCACACGCGGTGGCGGTTCCGACGCGAAGGGATAACCCGATTAGACCGTTCGTGACGGTCTAAGATAGCGGGATTCAGCTGGGTGCAACAGCCTGAAGCTACTCGGTACACATTGGGGCCGCATGGACCTTCACCAACACCCAATCCGCTTTGGGTTGCGGGTCCGGTACTTCAACAACAGCCCCCTGTCGCTCACCTTGAATCACAGCTTTTTTCATAAGCGGCTAATCAATCAACTTCGCTCCCATTGCACTACCCGCTTCTAACAGCCCCTGCATCGCTTCAGGCGAACGGGCTTCAGCATACACGCGCAGCACCGGCTCAGTTCCGCTGGGGCGTATCAGCAACCAGCTATGGTCAGCCAGATGGTATTTTACGCCATCTTTTGTATCTACCTTTGCCACTGTTTCGCCAATCAAACTACCCGGTGCATTCTCCGAGAGTCGCTTGACCACCTCTTTCTTCGGCAATTGGCGCACCAACCGGGCGTCAATGCGACCATAATGTGATGGACCATAATGAAACTGCAAATCAGCGATAATCTCATGCAGCGGTGCGTCAGATTGTGCCATAACTTCTAGAAGAAGCAACCCCATCAGGATACCGTCCCCCTCTGGGATGTGACCACGAATCGAAATACCGCCGCTTTCCTCACCGCCCATCAGCACATCTTCCTGCATCATCAAGTCGGCAATGTGGTTAAAACCCACGGGTGTCTCATGCACCGGCAAATCGTATTGCTCACATATTGCATTAATCATGTAAGTCGTCGAGATCGTCTTGACAACTGCTCCCCGTTGGCCTTTGTTTTCGATCAAGTGTCGCAAAACCAGCGCAAAAATATGATGAGGATCAACAAAGTTACCCTGCGCATCAATCGCGCCAATACGGTCGGCATCACCATCGGTCGCCAATCCAACATCGGCCTGAACACGCTGGACTGCTGCCACCAATTCGTTTAAATATCGTAGAATTGGTTCCGGGTGAACGCCACCAAATCCCGGATTAAGCACGCTTCGAATCTCGCTGATGTGACTGCGAGAGCGCGACAGGATAGCGGCGAATGAACCCCGGCCCGCACCCCACATGGAATCCGCCACAATGGTCAATTCGCGCTCAGAAATACGATCAATATCGACCAGTTCACTGAGATGCTGATAATATTCCCAACTGGGGTCAAATCGCTGAATCAGGCCCTGCTCTAACGCCAGCTCGTAGTCCAACATGTTCGGTCCACGTGCGAACCGCTCCATTCGCAGCAATTCTTCTTCTACCAGCGAACACTGCTCAGCGGTTGCGCTGCCGCCATAGGGTGCTTTTAGTTTCAAACCATTGTAACGCGGCGGATTATGGCTGGCTGTAATCACCAGTCCAGCAGCGGCCCCTTTATGTTTGACATTATAAGAAATCGCGGGGGTGGGCGCATCGGTCCGGGTCAACCAGGCGACAATGCCATTTCCTGCCAAGACCCGTGACGCTTCCACTGCAAACCGATCTGATAAAAAGCGGGTATCATAACCCACTACGACTACTGGTCGTTCACTGCCCACATGCTGCTTATTGATCGAATCCGCAACCGCCTGAGCCACTAACCGCAAATTAGCAAACGTGAACGTATCCGCGATGACTGCACGCCAGCCGTCGGTCCCAAAGCCTATCATCAATTAAACTCCCCTTGAGTTAAAGCGGGCGCTGTGGATCCAGACCCGTAGTTTGAAGTAGTTCTTGCACCTGTCCCGATGTGGGATCAAGATCATTGAGTATACTATACGGCAAACTATGATCGCGCACATATTGCGGCAGTCGTTCGATTGTCTCGATAATATCATCCGGTGCAAGCTGTCCCAGGCGCACGCCCGCTGACAAAATCGTGTCACGAATCGGCGCAATATCCTGACCATGCAGCGCTGCCGCGATCAAGATACCCGGTCCTACCAGGTCTGCGTAGGGAACACCGCGCCCGCTGGCCGTTCGCGGTTCGATGGCATAGGCAAAAAACTGTTCGCTGCCTTCCTGGGGACGATTATGACCCAATTGATTTGTAAGCGTCACTTCCATACACATCAAATCAAGCAGTGAACGCAATGCATCTACTTTGCCCTCGCCAACGCCACTCGCAATCTTAAATGCTTGTTGCGCGATCCCCGCCGCCAGTCCAGCCGCCCAGGGCACAAAGCGTGTCTCCGGGGTGGTACGATTACGTTCAGCAGCATAGCGCCAGTCCAGCAGACCGGTGACGATGCTCAATAGCTCGACAATACCCGTCCCGCGTATGTGCGCGGGTGCATGGCGCACGATTTCCCAATCAATAATCAATTGGTCTGCCGGCCCGGTCTCGACATAGTGAACAGTTCCGCGCTCACGAACCGCCACAATCGCTGTGAAAAATCCATCGACGCTCAAAGCCGTTGGGATCACAACCGTCGGCAGATTGCGTTGGCTACCGATAAACTTCGCTGCATCCGAAGCCAGCCCACCCCCAACGCCATACACCACCTCAACCTGCTCCGGGATGTCTTCGGCCAGACTTTTCAAAAAGTCATGGTCTGCTTTATGGGGTTCTGCCTGGGCAACTAAGGGTAAATCGAGCATTTGTCCAGCCGCTTCCCAGGCCGGACCACTGGTCAACAGCGCGGTAGGCCGTGATTCTTTGATACTGGTCAAATCTCGTATTTCAATCTTGGGTAACGGCCAGATTGTAGGCATATATCACTCTCACAAATGTGTGGATATTCTAAGGTCAAATATAGTGCGAAACTGAAATTATTTCCACCCGACCAACTAATTTCGCCTTGTAAGATAACAGCGAATCATAGACAATTAAGTTCGACACCAACCACCGACACGCATGGGAGGCTGAGTTGTATGGACACACCGTTACCCTCCAATGAAGCTCTGGTAGCTTACAGCAATGCCCTCCCCTGGCGCGACATTGAGCAGCAAAAACTGCAATTTACGGCTGAGATTCGCCACTTAATTGTTGATGGTCTGGGCGATGAATTGCCCCTTGAATACCTGTCCAACGCGATCGGCATTCCCGTGACCACATATTTCGAGTCGGATACGCTCCATGGAGCGCAGGTTATCCTGGCTGAGAGTCGTGGACTACGCTATATACTCGGCAGCATTGTTGGCAAACGCTACCGCAGGGGTCAGTCGTTGTTAGATAGCATCTCGTCTTACAATCTGAACCCGGCAGTCAATCATACCAATATTCACATGACCGACGATCACATCCAGCAGATGCGTCCGCTGGGTGCTGAGATTGAACTGGGACTTGTTCACAAAGATGGTGCGTCCCCCACCGAAGCTGAGATGCAAGATTTTATCCGCCTCTATTACGATCAGGCCCAGCGCCTGGGCATTTATCCGCGCCTCGACCGCGAAGCCTGCCAGTATCAGGTTGAGGCCCATATCGCCCCCAGCATTGGCTACCACAAAACCCGGGCCGCCCTGACCGGTATCATAGCTGCCCTGGCCGCCGCTGGCGAGGATACTGGCCTGCGCACCGCAGTCATGTCAGCCTACCCTACCCTCACCGACTTCAAAATTAGCGATCATCCCAAAGTACATACCGCTGTTGACCTTATGCTTGACATCAACAGTCAACTACCTGAATTTGGTGAGCGCTTGCAACAGGTCCGTCAACGTTACCACGTCACCAAAGGTCATCATGTGGAGATGTTCCGTTTACAGGGTTGCCACATTCATATGGATTTGGCCGGACGATCCGAAGCATTAGGTCATTTCACGTTTTATACACTTCTGCGCAGTGCTTCGGCTATCGCCAATGCGACAGTGCTTAAGGGGGGGCCATTCGTCAATGGCACCTGTGACCCGGACCGGCTCTGTGTTCGGGAGTACCTGCGCCAGACGACTGTTACCGGGCGTTATATTGATGTACCGCTCAACCCCCACTTTGTTCCCGGCGATCTGGATAAACTAGCAACGCTTCTGCGCACCGAGCGTGTCAACAGCGGCGCACGGGCTATGCTTTATAATGACGAAACCGCCGATTTTCCCATCTCGGCCATGCATAACCCCATCGGACGACTGCGGCCCGACCTGGAGACAGGTAAGCGGATCTGCACAGTCGAAAGCACCGGAATGCCCGCCAATATCAGTGTCTCCCGAATGGCAGCGGTACTCACTGATTTCGCCTTCAGCCATATCGTTATCGAAAATTACTTCCGGCAACATGGCAATAATCTCGAACCGATGTTTGACGATCAACTCCTCTGGACATTGTTGGGACCACTGGACCGTAAGACCTTTGTCCAACTCCAGGACGACGGCGATCATCTTTGCACGGATCTGGAAATTACAACTGCTGCTGGGACGCGGCACACGCTAGCGGAATTCTATGAAATGAAGCGCTTATACATGCATCGGGCACTGGCCCAGATTGGCGATATTGCCCCCCGCGCCATTGACGATGTGTACACCAGTCTCAATCGCATGTTGGCCCCACCCAGTGGTTTCGCTGCTCAAACGATTGAACAATATGTCAGCGACCCCAAACTGCGCAGCACGGGCAATTGGGGACGAATCCTGCGCGATGCCTTTGTCGCCGCAGGTGGCACCCCCGGTTCCCATAACCCGGATGCGGTTCTCAGTGTCGTCAATGACATCCATGAAGCGATGAAATCTCGCTATCTGGCGCAGCCAGTTTAAGAGTTGGTGTAGAATTTCTCACAAACAGACTTATAGTGGTATAATCAATCTAATAAATACTATAAATTCCTATTTTGCCCTTCTTTCTAGACTGAGTTCAATTGTATATCAGAAAGGATTAACGCCTGGGGAATACACAGTCTCCAGGTCATTTGTGTTATGGCAAAACCGGAATTAACGATTGTCCCGCTGGGTGGACTGGGGGAAATCGGCAAGAATATGACCGTTATCGAGCTGGGCACCGATGCGCTTATTATTGACACGGGCATCATGTTCCCAACGAACGATATGCTGGGGGTAGATTACATTATCCCTGACATTCAATATTTGCGGGACCGTGACGACCTCACCATTCATGGCATTATCTACACTCATGGGCACGAGGATCACACGGGCGCGGTCGCTCACATCGTGGAAACATTTCCCAACATCCCATTATACGCAACGCCGCTGACTGCTGCTTTCCTGCAAGTTAAGTTACAAAATGCTCGACTGAAGGACAAGACCAGGGTCAATGTCATTCAACCAGGGGACGAGTTTAAGGTTGGCCCCTTCAAAGTTGAACCCTTCCACGTCTGTCACAGCATCCCGGACTGCGTAGGCTATGGCATCACAACCCCGCACGGCATTATTGTCCATACTGGTGACTACAAATTCGACAATACGCCGGTAGATGGCAAGAAACCGGATTATGCGAAGTTGGCCGATTTCTCGCGCCGGGGTGTACTCCTGTTGATGGCGGATAGCACCAATGCCGACCGACCAGGATGGACACCCTCCGAATCGATTGTAGCCGATGCGTTCGATGACGTGTTTAGGCAGGCGCAAGGCCGCATCATGATCGCGACCTTCGCTTCTCACATTTCGCGGATTCAACAGGTCGCCAGCTATGCCAAAAAGTATGGACGCAAGCTCACACTGGCCGGGTATAGCATGAGCGAGAACTTCAAGATGGCTAAGAAAATGGGTATCCTTGATGTTGACGATGATCTGCTGATTGATCTGAATCGTATCAATGATTATCCCCCCCACAAAGTTGTTGTGATGGTCACCGGCACTCAGGGTGAACCATCAGCGGTGCTGAGTCGGCTCGCGCTGGGGCATCATCGTAACCTCGACATCATGGAAGATGATACGATCGTCATATCTGCTCACGCCATCCCTGGCAATGAAGAAATGGTCTATCGCACCATCAATAAGTTGTTCCAAAGGGGTGCCAATGTGCTGTATGACCCCATTGCCCCGGTCCATGCCTCCGGCCATGCGCGTCAGGAAGAGATGAAACTGATGTTGAATCTCACTCAACCCAAATACTTCCTGCCGGTTCACGGCGAATTGCGACATCTCAAAGAACATTCCAAGCTCGCACAACAATCGGGCGTGCCAGCGGAAAACATTTTCGTCCATGAAAACGGCATGGCATTAATCATCAATCAGTATGGTGCGCGGGCCGGTGATCGTGTTCCTGGTGGTTATGTGTTTGTCGACGGCAGTGGTGTCGGTGATGTTGGCCGAGCGGTCATGCGCGATCGCGAAATCCTTGCCCGTGATGGTTTCTTAATCGTTGTCGTTAACATTGACCGCGAAACAGGCGACATCATAGATGAACCCGAAATCATTTCTCGAGGATTCATCTACCTGCGGGAAGCTGACGAATTGATCGGCACCGTGATCGATACCGTTCATCAATCCTTGCACAATAGTCGCCAGAGTCGTAATGGCAAACGGCGCGACATGCTTCAGGACAGCGTGAGCAAAATCCTCTACAATGAAACCAAGCGACGCCCGATGGTCTTTGGCATCATTAACGAACAGTAAACAAAATAGCGTCTCGCGGCAAAATTGCTGCGGGGCGCATTTTCTAACACTTTCATAACAAATGGAAAACCATAGCCTTATTGAGTTCTCCTATAATAAATGCTGGTGCAAATTGCATATGATATGCAATAAAGATCGTGACTTTTGCTGCAGAAATTATCAAACACTCATGTAGCCTCAGTGTCTTTTTAGGTTAATGTTAGTTGAAATAATTTAAGGTATCTAAGCTTAGATTTACATTTAGCCTCTAGGCACCAAATAATGGTTGTGATGGATAACATAAATCACTACAAACCTTGTACTCGTAACAACCTTGAAGCCGAAGTTATTGGCAATGAAATTTTCCTTTATGATTCGGCCAGTGATGATGCGGTTTATCGGCTAAACGATGGGGCTGCTGTGATCTGGATACTGTGTGATGGTTCACGGGATATTGATGAAATTGTGCGTGAAATCACCGCTGGTTATCAACTCGATCATGAAGCGGTAAAAATGCAAGTCCAAACAACCATAGAAAATTTTCAGCACCTCAATCTGTTGGAATCTGTACAGGACTAAGTTAAATGAGGAGAGTGTCATTTATGTCACAGCAACACCCAGAAAAACTTCAGGAAAAACTGGAAAACACAGTTCTCTCACGGCGTCAGCTTATGAAGGCCAGCGGTATTGCTGCACTGGGTCTGTCATTTAGCGCACCCCTTATCCAGACCGTCAGCGCCAAGCCGGCTTTCTCCGACTATGGTGATAGTGATAGTGGTGAAAATTGGACTACAGACTACTGGCGGCGGCGGCTGCGACGTTAAGCCCCTAACCGAACATATGCCACAGATATGCATGTTCGGTGAACATGGAATACGCGAATTTTGACATATTGGATCAGCATGTGCTGGTCCAATATAGTACAGCTGGCATCCTAAATACACTTGCGCATCCCCTGCGCACTTTTGCGTTTTCACCTCAGCCATATGCCAAACCTGATCTCATCTTATCTGTTGTCGCACAAACCGAATCCGGTCGTTATGAGATCGGCTGTGAGGGACAACCGATTGGCGAGGCAACCAGCCTGGCCCACTGTTTTCGCTTGCTAGAATGGCAACTTGATTTGTTTCTATCACATGTTGTCCGCGACCGATTGCTGTTACATGCTGGAGCCGTTGCTCAAAATGGTGTGAGTATCATCTTCCCCGGAGTGTCAGGCAGCGGCAAGAGCAGTCTAACGTTAGCCCTGTTGCTGGCAGGCTATGATTACTTGTCTGATGAACTCGCCGTCATTGATCCGCATAACACCAACATTTCAGCTTTCCCCAAACCGCTGAGCATTAAGAATCGTGGGCCATTTTCTGCCATCGTCGCTGACCATTGGTTTGGGCCAGACTCCGCTGAAATCGACACAGCCCGCCAACAACTACCCAACTATCAGCCAGTATGGTACATTCACCCTGATGACCTGCACATTCACATCTGTCAGTCAAGTTTGCCGGTACGCTTCATCGTCTTCCCCACCTACTCACCGGACCATGCTCCCCAGCTTGTTCCACTGAATGCGAATGATACATTGCAAAAGCTAGTCGAAAACTCGGTCAACTTTCCCCAATTTGCAGGCAAGAGCCTGAATTTGCTCTCCCGTCTGGTTGCAGGTGCTGCTGGCTATCAACTCCAATTTAATGATCTGACGACCACTATTCAGCTATTGAACCAGCTCATGACAACGGTTGATTAACGTGCAATCTCAAATACTGGACCATCCAGCAGATCAAATCGCCATTGACGCTGAAACACGGCAGTTAATTTGCTATTTGGCTGCGCTGGATGCCCAACGTCCATTTCCCGACGTGGCAATCAACTGGGAAACAGCCCGCGCCGCCCTGGAAAAACATGGTCTGGTGAACATTGCTCATGCCTTCATTGATCGCTTGCCGCATGAATTTCAGCAGCAGATCGCCGAGGAACATCGAGTCAGTCTCTTTTACAACCGTCTAATGCATCGGCGTACCGCCGCGACCCTGGCGGCATTAAATGCTGCCAAAATCGATCACATGGTCGTTAAGGGACCCGTGCTGGCCTTCATGATCTACCCCGATCCCACACTGCGACCTTATAAAGACCTTGACATCGTTGTTAGAGAACAAGATTGGGGTCGCGTCCATCAGCAACTTATCAAGATGGGGTTTGATCCATTGGGCACCCAGCCTCAACCGCCACCCAAACTCATACCGCAACAGGTTGCATACGAGTCTGAATATCGCCATCCCGAAACGCGTCTCCTGGTCGAAGTTCACTATGACGATATTTTGAACGCTGGTCTCAAATCACGCGATGTGGCTGGCTTCTGGCAACGTTCAGTTGAATGCGAGATTGGGGGCGTGACAGCCAGAACTATGGCCCTTTCAGACCAATTATTGCACCTGTGCGCCCACGCACATCATCATGCCTATGCTGAGATGAAATGGCTAACTGACATTGGGCTTATTTTGAGCGTCCAGGCGGCTGATCTCGACTGGGACCAGTTTATTCGAACAACATGGGTAGAAGAAGCGCAGGTGAGCGCCTACTACTCCCTACTGCTAGTCGGAAAAATGCTCGACATTCACGCCCCAGCATGGGTGATGGACGCTATCCAACCCGATGCATTCCGCCGCTTCTGGCACGAGCAATATCTGCCCACCTTGCAAATTATGTCTTTGCAGCCTATGCCAACAACGCTTCTTAGCTTTTACTTTTTGCCACTCTTGACACGCATGTTACCTAATCTTCTGGTAATGGGCCGCCGTCCAGAAAAATTGTATTATCTGCTGCGGCTGTTAACCCCACCGCCTGCATGGCTGCGCCACTATTATGATCTTGCCCCAAAGGAGAGTCTGCTGGTTCACTATCTGCTACATCCTGCCAAGCTATTCTACCATTATGCGGCTGAAATATGGAACCACCTCTTCCGACGACCCGCCTGAAAATCAGCGTCGCCAGGGCATCACCAACTGTTGCAACCAGCGTCTGAGAATGCTACCCCGTGTATCTACCCAGGCATCGTCCGCCGCTTCAGCCTGGCGACCGACTTCAACCGGGTGCTGGTTATCACGCCCATAGCGATTCACTGTATAGAGTTCGGTGATTGCCGTTACGGGCGGTTTGACAACTGGCAAATCACGCACAATACGCTGCTGCCGCTCCGCCGGAGTTTGATCTGTAGACAACTGGATCCCAATCAACGCGATGTAGCGTTCGAGCCGAGCATAGGCACGTACAACTGGATTCAACCCGCGCATCCCGCGCCATTCCCACCACCACCAGGTAAACAACAAGACCAGTGCCAGGATGAGCAACACCATCAACACCGCCAGCACCATCCCTAACAACGGCAACAAGAATGAAAGGAAACCATCATCTTGAGGCGGCGGTTCTAGCGGCGGGGGTTGTGTCGGCACAATAATTGGCGTCGCAGTAGCGGTAGCCGTCGGCGATGGCGTTGACGTCAAAGTCGGCAGTTCACGCCCTTCACTCTGCGCCGGTGGAATCACTGCCTGGTCAGTCGTGGGCGTCGCTGTTGGTGTTGGCGTATGACTTGGCGTTAGGCTGGCCTGAGGTGTCGCGGTTGGCACCTGCACAATTGGCGTGTCATCGACTCGATTAAGGGGGGCCTGGGCTGCAGTTGGTTCAAATTCAACCCAGCCATAACCTGGAAAATAAACCTCAACCCATGTATGGGCATCACGCTCCTGCACGACATATTGTTGTAAATCAGGATCCCATGTGCCTTGCGCAAATCCTGCTGCCATCCGGGATGGAATCCCCAGAATGCGCAACAACATAATCATTGATGAAGCATAATAATTGCAATAGCCCTGTTGCAGGTCAAACAGTACCCAATCAACTGGGTCTTGTCCCACTGGCGGTTGCGGAATAAGCTCGTTATAGGTAATTCGCTGCCGCAGATGACCCTCAATGGCTTTCGCCTGGTCATAGATGGTCGTCGCACCAGCCTCCTGCACAATCGAACGCGCGAGGTCATAGGTTCGCGGTGTGACCGAAGGCGATACATACAGATACAGGTCTCGCACCCATTGCGGATGCTGGTCATCGGCGGTACGTAATTGGCTGGCAGTTGCGTTCGACATCAGGCTGGTTACGCGATATTGCTCCCCTCGCTGCAAAACCTGGGTTGGACGCACCACTGAGATGTTCATCGACTTAATATTCTGGTCGCCACTTTCCGGGTTAATAAAACGATCATCCTGGCCGATATAGCGCAAATCGCTCCGCGTTGGCAAATCAACTGTGAGCACTTGCGGCGCAGCATAAATCAGTCGTGAGGCCCGCAATGCCATCGTAAAGGTCTGTTCAACTGGCACATGGGCATCTGGCAAATAAATGTCGTGCTTTACTTCCAGCGGTGCCTGTGGGTCGGTGAGCCGGGTATCTGCTGCCGGCAACCAGCGACCAGCCTCATACGTATCAAAGACACGTGACCGCCAGTAATAGCGGCGGCCCGGTGGCGCAGCGACCAGCATGACGTTCTGCTCCCCAAGCTGGATGGCACCACCCAATTCTAACGAGTCACTGCCATAATAATCCGCAGTAGTCGGCCCTTGAACATCACCGGACGCAAACAACCGATTCCAGAATTCGCTCATTTGTGTCAGCGGCTCGGCAGCCAGAAACTCTTGAAAGCGATTAAGTCGTTCTTGCAAATCAGATGATGGAATCACCCAGGCAATCAACAGTGTCAGCAGCGCGAAAATCGCCCCCATCCGGTAAAACTGTTGGCGCAGGCGGCGCGGCACTCGTAATCCGTTGACATACCAGTCCCATTCGCGGGCATCCAGATTGGAGCGCACAACCAACAACAACGCCATAAACAGAAAAACGATCAAATAGCGATCAAGATTATTGGGGCCAGAATAATAAACACTGTTCGTAACCAGAATCAGGCCCGGCGGCAGCAGCGCCCGCCATACCCGGTCAATCCGAAACACGTGCCACGCAGCACTATAACCCAGGAACCACAGCAGCGTTGCCACCAGCATCGTAAAAACCAGTTCATCTTGATTGATTCCTCCGGTGGTGGCATCATACAACCAGTTCAAGCTGCGCATGAAAACGCTGTTTATCCCGGCTAATAGATTGCCCGGCTCGTTCAAGGAGGCAAAAAACAACACAAATGCGCCACCATAAATGCCGCTCATCAAGAGCGCC
Organism: Phototrophicaceae bacterium; assembly: GCA_965223835.1. Lineage (GTDB taxonomy): Bacteria > Chloroflexota > Anaerolineae > Aggregatilineales > Phototrophicaceae > CAVYXZ01. Next base: position 3,404,944 of record CBDCXQ010000001.1, read on the forward strand.
AGCAGTTCGTTATAGTGGCTTCGGGCCAGCAGGAACCCAAACAGCACGCTCAAGGCCAGCACTGGAAGAACGGTCCCCCCGGCCAGCGGCCAGCCTGCCTCTTGTAGAGCGAGTACCGGCATCAACAGCAACGTAAATACCACGAGCTGCCCAGCCACATCGCCAAGCGTGAACAGGCTACGCAACGATTTGCCGAAGCGACCTAACCGATGGACTAGTGAGAAGGGGCGACGCTGTCTGACCTGGGTTACCATAACCACAAATGCCTGCCACTTTTACAACAAATCGGGGATAGACAGCATTCTATCCCCAGAATTTCATTTTAATGCCATCAATCACCAATCACAACTTGCGATTACCCTCTGGTTCACATTCTCACCATTCACCAAGAAATTTTTAAGTTTTAGCCAACACGAATACAATTATGCTGGTAAGATGGACCCCCTATTATCAGAGGAGTTTTTATGTTTGTTCGACTTTTATTGATCGCGCTGCTACTCGGCAGTGTACCGGTCATAGCTCAGGACGATTTGCCATCCGCAGAAATCGTCAATGATGAAGGTGGCACTGAAGTCATTCGCGGCGAAGTCGCTTATACCAACGCCTTCTTTACGGCAGGTGTCGCCGAACCGCTCGTCATTCTCGAAGATCAAGCTGGTTTTGTGGACCGGGATCGTGGCTTCGTGTTACCGCCTGAATCCCAGGTTCTGGGGCAAATCACGTCGGATTTTTTCACCTCGCCCTTTACCTACACGTTGCAACTGCCCTTCGAACCGCAGGGTACACTACGCGACGTTGATAACGATGGTGAAACAGACACCGGTGTCCAGATTTTCGGCATTGCCTACTGGACCAATATTTGGGGACCATCATTCCTGGAAGAACGTGATCTGGGTGGCGGTGGTTGGTCAACGGCTTACGCCTCGATGCGCACCAGCACCCGTTCCGAAACCCAGAACGAAGTTGTTGGTGGCAAATATCTGATTTATGCGCCCGATGACCAGCAGGGTTTCCCCAACAGCTTTGGCGCTGATGGTTTGCTGTTCACTGAGGACGACACAACCGTTAGCATCCCCGCCGGTTACACCATTGTCGATATGGATACGGACCCCTTCACCTTTGACCGTTCGCAGGAAGTCACGGTAGACCTTATCGAAGGCGAAGGTTCGGAAGCAGATGATTTCTCAGAATTGAGTTATACCGAAGCATTCGACGGCATGGTCGAGAAATTCCGCAATGAATATGCTTTCACGGCATATAAAGGAATTGATTGGGACGCCAAGATCGCCGAATTCCGGCCCCGGTTTGAAGACGCCGATGCTAATGGTGACGTGGAAATCTATGAGTTTGCCCTGCGTGATTTCTTGTGGTCTATTCCTGATGGGCACGTGAGTATGCCTTTCACAGACATCACTTTCAGTCGTTTCCAGGAAGAGACCGCCGGCGGCATCGGCATCGCCATTCGTGAACTGGATGATGGTCGCACCATTGTGAATTTCCTGACCGAAGGCGGCCCGGCAGCCGAAGCTGGAATCGAAATGCGTGCTGAGATTCTGGAACTAAACGGCCAGCCGGTGGGTGATGTAATTAACGAAACCATTCCCTGGTCTTCTCCTTTCAGTACCAACGACTTTAAACGCCTGCAACAACTGCGCTATGCTCTGCGCTTCCTGCTTGATACCGAAGTTGAAGTGACATACCAGAATCCGGGTGACAGCGAACCAACGACTGTTACGCTGACCGCAGTCCCGGAACCGGCCAGTTTCAGCTTCTCATCATTCAATCGTGGTTTGACCGGTTTTGAACTTCCGGTCGAATATGAACCGATTGACGGCACCAATTATGCATTGGTCCGCATCACTGACTTCCTCGATAACGAACGCCTGACCATTGACCTGTGGGAACGCATGATTACCACCATTCAGAACCAGGGCATCGAAGGCATCATCATCGACATGCGCAACAATGGTGGTGGGAACGGTTGGCTGGCGTTACAAATGGCGGCCTACTTCTTCGATGAACCGCTCGTCGTCGGCAATACCGGGTACTATGATGAAGATACCGATGATTTCTTCTTTGACCCCAACACGGCTCGAAATTTCATCCTGCCACCGGAAGAGCAGCGTTACGGCGGACCCGTCGCAGTATTGATTAGCCCCAATTGCGCCAGTGCCTGTGAATTCTTTAGTCACTACATGACAGTTGAAGACCGTGCGGCAATTGTGGGACATTACACCAGTGCCGGTCTGGGTGGCAGTGTCGAACGTTTCTTTATGCCAAACGGCATCGCCCCACAATTGACGATTGGCCGAGCGGTCAATGGCGAAGGTGAGATTCACCTGGAAGGTATCGGCGTTGTGCCTACTGTGCGGGTACCCGTGACCGAAGAAACGCTCTTTAGCGAAGGCGATACGATATTGGATGCCGCCATTGCCCACCTTGATGATGTGCTGTCCTATGACATCCTGGCAAGCGGCACGCTGCAAATCGGTGATGTGGTCACGGCCAGCATCCGCCCGCAGGCCCGCTTACAATACACCCTCACGCTCCCTGCCGACACGTTTACGAGCATCTTTGTAGAAGCGGATGGCACGATCGACCCGGTCCTGAATCTATATGACGAAACCGGCGAAGTGCTGCTGCTCAGCAATGACGACATGGCGGATGATACGCTCAACGCTGCCCTGGAAGAGTTGGAAAACACTGATGAGGACTTTACTATTGTCATTGAAGTCGCCACGGTAGGCGATCAAGATGAGGGCACCTTTACGCTCCGAATCGTGGATGTCACCGCCGAAATGGCGGCGGCAGAAGCTGATGCTTAAATCATAGGATAATATCGTAGGAGCGACTCGGCGAGTCGCTCCTACCCAGGTAGAACCAGGTCATTTATCCATCGGGTAAGTCAGGCCCCATTGTGCCCGAATCTCATCCATTGTTTCCATGATCTCCAGCGTCTCATCCAGCGACATCACATCGCTTTCCAACAGCCTAGCCCGCAGGCAGCGCGCAACTTCTGCCGCTTCGTAATTGTAGCCATTGCCCACTATCGGCATGTGGATCTCGGTGGTTTCCTTGCCAAAAATCTCAACTGTCATGCGCTGTGGCACCCACCACGGTGAATGCACCGTGATGCGGCCCTCAGTCCCGTTGATGATAGCAATGTGGGGCGTACTGGTGCGAATCGCGGTCGTGAGAACGCCAAGCGCTCCCCCCGGATAACCCAGAATCATGGCTGAATTCTCATCAACGCCGGTTTCGCCCAGGTGCGCCATACCGGTAACACGCTCGGCGGTCCCGAAAATCATGGACGACAATGACAGCGGATAAATGCCGACATCCAACAACGCGCCGCCACCCAATTCTTTAGCAAACGTTCGGCCCTGCGGATTCACACGGGCGCGATACCCAAAATCAGCCGTCAGCATACGCGGTTCACCGATTACACCGTCCGCCAGCAATTCACGCAGTCGCACCATAATCGGAATATAGCGTGTCCACATGGCTTCCATCAGGAAGATTTGTCGATCACGGGCAAAATCAATGACCTCACTCGCTTCCCGCGCGTTCATCGTAAATGGCTTCTCGGTCAGCACCGCCTTGCCCGCCTCCAGGCATAGCAAACTATTAGGTTTATGGAACGGGTGGGGCGTACTGATATAGACGGCATCGACTTCAGGATCAGCCGCCAATGCCGCATACGATGGGTGGCGTCGTGGCACATTAAACTGGTCGCCAAATACATCAGCGGTGGCCTGATTGCGCGACCCCACCGCCACCAGTTCTGCATCTGGCAGGGCCGTTAGACCAGTTGCGAATTTTTTGGCAATGTTGCCGGTTCCAATAATGCCCCAACGAATTGTTTCGTACATGTTCCCTCCTGGAATTTAGAGAAAGATTTCGCAGATCAGCTTTACTTCACACCATCTTCTGTCGAACCCATTACACAACCGCTACCGCCATAATCACGCTCAGCGTAAACAGGCTGGCAATGGTCGTGATAAAAATGACGCTCGTCGTAAACTGGGCGTCACTGCCGAATTCGGTCGCCAACAACGTGGCATAAACAGCAGTTGGTGTACTGAGTTGCACGAGTAAAACACCACGCGTGAACCCCGTTATACCCAGTAACGCTGTCAACGCCAGAATGATAAACGGTGCCACCAACAATCGCGTGACCGAGGCGAGCGTTATGGTCCCGATCACCGGTTGCAGATTACCGCGTATCGAAATACGTGCCAGTTGCACGCCTAACAGGACGATAAACAACGGGACGGCAGCCTGCCCCATCAGTTCAACTGAACGCGCAATGGGAAGCGGTAGCGTTACAGCACCAAAATTGACCCAAAAGCCCAATACCGCTGCGTAAACCATCGGCACACTAAACACATTCTTAATGCCTTGCAAAACCGACGCTGTCCCACTGGACGCGATATAAATGCCCAGCGTATTCGCCATCAGCGAGGTCATCACAAACACCAGTACCGCAATCTGTACCCCGGCATCACCAAACGCAAAGTCCACAAACGAGATACCATAGTTGCCGCTGTTCGCCAACACGACACTCAGAATAAACGCACTTTGGATTTCGGGCGCAATTGACGGGCGCACCGCGATCAGCAAACGAGCGATCAGCATCGTAATCAGATACAGGGCCACGACCAGCACAAACATCTGACCGATTTCCGTGGGCTGCAAGGTGGAATTGGCGATACTGTGAAAAACCAGTGCCGGAGAAAAGACGTAAATCCCCAGCCGTGATAGGGTACGTGGATCGGGCTGAAACCGGCGACCAAACCAAAAACCCAGACCAGCGGCGATAAAAATAGGCAGGATGACGTCATAGGCGATTTGCAGCGCAGCGGGCATGCGGTGTCCGTTTCAACCAGGATGCAAACAGGCTGAGTATAACGGATGGCTCAGCTTGAGGTAGGTCCATTCGCCGCGAGGTGCGCCTCAATCAGCGCCAGCGCCGCCGGTGAAATTTGGTGCTCTGTGTGGGTATCATCAATATGCAACTGGAAGGTCCCGGTATTTTCCAGACTCCGCAAATAATCTTGCAGTGGTCGCGCCCAATGCATTGCCCGATCGCCCCAAAAACAACAGGGATCATAACGATTATAGATCGCTAATTGGTGTCGATGTTGCCCGGTCACATTGAGAATGTAGAGTTCAAAATAGGTTAACTCCGGGAAGATGCCCGGCAGCCATTGTTCATAATCGCCGTACTCGGTGATCTTATCATCCGGTGGCAATCGATCCAGCCGCTGATACAACGGCGAAGTTCCCGCGACGGGGTAGCTATTCCGAATGCGGTGGTCAATCGCCGCCGCCATAACCGTTGACCAACCGCCACCGGAGATACCAACCATCGCAACATCAGCAAAGTTGAGCGTCTGCACGTAATTCAGCCCCACGACAATCGGTTCCATGAAAAAGCGCAGGATATTCCCGACGATAAATGGTTCCAATAAGCGGAAATTCTCATGACCATAAAAAGTCGGAACGGTACCAATTCTAGGTATATCTAACGTTGACGGCGTGATATTGGGACGAAATAACGGCATCGCATAGGCCAATACGGCGTAACCCTGCTGTACAAAATAGGCAATCGTATCAATGCCGACGATAAAGTCCCCCCGATGACCCTGATGATAGACAATAAGTTTTTGATTCGATGCTTGTGGTTGGAATAAATAGGGAGCGGATTTGAACCCGAAAGGCAATTCAATCGTGAGGCGATCAACCTGACGCAGATTTGGCAGATGATTATAGCGCTCATCTGCATTCGAACCGCCGGGGTTGATCGCTGTTTCGACTATATGTGGTTCGTGCGTCGGTAGTGTAGAAGTCCCCCAGGTCATTTCAAGCAGGCGCTGATGTTTGGCGTGCGCATCCATAGCCGACCGAATCTCGATCAACATATCCAGATCTGGAGCCGGACGATGATGTAAATCAATTTGATGATAGGCAGGATTAGTTGTCATTGATAAAACCTCCAAATATGTGTCCACGACTATACCAATCAGTTGACACAAAGGGGTAAAGATGCTTCAATCCAACCCACTGAGTAAGCAATGATAAAAAGGATTTTTCACGATGAATATTGCGTTAATGCCTGTACCACTAAGCGATGAGGTATTACGGTTGGCGCGGCAAATCGGTGTCACCCAGATCGTCAGCGGGCGTCCGCGTGGCGACAGCGGCCCCATCTGGGATTTTATGGCACTGCTGCGAATGCGCCAGCAAGTTGAAGCGGCAGGCCTCAAACTGACCGTCATTGAAAGCATCGGCATCTCCGATCGCATTAAGCTTGGTCTGGATGGTCGAGATGAGGATTTGGAGTATTTCTGTGAATCACTGCGTAATATGGGCGCGGCGGGCATCCCGGTCCTGTGCTACAACTGGATGGCAGGCTTCGGCTGGTTGCGGACCTCATTGGCAGATCGCGGACGCGGTGGCGCACTCGTCACCAGCTATAATCACGATCTGATGCAGAACGCGCCGCTCACCGAATATGGCGAGGTCTCTGAAGATCAACTGTGGGCAGCATTTGAACATTTCCTCAAAGTCGTGGTACCCGTTGCCGAAGAGTCCGGCGTTAAGCTGGCACTACACCCCGATGATCCCCCCCTCTCGCCCATTCGCGGCATGTCACGGATTATGCGTAGCTTTGAAAACTTCAAAAAGGTGATCGACCTGGTTCCCAGCCCCAACAATGGCCTGACGTTTTGCCAGGGCAATTTCGCGGCTATGGCTGATGTAACCGATGTATCGGAAGCCATTCGCTATTTTGGTGAGCGTAACAAGATATTCTTCGCCCACTTCCGCGATGTCAGCAGCAAAGTCCCCAGTTTCTCGGAGGTGTTTCATGATGAAGGACCCACCGATATGCTGGCGACGATGCAAGCCTATATCGAAACTGGCTTTGATGGCCCTATTCGCCCGGATCACGCCCCGACACTGGAAGGCGAATCCAACGATCATCCCGGTTATATGCTGATGGGCAAGGTTTATGCAGTCGGTTACATGAAAGGCCTGGTCGAGGCGGCGGAGAAAAATTTGCAGTAGTAATTTAATAGTAAAATGGGGCGGAACGAATGCCCGCCCCGTGACTTATCTATTGACAATGTTTATCCGATCTCGTCTTCGAGACGTTCGATTATCGCTTCAGCGACGGTTGCATCGCCAAATTTATTTCACCACTTTGTGCCAGGAAGGGCAGATAATTCACCAGCGACAACCCGGCTGCTCTCAGGCCAGCGGCCCGCACATATCCAGTGCTTTAGCCACTCGTTGCGATGTTCACTTCTTGACAAGTTATCGCGCATTAAATATAATTTATAATTCAAGAATAAGGAGGTGTCCCCAAACTCACCAATATATGTTTCAACCGGTCTTCCAAAATTCCAATCTAAAACACTTATTTAGGAGCAAAAAATGACAAAAGACAATAAAGGTCTATCGCGCCGTGATTTCCTGAAAGCCGCCGCCACAAGCACTGCCGCAGTCGTCGGTGTTCCCGCAGTGGCCGCAGCCGCCCCGAGACCGCTCCAGGACACGGTCAACATGGTGTGGGATACGTTCCGTCGCCCCGGCTCAGGTTGGAACGAAGAACGCATCGAAACCTTCCAGGAAATGAACCCCAACGTTCAGATCGAATTCCGCCCTTTGTCAGGGTCTAGTCAGCAAGATAATTACGGTCGCATGCGTATCCTGCACGCAGCCGGTGATCTAGGCGACATCCATGCCTGGGACCCCTCGCACTACCAATTTGAGGGCGCGATCAATAATGGGATTATTCAACCAATTGAATCGTTTGTCGAAGCCGATGGGCTAGATCTGAGTGAGTGGTTCGATAATTTCATCGAACTGCAACGCTTTGAAGATGAACTCTATGGCTTACCAAGCTGGGGCTGGGCTGGATTTGATACCATTGTCATCAACAAACTGAAGTTTGACGAAGCGGGCATCGAGTTGTCAGATGACCCATCTGCCCGCGATTATACAGTGGACGACTTTGCGGAGTGGGCACGTATCTTCCGTGACGAAGATGCCGGCGAATACGGATTCTTCATCAATCACAGCGAAGCCGGGTTAGTTACGCTATGCCGCACATTCAACTCATCATTCATCAGCGAAGACGGTACGACATGCATGATCTTGGATGATGAAAATGCCAGAAACGCCATGCGTTGGGCATATGACCTGACTGTAGAAGAACGTCTGCTACCAGTAGGCGAGGACATGGGCGCTACCGCCCCATCTGCTATGAATGCTGGTCGCCTGGCATCTAACTGGGGTGGCTCCTTGAACGTTCGCAACTATAAACGGGACCTGGAAAGCGGCACCGCCGAAGCACCGGGCGAACATTGGCAAGCGCTTCTGCCAGTACGCGAAGATGGCCGTTTCCCGTCGCAAATTCGTGGCGGGACCTGGAACGTTCATGCGGATAGTGCCCATCCAGATGTAGCCTATCAGTTTCTCAAGCACATCGCGGGCTTTGAAGGCTCAGTGGGCTTCAATCTGGTCGCTTCCAACTTCGCGATGACACGACCCGATGTGGTCGAACGGTTGGTCGAAGAAGACGAGGTACATGAATGGTTCCTGTCGAGCCTCGAGAACGGCATTCCGGCCTATGCACCGCCTAATTCTCGTGGTTCAGAGTACACCACAGCCATCAATCAGTGGACTGCGATCTTGATGGATTGGCGCGATCCGGTTGATTTCGATCAGGGTCTGGCAGACCTCCACGCCGAGGTACAGGCTGTTCTGGATATGCCCCCGGCATAGTCTGCCGAATGCAGGCTATATCGGGCAGAAGCAGCAAGGTTACAGATTCATGGTGGACATCCAACCGGGTGTCCGCCATTCAGCAATACTATCAAATTATTCTCTCTGCCCAACTTGTTGTGCATAGAAATTTAATTTCCAGGTAATTAGAGATGACGACAATCGTATCGACAGAAAACCAGGTCAAAATTGGGCCAATCACGCTCCCGATGTCGCGCAGCCGTTTGCGTGAAAACGTTTGGGGCTACGTGTTTATGCTCCCCTGGCTCATCGGCTTCTTTGGCCTTTTCCTGGGTCCTGCCCTGGCTGCGCTTTATTTTAGTTTTACCGAATATAATGTAATTAGACCGCCAGAGTTTGTCGGCCTTGATAATTATGTCGAAATGTTTACCGAAGATCGGTTGTTCTGGGACTCATTGCGACGGACGTTTTATTTCGCTATCTTTAGCGTATTCTTCGGTGTCCTGGGGTCCATGATTCTGGCAATTGTTTTGAATAACTCTATTCGGGGAATCGTGTTCTTCAGGACGTTGTTCTTCATGCCCACACTGGTTCCGATTGTGGCGACAGCCATCCTATGGGTCATCCTGTTAAACGCCGACTTCGGTATCGTCAATTTAGCCCTAAAAGACCTGGGGGTTAAGGAACCGCCTGGCTGGTTTAGCAGCCGCGATTGGGCCATCCCATCTATGATCTTAATGCGATTATGGGGCAGCATTGGCGGCGTACAGATGATTATTTTCCTGGCGGGTCTCCAGAGCATCCCCCAATCACTATACGATGCGGCCTCGGTGGATGGCGCTAACGTGTGGCATCGTGTCCGCCATGTGACTATTCCGCTGCTTACGCCTATGATCTTTTTGAATACTGTGCTGGGTATCATTGGGGCAATGCAAACCTTCGAGGCGGCCTTTGTTGCAACCGAAGGCGGTCCTGGTTATGCAACCTGGTTCTTCAGCCTGCATATTTACAAACAGACTTTTGACTTCTTCAACATGGGCTATGGTACGGCCCTTGCTTGGTTCTTTGCGGGGGTGATTATTCTCATAACATTGCTCCAGCAATGGTTTTCGCGCCGCTGGGTATTCTATTATGGAGCATAACACATGGTGATTGCACAAGGATCACTCACACAACAAGAACAAGAACTCCAGCGTGCCCGCAGCCTGGCCCAGGACAAACGGCGCAAGTTTTTCTATAAGTTTGTTATCTATGCAACACTTTTGATTTTTGGATTGTTTTTCGCCTTTCCGCTGTTCTGGACCGCTTCCAGTTCACTGCAAACCTGGCAGGAACTCCGTTCCTTTGAACCCCATCTATTTCCCAGAGTCCCGCAGTGGAACAACTACGTTGAGGTGTTCACGGTTGTGCCGTTTGCCCGCTGGATGCTGAACAGCCTGATTATCACCGTTATTAACATTGGGGGCATCCTGGTTACCTGCACCATCACCGCCTATGCCTTTGCACGCTTTGACTTCATTGGCAAGAATATCTGGTTCACGTTGATGCTCAGCACCATGATGTTGCCATTTGTCGTCACCTTGATCCCACAGTATTTGCTTTTCTTTCAATTGAAACTGGTTAATACCTATGTCCCACTCACCATTGGCTCATGGTTGGGCAGCGGCGGCCACGCCGCCATCATGATATTCATGATGCGGCAGTTTATCTTGGGTATCCCACGCGACCTCGATGAAGCTGCCAGAATTGACGGCGCTAATCCTTTCCAGATACTCATTCTGGTTATCGTTCCTTTGCTTAAACCTGCCCTAATTACGGCGGTAATACTGACCTTTTTGCGTCACTGGAACAACTTCTTCGGGCCGTTTATCTACCTGAATGACCAAGAATTGTTTACAGCAGCAGTTGGTTTGCGTTTCTTCCAGTATATCCCGATGGATACGGCTGATCCACGCGACCATCTCCTGATGGCAGCAGCAGCCATCATGACATTACCGGTACTTATTCTATTTGTTGCTGCCCAGCGTTACTTCGTTTCTGCTGTGGTAATGACGGGTCTAAAAGAGTGATAGTACATCTCATCAACCCTAAGCGAGTCAGGATTATATCTGAACTCGCTTTTTATTATTCACATGGGATCAAATGCCGGATATTTCGTCAATGATAGTCTCCCAATAGGGGCAGACTCCTTTATACAGCACTAATTTTGTTATGAAGCGCTGACCAAGTAACAAATTATATTTAGCGACTGTCAAAATCTGGCACTTTTCGCTCACTAATCGATTGCGCTGATTGATTCAGAAATTGCTCTAAAAAATTCAGTAACCGGTACACGTCAGCAAAATTGGTGGCAATACCCACCGAAACCCGCAATGCACCGACGGCATCATCAATTCTAGAACTCATGGCCGTAATAAACTGTTCAAATGTCATGCGTTCTTCATTGTGAAAACAGCCCGCCAGATCTTCGGCAGTGATGCCCAATGCGAGTTCACCCGCACCCGGATTACAGAAACACCCGATACGAAGTGAGATATTTACGGTGTTTGCCAGTCGTTCGACATCCCGATAATCAATCAGCTTTCCCGCCGGGTCGTAGAGGTTCAAGGCCAATGTACCACCCCTTTTGTCTGTAGTCGTTGGGCCATACAAACGTGCTAAAGGCTGACCGTTATCATGGTGTAAATTCATGACATGCTCAATGAGCCACGCTGTCAAACAGCGAACGCGCTCATGAATAACCTCAATCCCGACACTCTCAATATGCTTGAAACCAATTTCGATCGCCGGTAAGTTGAGATAATCAATTGTGCCATCTTCAAAAGCCGCTTCACCGTCTTCCAGATAGTAGCCATCACCCTGTACCGATGCAACCGTGATTGTCCCGCCGGCAAACCAGGGCCGCCGCAGTTTTTCGACTGCACGTTTACGAGCCAGCAGACAGCCAATACCCGTTGGATAGCCGAATATTTTGTAGAATGACAGCGTTACAAAATCCGGCTGATACTGACTCAGGTCCAACCGATTGGTGGGCGCGAATGCGGCGCAATCTAACAAGACATCCCAGCCCTTTGCTTGAGCACGGGCAATCCAATCCAATGAATGTTGCACACCGGAAAAATTAGACTGCGCCGGATAAGCCAGCAAATTATCGTGCGTCGGGTCAGCTTGATCGAGCAAAGCTGACATGCTATCCGCGTCCAGGTATAAATCTGGCGGAATCACCGGTACATATGTGACGGTTGCGCCGCGTGCACGAGCAAACTCGCGGATACCATTGACCGAATTATGATTATCGAATGTCAGCGTATAGTGTCCACCGGATAAAAACGGATATGATTCGCCGACGAGTTTGAGCGCACCGCTGGCATTGGGTGTAAAAATCAGAATGTAGTCATCCGGCGACGCGTTGAAATACTGCATCACATAACGCCGGGCGCTATCATCCAGTTTCGTCGCTGCCAATGAGGTCGGGTTACTGGAATGAGGATTGCCATAAACCCCACTGGTCAACAACTGCATGTGTTGCTGAATCTGCGATGTGCCATATAAACCGCCGCCAGTGTAATCCAGGTAAACGTGACCGAGTTCATCCAACCGCGCATATTCCCGCACCCGCAGGTCGTCAAGTTCCGTCCCGCGATAGGCCGGATATGCCGCTTCAAATTTAGCATGAGCCGCTTCGAGTTGATTGAGATGGTAGTTTACCTGATTAAGCATAATAAACCTCACTTCACACGTAAGGCCATTATACTCGAAGTTGATTCCCACCTGATAAGCGGATTTCAGGTTATAATCAGTTAAATTTGGAAAATATGTGCTACAACAGTAGGAATGTGATCATGGCTACACGAAACTTACTGGCTTTCCAGCAGATGGTTCAACGCAATGATTTCCTCGTGCTGGATACCGAAACCACTGGCTTACACAGCACCGCCGAAATCGTGCAGATCGCCATCGTTGATGCGCAAGATAATGTATTGCTGGATACCCTGGTGAAGCCAGTTCACCGCATTCCGCGTGATGTAATTCGCATTCACGGCATTACGAATGACCAGGTACGAGACGTACCAACCTGGGCTGAGATCACCACAACCGTTGCTGACCTCCTCAGAGATCGGGACCTGGTGGTTTACAATGCGGCCTTCGACCACAAGATGCTCAATCAGAGTGCCGCTGTCGCCCAACTCCCCCGCACGAACTGGAAATCATTCAGCCGCTGGTGGTGTGCGATGAATACCTATGCCGAATATTATGCGTACCGGCAACACAGACGCAAACGCAATTACAAACTTACGGTAGCGGCGCAACATTGCGGCATTGCGACAACCGGGGCACATAACGCACTGGCAGACTCCCGCATGACGTTGCAGGTAGTCAAAGCAATGGCAAAGAGCGCATTTTAGTACCTTCAGTCACCGGCTTTTTCGCCGACAATTACTCGAATGTGACGTCCGGGTCCATATTCCACACAGGTCGTCACCTGCAAACCAGCTGCCACAAACAGCGCTGGTAGATCATACAGATAATCGCCCATCTGCTCCCACAAACGCGCCCAAAATGTACCCAGGCGGTTGCCATCCGTTGGCAAACCAATATCGACCATAACCAAATGACCGTTGGGACGCAAAACGCGCACCATCTCACCCAGCGCATGGTCGCCACCAGGAAAACCGGAAAAGGCAAATGTACATACAACATCATCAAATGCATCATCCGGGTACGGCAGATGATAAACATTCCCACGTACGATATGCGGTGGCAATCCTGCCAATTCCAATTTTTTGTGCGTATGGCGACACATGCCTGCTGCTAAATCAACACCAGTGCAAAAAGCAGCCCGACGCGCCAGTTCAACATGCAACTTCCCAGGGCCAAAGCCAACTTCTAAAATTTCATGATTCTCCGGCACATAATCCAGCGACCGCCCCACCAGTCGCCACCAGACGCCAAGCGTTAACCAGTCCAGGCTGTTATAGACCGGAGCCAGCGCATCATAGAGGAATTGATTGAAGAAAATGAGACACTGGTCTTGAACAGGGGTACGTAATTTCATCAGCACCCTCCCTTTATATCAAGTCCAGGTTGACCTGTAAGCCGCATTCTGTCGCGGACGATCATCTATCTAGTACGCCAGTTACCTGACGCATCTTGCAGCACACCCGGTGCTTTTTGTGGGACGGGCCGCCCCAATGCACCTGCTTGGCCTTGCTCCCGGTGGGGTTTGCCTGGCCGCCGACATCACTGCCCGCGCCGGTGGTCTCTTACACCGCCTTTTCACCCTCACCTCCCAAACTTAGGAGGCAATTCGTTCTCTGTTGCACTTGCCGTCGAGTTACCTCGCCTGGCCGTTAACCAGCACCGCGCCCTTCGGAGTGCAGACTTTCCTCTCCCCTGACAAGCAGAGCAGCGATCGTCCGGTCAACCTGGATATAATCATTATAGGCAATGGAAGCTCAGCCTTATAGGGTATATAATCTCTGATTTTAGGCCAGATAGAACATGCTCAAATACGATCTCGAAGATATCTTTAGCCCTGACAGGACCCACCCTAACGACGCACATAGTATCCTCATGCGCCTCATCCCCCGCGATGCACACGTATTGGAACTGGGGTGTGCCACAGGCTATTTATCCGGTTATATGGAACAATCACTCAACTGTCAGGTTACAGGCTTGGAATATGATGCCGATGCCGTTGCCATTGCCCGAACGCGCTGTACTGCTGCCCATCAGGTCGATCTTGACCTGCCAGACGCGTTGGCACCGGCCCGATCAAACCAGCCTTACGATGTACTGCTAGCAGCCGCCGTACTGGAACACCTCAAATATCCCGAACACCTATTGCAAAAAGCCCATGGTCTCTTGAAACCGGGCGCACTTGTCATCGTTTCGTTGCCGAATATCGCTCACTGGCAGGTACGTACAAAGCTACTCATGGGCCGTTTTGACTACGAAGATTATGGTATTATGGATCGCACCCATCTGCATATGTATACTGTCAAAACGGGACAAGCCCTACTCGAACAGCCAGGGTATAGCGTGGAGAATTTGTATATCGCAGGTAGCGGTTTGCAAAATCTATTAAATACTTTCATGCGGCGAATTCAACGCCCATTACCCGCCAACATCTTTCCCGAACTACTGGCTTATGAGTTGATTTACGTTGCATGTCGCGCTTAGATGGTCGTTTCTGGACGCTGATCACGGTAGTATTGCTGTTTGTTGCCGCGAGCAGGTTGCTCCGTCTGAACGATGTGGCTCTCAACCCCGATGAAATCTGGTCGGTTTGGCAATCACTGGGAACACCTACTCAGGTCATTCAATGGACGCCCTATGACTGGCCGCCGCTGTATTATCTGACACTGGGTGCCTGGCGGCAGGTCGCCGGGATTTATCCGGTTAGTTTGCGACTTCTGTCTGCACTCATTTTCCCGCTCGGCGCTGTGTTCTTATTCCGCGTCATGCAACGCCTGCACAACTCAACCGCAGCATGGTTCAGCCTTTTGGCTTACAGCGCATTGGGCTTCAGTATTCAACTCAGCTTAGAAGTGCGCGGCTATGCGCTGCTACTGGTCCTGCTGCCGTTAGCGCTGTGGTTAACATTGCGCTACTTCGAACACCCCAATTGGAAACGAGCGCTGCTACTCGCCATCGTTTTATCAGCCCAGTTCTATACCTCTCTGACCAGCGTCGGTGCATTTTTTATACTTGGCCTGTTTACGCTGGTGCTTTACCGTCGGGCTGTGTGGCGGTGGTGGCTGCCAGGGATAATCGCCGGGATTTTGGCGCTGCCTGAGATCATCAATAAGGCACAAATCGCCAACGCACGGGTGGCAGCGACACAAACCTTGCAAACGCCACCGTTGATACAGATTTTTCGAGACTATGCCGGGCTGGCCTTCGGGTTGTGGATCACCGTGTTTGTCGCCGCAGTGGTCATGATTGGTTATCGTGAACGACGCTTCCAGACCTACACAGTTGCTTTCGGATTATGGGCGATAGGGATGCCAATCTTGATGTACATCACCAATCCGCTGCTGGGATTCTTCTCCCCGCGCTATGCCTGGTGGATTATGCCCGGAATCGCGCTAATCGTAGGCGCGGGTCTGGCCTATCTACCCCGTGCCGGTCGTCTGGCAGCGAGTCTGATATTGATTGGCATTTTGTTCTACCCCTTACCGCAAGCGGGCCAGTATCAAATCTGGGATCAACTGTCCCCATTAGGCACTAATTTCATGTGGTTGCGAGACCATATGCAATGGGGCGATGTGATCGTATCTAATACCGATCATACCTGCGGTGCACCCGAAGAATGGGATTATTATTTGCGGGCCTACTTCCCCAATGGGCTACAATTCATTGCGGAACCTGCGGGGCAGCGCCGCTTATGGGTACTTAATCCTGGCGAGCAGCCGCCCACCATCCAGGAAATCATGAAAGAGCAATATATTCCGGGGCGCTTTGTGGGGCCGCCCAGTTGCCTGTTCCGCCTGTATGAAGCGCCGCCTGATCCCATCGGCATCCTGTATGATAACGGACTGCGTTTTCATGGTGCCGACATCATCAATCCGACAAACACAACCAGCGGACCTATGGTGCGCCATGAGGGCGAAGCGGTTCGGTTACGCCTCTGGTGGTCAGTCGATAAAGTCCTGCCACTGGACTATAGCATCAAGACCTACTTCGAGCGTGGGCAAACGGTCTACGACACCCTGGATGCCCCACCACAGGTTATTTATCCGCTGGATGCATCCAACGCAACCAGCCATTGGCAACCAGGACAATATTATCTTGAAGAACGCGAACTCAAGCTGCCCTATCCCGCCAACGGCAATTACATAATCAAAATGGCGGTCTATTTCTGGGAGGACCCTATTCCAATCCCCGCACCAGGAGTAGATGATAACGGACAACTCATCCTCAATCGGGTAACGGTCAAAAGCTATTAGGACCAACCGGAAGTGGTTGCTTGACTTTTGTCGCGGTATCTACAAAACTAGCGTGATTTGTAAGCCAATTCACCGACTATCAAGGAGAACTTCTTATGCAATACTCTGAAATCGCTGGCGTGAGTAAACCGGTCTCGCGCATCGTCCAGGGGACCACGCCAATTAGTTCCAAGAACCTGGACTTCAGCATGAAATTGCTGGACGATGTATTTGAGTTGGGCGTCACCACCTTCGATACGGCCCATGTCTATGGCACCGGCGACAATGAACGCACCGTTGGACAATGGATTAACGATCGCGGTGTACGTGATAAGGTCGTGCTTATTTCGAAGGGTGCACACCTGTCGCGTGATCGCAACCGGGTGACGCCCTATGATATTGAGGCTGACATCAACGACTCATTAGCGCGTTTCGGCACCGATTTCCCTCGACATTTACCTATTGCACCGCGATGACCCGGCGGTTCCCGTTGGCCCCATCGTCGAAAAACTCAACGAGTATCACGAAAAAGGCATCATCGGTATCTACGGTGGGTCGAACTGGCGGGTCAACCGCATCAAAGAAGCCAACGACTATGCCGCCGCCAATGGGCTGAAGCCCTTTCTCGCCAGTAGCCCCAATTTCAGCCTGGCCGATCAGGTCAAGGAACCCTGGAAAGATTGCATCAGCATCAGTGGTCCCCGGCAAGCCGAGGAACGTGCCTGGTACGAAGCCAATCAAATGCCCCTGTTTACCTGGTCCAGCATGGCGGGCGGTTTTTTCAGCGGGCGTTTCAATCGCGACAATCTGGAAACGTTCACCGAATATAATGACCAGATCGTCGTCAACTCCTATTGTTATGAAGACAACTTCAAACGTCTCGACCGCGTGCTGGAACTGGCTGCCGAAAAAAGCGTCACCGTCGCCCAGATCGCAGTTGGCTATATTTTCAAGCAACCACTAAACATCTATGCGCTCATCGCCAGTCGTAGCGCCGATGAACTCAAGCAAAATATCGCCGCAATGGAACTCGATCTTACACCAGCCGAAGTTGAGTGGCTGGACTTGCGCCGCGACGACCGGTGACATCTATCACATTTGTCTCCTGATCATTGACAGCAGATGTGACCTTTCCCCCTGGATGACGTAATTGCCGAAAGAGAATGTTTATCATAGGGGGATTGTGTTATGAATTCGATGATACGTTTGCTGGTGCTAATCATGGGCGTGGTGGTTGCCTATGTTGCCGTTGTTCGCCGATTGATCAATCGCTGGGGCGCTACCACGGCGGAAGTTCAGGAATCACTACCTGGCGACGACAAATTGCCCCGATCACAGACGATGAGCACGCGGGCCATTACCATTAATGCGCCTGCCGAATCGGTGTGGAAATGGGTCATTCAGATTGGGCATGGGCGCGGCGGTTTCTACAGCTATGATGGGCTGGAAAACCTGTTCGGCCTGAATATCCATTCGGCCAATGAGATCGTGCCGGAACTTCAGGAGCTAGTGGTGGGTGATGTGGTTAAACTTGCCCCGGACGGCGGCCCGATTTTTCGGGTGGTTGAACTGCGGCCATCAAGTGCCCTGGTGCTACGGGCATTTGACCCGAAGACCGGCGATGCGCCTGACCCCGAGTCGCCAGATTATTACGATTCGACCTGGTCGTTTATTCTGGAACCGGTTGATGACCAGACCACCCGGTTCCTGATACGGGGGCGCGGGCAAACGAACTCCCCATTTTGGCGTGCATTCAATTATGCGCTGGAACCCATCACCTTCATCATGGAGCAGAAGATGCTACGCAGCATCAAGCAGCGGGCCGAACAACCCTTGCAACAGCGAGTCGCATGATTACGCCCAGGGCAGCTTCAGATAGGATGCCTTATTCACCAATCGCCGCATGGCTAAATCCAGTGTAATTTCGGTCGCTGGTGGCAGGTTAACCTGAAAATAACCGTCATTGATGGCAATTACTTGCATGGTTGTTTCCAGTTCGGGCGCAGTATAGGTGCCCACTGCACCCGGCCAATCGCTGGTCCGTTGCGCATACTGCGCTGTCACAAACTCGTGCTCACCGAGGCCACCGGCTTGAATAATGACTTCACGCGCCGCGAAGGGGTTAAGATTGACCAGGGTCAACACGGTGCGTTCCGCTTTAACTTCCCGCACCAGTGCCGCCACATCCTCCGGTAGTCCCGGACGCTGCCGCTGTGCATCATAGTAGCGCAGCCGGCAAATCAGCATCCCGCCGTAATAAATGACCTGGGGTGCGCCCAATGTTAACTGGACTAACGCCTCGGTTGTGGCCGGATTCAGCTGTTGCCAGTGATGAATATGCACCTGTGAAACATCGGCCTCGTCAACGCGAATTTGTTCCAGCCGACGCGCCATCTGGTCGTAGGCCGCATGTAAAATTCGCTCTGGATAGTCCGGGTTTTCGCCGTTGATAAACATCCACCAGGGCGCTTCATGCCCATCGTCGCCTTTGCTACGGAAGGATGTGACTGTGCGCCAGTCATATCGACTCTGCTCACGCAGGCGATTGATGCGGGCGGCATCAGCGGCATCCATCGAGATATTCCACACGGCCAATGGGTGCATTAATGGCATGGGTTGATAATCAAACCAGCCCGATGCTTGATAACGCTGGGGGACAACAAATTCTTCAGCGTCCGGCTCCATTCCGGTGCGGGCCAGCGCGGCTTCACTCAGACTCATATCCAGATCAACCAACCGACCAATCTTGCCCAGGTCAATAATCGTGTCCATTTGGGTGCGGGCCAGATTCAAATAATCGGCATCACCGGTCATCAGGTAGGCATTGGTTGCTGCTGAAACTGCTGCATAGCCGACATTGTGGAAGCCATGCGGCCAACTCCAGCCGTAGGCGCTGCCATACCAGCGACCATCCATATATTCACCGACCTGCCCGGACAAACCCACGTTATCCGGCAGCAAACCGCCATTCGCCTGCGCTCGCCCAACCCAGGCATCGACATATTCCAGTAACCAGTCTTTGTATTTCGTGTCGCCAGAAATCAAGAAAGCATTCGTGACCAGACCACTGACCAGCAAGTTATTCACGACATCACCCTGGCCCATGCGCTCATGCATCACCGCGCCCATCCGCAGCGCCAGTTCCGGGTCTTTCAGGTCATCATAATGCGTGATGCCTGGCACATCCTCATAGGGCAGGCCATACCGCCGCATCCCCGCTGACCACCCATAACGCGGCGGATCGCTGCCCAAATAGCCCCAGCGCGGCCCTTGACTGCCGTTGTGCGGGGCACGGATGATCTTATGTTCGGGGTCATAATTGCCAAATTGTGAATCCTGAAAGTAATTGGCAAAGCGTTGGGCACGTTCCAGCAGCTTTGGATTCTCTGGGTCAGCGAGGCATAGATAATAGAAGAACAGATAGCCTTCACTCTGGTGAAATTGATCGTAACCCCGTTCATATTCATCGACAATCGGGCTATTGGGACCGGCGTGGGCGAACTGCCGCGTAATCCCCTCCCAGACCGTATGTGACAGTGGCAGCAAATGATCGCCACCCCCCAGCACATACAACAAGGGCCAATTCACACAGCTTTCGTAAAAATCGTCTAACCCATCGCGTGTCTCCGGCCACTCATCGCGCCAGATAATGGTGCCATCATCGCGAAAATATTTCTGGAAAAACGGATGGACTGCCGCACTCATCAAGTCAATCAACTGCCGTTCCAGCAGTGCCCAGGCGGGCGGTTGTGTACAGGGAATCGTGGCTTCAATCGTAATCATTACTTCTGCCTGTCTTTTATGATAAAAGTCAAATTGTACCGAAAATATAATTGCTACCGACCCGCCCGTTCGTGCTCCTCATCTTCAACCACCACCAGCAACTCATAAATCGTTGCCGCAATGGGGAATTCCTTAACCAACTGCATGGCATCCTGAATCATCAAGATCATTTCCGGGTCTACTTCTTCGGGCACCCCGTTCAGATAATAGGCAACCCCTGCTTTCAAATACTCAAAGCTGGTATCATCCATTTGTGAAATGACTGACTTAATCTGGTCAATATGCCGGGCTATTCCACTAACCACTGCCTACCGCCTTTTCTCACTGTGGACTACACTACAGATTCTAAGTCGTCGGTCGTTAGTCCCAGGTCTCCAGTCAGTACCGTGCAAGCTGCGGGTTTCGATCACCGGGTATGGACTGTAGACTAAAGACATTCGACTGTCTGCAAAGCAAAGACAGGTGTGATGCGCATTATCAATGGCAAAATTATAACACCCGATGCGGTTCTGGTGGACTCAACGCTGGTAATCCAGGACCAAAAGATCACGGCGATTAATCCGGCTATTTTTGTATCACCAGACGAAACAACGCTAGACGCGGGCGGCATGTGGGTCGCACCCGGCTTGATCGATGTGCATGTACATGGTGGGGCTGGCTTCGACACGATGGATGCCACCTCCCATGCCCTGCACGGCATGGCTCGTTTCTTTGCACGCCATGGTGTCACCAGTTACTTTCCTACAACCATGAGCGCACCCGCGGCTGCGATCAAAAACGCGATTGAGAACGTCGCTTCAACCACCCAGCCCACTGATGGTGCCCGGCACCTCGGCGTTCATGTTGAGGGACCCTATTTAAGCCACGATTATCCCGGCGCACAGGCGGTTGATGTACTGCGCCAGGCTGACCCGGTGGAATATCAATTCTGGCTAGAAAGTGGCGTTGTCAAACTGATTACCCTCGCGCCAGAACTCGCCGGTGCCACACCATTGATTAACGCCGGTACACGCCAGGGTATTGAATTCGCAATCGGCCATAGTGGTGCCAGTTATGAGGAAGTGCTTGACGCCGCTCATCAAGGTGTTCGGCAGGCCACCCATACCTTTAACGGCATGTTGGGTCTGCATCATCGCAACCCCGGCACCCTCGGCGGCGTCCTGACCGATGATCGCCTCTACGCCCAGCTTATTGGCGATGGTATTCACGTTCATCCAGCGATGGTCAAGCTGCTGGTCCGTGCCAAAGGTGTCCAGCGCACGATTTTGATTACCGATTCCATGCGGGCCGCTGGTTTACCCGACGGTGACTACGATCTCGGTGAACAACCCGTCACGGTTAGCGATGGCGTCGCCCGCATCGCCAATGGTAGTCTGGCGGGCAGCACCAGTACCTTAGATGCTGTTCTGCGCAATGTCATCGAATTTACCGGCCTTTCGCTGGTCGAAGCGCTCCCAATGGCGACTTCGGTTCCTGCCGCCGCCATGCACCTCAATGGACGCAAAGGCGAAATCAGCATTGGTGCAGATGCTGACATAATCTTCCTGAACGAGGCACATGAGGTATGCCTGACGATGGTTGGCGGCAAAGTCGTCTATGAGGCCTGAAAAGCAGGTCAGAAACAGGCCAGTGTTAGAACTTCATATGAACAGCAAATCAGTCAGATTCTGTTAATGTTTGACGTCTAAACTAGAGAAGATGTTATTTCCTGTTGGAAAGGTAAACACAAATGAATATTGAAATGGCAACACTGGCCGGGGGCTGCTTCTGGTGTTTAGAAGCAGTTTATCTGGATGTCAAAGGTGTGCAAAAAGTCGAATCCGGTTATACCGGCGGCCATGTTAATAACCCCTCATATCAGGCGGTTTGCACCGGTCGTACCGGACATGCCGAAGTCGTTCAGATCACGTATGATGCCAATGTCGTCAGCTTCCGTGATCTGTTGGACATTTTCTTCACTATCCACGATCCCACGACACTTAATCGGCAGGGCAATGATGTGGGCACGCAGTACCGTTCCGCCATCTATTATCATACGCCGCAGCAGTCCGACGTCGCCAAGCAAACCATTGCTGATGTGACTGCCGCCAAACTGTGGCCGGACCCCATCGTGACCGAAATCACGCCGTTGGGGGATTACTATCCCGCCGAGGACTATCACCAGAACTACTACGCTAACAATCCGAATCAGGGCTATTGCCGGGTCATCATCGCCCCCAAAGTCGCCAAGTTCCGTAAGCAACATCTAGAACGGCTCAAGGCGTAAAGTTGCCACTTGACCAGATCGGGGCGGTTCACTTCTATGCCGCCCCTTAATTTTGTCAAATCATTCTTGGCGTAATTGATTTAATCCGTCTACCTGTTCGACCAAAAACGCCTTCACCGCTGCCACCACTCGCTCTTGATTCTCGAAGAACAAGCTATGTCCGATTCTATCAAGCAAAACATGGTATCCATCAGGCAACAAGTGCAATCCCAGTTCAATCTCATCTGTGGTCATCAATCCGCCTTTTTCGGGATCACCTTGCAAGATCAACGTCGGGCAGGTAATGTGTGGCAGAAGTTCTTCGACCTGGTAAGCCGCGTTCAACTGTTCAAAATCGTTCACCAACGCTCGTAAAAATTCTGGATCATGCGTATGCAGATTGGCGGCGAAGTCGGGGAAAAAGAGTGAATCCTCGCCGAATATCTCACGCGCTGGCCGGGGTTTGGAGTCGCCACCATACAGTAGCGGCGTATTTTTTAAATCCTCGATAATTTCGTCCATTGGCTTGCCGCACAAGCCCATCCACGTGACCAGTTTATCCCGCTCACGTACAACCATGTCGCTCAGATTTTGCTGAAAAAATGGCGAAGCACCGATGACGAGCGCCCGGACTTTCTCTGGCACACGCGCCGCTGCCATCAAGCCAACCTGTCCGCCCAGCGAATGCCCTATCACCACTGCCAACTCTGGTAAATATTCCAGAAATGCCGCAATATCCGTCGCGA
The DNA here is from genome assembly GCA_965223835.1 of Phototrophicaceae bacterium. Classification (GTDB taxonomy): domain Bacteria; phylum Chloroflexota; class Anaerolineae; order Aggregatilineales; family Phototrophicaceae; genus CAVYXZ01. The sequence goes on from CBDCXQ010000001.1 coordinate 3,428,403, forward strand.
AATCAGCCATGCGATAGCCATCCGGGACATGATCGGACTTACCATGCCCGCGCAAGTCCGGCGCATACACATGCCATTCAACTGTAAATTCCGGGAGAACGTTTTTATACATCTGCCAACGGCCAGAGCCACCATGCAGCCACACTAACGGCGGCCCATTATCTGGCCCTTCAGCATAATTCAAGTTAATGGTGCCAGTATAAAAAGACTTTTCATGAAACATGCCGAAGCCTCTTGTTAGCCTTCCCCGGCTCAGGACGATAACGTAATGCTTTGTGCAAAGATATGTCACAAAAGTACGGGTGACAAATCAGCATAAAATATTGTATAATATAATTAGTCCGATAATCACTTTCCCCTTTCCTACTTTTGTTTCATCTACACCATAAATCCAATTTTCATCGGCTACATATATTGATAATAACACCCACTTGGTCATTGGCGACTTAGGCAGACTTTGGTTACACTTTGCGCAGCCTTTTACTATAGGGTTTCATGTTTCTGGAGAGACTATTATGGCACGACCTGTAACGCTTTTTACTGGACAATGGGCCGACCTCACGCTGGAAACTGTCGCTGAAAAAGCGGCAAGCTGGGGCTATGATGGCCTGGAACTCGCTTGCTGGGGCGATCATTTTGAGGTGGATAAAGCCCTGGCCGACGATAGTTATGCGCAGAGCCGGTGGGACATCCTCGAAAAGTACAACCTCAAGTGTTTCGCCATCAGCAATCATCTGGTCGGACAGGCGGTTTGTGATCTGATTGACGAACGACACAAAAGCATTGTTCCCGACTATGTGTGGGGCGATGGGGATGCTGAAGGCGTTCGCCAACGGGCTGCTGAAGAAATGAAAAACACGGCCCGCGCCGCCCAGAAATTCGGCGTGAACGTGGTGAATGGCTTCACTGGCAGTTCCATCTGGCATATGATCTACCACTTCCCACCGACACCAGCCAGCATGATAGACGCCGGGTACCAAGACTTTGCAAATCGCTGGAATCCGATTCTGGATGTGTTCGACGAAGTAGGTGTACGCTTCGGCCTGGAAGTTCACCCCACCGAAATCGCCTATGATATTTATACTGCCGAACTCGCGTTGGAGGCGCTGGGCAATCGTACGGCGTTTGGCTTCAATTTTGACCCCAGTCATTTCGTTCACCAGCAGTTCGACCCGGTTAATTTCATCAACCGCTTCCCGGATCGTATTTACCACGTCCATGTCAAAGATTCCAAAGTACGTTTGAACGGTCAAACGAGCATCCTGTCATCACATTTGCAATTCGGCGATTATCGGCGCGGTTGGGATTTCGTGTCGCCGGGTCATGGTGATGTGGATCTGGAAGGCATGATCAGAGCCTTGAACCGGATTGGTTACACCGGCCCGTTGTCCGTTGAATGGGAAGATAGCGGCATGGACCGCGAACATGGCGCGGCTGAATCCGTCGAATTCGTCAAGAGGTCTGATTTCAAATCATCAGATGTCGCCTTTGACGCAGCCTTTGCAGAATAGGAGGAACAATCATGAGTGATGAACGTGGTTTCACCCGCATGGCGGCTGAAGGAGCAGAAGGTCAGGCCCCCACACTGGGCATCGGGATGCTGGGCTATGCCTTTATGGGCAAGGCACATTCCAACGCTTTTCGGACCATTCCCTACATGATGTATCCGCCGGTGGCGATCCCCCGGTTAGTCGGCGTGGCTGGCCGCAACAAAGATGCCGTTGAAGCAGCAGCAGCCCGCTTTGGTTATGAAAACGCCTATACCGATTGGCGTGATCTGGTCGCCAATGATGATGTTGATGTTTTCGACAACGGCGGCCCGAATGATGCCCATGCCGAACCCTGCATTGCCGCCGCTGAAGCTGGAAAACATGTCTTCTGTGAAAAGCCCCTTGCTCGCACAGCCGAAGAAGCGAAGGCGATGCTGGATGCCGTGGAAAAGGCCGGGGTCAAGCACATGGTCGCCTACAATTACCGGTTCGTGCCGGCCATCGTTCAAGCTCGCAATCTCATTGCCAGTGGTGCCTTGGGGCGCATTTTTCATTTCCGGGCGGTCTATCTGCAAGATTGGATTATCGACCCCGAATTCCCGATGACCTGGCGCTTCAGTAAAGCCGTTGCGGGCAGTGGCTCTCTAGGCGACCTGGCCTCGCACATTATCGACATCGGGCGTTTTCTGGTGGGTGAACCCAAAACACTGATGGGCATGACCAAAACCTTCATTGATGAGCGCCCCGACGGTGAGGGCGGACGCGCTAAAGTCGACGTTGATGATGCAACGACTGCCATGATGGAGTTTGAAAACGGTGCCCTCGGCACCATCGAAGCCACCCGCTTCGCCAATGGTCGCCGCAATTACAATAGCTGGGAAATCAACTGCGAAAACGGCAGTATCAACTTTAACCTGGAGCGCCTTAACGAACTGAATGTCTACTGGGCCGACGGACGCAAGGAAACGCTGGGATTCACCAATGTCCTCATCAGCGAAGGTTATCATCCCTACTGGGAGAACTGGTGGCCTGCCGGTCATATGCTCGGTTGGGAACACACCTTCGTGCATGAGTTCCACCACTTCTTCGATGCCATTGTCAACAATAACGATGTTGCCCCTTATGGCGCAACCTTTGTGGACGGGTATCGCAACAATGTCATTACTGATGCCATTGCCGAATCTGCTGCCACAGGCCGCCAAATCGATATTCGCTACTAACATCTGCAACGCCTGCTGTTAGGCAAATTTTATGTTTTTCACGAAAAGGGGGCTGCGGCCCTCTTTTTTGCGTCTCTGCATCTAAACCTTGCGTAATAAATCGTTAGGAAATTATTAGGAAGCCTTTTTTGTTGCGATTATAATCTTCCGTTACTCTATAAATAGCATATACATGCACTAGGCCCAAAAGATGTCATGATCGCAACCAACACGCCCGCCCGCAATCGAAATGCATTTGTCGCTAATCAATCCATAATCGCCACAAATGCCAACGGCGTCTCTGACAAGTTTACCTATCACTTGAGTGAACTCTTAGACTATCTACGTATATTTCGATCCCAAATGCGGATTGCGGTTGTTTATGGTGGTGACAAAAATCAGGATGATGCGGTGATTTATCGCACAACAAACCCCCGTCCCTGGAAAAGTTATGAAACGGTCGCCGGGGAAATCCAAACCGCGTTGCAAGAATTGGGGTTTGAGAACGTCATTACCTTACCCGATGATATAACGTTGGCAGCCCGCCTGAAAGCAAACAATATTCATTTGGTGTGGCTGAACACTGGTGGCGTCCAGGGCTATAACCCGGTCAGTCACGCGGCTTCCATGTTAGAGATGCTGGGTATTCCCTACGTTGGTCATAACCCCCTGGATGCCACGCGCCTGGATAATAAACATATGTTCAAGCGCGAATTACAGGCTCTAGGCATCCGTACAGCGCCGTTCGTGACCTGGCATCCGGCAGAAGGACCGCTACGCACCGATAGTCAGAGTCGCTTTGGGCGAGTTTTTGGCAATTACAAGGGTCCGTTTGTCATAAAACCGGTCTCTGGTCGTGCCTCGCTCAACATTGAGGTGGTTGACCATACACACCTGGTAGCCGCTACCGCGCGGAATCTGGTGGAAAAAACCCGTAACACGATTTTAATTGAGACCTATTTGCCGGGCAGAGAGTTCTGTGTCGCAGTGTGTGGCAGAGTCACCTATTCGAACAACACATTGCATAACACGATGAAACCATTCGCCTTCTCGGCGATCGAGCGCATCTTACAGCCAGACGAGACGATTTTTACGTCCATGGATTACAAGGCTATTACGCGCGACCGCATGTGCCTGCTGCCGGCAAACGATCCACAACGGACCACATTGCTCGATCTGGCACGCACGATCTATACCGAATTCAATCTGAGTTCACTGGTGCGAATTGATGTTAGGGCTGATACGCACGGTAATTTGTATGTTCTCGAAGCAAATCCCAAACCTGATCTTACACGAGCAACCGGTTCTGTCACCAGTCTGATTGGTGAGGGGTTGGGCGAACATCACCTCAGCTACAACGACCTCATCCTGAGCCTATTCCTGGACCGCATGCATCATCTGTTCACCTATATGCCGGGTAATGTGTCGCATCTGGCCGCCATGCTATGCCAGTAGTCGAAAGTCTTTAGTCTACAGTCCATAGTCAAAAGACAGAAAACCTTGCCCATCGAATGGAACTCACAACTCGTTTGGTCCCGACTATTGACCAGGGACTAACGACCAATGACTTAGCTTAGATTTCTCAAGCCTTATTACTCCATAGCGCAATCAGCCTCAAGTTTTCCAGGATAAGCATGCTGATTATTCAGGTTTATTTTGCAGGGTATGTAAATACGGAATCAAACCGCCAGCAGCTACAATCGCCGCGACTGAATCGGGCAACCGGGGAAATGATAGCACTTTGCCTGCAACACGAATTTGTGCCGCTTCTAATTCGAGTTCCAATGTGTCACCCGCATTGACTAATGGACTAACCGCTGGACACTCAATCACCAGCAGGCCATTATTGATGGCATTGCGATAATAGATTCGGGCAAATGATGCCGCAATCACGGCACGGACCCCGGCTGCGACCAGACAAGTTACCGCCTGCTCCCGGCTGCTGCCATTGCCCCAATTGCGACCAGCGACGATAACATCACCGGGTTGTACCGCTGAGGCGAATGCTGGGTCGAGGTCTTCCAGTGCATGGCGGGCTAATTCCTCTGGGTTATGGCTGATGGTATAGGTATATTTCCCCGAAAAGATGACATCGGTATTCACGTTGTCGCCGTACTTCCAGACACGATGCACAGTCATCAACTAAACTCCAGCAGCTTTCCGAAGCGATTCTTCCCATAACTGCATAAACTCATGGGACTGTTGTGCATGATGTAAATAGGCAAATCGCGCCACTTGCCGGCCCACCTGTAACAGCCGGTTTTCGAGCTTGAGATCGGTCAGCGTGCCATCGTCCAGGAATAAATCACGTGCCTTCGAGATCACGGCTTGCTGCGGCACCACCCAACCGTGTAGTGAGCGACCAATCGTTTGCAAGCCGTTCAGTGCCAATTCACCAGAACCGCCCCCGGCAGCCCCCACGACGCCGACGATCTTGCCGCGGAATTCATTGGAACCCATCAAGTCCAGAGCATTTTTAAGCACGCCGCTATACCCCCCATGATAAACCGGTGTGCCCAGAATGATGCCCTGCGCACTACCCACGTCATCACGTAGACGAAACACATCGCGCGGATAGCGATCTTCATTTGCGTCACAGAACGGCAGATCGTACTCGCGGAGATCAATCAAGTGCGTTTGTGCGTCCATTGCATCTGCGCCCCGTAGCGCTATTTTGAGTGCCATACGGGTATAGCTTATTTCCCGCAAACTCCCATTAATTGCAACCACTCGCACCGTTTCTCGTTCAGCCATGAATCACCCTTGTAGTATGTCTGCAGGGTGACAAATATACCCTTTGACCGTGCTGGCGGCGACTACTGCTGGATTCGCCAGATAGATGTCGGCATCGCGTTCGCCCATCCGCCCCTGGAAATTGCGGTTGGCGCTGCTGATACACACCTCACCCGCTGCCAAGACGCCCATATGATTGCCCATACAGGGGCCACAACCCGGCGTGCCAATCGTCGCCCCGGCAGCCAGCAAATCACTGATATATCCAGCCGCAATGGCATCGCTCAATACCTGTGCCGATGCGGGAATCACCAGTAGTCGCGCTTGTAATTGATGTCCCCGCACGACGGCAGCGGCGGCTTCTAGATCTTCCAATCGACCATTGGTACAGGTCCCAATAAATCCGACATCCACCGGCTGCTCGTTAAGTTGGGATACGGCGGCAGTATTATCGACTTGATGCGGGCAGGAGACCACCGGCTCAAAGACCCCAAGATCAATCTCATAAGTCTCAGCATAGACGGCATCAGCGTCAGGAAATAACGCCTGTTCCTGGAAATAATTCAATCGCTCGTGCCAGGTCGTCGGTTGGTTGCGTCGTAGCTGACTTTCCAACCAAACCCACGTGACAGCATCGGGCGCGATAAAGGCATTTTTTGCACCCATCTCCGCCATCATATTGGGCAGCACCGCCCGCATATCGGGTGATAGTGTGCCGACTCCTGGCCCGGCAAACTCAACCGCCATATAGTTTGCGCCTTCAGCGGTCAACTCGCCGATAAGGCGCAAAGCCAGATCTTTAGACATGACACCCGGTTGCAAGGCTCCAGTCAGCGTAATCCGTAGCGTCTCCGGCACGCGCAACCACAATTGCCCGGTGGCCCAGATCGCTGCAATCTCGGTGCGCCCCACCCCAGCCCCAAATGCGCCAAGCCAGCCGCAGTGCGGGCTGTGGCTATCAGCGCCCAACAATATCATGCCCGGCCCAACAACCCCTTCTTCACAGTGGACCTGGTGGCAAATGCCGCGCCCAACTTCAAAAAAGTTCTCTATGCCCTGTGTCTGAACGAAACGGCGAATCTCCATGTGATTTTGGGCATGTTTCGGTGTCGGCGGGGGCACCGCATGATCCAGTGTAATCGCCAATCGGTCCGGGTATTTCACCCGTTCCAGACCCAGTAACTCAAAAATCTTATTGATGGCTGCTGTATTATCGTGACTCAAAACAACATCTGGCGTAATGTCCAGTACATCGCCCGGCTGCACCTGAGTCCGCCCGGCATTACGTGCCAATATCTTTTCAGTAAAGGTCGCACCCATTTTATAAGGCCTCGGGTGTCACCATCTGGCGCAATACGTCATCGACATCATCCATTGAAATCCGGCGGTCATCGGCCAGCGCTTTGATCTGACTGGTAGCAACCCGTAACACCTCATCCGACAGTGATAGACCCAATGCTGCCGCCCGATTGCGCACCGCATTCCAGCCAACCAGCCGATGGGCGACATCAATAGACCGTTCAATACCAAAATCTGCCGGATTAATGGCTTCATAGGTTGTCGGATTTTGTAAGACCGCATTCGTATGGACGCCTGCTTTGTGATGAAAAGCGGTGCGTCCCGTGATCGGTGTATTAAACGGCACCTCGATTCCAACTTTCTGTGCGACCAACTGCTCCACCTCACGCAACATCGTCAAGTCATACTTTTCCACCAGTGTGCGATCAATCGTATACAGCCGGGCCACCAGTCCCCCTAATGATGTGATACCATTACGTTCGCCAATCCCCAGCACCGTGGTGTCGATATGTGTAGCACCAGCCTGCAATGCACATAAGGCATTCGCAATCGCACAACCGCTGTCATTGTGCCCGTGAAATTCGATATCGCAATCAACGGCCTGGCGCAAACTGCTAATCAGATTATGCGTCTGCAACGGTTCAGCCACACCCACCGTATCGGCAACTCCCACCCGCTGCACCCCGGCCAGATCCATGGCACGGTAAACGGTAAAGACATCCGCCAGGTTACTGCGAAACGTGTCTTCGGTGCTGAAACGAGTCTCGATGCCATGATCTTGCAAATAACTGGTAATCTCTTGACTGGTCTCGATGATTTGTTGGAGGCTTTTGCCATGACTGTACTGGCGCATATAGGTCGATGTGCCGATATAAATATCCACACCGTCAACGCCACAGTCCACTGCGAGTTTAGCCTCATCCAGGCGGGCACGGATATGAGTCAACAGCCGGAACCGGCGGGGCATCTGGGCTATCGTGCGCAAATCGGCCTCACTTTTGGGGCTGGCAATCGGTGTTGAGAGTTCCAGGTATTCCACGCCAAACGCATCCAGCGCAGCGGCAATTTCGAGCTTATCGTCAGTTGAAAAATGGCCGCCTTCAAACTGCTCACCTTCACGCAGGGTGGATTCGATAATGTTAAATCGGGTGATCTGCATCATAGCCTCAGTGTCTCTATGCAAAATAAAACCGCTACCCGGTCTGGATAGCGGCGTGTCGCAGCCTGAAGGCGCAGCACAACAATCCAGACGTTAATTGTCCGGCGGCTTCTTGCTCTTCTTAGGCTTGCAACTTACGGTCATCAGTCTGTCCTGTTAAAAATAAAAAAGCCTGCGCGGTTATCCGGGCAGGTTAGCGACATGCAAAAATCCCGGATTATCATCTGGGTAGTGTTTGCTTGCACTTCTTATTGGCTTGAATAAACATAAGCTGTCGTTTGCTCACCATGACCAAGCATAGCATACTCAACATTAGATGAAAATGCCAATAACGATTTATACAAACATCTTTGTGCAAATTGTTGTTCACGTTAGGCACACTATAGTTGACAATAGCACACTTTCACTACAACTGGTGATTGGCTTGAAAGGAGCCTTGCATTGAAAATCTTTGTCCCAGGGCGCATCTGCTTATTTGGCGAACACTCCGATTGGGCTGGTGGTTATCGCCGGATTAATTCGGAAATTGAGCGGGGCTATGCCCTCATCGCAGGCACCAATCAGGGCATCTATGCCGATGTCGCACCGCACCCCGATTCACTCATTTTGACGGCAACGACACCGGACGGCGACCAGCACGGGCCGCACGAAATTCCAATGGAACTCGATAGTCTGCTGGAAGCAGCACAACAGGGTGGTTTCTGGAGTTATATCGCCGGAGTCGCCTACCAGATTTTGACCCATTACCACGTGCGCGGGCTGGTTATCAATAATTACCATACGGACATGCCGGTCAAAAAAGGCTTATCGTCCAGCGCGGCCATCTGTGTGCTCACCGCACGGGCATTTAATCGTATTTACGATCTCAAGATGACGACACGGGGCGAGATGGAGATGGCCTATCAAGGTGAGATCGTGACGCCATCCCGCTGTGGACGGCTCGACCAGGGTTGTGCCTTCGGTGATCGCCCGGTCTTGATGACATTTGATGGCGACCGCCTGGAAACTGAAGAACTGAGCATCGCCGACGATTTACACTTTGTCATCGTAGACTTACACGCCCAGAAAAACACGATGGAGATACTCGCCCGTCTCAATCGCGCCTATCCGTTTGCGGACAACGAGATTGAAAAAGGTGTTCAACAATTGCTCGGTCCTATCAATCAACGCATTGTCGGTGAGGCGACCACAGCCCTTCAACAAGCGGATGCGCAACGTCTGGGTGAACTGATGACCGAAGCCCAGGCCAACTTTGATCGTTATGCCACACCTGCCTGCCCCGAAGAACTCACTGCCCCGGTCCTCCACCAAGTTTTGAATCATGAACCTCTGAAGGCACATATCTGGGGTGCAAAAGGGGTCGGTTCACAGGGCGATGGCACCGCTCAATTCCTGGCCCGCAGTCTGGAAGATCAGCAAGCGATTATCGAAATCGTCGAACGCGACCTGGGCATGTCCGCCCTGACACTCACCATTCATGCCGGGGCGCAGATTCGTAAAGCCGTGATTCCCGCCGCCGGGTTTGGTGCCCGTTTATTCCCGGCGACCAAAGCAACTAAAAAAGAACTGTTTCCCGTTATTGACCGTGATGGCATCGCCAAACCAGCGATTTTGCTTATTGTTGAAGAAGCACTTGAAGCCGGACTTGATGAGGTGATTATTATCGTGCAACCAGACGATCTGGATGCGTTTCAATCGCTGTTCAACATCCAGGTCTCGATTGAGAATTTCAATAAATTGTCGCCCCAGTTTCAGGAATATTCACGCCTGTTACTCGATATGGGGCGCAAGGTCAAATTCGTAGTGCAAGACAGGCAGGAAGGCCTGGGGCATGCTCTTTATATGGCGCGCGACATGATCGACAACGAACCGTTCCTACTCATGTTGGGCGACCATATCTACCGGGCCAACGGTGATCAATCCTGCGCTCGTCAGCTTTTGACGGCCTATCAACAACATGGCACCAGCGTGATTGGCCTCCGCCGTACTCCCGAAGCCGAAATCGCTAACTTTGGCACCGTTACCGGGCGCTGGATCGAACCCAATGAACTGCTCCATATCACTGAGTTTGTGGAGAAACCGGCACTGGATTACGCTCGCAACAATTTGCAGGTGCCGGGTCTGGCAAACGATGAATACCTGACGGTCTTTGGACAATACATTATTAAGCCGCAAATCTTTCAACAGCTCGAAGAACACATTGAGAATAATGTGCGGGAAGGCGGTGAATTTCAGTTGACTTCAGCGCTGGATCGCTTGCGTCAGGAAGACGGCTTTATGGGTGTAATGATGGACGGGCAACGGTTTGACATCGGGCTGCCGGAGCACTATCTGCAAACACTCAATAACTTCGGCCAAGCCTAATACTGGCTTGATTCTCATGAGTAAGCATGAACGGGTGCCTCACCATACAACCAAGATTGGTGCTAGTCACTGGGGACTGCACGCGATTATAATTTATTATCACCATTTCACGGGAGGAACACCATGAAAATCACCGGCGTCCGTACGCGCATTTACGAAACCGAGATGGAGCGTTGGCTAGGTGATGCCAACAATCCTGGTGGCTGGAAACGGTATACAGCCGTCATCGTCAATATTGATACGGATGAAGGCATCAGCGGCATGGCTTTGGGCGGTCCAGGAGCCATTCCCTATATTCACAGCCTGGTGAATGGCCTGCTGCTGGGCGCTGATCCGCGTGGCGTGCGCGGTTTATGGCAAAAGATGAACGATGAAGTCTTCAAGGGTGGTAATCACGGGCTGGTGGGCAGCGCGGTTGCGGCAATCGACATTGCCCTGTGGGACCTGAAAGCCCGCACGAATGATGAACCGTTATGGCGTACTCTCGGCGCGTCGGAACCCCGGGTTAGAGCCTATGCCAGCGGTTTGGATATGCCCCTGTCCGATGATGAATTACGGGCATTTTATCAGCGGATGGCAGCCAAAGGCGTTTGTGGAGGCAAGCTCAAGGTCGGCCTCAACCGTGAGGACGATCTACGCCGCATCGGGATCATGCATGATGCGCTGGCGACTTCGGGCAAAACGCCAGAAATCATGATCGACTCCAATGAATATTGGTCGCCCAAGCAGGCCATTGCCCATATCCGCTACTTCGAACAGCATTACGATATTCTGTGGGCGGAAGAACCCGCCCGGCGCTGGGACCCGGACGGCTTGCGCCAAGTGTCCAACAACATCACCGCGATGGTTTCAACGGGCGAAAACCTCAACGAACTCCATGAACATAAACGCCTGATTGAAGCGCACGCGACCGATGTCATCCAACCGGGAGCGAGTCTGGGGATTACGGGTATCATGCAGGTGGCGGACCTGTGTTATGCCTTCGAAATTCCAGTCTCCATGATGAACTGTCCGGCCAACTATATGGCCCACGTCGCCGCCGCCCTGCCTAACCATATCCACATGGAAGTGCTGGATGCGGGACGCGAAGCTGCGATGCGCGTGGATAATCATATCGAAGATGGTTGGATAATTCTGGGTGAAGCGCCGGGCCTGGGCATTGAATACAATGAAGCCGAACTGGATGCTTTGCTAGTCGATAAACCATCCCCAGCTAACCGCTCTGGACGGCGGGTCGGCGCGGGATTGTATCAGGTTCCGGCAACACCCGATGAATTGTCGCATTAGCGATTTCATTGCCGTCGGCTAAAATTCAGCAACCAGCCCATAATGATCGGATGGGAAGAGTGTCGGATCATCCGGGTCGCCCGTGTTGGCAAATACTTGCGCCGATTTTACGACGAAATTCTGTGGATCGTAGAAGATGTAATCAATGCATACGGCAGGATAATCATCCATTGTGACCAGCGGCGTGGGGAAGGTCGTGGGGTGCTCGCGGTTGAACTCATAATAGGCCGATTGAAACCGTTGCAGTGCGGCATTGATCGTCTCGGTATCTGGCTGGGCGTTCATATCGCCGGTCAACAGCCAGCGGTCCGAACTGTAAGCGTACATCCAATCGAGCATGGCCCGCATCTGTGGTAAGCGAACACTTTCGTCACGGGGCCGGTGATGCAGATGGGTATTGGCAATATGCACTGGCTGTCCATCAACCTCAACGGTAACGCGCTGGGCGACTCGTGGTTCACGCGGCAGGTCCAACCGGGCGGAGTCCAGCACTGGCAAGCGTGACAGAATGCCTACGCCCTCTACGGGGTCATCACCCCATTTGGGTTCAACCTGGACGCTATAGGGTCTGTCTGGCATGAATTTATTGAGTGAATCGGCGAGAACGTGCGCTTGTTGAAGCGGCAACCAGACCTCTTGCAAGCCAATCACATCAGCCTCAGTTTGATGCAACGCTGCAATGACTAAGGGCATGCGTTGTTCCCAACGGTCATTGTTGTGGCGCAGATTCAAGGTAGCGATCTTCATGCAACGTACTCCATTGAGGCACACAAAATCTTCAAACAAAAAACCCTGGCAGAAATCCTACCAGGGTTTACAACTCAGTCACCCATCGCGGGTTGCATTTCTTTTTCACCATAGGGGTCGTACTGTTTTTCCAGTTCATCGCGGAACTGTTTGGTATACAGCCGATAGTAGTGCCCCCGTTGGCGCAAGAGTTCCTGATGTGTGCCCATCTCGTCAATCTGACCGGCCTGCAATACCAAAATCCGATCAGCCCGCTTGATTGTAGACAGCCGATGGGCGATCACAAAGCTGGTTGACCGCTTCATCAGGGTATCCATCCCCTGCTGAATCAGCGCTTCAGTTAAGGTATCAACTGAACTGGTGGCTTCATCCATGATAAAGATGTCGGGTTGGGCCAATACCGCCCGTGCCAGGCTAATCAACTGCTTTTGCCCAACCGAGAGCAGGGTCCCGCCCTCACCAACCGGCGATTCGTAACCATTTTCCAGCGTCGCAACGAACTCATGTGCGCCCGCCAGTTTGGCAGCCTCGATTACTTCTTCGTCGCTGGCCTCCAAACGCCCGTAACGGATGTTCTCATTAATCGTGCCTGAGAACAGATGCGGGGTTTGCAGCACCATGCCAATGCGTGATTGAATACCGTCTAGCGTAAACTGCGTGTAATCAGTTCCGCCGATGCGGATAACGCCGTTCCTGGGTTCATAGAAGCGACAGATCAAATTGACGATGGTGGATTTACCCGCGCCGGTTGGCCCAACAAGCGCGATGGTTTCGCCCTGTTTGACGGTCAATGAGAAATCGCGCAGCACCGGATTATCTTCTTCATAGTAGAAATCCACATGGTCGAACTCGATGTCCGCCGCAATCGTGGCCGGTTTGAACGCGTCGGGACGGTTCACAATTTCGGCATCGGTATCGATCAGCGAAAACGTGCGCTCAGCAGACGCGATGGCCTGTTGCATTGAGGCGTATACCCGCGCCAGGTCCTGAATCGGCCACAGCATAAAGGTCACATAGGCAACGAACGCTTGAATACCACCAATCGTCATACCGCCCATTTGCACCAGATCACCACCCCGGACAACGATCAGCGCCAGCGCAATCGCACTGAGTATTTGTACTGCCGGTAAGAACAGCGCTGACAGCCAAGCCGCGCGGAACGACGCATTATACATATTATCGGTAAGTTCGTTGAATTCGCCGAGGTTCTTCCGTTCGCGGCGCAGTGCCTTCACAACGCGTACACCCGTGATATTTTCGTTGAATGCGCCAGTAATCATCGAGTTAATCTTACGCGATAGCCGGAACTGCACGATGATTTTCTGCTTAAACCAGATCGAAATCGCCACCAGAATCGGCACCAGCACCAACACAATCAGTGCCAGTTCCCATTTGATGAGTAACATGAAGAACAACCCGGTCAGAATATTCATCACGGCCCAGGTCGTATCCAGCAAGCCCCACGTCACCAGCTCGGCAATCCGCTCGGTATCCGACGTCAAGCGCGACATAATCCAGCCGACCGGCGTGCGGTCAAAGTAGCTGAAGGACAGGTCTTGCAGATGATTGAACAATTTCTTGCGCAGATCATACTGCACCCGATGCCCTAGAATACCCGCCAGGTAGATAAAGCCGAACACACCGACCGAGAACAAAACACCGATGATCGCATATTGCACCAGCAGGTTGTTTAGTGCATTCACGTTCTGCGGAATGATGGCTTCATCAATGACCCGCTTGGTCAGTAGCGTAAAATATGATTCCAAAACTGAGACCATCCCGATTGCCACCAGGAAGCCCGCGACCCATTTCCAATGGGGACGCACCAAGCCAAAAATGCGAACCAGCGTTTTGCCATCAAATTTCGAATCGAATTCCTCTTCATCGAAATAGCTATTATCAGGCACTCGCCACCTCTCTTTCCAATTCATCCTCAATGCGCGCCTGCACATCGTAAACCTGGCGATAAATTCCGGCTTGCGTGACCAACTCATCATGGGTGCCGCGCTGGACGATACGCCCTTTATCCAGCACCAGAATTAAATCTGCTGACATTAGACTCTGAACACGGTGCGCGATCACAAACGTGGTGCGATTTTGCATCAAGCGTTTCAGGGCCGCCCGAATATCAGCCTCCGTTTCAGTGTCGACTGACGAGGTTGAGTCATCAAGGACCAGAATGCGCGGATCCTTGAGCAGCGTCCGGGCCAGCGCAACCCGTTGCTTTTGTCCACCTGATAGCGTGACACCCCGTTCACCCACCAGCGTGTCATAACCTTTCGGGAAGGTCAAAATGACATCGTGGACCGCCGCCGCCTGGGCTGCTGCTTCAATTTCAGCCTCGGTGACTTCTCGACTCAGGCCATAGGTGATATTTTCGCGGATCGAGCGTGAGAACAAAAATGGTTCTTGTTCCACCATACCAATTTGCTCACGTAAATAGCCCCGCGCATAATCTTTTAGCTCCACACCATCCAGCTTGACGCTGCCAGATGTATAATCGTAAAAGCGTGGTAGCAGGTTCACCAGCGAGGTTTTACCGGAACCAGTTGAACCCAATAAGGCAATTGTCTGCCCGGCTTCACATTGGAAGCTAATGTCTTCGAGCACCGGTGTGTTTTCATCGTACTCGAACCAGACCCGGTCAAAGGTAATCTCACCCCGCACATTTTCCGCCGGTTCCAGGCCTTCATGGAGCGGTTCACGATCTTGCCTAATGATTTCCATCACGCGGCCAAAGGACACCAGACCAGTGGAGGTCTGCACGATCAAACGGCCCAGTTCACGCATGGGCCAGATGATGCGCACGACAATGCCGGTATAGGCGATGAAACTGCCGATGGTGATGTCACCATTAATGACCATCAACGCACCGACCACGAGGCCGGCAATCTGCTGAATAAAACCAATCGTATCCGACACCGGCCAGTAGAGTGACATCATCGTCAACATGCGACGCCCAAGCGTAAACCGTTGCCAGTTCTCTTTATCGAACTTTTCGATTTCATATTGTTGGCGGGCAAAGGCTTTGACGACCCGCACACCGGTCAGATTTTCCTGCATCGCGGTAGAAAGTTTGGCGTCCTGTTCCTGAAACGCCTCGTAGACTTTCTCGACCTTCTTGAAGAAGAAGAACGACATCGCCACCATCACTGGAATCGCAATGACTGAGATAACCGCCAACTGGACATTGATGAGCAGCAAGGCGGTGAAGTTGATGACAAAGAACGTGATGATGCGCCCTACGCCCAGCACCTGATCCGCAAAAAAACGTCGGATGGCATCTACATCCGACGTTGAGCGCTGAATCAGTTCACCAGTTTGCATCTGGTCATGATATGAAAAGGTCAAACGCTGCAAATGATCGTAGACGTAGTTGCGCAGTCGCCGGGCGATGCCCTCACCGGTGCGGGCTGCCAACCGACCGCTATTGAATGAGAACAAGCCCTCAATCAAGGCCAGCGATATGAAGCCTACCGCCACGATCAGCAAAATCGTGACGCGATCTTCGATGCCGCCGAGAAAGGTCATCGGACTGGCCGCGCCGTTGTCACCAGTAATCGTCGCGAGTACCGTGTCCACAAAGTAGGCCAGCAGCAAGAACGTTGCGGTTTTAGCCGCCGTCGCAATTGCCAGACTGGAGATAGCTCCCAGATATTTGAGCCGGTAGCCGGTGAGCAGTCGGAATAAACCCTGGAACCGGCGTTCACTAATGGCATTTTTCAAATCGTAATCGGGCAGCACCTGTGCCATATACAACCTCCCCCACAGACAATAAAGGCCGGAGTTGGGGTACTCCAGCGCAATGTTTATTTTACAACTACACCCGTTTGGGCAGTATACCCAATTTATTAAGGTTCATCGGTCTTGAACCATAAAAATCAGGCCTCAATATATCACAAGAGTTCATAAAGGTCAAATCCTATACGATTGGAATGTTTACTTCCGGGCATGAAATCCACAAAAATCCAGCCACGTTTACAATGAAGCGGCCCATACCGTCTAGTTAGCACCCTGTAAGGCCGCGTTTATATAATCCAGCCACTCAACGAATTTCAGATCGCTCACCTCATCCTAGTCAGGAAATTCAAAGTAAACGCTATGTCAAAGCAGAAGCACATCTATTTCCCCAACCTGGATACAATCCGTTTTTTTGCAGCCATCTCAGTTGTATTCTGGCATCTTGAACAGTTAAAGATTGTGTTCGGCTTCAAAACGCTTGAAGCGCCCGAATTCTTCTTATACAACATCACATTCTGGGGACCCGACGCCGTTACGCTGTTCTTCGTGCTGAGCGGTTTTCTCATTACCTATCTGTTGCTGGTTGAGCAAAGTCGAAAAGGTGAGATCAACATCCGCAAGTTCTATTGGCGGCGGGTTTTACGCATCCTGCCGCTTTATTATTTGCTGGTGTTCATGGGGTTTTTCATGCTGCCAGCGATTGAAGTCGTGACCGGTTTCGAGGGTTTCCAACCCCTTTATGATGATTCGCCCCTAAAGGTGCTCATCAAATTTGTCGAGTATATGTTTATCCTCCCCCATGTGGGGGCATTCTTTGGCAGCTTTGTCACGGCAATCCCGCAACTGTGGTCGATTGGCGTTGAAGAGAATTTTTATCTGGTCTGGCCCCGGCTTTTCCGTCGTTTTGAGCAGAACCTGCCCCGCTTCTTACTGGCGTTCATCAGCGTCAAAGTGGCGATTATCATCATCGCCTGGTTACTGGAACCAGTCGGCGCAGTGCCAGACGTTATCAAAACACTCCTCAACTTCATCATCTTTATTCATGTAGAAAGCATGGCGGTTGGTGCTCTGGGTGGCTATCTCTTATTCAAGCACAAATCGTTCGTCAAAAAGCAGTTATTTAACCGCCTGGTCGAGATCAGTGTGCTGCTCATCATGGTGCTCAACTTGACGGTATTCTATGCGGGTGAAGAACAGCCCCTGTTACGCTTCTTCATGGCAATCGTCTACCTGGTGTTTATCATGAACGCCTGTGCCAACGAGAATTCACTACTCAAGTTGGAACACCCGCTGTTCAATCATTTCGGCAAAATCTCATATGGCATTTACATGTACCACGTCATGGTATCGTACTTAATTATGATGGCGCTGGTTTTGTCCGGCAATCCGCTCACCAACAGTTTTGGCGATAATGTGCTGCTCTATGGGCTGGTAACAGTCGGCACCATTGGGATCGCGCACATCTCCTATGTATATTACGAGACGCCGTTCTTGCGTCTTAAAGGTCGCTTCGCAGTGGTTTCCAGCGGTCAACACACCGAAGCGGTGACACCATCCACTGAACCCAAGCCAGTGATTGTACAATCATGACGCATATTGCTGGCGAATGGTCGGTATCAAGTATTCATTAAAGGCGCGTTCAGCACCATAATCCGGCGACCACCCCCAATCGTGTCGGGCCGCGCTGTCATCAATGGCTCGCGGCCAGCTATCAACGATATTTTGACGTCCGCTGGTCGGTTCGTAGGTTATTTGCGCTGACGGAAATTCACCTCTGACAATTGTCGCAATTTCCGCCGCACTCAGGCTAAAACTGGTGACGTTATATACGAGCTGCGAAAGCTGGTCACGCGACGCATCAGCCAGGGTTAGCAACGCTTTGATGGCATCGGGCATTGCCATAAACGGAATAGCGGTATCAGGCCGAACAAAAGCGGCATAGGCTTTACCCTGAGCAGCAGCATGGAGCATCTCCGGCGCATAATCACTGGTTCCACCACTGGGCATGGTCAACGCACTGATAAGGCCAGGAAAGCGCACACTGCGAAAATCAACACCATATTCGTCGGGCGCAGTTGCCAGTTGGCGATAATGATCTGTGTAATAACGCCCAAGATGCTCACAGTAGAGCTTATTACAACCATAAATGGTGATGGGCAAGGTAAATTCGTTTTCTTTGAGTGGTGGAACTTGAGATTTGATCTCTAAGTTCGGCAGACCATAAACCGCGATACTGCTGGGGAAGATGAATTTGACGGCGTTCCCGCGCCAGCGGGCCTGTTCAATCGCCAATTCCAGCAAATTGATGGTACCTTGCACATTGACGCGGTGGGCCGACGCTGGTCGAAATTCTGAATGGGTGCTGAGCAGCGCCGCCAGATGATAGATCGTGTCAATCTCATACTCGCTCATCAACGTATCGAGCAAATTTTCATCAAGAATATCGCCAACAATGGTGGTATCGACCAGCGGATGCATTGTGTCATCCAGGCCACGAATATCCAGTACGACAACCGGCGGTTGGTCCGGCATGGCATGAAGCTGGCGAATCAGTCCATGACCCACCTCACCATTGGCACCAGTTATCAGGGTTACTCTCGGTCGCATCAGCTTCCTCGGCTTAACTAAAAGAATAGTAACGGGCGTAATCACCCACTAACAGAATAGCGACGATATTGGCATAAATGCAAGAAGCGAACCCGGTGGCCCGCTTCCTGCAAAATTTCATCATCAAACCTGGTTACACCAGCCGAATCTCTTTACCCGTTTGCTCGCTCTGGTAGATGGCATCCAGAATCGTCAGCACTTGCAGCGACTGCTCTGCCGGGACCGGCGAGGGCGCACCCTCAGCGATGGCCGTTGCGAATTCCAAGCATTCCAGCGCATGCGGTTCCATCGTATCTCGGGTGAGTTTTAATGACTTATTGTAATGCTGCTGGGACTCATAGTTGGTATAGTAAATCTCACCTTTGGGCCAGTGGCTGCCGCCCTGCGTACCATACAGCCACATCTGCATGTCTTCGCCGGGCGTGTCATGGTGCAACAACCAACTGACTTCCAAAATGAGGGTCGCCCCATTATCAAAGCGAATGAAGGCAGCGGCAAATTCCTCGACATCCCAATCTTTGGGTACGGGATTAGCCGACCATACACTGAACTGACCATCCATTTGCGCCAATTCGGTGCGGGCGACGCCGTTTACCGAAATAGGATTCGGGTTGCCCATCATCCAGAGGGTCAGGTCCAGAATATGGACGCCAATATCAATCGTCGCGCCACCACCACTGTGTTGCTTGAGGACAAAGCCCGGCCCAGGCAGAAAACCGGCCCGGCGCAACATCCAACTGCGGGCATGATAAATATCACCCAACGAACCCGCGTCAATTTCAGCTTTCAACGCCCGCGAACTGCCATGAAAACGGAAATGCTGGGCAGTCATTAGCATTTTGCCAGACGCATCACGGGCGGCGATTATCTTCTCAATTTCGCCGGGCGTGGGGGCCAGGGGCTTCTCACATATCACATGTTTTCCAGCTTCCAGCGCAGCGATGGATAGCGGCGCATGGTACATATTGGGCGTACATACATCGATAATGTCAATATCAGGGTCGTTGATGAGTTCAGCGCTGTCAGTGGTTAGTTTACTGACGCCATTGGCCTCACCCCATTGCTGGAGAACACCAGCATGAATATCACTACCAGCAACGACCTCAGCATGTTCCGAAGCCGCCCAGCCGGGCATATGCGTGCGGGCAATGCCGCCCACGCCGATAACACCTACTTTTAAAGTCATTCAAAATCTCCCAGATGAGCCAAAGCTCAAAGTAAAATCTGTAAGGGGGTCGGCTTAACCGGATAATGCAAGCGCCCCCTACATCTATGTCAGCGAATAAACTGGCATTTCGGTAAATGCGATTGTGTCGCCTAGTCCAGGCGGACTTCAGCACCAGTCTCCTGGCTCCGATAAATACCATCCAGGATGGTCGCAACTTGCAACGATTGCTCGGCGGGAACGGGTGATGGCGCACCGTCCACCAGTGCCTGCGCGAATTCCACACATTCCAGCGCATGTGGTTCCATCGTATCGTTGGTGAGTTTCAACGTGCGGTTATAGTGCTGTTGGCTGGTGTAATTAGTTTCATACACCTCACACTTGGGCCAGTGACTGCCACCCTGTGTGCCATACAGCCACATCTGCATATCTTCACCCTGCGTGTCATGATGCAGCATCCAGCTAATTTCCAGCATCAACGTCGCGCCATTTTCAAAACGCACGAAGGCCACCGCAAATTCTTCCACATCAATTTCTTTAGGGATCATCCCCCAGCGACTAAAAGCTCCATCAATCTCTGCCAGATCGCGACGAGCAACACCGGTAACAGCCACCGGCTTGGGATTGCCCAGGAACCACAGCGTCAGGTCCAGAATATGCACGCCAATATCAATCGTCGCGCCACCCCCACTGTGCTGCTTGAGGATGAAACCGGGGCGGCCTGGTAAACCGGCACGGCGCAACATCCAACTGCGGGCATGGTATATATCACCCAGCGCACCGGCATCAATCTCAGCCTTCATCGCCCGTGAATTGCCCTTGAAGCGGAAATGTTGGGCCGTCATCAGCATTTTGCCAGAGGCATCACGGGCAGCGATCATTTCCTGAATTTTATCGGGTGTCGGGGCCAGTGGCTTTTCGCAAATAACATGTTTACCCGCTTGCATGGCAGCGATCGCCAGCGGCGCGTGATACATATTGGGGGTACAGATGTCGATAATGTCAATGTCGGGATGATTAATGAGATCATCGGCGCTGGTCGACAATGTGGGAACATTATAGGTTGATCCCCATTGTTGCAAAGCGGCTTCGCTGATGTCACTGCCGGCAATCACCTCAGCGTTTTCCGATGCTTCCCAACCGGGCATGTGAGTACGTGCGATGCCCCCCACGCCGACAACACCGACTTTTAAAGTAGTCATGAATATCTCCTAAAATCGAACTAAGATTTTGCTGGCGTGACCCAGGTTTGATCTTGTGCGGCCTGATAAAACGCTTCCATGACGGCGCTACGGGCAGCCGCTTCCTGGGGCGTTACCAGCGATACGCCTTCTTTACCCATGATCGCGTCAAAGAACAGTTCAAAGGCATGCGGCCAGGCTTCGGGCAGGTCCGTCCAGGGCGATTCACCATCGGCACCGTCAACATGTTCGCTCTTGAAGTAAAAGTCGCGGCTATTCACATGCGCATGACCTTCGGTACCGCTAATGATGAGGCCAACTGGATGCGCGACATCCACCCAGCCCCCGCCCAGGCTGCCGATCACACCGTTCTCAAAGCGCATTAGGCCTTCGCCGGTTTCGTCCAGATCACCGTAAAGATCAGTGATACTGGCAAGTGTGGCGGTCACGCTGGCAACATCGCCCAGTAGCCACATCATAATATCGAGCGAATGCGTACCCAGATCACCAAATGCACCGATACCGGCCTGCTCAAGATCGGTCATCCATAGCCATTCCGGCGTAAACCAGTCGCCAAGTGAGCCAGAATGATAATTGGTGTGGCGCAGGCGCGTGATTTTACCGAAAGCACCATTCGCAATCTGTGTCTTTAGAAACTGGTGAACCGGCGCACCCCGCATAAAGTAACCAGTCTGGAAAAACACCGCTGCGTCCTCAATCGCCCGCGCCATTGCGAAGGCATCAGCCGCCCCCATGCCAAGCGGTTTCTCGACAAACAGGTGCTTTTTGGCATCAGCAGCGGCTTCGACCAGGTCTTGATGACGGTTGGTCTCAGCACAAATAACAACCGACTCGATTTCCGGGTCCGACCAGATAGCGCTGACGTCGGCCACTCGCTCCGCGTCTAATTCAGCCGCCCGTTTGTCGGCCCGCTCAACGTCATGATCCCAGACCAATTTAGCCACGACATCATTACGCTCGTTAATACGTTTGATAAACCCCGGGGTGTGGATGTGCGCACAACCCACTAAGGCGGTTTTATGCATCAGAAAACTCCTCTTCAAAGGCAAATACAACTTGCAAGTATAACGCCATTAGTGATGCGGCAATAGGGCCGCTCAACCAGAAAGAACGTAAATTTTACAAAGATGCTTGTTAGCAAAGGAGACAAGACCCAAACCATCAGCGAATTGCCCTGGAACAATTGATTCTGAAGCAAAAACTGTATGAAATGCCAGGGATTATTCCAGTATTTCTCGAACCTTCGCGGCGACGACTTCGCCCAGTTTAAGGTGTGCCTCCGCCTCAAAATGGATGCCATCGACCGGACTGGATTCGATAATATCACCCACATTGAGGAAATAAACGCCGTAGTATTCAGCCACGTCGCGATAATGGGTAGCCAACTGGCGCGATTTCTCTGGGCCACCCGCGAAGTCATCGGCCAGCAGTTTGGGAATGACGGGCGTGGTTGGCGGTGGACACAACAGCAGGACTTGCGGTGCAGTGTCGTTCGGTCCAGTCGGCGTCACTCGAATAGAATCGACCAGGAATCCGGCTCCACTGGCTATATCGTAAGCCGACTTCCCAAAGCGATGTTTGAGGTCGTTGGTTCCCAGCATCAGCACCACCAGATCAATTGGCTGATGCGTTTCCAGACAGGGCAGCAAGTAGGTATACCCATTCCGGTTCGGCGAAAGCGGATCGTCCCAGACGGTGGTGCGTCCACCAAGTCCTTCTTCATTAATCCAGTATTCCGGGCCGAGTGTATCGCGCAAAACCCCGGCCCAGCGTGTGTGAATGTCATAGCGCGGGATATGTGCCAGCGTCGTCACCGGAATACAACCCCAGGTATTGGAATCGCCATAACATACGATATTTTTCATGAAATGACCCCCAGTGCTT
The DNA here is from genome assembly GCA_965223835.1 of Phototrophicaceae bacterium. Classification (GTDB taxonomy): domain Bacteria; phylum Chloroflexota; class Anaerolineae; order Aggregatilineales; family Phototrophicaceae; genus CAVYXZ01. Next base: position 3,451,280 of record CBDCXQ010000001.1, read on the forward strand.
GGCCGACGGTTTCAAACGCTGCTAAGGCTTGCTCCAAATCGGCCTGTGAATGCGCGGCTGTATTCATCACGCGGATGCGGGCCAATCCCTGCGGCACGGTTGGGAAACCAATCGCCATCGCGAATACACCTTCAGCAAACAAGCGGCGGCTAAATTCCTGAGCAAGGGGTGCTTCGCCGAGCATCACCGGAACGATGGGCGTTTCACTGTGACCAACATCGAAACCCAGCGTCTGCATCTCCCGCTTCATGAAGTCGGCATTCGACCACAAGCGCTGCACCAGCTCATCGGAGTGTTCGAGAATGTCAACCGCTTCCAGGCAGGCCGCAACATCCGGCACCGTCATCGCACTGGAAAAGAGGAAGGGTCGTCCCCGTTGTCGCAGCCAGTCGATAATGACTTGCTTCCCGGCGACAATGCCCCCAACCGCGCCAAAGGCCTTGCTCATCGTGCCGACTTCAATATCAACTTTGCCGTGTAAATCGAAGTGATCGACAATACCCCGGCCACCGCGTCCGAGGACGCCTTCACCATGCGCATCATCCACCATGAGCAGAATATCGTGTTCACGGGCAACTTCATACAAATCGGGCAGTGGCGCGATGTCACCATCCATACTGAACACACCATCGGTGATAATCAGCCGCCGGTTGTATTCGGTCGTCTCGGCGATCTTTTGCCGCAGGTCGGCGACATTGTTATGCTCATAAGCCACGATCTGTGCCCGACTCAGGCGGCAACCATCAATGATGCTGGCGTGATTGAGACGATCTGAGAAGATAACATCACCCCGCCCCACCAATGCCGGAATCGTCGCCAGATTCGCGGTAAAGCCACTTTGCAAGGTGACAACCGCCTCAACCCCTTTAAATTGCGCCAGTCGCGTTTCCAGTTGATTGTGCAGCGTCATGGTCCCGGCGATGGTCCGCACCGCACCCGGCCCAATGCCATACGTATCAATTGCATTTTTGGCGGCTTCGCGCAGCCGGGGATGATTGGCAAGGCCGAGGTAATTATTCGCACAGAAATTGAGCACGGTCTGACCATCAACGGTGATCTGCCCACCCATTGCACTTTCAATCGTGCGGATGGTGTTAAACAGGCCCTGCTCTTTGAGTTCTTCCAATTGTTCAGTTAAAAAGGTGGTCTTGTCCATATGCCCTCCGCTTGACCGCCGAAGTGTGCCGATTGTACCATGCTGACTTGAAGCCTGCAGCTACGTTGTATATCATGTTGCCAGCAAACGCTATCGTCATATTGAACACTCAAGCACTGCAAAGGATTGCGGGAAGTGGAAGGGAACTTGATTATGGTGCAACAAATTGTGGTGCAATATGTGATCCCAATTATCATCATCTTTGGCATCGCTTACGCAGTCAGTCGGTTCGCGCCACGAATCGTGCAGAATGTGCTGGGACTCAGCGGATATGCCCCAGAACAATTACGACCACGCGAAGAACGGCAGCGCACCCTGAATGATCTGTTTGCCAGCTCCATCAGCGTGGGCGTGTTTATCCTGGCCGCGTTGTTCACACTGGGATTATTCGTCGATACGACGACCCTCATCTGGATGATCGGTTTGTTTAGTGCGGCCTTTGGGCTGGGGGCACGCCCGCTGATTAGTGATTTTCTGACCGGGATTGGCTTCATCTTCGAAGACACATTTGATGTCGGTGAGAAGGTCGAAATGCTGGGGGTTGAAGGGGTAATCGAAAAAATTAACCTGCGCACGACGTTGATGCGTTCGCCAGGTGGCGAACTATATATTATTCCCAACGGTGAAATTCGCGTGATACGCAACTTTAGCCGGGGCCGCTTCTCAACGGCGAACGTGACGCTGAAAATAGCAGCGGCAGACCTCAACCGGGCATTGCCCCTGCTGCAAGAATTGGGACCAGAAGCCGTTTCCTTACTACCAAATCTTCTGGAACCCTGGCAGGTGGTGAGCGAATCGGGCACGATTGGGGATAAAGCTGAACTCACCTTGTTGACCAAAACCCGCTTTGGTAAAGCGGCGGAGATGCGCCCGCGACTGCTGGCATTGGTACAAGAACGCCTGGAGCAAGCGGAGATCAGTCTGGCTGGTTAGGGAATCACTCGCAGCTATGGGTCATAAGCGATTTATCGTCACGGGTTGGCCGGTCCGAGCGGATTCATAAATGGCGAGCACTGCCTGCAAAGCCACTCGACCGCCGACACCATTAACATAAGGTTCACGATTGGCTCGGATGGCGGCCAGCATATCGGCAAATACCTGTGCATGACTGGTCCCATAGATGTGCTGCGCAGCGTTTGATTGCGCTTGCAGGATTGACTCTTCCTGTTCTAAATCGCCAGCAACTTTCCACATTTCCTTGTGGTTGAGCGCGACCCCGCCAATCTTCACCGACCCCTGCTCACCCAACAAGGTGATGGATCCTTCAATATCGGTCGGGAAGGTGATGGTCGAGGCTTCGATGGAGGCCAATGCGCCGCTGGCAAAGCGCAGCACCGCAACGATTGTATCCTCCGCTTCCATCTGGTGGGCCAACGTTGCCGAATAGGCAAACACGCTGACCAGCGGTTCGTTCATCAACCAGATGAGCGCATCAACGTGATGAATCGACTGATTCATGAGCGCACCACCATCCATCGCCCAGGTGCCGTGCCAGCCATCGTCATAGTATGCCTGTTTGCGATACCAGCGTACGGTGGCATTGCCCAACAACAAGCGGCCTAGCTTGCCCGCCTGCACGGCCTGTCGCAGATCTTGAATGGGTGGATTGTAGCGATTTTGAAACACGACACTCAGCTTCACATCATTGTCACGCGCTGCCGCAATCATCGCATCGGCATCGGCCAAAGAGAGCGCCATTGGCTTTTCGACGATGACATGTTTACCCGCTTCAGCAGCAGCAATTGCCATCTCAGCGTGCAAGCCGGACGGTGTACAGATGTTGACGACATCCACATCATCCCGGCGCAACAGATCAAAATAATCCAGGTGCGGTTCTGCGTCATATTCATCGGCAAACCGGTAGGCCCGTTCTTCGACTACATCGGCCACAGCCGTCAATTTTGAATCCGGGAGACCTTGAAGCGCCCGCACATGATGCGGCGCAATGCGACCACAGCCGATGAGTCCGAAGCGGAGGATGTCAGCCATAAAAACCTCTATTAAGAATAAAATAGCCCACCTATTCTAACCCGGCAGTGGTAAGTGAGGTTAGGTCCGTTTTCTCACAGCGACACTTGTGACCTACGGTATAATCATGGTCATGAAAATCAACAGCACCCAACGATAAGGAACCCGCATGCGCTCAATCCATAACTTCAACAATGACTGGCTGTATCTGCCCGAAGATGCCGATTTCAACCGCCCGGACAGCGACTTTGAAGCCGTCACGCTGCCGCATACCAACATCGTTTTGCCCTACCACAATTTCGATAACGCCGAATATCAGTTCATCAGCACCTATCGCAAACGATTTCGCCTGCCCGAAGCACGTGATGGTCGACGCGTTTACATTAACTTTGACGGCGCGATGATCGCCTGCACCGTTTATCTCAACGGGCACACGTTGGGCGATCACGAAGGGGGTTACACACCGTTTTCGTTCGACATCACCGACTACCTCAACGAAAATGGCGACAACTTGCTGACGGTACATCTCGATTCGACCGAACGCCCCGACATCCCGCCTTATGGTGGTGTGGTCGATTATTTGACCTTCGGCGGCATCTACCGCGAGGTTACGCTCCGCTATGTCGAGACAGTGCATATCGCGGATGTGTTTGTACGGACCTATGATGTTCTTACGGATAATCCTCGTGTTGAAGCAGACATCACAGTGCGTAATGATGACACGAATTCAAGTAACATCGAGATCAAAGCATACCTATTAACCAATTTCAATAGAGACTATTGTCCTGATGTTTCGGCTTCCGTCACTGTTGCACCTCGGTCAGATAGTAAGGTAACTGTAGCATGGAACGACATCCGCTTCTTTGAATTATGGAAGCCCGATGATCCGCTACTTAGTTCGATACTGGTTACTCCATATCATCCCGGATCAGACAAGCATTTTGAAGAATTCAATGTTGATTTCGGTTTCCGTGAGGCTGAGTTCCGTGATGATGGTTTTTATCTCAACGGCGAAAAGATCAACCTGATCGGCCTCAACCGGCACCAGACCTACCCGTACATCGGTGCGGCGGCTCCCAAACGCTTGCAGGAGAAAGACGCCGACATCATCAAGTACGAATTGGGATGTAACATCGTCCGCACCTCACATTATCCGCAGTCGAAGCACTTTATCCGCCGTTGCGATGAGATTGGCCTGCTGGTGTTCGAGGAGATTCCCGGCTGGCAATACATTGGCGATGAAGATTGGCAGGGCATCAGCCTGCGCGATGTCGAGGCGATGATTAAGCGCGATCGCAATCACCCGTCAATTGTCCTGTGGGGTGTGCGCATCAACGAGTCCTTTGATAGCACGGCCTTCTATACGCGGACAAATGAACTGGCCCACCAGCTCGATCCAACGCGGCAGACGGGTGGCGTGCGCTTCTGGCAGCACAGCGAATTTCTGGAAGATGTTTACACCTTCAACGACTTCTCGAATGATGTGGAGGAGGCGGTCCAGACGCCACATCTCATCACCGAGTTCAACGGCCACATGTTCCCTACTAAAACGTTCGATCAGGAAGAACGGATGGTGGAACATGCGCTGCGTCATGCCCGGATTCAGGACAAACAAATCGGTATGGCAAAAGTCAGCGGCGCGATTGGCTGGTGTGCCTTCGATTACAACACACACAAGGAATTTGGCAGCGGGGACCGCATCTGTCATCATGGTGTGATGGACATCTTTCGCTTACCCAAATACGCGGGCTATTTCTATGAGAGCCAGATTGATCCCGGCCATCATGTCGTCTTGCAAGCGGCAACGTTGTTCGCGCGCGGTGAACGCAGCGTTGGCGGCATTGATCCGCTGGTAATCTTCAGTAATTGCGACGAAATTGATGTGTTCATCGGGGACGATCACAAAGGCCGCTTTACGCCAAACCGCGAACAGTTCGCGAACTTGCCGCACGCGCCCTATGTCATCACGGGAATTCAGATGCCCTGGGGCAGCCTGGATTACGCCGATTTACGATTGGTTGGATTTATTGATGGCGAACCGATTGTTGAGCAGCGCTTCGATCATCAAGGCCTGCCCGATAAACTTGATCTGTACGTCGATCATGACACGCTGCATGCCGACGGGGCGGATATGACGCGGTTGGTGTTCCGCATCATGGATAAGTTCGGCAATCGCCTGCCATTTGCCAATCAGGTCGTGTCATTCGAGATTGATGGTCCCGCCGAACTGATCGGAGAAAATCCGTTTGCAATGATCGGCGGTCAGGCGGCGCTCTATGTTAAAGCGGGTCACGAGCCGGGTACTGTCACAATTCGGGCCACGACCCCGCGTCTGGAATCAGCACAGGTGACATTGGAGATTAAGGCATGACCAGCTTCTTGATCTGGGCCAGGTGTCCACGATCATGATTCGCCAGCCACGTGCCCAGGTCAATGAGTGAGGTCGCTGCGCCCTGATTAACGCCCGTGCGCGACCAGTCGGCGGGTTGCAGGCCTGTGAGCAAATCGAGAGTCAACTGCCGGGCATCTCGTAACCGATCAAGAATCGCGGTGATGGGCATGGTTTCATAACCTTTCCCCTCATGTAATTTCCAGGGCGGCGCTGGCCGGGGTAATGGCGGTGTACCCTGGGATTCCAGAATGACCGTTGCTCGTTGATAGAATAGGCGATCCGTTTCCAGCATGTGCGCGACGATTTCTTTGGCAGACCATTCATCGGGTGATGGCTTGCGCCGCAGGATAGCATCATCAATGGCTAGTGTTGCTGCTGTCACCTGATCGGGGATAGCGTTGAGGATGCTGATAATTTCAGCGGGTTGAAGCTGACCGAGGTGTTCTGCGGTATGGGAATAAAATGGCCCAAACCATTCAAACTCGGCACTCATCGCTCCGCAGGTCGGACAGGCATGCGGCGGGTCGCCCTCAATCAGCGTCCCGCATTGATAACACCCCCATATCATCTGGGCTACATCACGTTCGAGGACATCGCTATTGTTCTGCAAGCTGTCAATCGAACGTCCAACAACATCCTGAACGCTGTTCTTCGCGGCACCAATATTTCCGACATTGTCAAGGTCATCAAGCCGGCTCAACTCCGCCAGAATTGTTTGCAAAAGCTCTTCGGAATGATCGGCAGCGTTCAATTGGCGGGCGATTTGCATCGCAATCACCCGTTGCGAATGGGCGGCGGCCCGTAGTACTTTGGCAACATTGAATTGCCCACGTAAGATGGCTTGCTCGGCAGCGATCAAATTCCGCACCTGTGCCTGTGAATGCGTCGCTAACGCTGCAACAAACTGTTCTTTCTGCTTTTCATCCATGTGTGTACCCCCTTAATCTCATACACTTTACATCGAACTACGGCTAAATTCCAAAAATCATGAGCAGATCAGTGACGGGGGTTCGGGCTTGGTGAATGTGCCATGAAGTCCTATAATTTGCTAAGGCTTCTCCTAAACATGGCGCTTGCCTACTACCTGGAAAACATGATCTCTACCGACCTTCAGGCGATCTTCGAATTAATGTCCCGTTTCCCCGCGCTCTGGTGGGTGTGTGGTGGCTGGGCACTTGATCTGTACCTCAATCGTATAACTCGTCCGCACAAAGATATTGACATCACGATCTTGCGACCAGCCCAGGTACATTTGCATGATTATCTTACCGGATGGACGCTGGACGTTGCCGCCAATGGCACGCTGGAACCCTGGCAACCAGACAATTATATTGAATTGCCGCGACATATAATCTGGTGCCAGAATCTCGATCACAAACCAGATTTTCTGGAGATACTGCTCAACGAAGGGGATGAGCAGTATTTCTATTTTCGCCGCAACCAGGCGATCAGACGCGAACGAGCGAAAGCATTTAGTCAATCGACACATGGCCTACCGTTTCTCGCGCCCGAAATTGTCTTGCTCTACAAGTCAAAAACGCCAGATGACGACGACACGATGCTGGATTTCACCAATACCCTCCCCCACTTGAATCATGAACAGCGTGACTGGCTGTGCGGCGCTTTACGACAGCAGTATGATCTTCATCCCTGGCTAGATAAAATGGAAACCATAACCGATGACCTTCACCCATGATACATTTTTAAGTCCATTTACCTGGCGCTATGGCTCCGATGAGATGCGCCACATCTGGTCAGAGGCGAATAAACGGCGCATCTGGCGGCGCATCTGGGTCGCGTTAGCCACCGCGCAATGTGAAGCCGGATTAGTATCTGCCGAACAAGTAGCCGACCTGCAACAACAGGTTGATGCGGTGGACATTGACCGGGCGCACGAAATTGAGGCTGAGATTCATCATGATCTGATGGCGGAGATCAAAACGTTCGCTGAGCAGTGCCCAATTGGTGGCAGTATCATTCATCTGGGCGCGACCAGCATGGATATTGAAGATAATGCCGAGGTGCTGCGAGTACGTGAGGCGCTGGATGTGGTGTTGGACCGATTACAAGATCTGCTGGTGACACTGGCTGAAGCGATCAGTCGAGAAGCCGATCACGTGTGTATGGCCTTCACGCACATTCAACCCGCCGAACCAACCACCATTGGCTACCGGCTGTCAATGTATGCCCAGGACTTAATGGCCGACTATGAGTCGTTGCAGCAAATCCGGCACGATTTGAGGGGCAAGGGCCTCAAGGGCGCAGTGGGTACGGCGGCTTCCTATGCCCAGTTACTCAATGGCACGGGCATGACTCCCGCACAAATGGATAAGCAGGTAATGGCGGCACTGGGGCTGGAATCCTTTGTGATCGCCACCCAAACCTATACCCGGCGACAGGATTGGATCGTTTTGAACGCGCTCGCCGGCGTGGGCATGACGGTTTACAAACTGGCGTTTGATCTGCGGTTGCTGCAATCGCCGCCGCTGGGTGAATGGTCGGAGCCGTTTGGCAAATCTCAGGTCGGTTCCAGTGCGATGCCCTTCAAACGCAATCCAATCAATGCTGAGAACATCGACAGTCTGGCGCGTTATCTGGCGACACTGCCACGCGTAGCGTGGGATAATGGCGCCCATAATCTACTCGAGCGGACATTGGATGATTCGGGCAATCGGCGGATTATCCTGCCGGAAGCGTTCCTGACGACCGAGGAGATCCTCAAGCGGGCGTTACGCATTGTCAGTGGCCTGCGCATCAATGACGAGGCCATCCAGCGCAATCTGGATGTGTATGGAACCTTCGCGGCCACAGAACGGGTGCTGATGGAAGCAGTGCGGATGGGTGGTAACCGTCAAGAATTGCATGAACTGATACGTGAACATAGCCTGTCTGCCTGGGATGCGCTGCGTCAAGGGCAAGATAACCCGCTGGTCGCTTCCCTGAGTACCGATGCACGCTTGAATAAGTTGCTGAACGTTACTGCGATTCGCGAACTCCTGAAGGCAGATTCGTATGTAGGCGATGCACCGGACCGGGCGCGACAACTGGCACGCGCTATTCAAGATAAATTCGCGGTTGCCTGGTGATTGTTAAGCGACGATAATATAAAAAATGTTATGAGGATGTGCTATGCCCAAAATCGCAGTGGTGGCAACTCGCAGGAGTCATAATGTCAAGGTGTTGCTGGAGGCGCAGACTGAGAAAAACCTGAAAGATGGTGAGATCGTGCTGGTTGTTTCCGGTGAAACTGAGGTCATACAGCAGGCCGAAAGTGCGAATGTTGCCGCAACTCAGCTTGAAGCGATTGATGGCGACTCGCTGACAACTGCGCTTAAAGATCACCAACCTGATATAGTCGTCGTGCTGGACGTTCCGCATAATCTCAGTGCAAAATTTCTCGATCAATATCCAAAACAGGTCATTGGATTGCACTCGGCGCTGCGCGGACAATTCCCCGGCGAAGATGCGGTGAGCCGCGCTTACGCAGCCTACCGTGCGGGAGAAATCAAGTGGAGTGGCTGTAATGCGCACTATGTTTTACCCGATGGTGAAGCCGGCGACATGTTGCGCCAGGTGGTAGTGCCGGTTGAACCCAAAGATACGCCTGAGCAATTTGCGGCGCGGATGCGGCGCGGTGAAAAGTGGGTACTGCTTAAGGGTGTGAAGCAACACCTGTATGAACTGCGAACGAAAAAATGTAAACGTTCATAGCCATCCATCGGGTGGCTTTTTTATTTTTGCGGTAACAGATAGTTTAGCAACCTGCAATGCCAGTTGAGTGAAAAAGGATGAAAAATCAGTGACTCCATCGGCTGTTATCCATGAAGCGCGTGACTACGCGAATATCTATGTACCGCCTGTCATTGACGGTGATTTCGTTAGCAAACACATCATTACCATCGATCAATTTAGGCGTAAAGATCTACAAATTATTTTCGACGCTGCCGCTTCGCTCAAGAAACGAACCCGCCAATCTGACCGGGGGTTGGTTGAAGTGTGCAGTGGCAAAGTGATGGCGATGTTGTTCTTTGAAGCCAGTACCCGCACCGACATCTCTTTTCAGGCGGCGATGGTCCGGCTCGGTGGTGAGGTAATCGGAGCCAGTAACGGCGTCCAGTTCTCATCGGTTTACAAGGGCGAAAATCTGCCCGACACGGTTCGTGCTGCGGGTTGTTATGCCGATGTCATCGTCCTACGCCATCCTGAAGTGGGATCATCCTATCAAGCAGCCTATTATCTCGACACACTCAAGGGCAAGATTGGTCGTCAACCCGTCATTATCAGTGGTGGTGATGGTATTGGTGAACACCCAACCCAGGCCCTGCTGGATATGTTCACTATTATCGATCAGAAACAATTGCTGGATAACCTGACCATCACGATGGTGGGTGATCTCAAACATGGCCGTACCGTACATTCGCTGGCAAAACTGATCGCCCTGCTAGACGGTCACCAGGTCGCTGTGAATTTTGTTGCTCCCGAAACGCTCAGGATGCCCCGCGAAATCGTCAACCAGATGCACGCCATCAATATTTTCGAGACCGAGGACCTGAATGAAGTACTCGCAGCCAGTGATGTCATCTATTGGACGCGGGTGCAGGAAGAGCGTTTCGAGGACAGAGCCGAATACGACGCCATAAAAGATGGCTTCATTATTACACCACCGGTGCTTGAACCCGCTAAAGCGGATGCAATTTTGATGCATCCACTGCCCCGCAAGCACGAGATGGGCACCCAGGCAGACCATGATATTCTCGATGCTGACCCGCGTTCGGTTTATTTTCAACAAATGGAAAATGGCATGTTTGTACGAATGGCACTCTTGACGAAAGTCTTGCGAGGAGTATATGTGTAGCCGATACAAGGCAGGAAACGATTCATGATTGTCACCATTCCGGGGATGCTGGACCCCCACGTGCATCTACGCAGTATGGATTGGGCACATAAAGGCACATTCGCCAGCGAGACGCAAACCGCACTGGCCGGCGGGTACTGGGCAGTATTCGATATGCCCAATACACAACCGTCAACTATTAGCCCAACAACGCTGGATCGTAAACTCACTGAATTTGCTGCGCAGGCCCACTGTGATTGGGGTGTCTATTATGGCGCAGCCATGTCAGAAAATTGGCATGACTATGCGCAGGTGATTGACACGGTTTGTGGCTTAAAAATCTACAACAATCAAACGACCGGTGTCTTGCTCATTGACGATCAAAATATTCGAGCACAGCACTATGCCCACTGGCCGCAGCAGAAAATCATCGCCGTTCATGCGGAAGGTGAAACCGTGCTCGATATTCTGGCGCTGGTGCGCCAGTATCGCAAACGCACCCACTTTTGCCATATCAGTACCGCAGAAGAAATCCGCTATCTTACCGACGCCAAAGCGGAAGGATTGCCAATTACGGTGGGCGTGTGTCCCCATCATCTTTATCTCACGGAAGATGATGTGAAAACGCTGGGGCCATTGGGATTGATGAAACCGTCGCTCAAAACCAGAGTCGATCAAACAGCGCTGTGGGCCGCGATTGATTCGGGCATCGTGGACATCGTGGAATCCGACCACGCGCCGCACACCCTGGCTGAAAAGCACGCTGGCGAACCCGTTTATGGCGTACCGGGATTAGAAACCACGCTGCCATTATTGTGTCTGGCAGTTAAGGATGGGCGGTTAACGATGCAGCGAGCCATTGAACTGGTCGCGGAAAATCCCCGCCACATCTGGGGAATCGCCTGTCCGCCAGAGACCTATACAGTAGTGGATGTAGACGCAACCTTCACAATAAAGGATGAGAACCTCCACACGCTTTGTGGTTGGTCACCATTTGCGGGGATGACTGTATACGGACGGGTGCAATCGGTTGTGATTCGCGGGCAGATGGTTTTCGACGGCGAGAATGTGCTATCTGACGCGGGTGCTGGGCAGAATCTGTATGGCTAACGCGGCCTTTTTAGCAGCCAACCGAGCGCTCTATGCGCTGGCCCGCCCCGCGATTTTTCGTGGTACGGCCCAGCAAGCCCATACACAGGCAATGGAACTGTTGCGCTGGTTAGATGGACAGGACTGGGCGCAGGCGCTGCTGCGGCAAAGCCACAGGCTGGCGTTTGATGCGCAACCTATCGCCGTCGGTGGAGTCTCATTGCCCTATCCACTCATTTTGGCGGCGGGCTTTGTAAAAGGCGATGGGTTTAGCGATGAAGATTCGGCACTGGCTGCGGTTGAGTCAGGGCACAATATTATTCCCGGCTGGCGGAGTATGCCCGCCCTGGTTGGGCCGGTGGAGTTTGGCTCATTCACGCGCTGGCCGCGGATTGGTAATCCGGGCACCGTAATCTGGCGTGATGTCACCACACATTCCACCCAGAATCGTGTGGGCCTCAAAAATCCTGGCGCACGAGCGGCAGCCGCTTTTCTCGATCGACATCGCCAGGCATTACCATCGGTGTATGGTATCAACCTCGCGGTGAGTCCGGGCGTCACGAACCCGGACCAGGAACAAGTCGAAATCGTCGAAGCCGTGAACTTTTTCCTTAAGCGACAGATTCAGCCAGGATGGTTTACCCTGAACTTAAGCTGTCCGAATACGGAAGATGATCCTGGCGGCCAGCAAACTGCGGCAAAGGCTCACGCATTGTGCCAGGCCCTGGTCGACATCATTAACGTGCCGCTGTGGGTTAAGATTGGCCCTGATCTCGCAGATGAACAGTACGCTATGCTTTTGCAGACGTTCGAAGATGTTGGTGTGCAGGGCGTGGTTGCCACCAATACGCTGGCCCAACCAACGCCAGACAATACAAAATTGTTAGCTGGTGTGGGCGGGGGACGGTTGCATGAATGCGCGGTTGCGGCAACAATACGCCTACAATCGGAAACCATCGCGGTGATCGGCTGCGGCGGGGTACGCGACGGCACAACGTTCCGAGATTTCCGATCAGCCGACGCGGTCCAATATTGGTCGGCGCTGGTTTATCGGGGGCCGTTGGCAGCAGCGTTTATATTGAATGAGGTTGCACATGTCTGACGAACAGGTTGCCAATGCGCTTATCGACATTCAGGCGGTTGGCTTCTCTCCCTATGAACCGGTGACGTTTAAGTCTGGCATCATTTCGCCAGCTTATGTGGATAACCGGCGCTTAATCTATTGGCCCGATCAATGGCGCATCATGATCGAAGCCTTTGAGCAACGTATCATTGATTTAAACTTAGGGTTTGACCTCATCGCGGGCATCGCTACCGGCGGCATTCCTCACAGTTCCACACTCGCCTACAATTTGAAAAAACCCAGCATCTATGTGCGCAAACAATCGAAAGAGCATGGCACCCAGAATATGATTGAAGGCGGTGATGTCGCTGGTTTACACGTACTGTTGATCGAAGATATGATCACAACCGGGGGCAGCAGTCTGGCTGGAGTCCGCGTGCTCCGGGAAGCCGGCGCCATCGTGACCGACTGCATGGCGATAACGACCTATGGTTTCGCCATGTCACAGCAGGCATTCCAGGTCGCGGAAGTCCAACTGCACACGCTCACCACGTTTCCGGTTATTATTCAAGAGAGCCTGAAGCGGGGTACACTCACAGCAGCCGACCTGAGTATCGTCGAAGACTGGCTTATTGAACCGCATCACTGGGCAGAAAGGCAGGGTTTCGAGGATGTCAGCACTTGAGAAATATACGCAGCGACTTACAAAGGTCAATTCCCTGCTGTGTGTGGGGTTAGACAGCGCCTACGAATGCATCCCAGAGCCATTCATCAACCACGAATATCCCCTGTTCACGTTCAACCGCTGGATTATTGAGCAGACCCACCCCTATGTAAGTGCCTATAAGCCCAACATCGCATTTTATGAAGCGCGGGGCGACCGTGGCCTCAGCGCACTGCGGATGACCCTGGACTATTTACGGCGCAACCACCCGGATATTCTGACGATTTGCGATGCCAAACGCGGGGATGTTGCATCCACCAGTGAAGCGTATGCCAGCGCCATCTTTGATTGGTTGGGCTGTGATGCCGTTACCCTCAACCCTTACCTGGGACGGGATGCCCTCCAACCGTTTTTGCGCCGTACCGACAAAGCTTGCCTCATCCTGTGTCGCACCTCGAATCCAGGAGCGGGCGATATACAGGATTTACCGGTGGATGGAAAACCGATGTGGCTCAAGGTGGCAGAAAAAGTATGTAAAGAGTGGAACAATAACCAGAATTGTATGCTGGTTGTCGGCGCAACTTATCCTGATGAACTACGGCAAGTCCGCGAGTGCATTGGGGACATGCCGGTTCTGGTGCCAGGCATCGGCACACAGGGCGGTGAAATTGAGCAAGTCGTCAACGCTGGACAAAATCGAGCCGGTGCAGGCCTTATCATTAGCGCTTCCCGCAGCGTGATCTTCGCTGAATATCCTGGCGACGCGGCAAAAAAACTTCGTGATGAGATCAACCGCTATCGCCGCAGCGAATAAGGCCGCAGCAAGTCATTTTCTGCTAACCACACGTCATCTGGACCAGCCCAACCATATCGTCCCAGATCAACTTGCTCCTGTCGGCCAAATTCCACGCCCTCAGCTTCCAGACGAATGCGTTGCTGTGCAGCACTATAACTACCTTCCGGTAAGCTGATCTTGCCCTGACTGTTGATGACGCGCTGCCAGGGAATGGACGGCTGGCTTTGGTCTGATGGATTATTGAGATCGTCTGTCAGGCAGCGGCGCATGGCATAGCCTACCCAGCGCGGCGCGATTCGTTCATAACTCTTCACATCCATCCCGGCGGGAACCGGTATCATTGAGGCAATTTGCCCATAGGTCAGCACCTGACCGGGAGGAATCTGCCAGACGATCTTCCAGACAATGCGGTCATAGGTGAGACGACTAACCATATTTAGAACAAGCTCAACTGCTGCGGAGCATCGGAAGGTGGGGTCTTCATCGAGTGCGGCTTGAGCAGATTGTTAGCACCCAGCCAATCATCGGGCGGGCCATCCCAGCCAAAGCGGTCAAAATCGGTCAGGTCTTTGCTGTTAAACTCGATACCCTCTGCTTCCAAACGGGCACGTTGTTGCACGGCGGGTTTGCTCCCGGCTTCCAGACTGATTCCACCTTTGCTGTTGATGACACGATGCCAGGGCACCGTGGGATTATCTGAGAATGAAACCGCGTTCATCGCATAACCGACCCAACGCGGTGCAATCCGCTGGTAAGTTTCCGGGTCGATTTCCGGTGGTGCAGGAATCATAGCTGCAATTTGACCAAAGGTGACGACCTGGCCCGGCGTTACCTGGCGCACAATCTCCCAAACTGTTTCGTAGTAGCCGGTCTTATCCGGTGGTTCGCCAATCATTGGCTCATCCTGATGGTCACATTAGTCATGGTTATCGCAACCAAACCGCCACGAGCGGCCTTCGTCACCCAGCAGTTCATCGGCCTCTAACGGCCCGTCGCTGCCGCGCTGATAACTGGCTGGTTCCGGGCCATTATCCGATTCCCAACCTTGAATGATGGGATCCATCAATTCCCAGGCCGCCTCAATGCCGTCACTGCGCGAGAAGAGCGAGGCATCACCTAACAGCGCATCGAGGAGCAGACGTTCATAGGCTTCGGGGATCGCATATTCACCAAATGAATCGGCATAGTGAAATTCCATATCCACCGAGCGCGTATTGTGGGCAGTATCTGGCTCTTTGGCCTCGAACGTCAAGTGAATGCCTTCGTCAGGCTGCACACAGATTGACAGGCTGTTGGACGCGAAATTACTCAGGCTGTTGTTATTGAACATGTGCAAAGGCGGTTGACGAAACATGACATTAATTTCCGTCACTTTACGGTTGAGCGCCTTGCCTGACCGCAAATAGAAGGGCACGCCATGCCAGCGCCAGTTGTCAATTTGCAACTTGATGGCCGCATAAGTAGGTGTGCGTGAATGTTCGGCAACTCCCGGCGTGTCTCGATAGCCATCATACTGCGCCGCAACTGTATCCATAATATCAATCGGACGCACCGACTTCAGGACTTTGACTTTCTCATTACGCATCAAATCTGCATCAAACGACGCCGGGGGTTCCATCGCAATCAATGTGAGCAGTTGCAGCAGGTGATTTTGAAACATGTCACGAAAAACGCCGGACCCGTCAAAATAGTCACCCCGATGCCCCACATCAACCTTTTCAATGGCCGTAATCTGGATGTTGTCGACATAGGTCCGATTCCAGATTGGCTCAAAAATCGCATTGGCGAAACGCAGGAACATGATATTCTGAGCAGTCTCTTTACCCAGGTAATGGTCAATCCGATAAACCTGATTTTCTTCAAACACCTCATGCACCGCTTCATTCAAGTCATGGGCCGATGCCAGATCGGTACCGAAGGGCTTTTCAATAACGATGCGATGCCAGTGGTCGTCATCTTTCGCCATATTCATCTTGCCCAGATTCTGCACGATGGGCACATAGAGAGACGGTGCAACCGAAAGATAGTACAGTCGATTGGTTGCGGCGGCCTCCGTTTCCTGCAGAAAACTTTGAATCTGCCCCATATCGGCTTCTTCGCTGGCGCTGCCCGGCACATAATAGAGATTGGCAGCAAATTTATCCCAGGCCGCTTCATCATAAGATTGGCCGGAGAACTCCTGTACACCAGCTTGCATCCGCTCACGCCATTCTTCATGGCTGAATTTGGTCCGCGAGTTGCCGACAATCTGAAATTCATCAGGTAGGCGGTCTTTAAGATAAAGATTGTAGAGGGCAGGCACCAGCTTGCGCCGCGTGAGATCGCCCGACGCCCCAAAGATGACGATTGATGTTGCATCACTCATTGTGTTTGTTCCTCATACTTGCTGCAACGGCCAAAACTGGGGGAATTTGTTCATCAGCCGCAACCGGTTCATGAATCGACTCCAGTTGAAAATCGGCGGCTTGCAACTGGTTCAGGTAGGTCGAAAAGGTGCGGTGAAAGGCACCGACTTTTCCCCGAATCCCCGCTTTATTGCCCGAAGCCCAGGCTCCCTCAAGTACATAATTGGGCACGACCCGCGCCTGCGATTGGCCCGCTGAGTCAACTTGATTGTAGGCGTGAGGAGCCTGATAACAGGGATGCGTGATCGAAAATACAAATCGCCCCGATGAGCGCAACACACGGGCTACCGACTGATAGACGGCGCTTAAATCAGGTATATCCATCAACGCCAGATTACTCACCACCAAATCGAAATACGCATTCGGCAAACTGCTTAGATATTGAACGTCATCGTGGACAAAACGCACGTTGTGATTTGTGGTTTGTTGGCGGGCCTGTTCAAGTAATCGACCCGAAAAGTCTACGCCAATAACATTACGGGCGTTTGGAGCCAGCATCCGCGTCAAGTGTCCCTCACCACAGGCCAGGTCGCATACATCCAGATCGGTTGTCGCACCTGACATCTGGAATAGCGCCTGCGTTGCCAGCGCCAGCACCGACCCTGAGTCTCGCAGCCCATCGCGCACAAACGTCACATAATCGTCAGCAATTGCATCATACAAACTAAATCGAGGAGGCTCCATCTACTTCCACTTTCACTCACGCTGAATATGTTGAACCCCATTGGAACTGGCAACAATGACATCCGTCGCCAGGTTTAAGAACAGGCCATGCTCAACGATACCCGTGCGTCCTTTGATTTGTGTACCGAGGGCATGTAGATCACCAATGGGACCAAAGTTACAGTCCAGAATATAGTTACCCTGGTCGGTATGGAAAATTGCCCCGTCATGTTGCCGCTGGATCACGTCGGCCCCCAGTGATTCGAGATAGGCAGCCTGGGACTGCCAGCCAAACGGAACGACTTCTACCGGGATGGCCCAGTTGGTGCCCAATTGCTCAACCATCTTCGAATCATCCACGATGATGACTTCGCGCCGCGTCGCCTGAGCAACGATCTTTTCGCGCAACAATGCGCCACCCCCGCCCTTAATCAAATCCAACTGCGGGTCAACCTCGTCGGCACCATCAATAGTCAGGTCAATAATTGGATGCTCGGCTAGGGTAGTCAATGGAATGCCAAGTTGTCGCGCCTCGACTTGCATCCGCTCCGAGGCTGGAATGCCTACGACGTTAACCAACCTACCCGCTTGAACAAGTTCCCCAATGCGGCGCACCGCCAGCAACGCCGTACTGCCTTCGCCAAGACCGAGCACCATGCCCGATTGGACCAGCTCAACCGCTTTGTCCGCCGCCTGTTGCTTGAGGCGGGTAACATCATTGCCCAAAATTTATGTCTCCAGACCCTGATTCATTGCCAGCCAACCGCACCATCAGGCTGGGTTAAGAAAGGCCGATGCCAGCGTTTGAACGGATAATTCGCCAGCGCCGCTTCATTGAGGTCAATGCCGAGACCCGGCTTTTCGGGAATTTGCAGATAGCCGTCAACCAGATGCAACGGTTCATCCACCAGCGCCCGCCGGTCCGGATTATCATCTGGCATGTATTCCAGAATCAGGAAGTTATGGATGGTGGCTGCGACCTGCACATTGACGGCATTGGCAATTGGCCCGCAAGGATTGTGCGGTGCAACTTTTACATAGTGCGCTTCAGCCATTGCGGCGATCTTCTTCGTCTCCAGGACCCCGGTCAAACACATATCGGGCTGGATAATATCAACTGCTTCCTGCTCTAACAGCAAGCGAAATTGATGTTTGTTGTACAGTGCCTCGCCGGTTGCCAGCGGCACACCTGCCAGATTGGTCAATTTGGCAAACCCACTGAAATGTTCTGGTCGCAACGCTTCTTCCACAAATAAGGGGCGATAGGGCGCGACGACCTGACACAGTTCCAATGCACGGGCCGGTTCCACGATACGGGCATGAGGATCCAGCGCCAGATCAACGCCGTCGCCAATCGCCTCACGGACCGCCGCTACCTGTGCTTCGACTTCACGCAAGACGACATTCCAGGGCAAATCAATCGCATTCCTGGGAAGCGGATTCATTTTCAGGGCGGTGAAGCCATACTGTTCCACTAAGCGCTGCGCATCTGCTGCTCGATCTTCCGGTGACTCGGCGCGCACCCAGCCGTAAACGCGAATCTTGTCACGACATTTGCCGCCTAACAAACGAAAAACCGGCAGACCTGCCGCCTTACCCGCTATATCCCAGAGCGCATGTTCAATGCCACTGATGGCCGCGTTGATAATCATGCCAGCCGGAAAACGTGACCCGACCGTCATCAATTGCCACAATCCTTCAACATCACGGGGATCACGCCCGACCAGCCAGTGCTCAAAATCCTTGATAACCTCAACTGTCGCTTTATCTGGCCCACACGAATAGGCCTCACCGACACCATAGATACCCTCGTCAGTGTGTACTTTAACGAACGGCCAGTTGCGATTGCCAACGTTGACCAGAAAAGTGTCGATCCTGGTGATCTTCATGGTGAGGTTCTCCTGCGTTTACACGAAGTCAGGCCAACGCCGCCCCAATAGCCCTTAAACCACCTGCGACATCTGCCCCCATATGATAAGTAATCACTCGCCGATTGTTCTCCAACAGCGCAGCACGATCACCCAGCGCCTGCGCTAACTTCAACACGCCAAAGGTCATCGACGATGCTGATTGTCCGGCTTCATCCGGGATGGCGGCATCCTCGGCGGCATCAGCTGTAAACTGAATGAACAGGCCATTTCCGGCATCGCCCTTATGTAATTGACCAGTCGAATGCAGGAAACGTGGGCCGTAACCCAACGTCGTCGCCAGTCGTGTTTTTTCAAGTAATTGCCTGCGTAGCGCCTGCAACTGCGCGTCTACTGCAGCAGTGGGCGTGACATAGGCCTGCAACGCTACGTAATCTCCAGACTGAGCCTGTTGCAGAAACGATCTCGTAACGGTTTCAAGGCTATTTCCCGCAACATCGGTGTAAACTGTGACACCCGTTTCCGAGAGCAGCGCTTCCTGCTCCGGCAGCTTGCCCGATTCAGCATAGGCAGCGACCATTTCGCGGGCAATATTTTTTGCGCTTTCGACGTTGGGCTGGTCGAAGGGCTGAATGTCGATCTGATGTCCGGCTACCGCGACCGCAAACTCCCACAGGAAGTACTGCGCACCCAGATCATAACGATCGGCCAGTTCGAGCGTGATCACTGGCTGGAGGTGGGCTAATTTACTGACAAATACATCCTGATTATCCTCGCCCTTCACCTTCAGGTAGACAAACAGCCGGTCCTCGCCATAGTTTTCGGTATAGGGTTCATTTACGACCGGCAGAATGCCCTTACCTTCCTTGCCGGTGCTTTCGGCGATCAACTGCTCCACCCAATCGCCAAAGCTGGCGACGGCGGGTGACGTGATGAATGTGATCTTATCGCGTCCGGCTTGCGCCAGTGACCCCATGATTGCCCCCAGACGGAGACCAGGATTAGCCACATCATTTGCTTTACAGGCCTGCTCCATATCAATGGCCCGTTGCAACAGCAATGGCACATCAACACCGACCAGAGCCGCCGGAACCAATCCGAAATAGGACAAGGCCGAGTAACGCCCGCCAATATCAGGATCATTCAAGAAGGTAGCCCGAAAATCATACTGATCTGCCAGTTTTTCCAACGCACTACCGGGATCGGTAATGGCGATAAAATGCGCGCCAGCCGCCGCTTCCCCAACCGTCGCTACCGTCCGATTATAGAAGTATTTGAAGAAGGATAGCGTTTCGACCGTCCCGCCCGATTTGGTTGAGACGATAAACAATGTCTTTGTCGGGTCCAGTTGCCGGTCATAATTCAACACTGCGCCCGGGTCGGTGCTGTCGAGCACCGCCAGATCAAGATACCCTTCAGCGACGCCAAAGGTCTTGCGGAAGACCTCCGGGGCCAGACTCGACCCACCCATACCAAGTAAGAGCACATGCGTGTAACCGTCGGCCCGCACCGCATCAACCAGGCCTTCGATGGTGCCAACGGTGCTCCAGGCTCGCCCCCGATCGCCGCCTATTACATCCGCGCTATCAGAGGCATACAACTCCTGCATCGCGTCGGCAATATCCAGCCAGCCGAGACGATTAGCGATCTCGTCAGGGTCCGGTCGCCAGACGGTGTGATCGCGCTCCCAGATACGTGGGACGATTTTTTGATCGACCAGTGCCGCTAGCGCGGCCTCAACCGCCGTTTGATAGGCATGTAATTGCGCGTCAACCATTGTTCAAACTCGCCCGCTTGTCAGCAATCGTCTGTAGAAGCGAATCAAATGGCGTTACGAACTTATCAACGCCCTCAGTTTGCAGGTCTTCGGTTACTTGACTGAGATCAACACCCACTTCGCCCAGTTGCTTGAGCTGCGCATCCACCGCGGCCATGTCATTTTCGACGGTGCTGGCAACCGTGCCATGATCGAGGAAAGCGTCCAGTGTATCCGGCGGAACGGTGTTCACCGTGTCCGGCCCGATGAGTGTATCAACATACAATGTATCAGGATATTCGGGATTCTTGGTGCTGGTACTGGCCCACAGTGGACGCTGCACTCGTGCGCCATTATCCGCCAGTTTATCCCAGCGGTCGCCGCTAAAGATTTCTTTAAAACGGCGATATACGGCTTTAGAGTTGGCGATCGCGATCTTGCCCTGAAGCTCAGTGGCACCGGCTTCTTCCAGCATTGGATCAACTTTGGCGTCTACCCGGCTAACAAAAAACGATGCGACCGAGCCAACCTTGCTGACATCACCGCCCTTCTCCGCCAATTTCTCCAGCCCATTGATATATGCCTGGGCTACCGCTTCATAATGGGCCATCGAGAACATCAGTGTGATATTGACGTTGATCCCCTGGCTAATCAATTCTTCGACAGCGGGGATACCTTCTTTGGTCGCGGGGACCTTAATCATCAAGTTTGGACGTTCCAGTTCCTGGAAATAGCGGTAGGCCTCAGCTACGGTGCCCTCAGTGTCATAGGCTAGCCGGGGGCTGACCTCCAGGCTGACATACCCATCAGCACCGTTGGTATCAGCATAAACTTCCCGGAAGGCATCCGTCGCCATTTCAATATCTTTGACCGCCAGCGCTTCATAAATGCCTTCATCGTCGATCCCATTGCCGACCAGATCTTGCATCTGCTCATCATAATCATCGCTGTGTGCAATTGCTTTTTCGAAGATCGCCGGGTTCGAGGTTACCCCACGCACACCCTTATCAATGAGGTCCTGTAAGCCGCCCGATGTGATAAACGAGCGACGGATATAATCCAGCCAGATCGCCTGGCCCAGATCGGCCAGTTCGTGAATTTTTGTCATCATGTCCTCCAATGCCTGAATGCCCCTAAGTATGCCGCCTCAGTGCTTAGATGACAATAGCAACCGGCGATATTACGCGGATTATTCATCGTTTTATAAATTATCCACTCAACGAATGTTAAGAGTCCGCTAAAACTATCGCACTTAGTTGACAACTGGCTCAGCTTTTCTATAGTGATATTAGAGGAAGTGATATTTTCGTAAAGAATTTGGAGATCAAGGAGATAAATTATGAGCACCAAGCAAGGCGATGTCAGTTTATTGAATGATCCTGTTGCCCAAAAATTGTTACAATCCGACAATATGGCACACCTGGCTTATAACTGGACCGATGGCACTCCCCGCGTTGCGCCCATCTGGTTTCACTGGGATGGTGAGCATATCATTGTCAGCAGTCCACCCGCTGCCCCCAAGTGGAAAGCCTTGAAGGATGGACAAAAAGTCGCAGTCTCAATTGACGAGAAGACCTGGCCCTACCACGCGCTTTATGTTCGGGGTTCGATCATGATTGAATGGCAGGACGGTATTCCCGATGCCTATTCCAAAGCCGCCGTCCGCTATCTTGGGGAAGAGGTTGGAGGCGGCTGGGTCAGTCAACTGGAGCCGCTGGTCGATAAGATGGCTAGAATTCTCATAAAACCGGAATGGGTCGGTATCATGCACATTGAAACGCGGCCTCCCAGCGCGGTCGTTGATTTGATGGCCGGTGCGGGTTAAACG
This sequence comes from Phototrophicaceae bacterium, assembly GCA_965223835.1. Lineage (GTDB taxonomy): Bacteria > Chloroflexota > Anaerolineae > Aggregatilineales > Phototrophicaceae > CAVYXZ01. Next base: position 3,473,762 of record CBDCXQ010000001.1, read on the forward strand.
TTCACTGGGACGAGATAGCCATCCCGATACCAATCGAGCAGTGTTTGCCGGTCAATACCCTGTGCCTGTGCGGTGCTGAACATGAGTTCGGGCAGAGCCAGCAGGTTGTCAAGATCGGCAGACTGTAAATAATCGCTGCGGAAATCATGATAGATGCCGCGCGTGGCCCGGTAACACCAGGGCGCGAGTTTGAAGCGGGTTTCATCGTTAATGGGCGACAATTGATAGCGTAGAGGAGCAGCCTGCCGTGCATTAAGAATAACATCGGCATAAGCGGTGCGCTGTTTCTCAACACCATAATGTTCATGCAAATAGGCCAGAGTCTCTGGCGATGTTCGGCGACCCGTTTGAATGATCTGAGCGGCGATCTGGGTGGCGCCGTTGATGTCATCATAATCAACTTTGTCGACTAGCTGCTCTGGCAGCAGTTCACGGTGCGACGAAATCCGCACGGGAATCGATGGTGTGCCACAACCCAGCGATTCATAAACGGCGTTGCCAAACGACTCGACAAAACTCCCCAGCGCCAGTGTCACAGACCCCAGACTATAATATTCGGGGATCAGCGATTGTGGAATCCAATCATGAAAGATGACATGATTGGTCAAATTCCGCTGGCTAATCTCACGCTGCAAATCCTCATAGGCTTCGCGCAGTTCTCGCGATAAATCAAAGTCCAGCCATTTCGGCACCAACACCTTCAGCGTCGAGAAATTATATTGATGCACCAGGCGATCAACCACTGCGAGGGTTTGATAAATGCCTTTGGTTGCTTCTGGACGGTGCGGATGCAACACAATCGGATAAGCTCCCGGTTCCACTGGCACAATGTCCAGGATTTTGTCAGGTGGTGTCGGCTTGAAGTGGTCCCAATCCAGGCCATTGTGAATAACGGTCGTCCGGCTGGCATAGTCCGGGAAGAAGCGACCTGCCGTATTCAGAAAATACTGTCGTGCATATTCGGAGATCAAAATGAGGCGATCCCCGGCGAATAAAAAACTGCCATGCAGTGTTTCCGGGTAAACGTTATCCCGAAGGGAAACGACCGTCGGCACATCCTGATAAGCAAACGGAAACAGGAATTCCCCATCATGCATATAGAAACGGTCCGCTGTTGCCAGATGTTCGCCCACATCCTGCACAATCGCCGCCAGATCATAAGCGGGAACCGCATACGGCCCTGGGAAAGGCTGATGAAATCGTAACAGTGGCAGCACCTCAACGTTCTCGTGCCACTTAAACGGTTGGTCACTGTCTGCCCGGCGAGTTGCCAGCACCGTGACTTGATGACCCATTTCCCCTAGATGCAGCGCCACGCTTTGCAAGTGCTTAGGCGCACCGCCCATCACCTGATCGCTGAACAAAGGGTTAATTGAAAACGCAACTATTTTCATACAAGCATTCCAAGAATTTAGATACGAAACCGCTGATGACGGATAACGGTCTGATCCTTCGAGACAGTCACCAGATTGAAGCCGGGATCGGCCAACATCTCCAGACTGGCCTGCTGCTGCTGAGGCCAAACGGTAAACTGATAGGCGGCACTCGCTACACTGCTATACAGGATACCATCTTTGTAAATATCGAGGCTGTGATGAATATGTCCAATGAATACACCACGCAGCCGCTGACCGGCCTGCAATAGAATTTGATGCAAATCTGCGCCATTGGTCAGCCCCAATTCATCCAACCAGGGAACGGCAATCGGCAACGGATGGTGGTGCATCGCGACGATTAAAGGCCGATCATCGTCTGCAGAACACAGAACATCCAACCGTTTTAGTTGGTCCGCACTCAACCTGCCGCCGTGCTCAATCCCAAAGCGACTGCTATCAAGCGCGATGATTTGTACCCCATTGAACTCATATTCGCAGACTGCGGGCGCACGTTGAGGACATAACCATTGTTGGAAACCAGCCAGACTATCGTGATTGCCGGGTGTGTAGAGTACCGGATAACGAATTTGGCCGAGCAAGCCAGCAATGTGTTCATAATCGGTGGTTGCTTCCCCAGCGACATCACCCGTATGCAAGACAAAATCAATCGAGACGGGCAATGCATTGATCTGCTGCACGAGCGCGGTGGACAGTGTTGTCGTGTGATGGGGCTGTGCCAGCACCTGTTGGGCATAATGCGCCAGTTCCGGGTTGATGTCGGCGAAATCTTTGCGCTCATCAGGATGCAGTAGATGGGTGTCACTGATATGGACGAAATTAAGCAGCACCTCAGCCATGTAAACGGTTTCCTTCTCGCTGGATGGACTTATAGCCAGACCATGTTATTTCCCGTTAAAGACGCTAAAATTATAGCGGTTTCTAAACTTGGAGAATTAAATTTCATGGCAAATCCTGTTAAAGTTGGCATGGTTGGTACGGGTGGCATGGCGCGGCACCACTTGCGCCGTATGGTCGAGCAAACCGATACTACTCAGGTGGCGCTTGTGTGTGAGCCATCGGAAAAGTCGTATGCGGCAGCAGTGGAACTGTTTCAAGAAGCCGGGTTGGAGCCACCTCCCAATGAGCCAGACTTCGAGAAATTCATCGACCATCATGCCCAGGACCTTGATGTAGCGTTTATCATCACCCCGCACAATCTGCATCATAGTCAGGCGACTGCTTGCCTGGAAGCCGGGTTGGATGTGCTGCTCGAAAAGCCGATGGTGATGAACGGTGCTGAAGCGGAAACGCTTATTCAGACTCGTGATCGCACTGGCAAGCTGCTGGTCGTAGCCTTCAACGGCAGCATGTCACCTAACATTCGCACCGCCGTCAACATGTTGCGCAGTGGTGAACTGGGCGAAGTACTCACGATTGCGGCGACGGTATGGCAACGCTGGTCCAGCGGCACAGCAGGCACCTGGCGGCAGATCCCAGAAGTGGCCGGTGGCGGCTTCCTGTTTGACACTGGCGCGCATATGCTCAACACGGTCGTGGATCTGGCAGGCGAAGAATTCGTTGGAGTTGGGGCATGGCTGGACAATCGGGACCGGGCGGTAGATATTCTGGGCGTCGTTATGGGGCGCTTGAAATCCGGCAAAATGGTCACGATGCATGGCTGTGGTGATGCGGGAGTCACCGGCTCAGAAATCCGGGTCTTCGGCACAAAAGGGATGTTGCGAACCGGCGTATGGGGTGAAGTCCTCGAAGTTGCCACGCCGGACAGTGATGGTTTGCAACCCATTGAAACACCCGAATCACTGGGGACCTGGCAGCAGTTTCTGGCAGTGCGGGCTGGCACACTGGAGAATCCATGCCCACCGGAAGTTGGGCAACGGATGGCGAAACTGTGGGACGCAATACAGAAGTCAGCGGCACAGGGTGGCGGACTGGTTTCAGTTTAGAAAACCCCGCCCAAAATCAATGATGAGCGAGGGCGATCACCAAACGTCCTTAATGACAAATAATAAAAGGAGCGCTTTATCATGGCACAAAAACCGCGTGTCACCGTCTGGAACGAGTTCCGGCACGAACACCACAAAGATCACCCCGCATCCACCCTATACCCCGATGGCATGCATGTTGCCATCGCTAACTATTTGCGTGGCCGGGGTCTAGAAGTCGGTACGGCAACGTTGGATGAACCGGAACATGGCCTGAGCGATGAAGTCCTGGCGAACACCGATGTCATGACCTGGTGGGGTCACATGGCACATGGCGAAGTCAAAGATGAGATTGTGGACAAGGTACAACAGCGGGTGCTAGATGGCATGGGTTTGATCGTGCTGCATTCCGGCCATCTCTCCAAGATCTTCACCCGCTTGATGGGCACATCGGGCTACTTGAAGTGGCGCGAAGCCGATGAACGTGAGCGGCTGTGGGTGGTGGAACCCGGTCATCCCATCGCGGAAGGTGTCGGCGAATATATCGAGCTGGAAGCAGCCGAGATGTACGGCGAACGCTTCGATATTGCGCCGCCCGATGAACTGGTTTTCGTCAGCTGGTTTGAAGGCGGTGAGGTCTTCCGCAGTGGATGTTGCTGGAAACGGGGACGGGGCAAGCTATTCTACTTCCGTCCGGGCCACGAAAGCTATCCGATCTACCATAATGAACAAATTTTACACGTGATTTATAACGCCGTCATGTGGGCCGCACCGCATAAAATTGAGCCATATACAGTTGTGAATGTCAAAGAACCGCTGGAGAAAATCGGCGGGAAATAAAGCAAAATCCTTGAATTGACTTTCTCCGCAGCAAGTTACGGAGTATTTCATCAATTCACCCTTCGGGAACGGATATTGTTAACAAATTTCACAGCAAACTGAGGGGTATTGAACCCTCAAAGTGAAATAAACTTCACCCTACCCCCGCCGTCTGCCTGCGGCAGCCACCTCCCCCATTGCGATGGGGGAGGCCGGGTGGGAGTGATTACCAGCGATACTGCGGCGGTTGGAATTCCATCGCGCGTCCAGTATAGTAGGCAACAATCGCCTCTTCCGGCGGCGCGACCGCATCCAACCGTTCGCGGTCAGCATCCGTAATTTCGACACCAACGGCACCGAGATTGTCCTCAAAATGGGCCATCGTGCGCGGGCCAACAATCGGGCTGGTGATGCCGGGTTGCCGCATGTTCCAGGCCAAAGCCAGCTGAGCCGGTGTGCAATCTTTCTCCTGCGCCAATGCTTCTACAACATCCAAAACGCTGTAGGCGAGGTCGCTGAAGTGCTGCTGGAAGCGTTTGCCAAAGTGACCGCCACGACCTTGATCGCTGGCAAAACGGGAATCGCCGGGCACCTCCTGCCCACGTTGATACTTGCCAGAAAGGAAACCGCGTGCCAGCGGCGACCAGGGGATAATCGCGATGCCATAGGTTTGTGCCATTGGGATCAGTTCACGCTCAATGCTGCGGTCCAGCAAATGATATGGCGGCTGTTCACAAACAAAGCGATTCAGGCCCAGTTCTTTGGCGACCCACAGTGATTCCAGCACCTGCCAGGCCGTATAGCTGCTGGTTCCAATATAGCGGACTTTGCCTGAGCGAATCAGGTCATCCAGCGCCCGCAGCGTTTCATCAATCGGCGTATCAGCCTGTGGGCGATGGATCTGGTACAGGTCAATATGATCGGTTTGCAGGCGCTTTAATGAGGCTTCGCATTGTTCGATAATGTGGCGACGATTGTTGCCATAGGCCAGCGGATCACCGTCGGCCATGCGTCCATGCACTTTCGTCGCCAGCACAACCTTATCCCGCTTGCCGCCAGCCAACGCCTTGCCGACGACCTGTTCACTGATGCCACGCGAATAGACATTGGCGGTATCCAAAAAATTGACGCCATTATCCAGCGCATGATGAATAATCTTAATTGATTCGTCTTCCGGGGTTTGATTGCCAAAATTCATACAACCCAGGCAAATCACCGATACCGGCACACCAGTCCGCCCTAAATTCACATAATCCATATTCGATTCTCCCCAAAATTCGTAGACAGACTAGATTTTAACGTAACAAGACGGATGGCTTTAAGGCCAATCAACGATGCTATTGATTAAGATTATTGGGAGAGCGCACGATTAGATCACAATTTTGTTTGGTGAAAACTACAGCATGATTAACCCCAGGCGGGTGGCCCGAACGACTGCTTCTGTGCGACTCTGGGCGTTGAGCTTGGTCATGATGGCATTGACGTGGAACTTCACCGTATGATCGCTGATCCCCAATTGCTGCGCAATCATCTTATTCGCCAGCCCTTCCGCCAGCAGTTGCAGCACTTCCTGTTCACGAGGCGTCAGACTTTCAACCGGCGCTTCTGGGATCAGATCTTGAGACGTCGGCAGCAAATTCAGCACTGGATCAAATACCAACATGCCCTGCGCGATGGCGTTAATGGCAGCCGCCAATTGATCGGGATCGGCATCCTTTAACACGCCGCCCGCCGGCCAGTCTTGGAGCACAGCAGCCACTGCCCCGGTTCGATCTTCATCAGCCAGTAAGATTAATACAGGTAGCAAGCTGTCCGAACCGAGTTCATCGCTTAGTTCCGTAAAACATTCCAGTGCCATCTGCGGGTCCCAACCAAAGTCCCACACCAGCACGTCAGGTCGGTAGACATCAATATCATCGGCCAGCAATTCTCCGCCCGCGACCTGCCCGACAAGATCAAAATCGCCATGCTCAGCCAACAGCGCTGCCAGCCCGGTGCGTGCCAGAAAATTTTCGGCAATGACGAGTATACGCAATTCATTCATGGTGGTTGTCCGCAGCCGACAATGGCTACAGGATAAGGCACAAGCATAAAATCGACGTAAGCAAACTCAGCGCGTTTCCCAGTAACGGGTTTGGTTGAAATGCTGGACATAGAGGTTGTTGATGTCGGCATAGGGGCCGCTGAGGACGCCTTTAATATAAGCATGCAATCGGTCATCGTTCGCACTGCCCAGAAACAGCCGTTGCGGCTGCACGATCAAAAAGGCGAGCGTATACAGAATCAGAAACACGACAGTGCGCCGACCGACCGTGCTCATACTGAAAATTTCTCCGGTTGCCAGCGCCAGGATCAGTGCGAGTGTAAAGCCCAGCGTCAACAATAGTCCATACACCAGAATCAAGCGCCATATCGGGACGATTTTCAACAAAGGTTCAATCCGGGTAAGATCATCTTCAACGCGGGTCATTTTCCCCTGAGCGACATCAAGTATTTTTTCGCGGCCATTGCGCCCTACCTGTACACGGCGCACGACAAAATCACAGGAACTAGCAGCGGGTGTCATGTTTACATGCATCCCCATCGCAGTGACTTGCTCCAAACGACTTTGCGTTTCTGTCAGTGTCATGGGCACCTCGTAAGGGCGGCCTTTAGCCATCGGTGGCTCCCAAAAGTAATGTGAATTTCATCTATCTTACTGCATATTCCGCAACGTGCAGGTTTGTGCCTGGTGAGAGTGCCAACCACCAGAGTATTAAAGCGCCATACAATTTCGGATACGCCAACAACGGGTGCAATTGTAGCAGACTTGTGAGGTCGAAATGGACACCGATCAGACCGATGGCAAACAGCAATAGCCACTGTCGCCAACCTGTGTCAAGTCGTACTGTCAGAATAGCGATGGGCAACAACAGTAGCAGGTAGTGATAATCCCCGGAAAAGGGACTGATAATAATCCCGGCGGTTGTGAACATCGCAAACGCCAGATCACCATCCAAACTGCGCCTTAGTGCACAGATGCTAAACCCAACCAGCAATAGCGTCCCGGCAAGTGGCAGTATGAGGCCCAGCATCGGTGCGTCGAATAACGGCTGCGGATTCCATTGCGAGTCTGCAATAAACAGTCGTTTGAGCACACTCGCTAGCGATTGATACCCGACACTCATCGTAAAAGGCTGGCTACTGAATTCGCGCAGACCCTCAATATAGGCAAACCATGCCTTGATGGTTACACGGGGCAGCGTGATAAGCGTGGTAAACCCGACTGTTCCAATAGCCCAGGCCAATGAGCGCCAGCGATTTTGGAATAAAAGCAGCACGAAAAACAAACTACCGGCTGACTTGAAGCTAAACATTAATCCAAATGCAATCCCCACCAAATGAGGTTGCTGATTGCGATAGCCCAGCCAGGCAACTACCAGCAAGCCAGTCAGCAGCAGATAAGCCTGTCCCTGCACCAGTTGCGCATAAAGCGGTTGGTATAATAACGCTATGATGAATGCCAGTAACCAATAGCGCTTTGGAAATTCCAACACCTCTATCGTACAAACGACGGCCCCGACAAAGATCAGTAAACCCAGCACCGTCCAGATTATTCGAGCTATTGTGTAATCGAACTGCGCCAATGGCAAGAACAAATAGGCCGTGACCGGCAGATTAGGCGTGAAAATATCATTTGCGCCCGGTTGGATGCGGCGGGTTACGGCCCGAAACCATTCGTTATCATAGAATTGCGCGACCGGCACACCGTCTACTAACAGGCGCGAGGCAGTATAGTAACTATGAAACCCATGTGATGGTCGGACTGCCGCCTGCTGGACAACCGGAATAAAGCGTGTCAGGCAGATGACTGCGATGCCAACCCACAATATTTGCCACCACCAACCGCTGCGCATAAAATCCCCACACATTCAAGAATTTGCTAAAGAGGAATTATGCCTTATTTACTCGGCATTGACATTGGCACATCGAGCGTCAAAACGCTTGTCTTGCAGGCGGAGAATGGCGCAACGCTGGCGAGTTCCACCCAGGAATATCCGGTTAACCAGCCGCAGCCCGGCTATGCGGAACAGAATCCGGCTGACTGGTGGCAGGCTACCATCACAACGGTGCGTGGCGCGATCGCGGCAGCAAGTATCGCATCTCATGACATTGTGGCGATCGGACTCAGCGGTCAGATGCATGGGTTGGTTTGTATTGACAATCAGCATGAGGTTGTGCGACCAGCGATCATCTGGGCGGATACGCGTAGCAAACCCCAGGTTGATGACTTACTCGCACGGGTGACGCCCCCAGAAATGGCTCAATATGCCCCCGGTCCCCCGGCGGCAGGATTTATGGGGCCGACGTTGATGTGGTTGCACACTCATGAACCGCAAACGCTGGACCAGACGACAAGGGTTCTCCTGCCAAAGGATTATGTGCGGCTGTGCCTTACGGGCGAAATCGCCACCGATGTCAGTGATGCAGCGGCAACCTGGCTGCTGGATGTCAAAACCGGGCAATGGTCAGACTGGTTAATCACAACCTGTGGACTTGATGCGCGTTATCTCCCACCAATCATGCCGTCAGCAACCGTCGCTGGACAGATCACACCAATCGCTGCTGAACAACTGGGCATTTCCGCCGGGATTCCGGTTGTTGCGGGTTGCGCCGATCAATGTGCGCAAGCCCTCGGTCATGGGTTATTCGAACCGGAATCCGCGCTCGTCACCATTGGCACGGGTGGGCAGGTGTTGCTACCATTGACCAAACCTCATATTGACCCACAACTCCGATATTACGTTTTCAATCATGCAGTGGCCGGGCGCTGGTACGCGGCAGCGGCGATTTTATGTGCCGGGTTAGCCTTACGCTGGCTGCGCGATACGTTAGGCTTTAAGAATCGGCCAGACGCCTATGCCCATCTTTCAAACCTCGCGGCTAACGTACCACCGGGGGCCGATGGCTTGATCTTCCTGCCCTACCTCGCCGGAGAACGCACGCCCCATATGGACCCGCTGGCAAGTGGACTATTTCTAGGGCTGCGGATTCATCATACACCCGGTCATCTGGCACGTGCAGTCATGGAGGGCGTCGCCTTTGCGCTACAAGAATGCCTGACACTCGTGACGACCAATAATGATGCGCCGCTGCAAGTGATTGCTTCTGGTGGAGCGACAGCTTCCCCGGTCTGGCGACAATTATTGGCTGACAGTTTCGACCAACCGCTGTTGCTGGCCGGTGGCGCAAACCATGCCGGTGTCGGAGCAGCGCTGTTAGCCGGGGTTGGCACCGGTGTTTATCCCGATTTCGCAACCGCCTCGGCCATACTCCCCCAACCTGAAATCCGCATAGACCCAAATCTAGAAACCGTTGCGTTTTACAAGGAATATCAAGAACGCTATGCCGGGTTATATGCCAGGCTAAAAGACGATATGCACTGGCTCAGCGCACCGTAATAGTTCCCGGCAGCTCAAGGTAATCCAGGCCACTCGATTCAACGTGCACGCGGTCGCCAGTCTGCGAATCGTACATCCCGACTATTAATCGTCCATCGCCTGGGACAGCAGTCTCATTGAAATGTAAGCTATGACGATCAACCAGATATTCACCCGAACGCCAACCGGTAGTTGGCCGCTCCCCGGCTACCGGCACGGCGTCGCTTTGGGCCAGCAGCCGTCCATCAGCATCCAGCAACTGCACAAAAACGGTATAGCTGCGCGCGGCTGGTTCGGTTCCACCCTCCCAGACCAGTGAAACAGACAATGGTTCATTCAGAGTAATCGTGTCAGTTTCGATAGTAAAACCGACCAGCGTACCAATGTCGGCCAGTGGCAGGTCAACCGGAACCACATAATCAGGTGGTTCGGCCAAAAATGGGACCCCCGCAACTACCCACGATCCGAGAACAACACCATTTGGCAATCGAAGGTGAGCCGTACCCGGCGCAGCGTCTACCGGGACTCGTGTCGTTCGCCAATCGCGGCTGATCGTATCCCGTAGAGCCGGCAGCGGCGGCACCGTCACTTGCCAGGAATTATCGTCAGCCACGAGCGATAAATCTGGCAGTGGAACCGGCTCGCGCCAGAGCAAATCTAGCTGCACATCCAAACCTGGCTGGAGGGTTGCACTCGAGCCGAGATCATAGCCCAGCAGTTGTCGGCGATTGATCGCCAGCGGTTCATCCAAAATCATCAGGTCTGGCTCCCGATTGCTCTGCGACCAGTCCGCCCCGGAACGCACATGCCACATACCCAGCGGTAGTTCTTTGCCGATGAGATGGCCGTCGGCTGTAACCATGTCATAGCCTGAAGGCGCGACATCGTTATCGAAAACACGCAACAGCACTTTGTAACTGTTAGGAGGCGCACCATATGGCAATCGCAGCAACGCATAAGCTGTGATTACAGTGCCGGCATCCAGCCCAGCCGTTGTCCGCTGATTAGGCGTAGCAAAAACGACATTCGTACTGGCGACCTCCCACCCCAGCCAGTTCTGAATAATCACCCGCGCCCGCAGATCAGTTTCAAGCACTTGATTGAGCCGCAGATCAATCGGGATGCACACAGCCCGATCTGCCGACCATAGGGGCAACTCGCCCACCTGGGTAATTGCTGCAACCGGTACACCATTGTGCAGCAACGGACGCTCAAATGTGCGCATGACCGGTTGTTCCAGATGTGACAGATCAATCAGCCGGTTGCTCATACCGTAAACCGTATATTCTTCCGGCAATAAGGTCGTGCCGTTTTCTAATACACAACTGAGCATTCCCCGGAAATCAGCCCGCTGCGTATACCAGATATTCTGGGCGACCCGGCCACTGGTCGGCAGCAATGGCATGATAGCATTCAGGTCGGCTCCTTCCGGCAACGTTACCCGTTGCGCGGGAATGTCAAACTGCCGCCAATAGTAGGCCAGATCATAACGATCAGCGTAGGACCAGGCCAACATCGTGTCGTCGGCAGTCAATTCCTCGACATAATATTGTGCCATTGCGCGGGTAGCGTCATGTTGATATAGCGGATTCTGGGCAGTGGTGATATTCACCACCGAGCCAAAAACAAACACACTTACGACAGCCGACTGAAAGACCCAACCGGGCAAACGGGCGATTCCAGCCCCAATCGCAACCAGCAACAGCGGTACAATCATGACCAGATAGCGTCCATGCAAGCCGTTGCCGATCACAGTCAAACCTATCAGTAGCCCGACAATGAGCACCACCACATGCACCACCAGCCAGCGGGCCGCCGCCTGTCGCCAGGGAATCAATAACAGGGCTATAACAAGGGCAAATATTGAGAATACGATCAGCAGGGTTTCCTGCCCAACCATCTCCCAGGGTGCTACCCACAGCGCCTGCCAGATTTGGCTGAGCAACGAAGTATCCAAAATGGGGGCACGATTCAGGGCGCTGTTGGCCGCCTGCACCTCGACAAAACGCGTGATAAACCAGGGCAACCACAACAGACCAACAACAATCTGACCGAAGAGCCAATGTCGCAAGCGGGGACGGCGCTGCATAAACCAGGCGATAAAGGTCACAGTATTCAGCCACAAGACGACTGCTGGACCAGTATTATGAGTATAAAGGATGAGTAATTCCGCACTCAGCAGCCAGAACCAGGCGCGCCGAGTCGGCTGTTTGAGCAATTGGTGCCAGGCCAGCGCCGCCCATAAAACGAGGACGGCCAGCAAGGCGTACATACGCGCTTCCTGTGCAGCCCACCATAACGGTGCGGCGACGGCTGCCAGCAGTGCGGCAACAATCCCCGCACGAGAATTAAACAATCGGCGGCCCAGTTGATCGCTAAGCGGTATGATGAGCAGGCTGAGGAACAGCGAAACCACCCGTAGCCCCAATGGGCTATCCCCCAGCACCCGTGTTGTCAGATATAAGAGAACATAATAGAGTGGTGGATTGGTTGGGTCGGTGTCAAAGGCGGCCAGTAATGAAGGTTGAATAGCAGCGTGGGCTGACCAACCTTCATCAAACCAGATACTCTGCAAATCGATATGGTACAGACGGGTCAGCGTGGCGAACAAGATCGCCAAAACCAATATCAGGTAGCGCATAGCAACAGGTTAGCACCAGCACCAGGGCAAATCAATACGCAGAAATGTAACTTGCGTTCGCGCTTACCCCCGCTGTAGAATAGACTGTGTTGTGTTTCCAGGCATCACATTACCAGGTGCAATAATCTCTGTGTGCCTGCCAACAACAGCTACAGAGATTTCTCAGGAATTTTTTATGACTGATAACAAGCTAAACATTACCAAAGCGCAGTTGTTAGAATTGCTAACGGCTGCGCACAAAGCCTATCATGCCCAACCGAAACCGAAAGATGCCAAACCATCGGATTGGCTGGCCTGGTACGTTGATTATATCGCCGAAAGAACCCAGGAAATCGACCTGCCAAAAACCGGCAAACTTGGTGACGATCCCCAACCGATAAAACCATTGGCTAAAGAATCCGGGTTAGAAACAAAAACCCCAGACCGTTCTGGAACGAAAAATTTGGACCCAAGCACGCCTGATGGCAAAGACGCCGAGGCTGATAAGCGAAAAACAGACATTGAGGCTGGCGCTTTACAAGTTTGCCCCACCTGTGCCCATCGCAACCGACCCGGTGTGCTATTCTGTGAAAATTGCGGCACCAACCTGATTACCGGACAGCAGGCCGCATTGGGAACCCGTGATCTGCGCGAGGCGCAGGAAATCGCCCCGGACAGCGTAAAAAAAGCTATGAATTCCAGTGGCGCACGGTTGGATGAAGCTCAGGAAAAAGCGGTCGAAACGGCGGGTAGCACGGCCTTTACCAGCGACATGTTTTTACGAATAGAGGTTGAAGGTGGCGCGACCCCGGTCGTCCTTAAACCGAAAGCAGAGGATATGATTCTGGGGCGGCGCGACCCGACAACTGGCGATAGCCCGGAAGTCGATCTCACCCAGTTTGCCGGTTATCGCATGGGCGTCAGTCGTCGTCATTCATCGCTTAAGCTCGAAGATAATCAATTGAATTTATACGACCTGGGCAGCAGTAACGGGACGTTTATCAATGGCAATCGTTTGACACCTCATCAGCCAAACCCTATCCGGGATGGCGATGAAATACGCCTGGGCCAGATGGTACTCCGGGTATTTTTCCAGAAGTGACACCGGCTCAATCAGGCTGACTTTAGACCGCAGGGGGTATTTTCATCCACTATTTTGCTGGCAAGTAGGTGTGGTTGGAAATCTAAGCGAGGATTTTGGCAACATCGGCTGCCGCTTTACGTACTGCATACAAGATGTGACCGAGTTGTGCATCGCGTTGCACGAGGACCGCTAGCGACGCGCGTTCGCCTGCCGGATAAACCACCATTGTACCTTGCTCAGCTTCAATCAATAAGCGTTCGAGTTCACCTTGCGCCAACCGCTTGAGCGTTCGATCTGCCAGGCCAATTAATGTCGCCGACATCGCCGCAACTTGTGGACTGCTGGTAGGATTTTCGTGCGGATTCTCCTCGTCGCCGGGCGGAAAGGCGGACACTAACAAACCATCAATATTCACTACTACTGATGCTCTGACACCTTCAACCGCGATATGTAACTGTTTGAGCGTACTCTCAAGCTGGTCATCGCGATAATGTTGAGCCATACAGCCTTTTCCCCGTAGTTCGCGCCGCACACCGACTGCCAATCGCCGGATAGTATAGCAAAAGAAAAATTGAGCCTCAACCTCAATCCATTCATCATCATATCACGACACCGCATTTTCGGAAATTGAGGGTTACAAGCCCACAGTATCTTCAGCAGCCAGTTCCGCCAACAAATAGCGCTCGTCTTCACTCAATTGGGCTGTGAGCAGCAAATCGGGGCGTCGTTGCCAGGTACGGCGTAACCCTTCAAACCGTCGCCACGCCTGAATGTGGGCATGATTACCATCCTGTAAGACCTCTGGGACCGAGAGACCACGAAACACAGCTGGACGGGTATAGTGTGGGCCTTCCAGAATACCAGCCGCGTGGCTGTCCATAGCAACCGCGCCTTCGGCCCCTAGCACACCGGGAATATGACGAACGAGTGCATCGATAACGACCATTGCTGCCAATTCACCACCGGTCAACACATAATCGCCAATGCTGATTTCATCCGTCACCACCCGTTCACGCACCCGTTCATCCAGGCCTTCATAGTGTCCACACACGAGCACCATACGCTCACAACTCGCCATTTCCTGGGCAACTTGATGGGAAAGAACGCGCCCCTGTGGTGACAGCAAAATCACTGGTGTTCCCGGCGCGGTCACCGCGGCCACCGCACGCGCCACGACATCCACCCGCATAATCATCCCGCCGCCGCCGCCATAGGGCGTATCATCAACTTTGCGATGCCGATCAAGTGCATAATCACGTATATCATGGATATGTAGCTCTAAGAGGCCCAGATGACGGGCTTTCCACATCATGCTCTCGGTCATCGGCCCTGTAAACATGCCCGGAAATAAGGTTAAAACATCGACTCGCATCTGGACTCCCATTCAGTGGGCGACAAACATATCAGTTTATTGTATGATGGAATTCTCCATATTCAATGTGTGGCATCCCAATGGCGTATCTTATGATACCCATTTGCGTTCTGTCCGGTGAGCAGTTGTATTTATCGAGTTTGAAAGGGATTGAATGCGCCTGGGCGTAGATTTTGGCACCACAAATTCGGCTATCGCGCTGTACGATGGACAGCAACTAAAGACAATTCAGGTTGATCGGGTTAACGACAATGCCGATGTTATGCCATCGCTCCTGTATGTGGATCGGTCCCATCATGTGACAACGGGTGCCCAGGCCGCCAATGCCTATCTCCAGTATGAAACCGGGCGGCCTGTTCGCTGGCGACAACATGAAGCGGGCGAAATCGAAATCACCGTCGCCAGCCTGACGAGCAGTGACCCGATTGCGTTCACCCAGGCAGTCAATGTTATGGTTGATGAAGCAGCAAATGGTCGCTTGATTCAATCCATTAAAACGGCGTTGTTCAATGCGCGGTACGAGGGCACCCAGATATTTGACCGCTTTTTCCGGGTTGAAAGTCTCATCGCACTCATCTTGAGCCAACTCAAACAGGCTGCTGAGCATCAATTGGAAACAACCGTTGATCAAATTGTATTGGGCCGCCCCGTACAGTTTTCAGATAATCCAGTCGTTGATTATCGAGCTGAGTCGATCTTGTTCCAGGCCGCCCACCTGGCCGGATTTAAGGACGTTACGTTTGAACTGGAGCCGGTCGGGGTCGCCTATTTACAGCATCGCAACAGTCGTGAACGACAAACGGCACTGGTGTTTGATTTCGGTGGGGGCACGCTGGACCTGACCATTGCTGATGTTGGCGGCGATCGCCCACCGAATATCCTGGCAACCGGTGGGGTCGCACTGGGCGGTAATGACCTGGACCAGCGCATCATGAAATCACTGCTCCCCTATTTTGGCGGCGGTGATGATGGGATACTGCCGTCGGCGCTGAGCGATAAATTATTAGCGTGGCAAACGATGCCCGAACTCTCACGCCCCCGCTATCGGGAGATCATCAACCGCTTGCAACGCGCCGGGCATCAATCAGAAATGCGTGCACTCGAAACGCTCATCTCGAACAATATTGGCTTTAAATTATTCAAGGAGATTGAACGTGTCAAAAAACAACTATCGACGACAACTTCGGCACAGCTGCATTTCGAATTTGAAGATGTCCATATCCAGGAGACGATTACACGACGGCGTTTTGACCGCATGATCGCCGGCGATGTCGCCCGAATCGATTCCAGTATCCACAATTTGCTGGCAGCAGCAAATCTAGAGCCAGCGGCAATAGATATTGTTCTGCGCACGGGCGGTTCATCACAAATTCCAGCCTTCAGTAATTTGCTAGGGCGCATCTTTGGCGATAACAAGATTAAAGCCATTGATCCGCTAATTTCGGTCACCGGGGGCTTCGCGGTGGTTGCCCATGAACGCCCCTTACCGGTTCGACCCGAATTAAACACCGTTACCGCGATTCAAACGACTACAGGACCTTATACCACTTTTGATACCTATCACCTGATACCCGGCGTCCCAGTCTACACTGACCGTGACTTTGTTGTGAACCGAATGCCACCAGTCCTTGATAACACCCTGGCACTGCGACTGGCAAATAACGATTTTGAAGTGACTGACGATCAATTCCTGCATTTTTGTCTGGAAAGACCTGCGCAAGTCTACGTGGCCTACGATGCCGCCGCTGAGGAATTACCGCGCTGGTTGCGGACGTTCCAGCTAACGCCCTTACGCATCGAAATCGAGGATGAATTCGCGCTCATCCGCCGCACCTTAAATCTCTACAGCCGCGATTATCAACCGGGTCAGGTCATGCTGGGGGGGAATATGGCAAGCGGCGCACACGGCCCCGTTTTGAGCCAATATCTCGTTGTGGTCCAGCCGCTGGCGTGATAAACAGAGTCGTCTAATCGAGTCAAACTGACATCCATTAGTCCTAAATATGTGCAACATCACCATGCGACTGCCGGATGCGTTGTATAATATTGCTAGCGTCTGTGGTTGCATACACATACGTTTTATTGGCAATGGTTATAAACGGGGTTCCAATGGAAAATAACCCGGTTATTGCTTTATTTTTAGCACTGGGCATTATTATCGCCGCTGCTCGAATTGCTGGCACACTGGCCCGACGCTTTGACCAACCCCGCGTGTTAGGTGAACTGATAGTGGGCGTAATCCTCGGACCCACACTGGTGGATCTGCTGCACTCATCGGTATTCGGCCTGGGAGCCGCCCATCTCCAGGAGACAATTGTCGAGTTCGCCGAATTGGGTGTACTCCTCTTAATGTTCAAGATCGGACTGGAAATTCACCTGGATGAGTTGTTGAAAGTGGGACGGGTTGCGCTGGTTGCGGGCGTATTGGGTGCGCTGCTACCGGTCGCGATGACCCTGCCGCTTGGGTTGCTATCTGGTTATGGCTGGCAACAAACTTTGTTTGCAGGGGTTACACTGGCAGCAACCTCGGTCAGTATTTCGGCCCAGGTGCTGATTGAACTCGGCGTATTGCGCACCAAAGAGGGCAATGCATTACTGGCGACTGCCCTGATTGATGATGTCGTCGCGATTTTGCTCGTGTCGCTCACTATTGCCATCACTGGGCCACAGGCCCAAATTGACTCCGGTTCACTGGTCTTGATTGTGGCTCGCATGGCCGGTTACATCATTATCGCGGGTCTAATTGCGTGGTTTATTTTGCCACGTGTCATCAACTGGATTGACTCACGCCCTGAATCCAAACACTCTTATGGGGATGCGGCGGTCGCGCTCATCATCGTGTTGATCTTTGGCTGGTCAGCCGAATTCTTCGGCGGCGTCGCGGCGATTACTGGCGCGTTTATTGCGGGCGTGGGCCTCAGCCGGGCGCGGGGCGGGGCCAAGCGCGAAATTGATGTGGCGATTTCCAATATTTCGTATGCCTTCCTGGTGCCCATTTTCTTCATCAGCGTCGGCCTGCAAACCGACCTGAGCAATTATCCGCTTTCGGCCCTACCCTTAACGGCTCTGCTGTTAGTCGTGGCTGTGCTATCAAAAATCGCGGGTTGTGGGCTGGGGGCACGCGTGGGCGGGTTTAATCGAATTGAGTCAATGCGCCTCGGCGTTTGTATGATCTCGCGCGGCGAAGTGGGCTTGATTATCGCTTCATTGGGCCTGTCATCTGGCGTGCTGCGGGCCGATGACCCCATGTTCGCCTCACTGTTCATGGTCATCTTGTTGTCAACCGTGATTACACCACCACTCGTTCGCCGGATGTTTCAAACGAACCCGGCCAACGAGTCCCAGTCCCAACCTGCGCCCATTGGCATCCCAGAGTAGCAGAAAGTAAAGCTCATGCCCAAACTTGTTGTTCTTATTACGCCGCTGCTGGACCGCAGTCATGACATTGGCGATCAATGGCAGCAAGCCGGTGCGCCGGGGGTAACGTTCATCGAGAGTTACGGCTTACATCGGTTGAAAGAAACCAGCAAAGGGGCAGAAGTATTGCCCGGATTTATGTCAATGGTTGAGATTTTACGCAACCGGGACGAACACAACGTCACCATATTCTCAGTTGTGCCCGACAACGACCTGGTTGATCGCCTGATTGCCGCCACTGAAGCGGTGATTGGCCCGATTAGTAATCCTGACAATGGAATTTTGTTTGTGCTGGATGTTGAGCGGGCGGTGGGTCTACGGCAAGTCTGAACATCTCAGCCGATTCTGGATTATAATCAGACATTGGTTGTAATTGACTCAGGCACAAGCGATGAAAACAAACACCTATACCATCTGGATTACGACCGGCGATGACCCGCTGGCAGGAACCGACTCGAATGTTTTTGTGCAGCTTTTCGGCACGGATGGCAAAACGGAGTCGATCCACCTGCCGCCACGCGATATTTTTGCCTTTGAAACCAGCAGCACCGAAAAATATGTACTCCAGGTGCCCGACCTCGGCGACCTCACGCGCTGCTGCATCGGCCATGATAACAGTGAAGGTGATTCAGGCTGGTTTGTGGTTGATGTCCGGGTAGAAGATGATGATACCGACCGCGAATGGTTATTTACATTCGACCAGTGGTTGGGTGTAGAAGAATCAGGTCAGTTAACCGCCTGTGTTAACCTGACGTGAGCCGACGATTATTCATGGTGCAAGCTGGAGGGTTGGCACTTGTCCTACTGCTGACCGCTTGCAACCTCCAAATGGGTGAACCAACTCCATTTCCCACCCCGCATGCGCCGCAAATTCGGTTTGAAGAACCCGCCAACAATGCCGATGTATTCGAGGGTGACGAGGTGGAATTCCTGATTGTTGCCGAGGATACGGGCGAGGGAATCGCGCGGGTTGAATTGCTGGTTGATGACCAATTAATCGACCAGAGTACGCCGGAGGTGAGTGCTGCGGTCCCCGTTTTCACAGTGCGAATGAACTGGCAAGCGGCGGGACGTGGCTTTCATTCGGTAACGGCGATTGCCTACCGCCCCGACGGCATTGGCAGTCGCCCGGTGACGATCAATGTGATGGTGAACCATCCCGATGATGCGTGATTTACTCCGGCGAAGGCCTTGCTTGATAATCAGCATATTTATCAGTATCCTCGTTTTGTTCGTTGGGGCTTGCACACCGAGTGCTTCGCCGTCTTTTTGGGAACCCATTATCATCCTGGCGGAAACTGAACAATCTCACGCACCGGCCTTATGGGTCCAGAACAATATCCGCATCGCCGCCTGGATTGGCGCTGATGAGGCTGGCGTACATCATGATGCCCGATTACTCATCAACAATGCGCTCGGAGAAACTGTCACCCTGCCATTGCCACCCCAACAACCTTACAGTCAACACTTGCTTCCAGCAGCCAATGAAAAATATCATCTGTTATGGTTAGATACGCATCATAACGATGAACTACGCTTGTTTACGGCCCTGCTTAACCCGGATCTGAGTATCGCTCGTGGCCCGGTTACAGTAAGCGATCACAAGACCCACCGGTTTACGGTAATGGGGTTAGGTGATGGTCGTGCATTGACATTATGGAGCGGCGGTTCACCGGCAGAACCTGGCATATTTATGCAAATCATCAGTGCCCGAGGCATCCCCCAGGCACCCCAGCCCTTGCTGACTAATGCCGACTGGCCGACACTGCTGCAGGCCAATGACGGTACCCGCCATCTCGTCTGGCTGGATACCGAATCGCAGCAGTTACAATATGGGGTATTGGCCGATGAGATGATTCATTCCGGTATATCGATTACGAATGGGGTGAACTTTACAACAGGCCTCAGACTGCATGCGCTGCACCTGGCTTTAGATTTCACGCATATCTATATATTCTGGAATATGACGCGATCAACTGGACCCGATGAATCCTGGTATGTGTCACGGGCATTGGGCGGCGGTGCCTGGGCTGCGCCGCAACGACTGGGCGTGAGTCAGCCACTGGAAAATTTTATTGAAACTGGCTTGAATACGGGACCAGTGCCGGCGGTGAGTAGCGGGGACAATTGGCTCACCTGGGCGGCCCCCTTACGCGGGCAGTTTGATGTTGTCCCGATCGCCGTCAGTCAAGGCGAAGAACTGGGCATTGTCTATTTGCAGGGGAGTAGACCAATTGGCTACCAACCGGTGAAGCCGTTGCGCCAGCCATTAATCGGACCGCCGCTGTTACAGACTGACCGAAATCGCTACCTATATCTTGCCTGGGCTGAACCAACTGACACAGGCCGCGCCCAGCTCAAACTGGCCGATACGCGCCCCTAGCTGGCGGGCAAAAATACGGCCCGATAGGAAATAATGGCCTCACTGCCGGTTGCGGTGCGGCACGTGGCAGCGACCAACTGATCGCGTGACGGATCTGATCGTCCCGGCATGTCGATAATATAGCCCTTGCCCGCCTCCATCTGGAAATCGGCATAGGCTGGGCCGCGTTCTGGTTTAAGGCCGGTGAAAAAGGTATTATCTCCATCATCCCACCGCACCCGTACCGGCAATCCCGGTAAGCCAATGCCGCCAAAATCCTGAACAAACACTTCGATCACGCCGGAAATCTCATCATCACAAAACGTCGCCACATTCGCCAGGACAAAATCGCGCTGCGGCACGCTGGTCGGGACAATCAAGCGCGGCGAAGTGGGACTCGCCTCGATCGGACTGGGTGGTGTAGGGGTTTTCGTCGCCGGGGGTGGCAAAGTTGGTGTCGATGCGTCAATAACGATTTGCTGGGTGGGAACAACGTCGCTGGCTGGAATCAAGTTCTCAGCACAGCCGGTACGACCCTGCAACTGGTAAAAAGTCAGCATACTGCGAATCGCCCGAATGCCACTGCTACTATCGACATAACCGGTTGAAGCCAGGCGACAGGCAGTATCGGCAACCTGCTGAAATATATCTGGATTTTGTCCACGCAAGGTGGTCAGCCGTTCAATCGCCCGATTGAGGTCACTGTCACCCGCAAAGGCCAGGGTGATCGCCACCATGTAATTAGCACGATCTTCCGCCCGCAATTGCCAGGGTTCAGTCGAGAATTCCTGCACCGGGTTCAGTACCCATGCATAAATCAAGCCACCACCGAGACCCACGACCAGGCCAACAATTAGTCCCCAGATGGACAACGGACGCCGGGGCCGATTATAACGACTGCGCGGCGGCGGCATTTCCTCCGGGAGCGTGGGCGGTGGGGGCGGGGGGCGACGCTGCCGAGTCATGAACTGGCCCCTGGTGCACTTACTTGTCGATAGGGTTCCATAATCGGTGTAAGCCGATCTAAACCGACTGCGAGTTCCACCAGAAATTGAATGTCATTTACATCGCGTGAATTGGTGATATAACGCTCGGTCGTTTCCTGGACATGCGCCGGGATATTTTGAACATCCAGTAAGCGCAATCGCTCCACCGCCCCCAGCAGATCGTTATCTGCCGTGTAACCGGTGGCGATCATCACTGTGTATTCGTCTTTGAAACGGGGGGACAGGTCTTCGATGGGGCTGTTGATAAATTCAACTGGAAACTGCACCCATCCCAGGTACAAACCCAGCCCAACCCCTAATGCCAACCCAATCACCAGTGAAAGTAAAACGCGCAAAAGCAAACCCTTTTTCAGTCATGAGTCGCGGTCTTCAATCTTTAGTCATCAACATCTAAAACCCCGGCAGGTGACCAGGATGCGCCAATTTGGATGTACCTGCATGTTGATATGAATTGTCGTTCAAAGCCAAAAACTAAAGACTACCGACTACATTATACCCATTCTGCGAAAGATCAGTTTACAGGAGAGTGCAAACCTTCACAAGCAGCGGTTAGCGTAAAAAATTAGACGTGAAACAGACCGAGGTGAAATTAACTTTTGGGGCCAATAACGCTGTCAAGGTAGTCCACGTCTTTGCGTCGGGAGATAAAAATATCAGTTGGACGATTGCCAGCAGATGACAGGTGTTTGACAGTCCAATGAATGCCCAGCTTGTTGCAGGTATCACAAAACAGTTGGCGAATGCCTTTTGAGTAATTTGTAAAGCCGTAACGAGGGTAATCTTTACCGTTGACAACATTGCTAAAGCGCGTGCCGTCCGAATGATATAGCCCGCGAAAGAATTCCAACGGGTAACAATCGACAATTTTTTGCTGCCAGGGTTCGAGTATTATTTTGCGCTTATGTTTGGGGCCATCACCATCCTGTGGAATAATTTCAGGCCAGAATTTATGGTAGCAACTTACATGCACATAGCTACAACGATCCACAATATCTACCTGGTTATCCGGCAATATAATCTCGATAGCACGTACACAGCCTTCAATGATTTCTGGATAACGTTTATCCAAAGCAACTCTAAGACGATGAACCCGATGGGTGTGATATTTTGAAATATCGCCATCACCAAGGTACAAACCTAGAAGATAGGCATAAGCTGTTTGGGTTTGTTTATCAGATGCATCGCGAATTCGGTTCAGAATTGCATGGGGTGTACTACGTGACGCTCGTTCACGATTTTCTTCTAAGCCCTGAACACTGCCATAACGATTAATGCAATCTCGGACGGTAGCGCGGGGAATGCCGAGCATGATCGCAATTCGTTTCTTGGGGATATCAAGTTCCCACAATTCGAGGATTTGTTTGTATTCGGCAAAAGTACGCATGATCGCAATCGTGTTGACGTTGACTTACGAACAGCTTCAGTATACTATGCCCTCGGTGGTGAAACCAAAAAACCAGACCTATGATCTGGTTTGAGTATGCCGAAGGTGGGAGTCGAACCCACATGGGCGTGCGCCCAATCGCTTTTGAGGCGATCGTGTAAACCATTCCACCACTTCGGCGTTACTACTTTGATAACAACTTGTTTACATTTCATTAACAACCTGTTACTGTCTTTTATGATAAATTCTTTCGGCGTGGTTGTCAATGGGTAGCACACCGAATTTGCAACAAGACGAATCGCAATTGATTCAGCAGGCGCTAACCGGCGATCTGGCGGCTTTCAATACACTGGTGCTGGACTATCAGGACCGGGTGTATACCGTAACCTATCGCATTATGGGCGACCCGGCCAGCGCAGCGGATATGGCCCAGGATGCGTTTATCACGGCGTTTCGCCGACTCGAAACATTTCGTGGTGGCAATTTCCGGGCGTGGTTGCTGCGAATCGCGACCAACACTTGCTACGATGAACTGCGTCGCCAGAAACGCCGCCCAGCGACCTCGTTTGAAGACCTGCCCGGCGCAGATCAGGATGATGGGCCACCGCTGTCAGATGACCTGCCTTCGCCGGAACAGACCGCTCAGCAAAGTGAACTCAGCCAGGCGATTCAAGCTTGTATCCAGCAACTGGGAGCCGACCAGCGTATCATCCTGGTCTTGAGTGATATTGAAGGCCTGGATTATCAATCAATTGCTGAAACCGTTGGAATCAAAGTGGGCACGGTCAAATCACGACTCAGTCGTGCCCGGATGAGTGTGCGCGATTGTCTGCAAGCGGTGCAGGAACTTTTACCTGAAACATTTCGTCTACACAGTGAAGATTAAGCCAGAACCGGACTTTCTATTGTGAGTGGTAACGATTACGAACTGCTTTCCGCCTACATTGACGAGGCGCTGTCCCCAGCGGAACGGGCCGAACTTGAATCACGTCTGCAGGCTGAGCCGCGTTTACAGCAAGAACTCAACCGCCTGCGGCAGACGGTGATGTTGTTGCGCGACTTGCCAACACTCAAAGCGCCGCGCGATTTCACTTTGTCGGCCAGTTTGATCCGGCGGCCATTGCCCTTCCCGCTGACGGCCACCTTTAGTGTGTTGAGTACGGCAGCGGCGATTTTGTTGTTTATGTTTGGTGGGTATATCCTGCTCCAAGCGAATAATTTACAGCGGGATGAGGCAGCTACAATGCTTCAAGTCGCCGCACCGCAAAATCAAGTGGCGGCAGTGCCAACCATTAGCCGGGACTCAGCCCAAACCGGCAGCGACCTAGCATTCCCAACTGCTTCACCTGCCCCCACCATCGTACCGGCGACGGACGGGCGCACCCAATCGAATATCCCGGCACCGCTTATGCAGCCGACGACCGATGCCTTACCAGGGACGACTTTGAGCAATGAAGCGATGAGGCTGACGGCAACCGCATTAGATTCATTGTTAGCCCGGGCCGCTGAAAGTGAACTTGAAGAGTCCAATACGGTCCCGGCAGAACAACCTGATGCAGGCGGCGGTGGTGTCAATTCAGAGTTCTTCGCCACCAACAGTGCGACAACGGCTGACGATCAGGCTGAAACGCTTGATTTTGCCGATACCGATGGTGAAAGTGCAGCAGGTTTGGATGAAGGAGCTTTCGAGCAGGGTGGCGATGACGTTGCAGGCAGCATTGTTGCCGACGCGACAGCAGCGGCTTTTGCACCTGTACCACAGCCAGATGGTCCCAACTTCAGGCTGGCTCCCCCACCGGTCGCTGATAACGCGACAGAACCGGAAAGTGTGGGACAATCGGCTGCCCAGGAACCCGATCTCATTGTGACTGCAACGGATACAACAGCTTCCGAGGCCCAGGATGCAGAAGACCGAACAATCACGACCGAACCCACTCAATTAGAGGCAGCGCCTGCGACCAACTCCCGTGCTCGATCATTCGATAACGACACCCTCAGTCTGCTCTTGCTGTTTGGTGGTGGCGTATTACTGGGCGTCGCTATAATCACAACAGTTGTCCGTCGCCGGAGATTAGCGTCATGAGCCAACCCCGAATCGCCAATTTCTGCCCAATCTGTGGCGCAAAATTGGAACAACACAACCGTATGGGGGCAATGCGTCCGGTCTGCCCGGATTGCGATCACACCGTCTTTCATGATCCCAAAGTCGCGGTGGCCTTGCTGATTTTACAGGATGAGCAAATCCTGCTTATCCGCCGCCGCATTGAGCCGATGCAAGGCTACTGGGCCATGCCGGCTGGATTTATGGATTACGACGAAGATCCACAGGCAGCTGCGCGACGAGAGGCATTGGAAGAAACCGGGCTAACCGTGCAAATCGACAAGCTATTGGATATTTTTCACACCCCAGACGATGGTGGCCTGGCAAACATCGTGATTGTGTATGCCGCGAGTATTGTGGGCGGCACCCTGCAAGCTGATGATGATGCTGAAGCGGTAGATTGGTTCGGCAAAAACAATGTACCGCCGGTGGCCTTCTTGCCTTCACAAACCATTGTACAGCGTTGGCAGAACGGTGATTTATAATCCACTCACGACCGTGAGCAATGCCATCTGAGACGAGGTTAGCTTCCAGAAGAATTACTCAATTCGTTTTGGGTACAGCATAATCACTACCCACCCACAGGCGGCTCACCTGGCCGCGATCATCCAACTCGAAGCGACAGGTTTCACCAACCCAATAACCGGCCTCAATCTGAAACACCTGAGGGTCATCGGTTGGTTGCAGATTACGGACATCATCCAGGTCGGTCAAGTCGATAATCTGGAGTTGCTGCCCTTTCAGGACAACCTGCGTATCGCCGCCCCATTCAGTTGTGTAAATACCGGTATAGCTCGACCATGCAGGATCGAATCGCGCTTCAGCGCTGGCGTGAAAAGCGCCAACGAGGGGTAGGAAGCGCTTTACAATCTGATGGGCAAACAGATTAGGGTTGCTAAACACCGAGTTGGTCAACACAATAACGCCCAGTTTTTCAGAGCGAAATAGCGCCAACTGAGCTGTGAAACCTTTTACCTCACCAGCGGCAACTGACACGGTTCGACCTTCGTAAGGCGTGATGTTGAAACCAAAACCATGCCCGGCCTGCCAATGCGGTTCTAACCATTGCACGCGATGCATCTCACACAGCGTGATGGCCTTGATGATGGTCGTGTCAACATCACTCAGGTGTTGAATTGCGAACGCTGCTAGATCAGCAACGGTGCTTGCGATGCCAAACGCTGGCGTGTAACCCTGGACATTGGTAAACGGGGCCAGCCTATGTCTGCCGACGCCCGGTTGACCAATATAACCGGCAGCCATTTGTTTGTCATCCGAGATTGGGACGACAACAGTTTCATGCATATTCAAAGGAGCGAGTATTTGATTTTGAATATAGTCGGCGTAAGGCTGCCCGGAAACAGTCTCAATCACGCCGCCCAATAAGGCAAAACCATAATTCGAGTATTTAAAATATGCATTAGGTGGAAAACACGCTTGCCTGCCAGGCGAAGTCGCCACAATTTCAGCCCACGTTTGAAATTGATTCTCGGTCCAGTGTGGAACGGTTGCGTCCAACGGCAGTCCCGACGTGTGCATCAAAATATGTCGAATCGTGATCGGCGGTGCATTAGTGTACTGTATATCAAACCAGGGTAGGTATTTTTTAAGGGGATCATCAAGTTGAAGTAGACCACGTTCCATCAGTTGCATGATCGCAGTCGCCGTAAATGTCTTCGTAATTGAACCGATGCGATAGCGCGTATCCTTCGTTATCGGCAGCTTCTGGTCAATGTTCGCCAGACCGAATCCGCGTGACCACACCAAACTATCACCGGCAACCACACCAACCGACAGGCCGGGTATCTGACGGCGCCGATATTCACGGTCAATCCAATTCTCCAGCAGATTAATTTCAACTTCAAAATCAGCATTTTGGACAACCATTTGATCGTTCATGAGCCTGACCCTTGCATATTTTCGATTTCGAAGCGACTCACCCGGGCAGCCCGCTGGGGGTTGTTCTCGTGTGGATCAAGATAGGGAGTCAATTCGCCGCGCTCGACCATGCGTTTGATACGCATCCGGGCGGTCTGAACAGCCTCGTCGGGCCACAAAATCGCTGCTGCTTCGGTATAAGAAATCAGATCATCACCCCGCAGCCACAATTGACAGTGTTGAATCACCAGACCGAGATCAGTATTCCAGAAGTGCGGAGGAATTGCATAACGTTGCGGACTGCCAGGTGCAGTGAACAGTCGACTACAGATCGTCTCAATCGCTGCTTCAACATCGCTCATCAGCAGATCATCCGCCAGGTCGCCGGGAACCTCGCCGTTCGCGATGCGCACCAGCAGGCGAATTTGCTCAATTAACGGACTGTCGTCAACAAACTCCACTGACCAGGAGCCATCGGGTAGGGCTTCAAGTTGTAGCGTCGGCAACCACTGCTGGACATAGCGGCGCATGTGATTGGCAATATTGGCGGTGATCGCATCAGCATCAAACATAAGCACCCCTCAACTAACGTTATTTAATTTATTATAACTCACGTTAGTTAAAATGCGCAAGAACGTACAAGACAGTCAAAATAACTTCTGTTATGATGCAGCATTATGGCTGGCAAACCCCGTGAACAAGCGAAATTCTGGCGTGCCGAGGACTTTGATAACCTCGAATTGCTGCACGCCACCTACATCACCCATACCTTCGATAAGCACTATCATGACGAATATGTTGTCGCAGTGGTCACGCGCAGCGCCTATAAATTCTTCTGCGAAGGCCACACCTGTACCGCCGGTCAAGATCAGATTATTCTGATTAATCCGGGTGATATTCATAGCGGTTATGCAATTCACGATCATGGCTGGACATATCGCGCGCTTTACCCCAATATCACCACCATGCGCCAGATCGCCTATGAAGTCACCGGCACCCATTGGGATCTGCCCTATTTTCCGAATCCGGTCGTTGATGATCGCTATGCTGCCGGACTCCTGGTCACATTACACCGCGTACTGGAGCATTCCACGACCCAGCTTGAGCGCGACATACACCTGCATACGGCGCTGGGTGCGTTGATTGCGCGTCAGGCTCAGAATCGACCCGGCAAACTGGTTCGGTTGGCCGATGAACGCGCCTCAGTCCGCCGAGTTCGTCATTATCTGGAAACACACTATATGGACAATCCATCGCTGGATGATCTGGCACAGGTTGCGGGATTAAGTCCTTATCATCTGGTGCGCGTATTTCGCGCTGAGACCGGCCTACCGCCCCATACCTATCTGACTCAAGTGCGAATCCGACGCGCCAAAACACATTTACAAGCCGGGGAACCAATTGCCGCCGTCGCGGCTGCTACTGGCTTCAGCGATCAGAGCCATCTCACCCGACGCTTCAAACGGATCGTCGGCGTAACTCCGGGCCAATTCGTCGTAAATGTCTGAGAGGGATCCATGCAACTCATTGACCTGAGCCACGCGGTTGAGGATGGACTCATCACGTACAAAGGCTTACCCGCCCCCATCATTTGTGATTATTTGAGCCGGGAAGAATCACGCCAGCATTATGCTGAGGGCACCGAATTCCACATCGGCAAGATCGAGATGGTCGCCAACACCGGCACCTATATTGATGCACCCTTTCATCGCTTCGCTGATGGCGCTGATCTCGCTGCGATTTCGCTAGAGCAAATGGCGCATCTAGAGGGGATATTGGTGTCGGTCAAGCCAGGACCAGACCGGGCCATCAATGCAAATTATTTTCAAGGACTGGATGTGACCGGCAAAGCGGTGCTCATTCACACCGGTTGGGCGCGATACTGGCAATCCGTCCAATATTTCGAGGGGCATCCCTATTTAGCAACCGAAGCGGCAGAATATCTGCGCGACCGGGGCGCAACCTTAGTCGGCATCGACTCACTCAACATCGACAACACGGCGACTGGTGAGCGCCCCGTCCACACCTCGCTGCTGCAAGCCAATATTTTGATTGTGGAGCATCTATGCAATCTGGAAAATCTACCAGCGCAACGTCCATTCCGCTTCTATGCGGTGCCGGTCAAAGTTAAGGCATTCGGGACCTTCCCGGTGCGGGCCTTCGCCAATGTGGAGTAAACGCAGATGACCCGTCGTCGTGAGTTTATCAACGGCATCGTGCTTACCCTGCCGATGGTGCTGGGTGCCATCCCGTTCGGCATTATTTTTGGCGCGCGTGCAATCGAAGCGGGGTTTTCTCTGGCGGAAACCCTGAGCTTATCGCTGTTTGTGTTTGCCGGTTCAGCGCAATTCATTGGTGTGATACTCTATGACCAGGGGGCCACACTGGGGATCATTGTGCTGACCACCTTTGTCGTCAATTTGCGTCACATGCTGTACAGCACCTCGCTCGGCCCACACATGAAAAATTTGTCACAAAAATGGCTGCCGCCGCTGGCCTTCTGGCTGACGGATGAAACCTACGCCATTGTCGTCACGCGCTATCAAAAGACAGACCCTTCACCCCATAAACATTGGTTTCATCTGGGGTCAGCAGTCATCATGTACGTGAACTGGAACCTCTGCACGATCATTGGCGCGCTGGCAGGACAACGATTTGCAGGGTTGAACCAACTCGGGCTGGATTTCGCGCTAACCGTTATCTTTATCGGCATCGTCATCCCCTTGATCGTTAATCGCCCCATGCTGGTGTGTGCGCTGGTCGCCGCCGGGACCAGTATCGTGACCTATAACATGCCCAATCGCCTTGGTTTGATCGTGGCCGCAATCGTCGGCATCGCCGCTGGGATGCTGGCTGAAGCAATCAACAACCATCGTCGCACTTCATTCGGGCAGTCATTTAAAGTTGAAAAAGAGGTGTCATGAACGACGCGTTGCTCATCTTCGGCATGGCCCTGGTCACATTCCTCATTCGGTATCCGATGCTCGCTATTGTCGGGCGGATAGAGCTGCCAACCATTCTGATTCGCGCCCTGCGGTACGTGCCGGTCGCCGTCCTCACCGCTATCGCCTTCCCCGCCATGTTGCTACCACAGGGCGAAATCGACGTTAATTTCAATAATGCCTATTTATATGCCGGGATTATTGCCGGGCTGATCGCATGGCGAACCAAAAATCTGCTACTCACGATTGTCCTCGGCATGGCGATTTTTCTATTATGGCGGGCACTAATTGGCTGATTTCGTAGCGATTACAGCAATCCAGTTCACATAAGGGGTTTCAACCAGCCACTGGTCAATAATTGTAAAACCCCCACTGGTTACAAGCTGGCGAACTTCATCGGGCTGGTAGTAGATAAAGTAGCGAGGCTGGTCAGCCAGATTAGCGATGTATTCTTCACCATCGCCCTGCTTGACACTCATATAATAGTGCCCGCTAGGACGCAACACGCGATAGGCTTCTGCAATCGCCTGTGGCGCGTCTACCCGCGGTAGATGCAAGAGCGACGCTTGCATCCAAACCGCATCCAGCGAGGCAGCGGCCACCGGCAACTGGCGCATATCGGCTTGCCCAAAACCAGTGCCGACCTGTTGCTGCGCCTGCTTCAGCATCCCAATGGAAAAGTCCAACCCAACCGTCAACAACCCTGCCTGACGGAAATACGCCGTCTCAATGCCCGGGCCACAGCCCACATCAAGCACCTTTGCCATTGATGGCAAATGATTCAAAAATTGCTGAAAATGTTCGCTCGGCGTGTCCCAGCGCCCGTTACGCTTGCCGCGGGCGACATACTGGTCGGCAACCTGATTATAGGTCTGCATCGTGCGTTCAAAGTGATCGTCTGAAGCCATCTTCACCTCCCCAAATCAAAAGAGCGTACCGCAGCACGCTCCTAATTTTACCGCAAGACTGACATTAATTGCCGATTGCGACCTGTGGCACCGTGACAAGGGCAGTTCGTCGTTGCGGTTTACGCGCCAGTAATGCAGCGACGATGGTTAAACCGGCCCACACAATCCCAACACCGAGAGTGGCCTTACGCGATCAGACCAATTTCACCAGGCTTAACCGAATGTTTCAATGCGACGGGGTTTTGGGGCAATATATGCCAGTATAATCTGCACGATCACCAGCACACTGAACACCACAAACATCACGTTGTAGGAACCCAGCGTGTCATAACTCCAGCCAAACAGGACCGGCCCAACCGCAACGCCAATCGACATCATGGTGGCGATAAAACCGCGAATCTCGCCCAGGTGTTCGCGCCCGAATAAATTGGCCCAGACCGAGTTATCAAACACACCGCCGAACCCGATATTCATGCCAAATATCACAGCGTAAGCCAACAGCAACACCGGTGTCGTCATGGTCATCGCCAGGATCATCAGACCCAGGCTGGTCGATAATTGTAAGACCATCACCAGTCCGGGCCGCAAACGGTCCACCAGGATACCGGCAAAAATCGAGAAGAGAGCCGCAATAATCGCCGCCATACCAAACGTCTGTGCTGCCACCGACGGTTCATAGCCTAGCACACCAAAGATGGACACCTGATGTAAGATCAATGCCGACCCAATGGCGGGCATGAGAATGCGCCCCGAAGCAAAAATCCAGAATGCAGCCGTGCGCCGCGCTTCCAGGAGCGTCCAACTCTCCTCGACATCACCTGGCTGGTGATCGTCTCTGGCCTCACCATCGGGCAGTAAGCCAAAGCTCTCCGGGCGATCACGCATCAATAGCCAGATAATCGGCACGATCAACACGCCGATGATTAAGCCCATCACTTGCCAGATTTGCCGCCAGCTATAGATTTCCAGCAGATTCTGCAAGGTGGGCATATAAAAGCTCTGGAACAACCAGGTGACGATAATCGTGATCCCCATCACCCGCCCGCGTTGACTGCGAAACCACTGCGCGATCACAGTACTGTGCGTAATATGTAACGGTCCTAGCCCCAGGCCACGCATGAGGATAAAGAGCAAGAGCAATACCAGCGGACTGGCGGCCATCGATAACAAAATCAGGGAAAGCGCAAACACAATGCCGGTCGCCAGACCCACACCCCGCCCGCCAAAGCGATCAATGAGTTTGCCGACATAGGGCAATGTCACCGCAGCGATCAAACCACCCAGCCCAAACAAGCCGGAGATCGTGGTGCGGTCCATGCCAAAGTCGGCGATGAAATAATCCATAAACAGGCCGATGGTGGTGTTGTGGCCGAAAAACGGCAACATCAGGCCGAGCGTCGCCGCCACCAGCACCACCCAGCCATAAAAAACCGGGAAATGAGCGACAAAATTTTGGGTACGAAGTTTTGGTGTTGTGAGCATTGTGCAGGTCCAAGATTCAACAAAATAGGGATAGGCATGCTATCCCCATGTATCAGTCTACACCCGCTCGATTAAGAAGCATTGTGATTGGACCGCATTGGTTATGTGCCAAATCGCACAATCGAAAATGCTGACAGGTCCATTTCCGGTGTTTGGCCCAACGCCCAGTCTGCCGCCAGCTTGCCGCTGTAAGGACCCAGTTGCAAACCGGATGCACCATGCCCGGTTGCCAGATAAACGTTCTCGACACCGGGAATCGTACCCATAACCGGCAGATCATCCGCTGTGGTCGGGCGCAACCCAACACGAATCTCTTTGATTTCAGCATTGGCTAAACCCGGTGCAACACGCAGCGCTTCGTCTATCACCTCGCGGACACTTGCCGCAGTGGTATGGGGGTTGAAACCAGCATTTGCCTCGCGCGTGGCCCCCACTGCCACCCGGTTATCGTGCCAGGGCACCAGATAATGTCCATGAAAGGCGTTAATAATCGGCCAGGCGCTGGTATCGGTAGGTAGACTAAGATGAATGATTTGACCCCGCTTGGGCGTGATCGGAATCTGAACGCCTAATTGATCGCCAAACTGCGGTGTCCACGCACCCCCAGCGATAATCACCTTACTGGCAAAAATTGTCTCGCCAGCGACACTCACCCCAGTTACACCGCCATTCTCGATAATCAGCTTTTCGACACTGGTTGCTTTTATCTCGAGGCCCTGTTGCTCCGCCGCTCGGCGCATGGCAGCATTCAACAAACGCCCGTCAACCCTAGCCGCATCGCTCACATACAAGGCCCGCAGCACATTACCGATAGCGGGAAATCGTTCCCGTGCTTCCGCAGGCGAGATTTCATAGCATTGGTCAGGTGACGGCCAATTGACTGCCTGTTGGCGGGCTTCAATCGCAGCTCGCCGCTGGGCAAACGGTTCGAGTTCGTCCTCTGTTGCAGCAACAATCAACTTACCGGTGCGGGCATAGCCGGTATCGCCTTCTTGCTCATGCAGTAATTGCTCAATCAACTGGCGATAATAGGCATGGCAATGCCGCGCATATTCCAGCCACAGATCGTCCGCCCCGGCACCTAACGTGGGAAACGAGAGAATCCCGGCCCCGGCATCCGTCGCCCGTCCCGTATCATGCCGATCAATCAGCAGTACATCAGCCCTGCGCTGTGCCAGACTATAGGCTGCTGCTGTACCAACAATCCCACCGCCGATGATAATGGTGTCATGCATTGTTATTGATCCAGAAGCTCTACAAATTCTTCAGCCGTCATTTCGGTACGAGTCGAATCCGTCATCACATCACCTCAACTCAGTTTCTAGAAATCAGAAGACAAAACGCCTATTAGAGCGGTTCCGGTTGCCGGTTCGCGATATTGCCGCAAGCGATAACCCGCGATGCCAAAGCCCTGTGCCTGCCAGAAAGCCAACGCATCTGGATTATCACGCCGGACATTTAAATCAATCTGTTCAATATTCTGCTGGTCCAGATAGTCGAATAGCCATTGCAGCATTGTAGTGCCATGCCCCTGACGGCGGGCCTCTGGAACGATATAGAAGTCCTCAACATAGGCCCGTTGCTCAGCTTTATATATCGTTAAATGCACAAAACCAATCGGTTGCTCAGTCAGCAGCAGCCAGAAGAGCGGGCGCTTCGCATCAGAAAGATCGAACTGCGACTCAAAATACTCGTCACGACGTTCGGCATTCTGCATAACATCTGCTTTCGGCATCAGCTCGTGCCAGTAACTCAATGCCAATTCCCGCAGGCCCGGCGAATCGGCCTGAACCGCTTGTCGAAACTGTAATCCAGCAACCATCAATGCCAGTCCCTATCAGATTATCCTGTTTTACGAGCGATACCGATCTGATTGACGCCGTAACGCAATGGCGTCAACGTGGTTTGTGTCACCACCTGCGCGAACGCAGGCAAGCCGAACAGAGCAAACTGTAGCGACTTGGGCAGCAGCGGCAAATAAGGCACATCCCACAAACCGTCGCCAAAGTGATGCAGCATCGAAAAGCCATTAGTTTCGCACCAGGCCCGCCACTGCATGGGTGGATGCACGTTGATATGCGTCTTATCTTTGCCAATCGCGTCATTATCACGATCTTTGAAGCGCCGCAAACTATAATCAGGGTGCGGTGTTGCAAACAGCCACAAGCCGCCGGGTTGCAGAATACGAGCCACCTGTTGAATGGTATCTTGTGGATCAGGCAAATGCTCAACCAGGTGAAGTGCCACGACCGCGCTAAACTCACCATCGGCGAATGCACTCAGATCATCCGCACTCATGACCAATGCTTCCGCCTTAGGCGCATGCAAACGGGTCTGCTCAATACTATATTCCATCAGGTCGATACCCACACACCGAAAATCATCCTGTAACAGGCCAATCAGGTGGCCCAATCCACAGCCCATTTCCAGCAACTTCCCACCATTCACAGGCGCAAACCGGCGCACAAGAGCCGCATAATAACGCCGCGCAAACCAGTACATGCTAAATTTGCCCAGCCCGCGATCAGCATAATTCCATTTTTCGAAATATTCGCGGGTATAGTGTTCAGTTGGAATCTGTGGTTTGGTCATCGTTTACGCTGTCCCCAAATCCATTTATCAGTGATGATTGCTACCGTCATATCGCGGTCAATTGTAATCTGACACGATAGGCGCGGGTAGCCAAAATTGCTGCCAATGCGATCATGCCAGTGTTGTGGCGCCGACTCACCGTTCGTAATCCAGATGCCACAGGTCGCACAGAGGCCACGCCCACCACAGTTCGCTCGACGCGTTAACCTGCTATACGGTAATCTGTCGGCGGCTAACAATACTTGCCGCAAATTGCTGCCCGACGGAACATCCAGCACGGTTGTCTGCTGGCCGCGTATAATAGTGAGTTGATGGGTTACAGTCATGGTTTGTAGCATACCATAGTGAGCATAAAAGACAGCGCCGCCCAAAAGGACGGCGCATACGCGAGGTTGTGACCGCCGCAGCGATCACCTTCCTCACAATAGCATTACTTAAAGAAAATTAACGTAAAGATTACCGTTCCCAGGGTACGATCTCGGTTGGCGATGCTTGCAGGTCAAATAACTCAAAGCCCATTGCGGGCAAATGGAGCACACCATAGGTATGCGACGACGCTCGGGTTGTGTTACTAAACTGGTAGAGTGACCCGGGGTTCACCAAACAACCGCGCTCAACCTGGATGCACAAGGGCAGATGGGTGTGACCGGTTATCAACACATCCGCTTTGAGCGAATCCAGCATCATGTTCAACAGCGTATCGGAAAGATGATCGCGGTAGAGTCCCCAGATATTATTACCTGGTTTGCCATGACACATAAACACACTACACCCACCCAGGTCGGCCTGCCAATCAAGTGGCAACGCCTTGAGATAGGCGCTATTCGCAGCGGAGAGATCGTAGAACCATTCGTCATGATTGCCACGCACTGTCACAATCTGCCGTTCCCGAATCAGGGACACGACGGCATCGGGCTGTGGGCCACGTCCGACCAGATCGCCAGCACACAGAATACGATCTACTTGATGAACTTGATCGAGTCGGTCTAAAACCGTTTTAAGCGCTGAATAGTCTCCATGAATATCAGATATGATCCCTATTTTCATCCTAAAGCCTTCAAACAGACAGAATGTTTTCCATTATACCAAAATCTGTCCGCCATCGGCTTAGAGACAAGCTTACTGTGTCAGGTTGATGTCGTGCCGGGCCACCAAGGCCGATTTATCAGTTAGCGATGGGACCTGTATTCAGGCCATGACCTGCAAATATCGACGCTAATTCACGCAAAACAGCTATGATGAAACATTTGTATACGGCTCAGGGCAGCTAACACACTCATTGTTTCCTCATTTAATAATCAATTTCCCAAAGCACGGTTCACGCCCAGCGGTTAAATACAACGCATGAAGGTTATAGGCGATCGTCGCGTCTGGATCAAGTAGCAGGTCGGATTCCGGCGTGGTAATGGTCAGATGTAAAGGGCAAGTTAAATGTAGATTCGAGCAAAAGTCATGCTCAAGAGCAAACAAGCCCCAAATCGTTAACATCCGTTAAATTTCAGGTGTGAATTTGAGCGGGATATGCTATCATCCAACGTAATAGAGTAGCGCATTCTACCAAAAGAACTTGAACGATGACACAGTTTCTGCTCATCAGGCATGCAGTTAATGATTTTGTTAAAACCCATAAATTGGCGGGGTGGACGCCAGGTGTTCATCTAAGCGAAGAAGGCCAGGCACAAGCCGCCGTATTAGGCCAGCGCCTGGCTGAAGCGCCCATTGATTATCTATATGCCAGCCCACTGGAACGAACGATGGAGACGGCAGAAGCGATTTGCCAGCATCATCCTAATCTCCAGATTCAACACCACCCGGATGTGGGCGAAGTGCGTTATGGTGATTGGGAAGGCAAAACCATTGCCGAGTTAACCCAGCGCAAAATGTGGGGAGTCGTTCAAGAGTATCCATCACGCGCGCGCTTTCCCAATGGTGAGACCATGCGTGGGGTTCAAGTGCGTATCGTGGACGCGATTGAAGACCTGGCAGCGAAACATCCTGGTGCGACCGTCGCGGTCGTCTTCCATGCTGATCTTATTAAGATGACACTGGCACATTATTTGGGCATGCACCTGGACAATTTTCAGCGCATCGTCATCTCACCCGCTTCCATTAGCACCATTGTCCTGGGTCACAGCCGCCCGTTTGTCGGGACTATGAATGACGTGGCACATATTCAGGCAATGGAACGGGCGCGCAAAGCAGAACAGGAGCAGGCTGCCCCGGCGGAGGTGTAATCATGTCAAATACCGAAATAGAACTCAAGCCTGTCGATTTTGTCACCATTGGGACGATTGGGCCTAAAGGTCGCCGTACCTTTCACTTACAGGCTGGTAAAGGTTCGCAGATCGTTTCATTGATTATTGAAAAAGAGCAGGCCCGGGCGCTCAGCGAAGCGGTTGTCGAATTGATTGAAGATCTGGATGATCGCTATCCTGACCCAACCGATGAACCACTTCAGCGTGATGTTGATAAGATCGATATGGAACTGCGCGAACCAATCGAACCGATTTTCCGGGTTGCGCAGATGGGCCTGGGCTATGATGAAGACAACAATATGATCGTGTTGGTAGCGCAGGAACTGGTGCCCAACGAAGACGACATTGACCTCGATCTGGAAGAACCGGGGATTGTGCGGATGTGGTGTGACCGCCACCAGATGCGGGCGCTCAGTTCACAGGCCGTGACGCTGGTACAATCTGGCCGGGCCGACCCGCGACAAAATGGACGAGTTATCTACTACTGGTCATGACAAACGACAAAGATAGCAACCAGCAGATTCCCATCACAACCGAGCGAATGCTCGAAATCCTCCAACAGGGTGAAGTTCAAACTGAGTTTGGAGTCATGCGTTGGAGTTCGAATTACACCTTCCTGTTAGCGATTGTCTATGAAGAAATGGAAGTGCGGGCGGTCTATAAACCGCAAAAAGGTGAGCGCCCGCTCTGGGATTTTCCCGATGGTACGCTCTGCTATCGTGAGGTCGCTGCCTTCGAAACCTCCCATGCCTTAGGCTGGCAAATTGTGCCACCAACGGTACTGCGCGATGGTCCCCATGGTTTAGGTTCCGTTCAATTTTTTATTGACCATGATCCCGAAGTTAATTATTTCTCGTTCACTGAAGCGATGTACCCGCAATTGCGGCAAATGGCAGCGTTTGATTATCTGGTGAACAATGCCGATCGCAAAGGCGGGCATTGCCTGCTCGACCAGAATAATCAATTGTGGGGTATCGACCATGGCATTACTTTTAACACAGACGATAAACTGCGTACGGTGATCTGGGATTTTGCCGGACATTCGCTGCCTGAAAGCTTGATTCAGGACATTCAGCAACTCTGTTCGCAACTTGAAGATCGTGATAGCCATTATCGTAAACAACTTGATTCGCTACTCAATTCACGCGAAATCGCAGCATTCCAACGCCGAATCAACAAACTGGTCCAGAGTGGACAATACCCACTACCAGGACGGGGACCGAATTATCCCTGGCCGCCGGTATAGCACGTTACAATGTCTCACAACCACATTTCTTTAACCTTTAGTACTGAAATCCTTTATAGTAACCGAATGAGATGCCAACCAACTGTTCATTTCATTAAATTTAGTTGTTATTTTCTTAAATAAAATTTAAACTTTAGAGGTAACTGTCATTAAGATAGTGCAGGCAATATCATAGGCTAGACCTGTTTGAAGCTCAATTAGGAGGGAAGTATGTTGCGTAAGATTGTTTGTGTGCTGCTGCTGGGGTTGTTGGTACTGCCAGTAGTCGCCCAGGACGAAACCTTCGCCCTGACCATCATGCATACCAACGATGTTCACGGCCATCATGAACCCAATCGCGATGGTGACGGTGGTGCAGCCCGGCAAGCCGCCGTCGTGAAGCAGATTCGTGCTGAAGCCGACAACAACCTGCTACTGGATGGTGGGGATCGTTTTACGGGTACGCTGTTCCACCTGCAATGGCAGGGGCAGGACAGCGCTCAAATTATGAATATGATTGGCTATGACGCCATGACGCTGGGCAATCACGAGTTCGATAATGGCGATGATGTACTGGCAGCGTTTGTGGATGCAGTAAATTTCCCGGTTTTGACAGCCAACGTGGATTTTAGCGAGTCACCCGTTCTGGCGGGTAAGATTGACCCGTATGCGGTACTGGAAGTTGGCGGCGAGAACATTGGTGTTATCGGCCTCGTCACACCAGAGAGCGAAATTCTGTCATCGCCCGGCCCGGAACTGGTCTTCAACAATGACCTGGTGGCGGTCACGCAGGGTGCAGTGGATGAACTGACTGAACAGGGCGTCAACAAGATTATTCTCCTCACCCACATTGGTTTTGATGCCGATGTCACGGTCGCACAGGCGGTTTCAGGGGTTGATGTCGTCGTTGGGGGACACACCAACACCTTCCTGAGCAATGTCTATGCCGGAGCCGATGGTGAATATCCGGTTGTTTTAGAAAGCGCCAGTGCCGAACCGGTTCTGGTGGTTCAGGCCAGTACCGCCACCCAGTATCTGGGTCGTCTGGACGTCGAATTTGATGCCGCCGGGGTACTGGCCGACTGGGAAGGTGATGCCATCCTTCTGTCGAAATATGTTAGCCCTGATCCCGAAGTTTCCGATCTGGTTGCCGGTTTGGCCGAACCGATTGCCGAACTACAGAACACGGTGGTTTCCGAAGCTGGCGTCTTCCTGACTGGCGACCGCAGCGTGTGCCGCGTGGAAGAATGCAATCTGGGCAACCTGATTACTGATGCCATGCGCCTGGAAACGGGTTCGCAAATCGCGTTCATGAACGGCGGCGGCATCCGCGCCGACATTGATGATGGCGAAATAACAATGGGTGAAATCCTGACGGTGCATCCATTCGGCAACCTCATCAGCACTTTCGAACTCACCGGAGCCGACGTCATTGCGACATTGGAACATGCCGTTTCGAGTATCCAACTAACCGATGCGGGTATGGTCCAACGGGGTGGCGCTGCCGGTCGGTTCTTGCAGGTTTCCGGCCTTCAGGTTGTTTATGATCCAACTCAGGACGTGGGCAGTCGGGTTGTGAGCGTTATTGTTGAAGGTGAAGATGGCAGCTTTGCGCCGATCGACCCCGATACAATTTACAGCGTTGCCGGGCTGAACTTTTTCCGTCAAGGCGGCGATGGCTTTGAAGTCCTCGCTAACAACGCGATCAATCCCTACGATCAAGGTCGGGTTGATTTCGAAGTGACCCTGAGCTACATGGAGGCGAATGCCCCGGTTGCGCCTGAAGTTGAGGGCCGCATCACCTATGTAAACGCGGAAGTCGAACCGCGCGAGTAACCGTTCATCGCATTAAGCAATTTGACCGCTGGCTGATTGGTCAGCGGTCTTTTTATTTCAATATCCGTTTCATCAAATGCCCCGGTTTAGTGCAAACCAACCCGGTGAGTTCGTGCTGGAATCTGATAATCAGTACATTATGCCTGAATTCCATTTTTTGTATTTCCCCGTTTGATATAAAATCAAAGATGTGCAGAACATTGGGGAGACAACCTTGTGGCAAGCGAACAGGCACGCAATCTCCGGCGACAGGGCATCGCCGCCGCTAAGGCTGGTCAGCAAGATCAGGCACGAACGTTACTACAACAATCGCTGCGGCTGGAACCCGGTAACGAAGCCGCCTGGATCTGGCTGGCAAGTGTGGCCCGCAACCAGCAAGAGCGTCTCTTTTGTTTCCAGAAGTTGCTGGAAATTAACCCCAATAACGAAACTGGGCTGCAAGCGCTGCGCTCGATGGGCATTGATCCCACCCAACTGCATGCAGGCGGCACACCCACAGCGCAGCCACAAGCTGCGGTGCCCCAACAGCAAGCCCCGCGTTCTCAGGCTCCTGGCATACCGGTACCCGACCCACAACGACTGGCTAGTATTCAACCGGAACTTGATGCAATTATCCGCCAATATCGCCGTGACTATGATCCCATTGAAGGTATCGAATGGGTGGATAAAACCCGGCGGCGGGCTGGCGAACGCGATTCGTTATATTTGCGGCTTTATGTTTGGAGTGGTGCGCTTGGGGTACTGGCAGCCATCATAATCATTGGCGGGCTGGTCGTGTGGAACACACCCAGCTTACGCGGTATTGTCTTTGCGCCCACTCATACGCCGACGCTGACACCGTCCCTCACCCCGACACCAACCTTTGGTTTTACGCCCACGCCGTCGGTCACACCTGAACTCACGCTCACGCCCAGCCCTACAATTGACCCTGACATTCCCCAGGGCAATATTGACGCGCAACCTGTTCCAACGATGATATACCCGGAACTGAGTAATCGTCGTGTGGTCGATACCGTCAATCTGATTAATCGGGGCGAATACAGCATTGCCATTCCGACCCTGGTCCGCGAACGGGAAGCGACGGAATTCAGCTTTGACCCGGCCCCCTATTATTATGAAGCGCTTGCTCTGCTGGGTGTAGATGATCCCGACAGCGCTTTGGAACGGTTGGAAGAAGCCGAGAGTCGTCTTGACGAAGCACCTAATCGTAACTTCAAGCCCCTGGTTGATGCCGGGTTTGCCCAGGTTCATCTCTACCTGGCAGAACAGGCCCTGGCGGAGCGCGACAACAGTACGGCCCGCGAGGAGCTAGATGCTGCTGAAATCCGCGCCACCGACGCACTTACCGATGACCGCCTGCTGGTGCCAGCCTATATCACACTGGCACGCCGTTACATGTTAGACGAAGAATACGATGATGCGCTGCGAACATTAAATGTGGGGTTGTCACAGGCAGAACTCAGAGCCGATGTTAATCTACTGGTCGAGCGCGGCGAAGTTTACTTCCAGCAGGACGAATATGATCTGGCCGCGCAGGAAGCCTTCGCCGCCCTGTATATTGACCCCCGGGTTGAGGATGCCTACATCCTTCAAATCAAGACCGCCCTGGCCCAGGATGATCCCGGTCTGGCAGTCATCTATGGCGAACGATATGTGTTCTTCTATTCAGGCAGCGCCCCCGGCTATAAATTATTGGGGGATGCCCGCGTTGAGGAAGGCAATCTTGACCTGGCACTGGCAGCCTATAACCGCGCCCTGGCATCCGAAGAGACAACTGATGCAACTGTTCCGGCGCTGCTGGCTCGCGCCAACATCCTCATGGATCAGCGCCGGTTTGACCAGGCCCGGCAAGACTTTAGCGAAGCCTACCGCCTTCAAAATGATCCGGAAATTCGTGCCCGTCGCATGGAAGCCGCCTATAACGCCGGAAATCTAGGGACGGCTTTGAACGATGCCGAAGCCCTATTAGGCACTGGTATCGTGCCCGACAATGAAATTCAATTGTTACGCGCCCGCATCCTCATTGATGAAGCTAACGCCAATGACGCTGAGGAGCTAGCAACAGCTTTAGAACTGCTCAACGATATAGGGAACAACATTCCGGCTGATTTACAAGCCATCGCCGACGAATACCGCGCCCAGACGCACTTCCTGCTCGGCAATTATGACGATGCATTGAGGAGTGTTGAGGCAGCCCTGGTTGACACCGAGACTGGCAGTCGCCGTTTCCTGCGCGGCCAGATTTTTGAGGCGTTGGAACAACCGGCTGCGGCGATCGGCGATTACGAGTGGGTCTTGACCTGGAGCGAAATCTACCCTTATCCGTTCCTGCCAGAAGCACGCCGGCGGCTGCGTGACATTACACCAGGAAGTTCCTAATCATCACGCCAGCGTAAGACATAGCGTCCGCGTGTTGAGTCCGACGTGGCGGTATACATGATCGTAACGCCATCGACAACCAGCAAATCGGCGTGACCGATGCCGACGTTGAAGGCGACATCCATCAATACCGGATTGCCAGGGTATTTCTCCCAGAGGCCATCAATTTCTGGGCCAACTGAACGGGCAAAGCCCAACCCAAACTGGGTATCCATGCCTCGCTCCAACACATCAGGGCCACGCACACCCTCATAGGCCATGTAATAATGATCGCCAACTCGCAGCACATCGGCGGAACTCACGTAGCGAAAATCAAAGAACTCGTTCACTGCTGCACCGGCAACCGTATCCAGCGGCCCATATTCTAACGCACCAGAAAAAAGCGGATCGTGTGTACATTGTTGCAGACTGCTGAGATCATCGTAACGACTGCCTTTATAGCAACGCATATTGCCCGGCGCTGACCCGGCAGCAACGAACACATAAAGCGTATCGCCTTCAACGTAAAGCCCAGGCGGCGCACCCACCAGACAATCGTGAACTTCACCACGAATGTTGGGATGAGGTCCGATGCGTTCGACAGCACTACACGCTGCATATGAACTCGGCCACGTCCCGCCTGGAGTCCGCAAATAGACCCAATCCGACCAATTCAAGCCATCCAGCCCCGTGCGTAACATCGTCTGGGCGTGCCATTCATAAGCCAGGTAAGCGTTATCTTCAGTGAAAACAACCCGGGGGTATTGCTGGGCCGTAACATGATCGCGGTCATCATCACACGGGCAGGTCGTACAGGTCAACAAGCAGACTGGGGTTGTCAACGCAAAGGATTGACCACCATCCGTGCTTTCCCAGCGGGTCAAACAACCGGGAAATTCCACCGGTTGCCCACACTGGTCTATCACCCCGGCAGATTGGTCACTCGCGTGCAGGTAAGACCAGTAAACACCGTCACCACGATAAACCGTATCACTCTCGCCCACTGGCAAACCAACATCAAAATGATCGACCATCCAGACCGCCTGCCCGTCCCAGTAGTCAGCCAACGTTGGCTGGGCTGATACGCCGCCACCAGCGAGAAAAATCATAGGTAAAATTAATAGATAAGTATGCTGGATCATACCGCTTACTCCCGGTCAACTTGAGCATATGCACGAGATAGTATATAGTGGTGATGATTGAACAGACGCATAAGCATGAATTAAGGTCACAAGCGAGATTTATCCTTGTTATGCTATAATGAACGCAGTCGGCTTGTACCCAATTTTCCTCAATTGCTGACACCAATCAAAGGGATATTATGGCTGAAATTAGCCTGAAAGAATATCTAGAAAAAGTTGAGCGCCTGTTCCAGACGGGCAAGTATGATGAAGTTGTCCAGCATGGTCGGCATATTCTAAAACACTATCCCATGAACACGCCGGCAACCCGCTGGTTAGGACGGGCACTTGTTTATACCTCTGAACCACAACAAGCGGGGACGTTTCTACGGCGGGTGCTGGCAGTATACCCGGATGACGCGGTGGCTCATGCCAGCCTGAGCGAAGTGAACGAGCGTCTCAACAAAGCAAATGAAGCCATCTGGCATATGGAACGGGCACTGGAACAGGCTCCCGGCGTCAAAACATATGTCGAAAAGCTGCGCAGTCTTTATCAACAACATCGCAATATTGATGATCCCCGGTTTCAGTTGACCACAGGGGCAGTGGCCCGGCAGTACATTCGTAATGGACTATATCCCCAGGCGATTGAGACATTGCAGGCGACGCTTGAAAAATCGCCCAAGCGCATGGATTTACAGTTGCATCTGGCCCAAACGCTCTGGGAAGCTGGAATGCAAGTCGAAGCGGCGGAGACCGCGCTGGATATTCTCGATATGCTGCCCTACTGCCTGGGCGCAAATCACTTACTCACGCAATTGTGGCTTAATGAAAGTCGCCCATCCGACG
The DNA here is from genome assembly GCA_965223835.1 of Phototrophicaceae bacterium. Lineage (GTDB taxonomy): Bacteria > Chloroflexota > Anaerolineae > Aggregatilineales > Phototrophicaceae > CAVYXZ01. The sequence goes on from CBDCXQ010000001.1 coordinate 3,518,113, forward strand.
CCCAACGTTACTTGAATCAAATCCAGGAAGTTGAACCCTATGTTGCGCTGCAACTGGCCCAAAACGGCGCCCCTGATGGAGATGCTTTTATCCTGCCAGAACTTGATTATCGGCGGGTAGCGGAAAGCCAATTGGCAACCAGCCAGCCCGATTGGCTATCACAGGTCTCGGAAGACGATATGGTCGCGGCTGATGAGCCAACCGAACTTGAGGGTGCCCTGCCTGCTGAAGATGATGCACTCACTGAGTTAGGTGAGGAGGGCAATGTTTTACCTCCCCAGGCACGAGGTCCGGGAAATACTGGCCTGCTGATGGCGCTTGATGCTGCTGAAGAAGGGGATAGTGCCGAAGCCCTGGGTGACGATGAGATTCCTGACTGGTTAGCCGATGCCGCGCCCATCGCAGATGCAACCGGTGATCAGGCCGACGAATTGAACTGGTTGGAAAGTGGCAATGACGAGTCGCTAGACGACTTATTTGCTACTTTCGATGAGGTGGATACGGCTGATAACGCCAATACCAATGAAGCAGAGGCGTTAGATTGGATGACAGAAACCGAACTCGGCGATTCGTCGGAGCTGCCCGATATGTTTGCTTCCGCTGATGCGGAGTCTGATCCAATGGCATGGTTACAAGACAATCCTGCGGATGCCGCTGAGCAACTAACAACTGCTGACTTTTTTGCTGAAATAGATGAAACCGAACCCCAGATAGAAGCCGGTGTTGCTGAAGACCCGTTAGCCTGGATGCAAGAGGCCGGGGTCGAACTTTCCGAGGAACCAGAACAATCCGTCAACTTTGGGGCAGAACTCGCTGAAGATGATATTGAATTTGCCGACCCAGACGCCGCCGACCCCTTAGCCTGGATGCAAGAGGCCGGGGTCGAATTTTCCCAGGAAACGTCGGTGCCAGATTTCTTCGCTGACACCCCGGAAACGCATGAAAACGAAGATAGTGTAGCCGATGACCCACTCGCGTGGATGCAGGATGCCGATGTGGAACTCGCCGCTGAAGCGGGAGCATCAGAAATCTCTACTGATTCTGATGACTCGCTGGATTGGATGCAAGCCAAAGCTACCGAAGTCGTTGCAGATGATGTTGAGGATTCATTGGAGTGGCTGCAATCCAGCGATTTACTTGACGCCGGCGAAGAATCATCCATCGCTAAGACGCTGCCGGCGGTTGCAGCCGAAGCCGATAGCCTTGATTGGCTAAATGACGATTCGATGCTGGATGAATTTTTTGACATTGAATCACTGAGTTCAAACGACCCGGCATCTATAGCAGATGTTCAACAAGAGCCAGCGAATGATGAAGAAGGATGGCAGGATACAATGGCGGACGAAAACTTTCCACCAGCATCAGACTCCAATGACTCTGACGAGGATTTGAACAGTTTTGAGTGGCTCAATGATTCATCTGAACCAGATGCTGTAATACCTGATTGGCTGACAGAAGATGCTGACGAACCGCCAGCATCCGAAGTGAGTGAGGAGAACAGCCCTGACTGGTTGAACGAAACCGAAGATGATGAATTTAGCTGGTTAGATGAAACGGACGCGGAACCCGCTGCCAGTGCCGCACCTGTTACTGAACTGGGTGACGCCGAACCCGTTGCTGAAGCCGCTGAGGATGCCATTGATTGGCTGGCTGGTGATGAGGAAGAAGACGTCGCTGAGCCAGCTTCCGACATGCCGGATTGGTTAGCCGACGCTGCTCCGGTCACTGAAATCGGTGACGCCGAACCCGTTGCCGAAGCCGCTGAGGATGCCATTGATTGGCTTTCCAGTGATGATGACGAAGACACCCCTGAGCCAGCTTCCGACATGCCGGATTGGTTAGCCGACGCTGCGCCAGTCACTGAAATCGGTGACGCCGAACCGGTGGCCGAAGCCGCTGAGGATGCCATTGATTGGCTCGCTGATGATGAGGAAGAAGACGTCGCTGAGCCAGCTGCGGACATGCCCGACTGGTTAGCCGATGCTGCGCCAGTCACTGAAATCAGCGACGCCGAGCCGGTTGCTGAAGCCGCTGAGGATGCCATTGATTGGCTCGCTGGTGATGATGACGACACCCCTGAGCCAGCTTCCGACATGCCGGATTGGTTAGCCGATGCTGCGCCAGTCACTGAAATCAGCGACGCCGAGCCGGTTGCTGAAGCCGCTGAGGATGCCATTGATTGGCTGGCTGATGACGACGAAAACGCCGCTGAACCTGCTGCGGACACGCCGGATTGGTTAGCCGATGCTGCGCCTGTCACTGAAATCAGCGACGCCGAGCCGGTTGCTGAAGCCGCTGAGGATGCCATTGATTGGCTGGCTGGTGACGATACCGACGACGAGCAACCCGCCGAACCTGCTGCTGACATGCCGGATTGGTTAGCCGACGCTGCGCCTGTCACTGAACTGGGTGAGGCCGAACCCGTTACAGAAGCCGCTGAGGATGCCAGTGATTGGCTGGCTAATGATGAGGAAGAAGACATCGCTGAGCCAGCTGCGGACATGCCCGATTGGTTAGCCGACGCTGCGCCGGTCACTGAAATCGGCGACGCCGAGCCAGTTGCCGAAGCCGCTGAGGATGCCATTGATTGGCTCGCTGATGATGAGGAAGAAGACGTCGCTGAGCCACCTGCGGACATGCCTGACTGGTTAAGCGAAGCGGCCCCGGTCACTGAAATCAGTGATGCCGAACCCGTTGCCGATTGGCTGGCTGGTGATGATGACGAAGACGCCGCGGAGCCACCTGCGGACATGCCGGATTGGTTAGCCGACGCTGCGCCGGTCACTGAAATCGGCGACGCCGAGCCAGTTGCCGAAGCCGCTGAAGATGTTGTCGATTGGCTATCCGGCGACGAAACAGATGACGAGCAACCCGCTGCCACCGACGCCCCGGACTGGTTAGCCGAACTCGACCCGGTTGATAAAGCTAGTGAAGCCGAACCCGTTGCCGAAGCCGCGACTGATGATGGCACTTTCGATTGGCTCGCTGATGATGAGGAAGAAGATCAACCGACTGCCGTTAGCGAAGCTACTGAACCTGAAGCAGTCGAAGCCGGTGAACGTTTTGAGTGGCCGGAGGAAAATGCCCAGGCCATTGCCAATGAATTACCGGAATGGCTGGCAGAAGTTGAGACAATAGCCGATGAATCAGAGGCCGAAGCTGAGCCTGTTCAGGAAGTGGCTGACCTTCTCGATGAGGAAAATTTGGTTGAGATTGATGACCCTGTCGAGGCTGAACCTGTTGCTGAAATCCCTGATTGGCTGAACGATAGTGAACCAGCAACGATGGACGAAACTGACGATCAGTCTGAACTAGTTAGCAAGACACTCGACTGGCAGGATGAAGCGGCACCGGTTGAAGCTGGCGAAGCTGCACCGGTCACCGATTTCCCTGACTGGGTCAGTGATGATGAATTCTCATCAAGTGAAGAACTTGATGTCATTGATGAACCCGCCGCGATGGACGGTACGACCCGTATCTTGAGTGAGAATTTTGATTGGGAAGATCAGGGTGAGGCAGATTACGAAACTGACGCGGCAAGCAGTGAGTTTGGTTGGGTTGCTGAATCGGCAGCTGAAGATGAACTTGCTATAACCGAGGACCCAGAATCCGAACAAACATTAGCGGGGGCCGCCGCACCACCCCCTGCCGACAATGCGCCGGATTGGTTGAACGCAATGGTCCCTGGCCTTGATCTTGATTATGATGCGCAAGAAGATGACGCACCGGTCGAATCCGCTTATCTTGAAGCACCAGCGGTCCATCGCGATCAAGTTGATAACGCCGAAGCATCCCAGGATATTAACTGGTTGGTGGATATTGTTGATGAAGAAACCACGCCCTTTGAGCCGATTGTCGATGATGCGCCCCCACCAACCCGTCGTCGCTTCGTGTTTTCACGGAAACCTGCCTGGCTACGCAAGCTAACTGAAAAGCTACCCCAAGCCAATAACCAGGATGATGACTTTGACTTACCGGAATGGTTGCAATAAGCGCCTGATTGCCTGAGAGGTAGAAACGATGCCCCCTGCCGAAACGCCCGATTTCGACTCCATGTCCCCCGAAGAGGTGATGGCCTGGATGGAAAGCCTTGCCAAGCGCCAGGGCGCTAATGAAGGTTTTACCACCGAAGCTGATGTAGACATCGCAGAAGTTGACCCAACCAGTGTCCAGATCGAAGAACCAGGCTATGTACCCTTCGGCGAAGAATCAGCAAAACCAGCGGCAAAGGCCGAACCAGCGCAGTCAGAACCCGAGCCTGAAACCATATTGGAGCCTGAACCAGCGGCTGAACCCGAACCAGAACTCGAACTACCGTCGGCGATGGATACTGAAGGGATGGCCTGGTTAGAAAGCCTGGCCGCCGATCAATCCGATTCGTTACCCGACATGGATCTGGCAGCGTTATCTGCCGAATTGGACCTGACGGAAATGGAAGCAGCCGAACCCGTGGCAACCAACCCGATGGACTGGCTAGAAAACTTGACGGAAGACCCGGACGAGATCACGCAGCCGATTGTACCGGTGAGCGAAGAGGCGGCGGCAGATCCGGTTGATCTTTCGACAATTGATGATCCGTTGGAAGCTGGGGTTGACCCGATGCTGTGGTTGGAAAGCCTTGCTAAGCGCCAGGGCGCTAACACCGAAGAATTGACCACGAACGCTGATATGGAGATTCCTGTACCGGATGATGTACCGGATGCAGTGATGGAAGACACCCTGGTTGACGCTGGGGTTGAATCCCAGATTCCAGCAGAACAGGAAACGACTGACCCGGCAGCCTGGCTTGAATCAATGGCAACGGGTAGCCCGGCGGAATCGTACAGTGAAACGAGCATGTCAGACGACGAGATTCAACACGCGCTCAGTTCCGGTGCAGATATTCCACCGGAGCAAATGGAGGCGTTCCTCGGTCGCCAGCTTGACCGCCAATTGGCGGGTGGTGATGTGCCGATTCCAGTCGCGGATGATTACGACCCCGATGCACCAGCGGTCCCGGCAGAGTTACCAGATTGGTTGTTGGAACAGGTGCAACCGCCGGATGAACCGATTGAAGACCACCAGCCCGCCTTGGTGGAAGACATCGTCGAACCACCGGATGTAGAAGCCGAATTACCCGATTGGCTACAGGGTGATGACGCACAAGATTCCGATCCTGAACTTGAAAGCATCTTTGAAACCGACGTTGAAGCCGCTGCAGCCGTTGTCGATGAGTCTGATCCCTGGGTACAGGCATTTAACGAGGAAGCTGAAACCAACCCGGATGAAGTTCCAGAATGGTATGAACAGAATTTGCGTGACCCCGCCCGGATTGCAGCGGTCGAAAAACAGCTTCATGATGATGTTGAGGATGTCGAATTACCGGTTGAGACCGGCGTGCCCGAGGGTGAGTTGGAAGCCAGTATCCCCGATTGGCTGAGTGACAGTGTTCCTGCATTAACCGAGGCTGAACCAATCGCTGATGAGCCGGTGCCAGACTGGTTGCAGGAAGCGCAGGCTGAGGCTGAAGCCAGCACAGATGAAGTACCTGATTGGCTGGCTGATACCAATGCCGATGTCGAGCCAGATGAGATCCCGGCGTGGTTACTCGATACGGTTGAAACCGATGAGGCCGACGAGGAACTGATTATCCCACCAGCGGATGCCGTGCCGCTACCTGTTCTGTCACCAATACCCGAAACAACACCTTTGCCGGCTGCGCCACCACCGGTTCCCACAGCACCGTCCGTACCAGTGCAAGCGGTTACACCAGCGGCAGATGTCGCCGAAGCATTGGCTAGCGCCCGTGCCATGATTGAAAACAATGATATGGAGAGTGGCTTGCAAGATTACGAACGAGTTGTGCGGGCTAACGGTGCGCTGGATGAGGTTGCGAGTGATCTTAATAAACTGGCGCAAAGCAACCCCAATAACCCGGCAATCTACCGTATATTGGGCGATTGCTTCATGCGCCAGGGCAAGCTGCAAGCTGCACTCGACACTTATCGTCAGGCGCTCAATCAGCTATAATTTCGCAGAGATGGGTCACCATGGCCCATCTGGCTCACAATCGCACTCGCAAAGGAAAGCATCTTGGAACGCACACTCATCATCATTAAACCCGACGGAGTACAGCGCGGCCTGACAGGTGAAATTCTTAGCCGGTTTGAAGCGCGTGGCCTGCGCATTATCGGCATGAAGTTTATCCAGATTTCGCCGGAATTGGCCGCTAAACATTACGCCGTTCATCAGGGCAAAGGCTTTTACGACAAGCTCATCAATTACATCACCTCGTCACCGGTGGTCGTCCTGGCGCTTGAGGGGCCGGAAGCCATTCAATGTGCCCGCAACACCATCGGCGCAACCCGCCCCCACGAGGCAGCAGCCGGAACCATTCGCGGTGATCTGGCGCTGACCGTTGATTACAACCTGGTACACGGTTCTGATAGCGTGGAAAACGGCCAGATCGAAGTCAACAACTTCTTCACTGCCGATGAATTAGTTAGCTGGAACCGTAGTACGGATTCGTGGATCCTGGAATAATACCCAAAAGACATCTATCATCCCTGGACACTCAGAAATGGGCGTCTTTTTATTTGAGCATGCAATAGAGTCAGCAGCAGCTAAAACGACCCATTTCCATGTAGCAGATCAATTGGCAATTGATAAACAATGGCTTACTGGATTTTCACCATCACATTGGCTTGATGCCAAAGACCTTCCAGATCATAGTAGCGACGCTGTTCGTCCTGGAAAATATGAACCACAACATCGCCATAATCCAGCAATTGCCAGCCGCTTTCGGGCGTTCCCTCGCTGGAAAATGGACTTCGGTCAAATTTTTCACGCACGCCTTCCCGTACATAATCAACCAGCGCTCGAATCTGCCGATCGCTGGTCGCGGTACAGATGACGAAGAAATCGGCAATGACCGTATCCGGACGCAGGTCAAGCAAGACGATATTTTCCGCCTTGTTCTCATCTAAAACATCAACAACCTGATGGGCAATCGTTAATGAATCCAGAAAACGCCTCCTCTGTAGATCATGATCTGCCTGGATTGTAGCATAATTTGCATACATGAGACTATCCCCATCATCGTATAACGGCTCAAAAAGGTCCTTTATAGATCATTCTATCAAATTTCTGATGTAAGACCAGCGCCAACTTTATCGACCCGCAACACAAGCGCGAACAGCAAGATCGACCCACCCATCACAATAAAGGCCACCGCAATCGATTGATCGGCGATAGCTCCAAAGACGAGCGCCATGATTGCCATGTAAAGACTCGTGAGCATGTTCAAGAGTGACAATGTTGTTGCCCGATTGTTGTCCGCAATATATTGATTCTGATAGGCTGAGAACAAGGGTTTTTTGAGATCCAGCACGGCATAGGTCAGGATAAAGATACTGAATACCAGATAGGATCGCGTAACGATTGCCAGCAGGATATAGAATAAACCGGGCAGCATGGTTGCCACGATAAGTCCCATCCGTCGTCCCACCAGTTGTGGCAACACATAGGCATACTTTTGCACACCAGCAGCCAACAATGCACCTGATGCCAGCCCAGCCCCAACCAGAAATGGCGAGATGTCGTAACTCACAAAGTAGGGTTGATATAACGCCACCAGTACGCCATGAAAGGTAGCGGTAAAAACACTGAGCAGCAGGATGTGGCGTAGTCGCGACTTTTGACGAATTTCGGCGATACCGGCTCGAAAAATCGCCAGGGGGTTTTCACGCCTTATCGCGGCGTCGGTTGCCGGTTCTGTGAGGGTCAGGCTGATGAGGAAAGCAATGCCAACTGCAACTGCTGTCAATGCAATCACCAGCAGATATTGATCCAATACATATTTGGAAACCAGCAAACCGCCCACAAGCGGCGCAAGAAAAAATCCTAGATTATAGGCACTCCCGATGTTGCCCATCGCCTTCTGCATTCTTGCTTCGCGGTCGTCTGGCGGCAGGCTGTCATACACCAGCGATTCCAGCGCACCCGACGAAAACGCAAAGCCCAGCCCAGCGACTATCGCGATAATGATAAACACCTCGTAGGTGGAGGCGAAGATATACCACACCTCACCAACCGTTTGCAGGAGTAACGCCACCACGACCGAGCGCTTGCGTCCGATGCGATCCGCAATGACGCCAGTAGGGACTTCAGTCAGAAAAATCGTGGCGACGATTACGGCTGTAATCGAATTGACCTGGGTCAGATTCAGACCGCGCGATTGCAGGTAGAGCGTGCCGACATGGCTGTAGAAATAGAGGGCAGAGAAAAACGAAATGAGGACGATTTTCGTCGTATTATTCAACATGGCAGTGACCTTAAAAGCGCAACGCGAAGCAGACCACCAGCGGCAGTCAAGTGGGACCAATTAAACGCGACCAGTTAGTTGCTGCCAGCCATGCCATATCTCCATTGAATACCTCCAAAGTATACCAGATAAAGCCAAACCGGGATTCCGTTTTGGTCGGTTTGCACCTACAATCAAGTCGCTTACGACCATTGCGAGACAACCGATGCCGACCCATTATGATCAGATTATCGCTCGTGATTTGAATTTACGCCCTCAGCAGGTCGCTGCCGCGATCGAATTGCTGGATGCGGGGAACACGCTACCCTTTGTAGCCCGCTACCGCAAAGAAGCGACCGGCAGCCTGGATGAAGATCAGATTCGCCTGTTATTAGAAATGGTCACAAAACTGCGGGCGGTTGACGAGCGCCGCGAGATGATTCTTAACAGCATCGCCGAACAGCAGCAATTGACGCCCGAACTCCGTCGACAAATCGAGCAAGCCAAAACCTTGACCGCATTGGAAGACCTCTACCAGCCCTACAAACCCAAACGCCGCACCCGTGCCAGTATCGCCCGCGAAAAAGGTTTACAAGGACTGGCGGACCACATACTTGAGCAACGGCGTAGTCCACAAAATCTGGAAACATTGGCCCGCGATTTCCTGAATGATGCTGTCACTACCATTGAGGAAGCGCTCACCGGTGCCCGCGACATCGTGGCCGAGACGATCAGCGAAAACGCGGCAGTGCGCGGTGAGGTGCGAGAGAAAGCGCTCAAATGGGGGCTGCACCAGACCAGCAAAATCAAAGATGCTGAAGACCCCAAAGAAACATTTAAAACCTACTACGAGTTCGAATATCGCGCGGACCGCATCAAACCCTATCAGGTGCTGGCAATTAATCGAGGAGAGGCCGAGAAGATCCTGCGCGTCAAAATCGACGTGGCCGACCGCGACTGGCAGCGGGCGATTCAGCAGCGGTTCCGCGCGAACCAGCGCTCACCCTTCGCTGAGCAACTGGAACAGGCCATCGGTGATGCCGCCAAACGTTTACTCCTGCCCGCGATCGAACGCGATGTCCGCGCCCAACTGACTGAGAACGCCGAGATTCATGCGATCGAAGTCTTTGCGCAAAATTTACGCGGCCTTTTGCTGCAACCCCCCTTAGCCAATCATAATGTGATGGGGATTGACCCCGCCTATCGCACGGGATGTAAAATTGCAGTCGTTGATACGACGGGCAAGGTACTGGCAACCACGACCATTTATCCCCATCAACCACAACGCCAATGGCAAGCTTCGCAACAAACACTGGCTCAACTTATCCAACGGCATCAGGTCACGTTGATCGCCATTGGCAACGGCACCGCCTCACGCGAAACCGAGCAGCTTGCGGCTGAAATAACGAGTAACCTTGAGAACGTCCATTATCTGATGGTCAACGAAGCCGGGGCCAGTGTATACAGCGCGAGTCCGTTAGCCCGTGACGAATTACCAGATTTGGATGTTACTTTACGTGGAGCCGTGTCAATTGCCCGGCGCTTGCTGGATCCTCTCGCAGAGCTGGTCAAGATTGACCCCAAATCCATCGGCGTGGGGCTATATCAGCACGATGTCAACCAGAAGCAACTTGAAGCGGCACTCAACAGCGTGGTCGAACTGGTTGTAAACCGTGTCGGGGTGGACTTGAATACGGCATCAGCCGCGTTATTGACACATGTTGCTGGCATCGGCCCCAAACTGGCCGCTAACATCGTCGATTATCGCAATGCGAATGGGCCATTCAAGAAGTTGACCGATCTCAAACAAGTGACCGGACTCGGCCCCAAAGCGTTCGAACAAGCCGCCGGTTTCTTACGTATCCGTGAGGGCGCGAATCCACTGGATAACACCGCCATCCACCCGGAGAGCTATCCCATCGCCCAGGCGATTTTAAAAAGAGCACGCCTTGACCGCGACACCGCGCTGGAAGATCGCGAAGCAGCCCTCAATCAGTTGCGCTTGCAACAATCGCTGGCTGATATGGCCCAGGACTTCAACACGGGCGTACCAACCTTGCAGGACATCTTTGAACAACTGGCACGTCCGGGGCGTGATCCCCGCGAGGACCTGCCTGCCCCTCTCCTGCGCAGCGATGTACTCTCAATGGATGATCTGCAACCCGGAATGCAGCTAAGCGGCACGGTGCGCAATGTGGTCGATTTCGGCGCGTTTATCGACATTGGCGTCAAGCAGGATGGCCTGCTGCATCGCAGCCAACTCCCACGTGGGCAACGGTTGATGGTTGGCGAGGTGCTCGAAGTTGAGATTCTCAATATCGAGAAAGAACGTGGGCGTATCGGTCTCGGCTGGGTGGAATAAGCAAATTAGCTACAAATAAGAAACTCTCCCAGCGGAACAGGTTTGTTCCAAGATAAGTTCAAATGACTTACCGCACCCGCGCCTTCGCCGCCACCAGCAAAGGCCGCATCACGAGTTCAATCAGCAAAAAGCCGACCAACCCGGTTGCCACTAAGATTGCACCAAAGCGATAGAGCATTTGTGGCCCCAGTGAGTCATAGATGTTCGCGCCGATAATCCCACCGACAGCTCCCGCCGCACTGAAAAACACCAGCCCTAACGATGATTGCGCCGTTGCACCTAATCCAGGCGGCGCCAGATCGGCCATGTAGACCACCGCCGCGGCCCAGAATGCGGAAAAGGTAAGGCCATGCAGTAGCTGCGGCAAGAGCGCCCACTCGGGTGATGGAATCGCCGAGAAGATCAACAGACGGATAACCAGCGCCCCAAACGAAATCATGAGCAGGCCGCTGGCGGAAAAACGCTTTAATAATCGTGCTGAATAGAAGAATACCGGTAACTCGGCAATTCCAGCGACGAGGACCGTCAAACCGAATAATCCTTCACCGGCACCGAGGTCGGTCAGATAAAGGGCGCTATAGTTGTGAATAAACGATGAACCCATTCCCACCAGAAACAGCACGATTAGAAACAGCAACCAGACACGATTGGTCGCTAACAACCGGAGGTTTTTCAGAAATGGTTCGTTTGCTTTCGCGGGCGGTGCCGGGAGTCGAGTCGCCAGCAAGCCACACAAAAACATCAGCGTCATGAAGATGACAAAAATTATGGTGAGTCCAAATTGCTCCGCCAGCAGGCCCCCAATCCACGCCGACAGGCCAAAACCCACTGCGCCCCAAACCCGTAACCTGCCATAACTTTCGCGGTCATCCCCCAGGATTTCCAGTACAGCATTGTCGGTGAGCGGCACAATTGGTCCGCTGAACAGCGCATAGATCATCACCAGGGCCAGCAGTGCCCAGAATTGATTGCTCACCATGAGCAACCCAACGGGCAGAATCGTGCCCAGAATCGCCGCTGGCAACAAGTAACGATGCAGCCGAAAGGCATCCGCCAGCGCACTCCAGGCCGCTGAGGCAATCACCATCGTCAGGGTGGTCACGGCGATCAATACACCAATCTGCTGTTTGGTCATGCCGACATCTTGATAGTAGAGAACAAGAAAGGGGGACAAAGCCCCACCCGCGCCAAAAAACAGAAAGTACATGGCGGAGGCCAGCATTCGTGGCGACATAAATCGGCTCCTATATTATCCGTGCCCATTGTCGTGGAAACGGGCCGAACATGCTATAGAACCAATACGGGCCGCTATAAATTAATGGTCGGAGTCTTGCGGTCAATCGATTGGGCTTTGGCAGTGGGCAGTGCTACCAGCGCGGATTCATCGCCATGACTGAGAGCCAGGGTCGTAAAGGGGATGACCTTACCCCAGCGCCGCATCGGACCAATCGGAAATCGAGCCAATTTCAACAACAGGCCCTCCGTAACCTGCCAGTGATCTGGCCCAGCATAATCGTGGACCACAACCAGTTGAGAATTACGGCGCGGCCTGGGCATTACTTTATTGGCAATCGTCAGACGCTGCTTGAGGGTCGGCAATTTATCCACCTGTACCCGAACATGGCCCGACAGATTGCTTAAGCGTCTTTCCAGATAAACGTAATAGTCGGCTCGCGCCATCACCTCAATCGTCGCCCGGCGAATCCCCCCACGACCATTTTCGTCGCGCAGATCGGTGACAATCGTCTCACAAACCGCCACCCGTAACTGATTCTCATCCAATGGGAAACACTTGAGTGATCGCGCCCCCACAAAGGCACTCCATCCCTGCCCGCGTGGCATGGCCTTACGCCAGATGATCTTCAGGTCATCATCGGTGTAACCCTGTGTCGATGACGTGAAATTGTAGCCACGCTGATGGCCTTCCAACACATACTCGATAACGAGCATTAAGCGTCTAGCGAACGTGGACGCAGGATATTGAAGAATTGCTTCAGCATGTGCTTCACGCCTTTGCCTGTTTTGAGGCTGCCCTCATGCACTGCCCACTTGTAGCCGAAGCGTCCAGCCTGCGCTTTGAGCCGTTTCTGCTCGTTACGATAATTGAGCATCAGTTCGTCCAACGTCATGGTTTCGCTCCACAGGTCGGACTTATTGACCATGATATAAATAGCCTTCAAATTCTTCGACGCATCGGGTTCGTCTTCAATCATTTGCATGATGAAATTCAGTGCATCTTTTTGGAGATGCACATCGGTATGGTCCATCATGAACAGAATGCCCATCGGTTGTGCCGTGCGGAATAATTCCGTCCAGTCAGTTTCCCACATCGCATACTCGCCGCCGACGTCACGCTCTGGCTTGACCTTCATATAGGTTTCATCAACCTTTGCATTAAAGTCCGGCACGACTTCACCCCCGGCAGCGGTTGGTTCCGGTTCAAAGTCATCAATCTCGTTGATGTTGCCGCGCAGCCATTCGATGAGCGTGGTTTTGCCGGTTTGCCGCGCCCCCAGGACGATAAATGACAGGCCCGACACTTTGATATAGAAGAAGTCCTGAATGAGATTGACGCCATCGGACACGGTGTTGGCTACCGTTGTCACCGTCCCAACGATAATCGTGATGAGCGTATCGAGTATATTGGTCAATTTGGCCTCACATGCTGTCTTGTGTACCCATTATACTGTTATTACGTCCAAGATAAGCGAAAAGTTGCTTAGAAGCCCAGCCGTAACGTCACCGCTTCCAGATGTTGCGGGCTTCCAATCAACGTCACTTCATCGTTGCGCTTAATCACCGTATGTCCATGGGGAACGATCAGCGTCCCATCACGCGTTATGCTCAACACCAGTACGTCCGCAGGCAATCGCAGGTCACGCAGCGGCAAATTATCAATATCGGGGTCGGTAACCGTAATCTGGACAATTTCGCTCTCAGGATGTTCTTCCAACAGGAGGGCGGCTGTTTGCGGCGCACGGACGAACTGATCGAGCAAATGAACCATCGCTGAGGCGGGATAAACCACATGAACCCCCAGTTGTCGGAATCGTTCAACCAGCGTGTAATCGTTCAGGCGGGCAACGACACGGGGAATACCAAAATGCTCGTAGGCCAGTTCACAAGCTTGCAAATTCTGGGCATCATCACCCAGCATAACGACCAGGGCGTCGGTTGATGTTGTAATAATTTCAGCCAGCTCGTCGCGTGAAATCTCCAGTAAACAATGTGTCTGCAATTCACTGTTCGCTGCCAGTTGAATCTGATCAGGATCCGTATCTGCAATAATGACCTGCCAATTGTGACGCGCAAGCTGCTGGGCCAACGCCTGCGACTGGCCTCCCATTCCCAGAATGAGAACATCGCGCACCCGATCAGGTTCTGCCTGCGCTGGCAGATGCGCTTCACCCATGCGACGGATAGCGGCTTTAAATAGAATCGGTCCCACAGTTTCGTTAATGACAATGACTGAGATAATCATGGTGGCAAAAGCATCGCCAAACACGGGAAACTCAGCCGCAACTTCGCGTGCTAATCCCAGCGCAACCCCGGCCTGAGTGACAAAGCCCATCCATAACAGCCGATTCTGACCGCTAGGATCACCGGCAACCGTACCGCCGACAAACGATCCAATAATCACCCCGGACAAGCGCACAGCAAATAAGAGAAGGGCAATCGGCCAAGTTGCCAAAAAAATGTCCAATGATAACGATGCGCCGGTCAGCGTAAAAAAGATCACGTATATTATCGGACCAATATCGTGTAAAATTTTGGCAAATTCATCGCGAAAGCGCGTGCCATTGGTTACAAACAAACTCGCAATCACACAAATCAGCAGCGGTTCCAAAAAAACCTCAAACGGTAGCTCGTTATGAGAAAATGCCCGCAGCCACCCGGAGAAAATAAAAACACTAAAGCCGATCAACACAATGCCCCCCGCTTTAAGCCGGGCATCCCAATGACGGGCCAGTAGCGCTTCAAGCAACTTACCAATAATTATTCCAGCCAACAGGGCCAGTGCAATTTCACCCACAAGCAGCACAAAGATCGCCAGGCTGGGACTGCTGCTGGTTATTAGCGTATCGGCCAGCGATGAATCAATCGCAAAGACGACGATAACGACCAGATCCATAAATACCGTCACACCCAGAATCGTTTTAGTAAATGTCCCTCTGGCCCTTAGCTCATTGACAATTGCAATCGCCGAAGAAGGTGAGCGTGCAACCATGATCGCCCCAACCAGCATAGCAGCAGCAATCCGGCTGGCAGGAGGCAAATCCTGCATAAATGGAATTGAGTCAGCAACCATGAAAACAGTTATGGAGCCAATGAGATGCGTCACGATGACCAGACCAGCAGTCACCCATGCGATGCTCTTTAGACGACTGCGCAACTCCTTGAAGTAGAGTTCGCTGCCCGCAGCAAAAGCGATGATCGCCAATGAGAACTGCTCGACAAAATGTAAGTCATGGGTTACTTCCACCGACATAAATTCGAGGATGAACGGCCCGGCAAAGATACCGGTGACCAGATAACCGGTGATTCGCGGCAAGCGAAAATGTCCAAAAACCGTACCAATCTGGTTGGCGGCCAGCGCAATAAGTCCAAAAGCAAGCAATTCAAGCAGCATAGGCTGATTCCAGGTAGCAATATTAAAGTCGAAATTCAGTTTAGCCGATATAATATAAATCGGATATTGCAATTAAGATCATATTCGTCTAAAAAAATATATTCACCCCTTAAAACATGAGGAGAATTTCTCATTGATTGAAAATCCGTTAATCGGTCTGGCAAGCATTCTGGTCCTGGGCACCCTGGCACAGTGGCTGGCCTGGCGACTGCGCCTACCATCCATCCTGTTACTGTTGTTAACCGGGTTCGTCATTGGACCTGTCACTGGAATACTAAATCCGGACGCGCTCCTGGGCGATCTAATTTTCCCGATTGTCTCCCTATCGGTTGCAGTCATCATCTTCGAAGGCGGGCTGACACTGAACCTGACAGAACTCCGTGAAGTTGGCGTGGTTGTGCGCCGCATTATCAGCATCGGCACGCTGGTCACGTGGGTACTGGGAGCCGCTGCCGCCTATTATATCCTCAACGTCCAACTGCCGATCGCCATCCTGCTGGGTGCTATTCTCACCGTATCGGGTCCTACTGTCGTTATTCCTTTGTTGCGGCACGTTCGCCCTACTGCTCGTGTCAGTTCGACCCTCAAGTGGGAAGGTATCCTGATTGACCCGGTCGGCGCGACGTTAGCGGTACTGGTTTTCGAAGCAATTATCGCGGGTGAAGGCGTACCCGATCTGCCGGTTGCAATCGCCGCGGGCATTTTCAAGGCACTGATTGTGGGTGTCATTGTCGGATTAATCGGTGCCGGGCTGATTTACTTTCCGATTCGTCGCTACTGGGTTCCCGACAGTTTACATAATCCAATGACGTTGATGCTCGTTATTGCTGCATTTGTCGTTGCCAATTTACTTCAGGAGGAAGCGGGGCTGCTGGCCGTCACGGTGATGGGCATTGCACTGGCGAATCAGCGCAACATCAATGTCCGCAATATCGTTCGCTTCAAAGAAAATTTGGTACTGCTGTTGCTCTCCAGTGTGTTTATCATTCTCGCAGCCCGTTTGCAACTAAGTGACCTGAGTCAACTGGGACCCAGCAGCCTTCTGTTTGTGGCCGTCCTTATCATTATCGTGCGGCCATTGGCCGTGTTAGCGTCCAGCATCGGTTCCGAACTCAACTGGCGGGAACGCGCCTTTGTCGCGGCATTGGCACCACGCGGGATTGTGGCAGCGGCGGTTTCAGCCATCTTTGCCCTGGAACTCTCTCACCATGATTTTGAGCAATACGAGGTGTTGGTCCCCGTCACGTTCCTGGTCATTGTTGGTACCGTGTCAGTCTATAGCCTGTCAGCATCATTTATCGCAAATCGCCTGGGCATCGCGCAGGCTGACCCCCAAGGTATCCTGTTCGTCGGGGCGCATAGCTGGGCACGACGCATGGCCGAAGCATTACATAAAGCGGGCCGTCGGGTGCTGTTGGTCGATAGCAACTGGAATAATGTTCAAGAAGCCCGCATGATGGGCCTACCGGTGCAATTTGGCAGCATTCTCTCTGAAGACATGCTGGACGAGTTGGACCTCAATGGTATTGGCCGGATTTTGGCCTTAACATCTAACGATGAGGTGAACGCGCTGGCGGATCTACATTTCATGGAGGTGTTCGACAGTTCGGCAACATTCCAATTGTCAGCCAATGCCAAGTCACAACGTGAGGATATGTCACTGGAATTACATGGGCGGTATACATTCGGGCGCAATGTTACATATTCAGCCCTTTCGAAAATGTTTAACGCTGGCGCAGAAATTCGCACGACAGCGCTTACCGAAAAGTTCAACTTTGCCGCTCTCAAAGCTCAGGAAAAAGATCGCTTGATTCCACTGTTTCTGCTGAGCAAAGATGGGCACACCGACATCTTCACAGTGGATCAGCAATTGGAACCGTTACCAGGGCAGACGGTTATCAGCATTGTCAATCCAGAACCCATTGTATCGCCCCCCAACCCAATACAGGCCGAAGATGCCGTTTTTACATCCAGGCCAGATTGACCCGTCGGTCTTCATCGCGGCAGGCGCGATAATCGTTGGTGATGTTACCATTGGTGAAAATGCCAGCATCTGGTTCAATGCAGTGCTGCGCGGTGATACAGAAGCGTTGAACATTGGCGCAGGCAGCAATATTCAGGATGGTGCTGTGCTTCATGCCGACCCTGGCTATCCAACGATCATCGGTGCTGGCTGTACGATTGGGCATGGCGCAATTGTTCACGGGGCACGCCTTGGTGATAATACAATGGTGGGTATGGGCGCGATTCTGTTGAATGGCGCAACTGTCGGGCCAGATTGTATTATCGGGGCCGGGGCGTTGCTCACCCAGGATAAAATTTTCCCAGAGGGGTCACTGATTTTGGGCAGTCCTGCCAAAATCATCCGCCCGGTCACAGCAAACGAAATTTTGGCGAATCGCGACAGTGCTGCGGGCTATATCCAAAAAGCACGGTCGTTCAAAGCATCATCTTAATATTGTCAGGCTCAAGGCTTCGCGACTCGCAGTAAGGATCTTATGGATTCGGAACAGATTGACTTCAGCGCCGATCAACCCGGTGAACGGGTGGATAAGGCTATTCTGGCGCATATTGGGGATCGCTTATCACGCGCCCAATTGCAGACGCTGATCGCGGCGGGACTCGTCACGCTGGATGGCAAACCCACAAAGGCGGGCATCAAACTCAAAGGTGGCGAACAGATTAGCCTGACAATCCCGCTTCGCGCTGAACCAGAATCCGTTCAGCCGGAAGCTATTCCGCTGGATGTCATCTACGAGGATGATGATCTGGCTGTCATCGACAAACCAGCGGGGATGATCGCACACCCCGGTGAGCAAAATGAAACGGGCACACTGGTAAGCGCGGCTATGGATCGCTGGCCGGAGATTACGGCCATGAATGTGGAGGAAAAGCGGGCAGGCATTGTTCACCGACTGGACAAAGACACCAGTGGTCTGATTATCATCGCCAAAAATGATCGTGCCCGCCGCCACCTGAGCGATCAGTTTCAGGCCCGAACGGTTGAGAAAACCTATCTGGCCCTGGTCGAAAAACGCCCCCAAACCAACACTGGTCGAATTGATGCACCAATCGCCCGTGACCCGCAACAGCGCAAACGCATGGCAGTGGTTCGCAAAGGTCGTCCGGCAGTCACTGAATTCACCATTATTTCGGATGACTATAACGGGGGCCAGGCACTGCTGAAGGTCAATATCCATACCGGGCGTACCCATCAGATTCGCGTTCATCTCGCGTTCATCGGCTGTCCGGTGGTCGGTGATCGCATCTATGGTTATCGTAAGCAACGGATTGGGCTGAAGCGCCAATTTCTGCACGCTGCCGAACTCGCTTTTGACCAGCCAACCACTGGCGAACGGCTGCAATTTACCGCACCGTTGCCGGTAGGACTGCAAAATATTCTGGATAAATTACGCACGCCGTAATCAACACGATCGCCATTTAGCAACAACCAAAACGTGATAAACAAAATCCGATATAGTTTACGGCTAAAATTAGTTAATGATGATTGACAAAACAGCTTATTGATGTAAAGCGAGTTCAAAACAGAATGACGATGAAAATTACAGCAGTCAAAACACTTATTGTCGATGGTGGGTTTCGGCCCTGGACGTTTGTCAAACTTGAAACCAGCGATCCCGGCGTGATCGGTTGGGGTGACTGCACCGACTGGGGATCGCCGGGGCCAGTCGCCACCACCGTTGAGCGCTATGCCGAGTGGATCATCGGACGCGACCCGATGCAGGTGGAGGCCATCTGGTGGGATTTGGCCGCTTCGTCAGTACGCCACAGTGGTGGCATCGCCTGGAAAGCGATGTCAGGAATAGATTCAGCATTATGGGATATTCGCGGCAAGGTGTTGAATGCGCCGGTCTGGCAGTTGTTGGGCGGCAAGTTACGCGACCAGTTGCGCCTGTATTGGTCGCATTGCGGTTCGGTACGCTTTCGCCACGCCGAACGGTTGGGCTTACCAGCACTCAACACTCTCGACGACATTCGTCGGCTGGGTGAAGAAGTGCTCCAGCGCGGGTACACTGCGCTCAAGACCAATATCGTCCCGCTGGCGGACCTGCCGGACATCGCGGAATTGGACCGATTTTCGCATCAGGTCGGCGACGCACCACCACAAATGCTACGTGCAGCAGAGGCGATCATTCGGGCTTTCCGCGAAACGGTTGGCCCCGATGTCGGCATTGCGCTGGACGTTGCCTTCTGGTTTAAGCTGGGTGGAGCGATCAAACTGGCCCGCACGCTCGAACCTTATGATCTGATGTGGCTGGAAACCGAAACGCTCAATCCTGATGCCCTCAAGGTGATTCGGTCATCTACCACCACACCGATTTGTACTGGTGAGAGCCTGTTCGGAACGCACGACTATCAACCCTATTTGCAGAATTTTGCGCAGGACATCATCATGCCCGACCTGGCCTGGAACGGCATCACGATGGGCAAGAAACTGGCAGATCTGGCCCATGCCTACGACACGCTATTCGCGCCGCACAATTGTCACAGCCCCCTGGCAACCCTGGTCGCAGCCAATGTTTGTGCGACCGTGCCTAATTTTTTCATTCAGGAGATTGACGTGGACGATGCCCCCTGGCGCGACGACATCATGACCCATCCCTTTGACATCGAAAACGGATTTCTAAAAATCCCCGAACGACCGGGATTGGGGTCCGATTTGATTGAGGCTGAACTCCTGAAACACCCGCCGGGTCATTACCCCTGGGCACGATGAGGGCACGGCACCAGCCTATGCCCTCATGTTCATGCGTTGATTACCTAATCTAACCCCATGTGGAGTGCAAGCAAGTAATTCCCGGTTGAACTGCGATCATAGCTGGACATGACGAACGTCATTGGCTGTGGGTCAATTTGCTGAACCGGCAGTTGCAGCATGGAATCGCGTTCATCAGCCGTGACAGTGCCGCGACCACCCCGCGTAACCTGGAAGTTGGTCAATTGCGTCGCAACATCCCAACAGGTATTCGTACCAGCATCATCACAAATAATGTTGTCGCCATCGGTGTCTGTCCAAACCGTATAATCCGGGTAATCCATCACCGAGAAATACGGATCCAGTGAGCGCTGCGTTCCAATCATATAAACGGATAGGGGAACGCCTGAATTGCTCACACTGGAGGTGACATTGAGTGTAAATGGATCGCCAGCACCATCCGCACCGGTCACAGCCATGCCTTCCAGAATTAAGACAAACTCACCCGATTTCCCCTCGAATTCACCGACAATGAGCGAAATATCGGTCATGCCACTATTGTTATGATTGAAAGTAAGTTGTGAACTACGATTCGAGGCATTAACGAGACCCGTAGAGGGCAAATCCAATCGGAATGCAGCCGCATCATCCGAGTCATCATTCGCCAGACAGTCCGAGGTTGCGGTCGAATCACGTACCACCAGCATCGGGTCAAAATCGCCAATACCAACTGCGGTCGCCGTATAGTTAAAACCGGGCCGCATCAACCGCACAATGATCTCAACCCCATTGTTGATCGTCACGTTATCACAGGTTGCCACCACACCAGGAACCGATACGCTCGTCGTCGAGTTATCCTGGCTGATGTCGCTATCGCCATAGGTGACAATGAATTCCACCCATTCGCTGGGACCAATCCATGATGCGCCGTCATAAACATCGGCTTCGGCAAAGAACGACTGATCGCCGGATAAACCGTCGGGGAAGGCGATGTACGGAACCCAGAAAACGAAATCACTCCATTCAGTCGCCTCAAATTCCGGTACAATCCATTCAAAATCGCTCAGAATACCATTGGAGTCAGTGAAATCATCACCGGCCCCGGCCCCGGCAACGACGAACTCCCCTTCCGTATCATAAAAATAGAGCGCGGTTTGAAGTTCAACATCCTGATAGCCGTTGACGACAATACGAGCATGCACTTCCATACCGTTTTGACCATTGCGTTCCAGGTTATGCTCAATGTTGATAATTTCAGTGAATGCACCTGCGGTAGTCGAAGAGGAATTTGTGACTTGATCGGCTGCCGCCACATCCCCACAGGCGGCCAGAGCCAACACCGCCTGGAACGGTAAGATTCCACCCAGACGCGCCGACGTTCGGTCTTCGACATCAACCGCCGTTGGGATGCCGATTAATGTGCCATCCGCCGTGACGGCCAGGCCGCCACTGTTACCTGGCGCGATTTCAGCATCAGTCTGATACCAGGCAACCATTCGCTCACCGCAAATATCATCGTTCTGCGCAGTCGTGATTGAACCTTCGGTGAATACGAAAAAGCCATCACCAATGCCGGGATAACCGAACACAAAAATCCTCTCCCCGCGACCTATGACCGATTCCTCTGGTTTCAAAGCCGGCAGGTCTAGGGTCGTTGGCACCACGACACCACCATTGATGTTGCGATCAATTTGTAGAATGGCAAAATCCATTGTCGAAAATTGCGTAACCAGCCGGGCACGATAACTGGCGACAGGCCGTTCATTCATATCCTCAATCATGAAAATAACGAAATCATCGGCGTCTTCAACCACATGGCTGTTGGTGTAAATTAAGCCCGTATCGCTGACAATCGTGCCGGACCCGGTTGAGAAAATCTCACCATTCGATTCCGCACCGATTTGCACGACGCTGGCGGCAATCCGATCAATTTCGGCAGCATCCATACCTGTTTGCGCCCAGGCCGGAGCCGTAATAGAGAAAAGTGCTAACATAACACCCATAATTGCATACTTCATATGTTATTCCTGATCTACGTTAAGGTCATCTCATTCTATTATAGTAAATTTCAGCTTCAGGTGAAAAGTTAAGGTCGTGCAAAATGCATTCTGCCGCTAAAATGGACGATAAACATTTCAACACAAGGGGCATGAATCATGCGTGAAGTAACCATCGCTGTGGCACAAATGAAACCCAAGCTGGGCGAACATGAAGATAACCTCGTCTCAATGTCGGAGACCATCTCAAAGATCGCCTCGCAACAGCGGGTGGATCTGATCGTTTTCCCCGAACTGATTACCAGCGGCAATGAACTCGGTGTGCGCTTTACTGAACTGGCCCAGCGCGTCCCCGGCCCAACGATTAACCTGATGTCACAGCGCGCGAATGAACACGGTGTCTTTATCGCGTTTGGCATGGTCACGAAAGAAAGAGTCGAGAGTGTCCTGTACAACTCGGCAGTGCTGGTCGGACCTGACGGCGAACTACTGGATGTATACAACAAAATCCACCTGCGCGGCGAGGAACGGATGGCATTCCGTGAAGGGTACAAGCTGCCGATCATCCCGACTGAGATCGGCAACATCGGCCTCATGATCGGTTATGACCTGGCCTTCCCAGAGGTGGCACGGGGGTTGGCGTTGGATGGTGCTGAGATCATGTGCGTGATGGCGAACTGGGAAGCCGCTAATATTGATGAATGGAAGACGTATGCCCGTGCCCGTGCCTATGAAAACTCAACCTTCATCGCGGCAGCCAATCGCATCGGCGAAGATGTCACACTCAACTTCGGCGGTGAGAGTATGATCGTCGGCCCGCGTGGTCAAATCCACGCCTCACTCGCCAACGAGACCGACCCGGAAACCGGTGAACCGCTGGAAGGCTTCGCCGTCGCCCGCGTTGATCTGGATGAAGTCCGCAAATATCGCGAAGAGTTCCAGTTCATTCAAAACCGCCAACCAGCAGTCTACCGGACACTGGTGCGGAAATACTAAACGTAAGCGTACATCCCCGTGAAACATGAGTTTTCGCCATCACCAGACTCGTTGAATGAACTGCTCGGTATCATCGCGCCGGGCAGCACTGTGACTGCGGTTCATTGCTTCGAGGCGAGCTATTCCAACTATACGCACCGGGTTGAGATCATGTCAGCGGATGGCAAACGATCCAAGATCGTGACGCGCTGTTATGCCGAGCATGGCGTACCCAGAGAAAAAGCGATTCGTGAATTCAAAACATACGAGTTCCTGCAAGCCTACCCTGACATTCCAGTGCCGAAGCCGTTGTATCTGGATGCGGATGGCGACATTTTGGGCTTATCCGGAATCGTCACCGGATTCGCTAAAGGCAAACAGATTGAGGCCCAACCCGAATCTTTGCATTGGACGCGAATCTGTACTAAAGCTGCACGGATGCTGGCGAAGATTCACGCCGTACCCATTGACTCCGCTGTACAGGATTACTTGATGGACGGCAATACTGAGGGAGTCTGGTTCATAAAATCGGGCGAAGTTCCTGATTATATGCGGTCACATCCCGATGGCGCACGCGTCTGGCAAGCCGTGCATGAGCTGCGGCCCAACCTCCCACCGGTCAAACCCGCGCTGGTGCATATCGATTTCTGGTCGGGCAATCTATTGTGGGAAAATGACCAGATCAGCGCGATTGTGGATTGGGAAGAAGCCGGTTATGGTGATCCGGGGTTGGATGTTGCCTATTGCTTGATGGAACTCTATCTAGAGGGTATGGACACAGCAGCGGCTGAATTTTTGCAGGCTTATGAAGCAGAAGCGGGACAGGCTATCACCAATCTGGCGTACTGGGAATTGGCCGCAGCCGCCCGCCCGATGATCAATATTGACGGTTGGATTACGCGGCCCTTCATGGACGAGCGTTTTCACAGATTTATAACGAATGCGCTGGCACGCGCCGGTCATTAATAGTCGAGGTCCAAAAATAATGCCTTACATCAAGCAAGTCTCAGATGAAGAAGCCACTGGCGCGGTCAAGCGTGAGATCGATAAAGCGTATAAACGCGCTGGACGGGTCTGGAATATCGTGCGCATTATGACTCCGAACCCGGAAGCACTGCGAACCTCGATGAGCCTGTACAGTGCCCTTATGTTTGGTGAGTCACCACTGACCCGTGCCCAGCGCGAAATGCTGGCGGTGGTGGTTAGCCAGACCAATCATTGCGGCTACTGAACGCAAGCCCACGCGCATGACCTCCGGGCTGAGGTCAATTGGTTTGCTACTGAAGCCGAGGCTGACGCCTATGTTCACGCGGTTGCCCGCGACTGGCATACGGCTCAATTGAGCAAAATAGATCGCGTGTTGTGTGAATATGCCGAGCGGCTGACGCTGGAACCCCATAGAATGGGGCCAGATGTGATTGACAGGTTGCGCGCGAACGGCCTGGACGATCGAGCCATTCACGACGCGACCCAGATTATCAGCTACTTCAACTACATCAACCGCATCGCCGATGCATTGGGCGTGGAGCCAGAAACCTTTATCCGCCCCTGGGGAGAACCAGAAAAAGATCAGCAGGCAAGCACATGAGCGCAGGCTATTCGGGCACACCACTTATCAAGAAGCTGGGCATCAAACCCGGCTACAAAATCATCATTCTGAATGCGCCGGATAATTACGCGGCTACGCTCGGCCCATTGCCCGATGATGTGACGCAACCCAACACGCTGGATGCGCTGCTAGACTTCATTCACTTTTTCTCCAAAGACCGGGCAGAACTTGAAGCCGAATTTCCGAATCTCAAAGCGGCGCTGGCTTATGACGGCATGTTATGGATTTCATGGCCCAAAAAGGCGTCCAAAGTCCCCACTGATCTGAACGAAAACATCATCCGCGACATCGGTTTGCGCAACGGATTGGTGGATGTCAAGGTTGCCGCCATTGATACGGTCTGGTCCGGGCTAAAGTTCGTCTATCGATTAGAAGATCGCCCCAACAAGTAGTCACGAAAATTGCTGAATAGCACGGTGCTGTCTATAATACAGGTGACTCATTGCACACCTGTCAGCAGAGAGCGCCATGAACGACCAGCCCCAAGCCCCTGCCCGCAATGTTATTTTCGCGTTTATCATCATCACATTAGCGATAATCGGCGGCGCGGTGCTGCTGCTCATCTCACGGCCACAACCGGTGCAAATCACCATTAATCCGCCCGTTCCAACCGCTACTCCCGAACCTACGCTTACGCCCGGCCCGATTTCGGTTTATATCACCGGTGCCGTGCAGGAACCACAAACAACGCTGTCTTTGCCCGCTGGCAGCCGCGTTCAGGCCGCGATTGACGCTGCTGGTGGCTTGCTGGATGGTGCTGATTTAGATCGCGTAAATCCGGTTCAGATTTTGCGTGATGGCGATCAAGTCCATGTGCCATTCATCGAAGAAGAGATTATTCTTGCAACACCCGGTACACCTGGCATTATTGGCATCAACACTGCCACAATAGAAGAATTGCAAACGTTACCGGGTATTGGCCCTGCCCTGGCTGAACGCATTATTGAATTCCGCGAAGGGACTGGCCCCTTCACCAGCTTCGAGGACCTTGATCTGGTCAGCGGTATTGGTCCAGCGATGTTGGAAAATCTGGAAGGTCTAATCGAGTTTGATTAGCCTACGCGCACGCCGGTTTTTGTATCGAAGAATAGCAGTCCGTCCGGGTCAAGGTCACATTGAATCGTGGAGCCAATTTCAATTGGTTCATCCAGCGGCACGGTCATGCGCCACGATTCACCGTCCAGATGGACTTCAACCAGTTTATGCCGCTCCGCAAAGAAGTCAGTAACCTGGTCAACAACGGCGGGGATGCCTTCACTGACTAATCGGAAACGCTCTGGCCGAATACCCATTGTAATCGGCGTGCCACTTTCCAGATCATGACGGATCGCATATCCGCCAAAATTGTGACCTTGCCAGTGGCCCTCTATCGCATGGCCTTTGAACTCGTTCATCAACGGCGCGCCAACAAAGCCTCCAACAAACAGGTTTACTGGATTATTGTACAGTTGCTCATAGGTGCCCACCTGCTCAATCTTACCACTACGCATCACCGCGATACGATCTGCCAGAGCCACCGCTTCGACTTGATCATGCGTGACGTAGACCGATGTCACCGGGAATTGATACAGCAATCGCTTAAGTTCAACCCGCGACTGCGCCCGAATTTTGGCGTCAAGGTTGGCGAACGGTTCATCGAACAAGAAGACACGGGGGTCACGGGCCAATGCACGGGCAATCCCCACCCGTTGGCGTTCGCCACCTGACAGTTTTGCTGGACGCCGGTTGAGTAACTTTTCTAACCCGATACCGGTGATCTTGGAAACCTGCTGTACCCGTTCCGGCACTTCTTGTTCGCGTTGGCGCAATGCCAGGAAAAAACCGACGGTACGCCAGCCTTCCCAGTGCGGCATCAACGCCCCGTTTTGAAAGACCATGCCCACGCCACGATCTTTAACATCAATATCGGTGAGCGGCACATTATCGAAGTAAACTGTGCCTTCGTCCGGGGATTCTAACCCAGCGATCAAACGCAAGAAGGTAGATTTCCCACAGCCAGACGGCCCTAACACTGCCAAAACATCGCCCGCAATGAGCTTGAGCGAGACATCATCAACCGCATGAAGAGGTCGGCGAACGCCATCAATGTCCTGATAAAATCGTTTGGTCACGTGTTCAAAAGTAATGGTTGTCATCATCTTATTCTCCATGACCATCATTGTAGCGCACTCTTGCCAGATTATAGGAATGCGGCTACGCTATCCCGGTAAAAATTATCTGGGGAGATAGGGCCGTGGAAACAATTGACTTGCGCAGCGATACCGTAACCTGGCCGACACCGGCCATGCGAACCGCAATGGCAAATGCTGATGTCGGCGATGATGTCTATGGTGATGACCCAACCGTCAATCAACTGGAAGCGGACGCCGCTACCATGTTTGGCAAAGAAGCCGCCCTGTTCGTCACCAGCGGCACCCAGGGCAACCTGACGGCGGTCCTGGCCCATTGTGGGCGTGGCAGCGAGATCATCCTCGGTAAAATGGCCCACATATTTCGCTCAGAAGCCGGTAGCGCTGCCGCTTTTGGTGGCATTCAACCCAACACACTGCCGGTGCAGGCGGACGGCACCCTCGAACTGGATGAGATTCAGGCCGCAATTCGCGCCGACGATGAGCACTATCCCCGCACAAAATTGATCTGCCTGGAAAATACCCAGGCGATGGCTGGCGGTGTACCGCTCACTGCTGAGTATATTACAGAAGTTGGTAAATTGGCCCACACCAACAACCTGAAGCTACATATCGATGGGGCACGGATTTTTAATGCGGCAGCAGCGCTGAATGTGCCGGCCAGCGAATTAACTGCGGCAGCCGATAGCGTCACGTTCTGTTTGAGTAAGGGTTTATGTGCACCAGCGGGTTCAGTGCTGGTTGGCTCCCGCGAATTTATCGCTGAGGCGCGACGGGCACGCAAAGCGCTGGGGGGTGGCCTACGCCAGGCGGGCATTCTAGCCGCTGCCGGCCTCATCGGCTTACATGAGATGACGAAACGTCTGTCCGAAGATCATGATAACGCCTGTCTACTGGCAGAAGGGCTGGCAACCCTGCCTTATGTTGAATTGGATCCCGCAAACGTGAAGACCAATATGATTTATTTCAAGCTTGACCTTTCAGCAGCTTCACTGTCCATGCCGGAACTCGTTGACCGCCTCAAAAGTGAGTACAACATCATCATCGGTGGGCACTATCGTACACCGCCGAATGTACGACTGCTAACCCACTATTGGATTACACGCGACCGCGTTGAACAGGTCATCTCCGCATTCAGGACATTGCTAAAATGAGTGATGGTTTTCCACCACAATATGATGACTTCAACCCTGAATCAAACCAAGATGATGCAGTCGATATAGCGGCGCCCCCCGACGAAGACAACCCTCGTTATCGCGGAGCCGGTAGCGACCCGACTTTTGGCTATCTCATCGGGCTGGCGTTAGCAATCGGCCTCACGGCTCTCGGACCCGAACAACGTGATTTGCGGTATACCATTTTGTGGATGGTGCTGGCTGGATTTGGTGTAATGGCCTGGCTGCTAGGCAATACGACCCGTATCCAGGAAGACACCCCGGAAAATCTGGCATGGGGTGTGGCCTTCGCCCTCATTATCGCAACGCCTTTGTTGGCGATTGGCGGCAGCACGTTAAGTAATGCGGTACAGCTTCTGTTTGCCGGGATGTCGTCTGGAACGTTGCTGGCCTATCTGGTGTTTGTGGTTCCGCTGAGTGAAACGCTTTTCTTCCGGGGGCTGTTGCAGCAACGGCGTACCTTCTGGGTTGTCGCTCTCATGAGCAGTCTGTGGGGTGTTCTGATGTTCTTCCCGATGCTCAATGTCGGTCGGTTTCCAGCAGTAGCCGCCCTCATCGCCCTGGCGTTGTTGATGCTCAATATCATCTATAGCTACGTGCGGCGACGAAACGGCCTGGCGGCAGCCTGGATTTGCCAGATCGTCGTCAACCTGGTCTTAATCTTCTTCCCATTCGTCAGCGGCTAATGCTAGACTCAACTGTCGCCATGCTCTGAAATAGACAACATTCTTCTTAAAATCTATCCGATCAGACGCAGGTGATCGCCACAAACCCTAGCTTGTTTGTTGACACGACATATATTATTTTATACGATTTACACGATATACCATTGGTGGTTATAAGTCAGTCAACACAAGTGGGAGGAAATTGATGAACGGACAGTTTTATCAGTTCAAGTTAGGCGTATTTACTTGCATTGCAGTCAGTGATGGCGGTCTAAATTATCCGATTGAAGGCTTTTTCAAGGATAGATCAGTCGATGACATTAAAGCGATGTTGACCGCGCATAATCTCCCGACCACCCACATTGCCGTACCATATACGCTGCTGTTTATCGACACGGGAACGCATAAAGTCCTGGTTGATGTGGGAGCCGGGCCAAACCTGGCAAAGGAAGCCGCAACGGTCTTTGCGAACATTGACAATTCCCAATCCATTACCGGTTCGGTGGTCGCTAATTTAGCAGCGGCTGGTGTGCAACCGGGCGACATTGACACCGTGATTATCACGCATGCCCATCCATCCTGACCATGTGGGCGGCATGTTAACAGCGACGGGCGACCTGATATTCGCACATGCTCAGTATTATATCTGGCGTGAAGAATGGGATTTCTGGTCATCCGATGAAC
Organism: Phototrophicaceae bacterium; assembly: GCA_965223835.1. GTDB lineage: Bacteria > Chloroflexota > Anaerolineae > Aggregatilineales > Phototrophicaceae > CAVYXZ01. The sequence continues at coordinate 3,547,337 of CBDCXQ010000001.1, forward strand.
GGTCCAGCATTCAACCCCCGTCATTTGTCAGCATGGCCCGTGATAATGTCACGCCCGTGTTGCACCGCCTGACACAGATCGAACCAGAAACCGAAATCTTGCCGGGCATCAGGGCCTTGCCAACACCGGGACACACGCCGGGACATTTCTCGCTACATATTGAGTCGGATGGGCAGCAACTGTTGCATTTTTCCGACGCCGCAGTTCATCCGTTACACATGCGCTATCCAGAGAACCCACTTTCATTTGACATCGAACCGGAGAAGGCGCTTAAATCCAAGCGGCAAATTCTGGACCGTGCGGCGCAGAGTGGGGCACTGGTTTTTGGACACCATTTCCCCCATTCCCCAGCCTGGGACATATCAAAAAAGTGAATGACTATTGGGAATATGAACCCTTGTCGGTTTAGGTAGCGCTATTCGCCGTCCCAGACCATATCGTCTTCGTCGTCTTCGAGGCCCAGAATATCGCTCATAATAACGCCGCCTTCGTTGCGCATGGGCAGACGGCTCAGGTATCGCTCAGTAATCGCAGTATTGCGATGGCGCAATAAGCGGCTGATTTTATCTATCGAGACACCGGCCTCCTGCAATGCTCCGGCGACTGACCGGCGAAGATCATGCGGCGCAACATGCCCCATACCTGAATAGGCTGAAGCACGATCCACAATCAGCCAGATGCCATCAGGAGTGAGGCCGTGTTTACTGACGCGCCCCCCTTTCCACAATCGCCGTACCAGTGCCGACTCCGGGCCAAGTTGAGGCTCCTGTACTGATACCGCCACGCGCCAGTTATCCAGCGCCTGCAACACCGGACGAGGCACATCAATAATTGCTGTGCGTTTACCCTTACCATGTACGCGCATCACCGGACGATTGTTTTGCGAGGAAAGATCACTCCAACGCGCACTGGCAAGTTCATCACGACGCAGCGCCATCGTACACAGCATCGTCATCACGACATGATTGCGTAATTCCTGGTTGGGTGAGGTCGCAATATCCCGCGCGGCCCGCATCAACGTATGGACTTCGTCTGTCGATAACCACCGTCCGGGGCGCTGCCCGTCGGCAGCTTTTGGCGGACGCACGTTAGCAACCATCGCGGCCACAAAATCATCCAGCCAACCAGCCTCAACCAGCAATTGCGTGAGCGTTACCACCGCCGCCCGTGCCTGGTCAATGCCTTGCCTGCCATGCCCCCGATGCACCAGAATCCCTAACCAGGCTCGTAGCTGTGTCGCACTGATGCACTCGTAAAGCGTTTTTACCGGCAGCATATTCATACGAGCGATACGCTGATCACCAGTAGTTGGATTTAGCCCAGCCATGTCAACCAGGTAGGTGTCAATCCAGCGAAAATAAGCCCGCTGGGTATGAATGCTACTGGACCGTCCAGGGAGTGCAATATAAAAATTAAAAATAGCCGTCTTCGCCGCATCGGGTAGAACCAACGAGGTTGGTGTGAATCGGTGGCGGGATTGAATCGTCATGGGCATAGTATAGCATATCTGCAACCAGCACTGGGACGGTCTAAAGGTTTGTTAAAATGATCTTGATGGTAGCTTATGGAACGCTTCAGTAATCATGAGCGTCAGTCTATTAGCGACAGGGATGAGGGTTCACTTGCGATATTTCATGATTGTAGTGCTGCTAACGACCCTGCACTGGACCGGTGAGATTAAGGCCTGTGAACCGCCAATGGATTTCGCCGCGCCCGCTCCACCGCCGCTTAACCAGCAAATTCGACGTGCCCACCACCAGGCAAACCAGATTGTTGAGGGTACAGTCTATGCGATGCCAGATCGAGCAACTACCGGCATGATGTATATCGTGGTTGACCAATATTTTAAAGGCAGCGGCATATCGGTACTAATGGTCGCTGACGAAAACAATCCTTGCGCTGGCCCGGCCCTCTGGCATCAGGATCATGCCGTTTTTTTCTTGCGAGGACAATCGCTGATCAATCGTTTTGAAGCCACTGACCAGGTAGCAGCAGCTATCCAAAACCGAACCGGTCAGCAACCGCTTACCCTGCCGCACCTTGCTCCGGGACCACTCGTTTTATTATTTGGACTGGTGACTATTTTTCCTGCCATCGGCATGCTTGGCCGGTGCTACGGTCTTAATCGTCGTAGATAACGGACTCCGGCGCACCTTTGAACATCGTATAAACAAAAGCAAAGAGAAACCCGAACATGAAGCCACCAATATGAGCGAAGAAAGCCACCCGGCTCCCGGCCCCATTCAATGCCATCGTGCCGCTGATGACCTGCAAGATGAACCACAGGCCCAGCAACATCCAGGCTGGAACGGTCACCGGAAAATAGAAAAAGCGGAAGAAGGGAATACCAGCTCGAACGCGGGTGCCGGGATAAAGCACAAGATAAGCGCCCAAAACCGCCGAGACCGCCCCACTCGCGCCGATAAGCACGGTACATTGCTGGCTATAGAGCACAATATGCGTCAGGGCTGCTGCCAGACCGCCAACCAGATAAAAGACGGTGAAACTGCGCCGACCCAGGAAATCCTCGGCATTGGTTCCAAATAACCATAAGAAGGTCATGTTGCCAATCAGGTGCCATACATCCCCGTGCATGAACATGCCCCGGAAAAAATTGCCGACGAAGCCACAGGGAACCGCCGCCAGTTCAAAGTACACCCGTGCGGCATCTGCCGGGGGAATCCTCGTTTGCCACAGGAAAACCGCAATATTGATAAAAATCAAGCCATAAGTGATATAGGGAATCCGCTTGGTTGGGTTATTGACAGTTGCGAATGGCAGCATAAAATACTTTCCCAGACTCGTTATCTTAATCCAGTATACGTGTAAACTGGCCTGCCGTTGCACCCCAAATCCAGGGCAGAAATACGAACAAGCCAGTCGCTATCCAGGAAGATTTATCAAAAATTAGTCGGATGAAGGGGAATGCTGTTGGATGAGTTGGTCATACAGATCGCGCGGGATCCAGTACGATACGCGTTCGACCGCTATTTCACAGGTCTGCATAATCTTTTGCTGGGTGACTTCGTCACCGTCGAACTGACCGATATTGATGATGCGATAGCCACATAAGACGCGGGTTGCCATAATTGCTTCGGCTTTGGAACCACCCTTGACGAATGCCTTGAGCAAGGCTTCAACTCGATCAGTTAGGTCCAACCGCGCCAAGCCGAACAATATTTGCCAGCGATAACTTTCGACTTGTGCCAGTTCTTCCAGTGTGTCAGCCATCGCCGCCGTCATTTGACCGGGCATTCCCATATTATGTCCAGCCAGTACACTGAGCGCCTGCCCACGGATTTTGCGTGTTTCATTATCATTGGTAACAATGGCCTGCAACTGATTAGTGATCTCCGGGAAGTCAAGATAGTTGCCGCTGCTCTTAATCGCCACCGAACGCACGCGCCGTTTCGGGTCATTCAAACCGACCAGAATACCACGCATCGCCTGCGCACCCGACTGGCCTACCAGCACCCGCAACATCAGCACCCGTTCATTCGGGTCCGTGCTTTGCATACCTGCCAGCGCGGTCTCAATAATTTCTGCCCGAGTCGGCTGGCCCAGTTGATCGAACACCTCGGCCTCTGTGACCGACGAATGAGGCAGATAAGCCTCACGCAATTGCTGCATAGCTGCATGACTCAACATAATTTGCACCTTAATTATGGATGTGGTGGGCGCTCTTTTACCGACTCGAAACATTTCAGACTCTTTAGCAATGAGTCCCCCGCAGGGCGTTCTGTTTGGCCTCGAAACATTTCAGACTCTCGAGTGATGAATCCCCACCACATCTATACACATTCTTACACCCACTTTTGCGGGTCAATCCCCGCTTTTTCACACAATTTCCTGAGTTTTTTCAGTGCGCCACCGACTTTGCGCCCTTCACGCAGCACACCAAACAGATGTTTACTAACGACCTGCTGATTGATACCGAGTTCAGCAGCGATTTCTGCCTGCGTTTTATTCTCGTAAAAATATAACTGCACAATCTGCGCTTGCCGGGGAGTCAAATGAACCTGAATCAACGCTCGGATAATCTGCATGGCTTCGGCTTTGTACTGTTCTTTGACCTGGGTTGCCTGTTCATCTTCTGGCGTAACCAGCAACTGCTCCAGGAAATCGGGGTCCACCAAAACCTCTTCTAAAATAGCAGGATCAACGCTGACCTCCCAGAATGTTGGATCGTACTTGGTCATGACCACCGGTTATCCCGACAAACAATTCACCCTATCACAGGGCTACACCCACTTTTTGGAGGATGCTCAACCATCATTCTTGCACTGACAACAAAAACACCCCGCAATCTACGGGGTATTTGAAGGTTACGATTGGTATAGTCTCATGCCATCAACGCTGGTCTACTGGGACCCAGGTCAGACCCTGTTCTCCGATATAGTTGGCACGCGGACGAATCAGGCGATTGTTTGCCATCTGCTCCAGAACGTGCGCTGACCAGCCGGCAATGCGACTCATCGCGAACAAGGGTGTAAACATATCGACATCCAGGTCAATGGTGTACAGCAGAATAGCGCTATAGTAATCCACATTCGGGAACAGTTTGCGCTTGATAAAATAGTCATCGGCCAGCGCGGCTTGCTCCAATTTCTCGGCCAGATCGAACCATTTGGTATTGCCCGAACTGGCGGCCAGGGCGCGAGAATGTTCTTTAAGAATTGCCGCCCGCGGATCCGGCGCTTTGTATACGCGATGGCCGATGCCCATAATTCGACGGTTGCCGTGCTTGATTTCGCGGTTAAACCACTCGTCAACATTGGCCGGGTCGCCAATTTCGATAAACATCTTCATGGCAGCCGCATTTGCGCCCCCATGCGCCGGGCCTTTAAGGGCGCTAATCGCCGCGACGATCGCACTGTGAAGATCGGCATTGGTCGCTGTAACCACCCGCGAGGTAAACGTACTGGCATTCATGCCGTGTTCAGCCAACAGCACGAGATACACATTAATGGCATCGCTCGCTGTTTTGTCGGGTTCGGCACCTGTCAACATGTAGATAAAATTCTGGGCCAACGTGAGGTCAGACCTGGGTGCAATCGGCTCTTGCCCTTCCCGAATCCGATTCCAGGCGGCGCAAATGGTGGTGATTTGCCCGGTCAAGCGCACCGCTTTGCGCTGGGCGGCCTCAATCGAGAGGTCTTCCGACTCATCATCATAAAATGCCAGCGCTGCAACAGCGGCTTCCAACACCGCCATCGGATGCGCAGTCGTTGGAAACTGACGCAGAATCGCCAGCAGAGCCGGATTAAGGCCAGCGCTGGTCGCAATTGCTGTGCGTAGATTTTCCAGTTCAGCAGCATTAGGGAGTCGATTATTCCACAGCAAGAAAATAACTTCTTCGAACAGCGCATTGGTCGCCAGCTCTTCAATCGTGTACCCGCTGTAAATCAACTTACCATCTATGCCATTCACAAGACTTGTGGTCGTATCAGCGACGACTGCACTGTCCAGACCTTTCTGCACCGATTGCACCATGACTAAGGCTCCTTCAAATTTGTCTACATCCTTGTAAAATCAGCCCGTTTTCCGGGTGATTGATGACCATGTTTGCGAGGCAATCAGGGGATAGCGCCTCATTGATGAAGGTCACAAATAACGCGTTTGAGTATATCATCGGGCAAAACCGCAAGCAACGCTGACTCAAGCGGTCTATAGCCAATCATCACATACGACTACCACGCACAGATTGGATCACACAATCACCAGAGCAAAGGCCCGATTTTTTCTCTAACAGGATTCATAGCATAACCCCTTGAATTCCCATCCAGAACATGTTAGTCTTCCCGGCATGGAAATCTTGAACTTTGCCACCCCCTTGACTGTCGCTTGTTGCTGTATGTGCGACCATTTTTGATTCCGGGGTTGTGGACCAACGATAGCATGAAATGAGCTAGCCCACCCCGGCTGGCTCTTTTTATTTACATGTAGGACAAGCCAATGGCCGTCGTGATACCAGCGACCTTACAACAGCGAATTTTCACGCATTTGCAAAGCACCTACCCCAATGAAGGCGGTGGCTTTCTGCTGGGACAGGTGACCGAAAACACGAAACATATCGTCGATACCATTCAAATCAACAATGTATTTGCCGAAGAAGAACAATATCATCGCTATGCAATGACCCCCCAAGATTGGGTGCGACTGGAAGATGAAGCAGACGAGCGCAACCTGACGTTAATTGGTTATTATCATAGCCATCCTGACGCGCCGGCTATTCCATCAGTATATGATCGGGACCATGCCTGGCCCAACTTCATCTATTTAATTACCTCGATCGAACAGGGTCGGGCAGTCGATATGCGGGCCTGGCACTTGCAGGCGGACCGGACCGCATTCGATGCTGACAACCTGGTTGTCGAATAGAGTTTTTTGTTAATGAATAAAGGAGAATTTGAGATGGTCAATGCACTGGTAACAACGCAATGGGTGGCCGACAACGCCGATAGCGTGACGCTGGTTGAAGTTGATGTCGACACCACCCAGTATGAAAGCGGTCACATTGCGGGCGCGGTCGCATTCAACTGGCAGTCCCAACTGCAAGATCAAATCCAGCGCGATATTATCGCCAAAGACGACTTCGCTGCCCTGCTGGGTCAATCGGGCATCAGCAATGACACCCATGTTGTCCTGTATGGTGATAACAACAACTGGTTTGCTGCCTATGCGCTATGGCTCTTCAATTATTATGGGCATACGGCGGTTAGCCTAATGGATGGTGGCCGTAAGAAATGGCTGGATGAAGGGCGTCCGGTGACTACCGATGTTCCACAGACCAGCCCAACAAATTACACTGTTCAGGGAATTAATACCGACCTGCGGGCTGACCGCGACTATATCAAAGCGCGATTGGGCCGAAGTGGTTTTGCAATGGTTGATGTACGTTCACCGGCTGAATATGTAGGCGACATTATCGCCCCACCGGGTATGAGTGAAACAGCGCAACGGGCCGGTCATATTCCGGGGGCGTCTAACATCCCCTGGAGCCAGGCGGTGGCTGAGGACGGCACCTTCAAGAGTGTGGATGAACTGCGAGCACTGTATGATGGTAAAGGCGTCAATGACAGTGCCGACGAAATCGTTGCCTATTGCCGCATTGGTGAACGCTCTTCCCATAGCTGGTTTGTCCTCAAGTACATCCTGGGCTATGACAAGGTGCGTAATTACGATGGCTCCTGGACCGAATGGGGCAATTTGATTGGCAATCCCATCAAGAAAGGCGACCAACCTTAAAGATAGTTACGCCCCCATAAGACGTTTTTTCTCCCCTCTCTATAGCTGCTAAGGAGAGGGGGTGGGGGTTAGGTTTCATGGTGCGCGGGCCGGACGGTGAGGCATCGCACTGCAAATGCGACGATAGCGGGTTCGACTCCCGCGCGCACCTCTGGGGCAATTCAATTGAGAGAAGGAGATATGTATGGCAAACATTAAAATCCCCAGTCCCTTGCGGGCCTATACAGCTAACCAGGCGGTTGTCGAGGTAAACGGCGCGACTGTCGGCGCAGTGCTGGATGACCTGACTACTCAGTACCCGGAACTACGCCAGCATCTCTACGAAGGCAACACCCTGCGCAATTTCGTCAACATATTTTTGGGCGATGAGGATGTGCGCTTTTTGGATGGGATGGATACCGAAATCGACGGCGACGACAATCTACGGATCATTCCCAGCATCGCCGGTGGATGCTAGCTGACAATGAACGTGCGTGCCGCCCGGCTTGAAGATGCTCACGGAATCGCCCGCGTTCATATCGATAGCTGGCGGACGACCTATCCGGGCATCGTCCCGGACAGCATCCTGGTGCGGCTGAATTATGGCGACCGCGAACGCTGGTGGCACAACATATTGTCTAACCCGGAACACGCGGTAGCAGTGTTCGTAGCGTTAGACGATGCGGGGAAAGTTGTGGGTTTTGCATCCGGCGGAATTCCACAGAAACCCGTTGCAGATTACGATTGCGAACTTTATACCCTGTATCTATACGCCGAGCTGCAGGGGCGAGGGCTGGGGCGCAAACTGCTTCACCAGGTCACGCGAACATTGGCAGATCGAGGCTACAGATCAATGGTGGTATGGGTTTTGGCCGACAATCCATCACGCGGATTCTATGAGCATCTGGGCGGAACCTATGTAATGGAGAAAGAAATCAAGATTGGTGATGACAATCCACTGCAAGAAATAGCCTATGGCTGGCCTGACATGCAGGCTTTCTTGCGCCATCAATCCGGGGAGGAGATTGATGATGAGTGAGGAAAAGATTCGTAAAATTGACCAGAACGGATTGAAAACCGGGCAGGCCATAACGATCGGGCTGCTGGTGGTCGCCTTTATCACAAATTTGTGGCCGCTGGTGGCGCTGGTCGCGCTGGCACAATTGCTGGGTGGTTTGGGCGTTGCCTTTGCGCCCTACAAATTAATCTACCAGCACCTCGTCAAGCCAACGAGACTGATACAGCCCAGGCTCGAAATTGATAATCCCGAACCACATCGGTTCGCCATGTTAGTGGGCGCCATATTCAACACCGGGGCCACCATTGCCTTGCTGACAAATGCGCCCTTAATTGGCTGGCTGCTGGTAGGGATCGTGGTTGCACTGGCGAATCTCAATTTCTGGGCAAACTTCTGCATGGGCTGCTGGATGTATTATCAACTCAATCGGCTGGGTGTGCCCGGCTTCACGAAAGCGCCGGTCGGATGATAGAGCGACTTGTGTTTACATGTATCGTATTCGTCGTCGGTTTTGCAGCTTATCGGCTCTATTGCCAACGACAGATACGCTGCGCAACCGTACAATCACAATTAGACCCACTGCTCAATGACCGCGCACCGGGGATACCGACGATCGTTTACTTTACGACGCCGACCTGCGCTCCCTGCCGCTTACAACAAACGCCAGTGCTCGATAAGTTACTGGCCGATATAGGTGATGAGGGCCTGCACCTCGTCCGGGTTGATGCAACGGTGGATCCAGCGGCGGCGGAACGCTGGGGCGTGTTCTCGGTACCGACACTATTCGTTCTCGATCACAATGGAGAACCACGTAAGGTTTTTAATGGTGTGGTTGGTCTGGACCAACTGAAACAGGAACTACTGGTAAGCTAAGAGAAAAGGATCGACATTATGCAAGCTCTGGTTTCCAAACAAGGAACCTTGAATAACGATGAGATCGCCCGTTATAGCCGCCATGTCATCATGCCGGAAGTGGGTATTGAAGGGCAACGGCGCTTGAAGGCTAGTAGTGTCTTGCTGATCGGCACCGGTGGCCTGGGCAGCCCGCTGGCGCTGTACCTGGCAGCGGCTGGTGTGGGTCGCATTGGTCTGGTTGATTATGACATCGTGGATGAAAGTAACCTGCAACGCCAGATTATTCATGGTCACAGCACGGTTGGCATCTCCAAGCTGGACAGCGCCGAAACGCGCATCCGCGATTTGAACCCGTTCGTGCAGATCGACAAATATAATGAGCCGCTGACATCTGAAAACGCGATCCGCCTGTTCGAACCCTATGATGTGATTATTGACGGTACGGACAACTTTCCGACGCGCTATCTGGTTAACGATGCCTGTGTGAAACTGGGCAAGCCGAATGTCTACGGCAGTATCTTCCGGTTCGAGGGCCAGGTCAGTGTGTTTTATGCTGAGGAAGGCCCCTGCTACCGCTGCATGTTCCCCACCCCGCCGCCACCCGGCCTGGTTCCCAACTGTGCTGAGGGTGGCGTGCTGGGCATTTTGCCGGGTACAATCGGCACGCTCCAGGCCACTGAGGGTATTAAGTTACTGCTGGGCATCGGCGAACCCATGATCGGCAAGATGTTGCTGTATGATGCACTGGAGATGAGTTTTACGACCATTAAAGTGCGCAAAGATCCAAATTGCCCGGTATGCGGAATCCCGGCGGAAAATGTCGAGTTAATTGACTACGAACAGTTCTGCGGGATGCCAGCCCATGACCACAGTGATTTTGGGGAAGTCAACGGTCATCAAGAAGAGGAATCTAACGGCATGCATGAAATTACCGTAACCGAACTCAAAGCCCGGCTCGATGCGGGCGAAGATGTACTGATTCTGGATGTGCGCAATCCAGTCGAGTGGGAGATCAGCGCCCTGGATGGCACGCTACGTATTCCCAAGCCAGATATTGAAGCGGCCCGCAATGCGGTGCTGAGCGGCAGCAAAACCCGCGAAGAAACCGTGCTGGCAGAGATTCCCGATGATCGTGAAATCGTCGTTCACTGCCGGTCAGGTGTGCGTAGTGCCGATTCAATTGAGTTCCTCAAGCAGCTCGGCTACGATAACAAGCTGGTCAACTTGACCGGTGGCATCCTGGCCTGGGCCAATGAAATCGATCCCACTATGCCCACCTACTAACATAGGACATTAGTCAGGGGTGCCGCCGGTTGCGCCCCTGAAAACTTTCATTTCACCCTCAAATCGGCCTCGCGTTTACGTTTTTCATAACTAAAACTGCATCTGTGAAGGGATTGTAAGTTGTAATCCACTAAAGTCGATGTAAATTGTAATCATTGATTGAAGTACTGCTGATTGAGGTTGTCCGTGCCTATCTTGCTACTCGCTCAAGGCGATCCCACCGCTAAAGATATGCTGCGTCGTTCCATCAAGGCGCGGTATGCCCTTAGCCCACCGGCAATTGGCAATGTCAAAATGGGTTTCACAGGCCGGGTTCAGGCAAAAGTCGGACCAATGATGACATGGGTCCCGGTGAAGATCGCGACACATTTTCGCTTTCCGACGGCTATTCGCTGGGATTTCTCTGTCCGCCCACTGGGCGTGCCGGTTCAACACGGCATCGAATCCTACGATGGGATCACCTACCGGCGGTTACACAGTAAAAAAATCTCAGAAATTACTCAGGACATCGCCCTCATCAATTCACTCCAAAGTCGGTTGTGGGCCATGGCCGCGGTGTTGCTCTCCCCGCTGAGCGAACATTTTGTAGAGCTTAAGGTCAACGACAATCATAGCTTTGATGCGACCAACACGCTCACCAATGACACCGCCACGATGTACCTCCGCTCTAATCACACCTTAAAACAGGTCGCTGTACACTGTCTCAACCCGGAGAACGGGCAGGAACAATGGTTCAACCTTTATCTATCGGAAGAACAAAATCCGGTGGATGACATTATGCTGCCGCGCCAAATTCACGCTTTCTGGGATGATACGCCATATTATCAGGTCGAACCGGTAGCAATTGAAAACACCGCCACAATCGAAGATTCGGTGTTTTCTTTGACGGCTGAAGTTTAGTCCGACGCTAAGCTCAACTGCTCCCGACTCACTGCTACTTTGTCCGGTTCGTCAACACATGGCGAGTGAATTACAAAGTGAAAATAGTCCGGCGAACTGGCAAGAAACGTGTGCGCTTCCCCTGGCTCAACTATAACCACATCGCCTGGCTTTATAGTCAATGTTGTCTGTTCAACCTGGAATTGCGCCTCACCACGCGCGACCAGATAAATCTCGGTCAGTTTGGTATGTAAATGCGGCTCATCAATCCCTTCATTCGCATAGCCGATTGCAATCGGCAGGTCCGCATTCCAGGGGCCAACACTCCAACCCTTCGCGTCTGTTCCCGCTTTCTCGATATGCATGATTATTCATACCGTTCGGGCATTGGTGTCTCGGTTGTTTTGTAGATCTTGAAGCCGCGCTTCTGATAATTGACCAGTGCATGGGGGCCATCTAAATTACAGGTATGCACCCAGACGCGCTGCGCGCCAGCATCCCAAGCTGCATTGATGCCCCAACTGAGCAGGTGCTTACCCAATCCGCGCCCAAAGAATGTGGGACGCAACCCAAAGTAAACGATCTCGGTATCAGTGCCCTGTACTTCGAGTTCAACATACCCGGCAGGCACCCCGCCCATGTACAGTACATCCGCCGTTGTGCGGGCCAGAGTAGCTTCCAGTTCAGCCTCTGTCATCAACAAGCGGTCGCGCCAGCGCCACATAGCACCAACCGCTTCATACAAAAACTTGTAGTAAGCGACATCAGGCGTTGTCATCCGCAGCACTTGTAGGCCTTCAGTTTCATCCAGAAACGCGGGGATAAAATCCGCCCGCTGGGTCATCTCAAGGTAAGTGGTTACCAGCATGTCAGGAAGTGACGTATTCATAAAGGTTACATCCTTTACGGTTATGGCGTTACAGTTTAGCCGTACATGTCCACTGCCGACCATGCTATAATCCGCCTCATCTAAAACGCTATTTTACCGTGCAAAACGCACAGGATTCGAGGTCAAATAATGGATCTGGCATTGAATGAAGAACATATTCAGGCACAGAAGATGGTGCGGGAGTTCGCCGAAAAGGAAGTCATTCCGACCATCGGCGAGTGGGACCGCAAGCAAGCGATGAACCCGGATATTCTGCCGCGCATGGCGGAACTGGGCATTCTGGGGATCAACATCCCGGTGCGCTATGGCGGCCAGGGCTTCGATTACATTACGCTGGGACTGGTATGTGAAGAACTGGAACGGGCCGATACGACCTTGCGCGTGGTGATGTCGGTACATATGGGCCTCAACAGCATGGCACTGTTGCAATGGGGCACAGAAGAACAAAAACAGCGCTTCCTTGTACCGCAGGCACGTGGGGAAAAATATGCTGCGTTCTGCCTGACTGAATCTGGCGCGGGGAGTGATGTTGCCAGCATGGCGGCAATCGCCCGGCGTGTCGGCGATACATACATCCTCAACGGCGAAAAAATGTGGATCAGCCTCGCGACGAAAGCCGACCATTTTCTGGTCGTCGCCAAACATGATCCCGACGCGACTCCCGCCCATCGCGGCATGAGCGCTTTCATCGTCACTCGTGACATGCCCGGCGTCACCACGGGCGATCTACATGGCAAGCTGGGTGTGCGGGCCGGTTCTACTGGTTGGGTCGCCATGCAAGATGTCGAAGTGCCCGTTGCTAATCGACTTGGCGACGAGGGTGAAGGCTTCAAAATCGCCATGTCATGCCTCGATAATGGCCGCTACACCGTTGCCAGTGGCGCAACCGGCCTGATTCGCGCCTGTCTCGATGCCAGCCTGAAATATGCCAATGAACGCGAAACATTCGGTCAGCCCATCGGCCATCATCAACTGGTCAAGCAAAAAATCGCCTACATGCAACAGTGGTACGATTGTGCCCGTTTGCTGTATTTGCGCGTTGGCTGGCTCAAGAATCAGGGGATGCGCAACACTCAGGAAGTCAGCATGGCGAAGTGGTATGCTACCGATCATAGCGTCCAGGCCGGGTTAGAAGCGGTGCAACTGCATGGTGCCTATGGCTTCAGCGATGAGTACCCGGTGGAACGTTACCTGCGCAACAGTAAGGGCGGTGTCATTTATGAAGGCACGAGCGAGATTCATCAGTTAATGCAGGCCGATTTCGCCCTGGGCTACCGCGAAGACAAACCCCTGCGCTGTGAACTCCCCGCGTATGATGAAGATGAATGGCTCAGAGAACCAGAGTTCGCGTAAGCGATCATAGTATAATGACAGGAGCAGCGACGGTTGTTCCTGTTGGTAAGTAATAGGCATGCTGATGGACAAAACTCATATCACCCCCAGCGGCGAGGTGCTGGCAACGAATGTCACTTTCGAAGACTTTCTCACACAATTTGATGGTCAATCAGCCGAGTGGGTCTATGGGGAGGTCATTTCGATGTCACCGGTTAGCATTAAGCACAATGATTTGACCGCATTCTTGATTACCCTCTTTCGGCTCTTGTTACCCCAAATTGGGGGCGGACGTGTCTTTCATGATCCGATTGTCATGCGTGCCCGACCCGATTTGCCCGGTAGATCACCAGATATAGCAGTTATTCTACCTGATAATTTTGGCATCATCCGAGAAAATCAATTAGCTGGACCGGCTGATCTGGTAATCGAAATCGTCTCGCCCCAAAGCCATCGTCGTGACCGGGTGGAAAAATTTGCCGAATATGAACAGGGTGGTGTCCCAGAGTATTGGATACTTGATCCTATTCGGCGCGAAACGTTATTTTATGTTTGCAATACCGCTGGTGTTTACGAGCCAGTGGAGCCGGATGAAGATGGCGTCTATCGCAGTCATGTTTTGCCGAAGCTCCAATTTGCACCTGATATTTTCTGGCAACATCCTCTACCTGATGGGCTTGTTATCGTTAAGCTAGTTGAAACCATGCTTAAATCATGAGCTTACGTGACCTTCTCAATTTTCTAGCTTCTGACAAACAGACTAGCGAAACTGAGTGGCTTGGCTGGCGCATTCAGCCAGTAGCCGGTGGCGCGAACGGGATTGTCTACCACGTTACGCGGGAAGCTGAGGATTATGCCATTAAATTCACGCTGCGGGATGATCGGCAACGGGCGTGGCGCGAATTCCAGACACTCACCGCCCTGCAACAAGCCGGTTTCGACCTGGCTCCGAGACCCGTTTTGCTCGATACAGAATCTTATCCTCATGATGTGACGGTCCAAACCTGGCTCGATGGCGCAGTGCTCAACGAGCCACCAAGTAACGACACCGATTGGGAGCATCTGATTAACCATCTTGCCAGCATACATCGCTTTACGCCCGATCATACTTCACTTCAGCTTCCGCCCGCAGTAACCTACAGTCGATCTGCCAACGAGTGCATGGAGCGAGTCCGCTGGCAAATGCGGCAATTGCCAGAGCCGTCCGCAGAATTACAAGGACTATTTGCCCGGCTGGAAAATACGACTTTTCCCGATTGGCCCCCGCCCCGTCTCACGTTATGCCGGGACGACCCGAATATTCTCAATTTTGTGCGCGGCGCGGATAAGTGGCGCTCAGTGGATTGGGAGAATAGCGGCTGGAACGACTCCGCTTTTGAAATCGGCGATATGATGATTCATCCCGCTTATATGTCCGTTACCGTTGACCGCTGGGATTGGGTTATTGAACGCTATGTACAATCCGTTCATGATTCTGCTGCTGAAGTCCGCATTCGAACCTACTTTCAAATTCTGAGTGTCTGGTGGGTAACACGATTTGCCCGCTATCAGTATCAGATTCCACGCGGTCTCGACCAACGGTTGGTCGAACGTCCACCAGATTGGCAGGCCGAAACACAGCGCAAGTATGATCACTATCTTCACCTCGCCCAAAGTCTTATGAACGATTAAGGCCGGTAGGCTATAATCCGTCTGAAACTGGCGACTGATAACTGACGATTGACCATGAAACTTGTCTTCTTTGGCGACAGCCTCACACAGGGAACCTATGGCGTCAATTATGTGAACAAAGTCGCGGCCCAAATGCCGGGCCACCATTTCATCAACCAGGGCGTGAATGGTGATACGAGCCTGAATCTGTATCAACGGGTTGATGCGGATGTTCTTAGCCATAAACCAGATGGCGTCCTCCTCATGATCGGCATCAATGATGCCATTTCTCATGCCGAGCCAGGTTCCAGGTTTTATTATCGCTGGTATAAAGGTGTGCGCGGTGGTCAGATCAGTCCGATTGCTTTCCGTGAGAATCTACGGGCCATGCTCACCAAATTACGGCTGGCTCAGATCAAAACCTGGATGGTACTACCGCCGGTTGAAAGTCGTCCAGCGGTCATTACAACACTGCGAGAGATGAACAACTACGCTGCCGAACTCGGTCATGAATATCAACTGCCGACATTAAACCTGATGGAAAAAATGACCCCAACAAACGTCCCGGAACGCCCTGCCATCCATGCCATACCTAAAATGCAGCAGAGCTTGATTCGCTCACTCACGTTGAAATCCGCCGATTATGATCGCTTACGGGCTGCGCGCGGGTATCATTACAGCTTCGATGGCCTCCACCTGACCGAAAGTGGTGCCCAAACCATAGCCGACGCCATCGCGAACTTCTTACGCGCCAACGGAGTAAATTAAGCATGAAGGTTATTTTCCTGGGCGACAGCCTGACCTGGGGCGGCTATGGCGGAAACTTCATCGAAAATATCCAGGCGCGGTGTCAGCATGATGAAATTATCAACGCTGGCGATGGCGGGAACACAGTTCTTAATCTACTATGGCGCATCGACGATGTATTGGATCTGCAACCCGATGGTATTTTTGTGATGGTGGGGGGCAATGATGTCATCTCATATATTTATCCCCAAACCCGACCATATTACAAAAAATCTCAGATGATCCCAACTGGTACGGTCTCTCCGACCCAGTTTGAACAGGCTTATCGCGATTTACTAACGCGCATTCAACTGAACCATGTGCTGGTGTGGGTCGGGTTGCCGCCAGCCGAATACAGCCCCGACCTCGTTGCCGAACTACGCAACTATAACGCCATAGCGCACAAATTAGCCCAATCCATGAATATCGAAACACTGGATTTCATGGACCATTTCGTACCCACCCAGATCAAGCCACGCCCACCACTTGATCTCAAACAGATCAACCTGATAGGCGAAAGAACCCGGGCGGGCTGGGCAGATTATGAAACCGCCCGCCAGGCAGGCGACTATACGTTCACGTTCGATGGCCTGCATATGATGCCAGCGACCGCCCAAACAATGGCAGATCTCATTATCGACTTACTGGCATTATGTTAATATCAGCAGAGATTTTCAGGAATCGTGTATTATGCTGCGTAACCTATTAGACAAAATACCCCGTTCCAAACAACAGCTTTTGACCCAGGTTCAGGTTGGTGAAAATCAGGCTGCACTCGCTGCCTTACGCAAATTGCAGGCTGCGGGCTGGACCCAGGACGGCACACTTTGTAAATTTGACCTGAGCGCGACCCAACTCAATAATGTGCGGTTGGCACGGGCGGAGATGGTCGGCGTTAATCTGGCAAACGCTCAGCTCTGTCAGGCTTATTTTGGCGCAACCAACCTACGGCAGGCCAATCTGCAAAATGCTGATCTGACGGGCGCAAATCTGGGTGATGCCCAGCTTGAAGGCGCAAATCTAAGTGGCACCAACCTGAGCAACACGCACCTCGCCGCTGCCAGCTTGCAAAATGCCATTTTACAGAATGCCAATCTGACCGCCGCCAACCTGTGGCAAGCCAACCTGTGCGGCGCAAATCTGACCGGCGCAATATTGCAAAACGCGAATCTATCGGGCACACAGTTCGACCAGCAGACGCTCTTGCCCAATGGCAGCTATTGGCATTCCAGCGTTAACCTCGCACGATTCATTGATTAAGACAGGAGATCGTGGCATTGCAGTCCTCCGATTAATCGTAGCAATACTGCTACCGCCGCTGGACGTCTTGAATCGCGGATGTGTGACTGTACTGCTGGTTGGTCTCATTTCAGTCATTGTCTGGTTTTTTGCTTACCTCAACAATCTATTGCTACTCGTTTACTGGATTCCAGGCATCGCGGTCGCGGTGTTTATGGTCTTACCCGACATCCGGCAAACGCCACCGCCCAAGCCACCTCGGGAAGATTAATCGAATCATGATTCGATTTTAGATTTGAATATCGGTAAAATAATATCCACGCGTCTGACACATGCGAAGGAGGCAGAACGCTTGCACGTCGTAACGTTTACTCGAAGCACACCCGACACCGCCGCGAAAGTCACCGTCGATGCCAATGGCAAAGTCGATTGGGGCAACGCGGCAACGGTTGTTAACCCCTGGGATGAATATGCATTAGAAGAAGCTATCCTCCAGGCCGAAAACCATAGTGGCACATCAACCGTGATCGCGATTGGCCCGGAAATGCATAATGACGCCCTCAAGAATAGCCTCGCAATGGGCATCAAAAACGCCGTCCGCGTCTGGGATTCAGCGTTAGAGAATATGGATAGCCTGGTATATGCGACGACCGCCGCTGCTGCTGTCAACAAGCTGGGCAACGTCAATCTCGTGATCTTCGGCAAAGAGAGCGTGGATGTCGGCACTGACCAGCATAATTATCAGACCGCACGGAAACTGGGCTGGCCCATGCTCAGCTATGTGTCGCAAATCCTCGAGGTTGACTATGAGATAGGAACCATCAAGGTTGAGCGCTTGCTGGAACAGGGCAAACAAATTGTCACGAGCCAACTTCCAGCAGTCATCAGCGTCATGAAGGATATTAACGAACCGCGTTATCCGTCATTTATCGGCATTCGCAAAGCCGCCAAAGCCGCAATTCCTGAATGGTCACTGGCTGATCTGGCTATTAACTTACCGGCAGCCCAAACGCGCGTCCTATCCATGAGCAATCCACCTGTCGAGGAAATGTCGGTCGAAATGTTGGAAGGCACACCAGCCGAACAAGCCACCCAACTGGTCAAACGACTGTTGGAGGAAAAGGTCCTATGAGCGCAGTCTATGTGTGGATTGAAACGTTCGAAGGACAGCCTAATTCGGCAAGTTGGGAAGCGTTGGGTGCGGGGCGCGGTTTAGCTGAGGCGCTAAATGTGCCACTCACCGCGCTGGTTTTCGGCGAGAACGCCCACGCAATTGCTACCAGCGCCGGCGAATACGGTGCAGATAACGCAATTATCTGTGAAGATGCCACGCTCCATGGCTTTCGCCTGGAACCCTATGCTGCCCTGCTCACTCAGCTTGTGCAAACCTATGCACCGAAAATCGTGCTAGCAGTGGGATCAAGCCGGGGACGGGAGTTGCTGGCAGCCTCAGCCGCGGATACGGACAGCGGCCTACTGACGGAAGTCACTGACCTGGAATTACATGCTGACGGCTCAATTAAGGTTAGCCGCCCGGTTTACGCTGGAAAAATTTTCAGCGAAGCGGTCGGATCAGGCACTGGCACCCAGTTCCTTGCGTTGCGGGGGCGTGCCTTCAAACCAAATGCGGTGAATGCCAACGCAAGTATAGAAATTTCTACTGCTGAACCCACACTGGCCGAAGATGCGATTGCGACAAAAATCGAGAGTTTCGTAGCCGAAGTTGGCAGTGTTAACCTGACAGATGCCGCGATTATCGTCTCTGGGGGGCGGGGCATGGCAAATAACCCCAAAGATGCACCTGCCGACGCTGCTGATGCGACAGTCTGGAAGGCCCAGGATGGCTATGAAAATACGCTCAAGCCACTGGTAACAGTATTGGGCGCGGCACTGGGAGCCAGTCGGGCCGCAGTTGATGCCGGTTTTATTCCCTACGCCCATCAAGTGGGACAAACCGGCAAAACCGTTAGCCCTGATCTCTACATTGCCTGTGGGATTTCGGGTGCAATTCAGCATCAAGCTGGTATGCGGACCAGTAAAGTAATCGTTGCTATCAACCGCGATGCCGAAGCTCCCATTTTCAAGCTGGCTCGTTATGGGATTGTTGGCGACTTGTACCAGGTTGTTCCGGCTTTGACGGCTGAGTTGAAGGAAAAACTGGGGAAATAGCTCCCCATTTTCACTAGTAGGCAACTTACCAATTTGACTAAAGTTGCCTACTGGTTAGTTTATCTATCTAATACCGTTAATTTAGCTGACAAAGTCAATGAAATAAACCATAATTATAGTTGATCTTATCTATCATATTATGCCAGCCGATATGGACACACTCGAAGCCCTTTACATCGAAGATGATGAACAAGAAGCATTTATTATGCGCGTGGGGATGCGCCGCCAGGGAATAGACGTTACCCACGTTAATGATATTACGGTCGACACGATTGGTAGCTTACAAGCCCCTCCCTATGCTAACGCGGCGGCGATCATTTTCGATGCGATTCTGACAGGAAACAGTGGTGTGAACCTGGCGCGTGCCCTGCGAACCCGCGGCGATGAGCGTTTAATTGTGCTGTTGACTGCTGGTGAAAACCCCGACCCCAAACTCTTAAAACGTCATGATATTCATTACCTGCGCAAACCGCCAAAATTCGACCAGTTAGCGGCGATGATCCGTAGCTCGGTTGACGAATAGACTATACAATCGCCTCGTCGTCTGTTAAAATTTAGTTAAGTCATGGGGGTGACATGGCTTCGACAGGAGAGGCTGATTATATGTTGCAAGCCGCGGCGCCCGTAGCCGCGTCAACAACGGGCACGGCAATTAAATGCCAATAACAACCAAACAAACTACGCCCTTCCCGTTGCCGCCTAAGGTAACGCGATAGCGTAAGCTAGCCGTGCGCGGCTAGCCGTCCGCCCCAATCGTCATCATCCGGTTGGATTGGCGGGCGTCACTAAAGATGATGTGCGGTCCCGTTGACGCCGATAATGCGGGCCAAAGAGACCATCGGCTAGTCGGCTGTATACCGGGTTCACTGGGGCTGCAGACGGCGAAAATTAACAGGGAACTAAGCTTGTAGACGCATATCGTCGAATCTTTTGGACAGCGGTTCGATTCCGCTCACCTCCATCAGGAAACCGCTTGAGAACTTGCTCAGGCGGTTTTAGATTTACGCTGGCTCTGGTGGAATGTCCTCTTGTCAGCGATTTTATCAGGCGCTAAACTTCCCCTCTGAAATTCTGCCAATGCAATCAACGGAGCAATCCGGTTTGAAATTATCCGTCTTGAAAATCGTGCTGGCGAGTGTATTGATCGCTGGCTGCCAACGTCAAAACGAAGTCGAACTCACGTTAGTCGCGCAAAAACTCTCACTAGAAACCCAGATTTCCGCCATTCGCGCCACTGCAACAGTTGATGCGGAGCGCCTACAAGTTACTCTTGAATACATGGGCACGCTGGTAGGACGAGCAGAAGAACAGCGGTCACAATTGCAGGCGACGCTGGTGGCGCGTGGTTCTGATCCATCCAGCATCGGCGCTGACGCCAGTCAATTTAACACCCCCCTTCCAACCCCTGGCAATGGCGTGGTGAATAACGTCCCAGAAGCCGGGCTGGCGACTCCTGTACCGACGGTCGAGATAACGCCCCAGGCAGTTGCACCGACTCTGCAGGACATCGTGATGGCTCCAGGTGTTGATAGCAACGACTGTGCGTTAAATCCAACCAGCACATTCCCCATCGATACCGCCGAAATCTATGTGGTTGCAACTGGCGTCAACCTCACTGCTGGCACCAATGTTGCAGCGCGATTTTCCATCGCCGGACAGGAGATCCGTCACGAATTCACACCAGATTTCGACATTAATGGCAACTGCATCTGGTTTTTTATTGACGAAAATGATCTGCCATTTATCGCTGGCACCTGGAGTGTTCAACTTGAATTGAACGGCGCATCTGCCAGTGGCCCAATCCCCTTTACTATCACCGAAGGGGCATAGCAACTCCGCCACATTTCCTGCGTAATAGCAGCAGGCATAAGGAGTGAAAAATGAGCATACACGTCAACTGGGATCGGGCGCCGACATTCCGCACCCTAATTCTCAAAAATGGCGAATTATGCGCTAAGCTCTCTGGATGGGGTCAAAGGAGAGCGAGAAACGCATGTCGGAAGCCTACACCACACAAGTTTTGGATCATCTGGGGATTGTAGCTGGCATTTGCCAACGGATTGACTTAATCGGTCAGATCGATGCGCGTATTGCTATTGAAGGACGGAAGGTGAGCATTGGTCAAGCGGTTCAAGCAATGGTCTTGAATGGATTGGGCTTTATCAGTCGTCCCCTGTATCTAAGTCCAGAATTCTTCCGCAACAAACCCATCGACCTGCTTATCGGAGCAGGTCTAGAAGCCGATGATCTGAACGAAGATAGCCTGGGTCGGGCTTTAGATCATGTGTATGCGGCTGGCGTGAGCGAGCTGTTTGCCGCAATTTGCGCCTATGCCCTGCATGAGTTCGGGATCGAGGTACGCTTCGCACACATTGATACAACAGCTTTCAGCCTTGAAGGAGAATACGAGTTCGATGAAGAGCATGAAGATGAACCCCAGCCGATTCGGATTGCCTATGGCTACTCGAAAGACCGTCGTCCCGATCTGAAACAAGCCATCATGGGACTGATTTGTGTCAACGAGACTTCTATTCCCGCTTATCTCACCACCTTATCGGGGAATGTATCCGACAAAACAAGTATGCCGGAGATGGCAAAACTCTATCTTGAACAGTTTGCTGAGGACGATGAAACACCGATTCTGGTGGCAGATAGTGCATTATACAGCGCCGACAATTTACAGCAACTCTCCGAGATCAAGTGGGTGACGCGAGTGCCAATCACGTTAAATGAAGCCAAGACATTGGTTGCAGAAACTAGCCAGGAAGGGATGCAAGCCTGTGAGCGCGCAGGATACTTCTATCGTGAGGTGGAAAGCCACTATGGTGGGATTGAGCAACGCTGGTTGGTGGTGTTATATGAACCACGCCGTGAGCAGGAATTGGCACAATTGCAGAAACGCATCGGGCGTGAAGGCGAAAAACTGGCAAAGAGATTGAAGAAACTGAAACGCGAAGCCTTCAACTGCGAGGAAGATGCTCAAAAAGCCCTGGATGACTTTGGTAAACAGTGGTCATTTCATCTTGTGCGAGGCGCAGTGTACAACGTGACTCGTTACGCGCAACGCGGTCGTCCCAAAGCAGATAGTCCCACCACAACCGAATGGAAGATTGAAGCGAATTTTGAACCGGATGAAGCGGCAATCGCCCAGCAGGAACAATTCCTGGGCAAATATCTGATTGCCACCAATGAACTTGAGCAACAAACCCTACCAACAGCAGAGTTGTTGACCATCTACAAAGACCAGAACCGTAGTGTGGAACGCGGCTTTCGTTTCTTGAAAGACCCGTTGTTTTTTGCGTCACGGTTCTTTCTCAAGAAGCCGTCGCGCATCATGGGGTTGCTGATGGTAATGGGCCTGAGTTTGCTGATTTACGCCCTGGCCGAACATGATCTGCGGCAGAAATTGCAGCAACAGAACCAATCTGTCCCGGACCAGAAAGGCAAACCGACGCAACGTCCCACCATGCGACGGGTCTTCCAGATGTTTGAGGGCATCCACATCTTGCTCGTCGAAACGGAGCACGCACGAAAACGAAGGGTTCTCAATGTCCAACCGGTGCATCTACAGATCGCCGCCTTGCTCGGCCAGCCGATCCTCAAATTCTACGTTTTGACTGAGTGACCTGCGGAATGTCGGGGGCGGATACGATCCAGTTTATTTTTGAACCGAATTGGACCTGGGATCAGTTGCACGCCGCCATTGAAAAAGCGGATGTACTAATCTTAAGCGTGGAACATCCCGTTCACCTGATTATCGACATTCGGCAGAGTGGTGGTTTGCCACGCGATTTTATGAGCCGGGCCAAAGATATTTTTGCTCAAGGCGAGGCACGGGCTAATGAAGGCCAGCGGATTGTGATCGGTGCGGGACGCTGGCTGCGCTTGGCTTATAGCAGCCTGGTGACGGTTTATGGTCAGGAATTGGCACAGCGCCCATTCTTGTTTGCCAATGATCTGGACGAAGCGCAGCGATTACTGAACGATGCCTGAAACTGTCCTGATGGACAGTGCCACCCATGCCGATTGCTGTTATAGTGAAAGCTGTCAAACAGGAAGCAATCAATAATGTGCGAAAATGGCAGCAACTGCAATCATGGAGCGGCCCACCGCGAATACGACAAGGCTTTGCGCCGCGCATTCTGGATTAATGCCCGAAATCAGATTCGGCACATGTGTAACGACCTGATGCCGTTCAGCCGGGTAATGTCCCACATTCCGGTTGATAACCATCGTGTGCTGGGCGAAAGCGAAGTCCCGTTGGATGTCGTCGTCGGCAGCAGTGGTCGCTACCGCGACTTTGACCTGAGCTTTCTCCCCCGTCGCCGCGAATCTGATGACCGCTGGGTGAATATCGCGCAGAAGTATTACGACGGCGTCCAGCTACCACCAGTGCAGTTGTATAAGGTTGGCGATGCCTATTATGTCGAAGATGGCAACCACCGAGTTTCAGTAGCCCGCGTGATTGGTGAGAATTCAATTAAGGCCACTGTCGTCGAATTAGATACCACGCTTCTGAACCCGGACCCCAACTGCCAGCGCACCGGGTTTCAAATATAGCCTACCTACCTATTCTTCCAGGTTCACCCTCACCTGAAGATGGATGTTTTACAGCCCCTGTCTGTGCGATAAATAATGCAGTGAAATCTAAGGAGAAGACATTTCATGTCTGATGTATTGCAGAATTTATCGGACGCGCTGGCTGGAGCCGTTGAAGCGGCAGGTGCCGGAATTGTGCGCGTTGATGCGCGGCGGCGACTGCCCGGAACCGGCATCGTCTGGTCATCGGACGGTGTGATTATCACCGCCCATCATATTGTCGAACGCAATGAGAATATCAACATTGGCCTGCCGGGTGGTGTCATCACTCCAGCGAAACTGATCGGACGTGATCCGAATACCGACCTGGCAGTCCTCAAAGTCGAAGCCGACGTCACAGCACCTATCTGGGCAGATGGCGCGGACGGTAATGAAATTAAAGTCGGGCACTTGGTTCTGGCACTGGGCCGACCCGGTGAGGAAGTTGAAGCGACGCTCGGTGTGGTGAGCAAACTCGCCGAAGCCCGCGCAGTGGGTCCTCGTGGGCGTGGCCCCCGTGGTGAAGGCGGACCGCGCGGCGGTCGACGGCGGCGGAAGCACAGTCACGAGGGCGATCCGCACCATCACATGATGTTTGGACATAACATCGGGCCGGTGATTCAGACCGATGTCGTGATGTATCCTGGTTTCTCCGGCGGCCCATTAGTCGATGCAGGTGGCGCAGTTCGGGGCCTCAACACATCAGCGCTGTCGCGGGGCAGCAGCCTGACCATCCCCACCGCTTCAGTCCGCAAAGTTGTGGATGCGCTGCTGTCACATGGTAAGGTGCGGCGCGGCTATCTGGGTATCGGCGCCCAACCGGTACGGTTGCCCGCTGCCCTGGCTGAAGAACTTGACCAGGAAGTTGGCTTGATGCTGGCGTCGATTGAGAACGATAGTCCAGCCGAGCAAGGTGGGCTGCTGCTGGGCGATATTCTGGTCAGCCTGGGTGACTATACGGTGGAAGCTGTAGATGAACTGCTCATGTTGCTGGGTAGCGATCAAGTTGGGGAAGAAACCGTTGTACGGGTCGTGCGCGGTGGACAACTCATGGATGTCACCGTGACCATTGGCGAGCGCGAATAATGGATCCACAGATTCGACAGTTGTATGATGACCTGGCAGCGGTCGCGTCCCACGTTCAGGCCGGTTTGGTACAAATCACCAATGGTCGAGGTGGGGCTGGAGCCGGTACCATCTGGCACGCGGATGGGCTAATTATCACCAACAATCATGTGGTCGCCGGACGAGGCAACCTGCATGTCATCCTTCAGAATGGCGATACTTACCCGGCCCAGATTTTGGCACAGGATGAAACGCTGGATTTAGCGGCGCTGTCGATTGCGGCCAGTGATTTGCCCATTATCGAACCAGGTGATTCGCAGCACCTCAAACCCGGTCAGTGGGTGACGGCGCTGGGGCATCCCTGGGGCGTCGTTAACAGCGCGACTGGCGGCGTCGTAATTGCGATGGGCAAGCAGCTTGGCGATATTGAGTTTCGCAACGGGCATGACTGGTTAGCGGTCAATCTCAAATTGCGGCCCGGTCACTCCGGTGGTCCTCTCGTGGATGCGCAAGGTCGGCTGATCGGCGTCAATACCATCATGAACGGTCCTGAAGTCGGTGTCGCAATCCCGGTACATGTGGTCAAGGCATTTTTGAAGCAAGCCCTCGGCTCACAGCACCGGCAAGCCGTCTAGCTTTCAAAGCATCGCTCTGACGCGAATTCTGTTGGTTTGTTCAGTCTGACAGACAACTCAACAGGATTCGCTCAGCGACGGTACATTGATTCTCAATGACTCACCACGATGTATAGCCACCATCCACGATTAAATCGGTCCCAGTAGCAAAACCCGCGGCATCAGAGGCCAGATACCAAACCGCATGAGCAATATCGACCGGTTGCCCCACTCGCCCTTGCGGGGTCATCTCCAACCAGGTGTCAAAAAGATCGGACCTGGCCCGGCCCCCGGCTGTCATTGAAGTCGCGATATACCCTGGTGATACGCAATTCACTCGCACGCCCCGTGCCGCCCATTCCGCCGCCAGTGATTTGGTGAGCATAATCACCCCGGCTTTCGCGGCATTATAGGCGCTTTGCTCTTGCGGCTTGTTGACGATGTGCCCGGACATTGACGCGATATTCACAATCGAGCCGGAACCCTGCGCCAGCATATGCCGCCCGGCAGCGCGACATCCCCAAAAAACCGCGTTCAAATCGACCTGGATGACATTGAGCCATTCAGCATCCGACATCGCCTCAGCCGGTGACGGCGCACCATGGGCAATCCCGGCATTGTTCACCAGAATATCAACCCGACCCCAGCGGTCAATCGTCTGCTGTACCAGATTGTCCAGCGCCGCCGACACGCGTACATCCGTCTGTATGGCAAATGAGTCTCGACCCAAAGCGATGACCTCGGCGGCAACTTCCGCACCAGATTCCACATCAAACTCGCCAATGGCAATATGTGCCCCGGCACGAGCCAGTGTCAGGGCGATCTCACGACCAATGCCACGCCCGGCCCCGGTCACGATGGCAATACGATCTTCCAAATCAAATAAGTTCGACATCAAATTGGACTCCTGCAGGCTATTGCGCCTAATTTTAGCGCACCGGTACAATAGACCCCAGTAGCCAATAGATTTCTTGAGGAAAACATGGATATTTCATCCCTTGAATACCGTTTGACTGACGCCGAGCGCCACCAGTTCGAGGAGCAGGGACATTTCGCTGTTGAGAATGCCCTCTCACCTGAGCAAGTCACGGCGCTGACCGCCATCACCGACAAGATTCATGCAGAAAAATTGGCAGCAGGCCATGATCCGCATAAGGCGCTGTTTTATCCCAACTTTATCCCGGATGATCCACAATTTGCCGATCTGGTTGACTACCAGAAAATCCTGCCCAAAGTCTGGGGAATTCTGGGCTGGAACATCTACCTGTATCATGCCCATCTCATCGTCACCCCGCCCAACGGTGAGCCGGAGAATAATCGCACTTTTGGCTGGCATCAGGATAGCGGACGCGTCAACAAAGAGATGGAAAGCAGCCCGCGCCCCCGCCTCTCGCTCAAAGTCGCTTACTTTTTGTCGGACACCAGTGAACCCGGGCGCGGCAATTTCTGGATCGTCCCCGGCAGCCATCTAAGGGACAACATGGAAAAGCCAGCCGATGGCATCGGTCAATTGGAAGGGGCACAACCCGTGCTGGCGAAACCGGGTACCGCTGTGTTCTTTGACCGGCGATTGTGGCACGCTGCCAGCCCCAACTGGTCCAACATCACGCGCAAGGTGCTGTTTTATGGCTATGGCTACCGCTGGATTCGCACCAAAGACGACATGACGGTCGCGAGTCTCTGGGAACATAGCGATCCCATCCGGCGACAGTTGCTTGGTTGGGGTGTGAACGCCAACGGCTTCTTCTCGCCGCAGGATGACGATGTGCCGCTGCGTACCTGGCTGAAAGAGCATAGCCCGGCTGAGGTGGTTGATTAGCACATTTTAGCAGGTGACTTGGTTATCAAGCATAAATTACCCACTATAACCTGGGGGTGGCTCCGGCGTGGGCAAACCTGTCCATTCTTCTTTAACTTGCAACTGTGACTCGTGCGCCGTTACCACCCGTTGGTCGTTCATAGTCACAATGCGATAAACCCACTCGCCGAAGCCAGCTTGCAGATCGAGAATTTTCACTGCGGTTTCTGCTGGAATATGGGCCACTTGTTCGGTTGTCAGCAAAGGATAGCCGGGAAAGTTGACATGATTTGCAAAACCAGCTGTAGGAGTCATACGAGGATTGTCGGGCACGATTGTGGGGCGTTTCAGTTGGTTTTCACGCACATTCAGTTGAGTCCCGCTCTCGGTCACAATCTGTACCTGCCAACTATTTCCATCAAAACTGGCATCAATGATCTGAACTGCTGTTCCCGCTGGAAAATCCGCAACGGCCACCTTTAATTCCAACGGATAAAACCAGGCCCATTGCTGATAATCATATACCATTGTTGGAACTTGAGATGGAGTGCTTAAGGGTGCAAGCATCGACTCCGCGACTTTCAAATATTCGCCCGTTGCTACCGAAAATACGACATATGAGTAGGAATCGGTGATATCATCATACTCAGCTGAAAGAATGCTTACCTTTGACCCTATAGGGAGATTACCAACTGTTTCTACTAACTGAACTGGGATTCCCCAATCCCAGAATCGTCCCGTTAGAGCATCTATGGTTCCAGTCGGGACGGTCCCCAGCGGTAGATCTACAATCTCGCTGGTGCTCACGATGGCTGGAAAGCTAATATTTACTTCATTATTCAATTCTGTACGGACCGGAAAAATCAATAATGCGGCACTCATTCCAACGAGAACTACAACCATGAGCATTGCCACGAGAACGAGTGCTCGGCGTGACGACGAACGACCGGCGGTATCTGACTGCTTTTTGCGGACCGGTTTGCGCTCTGGCTCATCCAATAGCGAACCAATAGATTGCGCCGCCGGTTCGATGCGGGCCAGCATATCACCTCTGGTGATGGTATCACCGGACAACACCAGCATTTCCGTCACGCGACCCGCCACTGGCGCGACCAGATCAACATCAACCTCACCGGCTTCAATCGCGACCAGCGCTTCATCAGCCGCCACAACATCGCCGACATCGCAGTACCACTGGCGCAGCGTACCGGCTATCGTTGCTTTAATTTCCATGACTGCCTCCATATTCAGGCCCATTATAGGAGCGAAAGCAATTTGCCAACCTGACGTTTGTCCACTGATTAATTGGTGTTACACTCAACGCGCTGAGGAGTAAACACCATGAAACGACCTTTTTTGATTGATACTGACACCGCCTCGGATGATGCGGTTGCGCTGATTATGGCCTTGCTTGCCCCCGACGTAGACGTGAAAGCGTTGACCATCGTTTCGGGCAATGTCAGTGTGGAACAGGGCACCCGCAACGCGCTCTATACGTTGGAACTTTGCGGTAGATCAAATATCCCGGTTTATCAGGGCGCGGACCGCCCGCTGCTGCGCGAAGCTGACCGTGCCGAATGGTTTCACGGTGCCGACGGCATGGGCAATCAGCATTACCCGGAACCCATATTACAACCCGCAGCGGGTCATGGTGTCACGGCGTTGATTGCAAAGATCAAAGCTAACCCCGGCATTGTACTGGTCACACTCGGCCCGTTAACAAATATCGCCCTCGCCCTGGCACAGGCCCCGGAAATTGTGCCATTAGTCAGCCGCTGCGTGGTCATGGGTGGGACCGCCTGGTCGGTAGGGAATGTCACCCCGGCTGCCGAGTTCAACGTCTGGCAGGACCCGGAGGCCGCGCAAATCGTTTTCCGTTCGGGTCTGCCAATTGAAATGGTCGGTTGGGAACTGTGCCGATTCGCTGCCGGACTCACGCCAGCGGAAATCGACCAGGTTCGCAGATTCAATACCCATTTAGCGCACTTCACGATTGATTGTAATCGCACAGCAATGGAAGCCATTCGCATTCAATCGGGCGTGATCGGCCTGGAACTACCCGACCCGGTAGCGATGGCCGTCGCCATTGATCCGACCATCTGTACCCGCAGCAGCCAACACGCCGTTGATGTGGAAACGCAGAGTGAACTCACACGCGGCATGACCGTTATTGATCAGTTGGATAACGCCAGTGACGAGCGCAATCGAACGCTATGGAGGCCGGTTTTGGAACGGGGAAATGTCACCGTTTGCTGGGAAATTGATGTGTCGCGCTGGAAATCAATGCTGTACGCAGCGCTTCAGTAGCCAACTGGTTGATTATCGCAACAACGCCAGCCGAATGTACCGCACCAACTGCCCCACCGACAACGCCGATGCTGCGACATAGGTCAGGGCTGCTGCGTTTAGCACCTGTCGGGCGCCGCGTTGATCGCTGTCACTCTCCAGCAAACCGGCCTCGCGGAGCAGGTTCAGCCCCCGGCGACTGGCATCAAATTCTATCGGCAATGTCAGGAACATAAACACGACCACCGAGGCGAAGATGAGTGCACCGGCCCAGACCAGCCGAAACATGCGAAAGGCCAACCCAAGCGACACCAGCGCATAGGATAACGATGGACTGATCTGAATGGCGGGCACGAGAAAGTTACGCATTTGAATGAGGCTGGAATTTTCTTGATGCTGCTGGGCATGGCCCATCTCATGCGCGGTAACGGCCAAAGCCAGCACCGATGGTTGATGCGCAATCTTATCTCGCAAGCGCACTTTATGGCCGTGTGGGTCATAATGGTCTGCAGCGCTCGAGCCTTCAATCACCGGTGTAAGTTGGGCGACAGATTTCAAGCGTTCGGCTACATCAACCCCCGTGAAATAGGCCTGATTATCCACACCTTCCCACTTGCCGAAGATATAATCCACATAAACCATCGACAGAATCGACAATATGATGGGAGGTCCAATTAATAGCGCGAATAACCAGATCATCAATTTGGTCCTGTTAATCTACCGGGGTAGGATAATTCAACACCAGCCGTGCCCGATATTGCGCAAACATTTCACCATAACCTTCAGCGGTGAACACGGTCCGGGCGACCTCAACCAGTTGTTGCTGCATCCGATAATCCCCATTTTCCAGGATTTGATCAAAACATGCCAGCAATTCATCAGGGGATAGGGGCAATTTATGTAACGGATAGGTCTCCATTTCCCAGCGGAGATACTTGTAATAGGGGACGATGCGACGATCATGCATGGCAAATATGGCCTGCAAAAAAGGTCGAATCATCTCGGCAGCTTCCAAACGATGGGCAACAATATCACCAACCCGCAACGCTTTAAGCGAATGATAGGGTTGATTCAAGAACCAGTTGAGCGAATGCCATAAGTAGTCAGTAAGCTGATCTTCAGGCACGCGACCTTTTTCGTCCAGCAAGCGCTTAATCTCACCATCGGTTCGATCAAATTCAACATCCAGATGTGCCCATGTATAGCGTTCCCAAGCGTCAGCGCTACCCCAGGCGGCCCGTGCTCGAAACGAATCCAGCGTAAAAATATAGAGGTGCGCGCCCGATGGCAGGTTAGCATAACGCTGTTGATAATGCTCGAAAGCAGCATCGTCCACAAAAATGGCGAAGTCATAATCCGACCACTGATTGGCGAAACCGCGCCCCCGTGAGCCAGTCACGACAAACCCCAGTATCGTCTCTTCGCGTTGGGCATCTTGCCGGATGTTCAAAAAAGCCTGTTTAACCGTGTCCATACCGATGGCTTCAGCTAACTTGTCAAACGCTCGCGTAACTGCTCATGCAATTCCAGTGCTTTAGGGTGCTGCGGGTTGATGTCGAGCGCGGATTGCATCACCTTTTCTGCTTCAACAAACTGGCCCTGCCGCTCAAAATACCGGGCCAGAATCAACAACCGTTGCACCGCCTTTTTCTTATTGTCTAAGGCCAGAAAATCCGCCACGATCTGCTGATGAACCTCAACGCGTTCGGGTTTCAAACTGGCTGCGCGTTCCCGCTGGGTGATAGCTGCGCCAGTTTTGCCCTGCGCATCGAGTAAGTCCGCCGCCTTGAGGTGCCATTCAACCGCCTCGTCAATACGCTTCAGTCGCTTGAGGACGCCGACAATTTTATCAATTGACCCCGCATCATTGGGGTTCAGCTCGAATGCTCGCAGATACAGGTCAAGCTGTTCCTGGGGATCAGGCTGTGGCTCAGGTTTCGGAGCGCGAATATCGCCATTAAACTGGCTCATCGCTACATCAATGCCATGCTTGAGCCAGACCTCGACCGCATCTGCCGCAACGGTTGCGACCTCTTGCGCAAGAATCGCATCATCACCTTTGAAATCTTGCAAAACATACGCGGCGGGATCCATCTTGCCAGGGGGCCGGCCAATGCCAAACCGCACCCGACTAAAGTCTTTCGTAGCGAGATGTTGAATGATGTTGCGGACGCCCCGCTGTCCACCCGCACCGCCGGTCTTGCGCAGTCGCAGTGTGCCCAGCGGAATATCAAGATCGTCGGAAACAACAAGCAACTGCGCCAGATCACTTTTGTAGAAATCCACCAGACCCCGCACCGCCTCGCCGCTGGCATTCATGAATGTCTGTGGTTTTGCCAGCAGCACCTTAAAATCGCCAATCAAGCCACTGGCCGTTTGTGATTTTTTCTCGGTTTTGTCGAAGGGTAGCTGATAGCGTCGGGCCAATTCATCCAGCACCTGCCAGCCGACATTGTGCCGGTTCTTGGCATATTTCTGGCCGGGATTGCCCAGCCCAACAATAAGATAACGTTCTGACATGGCTCTGATTTATTGTGTACAGATGAGATTGATACTACTCAATACCGATGAGGAAACAAGGTTGAATTAACGAACAATGCTGCCAAATCTACTAACCTACCACCGGTCGCACGCCCATAAACAGGCCGCGTTCGGACATCAAACCATCATCAATTAAGCTAGCGACAAAACCGGCTTGCTGCAATGCCGCCATGTATTCGGCATCCCTGAACATTGCCAAAGTATGTTCTTCGGTCATATGCTCGACACCTGAAGGAGTCCCCACCAGATAATGGAAATGAATCGTTACTTGATTACCAGTTCGGACATTATGATTCATACGCACGATTTTGAGTTCAGTATCATCAATAAATTGCGCACCGATATGCCGGTCCAGCCACAGGTCTGGCTTGATAAACCCTTCGATGATCGCGACGCCACCCGGATTTAGATGCTGATAGAAGCGGTTCAACGTACTTTGCAATCCATCCAACGTAACGACATAGGCAATGGCCGAAAATAGGCAGACCACAACATCGAACGTCTGGCCCAGGTTAAAATCGCGCATGTCGCCTTGATAGAAATCTACATCTGGAAAGCGCTGCCTGGCAACCGCCAGCATGTCATTATCCAGATCAAGCCCAGTCAGTTGATAATGGTCAACCAAATA
This sequence comes from Phototrophicaceae bacterium, assembly GCA_965223835.1. Classification (GTDB taxonomy): domain Bacteria; phylum Chloroflexota; class Anaerolineae; order Aggregatilineales; family Phototrophicaceae; genus CAVYXZ01. The sequence goes on from CBDCXQ010000001.1 coordinate 3,580,175, forward strand.
AGGAAAATGACCGCCAGTGCCACAGGCGACATCCAACAACTTTTGGCCGTCCGTTTGTTTGTGATGCTGAATCAAGGCGTGAACTTTCGCCGCTTCGCCCGCATAATCTTTCCAATGATATAGACGATCATAAAATTCCGCTGATTTCGTAAACATCACACTCTATCCATCTTCCAGCATGCTTTGCAGGATTTCGTTGCCCAGGTTTTCGATTGCGCCGGGATCTGAGGCGGCGTTGGTATGGAGCACAACACCTGCCTGTTTATCTGGTGCCAGCACGAGGTAGGAGACATAGCCGGGGTCAGCCCCACCATGATAAATGCAGGTCTCGCCATTAATCGACGTACACCGCCAGCCAATCGCCATCACCGGTTGCTCCTCCTCGTTGAAAACCTGCGGCCCTCGCATCAGTTCCCACGATTCGGCATTTAGCACTTTTCCGGTTGGGCGCAAACATTCAGCCATAAAACGAGTCATGTCGCCCAATGTTGACCAGAGTTGACCGGCTGGTGTAAATCCGGCAATGTCTACCGGCGGCATAACCAGCCAGGGATCGCTGAAGGTCATGTAGCCGACGGCATGGGATCCGTTCTCAACATCAAACCGCGTATCCGTCATCCCAAGTGGTTGGAGAATATGTTCGGTAACGTACTCGCGGTAGGGTATGCCCACGATTTCAGACAGGACATGTCCCAACAACCCCACACCCCAGTTGGAATAATGCATCTCGTAAACCGGCGGCGCAACCAATTCGACATCAGCTAAGTCGGCGATTAGCGTTGCTACCGAGGGGAATTCAACTGAAAGAATATCGTCCGGGCTATCGGGAAATGTCACTGATGGCGGCATCGTCGGCAAACCCGATGTATGGGTTGCAAGCTGTTTGAATGTGACTGCTTCGAGGTCTTGCATTGCTGGCAGGTAACGAGCGACCGACTCATCAAGTCGTACACGCCCACGTTCGACCAGTTGCATCAACATGAGCGCCGTAAACACTTTCGTAATCGAACCGAGCCGGTAAACGGTTTGCGATGTCGCTGCCAGATCACGATCTTTGTCCGCCACGCCCACGCATTGCGACCAGGTTGACTCGCGCATAACCGAAATGCACAGGCTCGGCAACACCAATGACTGAATCGTCTCGGTTATGAGTGCTTCAATCGCTGCATTCATTATATGGCTCATGATACCTTAGGTATCTATTCACGTTGTCACAAAGCGTAGGGGCGATGGCTTGCCTCGCCCGGCCATTCGAGCGGACGACACAAGCGTCACACCCTACAATCTGATCAAAAATCATGTCTAGGTGAATAGATACTACCTTAGCACTAAGCCAGTTTACAACAGGCCATGACCAGCAGCAAGCGTTGATTAAGGCTCATTCGTTACTCGGCAATCTGCGAATCCGGGCTGAACTGTGTTTCGTACAGGCGGGCGTACAGGCCATCCTGAACCATCAAGTCATGATGGGTGCCCCGCTCAACGACTTGGCCCCGGTCCATGACCAGAATCTGATCGGCAGCCAGAATAGTGCTCAGTCGGTGCGCGATCACAAGCGATGTCCGCCCCTGCTGGACCGTTTTGAGCGCCTCCTGAATAAGGGCTTCTGATTGGCTGTCAAGATGACTGGTCGCTTCGTCTAACACCAGAATACGCGGATTTTTCAGGATAACACGAGCAATCGCAATTCGCTGTTTCTCGCCCCCACTCAGGCGATAGCCCCGCTCGCCGACCACCGTATCATAGCCTTTGGAAAGGCCCATTATAAAGTCATGGATATTCGCGGCTTTACAGGCCGCTTCTAGCTCGGCATCCGTCGCATCCATTTTGGCATACAGTAAGTTGGTCCGAATCGTATCATGGAAGAGATAGGTCTCCTGTGTGACCATGCCAATCTGCTGTGCGAGCGAATCCAGGGTGAGATCGCGCAAATCATGACCGTCAATCAAGATGCGACCAGCTGTCGGATCATAGAGGCGGGGGATCAGGTAGGTCATGGTGGTCTTACCCGCTCCACTGGGGCCAACTAAGGCGACTAACTGTCCCGGCTCAATTCGAAACGATACATCAGCTAAAGCATTCTCACGCGCCTGACTGTAAACTGGTTCAGCCTCAGCCGATTTTTTGTAGCCCTTACCATTCGGTCGCTCATCACCGGAAAACACCGCCGTCACATTGTCCATACGTCCATGCCGAGTGACTTCACTCAACAGCAGTTTATCGTCCATCGTGTAATCAAACGTCACATCGTCAAAGACCACTTCACCTTGCACGGCGGTCAATGGCACTGCATCGGGCTTTTCAACGATTTCCAGTGGCAGGTCAATGACCTCAAACACGCGCTCAAAACTCACCATTGATTGCGAGAAGGCCACCGGTGCATTGGTCAGCGCTTGCAACGGACCGTATAGCTGTGTCAGGTACGATCCAAAAGCGACAATCGTTCCCACCGTGAACACGTCTTGAATCACCAAAATTCCGCCGAGCCAGTAGACTAGCGCTGTCCCCATCGCGCCCACCAGCCCGATCAATACAAAGAATTGACTGCCGACGACCGCCCGTTCAATACCGTTATCACGCACCTTGACTGCCCGTTCATCGAAGCGTTCAACCTCATTATCGCGGCGACCAAATAGCTTCACTAGCAGCGCCCCACTGATGTTCAAGGTCTCGTTCATCATGGCGTTCATCCGCGCATTATGGTCCATTTGCTCACGAGCAATATCCCGCAAACGCGATCCCAAACGCCGTGCCGCCAGAATAAACAACGGCAAGACCGCCACGCCCAGAATGGTCAACCGCCATTCAAGTGTGAGCATCACCAGCAAGGTCGCCACTACGGTCACGACGTTGGTAATGATCTCGACAATTGTGTTGCTAATCGCGGTCTGGGCGCCGACGACATCGTTGTTCAGGCGGCTCATCAGTTCACCCGTTTTGGTGTTGGTAAAGAAGCGCAGCGACATTCGTTGCAGATGAGCATATAAGCTAACGCGCAGGTCATAGATCACGCCTTCACCAATCGTCGCGTTAATCTTGCGTTGGACAACTCGCAACCCCCCGCTGACAATTGGAATCAAGACCAGCCCGATTGCCAGCAGATTGAGTCGTTCGACATCGCCGTTCAACAGTGTGTTATCAATCAAATCGCGGAAGATTAACGGTGTTAGCAAGCCCAGGCCGGTTGAAATTAAGATCAGCAGCAGGGTAAAAACTATGCCAACGCGATAGGGTTGCGCATAACCCAGCACCCGCTTGAGCAACGGCCAGGTTACATTGGCCTTCTGCTCCTGATCAACACCGTGCATATAGCGGAACCAACCGCCACCACCAAATCCCATTTTACTGCCTTTCTATATCCACAGGTTTACACCAGCCGTTGAAACGCCGATGGGTAAGTTAAAGCCAGGCAGAGCTACAGCGGGTCTTAGATTTTATCTGCCAGGCATGATCTACTGGTCAATAAGATCACCTTGCAGTTAAAAACTCAGTACCCAGCACTGTAGTCGCTTATTTAGCATACCCCGACTGACCAAACCCGCCTACTGGCAAAACGGGCAGGTATGAACCCCTAAAATTGGGTATCATGTTGGGATGTTCTCTGGAAAAGACAGGAGTTACGCTCGTGAGCAAATCTTTAACCGCCGTACTCGTCGGCTGTGGGAGCATGAGTCGCCGCTGGACCGAGGTCGCCAGTGCAATTGATAATTTTGAACTGGTCGGCTTTGTCGATATTTTTGAGGATGCCGCCCGCGCCCGCGCTGACGACTATGGCAAGCCGGATGTTATGATTAGCACTGACCTGGCGGCAACCCTCAAGGCGACCCAACCAGATATTGTCTTCGACTGCACCGTTCCTGCCGCCCACGTCGATGTCGCCCTGACTGCTTTCCAACATGGCGCACATCTGCTGGCCGAGAAGCCGATGGCCGATTCATTGGCGAACGCCCGCAAAACACTGGCAGCAGCGCAAGCAGCAGATCGCATCTATTCGGTCATGCAAAACCGGCGCTTTGACCCCAATATTCGGCGCGTCCGGGCGCTAGTCGATAGCGGTGACATTGGCCCATTGACCACCCTCAATAGCGATTTTTTTGTTGGTGCGCACTTTGGCGGCTTCCGCGACCACATGGAACACGTGCTGCTGCTGGATATGGCGATTCATACCTTTGATGCTGCCCGTTTCATCAGCCAGGCCGACCCGGTAGCGGTCTACTGTCACGAATGGAATCCAGCGGGGTCGTGGTACGATCAGGATGCGTCCGCCGTTGCCATTTTTGAGATGTCGAATGGACTGGTGTATACCTATCGCGGCAGTTGGTGCAGCGAAGGGTTGCGCACCACCTGGGAATGCGATTGGCGCATCATCGGGCAGCAGGGCACGATTACCTGGCAGGGCGATGAACACATGGCCGCCCAGCAAGTAACCGATGATGACGGCTTCTTCCGACCCACAACCGACATGGAATTCCCGGCTGATATTCCGCAGGAAAAAACCGGCGGACATGAAGGCCTGATTCGGGAATATGTTGAGGTGGTCCGCAGTGGTGGCACCCTCGAAACGCCAGCAACCGATAATATCAAGAGCCTGGCAATGGTCTTCGGTGCCATCGCAAGCGCCGAGACCGGCCAGCGTGTCGAGATTAAATGGTAAGCGAATTCTGAACTCATTTTGAGAGAAAGTGAACGCCGTTTGCGACTGATTACCCTGATTATTGTCGCCCTTTTTGGATTATCTGCGCCGCTCATAGCGCAGGAAGATGAAGGCTACACTGTTGCTGAACTAATTGCCGCTTACGAAGCCGGGCAATTCCGAATACTTCACACGCGCAGTGTATGGCTTCATGCCAGCCCAGATGGCTCATATGTCTCGGCTTCATCTGACGGAGTCTATCGTATCAGCGACGGCGCATTTTTTAAGAAACACAGCTCAGCCACCTTCAGCCCCGATAGCCAATATGTAGCTGTAGAATATGATGGGGTTTATCGACTGAGCGACTGGCAAAAAATGTTTGACATTGGGGGGCTACCCAAGTTCTCCGCTAACAGCCAATATGCAGCGGTAGAGGGCTATGGAGTTTTTCGATTAAGAGATGGCAAAAAGTTATTTCACATTGATGACTCCGACGCATACACACCGGATGGATATTATTACAGTTTCTATACGCATTTCAGTCCCGATGGGAGTTTTGTCGCAATTGATAAAGACGGTGTTTACCGTTTAAGCGATCAACATAAACTATTCAATATCACCAGTGAGGCATTGTGTGTCACTTTCAGTCATGATTCCACGTATGTCGCCTTGTTTAACGATGGTGTGTATGCTTTGGATTCTGGTCGAAAAATGTTTGACATCAGCGAAAACGCCTCGTACTGTGGATTTTCCTCTTTCTCCAAAGATGATAATTATTTTATTGTTAGCGGGGATGCGATATACCAAATGAACAGTGGACAAAAGCTATTTGATATTGACGGCGGATTACCAACATATAGTCCTGACGGAGAGTATATAGCAATTAGTTATGATGGCATATACCATATTGAAACTGGAGAAAAAATACTCCCCATACCGGGCGATGCAGTCTTTAGCCCCAACAATCAGTATGTAGCCGCCTCAAAAGATGGCTTGTACAAATTGAGCGATCAACATAAATTGTTCGAGATAGGTGGGCTAGCTTCCATTTTCAGTGAAGACAGCATGTTTCTAGTGGTATCAGGATTTAGCAGCAACAATGGCGGCGTTTATCAAGTGCGCAACGGGGAAAAGCTGTTTTCTAGTCCTTCTGGTGCGACTTTCAGCCCTGATGGACAATATACAGCGGTGGGTCGTGATGGCTTTTACCGGCTAAAAAATACACAGAGACTCTTCAAGATAGAAGAAATCAACACAAAGTTTTCAGCTGATGGTGAATATATTTTTGCACCAGGCGCTGTGTACCGTGTGAGCGACGGGCACCGCTATCCAGGGCTTCGCTTTTTAGATATAGATGCTGGAATAATGGCCGTAGGCAACACGATTCTAGTTGTTGATCCAACGCTGGAAGATCAGTCATTTTTCGTTGGCTGGACCTACCCGCATTATGGTCATGGCCTTTATGCTGCGCCGGATGTGGATTCCGAAGTATTAAGACACATTAACACAGGTGAATATCTGGCAATTCTCGATGAGCAGGACGGCTGGTACCAGGTTGGTTATTGGGGTGAACTCGGCTGGATTCCGGGGTACAAAGTTTCGCGCTTTGCGGTGCCAGGATATTGTGTCGTGATCACAGTTTGGTTACGCCCATTGCGATGAGCGCTTGCAACAGCTTGTGAAAACGGCTATGATGCACACTAATCGGCGGGCGGCTGGCCCCAAAAAGATACCCCCGTGCAGGTTTTGCGCGAGGGCGTCTTGAAAAAGGAGTAAAGCGAATCGGTTCCCGGAGTTTCAGCCGCCCGTTCCCCACGAAGAGCAATCCGAAAATCCGTTCACCCATACAATCAGCATTACGCTGAATTGCATACGATGTTCAATACCCACAAATTTGGTGAGCGTTTAATATCTTGCAGAAAAATCACTTAACCCGCATAAGTGGGTATAGGACACAGTATAGAACAAAAATCTCATGAAGTCAACCAATCCGTTTCTTATGCGGTTGCGGTATCATGGATAGGTTCGCACAATGGGGAAAACGCTATGCAACTCACCGGCCTGCTGGACCGTCTACGTACCAGCACCGTTTACCGTGCTTTGATCGAACAATTACAGACCGACGCTCCGCTGGATGATCTGCGTATCATCCGCGCCGCACGTCCATTTGTGCTGGCGGCCCTCGCTCAGGATTGGGACGGGCCATTGATCTACATCACCGCACGGGTGGATCGAGCCTACAACGTTTCCGAACAACTGCCGGTGTGGTTGCCAGAACGCCCGATTCATCGTTTTGCCGAGCCAACACCGCTGTTTTATGATCGTGCGCCCTGGGGTGAAGAAGTCATTCGCAACCGCATCAGCACTCTGGCCGCCCTGCTGCCCCCGGATGACGCAATAGCCAGCGACCAACAGCCGATTATCGTCACATCGGCGCGGGCGATTATGCAGCGCACCCTGCCGGTGAATGCCTTCCGCAAAGAAACGCTCCGGCTCCAGCCCGGCAGTCAGTATGCACCGGATAAATTATTAGCACATTGCGTCCGGCTGGGATATGCGCCGGTTTCGACCGTAGTTGAACCGGGGACCTTTAGTCGGCGGGGCGGGCTGGTGGATATTTTCCCTATCGCTGCCGACAAGCCGATCCGGGTTGATTATTTTGATGACGAGATTGACCAACTCCGGGCATTTGATCCGGCTTCACAACGATCACAGGAACATTTGACACTGGCAACGATCACCCCGGCACATGAATCGCTACCATCATTGACACCGCCATTGGCCGAACACCTGCGCGACTGGTTTGGTGCGCTGCCGCCAACTGACGAAGACCCAACCAGCCCCCACGCAGATTTTGAGTCGTTACAAAATGGCGTCGTCTTCCCCTATCTGGAACACTACATTCCCTATCTCTATACCCATCCCATCAGCCTGCTGGATTACGCTCCAGCTAATGCACTGATCGTTCTCGAGGACTGGACCGAACTACGCGATACCATCGCTGGAATCGAAGAAAGCGCCCTCAAGCACCGGGAGGAGAAAATCGCGGCTCGTCAACTGGCACCGGATCATCCCCTGCCCTACATTACCTGGGACGCCCTGACTGAAGAGGTCGAACAACGGACTTCTTTACATTTGGGCAGTACGATGGCACCGGTTGTCGATGACGCAGATAAGACGCTCAACTTGCACGGGTTATTCGCGCCCGGCCTACGCTTCGGCGGGCAATTGCGGGCGATGCTCGATCAACTCCGCCAGATGCGCTCAACGGGGCCGGTGATCGTCGTAACCGCTCAGGCACCACGCCTGAGCGAACTGTGGCATGAGCAAGACTCATTTATTCCGACCGTCACCGACGTGACTGAGGCACCGAATCCGGATTCGCTGTGGTTTGTTAATGGTGCACTGCAAGAAGGGTGGCGCTTGCGCACCGAACAGGGCGATACGCACCTGTTGACCGATCATGAGATCTTTGGCTGGAGCCGGCCCGAACCCCGCCGCCGCAAAGTCACCCGCCGCACCAAAGTCCCGGAAACCAGCTATGCTGATCTCCACGAGGGCGATTTTGTGGTCCATGTTGATTATGGCATCGGGCGTTTCATGGGGATGCGCCGCCGCACCGTCAATACCAACGAACGCGAATACCTCTTAGTCGAATATGCCGGAACCGATCAGGTTTTTGTGCCCATACACCAGGCCGACCGTCTCACCAGTTATATCGGACCCGATGATCGTCCGCCGCAGTTGAGTCGACTCGGTAAACCGGATTGGCAACGCACCCGAAACAAAGCCCAAAAGGCCGTCGAAGAAGAGGCCCAGGAATTGCTGGCGCTTTATGCTCAGCGGTCCCAGGCACACCGCGATGCCTTTAGCCCGGATACCCACTGGCAACATGAACTGGAAGCCAGCTTCCCCTACGTTGAAACGGAAGATCAACTGCGGGCGGTGCGCGAAGTCAAAGTCGATATGGAACGTGACTTCCCAATGGATCGTTTGATCTGTGGCGATGTCGGCTATGGCAAGACCGAAGTAGCACTACGAGCCGCATTCAAAGCGGTACAGGATGGCAAGCAGGTCGCCGTACTGGTACCCACGACGGTCCTGGCACAGCAACATTATGAGAATTTCGGCCTCCGCCTGACTCAATTCCCGGTAAATGTAGAGATGCTCTCGCGTTTCCGTACCCAGGAGCAACAAAGTCGACTGCTGCCCAGGATCGCGTCGGGCGAGATTGACGTGATTATCGGTACGCATCGGTTGCTCAGCGCCGATGTAACCTTTCACGATCTGGGTTTAGTCATCATTGATGAGGAGCAACGGTTTGGCGTCACCCACAAAGAACATTTCAAAAAGCTGCGGACTCAAGTCGATGTCCTGACTCTCACCGCCACGCCGATTCCGCGCACGCTGTATATGAGTATGGCTGGTGTGCGCGACATTAGCATGATCCAGACGCCACCGGAAGAACGTTTACCCATCATCACGCATGTTGGCAGCTTTGATGAACAACTAGTCCGGCAGGCTGTGCTGCGCGAGATCGAACGCGGCGGTCAGGTCTTTTTTGTTCACAATCGAGTCAAATCAATTGAGATGGCGCGACAGCGACTGGAAAATATCGTGCCCGAAATTCGAATTATCGTGGGGCACGGGCAGATGAACGAGCGCACACTGGAAAAAGTCATGTTGTCTTTCGGTCGAGGTGACTATGACGCGCTGGTCAGCACCTCAATTATTGAAAGTGGCATCGACATTCCCAATGCCAATACCCTCATTGTCGATCGAGCCGATTGGTTTGGCATGGCTCAGCTTTATCAATTGCGGGGACGAGTGGGGCGCAGCGCCCAACAAGCATATGCTTACTTCTTCCATGCAGGTACCGGACGTTTGACTGACGAAGCCCGGATTCGATTAGAAACGCTAGCAGAAAATACTGATTTGGGCGCTGGCGTGCAAATCGCTATGCGCGACCTGGAACTGCGGGGAGCCGGCGACATTCTCAGCACCAAACAAACCGGCCATGCTGCGGCGGTCGGATTACACCTTTATACCCAGCTTCTCTCCGCCGCTGTGCGACGCCTTAAAGGGGAATCCTCGCCCACGTACGTCCCCTCTACCGAACAGCAAACCATCCCGATTGATCTGCCGCTGCCCGCTTACTTACCAACCGCCTGGATTCCCGAAATGGAACTACGCCTGCAAATTTATCGGCGGGTCGCTGGACTTACGGCAACTGAAGATGTTGCGATGATGCGTGACGAGTTGCGTGATCGTTTCGGTTCGATTCCACCGGCGGTTGATAATTTGCTATACCAAATTGATGTAAAAATTCTGGCGCTGGCAGCGCGGTCAACCGGTGTGATCGGACGTGACCAAACGGTGCAAATTAAATTACCCTATCTGGCAGAAATCAACCGCGACAGTTTGCAAAAACAACTGGGGGATGATGTTGATGTCACGCGTACCGCCGTGACGATTCCATTGCATCGAGACACCTGGCAGCTACAGTTGCTGGAGGTTCTGGATAAACTCGCGCGGGCCGCTGAAGTAGCGGAAAATTTGACTGGAATTTAATTCTCACGCTCACGAAACCAATTGTCTAAGAATATTAGTAGCTGCTCACTCAAGAATTGAGCACCTTTTTTGTTGGAATGGGTACCATTATCAAATAAATCATTTTGTTCGTTCATGGGCAACTCATAAAAGCGGTGATCAGTAACAACGATGGGCAATTGGAGTTGATCGTTCACAAACTCAATAACAGGATCAAGATAAGCCTCGTTATATAAGTCCAAACTACCATACCGCGCATCCAGATAACAACGTGCAAGGGGAATCGTCACAATGATTACCGGGATTTCGCGTGCCTCAAGCACCTCTGCCAGCTCATGAAAACGCTCTAATCCAACACTGACTGGTACTTCAAGACCGGTTGGCCCATTTGGGAACCTGGCAGTAGCTTCGGCACAATCATAAATACCATCCCGTGGACTATAGCCACCATTTGGCTGGACCCTTCGTACCGTCTGTTCGAATGGGATCAACGTCGCATTACGCCCGAGGATACTATAACGATAAAGGTCACTATGCCGGTAAAGAAAGCGGGCAATATAGTCATCCAGGCTATCGGGAAATATAAAGATCTGCTCTGCAGGGGAATCTTCTATGCGCATTCTGTTCAAAATCTCACGACCGAAATTCAGATCAGATATACCGATAACTACATATTGTGGTTGATCCAATTCTAATAACCAGTTGTCAACAACCTGTGCCATAACACTAAGATTGAGCATTGTGGTAAATCCATAATTTTGAACCGTAACTCTCTGGTGTCCACGAGCGACTAATTTGGCCTGAATCAAGGCCGGATCCAACCCGGTCATCATCGGTGATGAACCAATTAACCAGAACGTATAATCAGGGTTGGCTTCCAACTGCAGCTTATAGGATGGCATTCGGCTATCATACCAGAGCAGATTCTCATAAGTACCCAGTCGTTGCTCAAGCATGGTATTGACCGGCCTGACCTGGATCACCAATTCAAGCAACAGGAGAAAGAGTCCAATGCGAATTGCATCTCCTCGTACCCGCCGCCAGCTAGACGATTTAGAATTGGAAGTAAATGAAGGGGACATACGGTTTAATCGAGAAAAACATCATGAAGAAGATGGTACCAATGTACATTACTGTTCGTATTGTAACCGGCAGCTTGCGCGGAAACGCATGATCTTTAAGCATGATCTGCCCAAGATCAAATGTGATAATCACACCATATAGCAAAACGAGTGATGGGAGCAATTGCAGCGCACGATTACTCCACCCATGTAGTTGAAATGCCAGAATCATTTGCTGAAAAATCGTTGGGACTTCCTGAATCTGTGGCGTTCGAAATAATACCCAGGCAAATAGGATAAGGTGAAACGTCAACAGTATCCGTACCAAACCAGTCAAATATCGAACGAGTCTGAGCCGATGCTCCATCAGAAAACGTGCCTTACCATAAAATGGCCGGGAAATAACTTGATAGACACCCAGCAAACCGCCCCATAAAACAAAAGTCCAGTTTGCACCGTGCCATAACCCCGAAAGCAGCATCGTAATCATGACACCGAGAGCGTACTGCAACCAGTCATTCTTGAATTGCTGCTCAATTCTTTCGTTGAGTGGCCGGTATACATAGTCACGAAACCAGGTCGAAAGCGAAATATGCCAGCGCCGCCAGAACTCTGAAACTGTTTGTGAAAAATAGGGCTGATTAAAATTTTCCATCAATTCTATGCCCAGCAATCGCGCTGATCCACGCGCAATGTCACTATAGCCAGAAAAGTCACCGTAAATTTGAAGTGCGAAGAGATACACAGCGGTTAACACTCGCCCATTGGAATAGCTAGCCGGGTTCATAAAGATTTCAGGCTCAATCAAAGACGCGGCAATATCTGCAATTAACATCTTTTTGAACAGACCCACAAAAATGAGGATGATCCCAGATTCAAACATCTCAGGGTTTAGTGATCGTCGACTTTCTAATTGGGGCAATAAGCGGGATGCACGTTCAATGGGGCCTGCTACGAGTTGGGGGAAAAAGGCAACAAACAAGGCAAAATTGAGAAAGTTAGTGGTAGGTTCTAACTTACGCTGATAAATGTCAATAGTATACGAAAGAGTCTGGAAGGTATAAAAAGATATACCAACTGGCAAGATAACTTGCAAACTAAATTCATTGGATTGGATGCCGAGACCACCCAAAAAAGACACCGCAGAATCAATAAAGAAATTAAAGTATTTGAAAAAGCCAAGTAGACCCAGATTTACGGCAATGCTGATGCCTAATAGCCGCTGCCGCTGCCTGTGATTCTCAGTATTTGCCAGGGTTCGCCCAACCCAATAATCAACGAGCGTTGAAATCAAGATTAGGGACAGAAAACGCCAGTCCCAACTACCATAAAACAGATAGCTGGAGGCTAACAGCAACAGGTTCTGCCAGCGAACCCGCCGCAGCCCCCAATAGGTAACAATGACCAGGATAAGAAATAGAATGTACTGGAAAGAATTAAACGCCATTCATTCTGCTCAATGCCCGGAAATCTGGGGGTCTAAATGAATACAGTCAAAACACAATACTGCATGTTAACGCGCCAGGGCTTTGACAACATCGACAACAGTCGCACCGGTTATTTCGATAAGATGGTCCACACCAATCGGGAAGATCGCATTATGAGCACCACCCGCCGCATACACAGTGTCAAATCGTTGGAGTAGCGCATCAGCCAAAACGATGATATTCGGCGTGCGATAGGCTAATGGCGGCACTGCCCCAGGCGCATACCCATAAATGGCGATACATTGTTCTGGTTTGGCGATTTTGACCTTTTTGCGGCCAACTTCAAAATAAGCAGCCAGCTTGCGATCATCCACAAACTGGTCGCCGCAGGTCAGCACGACAATCGGTTGACCCGCAACGATAAACAGGATGCTTTTGACAATTTGGCCCAGCTCACAGCCGATGTTAGCCGCTGCTTGCTGCGAAGTCGCCGTCGTCGATTCGAAAAAGTCAATCTTGATACCCGTGTTCAACCGGTCAAGTTCGGCTTGAACATGCGCAGGCGTCAGTGCTTGCAATGCCTCTGTACCTCGCTACAATATTGTCATCAGGTGCTAGCGAAACACACCGAGGTTCAGTCGTGAAAGTCCAGATTAATCAAATGGTGGTTGAACTCGTCCAGGGCGACATCACCCACCAGACCACCGATGCAATCGTCAACGCGGCGAATTCATCGCTATTGGGCGGCGGCGGTGTGGATGGTGCCATTCACCGAGCGGCAGGTCCGCAATTACTGGCCGAAACTCGAACACTGAACGGCTGTCATCCGGGTGACGCCAAAATCAGCGGCGGCTATAATCTTGAAGCCAGGCATGTCATTCATACGGTTGGCCCTATTTACCGTCGACACGATCCGCAGATTCCGCAACTACTTGCCAGTGCTTACCGCCGCAGTCTGGAGGTGGGCGTGGCAAATGGCATCAAGACCCTGGCCTTTCCCTCCATCAGTACTGGCGTATTTGGCTACCCGGTTGATGAAGCAGCCACGATCGCCCTGAAAACCGTTTGCGAATTCGCTCGGACCGACGATCAAATCCAACTGGCCCGTTTTGTCCTATTCGATGATCGCACCCTCAAGGCCTATGCCCGCGTTCTGCGCCAGTTCGCCGATCAATATGCAGACATACATTCGCTCGACTAGTCAAGCGACATCGATTGCAGTGCCGCGACAATACTCAGAAAAGACTGATAGTCATCCGTTTCAAACTCTTGCGCCAACCGCTTATCGATAGTTTTCGCGCTGTCATTCACCGCTTTTTTGTTTTTCTGTCCGGCTTCTGTCAGATAAATACGCACCGCCCGCCGATCTGCCGGGTCGGCACGCCGCTCAATTAGCCCCTTCGTCTGCAGCTTATCAAGGTTAGGGGTAAAGGAAGTCGCAGCCCGACCTACGGCACGCGCTAATTCTGAAGCGTGTTGACCATCCTGGTCATATAATGCCCGTAGGATGTACCATTCGATGACCGTTAGACCCAGTGGTTGAACGACTTGCCCAAATACCTGATCCAGGTTTCGCAACGCAATGTCCAGATTACACCAGACCGAGCCATTAAAACGGAGTGATTTTATGTTCTTATTGATATTCATAGATTATTGACCTGCTTATCCTTAGCATAAACCATCGGGATATAAAGTAAGGATATTTTACACAATCTTATTGGAATTTGATGAGAGTCAAATTAAGCGTTCCGAGTCGTAGATCATCACCCTCGTGCAAAGGGTAGGGCCTGTTCGGTGCCAAACGTTCCTGATTAATAAATGTACCATTGACCGAGGCCAGATCCACGATATGTACAGCATCGCGATAGGCAACCAGCGCTGCATGACGCCGGGAGACCCCTTTGTCAAGGGCTGCAAACGCTGCCAGATCAATGTCTGGCTCATAGGCACTCTTTTCGTCCGAACGGCCCAGAATATAGCCTTCAGCACCTGGGCTTGCGAACTGATGAATAACATCACCGGTTTTGCCCAGCCGTAACTCAAAACGCTCATTTAAAGCGAGTTTATATTTTGCCATATCACTATTTTTACATAAAACCATCTAAAAAAACATAGTCAGACCAGCACAATCTCATTTGGCTTTCACAAGTTACTCATGATTCGTTCTACACAATAACGATCTTATTCGGGAATTATTCAAAGTTTGATTACTGTTGGTCGCCCATTTGTACATACAATGAAGTTGAGGAAACAACTATGGGATATAAATGATGCTCGAAGAATTCATCTCACTCGCACCCTATTTTCGCAATGGCCTGCTCTATTTCCCAGAAAAGACGGTCTGCGCACTCGTGGAAGTCGGTTTAGACTCGCAGACCGGTTACATGGCGCAGCGTGGTCTGTCATTGGGTGATCGCATCAGCCTGGACGAACTGAGCAAAGCAATCGACGCGCTGTTACTCCAGATTGAGCCTGACAGTCCATTCTTTGCTGCGCTGACATCAGAAGACGCCTACTTCATCTTGACCGGCAAGCCCATCAGCGCTTAGCGCCCATGACGACGATCGAAGCGCGATTGAAACGACTCACTGGGCTGCCAGTGGGCTGCATCGGGGTGATCCGCCGGGGCCAGACTTAATAGCACGTGCTGCTGAGCATCCTTTAAATAATACGTCAGGTAGGCGCGGTTGGCATTGAGGGGCAAGCGGGGTGCAAGTCTTTTGGCAAAGCGGACGGGTTGACCGCTAGCGGTATACAAAATAACAGGTCGCCAGAAAAATATCCGGGGTATAGGGTTATCACCAGCGTAGAGGGTATCAAAATGGACCGGTGCCCGCGCATAACATTGTGCCCGAAATACCAGTGGCACGATCACGACCAGAATGAACACGACCGCAACAATCCACAAGCCACGGACGGTCACTGCCATAATCCTCGGTCCCAGAATCATAATCGCCGGAGCCAGTAATAATAGCAACGTTACTAACGGCTCGGTGACCATATCTTTCCACTGGTCCGATGTGAGTTTGCCATGTCGATTAACTCCCAGTCGTGTACGCATACCTGCGGGCAAATTCACGATATTTAGTCTCCCACCGCCGCCGCCACTGCTGGTTTACGCCAGGACACCTGTAACATGAGTACACTCACAATAATTAAGCCACCACCCAGCAACTGAATTCCTTCAAGCGTCTCACCTAACAGTATTGCGGCAAAAAACAGCGTACCAATCGGTTCCACCGTACTCAAAATCGCCGCCCGCGACGAGCCGAGACGTTGAATGCCCAACATAAACATGAAAATTGGCATCACCGTACTGAACGCAGCCAACCCCAATAATAGAATCCAGGTATTCAAGTCGGAAGGAATCATAAGGTGACGCGTGGGCAGTAATGCCCAGAAAACGAAACAAGCGCCCGAAATGGCCCAGGCACTGGCCCACCGCATGGCATTATGCCCCTGTAGCAACCGGTTGTTAAAGATAAAATATACTGCAACCAACAGCGCATTCAGAAAGGCCCATACCACGCCACGCCAGGCACTATCACTCAAGCCAACACCAAAGTCCGGCACGGTTAAGGCAACGCCAATCAGGGTGAGAGCTAATGCTAACCAGCTGTGCAATGCCAGGCGCTCACCCAGCACCAGATTTATTAGCGCGACCATCGCCGGGTAGCTATAGAATAGCAATACATAGGTACTTGCTGGCAAGTCTTCCAAACCCCAAAATGCTGTCAAAGCGGCCCCGGCCAGCAGAATTCCCAATCCTAACAAACCTCGCCGGGGCAACGGCTTATCCGGCAAAGGCGTACCCAGAGCCACCAGTAGCAGCCACATAAATGGCATCGCAAAGGTAAAGCGCCAGGTCGCAATATCCAACGGACTCAACCCGCTGGGTTGGATAAGTTTCACCCAGATGGGCAATAGGGCATACCCTAACACGCCAATAAGAACAAAAACCATGTTAATCCTGTAAACTTCGACCACCTTAGTCGATTATAACAGTTGAAATTTTCGGCGCGTATCCCCAGGCAAAATAAAAAGGGCACGGCAATGTACCGTACCCTTCGTATTCAACTTCAAATAAGGAATCAGGGTGCTTGCGAGAGCGCAATCGCTACCGGTTCAACCAGATTGGTCATCAGGAATGGGAACACACCCAGCACCAGAGTCCCGGCAAAGCTGACATAAATCGCCCAGTCAAGGTATTGCGATGTGCCCGGCGCCGGATCACCCTCACCCTCACTCAGGAACATGCGCACGATGATACCCACATAATAAAACGCGCTCACCACACTGGTGAGAACACCGATAATCGCCAACCAGACCAAGCCAGATTCGATTGTAACCTGGAAAACCAGCCACTTCCCCATAAAGCCGGAAGTCAGCGGGATACCGGTCAGGCTGAGCATGAATACCGCCATAATCGCGGCCATCACCGGCTTGCTGCGGGCCAGACCGACAAAGTGTACCAGATCAGTTCCACTGGCATCATCGCGTTCTAGCGCCATCGCCACCGCGAATGCGCCCAGATTGGTGAACATATAGGCCAGCAGGTAAATCAACGCCCCCTGCGCTGCTTGATCGCCCAGACCCGCTGTTCCCGCAGCCGCGACCGCCATCATAATATAGCCCGCATGGGCAATCGACGAATAGGCCAGCAGGCGTTTGATATTGGATTGCGCGATAGCAACCACATTGCCCAGGATGAGCGTTGCCGCTGCAATCAATGCAACCACCAATTGCCAGGCAGTGCCACTGGCATCCCCAATCACCACGGTAGGCAAAGCCACAATCATAATCCGCAACAACGCGGCAAAACCACCGATCTTTGCCCCCACGCTCATAAACGCCGTAACCGGGGTCGGCGCGCCGTCATAGACATCCGGCGTCCACATGTGGAACGGCACGGCTGCAACCTTGAACCCCAGACCGACCAGCACCAGCGCAGAGCCAACCAACAACAAGGTCTGCGAAGAATTGAGTATGACCGTACCGCTGACTGCTTCGAGAATAGCTGGCAAACTGGTGGTCCCGGTTGCGCCATAGATAAGCGCGGCACCGTAGACAAAGAACGCGCTGGCAAATGCCCCCAGCACCAGATACTTCATGCCACTTTCTTCTGACTTAGGATCGGACAGACGGAACGCTGCCAGAATATACAGCGGAATACTGAGCAGTTCCAGCGCCACAAAGATCACGATCAGATCATTGGCGTGCCCCATGAGCATGACGCCACTGGTCGTGAACAGAATCAAGGTGTAGAACTCGCCCCGTTCCAGCCCGGTCCGTTTGATGTAGTCAACACTCAGCAGGATGCTGATAAAGGCCGTCAGCAGCGCGGTCATGTTCAAAAAGGCACTGAACGTATCAATCTTAAACATGCCAAAGAAGGCTTCGTCCGTGACGTTGAAGGCCCCTAAGTTCAGAATGAAACTGACCGCGATCCCGGCGATTGCCAGCCAGGCGGTAATGACTTTACGGTCTTTGGGCACGAACAAGTCTGCGACAAGCAGGAGCGTCGCGCCCAGAGCCAGACTAGCTACCGGCCAGGTATAGGCCAGGTTAAGATCTGCAAGCGTTGGCGCTTCGAAAAGCATTCCAGCCCCCTATTCGTTCTGGTTCAGGACGAGCGCATTGTCCTGCGGATCGTAAACCACCGTATCAGCCTGCTCAGGCAGGTAGACCTCGACATCTTCGACCAGCGCATCAACCGTTGCGGTCATGGTATCGAAGAAGGGGGTCGGTTGTAGGCCGATCAAGATCACGGCGATGAGAATCGGGATCAAAACCGCCAGCTCCTGCCAGTGAAGTTGCGGCAGGTTGCGGTTTTCTTCTTTATCGACATCGCCCATGAACACCTTCTGGTACATGAACAGCATATAAACTGCTGCCAGAATCACGCCGAGCGTCGCAAACATCGTGTAGAAGAAGCTCAATACCGAACTACCCATTGACCCCAGCAGAATGACAAACTCGCCGACAAAACCATTGAGACCGGGCAGGCCCATGCTGCTCAACACGATGACCAGGCTAATGCCGCCAAACAATGGCATCACTTTCCAGATACCGCCATAAGCGTCCAGCGCTTTGGTGTGCCGCCGCTCGTATAACATTCCAACGAGAAGGAAGAGACCGCCCGTGCTGATACCGTGATTGACCATTTGTAGGACGCCACCCTGAATACCCTGCGCATTAAGGGCGAAAATCCCCAGTACCACAAAACCAAGATGGCTCACCGAGGAATAAGCCACCAATTTTTTAACATCATTTTGCGCGTAACTCACCCACGCGCCATAAATAATCCCGATCACAGCGAGTACGGCAACCGTCGGTGCCCAGGCCACGCTGGCTTCTGGAAACAGCGGGAGGCAGAACCGAACCAGGCCGTAAGTCCCCATCTTCAGCAAGACACCCGCCAGAATGACAGAACCAGCGGTCGGCGCTTGCACGTGTGCATCAGGCAACCAGCTATGGAGCGGGAAAATCGGAACTTTGATGGCAAAGGCAATGAAGAAGCCCAGGAACAGGAATGACTGGACGCTCTCCGGGTTCAACAACCCGTTGAATGGCAGCACGAGTTCACCCGAATTAACCTGCGCGATGATGTCGGGCACTGCAAAGGTCCCCGCAGCATTCCCCAGAAACAAGATCGCCAACAGCATGAGAATGGAGCCAGCCATTGTATAGAGGAAGAATTTGACAGCGGCATACACACGTTGTTCCGCACCCCAGATGCCGATGAGAAAATACATCGGAACCAGTGTGACTTCCCAGAAGATATAGAACAGGAACAGATCCTGCGCCACAAAGACGCCCAGCATCGCCCATTCCAGCAGCAGCATGAACATGAAATACAGTTTCACACGACCACGTTCTTCCAACACGTGTGAGCGGAAGGAACTGAGAATCGCCAGCGGCATAATGAAACCGGTCAGGACCAACAGCAGCAGACTGAGGCCATCCAGCCCAACGTAATAGCTGATGTTGTACTGGGGCAGCCAGTCGATGCGCTGCACCATTTGCAAACCGGCTTCAGCATTATCGAAGCCCCACCACAACAGTAAGGTGCCGACAAATGTTGCCAGGCTGAACCCAAAAGCCGTCCATTTAATGTTTTCGGTCTGGTCCTCGCGCATAAACATGAGGACGAACATCCCGATTAACGGTAGGAACAGCACCACCGTAATAAGCGAAAGTGCGCTCGATTCCATAAGGTTACGTGTCTCCCCTGATTAACCGGCTAGAAGCAGCGGCAACAGAATAATCACTATGACAAATACAACGCCCAGCAGAAGCGTAATCGCATACATCCGCACATAACCGGTCTGTACCCGGCGTAGCCGACCACTCGCCCACCGTGTCACCCGACCAATGCCGTTTACAACGCCATCAATCAACCCCAGATCAATCGGTTGGCTGAGCAAGCGGCCCAGTGCATTAAACCCACGTGTCAGAACCGAATTATGGAAGTAGTCATGCCAGAAATTCCAGTCCAGTTGATCGGCCAGGAACGCACCCAGACGGTTGAATGGGTTTTCGAAGAACTGAAAATAAATTTCATCCCAGTACAGACGAGCGTTCGCCAACTTCCAGATCGCCCCGGTCGACGGGTTCTCGGCCAGCGGATCACGCCGACGTTCAGTAAGAGCCTTGCCATTGCCATAGATCGAACGGGCGACAAAAATACCACCCAGACCCAACGCCAGTGCCGGAATAGCGATGAGAGGATTGAACACCCCCCCCAATGGCAAGTGCGGATGAACATTCGCCAACGACCATTCCAGGAAATGGATTAAGTTGCCGGAACCAAACAAATCCGACAGGAAAATAAAAGCTTTGGGCGTGTTCACAAAGCCGATAAAAATGCTGAAAATCCCCAGAATGACCAGTGGGATCGTCATGGAAGGCACACTTTCGGGGGCATGAGCCGCGGCTTCGGAGCGCGGTTCGCCATAAAAAACCAGCTCCATCTGCCGCCACATATAGAAGGCGGTAAATGCCGCTGCGGCTAACAGTACGCCCAGCGCCAGATAACCACTGAACTGCTGTAGCACCGTGTCCCCAAACAAACCCGCCAGCCATGAATCTGCCAGGATTTCATCTTTTGACCAGAAACCTGCAAATGGGAAAATCCCGGCCAGCGCTAATGTCCCGATCAGATAGGTGATATATGTCACCGGCATTCGTTTGCGCAGACCGCCCATGTTCCGCATGTCCTGCGGGTCAAACTCATGCCCTTCGTCATGATGATCGTCACCGTGACCATGTTCATGCACATGATGATGTCCGTGTTCAACACCATGAATGACTGACCCGCTGCCCAGGAAGAGCAGCGCTTTAAAGAAAGCATGAGTCACCATGTGGAAGATCGCCGCGCCATAGGCACCAACGCCTACTGCCGCCACCATAAACCCAAGCTGACTGATGGTACTATAGGCCAGGACGCGTTTAATGTCCCATTGGCCCATCGCAATATAACCGGCCATGATCGCGGTGCCTGCGCCGATTAACGTCACAATAAACGACGTCACATCTGCACTCGCGTATAACACATTGGAGCGCACCATCATATAGACGCCAGCTGTAACCATCGTCGCCGCATGAATGAGGGCACTCACGGGCGTTGGACCAGCCATCGCGTCCGGCAGCCAGACAAACAGCGGAATTTGCGCGGACTTACCGGTTGCACCCAGCAGGAGGAACAATGTAATCAGGACGATGACGCTCTCAATTGGCAATGAAATCGACCCAAATTGAACCTGGGCACCAGCTTCGAGCATTCGTTCAGCTTGCCCAAATACACCCAATTGCTCAGTCGGAATGTGGTCGTTATTGGTGAATTCCGGCGGGAAGCCCAATGCACTGCCGTGATCGTCAGCCGCGCCTTCTTCGCCATGATCTTCTTCAGTTTCTTCCGCCGCCGCAAAGCTCGTCAGCATCAATGTGCCGTGTTCATCTGCTGCCGGTTCTTCGCTATGCTCGTCAGCGGCCTCACCCGCGTCAGCATGGGCTTCTTCTTCTAGATGATGGAGCGTCTCTTCCAGGAAATGCACATTGGCGATCTCGCCGGGGCGGAAATAATCCAGCGTGCCAAATGTCCAAAAGATCAGGAAGATACCCAACAACATGCCGAAGTCGCCGATACGGTTGAGGATCATCGCTTTCTTGGCAGCATTACTGTTTTGCCAGCCCACCCCTCTGGCTTTATCAAACCAGAAGCCGATGAGGAGGAATGAACAAACCCCCACGCCTTCCCAACCGACGAACATCATCAGGAAATTGTTGCCCGTTACGAGGACATACATGAACGCCAGGAACATGTTGAGGTAGGCAAAAAAGCGGGTTGCCCGCGGGTCGCGGTGAATATAGCCGACCGAGTAGATATGTATGAGCGTCCCCACAAATGAGACGAACATCATCATCGTCACGCTCAGCGTATCGACCCGCATCTGCCACGGAATGTTGACACTATCGCCGATGCGTATCCAGCCATCAAAAAACGCTGGATTCACGATCGCCGCCGTCCCATGACTGGCATTGAGATAGGTTAAGAGCAGCACAGCAATCACAAACGTCAGGCTAGAAGCCACAATCGCAATACGGCCCGCCCAGCGTTCACCCAACCGCGCTCCCCAGATAAAGTTAATGAACGCCCCAATTGCCGGGATCAAGATCATTAACGGTACGAGTTGCGGATAATTTTCCATAATAATGGCTAACCTTCGAGTTGGTTTAGTTCGTCAATGTTGATGCTTTGCTTGGAGCGGAAGATGGCAACTATCAATGCCAGCCCGACCGCGACCTCGGCAGCGGCAACCGTAATCACAAAAAACACAAACAAATGACCGTCGACATTGCCCCACTGCCGGGCAAAGGCAACCAGTGCTAGATTTGCGGCGTTCAACATCAACTCAACGGACATAAACACCAGGATGGCATTGCGGCGCAGCAGCACACCCATTGCCCCCAGAATAAACAGTGTCATGCTGAGCATGACGTAGGCTTCGGTCTGTACCATTAGTTATCGTCTCCTAGTCGCCCGCACCGGATTCATCCAGCTTCAGTTGCTCAGCATTGCTCTGGGTCACTTCCTGACCTACCTGTGAGGCGATTACACTGGTCAAGGGGCGGCTGACCCGACGGCGACCCAAACGCGCACGTAACAGCGCCGGTGATTCCTGCTTACGATGAGTCAGGACGATTGCACCGACCATCGCCACCAGCAGCAAAATCGCCACCGCTTGCATGGGCAACATATATCGGCTGAACAGCACCTGCCCCACACTCACAGGACTGCCAAATGTCGGGGCTGCTGCGACTGCGAGTGGCGTCAAAACCGGCGTTGTTAGATTTTCAAGCCGCCGCTCGGCCCCCACAATCCAGAGAGTTGCCACCCCACGTTCGATTCCGAATACGTCGTCATTATTCAACCGGGCCACGACATTGCCTTCATTACCGGCTTCAATCACGGCCCAGGTCCGCAAATCAGTGTCTTCACTGACTTCGGCTGGACCGGCCACCCCACCCAGCGCAATATCGCCGTCCAGGATGACGGTATCATCCGGGTCAAAGTCATTGCCAAAATCGACCAGGCTGATCGCTGGCAACCCGCCGTAGGCATTAAAAATGGTGACACGCCCGCTGCGTTCATCCGTCGCCGTCAGGTCATCAGCAATAACACCCAGCGCAACGTCAGCACCCGGACCATAGGCAATGGCCGTGCCGATAAACCCGGCTTCCAGCGTAACCGGCTGCGCCATCAGCACTTCATCGGTCCCGGCGGCGACCAATGCAAACTCATAGTCGCCGGGTGGAAACGTCAAGTGTCCAATCGTATCGCCGAATTCGAAATCTTCGTGAACCACAACACCACTGACTCGCAGGTCAACCGTCCCGGCATCCGATGCATAATGCGCAACGCGCACCTGCGGATTACCAGGGGCTGAAGCGAATTCGGAGACGGGCTGGGCATTTAAGACCAGGCCAACAATCACCAGGAAAACCAGTGCCAGCACCATCGCTAAGGGTGTCACCCAGCGAAAGGGTGTACTACCGGCTAACTTCTCTGCACCCAGGAGCATAATTACAAATAAGAACAATACCATGATGGCCCCGGCATAGACGGTAATCTGGACCATCGCCAGGAACGGTGCGTTGAGCATCAAGAAGAAGAACGCGATACAGCCCATGTTCAAGATCAAAAACAGCGCACTGTGGACGGCGTTCTCGCTTAAGAGCATCATGACAGCAGCCACCACAGAGATGACGCCGACAATAATAAAGAGCCAAACCTCGGTTGTCATCAGTTCAATATCCCACTGGAAAATGACTTTGTGGATTTTATCGCAAATAGCGCCAGAGTCAAACCTCTGGCGCTGTAATCCCCTGGTTTATTTGGGGTCTTCCATATCGGGAATAGCCCGATCATAGGCCCCAGGTTCTACCCGCTGGGGTGTATCCTGTGTTGCAGCGGGCGGCGGTACAATCAGCATATCTTTGGTATAGATCGCGTCGCGCCGGTCGGTAAATGCCATTCGATGCTCATTCGTCAAGACAATCGCCTCGGTCGGACAGGCATCTTCACAATAGCCGCAAAAGATACAACGCAGCATATTGATCTCATAGGTTTTAGCGTAACGCTCACCGGGACTGTAGCGCTCCTCATCGGTGTTTTCGGCTGCTTCTACCCAGATTGCATCTGCCGGGCAGGCAGCGGCGCATAACGAACAGCCAATGCACTTCTCCAGGCCATTGTCATAGCGCTTCAGTTCGTGACGCCCTTTAAACCGCTCTTGAAACGGGCGCATTTCCTCCGGGTACTGAATCGTAACCGGCTCTTCCAGAACATGTTTGAACGTTGTCTGAAAACCACGAATTAAATTCATAACCAATACCCCTTACTCAGTCACCGCTGGCAGCCGGTGTTTTCTCGCCATCCGCTGGTTCAATCGCCGTCTCATCAGACTCTTCAGAATAAATCTCGGCAACTTTATCCAGTGCTTTAATCGTATTCTCGTACAGGACAAATGGTGCGGCAATGATCCCACCAACCACGTTGAGTGCGGCATAGCCTGCACCCCGACGTTCGCCAGTGATGATCGGGTCGAGATCATCGTCATCTTCTTCCTCAGTGCTACCAGCCCGGCCAATCATCAGATAGGCCCCACCGACCACAAGCACGAAGAAAATTCCGGCGGCAACACCATAAACGACCGTGCTACCAAATACATCACTGATGACGACTGAAACCGCCGTCCAGACGACCGCCAACAACGCCAGTGGCAGCATGATCTTCCAACCGAACTGCATCAGGCGATCATAACGGATGCGTGGCAAAGTAGCACGTACCCAGATCATCCCGGACAGCAGCAAGAGGATTTTGCCACCCATGACCAACGGCCCCAAAATCGGCGCAGTCTGAACCAGACCAAAACCATCGTTGTAGCCACCAAAGAAGGTCGCCGCTGCCAGCGCACTTACCGCGATCATGCCCAGATATTCCGCCATCATGAACATGGCAAATTTCATACCGCTATATTCGGTCTGATAACCCTGAGTCAACTCTTGCTCCGCTTCTGGCAAGTCGAATGGCGCCCGATTGGTCTCCGCCAACAAAGCCACCAAAATGATGGCGGCAGCAAGTGGATTCTGGAATACATACCACTCCCAGATCATTGTCTGGCTGGTAATAATGTCGCCTACGCTCATACTGGCAGCCAGCATAATCGGCACGGCCAACGCCAATCCAAAGCTAAGTTCATAGCTAATCATCTGTGATGAGGCGCGCAGTGCGCCAAGCATGGCATACTTGTTATTACTGGCCCACCCGGCCAGCACCACACCATACGTTCCCAGGCTCGTAATTGCCAACAACCATAACAACCCCACATTGGGATCGGCCAGTCCCAATGGCACGCTCAACCAGACATCGCCTAATGCCGGTGCAAACCAGGGCACAATAATTTTCGGGCCGATAGGGATTACCCCAAACAAAAGTAACACCGGTAATGTCTTCAACATCGGCGCGATGGTAAATACAGGCTTATTTGCACCTGCTGGCATGAAATCTTCTTTAAACACCAGCTTGACACCATCAGCCGCCGGTTGCAAAAAGCCCAGCGGCCCGACTCGATTTGGACCTATGCGCTGCTGGAAGAACGAAATCAAGCGCCGTTCGAGCAGCGTGGTATAGGCAAAACTGGTCAGCACCACGAAGAAGAACAACGCGCCAAAAACGATCGGCCAGACTGTGCCGCACCCAGCATAATCGGCACAATCTACCACATTGAGATTACGAGTGGCCGGTTCAAAAACGAACTTAAGCGCACTATCACCAAAGGCGAAAATCGCGGGCCAATTGACGACCAGAAATGCCAACGGATTCACCAGCAGTAAGAAAATAATGCCAATGACTCGTGGTGAAACATACCGAATCAGCGCGATGCCAATTGCCAGCACAACAAAAACTACTAATTTCAGACCGCCATCAACCGGAGCAAACAGCGTACCGATGGCCGTCGCCAGCGTCAGCAGCCCGGCAATTACCAGACCTATGTTCACTGCAATGCGTCGAATATCGATCATTTAGCTCTCAACCTTCTCCGCTACGTTCACGCGCGTCACCTTGCCGACTGCTGGTGCCAGCGGCATTGCGGTCGTGGTCAAGTGACGTGGCAACACCAGCGTACCCTTCGGCACACCGTCATCGACCTGAACACGCACCTGCACTGCCGGACCATTATCAACTTCGATCTCGACAGTAGCACCGGCTGCAACTTTCAAACGCTTGGCATCAGCACTGTTCAACACACAATGCGCTGCAGGCACCCGTGAATGAATGACTTCGCTGGGGCGGAATTTCCGTTCGCGATTGTACAGGCTTACCGTCGGCAACACGAGCATTTTCCCGCGCCCTGCCTTGACCGTTTCTGGCGCGGTTACATCGGCCACGGCCACTTTCTCGCCAGCATCGGCGGCGCTTGCGATCTGCACGCCCAGTCCGCCAGTATTCTGATACGCCGTGCCACCATACCATACGTCAACACCAATCGCCGGGAATTGCGTTTCGGTCCAGCCCAATTCTTTGTACCGGCAGCCTTCGAACGCGGGCAGGCTCTTTGACATCTCCAACATCACCGCTGCTGCTGAGCGCTTCGCCTTACCTATCTCAAGGAGTTCACCAACCTGGCTGAACACCTGCCACACAGGTAGCGCTTCGCCAATTGGTCCCTGTCCGGTATAGAAACGTTGCACGCGCCGCTCGCCATTGGTATACGTGCCATCGCGCTCGGCAAAACTTTGTACTGGCAGCGTGAAATCCGCATGATCGCCCAATTCATCTTCGAACAGCGTCAGGTTTATAACCGTTTCCGCTTTATCCAACCATGTTGCGGCGTCGGGATCATCGGCCAGGACATCAGCCTGAGCGACAATCAAGACTTTGGGCGGATCAGCCATGATCGCTTGCGTCTGCTGCGGGCTAAAGCCCAGGTAATGTTGGCCCATACCATTTGGGCCAGGGAACGGTACCAGCAAGCCGTTGTTGGGCTTGCCCACATGATCGCTTTCAATTAGCAGGTTGGCTGCCGCCTGCATCAAGGCTTCACTGCCAGCCAGATCAAGACCTTCAGCCCCGGTGACGACGATCAGATTTTCCGCTTCAGTAAGCTGCTGAGCGATTTCACTGTGATCTTTTTGGAGATTGAGCAAGGTTTCGGCGGCAAGGCCAGTGTCATAACGGATAGTCGCGCTGGCAAAGTCATCCATGCGGGTATGTCGAGCATTCGCCACCACCACATACGCACCACGATCACGGGCTTGCTTGAGCTGCAACCGCCAGACCGGG
The DNA here is from genome assembly GCA_965223835.1 of Phototrophicaceae bacterium. Taxonomy (GTDB): domain Bacteria; phylum Chloroflexota; class Anaerolineae; order Aggregatilineales; family Phototrophicaceae; genus CAVYXZ01. The sequence continues at coordinate 3,607,694 of CBDCXQ010000001.1, forward strand.
ACCTCTTCTTCCAAATCAGTGGCGATAATCAGAACAGCGGTGCCCTGACCGAGGTTCTTGAGGCTGGTGCCTTTCCCGACACCCAGCTGCGCAACCAGATCGCCCCCGGCGTGGGTGGGCGGCCATGACCCCAGCAGATCGCTGCCCAGCCCGGTGACAACCTGTTGCAGAGTATAGAGATCTTCATTGCTCAAGTCGCTACCTGCAATCGCACCGACGCTGCCCCCGGCAGCCTGAAGCACATCGGCAACTGTGCGCAGGCTCTCGACCCAGGGCGCACGGGTGTGACCAATTAACGGATGTTGCAGTCGATCTGCACTGCGGGTGAAATGATGACCAAAACGCGCCTTATCGGAAATCCAGATTTCGTTGACATATTCATTCTGGCGCGGCATCACGCGCTTGATAATGGTACGCCCACCGTGATCGCGGTCCAGACGCGTACTCAGACTAATATTCGATCCCGCCGCGTCGTAAGGGTCAATGCTCGGCACTTCGGTGAGTTCCCAGGGCCGGGCACCAAAACGGAAATCAGCCGTTGTCAACGCGCCCACCGGACAAATGTCGGTGGTGTTACCACTAAAGTAACTATCAAAGCCAGGATCACTGTTGGTGATAATCTGTAGCGTGCGTCCGCGCTCATGGAAGGCCAGCACATCGTCACCCGCCACTTCATCCTGGAACCGGATACAACGTGCACATTGAATACAGCGTTCTTCATCCAGAAAAATCAGATCGCCCAACGGAACATGCTTATCCAGCTTCATCTTATCGCTGAAAACCATCCGGGTCTTACCCGGACCATGCTCCATCGTCAGATTTTGCAGCGGACATTCACCACCTTTATCACAGATAGGGCAATCCAGCGGGTGACTGGTCAGCAGAAATTCCAAGACGTTCTCGCGAGCCTGGTCAACCTGTTCAGTATTGGTCTTGATGACCATGCCATCGCTGACGGTCGCTGTACAAGCCGTTTGCAACTTGGGGAACCAGCGAATTTGCGGGTTGCCATTATCGTCAAGCTGGACCTCACCCGTCGCCCGATCTTTCATGACCGCGCCCTGCTCAACCAGGCACATCCGACACATCCCCACCGGGTCCATCTTGGGGTGATAACAGAAAACTGGAATATCTTCACCAATCAACCGGGCAGCATCAACTAAATTGGCCCCGGCAGGCACATCATGTTCGACATCGTTAACAATAATCTTTACGGTATTCGCCATATTTATTCTCCCCGTTGACTGCTCAGTTTACGCCGTGCGACTTCCAGCCCATGTTCGGCCTGATCGCGCAATGCCTGCGCCAGCAGCCCCCAGTCTTCCTCTTCGAATTGCTCGGTTGCCAGTATCAACGCCGTTGCAAAATCATCGGCAGCCGTTTGATATTCGCCTGCTTGCAACCACACCTCACCCCGCAGGACATAATTAGCTGCAACCTGGGGCCGCTGGTTGATCGCTGCACTCAGATCAGCCAACCGCTGGGTCACATCGGGCGGACGAAATAACAGATGACGTAGCCAGATCCAGAACAGCGGTTTTCCTAACGGCTGATCGACAGCATGCCAAACCGACACATCATCCGAGGTCTCGTCAGTCGCATCACCACTTCCCATGTCGTTAGGAATCGGCGCGACTTCATCCGCCATCAATTATCCTTTTGCAGGCGCTTTAGCCCGGCGTCCCCGCGCCGCACCTGTTCCCCGTGCTGCTGCTTGCTTGGGTTTCTCTTCTACTTCCTTCGGCTTAACATGTGCCTCGAAATCTTCCGGGAAATTCTTAATCGTGTGAATGATCGGATTGGCCGCGAAATCCCCCAGTGCGCACAAGGTCACACCCGCCATGTTTTTCGCCACATTATCAATCAACTTCACATCTTCGGGCTTACCTTCACCCGCCAGAATACGATCCAACACTTTATCCAGCCAGTAGGTGCCTTCTCGACAGGGTGTACACTTACCACAGCTTTCGTGTTTGAAGAACTTCGTTACCTTTGAAGCCACCCAGGTAATGTCCACCGTGTTATCCATCACGATCACCGAGGCTGACCCTAGAATGGTGCCGATTCCCGCCATATCTTCATAGGATAGTTTGGTGTCCAGCACCTCGTCGCTACCCGGCACGATTGGCCCGGAACCGCCCGATGGCAAAATAGCCTTGATATTGGCCGGATCACAGCCAGCATGATCGACTAGCAATTCACGGAAGGTCGCACCGAGGGGCAATTCGTAATTGCCGGGTTTGGGTACATGACCGCTCACACAGAAAATTTTGGTCCCGGAACTTTGCTCGGTTCCGATCTTTTTAAATTCTGCCGCGCCGTTATTAATAATCCAGGGAACGTTGGTCAAAGTCTCAACATTATTGACGACGGTTGCTTCTTTATAAAGACCACCGCCCTTTTGTGCCGGGAAGGGTGGCCGCACGCGCGGCTGCCCCAGAACACCTTCCAGGCTGTTGAGCAGTGCACTTTCTTCGCCACATATATACGCCCCGGCGCCGAGGTGGGTATACACATTACAGGTCCAGCCGCTATCCAGAATATTCTCACCAATAAAACCCGCGTCGTAGGCTTCCTGAATGCGATCATCCAGCGCGTGGCCTAAATCCCAGAATTCGCCGCGTAGGTAGATATAAACCGCCGTCGCCTGAATCGCATAAGCACAAATTAATGCACCCTCGATCAGTTGGTGCGGGTTGGTCTCCATAATTTCACGATCTTTGAAGGTACCGGTCTCGCTTTCATCAGCATTCACCGTCACATATTTGACCGGTTCATTCTGTGGGATAAAGCTCCACTTTACGCCAGCGGGGAAGCCAGCACCACCCCGACCACGCAAATTGGATTCTTTAACTTCATCTATCACTTCGGCTGGGGTCATTTTCAGCGCCTTTTTCAGCGCTTCATACCCACCGTTTTCCACGTAAACATCATATTTATCAATATCGGGGATCTCGCGGCCCCGCAGCAAAATGGGCTGCATGTTAATTCGTCTCCCCGGCCAACTCAGCCCGCTTCTCTTCAATCCAGGCTTTCATCTTATCCATATCCAGGTTTTCCATATAATGGAAATTGCATTGCAACATCGGCGCTTTGTCACAGGCCGCCAAACACATCACATGTTCAACCGTGAACAACTCGTCAGCACTGGTTCCACCCTCGGTGACTCCCAGATATTCCTTGAGTTCTTTGTGGAATGTGTCGGCCCCTTTCAAGGCACAGGGCAGGTCCGTGCAGACTTGCAACCAATATTTGCCTTTAGGCTGCTCGGAATACATTGTATAAAAACCGGCGATAGACTTGACCTGCGTCGGGTCCATTTCACACAATTCCGCGACTTCTGCAATCCCTTCCGGGCTGACCCAGCCATATTCTTCCTGGGCAATATGCAACAGCGGCATCACGGCTGAGCGTTTATCGGGATATTTGGCGAAATGATTATCAATACGTTTCTGATATTTCTTGTCTTTAATCGACATGCTTCTTCCTTAGCGGTCACAATCGCCCAGCACAATATCGACACTGCCGATAATCGCTACCAGGTCGGCAATCATGTGTCCTTCAGACAGAATGGGCAACGCGCTGATGTGAATAAATGAGGGCGTTTTGAAATGAACGCGGCGTGGCATGGTGCCACCAGTGCCATGCAGGTAACAGCCGATCTCACCACGCGGGCTTTCAATGGCGACATACACTTCTTCGTCTGGTGCCGAGAAGCCCTCGGTCCACAACTTGAAGTGGTGAATCACCGCTTCCATGCTCTGGCCCAATTCGCTACGTGGCGGCGGGACAAACTTACGATTATCGGAACGGAAAATACCGCTATCCGACAGGCGTTCCAGCCCCTGCTCAAGGATTTTCATCGATTCACGTAACTCATACAGCCGAATTAAAAAGCGATCATAAACATCACCGTGTTCACCCAGCGGCACGCTGAACTCGAATGTCTCGTAGCCGCTGTAAGGCATCGCCTTACGAATATCCCAGTTGACACCACTGCCACGCAGACTCGGCCCCGTCATGCCCCAGGCAAGGGCTTTGTCAGGTTCGATGACGCCGACACCCTGCGTCCGATCAATCCACAGCGGATTCTTTTCGAGCAATTTGTGATAATCATCTACGGCCCGCGGGAACTCATCAAGGAACTTGCGCACAGCCGGTTTAAACTCCGGCGTAATATCACGCCACACACCGCCAGGGCGAATATAACTGCCCATCATCCGCTGGCCCGAAAGCATCTCAAGGATCGATAATACTTTCTCGCGCTCACGGAAACAGTACAGCAACACGCTCATCGCGCCCAGGTCAATTGCGTGCGTCCCCAACCAGACCATATGACTGGCGATCCGTTGCAATTCCAGGACCATCACGCGGATTAACTGCGCCCGTTCGGGCACATCCAGGTCTACCAGCTTCTCGACTGCGGAACAAAACGCCATATTATTCGATAATGGCGAGAGGTAATCCATCCGGTCGGTGAGGGTTACCCCTTTTTCATAGGTCTTGGATTCAATATTCTTTTCAATGCCAGTATGCAAGAAACCAACGTCCGGTACCGCGCTCACGATCTGCTCACCGTCCAGTTCCAGCAGAACGCGCAATACGCCATGTGTACTGGGATGATGTGGCCCCATGTTGAGCAGCATCGTCTCGCCGGTAAAGGCCCGTTCCGAAACCAGCCCTTTGAGTTCATCCAGGCTGCCCGCCCACTGCTCTTCCTGAATATGTTCCGGTGGCGATTGTACAACAGCCATCAGGTTACTCCTTTGCCAGGGGCTTGTGCTTGAGGATATCTTCCACATTGAAAGAGAATTGTACCTGCTCATATCCCAGCGGATAATCGCGGCGGTGCGGGTGACCGTCCCAATCTTCGGGCATCAGCACCCGACGCATATCAGGGTGTCCAGCAAAGTTTATGCCCATCATGTCGAAGATTTCACGCTCCGGCCAATTTGCACCCGGCCAAATAGCAGTCACGGTAGGCACTTCTGGCTCCTCTTCCGGCAAATAAACCTTCACACGCAGACGCCGATTATAGAGCATCGAATATAGATGATAGGAAACACCAAATCGTTCGGGACGATCATTATCCGGGTAATAATCAACGGCGCTAATATCAGAGAGGAAATTATAAACCAATCCGGGGGTGTCGCGCATAAACTTCGCGACTACAGCAATCTTCGCCGGGTCAACGATGATCGTCGTCTCATCCCGGAATACCTTCACATCGAGAACAACCGCCGGGTGGGCTGCTTTGAGGGTCTCAACCGGGTCCTTCGCTGCTGGAATCTGCATATAATTCCCTCTTTAGGCCCAGTCGGAAATCGTCTCGCCCTGAACCTTTTGGTGCAGGGTCAAGATACCGTTTAAGAGTTGTTCGGGACGCGGCGGGCAACCGGCGATATACACATCCACCGGGATAATTTCATCAACGCCCTGGACAACCGCGTAATTGTTGTACACCCCACCACATGACGCACAGTCACCCATCGAAACGACCCATTTGGGGTCGGCCATCTGGTCGTATAGCTGACGGACAACCGGAGCCATCTTGCGCGTTACCCGGCCCGACACGATCAAAAGATCAGCTTGCCGGGGGGTTGCCCGGTTCAATTCCATGCCAAAGCGCGACATATCATAGTCGGATGCCTGGCTACTCATGTACTCAATCGCGCAGCAGGCCAGCCCAAATAACAGCGGCCACATGGCACCGGTACGTGCCCAGTTCACCGCCTGATCCAACGTAGTCGTCACCACGCCCAGGTTACCGAGTTTTGTACTTACTCCCATTCCAACGCTCCCGACTTCCACTCATAAAACAAACCAACAGTAAGGATTAACGTGAATACACCCATCGTCACCAGCCCATAGACCGCTAGATCACGGAAGATCACGGCCCAGGGCAGGAAGAAAATCACTTCAATATCGAACAAAATAAACAGCACCGCGACCAGATAAAACTGAACCGGCAACCGACGAACCGCGGGGCCGATAGGTTTCATGCCACTTTCGTAAGGAGCGGCCTTACGCGAGGAAGGACGTTGTGGCCCAAAAATGCGGGAAATAACGAGGATAATAAAGGTTACAATAAACGATATAACAAATAGCGCAGTGATAGGTGCAAATTCTTGTAGCGCCATATTCTCCACCCGATTGTTAAATTTGGAGCAAATCAGAATGACGTAAGATTAGCACATCTGCATAGCAGTGTCAAATATCGTTTGCACGGCGAGATTATGCCGGTTTTCACCCCAAATTATACCTTTTCCATCCTAGATTTTAAGGGTAACCAGGGGTAGCTGAAAAGGACAAATTTTAGTTGCATAGAATGTAGAGGATGTATGAACGCGAACCGCTCATCACTGTACTTTGATGAGCGGTTAATGGGTTTTGCAATGTTCGGGAAAATTAGATCAGAACATTGATTTAGGGCACCAGTATAATTAACAAGCGGGATCATCACCCGCTTTCATCAATAATTGCTAGCAAAGAATTCGCCTATCCAAAAAGAGATGCTACCTTAACCGAGAAACCCGGTAATACATCGCCACCAGTTAGCATATCATCAGCACTCAAAGTCACGTATTCCGTAGGTGTTCGGACAGTAATGGTGCGGCGTTTCTGGTCAGCAATCCAAACCATGCGCACCCCATCCTCGAGATATTTGTCTACTTTGGCGGCGACTTCAGTATATTTATCGTTGGATGAAATGACCTCCTCCACGAGATCGGGTAAGAGGACAAAGGGCTTGTCCTCCCAATCAGGGTTTTCAGCTTTGTATTGCTCAAGTCGTTCTTTCGCAAAAAACATCACATCGGGAACCCGCGAACCCTTAACCCATATTGGGCTGTATGTTTCGACAAACGGCCCCTCAGAGTAAGCCTCGCCCAGATCATGCTCAACAGCAAAACCCTCAACAGCAAATAGAATACGTTTAGTCAATGATACATGACCGGCTTTGGGTGGACTCAAAACAATTCGCTCCCCATCTATGATCTCAAACGGCCCTTCTTCTTCATAGAGGCGCACCAACTCTTCAATAGTCATAACCCCAGTGCGTTGCTGCTCAAGCATCCTACATCTCCAAATAATCGCGCAGTTGGCGACTACGGGTCGGATGCCGCAGTTTCCGCAGCGCCTTCGCCTCAATCTGGCGGATACGCTCCCGAGTCACGCCAAAGTGCTTGCCGACTTCTTCCAATGTATGGTCCTGCCCGTCCTGCAAGCCGAAGCGCATTTCCAGCACCTCACGTTCGCGTTCACTCAAGACACCGAGCGCGGAGCGAATCTGTTCCTTGAGCAATTGCCGACTGGCCGCATCCACCGGGCCGAGCACGTTATCATCCGGGATAAAGTCGCCGAGCAAACTGCTATCTTCCTGGCCGATAGGCATTTCGAGGCTCATCGGCTCCTGGCTAATGCGCATGATCTTACGCACTTTCTGGGCAGCGCGACGCAGTTTCCGCTGCAAACCGGGGTCCATGCGAATGCCTTCACGCCGGATATGTTTGATCGCTTCGGTTTCTTCCGGGGTCAGAAATTCCATTTCCAGGGCGATCTGTTCCGCGCTGGGTTCACCACCCAGTTCCTGAATCAGATTGCGCTGTACCCGCATCAATCGGTTGATCGTCTCAACCATATGAACCGGAATGCGAATCGTCCGGGCCTGATCGGCAATGGCACGACTAATCGCCTGACGAATCCACCAGGTCGCATAGGTACTGAACTTATAACCTTTGGTATGATCGAACTTCTCTACCGCCCGCAACAGGCCGATATTGCCTTCCTGAATCAAGTCCAGGAAATTGATGCCGCGCCCCATATAGCGCTTGGCGACGCTCACGACCAACCGCAGATTGGCCCGCGTGAGCGCTTCGGTTGCCAGCACGGCCTTTTGTTCAACCCGATCATACATATCAGCCAGATCATCTAGCGAGTCCGGGTTGCCGAGCAATTGCGCCCGAAAATCTGCCGCTGTCAGCAGATCACCACTGTCTTTACAGGTCTGGCGCAGGACCATCTGCTCATCAAATGGGACCAGATAGAGACCCTGCAAGACGCTGAATAGCCGCCGCGCCAATTCTGTCCAGGGTTCATCGCGCCCCCAATCGCGCTGATTGAGGTAGCTGCGAATATAGGACTTGCCATCCACATCCCAGGTATCCTGAATGACCATCACTTCATCAATTATTTTTGTCAATTCGGGGGCATCAACCTGGAAGGCGGCGGCTCCTTCAACGACTTCATACCAGTCCCGGCGCAAATCTTCATAGACCAGTTCGAGAATATGTGATGCCTCCGGCAAGCCCGTATCCGAACCATTACCATCAACGGTCGATAACGAATCCATCACCGCTTGAAGCTGATGATCAGCAGCGATATGCACACTGAGCCAGGTTTCCCGGTTGGTATCCAGCAATGGCACCTGTCCAATTTCCTTGAGGTACATACGCACCGGGTCATCCGCCAGCGTCATCGCTTCCAGGCCAGAATCTTCCTCGTCATCATCATCATCGAACGAGTCGTCTAATTCATCCAGTTCTTCCTCGTCCGGTTCATCAAGGTTTTCCAGCACTTTCTTGGTATTGCTTGACTTCGTGGACGTCGGCGTTGGAAAATCGTCGTCATCCAATTCCTCGTCATCGTCGTCCACGTCGAAATCATCATCGTTGCCATTATTAACGGCGACTTTGCGGGGCGGTCTGATTTCCGTAGCTTTTCTTTTTCGTGCCATGTCTTTTCACAATCAACTTAGAGTCGGCGGGAATGATCAGCGGTGATGGACCGGACGGTCATCCTGTTCAATATACTCGTTTCCCCTGACGTTGCAACTCAGCGTCGATAAGGCCCTTTGCTATAATGGATAATTGGGTATGCTCATGTAATTGCGCCTGTTGCTCAGCATCAGCTTCCATCAGCAAGAAGTAAAGTTCTTCACGTTCGCGTTCAATGCGCTTTAAGCGCAAACGCAACGCATTTTTCACCAATTCTGTGCGGGGGTCAACCGTAACCGTGCGCTGCAAGACCATGGTTAAATCCGCCGATAAGCCATGCCGCAATTGTGGCCGCAGCCGCTCCACATTGTTGACCAGCACCTCCGTCTCCAGAACCTGGCGGGGCAACTCATCCAGATACGTTAAGAGATAATCCAACGGTGGCATATCATCCTGATCCAACGCGATCAGAAACGCTTCCATCAATACTTGATAATCGGTGTGACTGAAATCACTAATCCCAAAGTCGGCTAACGGCCCCGCCAATAACGCATCGGCTGAACCCGCTAACTCACGAAAGGTGCGATTGATCTGATAGAGCAAGTCCGGTTGCTGCAATAATCCCCCCAGGCAATCAACTTCCCAGCGACCGACTCCGGTCTGCGGTCTTCGAGTTGGCGGCGGAATGGGGACATAATCGGTTTGGTCATCGTCACCAGTGGGTGGTCCTAGCATCTCATCATAATCAAGCGGCGGTGGTTCTGGCATTGCTGACTGGCTATTAGTTTGTGACGCACGCGGCGCTTTCGACTGCTGGATCCGCTCCTGCTCAGCGGCCCAGTTTAAGAGTTCGTTCTCGCCAATGTGCAGCCGCAACGCCAGCTTTTGAATATTGTCCTTCGTATAAAGATTATTCTCCGACGCGAGTAAAATCGGCAGCAGACGACGGGCAACAGCCTCCCGTTCCTGCACTGACGCCTGAGCGGATAGGGTCGCGGTTTCCATTGCAATCACATAATCAACCACCGGCAGCGCTGCTTCCACCAATGGAGGCCAGTCTTGCGGCGTTTCGCGAATGAGATCATCGGGGTCTTTCGCGTCGGGAATCTGCAATATGCGCATATCCACTGATAACTTACCGGTGTAATCGGCCTTTAATGCATCACGGGCCACTTCCAGGCTGCGCATGGTGGCGTTCTGTCCAGCAGCATCAGCATCCAATGCCAAAACGATCTTTTTCGCCCAGCGCGGTGAAAGTGTTTTGAGCTGCGTTTCAGTCATGGCCGTGCCCATCTGCGCAACCACATTCATGAAACCCGCCTGATGGGCCTGAATCACATCCATGTAACCTTCGACAATCACTGCGGTTTCGGTGTCGCGAAGCGCACGTTTGGCTCTATCCAACCCAAACAACACCCGGCTTTTGTCAAACAACGGCGTCTGCGGCGAATTTAAATATTTTGGATTGTCTTCATCGGCTAGCGCCCGCGCCCCAAAGCCAATTACCCGCCCCCGTTCATCACGAATCGGAATAATCAACCGGTTACGGAAATAATCATATTCGCGCCCGTTCTCGCTGCGCTTCACCAGCCCGACTTCAATCAGATCATCGACATTATGGCCGAGATTCGTCAGGTAATCGAGTGTGGCCTGCCAACCTTGCGGCGCATAGCCAATACCATAGGTTGCCAGCGTTTCAGCGCTAAACCCCCGTCGTTCACGGGCATAATTCAAGACAGCGGGGTTCTGCCCCAATTGTTCATGATAGAAATCTGCCGCTGTTTGCAACAGTCCGCGCAGCGCATCCAGCCGGGCTGCTTGTTGCTGCTGCGCTTCACTTTGCTGCTGCACCTCAACGCCGGCGACGACTGCCAGTTCGTGCAACGCCTCGCGAAATTCCCACCCGTGATATTTCTGGGCAAACGAAAAAATGTCGCCACCGTCGGCACAACTACCAAAACAGCGCCAGGTCTGCGTTTCAGGGTTCACCACAAACGATGGGGTTTTTTCATTATGGAACGGGCACGCGGCTTTATAGTTGCGTCCAGCTTTTTTGAGTGGCGCATATTGTTGGATGTAGCTGACAATATCCAGCCGAGCCTTTATTTCGTCGGTGACGGACATTAACAACCTCGCTACACTATGGAAGCATTATATATATGAGCAGTCAGACATGCAACTAAAAATAATGATATTTTGTGGTGATTTGACATAAAATTTAGAGTTTGGTCGATTCTAATGATTATCTATTTTGCAAACACCCCAAAGTTTGAGGGGAACATCTGTGCTATATTATACCAGCTAATCGGTTTGGGTGAGGACACGTTTGTTAGAAGTATGTTATAAACCAGCTTGAACCTTACAGACCTGGACTACCGCTTTTTGAGACAACTTGTGTCGCACATATCGGACACAATCCTATCGGCTCCTTAATGTACTATTATTATGTACACAGGAAGCCAAACTTATACGCAACATGGATTGTGGCTGAGGGGGTCAGTGGCGAAGACCTCCAGGCACTATTCAGTACGTGTTGTTCGAGGAGGCGCACCCAGAACCGCAGAATCAGACAGGATTAAAGCATACCCTGGCCTACACCTAGAATCCACTCAATTGACTCAGATCGGCGCGACCCGTTTGCAGCGCACTAATCGCCTGCAACAATCCTAACCGATTCTCCCGCAGAACAGCATCGTCGGCGTTCACCAGCACGTTATCGAAAAATTCACTCACTGCCGGAATCATCGGCACAAAAGCCTTCAGAAATGCCGCGACCGTATCAGCCCCATTCAGGCTGCCGACCGCCGTCTGATAAGCGGCATACAGCGCCTGTTCTTGCGGTTCAACCAGTGCATCCGGATTGATTGTATGTTGCTGAGATTCGCTCCGAGTAATCCGCACACAGCGGGCAAAATTATCCAAAATGGTTTCCCAGTCAGACCGTTGCACCCACTCACTCAGTTCGCGCACCGCCACCTGTGCTCGATACGGATTATTCGACTGCTCCGCCAGCACCGCTGCCAGGATGTCGGCTGCCCAGCCCTGATCCTGAAGCCAGGCCTGTAATCGTCCACCAATAAATTCTAGCAGCTGTTGCTGTGCTTCAACGGTAACAGACACAGGTTGATCCTGAGCAACGCGATCCAGTAGTAAGTTGAGGTCAATATCCAGTTCACGGTCAACCACCAGTTGGATAACGCCTAGCGCTGCTCGTCGCAATCCATAGGGATCAGCCGTTGCACGCGGGGCCAGCCCGACTCCAAACAAACCCACCAGGCTATCAAGGCGGTCTGTCAAACCGAGCAGCACACCGGCCAGGCTAGTTGGCAATATATCGTCAGCTCCGCGCGGTAACCAATGCTCAAAGATCGCGTCCGCCACCGCAGGAGGATATTGGTTGAGTAGCGCATATTCGCGACCCATCGTCCCTTGCAACGATGTCATTTCGACGACCATCTGTGTTGCCAGATCAGCTTTAGCAATTTGAGCAGCCGCCTGCGCATTGCTGATGTCAGCGGCTGGCAGTTGAAGCAAATCACCCACCGGCTTGACCAGCGCCGCCACCCGCTGATTCTTATCATACATTGACCCCAGTTTTTCCTGGAATGTCAATGTTTGCAAACGAGGCAGATAATCAGCCAGTGGCTTTTTGATGTCTTCCGCATAGAAGAAATTCGCATCCGCGAATCGTGCTCGTAGCACATGCTCATTGCCGTGCACGACATTTTCCAGGTGTTGATCGTCGCCATTGCGGACCGTGACAAAATAGGGTAACAAATGTCCGTTCGCGTCTTCAACGGCAAAATAGCGTTGATGCTTACGCATGACTGTCACTAATACCGGACGCGGCAATGCTAAAGACGCTTCAGCAAATGAACCACGAAGTGCTGTAGGTACTTCCACCAGGTTCGTTACTTCATCTAATAGGGCAGGGTCATCGGAAATATAACCCTCAACCTGGGCAGCCAGCGCGTTGATCTGCTCTATAATCGCGGTCCGGCGGGCTGTCTGATCGAGTATAATGCTCTGTTGCGCCATAAAATCGAAGTAACCAGCCGGGTCAACCAGCGGCTGTTCACTCGAGCCATATTGCCGGGCGCCACGCGTCACGTTACCGCTGATAACGCCCGCATACTCGAAGGGAATGACACCTTCACCCAACAGCGCTACCAGCCAACGGATAGGCCGGGAAAATGCCACGCCACTCGCATTCCAGCGCATTGATTTACCAAAACTCAGGCCCTCAATGACCTGCGGCAGCGCTTCCGCTAACACTTCTGCCGCGGGCCGCCCCACCGTCTTGACCAGCGCAACGACGTACTCCCCCCCCTCGATTTCTTCAACCCGCAAATCCTCGACAGCGACGCCTTTGCCGCGTGCGAAACCTTCTGCCGCTCTAGTGGGCTTGCCATCATCCTCAAAAGCTCGACTGGCGGGTGGACCTTTTTCAAGCTGTTCGCGGTCAGGCTGTCGGGGCGCAACCTGTTTCGCCTCAATCACTAGACGTCTGGGTGTTGCATAGACCTTAACCGCACCATGTTCCAGATGGAGATCATCAAACATCGTCGCGGCAACCTGTTTTAGCTGGCTCAGCGCATCATCAACATCACCGGCAGGCAGTTCTTCAACGCCAATTTCTAACAGAAAGGTAGCGGGTTGGGTGAGCGGATGCGGCAGCGCTGGAATCGCAGGAACCACTGGTTCCGACCACAGCCGATTTTTGATGGGATAACCTTTTTCTTCGCGTTGGGCAACAAACGCCTGGGCCACAGCCCGCGACATGTTCCGCATTCGCCGGAAATAATTGGCCCGCTCCGTCACCCCAACTGCGCCGCGAGTATCCAGCACATTAAATAGATGGCTACACTTCAGCACATAATCATAGGCCGGAATGACGGCACCAGCGGCTAAGGCCCGTTGATGCTCAGCCTCGTAAAAGTCATACGTCTGTTTAAGGCCATCGACATCGCCGATCTCAAAATAATACTGACAATGCTCGATCTCGCTTTGGAGGTAAACGTCACCGTAGGTCAGGTCGCCCAGCCAGTCAATATCCCATACCGCATCTTTGCCCTGCAATGCCAGTACAATGCGCTCAATGCCATACGTGATCTCTACCGACACCGGATTCAGTTCCATACCGCCCGCTTGCTGGAAATAGGTGTATTGCGTAATCTCCTGACCATTCAGCCACACCTCCCAACCCAGACCCCAGGCACCAAGCACCGGGCTTTCCCAGTTATCTTCAACAAAGCGGATGTCTTGCTCTTCTGGTTTAAGGCCCAACGCCCGCAGCGAGTCCAAATACAGTTCCAGCGGATTGCCGGGGTCGGGCTTCAGGATGACCTGATACTGGTAAAACATCTGCATTCGGTTGGGGTTTTCGCCATAGCGACCATCATCCGGGCGAATGCTCGGCTCGACATAGGCGACGCGCCAGGGTTCTGGCCCCAAAACCCGCAATACCGTTGCTGGGTTGTTGGTTCCCGCACCCACTTGAATATTGTAAGGATTCCATAATACACAGTGCTGCGCTGCCCAGTATTCGTTGAGCTTAAATATCACATCCTGAAAACTTAATGCCATTTTTTATCCTGATTTGGTGTGCATTGTGGTCAGTGTGGCATATTATAGAAGCAAGCCACTGGATTATCGAGATGTAGATATGGACCTCAGGATCGTATAGGATAGACGCAAGACCAGTTGAGGAATTTGCGATGTCCATCCAAGCTGATACCAATCTTTATCCTGGCATTAACCCGCACTTGAACAGTCGCTTGCAACAACATAACGGCGGTTGGAAGGGTTTCCACAGCAAAATATCACGCATTTATCTGATGAACTTGAACGGTTAATATCGCCGGGCAAATACTACATAGCTGAGGAGCAATCACTGCAAATCGGCACTTATGATTCACAAACACAAGCGCTGTTAGGCCAAAGTCAAACGATTATTGAAGAAGATGAATATATTAGCAGTCTTATGATCTATCATATTGATGACGAAGCGTACCCTGGAATGCCTGTAACCTGCATCGAGTTACTTTCACCGGCAAACAAACCGTCTGGGTCCCACGATAAAGCCTGTTTATCGAAACGAATGCAATTACTTCGTAGTGAAATCAATATTGTTAAAATTGATTATCTCCACGAGTGCCGTCCCGTCCCTCTGCATTTCCTAGCTACCCTGACCAGCAAGAAGAAGCGTTCCCTTACACAATTTTTGTCAATGATTTGCGGGAAGGCTTTTACAAAGGAACAACTTTGAGCTACGGTTTCGGTGTGCTGGATAAAATACCGGCTTTGCCCATCCCTCTGGCCGGTTCGGATTCTTGTGTCGTGGATTTTGGCGATATTTACCAGCACACGTTCACAAGTTCACAGCTATTCCGGCGCATCCTGGTTGACTATGCGCAGGAACCGGTCAATTTCACCGCTTACAGCCCAGAAGATCAAGCGCACATCCGTGACCATATGCGACAGATTGCCCAGAATCATACATGAGAAATTGTTAAAACCCCTGGACAACGCGTAACGTGACTGTATATTGTGGGTTGTAGCAGTTGGATTGGATGACTGAAACTCATGCGCACACCCTGGAATCGTGAACCCAAACAAGTAGAACTCAGTGACCTGCCTGATAGTGAATTAGTTCAATTGGCGAAGGAAAACCAGGAAGCGTTTGGCGCCCTGTATGAGCGTTATGTCACTAAAATCTACAATTATATTTATTATCGTACTGGCAACCATCACGATGCCGAAGATTTGACAGCGATGGTCTTTTACCGGGCGCTGGGCCACATTCAAAATTATAAGGAGCGGGGTGTACCATTTCAGGCCTGGCTCTACCGCATCGCGCACAATCTGGTGGCAAACTGGCATCGTGACCGGGGTCGGCGAAAAATCATCGCCCTCGAAGATTATATTGGGCCGGGTCTCCAGGCTGAAACGCCAGTTGACCAGACAGAAGTTACCGAAGAACGCGAGTTATTGTTGTCAGTAATCCGGGAATTGCCAGCCGAACGACAACAACTACTCATTCTCAAATTTATTGAACGGATGCCCAATGCCGAAATCGGCGTCATTATGGGGCGAACTGAAGGCGCCATCAAATCGTTATACCATCGCACACTCAGCGCACTGCGTGACGAACTCAGTGCGAAGCTCGAAGAACCCACTTTGACCGATCGCAAAGGCTAGTCATTCATGCCCAATTCTGAAATGTCTGATGTCCAACTTCAAGATCTCCTCGCCGCGGTGACTGATGCGCTGTTGGATCAAGATTCAACGTTGGACGAACTCATGGACCAGCATCAGGTAACTTCTGCCTCGGCTCGCGGCCTGCTGCGATTAGTGGGGCGACTGTATCAAGTCTTTAGCCCGGTCCAACCATCTCCACGTTTCGTTCGGCGGTTGCGCTATGATCTTGTCGGGTCCGAAAATGGCAATGTCCTGGGCCGGGTACGGCGACTGCCGCCCCGTGTTCAAATCGCAGCCGGTTTGGCATTAGTCGCGGGTTTCGTCATTTTGTCCCGGCGACGCCCCCTGTCCCCGGCGCTCGAAACCGAAACTCACGAAACAGCGGCAGCACAATAAAGCGCTTGACAAACAACCCAACATAGCCTTATAATATGCGTTCGCATAACCTCTAACTGTTGTCTCTATCTACATGGGACGTATTCTGATTCATCCAATATCATATCCCCCTTCAGCAGACCAACTGCTGAGTCCAATCTGGCTCATCGTAAAATACAATTGAGGAGTGGCGCACCGTGCAATTGAGAGATCATATCAAGAATTATGCCCGAACACCTGATGCGCTGGAATTGCCATCATTGATCGAGGTTCAACTCAACTCGTTCACCTGGTTCTGTGAGCAAGGATTAGCGGAGCTATTCGACGAAATTAGCCCAATCGAAAGTTTTAATGGGCAGCTCAAACTGTACCTGCCTGGCAATAGTCGTGAAGCCCAGGAATTTGGCCTGAGCTATTGGTTTGAAGAACCCAAGTACAGCGAAGAAATTTGTCTGGAACGCGACATGTCGTTTTCTGCCCCGCTCTATGTGCGGGTCGCACTGGTTAATCAGGAAGCGGGCGAAGAAGTCACGGTTTCCGACATCTTCATGGGTGACTTCCCGCTGATGACTGAAAAAGGCACGTTCATTATTAACGGAACGGAGCGGGTGGTTGTCAGTCAGTTGATTCGTTCACCCGGCGTCTATTTCGATACTGAGGAAGATCGCACCACCGGGCGGCGCATGACGAATGCCAAGCTAATCCCGGATCGGGGCGCGTGGATGGAATTCGAAACGCGTAAGAGCGATTATCTGACGATTAAATTTAACCGCAAGCGGACGGTCCCAGTAACGATTCTGCTGCGGGCATTGGCAGCGGTCAACGATGGTCTGGCAGCCGAGGTATCCCCAATTCAGACCGGCAGTGACGAAGAATTGCTGGCGCTCTATGCGGATGTGGATAATGACCCGGACCGTGAGTATATGGTCAGCTCCATCAAGATGGAACCGGCCTGGGAACTGAAGAAAGATCAAACCGTCGCCCAGGCAGCATTAATTGAATTCTATAAGCGGATGCGCCCCGGCGACCCGCCCACGTTGGAAAACGCCCGCGAATATCTGGAAAGTCAGCTTTTCGATCAGCGACGTTATGATCTGGAACGGGTAGGCCGCTATAAGCTCAACCAGCGGCTGCAGATCGACAATGTTGTCTCACGCGAAGTGCGCACCGTGACCAAACTCGATATTGTGAAGTTGATCGAACACATGATTGCGATCAACAACAATCAGGCCAACCCCAATGACATTGATCATCTGGGCAATCGGCGCGTCAAAACAGTTGGGGAATTGATCCAGAATAAACTACGGATTGGTTTGCGCCGCACCGAACGCGTTGTCAAAGAACGGATGTCTATTCGCGAATCGGATAACCTGACGCCGGTAACGCTCATTAACATTCGGCCAGTTGTGGCTTCCATCCGCGAATTCTTCGGTTCATCGCAGCTTTCGCAATTCATGGAACAAACGAATCCACTGGCGGAACTCACGCATAAGCGAACCCTTTCTGCACTGGGACCCGGTGGCCTACGACGTGAGCGGGCCGGTTTCGATGTCCGCGACGTACATCATAGTCATTATGGTCGCATCTGCCCAATTGAAACCCCAGAAGGCCCCAACATTGGTTTGATTGGTCGTCTGGCGAGTTATGGCCGTGTCAACGAATATGGGTTTATCGAAACACCTTACCGCGAAGTCATCAAATTCCTTTCCCCCACTGATGATGAAATCATCGGGCGCACGGTCCGGGATGATATTGAGGACGATGATGGTAATCTGCTGGTAGAAGAAGGCAACGTAATCGACCGTGAGTTGGCGAACACCTTTGATAAAGCCGGCATCACCAAAGTGCCGATCATGCCGTTTGTCACGGAGAACGTCGTGTATCTAGCGGCAGACCAGGAAGATAACTTTGTTATCGCCCAGGCCAACGCCCAGCTGGATGATCTGAAGCAATTCGTGAATAAGCGTGTTTCCGGTCGCTATAATCAGCACTTCGCCGTAATGCCCGTACAGCGGGTTGATTATATGGACGTCGCACCCCGACAAATCGTCGGCATTAGCGCGGCGCTCATCCCGTTCCTGGAACATGACGATGCCAACCGCGCTCTCATGGGTTCCAACATGCAGCGGCAGGCCGTGCCCTTGCTTAAGCCTGATGTGCCGATTGTCAGTACTGGCATGGAAAATCAGGCAGCCTATGACAGCGGTCAGGTTTTGGTCTCCGAAGAGGCGGGCGAAGTCATCAGTGTTCAGGGTGATCGCATTACCGTGCGTAACGATCAGGGCGAAGAACGCATTTACCGCCTGCGCAAATATAATCGCTCGAATCAATCAACCTGTATTGACCAGCGTCCGGTCGTCTTCAAGGGTCAGATGATTGAAGCAGGCGTCGTCATTGCCGATAGTTCATCAACCGATCATGGCAATCTCGCGCTGGGTCACGATGTGCTGGCGGCCTTCCTTTCCTGGGATGGTGGCAATTACGAAGATGCGTTGCTTATCAGCGAGGACCTGTTACGCAACGATAAATTCACCAGTATCCATATCGAGAAGCACGAGATTGAAGCACGTGATACCAAGTTGGGACCAGAAGAAATTACCTATGACATCCCGAACGTCGGCGAAGATGCGCTGAAGGATCTGGATGAATTCGGTATCGTCCGCATCGGCGCGGAAGTTGGCCCGAACGATATTCTGGTCGGTAAGATCACGCCAAAGGGCGAAAAAGAGCTTAGCCCGGAAGAAAAGTTGCTGCGGGCCATCTTCGGTGAAAAAGCACGTGAGGTGAAAGACTCTTCGCTGCGCCTGCCCCACGGCGATCAAGGTAAGGTGGTGGATGTAAAGACCTTCACCCGTGAAGAACACCGTGATCTGCCCGCCGGTGTTGAGAAAATGGTGCGCGTTAGCGTCGCCCAAAAACGTAAGCTGACCGTCGGTGATAAGATGGCTGGGCGGCATGGGAACAAGGGTGTTATTTCCAAGATCGTCCCGATTGAAGACATGCCCTATCTGGAAGATGGGCGTTCAATCGAGATCATCCTGAACCCGCTGGGCGTACCGGGTCGCATGAACATTGGTCAGGTGCTGGAAATTCATCTGGGCTGGGCGGCAGAACGGCTGGGTTTCCGCGCAGTGACACCCGTGTTCGATGGTGCCAAAGAAGGTGAGATCCAGGTTGAACTGGGCCGTGCATGGCTGATTGACCGGGCCTGGGAGATCATTACCGAACGCGCCTGGGAATGGTTGAGTCCATTCGGCTATGATCCTGAAGAACTGGAAGATGATGATGAGGTTCGCCGCCTGTACATCCACGAATGGCTGGGCCAGCGCAGCGATTATGACACGGAACAACTCATTACGGACAATTTCTACGCCCGGCGGGCCGTACTGCGGGAATGGCTGCGCGAACTGGGCATCTACCCTGACGATGTGTTGGTATTCGAAACTGAGGACATCACCGTCGAAGAACGCAACGCCCGTGATGAGAAGGCCTTTGATGTTTCGCTGCGGCTGTGGATTCAATGGGCCGCGCCGGACTTTGAAGTGCCGGATGATGTAACTGGTCGCGACCTGCTGAAATATGCAGACCGGGTTATGTTCGAAACCGGTAAACCAGTGCCGCATTATGGCAAGCAAACAGTGTACGACGGGCGCACCAGCGATCCCTTTGATCGCCCTGTGACTGTGGGTATGATGCACATGCTCAAACTGGCGCATCTGGTTGAAGATAAAGCCCATGCCCGCTCCACCGGCCCGTACAGCCTGGTGACCCAACAACCGCTGGGTGGTAAAGCCCAGTTCGGCGGCCAGCGGTTCGGTGAAATGGAAGTATGGGCACTGGAAGCCTATGGCGCAGCCTATACACTGCAAGAGATGCTAACGGTGAAGTCCGATGATGTGCAGGGTCGCGTAAAGACCTATGAGGCTATCGTGAAGGGCGAACCGATCGAAGAACCCGGCATCCCGACCAGCTTCCGCGTACTGGTGAAAGAATTGCAAAGCCTCGGCCTGTCGGTAGAAGCGATCAGCGATACGGGCGAAATTCATAAGTTCGGCAAGGATGACGAAAAAGCCCGCACGCCGCGCATGACAACCGGCCTGATGAGCCTCGCCAGCGACAGTAGCCAGGACTAAATCATCGCAAAATCGACGTAACACCAGATATGAGTCATCCCAAATTTTATGAGATGACAAAAAAGACCTCAGTCGGTAAAGTGAGATTTCCACAAATCACAACCGAAAGGGGTCTTTTTCAATGGTAGATTGTGCAACAAATCAAGATCAATCACAAGAATTAGCCAACGGCTTAGAAGGATTTGTGTCGCCGTTGCTGGTGACATTAGATAAACGTCTCGACAAACGTCTTGTACGGACATTTCTACGCACATTGCTGGCGATGCTAACATTTCGCCACAGTCAATATGGCTTGTTGTTGAGTGAGTTAGGTGGCTATATTCTCAGTCCAGATAAAGCACCAGCAGGGACAAAACGCTTGAGCAACTTGTTACGAAGTGCAAGCTGGTCAAGCTGGATCATAGGTCGTTTTTTGTGGCAAGGAGCAAGTGAGTTCATAGCCAGTCAGATCGGACAGGGTCAAACGGCATTGGTGTTGTGGGATGAGAGTGTTATTGAGAAGCCAGAAAGTATTGCGGTTGAAGGTTTATGTGCTGTCAGGTCAAGCAAAGCAGCCCGTCTGAAACGAATTAAACCGGGGTATTTCAATCCACCGGGAGGTCGTCCAATTTTTGTTCCGGGCATGGAATGGATGACATTAGTCGTTGTTGGTATGTCAGGCCATCCGGTGTTAGCAGCAATGAAGTGGTGGACAAGACGTGGTAAATTTGCCACACGTAAACGTCCGACAGCGACGCAACTGCTTCATCGCTGTGCTTACTTCTGGAAGAGGCAAGTCATTCATGTTTGGGATCGTGGTTATGCCAGTAGTCCCTGGCTCAAACAAGCCTTTCGCTTTGATGTGCGTTTTGTTTTGCGCTGGCAGACAAAATATCACCTCGTTGATGCAAACGGCAAACGCTGTGCCTGGAAAATCACACGGGGTAAACGGAGTATGGATCACCGCTTGATTTGGGATGCCAGACGACAGTGTTGGCGCAAGACAGGTATTATTTATGTGCCGGTGACCCATGCAGACTATCCTGACCAGCCTCTATTTCTAGTGGTATCACGTCCAGGGAAAAGCAAAAAACCCTGGTATTTGCTCACCAATGAACCTATTCATTCTCTTGATGATGCCTGGCGCATGGTCTTTATTTACGCACGTCGCTGGCAAATCGAAATGACCTATCGTTATGCCAAAACTGAACTCGCACTTGAAAGTCCTCGCCTGTGGTCATGGCAAAACCGCATCAAACTCATGATGATGGTTGCTCTTGTCTATGCTTTTTTGCTATCTCTCTTGCATTCTAACTTTGAGGCACTCAAAAACTGGCTTCTGCGACACTGGTGTCACCGCACTGGCAAACGACTTCGTGAGGTCTCTTTGCCTCTTTACCGTTTGCGCTCTGCTCTCAGTCGCTTGTGGATGAGCCATCCACCTACTTTACAATTTCTTTGGCAAAGTTCGGGATGACTCATGTTTTTTATCCAAGCCACTCCGCTAGACCAGCATCATCCCAGATTTGTGCTTCGATATAACGATCTGGCCCGTGCTGACCATCAGGATTCCAGCTTTGCGGCAGGCCAAACTGCTCCACTAATGCAGGAAGTTCGGCCAGGGTATATACCTGCCCGCGATAGGGTTTGCCATCCACATACCGCATTGCCGGGAACGTATCACCATAAGTAAAGCTCACTTGCTCCGGCGCAAAATTCAATAATGGAATGCGCAGTTCACAACCCTGAGCATACCAGCTTTTAACCCATGCGCAGGTTCCCAGAATCATGTAATGTGGATGTTGTCTTCGTGGTTGTCCGCCCTTTTCAATAAACAGCTTCCGTACTTTGGCCTCCAGTTCGCGCCGAATCGTCAGATAATCAGCGCTACGCTGGCTGGCAAACCCTGCTCCGCATTCCCGAATCGATTCCAACACGCGCTCAGCATCTGCCAACGACAAATCGGATAGATTGCGAAACGGACCCTGCTCACACGCATAATAATGGCAGAGATGATCTGGTAGCATGTGCTCTCCACACTTGACTCTCAAGCCGCTTGAGATCGTACACTATGATGGTATTCAAACACCATACTTGATAGGAAACAAACCATGGCAAAAACTGACTTCAAGAAACAACTCAAACACCTTTACCAGCCCACAGTCAAACACTTCACGATTGTCGATGTACCCGCTATGCAGTTCCTGATGATTGACGGCGCGGGGAATCCGGGCACCGCCCCTTCCTACACGCAGGCAGTCGAAGCCTTGTATGCAGTCGCTTACAAGCTGAAGTTCATCAGTAAGCGGACGCTGCAAAAGGATTATGTCGTGCCACCGCTAGAGGGTCTGTGGTGGGCCGATGATATGGACTCCTTCACAAGCAAACTCGACAAAGACGCGTGGCTATGGACCATGATGATTATGACGCCGGACTGGATAACTACCGAACTCTATGAACAAGGGATCGAAGCGGCCCAAAACGCGAAGGATTTGCCTGCCCTATCCCAATTACGACTGGAAACCTATCACGAGGGACAATCTGTCCAGATCATGCACATCGGACCCTATGACGCCGAAGGACCAACGCTGCACAAATTACATCATGAGTTCATGCCCGCCAATCAATTGACCTTCAATGGCAAACATCACGAAATATACCTGAGTGATCCGCGCAAGGTCGCGCCGGAGAAACTCAAAACCGTGCTGCGACAGCCCGTGAAAAAGGCTTGACTCTCAAGCCACTGACAGCACATGAGATCCTACACTGAATTGTGAAAGCTTTCAATCACATCAGACAGAACGGGCGCAAAGGAAACTGAACATGTTCCGTATCGGCGAATTCTCCAAACTATGCCGGGTTCCGGTCTCAGCTCTGCGTTACTACGCAGATATTGGCCTGCTCGAACCAGCACATATCGATACCTTCACCAACTATCGTTACTACTCTGCTGACCAACTGCCGCGCCTCAACCGCATTCTGGCGCTCAAAGATCTCGGGCTTTCATTAGAACAGATCAAGCTCATGCTCAATGATGATCTTTCACTGGATGAGATGCATGGGATGCTGCGGTTACGCCAGGCGGAGATCGAGCAGCAGGTCCGCGACGAACAGGCCCGATTGGATCGGGTCGCTGCTAAACTCAAACATATTGCAATGGAGGGCAAAATGCCTGAACAAGAAGTTGTCTTAAAATCTATCGAAACGATTCACTGCCTCACCATCCGGGAAATAATCGCCCAGCCAACACAAGTGGGTACCGTTATGGAGGAAAGCTACGGTGCCATGCTGCCGCGCGGCATCAATCCCGCTGGACAACCGTTTACGATTTATCATGACCCGGAATTTAAGCCGGAAAATCTGGATGTGGAATTTATCTTCCCGGTTGCGCCAACCGTGACCGAAGCCGTAGCCCTTTCGGAAAACCGGCAATTAGTTGCCAAAGACCTGCCCGGCATTGAGAATGCAGCAACGACTATCCATAAAGGTGATTATGCCACCCTGGATCAATCGTATAGTGCGATTGCCCGCTGGATTCAAGATAATGGCTATCAGGTTGCCGGACCCGCTCGCGAAGTCTACCTGACCGCGCCCGGCGATCCGGCAGGCATCCTGACTGAGATTCAATTCCCGGTCACAAAAGACTGATCGAAAAACAACAAAAATCACAGCGTCGTCTCTCACCGGGCGGCGCTGATTTTTGTTATAATATGGTGGCAGTGAGATAAGGTTCAACCCATGGCGGAAAATATCGTTACCAGTTTAATCACCGGCGAGATCGTTGCCACTGATGTGTCGTTCGAGGAATATCTCGAAAAATATGCGGCGAACTTTTGTGAATGGGTGGGCGGAACGGTTGAAAAAATGTCACCAGTCCATGAACGGCATGATTTACTGACCCGATATGTTGCGATCGTCGTTGAGGCATATTTTGATCTGCGACCAATTGGCACTTTGCGGCAAGCCCCATTCGTAATGCGCCTACCCGCTACGGGTATTTCGCGTGAACCAGACCTTCAAATTATTTTGAACACCAATCCACATACGCTGACGCCTACCTACATGGACGGACCCGCCAACATCTGTATTGAGATCGTCTCGCCTGAGAGCGTACAGCGCGATCATGGTATAAAATTCGAAGAATATGAAAAAGGTGGCGTGCTCGAATACTGGATACTGGACCCCATTCACACAGAAACTCGTTTCTACCGGCTTAACGAAGAAGGTGTCTATGTCATTCATCAGTCGGATGAAAATGGTTTTTATGAAACGCCGCAACTGCCCGGCCTGCGATTACATGTCCCAACCCTCTGGATTGAACCCTTGCCTGGTTTTTACCAGATTGCTAAAGACATTGAAGCCATGATGAAATGAACATCACCCACCGTCACGACTGGAACCTGACGCCAGGTGCAGCCATCGCCCTGCAAAAACAGTTAGCTACCGAAACAATCACTGACCAACCACTGGACCTGGACGCCATAAAATTGGTCGCTGGTGTGGATGTCAGCGTCAAAAATGAGGTATCACAGGCGGCAATTGTCGTTCTCACCTATCCCCAACTCCAGGTGATTGAAACGGTTCGCGCCCAACAGCCAACCCCTTTCTCCTATATCCCCGGCCTGCTCAGTTTCCGCGAAGGCCCGGTGCTGGAAGAAGCTTTCAGCAAGCTGCAACAGGAGCCGGATGTGTTTATTTTTGATGGTATGGGCATCATGCATCCGCGGCGCTTAGGCATTGCCGCGCACATGGGCCTGTGGCTCAACCGCCCAACAATCGGTTGTGGTAAGAATAAATTAGTCGGTACATACACGGAGCCGAGCAGCGAAAAAGGTGCGTTCAGCCTATTAACTCATCGCGGTGAGCAATTAGGAGTCGTCTTGCGTACTCGCAAGAATGTCAAGCCAGTGTTTATTTCAGTGGGTCATCGCGCCGACCTGGATACCGCAATTGAACTCGTCATGAACTGCACCCCCAAATATCGCCTGCCAGAACCCATCCGCCAGGCCCATAATGCTGCAGGCCGTTACTGACATAAATCACATCCGAGGAGAATGAAGTGCTGATGTTGGAACGGGCCACAGATCTATATCCCAAACATGACACCTACCAAACGCCGCGAGATTGTCCAATCATCGGCAATGATTGAGATTCAACTCATTTCAAACTGAACTTCAAATCTCTCGGCATCATCTTCAATAAAGCGAATTAGCTTCCCGCCTTCTGTTTCCAAGGTAGCTTGACTATCAACCGACAGTTGTCTAAAGGGCGTAATCAGCAAACGAGCGATCTTTTTCTCACGTACTGTTTTCCAGGTCCCAGCAACGAAACCATCCACCAGAATCGTAGCCACAATCCGCCCCGCAGAGAGAAACACCTTTGGGCGGTCTTCATCAGCAATAATGCGGCGGCGGTCAGCGTGGCTGATGAGGAGATTATCATATTCAGGAATGAAGCGCACCGGTGCGAGCGTATCTTCCGGCAACACCGACATATCCGGCACATCCAGCAATTCTTTACCATCTTCGTCCTGATAAATCACAAGCTCCGCTTTGAGTGGTTCTATCTGGCGCTTCAAACTCGTCAGGCCGGTCCAGGTCTGGAAATCCATCACGCTGGCAGGGCCAAATGCAGCCAGATAGCGGTGCAACAATGCCCTTAAATCGACTGGTGCTGGCTCAGTACCGAGCCACGATGCTGCCGTGACATAATTGGCCCGACTCCCAGCGCCCCAGGTTCCCCCCGGCGGTACTTGCACCAGCGGCAGATTATTGCGGACGGCATAGGCCAGCGCCGCCCCATCGCGGTCTGGCGCAATCTCCAGTAATCGTTCCCGAATTTCACCCATCGAACGTGGCGCTTCATCAAGGTAATCACGGGCGGTGTTAACCAGGGCAGCAATATCCAGACCCTGCGCTTTTTTACCAAAGAACGCTTTCAACGCACGGTCCAACGCCGGTTGCAATGTTGGCTGTACACGCTGATGATCCTCAGCCGTCACCAGATGCAATGTCGAACGCAACAATGGCGCTCGTACAATCTGCCGCTTCTCCATCAGTCCCGTTAAATCATCGCGCTCAAAACCTTTTAAACGGGTCCATAAACCAATGTAAGGCGGATTGGGAATCTGGGCCTGTAGCGCGACCAAATGGGCCGTCGCAACCATGATTGAACAGGTTTCACGTTGCAGCAACAGCTGCCGGGCCAATAGCGTTCGGTTCAATTCGCGCAGGTTCAATGCCTTCATATCATTCCTTTCAGCCGGAATTGCCGTATCATAAGCAAAATACTACATATTCAGCGGCAACCCATCAGATTGCACGCTAAAAAAGGAGTTATTAGAGCAATGGCAGTCACCAAACTATATAAATTTTGCGTAATCAGACGCGCGGCAAGGGCGTGGTCGGAACAACCGGCGGCGGTTGTGTGATCGCGATCAAGGTTGGACCGAGGAGCATCGCCAATAGGGTAATAATGACGATGATGGCGATGACCGCATAAACAATGCGCCATCGGGTCCAGAATGGTGGCTCAACTGGCTCAAGATAATCGTTCCAGCTATCGTCGTACATTATTCAACCAGCGCACGCTGGGGGAAAACCATCTTTTCCAACGTACTGGTGCCGCGTTCGAGGGCTTTCTGATTTGCCCGCTCAAAATCGTTGTGCAAATCGCGAATACGATTCAACTGTGCGGTGGCTGGCTCGAGGTTAAATACCACAAAGGTTACAGCGTGTTCGCCCAGTGCCAGGACTAACCAGTGCCCATCGGCCAGTGCCTTGCGAGCTAACCCGGTGCGCGGACGTTTTGGCATGTTGATTAATGCTCGCAGCGCGGGTTCAATGGTTTGCAATCGAGGTTGTTGTTCTCCGCCCATCATCAAGGGTCGCGGCCAACTCAGGCGAAAGATTACATAATACAGGCAGCGGGCAGTGAAATGGTCACGCAAGAATGACGTGTGACCGGGCCGAGCCACCTGCTCCCACGCGTTACTATCCGGGTTGCGTTCCACCAACCGTTCGATTATCATGCGCTGTTCATCATAGCGCCCATACATAGCGTTAAATTGGGCGCGGTTGATTTTGCCATTGGCGAATTCGTTGGCAACATTTTCCATTTTGCGGCGGATGACTTCCAACGCGAGGCCAGGATCCTTCGGGTTCGTGCTTGGTTCCAGCGGTTCTGTCACGGGTAGTTGGTCGGGTTGAATGTCTCGTGGTCGAGCGGATGGTGCATCGGGAGCCTGCGGGCGAATCGGTGAGCGCAGTGGACCGTTTGGGGGTTCATTGGGGTCGGTGGGTGAGGATGGATGATCGTTCACAGGCATTAATCTTTCTACCGACAATATAACCATAGTACCACAGAAATTACGCTGAAAAAAATACGTTACAATCTTTTTTTAGACGATTTTCAAGCCAAATTGAAAGGTGTGCATGTTCCAACCCCGGCATTACGGACTCTACTTTTCTAATGAAAATATTCAACGTGCTAGAACGCAACAAAACGACGACACAGGCGCTGATGTCTGGGCCATTTTGCGCCAGCGTAAGCCCTTAGATTTAATGGAGATCGCCCAATGGAGCGGGTTGCTGTTCCGCTTTGCTGATGATGTTGATGCGGGTTCCCGTGCCGTTGAGATTCTACAGCAAGGGGCCACGTGGGAGCCGGGTAGCAAGGTCGACCAAATTGCAACGTTAATGACCTGGGCACAGTGTTTTGAGATGGTGCGCGATCATCCGCAATTTGGAAAGTCGGCAACCTGGTTGGAACACTTTGCTGAGGCCGTAAGCATCGCTAATGCTGAGAGGAAAGCACTCTATGTTGAGCAGGTGTGGCTTAATGCTTTGAACATGGCAGCCAGCATCGTCCTGGAAGACGAGCATTTATTCACTAGAGCTGCGACGACGTTTAAAGAGATTATTCAGCGTGATGTTCATCCCGATGGTTATATTCGACCGGCGGCAGAAGGAGAGAAAGGTTTGAGCCTCCACCGCATGTTGTTGACCGCTCAAGCCCTGATCTTGACCGCCGAAGCAGCCAGCCATGTCGGCGAAGACTTATGGACATTTAGCGAACGCGGAGTGTCAGCGCTAACGCCAACACCGTATCTGCTTTATTACTATTACTATCCCGAAAAATGGCGCTGGGACGCAGACATTGAAGGCAATGAAGTGCCAGCAGAAGGTGATTCGCTGCTGTCAGTAGCCGATATTCAGGCCCTTTATCGACGACATGGTGGCCTGTGGGAGATGGCACAACGGCGCAGTTTCTCGAAAGATCGACAGATGCTGCTGAATGATCTGCGCCCGGTGGTTGATGTGTGGGGTGGCGGGTTGGTGACACTTACGCATGGTTTTGGCGAACCAACTAAGCGGCGCTTCGGGTTATTCTAACTACTCTGCGCTTGAATCGCCTTCATCTGCTGGCGAATTTTTTCCTGGTCGGCGGGTGTATATACTCGAGTAGATTAATAGCAAGTAGTAAATCCCAATTTGGATACAGAGCAACACAACACGCTTTAAGCACATTATCCCTACAATACCACAATTTTCCGGTACAATCTTGCTGCCATGAATAGACGCAGGAGACCCGGCTCATGAAAGTAACAGCAGCGGTCATCGACCAATTGCAGACGCTAGTTGGCACAGCGAATGTCAGCACGGCTCAGGCTGATATTGACCTGCATGCCCGCGATCAATCACATCATGACGCCCATACCAGTGAGGTCGTGGTGTGGCCGCAGACCGGGCACCAGGTCGCAGACATTTTGCGATTGGCAAATGAGCAGCGCATTCCCGTGACACCATGGGGGGTGGGCACCTCGCTGGAAGGCAATCCGATCCCATTACACGGGGGCATCCTGTTGTCATTTGAACGCATGAACCGGATTATCGAAGTCCATGCTGATGATTTTCAAGTCACGGTCCAGCCCGGTATTGGGCACAAAGACCTCAACACCCAGCTTGCGCGTTACGGGCTGTTCTTCGCTCCCGATCCGGGCGCAAATGCTACCATCGGCGGGATGCTGGCAAACAATGCCGCCGGTATCCGTACCGTCAGGTATGGTGCCAGCAAAGACAATGTGTTGCAAATGCAGGTCGCCCTCGCCGATGGTCAGTTGATACGAGTAGGATCGCGCTCCGTTAAACAATCCGCTGGTTATGATCTATTGCACTTGTTTGTGGGTAGTGAAGGGACATTGGGCGTCATCACGGAAGCGACCTTAAAATTGATTCCGGTAGCCGGGCACATGAGCGCTGCACTGGCCGAGTTCGAATCAATCGCGGCGGCGGTGGAAGCAGTCGTAGCCATTCGCGGTAGTGGGCTGGACCCCGCAGCGTTGGAACTGATTGATGAACAACATGCCCGGATGCTGACAGCGGCTGAAGGCGTTGACCTGTCCGGTAAGCCCACCCTGTTTATGGAGTTCCATGCTGCACACGAAGCCGGGCTGACACTGGGCCTGGAGATGGTACAGGATATTTGTGAGGAGTTGGGCGCAGTTCGGTTTACAGCCACCACGAACCCGGCAGAACGCCGCAAGCTGTGGCATGCGCGTCATGCAGCCTATGAAATCACGGTCCGCACTTTCCCTAATCAGAAATTGTATCTGGGCGATGTGGCGGTGCCAATTAGTGCCTACCCGGAATTAATCGCCTATATCGAAGCGGTCCGCGATGAATATCAAGTCGCCTTGTTTTTGCTCGGTCATGCCGGTGATGGCAATATCCATACCGTTCAACCTTATGCCACCGAAGCGGAATATCAAATCTGCGCCGAGATTAACGCCCGCATCGTCCGCAAGGCACAGGACCTACAGGGTACGGCTACTGGCGAACATGGTGTGGGTATCGGCAAAGCGCGTTATATGCTGCACGAGCATGGCCCGGCTTTGGCTGTGATGCGGGCAATTAAACGCACGCTTGACCCGAATGGTATTTTGAACCCAGGCAAGATCTTCCATGATGATTAACCGTGCTTTAATTCTAACTTCAGATCTTAATCGTTCAAACGAACACCCACTAGCTTGAGCGCTCAAAGTAAATGCCAGATGCCCGTTCATCAATCAGCCTAAAGCCGGTGACCTCACCTGGCTTCCGAACAAAATGCCACTCGCTACCGCCACCAGAAAATTGGTCGATTGCAATGGGTCGCAACCGCACATTTTCTAGTTCAGGATGTTGTACCAATAGGCCAGCATCAAGAATCGTCAGATTGTAGGTTGTCTGTAATTCAGTCGATGTATAAACTCCGACATAAGCAGCAAGATCATCAAGACTTAAGTTAGGAACTTCGAGTCTATCCAGCACCCGATCGGCCTGCGGATCGACCGGTGTATGCGGGTCAGCTACCAACATGACCTTTTCGGCACGATCAGGTCGCCAAAAAACATGATCGGACACCGGCACCAGTGACACTCTTAAATTCTCGTGAACCACCAATTCCAGATAATCCGCTTCGAGTACAACATCAAAGATTGACCGATTATCACGAGCGCGGTATTTCCCTGTCATAGTAACCAGGTTCTCCGCTGCCAACTTGATCGCTGCCGGTGCTGGTTCCGGCGCTTCCAGTTCATCAGCCAGGAACAAATCAGCTACAGCGTATACAATCTCGTTCGGTTTAAAATTACCGCTGTTGGAAAGGCAAATTACCGTAAATTGTTGTTCAGGAAAGCGCCACATTTGCGCCTGACAGGCCGCATTGCCACCACTATGTTGAACCGATCTTAAGCCCCGATACGAATCTAAAACCAGACCAAAAGCATAATGCAGCGTGGTATGATTGATCGGACGCGATCGATGCATCAAATCCAAAAAAGTGGGATCACCATCAGTCAGTCGATTATCATAAAAATTCTGGTCCCAGCGGGCAAGATCCATAACCGTCGTGTAAAAATTGAAATCACCCACAACACTCGCATGGACGTTAATTGACTTCATCACACCACTTGCATCACGGCGATAGCTGGCCGCACGATTCATAATCAGCATCTGATGATCGTCGCGAAAGACCGAATGCTCCATACCCAGCGGCTCAAAGATATTTTCCTGACAGAATTGCCGAAATGATTGACCGGCAATCCGCGCAACGATTAGTGCCAGCAGGACATAGCCGCTGTTGCTATAGGCAAATTGCGTGCCCGGCGTAAAATATAACCCTTGCTGTTGGGCTAAAATTGCCAATACGCGGTCAACCGTCCACAAATCATCACCCCGTCCCGAAAGCCGGGCCAACCGCGCCCAATCCCGAATCCCGCTCGTATGATGAACCAGATTCATGACCGTGATGGTGGTGCCGTAATCTGGTAGCTCCGGGATATACTGGCGAATGTCATCATCCGGTTGCAACATGCCCTTCGTTATGAGGATAGCAATGGCCGCAGCCGTAAACTGTTTGGCAACGGAAGCAACTGGAAAGACGGTTGTCGGTTTAATTGGCACGCCTAGCTCGATATTCGCCATGCCATACCCTTGCTGATAGATCACTTCACCATGCTGGACAATTGCAAGAGCGGCCCCCGGTGACTGGATACTGTCCCACGCGGTAAAAAGTGCATCTACCGATTTAATCCGATCAGTCATGATACTCATTCCGCAAAAGTACACCAGCATTTATTGTGGATCTGAGCAAAAAGTCATGAAACAGAAGCGTTCATATACTTAACCTGTCACAGGCGGCTCGCCAGCAAAGCCCCGGCAATTGACAGGTAAATAAACAGGCCAGTGGCATCAACCAGCGTCGAAATCATCGGCGCAGAAACGACGGCAGCGTCAATCCCGATGCGAGTCGCAATCAGCGGAATTAGCGAACCGATGACGTTGGCCCATGTGCAAATCGTGATAATCGACAAGCCAATGACGATTGCCAATTGTATATCACCATCCCAGATATAGGCGCGAGTAGCGGCCACAACACTGAGAGCAAGACCTAAGAGCAACCCACCTAATAATTCACGACGAAAGACGCGGAAAATATCGCGAAAGCGAATATCATGCACGGCCAGCCCGCGAATAATTGTAGAGACTGTTTGTGCGCCAGTATTACCACCCGTACCAATTAGCAACGGAATGTAAAATGATAGCTGCACTACTGCTGACAACTGGGTATCAAACAGCCGCATAACGGTTCCAGTCAATGTATCGGCCACCATCAACAACAGCAGCCAGCCAAACCGACTTCGCAACACGCGGAACAGCGGAATGGTGAAATAGGGCTGGTCAACCCCGGTGCTTTCGACACCGCCAAAGCGCAGAATATCCTCGGTGTTTTCTTCGACCAGCACGTCAATAATATCATCTACGGTAATGATGCCGAGCAAAATCCCACTTTCATCCACCACCGGAATTGCCAGAAAATTGTAATGGGCGACACGGCGGGCGACGACTTCCTGATCTTCCTCCGGGTCTACCGTGACCAACTGAGTCGCCATATAATCTTTGACCCGTGTTTGAGGGTCAACAGTGATGGTTTCGCGCAACGAGGTAACGCCGAGAAGCCGCTTGTTATCATCAATCACGTAGAGATTCGTAACGGTTTCGACTTCGCTATCGACTCGACGAGTATGAGCCAGGGCCTGCGCAGCGGTCATATCCTGCGTGATATGAACATAGCGCTCGGTCATCAGCAAACCCGCACTCTGCGGCGGATATTGCATGAGGCGCGTTACTTCAGCCGCGTCTTCCGGCTCCATCGCCGCCAGCAATTCTTCCTGAAGTTCCGGCACATCTTCCGTCAAGATCTCAACTGCATCGTCCATCGGCAACGAATCTAACAGATCACCAGCATCCTCCACTGGCAAACGGGTGAAAAGTTCACGAGTGGCGTCAGTCCCCACTTCATCCAGCACTTCTGCCTGACTATCCGCTTCCAGCAACTGGAATACTTTATACTGTTGTTCCGAATCCAATCTCTCCAGCACCATCGCGATGTCAGCAGGATGCTGCTCGGCCAGAATCTCTTTGAGACTGACAAGCTGGTCGGCTTCCAGCGCTTCACGGACCTGGGGTTCCAGTCGATCCACGATTGCAGACATAAACCACCTCCTAAAACGTGCAGACAGTCAGAACGACCTACACTGGATTTCAATTAAACGATATTCATTTATATTGCGTAAACAGAAAGCTGTTACCGGATTGGCAATAACGCTGGAGCGTCACCCCGGCAACAAAGAGGAGGCGCTAGAGGTCGTTACTGCCGCTCGATAAGGGCGGCCCCTGTTCAGATGAACTACTTGAGTCGGTCATTTTTCCTTCTCAACAAGATGTTGATCGGGCAAACATCTTGCTTCTACAATGTTTTGGTGCAATAGCTTGGGAAGCTCAAGCACTAAAAATTGTCGTGCTCGTAAGCTTCTTCGTCTTCATCTTCATCATCATAGTACAATTCATCATCGTCCTCGTAAAGGTCGATGTTATCATCATCATCGTCTTCTAGTTCATAGCCATCATCATCAACATCTTCAATATCCTCATCCAGATCAAGGTCAAGGTCAATGAGGTCAACGTCTTCCACCTCATCTTCCAGCGCTTCATCGTCTAATGAGTCCTCGTCGAGATCGTCATCATCATCGAAATCAAGATCGTCGTCCTCGTCGAAATCGAGATCGTCGTCATCCTGGAAGTCTTCTTCAATCAACATAAATGAATAATCATAATCATTCATGTTTCGCAACCCTATACGTAATTGTGGATAAACTGTCGTTATTGTAGCATGTTTGGACAATAGTAAAGGCTTAATTTTGCGCTGATTTCACCAGATTCAAAAAATACTCGTGAAAACGTAAGTCATCGGTCAGTTCTGGATGAAACGCAGTACCCAACAGGTGCCCCTCCTGTACGGCAATTATACGATCATCGGGCAATTTTGCCAGAATTTCAACGCCATTATGCACCGCCGTGACCACCGGGGCGCGAATGAAAACCGCATGATAGGGTTGGTCAAAGTCCAGCGCCGGAATGTCCAAATCAGTCTCGAAGCTGTCGATTTGGCGACCAAAGGCATTGCGGTTTACACTGATGTCCATCAGGCCAAGAATGGGTTGCTCATCCACGCCGAGATCTCTGGCGAGAAAAATCAAACCGGCACAGGTGCCCCAGGTGGGATGTCGCCGCGCAAACTCCCGTAGCGGTTCAATCAGGCCATAGGACACAGCCAACTTGCCTATAGTCGTGCTCTCGCCGCCGGGTATTATCAGGCCGTCAAGTCCAACCAGGTCTTCAGGCAAACGAACTTCAACTGCTTGAACCCCCAGCTTATGCAGCATTTTTACGTGCTCAATAAACGCACCTTGCAGCGCCAGCACACCAATCTTCATTCGCTATCTTCTCCAAGTAAAAGCTGTTGTCATCTTGGCGCAAACCAAATCGCTGGTCAAGGGGCGAGTGAGACCAAATAATCATGTCTGTGAAATGCGCAAGCTTTCCTGATGCGAAAAGAGGCGCAATAACCGGCTCTTACACCGCAAAACTATTGAGGTTGAAGCTGCCCTACGTGTTCAAATCTGCCAGTATTTGACGAGTTTGGTGCGGGTCCAACCAGCCAAACTGAGACTGCACCCAATCGGCATCTTTGTCCATGTCCAGCAGCATTTGCCAGAAGCAACGCGCTTCATCCAGATGACCCAGCGCGTGATGCGCCATCGCCAGGCCAGCTACCGCCAGTGGTCGGCGCGTTATTGTATCCAAATGGGTCAGCGCTCCCTCATGCGGGCGCGGGCCAAACGGTGCTGTTCGCTGCGGTGCCTGCTGCTGTAATTCATTCGCCTGCAAAAAGTCTGCCAGCGCGGCAGCATAATGAGCCTGTAGATAATACGTAATCCCACGATTGAGATAACCCGACATATATTCAGGGTCAAGGCCGAGCGCAACATCGAAATCAATTAATGCGCCCTCCAAATCACCGCTGTCCCGGCGAATTCTACCCAGGTTACAATAAAAGATTGCATTCATTGGAGCGAGATCAAG
Source organism: Phototrophicaceae bacterium (assembly GCA_965223835.1). Classification (GTDB taxonomy): domain Bacteria; phylum Chloroflexota; class Anaerolineae; order Aggregatilineales; family Phototrophicaceae; genus CAVYXZ01. The sequence continues at coordinate 3,643,061 of CBDCXQ010000001.1, forward strand.
GGCGATGGCAAAATCAGCCAACGCCTGTTCAAGTGCGCCTAAGCGAGCATAGACCAGCGCCCGGTTATTGTAGGCCAACGCGTGCTTCGGGTTGAGTTGGATGGCGCGGAAATGGTCAGCGAGTGCAGCACTCAATTGACCTAATTTTGCGTGGACTAACCCGCGATTATCATAAGCGCTGGCATAGTTTGGTTTCAATGCCAACGCTTTGTCATAGTCTATCAGCGCGTTGTCGAGATTGCCCATCTCAGCCTGGACACTGGCACGATTGTTGTACACTGTCGCATTAGCCGCATCCAGACGCAATGCCATGTTATAGTCAGACAACGCGCCGGTAAAATTGCCCTGTTCTTTAGCTGCCAATCCGCGATTGTTATAGGCGATAGCGTTGTGCGGATCAAGATAAAGGGCGTGATTATAATCGGCCAGCGCCGCCGGAAAATCACCGGCATTGGCGTACAGCAAGCCACGATTGATATAGGCATTCACACAATGTGGATTCAAATCCAACGCAGTTGCATAATCAGCCAACGCACCGATCGCATCGCCCATTTGTTGACGAACACCGGCGCGGTGAACGAAGTGATCGTCATTTTCAGGGTCGAGATGAATTGCACGATCACAGTACTTGAGCGCACCAGCCAAATTGCCACGCATCAAATAGGTCAGCCGCCATTGTTCATAGATGTTCAACCGGAGTTTGCGAAACATTGTGCCAGGACCTCGCTATAAAGAGTGATCAACATAAATATCCAGCACACAGGCGCAACCATCACAAAAGTGCGAGTGAACGCCCGTCAGAATCGATATTTTTTGATGGGTTAATACACTAATCGTAATCGATTTTGGGCTGTGTGATGCTTAACTTTTCCAGCAGTCATGCGGATTTAGCAGTAGTGTACAGGCGGGTAAAGTCGCTATCCGCCCGGCAGGCATTAGGGCAAAATCTCAACGACAACACCTGCTTCGGCCCACTGGTAGAGCTGGCTGGCATTCTGCGAACTCAGCAATATACAACCATAAGTCACTCGCGTTCCCAGATTATTCGTCCAGAGGAGTTGACTGCCGCCGCGTGTCGGGAAGCCATGAAAGCCATTGGTGAAGTCGGCACCGGGCACCGGGCGATAGACACCCATGAAGTTGGGCATGTACAGATTCCAATTCCCGGCATACGCATTGGGCACGTGTGAAATAATCTGATAGACACCGGGCCAGGTGGGGCTACTGTTAATGCCGGTGCTGGCACTCCAATCCCATTTCAACTGATTATTCTCATATACTCGGGTGCGTTGCTCACTGATGCTGACCACAATCCGCTTATCAGGCACAACTGGATAGTCAAAAAAATTATCAGCCGACGGAATCGTGATCTGCTGTCCGACAGCCAGTGAATCACCAACACCGGGGTTAGCTTGCTGAATCCAGGGATAGGGCACGCCATAATCCCAGGCGATGCCGGTAATCGTCTCGCCCGGCTGGACGGTATGCAGGGTATCATGATGATAGAGACGAACATTAGTGTGCAAGCGACGCTGGGCCAATGCAGCCTGAATAGCGCTCACAGCCGCATCAATATCCAGGTATTGTGGCCCGCCGATGGAATTCTGCTGGGTGGTCAGGTAGTTACGCAGAGCATTTTCTTCCAGTGCCAGCGACAATCCTATTGAGCTGGTCGAGTCTGGACTGGCGGTTAACCACTGACTCCATTGCGCTGGTGGCAGTGACCAATTGTATTGCTGGTTATCAATCGGGTCGAAAGCGGTAATTTGCAACGGCTTCGCCAGCAGTTCCGTTGCCAGAGACAACATGGGTGTGGCATCGGTAATCGTGGGTTCAATCACGACCATCGACAAGTCCAACACACCATCAGCGATCTCTACCTCGAAGTTGCTTTCCAGCCGCTTCACCATATCAATCACATTCAATTTTCGTCCTGAACTGGCCGGAGTCGTTGTCGCTGCACCGTCAACCAATTGTATCCCGGCATTAATCGGCGCAACCTCAAACCGGGGTGCCAGTTCATCCAGCGTAACCGTCGCAATCGATAGATTCAGATCAACAACCGGCGCAACATCAACAGCATCAAAAAGCGCCGCAAATACATTGCCAGCATTCCGCCCTTCCGCATAAGCCAACTGTGCCGTCGCATCGGCGTCCAGCGTCATACCGAGCAGTTCCGGGTGAAACGCCCAGGTCCGGTCGCCATCACGGAGTATGAGCGTATCCCAATGACCGCGTAGCAATTCCGCTGCTGCCGACTGTGATAACCCACCCAGCTCCACCCCGGCAGCACTCACACGCGGCAAAATACCTTGACCGTAGGTCAGCGCGAATCCCAACGTGACTGCGGCACAGGTTGACAGCGCCAGCACCAAAAGGGCTGTCAGGGGTGCAATCCACCACCAGTTGCTGGTTTGACTTCTTGCCAGTGTTGGTCGAACCGGCGCCGGGCGTAACCGGGGTGAAGGCGGCACTATTGGCCGCGAAATAACCACCGTGCGACCCGAAACCGGAATTTCGGGTTCAAGTCGAATCGGTTGGGTAACAGCTGCGTGAGTTGGGTTGGGCACACGGGCGGGCATTGGGTGACTTTCGCGTACAAATTGAATACCTCTATTATAGTGAAATTTCTCGCGACAAATCTTGTCCCAAGTCCAACGTAGGGCGAGCGTGGGGCAGCGCAAACGAGTTCCTAACTTTTGCTGGGGCGTGCTGGAAATGGTATGCTTGGCGCGGACTTTGCTGGGCCTTATTAAGGAGAGATTTATGTCTGAGGTTGAACTCGCGTTTGACAGTCAGGATACGTTGGGTGAAGGACCAACGTGGAGTGTCAAGGAACAGGCATTGTACTGGGTCGACATTTTGGGTAGTGCTTTTCACCGCTTAGACCCGGTGACGGGCGCACACGAGAAATTTGACATCGGCAAACTGGTCGGCACGGTGGTGCTGCGCGAATCCGGCGGTTTTGTACTGGCATTGAATGATGGCTTGTATTTTTGGGACCAGGAAAATGGGCTGGAACTCATCAATCATCCGGAATCCGACAAACCCAACAATCGTTTCAATGATGGTGCAGTCGACCGGCAAGGACGCTTTTGGGCCGGAACGATGTCGATGGAGGGTGAGGGCAAAGTTGGCGCACTCTACCGGCTGGATACCGATCACGCGGTCCAGCACATGGTCGGCGACATTATCATCTCGAACGGGCTGGGCTGGAGTCCGGATAATAAGATCATGTACTACGCCGATACTGGCTATCGCACCATCTGGGCCTACGATTTTGACCCGGCGACGGGCGCAATCGAGAATCGCCGCGATTTTGCAGTCGTACCGGATGAGCCGGGCGAAGGCGCACCTGATGGGTTGACGGTTGATCGTGAGGGTTGTGTCTGGGGCGCGCGCTGGGGTGGCTGGAAAATCGTCCGCTATGACCCCGACGGCAAGCTGGAACGTGAAATCAAGCTACCGGCTGAGCGCATTACGAGCGTGATGTTCGGCGGTGCCGATTTAGATGAACTGTATATCACGTCGGCGCGATTAGACTATGATCCGGCTAAAGATAGTGAGACACAACCCCATGCCGGGAGTCTTTTCCGCGTGCGCCCCGGTGTTAAGGGGCTACCCGAAACCAGCTATGGAGGTTAACAACGATGCAAGCAACTCGTGATTTTCTGAAACAGATGGGGATGCCCCCCGGCGACCTTTATGACCTGCCGACTTCTGATAAACGCTTCCCCGATGGCGCTCAATATCGTGTTGAGATTCCCAGTGTTGAGGGGCCGAATGCATTGCAAGCGGTGTTAGAAGAAGCTGAAAAGCAAAATGTACTCATTCACCGCGTTTCGCAGGGTAGCGGCATTATGCTACTGACAGATGCCGAAATCAAAGAGATGGTCCGTCTTGGTGCGGAAGCCGGGATTGAAGTCAGCCTGTTTGTGGGGCCACGGGCCGCCTGGGATACAGGCGCACAAATCGTCGCCAGTGCGGGCAAGAATCTGGGTGCACGCCTGCGCGGGATGGATCAGGTCGTCTACGCGGCAGAAGACATCAAGCGGGCAGCAGCATTGGGCTTACGTTCCTGTCTGATCGCTGATGAGGGCTTAATGTGGCTGGTGTTAGAGATGAAAAAAGCCGGAGAGATTCCAGCTGATTTCGTCGTCAAGGTGTCGGTACAGATGGGCGCCGCCAATCCACTATCGGTTCGTTGGATGGAAGACCTCGGCGCGGGGACCTATAATGTGCCGACCGATTTATCTCTGCCACAACTGGCCGCCATCCGCCAGGCGATCAGCATCCCGTTGGATATTTACGTCGAAGTGCCGGACGATTTCGGCGGCTTCGTGCGCCATTATGAAGTGCCCGAAATGATACGCGTTGCCGGACCAATGTATGTCAAACTGGGGTTGCGTAACGCCCCCAACATCTATCCCAGCGGCGGGCACGTCGAACCAACCGCGATTGCCCTGGCCCGCGAACGCGTCCACCGGGCGGCGATAGCGCTGGACATCATCCAACGCTATTACCCGGATGCAATAACATCCAAACGGGGCGCACCTGATCTGGGCATCCCGGTTATCGTCTAATGGCCGATATGTTGCTCAAGGATTATCAACCGCAGCCAAAATTATCGGTCAAGGCGACACGAATTGAAAAACCGCGTTTCCCGGTGATCGAAGCGCACAATCACCTGTTCCCACCCTGGGACCAGCGTTCTCCGGCAGAATTGGCTGAAGTCATGGATGCTGCCGATGTCCGCGTGTATGTCGATCTCGATGGGGGCTGGGGCGAAGATAAAGTCAACCATCGGCTGGATACGTTCAAAGCTGAACTCGGTGAGCGCTATTGTGTATTTGGGGGCGTGGATTGGGCCGCCTGGCCGGAACACGGCAATAAATTTGGCGAGTGGGCCGCTGGCCGTTTACGGATGCAGGCTGAACGCGGCGTTCAGGGCTTAAAAATCTGGAAGCCATTTGGCCTCCACATCAAAGATGATGCGAACAAGCTGGTGGCAGTGGATGACCGCCGCCTGGATCCAATCTGGCAGACCGCCGGTGAATTAGGCTTGCCGGTACTGATTCATGTGGCAGACCCCGTCGCTTTCTTCGACCCGCTGGATCGCTTTAATGAGCGCTGGGAAGAACTGGAACGCCATCCAGATTGGCACTTCCCCAGCCCACCCTTCCCATCGTTCGAAACCATCATCAACGGACTGGCGAATCTCGTCACCAATCATCCCAATACGACGTTTATTGGTGCCCATGTCGGCTGTTACGCTGAGAATCTGGCGTGGGTGGGCGACCTGCTGGACCGTTGTCCAAACTTTAATGTGGACATCAGCGCCCGCATTGCCGAATTGGGACGACAACCCTATACAGCCCGGCGCTTTTTCCTGAAATACGCGAACCGGATTCTGTTTGGAACCGATTCCGCACCCAACGTCAATGTGTACCGCACTTATTTTCGCTTCCTGGAAACCGACGACGAGTATTTCAACTATGGACAGGGGCCAGTTCCGCGCACTGGCCGCTGGCAAATCTATGGCCTCTTCTTGCCGGACGATGTGCTGCGCCAGGTCTATCATGCGAATGCCGCCCGCTTGATTCCTGGTGTCGCCATTTGATGAGTGGTTGAGAAGGGAGTTCGTTTGCCACCGATCTCAAAAGGGTATGAACTCATTTGGCAATGTTTTAGCCTTTCAATCCGGTGGTGGCGATTCCTTCAACGATATATCGCTGCGCAAAAATATAGACAATCACCAGCGGCAAGATTGTCACGACCGAGCCGGCCAACAACAAATCCCACTGTGCTGAATACTCCCCCTGGAATGCGGTCAGGCCAATCGGCAGGGTGCGATTCTCGGGACTCTTAATGTAAATTACAGCCCGTAGCAACTCGTTCCAATTGGCGATGAAGGCCAGGAGAAACAGTGTGGTCATAGCTGGGATAGACAACGGCAAATACACATGACGGTAAATCTGAAAAACGTTCGCGCCGTCAACAACAGCTGCATCCTCCAATTCGCGTGGAATATTGGAGAAAAACTCGCGCAGCAAGAAAGTCCCAGTGGTGCCGACAAAGAATGAAGGCACAATCAATGGATTAAATGTATCTAACCACGCGCCACCGAAAAGCTTTAGGACCGGGTCAAACACTTTGATCGCCAGGATGAATTCGGGGATAATAGTCACTTCAATTGGCACCAGCGCGGTCGCCAATAGCAGGCCAAATAAGATATTTTTCCCCCTAAATTCTAGACGTGCAAAAGCGAAACCCGCCAGTGAACTCGTTATCAATTGCCCAATGGAGGCCAGCAGCGCAACATAGAAACTATTGAAGGTGTAACGCGCAAAATTATACTCTTCAAAGAGCGTTATATAGCTGCTGAACATATCCGGTTGCCCCAATTTATCGGGGACCAAAAGCGGGGGCAATGAGAAAATATAGCCCGGTGACTTAAACGTCGTCGAGACCATCCAGATAAACGGAAACGCCATCAAAAGGGCAATCAAAAGCAGAAAAGCGTAGTTGAGTATACGTCCTACAATATTTAAAGACAGGTTGCGATCTGAAAGAAAATGCGCTTGTTTACCAATGGTCGTGTAATTAGTAGACATCTTGACTCACCCATGACCGCCGAAAACGGAAATTAACAATCGTGATGATGACCACCAGGACCATCAGCACGTATGCGACCGCTGAAGAATATCCAAAGCGGAAGAACTGAAACGCATTCTCATAGATAAAATAGGCAAGTGTGGCCGATTTGTGGAGCGGCCCGCCACCAGTCATGACAAAGGTTACTTCAAACGTGCGAAACGCTTCAAAGATACTGATAATGAGTACAAAGAATGTCACCGGCGTGAGCATGGGCAAGGTAACGTGCCGAAATTGCTGGAAGCGGTTTGCGCCATCAATGCGGGCAGCCTCATAAAGGTAGCCAGGAATTCCCTTTAATCCGGCCAGAAAGATGAGCATCTGAAGACCCGCCGACTTCCACACTGAAACGATCACCAATACCAGAAGTGCCGTATCAGCCGACGCTAGCCAGGCAGGCGGTTGGCGGATGCTCAGGTATGTACGCAAGACATGGTTAAGAATGCCGTACCGTGTTGCAAAAATCCAGTTCCAGACGAGAGCCACTGCCACCATTGACGTAATTGCGGGCAAATAATACATACCACGAAAAAAAGCAATTCCCCTCAGTTTCTGATTGACCAAAAGAGCCAGGGCTAGTCCTAGAATCATCACGCCCGGCACAAACAGTGCTGCAAACACGATGGTGTTGCCCAGTACCTCCCAAAATACATCCTTGCTAAATAATTCAGCATAATTGTCAAAGCCAATGAATTCCGGGGGGGCTGTGCCACGCCATTCGGTGAAGCTAATCAGAAAGGAAGCAACGATAGGGCCAAAGCGAAAGACAATCAGGCCAATTAACATGGGCATGATGAACAGGTAAGGCGTAATTTTTCGATAGTGCATTAGCGGTTTCCCTGCTTAACAAAGAAAGCGTTTTATGAATCGAATTTGCAATTTATCAGGTAGGGTCATGATTATATGTCAGTGGACTCTATGAAATTCAATTCTTGAACCAATATATCGGAAATTATAAGGGCGCATGTGGACTGCGCCCTTACTGGTGAAATTACCCGAAAGTCATCAAACTGCTCGACAAAAGATCATACGAAGAGCCGATTAGCCTTCTCCATAGAATCGACCCAAAACCTCATTAGCCACTTCCCCGGCTGCGGCAACGGCATCTTCGATGGTCATATTGCCATTAAATGCCTCGCCCAATGTACCCTGTAAGCCAGCGCCACCAACGTAACCACGCCACTCACCCCAACCCGGTGTAAAGGACGTGGGGCCGATATGGTCTGCCCATTCCAACAGGAATCCTTTATTAGTGGGCAATTGATCGAGTTCCAGCCATTCATCGGAGAGCGCGACCGGGCGGTAAACTGGAATTTTGCCGTCTTCAACCAGGTCGACAGTTCGATTGGGTCCGGTCAGACAATTGATGAGTGCCCATGCTTCTTCGGGATGTTCGGTGGTTGCACTAATCGCTGTCATGTCCGACCAGCCATAAGCAGTATCGTCTACAGCCTGTGGTCCACGTGGAATTGGGCCAATGCCAAAGTTGAGACCTGAGTCACGAGCATCATCAAGGTTCCATGCACCATCGACCCACATCGCGGCAATACCCTGGAAGAATGGGTCTTCGACGCCTTCCATCTCAGCAGGGGTCGGCGCGACGCCGTGTTCATCAATCAGACTATCGAGGAACAACACTGTTTCGATCGCCGCCTCGTTGGGTGCAAACTCGGACTTTTCCTGGTTTAGCCAGCGTCCACCATTTTGGTAAACCCATGATTCAACGTGGGCATAGCGCCCAAAGAAGTAGTAGCCGTACTGATCAACCAGACCGTCATCATTGTCGTCGACCGTCAACGCCTGGGCTGCTGACAGGAAATCATCCCATGTCCAGCCTGCTGCTGGATAGTCGACCTCAGCCGCATCAAAAGCGTCAATATTGTAATAGAGGATGGTTTCTACAAAATGATTCGTGAAGGCATACATATCGCCTGCGCTCTTATCCGGCCAGCGCCCTGCATCGAACGAGGCTGTAAAGTAGTCATCTGCTTGCGGCATAATGTCACGGTCAACAAATTCCTGAAGATTATATAGCAGGCCATCCTGTGCAAATTCATCAACGAAGCCCGAACTCATAAAGAAGACATCGGGCAGCTGGTCAGCAGTATTCAGCGCCCGTAATTCCGTCATAAGGTCGCCGACACCGCTTGACACCGCATTATAATCAACGGTGATACCGAGTTCCGCCTGACAAATATCGACGAGTGCTCGTTCTTTTTCATCGCTCCCACCCGAAAACGGGGTATAGTAACTCAAGGTTACATTTTGAGCCTGTGCAATTGGAATGCTGAGTGGAATCAACAAGAGCAAAACCGCCAGGGTTTGTACAAAGTGTTTTTTGGCTATCAAAGCAAACCTCCAATTATTAGATAGTCCTTTTGGACAAAACAAGATCATCTCTGCCACAAAATAATACCTGATGAAGCCGGTAGCGCCCAATTCTCGTTCATGACAACCATAATTTCCCGCAATGCGGTTGTCCAACTACTCACGCTCGCTATATAGATAGCATCGGACAGGTGAGAGTTGTTCGTAACGGTATTAGGGTAAGGTGGAATTAGTATTATGCGCTTGAGTTCCCAACTCTTGATGATCCCGGCAGGGCTATTGGTCGTATATTTATTGTGGCAATTCATGCCCATCGAGATGGAACGCTGTTTCCACCATGAGGACTTGCGCACCGCTGTCTGGATGGGTGTTACGTGGTCAATGGACGCCCATTCGGCAGACGATCTGACTGATCTAGCCGCAGAATTGCAGGGCTATCAAGTAAAGGATGCCTATATCTATGTAAGCTACCTGCGGCCTGGGGATATGTTCAATCCGACCTATGACCATGCGGCGTACTTCCTCAACCAGATGCGTAAATTGGCCCCACCAATTCGCTGGCTGGCGTGGATTGGCGTCCCCATCAACATCACCCAACCGGACGGTACATATATCGCCAACCGTCTAGAAGATCCGAACATTCGCAGCCAGATTGCTGATTTCGCTGCCATGACTGTCGCCAAACTTGGATTTGATGGCATACATTTGAACGCCGAACTGATTCCTAATGATGACCCCACATTTTTGTTGACACTGGAAGCAATCCGCAAAGCGCTACCCAATGACGCATTTTTCTCCACAACGGCCCATGCACTGCGTTCACCTACTCCCATCACCAGCATCCCCTATCCCACGATAGCACATCATTGGACACCGGACTACTTGTACGAAGTTGCGTTGCGTGTCGATCAGGTGGCGCTGATGGCTTATGACAGTGGCCTACCCTTCCCACGAGATTATCGCAACTGGGTTGCCTATCAAACCCAGGCAAGTGCGCTGGCGTTAAGCGACCTCGATACTGAGTTGTTTGTCGGTCTGCCTACCAGCGAAGAATGGACACCCAGCCATCAGACACAAGCCGAAACACTGGCCCAGGCGCTTGTTGGCTTCAAGCAAGCCGATGATCCGCGTATGAACGGCATCGCACTCTATCCCTACTGGGAAACCACATCAGATGAATGGGCACAAATGCATGGACAAATTTGTTAGTTGTTTCTCAGTCCGGCTTTTCATACACCTGGATGAGGCCGCTTTCAAATACGAGTAACCAGTCCGCTTCAACCCTCGCCACCATCGCTTCCACTGGCGGATTATGCAGTACACCCCAGTTGCGCCACAGGTTATCAATGATGACGTACCGAGCCTGCTCATAACGGGGGTCAAATGCCCAGCGCTCTGACGGTATGTTCGCGGGCAGATGGGGAGTTGTTTGACCGTCAACCGCAACCGCCATCTGAAAATCAGCCACCTGCGCATTGAACAGCCAACCAATCGCTGGTGAAGCAATGATCGTATCGGTTTCACGTGTGTTCGCATTGACATAATCTGCGACCTGCTTCGCATCTGCGGGATTCAGCAAAAAGGGGTCAATGGTGGTGGGATAAAAATTATCGACCTGTTGGGCGGTCCTGCTCAGGAGCGTGATGAAAGGCGTACCTAACAGCGCTGCAATCAAGCCAAGTGCCAGCCAACGACCAATATGCGGTTTCGCGTGCCCGTAGCCATAAATAGCGGCCTGCTCCACAAACCGCGCAGTTCCCAGCGCGATCAACGGCAACATCGGAATCATGTAATAGGCGCTGAGGTTGTGTAAGGCGACAGTCCGGCCCAGTTGGGCAATCGGCAGTATCAACAACAGCAGCGCCGCCGGTTGTCGTAACAAGAACAAGCCCGCCAGCCCGGCTAGCAGCCAGAAATCTTGAGTCAACAGCACGGTATAGTTAAATGCTAAATCACTAAGCTGATTCAGAAGTGATTTACCGCTTAGGCGAGTAAACGTATATTGCAGATCAAACAAAAATGCGTCGGGCGTGGTTGCCAGCGCCACCAGCACATACAATGTGAAGGGAGCGACGATAAGCAGAAGACACAGCAAAGCAGACCACACTTTGCCGCGCAGCAAGGCGAATCTATGGCGATAAACCAAAACAATCAGGAGCGGCAAAATCAATGTACCCGCAAACACATCGGCGGTAATGCCGACGCCGATACTCAACGCAGCGAGCGCTAACCAACGGGCCGCAGCAGTTTGCTGAAAACGTGTCAGACTCAAAAAAATCAACAGGACCAGCGGAGCCAACAAATTGTAGCTAAAGCCAAATCGACTGAAGAGCACTGCCTGTGGGTAAATCGCCAGCAAAAACGCCGCCAGCCAGGCCAACCGGCGACCATGTAATGCCTGGACTACGCCAAACATCAGCGCCACAGTCAGGGTTCCCAGGAGACCGGTCAGCATGCGCAAAGTACTCATATACAAACCGCCGACTTTAACCACGCCGGCCAGTAGCAATTCAAATAGTGGCGGACGCCCAAATAGCAAAACTGACTCAGATATAGCAAAATATTGCACCCGACCCTCCGCCAGATGGCGGGCAATCGCGAGATGGGTACCTTCGTCACTATACCAGCCTGGCGTTTGTTCAACCCGATGCAGGCGTAAATACGCGGCCAATATGATGATGACCGCTAGCAATGTGGGTCCAATCAACTGTTGAAACCTGGTCTGCATGTCCCAGATAATACGACAATGTGGTGCAATTTCCGGAAATCGGTGGCAATTCGTCAGGCTATAGTTGTGCAGTCAGGTCCGTCACCTGGTCATTAGCGGTGCGCACGCGCAAACTCAGCGTCTTGACGATACTCTGCATAATCTCCATGCGGGTCGCCATCACCTCAAAAAACTGTTCCTGATTGATTTTGAGCAGAATGGTATCAACCAGTGCGGTAGCAGTGGCTGACCGGGGCAGGTTGTCAAACAACGCCATCTCGCCGAGCGTTGCGCCTTTTTCGAAAACAGCCAGTTCCTGCTGGCCTTTATGCACACGAATTTGGCCTTTGACGATGATGTACAGACAATCGCCGGGTTCCCCTTCGGTAAATAACGCAACCTGAGCAGGCAGTTCTTGTTCAGTAGCGATCTGCGCAATATGGAAAATCTGATCGGCAGGAACCGCATTGAACAGGTCAACACTCTTGAGCATAATGGTTTTTTCAAGTGTGGTATACATTACCTCCTCCTGAAAATAAGGGGGGAAACGCAATTCAGGTATATTCTGCGCATCCAGATACCCATTTGGGGAGCGATACCGACTGACGATCTGTTTGTTGGCGTCGGAGTTGGGCACCCGATGCCAGTTCAATTGCGTCAAAATCGATTCGCGGCGTTGCACCAGCGCAAAATTGAGTGTCACCAACGAGTGCCACGCATTGCGCGACAGAATCAGATCAACCAGGGTGTTTTCTAAATCCTGATCGAGTGCATTGAAATGGCGTCTACCGAGCGTGGCGAGTTCCGTCGTTGGACGATTCTCAAACAACGGGATAATAATCTCGCGTTCTGAACGGGATAAAACATTATCAAAAATCTCGAGGATGTTGGCGAGCATTTGCGAAGTAGGTGTTTGCAACTGGTCGATAATTGTTTCGATCTGGGTTTCGGGAACATCCATCACACCCAGCTTAAGCAATGTTGGCAATGCTGCCTGCATCTCAGCATCAATGATTTCCGTTAGCAACACATCATTTTCACCCAGGAGATCAAGCAGTGCATAGCGTTTGTAGATAGCCCGAGCGACTGTCAGAACTTCATCGTTAATGCGCTCCAGCAGTTCGTCGCTGAGCGGTCTCTCACGCGCGATATGGAGCAAGGCATTAACAGCAGCGGTATATATTTTCAGGTTAGCGATGTCCATCTGGTTGATAAGCTCATCCGCTACCACCGGTCCCGGGTATTGTTGCAGAGCTTGAATGACTCCAATTTTCTGGTCTGGCACCATATTGGGCGCCCGCAACATGACACTCAGCACTTCAATGACATGCTCATCAGGATAATTCTGCAAGACATGGATGGCCTGTAAACGCGTGGATGGCTTCTGTAGATTAAAAGCGACTGACAAAATAGTGTCATTATCGGCTGGTTTTTCGCTAGCCCAGTACCCGGGTTTCGTGACCATCTCCAGCACCACTTGCCGCGCACGGGTTGATCCGCCCCGCAACATTTCGCGCAACGTCGATTCATGGACCACTGCCGATGCCACTTCAGTTGGCAGCGAATGCAGTGCCTTCAATGCCAGCGAACTCTCTTTCGCGTCCAGGCTGTCCAGCATTTCCCGCAATATATCCTGGGCTTCAGCTACGGGTCCGGTATTCATTGTGAGTACGGCATGGGCGGCGGCAGCTTTGACATCCGGCACAGCACCGCTAAAGCGATCAAGTACCCGCTCTAATGTCGGGATAACTTCGGTCAAGTTACGGCGGCCAGCAGCACGCAGGGCTTCATCCAGTAGATCAGTCGTTTCCTGCTCGATGATGTCTTTGAGTACTGTATTCGGGATAATATTGGGATAGTCCCCGGCCATATCCAGAATTTTCTGTCGGATAAAGAAACTGTCGCTCGCCTGAAACAGGCGGTTGAGTGTACTGGCCCAGGGTGTCAGATTAAGATCTTCGATCAGGCCCAGGGCAAATGCCTGCTCAACTTCATCTTCACTATTCAGGCTGCGGTCGATAATGGTGACAATCGTCGCATCCGTCGCATCAATGGTCAGGTCCTCCAGCACCAGATCATGCTGCTGAATACTTTTCATCAGCTCAGCAACATATCCGGCCCGCAGACGCACCACCAATGGCAACCAGATCGCAACGGCGACGAGAACCACAATGCTGAGCGATTGCACTTCGAAACTGGCGACGACAAAGAAAATCACTAACCCGGCAATGCCCTGCACCACTGTTGGAATAGTACCGTTAATGAGCGGCTTGACGACTAATTTGCGTCGGGGTGGGATAGGCACCCACAGCAGTTCCATTGCGGTTTCGGTGGTCGTGTAACGTAATACTTGATCGACGGCCTTGAGCAGAACCGCTGACCACAAGGTCGGGTTGAGCAATACCGTAATTGAACTCAGCCCCATGCCGACCGGCAACAGCACCAAACCGGCCAGTACGCCAAAACGGGTTAATAGATTACCCACCACAAACAGCCGAATAATGATCTGGAAGAAACCAACAAGCGCAAAAAACGAGCCGAAGAAGCTTGTAAGGGCGGCATCATCCGTACCAAAGCCTTCAGTAGAAATGACTTTGAACTGGTACTCAACGATGGTGGAGGCCAGAATCGTCATCACAATGACCACCCCCATCGTTAGCAAATACGAATCGAGCTTGCCGGAAACCGGCTTTGTCGACGCATCAGCTTTGTCAGTGGAGTCTTCCTGGCGCAAGTAACGCCGAGTCAGCCAGATCGTGAGCACCCATAGCAAGATAAATCCCATCGCCAGAAACAAAACAGCTTCCGAGCCAAACAAAGTTGTAAATGGGCTAAGCGCCAGACCACTGAGGATGCTGGCGACAGCGCCACCCACGCCTAGAATCCCGAATATGCGTTTTGCTTGCCGCGTGTCAAAAATTGCGCCAGCGAAGATGTAGAACTGGAAGAACATGATGACATTGACGACTTCCATCAACACAAACAGAGCATAGAGCGCCCAGTTTTGGTCGATAAAAAAGCGTAGCAACAGCGTAAAACTCGCAATTAACAGGCCGGTGAACATAAATAAAGGTACCGGGCGCGTCTGTTTGGCAAGCCGGGTATAAACGGCCATCACGACGACCCCTGTCAGCGTCACGGTGATGAGCATAAATGGGAAAATCGCGCGGGCGTTCTCAATCCGGCTGAAGAATAAGGCATTGCTCACCGAGCGTCCGGTGATTGCCGTCGCCGTGATGAAGAAATAATAGAGTGTGAGCAACAGGACCGGGCGCTCTTCACCCGGGTTAATGTTGAGCAAACGTTTCAACATGAGTGAATATTAACCATTATGATCTGGCGACCCATGTCAGGCCGAAACTTGCAATTCCAGGTAACATACAATTAATCGTAGCATAATTGTCGAAAAAAAAAGAATGCCGCCCGTCAGGATACGACATTCAGGATAAAAAAATGATGATGACAAAATGAAGGCTGTAGTCCGTATTGAGATTTATCCAGCTAGCTTTTGCGATTGCCCTGTAATCAGGTTGGGAACTGTGCGCTGAACCGCATCCAGAACATCGTAAATGTCAAACGGCTTCGGCACATAATCATTTGCGCCCTGCTCCAGCCCAAACATGAGGTCATCCAACTCATAGTGCGAAGACGCAAAGATGAATGGTAGTTCATGCCAGCGAACATCATTGCGAAGGACCTGCAACAAG
Organism: Phototrophicaceae bacterium; assembly: GCA_965223835.1. Classification (GTDB taxonomy): domain Bacteria; phylum Chloroflexota; class Anaerolineae; order Aggregatilineales; family Phototrophicaceae; genus CAVYXZ01. The sequence goes on from CBDCXQ010000001.1 coordinate 3,658,457, forward strand.
CCATAGCCATCCAGGTTGGGCATATCAATGTCGGAGATGATCAGATCAATGTGATTTTTTTCGAGGGCAGCTAATGCCTTGTGGCCGTCGGTGGCGGTTACGACCTCAAAGCCCGTCATTTCCATGAGGAAGGCCATGTTTCGTAATAGTGGTAAATAATCGTCGACAATTAAGATAGTTCCCATAGTGGTGTGTTGATGCATGATATTTTATCTCCTCGCGCTTAATTCTGTCTTAAGCGTAACCCGATCTGTGAAATTTGCAAAGAGCGTGTTTATGTTATTCACAAATTATTCAAATTTCGTAATGCTGCTCGCTCAGAACATGATCTTCAGCCAATGCTCCGCTAAACACTTTACCTTTGGCTAACACGCGACCTTGCTTAAGTTTGTTTTTTTGTGAAGAAGTATTTCGTTGTGGCAAGATTGTTTCATAAAAGATAATCAATCCTCAGAACCTTAACCAACAAACTGATGGAGAAGTGAATCCAAATGCATATGATTTGATAGTAGACAGCGGGCTTCAGCCCGTTGCAATGGGCTAAAGCACATTGTCTATCCGCTGAATTCGTTTTCGTTTCTCCATGAGAGCAAAGTTCTTCAACCAGTTAAACAAAACGCAGTTCAGGACTGACAGTCAGGATGAGTTCTATTTTTGTACCCACAACGTTTATGATCTTTCCCGACCACGTGGTTTGGTGAGATACTGCTGGAGTTCACCGGCATCAATCAAGACATCGTTTGCTAACGTCTGCGGGCTAATGACCTCGCAGCTCGTACCCAATCCAAATACGAGCATTTTGGCGAGAATAGGTGATTCTAACAACAAGCGCAGCGTTACCCAGCCTGCGTCATCAACTGATGATACTTCTTCCCAGCGGCCAGGAGTCAACCACTTGACAAAAGTCACTCGCTCCGGGTGTATGCGCAACGTACAATGATAATCCGAAAAGCTTTCGACAAATGCTTGCAAGTGGTCTTGCCAATACTGTTGCAGGTCAAAATCTGGTAGACGGGTAAAGTATTGATCGAGCACCTGTATCGTATGAAAGCGGGCGACACGATACGTGCGGAACTCACCAGTGCGCCGGGCTACAAGATACCATTGGCTGGATTTATTGACCAAACTATATGGTTCTAACACCCGTTCTACGACATCACCGCGATAGTGTTCATAGGTCGCCTCTAACAATCGATCTTCATAAACCGCCTGTTGTAGATCATCCCAAAAATGGGGTGTCGTCTCATCATGCCACCACCAGGTTGAGTCGATCATTAACCGTTGCCGAATATGATCGACTGTCAGATGATGGGTTGTTGGGAGCGCTGCCAACAATTTCAGCACGAGTTGTTCGGCGGCTTCATTTAGACCGACATCGCGTAACACCGCTGGGTTATTCGCGACAAACAGGGCCTGTACTTCAGGCGTATGTAGTCCGGTTAAGTGAGTTCGATAGCCTTCATCCAGCGCGATGCCACCCCCATGTCCACCCTCAGCATAGATCGGAACGCCCGCCAGGCTAAGGGCATCGACATCCCGTAAGACTGTCCGCCGTGACACATTCAACTCATGTGCCAGCGCTTTAGCCGTCATTTTGCCGCGTGATTGCAGCAACATCATCATCGTCAAAAGTCGATCAGCCCGCATTTTTATCCAATCTAATTTTGAGTGACAAAAGGTGTCACTCAAGTGAGTTTAACATAAGGCAAGTGTAAGTAGAAACTCAGGAGAAACACTATGACTCACACAACAAGTGGTTATCTCGAACTTGATGCGGGCACGATCTACTACGAGACTGCAGGAGCGGGTGTGCCACTGGTATTATCACATGCTGCCTTTCTGGATAGCCGTATGTTCAATCCACAATGGGAAGCACTGGCGCAACACTTTCAGGTTATTCGCTATGATATGCGTGGTTATGGACGATCAAGCGCCGTAGACGGGCCGATTTGTCGTCGCGATGATTTGCGGCGCTTACTTGAATATCTTGATATTGACCACGCGCATTTTGTGGGTTGTTCGAACGGTGGCGCGATTATGCTTGACCTTGTGCTGGAACAGCCAGAACTAGCACGTTCGCTAATGCTAGTCGGGGCCGCGCCGAGTGGTTTTGAAATAGAGGGCGAACCACCCCGTTACATGCTGGAGATGTTCGCTGCGGCACAGGCTGGCGCAGTTGACCAGACCAATGAACTCCAGATCCGCATCTGGTTGGACGGCGAGTACCGTGAGCCAGATGCGGTAGACAGTACGTTGCGCCAGCAAGCACTGGCAATGAATCGTATACCGGTGGAGCAGCAGACGTTTTTGATCGCTGATATGCAGCCGGTTTGTTTAATAGACCCTCCCGCAGTCGTGCGCTTGCATGACATTCAGTGTCCGGTCCTGATCGTAGCGGGTGCGCTTGATCACGCAGAAGTATTGCGGGCGGCGAGTAAATTGACGGAGGGTATTTCAACAGCACGAAAAATTGTGGTTGAAAACGCCGGTCATGTGCCAAGTTTCGAACAACCCGAAGTATTCAATGCCCTGCTCCTGGATTTTTTATGTGAGACGGAACTCACTCCTTTGGGCTAGCAATCGCATCCTAAGATTATTCAGACTGTCCGCCGGTACCCAGTGGTGGGCAGTCTGCCACGCCTTACCACAACATTTTGTGTATACCTCCCTTGTGAAATCTGGTGCAATCTGATAAGACTCTGACAGGTCATGTCAATGATCTTGTGCTACAGTAAATTGACTGTTTATGTTTGCCCGGTTTACGGGCGAAACCAGCTACAACACATGATATGCATCCTCATTATGAAATCGCGGTTCATATTAAGGAGTCTTAAATGTCTGTCAACCCGCCTGTTGATGTCCAGGCCTACGGTCAGAGCATCTGGTACGACAATATCCGCCGAGGTCTGTTAGAAAGCGGTGAACTCAAAACCTTGATTGAACGGTACGGGGTGCTGGGTGTGACCTCTAATCCAACGATTTTCCAGCAGGCCATTGGGGAATCAGATGATTATGACGCCGGGATACGTGCCTATATGGACCTGGAAGCCTATGACATTTACGAAAAACTGGCGGTCGAAGACATTCAACGGACAGCGGATCTGTTGCGCCCGGTTTATGACAGGACTGGTGGACAGGACGGTTATGTCAGCCTCGAAGTCTCACCCCTAATCGCCAACGATACCGACACCACGATTCAGGAAGCGCAGCGGCTTTTCACGACGGTAAATCGTCCGAATACAATGATAAAAATACCTGCTACATCGGCAGGCATTCCAGCAATTGAAGCCACGATTGCAGCAGGTATCAATATCAATGTCACGTTGATCTTTGCCGTTCAGAATTATCTTGAAGTGACCGAGGCCTATATTCGTGGATTAGAAAAGCGGCTGGCTGCCGGGGAAGATATCGAAAATATCGCATCGGTTGCCAGTTTTTTCCTGAGTCGAATTGACACGATGGTTGACCGTATGTTGGAGAATAACATCCGCGCCGCGCAGGGACGCGATCTGGACCGGGTGGCTGCGAACCGAAAATTGCTGGGTACCGCCGCCATTGCGAATGCGCGGATCGCTTATACACGCTTCCTGGACATCTTTCATGGTGAGCGATTTGCAACATTGCGGTCTGCCGGGGCACGGGTACAGCGGCCATTATGGGCCAGCACAAGTACAAAAAACCCCGCCTACCCTGACACGATGTACCTTGACAATCTGATCGCCAAAGATACGGTGAATACGGTCCCGCCTCAGACATTGATGGCGTTTGCCGATCACGGCTCAACGGAGAAAACTCTGTTGGATCAACGCGAAGATCCGGAAATGTTGCTGGATATGCTGGCAGAAGTGGGCATTGACCTCGACCAGATCACACACCAGCTCCAGGTTGATGGAGTTGAGGCCTTCACCGAAGCGTTCGAGAACTTACTCGACCAGGTGGACGCCAAACGCAATGTCTTGCGTACCGGCATTATCCGCCAACAAGAAACCGTCCTGAGTATCTATGCCGAAGCGGTTCAGGCTGCTATTGTTGAACTCGACGAGAACTTTATCAACATGCGCCTATGGGAAAAAGATGGCAGTATCTGGAAAGGTGGCAACACAGTTATACATGCCATCCGCCAGCGGTTGGGCTGGCTTGATGTCACGCAGTCAATTGACCGGCAGCGCTTGCAAGCATTACAACAAGAAGCCAGCAATTGGTCGCATGCGGTGGTTCTGGGAATGGGGGGCAGCAGCCTCGCAGCTGAAGTGTTTAGCACGACCTTTGGGGTACAGGCTGGGTTCCCGCAAATACATGTCCTGGACAGCACGAATCCCGGCAGCGTGTTAGCACTCGACAAAAAGCTGGATATAACAAAAACGTTGTTTATCGTCGCCAGCAAGTCCGGCACAACGTTGGAAACTCAGGCGTTGTTCAATTATTTTTACGCGCGAACCGGGCATAATGGGCAACAATTTATCGCCATCACTGACACGGACACCCCACTGGTCGACCTGGCGCAAGCGCATAATTTCTACGCCACCTTCCTGAACCCGGCAGATATTGGCGGACGCTATAGCGCCCTCAGCTATTTCGGCATGGTCCCGGCAGCGCTCCAGGGCTTAGATTTGGATGCATTGTGGTCCAGCGCCGAAAATATGATGATGGCGTGTGGTCCAAAAGTCGCGGGCGTAGATCATCCCGGCATCTGGTTGGGCGCGATTCTAGGAGTCTTAGCGGCAGAGGGGCGCGACAAAGTAGGCGTATTTACCAGCCCGTCAATTGCCCGCATGGGTAACTGGATTGAACAACTCCTGGCCGAAAGCACGGGAAAGTCGGAACGTGGAATCGTGCCCGTCGTTGGCGCGACGATTGGTAATCCCCATGATTATGTGACCGACCGGGTGTTTATTTACCTACGGGTTGAAGGTGACGACAATTCCGCGATTGATGAAGGGCTGAAAACTTTACAGCAGGCGAGTCAGCCTTGCGTTATTTTTAATCTGACAAATCCATATGCTTTGGGCGGCGAATTCTTCCGCTGGGAATATGCCACAGCAGTTGCGGGAAGCCTACTGGGGGTCAATCCCTTCGATGAACCGAACGTGGCTGAGAGCAAGGCGAACACGACTCACATTTTAGAGCGGTATCAGGAACAGGGTACGTTGTTCGATCATCCAGCTGCGATCACGGAAGGTCCCGTCAACCTGTTTGTCGCTGAGAAAACACGGACCCTGCTGAGTGAACTGGTTTTGCAGCAGGGCTATAAGGGTGAGAGTGACCTGATCGGGCTGCTGGCGGCACAAATTAACTCCACCCGTGCTGGAGATTATTTTGCCCTGTTAGCCTATGTGCCACCAGAACCGGCAATTATTGCGGCGTTGGAAGTAGTCCGACGGCGATTGCGCCATACTACCCACCGCGCTGTAACAGTGGGCTATGGACCGCGATATTTACACAGCAGCGGCCAACTGCACAAGGGCGGCCCCAATAACGGGGTGTTTATCATGATTACCTGTGAAGACGCCGAAGATGTCGACATCCCACAGATGCCATTCACGTTTGGCAAGCTGCACGCTGCGCAGGCGCTGGGTGATTTTGAAGCCCTACAAACACATCGGCGGCGCGTTTTACGGTTGCATCAGCGCGGGAATCCGCTTGAAACGCTGGATAAAATCCTGGCCGCCATTGACCTGGTGGATGAACGGCGTAAATAGCTTCGGTGGTGATGTTCTACCCGGTTTCAGCGTTGCGGTCAGTGACCTTTTCCCGAAGATGGGATAGATCAATTGACTAGGCGCAAACCTCGGCATCCCCGGTCCAGCGGTGTGACTTCTTGAATTCTTCTTGCGCGTACATCCACATTTCCGTTTGCCGCCACATCTCAGCCCACGCTGCATGATCGACGGTCACACTGGCCGGATTTCGGCGACTGCGGGCCAGGAAGTCAGGAAACTCGTCACGTCCAGTGGGCTGACCGGGTGGCTGGTAGCGCAAGTCAAAGCTCCAGCGAATCCCATCACTAGCATTTTCCAGCGACGAATGCTGTGTTTTACGGTGCATCAGCAGGACACCACCGCGTTTAACTGGTACGGGCGTCACCGCCTCTTGTACAATCAGCGCATTCGGGATGGTCACACCACGGGTTGTGCAGTGCGTCGCCAGGCCTTGCTTGTGGCTTCCAGCAACAACACATAAACAACCATTTTCTTCTGTCGCGTCGGAGATCGCAACCCAGGCGGTAATCATGTCCGTCTCGTCGGCAATCTCCCGGGCCACACCTTGATCCTGGTGCCAGCCGGTGGCTTTCATCAGGCCGCTGGGTTTGGCAGCTTTAAGCGCGGCTTCCGGCGGTTTGATGCGCACATGATGGATGGGATTCACGACGATCTCACCACCAATAAGCACCTCGATGCTATCCAGTAAACGTGGATGTACCATCACATCAAACACGGCTTTACTCACGTTTGGGAACTGGCCGGTAGGTGTTTTGGCCTGGGGAAAAGCGATGTCAAACCAGCGGAATTCAATATCATCTAGATAGCTGATAATCATCCCGGCCCGTTGGTAGAGCGGCAGGTCGCTAAAGAGGTCAGGAATCTTCCCCTCCTCTAACCAGCGTGGGGCATGGTGATCAATGAGGTGCAGGTAATCTAACTCGACTGCGGAGATCGTATCCGCATCCAGCACATTTTCGACTACTGCATAACCATATTCATCAAAATGATCTTTAACGTTACTCAAATCCAGCATGAGAGAATCCACCATAATCATTTTTTGGAGTATGCCTTGATATTGGCATGTTCAGTTGGGACTGTCAAGCACAATGGTTCAGTACGACTTATTGGCTGAAAATCGGTGCAACTTCAATCCTATGCAATAGCGACGAAAGTCTGTCATACACCTGATTATGTTATAATCGATATATCCTGCCAGCCTGAGAGAATGTGCAATGGCGATCTATCTACCCGAAAATTTAATCACCGTCGAAGAGTTCGAAGAACTGGCTGATTGGCTGCGCGGCAGCGGCAAACATTATGAACTCGTACATGGAAAGATTATGAAAAAAATGCCCTCAAAAGATTGGCACACCGACATCATTATTTTAATCGCTGGCTTAATTCGAATCCATCTCATCACTCAAAATCTGCCTGGCATCACCACCAGCCAGACAACCGGCTTTCGCTTCAGTCCCCATCACTGCCCAGAACCTGATATTGCCTTTATTCGTTCTTTGAACAGCTACACGGGTCAACACTGCATTACTGATTACTGGCCGGACCTTGTTGTTGAAGTCGTTTCGAATCCCAGGAGCAATGAGGAACTCAAGCGGTTGGAAGCTGATCGTCCGGTTTGGTTGGAACGAGGCGCAACGGTGTGGGAAGTATGGGCCGAAGACCGACTGGTCAAGGTGTTTACCGACCCTGCAATTGAGCCACACATCGAACGCGAAAAACTCACTTTTGCGCACCTTCCTGGCCTGGAAATTCCACTGGCAACGGTGTTTGCAAAGCTGGCAGATTGATGATGCCTCGCTTTTTTTCCCTCGATGTTGAGCGTATTTTTGAGAAACTGATTGGTCTTGTTCCACCATTGTTCTATTTCTATCGATCTGATTAGCGTCAGCCACGAGTAAACTTGCCTATAGTAGTCGCAATAATATATACATGCTTTCCGTCCAGGAAAATACAATAGGTTGCACACCAGCAACCATCGGAGATACCAATGCCAATTTCAACACAGTGGGACGACGCAGCCCAAACCATTTATCGTGTCAATCTGGATGCATTGGACTGGACGTGGGCCGAATTTACGGAAGTGATTCGCAATAGCTATGATTTGATCCAGTCGACTGAACGTACCGTTCATTTGATACTGTGGTTCAAAGGCAGCAGACTACCTACGGGCAATGTGCTAGCCCATATGCGCGTTGCCGGGTCAACCCAGCCGAAAAATCTGCGGCATACGGTGCTTATCAACGAATCTGGCAGCTTCCTGGAACGAATCATCGAAACCGTAGATCGAACACGCGGCTGGGAGGGGCCAGCCATCCTCGATTCGCTGGCAGCAGCCCGCGACTATCTCGCCGAAAAAGTGCAAGCCGATGAACGCGCCAACTGAACAGCGTTCATTGTTGCTCACAGCCCCGCACCATCTGGCGTGGCAGACCGAACCATTGCCGCTATTGGGTGCAACTGACATATTGGTGCAAACGCATGTCGGTGCGATCAGTATTGGGACCGAAATTCCCCTGTATGCCAACACGACCCGCAGCAGCACCCCATTAAACTACCCGCAGATGACCGGCTACGAAAGCTACGGTGAGGTGCTCGCAGTCGGCCACGATGTTACGCATTTTCAAGTTGGCGACAAAGCCGTCGCATTCTATGGACATCGAACGTTTGCAATTGTGCCAGAAACGCGGGCGTTGCCGGTCCCAGCATACATCAATCCACGCCAGGCGTTGCTGGCAATCCTTAGCTGCGACGTGGCAAAGGGTGTCCGCAAACTGGCACTGCAACCCGAAACAACCGTCCTGGTGACCGGTGGCGGCGCAATTGGCTTATTGACGGTGGGCATACTGCGATTATATGGCATTCAATCGGTAGATGTTATTGAACCCCTTGCAAAACGGCGAGAAATCGCCCTGGAGTTGGGCGCACGGGCCGTGTATCTCCCTGATGAGCCGCTACCCACTACCTACATAGCAGGTTTTGAATGCTCAAGCTATGATAAAGCGTTTGCCCAGTTGCAACGGGCACTGGCTCCTAATGGTCGTCTCTGTGTACTGGCCGATGGCAATCGTGAGCCTTTGACTCTGCTCCCCGAATTTCATAGCAAAGAATTACAGGTGTGTGGTTCTAGCGATGGTTGGGATTATTCCGCCCATGCCAGCTGGTTCTTTGCCGCACTACGCGATCAACCGCTGCCGTTTGCCCGAATTTTTGATGTTGAAATTACAGAAACGGACTTGGCAGACACCTTTCGCAAACTGGCCGAAAATAATCACGCTGCCGTAAAGGTGCTGGTTAACTATAGGGCTTAAAGAGCCTTTTTTCACCTCGCCTGCTCAGGTATCATAGCGCCTATGAAACCACCTGAGACCGCCTCACGTTATGAAAGCACCCGCCACGCCTGGGAGGACATCTGGGATAGCGCCTCGATAGAAGTTGAGTTGCAAGCAGTGCAATATCCACGTTCACTGGCAACGATTCAGACGTATTTGCCCTACCTCGATAAGGACAGTTTGATACTAGAGGCTGGTAGTGGCCTGAGCGCCATTGTAATCACCCTGCGAACACTGGGTTATCGGGTGTTGGGTCTGGATTATGCCGAGAATGCGTTGCACGCTTCGCGTAATTATGACGCAAGCCTGCCGTTGTTGGCCGGTGATATTCATCAGTTACCATGCGCCAACGAGTCGATTGGGGCTTACCTTTCATTCGGCGTATTAGAGCATTTTGAGCATGGTATGGGGCCAGCACTGGCTGAAGCCTATCGGGTTCTGCGACCAGGCGGAACGCTGATTTTGACCATTCCCTACCCCAACATCGTGCAACGTTTGATAACCTGGAAACGGCAGCAACAGGGGGCCAGCCACCTGAGCAACGACCAATTTTATGAAAGCACTTACACGCGCACTGCGTTGACGCAGGCAGTCGAGGCTGCCGGTTTTACTCTGGGTCATATACAACCAACCAGCCACGCATTTACCCTGTGGGGATTGGGCGGTCCGTTCCGTGGTCGAGGTTATTATGAGACCAGTTCATTGGCAGATAGTCTGGGGACTCTGCTACGGTGGGCACTACCCTGGGCATTCAACTTCATGACGCTGATTATCGCCCGCAAGTAAAATGAATTTCCGTACACCACCAATGTCATAGTTGCAACCATGACATCGCCTGCTCAATTCGTGACAAAAATCACTATCTCCAGCGCGTGGTCCATGAGACAATTAGTTCATCTTAAATTGGTATATCTCCTTCCCACCTCCCGGGGAAGGGCGGAGAGTTAACTGAGTACGGTGTGTGAGCCACCGGAAGTCAAAGCTGTTGTCGAGGACCTGAACGATTATCCCCTCAAAGCAGAAGCGCTTTCCAGCGCAGCTCATTGCCATCATTGCGGTCGGAAGCTGTCAGCCACACCAACGACTGCACTGGGATTGCCCTAAATTAGTACCCCTTTTCTCGCAGCGCCATCCAGCCCCGGATGGCGCTTTGCTTTGTATAACAATTGTCAAACTGTAAATTTTCTTGACACTTGCAATACTTTCTTTATGCTAAACTGATGCAAGTAGTGTTATTTGACGAACACGCATCCCTACAGGTGGAATGTTCTGGTGGTCCGGTATCATTTTGTCAATCGCAATTGCGACCAGCAGGCAGTCGTGTTGGGAGCAGATCTTGCTGGACTACTCATGGCTCGGATTCTGCTCGACCATTTCCACCGGGTCACGGTCATAAGCAATCAGCGCTTGCTAAGAGAACCGACACCACCGGCGACGCTGCAACAGGCACTCCCAATGCATGTGCTGGCAGTGCAAGGTCAGCGCCAACTCGAACGGCTATTTCCGGGCCTGACCGCAGAACTCATCATAGCCGGGGCACCAAACATTTCTTGGACGGCCGATGCTCCCCTACTACTACCCAATGGCTGGGGGCCACGCTTCCATTCAGATCTGATTTCACGCTCGACAACCTACAATTTACTGCGGCATCGTGTATACCAGCGTCTAGCAGATTATAGTCGTGGTCGTCTGACCTTCCTGGAACAACGCCAGATATGTGACATTCAGCCCAATCATACACGACCTCGCGTCATAATTCGGTCACCAGCCAGCGGAACGCAAACTACCCTTACTCCTGACTTGATCGTAGATACATCAGCGCAACCTACCGCTTGGCGTTGCCAGGCCGAAACCACGACGATAAGCAGCAGCAAGGGACTGACGGCGGTACAGGTGTTTCAACGCCCACTGGGACTTGATCTCGGTTGGCGAGCGCTGCTGCTACTTCCACATCAAGACCAACCGGGGGGTGCCATCATTCCGGTTGAGGGCCAACAGTGGTTGGTTATGCTGAGCGACCTCAAAGTGTTACCGAAAAACGACGCCGAATTCATGTATCTGGCAAGCAAAGTTCGTTCACCGATACTGGCGGAGGCCTTACGTGGTGTGGACTCACTTAGCCCGATCTTTGGTTCTACCGATACCACCAGCCAGCTCTGGCATTTCCATCAGGTCCCTACGTGGCCTGACCGCCTGATTGATACCCAAGCAGTCCATCTAAATCCGATTCTGGGTCTCGATTTAACGCTTGCTACGATGAGCGCCTTGACACTCCGCGAAGCTCTCGACGACCAGCGCAAACGTTATCCTGATGGTAATCTGACTGGGTTGGGGCCGCGTTTTCAAAAGCGCCTGGCCCGGACTCTGGCGTTCCCCTGGCAGTTCTTGAAGTTTCAGGAAAACACTGGCATGAACAGAAAAACACGCTGGCTGCAATGGTATGGTAAACAGGTTTTCGAAGCAGCCCGTCATGATCCAGCAATACTGGAAAAGCTACTCGCTGTCGTGGGATTAGCAACACCCCCGCACCAGTTATTTAGCCCACACATGATGCGGCAAGTCTCGCAGCAACTTCGCAATTCTCGGCAATATATCGCCGCGCCAAATCCGCCGCCATTGCCGGAAAAGCGCCAGACAATCACCCAGGAAATGGCAGCCCTGGCTATCAGTCGGGACCGATAACGCGCTCGTAGCTTAATGAACATTGCTTGACTTCATACTGGCTGTCTCGTACAATTGGAAACAGCTTCACCAAAACAAGTAATCTAGGGTAGTATCATTAGCATCCCTTAATAATTGTATTTTCCAGGTTGACAACAAGTTTAGCCTCCGGGAGTAAAGTTAAAATGAATGGTGAGCCAATTGTTGCGGTTTTTCCATCACGGGTCATTCTCACGAAGGCACTGGACCGAATTATCGAAATGGACTACATCAACATTCGGCAAGCGGCGATTATCGCGAAAGCGCATGACGGCGAAATCGTCATTCTCGATGATGATATCAGCCCCAATGAAGGGGGGATCGCCGGAGGAACATTGGGCGCTGCGATGACTGCACTGGGCCTGGTACAGTTAGGCGCATTGACTCTGCCAGGAATTGGCCCCATTATCGCGATTGGGACCGGGCTGGTTGCTGGTGGATTGTTAGGCAATATCACCGGACGCGTCGCCGCTGGTTTGCTTGATTTTGATTACAAAAACTTGCACATTCGAACACTGGCCGCCGAGTTACACGCCGGACATCCGGCCCTGGTCTTGGATGTTGAGGATGGGGAAAAAATTCTACCGCGACTGCGCGAAGACCTGATCCCCTACCGGGCTGAACTGGTTGAGTCATTGCATGAAGCGCGATATGCCGTTAGCAAAATGGCAAAGACTTAATATTTTTTCATATACGCAACCCCATAGAATTGCTGCCGGTCTACATGAGGCCGGTTTTTGTTTGCACAACTGACAACTCCCTAAAATCAATTTAGCGATTCTTCGATAGGTGTCACGTGACACAAGCTAGACGACTATTCCGTCACCCCCCTGCCCCATCACGGCGATGCTAGTCAAGACTTATGTTTGTTTGTATGATGAAATGCTGAGGTTGGTTGTAAGAAAGTTAATGAATGCTGGATCAACAATTGACGGGATACATCCCCTTCGCATCCCCAACACACAAGCCAATCAGCCTGAGCCACTGGTTCTGGCCCGGCCTACTGTTGATCACAATGTTAGGAGCAGTACCTCGCGTCATGATCTACGATTATGGACTGCCATATATTGAGTATATTGATGAGGTACAGTTGTACTGGTATGGACAAACAGCCCGCGGCTTGACCGACCTAAAAGCCAACAATATCCGCACCTATCCACCCGCTATCGTACAAATGCATGTTTTCATTCAAAATGCACTGGAAGCTCGAGGTGAAAGCGGGTTAGCAATGACCGTGCGATCATTGCGACTGCTAGCAGTAGGCTCTAATCTAATTGGAATAATACTGCTTGGAATCGCGGCACGCCTGGTTGCAGGTGATGTTGCCGGGTGGGCCGCAGCCTTGATGTGGGCTTTCATACCTGTTCTGGTAGAACGTTCGATTCTGGCAATCCCCGAGTCATTCGTTTATCCGCTGTTTGCACTCAACTTAATTTTCTTGGCCCTGGCCTGTCTCCGTAACTGGCGCTGGGCATTTGCTTGCCTGGGAACCACCGGCCTCATCTTATTATTCGAATATCGGCTATTTGTCACGGCTGTTCCCGCGTTATTTGTCTTGATGCAGGTGTTCGCTCGGCGCTATGGCTGGCGGATCACCGTCGTCCTTAGTTTTATCCTGACCACTATTGGAATTCTGGCATTTTACCAAATTATCCCCGTTAATTATCAACGCTGGCTACTGCGAGTATTAACCACTGAACTATGGAATCTTCCGCTACTGTACCAGCATTTCTATGAAACACTAAGTACGGTAAACCTGCCCGGTTTCGTCATCATGGTTGGCCTGGGCAGTGTAGTCTGGAGCATCGTGCATCGTCACAATTGGCGACAGCAACGTCCGATACTGCTGGGCTTACTGCTGCTGTTGGCGACTCTAATTATGTTGTCTTCCAGTGCAATTCATTGGACCCACGATCGGGGGGTGCGAATTCAGCATGTACTACCGGCCAGCGCGGTGTTGATTATGATCATGAGTATGGCATTTGGACAGATCATGGCAGTGCCTGCTTCCCGTTGGCTGCGCTGGAGTGTGGTATTGATTGTTGCAACGATTGTACTGGGACCCCAGATTGTCTCATTACGGGCGCTTGTGAATGATCGGGAGGTTCAAAATTGGCAGGTTATTATTCGACAGTGGGCAGATGTTAATCTATCCCCCGGCACGGTGATCGTTTACGATGAGCACGGACGCACGTTTAACCCCAATTGGGGTGGAATCCAGGGTCGTCAATGGTTCGATTGGTGGGTAACGGAAGATATCCTAGAATATCCGCTGGAGGAATGGGTTGATGACCGGGTGATGACCTATACCCTGCTGCCGATACCCCAACAGCGACAACTTGAGTCCTCTGAAGCCGGGCGTGATTTGCTGTCCCAGATGCTGCGACTGCGTGATTTTGTGCATCCGCCCACGCGACGTGAGCCAGAAGGTATTTTTTACCGCTTGTGGCGCATGGAACATGAACTTGAGATCAATTTTGGCGATCAAATCATCCTGACCGGCTATGACCAACAGCCAACAACTGACCTGCAACCCGGTGACACGGTGGAGTTTACGCTGTACTGGCAAGCAGCGACAACCCCCGCTGATAATTACCAGTTATTTATGCATCTTGTACCGCTAGATGAGTATGCAGTGCTGGCGCAGCATGATAGCTCGCCGGCAGTGCCGGAACGCCTGACACTAACCTGGACTGAACCCAGCGAGACTCTCATTAGCCCACCCTTCCCGCTGACACTACCCCCTGACCTACCGTCCGGTGAATATCGGGTCATGGTCGGCCTGTATAAATTCGAAACTGGCGTGCGACTGTCTGTAGGCACTGGCGATGCCTATGAACTGACCCGTATCCAAATTCCCTGACGTTGCACAGACGGAACCCAACGACGTATAATCAGGGCGAATCGCTGGTAAAGGAGTCACCATGTCGCAAGAGGATACTGTTCGCCGATTAGTCGCTGCTGCTCTAGAACGACGACTGGGATCGAACCCCAAAACGATTATTGACGCCGAAGCGATTGTGAAGCTACCCGAAGGCAGCACATTGCAGGTGCCGTCGAATGCGATTCTAACGCCGCTGGCTCAGAGCGCGGCGCTGGAACGGCGTATTCAGATCGTGACTGAAACGACAGAAAAACCCAGCGGCGAAAGAGTGATAGCGCTGGGAGCCGATCACGGTGGCTATGGTATGAAAGAAGCCCTTAAATCGCTGTTACAGGGTGATTATGTCATCATCGACTGCGGCACCGATAGCAGCGACAGTGTGGATTATCCTGATTATGCTGAGAAAGTAGCGGCTCTGGTCAGCACGGGTCGGGCCTGGCGCGGTATCATGGTTGATGGCGCTGGGATCGGGTCGAGCATGGTAGCGAATAAAGTACCAGGGGTGCGGGCAGCGCTCTGTTACGATCAGGCGACGGCCTTTAACAGCCGTGAACATAATGATGCCAATGTGTTAACGCTGGGCGCGGGATTGATCGGTAACGCGCTGGCCCAGCAGATCGTGCAAACCTGGTTGCAAACCGATTTTGGCGGCGGACGTCATGCCCGTCGCGTGGATAAAATTATGGCGGTGGAAAAGAAGTATCGCAATTAGAAGGCAGGCTTTCAGGCGAAAGTTGCAAGCAGGTTTGATTGGGGGGCCGATGGCTTGCCTCGCCTAAGTAATTGAGCGGATGAGGTAAGACAGACAGGCAAACATAATGGCGAAAAACATGAAGCATGGTGACATGGACGATCTGGTCGAGCAAATCACCCAACAAGTGCTGGCCCGCTTTCAAGACGATAGTAGTCATCAGCACACCGATTGTTGCGAACACGATGATGACGGACGCTGTGTACAACATTGCGCCAGTCGTGTGCAGCAGGTTATCCATAACGGCGCATCGCGCATCAGCGCTGGGCTGGGCTATATCCCGCGTGATCTGAGCGTTGCTCGCCTGATTGACCACACGCTCCTCAAACCCGATGCGAGTGCGGAGCAGATCGCGGAACTCTGTCAGGAAGCACGCGAATATCATTTTGCGTCGGTATGCGTCAACAGCGCCTATGTGCCACTGGCAGCCGATTTACTCAAGGGCAGTGACGTCGAAGTGTGTACCGTTGTTGGCTTTCCACTTGGCGCGTCGCCACCTGAGGTCAAAGCCTATGAAGCGCAGTTGGCGATCCAAAACGGCGCGACCGAAATCGACATGGTGATGAACATCGGCGTGCTGAAAAGCCACGACATCAAAGGCCTGTACCGCGATATTGCGACTGTCGTAGCGACTACCCATGCGCATAATGTCATTTGCAAAGTCATTCTGGAAACGGCACAACTGACCGACGAGGAAAAAGTGATCGCGTCGCAGGTGGCGCGAATGGCCGGGGCCGATTTTGTCAAGACGAGTACGGGTTTTGGTGGCGGCGGCGCAACTGTGAGCGATGTCGCATTGATGCGGCGGGTCGTCGGCCCAACGTTGGGCGTCAAAGCATCTGGCGGCGTGCGCAGCTATGCCGATGCCCAGGCGATGGTCGAGGCCGGAGCGACTCGTATCGGGGCCAGCGCGGGTGTGTCGATTGTCAAAGGCGCACGCGGCGAATCAGTCAGTGCGGGCAAGGGGTATTAATGCAAGCATTGATCTTTGACTTTGATGGCCTGATTATCGACAGTGAGACGCCGGAATATGAATCGTGGCTGGCGGTGTACCGGGCATACGGTGCCGACTTACCCATCGAATTCTGGGCCGGATTAATTGGCAAGAGCAGTGCTGACGCCAGCTTTGACCCTTACGCCCATCTCGAAGCGCAAATCGGCAAGCCGGTTGATCGAGCAGCGATTCGCCAGCAGCGCCACACCCATTTCCGCTCGATTTTCGATCAGCAGGATACGCTACCCGGCGTCCGCGCGCGCATGGCTGAAGCACAGGAACGGGGTCTCAAGCTGGGGGTAGCGTCGAGCGGCACCCGCGACTGGGTACAATCGAATCTCGAACGACTCGGTTTAATGCCCTTTCTGGGTACGGTTGCTACGGCGGATGATGTACCCCGTGCCAAACCCGACCCGGCAGTGTATCTATTGGCGGCGCAACAATTGGACGTGTCGCCCAATCAATGTATCGTGCTCGAAGATTCGCGCAATGGGTTGCTGGCGGCCAAAGCGGCAGGCATGTTTGCGGTTGCCATTCCCAACACCATGACTCAACACCTTGACTTGAGCATCGCCGACCTGCAACTGGATTCTTTAGCAAGCATATCACTTTCCGCACTCATTGCCCGTGCCCAGCAGCAACCATAAGGAACCCGCATGTCTGAAGCTGATGTCATCCAACAGACGGCAGCACCCCTGACGGTTGCGTCGCTGGCGGAACAGTTTACGGCATTGGGCCTGAAAGCAGGCCAAACTGTATTGGTCCATAGTGCCATGAGTAAGTTAGGCTGGGTGGTGGGCGGGCCGGAAGCGGTCATTCTAGCGCTGTTACAAGTGCTGGGACCCGGCGGAACACTGATGATGCCGACCCACTCGGCTCAGCGCACGGACCCGGCAAACTGGCAGAACCCGCCGGTACCGCCGGATTGGATTCCAATTATTCGGGCGAACATGCCCCTGTTTAATCCAGCGACCACGCCCACGCGTGCCATGGGGGCACTGGCAGAAGTGTTTCGATCCTGGTCCGGCGTAATACGTAGCGCCCACCCGATTGGCTCATTTACCGCGCTTGGACCTTATGCTAAAGAGTTGACCGCCGATCATCAACTTAAAGACATGTTTGGTAACAACTCACCGATTGGCAAACTTTACGCATTGGACGGGCATGTGCTGTTATTGGGCGTGGGCCACGAGAATAACACCTCGCTCCATCTGGCCGAAAATCGTGCCGATTGGCCGGGAAAGGAATTCATAGCCGAGGGTACAACGATGCTGGTCAATGGCGTGCCGCAATGGGTGGCATTCGACATGCTGCGGCTGGAAGACGAAGACTTTGAAGCATTGGGAGCCGCTTATGAGACAGCCAACAACATTCAGCCGAGTACAGTTGGCAATGCGACTGCAAGATTTTTCAAACAGCGCCCGATTGTTGACTTTGCGGTAGAATGGATACCATTACATCGTCAAGCGTGATGCAGGGTAAACTTGTTGCACCCTGTTGGATAAACGACAAACCCTTCTAAGGAGACAATGATGGCAGAAGCATTAGGCATGATTGAGACGAAATCATTCGCCGCCCTGATCGAAGCCGCCGACGCGATGGTCAAAGCGGCCCGGGTGGAACTGGTTAGCTATGAGAAAACCGGCGGTGGATTTGTGACCGCAGTAGTGCGTGGCGACGTGGCAGCGGTGAAGGCCGCGGTTGAAGCCGGAGTGCGCAACGCGGAAAAAGTTGGCGAAGTGGTGGCGGTCCATGTCATCCCGCGGCCCCATGTTAATGTTGATGCCGTGATGCCGCTGGGCCGCACGGAAGACGGCCAGGCCGGGATGCAGACAGAATAACATGTTACTCGCCAGCGTTGTGGGCACGGTGGTCGCCAGCGCCAAAACCGAACGTGTTCAAGGCCTGAAGATGCTCATCATTCAACCACTGGATCTGGATGGGCAGCCACTGGGAAATTATGTCGTCGCTTTTGACGCCGTGGGCGCTGGAGCCGGTGAAGTGGTGCTGTACGCGGCTGGCAGTAGTGCCCGGCAGACCCCCGCAACCGATGGTCGCCCGGCGGATGCCACGATCTTCGCCATCGTTGATACCTGGGATGTCGGCGGCGACGTAAAATATGAAAAATTTGCCACCGAAGCGTAGTTGAGCTAACACGCATCTATCAAGTTAGATGGCGACACCGTCGCAGTTGTGGCAAGATAAACGGTCATCTCAATTTTGGCGCGGGCGTTCCAGTAACTCAGCCAGTCAGCCGGGCACGGTAGCTGAGCCGATAGCTGAATCATCCCCGGCGGACTGCTGAAATGATAACCACTGGCGTAGGCGATTTGCTGGTTTGGTCGTTCACTGACCTGCCCGGAGTCGGGTGTTCCATACCACAAACGCGCTCGGTCCATGTGGATCGTGGTTTGGATTGTAATTGTCTCGATTGTGGCAGCATTGATGCTTCCCAGATTGTTTTGGCTTTCGCGGTCCCACAAAAAACTGATGCGACCGGGCTGGGTTGCATCAATCAAGGCGGGATGTTGACCGCTCCAATCCCAGTTGATCTCAGCATACCCGAAGGCGGACGCTGCATTTTCCCCATAGGCGTCAACCCGGATGTCACGAACCCACGTGTGCGCTCGCAGGATATTCATCGTGGCACCGACGCTGGTCACACCGGGTTTGATGCCCATAAAGCAGGGAGCAGCGCAATTTGCGGGCGCAGTGAGAAAGGCGCTCAGATCACGATAATCTATCGGCTGGGAGTGAATCGCCAAAATGGGTAATGTGAGTAAAACGGTCGCCAACGTGCTGAAGACCAACAGGGGCCGCAGGACCATCAACTTACCCTTGTTTGAGCCGGGCGGCGAACTCGGCATGGGTGTTGGGCACGTTATGGCCCTCACAATAGATGGCGACATTCTCCCCCAGCAAGCGATCAATCATCGAATAATCCAGGGTATCGTCCGGCTGCCGCACGCTCATTGGTGGCGGATAGTAACAGTCGCCGATAAACATCACCTGGGATTCCTCAACTGTCACTGTAATCGAATCGCTGGCATGTTGGCCGCCGATATGCCGCAAAGACAGCGACACCCCATCCAGCACCAGACGTAAGTCTTCACTCAATGTAATCTGCGGCAGCTTGACTTCAAAAGTATGCCAATCGCCAACGGCCTTGCCCAGCATTCTCAAGCCCGCCGCCTGCGCCGGTTGGAGAAAGATCTGTTCCTCAACATATTGCGGATTCCAGATGCGGTCAGCATAGCGCTCTTGCATCTGCAAGCGACATTGCGCATGCGCGATACTGACACTATCGCGCCAGACCTGAGCGCCAAAGGTATGGTCAAAATGATGATGGGTATAAATAAGATACTTGACCGGGGGCGCGCCGAGTTGGGCTAAGGCCATATCAACCTGTCGTGCGTGATAGGGGCTATTCCCGGCATCAATGAGGACGGTCTCACTGTTGGTCAGCACGACGCCGACCAGCGGCTGCACAATATCGGCATCCGGGTCATATGGATACACCCACACATGGTCGGCAACCGGTTGAAGTTCCATCAGCACATATCCCTGACTTGATGATTTGCTCTATATTACCGGGCAGTGAGTATGAGAGCAATTTGTGGGTGCCAGCAACTTTACATATCATGGTATGTGTGATACGTTCTATACAGAACATATTTTCTACGGAGGAACCATGCACGCCGATGACATTCGCATCCTATACGGGTATCATTTCGCTGCTAATCGCAAGCTCTGGGATGATTGCATTGTCCCGCTGACCGACCAGCAATTTGTCCAGCCGCTGGATTATTCTGCCGGGTCAATTCGTAATCAGGTTGTTCACCTGATGGATGTCGAGGAAGGCTGGTTTAATGGCCTGCAGGCCACCGTACCTGAACCACCCAAATTTAAGGAGCCAGAAGATTGGCCGACACGAGAAGTGATCCGCGCACATTGGGAGACGGTGGAGGCGACGATTCAGATTTACCTGGACAATTTGACCGATGAAGAATGCGCAGCCGACTTCACCGACGACGATGACCCTACCCCACTGAAAAAATGGCAGGTGATGGTGCATGTCCTCAATCACGCCACCGATCACCGCGCCCAAACGCTGTCGATGCTACATCGCCTGGGCGCACCCACCTTCGCCCAGGATATGGTTTTTCATTTTTGGGGCCGGTTGTAGACTTGACTCCAAGCGCTGACACTCGCTATACTCAGGTCACGATGAACATTCAATCTCTCACCTCCTTCAGCATGATGATGGTCATGCCTTACCCACGTCCTGACAGACGACGGCGGGCAGTGCCACCTGCCTGAAGGAAGTTGAGCTACACAACGTCAATCAACCGTCTGTCTAAAAGCAGGCGGTTTTTTTGTTTTCAGTCGCTTGTCATTAGTCTTTAGCGATTAGCCAAGGGAGTTGGCAAAGCCAATCATTATGATGCGAATGCAAAGCCGCTAACCTGACATATTCTGGAAAATTTGGGACGTCATACCGGTAATCCTGATGGCTTAAGGACTAACAGCTAGCGACTTGCGACTAAGAACTATATTATTATTCGCGCATTACACAGTGAGGAGTACGCATGACCGCAGAATATATTCACGTTTCCGTCGCCTGGCCCTATGCCAACGGTGACTTGCATGTTGGGCATTTGGCCGGGACCTATCTCCCTTCGGATATTTTCGCCCGTTACCATCGACTGAAGGGCAACCATGTGTTGATGGTTTCCGGGTCGGATAGTCATGGCACGCCAATTTCGGTTGAGGCCGATAAACGCGGTGTCTCGGCCCGTGAGGTGTTTGAGCATTATCACGAGCGCTTCTTGCTGACTCAACAGAAACTCGGCATCAGTTACGACCTGTTCACCCATACCGACACCGAAAATCACCACCAGATCGCTCAGGATATTTTTTTACTGCTGCTGGAACGCGGGTATCTGTATAAAGAGGAACAGGATCTGCTGTACAGTGAGCAGGAAAATCGGTTCCTGCCCGACCGCTATGTCGAAGGCACCTGTTACATCTGCGGCTACGAAAGTGCGCGGGGCGACCAATGCGATAACTGTGGCAACCTGATGGACGCGACCAAATTGCTCACCCCGCATAATCGCGCCAATCCTGACGATAAGCTCGTGGTGCGCACCAGCGAACACTACTTCCTTGATCTTTCAAAAACGTCGGATGATTTGCTCCAATACCTGGAAACGCAGCAAAAACACTGGCGGCCCAACGTGCTCAGCTTCACGCGCAACTTGATTACGCAGGGTGCAGCCGAGGGCTTACGCGGACGGGCTTATACGCGCGATCTGGATTGGGGCGTGGATGTGCCGTTGGCTGGCTGGGAAGACAAACGTATCTACGTCTGGTTCGAGGCGGTTAACGGCTACTTTACGGCCAGCGTAGAATGGGCCAAAAACACTGGCAATCCAGAGGCCTGGAAGGACTGGTGGTACAACCCCAATGCCCGCATCTACAACTTCATCGGCAAGGATAACATCCCCTTCCATACCGTCATCTGGCCCGCAATGCTGATGGGGATTGACGGCCTTTATAACGAGGCTGGTGATGTGAATTCCCGCGATGCCGATTTAAATCTGCCCTATGACGTGCCCGCCAACGAGTTCATGAACATCGAGGGCAAGCAGTTCTCAAAGAGTCGCAACTGGGCCATCTGGGTCCCGGATATTCTGGAACGTTATCAGCCGGACGCCTTGCGTTATTATGTGGCGATGACCTTCCCGGAATCGAAGGATTCGGATTTCGCGTGGGATGGCTTCTATAGCCGCGTGAACAATGAATTAGTTGCCGCCTGGGGTAATCTGGTCAACCGGATGCTCGGCTTTGCTTACAAGCGGTTCGATGGCAAAGTACCAGCATACGACGCCCTCACTGAGGCCGATACCGCGATTATCGAACGCGCCGAGGCCGGGTTTGAGGAAGTTGGCACACTGCTGGAACAGGTCAAGCTGCGCGATGCGTTACAAGCAGCGATGGAAATCGTGCGCGACGCCAACGCCTACTTGAACGAGCGCGAACCCTGGAAGCGCATCAAAGAAGATGAGGCCGACGCCGCCCGCACCGTCTATGCCATTTTGCGGGTCATCGACAATCTCAAAATTCTGCTGGCTCCCTTCCTGCCCTTCAGTTCGCAGCAACTGCATGAATATTTGGGCTATGACGGGCAATTATTCGGCGACTTGCGGATTGAGGCGTTTCAAGAGGAAACTCGCCCGCACAAGGCACTGATCTATGATGGTAGCGAGGCAATCGGCACATGGGCCAAAAGCGACCTGCAACCCGGTCAGGCCCTGCGGCAACCGTCAGCCCTGTTCACCAAGCTGGACCCGGAAATTGTTGAGCAAGAGCGGGCTTATCTCGGTGCGCCGCGCGAAGAACATCAAATTGAAACATGAACCAGCAGCACCCCTCTTGGCAGGTAGTGGCGGTAGAGGGGTGGTTTTCTGTTAGCCAGCCAAAAAGGCAGTTCATGTTCGGGAGAAAGTTACCCCAAATAACGATCACAGCTTGGCTTATCACCGCCTGGTTTTATACCATGTATGGTTGGTATGGTGATATTGATTCATCGTATCCAATTTTTGTATTTTTCCACAACACTGTGATTCCTGTTACTTTGATAATCCTGCCCATCAGCGGACTGGTGTGGTTACTGTGGTTTACAGGGAAAGAACCTGACAATATCAAATTGTTCGTCGTTGCATTCCTGATGCTGATTGGGAATGGTATGGCATTTATCACTGTGTTTCGTGTGCCAGACGAATATCGTTATCATGGAACTCTTGAATACCGATACTATCTCGGTTCTCAATGGGTTCATGGTGGAGAAGGGCCGAGTGGCGCTATCTACTCCGTTTATGATTGCGACTGGATAATTATTCGCTGCAACATGATTTTTCAAGAATCATTTTCAATGGAATGGGATGAATTTGAGGCTATCGGCGCGTCTATCATTGTTGAAAATGAACTTGCTAAAGTCGTCATCGAAAATCAAGGTGTGTATGAAATTCCCCCGTAATAAGTAACCAGATGTCCCCCAACATGCGAATATGTTTGGACTTTTTTATTGTGCCGCTAGTGCTGCCAGCACCCCGACCAGCGTCTCATCAATCACGTTGGCGGTGTGGGTAGTGGACATGAACCATGCGCCCCGCTCCAACGCGCGCACGCCATTTTCGAGCATGGCCGTAGTAAAGCGAACATACTGTGGCTTATCGGCCTGGAACATATCGCGGTAATTAGTGATGGGGTCAGTGATGCCGAACGCAACATGAAAAATCTCCGGCAAGCCCTGAATGCGATGCGGGATTCCAGCAGCCGCTAAAGCATCACCCAAGCCCGACATTAAGTGCTGGCCGTTCTGTTGGAGGTTGGCGTAGGTATCCGCCTGCGACAGTGATTTGAGCGTCGCCACTGTCGCCGCCATGCACACCGCCTGTGAGTTGTAGGTGCCACCATGCATCACGCCATGCGTTACAAACATATCCATCAGGTCGGCTTTTCCCGCCAGACAGGCCACCGGGAAGCCGTTAGCAATAGCCTTACCGAAGGTCGCCAGGTCAGGAGTCACATTGAGCAACTGTTGGGCCCCACCGGGCGCGACGCGGAAGCCAGTGATGACTTCATCAAAAATCAATATCGTACCAGTCTCGGTGCAAACATCGCGAACACCCTCGAGATAGCCTTCAGCAGGATAAATCGCGCTCGTGTTGCACATAATCGGCTCCATGATAACCGCCGCGACATTCCAGCGTGATAATCGCTCCCGCAGCCGATCAAGATCATTCCATTGCAATACCTCGATATGCTCCCCTGCTGGGAGATCCTGTCCATTCGTACCAATCGCTGGTGTTGGCGCATCATCAGGGCCAGCTTGATCGGGATTGGGTGCAACACTCCACAGGATGTTATCGAGCCAGCCGTGATAATGTCCCTCGAATTTAATGATTGTTGAACGCCCCGTCGCGGCACGGGCCAGGCGCAGGGCCGCTTGGACCACCTCGGTACCGGATGATCCAAAGCGAATCCGTTCCGCACACGGGACCATATTGCAAACTAATGCCGCCGCTTCGTACTCGATCTCGCTCTGACCGGCATACAACAACCCACGCGCAGCTTGCTCCTGCACCGCTGTAATTACTGGTTCGGGTGAGTGCCCTAGAATCATCGGCCCCATGCCCAGATAATAATCAATGAGTTGATTACCATCCACGTCGTATAGATAGGGACCTTGTGCATGGTCAATAACCAGCGGCGTTGGCGCAATCCCCAGCCGAAAATTGCTACTCACTCCACCTGCGAGATAGGTTGATGCCTGCGCAATCCGTTGGCGTGATTTGTCAAAACTGTACTTGGGCATTATTCCCTCTTTATTTGGCAGTCCACAGAAATTTCGAAAGCCCCTGTTGACTATAAACCCACCCAACATTTGATGCAAAAAATTGATAATTAGTGATGGGTCCGCAAATATTACGCTATGGGACCGCTTGTCGAGGTATAACAATGCGATTATACTCAGGTTAGATTTGTTGAAACTGACACGGTGTCATACCATGGAACTCCCAAGCCATCTCAAAAAGCTGCTGCCAGATGCCCTGGACATCCTGCGCCAGCTCTATCAGGCCGAAGATATGCTTGCAAGCATTGATGAAATCTGCGATAGTGTCGGCCTCTCTGAGCGTGGATTCGGCAAGCACATTCGCCGCCTCGTCACCGCCGGTTATATCGTTATGGATGGCGATCAAATCTATCGTCTAACCACCAAAGGCAGCGAAGTAGCGGGCGAGTTAGCGGAGTATGATGCGAACGCCCCCGACGATACTGATGAGACTGATGTCAGCGTCCGTCAATACACCCGACGCTTAATCGTTGCGGTGCCACGCTCCCTGCAACCTGAAGCCCCGGCCCATGTGATTGTTGGCATTGGCCCCGATTCGCAACAGGCAGCGGCGGCTGAAGTTGTCGCCCGACTGTCGGTGCTGAATGGTGAACCGGCCACCCCCCAAGAAGCTACGTTTGAGTTGGACGGCACGGCGGCTAAACAAGACTTTCTGGTCACAGCTGGGAAATACACTCGCGCCCGCGTCAAGGTCGAAGTCTATCAACTGGGACCCAACCCAGGCGATATTGCGGTAGCCGGGGGTATGTATGTTGACCTGGATGTCAGTACCGAGGCGAATACTGAACTGACCGCCTTTGGTACGGACATCGCCATCGAGGATCACGGCTAATCAATGCCCAGATCACAATATACCATTATCTATCCCCGGCGCGTTGTCTTACGCAAAGTTTTGCGCCTCATAGGCCGATTTTTGATGTGGTTGCTTACTCGCTCAACCATTAACGGCCTGGAAAACCTGCCCAAAAAAGGGCCGGTGATTCTGGTGGGCAATCATGTTGCCATGATGGAAGTGCTCATGATGGCAGTCTTCGTCCCCTGGCCGGTGGAGTTTATTGCAACTGGTGACATCCCGATTGATCCCCGTTTCGCGTGGTTAGTTCACCTGTGGGGCGTGATCCCGGTTAATCGGGGGAGCACAGATCGCCACGAGATGATGCGTCCTTTAGATACGCTCAAACAAAATGGCGTTGTTGGCATCTTCCCTGAAGGTGGTATCTGGTCGACAAACAAAAAACAAGCCCGCACCGGGGTTGCCTGGCTAAGCTTTCATGGCAAGTCGCCGGTTGTACCCATGGGCTTTGGGGGGATGCGTGGTGCATTGGGGGCGGCATTCACCCTGCGACGGCCCCGCCTCGTGATGAACATCGGTCAGATATTACCGCCCGTGAGCGGCAATGTGGCCGGCAAGTCGCGTAAGGAAGCGCTGGAAGCCGGCGCGAATGCGATTATGACCGCGGTTGAGGTGTTGATTCCGCCAGAAGAAAAGCGAGATTGGAACAAGATCCAGAATGAGCAGTTTGCGTTCACTTATCTGATCGGTGCTGAATCCGAGGAACAGACGGTTGCCCATCCAGCAGGCCTGGGACGTTTCTTTCATACACCGGTCATACTGGATGTGATGGTCCGTAACCTCAATCTGCCGGTCAAACCGCTACAGGAATTTCATACGATTCAAGATGCTCAGGCGATTGCTAAGTCACTGGCGATTGCGCTGCAATTTTTTGACGATCACCCGCAGTTTTTGAGCTACCGCTTTGGCTACGACATCGCGCACGATATATACGAGGGCGTCGTCGAATTGCGCACTATCGCACTGGAAGCGGCGGCGCTCGGTCAAACATTGACGCTGAAGCCGGTACGCCGTTATTACAATGCCCACACCAAACAGCATGTTGTCGAGACGACCCCCCACCAGATGCACGAGATGTAATCCGCAATGTTTTTTGTTACGCGTTGTGATCTGGCGGCGACCAGCCAAAAGGCGTGTCCTCGCCCAGTTGCTCAAGCAAATTAGGGCGGCGCGGCGCCTCCGGTGTCAGCAGAACGCTCGTTTGCTGGGCTTCGTCGGTGGTGTTCCGACGGCGTAGATCACGCCGATAATAGATCGTTTTGGCTGGTTTGGCATCCAGCGTGATGCGGGCCACGCCGCGGGCCAGGATGTCGATCGGCAGCGGGGCGACACGGCCAAAAAAAAGCCATGAGGTCGGCGGCAGACTGCCCAGCAATGTCATCAACCAAAAAAAGGGATGGCGTTGTTGGTTGCGGACATAGACGATTGGGGCACGAATGATGGTCGCCTTTAAACCGACCCGCTCAATATAAGCCTCCGCTTCACGTTTGGCGCGGACATAGTGGCCGTTGATCCAGGGTGCGCGGGTGACACTCAACAGCACCATATGGGGACAGCCATCGCTGACACACATATTTGCCGCATTGCGTGCCGAAACAAAATTCAGCCAGTTATGGTTAAGCCCCTGTGCCAGATCTGCACTCAAACTGCCGACCGTGTGAATAACCCGCTGATGTCCCCGTGCCCGCCCGCGCAAACTCGCTGGATTCCAGACATCGGCGGCGTGCCAACGAGTGCGATCTGCCAGCGGTCCGAGTTTGTCCTCCGCGCCCGGACGCACCAACAATGAGACTTCAGCCCCTTCAGCCAGCAACGCCGCTGCGATATAATTGCCTAAAAATGTACCCCCGCCTGTGACGAGAACACGCGTTCTGGTTGCTGCCAAAATTGCCTGCCTGTGTGCGCTGATTTAAGCCGAGTTGGATACTTTACATTGTGCCACGATTTTAACAAATCCCCACAACAGAAAAAACATCTTGTTGCCCTGATATGATTCTTTATGCTATACTGGCGTTCATGATCTCAGCGTGATAGTGCTGAAATGTAAAGTGCTATTACACATGCTATCAACATTGTAGTGCAGTGCAGATGACACAGGTCATTGCCTAAATACACCATGGTTGCGAGATTTTAACCCGTCTACAAGTGACGGATATGATGATGCCAAAGCTGTTCAGTCAGAGTAATTTATGAAACGGCCCGCTATGGGGTAATCAATTTTCGGACCAATTCATCTAGAAAACGATTTTAACGGCGTGTAACTGCATCGTCATAGATTTTACCTATCTCCGCAACCGTGGTTATTCAATCACGGTTGTTTGTTTTCTTACAGGCTTATGTCGGTAATTACCGCGCTCGAAGTTCAAAAGCGCAATAAAGACCGGGTAAATATTTACCTGGATGACGAATACGCCTTCAGCCTCGACATCATGGAAGCGGCCCGCTTAAGTAAGGGGCAGCACCTGACCGAAGCTGAAATTACGCTGTTACAGGCGCAGGATCAGATCAGCAAAGCCATCGAGCGGGCTGTTCGTTTCTTATCCTACCGCCCGCGCAGTGTTGCTGAAGTTCGCCGCAATTTGACTGAAAAACAAATACCTGAAACCGTGATTGATGCTGCTGTAGAACGATTGAGCAACCTGGGTTATCTGGATGACCAGGCCTTTGCAACGTATTGGGTCGAAAATCGGAATACATTCAAACCGCTTAGCGAACGTGCACTGCGCTACGAATTGCGGCAAAAGGGTGTGGGCCGGGCCGATATTGATGCAGCGGTGGCGCACCTGGATGAAGATGAGACCGCCTTACGTGCGGCGCAGACGCAAATCCATCGCTTGCGGGGGAAGACCGAGGAACAGTTCCGTAACAAAATCAGCGCCTTTTTGCAACGGCGAGGCTTTGCTTATGGGGTCATCCAGACTGCTGTAGAAACTTTGATGGCTGAGATTGAAATGGAAGAACCTGACTATTTTGAGATAACGGACGAGGAGTAATAGGCTGATGGACATCTTGACTACCCTGATCGTGTTCATCGTTGGCATCGCAGGCGGGGTAGCGACTGGCATCGTCGTGCTTAGAAACCGGCAAAATGCCCAGACCCAGAACTGGCGCACCCAGGCTGAAGCCGACAGTCGAGCCACGATTGACCAGGCTACCCAGCAGGCCAATACACTGGTCAAAGAAGCAGAGGAGAAAGCCCGCCAGATAACCGACGAGACCGAACAAACCACGACCCGACGACGACGCGAGCTTGATAAGGAGGATGATCGATTACAACAGCGCCGCGAATCATTGGACAAGCGGTTTGAAAAGTTGGAGCAGCGTGAGCAAAGCCTCAACAAACGTCAGAGTCGATTGGACCGACAACAAAATGAATTACAAGATCTGGAGCAGAAGCGCAATGACGAGCTACAGCGCATCGCCCAGATGACGATTGAAGAAGCCAAAAACGAACTCCTGGTGGCCGCCGAAGATGAAGCCCGCAATGATATGGCCCGCATTATTCGTCAGGTGGAAGCTGATGCCCGTGAACAGGCAGATGAACGCGCCCGCAGCGTTATATCATTGGCGGTGCAACGACTGGCATCGGAACATGTCAGCGAGATTTCTGTCAGTGTTGTGCCCCTGCCCTCTGATGATATGAAAGGGCGCATTATCGGGCGTAACGGACGCAATATCCGCGCGTTTGAACTGGCAACCGGGGTGGATGTGGTCGTTGATGATACGCCCGAAGCCGTGACCATCAGCAGTTTCAATCCCGTTCGCCGCGAAGTTGCCCGCCGCGCAATGGCAAAGCTGGTCACGGATGGCCGCATTCACCCGGCCCGGATTGAAAAGTTGGTAGAAGATGCCACCGAAGAAGTTGAAAACACCATCCGAGAAGAAGGTGAGCGCGCCGCCTTTGAAACGGGTGTTCCCGGCCTGCACCCGGAGATTCTCAAACTGCTGGGACGATTGAAATTCCGCACCAGCTATGGGCAAAATATGCATGCCCATGCGATTGAGAGTGCCCATATCGCCGGAATGATCGCCGCGGAACTGGGGGCGGATGTTGATATTGCTAAAGCTGGCGGCTTGCTGCACGATATTGGTAAAGCGATTGACCATGAAGTCGAAGGTACGCACGCGTTATTGGGGGCCGATTTTGTTAAACGTTATGGTGTATCGGCTCAGATAATCAATTGTATTGCCAGCCACCATCACGAAGTGGAGCAGGAATGCGTGGAGGCGTACATCGTGGAGGCCGCCGATGCCATCTCTGGTGCGCGGCCCGGTGCCCGTCGCGAAAGTCTCGAATCGTACATCAAACGCGTGAAGATGTTGGAAGAGATCGCAACCAGCTTTGACGGCGTGGAACAAAGTTATGCATTGCAAGCCGGGCGTGAAGTTCGCATCATTATCCGCCCGGAAGTGATTGATGACCTGGAAGCCCTGCGGTTGGCTCGTAATGTCGCCAAAAAGATCGAAGAGACTATGCAATATCCCGGTCAGATCAAGGTACAGGTTATCCGCGAAACCCGGGCTGTCGATTACGCCAAATAACGAGCATCACAGCGCGTTTTGCGGTAAGGTAGATTCAACAACAAGGGGCACTGGTGCGGCCCCTTGTTTGGTTAGCAATAAGAGGCCGGGAACCCATATGGTCTACATCATCGGTGATATTCACGGACAGTATCAAAAGCTGATCAGATTGCTCCAACGTGCCCAATTGATCGATTCGAATCTCAATTGGGCCGGGGGCGCGGCGCATCTCTGGTTCCTGGGCGATTTCTTTGATCGGGGTCCTGACGGTGTGGGCACTGTCGAACTGGTGATGAAATTACAGAATCAGGCGTTCAGTGCTGGTGGTCAAGTAAAGGCGCTCATCGGCAATCATGATTTGATGCTGCTGTCGGTTTACCACTTTGGTCATGCCCATAAACAACTGCTCAACGCCCACCACACTGGACAAAAGGTGCGGATGGAGATCACCGATTTTTTTACCGCGGGCTGGCTGCGCAACGGTGGTGCTGTTGCCGATTTTGCGCGTTTAAGCGGCAAGCACGTCGCGTGGCTTTCCCATTTACAAGCGCTGGCACAAATCGATGGCAAAATCTTAGCCCATGCCGACTCCGTACTGTACCAGCGTTATGGCGATTCGATCAGCAGCGTAAACGCCCATTTCTATAATTTGCTCAATAATGGGACGATAGATGATTGGCTGCAAATGCTAGACGCGTTTGGTGAGCACAGCGCTTTCTACCGACCCGGTGGGGCTGACAAAGCCCGGCTATTCCTCAAAGTGTTTGGCGGTGACCAGTTAATTCATGGTCATACCCCCATTTCTACCCTCACTGATAAACCGGCGCGCGAACCCCTGATCTACGCCGATGGTCGGTGTATCAATGTCGACAGCGGCCTCTATCTTGGCGGCGAGGGTTTCGTGTATGAACTCTCTGAGCAAGAGGTTTAGTTTCCGACAAATGTCTGAATGGTGAGTAAACGCTACTCACGAGATGTATTCAGAATCTCTGCCGCCGAGCGCCGTTCCAATTCATCCAACTTGGCGACGCGTCGCCGGAAATGTTCCTCGGTGCTGAACTCAGCATTGAGAAAACTGGCGATAATTTCCTGCGCCAGTTTATCGCCGACGATTTGCGCCCCAATACACAGCAGATTCACATTGTCATGTTCGACGCACTGATGCGCGGAATAGGCATCATGACACACGGCGGCGCGAATGCCTGGGGTTTTGTTGCCCGCAATCGCTGCCCCAACGCCGGTCCCACACACCATAATGGCGCGTTCAGCTGCGCCTTGCCGAATGTCGTCCGTGACCAGTTTGGCAATATCCGGGAAGTCCACCGGGTCTGGGCTGTGCGTGCCATGATCGGTCACGTCATGACCCTGGTTTCGCAACCAACTGACCAGCGGACCTTTCAACGGAAATCCAGCGTGATCGCCACCCACCACAATTTTCATGAATTGCCTCCTGTTTTTCACCATGATGTTACCATTGGTGAACCTTTTCGCCAGTGATTGGCTCTTTAAGTTGAAGGCCTTCAAAACAATAGGAGTTACGTGGAAGATTTGACGACGTTGGTCACACATGCCCGACGGGGCGACAGTGGGGCCTATGAACAGATTGTGCAGCGTTTTCAGGACATGGCCGTCGGCTATGCTTATGCCCTGGTGGGTGATTGGCAGCAAGCCGAAGATGTTGCCCAGGAAGCATTCATCAGCGCCTACTACACCTTGACGCAACTACGTGATACGGCGGCCTTTCCGGGTTGGTTCCGGCGCATCGTCTTCACCCAGGCCAATCGTCGCCAGCGCGTGTTGCAGCCGGTGCTGGTGTCGCTGGATCAAGTGGCTGAAGTATCAGCATTTGATACGGTGGACACATTGGAACAACGCGAAACGCGCGCCGCCCTCTATAACGCGATCCATGATCTGCCGGACCATCAGCGTGATGTCGTGTTGCTGTTCTATATGGGCGACTACTCGCAGCAAGAGATCGCCAGCTTTCTGGAGATACCGGTCGCAACCGTCAAAACACGGCTCCATTATGCCCGGAAACAACTCAAAATGAGGATTTCAACTTTGAATGATTTACAATCACAACGTCCTTCAAAGGACAATCAGTTTACAGAAAAGGTCATGCGCCTGTTCGAGGCTACCAAAAGCGGCAATCTCGATGACGTGAAGCAATTACTGGCCGCGGACCAATCGTTGGCGCAAGCCAGTGGCTACATTCAAACTGCGTTATGGGGAGCCGACGCGCACGCGCTGCATGTCGCCGTGATGCATGGCCGCAAAGATATTGTGGATCTGCTGCTGGCAAATGGGGCCGACATTAATGCCCGCGATGAAACGTATCGCTTTTCGGCGCTGATTCACGCCATTGACCTAGCCGATTTCATGCCGGAATATGCTGAATTAGAGATGGTCGATTTCTTGCTGGAACGCGGCGCCGAAAAAGATATCTGGGCCTGCTGGTGGCTGGGTGATCGAGAAGGCGTGAAGCGCTGGATCGACAAAGACCCAACACTGGTCAATCAGGTAGGACCCGGACCCAGTACACTGCTCTCATTCACCAAAGAGATTAAAGCGATTGACTTCTTGTTGGGCTACGGTGCCGACCCGCTGCTCACTTATCGCGTACCCGGCTGGTGGGAGCAGCGCAACCCATTGGGCTTGATAGCTTATCGTGGAAACTACAATGCTGTACGCCACCTGTTAGCCCATATCGGTATGGATGTTGATGTGTTTTTGGCGAGTATCATGGGCGATGCGGGGACCGTGCAACAGTTCATCACTGCTGATTCGAGTCTTGCACAGGCCATGACACCGGCTGACCATGTGTTGGGGTCACAATTGACGGCGCTACACCTGGCCGCTAGCGGTGGTCATGCGGAATTGGTCGAATGGCTGTTAGCCAACGGCGCTGACATCAATTCCAGCGGCTATAAGGGCTTCACCCCGCTGCACTTCGTCATCAGCTTTGGCCCGAAGAAGCTATTCGATCCGCTACCGAGCGTCGAGCAATCAACCCAGGGCGTGGGCGTATATCACTTGCTGACCGATATGCCGCGCCTGCTCATCAACAACGGGGCTGACCTGACTGCCCGCGAGCGTGAACGTCACCTGACGCCGCTGGGCTTAGCAACCGGCAAGTTCACGGATGAAACTGACCGCTGCGCCGTGATAAAGTTACTTGAAGACGCGGGCGCGGTGCTGTAAACAACACCCACTATTTCACAAATACAAGAGGTCAGCGCTGGCCTCTTGTCGATTAACCGTTTCCGACAAGTGTAATGCCGGTTTCTTCGCTATTATTTGTGAAACTCGTTGTCGAAAAGTGGATCTTAATGAACAACCATCCGATTAATCTCCCTACTCTGGAAGAACCCTATCAGACGGCGTTGCTCAAGGCGATTAAGCACATTATCGACGCGTATGCGCCACCGGGAATCGTTGCCTGTGGCTCGATTATTCGCGGCAATCCTGGCTCCAGCAGCGACCTGGATATGTATGTGATTCATGACCATCCCTGGCGGCAACGGGTGCAGCGCTGGTTTAATGGCGTGCCAACCGAGATATTTGTTAATCCGCCATCACGCATTGAGCAATATTTTGTTGAGGAACGTCCCAGTGGTCGGCCAATGACGGCGCACATGCTGGCAACCGGCTCCATCATGCTGGACCACAATGGCGAAGCAGTCCGCCTGCAAGTACTGGCAAAAGCGGTCGTCGAACAAACACCGGACCTGAGTGAGGATGCGCTTTTGTGGCAACGTTATGCCATAGCCCTGGTGTATGAAGACGCTGTAGACATCGCCGACACCGACCCGGAGAACGCCAGTCTGTTAGTCCAGCAAGCGGTCAGGGACATGCTCAACTATGCCTTCCTGAGCGCCAACCGCAACATCCCGCGCCATAAAGAATTAATCGCTGGGCTGATCGACCTCAACCCGGAGTTGGAGCAACTGTCCCGATCATTCTTCCAGGCGACTGACATCATGCAACAGATCGAGTTCGCTGGACGCATTGCCGACCTGACGACTGGAACACAAGGCTTTTTCGAGTGGGAAAGTTCGCCTAATGCAGATTAAAAGCGATGAATGGAAAAGTCGGGATGTCCTGCGGCAGGCACTCATTGGTCGATTTGCTATCCGGTCAGAGATCACGAGCATCCACCTGTTTGGTAGGGAAGCCATTGGCGAACATGATGTCTATTCCGATATTGACATGATTGTCTGCTCGGCTGATTTGGCCGCAACCCAGCGCCATTACCTGACAACATTTTCAGCGATCTCTCCGATTCGAGGAACCCTCCTGCTCGAAAGCTCGGCGGACAATCTCTCCCAAATGGTGATGTTGCAGGACTATTCTCCCTACCAGAAGGTCGATTTCTCAATCGTCAATAACATCGCCTATAGAGTGGAGCGCGGCTTCGGCCCGTTTTTATGTGTCTACGAAGCGTCGGACTCGCCCCAGCCCAGTCCGACTCAGTTAACAATTGTCCATGAGAATCCGGTGGTCAATCAACTCCAAGATTTCTTATTCGCCGTGCCACATTTTACAAAATGCCTGTTCCGTCAGGATCTGGATTTGTACCGGCGCTGGAAGGGCATCAGCAACATGGTGCTGGTGCTGCTTCATGAGAAATATACGGGCTGGCAACTGACCACGACGCTCAAGGCACTGCCTTCACGAGAAGCCAACCGGCTTTACAAGCAGATTGAGGCTGATGAACAGGCTGCGCTGACAGCGATTTTTCCCGCAAATGCTGAAGTCAACCTGGCCCGCAGCTATCAACAGTGCATTGAACTGCTTACCCGGCTGTGCTGCGAAAAAGCGCTTTATTTCGATGTTGAAGTGGACAAGGCATTTATAGATTTCATGCAAGATTTTCTAGTAGCGGAAACCTGGCGTTTCTTGTCATAATCAACTCTTAAGTCGATCTACAAGTCCACTGTAACGCTCGGCAACGGCGTTGTTATTGACCGCCATGTGCACCGCCTTACGCGTGCCGACCAGCACGACCATCTGCTTGGCACGGGTGATGGCAGTATACAGCAGGTTACGTTGCAGCATCATGTAATGCTGCGTGAGTAACGGCATGACCACCACCGGATATTCTGACCCCTGACTGCGGTGTGTGCTGATGCAATAGGCGTGCATCAAATCTTCCGTTTCGACCCATTCGTAGTACTGGAACGTGCCGTTCATCGTGATTTCAAAACCACCACCCAGTTCATCAATGGCATGGATGCGGCCAATATCCCCATTAAACACATCTTTTTCATAATTATTGCGCGTTTGCATCACCTTGTCGCCGACGCGGAAAACGCGCTCACCGATCTTTTTCTCTGCCAGGCGAACACTGCCGTTGAGTGCTTTTTGCAACGCCATGTTCAGGTTATCCACGCCCACCGGTCCGCGATACATGGGGGCGACCACCTGCACGTCTTGAATCGGGTCGTGACCGAATTTGTCCGGCAGTCGATTCTGCACAATGTCAACGATCAGTTCCGCCGCCTGTACCGGATCATCTTCGCCAAAGAAATAGAAATCGCTGCTCTGGTTATCTGTCATCGGCATCTCGCCCATATTGATGCGGTGAGCATTGGTGATGATGTAACTGTCTTCGCTCTGGCGGAAAATCGCTTCCAGGCGCGTGACATACGCTACCCCGCTGTCGATCACATCGCGCAGGACGTTACCCGCGCCGACGCTCGGCAACTGATCGACATCCCCCACCAGCAACAAATGTGTTTCTGGCTTAAGCGCCCGCAGCAACCCATAAAAGAGCAGCAGATCCACCATGGACGACTCATCCACCACCAGCGCGTCGATGTCGAGCGGCGCATCTTCGTCATGGTCGAAGCCTTCGCCCGGACTGAATCCCAGCAGGCGATGAATCGTGCTGGCTTCATGCCCGGTGGCATTGGCGAGGCGGCGGGCAGCGCGTCCAGTGGGCGAACACAGCGCAAAGTTGAAATCTAATGAGTCCAGTGCTTCGATAACCATTTTGAGGGTTGTGGTCTTGCCCGTACCAGGGCCACCGGTGAGGATGCTGACTTTATGCGTGAAAGCAGCCTGAACCGCGCCCTGCTGCTGCGCCGTCAATTTCACCTCATCATCACTGCTACCGAGGAGGTCTTGCAGGAATTGGTCCCAGTTGATTTGCGTGGCTTTGTCCGTGAGGGCGGACGGTGTGTTGGCAATCTGCCGGAGTTGCCTGGCCGCTGCGGTTTCGGCATTGAAATAGATGGGCAAGTAGATCGCCGGATCATCAGTATCCGTTACAGACGGATCACTGATGAGATCAGCCGCCAGAAGTTGTTGAGCCAGTACCGTTTCTAAAGTATCTGACTGCTCAATACGTAACAGTTCGGCAGTTTTTTTCAATAAATCCGCGCGCGGCACATAGACATGACCCTCGCTCGACATCTGATTAAGGGCATAACTCAACCCGGCCCGCATCCGCTGCGGCGAATCAGCGGGCAACCCCATGTTGAGCGCGATCTGGTCGGCCTTGATAAAGCCAATGCCGAACACTTCATCCGCCAGCACATAGGGGTCATTTTGCACCACGTCAATCGTGGAACTGCCAAAGCTATCGTAGATGCGCCGGGCCATCTTACTGGTGACGCCATAGCCCTGTAAAAAAATCATCACCTGGCGACTGATTTGATTATCGGCCCAGGCCGCCGCCAGATCTCGCGCTAGATTCGGTTTGATGATCTCATACAGGCGATCCGGCTCGTGATTGAGCACATGCAGCGTATCTGCCCCAAAATGCTCGACAATGCGCTCCGCCGTGCGCGGCCCAATGCCTCGGACGATGCCGCTGCTGAGATACTGCGTCAGGCCTTGATCGCTGGTGGGTACAATCGGCGTCACCTGCTCAGCGCGGAATTGCATCCCATAGCGCGGGTTCTCGGTCCAGTCGCCACCGAATTCGACCGCCTCGCCAGGATTGAGTTCCGGCATGGAACCCACCACCGTCACCGTACCGTCGCTGGCCGCTGCCTGAAGTTTGATCTTACCCTCTGGCAGGATCTTAATGACGCTGTAGCCGTTTTCAGGATTATAAAACGTGACCCGTTCCACCGTACCGCTGAGGGTATCCATCCGTTGTCACTCATTCGTTTAACCGGGCAGCGCTATTGTACACCGGGGGCCGTAATTTCGGGATTCTGCGTTCCCCCAATTTCTGGGGAACATCTCAGAACGTATATTCTAGACGAAAAATGCCAAATGTAATATAATGTTAATCGTTGACTTTCATTTGAAATTGTGACAAATAGCTCTTGGTGTAATACATGGAAATCAAAGACCTAGCTGGTATAAGCAAGCCATTGGAAAAACTCATTGAAGTTACCGCTCAAGGGCTTGGTAAAGTTACGAAAGCTCATTTCATACGTAAGGATGCTGATGCAAAAGCTTACGAAATTCGGAGAATGAGTGAAGCTATCCACGACGCCCGACAACTCTTAGGAGACATTGAGTTCAAAGATCAGCAGATTGTCTTGTCCGCTCCTCAAGAAAAATTACCAGCCTTAGCGGAACGGTCAGCATCACGGCGAGATTATGTTGAACAACTTGAGCAGTTAAATATAGAAGAAATAGTTTCTCATGCTGCTGAAGAGCTAAGCCAAGAGAATGAAGTATCCGAAGAGTCGGTTGATCCAGATTGGATAAAGCGTTTCTTTGACTCGGCAAAAGATGTAAGCAACGAACAACTACAGATTATTTGGGGAAAGATTCTTGCTGGCGAAGTTAAGCAACCAGGATCATATTCGCTTCGAACGCTTGAAGTGATTAGAAATCTGAAAAAGAGTGAAGCTGAGACTTTTGTTAAAGTTGCAAAGTTGGCTTTTCGTTATGGAAATAAGGATTTCATTTATCATCATGGTAACGTGGAAATCCTGAATGAAAAATACAATATGAGCTTTGTGGATTTCTTAATTTTGAAAGAACTGGGTTTAATTGATGCAGAAGACTTAAGTTTGAATTTCGATAGTAAGAATGGGCTTGTTTCTAATTTTGTGTATGGTCGAAATCTTATTATTGTTGAAATTCCTGAAGAATCAAGCAAGATCAGGGTTAATTGTAAGGGCTTTACAACTCTAGGAAGTGAGATGTTAAGCCTTATTGAGATACCTTATGATGATTTCTATTGCCGACGATTTGCAAAGCATTTTGCTAACTTTGGTGCATCGGTAAAGCTAGCAGAAATCGAAAGCATAGAAGGGGATAAAATCTACTATGACAGCAATGTCCAAATTCTGGAATCCGGGCGTATAGATACGAATGTTGAGTAGTGATATTGAGTCCAAACAGGGGAGCAGATGCTTGCCTCTCTGCCCCCTTCGCATATTGCGATAATGCGCTAGCTGCCAGCCTAAAGCGTCGTATCAACGCAGCCAAATAGATACAGCCCCATCAAATTGTTTGTCAGCCAAATATGAGCGCGTATTGACATGTGACCAAAAGGTAACATATAATGCACGTATGGATGATGAACACGTGTTCAAAGCGCTGGCGGATCGCAACCGCCGCACCTTACTGGATCAGCTTTTTCAACAAGACGGGCAGACGCTCAATGAACTCTGTGGCTATCTGGATATGTCGCGTTATGGTGTCATGAAGCATCTGCAAATCCTGGAGGACGCCGGGCTGATTTCGACCCGCAAGGTCGGGCGATCAAAATATCATTACCTCAACCCGGTTCCCATTCAATCGGTTTACGAACGCTGGGTTAGCAAATATGCCCAACCCTGGACCAGCACGCTATCAGGCATCAAAACGGTACTTGAGGACTCTATCATGAAACCAGATCACGTTTATCACACATTTATTCGAACCACGCCAGAAAAGCTCTGGCAAGCGCTCACCGATGGCACTATCACGCAACAGTATTACTTTGGCACGCGCGTTGAATCTACCTGGGAACCGGGCGCACCCTATCGATATCTTCAGCACGACGGCGTTCCGATGATCGAGGGTGAAGTGCTTGAGAGTCAACCTTTCGAGCGCCTCGTAACCACTTTCAACGCGCTGTGGATTGATGAAGCCGAACGCGACGACACAACCACCGTCACCTTCGAGATCGAACCGGTGGGCGATAGTTGCAAACTAACCCTGACTCATGCCGGCCTGACACCTGGACTATCGATGACGGCGGGCATCCACACCGGATGGGCGCAGATTATGTCCAGCATGAAATCGCTGCTGGAAACCGGCGAACCACTGGTCATTGAAGCGATGACCTAAAATTCTCTGCTGAAGCCAGAATCAAAATAGGGAGGCATCAAAGTCCTCCCTACTGACTTGCCGCTTGCAAAAAATCCTAGCTACCCGTCGTATCCACCCCGGCAAGCTGCGGGAACACATAGAACGTATCCATAACCGTCGCCAGATCGGTGAAGGCCACGTCGTCACTGGCCTCGTGCAAATTCACATCACCGGGGAAGCGCAGGTTGGCGACGTGCAGTTTTTCATCCGGTCCATTCAGCAAAACCGCTTCGCCGCTCTGTTTATCGCCATCAGCCGTCTGGATGGAATACGTTACCGAGTAACCGGCGTTCTCTTCACGCGCAACCGGCTCAACGCTCAATATGGTCGTCCCACTGCGCAGGCTTTCCACCCAATCAGCCGCAGCTTCTTCGCTCTCAATGATCGTTCCGGCGGCAGACTCGACGCGCAGCGCGGTGTTGTTATCACCACTGATGCTGGTGGGCCGCCCCGGTGCGCTATCTTCCACAAACCAGGTCGCCGGATAGCGAATGATGTGCGTATCCGTTGCGTCGAAGTAGGCTTCCCAATTAAACGGAATTTCAGCAAAAGCCTTTAGCGGTTGCAGCGAGTTCGATACTTCATCCAGCAAGAATAAGAGCGTCTCGGTTGCGTTGTCCGGTGTGACTACACGCACCGAATAAATCCATTCACCGTCGGTCCAGGCGCTCTGGCGGGCGACATAGGTCTGGTTCTGTGATGTCAGTTCGAAATCGATAATCACCCGCTCATCATCGGTGCGTTCACGGCTGCTTTCATTCCAACTGCTATACTCGCGCCAACTGCTTGACAGCCAGGCATCGTTAAACCGGGCATCTACATCGTCCAGTGTCAGCGGTGCTTCGGTCGCGGCTACCGGCTGATCGACATCAACCTGAATCAGGCTCTGGGCTTCCAGGTTAGACAGTACCGCTCGGACCCCTTCGCCGGTTGTTTGTGGCTCGGACGCCACCCAGCCACTGGGTTCAGCAATCGTAAAAATACCCGAGGGATGCATATAAGTCTGGTCAAAATTAATCATATCGGTGCGCGGCGGTGGCGGGAACGTGGGGATTGCGGTCGGCTGGACGGCAGTGGGCTGGATAGCTGCACTCTGGGAGTTATTTCCCAATGCTGGCAGAATCACCGATAACGCCATCATCACTGCGAGCGATATACCAATAACAACGGTTATTCGTTTCATAAACACGGCGAAAAATACTCCAGTACGCTGCTCAACGGAACGACCACATCTTACCTTAAAAGCCAGGGGATGTTAAGAGCGCTTCATGCACAGCTAAGGATGCGGGTCGCCATACAGGTGACACAGGTGGAGAGGCAGCGTATAATCAAGATTGAATTGCAATTTCCACATAATTCATGATTTGATTGAACATAGAAAGTGTGCGGCTTGAGTGATGTGAGGTATCAAATTAGCGAACATGCTCACAAAGAAGCCGAACGGCGTGGTATTCCACTCAACATCTTGCAGACAGTTTTGGAAAAACCAGAACAAATCGTGGGGACACACAGTAATCGCCGCGCGTTTCAATCCAGACTTGAAATTGATGATAAAGTTTATCTGGTACGCGCGATTGTCGAAAATAGCGATCCACCGATTGTTGTCACAGTTTACCGCACCAGTAAAATTGAGAAGTATTGGAGAGAAAAATCATGAAAGTAACGTATGATACCAGCCTGGATATTGTGCGAATCCTGTTCAATGATGCGATGATTGTTGAAAGTGATGAAGACAAACCGGGCGTTATTCTTGACTACGCCGAAGACGGCAGTATTGTCGGTATCGAGATTCTGGATGCCTCGCAAAAAATGAGTAATCCGGGAGGCGTGGAGTATGCAATTATTGGCCTAAAAATGGCGTAACGGTAAGGTATCTCCATCAACAAAAGTACTGTAGTGCTAGGTGTAAGTAAATCTCCTACCTGGATAAATAGTAGTCACAATGTCACTGATTAGAGTTCTCCGCTATCCACTTTTCGTTTTTTTCATTGTCTGCACACTATTGATTCCGTCGACAATTGTTTTGGGTCGGGCCTTACCCGATAGCCATGTGATTGCGTTTTCAACCCCACACCCCTATCAAAGCCAATGGCAGGTTGCATTGCTCGATTTTCGTACCCGCATTATCCGCATTGTCGATCAATATCCCTGGCGGATACCATTGTCGCTGACCTGGTCGCCGGATGGCTCCCGCCTGGCCTATGCAACGCTTCGGGAACCCAGTGATATTTTTGTGCATGATGTGCAAGCGGGACAAACGATCAATGTCACACAAACCCTCGGCGACGACCGCTACCCAACCTGGTCACCGGATAGTGATAGGCTGCTATTTTATAGTAACCAACATACGCAGAATCAGGGCTTCGACATATTTAGTGTCGGGGCTGATGGTTCAAACCTGCAACAATTGACGGTCAACGAAGCGTTAATGCCCGCCTACTCCCCCGATGGCTCACAGGTGGTTTTTACGTCAACCACCCGGCGCGATCTGTATCTGATGAATAGCAATGGAACCGACCCCCGACCACTGACCGAAAGTTTACGCAATGATCAGAGCGCGGTGTGGTCGCCCGATGGTTCCAGGATAGCCTTTGTGGGATTAATGTATGGCCTGGGACAAACCGGCCAATTCATCTTTATGCTCGATGACATTTGTTTACAAACCACGAGAGACCCTTGTGATCCAGAGATTGCCTATCCTGATTTCCGGTTTCAAGGAATGCCCCAATGGTCGCCCGATGGTCGTTATCTAGCATTTGTCGCCCAAACTCGCCGCGATGCGTTGGATATGCTCTATATCGTTGATCTGCATGGTGACAACATCCCGTACAAAGCAGTTGAAAATATCCACTTTAACTATGGAGAACGCTGGTCAATGTGGTCGCCCGACAGTCGGC
This sequence comes from Phototrophicaceae bacterium, assembly GCA_965223835.1. Classification (GTDB taxonomy): domain Bacteria; phylum Chloroflexota; class Anaerolineae; order Aggregatilineales; family Phototrophicaceae; genus CAVYXZ01. The sequence goes on from CBDCXQ010000001.1 coordinate 3,700,792, forward strand.
TAATCGCATTTTCACGCCGCGATGAACCCGGCCTCCATGTACTGGAGGTAGCGACCAATGTTACCCGGCAAGTCGCACCTATCGAAGCGGCATATCCAGCCTGGCAACCTTAATTCGGCGTTCACTCTACGATTGCCACACCGCCAACAACTCTCAATGGAAAGTGGCATGCAGCGTGTGGTACTATTCGCCGCATGAGACATCGTCGATTCTTCCTTTTCATTCTCTGGCTGGCGCTGCTATCTCTGGCGTGTAATCTAACCGGCACCCAGGCTCCACCCACGTTAGCGCCGCGTGCGACATCCACTCCACCGCCGACTATTGGCTACGCAACGTTGAGTCCCAACCAATTGCCTCAGGGTGCAGCAACCGCGGTTGCGAACGCAGCCTCCAGCTTAATTAACCTCGCCAATGAGATCGATACCGACCGGCTCATGCTGCACATTGACTCATTGCAAAACTTCGGCACGCGTCATGTCAACTCCGCATACAACCGCAACGACTGGGGGATTGGCGCAGCAGCACAATACATCAAGAATGAATTTGAGAAAATCCGTGCCCAATCGCCGGGTTTGGCAGTCTTCGAACAGAATTTCGAGGTCGAGTGGGGTGGCGTTTCGTCGCAACCGGTCAATGTTGTCGCATTTATTAATGGCACTGAACCGGGCGCGGGGACGATAGTGATCGGCGCTCATTATGATAGCATCGCCCAGGACCCCGAAGATAGTGAAGCGTTGGCTCCCGGAGCGAATGATAACGGTTCCGGTGTGGCCGCCTTGCTGGAACTGGCACGGGTGTTAAGCCTTCGCCCCCACCGCTCATCCATAATGTTTGTGGCATTTTCGGCAGAAGAGGTTAATCGGCGCGGCAGCCAGGCGTTCGTGCAGTCCTATTTGCTGGAACGCGATATTGACATCAATGTCATGCTGAACCTTGACATTATCGGCAGTCCAATGGACGCGAATGGAGCGATGGATGCCGGCACGGTGCGGGTATTTTCGACTGGACCCAATGAATCGAAATCCCGGCAGGCGGCCCGCATGATCGAACTGATGGTACTCAATCATGTACCCTATATGGAACTGGCCCTACAAGACGCTGAAGATCGCGAAGGTCGCTATGGGGATCACATGTCCTTTAGCGAGGCTGGCTACCCGGCAATCCGCTTCATTGAAAGCCGGGAAGATCAGTCACGGCAACATAATGAACGCGATACGATTGATGGTATCCAGGGCGCTTACCTCACCCAGGTCACACGCATGGTCTTAACTGTGGTGACATCGCTGGTAGATGGGCTACGACCACCACGTAACATTGCACTGCGGGATGCAGGCAATGGTGCCCGCACGCTCGTATGGGAACCAATTGCCGGTGCAGCAAGCTATATCGTGGCAGTACGCCGCCCCGGTGCATTACGCTATGAGCAATTCGAGGTAAGCGGAGAGGATACAAGCGTGACCTGGGACGGCTTCGTGCCCGAACGGTTTGTTGGGCTGGCGATTGCCGCAAAAGATAGCGAAGGGTTGATGGGGCCGCTCTCTGCAGAATTTGCGATTCGTTAATGGCATCAGTCCCGACACCAGTGCGTCAAGTCACGCTCTAAAAGCACGCTGAGTTGTTCTACATCTGGCAAAAATTCGATCTGTAATTGTCGTTTGGTCTCTGAGTTCATTGCTGGGCGTTTAGCACTTTGCCACAGGATGGTCTGTTCAAGCTTGCCAATTTGATGGCGGACGGTTGCCGGAATTGTCTGGCGCACTTTCTGGCGAAACGGCAAGATCCAGGCAGGTGGTCGGCGAATAAAGCGGTTAACCTGCCGAAAGCGGACAAGCTGATTGGCGTTGACCATTTCAAATGTTGGCTGGTAAGTCGTATCTACCTGCAAAAAAGCTAGCGTGTCTCGATAAACCTGGGCAACAGCCGCTTTCAAGTCATCATAGATAATGACATGAACGGCTTCCCGTCCAAAGACCTCAAAATAACGGTTAACCTGCGGGGCAAAACGGGCAATGGCACGATATTGCTGTTTAGATGCGATGGTGCGTTCAATTAACTGCCTGCCCTGCTTGCGCTCATTCTCGGCTGCAAGAGCGGCCTCAAGGGTCGGCATTGTCTCGTTGCCAGACCGAAGCGCCTGATAATAATAGGCGTCTATAACCTCAATGGGCGAACGCAGCATGATGATGATATATGCATCCGAGTTAAAGGTATGTATAGCCTGTGCCGCCGTTTCAGTATAGAGATAAAATGCAGAGGCTTCACCTACACGCTTGTAACCATCTGCAGCAGCGAAAAGTGAAAAATAGTTTTGGGCTTCGGTATAGGGTTTCATTCGGGGATTCGCCATTTGCGGTGCAAAAAAATGAGGCTCTTTAACCGTTTCCGGCATGAAGATATCCGGGTGACTTCGCAGATACTCATACATAGCCGTCGTGCCGCATTTGGGCGCACCAACAATGAAAAAGTTCGGTTTCCGGGGCATTTTCACAACTTCACCTATTGCTGTTTATTACAGTCAAGGTCGGCTTAATCGGGACAACCGCCCCAATGCGGTGCTCATAATGCCCAATTTGCGCCATGCATACCATACAAAAATTGCATTCACGATAATCTTATGCGCTGTGGTTGCCAGTGCCGCCCCCATAATCCCCAGCGGCGGAATGAGCACGATCAGAAGCATTACATAGGCAACCACGCTTATACCTTGCCCGATCAGTGTGAAACGCTCATGGCCTGTCATCGTCAACAATTGAGCAACCGCCCCTGTGCTCATGTTAACGAATTGACCGATGACCAGTACAATCAAAGCTGGATAGGCAGTCTGATAAGCAGGTCCATACAAGCGAAGGATCGGCAGTCCCAACACAATCAAACCCGCTACAATCGGCAATGAAGCCAGCATGATGGCCCGGGCACTGCGGATAACCAGCTTTTCGAGCTTGACATAATCACCTTGCGCATGAAGCGTAGCGAAGGTCGGTGACAAACTGGCCGCGGCGGATGTGAGGACCAATGAGACCAGCCCCGCCAATGTGAACGCTACATTATAAAAAGCAACCGACCCAACATCTTGTAATAAACCGACCAGAATATAGTCCGCACGTGAGTGAACGATCAGCAGAAGGTTTAAGCCAAACAGGGGAGTCGCCTGACGCAGCCACTTGCGGCCTTCAATAATTGGCAAAGCCAATTTACTACGTTGCGGAAATGACCGTTGGACCTGCCATAGTGCATAGACAGCGACGAAAAAAACGACCGCAACGTGAATGGACATCACCTGGATTGCATTAATATTGCGGCCCAGGATCAAGTACGTACCCCCAACCAGGCCAATAAACAATAACGGTTGAATAACAAATTCGGGTATCTGACCGCGGACGACCCGTTGTAAACCTTGCATTGTATTGAGGCTTAGTTTGATCAACACGGTGAACGGTAAGGCGAGCAAGGCAATCATGATGGTCTGCTGGGCCAATGTATCGACGGTGTAAAATACTTGAAATTGGTGTGGGACCAGAAATGGCAACGGGATCAAATGCGTTGAACGTTGATATTGGATAAGAAAGACACCAGCGATAATGAATAACGCCATTCCCAGGCTGGTCTGCCATGTCCAGCGCCAGAGACCATTCAACCGGCCCCAGTTTTCCTGCACTCGAAAATAGGCGACCTCACGTTGCAGTAAACGATCAAAGCCCAGTGGCGCTAGCAACGTGAGCATCAGAAGCCAGGAAAGGGCGAAACTAAAGGCACCATAGTGCTGTACAGTTAACACGCGTGCCAGCAGGATACTGGTCAAGAACTTAAAGCCCATCGAAAAAATGCGCAAACTAAACGAACCGCCGGTAGAGCGTATCAGGCGGTTGCGCAGGCTTTCATCCGGCGAGGTAGTCAATAGGGCTGCAAGTAGCTTTTGTGGAAGCGACGACATTGGAGTGCCAAAATCTAAACTGAGCACGCGTAGCATACTCCACTACCCGGCCAAATTCAATAAGTACTGAATCTGGCAAGCGTAAAGATGCGCTGATGTGCAGTATAATGGTCGGGTTGGAAGCAAAAACTTGTGAGCGGTTATGACCCCAGAAACCCAACCTATTCCTGGCAAAGAAGCCCGAGCATTGCTGGAAGAAGCGATCCGGGAACGTCTCGGCGATGACTGGGATGCGGAGGATAGTGGTTGGGCTGTCGTTGCCAGCCACGATTTCATGGCGCGATTGAACAAAGGCCGCATCAATGTTGATTTTTATGTTGACTTGCTCGGCACAGTGACAGTGGAGGAAAAACCGGTCAGCCCCGGCCAAGATACGGGACGCCTGTTTGCCTGGATGTTCATGCTGGCGATATTGGGTATCGTATTCCTGGTGGCGAAAATCGTCGGGCTGCTATGACTCGACGTGATTGGTTCCTGTTCGCAGGTTTGATGATTGCCGTCACCATGATCGCATTGCCCATTCTGACCTATCCTCCCGGTCGCGATCAGGGCGAATTTGCGACCATCGCACGAGGCTTGCTCGAGGGTCGAACACCTTACACGGATTTATGGAACCCTAAGCCGCCAGCGATATTTTACGTGTATGCGCTGGCAATCCAGCTATTTGGACCAACGACAACCGCGCTGCGCACACTGGATTTATTCGCGGTCCCGGTCATCTGTGCCGCTTTATACTGGCTGGGGACACGCATCGGCAATCGGCGCGTCGGCCTGTTCACGGCGGCGATCTTCCCGGCATTTTACTTCACTGAATCTTTTTGGACACTCACCCAGAATGACGGACTGGTGCTGCTGCCCATGACGTTGGCAGTCGCGGTTGCCGTCAAGGCGGCGGACAATGGTTGGTTATGGGCCTTCGGTGCCGGTGCATTGACCGCCTTTGTCGCCTGGTTCAAATATCCGTTCATGTTGTTTGGGTTGGTCGTGATCGGAGCATATTTCCTAATACCTGCTCCTGTTGGAACCTCCCTTCCATCTAGAAGCAAATCGAAAGTTAAGCACCTACTGGCTTTCGTTGCTGGCGGTGCGCTCATCATCATTGGCGGCATCTTGTATCTGGCAGCCACTGGTGCGTTGGACGAGTTACTGCTCAGCGCCCAGGTGACATCCCAATATACGGCGTTGACTTTCAATCCAACTGATTTTGTTAATCTCATGCGCACGGCACTTGGCTTTCGCTGGCAACAGTGGGGGCTATTGTGGCTTCTGGTTGCAGTTTGGTTCGCGATTGGTCGGTTTGGTCAACAGCGCAAGCACGGTTGGTGGCTTGTTATGTTGTGGGCGTTCATAGGGTTGGTCATCATGCTAGTACAGGCCAAAGGCTACGATTATCACTGGCTGCCTATGCTGCCCGCGCTGGCACTGCTGGCAGCAGATACGCTTGACCGCCTACTCAGGCTGGCGGCGCATTATTGGAACCTGACCAGTCAAAGTCAGATCGCCAGCAGCCGATTGGTCCTGCTGCTGTTTCTGCTAATCCAGTGGCAAGGCATCTGGCCGCGATCATGGCACTACCTCACGGGTGCCGAAGATCAACTCGCCTACTTTGGTCGCTTTCAAGCTGGCGAGTTCGTTGCTGACGAATCGCTGGAAGTGAGCAATTACCTGCGTGAGCGCGTCGCAACAGGCGATTCATTGTACATCTGGGGGTTCCGGCCTGAAGTGTATTATATGAGTCAATTGAACCCGGCGACCCGTTTCATCTTCCATTTTCCGCTGGTCGGGGAATGGTATCCACCTGAATGGCGACAAGAAAATGTCGATGTGTTGTGGGCCGCGCTACCGCCGTATGTTCTGGTACTGCAAGTTGATTACATGCCGTTTGTCACCGGACGAGATGCCGATTCCAATACGCTGCTGCAAGAGTATAATGAACTGAACAACTGGTTAATCTTTAACTATGAGCGCGAGGCGCAGATAGGCAATTTCTTCTTATGGCGGCGCAAGACCAACTAAAATCCACCATCATTCTGCGGCAGGCGACCAAAGCCGACATTGATACGCTTATCACATTTATTGAACCTTTTGTGGAATCTGGCGAATTATTGCCGCGCACCTATGATGAAATTGAAGAATGGTTGCCAACATTTTTTGTCGCCGAATCCGACGGTGAGATTGTAGGGTGTGCCGCCCTGGAGATTTATTCGAAGAAATTGGCCGAGGTACGCAGCCTGGCGGTATCGCCCACCGTGCGCGGGATGGGCGTGGGCAAAATGCTGGTCAACGCCTGTGTCGAGGTCGCGCGGGAGCGCGAGATTCTGGAAGTGATGGCGATCACGGCGAACGAGGACTTCTTCAAGGCTGTCGGCTTCGACTTCACACTGGCAAAATTGAAAAAGGCCCTGTTTATTCAGACACGAGAATCATATTGATCTGGCTTCTAATTGGATTGGTACTACTCGGAGGATGCGATTCGGGTTTGACCACACCTGACCCACCACCCAATCTCACCTACCGCAGCGGCTTAATCACGTTGCAGTTTCCGTCCAGTGATGCCTATGTCTTCGATTTTTCGTCTCCCGCTTTCGTGCTGGACTCGCCCGATAGCGTTGACTTGACCATCGATGATCGCTTTTTGCAGCGCATCAGCGCACCCTATGGCATCGTTCGCATTGACCCACTTCCCGATTGCACACTTGGTTCTGCTCCCGGTGAAAATGTAGTAGAAGATACGCTGGCACGGCTGCGTGAGATGCCGCTCACCGCACCGGCTGATGGCTATGTGACGTGGATCGGTGATGTGCGGATGGATATGGGCTGCACACCCTTTTTCGTTCGCACCGCTGAAGATAATTATGTTCTGCTCCTACCCGTCGGTCATGATGTTGGGGCGCTAGATCGCTTCTGGTTTGTCTGGGTGTACGCTGAGGATGGCAGACGCGAATTCATTCAGTAGCAATTCAGCAGTCGACTTCAGCCAAAAAAGATTCAACTTGATGCGCATAGCTAATGAAAACATGAGACATGATTTTCTCTTTTCCTTTGCGTCTTCGCGCCTTAGCGTTGAATCTTTTCTTTTATGCTTTCTTCCCCGCCACCACCGTCTTGACCTGCTCACACGGTAGCCAGATCGTAAACGTGCTGCCTTGATCGGGACCGGCACTGGTCGCGCTGATCGAGCCGCCATGCGCCTGTACGATTTCGCGAGTAATCGCCAGACCGAGGCCAGTGCCCCGGCGCGGGCTGCGGGCTTTCTCCACCTGATAGAAGCGCTCGAAGATACGTGGTAAATCATCTGCCGGAATACCCAGCCCATTATCGGTCACGGTCATCTCCACGCCGCCATTATTGACCTGAGTCTTCACGCGCACCTTGCCCTCACGGGGCGTGTATTTCAGGGCATTGCTAATGAGGTTGGTCACGACCTGCGCCAGTCGGTCCCCATCACCCTGAATCGGCGGCAGCGGGTCCGCATCAACGTGGAGGTCAATCGCTTTTTTCTCCGCAACAATCGCCAATCGCTGACCGATAGCGCTCACGATCTGGCTGAGGTCCAAATCAACCATTTTGAGCGCGACCCGCCCATCCTGTAATCGCGCTAAATCGGTGATCTCGGCCACCATGCGATTGAGACGGGCAGCTTCTTCATGGATGACCGTAGCTGACTGCACCGGGTCCATAGATGCACCGTCCATAATCGCCTGCGAATAGCCTTGAATCGAGGTCAGCGGCGTTTTCAGATCGTGCGACACGTTGACCATAAAATCATGCTGGACCGTCTGGGCCGATTTAACCGCCTGCGTCATGTAGTTGAACGACTCAGCAACCGTCCGCACTTCCGGTGGACCCGTCACCGGGACTTGTTGATCGAAATCACCAGCGGCGACTGCCCGTGCGCCGTCGCTGATATAAAACAAGGGGCGGGCGATGGTGCGACTGACGATGACTGCCATAAACACGGCGATCACGATGCCGGTGAAGGCCGCCTGCATGATGGGGGGCGCAATCGCCTCCGCAAACTGATTCAATGCACCGACCAGTGATTGCGTGGGCCGGGGTAACGCATAGACCAACGCAACTTCCTCTTGATTTTGATTGGGGCGAGTAAACCCAATCCCCACAAACAACCATTCTTCGCCATCAGGATTGCGGAACGAGCCAGTCGCAATCGTGCGCCGCTCATTTTCACCAGCAAAGCGCAACCCCGGCGGTAACGAGGGTCCCTCGCCAGCAGACAACTGCCAGTTAATAGGGGTTCCAGCTTCGAATTCATCATTGCTATCAAAGCCGATGCCACCCGATTCGACCTCGACCAGCAGCGTGCGAATGCCACTGGCCTCCGAGAATTCGCTGAGCTGTTCCATGATCCCTTCAGGCGAGGCAAGCTGCCGGGCGAGACCAGGACGTGGACGCAAAAACTGCCGCAAATGACCCTGTGCCGTATAGCCCAGGTCCTGAAAGGTAGACTGCGGCGGGGCCGGGCGTGTCCCCAAAAAGACTACCAATGTCACGCCGATCACGCCCAGTGTTATCGCGATCAAGATAATATACGAGAGGAGCAACCGCGTATGGAGTTTCATGTCTAATCCGCATCCAATTTATAGCCGACACCCCATACCGTTTCAATAATGGGCGTCATGCCCTTCAGCTTATGCCGCAGGTGTGCGATATGCACATCAACCGTGCGCGTCTCGCCAGCGAAGTCATACCCCCAGACAATATCAAGCAATTTTTCCCGACTGAACACAACGCCCGGATTTTCTGCCAGCGTCAGCAGCAGGTCGAATTCTTTCATGCGCAAGTTCACTGTTTTGCCACTCACCTGGACCAGGCGTTTGTCGGGTTCAATACGCAGGTTCGTTAACGTAATATGTCCAGTAGCTGAGTCTTTCGAAGGCCGTCCACTCCGCCGCAAAATCGCTTTGATACGCGCAATCAATTCACGAGGGTTAAAGGGTTTCGTCAGGTAATCGTCCGCGCCCAATTCGAGGCCGACGATTTTATCAATATCTTCATCGCGGGCCGTCAGCATGATAATCGGCACATCGCTATCAGCCCGCACCTGACGACACACTTCCCAGCCATCGACTTGCGGCAACATTAGATCGAGGACTATCAATTCAGGTGTTTCGTCCTGTATTTTGTCGAGCGCAGTGCGGCCATCGTTGGCGAACTCAACAGTGAAGCCTTCCTGCTCAATGTACATGCGGGCCAGGTCAATAATATGTTGTTCGTCATCTACAAGGAGAATCGTCTCGGTCATCAGCCGGTGCCTGTTTATCCGAAAGAAGTGCTGTGCCTATTGTAAAGCAAAGTTGAATTTTCAGATGTACGGGATGAATTAGTCTCATATCTTCCACATTGAACTGTGAGGTGAAAATTATCCACATACAACAACCGCCTGGCAGGCATAGACCGAGGTGCTTTGGATCAAACTTGCGTGTGCAATCGATGTAATGCGCATTCTTGCAAATGCAAACAAACGGGCACATGGCGATTCTAGCGTATAATGGTAAGTGATTTGCATGATATGCGGAGATAGCCGTGCTGCCAACAAAGAAACTCCTGCTGGTTGGTCTGGGTCCCCATGCACGGCGTATCTACTACCCGCTCCTGGAAAAATATGCTGAAGACTATCATATTCGCATCTTGCTGTTGGTGGATTTAGCCGATCAACGCGAACGTATCGACAGTTATCTGGCCCAGCGCACCCTCCAGCCAGAGAAAATCATCTATCTTGATCCGGCGGTTCGGCAAGATTCCGAACTGAACCCGGCGTTAGTCGTCCAGTTGAAAGCGCTGACCCAGGCAGGTGAGATTGACGGCATGATTCTCTCGACAGAACCTGCTGCACATAAGCCCTACTTGCTGTGGGCTGTCCAGAACAACATTGATGTGCTGATGGATAAGCCGATTACCGCACCGATTGGCCCCACGACCGACATGGATGCTGCTCGGCAAATATTCATCGACTATTGTGAGATCGAGGATGCCCTGCGCCAATCTACTGCCAATGTTATTGTGCAATGCCAGCGGCGGAGCCACGCTGGTTATCAGTTTATCAAACAGTATCTAACAGATTTTGTGCAACAGTATCAAGTGCCGGTCTCGTTTATCGACATTTACCACGCTGACGGCATGTGGTGCATGCCCAGTGAATTATTTGAGCGCGAGAATCACCCCTATAAATATGGCTATGGCAAATTGATGCATTCCGGTTATCACTTCATTGACTTGTTTACCTGGCTGACGGATGTTAATGAACTGGTAGCCTATAAGAATCCCAATCGGGTTGATCTGGTCGTGCGCCGCTTCCGCCCCTATGATTTCTTACATCAATTCGATCCTGAGCATTACGAACTCTTGCTGGGGGCCGACGCTTATCATGATATTTTCAACCCGGATGTGCTGAAGTCTGCGCGCACGATGGGTGAAATTGATGCTTATCTGCTGTGCCAGTTGAAACGCGACGATGTGGTTGTGACGACCGGTTCGATCAATTTGCAGCAAAATTCATTTTCACGCCGGGCCTGGGTTCAGCTCCCGGAGGATATTTATAAGGGCAATGGCCGGGTGCGGCATGAGCGCATGACGTTACAGGTTGCCAATCTGCTGAACATTCAGGTGCATTCGTACCAATCCTACGAAGTCAATAAACGTGATGTACAGACGACCGGAGCCGGGCATGAACATCATTTTGAGATTTACATCTTCCGCAACAGCCACGTTGTCGGGGGGGAACCGCTGGAAAAGATTGATGTTGGTGAATTCACGGAAACTTATCACAAGCAAGATCAAACATTTTTGGGCCACAATGAATATGCCCGCGAAGTCCACTTTCGCGATTTTCTAGAGCGGCGGCCCGGTGCATCGCCCTTTCTGGGCCATCGCCGAACCAACCTGCTGTTGTCACATATCTACCAGTGCATTGCAGCCGATGAAAATGGGGAACCGGCACAAGCCTTGTTCCCCTATGAGCGTGAGGCATTTTTTAGCTGGACCTAATGCCTCAGTTTTGGCTAGGAGGCTGTTCAAGCAACTCTCGCGATAGTGAGCATGCCACTAAGCATGAGGCAGATTGTCGGTGGCAATGTCATACATCTCTGCTGAGAATTGTTTCATCATCTGTTGAATCGGCTGATCGTAGCGACCGAACGGATCCTGGACACCAGCGTGGCGCGGGTCGCGTGCTTGCAAATTGGTCGGATCATCCACCCACTGATCCATCCACCCACACCAATCCCATCCAACGAAATCTTCTCGGGCAAAGGCATTGTAGAAGGCCTCTCGAAACGCCTCAGCCCGGATTGATTGGTTCGCAACCTGGGGGCCGAAGGGATCAGGCAGGTTTTCTTTGGGCACATTGATACTACTGTCGCCCATGTAGCATGGTTTGCCAGCACCATGTTGTCGAAACTGGTCCAGGAGAGGTTCGAGATCTGTCCAGACTGCATATTTTTGAAAGAAAAGTAGGTCAAAGTGTTTGGCTGCCATCGCAATGTGTTCCGGCGGCACCGGTAGCCCCATGCGGTTGCCCTGGAATTTGTCGCCAAAGATCAGATGATTGGGATCGTACTTGCGAATGGCTGCGACTTCCACCTCATAGCAGCGATCAATGACCTTTAACAGAAACTCAGCATTGTCGCGGGCTTCACGTTGATTGTCGAGGTCTGGTCTACGTCGCCAGTCGCGTGTATGCAGGAGCATGTCGAAGTTTGCAAACGCCGTGCTATACGTCTTATTAAATTCTCCAATATCATCGCTATACAACTGGCGCATGGTGCTTACATAGGCCCGCTTGCCAGCACTTTCTTCGCCAAGATTTCTGAGCACTCTGGGCCAGGTGGGGACTTGTGGACGATCCCAGCCATAGATGTTGTAGACATGAGGCCACGATTCAGGCTCCGTCAGGATCGGACAATCGGTCAGCGTATATCCAAGGACGCGTGGATCATCTTTTCGTGGTGCGACGATTTCTGCCGCATGCTGCTCGCAATGTTTTACGAATTCGTCAGCAAATACATCGCGAAAATCAGCGGCGGTTGGTGTCTGATAATGGCAAATATCGACCATGCGTACACTGACGACATCGTTGAAAAAGTCGTCAACATAGCCCTCGCTGCCGGAATGTGTACCTAATGTGCTAACACCAAATGCCTCCATGTCAGCTTTTACTTTACGTTCAAAGCCTGCTTGAAATTCGCTGGCTGGTGCATTGGCGGCGACGCCAAATTCTTGCGCCCAGTGGGTTCGATTATATTCGCGCAACAAGTGTCGGCATTCAACATGATTAAGGCCAAACGATAGATAGGCGTTGCCTTCCGGCGTCACAAGCCACCAACGGTCGGCGCTCTCCAGCCGGAAAAATCCGGTCGGTTCAAACCGAATGCTGGTACAACCGCCATATTGATCGCGTTTGGCGTTCATGCAAGTTTCCCCCCTATGGCGAATATACTCCAGGATATGTTGATGATATGGAATATGAGGCGATATTGCTTCATATCCTTATCGACACCAGTTATGGGTAACAAAATGCAGAAATCACGTCAGCAATATTCGGGTTTATTCGTGGTTGCTGGCTGTTACTCCTGCGGTGGGGCAGCTACCGTAACAGCGGGCAAACCAAATGCTGCCCGAATCGCATCCTCAACTTCCTCGGCCACTGCCGGATTTTCCATCAAAAACCCTTTGGCATTTTCGCGGCCCTGACCAAGCAGGCCATCGTTGTAGCGAAAGAAAGCGCCCCGTTTTTCAATCAATTCCAGTTCGGTGCCCAGGTCCAGCACTTCGCCCATTTTGCTGATACCGTTTTCATAAAACATGATGTCAAACTCGGTTTCGCGAAATGGTGGTGCGACCTTGTTCTTGGTTACACGGACGCGGGTGCGATTGCCAATCGTGTCGCCGCTCTGTTTAATGCCCTGAATGCGGCGAATGTCCAGGCGCACGCTGGCATAAAATTTCAATGCCCGTCCACCGGGTTGCGTTTCTGGGCTACCATACATCACCCCAACCTTTTCGCGGATCTGGTTAGTGAAGAGCACCGCCGTGTTCGATTGTTTGATCGCGCCACTGAGCTTGCGCAGCGCCTGACTCATCAATCGAGCCTGCAACCCAACATGGCTGTCGCCCATCTCACCTTCGATCTCGGCCCGGGGCACCAGCGCGGCGACACTATCGACGACCACAACATCCAGCGCACCAGAGCGCACCAGCGCTTCGGTGATTTCAAGCGCCTGTTCGCCCGTATCTGGCTGAGAAACATAGAGCGTATCAACATCAACACCCAGGCGTTTAGCATAGAGCGGGTCCAGCGCGTGTTCCATATCGACAAAAGCCGCCAATCCACCACGCCGTTGGGCTTCAGCGATGACGTGTAAACACAATGTTGTTTTACCACTGGATTCTGGACCGTAGATTTCGACCACGCGCCCACGCGGAATGCCGCCTACACCCAGCGCAATATCCAACCCGAGTGAGCCAGTCGGTATGACATCAATCGCCATATGGGCAGCCTCGCCCAGCCGAATAATTGACCCATCGCCAAAGCGTTTGGTCAGGTCTTGTAACGCCGCATCTAACGCCTTGACCCGTGCTTCATCATGTTGAGAAAACAGATCGTCATCAGTTTTTGTTTTTTTCTTCGCCATCGCACTCGCTCCCGGTGGATTTCCGTATCGTTCTAGTGTAATCTGATCTGGAGAAATTGCCAGCATAGATGTCGAATAATTATAGCACATAAGTTCTAATACACAATGGTGTAAGTGATGAAAATTTATACAAAAACCGGTGACGATGGCACAACCTCCCTGTTTGCCGGGGGACGCGTGAGTAAAACGCACTTACGGGTTGAGGCTTACGGCACAGTTGATGAATTGAATGCCGTACTGGGTGTCGTGCGGTCACAGCAAGCGCACTGCGATCGGTGGTTGGCACCGATGCAAGCTCAATTATTTCATCTGGGTGCAGATCTGGCGACGCCGCTTGATGCCAAGAGTGATTGGGTCGTGCGCATGGATGCGGCCACGATTCAATGGCTGGAGAAACTGATCGACGAACGAACAGCCGAACTGCCACAGCTCACCAACTTTGTTTTGCCAGGAGGCACGCCTGCCGCCGCCCAGTTGCACGTCGCCCGCACCATTTGCCGTCGGGCTGAACGTTTAACGGTAGCTCTTGCCGAACAAGAGGCGATTGGCGACTATATAACGCCCTATCTTAATCGTCTGTCCGATGTGCTGTTCACTTTGGCTCGTTGGGAAAATCAGCAGGCAGGTATCATCGAAGAGAAGTGGTTTGCCCGTTAGTAACTGACCTTACGCACCTTGTGTTGCAGTGGGTTTAAACCCACTGTTTGGGTACAAACTCGGGTGAATCTACGTAACATCAATTAGTAATTATCAATCAACGTCGATAATTCGAATACGACCCAGCAGGTATAATGAATCGATACCGTCCATAACAGGAAGCCGCTCCAGCGTTTCCTGGTCATACACACCAACCCGCACTTCGTACTCACCGGGCATATCCGGTAAATTCACTGTTTTAGCATCGTCAAATTTGTAATCTGGCGGAATTGAAAGTGTGAGCAGACGACCTGCATGGGGTGGACTGTCGACATTCAAAATATACTCGCCATCCTGAAACAAAAATACGCCAATCGCATACGATTTATCCATGTGGTTCTGGGTTGATTGCCAGCCGGTAATAATCTCAATGTCCTCGCCGGGAGCAGCAGCTTGTGGAAGTTGCCAGTCATTGAGCAGCAGGACATCCCCAAACTCAATCTGCTTGTCAACATCAGCGAATCGAGTTTTGCCGTTGCCCGCGCGCACCGCCGGACGCGCCAACACCAGCGTGTTTTGCTGGTAGCCCGTTGTATCGATTGCTGGTAACGACGACAGAAAATCTCGTTCCGGATAAACCGTTAGCTCCAAAAAACCGGATATTTCGAGGGGACCATCAAACCGACGATAACTCAGGCCAACATGCTCAACATAAATGCGATCAGGTTGCAATTCAGACGTGGTTACTTGTGGATAAACGACCATCCCAATCGGACGATCAATACCCATTTCCTGGGCACTATCAATGAGGTATTTCAACGCAAAACTATAATCGGTAGCGGTGGGTTCCAGCAGTCGCCAATACAATGTCACGACATAGGGTTTAAATGGTGTGAGGATGTGAGGCGGGCTATACTCGGCTTGAATCTCAAATCCCACCAACTCTAAAACGTTGTCGTAAACCACATGGGTTGCGACTGCACTGGCCGGTAGTTCATTGACGGTGACTTTATGCGGTAGCTGGTGTACAGCGACGTTAATCAGTATCAGCAAAACACCGATGCTCAATGCGATTGGTAACACATGTTGGATTGTCCGCCGAGGTGGTTGGCTGCGCATTAGCGCGAACAGATGCGCGATCCCATACGCAGCAGCAGGAATCAGCAGGACGATCACTGGTGTTCGCACCCTTGCTTCAACCCAGATCAACATGACCGCTGCCATAAATCCCAGTGAGGCCAGCACCAGAAGCGCAGCAATCGCCTGCTGGCGTTCGCGGATAAGGACGATGAAACCATAACTGGATGCTGCAAACAGAATGCTAAAGTTTAGGAAATTCCAGGCCAAAGCGGGTGAGACTCGCCGACCCTGCAACTCATAATTTAAATTATTGCCGGGTTCAATATTGCTCCAAAATAATGCCACTTTGCGCAGCAACAGCTCAGCAAAACGGCCTGGGTCCAGCGCAATGTCGTTTACCAGAAATTTGAAATAATCGTAATGCGTTGTTTCGGCAGCGATTGATGGGCCGCGCGTGCCCGCCGCATCACGACTGTTGCCCCGGTATAGCTCTTCGGGGCCAACCGGTGTAATCAGATAGTCAGCGCCGCCTGCTCGATTATGAAGTATAACGGGCATCACGACGGTCAGGCTCAGCATCAGTGCCAGCCCAACCTGGACTATCGCTCGACGATTCCGGCATACCGCCAGCAACCATAGCCCACAGACAACAGCTAAAGCCGCAACCTCCAGCCGTGTGACAACGGCAGCACCAGCACTAAGGCCCAATAACACGGCCCCGGCCCACTGCTGCGGCCTGCGCCACAACCACAACGTACTGAATAACGCCAATGTCGCCAGGATAACCGCTTGAGAAGTAATGACAAAATCGGTGTCATAAAAAGCGCTGACTGGATACAGTGCTAATATCAAACCGGCCCCAACACCCACCGCCCGCTGGCCGGTTGCCAAACGACCAACCGCGATCATCAGCCCACAGTTAATGGCTGCGAAGGCCGCTGTAAAGACCCGCAAAGCCCCCAGATTCGTTGTGCCCATGACCGCGCTGGCAAACCGCAGAAAATAGGGCAACCCGGGCTGAAAATAGAACTTAGCGGGCGGATATGAACCGTTCGCAAAACCCCTGAGATTGTCGATATACGTTTGCTGATCTGCCCCGGCTGGCAGCGGGTCGAAGGCTGCTACGTTATCAGGCGCTGTCGCCCGATCCAGAATGATCACCAGACGGTAGCTGAACGCCAATGCAATGATGAGCAGCGCAATCAGCCAATCACGCCGAGTAAAAATCAGATCAGGAGCAGCGGTGCGATTAGTCGCCGTCATATGTTACCCGAAGGATGTAACCATCGCGCCATTCAGCAATATACAGCGCACCATCCGGGCCAATGGTTAAATCAACTGGATTACGACCATTCAAGAATGGTGCGAACACCGCATAATCACCCCGATAATCACCGGCATCTGTTTCCTGCAATTCCACAAAAATCACCTGCCGACCTTGCTTATTAAACCCACCATATTGCGCCACGAAGATACCATCCTGGTAGTTTGCCGGGAAATGGTCAGCGGCGTAATAGGCGATGCCGGAAGTGACGCTGGAAGTCGTCAATTCCACAATCGGTGGTTCCCAATCACGATCATGGGGGCGGATCATTTTGCCAAAGCCATACACGTTCGGGAAACCATAATCACGTCCCTGCTGCACATAATTCAACTCTTCCGGTGGATAGAAAGTCATCTCTTTATCAAGCATATCTGGCCCATTATCACCGGCAAACAGGCGGTCATCAGGGGACAGCGTAATGTCAAACGAGTTTCTGAGGCCAGTTGCAAAGACTTCCAGGTCGCTACCATCCGCATTAGCCCGTAAGATGGCTGCCTCTAGGTCCTCTACCAGCGGTCCGTGATCGGTGGTTGCACCAACGGCAATGTACAGCTTGCCGTTGCTATCAAACGTAATCCCGTTGTTAGAGTGGAACGTATATTGCAGGCCGGGCAAGTCATCAATGATGACCTCAAGTGCATTGAACACACCGTCGCCATCTTCATCAACGAGATAACCGATACGCCCATTATCGGATACATAAATACGGTCATTGTACATTGCCATCCCAGCGGCATAGATCAAGCGGACGCTATTGGGGTCGTCGTTAAAGAGAATTTGTTTCTGGCGATCAGCCACGCCATCACCATCATCGTCGCCCAATTGCCAGAGGCGGCCATCCAACGCGAGCACCAGGAGATCACCAGCGGGTGTGAAGGTGATTGTCGTAATAGCCGTTGGTGCTTCGACGATTTGACCGTAAATTTGGGCGGTAAAATTCTCTGGAACGCGTAGAATATCCGTAGCTGCAACAGGAACCACAGTCGGTTCGGGCGTCGCTGTGGGGAGCGTGTTGTCGTTCAGGGTGAATTGCCGCGCGGTAGCAGCTTCACCCAACACGGCTTGAACCTGACCATCCTGCCCACTGATGACAGCGACCGACCAGAAGAAATCTCCTGCTGGTTGCTGACTTAACCAGGTCGACAGATCGAACTCGCTGGTCTGTGACCAGGTAATCCCCTGTTCAGGCTCACCCGCCCGCCAGACGCGAACATCGAAGTATTCATCCGTGCCCAAAGACCTTACCCAATCCCAGTTGAGAATAACCTCGGCTGGGTTTCCAAAAATGGCGGCATCTTCCGGGGCCAACAGTTGTGGGCGGTAAAAGGCGGTTCGATCGGCACTGACGGTAGCGGCAACAATAGCCTCCACATCGGGCGTTGGCTCCGGCGAACTACACGCTGCCAGGAAGCAGAGGATACAGATAATCCAGAAACGCATCATTTTTGCGTGCCTTTCGCAGCGATGATTCAACGATAGATTGAAGCATAACGGACACGTGCGGTGACTGCTAGGTCTAGCCTGGCAAGACATGACATCCGACCATGAACGCCCTATCGAACGACACTGGACCAGCAGCGGATGACTCCCTTATGTTAAGGGTGATAGTAGGGGCAGAAAGGTAACAACCATGTTAAAGAGTTTGGAGGGGATCGGCCAGCGGCTGGAAATTCACTCGGACGGGGTTGTTATTAAACGCACGGATGTGCTGGCAACCTTGCTACCGGGCGGGTTTAGCGACGAAGAAACCGTATTGTTTTCCGACATGATTAGTGTTCATCTGCATCAGCCGGAAAAACTCCGCCTTGATGACTGTAAAACGGGGTGCTTGCAACTGGTGATGACACGGGCCGATCATACCCACGCGAGCTTAATACTTAATGCAGACCAGGCGGATGACGCCCAGACCGTTCGTCGTCACCTGGAAGCCCAGATTGGTTTAGCGGAGCGCTAATTCAGTCAATAACCAGTCATGTTCTTCCAAAATCTCGGCAATGATCCGGGTGTCTACGACAGCATCTTCGGTTAAAGCCAGTGTGCCGGGCAGGGTGGGCAGCCAGGCGGCGAAGTCAGTCACCGTGAGTTGCCCTTCCGCCATTCGGATAATTTGCTGTAGCGCTTCGGCTGCATTCCAATTCACCTGGAGGCCATTGACCTGCAACATAAAGAGCGCACCAACGGTTGCTGTGCGTTTGTTGCCATCTGCAAATGGGTGATTACGTGCCAGCGAATGCAACAAGGCTGCGGCTTTCTGTGCCAGTGTGGGATAGGCTTCGGCTCCAAAGACAGTTTGCATGGGGCGACCAACGGCGGCTTCCAGCAGATCCATGTCACGGACTTTCTGTTTACCTTTGAGAATTTTATGAATCGGCTGTTCGCTAGGAAGCTGGTCATTGATATAAATGAGTTCATCCGTCGTGACAAATCGAGTCATGGGGCAGCCGTCGTATGATCGGCCAACCAGTGGCTCACCGCGGCAACATCATGGCGGTTTTGGGCGACTTCCAGCACAAACTGGTAAATCTCCGGTTGAGTCCAGGTAGGTTGCAGGCCGTTTTCGTGTAAAAAACGCACGACTGATTGGGTCGCCGTGCGTTTGTTGCCATCATAAAACAGGTGATGTGCCGCCAGCGAATGGAGCAGAGCCGCCGCTTTATCCAATAGAGTCGGATATGCCGCCTCACCGAAAGCCGCCAACAGTGGACGGGCCGCCGCTGCCCGCAATAAATGCCGATCACGCACATTGGGCTTGCGCCCTAAGACGCCCTCAGCGATTTCATAAATTTCCGTCGGGCTAAGATAATGCACGCCCTGATCGTGAATATCCATTAGTTAAGATAGGGGGTCACAAGATCGCGTTCAATTGCCAGCCCCGCCCATTCATCATCGTCTGGTCCATCATAGATCAGGGTATAGGGGCCGTCAAAATCTGCCGCACGGGTGAGTTCCAGGCAGCGAACATAATCATCGCTATTCGCTTGAAGCGGTGCAGTAAAGCTACATTTCGCATGACACGATTCGGCATATTGGGTGATCTGAGCGAGATCATCATATTTGGTCGCGCCCTTCCAGTTGCCAAAATCGACGCACAGCCCCACCTGCCCGGCTAATGGTTCCATGACATGCCGCACACTGGTTGGATCAGCGAATAAATCGAACCAGTTTTCGGTCATTAAGCGGACGTTGTTGGCTTTAGCAACCTCAACCAACTGTGTCAAGGCATCCTGACTGCGGTTGAGTGAACCCTCACCAGTTGTCTTACCCGCGATGACACGCGAACAGCGTGCCCCCAATTGCCCAGCAGTCTCCAACCAACTGCTTATCCAGGCCTGATCGCGCTGGCCGTGCGCCGGGTGCGTAATGTCACCATCATCAATGAGAATCGTGAACAATTCCACCCCCGCCGAATCGAGTGCTGAGCGAAGTTCTTGCAGATAGACATCATCGCGACTTGGTAAATGAAAATGGCAGATCTCCAACGTATTGATGCCAAACGCTGCAATTTGCGCTGGAACATCCAACAAGGACAAGGAGCCAGGGCCATAGGGTTCTGCGCGTTCGCGGGATGGTTTTGCCGGGGAGTCCCAGTATGTTGGCCCTAACGTTCGGTGCAAACTCCAGGTTGAAACGGATAGACGTGCAGTCATGATTTTGCCTCCATATCAGGCTAATAATTTTAGCATGGGTTCTGAAAAAAGCATGAAAAGCCCAACCATTAAGGTCTTTACACTATTTTCTCACCCTAAAATGAATCAACAAACATTAATATAGGTCGCCACCAATGCTTTTTCACAACTATCCCCCAATTATTATCCTTCAGGGCCAAAAACAACGTCTGGAATTGTACACTGATCGCGTCGTGGCTCGAAATACAAGCTGGCTGGCCCGTCGTTTTCCAATCATTTTTGGCGGTGCTGAAATGCTCTATCTTGACGAGATCACTGATGTCGCTGTATACCCCATTCGGTGTACACCAGATCTTCGATTTAAGTTAGTGATTACCGGGCGGCATCAAGCAGAACTAAGTGTCGACTATCTGGAAACGGAATATGTCGCCGCCAATACCCTCATTGACTCGATTGAGTATTTCATCGAACAAAGTGAATTCTTGCCACCTGTAGGCTGATTTATGGGTAGTGGTTAATACGGCAAGTGATGAACCGGATTTGATATACTTGCCGCATGATACAACCAAGTACCACCTACACTTGTCGCTTATGCAGCAGTTCAAACTTCATTAGAAATGGCCCGAATTAATGTGGCAACCCCTAATATCACTGTAAAGACTACGGTGTGTATCACGTGTTGCAACCGCAAACCATCCACAGCAGCACCCGCGTGAGCAAGTCTTGTGAGCGGCCCAGGAACGGATAAGTTTGCACGGGATCGACTGAACTCGATACGCTACCTTAATACCATTTGATCGAAAATATGCGGCACCGCAGGTACAATTCGATCTATTCTGACGAAGTAGCGTGGATGTATTATGATGCGTGTTATTGAAGTCGCCCGCAAGCTTGCCAATCAATTTGCCAGCCGGGCCGATGAAGCTGACCGTCAGGGCCGACTTCCCCAGGCCGATGTGCAAGCCTTGCAGGAATCCGGTTATCTGGCGATTAGCGTGCCCCAGGCATACGGCGGCCAGGGGCTAGGCCTGCATGAGTGCGTCACCGCACAAATCGAAATCGCCCAGGGCAGTGGCTCCACCGCAATGGTAGCCTGTATGCCCATCCACATCTTTGGTTCAGCCACTGAGAATAACCCCTGGTCCGACGAACATTACGAGCAACTGTGCCGTGACCTGGCGAACGGTGCCTTGATTAACAGTATTGCCAGTGAACCCAGCCTCGGCAGCCCCTCGCGCGGGAGTATTTTTCAGACAAATGCCGTCCATACCGAGGCTGGCTGGCGTATCAACGGTCACAAGAACTGGTCCAGCGGTGGCAAACATTTGACCCATCTGCTGGTCTCGCTGGATATTGAGGGTAAACCAGCGCAAATCCTGGTCCCCAATCATCTGCCCGGCGTGCGCTGGGAGGAGTCCTGGCGCGATTCGCTGAGTTTGCGGGCCAGCGATAGCGACGATGTTTATTTTGAAGATGTGATCGTCCCTCACGAGAATCTGCTGAAGCCACCCAATGGCAGCAAAAAAGGTGGCCCGAATGCCTGGTTCCCGGCATTGACCGCTGTTACCTATCTGGGTGTTGCCCTGGCGGCCCGCAACGCAACAATCCGTTTCGCGCTGGAACGGGTCCCGACTGCGCTTGGTAAACCAATTGCAACCCTGCCCAAAATTCAGCGTCAGATCGGCGAAATGGATATGCAGTTACAGGCGTCACGGCTCATGCTGCTGGAAGCAGCCCACGCCTGGGATGAGCGACGATCAGCCGCCTGGTCGCAGATCGTGGCCGCCAAGCAATTTGCCAATGAAGTCGCCATCACAGTCACGGATATTGCGCTGCGAGTCGCCGGTGGTCAGAGCATTACCCACAATCTGCCATTAGAACGCTATTTTCGCGATGTGCGTGGCGGGATTACGCACCCGCCATCGGGAGATACCGCGCTCGAAATCGTCGGCAAAGCCGCAATTGATGAACTGGAATCTGGCACATGAGTGCCGAACCTCAATACCTCTATCTGACAACAACCGGCTGGAAAAGTGGCAATCCACATGAGATTGAGATCTGGTTTGTCGCCTATGCCGGACGCCATTATCTGGTCGCTGAGCATCGGGAAAAGACCCACTGGGTGCAAAACATTCGACACAATCCAGCACTTACATATCGCATCAATGACCAGACCGTTAACGGCAGCGGGCGGGTGGTTGATGCCAGCGACGAACCAGAACTCGCGGCAGCCGTGAGTCATTTGATGGATTCAAAATATCATTGGAGCGACGGCCTGATCGTGGAACTTTCAGCCAACGGTGTTGAATAACGTCAGCAATTGTGCCCCGCGATCGGTCAAATGATAGTAGACGCGCTTGCCGCTGCGGTGTGGTTCTACCAGACCGGCTTGATTTAAGCGGCTGAGGTGTTGCGACGCAGCGCCCGCAGTCATGTGCAAACGGCGGGCGATTTCGCCAGTATTGGCCGGGGTTGCCAGCACTTGTAGCACTCGTGCCCGGCCTTCCCCCAACGCGATCTCAAGCGATTCGTTACCTTTGGCGATGGATTGGTCCCAGCGGCCAACGCCCCGCGCGCCATAGATTAGCATTGGTGTCCATTCAGGTTCGATCTGCCAGTGTAAGCTGGGACCACCAAAGATCGTCGGCACCAATTGTAGACCATCACCAGCCAGCGTGAAGTCGCCGTTGCGATTCGGTTTGAGTATCTCCAGCACACCATCCGCATAATGCAAGTCAGGATTGAGTTCTTTTAGCATTTGTTCCGGGCCAGCCAGTGCAATCTGCCGCGCCCGATATAGGACATCACCATCCAATACGGCAGTGAGCTGATGCCAATGATGTTCCAGGGCGCGCCGCCAGTAGACGCGCATCTCCTCAGCGAGACAATACAGCGCCTCACTCGGATAAGTCAGGAAAAACTGCCGTGTCTCTGATTCACCCGCGATGTCAATCAACCGCTGGACG
The DNA here is from genome assembly GCA_965223835.1 of Phototrophicaceae bacterium. GTDB lineage: Bacteria > Chloroflexota > Anaerolineae > Aggregatilineales > Phototrophicaceae > CAVYXZ01. Next base: position 3,724,005 of record CBDCXQ010000001.1, read on the forward strand.
TTTTTACGGACGATTTCCGCCGGAGTCGCCAACATCTGTTCGAGTTCATAGGCCAGGCTTAACTGGACAACCGAAGGCGTGGGCGTCATGAAGTCGGGTACATACGGACACTTGTCCCTATCATCCCACAGTCCTGGAATCATGGCTTCCATAAAGGGTAGATCAATGCCTTTGAGCGCCCGCAGCGCTTCATCAACCCACCGGCGATAGTAGTGGTGAAATTCGGAATTTACCAGTACATGATAGCTGACGGTCAATTCCACCAGCGGATTGTAGGCGAAGCGGGTATCTAATAGATCGTCCTGTGTGACCTGAATAGTGATGGACATTTCAGTTTAGCCCTGCCCTTTTCCAGATACGCTCATCATACAACAGAACATGTGGGCTATCCATCATTTTAGAATTTTCTAAATTAGTTTGGTTCAGCCCATGCAGAGCTTACACTGAGTTCATAAGTTAAAGGGGCTGACAGGAAAACAACCATGTATGAATATCAGAACGAGCACCTACTCATGAAACATCACGAGGTCCGTCGTAAAGCCTTAATGGATGAAGCCCGCCGGGAACGACTTAAAAACGAGGTCATTCGCCAGGCTGCCAGCCAGCAACAACAGCTTGCAACGACCAGACCTGTGATGCCATTATGGAGGCGGATTTGGACGCTACTGGGGCGCTATCGCCCAGCCAGCCCACCCACGATTTCCTTTGCAGAAGATGGTGTGGGATATAAATCCCCATAATCATTCGCTTTACTCCCATTGTTGCAGGCGGCACTCATAATGAGTGTCGCTTTGCTTTTATTTACCAATGCGAAAAAATGTTGATTGAACGCCATTCAGATCAATAAGCAAAATAACTGTTCAATTAAGATATTGTCAGTAAGCGGTAGGGGAAAGATAGGCGACAGGTTTGCTACCGACTGACCTGACCAGATAAACCAGTAGAATTGTCACCCATAAGTTGACGAACCGACGGGATTCGGCTACAACTAATACTATACAATGCTGTTCAAATCATTGATTAGAAGAGGATGCCGCCGAGATGGATAATTCAGTAGTCGCTCGAATTGATCAAATGCGTGAATCAGCAACCAACATTGGTAGTAGCGCCAATAAAATCCGCGATGCGGTCCAGCAAACCGACACCGAGGTCAAAGCCCTCAGCGAGGATCGCTATATGAGTCCCGGCGCAACCGCTTTCCGCACCCAATATTTCCGGCTCACGCCGCGTTTAAATCAGGCCGCCGAAGAACTGCTCAAATTCCAGGCGAAACTGGTTGAAGCATCTGACGAAATCGAACGCGCTGCCGGTTCCCTATCCTGAGCCTTTGATTGATGCCTCAGCAGCCAGAATCATTTGCATTAGAGCCGACTGAGCCACCACGCACAAAATCGGACCCGGAATATTATATTCCGATGCAGGAGGCGGATCGGCTGCGGGCCAAGGCCGATCAATTGACCGCCCATACTTATACCATCTCGCAGTATAACGGCGAACTTGATGACCTGGTTAATGTTTTGGCGGGTGGTGGCAACAGTTCCTGGCAAGGGCGGCGGGCCAACCGCTTCGCCAGCGACTGGCACGATGTAAATGGCAGTGTCAGTAATTGGGTGCGCCAGATCGAAAACGCTGCTGATAATCTGTATAGCGAAGCTGCTGCGCTGGTGCGACAGGCTGAAGATTACCTTGCTGGCGGTTAAGGCCTAATTTTAAGGAGACATGCATGAGTAGTATGATTAAAGTACCCTATGTGGAAATGCAGCAGCGGGCCGCGACCATTCGTCAACAGGCGTCCCTGGTGCGCGCCGAAGTGCAGGCGTTGGAGGCCAATGTCGATACCGTTGAATGGATGGGTAATCGTGCCCGCCGCTTCTTCGATATGTGGGAGGAAGCCCGCCCGCAAATGTTGCAATGGGCCGACATCCTGGATGCCTTTGCTGATGAACTGGACCAACAGGCCAAGCGAATGGAAATGGTCGATAATAATTTTTAAGCCGCACCAACAATCGCTACTCCTCGGTTGAAAAACGCACGATAGGGGCTTGTTCGCGTTGAAATCGTTGCCAACTTATTATTTTGAGCTTGTTAGGAGCCGCCCGGCATGACGGACGAAGCCCACGCCGCCAATTTTAATCGCCCACCGCGCATCCAATTCCCCAATTTTGAGGATGAGGAAGTGTCTATCCCTGCGCCCCCGGTCAGGCAAGAAGCGCCCGAACAAAATTTACTCGTCACCATCTTGCCCGCGTTAGGCATGATCGCCATGACAATGGCCTTTCTGTCACGGGCTTTGACGAGCAATGTTGGTTCCGAAACAGGCAACCTGGTCCGCCTCGACACCTTTTGCCTCATTTTGCCCATGCTCGTGATTGCACTGGCATCAGTGGCCGGGCCGTTATTGACCCAGCGATCCCAGGCGAAAGATCGCGAACAAAAGAATCTGGAAGCGGAACAAAAATACCGGCGCTTGCTCGAACAAAAACGCGTGCGCCTGCAAGCGGCGCGGGACGCCCAGCTGGCAATCCTCGAATATAATTTCCCAGCACCCGATCATTGGCTGAATCTGGCACTGAATCGCGATAATCGGCTCTGGGAACGGCGACCTGGCGACCCCGATTTCACCGCATTGCGGGTCGGTCTGGGCCACACGCCCTCGCTGGTGGAAATTCAGACGCCTGATGCTGATACGACCAGCGAGAGCATTGATCTGGCCTTCGCGCTGGCCGACGAATATCGGTATCTTAATGATGCGCCAGTGATTATGAGTCTACGGCAGGATGTTTCAATTGGTTTTGCCGGGAAACGGATGCTGATGTTACGTTCCGTCCGTGCGGCCATTTGCCATTTGGCCGTGACGCACGCTCCCCAGGATTTGCGCATTCACCTCATCGCGTCCCAGGCGAATTATGAAGACTGGCGTTGGCTGGAATGGCTGCCACACACCAGTCTAAACCAGCAGACCGGCACCGCTGACCTGATGGCATTTGACACAGAAGACATACGCAACCTGATGGGTAATCTCAGCCAAACCGTTGACGAACGGCGGGAACGCGGCGATACAGGTAGCAAAACACCCCATCTTTTGGTCATCATTGATGGCCCGCAACTGGTCGAAAGTGAAGCAGTCTACTCAACAATTTTGCGGGAAGGCCATCTGGTGGGCGCATCAGCGTTGTGTCTGGTGAATGCCTACCAGAATATCCCCAGCGACTGCGGCGCAATTGTTGAAATCAGTGACAATGAGCACTTCCGCTATGCTCGCACCGAGTCTGACGGTTATGAGGTCGAAGGCGACGTACTTGATGGTCTCTCCGCCCAGGACGCGGAATATATTGCGCGGGGCCTGTCAGCAGTGGTTGTGCGCGAAGTGGGCGGCAGTGGGCGCATCCCCCGACGAGTCGACTTCCTGGACCTGTACGGCATCCGCTATGTTGACGAATTGCCGCGCCGGTTGGACGCCTGGTGGCGCCGTCCGATCAAAAATGGTGAGCTGCCCTTTCCGGTCCGCATTGGGCGCGAAAGCCTGGCAGTAGATACAGTTATCATGCTGGATGAAGATCATCATGGGCCGCACGGGATGCTGGCCGGGACAACCGGTTCGGGAAAGAGTGAGTTATTGCAGACGCTCATCTGTGCGCTGGTGATGGAACATGACCCCCGGTTGCTCAATTTGCTACTGATTGACTTTAAAGGTGGGGCCACGTTTAACGTATTTAACGATCTACCCCACACCGTCGGCACGGTGACGAATCTGGATAGCGTCCGCGTAACCCGTGCCCTTGAGGCGCTCAAAGCGGAGACCACCTATCGCCAGCAGTTTTTGGACGACGCTAACGTCCGCGACATCACGCAATATTATGAATATTATGCCAACGACGATAGCAAAGTGCAGGCCCCTGATTATAAGCCACTGCCCCACTTATTTATCATCGTTGATGAGTTCGCGCAGCTTGCCAAAGAGATGCCCGATTTTATGCGGGAACTCGTGCGGACGGTGCAGGTCGGGCGTAGTCTGGGGTTGCATCTGCTGTTGGGTACCCAGAGTCCAATGGATGTTGTGACCGACGAAATGAACGCCAATCTGCAATTTCGCATTTGCTTGCGCGTGCAGAACATCGAAGCCAGTCGCGCCATGCTGCGGCGGCCTGATGCGGCTTATCTACCGGCTGGTTGGCCGGGCCGGGGCTATTTCCAGGTTGGCGAACAAGGCATGTTCAAGCAGTTCCAGACCGGTTATGTCGGGGCGGAATATGAAACCCGCGCCATGCGCGAAGCTGCCGAACAGCAGGATGATGTCGTTTTTGAAGTCATCACCGATAGCGGTGAGCGCATTGATCTGCTGCCCAAGACGTCATCAAACGGGGCGGACCACGCCAACGGTGCCGGTCAAGACAGCGAAGACCTCAACATGATGACGCAACTCTCAGATGAAATCGCCCAACCGGTAAACATTCAAGAACCACACACGGTCGCCAAAGCGATCATCGAAACCGTCCAGGATTATGCGACGCGTTACGGCATCAAACCAATGCCGCCGCTACTGCTGCCGCCACTGACCGAAACGATCACGCTCCAAATGCTGTTTGATAAATGTGACATTGGCGGCTGGGACGGCGAACATTGGCAGGCCCCCGGCACCGATCATAACGGCGATCCGATTCCGTTAGGCAGTGTGCCGGTCGGGGTGATGGATGATGTTTATAATCGCACCCAGCATCCATTGTGGATTAACCTGAATGCCGAAGTCGAAATCGGTGGACAGAAAGACATTAATCGCAAAGATGGACATGCCATTATTTTTGGCAGTCCGGGCACGGGTAAAACTACCTTTTTACGCACGCTGGCAGTGGGTCTGGCACGGTTGCATTCGCCATTGGGTCTGCATATGTTTTTCCTCAGCCTGACCGGTACAGGCCTGGACGCGCTGGGCGGTTTACCCCATGCTGAGGCCGTCGTGCATGGCACCCAAACTGAGCGGGTACGGCGGTTGTTCGGGCGGCTCATTTACATGCTCGACGAGCGCCAGGCTGGCGCGGAAGCGACTGATACGTATATCGTTCTATTTATTGACCAGTACGAGCAATTTATTGATAATTTCGGGGAGCCACACCGAGCCGATTTAGAACGACTGGTTAATGAAGGTCGTGCCGTGAATATGTTCCTGGTCATGACTGCCAATGGCCCAACGACCATGCCCGAACGCATACGGTCGCTGGTCCAGCAGCGGGTAGCATTGCAGCTGGGTCAGGGTCCCGACTACACCTTGACGGTCGGTCGCGTGCGCAATGTCGAAGAAATGGCGTTCCCCGATGGTCGCGGCTTCGTTATCAACAATCCGCCACTCGCGGTCCAGCTCGCCTTACCAATGCTGGACGAAAACGAAAATGAACTGACGCACATCGAAACGCTGGTCAACGAAATGGGCGTCTATGAACAGGGACCAGCGCCAATTGAACCCCTGCCCACGCACATTTCACTGGAATCACTGCCCGAACCGGTGGCGGTTGGTGAAGGCATCGAAACCGTCCTGGGTCGCTATGATGACGACCCACTGACACCCTTCCAGTTGAACTGGTGGGACGATGGACCCTATTTCATCGTCACGGGTCCGCCTGGCAGCGGCAAAACCAATATGCTACATGCAGCAGTTCTGGCAGCAGCCCAGCAGTATTCACCACAGGATTTGCGCTTTGTACTGGTCGATTTTAATGGTCGTAGCCTGCGACCCTTAAGTAATCTCAAACATGTCATCGCGCGGATTACGGCTGATACCGAACTCAAAGGTCAGATGACCCACTTGCAGAGCGAATTGCAGACGTTCCACAAACGCCGCCACGACGACCCGGTTCCGGCAACGGTACTGGTCATTGATGACTATGACTTGACCACCGAGGCGTTAAATACATCGAACGAAGTTTTCAACCAATTGCGCGATCATGTCCGTTTTCATAGCCACCTTAACCTGTATGCCTGGGTTGGCGGTTATCTGGAGCGGCCTTCCGATCCGTTCATCCGACAGTTGCTACTGCGACGGTCGGGCTTTGTGTTGTCTAGCAAAGATTTTCTAGAAAAGCTGAGCATTCGGGGTGCGTATGGGTTGCCAAAAGAGGAAATGCCGGCTGGTCGAGCGTTTTTCCCGCGCCAGAATCGAGTCGATACGATTGTTCAGACCGCGCTGGTCCCAGATCCTGAAGCAATGGTGGAACTTATTAACAACCAGTGGCAGCAGTCACCGGTTGCCAGTTGGGAAAATCCAGCCAGCGATGATCGTGTGATCCGTGACACAACCAGTTACCTGAAGACCGACGAACGCAGCAGCCGCGAAATTTCCAGTGATGATGAAGTGGACAGTGGCATAGGCGATATAGATGTGGCCGGACTGCTGGCAGACTTTGGCCTGATTTCCCCCGAAAGCGGCGCAGATGACTGATGACCCCCGGCTGATTCGGGCGCATATTGCGCTGTTCCAGGGTAAACCGGGCGAAACCAAGCGACTGGTCAATGATTTTGTTGCTGACCACGCTAACCCGGACAATGTTCGTAGCCATCCGCTCATTCAGTGGCTGGAAGCGCAATCACACCTGCGGCATCAGGAACGGGTTGATGCCCTGACCACGCTGGTTGAGAATACGCCTGAAGAGAACACGTATCGTCAGCTGGCTCACAATTTCCTGGAAGATGAGCGGCGCTACACCGCGTTGTTAGAAGCCACGAATACGAACCAACCCCGGCGCTTTTTGGGCCTGCCGCTGTGGATTTGGGGCGCTATGGTCCTACTGGTGCTTGCAGTCATCATTGGCGCGATTATCGTATTGTCGCTCAATTCTAATTCTGATGCCCAACCAGGCGCAATCGAAACAACTCAGGAGGCAACAGCGGAATCCAGTCTCAGCCCAACGGTTACGCCGACGCCAACGATTACCCCAACACCCACGGCTGAACAAAATGAACCCTTCGATATTCTCGAAATGAATCAGGAAATTGTCTCTTACTTCCCCGTTGGTGAACTCTTTATCGACGCCATTGATGATAATGTGCAGGTCGTGCTGGATGCCAACGAAAACGTTGTCGAGCCGATGCCCGGTGCCCGTTTTTATGCCCTCTTGATCGATTTCCGCTGTGGGCAAGCGCTTTGTCATAACGTTCCTGAAGCTGACCTGTTTCTGGTCCTCGAAACCGAACAAGGTGTTGACCTGGGGCCGATTCCGGCGCTAACCGATGTGACGATCCCCAATGCCCAGATTGAACCCGGCATGTTAGGTGGCTCGGTCGCCATTGGCCCACCAGCCAGAGGGTGGTTAGTGTTTGAGGTGCCGAATGCACCGGAACCGGCGGTGTTGCGCGTTGTGCCACGACCCATTATTGTTAACCAGACGCCGACACCAATCGCCACTGTAGAGCGTGCATTGCCCGAAAATTAGACGGGTGGGATAAATCATGGTCGATCATTTTCAAGTGAGCATGCCGGAAATTCAGGCGGCTCAAACTGAGTTTGAAAACCGAATTAGCGAACTGCAAGCCATCGCCGATGATATTGCCAGTATCATGGGCGATGTGGGTGGCGCACCGGGCGGGGCCGATTGTATCAATGGCGTACAGGGGATGCTTGATGCCTTGAAGCGTCTTGAAGCCGACATTGAAGCGTTACCGGATGGTGTCTATACCGATTTCCCCGACTTTCCTGATGGTGGGCATGGCGGTGATAACGGTGGCAATGGGCACAATGGCGGACATGGACATGGGGGTAAAGACCCTGATGGTAAGCCCGGTAAACACGAAGACGAAGAAGATGATAACGGTGGTGAGCCACATGGGGGTCACGGGGGCGGACCGCACGGCAACAGCGGTCATGCTGAGGGCGAGGAAGATCCAATCATCCCACTTGAAGACGAAACCGACCCGCAGCTAGAAGACCCACTTAACCCTGACCTTGATCCGCTACAAGGGCCGGAGTTACCTGATGGCACGCTTCCAAATGAAGAAGACCTGCTAGGAGCCGGTGTTCTGGGAGCCGGGTTGGGGTTGGGGCAAGAGAATAAGAAAAATAAAGACGAGGAAGAAGACGAAGCGGAACTTGACGCAGAAGCGGAATACGTATCCAATGCCAACGCACCTCTGAAGGCAGAGCTTGATGAAAAACAGGCACTGCTGGGGAACGCACAGGCCAACCTGGAAACGATGCAATCCGAGTTTAGCCAAAAGCAAGATCAGTTAGGTCGGTTGGAAGCGGCTTTTGCCGCCAATAATGACCCCAAACTGGCGGAGCGTATCAATCAGTTACGAGTCGAAGTCGCTGAATTAGATGCCAACATCACGCAGGATCAACAGACCGTCGAAACGTTGGGGGTGGAGGTTCAGGAACTTGCCAAGCGATGGAGTTTCGTTGAATTGCCGCCCGGCGCGAATATCGAGAAAATCCAGGCCCTGGAAGGTGGCGAAACATCGCAATGGATTAAAGACGCCACACACAATGAAGACAATTCCGTCAATTGTGTGAACTATGTCGTCAACCGCATGCCGATTCCAGGTGAGCTACCGCTGAACGCACATTTGTGGGATGAACAGGCCAATAAGTTTGCCACTGAACTAGGAATCAAAGTGGGTGATGTGCCGCTCGAAGGCTCAATCCTCGTTATGGAGCGCGAACATTCTTATGGGCACGATGTCTTTGGGCATGTGATGTATGTCGAAAAAGTGGAAAACGGTATTGTTTGGGTGACGGATAATAACTACCCGGATAAGATGGTACGCCTCGATCATCTTACTGATGAATTGACCGGCCCCAACATCAAATATCTGTACTGCCCCTGGCAGGTGGTCGCCTGATTACGATTGCCCCCAGGCTCAGCCTCGAACTTCCAACGGCGAGAGCGAGGGAATGAGCAGCGGCTTATGCTTGACGACAGGGATACAGGCCAAGTTGGAGGGCAATTTCACGTTCGACAATTCGCTCATCATGATTCAATTGCAAGACATAAGATGTCACTCGACCTTCTGGTGAGAGCGGTTCTATGACTGCTCGGTTTAACCGGAAATGATCTACCCATTTTTGGCGACGGGGATTAAATAAAAAAGCTGCTTGCTTGGTAACTGGATCTTCGCCCGCAATATCACTCCCTTTATGACTATTGCAACGTACACAACTGAAGCAGAGGTTTGCTTCGATTGTCTCACCACCATGCTTCTCTGAGCGAATATGATCAATCTGGTAGGGCAACCAACCGACAACCTGGGACATGCGACAATATTCGCAACAACCATTTGCGCGCTCGATTACCAAACGCCGCAATGCTGCGCTAATATAGGTGACACTCATGTTTAGCCTTTGACAATCAGGCGTGCCTTAAGTTTGAGCATGGTAATAAAATGTTCCATGCGCAAAAATTCGTCCATTTCAGCCTGTTCATCAGGTGTCAGCGAGTCACTTTGCTTGCGCGCCAGCAGATCTTGGAACCGAGTTGTCAATTCGTCTGATGGGCGGTATTCGATAATGGCCTCGGGGCCAGGGGCACGAGCAAGAAAATCGGTTACCTCATCAAAAAGTATTTGGGTAGGTACAAATGCCATATACCAGCTCCTCTACCTTAATGAGGCTATTATAACATTAATTCCAACAGAATATGGGCTTGCACTCACCCCCGGTTCGGTGGTTGATGGCCTGTTTTTCTCTTGACAACCTGCCCAATTGGTAATAATTGCAAATCGACACATCATGTTATGATATGGAAAAATAGTCAATCAGGAGAATAAGAATTGATGGCTGACATCACATTTGCGCCCGACTCAGCGCACGTTTATCCTAACATCACGGCAGAACATGCGGCTTTCTATCAGGAAAACGGGTATCTCATTGTTGAGAATGCGCTCAGTAATGTGGAAATTGAGGAACTACGCACAGAGACCGTTTCTATTTGTCGCGGCGAACGCGGCGAGTTGCGTAACGGCTTTACTCACTCACCTGAAGAAACCGATGCCGATGTGATTCAACGTTACCTCTGTGTCCACTTCCCGCACAAAATCTCTGAGACTATGCTGCGGTATCTGGCGCATCCGGTGATTGTTGATGTTTTGACACAGGTCATTGGCCCGAATGTCAAGTGTATGCAATCCATGTTGTTCGTCAAATCAGCCGGTAAACCGGGACAGGCCTGGCACCAGGACGAAGATTTTATCCCGACACGTGATCGCACGCTGACGGGTGCTTGGATGGCGTTGGATGACGCCACCATCGAAAATGGCTGTTTGTGGGTGATTCCCGGTTCGCACCAGCACGGCGTCTTATGGCCGCAGGAACAACAGAACGATCCACGTTTTGATTGCACCATCGAGTCATATGGCTACCCTTACCGAGATGAAGACGCGATCCCTGTCGAGGTCAAGGCCGGTGCGATTGTTTTCTTCAATGGTTATCTGCTGCACCGCTCACTACCCAACAACGCGCTGTCCGGCTATCGTCGGGTACTGGTCAATCACTATATGAGCGCGGAATCGTTGCTGCCCTGGATGAGTTTTGAAGAAGGTATGCGGCTGGCCGTTGCCGATTATCGCGATATCGTCATGATCGCTGGGAATGACCCCTATGCCTATAAGGGTGTAGAAGACATTGCCGGGCCGTCGGTACGCCCCACCAAAGAAGGTGGCTGCGCCTGGTAACCCTCGAACTCTAGTACACAAATGATTCAACCTGACGGGGCACTATTTCGAGCGTCCCGTTTTTTTGATTCCCCAATTACTCAGGCCGGACTATAATAAGTTCAGGCAAGGTTGACGGTTTGCCCAAACCACCAATAGCGACAAACTGACAATTAATAACTGACGACAAGAGATTAACAACTGGCTATGAGTGAAGACAAAGTTTACGAGATGTTATGGGACTGCAAATATTGTGGGACCGAAAAATTGTTAGGCAAGACACATCGATTTTGCCCCAACTGTGGTGCGGCGCAGGATGATGAAGCCCGCTATTTCCCGTCTGATGCTGAGAAAGTCGCCGTAGAGGATCATGTCTATCATGGCGCGGACCTGATCTGTTCCAGCTGCGATACCCTCAACAGTGCCAATGCCGATTATTGCCAGCAATGTGGCACCTCGCTATCCGGCGCTATATCCGCCAAACTGATAGGCGACGATCAAGTGGTACGGGATGGACAGGCGTTTCAAGGCACGGAGGCACTCAGCGTGGCCGAGCGTCGCTGGGATGAAAAACTCGAAACAGCGGGTATGCAACCCGATGCCCAGACCAGCAAAAAACCTAATATCGCCCTGTTCGCCATTCTGGGCGTGATTGGCTTAGTGATTATTGGCGCACTGATCGCCATCTTCTGGAAGCAAGACGCAACGGGTTATGTCACCGGGCACAGTTGGGAGCGTGAGATCAGAATCGAAGAACTGGCCTCACGCGCTGAAAGTGCCTGGTGTGACGCGATGCCCGGCGATGCCTACAGCGTTACTCGGCGCACTGAACAGCGCGGCTCCCGCCAGATACCTGATGGCGAGGAATGTTCAACCCGGCGCATTGATAATGGCGACGGCACCTTTAGTGAGCGCCGTGAGTGCCAGACCCGCTACCGTAGCGAACCGGTCTATGATGACCGCTGCTACTTTACGGTTGATCGCTGGGGGTATGAGCGGTCGGCGCGGGCGGAGGGTGACAGCATAAATGATACTCCCTACTGGCCCGAAACCAACATTGCCCGCACGGGTAACTGCCTGGGCTGCGAGCGTGAAGGCCAGCGCATTGCCGATTATCTGGTCTATTTCCAGGCCGACGGCGACCAATACACCTGTAACCTGGATCAACAACAATGGGCCAGCATGGCGGTTGAATCAACGTGGACGTTTCAGGTCGGCGTAATCTCGAATCAACCGGATTGCGATTCCCTGGAACCAGCGAGTTAAAATTACAATATGGCTGATTTCCGCTCCAGCCGTCCAGTTTGCAGATAGTGTCGCAATTCTTCAGTCCGGTCAGCCAGAATTTGTGGAGCGCGCTCACGAACCTGTGGGTTATCCAGATTACTGGCAATCCAGCGGCAGGATGCGACATGTCGTCCAGCGACAAATGTCTCCAGATAATCGCGATAATGTAGCGGTAATGGACGCTGTGATGTGTAACCCTGCCACAACGCCGACTTGAGGGCAGCATAATGCGGTAGCGGACTCAGGCCCAATAGCACCGGCGCAAGATCGTAAAGAAAATAGCCAAACCCACAGTACTCGAAATCCAGCGCACATACCTGATCGCCCTGAAAGATGATGTTCTTGATAATAAGATCGCCGTGAATCAGGCCGAAGGTCTCAGCATCCGCTGCCAATGCCTGCATGACCGCGCGCACTCGTTCAGCAACGGCATCCATGACCTTCATCTGCTCCGGCAGGAAAATGGCCGCTCCGGTGCCGGGATTGTAAGGCGACTCAGCGCCGAATAAACCATCCCAATCCAGTTTGGGGCGGATAAAATCGGCGGGTGGTACGTAAGTTGCCGAAAAATCATGCAAGGTTGCCAGAAATACACCGACCTGTTCAACATCAGCCAGTGTTAAATCTTCTGCCTGGCGGCTTTCGCCATCGACCCAGGTAAGGAGCACCGCTGGCAGGGCCTCATCAACTCCGTCAATCGACGCCCATGCCAACCACGCATCATCAATCGTTTTGACGGGTTGCGGAACACACAGGTTAGTCTGCTTGTGCAGGTCAGCCAACCAGCGCATCTCAGACTCAATCCAGGTAACTGGTGCATGTCCCAAACGGGGAATACGCAGCACATGGGGGCCACGCTGACAATCTACTGCGAACACGGCGTTCCCGACAAAACTGAGCGGAGTCACATCATAATCACGCAGGCCAAACGCGGCGACCACCTGCTCAGCGGCGGCGTGATACCGGGCAAGCTGCTGTTCATAGCTGAGTGAATCAAACATGGAACGATCCGAGTTAGTTGTTGCTCGGAGTATAACCCAATCCCGCCGGAATATCTCGCCACTGTGGTCGCTGGTAATGAAACCAATCACGCGCCCCATCAAGATTTGCCTGCGGGACATGGCGCTGCGCCAGCGTGAGCACCTCATCATCCAAAGCATAGGCGGCAGCGATGGCCTGGCTTGGATCACCCCGCGTAATCAGATTGAGCCGTTCGTTAAAATCCGGCGGCTGAATCGGAAGTTCGTTGAGGGTTTCTTCCTGGCGCTTGACGCCCTGATAATACTCACGGTTGATGGCTGCTACTGCCTTGACCATAGCCAGGCTAAACTGGGTGACAACCCGATTATATTGCACCCAGTCGCCGCGTTCGACACAGGCTGCCGCGAACCAGAACGGATTAAGACGCAGGTTTTCCTCAACAAAGCGCTGCACTAGCTGCTCCGGGCAGACTCCAGCGGCCCGTGCCCAGGCTGCGACTCGTTCATGTCCATAAAACGTATGCCCGCGCTTGATCGAATAGAGCATTTCATGCTTGAGGGGGTGTGGGTCAAAATGCTGTGTGACCGCCTCAATAATTGCATCCATATCCGCTGCGAGATGATGACCGATGTCGATCTTCAGGCCAGTAGAATGATCCCCGGCGATATGGAAATCTTCCCACCAGTAGCGCAGTGTAGGGTCCGCTTCAGTAGTAAGCGTATCATCCAGATGCCACAATACCCCACTGCTCTGTTCAATCACGGCGCGGCGTTCAGCCTCAGTTGGTGGCACATTCCAGTAAACGACCAGATCGATATCGGAGTAATGATCGGCCCAGCCACGCGCGACTCCACCCAGCACCACAACCGCCGCAACATTCGCGTAGGCGGCATAGCGTGGCGCGATCTGACCCGCGACGGCCAGACGCCATTGGCTGGCAGGGTTGTGTGTTCTTGCCATAGGATGTATTTCAGACCGTTGTCGATGGGCGTTAAATTCCACTTTAGCGCGTTTGCGCTTCTCGATCAACTTGCTACTTCATCAGCGTAGTCAAAAATCTTCTCTGGTGTGCATAATGACCAAAGTGTGATTGATAATTTACCGCATCATATTATACTGATGGTGACCGTTAATGAGTTTTGTGAGGGAGTTCTCATGAAGAATCAAATCGTTAGAACGCTTTTACGGTCTCCGTTGCATGGTTTGGTGAGCAACAAAACGCTGCTCATCACCTTCAAAGACCGTCACAGTGGGGCTGAGATCGCGCAGCCCTGTCCCTATTCAAGAATAGGCGATACTGTGACCTTATTCACCAACCTCAACGAAGATTGGTGGCGGCATTTAGACGAGGAGGCGCATGTACATGTGCGCATCAAAGATCAGAAGGTCGCCGGGACTGCCCGGATTATCACCTATGAAGACGATCGGGAAATGCTGACCAACAAGCTCACCAGCGTTTACCCAAAGATGTCTTACAGCGACGCCACCGACAAAGCGCCGAATATGGTGATGATCCAGATCGAACTGGGAACCAGCCCGGCCCAACCCGATGCCCGTAATCTAGCGACTTAACAACCACCAGACATCATTGCCGCTAAAGCCACAGCGTCGAAAAAAAGCGCCCGGATTATCACGGTCTTCGACCACTCCGGCCACTGACGTAAACACCGCCCGCTCACCAATCCGCCGCAGCACCTCAAAGGTCAACGCCTTACCCAGACCACGCCGCTGGTAGTCCGGGAGCACCTGCACCCATTCGATAGCCGCTTCATTGATACGCGTATCAAATTCGCCCAATGCGAGGCCAACCGGTTGTTGTGTAGTTTCATCAATGACCCACACCCATAGATCAGCCGTAAATCTTGGACTGTTAATCCAATCTTCCACGTGCGCCAGCGATTCGGGCGAACCCTGTGCGAGATGATCGGTAATCGCTGCAATTTCCGCCGGCGAATTGACGACGTTAGCGAACTGGAAGCCATCTGGCAACAGCGGCTCTGGCATTGGCTGGTCGCGGAACAGCAGCCGATATTGTGACGTCCAATGCTGAAATCCGGCGACAGTGGGCGGATCCAGAAAATCCTGATGAATGAGTGCCTGTCGCTGGTAATTTAACCGCCGATTGATCAACAGCGAGGGTTGGCGTCCATCGCGCCGCCAGTAGATAAACAGATGGTCGTCCGTCCAGGCTTCCAGCCGGTTGATACCAGTGCTATCAGTGGTGAACGACGTTTCGAATCCGGCGAGTTGATTCAGCGTTTTCCACAGCGGATTCGGCAAAGTTTGACAGGGATTGGCAAGATAAACCTGTTCCAGGGCATGATTGAAATCAGTTGGGGACATTGACAAATAACTCCTGCAGCGTGATGCCACCGGTAGCGCGTTCATAAACATCAATTTGGGCGACGATTTCACCCAGAACGCCCAGCGCCACCGATTCGCTTTCGCCAGCGGACATAAAGGCGATGAGATACGTATTGGAGCCAACTGTCAAGGCACCAGCATCGTTGACGACCCGTCCAGTGGGGATATCGCTGGCAGGCAGGATACCATCTTTGCCAATGTAGCCAGGCGGAAACACCCGTTCAATCGGCGATTCGTAACCTGTTGCTATAGACGGAATCGATAGCAATTCTCTGGTGAGTTGTAACGCCTCTGTCAGGGCCGGGTCCCGCCGAAAATACTCACCGCGCCAGATATATTCGTGGCCGCGTGCCAGGTCGGTCGCCGAAAAAACGTTGTCAACCTGGAATGACTGACCACGCACCTGGACCACCCGCCCATTAAACGCCGACGGTGCATAACGCGGGTCGCTCAGACCGCTAGTGGGCGAACCTTCCCAGTTCCAGGTATGCAGGCCATTGGCAAGGCCAATTGACCGCAGGAAATTATTGAATTTGATGATGGCATTATCGCGCCCCTGGACATGTTGCGCGATGTTTTCCAGGACGACGCCGGTTGCGCCGTTGTTGCTATGGACAGCCATGCTGTGCAGCACAGAGTTCTCACCGAAATCCCAGGCCCCGCGCGGCATATTGAGAAAATAATAGGGAACAATAAAGGCTTTAAAGCAACTCGCCACTGGTTGCAATTTGCTGGCATTGATCTCAATATGGAACTGCTGGTTATGGTCACGGTCGATCAGCCGAAAGTCCAGCGACATATTCAGGCCGCCGATGACGGTTTCCAGATGTTCACGGATCCGGGTGACAACCGGTGTTTCGACTTCCCAATCCTGCCAGCGGGCGGCAAATAGTGCGCTCCCCAGCAAGCCCATAAACTGCCGCCGACTGAACATCACGCCAGCAGCGCCTGCACCAGTGCTGGTAAATCAGAGTAGGTATAATTGGGCTGCACATCGCTGGCGGCCAATTCATCTGAACTGGAGATGCCGGTGAGGACCAACGCGGTCTGAATGCCCAGGCGCGACGCGCCAATAATGTCGGTATTGAGACGGTCGCCAATCATGAGCGTTTCCGCCGGATCAGTACCCAGTAAATCAAGGGCCGCTTCAAACATGTGCGGGTAGGGTTTGCCGATAATCGTCGGTGAAACACCGCTCGCCGCTTCAATCGCCGCCAGCAAACTTCCCGCTCCAGGGGCATCACCCTCTGGTGTCGGGAACGTTGTATCGGGATTCGTGCCGATGAAATCTGCACCAGCCCGAATAGCAAAACTGGCCCGCTTGATCGAATCGTAATCAAGTTCCCACTTTAGCCCGGCGACGACCGCCTGGGCCGCACCATTTTCCGTAATGGCGAAACCGGCGGTGCGCACGACATCATACAAACCCGCACTGCCAAACACGTGGATAGCTGCACCAGGTTCGTAATGCTTTTGCAGATAGGCGGCAGTCGCAGTCCCGGAGGTCACGATACAATCTTCCACGATATTGGGAACGCCCATTTTCGCCAGCTTCTTCACATAATCCAGCCGCGTTTTGGCGCTGTTGTTGGTCGCCAGAGCGAAAGGCAACTGACGTTCATGGAGTGCTTCAAAAAATGCGGTTATCCCCGGCAGCGGCATATCCCCGCGCCACAAGACACCATCCATATCCGAGATTATGGCCTTGATTCCATCCATCAATTCATTGCCTCTCAGCCGCTTGATACACCCCGGCATTATACTCGCGCCTGCGCTACAATCAACCAAAAATCGTAAGCAAGTCTATTTCGAGGTGACAATGACGTATTCGATGGTGGCTTATGATGCAGATGAACAGTCGTGGGGAGTCGCAGTTGCCAGCAAATTTCTGGCGGTTGGCTCACTGGTCAGCTGGGCACAGGCGGATGCCGGTGCGGTGGCGACCCAGGCCTTTGTAAAAGTGAGCTTTGGACCCAATGGATTAGCGCTGCTGGCGCAGGGTCACGCCGCAACAACCGTGCTGGAAACCCTCTTGCGAAATGATTCCGGTGTCGCGGCGCGACAGGTCGGCCTGGTGGATGCTCACGGCGGCGTAGCGGCCCATACCGGGGAGAATTGTCACGATTGGGCCGGGCACAAACTGGGCGACGGTTTTGCCTGTCAGGGAAACATCCTCACCGGGCCGGAAACGCTGGATGCGATGGCGGAGGCCTATACTGGTGCCAGTGGCGAATTGGCAGATCGGTTGATTACGGCGCTGATGGCCGGGGATACCATCGGTGGGGACCGGCGCGGCAAACAATCCGCAGCGATACTGGTCGTCAAACCCAATGGCAGTTATGGCGGCGACACGGACCGTTATTTAGACCTGCGCGTCGATGATGACCCGGAACCGGTGCAGCGCTTGCAGGGATTGGTCGCAACCCATCATCTTTTCTTTGGCACCCCGCGCACCGAAGATCAATTGCCAGTTGATGAAACGCTGGCGCGTGAATTGCAGCATATGCTGGTCACGCAGGGCTATTTCACCGGCGCTGTAAGTGGCATTTGGGACGAATCATCAAAACAAGCCTTCTGGCAGCTCGTCGGCAATGAAAATCTGGAAGAGCGTTGGAATCTGGACAATAATCCGGACTCCATTGACAAAGTAGCACTGGATTATCTGCGCGGGTTGTTCAACTCTGCATAATGGGTGGTGTTTTCGGCTGGAAAAAATCCGTTCTCATCATCGCTATTATCCTCATCGGTTCCTGGCTGCGATTTCATGCGCTGGTACAAGATGTCCGCTTTGCACCCGATGAGGCCCTGTTCAGCACGTTTGCGCGTGGGGCGGCCATCAACGGCGACTGGTGGTTCCCCGGCCCGCTGGATAAGCCACCGCTCGCCTTATATGCCAATGCACTGGCGCAGGTGTTCGTCGGTGACAGTGAGTTCGCCGCCCGGTTGCCGGGAACGCTGGCGAGTATATTGCTGATAGCGGCGGTTTATGCGGTGGGGCAAGCAATATATTTACCTCATACAGATAAATATACTGTTGTAGGGGAGGGTCTGAGACCGTCCCCTACGGATAGACCACCACTCATCGCACTCATTCTCACTGCCCTGTCCCCCTTTGCCATTGCTTTCAGCGCGTCGGCCTATACGGATGGCATGATGCTACTGGGTTGCACACTGGCGCTGCTGCTGGCGGCACGCGGCCATTGGGGCTGGGCAGGTTTCTGGTTGGGTGCGGCCTTTGCCAGTAAACAGCAGGCACTCTTTTATTTACCCCTCTTGCTGCTACTCGGTTGGACAACCGGCGACCTGACCAGGCGGCGCGGCTTGCGCTTTGCCAGCGGATTAGGAGTCATGATCGGGCTGCTGTGGCTGTGGGATTTGGCTCGTCCTGGCACGAGTCTGTTCGCGCTGGCGTGGGCAAACAACGACCCAAGACGCTTGATTCATGCCAATGAATTGCTACCGCGCCTGTTGACCTGGCTAGAACATGGTCGCGCCTTACTGGGACCCGGTTGGCTAACCCTGTTACTGGTCATCGTCGCCATTTCTGGCGTTATCATACAAGTCAAGCAGCAACCCCGGCAACGTGCCACCGTCATTGATCTCACCCTGCTCATGTTTGTGGTCACCTATGGCCTATTGCACTGGCTGGTCGCCTTTAATACCTATGATCGGTATCTGCTGCTGATTCTGCCACCCTTGATTTTACTGGCAACGCGGGGATTGGATATATTAATACATTCCGTTTTAAAGACGGGGCAGGCCGTGCCTCAACGGATTGCAAATTTGACGTTGCTGGTCGGTCTTATCGCGTTATCGGTCAGCGGGTTCGCAGCCAGTGAAAGGCGTGTGTCGGTCAATCGCGATGGCGATCCGTACATTGGCATTGATGAACTGGCCGCCTATTTGAATGCGCAACCGGTGGCAACAGTGATTTATGATCGCTGGCTGGGCTGGGAACTGGGCTATTACCTGGGCCAATGGCATGATAAGCGCATGGTGTATTATCCGGCACCGCATTTACTAGTCGCTGATGCGCTGAAACTGTGTGAGATTGGACCGCGCTATTTTCCGGCCCCGGCCACGCAGGCGGTTGGCCCCTGGTTGACCGCGTTGGATAACGCCGATTTTACAATTGAACAAACCTTTGCCAATACCGAGTTCGTCGTTTACCAGTTGCGACCACCCTGGAAAACCACCGCCGCTTGTGATGACGTATCATGAAGGCGGGCGTCGTCCGGTCTTGAGGAGTTCGAAAATCGTCCGGGTCAGGCTATTGGCAAGGTAGGGTTTGGTCACATACCGATCTGCCCCCAGGCCCAGGCCCTCCCGGATCTTATCCGGGTCCGCGATGGCCGACAAAATCACAATCGGCATGGCGTTAAACATCTCGCGCCCACGAATCTGCCGCAGCAATTCAAAGCCACTGACATCTGGCATCATCAGATCGAGTACCAGACAATCGGGCAACGGTTTGCGCTTGAGTACCTCAACCCCGGTAGCGGCGTTGAGCGCTTCGATATGCTCCAGGCCAGCGATGCTAAACAGATCAGCAATGAGATCATGTATATCCGCGTCGTCATCAATCACCAGAATGCGGGGCTGCGTCACGGATTGCTCCTTAACAATAATTAGTTGTTGATACACTCATTATAAGGGGTAGTGATCGAATTTTGGTACAGGTTTTAAGACGCTAATACGACTACAAATTGCCTTACAGCCCGCTTCGTTGTATCCTCAAGGTCGGTAAAGAAGTGTACAGGCAGAAAGAGACCATTGATGGTTGCACGGTTGTCACGGATTTTATGGCTGGGTTGTGTGGTGCTTTTGGCAGGGTGTTTTCAACAGGCCGGAGAATCACTACAGCCAATTGAAAACACGGCTACTCCGGTTCAACCCACACTTGATTCAACGAATACCGAACCAGAGACTGATGCGACACCACAACTAATCATTGCGACCAGCGCTGCTGACGACGAAGCCACACCAACACCGGGCACACTTTCAACGGTTGTGCCAGCCCAACAATCTGGTCAACCCACCTTACCGCCAATTACCGTCATTGTGCAGCCGACGACTGCCCCGATAACGCCAACCGATGTGGATGAGCCGACGCCCATCAACCTGTCTGGCAGCAGTGGTTTTATCACGCCGGTGAGTCCGCTGGGAGCCGCCATCGAGACCGTTCAACCGGAGACAAGCTCTGGGGGATCCGCCCCAACCCCTTCCGGCTTGATTACTCCAACCGACTTTTTTAGCTCAAATAGTACAACCACCACAAGCAGCAGCACTAGCACTGGCGATACCTGCACCTATACCGTAGCGAGTGGCGACACGGTTTATCGCATCGCCATCGAAAATGGCACCACTGTTGCCGCGATGCGCGAGGCAAACCCTGACCTGACCGGCGATAATCCTGTCATTCAACCGGGTGACGTGCTCAATCTGCCGATTTGTGGTGGCCCCGATACTGGCGTCACAGCAGCGACACCGACCGATATTCCACCGATTGTGGCACCGTCTGGAAACGATGGCCCCGTCACACAATCGGAGACCTATACCGTCCAACCGGGCGATACACTGTTCATTATCGCGCAACGCTTTGGGACGACCGTAGCTGCACTCACCGAGTCTAACGAATTGGCGAATCCCAACCGACTCTCGGTCGGCCAGGTTTTAACCATCCCTGGCTCCTAACGCAGGAAAGCAGGGCGCACCCGGATAGTATCGAAGCGGACTGTTGCAGGCTTACCCACCGCGCCAATGGCAACGCCTAATGTACCGGTCTTATACTCGTAATCAGTAGTCTCGGCGACAAATACATCGTTGATGAAAAGTGCTAAATAATCGTCAGCACAGATCGCCCGTATATCGTTCGCTTGAAGGCCATCATTGATGATGCTGTGATACTGCCAGGGGACCAATTCAAAGAGCGCATCACGAGCTGATGTACCAACACTGATGGTGAATTCGCCGGTGCTGGCGAGGAGAAAGTAATAGCCATTACCCTGGTCGTCTGCGCGACAGACCACGCCATAGCCGTTGCCCGGCGCGCCGCTCGTTTGCCGCACTTGCGCATTGATAATAACATCCGTGTGCGGCGTATTATTGCTCGACAGGATGTAGCCGCGGTCAGCCGTCACATAGCCTTCCAGTTCACCCTGGGTAATCTGAAAATATGCCAGGCTGTCGGGTAATGTGAACAGATCCCAGGTCTCTGGTTGGCTGAAACGATAAATATGACCTTCTGCATCGGTGTACACATTGCGCGTGGGGCCACGTTCCTGCATGGTAGGCGCATAACCACAGCCGACCAGTACGCAAATCAACACCCAGAAACACCATTTCAAGTGTATCTTACTCCCGCCACCTACCCATGATGGTGGCCGCAAACTGTCATTGAAGTCAGCAAAGGATGATAGGCTCAAGCGACGGAATGTGCCACACTCAGATATTTGCTGTTTGAGGTCTTCAGTGTATAATCGCTGTTGAGGAGAATGGACTCCAGGATTTAGAGTATAGAACTATGATCGAAGTTGTAATTGATAGTATTCGCGTAAGCCTGATGTCGCAGGAGCGAATCGTCGTCCTGAAAGACACTGGCTCTGACCGGTATATCCCGATTTGGATTGGCCCCTGTGAAGCCGATGCCATTACCTATGAACTGCAAGAGCAACCCAGTAAGCGGCCTTTAACGCATGATTTGCTGAAGGCGGCTATCCGAGATATGGGCGGGCAAGTAACCCAGATCGTCATCAACGATTTACGTAAAGACATTTTCTACGCACAAATTCTGGTTGATGTTGGTGATCGCCAGGTTGAGATCGATTCACGCCCCAGTGATGCAATTGCGCTGGCGGTGCGGGTTAAAGTGCCGATCTTCGTCGAAGATAGCGTGATGAAAGATGCCGGGATTACCGAAGAAGAAGACATTGAGAATGAAGTCAACGCCGCCCGCGCCCAGGGCGAAGCGGAACCGGGTCGCCTGAGCGCCTTTGCTGATTTTGTCGACTCGCTCGACCTTGATGATCTGGACGACGACGAGTAATCCGACGTTTCCCAACATAGCATTCGTCAATCCGGCGGCCCTGCATGCAGTGAGCCGCTTTGTTTTCTCAGGTAAGTGGATCACACATGACCAACCAGCCCCCCGACCATATGATCCCCTTTAGCCCGGAAGCTGAAGAAGCTGTCCTGGGGTCCATCCTGACTAACCCGGGTGCCTATTACAATGTTGCGGCCTTCCTCAAAGAAGATGATTTTTTTCTACTACGGCACAAATGGGTCTGGCAGGCGATTTACCGCATTGCCGAACGCGGCGAAGACTTTGATTACCTGACCGTTGGGCAAGAACTGAGTGATCTGGGCCACCTGGATGAACTCGGCGGTGTGCCCTATCTGATGCGGCTGATTAACAATACGCCCACCTCGGTCCACGCTGAGGTCTATGGGCGATTGGTCGAACGCGCCTCCCTGCGCCGCAGATTACTGACCGCATCCGAGGAAATCCGTCAGGTTGCGATGGATGAGGAGATGCCGATTGAGCGCGTGGTTGAAGAGGCCGAGTCGCGCTTGTTCCGCGTCACGGAAAGCCAATCACAACGCGACCTGATCTCGATGAACGAGGCCATTAGCGATTATTTCGATCAGATTGAACATATCATTCAGAACCCTGACCAGGCGTTGGGATTGCCCACCGGTTACAAAGGGGTCGATACACTGTTGGGTGGTTTTCAGCGCTCAGACCTCATGATTTTTGCCGGGCGTCCAGGCATGGGCAAGACGAGTTTCATGCTGTCGGTCGTGCTCAATGCCGCTCGTTTTGGCAGCCGCATTGCCATCTTCACAATGGAGATGGGCGTTGAGCAGATCGTGCAACGCCTGATCTCGATGGAAACCGGCATCAACATGCAAATGCTCCGGTTGGGGCAGATTAGCCCGACCCAAGAATCACGATTAGTCGAAGCAATGGGCCGTTTGAGTAAGTTCAACGTCTTCATTGATGACACCCCGGCTCTGACTCCACTGCAATTACGCACCAAATGCCGCCGGATGCAGCGTGAACATGGCATTGACCTGATTATCGTGGACTACATGCAATTAATGAACGCCGGGGGCCTGTATGAAAATAATCGGGTGCAGGAAATCAGCTACATCAGTCGGCACATGAAAGAACTGGCCCGTGAACTCAACGTACCCCTGCTCTCGGCTGCCCAACTCTCGCGTGCTGTTGAACAACGGCAAGATAAACGCCCACAACTGAGTGACTTGAGAGAATCGGGTTCGATCGAGCAGGACGCGGACATTGTAATGTTCTTATATCGGGATGAAGTCTACAATGAAGCAACCGAGTTCCCGAATCAGGCCGACATTATCGTTGCCAAACATCGCAACGGCCCGACCGGGGTCATCTCGCTATACTTCGACAAGACGATTACGCGTTTTCTGGATGCCACCGCCCAAAACATAGATTTGAGCCGAAGCTGATGCAGAAGTTTGACGGTTTTAAACCCGGCAAGGTCCGTCAGGTCAAAGTACCGACATCGTTTTTCAGCGATCTACTCCCGCTGGTCGATGACCTTGCCGAACTCAAGGTGCTGCTCTTCGCGATGTGGGCACTGCAGCAAAAAGAAGGTGAACACCGCTATTTGCGCTATGGGGATTTTGTCGAGAACCCAACATTATTGGCGAGTCTCGAAACGGCGACGACCAATGACGATGTTGAAGCTACGCTTGACGATGCATTAGACCAGGCAGTGAAACGTGGTGCCCTGCTGCGCGTGGAGATCACACTTGCCGAGGGCCTTGAAGCATTCTATTTTATCAATTCTCCGGTTGGACGGACAGCGGCAGATGAGTTGAAGGCGGGGCACTGGCAACCCGGCGATGCGCAAAACTCGGTGGAGATTTTGCCGGAGCGCCCCAATATTTATCAACTGTACGAAGCCAACATCGGCGTCCTCACACCGATGGTTGCCGAAGAACTAAAATCTGCTGAAGCCGATTTTCCGGCAACGTGGCTGGAAGAAGCGATTCGACTGGCCGTGCAGCATAATAAACGCGGCTGGAAGTATATTCGCGCCATTCTGGACCGCTGGGATAGGGAAGGAAAAGATCGTGGACTCACTGGGGGACCTGCTCAACCGGAAGGGCAAAAATACGTCTCCGGAAAATACGCCACCTACATCGATAATACCCCCGACAGGTAACGGCGCGATCTGTGACCGGTGTGGACAGGCTGCGATCTGTGGTGGACTGGGCGTCATTAGCTACGATGTGCCGGTTGGCGACCCGAATTTTGGCAAGCTATTCCGCTGTCCCAATAATCGCCTCGAAGATGATATTGAACGCCAGGACCGGATGCGACGCATCAGCAATCTGGCAGCCTTTGCCGACAAAAATTTTAACGATTTTGAGGTTGATCGTCCCCTGTTGACCGTGAGTGAACGTGAATCACTGCGGCTGGCGTTTAATACGGCCCAACAATTTGCGGTTCAGCCAGACGGTTGGCTGCTGCTCGAGGGACCCTATGGCTGTGGCAAGACGCATCTTGCGGCTGCTATTGGCAACGAGCGTTTGCGTCAGGGCGATATGGTGTTATTCATTACAACACCCGACCTTCTCGATCATCTGCGGTCGACCTATGGGCCGACTTCCGAGATCGGCTATGATGAAATGTTTGATCGGATTCGCTCGTCCCAATTGCTCATTCTTGATGATCTCGGCGCGGAAAATCCCAGCCAATGGGCCGGTGAAAAATTATTTCAGCTTCTAAACTACCGTTACAGTCAGCGGCTGCCAACCGTGATTACAACGAATGTTGACCTGGACCGCATTGACGGGCGCATTCGCAGCCGGATGCTGGATGAAGGCCTGATGCGCCGCGCCAGGATCACCGCACCCGATTTCCGAACACCTGCGGAAAATCAGGAGGACCAGCTCACCAATCTGGCTCATTATCGCGATATGACACTGGCAAACTTCGATACCCGCAGCGGTGTTAACCATGATGAGGAGCGAAACCTGGAAAGCGTGTTGCAGACCGCCCGCCAGTACGCCAGCGATCCAATGGGCTGGTTGACGATTATTGGTCCGTATGGCAGTGGCAAGACCCACCTCGCTGCCGCGATTGCCAACTACCGGCGCGATCAGGGGGCCGGGGTCATTTTCACGACGGTATCCGACTTGATGGATTACCTGCGGATGGCATTCAACCCCGGTGCCAGTGTCTCGTTACAGCAGCGCTTCCAGATGGTGCTGGACGTTCCGCTGCTAGTATTGGACGATTTGCGTACCGAGGGATCAACGGCCTGGGTCAAAGAGAAATTATTTCAGATCATTGAGTACCGTTACACGGGTCAACTGCCAACCATACTGACCACCGCCCGCCAAATAGAAGATCTGGATGATCGCATTGCGACACGTTTGATTGATACCCGTCGCTGCCGGATAATCGCCATTACCGCCCCGGCCTATGCGCAGCGCATCCACCGCCGCACCCGCTCTTGATATAGCCCCGTGCGAATCCGCGCCCGTATCACCACAACCCCCTACGACCGGCGTTATCAACAGGCGCTTGGCGATCTGTTGTTTCATAGCTACCAGCTCCATACCCATCTCGATTGGTTCGAAGCCATTGATTGGCTCCAGCGCTTTAATGTCCCCACGCGGCTAGCCTGGCAAGGCGACCGACTGGCCGGTGTGATGGCCGCCTCCCAACCATTGAACGGTGCAGTGTGGCTCAGGGTCGTTGCCGTGCATGATCTCGCCCCGGCGCATGCCGTAATGGCAGCAGTGTGGGGCGATTTACTACCAGAAATACACACATTACCAGCGACGAATATTTCGGTGTTGATCTCCCGCAACTGGATTAAGAATCATCTGCGCCAATTAGGATTTCACTTTGATGAAGATGTCGTGACGATGGAACGTAATGGCACGCTGTTGCCTCAGCTTGCATCAAACGCGGTTCATATTCGGATAACCCAACCGGGCGACTTGCAACCTATTTCGGCGCTGGATCAGGCTGCGTTTGAGCCGCCCTGGCAGATGACTGAAACCGAAATTCGAGCCGCGCTGCGCATGTCAACCCAGGCGACGACTGCCGAATTGCTTGGGAAAGTGGTGGGCTATCAGATCAGCACAATCTATGATGATGGCGCACACCTGGCCCGTCTCGCTGTTGATCCAGGCGTTCAAGGACAAGGGATCGGGAGCGCGCTTTTACGTGACGTGTTGGAACGTTTTCTCAAACGGCGGATTCGATCCATGACGGTCAATACTCAGGCGAGCAATATCCGATCACAGCAACTTTACCGGCGGTTTGGCTTCCGGCGCAATGGCTATGATCTACCGGTGTGGACACTGGATCTACCCAGTTAGTGCAAAAATTGTGCTGGCAAAGATTATGTTCCAGCGTTATCTTGGGCACACATAATGTGATGCTGTATAGGATGAATTGATGTCTATAGTCTATCAGGAATTCGATGGCGACCTGACGTATCTGGAGGGCAAGCAAGTCGGCGTGATCGGCTATGGCAATCTGGGGCGTCCGCTGGCCCTGAATTTACGTGATAGTGGCATTGTAGTGTTGGTCAGCGAGAGCGATGCTGAGCGCCAGACGATTGCCCGTAATGAAGGGTTTACGCTGGTCCCGACGGCTGAACTGGTCCAGCAGGTTCACATTATACTGCTGCTGGTCCCGGACGAGATCATGCCCCAGATTTATATCAAAGAAATCTCGCCGAATTTGCAGCGCGGTGATACGCTGATTTTTGGTAGCGCCTATAATGTTGCTTTCGGCTTTATCGAGGCCCCACCCTTTGTTGATGTCGGATTGATCGCACCCCGGACAATGGGGGTAGCCGTGCGTGAACGTTATCTGGCGAACCGAGGGTTTTTTAGCTTTGTCGCGGTGGGACAGGACGCTACTGGAAATGCCTGGCAAATTATTTTGGCGCTGGCAAAAGCGGCGGGTTCACTGCGATCAGGCGCGGGCGCTATCGAAATCGCCTTTGAACGGGAAGCGGAATTAGACTTGTTCATGCAGCAGGCGGTTATGCCCATGTTGCATCATACCCTGTTAACAGCGGCGCAAATCCTGATGGAAGCGGGGTATCCACCGGAAGCCGCTTTCCTGGATCTGTACCTGTCGGGCGAGTTGGACGATTATCTCACGCGGGCAGCCCAGGAAGGGTTGTTCCCCACGATGCGGCTGGCATCATTAACCAGCCAGTATGGAACCTTCAGCCGGTTGGAACGCTTCAGCGATTTGAAACTGCAACGCCTGATGGAGGTGACACTGGAAGAAATCCGCGAAGGTGAATTTGCCCGTGAGTGGGCCAAAGAATATGGTGATGGTTATCATCGTTTACGTAAATTGCTTAGAGCACACAGCACCCTGGATGTGTGGGATATGGAACAACAGGCGCTGGATATGATTCACCCGGAACGCGACCCCGATGAGTCCGCGTTTGAGATATAGAATGTTCAGACGTACATTTGTGCCCTGCTATATTAATCTTCGACGATCAGCAATTCTTGCCGAACATAAACCCGTTGGCGATCTTTGACATCCCGATAAACATGGGTGCCGGGGCCAACTTGCACCGCCTCGCCCACTTTGACACCCGGCATGGTCATCACATCAACGGCCAGAAAGGCATCCTGTCCAATGATCGCGCCCAGTTTATCGCGCCCGGTATAGAGTTTGTCACCTTTGACGTAGCTGGGGACATCACCCTTGTCGATGCGCAGATTCGCCGTCGTACAACCGGCTGAGAAATTCACATTGGGCGCAAAGACTGAATCGAGCACACGGCAGGCATGCATCTGGCAACCTTCTGCGACATAACTGCGCGCCACTTCGGTGGTGAAACCGACGTTGCAGTTGTCCAGAACCAGCGACTGGCGCACCAGCGCATTATTGCCAACAATGACCCCGTTGCCAATATAAGCCGGACCGACTACTGCCGCACCGGGGAAAATTCTGGCATTTTCACCAATCACCACATCACCAACCAGCGAAGCCGTCGGCGCGACAAAGGCACTCTCGGCAACCGTCTGCCCTTTGATTTGCGACAGGAAATAATCGGTCACTTCCAGCACATGCCAGGGATATTTAAGGAATTTCCAGGGACCGCTGTAGGGCACCACCTGATACACTTGCTCCTGCATGAGCGCGTCCATCGCCCGCTCATAATGGTCATCAGACGATAAATCGCGGGCGTATTCAGCACGAATTGCATCAAACAGACGACCCGCGTGGCTGTGAATATGGGCCACAATGTTCACCAGATTGCTGGGGCGATTATCCGGGCCGGGCTTCTCGACCATCCCGGTAATGCGGCCCCCTTCATCCACGACCATGTAACCGCCGGGAAAATAATCTTCGATTTCGTAGCCCGCCAGAAACGTGACCGTTGGTTCCTGCTGCGAGGCTTTTAACATCGCTTGGTGAAGTTGATCGTCAACGATGTCGTGGACCTGGTTGACATATACCGGCTTGTCCAGCATTCCATCCATCAGAGTCGCCGCGTGAAGCAGTGCATCGCCCATACCTTTCGCCTCGGCTTGGACAATCGTCTGGACATTGAGGCCTGTCACCGCACCGGCCAACGCCTGAATGGTCTCGTGATTGTTGGGACTGGCAACGATAATCACGTCGCGAAAACCGAGGTTGGCATACCGTCGCAACTGCGCCACCAGCAGCGGTTCCGGGCCAAAACGCAGCAAGAGTTTCTCGCGCAACGGCCACATCCGTGACGATGCACCACCGGCGAGAATAATCAGTGTCGGATTCATCACAACTCCTCAATTTGGTAACATATTATTATCATGCAAAGCGTGTAAAAGATGGTGCATTTTATTGGCTACACAAGGCTAAAGCCACCTTATTCACACTTTTACAAATGAACCAAGAATAATCAAAGTGAACCATATCAAGGTTACGTTTGCCTATCATATTTTGCCCCTAATCTATAAGGGTATTGCCATGAGCACTACGGATACCTTGCGATAAGTCCGTTCTTCGCTTTAAAATATACATTAATATTTGAATCGAGTTTTTCTATGACAGAATTGATAAGTCCTGAACCTCAGGTGCAAACCCTAACGCGCAGCCAGCGTGAGCGTGCTTTGTTAACCGCGCTGGCCGGTGGTCCCGATCAATTGCTAGATCAGGTTAAGCATGTCCTGGCGTTGGCAAAAATGCAACCTCAACCGGAAACGGCACGTTCTCACCCGGAACGGACGCCGCTTACATTGGCGGGAGCGCGGATTACGGCGTTAACCAATGCGGCAGATTATCTCACTGATGCTCAACTGCTGGACCTGTATGACGAGATTCAATCTTGTGAAGATCAGGAAACTCGTCTGCTCAGCAGTATTCGGCTGGCTCTCTGGCTGCCACCGCACCATTTTCAAGCTATCATACGGACCGCCTGGGATGAGGCTCGGTCCATGGCAGTGCCAGAAGTTGAGGTCCGCGTATTGTTACAGTTAACGCCTTTGCTAACACTGGTCCACGATGAACCAGCGGCACCGACTGTGTTGCTGGAGGCGGTTGCGCTGGCCCAGGCGATTGGCAATATTGAAGCCCGCATCCGCAGTTTAATTGCGCTGGTTCCGTATGTACCCCACAGTATGCGCGTTCGGATACAGCATCGGATCATTGACGAAATCGACCAGTTGCACAATGATACGCAGCGGGCAACGGCGCTGTGTACCCTGGCAGATTATCTTTTGCCAGAAGTTGAGGCGAGAGCGCTGCGCAGCGCCGATAGTATTCTGGAACCGACAGAGAAAGCACGCACATTAACTGCGTTCATCCGCCATTTACCCGAGCATTTACAAACCAACCTGCGTCAAAACACACTCCAGGTGATTGGCGAAATCAATGATGAAGAGCAGCGAACCGAAGCCTTAATTGCATTTTCCCCCCACCTTGATGCTGTAGCGACAGTCAATCAAATTCCTGCATTGATTGAACAGGCGCTAGCGCTAGCAATCAGTATCAAAAGACGCCAGTTGCTGGCACGCGTGTTGGTCGCGCTGGCACCACATTTGACGCTGGATTTACAGGGCGAGGCGCTGGCAGCAGTGCATAACCTGGAAAGCGAGCGGGAACGTACCATGTTATTGACCCAGCTGGCACCACATTTGCAACCTGATATGCTGGTCCCGAGTCTGGCAGTGGTCCACAGCATGGATTCTCAGGATTCGCGGGTTCATGGGCTGACAATATTGGCTAAATATGCGCCAGAAAGTGCCCGCGAACAAACAATGGCGGATGCTCTGGCAGCGGCATCTAATCTACCCCATCGTTACGAACGGGTCAGTGCGCTGATTGACCTGATCGACATCCTACCACCTCACTTACAAGAAAATGCCTATACAAATGCGCTAGACACGGCTCGGCTTATTGAAAATGAGAACGCACGCGCCAGAGCATTAAATTTAATGAGCGCAAAATTACCAACACGGTTACAGTCCAGAGCGCTTGAAATCGCCCAGCAACTGAGTAAACCAGAACAGCGCCTATCCGCCCTGTGCAGCCTGGCACAAACCATGAAACCACCGGATCGTCTGGAGCTGGCAGATGAACTACTGCGCGCAGTACAGCAATTGCCCTTTGACTACAAACGGGCACGCGCCGTTGGCGAAATCGCTGAAGTGTTACCGCCAGACCGGTTGGAGGAAGCCCTCAACATTGCGCAGGCAATTGATGACCCGGTGGATCGAGTCACGGCATTAACCTCAATCATTCCGCATTTACCAACGGACCAACAGCGCGAGGTGGCTGCCGCCGCCTGGCAGTATATTCGCGCCATTGATAATGGTTACGATGCAGCCAGTGCCTTGTCTGCCCTCGCCCCCATGCTGCCCAAAACTGCCGCCCACAATCTGGCACGAGCAGCCAGCATGATTATTGGTTCCATCATGGATGAGTATGACCAGGTCAGCGCGATTACCCTGCTGGCACCCTGGCTGGCTGTGCAAACAGAGGATGTCAGCACCGGGCCATTACCAGACAAATACACTGCATTAGAAAATAGCCTGCAGGCAGCATTGCAGGTAGCCGATCCAGTACTTCGCCAGAGCCTGTTGGTCCAGGTGGTCGAATTATGGCTGGACATTAGTGAGCCGGACCAGAGTTACCGGCTGTGGCAGCAAGCGATGCAACACCTGGCAGCCCTGCCGCTGGCGGACACACTGGTGGCACTCAGCGCTTTCTTACCGATTGTTCGCCAACTCGCAGGTCATCAACAAGTTGAGCAAGTTGCCCAATCATTGAACGATTTGGGGACTTTGCCGGTTGCGGAGTCCAATCAATAGCGCTAATCTTGCACCTGGCATTCAGGCACACAAGGACAAGGCATGAGCGAGTTTTTGCTAAATTATATGCGCGTGGCCTTTGACGTAACCAAAGCTGAACGTGCATTTGCTGTCGATACGGAATTAACGGTACTGGGTACCATCAAAATTAGCCAGGAAGAAATCGAACCACCCTACTTTAAATCTATTCGCCAGGCGCTTAATGACGACCAGGCAGTGATTACTGATAACTACACCATGACCATTGATCCGGCCAAAGCGCCGATTACCAATCAGTCATTTCCCAAGCTGCGCTTCGTGGTCATTCTTCCAGTAAAAGGCATTGGGGCGGTTTGTCTAGATCAAAGCCTACGGGCTGGGGTTACGACCAAAGATAAGGTCGATCGTCTTACCCAATTTATGGAGCAGATTATCGAAGCTGAGGAGACTGAACTGGATGAAGAGGCAATGTTAGCGCGATTTCACGCAATCTAGAGCAAGAGATAGAATGCCGCTGACGATTACTCCTGAATGCTGGGCAGTGCTTTGGGTTGGGGAATGCTTTTTAAGATTTCATCAATGATGGCAGCGGTACGTTTACTATACAACCAGACCATGCCCGGCTTGACTTCAGCCCCACATATTACGGCCAGTGAGACAATGTAAGGTTGACCAAATTCGATGATATAAACCCCGTTACTATCGCCCTCAAAATAGGTGGAATGGAATTTGTTTTCTTCCAGAATACTTGCCAGCGACCGTTGGGCAGCATGATCGATGCTCAGCGCATGTGTCAGCAGTTGTAGATCATAATCTTCCAGCGTACCCGCCGCCCCGACCATGTTCCCATCACTATCGACTAGCCCTACAAAGCTGGCTTTAACATGGCTGAGCAGCAAATTGAGTTCTTTGTTGATGAGTTTGAATTGTTCACGTCCGAGCATGAGCACCGCAGGCCGGGTGCGTGGGTCTAGCCGCCTGGCCCGATCACGTTCAACCGGTTGCGGTTGGGCAGGCTGGTCATTGCGCTTCGCCGGTACGAGCGACTGTTTCTTTTCAAGCTGCCGTTCGATCTGCATGGTGACGAATGTCATGTTTAGCGGCTTGTATAGATAATCCACCGCCCCCAGCCGGAAGACCGCAACCGCACTTTTGGCCGACAGGTCATCATCAATCACGATCACGCGCACACCTGGACGCAGACCCCCGACCACCGCCAGCAAATCCATACCGCTGAGGTCCGGCAATTCGGCTTCGGTGATAATCAAATCGAATTCGGTCAGGAGGATTTCACTGAGCGCTTCCTCGAAATTGTCTGCCAGATTAATCACGTACTCTCCAGCATTTTCCAGCGTTTCGCTTAAACCCGTTCGCAGGTCATCGTCATTCGCAACAATGAGGATGCGATCTTTTTGTGCGCTCATCATAACGATTATTCCACCTCTGGATAGTCTTGCGGCAGAAATTGAGTCAGCAGCTTGTTCAAAGCAATCACTTGAATCAGCCGCTGGTTGTGACTCACAATACCCTGAACATGTTGCTCATGGCTGCTCTGGCGTTGCGCAATTTGATCAGCGGTAAAGTATTCGATCTGCAAAACCTCATCAACAATCAATCCCACCGACTGGTCATCAGTCTGCGCGACGACAAATAGCGTGGTCTCGTCGATACGCCGGGTAGACTGACGAAAAATCGGGCGTAAATCAAGGATGGGCAGGACCGCACCATGTCGATTGGCAACACCCAGAAACTCACGACTGGTGTTGGGCATCTGCGTAAGTTCTACCATAGCCGCCACTTCAATCACCTCGGTTATCGGCAAGGCATAATACTGTTTACCTAGCAAAAAGATGAGAAAGGGAACCGGCTCAGCCATCGTCCCGATTACTCTCACTGCGGTTATCGCCTTCGTTTAACCACATCACCATAAAGATCGTCGGTGGATCTTCGCCTTCCAATAAGATTTCATCAACCAGATCGCCGAGCTTGGAGCGCAGGGCGATTAACACATTGCTCGACGCAACATTGGCGAGCCAGGGCGCATCGGAAGACACTTGTAAGCCGACACGATTAGCCTGGCGCACCCCATTAAGATGGAGTTCCTGTGGTTCACCTGTTTTGAGCACCAGTTCCGCCAGAGTGGCGGCGGCGCTTGCCAGTTGTGCCCGATTAGCAGGCGAAAAACCCAGCAGACTGCCGGCCCGGCGCACGGTATCCCGGACAATCATGATGTCCATGCTGTCTTCGACCTGGACAGACATGACCGGCGGTTGCATGAAGTAAGGACCGGTTGCTCGCGTCATGGGCTTATGCCTTACAGAATACCCAGCTCGTGCAGGGTGTTGATTAAATGCTCGGCAGCAAAAATATCCTTCGGAATATAGTCATCCGCCCCGGCGCGTAAACCGGACATGGTGGCTTTGGGATCCGCTTTTTCCGTCAACATAATAACCGGAATATCCTGCGTAGCCGGATTACGTTTCAGACGGCGACATACCTGGAAACCATCCATCGAGGGCAGCTTAACATCCAATACGATGAGCGAGGGCGGATCATCCAGCGCGTCACGTAACCCCTCTGGGCCATCGTAGGCGACACGCACCCGCAACCCCACACTCTCCAACGTATCCTTAATCTGGGCGGCCTGGGTCTTGCTGTCTTCAATCAGAAGCGCTTCTAACGCCATGGTGCTCCTACTTTACAATATGTAATATTAGTTTACCCCAATTTCAAATTAGCGAGTGTAGTCGCCAGGTTTGATAACGCTAACACATTTTCAACCGCACCGTGCTCAATGGCCGCGCCGGGCATCCCAAAAACCGTACAGGAAGCCTCATCTTGCGCGAAGGTTACGGCCCCGGTTTGCCGCATCGCTAGCAGTCCGGTAGCCCCGTCGTCTCCCATACCCGTCAGAATAACGCCCAGTCCAGCGGCGCCACACGTCTCGGCAACTGATTTAAATAACACATTCACCGACGGCTGGTAGCGATGATCGCCTTGCTCACGAATAATCGTGGCACACAACTGGCTCTGGCAACGAGTTACAGAGAGATGGGTCGCGCCAGGGGCTAAATATACCACACCTGGCGTCAAAGTCAGATTATCCTGGGCCACCACGACCGGCAAAGGACCAGCTTTTTCCAGCCACCGTGCCAGACCATTCGTGAATTCAGCGGGCATGTGCTGAGCGATCACAATTGGCAGATGGTAATCGGCTGGTAGTTCTTTTAGCAGGGTACTCAGCGCACTCGGTCCCCCCGCACTCGCACCAATAGCGATCAATTCTGTCGCTGGACGTAGCGGCGCGGTTTTGCGCGAGACAACCGGCACGGTTTCCA
Organism: Phototrophicaceae bacterium; assembly: GCA_965223835.1. Classification (GTDB taxonomy): domain Bacteria; phylum Chloroflexota; class Anaerolineae; order Aggregatilineales; family Phototrophicaceae; genus CAVYXZ01. Next base: position 3,758,918 of record CBDCXQ010000001.1, read on the forward strand.
CATTATCCCAGCGCCGAACCACCCGCACGCGAGCCATCGCGATCAGGGTTGTGATGAGATGCCGCTGTTTAACAGCATAGCCAGGGTCATCGCGATCCAGTGGTTTTTCCACGACCGCCAGCGCACCAGCTTGCAACGCCTGAAATGAGAGATCAATGTCCTGCTCAATCAAGCCGCTCACCACTACGACGGGTGTTGGGTGCTGGTTCATGATGCGGCGAGTGGCTTCCAACCCATCAATGCCAGGCATCCGAATATCCATTGAGATGACATCTGGCTTTAGTTCATCAACCAGCGTCAGCGCTTCTTCGCCATCGCGCGCCTCACCGACAATCTTGAGACCCGGTGCTTCGTTGATTATGTTGCTGAGATGGCGGCGCATCGTGGGGCTATCTTCAGCAATTAACACGCGCGCGTCCGTTTTTCGAGTCATAGGTTTATACAGACCAATTATACAATGTTCTGAAGATTCGGTAGCTTTTACCGCCCCCAATAATTGGCGGTTTAAATCACCCGCCGGATCATCGTTAGGAGTTCACCTTGATTAAAGCTCGATTTCACCAGATAGGCATCGGCACCCGCTTTTAGTCCCGCTTCTTGATGTTCTGGTTTGCCGAGTGAGGTGAGTAAAATGACCGGAATCTGCGCCGTATAATCATTGCCTTTGATTAACTTAACAAGTTCCAAACCGGTCATTTTTGGCATTTCGACATCGCTGATAACAACATCAAAATATTCCTCGTTCACCTTTTGCCAGGCTTCAGCACCATCAATAGCGATACTGACATTGAAGCCAGCAGTTTCCAGAATATTCTTTTCCAACGTGCGGGTCGTGATTGAATCGTCCACAACCAGCACCTTTAACTGCTTTTCATCAGCCGAGGTGGGTGCGTCCACGAGCGTAATAGCCCGGCGCACGGGCAAGGCGCGACCTGTTGCACTCCGAATAAGATCGTTTACATCCAATACAATGACGACTTGGCCCGTCCCCAGCAGCGCCGCCCCGGAGACAAATGGCGCACGGGCAATCTCTGGCCCCAGCGGTTTGAGAACCAGTTCACGTTCACTTTGCAGCGCATCCACTTCGAAGGCTATCGTGCGATCAACAGCCCGCAGCGCCAACAGCGTTAATTCATCAGACGCCGGTGGTGTACCCGGAATGCCAATCACCCCGGACATTGACACCAGCGGCACTGGATGTTCATCAAGGACGATCATCTCCTGGTTTTCAGCGGTGAAGACCTCGGCGCGTGGTTTAGTTGTCATGCGCACGATTACTGCCGACGGAATCGCGTAGATTTCTTCACCGATTTCCAATAGCACACACCGGATACGCGTTAGCGACACCGGCACATTGAGCGTAATGGTGGTGCCCGCACCCATGACACTGTGAACACTCACACGACCGCGCAAGCTCTCCACCCGATCACGAACGACATCCATACCGATGCCCCGCCCGCTGATATGCGTGACTTCATCAGATGTGGTGAGGCCGGGGTGGAAAATCAAACCCCGCAGGTCATCATCGGACATCGTTTCAGCTTCCGAGGCAGACAGCACACCGACATTAATCGCCTTGTGCTGAATCGCAGCCGGGTCAATCCCGTTCCCATCGTCGCTAACGCCCACCACAATTTCGTTGCCACGCTGCTCGATTTCGAGGGTGACGCGTCCAGTCGGCGGCTTGTCATGGCGGTCGCGCAATTCTGGGGCTTCGATACCGTGATCGATGGCATTACGCAACAGATGCATAATCGGATCTTTGAGCGCATCCAACACGGTCTTATCCAGTTCAACCGTCATACCTTCGACATCAAAATGCACCTGCTTGCCAGTATCCCGCGCCAGATCACGCACAATGCGTTGAAATCCGCCTAACAGCGATTCAAACGCGACCATCCGCATGCCGCCCACATCGTCCTGCAACTGGTCGGATAATGTCGTGAGGCGCAAGTTATCCTGCCCCACCGCCTGGACAAGCTGTGTCAGTTGATGATTCGCGGTATTAAGGTGACGCTGATTGGTCTCCAGGAATTTGAAGATCGTCGTGACATCATCGCCAATCTCGCCGCCTTCATCCTGCAAGCGCCGGGCCAAACGAATGTAAGCTGCTCGAATCCCCTGCCATTCGCGCCGCCATTTGCTATGTAACTTACGCAAATCCTGAATTTCTTCCAGACGAGCGTCAGCCTGCATTCGCGCCACCAGCAACTCACTGACTTCCGCCATGAGTCGGTCCAGTTTGCTCACTGGAACACGAATACTCTCTTCAGCCGTGCGCAGCAAAATGGTATTGGTTTCGTTCGCCACCTCAGTCGGAATTTGCACTTCAGTCTGATGCCGCTTGATCTCGGCTGAATCCCGCTTATTATTGTTAGCCGGTTCCAGCGGCGGCGGTGGCGGAAGCGACTCCGTGCCATTCGTATGCGGCGGTGGCGACGAAGCAGCAGTGGTTGCACTGCCCAGCACCACCTGTTCCAATTGGCTGACGACCTGTGCCAGTGCTTCTTCGTTGTTCTCGTTGCCGTCAACGACGTTCTGAATCAAATCCAGCCCGTCATAGAGCAGGTCGCATACATCCGGGGCGAGTTCCAATTTGCTTTTCTGGGCCGCCTCGAAAACCTCCTCCATATAATGGGCTATCGTCTCCACGACCTTGAGTCCCACCGCCCGCGATGCGCCCTTCATGCTGTGGGCCACACGGTTGAGTTCCCGCAGCACTTCCGCATCGGCGCTCGAAACCGTTTCGATCTGCATGAGCATCGTATTCAGGGTTTCCAGGTATTCGCTGACCTCATCCCGGAAAATGTGTAACAGGTCAGTGTCCAAAGGGTCAGTCATGAGTTAATCGCCAAACTATTGAATTCGGATAATCCAATTGCCCAGGATATTCCTTTCAAGGGAGTGAGAATGCTCTTCGTCCGCATCAAATATCATTACTTTTAATGTATTACTTGTATCCCACCGGACAGTGGCAAGAGTGTTTTCAAATATCGTTTCTTTGAAGATAGGTATTACCCTCAGAGTTTCACCATCGTATACCAACGGTATTTCGTCTACATCATTGGCTAAGATCAACTCATCATCTGGTGAACGACGATAAGGCGGAATTAACCTGAAGTTGGATTGATCGAGAATACTTACGATAAAGCCCCCGTCTGATAAATTAAAGTGAACTACTTGTGTCGTGATTAGGGAGCGGTTATTAATCGCATACGAGTGCATGAATGCTGAATTATTAAGCCACATAAAATCGGACACATTACCCCAATGTCTGTTTCTTGAAGTGAATGTTGACTGATACACCAAATTGCCGGTCTCCAAGTCAAATATACTAATTAACGCACCATGCCCAACTGAATTTCTGGCTCGATCAGGAAGGCGATAGGGAACAGCATCTTGGCTAAGAATTGCTACAAACGTTTGCGTTTCATTTAGAATAGCGACACTAGGAGAACAGAGAGACGGCTGCGTTCTTAGCTGGTATTCTTCAGCTTTCACACATGGCACTTCAAGTAACTCACGCTGTTCATCGGTTTCGAGAACGTACTCATAAACGATCAAGGAGCCGGAAGTTACTCCTAAAGAATCATCGAAGTCATGCCTGGTCAATATATATCTTGCTGGACTTTCATATAATACACTGGGCATTACGTCTTGTTCAAATAGCTTTTCGATACTGTTCGCTTGCGTTATGGTAGCTCTATAATAGCTATTCGAGGCAGATACCCCGCCCCCATCTCTGATAATGGGAGTAACATTATCCTGCCAAAAATCAACCTCATGAAACCAAGCGGGGGAGGGATTTGCTTCGCCAATTTGTCCGAGGAGTATCGTTGTGCCAGTTGCCAACTCATATGCAAATATAAAAACAGGATCGCTGTAGGGCTTGAGAGGATCACCCGTTTCTACAGGCCAAGTGTCGAATAGAATCCATTCTCCATCAGGCGATAATTCAGGTTGACCACCATCCACGCCTCCAAACAGTGTATTTGCCGTCCGAGATATCCGTTTCGCCTTGCTCCCTACCTCAGCGACGAGTGGATCACTCGTTTTGCCTGTTATTGTATTACATAAAAAACTTCTATCTTTCAATTGATAAATGACCCATTCTGGCCCCGTCCCTCTGGGCACACCATCACAAACATACTCATGGGAGTCAAATTCTCCAGTATCTATATCAAGGACGATCATATTACTAAAATCGGACCAGTCTCTGCGATTAATTCGAATCATGACAGCCTGATTCTCACTGCGACCAAAGGCAACGTCACTCGTTTCCCATTCGTCAGGATACGCAAATGACTCCCAAATCATAACCTTTGGGTCAAAGAACCATAGCAACCGCGCATCGTTGTCATAAGTCACTACCGGCAGCGTTTCCACGACCTCTATGCCCGGAGCGAAAATATCCGCCGGGTCAACAATTGGTGGCGGCTCTGGCTGAGCGAGGGCCGGACCGCTCACCAGTAGCATGAAAATGACAGGCACCAGAGCACGCATTAGAGTTTCAATTCACCCAGCAGGCTGTTGACTTCATCCGAGACTTTCCGCAGGCGTTGAATGCTGGATTCAACTTCCATCGTGCGCGTGACCATCTCTGCGGTGGAGTGTTTGATGGTGCGCATCGCGCCGGTTAGCTGATCCATGCCAATCGTCTGCTGGCGCGTGCTGGCGGCAATCTGCATAGCAGCCATCGCCGCTTCTTCAATCGCGTGCGACAGTTCCTTGATCGACTCCCCGGCCTTATTCACCAAATCCTGGCCTTCGTCCACGCCTTTGCTACCCTCCTCCGTCACCATCACGGCAGCGTTAGTGGCCCGTTGAATTTCGCCCAGTATCTCGCGGACCTGGACCGTCGCATCGCGATTCTGGTCGGCCAGATTGCGCACTTCCAGCGCCACAACTGCGAAGCCCTTCCCTTCCTCACCGGCACGGGCCGCTTCGACTGAGGCATTCAGCGCTAGCATCTTGGATTGATCGGCGAGGCTGTTGACGGTGGCGATAATCTCACCAATTTGCTGCGTATGCTCCGATAGCACCAGAATATTATCGGCGATGTCTTCCACGCGGCGGCGAATGACTTCCATCCCGGCAATCGTCTCGGCCACAGCGTCGGTGCCCACCCGCGAAATATCAACCGAGACCTGGGCGGTTTCGGCCACGCTCTGCGCCCGTTCAGCGGTTTCGGTTACGGTGGCGCGAACTTCATTGACCGTCGCGGTCGTTTCAGTAACAACCGTATCCTGTTCATTCGCCATCGTGATCTGACGCGAGGTTGCCTCCAGAATAGCACGCGTATCACCTTCGACTCGTTTGAGAGCCTCGCTCACTTCGTTGGTGACGCTCTGCACTTTATCCAGCGTGCGATTGATCGCGCTGCCCAGTCGAGCCAGCTTGCGTCCTTCTTCGCTGCTGGTATCAATGGCCGCAATATCCAGCCGTTCCAGCAGGTTGCCCTCAGCGATGTGTTCCAGCACCCGGACGTACATTTCCAGGCCAACATCCAAATCGCGGCGGTTGACGCTGTAGAGGGCTGCACCGACAATCGCTCCACTAACAAATGCCCCCAGCGCCCAGATTACCAGATTACTTCCTAGAACGGACTGGACGCTCAAGCCGAGCAATAATACCGGCATCGTCGTGATAACAGCCGTCATCAAGACCGGGATCGTTAGAAATTGGGTACCTACGCGGCGCATATCGGCGATGCGCGTCATTTCACTCATGGCTTTTATCCTTTAATTGTCGTCCGCCCCACCGACGACCAGTTGTTCATCTTCCAGCAACCGTTCAACATCCAGCAACACCAACTGGTGCCGGGTGACACCCCAGGCATAGCGCATATTTTCGACCGGTTCGACGGCTGCGATGGGAACGGCCTGTACTCCTTCAATATTGTGAGCCAGCAAACCGATTTCCAGACCACTGGCGCGCACCACGACCAGTTCATCCGGTGCTTTCGCAGCGTCTTCAGCCGGAACATCGAAGAACAGACGTAGATCCAGCACGGTGATGACCTGGCCGCGCACATTCACCACACCCCGATAAAAATGCGGAATACCTGGCACCCGCGTGATGCGATTAATGGTACGAACGCCCCGAACCGTCATGACATCTACACCATAATATTCATCACCCAGATGGAAGTTCAGCACGGTGCGCACCGCTTCCGGCTCAATTTCGACCCGCTGTACAGGAGCCGCATACTGTTCCGCCCGCTGCCGCAGACGCTGCTGGATGACTTCCTCCGGGTCTTCATCAGCCGACCAGGCAAAGCTGTTCCAGATTTTTTCCCAATTGACAAGGTGATCGGACATGGCAGGTTCTCTCAGTCTCTTTGAAGTATACACCCGACTGAGTACCAGTGCATGATAAGGGATTAATTCTTCAGGTTGGAAATTGGTTAGCAAATTCTCGGAAACCATATTGGACTCGATTGGACATACAATCTGGTGGAGGCCGCCGCTACGCTAACGATATTCAATTGAATGGGAGATTAAAAATGGTTAACAATGGACAAAATGGTCAGGGTGAAACCGGGACTTTTAAGCTGAAAGCTGGACTGGCGCAGATGCTCAAGGGCGGCGTTATTATGGATGTGGTGACGCCGGAGCACGCCAAAATCGCCGAGGATGCCGGGGCGTGTGCGGTCATGGCGTTAGAGCGTGTGCCGGCTGACATTCGCGCTCAGGGCGGCGTCGCCCGGATGAGTGATCCCGATATGATCGACGGTATTATCAACGCCGTGTCGATTCCGGTCATGGCAAAAGCCCGGATTGGACACTTTGTTGAGGCCCAAATTTTGCAGGCATTGGGCGTTGATTATATTGATGAGAGCGAAGTCTTAACCCCGGCAGACGAAGAGCATCATATCAACAAGCATAAATTCACTGTACCGTTCGTCTGTGGTTGTCGCAACCTGGGGGAAGCGCTGCGCCGCATCAATGAAGGCGCTGCCATGATTCGGACCAAAGGCGAAGCCGGGACGGGCGATGTAGTCGAAGCGGTGCGCCATGCCCGCGCGGTCAACGGTGAGATTCGGCGCATCACCAACATGGATGAAGATGAATTGTATGCTTATGCGAAAGAAATTCGCGCACCCTATGATCTGGTGAAAGAAACCGCCGAACTGGGTCGGTTGCCGGTCGTCAACTTTGCGGCGGGTGGGGTCGCAACACCGGCAGACGCGGCGCTGATGATGCAGATTGGCGTGGACGGCGTTTTTGTTGGGTCGGGCATCTTCAAGAGCGGCAATCCCGCCAAACGCGCCAAAGCGATTGTTGAAGCAGTGACACACTTCAACGACCCGGACATTCTGGTCAAGGTCAGCCGTAATCTGGGTGAAGCAATGGTCGGCATCAATGTCACGACCATGCCCGAAGGCGACAAAATCGCCCAACGTGGTTGGTAGACATACCAGTTCATAAGCGATACAGCGATCATATGCCTGCCATATCGCTTTTTTTCTCACTCACCTTACACATTTGAGCAAAAATCGTAGGAGCGACTTGCCGAGTCGCCCCTACAAAACTGGATTATCTGCCTAACATCAATTGCTTATTGCTAGAGTTCGGTCCCATCATAATTGTAACGTGCTTTAAAACCCAGCAATTGCTCAGCTTTGCTAATATCGACTGGGCTGGTGCTTCCCGTGATATGGTCCGCAACAGGATAATCACCGGGGAAATGCTTGCGCAGCAGCTCTTCAACCGGCTGTTGAATGTAAATATCGGGGGCGTTGATGTAGAACGCTTCATGACCGGGTGCGGTGTATTCCATTGCCAGACGGCACGCGTAAGCACAGTCACGGACATCAATGAAGGTCCAGAATGCCCCCGCGAAAGACGGTTCCTCATGCTCCTGGACCCGCTTGACAAAGAACTCACGATTTCGCTCATCCAAAACCGATGTGAAGCGCAAGCTCTTGAGTGACATGGCAGGTGTCCGGCGATGAAAACCTTCACATAGCGTTTCGCCGACCATCTTCGAGAGGCCATAACAATCCTGCGAACGCATGGGATCATCTTCAACGATTGGGATGCGTTCCGGGTTGAAAGGATTGAACGGGAAGGCGTGACCGAGGGCGGAAATGCTGCTTGCCATCACCACATTGTTGATACCGAGAATCGTGGCGGCTTCCAGTACATTAAAGGTAGACATGACATTGTTGCGAAAAACAACTTCATGAGTGTGTCCCAATGGATTGGGAATCGCGGCGAGATGAATCACGGCGTCGTGTCCCTGCATGACGCCGATAACCTGCCCCAAATCTTCAAAATCAACGGTCTTGGTGCCCCAGGGTCGCTTGGGATGGAGGTCTGCACCCGTGACTTCATAGCCGTTGTCACGTAATTCGTTGACCGTCACGCTGCCGATGCGACCATCACTGCCGGTGACAAGCACTTTGTTGATGCTCATAAAAGAATTTCCTGTCTGTATTGGTATAGTCAGCAAAAGGCGATTATAGAATATAATCACGCGCAACATAAGAGATTTCATGAAAGGATTTATGATGGACACGCAAGAGATGCGGGTTATTATCGGACAGTATCCTGCGGCGACGGATGATTATTTGACATTCGCCAAGCAACTCGGCGTCAGTGGCGTGCAATTCAACATTCAGCGCGAGACGCAAGATTTATCAATCGATTTGGGCTACTGGACGCTGGAAGATTTGCAACGATTGAAGGCACGAGTCAATAGCTTTGATCTCGAACTCGAAGCGATTGAAAACGTGCCACGCCATTTTTACCTCAAGGCGATGCTAAATTTGCCGGGGCGTGACGAGCAGATCGAAAATTATCAAAAGATCGTGCGTAACATGGGTGCGGCGGGGATACCGATTCTAGGGCTAAACTGGATGCCGAATCAGGTCTGGCGCACCCCGTTGGCGACCGGACGGGGTGGTGTCAAAGTCACCGCCTTTGATATGGACGAAGTGGAAAAAGGCAACGTCACCGGTGGGGTGGTGGTGGTTGAAGAAGCCGAAGGTCGCCGCTACAGCGCCGAAGAAATGTTCGACAATTATGTTTACTTCATGGAAGCGGTGCTGCCCGTCGCGGAAGCAGCCGGTGTCAAAATCGCGCTCCACCCTGATGATCCGCCAGTTGCTGAATTGGGGGGCATTGCCCGCATTTTTAATCGACCTGAAGGCTTCAAAAAAGCGCTTGACGCCGTGCCAAGTCCTAATCATGGGCTGGATTTCTGTATGGGTTGTTTCTCCGAGATGTATTATGGCGATCAACCCAGCGGCGAGGGTGCGCTGGATGCTATTCGATATTTCGGAGAACGCGGCAAAATCTTCTACGTCCATTTTCGCGATGTGCAGGGCTGTGTACCGAAATTTCAGGAATGTTTCCCCGGCGAAGGCAACGTCAACGTCGTAGCGGCGATTCAGACGTTGCATGATGTCGGGTTTACCGGCTTTATTATTGACGATCATGTGCCCATGATGCTGGATGACAGCGCGTGGCGGCATCGCGGTCATGCCTTTGCCACCGGGTACATCATGGCACTGGTGGAAGCGGTCAAGCAGTTAGCTTAAGTGTTAATGAGTAAGCGATTGTAATATGTGTAAGAACCAGATTGCCAGGGCCGTCCTATATGCTGGATGGTGATAAACATTGACGAGGAGTAATCGAACCATGGCACGAGCAACCTGGAATGGGGTGGTGCTGGCAGAAAGTGATCAGACGCAGGTCGTCGAAGGCAATCATTATTTCCCACCCACTTCAATCAACAAGGAATATTTTAAGGATAGCTCATATCAGTCGGTGTGTTTCTGGAAAGGTCAGGCGAGTTACTTCACACTTGAGGTGAATGGTCAAACCAACGCCGATGCCGCCTGGTATTATCCCGCTCCCAAAGACGCCGCCAGTCATATCAAGGATCATGTTGCTTTTTGGCGTGGGGTGAAGGTCGAAGCCTGAGAACGAGCAACATTGACAACGATAAAGCCTGCTCAGCTATTGGGCAGGTTTTTTTGTTTGGAATAAACGAAGAAAGGTCTGGTTGGCTACTTCAATCATTAAGTTGTCAGTGCGGATCAGGCCATTGTTAAAATATTGCAACAAACTTCAATGGTAGGCTGATGAAAAACGACTACAATGAAGGCGGTAGGCGAGATTGCCTATCGTAACCAATTATGTAATCGTGATAAACTCACTATTCCTGAGACCTTCAACATCAGGTGACAGTTTGACCGATACACTCAACCGCATCATCTACAGCAACCGACCAGGGGAACACCCACCAGCCCGCAGCAGCGGCGTTACAGTTGAAGAAGCTGAGAAGTGGCAGACTCTGGCCCCTTTGGACCCCATGAATGAGGCTGATGAATCTGCTTCACAAACACTGGGCATTTTTGCTGGTTCCGGTCGCGATTTCCTACTGGCGACAGCATATCATCAGGACGACCAGGTTATCCACGAGATTGCGCTGCTGCCACGCAAGCTGCTCCATCAAGTAGCGGGCAATCTTGATTCGCTGGCGGCATTGGTGCTGGATGAGACACGCCAAACCTTGTTCGTGCCAGGGGCAACGATTGATGAGTTGGAAGTATCCCCCCTACTGCCCTGGAATGTTAATGACCGACTGAAACATTTCCGCAATTTGCTGAACGGTTTTGCGCAGGGCGATATAGATCGTGTACTCTGTTTTTTAGGTGCAGCAATCGATGAACGCCATCTACTTTTTTATGCTTTTGCCGGTAACACTCAAGATCGCTTGGATGTGGTACAAGGGTTGATGGCCCTGCTCCCCATGCCGTCACGGATCGGGTTGACTTTCGCCAGCCATGTCACTACCCGCAGCACACCTGCCATCGTTTTCACTGATAGACGCTTTGATACACGGCGCTGGGTCGTGGACGATGCGGCGCAAACATTCCCGGACAATAGCCTGCTGACAAGTCCCTATATTCATTTTCTGCGCGACCTGTGGCAAGAAGACGATGAGGCATTTATCAGGTCATTAGCCGATATAGAGTCGCTGGCAGAAATATTGCTGACTGGACAAGATATGAACAGCGGTCTGACTAAACTTGCTGAACAGATGCAATTGAATAAACAGGTACAAATGCAGATAGCTGTTGATCCCGAAGCGCTTAAACAGGTCTTACAAAGTGAATTGCCATTAGACGGCCAACTGCGCCGGCTCTATGCCCGTCAATTGCTGGACCATGCCCTGGAAGCGCGTGATACTGAAGCAGCACTGCTGGTCGCGCTCCACATGGACAGCGACCCCGATTTAGAAGTGGCACTGGACGAACATCTTAATGCCGCGCTCGAATCACAACCCGATGCAGTTTATGTGTTTGCTCGGACCCGTCTAAATGACTCCCAAAACGTCACTGATGCCTGGATCAAACGATTGCAGACTGCTGCCCTGGTATCATTGCGTGTTGCCATCAATGATGGGGATGCTGAGACGATTATTAGCTGGTTGCGTTTGATCGCCCGCGAACCGACCACCTATGGCCTGGCGGATATTCTCCATGAGGGAATTCTTGCCGCTCAAGAGCGCACCCATGCTGACAGCGATCTAGCCCGCCATCTGTTAACGCTGGCGATCAAGCATGACCCCCAGACTTTGGATGTGTTGCTCAGCGACGATGAACTGCTCGCAGCCTTACCAAATAATATGGGGGCCGTCCTGCGCGATCATGCCGGTGATCCGTTGGTCTTGCTGGAAAAGCGCGGCGTTGAGACGTTTCTAGTGGCAATGGCAGTATCAATAGCGGCGCAAGCGGCAAACCTGTTGACACCGGCTGTAGTTGGTCAGATCTGGAAAATCTATTCGACCGGACAAACCGTTGACCTGCCACAACCATACCAACCAGAATTTATTCTTGACCAATTGATTTCGGTTGACTGGTTGCCCACCGACAGTGCAGAACATTTATTGACCCTGATGTTGGCCGATGGACATGATGAGCGTTTCCAACAACTGGGACAGCATGTAGCCGAACGGACAACATTACAGCCATTGCTCACCACGGCATTTCAAGGCAGCCAGCGCAGTCTCGAAGATATTATTACGCTGGGCAATCAACTCATCACAGCGGAATGCATTGACCCACAAGCATTGGTCATGGTGTATATTGACCTGTTGGAGCAGCGTGAATGGCGACAAGCCACCCTACCGCTAGTGGAACAATTAGTCCGTATGGTCCAGCAGAATCCAGATCTGGACCTGGAGGTTGCCACTATCTGGAAATTGCTGGATATGGCGTTGGCGGTACGCTCAGAGTTAGTGGCACGAGTAAGCGTCAATCAAATTTTCAATGACATCGACCAGGAACCAGCTACTCAAGAAACCGACATTATCGATCGCTTAGCCCAACTCTACCAATACATCCAATGGAGCCAGGCAGCCCAACAGCAGGCACTGCGCTGGTGGCGGGATTATGTGCGCCGACAGCCATTGGCACGATTGACTCGACTCGACAAAGGGTTACAGGGCAAGAAAGCGCTGGTCGAGTGCCGTGCGGTGGTACAAACGACGCTGGCCTTACGCCGTATGTTGGGCAATCGCTCACTGGAAGAATTCGCCCAGGCAATTAATACGGTGTTCTCCGTGTTGGAAGACATCGCTGAATCATTTGACCCGTCGCCGCGCCAGTCGACCCATTTCGATGAGGAAACCGTGCGAGTTGAATTGGACGCGCGTCAGGCCGAACTCACCGACCACGAATGGCACATCCTGGCGAAGAACTTTAAAGAACTGGCGGCATTAATCGGCGTCATGGGCGATCATCGCAGCAAAGGCAATCTGGTCCGTCAAAATGTTGATCAGCATCTGCTGGCCGGTGAACAGCAACCTGAAAGCGCGGTAGACGCAATGAAATGGATCGCGGGCTATCTGGAAGGCGTGCAGGATCGACAGACCACAAGCGGCGAAGGTAAATAGCGGCACAGCCTGATCGCTTTTTAGCAATCCTGTAGGTTGCCTGGCCTAAACCGTAGTCCGTTTTCCATTCGGCAACTCACTCCCCCTTGTTAGGCTGCCAGGTCAGGTTGCCCTTGATGGTGCCATCATTTGTCGCGCGCCTAAATTCTGAACCATCGGCATTCATGATGTAGATTTCGGTCCGGTTTTGCCCCCAGGAGATGAAACCAATGCGTTCATTATCGGGGGACCATTGTGGTTGTTCGCGAAATTGTACATGGGTTGGGACCAACAGTGTATCCAGGTTTATGCGGAAACCACTGGCAAGATAGATACCGCTGGCACCACCACTCTTGGCCCCAAAGACGATACGTCGGGTGGGATCGAACCGGGGTGGTATAAGCAGGTCATAGTTGGGAATGGCAATTTGCTGGAGGTTGGACCCATCCAGGTTAATCTGAAATGCATGGGCATCTTCACTGGGCACATTACGGAAATACAGGCCACTGCTGTCTTGAAACCAGACCGGTGTGAATTGATGACCGGCGGTTTCGGGGTGGAGTAAGCGCAGGTTATCCCCAAAAGCATCCATAATATAGATGGCGCTGCCGCCGTTATGACGACCTTCGAAAGCAAGATACCGGCCATCAGGCGACCATTGGGGACGACCCGCCACCACCCGATTATAGGTTGCATTGGCGCTGATATGACGCTCAACATCCAGGATAAAGATATCGATTCGGCGATGCTGCCACACATTGTAGGCTAGCAAAGTTGGGACGGGTAATAAAGCACGCGCATTAAGCACAGCACTAATCAACAGCCAGGCAACCAGCGTTGCGATCAGCACGTAGCGCATCAAGGCCGCCAGCTTAAATTGCTTTTGGGGCCACCATCATTGGTAACTTGTTCAACCTGGGCATCATCTGCGGTTAGGACATACACATCGGTCGCGGCTCCGGCGGAAAGAAAGGCAATCAAACTCGCATCTGTTGACCATTGCGGCGTCTCCTGCCACTCTAGTGGTTCGGCAATCAGCTGGTGGGATTCATCACCATCAATCACATAAGTGCCCCAACTGCCATCAACAAACTGTGTTGTGAGGCTACGGGATGCCGGTGTGGGTTGGAAGACGGCTTCAGCACTGAGGGCCTGTAAGCCAGTGCCGTCGGGCCGGATGCGATAGATGTGGGTTTCGTTGCTGCCACGCAGATAAGAGCGGAAGACAATACCATCGCCGGCTGCTGTCCACTGGGGGTCATACTCACTGGCTTCGGGGTCAGCGGTCAACCGGTGCAAATAATCGCCATCGGCATTCATGACATAAACGCCGCGCACCCCCTCCCGCCACGATTCGAATACAATTTGTTGACCCGAAGGTGACCATATAGGACGACGATCCGTCCCTTCAAACCGGGTGAGGTTGTGCGCCAGGCGTAAATTGACATCCAATACGAAAATATCACTACTGTCGTTAGCGCTGGCCGCATATACCATCTGCCTGGTCGGAAGTTGATAGCCAACCAGCACCGCAACGATAATTGCAACACAGTATAGTAGAATTCCGCTCAAGGTCAGGCGAACAATCATACTTCGACAATGGTTTGTTTGATGTAACTTTGAATATGAATCACCATTTCACGAATTTCAGAAACGTATTTACGGCTCCAACGCAGGTCATACCAGGCCTCACCGTCTAGATCAACCAGCAAGCGATGGGTTGGTTCACCATCCATGATGACCGGCAGTACCGGAATCTCATGTTGTTGGGCATAAGCGATCACATCATGGACCCAGTTGGATAACAGCGTATTTTTGGAGATTACCAGGACGATGCAAGCAGCCTCGGCTAAGCGTTGTGGAACCGCGTCTTTCCAGGCGGGTGTACCGGGCATCAACGTATTATCCGGCCAGAGATGAAGCCCGTGCAATTGCAGGAGTTGGCGTAACCGGCGGACGCGGCGAATGTCCTTAAAGCTGTAGGAGAGGAAGACAAGGCCGTTCATAACAATAATTTCTCAAGCCAGCGATCACTGTTAATCTTACCAGAAAATAGCTGTCAGCGCGTATTCTGTTACTGGTTTCTCACGGCCCGCCAAATTCATCTGGCTCAGCAGGTCCGGCGTGAGTCCGGCATTGTCAAGCCCGAGATTAAACTGCCCATTTATCACTTTGACCAACACCCTTGACATATTGATGAAGATCAATATAATCATTCATATCGACGTATATCAATATATCAGGTGCAATTATGACGATTTCGAATGATTTGCCCGTCGCCGTCATCGGGGCGGGACCCGTGGGATTGGCAGCAGCGGCTCATTTATTGCAACGCGGTGAGACACCGCTGGTATTGGAAGCTGGAGCCGAGATTGGCGCAAATATCCGCCAGTGGCAACATGTCCGTATGTTTTCGCCCTGGGAATTCACGGTTGATCGAGCAACCGTCGCGCTGCTGGAACCTTCTGGCTGGCAGATGCCACCCGCCACCGAACTCCCAACCGGGCGCGATTTGCTGGAACGCTATATGCTACCCTTTGCCGAACTGCCAGTTGTACGTAAACACATTCACCTCAATGCACGGGTCGTTGCCATCAGTCGCCGTAACATCGACAAAATGAAGGATGCTGGCCGTGAGGACGCCGCTTTCATTATCCATGTCGTATATGGTGATGGTAGCGAAAAACTGCTTGAAGCCCGAGCCGTGATTGATGCCTCTGGTACGTGGCACAATCCCAACCCATTGGGATCAGGTGGGCTGGCAGCGCTAGGTGAACGGGCAGGTGCAGACCACATCTTCTATGGCATCCCGGATGTCACCGGCGATTTTCGAACGCGATATGCTAATAAACGCGTGCTGGTGGTGGGTAGTGGGCATTCGGCCATCAACGCCCTGTTAGACTTAAGCCAGTTACAAGCCCAATACCCTGACACGCAGATTATCTGGGCGCTTCGCAGCACGAATTTTGAGCGCATTTATGGCGGCCAGGCAGATGATGCCTTACCCGCCCGCGGTGAACTCGGTACCCGCATCCAGCAGCTTGTTAATTCCGGCGCGGTACAGGTTGAAGCACCGTTTCGTATTGAGCAATTGCAAGTGACGACTGATGGCCTGCTCGTGACCGGCGCAACCCATACTGATCAAGCAGCCGTACTCCTGGTCGACGAGATTATCGCCACAACCGGTGCACGACCTGACCTGGAAATGCTGCGTGAGCTACGGTTAACGCTTGATCCGTCGCTGGAAAGTCCGCAAACGCTGGGTCCGCTGATTGACCCCAACATTCATAGCTGCGGAACCGTACCGCCACATGGCGAAGCGGAGCTACGCCATCCCGAAAAGGACTTTTATATCGTCGGCATGAAAAGCTATGGTCGCGCGCCGACGTTCCTGTTGGCAACCGGCTATGAGCAAGTGCGCTCTGTGGTCGCGGCATTGGTCGGTGACTGGGAAGCGGCGGAAAGTGTGGAATTGAATCTGCCTGAAACCGGGGTATGCAGCACCAACCTGAGCACCAATGAAACTGAAGCGGCGGCCTGCTGTGGTTCAACCAGTATCGTGCCCGATACTATTCCGCTCGCTGTTTTACAACCCGTGTCCCTGCCTGCTGAAGGTGGCCTGCAACCGGTCGCAGTGGCAGTTGAGACCAAAGCCTGCGGTTGTGACGACACCTGCTGCGCCGATGGTGAACGCTCCACGACCTGCGGCTGCGACGCAAGCTGCTGCTAGTATAATTTGTATTTGGAGCGCATGACGTTATGTGCTCCTTTATCCCCCTACTCCAAACTAAATGTAAAACGCACTCTCGATGGTGCTAAAGGGTTTCTTATGATAGCAGTATACTGAATGATGGTTGACTCATATCATCTCAGGACCATGCATGAAGCCCAACGGAAGCTGGAAACTACTGCTCATCGCCTATGCTGCCTTTGTCCTCTTTTCAATGCCTGCTGGGGCGCTTAACGTCGCCTGGTTATCCGTCCAGCATGAATTTGAACTCCCGCTCAGTGCATTGGGCCTGCTATTGACGGCGATGGCAGTCGGGCGTCTGATTATCAGCTTCTATATCGGGCAAATTCTCAAACGTATCACAGTGGGTACCGTCCTGTTACTGGCTGGGATGCTAAATGCAACCGGTTATGTCGGCTTTGCGCTGGCTCCGTCGTGGCCCTGGTTTATCGTTGCCGGAGCGGTGGTCGGCGTCGGTGGCGCATTTCTGGCAAATGGCTTGATTCTATTCGTCGCTGCCAACTATTCTGCCAGTCGAATGAGCTGGCTCCATGCCAGTTTTGGTGTGGGGGTGACGATTGGCCCCTTTCTGATGACGACTATCATGGTTGACTGGACTTTATCCTGGCGGGTCGGCTATCTCGTGATGGCAATCGGTGTCGCCCTGATGGCTGTGCTCTTTTTCGTGACACGCCCAGAGTGGGCCATGGGACCATCATCTAAGCAGAATGCACAGGACACGCCGCGGATGCTAACGACCCTGCGATTGCCGATCGTATGGCTCATTATGTTGATGCTCTTTGTTTCCGCCGGCGTTGAGGTCAGCACCGGTCAGCTAACCAATAGTCTGTTTGTGAGTGGACACAACTTAGACCCCAAAATGGTCGGTACCTGGATTAGCCTCTACTGGATGGGACTCACGATTGGACGCATTATCTCCGGGACGATCAGTGACCGCGTCGATCATGGGCTACTGATGCGCCTCAGTATCCTGGGGGCGATTACGGGCGCTGTTCTCATCACGACCAACGTTACCCCAATTATCAGCGCAGCTGGCTTGATTCTGATGGGCTTTGCGCTGGGACCGTTGGCCCCTACACTATATTCAGATACGGTCAAGCGAGTTGGTACAAAACATGCACCGGCGACCATCGGTTTTCAGAATGTTGGTGGTGGCCTGGGGCTTTCAGCAGCACCGGCTATCGGTGGCGTTCTCGCGGAAGCGATAGGATTAGAGGCCATTGGCCCCTATTTGATCGTACTCGCGTTTACCTGCCTGCTCATTCACGAATTGATTCTCGGGTGGGAACGTCAGCAAAAACTCGTCCCAAAACCCGTGTAAATCAATAGCTTATTACCCAATTTATCCCCATTTATCCCAAATCTGGTGATTATCTTCGCTGAAATATGGTACGAAAACCCTTCACAACGTTGCCATCCGATGTATCATCAGGGCAACGATTCAGCAGCATGTGAAACAGAATGTCAAGGCGATTACGCTTATTGTGGTTTAATCTGATAACGGATGCCGACGCCCCGGTGCAGGGATTCGCAACTGATTGGATTAAGGCGCTGGCTCAACACAGCACCTATATCGACGTGTTGACGATGCAAACCGGGCGCATTGACGTACCCGAAAATGTGCAGGTCTATTCCGTTGGCAAAGAAAAAGGCTACAGCGAACCCCGCCGAGCAGTGGAATTCTACCGACTCCTGCGACAGATTTTGAAAGCACGGCGGCATGATGTCTGTTTCGCCCATATGCAACCGCTGTTCGCCGTGATGGGTGCGCCACTGCTCAAAGCCGCCAATATCCCAACAACGCTGTGGTATACCCATAAAGCTGTCACACCGAAATTGCACCTCGCAGAGAAAGTCGTTCACCGGGTTGTCACCGCTTCGCCGGAGAGCTTCCGCATCAACAGCCCCAAAGTGCGCGTGGTCGGACACGGTATTAATACCAACTGCTTTGTACCGGATGTTACCCCAGAAAAATTCACTATTTTGAGCGTCAGCCGCCTCGCGCCCATCAAGCGTATTGAAACAATTATTGCAGCAGCCCAACTGCTGGCTGAAGCACAGCTTGATTTTCAATTGCGGATCGTGGGCAACATCTATCCGCAAGACGAACATTATGCTCGGCAATTACGCAAACTGGTCGGTGATTATCGCCTCGGTCATCGGGTCGAATTTGTGGGCGCAGTCCCGCACCATGAAATCATGCGTGAATATCAGCAGGCCAGTGTCATGGTCAATATGAGCAATACCGGCAGCATTGACAAAGCCGTGCTGGAAGCTATGGCCTGTGGCATCCCGGTGGTGACGGCCAATGAAGCGTTTAAGAGCATGCTCACACCCTGGCGCGAACAATTGTTGGTCCCGATGGATGCGCCCGACGCCCTGGCGGCCCGGCTATGGGAGCTGGCACAGCTGGATATGACGCAACGGCAAGCGCTGGGGCATGATTTGCGCGAGATCGTTATTGCCAATCACAGTCTGGATCGACTCGCGGAGGTGCTGGTTCATGTGTTCGGAACCGGGGAGTTGCCGACATGAAACTGCTTTACCTGGCGAATGCGCGCATTCCGACCGAGAAGGCACACGGCTTGCAGATTATGCAAAACTGCGAAGCCTTCGCTATGCAAGGTGCAAGGGTGACATTATGGGCTGCCGCCAGAATTAATGCCCCTGAATTTCGACAGGTAACTGACCCCTGGCAGTATTACGGTATCAATCGCAATTTCGAGCTACGGCGTATTCCATCCCTCGACCTCCAACTCTGGGTCAGCAATGATGTTTACCTGTTGCGCAAGGGCACCTTCCTGCTGCAAACTGTGACCTACCTGCTCATACTACTGGTTGGGTTGCTGTTTGCACGGGCCGATGTGTATTATAGTCGCGACCTCATGACGATTTTGCTGCTGAGCCTCTTGAAGTCGCGTAACGCCATCGCCTATGAGCCACACCGGCTAGCAAAGTCGAGATTAGGTCATTGGTTACAGACAATGGCTGTACGCCGCGCTGGACACCTCTTCCCGGTGACACCGCCGATGGCGCAGCAGCTGATTGAACGCGGTGCCGACCCAAGCCGCACGCACCCGGCTCATGATGGGATTCGGCGCGAACGCTTTGCGCATCTGCCCGACCAACACACAGCACGCCAGGAAATTGGCTGGTCGGAAGATGCTTTCATTGTGGGCTATGTGGGGCGTTTGCATACGATGTCGATGGACAAAGGTGTGGGGCTACTGCTCCAGGCCATCGCACAAGTTGAGGGCTTATCGTTGGCGTTAGTTGGCGGACCGGACGACATGGCAGCGCAACTGCGACAACAATGGCTCAAGGCAGGTCTCCGAGCCAAAGACTTCCTTTATGCCGGCCAGGTTGCTCCCGTTGATGTCCCCCGCTATCAAAGCGCGTTTGATGTCTGTGTCATGCCCTTCCCCTGGACCGAACACTTCGCCTACTATGCTTCACCTATCAAATTATTTGAATACATGGCGTCGGGACGCGTCATTGTGGCCTCGGAATTACCCGCCTATGCCGATGTTGTCCAGCATGGAATTTCGGCGCTGCTCGTCCCACCGGGGGATGTCACGGCACTGGCGGCAGCTTTGAAGCAGTTGCGTGATGACACCACTTTGCGCGAACGGTTAGCGCTTTGCGCCCGGCAACGGGTATTGGAGCAGTATACCTGGACCGCACGCGCTGAAATGATATTGGGTAAAATTGCCGACAATCGGCAACTTATGGCCCCGTCGCAGTCGCAACGGCGCGGGGATGCTTCGCCAGAAGAGAGGTAAACATTGCACATCGGCCTGTTGACTGCTGACCTGAGTCATGCACATGGCTGGGCACACCATTGCTTGAGTCTAATTCAGGCATTGCAGCGCGCTGGCGTGCAGTTGTCGGTCATCACCGCCCGCAACAGTCCCGAAGTCGCTAACATCACGGCGTTACCCATCCTGCCGGAAACCAATCCAATCACGAAAAATCTGCTCGTGAAAGTCATGCAACAAACCCCGGCAGTGAGGGACGGATTACGCGATTGTGATCTCATCCATGCGATGATCGAACCATATGCACCGGTTGGTGCCTGGATTAGTGGCCGAAGACCCTTTCTCGTCACGGCCCATGGCAGCTACATCGACCTGTTACCGCGTCGTCGCTGGCCGGTGGGGGTCGCCTATCGCTGGTCATTCCAGCACGCCCAATCCATCATCTGCGTCAGTCAGTATACGGCACGTGTAGCCCAGCGCGAACTCCCCGGTGCGACCACAACCGTTATCCCCAATGGTAT
Organism: Phototrophicaceae bacterium; assembly: GCA_965223835.1. Classification (GTDB taxonomy): domain Bacteria; phylum Chloroflexota; class Anaerolineae; order Aggregatilineales; family Phototrophicaceae; genus CAVYXZ01. Next base: position 3,779,839 of record CBDCXQ010000001.1, read on the forward strand.
TGACCCCGCGCGGTTTGAGAATCTGCCGCGTGGCGCAGTGGATAAACTTGGCCCGACCATTTTGTCAGTTGGTGCCGTCAAGTTGCGCAAGGGAACCTTAGAATTGGTGCGGGCGATGAAGGCCGTCCGCAATGACATGCCAGATGTACAGTGTGTCATCATCGGCAGCCTGGACGCCGAACCTGCTTACACCCAGCAGGTCCTGGCCGAGATCAACTTGCTCCAATTGCAAGACCATGTGCATTTGTTGGGCCATGTCCCGGAAGCGACACTCAAGGGCTGGTTCGGTGCAGCAGACATATTTGTAATGCCTTCAATGAATGTCGGACGCAAGTTTGAAGGCTTTGGCCTCACCCATCTGGAAGCAAGTGCAGCCGGGCTGCCAATAATCGGAACCGCTGGCTGCGGTGCGGAAGATGCCGTCGAACATGAAGTGACCGGCCTATTGGTTTCGCAGGATCATATCGCCACTGAATTACCGAGCGCGATCCTGAGCCTGTTGGACGATCCGCCCCGCGCACGGCAGATGGGGGCAGCGGGAAAACTTCATACCCGCGAGTTGACATGGGATCAGTCGGCCCAGCAACTGCTTCAGGTTTATGAACAAACATTAAAAAGAGTATAATTATACGTCACTTCAACTATCTGGAACCTACCAGAGCAAACAAGTCACAACATCTGTCGCTGAATAAATTTTGATTAGCTCTTGATTACAGGACTGACATTACCCATGAAATTCACCCATTGCCTACTGCCAATAAAATGTCCTGTACTCACCATGATCCGATTTGCAAGGCCCGAGACAACAGTAGGCTTCTTTGGATTTTGCAAGGCTCTTATTGCTTCATGTGCGACCTGCTCAGGTGTTTGTACCAGCATATCGGGAAAATCCACCTCCGATCCGCCAGAGGCTGTTTGATGGAAATCAGTTGATGTGGCTCCTGGACAAAAAGCAACAATATAAACATTTCTGCCCTTATACTCGTACCACAATGACTCACTGAATTTAATAACAAATCCTTTAGTACCGGCGTAAGCAGCAGCACCTGGGAAAGAGGATAGGCCCAGTGTGGAGGCCATATTCATCAATTTATTACCTGGTTTAGCTATTTTGAGAAAAGCATAAGATAGCGCTACAACAGCATTAATATTCAAAGTTAACATTTTCATCTGAGACTCTAAATTCAGTTCATTAAAGCGCCCATAGATTCCAACACCCGCATTGTTTATCATCACATCATAGTCACCTTCAGATATAGTTTGCACAATGTTGTCGATACCGACTTGCCGCGATAAATCCGCCCGAACATACTGGTGCCCTGAACCATTCAACGATGGGATAATTTCTTTTAATTTGTCCGCACTTCTAGCAACCAGTGTGACCTGTGACCCTAAATTTGCCAGTTGCCTCGCAATCTCCAGTCCAATACCACTACTTGCGCCAGTAACCAACACTTTTTTCATGCGAAAGATCCTCCAGAATATTTATTAACAAATTCATTATATTGCATAGCCTTGTTGCAAAACAACAATCAGCTATCGAAAAACATACCTCTTCAAGTATTTTAACCAAAGCGGCGGGCATTGCGCTGGCGCACTTTCTCTGCCTCTTCTTCACGATTTTTGGGTGCCGCATTGGTTTCCAGCGAATTGAGCAATTTTGTGGCAGCAACGGCTACCTCATCAACCGCCACCGAAAAAGCTGCTTCATTGATTTGCGAGGGCCTGGTAAAGCCACTGATCTTGCGCACAAATTGCAGCGCAGCAGCCCGAATCTCTTCCTCAGTGGCGGGCGGTTCAAAGTTGTAAAGCGTCTTGATATTACGGCACATAGGCTTTTCCTTCCAATAGACTTCCAGTCTTGGGAAACACTTCAACCCGCGGACCACTCTGGCAAGTCATCCAGCGGATAAATAGGCCGTGGTAAAAGCTGCCAGTTGAAATCTTCCAGTCGTGACATGGTCGCCCCTGGTGTATCGACGCGGATAACTTCAGAAGTCATCTCGCCGTAGAATTGCCAATTACTGGCGGTCTTGACGACGACCATCTTGGCGTCTGCTGGTTCGATACCAAAGTGCCGGTACACCACGGGGTGGTTGCCACCGATACCTCGTTCCTCGCTCACGACAATGTAAATACTACCCGCCTTGAGCAGCACCGCCCGGCCAATATCAAATGACTCACGCGTGATGACCTGCGCTTCGATGCGACCACCACCAATGCCCGCAACCGTCGCCGTGACTTCTACGGGTTGACTAAAATTGGGATCCAGCTTGCCGCCCAGACTAACCGTAATTTCGTTGCCAATACCCGCCTCAATCGCAGTGGAGACGGCGGCGGCATCAACCATCGGGACCAGCGCCATTTGAGTAATCTGCTGCCGCAGCATTTCCGCCAGAATAGTAGTACTGTCACCGCTAGCACCGCCGAAGACGCTATCACCCGTGTCCGATAGCACTATGAGGCCCTTCTCAGCAGCGACCGCCCGGCGAATCGCATCCGCCGGTGGGATGCTATCCTGTTTGGTGAACGCATCGCGTAGCTCCCAAGCTTTGTTCGCGAGTTCACCAGCGAGGCGGTCTGCCAGACTGGGGTCATTATTGGTTACAACCACCGCTGCCCAGCCACCTTCAGGCACATCAAGCCAGGGCTGCATCGGGAAAGGTGAGGCGGACACCACGCCAGGGCGCGTTTCCATCTCGCGGGCCAGATCAAACCAGACTTTCATCGGTCCTTTGCTGGTGAGAAATTGTTCCTGGTGCGTGATAAGTGGGATTTTACGCCACGCCATCGTCGGCTTGATGTCGCCACGCAACAGATCGAACATTACTTTGCCGCTTAGCTTACCAGTATCTATTGGATCATGCGGTTGGGTGCGATGCCCCACCATCGCATCGGCATTATCCATGATTTGTTGCGTCAAGTTGGCATGATGATCGAGCGAAATGACAATAGGTACATCATCGCCGAGAATCTCCCGACTGATCGCCAGCAGATAGCCCTCAGTGTCCGGTTCGTTTTCAGCCTGGCCTGCGCCATGTAAATCAAAAAAGAACGCATCCACCGGTTTAGCCGCCTGCAATCCGGCCCGCAGCTTATCTTCAAAGTATTGCAAGGTCTCAGCAGTGATGATCCCACTGGCTCCAGCCCACCCACCAAACAGCGGCACGGGTGTCCAGTCAACCTGGGCTGCCTCGGCTGCTTCCAGAAAGCCTGCCGTCGCGCCAACCTCTGAAGAATTTTCGAGCATATCGCCGCCTTCGTGTAGGCTCAACAAACGAAATGTATCCAGGTTGGTTGGTACCGGGCTAAAGCTGCTGGTTTCCTGTCCAAATCTTGCGATTGCAATTCGCATAACAAATACTCCCTGATCTTATCTGAGCCAGCGATGAAAATGTGTGATGCCATAACGTATCGTCGCAGGGCGGAGGCCGGAGACTAACCGCCCGTGCCTTAGGAGGGCGATTCTACCGCTCTAACGCCGACCGATCCCACCGCGCCAGTGTCGCACCTGCCGCATAGGTGTGCTGTAGAAATTCAAGCAGCAACCGTTCAGGGTCATCCGCTTGTCGCACATCCTCGTGCTTCAGCAAGAACAAACCCATATTCGTGTCGAAGTAAGCTGTTGCTGGTTGCACTTCCGCCTGCCGAAATCCATCCGGTTCCGGCGCGGCATAGGCAAAGTAGGCTGCATCACCGATTTCCAGCGTTCCCGGCCAGAATCCAGCACTGATGACCGCATGGGAGTAGGCTTCACGCTGCATATTGACCAGAAACGACCAATCACGCTCTGGCGCACGGTCGCCGGAAAAGCGCGTAATCGCCAGATCGAATCCCCCCCAGAAAAAATGCGATGGACTGCTCTTGCCGATAAATTCACCGCGAAACTTCTTAAAGACTCTATCAGTCCAGCGTAGTACGGTAAACCAGCGTTCGACAGCAACCGGCTCATAACTGGCATGAGTCGTATCGTCCGCGAACGGGATGGGGTCGGGAACTTCGACCGGCACCGGCCAAATAGAGACCTCAATCGCCAACGCCTCAAGTGCTGCCACAAACGCCTGGTAGAAGTCTGCCACCGACTGTGGCTCCAGTTTAATGGTTTCTACACGACCATCGCTGCAATTTATCGCAAATGTGTGGGTCAGAAAGTCGAATTCCATATCGAACAGGGTCTTACCATCGGACATCGGCGTCGTATGCAGCCCGTGTATCGTCACATACAACGGCACATGCCACCAGTGATTCACCGGGGGCGCCAGCGCCAGCCGCACTTTACCAACCATTTGGGTCCACATGAGCAGTGTATCAAGCGTATCTTTCCAATCCGCAAGCGGCAAGGCGGGGAGTTCAAGTTTCATGTTAATTATCTCTTCAATCCAGCATTCAACAGTCGCCGAAATGGTAGCACGACACAAGCGCCGGTCGCCACTGCGATTTCAGAATCACCAATCTGGATCCATAGCGAAGCGGGCTGTGGATTGAACATAACCGGTAAGGGCACACCGACCTGTGCGCCCTTTGCCCAAATTAACGCACCGCTATGCCAGTAGTCGAAAGTCTTTAGTCTACAGTCCATAGTCAAAAGACAGAAAACTTTACCCATCAAACGGAACCCACAACTCGTATGGTCCCGACTATTGACCAGGGACTAACAACCAATGACTTAGTTCCGCGTAATGCTCAGCGGCACGGTATTGCTGCAGGTACGGCCGCTGATGACGCCGGTCAACAAAGCTTCGCCGGTGAATTGGGTGGATGAAACCGGTCGAATAATGAACTGTAGTGAGTTGCCGTTGGCTAAGGTGAAAATGCCGCTAAAGACGCCGGGTTGAATCTGGTTGAAGCGGTTGCCGTCCATAATCACAGTTGAACCCCGAACCGATAAATTGACGACATCGGGCGTCCAGCCGGGCGAAAAATCAACAGTGCCCTGCACGTCCAGGCAGGATGCCTTGCCCGTCGCTGCATAGTTGATGGTCCATAAACCAGGGATAGCACTTACCGGACCGCCACTGCTCTGGTTGCTCTCACTATTGCCACTGTCATCACCGGCATCATTATTGGCTGGGGGTGGGGCCTGGGGAACAATTGGAATAATAGGCGGCGCTGCCGCTTCACCAACATTGGCACAATCCCCTTCAGTATCGACTGCCTCGGCAGCAACCCAGGCTTCTGCCGCAGCGGCGTTCGGCGCGGCAGTGGCTTTATCTAGTTGGAACCAGGTGCTGCCATCATCAGCTTCGGCACTGCCCAATGGCGGGAAATCCACATTAGCCGGCATGAACGCATAAACAGTTCGATTCGTACCGGGTCCAACCCGCAATTGAACCGTATTGGCGCTGGTCGTGCTGATGCTACAGGCCTCAGCACCGCCGTTATCTATTGAGTCGGCTTCAAACGACTCGGCAATCGCCAGTGTTAGATCTTCAATTGCGTTGATCGGACCCAAACCATCCATTGCTACAAATGTGGCGTCACTCAACGACAGCACCAGCGCTAAACCGGCCTGATCTTCACCGCCAGCATAGCTATAAGCCAACGCCTCGATATTTCCCACCAGCGCGGTTTCAAAATCATCTTCGGTGACTTCCAATTCACCTTCAAAGAGGAAGTCAACCCACCAAAACATCACATCAACCGGGGTAGCATCTTCAGCAAGCCCCGACTCTTCGAGGATGAATGGGGTATTGGCGATCAGTAGTTCACTCTCGTCAGGCAGGGTAACGACGATAAGATCAGCAAGCGCCTTATCAACCTGGACAGCGCCGTCTGTAGGGTAAGCAAACGTCACACCGTTGTCAAATGTGTAGGATTCATCAAGGTCTTGTGCACTCAAGGGCAGCAAGCTCGACACCAGCATCAACAAAATAACGAAAGAAATTCGCATAGGATTCCTCAGCGTAAAAGATGTTACTTATATTATAAAATGGACGTTAGAGGGTATTACTTAAGGTGGATCCAAATTGGTGTAACGCCCGGTATTCTCCCATCTCATTATCATTCTTTGTGCGCTCTCCTTTATCTTCCACGAATTGAAACGGAATTCCATTGACCAGTTGATTCCACCGCATATTAATAGGTCAATGACCCGCGTGGTTTCCCAAACCAGAATCGAACATTTGAAAATACACCTTATTGTTATAATTGTAATGACACAGGAGTACACATGGCAGCAGAGACAAAGATCAAAAATCCTTTTGATGACCGAGTCATTGCCTCCGTTCCGATATTTGATGCAGATCAGGTTCAGGCGACAATCGCACGCGCTACCGCCGCCGCCCAGGTGATAGCACGACTACCGACACATGAACGCGGTGGCATCCTGAACCGGGCAGCCCAGTTAATCACAGATAACGCGGATTCGCTGACCCGGTTGATGGTGCGCGAGAGCGGCAAACCGTTGAAATATGCCCGCAACGAAGTAGCGCGAACCGTAGAGACCTTTACGTTTGCGGCGGATGAAGCACGCCGTTTGCACGGCGAAACCATTCCAATGGATGCCGCGCGGAACGGCATCGGACGTATTGGCTATTACGTGCGAGAGCCAGTCGGGGTTGTTGCGGCAATTACGCCATTCAACTTTCCCCTTAATCTGGCGGCCCACAAAGTCGCCCCCGCCATTGCTGCCGGTTGTGCAATGGTCCTCAAACCTTCTCCACTCACGCCACCGACGGCCTTGCGACTGGGAGATATTTTAGAAGAAGCCGGTTTACCTCCTGGCGTGCTGGAGATCGTGCTGGGGGGTGCAGATGTGGGGCACTGGCTCATAACGGATCCACGCATCGCCATGATCTCATTTTCGGGCAGTCATGAGGTTGCTCAGCAAATAACCCAGGTAGCTGGTTTGCGTCAGGTCATGCTCGAATTAGGCGGGAATGCCGCAACCATCCTCGAGCAAGACGCCGACCTTGACCAGGCAGTTGAGCGAACAATCTTCGGTAGTTTTGCTTACAGTGGTCAGACCTGCATGAGTGTACAGCGCATTTATGTTCAACGCAGCGTATTCGATCAATTTCGCCACGCCTTTTTAGATGCCACTGCGGAACTCATATTGGGGAACCCCTTAAATGAAACCACCGACGTCGGCCCCGTGATTAACGATGTCACCGCGGACCGGGTCATTGACTGGGTGAATCACGCCATAGGTGAAGGGGCCTGGCTGCTGGCAGGCGGTGAGCGCGAGGGCCGGATTATCGCACCAATGGTCCTGGGAAATGTTGATGAGGACATGAAGGTGATGCGTGACGAGATTTTTGGCCCGGTGGTAAGCCTTATCCCCTATGACACATTTGACGAGGCGCTAAACCTGGTGAATAACTCGCCGTTTGGATTGCAGGCCGGTGTGTATACCCGTGACCTCGATAAGGCGCTACGGGCCGTCCATTGCTTGCATGTTGGCGGCGTCATCATCAACGATGTTCCCAGTTATCGGGTTGATCAGATGCCGTATGGCGGCGTGAAACAGTCGGGCATCGGTCGCGAAGGCCCACGCTTTGCGGTCGAAGCCATGACAACGCTCAAAATGGTGGTCATAAATACCGGGATCTGATTTCCGCTTGTGAGCCTGCGCTGAACTCTGTATCATGCAGATGTCAGATAGCACCAGCCAAGGGAATTATCTATGGCGGTAACGGTCATCGGTGGTGTCATTATCACCGCCTACGGCATTATCAACTGCTTTTTCGGTTATCGATTTTTTCAGATTCTATTGGGCATCTGGGGTTTCTTCCTGGGCGGCGCCGTAGGTGTATCATTGACCGCCGAAGCAGCGCCCATTGCTGTGCTTATCGCCGGCGTGGTCGGGGCGCTTATGGGCGCTGTGTTAATCTATTTTTTGTTTCGCCTCGGATTATTCTTAATCGGGGCCATTCTCGGTTATGCTCTCACGACCGCGCTCCTAACAGCACTGGGCATCAACGAGAATGTGTTTATGTTCTCGGTGTTCGGCGGTGCGTTTTTTGGCGTCCTGGCCTTGTTGCTCAAAAACTTTTTCGTCATCCTCATCACGGCCTTCAGTGGGGCATCCACCATCATAGTCGGTGTCACGCTCTTGCTTGATGGCGACCGGATGGCGAACGCCTTCGTTGCCCGCCAGTTCACAACCACGCCTGACACCCCGTCGTCTCTCATCAGCATCCTATGGCTATTATTGGCGATCACGGGCATGGTGATCCAACAGCGGAGTCGCCGCCCCAGATACTGATGTCCGATTTCAGGTTTCAATATATCCCCTATCCGCTGTGGCGGCGGCGCTGGCCGCTCCCGGTGCAACCGTTGGTGCGTCAGTTGTGCCGCCCGTTCTATCCAGTTGATGCCGATACTAATCCGCCCACCACGCCCCGGCAAATGGCCCGTTATCTACTGCGCTGGCGGTTATTAGATGGTCTGGGCGAACGTGAACTACGAAGCCGCCTGGCTGATGAACCGGTCAATGTCGAACTCACCCGCGCTGATGCGGAACCCCTTGTCGCGCCGGATAGTCAAATACGCTTGCCTGCCCAGTGGGAACCGGTTGAGACGGTGCTGCTTACCTGGCCGGTATTGTATCCACCGCTATGGACACTGTATGTGGAACTGGTGGCCGCGATTGCACCAGTGGCGACGGTAACGATCATCATCCCCCGGCCTACCTGGGCCAGCGGCATCCGGTTATATTTGCAGCAGCACGGCCAATCCAACCTTGATAACCTGCGCTTCTTGAATCTGCCAACTGATGACATCTGGATCCGCGATTACGGACCAATGGTTGGGTTCAATCCGGCGGGAGAGCGCGTGGCCGTTCATGCCAATTATCATCCATTGCCAAATTATCCTCAAACAAGTGACGACGCGATGCCCGCACGCTGGGCAGCCCATGAAAATATCCCGGCGCAAGCCCTGTCGCTGTACACTGAAGGGGGCAACCTCTGGTCCGATGGCAACGGCACCTTGCTCATGAGCGACGCTTACCAGCGGCAGGCAACCCTCACACGCTCCGCGTTGGACCAGCAACTTCATTCCGTTTTTGCTTTCAATAAGTTGATTATCGTGCCGCACCTGGATGAGGAAGAAACCGGTCATATTGATTTGATCCTCAAGTTAGCTGACCAACAGACAGTACTCATCACGGAACCAGGACAGTCAATTAATGCCCACCATCTCGCCGAAGCTGCACGGCTGCTGCGGGAGACGACGAATGCTCGGGGTCAACATTATGTGGTATGGGAACTACCCGCTCTAAAACCCTATTACAACTGGGGCCTGTTTCCGATCTGGCGCAGTTATACCAATGCTCTTACCGTCAATGGGCGCGTGCTGGTGCCCATATTTGGCGATAAAGCTGATGATGTTGCACTGGCTCTCTATGAGCAAGCACTGCCAAACTTTGAAATCATCCCCATCAATTGTCAAACGATCATCAATGGCGGCGGCGCGGTCCACTGCATAACCAAAGAAATACCGACTTCCTTAAAATAGCGTTGTTTTCACAAATTATTCAGGAATAACACGCCTTTCTTTTGGGCTTTGTTAGTTACTCCCCCTTTATATTAAAGATAGGCAAGTTAGAGGGTTGAGTATGACGATACAAGTGTATTGGTGTGAAAAGCAAACTGCTGTCGTCCATTGGACTATCGAGGGTCAATGGAACTGGGTGCATATGCGGCGGGCGCTTGACGCCACGCGCAAACTCGGAGAGGCGCATAAAGGGCGAGTCGACCTGGTAATTGATTTGCGCGAGATGGGCTTACCCCCGGCTAACCTCATTGGTGGGCTAAGAGCGTTGACTGATATGGATTTGTCCTTTCGCGAAGGCGGTATCAATGTGCTAATCGGGATGGACTACTATCTAAAACTTTTGTGGAGTGTATTGTCTATACAAATGCCTATGGATTGGCAAATCCAGTGCGCCGACTCGATGGCGGAAGCGCAGGCGATAATCGACAAAAGTCGAAAGCAATCGAACTCAGGGGACAATGCACTTAAATTGGTGGCTCCCACCCAGAAATCCGTAACCTCTTGATTCAAGGTCGCAACCCATCTGTTTATGATACCACTTGCAACACCAGCGGATTTTCAGTTTCGCACCACCCTCTTCAGTCATGGCTGGTACCAACTGCCACCCTTCAGTTTTCAGGCGACTGATCGCCTTTGGCTGCGCCGTATCGAACGCCTGACGCCAGATTTATTGGTTCAATTGCACATCGAGCCTCATGCAGACAATCTTTACATTACGCCTGATAAACAACTGAACCCTGCTCAGATCGTCACCGCGCAAGCGATTGTACGCCATTGTCTGTGCCTCGACTGCAATATGCAACCGTTTTATACCTTCCTGCGCGATTATCCCGAATATCAATGGGTTGCAACGCGGGGCGCAGGCCGCTTACTGCGGTCGCCAACGGTCTGGGAAGATCTGGCGAAGACGCTGCTGACGACGAATACGACCTGGACCATGACCCGACAGATGGTCGCCCGGTTGACAGCACTTGGACCAGCCCACAGCGACGGTCATGCGTTCCCTACCCCGCACGAAATTGCTGCTTATACCCCCGAAAGCCTTAACGAAAGGGTACGGGCTGGTTATCGGGGAGCCTATCTGCACGAACTGGCAACCCGCATCGCCGCCGGTGCAATTGATGTCGAAAGCTGGTCAAATAGCGACCAAACGACAGCAGCGCTTTATCAGCAAATTCGAAGCCTTAAGGGGTTTGGCGATTACGCAGCAGGGAGTGTATTGCGCCTGTTGAGACGCCATGACTACCTGGGTATCGATTCGGTTGCGCGGGATATGTTTCGTCAAAAGTATAACAACGGCGACAGAGCGACTGATGCCGCTATCCGTGCGCATTACGAACCGTTTGGCATCTGGCGGGGTTTGGACATGTGGATGGACGTCATTGCTGCGGATTACACAGCCTGACGCTGTATAATTGCTGGAATACATACTATCTAGCCATCACGGCAGACGCGATAAGCGTGTCTCCTGTATACACTGAAGCCAACCCCACCAAGGAGTCGATATGAAATTCGCATTGAACTACTCGCCCGAAGCGGTAGCATTGCTGCGCACTGGACAGATTGAAATTGATCTGTTCAAATGCCCGAATTGGCCTGATATGGTTGCTGAGGCGCAGCAAGATCGTCCAGTCTACATCCATTTCCCGCTGATTGCCGGACAGCGCAATATTGAGGCGGTAGGTTTGGACCAGATTGCGGAATGGCGAGCGACTACGGCCACGCAATTCGTCAACGTACATCTCGGTGCGCGGGTACAAGACTTACCGAATATTGAAGATGCGAATGCCGTCGTGGCAACAATGGTTGCCGATGTTCAAAAACTCGTCGATTGCTTTGGCACAGAACATGTCATTGCCGAGAACGTACCCTACCCCGATTTCTACGGAAACAAGCCGCGCATCGTCGTCGAACCAACGGTCATCCGGCGCGTGATCGAGACCTGTGGTTGTGGCTTGCTGCTTGATCTGGCACACGCCCGGTTGAGTTCGGAATCACTCGGTATGGATGTCCACGAATATATCGTTCAACTGCCGATTGAGCGATTGCGCGAAGTCCATATTACTGGCATTGGCTTAAACCGTGACGGCCAGTGCGAAGATCATTTGCCCATGACTGAGACCGATTGGGCCTTATTCAACTGGGCCTTAAAGCAAATTGACAGTGGCGCCTGGGCCACACCGGCAATCGTTGCCTGTGAGTATGGCGGTATTGGCCCGCTGTTCGAATGGCGCAGCGATGCTGCTGTGATCGCCCATGATATTCCGCGCATGGTTGCGATGCTACGTGAAACGGTCGAAGTTTAATGGACGATAGTTAAGGAGGGCAATTGATGCCAGATGAATATTTGACGATTGTGAAAAAAACCGAAGCCGGTTTAGAAGTTCAGGGGTGTGTCGCCAGCCAGTTCGCGCATAGTGCGGCCCGCATACCCCATACAACGGTCCAGTTGGTTCCTGTGTTTCGTGGCACCCAGGACATCTTAATTCACCGACGGGCGGCAAATCGCCATACCGATCCCAACAAGCAAGATATTAATGGCGGACATGTGACTTTCGAGCTAGGGTTGTTGAGTGGTCAGAGCAGCCTCCTTGACGTTGTCGAGCAGACAGCCTTGCGTGAAGCCCGCGAAGAAATTTGGGTAGCTGTGGCTGGACAACCTCACATTATCACTTAGTGCTTCGTCCGGTAAATGCTGAGGAAACAGAGTAGAATAGGTAAAAACGAAAGCATACGCGATGCCGAGAAAGTTGGACCTGCGGGCCTTGAAGGAAGGCGAAGCGCAGAAATTGCACCAGATCAGCCGATCGCGCACGGCCCCACAGCGTGCAGTCGAGCGTGCTCAAATTGTGCTGCTATTCAGCGAAGGCAAGCGGGTTGAAGCCATCGCTCAGGCAGTGGGTCGGACCCCGGCCACCGTCTACCGTCAAGTCCATCAGTTCAATGAGCGGGGTTTGGCCTTTGTGGACGATTTACCCCGTGAGGGTCGTCCCCTAGTCTATACCGAGGACCAACGGGGGGCGATTGTGAAAGCCGCCAAAACCAATCCGCAACACCTGGGCCTTGAATTTGGACATTGGACGCTAGATTTGCTGGTGGCCTATGTTAATGAGGTGCTTGGGATTGCCATTTCGCGCAGCCAATTGGGAGAAGTGCTGAAGCAAGAAGGCTTGAAATGATACCAAGAAAAAACCTATTTCAGTGAGCGGCCCGACCCACAGTTCGTGGAAAAAAGGGGGCGATTGTGAGCTTGTATCGCCAGCCACCCGAAGACGCCTATGTGCTGTGCGTGGACGAAATGGGACCCACATCAGCCAAGACCTATGTCGCGCCACGCTGGGCTGAGAAGCGTCCGCATGTCGAAGCGGACTACGGCAGGCGCGGCAAGATTTGGACCTTTGGGGCCTTTGAACCGGCCACCGGTCAGGCGCTGACCTGCTGCTATCCGGAGCGAACCAGTGCCAACTTCGTGGCTTTCCTGGATGGGGTGGCCGATACGTGGCTTGGTCAAACGATCTATATCATTTTGGATAACCTATCGACCCACAAAACGCTCGATGTTTTGTTGTGGGCACTGGCTCATCCCCATGTGCAGTTTCTGTTTCAACCCACCTATGCGCCCTGGTTGAACTTGATTGAACCCTGGTGGAAAACCTTGCGTTCATTGGCGCTCAAAGGGCGTTGCTTTCAGATCGTTGCTGAGATTGCAGACGCTATCGAGTGGGCAACACACCATTGGAATCAAAATAAGAAACCTTACGTCTGGCGCAAAGTCTTTACATAATTACTTATCGGATGGAGCACTTAGGCAGATGTTTGCCGGTTTACGCAGCTCGGTGAACTGGCGGTTGAGCAACCCCGGAATGTTGAATACTCCACTGCATTTATCGTTTTTTTACCGGAAAGCACTAACCCAGGTGATGGTAGGGTGATTGTTGATGACGATGGGGCCACTCCCTACGACTGTCGACGCATTCCGCTGAACCAGGTGCGTGAAGCGTTTCGCGCCAACCCGGACGATTTTGCCGATGGAGCAAATAGAATTTTGTCCCGGTTGGACACCAATGTCGAATTTGAAAATTCGTTGCTGAATATGATGATGCGGGGATGCCAAAATGATAATGACCGATGACTGTTTGATTTGTAACCGTATCAGCCAAATTCAGTTGAATACCAATCCCTATTTTGTGGCAGAATTACGCACAGGTTATGTGGTATTAGGAGATTTTCAGTTCTTTCACGGCTACACGCTGTTTTTATGTAAACAACATGTCCCAGAGTTGCATCAATTGGAGGCGCAATTCAGACTGAACTTCCTTGATGAAATGAGTGCCGTAGCGCAGGCTGTTTTTGAGGGATTCAAGCCAATAAAGCTGAATTACGAACTCCTGGGTAACAGCGAACCCCATCTTCACTGGCATTTGTTTCCACGTCACACGAACGACCCGATGCTTCGATCACCCGTGTGGCTCGTTGACAAATCCATCCGCTACGCTGAGGCAGCCCGACCAGATACAGACCAACTTGATGCGCTCAAACTTCATATAATGGAACAGCTTGAAAAAACGGCGGGAGACTATATCATTAGCCGTTACCATGCTCCGTAAGCCAGAGTAATTTTTATGAACGATAAACTGCGACAGGCAATCTATTTGATTGCGGATGAGCTGCGCGGCATGGCGACCCTTGAAAAACATTACGCGAAAGACCCTTATATTGCCGAACGTGCTCAGAATATGCTGAAATTAGCCGCCAAACTCGCGGTTCAGGTGGATACCGTTCATGGTGAAGCCGAGACACTCAGCGCGTTTACCAATCCTGATCTGTGGCGGGCTTCGCCAGCAATGGGCGCCGACGCCGTCGTCTACAACGAGAATGGTCATGTCCTGTTAATCCGGCGAGAGGGAGATGGCACCTGGGCGCTGCCTGGCGGCGCTATCGAAATAGGCGCAACACCTGCCGCGGGTGTTTTGAAAGAACTGTGGGAAGAGGCCGGGCTACGCGGACAGGTCAAGCGCCTTCTGGCCGTCTATGATGCGCAGCGCTGGGGGAGCTTATCTGCAATCCATCACCACATTTTCGTCTTCGAAGTAACCTGCGACGATCTCACCCTCAAACCCGGTATCGAGTCGTCTCATGCCCGCTTTTTTCCACCGGACGCGCTCCCCCGCGACAACATGCACCCCAGCCATGTTGACCGGGTGCCGCATGTGCTGGCATTACAACCGGGCGTGTGTTATTTTGACCCGGCGGATACTCGCTCAACGGATATGCCAATGGCCCATCACCCAGACTAAGCAGCTACCGAAAACGCGGAATCACCTGATCGGCGAATAACTCAATGCCTGCTGTGCTGGGAAAATCAGCAAACCGAATGATAAAGTATTCGACACCCAGGTCAACATACTGCTGTAGCCGCTCGGCAACACGATCAGGCGTACAGATGTCAGATTCGAGGTTGGAGTTAAACGGGTTACTATCAGCGATCTTACGGGCATCGACCTCGTTCTCAGCGATCGCCAGTGCCGCCTCGCCCCATGTTTTGAGGATTTCATCGTAGTCGCGATCCACCGCATCACAGTGCGAACGCAAAACAGCCAATTTGTGCCCATATGATTCGAGCGAACCGCCTAGATTCCACCAATCGGCATGTTCAGCGACAACCCGTAACGTAAGTTGCTCACCACCGCCACCAATTAATATCGGAGGCACAGGATCAGGTCGGGGTTCACAGTAGGCATTTTGAATCTGATAGTGTTTGCCCGTGAAGCTCGCTGGTGATTCAGTCCACATTTTACGTACAATCTGGACGGTTTCTTCCAGTTGGTGGATGCGAACAGCAGGTCGCGGAAAATCATAATTGTAAGCGTGATACTCGTCTTCTTTCCAGCCCGCCCCGATGCCAAAGATAAGACGACCACCGGAAAGCAATTGCAGGGTCGCGGCGGATTTCGCCAGCAGCGCCGGGTTGCGGTACGATTGGCTCATGACCATGCTGCCCACATCCAGTTTCGGGAAGGAAGCGGCTAGGTAGCAAATGCTGGTCCAGCATTCCAGTGTATCCACATCATCAGCGATAAAATTGGCCCAGGGCACAAAATGATCCGCGATCCAAAATGAGTCAAATGTATTTTCGATCTTGTGTAACGTGTTGGTAATCTGGTTGACGAACGTTGCGCGGCGGCTGGAATCGGCGGGAAAGGCCGGGGCACGCCAGCCAAATTTTATCGGGGCCATGCCATTTCTCCTTCAAGTATGCATGGCATGATGATAACAGATTATTGTCACTGAAGCCGCGCATGTGGTGACTGAAAGCGTAAAGTGGTTGGCACCGAAATACAGAATTTGAACAGTTTAGCGAAAAGGCCCCTTATCTCAAATGACTGACTGTGGCGATAAGGGGCATTAACTTTCATCTAGGGTGAGTTATGGGGCTTTAAAACCTCACGCGGCTTGCTGCCTTCTTGTTGTGGTCCAACAATGCCCTCAGATTCCATCATGTCAATGAGACGAGCAGCCCGCGTATAACCGATGCGCAGGCGGCGTTGCAATAGCGAAACCGACGCCTTGTTCAAGCGTTGCACCATCTCCACGGCCTGATCGTACAATTCGTCGCGTTCGTCTTTCACCCGCTGGTTCAGTTCCATGCCCTCATCAGCGCCATCGTCCCAGAAGGCGATTTGCTGCGCATCACTCGATGAACCAGAACTGGATTCAAACGGTGCTGTTGTCGACTCTGCGGGGACAGCGCGGGCAGCGACCGTTGGCACTTCATCATCGTCATCAACGGCCAGCGTTTTGATAATGAACGGTTCACGCTGTTGGGCATTCTGCTGTTTCCAATAGCGCGTCACATTGTTGATTTCCTCTGGCGAGACGAACACGCCTTGCAACCGGAGTGGCGCTGGTGAGTTACCACTCAGGTAAAGCATATCCCCCTTGCCAAGTAACCGTTCGGCACCCGGTTGATCGAGAATAACACGACTATCGACACCACCGGCAACGGCGAAGGCAATCCGTGCCGGGAAGTTCGCTTTAATCAGACCGGTGACGACATCAACCGATGGCCGCTGGGTCGCGATCACCAGATGAATGCCAGTCGCCCGGGCCAGCGCCGCGATACGGGTAATCACACGCTCAGTTTCGTCCGGTGCCAACATCATCAGATCGGCTAATTCGTCAATCACCACAACGATATAGGGCATCGGTTCCCGATCATCAGGCAAGTGCTTATTAAAATCTTCGATATTACGGGCGGAGGCGTTACTGAACTGCTTGTACCGCTCATCCATTTCGCGTGTGACCCATTTGAGCACACCGACCGTCCGCTCCAGGTCAACCACAACCGGTGCCACCAGATGCGGGATCCCGTTGTAGCCGGTCAATTCCACGCGCTTGGGGTCAACCATGATGAACTTGACTTTATCGGGTTTGTTATTGACCAGAATGCTACAAATAATCGCGTTCACCAGCACCGATTTACCGGACCCGGTCGTCCCGGCAACCAGCAGATGGGGCATACTGGCAAGATCCGCCGAGATGGGTGTACCGTCCACACTTTGCCCTAGACCCAGAACCAGAGGTGAATTACCTGTTAGCTTCTGGAAATCATCGGATTCCATCACATCACGGAGACTCACCAGCGACGCTTCGGCGTTGGGGACTTCGATGCCAACAAAACCCTTACCCGGAACTGGTGCTTCAATACGGATCGATTTCGCGCCGAGCGCCAGCTGCAAATCTTTGTCAAGCTGCGCAATCGCACCGACTTTGACCCGGTTTTTCTTACCGGAGCGCGTGGTCAGATAATCTGGCTCGACACCAAATTGCGTAATCACCGGCCCGGTGTTTACCTCAACCACGCGGCCCGGCGCACCAAAACTCTGCAGCGTTTCTTCAATGATACGCGCACGCCTGAGCAGCATCTCCCGGTCAAAATCCGATTCAGACCCGGTGTTCAACAACGATGTGTAATCGGGTAATTGCCAGTTACGCCGTTTGTTGGTGCCGGGAGCAGCGGGTGCTGGCGGGGTTTCTGGTCGGCCAAACGCTGGTGACGGTGTACTGATGGGCCGGGCTGCACTGGGCGGGGTCGGCTGTTCCAACTTGCTTTGCGCAGTACCACCATTCGACGTTGGGATGCCGGATAATGTTTGCCGCTGCGGGCGCTCTGGAGTTTGCAGTGGCGGCGTTGGTCTCGACGTTGTCGCGGCTGGAGGCGTTGTCGCTGCCGAACTTTCAGCATCATCCGGCTTATCAGCACGCGCGGGTGGTGCGGTTTGTCCACTGCGTATCGCATTGAGACGATCACGCCGCTCGGCCAGGGAACTTTGGTCGGATTCATTGCTGCGTGCAACGGGCCGCGCCCACACATTTTTGCCTGTCTCACGGGTTGCTGGACCCGTGCCTTTCGGTCTAGCGGGCGGTAATTGCCGCAGCGATTCATCTTCCTCGTCCTGAACCGCCTCGACATCAGGCTCTGTAATCGCCGGTTGCGGCGCACGCTCAGCCGGTGGTGACGCTGGTTTGAGCAAATCGCCGAGTGTGGCAGATGCCGTTGCTGGTTGGTTTGGTGATGATGAAGCAGGTTGCGCTGGTGCGGGTGGTGTCGGCTGTCCAGGTGTCGGTGAAGATGGCGCGATTGGCAGTGCCACCGAGGCTGCAGGTTGCTGCGGCACTAGCGGTTGCGCCGATTCAGCCGCCGCCTCATTGCTGCCGCGATTGAAAAGACCCCCTAGTCCAGCAGGCCTTGCTCTGGGTTCAGCCACTTTGTCGGCCACTGGTGCCGCTGCAGACGTTTTGTTACCCCGACCACCGATGCCACCAAACAACCGTGCTGCAATTGAGGGCTGGTTGGTTTCGCCGACGGGCAGTGCAGCTTGCTCCATTGGAACGGCCTCAGAACCATCAAAGAAAGCGGTAACCGTTTTACCACCCATTGTAATCGGAATGGGACGTGGTTCTTCAGCCGATTCTACTGGGCTGGCTGCGGGGAGTGCCGGTGCCTGGCCGCCAGTGAGTTCAGGTGCAGGTGGTTTGGAGACAGTCACTTGCGCTTCGGCTGCCGCCGCCAATTGCTGGGCTGCCATCCGCGCCCGGGCTTCGCGGGTTTGGGCACGGCGCCGCTGTGCATCGATAAAACTGCGCCACAGGCTGATAAAGAAGATAGCCAGCTCAGCGGCTGTGATGCGCAACACCAGCATCACACCAATCATAATCAGACCAACCATCGTCACGAACATGCCGGCTTCAGTGACGTTCGTCACCAGGAAGAAATACATTTGCCGCCCGATGTAACCCCCGTCACCGCCATAGGTTTCTGAGAGTTGTTGCGCCAATGCCATGCCGTCGGGAGTCGTCAAATCAATGCCAGAAAAGCCGACCTTAAACGTCTGCAAAAACTGTAAGAGAAGTAAAATGCCCAGGTAGAGCAAGGCGATGCCGCTGACCCGGACCGGATCAACAACGGGCGCTTCATCACCAAAGTGCCGGACAATCAGCCATACCCCGACAACGAACATCACAATCGGAACTGCAATTGCGCCAGTTCCAAGCAAATTGGAAAAGAAGGTATTGAACGCTTCCGTGATCTGCCCTTTGGTCGACGACATGCTGCTGAAGAACAAAGCTAAAGAACCCAGTAACAGCGCCACCCCTAGAATATCCAGCTTATTATCAAGAGTCAGACCCCGTTCATCGATCTTGGGTGCTTTGCTGGCCCGTTCCAGCTTTTCGCGCGTCGTTGTCCGTGATTTTGTTTGTTGACGATTGCCAAAAGGCAGGCGACTGACCAGTCCGGCGACGGGATTAGCAGGTGCCGCGCTGGCATTGGTCCGGGATTGCATTGCCCCACCAGCTGCTCCTCGTGCACCTAAGCGAGGGCCACCAGCCGCTGTTGACCGGGTGCTGGTTGAACCTCTTGGTGTAGCCGGGTTGTTATCCGGCTTGGCACCCGGTAGTTTCGCGCGGAAGTTACCCAGTCGTTGACTGACCGCATTGCCGCCACCCGATCGGTTCCCTTGCTGACCACCCGGTTTGTTGTCCGGCTTGGCGCCCGGTAGTTTCGCACGGAAGTTACCCAGTCGTTGGCTGACCGCATTGCCGCCACCCGATCGGTTCCCTTGCTGACCACCCGGTTTGTTGTCCGGCTTGGCGCCCGGTAGTTTCGCGCGGAAGTTACCCAGTTGCTTACCTAGTCCGCCTGAACTGGATTTACCTTCATCACCAGATTGTCCTCTGCCCTGGCTATCACCAGGCCTTGAACTAGCAAAAGACCGATTACCAGTGGAGGCACCTCGATTGCCTGGGCTGGTTGGTGACTGGGTCCCTGGACGGTTGGCCGAGCTTGATGCTAACCCGCCACTACTGGGCCGGTTACTGCCCGATGAACCCGCTAATGGACCGGTTCCAGGCCGACTGGTCGTCGCCGGACGATCGCTACCGAATGGTTTGGTGGCGGGGCGATTACTACCGGTTGACGGGGACGAACGATCACTCCCAAATGGTTGAGCACCTGGACGATTGCTACTACTGGTAGTGGAGGTCCGGTTGCTCAGGGGGCCGGTGGGCGGACGACCAGATGAACTTAAATTGCCCGGTCGGTTGCCGGGCAGATTACCTGTACCCCGAGCCGCTGGCGATTGACGCGACGAAGCTCCGGGACGGGAGGTTGAAGTTGGACTATTATAACCGGCAAAGGGTCGGACACTGGGCCGCGCCCGCGACCCTAGCTCTTCGTCGTCCTCATCTTCCTCGTCTTCTTCATAATAAGGATCATCATCGACATCTTCATATTCGTATTCGTCATCGTCGTTGTTATTACGTCTAAAAGTCATCTGTTTTACCTGCAACCTTTGACCTGCGGGCTACCCAATCATAGCATATCTTTCATGAACTGGCGATAAGATTAGAACAAAAGTTCTGTTAGAATCCTATAGCCTGTTAATCTTTACGCAAAATCTGCCTACCAGTTGCCCCCTACTGATCTTAATTTATGTTATAATAGGGCTATTGATTGACTGGTGAGTTATGGATTTGGTGGCATGACATCATCAACTGACCGGCTCTGGCGCAGCAACAATGAATATCGCAAACGCCTGGAACATGCCAAAATCTATTTGAATCTCCTGGAACAACTGGTGCTGATGCAACGCCAGGATGAGCATGTCCTGGCAACTTTACAGCAGGCGTTAACACAAGTGGAACAAATGATCGCTGAGCATCGACAATGGCGCTACCAGTACTATTATGCTTCAACGGATTCGCAGCGCATGGTTCAGTCCCACAGCGCGATTAATCAGGCATTGGCGACGTTTGCACGGTTACGCCGCCGTCACGACCAGCAACTCCAGAATATCCGTACCCTGCTCCATCATCTCCAGCGGCCTAACCCGGTCATCACGAAAGTTCCAACTGGTGACCTGTGGCAGCTCAGTCAATTCGCCCTGCAAGACCTCTGTGGCTTCGACGACTATTTGCAGTCGATTGCCCAGGCGTAGCATCTGCCACACGTTCATCAACAGCATCTGTCGAAAACCACTCCAATCAACGAATTATATTATCCCCATCTCCTGAAGAACTGTCCGGGCCGTTATACTCTCCGGGGAATCTGGATTGTTCTTAATCGTCCGTTGCAAGCGATAAATTGCGTGTTCATTCCCGGCACGGGCCATGTCTAGCGCTTCCGCAAAGCCTCTTTCGGCATAACTCATATCGCGGGCCACAATGGGATTATCATATTTTTGCCAATAATATTTCAAGTCATCGGCCTGCCAGTGCGGGTAAATGTCATCCCATTGGAGTTGGCTCGGCCCGTGCGGGTGCAGCATATGTTCGGCGATGGGATCACCAATAGCTTGATACCGATTATCCAATGACAGGCGCAAACGATCTTCCGTCCAGTTTGGCAAGGCCTTGTGAATAGTTAAAGCTGGGAAAAATAGCGTATCCCCGATCGCGTAATCAGTTGTATGCCAGACCGGGTTCACGTCGGCGTGGGCGTCGGCATCCACCACCAACCCGCCAGCGCCTAGCGAGAAGTGATGATCCAGTACGCGCTTGACTTTATGGGAGCCGGGGATTACCGCCAGCCCGCCCAGCTCAATTGGGCAATCCCCCACCGGTGCCCAGCAGGTAATCGTATCGAAGTTACCCTGGAAGTGGACGAAATCCTGATGAGTTGGAGTCGTATGCTCGGTATATTTGGGAAACCAGATGCGGGCGATCTTATGTGGATGCGGCATAATCGGCTTGCCCGCGATTTTTTCCACCATGCTGGTGACTTCCGGCCAGTGGGCAGAGCGGTGGAAAGCTTCCGATTTATAGACTTCGGCATAACCCGCGCTATATTCGTTGTCACCTTCGGTACATTGAGTGGTGATGTCCGCAATCCCGTCTACCGGATCAGTATCGGCAACCAGCCACCCCACCCGTTGAATCGTGGTCATCATCTCGCGGCGCAAATCAAGCAATTTATCGGGGTTTTGCAATTGCTTGAAAAATAGATAGCCTTCATCATCAAACCGTTGACGCAATTCGACTGGGTCATTGGTGGCATCATTTGAAACGCGCAGTTCTCTTAATTCATTCGACATGTTATATCCCAAAATTTATTTAAATTGATGCGTATAGATTACTCAGAATGTTGGAATGTCACAATGTTCATTTGTCTGAGCAAAAATCCGGGGCAGTGAAATAAAACCCCGGTCACAATGGCCGGGGTACTTGCTATATGGGCGGATTTGAGTTTAATTCCAGGAGATGGTGATTTTGGGCAAACGCAGACGTCGCTTCACGGTCCGCAGTTTAAGCTGTTCATTGACCTCGTGGATGTGCTCGGCCTCTTTTCGCAAATCCTGCTGCCGGGCCTTGCTCAATTGCAACCCTAAATAATCGTTGGCACTAACCGACATTGCTGTTGACTCCTTTTCGCCTCAAACGATTATGTGCATCTTATCACAAATTGGGCAGATTGCACGATTAAAATCGGATAAATTTCACAATATATTCACAAAGCACTCAGCGACATTAATTAACTGCCTGAAGGGACATTCCAAACGGGTTATGACTGCTCAATTGTCGGCGATCAACCCTGAACTTGCAGTGTCACTCAGCCTTTAGTGATGGCATATCAACCGCATTGTTACGGCGTTCATGCATGTTACCTTCCATTGAAAGCGGATAACGTGGCAGCAAATATGAGACCGCATTTAACCGCTCCAGCGCATCAGCGGGTAATTGCCACGTACTCGCCAGAAGATTATCTTGAGCCTGGGCAACGGTGCGGGCGCCGACAATCGCGCTGGTGATAGCTGGTTGTTGTAACACCCAGCGCACCGCGACCTGCGCCGGACTGTGACCCAATTCCTCGGCGACTTCCAGCAACACCTTCAACGACTCGTCCGCATTCGCAGCGAAATAACCGCCAGGGAAAGCCCACCCCTCTTCCGAACGCGTACCAGCAGCGCTGCGCTCACCCGGTTGATATTTGCCGGTCAGAAAACCGCCAGCCAGTGGTCCCCAGACGACAACACCGATACCTTTCAACTGGCAGACTGGGATGATCTCCTGCTCAATATCACGGACGACGAGGCTGTATTGTGGCTGATAGCAGGCGAAACGGTGTAACTGTTGACTATCGCTAATCCACATTGACTCCATCAGCCGCCACGCCTCATAGTTGCTGCACGCCGTATACCGCACCTTGCCCTGGCGCACCAGATCATCCAGCGCCCACAGCATTTCGTCCAGCGGAGTTTGTGTATCGACATGATGAATATAATAAATATCAATGTAATCAGTCTGTAAGCGCCGCAAACTATCTTCGACCGCGTTCATGATGTGGCTGCGTGACATCCCTGAATCATTTGGCCCCGGTCCCATCGGATTAAAGAATTTACTCGCGATGATTGCTTCCCGCCGCCGACCCTTCAAAATATTGCCCAGCATGGTCTCCGACACCCCACCGTTGTAGGCATTGGCGGTATCCAGGAAATTCACGCCAGCCTCAAACGCCAGGTTTACAATGCGTTCGGCCTCTGCCTCATCCGTACCATGGCCGAAGGTCATCGTCCCCAGGCAGATCTCGGAAACTTTCAAGCCAGTGCGACCCATACGTCGATATTCCATTGTGTTTTGCTCCTGCTATGAGTTCTTAAGGTGAGTCAATCGAACTGCGGAGATATTACCCGACCAAACCCATTGCGTCATATCGAAATATCCACCGGCAGCCAAAACACATGAAACAGGTATAAGCGATGTCGCATATCTAAGTCATTGGTCGTTAGTTCCCGGTCAATAGTCGGGACCATACGAGTTGTGAGTTCCATTCGCTGGGCAAAGTTTTCTGTTTTTTGCCTATGGACTATGACTAAAGACTTTCGACTACTTGTATAGCTGGCAAAAATTATGCAAGCACAAGACATACGACATCGCTATGAGAAGCGTAGTGGCACGAACTGACGAATATTGGCCGGTAGATATACAGGCGAGCAAATCTGCCCGCCCTCACATATCAATTTACGCTAAATGTACAACTACCTGTTTGTACCGCATTGTTGGTTCCTGGCCCAAAACTATCATAGCCATCGCTGATTTGTTCGCGCCATGTCACCCGGTAGTTAATCTCATGTGGTCCGGCTGTCAACGGTCCCGCAGGAACATACCAGTAGACGTAATAATTGCCATCAGCTTGCTGGCGAACTGTCGTGCGGAACTGCCCCCAATCGCGCAGCGGCACATCATCAATCGTCACCGTGTATATCACATTTGCCAGATGATCTTGAATCTGTGCTTCCGTTTTGGCGAACCAGCTCCACCAGATGTCAATAGTTGAACCAGCGGCAAGATTGGTCGGAGCGGGGCGACCATAAGATGTATCGTTACAATAGGCCAGAACATCAACGCCGGATTGCGTAGAAGCATTGCCTGCACTGCCAACCCCTGCGGTGACAGCAGCATTGATTGTTGGGCGAGTAGTCCCGCCGCTGATAGTTGGAGTAAACTGATTCTGGCCGCTTGCCGTCGCCGTGGGCGCAACCACGCCGCCAACCAATGCGGTGCCTGTCGCGTTGATCGACTCAACATCAATGATGGGCAGGAATGGTGATGCGGTAACATCGTTTTCAACTGATTGCGAACGGACAGTCGGCGTCACCGGTGTCGGGGTCACGGCTGAGAGTGGCGGTGTCGGCGTCACGGTGCCACCACCCAGAATAGCCGTCGGTAACGGTGTTCCCAATGCCAGTGCCGTCAGATCAGGTGATGGCGTAAGCGTCGGTAGCGGCGTCGGCGTATCTTGTAAACGAATGAGCGAGTTCGAGATCCAGCCTTCCCGACCATCTTCTAATTGAATGTTAAGCCAGTTCCCCTCGGCATTCTGGCCCAATACCTCTACCCGTGTGCCGGGTGTCAGGGCTTCGAAGGCGGAAAAACGAGTGCCCGGCCCTTCGCGAACATTCACCGTATTGATTGAAGCGACAATGCCAATTACCGGCGGGATCTCCGTCGGTGTCGGCGTATCGGAGGGTGTCGGTGGAATGGGTGATTCGGAGGGTGTAAACGTGAAAGTTGGCAGCGGTGTGCGCGTCGGCACCGGGGTCGCCGTAAAGCGTGGCGTCATGCTCACGATTGGTGCCAGTGTGTCCGTTGCGGGCAAAGCGCTTTGTTGAGTTGCGTTATTGCTACAGGCTACCAGGACCAACCCGACAGCTAAAAAAAGGAATGATTTCCGCATATTTCCCTCCTGCAACCGCTAGCATAGCAACAAAGACTGTTAAGTGCAAAGGGACCATAGTGGGGTCAATTGATTCCTTAATGCATTTGATTTGACACGCCAACGCTTTCACCATACACTGAAATCGTCTCATACATCTGACATTTGCTTAAATCATTCAGTCAGATGTTCATTCACAAGGAGTGTAAATTGAAATCAAAGACACAGATCATATTGATTCTTCTGGCAGCATTTTTGTTGATCGTACCCACAACATTGGCCCAGGAAGGTACGTTTGGCCTCAGTCCTGATGATTTTGCAATGTTCACTTCACAGGACATGGATGCTGATTCGTTGAGTTTCAATTTTGCGGTTGATCTGGTAGTGACGGGCGCACCGGGTGCAGATGCGACGGTTGCATTGACCGGATCCGGTATCTTTGGCATGGGCGCAGACGATTTGCCCACTGGCTCGTTAAACATGACCGGCGCTGCTGTGACAGCGGGTGAAAGCATCCCGGTAGATTTGCAGGTAATCATTGCCGACGGTCTGCTCTACTTTAATTTAGGTGATGGATCGGGCTGGATCGGGCAGCCGTTGGATAGCGCGCTGGATTCATTCGCTGGCGCTGCACCGCTGCCGGTCAACCCAATGGATTTGGCAAGCGGTGACTTTGGCGACGACCCGGAGACAATGGAAGCTATGGGCGCGGCGCTGGGTGCGTTGGGCGACGTAGACCCAGAACAACTCATTAGCATCACCCGCTTAGACGATATGGGCGGTCTCGCGCATTTCCAGGTTGAACTCGATCTGGCGGGCTTCTTTGCCTCGGAATCATTCGAGGAACTGATGGGCGCAGCCGCTACGATGAGTGGTGACGATTCGGTCGGTGATATGGCTCCTCTCATCGGTTTACTGTTACAAGATGTATCGCTCACCTTTGACCAGTTTATCGATGATGCCAACCGCGTGCGCGAAGCCCTGCTGGACTTTGGGCTGACAGTGGACCCCGCCATGATGGGTGATTCGGAAGCTGACCCCGTGACCGTCGCGTTTTCGCTACAAGTCAGCGAACTGGATTACGATGTCCCGGTTGAGGTAAGTGCGCCCGCAGACGCGGTCGTGATCCCCACCGAATAAAGTTGTCAATTTACACAATCTTAGACGACGGCTACCATAGGCGTCGTCTTTTTATTTCAGGTCATTGATGTTCACCTTCATTTTCGCCCTGTTACTAATCCAACAACCGATCATACCTGATCAACCAATCACGGTGATGGTGGGTTCTGAACCCGTAAAACTGATATATACCAGCGAGGGCGACGAGTACGTCACCATCACGCCCGTTGATCGAACTGACGAGGGAACGCTTGATCTCATCATTGCGGTGCGCTATGGGACAGATCATCTTGTTTATCACGACCTGGATGCGATTCCCGCATTGGAAGACCTATTGCTCAGCAAGGTGGGCGACTATACCATCACGTTGCACACATTCAATGGAGTACAGACCGGCGCGGTTGAAGTGACGCTCACCACGCGGCCCCGGTTGATGATGTGTGAGCCGGTTGAGATAGAACTCGCAGCCCACACGCCCTACACTTGCTGGTTGGACCTGGAAGCAAGTCAACAATTGACCATCACTGCCCGTGATGTCAGCGGTACGCTGGACCCGGTGCTGCGGCTGTATATTGCTGACGAGTTGCTGGTGCTCAATGACGATCATGGGATGGCATCCATCGAATTGAACGTTTTTGATGCCGCGCTACTAGACTTTACAGTACCCGCTTCAGCCCGCTACCGGGTCCAGGTGAGTGACTTTGCCGGGGCAACCGGAACCGTTGAACTTTCTCTTGACCGTGCCGGGTGACTATGCTAGTATATTTTCACTCATGTGCCTGTAGCTCAGTGGATTAGAGCGATGGTCTACGGAACCATAGGTCAGGGGTTCGAATCCCTTCAGGCACGCAACAACGCTCGGTGACAAAGCCGGGCGTTTTGCATTTTTCCCCAGGATCACCGCTGCCCGCTGCAGTCACAACAACGTCTTTCAAGCGTGAGAGATAAGCGAAAGGCGGCAGCAGGTCAAACTTCAGGATGTTTCCCTCCGCGTCCACAATGACTCGCTTGATCACGTCACGCAAAAGCCTTTGCTTCTGCCTCATGCCAGTCCATCAGATACTACACCGATTTGCGAAATTATGGGCAGCGCCGCATCCAGAGGTAATGTATCCATGTCATGGCAACCGCAATCGCGGTATCCTAGCCGAATACATTGTTACCAAATTTCTCAACGGTCTGCATTACAGACGGCGGTAAATGACCATTAGCGGTAGCGTCATTTTCTGTCCAACCCAGATTATCACGTTAGTCGAATACCCAGCGGGTTGCAGTAGGCATCGTGGACCAGGCAATGACTTTCTTGAGCTGGAGTTCCCAGATCGGCGGCCCATGCCGCATCCCGTATTTGGGTTCGTAGGCGTCATCTATCCGCTTCATCGCGGCGGAATCAGGATCCGTAATATGGCTGACGGTGCCTTGCAGAATCACGGCCTGATCGCTATCGTCCAAATGGACTGTGACCAGAGGGCGAACCGCCAGATTACGCGACCAACGGGCTCCCGAACCACCCCCAAAAAACAACGTGTCATCCAACCATACCCCCCACACTGGCACAACATGCGGATGACCATTGGGGTTCACGGTCGCAATCCAGTAGTTCTTAGCCTGCAGCATCCGTTGATTCACGAAATCCCATTGAAGTAGCTTATCGGCATCTTCCGGGGACCAGTATCCAGCTAATGGTTCAGGTTGAGTTGGCTCAGGAATTTTGGGCATACTGAAATCTCCGCATTTATTGACAATCCGCAGTATAGCCGCTTAACATGACACCTGCTGTCATATTTGATTAGGATGGGATTTGTCGGCGTAGCTGTCAGATTAGACGCAGCTCAGCCACGCGCTGTGCCAGATAGCCGAGAAGGACCGGAACCAATAGGGGCAACACAAACAGCCCGTTAAGTTGTTCCGCCGTAAGGTTCATGCCAGCGGAGTACAATAATATCATCCCGCCCACAACATAGGTCAACCAGTAGAGCAAAACCGCACCAACCGCCAGGCCCTGCGCACTCCCCCGATCTTGCAGATGATTGGCGATCACGAGGCCGACCATGCCGCAGAAATACATTTCCGTATACGGTTGCATAACGATCAAAAGGGTGCCAGTGAACAAGAGTAGCAGCCACTCGTCAGCAGGTACCTCAGCAAACAGCACCGCAAAAACCATTAAACCAACAACCGTAAACCCGTGTAACAATCGGTAAATCCACATTAGCCAGGTGCGGTTAAGCTGCCATAAACTCGCTGCCCACAGGCTCAAGAGAAGTTCGCGGGCGGTATAGGGAGTCAGCCGGACCAGGTCCCATGTAAACCGTTCCCGCTCACGATAAACTTTATCGACGGTGCTGGTCGCGATAAACAATAAAGCCACCAGCCAGAAGATGCAGTAAACAACCGGCAAACTAAGCCCGCCTAAAAACAAAAAGGCAACAATCGTCAACGAAACCATGAATAGCTGAAACGGCTTGAGCACGGGTTGGTGGCGATAACGGCGGACGATGGGATGTGTCGATTTTGACCATACCGGTAATTATTCATCGCCCCATTGTATGACTTCTGTAAAGCAAATACAGCAAAAGATCAATAAACCTGAACACACCGTAGCAAACCAGTACAGAGAACGGTGACTGCCCGACTTGGAAAGTCAGCGCTTTCAACATATATTTAATATTGGAATGATCTTGCTTCAGGACACGTCTATGCGTAGCATTGCAACCCTTATTCTGCTGGCACTATTACAGGCCACGCCCGATTACGCCATCAGCAACATTCGCCCGGCAATCCGTTCTGCCGATGGCAGTCTGGTGATCGTTGCTTTTGATGTGACCAACCAGGGTGCCACCGCCAGCAGCACAGCAACCGTGCGCATGGTCAATAAAGATACGGGTACTGAATTGGCAAGTGAACAGCTTAGCCCCCTATTGGCTGGCGATGGCGTGCTCATAACGCTAGAGTTTCCGGTTGGCTTCCTGCCACCTGACCGCGAACAAACGATGCTGGTATCTGTCGGGATTGATGAAGTCGAACCATCTACGGGCAACATCGCCAATAATTCAGCCAATGTCTTAATACCTCCAGTGGACCAACTGCCGCTGGATACCACCGATTCTGAAACTGTAAGCGGGCCATCTGGACCTTTGCTCATCTTCGGCTTTGCCTTCAATCGAGATGATCCGGTGCATATGGTATTGCTGGTCGCCGTTATTGGTGCCCTGTTGTTGATGTTGCTGCTTCTGGTCATCATTTTGCGGCTCATCTTCCAACGAACGCCCCGCTTCGCGGTGCAGATGCCGCCCTATGCCAATGCCCAGCCGCTGCCGACCTCTTCTACTGGTGGTCGTCGTCAGGGCTGGCAGTTCCATGCGCAGAATGATCTGTCGCCACCAACCCCCGCGAACGAGGGCGCAACTCACGTGCGCAAGCGATTAACCGGTGTTGATGGTATCAAGCTATCCGATTGGAAAATCACCGGTCTACGCCTCAGCCAATACGATCAGTATGGACGAGTGACCCGCAGCGAAGTGATCGCCACGCGAAAGTATAGCCGTCGTCTCTCGAAAATCGCCCGCAAAGCACCCGACCTGAGCGAAGATCGCATCCGACGCCGGGTTCGCCCGGTGGCCCGTTTCCTGGTCCGGCAATTCAAGCGTCGCATCAACAAACGGAGTGCGATGCTCCCCCTGGCACTTGATGTGAGCTTTGAAGGTGGGCACGGTGAAGTCCGCATCTTGTTCGAATTATTCTATCTGGAACAAGGTCGCTGGCGTAAGGTCGATAGCTGGGAACCAGAAATGATGGTCCCTGGCAAAGTCATCCATGAAAACTTCACGTATAGCCTGTATGGTATGGGCCAGGGTGAAACATTACGTGATTTCACCCGCCGGTTGCCCGACAATCTCACCCAGATACTGACAGACATGCTCAAACCCGACCAGCAACCGACTATGGAAACCGGTGAGTTCATAGTTCGCACATAGCCTGTCACCAGGTTGCGATGTTTAGACCAATCGTAATGGCTCTTGTCATAAAAATTGTAGTGGAATAGCATCGTAAGCAGATCACTTGTGTCAAACAGGTACACAACCGGTGCGTATCTGATTATCTGTGTCAACGTATGCAAAAGGCGGTAAACTGCCTGCCAAATATGGCTTGTGAAAAATATAATAGTCGGGGGTCGTTGGCTAGGATTTCGTGCTGTTGGTTGCAGTTCAGGAGGTGAACATATATACACAATTTTCAATTTTATGTCCGTTGAAGTCTATTTGTACCTATGATTATTAAGGGGCCTACCAAAATGAATTTCAGACTGTCTCTAATTCCGATATTACTGCTGATCATCGCATTGTCACTGCCAGTTATGGCACAGGAAGCCATTGAACTTGAATTCTGGACATGGAAAATTTTCCATGTGCCCGGCTTAGAAGCAGTTGCCGCCAACTTTGAAGCTGAAACCGGCATCAAAGTCAATGTACAAGCTTACAATCCAGATGAAGTGTACCGCACCCGCATCACCACCGCTGAACAGGCTGAAGAGTTACCTGACATTTTGTCCTACTGGTCAGGGGGACAATGGGAACTCGCGGCAACTGATAATCTGGTTGAACTGTCTGAGATCGTTGATGACGAGTGGCAAGGCACATTTCTGCCGGGAACTTATGAACTACGGTCAGTCATGACGGAAGACACATATGACAATTGCCAGAGCGATCCAGATTGCACCTTTACCAATATCGAGGTCGGACAATCTTTCAGCGTTCCGTATCTGGCGGGACAGGCGTTCTTCGTGTATGGCAACAAGGCCTTGATGGAAGAAGCTGGTCTCGACCCGAATACACCGCCCGCAACTGCCGAAGAATGGTTAGAAATGATGGCGACCATTAATGCAGAAACCGGGGTCGCCGGGTTGGTAACTGGTGTCCAGAATGCTGATGTGCTAAATTTCTGGCTGTTCAATCCCATGCTGATTACCAGTTGTGGGCCAGAAACCTACGATGCAATCTACCGCGGTGAAATGAGCTTCACCGAACCCTGTGCCTTGAATGTTCTCGAATGGATCAACGAAATCAGCGTGAATGATCTCTGGATGCCGGGCATTCTCAGTACCAATATTGACCCGGCAGATGTCGCTTTTGCTCAGGAGCGTGCAGCCTTTGATCTTGGCGGAACCTACACGCTTGGATTCCTGATTGAACAGGGTATGGACCCAGACAATCTAATCTCGTTCCCGGTGCCACCGCTGGCCGATTCCGCGTTACCGGTGCTGGAGATTGCACCCGCACCGTTGATTGACGCGATGGTCACAACCGACAGTGAACATCCCGAAGAAGCACTTCAATTCCTACGCTTCCTCACATCACCAGAGCAGATGGAAATCTTCGCCAGGACAGTTGGAGATCTACCGGCTGTCACCGTTTCATCAGATCCGGAGCGGGTTGGCAATGTCATGCCAGGATTGTTGAATGCCATCAGTGAATATTCTCCATTCCAGGATGCCACTGCGCCGCAGTTAAGTGACATGCGGGATGTACTTAAACTTGGCCTTCAACAATTTATTCTCGGTGAAGTCACCCCAGAAGAGCTGGCAATAAATGTTGATGCGGCCAATGCGACGGCCTGGGCGGAGCGTAGTGAATGAGGCTATTCAGTAATTAATAGACCCGGTTGATATCGGTAATTAGTGTAGTGGCTGCAAATACTGGGCCGCTACACTGATTTTATGTAGAAAATTATGGAATAAATCATTTATGCAGACTGAAAGTACATCGTTATCATTAGCAAATTCTGAGAAGCAACGCCGCTGGATTATGGAGATATTGAAGAAGAATATAGGCTTCTTTTTCATCTTGCCAGCGCTGCTGCTGTTTCTGATTTTTGGCCTTTACACCGTTATTTTCGCTGTGATTTTAAGTTTCTTTCGCTGGAATGGTTTTGGCGATTTTTCGATTTTCCCTCCCCGGTGTGAATTGCCCGAATGTGCCTTCGTCGGGTTAGAGAATTTTCAGGATTTTCTTTACGCCAACCCGGTACAATCGCAATTCTTCTGGCGGGCGCTGCAAAATAATATCATTATGGCAATTGTGGTAACACTCGGCACAATCCTGATCGCTCTGCCGCTGGCATTAGCCCTGAACCGAGCCATACGTGGACAATCTGTTTACCGCACCTTGATGCTTCTGCCAATGGTCACTGCTGGAATCGCAGTTTTTTACGTATGGTCATTTATCTATGAACCGGATGGCTCACTGAATGCCATTCTGGAAACGGTCGGATTAGACCTGTTGCGTGCCCGCCAGGGCTGGCTGGGGCAACCGAACACAGCATTGGGGGCGCTCATCGTGGTAATGATCTGGGGGTCAGTCCCATTCGCCATGATTTTGTATCTGGCTGGCCTGCAAACGATTGACCGCAGTTTGTTTGAAGCAGCTGCCATAGATGGAGCCAGTGGTTTGCAAGTTGTCTGGCATGTCGTTTGGCCTCTCCTCCGCCCAATTACGGTCATTATCGTGATTACCAATTTCAACAGTGTCATTCAAGGATATGAACAGGTCTACTTAATGACCAACGGCGGTCCAGCAGGTTATACCGAGGTTGTTGGCTTGCAGATCTTTAACTATGGCTTTGGCGATCAACGGCAACTAGGTATGGCAAGTGCGATGTCGTGGACATTGTTCGTACTGGCGTTTATCGTCGCGATTGCAAACTTACGTTTCTTCCGTTCACAGACATAGGGAAACAGGTGATGACGCTCGTCAGAAAATATGTACCCAAGAACCTGGTGTATCACGCTGGACTGGCTTTCTACGCGGCAATCAGCATCTACCCGTTTCTATGGATGGTTTCCTCAGCGTTCAAATCGAATCGCGAAGTGTATCGCAATAAATCCCTCATCCCCAATGAGGTGCGTTTTGATATATTGATCAATACCTGGAATGAACTCGAATTTTTCAAATTTTTCACCAATAGCATCATCATCTCTCTGGCGACGGTCGTTGCGATTATCTTTATCTATTCATTGGCAGGCTATGGCTTCGCCAAAACTCAATTCTGGGGCCGTGACAAGTTCTTCCTGTTTTTTCTAGCGGTGTTGCTGGTACCAGGAGTCGCAGTGCTGATTCCGTTGGTTCAATTAGTCCGGTCAATGGGCCTTACGGGAAACAACGCCAATCAATTCACCACCTATCTGGCGCTTATCCTGCCGATGGTAAATGGGGCTGGTCCGTTTGCAATATTCTTCTTCCGCAATTTCTTCAGGTCCTTACCAAATGAACTGAAGGATGCGGCCAGAGTTGATGGTTGTACCGAGTGGGGCATATATTTTCGGATATACTTACCGCTCGCTACACCGGTCATCGCCACCGTGGGCATCCTCAACTTTATCGCTTCGTGGAACGCCTATATTTTACCGTCTATCCTGATCAACAATGAAGATTGGTTCACCTTGCCCCTGAAATTGCGTGATCTTGATCTACAGGCTGTAATTCAGTGGAACGTACGGATGGCCGGGTCGGTCATTATGGTACTACCAATCATTATCCTGTTCATAATCTTGCAACGGTACTACATTCGCGGCTTGACTGCCGGTGCGACAAAAGGCTGATATTGTTCACCGGAACAATTGCACAAAATGTGTCTAATCTTTAAACAGCGGTAACTGGAGTTCTTCTGGCTCATGCGGCGGATGTTCGGATTCGTCGGGTCCAGTAATGGCAAACAAGAGCACGCCAGTCGCTGCGACCAGGAAACCGCCGATCAATCCACCGGCTTGCCAGGGGCCAAAGAAAATATCGGATTCGCCCAACACGCGGGGATTAGACCCAAACCCCAATATATCAGCCATTGAGGTCAAGGCCGCGAACAGGAGACTGGTCAAAGATAATCGCCACGAAATCTGTTGGGCCAGATTGGATGGACAGTAAGCGTAAAAATTGAATTTAACGTAAATGAGCGCACCCAGAATCAAAAGGGAAAGGCCAACGAGAATAGTTGCCAATTGCACGATACCAATGCCAACGGTAGGTTCCAGGCCGGTTACACCGGGGAACAACCCCATAAACGCCAGGACCGTGCCTAACACCCCCAACGCGATACCAATTTGGCCGACACGCATCATAATGACTAATCTTCCGGCAGCACCGCCCGCAGTTTTCGCAACATGTTACCGCCCATAATGGCCTCGATATCCGTCTCGGTGTAGCCACGCTCACGCAGAACGGCACCAATTTTTAGCAGATCAGTGAGCGTATCCAAACCCTGGGGCGTGCTTTCCATCCCAAAGCCATCATCAAAGTCACTGCCGAGGCCAACATACTGGGCACTTCCAAGCAACTGGCAAACATAATCAATTACATCCGGAACAATGCTCAGCGGCAGTCGAACCCGACGGTCCCATTGTCGCGTCAAAAACGCGTTGTAAGGCACAATCCCCATCACCCCATCCCGTTCGGCCAGTTGTCGGATCATGCTATCGGACAAATGCCGATCTGTATCGCAAAAACGTGCTGGATTGCTATGACTGGCAATGACCGAGCCATCAAAACGATCGATTGCTTCCATAAATGACGCCTGCGCCATGTGGGAAAGATCAAGCAATACATTAAAATCGGTCAGAACCTCCAACAATTCACGCCCCAGATCCGTCAACGGACCCGGTTGATTGGTACCACCACAATAGCGCGTTCCCTGCCAGGCGGGTCCAACCACGCGGACACCCCGTTCGTACCATGCTTCAAACTGCCTGGGTTCAAGAATCGAATCGGCATTTTCAATCAAAATGACGAATCCTAGTTGATGTTCCAGCACATCAGTGCCGTCAGCCCAGGTTGCCAGTACCGAATCGAGATCAGCCAGTGTGCGCACCAGGTTGATTTTTTCATGCTCGTCGGCCAGGCGCTCATAATAGTCCATCTGCCGACTGGCAATCGCATGGGCTTCCTCAGCATCGCTGTAAGTTACATTCTCCCAGGAAGCAGCATGACGGGCACGAGGTGCAACAAACAGCGTTGCAAATGTTATCGCAATCCGGCCTAAAAGCGCGTCAGGCAATCCGACAGTAGCCCAGCCATTGTGACGGGTGGCATCGGTTCGCATTTCACGCTGCCGGTGATATAGGGCACCATTGCGATAATCACGCCCGTAGGCCAGGTAATTGTAGGCAATGTCCTGATGGGCATCAACAAGAATCATCCAATGACCCTTTACTCTGCCAAAGCGCTACGATTGTACGCGCCAAGCAAGAAAATTCCAACCGATAGCCAACCATAGTAGATGTTTACACGCAGATCGAAGTAGAAATCGATCAGTCAATTTTCACCTGGGCGTAAGGGTTTTATAATATTCTTCCTCTAAAGTACAACATGTAAACAACGCTAGGCAAATATTGGGAAGGTCGCCTGATGGAAACCAGTATGCAACAAGGGGTTACAGCCCCACAAAATCTTCGCCGAACACCCGGCATTTTACTCGGTGCATTGATTGGCCTGTTATTAACTGCGCCGCTGATTGCCGTTTTTTACCTGGCCGATGCCGTCATTGGCACGCCATTTGTGCCGTTCGATATGCTGGACTGGATGGCCCGCAATCTGCCAGGTGGCATCATTACGTTTGGCATCGACATGATGGTCAACGTGATTACCACCTTTGAATTAGGTGAAACCTCTTCAGCCGCCAAAACCTCAGAACAGATCATCGCCGTAGCCGGGATGCTGCTGACCGGTGTGGTGGCGTCTGCCGCTTTCTTTTATGTGCTCAACAGCCGTCGAGAAAAAATCGAGGGGCCAGTGCCAGGACTGCTGTTGGGGCTGGTTATCGGGATACCGGTAGCAATCATTAGCACCAGCGTCAACTTTACCGCGACCACGCCGCCACTGGTGAACGTGATCTGGATTCTGGCAGGCTTTATGGCCTGGGGGCTGGTGGTACACAATGTTTACAACGACCTGTACACCGTCAAATCGAAGACAGACAATAGTGTGACCGAGATGGACCGGCGCTCCTTTCTGATTCGCGTCGGCGGGGCGACCGCGACCATCACCCTGGTTGGCGCGGGTTTAGGCACATTACTGCGCACATCCGATTCCACCACAACCCAGACCACTGCAACCACCAGCACAACAACGAACGGCGACTCGCAAACCGTGGCCGAACTGCCCAACGCTGGCGCAGCAGTTGAACCCGCACCCGGCACCCGCCCGGAATTGACACCCGTTGCCGACCACTATCGCATCGACATTAGCTCACGACCGCCAGAGATCGCCGAAGCCGATTATACGCTGCCCATCTTTGGTGAGGTTGGTAATCAACTCGAGTTAACATTGGACGACCTGCGCAACAATTATGAGCCGATGACTCAATACCTGACGCTGGCCTGCATTTCAAACCGCATTGGCGGTGATCTGACCAGTACGCAAAAATGGACGGGCGTCAGCATGAAGACGTTGCTCGAAGCTGCTGAGCTTTCGGAAAACGCCAAATACCTGCGCATCTTCAGCGCCGATGGCTTTGACGAAACTGTTGATATTGATCTGATTATGCAGGATGAGCGGGTAATGCTCACATATGCCTGGGATGATGAACCGCTGCCGGTCCGCAATGGCTTTCCCCTGCGCATCTATATTCCCGACCGCTATGGCATGAAACAACCCAAGTGGATTACGGAGATGGAAGTCGTCGAAGAATATGAGGACGGTTACTGGGTGCGCCGAGGTTGGTCAAAAGAAGCCATTATGGTGACCACTTCAGTGGTTGACGTTGTCGCCGTCGATGATGCCTTTGAAATGGATGGACAAACGTTCGTGCCGGTGGGCGGCATTGCTCATGCCGGTGATCGTTCGATCAGCAAAGTTGAAGTTCAGGTTGACGATGGTGAATGGGTAGAAGCGCAGTTGCGTGACCCCCTATCGGATAAAACCTGGGTCATCTGGCGCTATGACTGGCCGCTGTCCGAAGGTAATCATACGTTTGCGGTACGGACTGTTGATGGTGAAGGCGACCCACAGATCGAGACTTCGCGGGGTACACGCCCCGACGGAGCGACCGGCATTCACTCCCTGCGCCAGAGTGTCTAGCTCACGCCGACCGGCAAAAGCAAACACCGCTGAATCGATCTATACGTCAGCGGTGTTTTTCTTTTGTTCAACTAACGGGGTCAATTTATGGGGCAACCCGGTCAAATGCTGCTGAATCTGCCGCGTGATAATCTCAGCTTCGACATTAAAATTATACATCGCACCCCGGCCCTTGTAATAAATGCCGATCAAAAACAGGCCGCGATACCGCTTCACCTGATAGCCTGGATGTGGCGCATAACCGGCATAAACTGGATAGGGTTGTGCTTCACGCACCGGCAATCCCTGGCCGTCAATGTCATAATCGACCTTAAGATAATCCAGTGCCGGGCGAAACCCGGTCGCCAGCAGCAACACATCAATGTCCAGACGACTACCATCAGATAGCAATACCGCTTGACCATCGAACCCAACCGGTGTGCCTACTGGTTGTACGCGCCCGATGCGCACTGCATTAATGAGTTCTGGGCCACGAGTGCCCGCCGCCCCGCTCTCCTCGCCGGGACCAGGAACTTTGATGCCATAGCGGCCAGTATCCGCGTAGCTGGCTTGCAATGCTCGTTTTTCCAGCCAGTGGGTCACGCGATTGGGAAATTTTTCCGCCAGCAGCATCCACCCATGCTTGGGCAACCCGAATGGATAGCGCGGTTTTAAAATTAACCCGGTGCGTTGCGCCAGATACACCGGCAATTTGACCGTATTCGGTAACGCCGTCGAAATATCAATGCCGCTCGGTCCATTGCCCACCACCATCACCCGCTGACCCACGAATGGCTGGGGGCCTCTATAATCACGCGAATGTAAAATCCGCCCGCTAAATTGTTCAATGCCCGGCAATTCCGGCACAAACGGCTTAGAAAAACGCCCGGTTGCCAGCACCACTGCCGGATACCAGTCCACACCGGTACTGGTTTCAACCCGCCAGCCATCGCCATCGGGTTCAACCCGCATGACTTCAATGCCCAGGTGAATATTGAAGTCATATCGATTAACGAAATCGGTCAAATAATCATGATATTGTTGGGCCGACGCAAACAGACCATAATGCAACGGGAACTTTAGCCCCGGCATATGCGAGTAAAACCGCGATGTATTCAATCGTAACGACGGATACTGCTGCGCCCAGGTAGATGCAATAACCTCAGCGCGATCAATGACTTTGTAGGAAATCCCCGCCTTTTCCAGAAAATAGGCGCTGGCAATCCCCGCCGGACCCGCACCAATCACCAGGACATCAACCGCCATTTGCTGAGTCTCCGGCGGCCCGGGCAGTGGCGGTTGCGGCAACGAAGGGCCGGGCAGTCGGTGCGACGGCTTCTAAGGTTGACGGGAAATTGAGTGCTTCTTCGGTCGTGCGCGGTTGTGCGGCTTCCATAATCGCACTGCGCGTCTCAACCACCTGGGTCTCAATCGCCTCATATTCCTCAGCCGGGACCATAATGTTCAGCACACCAACTGCATACAGCGCAACAATAAAAACAATCAGCGAAACCACCGAGACTATGAGTCCTGTCCGCCGATTCCGCGCAATGGTTTGCGGCGTACGCACTTTGAGATGCAATTCACCAGTAACGGGTTCATTCAGGCGGGCAGCCAGTTGAGCGGGTTGATAGCCTCGGCTGAAATCCAACGGTTCTAGATGTTCAATCATGCGCGGCAACGCAGTTTCTGTTGCCAATACCGGAATAACCCGCTGGTTATTTTCGAGCGCAGTGACAATCGCCGCTTCAATGGTGGAGTCGGTGACAGCCGAGGGTGACAAAATGATAATTGCGTCATCGGTTACGGCCTCGGTGGTGTCAGCCTCAATTCGCTGCGCCAGTTGCGCATCCGCCGGATGATAAGTGATCGTAGCCATGCTAGCCTCTATGCTAATGTACGGAAATAATTGACAATATGCCAGCGGTTCTCTATGCTGAGGTCGCCAGTACAAGGTGGCAAGTCGCGCCAGCCAGTTTCAGTTGCCCGAAATAGGTCTTCATCGCGCATACGCGGCAATCGATCCGTCAGCGCCCGAAAATCAGTTGAGTTTACTTGCCATTGAATGCAATGCTCAGCGTATAACACCGCACCCCGTTCCAACGATGCCGCGTCAGGCAAGACGGAATTGATGATTGCTGGTGGCGGGTTCAATTGGGCATTGTAATTCGCCGTCGATTGCTGCACGACGATGATGCCGATCCAGATAAACAGCACCGTTCCTAAAACCGCACTCGCGCCAATCGCAATGCTCACCGGACGCCAATCCAGCCAGCGGTAAAAACGCAATAGCAACGGATAGGCGACCCAGACCACCGCCATCAACAACCCGACGAATGCCAGCAATTGCAACGGGCTGGGGTCAAGCGAATCGGGCACGGCGGCAGCCTCAGTGATGTCCCATAAAAATGCCACGCGGGTCTTCTCACCTTCTGGCAGGGTAATATCAAGTAATGTCAACCATTGCCCCTCAGTCACAATCTCTGCGCCCGCTGTGACATGCAGTCCAGCATTCACGACGGGAACCTCGACCCAATTACTGCGCCAATCCTGCGTTGGGGAAACGATTTGCATGGCGACCTGTGCCCTATCCACAACCTGTTCCGCCCGCCGCAAGACTGTATCAAACGTATTGACACCCGGCCCACCGGGCGAAATCGTCAGCGAAACCGTCAAATCGTCAATAACCTGGGTTGCGCTGGGAGCCGCCATAATATCGGACAAAAACACTGGTTCTGGCACCGCCGATGCACTCAGGTTAGCAACACTCACCAGCACCACCAGCGCCAGCATGACTTCAACGCGTAGCGTCAAAATCAACCGACCAACGTGCCCAAGACGCTGTTGCCAACGCGCAAATCGCTCTGGATTAGCAGCAATGTGATGGGCCAGGCCCAGTATCAAAACACTTCCCACCAATGCCAGCTTCACGATCAGCGCGCCGCCCCAGGCCGTTTGCACCAGATCAGTTGGTTGATAAAGCCAGTTGAGCGCACTATAAATGCCGGTTGCAATCACCAGCACCAGCGCACTGACCGCCAACCTTGAGAAGCGCCGGAGCACAATCAATAATGCCTGTCGCCGATCATCACCAGCGTAAGGCTGCAGGGCAACCGGCAGAACCAGTACCAGCGCCGCCAACCCGCCGACCCAGGCCCCAACCGCCAGTGTATGCACCCAATCGACCGCCATCGCTACCCAGGGCCAGATCAACGACCCAGCGGCATGGCTCGTGATGCTGAATGCGCCCAACAATAACGCCGCCACCCACACATTGGCCGCCCAGAAGGCCCGCACGGTTTCCGGGTACTCGTCGCGCCACATCGTACTCAGTAACCAGAAGCCACCGACCAATACCAGCAAAACCATCCGGGCAGTCCACACATCCCCAAAGCGCGACCCAATGCGGACAACATGCCACAAACCCTGCTCAAAAACCTGCACGACATCGGCGCTGAAGAACACCATCGACTGCTGTACAATGGCGACCAGATTCCCCACAACGGCGATGGTCAACCCGGCAATCACCAACCGGTTCAAGCGTTGAAGCACACGCGGCGGCAATAATCCTGCCGGATAACGTGGATTGCCCCATGCCGGCAGCAACACATAACTATAGATCACGAATGCCCCAAACAGCAGCAGCGTCCCCGCCAGCAGCAATATCCGCCAGAAAACCTCCAGCGGAATCACCTCATAGCCCGCCTGTTCACTGTCAATGCCGCCCACTTCTTCCCCGACAAAAAAGACGCGGGTTTCGACTACGACATGCCCATCGCTGGCAAACGCCGGACGCAGATCAACGATGTAGGCACCGTCGGACAAATCAGCCGGAACTTGCAATGTCAGCAACGCCCGATTGTCAGCGTCAACCGCACCCTCCGCCAAAATCGCGCCAGTTTGGTCGCGCAGGGTAATCTGGCTGAATTCGGGTTCAAGGTCTTCGCTAAACCAGTATTGCAGGCGGGCCGGGGGGTGGTCCAGCGTAGACCGATCATCAGGCACGGAGCGAACGACATAGCCATGCGCCTGTGCCGATTGAATGCCAACCAGCAAACTAATCACGATTAGCAACAGGCAGGAGAATTTACGCATTCGCAGATTATATTCAATCGTTCTTTTGGCTGAGTGTAACCTACTATAGCAAGTATTGTTCGTTTTTTCACGAGTTACTTAGAGGATGGGTCGCATCTCCCCAGCTTGCTGCCCGGTGTGAATATTAAGGGTCAAGGGTTGCAGGCGTTCCAGTTCGGCGGCTTCACTGTCGGAAATATAACCCTGTGCTAACATAAGCGCCTTTAAAACCGGGATATGCGCCCGTAGATTGCCATCAGATGTTTTGAGCGCGATGCCCACGCCCTTATCGACCACACCCACGCCGATAGCTCCTTCCGCACCACCTTTAGCGATCAGGTTGCCGTTGGTGGCGATTACCAGTGAGGCGTCCACCCGATTATGCCCGCTGAAAATAGTGGGATATTGCTGCATGGCCCGCGAAATGCTGCCCAGATCACTGTTTTCATCTCGCGCCGCTGCGCCCAGATTGGCGAACATCTGCGCGATGTTTTTCATCGGAATACCGAACGTTGGCACGCCACAACCGTCCAACGCCAGGTGAATATCGCCAACGGACATCCCGGCAAACTCGGCAACGATCTCCCGAATCATCACCTGCACCGGATGTTCCCATTCGCGATATGAGGAAATGTCCCAGCCCATCACGCGACAGGCCGCCAGCATCCCACTGTGTTTGCCGGAGCAATTGTGCTGCAACACAGAGGGCTGTTCGCCGCTGAGTAGCAGGGCTTCATAGGCTGGCGCGTCCAGTGGTCGGCCCACGCCACATTGTAATTCATTGGCATCTGCGCCAATTTTTGCCAGAATGCTGCTGACGATGCGTGTATGCTCCGGTGTACCGCTATGCGACCCGGCCATCAGCGCCAGTTCTTGCGTCGTAAAGTCGAACTTTCCGGCTGCACCTGACCGCAACGCCACCAGTGCCTGGAATGGCTTGGTACAGGAACGGAGGTACACGACTGTATCCGCATCACCCGCGCTGTACATCAGGTTGCCAGTTGTGTCAGTAACCGCGATGTAGCCTCGATGAACGCAATCAACAATCCCACCCCGCAGCACGCGGACCAGTTCGGCATCACGCATTTATTTACGCTCCTCACACCGGGTAATCAGGCAGCGGCACCGGACGAGCATCCTCAGTTTGTATGCTCCAGTTTGCCAACCGCAACCGCAAATCATTGACAATCGCTTGATTGTCGGAGTCGCCAATCACATTGGTAAGTTCCCACGGGTCGTTCACCAGATCATACAATTCGTCTTTGTCACCCATTGGGTCATGGACATATTTCCACTCAGCAGTCCGCACCATCTTGCGGCGGCCTTCGGCTTCGCGCCAGCGCAAGGATTGTAGCAGCGTTTTACGCCCCCAGGGTTGCGGGAGTTTTTCCAACTCTCGCAGGGTAAATGCGGGGCCACCTGCACCATATTCGGAGAACGTTGCATCGCGCGGAACAGCATCTGTGACGGTTGGCAGGGGTTGGCCGTGCATAGAGGCTGGAATGTCTATACCTTGCAGATGCAGCAGCGTCGGCACGATGTCAATCAGATTCGCCATACTCGCGTCGCGTCGCCCCGATGGGATGTGTCCGGGCCATGACACGATCAACGGTACCCGGGTCAAACAGTCATAAAAAACGCCGCCCTTGCACTGCATGGCATGTTCACCTATAAAGTCGCCGTGATCGGAGCAAAACACGACTATCGTGTTCTCGCGCAGATTGAGATTCTCAAGTGCATCCAGAATCTGCCCAACTGCATCATCTATGAATTTGACCATCCCATAGTACACGGCCATGACACCGTAAAGTTCGTCCAGTGGATCGTTTCTTATACCCAGCATCTTGTACAAAATGCGATTGCGCTCCGGCGCAGAATCGTCAAATTCATCGTCGCGCCAGGGCGGTAAGTCAATCCGCTCTGGGGGGAACAGATCAACATATTGCTGCGGCGCGACCCAGGGTTCGTGCGGGTCAGGGAACGACACCCACAGCGCGAATGGTTCATTTTGATGCTGTTCCAGGAAACGGACCGTTTGCCCGGCCACCAGTCCGGTGCTGAAGTCCTCTAAGGGGTGCTCCGATGTGCCAAAAGCGAAGCGCGGATTCTGGGGTTGCAGATCACGCCGAACCTGATGCGCGGCGTTGATTCCCGCCAGCGGACGGAACCAGTCCATACCCTTCGTCGTCGGGTCAGCCGGTAAGCCACCATGACTGATCTCACACCAGGTATCAAACAGTGTCAGATCATCGGGGTGTTCAAAACAGTGATTCTTGCCGATCAATCCACAATGATAACCCGCTGCTCGCCACAGCTTAAAGGCATGAGTCGCATCCGGCGATATGGGGGTTTCATTACGCCGGGAGCCATGCGAATGGGGATATTGTGCGGTCCAGAACGA
The DNA here is from genome assembly GCA_965223835.1 of Phototrophicaceae bacterium. GTDB lineage: Bacteria > Chloroflexota > Anaerolineae > Aggregatilineales > Phototrophicaceae > CAVYXZ01. The sequence continues at coordinate 3,823,685 of CBDCXQ010000001.1, forward strand.
CACCCGGGCGGGCACACACAATGGATGTGGCGTGATCGCATGTTCAAATAGCACCCCTCCATTGGCTAACCGTTCCAATTGGGGTGTTTCACAGAAGGTATTGCCATACAGATGGCTGGCAGTAGCTTTTTGCTGGTCAGTCATGATGACCAGAATATTGGGTTGTTCAGGCACCATCATCCTCACGCAGATTTAGATCTCGACCATTGCTTTGATTACCCCATTTGCCGGGTCGAGCCAACCGGGAAACTGCCCGATCATATTATCAAAACTGGATCGATGCGTAATCCAGGGCGTGGTGTCAATCGCGCCCGATTCGACATTTTCGATCACCCATTTGAAGTCCGATGCCGTGCCATTACGGCTGCTCATGACCGTCATCTCACGCCGGTGAAATTCTGGATCGTGAAAGATTACATCATCTTTGACCAGCCCAACAAACACCAGCTTGCCACCCGCCGCCAGATAATCAAACGAGCGATTCATTGACCCTACATTGCCCGTCGCGTCATAGACCTGAGTGGGCATGTCACCGCTGGTAATCTCCGCCAGATGTTCAGTTGGATTGTTCAGCGCATTTACGGCATGTTCCACGCCGAGCTGCTGCTGGGCAAAATTGAGGCGTTCCTCGTTCACATCCATAATGATGATTTCTGCACCGCTGGCTTTAGCCGCTTCGACTACTGTCAGGCCAATCGGTCCCGCGCCAATCACCAGCAAGTATTCGCCAGCATCGGGCTGGGCGCGGCGCACGGCATGAGCGCCAATGACCAGGGTTTCGATCAGCGCCAGTTGATCTACTGAGAGTTGCTCAGATTTATGCAATTTGTTCAGTGGCATCTTGATGTATTCGGTCATGCCACCGTCGGTATGCACACCTAATACGCGCAATGACGTGCAACAATTGGTTTTGCCCCGGCGACAGGCGATGCAGGTCCCACAGTTGAGATAGGGTTCAACTGATACGACGTCGCCAACTTTGAGGTCGAAATCATTCGCGCCAACGTCGGCAATCTCTACACCCAGTTCATGCCCCAGAATTCGCGGATATTCGATAAACGGCATTTTGCCTTCAAATGCCTTCAAATCCGAACCGCAGATGCCGATCCGCCGCACGCGCAGCAATGCTTCACCGGACTCCGCACCAGTGGGTTCCGGTGCAGTAGTCAGCGAAAAATGGCCGGGTTGATCTAACGTAATGGCTTTCATGCTTAAGGCTCCAACGTGCGCTGAACCGCTTTCACCACGCGCCCCTTACTGGGAATGAGTGCCGCCTCCAGCGCGCCGTTAAATGGAATAATACCCGCTTCCATTGTTACCCGCACCACCGGTCCTTCCAGTGACCAGATAGCGTTTTCCGTTACCTGTGTCGCAACCTCTGAACCCCAGCCACCGGCGCGAACCGCTTCTTCAACCGTAACCAGACGTCCGGTTTTCTGCACCGAATTGATGATCGTCTCCGTATCGAGCGGCACCAGGGTGCGCGGGTCAATAACTTCACAGGAAATACCCTGTCCGGCCAGCTCATCAGCAGCGGCCAGGGCGACTTTCACCATATTCTGGACGGCCACAATCGTGACATCGCTGCCCTCACGAACAATCCGCGCCTGACCGAAGGGAACCAAATGGTTGTCGTGGTCGGGCACTTCACCTCGGTCCGTATATTGGAATTTGTGTTCCAGGAAGATCACCGGATTATCATCGCGGATGGCGCTCTTGAGCAAGCCGAGTACATCACCTGGATTTGATGGTACCGCCACCTTCAGTCCGGGCGCATGCATAAACCAGGCTTCACAACACTGCGAATGCTGTGAGCCAAACCCGGCCCCACCACCCTGCGCTGCCCGAATCGTTAGCGGCACCTTAAGCTGGCCGCCGGACATGTAGCGCATCTTCGCCGCTTGATTAATGATTTGATCGAGCGTAACTGCCGCGAAATCGACAAACATCAACTCAATCACCGGGCGCATCCCGGTAATGGCCGCGCCCACGCCTGCGCCCACAATCGCGTTTTCGGAGATGGGGGTATCGCGCACGCGGTCATCGCCATATTTTTCATACAAGCCGGGCGTTACTTTGAAGACACCACCCGCCTTTCCAACATCTTCACCGAAAAAAATCACGTCTTCGTCGCGGGCCATCTCTTCATCAAGCGCCCGGACCACTGCTTCACGATAGGTTATTTCTGCCATGAGTATGCTTTCTTTCGTAATTTCATCGCTACAGTAGGGGTGACTCGGCGAGTCACCCCTACGAAATCCCGTCAATCACATCATACAATTCACAAATTCAGTTCAGTCGCGTGTTCAACGGCCCAATGCTGAAGTTCGATCAACCATAAGGCCCAGCCCATGCGAATGTTCTCAATGACCCGGCCATCATGCAGACGCTTTAGATGCATTGGAGTGCGTTCCAGTCGTTTCGCGTTTAGCAACTTTGGGTCGGCAAATAGCGCGTATAAGGTTTCTGCTGCTTGGATAGCATCGGCCTGAATATCGATCCACGCCCGATGGCTATCGCGCTCGGCGTGCCAGTCATTAAACGCATCCACGCTATCGAAGTCATGGACCTGACCATCGCTGTCGATAAAACCGCGTTGATTGAGAACGGTACGCGGAATCTCGACTCCCGCCAGAATGTCCCCCGCCGCCAGAATGGAGAAGCGATCCCAACCGACGAAATGCCCGATAAGCTGCTTCATTGTGCGCGTGTCACCCGGCAGGTTAATCGTCTGCGCTGCTTGCTCAGCTGTGGTGCTTGCTACCACGTGTAGATAATCAGCCAGCACCACCTGATGTAGCTCCAGTAAATCGGCATGACGTGCCTGCGGATCCAACTCAGCCGCATTCAAAACCCGTGCATAAAACCTTTCGGGCTGCATTCAATGCTACACCCAGATGTCTTCGTACAGATCAGACAGCGGCGGGTCAGGTTCATTGAGCGCCCATTCGGTCGCATCCTGTACCGCCTTTTTCGCGTCTTCATGCATCTGTTCAAAATCGGCAGCCCGCAATTGACCATCCGCGATCATCCGCTCCGCCAAAATATCAATCGGATCCCGCGCCAGCCATGCATCCAACTCGCCGTCCGGGCGATACTCCGCTGGATCACTGCGTGAATGCCCGCGATAACGGTACGTCTTGGCTTCGATCAAGGTCGGTCCATCACCCGCCCGTGCCCGGTCAACTGCTGTCTTGACGACTTCATAGACCGCTTCAGCATCCTGGCCGTCCACGATCACACCGGGGATGTTATAGGCCGCCGCGCGGTCCGCAACGTCATCAACGGGAGCCGTATCGGCATAAGCTGAATATTCGCCGTACAGGTTGTTCTCACAGATGAAAACACTGGGTAATTTCCAGACCGCAGCCAGATTAACCGCTTCGTGCCAGGCCCCGATGTTGGGGGTACCATCACCAAAAATCGAAATCGAGACTGCACCAGTTTTCTTGAGTTGTGCTGTGAGCGCTGCACCATTCGTCACCGGCAAACCTGCACCGACAATCGCAAACGTACCAATCAAGCCGATGTCCATGTCAGTCAGATGCATGGAACCGCCCTTACCTTTCGAGCAACCCGAGGCTTTACCCATCATTTCAGCCATAAGCGTCTTCATCGTCATGCCCAGTGCCATCGCGTGACCGTGACCACGATAGGTGCAGGTAACGGTGTCACCGCGCGCCGCATCTACATTAGCTGCCATACCAACTGAGACCGCTTCCTGCCCGATGCATAGATGCGTCGTGCCCCGAATGACGTTCTCCAGGAACAGTTCCTGAATGCGTTCTTCCGTGTGCCGGACCTCGATCATGTTTTTTAACATCTTTTGCCGCGTTGCTGCGTCCAATTTTGCTGCCATATAGCTCTATCCTTATCTCCATATGTATCGTAGGGACACCCCTTGTAACTGAAGGAAATCTCTGTGGGATGTCGGTTCGCCGCCAATTCGAACGGGCGAGACAAACCATCGCCTCTGCCGTCAAGCGTGAATATCAACTATCCATTAAATGCCTGCAAATGCTGGTCAAAGGCTTCGATAAACCGCGCCGAGACCATGCCATCGACAATACGATGATCGGCGGAAACGGTCAGGTTGGCGGTGGTCCGAATGTGCAACCCGCCTTCAATAACCAGTGGCCGTTCTTTCACCGCGCCGATAGCCAAAATGCCTACTTGCGGCGGATTAATGATGGCCGTGAACTGATCAATTTGTTCAACCACGCCCAGATTGCTGATGGTAAACGTGCCCCCTTGCAACTCATCGGGTTTGAGACGCCCGGCCCGTGCCCGTTTGATCAAATCACGCGAGCGATTCGCTAACCCGGTCAGGGAAAAATCGTCCGCGCCGTGCAGCACCGGTGTCAGCAGTCCATCAGGCAAAGCAACCGCAATCGCCAGATTGACATGCGGATAGTGGTATAGCTGATCGTCTTCGTAAGTTGCGTTGAGTTCCGGCACATCTTTCAGCGCCTTTACCGTCAGATATAACAACAGGGCGTTGATGCCAACACCATCCGGCATTACCCGCAGCGCACTGGTAAAATCCAGTTCACCACTGACGTAAAAATGGGGCATTTCCTGCATACTGGCCGACAACCGCCGCGCAATCGCCTTGCGCATGGTACTCAGTGCTACCGTTTCCCGTTCGCCGTCATACGGCGTCGCTGGCATCGCCGGCGGAGTCGTGACGACGGGTTCGGCAGCCGGAACGGATTGGGCCTCGACCGTGATTGCCGCTTCAACATCAGACCGGGTAATGCGCCCCGCTTGACCGCTACCCACTATTGCGTTCAGGTCAACACCCTGATCGCGGGCTAACCGTCGGACTGCCGGGGCTGCCAGCACCTTACCTGCGGGCGCAGCACCATTGCTAGCAGCACCCGTTAACACTGCTTCCACGTCTTCCCGGGTGATACGACCGCCGCGTCCGCTACCCGCAACCGTATTCAAATCAATGCCACGTTCCTGGGCCAACCGCCGTGCCACTGGCGAAGCCTGCACTTTTTCTGCTGATGATGCTGCAGGTTGGGAAACGGGCGCTGCTGCCGATTCACTGCGAATGCGTGCCAAAACCGTACCCACGGGGACAATCGTATCGGCGGCGACCAGTACTTCATCTAGAATGCCATCGGCCAGGGCTTCCAGTTCGACGGTTGTTTTGTCACCCTCAACCTCGGCGAGTGCCTCACCCTTGCGCACCACATCGCCCGGCGCTTTCAACCAGGCGACCAGGCGTCCTTCGTCCATCCCGAAGCCCACATTGGGCAATACCACATCTATGTTCACAGTTCCTCAATCCTGATAAAAACTTCTTCTATACGATCCGCTCACCTTACTTTCGCCGGGTAGCCAACAATATGTAGAGCACCTCGACCAGATCATAGTAGGGGATTGTATAATAGGCTAAAAAATTATAAATTATAGTTTAACAATGTTCACCAATCTTGCAACTGGAGTTTGTCGTGATTCAAAATCGTATCCAACCTATAGATGATAGCAAAAAGACGGTGACAGCGCTCGTACAAGAACGAGTCCGGCAGGCCATCCTGGATGGTGTACTGGCACCCGGTTTGCGGATTGATCAAAATCAACTCGCGCACGACCTCAATGTCAGCCTGGTGCCGGTGCGTGAAGCCTTGAAAATACTGGAAGGCGAAGGCTTCGTCCAGATTATCCCACGTCGCGGCGCATTTGTCACTGAAACCTCATTGGCGGATATGGAAGACCTGTACTTCTCGCGTGAGATCCTGGAAGGTCAGGCTGCCTATCATGCCGCCACCAACCTTACACCCGAAAATATTCAGCGTCTAGAACAACTCTATGTGGCGATGGATGAAGCCCTCAATAATCATGCCTATCCCGATTTCATGGGCCACAATCGGGTGTTTCACTTCGTCATCTATGATGCGGCGGGCAGCACATATTTGTCCAATCTCATCAGCGGGTTATGGGACCTGGCCGAGCGCTATCGTTATCGCTATCTGTTGTTGCGCGATCAGGGCCAGGCGATCCAGAGTGAACACCAGGTGATTTTGAACGCCTGCGCCACCCGCGACCCGAAAGCACTGCGCGATTCAATTATCGGTCATATGCATCATACCCTGACCAGCCTCAAGGCCCAGATTGAAGAATCCGATGTGACGGAAACCCCATGACAGCCCATGTAATCGACTCGGCATTTTTCCGCGACCTCTTTGGATCAGCCGCCATGCGTGCGGTGTTCGACGACCAGAATCTGCTGCAAAAATGGCTTGATTTTGAAGCAGCATTGGCCCGCGCCGAAGCGCAACTGGGGCTTATTCCTGAAGCTGCTGCTGCGGAGATCGCAGAACAGGCCCGGGCCGAGTTTATGGACACTACCGCCATCAAAGCCGGAATTGATGAAACGGTTCATCCATTGGTCCCGGTCATCTGGCAGTTGACGGACCGCTGTCGCGGTGAGGCTGGTCGCTATGTACATTGGGGCGCGACCACGCAGGATGTCATGGATACGGCGCTCGTCCTGCAAATCAAAGAAGCCTGGCCGTTAGTTGATGATGCCCTCAACCAAGTCACCAGCACCTGCCGCCAGCTAGCTCAGACGTATCGCGACACGCCGATGGCTGGGCGGACTCACGGGCAACAGGCCCTTCCGACGACATTCGGCTTTAAGGTCGCGGTTTGGCTGGCCGAATTGCAGCGGCACCAGGCTCGTCTAACTGATTGTCGGGAACGTGTTCTGGTCGCTCAGTTTGGCGGCGCAGTGGGTACATTGGCCGGGGTAGCGGAGTATGGATTCGCCATTCGGGAACGCTTATGTGCCGAACTCGGTCTGGGCGTGCCCACGATTACCTGGCACACCGCCCGCGATAACTTTGCCGAGATCGCAACCACCCTGGCGATGATCTGTGCCACGCTGGGCAAGATCGCGCATGAAATCATTGACCTGCAAAAGACAGAATTCAGCGAAGTTGAGGAACCGTTTGCGCTGGGCAAGGTCGGCAGCAGCACAATGCCCCACAAACGCAACCCCATGCTGTGCGAATCGATTTTGACGCTGGCTCGGCTGACACGCACCCAGGCAACCACCGCTATTGATGCGATGCTGCACGAACACGAACGCGATTGGTCCAGCTTTCAGATGGAATGGTCATACATTCCAGAATTGTGGATAACGACGCATAGGGCATTGGAACTCACCCAAAGGGTACTGGCCGGGTTGATCGTTTATCCCGACAATATGCTACGCAATTTGCAGGCGACCAATGGCCTGTTGCTGGCAGAACGTGTTATGTTAGCGTTGGGTGAGTACATCGGGCGTCAACCCGCACACGACATTGTTTATGCTGCGGCGATGCGTGCAACCGAAAAACAGCTACCATTTGCCGAAATTCTCCAACAAGATAAGGCCGTCACCGCCCACCTCACCACTGCCGATATTGATGACCTGCTGGATCCCCTGCACTATACGGGATTAGCAGCAGCGATGGTGGATCAGGTGTTACTCAGCAGTTGATAACTGGGGCGCGGCACCAGCCACCCCACCCCGACCAAAGTCACCGGGTTCAATGTTCTGGAAGATAATCAACACATCCTCACGCCGGGCGCCGCCCTGTTCGACCAGCGTATTAGTAATACCATTAATGACAGCCTGCTTCTGGTCTGCGGATCGCCCTGGCGACCAATAAAGAATCACAGTTGGCATTGATCTCCTCCTCAATTCATCTCACTGCCGCCATCGACATTGAGCGCTTGACCGGTAATATAGTCGGCATCTTCGGAGCACAAAAATGACACAGCGGCCGCGACATCAGCGGGCGTCGCGGCACGCTGTAACGGAATAGCATCAACCGTCTGCTGAAGCCACTGTCCGGATTCCAATCCAAAACGTTCAACTTGAACCGTGTCAATATGATCCCACATCGCGGTCGGAATGACGCCCGGACAAACCGCATTTACATTGATGTTATACGGTGCAAAGGCAGCGGCGGCGCTCTGTGTCATACTGATGACTGCCCACTTGGTCGCCGAATAGGCCGACGCGAAAGGCCGTCCGCTGCGACCAGCAATCGAAGAGAAATTCACGATCTTGCCATAACTGCGCTCGGCCCGCCCCGCCGACTTCACACTATCCGGCACCTGCGCGATCATCTGCCGTCCGACTTTCTGGATGCAAAAAAAGACCGCCCGCTGATTGACGGCATGAATGCGATCATAATCCTCCGGCGCGGCTTCCAGCAAATGGTGCGTTTTGTTGACCCCCGCGTTATTCACAAGTATGTCAATGCGCCCAAAGCGCTGGACCACCGCGGCAACAAGCTGGTCAATCTGACCCAAATCGCTGATGTCAATCGGATAGGCGAGGGCTTCAGGTCCGATGGCACTTAATTCGGCAGCGACGGCACTGGCTTTGTCGGCCTGGTATTCGGCGACGACTACATGTGCGCCTTCCTCAGCCAGCCGCCGGGCAACGCCCTGACCGATGCCCTGACCGGAGCCAGTAACAATGGCGACCTTACCTGCATGGCGTTCAGGAATTGATGCGGGCATAAATGAATCTCCTAAGAATTGTATTCGCAATAATCTGACATAAACCAGGGATTTATTTCCTGCTGTTATGCCAACATGTTGAATATAAATTATAATTTATGATCGCCAAATGTCAAAAATGTACACGTTCAATCGAGTTTAAAGTGATCGACAGAGGTTTCAGGCGTGTGCGGATTTTGGTCGTCATCTTCGGCAGACTGGTTGCGGGCGCGTAGCCAGCTTACGACCATAAAGCCAACGAAGACGACTGCGATCGCCAGATAGATTAATTCATCAAAAACACCCAACGCGCCGTGTGCCAAAATTTGTGGGATTTGCATGGACTCTATCCTCTAAATTTTACGCCTGTCGCGATCTAGCTTCGTTTGGAGTCATTTACTGTGGGCGACTGACTATTTTCCACATAAATTGTGCGGGTGGGGAACGCTACTGACGCGCCATTTTCGGCGATAATATTCATCAGCTTGAGGTTGACATCGGTTTTGATCGTCTCCAGATCTTCCCAACTTGAGCTGTTGACCAGAAACGTAATCCGCAAATCCAGCGAGCTTTCCCCAAACTGGATAAACTCCACAAGGATACGATCACTCGTCACGCGTTCGTGCTCACCAAGCATCGCGTGAATCGCCTGAATAATCGCCTGAAGCTGACCGGCTGTTGTACTGTAGGTCAGGCCAACGATCATATCCAACCGGCGTTTTCGAATGCGTGCCCAGTTCACAATGTTCGCATTGGCAATCGTACTATTGGGAATCACCATCAATGAGTTATCAATGGTGCGTATGCGTGTACTACGGAAGCTGATTTCCTGAATTCTACCCTTCACCAGATCATCAATGATGATGAAATCACCGACTTTGAACGGCGCATCGGTCACAATCGCAAAGTAGGCGATAAAATTGGACAATGCATCCTGTGCTGCCAGCGCCACTGCCAAACTGGCGACGCCCAGACCGGCAATCAAACCACCAACATCCTGCCCCCATTGTTGCAAAATCAGCGTGAAGGCAAAAACGAAAATAAGGAAAATCCCGATCTGGCGGATAAACCGAACAATGGTCTCATCCAGTGACGACGTGGCACTTGATGCGCGGGCGACATAGGCATGGGAGATAACATCAACAAGCTGATAAAGCAGCCAGAAGGCGGCAATAATAATCACACTGCCCACAATTTGATTGATCAGCCCCACGACCACGGGCGGCAAATCGACAAATAACAATGCCAGGCGTGCGCCTAACATGACCACCAGCCATTTCACCGGACGGGTCAGGGCCGTACTTAATGAATCTTGCAAACTTGCATCAACGTCGCCGATGTGTGTTACTGCGCGGAAAACCGCCCCTGCCAGGCGTGCCAGTAGTACCCGAACCCCACGCTGTATGACCCAGGTGAAAACCAGGACGAGCACAATGATCACGAGCCGGGCTAATGGATCAATGAACGGCTCCAATGCCGGTGGCACTTCCTCAATCATGAGCGCATGTCACCAATAATCGAGTCGCAAGGCGTTGAATAAGCGGGTTGAGATTCAAGCGTGTGATGGTGATTACCTGGCACTATATGGACAATACCCCCGACAGGACTCGAACCTGTGCACAAGGTTTAGGAAACCTCTGCTCTATCCTCTGAGCTACGGGGGCGAACGACTCGCATTTTACCAGATGGCAAGTAGTGACTCAAGGCGGCGGTGAAGCGTGGTGCTAGCGACGGGTTTGCGCGTCCCGCCCCGGTCTATACTCAGGGCAAGAGAGGAGCAGCTGATGGCGAAAAAGAAAAAGTATGAACAACTTGAGGTGATCCCAACGCCGGATGCTAAGCCCCGCAAACGCAAATCACCACCGAACCAGCAACGAGCGCCGGTCATCATACTTGGCATAGTCGCCACCTTGCTATTCGGCGCTGGACTAATCATCGTTTTGCTAGTAGTGCCGTCTGACTCATCACCATTACCGAATATATCACCCAGCAGTTTAATTACGACTGTCCCACCGACACCGTTACAAACAGGCGAATACATTGAAGCGCTGGCTCCATCTGGCGATCAACTGATCGTGGCTGGTTCATCAACTCTTCGTCTCTATGAAGGTAATCAACTGGTGCGCTTGTTTGACGGTTACAATTTTAACAACTCAATGCATAGCAACCGGGTTGATGTTGCGTTTCGCCCCGGCAGCAATCAGTTAGCCAGCCTTACCACCCGCCGAGCAAATGACAAACCGGTAGCCGAATTGACGATCTGGGATCAAACGAGTGGCGATATTATCCAGCGCCAGATCGTTCACGAAGGGGGCTTCAGCAATACCTATTGGGGAGCAGCGGTCGCCTATTCACCCGATGGCAACTGGTTGGCAACTGGCGCGGGTGATGCCACCATCGCATTATGGAATGCGGAAACCGGCGATCTGCTGACTCGTTTGCCAGCCGATTTTGTAACTGGCACACGGGCGCTGGCCTTTAGCGCGGATGGAAAACGCTTAGCAGCGACGATCTACACCGGGAGTGATTATAGTGCGGTCCACCGCGGAGCTGGATTACAGGTTTGGAATCTAAATAGCCTGGTAAATCCTGAACGTATCTTCAGCCAATCCCTGCACTATGATGGCCTGCATTGGACGGCATTCAGTCTCGATGGCCGGTATTTCGCCACCACAACCGACCGCAACCCGGAGAATTATGAGATTGTCGTCTGGGATTTGGCAACCTTGACGCCGGTTGGCAACATCAATTTGCCGCGCGATGTGCTGGGCAGTTCAATTATCAGCCTGGCATTCAGCCCCGACAATACACAACTTGCCTTTGTCCATCGCCGCCTGTTGCAGGCGTCAACTGGCCCAGGTATTCCGGTGATTGAGGACATTGCGCCGCGTGTTTTCAACTGGCAGACTGGCGAAGAACTCGCTACCGGCCCTGTATTAGGTATGAAGGGTGCGTATGAACTATACTTCAGTTCCGATGGCACAGCGCTACACTACATTGATGCCAATGACAACAACCTGCGCCGCTGGCATATCGGGACCCAGGTTGTTGAGTTGATGAATTTTTAGATGGTCGGACGTTAGCCTCTCAAACCAGTTAGTTGGCGGGCATACCTTCGCCTTTTTCGATGTAGTTTTTGAGGCTCGTCATAAACCAGGCCCACGCGTAACTCACACTGGCGTAGGAGCCGCCATACGAAGCGTAATCACGATGGCCGAACAGCACTTTTGTGCCATTATCAACCGCTTCCAGGTCCCAGGTTACACGGGTTCCCTGCCAATCTGGTGGACCTTGCAGCGCGTTCCAGTAAACTTTCTTACCGGGTTCCAGTTGCGAGACTTCCATCTTGAAGACAGCATCTGGATTATGGAAGTGGAACTCAGAGACGGTTCCAACTTCGGGCACCGCGCTCTTGGTGTCAGTGGTCCACCACGCGGCCAGACTCGCCTTTTCGGTCAGCGCTTGATAGAGTTGATCCGGCGACCCTTCGATCGTCAATTCGTGCAAAATATCGGGCATGTGCTTTCCTCGATTGTATTTTCAAGTTCATTGGCTAATGCTGCGCGCAATTGTTAACAATAACGTTAAATATACAAAGTAATAACATGATTGTCAAGCACTGCGTCGGGTTCCAAACGGATTTCTAATGGCAATCAGTCAACAATCGAATACAGTCGCACGGTGTTATCGCCACTGCCCGCCGCTAACCAGCGCCCATCCGGGCTGAAAGCAACCGATAGTACCGGGTTTTCATAACCTTCAATCAGAGCCACCTGTTCTTGAGTTGCCAGATTCCAGATCTTAATCATATTGTCGCGTCCGCTGGTTGCGAGCAGTTTGCCATCAGGCGAAAAACTCACCCCATCCGCGCCGCCGACATGTGCCCGCAATAACATCAGTTGCTCCCCGATGTTCACATCCCACAGCCGGACCGTCATATCCTTGCTGGCAGCAGCGATAATATGCGATGCCATTGGACTCGACACAACAGCCCGCACCCAGTCTTCATGCTGCAATATCTGCTGAACCTCGCCCGTCGCCACATCCCAGATTTGAATCGTTGCATCCCAGGCTCCAGCAGCGACCAAACGCCCGCCATCACAAAAGGTCACACATTGCACCTCGTCCGTGTGTCCATGCAAAATCTTCGTCGTCGATAGCGTTTCCAAATCCCACACGCGCACGGTCAGGTCGGCACTGGCCGATGCCAGCCAGCGATCATTTGGACTGAAAGCTGCGTCATTAACCGCATGTTCATGGCCGCGCAGTTCGGTATAGGCACCACCCTGTTTTAAGTCCCATACGCGCACGGTCATATCCGAACTGGCCGATGCAATCAGGCGGCCATCAGCATTGACCGCGCCGCCCTTGACATGGCCGCCATGTCCTTCCAGTTTGGCGCGTAAATGCGGCGTTGTCCCGACGCTAAAGAGAAATATCCCGGTTGAGCCGGTGACGGCTAACGCCTGGCTATTGGGCGACCAACACACATTCGTCACCCAACCGCAACGCATACGAGCGATTTCCGTCAGGTTTGCGGCATTGCCAGCCGAAATAAGTTCCGTCATAATCGTGCCTTCCTAGAATCAATAATCAGAGCAAGCAAAATGGAACCGATGACCAAAGAAGAATACCTGAGATTTTTAAGCGAAAAACCCCGCACTGGCAAAATCGCTACGGTACGGGCCGACGGTCGTCCCCATGTCGCTCCCATTTGGTTTGCAATGGACGGCGACAACTTGATGTTCAATACGTGGCATGCGACCGTCAAAGCGGCAAACATAAAACGCGATGGGCGGGTTGCAATTTGTATTGATGACGACGAACCACCATTTCGTTATGCCATTATTGAGGGTCAAGCCGAAATATTGGACCCGACGCCCGACGAACTCCTCCATTGGGCAACGGTAATTGGCGGACGTTACATGGGCGCGGACCGGGCAGAAGAATTTGGCAAGCGCAATGGCGTGCCCGGTGAACACTTGATTCGGGTGGTGCCCGACAAAGTGATTACTCGCGGGAATATATCAACTTAATGACCCACATCGGTTTGAACGCCCATCTACTTTCGGGGCAGGCCGGTTATCGTAGCGCCGGGATTCATGGTTATATCTACAATACATTGGCCCATCTGGCGGCTGAGGCCCCGGCGGACTGGCAGTTTACGGCTATGGTCGGCGCAGCCAATGCTGCTAAGTTCCCTAACATCACGATGCGTCGAGCACGCTACAATACCGAATCTCCACTCCAGCGCATCTTCTGGGAACAACTTATGCAACCCGCACAACTCGGTCAATTTGATCTGTATCACGCGCTGGCGTTTGTAGCCCCACTGTGGTTAAATACGCCGCTGGTCGTGACCGTATATGATCTGAGTTTTATGCATTATCCCCAGGTTTTGACGGCAGCCCGGCGTTTATATTTGCGCCTGTTTACACACCTATCCTGCCACCGAGCACGCCGTGTGATCGCCATATCAGAAAGCACCGCCCGGGATATTGCCGCTACATTGGACATCCTGACTGATCGGATAGATGTTGCGGCACCGGGCTATGACCCACAGGTCTATCGGCCCTTACCCGCCGCCGACGTTGCAGCCTTTCGCCAGCAAAAAAACCTGCCGGAGCGCTTCTGGTTATATGTTGGTACGCTGGAGCCACGCAAGAATCTGGTGACTCTGCTCGAAGCTTATGCCCGGCTATCACAGCGACTGCCACTTATTCTGGGTGGTGGCAAAGGCTGGCAATATGACGACATCTTCGCCACCATCGAGCGGCATCAACTGGGTGAAGACGTGTCATGGATTGGCTATGTGCCAGCGGCAGAACTCCCGCTCTGGTATAATTGTGCCGAAGTGTTTGTGTTTCCATCGGTCTATGAAGGGTTTGGCCTTCCGGTCCTGGAGGCAATGGCCTGTGGCACACCGGTGATGGTTTCGGCGGCATCGTCATTGCCCGAAGTTGTTGGTACCAGTGGATTGGCATTGCCCGCACATGATATTGATGCTTGGACTACTGCACTTGAACTGGCCCAAAACGATGCCAATTGGCGCGGTCAAGCCAGCCAGCAGGGATATCAGGAAGCGCAACGGTATCGCTGGCAAGCTACTGCTCGACAAACACTCAGGAGTTATACATGCGCTTTAACGTAGAAGACGCAGTAGAAGAATACCTGGAACACGTCGAACCCACAGCACCCACCGATAGCCAGGAGTTACCACTTCCCACCCGCCGTGATATACCGCTGCCGCGCTGGTTACTGCCGGTGCTTGATCTAATATCAGCACTGGTGACATTCGGATTAGCGTATATTGCCCGTTATGAATTGACTACTTTTCGTCCCGTACTGGACCCCAGCACTGCGGCGTTTGCTCCCTATTTACCCTATGCCGCTGTCTATGCCGTCACCCTGTATATTATCTATCATGGTAACGGCCTGTATAAAAGCGTGCGCGGGCGCTCGTGGATGGAAGAGGTGTCGTTAATCACCAGCGGCGTCGCGACCGCCACCGTCATGTTACTGGCATTGTTCTTCGTCTTTCAGCCGCTCGTAACCAGCCGTCTAATGCTGGTTTATGTCGCCGCCATCACCATCGCTTTGCTCAGTTTGCTGCGCGCCGGGTATCGACTGCTGCTAGCCTATCTGCGTGGCAAAGGCATTGGGGTTCAGCGCGTTTTGATCGTTGGCGTGGGTGAAACCGGACAATCCGTCCTGCGTGTCATGATGGCGCGTAAAGATTTGGGCTATCAGGTAGTGGGATATGTCGACGACGATCCGGCCCGCGGCAATGCTGATCTGGGGCGGGTCAAAGGCCTGGGTAATCTGGATAATCTGCGCACCACACTGCGCAAACATGCGGTTGATCTGGTTGTGATTACCCTGCCCTGGTCCTATCACGAACGAATTCAGTCGCTGGTACGCACCGCCCGTAAAGCCGGCGTTGAGGTTCGCGCCGTGCCCGATGTTTTCCAATTGAACCTGCGGCAGGTCCAGGTTGAAAATATGGATGGTATCCCCCTGCTGGGCTTCAGCACTGGCGAACGTCGTCTGAATGGCACTAATCGGGTCATCAAACGCAGCATCGATATTATCCTGGTCCTGCTGGCAGCGCCGGTCTTGCTCATTATTGCGTTCATCACAGCGCTTGCCATCCGCCTTGAAGGACCCGGTCCCATTTTTTATGCGGCCCGCCGGGTCGGTGAGAATGGCCGCGAATTTGACATGTTTAAATTCCGCAGCATGGTGCCCGATGCCGAGAAATATCGACAGCAACTCGTCGAGGCTTCTGGTCAGGACCCCCGGCATCCTAAAATCAAGAACGACCCACGTATGACCCGTGTCGGCGCCTTTATTCGGGCGGTCAGCATTGATGAAGTGCCGCAATTTTTGAATGTGTTGCGGGGCGAAATGAGCATTGTCGGGCCACGACCGCCGACACCGGAAGAGCTTGAACTTTACCAACCCTGGCATAAACAACGGTTACAAACCATGCCTGGCATGACCGGCATGTGGCAGATCAGTGGACGCAGTGATGTCCCCTTTGACGAGATGTGCCTGCTGGATATTTATTACATCGAAAACTGGTCGGTACGTCTCGATCTACAAATCATGGCGATGACGGTCCCTTACATTCTCTTGCGACGTGGCGCATACTAAATGGCAGCACTGTTTACAATCCTGGATACGGTTGTCAGCATCTTGTGTCTCTTGTTAGGGGCAGCCACCATTTTCGCCACTGTCGCCTCGGTAGTCCGCACATTTGTCGTCCCCCGCGCGCAAAACGCCCTGCTGACACGCATCGTTTTTATCGTGGTGGTGCGCTTTCTCAACCTGTACATGAAGTGGCGCAAGATTAACACCTATTCCGGGCGTGACAGTGTCCTGGCGTTTTTTGCGCCAGTGACTTTGCTATTGCTGCCGGTGGTCTGGGTCATCTACATTACGTTGGGGTACATGTTTATCTACTGGGCGCTGGGGGTACGGCCCTGGGAACAGGCCTTCACCGTCAGTGGATCATCGTTACTGACGTTGGGAACCACGCCGTTTATCAATCTGCCCATTACGATGCTGCAATTCTCCGAAGCGACGCTGGGGTTGGGGTTGGTGGCGTTGCTCCTTGCTTATTTGCCCACCATTTACGCGGCATTCTCCCACCGAGAAGCTGCGGTCGAAATGCTGGTCGTGCGGGCGGGTTCGCCGCCGTCAGCCGTCGAGATGATTTTACGTATTAATCGCATTGGTGGACTCGATGACTTTCATCGTATGTGGGAGGACTGGGAAGTCTGGTTTACTGAACTCGAAGAAAGTCACACGTCACTGGCACCGCTGATCTGGTTTCGTTCGCCCCAGCCAGAAAACTCTTGGATTACCGCCGCTGGAACGATCATGGATGCCGCTGCCCTGGTCGCATCAACGGTTGATATTCCGCGCGACCCGTCCGCCCAATTGTGCATTCGGGCCGGGTTTATCGCTTTGCGACGCATCGCCGACTTTTTCTTTTTCCAGTATGAGCCGGATCCGACATTTCCTGAAACGCCGATCAGCATTACCCGCGCTGAATTTGATGAAGCCTATGCAACACTGGCCGCTGCGGGAGTGCCTGTGCGGGCCGATCAGGATGATTGTTGGCAACAGTTTGCGGGCTGGCGCGTGAATTATGACGACACCCTGCTATTCCTCGCGAACATCACTCAGGCCCCCTATGCGCCCTGGATTTCCGACCGGGGAAAACCACTCAGCGGGAATGATTTCCGTGCCCGTAAACCCTCGGCAAAAACGCCCGATCAGCGCTAATTTGTTATGGGTTTTTGATCCAGGAGCGGGCAATCTCGTCATATAGCCAACCGGCGGGTAACTGCGGATTGCAGGAAGCAGGCAGCGGACCGGCGGTTGCAACGGTCGGCTCAGCAAATGTGATCTCGGTTTGCGTGCCGGTTAGGGCCTGCACAAAATTGCTAATGACCAGTTGCGCCTCCAGACGTGCCCGGTCAAGAATACCGCCTTCTAGCGCATCCTCGCGAAAATCAACCATGGCCTGATACTGGCCCAGGATTCGCGCTTCATCCCAATCCACCGCACAGGCCGTAAATGAGCGATTGTACTGACGAATACTATCAATGCGGCAGCTTGTCAGTTGCGGTGCCGGCAGTTGGATTGCATAGCGATTCATCACCGGATCATAATCGACGTGTTCGTCCGTAATCTGCGATAAATCAATGCCCCCTTCTATCGTGGCTTCGGCAACATGATTTGCCCAGAAGCCACAGGCGTTCAGACCCGTTGACTCGCTAATATTGACCAGGATTTCCGCTTTCGCCAGTTGGGCGCTCACGCTCACAAGCTGACCCAAAGGTTGAATGCCCATGACAATCGTGCGGGAAGTTTCGACCTCGGCAATGGTCGGTGCGGGAAGGGTAAACGCCAACAATCCGCCAATAAGACCGTTGAAGGTTACAACGCCCAGAACCAGCGGCAGTGCGAAGATCAGAGCGGCCATCACCGCCAGAATGCCGCAGGCGATTCCCGCTGAACGGCGTCGCTCAGCAATCACCGCGGGTTCAACGACAGACTGAACCTGTTTGTTCCTTAAATTGTCGGCAACCGCCTCTTGCGTTGAGTCCGATTGGACTTCAATTGTGAGTGGGAGTGATTCAGGGCCATCGCCGGGCATACATTCATCCTCGATATTCTATACAGAACATTACCTATACTATACGGATTGACCAATCCAAAGGGTGCGGTTCTGGATTTAATTGTGATTCAACGTCATAATAGAGTTCATCATGGTGAGGACCAATGAACGAAACCGCCAAGTTAGACCGACGCGTAATCCGTACCCGGCAGCTCCTGCGCGATGCACTGATGGAGTTGATTTTTGAAGTTGGCTATGACGCCGTGACCGTGCGGGATATTGCCGAACGCGCCAATGTAGGCCGAGCGACCTTTTACCTGCATTATGAAGGTGGCAAAGAAGAACTACTGCTCAGTAACCTTGAAGAAATTTACGATGAATTGGTAGCCCGGATCAAAGCGCTCAAAAATGAACCTTTTATCGCCGGGCAACGCCGCCCCAGCCAGATCGCTTTTGAACACGCGGCGGAACAGCGCGACCTCTACTTAATTCTACTGCGCGGTCAGGGCGCAACGGCGCTTTCACAACGTATCCGGGAGTACCTGGCGGGACTTATTCAACAAGAGTTGCTTGACAAACGAGAGCACAATCCCGCGCCCCCGGAAATTGTCGCCCATTACATGGCTGGTTCCCTCATCGCGCTCATTACATGGTGGCTAGAAAATGATATGCCGCATTCTGCCGAATACATGGCAGACATGTTTGCTCAACTCACAGTACCAGGCGTTCAGGCCGTCATGGCGGCTGAACCTACTGCCTAAGTCCCCAGATCGCGGCGGGCTTCCAGATATTCTTTCAAGTTTGCCAGTGATTTTTCAATCTGCCCGTTGAGACCACTCACAACAAAGGGCCGAAACATGATATATATCCAGGGCACTCGAATATCGGTGGTTATACCAACCTGAGTGCCACCCGCCCCCGAAAAATCATAAGTGTAAGTCGTGCGAAACGGATACGTACCCATGATGCCCGTAAAAGCCAGTTTCTGGTTGGGCACATAATCAACCACATCAGCATTCACATGCTGCATTCGCCCGGTTACGCGCTGCATCCCGACGACCATATCACCAACTTTGACCTTGCCACTGCGTTCGAGTTGAATGCTATCGGGCTGCCATTTCGGATTATTGCTAAAATCCGCCATAAATCGAAATATTTCAGCGACAGACCGGTTAATTGTGATTTTATGCTCAATGACTGGCATCGGTTATCTCACCGGATACACGTGATTAAAACGATGCTAGTTTACCATACAACCGTTTGATCCCCCACAATCCACGTAGTAAAGCTTTCAAACTGTGGCAATCGTCACCAAATCAGGCCGCAACGCAGACTGTAGATCAATTTCAATCAACGGGTAGCGGCACTTTTCTAAGCAGGCGATAAGCATTAACGCAATTTTTATGGGCTTTAATTGTTACTGCAACAAATTCATGCTTTAATGATTGTAATTTAACTCTATACAATTGTGCATCCATTTATGCTCATCCAAACTAAACAGCAATTCGATGTCATTCTTTATGGCACAACCGTCGCTGGTCTCACAGCGGCAATTACCTTTGCCCAAAATGGCGTCCGGGTCGCGCTGGTTAAGCCGCGATCAAACAGCCACAACTCAGGTCAAGTTGAATACGTTACGCCAACTGCCGATCGTTCATTACGGTCTATCTTGCGCCAACAAACACTGCCGACCTCTCCTGGCAAATTGGAATTCTGGACACGATGGGGATGGATCCGTAACTCAGGCTCAGATCAGGGTTACTTTGTTGAAGCTGATGCCTTACACTCCCTGCTGTTGAACATCGCCTATCGTACGAACGGTGTGACGCTGTTTCGCGACGCGGTTATCGAGCAAGTCGTCAAAAATCGTGAGGCCGTTTTCGGGCTTCAGATTCGACAACCCGAAAACGAACGGTCGCTGCAATTGTTAGCACGGCTCGTGGTTGCAGCCGATGGTTCGAATTCGCAGCTTACGCAACTGAGTAGCCGGAGCCAACAACCAGGGCGGGTCTATTACCATGCCTACTATGAACTATCCGGTCAGCCACGTGCTCAGATTTGGCTGTTAGACCCCGATGTGGCTGCCATCATCACGCATGGCGACAATTTGACGCAGGTCATTTATGCACCCGCACCCAAGAATCTGGCAGCCTTTCAACGTGACCCAGAAGGCAGCCTGGCTCATAATCTGGCCCAACTTCCAGATGGGCCGCATATCCCCTTTTCGACTCAAATTTCAAGGGTACTCGGTCCGGTAGCAACCGGCAATATCGCAACCACAAACAACCCACCCGGATTAGTGTGCATTGGCACCGCTCAACTGGCGCTGCCCATGTTCCGTGCCAATCAATTAAGCATGGAAATCCAAGCGGCCCATCGGCTGGTGGAAAGCACGTTGCACGCCCTGATGGTCAGTGGCGAAATTGAAAAGTCGCTGACAGAATACCGTCAACAACAGCGACAGCTTAGCCGCGCCTATCGTCAACACAATCATGAACTCGCGATGGGTCGCCAGTTTAGCCAGGGTGAAAAACTAATCCTCGCGGCGGCGGCGCATCATCCGGCGGCGGCAGAACGGTTCTTCACCTACCTGAATCAATCTATCACCCGCGGTCAATTGCTGCGGCCTGGAACCGTCATTCAGGCGTTACGTCGCGGCGAGAAACCAGTTCCAGCCAAACCGCAATCCGTCACCCAATTTCCCTGAATCATTGGGCTTTGCATCATCGCCCGTTTCGGTTGATAATCTCTCGGTCAGAAACGCACGGGAGAAATTATCATGCAGATTGGCCTCATGTTAGAAGGTCAGCACGATTTAAATTGGGCACGCTGGTAGCGTATTCTACAAGTCGCGGAAGACAGTGGTTATCAAAGCGTTTTCCGATCTGACCATTATGTGAATCCCCAACCGCCGGATTATGATTCGCTGGAACTGTGGGTCTCGCTCACCTTTGCCGCTACCCATACACAACGCATTGAATTCGGCCCAATGGTCGCGCCGGTCACGTTCCGCCATCCCTCGATGACCGCCCGCATGGCGGCACAGGTTGACGATCTCAGCAACGGACGCCTGGTACTGGGCCTCGGCGCAGGTTGGAACGAACGTGAACATCACGACTTCGGCGTTCCATTTTATGACCGTAAAACGCGCTTTGACATGTTCGAAGATGCGCTAGAGATCACGACCCGGCTGTTCAACAGTGACGAGCACGTGAGCTATGACGGCAAGCATTTCTCGCTGAACAACGCCATCTTGCTGCCGCGTCCGCAACGCCCCGGTGGGCCACCGATTCTGGTTGGTGGACGGGGGCGCAACCGCACATTGCCGATGGCAGCGAAGTATGCCAGAGAATGGAATGTGCCGTTCATCTACATCGAAGATTTTAAAGACCTCAACACCTATCTGAGCGAACTTCTGGTGGCTGCGGGCCGTCAACCGAGTGAAGTGCAACGCTCGGTCTTCAGCCAGGCACAATTCGGCAAAAGTGACGCTGATTTAAAAGCCAAACTTGATGGATTCGGCAAGACCAGCGATGAACTGTGGACCGAGCGCGGCATCACTGCCGGGACCGCGTCGGAGTTTATTGAGCGGTTGGGTCGCTGGCAGGAAGCGGGAGTCGAGCGCCTGCTATTGCAATGGATGGATCTGGACGACATCGAAGGGCTGGAACTGATCGCCCGCGATGTACTGCCCCATTTTCACAAAGGCTAGTGCAGAATGCCCGGTACTGGGTGCTGAGCAAAAATGAATTTCGAAACTTTTTGGCCGCAAAAGCCTCTTCTGCTTAGGAGGGTTTATGCGCCATGAATAGAACTCGAGTGATCTTTTTCGCGTTTTTACTCACCGCACTGCTGACTGTTGGCCTGGGGGCATTGGTCGTTCTACGCCGCGACCCGCAAGCGCAGATGCTTTATAGTGCCGATATGTCGCCGACTGCAATCGTCCAATTTAGTGATGAATGGATAATGACGCTGACGCAGCAAGCCAAATTTGCAAACGTTACCATACCCACACCCTCTGTAACGCAGGCTCCCTGCGCGTGGTCTTGGGCCAGCCGGGATGAGGTCGCATTCAGTGAAGACTTAACCGCGAAACTCAGCGAAACCGACGTGCTGAGCACTGCACCATCATTAGTTGTCAGGACATTTTCACGCGGTGAGAATTGCAACACTGACCAGGGCACACCCAGCTACCACGCAATGGATACCCAAATCAATATCATCTTACGATTGCCACCGGAGATACTGGTGAACAATATGGACATGGCCTACCGGGCGCTCGAACCCTATTCGCTGGCGATTCTGGAAACACTGGTGGCCTATCCATGTGACACACCCAGTTTTCAAATCGCGTTAACAGTTGAAATCCGCACCAAAGCAACTTATGGTGAAGCAGTTTATATCTTCTCAACAGATCGCATTGGCTATTTGACAGCCCTGGAACAGCCGGGCACGGGAATCGCGTTCTTTGACCAGTTAGGCGGACTCCAGACAACACCTGTCATACAGGTCACCTGATGGCCTTTGACTTTGCTTCTGGCCCGCGTTAAGCTACCTATCGTCGCACCATCCACACAGAAAGTAGCTTACCGTGAAAGTTCTGGTTACGGGCAGCAGCGGCACCATCGGACGTTATGTTGTGAGTGATTTGATGGCTGCCGGGTATGACGTGCTGGGCATTGATGTCAATCCGCCTGCCGAAAAACAGGGGCGTTTTCTGCGAGTTGACCTGACACAGCCGGGTGAGGTCTATGAAGCGCTGGCCGGTTCAGATGCAGTGGTCCACATGGGCGCATGGGCCAATGCCGGGATCGTACCGGATACGCGCACCTATGGCGAAAACACCCAGGGAACGTTCAACGTGTTTCGTGCGTGTACTGATCTGGGCATTAAACGGATTGTGTCCGCGTCAAGTGCGCAGGTCTATGGCTTTGCCGCCGCGCCGCCCGTTTACCTGCCGGTCGATGAAAAACACCCGCTGCGCCCGGTGAACAGTTATGCCCTGTCAAAAGCCGCTGGCGAACAGGCCGCTGATTACTTCGTCAAGAATTTTGGGCTGACGATTCTCTCGTTTCGGATCATGGGCACCCGCGTGCCCACAACAATCCCCAACGAAATCGAACAAATCAGGCAAGATCCAGCCGGTGGCAGTTGGTTATTGTGGACCCGTACTGATGCCCGTGATATGGCCCGCGCCTGCCGGTTGGCGATTGAGAAAGACGAGGTACCCGCCGGACCATACAACGTCACCGGTGGCTTTGTGCTGAAAGAGCCGATGGCCGATGTCATTCAGCGCCACTTTGGCGACCAGACTGAAATCCGCAATGACCTGACCAAGCTTCTTTCGCCGCTGAGCTGTGAGCGGGCCTATGCTGCCTTTGGCTATCGTCCACAACACCTGTGGCAAGATTAACTTAATTCAATCAGGAGTTTACTCTCGTGAAAATTGTTGATGTTAAGACCGAAACTTTTCGTTACAAAGCCTATACGATGCGCGACTCCGATGGGCATGGGCATCCTGGCCCGGAACATGACGCGACCCAAACCCTGCTGACGATCACGACGGACGAGGGCGTGGCAGGCCATTGCTTCGGAGCCAATGCCGCCGTGATCGAGTCCTTGGTCAAGCCAATCATCATGGGTGAAGATCCTTTTTATCGCGAAAAAATCTGGCGCACGTTGTTCGAACGGCAGCGGCTGGCGCTGGACCGCCTGTCAGATAAAGTTTTGGCAACGGTCGATATTGCGCTGTGGGATCTGGCGGGTAAGGCGGTTGATCTGCCGGTGTATAAGCTGCTGGGTGCGACCCGTACCAAAGTTCCCGCCTATGCCAGTACGATGTGTGGTGATGATCTGGCAGGCGGCCTGGCAACACCCGAAGACTATGCACGCTTCGCCTTGCAATGTCAAGAACGGGGCTATACGGCGTTTAAGCTGCATACCTGGCAACCGCCCTATTCGGCTGACCCCAAACGCGATGTCGCTGCCTGTGCAGCGGTACGTGAAGCCGTCGGACCCGATATGGTGTTGATGATTGATCCCTATCACTATTACTCACGGGCGCAGGCGTTTTATCTGGCTAAAGAACTCGAAAAACTCGATTTCTACTGGATGGAAGAACCGATGCCGGAACACAGTACTGCCTCGTATGTCTGGCTGGCAGAGCAAACATCACTCCATATTGTCGGACCCGAAACCGCCGAAGGCAAACACTTCACCCGCGCCGAGTGGATGGCGCGTAATGCCTGTGACATGACGCGGGCCGGCGTGCGCGACGTGGGTGGCATCACGCCGATGATGAAGATCGTTCATCTGGCGGAATCGTTTAACATCCAAATGGAATCGCATGGACCGGATGTGGCAAACCTGCATGTGCTGTGCGCCATGAGTGTTCCCGGCGAATATCACGAACGCGGCCTATTACACCCCTTTATTGATTATGATACGCCACCGGTCTG
This sequence comes from Phototrophicaceae bacterium, assembly GCA_965223835.1. GTDB lineage: Bacteria > Chloroflexota > Anaerolineae > Aggregatilineales > Phototrophicaceae > CAVYXZ01. The sequence goes on from CBDCXQ010000001.1 coordinate 3,848,282, forward strand.
GCTCCATTCGCTGGGCGACCCGATGGATGATGAAGGCTATGTCCACATCTCTGACCGACCGGGCATCGGTCTGGACATCAATTTCGACTACATCCGAGACAATCTTGTGTCATGAATCAGGCAGAATAAGCTGACTCGTTGCGGTTCGAGAGACAACTCAAACAACAGACTTACTAATGGCAGCAAATGGCAGTGGTTCATCTGGATTTGGCAGTGATTATTCGCGTATGGTAGCGACATCGACCGCACTGAATTGCTTGAGGCATAATCACATGACCACTGTCAACCTGCACCACAATGATCGTATGCTGCGCACGGCCCTGCGCGGCAACGGCGTTTTTTCTATCATCAGCGGGGCCGTCTTTATTCTGCTGGCGCAATCTATCGTTGAATTTCTAGGGGTTGCGCCCGATGCCTTCGTCTTGATCGCAATCATGGGTGTCGGCCTGCTGGGATTCGCCGCGACGCTTTTCTGGCTCACGTCCCGCACGACAATCGACACCCAGTTGGTCTGGGGCGCGATTATCGGCGATGCGCTTTGGGTGATCGGCAGTATTATGCTACTACTCTTCGACCCTTTCAATTTCAGCACTGCGGGCCGGTGGGCGATTCTTATTATCGCCGACACCGTCGGTATCTTCGGGATTTTGCAGTTCGTCGGTTTGCGTCGCAGCCAACACTAACCGATCTGTATAAGGGGTTAACTCACGCCTGGGTGAACCCCATTTCCGCATAGCATTTATCTGGGAATCACGTATCATGAATGCACTCGAAGATGATTGGCACATGAGCAAACGTGTTCAGATCAAGTATCATTCTGCTGGGGTTGCTTCTGGTTGCAGCCTGCAACCCCGCTCTTCAATCAATGGCAACTGTTACGCCAACCTCGCGGTTTGCGACCGTCGCCGGTCCCCTCACCCAACGCACATTGCCCCCAACCTGGACCGCCTCGCCGACGGCAACAGTTTCACCCACGCCCACTGCGACGCCCACCACCACCCCATCGCCGACGCCCAGCGAAGCCAACATTTGCGCCGGATTTGAACTCCTGCATGAGATGAGCGAACGCTATGTTTATGCCTGGGATGACTATATGCCGATTGTCGTGATGCTCAATCATCCCGGAGCCACGATTCGTTTTCAAGCCACCCATCGCCAGAGCGGTGAAGGCACCGGTTTTGAGATGCCCGGCGGCCAGGCCATTGGCGCGGAATTTTACATGAATGCGCTGCCCACTGCGGGCACCTACGATTGGACCCTGAGCGCTTACACTGAAACTTATGGCGATAGCTGCGTCATCACCGGCAGTTTTATTGCCTTGCGCCCTACTACACCTACGCCCACTCTGCTGCCACCAACTGAGACTCCGACTAAATCTACTAATTAATAGGCCACTAAAATCTATCAAGATTAACTGCCTTTAACGCTTAGTTTTCTGCCGCAATCTAATCACGAAACCCACGCATAAGGTCGTGTAGCCAGCAGAACAACCACCTAACCACGATCCCACAAATTGAATTAATCCGATTGATGGGCCATCTCCCATATAACTTCGCACAGTATATTCAGTCTCAGGTGACGGATAATGATAGTGGCGTCAGCTATCCAGAAAAAGAACTGACATATATACTGCGATTCCTAGAAATACAATACTTGCAATCAGTGCAAGAGCACTTCCCACCGACCGAATTGATGTTCTCTCATAAACTCGACTCTTGGTGGCGAGAAAGAGTGCAAGCCAGATGTAGGGAATATAGACGATTTCTAAGCCAGGGAGAATGAGCTGACCATCACCTATCAAAGTGAACAATCGTCCGAAATGAGACCAGAAAAAACCCGGAAAGAGCGCAAGGATTGAATAAATAATAATTGAAAGGACGACATCTGACTCTCGCTTTGGCTTCGCCATCATCAACCCTGTACATTGGACCGATTGTCACAGCCTGGATACACCTGTACAATCGCTGAACCTCAACTACAGACGGAATTCATATGACAACCGAAACCTTGCCGCTTACCGAAACCCGCAGCAATTATCGTTGGGTGATGTTGGTGATGTGTGCCCTGACGCCTATGTTCGTCGTAACGTTGCCCAACTTCTCCCTGCCACCCATGTTTAGCATCATTAGCGCCGATCTGGACTTGACACTGGTTCAGATTGGTACCGTGTGGGGCGTGATGATTGGCCTTGCCGGAATCTTTTTTGCGCTGATCGGCGGTACATTGGGCGACCGCTTTGGTTCGCGCCGCACATTATTCGTGAGTTGTTTGCTAACCGGCCTGTTTGGTTTATCCCGTAGCATCGCCACCGATTTCAATACGCTGCTGATCTCGTCGCTGTTGTTTGGCTTCGCCCAGGCGATTATCCCCGTGATGATGTTCAAGGTCGCCCGGCAGTGGTTCCCGGCCAATCAGTTGGGCATGGCGAGTGGCGTCATCTCGGCGGGCTTTGCCGGTGGCCTGACGTTGGGGCCGCTGCTGAGCACCAGCGTGATTCTCCCAGCATTGGGGGGTTGGCGGCAGGTCGTGATATTTTATGGCGTGATAGCGATTGCATTTGCCATCGTCTGGTTGATTGTGCATCCCAGCCAAAAACGCGATACCAATGACTCGACACCTCAATCATCACTATTGCAAAACGTGCGCTATGTTCTCAAACTGCGCAATGTACTGATTCTGGGTCTGGGCAGTCTGGGCATTAGTGCCTGTTTCGCGGGATTTACCGGCTACTTGCCGACGTATCTGAAGACCGTTGGTTGGGCCGACCTGGATGCTGACCGGGCGCTATCAGCCTTTTTCCTGATGAGTTTACTTGCGGTTGTACCGCTTTCTATTTTGTCAGACCGATGGCATCTGCGGCGCAGATTTCTGATCTTCGCCTCTTTCATTCTGGCAACCGGGATCGGCTCACTGGGATTGGTCGATCCATCACTGGTGGTGATCATTATCGCGGCAACCGGCATTGTATTCGATTCGTTTATGGCGATCTCCAACGCGACGGTGCTGGAAGTCGAGGGGGTCGGTTTTGTTTATGCTGGGACCGCACTGGGGATTTCGACGATGATTCGCAATTCCGGTGGGTTCTTTTCGCCACCACTGGGCAATAGTCTGGCGGTCTACGGTCCGAGTGTACCCTTTTTGTTCTGGGGTTTGATGGGCTTTTTCGCCGTATTCATGTTCGCATTCGTTCTGAAAATGCCGCAAGCCAAATCGCCATAAAATCAAACAGCGTGTTAGCTTGACGTGCCGGTTTGCTTCTCGTCGAAGCGGGACTCAATCATCCCGGTGATGACCTGTTCAACTTCTTCAATATCCGTGTTGTCGGCATAAAGGTTGCCAACTTGTTGTCCCCGCCGCAACACAACAATGCGGTCCACAACCTGGAATACGTGATAAATATTGTGCGTGATAAAAATGCAGGCAACACCTTCTTGCTGGGCGCTTTTAATAAAACGTAAAACACCCTGCGTTTCTTCTACGCCGAGGTTGTTGGTCGGCTCATCCAGAATCAATACGTCGGACTCAAAGTACATGGCCCGCGCAATCGCAATCGACTGCCGCTCACCACCAGAAAGCGACATGATTGGCGTGTCGGGGTCAATGTCTTTCATGATGCCGACGCGTTTGAGCAGGTTGCTGGCTTCCGCGTTCATCAGCGGCATATCCATGCGGTTCATGAAACGTGGCCCACGCAGTGGTTCGCGCCCTAGAAACAAATTGCGCGCAATTGACAATTCCGAAACCAGCGCTGAATCCTGGTAAATGGTTTCGATGCCCATCGCAATGGCGTCCCAGGTGTTTTTGATGTTGACCGGTTGGCCCTTGAAATAAATCTGACCACTATCTGCTTGCAGCGCACCCGACAAAATCTTTATCAGGGTGGATTTACCCGCACCATTATCACCTAGCAGGGCGACGATTTCACCCGGCGCAACTGATAGGGTCACATCGTTCAGCGCCTGTACCTTGCCAAACGACTTGCTGATGTTCTCCATCCGCACCAGTTCATTCGACATCGCGCTACACCCCCGTGTTGTGGCGGCGTTCCAACCAGGAATGCAGCGCCATCATAATCAAAATAATCGCCCCAATAAAGATGTTATAGGCCAGTCCCGGCACGCCTACGAGCACAATCCCGTTGCGCATCAACCGCAGAATGAATACGCCGAGAACCGTGCCAATAATCGTTCCCCGTCCCCCGGTCAGCGCGGTGCCGCCGATGACGACCATCGCGATCACTTCCAGTTCATAGCCGGTGCCGCTATTGGGATTGGCCGCCGAAACCCGAATCGAACTCACCACGCCAGCAAATGCTGCCAGCACCGTTGTCGTAATAAACAGCATGATCTTGGTACGCGCAACACGGACGCCGCGCACATGGGCTGAACTGGCATTACCGCCTGCCGCTTGAATCCAGTTGCCGATTCGCGATTGAGTTAAGACGTAACCTAGCAATGCTGCGATCAAAATAAACCAGATCAGCGAGGCATAAATACGGTATTCGCCAATGAAGAAATCACCAACCACAATCGTTGCCAGGGCCGATTCAGCAGTCCACGTGGCCTGTGGGAAGCCACTGGTGATGTAGAGCGCGGTCCCACGCACGACCAGCAACATGCCCAATGTCACCAGAAACGAAGGAATCTTGAGCCGTGTCACCAGCATGCCGTTAACAAAACCGATGAAGACGGCAATCGCCATCGCGATCAGGAAGCCGATTTCCAGCGGCGCAATCTCGGCATTGAAGATCGTCCACATGACCACCGGTGCAAACCCGAATACAGAGCCAACCGACAGGTCAAATTCACCCGACGTCATCAACAACGTCATGCCGAGCGCGATCATGCCCAGTTCGGGCGTAAAGGCCAGCATATTGCTGATGTTCCCCGGCGATATAAACCGTACTGACAACAACGTAAAAACGACGATTTCACCAATGAGCAGGACAAGCGGCCCAAACTCAGGTCTTGAAATAAGTCTTTGAAGAAGTGGAGTCGATTGCATCTAAACCAGATTTCTATGGATATAGAGAATGGAAATAGCGGATAAAACGTTCTATATGAAAGCGGGCGCACATCGAGGCGCGCCCGGTACAAATAGTCAAAATTCAGGCAATCAAAAGACCAGGGTCTTTAGTTGCCTTCCATGATGTTCAAGTAGACTTCAGCAGTATCGGCTTCATACAGCGTACCAACAATAATGTCGAAACCAGGGGGAATGCCGGCGGCAGCCATCGCTGCCATTGACAGGCCCATATAGCTGGTTGCTTGCGGGTCCTGCCACATCGCAGCGTTGACGTACCCTTCCATCACTTCACGCGCGGTATCAGGCGAATTGCCCCAACCGACAACGGGGATGTCACCCGGCATCACACCAACCTGATCGAACACCCGCTTGATACTGCCCGTGACGAGGTCGCCCAGGCCGATAATGGCGCTGATTCGTTCCTGATTCGCCAGCAGATAATCTGACATGCGGGTGATAATTTCAGCTTGATCGAGCGTCGCTTCGGTGATTTCGTATTCAATACCCAGCGGGTCAAATACACTGGCAATGCCTTCAGTTTCCAGCACCTGATAAGTTGCACCCGGCACCTCGACGGGCATCCAGACAAAATCGCCCGATTCGACAAAGCCATTATCTACCAGGTATTGTGCCCAGCGGCGACCGATGACCACATTGTCACCACCGACATACGCGTCACGGCCACTGGTGGCATCTTCGGTATTGATGATAATCACCGGAATGCCGACATCGTGGGCTTCCGCAATCACCTCGGTGAGGGTACCTGGATCGGGTGTGCTGGTGACAATGCCGGTCGCGCCAGCCGCAATCGCCGCCCGGAAGGCTTCCTGATGGGATGGCACATCGCCACTGTGGAAGGACGTGCGAACTTCATGACCGGTGTCAGCGCTCCACTGTTCCGCCCCTTGCAGGAAAAAGGTCCAGACCGGGTCGGCAGGTGCGCCATGCGAAATCCAATAATATATGGGGGCATCATCCTGGGCGGTCATCGGGAATGATAGCGCCAGAATGAGGAGTAACAGCAACAGGAACGAAATCTTTCTTAACATGAGGTTTCCTTTGCAAAATACATCATAGCAAAATGGTGCGGAGTCAAAAACAAAATTTCCGACGCATTAGTTGCACTTATCGAGCGTTCTCAACGATCCGCGCAAAAATATCCGCACTGTCGGGATTATAGCCAGTGCAATAGTCGGTCGCAACAATCTTCGACGATAGGGTAAAATGATTCTTTCAGTTTAACTTCAGGATAACGACTGATGAGCGATGCACTATTAAATTGGCGCGATGAGTTCCCGATTCTGGCGACCTGCAACTATCTGGTGAGCAATTCTCTGGGTGCCATGCCGCGCGGCGTTTATGACAGTCTGCGCAATTACGCCGACATGTGGGGAACCTATGGTGTGCAGGCGTGGGGCAAGAGCTGGTGGGAATTAAATGGTCAGGTCGGTGACAAAATCGCGCCGTTGATGGGCGCACCCCAGGGCAGTGTGCTGATTCATCAGAATGCCAGCATCGCTAACAGTATTTTGTTCAGTGCGTTGGATTTTAGCGATACTCACCGCAATAAGGTGGTCGTGACGGACATGGATTTTCCGTCGGACCTGTACGTACTGCGGCGCTGGTTGCCCGATAACATGGATATCCACATGGTAAAATCACCTGACGGCACGGTGATTGATACTGCTGAAATCCTTGCTGCCATTGACGACCACACCCGGTTGGTGAGCATCAGTCATGTGTTGTTCCGCAGCGCCTACATCATGCCCGCGCAGGCCATCGTCGCCAAAGCCCATCAAGTCGGCGCCCAGGTCGTCCTCAATGGCTATCATAGCGTCGGCGTTATTCCGGTTGATGTGACCGCACTGAATGTTGATTTTTATATCGGGGGCGTACTGAAATGGTTGTGTGGCGGCCCCGGCGGTGTGTTCCTGTATGTGCGGCCTGACCTGTTATCATCGCTTGAGCCATTAGTCACGGGCTGGTTTGCCCATGAGCGCCCCTTCGCCTTTGATATAGACGACCTCAAGCTGCGTGACGACGCCTACCGCCTGATGAACGGGACTCCCGGTGTCGCTTCACTGTACGCGATTCAACCTGGAGTAGATATTATCGCGCAAATCGGCGTCACCAACATCAGGGCCAAAAATGTCCGACAAACCAGCTTATTGATCGACATAGCGCAGGCCACCGGGTACGCGATCAATACACCGCTGAATCCTGATGAACGCGGTGGCACGGTGATTATCAACCCGCCCCATGCTTACGAGATTAGTCGTGAACTACTGGCTCGTCAGATCATCATTGATTATCGCGAAGGAGCCGGGATTCGGGTGTCGCCACATTTCTATAATAGCGATGACGAAGTACGCGCAGTCGTTGCGGCAATCACTGACATTATTGACGATGGCACGTGGCAAAAGCACACCGGTCAACGTGACTTCGTTACGTAGCATTCACTGTATTATATTCTTGCTTTTTCTAACCAGTATGGACCCGGTTGCCGCACATACCCCAACCGATCATTCACAGCCAGCATGGGCACGCTCTCGCTGTCGTTACTGGTAATTATGACCTGTGCCCCAGCCTGTTGCGCATACAGGGCAGCCAACACTTTTAAGGCCTGGGCAATCTTACGTCCGCGATAGGCTCTATCGACACCGGTAAAAGCGTTGGTGGCTGTAACACCGTCCGACTCAAAGCCAACGGCTGCCAGGCCAACAAACTGCTCGCCAATGACCGCCAGAATCTGTCCAGCGGCACGAAACCAGTGCGCGTTGAGCACTTTAGCCCGGTAATTTTCAAACGTATTCTGATATTCACCGCGATTGCCCGGATTATCCTGGGCCGCAGTTGAATTCAGGGTAAACAATTTACGCTGGGCTGCTTCGGTGTTCCCTTCTGCTGCCAGCGAGGTGAAGCGGACGCCCTGTTCGCGGACGCTTTCGACTATGGGCAATAGCCGCTCGGTATCAAAAGATGTTAAGTCTAAATGACTGGCAAACCAATGTCGCTGAATTTTATAGCCGCGTTTTTCAGCAAACGACAGAGAATCGCCGTCGTTATCCATGCATTCGGTGCCGAAGCCGGTTGCGCCGTGCGCGATAGCTTGTTGTTCCAGAAACAAATAAAATTGCCCACCGTAACCTTGTTTGCGGAATGGTTTATCAATCGTTAACCATACCAGGAACCGAGAGGTTGCATCCGTCGCATCATTATAGTTGACCCCATAGCCAATGACCGTTTCATCGCGACAGGCCACGTAACGTTTGTGTAAATCCTCGGCGGTCTGGCTGGCATCCCATGATCGTAGCGCATCGGCATTAATATTCCGGCCCTCAGCAGCATTGATGAGTTCAGCAATTCGATCATAATCTACTGTTTGCGGGTCTGCCTGTCGGAAAGTGAGTGATTCAGTTTTTTCTTTCATTCTGTCTCCTAAAATGGGCGAGAAGCCTGATTATCAAATTATTTCCTTACGAATTGAACCATCGTCTACGATACAAAATAGTCGCTTATAATTCGTTTAAACTTCTTCTGGACCATAGCGATTCATTATTACACATAGCGAATCCGAACGCAATCGGCCTGGGCCACTCCACCGAACTTATGGTTCGTTCGGCGAACATTTAAACAGCCGCTCCTGAATTTGTACAATGAGGTTCATGAAATGATTGTGCGCTGGTATCAACAGCACGCGTTTCCGCCCCGGCATCTCGCTCAAATGCAATACGATTGCCCTACCCTGCCCGGATGCACTCTCGCATATTTTGGGTTGGTGAGTTAGATTCTTCAGGTTGGAGGATGGACCGCGATGGAGATTTTCTATGTGGAAACGCTTTTTATTAGCAGGACTGGGCTTGCTGTTAGCAGCATGTAACCTGAATGCTGAACCTGGTATATCAAATCAGCCAATCACAGGCGCACCAGTCGTGCAGATGGTCTCACCTCTGCCCAACGCGACTTACCTGGACGGTGTTGTGGTTAATATTCAGGCGTTAATCTCGAACGCTGGGGTCGATATTGACCGGGTTGAGGTCATCGTTGATGATACGGTCATCGCATCCCTAACTTCGCCGAATGAAACCGGGGCACCAGCCTTTAGTATTACCCAGACCTGGCCTGCCAGCGGTGGTGGATCGCACACGATCGCCATAACGGCGATACGGGCCGATGGTTCCGCCAGTGAACCAGCGTCCGCTATGGTCAACATTGTGAGTCAGGCGTCCCAGCCCCAGGTGACTGCCGAAGTCAATAGCAATGGTTCCGGTGACACTAACCAATCAAACAACAACAATGCGCCGGCGCAACCGACTGCGGTACCAACCGATGCGCCAACCGCCACTGATTCGCCACCAACCACGACACCGACCCCCAGTAAACCAATGGCGACCTTTACCACCGGTGTGAACGTGCGGCGTGGCCCCAATATTCTATTTGACCCACCCATCGGCGCGTTCGCCGCGAATGATAGCAGCGAGATTGTTGCGGTAAACCCCGACCGAAGCTGGTACAAGGTCGTCTACTTTAATGCCGAGGGCTGGGTGTTTGGCAATCTGTTAACCACGACCGGCGACATCGACAGTCTGCCAGTGGACGCGGGACCACCAGTACCAACGCTGACTCCTGTGCCGCCAACGCCTGTTCCGGCAACCAATACACCTCAGGTGAATGTGAACATCGTTGTGGGCAACATCACGACCGATCCAGGCACGCCGGAATGTGGCAATACCTTCAGGGTTTTTGTGGACATCGCCAATCTAGGGACTGATCGTTCTCCGGGCGGCAGTCTGCGAGTTGAGGACTCATCGAACGGCTTAGTATCCGGCACGAATGGGGCCTTCGGGGAAATTGATGCTGGACAAACGATCAACGTTGGACCAATCCCCTTGACGGTCGATACCAATCATTCCGTCGAGCATATTCTCTCGGTTGTCGCCGACCCCGGCGGCCAAATTGGCGAGACCAGCGAAGCTGATAATCGTGGTGAACGCAAGTATACGCTCAGAAAAGGCGACTGTTAGACGAACTGCCGAGGGTGGGTCACGCTCATTCTCGGCATGACGACGGTGTAAGTAAGGTGTTGTTATGGCGCAAGAACGTCCGATTATTCTATTCACCAACGATGATGGAATCAATTCACCAGGGTTATGGGCGCAGGTAGAAGCCTTTATTGACCTGGGTGAGATTCTGGTATGTGCGCCAGTTGAGCAACAATCGGGCACCGGGCGCAGTATGCCAGTTACGAGTAAAGGGACGATTCACCCCCAGCAGATGCAATTCAAAGATCGGGAACTAACTGTCTATGCTGTTGATGGTACACCCGCACAGGCGGTCCAGCATGGTGTTTTGGAATTATCGAGCAAACTGCCATCATTGGTGGTTTCAGGCATAAATTATGGGGAAAATACTGGCAACGGCGTCACGATCTCGGGTACAGTGGGTGCAGCGTTGGAAGCCGCCAGCTTTGATATTCCGGCACTGGCTGTCTCGCAGCAAACCCCGAAAGACCTGCACCTTTCCTACTCCGATGAGGTCGATTTTCGCGTCGCGGCCCAATGTGCGCGGCATTTCGGCGAATGGCTCATCAGCAATCGTCGGCCCGATGATGTGGATTTGCTCAAAGTTGATGTTCCCTGGGGGGCGATTGATGCGACCAACTGGAAAATCACCCGCCTGTCACGGCGACGGGTCTATTGGCCCACCCGCCCGGAACGGGCCTCATTAACCGACACCGGGCGACTGGGGTATCATTTTAATACCGACCCGGCTAAAGCGGAACCCGATTCGGATGTTTACACTGTACTGCATGAAGGCAGAATTTCGGTAACACCGATGAGCCTGGATATGACGTCACGCACCGATCTATATCGTCTCAACCAGATCATCCGGGGCGAAGAAACTTATGGACGTTAACCAGATGAATAAATAAAGTTCATTTTCTCACCAGAATCACATCCCAATCAAGAATTTTTACCCGGTCATAACCAAACAATAGCGTTGGTGTCGACCGGCATACAAAGCACACTAAGCCCGATTCTCTCATTCTGAATGTCGACCTCACCTAACCGAGTCTTTAATGCCCTGCCTGCACAGGGTATAATTGTCGCTCAATTCCATTTGGGTGGCAGGGAGATAGACTCGCGTGCCAATCCTGCGCGAGAGCGAACTGGATATTATCAGCCATAGTGTTGAACAAACACAGCGCCTGGGGGTACGTCTGGGTGCACTCATTCAACCAGGGGATATTGTCTGTCTTTCAGGGGATATGGGTGCGGGTAAGACCATGTTTTCAATCGGTATTGGACGTGGCTGGGGTTCGCACACCCAGCTTACCAGCCCAACATATAACCTCATTCACGAACATCGCCATGTGCAAGCAACCACGAAGCGCTTATATCATCTTGATTGTTATCGACTGACCGGGCCAGACGAAGCGGAACAAATTGGCCTGGATGACATTCTCGATGGACAGGGCCCCGTGATTCTTGAATGGCCGGAACATATTGAAGAAGTGCTGCCCGCCAACCGCCTCTGGATTGAACTGCGCATCCTTGAACCCACCCGCCGCACCTTCGTGTTCAATGCCATTGGCGACCGCTACGAATCGTTGCTCAAGCAATTTCGCCACTCAGTCTTTGGATCATGATTGATGTTATTCGCAATTGATACGGCAACATCCAGCATGAGCCTGGCGCTACACGATGGTGATACGCTCATCGCGGAGCAAACCTGGCACTCCGCGAACAATCATACTGCCGAATTAGCCCCAACCATTGGGCAGTTGTTGGCCCGTTCCGGGATCACGACCGCTGATTTGACCGCGCTTGCCGTTTCGGTGGGGCCGGGATCGTTTACCGGGCTGCGGATTGGGGTTGCGCTGGCGAAGGGCCTGGCATCGGCCCAACAGTTACCATTAGTTGGTGTTTCATCGCTGGATACTCTGGCCGCAGGACAACCTGCCAATCCTAACCATACCCTGATCTGTATCGTGGCAGCGGGCCGCAAACGCATTATTGCCGCCACTTATCACTGTAATACAGACCAGTGGATTAATCGTAGTGAACCCCGCCTGATGGAATGGGACGAGTTGTTGGCGCGTATTGATGGTCCCGTCTTCATGACAGGTGATATTGACCCCGCCGGGCATGAACAAATTTTCGTGGCCCAGGCGGATGGTGTCCCAGTTAAGCTGGCGGCAGCGGCGTCACGACTACGGCGAGCAGGCTATCTGGCAGAAGTCGCGCTCGACCGATTGCGTGTGTCAAACCCAGAGGATTTTGCCCCGGCACTGCTGATACCCCAGTATGTCAAAACACGCGATGTGCCCTGATCCATGACTGAATTTGTGCTGCGCTACATGCGCCCAACCGATATTAGCCAGGTTGTGAGCATCGACAAAGTTTCATTTGATCCACCCTGGTCGGCGCGTTCCTATGCCTACGAAGTCAGCGAATCCAGCTACAGTCATATGGTCGTGCTGGAATACACCAACGGGCAAGCCTCCGGGCGCTGGCGGCGCTGGTTTTCTCGCCTGAGCAAACCAGCCGACAGCCTGATTTTGGGGTATGGTGGGTTGTGGCTGATTGCCGATGAAGGCCACATCAGCACCATTGCCAGTCACCCCGATCATCGTGGACACGGCTATGGCGAACTGTTACTGGCCGCGATGATTCAGCGGGCAATCACGCTAGAAGCAGAGTACATTGTCCTGGAAGTTCGAGTGAGTAATGTTACTGCTCAGAAACTCTATGAAAAGTATGAGTTTCAGACCATCGGCGTCAAACCCAAATATTACCGCAGCAACAATGAAGATGCCTATGATATGCGACTGAACTTACGGGATGCCGCGCTTGTTAAACGCTTTTCGGAACGCTATGCCGCACTCTGCGCCCGTCAGAAGTTTGTCGATGAATACTCACATACTGCCTCCCCCAAAAAGCATTGAGCCGCTATGAATATTCTGCTGGTAACGACCTACTTTGAACCCGATTCTGGCGCAGCAGCAGTACGGCTTTCCCGATTAGCCCGCTCACTGCAAGCACAAGGCCATCAGATCACGGTGTTGACCACCTTGCCGCATTATCCACAGGGTCGAATTGCACCCCGCTATCAGGGAAGCTGGACGGTAGAACAAACCCGCACTGGGCTGCACATTATCCGCACCTGGTTGTGGGCGACGCCTAGCCCGCGTATCAGCCGCAAACTGTTGAGCCAGCTTACTTATATGGTGACAGCATTGCTGCGCGGTTGGCGGTTGGCCCGCCCTGACGTCATCTTAATTGAGGCTCAGCCGGTGTTTACGAGTATAGCTGGAGTATTACTTAGTCAGTTCTGGCGCGTGCCTTATGTGCTCAATGTGTCGGACCTGTGGCCCGATCACTTGTTGTCGGTTGGCGCACTAACCGTAGATGACCCCATTTATCGAGCTGCGCGCCAGATGGTTAACCTGACCTATCGCCGGGCCGCCGCGATAGTTGCCCTCAGCCCACTGTGGGCCGAAAAAATCACCCATTATGTCGATCAACAGACACCGGTACACCTGATCTATAATGGTGTCGATTTGCAGCGATTTCATCCCGAACAAAATGGGGAAACTTTCCGTCACAAACACAATTTGGAAAACTGCCTGACGATAACTTTTATTGGGACATTGGCAACGCAGTATGATATTGAGGTGTTGTTACGGGTGGTGCGTGCATTTCGGTCGCAGCCAATGGTACGCCTGGTGTTTATTGGGGCTGGCAGTCAACATGACAATTTCCAACGACTTGCCGCCACTGATCCCATTACCTGGATTGATTGGCTTCCACACAAGCAAATCCCATTCGCATGGGCCGCCAGCGATATAACATTCTGGGCCATGCGTCCTGAAGCATTGTTTCGGGGGACAATCCCAGCGCGATTATATGAGGCGTTAGCAACAGGCACCCCGGTCGCCGCCCTCATGGAGGGTGTTGGGGCAGATATATTGGACCGCAGTCAGGGTGGATTATGTGTACCTTATGGCGACGTAGACGGCCTGATTAGCAATATCCAGCGCCTGGTTGACGACGATTTGCTCCGTCAACAGCTTGGACAGCAGGGCGCAGCCTACGCTCGGCTGCACCTTGACGGCTGGGAAAACACTCAAGCCTACGAGGCGATCCTCATGAAAACAGCGCTACGATGACTCTCTTGATTGCCAATCGAACATCAACACATCATCCATTCCATACTCACAATGACTGCATTGGCTGCTACGTTGCTACCAGCCTCGCGTGAATTCCGCGATAACCAGCGTGTTTAATACCTGGCAGTGTATCCTATTAAATAACGCGTAAAGGGAACAGGATACGAGCTACAGCGGACCGTAAGCCAGACCGGGAATGAAAGGCAGAAGCGGCCCGGAAAAAGCGACCGAGCATCCGGTTGACACGATCCAACAAACGGGTAGTACGTAAGGCGGAGCACGGCCAATGGGGAAAACGGGTGGCTGATCCCTATCCCTTGTGTCCTGTGGATACGGATCAGTACGCGGCCTATGTCGATGCACTGCCTGATCGCCGCCATTGGCCCAGGGCCAACGATAGCCGAGCAACATCGCACCTCGAACGCTGGCACGCTTCATGCGCAATACTTGTCATTCTCAAAGTCGGATACGATCCATCACCTGATGCTCGAGTGGTTCATGATTGACTGTAATCTCAACATCGCATCCCTTACCCCTTACTTTTCGATTATAGTACTCCCACCGGGTCTATATCCAGTAACCAGCCCCGACTGATTTCAAGGCCTTCAAGCGCCAGCATGGGGTCTGGGCTGCGCACTAACAAGTGCCAGCGATGAATATCATTGATGCGACCAAAAAAACAGGGAGCAGGGCCGATAATTTCGGTACTGGTGAGGCCCTGCATATGAATGCGCTGTTGCAACCATTGAGCGGCACGCTCGGCCTCGGCTTGTGCCTTATTCGCGCTGCTAAACTGAAATACCAGCCGCGCTAACCGGCGCAGCGGCGGATACCCCAATTCACGGCGATAAGCGATTTCCTGGGTAAAAAATCTTTGGTAATCCTGAGCCGCCGCCGCCGCAATAACATAGTGTTGGGGTTGATAGGTCTGCAAAATTGCCCGGCCTCCTAGCAGCCCCCTGCCCGCACGACCCGCGACCTGCGTCAGTAATTGAAATGTGCGCTCGCCGGCCCGAAAATCTGGTAAGTTAAGCCCCACATCAGCGCTGACCATCCCCACCAGGGTCACACGCGGCAGATCTAACCCTTTGGCGATCATCTGCGTGCCAACCACAATATCAGCTTTGTGGTCCAAAAACCGTTGCAAAATTTCTTCATGGGCGCCGGGTTTGCGGGCTGTATCCGCATCCCAGCGCAGCACCCGTACCAGCGGGAAATGGCGCTGTAAGACTTGTTCCACTTCCTGGGTTCCCACCCCGAAATATTTGATGCGACGCGACTGGCAATCAGGGCATTGAAACGGTGACACTTTTTCGAAACCACACAGATGACAGCGTAGACGCTCATCGTAGCGGTGATAGGTCATCGGCAGATCACAATAGGGACAGGCTTCAACATAGCCGCAATCACGGCAGAACACATAGGTATTGGTCCCTCGACGATTGAGGAAGAGCAGTGCCTGTTCCCCTTGATCCAGCACCATGCGCAGAGCGGCTTTCAATGATCGGCTGAACATATCGGCATTACCCGCTTTAAGTTCATCGCGCATATCAACGACTTCGACAGTTGGCAAATCTATGGTCAACGCCTCGTCAGCGCGGGCCGGATAATAGCGCCCGGTGATGCCTTCACGTTCTGATTGCTCCAAAATGCGGGTCCGATGGCCCATAATGCGGTTGGGCAGTTCCAACAACCGAATATCGCTCTGCTGCGCCCGGAAATAAGTTTCAATCGCCGGTGTGGCGCTACCCAGCAGGAGGATGCCCTTGTTGGCCCGCATCATCTGTTCCGCAACCGCGCGGACATGATAGTAAGGTTGTTGCGTATCAGCGCCCTGTTTGTAACTCGAATCGTGCTCTTCATCCATAACGATCAGGCCGAGGTCCGGGAATGGGGTAAACAACGCTGACCTCGCTCCAACGACGATACTGAGCAGCCCTTCACGTGCTCGTCGCCACGTGTCGTAACGTTCGCCTTCGCTAAGGCCGCTGTGGACTACGCCCACCTTGCCGGGAAAACGAGCCGCTACCCGCCGAACTGTCTGGGCTGTAAGCGCAATCTCCGGGACCAGGAAGAGCGCCTGCCGTCCCTGTGCCAATATTAATTCAATTGCCCGCAGGTAAATTTCAGTCTTGCCGCTGCCCGTCACCCCATGAATCAGAAAGGTGGAATGTCTCCTGGTCTCGACGTCTGGGGGAGGAGATTGTTGGCTAGCGATGGTTCTCTCTCCGAATTCGGAGGGGGAAGCACTTGCGCTATTGTCTCCTCCTCTGCTGGCGGGGGAGGACGGGAGGCGGTTATCCTTTACCCAATCCCACGCTTTAATTTGTTCGGCGATCACGTCCCACACGGCCTGCTGCTCCGGGGTCAGCGGTGGCGCAAGGGCGGGAACAAAATCGCGCTGCGCCAACGAATCCCGCCAGCTTGCTGTTTCCCCCAGCAGTACTAGCCCCTCATCTTCCAGTCGCTTAAGGTCATTAGCTTTTGCTCCAGCCTGCGCATAGAGCCAACTGACATCCATGGCGCCATTTTCGCGGGCCAATACCTTCAAGACCCGCTGTTGCGTTTCCCCTTTGCGCAAAGCGATGAGCTGTTCAGCAACGGTTTCCGGCGGAATCGTCAATGAAACCTGATTATCCTCAAGGTGAATCAAGCCTGAATCGGCAACTTTCTTAAGCGTGGATTTTGTCGTCTCAGCATAGCGCAGCACACGTTCCACCGGCAGGCCATCTTCACCCGCCGCTGCGACGACTTCCAGCACATCCGCTTGTTTGGAATTGCGGCCCAGATGCCGGGCGACCTGTGGAATCTGATCAGGATGAATGGCAAGGGTAGCCGTGCGAATCATTTTCGGGCGGGCACGGGGCGTCGCAAGCACGGATTGCTGGGACACGACGCCCAACCGGATCAGCGCATCCACTGCCGCCCGCCATTCTTTGCCGGGCAGTGCCTGGTTAAGCTGATTCCCTAGCAGCGGCCCTCGCCGTTGTAAGAGGGCTACGATCTGTGCTTCAACATCCTCAAGGCCATCAGCATCAACATTCAATAAAGTAACCTGAATATCGCGGCGTCCAGCAAGACCCGGCGGCAAAAACAACCATAAGCAGGTGCCCAACGGCATTCGATAGTAATTGCTCATCCAACGGGCTATCTCGACCTGCGCAGGAGTCACGACCGGGCGTTGATCGAGTAGGCTGGAAATTAACTTTGGCTGACGAACGTCGATCTTAGTGAGCAGGTCCACAATGATGCCATGCTGCTGAGCCGTGCGAAAGCCGACCTGGACCAACTGGCCGATCTGAGTCATATCAGCCAGTTCATGTGGGATCTGATAATGGAATGTGCCATGTACCGGCACGTTGACGGCGACTTCTGCGTACATAAGTTCTATTTTACCGAATACCCATGCGATATTCTATGGACCATATCGGTCACATTCCGGTTATAATCGGCAACGTAGATTGAGCTGTAACGAGCGATTGGAATGTTGATGACGATTAAAGAACTGGCGGATTTATTGGTAGCAACCGGTCATGCCCATCATCAGGCTTTTCTCGCGTCTGATGGTGCGGACCCGGAATGGCCGCTGTGGTACGCGAATTATTTACACGACAAACTGAACGCCGCATTTAAGCACGACTTTACCCAAAGTGAGATTGTTTACTTGCTGGTGAAGCTGGATAAAGAGTATGTGGAGCAAAATCCCGCGACGTCCTGGTCGGAATATTATGCGCAGTTTTTGGTTGAGACATGCGGGGCTTAGTCAAGTAGAAACCGGGGATTGTGTTTGTAGAGGCACACAGCCGTGCGCCCCTACGAATTATCTTTCTAGACCAACAAACGCATCGGATTTTCCAGCAAATCCTTGAAATCCCGGAGATATTCCGCACCTTCGGCACCATCACTGATACGATGATCAACGCTGATGGTTACGTTCATGCGGTTGCCCACTCCCAGTGTACCATCTTCCAGAACCACCGGCACCGCTTTGGCCGTGCCGAAAGCCAGCACACCAGCTTCGGGCGGGTTGATAATGGCCGCAAAATGATCGACATCAAATGCACCGAGGTTGCTGGTCGAGAACGTCGCACCGCGAATATCATCCGGCTTGACTTTACCTTCCCGCGCCCGCAGCGCTTTGGCCTTGTTTTCCGCTGCCAACGTGCCCAGTGCCACCTTATCGGCCTCGTGCGCGACGACATACATCACGCCACCACCGGGCATCGCCACTGCAATCCCGACATTGATCTGTTTGAAATGGACGATCTTGTCGCCATAGAAATGTGAATTCAAGTTCGGGAAATCGCGAAGCGTCAGGGCGGTCGCCTTAACCACCAGATCGTTAACGCTAATGCGGGTGCCACCTTCGGGCACACTGGCATTCAACTGCTTGCGCAAGTCCAGCAACGCTGCTACATCAATTTCAGTCGTGACGTAAAAATGCGGGATCGTTTGTTGACTTTCCACCGTCCCGGCAGCAATCCGACCCCGCATGGTGGAAATTTCCAGATATTCAACATCCGGGCCTTCAGGTGGTGGCGTGCGCTGCGGCACCGCCAGGCTAACGCCAGCGGGAGCGGTTCGAGCGGGAGAGGCTGATTTTGGTGCGGCCTGTTTCTGACCAGGGGTGAAGTTTTCGACATCGGCCTTCACGATTCGGCCACCGGGACCCGTACCCGTCACCTGGGTCAGGTCAATACCTTTTTCCGCAGCAATACGCTTAGCAATGGGGGACGCTTTAAGATGTCCATCGTCAGTGGTTGCCGCTTGTTGAGTGCCATTTGATGGAGCAGGGGGCGTTTCAGTGGATGCCGGGGCGGGTTCGGTTTTCGTCGCGCCATTCGCAGGCGCAGCGCCTTCACCTTCAGCCCCGATTTGACCAAGCACCGCGCCTTCACTAACTTCTTCGCCGACCTGTACGGCCTGGTCAAGCAAAATGCCGTCGCCAGGCGCTTCGATCTCAACTGTCGCTTTATCGGCGTCCATCTCAGCAATAATATCACCGCTGTTCACCGCCTCACCCACGTCCTTGAGCCAGTTGAGCAGCGTACCATCCATTGAAGCGGTAATGTCCTGGGCCATTCTAGACTATCTCCTTCACGGCATCGATAACCTTGCGAACATCGGGCAGGGCCATCAGTTCAATTTCTTTCGCATACGGCAGGGGCACGTCCATCGCTGTCACCCGTTTGATGGGTGCATCCATATAATCAAAACAGTTCTCTTGAATCTGTGCCGCGATCTCACTGCCAAAACTGTACATCGGCAGCGATTCTTCGACAATCACACAGCGGTTGGTTTTCTTGAAGCTTTCGTACACCAGGTCCATATCCAACGGACGCAACCAGCGCATATCGACCACTTCGACTTCGATACCATCTTTTTCGAGGCGGCTGGCAGCATCAAGCGACCATTCCACCCCGCGCGCATAGGTCACGATCGTGACATCAGAACCTTCACGTTTGATGTCACCCTTGCCGATGGGGACTTTGTAGTCTTCATCATCCGGTACTGGTCCAGGTTTGGCGTAGAGCGCGATGCTCTCCGTTAACAGCACCGGATTATTGTCACGAATGGACGTTTTCAACATCCCATAGGCATCGCCGGGTGTCGCCGGACAGCCAACATAAAGGCCGGGGAAATGCGCGAAAATGGGTTCGGGCGTGTGTGAATGGGTTGCGGTGGCCTGATCGCCCCAACCGCTGGCAGCGCGAATAACCAGCGGCACGGTGAACTGACCGTCGAACATATAATGGATTTTGGCGGCATGATTAATTATGGCATCCAATGCCAGGAAAGCGAAGTTAATCGTCATCATCTCGGCAACCGGACGCAAACCCGCCATCGCTGCGCCAACGGCGGTGCCGGCAATCGCCATCTCCGAGATGGGCGTATCGCGTACCCGTCGGGCACCGAACTCCTCATAAAAGCCGCGCGTAACCCGGTGCGTCCCCTGCCATTTCCCGACTTCTTCACCCATCACAAAGACCCGTTCATCGCGGGTCATTTCTTCGTGCAGGGCTTTGCGCAGAGCCTCCCGCATCGGTTGATTTCTTGCTGCCATGATTATACTTTCCTATTCGACGTACACATTGCTAATGAGATCTTCATAAGTTGGGTCAGGGCTTTGCTCGGCGAAGTCGACCGCTTCGTCAATGATCTTGCGGGTTTCCTGTTCGATTTTCTGAAGCTCACCATCAATGTTTTTGTAATTGTTCGTGAGGTGTTCACACAATATCGTAATTGGATCCCGGGTGGCTTTCCATTGTTCCAGTTCATCACTTAACCGGTCATTGTACTGCCGGTCGGAAACGCCATGCCCACGATAACGGTACGTAATCGCCTCAATCAACACCGGGCCATTTTTGCGGGCGTAATCAACGGCCTTTTGCATGGTTTCATTCACTTCGATTACATTTTGGCCGTCAATGCGCCCCAGCGTTTTCATGCCGTAAGACTCGGCCCGCCGGTATAACTCTGGTTGACCGGTTGCATCTTCAACCGACGTACCCATCCCATAGAAATTATTCTCAATGACCCAGATCACGGGCAAATCCCAAACGGCACTGATATTTAATGATTCGTGAAAATAGCCGTTGTTGGTCGCGCCATCACCTATAAATGACAGGACCACTGTATCTTTGTTGTTGTATCGTGATTCCAGTGCGATACCGGCTGCCAGCGGCAGATGGCCGCCGACAATAGCGTACCCGCCCCAGAAATTGTGTTCCCGACTGGCAAGATGCATCGAACCACCCTTACCACCGCTCACGCCATTGCGTTTGCCCAGCATCTCAGCCATTAGCAGCTTGGGATCAATGCGGCGCATCAACGCGGCACCATGATCGCGATAGGCGGTAATTACATGGTCATCGGGACGCAACGCCGAAATTGTGCCGACACCAATGGCTTCTTGTCCACTGTAGAGATGCAAGTACACACCGGTAATACGCTTCTGCCAGTATAAATCGTGGCAAGTTTCCTCAAATTCACGAATTAATACCATATCACGATACCAATCCAGAAGCTGTTGCTTATTTGGTTTTGCCATACAGTCCTCCACAGGCAATTGACCGATGACGCCAGGCTAATGAGACGTGGCGGACAACTGCGGTTCAGTTAAAAGCAACGCAGCATGCTGCGAATGTTTTCAGGTGGTTTCAGCCGCGTCTAGTTTACCTTAACGACTCACCCAAATCAAACCGTCGTATTGTATCATATGCCGGTGCCCATTTCGCGCCAATCAGAAGCATATCAGAATATTGGCACACCAAATTGATCGCCTCGGAAGCCGAGCAAATGGCAATTATGGGCTGTGAATACGTCCTGCTTTTGTGGCAAACTTGATAGTTTGGAACCACTGTTTGGCTTACAACTCGCCTTAAAGAGTCAAGAGAAAACTCGTAGACGCAGGGGGCAACCTGGGGGGTTGAGCCATATAAGACAGAATCATTAGCGTATCGTCAGTTACAAAACATTGGTATTTTATGCGTGGTGAAAATATTTACCAACCACGCGTACCAGGTCCACCTTTGAATGGCCCTACAATCGCTGATGTAATCCAGCCACCATAAAAGTCACCGGCCTGCGCCTGCACACGCTCGTCATCAACATAGCAAGCATCCATCTGGCCTGGATAAAAGGCAAGGCAGTCTTTAAGCATCTCATAACCTGGACTCGGATTAGGATAACTCCATGCCACGTCTGACCTGGTGCGGTCATTGACCTTTAGCGTCCAATAACGCGCCATACCTTTGAACTCGCAATAGGTGCGCCGCTGAGTTGGTGTGAGATAATCAAACTGAATATCTGCAAGCGGAATATAGTAAACTGGCGGGTGGCTTGTCTCCAGCACGCGTAGCGACCGGCGCGTCTCCGCAATAGTGACCGCATTAAACTCGATGCGGATATGCTGGCTGGCCGGCTCAACACGCGGCGGACGCGGATAATCCCAAACTGATTCCTGACCTGGTCCGGGTTTAATTCGCTTCATACGATTATCTCCCGATATGTGATGAACGGAATCTAACATAGAATTCGCGCTGTATCAGGATTTCTCAGACTGCGTTTAGCATCGGTTTAGTTCTAGCTTAGCTTCGATAAGATTGCTTCCCTAAACGCATTCCACCAGCATTGAAGGGGAAAATCGTTGTTTGCAAAATGACAATTCCCATTGTGTATGAACTGAATCAGGCTTCCACCACTTCTATCAGTTGCTGACCGCGTTCGATCACCGCTTCTGGCTCAGCGAATACGGCTGTTACGGTCCCATCAAATGGTGCAACGCTGCGGATTTCCATTTTCATCGCTTCCAATATAATCAACGTCTGTCCCATTGTGACAGTATCACCCACTTTCACCAGGACCTCACGGACCTGCCCCGGCATCTGGGCACTGATGTCGCCGTCGCTCCTGTTAGATCGTCGCCGCGTGCGAGTATCGGATACGGTCAGCATATAGGTTGTACCATTAAGGGCAACGTGGCGGGAATTTGCTTGCGCAGCGCTATAGGCTGTCAGTCGCTGTCCATTGATAATCAGTTGCCATCCACCATCCGGCAACTGCCGCGCAACAACACTAAAGGTCTGATCGCCAATGGTCGCGGTATAGGCGTCCGCTGGACCCGGTTTGAGTTCGATCATGTACGTTTTGCCAAGATAATCATATTGCATAAGCTTATCCCGCCATCAAATAGATGTTGAGCGCGAGCCATAGCCACGAATACTTTAAAGCACGGGTATTACGAAAACGTCGCGCTGCAAAAATCAGATAACTCAAAATCAAACCAAGCATCACACGGAGCAAGCCCAGCGGTTCGCCAAAGGTTGTGAAAGGGAGCGTTACCATCACCAGCAGGTTTAGTAGCAACAGCAAAGTGTCCGACTGCCATGCCTGCTGCCAGAGATCTCGCACAACCGCCCAGCCACCAACCAGCGTAGGCAGAATCACGCTGGGGAAAATATAGGCGCTCATGACGAGAAAGACGCGCCAACTACCGCCACTTTCGGTAAAGATGCGCATATAACCGCCAAAGGGAATGAGTTCAAAGCCAGTTGCTCCCTCGCCGCCGGAGCCGATGCCCAAAGAACCGAGAGTCAGCAGCAAGATAAACTGCCATAAAGCAAAGGGGATACCAACAATCAGCGTTAACCGCATTGCTGCCGACCAGCGGCGGGTAATGAGAAAATAGAGGCCATAGCCTGCCGCAAAGACCAGTGTCTGTTCTTTAGCGAGGGCGGCTAGCGCCAGTAATATCGCGGGAAGCCAGGGTCGGTCATACACCATCAGCCAGATTGCCAGCACAACCAGGCCAAAGGCCAGCGGTTCAGTCGTACTCAGCCGCAAACCAAGTAGATTGCCGGCGGCCAGCCCATATACCAGCGCATACCAGCGCGTAACCGACCGAGACTCAAGGAGCTTTTCCAGGCCAAAAGTTCCGCCTACCAGCGCGCTCAGATTAATCGCAACCAGTAGCCAGGGAATCAGGTCATCATTACCCAGTGCCAACAGCCCTGCCGTTGCCGGCAATAATATCCGCTGGAGACGGTAGGCAGGAATATCTGCACAGGCCGCCGCTGCCAATCCATCACGTGCCACAAAGTATGAAATTTGACCATCAATGTAACCGCCGCCAGCAGTATTGCCAGGGTCGTATTCGGGATCATCACAGGACTTGTAATCTGAACCCACTGTCGCCCAGGCACGAGCATCGCCATTGTGCTGTGCCAGAATCACACCCAGGTAGATGACACTCACGCCGAGTACCACCTGCCAGGGCCGGATGCTGTTGAGTAATGTCGTCACGGGCAGGCAGCAAGGTCCGGGTTAATGCGGGCGCTATATTCATCCAATTGATCGCGGGCATCCGGGATACTGCTGCCATCGCTATAAGTGGTCGCAACTGCCAGATACCAGGTCAGGACGCGCGTTTCCGTCACCGGTTCAGTCCAGTAATGCATGGCGTAGCGGGTGAGGTTGTCATTGGAATCGCGGAAGGCCAACGTAAACTCGTATAACGTCACATCATCATCAAAACACAAATCAGTTTGGCGCAGGTCTTCCCAATTCACAAAGGTTTGCTCAAACCAGTCGTTGCTGAAGAATTCGTCCAGGCCAGCCAGCGTATAGCCATCATCAAAATGCAGATAGTTGATGAAACTGAGGGCGCTAAACCCTGCCTCCAATGTTGATTGCCAGGTCGCGGTGGTGCTGCTCAGACTTTCGGCGGCACTCGCCAGCCATAAGCCCGGCTCAAATACATCGGCACCAAAATCGAGGACGGTAATAATCTCGCGCTCCGGGAATAATTCGTCATCCTGCGCAATCGCGCCGGAAATTGACACCAGCAGCAGCAGAAAAATCAACAAAACAGTGCGCATAATTGCCCCTCAGTTTAGTGTCCCAGCCGGAAGCGATCTGCCCGTGACCAGGGATCTTGCGAATCAGCAGGAACAATGGTTCCCTTAGTATTGATAGTATGCAAATCGTGCAATGCCGCAACTATCAGCGCAGCTTCCGGCAGTTCAGGCGTTTCGGGCAGTAATTCTGGCAAATGTCGCTCGACAAAGCGTGTATCAATCGTACCGTTGCCAAAAGCCGGGTGCTGAAGCAAGCGCTGCAAAAAGGCAAGGTTAGTTGTCGTACCCAGAATTACGGTTGAAGCTAAGACGGTTTGCATCCTACGGATCGCCTGGGGACGAGTCGCGGCATGAACACAGATTTTGGCGAAAAGCGAATCGTAATAAATGCTGATCTCATCGCCAGTCTGCACCCCGGCATCCACGCGAATGCCCGGTCCCTCCGGGGGTATGAAACGCAGCAGCCGACCCACCGCCGGGAGGAAATTTTCCTGCGGGTCCTCGGCATAAATACGACATTCGATGGCGTGACCGCGCTGGCTCAAATCGGATTGTTTAAAGGAAAGTGTATCGCCAGCGGCAACTGCGAATTGCAGCGCGACCAGATCAACACCGGTGACCAGCTCTGTGACCGGGTGTTCGACTTGCAGGCGGGTGTTCATTTCGAGAAAATAGAACTCGTCGTCAGGCGTGACGATGAACTCTACCGTACCAGCGTTCACATAATTCACGGCCTGGGCAGCGGTGATCGCCGCTTCACTCATCCGTGTCCGCAGATCTGCAGCCAGCAATGGTGCCGGCGATTCTTCGATTATTTTCTGATGACGGCGCTGGGCGCTACACTCACGTTCAAATAGGTGCCGGGTGTTCCCATGCTGATCGGCCAGCACCTGAATCTCGATATGCCGGGCGCGTTCAATGAATTTCTCGAGAAAGATTCGATTGTCGCCAAACGCGGTCTGTGCTTCCTGCCGGGCGGATGCGAGGGCATCAATGAGTTGTGCCGTATCGTTGACAATGCGCATTCCTTTACCGCCACCACCACCCGCCGCTTTGACCAGCACCGGATAGCCAATGGTTTCAGCAGCAGCTTGATAGTCGGCGTCCGCCGCACCATCAGCCTGAAAGCCGGGAATAACCGGTACCCCCGCCTGCTCCATGAGCGTTCGTGCAGTGGTCTTAACACCCATCAAGCGAATCGCATCTGGCCCTGGCCCCACCCAGGTTAATCCAGCATTGATTACAGCCTCCGCGAAATCCACTGATTCCGAGAGAAAGCCATAACCCGGATGCACGCAATCGCAACCAGAACTCAGCGCGACTTCGATCAATCTGGCCCGGTTTAGATAACTGGCTGCTGGTTCAGGCAGACCAATAAGGTGAGCCTCATCCGCGAGTTGGACATGCTGCGCCGTCGCATCAACTTCAGAATAAACCGCCACCGTTTGAATACCTAATTCCCGGCAGGAACGGATAATCCGCACCGCGATCTCGCCCCGGTTGGCAATCAGGCAACGAGTCAGAGGCGACACCGATCAAGCCCCGATGCGCGTCGCTAGCTGGTTTAGCTTTTCAGTGGCGTCTCCCACCAGCGGTTGACCGTGCCCCAGGCCCAGCACATTTGGCTTTAAATCCGCCGCTCTACGAATGGATTGGCTGACAGCGGCCCAATCTGGCGACGGCGCGCGAAATGGCATCGTCATGTTGCCGGTCATGCGCATGGCGACATCACCACCGAGTAAAACACCATCGGCTTCCAGCAAGAATCCGGTATGCCCCCGGCTGTGGCCGGGAAAATGCACTGCTTGTAGCCCAGGCAGGATTTCCGTACCATCTTCCAGGTCGACATCGACACGAGCGGTCTTGCTTGGCTGACGATCTAGCAGCCACCGCATGAAGCGATCAAACCCGCGCATGTCGTCAATATTGCCGTAAACCGGCGGTTGTTCACCACGAATAATCGGCGCATCGGCCCGGTGCGCATAGGTGGTTGCAGTCGTATGTTGTTGTAAGTCAGCCAGCCCACCAATGTGGTCAAGATGAAAATGCGTAAGCAAGATGTGCTGAATGTTCGCCAACGCCCACTTCTTTTCGTGGAAGCCCGCCGTCAATTGCTTGACAAAGCCCGACCCCAGCCCCGTATCCACTACCACCAGACCATCCGGGTGGTCAATCACGTAGCCGTTGACAAACCCGCCCCACAGCAGCACGCCATAAACATTGTTCGTTAGCTGTTTCATTCTGCTTCGTCCGCCCGTAAGCCACTTGTCAGATAGGCGACTGCCACCCACATCCCCCGCGCTGGACGATAAAAGCCCAGAACGAACAGGACATCGAACACCAGCCAGAAGATCAATAGAGGTGTCATGTCTGCCGGTGAACCCAGCAGCACATAACTGCCGAAAAAGCCAAACAGAGTCAACAGTTCCGCAATCACCAGATTAATCATCATACCGCCCAGCGATTCGCCTGATGATCGCTCAAAGCGCACCTGACAAACCGGACAGGTTGCGTGCATGTTAAACAGGCCGGCAAACATCGTGCCCTGTTCGCAATTGGGACAGCGCAGCCGTGCCCCGACCATCAACTTATGAATTTGTTCGGCGGTAGTGTAAGTTGGCATGGGTTTTCAATCAGATCATTGATTACCCTTCCGATTATAACAGGCAAACTAGCCGGATGAGCAAATTACCCGGCTGCGAGGAGATATTGTAGAAGCCATACAATGCCTACAGATGCATTGCTAAGAATTCGAGTTTCTTCTGCCATGAATCGACACCAGCACGATAGTTCGCTTCCGGTGTTCCGCCCAGTGCATAGAAGCTATTGTTGACTCGATGCACCGTATTCAACATCGTTGTAGGCAGATAAGCGCCGTCAAATACATGGCCTGCACCAGCATAACAAATGTGCTGGTAGGGCTTCTGAAAATTGTGTAACTTGAAACGCCTCATCGCAATCTCGGTCAGTTCGACACTGGGCCACATCTGGTCATCGTCACCCGAAAGCATTAACACCGCCCCGTTGATGCGCTCAACCGGAATTTCAGCCTGTTTCAATTTATTGGGATACTGGCGCATCTGTGCCCGGAAACCTGGGGCAGTCGGGATACCCTCGCCCCGCTCAATATAATCTTGCCGATACGCATAACGTTCAGCATCATACTCTGTATCCATGTACGGGAGCGCTTTACCGTTATATACCCATGCCGGGCGCGGACCTTCTTGCTCCCAATCATAGCCAAAACCATTCCAGAGAACACCACTTGGAACATCGGCTAAGATCACCTTTAATTGCGGGAATATTGAACCCAACAACAACGCTAATTCTCCGCCACGTGATTTGCCCACCACCGCCAATCGTTCATTATCAATATCATGGCGGGCTTCCAGATAATGAATGGCTTTTTCAAAATACTCAATGGGTATATCAACCAGCGTATTCGGCAAATGCCCTCGATTAAAATATGCCAGTGCCAGTGCCGCATACCCCTGGGCAGCATACATTGACGCAACACCCTGCGATAACCCACCACTTGATCCTTTCAATGTGATGATGGCAGGGTGTGGTTTATCATCTGGTGGCAAGAACAAGACGCCGTCTAATCCATCCGCAGTTATCGCTATACGCCGCACATCGTCAGCGAATATCAAACGCTCAACGTCCACGCTGGCGACAACTTCGTCATTCACAATAGCTGCAAATGTGAGTGTAAACGCTGTCAGCCCGGCAAGAAATAAATTACGGTCATACCGATAATTGTCAATCTGCGGAGTCATTGACCAGATTAATCCCATCGGATTAGCATCTTTATACGATCCCACAATGGGTGCTTGCATATTGAGGTTGACTCGTCCATCGCTGGCTGATTCATAGACCGCTTGCGATTTCCAGACAATCCCTTTGCCATCAATGATCTGGGCACGAATCGTGATGGGTTGTTCGGACGGAAAATTTTCAAGGTGAACGGCTAACGGAATATCAAGCATGGCCCGTAGCGGTGTCACGATAATCCTGGGCGTGTTCGTCATACACTCCTCCGGCTCATCAGAAGGTTCTGTGCAGTTGACGGCAAATTACTGGTCAAACACAAAGTCATAGAGTCTGGCACGGCGCTTCTCACGGTATTCGTCTTTCTCAGCGTCATCAATCATGGGCCACCGCGCCATGAATTCGTCCCACTCGGCTTTGGTAAACTGCTGTTCATAATCCAGATGGGCAGTGACCAGCCCGGCTTTGATATCTGCTGGTGGCCCGGCGCTCAACAGCGAGTCGGTAATCTCGAAATCAGCCGGGATTGACCACCAGGTCTGAATATCCGCCGAAACCCGAAGTGGCTTATCATGCATCAATGCCAGCGGTACCACATCACTGGGGCGGGCGTCAAGTTCATGCACCGTGCCACCGCTGCGCAGCCGGAGCGTCGCGTAAAAGGTCTCGCTAATCAGTGCACTGACCTGCACACTTTCGATTTCAGCGTTCAGCGTCTCCAAAATACGGGCCATCAACACAAAGGTCACGGGTCGCCAGTTACCCGGCAGGTTACCCGCTGCCTTTTGGTGCGTGTATTGCAGCGAATAATTCAGCATCTGCGACTCATGTTCGCCAATCCAGAGCGGCAGCACCCGACGTCCGGCCTCGTCCAACAGCAGCATTACATGTTCGATACCCGGTTTTTCGTCGATAATCATATTTTGTTCAACGCGCAGCAGATTCGCAAATTTCACATCAATCATGATCTTGCCTCCTTGTAGTGAATCATGAACTGGCAGTAAATCCGTCCGCAGTTGGCGTCGTGCCCGGTGCAAGCGTCCTTTGAGTGCTGTTTCCGAGATACCCAGCAGCGCCGCAATCTCGCGCAGGCTCAACTGCTCATAGTAGAACAACAGCACGGCATCGCGATTGGCAGGCGACAGCGCTTGCACCGCCCGCAACACCCGCTCATGCAAGTCGCGGGTTTCGGCGATTTCCTCCGGCCCCGGTTCGCTAATCACGAATGGATTGCGGAGCAACCACCGCCCACCAGCCATGTCATCCAGCGAGTACGTGTCGAATTTCTGTTGGCGTAAGTAACTGCGGCAAACATTCAACACAATGCCATACAATCAGCTCGCAAAGCGCGTTGGGTCGCGCAGGCCATCCAGCGACAGATAAGCCTGCAACCACGCTTCCTGCGCCAGATCATCGGCAACATCTGGCTGCCAGATCAACCGCTGGGCGACGCGCCGGGTCAGGGTTGTGTGCTGTTCAATCAGTTGTTCAAACGCAGCTTTATCACCTGCCTGCGCCTGTACCACCAGTTCAGTCAGATCGATCATGTCTTTTATTGTAGACGTCTATATCACTATAGTGGTCAGAAACACCGAAAAGGTTACATTCACGAATGAAAACAAGCTGATTCGATGTTATAATAGAACATGCGTGCCAATTAATGCAGGTCAATTGAAATTTTATCGAGTAGCCGTACATGACTTTTAGCTTTGACCACCGATCACCAGAGTCAGCGCTGGTTGATTTGATCTGGCGGACCCGCAGCGAACGGGCAAACACCTTTGTTTCCAGCGCCAGTACCAAATGGGAGCTTGTTTTTTCGGAACATGAGGGCAAGACAACTGTCAGCGCACGGGGACCCGAAACCAGAGCCACCCCTGCCGATAGTCCACCTGATACCGAATATTTTGGCATTACCTTCAAACTGGGGACGTTTATGCCCCATTTATCCCCAAAGGCCATGCTGGATCGCCAGGACATAACCCTCCCAGCAGCCAACGATCATACATTCTGGTTGCAGGGTGCTGCCTGGGAAATACCCACCTACAACAATGTGGACACCTTTATCAGCCGATTGAAGCGGAAAGAATTACTGGTGATCGATCCCATCATTACGGCGACTTTGCAGGGGCATTTACCTGACCTGTCCCCGCGCTCGGTACAGCGTCGTTTCGTGCAAGCAACCGGTCTGACGTATGGCACGGTTGTGCAAATCGAACGGGCGCAACATGCAGTCCAAGCTTTAGAACGTGGGGCCGCCATCGCCGATGTCGTTTATCAAGCCGGTTACTACGACCAGCCCCACCTCACCCGCTCCCTTAAACGATTTGTCGGCAAAACACCCGCACAAATTGCCAGCAATCAACCATTTGGGTAGTTGTCGTTTTCGTACAAGACTCGCTCAATTGATTAGGCTATGCTATTCATGCTGATGGCTCATGGGAGTAACAAACATGCGTAAAATTTTTGTAACTGAATTTTTGTCGCTCGATGGTGTGATGGAAAATCCGGGCTGGACTTTTCCGTATTGGAACGATGAAATAGCCGCGTTCAAAGGAGAAGAAACTGCGGCAGCAGATGCCTTACTATTAGGGCGCATCACTTATGAAGGCTTTGCGGCGGCCTGGCCGGAGAGCGAGGACGAAGGGGCAGAATACTTTAACAACGTGCGCAAATACGTGGTGTCAACAACACTGGATCAGGCGAATTGGAACAACTCCAGGTTGATCAAAGACAATGTCGTAGCCGAAATTACCCAACTCAAACAGCAGGCGGGTAAGGCCATCGCCGTCCACGGCAGCGCGACCCTGGCACAAACACTCCTTCAGGAAAATCTCGTCGATGAAATTCGGCTGCTGGTCTATCCGGTCGTTCTGGGCAGCGGTAAACGTCTCTTTAGCGACACGACCAAAGCGGACTTAAATCTGGTCAGCTCGCAATCGTTCAGTTCGGGCGTGGTAGCGCTCATCTATCAACCGGCGACCTAGCCCTCGGCACATGCAATGTAATGGATTCGAACCGGCCACTTGCTAGGCCCAACCATGCTTATCTTTAATGAGTTCAAAGGCTTCGGCCAGCAGACGGAACTTTTCTTCTGCGACAACTTTGGGCAATGCGCTAACGTCCGGGTGAACATTAAACACCTGCCGCCGGAACGCAATCTTGACTTCATCGTAGGTAGCACTCACGGGTACGTTCAACGTCTCACAAGCACGTTCAAAGGGCGTTTTTTCTCGATTGGCCCAGGCGGGTTTGCCTGGCCGGGGGCGCGGCTGCTGGTGAGTCTGATCGGCAGTGCGTGGCTGGAAATTGGGCTGCCAGAACACATCGCGACCAAAGTGGGCCGTCAACCAGAAACCTTTAATATACTGGGGCTTGAAGGCCACTCGCCCATAATGGATCTTTTCCAGCTTGACCGGCGGTCCAAAGCGGGCTTGATGTTGCTCGGTACCGTTTAAGCGCTCGAAATGAAGTTGCAACAACCGCTTTTCTTTACCATAGAGTGGATAGGTATAGAGGCGTTCGTTACTCAGCGTATGTAACGCCAGCATCCATTCCGCCGGTTGTAACTGCTGGTTATGGCGCGGCAGCAATTGAGGTGCGACAATGAATAGGACGCCGACACCCTCATTGGTCGTATGCTGAACGATGTTCCGCACGGCGCGTGTGCGGGGCGCATCAGTGACCACGTAAATATTGACAACCACGCCGGTCCACAGGGCCAGCCGCAGCGAAGGATCCAGCCCACGCGTATCGGGCAGAATAACACATTCTTGCACCCCAACCAGTGACCGCACTTCCGACCACAGCCATTTTTTGAGTTCAGTTACATTCATGACGACGACTGTGCAATCTCGCGCTGCCCGCGCCAGGCCAACCAGCCCAGACCAACACTTAGCCCGATCAGGCTACCACCTACCGCCCAGATTGGCGCCCGCTGTAAGATCGCCAGCATGACCGAGGGCGGATAATCCGGGAAAATATGACCATGACGGGCGTTCTTAAAGAACATCAAAGTAATCACAGCTATACTGGTTAAGGCACCCATCAAGCCACCTAATAACGCGCCAATCGGCGGAAGATAGCGGTCCACCGAACGTAATTTGACCAGTTTATCAATAGTGGTTAAGGCGATGATGAGAAAAGCGGCACCCAACCCCAAAAACACCACCGGACCAATCGTCACATCCTCCACTGACAGCCAGAAAAACAGGCTGATGCCATAAACGATTACCAACCAGCGCAGGCGGCGTCTGCTCGGGCGCATTATTATTGTTTTTCAAAAACGAAGATATGCGATTGGTATGGCGTGAGATCAATGTAGAGGCCAGGCCGCACCATCTGATCGCCATCGCGGACATAATCATCACCGTTCAACACGTCGCGCAAGCGCCACTGATGGCCGCCCATTTCGGGCCAGGGACTCAAGTTAATCACGGCCTGGGCCTGGGCACCCGTCAGGTTCACGATAATCAGCCGATGCTCGTCGCCCGCCGACCAACCATGCGCAATCAGCCGATCATAAGAGTTGTTATTGCTCCACGCCGGGAACAAATTAAACATGCGCCATTTGCCAGTCTGATAAATGGGTGCCCGCAGCTCTGCCAGCAACTTGCGGTAATAGGCAACTAATTCGGCATCGACTGGCTCGTTAGGCGCCCGCCCGATGTGGACAGGCAGTTTGGCTCGCCGCCCCTGGAACTGACCATCATGCAGCAGCAATGCCCCGGGTAACGTCGCTGCCAGGACAATTGCCGGACGATTTTTCTGCGCTCCCAGCGATGTATAGGCACGCGGTTCATCATGATTTTCGGTGAAACGCACCAGGCGGCGCTGATATGCAATGTCCGCGATCAAGTGGACTCGGACTTCACGCGGGCCACCACCCACCAGGCGATCATACAGCATCTTGTCATACGTCAGGTCAAAACCTAACTGCTGCATATCAAATTCCATATTCCAGTAGACTTCAGCTATGAACTTGAAATCCGGATACTGTTCTTTAATTGGTGGGATCACGTCATCCCAGAACTCGGTTTGAGCGACGAAATCCTCATCATAATAGCCACGCCAGGTTTGTTTGAAGATCCGGTTGACGAGCAGCATTGCCATGTCGCAACGCAACCCATCGCATTGACTCGCCATCTCCAACAAGGCCGCACCAATGGCTTGCCGAAATCCCGGATGCAGTGCGTTCACTTGCACCGTGTCTGACCACCCAGGAAAGTACGGGTCACGACCATGCGCCATAATGAGCGGACGGCCCCAGGCATCCTGGGCACTGAAAAAATCCGACGGGCGCTGCTTGAGGTCTTTGGACCGGCCCTGAATCAAATAATCGGGATGCTGCTGAATCCAGGGATGATCGAACGCCATGTGATTAGGGACATAATCTAAAATCAGGCGGATTCCACGTGTTCGTAACTGTTCGCGGAAACTCGCCAGTGCGGCACGACCACCAAACTGTTCATCAACTTCATAGTGCTGCACAGCATAGGGCGACCCCACAATATCCACCACCGGATTGATGTCGGGTAGCGCGGGACGATACTCATGGACATACTGGCGGGCTTGTAAACGCCCCTGAGTGCTGCGTGCCCACACCCCCATCATCCAAACCGCATCCAGGCCAAAATCGGCCAGTTCATCCAGCACCCCATCGGGCACGTTATCTAAATTGATTTCATACCCATATTCCTGACTGAGCGTGTGCAGCCAGACCCAGGTGTTAATCTCATAAATGGTCGGTTTGATCGGCCAGGACGCCATCTCATTTCTCGCCGGCAGCGTTTGGTTCGTTTGATTGGCAAGCATTTCTGAAGTACACCCTTTTGCGTATCCCAATCTAAAATCTTAAGCCTATGATACCATTCACGCAACCGACCAGAGCAAGTTTAGGCAAAGATTTCTCAATTATTAACCTTTGTTTTCACCACCGCGCAATCACGTTCATTTCGATAAACGTGATTAAATTTTCCGCCGAGGTGAGAAGTTGTTGTAAACTGAAGGGTGAGGAAATCTGGAGGATGAGGATGAAACGCAGACGGCGTAAATCCAGAATTCGGCGCAAGGGCCTGCAACGCGAATCGTTACACCACATACCCCCGGCTGTCGATCTGCAACGAGCCATCAAATCGGGTCATTATACACCCGAGACGGTGCTTGCTTTACAGCAGGTTGCTGGCAATCAGGCTGCAATCCAACGCGCTCCAGGCGGTTCAGTTCCACCCAGCCCCACGAAAGCCCAGACAGCAGCCGAAAAACGCCTTAAAGAAATCATCGCCAGTTTAAAAGCCGACAAAAAGAATGATGGCAAAACCGATAGTGAACAGTATCAAAAGGCGTTGATTGCGGCCCTTAAGGGGTTTATTGCCACCGACCTCGGCAAGAAGATCAAAGCCAGAGCGTTGAAAAAAGCTCTAAGCGCCGACGGTTTACCTTTGACGATATTGTTAGGGTCAGGTGTAATCGCCGGCATGTTTGCCGCCAATGTTGGCATCCCTGGTATCCCTGATATTGAATTGAGTGATGATTTATCGCTCTCGCTTGAAATCGAAGGCTCCATGCAAAACCCCACCGGCATCAAGTTTGCCTTTAAATATCGGTTCGGCGGCGCGGCCAAACCGGAGAAAAAGAGCCAGAGCGCGGACCCCAGAAAGCTGTCACCCGAAATGCTTAAGGCGATTCAAGATCTGGATAAGCGGCTCATCGCGGACTGGATTGTGGCGCGTGCCGAATGGGAGTATGTGATTGCTGGGCCAGATGAAGAAGATGCCAAACAAAAGCGCCACGAAGAGCTGAAGGCGAATGCGGCTGGTTTGCCCGATGTGCATATGGTGAGCGAAGCACTGGTTCAGCTCTTGATTGATAAAGCCGGTGACAGGCGTATAGAGTTTGACCTGAAACATGGCAACAATGAAGTGTGGAATCAATTTTACGAATTGAAGGGGCTGGAAAAAGTATTTGAACTGATTGTCACCACGATTGTGCCGCTGCTCCCGACCACCGCACAAACCATTGAAGAAATTGTATTCAAATGTGGCAAGCAGGACCCCATAAAAATTGAGGTCGAGAAAGAAGAAGCTAAGGAAGATTAAGCGCAATAATCAGACAACAATTCTTTGCCCAGATGAAGTCGAATTATTCCTGTGCCTGTAACATGTCGGCAATACTGAACCGTTGTTTAAAGGTGAAGGCCAGTGGAGTGGGGCCGTGCGCCTTGAGGTAAGACAGCTTCTCTCGGGCTTCGTCCAGCGTCGGTTGATGTCCCGCAGGCACCCACCACAACACTAACGGGGGAAACCAATTTCATCGAGGAAGTTGGTTAAAGGGGTATCCTATTCGTCCTGATTCCTCAATGAGACGCAGCAACGCTTGGTGACCAAGCCGAACGTTTTTGATTCTTACCCCGATAACTTCCCTTTCGCGCTCAACACGGATTCAGCCTGGCTATAAACTCAGAGTCCATTGTAGTTGTGTACATCGTCCAATAAGGTAACATCTAGACAATACTTTTTGGAAAGGATATTTTTGATGGGCAACTCGCTCAAAATTACCCGCATTGATGTGCATCAATATCAATGGCAAGCGCCCAACCTCGGCGCCGATGACGATTACAACGGCTTCAATCTCGTTTATCAGCCAGGACCGGGCAAACCGCGCACCGGCCATATCCTGCAAATCCACACTGACCAGGGCATCACGGGTGAATTTGCCGGTGGTACAGCGGTGGATTACGCGCAGTTGGCGATGTTTACGCACTATTTAATAGGACGTAATCCGTTGGAACGCGAACTGATTTACAACGATGTCAAACGCGCCCTCCGCAAGTATGACCGCATGAGCATGGGGCCAGTAGACATCGCCCTTTGGGACATCGCCGGGAAGCTCTACAATGCACCCGTCTGGGAATTGCTGGGTGGTTGGAAAACATCGTTACCCGCCTATGCCTCGACGTTTCACGGTGATGAAAACGGCGGCCTCAATACACCGGAAGCTTTCGCCGATTTTGCGGTTCAGTGTCAGGAGATGGGTTACAAGGCTTACAAAATTCACGGTTGGCCCCATGCGCCGATTCAGCGCGAAGTCGCCAATGTGCTGGCGGTACGCGAACGAGTCGGCCCTGACATGGACTTAATGTTGGACCCGGCCTGTGAATACGAAACCTTCGCTGATACATTACGCGTGGGTCGCGCCTGTGACGAAGCCGATTTTTTCTGGTACGAAGATCCCTTCAAAGATGGTGGCATCTCGGTCTCTGCCCATCGCAAGCTACGTCAGATGATTAAGACGCCGATTCTCATGGGCGAACACATCCGTACACTGGAGCCTAAAGTGGATGCAGCCGTTGCTGAAGCGCTGGATTATATGCGCGTTAATCCGACCTATGACCTGGGCATCACCGGCGCGATGAAAGTCGCCCATGCCGCCGAAGGGCTGGGATTGGATGTCGAACTTCATGGCGGTGGTCCCGCCCAGCGCCACTGCATGGCAGCTATCCGCAATACCAATTATTATGAACTGGGTCTGGTTCATCCGCTGGCAGCGAGTTCCGGGCCGCCCATTTACGCCGATGGTTACAACGGCGACAATCTGGATTCGATTGATGCCAACGGCCATGTTCCAGTGCCCGATGGTCCGGGGTTGGGCACAACGTATGATTGGGATTTCATCAACGCCAGTCGCACTGGCCTGAAAAGCTACCCTTAAACGGAGGCTGCTATGTCGCGCCCAGTTGAACTCGTACCCATTGATTTACCTGAATTTGGCCTGCCAACGGTTGAGCCACTCATCACTGCCGCTATGTACCGAGAGCGTATCCGGCGGTTATATGAACGGGCAGCCGATTACGACCTGTTTGTTGTTTATGGGGACCGTGAGCACAGCGCGAATATGGCGTATCTGACAGGCTATGACCCGCGTTTTGAAGAAGCGTTGCTTATCCTCGACATTCAGTCCCAGTCGAAACCAATGCTGCTGGTCGGCAATGAAGGCTATGGCTATGCCCGGATCAGCCCGATTATTGATGACCTGGAGGTTGTTCTTTACCAGAGTTTCAGTCTGCTCGGTCAGGATCGCAGTGCAAGTCCACCGCTGGCGACGCTTCTACGCGATGCGGGGATCGGCCCCGGCAAAAAGATCGGTGTAGCAGGTTGGAAACATTTCAATGCCCCGGAAACAGCTACACCCGCAGCGTGGCTGGAAATCCCCTCCTATCTGGTGGATACATTGCGCGACCTGGCCGGTGATGCTCGGCTTGTCAATAACGCCAATGCGATCTTCATGGCTGCTGACGGTGGTCTGCGCACGCTCAATGAAGTGACACAACTGGCCCGCTTCGAATTCGCCGCAACCTATAGCTCACAAAGCGTGCGAAATGTCTTGTTTGGCGTTAAGCCGGGAATGACGGAACTGGAAGCCGCCACCCTGGCTCAATTGAACGGCTTGCCCCTATCATGTCATTTTATGCTATCGGCAGGCGATCGGGCCTTTCTGGGAATGGGCAGTCCATCAGCCCGACGCATTCAGCCAGGCGATCCATTTACCACCGCAGTCGGCGTTTGGGGTGCCTTGAACAGCCGGGCCGGGTTCATGGTTGCTAGCGCTGTGGAACTCCCTGCCGGGATTCAGGATTACATAGAGAAATTGGTCGCGCCCTATTTCAGCGCTATCGTCGCGTGGTATGAACATATTGGTATTGGGGTAGCAGGCGGCAAATTATATGAAATTATTCACGACCGCATCGGCGATCCGTTCTACGGCGTCCATTTAAACCCCGGCCATCTGATCCACCTGGATGAATGGGTCGATTCGCCAATCTATGCTGGATCAACTGAAATGTTACAATCAGGCATGGCGTTGCAAGTTGACGTTATCCCAGCGACAGGCTCAACCTATTTCACAACCAATATCGAAGATGGCATCGCCCTGGCGGATGCAGATTTGCGAGCGCAATTCGCCGCGCAATACCCTGAAGCCTGGGAACGGATTCAAGCGCGGCGGGCGTTTATGCAAACCACACTTGGCGTTCAATTGAAGCCCGAAGTCTTGCCTTTCTCAAACATACCCGCCTACCTTCCACCCTTCTTGCTCGCACCTGTGCACGCCATGTGTGTAAAGGAATAAGTTATTATCAGCATGCTCCCACAGTATTGCATAATCCCGAGACCATTTTTGTTATCGAAAAGGAGTACGAGATGGGAACCCAGCTACCATTGATAAATTCGGATATTAAGTGCTTAGGAACAGACCATGACAAATGAAAAACCCTGGCGTGCGATCGTTCGCGGCGCTTTTCTGGTTGGATGGACCGAAGCCCCGCAGTCCGAGAAAGACGCTGTTTTCAAAGCCTATCTGGAAATTCATCAACAGTGGGTTTCTAATCTGGGCGTCAGCTTCATCACGAGCCTCGACGACGAGTTGATGATGGTCGGCTCTCCCGGTGGGCGGCTGTGGAACTTCTACGAGGTCTATGAAATTCCTGACCCGGCTATCGTCAAGAAAATGCTGGACTATCTGCGCTACCCGCCAGACGGTCAGCTCCGACTCGATAAATATTTTCGCCTTGAGGTCGTCGTCGGCCACCCAATTGGCAGCCTGGAACGTATTTTGTCCGGTGATTAACGTTTAGGTTCCACGAGGGTTGGATCCGCTCGTGAGTAATTTCTTTGCAGATTTCAGAGGACTACACGTAGATGCCATTGTGTAGCTAAAAGTCAAGCTATCTATTCTGGCTCAGTACAAAGGAGATAAAGATGAGTGAATACATACCTAGCCCTGCGGCGTGGGTCGCCGAACAAGTCGAACGCTATGAGAGCAGCAATGGTACCGAGGGCACAACCTTAAGGGATACAGGGCTTCCCGTCATCATTGTGACGAATCGTGGGCATAAAACGGGTGCCATCCGTAAGACCCCGCTCATGCGTGTCGTGGATGGCAATCGCTACGTTCTCGTGGCATCACAGGGCGGAGCACCAAAACACCCGCAGTGGTTTCACAATTTAAAAGCCGACCCAAATGTTGAAATACGCGACAAAGCAGAGGTTTATTCGATGCGAGTTCGGGAAGTCGTGGACTCCGTTGAGCGGCAGCGCCTCTGGAATTTAGCGGTGGCTGCGTACCCGCCATATGAGGAATATCAGCGCAAAACTGACCGTGTGATCCCGGTATTCGTCGCCGAAGTCGTCAACACCTGAGCGCGCTTACAATTCCCGGCAGGTATAATCTGTACTATGCCCCGGCAAAAAATTGCTAGTGTACGTCGCGTTTTCGGGTCGCTGAAAAGTCCTCAATAAATATCAGCGACGGAACGCTGGATGTGCTGCTGTCAAGAACAATTTGATTTCAAATCAACCTGAAATACACGCAGTCCCCGGACGGACTTGGTATACTACGCCGTTAGATCATAAACTATGGAGTTAGCCAAATGTTCAATCGCGTTCCCGGCACAAAAAGTCAAATAATGCATGAAGCAAACGGACCCGATGGCGTGGAAATTCGTGTGCCCATCGGCGTCATCTTCGGCGCAAATGAAGGACCAGTCATGTCGGTTGTTGCCGGGGTTCATGGCGCAGAATATTGTGGTATCGAAGCTATTCTCAGGCTGCACCAGGCAATTGACCCGCAAACACTCAACGGCACATTGATAACAGCTATTGCCAACTTGCCCGCATTTCGTGAGCGAAGCATGTATGTGTGCCCCATTGATGATAAGAATTTGGGGCGGCTATTTCCGGGTGATCTCCAGGGAACCTACAGTGATGTGCTGGCCCGTCAGCTCTATGATGCGGTTGTGGAACCGGCTGACTATGTTCTTGATTTACATGGTGGCGATCTTGTCGAGGACCTGGTGGTTTACACGCAGTATATGGTGGTTGCAGATGATGCGATCAACCAGCAAGCAGAGGCATTGGCACTGGCTTATGGAGCACCCTTCCTGGTCGTGAAGACGCTCGATAAGCCGTTTGCGACCGGCAGCCTTTACGAAGCAGCGGCGGCGGCGGGCAAGGTCGGGGTCTTGCTCGAAGCCGGTGGGCAAGGCCTCGTTATAGAAGAGAATGTTGCGGCACACGTCAACGGCGTAAAAAATATCATGCGCCACATCGGTATGCGCAACGAACCGGTCCGCCCCACCACCAGACCCGTCTACATGAATAAATTCATCGGCGTGGCATCGCCCGCTGATGGTGTATTTTATCCCGCAGTCGAGGCCGGCGACCGGCTCGATACCGGTCAGTTTCTGGGAGAGCTTCACGACTATTTTGGGAACAAAGTTGAGGATATTTT
The DNA here is from genome assembly GCA_965223835.1 of Phototrophicaceae bacterium. GTDB lineage: Bacteria > Chloroflexota > Anaerolineae > Aggregatilineales > Phototrophicaceae > CAVYXZ01. The sequence goes on from CBDCXQ010000001.1 coordinate 3,888,893, forward strand.
CTCTCCGGCCAATGCCATTGTCCTGGGCGTCATCACGACCCCGGCGATGAACAAAGGTTCCATGCTCTTTGGATTAGGAGAACTCCCTTAGGAATCGATACTTCAAATGGCATTACGGCTCAAGGATTCCGAATTCCCCTGAACGCGTTGCAATCATCATACAATCTATATCCTTGTATCCATCGAAGCGGGAGCAGACCAATGTGTTTATTCCATAGGCATAGAGATAGCTCGTGCAGAAAGAAACTCAACAGGATGTTACCTTGAAACTGGAGAATTATATGACAGAGTCTAAACGCCAGAACTATACTATGAACCCGGACGATCTTCCTTGGCAGCCCTGGAATCTTCATATTAAGGGCGCACCACCAAATGATGCCATCCCAAATGCACCGGAATGGGATGGTAAATTTGGTGGGTGGATTAAGGTCCTAAGCACGCCTGAGAACGGCGATGGATGGACATTCCTGATTCGCCACGTCCCGCCAGATGGCAAGGGTATCCGATACAGTGGCATCTCTCGCTCTCGTGAACAAAGTTTTTGCCTGGTCGGTGCTCGGTTCACTGATGATGGTCGCCGAATTAGTCTTGTAGGTGGCTACAACTTCAAACAGGCCGGAATTGTCCATGGGGGAACCACCAGAGAGGAGATGGTACACTTTGTCCACTTCGATGGTGATCCCGACGAGGTGAGTCTGTACGAGGTAGTCGACTGAATAGTCAGTTGTGGGCGGAATGGATCTACTAAGGGCCATATTGAGACGTTAGCCGCCCATGACAAGACTGGCACAGCTTCCGCAACAGTGGTATGCACCCTGACAGAGCTATACCCCTTTATAAGGCCATATACGGGCCAGACAGATTTCACGGGGAAACTAGCGATCAGGTATTTGCCATACGCATATGGATCTGGAGAAGGTTGAATACAAGTTAAGTATGGATCAGCTCGATTATGCATACAACTTGAAAGATGTTCTTACCTCCGTAGAGAATGCCACATTCAGCGAGTGACGAAGCGATTTAGTCTGCTAAAAGTGCTGAATTAGTACATTATGTGACGATCAGTCAGCCAGGATGCTATGCATATCAGTAGATTTTGCAGTATGCTATCTGGCAAAGGTTTCTCAAAATAGCAAATTGCTCAGGTGACTCCATGCAAATCGAAGCAGATTTTGACAGCGCCAACATTCTTGTAGAACAGGCATCCGAATCTGAAGTGGTGCTCAACATCCGTGCGGACAGCGGCGCAGCCTACTACCAGTGGTTTTATTTTCGGGCCACGGGTCCCGCCCAGCGCAGGTTCCGCATCGCCAACGCCGCACAAGCCAGCTATCCTCACGCCTGGCCGGACTATGAGGTGCTGGCATCCTATGATGAACAGACGTGGTTTCGCATACCCACCGAGTACGATGGCACCAATCTAACCTTTGCGCATGAAGCGGCCCAACCCCAGGTCTCGTATGCCTTTTTTGTCCCCTACACGGCGGCGCGGCGCTCCGCATTTTTGGATGAGTGTGCAGCAGCGCCAATGGTTGAACGACAAGTGATTGGCAAAACGACTCAAGACCGGCCAATCGACCTGCTGTCGCTGGGTCAGGGCACGAAAAACGTGTGGGTCATTACGCGGCAGCACGCTGGCGAATCCATGACGGAATGGGCTACGGAAGGCTTCGTTCGGCGGCTGCTGGATACCACCGACGCTGTGGCGCAGTCGCTGCTCAAAAAAGCGCGGATCCATGTGATTCCCAATATCAATCCCGATGGCAGCTATCTGGGCAACTTGCGGGCGAACGCGACCGGCGTTGATCTCAATCGGGCCTGGGACAAACCCTCAGATCATTGCCCGGAAATCAGCGCTGTTCGTAACGCCATTGAAGCGATAGGCGTGGATCTGCATATCGACATGCATGGTGATGAATACCGGCCCTATATTTGGATCTTTCATCCTACTATCGACATCAGCCCGGAAATCGCTGCCCAGCAACAGCAGTTTGAGGCCGAGCTGGCCCGCCATAATCCCCAATTGCAACCCGCACCGAAATCGATTGACACCGTGCAGACTGGTGACCTGGGCATGGCGACGAACTTCATTGTAGCCACCTACAACTGCCCTTCGTGGACCATCGAACTCCCATTTAAAGCGGTTCCCGGCCCGAACAATGAACCTGACAGCCTGTTAGCTGCGGGCTGCCTGCAATTTGGCCGCACCTGCGTCGACGCCCTTGACGCGATTATCGAATGAGACAAAACTATGAAGATCGCTGACATGAACTGGATGCAGGTGGAAGCCTACCTCAAAACCGATGACCGCTGTATCCTGCCGGTAGGCAGCACCGAACAGCACGCCTACCTCAGCCTGTGCGTGGACAATATTCTGCCCGAAAAACTGGCGCTTGACGCGGCTGAACCACTTGGCATCCCAGTTTTCCCAACACTCAACTATGGTCTCACACCTTATTTCAGAGCCTATCCCGGTACCGTGACGCTGCGCCACAGCACCTATCTACTGATTATCCGTGACATGCTCGACAGCCTGGCGGAAGCTGGTTTCAAACGGATCCTGATTGTCAATGGGCACGGCGGCAACTCAGCGGCGGCAGGTGTGATCAAGGAATGGATGGCGGATAACCCCGGTGTGCGCGTTAAATGGCACAATTGGTGGAACGCGCCCCACACCTGGGCACAGGTTCAAGCAACCGACCCGGATGGCTCCCATGCATCGTGGATGGAAAACTTTTTCTGGACCCGCCTCGCGGACGTGGCCCTGCCAGAGGACAAGAAACCAATGGCTGACATGGATCATCTGAACGTACTGCATCCACGCGAAATTCGCGACTACCTGGGCGATGGCAACTTTGGTGGGGTTTATCAACTCTCAGACGAAGACATGCGGGCGATTTGGGATGTGGCGATCGCCGAAACCCGGGCCATGCTTATAGAGCACTGGGGGTAAATGATGCAATTTCTGATCTGGGGTGCCGGTGCCATTGGTGGCACGCTCGGCGCCTATCTGGTACGTGCCGGACATGATGTGACCTTTGTCGATCAGGTCGCCGAACATGTCGCGGCGATCAGAACCAACGGCCTGCAGATTACCGGGCCAATCGACGAATTTCGTATCCAGGCCCCGGCTTTCACCCTGGAGCAACTCACCGGCACCTATCCGACCATTCTGCTGTGTACCAAAGCGCAACATACACAGGCCGCTACCCAGGCGCTGCTACCACATCTGGCGGACGATGGTTGTGTCGTGTCCGTTCAGAATGGCCTAAACGAATTGATTATCGAGGGCATCATCGGTGCCAAGCGTACCGTTGGCGCATTCGTGAATTTCGGTGCTGATTATCTGGAACCCGGTGTAATCCACTTTGGGGGACGGGGTGCGGTCGTTCTCGGTGAAATCGATGGTCAGGTGACGCCGCGAATCGAAGCATTGCATCGAGCATTCCTCGATTTTGACACCAATGCCATTGTCACCAACAATATCTGGGGGTATCTGTGGGGCAAACTGGCTTATGGTGCCATGCTGTTTGTAACAGCGCTGACCAATGACTCAATCGCCGATGCACTGGCTGACCCCAACTACCAAAAGGTCTACATTGCTATCGCTGGTGAGGTGTTGGCACTGGCACTCACGCACGGCATCCAGCCCGAAGCATTCAACGGCTTCAATCCCAATGCCTTCTTACCCGGCACTGACCCGACGGTAACAGCCCAGTCGATGGCCGAAATGGTGGCGTTTAACCAGCGCTCGGCCAAGACCCACAGCGGCATCTGGCGCGACCTGGCGGTGCGCAAACGTCGTACTGAGCGTGACATGTATGATCTCGTCGTCAGCGAGAGTTTGCGGCTCAATGTTCCAACACCGCTGACGCAGCGAATGCTTGAATTGATTCAAGGGATCGAGCGGGGCGAACGAATCCAAACACACGAAAACCTTGATGCCTTAAAGGCGGTTCTCCATGCAAATTGAGTTTACTGACAAAACGGTCATCGTGACCGGCGCGGCCCATGGCTTCGGACGAGCCATAAGCCAGGCGTTCGCTGAGCGTGGCGCTCATGTCTGGGCCTGTGATGTGCTGGCCGCAGAACTGGCGGAGACCGAACGTCTATGCCGTGAGGCCGGGGGGAATTGTGAAACCCGTAGCGTCAATATCCGTGACCGTGCCGCCGTGTTCGCGTTTGTAGCTGAAATTACCGCAAAGCACGATCAGGTGGATGTTCTGGTCAATAATGCTGGTGGTGTGCTTGGTCAGGTTGGTCGTCCACTGGAAGCGATTTCTACGGAGGATTGGGACAGTATCTACGAAGTCAATACGCGCGGCGCTTTTTATATGGCGCAGGCTGTGGCTCCCGGCATGAAAGCAGCCCGCTTTGGACGCATCATCAATATCTCAAGTGGCGCGGGCCTGGGCATTAGTCTGACAGGTATTCAGGCCTATGCCTCGGCGAAGGCGGCGCAAATCGGCCTCACGCGGCAGCTTGCGCATGAACTTGGCCCCTGGAACATCACGGTGAATAATATCGCACCGGGCTTTGTGCGTTCCAATCCGACTACCGAAAAGCAGTGGGAGGCTTATGGCGCTGCCGGCCAGGATACTCTGGTCAATGGTATCGCGCTCAAGCGGTTGGGATCGCCCGCCGACATTGCGCATGGCGTTCTGTTCTTTGCTTCGGACTATGCCAGTTGGGTCACGGGACAGGTACTCGCAATTGATGGCGGGAAATGAACAATTTGGTCGAGCTTCTGCCAAAATAAGCTAAGTTGCAGCGAGTTCACACAGCGCTCAACTCACGGACGGATCGTGTGCAATCAATTCGATTGTATTGCCCTCAGGGTCGTAGAAAAACAACGAGCGCGCTCGCAGAAATTCACCAAAACCATTCCATACACGCACTCGCGCCAAAAGCCCCATCGCTTCGAGACGCGAATGTTCTGACTCGAATTGATCGAGCGGGATTTCAAATGCAAGGTGGTCAAGGGTAGTCAAGGCAATATCAAGGTCGACTTTGCGGTCAAAGAGCACCAGATATTGTGGGTGTCCACCCCGCCCCAGGGGAGAATCCAGATCTCCTATCTTTAAAAAGGTCATATTGGGAGCGGTATGAACAATCTCGAAATCCAGAACTTCTTGATAAAAAGCCACCATCGTGGCTAAATCCTTGACTCGCAATCCTACTTCCGCAATATGTATGACTCGTGTCACAGTCTCCTCCTAACTTCGTTCTCTGCCGCCATCCGAAAACATATATTTGGATAATATAACAACATCGGCAACACAAAAAGTCGCTATTGTGCGCAATATTTGTCGCTCAAGACGTGTATAAAGAATGACATTTTCTATTGTACCTACAGCCACCTTGCTTGATAATTTCCGTCACGTATATTACAATCCCTCGCATCATCCTGGTTAAGCTGGGGAATTTTCTCACTGTAATCGCAATTTTTTTGCTTGCTCACATTACAAACTTTCTTTTTCTAATATCTGCCAGTTAGCCTAATCTGGATCCGCATTCCTTATGGCGCAATTTGTTGTACGCCGGTTACTCTTCTCTGTCCCAGTCTTACTGGGCATTCTGATCATCACCTTCTCCCTGGCACGTGCGATTCCTGGCGACCCCTGTCTCGCCGTCTATGGCGAACGCGCCACACCGGAAAAATGTGCGGCTTTGTTTGCCCGAAATGGGTTGAATGAACCGCTCCCGGTTCAATTTGGCTTCTATGTCCGTAATCTGTTGCAGGGTGATCTGGGGTTTTCGATCCGCTTTAGCCGCCCGGTGACGGAGCTGCTTGCAGAACGGCTGCCTACGACGGTTGAACTGGGCGTTTTTGCGTTGACTTTCGCCGTCATCGTAGGTATTCCGCTGGGAATCATTAGCGCATACTGGCACAAATCTGCCATTGATGTCGGCACGATGGTTGGCGCAAATATTGGCGTCTCCATGCCCGTCTTCTGGTTGGGGTTGATGCTGGCTTATTTATTTGGCGTTGTACTCAAGGACACACCATTTGTGCTGCCACCTTCGGGGCGCCTTTCGCCTGGTGCCAGCCCCGAACCATTTTACACGGTATGGGGATTGATTGCTGAAGGGGAAAATGCGTCAGGCTTCCTGTTCTTTATCTCGAGAATCAATACCCTCAATGCCATTCTGACACTCAATACCGAACTACTGGTGGATGCCATCCGCCACATGATCCTGCCAGCGGTGGCCGTTGGCACGATTCCGTTGGCGATTATCGCCCGCATGACTCGATCAAGCCTGCTGGAAGTATTGAGTCTGGAGTATATTCGCACGGCCCGGTCAAAAGGCCTCCGCGAGTTGATTGTCGTTGGCAAGCACGCGACCCGAAACTCGCTCTTACCGGTGGTAACGGTGATTGGATTAAATTTCGGCCTGGTTATCAGTGGGGCGGTGCTCACAGAGACCATCTTCGGTCTAACCGGCGTCGGTCGCACGCTGGTTGAGAGCATCACAGCGCGTGACTACTCTCTGGTCCAGGGCTTCACCGTAATTATTGCTGCCGGGTTCGTTATCATCAACATGATCGTGGATATTCTATATGGTTATCTTGACCCCCGCATACGTTATGATTGAGAGCAACAAGATACTTCATGTCTGATGCCAATGTTCCGCTGAAAATGGTCAAAGGCCGACGCCAAAATGTTAACGGCTCATCGAGTCTATGGAACGAGACGGCGAAGAATATCCTTCGCAATCCCTCAGCAATCATCGGGCTGATTATCATTGGCTTGTTGATTTTCATCGCCATCGCTGCACCGCTGGTTGCAACCCATGACCCCATCGTCTCGATGATTGATCTGGGCGAAACCGGACGCCTGCCGGGCAAAGCCCCCTGCATTCCACTGTTCGGATGTGAGGACCCCTTACATCTAATGGGACTCGACCTGAATGCACGTGACTTGTACAGTCGGGTGATCTTCGGCACCCGCACATCGCTTTCGGTCGGAATCATAACCATCAGCCTCTCCATCACCGTCGGCACCGCACTGGGGGTGACCGCCGGTTATGCGGGTGGCCGGGTCGATAACGTGATAATGCGCGTCATGGATATTATTCAGGCCTTCCCGGCGCTATTATTGGCAATTTCGATTGTGACCATACTTGGGCCAGGTTTAAGAAATGCCCTGCTGGGCATCACGATAACGTTTATTCCCCAATATGCTCGATTATCACGTGCCAGTGTACTATCGGTTAAAGAATTGGAATTTATTACCGCAGAATATGCGCTCGGCGCGAACCCGTTAAACATTGTGTTTTATCACATTTTACCCAACGCCCTCACACCGATTATCGTGCAGGGCACATTGGGGATTGGCACAGCTATCCTGGATGCAGCCGCGCTCTCCTTTCTGGGATTGGGTGCCCAACCGCCCGATCCAGAGTGGGGTCAAATTCTGAGTGAATCGCGCAGTTACCTGTTCACCAGTCCGCATCTGGTCGTATTCCCCGGCATCGCGATTATGATTGCCGTCCTGGGCTTCAACCTGCTGGGGGACGGCATGCGCGACGCGCTTGATCCCCGCTTGAACCGAAACTAATCCGCCAAATAGCGCTAAGCACGTCGCCCAAACTTAACAAAAATGCCGGGTAACAATGACCCGGCACTTCTTTTAAAACTCAACCACAGCGGTTTTTATTCGCACGCCTCGGCGTTCACGAGCGCCCCGAAATATTGGACCCAGATACCAAAACCTTGACCCGTACCCGTGTGTAGCGGGCTGGTGCAATCACCATTCGCTTGCCAGGTCACAACCACATCATTGGCATCAAGGTCGGAACCGTCATGGAATTTGACGCCTTCGCGCAGCTTGAAGGTCCAGACCGTACCATCTTCAGAGACTTCCCAGCTTTCCGCCAGCCCCGGTTCAACATCCGCCGTGCCCAGCGCATAGTCGAGCAACGCCTCGTTGATCTGGTGACAGGCGCGGAAGGACTCACCATCAGAAGTGTCGTTGCAGTAGAGCGTAATCGGCTCGGTACTCTGCATGAAAATGATATTGTCGTCATCCGGATCTTCCATCCGGGCGAACTCCTCAGCCCCATCAATCACCGCCGGTGCAACGCCCTCGATACGTGCCTGGAACACATCAGCCGCCGCCCCGTGACCGAAAGGCACCCAGGGAACATTCTCATTAACGGCCTGCGCCACCTGTTCAAACAGCGCCATCCGCTCTTCAGGATCAAAAGTCTGGGAAGCAGCCGTCAACGGTTCAAAAATTTCCGGGTACGGTTCGCCAACATTGACCTGATTGTCCAACAGGCAACAGGACAGGAAGTTGTAGGCATCGGGATAGTCCTGCGACCAGCCAAGTAGATAGAGCGGTGCAGTACCATCGGTAAACGTCATTTGAATGAAGGTACCCGAATCGATCACGACGACATCAGCAGCGATACCGGTTGCAGCCAGTTGCGTCTGTAGATCGTTCGCAATAATGCCGGGCGTCGGCAAATAGGAACGCACCACATCCCGATAGGTCAACTGCAGGGGTTCTTCCTCACCGGTCCGGGTGTCCGTCACGGTGCTCAGCGGAAGTTCAAAGCCCAAATCGGCAGCAGCTTCTTCCAGGAGTTCTTTCGCGCGGTCCGGGTCATATGCCGGTGCCCCAATCGAGTCGACATGACCGAACAGGATGGGTGGCACAAAATCCGGGCTGATCTGCGAACCCGTCGGGAAGAAGTTATTGACGATACGCTCACGGTCGATCGACATCGAAACAGCCTGCCGTACCCGTACATCGTTAAACGGGAAATAATGATTGTTCATGGCGACATAAACACCGGTCACTGCGGGAATGGGCACCAGTGCGAAGGCTGGGTCGGCGTCGAACACATCCAGATCAGACGGACCAGGGAACTTCATGCCATCAATAGCACCGGCCCGCAATTCAGTCGCCCGTGCCGCAGATTCAGAGTTCCAACGTAAGATGGCTGTTTCCTCGATCGCCGGCTCACCCCAATAATCATCAAAACGGCTTAAAACGATCTCGCTACCTGATTCCCAGCGTTCTAGCTGGTAGGGGCCAGTACCAATCGGGTTGGTGAGCAGGTCGCCAGTACCGCCGGTCGCTTCCAGATATTCAGACGGGAATACCGATAGTCCCATACTCGCCATATTATATTCAAATGAAATATCACCGGAACATAAGGTGACCTGTACGGTGAGGGAATCGAGCGCCTCAATCGAGCGGAAGTTGCCGCCGTAATCACAATCAGGTGCCGAAAAGGACAACAACTCGTCCTGCCCGGTCACCGGGAAAATAATCAGCCCCAGAACGAGGATGACCAATCCCATCATTGACAACCTGTAAGTGGATTTGCTCATGGAAATATACTCCTTTTAAACGAAAAGAAATCCTAGCCTGGAGATGCAGTATGCAAATGAAGCTGGTTCTAGGATGTTCGACCGACCAGATTGTAGTCGAGTTACATTTTCGCTGCAAGTATTTCTACAATACCGGTTCAATCTAACGCTCTAACTTAATATGTTGTCAAGCATATGAAATTTTTCAACTTACTGTTGCAATCTTCAGCATGCCGAAGGGTGAAATCAATCTAATGCACAGCGGCAACTTTCTCAACTCAAAACAAAGGAGACAACTTCAAGTCACGTTTTACAGCATGACGACCGGCATTGTACAGGGCTATTTGAGTAGTTGAGTTTGCAAGCAAAATCACGGTATAGTAGTTATTGATGCCTGAATAATTTAGTATTAGGAACAAAGCAAGTTGAAAGGAGTGCCGAATTCGGGAACCATCCACATCAATACACTTTTTTTGAGTAGAAGAGGCATACAAATAATGACCAAAAGAGACAATATTTCCCGCCGACAATTCTTAAAAACGATGGCTGCCAGTACTGCCGCTGTTGCGGCTTCACCATTGCTCAACACGGTGACAAGTGGAGCCGCCGCACAGGACATGATGTATACCGAAGCACCGATGTTGGCCGACATGGATTTACCGCCGGTTGCGGAGCGTTTGCCCAGTAATCCACGTGTGGTACCCGTGCGTGAAGAAGTTGGACAATATGGCGGCACATGGCGGCGCGGCTTCACAGGCCGGTCCGACATGCAGGGTCCGGCTAAGCTCATTTACGCCTTTGGCTTGCATTTCAATATCTCCGACGATCTACAAACGACCGAAATTGTGCCAGGCCTGTTCGATGAATGGACCCAGAATGACGACGCGACTGAGTTCACATTCCATATCCGGGATGGGTTGCGGTGGTCTGATGGCGAGTTATTTACAACGACGGATGTTCAATTCTGGTTCGACTGGTATCACAACGGTGACTTGGGCGCAACGCGCGGTGTGCTCAATGTTGCCGGTGAACCGATGCAGCTTGAAGTTGTGGATTCCAATACGTTTACCGTGCGCTTCGCCGCCCCCAACCCGCTACTACCGTTTAAGGTCGCTCGAGATGATACTGAAGGCCAGCACGGTGGACCAACGATGGGTGCGCCCGCGCATTACCTGAGCCAGTTTATCCCGGACATTGGCGACCAGGCCATGATTGATGCCGCGATGGCTGAAACTGAGGTTTCTACCTGGCAAGAACTCTTCGGTGAAGGAGACACGCCCCGCGGCCCGATTACCTGGTGGGCAGCCAACCCCGATGTACCGGTCATGACCGCCTGGCGCATGGTTGAACCCCTGCCCTTCAGCGAGCCGATTGTGATGGAACGCAATCCTTACTTCTACTGCGTGGACGAAACCGGGCAGCAGCTACCCTACATTGACCGCATTGAACACCGGCTCTTTGATGATAACAATGTCTTTGATCTATGGATTACGCAGGGGCTGATCGATATGCACGAGCGGCACGTCGCGGCGACCAGTTTTACACTCTATAAAGAGAGTGAAGAAGCCGGAGACTATCGTGTGTTGCTTTGGAAAGGGGCTACGACCAACGCATACCACCCCAACACCAGCCATGACGACCCGGTTTTGCGAGAATTATTTAGTGATGCCCGCTTCCGGGAAGCGATGTCAATCGCGATCAATCGCGAAGAGATCAATGCCCTGATTTATGATGGCCTGTTGGAACCCCGCCAGGCATCGCCTGTCACCGGCTCACCCGAATTTGATGCCGAATTTGAGACGCGCTGGACCGAATATGATCCAGACCGAGCGATGGCTTTGCTCGATGAGATCGGCTTACCGGTCGGCGATGATGGCATGCGCCTGAATCCAGATGGCGACTCACTATCATTCCAATTGATGCATTCACAGCAGGGAAATCAATCCGTGTCAGATGAGATCAGTCTGGTCGTTGGGTATTGGACCGCCATTGGTTTGAATGTTACCGAAGATCCGGTCGAACGGTCACTATACGAAGAACGCGTGAACAACAATCAGGTAGATGTTGGCTTCTGGGGAATGGACCGCAGCCTGTTGATTCAGGCCGATCCCCGTGCCTATATTGGTGGCTCTAGTCAGCAGGTGTATGCCAAGCGCTATCGCCAATTTTATGAAGGCAACAAAGCCGGGGTTGAACCACCAGCCGATCACCCGATTGTACAATTGCAAACGCTCTGGGATCAGGCGGCCACCGAACCAGATGCTGAGAAGCGTCAAGCTATTATGGCTGAGTTGATCGGTGTCCACAAGGCGGCACCACTGGCAATTGGTACAGTGGGCGAACCCCCTGCGCCAGTAATTGTCGCCAATCGGATGCGGAATGTACCCGATGGCATCGTCTCCGACACGTCATTGCGCAATGTACGCGTCGCCAATCCTGAACAATTCTTCTTCACTGAATAAGAATCAAGACATGCCATTCCACAGGGGCGCAAAGACGGGCGCTCCTGTGGTTGCGCCATCTTCTTAACAACCCAGACCCGCCTTACTCAACATAATCATCGTGGATTGGCGCTTAAACGCTATCCGATAGTACCACTTGCCTAATTTTCACATAATCTAATCAAAAAGGTTGTAACATTTTTCCAAGAATGTTCTATAATTGATTCGCAATTGCCGTGAACGAAAGTTACGAAATTGCACGTCGACACCACGCTTCAATTGAAAATCAACAGCGACCGTTTAAAAACCGATTTTGAAACGGTCGCTCACATCGGCTTAAACGAGAATCAGGGTATTTCGCGCCTGGCTCTCTCCCGCGAAGACCTAGAAGCCCGCGCCTGGTTTGCCGATCAAATCGAGGAAGCGGGCTTATTGATTCGCGATGATGATGCCGGCAATCTGAGCGGTATTTTGCCCGGCGCCGATCCTGACGCGCGCACGCTGATGATCGGGTCTCATCTCGACACTGTGCCCAATGCTGGTCGTTTTGACGGCGCATTGGGTGTGCTGGCCGGGCTAGAATGTTTGCGCACGATTCGCGAATTCGGGTTGCAGCTACCTTTCAATCTTGAAGTGATGGATTTTACTGATGATGAAGGCACATGGTCGCCGATGTTCGGCAGCTTGAGCCTGACCGGACGGCTATCCGAGAACGTACTCAACCCAGCCGATCAGCGACAAAGTGCGTTTCGGGCGGCGCTGCTGCGGGCTGGCATCAACCCAGACCATGTGCGCCGGGCCAGCCGCGACCCCGCAGCACTACTGGGCTATATCGAGTTGCATGTTGAGCAGGGCGTGCGTCTGGAACGCTCCCAGACCGGTATTGGCGTTGTCACCGGTGTGGTCGGACGCAATTCATACTTGTTCACATTTTACGGGTCTGCCGGACACTCCGGGACTGCCAGCATGCACGAACGCCGGGACGCGCTTCAGGGGGCCAGCAAGTTTGTATTAAATGCCCATGAACATGTCCGTGATCAATATACTGATGGCACGCTCAACTGTGGCGATTTGTGGGTTACCCCCGGTGGACTGACGATCGTCCCCGATAAAGCATGTGTCACAGTTGAAGTCCGCAACCCTGAAGAAGCCAAGCTGGATGAGATGGGCCAGGCCTTGATCGAAATTGCCGAAGCCTGTACCGATCAATTTGCATTGACTTATAACGTCACGCTACTCGATCACATGCCAGCGGTGTTGATGGCTGATCACATGATCGACAATATAGAAGCAGCCTGTGATAAGTTAGAAATCTCGCATCGTCGTCTGGCTAGTTATGCCAGCCATAACGCCCAGGTTATGAGCGCTTTTACACCTAGCGGCCTGCTGTTCATTCCGTCAGTGAATGGCACCAGCCATCATCCGGCAGAACTGTCACGTTGGGATGATGTGGTCAACGGGGCCAATGTGCTTCTGCACACGATTTTGAATATTGCTGAAGCTTAACCCACACTCACCAATGCAAAAACCAGTTCGTCACTCCAGTAAACACCCTGCTCAAGTAAAGGCAGGGCTTGATTAGTAGCAGGATGATAGATACGCAATCGCAAATGATGCGGACCTGGCGGATTGTCCGGCGCTATCGGTAGACAGGTGTCGAGTAGCAGGCTTTCACCCGCGATTGGCTGTCCAATCGGCGTGGTGGTAAGGGCGCGTATCGTGCCGTAACCCTGGGTCAGGTAAAAATCAGCAGCATATTCACGGTAGAGATCAACCAACACGTCCAACGTTACCGTGAAGCAAAAAGCCTCCCCCGGCACGGCAAACAATTGGTGGCGAATACCACCGGCATAGGCCAGCCGGTCCGCAAAGGTAAATTGTAAATCGCTCCCATCCTCGGCATCAAAGCGATATAAGATCAGGTTCATGACGCTATCACGATAACCAACCGTGCGCGTTGCCAGTAACTCGCGGGCCGCATCCCACGTGCTTACAAACGTACTCGGCATCACTAACCAGACGGAGTGAGCGCTGCCCATTTTCGCAACGGCGTTTGCCATGTCATAGGATTCCTGCCAGCGCCATGCCAGATCTAAAGTGATACCTTGTCGCACCGGATATAGTCGGGCGTAATAAGCAGCGGGTATCGTCTCAGGAATCAGTGTAATCGCGGGTTCAAGCGGTTGGCGGACCGCAACCATTCGCTCGACTGCCTGCTCCCAATCGGGTTTGGCGTTCCACACATAAGGGTAAACCGTGAGGTGAGTGTACAGGAGCACACCAAGAAACACATAGCTCAACCTCACGCCCCACTCATAGAAAAGCGAAGTCGACGCCCTTCTGGTGAGGGACATAATCCCATAAGCGACCAGCAAGGCCCCAGCAGGCAGAATACCAATTGTGTAGCGCACCTGAAACAGCGCCCGGATCGTACCATTGAGCAGCAGTAAAGCCAGCGGTGTGACGATCCCCCACAGCAATAATAATATGATGTAGGAGAATATTGGCTTTTCATTCGACCTTCCCCCCCAACCCCGTCTCCATATATGGGGAGTCAGCCACCAGGCTGGCGGGGGTGAGCTAAATACCAGCGCACTTCCCATCGCCAGCAAATGCAATCCCCAATAGCCGCTCGTCAGAAAATAAATCAGAGCCGCCAGCGCTACATTGAGATCATCGAAGGGAATCGCCGCTGCACCACCATGCGTTGTGAACTGCCAGTACAATGCGGGAAGCCAGGGCGCGTACAGCCCTTCAGCCAGCATGACCGGCGCGACCATAAGCTTCAGTTTTCGAGGACGAGTGAGCAACAGATGCAGCCCGTGCGTGAGGGCGATGAATACCCCGACATAATGTGTATACATGAGTGCCGCCAGCAGCCCGGCATATATCAGCGTGCGCTTTCTTGTTGGCGCATCCCACCAGCGCACGTAAGCCAGCGTCGCCAGCGCTGACAGCGCCAGCAGCAGCGTGTACATGCGTGTTTCGCGGCTGTAATAGATAAACATGCCCGCGGTTGCCAGTACCAGCAGCGCAACCAAGCCGGTTTGATGATCGAACAGGCGCCTGCCCAGCGTATAAGTCGCTGCGAGTCCAATAAGGCCGAAAAAGGTAGAAAGCAGGCGAACGACAAAAACCGATTCACCAGCAATCAGGGTCCAGCCATCGAGCAAAACGAAATACAGTGGTGGATGGACATCGGCGCGGGTTCGGGCTACCGTATCGCGCAGGCTGTTGAGCAGGTGCCGCGCAACAGCAGCTGGTGATTCATCACGCAATGCTTCAGCATCACGCACCACATACATAGAATAGCCTTCATCAAACCACAGGCTATCCGTCGCTAGATGAATCGAGGCGACGCCGAAGGCCAGCACCAGCGCCAGTGCGAGGAGGAAATAGCGGCTTAGTAGCGAAGTGCGCGTGGTTTGCGATAGAGCCACCAGTAGTCTTTCTGTGGGTAGGCAGGTTCCAGCGCAGCATCCCACAAAAATCCGGCATTTTCAACCGCCAGCCCCCGCAAGCGACTGTCCACCTGTCGCGCTTTGGTCTCCACTTCTTCATGGTCAATCTTCAATTCAGCCATGACTTCGCGCAAATCTTCAACGATGGTCCGCCGTAATTGCTCAGGCTTATAAGCATTGGCGGCCAGTTCCATATCTCGGGCTGCTTCCTTGAAATACTGGTCAATGACATCAAGCCGAGATTTGGCTTCCCACAGCACCTTTTTCTCAAAGTGTGCCCGCCATTCGTCACGGATGTCGACGTACTGCGCCTGCACCACATTGACGCGGTCCCATTGCGCGTTCGTCAGTTGGTCTTTAATGATCGTCAACCGTCGCACACGCATCACCAGTGCGCCGGTTGTCAGACTCGGCATTTGTCCAAAACCCAAAAAGCCGCCGCTGATGCTGCTGTAAAGTTCCGATCCTTTCAGATATTCCGCGAAGCCTTTAATCATCGCTTCGGCTTCACGCACATCCTGATCAATGTCATAATTCTGGCTCATGTCGCCTCCTGCTCATTACATCGCTGCCTATTGTAACGCATGATAACCAGATCAATATCACCCGACTGGCCTATGCAAATATCCCTCTGACAGTTGATGTAATATGCACTGTCATCCGATATTCTGATAGCAGAATGATGATGGAGAAAGGCAATTTCAAATGTTGAACTTAGCCGTTGTATTCCTGGTAATTGCAATCTTAGCGGCAATCTTTGGATTTGGTGGCATCGCGGGTACGGCAGCGGGGATCGCGCAAATTTTGTTTGTGGTATTCCTGGTACTGTTCGTCGCTTCATTGTTGGTGGGGCGTCGCGGACGCATCTAACCGCCTGATCGGAAGTTACATAGCCCCCGATGTGAGGGGCTTTTTTTATGCCTCGCAATCGTCCCCACTTTGTTCTTTCAGATTAGCCCCGCGCTTCGCCTGCCAACTGGTTTGTCGCTATAATCGTCGCAGCACAGGGGGCGGCGATGACATCGGATCGGATTATTGGCGGGTTTGATATTGACACTTATACTTCAGCCCCGCTGCGAGTTGCCCAGGCGATCACCATCGATGCACCCCCGCGTCAGGTGTTCGCCATAATCAGTGACCATACCAACGCCGATCGCTGGTTGCCGGGTATCCGCCAGGTTAACGTCAATCGCGGTCATGCAGCGGTACGCGATGGGGTCGGGACCATTCGCTATCTACATACTGGCGTGAACACCATCCGTGAATACATCATTGCCTACCACCCGCCGCGCCTGCTGGCTTACAGCATTGAACAAAATTTCCTCATCACCGACCATGTAAGCGTCATCTACCTCGAAGCCGAGCGTTATGGCGGGACCAATATCCTCTGGCAGCATTATTTCCGCACCAGCATCATGCCCTATCTTACGACTCCCATTCTCGCGCTGGTGTTAGATATTGTGTTTATGCTGGCGCTGCGCAACCTCAGTGAGCAATTGACTATTTCATGAATGATTATCCACCCGCATGGCATAGCGGCGAAATTCAGGCACATATACGAGCGCTGGCGAATCATACCTGCGAGATCTGTGGGATGCGCTTTGATCCGGCCACCAACAAGACGCTCACCGCCGTTGACACTGCTGGACGGGCGATTATAGGGCATGTCCATCATCTCGACCGCAATCCCGCCAACTGTACCGACGAAAACCTGATGTTCCTGTGTCAAACCTGTCATATCCGGCTGCATGGGCAGCGCTGGGTCCCCGGTGCGGAGATGCCATTGGCCTGGGGCAATGAACCGCCGCCCTGGGTTCTACGCCGCGGCCTGGCCTATCAACCCAATCCGATTGTCGCCTCACTGCAAGAGTCGGCCCGCTATGCCACTGGCAAGACGGACCGCGCCCAATTCCTCATTGGTTTGATTGAGAGTCAGGGCTGGATTCGTGGCGACATTGATGCGCGAGTCGAGATGCGGGCTTTGTTGCAACAGGTGCTGACCGAATACGATACGTTGCTCCAACAACGTGAACAAGCTGCTAAAGAACCCATTCTCGCCACCGCAACCGCGTGGGCCAGCGAACACGGTTTTGTGCCCTACGCTGAGGCTATCGCATTATCTGGTCTGGCCGATCATGATTTTGATGCGGCGCTGAAACACGGGTTGATAGCACCCGAACCTGCACCATTTGATCAGGATTTTGTCCCACTGTATTTTGACCCCGCCAAATTACGGCTTGATGAAGATACGGTACGCGAATTATGGTCTACAGTGCTGCTCACACGGGAACAGGCGGCGAGACTATTGGAAATACCGCTGGCAGCGTTTGAACGAAGACGGCGTGAAGTCGGCATCCGCCATTTTAGAACAGATTTGCTATCTGGTACTGGTCAACGCGAACGCTTATATCGTAAAATAGATGTGCTAAAGCTGAGGCGATAAAGAAAAGACTCAACGCAAAGCTGAAAAGAAAGAGGCGAAGGCGCAAAGGGTAGATGGGCAAATCTTAGCACGATGAGATGCGTAACAAACATAGAAACGACCCTCGAAATGGGTATTCGCGGCGCAGCATATGGACTCGTCGTTGGTGCGCTAGCCGGTGCAATCATCGGTATTGGCCTGTTTGTCATTGGGGCGATTTATGGGATCCCTATAGGTGCTTTTGTTGGCCTTTTTGCTGGTTGCTTTAACGGCATATTTTTAGGGACTGTGACGGTAATTTTCTTCAATCCACTAACAGATGAAAAAGCGATCAAAAAGTACCGATTCATTTCCAGGATTGTTGGTACTCTGGGTTCAGCGGTTTTCACAAGCGTGATCGCCTTGATCGTTCTAGAACCGCGAAATTCTGCTGGTACTCAATTCTTCGTCATAATACCAGCAGTGGCAGCTATGCTTCTATCGTTACGAATTGTGCCGAAGATCATTGATCCTTATATCCGTACTCAGACAGGTCAAGAACAATACCTTGCACATTCTGATGATTCATTACGAACTGGCGATCATCAAACTGTTGAATAGACTGGGATACTCGAATATTTGAATTTTTCCCTTTGCGCCTGTGCGAAGCCTCCCCGTAGGGGATTGCTTCTTTCGTTACTTCTTTGCGTTTCATCTTTTTCGTTTAACGGAGCAGTAGTACCATGACCGATGTTGAAAACCTGGATGAATGGTTCCCACGTGACCCGGCGGCCTATCGTGACGATATTGAACGGTTGGGTGTCGTCGTCGGCGGGTCGCTGAGCAAAGGGTTGATCGTCAAGCTGGACCCGGCGGTCTCGATTGAAGATCTGGCCGTCGGGCGCTATATCGTCGTGCATGGTCGGCACAAGCGCTTTTTCTGCATGATTAACGATATCACGCTGGACAGCACCAACCCCGCCATCGAGAGCGACCCACCCAACATTAGCGATGACGAGTTCCTGGCCGATATATATAGCGGCACCGCGGCCTATGGCACCATTCATGTCGCGCCCATGCTCTCGATTGATGTGGATAATTCACCAAAGCCAGTGAAAACGATTCCTAGCCACTTCATGCCGGTGTATAGCGCGACGGCGGAAGATGTGAACGATGTGTTTGGCGAGGAAGACGGCACCCATTTCCATGTCGGCGCACCGCTGGAACTGGAACATACGCAGATCAACCTTGATTTGCGACGATTGGCCGAGCGTTCGGTCGGGGTGTTCGGCAAGAGCGGAACCGGCAAGAGCTTTCTCACCCGCGTCATTCTGGCTGGTCTGGTCTCGAAAGAAATGGGAGTCAGCTTGATCTTTGATATGCACAATGACTATGGCTGGCAGATCAGCACCGAAAATGGCTACAATGTCAAGGGCCTCAAGCAGTTGTTCGATAGCAAGGTCACGATCCTCACACTCGACGCTGAATCCTCGCGGCGGCGCAACGCCAAGTACGACTTTGAAGTGAAAATTGGCTATACCGATATTGAGCCACAGGACCTGGAACAACTACGCGTGACGATGAATTTCTCCGATGCGATGATTGATGCCATTCACACGCTCAGCAAACGCTGGGGCGAGGGCTGGATTCAGCGGTTACTCAAGGGCGACCCGGACGACATTGAAGATCTCGAAATCAATACGACGATTGCCAGCGGCACGTTGATCGCGGTCCAGCGCCGCATGGAACGCTTTGAACGCTGGGGTTTTCTGGTGCCCGAAACACCGGCTGACAGCGTAAAACAGATCATTGATATTCTGGTCGATCAAGGCAAGAGCGTTGTACTGGAATTCGGGCGTTATGGCAATTCGCTTGAAGCCTATATGCTGGTTGCCAATTACTTAACACGCCGCATTCGGGATGCCTACGTTGATATGGTGGAACGTTCGTTGGGTGATCCCAACCTGACGCCGCCACAATTGATGATTACAATTGAAGAGGCGCACAAGTTCCTCGATCCGAAGATCGCCAGCCAGACCATCTTTGGCGTGATTGCCCGTGAGCTACGGAAGTACAATGTCACATTGCTGATTGTCGATCAGCGTCCGAGTGGCATTGATGAAGAGGTGATGAGCCAGATCGGGACACGCGTCACTGCCCTGTTGGACAACGAACGCGATATTAGCGCTGTGCTGAACGGTATCAGCGGCGCAGGTGGACTGCGCGAAGTCCTGGCCCGGCTCGATACGCGGCAACAGGCCATTATCATGGGCCATGCCGTGCCGATGCCGGTGGTGATTAAACCCCGCACCTATGATGAAGATTTCTATAAATCGTTCGAGAATCTGCAACCAGTCGAAACCGGGAAGGTGCGACGGACGCTGGGCAGCGGTGATAAGGGCCGCCGCTTGTAATATATCGAAAATTTGTGAAATCCTCGTTGAAAAATCATGAATTTTCGCGACAACGCATTCATTCAGGATTAAGATGTAATTATCGTTAATTTTGAATTAATGGAGTCTTATGCCAACGCATCTACATCTCATCTACGATCAACTTGATGTGCTGATCAATTTGCTGGTAGAGGAAACCGGCACGCTATTTGCGGAACCAGCTGCGCTGAATCCCTGGCAATACGACGATATTCAGGCTCTGGCCGATGCAGTGGATGTAGTTACCGAGGGAATTTTGGGCCTGCCTGAACACTTGCAGGCTGGTTATTCGCTCCGGGAAGTTGGCGATGAATTGCTCAATACGTTAGCGGCGGTGCTGGAACGTTCCTCGGCTCTGCTCCAAGATGATACGTTACCAGAGGTCATAATCCGTCGACTACAAATCATCAACAGTACCGCCTATGATATGTACTCGATTGTGTCAGAGATATTCGATCTGTAAGGCTGCTAATAGGTTAAAGTGGGAAGAATCAGAACTTTTTTTGGAATTTGTGTATTCTTGAGGAATAGATTAGCCGCTTAGACAGAGCATGAATGATGACTGTTGAGCTATCAGCCCAATTAAACCAGATTTCAAGCCACATTGAATCCCTGCTTCCCTTCATCCAGGACTGGGGAAGCGATGAACAACAGCAACTCATCAGTGGGATGCACCAGTCCGTCAATCATGCCCGCCTCCATTATGAAAAACCAATCCCGGTCGGTCAGGGGGAAACCTTTTTTATGTGGCGCCACGAAGCCATTCGCCCCATGAGCCTGTGTATCAATTCGTCCGAACTACTGCTCACCGACGAAGCGATTCCACTCTCAAAGGAATCGCGCCAACATGTTCAGGCGATTTTTGACCTTTCCGTGACCATCACGAACCAGATCAATGCGATCTTTGAGCAGCGTATCCAAAATTGATCGTCAAGACATACATGAATCTGCTGTGGAAAGCGAATAGGCTCCCTGACCAAACCGCTCGCCAAAAATAAACTCTTGATGCGTTAGCCTATTGTCTGAATGAATTTATGCAAATAACAGCATTAAGTCACAGACCTCTCAAGGCGCTGTATAATTTTGAAGTGGGTAAGTATTTCACCGTCAATCTTAAGCGGGCATCATAGACAGGCAAGTTTCATGCAGACAACAAAATTAGTGAGTTGGGGACTGTTTGGCGGCGTGTTATTGCTGGTTGCGTTGGTTTTTGCACAGTTTTTTCAGCAGATTCCGACGGATGGAAATACCCTGGCAATGGATTGGAAAGGTCCCATCTGGACTGGCCTCAGAGATGGCTTACCCTATGAAGAGTTGGGGGTGCTGGTTAACCCGCCCTGGAGTGTATTGGTGTTGCTCCCATTAGGCCAAATGCCGATGCAGGCAGCCTGGGGTATCCTGACGTTAATCAGTCTCCTAATTCTCATAATCAGTGTGCCCCGAACCCAGTCCAGATTTATTTATTGGGCATCCGCGATCTTACTGGCAATGTCATTTCCCAGCATCCGCAATCTGGTTGATGGGAACCTCGAAGCACTAATGGTGCTGGGCATCGTGCTGGTTGTTCATGGCTATCGACACGATAAGGCCTGGGCGCTGGCAATCGGTGGCTTGTTCACCACCACCAAACCGCAGACAACACTGCTGCTGGTTGTAGCATTGGGTCTGTATCTGTTGCAATCGAAGCCCCCCCGCCTGTGGCTGACGGCACTGGCAATCGCGCTGGTCGTCATTGTGCCGACCATGATCTGGCGCGGCCCCCAGTGGTTAAATTTGATGTTCGCCATCCAGGAACAAGGAAGCATCATGGACATCAGCTTGCTGGCAGCACTACGCCGCACCGCGATGTTCGACCCCGCAATCAACTGGCTCATCTGGGGCAGCGTACTGGTTATCACCAGCGTGGTTACGTGGACCAGTCAGCGGACTTTCACGCGCGAAAAGGCAGGTTATCTTATCGCTGCTTCTCTGCTCCTCGCGCCTTATGCCGCCAGCACCCTGACGTTACTCGCGGTTGGCGTGATCCCATTGTTTCAGAAGCGGCGCTGGCTGGGTGGTTTCTTGATCGCCTTTGCCTATGGTCAGTTTTTCCTGAACCGTCCAGCATATATCCCGGTGTTTGCCTATTATTCGACAGCATTTCTGCTACTGTCCTGGGGTGCCTTGCTGTGGCATGTCTGGCAGACGGAAAACCGCACCAAACCAGAGCCGATTATGGCTCCAGCACTATCCTAAACACCACAAACGTGCCTCTCGCTGTTAGAGCTTGTCCAGCATTTCCTGACTGTTACTGGTAGGGTCTACGCCCATGAATACACCGCTGATAATGCCGTTTTCATTGATAATGAAGCTAGACCGCTGAATGCCGGTGTGCTCAATCGTCTGTCCATCGCGTTCGACAGTGAATGTACCCCACGCGCCGTAGGCCTCAGCAATGCTGTGGTCAAGATCAGCAAGCAAGTTAAAGGACAGGTTGAACTTGGCCTTAAATGCGGCTTGATCTTCGACAGTATCTGGGCTGGCCCCCAGAACAACCGCATTTTTGTCGGCGAATTTTCCAATATCGTCGCGATAAGCGCATGATTGCTTGGTACAACCCGGTGTGTCGGCCTTAGGGTAGAAGTATAGGACAACATTTTTACCACGAAAATCCGCGAGTTTGACCGTCTCGCCGGTATCGATTTTGACTTCAAAATCGGGAGCAGGTTGTCCAACTGCTGGTACGGGCATGGGGTTCTCCTTTGCTCAGAATTTATTTACATGGATGCTACCGTACCTGAACGTCCCTCACAATAGCCAACCAATCGGATTCAGCCGCAGTTACCGCCCGGACGCAGTGCTATAATGGCCCGGCGTAATGAATTGTCGAGATTGCTTGCTGATGTTGCTCGCACGAAAATATGTATTCGTAACCGCCATTCTGCTGCTGGCTATCCTGCCACGCATTTTACATTTAGACCGCGACAGCCTGTGGATTGACGAGGGCACCGCGTATCACAATCTGCAACAACCAGACCTGATTCAATCGTTGGCAACTGGCGACCATCATCCACCCCTGTACTACATCAGTTTAGCCGGCTGGATGCAACTGGCAGGTGAGTCAGTGTTCAGTATGCGTTTCTTTTCAGTCATTCCAGGCATTCTCAGCATAGCGCTCATATATCCGCTGGCACGAACGCTACAACGTGAAGATCGGCAACGAACGTTATGGATTCCGCTGCTGGCAATGCTGTTCCTGGCACTGGCTGATGTTGAGATCGCGCTGGCGCAAGAAGTCCGCATGTATACCTGGCGAACCCTTCTGGTGATTGCCAGTATGCTGGGTTACGTCCGGTGGCTACAAAGTCGTGAACAACGCTGGGCCGCCGTGTGGCTGGTGAGCAACGTCGCACTCTATCACACCCAGTACATGGGGTTGTATGTACCCGTAATTCAGGGACTGCACGCGCTTTTGTTTCTGCGGCGGCGGCAACGCTTATGGGCTATTGGCCTGCTGGCGGTCTCTGGCCTGCTATTCGCCCCCTGGTTCCTGACTTATGGCTTTGACCAGCGTAACAATGATACCGGCCTGTATGCCGGGATGCCGTCGACGCTCGACTCACTGGAGCAACTGCGGGACAAATTTCTGACGCGGGAATGGCCGTTGACGGGCGGCTTGCTGTTACTGGGTACGATTCTGGTAGCTGCGGGGGATCACTTTCGCTGGCGGTGGCGGCAACCAAGTTGGGTCTTCCTGCTGCTGGTCTGGCTGCTCTTTACAGTGATCGTTACTTACGTGGGCAATTTCTGGTATGCGATTCTGTCGCCGCGCCGTATTATGTTGATTACTCCGGCACTGGCGATTTTGATGG
This sequence comes from Phototrophicaceae bacterium, assembly GCA_965223835.1. Classification (GTDB taxonomy): domain Bacteria; phylum Chloroflexota; class Anaerolineae; order Aggregatilineales; family Phototrophicaceae; genus CAVYXZ01. The sequence goes on from CBDCXQ010000001.1 coordinate 3,912,804, forward strand.
CGCAGGGCCTGGTCAACATTCGCGGTTGGAGTCGGATATTTCTTACCGGTGTAATCATCGCTTATGGGGTGGTGATGGTCGATGATTTTTATCCCAAGCCACCCTGGGATGAAGTGGGCGCCGACATGGCCCGCTATGCCGCGCCGGGTCAGCTGGCATTGATGGAAGTTTATCGGGGCGATTTCCCGCTGGGTTACTACGTCGATCAGTGGATGCCACCTGACACTGAGGTGCAGTCGCTGCGGCGCTTGCGCGTCGAATATCCTGACCGTTTTGCGGATGAAGTGCGGTCGCTGGCCGCCGCGCATGATACCGCCTGGGTCGCCTTCTGGGATCCGGACGAAACGGTTTTCCGTTTGCTGGAACAGGCAAATTATCAGCGGACGGCGACTTTGCCCACGCCACATACTAATGGGGAAGTCATCAATGTCTACCGTTATGATCGGCTCGATACAGCGTCCGAAACAGTGGCATACAGCAATGGTATGGTGCTGGAACAAGCTAAAATCAGCGCCAACGGTGAGCGAGTCGAATTGTGGTGGACGGCGACTGCGCAATTATCTGCGGATTACTCCGTTTCAGTGTTCTTACTGGATGCTAATGGTCAACTGGTCGCCCAGCACGACAGCTATCCGCTGGAAAACGAGCGCCCGACCACGACCTGGACCGCCGCTGAACTGGTGTATGACCCCCATCCGCTGAACCTGGACACGTTGCCGACGGGTGAATATCGAGTCGGCGTTAAGATCTATACCTGGTATGACAACCAAATCCGACCGACCAGCGCCGGAGATGAGTGGGCCACGATTGGCGTGATTGAGCGATAACGCCAGCTATTTACATTTTTCAGGTAAGGTGCTCGGTGGACGTAACGTCCATGTTGTAGACTACGATACATTTCACGAGGATTATCGATGGCTCAAACTAAAATCAAGCTGGGACCCGATGGTTATCGGACTGATGTACAGGTCCGAGGCCACACGTTTCATGCTGATGAACCGATGCAGGATGGCGGTACGGATTTGGCACCAACACCGATGGAACTGATGCTCGGTGCGCTGGGGTCATGTATGGCAATGACGGCCCGGATGTATGCTGAACGTAAGGGTTGGCCGCTGGAAGGGGTCGAGGTGTCGCTGGATATTGAACGCTTCTCCGGCAAGGACTATGCGACATACACTGGTGATGCCAACTTCGTCCATGAAATTCGCAAGCAGATACAGTTTCTGGGACCGCTGGACGCCAAACAACGTGAACGCCTGCTGGAGATTGCGGGACGCTGCCCGGTGCGGCGCGCCGTCGAGAACCCGGCCTTCTTCGTTGAAGAACTGATCGAAGAAGAACGTGCTGCCGCCACCACCGGTTAAACTTCCAGATTTTGAAACCTCAACCCCTCCTCGCGAGGGGTTTTTTTGTTGCAATCTCACACCCACGCCAACAATAATCATAAAAATCAAATTTACTCAAATGTGTTGCTTGGGAATGATAATATTCTGGTGAGTGCAATCTTGTCCACGTAGGATAGGGTTGAATTCCGCGCGGTTGAACTACGAATCAAGATCCAAAGGCATGAAGATGGTTAGAGTGGGATTTGACGTAATTGGTGTCGGTGTCGGTGCCATGATCTTTAATGAACTGGGGGAAGTTTTCCTCTCACAGCGGGGACCATTGGCAAAGAACGAGCGCGGCACCTGGGAATTTCCCGGCGGTGGGGTGGAATATGGTGAAAAACTCATTGATGCCATCCGGCGCGAGATTAACGAAGAGTATGGCATGATGATTGCGATCACCGAACTGCTGAGCGTTGACGATCATATTTTGCCGAATGAAGGCCAGCACTGGGTTTCACCGACTTACCTGGCCCGCCATGTGAGCGGCGAACCGCGCATTTTGGAACCGGGAAAGTGTAGTGCGTTGGGTTGGTTCACGCTTGACCAACTGCCGACGCCTTTATCAGTAATTACGGTGGCGAATGTGGCCGCATACCGAATCAGGTTCTCAGGTCAACCGTAACGCCCTTTTCCACTGACTCAGAGATCGCTTCAGGGTGCCACCCCACGCTGGATCATAGTGCTCATCAGCACCAATACGCATTAATCGCCCTTCCCCTCAGTAAAGCAAATAAAATCATAACATAGATGAAACCTTTTGCATCAGGTTTTGGTTGCACGAATGGAATCGACCGAGTAGCTCTCAATACGTTAAGAAAAATTACGAATAAACACTCAAGCAGTAAGAAACACAAAATTGCGGAGAATTTCACATTTGATTTGGAATATTTGTGCGATAATCCTTAATGCTTGGTGTATATCCGCTAGATTCAGGTTAGAGTATAATTTGACCAGGGATTAGTACAAAAAACAAACTATTACAATTATTTACATAATTATCGTGGATTTCGTGTTAAATTACGGATACAATTTTTACGTAATAAACAAAAAAATAGATTGATTAACGAATAATTTAACCAGGCTAAAATCATTTAGAAACTTTACTTGAGAGAGGCACATTAATGCGCTTTCGTTCCCGATTCGGTCTCAACGCGCTCATTGTCGCACTGTTGCTCATTTCCCAGACAACCCAATTATTCGCAGCAGGCGACAATTTCAGTGTTACTGCGATGGTGGAAGTAGAGCCAGCCAGTGCTGGAGATTTTGCCTTCTATACAACAGCTTTCGACGCCCCATCACATGAAGAAGGTGAAGACGAGGGTAAAAACGACGAGGATAGCAGCGGTAATGAAGACAAGGCAGAAGATAACGAAAACGATGATTCCGGCAACGAGGGTGACGATAACGACAATTCCGACTCTGACAACGACTCCAATGATGAAGGTTCCGGTGATGAGGATGACGACTCCGGCAACGATGATCGTGAAGATCCCACAGAGGAACCTGAACCGTCTCCGGAAGTAACCCCGCCCCCCGCCCCAACTGAAGAGCCGAAAGACGACAAGCCAGATTCTCCATCATTGGGCATCACCAGTGTGGTGTGTGTACCGGGCAAGGGGGTCGTGTTCGTCATCAGTAACCGGGGTGCGGCCATGGACGATGAGCGTGAGTATCGAATTGATGGCGCTCACCGGGGTGAATTTCGGTTAGGTGCCGGCGATCAGGTTGAAATTGTCGGTGGGTATGGCGACCCAAAATTGACCAGTCACGAAATGGACGCTCAGCTAGGCCGGATTTGTAACCCACCGGGCGAGATTACCGGCGTGGTCTGGAACAATTCCGATGGCGATGCGGTCCGTGATGCGGCTGAAACCGGTTTGGCAGGCGTGACCATCACATTATGGCGCAGCGATGACGGCAGTATCGCATCGCGCTCAACGAGTACAGTCGCCGACGGCAGTTTCCGCTTCGACAATTTGGCGGATGGCTATTACACGCTGCGTGTTGACACGGCTACCTTACCCCGGCGCATGTTCGCATCATATGACCCGGATGGCAATTTCGATTCAGAAACGAGTTATACGATTTCATCTGGACAGCGTGCTCACGCCGAATTTGGCTACACGCATGAACCACCGGGCACGATCACTGGCGTGGTTTGGGATGACCAGAACAGCAATGGTTTGCTGGACGCCAACGAACCTGGCATTGTCGGGATTCAACTTGGACTGGCAGGCATGGTCCAGACAACGGACGCCAGCGGTCACTACACGTTCGCCAACCTGATTGCCGGGACGTACACATTGACGATTCTCAACATACCTGATGACGCCCAACCCACTGCCGACCCGGATGGTGTGCTGGATGGCAGCACAACGGTTGCAGTACGGTCAGGCGTGACATCTGAGCAGTCGTTTGGTTATCGACTACCCCAACCCGGCGCGATCAGCGGTATGGCCTGGGCCGACGCCAACACGAACGGCATCATTGACGATGATGAAACAGGCATCACCAATATCACGATTCACTTGAGCAATGGCGCGGGCACAATCATCGAAACGACAACGACGGACTCAACCGGCGCATACCAGTTCGCTGACCTGCGAGTGGGGTTATATGTTGTAACCGCTGCCAGACTGGGCGACTGGCAGCCAATAACTAATCCAAACAGCCTGGACGATGCAACAACGGCCCTGATGGTACATGATGGTGGCGACCATATCGTGAATTTTGGCTACCTGTTACCACCGATGGGCGCGGTCAATGGCACGGTCTGGGTGGATCATCCAGATGGTGATGATAAGGCTGGCCTACCCGGTGTAACCATAACCGTACTGGATACAGAAGCCGCGACAGTGGCACAGACTGTGACCGATGGGGCGGGCAATTATTCGGTCGCCGACTTGCGTCCGGGTGATTACACGATCAATCTGACAGATCTGCCGGATGGATTGGTAGCAACAGTCGACCCCGATGGCGATCTGGACAACCGTACAGCAATCAGCTTGACCTCTGACGCTGCGCAGGCCGATTTTGGCTATCAAGTGACTGGGAGCAGTTCGATCAGCGGTATGGTCTGGTTGGAGATCGAGAATTTTGGCACCCGCGATAGTAGCGAAAGCGGCGTAGCTGGCACTATCATCCGATTGCTCGACAATAATAACGTTGAGATCACTGCCCTGGTACTTGAAGCCACCGGTCAGTTCGAATTTATTGATCTGGAACCGGGACAATACACGCTCCAGGTCGATGCTTCTGCTTTACCAGCAGAATTATTCGCAACCTATGATCGTGATGGTGAACTGGATTTCATGACGAGCATTACATTGCGACCGGGAGAAACGCTACAGAATGTCGAATTTGGTATCGTCGGCACATTCTAGCCTGAGAACATAATCATCTATGGACCGCCCTGAATATGACCTAACGGGCGGTCTTGTTATGCAGATACAAGGATACGCTTTCATGAAACACAACTGGACCGTGAAATTTACGCCGCGCCAACTGGCTCTGAGCATTTTTGCTTTAAGCTTTGTGCTGCTGGTCGGCGTTGTTGCCGCCCAAATCAACACGCCCGACTGGACCAACCCGGTGGGAACGGCTGGCCCGGTGACCTGTTTACTGGAACAGACGGTCGGCGCTGAGGAACAGATCCGGTTCGGCGATGATGATTTGAATGGTGCTGACTGCCCGGCAGACCCATCAACCCAAAGTGGCCTGGGTATCGAGGGCACCAACAACGGCGCGGTTGTCTTTGATAGCGGCGTACCCTTTGTGATCGGCGAACTCACGCACTACAACAACAGCGTTATTGCCAGCAGTCTGCTGCAAGCGGTTGATCTGGACATGACGATCAACTTTGTTGATCCGGCCCATACCGGCGTTTTCAGTACAACCGTCTTTATCGACGAAACTGCCAATTTGTTAAACACCTGCCCCTATGGCGATACCCAACCCTGTGCTGATCGCATCAGCCTCAACCGCACTGCACAGTCGTTCTCTTTTGGGGGCGATGATTACGAGTTTGAAATCCTCGGTTTGATTCCGGGCGCGCTCGGCTCCTGTGCCTATGATGAGACGCAGATCAGCACCACCTTCATCAGTGACGAAGACGCGGCCAACACCGCCTGCCTCTTTGGGCGGTTAGTCCTGGATGAGGATGCCGAGGTGTTGCTGACCAAAGACACTGAACCAACTGGCATTACAACCGTCTCGCCGGGAGATATTCTTGATTTTAGAATCGATTATGAATGCTCAAGCATTACCTCGTCCTGCCGTGATGTCCAGTTATTTGATTTTCTGCCCGAAGAATTTGTCTTCGTCGGCTCAACTGGCTCGATTCACTTCCAGCAGGGCGTCTATTCAGAAGATAATAATTCGGTTATCTGGGATTTACAGCCCGGCTTGAACGGTATCCTCTCCGCTGGTTCCACTGGCTTTGTGCGGGTGCGGGTGCGCGTGCGCGATGATGGTACGATACCAGACACCCAGCCAATCGATAATATCGTGATTAGCACATTGGAAAACGGCCCCTCGTCTACTGACAATTACGTCGTTACGAATACAGCCAGTTCCAACTGGGAAGTTCAAAAATCGGCCCTGACACCGATTTATCTGGATACCAGTCCACCGCAAACCGACGTGACCTATCAGGTACAAATCTGTAGTGCAGGCAGCACGGTGAACCTGCTCAATGCCCAAATGGTAGATACGCTGCCCGATGATGCTGTATTCTTGAGCACAAGTGGTGGGGGTGTCTATGATGCTGGTCCGCCCCAAACTGTTACCTGGGACCTGGGCGATCTGACTGCCAGCAGTGGTTGTACTGCGCGGACGGTCACGGTGCAATTCCCAGAACCGCCGAATATTGAAGGCACCGATGTCACTAATACCGTTGTCGGCACGGGCGATCCCGTTGGCGAACCCACCTGGACGGATACGGCAGTTGTTACGAGTCCGCTGGTCCGCTTCCAACCGCTGCCGTCGGCCAGTGTCTCGAAAAGCGCTTTCCGAGCCGATTATGTGGTTGGTGCAACCGCCGGTTTTAGCCTGTTCGCCACCAACACCGGCAATATCCCCCTGTCGAATTTCGTCATTACCGATGTGGTTCCACCCCAAATTGATGTCACCAATATCGGAGTCGGCGGAACGGGAACGATTCAATACCAAACCAACCTAAACCCGGTTTTCGTGCCCTTTGCTGGCGGCCCATTAACACTGCCGCCGGGCGAATGGGTGACGGTCATCCAATGGATTCAGCCCAGCGTTAATCCAGCCAGTACCGGCCCAGCCCCCACTGGTTTAACCGGGTCATTCCAGGGCACAGTGATTAGCCCCGATCATAACGGCGTACCGGTTAGTAATGGCGATACGATTACAAACACCGCCGACCTGACCTATGACTTTGCCGATAGCCCCAGTGGTCCAGGCAGTGGTAGTGCCGGTCCAGCGGGTGCCAGTTTTGATATTGTCCCAATACCGATTCCTGATTTTACGAAGATCAGCCTGGGTGGGGTCGCACCTGAATGGCGCTTCCTGATCGGCCAAAACGTTGGAGCCTATTGGCTGCCGGTCAATAACGATACTGGTATTGCACTGGATGATCTGACAATCACTGACCACATCCCGCCGCAATTCGATGTCACCTCGGTCACGTCCGGGGGCTATACCAACAGCACCGGCGTCACCGTAACGGTCAGCTATATCTCGAATCTGAGTGGGCCAACCGTCCTGGGCACCGCCCCTGCCGGGACAGAAACCACCTTCCAGATTCCGTCATTGGCTGCGGGCGAATATGTCACGGATGTCATCTGGTCCTTTGGCACGGTTCCTGCCGGATTCAACGGTGGTCCCACCATCAATGGTATACCCGTCAACCCGGATAACCTGGGGAACGTGGTCAATGACAATGACCTCATGACCAATGACGCCGACCTGGACTGGACGTTTGGCGGTGCTCCGAGTTCACTCAGCGATAACAGCATTGATCCGGTGCGTGAGCCGGTTGCGCAACCCTCCGTTAATAAGACCACCCTCACCTCTGGACCGTACATTCCGACGCAGGTGATTACCTACCAACTGCGGGTCGGCGCAGCGGGCAGCTCGCCGAGTGTGATGTTCGACCCGATTGTGATGGAATTGTTGCCGGTAGGTCTGTCCTACGTGCCAGGAACCTGGGCCTTCACTCCCGGTCCGACTGGTTCACCCGCCCCAGCCTTTGAAGAACTGCCCAACTACAACGGCACCGGTCGAACACTCCTGCGCTGGACCTTCAGTCACACCTTTGTGCAAGGTCAGTTCGCGACCCTCACCTTTGACGCCGCCATTGATCCCGGCGTGAGTCAGGGTTCACTGACCAACGATTATGCGGTGACGACCAACAGTATGCCCCTGCTATCCGGCGACCCGGACACCGACGATCTGGACGGTGATGGCGACGACACGGATTTAATTGCACGGAATAGCACCTCTGTTACCATCGAAGAATTGGTCGGTCTCGACTCGTTGAAAGGTGTACTGGGTGAACTGGATACGGATTTCTCGCAGTTCCCGGATACCGGTCGCACGCTACCTAACGGCGACATCACCTACCGTTTGCGCATTATCAACCAGGGGAACATTGATATTTCTGATGTGCGGGTAATCGATATTCTGCCGTTCATCGGCGACACCGGGGTGCGCGATACCAGCCCTCGTTTGACCGAGTGGCGACCGGTCCTCACCGGCCTGGTGGCCTCACCGCCAGGCATTACCGTTTACTACAGTACGAGCGATAATCCCTGCCGCCCGGACATCATTTCATCAGGACCTCCCGGCTGTACCGCACCGAACTGGTCGACACTGCCCCCGGCAGACGTCACAACCGTACAGTCATTGCGTTTCGACTTTGCGGGCATCCTCAGTCCTGGCGAAACCTTCGAGTTCACCTGGAATATGCAGGCGCCGCCAACTGCGGGACTGGGTGAAATCGCGTGGAACTCATTCGCCTTCACGTCGACTAATGCTGCAACAGGCATTCCGCTGCGGCCTGCCGAACCGAATAAAGTGGGTATCGAGATCGAAACACCACTCATCGCACCCTTGATTGACCTGGAAAAAGCAACCAATGGCAACGATGCCGACCTGCCGACCGGTCCACTGGTGCCGATTGGTGACCCCGTCGTGTGGACTTATGTCATCACCAACACCGGTAACACACGGTTAGATACAATCACGCTGACCGATGATATTCTTGGCGACATCACCGCGCTGTGTGCTGAAGGCCCGATTCCGCCACTTGATCCTACCGACACATTCACCTGTACCGCCCCGGCAGGCGTTTCTGTTGCCGGGCAATATGCCAATATCGGCACAGTGGTCGGCACTCCGGTTGACGCCGGTGGTGCGCCACTGATTGACCCGGATACGGGCCTACCCGTGCCAGATGTCACCGATGATGACCCCAGTCACTACTTCGGTTACGATGATGCGCTGGCGCGTCTGGGCGATTACGTCTGGATTGACACCGATGCGGACGGCGTACAGGACCCGAGTGAGGTTGGCTTGCCGGGTGTTACCGTCAACCTGCTGGATGGTGGTGGCGCTTTCCTCGATACGACAACGACTGACGGTAACGGCCTCTATAACTTCGTTGATCTGCCCGCCGGGACCTATATTGTTGAGTTCGTGCCACCGGCGGTCTACTCCTTCACCACGCAGGATGCTGGCGCGGCGACCGACCTCACCGATAGTGATGCTGATCCGGTTTCTGGTCGCACCATCCCCATTGTCCTGATAGTCGGCGCTGATGATCGCACCTGGGATGCCGGGGTATTGCCAGCAGCCTCATTAGGTGATTACGTGTGGCTGGATGCTGACGGCGATGGCGTGCAGGATCCCGGTGAAAGTGGCCTGGAGAACATTACGGTCAATTTGTACGATGCGGCGGTTCCAGGAACGCCATTGGACACGACCATCACCGATATTGATGGCCTCTACAACTTTACCGACCTCGTGCCCGGCGACTACTTTGTCGAGTTCATCCTGCCTATCACCTACATCTTCACCTACCAGGATGACGCGGCAGCGACGGATGCAACCGATAGTGATGCTGACCTCGTTACTGGGCGCACGATCACGACGACTCTTGACCCCGGTGAAAATGATCCCACCTGGGATGCGGGTCTGGTCATACCAGCAGCGATTGGTGATCGTGTTTGGGAAGACCTGGATGCCGATGGTCGTCAGGACGGCGGCGAACCGGGCATTCCGGGCGTCACCGTTGAGCTATTCGACAGCGGCGACAACCTGATTGATACCACGACAACCGATGGCACGGGCAATTATAACTTCACTGACCTGCTGCCCGGTGATTACTATGTCGTCTTCACCCTGCCATCCGCAGACTATGAGTTTAGCCCACAGGATGTCGGTGGTGATTGTGGCGATAGCGACGCCGACCCGGCTGCGGGACCGACTCAAGGGCGAACCGCAACCACCACGCTGACCCCCGGCGAAACCGACAACTGCTGGGATGCCGGGATGTTCCAACGCGCCAGTCTGGGCGATTTCGTCTGGTTTGACGCCGATTTCGATGGTGAGCAGGATGCGGGCGAACTCCCCGCGCCGGGGGTAACGGTGACATTGTTTGACGGCACCGGCACGCAAGTTGGTGCGCCCGATGTAACCGACGCTGCTGGCCTGTATCTTTTCGATAATCTCATTCCGGGCACGTACTACGTAGTGTTCAGCGATCTCCCGGCGAATCATGCCCTCACGATACCGGATTTCTTCGGTGTCGACGACGCGCTGGATAGCGACCCGGCTATCATCACCATGCAGACGGTCAATACGTTCCTCGAATCCAACGAAGACGATTTGACCTGGGACGCAGGTTTGATTGAACTGGCAACCGTTGGCGATCGAGTCTGGGAAGACATTGATGGTGACGGCATCCAGGATGCGGGCGAACCCGGTGTTCCCGGTGTCACGGTCGAACTGGTTGACCTGGCGAATTTCGTGCGCGACACAACGGTCACGGACGCCAGTGGCAACTACTTGTTTACTGATGTCTACCCGGATAACCTGTTTATCCGCTTCACGCCGCCCGTTGGCTTTGCCGTCAGCCCGCAGGATGTCGGCGGCGACGACACGATAGACAGCGACGCTGATCCGGCAACCGGCAACACCAGCACGATTACCCTCTCACCCGGCGAAGATGATCGCACCTGGGATCTGGGTCTGTATCAGCCCGTTTCGCTAGGCGATTTCGTCTGGCGTGATCTCGACAATGATGGCATCCAGGATGGCGGTGCAAGTGAACCGGGAGTCGCGGGCGTCACCGTCAACCTGTATGATGCCACCGCTCCCGGCGCACCAATTGATACGACAACTACGGATGCCAGCGGGCTGTACCTGTTCACCGATCTACCACCTGGTAGCTACTTTGTTGAATTTGTGCTGCCACCAGTGGGCTTTGAATTTACACTGCACAACCAGGGCGGTGACGATACCGTTGACAGCGATGCCGACCCAACCCCTGGACCGACCTTTGGTCGCACCCAAACCGTGACGCTGGCTTCGGGCGACCCGGATGACCTGACATTGGACGCAGGCCTGTTCCCGCTGGCGAGTATCGGCGACTTTGTTTGGAATGACCTCAACGCCGATGGCATCCAGGATGCCGGTGAACCCGGTATCGCCGGTGTTGACGTGGAACTGTTCGATAGCAGCGACGTTTCACAAGGCACCACGACAACTGACGGGACTGGCTTCTATCAGTTCGTGAACCTGCAACCCGGCGACTACTATGTCGTCTTCACCTTGCCTACTGGCTTCGATGCCTTCAGTCCACAGGACAGTGGCGGCGACGACGCGGTGGATAGTGATGCTGACCCAACTCCTGGACCAACCTTTGGCCGCGCCGCAACCACCACCCTTGACCCGGATGAAGATGACCTGACATGGGACGCTGGGGTTTATCAACTCGCGGCATTAGGCGATTTCGTGTGGGAAGATACCAACGGCGACGGCATTCAGGATGCCGGAGAACCGCCGATAGCCGGCGTCACCGTTAATCTGTATGATCCGGGCGATCTGGTAAATCCCATTGACACCACAACCACCGATGGCGCTGGTGCTTACAGCTTTACCGATCTCATCCCCGGCGATTATATCGTTGGGTTTGAGCTGCCGGTTGGCTACGAATTCACAATGCAGGATCAAGGCGCTGATGATGCGGTGGACAGTGATGCTGACCCAACCAGCGGTCAAACGAGCACGATCATCCTGGACTCCGGCGAGACCGACATCACGTGGGATGCGGGTCTTTACCTTCCCGCCAGCCTGGGCGACTTCGTCTGGGAAGACGTCAATGGTGATGGTATCCAGGACGCCGGTGAACCCGGTGTCGAAAACGTCACCGTAACGCTTTTCGATGACACCGATACCCAGGTTGGCGCACCAACGACAACCGATGCCACTGGCTTCTATCAGTTCACAGATCTAGCACCCGGCGACTACTATGTGGTCTTCAGCGGCCTCCCCGCCGGTTTCGTGTTCACCCAGCAGGATGTGGGCGGTGATGACACCGTTGATAGCGATGCTGACCCGACTGCCGGTCCGACCTTTGGCCGCGCCGCCACCACCACCCTCGACTCCGGTGAAGATGACCCCACTTGGGACGCCGGGATCTACAATCCCGCCAGCCTCGGTGATTTCGTCTGGGAAGACCTTGATCTCGATGGTGTACAGGATCCCGGTGAGACAGGCATTCCCGGCATCACGGTTAATCTGTATGACCCTGGCGACCTGGTGAACCCCATTGACACCACAACCACCGATGGCACCGGTGCCTACCTGTTTGATGATCTACCGCCCGGTGATTATGTGGTTGAGTTTGTGCTGCCGCCGGGCTATGACTTCAGTCCACAGGATAACAGTGGCGACGACGCAACTGACAGCGATGCCGACCCAACCACCGGCTTCACAATTACCACAACATTGGAATCCAACGAAGATGACCTGACCTGGGATGCCGGGATGTATCCATTGGCCAGCCTCGGTGATTTCGTCTGGGATGACACCAATGCCGATGGTATACAGGATGCCGGTGAACCCGGCGTCGAAAACGTCACCGTCACACTCTTCGATGACACTGATACCCAGGTTGGCGCACCAACAACGACCGATGCCACTGGCTTCTACCAGTTCACCGATCTACAACCCGGTGATTACTATGTCGTCTTTAGCACGCTGCCCGCTGGTTATCAATTCAGTCCGCAGGATACAGGGGCGGATGATACCGTTGACAGTGATGCCGACCCGACAGCAGGACCGACATTCGGTCGAACCACCACCACGACCCTCGATCCGGGTGAAGATGACCCGACCTGGGACGCCGGTATCTTTGCACTGGCCTCGCTGGGTGACTTCGTCTGGGATGATCTCAACGCCGATGGCATTCAGGACGCGGGGGAACCTGGCGTCGAGAATGTCACCGTGACACTCTTTGACGACACTGATACGCAGGTGGGTGCACCGACCACCACCGATGCCACTGGCTTCTATCAATTCACCGATCTGGTACCCGGTGACTACTACGTCGTCTTCAGCGATCTACCCGCCGGGTATGTCTTCAGTCCGCAGGATGTGGGTGCGGATGATACGGTGGATAGTGATGCTGACCCGACGGCAGGACCCACCTTTGGCCGGGCTGCTACCACCACTCTGGACTCCGGTGAAGATGATCCCACCTGGGATGCGGGTATCTACAATCCCGCCAGCCTCGGCGATTTCGTCTGGGAAGACATCAACGCCAATGGCATCCAGGACGCCGGTGAACCCGGTATCGAGAATGTGACGGTCGAATTGTTCGATGGAACCGGGGCCTCACAAGGGACCACAACCACTGATGCTACTGGTTTCTACCTGTTCGATGATCTCGTGCCGGGCGACTACTACGTCGTCTTCTCCCCGCCTGCTGGCTATGAACTCAGCCCACAGGATACAGGTGCGGATGACACCGTTGATAGCGATGCTGACCCAACAGCAGGACCGACTTTCGGTCGAACCGCGACAACCACCCTCGAATCGAACGAAGATGATCTCACCTGGGATGCGGGCATGTTTGCCCTAGCCTCGCTGGGCGACTTCGTTTGGGACGATCTAAACGCCGATGGCATTCAGGATGCCGGTGAACCCGGTGTCGAAAACGTCACTGTGACACTGTTCGATGACACCGATACCCAGGTGGGTGCACCGACCACCACCGATGCCACCGGCTTCTATCAATTCACTGATCTGGTGCCCGGCGACTACTATGTCGTCTTCAGCGCCCTGCCCGCCGGTTATGTCTTCACTCAACAGGATACTGGCGGTGACGATAGCGTTGATAGCGATGCCGACCCGACGGCAGGACCGACTTTTGGTCGGGCGGCCACCACCACCCTGGACTCCGGTGAAGATGATCCCACCTGGGATGCGGGTATCTACAATCCCGCCAGCCTCGGCGATTACGTCTGGGAAGACATTAACGCCAATGGCATCCAGGACGCCGGTGAGCCACCCGTTGCGGGTGTGACCGTCACGCTCTTTGACGGCACGGGTGCGCAGGTGGGTGCACCAACAGCAACTGATGCCGCCGGTCTGTACCTGTTTGATGATCTGGTCCCCGGTGACTACTATGTCGTCTTCAGCGGCCTCCCTGCCGGTTTCGTATTCACTCAACAGGATGCAGGCGCGGACGACACAATCGACAGTGACGCCGACCCCGCTGCTGGGGCCACCTTCGGTCAAACGGCAACGACCACGCTCGAATCGAACGAAGACGATCTCACCTGGGATGCCGGTATCTACAATCCCGCCAGTATCGGTGATTTTGTCTGGGAAGATGTGAATGCGGACGGCATTCAGGATGCTGGTGAACCCGGCATCGAGAACGTCACCGTCAACCTGTACGATGCGAACGATCCAACCAATCCCGTGTTGATTGACACGACAACGACTGACGCAACAGGAGCCTATCTGTTTGACGATCTGGTACCCGGCGACTATCTGGTGGAATTTGTGCCGCCAACCGGCTATGACATTTCACCACCAGATCAGGGTGGCGATGACGCGCTGGATAGCGACGCGGATCCGATCACAGGTCGCGCAGTTCCAACCACGCTCGACTCCAACGAAGACGATGATACCTGGGACGTGGGCATGTATGTACCAGCATCACTTGGCGATTTCGTCTGGGAAGACCTGAACGCGGACGGCATTCAAGATGCTGGTGAACCCGGTATCGAAAATGTCACCGTTGAGTTGTTCGATGGGGCGGATGTCTCGCAAGGGACAACGACTACCGATGCAGCGGGTCTCTATCTGTTCGATAATCTGGTGCCCGGTGATTACTATGTCGTCTTCACCCCGCCAACTGGCTACGAATTCAGCCCACAGGACACGGGTGCCGATGACACGGTTGACAGCGACGCCGACCCCAATGCCGGGGCCACCTTCGGTCAAACCGCTACCACCACGCTCGACTCCGATGAAGATGATCGCACCTGGGACGCCGGGCTATTCCGCCGTGCCAGCCTGGGCGACTTCGTCTGGGAAGACCTGAACGCGGACGGCATCCAGGACGCGGGCGAACCGCCGATAGCGGGTGTCGTTGTCGAACTCTTCGATGGCGCTGGTGCCTCGCAAGGCACAACTGCGACGGATGCTGCTGGTTTGTATCTGTTCGATAACCTGGTACCCGGTGACTACTACGTCGTCTTCACGCCGCCGACAGACTTCGAATTCAGTCCACAGGATACCGGCGCCGATGATGCCGTTGACAGCGACGCCGACCCCAATGCCGGGGCCACCTTCGGCCAAACCGCTACCACCACGCTCGACTCCGATGAAGATGACCTCACCTGGGATGCCGGGCTATTCCGCCGTGCCAGCCTGGGCGACTTCGTCTGGGAAGACTTGAATGCTGACGGCATTCAGGACGCCGGTGAGCCACCCATTGCGGGTGTAGCCGTGGAATTGTTCGACGGTGCCGGTGTCTCGCAAGGGACGACTGCAACTGACGCAACCGGCTTCTACCTGTTTGATAATCTGGTGCCGGGAGACTATTATGTCGTCTTCACGTCGCCAACAGACTTCGAATTCAGCCCACAGGACACGGGCGCGGATGATACTGTTGACAGCGACCCTGATCCGAATGTCGGGGCCACCTTCGGCCAGACCGTGACGACCACGCTCGAATCCAACGAAGATGACCTCACCTGGGACGCCGGTTTGTTCCAGCGCGTCAGCCTGGGCGATTTCGTCTGGGTGGATGCTAACAATGACGGTGTGCAGGATGCCACTGAAGTTGGCATAGAGAACATCACAGTAAACCTCTATGACGATACTGGCACGCTGCTGCGAACCGAAACAACGGATGCGAATGGTCTCTACCTGTTTGCCAGCCTGATACCCGGTGATTACTTTGTTGAGTTTGTCCTGCCGCCGGGCTATATCTTCAGTCCGCAGGATAACAGCGGCGATGACGCCACCGACAGTGATGCCGATGTGGATACAGGACGGACGATTGTCACCACGCTGATCTCGAACGAAGAGGATCTCACCTGGGACGCCGGCGTTGTACCATTGGCAGCGCTCGGCGACTTCGTCTGGCAGGATACCAACTATAATGGCATACAGGATAGCGCCGAACCGGGTGTAGCCGATGTCACCGTCACGCTCCACCAGCCCGATGGCACGATTCTGGGAACGACGCTAACTGATGGTGATGGCAACTACTTGTTTGATAATCTGCTGGCCGGTGACTACTATGTTAGCTTTACCCTGCCCACAGGTTATGCCTTTACCGATCAAGATCAAGGGGCGGATGATGGGCTGGACAGCGATGTTGATGTCAACACCTTCCGCACGATTGATACGAACCTGGTCTGGGGCGAAATTGATCTGACCTGGGATGCCGGCATTGTGCTCTTAAGTCGCCTGGGTGATCGGGTCTGGCTCGATCTAGACCGCGATGGCATTCAGGACGCCAGCGAGAGTGGCATCAATGGGGTAACGTTGATACTGACGCCGGGTGATGGCAGTGAACAACGGACGGATGTCACCGAAGTCGATGGCCTCTACCTGTTCGATGACCTGCGCCCCGGTGACTATACGGTGACGGTTGATTTGAGCACGCTACCGCCGGGCTTGACGGCTACCTATGATCTGGATGGCAACCTCGATTCGATCACGACCGTGCCATTGGGTGCGGGCGAGACCCTGCTAACCGTCGATTTTGGCTATACGCCAGCGCCTGCCCTGATTGACGGGGTGACGCCGGTTGATGGTTGGACATCATTGAACACCTGTCAACGGCTGTGTGTCGATTGGCAGCTTTACCACACCAACCAGACCGGTGATTGGGAGATATTCCGCCTCGGTGATCTGGGTGATCGCCCTGGAATCAGCCCGAACCTGTCACAGGGCGAGGATGCCGATGATATTGCACCCAGTCGCTCACCGAATGCCGAATGGATCGTGTTCGCCAGCAACCGCGATGGCAACTGGGAAATCTATGTCGCGCCCACGGACGGTGATGGTAGCCAGATCCGCCGCGTCACGCATAACGATCTGGCAATTGACACCGACCCAACCTGGGGACCCAATAATTTTGTCGTGTTCGAGAGCACCCGCAACGGTAATTGGGACCTGTACATGATTAACATGACGACCGGGAACCTGCGCCAGCTCACGACCAGCACAGCCAACGACCTCAATGCTTACTGGTCGCCCGATGGCAGTAAACTGGTCTTCCAGAGCGACCGCAGCGGCCAATGGCAGATCTACGAATTTGACCTGGCAACGATGTCCACTACCCTGCTCAGTGATGGTACTGGCGTTGATGTCGACCCGCAATACAGCAATGGTGGCACACGCATCGCCTTCCGGTCATACCGTGATGGCAGTGACAGCGTGATTACCATTATGGACGCTGACGGCGCGAATGTTCGGGCAATTTCGGATCTGGACGGAGATGCTACCAATCACTCGTGGTCGCCTGATGATACGCTCATCGCCTATCAGTCCGATCTGGATGGTGATCTGGATGTATATGTGTATGAAGTGGGCGGTGGTAGAACCCGCCAGTTAACCGCTAATGACATACCCGATTATGCGCCAACCTGGCAGTGTAACAGCACCCATCTGCTGTTCACCTCCGACATCACTGGCAACCCGGACCTCTTTGATACAGATGCCTTACCCATCACTGCTCCCGGTATCGCCGTTGATCTGGAGGCGGAGCAATTGACCATAGACGAAGCGGCTGATATTTATCCATTGGGCGCACCGGTGGAAGAAAATGCCAGCCGTGAAGGTCAGTTCCCGGCCCAGGGCCTGGGCGCACAAACCGCCTACCTGAACCCGGATGCGTCCATCACTGCAATTGATCTGTCAGATGAAAGCGCCAGCGTCGATTGGGAACCGATCAATAGTTGTCCGATCGTGTGCGCCGATTGGTCCTTGTATCACAGCGACCAGACCGGTGATTGGGACATTTTCCGCCTGGGTAATGTCAATCTAAATATCTCACGTGGACTGGGCGACGACCTCAGCCCCAGCCGGTCACCGAACACCGAATGGGTGGTCTTTACCAGCAACCGCGATGGCAACTGGGAAATCTATGTGGCCGATGCGCAAGGCAACAACCAACAGCGCGTGACGGTCAATGAAGCCATCGATACCGACCCGGTCTGGTCGCCCAACAGTCAGTACCTCGTGTACGAATCCAATCGCAACGGGAACTGGCATCTGTTCCTGTTTGATGTGCTCACTGGCACTGAAACCCAGTTGACAACCGGTCCATTTGACACGGTTAATGCGGCCTGGTCGTCGGCTGGTGGCAAACTGGTCTTCCAGAGCAACCGGGATAGCCTATGGCAAATCTATGATCTGGACCTGCGCACCCAAGCGATCACGCGGTTGGTTGACTTGCCCCATGAGGCTTTTGATCCACTGTATGCAACTGGTGGTAGCCAGATCGCTTTCCGGCTTGAAGAAAATGGCACTTCCATCCTATATACCATGCAGGAAGATGGCACTGATATGCAAGCGATCTCCGCCGCTGATGGGAATGCCAGCAATCAAAGCTGGTACTTCGATGATACCCTCATTGCCTATCAGTCCGACCGGGATGGCGACCTGGACATCTACGTTTATGACTTCGCCTCCGGGCAGACCCGATTGGTAACGGATAACGACATCGCCGACTACGCGCCCACCTGGATTTGTACCCAGCCTACTGTGGTATTCACGTCGGACATCACCGGTGATGCGAACATCTTCCAGACACCGGCCACACCGCTCGACTTAGCGCCGATTGATGTGGAGTCGAGTGCTGACCAATTGACCAGTTCACCAGCAACCGATCAATTCCCGGTTGGCACGCCTTCTGAAGAAAATGCCAGCCGGAGCGGGATTTCCCCTTAGCGCACACATCGTCACTGACGCCGCTTACCAACAATTGGCGAGCGGCGTTTTTTGTTAATAAAAGACATTGTATTGCATGGTAAATCAATTGTTCGTCCTTACAAATTCGTGTAGAATGAATGTGTCAAGGGTGAGCAGTTGAGGGCAACGATGACTCAGTGGTTGATTGTTGAAGATGAGCCAGATATTTACGCAACGCTGGTAGCGATGTCCGATTTGATTGGTGATGGCGGAGTGGCCTTTACCGACGCCGAAGAGGCGATTGATTGGATCGAGGAAGTTGACACCGGGCAATCGGGTTTTGTACAGGAAAAACCGCAACTGGCGGTATTGGATATTCGTCTGCCCGGTCAACTGAGCGGGGTTGATGTTGCCGCTCGTTTGCGCAAAAGCCCGACTTTTGAAAAAATGTGCATTGTCATCATTACAGCCTATCGCCTCAATCAAGCTGAAGAAAAAGCTGTTGTCGAAAAAAGTGGCGCTAACCTGCTGCTGTACAAACCGTTACCGAAAATTCCTGAGTTCCAGGCCATGGTCGACCAATATTTATAGCCAAGACTATTTTTGACAGTAGTATTATCGGCACCAGCTCAACAAAAAGGCACAATTTAAGATTGACCAGAACCTATTTCAGTGGCTTGCCCCAGGTAACGCGTCCAACGGTGTGCAGTGTTAAATAGCCCTTCAATGCGTAAGGCCTGACCAATTCACGAACCTGTCGATCAAAGAATTCAATATGCTCCGGCTGCATCGTTCCCCGTGCCAAACCGCCCCGTGAATGCCAGGACATAATGTAATCGTCAACTGACTGTTGATTCGCGGTTGGCGGCGTATGATAGTCACCTACTTTTTCAAAATACCCCTGCTCTACCAACAGATCAACCAAACTATAGCGCTCATAATTGCGATAAACCGAAACCTGTTCAATGATCGCCGTCAACTCATCCTGCCAGGGCATGGATTGCTCCGTGCGGCCCACCAGGGCCAGGTAGCCAACCGGGGCCAGCAGGTCATGAAACCTGGGGAACACCCTGTCCCAATCCATCCAGTGGATGCTATCGCCGCCAGTAATCAGACCATAGGGCGGCTGAAAGTCCGTATCCTCGACCCGGCCCAGAATCCAGTTTAAATTCGGTGCGTCACCACCTGGCGCTGCCCGACCTTTCGCCAACATCGGCTCGGAAACATCCACCGCATCCACGCGCTCAGCCACCGCAACCAACCGCCGGGCCAGCACACCATTACCTGTCCCCACATCAAGGACGGCGCGAGCGTTATCTGGCAGTAGACTCGCTAATTGGGTAAAGACTCCTTCCGGGTGCGGCAAGCGCAAATGATAGACATCAGCAACCCCCTGCTCCTGAAAGCGTGCTGCATTTTCTGGCGTGAGTTGCGGCGGTTTGGGCTTCATGATCTTTCCTTCGCCTATACACTACTTCCGTTTCGCCGAACCACAATATTTGCCTGTACTGTATAACTGATGATCAGGCTAATCGCTTCGGCTCATCATGTATACGCAGCCCTGTTCAACGCGTTTCAATTGGCTGACCACTCAACCACAACCATACATTACGCCACATGATACGGTGTTTATAGGCTGCTGTCTGATCATCAATGCTGAGCCAGGTACCACCGGTTGTGACGCGGAAATCGCTGTTGGGATCGGTGTTCCAGCTTGGCCCGGTGGGTTCTGATGTGCGATCAAACAGGAACTTGAGCATGAGTCGATCTGTGTCGCTGCGATTGTCCATCCAGGCGTGCCAGATGTCATAGTGGACAATGGCGACGGTTCCAGCCTTCACCGTCAATGCGATCTGATCCTTAAAATTTGCATACGTCCGCATCAGGCCGGTCGGCGTGTTGTGATATTGCGTACCTGGCAGGATGACCGTTGGCCCCATATCCTCGGTCACATCCTGCGGATAATACATCGCCAACACCGTCCGAATCTGATGATGTCGTTTGTTCACCCCGTCCTGATGCCATTGACCGCCGGTATCGCCCGCTGCCATGTAATGACAGTGCCGATGCGCGTTCATCTGGTAATCCTCGCCCAGGATGCTCATCAGGGCACCGCGCACATCGGGATGGTCATAAACGGTATGCAGGTCGGGCACCTCTTCCAGAATTTCGTTGTAGGGCTGACCGCGCCGCTGGAACACCTCCACGATCTGCTGATGCACCGATTGGTTAAATCCCGGCGGCAAGTCGGGTTCAAGCAGGAGATAACCGTAGATAATGAAGGCCTGCATCGCCTGATCGTCGAGCAGGTTAGCCGGTTCAATGGCGGGTACAGTCATGCTATGACCTCCTCAATTTTCTGTAAGATGAATTCATACCCCAGATAATCAATCTCCCGGTCGTGAAACGGTGCCATCTGCATGGGGAACTGAATCACCTGCCAGCCGTCGACAATCGCGTCATGCACCGTCTCATAGGGCCAGTCCACGCGAGTGCGCAGACTTTCCTTATAGCCAGCCAACGGCTCATGTGCCGCCATGCCGATGACTTTGCCGTAGATTGACGAGGCATTGGTATGCAGGTAGAGCAAGCGTTGGCGCGGTTGGGCCCGCCGTGCCATGTCTTTCAGTGCAGACAGATCATCGTCGCTCACGCCACCATTGGCGAGGCGACATTCGGCAGTCTCAATCCAGTTGGTCAGTTGTGCCTTTAATGTAGTCATGATTTATTTACTCACTTTATGAATAGAGATTATCCCTCAGAGTAGCCCCCATCATTGCTCAAGTCTTAAACCAAGATCAAGCAAACCTAGAAAATATGTATTTGGAAACGTATCTGGGTGTGTTCTTGACTCGATTCTTCGAGGGTTAAATTTGTCGTTAAATTTCTCGACACCGGCTTCCCACTCGCTCACACCGGGATTTCTGGTCAGCAACATCAACATCCATCGGTGGCCGGTAAGCCCATTCAGTTTATCCACATCCTTAGTAATTCCAGTGTCTCGACCACCATCACTGAAATAGAAATTGACATTGCAGTTAACACCTTTTTGTTTCCCAATAAGCCAATGTTTGAGTTCAATCCAGTGATTTAGGCCGTTCAGGCGTATCTTGACATCAACCTTCTTTGTCCCAACCAGCACTTCTCGATCCAGTTCCTGTATGATGCCCTCACGCTGAAGCTGGCTAAAAAGTGTTACAAGTTCGCCTTTAAACCACCCCTCGGTTTGAAATCCTAAATCATGAAAGCAGATAAATCTGTCATGCATAGTATCAAAATGTTGTTGCATTCTAGATAGTAACTCAATCATCGCTACTCGCTATCGTGTTCGGGCGGCCAGTCCGTTTCCTGATGATAGGCCGCCAGCAGATCATGCCAGTAGCGGCGGTGTTTATGCAACAACGGCGTAGGCGCATAACGCTCGGCTTGGCCGATTTTTTGGTCACGCGCCATGTCGGTCTCAGCACGATAACCCAGCGTGAAGCTCAGCAAGCGTTCGAGTAACTCCGTTTTCACCGCCAGATAATCAGGATTACGCCAGCAGTTACGCATCTCGCCGGGATCAGTGCGATGATCGTATAATTCGCCGTCGTTGATGCCCGCATAGTAAACTAGACGGTAATCATGGGTGCGGATGGCGGATATTTTCCCGCCGGGATTCAGCCAATCCCATTCGCAAAAGACGGCGTCTTTGCCAGGGCTAGCACCCCTCATAACCGGCAACAAACTCACACCATCGCGCTCATCTGGCTGTGGAATTTCACATAATTCGCAGAGCGTAGGATACCAATCAACTGCTTCGATCAAGGCATCGCAGTGCGTTCCCTGCGGACCACCCGGCCAGCTCAATACAAACGGGATGCGATGAATAGAGTCGTAGATGCCCATATTCTTATGGAACAGACCATGCTCCCCGGCAAAGTCACCATGATCGGCGTGGTACAAAATGATCGTATTTTCCAATTCGCCCAGCGCGTCCAGGTAATCCAGAACCCGCCCAATTTCGGAATCAATTGCGGTGATGAGCGCATAGTAACTCGCCAGACACCGCTTGAGCCGGTTCGGATCCGGGTCTACCAGCGGATACAGACGGGGGTTGGCGACCATCTGCTGCATAAATTCCGGTTTGCCAGCAAAGCGATTTTCAAAATAGTCGCGGGCGTTCTCCGGTAATTCAATCTCAGCGGGATCGTACCGGTCAAAATGGTCACTGGCTGGCGCAATCGGCGAGTGCGGACGCTGAAAGCTCATCTGCACGAAGAATGGTCGGTTGACATCGCGGCCCCGTAAGAATTCCAGCGTTTGGTCGCCAGTATAGCGCTCAATCGAATGCTCATAGGGTAAGTGGGCCGGGGCGCTGCCATCCAGCGTATAGTCCTGACCGGACTTGGGCGTACCTTCTTCGTATAGATGATCCAGTCCCTGCTCGACCAGGTATTGAAAGTAGTGCGTCTGGGTTGGGTCTAGGTGGGTGGCGTCAGCCAGATCGGTGTAGCGGATGAATTCAAAGCCATCGGCATCCCAGCGCCGCACCATATGCGACTTGCCAACGATCGCGGTCTGATAGCCATAACGCCGGAACAGGCAGGCCAGGGTATCCGGGTTAGCCTGGGGCAATTCGGCGTTATTATTGCCAAACAAGCGATGCGTGTGCGGATACTGCCCGGTCATAAAGGTAATGCGGGAGGGCGCACAGATGGGATTGTTGCAAAACGCATTGGTGAATCGCACGCCCTGCGCCGCAATGCGGTCAATATTGGGTGTCTGCACATCGCGCTGCCCGGCATAGCCCACGCAATTGGCGTTATGCTGGTCGCTCATGATCCACACCACGTTAGGACGCATGGCACAGCCCCTGCTAGATATAATTTTTGGTGCGTGCAGTCCGCAACAAAGCCGGGTTAATCTTACCATCCCGGTTGCTGAACGTGCGGAAACGATCAACGCGCTGAGCATTCTTCTCCAGCGGAATCAACGCACCCAGGCTGTTCACCCCATTTGAGGTACGGGGACGAGTGGTCGTGATAAGCCAGTTGAGTAGATCGCGGCTCAGCTCCTGCACCACGTCCTGATAGTCAGGATGATAATAAAGGTTATTCATCTCCCACAGGTCGGCTTCGAGATCATATAATTCACCAAAGCCGTCCGGGTGTTCTTCGGGAAACATATCGGGTGGATAATGCACCAGGCGATACTTCCCTTTGCGAATGCTCTTGCTCCAGGCAAACTCCGTAACCCCAACCTCACGCACCGCCCCACTTTCACCGCGTAACAAATGCGAGATGTCTTTGCCATCACTGGTTTCCAACGGCTCCAGGCCTGACAGTGCACTGATCGTCTGTGATACATCAATCAGTTCAACGATCTCCTCAACCACGTGACCGGCGGGGAAGTTGCCCGGCGACCACCAGATGTGCGGGACCCGCGTGATGGCGTCGCTGCAAATGCCGGGGGCCTTTTCCATAATGCCGTGCTCAGCAGCATAATCGCCATGATCGGACGTGTAAATGACGATGGTGTTATCAGCCTGACCGGATTCGCGCAAATAATCCAGCATAACCCCAACCGCTGCATCCACCTGGCTGACCGCACCCAGATACCCATGTAGCTTGCGTAAACGCGCGGCTTCAAAAGTCCTGGGTTCGTACAAAGGCCAGTCGCGTACTCGCCAGCTAGCAGCGGTATCCCGCATGTGTGGTGCTTTGCCCGCCGCTGCCAGATCATAATCGGCATTGGGCGGCAGCGTCAGCGACTCCTGATCGTACAGGTCCCAGAATTCCTGACAGGGTGTGGTACATTGATGCGGTCGAGGCAAACTGACATGCATCAAAAATGGTTGATTATTGGCGGCGGCCTGTTGCATGATCTCGACGGCTTTGTTGGCCTGCCAACCTTCCTGGCATTCGTCGAAAGTAAGCGGGCTGGGGCGGCCCTCCATGCTCTGGCGACCCCGATCGCCAAATTCAGGCATCGTACCATGATCTTCGAGTTGTTCTTTGCCACGCTTGTATAAATATTGCGAATATTCCGGTGAGCGCCCACCGACACTGGTGCCGGTCGTCTCATGGAAGATGTCGCAATCATCTTCGACCCAGTATTCCGGGCAATGAATCTTGCCCATCGCGACCGTTCTATAACCTGCAGCACGGAAATGTGTGAAGATGCTAGGCAACCCGCCGGGATTCACCCCACTGAGGCCGTAATAACCATGATTATGGCAATATTGCCCGGAGAGGAACGACACACGGCTGGGCGTGCAAATCGGATTCTGCGTAATGGCATTGTCAAATCGCACCCCTTCCGCCGCCATGCGGTCCAGATGGGGCGTTTGGACGTCGGGATGACCTTTGAGCCCCAGGACTTTGGCGTTGTGTTGGTCGGACACGATAAAAAGTATGTTAGGTTTTGTCATGATTTATTAGTCCAATGTGATGAAAATCGGCGATGCATAAATGATTGCGCCATCGTTCTGACGGGCACGGAGATAAAAGAAAGTATTGTCTGTGGCCGGGCCGAGATCAAGCGTCGTGTCAATTTCGAGACCATTCGCCGCAATCGGCCAGGTTGCATCATGGCGCGAGACGATTTCTAGCACAGCCAGCGGTTGTTCGACAGCCAACTGGATATGAGCCATGAGACGCGCACCGCTGGCTACTTTCAATTCGTCACCCTGCATCGCATCATTGATGCGAAAGCATACAATCGCCCGCGTATCCCAGCACGCCCAGGTGTGGCGGGCATAGAGGGCATCGAACACCGCCTGGCGGTCACGACTTGTCACCCAGGCACCGGTATAAATCCAGCCAATCGGCGCACGACCTGAATTCTCACGGGCGGGCCAGCATTGATGATTATCAGTCCCGCCGGTAAAGCCAATTTTGTGACCTTTTTCCAACGCGGTCTGAGCACTGGACCCATTATTTCGGAACTCGGTGCGCCAACCGTCGGGCGGGTCTTCGCGCTCAAAGTTACCCCGCGACTGAAAAATCTCAACCAGTCGCAGATAATCATCTCGTGGTTCGCCCCAGGGATAGGCGTTCCAGTAATGACTACCATCATCACGGATGGCGTAGCTGACAGCATTGGCATGGTGGGGAATCGCCAGAAAATTATTGTAGGGTAACGCTTCAATGTATTGTGCCGGGCGAATCGGGTAATCGAAGGCCTCTGGGTTCATCGGGTGATCAGGGTCAGTAAAATAAAAGTTGACGTGGCCCTCGTCGCTGGATTGTTCCCAGCTATAGAGTGTCGCAAAATGACCCGGCTCGTTGGCGGCGTCACAGGCGCTGACGATAGCAGCCCAATGACCTTTCGGTGTGTGATCCGCAGGCGCGGCGAAATCCAGATTCACAACGTCGCGGGCAACACCAAACGCCTGCTCCAATTTGCGCATCCCATCGAACGAGATGTCACTGTGCCAGTGAATCTCCCCCAAAATGGGCATCAAGTCCGCCGATGTCGTCCAGATCGGGTTGGATGTAACTTCGAAGCGATCATTATTTGACTCGCCGTTTTCAATAGCATCACCCGACGCGAGGTCTGCCGCATCCAGGTGAGCGGTCAGCCGCACAGTTTTACCCGACGGTAGTTCCAACGCCAGCGGTACTGGTTCCTGAACATCTCCCTGCCATAACGCGTCTGAACCATTGCTAACGGTAATCGGCACGGGTTGAGCGAAGGCCGTCGCATAACCACCAGCGTCCTGCGGTTGAACCAGCACCCGAAAACGGCTATCGCTTTCCGGGGCGGGCCGGGCAATGATTGCCAGTCGCCGGACCGGTCCAGCATGAGTCAACAGCGTTACGGAGCCAGCTTGCTCGTCACCATTCACCACCAGATAAATTGGGAACGTGGCTCCAGCCAGCGACATCGGTTTGGCGCTAATCATGAAGCTGATGGTTTCGCCTACGCTAACCGGCTCGGACAGGCGAAAGCGGGCGATCACCAGATCACGATTGTGGGCACTGATGTCGTTAAAGCTCGGCCCTTCCTGCACCCGCCACAATCGTTCCCCCCGATCACACGTGATGTCGATCCACTGCATCGCCACCAATGTTTTGAGATTATAGCCGCGCAGCTCTACTTCTAACGGCGCAGCATAGTTTTTTTCCGCCTGCCAGGATAGTGTCCAGTGACCAGATTCATTACTCGTATGGGCATACTGAGGGTCTTCAGTCAACTTGAACATCGGCTTCTTCCTGAAATGTCATGAATGTTTCCGTCACGCCCGTCAATTCCAGGTCTTCCGCGAAGTGACAACTGACAAAATGGTTGGGCTGAACCTCGCGCAATTCCGGCGTCTCGGTTTTGCAGATGTCCTGCGCATACTGACAGCGGGGGTGAAAATAGCAACCGCTGGGCGGATTAGACGGGTCAGCCACCTCGCCCCGCAGCAGGATGCGTTGTTTATCATAACGGGGATCTGGCTTGGGCACTGCCGACAATAACGCTTCCGTGTAAGGGTGCAATGGCGTTTCAAAAAGCGCTTCAGTTTCGGCAATCTCGACCACTTTACCTACGTACATCACCGCGACCCGGTCACTGATATGTTCCACAACGCTCAGGTCATGGGCGATAAACAGGTACGTCAGTTTAAACTCATCCTGCAAGTCTTCTAACAGGTTCAAAATCTGGGCCTGAATCGAAACATCAAGCGCCGAAACCGCCTCATCGCAGATAATTAAACTCGGTTGCAAAGCCAGCGCCCGCGCGATGCCGATGCGCTGACGTTGCCCACCACTGAACGCATGAGGATAGCGCACCAGATATTCAGGCCGCAGACCCACAACGCGCAGTAATTCGGCTACGCGGTCTTCCAGTTCTGAGCCACTGGCAATGTTGTTGGCTTTCAGGGGTTCACCCACGATTTGGAGCAGCGTCCGCCGGGGGTTAAGCGACGAATAGGGATCCTGAAAGATCATCTGCATGTTCTGCCGGGCTTGTTTTAACTGGGATGCATTCAAATCGGGCAGATTCACCCGCCCCAGTTTTGGGTCTTGAAACCAGATTTCGCCAGCGGTGGGTTCATAAGCCCTTAAGATCACGCGTCCGGTCGTCGTCTTCCCGGAACCGCTCTCGCCGACCAGCCCCAACGTTTCACCCTCCCGGATAAACAGGTTGACATCATCCACCGCTTTGACATTGCCGACAGTACGCCGCAGGATGCCCTTCTTAACGGGGAAATATTTTTTGAGATTTTTGACTTCCAGCAGCATCATCCCCTCCACATTTCATTCATACAGCCAACAGCGTGCGTAATGTCCGGGTTCGATCTCGAATAGCGGAATGTCTACTGGTTGATCGCACTTGCCAGCAATAAATTTGGCACAGCGGGGATGATAAGGACAACCCGGTGGGATGTTATACGGGTCGGGCACATTGCCGGTGATGGTGTACAGCCGTTGATGTGTCTTGCGACCGACTCGGGGAATTGACCGCAATAGGTCACGGGTGTAGGGATGAGCCGGTTCATAAAACAGATCATCCGTCGCGGCATATTCCACATCTTTGCCGAGGTACATGACGACTACATGGTCGGCCATCTCTGCCATCACGCCCAGATTATGCGAGATAAACATGATCGCCATCCCAAACTCGGTTTGCAGATGCCGCATCAAATCAAGAATTTGGGCTTCCGTAGTGACATCCAGCGCAGTCGTTGGTTCATCGGCAATGAGGAGACTGGGGTGGCAGGACAACGCCATTGCAATCATGGCCCGTTGCCGCATCCCACCAGAAAGTTCAAACGGGTAGGCATCGTAGCGTTCGGCAGCTTTGGGAATGCCGACATGATCGAGCATCTCGATTGCCCGGCGTCGGGCTTCGGCACGGGCGACCTGCTGATGCAGGATAATTACTTCAGCGATCTGATTGCCGATGGTATGAACCGGGCTGAGCGAGGTCATTGGCTCCTGGAAGATCTTAGCGATGTCATTGCCACGCAGTGCCCGCATTTCACGGCTGTTGGGCTTGAGATCGGTGATTTTTACCGTGTCGCCACGATCACGATTCAGCGTCACCACACCATCAATAATTTCGCCCGGTGGTTGCACTAGATTCATGATCGCCTCAGAGGTCACGCTTTTGCCGCAGCCGCTTTCGCCGACCACGCCCAGCGTTTTCCGGCGCTCGATGTCGAAGCTGACCCCATCGACGGCGCGCACAGTTCCCTCGCGCAGCTTGAAGTAGACTTTGAGGTTCTCAACCTGGATCAATAAGTCTTTATCGTTGTCTGGCATGAACCCTATTTCCCACAAACATTTGTCTTTAAATGAGCTTACCTCACCCCTGGCTGTGATAACGGACTGCAATTAGGGGTGAGGCTCGATTTATTTAACTCGCGATCCAGAACTGCTCACCGCGATAGTCGCTGAAACCACCACAGATGTCGGTGGGAGTGCGTGTATCGGCTGGCGGCAAGTTGCGATAGCCATTACCGACGATATAAGCAGCCGGGTCATAGCCGACCACGCCAAACCACCACAGATTTTCAGCATTGATGGTCAGGATATCCTGGCCGAGTGAGATATACTCCTCAGAGCCGAAGGGTTGCTGAAGCCAGGCATCAACCTTGGCGAACAGCTCTTGAATCTCCTGGGGCGGCACTTCGCCCTCTGCGCCGCCGGTATCGTGCCAGATTCCCCACAACGCACCACCCTGCGCCAGCGTCGGCCAGTGCCAGGGAGGCATATAGCGGATGGGTCGCTGGGCATGGGCATAGAACTCGCCCGCGCCGCCACCGCCCCAGCTACCAATGGGCAGTTCATTGGTCTGAAGCTGCTCACGTAATAGTTGGGTCGTGACCACATTGAACTCCAGGCCCACACCGATCTCGGCCCAATATTGCTTGGTGATTTCCCATTTGTTGACCCAGTTTTCTGCGACCGTTGTTTCGATCACAAAAGGGTCGCCATTGGGCAACCGACGATAGTCTTCGCCGTCTACCCATTCCAGCCCCATCTCATCCAGCAGAGAATTGGAAAGATCAACATCATATTCAATATAGAGTTTGTCAATTCCCTCGACATAGAAGCTGGTATCGGGACCGGGGATGCCCTGGCGCGGTTCACCCAGACCCAGGTGGAACAACTCATTCCATTCGTCACGGTTAAACGAGTGGGAGATGGCCCGGCGGAAGCGCAGATCATTGAAGATTTCACGCCACATGGAGTCAGGATGTGTGTAGTTGAAACCAAACGCATACCCATCAGCAACCGCGTTCCCTGGTACAAACTCAACCGTGAAACCGCCGCGCTCACCTTCGGCGATTGCCAGTGGCACATCCTTAAGATCAATGGTGACAAAGTTAAACTCACCAGTTAATGATCGAGCAAAACCAATTTCACCACTTTCTACCACGACCCGCTCATAACGGTCAATGTAAGGCAGTTGATTTCCAGCTTCATCTACTTTCCAGTAGTACGGGTTACGCACATACGTCTTCGAATTGGAAGAATCGACTGATTCCAGCACCCAGGTCCGCAACATCGGCAGGTCAGGGTTGGTCTGGGCAATTGCGCCATCCGATTTTGAAGCGAAGTTCTCCACCCAGGTCTCATAACCAGCTTCTTCGGCCAGTGCCATCGCATTTTCATTGTAATCAATGTGGAACTGACTCAGGTAGTGTTTGGGTGAAACATACTGATCTCCGGCGGTCAGCTTGCTGAGGAAACCGGGATTGGGATGGGCGAAGACAAAGCGGAACGTCTGGTCATCATCGGCGATCACCTGCATGGGAACGGCCTCGCCATCATCGCCCCTGGTCACAAAGTTGTTATCAACCTGCGGGAACAGTTCTTCGTTGGTTTGAATATCTTCCCACCAGAACACCACATCCTCGCTAGTTACGGGTGCGCCATCCGACCAGCGTAGCCCTTCGAGGAAGGTCATACTCAGTTCAGTGAGGTCGTCACTGTAGCCCCAGCTTGCTAGGATGTTAGGCTGAAGTTCGTTGGTCCGTTTATCGCGGAAGATAAAGGCCGTGCTGCCTCCACCGCGCATGTTGGATTCCTTGCAACTGCCGGTGTCAAAGCCCGTGTCCCAGGTGGACATCGTGCCACCATACTGACCGATTTCGACCTCAACCGGAACAACAATGGGCGTGGCTGGCAGCCGCTCGGCAACCGGCGGCAATTCGCCAGCGGCGACCATCGCGGCCAGGACCGGCGACTCGTTATATTCCTGGGCGGCCAGCGGACTGATGAGCAATATCAGCAAGCCGAGCGCCAGCAACAGACAAAGGTTACGCTTATTCATAAATGTTCCTCTCAAATTATCTAATCGTTCGGTTGAATAATTACCTGAATCAACTTAGCTTCAATCGCAATACCCCCTTTGCATCGTTTCCTCAACTGAATCGTCTCCACACTTTTAGCGCGTCATCGCCTGCCTTGCAGCCCTAACGCGAGTATGGGTCAGCCGCATCACGCAGGCCATCCCCAACAAAATTGAATGCCAGAACCACGATGACAATCGCCGCACCGGGTAGCATCAACCAGGGATAGAGCGCGACAACCGTGATTTGCTGCGCGGCCTGCAACAACACGCCCCAGCTAATCACCGGGTCGGTCAGGCCCAGCCCAAGAAAACTAAGAGCGGTTTCACCGATAATCATATTCGGCACCATCAGAGTTAACCGCGCGATCAGATCGCTCAAAAAGGAGGGAACCAGGTGGATAAAGATGATCGACAACTCTGCCGTCCCGGCCAGCTTGGCCGCCATGACAAATTCCTCCTCACGCAGCGACAGAAACTTACCCCGTACAACGCGGGCAATCCCGACCCAGCCCAATATAGACAGGATGATCGTGATGGCAAAATAACGTTGGGTTAGCGTCCAACTGGGCGGCAGTGCTGCACTGAGGGTGAGCCATAGCGGAATGCCAGGGATGGAACGCAAAATCTCAATCAGACGTTGGATAATCATGTCCACCGTGCCGCCATAATACCCAGAGATACCACCCAGTAATACGCCGAGGAAAAAGGACAGCATCACCCCGATCAGGCCGATTGATAGTGAAATGCGTGCGCCATACAGGATGCGACTGAGCAAGTCCCGACCCAGATCATCCGCCCCCAGCAACAGAATCGGCACTTCATTATCTTCCACACCGAAGAGATGAACATCCGTCTCCCACATGCCCCAGAACTTGTACTCGTCTCCCCTTGAAAACAAGCTCAGATAATGTTTGGTCTCGGTATCGGGTACAAACTCCATGGCAAAGGTCGTCGGGTTGCGTTGGGAGTTGAGCGCATAAATATAGGGTCGGAAGTGTGAGACGCCATTTTCATCGACATCAATAAAGTAGATGGGTTGGGGTGGTGCAAAACTATATTTGGGGCTAAACCGGCTTGGATCATGCGGTGCCAGAAAACCGGCAAAAATCGCAATAATGTAGGCGGTTAAAAGCACAACGGCACTGAATACAGCGACACGATGCTGCCGAAAACGCCACCACACCAATTGCCATTGGGATGCAGTATAGACCTTTTCCTCGGTAACAGAACCCAGTGCCGGAACGGTCGATTCAGTTGTTGCCATAAATTTTTCTCACAAACTCTATATTAAGCGGTCTGGCGAATGCGCGGGTCCATAATTGCCAAAATAATATCCGAAATGAGCGTACCCAGCAGCGTTAGGACCGTGAGCATCAGCAGGAAGCTACCCGCCAGGAACATGTCCTGGGTCAACAGCGCCCGCAGCATCAAGGGGCCAGTCGTTGGCAGGCTGAGCACCACCGCGACAATCGCCGCGCCAGAGATCAACGCGGGCAGGATGTTGCCAATATTGCTGAAAAATGGGTTCAGAGCGATGCGCACCGGGTACTTGATGACCAGATGCCATTCGGACAGGCCTTTTGAACGGGCAGTAACGACATAGGGCTTACGCAGTTCATCCAGCAGGTTGGCCCGCAACGTGCGAATCAAACCCGCTGTGTTAGATGTGCCTAACACCACGACCGGCAGCCAGATATGTCCCAGCAAATCACCAAACTTCGCCAGACTCCAGGGCGCATTCTGAAACTCTTTTGAGAACAAACCACCCATATCCAGACCGAACAGCGAATAACCCAGCCACATCAGTACAATCGCCAACAAGAAATCGGGGATCGCACGGCCAATGAATCCAATAAACGTGAACAAATAATCGAATGGTGAATATTGATGCGTGGCCGAATAGATGCCGATGGGAATGGCGACCGCCCAGGTGAACAAAATGGTAAAGAGCGACATCGTAGCCGTTAACAACAGCCGTTCCCAGATCAACTCTGAGACCGGCTTGTCAAAGGCGAATGACCGGCCAAAATCGCCCTCAGTAATGATGTTACGCATCCATTTAAAGTATTGCACATGGACCGGCTGGTTTAACCCATAGCGGGTTTCCATCGCCAGCACCCAGGCTTCATCCGGCGGGTTGCCTTCCAACTCCATCGAGAGAATCTGACTGGTCAGGAAGTCGCCGGGTGGAAGCTGAATCAGAATGAAAACCAATATACTGATCAGAAACAGGGTAGGAATCATCCACAAAATACGTCTAAGTACGTAATCAGCCATAGTCACAATCTAACACTAAGTAATCTGAATGATAAATTATATTTTATATCGCATTCACATCAGTTGCAAAAAATCATGACATGGCCTGGCTACATCAGCCATCCCGTTAACGATGGTTCCCGGCAAATCTAATGGAAAAATCTGTCGCAGTAGTCGGTTGCTAAACTACAAAGCGTGGTAATAGCGCTAGGATTCATCCGGGCGCGCAACCCGATTACTCGCATAGCGTTGAATTAACTCCGGCTCGGCATTCAACATCTGGCGGGGTGGCAGGCCACTCGCCATCGCCTCCAGATCGGCAATCACCATTTCACCGATTTCCCATAGCCCTTCACGAACTGAACCAGCCCGATGGGCTGAGAGGACCGTGTGTTCAGCCTGACGGATAGGATGGTCAGCGGGCAACGGCTCTGTTGGAAACACATCAATGGCAGCTTTGAAACGCCCGGCAGTGACGAACTCAGTCAGGGCGTCAAAATCAACCACATGCGCCCGACTGATTAACACCAGTACGGCTCCAGGCTGAATGGTTGCCAACAGTTCTCGTGACAACATTGCCTTATTCTCATTTGTCGGTGTAGCCAGCACAAAAATGACCTTACTCTCTTTCATGACCTGTTCCAGGCTGGCAGCCATGACTCCACACGAGTTCAAATAACGTTCGGAAAGCCAGGGATCATAAACGCCAATATCGACTCCAAATGGTTGCAGGAGTGGCTGTAATGCGCGGGCCAGGCTGCCATAGCCGATGAAGCCGACCGGTTTCCCATATAACATAAAAGTTCCCACATTCCCGCGATGCAGCCACTCTTCAGTGTTGTTGCGCATCGCTCGGTCGCCAACACCGACATCCCGACTGACGCTCAACGCCATTGCCAGCGCCATTTCAGCTACCTGCCGCGCAAAAGCGGGAGCGGCTGAGGTTACACGAATATTACGAGCAAACGCAGCCTCGTAGTTCAACTGCTGCGGAAATGCGCCGGATACATCGAGCACGCCACGCAGTTTAGGTGCCGCCTCCCAGATGTCACCATACCGCCAATTGGTACAGACGATAAATTCGGCTTTGGGGAGCGCTGCCCTAAAATCATTTTTCGGCATGGGTTCGTCCACTCCCCAAATGACATTGGCAATTGAATTTAAATATGCCTGATCGGCAGGACTAAAAATCTCATCAATTTTACGAAAATGTGGATCAAGAATGACGGTCGGTTTTTGATTCATTGGGCACCTCAGTCGCAGCAATTATTATCGGGGATAGCCATCGCCCGCTGGTTAGTCTACTCCACATGTCAGTTCACGTCGACTCCGGGCAAATTGCCTCCTGCTAATTTCAGTCTGTAAATGATACCTAGCGATTCGACGGAACAAAGACGCTAGCGGTACAATCAATCAGATTTTGTTTCAGTAGAGGATACGAACTAATGGCTCCTGATTTCAAGTCGCGGCAGGAACGTCTCAATGACATTAAAGGTGTGGATGCAGTGGCGATTGTGCCCGGCGCGAACATGTTGTATTTCACCGGGCTGGATTTGCACCTGTCCGAACGACCTATCATCGCCCTGCTTACGCCAGATGGCAATTTTTCCATTATCATTCCCGAACTCGAAGTATCGCAACTGCAAGCCCGGCCTGATCTGGAAGCGCGGGCCTTTGCCTGGAGCGATACGGATGGCTATGAGGGCGCTTTTGCCGCAGCGGTAAAGGCGCTCGATTTAACAGACGGCACACTGGGCATTGATGGCTTCACGATGCGCGTGAGCGAGTGGCTGACGTTCCAATCGCAAGCCCCGAACCTGAAGGTAAAGGCCGTCGAACGCGATTTGATTGACATCCGTGCCCGCAAAATGCCGGATGAAATCGAGTACATCTGGGAGGCAATCCATTTAAGCGAAACTGCCCTGGAAAACTTGCTGGCGTGGGTGCAACCGGGGATGACCGAACGCCAGATTGCCGCCCGCCTGAGTGAGGAATTAACCGCTCAGGGCAGCCAGGGCAGTGCTTTTGGTCCACTGGTGCAAACTGGGCCGAATAGCGCCCTGCCCCATGGTCGTGTTACGGACCGTCCACTGGGAGCGAATGAATTTTTGCTCATTGATTTCGGCGGCATGGTCGGCGGTTATCCGGCGGATATTACACGCACATTCTGTCTCGGTCAGCCTACTGCACAAATGCAAGCAATGTTTGATGTCGTGCTGACGGCCAATCGGGCAGCGGTAGCGGCAACGAGACCAGGTGTAGCCATGAGCGACATCGACAAAGCAGCACGGGATGTGATTGAGGCGGCGGGCTATGGTGAGTATTTTTTCCACCGCACCGGGCATGGTTTAGGCCTCGATATTCATGAACCTATTCCGCAAATTGCAGCGGGTGTAACCGACCGGCTGGAACCGGGCATGTGTTTTACGATTGAGCCGGGGGTGTATGTGCCGGAAGTTGGCGGCGTGCGTATTGAGGATAACGTGGTGGTCACTGACACTGGCGTAGAAATGTTGACCCGCTTCCCACGCACCCTGAACGGGAGACCAGAATCATGAGCCAGCAGGATTCAACCGGACCGCGCCTGACCGACACAGAATTTTTCAACGACAAAATTGACACGACACAACCGGGATTAGAAGCGATTCCTGCGCTCATGGCCGCTGGTGATACAGCCAGGGCACGACACGTATTTGCGACTGCGGTTCGAGCCAGCCTGCAACCTGATAAAATGCCCTTTGTCGAAGGCAAACGCGGCAATACCTACATGTATCTTGATGAGACCTTTGAAGAAGCTGCTGAGCGCATCCTGCGGCTGGAACTCATCTCGTGTGGTACGCCGCATCAATTTGAAGGCACAGTGGACTGGTTCGCCAACCCGACTTTCAATCAATATAAGGAATGGACCTGGCAACTCAGCCGTCATTGGGAATGGGACGTACTGGCGGAGCAATATCGCAAAACCGAAGACGAACGTTTTGCCGAGGGCTTCATCAAACTGTTTCAGAGCTGGGTGCGACAGGCCGTTGCCCCGGATGATGTGCCCGGCAATCATACCTTGTGCTGGCGCACGATTGAGGCGGGCATACGCATGGGCCAGACCTGGCCGCGCGTGTTGCACAGCTTTTACCAGTCAACACACTTCACCGATGATGTGCTGGTGGACTGGTACAAATCGGTTTGGGAACACGGCAACCGGCTGCGTCACAATTACTGGCGCTTCAACTGGCGCATCATGGAGATGAATGGGCTGGCGCAAATCGGCATTTTATATCCCCAGTTCAAAGCGGCCACAGAATGGAAAGCCTTCGCTATTCAGCGCCTGGAACGTGAACTGGATTTGCAGAACTTCGCTGATGGATTCCAATATGAACTAACCACTGGCTACCATCAGGTCAATATCCGCAATTATCAACTCTTGTGGGACGTCATGGTGGCCTATGACGAACTAATTCCCGCAAAATTCCGCAGCGAACTCGAAAAGATGTATGCGGTCAACGTGCAGTTGATGATGCCCGATGGTCGCCTGCCTGATTTGAACGATGGCGGCTGGCATTCAGTGGCCGGAT
Source organism: Phototrophicaceae bacterium (assembly GCA_965223835.1). Lineage (GTDB taxonomy): Bacteria > Chloroflexota > Anaerolineae > Aggregatilineales > Phototrophicaceae > CAVYXZ01. Next base: position 3,949,711 of record CBDCXQ010000001.1, read on the forward strand.
TAGTGGAAAAAGCCGTTGAATACTTTCCAGCACGTCAGGATTTTAAGTGGGCCTATACTGAAGGTCGCGACGGCCAGCCACCGACAGCAACCTCCCTGGCCTTGCCCTACTCTGGCTATTACGTCATGCGCACCGGCTGGGAACCTGACGCCTTTTATGTTTTTTTCGATGGTGGACATCTCGGGACTAATCACCAGCATGAGGATAAACTGAACATCCTGTTGCATGCTTATGGTCGACTGCTCCTGACCGAAGGTGGCAACTATGCCTATGACGATTCCGAGATGCGGCGCTATGTCCTGAGCACACGAGCGCACAACACCATTCGGGTTGATGGCCTGGACCAGAATCGTAAAGGCCCGTTTCAGGCCCGTTTCCGAGATGTTGAGCCGACTGAAGACGAAATTATCGCCGAACTCAACACATTAAACGACGCAATCTGGTTCATCAGTGATACGCATGATCTGGCCGTAGCGACCTATGACGAGGGCTATGGACCAGATGCGACACCGCTGGTTACACATGAGCGCAAGCTCATCTTCCTGAAACAGCCACGCGCACCGCTGAGTCCCTGTGTGCTGGTCATTGATCGCGTTACCCCAACCGATGGCAAGGCGCATGATTACGAAGCGCTCTGGCATCTCGATACGGACTCGGCGGAAATTGCCACTGACAATCCACTGCACGTGAGCAGCACTGACGCCAATCAGCCGAATATCACGATCATCGCCGCCAACCATCCTTCACTTTCATTGACGATTGCTACTGCTCAAGAAGAACCGGAATGGCAGGGGTGGAAGTCCCCGGCCCATGGTCGCCAGGGAAGTGAATTGCCCGCCCCGACGCCAACTTACCATTGGAACAGCGCCGACCCACAGCGCATTATTACGCTACTTTATCCGACTCCAGCAGGTGCTAGTTGCCCGGTCAAGCGTGTGACTGCTGATTCGGATGTGACAGCAACAGCGTTCGGATTGAATCTGGCTGACGGCGACATGGTTGAACTGAATGAGGCCGATTACACGGTCGATTGAAGATGGTACGGACACTTGATGGATGCTCGAAAATGCTATAGTATGCGCCGTTCATTGGGGGGCTAGTGCTGAAAATTGGTGAGGATGTTGTATGACTCATGATATTCAGGAACCGCCAACTCACCTGGATGATACCAATCCAGTACAAGCGGTTCGTGACGATGTGCTACCCGCCTGGCGACGGACGGTGGGCCTGGTTAGTCTGTTGGCAGCGGCCCTGCTGACGATTGGCACCACCCTCGTCATGCTGTTGCCCAGACAGCAACCCGCCACACCAGCAACTGAATCAACAACCGTCAATGTTACGCAGTCAGCAACAAGTACACCGGCCCCAACCGATGAACCAGCAGTGATGGCTCAAACTGTCGCTGACCCGATCGGCCTGCCAACTGTGAGCGCCGACGCTATTCAATCGATTCTCAACGCACCACCGGCAGTGGTAGCAGATGCCGGTTCAATCCAGGTGATTCGCAATAATTACAACCCGTTTACGCTGATCCCTGACCGCCCGCGCACCGAGGTGATTGAATACGAAATTGTTGAAGGCGATACCATCTTCTCGATTGCCGAACGCTATGGCTTGAAACCTGAAACCATTGCCTGGTCGAATGAGCGCTCAATCATCCAGAGCCTACGTCCGGGCCGCCGTTTGAACATCCTGCCGGTTGATGGTGTCTATCATACCGTGATCGGCAGCCGAACGTTGGCGGAAATCGCCGCTGATTACGGCGTAACAGACCCCTATCTGGTCATCGACTCAGAATACAACAATCTGTTCGGGATTCTACCGGACACGGTCCTCCCCAGCGGTGAGCAGGTCGTCATTCCCGGTGGCGAGGCCGAGGAGATTAGCTGGAATCCTACAGTGGAACGCGAGGGCGGCGATAGCAGCAGCGGCGGCAATTTTGTTTCATTCGCGCCCGGTGAAGCCGGGAGTTGTGGCCGCGTGCCCAATGTTGGTGGTTCATTCTGGGTCTCGCCAATGGACAGCTATTCATTTGTCCAGGGTTTTTCTTCTTTCCACACCGGCGTTGATCTTTCGGCATCAATCGGTACGCCAGTCAAAGCAGCCAATGGGGGCGTGGTCATCTTTGCCGGTTGGAACAGCTACGGCTATGGCAGCACAATCGTTGTATCGCACGGCCCCTTTACCACGCTCTACGGTCACCTGAGTTCGATTAATGTGGGCTGCGGCCAGATCGTCAACGCCGGGCAAGTCATCGGTGGCGTCGGCAGCAGCGGTAATTCGTCCGGTCCTCATCTGCATTTTGAGATTCGCTATCTCGATCAGCCCCAGAATCCCACCGCGACGATTCCGTTTTAAGAATTGATGTTACGCAGGCAATCTGGGTTGTAGGGTGCGACTCGGCGAGTCGCCCCTTCGATTTCGGCTCAATGTGCGTAACGTGAGTTAAGAAAATACATCTCTGATGACAGCCTGTGATGAAATGACCGCGGGCTGTTGCTTTCAGTCCAACCAAACCTCCATCCATTTTGGTTTTTTCAGCACTCGTTGCGTTCCGGGGCTTCACTGTGCTATTCTATGCTGATATGACATAATAAGGGTGCAATTCCGTGAAACGAGGTGTTGGCGTAAACGTGAGTTTACCCTACCAATCAACCTCCTTTATTAGCCGGAAATCAGAACTCGCGCAGATTGCTGACTACCTCGCTGCCCCCGAGCGCAACCTAATCACGCTGACCGGACCCGGCGGTATCGGCAAAACCCGGTTGGCGCTTGAAGCCGCGGCCCAATCGGAACTACCGGTTTACTTTGTGCCCTTACAACCCCTGACACAGCCGGAAAACATCGTCACTGCCATTATTAATGAATTACCGCTCCAACTCTACGATTCAACCAACCCGCAAAGTCAACTTCTCAGCTACCTGGAGAACAAGCAACTTCTGCTCTTGTTAGATAACTTTGAGCATCTGCTGCAAGGGGTCAGTCTGGTAGAAACGATGTTGCAGGCAGCCCCTACTGTAAAATTATTGGTTACATCGCGCGAACCCCTGAACCTGCAAGCCGAATGGCAGATTGCTGTGAAAGGCCTGTCATATCCAGAGAAAAATCAGTCAACAGCAGACCTGAGCAGTGTTGAACTGTTTGCCGAGCGGGCACGAAATGTAAAGCCCGATTTTGAACTGGAAACGGAAAAAGATGCCGTCTATGGCATTTGTTCACTGGTTCGGGGGATGCCGCTGGCAATCGAGATCGCCGCCCGCTGGGTCAAATTCCAACCCTGCACGCGCATCCAGGATGATCTGCTGGATTTGGAGAATCGGCTGCGCGATGTGCCGGAACGTCACCGGAGTATGCGGGCAGTATTTAACCAATCATGGCGCTTACTGTTTGAAAATGAACGTCAGGTATTCCAGAGTCTGGCTGTTTTTCGCGGCGGGTTCACAGTTGATGCAGCGTCCACGATAACGGGTGCAACCGAGCAGCAACTGGCGAATCTGGTGGATAAATCCGTATTGCAACGCATGTCTGCAGACCGCTTCACAATGCACGAACTCTTACGACAATATGCTGAAGAGCATTTACACCAGGATCATGAAGCGCATCGGCAGACGAGCCAACAACATGCCCGGTATTATCTCGAATATCTACAGACGCGGTTTGACAGTGTTCGCGGTGCCCGGCAGCGATCGGCTATCCTGGAAGTTGCAACGGAAGTCGAGAATGTTCGAGTCGCCTGGCAATGGGTAATCAAAAATGATAAGGCGTTGCCGACTTATGCTGCGCCCTACACAATGGCAATGTTTTTCAATATCAAAGCTGGTACCTCGAAGGACTGACCTTGTTCGAAAGGCTGGTTCAAGCGCTAGATGAGCCAGATGCGCTACCCCAACAGCGCCTGACACTGGCAGTCACGCTGGGGCTATTGGGTTGGCTCTACGTTCGTGTGGGCCGCTTTGAGCAAGCCAGACATGCGTTTGAAGAAAATCAAAATGTTTTGCAAACGCTGGACCCAATGCTGCCACCCGGACCCGTCACAGACCCTTTAATTGGCTTGAGTATGGTTGCGAGTATTCAAGGCGATTATGAGACAGCCCTGACACTGGGGGAACAGGCGCGGCAACGCAATCAACACCAGAACAATGACGGCAATGTTATGATGGCCTGCTATGTCCTGGTGGGACCAGTTCGAGCCAATGGTCAATATGAAGACGCTCGTTATTATGCTCAACAGGCTTATGATCTCGCTAGTGAGCAGGACAATTATTGGTTTATGGCCCTTATTTTGAACGATCTTGGGAGCGTTGCCCGGCTCCAGGGTGATTATCCTGCGGCACAAAAATACCATCAAGCCAGTTTTGATATTAGCCTGGAGCGGTTTAATGACCGGGGTGGTATGGCTGGATCACTTAACCATTTGGCAGCGATCGCCGAATTACAACAACAGTATATCCAGGCTAAGGCCCTCTATCAGCAAAGTGTCGATATTTATCGCGAGGTCGGCGACCGGGCGGGTCATGCGCAAGCACTCATGGGCCTGGGAAAAATTGCCTGTGTTCAGCAAAAATATAGTCGTGCACTGCATTACTTGCTAATGGCATTACAACACGCGTATGTTGTAGGGTTGACCCCAATGATTTTGACCGTGTTACTGGCATTGGCGGAACTTTCACTGCGCCGGCGGGACTTTTCGCTGGGAGTCAGGTTATTGAGTTTTGTCCGCCAGCACCCGGCTGCTGACTATGAAACGCGCCAACTGGTTGATGACTTGCGCAAAGATTTCCAACGTCATATCAACGCTAAAACCTTTGCACTGGCTTGGTCGAAAGGACCGGAAGTCGATATGGTCACGCTTGTAAGCCAACTTGAGGCCGAGCTAAGGCTGGACGCCAAGCGACCTGCCCACGAGATTGCGAATGACGCCCTGCCGCAACCGCTGACAAAGCGTGAGTTTGAAGTCTTGTTGTTACTGGCTGACGGATTGCGTGACCGTGAAATCGCGGAAGCGCTGTATATTACGGTCGGAACCGTACGCAATCCGCACATGATAAACATTCGCCAGAAACTGGAAGCTCGTAATCGAGCCGAAGCCCTCATCAAAGCGCGAGAACTGGGTCTCATCCCATAAATACCACACCCCAAAACCAACTTTAGTTGGGTGACTCCCCAACCGCACAATTGCTACAGTGAGTTCACCGTTCATATCGTCAGCCAAATAATTGCAGTGCTGATGATGCTATTTGGGGAGGATGAGATTACCCATGTTTCAAACTATTCGTTCACATTTACCAGCGCAAGTTCCATTGAAGATTTTGCTTATTATGCTCGTATTACTCAGCTTGAGCACGGTTGGGCAGGCCCAGATTGCGCCTGATGCCGGACAGTGGCCGACCTGGGTGCTGGAGTCCAGCGATCAGATCGAGATCGCCGCACCACCGGATGATGCCGCGACTGCTGAAGAAATCGCCGAACTATTAGCAATGGTGGATGAACGCGATGCCGAAGCGCTGCAAACGATTGCCTATTGGAACGCTGGTGCCCCCGCCTATCGCTGGAACCAGATCACGGTTGATGCTATTGTCAAACGCGGCATTCCGATTCATTTCGCCGAACGGGCGTTGGCACTGGTCCATGTTGGTATTTACGACGCAACCGTCGCCGGTTGGGAAGCAAAATATGCGCACAATCGTCCACGTCCCAGCGAATTCGACTCCAATCTAACAACTGTGATTCCTAACCCGGCTAGCCCGGCATACCCTTCGGAACATGCCATCGCGGCGGGAGCGGCCTCAACAGTGCTGGCCTGGCTGTTCCCAAATGAGGCTGAGGTTTTCCAGGCACAGGCCCAGGCAGCTGCCAATTCGCGACTGCTGGCGGGTGTAGATTATCCCAGTGATGTTGAAGCCGGGCTGGAGCTGGGGCGGCAAGTCGCGGAGATGGTCATTGCTTATGGCGAAGCCGATGGCACCAGCGTGCCCTGGGACGGGACTATTCCGACCGACCCTACCGGTTGGACCGGCGAAAATCCGATACTGCCGCAGGCCGCAACCTGGCAAACCTGGGCGCTATCCTCACCGGACCAATTCCGCTCTGAACCACCACCAGCCTATGACTCCGAGGAATTAGCTGCCGAAATGGAGGAACTGCGGACGATTGAACGCGGACGACCCCAGGTCGCAGCCGCCTTTTACTGGGAGTATGGGTCAGGCGCGATGCGCAATCATGTCCTGTGGAACGACATGGCAAGTCGCTTAATCCTGCAATCCGGTTGGAATGACAATGCGCCGCGTGCCGCCCAGGTCTATACGCTGCTGAACATTGCAGGCTTTGATTCGCTGGTGGCCTGCTGGGACGGGAAATTCACGTTCTGGGCCATTCGCCCCTTCCAGCTCGATCCAGATTTTACCCCACTGTTCCCAACGCCGAATCATCCAAGTTATCCAGCGGGCCATTCGTGTGTATCAACAGCCATGGCAACCTCATTGGCTGAACTGTTTCCGCTGGATGCCGAACGTATTCTGGCAGTCGCCGATGAAGCCAGTGAATCGCGGCTCTGGGGTGGTATTCATTTCCGCAGTGATCGCATCTCAGGCGATAAATTGGGGCGGGAAGTTGCGCTGGAAGTAATTTCGCAGGGTACAACCACCCAATAACAGCAAGTTGAGTTAGTAGCCTGTCTGTTGGCAAGTTACAGGCAGATAACTGCTCCATTCGTAGGCTCGAGGCGCTGACACCAGTGCCTCGACTTTTTGCATTCTGCATCAGCTTGTGACACAGTTGCCATCGAGTGACAGCTAGCTCGATAAGTCATGAGAGCGTGTTTGTTAAATCTAATCTAACGAGCCAGACGACGTAACATCAAATGGATCATCGAAACAGAGACATAGGCTTCACTCATGCGTGGCAAGGTTTCAAAATCCTTGCTCAAGCGCCGAAAGCGATTCAGCCAACCCAGGGTGCGTTCGACGATCCAGCGTTTAGGCAGCACCTGAAAGCCCTTTTGGTCACCGCGATTAGTCACTTCGGTGCGCACATCAAACAGGTGTTCACACCAGTGCAGCAGGGCGGCAGAAGCATACCCACTGTCAAAGATAAACAAGCGCCAACGCGGGCTGTAGGGAATGCGTCGCAGCAACCACTTGGCGGCCACTTTATCCTGTTCATTGGCGGGATGCACCAGCACGCCCAACAAACACCCCATCGTATCCACCGCTATCTGCCGTTTACAGCCTTTTCTGCGCTTGAAGGGGTCAAAGCCCACCGCCCCCTTTTTTCAGCCGTCTGCACCGACTGGCTGTCGATAATCACCACACTGGGGTCCGCTTCGCGTGCCGCCGCTTCCCCTACCTGGCCGCGCAATGCATCATTGATCCGGGCCAAGGCACCGCTGTGGACCAGACGTCGCCAGAAAGCGTACACGGCGGACCAGGGCGGAAAATCATGGGGGAGCAAGCGCCACTGGCAACTGGTGCGGGTCAGATACAGGACAGCGTTGAGCATCTCACGGCGCGGATGCACCGGATCACGCCCCTGTTTTTTCTTGGGCAGGAGCGGTTCTACCAACTCCCACTCCGCATCGCTTAGATCGGTTGGGTACGGTTTTCGTGTTTCCATGCCCAAACTCTACTTCGTAATGTGTTCTTTTACAAACACGCTCTGAGTACACAGAGTTCGGAGATTAAAGCGTGAACTTAAGTTTGATCGTCCTGTACACGACCAAAATGGAATCGCTGCGAATCTTTTATGATGCGATTGGCCTGACATTTGTCGAGGAGCAACATGATACCGGGCCAGTGCATTATGCCTGTGATTTAGACGGCACCATCATCGAGATTTATCCGACCACCAAGATCACAACCGCCCTGACGATGCTCGGCTTTGATGTCGAATCGCTGGATATTGTCCTGGCGAATTTGCAAGCGGCGGGCTTGTTGCCAGATTTACCACCGGACACAGCCGAAAAGGGCATCTGTACTCTACAAGATCCCGATGGTCGCCAGGTCCGCCTCACCGAGGTCTGGGAATAATGGATAAGCTCAGCTTTCGGGGCAGCATGATTGCTGGTTTGTGAATTTGCCGGTATATTTCGGGGCGTGCTGTTAACGAAAGTCCTGCATGACAATCATCAAAACTGCCCGGTTGACTATACGCCCCTTTAAGTATGCGGATGGCGATGCCTACCACCAGCAAATTTATAGTGACCCGGCGGTGACGCGCTATTTGCCAGGTGGTCAACCCCGCCCACGTACCGACACGGATGACATCATCGCATTTTTTATCCAGCATCGGCAACGTGAAGGCTTTAGTATTGATGCTGTGATCGAAAATGTGACCGGGCAACTGATCGGCCATTGTGGCTTGCACCGGCTCACCGAAGATCGGAGTGTCGAGATCGGATATTCGTTCGGCAAAGCGCATTGGGGCCAGGGATTTGCCACTGAAGCGGCCTATGCCGCGCTGCGTTATGGCTTTGAGACCCATGATCTGCGGCGCATTATCGCGCTGGCAATGCCACCGAATGATGCCTCCCAGCGGGTCATGCGCAAACTGGGGATGCAGTATCAGGGCATTACCGATGTTTACTATAATGCTGAGCTGGTCCTGTATACGCTGGAACGGCTGGCATTTGTCATCAATGAAAGTAACTATCAGGTCATCCATGATTCCGACAATTGAAACTCGAAGTTTACGCCTTCGCGCCTTTACTCCAGCCGATGCTGGCGATTATTACGCTGCAATCCTCTCTGATGAGATCGCGGCTAAAGCGTTGCCCACCGGGCGTCCCGTGCCCGAACAGCGTGTTCCGGCCATCATCAACGGTATTAGCGAGCATTGGGCCGATAAAGGCATTGGGTTATGGGCCGTAACACACAAATATAAAGATAAACTGCTCGGACATTGTGGCCTGCAAATGCTGGGCCACACCGACTATATCGAGCTAACAATCGCTATTAATCCGACCGATTATGCGGAGGAAGCAGCACGGGCGGTACTGCGCTATGGCTTCGATGAACGGGTGCTGCCCGAAGTCGTCGGTGTTATCCTGCCCGGCAACAGTAACATCGAAAAAATTTATCGCCGGCTGGGTATGCGCTACTGGCGGCGCATCCATGTCTTCGATCAACATCTACGCACCTTCTACATCCGGCGTGAATTATTCCGCTTTAGCGCCAATGAACCTTACACAACGGAGATTGCCAATGACCCACCATCAGATTGAACCCGAACGCCGCACCTTGCATGGGCATTGGTCCCGCGATTTGGAGCCGGTGCTGACAATTGACCCCGGTGATAGGGTGCAGTTTCGTACATTAGATGCTGCCTGGGGCATTCAACCGCCGACGCGACCCGGTCGCCCTGATGTTCAGTTCGCGGGTCGTGACAGCGACGGTTTGGATGGTGGTCATGCGCTGTGTGGTCCGGTGGCGATTCGTGGTGCAGAATCGGGAATGGTGCTGGCTGTTACAGTTGAAGAACTGCAACCTGTTAGCTGGGGTTGGAACGTCAGCCGCGGTCAATGGTTAGACGCGCTGCATGATCCGCTGGGGGAAGTCGAAGACTATGGCAACACCTGGACACTCGACCGGGACACGGGGACCGGGACCAATCAGCACGGGTTCTCGGTCAAACTGGCCCCATTTATGGGCGTGATGGGGATGCCCGCAGCTGAATCCGGGACCTTTGCGACTGCCCCGCCCCGCACCAATGGTGGCAATATTGATTGCAAAGAACTCGTCGTTGGTAGCACCCTCTATCTGCCAATTGCCGTGACCGGTGGTTTGTTCTCTACGGGTGATGGTCATGCTGCCCAGGGCGATGGCGAGGTCTCTGGTACCGCCATCGAATGTGGGATGGAACGCTGTGTATTACATTTTGATTTGCGCAATGATATGTCGATTAGTACCCCCTGGGCACAAACGCCCATTGGCTGGTTAACCTTTGGCTTTCATGAAGACCTCGATCAAGCAACATACATCGCGCTCAGTGCTATGCTGGACCTGCTGCAACAACGTTACACCATCAGCCGGGGTGAAGCGTTGGCGCTGGCAAGTGTCGCGGTCGATTTGCGCGTTACACAAATCGTCAATGGTTCGCAGGGCGTCCATGCGGTACTGCCCAATCACAGCATCCTGAAGTAATTGACCTTTAGATATAAGCTTATAACTCCTAAAACCTCTATAAATATCAAATAACCCTTAAGTGACTATTGTGACCTCTTACGAAAATTGGTATCATTTCGCCTGGGTTTTTGTGAATGATTAAATCCAGGTACGAATTATGACATCCTATCATATTGAACCTGAACGGCGTACCCTGCATGGTATGTGGTCACGAGATCTTGACCCGGTTTTAACCATTGCTTCTGGTGATACCGTACAGTTCCGCACTTTAGACGCTGCCTGGGGAATCGCACCGCCAACGAAACCCGGCCCGCCAGATGTTCAATTTCCGGGTCGAGATATTGCCGGGACGGATGTAGGTCATGCACTTTGTGGTCCAATAGCAATTCGCGGCGCTGAACCGGGTATGGTACTCGCGGTGACAATCGAGGAACTGCGGCCTGCTAACTGGGGTTGGAATGGTGGTGGTGGTGGCTTTCTGGCTGAACCAGATAGCCCGGTGGGGGCATGTGAACGCTTTTTGCATCAATGGACCCTTGACCCTGATGCAGGAATCGGCACGAATCAAGATGGTTATACAGTCAACCTCGCGCCGTTCATGGGTGTAATGGGCATGCCAACCGATGATACAGGCTGGTTCTCGACCGGTCCACCCGGAGTCAATGGCGGTAACATCGACTGCAAAGAACTGGTCGTTGGTAGCACCCTCTATCTGCCAATTGCAGTATCGGGTGGTTTGTTTTCAACTGGTGATGGTCATGCTGCACAGGGCGATGGCGAGGTCTCTGGCACCGCCATCGAATGTGGGATGGAAGGCTGTGTATTACGTTTTGACCTGTGCAACGATATGTCGATTAGCACACCCTGGGCACGAACCCCAAACGCGTGGTTGACTTTCGGCTTTGACGAGGATCTAGATCAAGCCAGTTTAATCGCACTCAATGCCATGCTGGATTTAATGCAACAGCAGCTTCAGCTCAGACGGGGCGAAGCGCTAACACTGGCGAGTGTTGCCGTTGACCTGCGCATTACGCAGATTGTAAATGGCGTTAAGGGCGTTCATGCCATGTTACGCGATCACAGCATTCTGAAGTGATTAGGGTTGCGATAGAGTACACCAATCGGCGTGCCTTTTTCAGGTAAGTCGCCATTTTTCAAGTCGTTGCGCTGGGCGCTTTCGGTCTTAAAAATGACCTGACCCATATCGGGGGCAACGAAACTATACTCAACCTTGAGTTGAAAATCGCCGTCACTGTCGCGGCGACCGCTGGCTGCCAGCAATTCACCCCTCACCCACTGGCCTTCACGTGACAGGCGTTTATCCCGGCTGTTGCTGATAAACATGCCGAGGAAAACACCCCAGCTAATAAGGTTCCAAAATACGGTAAACACCGTCAGCCCAATCGCGGTGCTGATTCCCTGCGTACCATCAATGCGGGAGACGGTCGGGTTGGATAAGGCATAAATCACCTGGACGGGTGCGCCGGGTTCGACACGATTGTAAAGCGCCTGGTTGACGCTGTGTTCGTTCTGGTAGGTTCGATCACCGGTGTAAAACTGATAGGCTACATAGTAAGTCGTGCCGTCGTCATCGTTATCGTACCGGCGGCTCACATAATTTCCGCTCACCGTGATCCCCTCACGTTGCAGCAGTTGATATTCCTGCCAATCCTTGACCGCAAAATAACCAACAACCAAGCCAGCCAGAATGAACGGGACCATAAATAACATGATACAACCACTGCCTGACCCAGAAAAGGTAAATGTCGCCTGCTTTTTACCGGTCAGTACTTTACGGTTCGTTGTGTGTAGCAGGAAAATATTGTCGTCTATCGGAAGTGCTGGTCTGCGATGGTCGGGTGGCATAATAGTGTCCGTGTCACCTCGATGTGCGCCACAGCTATCGCAGTAGTGTCCCCCTATATTATTGGTATCACAGAACCGGCAGGTCCAGGCGCTGTCATCCGCCACTGTATGGTATTGTAGCTCGTCAAGATCATCATATGCCGACCCGGGTTCCTGAGCAACATTTTGAATATCTGGCGGCATAGGCGGCGGCACGCCATCAGGCCGTGTAGTCGGCTCCAAATCTGATATGTCAGCCGCGTCTTCAAATGTACCTTCTTCGAGCATGGTTTCGATGCGACGTTTCGACAGGATATTGCTGGCAAGATCGCGGACCTCGGCATCTTTGTCATCCTTGACCACCCGTTCCAGTAATGCTAACACCTGGGGATGTTCTGACTTGCGAATATCCAACAGCGCCGCTTTACGGGCACTGGCCGATGGATTTTTGAGGATGGTCCTAGCCAGGCGTTTTAGCTCTGCGTTATCCAGGGCACTTCCCATGCTACTTCCCCTTCTTAACCAAAGACAATACTATTGTAGGCCAGAAGAGGTTTATGCATGCATTAAACTCGGGGGGTTAACCTATACATACTGATTATATGAGTGTAGCAGGTATGAGGATTCTGCATCGTATGAAGGAGAGGCGCAATCTCATAGACCACGCCCCTGTGGAAGCTTAGATATAGGAACGGCCCATTGGGTCCGGGGATTGTCGATTATTGAGACCACGCACAATCAGGAACGCGCCGGTTGCGGTTGCGATAAAGCCGACCATCCACGCGATAGCCAGAATGCCCAGCCCCGGTGACAGAAAAATGATCGCACCAAACAGCACCGACAAGACGCCGCTGAAACTCTGCAACCTGGTATTGGTAACATGCCGCAGGCGCAGCGCCATCTGATTCTGACCAATGCCATGCAGCACCGCCCAGACTGCGATGAGCAATGTCACGCCGAAAAGCGCCGCAAATGGATAAAACAAGGCAATTAAACCGGCCAACACGCTTAGTGTGCCCTGTCCAACACCGACCCACCAGCGTCTGTTCCAGGATCGTTGATTCCAGGAGCGGAAGATTAGCGGTACACCATCAACCAGCGCATAAACGCCAAACAACGTCACCGGAATCAACAGCGCCAATTCAGGCAACAGAAACGCTACTAGCCCGATCAACAGCAAAATCCCCCCGGCGATCAGTAGCCAGCGCCGGGAAAGGTTCAAACGAAACATTGAGTTAACCTCCTACAGATCAAACAGGCGAGAGCCAAGCCCCCGCCTGTGAAAATCGTCAAACATTCGATGATGGGAGCACACAGTGGTGCACCCCGGTTGAATAATAGATTGAACTACGAATCGCTCTTGAGCAGCTTTTGCGCCTTAACCGCAATCCGCTTCAGTGGACCAGGTGTCTCACGGGGTAGCTTAACGGTCAGGATGCCGTTCTCAAGTGTCGCCTCAGTCTTGTCGACATTGACAGCTTCCGGCAGGCGCACCGTTCGACTGGACTGTCCGTAATGCATTTCATGAACATACCAGTTCCGATCTGCGTCTTCTTCTTTGTTCTCAGTACGTCGTTCGACCGAGATCGTCAACAAGTCATCCTGTACCTGTACATCAATTTCGTCCTCCTTCGCGCCCGGTACCGCAGCTTCGACAATGACATTTTTTTCGTTGCTGGTCATATCAATATCCAGCCAGCGATTACCCAAGTCGTCAACATCGCGGACGAAATCGCGCAGCATCCGGCTCATTATGGGGCGGTGATAGCGGGTTAACATGATAACGAACCTCCATATTCCCACCTTCACATTACAACTATCATTTAAGCACGATCACATAAAAAATCCATCTACTGACTATAAGATCGACATCAGAACGCGGTCCGACAAATCGCTATTGACCGGAAATGTATTGTCCGGCAACATGATAGTTGGGTGTAAGGCCACCCCCTTGATAATCACACCTGGAATTTCCAACCAACTGAGAAAGACGAGCACCTATGCTGGACCATAAAGATCATTCGCATCCTAAAACACCCCGGCAATATCTCCGCCTGTTCCTCACCGGATTTGCGATGGGCGCAGCCGACATTGTGCCCGGTGTTTCCGGCGGGACGATGGCGTTTATCCTGGGCGTTTATGAGGACCTGATAGATGGCATCAAATCCTTCAACCCTCAGGCGATGCGGCTGGCAGTTTCAGGCAAATTTAATGAACTGATTAACGAACATATTCCATTGCGGTTCCTGGTCGCGCTGGGCGCTGGCTTGGGCGTTGCCATCATCGCACTGTCGGGCCTGCTCAGCCGCACATTGGATGACCCGACTCGGCGCATTTACCTGTTCGCGTTCTTTTTTGGGCTGGTCATCGCCTCAATTGTCGCCATTGGATTTAAGGTAAAGTGGTCGCTGGTGACGATTGTAACGCTCATCGTAGGCGCAGTTTTCGCTTTCGTGATTGTGAATCTGGTACCGGCGGCGGCTGACCCAACGCCGATCAATCTGTTGATAGCGGGGATGATCGCCATCTGTGCGATGATCTTACCCGGCATTTCCGGTTCGTTTATTCTGCTCATCATGGGCCAGTATGATAATGTCCTGTCCGCTGTCGGGGACCGGGATATTATTACTGTAGCGATTGTAGGTGTGGGCGCGGTCATCGGCATCATCATCTTCTCACGCATTCTCAGCTGGCTGCTGAAGCGTTATTATCAGCCGACGGTCGCGGCACTGGTAGGCTTCATGATTGGCTCATTGTGGAAGATCTGGCCCTGGAAAGACTGTGTAGCCAGTGACCTGGATCGACACGGCGATTTCCGCTGTTTGCAGGAGGTTAATCTGTTGCCGGGTGCCGACTCGAACGTTGTACTGGCCTTAGGGCTTGTGATCTTTGGCTTCCTGCTGGTGAGTTTTCTGGATCATCTGCAATCCGGGCAGAATCCACTTTTTTGTTTATTCTGGCGGCGGGCGTCAGTCGCGGTTGAGTCCTGACCTAAAAAGCTGACACAAGGGGATTACAGGAATTTCGGATTGAATATGGACATTGAGTAATGAAGTTTATATTGCTCAACCTCACCCACCAACTCCCTCTCTATGCATGGAGAGGGGGAGTCAGTCAGCAGGCTGGCGGGGGTGAGGTAAAACCAAATCACCGCGTTCTCCATCATGTCAATCTCTATAAAACCCTAAACTTTGTATCCCACCCAATACAGAATACAGAATGAACGCTGCATCGAAGTATGGCATCTGGCTGCTGGTGCTGATTGCGGCGCTCCTGCGATTTACCCACCTCACCGCAATTGAACACAATGTCGATCACGCCTATCCTATCTGGCAGGCACTGCGGACAATCGAGCATGGCGGGTTTCCAGTAGCCGGTCAGGGCACTTCGGTATTATTCGCTAATCCGGCGCTGACTGGCTACCTTTACCTGCCTTTCATCGTTATTACGCGGTCGCCGCTGGGTGCCTATGTGTTCATTATTGCGCTGAACAGCATGGCCGTGTTACTCGCCTACCGCGCCACTCGCAAACTCCTCGGCCCTGGTGCCGGATTTATCGCTGCCGCACTGATGGCGGTCAATCCCTGGGTGATTGAATACAGTCGGGCCAGTTGGGTCCAGAGTTTACTGCCATTTTTTACCTGTATGATTGCTTCGTTGCTATGGCCGATACTGATACAGCGCGGCAAACATCCTCAATACCAGCTGATTCTGGCGCTTGTTATGCTCACGCTCCTGACGCAAACTTACCTGCTGGCTTATTTAATCGTGGTGCCGGTGGGCCTGCTCATCGTGATCTACTGGCGACGGATTCCCAAACGCGCACTCAGTATCGGAACCGCGATTTTCCTCATTGCGACCCTGGTCTACGGGCTGGGCTTGTTGAATCAACTGGCCGGGGTGCAGCAAAACCTGGCCGAGTTTGGCTCATCTCCCGCACAGTTCAGTGCCGAAGCCTGGAATCATGCCGTCCGCCTCATCAGCGGTGCCGACTATCCGCTGGCGCGAGGTCAAAATGCCCCCATATCGGACGCACCTTTGCGTCAACAATTGACTCAGATTGCCCACGTCGTTATTCAAGCGCTGCTCATCATCGGCATCGGGCGGGCAATCATTGCCCTGCGTAAGCCAACCCGCCGAACGCAGGCAGTGATTCTGCTGGTGTGGTTTGGGCTGCCGATTTTGCTGATGACATATGTTGGGCAGCCAGTACACCCTTTTTATCAGCTGTTAGGATTACCAGCCGGCTATGCTTTGGTGGCCTGGGCGCTTCACGGTCTAAAAATACGCGGGCTTTTATTGGTCGTCTTCCTACCCTTCGGCCTCTTAATGGCGATCAACAGTGCCCGGTTTGCCCAGGAAACCGCTGCCGCGCCCGGCGCACATGATCTGGGAGCGCTGCCGCTAAATTATGGTATACAACTTGGCAGGTTGTTGACCACGCATCTGCCGGAGGCTGGCATCGTATATGCTGAGGTGGATGAATGGACGCTCAATAGCTTCGCTGGAACGACCTTCCCCTTACACCGCAACACTCGTGCCCCCCGCTTTACCATCATCCCACGGGACGGCGGAGCCTATGTCGTCGGCCATATCATCGCGCCAGATCAATGGAATCCACCCGCACTGACGAAAATTCATGAACAAATCATCCTGCCGGGTAACGGATTACTGACGGTTGATGTTTATCCAGCAGATGCAATTGAGCAATTGGTCCCGGCACATATTGTCGAACAGGTCAGCGAAGAAGGTTTGACGTTGCTCGGCTACGACTGGACTGATACGATGCTCGTCGCCTACTGGCGCGTGGATACGTTGGCCGAAGCAGTTGGTGACTGGCAATTTGCACCCTTTGTCCAGGTTTTTGATGCTCAGGGGGAGCAAATCGGTGTCGTCAACGGCGAAGTCGTCCCTGGCAACCTGTGGCAAGTGGGCGATGTTCATCGCCATGAACTGCAATTGCCTCCCGATACGGCTGAAATCCGCCTCGGTCAGTTCGACGGTCCCCGCCAGCGCAATCTCATTTTTTTGCCGAATTTCGAACCTTTACTGACGCTCACCCGCTGACGAGCCGCCGATTGCACAATTTACTTACAGCACGTGTAAGGATTTACGTTATACTGGTCATTATTGATCTTGCATCTGGTTGATATGCCATGTTGACTCATTTTGAACAATCCCGCATTAATCAATTAACATCGACCTATGGGCCAGATGAAACCCCGCGGCTGCCGCTGGATTTTGGGGATTATCTGTCATTGTTGTGGCGCATTGATAAACATGCCGACCAGCCCAACCGCGTGAAATATTACCGGCGCTGTGCCCAGACACTCGGCGATGCGCTGGGGTTGCATAACCGCAGTCTGTTCCGACTGGTGGAAAACACGCCGCCCGGTGAACTCTATAATCAATTGCCAAATGCGCCCTACCGGGGGACCAGCCGCCTGATTGATGCCCATGACCGCAAAGCGGCGATCCGGCAATTAGTCGAGCTACGCCATGATGTGTTGCGCATCGGCACCTATCAAGATCAATGGCCCGTCAGTTGGCCGGGCAGCGGCATCATCGACAACGAACTACGCGAGCGCGTATTCGCGGTGCTGTTTACCGCCCTCCAGGGCCAATTCGACAACTTTGGACGGCTGCTGCTGGTGGTGGATATTGTCCTGTCAGACTTGCTGCTGGGCTTTCAAGACGTGAAAGAAGCCACGCTGCATGAACTCATCAGTATCCACCGTTACCCCGACCCCAACGATAACCGCGTCCGCTGGCTGTACTACAATACCGGCGACGAGTAAACATCACCCCTGACCCTCACGCCAAATTTGCGAGGGAGAGTCCGTCAAAAGCTAGCAAATGAGTTGACCCTGCCCCGCGTTCTGATGCATAATCAGCGGGGGAGATGAGCTGATGACCCACATATTTGTTAGCCACAGTTCCAAAGACGACGATCAAGTTACGCTAATCCATGATGCGCTGGAAGCCGCGACCGGGCGCGAGGTCTGGGTAGACCATCAGGATATTGCGCCGGGTGCTGACTGGCAGATCGCAATTGATGATAGCCTGGCCGTTTGCGAGAGCCTGCTGCTGGTCCTCTCGCGGCATTCAGCAGCGAGTCGTGAAGTCACAGCGGAATGGCGCGACGCCCTGCTGCGCAAAAAGCCGGTCTATATTGCCATTATTGATGACCTGCCCATTGAGGCGATGTCCTCGCGCTTGCGGCTGATCCAGAGCGTGAACCTGCACGCTGATTGGGATAAGGGGCTGGCCGCCGTGATCGCCACGATTAAGGGGGAGCGCCTGTCAGACGATGCGCCGGTAACGCCGCCTCGACCAATTACTGGCACGATTGACGCCCGGCTGACGACGATCCCCATCAGTGGGCGGGATGCCGACCTCGCCCAGATTAAGGCGCACCTCAACACGGGCCGTCCGACGTTGATTCTGGGCGTAGGCGGGCTGGGCAAGTCACGGTTAGCAGCCGAATTGGTCGTGAATTATCCCGGCGTCGATGGCGCGGTCTGGCACCGGTGTTCGGATATTTCGCGGGCCGACGAAGTGGTTGTATTGCTCCGGCAGCATTTCAACCTGGACCCGGCGACCGAGCGTAACGTTGTCCTCAATCAATTCCGGTCCCATAAGCGCCTGATTATCATCGACAATGCCGAATCGATCCCGGCCAATGACGACCGCCGCCACAATTATGCCCGGCTCATCAACGAACTGGCACAGTATGGGGCCAACGTGCTCCTGACCAGCCGCGTCAAATGGGACGAGATTGAGCCACCGCGTTACCTCTACCAACCGCAACAACTGGAACCCGCCGCCGCGCAACAGGTCGTGCTGGATATGGCGCAGACGTTCAATGCGCCGGACGCGATTCAAGCGGTTGCCGCCGACTTTGCCGAGGCCGCCCGTTATCATTCCGGCCTGATCGACTGGGGGGTGCGCCAGACGGAGGACCGGCTGCTGGACCGCGTGCTGGCGGACCTGCGCGAGTTAAAAAGCGCCGATGCCCAGGATGCGTTGGACGAGATGATTCACAAGACCCTGCGCCAGATGGTCGCGGCAGCGGGCGACGCACCGGAAAATCTGCTGCGCCGGTTAGCCGTCTGTCGAGGGGGATTCAGCTTTGCGGCGGCGGAAGCGATTGGCGGCATGGCGGACGACGAAACGCTGGAAACGACGCTGAGAACCCTGCAAACCTGGCAGTTCATCCGCTTCGACAACCCGCGCTACACGATCGACCCGCTGGTGGAGGCCGTCCTACAACCCGACGCCAGCACTCACCGCCCCCATTATGATTATTATGAAGCGTTAGCCTGGGAACATCACAGAAAACAGGATTACCTCGGCCTGGACGTCGAGTCCGACAATCTGGAAGTGGCCTTTGAGTGGGCCTTCGCCAGCGGCGATTATGAGGCAGCGTATTGGCTTGCCAATCCAAGTTCACGTTTTCTGGCTAATCGCGGACGGTTTGAACAACGCAAAGATTGGCTGGAACGGGTGGCGACAGAAATACAGGATCATAACGATAAGACACTCGTCGCTGCCGTGCAAAACAGTTTAGGGGTTTTGTATCGAAATCACCCACTTGGTAGTAGACATGAAAATCTGCGCCGCGCCATTGCCGCTTACGAGGAGGCCTTGCGCTTTTACACCCCCCAGGCCGCACCCCAGGACTATGCCATGACCCAGAACAATCTGGGCAATGCCTACCGCGATCTGGCCGCCATCAACGACCGCGAGGCCAATCTGCGCCGCGCCATTGCCGCTTACGAGGAGGCCCTGCGCTTCCGCACCCCCCAGGCCGCGCCCCTGCAATATGCTATGACTCAAATGAATCTTGGATCTGCCCACGCCGATTTGGCCTTCATTGAAGACCGCGAGGCCAATCTGCGACGGTCCCTTCAGGCATATAAAGAAGCCCTACGCTTTTATAACCCGCAAGCCGCCCCCCTGGACTATGCCAAAACACAATATGGAGTTGGTAGTACATACGCTGATCTGGCGAAGATCGAAGACCAAAGTGACAACTTGCAAAATGCGGTTGTGGCCTACCAAGAAGCCCTGAAGTTCCTTACTCCGCAAACTGACCCCCTGGAATATGCCACAACCCAGAACAATCTGGGCAATGCCTACCGCGATCTGGCCGCCATCAACGACCGCGAGGCCAATCTGCGACGCGCCATTGTTGCTTACGACGAAGCTCTGCGCTTCCGCACCCCCCAGGCCGCACCCCTGGACTATGCCATGACCCAGAACAACCTGGGCAATGCCTACCGCGATCTGGCCGCCAGTGCAGACCGCGAGGCTAATCTGCGCCGCGCCATTGCCGCCTATGAAGCCGCCCTGCGCTTCCGCACCCCCCAGGGCGCCCCGCTGGACTATGCTCAGACTCAATATAATCTAGGGAATATCTATCAAGAGATGGATAATCTGGGCCAAGCTATCAAATTCTGGCAGGAGGCGGAAAAATACTACAGGCAGATGGGGCAGAATAACTGGGCAGATTACACCAAAAATTTAGTTGACGATGCCGAGGCCAAATTAGCCGGGGGCGATGCTGACGATTAGCAAGCGGCGGGAGGTCGCCATGCGGTGGACCGCGTTCATCCTCAAAATCGCGGGGAGGATGCTGCTGGTGACATTGTTACTCACTGGCGTGCTGGGCTTCGTCACGGCGGGCGAATTTTTGCGCGGTCGGGGATCACTGGCGTTCGTCAGTGACCGTGACGGCAACCGCGACATCTACCTGATGGATCTGGACCGCCCCTTTGTCCGCCGCCTGACGGATGACCCCGGCATTGACCTCAGCCCGGCGTGGTCGCCCGACGGCCAACAGATCGCCTTTTATTCCAACCGCGATGGCGCGTGGAACCTGTATGTCATGGCGGCCAGCGGTCACAATGTCCGGCAGATTACCCAGAGCGAGGCCCGTGATCGCAATCCGCGCTGGTCGCCGGATGGCACGCTGCTGGCGTTTGATTCGACGCGTAACACCAACTCCGAAATTTTCGTGACCCGGACCGACTGTCTCGAGCAACCGACGACGTGTGTGTTCGAACGTCTGACCAACCACGCCGCCACCGATCAAGTACCGGTGTGGTCGCCCGATAGTCAACAGATCGTCTTCGAGGCGATTCGCAATCAATATTTTGACCTGTTCGTGATGGACCGTTATGGCGCAAACGTGCGGCTGGTGACCGATGGTGTCATCAGCGACCGCTTCCCGGCGTGGTCGCCCGATGGCCGCTACATCGTCTTTGTGTCCAACCCGGTGGGTCTGGCGAATCTCTATTTCGTTGATGCGCAATGCACGAAACAGCCAGCAGGGTGTGATGTGCAATTATTGCTGGACCATAGTGGCGACGATTCCAGCCCGGCGTGGTCGCCCGATGGCCGCTATATCGCGTTTCATTCCTGGGTGGATGACAACGACGAGTTATTCCTGCTGGATACGGTATGTATCGAGCACCCCACGACCTGTGCCGATCATGTGCAGCGCCTGACATTTAACCAGTCGCTCGACCGTTTTCCCGTCTGGTGGCCGGGGTGATGGTATGCAGATAGTCGAAAGTCTTTAGTCCATAGCCAAAGGCCGGAAAACCAAGCCCGAAGAACCTGCCGCTTATACCGCACCGACTGGAGACTGGCGACTAACGACCGATGACTGATAAGCAAACCTGATACCCACCATGAGATAATGTATACTGGAAACAGAGTGTAAGGAGTGTTGAATGCAAGATCCAAAAGAAAAGCAACAGCAAGAGGAAACAGCGGAACCGAAACCAGCTGAGCAAGTGCTGGCTGACTATTACATCCCCGAAGAGGCCGACATCGTTCCCCTGCGGGAATCTACCGTTTTCGATGAAGACGAAGCGGAAGATTGACCGGTCAGCCCCAGTCCGCCGGTTGCATAGGGCCAGCACGGGTTGACTTTTTCATTGGAGGCTTCGATGTGGGAAGTATTGATTGACCAATCCTCGGTGCGGCGCTCCAAGCGAATGTACAAGATCACCAACGAGCAGGGCAAGAAAATATTTGACTTGCTCGAAGCGCTGGCTCAGTATGATGATCCAACTCAAAATCGGGACTTTCCGCAAGAAATGATGCGTATTGCCCTCACCAACTACCAATGGTGGCGCTATAAGCCGCCCTACTCGATGGTTGAAGTGGCTGATCTTCGGGCTATCCTTGATCTGGATTTCGACCGGAGAACGATCACACTGCTGGCAATTATGCGCCGTGATGAAAACACTTATGAACTGATTGAACAACTCTGGCTTAGTTCACAATAAACCCGAAATGCGACTTCTCCACCAAACTAATACTGGTATTGTCCCGGATATGCTGACAAAATATTTAACCAGTTAGTTTATTTTGTGAGGAGGGGACTGATGCGCGTTGCAGTTCAAGTCGCCATTCAACGGTCAATTGAAGCTGATTATGCCCGCCTGAAATCGTTGCTGGAGCAGAACATCACTTAGGCTGCCTGGGGCGACCTTCGGACACGGGTAACAGGATGCATGAACAGGATCATCAGGCCCAGGATGAGGATCGCCGCTGCCAGCAAAAAGGGAAACAGCATATTCATGCCATATAGCCCGGTGCCTAAAGATGGGCCGACGATGAAGCCAATGCCGCCAATTGAACTCGTCACCCCGGCAGCCGCGCCCTGTTCATGCGGTTCAACCGCAAACGTCATCGCCGCCCGAAAACCGGGGAACGCCAGCCCCATGCCCAAACCCTGGACAATCAATGCCAATGTAAGCAGCGTGAAATTCGTGCTGACGACCAGCAGTATCATCGCGCTTAGCAACAGCGGCAGCCCAATGCGCAACAGGGTTAACGGCGGCCATCTGAATAGCCGAATCAGCACTACCTGGGCGATCAAGGCCGCTATGCCACTCCCAACCAGCGCCAGACTCACTGCCTGCGCCGTCCCCTGACTATCCAGTTGCAAACGGTCCTGAAAATAATAGCCAATGGTGAAATTAACCAGTGCCAGAATCGTCGTCACCGAAATCCCCACGCACAAAATGGGCCAGATTCGCGGGTCCAACGCGCTGACCCGGGGTGGCTTCTGGCCTTTGACGATGCGCGGTTGTATGTGTGGCAACAAAAATCCAACGGCAAGCAGGCCAATCAGCGGCAGCAAGGCGGACAAATAGATCGGCGCCGCCAGGCCTAAACCAACCACTAATCCACCTAGCGCCGGGCCAAAAATAGTTCCCAGTCCGCTGGCTGCGGAGATAAAGCCCATCGCATTGGTGCGCTGCTGCCCGGTGGTCGTATCCGCCACATAGGCCTGTGATGCCGGAGGGCCTGCCGAAAACGTCATCCCGACCACCATGCGCGACAATACCAGTAGAATCCAAGCGAGGGTTGCGGTTGCAAACACGCCATTCAAACTCAACTGCATGATAATGCCGAATGCACCCACCCCGATGGCATAGCCTAACATAGCGATCATGAAAACTGGCTTGCGCCCCCAGACCTCACTGCGACGCCCCCAGATTGGGCTGAAGATCACCCACATAATGGACGAAAACGTCATAATCAAGCCGCCCTGCAATTCGCTGAGGCCCAGTTCGCGTATCAATGGCGGTAACACCGGCGCCAGAATCGACTGACCGATATAGATGCTGAACAGGCCAAAAAACAGGACATATACGGGATTCACGACATTTCCTTTACCATACACAACAGACCCATCATAGCGCAGCGCAAGCAATCCGTCTGAGTCCATTTGGCGGAGATTTAACGAAATACGCTACAATCTGGGCATGACAAGCAAGGACGCGGGACGATGGTCGGCTATTTATCGCACCGCCGTTTTTTACAGGTCATGTTTGCCCTGTTCGCTGTAAAGGAGCTACCGATGTCGGATGCCATTTATCAGGATACCAGTCAGCCACTTGAAGCTCGTGTAAACGATCTGGTCGGACGGATGACGCTGGACGAAAAAGTGTCACAGATGAGTCACGGCGCGGCGGCGATTGAACGTTTGGGCGTGCCGGCATACAACTGGTGGAACGAATGCCTCCACGGGATTGGTCGCGCCGGAATCGCGACAGTGTTTCCGCAGGCAATCGGCATGGCGGCGACCTGGAATCTGGACTTAATCGAGCGAGTTGCCACGGCGATCAGCAATGAAGGCCGCGCCAAACATCATGATTTCGTGCGGAAAGGCGAACGTGACATCTACAAAGGCCTGACCTTCTGGACACCGAACATCAACATCTTCCGTGACCCGCGCTGGGGCCGCGGCCAGGAAACTTATGGCGAAGACCCCTACCTCACCTCAGCTATCGGCGTAACCTTTGTCAAAGCCTTGCAGGGAGATGATCCCAACTACCTTAAGGCAGCAGCCTGTGCCAAACATTACGCCGTTCACAGCGGCCCCGAAGCAGACCGTCATCGTTTTGATGCCATCGCCAGCGAACGCGATATGCGTGATACTTACCTTCCGGCGTTCGAAGCCCTGGTCCGAGAAGCCAAAGTCGAGGCTGTGATGGGTGCGTACAACCGGACCAATGGCGAAGCCTGCTGTGCCAGCCCGACTCTGCTGGAAAAAATCCTGCGCCAGGAGTGGGGTTTTCAGGGTCATGTTGTTTCCGATTGTTGGGCCATTATCGACATCTATAAAGATCATGGTCTAGCAGATAGCCCGGAAGCAGCGGCGGCATTGGCAGTGAACGCCGGCTGTGATGTCAATTGTGGCAGCACCTTTCCCGCGCTGGTCAATGCGGTTGAGCAAGGCCTCATTGAAGAAGCCACAATCACCCAGGCGGTTGAACGACTGTTCATGACGCGTTTTAAACTGGGCATGTTCGATCCCGACGATCAGGTTCCATATGCGCAAATCCCGATTGAGATGAACGACAGTCCCGAACATCAGGCGTTGGCGCTGGAAACGGCCCGCCAATCCATTGTGTTACTCAAGAACACCGATGGTTTCCTACCGCTGGCAAAAAATCTATCGAAGATCGCGGTGATTGGTCCCAATGCTGCCAACGATGTGGTACTGCTGGGGAATTACAATGGTGAACCATCGTCATCTGTAAATATTTTCGAGAGCATTCGTGCAGCGGCAGCTGGAGACGTCGTGTATGCCGAGGGTTGTAAGGTTCTGGGCACAGATACCCGTGGCTTTGCTGAAGCCGTAGCACTGGCAACCGCAGCAGATGTGGCGGTACTGGTACTGGGACTGAACCAATCTGTCGAGGGAGAAGAAGGTCAGGAAGAAGGCTTGCCAGAAGGCGAAAAAAGTACCGGGGACCGCTTTGAGATCGACTTACCCGGTGTACAAGAAGATTTACTCAAGGCGGTTCACGAAACGGGAACGCCAGTGGTGCTGGTGCTGGTGAGCGGCAGCGCGGTGGCGATTAACTGGGCTGATGAACATGTACCGGCGATTATCGAAGCATGGTACCCCGGCCAGGCCGGTGGGACCGCAGTGGCAGATGTGCTTTTTGGCGACATCAATCCGGCAGGTCGTTTACCGGTGACATTTTATAAATCTGTTGAGCAACTCCCTGACTTTACCGACTACAATATGACTGGACGAACCTATCGCTACATGACCAGCCAGCCCTTGTATCCTTTTGGCTACGGCCTCAGCTATACGACTTTCGACTATGCCAATCTAAAGATCGAACAACAGGCCAATACCGTGACGATCAGTGTTGATGTGACCAATAGTGGTGAACGCACAGGGGACGAGGTGGTGCAGCTTTACTTGCGCGATATTGAAGCCAGCGTCGTGCGCCCCAATCAGGAATTGAAGGGTTTTAAGCGCATTTCATTGGAACCCGGTGCAACCAAAACCATTGTGTTTGAACTCCACGTGAGCCAGTTAGGGTTCTACAAAGATGGCGCTCATATCGTCGAACCGGGCTTGTTTGACGTAATGGTAGGCCGTTCATCCACAGATCATGCCCTGCGCGGCGCATTCGAGGTGTCAGAAGGCAGTGATATGACGGCACAGCGCGTTTACCTCAGCCGGGCACACGTGATAGGATGACTGGCTATGCAGACAGTCGAAAGCCTTCAGTCTACAGTCCATAGCTAAAAGATGGAAAACCATGCCCGTCGATCGAAACCTCAGCTTGCACGGTACTGACTGGAGACCAGGGACTAACGACCGACGACTTAGAAGTCTAATCTTTATACTTGCCCAACTGACCGATTGCGTTACCACTTCTCCATGTGAACCACATCGTCCATTGCTCGGCGACCATCAAGCTTGGGTGGCCGCTGCGGCTGATCTTCTGGGTAGCCAAACGAGATCAGCAATCGCGCCTGCCAGTCTGATGGAAAGCCAAGTAAATTGCGGATAGTTGCTGGCTCATAGATGGTCCCCAGGCAAGATGCCACCCCGATTTCCAGAGCCGCAAGCTGCATATAGGACGCGCTCTGTCCGGCATCAAAGAAATGCCAGATCGTGCGATCATTCTCCTCCGGCACACAGATCACCACACATAGAGCGCTGCCACCGACATGGCCGAGGTTGGGGCTGGTGGCTGCAATTTGTTGCAGCGCATCCTGTTTTTGTACTGCGATAAAATGCCAGGGTTGGCTGTTTTTAGAACTTTGTGACCGGCGGCCCGCATCCAGTATTCGGTCAACGGCTTCAGCTGGTAGTGGTTCGGACTTGAAATCGCGTACCGCTCGTTTCTTCCGAATTGCTTCCCAGACATCCATTGTGCTGCTCCTTTTATTTCATAGTTGGCTCACGCTCATTGTACTCCGTGTCGCGGTGACATACGATCCAAACGCTAAGTCACTCGAGTGGGAAGACAAATTATAAAGATCGGTTGCGGAAAGTGTGCGTGAAGTGAGGTAAACAGTCGACTCATTGCCGATCAAGCCAGGCCTGAGTCTCATCGCGGATATACTGATAAAATTCTTTGCGGCGTACACGAAGTACCTGCTGGTGATAGGCACGGGCTTTGTCCAGATTCTCGGTAGCCAGTCTCGTCAAAAGCGTTGGCGATTTTACAAACTCCGTGATCTTGTCTGCCAGAGCCTGCACATTTCCCGGTGGCACCCGCGCTTCATCGGATAATAACTCCGGGATACCCCCTACCGTTGACCCTATACAGGGCAATCCCCGGGCCATCGCCTCAATCATGGCGCGGGGTAAACCTTCCTGACGCGACGGCAGCACAAACAGATGGGCCTGATCAAGCTGTGCCCGCACTTGTGGTCCCGGTGCCAGATTGCCAGTAAACGTAATGGCTTCGCCTAAACCGATTTGGACAGCTTGAGCTTCAAGTTCTTGCCGATGCTTACCATCACCGACCAATGTTAGATGCAAATTCAACCCGCGCTCCAAGCAAAGTGCAACCGCATCAATTAAAACATCAGCGGCTTTATTCATTTGATCCAGTGATCCAACAAGAATCAATCGCAGCGGTGTCGGCAATTCAGTGAATATACGGGCAGATGCGACAAACGCCTCATCAGTCAAATCGATGCTGGAATAATGCGTTGTGAAGGCGTTGGGACCAGGCGGATAGCGTCTTTGAAGCGCTGCTGCTGTCACATAAGCCGCCGCACTGGCATTAGCACACTGATGGCGCAGATTATGGGCGAACCACTGTCGAAATACTGGACGCAACGGATGGCGTACAGCGCCCGGCCCGAAGACATCATAAGGATCGCCAACAACTTCGACACCGTAAGGATAGCCATCAGGCAGTACATTGATAATGGATGACGCGATGGTCAATGGTAAGCGCAACACGATCGCACGCGACGCTCTAATATGGTGTTTGAGGGTCGCTTGAATATGCCGATACCTTTGAACATACTGAATTGGACCATGATAGAACGGTAAAGGCAGTGCCTGTACGCCTGTACCGCTGGCGAGTACAGCATCTTCAGGGGGCGATTCTCTCTTTTCAGCGCGAACCAGGAGATTAACTTCATCATATACATCAAGGTAGCGAGACCAATTATTATATCCAACCGAAGGGCTTAAGCCCCATAAAGCACCTTCGTTGGTAATTATAAAACGCGCACTAGGCGACACCACCACTTTCATTATACAACTCCATTAAACGAGTCGCAGATGCGTGCGTGGAAAAGTATTGTTGGACGCGTTCTCGTCCAGCAGCACCCATGCGCCTGGCTTCTTCAGGTGAACGACTAAGGCGAATGACATCACAGGCCATGTCTTCATAATTGCCAAGATCATGTAAAATAGCCGTTTCGCCATCAACAACTGCATCAACTAATCCCCTGACTCGGGTGCCGATTATGGGTAGACCAGCGGCCTGAGCTTCCAAAGACGCTACTGGCAAGCCTTCGAAAAGTGATGGCATGAGAAAGAGATCGCTATTACTCATTATTTGGGCTACATCATCTCGCAGGCCCAGGAAAAGCACGTTTTCAGTTAAATTCAGCTCCCGAACTCGTTGTTCGATGGTCGGACGCAAAGGCCCATCACCTACGAGCAAAAGGCGCGCATCAGGGATGTTGCGTTGAACAATCTCAAAAATTGAAATTAATCCTATGTGGTTCTTTTGCTCGAAGAAACGTCCGACGTGAGTCAATATCAAGGTATTATTATTCCAGCCAAATGATTCCCGAAACAATTTGCGTTGCTGCGGGGTACCAGGCTCCGGGATGTTCACTCCATAATGGAGTAGGGTCCTTCTACCATGTGATTGTGATTCAAACGCTTCGAGTGCGCTGAGAACATCTTTAGAACAACCGGTTGTCAACAATGAGTGCTGCAGTGCATATTGAATACTTATCTTGGCGTATAATGATCGAAGCTTACGCACGAAGTGGCGCTGCGTGAGACGAGTTTGTGGTGCAAACGTCGTGTTATGAAAGGAAGATATTACTGGGATGTCACATTGAGCAGCAATCCAGGCCGCATATCCACTGTAAACCCCCGCATGACTATGCAGCAAATCATAATTTCCTTCAATGAGAATACGACTGAGTTGCCGATAAAAACCAATATGTGCCGGGCCAAATGGACAGTGAATAACGTGCGCACCATGACTTTGCGCTTCAGCAGCCAGGCTCCCCACAGAAGCTCCTCGACAACAGACATCCATTACGTAATCTTCCCGTGGTACGACTTGAAGCATGGACAGGAGCCATCTCTCAACCCCACCTCGCTCCAATTCACCGACTAAATGAAGAATCCTCAACTCAGCTTACTCCGCAGTGCTTTGAAACAGGTATAGCCCAGCTATATGGGCGTCTGCCACATATGATTTGATGTTGTCCCAGGACATGAATGTCTCATCTGGGGTCTGGTGAACGTTACCGCCCAAATCCTTTACGTATAAAAGTTTCGCCGCATAATTGCCTTCTGAAAATAATGTAGTGGCGATTTCATTTCTCTCCGCTTCGTCTAAAGCAAACAGATGTAACTCAAGAATAATGCGTGGGCGGCATTCCTTAAGCAGTGAATGCATGCCACGCACAACCATAGTTTCAGCACCTTCTACATCTATTTTGATGAACTGGACCGGCGGTTTACCTAAACGGTTCCAATAATCATCCAATGTAATCGTATTGATCTGTCGCCAATCTTTCCGCTGATCTGAGAGGTTCTTTAAACTCGAAACTTTCGTGCTATTTCCCACATTGATTTGAGTGACGCCCGTTTCATTACTAACAGCATACTCGTTCACACTCACGTTGTTGAGTGCATTGATTTCAACATTTTCACGTAACCGATCAATATTTTCAGAAATGGGATCAAAACTATGCACCTGTCCCAGGTCAGTCACGAGTTTAGAAAACAATAATGTGTATAGTCCATAATGTGCCCCAACATCGAACACAATATTGCCCGGTTCGATAATCTCAGGCAGCATATCGCGTGCCTCCAACTCGTGACCAAAAATAAGACCGTAGTCTTCTTGTTTGCCCGGATAAAGCACAAACTTGATTGATTGGCCTAGCTCTTGATGGGATACAACCATACGCTTGGGAAGGACAAGGGGGAGGAGTCTTCTTCGGACCGAGCGTGGGACGATCGTTTTGAACGTTGAATAAGCGATTTGCTTTATCATTAGCATCTAGACCTTATTGTGTAGTGGTGTTTGTTTACTGATCAATTGAGTGCTGCTCAATGGACACTGATTTTGAACCAAACCACAAGACAATGGCTGGGACAAGGGGTCTAATAACCATTGTAACAGAATTATTATCCGAGTCGCTGACAATGTAGGTTACACAGAAAAGGATGAGAAAGGGTATCCACAGCCGAAATATGTCATCTTGATGTAGATTGTAATACCAGCGCCTCACCAGACCTACCAGCAACCCTAAGGTAACAAATAATAATGGTGCAATAAATACACCGAAATTGAGCATCGCTTCGCCCATTAAGCCATAAACACGTGAGGCTTGCCGTACGCCGGGAATATATGTACCTGGCCCGTATAATGCCTGAGTACCTTCCATCACTTTATGGGGTGGCTTGTCCGGCCATAGTGCTCGAGGGACAATTACGGTGTACCCAGCGAGATAAGTACGACCCCGACCATAAGGAAAACTATCCCATCTCGAGAGGTTATGCAGGATATACGCTTGAACATCAGCCCGGCTTAAATCAGAAACAATAGCCGCCACAAACGTTCGGTTTGTCTCCTCTTCAAACGTGCTTAGCTCAGTTGGATTCTCTAAAACACGGGTAAAGTCCGATCCAAGCCCTTTGTAAAAACCCATGATGTACATGAAAATGACTGCGACAATCGCACCGATTAAAAGAAATTGCCTGGACAAAGGTCGCAACCAGAGATGAATGATGCCTACTGCCCAGATCATGGCATAAACGGTGTTACCTCGGCTACCGCGCAACCCACCAAAGAAGATACGGGTAACGAAAAAAAGTAGTAATATACCCAGGATTAAAGGCCATGACTTGACGCCGTGACTACGTGCAATGGTAACAATCGCAATCATGAGCAAGAATGGGAAACTTTCAGAAATTGTAAAAAGCACGCCAGAACCCTGGAAGTTGCCCTCGCTATAACGCTGTTCATACTGGCTGATATAGCCTTCAATGCCACCAGATTGGATATAAACATAAATCTGTAGCGCGGCAGTAATGATGAGGCCCAGATAAAGCACAATGACGAGCATCTGCGGATTGATGACACGCATTTTTTGGCGCGTTCGTGCTGGTTGCAATTTTATCCAGCCCCGTGTAATACGATAAATCACCAGACCAAAGGCATTGAGAATTGCCATTCCACCAATCCATGGCCGCCAATCCGGCAAGGGAGTCAAAAAGACCATCTTATAATCCCACAGGACAATCAACAACGGGGCCAGGAAAAAAAAGTGTAAGCCAAACAGCCCAACCCACCCAACTGGATCCATTTGATCCATGCGCCCACGCAGCCAATCAATCGCATCAATACCAATGATCACACCACATAGTGTTACTGGAATAGTGAACCAATGCAGAAACTGATTGGGGGACAGAATTACGAATAGCGCTATCGAAAAAGAACAAAGTATTATTGAGACGATAAAACTATCAGCGTCTTTGCGGATACCAGGAACGGACAATTCAGGAGGTTGAATCTGCTTAGCTGACTTTATCATGGTAAACCATTACTAACCTAGTATAAGGATATGGATAATTTGTCACTCGATAGATGATTTAGCCTCAATTGAGAAGACCAAACTTACGTAAAACTCGATACATATTGTAAGATAAAGGATAATTCATCACTTGAGCCACTCTACCGTGATAGGCTCCTTTGTTATTGTAACGGGATGGAAGTTCTTTATTTTTTATACATTGAATATCTAGTATAAAGGCTGGATTGTTCCGCAATTCCCAGTAGCCTGGATAAGGGTAAACCTCATCTACTGGGGCCGAAGGTGTTCCCCATTTGGTCAAGCTAATACTCGATGAAAACGGTTCTAACAGTTGACGAATTGTATCTAATTGACCAAGCATAAATTCTTTAGTCCCGTGATAATGAATAGGTACATTTAGGCACAATCGACCACTATTCTTCAAGACCCGGTTGCATTGGAAGAGACCCCATTGAAGTGTACAACCATATTCTGCCCAATGCTCCATTGTTTGATTGCCAATTACTAAGTCAAACATCTCATCATCGAAGGACAACTCAGCAAGGTTTTCTAGGCGAGTGGCAACAGTTTGCTCTCCAAAATATTCTTCAGCAACATCTATTCCCTCGTAATGGGCACCAACTTGCTCACAATAATCACGCAGGTAAGTCCAAGAGCCACAGCCAACATCAAGGATACGAGTTCCAGGCTTAATGTACTGGCGATAGCTCTCCACAATAGGGATGATACAACCACCCAAAGGATATGGGGGAAAAGTGCGTTTCATCTTTTCTTGAGCAATTTTGTGCCCTTGACACTTATTATCCACAAGCATCTTACACTGGATACAAGGTGTCATCATCATTCCTTCCTAAAGAACAATAATTCATGTTATGAGAACAAAAACACAGAGGATAGAGATGTTATAAGACCAGTATAACTGTATAGAGTTTGACTTTACCCATCATAAACTTCCATCAAACCATGTAGTGATTGCTTGATGTTAAACGAGCTATTATTGACGGTTTTTAGCGCTTCTGACTGCGAAATTTCCCTTTGTTGATCCTGAAGTACCAATACTGCTTGCGCCCACTCTGAAGCTGAATGGTTAAGATTTAGACGGCATAGTAAAGACTCTATCAGATCGGTTTCATCGGAAATTTCGTTCGAGATAATAGCCGGTAAACCAGCGGCTTGTACTTCAATCAAGGTTACCGGGAGGCCCTCATGTAACGAGGGAAACAGAAATCCGTTCATGACTCCGGTCATGAGAGCCGGTACATCATCACGGATGCCAGCAAAAAGTATGCGATCTCGTAATCCAGCTTGAGACACTTGTTGCTCAATTTCAGGACGCAACGGACCATCGCCCACCAACAGAAAGTAGATATTATGACTGCGTTTGCACGCCTCAATCGCGATTTCGATCAAAAAGCTGTGATTTTTCTGTTCAACAAACCGGCCCACATGCCCTATCACAAAACCATCATTGGGGATATTCAGGCTTGATCGAAGGGTATCGCAATCACCTTTCATTTCGAAGGGCTTAAGATCAATACCATAATACAATAAACGATGACGCGGATCTTCTAGCCAATTCGATTTGAATAGTGAGTTAGCAGCAAGCTTGCTCACCGACAATTGACGCGTAGAATAGTGCTGTATCCAATATTTCATTAACATCAAATAGCCCCGACGAGTGGGTGAGGCCTGAGCTTGTTTGGCAGATGTATCATTATGGCTATGGGCAATCCGTTTGGGGACTCTCGCCTCGGCAGCTGTTTTTAGTGTCCAACCGCTATAGTGATGGATATGGCTGTGAACAACATCATACTGACTTGTCTGCAAAATAGTGCGCAGTTTTCGAGCGTAAGTTAGCGGTTTTGAAGGGTGCATACAGGGAATAATTTGTGAACCTAAATCCAGGATTTCATTGTCATAGTCACAGGTCTTGGTTGTATGGACTAAAAAGTCCATCTGATAACTTGTCCGATCAATGTGTCGTAAGATATGCATCAACCAGGTTTCAACACCGCCGCGATCCATGCCAGCAACAACATGAAGAATTCGAGTCATAATTCCAGAATACTTTCCATACGCCGTTCTGGTACACAGAGATAATTCTGGTAGGTCCCGGTGGGATCCGGCTCAATGTGCGGCGTTTTCACGGGTCCGCCACTCCCAATATGGAAAAATGAATAACCATATTCAGCCAATATTGCTTCGATTTGGCGAAATGGCCCCTCAATATAACATTCCGCGATAATAGCGGGAGCAGAGTGCTGAAGGATTTCACGCATACCCA
Source organism: Phototrophicaceae bacterium (assembly GCA_965223835.1). Classification (GTDB taxonomy): domain Bacteria; phylum Chloroflexota; class Anaerolineae; order Aggregatilineales; family Phototrophicaceae; genus CAVYXZ01. The sequence goes on from CBDCXQ010000001.1 coordinate 3,983,551, forward strand.
GCAACACCTGTTCCTCAACGCCTTCAACATCCATTTTGATCAAGTCAATCTGTTTACCACTACAAACACTATCGAGTGTTTTGACGGTTACATCGGCCAGATAGCTATCACCTGCACGAAAGCCATCGGCTTTCAACGAGGCAGATACTGGCATTTCAACGTATGGTATGTGAATTTTTAATATGCCTTCGGTGTTAGAAATGGCAATATTTTGCACAATACACCGTTCTTGCCATCCATTCAGCGCCACATTATTCACCAATCGTTCATACACCCGTGGCACGGGTTCAAATGCATATACCAGAGCATCAGGATTTGCAGCGCACGCAATCAGAGCGAATGTTCCCGTATTTGCGCCAATATCGACGACCGTCTTTGCGGTTTTCGCCAGCGCATGGAAGATTCGAGTGGTCTCAACTTCAAAACCCTCTATGCCACGCCAGTGTAACGCACGGCCAATCCCTTCTCTTTTCATGCTTAAATAACGAAAAGTTTCACCATCAGGTAATGTGACAGTGAACGTAGCAGCAACAGGAAGCCTTTTCCAAATAGCAGCGGGAAGCAAACCTGATTGACTCAAAGTGCGTAAATTGCGCCGGACTGTGGCTGAGCTAGTTAACTGTCCCGCGATCTGACGGCCTAGCGTAACATAGGTAGGTGGCATTTATCGGTCCTCAATTTGCAGTTGTGGTGGATGGTGATTTTCGAATAATCCACAGTATTGTTATGAACCTCAATAAATAGCTAGTCAAATTGCTGAAAATAAGAACCATAACAGCGCCTTCTAGGCCTCTATTTGGGATAAAAAGGAAACTAGCACCTAAAGCGACCAGGGCCGGAAAACCAGATAGAATAATCTGCAATTTGAAAACATGTGCTGCGGTAACACCATAGCTCAAAAAAGAACTAAGATACGAAATTGACGCCGCAATCATGATCCAGATCAATATTCCAGCCTCTGCTGCATATTCCGAACCATATAAAAGGTTGAGCACAAACTTGCCACAGACTAATGCAGCAAGAATCCCTGCCAAACCTAACGCTATCCCAATCGCCTGTACTCGCAAGAGTAGTTGCCAATAAGCTCGTCTATCCCCGTTTGAATAATATTTTGCGAGACGTGGGCTGACAGTCTGTCCTAATGCCCCAACGATGGTATTCCCAGCAATAGCCAAATACGCAATTGAAGCATAGATGCCAAGTTGCGCCTCTCCCAGGTAGCGTTCCACAAAAAAGCGCGGAATATTGCTATTAAGTGAAATGAGCATCATCACAAATCCTAGAGGCAGAGCTATCCAGGCTAACTTCATAAGACGGGATGTATTCCACTTTGGTAGAAGATCTACCAAAGTTCCCTTCAGCCTGTAGGCATTAGGAAGGTCAAAGAAAAGAAATAACAATCCCCACACCAAGGCAAGGCCGACCACACCGCCAACGACGCTGTCTGTCAAGATCACTCCGGCGGTTAGCACCACCAAAGAAACCGGCCCCTTGATAATCATTGATTGCGCGATACGGTCCATTCGCTCATGTTGCTGAAGTAAACCGTAAATTACATCACTAAATGTCTCAAACGATTTCGCAATCCCCATTATCACAATAACTAGCACCGTCTGGTTTTGGTAAGCGCTGAGAGCAATTGCACATATGGTGGCAAATGCCAGAACAGTTGTAATGATGCGCAAACCAAAATATTCGCCGAAAGCGTACTCTTGTATCGAATCAGTAGCCTGGACCTGACGGAGTGCCAGACTTGCAAACATGATGACTGGGGCAGTCACTGCCAATCCGATAACAAACTGTCCGACTATCTCAGGGGTTCCTAGTCGGGCCAATATAACGAGCATGCCCCATTGTGACGCAGCGTATACAACATTACCGATGAAAGTCCACGAGAAATTGCGCCGTAGAGATAATGGACGCAATCGAGAGTCAGCACGAGAAGTCTGAGGATGAATCCTCCATAGTGCTCTAAGGGAGAACAATATATGCACGTCCTCAAAATCAACGATCAAACACCACTTTTTCATTCTACTGCCGATAGCAATGACGGGCAAGCTGCCGTCTTAATGGAGGCGAGTAGATAAAATTACAAGTTTGACATCAATAAAGCGATTTGAATTTCGCTTCTGGATCATTCTCATTGATCTTCTGGCTGATGTTAGCTATGGTAATAGATGCACACGTGACACTCACAAGAGTCGATCTGTTGGGTAGTAAGGTTTAAGTCACCGTTAGGGCATAAACTATCGATACTTTGCATCAGCTTGGTAATCTAATCGCAGGTAAAATACAATTGCGTGATATTGACCCCGATTCATGGTCGCAGATAATTGACCTGGCGATCGAACACAACCTTGCGCCTTTTCTCGCCGTACTTCTTAATCAGAATCGTTATCAATTTTCGGAAAATTTGTATGAAACCTTGATGATTGCCTATCGTCAGGCCGCTTCACGCTTTCTGATTTTGCAAAATGCGCAACTAACGATCACCCGAGCCTTGAACTCAGCCGACATTCCCCATATGTGGCTGAAGGGGATCGTCCTGGCAGCAACTGTCTATCCCGATGGAGCGCTGCGTCCGATGGGTGATCTTGATTTGCTGGTAACAGATAAGTATATTCAACAAGCGCTCAATGCGCTTCACAATAACGGCTATAATTTTGACGACACAATTGAAACGCTTTCTCCACCTATAATTGATGGACATGAGCGATCTGATCACTATGTGTTACATGGTGGACCCGGCCATACCGTTATTGTTGAACTCCACTTCTGGTTGCTGAGCCAGCGCAACTGGGACCTATTTCCACCCCATCAACAGCAATGGTTCCAACAACAAGCGCAATCCTATCAGGTTGGCAGCGTAGAAATGATGGCTCCCAGTGCTGAGGCTCATCTCCTCTATTTGTGTGCCCATCTTGCGCTGCAACATGGTTTGAGTGATTTTGTCATGACACGGTTTCTGGACATTCACTATTTGATCGAAACAAACACCCTTAACTGGCAACTTATCATCGAGAAGGCTAACGAGCTTGATTGGACCTATGCTATAGAACAATGCTTACGATCAACTCATGAACTTTTTTCTACCCTAATCCCACCAGAAGTGTTATTGAAATTGCGCGATCAGCGACCATCTGAAGCAACTATTCAACGAGTTGAAGTACTCGCTAAGCCTGGATTCGAGGTAGAAAAGATAAGACTCACGATGCAACGCCTTACCTGGAGACAACGGCTGCAATGGGCCAGGCAAATCATCGCACCAAATCGTCATTATATGCGTTGGCACTATCACCTTTCAGCAGAACAGGCCGTGTGGCCTGCCTATATTCAGCGCTGGCGTCATCAAATACACCAGATCATTATTTGGATCAGGTCTTAGCTATGGGCAGATCGCTTCAGTTCACGATTATTCGTAATAGTAGCGTGCAAAGTTCTCGATAGCCGGTAACATCTGGGCCGGATAACGCTCTACCGCATCGTCAACGATGTCAACACCCCACCCCGGACCATCAGGAATTTGGATGTATCCGTCTTGCACGATGATTGGCTCCGTAAGCAGTTCATTGTATAAAGGGATACGCGGCACTACCAACTCTTGCATAACAGCATTGGGCGTGCAAATATCCAAATGGACCGATGCGATAGTAGAAATCGGCCCGTTTGAGTTGTGCGGAGCCACCATAACGTAATAAGTCTCTGCCATGGCAGCGATCTTGCGAAGCTCAAAGATGCCACCCGTATGGCAGACGTCGGGCTGAATGAAACGAGCCGCATTTTTTTCGAGTACTTCTCTAAATTCCCAGCGCGTGTACAGACGCTCACCGGTCGCTACCGGTACATCAACTGCACGAGTCACCTCAGCCAGTGCTGCGGCGTTGTCCCATAAGAGCGGTTCTTCATACCAGAAAACGTCATAGGGGTGCAGTTTCTCCGCCATACGAATGGCGCTCCAAGTATTGAGGCGACAGCGCACATCGACTGCAATATTCACCTGGGGGCCAACTGCCTCCCGAATAGCCTGCATACAATTAATAGCATGTTCTTCTTCCTCTCGGGTCACCATTTGGGCCGCGTGACCGAAAGGATACCATTTGATGGTATCATACCCTTGCCCGACCACTGTTCGTGCTTTGGCAGCGTGTTCCTCCGGGGTACGAGCATCACCAAACCAGCCATTGGCGTAGGCCTTCACTTTTTCGCGAACCCGCCCACCCAGTAGCTCATAGACCGGCATGCCGGCGGCTTTACCTTTGATGTCCCAAAGTGCCTGCTCGATACCGCTAATCGCCGTCATCGTCACCGGCCCACCCGACCATACGGTCCGCCGGTGGAGCGTATTCCAGATCAGTTCGATATTGAAGGGATTCTGGCCGATCAGGTACTCTCGATAGGCCTCAACCTCGGTCCTTACGGCTAATTCCTTTTGTTGGAGGCTGGCCTCGCCAATGCCACTGATACCTGCATCGGTGTGAATCCTGACGAAAGGCCATTGAAGTGCCTGAACGATTTCGACTTCAGTGATTTTCATCGTTGTAACTCCCACCTCGACTTTGCGTCATGTTGCACCAGGCTACTTGCGAAGCCGTCCTATTTTGCCGACTCGATTGTACAGTTTGATTCGATGACGCCGCTGGACCTGGTCTGCTCTACCCGACTGTTTATGCAAATAATGGCGAAGACGTGCATTAATTGAGACTATCCACTTCAAGGAAGTGCAATATTTCCAATCAGGACGCACTTAGGCGCATCAATTACTGAATATTCGCTGCTAATGCTGCAATTGCTTCATCTTTACTCCCGCTGCGAATTGCATCGAAAATCTGCTTATGTTCCAGATAACTGTCCATGAGATTGCTCAACCGGCTATAGTGCATCAGCATCCGCATCATAATTGGCTCCCATAGCGCCAACAGGTCTTTGTCTGGGTGACACTGAATCAGGATTTGGTGAAAGCGCAGGTCATGTTCTATAAGGGAATTGATGTCGTCTTGCTCACAATCTTTCTTTATGTCGCTGAGGATGGATTCGAGTTGGTTAATGTCTGCCTCAGTGAATTCATCAAAGATGCTATCGAGGACGAAGATCTCAATGGTACGGCGTATTTCAACAATCAACGGACGAACCGCCACGCTGGGATTAGGGGCCACGCGTACCCCTTTATTGGGTTCCAAAACAAGAATACCCTGCTGAGTCAGTTGCCGTAGTGCTTCGCGTATCGGTCCGCGACTCACGCCAAACCGCTCGGATATTTCGATCTCACGTAGTGGAGCACCGGGTTTCAGTCTGCCAGTCAACACTTCTTGACGCAGACGTGCGGCAACCTGCTCTGGAATTGTACGGAATATCTGCTGTTCATCCATCGCTTGTCCAACCGCTATTGTTTATCAGTAGCTTGTAGCTAGCAGTATTTATTTGCGCCAACTATGCAGTGAAGTATATGAAATGGACTCCATATTGTCAACAATTTACACTTGACAGTATCGCTGATGTATCCTACATTATTTCTTCCTGAATATCAGATTTTATGTACCGATAACAACCCATTCCTTTTCAGAGACTCCTGGCTAACAGATAGCCGTGAAATCTCCACGCACCACAAGTTATTTGGTAGTCATAAAAGTTCCCATGACATCTATCTTGAAGTTGGGCTAATTGCGGAAGAAAATACTATCGATCGATCAAGATTAACTGAGTAACACATCGCACTTGAGGATAGAAGCATGAATATTACAGCGGTTGCAACCGAGCATTATCGATTACCACTGGAACATCCAATGTGGGATGCAACGCATGGTGAAATGACCCATTTTGAAGTGGTGTTAGTGAAGATCCAGACCAATCAGGGGCTGGAAGGAGTGGGCTATACCTACACCATCGGGCATGGGGGTGCGGCAATACGCGCACTCATTGACAACGATTTGAAACCAGTCTTGCTGGATGTAGATCCCCGTTGTATTGATCGTATATGGGAAACGATGTGGTGGAAGCTACACTATATTGGACGGGGTGGCCTGGTTTCATTTGCAATCTCAGCCGTTGATATTGCCTTGTGGGACTTAAAAGGACACAAAGAAGGAGAACCCTTGTGGCGGTTGCTCGGCGGCTATTCCGGCTTTGCCAGGGCTTACGCCGGTGGCATCGACCTGCAACTCTCGATCGATGAATTGCTGGCACAGACAGAACGAAATATCAACAAGGGATTTCGGGCTATCAAGATGAAGGTCGGTCGTCCCAATTTGCGCGAAGACGTTGATCGCGTCGCGGCAGTTCGCGAACTGATCGGCTCGGATATTCCATTGATGGCAGATGTCAACATGCGGTGGACCGTCGAAACTGCGATCCGAGCCGCGCAACAACTGCGAGAATACGACCTTTTCTGGCTAGAGGAACCAACCATCCCAGATGATTATCGTGGTCACGCACGGATCGCTCGTGAGGGTGGCATTCCCATCGCGACGGGTGAAAACTTACATACCATCTATGAATTTCAGCACATGATCGCCGATGGTGCGGTGGCTTTTCCTGAACCGGATGTTTCCAATATTGGCGGCATCACCAGCTGGATTCGGGTCGCTAAACTGGCATACGCCCATAATTTAATGGTGACATCGCACGGTGTCCACGAACTCCATCTTCATCTGCTCGCCGCGATACCGAATGCCTCCTATCTGGAAGTGCATAGCTTCGGCCTTGAGCGATTTATGCATAATCCCCCAACGCTAAGTGATGGTTTTATGCAAGCCTCGACTGAACCAGGTCACGGCGTTCAATTTGACTGGGAAGCGTTGAACGAGTTCGTGCAGGACAAATAAGATTCTATTCTGAATTATTCTCAATACCTTCGCCAAAATTCAGGAAGATAGAAAATTTGCGATTTTGGCGATAATTTGACACTTTATGATCTTTCATGAACCAAATTTTCGTGCCAATTTTGATGTTTTCGGGCGAATTTGGCCCTGTTTTCAAAATTGGCGAAGGTATTGATTCTTGCACCATAAAAAGATTGATAGCTGACGAATTATAAACACTATGGGTAGGGGACTGCACTCAGAATTGTATGTAGCTTGAATGAGATTTTAAAAAGAATCTCTGAGGAAGGTTCATGATTATCTTGTGTTTTGGAGGAAATGGGCAATATAGGACTCGAACCTATAACCTCTCCCACGTCAAAGGAACGCTCTGCCAGTTGAGCTAATTGCCCATGAGGTATGCATTAGTATAGCCGAATTGTGCCTATTTGCAAGAGGTGATTGACGCCAAATCGTGCCATCCCGTGCTATAATTAATCGAACGTTCGTTAGATTAATTTCGGAGATAAAAATGGTTGATACAACTCTCACCAGTGGCGTCAGCTTCCAGTTAAGCGAAGAACAGCAGATGCTCCAGCACATGGCCCGGGAATTTACTGCCAAAGAGATTATTCCCGTAGCTGCGGACTATGATGAACAAGCCAAATTCCCTGAGGAGATTTATGCGAAAGCCCTCCAAATCGGTCTGGTGAATATGAACATTCCTGATACTTATGGCGGTATCGGCGCTAGCGTACTGGAAGAATGTATTGTTGCGGAAGAATTAGGCTTTGGCTGTACCGGCATCAGTACCAGCATCAGCACCAATAACCTGGCAGCGTTGCCCATCATTCTCGCCGGGACCGATGATCAGAAAAATTACTGGTTAGGCGAACGGTTGATGGAAAACGGCGAATTCGCCTCATATGGTGTGACCGAAGCAGCAGCCGGTTCAAACGTCGTCGGTATTGAGACGCGGGCCGAACGCAAGAATGGAACCTATGTCATCAATGGCTCTAAGACCTTTATCACCAACGCCTCGCATGCAAATTTTTTCACCATTTTTGCCAAGACTGACCCCGGTGCGGGTCATCGCGGCATGTCATGTTTTGTCGTAGATCGGGACACACCGGGCGTCAGCGTTGGCCGAAAATTTGACAAACTCGGCCAACGAGCTTCGGACACAGCAGAGATCGTGTTCGAGAATGTCGAGATTCCGGCAGAGAACCTGCTTGGTCAAGAAGGCCAGGGCTTTTATATCGCGATGCAGGTGTTCGACCACAGTCGCCCCGGCGTTGCCGCTGGTGCAGTTGGTTTGCAACGGCGAGCACTGGAAGAGTCGATCAAGTATGCCAAAGAGCGCGAAGCCTTCGGGGTACCGATTTACCAGCATCAAGCCATCGGCCACAAGATTGCGGATATGGCGATCAATTATGAGGCCTCACGCTTGCTGGTCTGGCAGGCAGCCTGGCAATTAGAATCCGGTCAGGTCAACCCGCGCCTACCTGCTTACGCCAAAGCCTTTGCCGCCGACATGGCAACCAAAGCAGCAGTGGATGCCGTGCAGGTTTTTGGTGGCTATGGTTATATGAAGGAATATCCAGTTGAAAAATTGCTGCGTGATGTCAAGATTTTCCAGATCTACGAAGGGACCAGTGAGATCCAACGCAACATCATCGTGCGCGAGCTTTTTCGCTGATCTTCATACAAAGTCTATGTTTGCTGCATGATTTTCGCGCGAAGAGTAAGATATTTATGCTTTTCTGACAATTTCTCAATACTTTAGTACTGTGGGGGCATATAGACAAATGCCAGACTTCGAGTATCGTTAGGTTACGGGAAACTGTCAAGGAATTTCAATGATGCCGAATCCTGATAATCCAGGCCCACCACAAAATACACGTTATCTGGAAACCGCGACTCCTAAGTCAATGATGCCGCGCCGTGTTACCGGGCCATTGGACGAAGTGCTACCGTGGGTGTTGGAATTCCGAATTGTTGGCACGGCATCGACGGTTCAGGTACGCGTCGCTGAAGTTATGACAATTGGACGCAGTGACCCGGAGCGCGGGATTGAGCCGGATGTGAATCTTTCCCCATATTCTGCGCATGTCATGGGGGTATCGCGCAAACATGCTGAGATCACTGCCAAAGACAACAATATCATGTTGAAAGATATTGGCAGCGCGAATGGTACCCGATTGAATGGCTATGCCCTCAACCCGAACCAACCATACCGACTGCGACATGGTGATGAAGTCACCTTTGGACAGTTGACGGTACAAGTCTTGTTCGCGGTCGTGCCCCTGGTCAAAAATGCGCGCCCGGAAGATACCGTGATTCCCGCAGTTGGTAATGGACAGCGCATCCTCATTGTGGATGATGACAAGGATGTTGCTTCAGTCTTTGGCATGATTCTCGAACAGGCCGGTTTTGACGTAGAAATGGTCAATACCGGCGTCGCTGCGCTCAATATTCTGGCCGATGATTTACCCAGTGCGCTGGTGCTCGATTTGATGCTGCCGGATATGAACGGCCTGGATCTCGCCCGCTACGTACGCAAACATGAAGCGTCTGACCAGCATATCCCGGTGGTCGTGGTTTCAGGTGCCACTGCCGGGTTCCAGATGAACCGGGCACTGGAAGCTGGGGCCGATCAGTTCCTCGGCAAACCGGTCGGTGTGGATGAATTAGTAGAAGCCTTTACGACCTTGATGCCTCAAATGGCCTAGAGTTTGTTCATCAAATCTAGACGATTACTATACTCAGTGTTCCCATTTCAGCAAACTATTCCACATGCCTGAAGTCACTAGATTTCGGCAGTTGTTGGGCTGTCTGATCATTGCTACTATATCGCTGCTCAGTCCAATTGCCGCTGCGCAAGTTGATGATTGTACAAACTTGGCTTCACGGTTGACTACAAATATCCGGGCACAGGTGGAACCCGGCCCCGGTTCTGCCAATAATTTACGTGATGCCCCCGGTCTCGACAGCAAAGTGATTGACCAGATCAGCCCCGGTGAACGCTTTCAGGTGCTGAGTGGGCCAGACTGTTTTGATGGCTATTTGTGGTGGCAAGTCAACTTTGATGGAAAGGTTGGCTGGACGGCGGAATACAATCCGGCGACACGCGATTATTGGCTGGAGCCGCTGACGGCACCAGTTAATCCCTCGCTAGATGATCTGGCATTATGCCAACAGCCACCCGCTGACTACACGATTGTCGACTTCGATTTTGCCCAATTGAATGCTCGTACCGTCGCCATGCTGGACCAGACAACGAACGTTTATCATCTGCGTGGGGGGTTGCTGGATTTTGATTTTCGGGACGCGCTGGTACAGGGCAGCTATAACGAAGGACGGGTAGCCGCCAGTTTTGGCACGCATGATGGGGGTGGTGCTGTCGATCTTTCGGTGCGTGAACCCGTCTCCCGGCGGGTAATGACGGAAGAGATTGACAACATGTTACGCGCGCTGCGCATTGCCGGATATGCCGCCTGGTTGCGCGACACTGATGAACTGTATCCCGATTCACCGATTCATATTCATGCGATTGCCATTGGTGATGACGAATTGTCCGCAGCGGCACGAGCGCAAATTGACGGACCATTTGGTTATCTGCGCGGCTTTAATGGCCTGCCTCAGAATAATGGTATCCCCCTGTTGGATACATCAGGGGAAATGGTGATTTGTGATTGGATGATCGAACTGGGATTTGACGACTTGCGATCTGGATTGGACTAATTGCCGCGTTCGTACAACAGGACCTGCCAGAAAAGCGTGCGCCGAATAAACACGCGTTGGAAACCTTGCGTTTCAATCATGTCCTCAACGACTTTGGCAGGATGGACAAAGAAGCGATAGGGATTGCGGCGTAGACGAAAATAACTATTGAATATGGGTCGCGCAAGCATCGGTAACAGGCCATCGCGGGGGAAGATCACACCATAGAATCTTTGTGCCCGCTCGACGCTCAACTGCACCAGCGCTTCGACATCCGGATAGCAACAAATGACGCGGTCCAGTGTAACAATGTCAGCCGAATCGATTTGTGGCGCAAGGTCTACAAAGTTTCCATGCAAATATGTGACCTGCTCGGCCTGACCCAACCGTTCGGCTTCCTGACGCGCTGCCTTGAGATAACCACTGGAAGCATCCACATTAATTGCATGAGTCACACCGGCCTGTAAAAGTTGATGCTGAATTGCGCCAACGCCGCCACCAATATCGAGCAGGGTCAGGCCGGTGACACCTCGTTCCTTCAGGGCTTTGAGTAGCCAGACAGTTGTTTCATCAGGTCCATGCTGCCGATAAGCCCGCAGTTCATCCTGGGCCAGGCTTTCATCGAAAAAACGTTCAATCCCCTCACACTGGGCGCAGCATTTCATCAAGTTCAATCCAAAAAGCGCTGGATTTCGATCAAATAACCGTTAGGGTCACGCAGAAAACAATGATAGATATTGTAATCTGGATTCACCGCCGGCGGCTTCTCAAATCTGACACCTCGCCCCTGCAAATATTCGTACCAGGCATCAACTTCAGGCGTGACCAGGGTAAAAATCAGCGTACGGCGTTCCTGGTCCACAATCGCATCAGCCCGTTGACACAGCCCGATATAACTCTCACCACTCACCCGGTAGATGCGGCACGTGCCCTGGTCGCGGGCCAGCGTGAGACCCAGCACATCTTCGTAAAAATGCGCTGAGTCTTCCAGGTTGGCTGTGTACAAGAAGGTAATTTGTTGCGCGACGGGCGGGTGTGTCATACGCCTGCCGCCTCTAGCTGGTAGTTGACGTTCGTTAACTCCTCAGAGACAGTCCACAAGCGTCGGGCAACCGCCTCGTCATGGGACTTCTCATTTGATTTGACCTTTTTGGGATAACCGCGCATCTCCATGAAGCCACCGGGACCAAAATAATCACCGCCCTGAACTGTCGGTGCCAGCGCTGCATACAGGGTCGGCAGCGCCCCCATGTCGGTCGTTTGCGCCAACAGCGGGTTCAGACGTTGGAATAGACCTGAGTGCTGCTGCAAGTTGGTTGCGGTCCAGCCCGGATGGGCGGCGACGGCCAATGTACCCTGACCCGCAGCGTTGAGTTTACGCTGCAATTCATACGTAAACAGCAGATTCGCCAGTTTACTTTGCCCATAAGCGCCTTGCGGAGCGTAATTCTGTTCCCAGTTCAAGTCGTCAAAATTGATGCTACCAAATCGATGCGCGGTGCTACTCACTGTGACAATCCGCGCCTGCGGTGTTGCATTCAATCGGTCTAAAAGTAAGCCGGTCAACGCAAAGTGCCCCAGGTGGTTGATGCCAAACTGCTGCTCAAAACCCTGGGTGGTCTTACCATAAGGTGGCATCATGACCCCAGCATTATTAATGAGCAAGTCCAGACGATCATACTGTTCGCGATATGCGGCGGCAAATGCACTAACTGAGTCTAGATCACCTAAATCCAATTGCATCACGTTGACGCTACCGGTTGGGTTGAGCGCCTTGATCTTATCAGCAGCCTGGTTGCCCTTTTGCAAATTGCGGCAAGCCATAATGACGGTTGCGCCCTTTTGGGCCAGGACCCGCGCCGTATCGTAACCAATGCCACTGTTGGCACCGGTGACGATAGCGATGCGTCCAGTTTGATCGGGAATGTCGTTTTCGGTCCAGTGTTGCGTACTCATGGCACTTCTCTCCTCACTATTCTGGAATGATCATTCGCTCTAAAAACAAAACTAGCTAGCGTTTAATCGCATCCCAACACGAAGTTACCGCTTGCTCAATGAGGTCATCATTCAGTTGGATATGGTCACTGGTATGCGCTTCGATCAAGGCATTCAACGCCCCAGAGATCAAGAGTGTGGCGACATCAAGCGGCAGTCCTTTAAGCAAATGTTGCTGTTGCGCCTCAGCAAATAATTGATGGAAGACCCTGATCAACGCGTACTCATCAGCCTGGGCCTGCTCTTTGACATATGGCACCTGCGCTAGCTGTTCGACAAGCTGAAACTCACGCGGATGCTGCACGCCATAATGCGCGATATTCGTTAGCAATTGTAAGAACCGCCTGACGACCGGTTGCCCTTCATCATAATCCGCCAGGACCGCCGCGTTCATAGCCATCTTAATCTCTCGGTAGAGGCTATACACCAGTTCCTCTTTGCTGGCGAAATAGTTATAGATGGTGCCCATGCCCACATCGGCTCGGCGGGCAATCTGTGACATCGAGATCGATTGTAACCCTTGCTCAAAAATCAGGTCGCGGGTTGCGTTGAAAATCAGGTCACGTTTGCTGGTCATCGAAACACGAGTTACCTTTTTGGAATGAACGTTCACTCCAATAGTAGGCTATGTTCAGACGTATAGCAAGCTGTTCTCATCAAATCTTAAATTGTTTGTCAGTCTGTACGGCAATTGAGGATAAAAACAGTCTGGGTCTCACCGTCTATCGAATAATACTCCAGAGGAGCCAGCCAAAATCAAGTTGCAGCGGCATCTAAATTTTGCAGGATGTTCTCGGCGGTCTCAACCATGTAATCATCGGAACTGCGTTGCACAAATGCCTGCAACAGATTTCGTGATTGTGGCGCACGCAGTTCACGCAGTTGCACCAGTGCCTGCCATTGAACGCTGTCATCGGGATCTTGTAGCGCCAGATCGAACTGGGAGAAAATGGCGATCTCGCTTCCATTCACAATCGTACCATCATGGGGTACAAAGAAGAATAACTGTTTGCAGCTTACCATCCGCGAGGTCAGGTATTCACTACTCAGGCCCTCGACAATCACCGGATAACCCTGCGGGTCACCCAACTGCGCCAGGTTGCCAGCAGCAATAGCAGGATGCACCGAGAATTGAATCGAGTCACCGAGTAAGTTGACGAGATGCGCTTTGCCCACCGGATCGCCTAACCGCGTCAGTGCATAAGCCGCTTCCGTCTGCATTATTTCATCATCGGCGGTCAGTGCAGCTTGCAATGCATCCACCGCTGACTCAACTCTCTGGGCACCAAGTGTGTGCGCGGCTGATGATCGCAGCATATGCTGATCGTCCCGAAGGACAGTAAGCAACGCATCCGTTGCGAGGTCAACCCCATTGGCCTTAAGAATCTCCGCCTGACGAAAATCCTCCATATCAGCATAGGACATTTCGGGCGGCGGGTTGGGTATGTTCATATTAAGCATTTGATAGCCAGATTAAGAACTGCTTTTGCTTGCGGCATCGCGTCGTTCAATTGCTCTAAGTGAGAATCTCCCAGGCACCATCAGCACTGATCGGTAGCTATTTCGGATACTTGCCCGCGGTACCTTTGGTCGTAATGGCGTTAGCTCGTGCAGTATAAGACGAAGCGCCATCACCGTAAGCTCGTTCTTCTTTGGAAGGAAAAGTCATGGCGGCCTTGACACTCGTAACCACCCGTTGGGGAACTTTACCCACTAGGGTTTGAACACCGGCCACGCTCGATGCAGTTTTCGCTCCCAGCCAGGTCATTGCTTGTGTTACGCCCGCGGTACTAAATTTGCTGTATTCGTCGGCATGGAACTTTTCATGTTTCAAAGTCAAGTCTTTCGCCCAAAATTTGGTGCGTGGCGGGCGTCCGTTCAAGTCACTCATATTGGGTGTCAGGTCACTGGCGGCCTGTTTCCAATTTGAATCTTTAAGGGTAGCAGCGGATGAGGATGGAATGTCGACCTGACTCGCCGGGCCAGTTGAGGCACGGGCAGAATACTTGATACTGTTCTTGTGCATGGCAACCACGAAATATGTTCCCAAAACCTTTGACACCTTGATATTCGTCATACTGCCCATGTACAGGCTGGTCAGACCAAAACCCGACGGCGTTGGTCCGCCTACGCTGATGGTACTGGTGTTGCCAAGCATTGGGCTGATCTTGTCATGCGATGTAATCCCCACCACATCCGGGTAAATAATATCGGGCAATGAGATGGTTTCGCCTTCGGCAATTTCAGGGATCGGACTATTGACCATCGGCGCAGTCGGTTCGGCTACGGGTAAACCGCCCGCGCCTTCTTCCTCTAAAACCTCATCATGGCTTGTCAATGCTGTGGACGCAATCGGAATCGCAACCTGAATCGGCGTCGATATGTTGATCGCGGCTGGTTTGTCGGCGGAGACTTCTTGTTCTTCTTCCTCTTCTTCCTTCGTGTCATGCGCCTGTGAGCCATAATCCGGGCTACGGAAGAAGGCCACACTAATATCGGTTGACTGAATAGCCGGGGCGATGGCTTGGTTTGTTGGCATTTTCGGTTGTGACAACGGCGGTACGGTCTGGTCGCTAACCACCCCTTGCAGCAAGGGTGGGATGGTCGAACGCCGCCGGGAAGCATGTCCCCTCACCTGCGCATTCTGTGACTCATCACCCGATTTATTTGGCTGAGATTTTCGAGATTTATAGGTATATGTTGCCATCATGCTGCCTCTGTTCCCGATCGACACCAGCGACCAGCGCTAATCTTACAATTTCCATTATAGCATTTTCTGATTGTTATGCATGGTTATCATCTACCAACCAATCGGTGCCAGCCTTGCGCTTGACAAATGGCGGTATTTTGATAAACCTGAAATTAGATCATGCGCGATATTGAGGATTAACCTGATGAGTATGAGCCAGCAAAAGAAACAGATGTTGTTGAATTTTTTCAAGGCGCTAGCTGACGAAAATCGGCTAACCATGATTGGTCTCCTTAGTGAACAGGAATATAATGTCGGCGAACTGGCGGCGCTGCTTGAACTCAAAGAACCAACTGTATCGCATCATCTCTCGAAACTACGCGAGGTCGGGCTGGTGAATCTGCGGAGTGTGGGTAATCAGCGCCGCTACAAATTGAACGGTGCCTCGCTGAAAAACTGGAAGGCGATGGTCATGGAGGTCGAAAATATCAACTATGAACCGCCACATAACCAGCGTGATCAGTCCTGGATCGATGACCTGCCGCTGTCGGCTTATGACAAAAAAATCATCAAGGATTACACGATTGGTCAGCGTTTGAAACATATTCCCCGACAGGAGAAAAAGCTGGTGTCAGTGCTGCGCTGGATCGTTATGGAATTCAAGCCGGACGTGCTGTACACCGAACGCGAGGTCAATACCTTACTCACACAATATGATGAAGATTATGCGCGGTTGCGCCGTGAACTGGTGGAGTTTGGATTTCTGCGGCGGGAACGCGGCGGCGGCAAATATTGGCTCACACCTGAAGATGAATAACGTTTCTAGCATTTAGACCTCAATGCTTGACAAATCTTTATAACTTTGATATTCTTCAAAATAGATTATTATCTATGTTTAAGTTTATCAAAATACAGAGGTATGTCATGAGCATGAGTCAGCAAAAGAAACAGATGCTGCACAACTTCTTCACCGCGCTGGCGGATGTTGACCGGCTGACAATCATCGGTTTGCTCAACGACCGTGCATATTCCGTTACCGACTTAGCCGGCATGCTGGGCCGCAATGAGTCAACCATTGCCGGGCATGTAACCGCTTTGCGTGAGGTCGGGTTGTTGAATCTAAGGAACGGAAGCGATCAACCGCGCTATCAGTTAAACGCAAATTCACTGGAACGCTGGCAGCATATGGTGATGGACTTGCGAAGTATCAATCATGAACCTGACCAGGTGCAACCAGATAAGTCGTGGATTGCCGACCTGCCACTGGATGAGTATGAAAAGCGGGTCATCAAGGGCTACACCATAGATCGCCGCTTAAAGCATATTCCGGTGCAGCAAAAGAAACTCAATGCAGTATTGCGCTGGATTATCCTGGATTTTGAGCCGGATGTAATGTACACCGAGCATGAGGTCAACACGATTATCTCGCGGTATCACGAAGATTATGCCCGGCTACGGCGCGAACTGATCGACATCGACTTTCTGCGACGCGAACGCGATGGCCGAGCTTACTGGCTAACGCCTGAAGACGAATGAAACTTGAACGAGAAGGTGGCGATGATGTCATCGACACAGATTAAACCATTCGATTATGAACTGGCAACCGCTGCTGAGTGGGATCAATGGCTGTCCGTTCGGCGAACGATGGCCCGCGACTTAAATCCACATGATCCGCTCATTGCTCCTGACCTTGAGCGAAAAGCCACTGAAGCTATGTCGCGTGACCTCCAGAATAACTTTCGTCGTTATTTGGCACTGAAAGACGACCAGGTGGTCGGTCTGCTCACGCTGAATTTACCCGTTCAGCAAAATGGGTATGTGGCGACCACCTGTGTTTATGTGGTGCCAGAACAGCGCCGGGAGGGCATCGGACGATTGTTACTGCAACAAGCCGCAGCGGAATGTCAGGCACATGGGATCACATTACTGCAGGGTGAAAGTAGCAGTTCTGCCAGTCACGCATTCGCGATGGCATTTGGCGCTACAGTCGGCAGCCAGTCCCAGGAAAAGCGGCTGTCAATGTCCGCGGTAAATGAGATGATGCTGGAACAATGGACAGGCAGCGCATCCAGGAAGAATCCGGATTTCACCATCCACACATTCACCGGTCTATTCAGTGAGGACGCCACCAAACTCGCCTGCTATGCTCATTTGTACACTGAAATTGCCAACCAGGCCCCCTTTGAAGAACTTGAGGGTACAGGCAAAGAATTTACGGTTTACAGCCTGCGCATTGAAGATCAAGAACATAAACAGATGGGCATCACGTTGTTGACCAAAGTGATTATTGCACCTGATGCAACTCTTTGTGGCTTGACGGAGATTTCCTATCATCCTGAATGGAGCGGTCGGGCAGTTCAGGGCTTAACCGGGGTACGTGAACCCTATCGTGGGCGCGGCCTGGGTAAATGGCTGAAGGCCGACATGCTCCAGACTATTCGTCGGCAATATCCGTCGGTCGCATTTATCAGTACACTGAACGCGAATGTGAACGCACCGATGCAGGCCATCAATGGCCAGCTTGGATTTCGACTTCACAATCAACGCACGACTTATAAGCTGCCCGTTGCCGAATTGCTGACAAAGTTGCCAGTCGCCTAGTCGGCTTGTTGCCGTTCGATCCACCCCTGACGAAAGCGCCGCACGCCAATGACCAGGACAATGGTGCCAATAACCAGTCGAAAGATTGCCTGGGGGTCGCCTTCGTTTAAGCCCGGATTGCTGCCAGCGATCTGCACAAACAGAAAGAGGCTCAAGAAGATCAGCAAGGCGGCTCCCTGCATTTTGACTTTGCCCATTTTTAAACCTCCTATTCAGTCAGGGGAATGGTACCGTCGAAACAGTCGCCTCGTAAGTCCGACAAGCATTAACACTCTGCCAGGTTAACCGGGATGTGAACCGCCAAACCACCCTCGGACGTTTCTTTATACTTGTCGTTCATGTCGAGGGCAGTCTCCCACATCGTCTTGATAACGGCATCCAGCGAGACTTTGGCATGCTGTGGCGTGCTTTCCAGCGCAATATTGGCGGCGGTGATGGCCTTCATCGCCCCCATCGCGTTGCGTTCAATACAGGGAATCTGCACCAACCCGGCAATCGGGTCACAGGTCAGGCCCAGGTGATGCTCCATCGCAATCTCAGCCGCCATTAACGCTTGCTCGACACTGCCCCCCAGACATTCGGTGAGGGCGGCAGCGGCCATCGCTGACGAAACACCGATCTCTGCCTGACAACCGCCCATCGCTGCCGAGATGGTTGCCCCTTTTTTAAACAGGCTACCGATCTCACTGGCGACCAGCAGAAACCGAACGATCGCGTCGTCATCTACATCGCGGGAACAGACATAATGCAGCAGCACCGCTGGAATGACACCGGCAGCACCGTTGGTAGGCGCAGTTACGACCCGCCCCAACGCGGCATTCTCTTCATTGACGGCCAGCGCAAAACAACTAATCCATTTGACAACCTGCTGGAAGGTAAAATGACTGGTCTTGATTTGGGCGATCCATTCCTGACGATTGGTGTAAGCCCGGTCGCCGATCAACTTTTGATGCATCTGTGGCGCACGCCGGACAACCTGCAAGCCACCGGGCAATTCACCTTCCGCGTGACAACCAAGATAAACACAATCGGCCATCGCCTCCCAGATATTCAATAGCCCGGTACGAATGTCGGCATCCCTGCGCCAGACACGTTCATTCGCCCAGACCATCTCCCAAATCGCGAGGCCTGCCATGTCGCAATAGGTTTGCACATCCTGAGCACGTTCACAGTGATAGGGCAGCGTGATTTCCAGTTCGTCAGCGCTGGCATCGTACTCAGTGACAACAAAGCCACCGCCAATCGAATAATACGTTTCGCTAAATGCGGTCAGATTGGTTAGCTGTGCAGTGAAGCGCAACCCATTCGGGTGAAAGGGTAATGTCTGATCCCGGTGAAATATAAGATCAGTGGCCGAATCAAAGGCAATGGTATGCTGTTGCAACAGGTTGAGCGTTTGCGTGGTGCGAATGTGCAGCACACGGCGACCAATCTGGGTGGTGTCACAGGTCACGGGATCCTCACCGGATAACCCGAGTAAAATAGCAGTGTCAGACGCATGGCCCTTGCCGGTCTTTGCCAGTGAGCCAAATAACTCAATCGTCAAGCATTCGACTGCGGTTAATGGCGCAGTCGCTTGCAGTTCATCCAAAAAGCGCTGGGCCGCCCGCCAGGGACCCAGTGTGTGTGAGCTGGATGGGCCAACACCAATTTTGAGCATGTCGAACACACTGATTTGTTGCATATCAAGCCACCTCAAGCCAGAAACGCGCTGCATCGCCCTAAGCACCATTTACCGAAAGAATAATACTTGTAGGGGCAAGTCAGTGACTGCCCAGGGCGACGCCCCTACGCCGATCTTGTTGACCGACTTTCGAACACTGGCATAGCATACCCCGGCCCAGCTTAGATTGACCAATGAGTTTCACGAGCATTCGGTGAGTATCTATCGCGCTAGGTTCGCCTGCATGATCTGGGCAACTGCCTGCTCAGTCGAATCGGCGGACTGCGATAAGGCGGTAATAACCCCCGCTTGATCGGCAACGGACTTATTCTGGCTGAATTTGAACTTGCCTTCCAGCCGCGTGATTTCGATCTCCAGACCAACAATCGCCTGTAGTAGATTTTCTGGGAGGTTTGCGTCAAAATCAGGCAATTTCTCCGCTGGCTCATGAAAGGCCACCAACTGCATGACTAGCTCGCGTAACGTTGCTGAGTCAAAAATCAGGCGCGGTTTTCCATAGGCATGAACCGCCGCATAATTCCAGGTCGGCACCGTCGTTGGCGGTGCATACCACCGCGACGAGATGTAGCTATGCGGTCCCTGAAAGACGACCAGAACCTCCTGCTCCGGGTCAAGCTGCTGCCAGTGCGGATTGGCTTTTGCCAGATGCGTGACAAGCGTACCTTGCGGCCCACGTTCATCGTCGAGAATAAACGGCAGATGGGTCGCAAAAGGGTCTGGCTGCGCACTGAACAACACCGCAAAGTTATGCGCCCGCATCAGGTCATGCAGCTTTTTAACATCGGTCTCGGCGTTGAGTTTGGGAATGTACATACTAAGGCCTTCGGGCAATCGACATAATAGGCTCGTTATACGAAAACGCTAACCTGGCCGCAAGCAGTCCATCAGTCCAATTAATCTATTTCCTGCCCATAATCAATCGCGCAACGCTGAGAATCACCCGGCCCACTGTGCGACGAAACAGGCGTACCCCGGCCCCCAGAACCCGCGCCGGAACTTCGGGCGGTGGCGGTTGAATAATCGGAAATGGTTCCCTCTGACTGGCTCTGATGACGTGATTAGCCGCTGCGATGCCCGTCACCGTAGCACGTTCCAACCACAGCGACGGGGTATCATACCCAACCCAATCACCACCGGCATAAAAGTTGGGCCACGACGTCTTGACGTGCAGGCTGTCCTGGGTGGGCACCCGCAGCAAGGTTTGGTCAAGCGTATTGAGCCGGACGGTACCATGTACATAATGACCGCGCAGGCTGGGGAAGGCGCGCTGGGCTT
This sequence comes from Phototrophicaceae bacterium, assembly GCA_965223835.1. Lineage (GTDB taxonomy): Bacteria > Chloroflexota > Anaerolineae > Aggregatilineales > Phototrophicaceae > CAVYXZ01. The sequence continues at coordinate 4,004,312 of CBDCXQ010000001.1, forward strand.
CATCCAGACATTGAATCAACAGCACAGTAGCCGGTTGACTGAGAACCGAGCTGGTCGCGTAGATGTGCATTTCCAGCACACTGCCGCCGGTTACGTCATGCCACTTTGCGAACTCGTCATAGAGGCGATGCATCCAGAAAAAATTGTCGGGCAAGAAATCCCCGGTGAACATGCCGCCGGGCGTGCCGGGGCGCGGACTGGCCTTGAACCACAGGCGCACCGTCGCATTCTGGACGGCACGGGGAAAGCGTAAATTAGCCGCCACTTCACGCGTCGCCGGGCTGTTAAGCAACAATCGTTTCGCGGCTGGTGGCTGCACCGCCATGATGATGTTTTCTGCCAGCAGCGATCGCCGTCCGCCACGTACAGAATCGTCCACAACAATGCGCCAATGATCCCCCTGTCGTTCCAGGCGTTGCGCCGTTGCCCCCATCAACAGCATGCCATCGTGATGTTCGATGTGGTCTATCAACGGGGTGAGCAGGCATTCCTGCGGCGGTCCCGGCAGATACTGCATTGTCCACGAATCGCGGCGCAGCATGGTGTAAAAGCGAAGCGCGGCGATAAAAGCCGTGAGCGGAATTTCTTCAACCGGCGCTGCCAGCAGATTCGCGCCCAGCCCGGTGAAAGTGGCCCGCAAATTCGGCGTCCATGCCCGAAAATATTCGTCCATCAGCAGACCATCCAGCGCGACCTGCTCCTTAAACGGGTCCATACCGACCGTCCACAACAGGCTGAACAAGAAACCGGGCAGCGACAAAAAATCAAGCGGCGTTATCGTGGCCCAGATACCGGGATGAAACAGTAATTGCAGATGATGAAACGGCGCGGGCAGCCAGCGGGAGCGAATCGCATTGCCAGCTTCAATCACGCGCACTTCACGCCCCCAGCGATTGATCCACTCTTCGCCCGGCGATAGTTGCAATTTGATGTCAGTAAAGCGGTCAATCGTCGCCCGCAGATTATCATAACCACCCCATAGGGCGTGCATCCCATGCTCCGATGGAAATGACCATTCGCGGCCAGCGTATTCAAAGGTATCCGGCGCGCCACCCGCCATGCGTCCGCCCGGCCACAACCGATCCGCTTCGAGTATCAGCGGCGAGATTCCGCGTTCAGCCAGATGCGCGGCAGCCGTCAACCCGGCCATCCCTGCGCCGATTATCACCACTGGAAAAACAGCATCATTGTTTTTGGGCATCTACGTTTCCATTCCGTAGCGACACAGCATGACTCGATGCAAATTCAGATGTTAAAAACTTAGTGGCACAAGGCCGAATCCATCGGATCAAAATCCATTGCCAAAGTTGCCTGTTCTGGGTCTAATTTAAGCATAGATAAGCAATAAGGACGAGACATGTTGATTACCGACGACCAAATCAAACAATATCGCAGCGACGGTTATTTCATCCTGGAGGGCGTCATTCCCGATGAAGTCATCGATGGCCTGCGCACCGAATGTCAGCAATACATTGATGAACGTGACCGCGAGATGGAGGCCAAAGGCGTCACCAGCCTGGGTATCACCCATTATAAGAAACGCTATTTTATCTCGAACCAGTGGCGACGGAGTCAGGTCATCACCAATTTTCTGTTTAGCGATTTGATGGCTGACATTGGCAAAGCGACCCTCGGCGATGATGTTTACCTGTTTAACGAGCAATACGTTGTCAAAGCAGCAGACGGCGGGACGAAATTCTCGTGGCATCAGGACTCTGGCTATATCGGGCATTATCATACGCCCTATCTATCCTGCTGGTGTGCGCTGGATGACATGACCGAAGAAAACGGCACGGTTTCCGTGCTGCCTTATGCGCGGGCCGGGATGCAGCCAGATGACCTGTTCGATCATACCGTCGAAGCCGGAAGTAATGATAAAATTGGGTATCACGGCGATGATCCCGGCATCCCGGCAATTGTCCCGGTCGGTAGCATCGTCGTCTTTTCCAGTCGCACGTTCCACCGCAGCAGCCCCAACAACACGAACAAAATGCGTCGGGTCTATCTCGCGCAATATTCTCGTGAACCGCTCATGGATAAAACCGGCGAGAAATACTGGAATCAGGCCGTCCCGGTCGTACAGAATGGGCAGAAGGTTGCGCCGCAAGTGACGTAATCCTCACGCGTTAGCCGGGTTGCCTGCGTTGATATATACTTGACATGCAGTGAGAAAGAGGTTTTTTATGTCGAACAAATATCGCGAGTTGACTTTTGAACAAGCCCAGCATTTTTTGGATAAGGGCTATGTGGTCATTGAGCAAGCGTTTACCCGCGCCGCTGCGGAGCAGTATACCAGCCAGGCCTGGCTCCGTCTCGGTTATAAAGCGGATGATCCAGCGACGTGGGCAGAGGAGAAAATCCACATGCCGACGCTCAACCGCTTCCCGATCAAAGACTTTGCGCCGCGTGCCTGGAACGCAATGTGTGATCTGGTCGGTGGTGAGGAGCGCATCAACCCGGACCGTGCCCAATGGGGCGACGGCTTCATCCTGAATTTAAAATTTGGCGCTGATGAACCATACCGGGAACCGTCCCCGACTGCCGGCGGCTGGCACAATGATGGTGATTTCTTCCGGCATTTTCTGGACAGCCCGGAGCAGGGCTTACTCACCATTGTCGTTTGGTCGGATATTCTGCCGCGCAGTGGCGGCACCTTCGTCGCAACAGATTCAGTACCGCTGGTCGCCCGGCATCTGGCGCAACACCCGGAAGGCATTCGCCCCGGACGGGACAGCCCGATTTCCACCGGATCGCACTTAATTGGTGAATGCAAAGAATTCATGGAAATCACGGGCAACGCCGGCGATGTCGTACTGCTGCATCCTTTTATTCTGCACGCGTCGTCACAGAATCCATCGGGCCGTCCGCGCTTCATTACGAACCCGACCGTCATCTTGAACGAGCCAATGAATTTCAATCGGGAAAATCTGGAAGACCATTCGCTGGTTGAACAGGCTGTGCTCAATGCGCTGGGCGTCGAACGCTTTGATTTTCAGCCGACTCATCCGCGTGAAATAATTGAGCCGGAGCGTGTTCGTCGGCAAAAAGCCATGCTGGAAGCTGAAAAAGCCCGGCTGGGATTAGAGCAATAGCCGGATCGATTTTAGAGTTTGTCAGCATAGCAGGGCACACATGCAGAAGTGCGCTCTTAGTATTGCATGATTAATATCGGGATAGTTATTCTAGCTGTCAGGGCTGCCAGAACAATCGAGGGAATGTATTAATGCGACGTGGGTTCATCTGGATACTGTTAACACTAATCGCAGCGCCGACCATAGCTCAGGACGCGTTTAACTTGCCAGCGGCCCTTTATGTTTTGACAACAGAGGGCCGCGTTGATCGTTATGGGCTGGGCAGTGAAGGCGTGCGCTCGGTCACACCCGAAGACACCTTTGTGGTGGATTTCGGCGTCGCGCGTGACGATAACTGGCTGGCCTATCGCACGGAAACGGCGCTCGTGCTACGACATATTTATGCTGACACCAGCCTCGAGATTGACGGCGCGCTGGCCGGTGTACCACCTGTCCGGGGTGAGGGTGATACCATCGCCTGGTCCCCCACTGGGGATGCGTTCGCAGTGACAACTGAGACCGGGGGACGCGTTTATATCAACGTTGAAAATGATCTGGCAAGTCCCACGCCTTTCAAGATCATTGAATTGTTGGAAGGCGGGTTTGTCCAGGTCTTGTGGTCGCCCGATGGTCAGTATCTGGCGGCGGAGGCGGTAGGGGACATCTGGTGGCTCTATCGTCGTGAGGGCACCAACATTATTTTGACAAGCGCGATTCCGGCGGCCACCGGCCTGACCTGGTACAGTGCGACCCAGGTCGCATTTACCCCGCCGGAGGGTGGTCTCCTACTGATGGACCTGAGCGCGGCAAATGCCCAGACGATTCTGCTGGATGACACATGGGTTTATCTACAACCCTTCCGGCAAACTGATGGCACGCTGGTCGTATTTGGCCGCCAAAAGGACAGCAACGAGGTACCACCCGGCTTTGGACGGCTGATCGGTCTCCCCGCCAACGAATCCCGAATTGATAATGTCGGTGAAGTCCCGATTGAACTCAGCCAATTGCACTGGATGCCGGAAGGGAGCTTGTTGCTGGCATTTCGGGGCGGTGCGCTGGGGTTAGTCAGCCCGGTCAACGCGCAAGGTTTCCCCCTGCCCATCGACAGTGCTGTCGCGTTTAGCTGGGGGCCGTTGCCACTCTCGCATGTCGAGAGCGTGCGCTTACCTGCTGCTGCGTTTTTCATGACAGATGCCGACACCGGCACGCCGCAGGTGTGGCGTTTGCCAGCCGATGGCTCGGCAGCCACCCCGGTCACCAGTGAAGAAGCAGGTGTTACCGGCTTCGGAGTCCCCCCCGACGGTCAACGCATTGCCTATACCGCTGACAACCGTTTGCTATTGCAACGGCTCAACGGCTCTGAACCGCTGTTGTTGGCCGAACTTACCGGTGAACAACCAGCTCAACCGGCATTTAGCCCGGACGGTCAACAGATTGCCTACGTGGATAACGGCATCTGGCTGGTGTCTGTTGACGGGGATAATGCCCAGCAAGTCGCGCCTGATGACCTGACCCCAAACTTTGAACGGCGCTTCACCCAGCCCCAGTTCGCGCCGAATCTAAGTGGGCTGCTGGTCCAGGTCAATCGCCCGGACATTACGGTTCCTGGCGTGCTGGACCCCAACACGGGCGAGGTTCTGGAAATTGCGTTGGAACAAAACGCCACCTGGCTCAGCGATGGGCGCATCTTGCTGTACGGAATGGCAGAAAATGACCGACCGGGTGGGTTGTCGATTGCTGGCGTCGGCACTCTGACGCAACCAGCGCAATTCTTACCCGATATTCTTTCGGTTCAGGCCGCCCGCGAGATTAGCCCGAACCAAATCCAGTTGGTACTGCCAGAACGGTTGCTGGGGCCACAAACACTGCGTATTGTCGGGCTAGACATCTCAACTGGTGACCTGACACCCATTCATACCGGTGGCAGCGTTGACCAGCCCCATCTTTCACCCGATGGGCAATTTATCGGCGGATATGCCTACCGGGTGATTGCTGGCGACCGATTGGCGGGACCATTAACATTTATCGATTTGCAAACGGGTGAACAGGTCGTTTTGAACACACCGGCAACGGTATGGAATTTCACATGGGCACAGCGTTAGTTAAGGTGCCTCTCATAAATTAGCGCTATAATCAACTTTATGAGCGACAATTGTATGCATTAAGGATTTGCCAATGTCTGGCGAACGAGTTCTCGTAATTGAAGATGAGGCCCGCATTGCTCAATTTATTGAGCGCGGCCTGATTTATGAAGGCTATCGGGTGACAGTCGCCCGTGATGGCAAAATCGGTTTGGCAACCGCCCGTGATAATCCGCCCGATCTGGTCATTCTCGACTGGATGCTACCTGGTTTGGATGGACTGGAGGTATGCAAACGACTGCGGGCGGCCAGTGATGTGCCGATATTGATGCTGACCGCCAAAGACGATGTAAAAGATCGGGTCATGGGTTTGGATGCCGGGGCCGACGACTATCTGGTGAAGCCATTTTCGGTAGACGAACTACTGGCCCGCATTCGTGCCTTGTTCCGCCGCACAACGCCCGCCTCACGCCCGGATATTCTGCGCTTCTCCGACCTGACCCTGGATACGGGGACCCATCGTGCGTACCGGGGCGAACAGGCCATTGACCTGACCGCGAAAGAATATGAACTGCTGGAGTTGTTTATGCGTAATCCCCGGCAGGTCCTCACCCGCGATGTGATTTTTGACCGCGTATGGGATTATGATTTCGGCGGTGAGAGCAATATTATCGAAGTCTATGTGCGTTACCTGCGGCAAAAGACCGAAACTGAAGAAAAGCCCCGGCTGATTCATACGGTACGGGGTGTAGGTTACGTGTTACGCGAGGAATAGATGCACTTTCGTACCAAACTCATCATCTGGTATGCTGGCCTGCTGATCGCTGTAATTTTGATGTTCGGCGGTGCCGTATATACCTTGATGGATCGCACGCTGGTGGATGCCGTCGACAGTTCGCTGAGCAAGACGGCCCAACTGGTTACGGACAGCAGCCGGGTGCGGCTGTTTGGTGAGTTTGGTGCCGCCGACCAGCGCACATTCGTCTTGCCCCGCCTTGATCTATTTCGGGCTTCGGGCGTAGAGGTGCAAGTCTGGTCGGTCGATAACACCGAACCCGTGCTTGAAGCGTCGTCGGTTAACCTGCGCGATTATACAGAACCACTAGACCCAATGGTCCTGGGGACCAATGAACTGATCTACACCAACGTTGTGGTCGAAGGCCGTGCCATGCGCGTCCTCACCAGCCCGATGTTTCTGCGAGGTGAACTCCTGGCGAATGTTCAGACCGTCGCTTTATTGGATACGGTCAATGAAGCCCGCAAAGGGTTACTGCTGGTGATGGGTGGCGGTAGCGTGCTGGCAGTGATCGCGTCGATTATCGTCGGGACATGGCTTTCGCGGCGAGCACTGAAGCCCATCCGGGAAATCACCGTCGCTGCTGAGTCGATTGCTAAAACCGATGATCTCAACACACGTCTGGCCTGGAACGGACCCAAAGATGAACTGGGCCACCTGACCTCTGTATTTAATAATATGATGGAGCGCCTGCAAGATTTGTTCAGCGTCCAGCAGCGCTTTGTGGCCGACGTCTCACATGAATTGCGCACACCGCTGACATCCATTCGCGGCAACCTCGACCTGATAAAACGCTACGGCATGGATGACATGTCGCTGGAAGCGATTGAGAGCGAAACTGACCGCATGGCGCGGATGGTGAATGATTTGCTTTTGTTGGCACGAGCCGATTATGGCGGCCTGACGCTGGACCGGGAGCCGCTGGACCTGGATACGGTGGTGATTGAGGCCCACCAACAAGCGCAGATTCTGGTAAAAGATCGCGATCTCACCGTATCATTGCAACGCTTCGAACCGGTACGCGTAAATGGCAATGCCGACCGTATTAAACAACTCTTGCTTAACCTCTTGAGCAATGCCATCAAATTCACGCCTGATGGTGGCCGCATCATGCTCAGTCTGTATGCAGATAATCAGCAGGCCATATTGCAGGTCGTCGATAATGGCATCGGCATGTCAGAGCAAGATCGTAAGCATATCTTTGACCGCTTTTATCAGGCGGATTTGTCACGTAAGCGCGGCGTTGTCAATGCAGAAAGTTCCGGTTTGGGCCTGTCAATTGTAAAATGGATTGTGGAAGCCCACGATGGAACGATTAGTGTTGAAAGCGTGCTGGATGAGGGCACAACCTTTACTGTGCGCATCCCGGCAATGGTTGAAATACCGACCGATCATCACCAAAACACGGGCGGACGTTCGCGCCTTCCCATCCCCCATATTCGCCGATCACAACAGTGGCTGATTACGCCAGAGCGCTAGGCCCGGTTGTTAATCGTATCATCAGCGCATAGGCACAAATAAAGCGGTGCGAAAGCGCAAAAGAAGGTAAACTTGCTGCGAAGCCATGCTACTGGATGGCAAACAGTAAAGGATAACTGCCGTGCGTTTACAAGTTGCGCTGGATGGCACGCTAGCCGAAAGCCTCAAAATTCTGGAAGCGACTCGCCCCTATATTGACATTGCTGAGATTGGCACCCCCCTCATTATGCGCGAGGGTGTCCATGCGATTAAGGCGGTGCGGCGGGCGTTTCCGGGTTTACCGCTGTTGGCAGACTCCAAGATCATGGATGCTGGTGAGATCGAAGCCCGCATTGCGCTGGATGCCGGTGCCAGCATCGTAACCGTGCTGGGCGTCACTCAGGAAGCAACTCTCGCCAGTGTGGTCACCACCGCGCAGCATTACGATGCGGAGGTGATGGTTGATCTGATGCAAGTTGCCCCACAACAGTCACGCACTTTTCTCGAAATGGGCTGTGATTATCTTTGTGTGCATACGTCCACCGATATGCGTCAGCTATCCCCGGTTGCTGGCCTGGAAGCGTTACGCTATGGCATCCCCCAGGCTCCATTAGCCGTTGCGGGGGGTATCAAGCTGGAAACCATTGACTTGCTGGCGACCTTGAATCCCAGCATTATCATTGTGGGCAGTGCCATCACCAGTGCAACGGACCCAGCGACCGCCGCCCAGGCTATCAAAGAACGGATCAATACTTATGCCCACCTATCTTGAACTCGTCAACACCGTCACAACCGAATTGGCAACCGCGCTGCAATCAATTAATGTGGACGCAGTAACGAACTTACGCCGCGACATTTTGCAATCGCGCCGCATTTTCGTCGCTGGGAAGGGGCGATCTGGGCTGCGTATGCAAGCTTTTGCCATGCGTTTGATGCACCTGGATCTGGCCGTTCATGTCGTCGGCGAAATGACGACTCCGGCCATTGGCGCGAGTGATTTGCTCATTATTGGGTCGGGATCGGGACGCACCACTTCGCTAGTGAACTATGCGCAGAAAGCCTATGAATTGGGTGCACAGGTGGCCCTCATCACGATCCCCGCCGACTCGCCCATTGGTCGTTATGCTGACGCGGTCGTCCAGATTGCTGCTGTCAGCCCGAAGATCGAAGCCGGCGACATCGACTCGCTGCAACCCATGGGGTCGCTATTTGAGCAGGCGCTCGGCATCCTGCTGGACATCATCGTGATACAACTGATGGCGGATTTAAATTTAGATGCCGCTGCTATGTTCAGCCGCCACGCCAACCTGGAATAAATCATGAGAAATTTAATCGAGCGACGCTTCGAAGCACCTGTCTCAATCGAAGTAGCCTGGGAACACTTCGCCCAGGTTGAACAGTGGCCTTCGTGGGCCAGTCACATTAAGCACCTGGAGTTAAAAACGTCGGAACCGCTCGGTGAGCACGCAACCGGTGTGATCTACCTGCAAAATGGCATCAAAACAACTTTTTCGATGACGGAGTTCAATTTCCACCAGAATTGGAAATGGGTTGGTCCGTTTTTGTGGCTAACCTTCCATTACGATCATCGCTTTCACGCCCTCGACGATAATCGGTGTGAAATGACCTTTCATGTAGCCGCGTCAGGTTTTGCCGTCAGTATCATCGGACCACTATTCGCGCTGATCTACAAACGTAATCTGGATGTGGCAATTCCCAACCTGATTCGGGAGTTGCAAGCAAACTAATTGACACTTCATATCATGCCAAAATCAGCGAATTGTGTTTCAGGTATTGCTGCAAGTAGTCGAAAGTCTTTAGTCCATAGTCAAAAACAGCAAACTTTGCCCATTGAATGGAACTCCCCACTCGTCTGGTCCCGACTGTTGACCGGGGACTAACGACCAATGACTTAGCATCAACCGGCGATGCTTTCTGGCCCTTTGTTACGATGCCGAGAAATAAATGCTAGAATCGTAGCTTCATCGGGTTCTTCGAGCGGCAGTAACCGAGTCCAAGCTGCCAGTACAATGCGGTCATCGTTTTGCGGACGGTGACTCACGATGGACCAGCGCGGAAATTGCGACTGAATCGCGGAAAGCATTTCAATTGCCTCCGTGTCATCGGCATCGCGGTACGACATCCAGATATGCCCATGCTCCAGATTATGAACCAGATTTTCATCCAGCGTCGGCTGGGAATAAACCCCGGTGGGCAGCCACTGGGCATAATGCGGGCCGGAAGTTGGCGGGTTAGAGTTGTATTCCGGGCGCGGCGACCCCTCCGGGATATGTTCCTGGCCCAGGTTGGCGAATGAAATACTCTCATCGGGATTCTCACCCAGGTCCACATCGGGTAACTGACTGGACCGCACCAGCAATAAAACCGCGATCAGTACAATCGCACCCACAACGGCGCTGGCACCCATAATCACATTTCGACTACGCGTTGCCGACTGCTTTTGCTGGCGACGTTGACGCGTTCTGGACTTACTCATACCCTTATTCCTCGACTCTTCTACCAAAAAATGATCTTGCCACCTGACCCTGATCAATATTATAGAGAGCGAAGATGAGCGCCAGATTTGAAAACAGGCTACTTGTAGGCGACCAATCCAAAAGCAGCCTTATGGAGCTTAACACGCTTAAAGCCGACCTGCTGCAGCCGTTGGATTGAACCCCGGGCGACGCGCTTGCCATGCTGACTTTCCAGATCGCCAATGTAATGAAACAAGCGCCCCCCCTGCGCCAGAATGCGATAAAGTTCAGCATAGAAATCCGTCGAATAGAGATCACCGGCCAGGCTGAATGTCGGTGGGTCATGGATGATGCGCGTAAACGTGTTGTCGTCCAGGTCTATAACCACATCAAAACTGTCACTGATCTGACGCGTGATTTTGGGGTTACTGAACAATTCCTGTGACCAGGGATTTTGGCGGCAAATCGCTTCTACCGCCGGGTCAAGTTCTATCGTCAGAACCGATGTAGCGGTTTTGGCCGCTTGGATGGCCGTATAGCCCAGGCCCATATTCGTATCGAGGACCGGTCCCGTCACCGGCTTAATTGCCTTGATTTTACTTAACGTGTCTTGATGCGGGTTGGTCCCCTTAATGCGATGCATCGGAAAGCCTGACACCAGCATTGTTGGCGCGAGTTCAGTCGGATATAGGGTATAGACGCGGTTGGTTGCTTCAGAAAATTCCTGAATTTTCTCTGGACCATTGGGGGTGATTGCGAAACAACCATTCTCAGATGCTGCAATGAGTTCGAGTGCTTCCCAGTCCAATGCAGGCTGCCCCGGAAAAGTAACGCAAAGTTCATCCAATTGTACTGTTACGTCAGTTAGCCCCAGGTCGGGCGATATTTCTAGTGCAGACTGTTCACGGTTACTTAGAAGTTGCCTAGCCTGGAAGTGTGAGAGTACAAGCATGAATAGTCTCTAGCCGGTAGTTTTCAGCTGTCAGTCATCAGTCAAATTCATCAACCGGAATCAATTGGCTCATCTTAAGGGACTTGAAATCATTTGTCTCAGGGCGCTAACGACAAACCCTGTTTCCTGCAACCTACAAGATAAACAAAAAACGAGTCATTACCGACTCGTTTCAAGGTTGATTCTGTGTGCCGATTTAACGTTTGGTGTAGGTCGGGGCCTTACGTGCCCGCCGCAGACCGGGTTTCTTACGTTCTTTCACGCGCGGGTCGCGGGTGAGGAAGTCTTTTTCTTTAAGCTGCGGCTTCATGTCCGGGTCGATTTTTAGCAATGCCCGGGCGATGCCCAAGCGCACCGCATCGCGTTGACCGCTGATGCCACCACCCTGCACATGCACGCTGATGTTGTAACTGCGATCCTGTCCAATTTCGCGCAGCGGCTCCAAAATAATGTCGACATCCCCGAAACGTGGGAAAAAATCGGACACTTCTTTTTCGTTCACGATAAAATTACCGGTGCCACCGGGGAACAAACGCACCCGGGCGCTGGCTTCTTTGCGACGACCAATGCCTTCGTAAAATTGTGCTGACATTCGCTAATTCCTCCTACAGTTCCAATGGCTTCGGATTCTGGGCACCATGCGGATGCGAATCACCAGCATATACTTTTAACTTTTTCGCCATCTGCCGACCGAGCGCGTTTTTCGGCAACATGCCCTTGACCGCCAGTTCGATGACACGGTCCGGGAATTTATCCATCTGCCGCCGCAGCGTGATCTCATTCAGGCCACCGTTATAGCCAGAGTGGCGATAATATTTTTTCTGATCGAGCTTATTACCGGTGGTCACGATCTTCTCACAGTTAATAACGATCACATAATCACCGACATCGGTGTTGGGTGCAAACGTTGGTTTGTGTTTGCCGCGTAAAATCGTCGCGATTTGGGTGGCGAGACGCCCCAGCGTTTGGCCTTCGGCATCAACAACCCACCAGGCCCGGTTGATGTCGTCTGCTTTGGTGACGAACGTCTTATACTTCACAATGGTCCTCCAACGGGCGTCCCCCGTTTCTTGCGTAATGGTCCTATTTTACAGCGCTTAACACCCAATTCAAGGTCAGATTACTGGCAGCTTATGGATATTTCACCTGTTCCAGCACCAACCCCTGTGGTGGCGCAACCGTTCCCGATTGTGATAAATCGGCGGCGGCAAAAGCTGCGGCAAAGTCGTCCAGAGTCAGATGGGCACGTGCCACATCCATTTGCATCCCAACCATACGCCGCACCATATGCTCCAAAAAGGCGTTACCCTCAACCGCATAGCGCAATCGCCAACCAAAGGGTTCGGCAATCATTTGCCAGGCCGATCTCAGGATGTGGCGTACGGTGTTGTTCCCCTGTGGTGCGTTGCCAAATGTGGCGAAGTCATGCTCACCCACCAGCATTTGCGCCGTCTCGTTCAGCACCTCAGTGTTGAGATCACCCCAAACATGCCAGGCAGTCCGCTGCCATAACGGTTGTCGCTGCGGGGCATGGATTAGGGTGTAAACATACACCCGTGATCGTGCATCATAACGCGGATGAAAGCCGGGCTGTTGCGACAAATCTTGCAGAGCAATATCCGGTGGCAATACCGCATTCAACGCCCGCAACAACACCGCGTCAGCATGTTTCCAGGTGACATCAAAGCTAATCACCTGACCGGTGGCGTGAACCCCGGTATCGGTGCGTCCCGCGCCGGTGATTGCTGCTGGCTGCTGTGTGACCTGCTTGAGCGCTTGTTCGACAGCCCCTTGAATGGTGGGAATGCCTTCGGCCTGGCGTTGAAACCCAGAATACTCGGTGCCATCATAGGCCAGCGTCGCGCGGTAACGAACCAGCGTCAGTCCTCTTCGCGGTCAACCAGTTCCAACAGCACCATATCAGCATTATCGCCTTTACGCGGTCCCAGCTTATAGATGCGCGTATAACCGCCAGGTCGTTCCGCATAGCGCGGGGCCAGATCATCAAATATCTTGCCCACCAGGACGCGATCATTGTTGATACGGCTGGCAACAATCCGCCGGGCATGTACCGCCCGTTGGGGATCGTCGTGCTCCAGCCCGCGCTTCGCAATAGTAATCAACCGTTCCACTTTACCGCGCACGAATTTGGCTTTGGCATGGGTCGTCTCGATGCGCTCATGTTCCAGCAGCGCAATCGACAGATTTCTCGCCAGTGCCTTACGCTGACTCGTGTTACGGTTTAGTTTAAAGCCTTTTTTACGATGTCTCATGATCGATTATCCACCACCACCGCTCAGATCCGGGATTTCAGCATCTTCCTTCAAATAGCCTTTATCCTGGAGTTTCTCTACCAGTTCATCCAGCGATTTTTCGCCGAAGTTCCGAATCGCCAGCATGGCGTCGGGACCGCGATCCAGCATATCCAGCACATCGCCAATCGTCGTTATGCCAGTACGCTTGAGCGAATTGAACACCCGCACGCTCAAATCCAGCTCTTCAATCGGCTTTTCGTATAATTCGTTGACGCGCCGGTCATCCTTGCCATCATCTGGGTCAGGATCGCCGCCAATCGGGCTAATCATGTCATAATCGTCGATATGCACGATACCAGCAACCGGGGTCAGGTGCTTAATCAACACCTTCGCCGCTTCGCTCAGCGCATCTTCGGGTCGCACGGTGCCATCAGTCCAGATTTCGATGACGAGCTTATCATAATTGGTCCGTTGCCCAACCCGCGCCCGTTCGACATCAAAATTTACGCGACGAATAGGGCTGAAGATCGCATCAATCGGCAATTCGCCAATCGGCAAACGTCCCCGTTCTTCCGCCGGGCTATAACCACGCCCAACCTGCACCTCGAATTCAATTTCCAGGTGCGCATCTGGCGAATCAGCAGTAAACAAATACAAGTCCGCGTTGATGATCTCGACTTCCGGTGGGCACTCAATATCAGCCGCCGTCACCGTGCCTTCACCGCGTTGTTCCAACCGCAGGCGGGCGGATTCAACATCGAACAGGTTTAAACGCAACTGCTTAACCTGCAACATCAACTGCGTCATGTCTTCGCGAACGTGCGGAATGGCTGAGAATTCATGATGGACATCGGAAACACGCACACTGGTGACGGCGGCACCCGGCATCGACGACAGCAGGATGCGCCGCAGCGCCGTACCCAGCGTTAACCCATAGCCGCTTTCGAGCGGGCTAATGGTAAAGCGTCCATAATTGCGCGATGTGGCATCGCCCTGCACTTTGTGCGGAACAACAAAATTATTGGTTGTAACCAAGACCCAATGCCTCCTTAAACCCGTCGCTTCTTGGGGGGACGTACACCGTTATGAGGAATCGGGGTAACATCAGTGATGGAACGCACCTTCAAGCCACTGGCCTGAATTGCGCGAATAGCGGCTTCGCGCCCCGGTCCCGGCCCTTTGATAAATACATCAACTTCCTGCATGCCATGTCCCTGTGCTGTTTCCGAGGCATTCTGGGCTGCCAACCGCGCGGCATAGGGGGTACTTTTGCGGCTGCCCTTGAAACCCGAGGTGCCTGCGCTGGACCAAGTGATAACATTCCCAGATTGGTCAGTCATCGAGACAATGGTATTGTTAAAGGTCGCAAAAACGTGCGCCTGTCCATAGGGTATATTCTTAACGACTTTTTTGGTGGAACGTCGACCACCTGCTGCTCTTCTTTGCCGTGCCATTCACAACCTCTCTTGTGGTCTTATTACGGGAAACACGCCCTGAATGCCAACAGGGCGCATTAAAAGCAATTCGCAATTCAACTGTATGAGCGGAAGCTGAAACCTATTTCTTGGTCGCGCCGCGTCGCCGCCCACGCCCCGGCACCGTTTTCCGCGCACCGCGCTGGGTTCGGGCATTGGTTCGAGTCCGTTGACCATGTGCTGGCAAGTTGCGCCGATGCCGCATCCCCCGATAGCTGCCGATTTCTGACAACCGTTTGATGTTCAACTGCACTTCACGACGCAGATCACCTTCGGTGGTTAGCTGCGACACTTCATCACGCAACATCTGCAGTTCGGCTTCGGTCAGGTCTTTGATCCGGGTATCGGGATTCACGCCCGTTTTTCCCAGAATCCCCTTGCTGGTCGCCCGCCCAACCCCATAGATGTAGGTCAAAGCAATTTCAACTCGCTTGTCGCGGGGTAGATCAACCCCTTCAATTCGCGCCATCGTCTAACTCCCTACCCTAACCCTGACGTTGTTTATGTCTCGGATTATCACAGATAATCATTACCCGGCCATGACGCTTAATGACGCGGCATTTTGGGCAGCGCTTCCTTACTGATGCTGATACACGCATGGTTCGGTCTCATTTTGATTTTGATTTCAACGGAACGAATAGTATAACAGACGAAGGTCAGGTTGTCTAGAACCGATTTAGGGCAGCGTCAACACAATCGGCTCTTGCTCAGTGATGGCGATGGTATGCTCAAAATGCGTACACAACGCACCGTCCTCAGTCACAACCGTCCATTTGTCGTCCAATTCGCGGGTCTCGGCCCGCCCGGCATTAATCATCGGTTCCAGCGCATAGGTCATACCGGGCTTCAACGGATAACTGACCCACCCCTGCTGCCGCCGCAACCGCCGCCCCCGCGGCCACCAGTTGGGGACCTGGGGTTCCTCATGCATCTTGCGGCCTACACCATGCCCGGTGTATTCGCGCACCACACTATAACCTTGTTTACTGATATAGTGTTGAATCGCCAGCGATACATCTTTGGTTTCGTTGGGCAACACCGATGCACGGATGCCAACCCATAGCGCCGCTTCAGAAACTTCCAGCAAACGCTGGACCCCTGGCGTGACTTCACCCACTGGATAGGTCCAGGCAGAATCGCCGACAAAACCCTGATACACGGAGCCAATATCGATGCTGATGATGTCGCCTTCTTCCAACCTGCGATCACTCGGAATACCATGCACCAGTTCATCATTGATTGATGCACAGATTGATGCTGGGAAATCGGGCGAATCCGGCTTGGGATAACCCAGAAAGGCGGCGGTGGCATTGTGATCGTGCAAGATATTCGCCACCAGCGTATCCAGTTGTTTGGTCGTGACACCCGGCTTAATCGCATCGCGGACGGCCTGATGGGCCACAGCTACGATGCGCCCCGCCTCACGCATAGTGGCAAGTTCTTCCGGGTTTTTGTAATGGATGGTCATGATATGCCGTCGCTAGTTCGCGGCTCTAAGCCTGATCGAGAACCGTTTTGATGGCCCTACTCACTGTTGGAATGGGTTGTTCGGCGTCGATGGTGGTGACTAAGCCTTTATCCCGATAATAATTGACCAGCGGCATGGTCGTTTCGAGATAAGTATCGATACGTCGGATAACGGCCCCCGCGTTGGCATCATCCGGGCGTCGAATCAAATCCGCGCCGGTTGCTTTCTCCCTGCCAACCACACGCGGCGGATAGGCTTCATCAGGATGATCCTCAAACCGCCATTCAATTTCAGCATCATCGAAAAAGAGATTGTACAGATTACCGGTTGTGGATGACACGCGCCCGAAGGCCCGCTTGAAAGCCGTGTACAGATCCAGTTCGAGTAATAACACTGCGTTCACCTGCTCGCCTTTGGCCGCCAGATGCGCTGCCAACCAATCGGCCTGCACCGGGTTGCGCGGGAAACCATCCAGAATCACGCCATTGGCAGCATCGGGTTGTGCCAGTCGATCTTCTACAATGTCACAGGTAATCTCATCAGAGATCAATTGTCCAGACGCCATAATCTCCTGAATCTTACGGGCAAAATCGTCTTCGCGTGTTTTCATAGCGCGGAACAAATCGCCGGTTGATACGTGGGGGATGCCATAATTCTTGCTAATAAATCCAGCCTGGACGCCTTTACCGGCCCCCTGCACGCCCATCAAGATAATGTACAAACCCATGTTAATTATGTCCTACCGTGGCGCATCACAGCCGATTGCTTGTGATGCAGAAAGGGCACAGCGGACCGTGCCCTCACGAATATCAATGTGATTATTTTGGTGAAGGCAACCGTTTAGCGCATAAACCCTTCATAGTTGCGCATCACAAGCTGAGCCTCAAGCTGCCGCATCGTATCTATGACCACACCGACGACGATGATAAGGCCCGACCCGGTGATAACGCTGGCCGCATTGAGCGTGCCACCACCCGCGACGAATTCAGTGGGAAACAGTAACGAATTCAACAGATCGACCATGCCCGGAATAACGGCGATAATACCCAGGAACAACGCACCGACCAGCGTAATCCGCCGCGACACGCGCAGGAGATATTCTTGGGTGCGCTTGCCGGGTCTAATGCCAGGGATAAAACCGCCCTGCCGCTGCAAGTTACCGGCCAGGTCCTGATTGGCGATCATCGTCTCCGCATAGAAGAATGTGAAGCCAACCGTCAGCAGAAAAAAGGTGCCCCAATAGGCAAGACCTTGCTGGTTGCCGAAGGTCTGGTTGATCGAGTCGCCTAACGGCCCCGGCGGGAAAATATTCACCAGAATGGCCGGGAACGTGATGATCGACTGGGCAAAAATCAGCGGGATCATGCCTACTGGATTAACACGAAGTGGAATATGGGTGGTTGCGCCGCCATATTGTTTGCGGCCCCGCACCCGCTTACCGTATTGTACCGGAATCCGACGCACACCTTCCTGAATAATCACGATGGTGGCGATGGTCACGAGCACGATAATCACAAACGAAATCAGGTTATAGACGGGCTGGGTTGATGTCGTGGCGAGTTGCGCCAGGTTCGATGGTGCGGAGGCCACAATACCCGCAAAGATGATGATAGAAAGACCGTTGCCAATACCTTGCTCAGTAATGAGATCGCCAAGCCAGATGGCAAACATTGTACCAGCGGTCATGGTTGCGATGACGGTGACTGTCAGCAGTATATCCTGACCAAAGGATGGAATAATGGGCTGACCACCCAGATTGCCAAAAATCGCAATTTGCCCCACCGCCTGCAAAATCGCCATCGGGATTGCCAGGTAGTAGGTATAGCGCTGGATTTTTTCCTGGCCGCCCGGCTCACGCTGAATCGCTTCAAGCTGGGGGATAATCGGCACCAGCAGCTGGAAAATAATCGACGCCGTGATATAGGGGTAAACACCCATCGCAATGACGCTAAAATTGGCAACTGCGCCACCGGATAACAGGTTGAGCACACCCACCAACCCACCCGAATTGCTCTGGAGCAGGGCTTGCAGAGCGCCCCGATCAACGCCGATCACCGGGACATGCGCCGCAAACTGGTAAACAACCAGGACCAGGCCGGTGAACAGCAGTTTGTTGCGTACATCCCGCAAACGCCAGGCGTTACGTACTGCGTCAAGTGCTTGCATAAACAATAATCCTCTTCCGTCAACAACAACGATCAAACATATGATATACAACGAACGAGGCGCTAAGCCTCATTCATTGTCGTTTAGACGTTGTCGTCTTCGTAAACCTTAGCCAGTTCCGCTTTCGGCAGGAGCTTGACGGTTGCCCGTGCGCCTTTCAGCTTAATTTCCAGCTTTTCAACCGAGCCACCGGCTGCGGTGATTTTCTCTTCCGCCGCTTTGGTAATCCGATGCACCTTGAGTGTCAGTTTCTTCTCAATCTCGCCATTGCCCAGGACCACAACCGGTCGCTGTGGATCACGAATCAAGCCCAGTTCGTTCAGCACTTGCGGCGTGACTTCGGCCCCATCAGTAATCCCTTCATGGGCATTCAGGCGGTCCAACCGCACTTCCTGATATTCAATGCGAAAGATGTTGGTAAAACCACGTTTGAACGGCAAACGACGTACCAGCGGAAGCTGACCACCCTCAAAATAGGGGCCTTTGCCACCACCAGCCCGCGCACCCTGACCTTTTTGTCCACGCCCGGCAGTCTTGCCTTTACCAGCCGAGATACCACGGCCAACCCGCGTCCGCTTTTTCTTGGACCCCGGTGCGGGCTTTAAGTCATGTAACTTCATCGTTATTCTTCAACCTCTTCGACTTCCACCAGATGGCTGACCTTGTTAATCATGCCCCAGATGGCCGGCGTATCATTGTGCGTTGCCGTAGCATGCAGTTTCTTCAGGCCCAACGCCCGCAGCGTCGCCTTCTGATCTTTGACATAGCCAATACCACTTTTGACCTGAGTGACGCGCAATTTCTTACTCATCAACCGCCTCCGGCTCAGCCGCTTCGGCTCCCGGCGCGGCCACAACTTCAACACTCTGATGCAAGGCCGCACGTTCCCAGAAAGGCAGCACGTCTTCAACCTTCTTGCCACGCATTGCCGCCATCTGCTCCGGGCTGCGCAATTGCTGCAAAGCGTCGAGTGTCGCCATCGTCACGTTGAGCAGGTTGGCACTCCCCTGACTTTTGGTGAGGATGTCACGCACGCCCGCCGCTTCGAGCACCGCCCGCACACCACCACCGGCGATAACACCGGTACCGGGCGATGCTGGTTTGAGCATCACGCGTGCGCCACCATAGCGGCCCACAATCGGATGGGGTACGGTGGTGCCAGACAGCGCCACTCGTTCCATATTCTTACGGGCTTTTTCCGAGCCTTTACGGATACTATCGGGCACACCACGTGCTTTGCCGATGCCCACACCGACTCGACCCTTATTGTCGCCGATAATCACGACCGTGCGGAAGGCAAAACGCCGACCACCCTTGATGACTTTAGCAACACGTTTAATATCGACCACGCGTTCATCAAGTTCCTCGCGGTCGTCGTCCCGGTCGCGCCGGGGTTCCCGTCGTCTATCTGCCATGAATCGCTCCCTAGAATACTAAACCGGCTTCGCGTGCGCCGTCGGCAACTGCCGCGATCCGACCATGATAGCGATAACCGCCCCGGTCGAAGACGATCTTCTCGATTCCGGCTTTTTTCGCCCGTTCAGCAGCGACCAGCCCGACAACTTTGGCGGCTTCGACCCGGCTCTTACCGTCAATCTGAGCCGAAACTTCTTTGTCAATCGTTGACGCCGAGACCAGCGTATGCCCGGCCTCATCATCAATCACCTGAACATAGATGTGGTCCAGGCTGCGATAAACGTTCATCCGCGGACGTTCGGCGGTACCAGCCACCTTCGCTCGCATCCGATAATGCCGTTTCTTGCGGGCAGCATATTTGCGTTTATTTGCATTCATTTAAACTTTACCTGCCTTACCAGCCTTGCGGCGGACGTATTCGTCAGAGTAGCGAATACCTTTACCCTTGTAAGGTTCGGGCGGGCGCACCTCGCGAATATTTGCGGCCACCTGGCCGACCATCTGCTTGTCAATACCATCAACATGGATGATATATCGATTACCACTGCCACGTTCTGCCGTGAACTGAATGCCATCCGGCGCTTCCATCACGACGTCATGCGAGAACCCCATCTTCATCACCAGGTCCTTGCCCTTGACTTCCGCCGTATAGCCGACACCTTCGGTGAACAACGTCTTGCGAAAACCATCGGAAACACCCGTGACCATGTTTGCCACCAGTGCCCGAGTCAGACCGTGCAAAGCACGATGCCGCTTTTGGTCCGATGGCCGGGCCACATAGAGCGTACCATCTTCCTGCTTGATGGACATCTCCGGGTGAATAGATTGATTGAGTTCACCCTTCGGGCCTTTTACGGTTACCGCCTGGCCGCTGATGGTGACATTCACCTTTTCGGGCAGGGCGATGGGCTTGTTACCAATACGAGACATCGGCCTCTCCTTTACCAGACGTAACACAATACTTCGCCACCAACACGCTTGCGGCGGGCTTCCTGATCGGTCATCACACCTTTGGGCGTCGTGATAATGGCGATGCCAATACCGCTCATCACCCGTGGCATGTCGCGTGAACCCCGATACACACGGCGACCCGGCTTACTGATGCGTTGCAGCGATGTAATCACTGGACGACGTTCGCGCCGCGCACCAAAATATTTCAGCTTGATCGCGATTAATGGGACGGGTTTCTCGTCCTGGACAGAATAGCCTTCGATATACCCTTCATCCGTCAGGATGCGGGCGATCTCAACCTTGATTTTCGAGCTAGGAATCAGCACTTCCGGCATCCCAGCCATGAGCGCATTGCGGATGCGCGTTAACATATCGGCAATTGGATCGTTGGTCATGGGTTGCTCCTACCAGCTTGACTTGACGACGCCAGGAATTTTGCCCTGGAGCGCCTGCTCACGGAAATGCATCCGGCACAGGCCAAACCGCCGGATATAACCCCGCGGGCGCCCACAAATCTTGCCCGAATTGGGGTCCACAAACTGGCAGCGATTGCGTACCCGGACCTTATATTTACGTCGCCCTTCGCGGGCCGTGATTGATTTTTTCGCCATAACCTATCCCTTAATTATCCCTGAAGGGCATCCCCAGCAGTTTGAGCAGTCGACGACCTTCCTCGTCTGTTTGAGCGGTCGTGACAATGGTCATCTCCATGCCCCGCACCTTATCAATCTTGTCGTATTGAATTTCCGGGAAGATCAACTGCTCACGCAGACCAATGGTATAGTTACCCCGACCATCAAAGTTATCCGGTGAAACGCCCCGAAAGTCGCGTACACGCGGCAGGGCAATATTCATAAACCGATCGAGCAATGCCCACATCCGCTCACCGCGCAGCGTCACCTTGACGCCAATCGCACGGCCTTCACGGAGCTTGAAGTTGGCAATACTTTTACGTGCATGGGTGATAATGGGTTGTTGGCCCGTAATCAGGCGCAGGTCAGCAACAGCAGCATCCAATGCTTTGGGGTTATCCAGTGCTTCGCCCAGGCCAATGTTGACGACGACCTTGCTCACACCCGGCGCTTCCAGCACATTTTTATAGCCGAACTCTTCGACGAGCTGCGGCACAATTTCATCGTGGTAACGAGCCTTTAAGATGGGTGTCACGGTACTCATAATTTAACTACTCCTGTTCCCCACGTCGGCCTAATCCGTATCGGCATCGCATTTTTTGCAATACCGGGTTTTAAAGCCGTCGTCTTTGAAGCGGAAACCAACCCGCGTAGCCTCGTCACATGATGGGCAAACGAGCATCACATTGGACAAATGAATTGGCCCTTCAAATTCCAGAATTTGCGCCTGTACTTGTTGCCGTCCGGCCTGCTGGGCTTTCTGATGTTTTTTGAGGACGTTGACGCCCTCCACCACGACCCGATTTTCCTTTTTGTAAACGGTGATGACGCTACCGCGCTCACCCAGATCTTTCCCGGCAATCACTTCTACCTGATCGCCCGTTTTAATTCGCTGCATATTGAATTACTCCCCACTCACAGTGTTTCCGGCGCGAGTGACACGATCTTCATAAAGCCTTTATCACGCAATTCCCGTGCGACTGGCCCGAACACGCGCGTCCCGCGGGGGTTCGTGAGGTCTTCGGCCAGGATCACCGCAGCGTTATCATCAAATTTGATGTAAGAACCATCGGTGCGGCGATATTCTTTGGCAGTACGCACAATTACGGCTCGCACCACCGTACTCTTCTTCACGCCGCCATCGCTGGCCGCTGATTTGACGGTTGCAACGACCACATCACCCACCCGGCCATAACGCTTCTTTGACCCACCGAGCACGCGAATCACCAGGAGTTCGCGTGCGCCGCTGTTGTCGGCGACATTAAGACGCGACTCAACCTGAATCATTCGTCGCTCTCCTCAATTTCACTCTCGTCATTCTCATTCTCGACGGGTTCGGGCGCATTCAAGTCTTCTTCCAAAGACTCAATGACGGCTTCGTCCTGCGCTTCCATCGAGACTTTTTCGACAACCCGGTTACCAGTGTCTTGTACCACGTCTTCGACCACCCACCGCTTGCGTTTGCTCAACGGGCGGCTCTCCACGACGCGCACGACGGTCCCAATCGGAATCTCGTTACTTTCGTCATGAGCATAAATCTTCTTGGTGGTACGGACCACTTTCTTATAAATTCGGTGCTGTTGGATGATGTCGATTGCCACCACCACCGTTTTATCCATTTTGTCGCTAACAACGCGACCAACCAGCCGCTTACGATTATTAGGCATTGGCGCTTTCCTCACTTGCAACCGCAGCAGCCAGGCGACGTTCGTTGAGTACCGTCTGACACCGGGCAATATCACGCCGGGTGTACTTAAGCTGATTGGTATCTTCTAACTGACCTGACGATAACTGGAGACGTAATTTAAACAGCGCCTCTTTCAGGTCCTCAATCTCATCCAGAATCTGCTCGTCAGATAATTCCCGCAGTTCACGCACCTTCATTAACCCACCTCCTGACCGGAAATAGGATCGACGCGGCGAATGAACTTGGTTTTACATGGCAGCTTATACGCGGCTAGCCGCAGCGCTTCGCGGGCTTCTTCTTCGGTGATGCCGCCCATCTCGAACAATACGCGTCCGGGCCGGATTACCGCGACATAAAACTCAACCGAGCCTTTGCCCTTGCCCATCCGGGTTTCAGCCGCTTTTTGCGTGACCGGTTTATCCGGGAAAACCCGAATCCAGATTTTGCCCCGGCGACGCACAAACCGCACCATCGCCCGCCGCGCCGCCTCTATCTGGCGACTGGTCAGCCAGACCGGCTCTGTCGCCTGGAGGCCATATTCACCGAACTGCACACTGGCTCCGCGCTGGGTAGTCCCCTTCATGCGACCGCGACTTTGCTTACGCCATTTTGTTTTCTTCGGCATTAACATCGCGTTTACTCCTACTTGTTGTTACCGTCGGACGAATCCTTGGCCTCAGACCCGGTATAGTTGAGGATGTCACCCCGATAAACCCATACCTTGATGCCAATGCGACCAAACGTCGTCAGCGCTTCCGCCGTGCCATAATCGACATCAGCACGCAGCGTATTGCGCGGGATACGGCCTTCACTCTGCCATTCCCGCCGCGCCATATCCGACCCGCCCAGGCGACCACTGGCTTCGACACGGATACCCTGTGCCCCTTGCCGCATAGCCTGGCCGATCGCACGTTTGATGGCCCGGCTGTGACCAATTCGGCGTTGTAGCTGACCAGCAATATTCTCGGCGATCAACGTCGCATCGGTATCGGGCTTATCAATCTCGCTAACCTCGACCTTGACTTTCTTACCGTCAGTCAGTTTCTCGAGGTCCTGGCGCAACTGCTTAACAGCCTCGCCCTTCCGACCAATGACAATGCCGGGCCGGGCAGTATGAATGTTGACTAGCAATTGGTTGGGATAACGCTCAATCTCAACCCGTGAGATACCCGCCCGGTCATTACTGCCTTTGACAAAGCGCCGGATGGCGAAATCTTCATGGAGCAGGTCGGAGTAGCGGCTGCCTTCGGCATACCACCGTGCATCCCAGTCTCGAATAACTTTTAATCGGTACCCAATCGGGTGAATTTTGCGACCCATAGGCTATATATCCTCTTGTTCATCCAGAATAACCGTCAGGTGTGCTGTACGTTTCACCCGGGGTTTATAACGGCCCCGTGCACCGGCTTTCATGCGCTTCATGGACGGGCCTTCATCAGCAAAAATCTGCTTGATATACAACGCACCCTGATTCAGGTCAAAATTATTGACCGCATTTGCCAGCGCTGAGGCGACGGTTTTTCCCACCAGTTCTGAGCCTTTTTGCGGCATATATTCCAGCACGGTAATCGCCTGTTCGGCGCCCATGCCACGTACCTGGTCACAAACCAGCCGCAACTTCTGGGCCGAGATGGGAAGATTGGTGTTTTTGGCTTTAACTTCCATCGTTACCGTCTCTTCCGTTCGGCCAGATGACCGCGATAGGTGCGGGTGGGCGCGAATTCGCCCAGTTTGTGGCCGACCATGTTCTCGGTAATATAGATCGGCACATGGCGCCGACCATCATGCACCGCAATCGTGTGACCCACCATATTCGGGAAGATTGTGCTGGCACGGCTCCAGGTGCGTACAACCACCTTCTTACCGTCGTCGTTCAGCTTCTCAATCTTCTTGTAAAGTTTGGGGCTGACAAATGGCCCCTTCTTCAATGAACGCGACATCGTAACAACCTTCCTCTACTTCCGCCGCCGACCACGCCGCCGCACGATATAGCGGTCGGTGCGTTTATTTGCGCGAGTCCGTTTACCCAGGGCCGGTTTACCCCAGGGCGTCTTGGGGCCGGGCATACCGATTGGTGAGCGCCCCTCACCACCACCGTGCGGGTGACTGGCCGGGTCCATCGCAGTGCCGCGCACGCTGGGCCGCCAGCCCATCCACCGCCGCCGCCCGGCTTTACCAAGCTTGATATTGCCATGATCGGTATTACCAACTTGACCAATCGTTGCCATGCAGCGTTCGTGAATGTAGCGCACTTCGCCGCTGGGCAACCGCACCTGCGCATAGGTGCCTTCCTTAGCGAGCAATTGTGCCGATGTTCCCGCCGCCCGCACCAGTTGGGCGCCTTTGCCCGGCGTTAGCTCAATATTATGCACCATTGTACCCACTGGAATATCGGAAATTGCCAGGGCATCACCCACCCGCAGGTTGGTATTCTCCAGCCCATTGCCAATCCGATCGCCCACCCGCAGGCCCAGTGGCGCAATGATATAGCGCTTCTCGCCATCCTCATACTGCACCAGCGCAATCCGTGCCGAACGGTTCGGATCATACTCCACTGTCAGCACTTCGGCGGTGCTGTCGAACTTATCACGCTTCCAGTCAATCAGCCGATAGCGACGCTTGTGACCACCACCGCGATGACGCACCGTGATGCGGCCAGTATTGTTGCGCCCGCCTTTGCGCCGCAGCGCTTCAGTCAGTGACCGTTCAGGACGTGATCGCGTAATCTCCTCAAATGAGTGGCCCGTCATCCCCCGGCGGCCTGCCGAGGTGGGCTTGTAAACTTTTACCGGCATACACTTTCCACCTTAACTAGGGATTAAACAGGTCGATTTCGTTACCCTCAGCCAGGGTAACAATCGCTTTTTTCCACCGGCGCGAACGCAAGTACCAGGCACGCCCCCGCCGACCGCGTTTGGCCGGTTGCACCATGGTGCGCACTTTTTCAACGTCCACATCAAAAACAACTTCAATCGCTTCTTTGATCTGGATCTTATTGGCGTTCAGCGCAACTTCGAAAACGTACTGGTTAAGTTCATCGGACTGAACCGTCGATTTTTCGGTTATCACTGGACGTTTAATCACGTCGTAAATATGCAAATCCGTCATGTTACGCCCCCCAGATCGTTTTAATAATGTCGAGCGCGTCCAGCGGAATAATCACGCGGTCATGTCCCAACAAATCGCGAATATTGAGATAGTTGGCCCGCAGGTATTTGGCATTTGACAGGTTGCTGATACTGTTCTGAATGTTCTCGTTACCCTCAGCCAGTAGTACCAGTGTTTTGCTATCGCCTGCCAGCGTCTCCAGGATGCCCTGCATCTCTTTTGTCTTGGGTGTATCCATCGCAATGCGATCAACAATAATAAGCTGTTCATCGCGGGCCAGGGCGCTCAGGGCCGAGCGAATCGCTTCGCGGCGCATCTTCTTCGGCATATCTTTGGTATATTTACGGGGCCGGGGACCATGCGCCACGCCACCGCCAACGAAAATCGGGGCACTACGAGCACCGTGTCGGGCGCGCCCGGTACCTTTTTGCCGGTACCATTTGGCCTTTGTCAACCGAACTTCACCCCGCGTTTTGGTTTTGTGTGTACCTAAACGGGCATTCGCAAGCTGGCGCACATAGGCCTGATGCATTAATCCCGTGTTGACTTCAACTTCGAAAATATCCGCCGGCAGCTCAATCTTTTGTACTTCCTTACCGGCCTGATCTAATACTGGCATTTCCATGGCGACTAACTCCTTCTCGCTTGCTGCTCAAACGACTTATCGGCGACGTGGACGCGCCGGTTTGAGCATAATGATGCCGCCATTACTACCGGGCACAGAGCCGCGCACAGCAATCATGTTCTGCTCGACATCGACCACCACAACTTCAAGATTCTCCATCGTGACTCGTTCGCTGCCCATATGACCGCCCATGCGCATCCCTTTAATGACGCGGCCAGGGGTCGAACCAGCACCAATGGAACCAGGGGCACGAGTCCGGTCTGACGCACCATGCGTCACCGGCTGACGGTTGAAGTGATGGCGTTTGACGGTCCCGGCAAACCCCCGGCCCTTGCTGGTGCCGATCACATCAACCCGCTCACCGATTTCAAAAACATCGGCCTTAATTTCCTGGCCTTCTTCGACATCAACATCGCCATTGCGCACTCGGAACTCGCGCAAGTAACGCAGGGCAGGCAAATTGTTGCGCTTAAGATGACCCAACTGACCTTTCGTCAGGCGCTGTGGCTTGGTTTCGCCAAAGCCCAACTGAATGGCCGTATATCCATCACGTTCTGTCGTGCGCACCTGGGTCACATAGCAGGGACCTACTTCGAGAACGGTCACCGGAATCACGTTGCCGCTATCATCGAAGATCTGGGTCATCCCCACTTTTTTACCAATAATGCCCTTCATAACGACCTCCAACGGGCATACGCGCTGTCAAGCAGACGTATCCCTTTCTGGTTAAACGCAGTGGCGGACCGGGCGCTGGCCCGCATACGCAGCTTAAATCTTGATTTCAATATCGACACCAGCGGGCAAGTTCAGCCGCATCAGGGTGTCAATCGTCTTACTATCCGGATCCAGCACATCGATCAGGCGTTTGTGGGTACGAATCTCAAAGTGTTCTTGCGATTCTTTATCGATGAACGGTCCCCGCCGCACCGTAAACCGCTCAATATGCGTCGGTAACGGGACCGGGCCAACCACCCGGGCGCCGGTGCGTTCGGCGGTTTCGACAATGCGCTGGGCCGATTGATCAATCACTCGATGATCGTAGGCTTTTAACCGGATGCGAATCTTGTTCTTGGCGACCATATACAGTCCTAAAAGTTAGTATCGTAGTAAATGCCGGGACGCTGTTACGTTTCCCGGCATTTACAAGGCCTGAGCTAGGTTCGAAATCCTACTCGAGGATCTCGGTGATGACACCCGCGCCGACGGTCAGGCCGCCTTCACGAATAGCGAATTTGGAACCTTTTTCCAGCGCGACGGGCATAATCAACTCGACTTCCAGGTTGACATTATCGCCTGGCATCACCATTTCCACGCCTTCTGGCAGTGCAATGGTCCCGGTCACATCCATCGTACGGATGTAGAACTGGGGACGGTAGCCGGGGAAGAATGCTTTGTGACGACCACCCTCATCTTTACGCAGCACGTACACTTCGCTCATGAACTTCTTGTGCGGGGTGATGCTTCCGGGTTTCGCCAGCACCTGACCACGCTCAACTTCGTCACGATCTTTACCACGCAGCAGCACACCAGCGTTGTCACCCGCCTGGGCCGAATCGAGTTCTTTATGGAACATTTCAATACCAGTGACGGTCGTCTTTTCGATAGCATCGCGCAGGCCAACAATGTCGATCTCTTCGCCCTTCTTCAGGACACCACGATCAACCCGGCCTGTCACCACCGTACCACGCCCCTTGATCGAGAACACATCTTCAATCGACATCAGGAAGGGCTTGTCGACGTCACGTTCTGGTGTGGGAATCCACTCATCAACGGCGTCCATCAGTGCCCGAATGGAAGCATATTCCGGTGCATCGGGATCTGAGCTATCGGATTCGGTGGCAGCCAGGGCCGATCCACGAATGACCGGGGTGTCGGCTGAGAACTCATAACCTTCCAACAGTTCGGCCAGTTCCAGTTCCACCAGTTCCAGCAGCTCTTCATCGTCCATCTGGTCAATTTTGTTCAGGTAGACCACCATCGCGGGCACTTCCACCTGCTTTGCCAGCAGCACGTGTTCACGCGTTTGCGGCATGGGACCATCGGGTGCGCTCACCACCAGAATGGCGCCATCCATCTGCGCGGCACCGGTAATCATGTTCTTGATATAGTCACGGTGGCCGGGGCAATCGACATGTGCATAATGCCGGGCTTCGGTTTCATATTCGACATGACGAATGTTGATGGTGATGCCCCGTGCCTTTTCTTCAGGCGCGTTGTCGATGTCCTCATACTTCATCGCTTCGGCCTGTCCAACCAAACCGAGCACTTTGGTGATGGCCGCCGTCAACGTGGTTTTCCCATGATCAACATGACCAATCGTACCAATGTTGACATGCGGCTTGTTGCGTTCGAATTTTTCTTTACCCATTGATGAACCCTCTTTGATTTCTCAATCGACTCTAAATTGAGCTACCCGCCGCTCTTGATGACCTCATCGGCAATCGACTGCGGCGCAACTGCATATGCATCGAACTCCATCGTGAAGTTCCCACGACCCTGCGTCATATTACGCAGATTGGTGGCATAACCAAACATTTCACCCAGTGGTACGATCGCTCGGATCGACGTGGAGCCATCGCCACGAGGTTCCATCCCTTGAACGATCCCGCGCCGGGATGACAGGTCGCCGACAACCGACCCGGTATAATCTTCCGGGGCCACGACTTCCACTTTCATCGTCGGTTCTAACAGGACCGGTTTACCCTTTTGAACGCCTTCTTTCAGGCACATTGAACCCGCGATTTTAAAAGCAATTTCGCTGGAGTCAACATCGTGTGACGCGCCATCGACCAATGAGGCTTTGACATCGACCACAGGATACCCGGCTAACACGCCACCTTGCATCGCTTCACGAATACCATTTTCCGTCGGGCGAATAAATTCCTGCGGGACTGAGCCACCGCGAATGGCATTCACGAACAACAGACCATCTTTGACATTTTCGGTGTCATCGTCTTCACCCATCGGCTCAAACTCACACACGACCCGCGCATATTGACCGGAGCCACCCGTCTGCCGTTTGAAGGTCGTATCAATACGCACTGGCTTCGTGATCGTCTCACGGTAAGCGACACGCGGACGCCCCACATTGGCCTCAACGCCAAATTCACGCATCATGCGGTCCACCAGCACCTCAAGGTGTAGCTCACCCATCCCGCGAATTTTTGTCTGGCCCAGCTTGTCATCGACCTCAATCTTAAAGGTTGGGTCCTCTTCCGCCAGTCGCCGCAGCGCTTCACCCATTTTGTCCTGGTCGGCTTTGGTGTTGGGTTCAATCGCTACCTCAATCACCGGTTCAGGGAAGGTGATTTTTTCCAGCACAATTGGATTGTTCTGGTCAGAAAGCGTATCACCGGTGAACGTGTCTTTCAGGCCCAGGATGGCCGCTATATCACCGGCATGAACCTCATCAACATCCTCACGTCGGTCAGCAAACATCCGCACGATGCGACCAACCCGTTCGCGCTTGTCCTGTGTCGAGTTCTGCAACATCGTACCGGCTTTTACCGTACCCGAATAGACGCGGAAAAATGCCAGTCGGCCCACATAAGGGTCAGTGATGATTTTGAAGACCAGTGCCGATGTTGGTTCGCTATCAGATGCTGAGCGCGAAACTTCGGCCTCGGTTCGGGGGTGGGTTCCTGTAACCGGCGGCACATCCAACGGCGAGGGCAAGATGTCAACAACGCGGTCCAACATCATCTGGACGCCCTTGTTCTTCAAGGCCGACCCGCAGAGTACCGGCTGTATCTTACTGGCAATCGTCGCCTCGCGCAGCGCACCCATCAGTTCGTCGTTAGTGATTTCCTCTTCCATGAGATATTTCTCAGTGAGGTAATCATCATTCTCAACGATCTTCTCAATCATCTCAGACCGCATGGTTTCGGCCTGTTCACGATGACTTTCCGGGATGGGATGGCGCTCAATAGCGGTCCCCAGGTCATCCCCATACGTGACCAGTTCCATTGTAATCAAGTCAATGATGCCGTTAAACTCATCGCCTTCACCATAAGGCATCTGGATGGGAACCGGATTCCCCTTCAGGCGATCAACAATCATTCCCACACAGCGCTGGAAATTCGCGCCGGTGCGATCCATCTTATTTACGAAGCACATGCGGGGCACACGATAGTCATCGGCCTGCCGCCATACCGTTTCCGATTGTGGCTCAACCCCGGCCACCCCATCAAATACCACGATCCCACCATCCAGCACGCGCAAACTCCGCTGCACTTCCGCTGTGAAGTCAACGTGCCCAGGGGTGTCAATAATATTGATTTGATGACCGTTCCAACTGGCCGTCACCGCCGCCGATGTAATCGTAATACCACGCTCACGTTCCTGCTCCATGTAGTCCGTCGTTGCGGCACCATCATGAACCTCACCGATACGGTGAACCATACCAGTATAATACAGAACCCGCTCGGTGGTGGTTGTTTTGCCAGCATCAATATGCGCAATAATACCGATGTTGCGCACCTTATTGAGATCGAACTTTGCTGCTGCTTTTTTCGCCATACCTGCTTATTTTTTACTCACTCACTCGGTATGCATTAACGGAAATGAGCGAACGCCCGGTTGGCCTCAGCCATCCGATGCGTCTCATCTTTCCGTCTCATCGCGTTACCCTGGCCGTTCGCCGCATCCAGCAGCTCAGCAGCCAGCTTTTCTTCCATATTCCGCCCCCCGCGTGATCGTGAGAATTCCAGCAACCAGCGCATCGCCAGCGAAATGGAACGATCATGCGGAACTTCCATTGGCACCTGATAGGTCGACCCACCAACGCGTTTTGGTTTCACCTCAACCGCGGGGGCGACATTGCGCAGGGCTTGTTCGAATAGTTCAACCGGGTCGCGATTGCCTCGTTGTTCCATAATATCCAGCGCCCGGTACATAATGCGTTGGGCGGTGCTTTTCTTGCCACCATACATCATGCGATTCACAAACATTGAAATATGGACGTTATTAAATTTCTTGTCCGGCACGACAGGCCGCTTAGGTGGACGATTTCTTCTGGGCATAAGTACCTCTTCAGTCTACCGGGGCCGTTTGGTCCCATATTTGCTACGACCTTGTTCACGGTTAGTGACACCTTCGGTATCCAACGTACCGCGCACGATATGATAACGCACGCCGGGCAGGTCTTTCACACGCCCACCGCGCACCAGAACCACACTGTGCTCCTGGAGTTGGTGACCTTCACCGGGGATGTAGGCCGTAACCTCAATCCCATTAGTCAACCGAACACGGGCCACCTTACGCAGCGCCGAATTCGGCTTTTTGGGGGTCATGGTTTTCACCTGGGTACACACACCGCGCTTCTGGGGAGCACCCTTCCGGCGGCGAGTCCGTTTCTGCGAATATGCGTTTAACGTATATTGCAGGGCTGGGGCTTTGGTCTTGGTCTTTTTGTCTTTCCGACCTTTTCGCACCAGTTGGTTAATGGTTGGCATAAATCTCTCCACATGCTAGCTTGCAGGCACGCAAAAAGGCGATCAAGTATGAACGCCTCTATATCCATTACTGGTGACGAGCCATCCCGGTATTCCGTAACGCTATCGCCACACTTGTCCGGTTGTAGTGGCAAAATATTGCCTCATGGAGGTTATTTTACCATCGCGCTGAAGAATAATAGCAGTCGCTACAGCAGGTGTCAAGGGACTGCGCAACTCAATTTCTAACCAAAAAATAAGTCATCTGCTGTGCAGGGCCATGCGATTGGTTATTCACTTTCTATCCCAAAAAAACGCCTGCCGGATGAAGTCGCGTTCGGGCACTTGCCTCGCATCAAACTCACGTAGCACTGCTTCCTGATCATAGGCGACACTGTCGTGGTAAACATTGCAATACCCTTCGCTGCAAAACAGCAGTGTATACCGGGCCAAATTATCATGTGAACAGCCTACTGAACCGGGGTTGATATAACGGGCTGTGCCCTTCAGATCAGTAAATTTATGGGTATGCCCGAAGCAAATCACATCCGCGTCATAAGCGTTGAACATCCGATCATAATCTGTAGCAGTGGCCCCTTTAATGATAGACTCGAAACCTGACCCACCACCCCGAAGACCGTAATGCAAAAAAACGAGACTCATGGCAGCAATCCTGCGTTCCAGAACGAAGGGCCACTGGGCCATCGTTTCGCGCAGCGCCGGATCAAGCTGGGCATGCGTCCATTGCTGGTGCGCCACCTCGCCAGCGCTCATCCAATCCGGCTGCGGTTGTGGCAACCCGTCGACAAACCACCAATCATGATTACCCATAATAAAGTGCATGTTGGGGGTGTTCAACAGCAGGTCGAGAGTTTCCGCTGGATATGGCCCGATTGAGATCGCATCGCCGAGGTGATATATGGCAGCGGGCTGATGATGTTTTAATGCATTGATAACAGCCTGCAAAGCAATCAAGTTGGCGTGAACATCGGCGATTATGGCGATCTTCATGTGGGTCGCCGCGCAACAATGATGGGCTGATAAAAGCCGCTATCATCCGGCATCAGCCAGTGTTTGTCAGTCAGATCAGTGGTTGACAGCGCTTCATTGACCTCAGACCTCTGCCAGGCCCGCAGTTGACTGGTCGCGCACACCGTTTCCCAACGCTCGCCCTGCTGCTTAACCGTAAAATGATTCAACATATAACTTTTGTCATCGTCGGCCCAATCCCACACCTGAAAAACGATGCTGCGCCCAAAATCACGATCTGCGACCACAGGAGTTGTAGAACGCGGTTTATCCAGCACGGTTTGATCGTAATCCCGCAGGCTGACTAGCAACATCCCACCCGGCGCAACCTTAGCCGCCATCTGCTGCAGCGCCAGCGCCAGATCATCAGATGTCTGCAAATGGGCGATGGCATTATCGAAAGAAAGCACAGCATCATAGGTCCCTGGTACATCACTTGCCAGTTGACGCACATCGGCTACCCCAAACGTGATGTCCACCTTGAAGTTAGCAGCTTCTGCCTGTGCCCGCTCGACCTCTTCCGCACTCAAATCGGTTGCGGTGACGACATAATTTTGCAGTGCCAGGCCAATCGCCTGGGTGCCAATGCCACAGGTACAGTCCAGGACCGTCTGCTGGTTGTTATCCAGATAGCGCCGCAGCAGATTGTCAAGGATGTCGCTTTGGCGTCGCACCGATTTGCGCCAGTTGGGAAAAATAAAGTGATAATTATCCGAGAGAATTCTGTAGAATTCGCGTACCTCGTCCGCCATCCGGTTGCGCCTCCGTTTCTAACCGTCTATCATCCCCCAGTATAGCAACAACGAATGACAATCTTTACTACATAAGACAAAAATCATTTTGACTCGGCCATATTCTGTTTGGAGCCTCAGATGAAAACAATCGGTATTCTCAGCCCCGGCGATATGGGCCATGCGGTAGGCGCAACCCTCAAGTCACATGGTCTGGAAGTTATCACCTGTCTGCAGGGTCGCAGCGCTCGCACGCGGGCTTTAGCGGAACAGGCAGGCATCACCGCCGTTGAAACTTATGGAACGTTGGTCCAACAGGCCGATGTAATCCTGTCGATTATGGTTCCAGCCTATGCCCATCCCGCGGCTGAATTGGTTGGGGCAGCCTTGAGAGAAACCGGTGCCAACCTCATTTACGCCGATTGCAACGCGATTGCCCCGCAAACGACGCAGGCCATTGGCAAGATGATTAACGAAGTCGGCGGACAATTCGTCGATGCCTCGATAATTGGGGGGCCACCGCGAGCAGGCTATACGCCGCGCATCTATGCGTCGGGTCCAACAGTTGCGACCTTTGCTGACCTCAATCATTATGGTTTGAATGTCATCGCAATGGGCAACGAGATCGGTCAAGCGTCGGCGATCAAGATGTGCTATGCCGCGTTGACGAAGGGCACGAGCGCCCTCATGCTGGAACTGCTCACCGCCGCCCACGCATTAGGCGTTTATGATGCGCTGCTGGAAGAATTCTCTAACAGCCAACGTACAAATAAAGAGCGGATGGAACGCGGCTTGCCGAGTGTGCCACCCAAAGCCCGACGCTGGGTCGGGGAGATGGAAGAAATCGCGGCGACGTTTGAGTCAGTGGGCCTTACGCCCAACATCTTTACTGGTGCGGCGGATATGTACCGCTTACTGGGCGCAACTGCTTTAGCTGATCTGACACCTGAAGACGAAGTTAAACCGGCCCTGGCAGAAGTGATCGTGGCAATGGTAGATCAGACACAGCAAAATCCTTAGCCATATTCATGATTGGCCCCACCACCAACCGGCGTTGTGACGTTTGCCATAATTTAGTTTGATGTCCAGCCACAGCATGAAGTGGCGCCAGCGCGTCCCTGCCAGCCAACGCCCAATGCGATGATACCACTTCGAAAAGTCCTTATTATAAGGACACACCCGGATGCAGATTGAGCAGTCCGTACCTTGATTGGTCCAGAACTTGAAGCATTTGTCGGCATTGACGGTCCACTTTTTGACACCGGTCAGGTTAGAGATGCTGTAGACCGCGGTGTTGGGAGCACCATCAGGAATGGCTTTGGGTGGGCAACCAGTCGTACAGCGGCGGCATATGTTGCAGAATTCGGTGACGCCAAAGTCAATCGGTTGATCGGGCTGTAACGGCAGGTCAGTAAAAATTTTAGCGATACGCACCCGTGGGCCAAATTCTGGCGTAATTAAAAGGCCATGTCGCCCATATTGCCCCAGCCCGGCCTGGATCGCAATCGGAATGGACAATGCCGTATCGTTCAAACTGGCAACCGCCCGATAGCCCAGGTTACGGATATATTGCGTAAGCGACAGCACCGCGATGATGTCTTTGCTATAGCCCTGGCCGGTGGCTGCGCCGCTGAGCGCTGATGGCACCGTTTTGATCGTGTCATGGTCCATCTCGTTGGCGATGGCGACTACGTAGGGCAGGTCAGTTGGTAAATCAATCGGCTTCGCTCGCTGATCGCGACGACTGTA
Source organism: Phototrophicaceae bacterium (assembly GCA_965223835.1). Classification (GTDB taxonomy): domain Bacteria; phylum Chloroflexota; class Anaerolineae; order Aggregatilineales; family Phototrophicaceae; genus CAVYXZ01. The sequence continues at coordinate 4,039,871 of CBDCXQ010000001.1, forward strand.
ATTGTGCGTGTAGACCCAACGCTCATCATAGTCGCAGATGCCGACCAGATCCGCTCCCAGATATTTCCCTACCCGTTTGATGTCGACGCTCATCGCAGCGGGCGGCACATTCTCTAACCGGATTTGCGCCCCTTCGCGGAACATTGTATAGGTATCCAGAAAGCCTTCTTTACGGTCAGCCGATTGCTCAAGCAGGTCAGCCGTAAAATCGGCAATGTACCAGGACGCATTGCGCAGCGCATAATCGCGGTGATTAAACCCTTCGACTTTGCGAAATTCCGCCAGATCAGTGAAATATGATTCGAAAAACTTACGCACCCGGTCTGACCGCACCGCATCATCCCATACCGACCGATTGAACATGTCGTGCTGTTGATTGAAGCGTTGGAATGTTTCATTGATCTCAAAATCGGTTTGCTGGTCCAGGGGGTGATGACACGAGCAATGGGCACAGGTTTGGGTTGATTCATTCACCGTTGTGATTGTCATGGCCTGACCTCCAGATTCTCATGCGCCTGAATTATAGCAGGGAATAAACGTTTGCCGCGCATTCGCACCCTGCTGGCACAATGCGCCTTGTCTCACCTATTGGCCTATGGCAACATACTCGCCATTGATGGTCTGTTTACAGAATTAACCGAGATGCATCGGTCAATGTGGGTGCATATCAACGGAAAGTAAGTCCAGCGTGAAAAAATTGCTCATCACTGGTTCTAATGGCTTGATCGGCTCGGAAGTTGCGGTTTATTTCTACTCAAAGGGCTGGCAAGTGTACGGCGTCGACAACAATATGCGGGCGGATTTTTTTGGTCCGCAGGGCGATACGCGCTGGAACCAGCAGCGGCTGGAAAATCTGGGCGACCGCTACACCCATTGTGAATTGGATATTCGCCACCGGGCAGCGGTCCTGCAACTGATCGAACAACTTCAACCGGATCTCATTGTCCATGCCGCAGCCCAACCGAGTCATGATCTGGCGGCAAAGCGTCCGTTTGATGATTTTGACGTGAACGCGCTGGGAACGCTCAATCTATTGGAGGCAACCCGCCAGTTTGCGCCTGATGCCGTCCTGGTCCACATGTCCACCAACAAAGTCTATGGTGATTCCCCTAACGAAATCAAGCTGGTTGAAAAAGAAAAGCGCTTTGACTTCGCGGAACCAGCCTATGCCAATGGTATCCGGGAAGATCAGCGCCTGGATCAATCAAAGCACTCTATTTTTGGCGCGTCCAAAGTGGCCGCCGATGTCATGGTCCAGGAATATGGACGCTACTTCGGCCTCAAGACCTGTTGCTTACGTGGCGGTTGCCTGACAGGACCAAATCACGCTGGCGTCGAACTGCATGGCTTTCTCAGCTATCTGGTCAAGGTCAACATTACCGGCGGGACCTACCGCATTTATGGTTACAAAGGCAAGCAGGTGCGGGATAACGTCCACGCACTGGATGTAGCGCGTTTTATTGAATGTTTTTATGCGGAGCCACGTCAAGGGGAAGTGTACAATCTGGGGGGCGGGCGCTCGAATTCAGTATCGATTTTGGAAGCCTTTGAAAAGATCGCCAGCATCAGTGGTCGAGCCATGCAACACGAATATATTGACCAACACCGCCAGGGCGATCACATTGTCTATATCTCTGATCTGACCAAAATGCGCACCCATTACCCGGATTGGGATATTACCGTATCGTTGGATGATATTTTCCTGCAACTGGCCGAAGCCTGGATGGAGCGGGTTTAGCCCTGATCGTTTTGACAGTTTTACGACTCAACAAGTGGCAGTAGATCGCAGTCGCCAATCTCAATCACGACATCGGAGCGCACCCAACTACCATCCGTCAACCGCCACCAGATCAACCCACCACTGATCGGGAGCTGACCATCTGCGGGCTGGTCTTCATCCGGGGTTAATAACCCCAGCACCGCGGCGGTTGTGCTGGGCGCTGCCCGGCGGTTCACCAGATCAGTGACGCCGATCATACAGTCAACCGCCGGTATGGGCGTATTAGTCGCAAATAATTGTACAGTATCCGCATCATTTTCTACCGGAGAGACAGTACCAGGACCGGCGATGTCGTTTAGGTCGGCATTGAGTGCCACCAGGGACGTCGTGATCCACCCGCTATAGCGGCTGTTGATGACGCGCAGCCAGTCTCCAGCGGCATTGCGCTCAATTACAATTAACGGCGTGGTGTTGTCCACACTACCGACCACCTCGAAGTCGGTACCCGGCCCGGCCCGCAAATTCACCTGACCCGTCGCAATAACCTGCGCTAACGGTCCGTCGAGGTTGCGTAACGGATGGGGATCAATATCGCTCACCAGCCGCGTCGTAAAGGACCGGTCCAGGCAATCGCGTTCAGCATTATCCTGCGCATTCACCAGACACAATTCGGCAAAGGCCGGGGCCAGCCCCACCACCCGCAGCGGCAACCGCAATTCTATGGCGGTTCCAAAGCCGACCGCGCCATCAACCAGTATCTCGTCACCGTTCGCCGCTGAATAGATTATCTGGTCGTGTGACAGCTTCAGGCTGACATTTTGACCGTTGTTGTTCGCCACCAGCCATATTTCGGCTGTCGGGGGTGGCGGTTGCGCCGTTTCAATCAAGAGATAGCTATAGGCATCATTCCGAATCGCGATCACCCGCTGCATATCATAGCTGTTCGGCTCATCAGCCGTCACCACATCCGCAAAAACGGGTAAGCTGCGATCCCAATCAGCACTATCGCCATCAATCTGGAGCCACGTTACACCCGATGGCAGCGCAGGCCACGCCGATGCCGGCTGCTCTAACAGCCAACCAACCAGTCGATCTACCAGGGTTTGATTACCCGGGTATCGCGGTGTTTCGGTGCCGGGTAGAGTCGCCAGACCAAAACCATTCTGCAGCATTTCGCTATCACCCAGCACGGCAACCCGTGAATCCAGCAAGCCGTTCGAGCCGATTCCACCAATGAGCAAGCGCCCCTGAGCATCGCTACCGATATTAAGTTCCAGCGGGTCTGCGGCTTCGTCGGCGAACAGATTGCGACTGGTTTCGCCATAGGCACTTTCAACATAGACCAGTGGATTGGCCTGCGCCAAACCGGGACCGAAGGGTTCAACCTGTACACTGCGACCACCCCAGATCTGTACGGGTAGTTGATAAGCCACCAGCGGTTCCAGCACCGGATGGGGCACAAACTCATCGGGCTGCGCGGCGATTTGTGCGGTGCGCAGGTCGGCCAGACCGATCTTAACAAACCAGGGTTGGACCAACAGGTTATCAGCAATCTGCGTGCCAAATTCCAGTTGGAGGAGCTGGTTCAGGCCATCGGTCGCCCGTTCGCTATTCACCCCTTGATAACCGTTGGGGTCTAAGGCAACCAACAGATGACCGCCCCGGCTCAGATAATCCCACAGATAAGCCAGATTAGCCGTCGACAGACGCCGCTGCGGCCCCACCAACACCACGACTTGAATATCTTCACTGATCGGTCCATCCAAGCGCAGCACGGTCGGCTGTGCCCCCTGCCGGGCAAACACCTGCGCGAGTTTTGTCAGGCCATCGGGTCCGGGGTCAGATAGCGACGCGGTCTGCAGGGTATTGGTGACCACGAAGCCGACCTGGGGTGTCACCTGACTGTGCGCAATGGACGGCGCTGCCGCCACGACCAGCAACGCGATGACAATCAGCAGCCGATAGCGCACGATGACTCTTCCTCGGATTGCTCAGTCGAGCGCACGCCGGTCAGGAACCGGGTTCAGCCGTCGGCGCGACCGTTGGCTGCGGTGTCGGCGTAATTGTTGGCGTGATCGTTGGGGTGGCGGTTGCCGCTGGTGCCGCAAATTCGACTGCGGGCGCGGGACTATCCAGCAACCAGGCCGTCGCGTTCAAGAGCAGCCGGGCATTGTCCGGGTAGACAAACGCGCCGCTATAAATCGGTGACGTCACCATGCCGCCCCCATTGCGGGCAAAATCGCGATCACCGATCAGCACCAGGCGTAACCCAGAGTTACTGTCTGCCACCGCCGCGGCTAACACATGTGCCGCAAAACCCGTATCGGTGCCAATGTTATATTCGAGGGTTCCATTGCTCACCAGATCATTGTAATTGCTCTCGCCATAGAATTCGGCAGGACCAAATATCAAGGGGGTAATCGTCGCGGCTGATAGTGCTGCATCAACTTCAATCGACCGCGCACCCTGAAATGCCAATGCATCGGTTACGCCCGCCGTCGTCGGATGATCCGCGGTGGCAACCGCCATGAAATCAAAGTTCAGTGCCGCCAGTTGCGCGGCTGCCTGCCGTCCGTTCAGGCCTTCTTCTTCATCTTCAGCAGGCGGGATAACCGGCACATCGATCGTTTCATCCACCTGTAAGAGTACATCATCCCGCGCCTGCACCCCTAGATCAGTCCAGGTTAGCTCAAAAAATCCACGGGTTGCCCGTAATGCCCGGCTACTCGTATTTCGATTTTCATCAATGGGGTCCACCATGAGCAGCAAACGTCCCCCTTTGCTCAGATACGCCCAGAGACGTGCACTTTGCTCCGGCGACAAATCAGCCAATGGACCGGGTATCACGATCAAGTCAGCATCCGCTGGAATACCTTTGCGCCATTCGAGGGTGAACAACTCCGCACCGGCCAGGCTTAACAAACCCGCATAACGAGACAACCCCGCCGCCGACCGATCAAAGCGGCTCAACTCACCGTTTTCTTCCGCAAAGTAAATGTGTTTGCCGCTCAGTTCAGCGGTCAACGGGGCACTGGCCGCCAACGTTAAACCGGACAACAGACCAACCGCGGTCAGCAGCAGATATACCAGTGGGTGTCGACGCATCATCAAGTTCTCCTGTAAGTCCAGAGCCTATATGCAGCCACCACTGCGCCTGAAAGCTCGATTTCGAGAAAAGCAGGTCTCACCGAATGCGACATATAATCCGGGTGCCCGCGGCATCCTGCTCGCAGACATAGCCACAATCGCCGACAAACGTCAGATAGTCGCCGCTGACCCAACCTGCCTCCGCAGTCACTGGCGCAAAAACGCCCACATGATACCACCACTGCCGGTTGACCTCGATGCGTTGGTCGGACAACAACTCAGCGTTGGCAGGCAACACGCCCAGGATCCGGCTGGTCGTATTCGGGTCAACTCGCACGCGCAGCCGATTGGTCGTGGTGACGACACATTGGCTCTGGGCCACCGGCGGTGAGGGTGGCCTGATCGCTGGCACATTGGATGGCTGGCGCGTACGCAGCACATACCCGGTTTCATACACGGTTGCGCAGATGTAGCCCGGCCAGGCTGGAACCCGATATAGTGTGAGGGGTTGGGCCACAGCGTCAGGACCGGTGGTAAACAATAATTCATTGTTACCGCTGATACAAATCACACCACCCCGCTCAAAATTCATATCTCGTTCGGGGAAGAACACGTTGACCATCGCGGTCACTTCAGCATCCGGGATCAAAATCCCAGTACGCCGCGGGTTGATAATCTTGCAATTAGCTTGATACCGATAATCACCAAAATCGGCGCGAATTAAAGCGTCTTCAACGAAGTTCCAGTCATTGCAGAGGGCCGGCGACTGGGCGTCAGCGTTACCGGTGAGGGAAAATGTGAGGATGGTTAGCACAATCGCGATGAGCCAGTTTAGCCGCATGTGAACCATCATTGGTGACTGCATAACTTCGATTCCCCAACCTGCTATTCATCAACCCAGTTATTTTAGCACCATGCTGAAAATAACGAAATTCGAGCAATTCGTGCCGATTGATGCCGGGCAATCTCACCATAAAATCAAAAGGGTTGGCCTGGTTGGTCAACCCTCAAAAAGTCTGTGGAACCTCTATTAGCAGCCGCTCAGAAAGTGTGCGCCCTGCAAGATTCCCAGTTGGGTGGCTTCGTCAGTTTTGTCGTAGAAGTGATCTTCCAGTTCAATCGAGATCGCGCCACTATAGTTGTTGTCTTGCAATATCTGGCAAACCGTAATCCAGTCAGTGAGGCCATGACCAGGGATCGTGTACCGCCAGTTCATGCCACCATAAGCGTATTTTTCACCATAAACCGGGTCCAGCAGGTTGCCATACTGGTAGAGATTCTCTTCGATGATGTAACAATCCTTACCATGAACATGGAAGACATGACCCACAAATTCGCGCAGGAACCGCATCGGATCAATGCCCATACGAATCAGGTGAGAGGGATCATAATTAATGCCCATCGCAGCCGAGCCAACCTGATCGATAAAGGCCCGGTAAGTCTCCGGCGTGCAAACCAGTGACCCCGGACCCGGCCACCCTTCAATCACCAGATGAGCGTTATTCGCTTCGAACGTCCCCGCCAGTTCACCATAACTTTCGATCATGTAGCCGAAGTTTTCCGCCCGCGGCAGGTCACGATTTTCCGGCAACATACAGATGAAGAAATTACGCACGCCCAGCGACGCCACATGCTTGACATATTCGGCATTTTTGGCGACGGCTTCGGCGCGTTTACCTTTGTCAGCAGCGATCATCTCCTGCCAGACAGTCAAGTCGGCTGAACCCACTGTCAACCCAGCATCAATCACGGCTTTGGCGCTGGTCTCGCCATCACGCCCGACGTCAATTACGCTAAGATCATTATTTTTGGCCCAGCCAATCATGCCATCCAGGTCTTGCTCCCAGGCGAAATTGCGGCGCCGCCAGCCAATTGGGAAGTTTCCAGTACGGGTGTGCATCGTTGTTTGTCCTTTGTTGTGACCAGATCAAGTCAATCAAATAGATTGTAGCCCTGCCAATTTAAGCACACCAGCCCTATCCATCGCTACTGACCATTGCTATCCATCTTGATTACTGTCCATTCTGGCTGCGCCATTGTTCATACTCACGGCGGCCTTCGTCGTTGAGCGGATAATATTTATAGAGGGACCCGCCTTCCGTCAGTTTCATCCGGCTGAACACTTCCCAGTCCTCGTGTTCACGGGTTTTTTCAGCGACGATGCGGGCCATCTGCTGGGGGACGGCAACCACCCCGTCATCATCGGCAATGATGATGTCACCGGGCATAATCAACACCCCACCTACCGCGACCGGCACATGATAGGCCCAGGGGAAGAGGTGTGATTGGGAGGCATAGTTGGGCGTAAAGCCTTTGGTCCACAGCGGAATATCAATTTCCTGAATGCGCGGCCAATCCCGTACACAACCATCGACCACAATGCCAACCCCGCCCTGTGTTTTAAAGAACGTTGCCAGCATTTCGCCCAGACAGCCGGTATGCATGTCGCCAAAGGCCTGAACACACAGGACGTCATTTTGCTGGACATCGCCAAATACCGCCCAGAGCGCCGTGCGCTTTTCAATGCTCTCCTGCTTCGCGCCCGATGCAACATCTTCACGCTGCGGCATGAACTGCAAGGTTATCGCCGAACCAACAATTTTCGACCCCGGCTTGCGCGGCAACGGCCCTTGAATAAAGGTTTGCCGGATGCCCATTTTATGCAACATCGCGCTGGCCGTGGCGCTGCTGACATCCGCCATCAAATCCAACAGTTCTGTGCTGGGGCGTTGATAGGCTGGTCCGGTAATGGGAAGCTGGAAGTTCTCCGGTGGAATGAGTTCGACATTGATTTCTTCAGCCATAAGTTAATCTCCTATATAAATCGTCTTATAGATGTTGTCAGTGGATAATCACCCCGCTGGAACGGGCGCATGCTGGGCAATCAAGCCTGCTACCCGCAGATCATGCCAGAACGCCGCCGGGACAGGCGTTTGTAACGCTTCAATGCTTTGGGCCAACTGTTGGGGTGATTCGGCACCAATCACCAACGCGGTCACTGCCGGATGCGCTTTGACAAATTGAACGGCTGCCGCCCGTAACGGCACATGATGTTGCTCACAAATGGACTCGATACTTCGCGTCTTATCCAGCATAGCCGCCGATGCCGGCTGATATTGATACCAAACCGCTGGATTTTTCGTCCCCTGTGCCAGGATACCCGTATTATAGACGCCCGCGCCAAATATGCTGATTCCCTGTGACTGGAATTGATTTAGGGCGTCCAGTGCACCTTGTTCAAGCAATGTGTACCGTCCGGCCAGTAGAAAACAATCGAACTGCGCATCACGGGCAAAATCGACCAGCGGTTCCCAGTAATTTTCGCCCACCCCCACCGCCTGAACAACACCCTGAGCGCGTAGATCTGCCAGTAACGGATAGGCCTCATCTAGCGCCTGGCGATACTGTTCCGGTGTTTCCGGCGCATGTATGTGCAGGATGTCAACCTGGTCCACGCCCAATCGTTGCAAACTCCCGTCAATGCTCCGCTGGACGCCCTCCCGTGAGAAATCTAGCACCGGTTGTTTATCAGCGGTGAACAGGCGCCCGACTTTGGTCGCCAGGACATACGATTCTCGCGGGACACCCATCAATGCTTTTCCGATCCGAGTTTCAACCAGATGCGCATCATACCAGGGGGCGGTATCCAGAAAGTTAACGCCATTTTCCAGCGCATAATGGATGGTCGCACATGCCTGTGCTTCGGCAACGTTCGCAAAAAATTCACCTAGCGGAGCCGTCCCTAGTCCAATCATGGGAACCTGCAATTGTGTTTGACCGACATGGGTAGTTGGCAGTATCATTGCACACTGGACTCCAAATTCGCAGCAAACATGTCAAGCAAGGATAACCAAAACATGAGCCTGGGTAAAACGATTCGCCTCAACCGCTTATTTTCGCACCCCTCCGGCAAGCTCGTTTCGATCGCGATTGATCATTTTCCCGGATATAGTCTGGGCCTACCTCCCGGTTTACGCCAGATCGCACCGACGCTGGCCGCGATTATGGCTGGAAAACCGGACGCAGTGACGATGCATAAAGGTATCGCGCTGGTCTTGTGGGAACAATATGCGGGACAGGCCGGATTAATCTTGCAAAGTAGCGGCGTGCGCCCGGATGACTCTTCACGGGAGCAATTCCAGACGATTGACGATGCTGTACGCCTCGGTGCCGATGCCCTGGCAATTGTGGCCTACGTGCATGGCACGACCGAAGCGGAATACCTGCGCAATGTAGCAACCTATGTGCGCGAGAGTGAGAAGGTTGCCATGCCGGTAATCTGCCATGTGTATCCGCGCGACAGCGAAAATAATATCATCTATACACCAGAAGACATCGCCTGGGCCGTCCGCTGTATTCTAGAAGTCGGGGCGGATGTCATTAAAGTCCCCTACTGTGGCGACCCGGTGGCCCATGCCCAAATTGTAACTGATTGTCCGGTGCGCATTGTGGCGGCGGGTGGTCCCAAAACTGCAACGATGCATGCGGCATTGTCGGTCCTGCGACACGCAGTCGATGCCGGAGTCCAGGGCGGTACGGTCGGGCGCAATGTATGGGGCAGCGACAATATCACCGGTGCGGTGAAGGCCTATAAAGCCGTTATCCACGAGGGTAAAAGCGCTGATGAGGCGCTAAAAATCTTTGAGGCATAGAGCAATTCGCCAAGAACCAACTTACGCCGGTTATTTTATTCGACGCAATTGCAAAATAGCCAGGTTGCTCGATTAGCGCCACTTACCCGCGTCAAGAATGCCACCGTCATGAACCAAACGATTTAGGCTGCGTTCAATTGGCAGGTTACTCAGCGGCCCCAGGTTACGATCATAAATCTCGCCATAATTCCCTACCTGACGAATGATCGTGACCATAAAATCAGGAGCCAGTCCCAACATGTCGCCAAGCCCCAGCCCGGCATCCAGCAACCAGGCTGTGGTTTGTCCAACACGGGCCTGATAGGCATCATCAGTTTCGTTGGTCAAACGCAGGAATTCATCGATATTCTGGCTGGTAATGCCCTGTTTTTCCGCTTCGATGAGGCCCCAAAGCGTCCAATCGACAATGAACGCCCATTGTTCGTCACCATAGTGATAGAAGGGACTCAGGGGTGCCAGGGCGAATGGTTCCGACCAGACAATGAGTGTTTCCGGGTTCGGGCTGCTCTGCCGAACAATTTCGAGCAGTGACCGTTCCAGAACCATTGCATTGCAGCGTCCATCGGCAAACGCGGCCCGCATGTCGGCAATGGTCGTAAAATGCATCGGATCGTAATCAAGTTCACGACGCTGGCTTTCATTGACGAAATCGAGTTCACTGGTCGACTCTGTAAGCAGGCAAATCGTCTCGCTGCGCAGATCTTCCCAACCCGCACCTGCCCGTTCTGCCCGCACCATGACCGATGCACCATCATAAAATATGACTGCCGGACTTTGATCGATACCCGATTGAGCAGCGGTGCGCAGCGCGGGCGAATCATTATGGCTAAACAGAACATCAACCCCACCGGCGATAAGTTCAGATAACGGGGTATCGAGTGTTAAAAGTTGCAGATCAACCGCGGCGGCTTCTCCCAGTGTGGCTGCTGCCAATGCCCGGCAAAAATCAACTTGCAGGCCCGAGATTTCACCGGTGTTGGGGTTCAAAAAACCGAAGCCAAAGACTTCTTCGTTGACGCCACAAATCAACTGACCGCGCGCCTGAATGGCACTGAGGGTCGGCCCTGGTGCTGGTCCTTCAGCTTCATCCTGTGCCAGCACTGGCAGTCCGAATGCGAACATGACCAACAACAGGATTGCCGAGCATAGGGTGATCACACCGCCTGACTGCACCGAAAATACTGCTTCCCTGATCTGCAAACTAGATTGGTTCAATTTAGCTGGATGCTCCTGTCTGTAGCTCGGCTAATTTCTCGACAATGAGCGCCCGGATCTCACCCGCTTCCGCATGGCGACCTAATTGCTTTTTCGAGAAGATCAATTCGCCATTGAGTGTCAGCTCAAACAGCCCACCTTTTTTCGGTAAGAGTTTCCATGATCCGATAAAAGCTTCAATCTCCCGTTCACCGAGAATTTCGTCCGTCAAACTGACGGCTCTGGCGGTATATTTTCAAGCCGCACAATATTCAAGCGTGATGTTGAGTAAATCATACTGCATACCAAACCCCTTTCACTGTAAGTCAGTGCCCATAATATAGCAAATCTTGATTTTACCACCAAGCGTCTACTTGATTTCATGCCCATATCGACATTATTGTGATATATTCCTAAATGTTTTGAGGAGATTAGTCAGAAAGTGGTCAGGCGTGGGTGCGACGCAAAAGATTCTGATCCAATACACCCAACTACGGAAACAGGGTAAAGATGTCCGGGAAACGCTCGACGTATTGCGGGCCTCGATTGACAGCTTGAGCGATGACCAGCAACTCGAGTTGGCCCGGCGCATTCGTGCCCAGGAAACCGGAGAAGAGCCAGATCCCACAACCGCGCCACTATCCCCTATACAACCAATCGACCCACAGTCAAGCGAGGTTGAAGACACTGAGGTTCAGGTCGCCATCGAATGGATAGCCTGTCCGCACTGTGGCAAAAGCAATCAGCAGGGCGAAGTCATGTGTTATGCCTGCGGGCAGATGCTCGTTAGCGGGACCAGTAAATACCAGACCCAGGTGCTGGCCCCGGCAACTGACCTGACACCGGCGGCTGACCATTTTGGGAGTGACGCTGTGCTATTGCTCACTGCACACAATAGCCAGAAGACCTATGAACTGCGCCCACAGGAACGCGAAGCCGAATGGATTTTGGGTCGCAGCACGCGCCACAGTCCCATGAACCCCGATCTTGACCTGGGTGATTCCGATGGCAATCGGTTGGGAATCTCACGCTTACATTTGAGCATTCGCTATGATAATCAATACCAAACGCTGACAGTATGTGATCTGGGGAGCGCCAATGGCTCATTCCTGAACGGCCAACGGCTCCACCCCCATGAAGTCCGGGTGTTACGCGACCAGGATGAGCTGCGCCTGGGGCATATGATGCTCATGGTTGCTTTCAAGCAAAATGATTAACGCCGTAGCGACTGCACCAAACCGGCGATTTCGCCAACAACTTGCTGAAAGAAATTTTGCATTAATTCGTCATTGATCTGATAAGGACCGCCAAAACTGCCATCATCCAATACCTCGCGCATCGTCTTGCCAGCTTCCAGATAACCCAGATTGACCATTGGCTTCTCGCCGTCGGGCACCGCTCCTACCCGTGTGAAGGGGAAATTCTCGCTCCAATTAGCATGATCGGCCCGCAAATTGTGCTCGTCAGCAAAGGCTAGAGCGACCGGACTATTCCACCAATCGTGCCAGGTGATTCGTGCATGACCGTCCAGACGAATGTCCTCAAGCTGTGGCGGCAAACTATTACCTTCGTGACCATTGAGGATAAAAAATCCGGCAAAACCCTGGCCCAGTAGCCCCTGTATCATTTCGGTGAGCGCACTGTTAAAAGTTTCTCGGCTCAGGCTGATCGTCCCTGGAAAATTTACAAACATAGCACTATGCCCGAAATTGAGCGGCGGCGCGATAATAACGTTTTCCTGCTCCGCAACGGCCAACGCCAACCGGGAAGACACCAGAATGTCCGTCATCAGACTAAGGTAGCCGTGTTGTTCGGTCGCGCCCGTCACCAGGATGATACGATCATCTTGCTGCAAATAACGCTCAACATCCATCCAGTTCAGGTCTTCCAACCGCATGACAAATTGTCCCAAATAGCCCCGTTTTTTATGCGATTAGCTTAATACAACCGACTCGCACTCGCAATAGTCTGCCCGCTAATCTTACACAAATGAAATAATTACCGGAGCAACACTCAAACTGGACTATTCAGCCTATCTAGCCTATTGTTAGATTCGTTATGTAATGGAACATAAGGAAATATTTTATGAACGCCACCGATATTATCAAGTATGGACACAGTTTTTTCTTAAATACATTTGACGGTCTGCCGGAGGCGGATTGGCAGATACCCGGTGTGTGTGGAGTCTGGTCGGTCAAGGACATTGTTGCTCATCTGGCAGCTTATGAAGGCTTACTCGTCGAGGTGTTGCACCAGTTGCTGGGGCGAGATCAACCCCAACCATTGATGAAAAGTATGGCTAATCAGGCTGGACTGGACTTCAACGATTATCAGGTAGAACAACGCAAAAGCCAGTCAATCAGTGCCGTTTTGAATGAATATAATACTGCCCACGCCGAGGTAGTGGCTTTGATTGACCGCATACCGGTTGCTAAGCGCCGCGAAGTCGGGGCATTACCCTGGTATGGTGCAGAATACGATCTCGAAGATTTTTTAGTCTATACTTATTATGGTCACAAACGTGAACATGGCGCAGAGATTGCTGCGTTCCGTGACCGGTTCACAAAGGGGAATGAATGATGACCAACCAACCGACCGCCACCCGTATCGCTGATCTCAACCGGGTGATACAGCCGTTCACCCGCTTCTATCGTGAATCATCCTATACGCGCCTGGTCTCTGAACCGGATGTCTGCGACTTTGCGATTGGTAATCCACATGAGTTGCCCCTGCCAGAATATGTCAGTGCTTTGCAGCAAAATGCTCAGCCACAGAACAAGGATTGGTTTGCCTATAAGACCAGTGAACCAGCCTCACAGCAAACAGTAGCGGCAACCTTGCGCGAGTGGCGCGATATGGATTTCGACCCGGCTGACATCTGCATGACCAACGGTGGCTTCGCGGCGATCTCGCTAGCCCTGTACAGTGTTGTGGACCCCGGCGATGAGGTGATCTTTATCACGCCACCCTGGTTCTTCTACGAACTGCTCATCACCCAGGCACAGGGCGTCCCGGTGCGGGTGCCCATCAACTCCGATACATTTGATCTTGATCTGGACGCGATTGCAGCGGCGATTACTCCACGAACGCGGGCGATTATCATCAACTCACCGAATAATCCCACCGGCAAAATCTACGGACCAAACACCCTGGAAAAGCTGGCGACTATTCTGAGCGAAGCCGGCCAGCGTAACGGTCGCACCCTTTATCTATTGTCGGATGAAGCCTATAGTCGCATCATTTATGACAATCAACCATTCTATAGCCCGACCACCTATTACCCCTATAGCTTCCTGCTCTACACCTACGGTAAGACCTTGCTGGCACCGGGCCAGCGAATCGGCTATATCGCGTTACCACCCACCATGCCTGAAGTGGACCGGATAGCCTTGCGTGAGGGGATATTCGTATCCCAGCTTGCCCAATCGTTCGCGTTCCCGAATGCGTTGCTGCAACATGCACTGCCTGACCTGGAAAAGCAGTCAATCGATATTGAACACTTGCAAACCAAGCGCAATCGACTGGTTGAGACACTGCGCGGGATTGGCTACGATGTTCATCTGCCTCAGGGCACATTCTATCTTCTGCCGCGTTCACCGCTTGCTGATGATTGGACATTTACAGAGATACTGGCCCAAAACAAAATTTTGGCGCTGCCCGGCGAGGTTGTGGAATTACCGGGCTTTTTCCGATTGTCGCTAACCGCCGCTGATGCCATGATAGATCGGTCTTTAGCCGGATTTGAGATCGCGTTCAAGCAAGCGCTGGTAAAGTAGACTTTTCAGCAGAAAGCAACGTCCGTGGCTGCGGTACGTAATACAACCTATAGTGCTCATGGTTGGTAAAGGCGACTAAGGCTGCAGCCGGAACTTCGAACTCAAGATTATCTATCCGTACATAAAACATTATGCGGCTTGCTTCGTTGGCTAGCCGTACTTTCAATTCATAACACGTTACCGGACCGCTGATCGACTGCACATGACCTGGCTTGAGATAATTTTGATAACGGCGATGCAGTGACCACACCAGATAGCCTGACGCCACCGTAACAACCTCACCGCCCAGCGCCAATATCAGCCCGCCAGCCGACACCTCAGCGCCCACCAGCACTGCAATAATCACAATCGCCGAGATAACACCGATAAAAACAGTAATGAGCAACAAGGATATGTAGATCACGCGCGCGCGAACAAACACCCGGTTGCGCTGTCTGACAGTCAACTGTCCCAGCCGATTGGCTTGCAGATCAACCTCTGCAAAGTCAAGCGCACTCTGGAGCGTCGGGTGAGGCGATTTATTCGTCATGGCTTCTCATCATTCGCTGGCTGCCAAATGTGCGAACGTGCCCAAGTTTTAACACTACTCAGGCTCATTTGCCATAACGAACTCGAAATTGTTTTCGCTAGCGGTGGGCATCCGTCAAGTCTGGCAACCGAAAAACGTATATTTTTTAAGGATAAGGCGCATACCCCCTGTATATGGGGGTGACGCTCGCTTAGCGTAGTCGTAGAGTGAAACTACTGCATTTATGCGGAGATGAATTGATGCCGCGAAAAACATTGTCAATCTGGATCGTCCTGTTGGGCCTGGCATTGGGTTTGCTGGGTAATGTCTTTTTCTATCAAAATCACATTGGGCTATCGTTTCCGTTATTCATCATCATACTGGTCGTGGTGCTATTGGCTGCCAGCCGCCCGGCTCAGACTCCGGTCAACTGGCGCAACTTATGGCCGCTGCTACCACTGGTCTTTTTCGCGGTCATGGTGGCGGTGCGGGTCGATGTCTCGGTGATGACGCTCAACATTGCCGCAACCTTGACGCTGGGTGCACTGGCGTTGCATTATCTGCCAAAAGAACGCCCCCTTGATGAAGGCACGCTGGAAGAACATGCACTGGGCGTCATTGAAGCCAGTATTGTGTCATTTTTCGCGGCACTGCCGGAAGTGGGACAGTCCTTTGGCGCATTGCGTGAAAAAAGCTGGCAGGGACGCACATTGGTGGCCGTGTTACGCGGCCTGGCGCTGGCGGCACCGATCATCCTCGTGTTTACCCTGTTACTGGGATCTGCTGATGCGGTCTTTGCCGAGTATGTCGAAAATGCCTGGGAAATGCTGGCCTTTAATCCCGATGCCAGTCTCATTGATCAAGCCATGATAACCCTGGGGTTGGGCTGGCTCTCGATTGGAACTTTGGCCTATGGAATCGCCCGCCGCGAATTACCAGGCCGCCGTCAGGCTACAACACCCGATACCGAAGAAGCGGATGACACAGATGCGGAAGCCTTTTTCGCCTATGGTGATGACGAGCCGGTGGCAATGGCAGCCGTCGAACGAACACCGGTCAAACGCAAACGGGGCACCCTACGCATCGGCCTGATTGAGACGGGGATTGTCCTGGGGTTGGTGGATGTATTGTTTGGTATGTTTGTGCTGGTCCAGTTTGCCTATTTCTTTGGTGGTGTCGACACAATAGCCAACACCGGTATCAGTTATGCCCAGTATGCTCGGCGCGGTTTCTTTGAGTTGGTCGCCGTTTCGGTGCTGACATTGGGACTGGTATTGTGGCTCAATATGGTCACGGTGCGGCAGGAAGGTCGCCAGAATCGTATATTCATCGGTCTGGCAACGATATTGGTCGCGCTCACCAGCGTGATGTTGATCTCCGCTTCACAGCGCATGTTTCTGTATGAAGAGGCCTTTGGCTTTACCCATCTGCGGGTATTTACCCACGTGTTTATGTTGTGGCTGGGGATTTTGTTCGGGGTGTTTTTGCTGTCACTGTTTGGTGTGAAAAAACATGTTTTTGCACTGGGAGTCGTGCTGGTGACGATTGGCTACCTGGGCACGCTTAACCTGATGAATGTAGATTTGTATATTGCGCAACGCAATATTGACCGCTTCTATGACGGTCATGCACTCGATCTGCGTTTCCTGGGATTGTTGTCAGCCGATGCAGTTCCGGCAGTGATTGAATTGTATCAAAGTGATAATCCTGATGCCCGTGAGTGGTCTGCCCAGTGGTTAGCCCGTCAGCTTGATAATCTGGACCAGCGACGGGCGCAATCCAACTCACTGTTCTCATTTAATCTAACGCGCAGCACCGCCTGGGCCACTCTCGATGCCCTCCGCGCTGAATTACCCGAATATGATCCAGCATATTTCTGGTCGTCTTCATCGGGCTATGATATTTACGCTGACCGCGAACCGAGCTTCTGACATCAAATCTGGCAGGGGGGTAGCTTATCAAGTAAGGCTCACCCCTGTCCGATTTCATTGAATGTAGGGTCGCAGCACCGACACCACTTTGCCCTGTACCTGGCAATATTGCGGATCGACGTAGATCGGCTCCATGTTCGGGTTTTCTGGCTGCAGCCGGATCTGGCTTTCTTCCTGGAAAAAGCGTTTAAGCGTCGTTTCCTCGCGTTCTTCCAGCCAGACCGCAACCATATCGCCATTGCGGGCCGTATTCGTGCGCCGTAGCAGGACGATGTCCCCATCAGCGATCATAGCATCAATCATCGAATCGCCTTTGACGGTCAACGCAAAGACTTCATCCTCACTCGCATTACCGAGCATACTGGCGGTGACTTCGATGGTGTCGCCATTGGCCTCAAAGGCGGGTACCGGTTCGCCAGCCACGATCTGCCCAACCAGCGGAATCTGGACTCCTGCTTGCGCAAATTTAACCGTCTTTTTGCGCTCCCGGCCCGGTACATCCGCAATCACCCGAATGCCCCGCGAAATGTGGTTGGAGCGCTCCAGGTAACCGGCCTGTACCAGTTTGTTGAGATTGTAATTCACCACCGACGTGGAGTTAATATCTGTCGCGGTGCCGATCTCACGGATGGTTGGGGGGTAGCCATATTCCTCAATATAGTCACCCATGTATCTTAAAATATGCTGCTGTCGTTTGGAAAGTTTGTTGAACTCTTTCATTGTTCAGACCCAATTCTAACAATCGAATGCTTGTTCTAGATTATAGGGGTACACTTGTTCTATGTCAAATAATTGTTATGAAATGTGGTTAACCCGCTTAAAGTTCAAGGTAAATCAAAAAAGTGCCAGTGTTTGATGAACGGCTGACACTCATACCATATTCGGCTGAATACGGAGGCGGCTAGATGGTATTTTTGTGGTTGTAGAGGTACATGGACAATGGTGCAAAGATCACGATAAGAACTGCACACGACAGCAACACGTAGGCAATCTGAGCGGGGGTCGCGTTACCCTGCATCAAGCCCCGTACCGCCGTGCCTGTCAAACTCACTGGATTAATAGCCACCAATTGCTGCAAGAATTCGGGCATGGTCGCCGGGTCAACAAACACGTTGCTGATAAAGGTCAGCGGGAATGTGGTCAATGAGCTGACCATTGAGACGGACTCCGGGCTGTCCAGCAGCAAACCCAGGGTCGTCCAAATCCAGGACAGGCTGAAGGCAAACATCAGGAGTAACCCCAGCGACAACAGAACCCCGCCCAGACCTGCTTCAGGACGAAAACCCAGCATCAGGCCGAGGACGATCACAACGACTGCCGCCATTGTATAGCGGAACATATCGCCCAATAGCGCCCCGACCAGCGCCGCCGGTCGCCAAAACGGGAGGGACCGGAAGCGGTCAAATATCCCCTTGGCGATGTCCGTATTGAGGCCAATCGCCGTATACATACTAATCATGGCAACCGTCAGAACCAGAATACCGGGTATCAATTGCTGCACATATTCCTCGACAGAACCAGCCAGCGCCCCACCAAAGATGTAAGTCATCATCAAGGTCATCAAAACCGGAAACATGGTGACATCGATCAGTTGCCAGGGCACGTGCTTGATCTTCAACAATGCCCGCCACGCAAGCGTTACCGATGCTGACACTGGATTCGAACGGGTAGGACGGCGATGAGTCGCGATCGCTGACGCCAGCATCGACTCATCGACAATTCCGGGTAAAGCAGTCTCGATCATAGCTATCAGGCAATCTCCTTGTTAGTCATTGTTGCTTCCATAGTCGATTGTCCCGTCAGAGCGAGGAAGACTTCATCCAGGCTGGGTTGTTCTAGCGCAAACTCAGTAACCGTAATTCCCGCCTGAGATAGCGCCGCAAATGCATTCGCCAACAGTTCAGGATCAGAAACTAGGACTGAGAGAGCGTTCGGGTCCGATTCAAGCTGGGCGGCGATACCCAGTGTCTGCAAAACGATGTTCTCAGCCATAGCGCGTTGTTCCCCATCTTTCAAGCGTATTCTCAAGACACCTGAACCAACCGAAGCTTTAAGCTGGCCTGGGGTGCCATCGGCGATAATGCTGCCGTTGTCGATGATAACGATCCGGTCCGCCAGTTCGTCCGCTTCTTCCAGATATTGCGTCGTGAGCAACACCGTTGTGCCAGCCGCCCGCAGTGTGCGGATCACATCCCAGATATACCGACGGCTCCGGGGATCAAGGCCTGTTGTCGGTTCATCGAGAAAGAGCAGATCGGGAGCAACAACGATACTCGCCGCGATGTCCAACCGCCGCCGCATCCCACCGGAATATTGCTTGACCTGCCGCCTACCAGCATCTGCCAGACCAAAAGCCTGAATCAAGCTCCTGGCGCGATTTCTTGATTCCGCCCAGGAGTAGCCCAGCAACCGTGCTATGAGAATCAGATTTTCCAGGCCAGTTAGCTCTTCATCTAACGATGCAAATTGTCCGGTCAGGCTCACGCGACGGCGAACCGCATCGGCTTCTTTGATCACATCATGCCCAAATATACGGGCGGTACCGGCGTTAAAGCGCAGCAAGGTCGCCAGAATCCGCACGGTTGTGGTCTTACCCGCTCCGTTAGGACCCAGAAGCGCCAACAAACTTCCCTGTTTTACCTGTAAATTGATTCCTTTCAGCACCTCAACTGTGCCATAGGATTTGCGTAAATTGGTTACATCAATTGCGTTCATGTGCTCCCTCTAAATTGGTTTGAATTGAGTTTTCTGTGCTGCTGTGATTGCAATTACGAGGTGCTTTTCTCCAGGATGCCAGAGCGCTTGAGCAACCTCAGCCCACCCAATACAATGACAATGATCAGTATGTACTTCTTCATGCTTTTCTCCTGCTGTTCGCTAATGGTGCCGTGTTTCGACACACTTGATTCACTAAAATGCTGCTTGATGATCTGGCGAATGCTACATTTTCCGGGCCACAATCCATTGCACCGCATTCGCTTCGTCCCACAATGTCGACTCAACGATCTCAAAATTACTGTGCGCGATGCGGGTTTCCAGTTCAGATGCTAATTGCTTAAATGAACGCTCAGTTTCACAGATTGCGACTAACGATATTCAGCTTCAGCGCGGTTTTGTAAAACCGAGGGACGCATCTCATAACTTCGGTTGGTCCAGCGCAATGCCGACCCAATAATTATTAACAGCGCCACTGCCGTTATCCCTAGAAACCACACATCGTCCAGATCATTTGGGCCATTCGAGATCAGAAACACCAGCGTAACTGCGCCAGCAACGACATTGGCCCAACGATTGATGCGGCGCGGCAAAATTCGGGACAGCAGCACCATTACTATCGGAATTTCGAAGAAGATCCCGGCTACCAACAATATCTCCTGCGTCATCTGAACCCCGTTGACGGTGCCCGTCATCATTTCCTCAAGCAGTCCGGGCCTAAATAGCTCATGAATATCGCGAAAAATCACATTAAGCAGGGCGAATATCCAGAGGTTTGAAAGCCAGGCTTTCATTTCCAGCGTATTGATTATTTGTTTCACATCCATTTTTCTGCTCCTTATATGTGAGTGGAATAGGTACATTTCATCGGTATAGTCGCCCAGCAGCTTGTGACCGGCATGGGATTCCGTCATTGCGATAATGACTTTGCCTCATTGCTTAGCACGACTGCATCAGCAGCATGAAACCAGTCCAACCCATCGCGCTTGTTGACCAGGTGCTCTATGGCATCGCGCCATATGAGATAACCCTTTCCCATCAGATGCAGGTTATCGTTGCTCAACGAATCGTCTATCGCTGTTTTGGCTTCATCCAGAAACAGGGGATACAGATTCACCCAGGCCGCTTTGCCAGCGATTGCGGTTTCTAAGGCTGTATTGAGCGTCTCAATCCGACCCCGAAAGTTCGCGCCTCTGGGCAATATGCTTTGGACAAAAACCTCAGTCGGCGGCGACTCGGTACGTATTCTGTCAACAATCTCGACGATGTTAGCCACGATTTCCGTTTGCGAAACACGAGCAGACAGGTCGTTCGTTCCAATCAGCAAGAAGAGCTGTGCCGGTTGACCAGTGATTATTCGGTCCAATCTTGTGAGAACACCGGCGGTGACATCGCCCCCAATACCCCGATTACGGACATTGCTGTGCGGGAAGAGTTCATGCCATGACCCACCCTCGGTGATAGAATCGCCGAGAAATACTGTGTCGCCGGGTTGAACGTCGAAGCGTTCAAATTGGCTGACCCACCGTTCATACATGGGGCGGATAAAAAAACGCATCAAGTATTTGAGCGCATTACCTGACCAGATCCAGATGACAAGCGCAAATGTGATGACATTGAGGGTAACGGATAACCCGATAGCAATTTCTTTCATTGTGGTCTTCCTTTTCTTGACTGGCATTGCTGAGAAGCCTGAAACAACCCAGGATGTGATGGCGAACACATCTCAATCTGGATTTTGACCGAATGTCAGCGGACGTTACCATCCAGAATCGAACCTTTTTCAGCCAGCCATATCACTAGATCAACTGTTTGAATGTACGAACAGTATGTCAGCAACAGGGTGTTGCCGTATAGACACTTTGGTGTTGTTAGGGGTGTTGTTTGGAATTACTGTGGGGAAATAATGTTGAGTGACCGGGCTTTGGCAACGGCTTCGGTGCGTCTTTGCACGCCCAACTTGCCATAGATGCGGCGATTATGGCCTTTGACGGTATCCAGAGCCAGGAAAAGCCGTTCGCTTATCTCACGATTCGAGAGTCCCTGCGCTACAAGCTGGAGTACTTCTAATTCACGTTCACTCAACGGTTCAACCAGCGGCTGGTTCGAGTGTTGATGTGGGTCGTCAGCTGGTTTCTGTTCTTCAGCTTCAAACACGGCCAGCAATTTATTAGTGTAATCTGACATGATGCGCTGGGACTTTGCTTCAGCCAGGAGTTGAGCCATGTCATCACCTTCATCAACAAAGAGGCGGACATAGCCTTCTGGCTCAGCCAGGGTCAAAGCACGTTCCAACGACTCCAACGCTGTCCGCACGGTCCCGTGTGCTTGCTGAGCGAGCGCCTGCAAAATCAAGATTTCGATCACGCTACCCTGTCTGTCCCCTGCTTCTGCCGCTGATCGCAGACGAGTCAGGAGTTCAACTGCCTCATGTATGGCGTCATCCACCCGGTTCTGTCGATACTGGGCAATGAGCAACCTTGCCAGGGTGATGTGTTCGAACTCATGCTGGTAGCTGAGATCATCAGCGACGGATAAACCATGATCGCGCACCCAGGCAAAGGCTTTGTCAAGCTTACCCTGCTGAAGCCATATTCGCGCTCTTAACGCCGCTACGGGACGAACATCAGGCGAGGGCAGGCTGAAATAGAGTTGCTCTGCTTCGTCAAGCAGCTCTAGCGAAGCGTCTAAATCGCCCTCAGTCTGCTTTATTCGCGCCTGAGTAAGACAAACGCGATACGGCCAATCCGGTAAGGCGACTAGCTCGCCCAGTTCCTGGCTTTTCCGCAGATGCAGTTTAGCCGCCTTCAAATCGCCCCACTCCCGCCGCAACTCGCTCAAACCTACATGCAGGTCCGCCGTGCCCTGCAATACAATATCGCCCTGTGCGGTTGCCAACTGTAAACTATGCTCATAAGTGTTGCTCGCCTCGCGCAGACGACCCTGTGCTACCCGAATTTGCGCCAGAAAATATTTACCACCGATTGCGAACAGCGTGTTACCCGCCTTTTGCAGGCTGGTCATGCCATCGGCAATAAATTGGTGGGCTGCCGTCAAGTCACCGTTCGTCCAGGCCGCAAACCCCAGTGCCAGACTTGCCATGCCACGCGGGTATTCATCCGCCTCAGTGATAAGCGCCAGCGCCCGCTGTGCATGTCTGACAGTACCCGGTATATCGCCGAGTGCCTGGGCAAAATAGGCGCGGGAACAGGCCAACAAAGCGCGTAACGACGGAAATTCTGCTTCGTTCATGACGACCATATTGGCCGACTCCACCGCGGAATGCGCACCGCCGTTAGATGCCGGTTCTAACCACCGCTCGGCAGCCTGCATTTGAACCTCGGCTGCTTCCAGTTCGCCAATATTGACTAACTCCAGCGCATAGCCAACACAAAGCACAGGCCGAGGTCGGACCAGCTCATCTGGCAGTGCCTGTACCCAGCCGAGCCACGTTGGACTTCGGAAACAACTCCGGCGAATGACTGACCATTCCAATTCGATCAGATTCGCGGCTTGTTCGAAATCCTCAGCCGCCAGCGCGTGGCGAATCGCATCGGCCCGCAAATTATTGTGCTCGTACCAATCACACGCCGACCGATGCAGACCAGCGACCTGGTTGGGTTGTTCTTGCCGCCATCGGGCTTGCAGGGCGTCGGCGAAAAGGTGATGATAGCGATACCATTGCCGCTTGTCATCGAGCGGAACCAACAGCAAATTGGCCCGTTCCAGGTATTCCAGGGTTGCTTGCCCCGATGCCGTGGAGTCGCGCAAAACTGCATCGCAGAGGGGACCGCACAAACGGTCAAGAATCGAAGTGCGCAACAAGAAATCCTGAACATTAGCGGGCTGTTGCTGCAGGATTTCTTCGACCAGATAATCCATAACAAACCGATGACTGCCGGTGAAAGATTGGACGAAGCGCGTGACATCATTGTGGCCCTGCATCGAGAGTGCGGCCAGTTGCAGCCCAGCGATCCAGCCTTCGGTGCGGTTTTCCAGCGCGGCAATGGCATCTGCTGTCAGGTTCAGACCCATCACTTTATTAAGAAATTCGGCAGCCTCGGCAGTCGCAAACCGTAAGTCAGCCGCCCGCAGTTCGGTCAACTGGCCCTTGACGCGTAAACGAGCCAGCGGTAATTGTGGCTCCTCGCGCGTTGTGATGACCAGATGCATCTGGGGTGGCAGATGATCGACTAGAAAAGTCAGGGTATCGTCAACGGATTGGGCATTAATAACATGATAATCGTCAAGAACCAGGACAAAATCCGCTGGCAGAGTCGCGATTTCATTGATCAAAGTTGTCAGGAGGGGTTCGGTTGGTACTGGCGGCGGCGCCTCCAGCATCGCTAATACCGAATCGCCAAAATTTACCGCTATCGTCTGCATAGCGGCGATGAAGTAAGCTAGAAAGTGGTTAAGATCGTTATCTCGCTCGTCCAGCGCCAACCATGCGACCGGTCCCTCAGTTGCCGCCAGCCATTCACCAACCAGTGTGGTTTTTCCAAAGCCAGCCGGGGCGGCGATGAGCGTGAGTTTGCGGTGCAGACCGTCATCCAGGCGCTCAATGAGATGGGGACGATGGACGACTTTTGGCCGCGGCGGGGGGATATACAGCTTGGTGGCTAAAATTGGTGTAGACATAAATCGATTGTACAAATCACAGTACGTTACCGTCAACGGAGCGCCGGTCAGGTTTGATTATCTTGTGCCACAGTAATGACTAAATTTCCCGCCTTCTGCCCGGTTTCGACATAGCGGTGAGCCTCGACAATTTGCGCTAATGGATAAGTTCGATCAATGATCGTTTTGATCTTGCCCGCCTCAATCAACTCTCTGAGGAAAATTAAATCCTCAGCCGTTCCACTGGCGGTTTGCATCACGACTTGCTGGCTACTGGTCATTTTGGTCCACAACGCTGGGAGCATTTGTGGCGGCGGGTTTGCTAAGAGATAGATGCCATTTGGCGTGATTGATTTTGCGCTGTGGGAAAACGAAATCCTGCCGACAACATCGAAAATAATGTCGTAAACTTCACCATTTTGCGTATAATCTTCCTGAGTGTAATCAATGACATGGTCGGCTCCAATTGAAAGCAGCATTTCCAGCTTCGCCCCGCTATCCACCGCCGTTACTTCGGCCCCAAAATGCTTAGCAAGCTGGACAGCAAACGTACCGATGCTGCCCCCGGCACCATTGATCAGAATTTTCTGCCCACGCTGAATATTACCTTTTCGCAGAAAATGTAAAGCATCGCGTCCACCAAACGGAACCGTAGCGGCCTCAGCAAACGTCATGTTAGCGGGCTTAATTTCGACGCCGCCTTCCATTTCACCCGGCGCTTCCGGCAGACAAATGTACTCGGCATTTGTACCAAACCCCAACCCGGTAGACCCAAATACCGGATCGCCTGCTTTAAACCGTGTGACATCTTTGCCGACTGCTTCAACTTCGCCAGCGAGTTCAGTCCCCAAAATAGCGGTCCCACGTGGTTTGAGCAAGCCCAGCCATATCCGCATTGGGAGGCTAAGATAAATCGGAAATTTGAGGCTGCGCACTTCGCAATCCCCGGCGGTGACGGTGGTTGCAAAAATTTTTATCAGGATTTCATTATCTTTAGGCGTCGGTTTTTCCACCTCCTGCAGTTGCAGAACATCAGGTGGGCCGTATTTTGTCCACACCACCGCTCTCATCATTATTCCCCCATTTGGCTTTGATCCTGCCATAATTGTTCATGCGCCACTTTCCTGGAATACGCAGCAGCACGCATTCAGGTTGCTCTGATTTCTGCTTCAGGATGTAGATGTAGTTCGCTTCACGATTCGCCACCAACCAGCAGTAACAGTTCAAACATCTGAAAAATTCCCCTGCGAATAGACCAACTGTGCCAAAACAAAAGCCGCCTGAAACAAATTAAGCACAAGAGCCGTCAGATAAAAAGCGGGGCCTAAATCTGGATATCGACCAAGCACAGCTAATACCAGAGGAACCTGCATGGGAACTTCGAGCAAAAGCCAGAAAAAGGCGGCCACCACCGGATTAGATCGCGTCCGCGCCACCATGAGCGCTCGGTTCTCAGGCTGCCGCGCGGAAAAAACGATCACAATCCAGATGAGAATAAGAAAGATAAGGCTACAAATAGCCCAGAGATTGTGTCCGGTGATCCCGTAACGGCTCAGGCCAACTGGAATGAGCGCAGCAACGATCACGACCAACCCAATGGTGACGACTGCCCGAATCAGCCCCAGTTGGGCAGACTCAATTTGGGTTGAGCGCGTAACACTGATGAGCGCCCCGAAACCCACAAACGTCCCCGCGATGCCAGCGATCGCAATCAGCAAATTCATGTCTTCTGCCAAATTTCGCCTCCCAAAGACCGGTGATCAATCAGGCTAATTCTACCGAAAGGCATCAGACAAATCTAAATCCACCGACAAATGCAACCTTCAGTAAGCGGGTTCACCGCTCAACGCCACAGCGCTACTCTGGACTAAATCGAGTACGACTCGAAATTTGACCCGAAGTTATGTTATAATATTGCATGTGGAATTGCGCAGCTAACTTGAAACCAACACCCCATCAATCCCAAACCAAATGTTGCTTCATTTGGCTGCTGCAACCAAAAAGACCCGCTCACATGCGGGTCTTGCTTATTTTAGCGGTCGGGGGTGGCAATCGTTTTTGCCGATTGTCCGTTCATGCTACCCGCAAATTGCTGGGTTAACTTGATGAGTTCCACCGGCAGGACAAATTTGGTCGATTCACTGGTGCCGATCTCGTTCAGGGTGTTCATGTATTGTAGATACATGGTATTGGCGCTGGCGAGATGGGCTTCTTCTTCAATCGCCTTTAACGCCGCTGCGAAACCCTGTGCCCGCAATAGTTGCGCCTGGCGTTCACCTTCGGCTTCTAACACAGCCGACTGCCGTAGCCCTTCCGACCGTAAAATCGCTGCCTGTTTTTCACCCTCGGCAACGGCGATCGCAGCTTCCCGTTCACCGCTGGCGCGGGTGACCAGGGCCCGGCGTTCCCGTTCGGCGGTCATCTGGCGATTCATCGCATCCTGAACCTCACGCGGCGGCTCGATCTCGCGAATCTCGACGCTCGTGATTTTCAGACCCCAGCGCTCGGTCACTTCGTCCAGCTTGACTCGCAGCGTATCATTAATCTGTTCGCGTTTCGAGAGCACATCATCCAGCGAAATATCACCGATAACCGCCCGTAACGTGGTCGTCGCAATGTTGGTTGATGCCCGGACCACATGGTCCACTGCGATGACCGATAACTTGGGATCAACGACCCGATAGTACACCAGAAAGTCAATCGCGATGGGGGCGTTGTCCTGCGTAATGGCGGTTTGAGCGGGGATGTCCAGGAATTTCTCGCGCATATCAACCTTGATTGCACTTTCCAGCAGCGGGATGACGATCGTCAGGCCTGGCCCACGCGTCCCGGCATATCGCCCCAGCGCGAGGATAACGAGCCGTTCATATTCCGCGACAATCCGAAATGTGCGTACCACAATGTAAAAAATGAAAAGAACAATCCCAATGACGATCAGCGGTGTAACTTCTCCCATCATGTTTACTCCTCATGTCCATTCAGGCGGGCGCGTTTACGCTTGACGCCTTCGACCAAAATATTCAAGCCTTCGCGATCAACCACGATCACATCATCGCCCGGTTCGAGCGGATAATCACTGGTTGCCGTCCATAATTCACCACGCACATTGACCGTGCCGGTGGGGTCCAACGCCTTCACCACCCGGCCCCGTGAGCCTACCAGTTGCGATTCAGCATCCAGCAGCGGTTGTTGCCGTGTGCGTTCCAGAATCGGTATAAGCGCATAGCGGTGATAGGCCAACGCAACTACAATCGTCAGGGCGATCACAGCGGGTGAAACCGGTGCGCCGGGAAGCATGAACCAGCCGCCAATAGCCTGTAACACCAGCCCGCCTACCGCAAGGGGGACAAACTGGCGCTTGACGAAGGGCATGACAATAAAGCTCAACACCCCCACCACCAGCAATATAACCGCGCCCCAATTGGTCGGCATCTGGTTCAACAGCAGTGCGACCCCCACCAGCGTCGCGATTGCCACTGCTTCCAGCAAACCGGTGCCCGGTATGTAGGTTGCGGTGACGCCCAGCCACAGGCTGAAGACCAGCGCCAGATAGAGCAATGTGGGATCAATCGGGAACATCAAAATTCTCCTTAGACCCTAATCCCGTTACCCTCATTATATAATTATTTCCCCCGAAAAACCCGCGAATCATTGGGGGTGTGGGTGATTTAATTATCAGTTTGATTATTTGTGTTTGAATCAGGATTGTTTTTTTGGTGATGGTCGGCAGATTGGGGACTCCGGCAAGTGAGTGTGTACTATACGCGGAAGGAGATTACCTATGACAACTGTTGGTTTGATCTCAGATACCCATATGCCCAAACGTTGGCCCAGCCTGCCACCGGGAGTTTTTGACATCTTCGCGGGTGTTGATCTGATTTTACACGCCGGAGATGTGGGGGAATTGTGGGTACTGGACCAGTTGAGCACCATAGCACCAGTGGTCGCCGTGCATGGCAATGACGAAACCGCCGAGGCGATTGCGGCTATACCATTTCTACATACGCTTGTAATCGCCGGGCAGCGCTTGACAATCACCCACGGGCATTTTCAAGACCCAGCCGCCGAACGCGCCCAACGCCAGAATGATGATTGGCAACCCAAACTGACCCAACTGACAAATTCTGCTCACCAGCACGGCGCAAATCTCATGATAATCGGGCATATGCATATTCCGCTGGCGATTGAGCACGAAGGCGTTCTGATTATCAACCCCGGCGCGATTGCTTCCGCAAATCTGTTGACACGCCAGACGGTACAAACGGTTGCCCGCTTACAGCTACAACCGAATACGCCACCCGCCATCCAGCACTATGATGTCAACACGCGGCGGCCTTATCAACCGCAAATTGACTGGGACGCCGGTTTCAAAGCAGCGCAGGCCCAGTTCACTGCGTCGATTGCTGCGCCGGATTTACAAGCGGAGTATGATTGGTTATTGCGCGAAGTGTATCCGCTGGCCCCACAATACATTGAAAGCGTCCTGCTACCATTATCCCATGAATGTTGGGCCGGAACGCGCGACCTGATCTCACTGGCTGATCTGGTCCAAGCCCTCTACAATGGCCCAGAATCACCCCCACATCTGATCGCCAAAATGCGCGAATCACCGACGTTGCGGCAATATCTATAGCGTATGCAACCACTCAGCGATGATCCTACTCGTCGCTTCGGGCGCAGCGAGGGGGAACAGATGTCCATAGCCCGGCAGAGTCTGGTGAGTCGCATTCGGCAACAATTCTTGCACCTGTTGGCTGGTTGCTTCCAGATAAGTGTCGCTGGTGCCGCCGCGAATAATGAGTGTCGGCAGTAAGCCATTGAGCCGGAGCAAATCGTCCCAGGTATCAGGATAAAGAGATTGATAATAATAGGCTTCCCATTCACGCGGCCAGGTCAATTCCAGACCATTCCCATCTGCTGCCGGGTGCGTCAGGCTTTCCGTGTAAAGGCGGACACCGTCGTCGGACCAATCTTTGAACAGCGGTTTGCCACGCCAGTAAGTGTAGGCTTCGTCTACATCCGCAAAGCGATGTCGTCGGTTTAGCGCCATTTCGACCAGTGGAAATGGCGGTACGCCGCCCTGTGCGCGTACCTCCTGGATAGCTTGCATGATGTTGCGCGGCAGGATGGTGGGGTCCAGCAGAATCAAGGCGCGAAAGCGGGTCGTATCTTCCAGCACAGCCAGCAGCGAGGCCACCGCACCAAACGAATGCCCGATGGCAATCGCGTCTTTGAGTTCATATTGGCGTAAGCCTGATAATAAATCGTGAGCGACTTCGCGCCAGGTACCAATATCCTTCGGTGGCGGGCCGATTTGCGGCCAGAGCGCACGCGGTGGTAGACTAACCACTTGATATTCGGCCATAAACGGTTCGAATAACGGGCGATACGTCTGGGGTGGAAAGCCGTTCGCCAGCGCGATATGCATCACCGCGCCGGTTCCGCCCAGCTTCAACAATGGTTGTTGTGTCATTAATGGCTCCTGAGTACCTTGTTCTATTTTACACTGCCGTATCGCCGACTTCAGGATGCCATCATAGTACAGAGGAGGATGTTTATGAACATTAAAAAGATGTCGCTAGGTCTCGTTTTTCTATTTTTGCTCAGTGTACTGATTTCTGGCGTGTTGGTCGCCCAGGATGATATGGATGAAGGTGAAATGGACCCCGGCTTATTGACGGTGTCCAGTGAATTGACCTTTGACGAAACCGTTGCCAGCGCTCAGGAAATTCTTGAGGCTGAAGGATTCGGGATTCCGCTGGTGCTAGATCATCAGGCCAATGCAGCCCGCGTTGATCTGGAATTGCTGCCAACGACGTTGATTCTATTCGGAAATCCGATGGTGGGCACCAGCCTGATGCAGGAATCGCGCTCAATGGCGATTGACCTGCCGCAGAAGTTCTTGATCTGGGAAGATGAGGATGGGGCCGTGTTTATTACCTACAATGATCCCGTTTATGCCGGGGCACGCCACGGTGTCACCGAGCAGGATGGCAAACTTGAGGCAATCAGCGAACGTTTGCAAGGGTTGGCGGAAATGATCGCGGTTACACCTCCCATGTCTGACAGCGAGTAACCCCAGTTTATCGTTAGCCATCGGTGCTGGTACAGCCGCCACTGAAAGCAGATGCTGTACCAGCTAACTCGTCAACACGGCAGCACAAAATAATATCCCTGCTCCCCACTATCCCGGTGCTGCGGTTGGGCACAAAATCCCAGCTTGAGCTTCACCTGATAATTCGCGACTTTATCAACCGTACTCCAGGAACGAACCTGATAACAGCCCAGGTCACGGGCGTGCTGGATGGCAGCTTGTTGTAATCGAGTGCCAATCCCCCGGCGGCGGTAGGTTTCAAGAACGGCGAAGGCCAGAATTTTCGCCTCAGTGAGCGGTTCAGCATCTAATGTCAAAACTGGGCAGTCATCACCGGGGCCGATGTATTGCAAGGCAAAGCGCAGAAAGCCCACGATGGTGTCACCATCTAGTGCAACAAACACTCGCGTGCCCCGATGAAAGTCAAACACGCACTCCACTTCCCGCTGCTGCTTTTCGCCCGCAGCACATGCGATCAATTCCACCCAGCGCGGATGATCGCGCCACCACTGCTCAATAACAATGTCTGCCATGACCGAATTTAAACCCTCTTATATTTTTATGGCCCTTTATAATTCGACCATTCTAATCACCAGCGTGATCTACTGTCAAACATCAGGCTAGAAT
This sequence comes from Phototrophicaceae bacterium, assembly GCA_965223835.1. GTDB lineage: Bacteria > Chloroflexota > Anaerolineae > Aggregatilineales > Phototrophicaceae > CAVYXZ01. The sequence continues at coordinate 4,070,795 of CBDCXQ010000001.1, forward strand.
AAGTGACTTTTGATTAGCTCAAACCGATGCAACAGGCATATACAAGCCGCAAATTCGACTTTCCCGTATAATGCAACCTAAGTGTGAGCCATACCTAATTGCATCTCACCACACCCTGCTGGAAGTGTGCGCCTATGCCTGATTTCACCATCCGCGAAGCCCGTCCCGCAGACGCCGCCGCCATCATTGCCCATGTGAAGCGCGTCGCCGACGAACCCAATAACGGCATCTCGATGTCTTCAGCGGCTGAATTCGCCTTCACGGTGGAAGAAGAGGTTACGATGATTCGTGAAGCGGCTGAGGCTGATAACCGATTAATGATCGTGGCCGAAGCCGGGGGCGAACTGATTGGCTCAGCGAATTGTTTTGGCGGGCAACGGGGCTATGCGCAGACCCTGAGCCTCGGCATTACGGTACGCCGCGAATGGCGCGGGCAGGGCGTGGGCCGGGCCATGCTGCAATTCATGATTGACTGGTGTCGGGCAAATCCGGCTGTGCATCGTCTGGAATTATGGGTTTTCCCGGATAACCCCGCCGCGATTCATCTCTACGAGAAAATGGGCTTCCAGCATGAGGGTAACCGCCGGGCATCATATCGGAAGGATGGGGAGTTTAAAGACCTGTTATTGATGGGCATGCTGTTTGAGCGTTAAACTGTCGGTTGTCATCGTCAACTACAACACCTGGGATCATCTCCAGGTGTGCCTGACCGCGCTGAAAAACAGCACCCTGCAACCGGAGATTATTGTCGTCGATAACGATGGCAGTGCAAGCGCAGTGAATACCCGCTTTCCCGATGTACGTCGGCTCCCGCAAAGTCAGAATCAGTGGTTCTGCGGCGGCAATAACGTTGGGATCGCGGCAGCGCAAGGTGAATATGTCTTGCTGCTCAACCCGGATACTGCACCCCAGCCTGATGCGCTGCAAGTCATGGTCACATTCATGGAGGACAATCCGACCTATAGGGGCGTAACCCTGCAATTGCGTTACCCGGATGGTACGATTCAGCGGACCGGGTCGCACATTCCGACTTACCCCTATCTGCTGTTGAATCATACACTGCTTGGCTGGTTTTTATGGGGTTGGCGCAACCGATTGAATGCGCAGCATTGGTATGCGGATTGGGATCGTACATCCGATCGTGATATTGAGGTGCTGCCGGGGTCGTGTCTGCTGATGCGGCGGGATGACCTCACCTTGACTGCCGATTGTCTGCTCTATTTTCCCGAAGATGATTTGGCCCAGCGTTACCGTGAGGAACGCTTTCGTTTCCTTAGCACCACCTTCATCACGCATCATGAAAAATCCGTCACGCAGTCCTGGCTGGCGACCCTTGTCTATTATCGCGACCTCCTGCGCTATACCCGACGCTATCACGGGGCCATGGCAGCAGCAACATTGTGGGTGTTGTCGCGGCCCCTGTTGTGGGGGATGGGCATCAAGCGCTGGCTGTTCCGCTAGCCTGCAAAATATTGCCCTAGATGCAGAATGAATCCGTTAGCTATTCCCGCAAATCAATGACCCGCTCGGTCACCGGTGATGACAACACAATCGAGGTCGTCGTCTGTCCGTAGGCCCCGAATTGGCCGATTAACTGCTCCAGGTCAGCGGTTGAGGCGGTTGCCAGCCGAATGATGACACAATCGTCGCCAGTCACATGATCGCACGACAGTACCGACGGACAATTCCGTACCAATTTGAGAATCTGTTTATAGCGATCTCCCGGATACCGCACGCGCAAAATAGCGACAAGCGGCAGTCCCAGCTTGGTTACGTCGACATTGGCGCTGTAGCCCGTAATGACTCCGGCTTCCTCCAAGCGATGCACCCGTTCCGCAACGGCAGGCGACGATAACCCCACCCGCCGCCCGATTTCGGCATAGGTCAAACGCGCGTCCTTTTGCAGTTCGCTGAGAATATGCCAGTCGACATCATCTAATGTTTTATGCGTACTTTCGATATTAAAGTATTGCATGATTTATACCTTTGAATAGCAGGTTCAAACACCTAAATACTTCGCTAAACGCATGTATTTAGGTCGATATTCAGCTTATCATAAGGTTGTTAAATACACAATTTCACATCTGGGGACGTTAGTGGTTATAAGGGTGTACAGCAATCACAAGGGGCATGAATGCATCATGATGTATGGTACTCAGCTTTTAGAAACAGCCCAGGAACGAATGCTGGATTATCAGCATGAAGCCGAGAAGCGACGGTTAGTAAAGTCGCTGCCATCGAGAAAGTCAGATCGTCTTGTTCAGTTTTTCATCCGTTGGCAACAGCCAGCCCAACACAAGGAGGAATCACATGGCCGTACAAACCGCAAACTTCTGGCAGTTCGTTAAGCGTGCGTTCATTGGCAACGCCGGGTCGCAATCAACCATCAAGCAGGTATTGATCTCGGAATGCGATTCGTACACGCTGCCCTGTCGCACCCAGCAGATTCGAGTATTAAGCGGTGGCGCTTGGGTTTCAGTGGCATCTGAGGATATGATTTTAGCCAAAGGTGAGACCCTGACCTTACGGGCAGATCGTGAGAACGTGGTCGTCACCGCGATCAGCCGCAAACCCTTGCAATTGGAACTACGCGTGTAATTCAATCCCAATGACCCCTCTCTAAGGTCTGGTTTGCATCCGCCAGAGAGGGGCATACCTTCCAATTCTAGAAAACCTGCTCACTGACAGCATAGTCCGGCAAATCACGTTCTAGATGACGAACAAACGGATACACCGCGAGTGTTGTGATGATAATGACCCCACCAATCACCACCATGACCAGCCCCATCCCAGCTCCCGGCACGTTGCCAACCAGTGGTGCAACAACATCCCATTGCGGTTGACCCACTGCCGGTTCCAGCAAGTTATCGACCACCCACGCGGTCAACAAGAAGGAAACTGGCGTAAACAGCATCCCCAGTTGATCGTTGATCCCAAATATCCGTCCCTGCATGTCGGGCGGCGTTTTGTTCTGCAATATGGTCGCCATCAGCGCCCCAATCATCGGTAATGGAAACATCAACGCGATCCCGGCCAACCCCAATTGCCAGGGCTGACGTACCATCCCATAGACCATTAACAACATGCCATGTAGCAAAAAACCGAGCATAATCCATCGTACCCGCTGCCGGGTGCCGCCTCCCAACGCAATAAATGCTGCACCGCTGAACGCCCCAAGATTTAACGCACCTAACAGTAGCCCCAGTAAGGCCTCGCTGCCAGTGAGCGCGATAATATAGGGCGTAACCAGTTCCAGCGGGCCGTTGATGAGGAAGTAAATGAACGAAGCATATACGATCATGCCCAGCAAGACGCGCCGCTGCCACAAAAAACGCCAACCGCTGCTGATCTCCCGCCACCACCCACCTGCTGCCGCGTTGCCTTCAGCCGAGACCGGTGGACGCGGAATCGTGATACGCGAAATCACAACGATGGCGATCAAAAATGTGAGTAAGTCTACAACCATGACACCCGCCACACCGACCACGCCAAACAAAATCCCCGCAAGGACCGGCGCGACGATTCCAGCCAGCGGAAAACCAACGCCGCGAATGCCATTAGCCCGGTCACGCTGGTTTTCGGGGACAAGCATGGTCACTGCCGCTTGGCTGGCGGTGCCCTGCATGGTGCTGAACGTGCCCTGGACAAGCATCATAAGGTAAAGGTGCCATAACTGAAAATGACCTGACACAAACATGAGCAGCAGAAATCCGGTCGCCACTGCTTGCCCGGTGTCCCCCATTATGATGACCTGCCGTCGGTCCAACCGATCCGCGACCCAACCCGACACACTATTGCCCAGCATCCCCGGCAGTTCGCCAAAAAATGCGGCGATAAGCAGGGGGGCGGTTTCGCCGGTATCATTGTAAATTTGAATGCCGAGCGCGACGCCTGTCATGCGACTGCCGATCAATGAGATGATCTGGGTCACAATGAGCGTGTAAAAGGTCTGAATCGCCGTTATGCTCATTTTCTATTTCATAGCTCACTAGAAAATTAATATTTGTGACTTTGCGACCGCACCAGAGCGTTAAGGTTCCGTTAGAAAGATGTTAGGTTGCATTGCGTTAGTCTAAAGTTGGTATCCACAAAAGTGGAACTGTGATATACAAATAGGGTGTAATATTTACAAAATTTATACAGGTCTCATTGATATGCCAGTTGTTGATATACAATTCCAAAATGACATCTTATTTGCAAGTGAGATTGGGTATGTGACTGCAGACGATGCTCAGGAATGGGTAGAGGCACTCAATCAATATGCCCAACAAAGCCCCACACCCATCAGCCTGTTGGTAGATGCGTCGCAAGCAACCACCATCTGCAATGACGCCCGGAAGATTTTTGCAAAGGCTTCCGATACGCCCAATGTCCGAGTTTCCGCCATCGTCGTTAATCCAGCAAATATGCGGGGCGCACAGCATTCACGGATAACAGCGATGCTCGCTTCCATCCGCAAAACCCATGAAACCCATTTCTTCGATTCAATCGATGAAGCCCGGCAGTTTGTGAACCAGTATAATGGACAGATTGCTGTCAGCTAATCAGTTGATAGTCCCTCTGCCAGCAAGTCCGCAATATGCATGGAGCGAATCGTTTTCCCCTGACGACTTAGCCCGCCGTTGATGTTTGTCATGCAACTGCAATCCCCGGTCAAAATCACGTCGGCATCAACAGCATCAATCTGCTGAATCTTTTCCTTGAGCATCGCATTGCTAACCTGGTCCATCTTAACCGCGAACAAGCCGCCAAAACCACAGCACTGATCGGCTCCAACCATTTCGTTAACGGAAACCCCATTGATTTCGCCAACAAGCTGTCGCGCTTGATCTTTTAAGCCCAGCCCACGTAAGCCATGACACGCATCATGAAACGCGACCGTCGTGGGTGGTAAGGTCGCATCCAGATCGGTAACGCCCAGGCCATCAACGAGATATTCGGTAAATTCCCAGGTGATACTGGCGGCCCAGGTTGCGCGGCGGTGCCATTCAGGGTCATTTTCAAAGAGTTGTGGATAATAGTGGCGCACCATCGTGGCACAACTGCCAGATGGGGTGACAATGACCTGCGCATCTTTGAAAGCCCGTAAGAACTGTTTGGCAACCTCGCGGGCATCATCCCAGAACCCGCTGTTGAAACCGGGTTGGCCGCAACAAGTTTGCGCCAGCGGAAACCGCACATCAACGCCCAGGTGTTCCAGAATCTTAACAACCGACACACCGGTTTGTGGATAGATAGTATCGATGATACAGGTCACAAACAGTGATACCGGTTTGTGTTTGGGCGAAGAGCGAAGTATGTCGTCGGTCATAGTGAATCCTGATGATAAGCGTTGATGGATATATTGCCAGATTATACCCCCTGCCACACCGGAACATCAACAAGCCATTCCTGCTCTTGATGCGCAGCAATGGTGTAAAACTAAATCAATTCACGGGTGGTCTGGTAAAATAGCATCATCGAATTATTGAAAGGCTCCATAATGGACTTGCAGAACATTGCAGGATGCTTATTTGGTATGGCACTCGGCGATGCACTGGGCGCAGAAACTGAATTTCTTGATATGCCCGGCATACGCAGCAAGTTCCCACCCAAAGGTCCCCAGGAACCGATCGGTAATCCGGCCCACGTTACGGATGATACCCAAATGGCGCTGGCGGTCGGCACTGCGTTGCTGGCAGCCCCCCAACCCTACACAGCGGATACGCTAGCTGAGGAATTGACGAAGGCCTTTATCGACTGGAACAACAGCCCGGAGAATGATCGCGCGCCGGGCATGACCTGCATCACGAGTTGCGAACGGTTGGAAGCTGGCGAAAAATGGCAGGACGCCACCAACATCAGCTCGAAAGGTTGTGGCGCGAACATGCGCGTGCAGCCGGTGGGCCTGCTCAATGTCGATGAAAAAACCCGGGCGGGTATCGCCCAATTGCAGGCCGCTATGACGCATGGACATCCGACTGGACTGGCAGCAGCGGATCTCACCGCATTTGTAATTGATGATCTGGCACAGGGTGGCAGGCCGTTCGATCTCCCACAGCGGGTGCGCCGGTATGCGAATTACCAGCGCGACATCTACCATGACCAGTGGCTGGGTGATCTGTGGCGACGGGCGTTCATGATGCCAACGGCCCGCCATTATATTACCCATGGGTGGGATGAGTGTACGTCGATTCTTGGCAAGCTCGATCAAGCGCTGATCGTATTTGACCAGGAGGCTGATCCCTGCCAGGCGACAGGCCAGGGCTGGATTGCTGAGGAAGCCTTCGGGACTGCATTGCTGTGCTTTATGTTGTACCCTGATGATCCCATCGCGGTAATCCAACGGGCAGCGGCGACCAGCGGCGATTCTGATTCGATTGCATGCATCGCTGGTGCCTTTGCGGGTGCCTATCATGGGGTGGACGCCTGGCCGCAAGACTGGTTGGAACGCATTGAATATCGCGACCGCATCCAATCACTGAGCGAAGCACTCGCCCTCCAGCACGAACACGAACCACTGTAATGCCTATGTTATAATGCCAACAAGTATAGCGAGGCGAAACGTAATGGCCCTGGCAAAGCAGTTAGTGACAACAGAAGAATTCGACACATTTATTGAGCAGCCTGACCTGGGTGATCGTATATTCGAACTCATAGCCGGGGAGATTGTTGAAGTGCCCAGTAATCCATTCGCATCCGCTATCGCTGGTACAATCCTCTTTTTCATCAAACTTTTCATCCGAGAGAACAACATTGCTGGTCATGTAACAGGCGCTGACGGCGGCTATCGGGTGGCTGGTGAACGTTATGCGCCGGATGTAGCCTACATCAGTCGATCACGCCAATCTGAACTGGCCCGCACAGGGTACAATCCCAATCCACCAGAATCAGCTGTTGAAGTAATTTCGAACGAAGATAACGCCACTGAACTGCGGGATTTGCGCCGTAAAATTACGAACTACCTGGCGGCGCAAACGATTGTATGGGTCGTCTATCCAGTGTCACAATTCGTCGAAATCCACGCACCCGGTAAGCCAGTCAAAATCATCAACAATGATGGCGTAATTGAAGGTGGTGATGTGCTGCCTGGTTTTAAGTTGGCGCTACAAGAGATTTTTGTACCAGCCACAGATTAGCGCAAAAAAGATTTGAGCAGTGCATCGGTCTGGTCGACCATGCGCCCAAACTCGAAGCGTTGCAGACCTTGCCGCGAATTGGCCGCCAGCGCCGCTCGTTGACCGGGTTGGAAGGCGGTCTTCAAAGCCAGTGTCAACGCATCAACATCCACATAGGGAACCAGCAATCCATTAACCAGATGGCTAACGACCTCCGGGTTGCCGCCTTTGTCACTGGCAATCACGGGGGTTCCAGCCCGCAGACTCTCCAACGCACTATGCGCTAATCCCTCATAGCCGGAATACAACACAAAATAATCAGCAGCCACCATATACAGATGTAATTGTTCACGGGTGATGTGACCCAGAAAAGTGACCCGATTATTCAGATTACGCACAATCGCTTGTTGTTCGAACAAGGAGCGAAAAGGACCGTCGCCTGCCACAATCAGATGAATGTCTGGGATTTGTGCTAGCGCGGCGATGATATGATCGACGCCTTTCCAGGCGCGCAAACGACCGCCGGTCACCAGTAGCTGAGTATCCAACGGCAGGCCCAGCAGCGCTCGTGCGTCAGCCTGTGTCTCCACGTTCATCATTGGTGGAGGAGGCAACGCATTGTAGATGACCTGGACCCGTTCCGACTTAACACCCCAACCCATGACCATGCGCTTGAGATAATCACTCGGCACGACGATCTGTTGGAAACCGCGCACCTCGCGCGACCGCACCATTTGTTGTGCCCGGACAATCGGCGAGTAACCTGTGTTTTGAAAATCATCAATGTCCGTTGTGGCGAGAATCCAGCCTTGTCGAATCGCCCGCTCCCAGGCTTGATCGCCCACGATTTTGAGAACACGCGGCGCAGTCCCGCCCATAAGCGGCAATCCCAGAGTATGAACATAGACAAGATCCGCCCAGCGCAACAGCGGACGCGCCGCCTGTGCATAATGAATTGGCCGTATCGGCAACATACGCCGGGGGATGCGCGTGAGTAGGTAAGGATAACCAGTTGGCGGTGCGTCGCCATAGGCAATGACCCGCACCTCCCAATCGCGCTGTTGGAGTGCGGGCAGAAGCTCATGTAAATAGGTTGCCGGCCCACCGGCTTCCGGGTGAAAAATTCCCGATGCGATGAGTAATCGCGCCATTATATGCGATCCGTATCGCGCAGAATCAATTGATCGCGTGATTATCGCACACCAGGCCCGAAGTTGACACACACGGTTCCAGTGGTTATGATCGACAATTGTGCCCGTGACCGCTGAAATTATTGCGCTTGAACCAGGCCGAGAATTCACCAGATGAGGGGAAGAGTCTTGAAACTCAGTATCATTATCCCGGCCCGGAATGAAGCGCGGTTGATTGCGAGTACCATCACTCGGTTGCGCGATTACCTCGCTAGTGTAGGCATCAACGACTTAGAAATTTTAGTTGTTAACGATGGCAGCAGCGACAACACCTACGAAGTGATCCTGGCAGAACATCGCAAAGATGCTCGTATCCGCGTGCTGACGAACACCGGGCGTAACGGGTTTGGCCGCGCCGTTGCTTTTGGGCTGAGTCATTTTACCGGGGACGCAGCAGTAATCTATATGGCAGATGCGTCTGATTCCCCGGAAGATGTCGCCCGCTATTATAAAATCCTGCGCGACGAGGCGGATTGTGCATTCGGGTCGCGCTTTATGCGCAATTCCAATGTCACCGACTATCCCCGCTTCAAGCTGGTCATCAATCGCATTGCCAATTTCGTCATCCAGACCATGTTCCACTTGCCCTACAACGATGTGACCAATGCCTTCAAGGGTTATCGGCGCAACGTCATTGAAGGATGTATGCCCTTTGTCTCGCCCCACTTCAACCTCACGATTGAGATCCCACTCAAGGCCATTGTGCGCGGCTATTCCTACCGGGTGACACCCATCGCCTGGCACAATCGCGAAATCGGCACCTCATCACTCATCCTCAAAGAACAGGGCAGTCGTTATCTGTATACGCTGCTGGTCGTGTGGTTCGAATGGTTGCTGGTGCGCCATGATACCCAACGGGCCGATGATGATGTGTTCATTGCCTGGGATGATCGGGAAACAGACGCGATTATCGCGAATGAGTAAACGCATTCTGATAACCGGTGGCGCTGGCTTTATCGGCAGCCATCTGGCAGCCGCTCTGCTACAACGAGGCGACCTCGTTGTAATCCTCGACAACCTGAACACGGGTGACAAAGCCAACATACCAGCGGGTGCTGAATTTATACGGGGGGATGTACGCAATCCCGCCGATCTTGCCCCAATTTTTGAGCAAGGCGTGCATGTCGTATTACACATCGCCGGGCAAGCCTCGATTCGGTTGTCATTTCAAGACCCGGCCAACGATCTCAGCGTCAACACCACTGGTACGATTAACATCCTGCAGCAGTGCATTCAGCACCGGGTAAAGCGTTTATTATTCGCCAGTTCGATGACGGTCTATGGCAACACCGAAATTGTACCCACCCCGGAAACAGCCCCGGCAAACCCGGTCGCCTATTATGGCGTGACAAAATACGCTGCCGAACGCTATGTCCAGCTTACGGCCCAGCGCAATGACCTCAATTTCGACTTCAATGTAACCTCGTTGCGCATGTTCAACGTTTATGGTCCCTGGCAGAGCCTGACCAATGCCTATCAGGGAGTGCTGGCGATCTTCTTGGGGCGTGTTTTACGGGGTGAACCCATTGTCATTCATGGCGATGGCGAACAATCGCGTGATTTTGTGTTCATTGATGACGTAGTACGAGCCTGGATCACCGCCATTGACCAGCCAGCAACTTACGGGCAGGTCATCAACCTCGGCACCGGCAGGCCGTGCAGCGTCAATCAGTTGTGTGATGTGATTCTCAAGGCAGCGGGGCGTTCACGTGCCAGTTATCCGGTTGAACATACCCAGGCTCAACCCGGCGATATGCGGGTCGCGGCGGCAGATATTCAATTGGCGCAGTCGCTGCTGAACTGGACGCCCCAGGTTGCGCTCGAAGACGGTATTCAACAGACACTCGATTGGGCACGGACGGTGGTACAGTAGGAAAAAAGAAATTATGTCAATGTAGTAGGAGCACATCAGCGAGTTGCTCCTACACTTTTGTTTGAGATTATTGACTGATAGTGAAATTACTTTCGCGGACATTTTCCGCCGGGCAGCCATACCAGTTAAGGACATTGACTTTGCTTTCAACGTCGGGGCCAGCATTAATCTGATATTCACCGCTGGTGAGTTTGTAAAGCGCGATCTCGTAATATTCGCCAATCAGCATATTTTCTTCGGGGAATTCAGGCAGTGCGGCAAGTTCTTCAGCCGTCAAGGAAATCGCCAGCTCTTCATAGCCCCGGCCCGAAATCTTGCCAATCTCGATCTCACATTCTTCGGCTGTTTCACCATGCGTGTACGCAGCATACGTGCCATGACAATTCAATGTGGGGTTAAAATCACAGGCACAGGGCAGACAAGCATGAGCAGTGCGGGCGGGCATAATCAAGAACATGAGCAAACCACCCACCAGCATGGCTGCCACCGGTACCAACCCCCATAATTTTCGAATAGGCATCGTCGTTCCTCTTTGTTACAATGTCAAAACGCGGGCCAGTATAACAGGCTTTATGGATATTCTCTATATTTAATAATATTTCATTTTGCCTTGCAGCTTCACATAGAAGCAATATATATTCTTGTGTATGAACGATGGATTTGAGCAAACTGTGAGCGTACCAAACACATGCAGAGACCAAAACGACTAAGACCTGATGATACCGTAGCGCTGGTGTCGCCGAGTACAGGTTTGCCCAGTGTGTTCCCCCATGTGTATAGGGAAGGTCTAAAAAATATACAGGACATCTTCGGATTAAACGTAAAGGTTATGCCGAATACATTGGCGGATATGGAAAGCCTTTACCTTCACCCCCAGCGCCGCGCCGATGACCTCAACGCTGCGTTTGCTGACCCTCTAATCAAAGCTGTCTTCATCACCATCGGGGGTGATGACTCTGTGCGTATTCTTGAATACCTTGATTTGGACGTGATTCGCACTAATCCCAAAATTATCATGGGCTACTCCGACGCTACAACCTTGTTGACCTACCTCAATCAACAGGGCATCGTAACGTTTCATGGACCAGCGATTATGGCTGGTTTTGCCCAACTCGGCGCAATGCCTGATGACTTTACCCATCACCTTCGCACATTGTTGATGACCAGTTTCGACGACTATACCTACAAGCCTTATGGTGTCTATACCCAACGCTACCTCGATTGGAACAACCCGGTGAATGCAGGCCAGGTCGAACCCTTGCAGCAAGACACGATTGGTTGGCAATGGCTTCAGGGTGAAGGCCGTGTCCAGGGGCATTTGTTTGGCGGCTGTATCGAGGTGCTGGAATTTCTTAAGAGTACACGATACTGGCCGGAACCTTCGTTCTGGGATAATCGTATTCTATTTTTTGAGACCAGTGAAGAAGCACCGCCTGTGCACGCGATTCAGCGATGGTTGCGTAACTACGGCATCCAGGGTGTTTTTCAGCGCATTAGCGGCATTATGTTCGGGCGCGCCCGTGACTACACTAGTGAGCAAAAGGCGGACTTAGTTGAGATGATTCATAATTTGCTATCTGTCGAATTCGACTGTGCTGAACTGCCAGTGGTCGCTAACCTCGATTTTGGTCACACGGACCCGCAGTGGATATTGCCCCTCGGTACACTGGCGGAAATTGATTGTTCAAAGCGTCAGGTCCGATTGCTTGAGTGTCCGACAACTGATTAAGCCTGGTTCATTTGATTCTATGACCAACCGTTTCGCGCCGCTGGTGCCACTGGCATTCTACACGCTGCTGGCGATCATCATCCTGTACCCCATCATCACCCACACCGGCACGCACGCTGCCGGGTTCGATTATTTCAACTATCATTGGAACTTCTGGTGGATTCGCCATTCGCTGACCATGCCGAATCTGAGCGTTTTCGCAACCGATTTCACCTTCTTCCCCTTCATGAACAACCTGGGCTATCATGCCTTTACGACCTTCTGGTATCCAGTGTGGGCACTACTGGAACCATTGACCGGTACGCTCCCGGCCATGACGGTCATTATCGTCCTGGGTGCGATCTTGAACGGTTGGCTGCTCTACCTGTGGCTGCGTAAGCTGAATATTGCGCCGGTGCTAGCACTGATCGGGGGGATGGTGCTGCAATGTACACCGCTGGTGCGCTACTTCTATTACAACACCCACATTAACCTGATGGACTGGTTCTGGCTCCCGGCCCATTTGCTCCTCTGGCAGCAAATCGTCACCGTTGCCGAGAAGCGTCATTGGCGACAATTGGTTTTGTGGGCGGGCATCGAAGGGCTGGCGCTGTACGGCCTGGCGTTGACCGACCATCAGTTCCCGATCTTTACGGCGTTTCTGCTGGTCCCCTATGGCCTGCTGACCTTATGGCGTTCATCCCAAAAAATCGCTTTGATCGGCGCGGGCTTGCTGGCGGTGACGATTACCATAACCTTGCTCTGGTTTGCGGGTCCGCTGCCAGCGATGCTGGAATTCAGTGGGACCTTAGCCCCTGGCCCGGTTGATGAGCGCCCCGGTGTGCCCTTTCCACGCGGCTATTTTTCGGTGGATGCGGTGTGGTGGGAATGGAACACGCCGACGCTGGGCGGTTTTGCGATGATTACCATGCTGATCTCGCTGGCCGTTAGTGTATCGCCGCTCGGCAAATACCTGCCGCGTGATCGCTGGTTCTGGTTCGCGGTGATGATCCCACCCCTTCTGCTCTCAATCGGGCCGGATATTGTGCTGTTCGGCCAGACCATCCCCATGCCCTATCGCGTATTGCACGCGCTGACCAATGGCATGTTACGGATGCCCTGGCGTCTCGCGCCTATTTTCATCATCGCCGCCATGATTTTCGTCGGCCTGACATGGACACCGTTGCTAAACGAAAAGTACTCAACGCAAAGACACAGAGACGCAAAGGGAAATGACGAATCGATCAAAGTAAACACGATTTATCAAAACACATCCAATCGGGTTTTTGACCCAGCACTCACCACTCAGCACTCACCACCAATTTCCTATCGGCAACGCCTCATCTTTATCCCCCTGTTCATCCTACTCGCCATAGACGCCCGCATCTGGCAAACGGGGCCGCTACGACCGGTGCTCTATCCCTACGAGTTTTATGAGACGATTGGCGCGGAAAAGGGCACGAGTTATGATGAGCTGGTGGTGTTGGAAGTACCTACCGGCATCGGTACTGGCGAAGTGCTGATTGGCGATGAACGCGCTATCACTTTGCAAATGTATAGCATGACGCACGAAAAACGCGGCGTCAATGGCTTTATCTCACGGGCGCCGACGGAGCATTTCTGGTATCTCAACACCGATGACCCCATGTTAAGTTGGCTCGGTCAACGGCGCTTTCTGGAGCCAGAGGCGGTCGAAGCCCAACTGCGCGAACGTATCTTCAAGTGGCCCATCGGTTATATCATCGTGCATCAGGACATCATCGGGCGCGTCGGCCCCACCGCCCAGGAGATCATCGGCTATCTCAATTCGCTGGATAACTTGCTGTGTCCGGTGTGGGTCGAAGGCGACGCCGTTGTGTATCGCACCGCTGCCCATCCTGATGGCTGTCCGGGCCGGATTCCTGACGAAACCATGCCGGGTGTGTACGCCATCGACATCGGCGCGGATGGCGATGAACAGCACATTGGCTGGGGCTGGCATTGGCCGGAAAGTATATTCGATGTCACGCTACGCTGGGCTGGGGTTGATTCACAGACAACCTTCTACGCTGATTTGCCGCCGGGCGATTACACAGTGACGATTACCGCTCAAGCGTTCTGGGAAACCCGCGCGTTACAATTGCTGGTGAACGACACAGCTTTGGGCGATCCGGTCAATGTAGCGCCAGATGTCTTGCAAAACCTCACCTTCGACCTGCCTGCTGATCGGGTTGGGGGCGGCAAGCATCTGACTTTTACCCTGGTCTACGACGAGGTGGTGGTCCCGGTTGCGGTCGGTCAGAGCGCCGATGAACGCCCATTGGCAATTGCGGTTGATCGTATTGAGTTTGAACGAAATGAGTCTTGAAGTATTAGGCAGAGAGGGTAAACCATGACCAATTTTAAAAATTATCGAGAACATATCGGCACGCGTCCTGAGAAATTCTTCAAAAATACCCTCTTTCAGGGCGACATGTTGATGGTGGGCCTCAATTGCCTGGAACCGGGGCAGGTCCAAGCCGTCCATGACCATGCCGATCAGGACAAAGTTTATGTCGTCATGGAGGGGAGCGGGCGCTTCACCGTTGGCGACATGGTACAGGCTGCTGGTTTAGGGATGGTTGTGTGGGCGGCAGCCGGTGTACCGCATGGCGTCGAAAACGTCGGTTCCGAACGACTAACCGTACTGGTGTGCATGGCGCCACCGCCAAAGTAACTTGACAGTGATCGCCGAATAGTGATAAAATTCACATTATTTTGTGATAAATGTCACAAATAGCAATCCTGGCAAAATTGACAGTTTTGCAAAGGCCAAATGAATATGACAAATCTCAACGAAAACGAGCAGGCCATGCGCGCTGTGTTGGCAAATGCGAAGGTGATTGCTGTCGTCGGGCACTCTGATAAGCCCTATCGCACCAGCTATCGCATCGCACAGTATCTACGCACTGCGGGCTATACCATCTATCCCGTCAATCCGACGGTTGACACGATTGACGACCAAAAGAGTTATGCATCGCTGGCCGAAATACCCGTACCCATTGATATTGTCAACGTGTTTCGCCGCTCCGAACATTTATCGAGCGTGGTCGATGCTGCGATTGCGGCAGGCGCAAAAGTCGTCTGGTCACAACTCGGTGTGGTGGATGCTGCTGCCCAGCAAAAAGCGCTGGCTGCGGGTATCGATATGGCAATGGATGCTTGCATCAAAGTTGAACATCGACGGTTGCTGGGGTGAAAAAAGTGCTGAGTGCCAGGTGCTGAGTGCTCAGTCAACAAGCTAATCCATCGTCAATATACTGGGCACTGAAACCAAATCACCGGGCACTGTTCAGGAGAAAAAATCATGCGTCTATTACTGATTACCATTGGCTCACGCGGCGACATTCAACCCTATATTCCACTGGCATTAGGCCTAAAAGCGGCGGGATATGACGTTCGTATTGCGACGCACCAGCCCTATGAAGATTTTGTACGCGGCTATGGTCTCGATTTCGCGCCGGTTGTCGGCGACCCGCAGGCGATGATGCGGGGTGAGGGCGGGCTGGACTGGCTGGAAACCGGGCGTAATCCCATCACTTTTTTGCAGCGTATGCGTGATCTGGTAGAAACGATGATGCAAGATCTGGGCCGCGATGTGCTGGCAGCCGCCGATGGCAGGGATGCGATCTTGTTCTCAGTGCTGGGCTATTTTCCAGCAGTGCCTGTTGCTGAGAAGCTGCACCTCCCCAGCATCGGCCTCCATCTCCAACCGGTGCATCCCACCCGCGAGTTTCCGGGAATCATGTTTCCCAGCTTGCCAGCGAGCCTACCGGTTCAAACTGCCTACAATCAATTTACCCATTATCTGGGACTCGATTTAAACTGGTGGCTGTTCAAGTCATCATTTAATGCCATGCGCACCCAGGCGCTCGGTTTAGCGCCCGAACAGACACCTTTTCGCGTACAGATGAGCCGACCATACCCGGTGATTCATGGCTATAGTCAGCATGTTGTGCCCCGTCCGGCGGATTGGGGTGAGCACCTAAAGGTGAGTGGCTACTGGTTTCTGGATGATGATGACTGGCAGCCACCACAAGATTTACTCGATTTTTTGGCTGATGGACCGAAACCGATTTATCTGGGATTCGGCAGCATGACCAACCGTGATGCTGAAAAACTGACGGGCATCATGCTGGATGCGGTGCAGAAAAGTGGCGAACGGGCGGTGCTTCTCAGCGGTTGGGCTGGAATCGGCAACCGTGATTTGCCCGACACCATTTACAAAATTGACTATGCGCCCCATAGCTGGCTGTTCCCGCACATGGCTGCCGTCGTACATCATGGTGGGGCGGGCACGACGGCGGCTGGATTACGTGCTGGCGTACCATCTGTATTAATTCCCCATTTTGCCGATCAGCCCTTCTGGGGGCGGCGAGTATGTGCCCTAAGAGTGGGACCAGACTTCATCCCCCAGCAGCAATTGACCGTTGACCGCCTGGCCTATGCCCTGCATGTTGCCGCGACTAACACCAACATGCGCCAAAGAGCCGCTGCACTGGGCGAAAAAATCCACACTGAGGATGGGGTTGGCAATGCCGTGCGCTATGTTGAGGCAACTATCAAAAAGCCCAGCAAGATGGCGGCGTTCAAGTAGATAAGTGTAACCTGTCCTGCATTACAACAACATTGACTTATCAATGTCCTCATAATCACAGGCCAATTCGCGCCAGGCCCGGCCTAAACGCTTGAAGCCTTCTTCGATCTGTTCCGGCAACTGATTACCATAGTTCAGCCGGATACGATAACTGCCACACCCATTGGTGTAGAACACGTTGCCGATAGCATAAGCGACGCCGGTATGCACCGCAGTGATGTACAATTCAGCGGCGTTGGGACCCGCTTTCGGCAATCGTACCCACAAATACATGCCCCCTTCGGGCACCTGCCAACGCGATCCAGGTGGCAGATAACGTTCGGCGGCTGCGAGTGCGACGTTGCGACGATGTAGCAGGTCATGATTATTGCGTTCCAGTTGCTGGGAGAGAATACCCCGTTGCAGCATCAAATGAATTGCGCGTTGATTCAGACCAGAGGTCGATATATCGGCGGCCTGTTTGACCCGCACCAACCGCTCATAATGACGCGAATCCGTAATCAAATAGCCGATGCGAATGCCGGGCAGCATCATTTTGGTAAACGCACTGGCATGAATCACGATGCCCGTTTCATCCAGGGCTTTCAGCGGCGGCAAGTGTTCACCTTCAAACCGAAATTCGTGGTACACGCCATCTTCAAGGATCGGAATTTTATAATTGTTCGCCAGATTGAGCAGTTGCCGACGGCGATGCAGCGGCATCACAGTGCCGGTCGGGTTATGGAACGAAGGCATGACATAAATTAAGCGTGGGTTGTTATCAATAACAAAATTCTCAAGTTGATCTAACCGGATGCCATCCTGGTCAATATCAACGCCATGCAGTTGCACCCGCCGGGCACGCGCGCTGTCGATAATGCCCAGGTAAGTCGGATTTTCAGTGACAACCGTTTCACCCTCAGCCAGCAGCGCCTGAATCACCAGATCAATGCCTTGCTGCGCACCACCAGTGATGAGCACTTGATCGGCAGTGCAACGGATGCCCAGCGCACTGACATAATCCCGAACGGCACCCCGCAACGGTCCGAAACCCTCGGCTGGCTCATAATTCAATGCCTTAGCGCCATCCCGTTCCAGCACCGTGTTGATGGCATCGCGCAGATGATGCACCGGGAAAAAATCCGCCGATAGTGACCCATTGTTAAAGCTGATAACGCCCGGCTTGCGACCCAATCGCATCATTTCACGGATGGACCGGTCAGGAGTCGTTGGCGTTTCTTCGTGATGATGGCCGTTACCGTTACTGTTGTTGCTGCCCCCATTACCTGAATCACCGGCCACAAAAGTCCCGCGTCCAGCATGGGCGCTTAGATAACCCTGTGAGCGTAGTTCAGCGTAAGCGTTCACAACACTAATGCGGCTGATACTCAACTGTCGGGCCAGATCGCGGCTGGCTGGCAACCGCGAACCAGCGGGTAAATTACCACTTTCAACTTGCAGCCGGATGTGCCGGATCAACTGGCGATATATTGGCTCTTCACCATCGCGATCCAGGGGCACCGAGAGATTTACCTGGTTCATAACGATCTCCTGGCGGTGTCTACATTTCCAGTGTGCTATCAATGTTCGCCTCTACATAATCATACCAAATAGCACCAATCTGGTCTATGGCAATACGGGCTTTTGCTCAGCGCATTCCTGACATATTATTAAGAGTGTTGAACTGTATCCCTGTCGGAGAGGCAGCATGTCCGAGCTTGATGTTTTCGAATCGCAAGTGCGGGAAAAAATCCGGGAGCTAAATTCGCCCAAAGCCAGCGTTCGGCGCAAGGCAGCCGCCTGGCTGGGTGAAGCGGGCGATCCCAGCGCAATCAAGCGGCTCACCCAGCTTTACGAATCGGACCCCAACGCGCGAGTGCGGGCGACCGCCGCCTATTCACTGGGGATGTTCCGGGCATTGGAAGGCGGCATGCAGGGTGACGAGCCTGACGAGGTGTATGAACTGCTGGAAGACATTGCGCTGCGGGGACAGATGGGCCGGCGGGTTTTGATTCCGACCGGTTGCCTGGCACGCGTGGTCCTGGGATTAGTGATTTCATTAGCGCTCTTGCTGGTGTTCACCTTTGTGATCTGGCCGCAGTTTGGCACCCAAATCGATGGCATTTTAGTTGGTGAAATTGCATCCCAGCAAGCCAGCCCTGCCGATGACCTGAGCGCGTTGCTGCTGGCTGTCCGTGATGATGCAACCGCCTTACAGGCACAGTATGGTGATGTTAGTACACTGGACTGCGAAATCAATCTGAACAAACCTGATACGCTGGACATCAGTACATTGGAAACCAATCGCATAGCAATTGGCGGCAGAATCAATGCGCAAATTGTCCAGTTGAATCTGAGTCGACTGCCATTCGCTCAAGCCTGTGCCAGCGAGTCACCAGCCCTCACCGCTGCTGAAGTAAGTGAACCGGTCGCGCTTCTGGAGACGATTCTAGCCGATCTTGTCGTGATTGAGTCTGAGTTGGAAACTGTGCCAACTGATGAACCAGCCACTAACGATATGTCAGACGCCACTGCCGTTGACCAAAGCCCTGCTGACACAACCCCAACGGTGACGGAACCAACTGAGATCGTCGCCGACATCCAGAGTCATTTACCACCCTTGTTTGGCTCACTGGATGAAATTCGCAGTCCCAGCGGTGCCTACGCGCTCATGAAAACCTTCTGGGACGGTGTCAGCAACAACCCCGTCAATTCTGGCTGTAACAACCCGGTACCACCCGTCCCCGACGATTATGTGTTGCCAGATTTAGACGCGAATGCATCGTCTGATCTCAAGTTGGGGGTGGAATTGTACAACACGGGCCTGGGCCTCACCCGTCAGGGCTGGGCCTTAATCGCAACCGCGTGCGCCAATGGAACGTTGATGGATAGTCGCGAAACCGGTCTGATGACAGCAGCCAACGCCGACATTTCATTTTCGAGTGCTGAGACCCTTTTCACGCAGGTACGCGATCGGTAATGCCGATCACCATTAAGCACATCTCCACCCGGCCTCACCAGCTTGCCTTAAAAAGTGCCTTAAGCTGGGGTCAGGGTCATCAACTGGCGGCTTTGAATCATGTCCTGGTTCAAGTAGAGTTGAGCGATGGGTCTACAGGTATAGCCGAAGCCCCCCCACGCCCGACGATCTACGGCGAAACGATAGAATCAATCGCGGCCATAATCGCGCAAAACTGTGCCAACATCGTTGTCGGACAACGATTGGAATCGCTGGCCGATATTCATGCCGTGCAGCAAAAACTGACGTTGGTCAAGAACAACAATACCGCCAAAGGCGCGTTGGACATCGCGCTTTATGGTGCGCTGGCGCAGTCGCGAAATACCACGCTAGCAGACTTGCTGAACGTGAATCAATCTCGCGTGCGGGTCAGCTTTATCCTGGGCACTGGATCATTACAAACGGTCATGGAAGAAGTGCAATGGGTCTATGAAGCGGGTGTGCGCGTGCTTAAGGTGAAGGTGGGCAAAGACTTCGATCGTGAAATGGAACAAATCCAGCAGATTAAGGCACAATATGGCGATGCCCTAACCCTATATGTCGATGCCAATCAATGTTATGCGTTAGACACAGCAAAAGAATACCTGGCAGCATTCCAGCAAGCAGGCATCCAGTGGTGCGAGGAACCACTCCCAGTGCAACACATCAGCAACCGCCGCCAGTTGCGCAATTGTGAGATCATGCCGTTGATTGCCGACGATTCGACTTTTACGCTGCCGGACCTCGAACGTGAACTCGATTTTGATACATTCGATGTCCTCAACATCAAAACCGCCCGGACTGGCTTCAGCGAATCACGGGCCATGCTGCGCCTGACAAGTGAGCAACACAAGGGTATCATGGTTGGGTCGCAGGCCAGTTCGCTGCTGGGATGTTTACATGCGGTACTGTTTGCCGCCCAGGCTGGTGTCGATTACCCAACCGAAGCGACCTTTTTTCTGAAGACCATCGATGACAACGCCCAATTACTGCCAATTGAAGACGGCTATATCGATGTCATGCAGGCTAAAGTGGTATTGGAGACGCTCAAAACGCAATTGATAAATTGATGACCACCAGCGACTACTCCACCAAATATTGCATCATTGGCGCAGGCGCAGCCGGGATCACGGCCTGCAAAAACCGCTAATATTTCGGCGTGAGATTACGCAGTTGTTGCAAATATTCACTGACCTTACGCACCTTGTGCTTGTAGGCAGTGGGTTTACTGTTTGGGTACAAACTCGAGTGAATCTGCGTAACATCAATTATTCAGTTGATCTATTTACCACAGATCACACCTTCTTTGCCCACAGATAGGCCGCCGCATAGCGTGAAATTCCTCGCCCACCTTCGACTAATGGACGCAAATAGTCATGAAATTGCCGGGTTTCCGCAGCCGTCAGGGCTTCGTTGATGGCATCCTCAATGGTGGGAATCAAGGGATTGCCAGCCGTTTTCAAAAATGTACCCCAATCCGCTGGTGCCATCGGTTGGATGTCTACCTGCAAGTCCAGATGAATGTCGGTAAAACCGGCCTGCTCTGCCAGCGTCAGCAGATCACGTTCCCCAAAGTCATACATTGGGTCGGCGGCAGTTGGTTGCAAGCTTTCATACAGGTCGAATAACTTCTGGCCCAAATGAGCGACTGGTGTCACATCATAGCCCCAGAACAGATTTGGGGTTCTGGGGTGAGAAATCTGGTTGATCGGCTCGAAAATAGATATACAGCCGCCGGTCACCAGTGCCCGATAAAATTCCTGAAATGCACGGCGTTTGTCTTTGACGAAGATCAGTACCGAGCGAGTGGTGACGACGTTAACGGTCTCATCGTCAATTTGCTGCAAATCATCCGCCGGGGCGAGCACAAATTGTGACTGATCCAGCTTACCCAGTGCCTGCGCCTGCTGCTGGCAGATGTCCAACAGGTCCTGCGAAATATCGCTAAAGATCACGCTACCCTGTTCACCGACAAGACGTAAAGCCTCCAATGCAATGAGGCCATCCCCGGTCCCAACATCCAGCAATGTATCACCGGCATCAAGTTGTGCCTGATACAGGATGCGATCTCGTACGAGTTGTAAAGCATCGGCAATTGTTTGTTGCTGTTGGCGGTTGCCGCCATGCCGATGTTCTGACATCCAGGCAGCCCAGCGATCTGGCGTATGTCCCATACGATCTTCTCCTAAATTGCTGACCCTACGCCCAATAGTGGTTGTTATCAAGCAAAAGGTTACACGAACCCCAATTGGACGTTCACTGCAACATCCAGCATGTCATGGTCGTTAGTAAATCTGATCGAGTAGTCGGCGTTGAGGTAGCGCTTTTTAGCAATTACCTGAGGTAGGTCTCAGAGGTCACGCCTTGAAAAGAACACCATTATTCGGCGAAAACCGAGAAGAAAAACAATCGAAGACAAACGGCGCTATTGATCTGCGGCTTTCACTTTTATTGATATACTGTCATCACCCATATCAAAGAACTGATTAGATACAGGCATGTAAATTTCGCCAGCATCCATTGGGTGCGATGACAGAAATTCCGCCATTGTCAGATCTTCTTCTGCCACAAGATGCACAACACCATTTGCAGGCAATTCAGAAAGATGCAAAACGACCTTTGTCACTTTTCCATTGGCGACATGAACGTGAACACAGCCTTTGGTCATATGATACTCCCTCGCTAACTGCAATTTACAATCAGCATGCAGGTCGTAAACATTGCAGATTACCTTAATAATACAACATCATAATCAAGAAGTAGAAGTTAGATGGATAAGGCCATTTCATTCCTTCCACATTTCTACAACGCCAGTAGTTTGTAAATGTAAACCAGCCATCAATTTATCGTAAAGCGGATAAACCGCCGTGAATCACGGGCCTTGTCGAGTTCATCGGGCGGCGCATCCGCCGCAACCCCAAACAAGCGGGGGAAGTTCTTAGGCTGCTGTTGGCGGTAGAGTTCAAATAGGCGGTCAATCGCGCCTTGCAGCGTCACTTCCTCGGCCTGTGTTGACAAGTCCTCACCCTTAACGGTGAGCGTCACCGCCGGATTGACCAGCAGATTTTTATACCAGTTAGAGCGGCCATGTGGATTAATGGCGATAATCGCGTCACCATCGCGCAGGTAGCCAATCGGCGTGGAATGTTTCTTACCCGTTTTACGCCCGGTGGTGGTGACGACCATCAGATAATCGCCCGCCCTACCCATAAGATTATGCCGCAATAAAAAATTTTGCAGGCCAAAAATAAACTTGAGAAAGCGATAATTGGGTGTGGTCTGTGACATTAGATGGCCTCAAGGGGAAGTTAGATTATTGGATCGGAGCACACAAATGCGCCCATCAAATCGGGTGAGCGGAGCACACCGTCGCGCTCGATAATCGACTGTGCCAGTTCTTCAACCACATGCGGCAAGGCCTCTTTCGCAGCCTCTGAGATGTCGTCACGAGGCAGTAGATTGCGATAACGCCCAATGGTTTCATAGGTCGCCCTGATCTGTGCAGCATCATAGATCAATGTCTCGGCTTCATAGTAATGCTGCTCAACATGCCGGAAGCCAGTAGCCAGCAGGTGACCGCCATTTTCCATTGAGAAGGTTGACGGTGCTTCAGGCCTAAACGGAATGCCCACCGTTGCCAGTGCCCGATAATGCAGGTCGATGATCGTCGATGTAATTTTGTCGCTGTTGGTGGTCGCCAGCAAATAGCCATTTGGTTGAACCACACGGGCGAGTTCTTTCACGCCACGCGGAATATCGCTCAGGTGGTACAGAACTTTGTTTGCCATCACGATGTCAAATTGGCGAGATGCGAACGGCAGTGCCTCAATGCTACTGACAACTGCTGCTTTCAACGTAACGTCGCGCCGTGCCCCTTCTTCAAAGGCAGTATCGAGCATCCCCGCCGACAGATCAGTGAGGACGACGTCCTGTGCATCAACCTGATAATTATCAATCAGTTCCCAGACATAGCGGCCCCAACCACCACCAGCATCCAGAATCGTCGCTGCATTCCAATCGGGGATCAGGTCCAGCCCCCATTTGACGAAGGCATCCCCAGCTAAGCGATGTTTGGCGCGTAGATGATCGCCACCGCTATAATAATGGTCGCCAGTTGCCAGTTTCTGCGAAGAAATTACGTCGGCATGAGAGGTCGTCATTGGCGCTTACCTCGCTACTCCAGCCAAATAAAACAGGGAAGGTGGTCGTACCCTCCCTGCCCAAAGTTTCTATTTATTTCGTCGCTGGACCGCTGCCGCGATATTCACCGCTGGCATAGACATACACCTGTGACAGGATGTTGCCGTCTTCATCCGGTTCCTGATCGCCGGTCCAATTGAAGATGAACCCCGCGTCACTGATGCTCAGGTTGACACAGCCATGACTGCGCCGGTAGCCAAAGCCATTGTGCCAATAGGTCCCATGCAGGCTGATACCGCCGTCGAAATACATCACCCAGGGCACACTTTCCAGCGCATAGGCATCCGGCGCACCGGTCGCGCCCGACATCCCATCGCGTTCGACTCGTGCCCAGATGTCAAACACACCCTCGTTGGTATCCCAGCCGGGCAGCCCAGAGGCGATTAAGGTGGCGAAAACTGGCGTCGTGCCATCATAGGCCACCAGCGTCTGCTCGTATAAATCCACACCCACCCAGCGCCGCGCTGCAACGTTCTCCGGCATCTCGGTTAGCTTGGCTACCGCCAGTGACCGTTGTTCAATCCATTGGTCGGGGCCAACCAGATACCAGATCCAGCCATCGCTGTGGCGGACCTGCGCGAAAATGTTCACCAGGTCATAACGAAACTTAACGACGCCGGTTTCCATGGATTGTTTTGCGCCCGGTGCCGGGACCGTGACCAGATCACCCAGCACCCAGCCAAATGGATTCTCCAGCCCATTGAGCAACCGCACGCCCCGGAACCGCGCCGTCTCCTGATATTTCAGATCGGTGGCGCTCATCCACTCACCGTTGCGGTTGCGGACCCAATCGCCGGTCGTTTCGGTACCATGCACGAAGTTGAAACCTGGCGGCATCTGTCCGATGACATTGCCATTAGGCGCGTCATATAGCAGCGGACTTTCCGCCGTAACCTGCCAGAAATTATAATTGCCGAGGGTGTAGCCATCTGCTGGAATCGACGCAACCACTGGCTCTGGAAATGACTCCATCACGCTCAGGCATTGTTCACCCGGAGTCAAGTTATCTTCAGCAATATCGGCACAGGCCGATTGAAAATTCTCCAAAGCGTGTGTGGCGGTGAAGGGAATAAACGTACTGACCAACAAGGGAACCAATAATAAAAGGCGAGGATTCATACACTCTCCATTAAACTCACCATTTGAAATCACGAAATAGAAGCAACTGACTCCCGGAATATTACCAGATTCTCAGCCGCTTGTAGATTGCGCTTTGCCTCCGCTTCCTGAACGCGCCCGCGATGACCAGGGCTTCAGGCGCGAATCCATATAAATGCGCTAAAATAGTACCAGATCACAATCTTTCTGGGAGCCGCTGATGGGACAACACGTCTTCATTTCATACAAACACCATGATCGCATCTTCGCTAACCAGGTCATTCATCATGTGCAGACCGCCGGATTTCGGGTCTGGATTGATGAAGAAGAATTACGGGCCGGCGAGAACTGGCGCGAAGCGATTAACATCGCCATCCGGCAGTCGTTTGCCGTCATTTTAATCATCTCACCCGAAGCCCGGGCCTCCGAATTTGTAACGTATGAGTGGGCCTTCGCTCAGGGTGCAAATGTGCGGGTGATCCCGGTGATGTACAAGCCAACGCCCGTCCTCCATCCTCAACTTGAACAATTACAGTACCTGGATTTCACCGACTCGACCAACCTGCCCTGGGACCGCCTGGTACGCCGCATTCAGGAAGTACGGGGCGAGTACAAGCCAACAACCATGTCATTGGGGCAGAATGCACCCCGGGCCGTCGTGCAGGCAGTAGATGCGCTGGATAATCATAATGCCGATGAGCGCCGCTCCGCACTGCGGAGTCTGGCCCAGATGAATCATCCTTCCGCATATTCGGCACTGGTCGAAGCGGTTCAACATCCCCTGCGCGATGTTCGCATTGATGCGGCTTTTATGCTCGCCAAACAAACAGACAATCAGGATTTCGCGCCCGTACCTGGCCTGGTCGAAGCCCTCGGCAGTGAAGACGCCCGCATCCGCAGCGCGGCGGTCAAAACCCTCGGCGATATTGGCGACCCGAACTCGGTCCCGGACTTGCTCCAAGTTATCAACCGTGAACCTGATAGCAACATTCGCTGGCTGGCAACTGGAGCGCTCAGCAAGATGGGCCAGGCTGCCGTGCCCGGTTTGACCAAAGCCTTACATGATGACGATTGGAAAGTGCGTCGCAGTGCCTGTGAAGCATTATGGGGTATGGGCGAAGCTTCAGCTGTACCTGGCCTGGTCGAAGCGTTGATGGACCGCAATGATGTCGTACGTCAGGCCGCTGCCAGCGCATTAGAGGCGATGGGTGCAACCGCCGTGCCGGGCCTGACCGTCGCGTTAAGCAATCCTCACCACCAAATCGCCCACGCTGCCGCCGACCTATTGCGCCGCATGGATAATGACGACGCCCGAGCCGCGCTGCGCGAGTGGAGCCGATAGTTTATTGACGTCCATACAAGTTGGCGGTTTCTGGTACAATGGCCTGTGGTAATCGATTCAAAAACGCGCCAGGGACGATAACAGCATGAGCCATGTTTTTATTTCTTACTCACGTAAAGATGCCGCGTTTGCCGAGGACCTCCGTGAGCGCGTTCAAGCGGCCAACTTTGAAGTGTGGATGGATAGCATTTTGCCTGCCGGTTTTGATTGGCGTCAGGAGATCGACGCTGCCATCCGTGAATCATTCGTGATTCTGGTCGTCGTTAGCCCCGATTCGAAAGTATCCGAATATGTAACTTACGAGTGGGCATTTGGCCTCGGCCTGGGTGTCAAGGTCATCCCGTTGATGGTGCAGCCCACCCCATTGCACCCGCGCCTGGAATCGGTGCAGCATGTTGATTTTGTGGATGCTGCCAGCCATGAGCAATCCTGGCAACGCCTTATTGCTGCCCTGCATCACATTCGCAATGATGCGGGCAAAGACACCAGTCGTGCCAATTTGATGCCAGAACCGGTGCGTCCAGAAGCGCTGGGCACGACCCGGATGGATGCACCGGGGGTCTGGTTGATGGTGCAGCGCGGTCCCCAAAAAGGCCAGGAATGGAACCTCAACAAAGACGATATTACGATTGGGCGCGACATCACCAACGACATCGTTATTCATGACCAGCAGGTCAGCCGCCTGCATGTCCGGTTTTCGCGTGCCCCCCAGGACCCACCGACTGTTTTTACCATCGAAGACCTGGGGTCAAGTAACGGCACCTTTGTTAACAAAGTCCCCCTGGAAGGTCAGCGCAAGCTTCAGAACGGTGATGTGATCGACCTGGGCGAGACCGTTACCCTCATCTATCAGATTATTCTGACAGTCGAGGGCAAACGCATCACACTATAAGGCCAGCCAGATCAGGCCGTTGGGCACTGCTGGGGTGCATTGGCAATCGCTTGTTGAATCTCCCCAACGCGATTCTGGGGGTTGGGATGGGTACTGAAAAATTCGGGTTGACCAGCGCCACCACCAGCAGCTTCCAACACACGCATCACCTCAATTAACGCATCCGGTTCATAACCAGCATCAATCATCAGACACACGCCCAGCGCGTCCGATTCAAGCTCATCGTCACGTCCATAACTCATATTCACCAGTTGTCCAATCATCGCAGCGGTCTGGGCAGCACTGGCGTCTCCCGATGCAACCCCCACTGCACCAACCAGGCCATTGGTCAATTCACTTTTGGCGATGCGCTGTGCCCCATGTCGGGCCAAGACATGGACGATCTCGTGCGCCAGCACCCCGGCAACCTGATCTTCAGTATCCAGTTCGGAGAGCAACGCTGTCGTCATAAATATCTGACCGCCCGGCAGCGCAAACGCATTCACCGTGTTTGGATCATCCAGTAAATGGAAATCCCATTCCCAGACGGTATTATTCGCCACACTGTTATTAACCAGGCGAAAGCCAATGGCATCAATATCAGCCTGGAGCGAATCATTTGCATAGAGGCCACCGAACTCACGAATGAGTTCTGGCGCAGATTGCAGCCCTAGCCGGATTTCCTGCTGGGGTGTGATGCTGATATATTGGCGTTCGCCCGTAACGGGGTTCAGCTCCTGTGAGCCGAGGTATGAGATGATCGAGATCACCGCGATGACCAGCCCAATAATGAGCCGCATGCCACCGCCGCTGCTGCTTCGCCTTCTACGCATGCGCATCGGATTGCTCCTCTAGCAGTGGTTGGTCAAAGTGATCGAACAACTCGTAAATTCCACCAGCGGCTGCACCAAACACGATATGACTCAGAATCAGCACACCGGAATGGATGGCAAAAAAGAAGGGGAACAAAAGGGTCATTGCGTACAGATTGATGCCGTACACGGCCAGCCCCAGTATCCCACCGCCTACGATCCCGACGATTAATCCCCACCGGTGAACCACCAGGGCGATGATGAAGGTAAAGAGCAACGAGATTAAGAAGTGAACCAGAATACCCACGATGATCGTCGTCTGACTATCGTCGGTCAGCACTTCGGGTCCTAACACGAGTGCGGCGAAATAGCGCAAGGTCACACCAGCACCGACATCCAGAACCAGTGGAGTCAGCACCACATTGATGAGCAAAAACGCCAGACCGGCTCCAACTGCCGCTATCGGAATCGCGTGCCAGGTCATGTTATTGCGGATTGATGCGATCATTCAATTTACCTGTTTGATGATGGGTAAAAACGCGCTTCAATTGTACAATTCTTTTGAACATTGCGTATCCATCATTGTGGGGAAATTGGTATAGGTCAACTGGCTCTGTTAACTACCCAACAGATTCTCAGATAGATAACACCGGTCCCCACCTGGATCAACCTGAGCAACAGGACGCATACATCAATCAGTTTATCGGTGCGGGCGAAAAGGGGTATATTCATTATAAAAGTGAAGTTGGAGGTGTGCCGACGCTGGCAGCGGCCTACTTGATTGCCGAGGGTGACCGTATAGAGAAGCGCTGACCCACATTATAGCAGTGCGGCCCTTCATACAGATGTTATCCGATCAACTCATCCAATACCGTGAATACAGTCGCGGGCAAAACGCCGTGATAGGAGCAGATAACGTGATTGACCCGGTCAATGATCTTGAAACGCAACTCAGCAATGTGGAGTATCGACCACAATGGTCACGGTCAGTCCGCACGATCGGATTGGTATCATTGCTGATTGCTATGATCTATGCGATGAGCTTACTCAGGCCAGTTGCGGGGCTGTTGATTCTGGCTTTCTTATCATCATTTCTGTTGTTCATCCCCAGTCGTACACTTGCCCGCCGAACACCATTATCCTGGGGGCTGGCCGTCGCAATCGTTTATTCGTTGCTGGGCATCATCCTGATTGTCTTGCTCTTAACTGCCATTCCATCGATTGTTACCGGCACAGAAAATCTCATGAATGGCCTCAACGAACAATATCGCGTTCTTCAGGCCAATGCTCGTGACTATCGTCCGCAGGATGGAATGATCTCCGTTCTAGGTGTGACAGTCGACTTCAATTTTATCATTGACCCCATCCGCAGCCTTATCGTTGCTGAGGTCCAATCGCCTAATCTTGCCGGTGGCATTTCAATGACGGATGATCCGAACTTCGGTAGCACCGGCCCCAATCTCAACTCGTCAACGCTCCAACAGCTTGCGCAAAGTGCGCTAGGCATCTTTGGCAGTGTAACGACAACCGCAGCCGGTGCCATTACCGGCGCAGCCAACCTGTTTTCGACATTTTTGTTGGCACTCTTTGTCTCCTTCTTGATTCTGGTTGATCTACCCAATTCGCAGCGGAAACTGGCCCGGTCTGTACCAGCCGCCTATCACCGAGAAATTGGCTTGTTGATGGAACGCATCACCAACGTGTGGAATGCTTTTTTCAAAGGCCAGGTGACACTGGGGATCATTATTGGCTTATTGACCTGGATTCAATTGACGCTGATGGGCATCGTCGGCGCGGTACCGTTGGCGATTTTTACGGGGTTCATATCGCTGATTCCCACGTTAGGTGGTTTTATCGCGATCATCCCACTGGCGATTGTCCCCTTGCTGCAAGGGTCAACGGTATTCGTTGATGTGTCGTATGTGACGGTCGCCATATTGGTCGTCGCCGTGAATCTTATCATTTCGCAGGCAATCTGGAACGTCGTAGGCCCCAAGATTCTGGGTGATGCCCTGAACTTACCCATGCCTGTGATGATTGTGGGCGTGTTTATTGGGGCCGCTGTTGGCGGCATTCTGGGCGCGTTTCTGGTGGCACCCGTCATGAGCATGATTAGTATTGTGGTTAGTTACATCATCGCGAAAGTGAGTGGACTGGACCCGTACCCCAATGAACTCCCCTTATCACCCCTCGGTGTGCAGGATTGGCATTAAGCTCTAATAACCCAGTTGCAAAAACACGAAGCCCAACCCGGCAATCAGCAACAGCAGAATGCCCCCATACACCATGAGATTGCGCAGCACGGTGCCTTCCTGTCCGGCAATACCGAGCGTACTCGCGCCAACCAGTAACTTAGCCGGGGCCATCATACTCGCCAGGGCTGCTGCCGACGTTTGAATTGCCAAAACAAGCGGGATGCTCAGGCCCATGAGGGTCGCCGTTTCCATTTGTAGACCGGCGAACACCGCATTCGAGTTAGTGTTGCTGCCGGTCATAAACGCCCCCAACGCGCCGATCAAGGTGCTCACAAACGCATATAAATCCGGCGGCACCGCTTGACTCAACCACACGGCAATCGTGCGGGTCATACCCGTGTTCGCCATAATCGTTGCCATCGCCACCATCGTCAGGATCCCAATCGCCGGATTTTTCCCTTTCTGGCGCACACCCTGGAGAATTCGTTGGCCCGCCCCCGGTGTATAAAAACCACGTGAACGCAGCAACCAGAAGGTAATTAGCGAACTGTACAACAGCACTGATCCGGTATGGGCCAGCACCGCAATGCCCAAGTTAGGTGAGGCAGGTGTCACCCAACCAAGACCGGTTTGCACTTCTGGAATAGCAACGGCGGGCTTGACCTGGCTCAGGAAGGCTTTGATCGGTTGGACACCGGTAATCAGAACTGCCAGGACCACCAGAATAACATACCCGGCAATCGCTAACTGAAAACCTGGCTTCGGTCGTGAGTTGGTTTCAGGCGTTTCCGTACTGGTTGCCGCCTCAACGAGAACCGCCTGCTGATAAATCGGCCAGCGTGTCACCCACAAGCCGGCAGCGAGACCGGCCAATCCCGCACTGGCGGAGGCGATATTCCAGAGGCCACTGGTGGCGACGATATATTGCACCACCGCCATAACCCCGCCGACAAATAGTATCGCCGGGAATGCGCGGCGTAGCCCCCGCATACCGCCATAGACATGAGCAGCCAGCGTACCGCAGGCAACCGCCCCGACGCCCAGCAGAATCGCCGTCGGTGGTGTGAGTAAATCTGCACTAATCGCTGCTGCACCGGGTAATCCACTGACCTCAATCGCTCCAATCAGCGCGATAAACGACGACCCTAGCGAACCAAATGTCACCGCCCAGGCATGGCCCAGCGACGGCACCAGCACAGCGGTCATGGCCGGTAAGCCCAGCCCAACCAGCAGCGGCGCAACCACTGCCACTGGCACACCAAAGCCGCCCACGCCCTGCAAAAACGACGTAAACACCCAGCCCAGCAGCAGCACTCGCAGTGTCTCATCGCCGGTAAGATTGGTAAACCACTCAGCGATCACTTCCAGCGCCCCCGCCTCGCGCACGACAAAATACAGCGCCAGCGCCATCCACACAATAACCACCACATCCAGCGTCAGTACCAGCGCCCGGACATGCGCGAAAAATAGCACATCCACGCCACCCCCAAAGCGCAGCGCAGCGATCACCAGCGCGGTAATCCAGCCGGCGGTACCCGCTTTGGCTCCCCCCCAGCGAAAACCAACCATCAGAATCAACACCAGCAACGGTGGCGCAACCGCTAGCAACACATTCAATGGGGTGGCAGACATGAGAACTCCTGTGGGTAACAATGCAGAGTCGAATTATAGCGCTTTTAGGCAGAAAAATTATGTCCAGGTCACAGTCAGAGCTGGGCTACCTGAACGTCAAGCAGGTGTATTGGTTGACTTCAGACGAATGTTGAGCGATACATGGAGTGCCATCCAGGGTCTTGATAGGGTGACAGTACCTTGATCTCGTTGGTAAGAATACGCTGTGCGAGGAATGCGTTCTGACTATCAAATGGCAGTGAGGCGATCTCATCCAATCCCAGAAAGTCGGCAGCTTCGGTTTCATTCTGATCGGGCTGTGGCTCACCGGAAACATAGCGGGCCAGAAATACCAGGTAGAGCATCGGCTTATCGCGCCAGGTGATGGTAACAACGCTAACCAAGCCCTCAACCTCACAGATTACGCCAGCTTCTTCGCGGGTTTCGCGAACAGCCGCTACGTCAGGCTGTTCGCCCTCGTCGACGTAGCCTGCCGGAAAAGTCCATAACCCTTTGAATTCGCCATAGGCGTCCTTTACAAACAATAGCTTGTTTTCACGCCGCACCGCAGCGCTCACCGTAATAGGCATATTTTGATAAATCGAGGTCATTTTTGAAAATCCTTAATTTGTGCGTATTCAGAGTAACCGGCTTATCCCAGTCTGCCATGCTACTTTTGACCCTGACATAATGATACGGTTAGATGCCGTTAGCTGTTACCTGCCGCGTAAAAAAATATTTTCGGCAGATTAGCGGGAGCGTGTAGCGGTGAAGTCGATGTGGGGTCAGGCTTTTCAATCCGTGTGATATGCCGATATAATGCACGCCATGTCACAATCCAGCCTACCTGATTATCATTTTCTCTTGATCGCGCCCAATCTGGGGGCCGAGTGGTACTTCGAAGCAGCCCGCACTTATTGGGAACGCTTCCGCCCCATTGTGGTGAGCGATCTGGCATTGATTAGCATCGTCCCCGATAACATGAGTGTGTCTGTGACCGTCGTCGCCCGCCGTGATCTCATCGCACAGTTGGGGGTGGACCTCTCACGCATCAACCCGGAAGCAGTATTCGACCCGGTGGTGTTCGACTTTATCGAAGACGCGCAGATGACATTGGAACAGCGTGCCCAGACCAATCAACC
Source organism: Phototrophicaceae bacterium (assembly GCA_965223835.1). Classification (GTDB taxonomy): domain Bacteria; phylum Chloroflexota; class Anaerolineae; order Aggregatilineales; family Phototrophicaceae; genus CAVYXZ01. The sequence goes on from CBDCXQ010000001.1 coordinate 4,103,526, forward strand.
CTTTGGTCTCCCACTCATCCCAACCGATGTACCAACGCCCGGTCCGACCTCACCGCCAGTATATCCCACCCCCGGCCCGGTTGGTCCCAATGTGGTGACACAGGTGCCCACGCCTGATTTGCCCGACCAGAGCGAAATCGACGTGACTAATCCTCCCCAAACCCCGCTTTTCCCAACGCCCGGCCCAATTACAGGAAGCGAATAGGAAGCCTATGCGCCTCGATCAATATGAATGGTCGCGTAACCCGCGCGGTCTCCATGTGCAACGCGTACTGATTACGCCGCTGGATTTCGAACGCTGGACGAAACCCCACTTTGGCTGGGTGAAATTGGTCGCTGCGGAGACCGAATATGTCGATGATTCAGTGCGTTTTCTTGAACTAGGTGTTACGCCGGTGCTGCGTCTATTCCGTGCTCGCTGGGGAGCCAACGCTTTTGATCGGTCGATGCGGGATCAGACTCTGGCCTATCTGCGGGTCGGCGTGAAATGGTTCGAGTTTTACAACGAACCCAACCTGCCGATTGAATGGCCGCCCGGTGTCGATATTGACTGGCGCAATACAGCCATCATGCAGCCCTTGATGGACAACTGGCTGGTTTGGGCCGAGTTCATCATCAGTCAGGGTGGCTATCCCGGATTTATTCCGCTGGCTGAAAGCGACGACCCCAAAGCCGCTGCTGTGCGTTGGATGGATACGTGGCTACGTTATATGCATGAGCGGCATTTTGAGCGATTTCGGAATGTGTTATTAGGTGGTGCCTATTGTGCCACCCATCCCTACATCTTAAATCACTTCTATCAAGAAGTTCCCGGCGGTGGCCCGCTCAGTGCCCGCCCGCCCGAAGCGCAGGTGGCGCGGGAACCGGGTTGGCATTTCGAATATCCTTACGATCCAATCCAGCAGGCGGCTGATCCCGGACGCACCGTTTATGGCGGCACCGCCCTCACGCCCAATGGCGACCCCGTGGGACTGACGGCTATGGGGCGCATGTTCAATGAGCGCTGTGAACAACTGTTTGGCACACCGCCCGTGCCAGTTGTCGGTACTGAAGGTGGCATTTTCCCCTTTTTGCGCCACGCGGGTGGAGAGTTTTACCAGCAGGATAACCGCTATCCGCCCTATAACGAGACCAGTCAGGCCCAGGCGACGGTCGCCATGTTCGATTGGCTGGCGCGCGAAGGTCCACCCTGGATGTTTGGTGTATGTCTATGGAAAGAGGACGATTACTATAATCCGTTCCGCACCGCACCCATCCAGGTGATGGAAACGATGCCGCCGTTCTTCAAATCAGTACCGCCGGTTGGCACGGAACTTGTCCTGAGCGAGCCAGTGGAAATCGTACCCGGTCCCGGTCCGATTCATGGTGAAGCTAACTTTCATATGGTGTATATCGCGTCTGGCGTCAACACTGACTGGTTTTTTGAAACCGCCCAACCGTACTGGCAGCGCTTCCGCCCCATCATCACCACCGATTTGAGCTTGATTGACTTCTTCCAGTCCGATAAGAGCCTAGCACTCACATTGATCGCCCCGCCCACCGCCATTGATGACCTGACCGAACGCATTCAGGCCCAATATCCGCACGTCTGGTTCGACCTCATCGTGACGGAAACGCGCCAGGACGTGGGCGACATCTTGAATGAACGCGTACAGCGTAATCAGCGATTTTGATTGCTGGCAATCGAATCGGCACTGGGCATAACATTAGGCCATAGATTGAGGATGATATGATTGTCCCGCCAACCTGAAGATTTGTGCTATGATGGGGGCAGTTACTAGCCCAGTCCAAAGGGGTGACATGGCTGATCGATCTGACCCACTGCAATCAGAGTCTGTCCAGAACTTTCTCAAGTCGATCTATTCATTGCAGCAGAGCAACGAGCGCGTCTCGACCAACGCGATGGCAAGTTTGCTGAATATCTCGGCGCCATCCGTAACCGACATGGCCCAACGGCTCGAAGAAATCGGCCTGGTAAACTATAAAAAATACCAGGGCGTGAAATTAACCCATTCCGGCGAAGAAGAGGCACTCAAGATCCTGCGTCGTCACCGCTTGATTGAGCTATATCTGGTGGAAGAGCTTGGTTACGAATTACATGAAGTGCATGTCGAGGCTGAGCGGTTGGAACACGCAGTCTCTGATCGCTTTATCGCCGCCATAGACACCCAGCTGGGCCATCCCGATATTGACCCACATGGCGATCCCATCCCCAGCGCCGATGGCACCATCCGCCGCCGCGACCTGAAACCGTTAAGCGAATGGCCGTTAAACGCCCCAGCCCGCATCTCGCGCATTCGGGCCACCAGCGACGACATGTTGCAACACATGGTCGAACGAGGCATTAAACTCCATGCCGCGATCGAAGTCACCAATCACGACCCGTTTGAAGGGCCGTTGACGATTATTGTTGATGACGTCCAGCAGATTATCGGGCATAATGTCGCGGCTTGCATTCAGGTTGAAATGCGCACCGATGGCTAACCACATCAATGTCGCAATCTAACCCATTATGTCCCTGAAAATCCTCTTCGTCGCCTCATTGCACCACCCGGACGAATTAGCAGCGGCAAGGGCCACCACACCCGAAGATGAACCACCTCCGCTGTTTCCCCCCAGCGTGCTACAACATTTCTGGGAGCGCGTTTTCCGGCGACGGGGCTACGAACTGGACATTTTTTACCGTAACCTACCAACAATCGGACAAATACGTGCCCAGCAGCATCACATTAGCCTCTCAGTCAATCAACTCCTGTCGGCATTGGCCTATCGCATTCCACCCGAACTTAACCCGGAATTACGCGCCCGCAACCAGCGCCTGTTGCAACAAGCCGAAACGTTTAAGCCCGATGTGCTGTGGCTGGTTGGTGATAATCGAGTCATCTATCCCCAAACGCTGGCGACCATCAAGCAAATGCTGGGCTGCAAGCTCGTCTATGCAACCGGAACCTCGCCCATTGTCTTTTCCCGTCCAATCGAACGGCAAGCCGCGCCGCTTTACGATCTGGTGCTGGTGAACGATTTTTATCATGGCATTCAATGGTTAGAACTCGGTGCCCGGCGCATGGAATGTCTGCCGCTGACCGCTGCTGACCCCGACTTTCATCACCCCTATGCCGATGAAACCGGTGAACTGGCAAATGACGTGACCTTCATTGGCACATTACTGCCCGACCACCTGTATAGTCGCCGGGTGGCCGCCTTAGCCGCGCTAACCAATTTTGACCTGGGCATCTGGAGTGTTCACGCTGTCCCCGCTGCACTGCAAACACACCGGCGCGGGTCAGCGCTTGGCGAGACCATGCTGCGCGTACTCTCCGCTGCCAAAATGACCATTAATCCCAATGGTAATTTCATGCGCTATGGCGGCAATATGCGCCTGTTTGAGGCTGCCGGAGTCGGCACGCTGCAACTCACAGATGATGTACCCGGCGTTCGGGAGTGGTTTACACTGGGCGAAAATATCGTCATCTATCACGATACGGCTGATCTGTGCGCCAAAGTCGCCTATTATCTGCAACATGATTCCGAGCGCGAGTTGCTGGCCCAGCGTGCCCGCGAACATGTTTATGCGCATCACACTTATGAACAACGCGTGGACCGCTTTGAACAGATGATGAGTGATTTGATTTAACAGGCCGTTTAATGCCCAACACCCTGATAATGTTGCATCGACCACCGCCAGATCAGGATAGCAATCCCGGCCACAATCCAGCCAGAAAACGGCGCCAGATAACTCAGTAGCGAAACTTCTGGCCGAACGAGAAGCAATAGTCCCGGATAATAACTCGTCATGGCTAACGGCAACACCCAGGTAAACAGCGTTTGAAAAACTGGCGGATAGGTTGTAATCGGATACCGGGCGAACTCGCTCAAGCTCGACATGAGAAATGGAAACGAACCATCGGCTGATGGATCCCAAAAGCCAATACAATTGGTCATCAAGTTGATCGCGCCGGTCAGGATCGTCGAACTCAGTAGAATCAGCACTAGATAGATCACATGTCCGAAATCCCAGGCCAGATCAAGCTGGTTCAGGGTGAGTAGCAACACGATAAAACCCAACGCGGCACTGCCCAGCCCATGAATGCTAGAGGTCTGGGTAATCAATTGCAATAGCGGTGATACCGGACGAGTGAGGATTTGATCGAACTGTCCTTGATTAATAATCAAGCGCAACCGCCAGGAGCCTTCCAGAAAGAGGGCTGAAAAACCTTGAGGAATCGTCACCAACGCATAGAGCAGCGCAACCTCCCACAAACTCCAACCGACGATGGCCGGGATCGTAGAAAAGAGCGCCCAGATAAATATCAGTGCGCCCGCCTGGCGCAATGCGATGCCGCCGATACCGATCCAAAAATCCAGACGGTATTCCATATGGGTGCGAATCTGCAAGAAAATCAGCCGAAAATATAGGCGCAGCAAACGTGGCATGGTTTATCCGCCCTGCACAGTTAGTGTGCGAATGCCCGGCCACCAGATCAACCGGGCAACCAGCCACAGGATTCCGATCCACAGCACCTGCAACCCCAGCGCCTGAACGAGTTCCAGGCCCCCAAGATTCCCAAAATAGATTGCCAGTGGAGTGTGGACAATGGCCTGAAAGGGCGACCAGCGGGCAATGGTTTGGATGACACCGGGCAGAAATTCCAGCGGAATCAGCGCGCCGGACAGGATGTTATTGACAGCGGCGCGTGCCCATAACAACCCCAATGCATTCAGCGTCCAAAAACAGATCAGGCTCGTGATGAAACTAATCATGAACTTGATGAAAAAGCCCAGCACCACGCTGATAATAAACAGGAGAAAGGTGACAAGCGAGGCGGGCGGCAAGATATGAAAAACGAATGCCCCCAGCACCACAACGACCGGAATACTGAGCAGGCCGTCAATAAACGCCGCACCCGTCGCCTCTGCCAGATGAGCACCCAGGTAACGAATGGGTCGCAGGAGTTCGGTGGCAATCGTGCCGCGGCGAATAGCATCGATAATCCGCACTTCAACCCTAAAAGTTAGCAGGATGTTGACGCCATAGGCTACCAGAATGTAGGTTCGCATCCGTTCCCAGTCGAAACTACCCACTTCCGGGTTCGCTTCGAAAACTGACCGCCACAGAAAATAGGGGATCACGACCCAGATGAGATTCACTGCCAGCGTCAGCAGGGTCGTATTCCGGTAGGCGATGGCCCGTTGGACCGCCGCCATAAACAGGGATACATATTTCGAACGCGGTGCCAACCGTAGATCGCCAATCATGGTTGCGCTTCCTCAAAGGCTAATTCGCCCTCGAATAACTGGCGAATAATAAACTCGACGCTGGGATCTTCGGTCTGCAAGTCGCTGATCGGCAGCACCGACCACAGATGATTAATCACAGTCCCAGCGGTGACTTCGGCAGTGTCGAATTGCAATGCCAGTTGGAAAGGGTCGGGCTGATTGATGACCAGGCTGGAGTATTGGGCCAGCGCGGCCTGAGCTTGCACATGGGCAGCAGGTATTGCTTCGCGAAGTATCAATTGCAGCACACGCTCCCGACCAAACCGCTCCTTGATCGCTGGCAAGGGGCCATCGTAAACGATCTTACCTTCGTTAATCATCACCAACCGCTCACAGGTGTTCTCAATATCGCTCAGATCATGCGATGTGAGCAGGATCGTTGTGCCCTGTTCCTGATTGATCTGCTTGATGAAGTCGCGAATACGGACCTTCACCGCCACATCCAGGCCAATAGTTGGCTCATCCAGGTAGACGATGGCGGGCGAATGCAGCAACGAAGCCGCCAGATCAGAGCGCATCCGCTGCCCCAGTGACAGATAGCGGGCTGGCTTGCTGAGCAATGGACCGAGATCAAGCAGATCAATGAATTTATTGAGGTTTGCTTCGAAGGTTGCGGCAGGAATTTCGTATATATCACCGAGCAAACGCAGCGATTCCTGCACTGGCAAATCCCACCACAATTGCGACCGTTGACCAAACACAACGCCGATATTGCGATTGTTGGCAATGCGGTTTTCAAAAGGGACCAGTCCGTTTACGTGTACTTCGCCAGCAGTCGGCATCAGGATACCCGTCAACATCTTGAGCGTGGTTGATTTACCGGCACCGTTGGGGCCGACATAGGCCACACTCTCCCCCGCATTAATGGTCAGATCGATAGCATCCACCGCGATTTTGGTCTCATACTGCGGGCGTACCAGGTGTTTGAGCGCGCCACGCAAACCAGGCGGTTTATCCGGCGTGCGGAACGTCTTGGTCAACTGCCGGACCTCAATAATCGGTGGCATAACGCTTGCTCCTATGGGTAGCTGGCGAGTCAGGAAGCGATGATGTGAGGGCGCAATTGTTCTCCTGAAACCCTGTATATAGCATGGTTTGCCACGACTGACAATGTTTGGCTGAACTATCTTCGGCGGGGCGTTTACCGAAAGTTTACGCTCACATTGCAGTTTGGCAATCTTCACGACCAGGCCCGAAAGCTTCGCAGCTAACTTTTAGAAAGGTCGAGGGTGTGTTGATTGATGTGAGGATCACCGATAGCGACAAAACACTAATCGCGTGTTCGGGGTAAGCGCATTAATGCGCAGTAGAAGGCGGAAGATACCTCCCGGCTGTGGGATTTCTGGAACCGCCGCAACGGTAACGAATAACGGCAACTTTAATCGAATCCATCTTGCCAAAGAGCCGAGGCTAGCCCGGCTCTTTATGGGTCATTGCGGAACGTTTGACGCAGTATGCAATTCTTCAGCAGTAGCGTTCACCTTGAGGAGTCCTGTCGCTCGAAATGGACGGACTTCAATCGGATGGTTGGTTGCGCCCGCCACTTTCGCGGCCCAGGCCTGCGCTGCATCGAGATTATCCGCATTGATGATGTAGAATCCAGCAATTTGTGTCTTCGAGTCAGCGAATGGACCGTCAGTCATGACCACCTCGTCACCGCTCACATGGACCGCGGTCGCCGCATCAGCGCCATGAAGTTGGAGACCGCCACTGAAGACGAACGTACCACTCGCGTCCATTTCGGCTTCGACGGCGCTGACCCGCTCCATGAATATCTGCCACTCCGCCGGTGTGCTCGGTGATCCGGGCACCTCACCCGCCACCGCGTATGTAGACAATAGATATTGATTCACGATTCCTCCTTCTATCGGGTGTATCATTCAGCAATTTATATGATGATATTCGGTGTTGAGGCCAGGCTGGCTGGCTAGGAATTGTTGCGGGCCGTTTCGATATAGTCGGCCAGCTTGGTAAAGGCTTGTTCCCAACCCATTTTGCCGGGTGAGTCGGCGGGCACACCGGCATGCGTCAGAATCATTTTTGTCCGCCCACCAAGATTTTCCAATTGAACGGTAACCTGGGTTGTTCCAGGATGTCCCTGTCCATCAGTCGGGGACGCAACCACATTGCCGTTCTCATCAGCCATGCTCTCGGTGTAGCTGAGGCGCTCAACGGGCATCACTTCTGTATGCTCTCCGGTTGTCCACATTTTCATGCTGCCATCAGGAGATTCCATACAGACCAGTCGCTTGCCACCGACCCGCACATCCAGTTCGGCAACGGGCACGGTGAAGCCCTGCGGCCCGTACCAGCTTTTGAAATGTTCAGGTTGTGTCCATAGTTGCCAGATGAAGTTGGCGGGGGCATCAAAAATCCGTTCAATCACAATCGCATCTTGAGAAATGGTGCTGTCACTCATGATCTTGCTCCTTATTATTGAGTTGATCGATATAGTCGTCCATGCGGTCAAAGCTCGCCTCCCAGATATGGCGATACTGCTCTGTCCACGTGGAAATTTCTTGTAGCGGCGTTACGTCGATGGTGCAGGGTCGATATTGGGCCTTTTGCCCCTGTGTAATTAGCCCGGCACGCTCCAATACTTTGATGTGCTGCGAAATCGCCGGCAAACTCATATTGAATGGCTCAGCCAGTTCTTTAACCGTTGCTTCGCCTTCGGCTAACCGCTCAAGAATCGCCCGCCGGGTCGAGTTTGCCAATGCGGCAAAGGTCTGGCTCAGTCGGTCGTCATCACTCCTCATCGCTCTGATTTACCTTATTTAAGAAGTCACTTAATTAAGCTATCTATAAAATAAGATAATTTGTTCTATTTGTCAAGCACATTGCTCAAATACGGTAAAGATCAATTTTTTTAACCACATTTAGATGCAGGGGATGCTGCGCATGAAGCAATCAAAATCCAGCAGAAAATCATGCTGGTATAAAGTTTGTTAACGGCGAGATACTATTCAAAAAATCTCGCCCATGCTCATTTCACGGCTTTGAACAACGCGCCGGGGATATGAAAATCATAGTTTGGTTGAATGTGGAATGCCTCGCGAATCTCACTGGACGCATTGTCATACAAGGCTTTAAGCATCTGCACATTCAAATCAGGCGTATGAATCCGCTCCACCCACGAAGTAAAATCCAGGAACAATGACCAGGTATCAATGACTTCAGATGCTAGTCCAACAGCGTTGAACATCGCTTGCCACTGCGCAATACTGTGATCGCGCACATGCGATGGATCGCGCAGCACTTCCAGCACCTGCAAAAACGTATCTTGTGCGGGGTCAGCAGCGGCGACAATATCACTGAGGATAAACCAGCCGCCAGATTTGAGAACGCGGGCACATTCCTGTACAGCGACCTGCGGATGCGGCCAGTGGTGGGCACTGTAGCGCGATACCACGATGTCAAATTCACCATCACCAAAGGGCAATTGCTCCACATCGCCCTGCCGGGTCACGATATTGGTCAGGTCGCGTTCCTGCGCTAATGATTCGACTTGTGTGAGCATACTCTGCGTCAAATCGAACGCGACAACCTCGCTCACATGCGGCGCCACCGCCAGCGACGTATGTCCGGCACCGCAACCTGCGTCCAGCACCCGTTGTCCACCATGTTCCTGAACCAATTGGGCAATGGTCGGAAGATCAGCCCCGGCTGCGTGAACTGCACTGGTGCGATAGTTGGCAGCGGCGGCATCGAACTGCCCCTGTACAGCGCCTTTGATGTCTGGCATGATTTGTTGGTCCCCATTGTATAGTTCCCCTGAATTTTATAGTCTGTTTTCTCGTGTGACCAGCCACTATTTTGAGTCGTGCCGCTGGCATTTTTGATTCGCATAAGGAGCAAACTGATGCACATATTAGAACACACCCCGGCAAATGATTTGTCACTGGACGAGACGCTGGCGAAGCTGGCATCTCAACCAACTGTTGATGGTGTGGCATTATTCGGTTCGAAAGCCGGGCCGAACGCCAGCCCCATTAGCGATCATGACCTGCTGATTCTGGTAACGGAGCTACCCATCCCGATTTTTCAGATGTTTACCCATATTGAGAAGCGAATGGCGGACGTTGTGTTTCTGGAAACGACGCTGGTTGACCACCTGTTTCAAGCCAACGAACCCGTTGCCGCCAATAGTTTCGAGGGGATGCAGCTTCTGAAAATGGCTAAACTTCAGATCATGTATGACGAAACCCAGCGCCTCAGCCGCTTACAACAGCTAGCGCTTGATCGCGCCGCCACCAACAACCTGCTGTTGCCTACCAGTGACAACCAGCAATATCAGACGTGGTTCTGGCTGAATTTTGGACTGGCACACATCAAACGCATGGCGCAATCAGATGATCCGGTTTATGAAACGGCGGTTGATATGATGCTGGCGACGAGTCTGGGTGGGATGAGCCGCGCTTATTGCTCTATTCGTCATATCCCCTGGGAAGGCGAGAAAGCTGCGCTTCGCTACTTAGCTGCCCATGATTCCGATTACCTGGCCCTGTTGCGATCGTGCCTTCGCGCCACTGAGCGCCATCATCAATTAGTTTCTTACGAACAGCTTGTCCAGCAAACCCTCGCGCCAATCGGCGAACTCTGGCAAACTGATGTGACCGCCGTCTATTTGCGGGGTGCTGAGCACACGGCTGAAAATCTCGACACTGCCTTGAATTTCTGGAATAATCTACTCACCCCGATGTCACAATAACCCTGGTTTGCTCGTCTAATCAATAAATCGTGTGTTGTCATAGGAAAGACACATGGACGAATCATTTGAGACCTATCGTTATCTGCTGTTTTCTATCGCCTACCGGATGCTGGGCAGTGTCATGGAGGCTGAGGATATGGTGCAAGAGGCGTATCTGCGTTATCAGGCAACACCACGCGAAACGATTCGTGCCCCCAAAGCCTTTTTGTGTACGATTGTGACGCGCCTGTGTCTTGACCATTTGAAATCAGCCCGAGTTCAGCGGGAAACGTATGTTGGCCCCTGGCTGCCAGAACCGGTGCTCACTGGCACCGATGATATGGTAACTCAATCGCCCGCCGCAGAGGTCAATATCCACGAGTCGATTTCGATGGCGTTTCTGGTGTTGCTCGAAAGTCTAACCCCGGTTGAACGAGCAGTTTTCTTGCTGCGTGAGGTGTTCGATTACGAATATCATGAAATCGCACGCATGGTGGAACGTGAGGAAGCGACTTGCCGCCAGTTATTCAGTCGTGCCAAAAAACATATCGCGGCAAATCGGCCCCGTTTTGAACCAACGCCAGAGCAACATCAGGCGATCCTGAGTCAGTTTATGCAGGTGGTCGAAGCAGGTGACTTAACCGGAATCATGAACCTACTGGCCGAAGATGTCGCCTGGTGGTCCGATGGTGGCGGCAAGGTCAAATCGGCGATTCGTCCAATTAAGGGTCGTGACCCAGTTCACCGCTTTATCGGTGGGTTGATTCGAATGCGCCCGTCAGCAACTACTCATGAACTGATTGAACTGAACGGAAAAAATGCGATTCTGATCCGAACCGCGGGTGAGGTATATGGTGTGTTCACAGTTGAAACCGATCACGAGCGTGTCACTCAGGTACGCGCCGTGACCAATCCTGATAAGCTGCGCCACCTGAAAACAGTGATCTGATACACCTACCGGTCAGCAAACGGCTCCTCCATACTATATCCAATTGTTACCCCCTCTGCCGCAAACCGTAGTACCATCACGCATTATTTGTATGTTGTTGAGGAGGGATTGTGCGTGTACTTGTGATCGGTGGCAGTGGACACGTGGGCACCCTGGTCACGCCGACTTTAGCCGCTAGCCATACCCTGCGCTTCTTTGATCGGCGTCCCCCACAGCTTGATAATCAAGATTATTTCGCCGGTGATGTCACCAACTATGACGATCTGGCAGCCGCGCTTCAGGATATGGACGCTGTGCTCTACATGGCGATGGGTAGTCTGAACTGGTCGGAACCAGCAGGCATGGCGTCGGCGTTTGATGTCAACGTCAAAGGATTATATTTAACGCTGCGCGCCGCCTATGATCGGGGGATAACCCAGGCGGTCTACACCAGTTCGATGTCAGTCTATGGCGGGAACTTAATGCAGCGCTATTTCGCCGATGAAGACCTCACGCCGGATGCGATGGGCCTCTACGGCTTAACCAAGTACCTGGGCGAAGTGGTCTGCCACAATGCCGCCCGTGAGTGGGGGCTGCATGTCAATGCATTGCGCCTGTGTCATCCCACTGCTGAAGAAAAATGGCTGGAAGAAACGCACGCCGGCACCCCAACCATTGCTACAACCGGCGAAGACGTAGGTCGGGCATTGGTCGGAGCACTGGCTTACCAGGGCGGTTTCCAGGCCTTTACGATCAGCGGCGATTATGAGCAAAAGGTCATGAACATGGCGAAGGCCAAACGCCTGCTCGGTTGGGAGCCATTGGCAAGACCGGTCAAATAATCAAATAACCGCAATGATGTGTGTGGATACTGATATAGAAGACCAATCTGTTTTTGACAGCACTCAGCACTTGGAATTAGGCACTAAAATTAAATAAGGAGCAATCATGCCATTTAAAGTCAAACAACGCGGCAAACTCACCTATTACTACGAGGGCGATGATCCCGTATTATCGGCGATGGTCGTCGAAACCCTGCCGGATGGCGACCTGCGTATCTGCTTTTCGGGCCTGACCGGGGGCTATTCGGCAACCGGTGTCCTCAAATTAGATTCGGTTACATTCATGGAGCCAGAGATCGAGATTCCGCTGGTATTCAAATGCTGGGAACATTGGCTGCAAGAGGCCGGGATTTGCGACTCGATTTCGGATGTCGATTTTATTGAGGTGCACGCGTTCGGCTGCCAGCCCAAAAGCCCCAGCCCGCTCGTTGACCCCGCCGGATATGCCGAAGAGCAGGAACGTCTACGCGCCGCCTATGCCAAAGCCTACCGCACATTCTTTAAGGAGCAATGCCCTGATAATGGCGTCCCCGCACGGTTTACGGTGCATGTCGTGGATGTGCCGGACAAAGCCGCTTCGTATGAATTTTATGGGGTCGCATTGTATCAACAGGCGTTGCAGGGGAACTAATTGCTATGCAAGCGATTGACCGCTTCCTGACCGCCTTACCGCGCGGTGATCGACGAGTCTACCTATCGTGGCGATTGCTTCCGCATGATCGGCCATTGGCACCTTTTGAAGTTCAGCGGCGGCAACCACAAGGAGACTGGGAGGCTGTTTCGTCAAACCCCATTACAGTCTCCACTGATTTTGTCGATACAGTGCCACTGGCTACAGTCTACGAGTATCGCGTGCTGCAAGACGACCAGCCATCACTTACTGTTCAGGTTGATGCCAGCGCGCCACCGACCAACTTGGCCTTTGAGTTCCCATTGTGTTACCCGCCACCGCAATACCCCTATCTTTTTGCCATTGGTGATCTGGAAAACAATGGTCGTTACGGCGTGATAATCTGTGAATCACATCAGGAGCGCATTCAAGTCTGTGCTTATTCGCTGGCGGGCAACCGATTGTGGCAGATTGATAGCGGCTTGCCGAATCGTGGTGGCTGGGACGGACGCGGCCATCATGTACCAGTTGTGGTGGCCGACATCAATGGCGACGGACGGAGCGAAGTGCTCTTCCATCAAGGACCAGGGCATCCTTTTCCTGACAATTTCTATGCCGAAGCCGGACCCGATGAAACGCTGGTCGCTGTTGACGGGGCAACCGGTGAGTTGGTCTGGGAAGCGCCCTGGCCCGCAACTCGCCCCCGTGTGATGTTCACCGTTGGCTATCTGAATGGGTTGGATGCGCCACCATCAATTGTCGTCCTCGATGGTACGTATGGCGATGTGGTACTCACGGCTATTGACGGCCAATCGGGTCAAGTCCAATGGCGCGTAGAACAAGCCCGCCCCGCCGGACATAACCTCGATATTAACGATGTTAATGACGATGGCCGGATGGAAGTGATCGCCGGTGGGATTTGTTATCGAGGTGATGGCACCGTGCTCTGGGAGGCAGAACCCTTTGGGCATACTGATGTCTCTAAACCGGCGAAGTTCCTGCCCGATCAACCGGGTTTGCAAACGCTGTACCTGGTCGAAAAACACAATCCCGGTGTCTATCTGGTCGATTCAACCGGACAAACCCTGTGGCATGTGCCATTCGGCCATGCCCACTGGTCCTGGATTGGTCGCTATGAAGTCGGCGGTGATGCGCTGCTGATCCACGCAGCGGAAAAAGGCGAAAAAGAATATTTCCCAATCTTTTTCCCTGATGGCCGCGAGTGGCTGGAACTCACCCGACACCAGGCCCATCGTTATGCCGCCGTTGGTTGGGCTGCCGACGGCATCACCTGCTTTGCCCATCGCAAAGAAAAACGTATTCTCCGGCTTGACGATCAGGCCCAGCCTGTACCGATTCCGGGTAGCGAATTACCGGCTGGAACCCAATTCGGACGCTGGCAGATTTGTGCTGACCTGATCGGCGATTTTCGGGAGAATTTCGCCTGCATTGATTATGACAAAGGCACCTTCTTTGTGGCGCAAAACCCGCAACCCGCCGGATGCCGCGCCCTGTCACCAATGGCGGATTTCAACTATCGCCACGAACGTCGCCAGCTTGGTTCTGGCTATTACACCTATATCGCACCCCCCAGGTTAAATTAAGGAAAGCATATGAGCACAACTTATGATCTTTTACTCATCGGCGGGCATGTTATTGACCCCGCCAATCAGATCAACCAGCAGATGGATGTGGCGATCAAAGCAGGCCGCATTGCCGCCGTCGCTGAGGGGATTGACCATGCCCTGGCGGAAAAAGTCATTGATGTTACCGGCAACTACGTGACACCGGGTTTGATTGACATTCATGTGCATGTCTATCACACGCGGGAGCCGGAGACCCTGAGCGTCATCGCCGACCATCATTCCTTCCGGTCCGGCGTCACGACGGTGGTCGACACCGGCACCGCCGGGGCAAAACATTTTCTGCACTTTAAGCGCACGGTGATGGACCTGTCAAAAACGCGCATCTTCGCCTACATCAATATTGTCAAATCCGGGATGCTCGGTGACTTTGAGCAGGACATTGACGAGATGGACCCGGAACTGGCAGCGGCGACTGTGCTGGCATACCCGGACCAATGCGTCGGCATTAAGACCGCGCACTATTGGACGTACCAGCCCTTCGATGACCGGCATCCCCCCTGGGCAGCGGTTGATCTGGCAGTCGAAGCGGCAGAAATCTGTGGCAAACCGCTGATGGTCGATTTCTGGCCGCGTGAAGGTCGCAGCTACGCCGACATGCTGGCGAAACTGCGTCCCGGCGACATTCACACCCACATGTATGCCCAGCAATTTGATATTCTGGATGAGAACAACCAGCCGCTGCCCTTTATGCGCAACGCGCGGGAACGCGGCATCATCTTTGACCTGGGGCATGGCGCGGGCAGTTTCTGGTGGCGCAAGGCGATTCCGGCTTATGAAAACGGCTTTGGTCCGGATTCGATTAGCACCGATCTGCATATTGGCAACGTCAATGGCGTGGTCTTCGATATGATAACCACCATGTCGAAGATTCTGAGTATGGGGATGCCATTGGAAGAAGTCATCTATCGTTCTACCGTCACCCCGGCCAACGAGATCGGCCATCCCGAATTGGGCAATCTGAGCGTCGGGGCCGAAGCCGATGTCGCGGTCATCCGGCACGATGAGGGCCATTTTGGCTATACCGATTGTGGCCCTGCCAAAATGATCGGCACACAAAAACTTACCTGCCAACTGACATTACGCGCTGGGCAAATCGTTTATGATGTTGATGGTTTGAGTATGCCAGTGTGGATCGACGCGCCACCCGCCTATTGGAAACTGCGCCAACCGGGGAGTCCCAGCAAATGAGTACCTATACAGCGTTGGGCCTGCGCCCCATCATCAACGCCAATGCCACGCTAACCAAGCTGGGTGGTAGCCTCATGCCGCCGGAAGTGATTGCGGCGATGAACGAGGCAGCCGGTAGTTTCGTCGATCTGATGGAATTGCAGCAGAACGTTGGACAACGCATTGCCGACCTGACGCATAACGAAGCCGCCTATGTATCTTCGGGTGCGGCGGCGGGTCTCGCGCTATCGACGGCGGTGTGCGTCACCTGTGGCGATCCGACCGCGGTCAATCGGCTTCCTCATTTGGATGGTCTTCCAAACGAGATTATTGTGCATCGCACCCAGCGCAACGGTTACGATTATGCCGTGCGGCAGACCGGGGCACAGATCATAGAAATTGGCACTGAAGGTGAAACAACCTCAGCAGCAGATCTGGAAGCGGCGATCTCTGAACGCACCGCTGCGGTGTTCTGGTTTCACGGTGGCTTGACCACGCCGCAAGATCTACCCTTGCCGGATGTCATTCATGTGGCGCACGCGCATAATATCCCGGTAGTCGTAGATGCCGCAGCCCAACTACCCCCTGTCAGCAACCTCTGGTATTTCACGCAGGAATTAGGCGCAGATCTGGCGTTATTTAGCGGTGGCAAAGACCTGCGCGGCCCGCAATCCAGCGGTTTGATGCTGGGCCGCCGTGACCTGATTGAAGCGGTGCGATTGCACGGCAATCCCAATCAAGCTTTTGGTCGCCCGATGAAAGTCGGTAAGGAAGAGATGGTCGGCCTGCTGGCGGCGGTTGAACGTTATCTGAACCTTGACCATGACGCCCGTGAACAATATTGCGAAACCTGTGTTGACAATTGGTGTGCGGCCTTAAATGCCGTGCCCGGCGTCACAGCAGAACGCTCATTCCCGAATGAAGCTGCCCAGCCGCTCCCACGCGCACTGGTGACATTGCCCTTTGAGCTTAATCGTGACGCTATCGTGCAAGCGTTGCTCGAAGGCGAACCGGCGATTTCAGTCGCAACTTATCAGGACAACGGCCTGTTCCTCAACCCGTTCACGCTTGAGCCGGGCCAGGAACAAATCGTGCAGGAACGCCTGCTGGCAATCCTAAATGGACTGCTATAGTCCTTTGCTGCATACCATTGGCGCATGTTAAGATGCGTTGAGCAATAAAATCAACCTCACCCCCAACCCCTCTCCAAATTGGAGAGGGGAGTCAGCCCCAGGCTGGCGGGGTGAGGTCAATAGATTCATCCGGCTTGAATGCTCACTATCACCCGCTTCCTTGTTCTGCCTAAAGATTTCTCCTGGAGCATCACGTGCGTAAACGAGAAGAGCATGATTCCGTTGGCTATATTGCCCTCGTCCGCGACAATAAGCGGTTCCGGTTGTTATGGTTTGGACAAATTGTCAGCCTGCTGGGTGATTGGTTTAACCTGATTGCGTCGGCAGCGTTGATTGCCGCCCTGACGGATTCCGGAACGGCGATTGGCAGTCTATTTGTGGTGCGCATGCTGGCGCCGTTTCTCATCAGCCCCATTGCCGGGGTGATGGCGGACCGCTACAATCGTAAAAATATCCTCATTCTGACCGACATCCTGCGGGGAATTACCGTGCTGGGCTTTTTGCTGGTGCGCACGGCGGATGATGTGTGGCTGGTGTATGCCCTCAGCGCAATCCAACTGGGCCTGAGCGGATTCTTTTTTCCAGCGCGTAACGCGATTCTGCCGGACATCACGACGAAGGCCGAACTGGGCGCAGCCAATGCGGTGAGTTCAACCACCTGGTCGGTCATGCTGGCGATGGGCGCGGCTTTAGGCGGTCTGGCCGCCGGTGCCTGGGGCGTCGAAGTCGCGTTTGTGCTGGATGCTGTCACTTTTCTCATCTCAGCGTTGATCCTCAGCCGCATCGTTTATGATCGTCCCCCGGCATTGGAAGGCTCAAAAACCGTTTTGGCTGCACTGCAACAGTATATCGACGGCCTGAATTACCTGCGACAAAATATCGACATTCTTTTTGTGGCCCTTCAAAAAGCGGCCAATTCGCTGTTTATCGTCGGTGCCTTTCAGGTCGTACAGGTGGTGCTGGCAGAAGAATTCTTTGTCATCGGGGAGGGCGGCAGTGTCAGCCTCGGTTTGATGTTTATGGCAATGGGCATTGGCACGGGCGTGGGGCCGATTCTAGCCCGCGTTTTTACCGGCGACCGCGATCGACCACTGCGGAAAGCGATTGCGCTGAGCTATGGCATCTCAGCCATAGGCTCGTGGCTAACGGCAACGCTGGTCAGCTTTCCGGTTGTTCTGGTCGGCACCTTTTTGCGGGGCTTTGGCGGGGCCATCGGCTGGGTATTCTCGACCCAGTTGCTGCTGCAATTGTTGCCAGATCAGGTGCGTGGGCGTGTGTTCTCGACTGAATTTGCACTACAAACGCTCGCCAATGCCACCGGTGCCTGGATTGGCGGGGCCATCATGGACGTGGATGTACCGCTGCCGTCAATGTTGATCGGCATGGGCATTCTGATTTTGTTACCCGGCATCCTTTGGAGCCTATGGATTTTGCTGGTTAAACAACCGGTTCCGGCCCAGGCTGGCGATTAATTCAAACGGTGATTTTTCACAGACGATCACCCATTTTGCACACTTCTACAGACAGATAAAGGTGATCGAAATCATGGAAGCTCAATCACACGCTATTCGCAGCAGTCGGCTAATCAATGCCGTCCCAGTTTATTATGGCTGGGTGATTGTGATCGCCGGGTCCATCGGCATGATCCTCACCAGCCCCGGCCAGACTTACGCCGTCTCGGTATTCATCGACCACTTCATTAATGACCTGGGCCTCAGCCGCTCGGTTGTGAGCACGCTCTACACCGTCGGCACGCTCACCGCCAGCTTTGCGCTCCCTTTTGTCGGACGCTTGATCGACAAACGCGGTTCTCGCTATGTCATGACGGGGGTCGTTGTCGCGTTTGGCTTTGTCTGTGTCTACATGGGCTTTGTCACCAATGCCTTGATGGTTGGGATTGGTTTTGTCGGCCTGCGCATGCTTGGTCAAGGGAGCCTGAGTCTTGTCAGTCGCAATGTCATCAATCAATGGTGGATCCGCCGCCGGGGTACGGTGATGGGCATCGCCGGCGTCTCAGCCGCCCTGTTAGGTGCGGGGGGCTTTCCAAATCTGATTAATGGTCTAATTCCTCAAATTGGCTGGCGCTCGACTTATATGTTATTGGGTGGGCTGATCTGGATGGTGATGGTGCCCATCAGCTTGATCTTTATCCGCAACCGCCCTGAAGACTATGGTTTACAACCGGATGGTGATACGCCACCAAACGTTGCAACTGACAAAGCGGCAATAGCACCACAAGAAGACAACTGGACTTTAGCCGAAGCGACCCGCACGCCAGTCTTCTGGCTGGTGGCCGCCAGCCTCGCCGCACCCAGTATGTTGAATACCGGCCTGACCTTTCACATTTTCAGCATTTTTCAGGATAGCGGCTTGAGTTCAGACATCACCGCAGCGGTATTTGTCCCGATGGCAGCGGCTTCGGCCACCCTTCGTTTCACTGGCGGCATCCTGATTGACCGGATTCCAGCCCGTTTCTTATTGGCCTTTGCCCTGCTGTTGAACGCCATCATCCTGGTCATGGCTCCACGTCTGCCGTCAGTGGCGGTGGCGCTGTTATTCGGCGTGATTATGGGCGCTTCGAGCGGGATTGAACAGACCGTCTCTGGTGTGATCTGGGCCAAATATTTTGGACGCTTGCATCTGGGCAGCATCACTGGGGTGGTTTCGACCATTCTGGTCGCGGCCTCCGCGTTAGGTCCGATGCCGATGGGAATTGCGCGTGAAGTGATGGGCAGCTATTCGACCGTGTTGCTGATCTTTGCCTTGATTCCCTTAACGCTGGCCGGCGCGAACCTTTTCTACGGTCAGCCACCCCAACACAAGAACAAGCTATCATGAACTGTAGGGGTGATTTTCACCTATCTCGCCGGTTCGAGTGGCGAAAAAATCGCCCCCACAATTGATTGCTATACCCTATTCTTCAACCACTATGATGGTGATTTCATGACGGAACTGATCGCCGTCCAACGCCCGATGTGCGCCATCAGCAAATTGCAGGCGCAGCATATGTTCACCGGGCGATAGTGTCAATTCGGTGCTGAGTGAGCCATCACCAAAGTGGCGGTGATCGTCATCATTGGGGATCACCTCGCCCGGCTCAATAAATGGTACATTGATGAGCACATGGAAATGACCGGCATTATCGTTTAAATCCCCCGCTGGTTCGACCATCACGTTCACCGCCTGGAAGACTGCGGTAAACGTTGGCCCCACTTCTTGCCCGTCTTGAGGTTCAACGAATTGAATCCGGGCATTCTCGGCATAGGTGAGCATGGGTGCGACTTCAGCGTTGTTAGGTTCATCGGTTTCAATTTCGGCGGCAACCTCGTCTGGCTTGTCAGCCACAGACAGATCAACAAGCGTTTCAGCCGATGGGCCAGGTAGCAGGGCAATGAGCAACAGGGCGAAGGCACCAAAAAAGACCAGCAGCGGGATAAACCCGCCCCCAACGGTTGGTTGTGTCGGGGCCGGTAGCTGTTGGGGTTCATCGGACATCGTTCATTTCCTCTCAGCAATACACTCTAATGTGATTTTACTGTCAAAGTGTAATCGCTAACCGGGCGTCACGCCAGCGTCCAAAAGCCGCTCAGAGATTCTAATTGTAGCGGTAGCAAACAGACCGATTCAAATCGCCTGTGTATCAACAAGGCTGTTATCCGAAAATTGTGTTTGTTGGATATTGACGACGATCGCTGTGATGTTATCCTTGCCACCGCGATGATTTGCCAGCGCAATCAACTTATCACAGGCTTCCTGGGGATTGGCCTCGCTGTTGATA
The DNA here is from genome assembly GCA_965223835.1 of Phototrophicaceae bacterium. Lineage (GTDB taxonomy): Bacteria > Chloroflexota > Anaerolineae > Aggregatilineales > Phototrophicaceae > CAVYXZ01. The sequence goes on from CBDCXQ010000001.1 coordinate 4,123,597, forward strand.
ATCTCCAGAATACGCGGCGCTTCCACCATCATCCAGAGACCGTCGCTACACAACAACAGTCGGGCTGTCGCTGGCAGTGTATGGGTATAGGTATCGACTTCCAGTGTATTCTGCTGGCCGACAGCGCGATACAATACGCTGCGCATGTCATCATCAGGTGCATAATCCGCCGACACTTTGCCCTCCGAAATCAACCGCTGAACCAGCGAATGGTCAACCGTGAGCTGCTCGAGTTCATCGCCTGTGACCAGATAGGCGCGAGTATCACCGACCTGCGCGATATGGGCGATGTTGTCCTGCAAAATCACCGCCGTCACTGCTGCACCCCCCTGCGGATATTCGGCACGAACCGCGCTATTCGCGGCTTGAATAGCTGCTGCCAGAACCGCCAGTGGCTGATTTTGCGCCGCTGTGAGCTGGTCAGCAACATGATCGGAAATGACCTTGACGATCAGTTTTGACGCTTTATCACCATCAGGATGGCCGCCCAGCCCGTCGGCGACCACAAACAAACCCAATTGATTTTCTTCAGTGGCTTCGGGATAAAAGCGCGACAACACCGAGTCTTCGTTTATAGGGCGCAAAATGCCGGTATCCGTAAGCTGCCCAAAAGTAAAATTATTCATGTTCAAGGTCTCCTGTTGTTGTCGATCACGGCGCGTTGCCATTGCCGTCACTAGCGAATCGATCAGAATGCGTCCCCACAAAACCGCTAAGCCCCTAATACCTGACTGCTGCTGAGTGTCGCGGCACAGATCACGAGCAGCCTGGAGCATCAACGGACCATAGTCGCGACGGTAGTCGGCAGGATAAAGATAGAGGCACGCTGAGTAGAGTCGTTCGAACCAGAACCAACCCATCAGATTCCCTCAATCAGCTTTTTAGCCTGCTTCATATTCACCAGATGCGCCAGCCGCCGCACTTCCGCCGCCGCCACCCGTTGCCCAAACTCAGTCAGCCGATAATAACGTCGCCTTTCGTCATCCAGCGCCGGGTCAGGTCGTTCGTCAACTTCGCTGATGAGGCCCTGGTCAAGTAGCTTCTTGATTGAGCGATAGAGCGTACCTGGTACGAGTTTCATCTGTCCTTCAGTGAGCTGGTCAACCGCCTGCATGATCGCATAACCGTGCAGGTCGCCGTCGGCCAATGCCAACAAAATATGAAAGCTGGCTGGTGTGAGCGGCAATAATTGTTCAGGTTTGCCAGTTGCGTTCATCACATATCTCGTTTCGGTTATAATCAAATCAACTATACTCACTATGGATATAGTATGCGCGAATCAAACCGCTGTCAAGCGATTTCGTCAATTATCCACGCAAAAGTATCGAATTGCAGCGTCGGCTATTCGTAGGTTGGGCGTCACGCGCCACTTGATAGATTATGCTAATCTGTTGACATCTGGTTAATTGGGTGCCCCCCACCTTTGACCAGGTTACGAGTTTCCCCGAACGCTAGACACCTCCATCTTCTGGAGGTGTTTGGCTTTTTGCGACTTGTCCGCCACGAGCGCTAAAATATTGTTTGATGTTACGCAGATTCACTCGAGTTTGTACCCAAACAGTGAGTTTAAACCCACTGCCTACAAGCACAAGGTGCGTAAGGTCAGATATTGCACTATTTAGGAGCAGTACGATGACGATCCCGCAGGTTGCAGCCTTACTTCCAGAATACAATGCATTCGTGGCCGACCTTGCGACACAATGCGCGGCAGGCACGTTAACCGATTGGTCGCCCTTCAAGCAAGCCGTGCTAAATTTCTTCACACCATCCATGATGGACAAAGCAGACCGTGTTGTTCCCGGCTGGCATGAGATGGCGATTTGTGCCGATCATCAGACCCTGCATCATGTAACCAGTGTACTGGTTGCCCTACGCCTAAGCCCGATCTACCAGCAGGCTACCCCGCACGAGCAAGATTCGTTGCTGTGGATGGTGCTCTTTCATGATGTCGCTAAGATCGCCCGACCCGGCAAGCATGACTATATTCACGCCTTCCGTTCGGCAGCGATTGCCGGTAAGGCGCTGGCAAGGGCTGGTTTTTCAGTTCGATCTGGTTATTCTGAACAGATCGTTGAGTGGTTTGCTTTAACCTATAACGCGATTTCGTGGCGGCCTGATCTTCAAGAGTTTATTCAGGATAATCGGCAACTCCCCGCAATTTTATCGGGCCTGGACCAGCTTTATGAACCACCGGCTATCGCTGTCATCAAAGCGGTTCTATTTCACCTATCAATCATCACGGACCCCGACTATCCAATTCATGCCCCGCTCACTGATGAAGAAATCATTAAATATATTGATGCTGCGACATTTCCTCTGCTAAAAGCCATGATGCTTGTCGATACCGATGGCTGGAACTTGTTTGATCCGGCTGAGGCGCATCGCTTTCGGCAGCAGACCCAGGCTACCTTCCATCAGATCGCAATCCAAATCGGCTTGTAATACTGTCGTCTGACAGGCCATCGATTGTGACATCTGTCATATGGCATAGTGCCTTAAATGACTGCCAATCGGAGACGGATTGTGACATGATGGAGCTAGACATAGGGTAGCGGAGGTTTAGCATGTATCTTTGTCCCGACCTCTGGTTGCTCATAATTGAACAAATGCAAGCAAGAGAGCGGGCACGATCCGAGCAAGAGCGCCTGGCACGCATGCTACGGCAAGCAAATCGTCGGCAGCGGCTGGTTCGGTTCTATTGTGCAATGGCCCGGCGTATGATCGCCCACGGCACGATGATCCTGAACAAATATGACGATGAGGCAGTCAATCTGCGCAGGCGTCGGGTGTAAAGTGTCCTCGATGATTGAGCCAAGCGCCATGTTTAGACGAGGGCTTAAGTGCTTTTATCTGACCTGGCGGCCACAAAACAGGGTATAACGCGTGGGTTGGTCGGCCATTACCAGCCTGCGCTTACCAATTTTCTCCTCCCGTTTGAAGCACCGGATCACGTATAGCCGGTGCTTCTTCATTAGAGATAGATAGCGAATTATTCCTTCTGCGGGTCTGGCGGAATCATGGCGTCAGGTGCGTCAAGATCGGCTTCGGTCTGATAAATGGCGTCGGGCGGGCCAATCACAATCAGCACTTCTCCCGGCTGAATGACATGTTGCGCATTTGGGTTGATAATTAGTTCGCCATTCGCCTTTTGCACCGCCAGAATATTCACGTTACGAACCTGGCGGATATTCGTCTGGGCAATCGTGCGGCCTGCTAGCGGTGATTTCTCTGCTACACTCACCTGCCCGATGTCCATATCATAACGATCGCCAACATGGAACATCTGATTCATGAAATCGTGGACTGCGGGACGCAGCATCGCTAGGGCCATGCGATGCCCACCGATCATATACGGACTGACTACTCGATTGGCTCCCGCCCGACGCAGTTTACTCTCGGAAGTAGCTTCCGCCGCCCGCGCGACTATGAACAGGCTGGGGTTAATCTCCCGCGCGGACAACACGGTCATGACATTATCGGCATCACTATTGAGGGCCGCGACCAATCCTACGGCCTGGGCAATATGTGCCTCGTGGAGCACATCATCATGTGTACCATCGCCAATAATATGCAGGACATTATCCTCTAGCAGTTCTTCGCGCAGTTCTTCATCCTGTTCAATGACGACAAATGTTTGCTGCCGTTTATTGAGATCACGGACAATCTGTCGCCCCATGCGCCCATAGCCACAAACGATATAATGATGCTCCAACTTCTCAATCAATTCTTCCATACGCCGTTCCCGGATTGATAACCATAAACGCGAACCGAGGATGATCCCGGCAATATTGCTGACACCCGCCGTCGCTGTTGCTACACCACTGACGATCAGCGCTGATGTAAAAAACCGGCCCAAAGGCGACAAGGGTTGAACTTCACCAAAGCCAACGGTCGTAATGGTGATAATCGTCATATAGAACGCATCGTTTACCGACATGCGCTCGATGAACATGTAACCCAGTGTCCCCCCGCATAATAACAGCAGGAGCATCAGCAACGAAATCTCCAGGCCCCGGATAGGGTCCGCCAGCCAGTTACGCAGATAACGATTCAGTGCAGTGAGTTTGCGTTCAATCATGTTACCTATTGTAACCAATCTACGCATAGTCGTGGCAGGTAAAGTTGCCTATAATTCCATACTGCTGTTTGCTACATTCCAACTGTATGTTCATCACACACAAAATATAAGGATTAATATGCCAACCACCATTCATTTCGTCCGGCACGGTGAGGTACACAATCCCACCCACATTTTTTACGGTCGCTTACCCAACTTCGGCCTCAGCAAACGTGGTCAACAACAGGCACAGGGAGCCGCTCAATATTTGCAAGCGAAGCCACTCGCCGCCCTGTTCGCCAGTCCCCAGCAACGGGCACAGGAAACCGCTACCATTCTGGCCGAGCATCACCCGGCGCTTGAAATCCTAACCGATGAGCGGCTGGACGAAATCTATACGCCGTATGATGGCACACCAATCAATAAGTTGGCAGCGATGGGATGGAACCTGTATAAGGATACACCAGCCGAGTACGAACAACCTGCCGATGTTGTCCAGCGAACCCAGGACTTTATCACCCAGATCAGGCAAGAATGCTCGGATAACGAAGTCGCGGCAGTAACACATGGCGATGTCGTAGCCCTGGCACTAACCATTGCCTTTGGCGAAAAACCCGTTGCGGGCCGGCGCATCTACTTCACGCGGTTTGGCCTGTCAGAAAGCTACCCAACAACCGCCTCGGTCGCCACCTTCACCTATCATAGCAGCGATCCCGCTGAGCGCCCGGAAGTTCGCTATAAACGACCCTACTGACTAGAACAACTGCTCAACGAGCAACAATATGACGTTTTCCCAATGGTTCATGGCGATAGCCATGTGCCTGAAGCCAATCCTCCAATTCCAGTAGATTGTCATGATGTTCCAGCAGCAGGGTCGGCTGGTGCGTGGCAACCAGATGGGCTGCACCGGTTAAGGCAGCGCGCTCATGGCCTTCAATGTCTATGACAATAAGATCGGGAATGGCTTGAGAAGCGGTTACAAATTCATCCAGCGTCATTGCCGGGACACTGACCTGGGAACGGTCCTCATCAGCAGTCGTTGCTACATGATGCTTGCCGTCGGCAGTGCCCTGGGCCATCACAACGGTGCCCATTTGGTCGGAAATACAGTTGGCAATCGGGTTAATCATGGGCTGTAGGTTGGGGTTAGCAGCGATGTTCGCCTGTAACGCGGCATAATTTTCCGGCCACCCTTCAAAGGCAAAGACCTGCCCCTGATCGCGCAGCAAGCGGGCAATAAACAGCACATGAATGCCCGCATGTGCACCGACGACATAAACGATCATACCCGGTTGCACGTGCTGTTTTAACCACATCTGTACGAGTGGTTCGTAGCCTGCATAAAAGACACGTAAGCGCTGGGCCATTGGCGGCGTCAAGTGAAACTTTAGCCCCCGATATGGCCCCCAAAACGCGGAACGCACCCGACCCGCCCGAAATCCGCCCCGAAGCAAAAGCCAATGGAATAGATTCTTAAGCTGGCTGCGCATCAGTTACCTGCCCGGCATGAATTAACCAGATCATTCTAACAGTCGGATTAACCTTTTACGATGTTTAGCTGTCAGGTAACATAGCCTGATTGATTACGACCACAGACAGGCTGGCATGCGTTCCGATCAAGCAATTAGTAGCGCACCCACAAACCACAGCCTCAATATTCGCTGGCGTCAACTCGTTCCCCCACTTGCGTTTACGATCATCACGCTCATCGTGTTGCTGGCGCAAAGTGGCGGCATTGGCTTCTGGGATAAACATCACGGCTGGAGTTCGTCACATGGCCTGGCAATTATGAGTCGATCCACGCTGGAAAATGGATTTGTGGGCCATGCCCGCACCCACATCAGCGGTGACGGCTTTATCGGTTACATCTACTTTGATCGCTACCCGGTGTTTTTTAGCGCGCTCATCGGCACCCTCATCAACCTGACCGACGACTTACCGACCAAAGTTGTGCTGGCGCGACAGGTGATGCAGCTTATCTTTCTGGCAACCATGCTGTTCGCATTTTTGATTATCCGGCGCATGTTACCCAACCCCTATCTGGCCTTAAGCGTGGTCCTGCTGGCGTTTTCCAGCTATGACCTGCTGTACTACCGCGACATGATCCACTTCGATCAGCCCGCGCTGCTCGGTATGCTGATTTTGCTTTACGCCATCACGGTTTACAAACTGGACTCGCGGTCACGCTGGTTAATCCCAACAACGCTGGTCGCGGTTGGCCTGGGTCGCGGCTATGCGTCATTTGCCATCCTGGGATTGTGGTTCGTTGTTGAAGCACTGGGGATAATGGTCAATCGACAGGTATCAGTTTGGCAACGCCTGCGGGCAATCTTCGGGCATCCAGCTACCCGTATGCTGGTGTTGGGATTGGTCTGGGGCGGTTTACTGCTGGGCTACAATCTGGTAATCGAAGCCGCCCGGCGTGAAGTCCCGCTGCAGCAGACCAGTATTGTTGAGAGCGCCTTGCGCCGTTTGCCTATTGGTGAGGAGTTAGGCCGCAATGTCAGGACATCGGGCAGTCCGATTCCGCCCTGGGACGAATTTGCCCGCGTGACCGGCGACCGCATTTTGCGCTGGATTCTGCCAGGCCGCTACCCATCAAGTGATACAAACATCGCCCCGACAACTTATCCACTAATACTCTTCACGCTGGCACTTACGATTATTTTCACCTTTCGCCAACCATCCAAAAGGCGTATTCCGGTCTTTTTACTGGGGTTCGCCGGCATCGGCTGGATATTCTTCATGATTAACCTGACATTCCAGCATGACTACACGACGATGTACGCGATTGGCTTTGGACTGGTGTTGTATCTGGCGCTGTTAAGCTGGCTCCAGCGTTACCCACAGGTGGCGGGTGGGGTGTTGCTGGTCAGTCTGGGAATTTTTGGACTTTCAAATCAGCAACTCTATGCGGCGACGATTGAGACGATCAACGAGTCGAATGTGTACACCGACGACTATAATCGTGTGCTGCACGCCATCGAGGGTCATGATCGCGCCGTTTATAACACCTTCCCCAATTTCTGCGCCATCCTCAACTCAAAATGTTATGTGCTGGGCTTTTACCTCGGCGACAACTACATAACTGAAGACCTTGACGCCGCCGATTATGTCCTGAGTTCCTATGTTTATCATACCTCGGAGGCGTTTTTGCGGGCTGATGGTGAAGATGGCCTGCTGTTGATGTCCCGGTCACTGACACCGGATAACACTGTTGCCCACCTCTTTGCTACTGCCGCCGCTGAAGTGCGTCACTTGCCGGAAGAGATGGAGCCGTTGTTCAAGTTCGGCGATGAATTCACGCTGCACAATTGGAGCCTGCGTGATAATGTCACCGTGCAGCCCTGCCAGCGAGTAAACCTCGAAAGCTGGTGGTCAATTAACGAACCACCACCGGCCAACTATAGTATGCAAATCGCACTGGTCGATCTAGATGGCAATGCGATCAGTGCCAGCAATACTAGCCTGACCCGTGTGCCCACCCAGGTCTGGATTCCCGACGCTTACTTTCTGGATGCCCGGCAAGTCGTTGTCCCTTGTGATGCCCCGCCCGGTGAATATCCGCTGGTGCTGAGTGTTTACGATCCCGATACCGTATTGACTGATGGGTCGCTGCCGGTGTATTTCCCTGATGGCACGCCTTCGACCGCCTATGTTTACCTGACAACGCTGTTTGTCGAGGGGTAGAAATGATTAAGCTACCGCCTGGCCCGATTTCAGGTGACAATTTAGAATGCTCACTACGTTCAGCTCCAACCTAATCGTAATCAGTTGCCGAGCATCAAACTAAATTGCGCTCCAGCTTACAATCCTTACAAAGTCTGCAAATAAAAAAGATGTGCATCTGTAAAAATCTGTTAGGACAGGGTTTAGGACCGCGTTAGGCTCACATGGCAGCATAGCAGCATATTCAAAGATCACAGTTCACGAGGGGTCGGAACAAAAGATGAATGTACTATCCATTGTAATCCCAGCATACAACGAAGAAGATGGCGTGGGAGAAGTGATTGAACGCATCTTGAAAGTTGAGCCGGAATTACAGGCAATTGGGCTGGATGGCCTGGAACTGATTATCGTTGATGATTGCTCTAAAGACCGGACGGCGGAGATCGTCGAAAGTTATGCAGATCAGGGTGTGATTCTTATTCGCCATGAGCAGAACAAAAATTATGGTGGGGCACTGAAGACTGGCTTCCGTCATGCCAAAGGGGATTACCTGGCCTTTATGGATGCCGACGGCACTTATCCGCCCGAATATTATCCCGCCATGTTTAAAGCGCTCAAAGAACAAGCTGCCGACCTCGTGATTGGGTCGCGCATGGCCGGGGTCGAAAGCGATATGCCGCTCACTCGTCGGATTGGTAACACGGTTTTTGCCACGCTAGTCAGCATCATCGCTCACAAGCGCATTACCGACAGTGCCAGCGGTCAGCGTATCCTCAAGCGGGAAGCGTTGGAAAAATTGTACCCGCTGCCCGACGGCCTGAACTTTACACCGGTCATGAGCACACGAGCGCTACACGAAGACATTAACATGATCGAAGTGCCCATCCGCTATGAGGAACGTGACGGCGAAAGCAAGCTGAGTGTGGTTCACGATGGCCTGCGCTTCCTGTTCAGCATCCTCGGCACCGCGTCGGTATACAATCCGGTGCGCCTGATGGGTGGTCTGTCGGTTGGTGCCGTCGTATTGGCGATACTGGCGCTGATCCCCTGGCTGAATGCGGTTGCCAACGGGGTTGATGACCGCAGCGGCTTTGCCAACCTGCTGTTTATCGCCATGACACTTGCGATTGTCGCCGTGAATCTGTTCAGCATCGGGACGATTTTCAATTATATCGTGTCTTTGTTCCACCGCCGTCCCATCCGTCAGGGGCTGTTTGGTCGGCCCGTTTTCCGGCGTCCCCTGGAACAGCGTTTCGGCCTGGCTGGTGGCAGTTTGCTGGTGGTTGGTATCCTGATGTTTATCGCCGCCGCCCTCTACTCGAATAACAATGCTGAACCGGCCTGGTTCTTACTCGTTCCCAGCGCGATGTTCGTCATGACCGGTATTCAACTGTTGACAAGCTGGATGCTGGTCTATATGTTGACTGAGCTGAGCAAACGCGAACTCAAAGCTGAAGAAGATCTGGGTACAAATCACACTGTTGCTGAAACTGAAGATGAAACTCTCGTCCTGTCCGTAGCCGATCAAGCACTCGTTCAATAAATCAACCCGTGTGGTTGCAAGAGGAAAATGAAACATGGCTGATCCCAGTCTGTACAACAATGAAAAATATGAAGCGGCCCGTAAGGCAGCATTTCGTCAGGAAGGTCCTTATGTCGGTGGGGAGATCACCGGCAGCAAAGATCTGGAACCCGCCCTCAAGGAAAACCTGGGGACGCGCCGGGTACCCAAAGTATCTAATGTGCGTTTCCCGGATGCTGACCCGCTGATTGGACGTTTTACCAGCGAAAATCTGGAACACAACGTTGATGTCCTGCTGGTGAATCCGCCGGCTCCCGATGGTGGCATCTGGATCCGTACCCAGCACCGGGTTGGTCGCCGCAGCCGCGAAAACATGATCTGGGGTCAGGTTGAACTGGCGCAAATGGCCGCGATTCTCCACCCGGACCATAAAGTTGCGGTGATTGACGCCATTGCTGAACGCATGTCCTGGGAAGAATTTGATGCTAGGCTACAAGAACTCAAGCCGCGCTTCTATGTCACCCACGTCACCGCGCCAACCCTGACGATTGATATGTATGGCTGCTTCCTGGCAAAAGCGGTGGGTGCCACGACAATGGCTTTTGGCACGCATACCACCCCCCTTGCTGTTGAAACCATGCGTCCGCACCCGGCACTGGATTATGTCCTGCGCGGCGAACCCGACCTGACGCTGCGTGAAGTGGTGGACACCATTACCGGTCGCACCGAATTCAGCGAAGAGATCGAGCATCTGTACCGCAGCACCGACCCGGAATGGTCGCCTAAAGTGGCCGAGATGGACATCGCCACCGGTCAGTTCGATATGCATCATGTTAAGGGTCTGGTCTGGCGCTGGAAGGGTGAGATCATCCGCAATGAAGATCGCCCCTTCATCCCCAACCTGGACGACCTGCCCCTACCGATGCATCATCTGTTGCCGCTCGATAGTTATCGCACACCGGTGCTGCGCGGTTCTTACCAGTTTATCGTAACCAGTCGGGGTTGTTCTGCCGGGTGTATCTATTGCATCAAGCATGTGAGTTATCAACATGCCCTGCGGCTGCGCAGCCCGGAAAATATCATGGCCGAAATCAAGATGCTGGCCGAGATGGGCGTCAAGAACATCCATATGTATGCCGACCTGTTCACCATCAATCGCGATCAGGTCATGGGCATCTGCGATCAGATGATTGAAGCCAATCTGGGACTCAAGTTCACCTGCAATAGCCGCGTAGACTATGTAGATGAAGAGCTGCTCGAAAAGATGGCCCAGGCCGGTTGTGATACGATTTCCTGGGGCATCGAAAGCGCCAGCGAACAAATTCTCAAAAAGGCGCGGAAAGGCACCACGGCTGATCGGGCACGCCGCAGTCTGGCCGCCTCGAAGAAAAACGGCATCCGCAACTTCGGGTATTTCATCATCGGCCTGCCCGGTGAAACCCGTGAAACCATTCAGGAAACCATTGATTTCAGCAAGGAACTACCGCTGGATCTGGCAATCTTCCATATCGCAGCCCCCTATCCGGGCACTCCCTTCTTCTTCCAGGTGATGGAAAACAACTGGTTCCGTCCCGGTACGAAGTGGGAGCAGGTTGATATGGACAAATCAACTGTCTTGCAATACGAAAATCTTAGCGCCGAGGACCTGCAACGCGAAGCACAGCGGGCAACCCGTGAATGGATGTTCCGACCCGGTCCTATCATGACATTCGCGAAGTCGCTCACTAATGTTGCTTCAATCCGCTCGCTCTTAAACATTGGTTTCCAGCAAGCACGCTGGGCTTTGTTCCCGAACGCGGCGCACTAAGATTTTTACCCTCCAATCGACCCAGCAAACGCCGGCTGCCCTGCTGGCGTTTGCGCTTTCCAGATAGGAATCCCATAATCAAATGAAGAGGATTAGCTTGAGGAGACGTTTCATGATCCGCATTTTCTGTTTGCTAATACTGCTTTTTACGTCGGTCATCGTGCAGGCACAGACCGACTTGACCTGCCCTCAGATGGCGGGTCTCGCGTTGGATGATGCCTTGCGGAATTGTTCCCAGGTTGAAACTGGCGCGATCTGTTACGGTCATGACACCATTATTGCCGAATTTTCTGACCAGCAAAACCTGACTGACCCCGCTGACCAGGCGTCAGTGGTGACTTTAGAATCCTTGCAAACCAGTTCCTTGAACCCGGCAGACGAGCAGTGGGGCCTCGCCCGGTTGCGCATCGCGGCCAATCTAACCGGCGCCGATAGTGTGCTGCTGGTCGTTTTTGGGGATGTCCTCCTGGAAAATGGCGTGACGCAGCCAGTCGGCAATCGAATTGAAGCGACTACGGTTAGTAATGCCAACATACGCGCTGAACCATCGACCGATGCCGAGGTTACCGGTGGTTTAGTCAACGCTCAAACAGTGACTATAGACGCCCGTAATGCCGATTCCACCTGGCTCCATGTTAACGAACCCGCTGGTTGGGTCTTTGCTGAACTGGTGGAGCCGCTCTCCGATGTGAGCGAACTCAGCGTGATGACCGATTCTTCGATGCAGTTACAAACCCCGCTGCAGGCGCTCAACTTAAATTCTGGTGCTGGCACAACCGACTGTCTGGAATATAACAATAATGGTCTGCTGCTTCAGTCCCCACTCGAACGCGGTCCAGCCCGGCTCACAATCAATGGTACCGACCTGGCTTTCAACGGTACAGCATATATACAGGCATCCGATAATTTGATTGTGCAGGTCTTGGAAGGCGCGGTACAGGTAAACGCCAATGAAGTCAGTCAGCAGTTGGTAGCCGGCACCCAGGTTGCTGTTCCGCTAAACGCCGGTGGCATGACTGCCGGTATACCTGGCGAACTCCAGCCCTACGACGAAGAATTGCTGGCGACGCTGCCACTGGTTTTGCTTGACCGCGAATTTGAAATGGCGACGGCGCTGGCGGCTGATGAATTGGAAGCGCTGGCGAGTTGTATTATATCCACGCCGACTAACGTCAATCTCCGGTCTGGCCCGAGTACAGCGTTCCCCTTAGAAGGCACGTTGGAAGCTGAAAGCAGCGCCAGCGTGCGTGGACAAATCACCGGAGCCGATCAACTTATCTGGTGGCAACTCATTGATGAAAGCTGGGTGCGTTCTGATGTTGTTGAGGCTGGTGCGAACTGCGACAACGTACCCAACGTCGAAGATATACCAGAGCCACCACCACCCACCGCTGCAGGCGCGGTTGGACCGGTAGATGTTGTCTATCGACTGGAAGCTTGTAGTCCGGTTTCTGGCACGCCAGTCGCTGGTCAGATCATTAGCTTTGCCTATAATGGCGGCAGTTGGCCTTCACGAGCCGAAGCCCGTCAGGTCATCCCTGAGTTGACCGGCAGTGTAACCGTGAATGGTGAGCCGCTCTCGACGACCTTGAGTACGTTGCAATGGGGTGAAAATAACTATGGTGTCACCATTGCTGGCAGTTGGTCCGCGACGGCGGGAACGCATGCGGTGAATGCTCAACTATCACTATATGGTGGGATCGTCGCCGATTGCAGTATTACCATCGGCGAATAAATTCAAAGTAAAATGGTCGGGTACGTCCCGACCTTTTACCATAAACCAGCCACGTGGCGCATCATGTACTCATTCCAGCGTCCGATACCAGTAACGGTATACTTCCTGGAAGCCTAAGCGGGCGTACAGGTGCATTGCGGGGGCGTTCTCCGGGACAACCTGCAAAAATGCCCGCTGCGCACCCTGCTCGTGCCCCCAGCGCAGCAAGTTGCGGGTTAGGCGCTGCCCCAGACCTTGATTGCGATAGGCTTCGGCTGTCACAATATCATAGATGGCGACATAACCCGGCGTGTAGACGCCCAACCCAGCCGCCACGATGTCGCCGTCAACTATGATGGCTGCATAAGCTGCCGGAGGCACCATGTTTGCCAGCATACCACGAAACGCATCGCCGCGTTCCACACTCATCTCATTCAAGCGAATACAGGCATCAATCCAATCCGGGTCAGGTTGGGCGCTGATAGGTACGGATTCCCCGGTGGTGAAATCCAGATTACCAAGGTTAGCGACTTGCACACTCGTCTCTGCTTCATGAGCATAGCCAGCTTGTTCCAGCACCGAATCGAGTTCGCCTGGTATGGCAGCAGCCGTCAGCTTAAAGACAACCCGCTGCCCTCGTGAGCGAAATACACTGGCACAGTAATCAATTTTGTCTTGCAACGCGAGTGACGATTCATAGAGCGGAATCACCGAATTTGAGCGTCGCGTATGCCCTTTCGCAAATCGAATCACCCAGCCATCATAAAATATGGTTTGCAGGGCGGGCCAGGTGGTCAGTGTGCGTTCTTCCAGCAAATGGATCAGATCGGTTCCAGCGGCCATGTCAGCACATCCAGTTTATCAGCATAATGAAGGAGGGGTTCAGTATCCGGCAAGGGGATATCATGAGCCACCGAGTTCACGACAATATCGGCAGCGGCAGTTTGTAACGGCCAGGGAACATGATGCACGGCAGCGCGATACAATCGCTGGTGCTTATCTGCCGCATACAGATAATAGCGCTCGGTCAGCCAGTATTCCAATGTGCCTGGCTGCGCATGAAACACCGGTGAAGTGGGTCGATAGGCACCCCGAAAAACACCCCGCATTGCATACTGGCGAAAACTCCGATAGAGCACGGTATCATCGCGCAAAAGCACACTCATACGGGCCTTGAAATATGGTAAATGGAAAAAGGTTCGCGCCGCCAAGACTGCTGGGATGTGGTCGGCATCCAGGCTAAAAAACCATACCCCAGGCTTCCCGTCATCGTCCACATAAGTCCGCACATTGAGTTCCGGGAAGGTCGAAAAAAACGGCACTTCAGGCACACCTCGCCAGTGAACGTGACACATCTCAAACGGCACAATCGTCAGCCATGCCTGACCATCGAACGTATCCAGGTCCAGATCAGCCGGAATCAGGGGTCGTAAAACCGCCGGCGGCAACGGCCAGTGCGCAAACAGAAGATGATGCCAGGATTGGGCCATGAACCAGCGACGTGCCGGTAAGGACCATTGTTGCCGATGAGATGCCCGGGCCAGTAATGCCTCACTGGATAGTGGGGACATCGCCGATACTGCCCTCCAGCAAGCGCAAATACGGCGAGAAAACCCAGCCTTCCGTACCCTTCCAGATCACACGCCACCAAGCTCCGTCACCAGCGGTGCGGCCAGTTATCGGTAGAATCGCACCCCAGGTGATGCGGCCAATCTGCTCCGAATTAATCGTCGGCGCGGCTCGCAATTTGAGACCCGCCTGGGCGACGGCCACGACCCCAGTCTGCGCGGCGGGATTACCCTGCACCACAAATGAACTGACGACGGGCGCAGCGAATTCATTCCCGTTGACCGCCAGATAATAGCCAAACGCCCAGGCCTGCCGGTCGCTCAATTGCAGCAAAAACCAGCGGGCATTTTGGTCCCGCCCCAAAACGTTATACGTTTGTCCGCGCAGCAAACGAGCGGTCCGTTCGGCACCAAGATAGGGGCCGGTTCGGGCATTGAGCACGGTAGCCCGAATAACGGTTGCGGTCAAACCACTGCCTAATGGGGGCAACCCGGTTGGCGGCGGCGTATTGGTGGGACCCGGTGTCGGCGTCGGCCCGGTGGTCGCAATGACTCCACCGCCGGAACCACCCAGGAACCATTGGAATTGAAGCACCGCGCTGGCTGACACCTCGACAAACTCAACCGTCAAGGCGTGGGCACCGGCGGTCATCGTGCGATCGAATGTGCGTGTTTTGGACGGCCCGCCGCTGAAATCTTCAAAGACATTCTGACCGTCAATGATGACGCGCACATTGTCATCATAGGTGATCGTAAACTGGTAATTCGCCTGTGTGAAATTCTGCGACGAAGTGAAACGCGCCGAGAAATTGTCTTCACCGATATTGGGGACATTAGCGCCATTAATGTTCGGGATCCCCGACCAGTTGAAATTCAAGCCATTAATGTTGTTAATGGTTGCATCCGGATTTCCACTAAAGGATGTGTTATCATAAAAAGAAGCTGACCAGCCGCTGCCAAATTCGAGTGCGGCGGCAGCGGTAATGATGATAAGTCCCAAAAGGATAATGAGTGCGGCTGACCTGATTTTCATGACCTACCCCTACTGCATGTTCCAGTCATCACTATAAGTATAGCGGGTTTGCAAGGTTACGTGTAATGAGAGGACAGTACGGATTTTGAAGGACGGATGCAATGCAGGAATATCCTGAACCGCGAACATACCAAATAAATAAACGCAGCCTCACGTTGACAGTGGTGATCCCCTGTTACAATGAAGTCAGCACCATTGCCGAGGTGTTACAACGGGTGGAGGCGGTCGGCCTCGCCAACGAGATCATTATTGTTGACGATGGCTCAACCGATGGCACACGGGCGGTGCTGGCAACGATTGAAGCGGAAGAGCATGAAAATGTGCGGATTGTGTACCATGAAAAGAATCAAGGGAAAGGCGCAGCCCTGGTCACCGGGTTTGCAACCGCAAAATCCGACGTCATTCTCATTCAAGATGCCGATTTCGAATACGATCCGCGCGAATACCCTATTCTCATGAAGCCATTGGAAGAGGGAATCGCCCGTGTGGTCTATGGATCGCGTTTTCTCGGCGGTCCCCGCAAAGCGATGAACTTCTGGAACATGGTCGCCAATCGCATTCTGACGCTGTTCACCAACATCCTGTACAATGCCATCCTCAGCGACATGGAAACCTGCTATAAGGTCTTTTTGCGGGAAGTCGCGCAAGATATGACCATTCATGCGCGGGGCTTCGAGTTCGAGCCAGAGTTCACGGCAAAAGTCCTTAAACAGGGTATCCGCATCTACGAAGTGCCCATCTCATACAATGGCCGCGAATGGGACGAAGGTAAGAAAATCAAGTGGACCGATGCACCCATTGCCCTGTGGACGCTGCTCAAGTACCGTTTTGTCGACTGAGGCAACAACCATCTTAAGAATCGGATGCGTCCAACTGGGCGCATTTTTGATTCAGTCCTTAGGGTTCAGTTGCCAGTTAAAAATCTGATAGTGACTGAGGAGATGTTGACCAGTGCAGCATCAATCTATAACAACTGCATATCCTGTACCTTATGGTATATTCAGGTAAATCATAACGAACAGCGCGAAACTAAAAATGAATCTTATTGAAACTGAACGCCTCACTCTACGTGAATTGACGCTGGATGATGCGGCCTTCACGCTGGAACTGCTGAACGAACCGGCTTACAAACGGTATATTGCCGATCGCGGCATTCATAATCTGGCTGGTGCGCGTGACTACCTGGAAAACGGCCCTCTAGCGAGCTATGTGCGTTTCGGCTTTGGCTTATGGCGAGTTGGCCTGAAGGAATCCGATGAGCCAATGGGCATGTGTGGCCTCATACAGCGCAATGTTTTGCCAGATGTCGATATTGGTTACGCTTTGCTCGAACGCTTCTGGGGTCAGGGTTATGCTTATGAAGCGGCCTCTGCTGTATTGAGTTACGGTCATAACAACCTTAACATCAAGCGTATCGTCGCCATCACCGCCCCGGATAATGTCGCTTCATGTCGCTTGTTGGAAAAGCTGGGGCTGACCTTCGCCAAGATCATCGACTTGCCCACGATGGGTGGCGAGAGCAGGTTGTATGTACCATCGAAAGACAGGTAAGTTGGGCCGTGCAAATTATGATTTTAAGCGAGGTGCATTATGGAAGATTTGCCTATCCTGCTCTTTGAAACTAAAGCTGACTGGGAACGATGGCTCGAAGCAAATCATCGGGTCGATCAAGCAATCTGGCTAAAAATCGCCAAGAAGAATTCTGGGAAAAAGTCGATTACGTATGACGAGGCGCTGCGAATGGCCCTGTGTTTTGGCTGGATTGATGGGTTGAAGAACAAATTTGATGATGCCTACTGGCTGCAACGCTTCACGCCCCGCCGTCCAAAAAGTGTATGGTCGCAGCGCAATGTAGACATCGTTACGCAACTGATCGAACAGGGTAAAATGCGCGAAGCTGGTTTGCAACAAGTCAAGCAGGCCAAAGCCGACGGTCGCTGGGACGCGGCCTATTCGGCACAGAGCCGCGCCGTTGTCCCGGACGACTTGCAGCAAGAGCTGGACCACCATCCAGCGGCCAAAGCCTATTTCGAGCAGCTTACCGCCACCAACCGCTATACAATGATTTACCGAATTACTACAGCCAGGAAACCTGAGACTCGCCGCAAACGACTGGAAAAATACATGGCGATGCTCAAGGCTGGCGAAAAGATTCATCATTGATCTGTGAGACAAAAGCTATGCCTTCAAAAAATACCCTGGCGGAAAGTATCGCGGCGGCATTGCGCCATGCCATTTTTCAGGAAGCCCATCTCCCCGGTGATCGGCTGGTTGAACTTAGCATTGCCCAGGAGATGAACGTCAGCCAGAATACGGTCCGCGACGCCCTGCGCTTGCTTGAACAGGAAGGTCTTGTTGTTAAGCATACTCGTTACGGCACCTATGTTTGCGGTTACACTCACGCCGAAGCTGAAGAAATCTATGCCTTGTGGCTGGCAGTGGAAAGCCTGGTGCTGGGCTGGGTGCTGCCAAAGATTACACCGCACCAGATCATGCTGTTACGCCAGCAAGTCGAACAATTGGAAGAAAGCATTGACGCTGGTCGCCAACACGAGGCTCGAACCGCCTGGTTTGCCATCCATGCTGACCTGGCTGCCATTGCCGCCCGCCCGCATACAATGCGCTTGCTACAGCGCCTGCATAATCAAGCCCGCCTCACCCCGAACCAGTCCGTAACACTCAATTTGCCACTCGCTTTTCATGACCTGCTTAATGCCCTGGAAGTTGGCGATCTCGCGACCGCTCAGACCACTTTGAACACTATTATCGATCTGGATGCCTAGACTCGAAGCAAAAATATTGCACTTTATCTGATCGACAACCGTTACCGCACTGAAGCGTCCCATTTTAAGGACACCGCTTACTCGTGGCAGCAACCTGTACCCATTATCAGGCGAGGGGTTGGCTTGTCAGGACGCGGAGCGCCGCCGGATCGACATAGCCGGTTTGCAACGCAATGGTAGCTTCTACCTCGTCATTGATGTCCAGTGTTGGGCTGCTGGCGAGGCTCTCAGTCCCCAGATAAACCGGTACCTCGTGTTTCAGATACAATTCCAGCGGCATCCGACCACAGCGTAGCCGTTGATTGCTGCGTGGGCAGTGAACGACCCGACTGCCTGATGCTTTGATGCGCTGTACGTCAGCTTCATTGACCTGCACTCCATGTACTAACAGCGGCTGCAAGTCCAGTGCCCCCAGGTCTTCGAGGTATTGAATCGGTGTTTTACGCGGTGATGAAAGGGAGATGCCCATCTCGCGGTTAAAGTCAGCAATAGGGCCAGCATCGTTGAGCAGCCAATCATATTCAGCGGGACTCTCAGCGATATGAATACACAGCGGCAAACCTACTTCACGGGCATACGACAGCCCCTTTTTCCACAATGCCGAATGAACCGACAACGGCGACTGCAACGCCAGCCCAATGCGCATGTCAGCGCGTTCTTTGGGCCGCGCTTCATCAATCAAATAGCGGGCCATCGCCAGTGCCCGGTCTGCCTGCTCCGCGAACTGGCCTGCTATTTCGACATATACTACCCCCTGCAAATCCGACTCCAGCAATGGATGAATACTGGAGCCGGTGGTGGAAATATCAGTTACGTGAGTTGTACCGGCTGCTATGAGCGCCGCGATCCCCGCGTCGACTGCCTGGCGAAACGTCGATTCCGAAAAGCAGCCCATTGCTGTCAACTTCTGACGGCGCTGCCCCAGATCCTGCAGCCAGGGCAAAAAATCACGACCGGTTGCGTCCGGGCAAATCTCTGCCAACCAGCCCAGTTCCAGGTGTGTATGCGCATTGGTCAGCGGTGTCATGCTGATTTACCTTTGAGAACGGTTGCAATTACGGATTCAATTGTTGGTGATGTATTGCCTGATTCAGCGCAAAGGGGCCGACAGGTTTAAAGACAGTATTAGCGAACTCATCCAGGTATAACATTCTTTGTATAACCCCCGCCGTCAGCCAGTGGCTGCCACCTCTCCCAACGCGTCTGCGTAAGCGTCCCTTTGAGATGGGGGAGGCCGGGTGGGGGTGACTCGCAGAAAAGACACACTAAAAATGAGTGGACCAACAGTATCGTTTAAACCTACCGGCCCATTATCGTATCGTGTTGTCCTATAGGACCTTCGTGATGACCAGTTTATTGTCCAGTTCCGGGTTGGCCTGTTCAATGGCTTCACCCGACCCCAGAACAACGATTTGCCCATGATCGCGCACGGCAGCGACGGCATCAGCGAAGTCGTTGAAGTGCGTTTTGGTCGTCCCCAGCACTTCGTCACGAATACGTTGCCGCTCTTCATCTGTGCTGCCAATCAAGTAACGCGACATTGAGGTATAGCCTTTGGCATCTGGCAATTGATACGCATCGATGTTGCCAATCGCGCCGATAATGCTCTTAGTGAGTTCATCCGGGTGCAGGTCCAGGTTGCGCAGAAAGTCAACTGCACCATCGTAGTTTTTTAATGATTCCAGCAGATTGGGATCCCGGTATGAAAGGAAGTTGAACACGCCAGAAAGCCGGTCAAAAACGGCGAAACCGCCATAGGCCCCGCCCTGCACGCGAATTTTCTCCCACATATACGACGTATTCAAAAATTGGCGGATCACCATCAACGAACCATGATACTGATAGCCATAGTCATACAACCTGGCCCCTTTACCGACATAATTGACCTGCGCCGGGATGGTCAGACCTTCGTTGGGTGCAACAAATTGCGGTTCCCAGTGGGCAAGGTCGCCACTTTCGGTTGGCAATGATGCCAGGAAATCGTCTAACTGCGGCTTGAATTGTGTCCAATTATCCTGGTCGAGCGTGACATTGGCGATCATCGTATTGCGATTCACGAGGATGCGCCGGATGTCTTCCAGCGCCGCCAGCACCGCCGGCCAATCGGATTCGATACGCTTAATCAGGTCACGCACAAAGAAGAGTTGGCTGAGGCCGCCCATCTGTTCGCTGGCCCAGCTGGCCTCGGTGAAGTGCGCCTTCAAGCGTGAGTTCACCACTTGATGACCGCCCGGAATCAGGCTGGCCTCGCTGCTGGCTTTGTCTTCCAGCACGATTTGCAGGAAGCGTTCCGGGTTATCGAGTTTGACCGTTAACAACACGTCGCGGATGATGTCCAGCAGATCCTGCGTCTGGGACATCGTTCCCTTGCCACGCAGGAACAGCCATGAAATGCTGCCATCGCCACTCGCCAAAGTAGAGGTCAGCGACGAAGGCCGGATACCGCCGGTTTTGCGTCCGATGCGCCGCGAGAGTTTAACGAAATCTTCGGTCTCTGTGCCCATTTCGAGCAGTGCATGACTGAACAGGCCGACGTAGGGCAAATATTCCTGGGGCAGCGTTTTGAGGTTCAGGCCAATATCAACGTAGGCAATCCCGTTGGTAAACAGATCATGATAGATCAGGTCGCTTCCGTGCGTGGATGACACCTCAATCGGTATCAACTGATTTTCTTTATCGAGATCAGCCAGTTGCAAAATCGGGATTTTTGCCAGATCTTCCGGCGTGTCCGGGGTTGACTGCATCTCACGCAATTGCTGTGTATTCCGAATCAGGGCTTGCAGATCATCACCGTTCATTTCAGCCTGCGCTGCGTCAAGCCGGGCGCGTTCTTCCGCTTCATTGCGCTCCTGTACCTGGGGGTCGGGTTCCAGAATTACCTTCGTGCGGTGCGGGTTATCGATGAGGTACTTGCCAATTAATTCTTCAAAGTAGCGCTCACCATTGTCCAACCGCTGTTTGATTGCCGCCAACGGTGCTTCAAACGCCAATGGTGCGAGCGGGTCATTGCCATACAGCCAGGTGGTCAGCGAACTAATCATCATCGCCAGCCCACGAGGAAAACCGCCGGTATTATATTCACGCAGGTTGAACTCAGCCGTGTTAAGCGAGGCCTCAATCATCTCCGGGTCAATGCCCTCTTCGGCGAGATTACCCAGTGTCTCATTAATTAGTGCCTCGATCTGGCCGACATTGGCGTTATCAATGCCCTTCAGACCAGTGGTGAAATACATCTCACGTACCTGCTCGTCCAGCCCACCCCGCGTCGTGTCTTCACCGAGGCCCGAATCGATCAACGCCTTGCGCAATGGTGAGGCCGGTGTACCCAGCAGAATATGCTCCAAAATGTTGAGGCCCAGCGTCAATTCCGGGTCAATATTTTCAGTCAGCAGCCAGTTGACCGTCATCATTCCTTTGTTGGTATCTTCGCCTTCTTCGGCGGCATAGGGCACGGTCACAACGCGCGACTCGGTAAAACGTGGCTGCAAGGCAATATCTGGATGAACTTCCAGATGGTCAAACTCGACGATAAAATCATCAATCAACTTTAGCCGGGCTTCCGGGTCATCATCGCCATAAAACCAGATTTTGGCATTGGACGGATGATAATAAGTTTCGTGGAACTGCTTAAATTGTTCATACGTCAGGTCCGGGATATGCCTGGGATCACCACCGGATTCGACACCATAGACTGTATCGGGAAAGAGCGACTGCTGTGTATAACGGCTCAACACACCGTCGGGCGATGAAAACGCACCTTTCATTTCGTTGAAGACCACGCCCTTGTATACGATTGGCTCATCGGGATTATCCAGTTCATAGTGCCAGCCTTCCTGTTGCAAAATCTTCGGCGTGATGTGCGGGTAAAATACCGAATCCAGATACACATCTACCAGATTGTAGAAGTCCTGCAAGTTCTGGCTGGCGACCGGATAGGTGGTTTTATCCGGGAATGTCATGGCGTTGAGAAATGTATTCAATGAGCCTTTTGCCAACTGGATAAATGGATCCTTGACCGGGTATTTGCGCGACCCACACAACACCGAATGTTCGAGAATATGGGGCAAGCCCGTGGAATCAGTCGGCGGGGTAGCGAATGTGATACCAAAGACCTTATTGGTATCCTCGTTCTCCATCGAGATCAGTTCGGCACCGGTACGCGCATGCCGAAAAATGCAGGCGCGGGTGTTGATTTCAGGGATGTCTTGTTCGCGCAGAAGTTCAAAGCCATGAATTAACGCGGTCATAGGGGTTCCTTAAGCAAAGCCATTACAATCAAACCATGATTCTATCATTTACTACGTTAGATTAATATTGGTTCAACCCGGTAGAACGAAGGTTTGCCCCGACCCCACTGGACTGGTAAGATTGAATCCACCAGGAGGGAAAAGAAAATGACAGATGAACGTGTAGCGGCGTTGCAGGCCATTGCTGACCAGATTAAAGCGTGTACCCGCTGCCCGCTCTATGAAGGAACGACTAACTCGGTTCCCGGTGCGGGTGATCCTTTCGCCGAGATCATGTTCATTGGCGAAGGCCCCGGCTTTCATGAAGATCGGCAAGGACTGCCGTTCGTAGGGCGTTCTGGCGATTATCTCACTTATCTGCTCAAGCTCATCAACCTTGAACGTGAACAGGTCTTTATCACCAATGTCGTCAAGCATCGCCCGCCCGAAAATCGCGACCCCACCCATGATGAAATTATCGCCTGCAAATCATTTCTGGACGAACAAATCGCGCTCATTCAACCGTCGGTCATCGCCACATTAGGCCGCTTTAGCATGGCCCGCTATTTCCCAAACGCCAAAATCAGCCAGATTCATGGGCAGCCCAAATACAGTAGTGACCCGGTGATCGCCTACTATCCGCTGTTCCATCCGGCTGCCGCCCTGCGCAACCCCAACTTGCGCCGCGATATGGAAGCCGATATTCATCGATTGCCCGAAATCATTGACGAGGTGAAAAAGCGGCGCAGTGGTGAACTGCCGGCTGATGCAACAATCATCGAGTCAGATCAGGACGAAGATCAGCCACCGCTGGAACAATTGTCATTGTTTTGACGCTAGCGCAGTTATAGTAAAAGCGTCACAATAAGCCTATGTAATCAACCTTTTGGGAGAATCAACATGGCCGAGACCATCCGCACCGACGCCGATATTCAGGCCGAGATTGACCGTATCATCCGGTTGTACCCACCTCTGACCAATGATCGCCGGGCTTTGACCGTTCGCGTTGCGGACCGGCACGTTACGGCTTCGGGTCATACACGCACGATGATTACCCGACGGTATCTGGAAAATGCGTTGGAAAAATTACCCGGCATTGCAAGCGTCAATACCGACTCCCTGTACAGTGATGACCAGATTCGTCTGGCGGTCGGCCAAAAGTTACCTGCTGGGGTCAATTGCAACATCACCCATGGCATTGTTGTCCTCACTGTTCCCACTGGTATGGCGACGACCCGGTTGGTCAAAACAGTTGGCAAAATCCCCGGCGTGCGCAGCGTTCAGACTCAAATGGTGTAACATACAGCCACTCAACAACTAAAGAATAGCAAAGCTCAAGCACTCGTCACGCCGTCACGCATCTCATTATGCAGGGCTTCGGCTAGGTGTTGGGCCAAATTGAGATTGTCCTTTGCTATGTTGAGGTCACACTGCGCCAGCGAGTTTAAAGCTGCTTGCAGGAGTTGATCGGCAGCTTTTAATATTCGACTGGCAAGTTGGCCCCGCCAACCCGGTACACCGCGTGCGCAGGCAATGGCAACCTGCAAGCTGGTGCGGGCTTGTTCAGTGTGCAGCCAACTGCGCAATGTGGCTTGTTCGCTCCCTGGCAACGCCTGAAGATAGCCCCAAATGGCATCGGGACCCACGATTTCGACCAGTTCTTGCAACGCAAAAATCTTCACCGACCAGTCCCCATCGTTGACGACGAAAGTGGCGAGTTCATACCGTAGATCAATATCCAACTTACAGCGGTCTGGTTTACAAAGCTCACAGGTGAGTGCATGAATGGCGTGTCGACGATTTTTAGGCAGTGGGTCATTATGCGCTGATGCTAACAACGGTTCAATATAGCTTTCTTCGGCAAGATGATCCATCAGTTGGATGCACCACCAGCGGACCAGACCGTTGGGGTGTTGTAACCCCCTAACGAGCGCAGTTTTCACTGCCGGCGAGACGGTGACATGGCGCAGTTCTTGGGCGGTAATACCCCCAACCAACGCAACGATCACTGCGTTTCGTTGCTGTTTGTCACTTAACAGATCAACCAGTTGTTCCGGTAATAAATCGTTGTAGTCCATATACTTTCCATTTGCTCCCAGCATCATAACCGTAATTGCAGGTTGTACAGACTGGCGTAGGCACCATCCAACGCGATCAACTCGTCGTGTGTACCCTGTTCATGAACGCCATCTTCCGTCAATACGATAATACGCTGGGCATTTCTGACGGTGGACAGGCGATGGGCGATCACCAGCGTGGTCCGGTTTGCCGTTAATCGCTCCATTGATGCCTGAACCGCCAACTCGCTTTCATTATCCAGCGCACTGGTTGCTTCATCAAAAATGATGATCGACGGATCCTTCAAAAAGACCCGCGCAATGCTCAGCCGTTGTTTTTGCCCGCCGGATAATTTGACCCCGCGCTGACCAATATCGGTCGCATAGCCATCGGGCAACGCCATGATAAAATCGTGGGCATTGGCTTGCTTCGCCGCCGCAATAATCGCTTCCTGGTTGGCATCCAATCGTCCATAGCGGATATTGTCGGCAACGGTCCCGGCAAACAGATAGACATCCTGATGCACCATGCCAATACTACCGCGTAACGAGCGCAGGCTAATTTCACGAATCGGTTGACCATCCAACAAGATTTCCCCGGCGGTCACATCGTAAAAACGCGGTATCAACGAACACAACGTGGTCTTGCCCACGCCCGATGACCCCACCAACGCCACGTATTCCCCGGCTTTGATGTCCAGGCATAGATTTTTTAGCACATGATCGTGACCGTTTTGATATTTGAAACTGACATTCTGGAATTGCACATGCCCCCGAACATCGGCCAATTCAATTACGTCAGTTGAGTCCACTATATCAGGCTGAACATCCAGTAATTCCAGAAAGCGATTAAACCCGGTAATACCCTCTTGATACAAGCGTGCGAAATTGACAGCCCGTTGAATGGGATCAATGAGCACGGCAATATAGAGCAGGTAGGTGATTAAATCCGGCAAATCCAGCGTGGCATTCACAATACTGACACCACCGAAGACGATCACAACAATCGTAATGATCTGAGTGAAGGCGATGATTCCGCTGGAAAAATAGGCTTCACTACGGTACCCGTCGCGGCGCGTGTCGACAAAGCGTTCATTTTCGTGCGCGAATTTCGTTTTCTCGAAGTGCTCATTCGTGAATGACTTGACGACTCGGATGCCGGCGAGTGTATCCTCAACCTGGGCATTGATGTCGCCAATACGCGCTTTGCTACGGGATAAGGCCTGGTTCATGCGTTTGTTAAAGTAGAAAGCATACACCGCCATGATGGGCAAACAAAGAAAGATGATGAGCGTGAGTTGCACATTGATCGTGATTAAGATGAAGAACGCGCCGATAAACTTCAACATAGAAATCATGAAGTCTTCAGCGCCGTGATGATACAACTCAGAAAGCCAGAACAAATCGTTGGTGAGTCGCGACATAAGTTGCCCGGTTTTCTGTTCATCATAAAAGCCAAATGATAGCGTTTGATAATGGGCGAATAGCTCGTTACGCATATCGCGTTCCATCAATGCGCCCATCGTGTGCCCCCGGTAATCGACATACCAGTTGCAAAGCCCATGTACGACCACCAGCGCCAGCATCAACGCCCCTATCGCATAAATCTGGTCGAGCGCATCAGGGGCGTTGGCCTGTAAGATGTTCTGAGTAATGTGCCGGGCACAGAGCGGGAGTATCAGCGTAACCGCCGCGACGACAAACGCACAGGCGACATCGGCAACCAGCAAGTGCCGATAGGGTTTATAGTAGGATAGGAATTTTCTGAAACGCGGGTTCAATCAATAGCTCCTGGAATGCCGTGAACATGGCGCGGAAGTCGCTGATAATGGATGCAAGCCCACCCATTAACCAATTGTGACTCAGGTTGGTGATTGTAAACTTCATCTTCCTTCCTTTCTATAATTTTCAAAACTGGGTGGGCAAATAAAAACATCACCGGCTGGCTCAGTTGCCAGTGATGTTTCAGCGGCCCGCGCCCTCAATCGTTTGCCATTCGGACGATCCGGGGTTCGAATTGCCCCACAATCGTCACCAGGTCGGACTGGGCAGCCATGACTTCATGGATAGACTTATACGCCTGGGGCGCTTCGTCCAGGCCACCGCCCAGCAACTCAACGTTGTGCTGCCTGAGATAAGCTTGCTGTTCGTGACGCGAGATATTTTTCTTGGCCTGACGCCGACTCATCTGGCGACCTGCCCCGTGTGAAGCTGAATTGATCGCTGCTACTGCGCCCTTGCCGCGTACCACGAAGCCGGGATCACCCATCGAACCGGGAATCACGCCCAGCACATCGCGGCCTGCCGGGGTCGCCCCCTTACGATGCACGACCACATCTTGCCCATCAACGGATTCGATCCAGGCGAAATTATGATGATTTTCGACACTTGCTGCCACCGCAAAGCCGGTTGCACAGGCGATGCGCTCATGAATGACGGCATGATTGGCCGCGGCATATTCTCCTGCCAACTGCATCGCACGCCAGTATTGTTCGCCGAGGTCCGATTGCAGGTCAAACCAGGCCAGATGTTGCACTTCTTGTGGCAAACCGGGGTGCTGCTGCTTCGCCAGTTTAGAATAGTGATCGGCAATCCGCGCACCAGCCCCGCGTGACCCGCTGTGTGAGAGCAGTGCGAGATAGGTCCCCGGCTGATCAATACCCAGAACGTCGTCTCCCTGTTCCAGCGTGAACACACCCCATTCAACGAAGTGATTGCCGCCGCCGCTGGTGCCCAATTGTACAACCGCCTTGTCATACAAGCCCCGCAGCAACGGTGTGTCCTGCCAGTCCGGGTTCGCCAGCACCGGATGCTCGGACAAATTGCCCTTCTCGAACTTCGCCCCAGCCCCGAAACGAGTTTGCTCCATAAGCGCGGTTTTGAGCGCGTCACGGCGAATATTGAGTTGGTCAGCGTCCACGTCAAACACCGTCAAGCGCATCCGACAGGCAATATCGACGCCGACCGCGTAGGGAATGACCGCATCTTTCGTCGCCAGCACCCCACCAATCGGCAAGCCATAACCCACATGGGCGTCGGGCATCAGCGCACCGGCCACAGCAATCGGCAACCGCGCCGCTGCGTCCATCTGCTTGAGCGTACCCTTGTCGATCTGATCCGCGCCCCAGACCTGATAGGGCACCGGGTCTTGCAGAACAATGACTTTTTCCGCCGATTCAATATAAGCCAACGCCACATCTAAGCCCTCGGCTTTCAGCAATTTCCAGGCTTGTTTGCGATACGTCGATGTCACCCCGGCTTCTTTGATCGCCTGGTCCAGCACTTTTGCCTGTTGTGAATCAACCTTTTTACTCATGTTCCATACTCCAACACACCATCAAGCGGGCGGGAAAAAGAGAGATATGGGAGACGCCCTTTGCAAAGCAAAAGGATTTAAACCTTTATCAGCCAATTGATACCCCATAGCAAGCGGCCCGCACCCAGCTTGTAGCTAACCGCTAATGACTATAGACTTGCAAAAGGCACAGCAGGATTTGAACCTGCGCCCTCTGG
Organism: Phototrophicaceae bacterium; assembly: GCA_965223835.1. Lineage (GTDB taxonomy): Bacteria > Chloroflexota > Anaerolineae > Aggregatilineales > Phototrophicaceae > CAVYXZ01. The sequence goes on from CBDCXQ010000001.1 coordinate 4,151,546, forward strand.
CTTCGCAAGCCAGCGCTCTCTCCCCTGAGCTATGTGCCTGTGTTATCCAAATACTTGCCGACGATCTGGTACACGCCGATGCCCTGCGGCTTAAATCCAACCTTCTCATAGAAGCCTATTGCATCATCATCCGTGAACAGGTAAACGTGCTGTCCCGGCAGGCGTTCCAGCGTGAGTTCCAGCATGCGCCGCGCAATGCCGCGCTTACGAAACCCGGAATGCGTCCACACGTCAACCACATAGGCGTTGCCGATTCCATCCGACAGCACCCGCAGGTTGCCAATGATGCGGTCCCCAGCGTAGGCGAAGCAATTGTGCTGGCTATTTTCCGCCGATTGACGAAACTGTTCGAGCGTGCGCCCGTTATGAAAATCGTCGGCGATTAAATCATCAACCAGCGCTTGCCAGTCAACATCATCCAGATCGAATGAATAGCGAATGGTATCCACGATTACTTGCCTCCGTTTATTGCTTTATTGTTGTTCAATTTACATCACGAAAGCAAGTGGGCGGGCAAATTGCGCTCTGCCCACTGCGTTACTGTCTGCACGGGTTGAGCAAAATGGAGAACTCGAACCTCCGACCCCGCGCTTGCCAGGCAATAACCCACAGACTTCGGCCCATTTGAATAACACTCTAGCAGGTAGAAATTCAAATGTCAATAAGGTTCATAAAGGTTCACAAAGGTTATACAGTTCCTGTACAAGTTGAGTCAGTTAGCAACTCGCGAGCGACCAAAATAAAAACGCTCCCCGCAGAATACGAGGAGCGCAGTGAAAATGGTCCTGACGTGTATTAAAGACTATCCCTTGACAGCGCCGATGGTCAGGCCCTCAACCAGATAGCGCTGCGCATAGATATAGAGTATGACTACCGGAATCGCCATCAGCAGCGAGGCCGCCATCAATTGGCCCCAGGGCAGAATATCGCCCACGACCAGCGATAACAAACCGATGGGCAGGGTTCGCAGCGATTCGCTGGTGATGAACACGAACGCGTACAGGAATTCATTCCAGGCATTGGTGAAGGCGATCAATGTCACCGCCAACAGACCCGGCATCGCCAGCGGCAGCGTCACCCGCCAGAAAGCGCCCAGCCGACTGGAGCCGTCAATCATCGCCGCTTCCTCCAGATCAACCGGGATCGAGCGGAAGTAGCCAATCATGACCCAGGTCGCAAACGGCATCAAACCCGTAGGATAGGTGGCGATCAGCGCGCCATAGGTATTGATGAGGCTCAGATCAGTCAATGTCTGATAGAGCGGGATGAACAGCATGGTGGCCGGCAGCAGGTAGGTGATGAGCAAGAGCGCTGTGATGAGGCCTGCGCCCAAGAACTTGAGACGGGACAGCGCATAAGCACCGAGTGCAGCCAGGACCACCGAAATGCCGGTACTGGTTACTGCGACTACGAGCGTATTTTTAAACCACAGCAGGAAAGATGTATCCTGAATCAAGGAACGATATTGTTCAAACGTCCACGGTTCGGGCCAGAAAATATTAGCCCGCTCAAAGATTTGGGGCGTTGTCTTAAACGACGTGATGACCACCCAGTAGAATGGAAATAAAACGAATAACATGATCGGGATCAGGATCAGAATTCGCATTGTCAGGCTCAATCGCTCGCGATCACCCATTTTGAGCATAGGGGTGTCATCCCCGCCCTGAAGCGCTCTTGTAAGCGTTTTAGTCAAACGACCCAATCCAACGACGACGAGTTCAATGGGTAAGAAAACAACATCCAGGAACAAACCCATCAATCGTCCCAATGGTCTCATGATGAGGTCGCCTAGCGATTTTTTCTGAACCTGAGTGCCCTTATTATCGTCAGCACGCATGAAGCGAGCCAGCATATAGATTAACACCGCCATCAACGGGGCAACGCTGAAGGCGATGGCTACGCCGGGTCCAAACTGTAATTGGCGGACCGCCTTTTCATAGGCGAGAATGGAGTACACACGGGTTGCGCCACCTGGCCCACCGCCAGTCATCAGGAAAATCAAGCCGAATGAGTTGAAGGTGGAAATAAACGAAAACAGCAGCGTGACCGCAATCACGAAGCGCATACTGGGCAATGTAATATGCCGGAAACGCTTAACCACATTCGCGCCATCCACCTCCGCCGCCTCCAATAGCTCGGTATCCACCGCTTTGAGGCCAGCCAGCAGCAGCATCGTGTAAAAGGGAATGCCTTTCCATACGTTTACGGAAATAACACTACCCATCGCCATGTTCGGGTCGGACAGCCACCCCAGGGGCTGGTCAATCAGGCCAATGCCTTGCAGAATGGGGTTCAAACCGCCGAAGATCGGGTCATAAATGCTTTTCCAGGCCATAGCGGTGACGATTTCCGGGGCAATCCAGGGCAGCAGCATCACCCCGGTCAGGATATTGCGAAATGGCAATCGGCTGTTGAGAATCAGCGCGATGGTCATGCCGGTGACAAACTTAACCGCCAGCGACCAGATAGTAAACTGGATCGTATTCTGCATCGACAGCAGGTAATCGCTGTTGGTCAACAATCGCTCGTAGTTTCTAAAGCCGACCTGGACAGTCTCGCCGGTGAGGAAGTTGAGCGATGTGGTGCTGAGCGCGATGGCATTGAAGAACGGATAGAAGATCAGGCCGACCATCAATATAAGCATGGGCGCAATAAACAAAAAGCCAACCTGCCAGTCCTTGCCGAGATAACGGCGCAGATGCCAATCGCGCTTCATCGCCGGGGCAGAAACCGAAGGTGCACCGATTCCAGCTTGGTTTTCCATAAGCAAACTCTCTCAAACTTAATTACAACAAATTTGTTTTGTGGGATACAGTCAGGAACCTCAGCAACCCACACCTACCATAGTGTTGGATTGCCAACACCAGCCTAAAAGCGTATTGCGTGACAAAACCTAACAAAATTTTCATACTATCAAATGCAACGATCAGGTTAGTGTAATCACTATTCCGATTTAAGAAGCATTATACAAAAAATTTTGATTAATTTAATGAGAGGGCAACCCGAGTCGCCCTCTCAGGAAAATCAACCCAGGTTAGGGCTGCATGATGCCGCCTTCTTCGAAGATCTCAACGATCTTGTTGTGGGCATCGGTTAAAGCTTCCTGCGGGTTCATACGGCCCGATGTGATGTTAGCCATCATCTGTTCAGGGATTGACGCTGCACCAATGGCATCAATAGCTGCATTGGGTTCCGCGGGCCATGACTGACCGATATAGGGATCTTCAACACTGACCTGCTGCTTGATAATCTCATAATTGGGATCAGCCGCCAGCAGTTCATCGGTCCACAGGTCTTCATAGGCCGGCATGAGCAAGCCGCCTGCTATGGATGACATTGGCGTGAAGGCTTCGGGTGAGATCAATGTCAGCGACAGTTCTTTCGCCAGGTCCAGGTTGGGCGCGCCGGTGAAGATGAAGTGCCAGCCACCGATGCCGCCACCGTTCTGGTCGGGACCGTTCTCGTTTTCTGGCGCGAGCAGCAGCCGAGTGACCGGGAAGACTGGATTTTCATCGCGCTTTGCCTGAGCGTAGACGCTGAAGGCGTTGTGGGTATAACCAATCGTATCGGCGAGGTAGGCTTCGTTATTGCTGATGTCGGTCCAGCTTAAAACGCCAGGTGGCAGCATAGGCGCGTACATCTCACTGGTGTAGGTTTCCGTCAGCCATTCAACCGCAGCCAGGGTTTCCGGCGAGTCGAATTGGACAATCAAGCCGGTTTCATCGGTGTAGCTACCGCCAAAGCTGGTGATGAGATCCATGATAAAACCGCGCCCATCACCGCTCTGGTTGACGGTGAGGCCCCAGCCCCAGAAGTCGTCGGTGGACATCGCCAGAGCCGCGTCGCGCCGCGCATCGAAGGTTGTCAGGTCATCGGGATCAATGCCCACTTCTTCCAGCTTATCGGCACGGATAAAACGTCCGGTAGTATTGGCGGTGAAGGGAACGCCGCGCCAGGCGCCATCCTGAACGCCTACCTTTTCCGAATTGGTCCCACGCATGATCGCGCCAAATGAACTAACAGCTTCTTCTACCACATCACTCACGTCTTCAAGTAGGCCCAACAGGTGCATTTGCTGAATGCTAAGGTTGCTGCTCTGATAGGCGAAGTCGGGCGGATTGCCAGCAGCCACCGCGGCCTGCATCTTGCCGATGAAGTCACCAAAGGCTTCGGGATTGGTGGTAGAGGCATCCAATTCAATACCCTGATCAGCCGCAAATGCTTCGACCGTTTCACGGAAGATGGTCTGCGCTCCTTCGAAGTATTCAGTACGATGGATGACCGTCAGTGTACCGGCCATACCTTCAGGCAGTTCCTGCTCTTCGGCATCCTGGGCCAGCATCGGCAGTGCCCCGGCAGCCGCAAGACCGGCACCAGAGGCAGCAGCGGTGCGCAGAAAATCCCGACGACTCAAGCTTTTACGGTTCATATTTTTCTCCTAAATTAAAACTATCAAAATGGCTGTGGAATCAACAACAGCCGACACATGTTATAGTGTCCTAACATCGCTCAGCGTGTAAGGTTCTGTTAGAACATGACCACGTGCCATATTATAAACATAATTGGTCTATGTCGCAAAATTAAGAAATTCTGAATCTCAACCCCCATTGACCGATAACAGAATTACCCACATTTTAGGGGAGTGATTGCCAGATGGCAGCGGTTCGGGCTATAGTTGCCGGTTATGGGCAAGCGCAAAAAACATAAGCTGGATATTGACTTTGTTGCGCCACATTCACTGGAAGAATGTGCCTACCTCCTGGGCCGCCTTGATGATCGCCGTGAGATTCCGTTTGCGCCGCCCATTCGGGTGCGATTGGATTATATCGACGACGACACCTGTGCCTTCCGGCTTAACGAAGATGCTCCGGCCCCGGTGGTCATTCATGGCTATTTGAACCGCCTGTATGATGACTCGACCTATGTGAGTGGTATCGCCATCACGCGACAGCGGGTGCTCTACCGTGAACTCTTGCTGGGTTGCGGTTTGATTCTCGGGCTGACGCTTTTGGTCGGCCCAATGGTGAGCGTATTGTATGTCCCTGCATTTGCGGCGTTTGTTTTGCGCTATCGGCGCGGCGTAGAACTCGAATTGGGACGGCTCACCCGGGTGGTCGGCGACATGTTGTCGCATTAAAGATTATCTATAAGCCGTCTTCAGGTTAGTAACTTCGCGCACAGCGGAAACCAAAGCCATTGTCCCAGGTAGCAGGCGTATTACGGAAACGGGCTGCACCCCGCATGTCAATTGAAGGCCGAATAAATGTACCTCCACGTATCGTGCGCAGGCTAGTTGTGTCATTCGGATTCTCACGACCATCGGCTGAGGCATATGGGTACGGAAAGCGATCTGGATCGTTGATCGAGCTTGTCCACTCCCAAACATTGCCACTCATATCGAGTGCACCAACCCAGGATGCACCGCCTGATATTGTTCCAACAGTTGCCAATTGCCCACTGGAACTTTCACCAAATACAACGTTATTTTCATCAAATTCATTACCCCAGGGATAAACCAAATTATCGGGACCTCGTGCGGCATATTCCCATTCGGCTTCCGTGGGCAAGCGCGTGCCCCGTAATTCACAAAATCTACTCGCCTCAAACCATGTGACAGCCTGACGAGGGAAATCGTCGCCAAGCCATTCACTTGGTTGAGCTGCTTGACCATTGAAGCGATCAAACTGTGAGTTAGTCACTTCAAGTTTATCAATCCAATATGGTTCACTGAAACATTGTTCATGTACCGGACGTTCGTCAGCATCGCCATTTATGCTCCCCATCAAGAAGCAACCAACTAGAACCAGAACCATCTCAACGCCGTCAAATTCCTGTGATACTGGTGTCGTCCAAACTGCATTGCTAACAATTGGTTCAAAACCTGGCGGGATCGCTGTGAGCGTTACTGTGGGTGAGCTGGTCAGAGAAGGCGTAGGGCTGATTGCAGTTTGAGTCGGGATCAATGCCAGAGCGGTACCAGTTGCTTGCTCACTTACCGCCGTAGCAGTGAAATTAGCTTGCATGTTCGCAGTTGAGGTCAGATGAATTACTGTAGTGGTGGCTTCTGCTCGGCGGGTTGCCTGAGCATTGACTCCGCTGGTCTCAATTATCGCTGCAACCGCCGTTGATCGCTCATCAATCTCCCCTAGCCGGACATCCAATTGATTGAGCGTAACTGCCATAAAGCTCAAAACGAGAACGATCACGATTAATGCTAGCCCAATCAACGCCAGGTTGCGTCGCCGTTGCACCTGGCGCTGCTTGAGATAGTTCTTACTGGCAGTAATAAACTCGGATCGTTCGTCAGACGGCCTATTAGTTTCAAGCCAGGTATCAGCCTGTCGAAGCTGCGTGCCCCGCAACAAGAAATCATCTAAACGTCCTGACTGCTGCCATGCGATAGCGGCTTCCAACAACGTAAGACCAAACTCTTCGGCTTGCTCACTGGCTTCACGCTTCACGGCCTGTTGACGTGCTAAATCCTCAGATACTATAAAGCTTGACCCTCTCATGCTTGCAATTGGATCATCTTTGGGTGCCAATTGAGCCATAATCATGATCAACCGCTTGTAAGCATCAATCAGTTTAACGGCGACCGCGAGATCGGTTTCTTTGATCGCCAATTTCTCCTCAAATGCATAGCGTGGGGCATAGGGAATCATCAAATCCAGAAATGCATCACGCTCAAATTGCAACTCTCGATTGACATATTTGCTCAAGCGTATTCGAAAATCTTCTTGGAATCGCTTGAGCAAATCACTTTCTCCGTCTTCAATCCGGCTGGGCACAAAGACGGTTTGCAGCGGCAATTTTCGATTCAGCTGTTCTTCACGTGCCCGCTGCAATGACTCATCATTTAGTGTTTCGGCCATCATTAATGTGCCATCGAGATTCTGTTTGTTGGCCGCAACAAAAGATATAATGACATCAGCAAGTTGGCGTGTGCAAACCCCACCCATTTCGGTGACACCGGTTCGGCTGTCGATTAACACTACATCAGCGAAATCTATGAGTTGCTGTCGCAGCCATTCAAAGAAAGCCTCACCCTGAAAGTCAGAATAGAAGCCTAACCAATCAAATTCTTGGACTAAATGCACATACGTTTCGAACTGGTTTCCCGCACGCCAACCAGCCGGCAGCAACCACAAAGAACCAAACTGATCGTCAACTGAATGTGGGTGAATAGGATATAGATGTGTTGTAATTGGAAGAAGATGATCTTGCAGAACCTGTTGAACATTGTCTAAATCAGGATCGAATGGCAGGTGAGTAAACTGCCGTCGAAAGTCGATTAGCAAATCAACCAATCCCAGACGGGACTGGACATATTCTAACTCACTGCGTTCAATGAAAAAATTTTCTAAGCCAGATGCTTCAAGATCCCAGTCAATCATGACAACTTTGAGACCCTGGAGATATAGCATTTCAGCAACGTTTGCGAGTGCCATTGAGCGGCCTACACCGCCTTTATAGGAATAGAATGTGTATATCATTTGCCACCGCCAGGACCAAGCCAAACATTCCTACGGCGTGGTGCCAACGGCAACCGATGTTTAACAGTGGTTAACAGCAATCGTTTTACATCAAACTTATCGGCGATGTTCAGGTGACACATTGCCCTGAAATCTCGATCTTTTGGTGGCAGAGGAACAGAATATGGGAAGAAAATTTCCTGTGCCTGGGCTTCAATATACTCACGTAAATTCCGGAATGCGACAGGTAAATCAAATGGAGTCAGGACCATAACTATGGTCTGCTCATTACCCAGACAATCACGCTGCAGCCGAAGCCACTGCCTATAGATTTCTTGGACATACAACGCAACTGGATCCACAATGACGACAGGACTGATCTTGCAGAAGTTGTCTGCAGCATTTTGACGGGTTTGCCCGTCACCTGTCCAAAAAGGTTCCTTGATATGCTCTAAATGGAACTGAACATCATAATATTCTTTAACAAGATTATTGATCTCATCCTCAAGCTGGTCTAGGATTGCGCTAATCTTAAGATTACTCCCGAAAGGCTTCCAATCGTCACGCTTGGTTCCATAGCGAATAGACAATTCATCTGGACCAGCAATGCCAACCTCCATGAGTAATTGACGCAAAGGTTTAACCCCTGCGACTTGCGCGTCAGGATCTAATTCATTAATTTGTTTGCGGTTCGCTGTTAGCACGACAACAGGAATCGGTATTGTGTTCTGTCTGACCCTTACACTCAATTCGTCGACTAACTGCCGCCACAACCCTGGATCAACCCTTGCTTCAGGATTGTTCGTGTAAGCGTTATGCTCTTTGAGAAGAGTCAAGGCTTGGACAGTCCCAAATCGCGCGGGTGAACCTTCCAACACAATGGGCAGAATACGGCGATCATTAGCATTTAGACGATAGAAGAAATTGATTTCTTGATTGACCCAATTGGAGTTACTGGCATTCGCGCTCCATAGAACGACCAAATGCTGGGAAGCATTCAGTGCATCCTCAAGTTGGAGATCCCACTGTTCGCCGGTTCTCAAGCTTTCTTTGTCCCAGAAAGGTTTGACACCTCTGTCTCGAAGACTCTCATAAAGTTTTTGCGCCCAGAGATGGTCACTACTGCTGTAAGATATGAAGACATCATATTTTTTATCTTGTGGCTCAGCCATCGTCGTTGATCGCTCCTGAACTCATATATTATTTTATAGTATAACATTTAGGTCAGGGCATTGCATCTAATGTTTATCTCACAAGCATAATTCTAATTGCTATGCAATCAAGGCTGTGCCGACCACAACACCCGCGCTGGTCCAGTCAGTGTATAGCTCCCCAAACTGGCTGGAATGAGCGCTGTTTGGCCGAGTCCCAGCTCAATCACATCGTCACCGCTATTGATGGTCGCGGCCCCCTCGATATTGGTGAGGATGTGAAAATGCTGCTGGGCTGTGTCGAGCGCGATGTGTGGGCCATTGGCTGCATTCAACTGGTACAATCGCGTTGTGAAAAAGGGTGAGCTTACAATCTCAACAACCTGTCCGGTTTGCTGCTGGGTCTGGACAATTTTGGGTAGGGTATCCAGATTCGACACCTGCTGCCCCTTCGCAATATGCAGCGGACGCGGTTTGCCATCCAACCCCATACGACCCCAATCGTAGAGGCGATACGTGGTATCGGAAGACTGTTGAATCTCATAGATGAGCAACCCCGGTCCCAGTGCGTGAATGGTCCCGGCCCGGACGAATAACACATCCCCAGGCACAACATCAGCGTACACCAATAAATCTTCGAGCGTTGCAGCCCTAATTGCTGCCGCCATCTGGGCTGGCGTTGTGCCCGGTTGCAGGCCAATTACCAACTGCGCTCCTGGCTCAGCCGCAACCACATACCAGGCTTCCGTTTTGCCACGTGGCTCACCTTCAAGTTCGCGGGCCTGCGCATCATTGGGATGGACCTGTACTGAGAGCCAATCGCGTGCATCCAGGAACTTTGCCAGCAATGGCATTCCCACTGACAGGTCATTTCCCGGCCCGACCAGATCAGTCCCATAGTCGTTGAGCACTGACTTCAGCGTGCGGCCAGTCAGGGGACCATTGGCAACGGTCGCTGTATCATGCATTTCCCACGATTCACCATAGGGTTCGGCGGTCGGCAGAGTCTTGTTCAGCACCGTCGCCAGCTTACGACCACCCCATACTTTGGTGTGTAACGCCGGGTTCAGGAGAAGCGGATAGAGGGACATGTAAACTCCGGGTGAAATGCATACTCATGCGCTAGACAGTATGAGAAATCGGCAACAAGTGCAAGATAAAAAACTGACTTCAGTTCACAAATGTGGGAATTAAATGAGTGAATATTCGCAGGTTAAAACAGTCCACACAAGACCAACAAATCGTGTTCGCCCTGCGCTTCGCACAACGCTTGCAACAGGTCATCTGGTAACTGGAACCATTCGCTGCTGACGCGATAATCTTGCAGCGCCTCGTGTACGAGCTTCTCGGTTTTACGCGCAAACATGGTGGGGACAGTATGAAGCAAATCTAAATCTAGCACGCCGGGGATGTTCAACTGATTGACGCGCTTCTCAGGATGCTTGGAGATCCCGATTTTGTGATAGCCCAGTGATGATTGTGCCAGATACAGGTCTTGGCGGTACATCGCCGGGGGTGTACGTTTCCGAAACCTTGCCGTCATTCCAAACGCTCACGTTTGAATTGCGTATACATTATACAACAATTGGGTCGTCAAAGTAAGAGGGGACTTAAATTGTGCAGGGCTATTTTGACCTGGTTCCACATTGCTGTATCAAAATAGTTCAACCTTCCTGTCTTTAGTGAACAAATGACACGAGCGTATTCTTAATTAAACCAGCAGGCAGTATAATAGGCCAAACGATGGAGAAGAAAGGCTGGCGTATCATGGCAAATGAACGCTTTATTTTAACTCGCACCGGCTATGAACAATTAGAACGTGAACTGCGTCAGCTTGAAGCCGCGCAGCAAGAAGATATTGAGGAAGTGGCGGAAGCCTTCGACGATACCGATTTCGGCGAAAATGCGGCCTACTACGACAAGGTTTTTGATAAAGATCGAGTCACCGAACGGATCAATAACTTACGCCATGTATTGGCGCGTGCCGACGTATTAGATGAAGACCCGGACCCCAGCCGCGTCTCGCCCGGTAATCGCGTGACCGTCTGGGATTTTGAAGCCCGTGAGGAAATTACGTTTAACATCGTCAGCGCTGAAGAGGTTACGCATGGGATTCGGGGCATTTCAACTGAATCACCGGTTGGCAGTGCCCTTTTAGGCCAAATGGTTGGCGATGTGGTCGAGATTGAGGTGCCCGACGGCGTTGCCAAATATGCCATTCGCGCCATTGGAGTGATCGCAGACAATTAATGGTTTATTCTTTCAAATCTGAAGAGGTTGCTGGTGACTCTCTGATTTTGGAACAAACACGTCGACTTCTGGATCGTAATTTGTTATCAAAACCTCATCCACGACAACGCGGTTTGTTTTGTTCTTTTTCTGACGCATTCCCGAAGCTGAGCGAACAGGGAGGATATGACAGTCTCTAAAAATTGCTCTGATTTCTTCATTATCATATGATGATAGAATCCACTTGCATTTGGATTGCAATATGCGATCCGCCAATTCGCGATGGACTGTCCAAGTGCGCATATTATGCACATAATTTGCGCCATTTCCTGGATAGGGTGGATCGATATACATTACAACGCCTTGTCGGTCGTACTTATTGATGCATTCTCGCCAATCCAAGTTCTCTACAATAACAGTGGATAATCGCTTGTGGACAGGCTCGATGCGCTCTCGCAAAGACTTCAACGCGCCAATCAACCGATTACCATGACCACCGTCCGTAATACTTGTTTGAAATCGAGGATAATTCAGTTCGCCTCCCCAGCCTGCCATGATAAGATAAAAGAAGCGATGAGCACGCTCTATATCTGTCAGGGTATTCGTATCAAGACTAGCAAGCCGTTCATACTCGGCACGTGATACAATCTCCCAATCAAATGACTCAATAAATGCAATCGGATTATTTTTAACAACTCGGAAAAAATTAATGAGGTCGCTGTCAATGTCGTTGATGATTTCAACTTGACTGACTGGTTTTGCAAAGAGCACCCAGGCAGCGCCAGCAAATGGTTCAACATAACAAGTATGATTGGGGAGCAACTTGATTATTTGTTTACGTAAACGTGACTTTCCACCCACCCATTTGATTGGACTATTGAGCATTAAAAAGCACCATTTCCACAGTATTTTGTCTCCAATAGAGACATTATACAATCTAATTATTTATAAGTCAATGATCTATGCCTGATAAGTCTTCAATAAGTCGTTTCGGTGAGAAATTACGTACCCTGCGGATAGAACATAATTTTTCTTTACAACAACTGGCTAAGTTATTAGGTTACTCAGCACATGGATACATCAGTGAATTGGAATCTGGGAAAAAAATGCCAACTGCTGAATTCATCTTAAAAGTCGCAAGGTTATTTGAGGTAACTACTGACCAGCTAATGAAAGATGAACTCGATATTACAAGTAATGGATAAAACAATTCATGAATCAACCTTTTGTAGAACGTTCGCCAACGGAAACTGAAATTGAAAAACTACGCCTCTTGCTCAGCACGTTCCAAGATGGTACGGGCATGTTGCAAATCAGTAAAAATACACAACGAACATTACCTGGTTGGCGTGATTTTGAGCGGTCAGTTGCCTTAACTTTCGCTGGAATTGCCATAGAAAGTAAGTTTTTTGTGGATGTCATATTTCCGCTATCCGAGGGCCAAAAGACCTTTTATGGTGTGGACTGTAAAATGCGCGATGCACTCCGTACAGTTGAAAATCATAACAGAATCTATGTTGAAGTTACCAATGCTGCCCGCCAGTTATGGAGCTACCTTTACACTAAAGGCATTACTGAATCGAACTTTCGGGATATGCCGGAACTCGCGGGCAATAATTTGATCGAAGCAATTGAAGCAATGAAAAATGAACTAAGCTCTGCATATCCTGACGGCAACATCATCACCACTCAGAGCTATTATCTGGTTCTTCTGTGGGACCGAAGAACAGGAACATATCAACTATATCAATTACCCTTAGAGCTACCAAACCCAGGTAATCTGAACTGGAATTGTCATGTCTCTTTGCGCCGAGACGGAACTGAAACAACGAGATTAGTTGGTGAAGATGACAACGGTGTACTTTATGAATGGTACGGTGGGTCTGGTGGTCAATTCAAATATTATCCGATTGTGACTGATGCCTTGTGGATTTCAAATCCATTCCATCTTGAGCCACTTAATGAGAGTATCGAGATTGGCCTGGTTGAAAAGGCAAAATCCTACTTTCCTGATAAATGGCATAATCTTGAAAATTGAGGGTGAGCAGACTAACCCACCCCCATAATTGACGCTAAACTACCGAATTGACGGATCGCTGATCCATACATCAGGTGAAGTCAGCGTCGCACTCTCGATGAGCAAGTCAGCCGTGTAACCATAGGCGAATTCGAAAACACTCAGGCCGTTCAACTGCGACAACACCTCTTTCTGAGCACCGAGCGTATTGTCAAAAATGCGCACCACCGGCTCACAGGTTATTTGCGCGGGCTCCGAGCAAAGCTCCAGCGTCACCTGTGCACGCCGCGTTTCAGCGTTATCGGAGATATAGGTCACGCGAATGTTGTTCCAGGAGACCTGAATTTTATTCGCAATCTCTTCCTGTGAAGGCGGCGCAGGCGCAGTCGCCTCGGCTAATAATAGCGCCAATGGACCTGAACCCGTCGGTGTGGGCGTTGGGGCCGGACCCTGACACCAGTTGGCATCACAGAAGGTCAGCGGTGCCACCCCTTCTAATGTGGGCAGGTTATCGTAAATATTCTGCGGGAGCGTGGTCCAGCGCCGGTCAACAAAAACGGCAAAATCATCACCGCTTACAAACATCATGGACGAGTCCTGGAAATTGCGATACCAGGCCCGGAATTCAACGCCTATCGGCATGATTCCCATGTATTGGGTTGCCGCTACATCCAGGTAGGTGAAAGCACTTTCGGATTCCGCTCGATAACGAGAATTCGCATCCGCCAGCTCAATATCCATAATCGGTGGGTTATCGGCTGACAAATTGGCTGCCGCCGAAATCTCGGCACAGGTTGCCGTTTCATCCAGAGTAGCCAGATCGAATTCGCCCAGACTCGCCAACGTAACAACATCCTGTACTTCAGGTTCACAGCGTTCCAATTCACTCTCGCGCTGCCACCCACGCGGACGGGTTTCCAGGGTTGCATCAGCCAACAATTCCAGATCATGACGCAGATTTCGCCAGGAAATGTAGGGATTATTCGTGACAACACCAATCCATTCCGCTGGACGCACACTCTGACCCAGCAATTCATCGGCTAGCGTCTCCAGGTCAAGAAAGTTATCCCCAATCAGCGTCAGCGCGTTGGGGTCTACTGTGCCAATCCAGTTCGGTGGGCGCGTGCGCAACCCCAATTTTTCATCAGCCAATCGTTCCAAATCACCGCGTACCGCCAGTATAAGCTCCGGCACGCGCGGATCATCGGTCAATGCCAACTCATTCACGATCTCTTCTTCAACCTCAACGTAGGCCGCGAGACAGTAATTTAACGTTGCATCAACGACATCAATTTGAATATTGAACAATTCACCAGCAAGCCGAAATACATTTTGCTGAGACCGATTACACTGGAACCGACTCAGCGCCCCCTGCCAATCATTGGGCCGAAAAGAGCCGCCACCTAGCGGATCGGCAAACACCATATCAGCAATCAATTCCAGATCATGACGCACATTACGGGCAATAATATCGGCCCGAGAACCGGTGACCCCGAACCACTCCGGCGGCCGCACGCCCTCGCCAAAGACTTCATTCGCCAGCAATTCGTTATCAAACCACAGATCGGAGATCATCTGCGCAGATCGAATATCGGCATTGGCCGTCCAACCTGTGGGCCGCGGCGCATCAGCCAGATGCTCATCCGCCAGACGCTCGAGATCAATGCGCAACGCATTGGCAAACGCCCCCAGGTTATCAATTTGCTGAGCCGGGGCCAGGTACATCGTCCCCAACAGCAAAGGCATGAACAATAAATAAAAATATCGTTTCATCAGGCCAACCCTTTCATCACAGATTTATTATACCCACAGGCGCAAGAAACAAAAGTGGCACGCTGGTCATCATCGAATCATGCAAAACAGCAAAGATTAACGCACCGGGCAAAAACCTGGTTGTAAGATGAAATAGATAGACGAGAAGACGGGATACGAGCATGCAGCCGGCGGTCAACGCGCAGCCCATCAATATTGCCACTTTCAACCGCATCAGTGTTGCGCTTAACACCAGCCTCGATCTGGAAAAGGTTTATGACCAGATCATGCACCATATTGGTGATATTGTGCCCCACCGGGCCAGCAGTCTGATCATGATCGAGGACAAGTTCGTGCGACTGGTCCGTTCACAATCTGAATCGGACCACGTGCTCTTCGACCCGCAAAAGCCCTTGCCGCTAAATCAATTGCCCTACTTGCGGGATCATATGACCGCCCGTCAAGCAGTCCGCTCACTCGACATTCCGCAAACCACCCCTTTCGACCAGATGCCCTGGGTCCAGGCCTGGGCGATGGCACCGATTAAACTTAATCAGCAATTACTGGGATTTATTGTTATCTTCACCGATGATGTCCAGGCGCTGCAATGCGATGAACTCGATTATTTGCAAGCCTTTGCCGATCAGGCCGCCATCGCCATCACAAACGCCCAAACCTATGACAAGTTAGAAAGCTTTACCCAGGAACTCAATTCCCTTTATCATGCCACTTCATTCCTGTTATCAGCCAGTAACCTGACCGAGCTGGGACAACAAATCGCGCAGGCAGTCATCGAGGAATTTGCGTTAGCCGATTGTGGTGTCCTGCTGATCGACCACGACAGCAATACCATCAACCGACTGGCCCGCGCGGGCAACTATGGCGTTCAGACGCTGGCACCTCTGTACCTGAACGGATTGGGCCTGGTGCCAGAGGCGATTCGGCAGGGGACAATCATCTATGTGCCGGATGTAACGCTGGATCAACGTTATGCTCCTAATGTTCCGCAGACGCACTCGGAACTCGTCATTCCGCTACATGGACGTGAGCAAATCATCGGTGTGCTTGATTTACAGAGCGCCGAAATCAACGCCTTCAGTGAACGCGATCAGCGGATTTTAGCGACATTTGCCAAGCGGGCCGCCAGTGCTCTGGATAACGTGATGTTGTACGAAACGCTACGGCAATACGCGATTGACCGCGAACAGCAGGTCATCAACCGCACCCAGGAACTGCACAGCGCGAAGGAACGAGTTGAGACCATCCTCAATAGCACCAGTGATGCCATTAGCCTGATGTCTGCCGATGGCCGAATCGACCAGTCCAACCAGGCATTTTATGATTTATTTGGTTATTACTATGACGAAGAGTTCAACTGGCCGCTCACTCGCCTGGTGGCCCAGGCCCAGCAAGATACTTTAGCCGCCGCGCTGCAAAGCGCTCTTGAACAGCGCCAGTCACAACGCTTGGAAGCGACAGCCATTCGCAAAGACGGCTCTCCATTTGAAGCGGACCTGGTGATTTCGCCAGTGCATAAGCGTTCGGACGATGACGACGCCTGGGGATTGGTGTGCAGCCTGCGCGACATCAGCCAACGCAAACAAGTCGAACGCGAGCTACGGTCCGCGCTTGCCCGTGAGCGCGAACTCCATGAATTGAAAACACGTTTTGTGTCCACCGCCTCCCATGAATTTCGGACCCCGCTGGCAACCATTATGGCGACTTTGGGGCTGCTGCGAAATTATGGCGACCGGATGGATGAAGCGAAGAAGCTGCAGCAGTTTGAGAAGATTGATAACCAGATTCACTACATGACGGATTTGATGGACGGCGTCTTGACACTGGGCCGGATGGATGCCGGGAAGCATCCGGTCAAGCTAGAGCCGCTGGCGCTGGACCAATTATGTGCCGAACTGGTTGAGGAATTTCAGGCGACCATGCCTCAACATCCGGTGATCAACACCTGCACCGGCGATCCGCAACCAATGACAGCCGACCACAAACTGATGCGGGAAATTATCATAAACTTGCTTACCAATGCAGCAAAATA
Organism: Phototrophicaceae bacterium; assembly: GCA_965223835.1. Taxonomy (GTDB): domain Bacteria; phylum Chloroflexota; class Anaerolineae; order Aggregatilineales; family Phototrophicaceae; genus CAVYXZ01. The sequence continues at coordinate 4,168,217 of CBDCXQ010000001.1, forward strand.
TTCACCTCCAACCAGCAAGATCTATCTCGACTTGCAGTACCAGCCTGACCAAATTACGGTCAAAGTACGCGATAACGGTATCGGCATTCCCGTTAGCGACCAACAACATTTGTTCGAGGCCTTTCATCGGGCCGAAAACGTTGGCACGGCACCAGGCACAGGGCTGGGACTCACCATCGTCAAAAACGCGGTTGATGCCCATCACGGCACCATTCAGTTCGAAAGTCAGGTCAACCAGGGAACGACGTTCACAGTCATATTCCCGCTTCATCAAGAGGAATGAATATCATGACAAAAATTTTGATCGTTGAAGACGAAGCGCCGTTGCGTGAAAGTATCGTCGACACCCTCTCGTTTGAAGGCTTTGATGTTATTGAAGCCGCAAATGGCAATCAAGGTTGGCAAATGGCCGCCGCCGAGCACCCGGACTTGATCGTTTGCGATGTCGCTATGCCCGAACTCAATGGCTACGAACTGCTCGAAAAGCTGCGCCAGGATCCCGCAACGGCGAATTTGCCATTCATCTTTTTGACGGCGCGTTCTGACCGCTCTTTTATGCGACATGGGATGGACCTGGGGGCAGATGATTACGTCACGAAGCCGTTCAGTCATGATGACCTCCTCGCCGCCATTCGCTCACGCTTAAAGCGTTATGGTACTTATAAAAAATCGGCCTATGGTGAACTGGACCAGATCAAGACTGAACTGACACGCCGCGTTGCCCATGAACTGCGCACCCCGGTCACCTCAATCGCGGCAGTGCAGGATATTGTCGAGATGCAATTAGATTATTTGTCGGGCGATGAGCTTAAAGAATTACTCAGAATCCAACGGTCGGGCAGCCAACGCCTGCAACATCTGGTTGAACAAACTGTTATCCTGACCGAACTCAAAGGCGGCAAACTGAGCCAGGCAGTCGTGCTCGAACACGGTATGCCCACATCAATCTGGGATATTCTCACCGCTGCGACCAATATCGCGCGCAAATTCGCCTATAAGAACGATCAATTACCCATCAACGTCATTGACCACAACAGTGATGCGCGTGTTCAATGTTCGGCCTCAGCCCTTCGTCACGCCCTGGCTGAATTGATTGGCAATGCACTGACATACTCCCCCGACGACGATGAGATTCAAGTCAATCAATGGGTCGAAGATGGCTGGATTTGGGTTGCGGTCGAAGATCATGGGGCAGGAATTGACGATCTGGAGGCGGCGCTGGCCGAATTCGAACAGATTGACCGCGAACGCACTGAACAACAGGGCATGGGGCTGGGTTTGCCACTGGCAAAACAAATAGCTGAAGTCCATGGGGGGGCACTGCATGTTAATTCAAACGGCAATGGCACCCAGGTCATTATGCAGCTACCACTTTATAGTGGCTAATCAGGCGACAAGTACTCGTTTATGATATTCTTCACTATAAATCAAGCAGCTCTTCACTAGCCACCAACGGCACCAGCCTCCATACTGAAATTGGTGGCAAAGTGGAGACCAATTTGATGTCGTTTGCTGATAAAGCCCAGGCGTTTTTAAGCCAGGATAAACTGGCAGTGGTTGGCGTTTCGCGTTCCGGTGATAAAACGGGAAATGGTATTTTCCGGGCCTTGCAGGCGCAGGGTCACGAGGTTTATCCCGTAAACCCACATGTAGAAGCAATCGAAGGCGTGACATGTTATCCCAATGTGCAATCACTCCCATCTGATGTGGGTGGCGTGGTGATCGTCACCCGCCCGGAGATCACCGAACAGGTCGTGCAGGATTGCGCCGAAGCCGGCATTCCCCGGGTTTGGATGCATTACAATGCATTATTCGGTCATGGGCCATCCAGTGTGTCCCCCAAAGCAGTCGACATGTGCCGGGAACATAACATTGAAGTGATTGACGGCGGTTGCCCGATGATGTTTATCGATGGCTTCCATAAATGTATGCGCTGGATTCTGGGGCGGATGGGAAAATTGCCCCAGTAGCCCTACATTTTAGGCGGTACGCTTAGAAAGCTGAGTTATCAGGAATCCATTGTTGTTGGGAAACACATAACGGCTCCACCCGATACTGTGCACGTTCCGGGCAGGAAAGGGCGGGAACATAGCGATTCGCCCGCACCCAGTCGATTAATTCGTCAGTGGAACGGGCCATCAACCATTGGCGTACGGTATCATCCTCAGCACCGGTCACAATAAACGTACCATCCGGGCTAAAGACCGCGCTCAAAACCCAGTTGGTATGACCCTCAAAGCGTCGAATTTCTTCACCGGTTGCCACGTCCCATAACCGGACTGTAAAATCCGCCGAGCCAGTGAGCGCATTTTGACCATCAGGGCTGAACACGGGTGAATAGACGACCCGATTATGCCCGACAAACTGACGGATTTCTTCACCAGTTGCCACATCCCACAAGCGCACAGTTGTATCCCATGAGGTTGACAGCAACAACGTTCCTGCGGGATTAAAGGCAACCCCAGTCACATTGCCAGTATGACCGGTGAATGTTTGTAATTCGGTGCCAGTGCCGACATTCCATAAACGCACCGTTTGATCGGAAGAAGCAGATGCCAACCAGCGTTCGTCGGGGCTGAAAACAGCCCGGTTTACAGCGCCGGTGTGCCCGACGAATTGACGGATTTCTTCACCGGTTGCGACATCCCAGAGCCGAATTTTTCCATCGTTGCCTGACGACAAACCCAGTTGACCATCAGGGCTGAAATCAACGCTCAACACCCGCCCCTCATGCCCGGCAAACAGAATATTTCCGGGATCATCCGGCTCATCAAGCTGCCAGGCACGGATGGTTCCATCCCAACTCGCCGACGCCAACCGGTCGCCATCAGGCATAAATTCCAGCCAGTGAACCGTGTCGGAATGGCTGGTATAGCGGCGGATTTCGGCACCAGCCTCCAGATCCCAGACACGCACCGATGCATCCCGCACACCACCAGGCGGAATCCGCAGCGGTCCAGCACCACTGGCCGCCAGTTTGCCATCCGGGCTGACTGCAACCGACCATACCCAGTCTTCATGACCTGTAAACACTTGCAACTGTGCCTGCGACCGCGTCAGGTCCCACAGCCAAACCGATGTATCGGCGGCGCGATCAGCTTCCGGGTTGGGGATATTATCACCTGCATTGCCGGTTCCTACCAGCACATAATGATCGTCGGGGCCGAAATCAAGTGATTGAATGCGGTCCTCGTGGGCCTCCATGCGGTTTAAGATGACACCGGTCTCTGCATCCCAGACGACGAGGCTACGGTCCCAGCTACCAGAGAGTAATTTCGAGCCATCGTTGCTGAAGCGAACCTGCGTAATCACATCTTTATGTCCACCAAAGTAGGCCCGTTCTAAATCGCCGCTGTCCAGATTCCACAATTGCAGGACACCCCCATCAACCGAGTTCCAGGTTCCTGACAACACATAGTCACCATTTGGACCAAAATCTATTGCCCGGACAAAACCTGAATCGGGTTCGAAAACCTGTAGCTGGTCGCCAGTTTCCAGATCCCAGACTCGTACCGTGCGGTCAATCGCATCGTTCGCATCATCCGCCGAGGTTGCATCAGCAGAACTCGAGACCGCCCGGCTCCCATCGGGCGAAAATGCTGCATTCAAAAGCGCGCCGGGGGTATCAATCGTCATCAACGCCGCGCCGGATTCTGTGTCCCATAGCCGCAGCGAGCGATCCAGCGATGCTGATAATACGCGGGTTTCTGCTGGACCCCAGACGACGCGCGTGACAATGTTCGTGTGGCCGCTGAAGCGCTGCAATTCAGTGCCGGATTCGGCATCCCAGAGCACAACATCACCATTAAACAGACCGGTTAAAATACGCTGACCATCGGCACTCAACGCCACACTACGCGCCGGCACTGGCAGATCATGCCGGGCGATAACAGTCCCCTGTGTCAGATCCCAGAGAATCAGTCGATTATCAACCCCAACCGAAACACCGCGTACCCCGTTCGTTGCCACACTCATGACAGAGCCGACGTGCCCGGCTAACCGATACCGAGCATTTGGGCCATAGGCGGCCCGCGCCAGCGTTTGTTGCACCTCTGCCGATGCGGGTTGATGCGTATTATGGGCTTCGATTGCCAGCGCCAGTGCCAGCGGTGGATTGTTTTGCGCCAGAAGGTTGCGGGCATTCGCGGCCAGGGCCAGACTGCGGGCTTCCTGAGCATTGTTTTCGGCTTCAACTCGGTTCAGTTCCGCAATGGCCTGGGCGGTAGCCGCCGCGTTGGCATTTGCTACTGCTTCTTCAGCATTGAACTCGGCTTCGAGTCGATTCGCCTCAGCAACGGCCTGCGCGGTTGCGGCAGCATTAGCGTTGGCAACGGCTTCTGCCGCGTTCGCTTCCGCATTCTGGCGGTTAATCTCGGCATTGGCCTGGGCCGTTGATGCCAGTTCAGCATTGGCAACCGCTTCTTGCTGGGCCGTAAATGCCAGCCCCGCCAGCACCAGGCCGATGACTGCGGCCACTGACATGACGACCACCAGCGCCCGCAACCGGGAGCGTGACCGTTGCTCCAACGCGGCTTCTCGGGCCTGACGCTCCGCTTCCAGCGCCTGTTGTTCGGATCGGCGGGCAATACTTTGGTCCAGATAATCCAGTTCATTCTGGCTCAGCGCCAGCCCGGCATCTTCTCGCCAGGTTTCGAATTGCTCCAGGCGCGTACCGGTCGCCAGGTAGCTGGGGTCCTGCCCGGCGTCCAGCCAATCACTCGCAATTGCTTCCAACCGCCGGTGTGTGAGCAGATCCTCACGGCTTTCGCTCAGCCAGATCTGGAGTTGTTTCCACTCCCGAATCAACGCTTCATGGGCGACTTCAACCGTGCGATCACGGGTGACCGGGTCATGGTCGAACGTGAGTAGCCGAGACTTATCAAACTTGTCGATCAACGCATTCATGGCGTTCATATCGCCAGCCAGCGAGATGAGTTCAGACTGTGTGACTCGCCGCCGCGTGTCATCCAGACCACCTTCGCCCAGTGTTACCATGCGCAAGAAAAGCTGGCGTGTCAGTTCTTGCTGGGAAGAGTCCAGATGTTCGTAAATCTCATCGGCCTGCCGCGCCAGCGCCCCCAGCGCGCCGCCGATTTCACGATACTTGCGGGCCGTCAACAACCGGCCTTCACGCCGATCAAACAATTCAGTCAGGGCATATTGCAAGAGCGGCAACGCCCCCGGTTGCTGGCTGATGTCGGCAATAATCTGGTTTGCCAAACCGCTTTCCATCCTGACACCAACTCGTTCTGCCGGGCCAACAATGGCACTATACAATTCATCGGGAGTCATCGGCAGGACGACCTCGGTAAAGCGCCGAACCAGATCACCAAAAGCAGGATATAGCAAAGGACGATCATAAAAATCAGCCCGGAGGGTAATCACCACCCGCAGGGCCGAGTTCGTATCGGTAACTGCTTCAACAATGCTATTCAGGAAATGCGTAATTTCAGCCTGATCGCGGGCCTGGGTAAAGACCTCTTCAAACTGGTCGATAAACAAAAATAGTTCACTTTTTTCGTCGGGCAGGACCCGTTTGGTCGCCCGGAGCAAGCCGCGTTCATCTTCTTTGAGCTGCGTCAGCAAACTGGGCGGTGGATTGACGGCGATACGCAATAGCGCCGCTTCCAGTTCTTCTAGTGGATGCGACCCCGGCAGCATCTCCACCACGAACCATTTTGACGACCCTGGCAGGGTGCCCCGCCGCATCCGGGGGATAATCCCAGCCTGTACCACACTGGACTTGCCGCTACCGCTGGGGCCAATCACCGCCAGAAATTGTTCGCCCGGTTCTTGATCGCGCAGCTTGGTCAACAAACTATCAATCAGGGCATCCCGCCCAAAAAAATTGGCGAAATCAATCTCTTCAAAGGCTGCCAGACCTTTGTATGGATTATCGACATCAAGTTCTTCCAGCATCAGGGTGCGGTCCAGGCCCTCTTCAGACCGGCCTGGTCGGGCGATGATCCCGGTTGTCCCGACGCTGTCATCCAGCAGTACCGCCTGCCGAAACGCGGCTGCCAGCGTCGGCGCATCTGAATAGCGCTCGGTTGGGTCTTTGGCAGTGGCCCGTTGAATAACCTTTTCGACGCCTTCAGGCACATCATCAATGACATCTTTTAAGGGTGGCAGCGGGTCATTTAAATGTTTAATCAGGAGAGCGGTTGCCATCTCTTCATCGAAGGGGTGCTTGCTGGTCAACATCTCATACAGCAGAATGCCCAGACTATAAATATCAGACCGGGCCGTCACGTCTTCGGCCCGTACTTGTTCCGGCGACAGATAGGCCGGGGACCCTACGACCATGTCCGCCCCGGTAACCTTGACATCGCTGCTCAGGTCTTTGGCGATTCCAAAATCGGTCAGATAGGCATTGCCATCTTCATCGAACAAGATGTTATCGGGCTTAATATCCCGGTGAATGACCTCATGTCGGTGAGCCACGGCCAGCGCCCCGGCCAGTTGATCGAGGACTCCGCTGGCTTCGGCCAGAGTCAACGCCTGTTCATTTAACAGAGTCCGCAGGCTGCCACCGCGCAAATAGCGCATGACAATGTAGGCTCCATCCGGGTCGCGCCAATAATCATACAGCGGAATAATATGGGGATGTTCGAGGCGGGCAATCACCTGAGCTTCAACCTCGAACCGGCGAATAAAATCCGGGTGGTTAGCGTACTGTGGCAAGATAATTTTTATTGCGACTTCGCGACCGATATTCGGCTGATCGGCGCGGTAAACCGCACCAAAGCCACCGGCACCGATGGTTTCGAGCAGCGTGTAGCCTTTAATTTGCTGTCCGGTGAGGTCTTCCATTGAATACTCTAACCTAAGTGGTGCGGCGCATTTTGCCTTAATGGTACGCCATTCCCGGAAGATAAACAAGCATTCGAGGCTTAAGAAAAGGGTACGGCCCAGGGGTTTAGCCTGGGCCGTAGTTTCGCTAAGTAGCGGGTGGGAAGCACCGCTAACGGCACTCTTCCCTATCTTGAGGTGAAAAGGGTTAGAGGTGCCTTACCTCCACCGTACTCGAATTCACTCGACCACCTCCTTTCACTCATCAGACGTTGGGGAGATCATAACACAAAAAACGTTACAGATCAAATTACAACATCAATAAAATCGGGTAATTTGATCTTTAAAGACCTTTTATGGTCCAAAGATACCAGAATGGCATACACCCGTTTCAGACTCTTGCGGTTTAGCGCTCAATAATCTCGGCACGCATAAAATGAACATCAGCGCTTTCGCGCAGGTCAGCGCTGGCTTCACGGAACTCAACCATATGCGGTGGGGGATTCTCCGCTGAAAGATGTGCATTGAGATGTGCCTGTGATTCCCACTCTTCATACACGATAAACTTGTTCGAATCTTCCAGGTCCGCATAAAAGTTATAGCGGATACAACCGGCCTCTTGTTGAGTTGCTGTTTGCACCTTCACCATCGCTGCTATCGCGGCGTCGCGCTTGCCCGCTTTGATCGTAAAATCACCCTGCACCACGATCATCTCTGCTCTCCTCGTTGATTGAAGTCAATGCAGCAGAGATTGTAACGCATGTTGCCAATTTATATGGTTTAATTGATATGATTGAGAGGTGATCTGGAAATTCCCGTTGGTTAGAATAAGCACAGCCAAATGCAGTATTCAGCCGAACGGGAATGGAAACAGTGTCACACAAAACAGGTCGTTACGCCAGTGACTTGACGGATGAACAGTGGAATTTGCTGGTAGCCTTGTTACCAAATCAGGTAGGAAAAGTTGGTAGACCAATGGCCTTAAACTTACGGGATGTCCTCAACGCCATTTTCTACGTGTTGCGCACGGGCTGTCAGTGGCACAACTTGCCCAAAGATTATCCCAACTACAAAAGTGTGTACTATCACTAGCGCAAGTGGTGTGTAGATGGAACTTGGGAACGGCTCAACCGAGCAATGGTGTATTTAGAACGCAAACGACAGGGACGCTTACCGCATCCCAGCGCGGCTATTATTGATACGCAGAGCAGCAAAACGACGGAGAGTGGCGGTGAACGCAGCTATGATGGCGGCAAGAAAATCAATGGACGCAAGCGGCATGTGTTGGTGGATACGCTGGGCAATGTCTTGGTGGTGGTGGTTCACCCGGCTGGCCTGGCGGATTGCACCAGCGCCAAATCTGTCTTTGCAAGGCTGCCGTTGATGTGGCAGCGCCGCTTGCAAGTTGTCTGGGCCGATGGTGGCTACGAAGGCGCTTTGTGGGTTTGGGTCTACACGCTGTTCAAAATTGTGCTGGCGATTGTCAAGCGCCGCGCCGACCAGACGGGTTTTGTTGTGCTACCGAAACGCTGGGTCGTCGAACGTACTTTTGCTTGGATAGGCCGTTACCGCCGCTTGAGTAAGGATTATGAACATTGTCCAAAAAGCAGTGCGGGCATGGTCTATGCCGCCTCTATCCATCTCATGCTCAGACGCCTTGCTGCTTAATTTTCAGATGCGCTCTGAGGATAATTAAGATAGCTGATCGCTGAAACCGATGCTGAAGCTGATGACGACTAGCACGGCACGTTCTATCTGGCAAGAGAGAATCTTGTGGGAGTCAATGATCGTCAGCTTGTTGTCATTACCGTTTGTCTGAGAGAAAAAGCTACCAATCGTTATCGATTTATCACCTTAAAACCCTGGAAGAAAGATTGAAGCAATGCTTGACCTTTATCAACGAGTAGTTGTTAATCGTGTATGCCTGAAGTTAATTTGCGGGCCGGGGAATTGCAACTTTCTGACCATTAGTTTACCCAAGCTGCTTGAGGAGTTTATCCACCCGCTTGCTTTGGGCCGGTTTCAGATCAGGCCGATGACCTTCAAGCACCGTGCGAAATGAGTCACGATTAGCAATTGTCACCGCGACCATCATGCTCTCGGCATGACGCGGGATATCCTTTGGGCGACAGTTTTTGAGGAAATCGAGCAAATAGAGGAAAATACGTTCGGAATACTCGGTCTCGGCGGCTATTGTCGCCAGCACGCGAACACCCCAATCCTGCGTAATCACCGAGCCATTGGTGGTCGCTTCCATAATCTGCTCGACATAGGGGGCAACGGCCTGCGGTTGCATTGGCGCAATGGTTCCCAGCGCGGTCATGCCACCCCAGACCAGTCGATTATCCCGATGACTCAGCAGCGTCACAAATTCCTCAACATAATCAGCGATCAGTTCTGGCTTCAACGCGCCGATCTCATACAGCACCTTGATACAATCACTACGGATCGCCTTATTCTTGTTCGTCAGATTATCAACCAGTTCTTGAATCGCATCCTGATCGCCGGACTCGGCTAATTCGGCGGCCAGTTCCTGATTTGGTATTTCATCGTTGCGTCCCTGTGCTGAGGCGAGTTGATCGAGAACAGACATAACGCTTCCCCTATTCATAAGACACCGGCTCATTGTGTATGGTTTGATTACGACTTGATCTGCTGAAGCAGCTTTTCAAGTTCAGCATATAGATAGTGTTGAATGATCTGCAATTCAGCCCAGTTCATATTCCCTCATAACATAGTCACTGGTCATTAGTCTTTGGCCTCTCGTCAGTACCGTGCAAGCGCGGGTTTCGTTCGCCGGGTATGGTTTTCCATCTTTCATCTATGGACTGTAGACTAAAGACTTTCGACTGTCTGCAATGATTATTCTCTTTAGCATAATTCCTATTCCTGAAATCTATTGTCAGGAATTATTGCTACAATAGATAAAATCGTGCGCGAGGTTAGTATGAGAGCTGACAGGTTGTTATCCATTGTATTGTTACTACAACGTCATCAGCGACTCACTGCAAAATCATTGTCTGAGATGCTCAGTGTGACAGAACGCACTATTTATCGCGATATTGTGTCGTTAAATATGGTGGGGGTTCCTATTTATACACGCACCGGCCCTGATGGCGGTTGTTTCCTTGATGAACAATATCGCAGTCAATTGAGCTGGTTTACAGATGCTGAGATACAGACATTAGTCTATACCGGGTCTGCCACCCCGTTGTCAGAATTGGGTATGGAACGGGTGATGGATAATGCCATCTTGAAACTGTTGTCTTTGCTTCCAAAACAGTATCAACAGGATGCTGAAAAAATGCGTCAGCGCCTCTATCTTGACCCATCAGGGTGGTATGAAAGCAAGGAAGCACACCCGACTCTGCCTGTACTCAAAGAGGCAGTCTGGAATGATGAGTGGATTGATGTCATGTACGAAAATTGGGAAGGTAAGCAGCAGTCACGAAAACTTGCACCTTACAGTTTGGTCTATAAAGCTGATAAATGGTATCTGGTCGCACAGTCAGAAAACCATGAGAATATGCGAACATATCGGGTTTCACGTCTATCGGATGTGCGCTTGCTTTCGCATTCATTTGAGCGTGATCCCCAATTTGATATTGCGGCATACTGGCAGGAGGCATCGGAACAGTTTATGAATCGAGTCCCGGTCTATCCTGTTACAATGCGTGTACGACCACATCTTATGATTTACTTCCAACATCTATTTTATGGACGCTACACCATCCTTGAAGAGCAGGAGGATTGGTGGCTTCTCCACGTCCAATATACGGTTTTTGAGGAAGCTCGTGCCAGCGTACTCGGATTGGGCATAGATGCGGAAGTGATTAAGCCTCTCGCTCTGCACGATGCAGTCATCGAACTGGCCTGGGCTATCATTAAAAAGAATAATTAATAAACTAATGCGATTTGATCTGTTGCAGCAGCTTTTCAAGTTCAGCATATGGATAGTGCTGAATGATCTGCAATTCAGCCGGCAGTTCATCGGGTTGCCGACAGATCAGTGGGTAAATCGGCTTATGGTTGTTGAAGAAATAGCGATACTCCATTTTGACATGCCGGGATTCTAGCGCCTCCGGCGATATACACAGGATCATCGAGTCACACTCCTTAAGCGCACGATTGATTTCATCCATCCAATCCGCCCCGCCCTCAATCAAATGTTGATCGACCCACCAGCTCAAACCTTCGGCTTTTAGCCTGGTAATCAGTGGCTCGACAAAATGCTCCCAATCTGCCCGGCGATAAGAAATGAAGATACGACTCACGCTTACCGAATCCAGTACACTCAGCAACGCATCGGCGCTCTGATAACGATCTTCAGGCCTTTTCGCTAGCAATCTGGTGATGAGCTGGTCCACCTTAATGGGCAGATCAGGACGTAATTTGCGCACTGATGGAATGGGTGCATCGAGATGGTTGAGGATAATCTCCATTGGTGAGTCAGCATCGTAGGGCACTTCGCCGGTAAGCAGTTTATAAAAAATGACTCCCAGCGCATACAAATCAGTCCGTTCATCCTCCGCTTCACCGCGACATTGCTCAGGGGACATGTAGGCCGGGCTGCCAACCATGCCACCGGCAGTCGTTTGTTCACCTCTGACGATTCGAGCAATACCAAAGTCCGTCAGTATGATACGGCCATCGCGCCCAAGCATAATATTGGCCGGTTTGACATCACGGTGAATCATGTAGTGGCTGTGCGCATAGGCCAGTGCCACGCCTAGCTGGCGAATGATCTGTAACGCCTCGGCAAGTGGCATGTATTGATCGTTTTTCGCTAGCTTTTTCAAGTGCTGCTCCAGAGTCTGGCCTTCGATCAACTCCGTGACCATAAAATAACTACCGGTTTTCTCGTCATATTCATAGTCATAAGCCTGCATGATGTTCGGATGATTCAAGCGGGCAACATTCTGGGCTTCACGCTGAAACCGTGCCTTAAAATCTGCATCTTCCGCTATAAACGTGTGCAGGACTTTGATGGCAACATATCGATCAAGGCCTTTGTGGTAGCCGCGATAAACTTCAGCCATGCCACCATGTCCCAGGCGTTCAATGATTTCATATTTCCCTAGCGTTTGCATTGCAATCTCATGAATAGGTCCATCTCTAAATGTGTATTATAACCGCATACGAAAGGCTGCATCCAATATTAAATAAATTCCGTTTGCACTTTGCTCCAACCTACACCCCTCTTGCAGTTTTTTGATGCATTTCATATGCGTTGAGCATACAATAAACCTATAACGAAATAGAGGGGAGTCTGTATTGCTATGGACTTGAAAAAATTTACCAATAAAGCGCAGGAGAGCCTGGTCGGTGCACAGTCGCTGGCGGTGGAGTTTGGACATCCTGAACTGGAACCATTACACTTGATCGTCGCGTTGATGCAGCAGGCGGAGGGCGTCGTCCCAGAAGTCGTTGCCAAAATCGGGGCGCGGCCACAGGCGGTACTAGGGGACCTGGAAAATACCCTGGACAATCGCCCGCGTGTCTCTGGCAGCAACGCACAAGTGGGCCTGGGCCGGGCGATCCAGCGTGTCATTAATCAGGCCGAAAAAGAAGCAAAACAGATGCGCGATGATTATGTCAGCACCGAGCATCTGCTGCTGGCGCTGAGTCAGGCCGATCAGGTGGGCAACATTCTGCAACAGCATGGCGTCAATCGCGATGCCATCCTCCAGGCCCTGGCGAGTATTCGTGGCGGTCAACGGGTCACCAGCCAGGACCCCGAAGGCACGTTCCAGAGCCTCGAAAAATATGGTCGCGATCTGACCGATATGGCGCGGCGCGGTGAGTTGGATCCGGTGATCGGGCGCGATGACGAAATCCGTCGCGTGACGCAGGTGCTCAGCCGCCGGACCAAGAATAATCCGGTCCTGATCGGTGAGGCCGGTGTTGGCAAAACGGCGATTGCCGAGGGTCTCAGCCAGCGCATCGTCAATGGTGATGTGCCAGAAAGTCTGCGCAATAAGCAGATTATCGCGCTGGATATGGGCGCACTGGTTGCCGGGGCCAAGTATCGCGGTGAGTTTGAAGAGCGGCTCAAGGCGGTGCTGAAAGAAGTCGCTGACAGCGCGGGCAATATTATCCTGTTTCTGGATGAATTGCATACCATTGTCGGTGCGGGTGCGGCTGAAGGCGCAATGGATGCCAGCAACATGCTGAAGCCGATGCTGGCCCGCGGCGAATTACACGCCATTGGCGCAACCACGCTCGATGAATACCGTCAGCACATCGAAAAAGATGCCGCTCTGGAACGCCGTTTCCAGCCGGTGTTCGTGGATGAACCCAGCGTCGAAGATACCATCAGTATTTTGCGCGGCCTGAAAGAGCGCTATGAGGTGCATCATGGCGTCCGCATTCAAGACAATGCCGTGATCGCTGCCGCGACGCTCAGCCAGCGTTATTTGCCCGACCGTCAATTGCCGGATAAAGCGATTGACCTGATTGATGAGGCCGCTGCTTACCTGAAGATGCAGATCGACTCCAAGCCGGTGGCGCTGGATAACCTCGAACGACAGATTATGCAGCTTGAGATCGAGCGCGAGGCACTGCGGCAGGAACGCGACAAAAATTCGCAGCAACGCCTGGAAGCCATTGGCGGCGAGATCGCTGATCTGGAAGAAGAGAAGAGTGGCCTGGCGGCTCGCTGGCAAACCGAGAAAGACGCCATCCAGGGCATCCAAAGTGTGAAAGCGCAGATGGATGAAGCGCGTACTGAACTGGAACGGGTTGAACGCCAGCAAAATCTGGAAGAAGCGGCCCGAATTCGCTATGGCACGCTGCCCGATCTGGACAAGCAACTGGCGACGGCAGAGGAATATCTGGCGAATTTGCAGGCCGACGGTTCGTTGCTGAAAGAAGAAGTGGATGCCGATGAAGTCGCGGCAGTCGTCTCGCGTTGGACCGGTGTACCGGTTTCACGATTGCTGGAAGGCGAAGTCGAGAAGCTATTGCGGATGGAAGATCGCCTGCATGAGCGCGTGATCGGCCAGGATGATGCCGTGCGGGCCGTAGCCGCCGCCGTGCGCCGGAGTCGCGCGGGTTTGCAGGATCCCAATCGCCCGGTGGGGACGTTTATGTTCCTGGGGCCAACCGGGGTGGGCAAGACTGAACTGGCCCGGTCACTGGCGGAATTCATGTTCGATGACCAGGACGCGATGGTCCGCATCGACATGAGCGAATATGGGGAACGGCACGGGGTTGCCCGTTTGATCGGTGCGCCGCCCGGATATGTCGGTTATGAAGAAGGCGGCCAACTGACCGAAGCGGTCCGACGACGACCCTATGCCGTTGTGTTATTCGATGAAATCGAAAAGGCGCACCCGGAAGTCTTCAACATCTTCCTGCAAGTGTTCGATGATGGTCGCCTGACCGATGGGCACGGGCGCACGGTGAATTTCACCAACACGATCATCATCATGACCAGCAACGTCGGCAGCCACATGATAAAGCAGATGGGTCCCGACGCCGATAAACAGGCCCTGCGCAATGCCGTGATGCTCGAACTTGACCACCAGTTCCGGCCCGAGTTTTTAAATCGGCTGGACGAGATCATCCTGTTCCACAGCCTGACCCTTACCGACATCACGCGCATCGTGGATGTGCAGTTGCGCAATCTGGAGCAGTTATTAGCGCAGCGCAACCTGACGCTAGAACTCACGACGGATGCCAAGCTGTTCCTGGCCGAACAGGGCTTCGACCCGGTGTATGGTGCCCGTCCGCTGAAACGCGCCATTCAGCAACATTTGCAGGACCCGCTGGCGACCAATCTGCTGGAAGGCAACCTGCGCGATGGCGATCATATTGTTGTCGATGTCAGCGATGAGGGCTTGTACTTCACGCCGATTGAAATCACCGAAGGCGAAGTGCTGTAAGCAGTTTAGCAATTCAGCGAAGGCAGTCCAGCGCGGGCTGCCTTTGTCTGCACAGATCTTAAGCTAGCGAGTACCGTTTAGAATAATCTACGCAAAACTTTCTTCAGTATCCCTTCGGATGATATATTCCGCGACCAAGCATTCGGCCAACCATCGAAGCTGATGATCACTTCATCGTTGATTATCAGTGTGTAGAGTGGCTCTTCGGGAAAATCATTGATGCGCAAAACCCAGTTCTGTCCATATACTGTGGCTACGTAAGGAAATTCAGGTTCGGAGGTCTCTTGCCAAGAAACTGCTGTCTCAAGCCAATCCATTGCGATTGTTACCCCCCAATATGGTACATCTCGACCTTTTCGGAGCGGGGTTGGTTGGCACGTTCTTCGCTATAGCGGTCGGTGCGCTGGCTCCACGTCTTGAAGATGATCTGCTCAATCTCACCATCGCTTGCGCCGTTGCGCAGGGGGTCACGTAAATCGGTGCCCTTGTTGGCGAATAAGCAGGTGAAAATCTCCCCTTCTGGCGACAGGCGCATCCGTGTGCAGGAGCCACAGAACGGTTGCGTCACCGAGGTAATCAGGCCGATCTCGCCGCTGCCATCGACATAGCGATAACGGCGGGCGACTTCGCCGTGATAATTCTTGCCCGCCGGTTCCAGTGGCAGTTCGGCGTGTATCATGTTGACGATGGCCTTCGCCGGGACCACATCATCCATGCGCCAGCCGTTCATCGTGCCGACATCCATGTACTCAATGAAGCGCACAATCCAGCCGCGCTCCCGCGCATAACGGGCGAGATCGACAAGCGTGTGATCGTTGACGCCCTTCTGCACCACCGCATTGATTTTGATCGGCCCCAGGCCCGCTGCTTCTGCCGCATCAATGCCCGTTAGCACCTTTTCCACGCTGGACCGGCGTCCATTCATCTGTTGGAAGATTTCGTCGTCAAGCGTGTCCAGGCTGACGGTGACGCGCTGTAAGCCCGCTGCTTTGAGCAACTCAGCTTTTTGCGGCAGAAAATACGCGTTGGTCGTCATCGCCAGATCATCTACGCCGTCAATCGCCGCAAGCTGGGCGATCAATTGTTCGATGTCCTGCCGGACCAGCGGTTCACCGCCGGTGATGCGCAGCTTGACCGCGCCCTGCCGCACGATGATCTTTGCCAGCCGCGTGATCTCCTCAAACGACAGGATTTCTGCGCGCGGCAAGAATTTGTAACCCTCGCCAAAAATCTCGGCAGGCATACAGTAGGTGCAGCGGAAATTGCAACGGTCCGTGACCGAAATCCGCAGATCACGCAGGGGGCGCTTGTACTGGTCGGTTAGCATGGGCGTCTCTTTTGACGATTGTTAATGCTAATGAGTCTATCTACAGTGTATAAGATTCACGCTTTTTTCTCAAGAATATCTGTTTAATTCCCGGTGAGTGTCCAATAGGGCGGCAATCGCTATAATTGCCAGCTATGCAACAGTCAAGATTACTCACTCGGAGAGAATCTATGTCCCAGCCCAACATCCTCTTCATTATGGACGATCAACATCGCTATGATTATCTGGGGGCTGCCAAAGCATCATTTGTTAGCACCCCAAATCTCGATCAACTGGCCGCGCGTGGGGTTCGCTTTACCCACTGTGCGGTCAATGCGCCGGTGTGTGCCCCGTCGCGTATCGGGCTTGCCAGTGGATTGCAGCCCCGTCGGTTGGGCGCTCTCAATAACCAGAGCTTCCTGCCGCAGCACACCCCAACCTACTATCAGCGCTTGCGGGCTAATAATTATCTGGTGGGGCTGGTGGGCAAGCTGGATCTCGCCAAACCCAATGGGCACATCGGTCAACGCGGCGAGCGACCCTGGACCTACAGCCTCGGTTTCACGCATCCCCATGAGACCGAAGGCAAAATGAACGCCGGTTCGGTGCCGCCGGGCAGTGGACCATACACCACCTTTTTAAGCCAACACGGCCTGGTCGAACAATTTCAAACCGATTATGCGCAACGACAGGCCAATGGCTGGATTCAAAATGCATCGCACGATTCGGTGCTGCCCGAAGCAGCGTTTCATGATGTTTACATCGGGCAAAAGACCGTCCAGTGGATTGAAGATGTCAACGCCGACTTCGCCTGGCACCTGTTCGTCAGCTTTGTCGGTCCGCATGACCCCTTTGATCCACCGACCAGCTATGCAGATCGCTATCGTAACGCTGAAATGCCACCTGCGATTGTCGACGACCTGAACGGCAAACCAGACTGGATTCAGCGTCGTGCCCTGGACATCACGCCGGAGGAAATCGCCATCACCCGCCGCCAATATTGCGCTGCCATTGAGGTGATTGACGATCAGATTGGGGCGATTATCAACGCGGTTGACCAGCGCGGCATGTTGGAGAATACGGTCATCATCTTCGCCAGCGATCATGGCGAGATGCTGGGCGATCATGGCTTGTATCAGAAATCCACCCCCTATGAAGCGTCTCTGCGCGTTCCACTCATCATCGCCGGACCAAGCATTGAAGGCGGGCGTATAACCGATACACTGGTCGAGCTGATTGACCTCAACCCGACCATCTGCGAACTGGCGGGATTGTCGCCCCAACCGGATATTGATGCGCGTTCACTGGGGCCGATTCTGAACGGCACCGCGGCAAAGCATCGCACCAATACCGTCAGCGTGCTCGATAATTTCGAGTGCATCCGCACGGAAACGCACAAGCTGATTCGCAATACCAATAGCATCACCGAGTTGTATGACCTGACCTTTGATCCCCACGAATTACACAATATCGCTGACGAACAACCCGAACTGGTCCAGGAGCTAAGCCAGCTTTTGCGGGCGCGTTTGTTAGAAGGTGAGTGGCAGCGATGAAGCCGGAACTCGTAGGCGTAACCAGTGGACAGTCTGCCGGACCGCTGGACTGGCAACTCAATAGTGAAAAGCTGGCGATTGCCAATCTCCCAGCGTTTGATGAGCAGGCGATTATCGAGAACGAATGGAGCCTGTGGCGCTATGCCGCGATGCTACCGGTAGAACGTCGAGTTTCACTGGGCGCGGGCCTCACACCACTGATTCCCACCGAATTCGACGGTATACGTTTCCAGGCCAAGCTGGAATATCTGAATCCGACTGGCTCATTCAAAGATCGCGGGACGACGGTGCTGGTCAATCATTTGCTTACCCATAATGTGACTGAAGTCATCGAGGATTCTTCAGGAAACGCTGGGGCCTCACTTGCCGCTTATACGGGTGCCGCCGGTATCAAAGCCCGCATTTTTGTTCCGGCAGGTGCTCCCGTCGGCAAAAAAAATCTAATTGCCGCATTTGGTGCTGAGATCGTCGCCGTACCCGGTTCTCGTGTGGCAGCGACAGCGGCCTGTCTGGAAGCGGCGCAAACTACAGTCTATGCCAGTCACGCCTGGAGTCCGTTTTTCGTCGCTGGACAGATGACCTGTGCCTGGGAAATATGGGAGCAGTTGGGAAGGCGTGTGCCCGATGCGATCATCACCTGTGTTGGGCACGGTGGATTATTCCTGGGGCTGGACCGGGGATTTCAGGCCTTGCTGGACGCCGGTTTGATCAAAACCCTGCCACGCCTTTATGCTGCACAATCAGCAAGTTGTGATCCGATTGTACGCGCCTGGGAACAGGATCTTGAAACAGTAGAACCCGTTGAACAACAACCCAGCGTCGCCGATGGCATCGCGGTCACAACTCCCGTTCACGGAGCCGAGATTCTGTCAACGTTGAGAGCAACCAACGGCGCAGCCTTACGCGTTACCGATGATGCCATACTCACGGCCCAACAGCAGCTATGGCAGCGAGGCCTCATGATCGAACCCACCAGCGCGGTGCCAGTCGCCGCCCTCAAACAGATTATGGCCGAGATAGGCACTGATGCGACTGTTATTGTTCCCCTCACGGGCAGCGGTTTGAAAAACCTAAAAACGTAAATATTATGAAATTATCGGCAATATTGCGTAATGGTAAGCATTTTGTTGAGTGCTTACCATTAGAATGAAGTTGAGTATAAAAGATACAACGATTGGTTTTTCTATGTGCGCCATAAATGAACTTATCCTGGTAGTTGATGATGACCCGGCACTGCGCCAGGGCCTGCAAGAAATACTGGAGTTCTCCGGTTATGCAGTTTTGACAGCATCAAGTGCGCACGAAGGGCTGACGATCCTGCACGAGGTAGAAAACAAGCCAGGCTTGATTATCACCGATGTGTTGATGCGTGGGATGGATGGCTTTCAATTCTATCAAGCGGTCTACGCTGATGTAGAATTACGTGAGATTCCATTTATCTTTTTGTCTGCCAAAAATGCGCTGGGTAAAGATGTTGAGCGCCAGGGCTTGCAGGCTCATTATGTTGCCAAGCCATTCATCGTTGATGATTTATTATCAACCGTCAAGAATGTCATCAACGTCTAGGCTTGTAAATCAGATGACAGGGGCTACAATCCTGGCTCTTTTGATGCGAGTTATGGATGCAGTTTCATCTGATTGTTTATGGCTTCTATCTGGGAATAGCGCTGGTCATCACGTGGCCGCTGGCAACTATTCTCGGAACCGATTATCTCGGCCACCCCTTTGGCGATACTTACGAATATGTCCGGCACATCTGGTGGTTTAAGCACGCCCTCCAAACCGGACAACCATTTATACACCAACCCCTCTTAGGTTATCCCACTGGCCTTGACGGTGCCTGGCTGTGGGCCATCCCGTTCCAATCATTCCCCGCCTGGATTTTTGCCTTATTTTTACCCCTGGCAGCTGCGTTCAATGTAACGTTGCTACTCCGCCTGGCGCTCAATGGTTGGGCCATGTACATTTTGGTTCGCCATCTAACAGGCCGACGACACGGTCCGGCGTTGTTAGCGGGCGTCGTCTTCATGGCCTACCCCACCTTCCAGGGCCAACTAGCCGCCGGTCACACCGGGTTACTGGCGCTGTGGCCGGTCCCATTATTCATCTACGCGATTATGAAACTGCAAGATAGTATTGAACGCGACGAGACGCCGTTTCGCTGGTTATTGCTGTCAGCGTTCCTATTTACCATGAGCCTGTGGGGAAGCTTCACGCTATTGATTTACATCGTTGGCCCAGTGACGTTGCTATTGCTAACCCAGCAGATCAGTCGGCGGCAGTGGCGGGGGTTGCGGCTTACACTTGCCGCTGTGTTGTTGGGTGGACTATTGGAAATAATATTCATTGGGCCGTTTCTGCTGGAACAATGGCGCAATCCGACATTAGTAACTGCTGGTGATCCGGTGGCCTTTAGCGCCGACTTGTTGACACTTGTCACCCCTTCGTTCCAAAATCCAATTTTCGCCGGACTGGATTATGCCCGTCAGATTCTGGGTATCAATCCGTTTGAGCGGATGGGTTATGTCGGCATCATCGTGCTGCCATTGCTATTGGTCAGCCTATGGCGAGTGCGATCAGCGCGCTGGTGGCTGTTGATGGCCGGATTTGCATGGGTCTTTGCACTTGGGCCATTGCTGAAAGTCTTCAATGATGTCGCAACAGTCAACCTGGGTGACTTTGAATCATTTGTAACCCTGCCCTGGGCGATTTTGGGCGAACTCCCCCTGCTCAATATGACCCGCACCCCGGCGCGTTTTTACTTCACGGTAGCGTTATCGGTGGCGATCATGGCCGGATATGGAGCCGCCGCGCTATGGGACCGGGTTCAACGCTATCGCTGGCCGCTGGTCAGTATACTCATGGCACTGATCGTGCTTGAATATCAAGCCTTCTGGCCGTTGCCAACGCTGCAGGGCACGCTCCCAGAGCCAGTTCGGTCTTTAGCCGAGCGCGATGACATCCGCGCCGTGTTGAACATACCCTGGTCACATCCATTGGCGCAGAAAGACGGGATGTTCCTGCAAAACGGTCATCAACAGCCGCTGATTGCCGGGCATATCGCGCGCCGCACATCGGTTAACCCCGCGCTATTGACGGTCTTGCAACGCACTTTCGACCCCGCCCTGTTAGACCAAGCCCAGGTAGATGTCATCATCTGGCACAAAAATTGGGTCCCGCCCGACGCGCAACCGCCCTGGAGCAATCCGATTTATGAAGACGAGGCTATCGCCCTGTATGAGGTCCCATCAACGAGCGACGAGCCGACTTTTCAAGTGGCGCTCGATGGTGATCTGACGATTGACGATGACCGCCATGATCATTATTTTTACGCACCAGCACCTGGCTGGTTGACTTTGACCGGGCTGCTACAGGCCAATGGGCGGGCCGTCAATTTGCTTCTCGATCATCAGCCAATTCATCATTGGGCGGGCACCGAGACCATTGGCCTCAACCACTCGCTACCGGTGCTTACAGCCGGGTATCATACCGTTTCGTTAGCGCTTGATCCGCCCTGCCCGGATCACTATGCCGCCGGGTTGCGCTGTCAATCCGTTAGAATTAATGACCTGAACCTAACTGATTTCGTCCCGCATACACCAATTACACCAATCGAGTTTGACGGTGGCCTAACATTGCGCCAGCACCAAATCGTCCCGCATACTGACGGTCTCGCTGTTCACATAATGTGGGACTTTGCGGCAGCACGGACCACTACCGACATTCGTTTTATTCATGTGCTGGATGAAAACGGCGACTTGATTGCCCAGAACGATCAAACACTTGGCACTCAAGCTGCGGGAGGGGCATGGGTCGAACAGGTTATGATACTGGACCTGCCAGCAGGAAACTATTCAGTCTACACCGGCTGGTACACTTACCCGGACCTGACACCGTTTGCCGTACAGGCGGATGGATCAGATGCCGCCAACCATCGCGTCTTGCTGGGTCAGGTGACGATAGGGGAGTGATGCGATGGCCTCTGTAACCAATTATGGCTCGATCAGGCAGGCTATTGCGCAAAGGGCACTGCCACACTTCCTGGTCTACACTTTTTATTTTGGAATCGCTTGCCTTATCACCTTTCCGCTGATTACCCAGTTGAGCACCCATCTGGCCGGTTTTGCTTATGGCGATAGCACCGAAATGGCGCGGCATATCTGGTGGTACAACCATGCGCTGCGCACTGGCGATTCGATATTCTGGCAGCCCAATCTCGGCTACCCGGACGGCATGGAAGGTGTTCTGCTGTGGGCGCATCCGCAACAATTTTTCCCGGCCTGGCTATTGGCATTTTTACTGCCGCTACCGGCTGCTGCCAATCTCTCTATTCTGTTTTATATGGCGCTCAATGGCTGGGCCATGTACGTACTGGCTCGACATCTGTTCAATGGAAAACGCGGCCCGGCACTGCTGGCTGGATTAGTGTTCATGGCAGCCCCAACATTTCAAGGGCATCTGGGGGGCGGCCACGCCGGGTTAATGGTGATGTGGCCGGTGCCACTTTACATTTATGCCTTGCTGCGTTTGGAGGATGAAAAAAGATTTAGAAGAATAAGACCTTATTCCACTGCTGACCCCACCTCCACCAGCCTGATGACTGCCTCCCCCTCTCCAAGTTGGAAAGGGGGTCGGGGGGTGAGGGGGTTCATGCTGGCAGTCGTGTTCTTCGTGCTCAGCCCAGGCGGACACATCTTGCAACTCATCTATGGCCTGCTGCCGATTACCGCCGTATTTCTCCTCTGGCAATTGTGGCGACGAGATTGGGTGGGCCTGCTACGAACCATTCTGATTAATGTACTGGGTGGTTTGATTCTGCTCATCTTCGTCCTACCCATTGCCCAATCAACGCTGGAAACGCCCGCTTATACAGCTGAGGGCGGTTATGTGCGCTATAGCGCCGACTTGCTGAGCAGCGTGTCACCTTCATTTCGCAACCCGCTCTATGCCGGGCTGGATTATCCCCGGCGCGTGCTCGGCGTCAATCTGGAAGAAGGCAGTAGCTATGTTGGCCTGATTGCTGGCACACTGGCGATCGTTGGCCTGATCTTCACCCGGCATAAAGCACAGTCAGTGGGGACTCGCTGGTGGCTGCTACTTGCATTGGTCGCCTGGCTCCTATCACTTGGCCCTCTGCTGAAGATCTTTGATACGCCCATCAGCCTGCAACCCGACGGCTATGCCAGCTATGTAACACTGCCCTGGGCAGCAGTCCAGAAACTGCCGTTTTTCAGCCTGGCACGCACACCGGGCCGTTTCAATTTTGTGCTGGCACTGGCGGTCGCTGTGCTGGCAGGCTCTGGCGCAAACTGGCTGCTGTCACGCCGCCCCATATGGCAACCGACTTTGCTCACGGTATTGATGGTCATGATTGCGGTTGATTATCAATGGTATTGGCCGTTCCCGACGATTCCAGCCGAAATCCCGACAGCGGTATATTCGCTTGCCGAACGCGATGACATCCGCGCGGTATTAGACATTCCCTGGAATAATCCGGTCGCGGCGAAAAACGGCCTCTATTTACAGACCGCGCACCAGCAGGCACTGGTCGCTGGACACGTTACCCGCAGCACGCCGGTTAATCCGGCGAAGTTGACCTTGCTCGAACGAACATTGGACCCGCCCTTGCTCAAGTCGGTTGGCGCTGACATTGTGATCGCCCATAAACAGTACGTCGACAATTTAGATTTTGCGAGAGAACAGTTAGGCAACCCCTGGTATGAAGATGATGTCATCGCCATTTTCGAAACACCCGCGACCCAGGACGTGCCCCAGTTTACAACTTTGATAAGTAATCAATCAGCGATCGAGCGCCATGTGGATTCACAAATTTATGTGCCAGCAATGGGCTGGGTCGATTTGAGTGGGACACTCACCGCCGATAGACTTGATGTCGAATTGTATCTTGACCAAACGCTAATTCAACGCTGGCAGATTGATGGCATCCAGCACATTCACGTACCGGTGCCAGTCGAAGCGAACACTTTCCATACCGTGACATTGGCGTTAAATCCACCGTGCCCAGCCTACACCGATCCATCGCTGGCCTGTCAAACCCTACAGGTCGAAGGTTTGCAACCTGGCGACTTCATCCCGGCCCAGTTTGAACCAGTACAGTTTGAGCGCGGTGTGCAGCTAAGTCACGCTCAGGTATCGGTTGCTGCCCAACCCGGCGCTTCACTGGTGGTGCGGCTCGATTGGATGCTGACCGCCGCGCTTGATGAAAACGATATTCGTTTTGTGCATCTTCTGGATGCCAGTGGGCAGCCAGTGGCTCAATTTGATGCACCGTTAGGAACCCTGCCAGCCGATACCCGTCAGGTAGACCTGGTAATGCTAGAACTTCCTGATGATCTGCCAGTGGGAACCTATCGCGTTTATGTCGGCTGGTATACGTACCCGGACCTCACGCGTTTCGCCGTGTTATCGGATGTGGATGGAGCAACAGATGGGCTGGCCTGGCTGGGTGATATTGTAATGGAACGCTAGTGAAGTTCAGTTTTCAGCAGGGAGCGGCCCGGCATACTGAGGGTTGGAGGGAAGCACGTAGATTATTTCGCAAAAAAGCAGAGGGCAATCATTGTGGAAGTCGCACATGACGGTGCTCGTAATAGGGGCCAGACTACACCATGTACTATTCGTGGGTCAAAAGACAATGTATTTATAAGGCATCCATTGCATTCAGTAAATCAACCGGACGGGGCCAAACTCGTTCATCAGGCACGATCCATTTTTCGCGCATGATAAACTGGCTATCAATCAGAACCAGGCCCGCATGGGGCTGCATATTATATAGCTCATGAATCGCGTGATCAATATCAGCCAATAAAGGGAATCCCAGCGGAACGACACTGCTCATCGTAAACCCGCTGAGCATGTGCGGCTTATCACACAGCAACAGGGCCGATCCTATCCCTTTTTTGAAAAATTGCGTGTAATGTCGTTGTAGCCACAAAATGCGGCGTACACTCGCCGGTTCCCAGATGTCACCCGTAAAACCCAGCAATAAACCCCGCTCACCAAACAATTGATTGAGTGGAGTCGGTTCGTTTTCGTGATTCAAGAGGGTGAAGTCTGGTGCGATTGTTTGTAGGCGTGGCCCCATCTCCAATGTTTTAGCCAATAGCATCACAACCTCATGATAATTTAGGAAACCGAATACAGCCAGTGTATCACAACTTTTCAACAATTTTTCATGAAGGTTGTATAAAACTTATGCCTACCTTAATTGTTGCCCATCATCGATCAGCGCAATCGCGTCAAAAACTAGACGCTGAGCGCTGTGGATACCGATTGCGCCCGCACTTCATCAGCCGTGACTTCGCGCCCCAGTTTATCCGATAGGAAAATACCTTCGCTAATCAGCATCGTATTGAGCGCGAGTTCCGCCGTTGGCAGTAGCTCAACCCGGCCCTGCAAGGCGGCAACCCAATGGTGTTGCGGGCTATCATAGGCATCGGGATTATCGCGCAGTTGATGCTGACGGTAGTTAAAATTATTCAGATCAAACGTGCCGCTCAACGCCAGATCATCGGCCATATTTTGGAAGTAGCCAAATGGTTCCAGCCGGATACCACCATCCGCGCCGACTACCGCTGAGCCTTCGAATTTGTCGAGGTGAATCGCCCACGCTTCGATAATGTCTAATGTGATGTTTTGTTCCAGGCGAACATAACCTGTGCCCAACTCTTCGACGTTGTAGCCACTGATGACCTGTCGCCGCCGGTCCATCGCCGTTTCTTGATAGACTTTGCCGGTGATGGTCAACACCTCCGGGTTGTCGAGCAGATAGAGCATCCGTGCAATGTGATACACGCCCATGTCATACAATGCGCCACCGCTGGCATGTTCTTTCTGGACAAAAAACTGGCTACCATAACCATCAACATAAGGCCGTCCACGCCGCCGATAGCCGGTTGACCGCGCATGATAAAGCTTGCCCAGCGCACCGGCATCAATTAAGGCTCGTGCTGCCCGCGTTTCCAATGCGAATAGCGTCGTCAACTGAATGCTCAACATGCGGTCCAGTTCGCGTGACCGGTTGAACATCGTTTCAGCGTCGATATAGGCCCCCGCCATTGGCTTTTCACAGTAGACATGTTTACCGGCCTCAAGTGCGGTGACTGTCACGGGCATATGCAAATTATTGTGCAACGCGACGTCTGCCGCTTCAATGTCGTCCCGTTGCAGCAAATCCCGAAAGTCGGTATACACATTTGGAATACTGTGCATAGCGGCGACACGCTGCGCCTCGGCCTCATTAATGTCGGCCACAGCAACGATCTCCGCCGCATCAATGTCGCTGTAATTACGCAGGTGTGATTTCCCAATCTGACCGACACCAATCACGCCAATACGTACTTTTTCTGTCATACGAATACTCCTTACAATTAAAAGTTCGTGGCAAAAATTTAGTTGCAGAATCAAAAATGTTCCGCTACAAATCTTTGCATCTTCGTACCTTCACGTTGAATCTTTAGCTTTGTTCCAGTGAGCGGGCAATCAGAGCCGCCGTTTTCTTCACCGCGCCATACTCATCGCCATCGCGTGGCACACTTTCGATCCCCCACACACCTTTGTAACCTGAATCAACTAGCAAGCGTACTACGCGCGGAATATCGACCGTCGGGTCATTACCGACAGCATCGAATTCCCAGGTCTTAATATGCACCGCCCGTGCATACGGGGCGCACATCGTCCAGCCATCTTCCTGCCGTCCGTCAGCCCAGTTATCCGAGTCAAACAGCAAGCCGAGGCCATCAACCGCGTTGAGAATTTTTATCACATTCTCCGGAATCTTGGACGGTCCCCAATGATTTTCGATGACGATTTCCAGCCCCAGATCACCAGCACGTTTGATGAGGTCGTTGTAACCGTCAACGATGATTTCAAACACGTCATCAGGCATGTTCTCTGGTCCGCCGGCATCAATCCGTACCTGCTGTGCTCCGAGCTTAGCTGCAACCTCCAACCAGCGGTAAGCCGACGCCCGGTTCACCTGCCGTTTGGCCGGCTCTGGCTCGTAGATATGCGCCCCATCCACCGCCAGGCAACCAAAGGGCAGACCAACGGCAGCGGCAGCGGCTTTCACCTTTTCGATGTAGGCGTCGCTCACGGCGGAAAATTGCGCGTTTTCCGGGTCATGACCGCCCTTATACACTGTATCCTCATCTTGAATGACTGCTAGATGTGCATTCCAGGGATCCAGCAGGGATGCACCGAGTTCCTTTGAATCGGTGATGTATTTAAACATGTCTTGCTTACCGGCCTGAAGTAGCCGATGGAAGCTATAAGAAGCAATACTAAAATCCATGACAGTCAGTTCCTCCTTTGACCGGTCTATGATACCACCCGCCAGGAAGAACGGGTATCGTTTGGCACCAACAAAAAAGCCCCTTACCTTTCCTGGCAAGAGGCTGACTAAATTGATGACTACCCCACCGGTTCGGCTTCAGCTACTGCCTGGTGCAGTGACCGCCGATACAGGGGAGTCGCCAGCGCCCAGATCACGCCGCTAATGGTCAGAGCTGCGCGTACAGAGCCGATGTTGCCAACAACACCGACCGCCGGACCACCGACCATCTGGCCCAGCGCATCTACCTGACCCCGCATCGAGAGCACTGTTGCCCGCACTTTGGGGTCCAGACTTTGATTTATCCAGGCGGTGAAGATCGGATCACTGGTGCCGCGCAGCGGACCGATTAGCCAAACAGCGGCAAAGGCCACGACTAGATTATTGGTCAGTGCCAGCACCACAATCGCCGCTGCAATGAACGCATTGACGATCATCGCCGCCCGCGCCACTGAAACATGGCGATTGAAATCAACGCGCTGCCGTGCGATCTCTTTCATCACCAGACCAATGCCAATACCGACGACATCAATGATCCCAAACCAGACGATCAGCGGCAGGGTATCCGGCAGCGTAATCGTGTCGATCACGTGTTTTTGCCACAGCCGGTCATAGCCC
This sequence comes from Phototrophicaceae bacterium, assembly GCA_965223835.1. Taxonomy (GTDB): domain Bacteria; phylum Chloroflexota; class Anaerolineae; order Aggregatilineales; family Phototrophicaceae; genus CAVYXZ01. The sequence continues at coordinate 4,195,724 of CBDCXQ010000001.1, forward strand.
TCACTGGCAACACCGTAGATGACGCCGATTGCCAGAATACCGATCAGCACCGGTTTCAGTCGCACCAGCCGAACGCCCTGCCCGAAGGTCTCGAACATCTCGGACCACGAGCTACGATTGGTTGACGGTGTACGTTGAAAGCCACGCTCTGGCATAAACACAATCAGCAGAATAACCAGCGCCAGGAACAACCCACCGCCTGCAATCATCGGAACATTAATCTGCATCAGCGCCGCCAACCCAACTGACAAAAAGATGCCGATAAACGACCCGATCGAAGCGACCTGTGACCCGCGCATAAAGGCCTGCCCCGCGCGGTCTTCACCGATCTCGTCGCTGATCCACGCCTCGGTCGCACCACTGGTAAAGGTGTAACCCATGCCCCACAGCACCTGTGAGATCAAGACAGCCAAATACAGCGGAATCGCCCCCTCGATGATGAAGGCAACCCCAAGCAATGCCACGCCAATGATGATTGACAGGCGACGACTATAAACATCAGCCACCACACCGGTTGGAATTTCAAACAGAAAGACCGCTGTTTCCAGCACGGTCCCTACCAGCACCAGTTGCAGCGGGTCAAGTCCCAGCGTATCAACTCGGTAGATCATCGCAGCAGTGAACACCAGCGAGAACGCCAGCGCCATCCCGCCGCGCAACAGCAAATACACGCCATAGGCATCCCAATGACGCCCCGAATATTCATTTGGAGACATTTAAACCTCAGTTATACACATAGCGAATGCAGCGGCTCACCTGACGTTATAGCCAGGTTGAAAGCCTATATCGACCAGCAGAACACCAGCGGCAAATTACGCTGGTCCGATAGTGGTCTTATTGGGGAAGTGTGGAGACTGACATATGCTGACTATTGCACCTCCATGTGCATTGTGAGGATTATAGCATAAGTAGGTTGGGGCCGTTATCCGACTTTTGGCGGAAATCTGTAGCGGAAGGTTAAATACAGCATCGCCGGTCATTTGTAGTTTTATGGGTATTTATTTAGGAGCATTATAGTATTGGGTGAGTGTTAATTTGTCGGAGCATGAAAAATGCGAACCGCCTTATTGAATAGAGGCAAAAACATCGCATCCCAGCATTTCAACCACCATATCCCGAAATGCTGTCACTGCTGGGGACATCCACTTTTCTCGATGCCAGATTAACCAGATCGGCATCGTCAATTCGTTACCTAACCAATCCAGTGATACGATTTCGCCCCGCTGCATCTCCTCCTGGATGACAGCAACCGGGAAAAGCGCGACACCGGTTCCCATTTTAGTGTAGCGCTTCAGGGTATCATAGTCGTTAAACTCAATATCGGGACTTATGCGTATCTGATGCTGATCGAGGATTTGGTCAAATACGTTACGCAAAGGACACGAATGTGCCATGAATAAGATGGTATGGTATGGAAGTTCTGAAAGCTCGAGGCGGCCACTCTGAGCTAAGGGATGTGCGGCTGAGCAGGCGAGTAACAGGGTTTCATCCATCAACTTAATGAAATCGACCGTATCTGGCAGCACCTGACGGTAGACCAGCCCCATGTCGAATTCACCCTGCGTAACGGCTTGGACCAGGTCTTGATTAAGAACACTTGCCATAATACGTAAGTTAACTGCCGGAAATTGATGTTTGTAAGCTTCAATTATCGGCGGCAGATGATAGCTCATCAATGAACCTGATGCGGCAATCAGCAAATCGCCGACTGGCTCAGCAGCGCTATTAACAATAACTGATCGGGCCTCACCTTCGATGCGAATCAGATGTTCAGCATAGGATAGAAGCCGTTCGCCTGCAGTGGTCAATGTAATTTTCTTACCCAGGCGATCAAACAACGGTACACCCAGTTCCTGTTCAAGAATCTGAATGTGCGTAGTAATTGTCGGTTGGGCATAATTCAAATCGACCGCCGCCTGACTGAAGCTCAGCGATTGGGCTACTGCATAAAACGTCACAAGCTGTTTGATCTCCATCGGCTCAACACACCCGTTATTGAAATCTTTAATACAGTATATCAAGGATTTCTGTTGGACATTCGCCAGGCAACCCCCTACAGTGATGGCAATGCAAGTAGCAATTATGACGAGGAAATCTTATGGACAGCATATTACAATTTGACGAAGCCGAATCACAACGAATCGTCCGTTTATATTCCACACCCGACGTCATTGGGCAACGGCAACAAACACTCGATCTACTACAGTTACAACCCGGCGAACGTGTCCTTGATGTTGGCGTTGGCCCCGGATTACTGGCTCAAGAAATGGCACAGGTAGTAGGCAACGGCGGCGAGGTGCAAGGTATTGATATTAGTGACAGTATGCTGGCGATTGCGCGGCAGCATTGTGCTGATTTCCTGAACGTGAGGGTTCGCCGGTCAGATGCCCATACCCTACCATTTCAGGATGATAAATTTGATGTTGCGGTTGCGACTCAAGTCTACGAATATGTCCCTGATATTGACAGGGCGCTTGGTGAATTATTTCGCGTCTTGAAGCCAGGCGGGCGCGTACTGATTCTCGACACAGACTGGGATTCCAGTGTGTGGCATACGACGGATCGTGAACGGATGCACCGAATCATTGATGCCTGGAACACCCATTGCCCGCATCCGTTTCTGGCCCGCACACTGGCTCAACGTCTGACAAATGCAGGTTTCGAAGTTGGAACACAAACGGCGATTCCGATTATCAATCCAACCTATGATCAGGATACCTATAGTTTTCTAGCCATCAATTTGATCGCGGATTATGTTGAAAGAAAAACCAACATCAGCCCAGAGGAGATCAATGCCTGGGTTGATGAATTACATATGCTAGGCAAAGCTGGACAATACTTCTTTAGTATTAATCGATATGTTGTCATTGCTCACAAACCGGCGATTTAATTTTCGGACTCAAACGACATTTTTTCATAGACATCGGCCAGTGCCAGCGTCGCATCAACCGAGGCGAGTTGCAGGCTGGCACCCAGACCTGTTGCGTTGGTAAGAATCCATGTGCCATCGTCCTGCCGTAGATAACGTTCAATACGGGGATGATCCTGGGCGATCAGTACATATTCACGCAGCGAGTCAAGCTGCTGGTAATGGTGAAATTTCTCGCCCCGATCATAGGCTTCGGTGGAAGGCGAGAGAATTTCGATAATCAATATCGGATTTAGTAATGAATCAAAACCACTTTCTGTAAACTGCGCTTCGCCACACACCACGCTGATGTCAGGGTAGGTATATAAACCAATCAGTCCAATTTTGAGGCGCATATCACTGGGAAACATTTCACAGGGGCCGCCACGCAACTGAGCACCTAAATTCAGCGTCGTAGACATATAAATGCGATTGTGCGCCCGACTCGCCCCACTCATCGCACAAATCTGACCGTTCAGGAATTCATGTTTAGTCTTGCTGGCCCGCTCAAATTCCAGATATTCGGCTTCGGTCATGGCTTGTTTGGGCAGTGCGGACATAGCAATCCCTCACCTATTCATATCAATCTCAGTATAGCACAGGCATCTCTTTATCTAGCCAGCCAGTCGATGATCGCCAGCAATCCGGCCAGATTACGTTGAAACTCGCTATCGGTTACGGTCAGCAACTCCACATCGGCCGACGGAATCCCCAGGCCATCAACCCAGGAGGCGGCGGTTCCGGTCACTTTGTAGGCCGAAAACGCTTGCCCGTGAGTATATCCTGTTGCCTGCCCCAGAATTTGAGACATCTCCGCCGAGCCATGATCGACTTCACACTCGCCAGCGAACACCCCGCCCGCTGCGCTGTGATAAAACAGGACGGTTTCCGGGCGCGTGTTCTGGATAAACGCTGACAACGCCCGCGTCTCCGGTTCAGAAAATGGCTCTGGTCCAGCATCAACCGGCTGGTTGCGCCACACCGCATCCCGCGACCACTCGCACCCCCAGTTACGATTGAGGTCAACGCCGTTGGCATTAAACCGTCCGGCTTCCGTTTGGCCTCGGATTAACCCGTCAGGATTGGCGACAGGAACCAGCAATAGCGAGAATTCAGGTGGCAGTATTTGCGAATTATCTTCGAAGTAAGCGATCAGTTCATTGACCAGCCTAACTGTATTCGCTTCCCAACCACCGTGAATCCCACCCACCACCATCACGGTTCGCGGACCATTCCCCACCCGGCGTGCAATAATCCCGCGCCCCGCCACCGAATGACCGACCAGCAACGTGCTGGCTGGCAAAGTCGCCGTAGCGATGGGCGTGAGCGCTGGCTCCAAAAAAGCCGGGGCTAAAGTCGATGTCGGCAGCGCCGGATCGCGGGTGGCAACGACACGCGGCGGATTGGTGGGGCGCAGTTCTTGAACGAAAACTGGCGGCACTGTGAGAGTCGCTACAGCAGTCGGTGGCCCTAAAGTCGTCTGGCAGCCAGCAGTCAGGAACGGTATGATAATGAACAGGAATATAATCATGCACATTTCCAATGGTGGGAGACGAACGGTGATGTCAAAAGCATTTCATGCGTTCATTATTATAATCGCAATTTTATTTGCCGCCTGTAGCCCCGAATCTCAGGTTGCAGAATTGCCCACTCTGGCAGTCCTGCCCAGCTTGACGCCCAGTTTAACCCCCACCCTGACCCCAACACCTACAAATACACTGACGCCGACCCCAACGAATACGCCAACCGCGACGGCAACCTTCACGCCCACCTTGTCCGCAACGCCGACCGTTACGCATACGGCAACCGTCACGAGTACGTCAACCGTGACACCCACCAATACGCAAACACCGACAGCGACAGCGACTTTCACCCCGGTGCCAACCAATACGCCGGACACGCCGCAGATCACGTCATTCACCGCCAGTTCGAATACCGCAGCGCCAGGCGCGTCGGTCACATTGCGCTGGGTCTCCGCGTCCGATTCGGCCCGTATTGATCAATTGAATCAACAGGGCGCAGTCATCAATTCGTTTTCGGTAACACCATCGGGTGAACTACCGGTTGCGATTCCGGCAGGTTCGGGGCGTCTGGTCGTCTACCGTCTGGTTGCCATACGCGGCGGTGAACAAGCGCAGCAGTCGATCCCCATCACCATCTCCTGTGCTACACCCTGGTTCTTTGGTAATGAACTCGCCCCACCGAACAGCGGTTGTCCAACAACAGTTGGTTCAGTTGGCGACGGTAAATTCCAGCCCTTCCAGCGCGGCTTCATGATCTACGTAGATGCCAATGGTGTCAACACAGTTTATGGCCTGCAAAACGATGGCAACCGCTACATCAGTTACGTGAGCGGGTGGGATGGAACCGGTTTCCCGGAATATGGTGAGCCGCCGAACAGTTCGCTGATTAAGCCCCGTGAACAATTCCGCTGGGCATTCCTGGAAACGCTGGCTCCGGTGGGCACGTGGGAGAGTGCGATTGGCTGGGGCACAGCCGAAATCAATCGCGATAGTCGCACGATTCAATTTGAAGAGAATGGCGCATTTTATATCGACGGGCCAAACAACGCCGTATTCCGTTTTTCCGGCGGCAGTTCCGGCACCTGGACCCGTTTGCGCTAAGGACGGTGCAGCCATCACCACCCAGCCGCTCATCGATACGACCTTGATACTATTCGCGGGTATGCCCGGCAGCGGCAAGACTACCCTGGCGCGGATGGTGGCCCAGGCAATGCGTGTGCCCAGCTTCGCCAAAGACCGGGCACAGCGTCTGCTGCGCGATCATCATCTGGCAGCGGCAAACACTGGGGACGGCTATTATGTTATTTTAGATATGGCCGATGAACAACTCAGCCTGGGCCTTAGCGTCATTCTGGACGCGACCTTCCCATTAGACCATTTCCGGCAGGTCGCCAGTGAAATCGCGGCCCGTTACCATGCGAAATTTTGCCCGATCTATTGTTACTGCTCCGATGATCGGGAGTGGATGGAGCGCATGAAGGACCGTGTCCACTATGTACCGGGTTGGAAACCGGTCGGTTGGAGTGATGTGCTGCGGATGCGCGAGTATTATCAACCCTGGGATGACAACGCGCTCATCATTGATTCGCTGAATCCACCGGATGAAAATTTTCAACTGGTAAAAGACGCAATCTTGAACGCGACCCACAAAACTTATGTGCCACATCAACCGCAGGACCCGCTCCATCCGCTTTAGGTCGGTGCAACCCTGATCTTACATCATGCGTACACGCTGTTCAGGTATAATAGGTCAGATAGACGCTTTCTGAACACTGGTCGGGGACGTGATTTTGAAGGATTCAATGTGCGTTATCTATTATTGATCGCTCTAATCTTGATGGCAGCGGGCTGCACCGGAGCATCAACTGAAGAAGCCCCGCTTGATCCCATTGAACTGGTGACAGAAGCGGCAGAAAATATCCGCGAGACTGATACCTTTCGGATGAGTGTCGAGCGATCAGGGGCATCGTACTTTGTACCGACTGATCTGGGCAATGTCGATTTTCGCCGGGCCGTCGCACAGTATGTGGCACCCAATATCCTCCAGGCATCTGTTCGCTTGATTGCAGCGGGCTTGCCGGCTGATGTTGATGTGTTTTCAAGGGGCGACGATCAATGGTATCGCCATGCAATCCTGACCGCCAACACCTGGTTTAATGCGCCATTCGCCGTTGGGTTCAACCCGGAAACCTTGATTTCGGAAGATACCGGCTTTCAGACCGCGTTGAATTCACTGATTGACCTGACATATGAAGGTCAGGAAAATCTTGAAGATGGTACGGCAGTGTACCACCTCAGCGGTACGGCGCGCGGTGAAGATATTTCGGCACTCATGGCGAATCTTGTCGAAACAACCGGTGAGGTACTGGTTGATGTGTTTATCGATCAAGCGCTAATGATTCCGGTGCGGTTTGTCATCGTGCAACCAGATACAATTACCGACGAAGACCCGGAACCCACCACCTGGGTGGTTGACGTGTATGACATTAACAGCGAACCTGAACTGGACGAACCGACTTCGTGACAAACCAGAGCCGTACCTCTGTTAACCCCTGGCTGGTGCTGGCGGTCATGTGTGTGCCCGTATTTATCGGCGCACTTGATCTCACAATTGTCTCCGCCTTTTTGCCAGAACTCATCATCGAACTCGAACTGCCGCTACAAACTGCGCTGGATGATGCGGCGTGGATTCTCAGTGGCTATCTGCTGGCATATACCGTCAGTATGACGTTTATGGGCCGCGTGAGTGATCTCATCGGACGCCGTTCGGTGTATGTAGTCTGTCTGGTCATCTTCTTGATCGGGTCGGTCCTGGTAGCAACTGCCCACCAAGCGCCAACCCAGTTCGCCTATTCCATCTATCGCCGCCTGGGAGAACGCCCCGATATTTCGTATGTGAACTTGCAAATGATTATTCTGGGGCGAATCGTGCAGGCGTTGGGTGCCGGCGCACTGGTGCCAGTCAGTCTGGCCCTGGTGGGCGATATGTTCCCCCCAGCGCGCCGCGCCCGTCCGTTGGGCCTGGTCGCCGCAGTTGATACCCTCGGTTGGGTCCTGGGCCATTTGTACGGTGGCTTGCTGGTGCATCACTTCAGCATCTACGGCGCAACCTATCGCAGTTTCACCGATTCGCTGGGCCTCAACTGGCCGGCACCGGCATGGCAAACGCTATTCTGGATTAATGTACCGATCACCCTGGTGACAATTGCACTGGTCCTGTGGGCACTACGCAACATGCCACAGCAGCGGGTTTCTGGTCGCTTCGATTTTGTCGGCACAGCCCTGATTATTGGCATGCTGGTGGCCTTAAACATTGGCCTGGGCGGCAATGTGGATGCCGCGACGACCGCCAGCAGTTTCGAGGATCTATCACCATTACCGCCCTATTTTGGCCCCATGATGGTGCTGGCAGCCCTGTTCCTCGCTGGCTTTATACTGGTGGAGCGGCGGGTGCGCGACCCGCTGATTAATCTGCACATGTTCCGCAGGCGCAATTTGTCCGCTGGCGCACTGGTGAATCTCTTTGTCGGATTCTGTCTGGTGGTCGGTCTGGTCAGCGTACCGATTCTGGTTAACGTACGCCAGGAAGATGCCAGTACACTCTCGCAGGCTGCGTTACAGGTCGGGTTGCTGCTCTCCACCCTCACCATCCCGATGGCGTTGGCTGCGGTCCCCGGCGGTTGGCTGACCGATCGCGTTGGCTATCGCACGACGACCCTTGTTGGCCTGGGGTTAGCGATCATCGGCTTCCTCGCCGTTTGGCAAACCTGGCATATCGATGTGAGCGATGTCGTTATTGCCATCGAGATGGCAGTGATTGGCGTCGGTCTGGGCCTAACATTTTCGCCCATCAGCGCGGCGGTGATCAATAGTGCCAGAGAAAATGAGCGTGGCGTGGCGTCGGCTCTGGTAATTATTCTACGCTTGATCGGCATGACGGTGAGCGTATCGGCGTTGACAACGCTGTCACTCAACCGCGTGAACGGACTGGCAGCGCTGGCCGTTGGCGGCAGCACAGCCGTTGACCCGCTACAAGCGGTTGAAATCTACGCGACGATTACGGTGCAGGTGCTGGCGGAATTGGGCCTCATCGGGGCCATCATCAGTGGCATCGCCCTCATCCCGGCCTTTCTGCTCCAGCGCGGTGATCCAACATTCACCGACACCACTGCAGCAACCGGCGAACTCACACCAGTCAGTGGCGATTAAATTCACATTCGTGCGCCTGATATTCAATTGGTTATAATCAGCGTCCCTATACAACCTATTTGTTGAAAAGCAGATGCATGACCACGATTACAAAGATTGAGTGGGCCGTACTTGAGGGTCAACGGCCCCGCCACGCCGGGAGCAATGCTCGCCTGGGCGATCATGGCCTGACGCAGCGAGATCCAATTGCCCGCATCACCACCTCTGACGGCACCACTGGCTTTGGCTATAGCCGGATCACCCGTGACCAGGCGCACAACTTGCTCGGCAAGTCCGCCCTTGATTTAATCAATGTTGAACAGGGTGTGTCGGCCTCTGGCTTATCACTGGACTTCGCGTTGTGGGATTGGCTGGGGCAACAGACCAATCAGCCAGTCTATACATTGGCGGCTCAATTTTACGGTGTTACGCTTAAAGTACAACAAACCGCACCCTGCTACGATACAACCCTGTATTTTGATGACCTGAATCTGGAAGCAGATGAGGCAGCCGTTCAACTACTCATTGATGAAACCCGGGCTGGTTATGCGCGGGGTCATCGAGCATTTAAGATTAAGGTCGGGCGCGGCGCACTCCACATGCCCCTGCAAGCTGGAACCAATCGGGACATCGCGATCATTCAGGGCATCCGCGCAGCATTTGGCCCCGACATCACGCTAATGATTGATGCCAACAATGGCTACAATTACAATCTCACGCTGGAAGTGCTGTCAGCGACTGCCGATAGCAACTTGCTCTGGCTGGAAGAAGCTTTCCATGAAGACGCCGAACTTTACCGCCATTTACGTGACTGGCAAGAAGCCGAAGGACTCAATGTGCTGATTGCTGATGGCGAAGGCCGGGCCGACCCCCGACTGTTGGATTGGGCGGAACAAGGCTTGATAAACGTGGTGCAGTATGATCTGCGCGACATCGGCTTCACGCGCTGGTTACACCTCGGCAAACAGCTTGATGCCTGGTTTGTGAAATCTGCGCCGCATAATTATGGCAGCAACTTCGGCAACTATGCCGCCTGTCATCTGGCGGGTGTGATCGGTAATTTCGCCTTTGTCGAATGGGACCAAGCCGATACCAATGGCTTAGTGGCACCCGGTTACTCTTTGCATGACGGTGAAATGACCATCCCAGCAACGCCGGGCTGGGGTCTACATCTGGACGATGCCATCTTCACGGCGGCGGTACAACAAGGTGGCTTCAGCATCAGCTCGTGAAGTCAGAACGGGGCTGCCCCCTCACGACGAGGGACCGCGAACAAAGTCCAGCGCCTCATTTATAGTGGGGAAGAACTTGACTTTATGACTCATCTCCAGGAACTCGAAATACTCCTGGGTGCGGTCAAAGTAAGGGTTGTCGTTGTTCATGATATGGATTAAAAAACATACTTCGGGCCGTGACAGATAACGCTTCACCCGAATACTATAGTCAGTATTCAACGACCAGGTGGTTGGTTGCACCAGTGCATCGGGGATCATAGCCCCGGTCAGATCAAGGATTAAGTACGCCGGAATCGCCCCCGCCGCGCCGTCCAATATCGCCAGGAATTGCGGGTCGGATTCAGCAATATCCAGATAGCCGCGAATCTCAATCAGGTAAATTTGTTGTCGATTGTCCAACCATTTCCCAATAAATTCCATCCGTCACTCGCCGGATACCAATAATGGTCAAATGGGCAGACACAATATACCGATTCAGATAATATTTCACAAGAACTCGTCAACACCTCAATCATATTGTTTAAGACACAACCCGCATGCCGAACAGCAACACATCGACCGGGCGGCTGTGATGGGTTATCTAAACGTCATCATTTGGTGAAGTACAGCGTATAATCGCGTTCGTGGCGAAACCCGACCTTTTCCGCCGTTTTCCACGAGCCAATATTGCCATCATCACAATGCCAGCCAACCTCAATGAAGCCGTTGGCATGTGCCTGTTCAACACAGGCTGCAGCGGTGATGGCTGCTAGTGCTTGCCGTCGATAGTCCTCATGGGTGTGGATGCCGATCTCGGCGCGCGAGTCACTGACACAATCGGCCAGCGACCAGCTTACAACCTGCTGCTGGTGTAACGTGCAAAGCCAAAACCGTACTGCTCGTAGTGTGCCCGTGTTCCCCAGTTGTATTTAATCCAGTTCAGGATGTGATCGGGAATGTCCAGTGCCTCATTATCGAGCAAATTGCTGTCAATGGGGCGCACAACGAATCCATCTGGCAAGCGCTCTCGCCAGTTCGTATATGCTAATTTGGTGCAGACATAATGCCGCCGGGTCATCTGGCGAACAGGTCGCGGGTGAAAAATGTTAGCCAGCGAGTTGACCCATGAGTCGGGGTCGACCGTCACTGCGATCCCCCAATCGGGCATGTTCGCGTCAAAGTGGGTCTGAAGGGCGCTGGTAAAAGTGTCACGGATTGAAACACCCACCAGATGCCGACCTTCAACCGTCTCGATGTAGGCGGCACTTGGATTTTCGAGATCATTCACGAATATTCTGCCGGGATTGATACCATCTAATAGAGCGAGAATGGCGACATTGTAGTTCGCCAGTTCGGAAACTAGCGGACGAATACCTTCGTAGCGCGTTTTGCCAAGTTCGTGCAATCAGTAACCCTGAGTTCAACACGGCACAAGCAGATTAATCGGCCTGTGCCGTGTTGCTTATCTAATCAATGCATCCAGCCTACAATTTTTCGCAAAGATAGATGAAACCCTCTTCGTCTGGCGACACCGGTTCACCCAGATAGTCTTCATACCGCGCTACGATCTTAAATCCGTTGTAGTGCAGCAGTGCTTCCATTTCTTGCGGCATGACATAGCGAAGTGTGAGTTGCCAGGGCGGACGCACGAGTTCTCCATCCACACCGTCCCAGCGCTCTTGACAGTGTTGGACGTACCACTGCCGGACGTGGTCAAACCACTGGATGCCAGATGCAAAGACTTGCCGTCCATTGGGGTGGGTTACATCATACCATGAGGTTTCTTCCAGTTCGTCTACCATACGATCTAGCTGAATAGGCATCGTATCAAAGAGAAATTGTCCTGAATCCGCCAGGTGTTCATGCACCCGTGCTAACATTGCCTCCTGATCGAGACGTGTTAACATGAAATTAAACACATCACCTCGCGCAAAGATAAATGCATAGCGTCGGTCCAGATGAAAATTGCGCACATCTGCTTCTACCCATTGGATGGGTAAATCGCCCGTCCGCGAACGGGCATGGGCCAAAGAAGGAGCTGACAGCTCAAGGCCGGTTAAATCCGCTACGCCGTGTTGGGCCAACGGAATTGTGATGCGACCATAACCACAACCAAGTTCTAAAATGGGCCCCTTTGCCTTTAGTGCTAAATCGAGCAAAATAGTCTCATCAATTTTGGGTTCCCCACTCACCACCTCATCCATAATTGCGTCGGCATAAAATGACAAATTAATGGAATCAAACATCGCAATCTCCTCAAAATGTCGGTTATGACAGGTTGCACTTGTAAAGGTAATCCACTACCAGCAGCAATCATGATTCGAAAAAAAGGTGCCGCGAGATGCGGCAGTGACCCGTATCTTAATCATCTTCTTCCGCAAAGCGAATATCATCAGCGGCAGCGGTCGCCGCGTTGCCAAAGGCATATTCGTTCCACAGTTGATCGGTCAGAGTCTGCGCATCCTGTTCATAACCCTGGCTGGCAAAATACTCACATACCCGCAAGATGTCGCGGCGCAAGATCATATAGGCGTTGGTATTGCGCTGATATTCCACCACCTGGGGAAAATCAATCAACGTGACCTCACCATTCCAGTAGAGAATGTTATAAGCTGAAAGATCGCCGTGTATCAGGCCCTGTTGCAACATGAGTTCGATGTTGCGCATTACCTCGGCAAACAGGGGTTCCGCCTCACCATCGTCCAATGTCACTGCGTTGAGCGTCGGCGCAGCCATATCGCTGTCGCCACAGTAACCCATCAGAATCGCGTTATCACTGGCCGCTAACGGTTTGGGCACACTGGCACCGACCTCATACAACGTTTGCAGTGTGTTATATTCATACATCAGCCAGGAGGTATGCTCTACCTGCACACCCATGCGCGTTTTCTTGCCGATGGCCCGCATCAAACGATGATCGGTAGCTTTGACGGCTTTGCCATTGGCTTTGAGATGCCGCCTTCCTTCACGATAGGTCTTGTCGTTGCGCAAGTTGCGGAACATGCGCGGACGATAGACTTTGGCTGCGGCCAGTTCGACGCCGGTTTTGGGGGTGGCGGCACAGCGGTACACGCTGGCCTCCTTGCCTCCCCGCACACGTCCCAGCACATCGCTCACATAGTCCATGTCATAGAACATCCGCAATGATTGCAACAGCCAGCCTTCCTCGAACAGGCCAGGCACATAAGTCGTCTCGAACCCGCCTTCCAACCCGGTGAGATCCGCGATTTCATCTCGAATCTGATCTTCGTCTTTCTTCGCAATATGTATGACTTTGGGCTTGCGCTTACGCCGGGCCTGGCGGTCACGCATCGGATCAAACTTAGCTTCAAAATCGTCATAACGGTCATCGAAATAAGCGTCGTAGTCGCTCACTGTATTGTTTCCTTGTACTCGGTGTAAATTGCGTAACGTATGAGATCGTACTGGGGCACAAACCCCAGCCTTTGATTGAGTTCTCGAATAGGCACATTTCGCACCTCATTTTCCGTCAGCATCGTTTGGTATCCTTTAGCCTGGGCGAATTGCAGTGACCGGACTTTCAACATCGTCGCGATGCCCAGCCTCCGAAAGTCCCGCGCCACACCAGTGGTACCAACATGCACGGATTGATCGATTGGATTAATCATCAGATAAGTTTGGCCGATAATGTTGTTCCCATGAACAGCCAGCAAATAACCATCGGCATGTATACGACCAGCGTCAAGCGTCCGATTCAGCCAGTCAATCATCTCGTCGAACGGTGGCGGCGTAAACGACATATCCGGTTCATCGCTGGTAGTTTCTTTGTCGAGATCATAGATTTTACGCAAATGATCGGGGTCCGACTCCATCTCACCCAATGTCTTGATTGTGATGCCCTGTGCCTCTAGCTTTGTTTCCAGATCACGATAAGGTGCTGAATCGAAATCGGCAACCGGATAAGTCGAACGCCGCATCCGGTTATAGGCGGTATAACCGCGTTTTTCCAGAAAGTGGACCGCACCAGGCCAGGTGCTACGGGTTTCGGTCCGCAGCCGTATCGGTTGATATTCGACCAACGCCGTCACAAGTGTTTCATAGAGGGCGGTGCCGATGCCCTGACATTGAAAATCGGGCAACACTGCCACTTCGAACTGAAATGCGCGTGGATCATATTCCCAGGCATACTGGTCGTAGAGTGCTCGCCCAACCACCCCACCGTTAACCTCGGCAACCCATGCCCGTTTTAGATAGCGGGAATCATGTTGAGCATCCAATTCCTGCCATGCGGCAGCAAGCCGCCGCTCATCGGGATAAAGGGTGTTATGAACGACGGTAATGGCATCATAGTCCGCTAGTGTAAATTCGCGAATCTGCATCAGCTTTCCACCTTTTGCAGAATGCCCACCACCTGAAACCAGACAGGCTCCCGTAGCGCATTCCGATAGAGCGTCATGCCGAGCTTGCGCATCACCCCCATCGAAGCGTGATTGTCGTAGTCGGTTGTCGCGACGATCTGTCTCAGGTTGAGTTGCCCAAAAGCAAACTTCACCAGCACCTGAGCGGCTTCAGTTGCATAGCCCTGCCGCCGAAACCGGGGATCAAATTCATAGAACAGACCAATTTCGGGTGTATTGGCAGTAGGCGTGATATCGATTTCGGGCGCATCAAACGGTATTAACTGCTCGAACGGACCGAACGCGAGCGGCAATCCCACGACGCCAATCACAGTCTGTGAATCCCTGTGAACCACTGCCCGGTCGCCAATCGGCGGTTGATACACATCGGCCATCTGCTGAACTAACGCCAGGCTCTGGTCAACATAGCGTTGACTGGATGCGATTTCCCTATTACCCAGCACCAGCGCCACCGCCGGACCATCCGTCGTCACAAACGGACGAATGATGAGACGTTCGGTTTCCAGCACCGGCATATGGACGTTCGTCATTACTGCTACTCCGGTAGTTCGCGCAGCATTTTGGTATAGCTAAAGTGACGGCTCTCGGCCAATTCACCCGCTGCAACTGCTGCCCGTACCGCACAGCCCGGCTCATCGAGATGGCGACAATCATTAAAACGACATCCAGCCGCCAGCTCAGCCAGATCAGGCATAAATTCAATCAGTTCATCTTGAACCAATCCACTCAAGCCAAATTCTCGAATACCAGGTGTATCGACCACCGCCCCGCCTGCTGCGAGTGGCAACCAATTCGCTTGAGTCGTAGTATGACGACCACCGGCATCGCCCACACTGCCGGTACGCAGATCAAGATTAGGGTCCACCGCGCTGATTAACGACGACTTGCCCACACCGGAGAGTCCCGTCAGCACCGTTGTTTGATCGATTAGCCGTTGATGCAGTTGATTGACGCCCACCCCTGTCAGCGTACTGGTTAACACCACCGGGATTTCCAGTTGGCGATAGGGACGCAATGTCGTATCCAGTTCGCCCGCATCCTCCACCAGGTCAATCTTATTCACCCCGATCATGGCAGGCAGATCATTGCGGGCTGCCACCACCAGGTAACGGTCAATCAGCTCCGGCCACAGGTGGGGTTCGCGCCATGAAGCCACGATCAACATCTGATCAATGTTGGCAACCAGCACTTGCAACAGATGGGCGTTAAAGACATCGGGCCGGGCCAGGAAACTTCGGCGAGGCATGACCCTTTCGACTACACCACCGCCCACGCCATCCTCACGAACATAAACGTCATCGCCGACTGCCACCGCATTGGTAAAGCCCGTCTCGGCCACATCCAGATTTCCGCGCAAACTACAGAGCACCACGCGCTCATCAATCTGCACGCGGCACAAACCTTTGCTGGTTTCGATCACCCGGCCTGCGACCAGGTCTTCATCAATTGCGATGTCTTCCGGCGGTTCATCAACCGTTTGGTAAGCCATCTGCTCAACATTACGGCGGCGGTCGGATTCGTCAAGCGGCATAATCCGCTCAAAGTCGTCATAGTCGCCATCCATCACCGCATCAACATCAAACCAATCTTTGCGCCGTGCCCCTTTTGACGAGACATTCCGTCGCATCTTCTTATTGGCTTTGCGTAATTGTTGCTTCCGCTCGGATTTCTCCATGTTCTTCAAGTGATTATCGATTCGTTTTTGCTGCCGTTTAGTAACTTTACTCAACGTTCAATGCTCCATTTGGTTTGGATAACGGCGCATCACAGCCGAAGACCCGTTGATCGTCCCTATCGAAAGAACGATAGTGTAGGGGCAGGCGACTGTCTGTTCGCCGCTCGACATATGCAATTATCCAGTTCATACATGAATCAAAAACAGCCATGATCGTCCATGACTGTTGGGAATCCAGCCACAACGACCCCGCGCAATGCGCCGCAACGCATTACTGACGCGAGCGTGTTGTAGCAGCTAACTTAGATTGTAAAGCAGGGTCAGCTAAGCAGCAGGCACGCTCACTTTATTCACAACGGCAGCAAGTCCTGTGGTTATATACAGCATGTGAGGTGCCTCCTTCAGGTAGTGTGACAACGCTTATAATTTAGCATAGGTACAGATTGTCTGTCAAGCAGGTCACAATGGCCCTTTTTTGACCATTAATCGGCAGGCAGGGGCGGAATACCCTCCAGTTCCAACTCCTCTGCAAAATGACATGCGACGGTATGACCTGATGCAACCTGACGCAAGGGCGGTGTTTCCGTTTTGCACCGATCTTTGGCATAGCGGCAACGGGGGTGAAAATAGCAGCCACCGGGCGGGTTGGCCGGGTCGGCAACGTCACCTTCCAGCACAATCCGCTGGGAACGGCGGCGAGGGTCGGGCACCGGAATCGCTGAGAGCAGCGCTTCCGTATAAGGATGTTTGGGATTATTGAACAACTCGTTGGTCGGGGCCAGTTCTACCAGCTTGCCGACATACATCACCGCTACCCGGTCCGCAATATATTCCACCACGCTCAGATCGTGCGAAATGAACAGGTAGGTCAGGTTTAATTCTTGCTGCAATTCGATCATCAGGTTGAGGATTTGTGCGCGGACGGAAACATCCAGCGCCGACACCGCCTCATCGGCAACCACCAATTCGGGATTGAGTGCCAATGAACGGGCGATGCTGATACGCTGGCGTTGACCGCCGCTAAACGCATGAGGATAACGTCGCATATGTTCGGGGCGCAGTCCCACCCGCCGCAGCAGATAGACGACGCGGTCCTCAAGTTCTTGCCCACTCGACACCTCATGAATCCGCAACGGGTCGGCAATAATATCAAACACCGTCATTCGGGGGTTAAGCGAGGCATAGGGGTCCTGAAAGATCATCCGCACTTTTTGCCGGTAGGGCTTGAGTTGGACCTCATCCAGATGCGCCAGATCTTGCGGTTTGCCATTCTCCTGAAACAAAATTTCGCCGGCGGTAGGCTTATAGGCGCGGGCGATACAGCGACCGATGGTCGTTTTGCCACAACCGCTTTCACCAACCAACCCCAGCGTTTCGCCCGGTTGGATTTCAAAGCTGACATCATCAACCGCTTTGACATGATTAATCACCCGCCGCAAGAACCCCTTACGAATGGGGAAATACATCTTCAGGTTATTAATATCCAGTAGAGCTTGCGCGTCTGCCATCGCTAAGAACTTTCCGCTTCATAGAGTAAACACCGCACACGCCGGCCATCTGCCAGTTGAATCAGGTCCGGGTGGATCACATCACACTTGCCTGCCATGAATTGATCGCAACGCGAATGGAAGGGGCAGCCAGTTGGCCGGTTAAAGGGGTCCGGCACCGAGCCTTCAATCGGGTTAAGCTGCTGGGTACGTCCAGCACCCAGGCGAGGAATCGAACGCATGAGAGCCTGCGTGTAGGGGTGTTTCGGGTCATGGAACAAATCATCAACTGGAGCCTGTTCCACCACCTCACCCAGGTACATGACCACCACTTCATCACAGGTTTCGGCAACGACGCCCAGATCATGGGTAATGAGCATGATGCCCATGCCAAACTGATCTTGCAGACCTTTCATGAGTTCCAGAATCTGCGCTTGCGTGGTGACGTCCAGCGCAGTCGTTGGCTCATCGGCAATCAGCAGCAGTGGATTACAGGAGAGCGCCATCGCGATCATCGCCCGCTGGCGCATCCCGCCGCTAAGTTGAAAGGTGTAGGCATCAACGTTCTGATCGGGGCGGGAAATGCCCACCAGACCCAACAATTCGATGGCCTGATCGCGGGCCTCCTGTTTGGATAGCGGACGGTGTAGTTGAATCGCCTCAATAATCTGGTTGCCAATGGTATGCACCGGACTCAGCGAGTTCATCGGCTCCTGAAAGATCATGGCAATCGCGTCGCCCCGAATCGAACGCATGTCTTCGCCATACTCATCCAGACCTGCCAGGTTCACCTGACCGGCACCGTCGCCCCGGTCCAGCAACACATCACCGTCAACCACGCGTCCCGGCTTCTCGACGATCTTTAAAATGGACATAGCCGTTACGCTTTTGCCGCAGCCGCTTTCACCAACAACGCCGAGCGTAATGCCGCGCCGCACGGTAAAATCGACGCCATCCACTGCCTTGACCGTACCTTCATCCAGGAAAAAATGGGTCTTCAGATTTTTGACTTCAAGTAAAATGTCGTCCATGAAATGCCTCGATCAGGCGTAAGGATCAGCCGCGTCACGCAGGCCGTCCCCCAGGAAATTCAACGCGAGTACCGCGACCACCACGCCCAACGCCGGAATCAAGAGCCAGGGAGCCGTTGCCACACTGCGCACGTTTTGCGCTTCTTGCAACAACACGCCCCAACTGACCACCGGTGGCCGCAACCCCAGGC
This sequence comes from Phototrophicaceae bacterium, assembly GCA_965223835.1. Classification (GTDB taxonomy): domain Bacteria; phylum Chloroflexota; class Anaerolineae; order Aggregatilineales; family Phototrophicaceae; genus CAVYXZ01. The sequence goes on from CBDCXQ010000001.1 coordinate 4,214,320, forward strand.
CAAGAAAGCTCAATGAGGTTTCTGCCAGGATCATGCCGGGGATCGCCAGCGTAATCGACGCGATGATGTGACTATAAAACGCCGGGAGCATGTGCTGGAACATGACCTTGCGTTGACTGGCACCATCGAGACGGGCGGCCATCACAAAGTCTTCTTCACGCAACGACAAAAAGCGTCCACGAACCACGCGCGCCAAACCCGTCCAGCCGATTATTGACAGGATAATCGTAATGGCAAAATAAACTTGTAGCGGCCCCCAGGTCTTAGGTAGCGCTGCCGCCAACCCCAACCAGAGCGGAATAGTAGGTAATGAGCGGATAAACTCGATAATGCGCTGAATCACATTGTCAACTGCACCACCGTAATAACCGGAAATGCCGCCGAGAACGATGCCTAATATTAAGCTAATCGTGACACCGATCAACCCAATCGACATCGAGACACGCGTCCCCAACACCATCCGGCTCAGTACATCGCGGCCCAATCGGTCGGCACCAAACAGGTAGAGCGTTTCATCAGGATCCTGGGTCCCAATCAGGTGAATGTCCGATTCGACAAGGCCCAGAATCTTGTAGGACCAACCCCGCACAAACAACCGAACCGGCACTTTATTCTCCGGGTCAAGCACAAAGGTTCGACGCAGCGCTACCGGATCAACCTCAACTTTGTAACCCAGCACATGGGGATTAAAACCGTCTTCATCAAACAACACCAGCGTCTGCGGCGGGGCATAAGTGGCTTGGGTATTGGTCTGGTCTGGTGGCAACGGCGCAAAAAACTCGCCAAACAACGCCACCATATAGATCAGAATTGTCACAATACCACCCAGCATCGCCAGCCGGTGTTTGCGAAAGCGCCACCACATCAACTGCCACTGCGAGGCTACATAGATATTCGTTTCTTTTTCGCCGTCGGCAACCGGCACGGGCACAGCTACGCCACCGCTGACCGTCGCCTGGGCCAGGTTCACCTCAGGTTTAGGGACGCCGCTTTCCATGGTCTAATTCCTTTATTACTCATAGCGGATGCGCGGGTCGAGCCACGCCAGGGCGATGTCTGAAATCAGCGTCCCAAACAAAGTCAACAAGCTCAGCAGCAGAATAAATGCGCCTGCCAAAAACATATCCTGTGATGTAAGTGCCCTTAACAATAGCGGCCCGGTCGTCGGCAGGCTCAGCACAACCGCCACAATCAACGATCCCGAAACCAGCGACGGCAACAACCAGCCCGCCGTGCTCACAAACGGATTCAACGCGACTCGCACCGGGTATTTAAGAATGACTTTCCATTCCGGCAATCCTTTGGCCCGCGCTGTTCGCACATATGGTTTATGCAGTTCATCCAGCAGGTTGGCCCGCATCACACGAATCAGACCCGCTGCGCCGGCTGTACCCAGAATAATCATCGGAATCCACAGGTGGCTGATAAAATCAAGGACCCGTGCCAACGACCAGGGGGCATTGACAAATTCCGGCGAAAAGAGGCCGCCGACGCTCTGATTAAAATATTTGAACGCAATAAACATCAACACCAGTGCCAGCAGAAAGTTGGGAATCGCTAACCCCAGAAAACCAAAAAAGGTGGCAATATAATCGCCAATGGAATACTGCTTGACAGCGGAGTAAATGCCAATCGGGAACGCAATCACCCACGTAAAAAGCAACGTGCTGGTCGAAATCAATAATGTAAGGCTCAATCGACCCCAGATCAGGTTTTCGACCGGCTCACGCCATTCGAATGATTGACCAAAATCGCCTTTAGTAATTATGTTGCCAATCCATTTTGCATATTGAACATAAATCGGTTGATCGAGGCCAAATCGTTCGTTTAGTGCATCCAGCACTTCTTGCTCAACGGTCTCGCCCGCCGCTGAGAGATTAGCCAGATACGATGTCAAGTAGTCGCCCGGTGGGAGTTGGATAATAATGAACGCGACAATCGACACCGCAAACATCGTGGGGATCATTAATAACAATCGTCGAATAATAAATTGTACCAATGGAATTTGCCTCCAAGGCGGGTGTTGCCCTCAAACGACAACACCCATTATTTTTACCGGTTACCTAGCTTGAGTAATAGTAGGTAAATACGTTCGTCGGGGCCGGGTGCGGATACTTCCAACCAGCCGGGAATACGTCCGGGACGTTCTGCATGTTCACGTTGCGAATGCCATAGCCGGGGGCACCCAACACAGTACCAATTGTGTAGAATTCATCCGCCGCGATTTCCAGAATCTCATTCATCAGCGCCGCTTGCTCATCAGGATCACCGGTCGCCTTCAACTGATTGTAGAGGTCCATCTGCCGTTTTGGCGCTTCCGGCGGTTCCACACCGCGGGCGTCACCATTGAACCAGAATTGCCACAGCATAGCGAAGTTGGATTCTCCACTGAAGGGGAAGTACCAGCGCGGTTCCAGAATTACATCCAGACCACCATCACCACCCCAGACAACTGCGTCATGCGAGTTGGCTTCTTTACGATCATACAAAATGGAGCGGTCTTCAACCACGACCTGCATATCAATGCCGACTTCGGCCCAGTAACCCGAGATCAGTTCCAGGGAGTCGATGCGGTCGGTCTGTACCGTTGCCACTTCCACACCAATGATAATGCGTTCGCCATCCGGTCCCAGACGGAAGCCATCCGCATCACGCTCGGTATAACCGGCAGCATCCAGGTGCTCGTTCGCCAAATCAACATTATATTCAGTGTACTGGGTTGCCAGTCGTTCATTGTGGAACGGTGAGGTCGGACGCGGTGATGCCTGCCAGGGTTGGCCCTGACCCACGTAAATCAGGTCGATGATCTCCTGCCGATTAATCGCATGGGACAGACCAATACGGAAATCTTTGTTGTTGTAGATTTCGTTCTTAACCGGGTCTTCAATCGTCAGGTTCAGCGCGATAATCATGTTGTTCATGCCCGACGGAATGGTATCGAAGAAGGTGAAACCACCGGCTTCTTGATTGTCGAAGAAAACCGCTTTGTTCGCCAATGAGCCGATATGACGGTCCTGCATGTCGATCTCGCCATTCAGCGCTTTGAGCACCAGCGTTTCGGTATCCTCGCCGACATCATATTGCACGCGGTCGATATACGGATACTGGTTGCCTTCAGGATCAACTTTCCAGTAGTACGGATTACGCGTGGCCGTCATCTGGGTAATGTCGGCTGAGTGATCAATATCCATCATCCAGGGGCCAATGACCGGTTTAATACGACGGAAACCATCACTATCCTGAATCATGATGTCCCACAGGTCAACCCAGGTATCCACACCAGCCTCGGCGACCAGCGCATCAATGCCATCGGGGTTAAAATCAGCATGAAATTCGGCTGCCCAGTGACGCGGGTAACGGGTAACTTCACGGCCATCGACCGCCGCCATAAACTGCGGGAACAGACCATTGGGACCTGAGAAGGTGAATTTCACGGTCAGATCATCCACCGCTTCCACGACACCGAGGTCACCATTGGTCACCATCCAGGATGGTTTTGAAGGCCGAACTTCATCGTTGACAACCGCCGATTCGTACCAGAAAACAATGTCATGGGCGGTATATGGTTCACCGTCCGACCACTTCATGCCTTCACGCAGGTTGAAGGTGTATTCAGTGGCGTCATCGTTTACTTCCCAGCTTTCGGCAACATTCGAGATAATGCCATCGAAATCGGGTGTCCAACGCAGCAGATTTTCGTAACCAAGAGTACGGACGACCAGCGCGAAGTCGTTACCACCGCGCATCCCCAGACGCCAGGTGCCGCCATACTGGCCTACACTGTCAAAAGGTTCTACAACGAGGGGTGCAACGGGCAGCCGTTCTTCTACCGGCGGCAAATCACCAGCGGCGACCATATCAGCCAGCATCGGCGCTTCGTTGTACATCATATCCTGGGCGCTGAGACCCGAAAGGGAAATCATCAACGCCAAAACAAATGTTAAAAGTAACGTGAAACGCAGAGGTTTCATAAGTTATCAATGCTCCTAATCTATTCTTCGTATCTGATTAGTCAAAAGTTGCAATCGCTATCGTCTATTCGAAAGCATCCCTCCTTTCGTTACCTCTTCATGGAGCGCTATCCCGAATCACGAGGTCATGATTGAGTATCACGGATGTTTGCTCAACCCCGTTCTCCATTCGCTCCAATAACATGCGGGCTGCCATCGCCCCGACTTCCTGCTTGGTTTGCTTAAGCCGCAGGGTTGTCAAGGTGGGCTTCAGCAGTTCCGCCAAATAAATATCATCATAGCCAATAACGGCAATATCGTCGGGCACGTGCCGACCCAGATCGGCGCAAACCCGCAGCGCGCGTGCGGCCAGTTCATCATTAAAACACACAAGGCCGTCGATGCGTGGATTATTGGTCAGCAATTGCTGAATAACTTCAAGATCACCTTTCAAGTCGGGGACCGTAAACGCCATCTGATGCGCTCTATCAACGGCAAAGCCGGCAGCTTGCAAGGCAAGTTCGAAACCCCGACAACGTTGCGAACCGGCATAAGTCTCGTTATTCATCCCGATATAGGCCAGATGTTGTCGCCCGCTTTGCAAGAGATGGTTGACCGCCAACGCAATTGATCGAATCTCATCAACATAAATCAGGCCTGCGGCAGCTGGGTCGGCCATTGTGTTGATGACAACTGCCGCCCGCTGGTGGCGCAAAAATTCATTGAGTTCTTCGGTTGGGATCCGGGTTGTAAGCACAATCACACCGTCAACGCGATCTTCTTCAAACAGGTCTAAAATCGCTCGTTCACGGTCGAGGTTGCCACGCGTGTTACACAGCAAGATATGGTAGCCGCTTTCCCACAGGACACTTTCACTCCCGTCGAGAATCGCGCCGAAGTATGCGCTGGAGTAACTGGGGATAACGACACCGATACGCTGGGTTTGGGCGGTTGCGAGGCTGCGGGCGACGCGGTTGGGGCGGTAATCTAATTCGCGCATCACCCGCAAAACATGCTGGCGCGTTTCCTCGCTAATTTCGCCTTTGTTGTTGAGCACCCGTGAAACTGTCATGGTCGAAACATCGGCTTTTTCGGCCACATCAGCTAAAGTAACCCGGTCTTTTGGCATCGTTTCCAAAAATTTTGTATATGATATATTCTTAAAGTTAGCGGTTACGTTACCGCTAACACGCCTTAAGTGCCGTAAGCCTATATCGTTTCCATTTATTTGTCAAGAAAATAACAAATTTCGAAAGTCGGGCTTACATCGGCAAGATGACCGACCACCTATTGCCCTGCTCACCCCATCTGGCTATTCTTTAGGAGAATTTTACGTTGGATTGTTAGGATTTTGTGTAAAATTGATAACAGGACGATGATCTGGTCGGCCCTCAAGGACATTTCTCTATGACCATCAGTGAAAGTAAGCGCCTGGATTCACTCTATCGCATTGCCCGTGCCCTGCACGATCAGGATATGAATGTACTGTCGATCTTGCAAACGGTGCTATCAATGACCGGCGAGGCAATCCAGGCGAAACACGGCTGTGTGATTACGCTCGATGCAGATAACCGTATCCAGGAAGCCTACATTCTGAACAATACCGAACAATCCAATGCCGAAAAACAGCTCTGGAATCTGTTGATTAATCGCGGGTTGATCGGCTTTGTCCATCATGGTCAACGAACTATCATTGTGCGCGACATCACCACCGACCCCCGTTGGCCCTACTTACCCGATTCACCACTGGTGCCAGGTGTTGGTTCAGCGATTGGCCTGCCCTTAGAAAAAAATGGCGCGACCTTTGGGGTGATGATTTTGCTGCACAAGGTTGTGGATTATTTCAACCCGGAGATTACGGATATGTTGGAGGCCATTGCCAACATGTCTTCCGCCGCCATCAGTAACGCGGTTGAGTTCAGCACCACGGAACGCAGCCGGGCACGTTACCAATGGTTGTTCAACGACTCGATTATGCCCATCATCTTAACCAACCTGGATGGCAAGATTGTCGACGCCAATCGCCAGGCCTGCGACTTCCTGGGATATGAACATGATCGACTGGTCGGGCTGCCCATCACGAATGTTCATCGCATGGGCACCGGCCCAATTGGCGCCGATCGTTTTGCGAATTTGCAAGAAGGCAAGGAAGTCGGTTTTCGAACGACCGCCTGGAAACAGGACGGTATTGATGTGCCAGTCAATGTGCGGGCACGCCGGATCTCATTGCATGACCGTGATTTGATCGAATGGGTGGAGCAAGATGTCAGTCCACAATTGGAACTTGAACAACTCCGCGCCGATCTTTCAGCCATGGTTTATCATGATCTACGCGGCCCCTTGCACACCATCAACAGCAGTTTTTCGACATTGGGCCGGTTGCTGATAAACAATGACAATGATGCAGTCCTGAACTTGATTCAGGTCGGCATGCGCAGCACCCGCCAGCTATCGCGCATGGTGGAGAGTTTGCTGGATATTCAACGGCTGGAAGAAGGCAGTGCCGTGTTGGACCGCAAAGAAACCTCGATCCACAATCTACTGGCAAGTGCGGCGGAATTGGTGCAGCCACTAGCCTCTGAATCGAAACAACGGCTCCGTTTCGCCATTGCCAACGACCTGCCTTTTGTCGAGTTGGATGCTGACATGATTCAACGGGTGGTCATTAACCTGATGGAAAACGCCGTAAAATATACACCTACCGGGGGCGACATTACGCTGGGCGCATTGTTGCGCGATGATAAGCTGTGTATCAGCGTTCAGGATAGCGGGCCGGGCATCCCCAAAAATTTGCAGCATCAAATCTTTGATAAGTTCAGCCGGGTCAAATATAACGATGCCCCCAAAGGTGTTGGGTTAGGGTTGGCTTTTTGTCGCCTGGCGGTCGAGGCTCACGCGGGCAAAATCTGGGTCGAAAGCGAACCCGGCCAAGGATCAACCTTCTGGTTTTCGCTGCCGTTAGCCAGTCAAAAACAACTCGAATCGGCTTAGGCCTCGTCGGGCTGGGACGCCATCAACATGGTCATTGTGCCCGATTGGACGATTTTGCCATCCTGATTGATGATGCGTACCGCACTGGTGACCGTGCCACCACCCAGTCGGCGCATTGGCTTCAGTTCCACGACTTCGACTTCAGCAAAGAGCGTGTCACCAATAAAGACCGGCAGGCTGAACTTCATCTCGACACCTCGAAACGTAATGGTCGTGCCTTCCAAAAAGCCCAACTGGTAAATTTGACCGATAGCATAACTCAGCGTCAACATACCGTGCGCCACGCGCTGACCGACCATATGCTGTTTGGTAAATTCCGCATCCGTGTGCATGGGGTTGTAATCCCCGGTCAACGCTGCAAACTGGACGACATCAGCTTCGGTAATCGTGCGGGCACGGGTCCGCAGCTTCATGCCCAGTTCAAATTCCTCAAAATACATACCCAGCGGGCCATTGTCTGTATATTTCATAAAACGCCTTTCGTATGGAAATATCGCTGGAGACCCCAACAAAAGGTAGCAACACAGCACATTGGACGGTTGATACACCAACGTGGATATGAGCCTCCACAAAGTGGCGATTGTAGCCCTCACCTGAATTAAATGACAGGGATATGATCGAAAAGCGCTGATTTTATGTGGCCGATCACGTTTTTCAGGCCCAGCGCCTGTTATAATCTTAGCAAAGTCCTTAGAGCGGAAGCACACGCATGGTATCTCCAGACCACCACTTCCCGCGCTATGCTACTCCCTTCATCGGTAGAGATTCAGAACTGGAGGACATCACCAGGTTACTCACAAATCCGGCTTGCCGGTTGCTAACCCTGATCGGTCTCGGTGGGGTTGGCAAAACACGCCTGGCAATTGAGATCGCAGCCCGACTGGCTGATGAGTTTCCCGATGGCATCTATTTCGTGCCACTCCAGTCGCTGCAATCTCCAGACCAGCTGGTTACGGCGGTGATTGCCGCACTCAACCTGCAACAATCCGATCAACACCCTCAGGAAAATCTTCTACGGTATCTCACCAAGAAGCGCCTCTTGCTGCTACTGGATAACTTTGAACATCTTCGTGAGGGCGGCCCGCTGCTCGGCGACATTCTGAACACGGCCTCACATGTCAAACTCCTCGTCACGTCGCGCGAAGCTCTGCGGTTGCAGGATGAATGGCTGCGGCAAGTGCGCGGCCTGGACTATCCCGCTGAGACGACACCCGTTCCAGACGGCACTTCCAGCGCGGTGCAATTGTTCGTCAACCGGGCACAACGTCTGCGCGGCGACCTCGACATTGATACTCAGCATCCCCACATTGTGCGCATCTGCCAACTGGTGGAGGGGATGCCGCTGGCGCTGGAACTGGCAGCAGGTTGGGTGAAATCGCTCTCCTGCCCGGAGATCGCCCACGAACTCCAGCACAATCTCGTTTTCTTGTCGACACGGGCGACGGACACCCCCGCACGCCATCGTAGTATGCAAGTGGTATTCGATTATTCCTGGCAAATGCTGACCCTGGAGGAACAAGTTACCCTGTCCCGCTTTAGTGTGTTCCGCGGTGGCTGCACGCGCGCAGCAGCGGAACAGGTCACCGGCGCGACGCTGGGCAATCTAGCTTCATTGGTGGAGAAGTCCTTGCTGCGGCACAATCCGAATACTGGTCGCTATGACATCCACGAATTGCTACGGCAGTACGCTGAGGAAAAACTTCTCGCAGCAGGTGAGGAGACCTTAATCCGTGATACCCACGCCAAGTACTATGGAGCCACATTCCATGCGCGTGAAAACGACCGACGCGGACCGCGACAGATCGCCTACTGGGATGCCATTGGTGCGGACCTGGACAATATCCGTGTGGTCTGGGCCTGGGCCTTGCAACGCGAAAATTATGAGATTATCTACCAGCTTACTGAACCCGTCTGGAGCTACTTCTTCTTTCGTTCCCGCACGTTTGAAGCCAACGTCATGTATGCGACTGCCCGCCACAAGTTGGAAAAATACACCGATCAACGAGAGCAGGCCATTCTTGCCCACCTGTTGTCGCGTATAGGCGGATGCGGGTTGGTCTACTATCACTTCGAGGAAGGCGAAGCGGCGTTACGGCAGAGCATGGCGATCGCCCAGGCACAGCACGATCTTGATGCCTATTACTACGCTTATCGCTTATTGGGAAAGATTGTCTGGCAACATGATGGCTATGCACAGATCGAATTTGTCCGGCAGGCTGCTGAGGCCGGTATCGCTTATTATCGTCAACACGGCGATCACTTTTACCTGTCTCATATGCTGGAAGATTTAGCGTACGTGTATGAGAGCATGAATCAGATGGACAAAAGCCGCCCTTTGTTGCTCGAAAGCCTCGAACTACGCCGGGCACATGGCGACCTATACGGTATTGCAGTCATACTCGGTAATTTGGGTACGCAAGCAATGGTAAGCGGTCACTGGGATGAAGCCGAGCGCTATCTGACCGAAGCGCTGGATAGGCAGCGTGAGAGTGGTTCGAAAGGTGGAATCATGATGATCTTGGCCCGCCTCAGCCAGGTTGCTCTCGCTACCGGTGATTTCCAGCGGGCTCGACATTACGCCCAGGACATCCTGACGTTGCTAGAACAGGGTGGGGTCATGTTCCAGCAACATTGGCCGATGCTAACGAGTTACCGGTGTCTGGGGTTGATCGCTGTGGCACAGGGCAACTATGTCGAGGCGCGTCAGATCGTCGATATCATGTTCGCCAATCTTGGCAAGCGCGGCGGCGGGCGCGGCGACTCGATGTTTCTGCGAATCTGGGTGTGGTGCGGGCAGGGACAGTTTGATACTGCCGCTGACGACCTGTGCGAAGTCTTGCCCTTCAAACTACAGTGGTATCAGAAAGTTGAAGTGCTGTTTCTGATTGCTGCTATTACCTTTATCTTCTCCCATCGCGGCGAATACGTCCGCGCCACTGAGTTGCTGGGACTGGTCTTCAGCCGCCTAGAAAGCCCTCGCGGCTATCTGGAAAAGCATCAGGGCATCATACAACTCCGAGTAGATCTCGAAGCTCAGCTTGGTTTAGAGGCTTATACTGCTGCCTGGTCACTGGGCGCACAGCTTGATATCCAGCAGGTGGTTGCCGAATTGATGCATGAGTTCAGCAGAGCAGAAGACGATTCAATCACACGAGCAAATGATGCCCTGCTCGATCCCCTCACCCCCCGCGAACTGGAAGTGCTACGACTGCTGGAAGAAGGCCTGACTAACCCGCAGATTGCCGAGCGCCTGGTCATCACCACCGGCGCAGTCAAACGCTATACCAGCAACATCTATGGCAAACTAACCGTCAAGAATCGTGCCCAGGCTGTTTCACAGGCGCAAGCACTTGGACTGCTCCAATCCCAACCCTGATCCCAACCCCCAGCAGGCTGCCAACCGCATAATCCCAACTGTACCGTTGCCTTCAAACAGCAATGTGAGAAGGCATAGAAATGCGCAAATTGGCACATCTGGGGGTGATCCTGCTGTTAAGCTGCCTGCTCGCTATCGGGGTGGCATACATCGTCGGCTCCCGCTCGGCGACCAGTATCGTGACCACCTATTTTGACAACCAGGGGGAAGCTTATGTCATGTATATCCGGGATACGGCCTACGATCTCCGGTTGTGGCTGGCGGGTACTCGCTGTTTCAAACCGTTACCGCTGCGGGTCACCACAAATCACGAGGAGATGATTAACATAGTCGTACTGGATACCGGCCAAGGCTTCGTCCTCATGGATAAACACGGAGCCGATACCGTGATGCGGCTCCGCTGTGAATAACCGAACTACCTCTCATCACTCAAACGTTTCCGTTTGGTGTTGGGAATGCTTCTAAAAGCTGACTTTCCAATTACAGAACGGTCTCGATATTGTGCAACCAAAAAGGGCCGACCCAGTGGCCGACCCTTGAGTGTATTCAGGCTAAATTTAGCGCCAGATCAACGGTTTGGCAAAACGCTGGTTGGTCACTTCCCCGTCAACAATGTCCGCGCCTTCAAATAACAGCGCCGTTTCACTGGTATTGACGTCAATCTGAACCAGATTCAGGAATGTGGGCTGGCGCTCGTCCTCCAGCACTTCAGCGTCCTGCACCACCACCAGACTACCATCAGGCGACACCGCTAGCCCGCGGGCAAAACGACCCCGCTTGATACGGAAATCAGTGCCAGCATTCAGGTCCAACGCAATGAGTGAATTGTCAGCACTGCGTCCCGTACTTTCTGACCCGGCAATGAAAATCAACCAGTTGCTATCAGCACTAAATGTCATGTCAGGAACGATGTCGTTGCGGCTGCCCGCACTGATCGTAATCGGCGCAACCGTCAGATCTTGCAGATCATACACATGCAGCGTGTTATCGTTGCTGGGCGAGGTGACGACCAGGGCCAACCAGCGCCCATCGGGGGAAACCTGTGGGAAGATGTTTGACCCTTGATTCAGCGTCGGGAAAACTGCCTGTCGCTCGACAACGATGTTGGTGGAAAGGTCATCGAGATCAACCGTTAACAGCGTCACGGTGTTGGCGGTTACGCCATCAGGCACAGCAAACAGGGCCGCATTGTCATTAGGCAAAATCGTTATTTGATTGGTCCGAGCAAACGACGCGAATTGCCCGCTGGCAAATTCGGTGGCCGCCAACGTCGCGCTGCGAGCCTCCACATCAACCCGGTATAATTGCCAACTGGTGCGGGTATCTCCGCTCAGACAGCGATGGCCCATGATAATCACAAAGTTGCCATCCGGCGTCACCGCAATACTGGAACTGGTATAACGACAGTTTTCATCCGGGCGCAAGGTCGCGACTTCGCGTTCGGCGCTTCCGTTCCACCAGAAAATGGCAGCTTCATCAGCTTCATTGCGATCATTAGTGAAGAAGCTGACAAAACCCACGCCTTCATTGGTAATATCAAACGCCGTCACATTCTCTGACGTAAACATTTCACTCAGATCCGCCGCGTTGCGCACCCGCAGAAAGCCATCGGCAAATTCGCTAGCTGAGGCATCGGGTTCAAAGTCAATATAGGCCAGTGAGCTGTTATCAGGCGTATATTGGAAGGTGCCACCACCCATACAGGTGAGCGCGTTTACCTCATCAACGACAACCGGTGCGTTCGCGCCATCCATCACATATAAAGACCCTTGTTCCAGCCCGACATAAAAGGCAAACATGCTGCCATCGGGCGAAATGGCCTGATCGCCACAATGACGCAGCCGACTGGTCTGAGCCGGAACTTCCATCATTTGGGTAAACGCACCACTGCCATCCATTAAACCGATCTGTCCAGCAATTGACGGTGAACTCTCCGCTGCACTGGGGCCATCTTCAGTCCATACCAGTACATTGGTTGGCGGTGTGCCGCCAGCATCGTCCTGAAGCAGTGCTGGGGATACACTCAGAAACAGTGCTACGATCAGTAACGCCGCGCCCAAGAACTTGTGTTTCTCAGCCATCAAGATTATCTCCACTTCAATGATTGTTACAAAAATAACGTAGCATAAATACGCTACTCACCATTGTAGACCCTCTTAATGCTACGGCAAATGTGACCCCGGTAAGGTTGTGTTTTTGTAATAGTTGGCTATCTGGTTCAATGAACCGTCATAATGACCATGACAAACAAATGAAAAACGCGCCCTATCCATAACGAATGACGTTGAGAGGACTCAAATGATTATCGTCAACATACAGCTAACACTGTAGTCGACAACGGTTGTATACAACGGGGCTAAATCTAATTGGGCCGCGTCATGGGCATGATGATGTAGACCAGATCATCGCGGTTTTCAGGCCGGACGACACCTGGGCTGGTCGAACCATTACTCTGAAGGACGACCCGTTCATCAGGAATCACGTTGAGGACATCAATCAAATAGTTGATGTTGAACGAAATATCCAGCGCCTCGCCTTCGACCGACGCATCAACCATACCGGTATTATCGCCTCGTTCGTTGCTCCGTCCAGCGATAACGACCTCGCCCGGTTCGCCAGGATTGTCAGGCGGCTTGACCACCACCTGGGCGCTACCGGCTGAATCACGGGCAAACACCGCAGCCCGCCGACAGGCCCGCAGCAGATCACTGGCATATACAACGGTTTGCGTATTATAGTTGCGGGGGATCGCATTCATGATGTCGGGGAAACGACCTTCAAGTAACTGCGACGAGACCAGCGCATTGCGCATGTGAAACAGCACAATATTCCGGTCACCTGGGAGGGTGAGGCTAACTTCATCATCGTCGTCACTAATAATCCGACCCACCTCTGCCAGCGCTCGTCCAGGGATCACCATCGAGATCGGCTCATCAAAATGCTGCTCGATTTCACCCGTGCGGACTGCCAGTCGATAGCCATCGGAAGCCGCCATCGTCATCATATTGCCACTAAATTCGGTGAAGACACCCGTAAGAATCGGTCGCGTTTCTTCTTTAGCGGTGGCGAACACAGTCTGGGCGATCATGTCTTTAAAAACGCTGCCACTAACCCGAATATCGCCCGCGCCGTCGTCGGGCAACAACGGAAACTCACCAGCATCAATGCCTTTAATATTGGAAACCGTTGCCCCACAGCGCACATTCACCGTCTGCGTCGCCGGGTCCAGCGTCAGATCAACCCGTTCGGGCGACAGATTATTAACCAGATCCGTGAGGGTGTTCTTGGGGAGTGTGATCTCGCCTGGCTCGTCTACTTTCGCCCCGATCCAGCAAGTGATGCTCATCCCCAGGCTCATATCCATCGCCGCCAGCTTCAGCCGAGCGTCTTCGGTATCGAGCAGAACATTGCTGAGCACTGGCAGGGTTGGGCGATTTTCCACTGCTTTCCCCACAATACTCAGACCTTTAGCGAGGTTCTCTTGGCGCACGCTTACTTGCATGGTGTTTTCCCAAATTCTCTGGCTTATATCCCAAATTTATCACATGACATTGTACCTTGCGAACGGGTGTTTCGACAACTGTAAGTTAAGGTCTACATTCATTATCTGATTGACAGGCCATAAACGTAATTAATTGTCAGATTTGTGAATAAAAGCGAAAAAAATTATGTTAAGATTTGGTTTGCGGGAAAGCTGCTATACTATCTCTATGTGGGTGCTTGAAGGATCGCACAATGCAATTACAAATCGAAGGCGAAGTACACCGGTTTACACCGATCAAAAACTTTCGTGAGACGTTTTATCTCCCGGTAACGTTTGGTATCCCAATGTTTGATTCCAAGAACTTTACCGGTCTGGGTCGAATCGAAAATGCGGGCGCGGCTGAATTGAATGTCGTCAGCCAGGCCCTGTTAGACGCGATCCCAACTGTCATGCCACTAGAAGACTGGCTCAATTTCCTGCCAAACCTGACACGCCTGTTTGAAAATAAGCTCCATGAAATCAACCCGGAAATTGGCCTCAAAACCGTTGAAATTGATTATGCCGTCGCTGGTTTTAGTGATGTGTGCCAGAAACTTATCTACGCCTTGATACGCGCCCGAGCCGCCGACGGTTCCCCGCCCGACTTTCGCCAGGTCTACGAAGAATGGCTGAGCGATAGTGTACACATCGGCGGTACCGTCCATTCCTACATCCATGAAGGTGATGTCTGGGCGGTACAAATTGTTCATACCGCTTATGGCCGCACCGGGCTGGTGGTATGGACGAACCATGACACCCACTACGTGCTTGACAATCAATATGGTTGCCCCGCCGAAGGCTTCATGTTGTCGTTACTCAGCGAGGTCGCAACGCGCATTATCATTGCTACCGAAATCAATCACGTTGCCGAAGTCGTCACGTAGTCATTCGAAGTGACATAATCACCCAGGCGTATGACTCTGGACAATAATCCCCCATCAATGGCAACTGTGTAGGCTTTATTCGCCTGGCTGCCCACTACCATTCGACGATTGATCGCGTGCCGGCAACGGTGGCAGATTTTCGATGTAGAGCGATTGACTGGGAAAAGCGAAGCTCAACCCCATGCTTTCTACAATGTCCATGATCGCCAGATTGATCTGTTCTTTCTCGGCGGTAAACGCTGACCAGTCAGGTTCCAGTACCATGCAGACGATCAGAATTTTGAGTGCGCTATCGCCAAAGTCGGTAAAATAGACGACAACTGATTCTTCATCCACCAGTTCCCGTGCTTTGAGCATCTCACGCAGGTTGTCCAGCAGTTGGCGAATGTCATCACTTTTGGCCGCGTAGGTAACACCCAGCGAAAAACTGATACGCCGTTTGGAAAGTCGCGACCAGTTCAAGATGGGTGCAGCCGCAATGGTTGCATTCGGCACCGTGACATAGGCCTGGTCGAGTTGACGTACCCGAATGTTGCGTGACCCCACCTCTTCGACAATCCCCTCAACATCTGGCGTCTTGATAAACTCACCGACGACAAAGGGTCGGTCACTCACAATCGTCGTAAAGGCAAAAAGGTTGGAAACAGTGTCTTTGGCAGCCAGTGAAAATGCCAGCCCACTCAAACCCAGCCCGGCTACCAGACCGTTCACGTCATAGCGCCATTCTTGTAGCACAACGATGATGGCAATCGCAATAATGATGAACTTAAGCGCTGTCCGCATAAACGGTAGCAACTGCTCATCAATGCTCATGCCGGTTATATACCGGAGGCGCACCGACGACTGCACGATCAAATCCACCGCATTATAGAGCGTCATCGCCGCCGCGATAATCACAAACGTGCGCGACAGTCTGCCGACAAACAACACTGTACCCACATCTGCCAGCAAGATCTGCCCGGCAACGGCGATGCCCAGGGCAATAATCAGATATCGAATCGGGGTTTCAACAACCCCCATGAGAATATCATCAAGCTGCGATTCCGACCGTTCAATCACCAGTCGCCGCAGCGGCAACAGAATGATGCGCGAAATCAAACGCCGCAACAGCCAGATCAACACCAACGCGAGTACGGCTAAAATGCCACGCAGGACCAGATTACGGACTTCGGGATCCACTCCGTTTAGGAAATCAATTTGTATCAAGCGCTGTCCCTCCTTCAACATAACCATTTTGTTATGGTGACGTTAGTTATTTGTGAGGCTGTTTCAAGCCCATTTCCCTAGAATCATGCCAGTTACAGCAACTTCACGCAACGTTTATGAAATTGTTATAAAAATCACAACAAATTAACCATTTAGATTGATTATTCAGACTATGATTAATTTATGGTTCATCAATTAAAGGAATGAGCACCCATGTTCGTAGAAGACCATATCGAAGAAGTTGATGGGCTACACATTTGCCCGGTGTGCGCCAAAATGTATATGGTGGAGAAATTGCTCTACCAGCATATTATGATTGCCCACCAAGATGGTGAACGCATGGCTTACGATATGCAGGCCGATCTCTACCGCCGCTGGCAAGAACGCAACCCCCGCCGCAATCACTAACATCGAGCGGACAAGGAGCCGCAGCCACCTTGTCCGAACAATTCAGCATTTAGTCGCGCGTCTGCGCATCCATCACCGCCGCTGCGGTCATTGCCACAATATCATCCACATCGTCACCGGCCTGCAGGACATGGACCGGTGCGCCCATTCCCAACAAGATTGGCCCAATCGCCTCCGCTTCGGTCAGGCGATCCAGCAACTTGTAAGCAATATTCGCTGCATCAAGGTTGGGAAACACCAGCACATTGGCATTCTTCACCTGGCTAAACGGATACCGTTCCTCGATAATACTTTCTACCACAGCGGTATCAGCTTGCATCTCGCCATCGATTTCAATGTCAGGGCGCTGTGCCTGGACAATCGCAACCGCATCCTGGACCTTCTGCGAATTCTGATGCGGTGTGCTGCCAAAATTTGAAAACGACAGCATCGCCACGCGTGGTTCTAAATCCAATGTTTTAGCAAACTCGGCTGCCAGCATCGCGATTTCTGCCAATACCTCAGCACTTGGATCAATATTCACGGTCGTGTCCGTGAATAGCAGCGTCTGATTACGTACAATCATGATGTAAACGCCGCTGGCAACGGTTGCATTGGGGTGTGTGCCAACAACCTGCAACGCCGGGCGCATGATGTCGGGATATTCCTGGGTTAAACCGCTTATGAACGCATCGGCCTCACCGGTGTGAACCATCATCAAGCCATAATGCGTGCGTCCGTGAACCATGCTGCTGGCCCGCGCATGAGTCATGCCTTTGCGCCGCCGCCGGTCCATCAAGGCCTCGACGAAATCTTCCCGATCAACCTGGCGTGGTGTGATAATTTCCGGCTCAAAATTAAGACCCAATTCGTCGATGATCCCACGCACTTCTTCGACATCACCAAGTAGGATCGGCGTGGCGATGCCCTCCTCTTGCACCTGATAGGCGGCACGAATAATTTTGGGATGTTCACCTTCGCCATAGACGACCCGTTTAGCCGCACCCATCCGCGCCTTATTAATGAGATTAATGCGCATCGTCTGACCCTGCCCTTGTCGCTGGATCAGTTCCATGCGATAGGCATCAAGGTCGATTTCACGGCGGGCCACGCCGCTATCCATCGCAGCTTTGGCGACCGCCGGCGACACCCACAATAGCACGCGGGGATCAAGCGGCTTCGGAATCAGATAATCCCGGCTGAATTTCAGCGCATTCAGGCCGTAGGCGGTCAATACACTGTCTGGTACATCCTCACGGGCCAATTCTGCCAGTGCATGCGCGGCAGCCAGTTTCATTTCTTCGTTGATCTGGGTCGCATACACATCAAGCGCACCCCTAAATAGGAAGGGGAAGCCCAGCACATTGTTCACCTGATTGGGATAATCGCTACGACCTGTGCCGACAATCGCATCCGGGCGCACTGCCAGTGCATCTTCCGGGCGTATTTCCGGGTCAGGATTAGCCAGCGCCAGAATAATGGGATTTTCGGCCATTTTCTCAACCATGTGCGGTTTCAAAACACCGGCCATTGATAATCCCAGGAACACATCAGCATCTACGATGGCATCATCCAGCGTGCGGGCATCGGTATAATTCGCGAAGCGGATCTTATATTCATTGAGCGCTTCTTCCCGCCCCGCCCAGATCACCCCCCGTGAATCCAGCATCAGGATGTTCGTGCGCTGAATGCCCAGGTTGACATAAAATTCACCGGTGGCAATCGCACTGGCCCCGGCACCTGAAATCACTACCTTCATGTCTTCCAGCTTCTTACCGACGATCTCAGCGGCGTTCAACAAAGCCGCGCCGGAAATGATGGCAGTGCCATGCTGGTCATCATGAAAGACCGGGATGTCCAATTCTGCCTTAAGGCGCGTTTCGATCTCGAACGCTTCTGGCGCTTTGATGTCTTCCAGGTTAATCCCGCCAAACGTCGGAGCGATCGCTTTACATGCAGCGATAATTGCTTCCGGGTCCGTCACGTCCAGTTCAATGTCAAAGACGTCGATGTCGGCAAAGCGTTTAAACAACACGCCTTTACCTTCCATCACCGCTTTCGATGGTAGGGGTCCCAGATTGCCGAGTCCCAGAATCGCGCTGCCATTGGATACCACCGCCACGAGATTGGCTTTGGCGGTCAGTTCGTAGGCGGTCAGACTATCGCGGTCAATTTCCAGAACAGCTTCAGCGACGCCCGGCGAATACGCCAGTGATAAGTCCTGTTGGGTTGCCAGTGATTTGGTCGCGCGAACTTCGATCTTGCCCGCACGCCCCTGGCGATGATAATCAAGAACATCTTGCTTGGTAATTGCCATTATGAACTCCTAGAGGTAAAGTTCTTCAATTGTTCACCCGGTCACCATTTTTCTTAGAAAGTGCAACTTATAGCTCACTACAAGCAAATCAGTGACACCGCGAAGCAATCTCTACTTATTGTACCCGCGACATGACTTGCGCGAAATAAACCACCAATCCATCACATCCGCAGATGCCGCGATCAATATACTTTGCCCGCAGGGATAATACTGCGCCTGACGGCACAGCCTATTCCATTTCCTCTATCAGGCCCTTATAATTTTTCCTGATTGGCTCCCTGAATGGGGCTGGAAAAGAGGAGAATTTCAACAATGACCGTTAAAACCATAACAGATGGCGTTGTCGTCAGTCTCGCCTATGCACTGTCGGTCAATGGCGAAGAAATTGAACACGCCGACACCAGCGACCCACTGGAATATCTGCATGGCGTGGGCAACATTGTACCGGGCTTAGAAGCCCTGCTGGAAGGTAAACAAGTGGGGGATAAGATTCATGCCTCGCTGCCCCCCGACGAAGCCTATGGCGATTATGACCCGGAAGACGTAGATGAAGTTGAACGGGCATCATTGGAGAGCGATGTTGAACTTAAAGAGGGGTTGGAAGTCGAGGTCGAAGATGAAGACGGATTCTTATATGTCGCCACTATCACGAAGCTGACTGCTGATACCATCACGCTGGACTTTAACCCACCATTGGCGGGCCAGACGCTGACCTACGATGTCGAAGTCGTAAGCCTGCGCCCGGCAACTGATGAAGAACTCGAACATGGTCATGTGCATGGACATGAAGCAACCGACTAAATTCATTCTGGCTTCCAGCTCACCCCGGCGGCGTGAATTGCTGGCGTCGCTGGGGATCACCTTCACCGTACAAAAACCGGCAATTGATGAAACACAGTATGCTGACGAATCCCCGAAGGATTATGTTCAGCGTATGAGCGCCGCCAAAGCAGCGGCAATTGCTGCCCAAATTGAACCCCCGGCGGTGATATTGGCCGCCGATACGATTGTGATTGATGGATCTGATGTGCTTGGGAAACCATTGGATGACGCCGATGCACGTCAGATGCTGAAACGGCTGAGTGGGCGGGTGCATGAGGTCTGTACTGCATTCACTTTGCAACAACAACCGGGAGACGCGATTACCTATTTGGCCTGTACCCAGGTGCTGATGCGCAATTATTCCGACACAGAAATTGACGCCTATATCGCGACCGGCGATCCGTTTGACAAAGCGGGGAGCTACGCGATTCAGCATGAGGAGTTCGCTCCGGTTGCGCAGGTCACAGGCAGTTATACGAATGTGGTCGGTCTTCCGCTGAAAGCATTACAAAGCGCACTGGCAGAAATTGGCTGGTAAACTCGATCACGAAGCAATGCCAAAAGAAATGAGGCGAGTTCGCTACCCGCCTCAATGATCTGTCTTAGATATATTCACCATCCCAATCATTGTCATCGTTCTTGGCTTTTTCCGCTGGCTGATCACCCCAATGATTGCGCCAACCACAGCCTGCCTGGCTAAAGAAAAACCAGATCGCCCCGAAGAAAAACAGTGGGAACAGCAAACCTTTGAGTCCGACCAGCCACAGCAGCGCGATACCGATCAGCACGTAGCCCAGCTTGGGCCGGTGGTGATGTTTAAAATGATAACCCTTATGCACGATATTTCTCCCGTTTCACTTTGCTATACCTCTCTATACGCGCAGTTTCGGTCAAGGTTGCATCTATAAACCCCCAGCTATTGGTGTGGTCACCCGCTGGTGCTTACCAGATTACAAACCTGTTGCAACCCAATCCTGCAAGGTAATTGCAAGGTATTACAATTAATCTAACGATTGTGGAGTTGTATTTTGCACATTTGTAGATGGGATCAAAATGCCTGCACGCGTGTTGGTGGTTGAAGACGAACCAGACATTCAAAAGATGATGGCCCTCTTTCTTGCCACACTCGAACATGTGAAATTGGTCGGGCAGGCTTATTCTGGTTCAGAGGCGGTTTCACTCACCGCCCAGGTCAATCCCGATGTGATCCTGTTAGATTTGATGCTGCCGCAGATGAATGGCCTGGAAGCCTTACAGATGATTCAGCAGCAGGGCCAGCGCCCACATGTTATTCTGGTCAGCGCCTATGCCGACAATAGTGGCATTCGCCAGCAAGCCCGTAACCTGGGTATCACCGAATTTATCCCCAAGCCAATCAACCTCCACCTTCTAAGCACCCGGCTTCAGCCTGCTCACAAATAAATCGCATTCGGCGCCGCCTACTTGAGAGCCAGTTCGATTCCAACTTTCCGGCATTATATGATTCTCACTGATTGACAAAATATTTAGACTAAGCTAAAATTAAATTTATACTGTATAAATAAAGGACCGGAATCATGTTGCTTGACCTGTATCTGGCTGGACTGCTGTACAGCTTCGGCGCGGTAATCTTCAATCGCTTCGAGGAACGCACGGCGATCAGTAAACGGCTACGCAAATTGGTGTTCTATCATGGCATTGCGGCACTGCTCGTGTTCACCGTTGGGCGTCCCTGGTCACTCTTATGGATATTCGGGATGATGAGCATCGGCCTGACATTCCATTTCTGGTGGACCTTGAAGCATCAAATTCATCCACTGACGGCTGAACCCCGTGAAACTTACTATGCGCTACGAGGTTGGGAGTCATGAGTGGAACGGCTTTTCACACAGCATTTGTGCTCGTCATGCTGGCCTTTATCGGCCTGCGTGGCTATTACCAGACCAAAGCGGTTCGGGCACGTGGTCCAGCGGAATATAAAGAGGGTCGGTCTCATTTTCTGGTCCGACTCGTTCTCGGCATACCCCTCTTACTGTTGCTCACCGGCTACATGTTGCGGCCATCGCTGCTCAGTTGGGCACAGTTCAGCCTACCCCCTGCATTGCAATGGCTCGGAGTCGCGCTCGGCATTTTGAGCATCGGCTTGCTGATCTGGGTGCATGAGGCGCTGGGAGTCAATTTCTCACGAACGCTGCACATCCGCGCTGAGCATACACTCGTTACCGCTGGGCCTTATCGCTGGGTACGCCACCCCATGTACACGATGTTGTTCCTGCTGGGGGTGGCGATTTTGCTGCTCACAGCGAATTGGCTCATTGGTGGATTCTTCCTGGGCAGTTTCTTCCTGACCGTGTTTAATCGTGTTGCCAACGAAGAACAAGCTATGATCGAAAAGTTTGGCAACGACTACGAGCAGTACAGGCAACGAACCAAACGGTTTGTCCCCGGTTTGATTTGAGCCTGCTGGCTATCATCCCCTTAACGCCCATGATAAAATGCACTGCTAGCTTGTCGGTGGTGAGGGGATATATCCTCCACATTTTCAGACGAAACAGTCATGCTCACAGTCGCAAACACACTTCAACTCTCGGCATTCAACAGTGGTCGCGTGGTTGCCGGGGATGCCGGTCTGCATAAAATCGTGAACTGGGTTCATGTCATGGGCGTACCCGATGCAGCCCGCTGGCTAAACGGTGGTGAACTCATCCTGACCACTTATATTAATCTTCCGGCCAACAGCGTTGGGCAGTGTGCCTACCTGCAAGCGCTGATTGATAAAGGCGTCGCCGGATTGGTACTGGCAGTGGGCAATACGGTCGATCATGCGCCGGATTACCTGCTGGAACTGGCCGATCGGTGTGATTTTCCGCTCATCGAGATCCCCTATGATGCCCGCTTTATCGACATGGCCCGCAGCGCCAATGAGCAGATCTCCAATAAAAACATGGCGCTGGTCTCACGCGCCTTACACATCCACCGCGTTTTGACGCAATTGGTCCTGGATGGCGGTGACTTGCAGGATTTAGCGACGCGGCTGGCAGATTTGATTGGTCAGAGTATCAGCATCGAGAATGAGCGGTTCGAAGCCCTGGCAAGCGCCAATATCATGGCCTATGACGAAGCTCGCCGATATACGCTCAAGGAAGGCCGCACTGACCCCCGCCTCGTGCAAGTGCTTGAAGAACAGGGCTATCTGGGTGAAATCCAGCGCACCCTGCGCCCGGTCAAATTACCCGCCCTACCCGCTGTTGGGCTGGAAATGGAGCGTATCCTTGCGCCCATCGTGGTGCATGGCAACCTGTATGGCTATGTCTGGATTATTGCGGATGACCGTCCCCTGACTGATCTCGACCACATGGCAATCGAAAGTGGTGCAACGATTGCAGCACTCATGCTGTTGCATCAGGAAGCGGTTCACAGCGCCGAAGCCTCACTCAAGGGAAGTTTTCTGGCACAATTGATTGAAGGCACCAATGACCGGGCAGTGATTCTGACCGATCAGGCGCTGCGCTTTGGTATTGACCTGAGCCGTTCGTTTTATTTGCTGGTGCTGGATACTCAGGCTCCGGGTGAATGGCGTCCTCAGCAGGTCTATCGGCGCGTCAACCATTTAGCTACGTTACACAAATGGCCGGTGGTGGCCGGGCAATTCGCCGGGCATGTCGTCATGCTGGTGCAAAACGACGCCGACCTGGAAGCTATTACCTCCCAGATTCATACACGGGCCAACGGCACGCCGCTACGGATCAGTATCAGCCCCTTGCAATCCGCTGCTGATAATATGCCGCTTGCCTATCAACAATGCCATGAAGCGCTGCAAATCGCACAGCGGCTTCAACTGCCCGATCCGACAATTGACTTCACGAATCTGGGCTATTTACACGCGTTATATCAGGCCGGGCCGGGTAGCCTGCACAGCAACCCCCATATTCCAGTGTTGCGACAACTGCAAGCCGAGCAACAGGCCGATCTGTTCCATACCTTAGAAGCCTACCTCGATGCGGGGGGCAACAGCGTCCAGACCGCCGAAACACTCCACATCCACCGCAGCACCCTCAATTATCGCTTGCAACGCATCAAAGAAATCTGCCGCTGCGACCTCTCCGACCCCACCTTGCGCCTCAATTTGCAGGTGGCACTCAAGCTGCTGCGTCTGTTTGACGAATAGACGATTAAAAGGCTAATGGAGTGCTCATAGCAACCATTGCCATCGTCTTATACAATTCATCGTGGCCTAGAGGGCATTGAAACCGGTCGGCCAGGATCGATTGTCAAGTTTTGGTCATATACACCTGATACAATATGTCGTTTTCAGACTTGCCGCCTGATCGGGCAGAACACCTCGTAACATACGCCACATTTAAATATTCATCGCAAAAGGTAGACACAATGCCAAGAAGAACGCTGATCTTAATTCTCATGCTGACATTGTTTGCGGGTACAGCCGCCGCGCAAGACGTTCAAATTCCCCATTATGAGCCGATGCATGGCTGCTTCACCGACATCACGATTGACCTGGACTATGAGTGCGGCTATGTCACCGTACCTGAATTTTATGACGGACGCACAGACAGAACACTGCGCTTAGCGGTCGTTCGTATATTTGCCGTTGGCGCGGGTGAACCGAATGCGCCCATATTCTTTATGGATGGCGGTCCTGGTGGTAGTTTGCTGATTAATCTCGGTCTCGATCAATTCGCAATTTCCCAGGAGTCGGGTATGGCAGATGATCCAGAAGCCGCCACTCCCGTTCTGGATATGTTGGCAACGCGTGACTTTGTACTCTTCTCACAGCGCGGCACCCAGTTCAGTGAGCCAGCACTGGTTTGTGAGGAAGACAACGAACTTAGAGTGCGTGCCCTCGAACTGGACTTCGAGGCGCAACGTGAACTCGCGCGTGAGCTACTTCAATCCTGCGTGGATGCTTATGCCGCGGAAGGTGTCGATCTCAATGCGTACACCAATTTCGCCAACGCTGATGATGTCAACGCGGTGCGCGAGGCACTCGGTTACGATCAAATCATCTTCTACGGCGAATCCTACGGTGCACAACTCGGTCAACATGTCATGCAGCGACATCCTGATATCCTCGAGGCGGCGATTCTCGATGGTGTCAATTCGGTATCGAAAGTGGAGTGGACTCAGGATCTTGGTCCTGTGCTGGAGCAGGGCATCAACACCCTGCTAATGCTCTGTGCTGAAGATGAATTGTGTGCAGATAAGCTCGGAAATCCGGAATCTCTGCTTGTAGATGCCTTCGCACGCGTTCAAGAAGCGCCTGTTATGGCGACATATACTGCGGCAGACGGTAGCAGTTATCAAATCAAAGTCACGCCAGAGGTTCTAGCTATCACGCTCGAAACGATATTTGTAGATTCCAGTATACGCCCCAGTATCCCGCTCATGTTAGCCGAACTGCGTGACGGTGATGCGAGCCGAATGGCAGCCACAATCGGTGATGAAGCGACCGACACAATGGAGGAAGACGCTTTTGTGGCAGAGCTGATGCACCAGGCGATGGTCTGTTCTGATGATCCGCCCCAAATCGAAGCAAGCTATGATACGAGTGGTTATTCTGCGTTTGCGTTGTTCACTGAGCAGGTGGGAGCGCTCCAATATGTTGATGGATGCGAGATTCTGGATTTGGAGCAACTGCCTGATTCGAGCGATATTGACGTGACGGTTAACGTGCCAACCCTTATTCTAGGTGGTGGACTGGATGTGCGAACACCTATCTTCCGCAATCAAGAAGTGGCCGATAGGCTGCCGAATAGTCGCCTTATCACGTTTGAATATAGCGACCATGTGCAATATCGCGGTGATTTCGCGCCCTGTGCTGCTGCCATTGTGAGCGCCTTTGTAGTTAATCCCACATCGCTGAATGATCTGGATGCGAGTTGCACAGCGACTGCTATCGCACCGCCCACACTAAAATTGCCGCCCCTGGTTATCACGGATATTATCGGCACTGAATTCGTATTTACTGGTATTTATGCTGCATCAAGTGAAGAATTCGTCACACCACCAGAAGGTGGTAATTATTCCATCACCTTCATGGATGCTGAAAATCTGACGATCAACGCCGACTGCAACGCGGTCAATGCCAGCTATGTGGCGGGCGAGGACGACGCAATCAGTATCGAACTCGGTGCCAGCACGATGGTCGCTTGCCCTGAAGGATCCATTGCTGATGATTTCCTGGCTGTGATTGAAAGTTCATCTTCAATCTCAATAATTGACGCTGGTGAGCTATTTATCTTGCTTCTAGAAGCAGAAGATAGTTCAAATGTGGGCTTTAATGCACCAAGATAGTGCCTGACACGCACTCATTCCTCAAAAAAGGGGTGCGCACACAAATCGGAAGCGGGAGTACTGTTCTAATAGGGTAGTACTCCCATATAAGATACCCCTACCACTATAAAGGAATTGGCAGGTCAAGCGTGAGGCACGGCGTTCATATCTTCTGGTTTCGCCACACATAGAACGCCGGACAGCGCGAATACCAGGGTGCCATCATTGCCAATCGCTACCTGACGCAGCGCGACCATTGACGGCGGCAAATCAGCCAGAAGCTGCACCTGCCGCGCTTGCAACAATAAATCAGCCGCATGGCCTTGATAATGCGGTTTCAAATCTGCACCATCATAAATACGAATCACATTGGTTTCGCGGTCGCCACACACCAGCCACTGGCCGTCCGGCGCACAGGCAAACGCCCCAACTGGATAATGCAGGTCCCGCCGTTGGACCGTCTTACCCGCCAGGTCAAGTTCCAGCAGCGTGAAACCATGTGCCACATAGATGCGTTTCCCGCCATCAGGTACGGCAATTGCCGCGAATTCGTCGGCATCAAAATTGGAGAGATCAATCGCGAATTGTCCAACGGGAATGTTCCGCTGAAATAAATGCAAGCGCCCATCAGCCGCTAACCCACCGATCAAACCCAGCGCCCGATCCAGCGCAACGCGCAAAAATGTGCCGGTAAGTTTCACTTCGGTAGGACCAACATTGAGAAGCATCTGGCCCGACACAAGATGATACAGGCGCAATTGCCCACTGTGGCTCACCAGAATGTCGGCAATATCCCCCACTATTACCGGGGGGTAGGACCCATCTCGTACCGCCAGCTCCGGTAGCAAGGCCTGCCAGTGGCCGTAGTCTCGATTTTCTAGATCGCTAAACTGCTTTTCACCGATGGCTGCGCCGGTTTCGACATCAAAATAGAAAACCCGACCGGGGTGTGTCCAGGCCGCGACGATATGCGGCGAAACGACATCCAGGCGTGCCAGAATTTGATTCGAGAGGTGCAAACGCCAGGGCATAAAACCATCCGGCTTGGGATAAATTTGGGATATTCTTGGGATAAGCGTACAATAGGCTCCACAAATTGGCAATTACCATCCACTTGCTAACCTCACGATCAGAGCGGCCCGTTTCGCGGGCTATTGCGGTGGTTCGCGTAATTGAATCGTGCCACGCGGCACAATCAATTGATAACGCACGACAATATCAGACGTGTCGTAATCGCGGGCTTCCAGGGCATCGGGATTCGCCAGCAGATTATAGGTCGAGGCATCGTACAGCGGCGCCTTGCCAGGATCGCGAACCAGTTGGAAATGTCCGGCAACTTCAGGATCAATAAACACGGTAATATCCCCGGTAGCGACGGCCAGCGTTCCCAGCAGCGTGTCTGGGTCGGAAAACAACGGGGCGTATACGGGCAGCGTCACCAGTGCATCCCCCTGTTGTAGATCCAGATTGAGTCGTTCCAGCAGCAGCCCACTGGTATTCAACGTCACATTCCCGCTGAAACCCCGCAGGTCAATATCCAGCGGCACATTAGCCGGTAACTCTAACCGCAGGATTCCCCGGCCAACATTCGCGAGCATGGGGAATTCATTGACCTGCTGCTCATTCACCGCCAAGTCAGCCGTGATGTCGGCTTCATTATAGGAGATTTCAAGTTGACTCTCCGCACTGCCCACAAACTCGCCACTGATCGTGCGATCATCGCCCAGGCGGCGCAGCAATTCAACGTCAGTCGCCAGCGTATTAATCTTCAGCCGTAGTAACGTGACATCAGTGCCAATATTCTCAAGCACTGGCTCTTGATAATCGTCCCGCTGTTGAGTCGCCCGCGTGGTAAAACTGGCATAGGCAACCCCCGCGACGATCACCACACTGACGATCAGGGCCAGGCCGCTACCGAAGGTAACACGAGCACCTAGCACTAAGGAGAGACCTGCCAGAATCAGCAGCGCCGGCCAGGCTCGCAGCAGCAAATCGAAAATCGAATCGGGTAATATTTGCAACGCCCTTAAAACCAGCGCCAGTGCCACAGCCAGCAGCACCAATCCCCACAGCAAATTTGTCCGGCGTCGTATCCGCATGACCTATCCTCGCACCTGCCGCAGGAAAAAAACAACGCTGACCAGCAGAATCACCCCCAACCAGTAGAGCGGCTCACCACCCGGTCCAACCAGCCCGCCATTTAACCACATCACCCAACCAACCAGCGTGGCAATTCCCAGCACTACGACCAGCAAAAATAGGCCAGAGCCACCCCGCTGTCGGCCTACCAGGGTTTCCTGTGGTAGCAGCATCCAGCACACAAGGTACAACAGGGCAAATGCCCCGAAAGTCACGACACTAAGAATCAGAAAAATAACGCGGAACCACCACGGATTGAGGGGTAGCAATGCGCCTAGCCCACCACAGACTCCGCCAAGTACGCGATCTGTGAAACTTCGGTACATTGAAGTGCTTTCTAGTTGTTCAATACTGGCTTAATAGTACGTCGCTAGCCACCGCTTGGCAAGCGCTAGCGCGAGGAACGCACAAAACGCAGCACAGCCCGCAGGCGACCAAACTCTAATTCATCACCATCACGTAGCCGATAACGGATGTGTGGTTTCAACTGAAACCCGTTAATCCGCGTTCCGTTGGTGCTGTCGAGGTCTTCGATAAATAGGGTTGCATCTTCATTGGTAATACGCGCATGTACACGCGAAACACCATTGGTAAGACCCGCAAATGGCCCAAGATCAACCTCAGGTCGTTGATTCCAACGTGAGTCTTCACGTCCGACCAGCATCTCATCCATCACCGAAACGCCGAGAGTGGTTCGATTCTCACTGCCAATCTGCAATAGCAAACGCCAGGGTGGCCTGCCCGGATCATCCGCCGGGCGAGGACCCCGATCTCGCATCACATCCGCGGGACGACGGGCCTGCAAAATATCGGTATTTCCATCGTTGCGCCTGGTTGCCAACCGTGCCTGACTCCTCTGATAACCATGTGTTGTAGTGTCAGCCAGGAACCGGGAATTTGCAATAGGCGCTCTGTACCGTACAATCAGTTCATAAGCGACAGGAGACTCGTGTATGCGCTTAAAGCTCATCATGTTGGCAATCTGTTTAGGCTGCCTCTGGACTGCCCGGTCGGCAACGGCGCGCGCAGTAATCCAGGGCAATGATTGTCAGGTTGACAGCGATGAAGTGATCAACAGTGACTTGTTTGTTTTGTGCCGTACCTTTGTCCTCGACGGTCAGATTAACGGCAATTTGCTGGGTGCCACCTTCGAGGCTGAACTGAACGGCGCAGTCGCCGGGGATGTGTACTTGCTGGCGGGACAGCTTGATATGCGCGATCAGATTGGGCGAGACTTGTTATTTGCCGGCCCGGTCTTACGGGTGCATCCCACCGCGGTCTTTGCTGATAGCCAAAGCGATTTGATAAGCTTGAGTTTGAGCACCGAGGTTTTCGTCGGCGCAACTGTTCCCGGTAGTATTACGAGCTTAAGCTATCAATTGCTTTTGGGGGGTGATGTCGGGCGCGAGGTGACGTTCTGGGGATCTGCATTGAATATTGATGGCAACGTTGTGGGCGATGTCAACGCAACCGTTGGCGATCAACAATCCACCAATCCATCTCAATTGCAAACCTTGCTGGTGCCGTTTCGTTATGAAGTGAGTCTCGTCCCACCGGGATTAGTGATTCGGGACACGGCAGCCATTGACGGTCAATTAACCTATACCGGACCCACTGAGGGATCGATTGATGGTACCTTCGCAGCACCTGTCATCTTCAACCAGATCAGTAACACACCGGATTTCCCCCCGATTAACCTGGATGATGACAGTAATGCCGCCTGGGTCACCAGTTATGTAACCGTCGTCGTGCGCGAATTTGTGACACTGGGCGGCATTGGTTTACTCCTGCTGCTGTTGCTGCCACGTCCATTGCAAGCACCGTTACAAACATTGCGTGCGCGACCACTCAACAGCGTGGGGGTGGGTATCCTCACGTTCATTCTATCCATCGGCGTGTGGGTTGTAATTTTGCTGCTGCTCGTATTGCTCATCGTGCTGTTTCTCTCGCTACGACTGACCGATCTCGTCATCGTTAGCATCATGGCGATTGGGGTGTTAAATGTTGGCGGGGCCGGTGTATTTTATTTCACGGCCATTTACATTTCACGTATCATCGTCTGTCTGGCAGTTGGACGAGTGGTGGTTCGATTGGCACTGGGCGATGATGGGACACCACGCATGGTCTATTTCAATCTGGCTGCAGGCGTCCTGCTTCTCTCGATGCTGGTGTTTCTGCCGTTGGTTGGTGGTATCATCAACGCGCTGACATTGGCTTTTGGCCTGGGGGCAATTTTTGTCACGCTCACCCAGATACAAACTCGTGAAACCGTCAACCACCAACTGCTGCCGGTTACGCTGCCGGGTCAGGTACGACAAATCCCCCCACCGCCCATTACCAACTTAGATGCGCGGGAACCGGGCATGGACAATCTGCCAGACGGTTTTGAGTGGTGGCATGAGGATTAAAGGTCGTCCAATTCGCCCTCACGCAGAGCAATCTCAAAGGCACGACCAACCATGATAAGTTGCTCAACCCACAACGCAACTTCATCTTCATCGGCATTTTCAAGCAAGGGGTCAATCAAATGATCGGGGGAGCTAAACAGCACTTCGGTTGCCAGACAGGACATCGCTTGCATGACCGAATCTCTTGATTCCGGCGGATCACTATCCATGAGTTGGTCAAACCACCGGGCGATCAACGGATGAACCTGTTCACAAGATGAACCAATACCAAGTTGCTCGTTTGCCAGGTCTTCATAATGTCGAAGCCACTCAGGTGGTTTAGACTGCTCACTCACAATAATCTCTCCTAAACAGGAAATCAGTCTTTTGGACTATAAAAAATACTAGCATCAAAGTACAGATGTCGCAACCAGTGTTAGTTTAGCACACATGTTCTTAAAGGGCAATCTGGTCAGCATCTGGTAGTGTGTGTACTGACGTAATATTCTGGAACTTATCAGAAGGTAGATACTTAAACCTATCACGGCGCGCGGTTGGGTGTGTCAGGGTTCGACTCCATGTCGCGAGAGGCACTATCACCACAGTGTAGCCAGCCAGCCCATTCTACAATCTGCCAATCACCAGCGGTGGTTTGTTCGACGCGATTATAAATGCAGACTCCACTTGCCCCGGTACCTGCCGCATAGGTGGCGATTAAGTCAACTTCCCAGGCAGTTGGGCCATCAGGCGTCGCCCGGCGAAAGCCAACATTAACAAGTTCGCCCCATTCGGACGGCGTATAGCTCTGGATACAGGCTGAGATGCTGGCGTCAGGGCAGTTTTCAGTAGCATAAGTTTGCAAGTCCGGGCTAAGCCAGTTCATAGCGACAGCATCATCACCGGCGGTGGCGGTCTGGACAAAGCGGACCGCAGTCGCAAATGCTGGATTGATGTTCTCAGGCAGGAAGATTAACGTCAACAGCAATATCGCCACAATCACGATAGCGATTACCCCAACTGCCAGGATGATGACCGGCTTTCGTTTCATGCGGTTCCTCATTCGCGACGTTTGGTGCAGGTTTGCGTATAGCCTATCAAGCATCGCTAACATACAATGCATTCCAGTAGGCTGCTCAATCACACCATCAGCATAAAATAAATGGTTAAAATATTGCAGCCGCACCTATGCTATAGTAAATTTTGTAGCTTGAATAGTCCTTCAGGAGACCATCCATTGTCGTTCGATTCACAGGCCCCCCAGGGGTTAACTGCCAACGAAGTTGCCGAACGAGTCGCACGCGGGGATACCAACGCCTATAGACCACGCCTGGGTCGCAGCTATTGGGACATTCTGCGCGATAATTTGTTTAACATCTTTAATTTAATTTTGTTCCCGCTGCTGGGCGTGATTATCTCCTTCGGCGAGTATGCCGTGGCCCTGTTTGCCGGTTTTAGTGTCGTGAGCAACGCGATCCTGGGAACTATTCAAGAAATTATCGCCAAGCGTCGGTTAGACCGACTGGTTGCACTCGCCGCTGAAGATGTGGAAGTGTACCGTGATAACGAACTCATCAGCATTCCCATTGAGCAAGTGGTGCTCGACGATATTCTGCCAATCGAACCCGGCGATCGTTTGCCGGTGGATGGCATGGTTTTAAAAAGCGATTCACTGGAAATGGATGAATCACACCTGACCGGCGAATCCGATTCGATTTTGAAAGACCCGGACGACGAGGTGTTTTCTGGAGCATTTTGTATTGCGGGGACCGGTATTATGCGGGCCACCAAAGTCGGTGCAAATAACACCATCAACCGGTTGGCAGCCACCGCCCGCACCTATAGCAACCCGCTGACGCCAACTCAACGGCGCGTGATGACCATTGTGGACATCGCGATCATTCTGATGTTATTGCTAGCCCCCATGTTGTGGCTCTCCGACAGCCTGGATGGACTACCCCTGTTGGAAAAAGTCAAGAACTCGGTCGTGTTCATCACCAGCCTCGTGCCTTATGGTCTGGTACTCATCGTGATTATTTCTCTGAGCATCGGCGCAATCAGCATCACGCGGCATAAAACCCTCATCCGGCGCGTGAATGCGGTAGAATCGCTGGCAAATGCGACGGTCCTCTGCTTCGATAAAACTGGAACCCTTACCCAGAATCGATTGGCGGTGGATGACATCCTGCCGCTCAACGGTTCGCCGCCCGATGAAATCCGCAGTATGCTGCATCTCTACACCAATAACCTGGCGCACAAGAATGGTACGGCAGCAGCAGTGGCTGCCTATGTCCGCGACGCTGTTCCGTCCCAACTGGTTAACAAGATTCGCGAAATCCCGTTTAATTCGGTGCGCAAATGGGGTGCCATTGTCCTGCCGGAAGAAACGTTGATTCTCGGTGCACCGGAACGAGTATTGAACGGTGCCAGCAGCGAAATCGCCCGGCGGGCACAGGAACTTTCGGCACAGGGGTTGCGGGTGTTGACCTTTGCCCGGACGCATGAACCGCCCGACGAACACCAACTCAATGGCAGTACCGATGCCATTGCGCTGGTAACGCTAAGCGATCAGATACGCCCGAATATTCACCAGACATTGCAGGCCTTCCGCGATCAACATGTTAAATTGAAGGTTATTTCCGGCGATAATATGGAGACCGTAAAGGCCGTAGCGACGGAAGCGGGGATCCCGGTTGAGCACGCCTATACGGGTGCCCAATTGGAGGCAATGAGCGAAAAGGAATTCGCAGTGGCGGCGGTGCAAGGCAACATCTTTGCCCGCATTGAACCAGAAACCAAAAAACGCATCATCAATTCGCTGCGTGAAGCCGATGAACATGTAGCAATGGTCGGTGATGGGGTGAATGATGTCCCCGCGTTAAAAGAAGCGGATCTGGCGATTGTCATGAACGATGGCGCCCGCATCACCAAAGAGATTGGCGATATTATCCTTCTCAACAACGCGCTTTCGACCCTGCCGTTGGCCTTTGCCGAAGGCCGCGAAATTACCCAGACGATTTTTGGCACGGTGAAGATGTTCCTCACCAAGACGTTCTACAATATCATGCTATTCCTCTACATCGGCTTCATGAACCTGCCGTTTGCGATTACCCCTATTCAGATCAACTGGATTACGTTTGGCACGGTCAACGTCGTGGCGACGCTGGTGGCCTTCAAAATTATGCGCCCGGCATACATGGCCCGTTTCCGCCATGATGTGCTGGATTATGTGCTGACCGGGGCGTTTATTGGCTCGGCCATGATGGCCTTGCTGTATGCAGTGGTCTACTTCGCATCAGGACTCAATACCGAAGCGGCCCGCAGCGCCTTGTCGATCTTCGCCACCTTCTTCGGTATTCTCATTTTCTGGAATACCTTTGGCATCGACATTCTGGAACCACGCTCCTTTATTGAACAACGGACAGTCACCGTGATTGGGCTTTTCTTTATCGTATTGGTGATTCTGGGCTTTTATCTCTTACCGGGCATGTTTGAATTCGTGCCACCAACACCGGGGATTATTGCCCTCATCACGTCACTGCTGCTGCTGACGATGTTGTTATTTAGCTGGAACATGCGTCATCGTTATCTGCTCAATCGCGTCTGGTCGCTGGTATCACGTTAACGTGGAGGTGAGGGACCAGGGAATACCTGGCCCCAGTTTTTCTTACTGTTTATGGATGCTCGTTGCGGGCGCGGATGACCAGATCAACCATGTCCTGACCACCGCTGGCGTTGTTCTGACTGGAATTGTGTGAACTCTGAACCGCGACGACGCGTGGGCCAACATCGCCACTCCACCAGCCAAAGAATGGCCCGCCGGATTGACCCGGCCAGACATCACCACGATGGGCCATCGATTCATGCGAGTCGAACTGCCACCAGACCCCATCAAGTGAAATATTGTTCTCGAATGTGGGCCGGTTGCCACCGGTCAGATCACCGGGATAGCCGATGTGCGCCCAGTAGTTGCCACCATCCCAGCTATCAGTGTAACCGCGTGATCCCATCCAGCCAGTCCAGTTGCCGATATTTCGATTGAGCACGACGACCACATAGTCATACATGCCTTCAATCCAGTTGATCGTCGGACCAGTGACCTTGTACTTGTAGTAAGTCAACGTGCCCCAGGCATCCCCAAACGGGGCACTACCATTGAAAAAGCCAGGTCGGAATCTAATCCAGCCGGTGGTGTTGTTGCTGTTCCACTGGATAACGTGGCTACATGTCAGCACATGGCGCGGTCCAACCATCACACCACTGGCAAACCCAAGCGGTGTATCGATGCGACCACAAGCTCCCCACGGATACGATGTGTCATTGAATACCATCCGATCCTCAGGATTGAATACCGTTGTCGCCTGATCGCCATATTGCGCCAACTGCTGAGCCATTTTCGCCTGGATGAAGGGCCGCACCCGCAACGATTCGGGCAGTTCGTCCGGTACAGGATGCAGTGCCAGATGATCCGGCACATAGCCAGTCGATTCAAGTGCCTGGTCGAAATTGTCTGACTTGTTGCCCAATGTTTCGAGACCAATCGCGGTCGTCCCCAACGGGTATACGTGAGCACCGACCTGGAAATTACGAACCTTGACCTGCAATTCGTAACCCTGTTCCTGGCGGCAAGCCCCGTCTTTTGCCAGTTCTACTTCGGGCTGGTCCAGTGCTGGAATCAGCAGACTGAGATCCATTTCTGCCTGCGTTAACCGTTTGCGCGGCTCACGCGGCTTAAAATTCTCAGCCACCTCCTTAACTTCCAACGGTTTCGGTTGATCGGCAAACGCAAGATTCTTCTCATCAACGATACGCATGGTATTTCATCCTTCCCCTGGATATAGATGTGGTGTGATAGGGCTGTCTGCAATCTAAACTGTAATACTAAAGAGCCTGTTTTGACCCTCGACTACAACTAGAGTCAGCAGCCAGTGGTGAATTTTCAGGTGTGATGTAGGCCTGAAAACCGACTTGTGGCAGTTGGTGTTGGAACCCCCTGTTCAACTGCCCTTCGATAAATTCAGTGTAAGGGGAACCGAAATTCGATAAACCTCATTTATTGGGGGGAGATTGAAATATAAATTGTAATACAAGGCATGATGATTGCATTGAGTTTATCGAAAGTTAATTTATGGTTTGACTGTCGGTGATTGTGAGTGATCTATGCTAACTGAGAACGCGGCAAGGTGAATGAAAACTGCGCCCCATTGCCCAGTTCGCTATCGACCTCGATGGTTCCTTGATGCGCTTCGATGAGACCGCGCGCGATGGCTAATCCCAGACCAGCGCCGCGCTGACCGTCCTGGTCACGGGTACGGGCGGGTTCGCCCCGGTAAAAGCGCTCGAAGATGTGTGGCAGATCCTGCGTGGCGATGCCTTCCCCACTATCTTTGACCGATACCCGCACGACATTCCCCACAACGGCTGCACTCAACAGCACCTCGCCACCGGCGGGCGTATGGCGGATAGCATTAGTCAACAAATTATAGAGGACCCGCTGGATTTTCTCCGGGTCAATCTGCACCGGGTCAATATTGCTGCTAACATGTCCATCCAGTCGGATACCGCGCCGTTCGGCCATCGCCCGTAACGCACTGAGCGTGTCCGATAATAGATCGCTGAGTGAGGTCTCCTGCAACCGCAAGTCAATATGACCGCTTTCCAACTGGGACAACTCAAACAAATCGTTAATCAACTCTTTCAAATTCGCGATCTCGCGCTGGGCGGTATTGAGATAGCGCTGGCGGGTGGCCTCATCCTCAGCGACACCATCCACCAGTGCGTCGATAACGAGTTGCATGGATGCCAACGGAGTGCGCAGATCGTGGCTGGCCCACGCGATCAAATCGCGGCGACTTTGTTCCAGCATGGCCCGTTGCGCTGCCGCCGCTTCCAGATCACGCGCCATCATATTGAACGCCTGAGCGAGTTCGGCCAGTTCATCATTTCCCTGCACTGGCACCCGTGTTTCTAACCTCCCGCCTGCCAGTTTGCCAGCACCGGTCGCCACTGCCGAGATGCGGCGCGTAAATGCATGGGCGATAAAATAGGCGCACCCCAGCGCGGTCCAGGCAGCGAAAATCAAAAGGATGGAGACCAGATTCAAATCGTGTGGCTCGAAGAACATTTCCTGCGCCAGAATCCACACATTGAAGAACACAACGCCAATGGTGAGGATCGCCATAAAAATGAGGCCATTGCGCAAGCTACGGAACGAACTGATGAGGCCCAGTTGATAGACCAGAAAGGCAACAACAACGCTCACGCTGCCGGTGACACCCATCAGTAGAAACAATTCAAGGATGTCCTCACTCGGTGGATTGAGCAAGGGAACCGCGATGACTGCCAATGTCAGCGCGTCGAATACCCAGATGCCGATGAGGACGAGAATTACCCGTCTGATTTCCCAACTCATAACGTTTTATCCACTTTCAAACTGTGTTATGCTTAAAAATAACATTGCTACTTACCTGTAATTCGCCGTTACAATATATATATCGGCAAATCAGATTGAATCAACTGTGACCGACCTACGACCCAACATCTGGCAACTTCAGGCGCAAGGCAATTCTAAAGGACTCATCAACGCGCTGCAAAATCCTGCTGCCGAAATCCGCAAACGGGCGGCCACCGCATTACGCGTATTGGGTGCCGTTGAGGCCCTCCCCGCGCTACGCCGGACGATGGAAAGCGAAACCGATGACACGCTGCAGGCATACTTCAAAGAAGTGATTGATGGCCTGCTGGCTGAGCGGCCTGCCGATCACATCCCGCACATGGGAGACGAAACGCGCACCCTGGTTGACCGCCTGCAAAGCGACGACCCGGTCGTGGTGGTCAAAGCGGCTTTTGACCTGGGCAAACTCAAAGATAAAACGGCGGTCGAGGCCCTTATCTTGCTGTTCCATAACACTCAGCTCCCGGCTAAAGTCCGGCTGACGGCGGCTGAAGCTCTCATCGAATTAGAAAGTGCCCCGGCGGTCGTTGCGTTGCTGGCGACCCTCAAAAGTGAAAAATGGCAGATTCGGCGTAATGGTGTGGCCGTGTTGGGACAATTGCGGGCTGAATGGGCTGTGGAACGCCTGGCCGAGCGCTTGCAAGACGAAAATGAAATCGTGGTGCGCACTGCCCATGCCGCTTTGAAACGCATTAACAATGAACCCGCCCGTGAAGCCCTGGAAAATTTTCGCCACACGCAAACGCTCAAACGCGCCAAAGCCAAAACCGGTAAACTGCCAGGCACGGGGGCACTTGCGAACGCAAAAGATGGATCTGTTGATAAAAAATCGCCCAAACAATCAACCGCGATTAACCAGTCACCGCCCGCTTCATCCCCGACAGAACCAGAGTAAGGCACAAATCTTACGAGTTTCTGTCTAGATTTTGTCAAGAAGCACGTTACCCCATAACTTTTAGCGATCAACCGCAGACGGTAGCAGTAACTGTCAACGACCATAGAGGAGTGGATCGCGATGCGTACTTACCGTTTCATATTGTTCGCCATATTGGGGCTGATGGCACTGTTGCTCGTGCTGCCCGTTGCTGCCGAGGGTGATTCCACGCAGGCTTGCACCCAACCTTCGGGCTGGATCGTCTATAGCGTTCAGGCCGGCGACAACCTCTCAGATATTGCCGCCCGCAGTGGCAGTAGCATTGATGAACTCCAGCGCGCCAATTGTCTGGATAACCCACGCCATATCGTCGCCGGTCAACGCTTATTCGTCCCCCGCGAACTCGACCCACCGGCGCATCCGTTCTGGCAACGCTGCCGCAATGCCGGGTTCACGCAGGAAGAATGTCGCCGCATCTGGAATGCGTTGCACGACGAACCCGATGACCACACGTTTGCCGCACGCTGTCTGAATGCAGGTTTTACTGAGGAACAATGTCGTCGCATTTGGAATGCATTGTATGGTGATAACGATGACGAGCATAACTTTGCCGAGCGTTGCCGCGCCGCCGGTTATACAACCGAACAATGCCGCCGCATCTGGAACGCGCTGCATGGCGACAATGACCATACCTTTGCGGAACGTTGTTTGAATGCCGGGTTCACGGCTGAGGAATGCCGCCGCATCTGGAATCACCTCTTCGGTGGTGACGAAAACAATTTACCGGAACGTTGCCGGGCGGCGGGCCTCACACCGGCGGAATGCCGCCGCATTATCAATGCCAGCGATCATCCCAACCTGGCCGAACGGTGCCGGGCAGCCGGTCTCACCCCGGAACAATGCCGCCGCCTCATCAATGGGCAGCCAACCGATAAAGTTGATCGTCCAGCGGATCGGCCCAGTGATCGTCCGAGTGATCGCCCAGCGAACCGGCCCAACGACCGTCCAAATGATCGGCCCACAGACCGCAATACGGACAACGCCCGCGGCTAATGCGTCAATCATAATAAGCAGGTAGGGGCACGGCAGCCGTGCCTCTACACATGAATTCTCGATGTGGCGTTATGATGAAAACACTCGGATAGCTGATTTGCCCGCCGATGATCATTCTTGTTCTGCCGGACATTGCTGATGAAGACGACCTCTTAAGCCGCGCCCGTCGCGGGGATGCCGATGCGCTGCGCGAGATTTATGCCAGCTACTATCTGCCGATTTATCAATTTATGCGGATGCGGGCCGATGAACCGGCAACAGCAGAAGACTTGGCAGCCGATGTCTTTCTCAAGCTGGTGAGTGCGTTCCGCCAGCGCAAAGGCCCACGCCACAGCCTGCGCGGCTGGTTGTTCCGGGTGGCACGTAATGTGCTTTATGACCATTATCAGACGCAATTCACTGAAACCATGCTGGACGAATGGCTGCCGATTGCGACTGATGACCAACCCGAAGCGCAGTTTATGCGGTCCATGAATATCGAAACAACGCGGCAAGCATTGCGGCAACTCACTACTGACCAGCAGGAAGTGCTCATCTTACGCTTTGGACAGATGTTGAGTTTACAGGAAACCGCTGACATCATGGATAAACAGGTCAACGCGGTGAAACAATTGCAATTGCGGGCGCTTAATGCCCTGCGGCGGGTCTTGCTGGAGGAGGCCGCGATCAATGATTGAGACCGGCCTGGTTGAGGCCCTGGACGACAGCATCAATCGCCTGAATGCGGGAAGTACACTGGCGGATTGTTTGAATCGCCATACCGACTACGCGCTTGAATTACGACCCTTGTTGGAGGCGGGACAGGTGGTTCGCCAGAATCAGGTGAGCCTGACCGAAGCGCAACAGGCCGCCGACCGCCAGCGCTTCCGCTTTGAACAGGCTTTGGCAACACCCATTCGTCCCTTTCCACTGATGCAGTTGGTCCGATTAGCCGCGAGTCTGGTGCTGGTATTCGCATTTTTAGTCGGTGGTGTGGGGCTGGCTGCTGAGTCCAGCTTGCCCGGTGATGCGCTGTACAATGTCAAGTTGTTCACAGAAACACTGCGGTTACAGATAACGGGCGATGCCACCACTTTGCAAGCCCAATTCGCAGAACGTCGCCTTGACGAGGCTCGGCAAATCGTCAGTTTGCGGCGCGTCGCCGAGGTGACCTTAACCGGAACGGTCGAGATGGTTTTTCCTGATCGCTTGCTCATTGATGGTTTGGCGATACAAGCTGATACCGCCACAATTCTGCCGGGAAGTCGGGTTGAAGTGCATATCGTATCGACTGAGCAGGGTGAATTGATCGCGCGTGAGATTCGCGTGCTACAGGTACCGCCTATCCCATCACCATCTTCAGACCTGTCGCCGACAACGACGCCAGTGCGGGATGCGACCGCAACTCGCCAGCGGAATACGGTAACACCAACGCTCCCAACCACTGATGAGGCGAATGCCGCTAATAGTTGTGATGAACCACCAGCGGGATGGACGGCCTACACCGTACAGGCCGGTGATACATTATCAGAATTGACGGTCAACACCGGGGGGACATTGGACACCATCATCGCAGCCAATTGTTTGACCGATGCCGGGCGCATTGTCGTGGGAACGATTCTATTCCTGCCGCGCCAACCAGTTCGTTCGGCAGCAACCGCGACCGAGGCAACCAGTGCGGTGCGGCCACCAACAGCGGTGCCAACACGTCCGCCGCAGCGCGATCAAGCGCAAGAAGCAGACCGTGATGAACAGCGCCCGCCACCGGGACGGGATGCCGACGGCAATCATGATCGTGGGAATGGCGACCAGCGGCGTTAATGTGCCCGCAGGACGGCCTGGGCCGCATGATAGCCGCACATGCCATGCACCCCACCCCCCGGCGGTGTTGACGATGAACACAGGTAAATACCCTGCGCGGGCGTCGAATAGGGCACGGCTCGTATAGTCGGTCGCGTGAACAACTGGAAAATATCCTGCACCCCACCCCCGATGTCGCCCCCGATATAGTTGGGATTATAGGCCTCAAAATCGGCTGCGTTCATCGTATGCCGCGCCAGAATGAGATCGCGGAAGCCGGGAGCGAAACGTTCAATCTGCGCATCAATGATGGCCGTCATATCAACCGTCGAGCCATGCGGCACATGACAGTAGGCCCAGCCGGTATGCTGACCAGCCGGTGCCCGCGTATCATCAAACAGGCTTTGCTGCGCAACCAGTACAAAGGGTCGGTCACTGGTTTTTCCATACCAGGCCGCACTCTCCGAAACGGCGATTTCATCCAATGTGCCGCCGACATGTACCGTTCCTGCGCGTCGTGCTTGTGGTGCGGTCCAGGGGATGGGGCCGGACAGCGCATAATCGACTTTGAACACGCCCATTCCATAGCGATAGCGTTCCAGCGCCCGGACATAATTGGTGGGAAAACGGTGGCCCGCGATTTGCAGCAGTTGACGCGGCGTAACGTCGAACAAAACGGCACGAGCGGCTGGCAGGGCATCAACATTCTCGACCGGATGTTCAGTCATGATCTCACCACCCAGCGACTTGAAATAAGCCGCCAGCGCATCGGCAACGCTCTGGGACCCGCCACGTGGCAGGGGCCAGCCGACGCTGTGGGCCAATGATTCGAACACCAGCCCAAACGACGCTGATAGCGGATGCTCAAGCGGCATAAGCGCATGGGCCGCGTTGCCGGCGAACAAGGCACGGGCTGCTTCAGTCCGAAAGGCCAGCCGGGCCAGGGTCTTTGCCGGAGCGATAGCTGTGAGTCCAAAACGCGCCAGCACAAATGGATGCTGCGGAATCCCGAACGGACCGAGAATATCACCGGCCAATGCCGACCAGTGCTCAACAATCGGCTGGATGAGTAACTGGTAAGCCCGGCCATCACGCCCCAGATCGGCAACTGTCGCATCCAGCGAGCGTTGCAGAGTCACCGCCCGACCATCGTCCAGTGGGTGCGCCAGCGGCAGATCGGGTTGAATCCATTCCAGGCCATGTTCGTGCAGGGGCAGTTGACTGAAAAACGGCGACCCCATCCCCAGCGGATGAATCGCCGAGCAAATGTCATGGGTGAATCCCGGCAGTGTTAACTCGGCGGAGCGCATTCCCCCACCGACGGTTTCTTTAGCTTCATACACGCGCACGGACCACCCGGCCCGCGCCAGTTCAATCGCAGCTGCTAAGCCGTTAGGTCCTGATCCGACGACGATGGCATCTAGATTGGTCATCAATATACTCCAGCTTACGACCGCAATATATTCTATAATAACAGGCGTGCGGACTACAGGGGCGACTCGAACATGAAAATTGAAGCAGTGGATTTCTTTTACCTCAAGATGCCGGAGATTCTGGATATTGGCGATGGCAGCCAGGATGCGCTTCTCGTGCGGGTGCAGGCCGGTGGTTATGTCGGGTGGGGCGAGTGTGAAGCTGCGCCGCTGGTGTCGATTGCCAGTCTGGTTGCGCCCATGTCACACAGTGCGTGCAAGCCGGTGCACGCCTCGGTTATTGGGCAAGAATTGAACGACGTGCGCGATATTGCCCGGATTGGCACTCTGGTGCGTGACAATAGCATGGACATGCTGCAAACCGATCATACCCTATCCGGCATTGACATAGCGCTGTGGGATTTACTCGGCAAAAAACTTGATGCCCCGGTTTACCACCTGCTGGGTTATGATCGGGCTTATCCCAAAACGCCCTATGCCTCGCTGCTGTTCGCTGATGATCCGCAGGAAACATTAAATAAGGCACATGAATTAACGAAACGTGGCTTTCGCGCCATCAAGTTCGGCTGGGGACCCATCGGGCGCGGCACAGTTGGCGACGATGAAGCCCAGATTCGGGCAGCCCGCGAAGGCCTGGGACCGGATGGGATTTTGCTGGTGGATGCTGGAACGGTTTGGGATCATGATCTGGCAGCGGCGCAGGCACGCATCCTGGTTTTGCAGGAATGCAACGCCACCTGGTTGGAAGAACCGTTTCGCAACGGTGCGTTGGCCGAATATCACCAACTGGCCCAGTCCGCCGGAACCGTCAGACTGGCCGGGGGTGAAGGTGCGCATAACTTCGACATGGCGCGGCACATGATCGACTACGCCGGGATTGGCTATGTGCAGATTGACGCCGGACGCATCGGCGGCATCAGTGTCGCCAAACAGGTCGCCGATTATGCAGCCGCTCAGGGCGTGACCTATGTCAATCACACCTTCACCTCGCATCTGGCACTGAGCGCATCATTGCAAGCCGGTGCCGGGCTGGAAACGCACACCATTTGTGAGTATCCGGTCGAACTCAAGTCATTGGCCTGGGATTTGACACAGGAGCATCTCATGCCCGATAGCGACGGTTTGCTACACGTCCCGGCGCGGCCCGGCCTGGGCATGACTCCCAATCCAGCAGCATTCGAGCACTATCGCGTCGATGTTGAAATCGTGGTCAACGGTGAGACGTTGTACTCAACACCGACACTTTGAAGCCGGTTAGCCAGATAGCGATTAGCATTTTATCATCAGATTTTTACAAATTGCGTGGATGCGGTCCAGGCTACAAGCTATGCAAGTCGTCGAGAGTCTGTAGTCAATAGTCCATAGTCAAAAAACAGAAAACTTTGCCCATCGAACGGAACTCACAACTCTTATGGTCCCGGCTATTGACCGGGGGCTAACGACTAATGACTTAGGATACTATCCGGCTTAAGTGATTAAAAATTGAAAGGACTTGTCTGATTATGTTGACGGACTACGTTGAGATCAAGGGGGCGAAAATTTATTATGAAGTCGTTGGGAAAGGCTACCCTTTGGTGCTGACCCACGCGGGCATCGCTGATTCGCGGATGTGGGATGACCAGATGGCGGCGTTCAGTGAACACTATCAAGTCATTCGCTATGATGCACGCGGTTACGGCCAAAGCGACCCAGTTGCGGGTGAATTTTACCATCATGAAAACTTGTATCATCTGCTCCAACATCTCAAGATCGACAAAGCACATATGCTGGGCTGTTCGATGGGCGGCGCAATTACACTGGATTTCACGCTGGAATATCCCCAAATGGTGCAATCGTTGACGCTGGTGGGGTCGGCTTTACCGGGGCATGAAGGCACACCTAGCCCAAAACCTGCCAATTGGAGTGCCATTCTCGCGGCCTATGAAGCCGGGGATTTCGCGCCCGCCAACGATTATGAAGTAAAACAGTGGGTGGTCGGTCCCAATCGTCAACCCGATGCGGTGGCAGCAACCGTGCGTGAGAAAGTCTATGCCATGAATTTGATTGCGCTGCGCAACGATTTTGCTGAACTTGGTGATGAGCAGGAACTTGACCCGCCTGCAATTTCTCGTCTGGGCGAAATCAAGGTACCAACGCTGGTCATCGTCGGCGATCATGACCAGCCCGAGATGATCGAAAAGGCGGACATCCTCGCAAATAAAATCGCCAGAGCGCGAAAAGTCGTCATGACCGGCACGGCCCATCTGCCCAACATGGAACAGCCCACCGAGTTTAACGAGCATGTGCTGGATCTTCTGAATCGTGTCGCCTGATTCCTTTGGTCGTAACTGGACGGCAATTCGCACCCTGTTCAAAAATGCACAATTGACGTGCGGTGTGAAATCTGCTATCGTGAAGGTTCCTGTTTATGTCCAAACCACTTCCCCGATAAGTACACAATCCTATCGCTAGAGTGGGCGTTCGCCATCAAACGGTGCAGCGTAGGACCAACTATGAGGTAGAACTTCACTCTATGCGCTTTGACGATTTACATTTGATTGACCCCTTGTTGCGCGCCGTGCGCGACCAGGGCTATTCCGAGCCAACACCGATTCAGGTGCAGGCGATTCCATCGGTACTAGAAGGCCGCGATTTGATCGGCCTGGCCCAGACCGGCACCGGTAAAACGCTGGCCTTCGCCATGCCCATCTTACAACGCTTACACGATAATGCGGCCAACCGGCACCCCAAAGCCAAACGCCATATCCAGGCCCTGGTACTGGCCCCAACGCGAGAGCTGGCATCCCAGATCGGTGACAGTTTTCGTGCCTATGGGCGGCACACCAAATTCTATTACACGACCATTTTCGGTGGTGTCAGCCAGCGCCCCCAGACCGATCAATTGCGGCGGGGCGTTGATGTCGTGGTGGCAACGCCGGGACGCCTGTTGGACCTGATGAATCAG
Source organism: Phototrophicaceae bacterium (assembly GCA_965223835.1). Lineage (GTDB taxonomy): Bacteria > Chloroflexota > Anaerolineae > Aggregatilineales > Phototrophicaceae > CAVYXZ01. The sequence continues at coordinate 4,259,106 of CBDCXQ010000001.1, forward strand.
GGCTTAATCCGTTTGGACCGGCTGGAAGTGCTGGTACTCGATGAAGCCGACCGCATGCTCGATATGGGTTTCCTCCCGGACATACGTCGCATTATTGACCAACTGCCGACCGAACGACAAACTCTGTTATTCTCAGCAACGATGCCGCCGGACATTCAACAGCTTGCCAACAGTATCCTCAAGGACCCGGTTCAGGTCGAAGCAACGCCCGAATCAACGACGGTGGAGGCTATTGACCAGACCGTGTTTTTCGTCGAAAAACGTGATAAACGGCGGTTGTTACAACACCTGCTCAATAACCACAATATGCACCGGACGCTGGTGTTCACCCGCACCAAGCACGCGGCCAACCGGCTCAGCCAACAGTTAGCGAAAGCGCGGGTAAGTTCCGAAGCCATTCATGGTAACAAATCACAACGGGCGCGTGAGCAGGCGCTGGCGAATTTCAAGCGGGGCAAAGTCCAGGTATTGGTCGCAACCGACATCGCGGCCCGTGGGATTGATGTTGACGACATTTCGCACGTGGTCAATTTTGATCTGCCTAACGAGACCGAGAGCTATGTCCATCGTATCGGGCGGACCGGGCGCGCCGGGGCTAGCGGCATGGCACTGTCGTTTTGCAGTGTTGATGAGCGTCCCTACCTGGTGGATATTGAACGCTTGATCGGGATGCATATTCCCATTATAGAAGATCACCCTTATCCGTCCACTGATGGCATCCCTGAGCCGACCGATCTGAACAGCACACGGCGGCCTGCGAAGAAACGGCGACCACAGTCCCGTCCGGGAAACAGCAACGGACATTCACGCAACGGTAACGGTCACTCGCGCAACGGCAAGAATAGGTCGCATTCACAGAATGGGGCCACCGGTAAGCAGCGCCGCAATCGCCGTCGCAAGCCAACGCCGCAAGTCTGAGTCTCAACATTCAAACCAAAAGCCGCCTGTGATGAGCAGACGGCTTTTTTAGCTATGAAAGTGTGTACCGGTCGTCCAGCAAGGGCGACTCGATTAGTGAGCGGCTAATCCTTTGGTGGCTGGAAAATGCGGGCCGACAGGTTGAAGCCATATTGCTTAAACTGCTCGACAAAATTGGGACGGAAACCAGTTGCCTCGACCCGTCCACCACCTTCATGAGAATAGCCCATTTCCCGCTGGCCCGGTGTGCGATAAACAAACAGGTCCTGCAGCGTGATACTCTCGCCTTCCATGCCTTGCAACTCAGATACTTGCACCACTTTGCGGCTACCATCTTTCAGGCGGGCCTGCTGCACGATGAGGTCCACTGCCCCGGCGATTTGCTGGCGAATCGTCAGCAGGGGTAGGTCCATTCCCGCCATCATGACCAGTGTTTCCAAACGGGCGACGGCATCGCGCGGGCTATTACTATGAACAGTCGTCAGCGATCCGTCGTGGCCGGTGTTCATTGCCTGGAGCATGTCCAGCGCTTCACCTGACCGACACTCACCAATCACCAATCGGTCCGGGCGCATACGCAGCGACCCCTTCACCAGATCACGAATTTCCAGACGTCCGTCGGTCTTAGTGCCAGGGATGGGTGGCGCGGTTTCCAGCCGGACCACATGGCGTTGGGCCAGTTGCAGTTCTGCTGAGTCTTCAATTGTGATAATGCGTTCATCTTCAGGAATGAACGAACTCAGTACATTCAGCAAGGTTGTTTTACCCGAGCCAGTACCGCCCGACACGACGATGTTCAAACGCGCAACGACACACGCCTCGAAGAACTGGGCCATTTCCCGCGTGATGGACTTCCAGTTGACAAGATGGTCAACCGTTATCCGCTCTTCCGGGAATTTACGGATGGTGATCGTCGTACCGTTCAGCGCCGATGGATCGGAGACGACATGTACCCGCGACCCATCGGGCAGGCGGGCATCAACCATCGGATTGGCCCGCGACAAATCACGACCTAATGGGCGTACAATTCGTTTGGCGGTAAAGCGGACGTGTTCTTCGTCATCAAAGATCAGTTCAGTTTCGCCTAACTTGCCCTGGCGTTCAGCAAAAATCACCTGGGGGCCATTCACCATGATTTCAGAAAAGTTGACATCATCAACCAGTGGTTGGATTGCGCCGAAGCCCAGCAGGTCATCAAACAAGCCCTCGGCTAATTCGGTAAATTCTTCATCGGAAAGGGGTACATTCATTTTTTGAACAACAGTTTCCAGGCGGTTCACGAGTATCTGTTGTTTTTCAGGATCATGGCGCGACCACTCATCGGCCTCGCTTTCAAACGCCAATAATTTGGTGCGCAGTTGCTTGCGCAGTTTGGCAACCTTGTCAGACGTCACTCGTTTACCGGGCACAACGTAACCCGTATCAAGTTTCTCTGGCTCACTGTAACCTGCCCGCGCTACTGCTGGCGGCAGGTCGGTCCGAGCCGGGGGCGTTTCAGGTAACTGGTCTTCCGGTTCATCGTCGATAAAGTCTTCCAATGGCACCACCGGCTCAACCGGTTGCTGACGGGCGTTGGCCTGATCTTCACGTAATCTGCGTTGGAGAAATGATGACATTGTTTTCGCCTTCATACCGTTATTATCACTCTTATAGTGTAAGTGTTGATTTGGCGATAAACAACGAAGACACATCAATTTTTCCTGAATTTTTACTAAATTTATAAACGGTTTTCGTATCTATTCACGTTGTCATAAAACGTAGGGGCGATGGCTTGCCTCGCCCGGTTATTCGAGCGGGCGTCACCAGTGTCGCACCCTAACAATCTGATCAAAAATCATGGATAGGTGAATAGATACCGGTTTTCTGGTATCAAGATGGGTACAAATCAGAATCAAAAGAGCGCACCGCAATGCGCTCTTTGTCATGAACATGTGATTTTTAGCCGAGGCGGATGTTGAAACTACCGACACCACCTTCATATTGAATATCGATTTTGTTCTCAGCGTTGGCGTAATTGGGAGTCTCCCACGTGCCGACCGTCGCAACAAACTCCTCAACTTTAATGCTGACGAAGTTCTGTGGCATGTTAATTTTCCCCAGCCCAGTGGTCGCCTTTACGCGCACACCGGCATCCGCTGGGACCGTCACCGTACATTGGCCGATGCCGCCTGCCAGATGGGCGTCTACGGTCGCGCCAGAGCCAATAACGATATTGGTTGAACCGGTGCCATTTTTGGCATCAAATTTGATATGTGCACCGGCGGGAATATCAACGTTGAGTTCACCCGTGCCGCTGTTGATGTCCACATCGTACTGACCACCCATTGTCGGCAGGCTGAGGTCGGTCTTACCGGTGCCGCCATTAACACGCAGTTTGGTTAGTTGCAGTGCACTGAGGTCGAAATCGTTGGCGGTCACGCCGCTGTTGATTTGCAAGTCCAATGGAATGTTGGGCGTCAGGCGCATATCCCAGCGTAGTTCTTCGCGCCGACTGATTGAGCCGAGCATATCTTTTAGAGGCCGAAATGCATTGTTGCGCAGGTGCTGTCCCAACCGGACCTTTTTATGCGTATCATCATCTTCAACGACGAATTTTACTTCACCGACATAGGTCAAATCGGCCTCAAGCAATTTATCTGAGTCCACCAGGGCGGTGACAGACGCCTTGCCAATGGTTGGTTCCAGCGTGACGTGAGCAGATTCGGCATTTTCCAGCAATTCTTCAAAGTGCGTGGTCTTAATTTCTGCGTCTTCGCCCACGCCCAGCGAGGATAGCGCACTGCTGATACTCTCACCTAGATTGCCAAACGAGAATGACCATTCCGTTTCGTACTGCTTTTCTTGTTCTTGCCGTTCTTCAGACATTGGTTGACTCCTTGCCGATATTTGGCGTTATTTATTGTATATGCTGATAGTTGAGGGACATTTATGTCACCCACTGGGTAGCTTGTGCTCATCTACAATTGCGCTTCCCATCCTATACTACGCTGCTTCGGAAAGATTTGTTGCATTTTGCGGCTTATTCCAGTTCAAATGTGCCAGATGAAACGCTGGTCACAACAATTGACACCTGATTTTCCGCCATTGCAAACCCCTGCGTTTCCCAGATTCCTTCATCGCTGGCGGTGCCGGTAATCCGCACAACCGGATAGGCAATATTGACCATACCTGAAGCGACATCCTGAACTTCGAGGCGCACCGCCGCATCCGGTGGCAAATCCACTTTGATATTACCCGACGAAACACTCATATCCGCCAGCGTGACGTTCGCCTCTGCGCCCACATTGAGGATGAAAGCGCCGGATGACACCGCCACGCGCGTAAAATCCACCAACGCGTTGTCAGCCAGATTTACCGTAATCTGACCAGATGCAACATCTGCACCGACTTTAAGCGCCTCATTGGTTGCGGGCACATCCGCATCAATCGTGCCAGATGAGGCATTCAGATCAAGCGCCGCCAGATTCAGGCTACTGGCATCCAGGGTCAATTCGCCGGAACGGGTTGCCAGATTGAGAATGAGCGCCGGTGACGGATGCAACAAAACGTTCCAGCGCAATGGCTTATCCGGGCTGGTAAGATTGATCGTGCCCGATTCTCGCAACGTAACCTCACCATTTTCATGGGTAAAAGTCATCTCACCCATATACTCGACTTCGGCATCCAGCAAGTTTGCTGAGTCGGTTGCCGCACTAACGAACACCTTTTCAAAGGGCGCATTAATGTCGATTGTTGCGGCGATAGCATTATCCAACGGGACGGTGAATGTCTCGGTTTTGATGTCAGAGGTTTGTGGATCGATCGTCGTCGGTGCAGTGCTGGACAGACTACAACCTACAGCCATTGCTACCATCAGCAGAGTGAATGCAAATCGGACTGACATGCTGCCCCCTTAATGTACGCCGTTTAACCGTTAGCGGATTGTCAACCCACCAACGCCGCCATTAAACTCGATGTTGATCTGGCGAGCAGCTTCATTATAGTTTGGAGTCTGCCAGATGCCCGAATCGTCGATAAAATCCTCACCTTCACCGCTGGTGCGTTCCAGGCTTGCCAGTTGCACTGCGGTACCACCGATGCCGCCATTAACCGCCAGACGAACCGCTGCGGACTCAGGGACATCAATTAAGACGCCGCCGATACCCCCATCAAGGTTCAAATCGAGCGCCGCATTTTCCGGAATGTGGATGGTCATCTCACCCGCACCGCCGTCTAATTCGACTGAATAGGCCTGTGTTGGAGCAGGCAAGCGTAAGGTCATCGCGCCCAGGCCGCCGTGCAGGTTTAATCCAGTCAATTGTGTCTGACTGAGATTGAGATCATTGTTACCCACGCCACCATTAATGTTCAATTCTAGCGGGATATTGTTGGCAAGACCGACATTCCAGTAGAGATTTTCATTGGACTCAAACGCTAATCCCAGAAAGTCCAGCCCCTGGAAAATTCCAAAATCCTGATTAACCTGGCCTAATGAGACCAATTTGGTGGTGGTGCCACTGACTGTGAAGTCGAGATCCCCGACATGTCCAGCTTCTACCTCGAACAGATTCGATGAGTCGGTTAGCGAATAAATGGTCGTTTCCGCGATTGACAGGTCGAGGTCTATCTGAGCACTGGCAGCGGCTTCACGAGGGACTTCATACGTTGAAACCTGGAATTCCATGTCATTGACCAGCCCCAACGACGGTCCCACCAGCACCCCGCCCACGATGACGACTACTGCCCCCAGGCCAATCAATGCGCCAACGAGTGGTGAGCGCCGTCCGATCAATAGATCAAGGCCAACGACGATTAATAATAGCGGCCATAACCGCAGCAGAGCCAGCAGATTGGCACCGGCGATAATGCCCAGGTTGCTCAGCAACCAGATAACGCCAATGCAGATCAGGACTATCGGCCAGAATAGCGACCGATAGCCGTCATTTTTTAGTTTTTCATCTTGTAGAACTTGCTCACCCATGATTTTTCCTCTCTGTGTGACATGAGATAGATGTTAAGTCGGTCCAACCTTAAGCGCAGCCCAAATAAGCCAACAGCGCATGACGATCTACCATTCTTCATCATTCTTGACTTTACCTTGCTCAGCCCGCGGGCGGCGTAAGATCAGGCTCAGACCGACGACAATCAACAAGAGCGGCCACAGCCGATCCCAACGAAAAACAGACCGCGACTCATTGCCATCAAACACTTTGCCAATTTCATCACCCAGGTCGCTAAACACATCTCCGATACCGCTGCCAAATTCACTGGCGGCATCCCCCAGGCGTTCGCCGGCATCGCCGACTACATCCCCCAATTCCCCGGCGCGATCACCAAAACGATCAATGACCGTGCTGGTTTCAGTCGAATGCATAATATCTGGCGCGAAATTTTTGAACAATATGACCAGCCCGATGACAATGAAGACTAATGCCAGTTTTGATTTCCGATGTTGCAATCTTGCAGATCTCATAATTAACCATCTTCCCCACTTGTTTCTCCTGTAAAACTATACGGAAAAGCGCGGGCTTTGTTGCATTGACCGTTACAGCCACTTCATTAATGGTTGTTCAGGGGACGAAACGCTACAATCATAGCAACACAACGTTGTCAGTGTCGGCTCTGGGGAACGCTCAAGCCGCAAAGCAAAGTGTTGGCATCAGCAACCAATTACCTGGTGTAACCCTGTTTCAGTACACCGTTGGCACGGCACCAGATGATTAATAAGGCATTTGAATGAAGCTAATCGTTGTCCTGGCGCGTCGTATCTTGTGGCTTGAACCACTCATCCTGACTGGCATGATAATCGCGTTCTGGAATCCAACCCCTGCTCGCCTGGACTGGTTGTGGTTACTCTGGCTACTTATCCCCATCCTGGTCGCTCGTTTTATCGTTCACGGTCGCTGGTTGACGCGCACACCGCTTGATATTGTTTTTGTCGCCTTTCTGGTGCTGGGTGTCATCAATGTCGCGGTCGCCCCCTATACCCGGGGCCTGATGATGCTGGCACGACCTCTACTGGGTATTGCATTGTATTATTCACTCGTTGAGCATACACGGGCGCAAGGTAATCTGCGGGGACCGCTTCAGGTTATGATTATCCTGTCGTTAGTCGTCGGGGTAATGGCGTTGGGCGCATCCCAGTGGGGCCTCTTAGACCAGGCACTATTGCCCATTACAACTAATCTGCCAGTGATTGAAGGATCGCTGATCGGGGGCGGCTTCAACGCAAACGAAATTGCCGGAGCCATGGCGTGGTTGCTGCCGTTCATGACAGGTCTGGCAATTTATCGCTGGCGTACTCGCGGTATCCGCTGGGACGTGACGTTGGCCGGTTTCATGTTGCTGGCTGCCATCTTATTAGGTCAGAGCCGCGCGACCATTATTGGCGTTTTTTTCGCCTTCGTGTTTATTTCATTACTTCTGCCCAATCGGTGGCGGATTTTCGGGGGCTTGCTAATCGTTGGCTTGATCGCCCTGGAAATCATCATTGTGGTTGGGAATTCTGCAAAACCTTCGCTACCAACCGAAGCTTCAACACCCGCAGCGCCGACACTTGCCCCAATAGGCGCAACGGTGAATGCCCGGCAGGAAATCTGGAACAGTGCGCTGGCTATCACCCGCGATTACCCACTAACCGGCGTCGGCTTGTCGCTGTTTCGTGATCGACGCGTCCGCGAACAATATCCGGTTACATCATCGGCAGTCAACTTTTTGCCCCATGCTCATAACGAGTACTTGCAGATTCTGTCGGATATGGGCTTTCCGGGATTGATCGTTTTTCTCGCCAAATATGTGATTGTTTTTGGGATGCTGTTTCGGGCCTGGCGCATGGGGGATGATGAAACACGGACAGTCAGCATTGCGGTCGCCGCCGGGCTTATAGCCCATGCCATTTATGGTCTGGCTGATGCGATTACCCTCTGGGACCGGTTTGCCTTTATTTTCTGGATGATGTTGGGAATAGCCGGTTCAGTTTATCACCATGCCCTCACGTTCCAATCTCAACAGCAGTCGACCTAAAACGAAATCCAACGCTGGAACAACATAAATGTCGGACAATCAATCATCATACACCCTCCACACATGTTGAACATCAAACCGGCTCATCGCGCCACGCCTCATTATAATTGTGGCGCGGCAGGGTGCGAACCTGTAAACCGCTTTTGTCAGGCTGCTCATATTCGCTGAAAAAACCGTCAATACGCGCCTGCAAATCCGCTGCCAATTCTGGATTCGTTGCCAGGATATTGGCGACTTCACGCGGATCGGCCTGAAGGTCAAACAGGTGATCCGGGCCATTAGGGGCACGGCGCACCAGCTTATGCGTGCGGTTACGCGCCATACGCACATTGCCATATTCACAGATTTGCGTATCTTTCCAGTCCGGCAGGGCGCGGCCTTCGGTCAAGAGCGGTTTGAAGCTGTTGCTTGGGTACGAATGCTGGCGTTCAGGCTGTACCCCCGCATAATCCAGCAGCGTTTCGAACAAGTCACAGTGATCGACAAATTCGCTGCGGACTTGCCCCGCAAACAACTGTCCGGGATGATTGAAGATCATTGGAATCCGAATCGATTCTTCCAGCATATTCAGCGGACGCGTGCCATTGCCTTTACCCCATACTCCATGATGCCCACAGTTCAGGCCATGATCGGCGACATAGACCACCAGCGTATCATCACGGACTCCTTGTGCTTCCAGTTCGTCCAGTAAACGGCCAATTCCCTCGTCAATGTGGGAGACCGAAGCATAATATTGCGCCAGCGCTTCGCGGGCATTGTAGCGTGAGCGTTGGGTCGATTCTCCGGCGAGGCGGCCAAAGGGATAAACCGTATCGGCTGGGATGTCAGCAAACGTACATTCGCGGTATTGTTCCACCAATCGTTCCGGGTGATCGCGCCAGGGGCTATGGGTGCCGATATAGCCCGTGAATAAGAAAAACGGGTGATCGGTCTTTCGCTGGCGCAAAAAGGCAACGGCATTGTCGGTAATCGTCTCGGTATTATAACCGCTATGCTGCACGAATTGCCCGTGATCCGAATATTCACCCGCTAACGGCGGTTCATTGGCCCGCAGACTGTACCAGTAATCAAAGCCAGGTTGTGGGTGATCGTCGCGCCCACAGTGCCATTTACCGGATAAACCACACGTGTAGCCTGCTTCAGCCAGAAACTGCGCCAGCGTTTTGAGATCGCCCAACCAGGGTTGTTCATTCAGTTCAGCCCGCTGCCGCTCCGATTCCGTGCGGTGGAAATAGAAGAGCCAGTCATGAATGCCGTGCTGCGACGGGTACAATCCGGTGAAAAATGAGGCACGGGCAGGTGAACAAACCGGTGTCGGCGTGAAGGCATTCGCCATGCGCACCCCGGTCTGTGCCAGATAATCCATCGTTGGTGTATGCAGTTCGCGGTTGCCATAACATCCAGCTGCCCACTGGGCATGGTCATCGGTCATAATCACCAGTATGTTCGGTTGATCGGTCATCAAGCCTGCCTTCGCATGAAGTGAAGTTTAGCCGAGATTAGCGTTTATGCGATGAATTGGCAACTTTAATTTACAGAAAGATGTTAATAGGCTTGTCCGTAGAAGAAAGAGGAAGGTATCCAAGAGCAGGTTACAATCCTAAGCTCTAACCCAAAGGGAGCAACCGATGGACCTGGATACCTTCATGACAGCATTATATGTGTGGATTGATGATTGGTACAAAGCGGAAATGGCAGAACACATGGCAAGACACCATGGACCGCAACCGAAAATGAGTGACAGCGAGGTGCTGACGGTGGCAATTGCGGGACAATGGCGCTACGGCGTGCCCTGGCAATCGGAGCGGGGGGTAGTCCGATATATGCTAGGAGCTGGACGGTGCTGGTTTCCACAGATGCTGGAACGCAGTCGCTACAATGAACGGGTGCGACATTTGTGGGCAGCGATTATCAAACTCCAACAGGCGCTGGCAGCGGCCCTGGCAGCCGCAGCACCGCTATATGAGGTCGTGGATTGTCTACCGCTGCCCGGTTGTGCTAACGCGCAGGTAAACCAATCCGGGCATTGGCTGTGGTGGGGAACGTGGGGCCATGGCGGAACGCATGGACAAAAGTATTGGGGGGATCAATTGCTGCTGAGCGTGACCACCGATCATGTAATCACTGGTTGGCTAATCGGTCCGGCGAATGTGGATGATCGGGGCATGTTACAAGCCTTGATCGCCCAGCGGCAGGGGGACTATCAATTTTTATCACCCGATCCCTGGCGACCCTGGCGGCAGATGCAACGTCCAAGCCTCGTTTATCCGTTGCTGGCAGGTGGCGAACGGTGTGCAACCTATCTGGCAGACAAAGGCTTCAACGGTTTCCGGTGGCACAATCACTGGCGCTCCACCTACGCAGTCCAGGTACTCACCGAACCATCCGGTAAAGCGCAATCCGCTGGGTTACCCCGTAGTTGGTGCCACTGGTTTCGCGGCATGCGCCAGGCCGTTGAGACGACCTTTGCTGTCCTATGTGAGGTGTTTGCCGTGAAACGCTTGCGCCCGCATTCTCGTCTGGGGCAATACACTCGCGTTGCGCTGGCTACCGCCGCTTTTAATTGGGGGATATGGCTCAATCGCCTCAGTGGTCGACCCGCTCTATCCCATGCAACTTTACTTTGTTAACTACGGACAAGCCTTTAATGGGTGTCCCCAAAAACATTCCCCCCATCCGGGTGGTGACTTGGTCCGACCATTCGTCTATGCTGGCAATATAGAGGACATCAACACCCACATGCAGACCGAGATAACAAGCTGAAGCAACCCTGATCGGTTGCCACGAACCAGTGCAGCGTATCTCACATCCAGCTCTTACCCGGCACAGGTAGCCGCCTTCCAGGGGGAAAAGCGTGCTACCTGGCAGGGATTTCCATCTACCTGTCGCAGTTCACCCCTTTGATTCACTGACCAATGCAGAGAGAGACAACATCATGACCGATATGCTCTTGAATCCCGCCCGCTTGTCAGCCCCGCCCCGCGCTGGCGGATTACCACTCATGGGTTCAGTGCCCAATCTCGTGCGCAAGCAGACCGATTTTCTGTTCGATGCCTGGCACACCTACGGGGATATTTACACGCTTGATCTCGGTGTTACCAATGTCATCGTGCTGAACCACCCGGATTATGCGCAGTACGTCCTGCGCGACAACTTTCGCAATTACACCAAAGGCGGTGCGATGTGGGATTCGATTCGCCAACTGGTAGGTGATGGTCTGGTGACGGCTGAGGGTGATTTATGGCGACGCCAACGCCGCATGATGCAGCCCCAGTTTCATCGGCAGCACCTGGCGGGTCTGACCCAACTGATGGTCGCGGCAATTGAAGACCGCATGGCCGATTGGGATAAATTTGCGGAACGTGGCGAACCGCTCAATGTTGAGAAAGCCTTCGCCACCATCACGATGAAAGTCATAGTCAGCACCATGTTCGGGACTGGCCTGGAGGCTGATTTTGCCAATGAGATGACGGACGCGCTGGCTTATGTGCTGGATTACATCCTGACAAGCATGGTTACGGGCAAAATCCCGGAATGGTTGCCAGCCCCCGGTCGACAAAAACACCGTGACGCAATCGCTTTCCTTGATAAATACATCTACGGCTTGATCGATGAGCGCCGGGCGAATCCCAATCAATCAGGCGACTTGCTCACGATGATGCTCAATCTGGTTGACGCTGAAACCAATGAGCAGATGACCAACAAGCAACTCCGCGATGAAGCAATGACGGTGTTCGCCGCCGGCTATGAAACCACCGCGATTGCGATGACCTGGGCAACGCATCTGCTCACCCAACACCCGACGATTGCCGATCAGTTGGCGACAGAGGTGGATCGAGTTCTGGCTGGTCGCACGCCCCAGTTTGAAGATCTGATGCAATTGTCCTATCCCCAGGCCGTCATGAAGGAAGCGATGCGCCTGTACCCGCCCGCCTACATGCTGCCGCGTACAGCAGTTGAGGCCGATGTGATTGGCGGTCATCAGATCGAAGCGGGGCAGATGATTTTTGTATTGCCGTTGACCATTCATCGTCACCCGGATTTTTGGGATGAACCAGACCGCTTTGACCCGAACCGGCACACGCCTGAAAATACCAAAGGACGACATCCACTGGCCTGGCTGCCCTTCGGCGCTGGACAACGACAATGCATCGGGCTGGATTTTGCGCTGATGGAAGGGACGTTGATCCTGGCGGCAATGGCCCAGCGTTATCGAGTCCAGGCCGCAGCGACCCGTGATCCCCAGATGGCCTTTACGACCACGCTGCGCAGCAAAGATGGCGTGTGGGTACAACTGGAAAAACGTAAATCACTATCTACTTCGGAGTAGTGGCAAGTGATCGCGGCGTGCCCCACAATTCAGGGCACGTCGTTTTTATGTCTCGTCTGTCCCAAGCTGCTTCTGGAACTCACGAACCCATTGCCGGGCATCCATACGGCGTTTGTCTTTGGCAATTTCGAAGAGGTCTTCAGCTTTTTGCATTAAAGGCAGCGCTGCTTTGTTATCTTTCTTGCGATGGTAGACCAGCGCGAGATAGTAGAGCGTTTCGGCTCGTTCCGGTTCAACTGCTAACGCCCGACTGAAGGCAGTCTCGGCATCTTCCCAATTTTTGTCTTTGTAGGCCATGATTCCCTGCCCAAAATGCGCCAGCATCTCGAATTCATAGGCCTGGAGCGCGGCGGCAAAATCGTCATTAGCCTTTTCACGAATGCCATCGCGCAGGTACATATAGCCCCGTGCCGCCAGATATTCGGCATTGGTGGGCAGCAGGTCAATCGCTTTGTTGAGGTTGTCAATCGCCTGGTCATAATCGCCTTTATCAAATGCCGCCAGGCCCAGTTTATAGAATTCGTCGGCTTCAAAGCGGGGTAGGCCCAGCCGCTGCGTGATATTTGTCATCATTTACTCGCGAATATTAATCAGGCCGATTGGGAAAGTTACACTTTTTCCCTATAATAGCAACAGAATGCTGAGTCAGTCTAGAGATACAGATCATCAACTACTTGTCCGCTTCATACCGGCACTATTCAGCAGCCAAAGAGCGAATAGCGCCAACGCTGTTAACTATACAACACCAGTATTTAGGGTTGCACACAGGCCGCCAATGCTATACTGAACATAATCAAGTGGCGAATCAGGTCATGGCACATGGAATTTGAACTGAACGAAGAGCAGCAAATGTATCAACGTGCCGTGCGCGATTTTTGCGAGGCGGAACTGCTCCCCTATGCCGCCGAGGTTGATACGACGGGCACGCTGCGTGCAGCGGCATTGCGCAAAATGCCTGCGCTGGGCCTGACGAACCTTCAGGTGCCAGCGGCCTATGGTGGGGCTGACCTGGATAGCATCAGTATGGCTGTGGCGATTGAAGAAGTGGGGCGGGCCTGTGGCTCGACCGGCTTATCATTGGCCGCACATAATGGTCTGGGCTGTGGACCGCTGGTTAACTGGGGAACCGAACAACAGAAACGAGATTATTTGCCGGCACTGGTACAGGGTGAAGTGTTGGGTGCGCTGGCTCTGACCGAACCTGCTGCTGGATCGGATATCGCCAATGGCGTTCAGACTACCGCCCGCCGTGACGGTGATGATTGGGTAATTAATGGCACCAAAGCCTGGATCACCAACGTGAAGTATGCGGCGAATGTGATTACATTGGCCCGCACCGATGCCGAGTCCGGGACCGCTGGTTTCAGCCTGATTATCGTGCCAACGAATGTTGGTGGACTGGTGGTGCATCCACCCGAAAAAAAGATGGGGCTGAACGGTTCGCCCACTCACATGTTGTCATTCGAGCAGGTGCGCGTGCCAATCACCAATACGTTGGGGGCCGTCGGTCGCGGTTTTTACCAGACCATGCAAACGCTGGATACAGGACGCATCAGCATTGGCGCACTCAGTATTGGGTTGGCACAGGCTGCGTTTGAAGCCGCCGTTGCCTATGCCCGCCAGCGCGAGGCATTTGGCAAACCAATCGCCCAACATCAGGCCATCCAGTGGATGATTGCCGATGCAGCCATGGAGATCGAAGCCGCGCGATTGCTGGTTTATAAAGCCGCGTGGCTCAAAGACCAGGGGCAGCCGTTCGGCAAGATGGCGGCTATGGCAAAATTGCTGGCGAGCGAAATTGGGGAAAAAGTGGCCCGCAACGCCATCCAGATTCATGGCAGTTATGGCTACAGTCGGGAGTATCCGGTCGAACGCATCTATCGGGACCAGCGGCTGATGACGATTGGCGAGGGCACCAGCGAAATTCAACGTATGGTTATTGCCCGCGCCGTTCTACAAGAATTCGCCAACAAAATCTAACATCGAGTCTGATAACAAACCTGATTTGCAGCTTTGTTCGGGTCAATCTGCCAGATGTGTGGTGGGGTAGAGCAAAAATGAGTGTACTGCGACAACGTGAATGGGCTGATGAAGAATTGAAAGCCGCTGGTTTTCAATTTTATAAACCGGTCAAACGGCTCGTGATGGCGAAGCTGCTGTTCGATACCAAAAATGTGGATATTCAAATCGAGACAATCACCGGCAGAATCGGCGATTTTTTGTGCTATAACCCCGGCCAGACCGTTCACGACAATCCCGATGAGTATGATCATTGGCCGGTGCGCCGTGATATTTTCTTCAAGACTTACAAGCCCTGGCCCAAAGAAGGTTGGGAGCCAAACCCGGCGGAACAGCATCTCATGGACCTGGGTTGCCTGCCCTATTATAAGGACCTCGGCGTCTGGGCGCAGCGCCTGCACGAAAGTCGCCAGGTTCAATCGCTCGAGAGTCCCGAACCGGTTGCGATTCCTCCTGGCCGTTGGCTGCTGATCGGTTCGAAAGGTGAGCCATATAGCACAACCAATGAAGAATTTCGCAAGCGCTACATCGTCCCACAGGATTCTGTCAAAGAACGCATTTACTGGGCCGCGATTTCCAGCCACGCTAACCGTAACCAGGATAGTAAATCTTAGCAATTTCAACTGCTTCATTCGTGCCAACAATAAACAGAATCATGCCTGCACACTTCTGTAATGATATAATCAACACAATCTGTGTGGAGATGTGATGATGACTATTAACGAATTACTAGAACAAGCCAAGACTCTCAGTGCGCAAGATCGCAAGCAATTGGCAAAATTACTGATTGATACACTGGATGTTACGCCTGGATCAACTTCACGACGTTTATCAGAATTGCGAGGTCTCGGCAAAGAAATCTGGGAAGGAGTTGATCCTCAAGAATATGTAGATCAGATGCGCGACGAATGGGATTCGCTCAAGTGAAGATTGGTGACGCACTACAGTCAGTGCAGCGACTGTATATTGAGACAGCACCTTTTATTTATTATATTGAAGCCCATCCAACTTATCTTAAGCATATGGATGTGGTCATTGATATTGTTGAGAACCGTCCTCTAGAGGCGTACAGTTCGGTTATTACACTCACAGAAGTTCTGAATCAGCCAATCAAAACCGGTAACCAGAAATTAGAACTGGCATATCGAGATATTCTGATGAACAGTGCCGGATATCGGCTTATATCTGTCAACACAGAAGTTGCGGATACTGCTACAAATCTTCGTGCTCATTATGGATTACGCACACCCGATGCGTTGCATGTTGCAACAGCCATTGAAGTAGCGTGTGATGCCTTTTTGACTAATGACGCCGGAATTAAGCGTGTCAGCGAACTGCAAATCCTGATTTTGGATGAACTCGAACTGTAGTCTGGTAACATTCACGCCTCAAGTGTCGATAGAATTACCATTTGCTAACAGCCAATGTCAGTAAGCCAATCCATTTCATCTCTAAACGCTTCACATCATCCCATGACTTTGCCGGTATGATTCCGATATTTTGCCGAGAACGACTCGGTTGGGGCGCCGTCAGGCAGCAGACCGAGCGTTAGCGATTCGACGTAGATGCACATGGCCCAGGGGATCGCCACCGCATCCTGGCTAATAGGTTGATCGGTTAATTGAACATTGGCATGACGCACGACAGCGATGGGGGTAGCCTCGTCGCGTTCACCCATGACCAACTGCGCTGCGACACTGATTGAATCCGCCACACCGCGCTGGGTCACGGCCATTGGATTGCCGAATAAATCAGCTTTGCCCCGTTCATCTTCGACCGGCTGAAAACCCGCTGTTGCTAACGCGACACCAGTCGTGCCCAACCGCCCCGGCACCAGCCAGCTATCCGTCAAAATTACACCAATGGTCACACCGTAATGCTGCTGCATGTACTGGCGAATGCGGTCAGCAGTGGCGTAAGGATATTCGGGGAACAAAACGACGTGCCCACTGGGGATATTCGAGCGATCCAACCCGGCATTGGGTGACAGAATGCCATCTTTGAAGGTCAACAAAAAACCCATTTCAATACCGCCGAAAATATGATCGGCCTCTTGTAGCACCAACTGGGCCATCACCGGGTTCATGTTATAACGTTCGGCCAGCGCGGCAGCTTTTTCTGTGACCATAACCTCATCCATCGCGACAACTCGGCCCTCACTGATGGCGGCATATTTGCTGGAAACAGCCAGCACATCGCCCGTCTGCAAATCAACGTCGTTGGCGGTCAGCGCGTTGCTGATCGTGGCATGTAAATCAAAGGCATTCGTCTGCACCGGCGCACGCACCGGCAAGATAGTTAATGGATTGTTGGGCATCGAATTCTACTCTGGTTGGTTCATCAATGTGAAGCTGTCATGCTATCATTGCGGCCAGACCATTGCTAGAGCCATTGGCTTGCCAGGACCGCTCCGGTATCCATTGCGGGTACGATCATTGACCTGTACATAAGTCCAGTCCTGGCAACATTACTCCGTTGTCAACGTAACGATTGGTGTATGCGAAAGGAGCTATATGCGAATCATATCATTTTGCGCCCTGTTTTTGGTGTTGCTGTCAGCATGTTCATCACCAGGTAGCAGCGCGGCAGATTTACCAGCAGGCGACGCCACCCGGGGCGAAGCATTATTCACCGAATCGATTGCAGGTGCGCCGACCTGCGCCTCCTGTCATGCTTTAGATGACAGCAAACTGATGGGACCTGGCTTGCAAGGCTATGCCGAACGGGCGATAATGCGGCATGAGGAGATTTCAGCCGACGATTACACGTATACCAGCATTGTCCAGCCAGCTGGCTATATTGTGGAGGGTTATCCAAATTCTATGTACGCCCAGTATGAACAACGGTTGACAGCACAACAAATCGCTGACCTCATTGCGTATCTACTGACACTCTAGGGAGAAACTTATGGATATTATATTGGTTTCACTGCGCCTGATACACATTGTCGCAGCTTTTGTCTGGGTAGGGCTGGGAATAGCAGCCACTTTTTATGTTATTCCTGCCGCCCAAAAATCGGGCGAGAGCGGCTTACGCTTTTTTAAGTCGTTGCTGAATAATACCAATTTCGGAACAATGTTCGCCGTTGTTTCCGGCTTGACCACGCTGGCAGGTATTTTACTGTATATCTTCGCGGACTCCGCGTCCCGTTTTTCAACGACCGGCAACATGGTGCTCGGCATCGGCGCACTGGCGGGTTTGATCGCGACAATTCATGGCGGCGCGGTTGTGGGTCGCAACACGCGGGTGTTGGATGCGGAGCTGGCAGAAAGTATTCCTGATGACCAAGCGATTCCTGCCGACACGCTGACGAAAATCAATGGCATGGTCGCCCAATTAGCCAGTCACTCACGCATCAGTCTGGTGCTGATGATTGTCGCGCTGGTATTCATGAGTAGCGCCCGCTATCTTTGATCGTTCTCAGACAAAAACGGGGACTGGTTACGGAACCAATCCCCGCCTGTTTCAATTCCATTGACGCGAATACTAGCGGCGCAACAATCGAAGCAACACCAGCAATAGCAATGAGCCAACAAACGCCGCCACCAGGTCATCCAGGTAAAAGTAAACTGGGGTAAGCCCAGCCGGATGTTCAGAAAATTGAATAGCGCCCAGCACTGCCCCCAGGCGAACTCAGGACAATATTGCTCAATTCCTGAAATCGTGACCGCCGCTGACCACCCAGATAATTAACTGACCCATGTCCGGATTCATGGCTCACCTCTTCAATCTCAGACGCAACCTGTTCACAAACAATTATCGACCAACCCAGTCGCGCAGGTACAGGAAATCGTGGCCGACGGTGCGTTTGCTGACTTTGGCGATGTTGGGCATGGTTCGCTTAAAGTGATTGGCTTTCACACGTCGCCATACATCAGCGACAAATTGGTGATCGAAGCCTTCGTCCGCGACCTCATCCACTGTGTAGCGTTCATCGACCAGCAGATAGAGCACTTGATCGACATCGTCATAGCTAAAGCCTAATTCCTGCTCATCCGTCTGGCCTTCCCATAGATCAGCCGAGGGCGCTTTGTCGATGATCGACTGCGGCACCCCCAGCGAACGCGCCAGTTGCCGCAACTGCGTCTTATACAGATCGGCAATGGGCTGCATCGCCACCCCACTGTCACCATAGATCGTGGAGTACCCCAGCAGGAATTCGGTCTTGTTGCTGGTGCCAATCACCAGCCCACCCCAGGCAACCGACTGGTCATACCAGACAATCATCCGCTGGCGGGCCATAATGTTGCCCTTGCGCAAATTGCTCATATCAGGAAACTGCGCGAACAACGGCTCAACCATCGGCGTGATTTCGACGGTCAGATTGGGCAGGTTTAAATCTTCGATCACGGCGTCGGCATCGGTCAAACTGGCTGCCGAGGATGAGCGATAGGGCATCCGCACCACCAGTACATTTTCTGGCCCCAATGCTCGCGCGGCGAGATAGGCCGATACCGCCGAATCGATGCCCCCAGACAGGCCCATCACTGCCCGTTTCATACCCACTTTTTCAATCTGATCTTTGATAAAGCCGGTGATAATCTGTTCCGTCAGTCCGGTATCAATATCGAGCCGATGTAGCAGGTTGGGTTTCACGGTCATGAGCGGCCCCGCAGGAAGGTGATGAATTTTTCCAGCAACTTGATATGCTGGTCAAGCGTGGCGAATCCCACCCCCATCGTGTTAATGCCTATATGCGATGCACCCAGGTCGGTCCAGGTCTGCACAAAATGTTCCCACTGCGGTTCAGGATAATTGCTTGCCTGCAACCAGACATCAACGCCAAAATCGTCCAGGCTGCGCCCATTCGCCGCCAGATAACCTTGCAGTTTTTCTATTAGTTCAGCGGCACCGTCCAACCGTCCCGCCGGTAACATGCCGTCGCCGATGCGGGCGGCCCGACGCAGCACCACATCACTATACCCACCAAACCACAATGGAATCGGTCGTTGCACCGGCAGCGGATTGATACCAACATTGTCCAATTGATGATACTGGCCCGAAAACTCAACGATATCCTGGGTCCACAGCGCCCGCAGCACCGCAACCTGCTCTTCGATGCGCTTGCCCCGGTTGGTAAAGGTTTCGCCCATTCCCTCCATCTCGACCCGATTCCAGCCGACACCCAGACCCATCCGCAGCCGTCCGCCCGAGAGCAAATCAACTTCCGCAGCTTGCTTGGCAACCAACGCAGTCTGGCGCTGGGGCAAAATCAAAATGCCGTTAACGAATTCAATCCGCTCGGTAATGGCGGCAGCGTAGGCGAACAGCGTCAGCACTTCATGGAACATATCTTTGTCAGTATATGCGCCGGACCACGTGGCAGGATCCGGCGGTTTCGCGCCCAGCACATGGTCAAATGCCAGCAAATAATCAAAACCCAGCCCTTCCACCGTCTGGATATAGTCACGAACGACTGCCGGGTCACTACCGATTTCAGTTTGTGGAAATACCGCGCCATATTTCATTCGAATTTACTCCCATCGTATGCACCGCTAATTGTACCGGTGCAGAGAGAAATGAGCATATCCATTTGGGCACGCTGATTGAGGAGAGTGTGGAGGTGGCGCGATTTGCACGCGCGTCCGAGACCGTACCTTTGCATCCGGTTTCCGCGTTGTACCAGTGGGCCTTTGCGCTACTCGCCGGACAGTACGCCCCGTCGAAAACTAATTCACCCCCATTGGTATAGATTATAGCAGACGAGCGTCAGATTAGTATCATAACCAGCGTAACCAGCGCAGGTGTCCACTGCAATACGCCAACACTCGATCTGATTGCATGACGCCTCGTTCATAATGGGCCAGCCGCAATTCGGGTGCATTGTCGCTATCAAGCCATTCAATCGACAGGCGGAAACAATGTTCGAACTCACGCGCAACCATTTCGATAACCTCAGTCAGTTGCTGGCGCAAGGGCGGGGGAAACTGGTTAACCACAAACGAATGGTACAGGCACAGTGCCGCATCTGTCGGCACCGCCGCGCACACCGACGGGAGCACAGCTAACACGTCGCCCTGAACCAACTCCGGTGGGTTGGTCAAAGCAATGGCTACCGCCTGGTCGAGCATATCCAACCGGTCCAGATGTTCCGCCCAGACCAATGCCCGCAGCCAGCGCAGGGCATCGGTATCGGTAATGTCAACTGGATTCAAGTCGATACCGCGCCGGAAGTTTATCGTTGGCATTGATGCCAGTAGCGCCGGTGCTTGATCGCCCTGGAGTACCGTATCAATTTGCAACGCTGCCTGTGGGTCGCCAGCAGTTGCGCCATTGCTATAGTGATAGCCATAACGATCCCAGAATAGATTCAAGCCCGCACTGGCTCCGATTTCGACCAGTGCCAGCGGACGGTTGCCCGCTAATTCAGCCACCAACCCAAACGCCGGGAGCCAGGCCACACAGCGTCGAACCTCATTGGTCTGCACCCGCCGGGTTTGCAGCAGATCAATCATCTGCTCCCGGTGATTGAGGGCAAAGGCCCGGAACAACGGATACGGATCGGCATCTGGGATGGTCAGATTGCGAGTCAGCACCGGATAATATGCGGTCAAAGGATGGTCGGGGTAGTCTTCTAGCAGATAGCGCACCGCCGCGAACACCATATTGGGTATCGGCTGACCGGATTGAATGTATTGCCGTAACGCCAGGATGTCCGGGTCTTCCGCAATTGCCAGCGATAATCGCCGGTACAATGGCGAATCGCTGCCCGATACTTCCACTTCAGCAAAGCGCTGAAAATCCCAGCCATCCATGTCATTTTCCTTTGTCGATACATGCTGAACGCTTTGTAGTGTAGCGAAACCAGTGAAATAGGCCATGTGAAATCTGACCAAAGTGCTGGTTGCAACCAATGCACGAGACCTCAAAAAAAGGTATCATGGGGAGGAGATTCCAGATTGAGGTTTTAGATTGATGGACTATTCAGATGGCGTTACGTATGAACTGGCAAGCATGGGCAATCGTTTCCTGGCACGCCTGGTGGATGATGTAATCGTATTAGTTGGCAGTGTCATCCTCGGCACGGTTGCATTGCCGTTTGGCGGAGAAGCCGCTGTAACGCTGACCTCGATCGCGGTCTCAGCCGGCTACTACTGGTATTTTTGGACCCGGCGTGATGGTCAAACCCCCGGTAAGTCGATGCTCAAGATCAAAGTCATTAAAACCGATGGCACGCCGCTCAACGATGCCGATGCATTGTTGCGGGTATTTGGCTATTATGTTGGGCAATTTTCGCTGGGACTGGGCTACCTGTGGGCGGTGTTCGATCAGAATAATCAAGGCTGGCATGATAAAATGGCGAATACATTTGTCGTTGTGACCGAAACCGAAAAGAAAACCGTTCAAATATGACCGTTTCGTTGTGGCAGGCCAACGGGACGCAACCCGTTCGCGAGGTTGATTTTCTGGTCGTGGGGGCCGGGTTGGCCGGGTGTTCGGCAGCTTATTTTGCGACACAGGCGGGACGTGAAGTGGTCATTACTGAGGCACGGGATGTTGGGTTGGGAGCCAGCAGTCGCAACGCCGGATTCATGATTACCGGGTTGGATGTATATTATCATCGTGCGATAGATCGTTATGGCACAGCAGTTGTGCGCGAAATCTGGGACCTATCGCAGACCACCCATCGCCACTGGCAGTTGTTCATGGACGCTGGTCAGGTGGAACATGATCGGTGTGGATCAACGCTGTTAGCCGAAAGCGCTGCCGAAGCCCGTGACCTTGAGCTGGCAGCGCGGGCGATGGAGGCCGACGGCATTGAAGTCAACTATCATAACCATGATCCATTGCGGCGCGGGTATCACGCTGCAATTGAACAACCACAGGATATGGCCGTGCAGCCCTATCAATTGACACAGGCCGTTTTAGAACAGAGCGGCGCGGCATTGATCGCCAACAATGAGATGTATCATCTGGAACAGACCAACTCGGAACAGGTGCGCGTCTACACGCGACAGGTTATCTTCCATGCCCGCTACGTGTTACTGTGTACCAATGCCTATTCTGTCCATATCGATCCCTACTTTGTCGGTAAAGTCATCCCCACCCGCGCCCAGGTTTTGGTCACGGCACCATTACCCAATGGACGAGTGTTGAATACCTGCGGCTACAGCGATTATGGCTACATGTACTATCGCGATACATTCGATGGACGTTTACTCATCGGCGGCGGTCGTAAATCCAATCGCTGGCTGGAGAACAATACCCTGGAAGACCGCATCACCGACCCGGTGCAGCGGGTACTGGAAGACTACCTGCACGAGCGTTTCCCCGATGTTGACGTGCCAGTTGAGCGCCGTTGGTCCGGGATTATGGGCTTTAGCAGCGATGGTCTGCCGCTGGTGGGTCATTTACCGGGCCAGCCACGCATTGGTTTTGCAGTGGGCTTCACGGGACATGGTCTGGCGTTAGCGGCGGGGACGACTGAACGCGCCGTCGAATACCTCCTCAATGGAACTGATCCAGGCGCGGTACATGCCGCTCGCCTGCATTAAAGCACGCCGGAGGACACGATGCTGCTGGCAATCAGTGATTTTTTGCGCTTTCTCGTGACCGCGCTGGTTTTCCTGTTATTGTTTATTATTGGATTGTTGGTGGGGACTTTTGTAGCTGATGCGATCTTCAGCCCGGCCTCGACTAACTACACCAACCTGACCTATTCAACGCCGACCGGTGCAACCCAACATGCCTACCTGAACACACCTCCTGGCGCTGGCCCTTATCCCGGTATCATACTTATTGCGGATCACTGGGGCCTGAATGATCAGATGGTGCATCTAACGAATGTACTGGGCGATGCCGGTTACGTTGTCATCACGCCTGACATCTTTCATGGTACAACCAGCCGGGCATTTCATCGGGCACTGGTGTTAGGTCGTCTCACATCGCGCCAACGGGTGCTGGACGATCTGGATAACGCCTATGCCTATTTGCGCCAGCATAATGCAGTCATCGCCGATGAAATTGGCGTCGTCGGCCTGGGCTATGGGGGAGGCCTGGCGCTGCAATATGCCGCCCAAAACCCACAGCTTGCGGCAGCAGTCAATTTATATGGTCCGGTCCCCGGCGATTTAGGCGAATTTTCCGGCGCGGTGATGGGGCTGTTCGGCAGTCGCGACCGCTTGGTGCGGCCCAATCAAGCCTATCGCTTGCTGGAAGTGGCTGATGCGGCAGGTCTTAACCACCAGGTTGAAATCCTGAATCAGCTCGGCAATGGGTTCATGCGCTACCCGGATATTATTTTGCCGGGCGCACCGGCCAATGATGCCTGGACCATCATGCTGGACTTCTTACGTGGCGCGTTGTATCCCCCACCACATTGCTACTTACCCGATCTTTACTACGAGGGAGCCTGGTGTGGCTAAAGCAAAACGGCATTGAGCCAAACACCCAATGCCGTTGATTACTGTTGATGTCAAGCAGTCGCTTTAGATGTCCAGGTATAGCTGGAACTCGTAGGGATGCGGGCGCATCGCCACCGCGTCAGCTTCGTTCTCACGCTTGTAGCTGATATAAGTGTCGATGATGTCCGCTGTGAAGACCCCGCCTTCCAGCAAGAAGTCGTGATCTGCAGCCAGTGCGTCCAACACGGCTCCCAGATTACCCGGCACGGTGGGTGTTTCGATTTCAGCCTCGTACAGATCAACGTCCACCGCATCGCCCGGATCAATCTGATTCTTGATACCATCCAGGCCAGCCATGAGCAACGCTGGCAAGCAATAGTAAGCATTCGATGATGGGTCAGGAAAACGGGTCTCAATGCGTTTGGATTTCGGATTGTTGTTGTACACCGGGATGCGAATCGCAGCTGAACGGTTGCGGTTCGAGTACACCAGATTGACCGGCGCTTCGTAACCGGGGACCAACCGGCGGTAGCTATTGGTAATTGGGTTCGTAAATGCTAACAAAGCCGGCGCGTGTTGCAGGATACCACCCATATACCACAGGGCCATCTGGCTCAAGCTGGCATACCCGTCGCCAAAGAACAGCGGTTGACCGTCTTTCCACAAACTCTGGTGGACATGCATACCGGAACCATTTTCTTCAAACAGTGGCTTGGGCATGAAGGTCGCAATCAGATCATTTTTCGCCGCGACGTTCTTGACGATGTACTTGTACAATTTCATCGTATCGCACATCTTTAGCAACGGCTGGTAACGCAGGTCAATCTCGGCCTGACCGCCGCCACCGACTTCATGGTGGTGAACTTCTACCTCTATACCCGACTTGAGCAGCGTATCGACCATTTCCGCCCGCACATCCTGCGTCTTGTCCAATGGCGGCAGCGGGAAGTAACCCTCTTTGATGCGATTCAAGTACGATAGCTTTGGTTCAGCATTAGCCGTATTCCAGAAGCCTTCGTGCGAGTCAACTTCATAGTAACTCTTATACTCGGTGACTTCATACTGCACGTTACTGAAAAGGAAGAATTCCAACTCAGGGCCAAAATAGGCCGTGTCGGCGATGCCAGAGGATTGCAGGTAGGCATCGGCGCGTTTAGCGACACCGCGCGGATCACGCGCATAGGGTTCACGCTCAATCGGATCGTAGACATCACAATGGAAAGCCAGCGTTTTCTTCTTAAAGAATGGGTCAATGACGGCGGTTTCCAGGTCAGCCATCAAGATCAGGTCCGATTGGTCAATGCTCTGGAAACCACGCACACTGGACCCATCAAAACCAAATCCCTCGTCAAACAATGCGCGGTCAGCACCGCCAATGGGGATGCTGAAGTGCTGCACCATACCGCGAATATCGGTGAAGCGAATATCGAGTTCTTCGACTCCGTTCGACTCTGCCCATTTGAGTAACTCATCGGGCGATGCTTTTGCCTCTGCTGGTACGACAAAATCTGCCATAAGACTGCTCCATTTGTTGGATATGACTAAATTTTATGGGAACGCACAAATTATATGGGGGATTATGCCAGAACGCTGCTGTAAAAGTAACCAAAAAGTCCCGACGAAACCTATCAAAAATAAACAAATGGTTGTGAAGAATGCACAGGAATGCTGTCGCATTCTCCCAAAGTGCCCGAATTATCGTACAAAACAAAATGTGGCAGCGACCCACGCCCCTGCCACATTGGTTAGGTGGCGGTTAATCAGCAGTCCAGAAAGATTCGGAGAGGTACTTGTAGGCGTTATCTGGGAAAATCGTCACGATCACACCGGATTCACCGCGATCTGCCAATTCTTCAGCGACTTGCAAACTGCCGACCATCGCTGTCGCTGCACTGATGCCGACCAGATAGCCCTCTTCGCGGGCCAGTCGCCGCGCCATTTTATAGGTCGCTTCGGTCGTGACAGGCAGATCGCGGTCAGCAAAGAATTCGTCGTAGATGCCGGGCTTGATCGCCGACTCCATGTGTTTGAGGCCTTCCAGCCCATGAAATGGTGAATTCGGTTGCAGCGAAATCACCTGAACAGCCGGATCATAATCTTTGAGACGCCGTCCCGTACCAATCAACGTGCCGCTGGTACCCAACCCGGCGAGAAAATGCGTCACTTGCCCGGCAGTCTGTTCCCAGATTTCGACACCAGTCGTCTCATAATGAGCCTGCCAGTTGGCCGGGTTGTTGTATTGATTAGCGTAGAAATACTTGTCGGGTTCGCGTTCAACCAGTTCGCGCACCGCCAAAATTGCGCCATCAGAGCCTTCCAGCGGATCGGTCAGCACCAGATCAACGCCATAGGCCCGCAGAATCGCCAATCGCTCTGGGCTGGCATTGGCCGGGACGAACAACTTGATGGGGATGCCCTTCGCCGCGCCGAGCATGGCGTAGGCGATGCCGGTGTTGCCACTGGTGCTGTCAACCAGGGTTTTGCCCGGCCCCAGTTCGCCACTGAGTTCCGCCTGCTTGATAATGTTGTAAGCTGGACGATCCTTGACACTGCCGCCCGGATTGGCCCATTCCGCTTTCGCATAAATTTGAATATTCGCGGGCAAATGCGCGGTGATACGGTTAAAGGCCAGCAGCGGCGTATTGCCCACCTGCGCTTCCAGGATCTGCGCCTGGGAAGTTTGTTCGACTAGCTGTCGTAAAGCGACCATCTTACCCCTTATTCTCATGAAAAAAGACCAGCAGACAACAAAAAACGCGGAGGTTCAAACTGGGATGGTGGGTGCAAATCACCATCTCAGGGACGTTCCGCGCTTTACTGTTTGCTGGTCTTATCGAGTTCGACTCAATGATCTATCTAAAGCGGCGTTAACGTCCCTGCTTCAGACAGATACAACAAGATTGATACATGGATTGCTCCAAAAATTACATCTGATTATGAGCATACCTGAACGCCAGTCCGTTTGTCAATGAATCCACTGGAATTCTAAGGTTCTCTTAGCATTGGATGTCGCCAACGTTTGCTATCTTGTTCATGGGTCTATTCTAAACCAGCTAGTTACCGATTACACTAGAAGGGTCAAAACAGGAGAGAAAATCTGCCATGACTCGTGAACATGTGAGCTTAACGATTTACAACGAAGGGAGTTCGCTGGTCCGTGAACGCCGCCGTGTCGAACTTAACGCTGGAATTAATACGCTGGACATCACCGATGTTGCCTCACAGATTGATGCCACCTCGGTTACTCTACAAGCCGATGGTGTATCCGTACTGGAACAGAACTACCTTTACGATATGGTTGGCGGAGATGCGCTATTACAACGTTATATGGAAAAGACGATAGAGATCACTACTGAAGATGGTTCGCAGTTCACTGGCGAACTCCTAAGCACGGAAGAGCCTAAGACTACTTATAGCAACCCTAGCACTACTGACATTATTCTGCGCCTTGAAAGTGGACAGATTTTTTATGCCAGTCTGGACAAAATCCGCGACATTCGTTTTCCGGCCTTGCCCGGTGGCCTAATGACTCGGCCTACACTCCGCTGGTTACTACATAGCGACGATGTTGGTGAAAAAACACTCGAATTAACCTATCTTACTCGTGGCCTCCGTTGGACTGCCGACTATAATTTGTTGTTGGCGAGAGATAATAGCAATTTTGACCTGAACGGCTGGGTCACACTCACTAATAACAGCGGCGCATCATTCGATGAAGCTCAAGTGAAGCTCATTGCCGGTAAACTTCATCAAATACGTCCAAGAGAAAGGGTTAGCCCTGGTGGACAGCATGTTCAGAGAACTCGGTTGTTCGATCCCCCTGTTGAACAACGAGAATTGTTTGAATATCAGCTTTATGAAATCAAACGTGCAACTACGCTCGTCCAGAATAAAACTAAGCAAGTTGAATTCATACGTCAACCCGATATACCTTGCAATATTTTCTATCTCTACTACCCATTGACGGGATGGAAAGATCTATATCATCGTGTTTTCGAGACGCGCAGTGACAGTACAGGTGTCAATAGATTAATCACAACCTGGCTGCATTTTTCTACTGGCGGCGAGAACGGCCTTGGTGAAGACTTACCTGCTGGACAACTGCGAGTCTACCAGGAAGATATAGATGGGGCAGCGCTATTGATTGGCGAAAACCGAATCGATCATACACCCAAAGGTGAATTTGTGGAGTTCGAACTCGGTGCTGCCTTTGACCTTGTGGGAGAGCGTATTCAAACTGATTTTCAACAGCCGGAAGAAAATGTTATCAGTGAAAGCTACCAGATCAAGCTACGTAATCGCAAAGATACTGAAACCGTAGAAATCCGAGTGCGTGAGACGCTATTTCGCTGGCGTGAGTGGACCATTATCGAACATTCCGACGACTTCACAAAAGTTGATGCAGCGCATATTGAGTTTCGTGTGCCAGTTACACCCAATGAGGAGCGCGTGATAACCTACACGGTCCACTATCGTTGGTAGAGATATTGGTAGCCGACAGATATTAATCATCATCTAGATAACACCTTACGAGTGATGCAATCATCAGTTGACTGATTAGAAATTTTGTTCTATATTCAGGGCACACACCCACTGGATGATGAGGTCAACATGATCGCCACCCGGATCGAGATTCCTGGTTTGCACTATGTCACAGCTTATCTGGATGTTGATGAGCAGGCGCGGTTGTTGGAAATTATCGACCAGCAGCCCTGGTCTACGGAACTGAAGCGGCGGGTGCAGCATTATGGCTATCGTTATGATTATAAAAAACGTGCGGTTGATGTAACCGACTACCTGGGGCCGCTACCCCGCTGGCTAACGGCGCTGACCGAACAGATGCAACGCGCGGGTTGGATTGACGACCTGCCCGATCAAGCGATTATTAACGAGTATATACCCGGCCAGGGCATCGCCAGCCACGTTGATTGCATCCCCTGCTTTGGCGATACGATTATCTCGCTCAGTCTGGGGTCGCCGTGCGTGCTGGTCTTCAGCAGCCTCATGACCGCCGTCCAAGCGCAACTCATGGTCGAGCCGGGCAGCCTGATCGTCATGCAGGGGGAAGCCCGGCACCGCTGGCGGCATGGCATCCCCGCCCGCAAAACTGATGTCTACGACGGTCAGGTTTCCAAGCGAGGCCGCCGCGTTTCCGTGACGTTTCGGCAAGTTATTATTCACAATTAGCTGCCATACTAAACGTGTGATTAGAGTCTATTGCGGCGTACATAATCGCAATGGACAGTATCTGAGTTGCGCAGCCCACAAGTTCTTTAACTACGGTTGTCCCGACCCTTTTCCTACAATCTACAACCAAGTAAAATATCGTCAAGTTCAGTCGGTGCCGACGTAAATCAAGTGACTGTCAGTTCTTGCTCAAGAAGTCGCACTCTCTATACTAAGGAGTCAATCAAAATGGATGTTGCTGGTTTTGTTGGTGCAGTTATTGGTGCACTGATTTTTGGTCTTATTATTTGGATCATAGGCAAGCTCAATTTAGGGATTCAACTAAAGAACTACTGGTGGGCAGTCACCCTCGGGATTCTCATCTCCGCATTTACCAATTTTCTTCACGTCCTCGTACCAGATACCAATGCGATCATCAGTGGCATTCTCGGAATAGTTGTGACTGCCCTGGTCATAACCGTTAGCGCCAACCGTCTAAAGGGCATCCAGTCGAGAGGATTTGCTGGTGCTCTAGTCGCTGCAATTTCGATCTGAGCTTGCCCCCAAGTAGTGGAGTAAACGGGTGTCCGATATACTCGACAAAAGGGAGCGTTAGAAATGGCCGTGAAGAAACGGAAATACGAGGTAGCTTTCAAGCAGGAAGCCTTGCGCTTGCTGGCGATCAGCGGC
Source organism: Phototrophicaceae bacterium (assembly GCA_965223835.1). Lineage (GTDB taxonomy): Bacteria > Chloroflexota > Anaerolineae > Aggregatilineales > Phototrophicaceae > CAVYXZ01. The sequence goes on from CBDCXQ010000001.1 coordinate 4,288,575, forward strand.
AAGAGTGTGCGCCAGATCGAAGACGAACTGGGGATCACACCCGGCTTGCTGAACAAGTGGAAACAGCGGTATCAGTTGCATCCCACGACTGGGGAAGTTCAACCGAGTGAGCAGCACGATCTGGAAGCCGAAAACCGACGCTTACGGCGTGAGCTGGCCCTGGTGCAAGCCGAGCGCGACTTACTAAAAAAGGCCGTGAAGCTGTTCGCGGCGGATGTGCCATGAGCTATGCACTCATCCAAGCCGAACGTGGGGTGCTGCCGGTCGAACGGGCTTGTCGTTCACTCAAGGTCTCGGCCAGCGGCTACTATGCCTGGCAGAAACGACAGGGGCAACCGCCAGCATCAAGCGACGAAGCCCAATTGGTGGCACAAATCATCCACATCTTTGAGGAAAGTCGCGGGACCTATGGCAGCCCACGGATAACAGCGGCCTTGCGCCAGCGCGGGAGCATATGTAACCGCAAACGGGTCGCGCGGTTGATGCGGTTGCATCACCTGGTCGCCAAGCACCACCGTCGCCGTCGGGTCAAGACGACTAATAGTCGTCATGGTCTGCCCATCGCCCCCAACCATCTCAACCGCCAATTCAGCGCCGAACGACCGAATGAAAAATGGGTCGCCGACATCACCTACATTGATACCCGTGAAGGCTGGTTGTATCTGGCGCTGGTCTTGGATGTCTTCTCCCGTAAGATTGTCGGCTGGGCAATGGCAACCCATTTGGAGACGACCCTGGTCGAGCAAGCGCTGCGCATGGCCTTGGCGCAACGGCAGCCCGCCCTGGGGGAACTGCTGCATCATTCTGACCGCGGTGGGCAGTATGCCAGTTTGGCCTACCAACAATTACTGGCGGCCTATGGCATCACCGTCTCGATGAGCCGCACCGCTGACCCTTACGACAATGCCCTAATGGAAAGCTGCATCGGCACCCTCAAAACCGAATGTGCCGACCATCGCTTTCCTTCGCGCCACATCGCCCGTTCCGAACTCTTTGCTTATCTGGAAGGCTGGTACAATCGGCGGCGTTTGCATTCTGCCCTCGGTTACCTCAGCCCTGAGCAGTTTGAACACCTATTTTACGAGGACAAACTTTCTCTCCACTCTGAGGGGTAAAGCTCAATCGGCGTTGTACAACTAATAATTGTTGTTTTAGCTCAACAAGTTCCGTGAGAAACACTATACTTCACCACAATATATAATGGCTACCCATGAGGAGACGCAATGAGATTGCCCTATGCTGTCTTGTTAGTGCTGGTGTATCCTATGATTTCACAAGTATGGGCACAGGACGTATCCTCTTCTACACAATCAATTCGCTGCCCCGAGAATGTCGCTCAATCGGTCACCGAGATCGAAGGACAGACGCTAGAGTGCGGAATCGTTTCTATTCCAGCCAACTACGATGAGCCTAACGGCATCCAAATTGATCTCATGTATGGGATATTGCGGTCTACCAGTTTGTCCCCTGCATCCGACCCCATCATTTACCTGCATGGTGGACCGGGTGGTGGCGAACTTGGAAGTCTAACGAATGCACTTGCCAAACGCCTGTCAACCTTGCGTGAGCGACGCGACATCATTGTGTTTGATCAGCGTGGTGCAGCCTTTTCTCCCGGTGAAATCGAATGTAACGACGTCTTTGCCGCTAATCGCGACGATGCCTTCGAAGCAGCCCCGCAAATCGCGGCAGAATCTGGCATGAGCGTGGTAACCGCTGCCAGCGAATACCTTATTCCCCTATGTGCGGAGCATCTCAACATTCTGGACGTTGACCTATCCCAATACAATACGATCAATAATGCCCGCGATGTTGCCAGCCTCGCCCAGGCATTGGGACTGACCACCTACAATATTTATGGGCACTCGTACGGTACGCGTCTGGGTTTAGAAGTCATTCGCCAAAATCCACCGGGGCTACGGGCGGTACTTTTAGACTCTGTGCTGCCAACTGAGGTGGCGTGGCGGGAACGTTTGCCAGAAACCAATGAAGAAGCGTTCCTGGGAATTTACAGTATGTGCCTTGAAGACCCGGCCTGTGCTGAGGCGTATCCTGACCTGGTGGGTACGCTCAACAGCGTGTTTGACCAGTTGACTGACCAACCGATTTTGCTGGATGACGGCACGCAAATTACCGGCGGTGATCTGGAACGACTCATTCTCAACGCCGCAAACCAGGCCGGGGCACAATGGCGTGTACGCTACCTACCCCGGATGATCCACGATTTGGCGCAGGGTGATACTGAGGTTTACACAGGTCTGTTTTTTCAGACCTATTCAGTGACAGAACTAGCGCCGCCGCCAGATTTCCGTATCCCCGATTTGACATTCGATGCGATCTTATTGCTCAATCGGGCCAACGGCCTTTCCAGGCAGGCCGATGATCTAGATGAAGCCGCGTTGGCGCTGGCAAATCAGGCGCTGGCTGTAAATGAAAGTGAAGATACGTCACCCGCCGCCGTGTTCTTACGCACCCTTGAGCAGCTTGAGACAACACCTTTCAGCACCACCCTGGACGACGGTATGCCATTGATCGGATTGGGCTACCGTTGCACCCGGCTGACAAAGAAGTTTTGGCTGAGTTTATCACTCAACATTTTGTGGGTATCGACATGGAAATTCTTCTGTCTCTAGTAGAGAACCTGGCATCAGCAGATATTGAAGAAATTTATCGTAGTCTTCGCAACGAAGACCGCTTCAATAACCGTTTTCAGGAATTGGCCTTTACCCTGCGACTGTTTAACTGTAATGACTCGGTTCCCTTTAACAGTGCCAATGTGGCGCGTGCGAACATTAATACGTATCAGATACCCGGACTTACTGAGCGTGAAGGGCGCATGATGGCCTATGAGTTAAGTCGCTGCGATGGTTTCCCAACTAACAGTGTTCCGACGAGCTTCCACGAGCCGGTCACAGGTGATGGTTCGATACCGGTGATGGTGTTCACGGGCACAAATGATATTCAAACAGCGACTTCATGGGCCGAACAGGCTGCGAATAATCTAATTGGTTCGCAGTTTGTGCGTTTCCCAAACACGGGTCATGGGGCCACCCAATTCTCACAGTGCGCGAAGGACATCGCTGCAGCGTTTTTCGATAATCCCTTAGCCGAAGTTAACGGGGACTGCATTGCCGGACTGGTACCGCAATTTGTGCTCCCTGAAGATCCCCTGTAGATGATGCTCGAAGTAATCAGAACATCAGTTACTGACGTGGTGTCTACATAACAGTGAGCCTTATTTGGGCGAATAACTTATCCAGGACTTACATTGATTGACACTCCATAAGCTGGATTGCTCTGATCCTGCATTTTGTTCTGGAACCAATCTCTCAGATGGTCTTAACGGCGGCTGCGCCCCGACCATGCGATAATTGAGATGGGTCACAATACCCCGCATGATGGGGGTTATTGAAATCTTGCATTCCCTTACAATAAATCACAAGTCTTCGTCAAGCAAAATTGAGAACTCGATGACCGAAGTACAGGACCTCACCAAAGATTTTGACGATTTTCGCGCCGTTGACTACAACTCCTGGTCGAGCCGGGCAGCCTGATCGTCATGCAGGGGGAAGCCCGGCACCGCTGGCGGCATGGCATCCCCGCCCGCAAAACTGATGTCTACGACGGTCAGGTTTCCAAGCAAGGCCGCCGCGTCTCGGTGACGTTCCGGCAACTTGTTTTGCATCGTTAAATCTGCTGGGTTACTTTATTATATAGGATGGTTTGATCCTAATTACGGTAGGTGCTGATGGAAATTGAAGTTGACAGCGCGTCTACTCTCGTCCAAGCCTTAAATAAAGCACAGGAACATCTTCAAGAGCCGTATATTATTAATTTGATTGGCTCTGACAAAGATTATGGGTTGGCAGACAGGATTGAAGAGAATACTGATTTAAGGCTTGTCCGGTATTAAATAATGAGCGTCGCCAAAGCACCATCGGGCCGTCCTAATAAGCGATTGAAATAGCAACCGAGATTATACGCTGCCATTTTGGCGGCAAGTCGCGTAATTTTGCCCCAGTCACTATGCGCGCGGAGTTGTTTTAAGCCAAACACCTCAACCAGGCGCGACAAGACCGTTTCAATGATTTGGCGATGACTTGAGAGCCATCTCATAGCAGCGCGATCCCACCGTTGCCCCGCATTGGCGGGTGGCGCAGCCATAACTGTCATCTGATATTCATGCTGCCAGTGAGTTACCCAACGTTCACCATTAAACCCTTGATCGGCCAGGTAGGGTAACGCACGATGATATCCAGCACAGATTGCCGGGCTGAAACTATGAATAGTGGGAATCAACGTCTGTTTATAACGTCTTGAATCGGCTTGCTCCGGGCCAATGACCTGCATCCGGCTCTGTCTTGTGCTGAGAAAGGCTTCCAGCATCCAGCGATCATCAATGGGAGCCAGTCCCACCAGCCATCCGGTCACAACTCCCTGCCGGGTGACGCTTAGCAGAAGTTGTTCACCATAAAACCAACCGCCATGGTTGCCACCACGCCCTAACTGACCGCTCAACCAGTGACGATCATGACTGGCGGCCTGGGACAAGCTACATAGCGGGAGTCCCGTGCAATCCACACACTCATACAAATCGGCTTCGGTGATTAACCAATCCGCCACCGCCTGTTGCAACCCCACCAGCGCCGCCCACAACTGCCGTACCCGATGGTTAAACTGACTTTTTTGCAACATCTTTGGAAACCACTGCCGTCCATGTTGTAGCATGTACCGCACCACACCGCGTTCTGACTGCCAGGGAACCCCGATACGCCATTGCCCAGCTATCGCTACCGTGAGCACCTCGCTATCGGTCATCTTACATCCAGGCCCAGCATGACGCTGCATCTGGCTCGCCATTCCGCTGCTATACCAGTCATCAATCAGCACGTATAATGTCGTCATGAAGGTGTCCAAGTCCATTGGTGCGCTCCTTGTGTGTGAGAGCTTAGGATTGTACCCTCTTGCACACCTTCATCTTTCTCCTTGCAGTACCGGACAACGCTCTTTAGGGTTTCCCGTCATTTATGGGGATGTGACGATTAACGGCAATCATCGCACTTTAACCCGAACAGTGTCCATCTACAGGTCGAGTCACTTTGGCTTTAGATTTTTCTCTATTGATGGACAAAGTCGGTCATCCCTAGCAAAACTCACATTGAATCAAGTGACCTTGTTCAACGGTGGTGCTTCAAATGGCGGTGCAATCCTCAACAATGGATTGCTGATATTAAACGAGTGTGTGTTTTATGATAATTTCGCAAATAATGGCGGTGCAATCTACAATGGCGATGGCTGTCATACAGTAATTAACGGTTGTGCTTTCATTAGAAACTCTTGTTATGAATATGGTTCCGCTATCTATAATTGCGATAATAGTGAGTTACAAATAAACAAAAGTATATTTTTTGAAAATATTACCCCAGATAGCTCACAGCCAATTCATCAGCATAAAAACGGACAGATAAAACTCAATGCGTGTGTGGCCTGGGATGGTGAGAATTTTTACGATATTACGAACCCGGAGAAGCAGATTGTACCCAGTGAAATCGTCGATCTTCAGCTTTTAAACACCACACTCTATCAGGAGTCGCGTTATCGCAGACTCCGGCATGAAGCGCCTGTTAAGGCTGAGGACTTGTTAAGCGTTTATCAGCACAGGTGGTTTGCCCCGCATGACTGGATTGAGAGGTTTCTTGAAGTAGACAATCATACATTCTTAATGGATCTGGCAACTTATGCAAATAAAGAACACTGGAATCTGACCACTTTGCAGAAACCGGCTAAGCAGCTTGCAAAAGACATCATACGGCGCTTAGCATCTGCACCGGGTCTCCAGAATCTACTCACACTTCTCAGAATCAGTATTGAAAGTGGCATATACTATTATCATAAAGATCAAGATGAATTAGCAGTCCTGATTGCCAGCGGTCAAAAACCAGAGACGATTTTGCAGATTTTCGAGTCAATGCTTGGAGAAGAGCTTGTGGAGATTCTTGGATTCGAACCGCGTTTTGGTCAAATGACCAGGTTAATAAGTATCCTGTATCGGCTTCAACAAGAATTAGTCATGCGTGGTGTTGATTGCGTTTCGTTACCCTATATGCGCCAATTCTGGGAAAAATATAAGAATGAACAGCGGACTCATGGTGTTGGGTTACTGCCATTAAAGTTGCACATCATCGAACGAGAAGTCCATTCTGTAATGTCAACTTATCATCTAGACCCTGCAAAAAGTATTTCTGCCGTAGATCATTATTTTTTCCCTCTTGCGGGTGGACCCCGGTTGGAATTTCTGGATGCGGATAGCCCTATAATCAAACTCAGAAAACGTACTACTCCAAAATTTAGACTGCTTGTCAGCCAAGCAGTCGAGAACTGGACCTTTGAAGTAGCGCTGTATTTAGCTGATGAACCAATCACAATTGAAAGTATCACTGAAGACTTTTTATTATCCCTCAACCTTCAATGTCTGAAAGGTATACGCGAGTCACTTGATATACGGTTGCATAGCACAGATCCGATAGAAGTCTTCACCTTGTTATTCGCTGCTGCATCGACCCACAATACGACATCTGAGGGGCATGGGCATATTCAAGGCCGTTTGCGAGCGTGGCGTTCGCTCTCAGGATTGGTAGGAGGGAATGCTGAAACATCGTTTGAAGAAGTGGAAAGCTTGGCAAATCAATGTAGTTGGCGGCTTTTCTGGGCGGCAAGCGGTTGGTACTATGAGTCATATTATCATCTCGGAATTGTGTGTTTGAGACCTGATGGAATGTCGCTATCTGTTCTGGCTGCGGCAGCCTGGGATTAGCTCATAGTGCATCCACGCCAATCTCTCAGGTGGTCTTAACGGCGGTTGTGCCGTGACCGTGCGATAATTGAGATGGGTCACAATACCCCGCATAATGTGGGGTTATTGAAATCTTGCATTCCCTTACAATAAATCACAAGTCTTCGTCAAGCAAAATTGAGAACTCTATGATCGAAGTACAGGAACTCACCAAAGATTTTGACGATTTTCGCGCCGTCGATCACATCAATTTGCAGGTAACTGCCGGGTCGGTGCTGGCACTGCTGGGACCTAATGGCGCGGGCAAAACCACCAGCGTGCGCATGATGACCTCGATCCTCGCGCCGACTTCGGGCAAGGCCAGTATTGCCGGTTATGATGTCGTGCAGCACCCCGAACAGGTACGGGCACACGTGGGTGTGTTGACCGAGCAGCACGGCCTGTATGAACGTATGAAAGCGCTGGAATATCTCGACTTTTTTGGCCGCATCTATCACCTCAATGGGCGGCAGCGCAAAGACCGCGCCCTGAGCCTCATGGAGCGTTTTGGGCTAGGTTCTGCGCTGGATAAACGCCTCGGCGAATACTCCAAAGGGATGAAACAAAAACTGGCATTGGTACGCGCCATGCTCCACAATCCGCCGGTGCTGCTGCTGGATGAACCCACCTCGGCGATGGACCCGCAGAGCGCCAAACAGGTCCGTGACGCCATTGTCGAACTGCAACGCGATGACCGCACCTTCCTGATTACCACCCACAACCTCAACGAAGCGCAGGTACTGGCAAATCGCATCGCCATTATTCGGCATGGGCGCATTATCGCTAACGGCTCGTTTACCGAACTGGCCCGGCAATTTGTGGGCGATCCATTGATGGAACTGCACATCAACGGTCATGTCAACGGGCTGGCGCACGACATCAGCGATCTGGTGCAGGTGCAGGAAACCGGCGACGATTGGCTGCGCTACCGGGTACCTGACCCGCGTGTGATGAATCCTAATGTGCTGCGCAAAATTGCCGGACTGGGTATTGAGGTGGTGACGCTTGCGCCGGTCACACAATCGCTCGAAGACATCTATCTGCAAGTGGTCAAAGAAGACGAAGCGCAGGAGGCCCACGTCAATGGCAACCATCACCAATAATCAATCGATCCCTGCCGCAGCCCCAGCCACCAATTGGCGGCGCACGCTCAGCAATGCGCTGATTATCACGCGGCGTGAAGTGCGCGATAGCTTCCGCGATTGGCGCATTCTGGCCCCGATTGTGATCCTGACGCTGGTATTCCCGGCATTGGCCCAATTTATCGCCGGGCGGTTTTCGAATTTCGTGGCGGAATATGGCGCGGAAATCGTGGCCGAGCGCACCATTCCCTTTATGCTGATGATCGTCGGCTTCTTCCCCATTTCGATCTCACTGGTGATCGCGCTGGAAACCTTCGTCGGCGAAAAAGAACGGCGTAGCCTGGAGCCACTGCTCAGCACCCCGTTGACCAATACCGAACTGTACATCGGCAAAACGCTGGCCGCGATGATCCCGCCGCTGGTCGCCAGTTATGGCGGGATGCTGGTCTATCTTGCCAGTCTGGTGTTTGGCGAACTGCAATGGCGTCCGCAAAGTCTGCTTGTGGTGCAGATTATGCTGCTTACGACCGTGCAGGCACTGGTGATGGTTACGGGGGCGGTCGTGGTTTCCAGCCAAACAACCAGTACGCGGGCGGCTAATTTGCTGGCGAGTTTCATCATTATCCCGATGGCACTGCTCATTCAGGGCGAAAGCGCGGTCATGTTCCTCGCTCCCGACGCTGAATCGCCCAACGGCATCGGCGCATTGTGGGCCATCATCGTTGGCATGGCTGTCGTCGTCGTGTTGCTACTGCGCGTGGGCAACAGTATTTTCAATCGCGAAGAATTGTTAGGCCGCACAATAGATCAACTCAACCTTCGCGGAACGATCCGGCGCATTTGGCGAAATACGCGACTGGTGGATAATAATGACACCGTCGCCCGCAATATTGTTGAGTGGTATCGTAAAGGCATCCCATTTACGTTGGGCCGGTTAGGACTGGCGCGGGGCTTAGCATTCATTATCTTTGCTGCCGCGCTGATCTTCGGCTATACACTGGGCCTGCAACCCCAATGGCAGTTACCATTGCCTGAGACTTTTGCTGTCACTGACACCTCTAGCAATATTCGAACATTCCTCAATATCCCCACCGAAGCTGGACTGTTATCGTTTATCTTCTGGCAGAATAGCCGCGTGCTGTTGGGGACAACCCTGCTGGCGTTATTCACGTTTGGCATCGGCGGGCTGCTGATCGCGCCTACGTTTGTCATTCTGGGTTACATTTTCGCCCAGATTATTCAAGCTGGTTGGGACCCCATGATTATCGCGGTTACGGTGCTACCACATGGCATCGTCGAGATCCCCATCATCTGGTTAGCGACAGCGGCAGCGGTGCGATTGGGGGCGTCCATCACGAAACCGCCGGAAGGCATGACCGTCGGGCAAAGCTGGCTACTGGCAGTGGGTGATACGATCAAGCTCTGGTTGGGCATCATCCTGCCTGGCTTAGTGATCGCGGCGCTGTTGGAATCATTCTTGACTCCGGCACTGGTCACGGCCTTCCTCGCCAGCGGATAATATCTCAACCGGATTTGACAACCACCCGCCAACCTGCATTACAGGGTGATCGAATTCGATTGCTGGTGTTTGTTATCAACCCCAACGCCTTAGCGTATCATCAGCTTGCTAAATCCATTTGCTGTGATACTTACGTATCAATAGATAACGCCTTGACGTTCTTAAACTGTTTTTGTTAGAAGGAGTTTTCAATTATGAAGCGCAAGTATTTTGTATCTGTTTTGCTGGTCGTGCTCCTGGTAGCAACGGCGCTGGTGGTTCAAGCGGGCAATAATAGGAATTTCCGCGCCCACTTGAACGGTGGCAACGAAGTGCCCGCCAACGACAGCCAGGCACAGGGTCAGGCCATCTTTAACTTTAGCAAAGACGGCTCATCCCTGCACTACAAGCTGATCGTCGCCAACATCGAAAATGTGCGGGCGGCGCACATTCACTGCGCACCGGCTGGCGTCAATGGCCCGGTTGGTGTCAGCCTGTTTGGAGGCAGCACCGTCACGGTGAACGGGATTCTAGCCGAAGCGACGGTCACTGGGCCAAATCCGGGGAATGCGTGTGGTTGGGCTGATCTGGAGGCAGTCCGCACAGCTATGGAGAGCGGCAATGCGTATGTCAACGTCCATACGACCGCGATACCCAACGGCGAAATTCGCGGCCAGATTCACTAATGACCCACTCTCTATCGTGTCGCTGATAACCAAGAGGGATGCGCTATAATTGGCTGTCATCTTGCCAGGACTAATTATCGCCGCACTGCTTGAATCATTCCTGACACCGGTGCTAGTCACGGCTTTTCTCAGCCAGGCTAAAGTGCCGTTTTCGAAAGTAGGCGTGAGCCTCAGACTCTCGCCTACGAACATCTCATAATTTATTGTGATTTCTTCGCTAATCCACTTTCGTTAGTGGATGCTGGTGTTTGTTCTGACTGCGCCCTTATTCGGATAACCGGATTGGTAGCGTATACGAAACATCGCCCTGAATATCGCCCTCCCAGGTGGCAAAAACTTCCATGATGTAATCGCCAGGTGGTAAATTCGGTTGCCAGGTAAAACTACCAAATCGATCAAGGCTCAGGGCAAAGCGAACGAATTCAGCCGCCATCTCACCATTGGAAACTTGCCGGAGTGTAATGAAACCACCGGTAGCAAATGGTGGCGTTATCAGGATTTCCATGACCACGTCCGTCGGGAGTGGAATAAAATCCTCGTCACTATAGGCTGGAACGAGGGCATCAGCACAAATGTCAGTACCAGACCCATTCCAACAATAAGAACCACGATCCAGATCATAGGTTCCATGTACCGTTATCAGAATCGACTCGGATGGTGTGTCAAATTGTGTTCCGGTGGGCGGCTCCGGGGTGGGTTCGGGGGGCATGCCAAAGAAAATGTTGTTGGTTAAGGTACAACCCAGTATCGAGATTGTGAGCAACGTTCCAGCTATTAATATTCGCATGGCACCCTCGCGTGTTTATCCCATCACCAGATGGTAGCCTACTATACCGTGTGTTAATGAATATCTGACCCAAACAGGCAACTTCGTCTGCAGCCAAATTCATTAGTTGAAGTGAAACTATGAAGCGTTCTTAAAAGTGCGTATCGAAACCCCATCATAAGCTCTTTTGTTATCCAAAAGGCGAGACATTAGCTAAGCTATTGTACAAGAGAGAGTTGAGAAGATTGACTCCTTAACCGGGTTGTTTTCACCCCAAAAGCTGAATACTGGATACGGAACTTGTCTTGCAAAGACCATATCTGTTTCAGTTTCTGCCTGCGCATTTGCAACAATTTCCATATGAGACCAGCAGGAAATTATTCTGTTTCTTCACGCATCCAACTAGCCACCCGTTCCCCGATCATAATACAAGTCAGGTTCGTATTCGCACTGGGAATCGTTGGCATGACGCTGGCATCGACAACCCGCAGGTTGGAAACGCCGCGAACCCGACAGCGTTGGTCGACTACCGCCCCTGGATCACCATCTGGCCCCATCCGAACGGTGCCGACTGGATGAACATAATGGCTAACAGTACGCTGGATATATGCTTCCAGCCATCCCTCTTGTTCAATGAGAGTTATTAGGTCTTCAGTAGATAGGGTCTCTCCATCATCTAGGTTAACCGTATGCGCACCTTGGTCAGCAAACTGCGGAGTCTGAACAAATCTACCCAATAGCCTGAACCCCTCGGCAAGCCGACGAACATCTTCAGGATCAGAAGCAAGGTTAAGCTGAATGAAGGGTTGAGTGTGTGGATCCTGGTCGCGTAACTTGAGACTTCCGATTGACTGTGGTTTCATGAGCTTTGCACTCAATCCAAGTACACCTTGTGATCCCAATTGAAAATGGAGGACTTGCATATCGTTCGCTTGATTAGAATGCGGTGCGGTGTAGCGGAGTACAGTTTGAAACATGGGGGTGTTGTCGTCCATGACACCCGCACGCGCTGTCCACCGAAGTCCAACCCCAGCATGATCGATGAGGTTAGTACCCACCCCAGGCAAAGAAATTTGTGGTTCAATACCCACGCTGTGCAGGTCATCATCGGGTCCGATACCAGAACGGAGCAAGATTGTCGGCGAGCCGATAGCACCGGCACACAGGGTAATCCGCCGAGCGTAAACTTGCTCGCGTGTACCCCCATTTTCTAATATCACACCAACTGCCCGATTTCCGTCCAATAACACCCGATCAATGAGAGAATTTGGTTTGATTGTGAGATTTGATCGCTGGCGGGCAGACTGCAAATAGGCGATCGCTGTGGAAACACGAACGCCATCACTGTCAACGTTCCACGGGCCGGTGCCGATGCCGGTAGCATCCGGGTGATTATGATCCTCAGCAAAGGGAAATCCAAGCTCAAGACACGCATCAACAAATGCTTGGTGCGACGCGGTGAGTTCCGACCGTGTGTAGCGGCGTACTGGCGTTGGCCCTTCATTTCCGTGGTAATCACCCTGTATATCTTGATCATTTTCGAGTTGAGCAAATATGGGAAGCACCTGTGCCCATGCCCAATCAGGATTCCCTAAAGCAGCCCACTCATCATAATCCGCCGGCGTACCTCGTGGCGCGAAGCACGCATTAACAGCCGAGCTACCACCAGTGACCTTACCCCGAGGATACGTTTCCGATCTGCCCGGCACCATTTCAGCTGTGAAGCCCCAATCATGATCATTTGGAAGCGAATGCCCGTTCAGTAATGTTGTGGGGGTCTTTTCAATTTCAGGATAATCGGGTCCAGCCTCTAGCAACAATACCTGCCGCTGAGTGTCCTCTGATAAACGTGCTGCAAGTACGGCACCTGACGATCCGGCGCCAACGATAATATCATCAAACTCCATACTTTATTCTCCTGTCAGAACTGGGTTTTACTTCTATCAAGCGAAACTTGAGCGAGCTTCCCATTTCAAGAGTTTACTCCAGTTTCAATGCCACTACGAACACTAGCTTAGCACCATAAGGCCTGTGAGTATGACGCCTGGCATCAGGTCAATTACCAATACAATTCATGCGTCAACACAGTCTTGATATGGACATTCATAAAACCGCAGAGCAACGAACGGCAAAATAAACAGGAGAATATCCAACAGCAGGATAAATACAGGAAGAAGTAGAAGCTAATGGTTGCGAGGAGATGCAGGATATTTGAAATTTCTGATGCATAGCTTTGCCTTAATCCCCCCTACCTGCCCAGCGGAAATGGACGAAGGGCCGCATTGCTTTGCAGTAGAGGGGGCCAGGGGGAGAGGTTATCTAACTACGCCCAGCGTAGCCTTCGGGATTATTCTTATGCCAGTTCCACGCGGTCTCGATGATATGCGGCAGGGTGTTGAATTCCGGTTGCCAGCCGAGTTCGTCCATGATGCGCGTGCTATCGGCCACCAGCACATCCGGGTCGCCGGGACGACGCGCCCCAACATCAGCCTTGATCTCGCGTCCGGTGATCTCCCGGGCCGTGTTGAGCACTTCTTTCACCGAGTAACCCTTGCCATTGCCCAGATTATATTTGCGACTCTTGCCATCGGCCAGCGCTTCCAACGCCAGGATATGCGCGTCGGCCAGATCCATGACGTGAATATAATCGCGGATGCAGGTGCCATCGGGCGTGTTATAGTCGTCGCCGAAGATGGTCAGCTTCTCCCGTTGACCCAGCGCCGCCTGTAAGATAATCGGGATTAGATGATATTCGGGCGTGTGATCTTCGCCGATGATGCCGTCCGGGTGCGCGCCGCTGGCATTGAAGTAGCGCAGGCAGCATGACGCCATGCCATAAATGCGGTCCATCCAGTGTAATTGACGCTCGATCATGTACTTGCTTTCGCCGTAGGGACTGCCGGGCACGATGCGCTCCTCGGCGACGATGGGCATTTTCTCCGGGTCATCGAACAGATTGGCGGTTGAGGACAGGATGAATCGTTTGACTCCCTGCGCTGCGGCGGCTTCCAGTAAATGACTGCCCGCGACGATGTTATCCCGCAGGTAGAGCCAGGGCCTTTCCATACTTTCGCCAACCAGTGTGTGCGAGGCAAAATGCAGAATTCCATCAAACTGGTGATCGGCAAACACTTGATTGACGGCTGGTTGATCTAACAGATCGCCTTCGATGAATACTGCTTCCTGATGAACCGCTTCACGGTGGCCGGTGTACAGATTGTCGAACACAACAACCTCATAATCGCGACCGATCAACTGGTCAACGACGTGGCTGCCAATATAGCCGGCACCGCCGGTTACAAGGACCTTCATTTTCTCACTCCTTCAATGTGTGTTTCATTGTGGGGAATAGTATGCTTGAGTCAATAGCCGTATGCTCTATATGCCATGCTCGGATCATCATTCCATGAACCGCCGCCATTATGTGAACCGCGCCTTAAGCTCACCTAAAAGTTGACAGTCTGAGTATTGAACGCAATCTCAAGGTGCTGGTGCCGCTGACGGATGCACACCGGGCACTTCCAGCACCACCTCATAGGCGCTGGCATCCCGATCCAGATAAAGCGTGCGTGGCGACGATTGACGCATAATGTTCCAGAGGATCGCTAGATTCTGGCCTTCAATCCATTCCGGTTCGCCCTTTTCGGCCAGCGCCATAAAGTCCAGGCCAGTCGTCTCGCTATCCCACACCTGCAACGGGCGGGTCGAATCATACTCAAGCGACTGGACCGATAACCACGCGCCAGTTGGTTCAAACAGGACCGGTGCGCGACTGACCTGACCGCAAAAACGCACTTGATCTTCAAAATAGCCAACCGGCCAGGATTCAGTTGAGAACGAATCGGTTTTGTGTTCCCGATCATTGACATTCACGGAAATTACCTCAACCACCGGCGAAACTTCGCCAGGAATTTGCAAATCGGCCTGGGCATCGTAATTAAACACCGCCTGGGTCATCGTCTCAAAGACAATAAAATCCTGGATTTGCTGGTCGGTTAATTGATCCCACAGCACCTGGACCTCGAAATCGTTAAGTTCATTGACCCACACAATGCGATTATCACCATAAATCGTACAGAGTGGAATCTGATTGCGCCCCAGAAAACTTTCGGCAAAGCGTCCGCCCACGACGTCAACCTGGAAGACAATATGTTCCGGGTTACGATCCCACACCACCAACTGATTGTCACCGAAACTCTGGTCATTCCCGCTGCCATCCGTATCGCAGGCGGTCAGGGCTATCAGGATAAGGATCAATATCGCGACACGCCTCATAAATTTACTCCAGACCTGTCTGAATAATTCCTGTTTGCATTGTATTACAAGCCCGGCGTTGCGGATAGTTGAGGCCCAGTGGAATAGGAAATTTGGAACATACCGTTTGCGCCAGCGGTTTAATCGCATATCATTGAAAGGTATAGTAACGTATGCATTTAGTAGTGATAAAGTGCGGATAATCCACCCTTGAAATGTTATCCTTAAAATTTCATCTGGCCTCATGGAGTCTAAAGAGATCATGTCACAGACCCAAATGCGGCGCGCGCAGGACCTCATCAAGAAAAAACAGTATGACAAAGCGCGGGCTATTCTAGAAAACATTGATAACCCGCGTGCCCGCGACTGGCTAGCCCGGATTGACAAACTCTCGCCACCCAAAACGCGACCACGCCGGTCTGGTAGCAACATTGTTGGCCGAATATTGAGCTATATCCTCACGGTCATCATCAGCCTGGCGCTCACAGCGGGCGTGATCGCCGCATTGGTCGTGATTACCGCACCAGAGCGGGGCGGGACTGGATTTAGCTTTGGTCTGGGACCAGTCGCCGAAACCGTAACGCCCACCGTGACTCCGGTCCCGCGCATGGGCGTTGTACAGTCGGCGCAGCGCGTGAACATGCGCAGCGGTCCCAACACCAATACCGAGATTCTTTTTACGCTGGACCCCGGCACTGAGGTTGAAATTATCCGCGAAACAGAGGATGGTGACTGGTATCGGGTTCGCATGGAGAACGGAACCGAAGGGTGGATTGCTGCCAGCCTGCTGGATACAGACCCCGCGCCGACAACGGTTGCCGCGAATAACACGACAGCAACCGCCGACCCCAACGTAACTGCTGAACCAACTGTCTCGCCGACTCCCGAAGCAGTTTGTACACCCAATGAAGCGCGAAGCTGGTATAACGCCCAACGTCAGGTTATCAACGAAACCCGCTTTTTGCTGTTCCAGGTCGATGAAGGCCGCAATACCGACTCACAAGATGCTCTGAACACGGTTCGGGCCAATCGAGCAGCTTTTGCAGCGGTTGATGAACTGCCTTGCGTGGCAGCGGCCCGCGCAGAATACCTGGTTGCATTCCAGGCCAGCGATAACAGCTTCCAGAATGCCCTGAACAATTTCCCCAATGAGGCCGATTCTGAACGCAACACGGCTAACCAACGGTTTGATGCCGCCGATGCAATCCTGATGGAACAGTTTGATTTCGAGCCAAACCGCAATAGTTGTGGCGTTGAATTCTGGTACGCCGCAGTCACAGACCAGATCAGCAAATTTATTACCCTGACCGACGGTGTGACCGGGGCTAGCCAGCCATCAGATGAGATTCGTAGTGGCATTTTTGACTTACAGGAAATCCGTCGAAATATTGATGTCGCCGTGCCCGATTGTGCAGAAACGGCCAATGGGCATTTTGAGGAGGCAATCGACGCTGCCATTGCGTTGTTCCAGAGTGTCATGGCGCAGGATGTCGCGGGAAGTTCGAGCAGTGCCAATTCCATGGTTGCCCAACGCAACGCGTTCCTCAATGAGATGCAACGGCTTGGTGTACCGGTTGCGATCAATCGGGACTCAGAGTAGTTACGAATGCTGATTGCATTTTTCAGCAGCAAGGCCTATGAGCAAACGGTATTTAATGCTGCCAACACCAGTTATAGTCATGAGTTGACCTACTTTGAAGCCCACCTGAACGCCCAGACCGCTCCCCTCGCTGCGAATGCTCCGGCAGTGTGTATTTTCGTTAATCACCAGGCCGACGCAGCGGCGATTGCGCACCTCGCCAATAATGGCACTCGCTTGTTGGCGCTGCGCAGTGCGGGTTTTAATCATGTCGATCTGCAAGCAGCCCACGATCATGGCATCACCGTTGTCCGCGTCCCGGCCTATTCACCCTTCGCGGTGGCTGAACACACCGTCGCTCTTATGCTCACCCTCAATCGCAAAACCCACCGGGCCTATGCGCGGGTGCGCGACGGCAATTTTGAGCTAGCAGGTTTGATGGGCTTCGACATCCATGGGCTGACGGTAGGCATCATTGGTACTGGCAAAATCGGCCTGGAAGTCGCCCGCATTATGCATGGCTTTGGCTATCACCTGCGGGGTTATGACCCCTATCCTAACCCCGCAACCGCCGAGTTCGGTTTGCAATATGTCGACTTGCCGACGTTGCTGGGCCAGTCGGATATTGTCACACTGCATTCACCCCTCACACCAGAAACGTATCATCTTATCAATGCCCAGGCCATTCAGCAGATGAAACGTGGAGCTATGCTTATCAACACCAGTCGCGGTGCGTTGGTCGATACGGTGGCAGTGGTTGAGGGTCTTAAATCCGGTCAAATCGGGTATCTGGGGCTGGATGTGTACGAGGAAGAGGGCGATCTCTTTTTCGAAAACCTCTCCGATCAAATCATTCAGGATGATGTGTTTGCCCGGTTGCTAACGTTTCCCAACGTTGTGATTACCGGCCATCAAGCATTTTTTACGCGGAATGCGCTGGACGCCATTGCTGCCACTACATTGGCGAATGTGCAGGAGTTTGAACAGACCGGCCAATGTACTAATGCGATCACGCTGGAACAGGTGACGAAAACCTAACACAGTGCGGTCTCGTATCGCTTCATAATTCTGGACATCAATTCTCCAGCAAAAAAAGAACCAGGAATATTTCCTGGCTCTTCCAGTAAATCGCGTTTCAGGCTAGCGCATAGAAACTACTGATCGAACATTCCGCCGCGATGCAACCATCTCCAGGAACTGCCACTCACATGCAGCTCGAGACGATCATCCACCAGCATATCGGGTTGGGGTGGATTGGTGCTGTAGGTGTTGACCTGGTAGACATCCACACCGTTATTGCTATGCAGGTAGTAAATCATCACAGTCCAGGTTCCAGCATCGTCTGTTGTTGCGTCGATTGGCATCGAATCCGGGGTGAATGTTGACGGATCAAAACTGGCAATGACTGGACAACGGGGCGCGCCATCCGCCAGATAGATGCAGTTGCCATGCAGATTGAACAGGCCATTTTTCTGAACGAACCCGGACATACCCTGACCGGTCTGGTTGTACCACTCGGTGTCACAGGCATCGCCCGCATCACTGCCCCAGCCATCTTCCTGACTCGGATTATAATCATAGGGGCAGTTATCACGGCTACCGGAGATGCCGTCCCCATCCGGGTCGGTGTCAGGAACGCTTGGCAGGCCAGTCTGGGTGATGACTTCCGATGGACCGCCAGATCCTGCCGAGGAACAATCAAATATCATCAGCAGGCGCGAAATAATGGGACCCGCATTGCTTCCCCCACTGTGAATCGTGGTTTCCGCCCGGTATCGATCATTGCTGTTTAATGGGAATACACCATCATCCAGGGGGCCATTGTAGTTAATGGGGCCCTGGATATTTTCAGAATAGCCGGTTGAATTCCGATAATAGTAGACTTCCCCAGCGTAAACCGTGATCGAAACATTATAATGTACGTCAACAGTCGTTCCACCCGGCAGGCAGGTGTGTGTGCTCACGCCGACCAGGCTGACACTTCCAGTCTGAGCCGACACTACCGTCGGCAACATGAGTGCTGCTATTAGCAAAATTATGACTAAACTTAAGCCACGTTGGATTTTCATAGATCCTCACGTATTGATAATTGCCATCCCCACAATAGAAATCTCTCTAAAAATTTCGTAAATATATTTATCATTTTAAGGTTTAGAATTTGTTCGAAACCATTGAGCTAAAATAATTGATGAAAATTTCATATTTGTAATGCAACTGAAGAAATGGCGTTTTAACCTGAGGAGTATGGCGTAAAGCGGGATATTGTCAGGCAGTTGAACGGGCCAATATATGGTCAGGCGTTCGAGTAACCGTTCACAATAGCGACCAATTGACGGGCACGATGGCGCATGGTGTGCTGGTTGAGGACGCGCTGCCGGGCCGCCTCCCCCATTTTTTGCCTTTCAGAATCGTTTTTCAGCAAATAGCGGTAGCGACCCAGCGCCTCTTCATGGCTGTTGACCACGATGATCTCTTTCTCTGGCTCGAACCACAACTCCAGCCCATCATAGGGATTGGCAACGATGCAGGCCCCCATGCTGCTCAGTTCGAACGGACGCGATGACGACGAGCCATACACACTGGCATGGGCGCGACGGGTGATGCACAGGTTGATTTTGCTGCGGCAAGCGTATTCGCGTAGTTTGCTGAAGCTGAGGTAGGGCAGCAATTCCGTCCGACCCAGATCACCGAGTTTGGTCCCGCGCACGGCGAAGCGCGCATCGGGCATCAGATCGGCGGGTCGAGCGATCATATCGTCGATCCATCGCGCTCGATATTCGCGTCCGTGCCCGTAAAACATCACATCAATGTCCTGCTCCGCAACCGGAACCGGACTGAAGACGTCGGTATCGACGCCATAGAAGATCGTATGGACTTCCCGCGCCCCAAGTTCCTTAAGGTATTTTTCGCCGCCAAGACTGTTGCTGATAAACGCGGTGTACTCTGCTGGATTCGCCCCCTGGTAAATGCGAAAACCGCTGGCGAAACCACTCATGTTGGGCAAACTCGCCGGGACATCGCCATCATAATAGAGCATCGGTTTGTTGTGTTTGGCTGCCAGGGCTTCGGGCACACCGACCAGATGATTGAGCGGAATCGTCAGGAAGATTACCGCATCAATATCCGGCTGTTGCGTGAGGATGCGGTCCAGATGATTGTGCCACAGCGGCGCGATAGTCGTTTGCGCGAACTGGCGTACCAGTTTATCGGATAGGGATTCATCGTTGCTGGTGTCACCGGATTCATCCAACTGCACCTGAGCAGCCTCGCCCGCGACTTTACGGTATAGGTCCCGTGCCGTTTTGAAGACATCGCCTTGCCATTGAGCCGGGTTGGCTTCCGCCCTCCACCACAACGACTCGATAGCCGGTCCCTGATAGGGCGTAGCGACCACATCAACGCCAACTTCATATAACGCCTTCAGCAACTGCCACCAGGCTGGGGTCGCGCTAAACGGCTGTGTGAGATCTAGTGATGCGGCGACAATGAGCAGTTTCATTCAGATTCAATCTCCAAAAGCTGGTGTAGCATTCTTCCATAAAGAATGGTTTATGATTGTACTACACGCGGCACAAGAATCGAGGAGGCGCTGTGACAGTCAGGCTTGCAGGTTGAAGCAGGAAGCGAATGAGTCGATTTTCATCACAGCCACTATGCCCACTAACGTCGATACAATCCGATGCTGGCATGATAGATTGAGACAGGCTAAACTGATTCGCACAGCACATTTTGTAGTGTTTATACAATATCCGGGCGTTGGCGGAGGGGTTGATGCAATCGAACGACGTGATCTATGACGAAAGCCAAGTTCCCGCTTACACGTTGCCTGATGTATTGACGTTGGCTGACGGGACCCCCGTTACCACCCCGGACCAATGGTCAACCCGTCGTCGCGAAATCCGACAATTGTTCGAACAGCAGGTCTATGGCAAAGCACCCGAACCCGGCCCACTATCAGCAACGGTCCTGTCGGAAGATGAAACTGCCCTCGACCAGACCGCCATCCGCCGCGAGATCAAAATCAATCTGACTGACGATCACAGCATGAGTTTGCTGACCTACCAACCCCGTAACCACCAGTCAAAGGGGACCTTTCTTGGCCTTAACTTTAAGGGCAATCATACCATTCACGCTGATCCAAACATCACATTGTCGGACCGCTGGGTCGGCGACGGTGACGGTGTGTTGAATAATCGCGCAACGGAAGCAACGCGTGGATCGCAGGCCAGCCGCTGGGCGGTCGAGCGCATTCTTGAACGCGGCTATACGCTGGCGACCATTTATTGCGGCGACATCACACCGGATTTGGACCTATCACCAGACGCTATTCAGCAATATTTTTATCAAACAGGACAAACCCAATCCGACCCTGATGAATGGGGGGCACTTGCAGCGTGGGCGTGGGGACTGAGCCGGGCAATGGATTATTTTGCAGCTGAATCCAATTATGGACCGGTCGCACTCATGGGTCACTCCCGGCTGGGTAAAGCGGCGCTGTGGGCCGGGGCATTGGATGAGCGGTTCGCCCTGGTCATCTCGAATAATTCCGGTTGTGGGGGAGCCGCACTCTCTCGACGCCGATTTGGCGAAACGATTGCTGCCATTAACACGCGCTTTCCCCATTGGTTCTGCCAGAATTTCCGCCAGTATAATCACGCCGAAGATCGGCTGCCGGTTGACCAGCATATGCTACTGGCGTTGATCGCACCGCGACCATTGTATGTTGCCAGCGCACAGGATGATCATTGGGCCGACCCGCACGGCGAATTTCTGAGCGTGGTTCATGCCAGCCCGGTTTACGAATTACTGGGCAAAAAAGGGTTGCCGACCACCATACAACCACCGGTAGATCAACCCATTGCCGGCACCATCGGCTACCATGTTCGTTCCGGGGCACATGATGTCACTACCTTCGACTGGGAACGTTATCTCGATTTTGCTGACCAACAATTCACTTCAGGTTAGTCAGAGAAGGAGCAAAGTCGCACATGAAGACGATCAACAAGACACTGACCGATAGCGACCGGGGGTTATTGCCAGTGTTGGCCCAGGCCTGGGGCGTGAACATCGAGAATATTGGTACACCTGAGATCATCGAGAAGTTGACTGCCGCGATGCAAAATGAAGATCGTGCCGAAAAAATCTGGGCAGGACTGAACGATGACCAGCGGGGGGCATTACAGGCCCTGTTGGGCACTGGCGGCAAAATGCCTGCTCCGATGTTTACCCGCCTGTTCGGGGATCTCCCCCAGCTCGGTGCTGATCAGATGCTGGAGGCTGCCCGGCAACCGCAGAGCAGCACGGAAGCGCTCTATTTCAAAGGATTGATCGCCCAGGCTTTCGAATTATCTGATGCCGGTGCCCGTCCAATTATGTATGTTCCCGATGATCTGATCTCCGTGTTACCAACCCATAAAACTGCCTATGAAAATCTCGAAAATGAACCCGTCAGTGAGCGGCCAGAAATGGGACCGTTGGCAGCGGTGGACAACATCGTTCTGGCGGATACGTCGATTGTCGATGATCTCACAACCGTGTTGGCTTACATTCAATTGCATGGTGCTCAGGTTGTGGACGAGGACTTCGTTGCCGCCGACCGCGATGTGCTGTTAACCCAATTGTTGGATAAAAATGAAACACGCCTGGCATTCCTGTTAGGTGTGGGCATCAGCGCCAATTTGATCGCCGTGGAAGATAACCAGGCCAGTACCAAACGGGCCGATACGCGGGTCTGGCTCTCGGATACACGCACGAATCAGGTGAAAGCGCTTGCCGCTGCCTGGCGTGACAGTATCAGTTTCCGCGAGTTAACGCATGTGCCGGGCCTGAATCCTGAAGCGCTGCCAAATTACGATCCAACCATCGCACGAGGCGCGATCATCAACTTCCTGGAAGAAATTGTGCCAGAGAGTGACTGGTGGTCGTTGGACGAATTTATTGAGGTGGTCAAACACGCGGATGCCGATTTCCAACGGCCCGGTGGTGATTATGATAGCTGGTACATCAAAAATGATGAGGGTGATTATCTACGCGGGTTCGAAAGCTGGGATGCGATTGAAGGGGCCTTGCTGGAATATGTCGTCACGGGTCCATTGCACTGGTTAGGTTTGACCGATCTGGCTGATGACGCCGCCCGATTGACCGCCTATGGTCGAGCCTTCCTCGAAATCACTGGCTGGCCGACGCCGCCGGAAACCAATGACAAAGTTGCAGTTGGTGATGACGGCACATTGTCAGTTTCTCGTCGGGTCTCACGCATTGATCGATTTCAAGTGGCGCGTTTCACCACCTGGGGTGAACCAGGCGACCCCTATACCTACATTCTAGATGGCCCTGGCATTGCCCAGGCCGCCAAGCAGGGCATCAATACCGGGCACATCAGCGCCTTTTTGAAGCGGATGCTCGATGATAAACCCGTTCCGTCAAAGCTGGTCAATCTGTTACAAAATTGGCAGAGCGGTGCGACGGCGACTGTCACCCTGGAGCGCCACATCATCTTGCGCACTACCGCACCGGAAACCCTGACAACCATCCTAGAAAACCCCACCCTGCGCCGCTATCTGGGAGCACAACTGGGGCCGATGGCGGTCATTGTCCGGGCCGATCAATGGGAAGCGCTCCGTACCGCGCTGGGCGAACACAGTATTCAGGCCGAGCTAATTGGAATCACATAACACACTCAGCATAAACACGGGGTTTAAACCCCACACAGCCTGCTATATTATAACCATCCATAAACAACCGACAGAAATGAATTACTGAGGCAAACCATCATGATAGACCGGACGATGCTGGTCGGGGTGTTAGGGTCAATGGGTGCGCTGCTATTTATTCTGGAACTGGTACGCCAGCGCCGCTTGCGCGAGGAATATTCATTGTTGTGGTTGGCAACGGCGGGAGTCCTGTTACTGCTCAGCCTCTCGCGACCGCTGCTGGATATTCTTGCCAGTGCGATTGGTATTTTCTACCCGCCGAGCGCCCTGTTCGTCGTGGCGTTGCTGTTCATCCTCGCCATTCTGATGCACTTCTCAATGGTCATTACCCGCCTCACGCAGGAGAATAAAGAGATCGCCCAGCAAGTTGCTTTACTACGGTACGAGCTGGCACGCCAGCAATCAGCGCACGAGGAAACTGAAAACCGCCAGCACACCAACAACGGCGATCAAATAGATTGAGACCAACCAGTAACGCCCTTCGACCGGATTTGTATCCTCAGCAATATGGCGGTTAGCATCAGTTGGGTCCAATGTGACCGCAAAAATCGGGCCAATCAGCCATGTCAATATCAGCCCGCCCACCAGCCCGCCCATGTGCGCCCAATTATCAATCCGAATACCGCTATTGCCAAACCAACTGGCGATGCCGATAAACAGATTCAAGCCGAGGAGCATCACCAGACTTTGGAGTTGGCGACTCCCCCGCCGGCCCATCAATTGGCGATGGCGGTAGAGATATATCATTTCTGCCCCGAAAATAGCGAAGACGGCACCCGATGCACCCACCGACGGTACACCCTGCAACGGGTCCGGGTTGCCCAATATGACACTCAATATGGAACCAGCTAGCCCGCCTAACAAATAGATAATGGCAAAACGGCTCGTTCCAAAAACCGGTTCAATCTGGCGCCCGATGATATACAGCGCATACATGTTGAAAAAGATGTGCGCCACACTGGCGTGCAAAAACATGGCGGTGAATAGCCGATGATATTCACCCAGAACCAGTACTTCGTAAGCGCGACTGGCCCCGAATTGGAATAATTGACGACCTACATCCGAAGCGACAAATCCTACTGCAAAAATCGCGAGATTGATCGCCAGTAAGATGTAGGTAGCATAGGGTCGCACAACATTGATCTGCAACCGCACCTGAGTTGTCGCTTCTTCCTCATCGTCACGTTCAGGTGGCGGGGGCGGCTGGAAAGGTTCTTCAAGCGGGTGCCGCATCCGTTCCGGTTGTGGTGGTCGACGGCGCTCCTCTGGTTTTTGTGGGTCTTTGAGCATGAAATTGAGTCCCAATCGGGTCTGATGATTAAAGTATAGGTTGCATCGTGTAAAATTCTCATTGAAATTCCATGAGATAATGACTATCAATGTATCATAGTGACCATTGGAATAGAAGTTGAGTTGGGAAAAACCATGCCAAGTTACGACTATCGCTGTAATAATTGTGAGCGTGCCCTCACATTGTTTTACAAGACCTATAGCGCTTATGATGCCGCCACCCACACCTGTCCACACTGCGCCAGCACTGACCTGACCCGTTTAATTAGCCGGGTGACAATCGCTAAACCAGGCCGCAACTACGGCAATATGTCATCACAGGAGATGCTGTCAGTGTTAGAAGGTGGCGATTCGCAAGAGATGGGCCAGTTGTTCGAACAAGTCGGTGCGGGTGTTCCTGGTGCTGACTCCGAATACCATGAAGTCACGGATCGGTTACTCAAAGGCGACAAACCGCAGGCCATTGAAGCCGACTTACTGGATAAATCTCATCAACAAATTGCTAAAGATCGCAAAACGCAGGCCGTAGATAACGATTAGGCCATGGTAGGCTGCTGAGAGCGCTCTAGCTGCCTATGCCCGGTAGGCGCACTGTAAAAGTCGTACCCACATCAACTTCACTATCGACCTCAACGACGCCCCCATGCAAGGCGATGATGCGCTTAATTATGGGCAGGCCCGACCCGGTGCCCTGGTCTTCATAGAGTTCCCGATCAATCTGATAAAAGCTGCCCCAAATCTTGTTCAATTCATTTTCCGGGATGCCCCGACCTTGATCGCGAAAAGCGATCACGACCTCCCTGTAATCGGTACGGGCATTAATGACAATGGTTTTTTCCGGCGTCGAGAACTTCACAGCGTTATCAAGCAGGTGCGTGAACGCCCGCTTGAGATAATCTTCGTCGCCCATCACGGCCATTAAATCGTTCTCGATATAGAGTTCACAGGTGTGGGTAACGTCCTCGCGGCCCAGAACCTCTTCGCGTACTGCATTCAGCATTTGCGCCAGATTACCGAGCGGACGCTTGCGCCAGGCATAAGTCGCCGCCGCTTCACCCGTTTCGAGTTCGACCAGCACGATAAAATTCTCAATCAATTGGCGCAGGCGGTCGGCCCCGTTGCTGATCCCCTTGAGAAAACTCAACATTTCGGCATCGGGCAGGTTTTCTGGGTTCGGATTGCTGAGCATATCAGCATAGGCGACAACGAAGGTCAGTGGGGTGCGGAACTCATGATTCAAAATTGTCAGGATTTTGCGTTTCAATTGTGAGATCACGCTGGCATGAATGGCATTCAGCTTACCATACCGGTCCAGTTTTGATTTAATGGCAATCAACAAATCGACCGGATCATAGGGTTTCGTGACATAATCATCGACCCCCAGCAACCGCGCTTCTTGAATATCAGCCGGTTCGCCTTTGGCGGTCAAAAAAATAAATGGCATCGTAACCCAGTCCGTTTCTTCGCGGACCGCCTTGAGCAATTGGGTGCCGGTCATATGTGGCATCATAATGTCAGAAACGACGAGGTCCGGTTGGACCGTCTCATTGCGGAGAATTTCCAGGGCATCAACCCCGTTTTCGGCGATAAGGACCTCGTAACCTTCTAGTTGTAAAATGTTTTGAATGCCCTCAAGTAAGTTGACGTCATCCTCAACAACCAGGATTTTGGCATTGGTAATGACCGCATCTGATGGCATGAGGGTTGCTGGATTTGTCATAAACCAATCTCGATTAGTCGATATTTTTACGTTTCTCTGTTGCCATTATACGAGCAGATGTAAGCGTACATCGTTGAGAATTTCTCAGAATTCACGGGCTTTTCATGTTCCGTGCAATTGCCAGCAGGTCCGCCAGTAAACCAAAACCAGTTTCAAGCTGCCCAGCGCCCGGCCCCACTAACGTGACATCACCCAGCAAGTCGGTGGTGAACGTAATTGCATTGGTAGCGCCAGCGACATTTGCCAGCGGATCACTGATCGGCAGGCGCACCGCCTCCACTTTTCCACCGGCAGCAGTCGCTGTTGCAATCAATTTCCAACGCTCACCAGCCGCCGCGGCTGCATCAATATCAGCCGCAGTCAAATGACTGATTCCTGTGATAGACAGGTTCGCTAACTGCCACTGCTGACCAAACAACGCTGCGCCCAGAATCACCACTTTGCTGCCGGCATCCCAGCCATCCACATCAGCGGTCGGGTCGGCCTCAGCATACCCCAGTTCCTGTGCTTGTTGCAGCGCTGCCGCATAATCCATACCATTTTCCATTTGTGTGAGGATGTAATTGGTGGTGCCGTTCAAGATACCCCGCGCGGATTGAATCTGACAACCGGCCAGCGCGTCCAGACCGAGTCGCAGCGCAGGTGTTCCGGCCATGACAGTTGCTTCGAAAAGCAGTTCTTTGCCCATTTGTTGTGCCTGGGCTGCCAGTTCGGGATAGGCAACCGCGATGGGGCCTTTGTTTGCCAGGACAATGTGTTTGCCACTTTCCAGCGCTGCCCGGCAATAATCCAGCGCCGGTTGACCATGATCCAGATTCGTCAGGCTGGCCTCAACCATCACATCTGCCGCACTATGGCGAATCAGGTCCAACAGCGGCTGGTTGCGCAGCACTCCCGCATGGTCCGGGTAATGATCCAGATGTCGCTGTTCGATCGCGGCCAGCAAGGCATCAACATTTAAACCATCTGCCTGATAAATTGTGCCCCGTGTTCGCGTCGCGACGCCAACGATTTTCGGCGCAAAGTCCGCGCTGGCTTGCAAATGATGGGCTTGATCGCGCAAAATCCGGGCCAGCCCCTGCCCAACAACCCCGAACCCAATTAGAATCAATCGCATTATCGCTTCTCCTTGAGAATCACAGGCCAATGTTAACCGCCTTCGCCCCTGAGTCAAATTAACGAGCTGCTTTTGGCTCTATCCACCGCTATAACCAAAATACTGGGGATAATGTTGTCCTAATCATTGGTCCTGTTTATAGTTAAGAACTAATAAAATAGACTTGTGACAGATATTGTTGAATGGAGTGGCAGGTGACAGCTGGACTGCGAACCTTTTATATTCTCATTTTCACCCAGGTGTTTTCACAAATCGGCAGCAAGATCAGTTCGCTGGCGGTCGCGGTCTGGATTTTCTCGCAGACGGGCAATGCAACGCCGCTGGCGCTCGTGGCCTTCTTCATTACGCTGCCACAGGTGGTCGCTGCCTCATTCTCAGGGGTGCTGGCGGACCGCTGGGATCGCCGCAAAGTCTTGATTCTGGCCGATGCTGGACAAGCAGCCGGGACCGTCATCCTGTTTCTGCTGGTACTGAGCGGTGATTTGCAATTATGGCATCTGTATCTGGTGACATTTATTCAATCGACCTTCGGCATTTTTCAAGGCCCCGCCTTTCAGGCATCCATTACTATGCTGGTACCGGACGAACAACGAGACCGTGCCAATGCCCTGCGCGAGGTGACGGGTCCTTCCGCAGGATTGATCGCGCCGGTGCTGGCCGGCATCGTGTATGCAACGATGGGTCTCTTAGGTGCGGTGGTGATTGACCTGCTGACGTTTATTATCGCCATCATCGTGGTCAATTCGGTCCACATTCCGCGCCCCAAAGTGACTGCTGAGGGCCGGGCTTTCAGCGGTACGGTCTGGCAGGAATCGCTCACCGGCTGGCGCTATTTAAAGACTCGCCGCCCGTTATTGTATCTGGCGCTGAATATGGCGCTGGTGAATTTCCTGCTGGGTGGGGCCGGGGCCATCGTCGCGGCCTACATTCTGGCCCGCACCAGCAGCGAAACGACGCTGGGGCTGCTGCTGGGAATCATGAATCTCGGCGCGGTCGTCGGCGGTATTCTGATGGGGATGTGGGGCGGCACGCGACCCCGCATCCATACCGTGATGCCGGGAATCATGTTGATCGGCTTATTCATGACCGTAATCGGTATGGGTCAAAACGCCTGGGTGATCGGCATTGGCATGTTTGGCCTGATATTTCCCCTGCCGTTTGTGGCCGCATCCTACAGTTCTATTTTGCAATCGAAAATCCCTCCGGATATACAGGGGCGGGTGTTCGCGCTCACCACGCAAATCTCGCTGCTGCTGACGCCAGTAGCGTATCTCGGCATTGGTCCGCTGGCCGATCTGGTGTTTGAACCGGCAGTAGCCCAACCCGGTTGGGCGTCCGTCGCGCCGCTGGTCGGCAATACGCCGGGGTCAGGGATGGGACTCCTGATATTTATGGGTGGCATGTTGACAGCCATCACGACTCTGATCGTCTACACACTCCCGGTTATCCGCCATGTCGAGGCCGACCTGCCCGATTATGAAGCGCAAAGCGAAGACACACCAGCAACGGCTGATGCTATGCCTGATTCCGCCGCCGAAGCAGCAGCCACTTAGAAGAAATAAGAAACCTAGATGTTCCCGACCACCACATGATCGTGAGTGGGGGCTTCGCTGCCGGTTGCCGGTTCTGGGCTAATCCCCAGCGCGTCAAAGCTAACGATTGGTTGCGGCGATTGGAAGATCAGAATACCGGTGCCGGTGTCGTCCACCACGAACTGGCCCAGACTGAGGGTTTCGTCGGCTCGCACAGCCCATAACTGATAAGCCATATCAGGGCCGAGTTCATCCAGTCCGGTGACGAACAGAGAGCCAACTTCAAATTCGGAATTCCAGATAACCCGCGCCCGCGCCCCATCAACATCCGATGTTGGCAGCAGCACCCGCTGATGCGTTTCGGCTGGATCAAACATCACGGCTAGAGGCTGCTGGGTCGGAGCCGGGGTTGCCGCAACCTGTTGGGATTGTTCCAGTTGGTTGAAACGGTCCAGCCATAACAGATTGGAACCCACCGCCAGCACCGTCACGGCAAATAGCGCCGCAATACTCACCCACCAGAAGCGCCTGTAAGTGAATTGGACTACTTTATTATCGGCTAGCGCTTGAGCCGGGACTGCCGGTTTGAGTTCAGCGAACAGGCGCGCGGCAGGCGGCGCTTCATAGCGCTGAGGGACCGCTGCATGTAACGCCAGCGTCATGTCGGCATAATCAGCCAGTTCATCTATGAGTTCAGGACAATCAGGCAAAGCCGCTTGCACCCGGCGCGTCTCTTCCGCATCCGTCGCGCCGATGCTATAGGCTCCCACCAATTCTCGCAGTTCTTCGCAGTTATTCACCACAGCACATGCCTTAATATTTTTCATGTGTGTCTATTTAATGATACGCAATAAATCGCGTTTCAGATCACCGATTAGCCAGCAGCCAGCCTTCCTTAAGTTTTTCTAATCCGAGCCGGATGCGGCCTTTGACCGTCCCTAACGGCAATTTCAAGTGCTCGGCGATTTCGCTATGGGTCATACCCTGGAAAAACGCCAGATTAATGACCTGCCGCTGATCGCCCGGCAGTGACCTTAACAGGTTGCGCAATAATTCCCCGTTATCATGCTGATTGTCGCCAACCGTCTCACGACTACCCAACAGATGGGCCAGATCATCAATGGCAACCGCCGTTAAGGCCGGACGGCGCTGTTCTTTGCGCAGGCGGTCGATGGCTCGATACCGGGTTATGGCAAGGAGCCAGCTTAGCAAGCGACCTTTCGCCGGGTCCCAGCTATCCGGCTTGCGCCACAATTCAAAAAATATGTCCTGCGTAATCTCTTCGGCGGCTACCGGATTGCGCAACACATGCATCGCTATATTGTAGACGCGTTGACCATAGCGTTCATACATTTCTGTCAGCGCACCCTCATCTTGCTGGCGAATGCGCTCGATGAGATCAATACCTTCGTGGTGGGTTTCCGTAATCATTTTGCTCCTCAGATGAGGAGAAGTTTAACATGAACACCCCCAAATTGCTCTATATGAGTGACGGCTAAACAATACGGCGATATTTCTGAGTACTGGATAAATAGGGTGATCTGGTTTTGACCAGTGAGCGATCTTAGAAGTGAAATACGATGCGCATCACCAATCGAATTAACTGGATTATGGAGATTCAACAATGCGTAAATTTACCTGGCTGCTCTCGTTCGCAGCACTTCTTATCCTCACCATAACGCCTGCTTTCGCGCAGGATCAGGACATTGTAGACATCGCCGTGGCTGATGGACGTTTCACTACGCTCGTCGCCGCCGTAACCGCTGCCGATCTCGTGGACACACTCAAGGGCGAAGGTCCGTTCACCGTCTTCGCGCCAACTGATGATGCCTTTGCCGCGCTGCCTGCTGGCACCGTTGAAGGTTTGCTGGGTGATATTCCGGCGCTGACCAACGTGCTGCTCTATCATGTGGTTTCGGGTGCAGTGCCCGCTGAAACCGTCGTCACGCTCGAAAGTGCTACGACGGTGCAGGGTAACGATGTTAGCATTGCCGTAACCGACGCCGGTGTCGTGATAAATGACACCGTGAACGTTATCATCACCGACATCATGGCGAGCAACGGTATCATCCATGTGATTGATGCGGTGTTGCTGCCGCCCGCTTCCGGCATGTCGGCTGAGATGGAAGCCCAGAACATGGTTGAAATCCGCGTCGCGCACTTCTCGCCGGATACCCCGGCAGTTGATGTGTTTGTCGATGGTGCCGCCGCGATTGAAGGTCTGGAATTCCCGACGATTACGGACTGGATCCAGCTTCCGGCGGGCACCTATAACATCGCCGTAGCCCCAGCCGGTGCCGGTATTGATGCGGCTGCGATTGGCCCGGCAGATTTCGACCTGCCGGCTGGCGAATTCATTACCGTTGCCGCGATTGGATCACTGGAAGCCGGTACGCTGGCCCCACAGGTCTTGATCGAAGACTATAACGAAATTCCCGAAGGCTCAGCCCGCGTTGGTGTATTCCACGCCATTGAAGATGCACCCGCCGTTGATGTTTGGGCAGGTGGCGGCGTGTTGATCCCGTCCCTGGCTTATCCTGGTACGGTTGGCAACAATGATGGGTTCTTCATCGTCGATGTTCCTGCGGGAGTGTATGACATACTCGTCGCGCCCGCTGGCGCAACTGAACCCGTTGTTCTGGAACTGACAGCGACATCCCTGGAAGCGGACACCAATTACTTCGTGGCTGCCGTCGGCACGCTGGAAAACCCCAGTGTAGCCCTGGCTGCTACCAGCCCGATGATGGACGATATGATGATGGAAGACGACATGATGGCTGATACCATCGTGGATATCGCCATCGCTGATGGTCGCTTCACTACGCTGGTTGCCGCCGTGACCGCTGCCGACCTGGCCGGAACACTGAGCGGTGAAGGCCCCTTCACGGTGTTCGCACCGACTGATGACGCTTTCGCTGCACTGCCCGAAGGCACGGTTGAGGGTCTCCTGGCCGACATTCCGGCATTGACTGACATCCTGCTGTACCATGTTGTCGATGGTGCGGTGCTGGCTGAAACGGTTGTAACGCTGGAAAGCGCGACCACACTGCAAGGTAGCGACGTGAGCATCACTGTGAACGATGAAGGTGTGTTCCTGAACGATGACATTCAGGTCATCATCACCGACATTGAGGCTAGCAATGGCGTGATCCACGTGATCGATGGCGTGCTGCTACCGCAATAACATAACGACGTAGCCTGGGGCCGGGTGGGGACCTGGCCCGGCGCTGCTGCAATAACACATATATGGGGAAGGGATGAGGTCGTAATTTACGGCCTCATTCCATTTTGGTTATTCGTAGAGTCGCCGGGATGTGTCTTGTGGACCTTGCGGATTTTTCCACTGTAACCATGCCCGAATCAGCCGCAAATGCAAATCGTTCCAGGCTGTGTCATTGTCAAAGGTCCACGTCTCGCCGGTTTGCACTTGAAGCGTGAGCGACCCGGTTTGTTCATGGACAATCGCGAATAAAAAACCATCATCAATGATATGTTGCAACACCAGTCCCGGTGCGTTCGCCCAATCGGGCAATGGGACAAACTTCAACTGCGGCGTCGTGTTATGGTCGACCGGTTGCAGCCACTTACCCGGTGAATGTTCAAACCAGCGCAAACTTTCCGCAATGGCCCGGTTCAAGTCGTCGCCGCCCAACGTTTCATAATCGCTCATGCTGAATGTAACTCCATCGCCACGGCTAGTTTCACGAAAATACCTGGTTCTTTGGGGTTTTGCGAGTTCAACCGTGCATATAATGTTGAGGTACAAGTTTATCATCAAAACGAAAGATGGCCGACACTGAAGACCCTATGGCGATTACTCTTGAATCTGTTTCTGGCGCTGGTGAATGCCTATGGCTTGAGTGTCACTGGCTTCTTACTGCTGCGCTGGCTGGTGGGCGATGAATCGGAATTCATCGCGTTGTTCAATAGCTTTGCTCATTTGCTATTTTTTCCGGCGTTGCTGCTGTTCCCGCTGGCACTCCTTACCCGCCGCCGGGTGACGATTTTACTGCTGGTCCCGGCCCTGGTGGCGTTCATCCTGCCTTATGGCCCGATGTTGGTCCCACGTGCCGTCCAGGCCGCGCCATCTGATACGCTCCGCATTCTGACCTATAACCTTAAAGCGCAGGACATCAATCTGCAACCACCCCTGAACATCATTCGCAGTTCGGACGCCGATGTGGTGGCGCTGCAGGAAGTTAGCGAGAGCATGGCGGCTGCACTCACAACTGAGTTAATCGACATTTACCCCTATCAGGCGCTGCATACCCAGTACCGTCAACCAGTCCCCGGTCAGGGCGTGCTCAGCCGCTATCCATTGCTCAGTGATGCCTACTGGCGCTTTCATCTAGCCCATCAACGGGTGACGTTCGAAATTGAAGGAACGCCAATTACCCTGTACAACACACATCCCGTCCAACCGTTGCATCAAAATGGCTTTGCGCACCGCAGCGAAGAGATTCGCGATTTACTTTCCCGGCTGGCAGGTGAAACTGGTCCGCTGGTGATCGCTGGCGATTTTAACATGAGCGACCAATCCGATGATTACTGGCGAATGGCAACCCACTATCAGGATGCCTATCGCACGGCTGGCTGGGGGCTGGGCTTTACGTTCCCGGCGCAGGTGCCCTACTTCGGTGGGGGCCGCTATGCACCCTCGTTTGTCGCACTGTTGCCGCCATTCATTCGGTTAGATTACGTGTTTCACAACGAAGCGTTCACAGCGTTGAACGCCCAGGTTGGGGCCGACTCTGGCGGCTCCGATCATCTGCCGTTACACGTCGAGCTGGCGTTTTTTGGCGAATGAACCGGTTGTTGACTATCAGTGTTTTAGTCTACGGTTTGACCGTCAATGGCATCCTGCTGGCTCGCTGGCTGATCGGTGAAAATACGACCATCGCGCTGATCCTGCCGTCACTAACCATCCTACTGCTCTCGGGGCTCATTGTGCTACCAGTCGGGTTGCTGACGAAGCGGCCCCGCCTGGCGCTGTGGGTGGCCCCGGCGGCTCTGATTTTTGCTGTGGTGTATGGACCCCGCTTGGTGCCGCGTGGGGTCAAGGTTGAGGCCGATACATTGCGGTTGGCAACCTACAATCTACGGGCACACACAACGGGTCTGGATGGTTTGGTGGCGGTCATCCAACAACTTGACAGCGATGTGGTTGCATTACAAGAGGTCAGCCGTGAAGCCGCCCAGCGCCTGGCGGTTGATTTACGCGAAGCCTACCCCCACCAGCTAATTGCGGTGCGCGATAGCCCCTACTATGGCACCGGCCTCATCAGCCGCTTACCGCTGTTGAACGATCAGATTTACCCCTTTGAACCGAATCGCCTGCGACTGCAACGTGCTCAGATTGAATGGCGTGGCCGCACAATTACACTGTTCAACTTTCATGCCCAGCCCGTTGCTGAAAGCTGGCAACCCCCGGACATCAATGTGCGCCGTGACCAGATCATTTACCTGCTGGCGGAGGCAGGCCAAATCAGGGAACCGCATATCCTGATCGGCGATTTCAATTTCAATGAATTTTCCGAGGACTATGCTCGTGTGACGGCAAATTATATCGACGTATTTGCGACGGTAGGCGTTGGATTGGGCCTCACTGGTCCCCACTGGGGCAACCTGGAGCATGCCCCATTTGGCGTGACGATTAATGCGTTGTTGCCCGCTTATCAACGCTTTGATTACGCCTTCCATGATCCTCAGTTGCGCAGTGTGAAAGCCGCTGTCTGGCTGGACTACGGCGGGTCCGACCATAAGCCGCTGGTCATTGAGGTGGCAGCCGCATGAAATTAATTCGCAACGGATTAACACTGCTGGTCGTGATCTATGGCGGGGCGCTAACCAGCTTTTTGATCGCACGGGCAATCTTCGGTGAGACAACACCCATCGCCATTATCAACCGCTTGCTGCCGACGTTGCTGTTGCCAGCATTGATTCTCGGCCCACTGACACTGCTGTTACATCGAGTACGCATCAAGCTACTGCTTATTCCGGCGCTATGGGTTCTAGGCAGCGATCATTTACCATTATTTCTACCGCGACCAGTTCCAGACATAGATGGACTACAACTCACAGTGGCAACCTATAATCTGGGGGCACGGACTGACCAACTGGAGGCGTTGTTTGCCAACATGCTGGCACTGGATGCCGATGTCATTGGTTTGCAGGAAGTCAGTCCAGAGGCGGCGGTGTATATCGCCGACAACTTGAGTGAAATCTATCCCCACCAATCGGTAAGAACGCGGTTTAAACCATACTACGGCACCGGCATTCTCAGCCGCTATCCGCTAGTGTCAGCACACATCTATGACTATGCGCCGCAGCGCCGCCGGATGCAGTGGGCGCAACTTGACCTCGATGGCACACCGATTACCGTGTTCAACTTTCATGCCCAGCCCGTGACCGAAAGCTGGCGTTCACCCGATGTCATGATCCGTCGCAATCAGGTCAAGTTTCTGGTTGATGAAGCCCTGGCGATCAATGGTCCACGAATTTTGCTGGGCGATTTTAATTTCAATGAACAGTCGGAAGATTACGGGCTGGTGACATTCCATTTTCAGGATGCGTGGTATGCTGCCGGATATGGCCTGGGCTTCACCAATCCCGTCTGGGGCAATCTGGTGAATCCACCCATTAGCCGCGAACTTCTGGCACTGGTGCCCCGCCATCGCCGCATCGATTTTGTGTTCTACGACGACCGTTTTCAGGCTACTCAAGCTACTGTCTGGCCGGATGCCGGTGGCTCCGATCATTTGCCGGTGGTGGCGGCATTGACCTTTGAGGCGAAATAGTGAGATAGTGCGATGCATGGTTTTCATGCTCATACGTAACGCTTACACAACACCGCTATAATCAGGACTGTAGTCCGTTTATGTTAAAAACGGCAACATCCATGTGAGGAGTTATCAATGAGTGATATGAATGACTGGAACAAGCAAATTATTGAGGAATTCCGGGCAAATGACGGCAAGGTAGGCGGTGTGTTCGAAGGGCAAACCATACTCTTGTTGCACACCACTGGTGCGAAAAGCGGGAAGGAACGCATCAACCCGGTCGTGTGTCTGAGCGATAATGATCGCTACGTCATCATAGCCTCGAAAGGGGGCGCACCGACCAATCCTGACTGGTATCATAACATCGTCGCCAACCCCCAGGTCAACGCAGAAGTTGGTACCGAGCAGTTTAGCGCCACCGCCACGATTGCTCAGGAGCCAGAGCGCACGCAACTGTATGAAAAAATGGAAGCCATCAATCCGGGCTTTACCGAATACAAAAACAAAACGGATCGCGTCATTCCGGTCGTCATCTTAGAGCGCAAATCGTGAGACTTGCGCCCAATCATGCAATCGGGTCGATTCGCATCGGCCCTGTCCCATCTCTGGGTTACAGTGCCAAACCGCTTTTGAGCGACTTGCGTTAATCTTCATTTCATGCCGGTGTCTCGCCCACCATCTTCTGGCTCAAACGTTAGCTTTTGGTAGACATTCGCCAATGCCAGGTGAGTATTAATTGACTCAAGTTGCAAACTGGCGTCAAGGCCGACCACATTGTTGAGGAGCCAGTTGCCATGATTCTGGCGTAAAAAGCGTTCTATACGTGGATTATCCTGTGCAATCAAGACATATTCTTGCAAAGACTCAAGCTGCTGGTAGTGATGGAACTTCTTGCCCCGATCATAGCTTTCAGTTGACGGTGATAATACCTCGATAATCAGCCCGGGATTGAGCAGGGTATCAAATTCATTGTCGGCTAACTGCACTTCCCCACACACGATGCTAATATCAGGGTAGGTGTAAAGCCCGGTTGCTTCAACTTTGATGCGCATGTCGCCTGGATAAACTTCACAGGGTCGCCCCTGTAGCTGATTAATCAAGGTCGCGCTGGTGTAATTTGTAATCAGATTATGGGCGCGGCTGGCTCCGCTCATCGCATAGATATGACCATTGAGAAATTCATGTTTTTGCTCGCTGGCCCGTTCAAATGACAGATATTCTGCTTCTGTCATGATTTCATGTGCTAATGCCGACATCATCATCCTCATTTACACAATTATCTCAGTATAATACACGCGAATTGTCAGAAGCAGAGCGGCGGTAAATGCCTGACTACTCACTCCGCCAGCAGCTCCCAGGCTTCCATCGCCTGCTCGAGTTCGTCTTCGGTGCGGGTATAGGCGATGCCCAGCGCGTGAACCCGGTCAGCATTGCCATCGCCACTGGCTTTTTCAATATCGGCGCTGATCTTGCCCAGTTGTAATTCCAATTCATGAATACGGGTTTCCAGTTCTCCGAGTCGTTTTTCCAGTTCGTAAGGATTCAGGCCGTGTTTTTTGCCACTGATCTTGGCTTGCTGAGGCCGACCATTGGTAGCGGTTTTTTGCTCCGATTCAGCAACCGTTTGTCGTTCCCCGATAAATGCGGCATAGGTGCCTTCGAAGACCTGCATGTCACCGGGACTCGCCGCCCAGATTTGCGTTGCCAGCGCATCAATCAAGTAGCGATCATGGCTGACCAGCACGACCGTCCCCGCGAAATTATCCAGCACCGCTTGCAGCACTTCCTGACTATCAATGTCCAGGTGATTGGTCGGCTCATCCAATAGCAGAAAATTCGCGCCGGAGAGGGCTAGCTTTGCCAGTGCGACCCGTCCCCGTTCGCCGCCAGAGAGCGTATTGATGGGCCGGAACACATTATCGCCAGTGAACAAATATTGCGCCAGAAAATTGCGGGCCGCGCTGACCTGCATGTGTTTGGTGTCGATAATTTCATCAATGATCGTATTGTTGTCATTCAGACGCTCGTGCGCCTGCGCAAAATAGCCCACTTTGACCGCCGCTCCCAATTTGACCCGTCCAGCAAGCGGCGCTAACTGCTCAATAATCGTCTTTAAAAAAGTGCTTTTACCCACCCCATTGGGGCCAATGAGGGCCGCGACCTGCCCCCGATACAGCATGATGTCCGGCACGGTAAACAATGGTTCCGGCGCATCGGGATACCCAACCGCCAGATCGTAAGTCATCAGCACCTTATCACCACTGCGCAGCGTGCGGCCCAGCTTGAAATTCATATTGCGCTTTTTGTGGCGCGGTTTGTCAATAATGACGCCCCGTTTTTTCATCGTTTCCAGCCGTTTAAGCTTGCCTTTGGCCTGCGAGGTCATGCGACTGCCCATGTGTTTACGGATATAGGCTTCTTCTTTTTCGACGTACTCCCGCTGCGCTTCATACTCCTTGAGCAGACGTTCGCGCCGTTCTTCGCGTTGGCGCACATAATGGCTGTAATTGCCACGATAGGTTTCAATCGTGCCGTAATCTAATTCCCAGATGTATTGGGCGAAGTGGTCCATAAAATAGCGATCATGGCTGACCGCCAGGACCGCGCCGGGAACCCCTTTGAGATAACCTTCCAGCCACTCCACCGCCTGAATATCCAGGTGATTGGTCGGTTCATCCAACACCAGCAGGTCCGGTTCTTCGAGCAACAACCGGGCCAGGAGCGCCCGCGTTTTCTGGCCGCCGGAAAGCAAGGATAACGAGCGCCCAAAGTCGTCCAGCGGGTCGAAGCCGAGGCCCTGTAACACCATCTTGATGCGCGACTCGTAGGTGTAGCCCCCGGCGAGTTCAAAGCGCTCTTGCAGCGGGCCATACTTTGCCAGCGCTGTTTCATGCTGATCTTCATCCGCCAGCGCGATTTCCAGTTCCGCCAGTTCGGTCTCCATGCGGCGCAAATGGTCAAAAGCACTGAGCGCTTCATCGTAAAGGCTATGATCGCCCACCAGTTCCGGGCGCTGGGGCAGAAAGCCGATGCGCGTATTTTTGGCGATCTGAACGGTGCCTTCGGTTGGCCCATCGAGATCAACCAGGATGTTGAGCAGCGTGGTTTTGCCCGCGCCATTCGGGCCAACCAGTGCAATCCGGCTATTTTGAGGTATTTCAACGTTGATGCTATCAAAGATGTCGTCAGCGCCAAAAGATTTGGCGAGATTCTGAGTGGTAAGCAGGGACATAGCGGCAAGTTCTCATCATGAATTGGCACGGGTAGCCCGCGCCGTTCCGATTTTCGATTAGGTTCACAATGGGTCAGAATGAACCCGCACCGGTATTATATCATGATTGTTCGCCAGTGCGCCGCGCAATTAGGGTCCGCGCCGCTGTAACCGACTTTGCAGTGCAAACTTTGTCCCGAAATGTGGGGTTCAGCAGGCGAAAAGCTTCGGTAATCGAGCGAATGAAGCCACTGGGGTTGGCGATCACCACATAATCGCGCGGGTCCATCAATTCCATTGCCGCCCGCGCATGGGGTAACGCGCCCATCGGCACCGGGCCACTATGTTTGACA
Organism: Phototrophicaceae bacterium; assembly: GCA_965223835.1. Lineage (GTDB taxonomy): Bacteria > Chloroflexota > Anaerolineae > Aggregatilineales > Phototrophicaceae > CAVYXZ01. Next base: position 4,327,987 of record CBDCXQ010000001.1, read on the forward strand.
TCGAAGATCGCCGGGACACAGGGATTATCATCGACGGTTGCCCGCAGGTCGAGGGCGATGCGCGTACCTTCGTACCAATCATCCCAGGTCCAGCGTCCATTAAAATCCCACCGAATGACGGTTTTTTCCGCGTTATCAAAACGAACCTGAATGGGCTGGGTCATGACGTCACCAGGAATATTCGCCAAAATAAAGCGATTGCCCAGCCAGTGACTCCCGTAATGCATGCCCGCGATCAGACAGATATAAAAGCATGGGGAAATTGGAGACTTCTGGATTAGCCGGATCGCCGATTGTTACCTTAAAGTTTTGCGGATATTTCCAACCGGTCTGGTTATAAAACCCTTCCAAATCTTTGCCGGTCCACAGAATCGCCAGATCCGCATCCGCCTGGGCTTTAATGTAATCGGTGGCGGCGGTGACGACCTGCTGTCCATAGCCTTTTTTGCGAAACGCTGGATAGGTACAAACCCCGCTCAGGCCATAAACCCGGTAGGTTTCAGAACCGAATGTTCGGTCCTCCCATATCGCCGTTGCCGCACTATAAAGGGCTTTCCCCTCAGTTACCACGAAGCTTATGGAATGCCAGGAGCGCGGGAAAAAATCAGCTTCCATTTCGTGCGCGTAAATGTCAAACCAGTGAATACGCACAAAATCCAGTATCTGCCAGCCGATGTGTTCCGGCAGCTCGTCGAGGGTAAATTGTTGCAGTTGTGGCATGAGACATCGCTCCACCGCAGTTCACGCTGGGGCAAGTATAACATATTACCTTACAAAATGGGGATGATGCAGTTTGTATCGAGTATGTACCGGCTATGGTAGCCACGTCTCAGTGAATTGGATGCTATCCACGAACGCGCCATGCACCGCCATCTCCCAGTGGAAATGCGGACCGCTGCTGCGCCCGGTATCCCCGGTCACACCGATGATCTGCCCTTTGACAATGCTCTGTCCACGCGTGACATGAATTTGTGAGAGATGATTGTAGGTGGAAAAAATACCGTACCCATGATCGACAATGACGATGTTGCCGCGAATCTCCAGTCGACCGGCAAAAGCCACCTCACCACCAGCAGACGCCATCACCGGAACGCCGAGGGTGGTGCGGATGTCCCAGCCGGTGTGCCGGGTTTGCAACATCCCATTGAAATTGCGAAATGCGCCGAAGGGGGAGGTTAAAGTGGAGTTGAGAATGGGCATCTGGAAGCCATTCGCGTCCCATAGCCGTTCGTTTGTCTGTCGGCTGAACACACTCTCCAACCGGGCGATTTCATTGCGTTCAATCTCAGCATCAACCAGATAGGCACGGTCCGGGGCCATAACAATATCCTGGCGAATGAAAGCGCCGCGCACGACTTCCACCGGAACGGTCACGGTGACCGGGCTATCAACCTCGTAGAAGGCGAAAATCGTCAGATCATAGGTCCGGGGGTTTTGCTCCATGTTGGCTGCGAGCAACCCGTAATAGCCATTATCCTCGATGGGGAAAAACTCAATGGTCTCATTAAATAGACGAGCACGCGCCCCAATCAATCCATCACCGACAACATGGACCAGCCCCACCTGACCCTGCGCAATGCTGGTAAAGTATAATTCGACAGTGGTTACGCCTTCGGTGACAATCAATACCGGAGCCGGTTTAGGCAGCGGGGTTGGCGTCATAATCGGACGGGCAGTTTCAGCCGGGGATGTCGGGGTCACATCCTGGGCCACAAGCGAATTTCCAAACAGCAGGGCGATTATCGTGAATAACAACAGGCGCACACCAACCTGGCTTGATTTATATGATCGTCGTTGGCAAGCAGCGCTCTTTTTACGCAATGAGTTCCACACTATCAGGTCCGATAACGATGCACGTTTTTGACACGACGGTATAGGGTACAGGTGGAACGCAGGTGATGCAAGCGAGAGTCGGTCATTCGGTGGAAAATTGTTCCAGATAAGCGGCATCTACCTGGAAGCGCACGGTATCGAGAATGGCCTGTAATTCGGCTTCGGCGGTGTCCATCGCGGCAATGGGTTCGGCATACAGATAAAAAACGAAGTTTAAGCCTGCTTCCTGTAAGCCAACAAACCAGCCGCGTGTATCCTCCGACGCGGGACAATCGACAATGGCAAACTGGGTTCCGCTGCCGGTCCGTTCCCCAACCGAATAGGTTCGTTGTAGATCGGTCCCAGAGTTGCAGCCCCGGTCAACCAGGGCAATCCGAAACAGGCGCAAGCCATCAGTCCACAGGTTGGGTGCCGGCGTCGGCGTTCCCGCTAATACAAACGGACTCCCACCGATCAGATTAGGAAACCCCCACAAGACAATGATCGTACCGTCGCCACCGGAGACCGGCCCCCGATACACCGTGAGATGCACCGCCCGCAAACTACCGTCAACGTCGGGGATCGCCAGCATATCATAAGCATGTTGCCAGCCTTCGGGTAAGCCGATCTCAAATGGCGGGGGCAGCCCTTCGCCCGCCAGCAGATCAAATTCAATTTCAATGGGTGGTTCTTCGGTTGCTTCCGGCGGCAAGGGTGTATCGGTTTCGATGATTACATCTTGCAAAGTGGGGACCGGTGTTGAGGTGGAGGTGGGCACCGGCGTCAATGTCGGCAACGCCTGGTTATTGCTACAAGCGCCAATCAGGACCAGCGCAATTACAAATAACAGCTGCACACTCGATGATGCGGCCCGACTTTTTCGCAGTTGAACATTCAAATTTAGCATAAAAATTTTAACGATCATGTCCTTGCTGCATGTAATAGGGGAGGATCTAAGACCCTCCCCTACCGATTATACTGATTTTGCCGGTTTATGCGCCCCTGAGTCTTGCACTTACAAGTGGTTTGACTAACTCAACGCCGCCGAACTAAACACAACGTGGAACGGTACACAGTAGATCACCACACTCTGGAACTCATCGAGATTGACATCATCAGGGATGTCATAATTCTGGCTGCCGACATTGCCTTTGAGCGCCCCAAGATCGACATAGTCCTCGCCCACGCCATCGAATATCGCGGTCGGAGTGTTTTTTGCCAGGAGCACATGCAGTTGCGGGCCATTGGTCACGCGGAAATCATCCAGACGGAGCACGCGACTGCCATCCACCTCATAAATCGTCGCGGTACCCGACGCTGTATGCACGGGGTCAATCTCAATCCACTCGCCACTTAACAGTGTAACGGGTTCGGTGGGCATGTCATCAGCCGCCTCGGTGTCATCAGCCATCATCGCCTTCGCCGTTTCAGCGGCCATTTCCGGGTTTTCGGTGTTCAGATCAATCAACACCTGCTGTTCGTCTTCCGGCATGGCCCGCACGCTGTCGCGTTCCGCCGCCGTCAGGCCGGGGAAAGCTTCATCTACCACGTCATTGATAAAGTAGGGACTCCACAGTGGGAACGCAGCCGCGACTGCGATCACCACCACCACCACACCCAGGATAATGATACGATTTCGATTCACCAGTTTTCCTCCTAAACTTACAATCCTATGCAGTACACCATACCCGGATTATGTACTGATTACCAGACGGTAACGAATGTCTTACAAACTGTAAAAGAACTATAAAAATGCAAACCCCATCAGGTTGATTTCAATCCTGGATAGACTGGTTACAATAGCCCCATTATTCATGATGGTTGAGGAGCGTGGAATGATGGTTGCAAACGCCGCACAAAAAACGCTGAGTGCTGAAGATCTGTTTGGGTTGGCCTTTCTAAATGGCGGCGTGCTATCGCCCGATGGCACGCAGGTCCTCTATGTGGTATTGCAGGTCATCAATGATGAGGAGAAAAATGCGGTCTGGTGGCATTCGCTGATAACTGGCGCAACCCGCCAGATGACAGCGGACGGCTATAATCCAACCTGGTCGCCCGCCGGTGATGCATTCGCGTTCATTTCGGCGCGTGATGAATGCCCCCAACTGTATGTCATGCCCATAGATGGCGGTGAAGCACGTCAATTGACAACCGTCAAACAGGGCGTTGAGGGGGGACCCGCCTGGTCGCCCGATGGCAAAACCATCGCCTTCACCGCCGGACCCGCCGTTGCTGAACCATTCGATTTTGACCAGCCGTACCGCATCACCCGTTGTGTTTATCGCTTCGACAACATCGGTTATCTGGACCAGACGGTGCAGGATATATACATCGTCTCAGCCGAGGGTGGGGAGGCACGCCAGCTTACCAACGACGAGACCATGAACACAAACCCCATCTGGTCGCCCGATGGTGGCGCGATTCTGTATGAAGTTACGATGCGTCCCGACCGGTTCAACGCGATTCGTCCCGTCCTGCGCATCGTTGATCTGGCTGGTCATAGCCATGATCTACTGGGCGACTGGGGGCATGTCCTGGGCGCGAACTGGACACCTGATGGGCAACGGATCGTGTTTGTGGGACAACCCGCTGGCCTGCCCATTGGCTCCAAAAATGATGTCTTCGTGGTTGATCGCGGGGGCGGCACACCGCAGAACCGAACTCCCAGCCTGAAGTTCGATCCGGGTGGTCCGTTACAGGCCGACATGCCGTGCGGGAAAATGACCCGTGCCCTGCGCATATTTTGTGACGATCAGCAGGCCTATGTGCGCGTGCAATGTGGGGGAACCTACGCGATCTACCGGGTTTCTCTCGATGGCGTCGAAGATTATGAACCGCTGGTCAGCGGCGAAAGGGCCTGTTACCCGTTGGACATGGCGGGCGACAAGTTGTTATATGGCGTCAGTACCCTGAACGACCCCACACAACTTGATGTCGCTGACTTGGATGGTCGTAATGAGCAACAACTCACGAACCTGAACGATGATTTCCTAGCAGATTTTGCGCTGCCAGAAATCGAGCATCTGACGTTTAGCGGGGTTGACGGGGTTGCGGTTGAGGGCTGGTATCTCAAGCCGCCGCAGGGCACAGCACCTTACCCAACGATTCTGTATATTCACGGTGGCCCGCATGCCGCCTACGGTCATGTCTTCTCGTTTGACTTTCAGATGCTGGTCGGCGCTGGTTATGGCGTGCTCATCGTCAACCATCGGGCCTCAACCGGTTATGGCGATGCCTTTGCCACCGCAATCAAAGGGGACTGGGGCAATCTGGACTATCATGATTTGATGGCGGGAGTCGATCAGGCGATTGCGCAGGGCCTGGCTGACCCAGATCAACTGGGGGTCTGCGGACTTTCCGGCGGCGGCAACCTGTCTTCGTGGATTATCGGACAGACGAACCGTTTCAAGGCCGCGATTCCCGAAAATCCCGTGACAAACTGGGTCAGCTTCTACGGCGTGAGCGATATTGGCGTATGGTTCGCGGTTGAACAACTGGGCGGCCATCCGCATGAAATCCCGGATGTGTATGCGCGGTGTTCACCCATCACTTATGCCCATCGCTGTGTCACACCGACTCTATTGGTACAGGGGGAACAGGATTATCGCTGCCCTGCCGAACAATCGGAGCAATTTTACGCCGTGTTGAAGGCCAATGGCTGTGCGGTAGAGATGTTGCGCCTGCCCAACAGCAGTCACGGTGGCGCGATTATCGGACCAATTGCCAACCGTCGCGCCCAAAACGCCGCTATGCTCCACTGGTTCGGACGTTATCTGCCGGTGAACTCATAACCAAAACAACAATCAAGGGCTGATCGCGTGGTCAGCCTGAAATCACTGATCGTATTCGACAACTTTGCCTTGAAACATTGAGTAAGTAAAAAAAGCATAGTATTCAGCGCTTTGCAAGATGAAGTCTGGAGACTCCTCCAGGCACAAACGCTCGTATTCTGCCCAATCTGTGTCCGTCAATTCCTGCCTCACGTGCGGCCAGCGCATCGCAAAAAGGGCTTTCAAAGCGCAATAAATATCATCTGGCAGGGGTGCAAAAGCGTCGCCCACAAACGTGCTGGCGGCGACGTCCTTCAGGCCCACATCATGAAACCAACCCAATGCCTTTAGGAAATGGGTCGCCGGTTCCTGCCCCTTCGCAAACGGCGCGATTCCGGCTGGAGTCGCGCCCAACCGGGCCTCTAAAATGGGGTGCCCAGGCAGTAGTTTTTCAGAAGACCAGGCAAGGATGGCTACCTGACCGCCCGGCTTCACCACCCGTACAAGCTCCTTTATCAATGGTACGGGGGGCATTGGCGCATACCCCACACAATCTACACTCCATGCCCAATCAAAGGTGTCATCATCAAATGGCAGATTATTTGCGTCCCCTTCCTGGAAGGAAATCCTGTCCTGCAAGCCTGCCTGCCTCACGATGTCGTTTGCGTAAAGCAGGCTGCCAGGGGACAAATCAAGACCCGTGACGTGTCCTCCAGGTCCCACTGCCTCTGCTAACAGCAAAGCCTGAAGGCCGATGCCACAGCCGACATCTAACCCCCGACTCCCCGAAGGGAGTTGCAAGGCCCGGATCGCAGAACGCAGGACAGGCTCTCGCAGACGATTGGATACATACGCTAATTGAATAAGGTCTTCCATATCGGATTTTATCATCCCCTCAGCCGCAACCTCATTGGCCGTGTTAGCATTTGCATTATTTGGGATGGAAATGGTCAATTCCCGATGGGGAATACGTGTGCTCTCGCTGGGCGCACCCATTGGTTTGTCTCTAAAAATCTCGCCATTTTTCGAAATATCAACAGAACCTGGACAGGGATAGCAAAATCAGGTTGACTGATTCCAGACGAATTGGCTAATCAAGTCAGAGATGTGGCAAACGATAAGAAATCGCTACTCGGTTCAGGGCCACGATACTTGAACTGACCGACTACTTTCGCACCTTTCGCCTCCAGTGCCTTTGCCATTTGAGGTAACGTTGATCCTGCGGCCAACTTATAGGTGCAAAATACCACAGCCTGCTTACCTGCCAAATTGCCCAGTTTTTCAATGAACTGCATCGAACCTGCTGTAGGGTGCTGTAAGATAATGAACAGGCCTTTAACCCATGTGCCGACACAAATGAGATCAGCTTCTGATATTTCAGCCGGGTTAGCAACAGCAATGGATTGGATCCGACACTCGTGACCAAGCCCTTCCATTGCTTCACGCATTGCCGCTGCTGCCTCAGCGGTGGTGCCAGTACTGCTATCATAGACTATCTCAATATTCATCTGAAACGCTCCTTACTTGAATAGCGCAAATTGTGATTGTGAATAATCGCTTATTATTGGCTCGGCCTGAGGAGTATTTTCCCACCGGTCATTTGTCTCTGATATTCCTGGACAGCCTTCCTGGCTTCCTGGAACGGATACTGTGCACGGATTTCGCTTTTGAGTTCCTCAGCCATGAGCTTCTGAGCGCGCCGCCACATCAACAAGATTTGAAATAAATTCTTACGGGTTATCCAGGGTCCTAGCCAGAAACCCTCGACAACCTTGTCTTCAAAGATCAGGTGGTCGGCGCCGACCTTCACCGCTTCACGAGACAGGCAGCTATATACGATTACTTTGCTATGTTGGGGCAGTGCATCGAGAAGTTGCCGTGTCATGGGTCCAGCAACTGCATCAAAAGCTAAGCGGACTTCAGCCTGATGGCACACATCACGGAGTTTTTGGTCAAATTCAGCGTCATTACTATTCAGGACAACTGTTGCGCCTTGCTGTTTGAGAAGATCCTCCTGGGCCTCTCGACGCACAACATTAATAATCTGAACCCCTTCGCTTCGGCCCAAACGATTGACCATTTGCCCCAGGGCACTGGCGGCGGCGGTGAGCACGATGGCTTTGTGCCCCCCTTTTTTTGTGATTTCCAAAAATGCGTAGGCTGTCAGTGGATTAACCGTAGACATTGCCCCTTGCTCCAGGCTCACCGATTGATCCAGTGGCAAGGCACCACCCTTTGCACTCGTCACCACATATTCAGCCCACATGCCACTCCCAGTCCCCTGACTCAAACAGGCCACCCGCTTGCCGAGGAAATAGCGTCCCATCATCCCCGGCCCAACGGCGACAACCGTCCCCGACCCTTCACCGCCAGGAACGACGGGGGGTGGGTTTTTGAAACCGTATTGACCTTCTAAATAGGCCAAATCAGAGGGGTTAATGGGTGAGGCAGCGACTTTAACGAGAACTTCGTTGTTGCCTGGCCTGGGAACAGCACGCTGTTCAACTCGGAGCGCTTCAACACCGGCATAGGAATCCAAAACGACCGCGGTCATTTGATCTGGAACATCTAATTGCGCCACATTTTTCCTCCGCTGCATTTAGACAGCGATCACTTTCAGTGTAGGCACAATTTTGACCGGCGTGGTAACTTCTATAGGGTTACAAACATCATAATCGAGGCCCTTGACACCTGGGGTACTCCATGCACGTACCACTTATCTGCCCAAATGCTGGTCCGCATGATATTTAACCTGAACGAGACATGGAAAGTATGTATCATTTCCGAGCATACACACCACGTTTAGGCCTGACCCGTTTATCCGACTAGTTCGCCTTCCAGCGGATAACCGGCTGCCGACCAGTCTTCCAGCCCACCAGCATAACGCCGCACGTTGGTATAGCCTTGATTGGTTAGTAGATTATAGGCGGCATGACTGGCGATGCACGCGCCGCCACTGCAATACACGACGATTTCGGTATCTTTGGCAAAAGCAGCGGCGTCTTCCGGGCGATTGGCATTGATTGAGCCAGGGATATGCTGGGCATTAAAGGCCCATTCCCCCATGACCATCACCAGCTTGAAATCATCGCCTCGGTCCAGTTTGGCTTTCAATTCTTCGCGATCAATCAGTTCCATCATCAGCACCTTGAACTTGAATATGTAGATAGGTGAAAGTCTTTAGTCCATAACCAGAGACGGTAAACCAAGCCCATCAAACGCGACGCGCAGCTTACATGGCCCGACTGTAGACGACTAAATACCCGCAACTTATAAAAAGGTCCATTCATTCAGACACTTTATCAGGACAAGTTCTTTCAAAACAAAAGATATTCTACAACAATTCTTACGCTTACCCGGTACCGCCTATCCCCCCGCCGTTCCACCCATCCGGGTGGCGACGCCTTTCCCTAAGCCAACTATCCTGTAATCCGATACAGAGAGAAGCGCAGCCCAGGCTGCGGATAGCGAGAGAAGATGACGGCAACACCCCGTTACGTTGACCAGTACCAGATCAAGGTCAGTCATGGAATTACGATTGGGCTACTCCTGACCGCCTTTATCGTCGATCATTGGCTGCCAGTGGCATTAGCCGCAACCGCCCAAATCATGAACAGCACGGGCCTCCCCTTTACGCCCTATCGCCTCATTTACCGCCACATCATCCTGCCGCTGAACATCATTCAACCGCACTGGGAGCCGGATAACCCAGAACCGCACCGCTTTGCATCGCTGGTTGGCGGGTTGTTCGATCTGGCTGGCTTATTGGCGTTGTGGGCCGGGCTGCCATTGCTGGGTTGGGCGCTGGTCTGGATTGTGATTACCCTCGCCAACCTGAAGTTGTGGGTCAATTTTTGTGCGGGCTGTTGGATATATTATCAGCTACATCGCTTGCGCGTCCCCGGCTTTACGCAGGCACCGCAACGATGATCGAACGCATAATATTGGCGCTAGTGGTCTTGCTACTGGGGGCAATTGTCTATCGCATTTACACCCGACGGCAATTGCACCAGCTTCAGAATCAGGCCCCAACCGATTTACTGACACAAACCGGCGTTCCCACGATCTTATATTTCACTTCACCGACCTGCGCCGTGTGCCGCTTACAACTGGTGCCCCGGTTTGAACAGTTGCAGGCCGAAATGGGCGCGGATCGTTTACAGATTACCGGCATTGATGTGACGGAAAACTGGGAGGCCGCCGAGCAGTGGCACATTTTCTCAGTGCCCACAACCATCTTGCTGGATGTTACCGGCCAGCCAGTTAAGGTGTTCCAGGGTGTCGTTGAACTCCGGGCCTTGCGGGATGCATTGGCGTTGACTAAGACTTCAGAACCGTAGCCTGATAATCGTTAATCGTTAGCGACGCTGATTGTTCGATTCGTTGCGCGGCGACCAGCCTATGCGTATACTCTCAACGATGAAACGGGAGCAAAGACCAATGGCTGAGATCAAGAGCATCTGCTACCAGACTGCTGCCTCTGAGATGGTGGAGCCGTATCACTACAATCGCACGTCAATAGACTATGTGGAACTCATCGCCGGACACGGTATTGAGGGTGATCGCAAAGCTGGACGTAATCCCAAACGCCAGCTAAACATTATGTCGGCGGCGATGGTAGCAACGCTTCAGGCCGAGGGTTATCAAACTGCTCCCGGTGAACTGGGCGAACAACTCGTCATCAGCGGGCTGGATGCCATGACATTGGAACGCGGCTCTCGACTGCAATTCGGCGACAGCGCGATCATCGAAATCACCATGCCACGCACGCCCTGCTCATGGTTTGAACTCATCCAGGGCAAGACGATGGCTGAAACGGCAGGCCGGATTGGCGTCATGGCGACGGTGATTGCCAGCGGCAGCATCGCAATCGGCGATCCAGTTATCCAATTAGAAACCGTGCCGGGTGAGCCGACAATAATGAGTTAACCTAATTCAATTGTTGCCAGCACCGGATAATGATCGCTGGGATAGAGTGGCGGCGCTTCATCCGTGATGATCTGGCACGATTGTGTCTGCCAGCGCTGTGCGCCATCTCGCGTCAAGATCCAGTCGATGCGATAGCCAACAGGCGGAAATTCTTTGCCCATAAATCGATGAAAGGTGTTCGTGGTACTGGTCGCCGTGAGACCCGCCGCTGTAAACGTATCTTGAAATCCATGCGCTAGAAACCGCCCATATACCGTGCCTGCTGGTGGCATGTGATGTTGAATCCAATCCTGCATTTCCGCAGTGATCGCGGACCGGTCTATCGCTTCCTCCGCCCGCGAATTGAAGTCTGCTGTCATGACAGACGGCAAATCAGCACTCCAACCGGCTAATTGCTTCGCGACCACATCCGCGCCTTCCATCCGGGCTAGTTCACTGGCATGGGGGAAATGTGAATTCAGGTGCAGGAAAATCCGCTCAGTCTGCAAATCGCGTAGCTTGACCCAATTCACCCCGCGTACTTCCAGCGCTTCCCAATCGCGTGAATAAACATTGGGCGTCTGGCTGAGGAAAAAGCTGCCGGTATCGAGTTTTTCAAAGCGCTGCGGATTCCAGTAGATGGCGTTGAAATAGCCGTGCCCGGTGCTGTTCTCGCGGGCGGTCTCTGGCCCCAATTCACGATCATATTCGGTTAAGTACTCGTCGTAGGTTGCCAGATTACGGGTCTGTACTTCTTGAAAGCCGATGAGGTCTGGCGCATAACGCCGAATCGTCTGCAAGTTCAGCGGATAACGATGTTCCCAGTTGTTCTCGCCATCGTTGAAGAATGCACCCTTTATATTGAACGTCATGATCGTGAAGGCCATCGAGTCCGCTCCGTTGTCTATGCTAAACAAGCATGATGATAACGCGAATCGAGATATGATATACTGGACAACAGGAGGCAATTTATGGTTTCACGCGAGAACATTGTTACCTTTCAGGCATTTGAAGCCTATCTCCAACAGCCAGCCAACGCTGACCGCTTGTTTGAGCTTTTCAACGGGGAGATTATTGAAAAAGTGCCCACTGAGGAACACGGCATCATCGTCCTGAATATCGCCGCACCCCTGCGGATGTTTGTCAAACAACACAAATTGGGCCGGGTGACAACCGAAAGCCTCCACCGCGTACCCGCTGACGAGCAAAACGCGGTACTGCCGGATGTCTCATTCCGCAGGGACCTGCAATCACCCCTGGTTCGTGAAGGCGCTATTCCCGCGATGCCCGATCTGGCGGTTGAGGTGCAGTCACCTACGCAATCGGATGATTTCATGATCGAAAAAGCCGCTTATTATCTGGCGAACGGCACACAAATCGTCTGGCTGGTCTTCCCGACGAAACGAGTAGTTGAGGTTCACCAGCGCGATCAGGTCACAACCCTCACCCAGAGCGACATGCTGACGGGCGGTTCGGTACTCCCCGGTTTCACATTAGCGGTTAAAGACGTTTTCGACATCGACTAGTCACGTATCACTCAGCAGCATCCAAATTTCTGACCCACTCCGGTTGCCAGAAATCGGGATGGGCCGGGTCGGTAGAGTGGGTCATATCTGATTTGGTGGTCCAATAAGATCATCTGGCAAAATAGTAGTTTCGTCGAATTCTGCTCGCTCCGTTTAGAATCACCGTAAACAGGACAGCATGGCGCTCATAATGGGCTCCCGTTTTTGCTAAACATAGCACAGCCTACCGATCCTGGCACACCAGCGATTAGGGGTATAAGAATCAAAAAGCGGCACAGCGCTGGGCCGTACCACTTTGATAAGTATGATCGAATTTTACTGATTAGGCGTTGGGATCGACGCGGATGCCCGGCCCCATCGTGGAGGTCATCACGATGCGCTGCACGTAAGTCCCTTTAACGGCGGCGGGCCGTGCTCGATTCACCGCGTCGACGACCGTCTGGGTGTTTTCGAGCAATTTGTCAGCATCAAAGCTGGCCTTGCCCACCGGGACATGCAGGTTACCGCTTTTGTCGTTACGGAATTCCACCCGTCCGGCTTTACGCTCATCAATCGCCTGTGCCAGTTCGCCAGATTGCACCACCGTACCGGCTTTGGGATTGGGCATCAAGCCACGCGGCCCCAGGATACGGGCTACCCGGCCCACTTTCGACATCATACTGGGCGTTGCCAGCGCGGCATCGAATTCCAGCCAGTTCTCGTTCTGAATTTTCGCAATCACGGAGTCGTCAGCGATAATATCGGCCCCGGCTTCTTCTGCAATGCGAGCATCTTCGCCATCGGCAAACACTAGCACCCGCACTGTCTTGCCCAGGCCATGCGGCAACAGTACCGTATTCCGTACCTGCTGGTCGCTGTGACGTGGGTCAATGCCCAGGCGCATATGCAGTTCGACGGTTTCATCAAACTTGGCTTTGGCCGTCTGCTTGATGAGATCCACCGCCTCTGACAACGGGTAGAACGTGTCCCGGTCAAAGGTCTTCATCGCATCAACGTAACGCTTACCTTTTTTGCCCATGTTCTGTTGTTTCTCCTGTGGTTATGGCGGGCCGCAGCCCTCCCACGAATAATTTGTATAGTGCTTGCTATCGAAACGGACACATAGTCGGTGCCTGTATCAGATGATGATGGTTGTAGGAACCGGCTACCGCCTGTCCATCAGACAACCCATCGACAGGTAACTGATTCCAGCTCAATCCGTAACGGTAATGCCCATTTGCCGAGCGGTGCCCGCAATTTGCCGAATCGCCATATCGATGTCATTGGTGTTGAGGTCGGGCAGCTTGACCTCAGCGATTTCTTGCAGTTGCTTGCGGCTCAGCGATGCTACTTTTTCGCTCTGGGGCGTGGATGAACCTTTGTCGATACCGGCTGCTTTTTTGAGCAAAAAGGCCGTCGGTGGACTCTTCAGCGTGAACCGGAATGAACTATCGGTGAAGATGGTGATCTCCGCCGGGATAATATCCCCCATCCGCGTGCTGGTCCGGGCGTTATATTCCTTACAAAAGCCCATCAGGTTGATGCCATGCTGGGCCAGCGCCGGGCCAATCGGTGGGGCCGGGTTTGCTTTACCGGCGGGAATTTGCAGGGTGATGATTGCTTTAATTTTCTTTGCCATACGTTATGGTCCTCAGATCAGGTTTTTTCGACTTCCAGGAAATCTAGCTCAACTGGCGTATCACGGCCAAAGAAATTAACCATGACCCGCACTTTGGTGCGGTCCATATCAATCGCCGCGACCGTCCCAATAAAATCGTTGAAGGGTCCATCAATAATGCGAACTTTTTCGCCGACCGCATAATTGACTTTCGGCGTGGGTGTTTCCTGTTCCATGCGGTCCAGGATGGTTTTAACTTCTTCCGGTCGCAGCGGTGTAGGGTCATTGCCCATCCCCACAAAACCGGTCACACCGGGCGTATTGCGCACCACATACCACGAATCTTCATCCATGACCATCTGTACCAGCAGATAACCAGGGAAGACACGGCGCTCAATCTCGCGGCGCTTGCCATCTTTGATCTCTAGCTCAACTTCGGTGGGGACAATCACATCAAAGATCTTGTCACGCATCCCCATGGTCTCGATACGCTGCTCAATCGAGAAGCGCACCTTGTTTTCATAACCCGAATAGCAGTGTATTACATACCATTTTTTCTGGCTCTCGGGCGGCTCGGTGCCATCTTCCAGAACAATGTGAATGCCATCATCGTCGTCTGCTGCGTTATCTAGATAGACCGGCTCCGAATCATACGTCTCGTTCAAGACATCTTCATCACTCACACGATTACTCCTTCATTTGACGGTCAGGCGGGATTGTCGAAACGTCGATATACCACAAACCCAACCACGATCACAGCGACGAAGAAGCCCAGGAAAATGAAGGGCTGGGACAGGCCAATCTCAAATAATTCGCTGAAGGCCAGGCTAATCAACCCCAGCGCGATCGAGGCCAAAACGGTTGTGACTAAGACAATGATGCTCAATCGGCGCGTATCTTCACGCGTCGGCCAGGTGACTTTGCGAATTTCGGCGTTTACACCCTCGAAATATTCGCGTATGCCCCCTACCGAGCGGGCGACGATATTCCCCTCAACCGTGTCGGAACTGCGCCGCCCCGGCGTGGCCCGGCCCTTGCTGGCGGTCATACCGTGCTCGGTTTCGGCTGTCGCCTCGGGTTTATCTGATGAACCCCCAAACAAGCGCCAACTCCGGCGTGGTTTTTCATCAGCAGCTTTCTGTGTTGACATACTGTCTCCTTAACCTCGTTTACGCAAGACACCGTCACAGCGGACGGTGTCTTGGCGATTGAGCAGGGGAGGCAGGGATCGAACCTGCAACCTACGGTTTTGGAGACCGTCACTCTGCCAATTGAGCTACTCCCCTATGCTGGCAGGTTATTTGGTCTCCCGATAGATCACATGCCGCCGTACCAGGGGATCATACTTGCGCAGTTCCAGACGCGCCGTCGTCGTCCGCCGGTTTTTCTCGGTGATATACATGTGACCGCTCTCGGTACTCTTCATCTTAACGACGATTCGATTGCCTTTTTTCGCCATTATTGGGTTCCTCTTTTGCGTTCCAAGCCTTCGATGGGATTTGAACCCATGACCTCATTCTTACCAAGAATGCGCTCTACCCCTGAGCTACGAAGGCATTGAGTGGGCCGGGCTGGATTCGAACCAGCGTAGGCTCTCGCCAATAAATTTACAGTCTATCCCCATTAGCCACTCGGGCACCGACCCATACTTTAACGCCGTGAGCTGTTAATTTGCGTCTCGCAGATGCGAAATCTGCTAAGCCACCAGTGGGACTTGAACCCACGACATTTCGCTTACAAGGCGAATGCTCTGCCAACTGAGCTATGGTGGCATACACCATTGCATTATAGCATGGCAGGATTATCAGGTTCAAGAGGTAGTTCCACCAGCGGAAGCATTCTAGCGAAGCGCCCGACGCTTGTCAATGGCGTGCTGTGCAAATATCGGGATATGACACACTGGGTTTTTCAGCTTTGCAGCGCACCAAATTTCGCTTATACTATCAACTGTCAAATTAGGGGTAATGATGTTTCGTTATCGACCCAAAGCACAAACTGAGTACATTGAAATGAGTGCTGCCGCGCACCCTGCTATCGGTGCGCCAGAATATATGTAATACGATAATTAATAACAACCTTCGTATCACAACGGTCTGGGCGCACAAACCAGGCCGTTTTTGATTCTCCAAAAAGGAGCAATGATGTTGAAATCACCGGGTATGCAAACCTTTACGATCATCTGGTTCGGGCAGTTGGTCTCGCTGCTCGGCACGGCCATGACCCGCTTTGCCCTGCTTATCTGGGCCTATCAACAGACGGGCAGCGCCACCACTCTGGCCCTGCTGGGATTTTTCGCCTTCATCTTTCAGATTGTGCTCAGTCCGGTAGCCGGTATGGTCATTGACCGCTTTGATCGTCGCTATATCATGCTGTTGACTGACCTCGGCGCTGGCCTGATGACCATTGGGATGCTAGTGTTGTATAGCAATGGGACTCTGGAAATCTGGCATTTGTACATCGCCGAAGCGTTAACCGGGGCGTTCGAGACGTTTCAGCGACCAGCCTACTCGGCGGCCACGACCACCCTAATCCCAAAGCAGCACTACGCCCGTGCGATGGGGATGCGCTCCCTCGCGGCGAATGCGTCCACTGTGGTTGCGCCGTTCTTTGCGGGGGCAATGCTGACCTTTATCGATATTGACGGCGTGATGCTCATTGACGTCGCAACATTTCTGGTGGCGATGGTGACGCTGCTGCTGGTGCGTTTTCCCCGTCCTGAAACCAGTGCCGATGGTTTGGCAGCCCGCGGCAACTGGCGGCACGAATTGCGATTTGGCTTACGTTATATCCACCAACGTCCGGGGCTACGCGGCTTGCTGCTGATTTTTATGGGTATCGACGTGTTCGCAACGCTGGCCTACTTTTCGATTCTGCCCGCGATGGTGCTGGCCCGCATCGGCAATAATGAGTTGGCGCTGGCTGCGGTGCAATCGGCACTGGGCATTGGTGGTGTGGTTGGGGGTCTGCTAATGAGCCTGTGGGGTGGTCCCCGCCGCAAGATTCACAGCATTTTTCTGGGCACGGCGCTGTCGTATACGCTGGGGGACTTTGTGTTCGCCGTCGGTCAAAGCGTAGAAGTCTGGGTCGTGGCGGCATTTTTAGCGGCGGTGTTCATCCCGTTCATCAGCGGCTCGTTTCACGCCATCTGGCAGGCGAAAGTCGCGCCGGATATTCAAGGCCGGGTTTTTGCCGTGCGCAATATGTTCACCGGAGCCGCCATGCTCACCGGCTATTTGATCGCAGGACCACTGGCTGATGTGATATTCGAACCGGCGATGCAACCCGGCGGCAGCTTAACCGGGATTTTTGGCTGGCTGGTGGGCATTGGTCCCGGTGCCGGGATGGCTGTGATCTTCATCTTTACGGCTACCTTTGGGATGCTCATCAGCCTCAGCGGGTATCTGATCCCGGCGTTGCGTAATGTTGAGGAAGATCTGCCGGATTATGATGAAGCGCCCGCGCTGGAGCCGGTTGCACCGTAAACACGCGCTTGTTTGCGATCAGAGCTTGACTCAGTATCATTGGGACCAAATCCAACCATAGTCGCAAAGGAAGCGAGATGAATATCTATGGAATCGTGCCGCCCATGGTCACGCCCTTTGACCACCATGAAGCGGTTGACGAAGCCGCATTGCGCGCCGAAGTACAGTATTTGATCGAGACGGCAGGCGTACATGGGCTGGCGGTGGGCGGCAGCACCGGCGAAGGGCATACACTATCGACCGACGAATTGCGTCAGGTCGTCGGCGCAGCGGTGGATGCGGCTGCCGGACGCGTCCCGGTGATCGCGGGTATCATCGTCGATAGCACGCGGCAAGCAGTTGAAAAAGCGCGGGCCGTCGCTGATCTGAACGTAGTTGCGTTGCAGGTGACGCCGGTGCATTATCTGTTCCGGCCCACTGACGACATGATGTTCCAGCACTTCGCGACGCTGGCGACTGCTACCGACGTACCGGTCATGATTTACAACGTCGTCCCCTGGTCGTACTGCTCACCGGCGCTGCTGGACCGGATGCTGACCGAGATTGAGGGCGTCATCGGCGTGAAACAAAGTGCGGGCGATCTCAAACTCATGGCGGACTTGCTGGTGTCATCGGGCGACAAGGGACTGATTATGTCGGCAGTGGATGCGCTGCTGTATCCGTCGTTTTGCCTGGGCGCACACGGCGCGATTGCTGCGATTCTAGCCGCCGCCCCCGAATTGTGCGTGCAATTGTGGGATGCAGTCGCGGCTGGCGATCATGACACCGCCCGTGACCTGCACGTCAAACTGCTGGGCATCTGGAACGCGATTATGGACGACAACCTGCCCGCCAACGTCAAGACCACGCTGGCTTTGCAGGGACGCCCTGCCGGGATTCCACGCGCCCCCATGCCCGAAAGTTCGCCACAACAACGTGCCCATATCGAGCAGGCATTGCGGGCGGCGGGAGTCGAAGTTGTATCGCGCTGAAATTTGCTGAATTGAGACGTAATAGTCATAATTCATACAGTAATCCAGCCATTGTAATCAAAAATCATGCCCAAAATCTTCATCTCGTATCGCCGAGCCGATAGTCAATACGCTGCTGATCCAATATACGCTTATTTCCGCAACGAATTCGGCGCTGAAAATGTGTTTCTGGATGTCGGCAGCATTCCCTTCGGCGTTGATTTCCGTGATTATCTGCGCGATCAAATTGCTCAACATGATGTGGTGCTGGTCATCATCGGGCCGCAGTGGGAAAGCATCATGCACGAACGGGCCGAGGAAGACAATGACTTTGTACGAGTCGAGATTGAGAATGCATTGCAGCAAAACAAGCTGCTGATTCCGGTGCTGGTCATGGAAGCCCAACCGCCCGATTTCAGCGAATTGCCGGAAAGCATTCAGGAACTGCAATGGCGCAACGCCGCGCGGGTCCGCCGTGAACCCGATTTCAGCAATGACTGTGCCCGCATTGTCGATAATATCAGGCAGTATAGGCCAATCACTCCTACTGAAGACCCCATTGCTCAAGATTTGAAGGGGACAAGCCACAAGCGCAGGGTAAGCTGGCAAACCGTTTTGGTCAGTTCAATCATCGTAGCAATCTTGGCTATAGTAGTTCTCGCATCTATTCGCCCGCCACAGCCGCCTAACTTCAATGCTACACAGCCAACCACTATTTCTTCAAACCCAAGTGAAAGTCCAATCACCACCCCATCAACTACTGTTACGGTGACACACATACCGACGCCGACAGATGCGCCAGGCCCAACACCTGTCCCAACCGTCAGCGCCAACAACCAGTGGACGCCGGTAATTCAGGAATTCGACGGCGTGGAGATGGTACTGATCCCACCCGGTTGTTTCATGATGGGTAGCACCGATGGCAGTGCTAACGAGCTACCCGTCCATGAGATCTGTTTCGACACTCCGTTCTGGATTGATCGCTATGAAGTAACGAACGGGCAATATGGATCGGTTGGGCGCTGGGCCGGTGAGAACCGTCCCCGCGAGAATTTGAATTGGATGGACGCACTGGCACATTGCCGCAGCCGTAGTGCCCGCTTGCCCACCGAGGCCGAATGGGAATATGCCGCTCGCGGACCGGATAATTTAGCGTATCCCTGGGACAATGAATTTGAGGGGGGAAATGTCGTTTATGTGGAAAACTCAAACAACGAAACCAGTCCAGTAGGCAGTCGTCCCGGCGGCAGATCATGGGTCAGTGCCCATGACATGAGTGGCAATGTCTGGGAATGGGTCAGCACAATTTACGACCCGGAAGCGTTTCCGTATCCCTATGACCCTGACGACGGGCGCGAGGATTTAGAAGCAACTGATGTCCGTCGGGTTTTGCGGGGTGGGTCGTTGGAAAATGTACCCTTATATGTCCGCACCACCGACCGCTTCTGGGGTAAGGCCGACGAAAAGCGCATCAATTGGGGCTTTCGTTGTGCCCGTGAATACACAATTGACGTAGCACCAACGCCTGTGCCGATCGTCACCGCCAATAAACAGTGGACGCCGATTATTCAAGAATTTGATGGCGTGGAGATGGTGCTCGTGCCGCCGGGCTGTTTCATGATGGGCAGCACGGACGAGCAAATCCAGCAGGTAGTTGAGGAATTAGACGCTCAACAAGAATGGATGGACGATGAGCAACCCGCTCACGAAGTGTGTTTTTATGAACCGTTCTGGATAGATCGTTATGAAGTCACTAACAGACAATATGGTTCGTCAGGTAATTGGTCGGGTGATAATCGTCCCCGTGAGGAAGTGGATTGGTTTGATTCTCTCGAACACTGCCGGAGTCGGGATGCACGCCTTCCAACCGAGGCAGAACGAGAATACGCCGCCCGAGGACCAAATAATCTATTGTATCCTTGGGGAAATAGATTTGTTGGAGAAAATGTTGTTTATAGTGATAACTCAAATGAGGAAACAGCCACAGTTGGTAGTCGACCCGGCGGCGTATCGTGGGTTGGCGCATTTGATCTGAATGGGAATGTGTGGGAGTGGGTCAGTACCATGGCTGATCAAGATATCTTTCCATATCCTTATGCGACGGATGATGGTAGGAATGATTTGGAAAGAGCCTATGTTCTACGTGTGGTGCGGGGTGGCTCTTGGCAAAATCCACGCTTTGGCATGCGTGCTGCTGACCGCGGTTGGTACGAACCCCATGTCATATCTAGTATTTTCGGCCTCCGCTGTGCCCGGGATTACACCCCGGTTATTGAACCAACACCAGTCGTGAAGATCACTGGCAACGACCAGTGGAACCCGGTTGTTCAAGAATTCGACGGTGTAGAGATGGTACTGGTGCCGCCGGGCTGTTTCATGATGGGCAGCGAAGAAGGTGCGGACGACCAGCGTCCAATTCACGAAATTTGTTTCGATAAACCGTACTGGATAGATCGATATGAGGTGAGCAACTTTCAGTTTGCTCAGTTTGATGGGCAGGCGGCAAATACTAGCCAATGGACAGCCCCCAATTTACCGCGTGAGATGATATCTTGGTTTGAAGCTAAAAACTTCTGCGAAACGCGCGATGCGCACTTGCCTACTGAACCACAATGGGAGTATGCTGCACGTGGTCCAAATGGGCTACGATATCCTTGGGGTGACACATTTGACAATTTATTTTTACATGATCTTGATGAAAATGATGAGTTTCCGACAGGTAGTACTATGCCAGTCGATTCATTGGTGGCTGGGCAATCCTGGGTAGGGGCCAATAATCTAGTTGGCAATGTCTCAGAATGGATAAGCACTATCTATAATCAAGCAAGTTATCCTTACCCCTATTCCGCTGAGGATGGACGAGAAGCGCTAGAGCAAACGGACTTGTCGAGAGGCGTAAGAGGCATTTTTTATAATGAAAAACAGCGCACTATTGGATCTGCTAATCGTCTTGGAGCAAAACCGGATCAATTTTCTTATCGACGAGGTTTTCGATGCGTCCGCAATTGGTGATGTTCGGACCAGATAATGTGTAGCTGATCGCATCGCGCTGAAATTTGCCTAAACACAATGTAATAGTCATAATTCACAATCAAATCCTGATTCCACGCATGGTGCAGCATGACTCGCATCTTCATTTCCTATCGCAGAGCTGATAGTCGGTTGGTCACAAATCGTATTTATGACCGTCTTGTCGCTGCCTTTGGTCGTGACGATATATTTAAGGACGTTGATGATATCCCACCAGGTCGGGATTTTCGTGGTGTGTTGCGCGAAGCAACCGCCAGTTGTGAAGTTATGTTGGTCGTTATCGGTCCTGACTGGCTGGACATCCGGGAGGCAAACGATCCAAATATACGGCGACTGGAAAATCCCGAAGATTTTGTGCGCCTTGAGGTAGAAACCGGACTTCGGCAGGATGACATACGGTTAATTCCCCTGCTGGTTGAAGGCGCACACATGCCAAGCGCGGATGACTTACCAGATTCGCTGCGTGAACTGGCATTTTACAATGCATTCACGATTCAGGATGATCCATATTTTCATCGTAACATGGATAGTCTCATCAACCATTTACAAGGCGATTTGCCACGTCAACGGTCTATGCGCCGGTGGTGGATGTGGATTGGTGGCGGCGTCGCGCTGATGATTCTCATTATTGTCGCGCTTATGGTCCTACTTACCCTTACGAATTCGGCACAGAATACAATGACCGAAACACCAACAGACGCGGTGGCAGCTATACCATCGGCAACCGCCCAACTACCAACTACTGAAGCAACTCCGACAATGACTGTCCCGCCATCTTTCACACCGAATCCGCCAACGACAACCTCAACAGCGACGGACGCGCCAACATCAACCCCGTCGCTGACACATACGCCGAGCGACACGCCTGATTTTGACCTGCTAGCATTGACCTTTGAGGCGAATCAAACCGCCACGCAAGGCACAATCTATCAGCAAGAGACCGCTACGCAACGAGTTGCCCTCACGGCTACGGCTACATTGTGGACTGACACGCCCACCCCAGATCGAACCCGTGAGTTTACGATCTTTCTAACAGACCGTGCCGCCTCAACTCAGACTCAAGAAGCTGTGTACTTGACCGCGACCGCCGATAGCTGGACCGATACCCCAACCCCGACGCTGACCTTCACACCCAGCCCGACACCCATCGCAGCAGTCAGCGCCAACGACCAGTGGACGCCGGTTATTCAGGAATTTGACGGTATGGAGATGGTGCTGGTGCCGCCGGGATGTTTTTTGATGGGCAACGAAGATGGTGATGAAGACGAAAAGCCGGTCCATGAAATCTGTTTTGATGCGCCATTCTGGCTGGACCGCTATGAGGTGACGCAGGGCGATTTTGTACGCCTGGGCGGCATTCAGGCTAGGTCGCCGCGTTTTTTGGGTGATTCTCTCCCAATTGAAAATATTACCTGGTTCGAAGCGCGTGACTTTTGTGCATTGCGTGACTCACGACTGCCCACCGAGGCAGAATGGGAATATGCGGCACGTGGGCCGGACAGTCTGGTATATCCCTGGGGAAATGAATTCGACGGCGATTACGTTGTCTTTTCGGTAGATTTCAATTCTACGATGGCTACTGTGGGAAGTCGTCCAGGCGGCAGGTCATGGGTCAATGCGCTGGATTTGAGCGGCAATGCTTGGGAGTGGGTCAGCACGATTTACGATCAAACTGAGTTCCCTTATCCGTATACAATGTCGGATGGTCGGGAAGACCTTGAAAGAATAAATGTGTCGCGCAGCAGGCGGGGCGGTGCGTGGAATGTTGGCACCGACAACGTTCGAGCTGCCGATCGCACCGAGGGTCACTCTGATAACTTCGGTATTGGTTTCCGGTGTGCCCGCGATGGGTGATGCCAGGCATTTTTACCTCACCCCCTCTGTCCCCCTCTCCACCACTGCTACGCGATACGTCATTGACCAATTAGCAAATTAATCTGTTATATCGCTCGCTATGGAGAGGGGGAGGACAGTCTGCGATAATCAAATAAGGCGGTGTATGTAAAAGGGATTTGTATGTCTGACGAGGAATATTATCGCGCCAAATCATCCGCCGCATTATGGGTTAAACTGAAACCATTGGCACGCGAAATGCGCCATAAACCAACCCCAGCAGAAAATAAGCTCTGGCAACGTATTCGGGGACGTCAGGTCCAGGGCGCTAAATTTCGGCGGCAGCATGCTATTGAACGGTTTATTATAGATTTCTATTGTGCTGGGGCCCGGCTCATCATTGAGGTCGACGGCTCAATTCATGAGCATACACCGGACGAGGATGCGATCCGCCAGGAATTTCTAGAAGGTCTGGGGTTTCGGGTACTGCGCTTCAAGAATGCTGAGATTTTACAGTCTCTGGATTCGGTTGTAGAGAAAATTTCGCGTGTACTTGCAGACGATTAGCTATTGTCCCATCAAGCTGCGTGATTTTCGTTCACATAAAGCGAGGGGGTATAAGCAGTTTCATCGGGTGTGGAAAATCCCCTCTCCATAGCAAGTGACCTGCACAGTTATTCCTGGACCAGCCAATTTTCAGGTCGCGCAGCGGTGATGGAGAGGGGATTTAAGGCTTGTCCGGTATTAAATAATGAGCGTCGCCAAAGCACCATCGGGCCGTCCTAATAAGCGATTGAAATAGCAACCGAGATTATACGCTGCCATTTTGGCGGCAAGTCGCGTAATTTTGCCCCAGTCACTATGCGCGCGGAGTTGTTTTAAGCCAAACACCTCAACCAGGCGCGACAAGACCGTTTCAATGATTTGGCGATGACTTGAGAGCCATCTCATAGCAGCGCGATCCCACCGTTGCCCCGCATTGGCGGGTGGCGCAGCCATAACTGTCATCTGATATTCATGCTGCCAGTGAGTTACCCAACGTTCACCATTAAACCCTTGATCGGCCAGGTAGGGTAACGCACGATGATATCCAGCACAGATTGCCGGGCTGAAACTATGAATAGTGGGAATCAACGTCTGTTTATAACGTCTTGAATCGGCTTGCTCCGGGCCAATGACCTGCATCCGGCTCTGTCTTGTGCTGAGAAAGGCTTCCAGCATCCAGCGATCATCAATGGGAGCCAGTCCCACCAGCCATCCGGTCACAACTCCCTGCCGGGTGACGCTTAGCAGAAGTTGTTCACCATAAAACCAACCGCCATGGTTGCCACCACGCCCTAACTGACCGCTCAACCAGTGACGATCATGACTGGCGGCCTGGGACAAGCTACATAGCGGGAGTCCCGTGCAATCCACACACTCATACAAATCGGCTTCGGTGATTAACCAATCCGCCACCGCCTGTTGCAACCCCACCAGCGCCGCCCACAACTGCCGTACCCGATGGTTAAACTGACTTTTTTGCAACATCTTTGGAAACCACTGCCGTCCATGTTGTAGCATGTACCGCACCACACCGCGTTCTGACTGCCAGGGAACCCCGATACG
Organism: Phototrophicaceae bacterium; assembly: GCA_965223835.1. Lineage (GTDB taxonomy): Bacteria > Chloroflexota > Anaerolineae > Aggregatilineales > Phototrophicaceae > CAVYXZ01. The sequence goes on from CBDCXQ010000001.1 coordinate 4,352,503, forward strand.
CCATTGCCCAGCTATCGCTACCGTGAGCACCTCGCTATCGGTCATCTTACATCCAGGCCCAGCATGACGCTGCATCTGGCTCGCCATTCCGCTGCTATACCAGTCATCAATCAGCACGTATAATGTCGTCATGAAGGTGTCCAAGTCCATTGGTGCGCTCCTTGTGTGTGAGAGCTTAGGATTGTACCCTCTTGCACACCTTCATCTTTCTCCTTGCAGTACCGGACAACGCTCTTTAGGGGTGAGGTTATTCCAACTCCACGCTCGTCCGCACGGTTCCAGCGCGATCATGGCGGGCAGTGAGATTGACCGTCCCTCCCGCCGGAGCATGAACCACCCACTCGACTTTGAGGCGGTCCGCTGTCGGGCGCGGAATGCTCCCAGTTAGTGAGGTCGGCATGGTGGCGCGGCCTTCCAGTTGGTCCAGTTCCATGCGCAGGTCGCCAGTTTCCAGGCTGGCATTTTCCGGCAATTCGATCTCAGCCACCACCGGGCGCACCACGTGCTTTTGCAGCGCCATTTTCGAGGTATAGGTTGGCAGCCAGCCCGTGTTTTGCAGCGCCAATGTGATACGATAGCTGCCCCCGCCCAGCGCCTTGACCTCAGCCTTGAATAGTTCCAATTTAGGCGTTGACAGCGCCTGATAAATCAGCCAGTCGCTAAACGGTGCGATCTCGCTTTCCAGATATTTTGGTGGTGGATTGCGCCAGGCATAATGGAAGTTCCAGCCACCCAGCTCCACCAGCCCCAATTGCGGATGATGAAAATCGTACCAATCCACATAGCCCATGCCATCCAGCGCCGTATCGCTCCATGCCAGCAACTTGAGATCATCTTCCACCGGGTGATCGCGATACCACTCGATAAATTTGTAATCTTCAATTCCGGCCTGGCGCTGCGGACTCCAGATCTCGACCGCCCACATGAACATCCCCAGATGCACATAGGTCCAGTCGAAACCACCAGAAATAACCTGCTGCGGGTGATATTTGAAGTCATGATAAATGGAGATATTCGGATAGCCGGTGATTTCGGTGCCTTTGGTCCCGACCTGCTGGTATATCCACAAATCTTCGGCAGGCATCTGGTCATCGGGTTTGTCGCCAAAGGGCCGCAACAGCACACCACTAAAAGTATGGAAGCTTACGGCACCGTTGATGTTATTATGTTTGGCGACGAAATCCACCACCGCCCGGATTTCCGGCTCGGAGGTGGGATAGGGTCCGGCACCGCGCTGCTCGTGTTCCTGCCGCCAATCCGCCGGGAAGTTGCGGTTGAGGTCCAGGCCCTCTTTGATGCGTTGTGCTTCGATCAGGATACCGTCGTAATCTTCGATGGGTCCCTCGCGCAGCAAGCGATAATACGCACCGCCATATTCGTCCGGTTCCCGTCGGACCATGAGTCGGGGTTCGTCGGGGTGTTTTTTCCACATGCCATGCGGGTCGGGTACGCGCATCATGAGAATGCGCCCATCGCCGTCAATATCTTCTTCGACCAACCCGCCAATTGGCGCTTCATCATAGGGATAGGGCCGCGTGCTGCTGCGGATGATCTTTGGCTTATCCGCCAGCGCCCATTCTGCACCATCGGGATTGATGCGCGGGCAAATGTAGAGCGTGCGGGTATCCAACAAATAGGTGATGCGTTCATCCGCACCGTATTCTGTCACGAGTCGATTGAGTAAATACAGGCACGCGCTGGATGGTGAGACTTCCGAAGCATGAATATTGCCATCCACCCACAACGCCGGTTTCTCAGCCGCCGGGCCTGTTTCAGTGTTCGTCACCGTCACCAGCCAGATGTCGCGGCCTTCAAAACTGGGACCAAGACTTTCAAGCTGAGCCAAATGCGGATACTCAGTAGCGAAATCGCCCAGCAACTGACTCAGTTCATCATAACGATAATAGCGGTCAAAATCGATTTCAGGCATGATGGTGGCTCCTGGGGATGGGTGCGACCACGAGTATAGCCAACACCGCGCATCGGAACCACAAGCCAATTTGTTTTGAGTTGAACAGCCTTATTCGAGTGCTTTCTGCCGGAGGCTATAGGGCACCCGCATCGGACCATGAGTATCTTGCCAGGGCTTTGATCTGGCTCGTATACGATTGCCCTATCCTGATTGTGGCTTGAATAATCATCTCTACGGCACGCGCTTTATATAGTACAATTGAACTTTTATGAACATTAAAGGTCTATTATGACTACAATGATTACCGAACTTGACGAGGTTACTGAGGCGTGGCTGAGCAGCGTTATCCGGCAACCTGTGAAAATCGTGGCACGACGCTCTAATCCGGCCTTCAAGTCCAACATCATCCACCTCACAGTACGTAGTCCAACACCGACCGTACCGGAGCAGCTTATTGTAAAACTGAATGCAGATGGGATGGGTGAATTCGAGATCAAATTTTATCAACTAATGGCGGCGCAATCAGAGCCACTGCCGATCTTACCGCCAACACTGGCCTGTAATTATATCGATGGTCAGTCCTATCTGGTTCAAGCAGATCTATCGGCAACGCACCGGACACCCATTACCCGCGATGATGTCCTCGCTGGTCGGACAATGCCAACCAATGAGGATTTGCGGCTGATGACCACCGCATTGGCGCAGTTACATGCTTACTGGTGGGAGCATCCGGATTTACGTACTGGAACGATACCGGTGCGACCCTGGTATGGTAACCTGGCTGAATATCGCACGCATATCCAGCGGCGTGAAGGCGAATGGGGTGCATTTAAGCAGCAAGTTGAAGATTTTCCGGCAGAGTTGCGCCAGTTATACGAAGATGTCCTGGCGCGTTTGCCACAACTTTGGAAGCGCTATTTAGAACCGCGAATCACCACGCTGCGAAATCTAACAATGTCGAATGGTGATAGCTACTTCGCGCAATTTCTATGCCCGTTGCCTGAAGCCGCTGGTCAGCACGCCTATCTGGTCGATTTCCAGGAAGCCAGCGTGAACTTTGCCGCGTTCGATCTGGTCTTCATGTTTGCAGTGTTTTGGACCCCACAACAACGACATGCGAATGAGCGCGAAACCCGGCTGCTTCGCCATTACCATGACACACTTATCCAGCATGGCGTAACCGGTTATAGCTGGGACCAGTTGTGGGAAGATTACCGCTTTATGCTGGCGCTCATCTTGTTCTTTCCGCTATTTGACGCCGTTAGTGGCGCGTCACAGCATTACTGGTGGACCAAAATGCAGTGTGTTGTCGCTAATTTCCGTGACCTGGATTGCATGGCCTTGTTCGAATAATCGACTGCCAGCTTCGTCTCGCTAGCGTCGCTATTTGCGTTCTAAGCGTTCAGCGAAGAAATGATTGAGTTCTGCCTGCGTGCCTTCAATATGTTTGACTGCCGCGGCTTTAGCGGCTGGCGCGTCGCGTTGGAGGCAGGCATCTAGAATAGCGAGATGCTCCCGGTGAATCCGCTCGTTATTGTGAATGACAAACATGTATTGATAACGGTAGCGTTCACTCCGTTCCCACAATTGCTGAATCATCTGCAACAGATGTTGATTCTCCAGCGCCCCGTAGATGCGCAGATGGAACTCACGGTTGAGCGGGATATAGGCATTGACATCGTTGGTATTGGCGGTGTCTTCCAACCGCTTGACCAATGATTGTAAATCGTCAAAATCCGATTTTGTCAGGTAAGAAACCGCATGGTAAATAGTCTCTCCCTCAAGCAGCGCCCGTGCAAAATAGAGATTATTCAGGTCCGTCAGCGAAATGTGGGTGACAAAAGCACCGCGCCGGGGGATGATATTCACCAACCCTTCCGCTTCCAGCGCCCGCAAGGCCTCCCGCACCGGGGCCAGGCTGACAGCTAATTTCTCGGCGATCTGCGTTTGGTCAACTCGATCACCGGGTTCAAGTTCTTGTTTCAATATCGCTTCGCGAATGCGCTGTTGGACATGTTCAGCGAGTGTCTGGCTGCCGTTATCGGTTGGTGATAATGAACCGGCCATGGTCGCGTACTCCTATTTGACAGGATGGTGGGAATGTTTTATATTTTCGATTATCATTGATAATATTCGAATTCTCATATTTTCCAAATTTTGGTTAAAGGAGGTGTCCCGGCTCCCCTACCCATAGATTTTGTACAAATTACACCTTCGCTTACAATTTTTGGAGAGAACCCATGAATTATCAACGCATTATACTCGCGACAGTCTTGGTCTTCTTACTGGGCCTGAGCGTTGTGAGTGCCCAGGACGACGTTACCGAAATCCGCTTCGGTACGCTGTCGGGGGCCTTCATCGACAATGTGAATGCCATGCTCGTGGAATCCTTCAACGAAGCCCATCCCGATGTCGAGGTCAAGGTTGAATATGTCACCGACGACTATGCCGGTGCTTTGACGGCACAGGCCGCTGCTGGCAGCCTGCCCGATGTGGTGTTTATCGCCGATCTGTTCGTCGTACCGTTTGTCCAGAACAAGATCGTCCTCAACATGCAGGAATTCGCCGAAACTGACCCGGACATGGACATTGAAGATGTCGTCCAGATCATGCTTGATTTGGGTCGCGTCGAAGGCGATCAGGGCCTGTACATGATCCCCTCGTCCTACGACGTGGTCACGATGTATTACAACAAAACCATGTTCGAAGAAGCGGGCGCTCCCCTGCCAACCGCCGACTGGACCTGGGATGACTTGATTGCGGCTTGCACGATTATTCTGGAACAAACCGACAACTTCTGCATTCCCAATGGTGCACCAACCTGGTGGGCAGTTTATGTACCCTGGATCGTCGGTTATGGTGGCAGCTTGCTGGATGATGATGGCCGTACCGTGACCATCGCCTCACCTGAATCGCTAGAAGGACTGTCCGCTCTGACCAGCATGTGGACTGAGCACGGCATTGGTCAGCCGCTAGACTTTGACGCCGGTGGTGACTGCTTCTTCGTCGGTAAATGCGCCCTGAGCTTCACCATCGCCGGGCAAATGAGTGCCTTGCGGGCGCTGGACCCACAGCCATTTGTCTGGGACGTTGAAGTGATTCCGTCGCACCCCAGTGGTAAAGTCACTGGCATGGGCACCTATGGTTTTGCGATTTCGGCCAACGCGCAGGATCTCGACCTGGCCTGGGACTTTGTGAAAAATATGCTGTCGCCAGAAATCCAGAAAGCGGTGGCGCTGGACTATGCGGGTACACCGCTGCTCAATTCGCTGGCCGATGACCCCGAAATCCTCAATCGCGCCGGTCCGCCCGACAATATCAACGCCTTCCTGGAAAATGGTGAGAATGGCATTCTGCCGACCTACTTCCCCGGTGAATGCGGCAGCCTGTATGCCGGCCAGATCAACCAACTGCTGAACGATGCCTTTGATGCCGTGCTGCGGGGCAATGAGAGTGTCGAAAGTGCCTTTGGTTTCGCCGCTGAAGAAATTCAGTTCTGTCTGGATGACACCATCGAATAAGCCACGCACGAACCTGTAATTGTAATGATCCCACGCCTGAACCTGATTTCTGCAAAGAAAACAGCACAGGCGTGGGGTCGGTTTTGAGAGTGAAACTATGGCAAGCATCGCAATCTCCCCGCGCCAGCGCAACCCTAATTTCTGGCGGGATACCATTCGCGGTTATCTGTTTATTTTGCCGGTTGTGCTGGGGCTGATTTTGTTTACGTTTGGACCCATGATTGCCTCGGCTTACTACAGCCTGACCGACTACAATATCATGAGTGAGCCGGAATTTATCGGCCTGGATAATTATATCAAGTTGTTCACGCGTGACCGTGACTTTGCGCGTTCCATTGGCGTCACGTTGCGTTTTGCAGTTGCCAGCATGGCGATTGGTCAGGTGGTCAGCCTGGCGGTGGCGACATTGCTGACGCAAAAAGTGCGCGGCATGTATATCTTCCGCACCCTGTTCTATTTACCGATCATCGTACCGTTTGTCGCGTCGGCCTTGCTCTTTAGATACTTATTCAACGCCCAGTTTGGCCCGGTCAACGCCATCCTGGAGGTCTTTGGCATCCCGGCGATCAACTGGCTTGGCTCAAAGGATTGGGCGCAGGCGGCCATGGTGCTGATTGCTGTGTGGACCAGCGGGGTGGTTACAACGATATTTTACGTGGCCGGTTTGCAACAGGTGCCCGAAGAACTGTACGACTCCGCTAAGATTGATGGTGCCAATGGCTGGCAGCGCTTTTTAAATGTAACCCTGCCCATGCTGACGCCTACGGTCTTTTTTAACGTTGTGACGGGTTTTATCGGCGCGTTCCAGTTTTTTGTCCCGGCCTTCATTATTACTGAAGGAGGTCCATCGAAAGCGACCTATTTCTATAACCTGAATCTATATGACAAAGCATTTAACTGGTTTGAAATGGGATATGCATCTTCGATGGCCTGGGTGTTGTTCGTCTTCGTGTTGATCTTGACCCTGATGATCTTCCGGTCATCGCCCCTATGGGTTTATTATGAAGGGGAGGTCAAACAATGACCAGTATCGTTCGCTCAACCCTGACCTCAAATAAGGCGGCACACCGGCGCCAACGGTTTAATAAGGCCTTCATTTACCTGCTTTTGATTGGTGGCGCGTTGATCTATATGCTGCCATTGATCGTGATGGTGAGCACCTCGTTTAAGCCCTTCACTGAAATCAACACCTATCCCCCCACGTTTTTGCCGAACGAATGGCGACCGAGCAATTATCCCGAAGCCTGGACCTATGGCGTTACCCAGTTTCCCCGCTGGACACTCAATACGGTCATCCTTCTGGTGGCGATATTGCCCGGTGTGGTTATTACCTCATCAGTGTGCGCCTATGGCTTCGCCCGGCTGAAATTTCCGGGACGCAACATCTGGTTTATGCTGGTGCTGGCGTCGATTATGTTGCCACCCCAGGTGACACTGATTCCGCTTTACATTGTGTTCAGCAAGATCGGTTGGCTGGATACGTTCCTGCCATTAATCGTGCCCCACTGGTTTGGTGGGGGTGCGGTGAACATCTTCCTGATGCGTCAGTTTTTTATGCAGATCCCACGTGATCTAGATGAAGCCGCCACGATTGATGGCGCGAATCACTTCACCATTTGGTTTCGCATCTACCTGCCGCTGTCACAGCCCGCGTTGGTCTCCGTCGCGTTGCTGACTCTGCTAGCGGTGTGGAATGACTTTATCAATCAGTTGATTTACCTGCGCAATCCCGATAATTTCACCCTGGCAATTGGCTTGAATTTCTTCCAGTTGTCGGTCAATACGGGGCTGGCACGGACTGATTATATTATGGCGATTTCAACGCTGATGGTCTTGCCGATGGTCGTCATGTTCCTGGTGGCGCAACGCTATATTGTCCAGGGTTTTGTCACCAGCGGCCTCAAAGGATAGTTATGACCGACAAGATTCACCTTGAAACCTGGATGGCCCAGCCGCGCATTTTTGCCGAACGGGTCCGCGGCCTGCCGCTCATCTGGACGCCGGAAGTTAACTGGTTTAATAACGACTGGCTTGGTCCGACGCCGCATGTACACGATGACGCCACCGAAATTGGCTTTATGGCGCAGGGGCAACTTGAGATTCAAATCGGCGGCAGCCAGCGGGTGTATGGCCCCGGTGATTTCATGATCATGCCGCCCAACAAGTATCATAATTACTGGTTTCGCGGCACCGACCCGGTCTGTTTTTTCGTCGCGGTGGGGCCGAATCACAAATATAACCGGCTGCGCCACGACAATTTCACACCGGATAATTACGAGGGTGATGCGCCTTATGCCAACGTCTTCACGTCGGATACGCTGCCATCGAATGAGCATTTCGCCAGTGAGAAAGTAACGTTGCTGCCGGGCCAGAGTGAAGGTCCTCGCAACATTGATCTACGCGAACGCATCGTGTATATCGTGCAGGGCACGGCGAACGTGCGTTACCACACCCTGGCAGGTACCCTGGCAGCCAACCAGTTCCTGCATATCCCGGCGACCACACCCCATGAGATCAGCAATGCGGGTTATGTCCCGCTCATTTTCATTTCTTTGATTGTCACCGACCCTGATACTGCTCAGGGCACGATTCCGCAGGAAAACAATTGAATCATTTAGTCAGAAATCAACAGAAAGACAACCAGTAAAATAAATTACGAAAAAAGGGATTTGTGCAGATTGATATTTGACCATAGAAATACTCTGTTGAACTTCGTAGCAAACCACCTCACCCCGACCCCTCTCCAATTTGGAGAGGGGAGCTAAACGAAGTGCAGCGGGGTGAGGTCAATAATTTCTGTTGTGGTAAAACTAATAAAGAGCAGACCAGATTTCAACAAAAGGACTCTTCATGACCCTGCGTTTTGCTTATAGCACCATCAACTGGACCACAACCCCCGATATGGCGGCAACGCTGGCTGAAATCCAGCAGGCCGGTTGGCAGGCGGTTGAACTCTTTAATCATTCGCTGGACTGGCTGGGTACACCCGACCATTTGCAAAGATTGTTGAACGGGCTGCAAGTACCGGTGTTTTTTGGCAGCATCAGTATGCCCACGAATCACGACCAGATCGAAACGCATAAACGACGCATGGATTATGCATCGCTGTTCGGCGCCACTCAATATGGCCTCGTTGGCGGCAGTCGTTTGCGTTATCGTCCGCCGACAGACGCGGAATATACCGGTTTAGCGGATGCTTGTGAAGCACTGGCGGTCTATGGGGCTGATCTGGGCATCACAATCGCCTATCATCCTCACACCGGCTGCACGATAGAAACCGAAGCCGAGATCGACATTTTGCTGGACCGCAGCCAGCGAACCCAACTGTGTCTGGATGTCTCGCATGTGGCTTTGGTGGATGAAGACCCGGTCACCCAACTCCGTAAATATCGCGACCGTCTGGGTTATGTTCACATGAAAGACTGGGCACGGGGCAAATTTGTGGAATTGGGTGAAGGCAACATCGGCCTCGATTTCCCGACGATTCTGGCAGAACTCGATAGCTGGCCTTTCAACGGTTGGGTGGTGATCGAAAACAGTCGCAGCGATATTTCCCCGGCCCACAGTGCAAAATTTAATGCCGACTATCTCATGGGATTAGGCTATAACCTCAGTCTGCCCGAAGGAGTTTCTGCATGAAGCTGGCACTGGTGGGTTGTGGGGGCATGGGCCGACGGCACATCGGCGGGACGGGTCGCTTGAATAAGGTCGGTAAACTGAATTTTGAATTGGCGGCGGTGTGTGACATGCTGCCGGAGAACGCAGCGCTGGCGGCAGATGTTGCCGCTGAAAACCTGGACCAACGTCCCGAAATCTACCACGATTTTGATGGCATGTTGAGTAGTGCTCAACTTGATGCGGTGATTCTGACGACGACGCCAGAAACGCACCTCGCTTTAGGGCTGAAAGCATTTGACGCCGGGTTGCATGTCATGGCCGAAAAGCCCATTACGTTGACCGTGCGCGAAGGTCGCGAGTTAGTGAATGCGGCGCGTGCTGCTGGACGCAAGCTGGCGGTGGCTGAGAATTACCGGCGCGACCCGATCAATCGTCTGGGTAAAGCTTTGCTGGATTCCGGCGCAATTGGGCGGCCTTACCTGATGGTACAGGCCTCGTCGGGCAGCGGCGGGTATGTGATTATTACCCCCTGGCGACACCTCAAGACTCGTGGTGGCATCGTTGTCGATATGGGCGTGCATTATGGCGACATCCTTGAATATTATCTGGGGCCGCTGGCACGGGTGTTTGGCTGGAATGCGGTGATCGACAAACAGCGCGTTCACCGTGATGATGGATCGCTCCACCCGGCGGATGCTGAAGATTTGTCGGTCGGGGTGGCGCAATTTCAGAATGGTGCAATGGCGAACTGGATGTTGAACCTGGCCGGGCGCGGCGAAGGCTACTTCCACCGGGCAATTTATGGCATGGGTGGGTCGCTAATTATTCCCGGTGATCGGCGGGGGCAGCCCCTGCGCTTGACTCAGCGAATAAATGGTAAGGACGACAGCTTGAGCGCGGCTGATTTACTCAACCTCGTGCCGGACTTCGCGTTGGATGACGTGACAGCGGCATTGTTTGGCAACGACCGCCTGACGGCTTATGATCTGCCCTGGAGCGAAACCGACGCGAATTTGCTGGCGATTGAACAAGCCGATTTTGTGGACGCGATTCTGAACGACCGCGACCCCGATGTAACTGGTGAACAGGGATTGCGCTCGCTGGCAGTGGTGTTCGGCTTTCTCGAGGCCGAACGCCTCAATCGCAGCGTCACCATTGATGAGATATTGTCCGGCGAAACCGCTTTATACGAACAGGAAATTGAGGCGCAAACATGACCACATGGGCCGCAGAAGTCGATTTTGGCGTTGTCCACCCGCTGGTGTATTTTGAGTGTCGGGCCGGGGAAGGGCCGATCATGGAGACGCTGCCGACCATTGTTAACGATGTTGACTTCGGTGCGATTGAAATTAGCCCGATCAAAGATCCAAGCATTCGCCAACAGGCCCGCGATTTGCTGGCATCGGCGCAGATCCAGGTGGTGCATCTGCCGATTCTCCCGATCATCGTGGAGGATCTGGGCATTGCTGATGCCGACACCGACCGGCGTGCCGCTGCGTTGACTCGGCTGAAAGATCTGCTGGACGAAGCGATCTACTTTGATGCGCCGCTGGCAATGATCACCGGCCCCCGTGATACGCCCGACCGTGAGGCTGCAACCGCTCGATTGGTGGAAGATATTCAGCAGTTGTGTGATTACGCCGCTGCGCAATCGACCAAACGTTTGCTGCACATCACCTTCGAAAACTTTGACCGGGACATTGAGAAAAAACGCTTAATCGGCCCGACTGTTGAAACCGTTGCGCTGGCTGACGCCGTAGACCGACCTAACTTTGGCCTGACATTGGACCTCAGTCACCTGCCACTGTTAAACGAAACATCGACCCACGCCATCACCACCGCCGCGCCGCATCTGATTCACGCCCACATCGGCAATTGTGTCAGCGACCATCCCGACTCACGGCTATATGGTGATTTTCACCCGCGTTTTGGGCATCCGCTGGGACACAACGACCTGCCAGAAGTTATTGACTTCCTGCAACAACTTGATGCCGTTGACTTCTGGACTCGTACCCGTGAACGCCTGGACATCACGCCGATTCTCTCGATGGAATTGCGGGCCTTCCCCGATGAGCATGCCGCTGCCATTCTCGCCAACGGCAAACGCACCTTTAGCCGCGCCTGGCAGCAGCTTAGGAGTTAACCGTGCGCGAGAAACTCAACATTATCGTGTGGGATAATATCGGCAATACACTGTGGGGGGTGCGCTTTCCTGACCGTTTCACCGCTGAGCAGCTTCAGGAAAAACTACCGCTGGCTGACCCGACCGCGTTGGGGGCAACGGCAGTCCCGTCGTTTACGGATTTGTTTGCGGATTACGATGTGTCATTGCATGAATGCAAGACGCTCGATGAGGTTGTGCACCACATCCCCGATGCGGATTTCGTCGCCATCCATAAGGAAACGCTGCCCGGCGAGGTGCTGGCCATGGGCGAAAATGTGCGCCTGTTGCAGCATCTGGGCCTGGATTATCGTGGCTTGCCCCTCGACACGGCGCAGGCAATGGGCATTCCGTGTGCGGCCACGCCGCTGGTGAATTATCTGGCGGTGGCCGAACACAACTGGGCCTTGATTCTCAACCACCTGAAACAACTCCCCCGGCAGCGGGTTTACATGCAGCAGCGCGGTTATATTGACAAGGGTTGGGGACATATGTCATCACTCCACATCCAGCTAGCCTGCGATCAGACGCTGGGGCTGCTCGGTTTTGGCGAGATCGCCCGGCCAATGGCCCGCTATGCGCAAGCGTTCGGCATGAAAACCATCTACTGGGATATTCAGCGCTTTGCCGAATTGGAAGCGGAATTTGAAATTGAGTATGTGGAATGGGATGACCTGTGGCAACAGGCCGATATTTTGAGCGTCCAGATTCCGATTAAGCCGGAAACGCATAAAATCATCGGCGCACAGGAAATTGGCATGATGAAACCGACCGCTCTGTTCGTCAACACGGCGCGGGGAAAGCTGATGGACCAACCGGCGCTGGTGGCTGCCCTGCAAAATCGCTCGATTGGCGGGGCGGCGTTGGATGTCTTTTACGAGGAACCCTTGCCGCCTGATGATCCGCTGCATGACTTGCACGACGACCTCGACAACAATGTCACGATCACGCCGCATTCGGCGTGGCAGGGCCATTGGACCCATGTCCGCGATTCGATGGGCATCTGGAACAACGTGTTGCATGTGCTGCGGGGTGAGCCGATTGAATATGAGGTCGGGCGATGACGATACAATTCGGCTTTTGTGTGCCCATCTTCGCCCAGCCGGGTGGTCGTCTGTTTCGCACGCCCAATTTCCCCGCCCTGGATACAGCGGTTGCGCTTGATCTGGCGTGGACAGCTGATGCGCTGGGCTATGACTCGTTGTGGGTCGCCGATCACCTGATGCTGGGAAAAGAACAGGCCATTCTGGAAGGCTGGACAACGTTGGCCGCGCTGGCGGGTTCCACCCAACAGGCACAACTGGGGATTATCCATCAGGCCTATTTCTTTCGGCATCCCGCGCTTGCCGCCAAGATGATCGCCACGCTCGATCAAATCGCACCGGGACGCTTTATCTACTTTATCGACACTGGCACCCGACCGGCGGAACATCACGCCTATGGTCTGACCTACCCGGATACAATCGAAGACCGAATGCCGATGTTGCTGGAAGGGCTGGAACTGGCCCGAATGCTCTGGCAGTCGAGTGAAGCCGCGCCCGTGACGTTCAACGGGCAATATTATCAGGTCAAAGATGCGGTTTGCACACCGCCGGTGAAAGCGCCACCGGTCTGGTTTGGCGAAGCCCATCCGGTTACGCTGGCAGCCTGTGCCCAATATGGGGACGGCTGGAATTCCGTGCCGGTGCCTGTCAACCAACTGCGCCAGCGGCTCGATAATTTACGAACAGCCTGTGACGCAATCGACCGGGATTATGCCAGCATCGAAAAAAGCCTGGAAATCCAAATTCTGATTGCGCCCGATCATGCAGCGTTGCGCCAGACCCTGCGTGGCATCGTGCAAATCGGGACTGAACAACCGCACCCGGATGTTCAAACATTTATCGACGGTGGACCGCTGCCCGCAGTGTTGGCTGATACCTGGCTGATCGGCACACCAGCCGAAATACGCGCCCAATTACAAGCGTATATTGACCTGGGCTTCAGCCATTTTATGCTGTGGTTTGTCGATGCGCCGCAAACGGTTGGCTTGCACCTGTTTCAGGAGCAGGTCGCGCCACATTTTCGCGTTTGAAACAGCGCTCACATGAGGATTGAGATAGCATGACAGAATTATTCGATAATCTGTTTGGACTAGAAGGTAAAGTCGCACTGGTGCCGGGCGGTTATGGCGGCATTGGTGAAGCGGTTTGTCGAGGTTTGGCCGCTGCCGGGGCACAGATCGGCGTTGCTGGACACAATGCAGACCGGGCGCAGGCCTTGACCGACGCACTGAACGCTGCGGGCTATAGCGCCTTTGCCGCGCCGTTTGAAGCCAGTTCTGTCGCCGAAATCCGCACCATGACGGATGCGGTCGCCAATCATTTTGGGCGGCTCGATATTCTGGTTAACTGCGTGGGCCTGAATCGTGAGGAAAAGGCCGAGGAAATCACCGAAGAAAATTTCGATTATGTGTATACGGCCAACCTGAAATCGGCGCTGTTTTTGGCGCAGGCAGCGGCCAAACACATGATCGCTGGCGGTGAAGGTGGCAAACAAGTCCATCTCGGTTCGGTGCGCACCTTGTTGGCGCTGCGCGGACGTGGTTATGCGGCTTATTGTGCGGCAAAAGGCGGTCTGGGAACGATGTGCAAGCAACTCGCGGCGGAATGGGCACCGCATCATATCAATGTCAATGTAGTCGCGCCGACATTTGTCCGCACCGAGCAGGTCGCGGCCATGCTCAATGACCCGGAATTTTACGCCGCGCTGACAGCCAGGATTCCGTTAGGGCGCGTGGCTGAACCAGAAGAAGTCATGCAAGCTGTGCTATTTTTCGTATCCAGCGCATCCAATTTTGTCACCGGCCAAACGCTGTATCTCGATGGCGGCATCACCGCGACGCAGTAACAACTGCTTTTCAACGAAACCGCCACTTACGAGAGCCAAACCGAAGCGATTTTTGGGAACAACTATGAAGTTACTGATTGCGACCAGCAACGCGGGCAAGGTACGCGAATATCAAACCCTGCTGGGAGATTTACCGATCACGCTGTTGAGCCTGGCAGATGTGGATCTGGCAGCAATGGAGGTGGCGGAAAATGCGACGACGCTGGTGGGGAATGCCGGCATCAAAGCGCAAGCCTATGCGGCGGCTGCCAGTGGTCTGCCTGCTCTGGCGGATGACACCGGTCTGTTTGTGGATGCGCTGGGCGGTGAACCCGGCGTGTATCCCGCTCGTTACGGCGGCCCCGATTTAACGATGCAACAGCGACGACAGAAATTGTTAACTGCGCTAGGTGACACACCACTGGAAGAACGGACTGCCCGCTTTCAATGCGTGATTGCGCTGGCCCAACCCCAAATTGAAACCGTTCAAACTGTTGAAGGCACCTGTGAGGGGCGGATCGCGCTGGCTGAAGATGAAGGCGGCAGCGGCTTTGGTTACGATGCGATATTTATTCCCAATGGCTATACAGTGAGTTGGAGCCGGGTGTCGATAGCCGAGAAAAACCGGATCAGCCACCGGGGACAGGCTGTCCAGAAAATGATCCCCATTATCCAGCGCCTTTTAGCTGGCAAAAGCTGATAACAGTCTTCTCGTGGTTATTCGTCGCCGTTGACGATGCGTTCGCGCAGGGCCAGTAATTCATAGCGGAAATCTTCATCGTCGACCATCATCTCGGCGACTTTGTTGTAGCCGTGCAGCACGGTGGTATGGCTGCGACCACCGAAAACATCGCCAATTTGTGGCAGCGAGGCTTCAGTAATCTCGCGGGCGAGATACATTGCGATCTGGCGCACGTGATTGATGCGCCCGGTGCGTCGCTTTCCGGTCAGGTCGTCAGCGTCGAGGTGATGATAGTTGGCGGTGAGGTCAACCACATTTTCGATGGTCAGGGCAGCAGTTGCCTGATACTCCGAACGGGCATATTGTTGTTCGACAATGCGTTCTGCCGTGTTCAGCGTCAGCAACTCCTGCCCCAGATGACTCTGCGCAATCACCTGGGTAAACAACCCTTCCAGTTCGCGGATACTGGTTCGCGCCCGGTCGGCCAGTGTCTCACTCACCGAGCGCGGCATCCGTACCCCGCGTTCCTGTGCCCAGCTTTCAACAATGGCAACGCGAGTTTCGAATTCTGGTAACTGAATATCCATCACCAGCCCGCCCTCAAAGCGTGACCGCAACCGATCTTCCAGCAGGGTTAACTCACGCGGGTGCCGGTCTGAGGCGATGACGATTTGCTTGTTATAAGTGTAGAGTGCGTTAAAGGTATGGAAGAATTCTTCCTGGGTGCTTTCCTTGCCCGCAATAAATTGAATATCATCGACGAGGAGCACATCAACCGAGCGATATTTTTCACGGAACATGGCGGTTGTGCGCTGGCGAATGGCACCGACCAGGTCATTGATAAACGCTTCGGAAGGGATATAGATGACGTTCAGTCCGCGCAACCGGCAGGCATGGGCGATGGCGTGTAAAAGGTGGGTTTTGCCCAGCCCAACCCCGCCATAAACCACAAATGGATTGTAGAGGTTGGCCGGGTTTTCAGCGACGGAGAGAGCCGCCGAAAACAGCAAATTATTGACGTTGCCGACCACAAAACGATCAAACGTATATCGTGGGTTGATCTGACTTTCCGGGAGGTCGGGACGTTCGGGCGGGGCGACCTGCTGATGCAGGGGGATTGATGGGGTCGCTGTTTCCTGTTGGGCCATGTACTGGAACAGCGGCATATCGGCCTGTTCAGCAACCGTTTCCGGGCTGTGATGAATCTCGAACCGCAATTCAACTGTTGACCCATATACATCGCTCAGCACTCGCCGAATCGTGCGGTACAGCCGGTGTTGCAGGTTATCCCGCGTGTAAGTATTGCGAACGCCAATCACAAATGTCACCGGGGTTTCAAACGCCAGGAAAACCGCATCGCGCAGCCAGGTATCAAAATTGGCGCGATCCAGTTGGACCTCCAGTTGGTTGAGCGCTGCGTTCCAGGCGACTAACGGTTCCACGATTCTGACTTCCAGAGACGATAAATTTATTCGCTGCCATCACAGGGCAAAGCGAACACTAAAGGGCAAATTATGCCCTCTGGTCGGTCTATCCAATTGCAAAGTGGTCGGTCATCATGCTGTGGGGCGGTGTGAGTGCCCCTGGCAAAAAAACATCCGAGGTATGGAGTTTTTTTCGCTGTGTGTGCTGGCTAAGCACATCCATAGTATAGCGAAATCATGCTATTTCCTCAACAGTTTAGCACCGGAATCAGCCAGATTTTAAGGTTGGGATATATCGTCCACAGTTGCCAAAAATTTGGGATAATTCGCAATTGGAGTCACAAGCCGAATAACCGCTAGATATACAGTTCGGAGACCTGAAAGCCACTATATCTATCTATTTGGAGCCACTTTGACGTGAATCCACATCAATTTCATAGACACATGTTTAACTTTTAACATTGGGATAATTTCTACCAGGTTCGCTAATTCTGCTAAAAATTGGGAAATTAGTCTTGGTATTAGAACTTATGTTCTAAGCTATTTAATAGGGTGGTAGACTCTACAAAGATTTTCATGTAGAATAAATACCATAACAAATAAATCGATTTGCAACAAAAATATTTTTAGAGATAGGCGGGTAACAATGACAGACCACTATAGTACCAGTTCATTCCCTCCACCCTTAGACGCCGATGAACCATCGGATCTACCCACTATGGAAGAAGAAGAAAGCAAGCGAGTCGATATTATCAAGGTGTCGGCAAAATCGCGGTCAACAGCGGTTGCCGGGGCGATTGCAGCGGTCATGCGCGAACATCACTATGCTGAGGTTCAAGCCATTGGGGCCGGTGCGGTCAATCAAGCGGTGAAAGCGTTGGCAATCGCGCGGGGCTATCTGAGCCGGGATGAAATCGACATTATTTTCACGCCCTTTTTTACCGAAGTTGATATTGATGGGCAGGAGCGGACCGCTGTGCGTTTCCATGTCGAACCGCGACCATAAATAGATGCAGGCTGATCTTCATGCACACACGACAGCCTCAGACGGACAGCTTTCTCCACCAGAATTAGTTCACCTGGCTCGACAATGTAAACTGGATGTTGTAGCGATCACCGATCACGATACAACATCTGGTGTTTTGCCTGCCCAGCTTGCGGCGCTGGGCGACATTGAGGTTATTCCCGGTATCGAACTTGGTGCGCGTGATGCTACCCATCATGTCGATATACTGGGTTATTTCATTGATGATAAGCACCCCGGCTTGCAACAACGCCTGGAACAATTCCGCATGGATCGCGAACAACGCGCCCGAACGATCGTTGACAGGCTGGCCCAGCAGGGAACCCCGGTCAATTGGGAGCGCGTGGTCGTGCTGGCGCATGGTGACAATGTAGGCCGTCCGCATATTGCGCAGGCCCTGGTTGAGGCCGGTCATGCACGGTCAATGACCGAAGCATTTGAACACTATATCGGTAGCAAGAGCCAGGCCTATGTTCCCCGGCAGACCATTGCCCCTGCCGAAGCGATTGATCTCATTCATGCAGCGGGTGGCGTTGCCGTCCTGGCGCATCCAGTCTTTGTACGCGATTTTCCGGCAGCAGTTGCCGACTTTGTCGCTGTGGGTCTGGATGGTATCGAGGTATATTACCCTGACCATACGCCTGAAATCGAAGCTCAGGCACGCGCACTGGCCGAACGTTATCAGTTAATCATGACCGGCGGCTCTGATTTTCATGGTCTGAATGTGCCCGACAAAGGCATGCTCGGATCGGTGATCGCTCCTGATAGTGCTGTCGCTACATTGCGTAAACGCGCCAATCGCTATTCGTGACGCAGCCCCGGATAATCCAAAAACAGACTTTCCAAAGCCAACCGCACATTGATATTGTAGCGCAGGTTATCCATCATGGTTTTGGTAGCCTGCAGCGCCGCCAGCACATCATCGGCTGAAAAGTAAATCGCGAACTGCTGTAAGCTGATGAGGCGGTCACTGTTGGCGGGGGGGATGCGGCTCTCACGGGTGAGTAGCAGCAAATCGCGCCAATAAGTTTGCCACAGTTCGAGTACTGGCTGGACCACCTGCTTGTTCTCTTTGGCAATAATCTGGGCCAGATCGAAGCGCCCCGTCCGGTCGCGTCCCAGGCAATCCTCCAACATATCCAGCGCTGTTTCGCGTTGTTCCAGCACCGCAGCGTCCTGAAAAGCCCGGATCGCCCAACCGATGCGTCCACCGCTCAAGCGGGCCAGCAGTTCGGCCTGGTCGGATTCGGCACCGAAGCATTCGATCAATGTATCTCGCACTACTGGTAGGGCCACCGGTCGCAGATTCAGAATCTGACTACGGCTGGTAATGGTCGAGAGTAAGGCTTCGGGCGCATTGGCTAACAAGATCAAGACGGCGGAGTCTGGCGGTTCCTCCAACGTTTTGAGCAACGCATCCTGGGCACGGGGCTGCGCGTGATCGAAATGCTCAAAGATAGCGATGCGATAACGGGTTTCGAAAGGCTTCATCGCCAGCCCGCGCATAACATTACGAATGGTATCAATGCGCAGCGCACCGGTCGTCGAATCCAGTTCGGAGTACAAAAGGTCCGGGTGATTGCCGCTTTGCACCAGTTTGCAAGACCGACATTCGAGGCAGGGACGCATGGTTTCGTCCGAGTGAGTGCAGTTGAGCGCCAACGTAAAGGCATGGGCGAGTGTGTTTTTGCCAATTGAGTCGGTCCCGGTTATCAGGTAGGCATGGCGAATCCGCGCATGGGCAATGCTCTTACGCAGTTGCGCAACCGCCCAATCATGCCCATAAACCGGCCAGGGATATACTGAGTTTGTCATGAACCATTGTCTCCCTGAATCAGGTTATCTCGACAAAAATTGAATCAGATGACCTTCGGGCGAATCCTTGTCAACCATCCTCGCATAATCTATCGCAGTTTGAAGATACCAGGCATATTTCAAGCAAACCTGATCTCAATCATGCATAATGTACCTTAGCGATTATACTGGATAAAACAAATAGATCATTATCACGGTCAAGTATTTGTAAACACCTGGGTGAAACTGAATCAACGTTCTGGTTTAGCCGTCAACACCGCTGCGGTTCAGACGATTTCAAGACCTGACCGGAATTCTATACTTCATTTGGGGGAAGAAGGTAGCTAAGCCATGAACATCAGACTTGAGTGGGATAATCCAGAACAAACTATCCTGCGCCAGGTATTTGTAGGTAAATGGAACTGGACGCAACTCAATGAAAGCTTAGAGGAAATCATCAAACATCTGGATGCTGCCGACGTGCCGATTGATATTATCGCGGATTTGCGCCAAAGCAGTCCCATGCCGTCCGGAGCGACCCCACATTTTCACCGCATCAATAAATTGCTTAACCATCCGCAATTTGGCTTATCATTGATTCTGGGTTCGGATATGATCATTCGCACCTTTGCCGGACTTTTGCTACGGGTTTATCCCAGACTCAACCATAAGATTAGGTTTGCGGCCACAATTGAAGAAGCGCATTCAATTGCTCAAAAGGAAAGAAGCGGCTGACTGTTCCTCGGTCCCACCGCAAGCGGGCAACATCGCTAAAGATCATCGCGTTCCAATCCGGTGGCCTAGACATCATCGTAGATCGTGAACGACGAAATTTCTACGCTACCATAATTTATACTCACGATTACAACAAGATATGCATCGCTTTTAGACGGTTACTTCGCAGCGGGCCGAATTGCGCACGGTTTTGCCAGTTCGCATAGGTGTCGCCAGCACAATCCACATAGAGATCCTGTCGCACCCGGATGAAGCCTCGAATGTGAGTTTTGTAACATTGAGGACGTTACCACGTTGAGCAATTCTGTTCTTACAATGGATACATCACGGTTGTTTGCATTGAAGCGCAAGGGAACATTACAGGCGCATCATGCTACCGGAACCTGACCTTGAATTTGAGGAGCAATTTCAACAGGAGAATCTCATGGTGAAAAAACGGGCTGTGCCGCTCTGGTTTAACAGGGTGATGAAGTTTGTGTTGCGTTCTCCCCTGCATGGTATCGTCAGTGACAAAATCATGCTACTTACCTTTACCGGACGCAAGAGTGGCAAAACTTACACCATTCCGGTCAGTTATACACAGCAGGGTAACGCTGTAATGATGTTCACGGGCTTACCCTGGCAGAAAAATCTGGTGGACAACGCGCCGGTGACACTGCGTCTGCGCGGACGCCAAATGAAGGCGACGACTGATCTCAATACCGATGATGTGGAGCAGATTACGCCGGTACTTGCCCAGCATCTCCGCGGCAAACCCATGGATGCTCGCATTCACAATGTCACCTACGATGACACTGGTAAACCATTGGCGGATGCGGTTGGCCGCGCTGCTGGTAATGTCCGAATGGTGCGGTTCAAGCTAGCCTGATCCAAAGCGCACAAGGTGGTCTCTGAAAAAATCCTAATGGAGAAACGAATTAGATTGCGCCTAATCTTGTAAGACAGCGGGCTTCAGCCCGTTGCAATGGGCTAGAGCCACATTGTCTAAGCGGGAACATTCGTTTTTGTGTCTCCATAAATACATACGAAAAAGTGCAAAGTACTGGTACTGAGTTTGCGAGTTTGAATTTGCCTCAACTCCCAAATAACCTTTTCGTGCGTAGCTAAAGATCCGGCGGAAATTCCTGCAAGGCCCACGAGTTGCCATCGGGGTCGCTGAAGTGCGCAAACTTGATGTCCCTGGGATATTCGATGATCTCGCCCACCGCAACGCCACGTTGGATGAGAAGGTCTCGTACCGCCCTGACGCTCGTCACGACCAGGTGAAGGCCCTTGACTGACCCCGGTTGCATCGTGGAAATATCGCCTAAACCGGTACCGATAACAATCGAACAGGCTGACCCCGGCGGCGTGAGTTGGACCACGCGCACGCTATCGCTGTGTTGCACATCATGATCACAGTTGAAGCCAATCTTGTCCACGTAAAACGCTTTCGCCCGGTCAACGTGGGCAACCGGGACCGGCACCACCTCAAGTTTCATATCCATTAGCGTTGCTCCCCAGTGGTCAACAGGGCTGTCATTTTATCGAGGCACTGGTTCATGCCGATTTCAGATAGTTCCACCATCTGACCGACCGTCCAGTCGTACTCAGTAATCGTCAACTCCGTTTGCTGCGGATTGAGCGCTTTGAACACGACTACATGGCGTTGATCTTGCGGGAAATCGGGCGGCATACCCACTATGACCGGGTCAACTTTATTGCCCGCTTCGTCTGCCAGGTTATGAATGTATTCAATGCGTTGCAATGGCACGATTTTTTGAAAGCGCCAGGTGCTATAATACTCCCCGTGTTCGGGTGAATGCATACCGACCAGAGCCGTGCCACCTGCCCGGAAATCAATCCCAGCCACTGAGCAAGTAAAGCCGGTCGGCCCCCACCACTGCTGCACATAGTCTGATTCAGTCCACGCTTTCCAGGCCTGCTCCACCGGGGCATCAAGAACACGTTTAATCACAAGATTCTGTTTTTCAATTGGCGTATTCATGCTTATTATCCTCATCTAGATCAAACAGATTTTCCGAACACCCACATCATAATCCGATTGACAGACGATAGTCTTGTACAAAATGGCAAAGTTTATTCAACGACAAGCAACTGCTTGCTTTGCTGGGCGGGGGTCGTGCCCATAAACCGCTTCAGCGACCGAGTCAGATGGGGTTGATCGAAATAGCCTGCTTCATGGACCACATCGAGAATCGAAACGCCCTGCTGTAGGAGCGTGACTGCTTGCCGGGCACGTTGGAATTGTCGGATATGGCTCTGGGTCAGGCCGGTAGCTTGCAGGAAACGATAGCGCACGGTGCGCGGGGAAACGTCAGGTAGCTGATCCTGCAATGTCATCGTGACCACTGGATCAAAGACCAGGGCATCATCATGGACCAGCCTTTCAACAAATGTCTCCACATTCTCAAAATCGGGAAATTGCCAGGCCGAACCACGTAACCAGAAGGATTGACTGCTTGCACCGGGCAAACTCGTCTCAGAATCGCGGAAACTCCTGGTAGGACGCTGCGGCATGAAGGTGCCCAGCTTGAACTTGATCCAGAGAATCTCTGCATCGGCTCCCCAGGCGGCGGTGCCCGCAGTTGACCAGGGACCGACGACTATCATCTGTGCATGGCCCGCCTGTCGTACCAGAACCATATGCCAGTTAATCTCGGCGGGGCGAAGCGTCGAACCGGCATGGGGCGTATACCCTTGCGTAACCGATTCGATGTAGGGTGAGTCGGACGCACGGTCCTCAAAGATAATGGTCATAGTGCCGTCCTATATTGCCACTAACTGGCATAGAAGCATCTGCATTCCATATTGGTGAGTCAATCACAGTTTTGCCGGGCGTGTTTATCGATTGTCGGGTGCATACCGCAGCGCGACAACGCTGCCGGTAAATGTCTGGGACTCCAGCAGTTTTAAATTGAGCAACGATTCAAGTTCAGCAAACAAGAGTTTGCCTGCGCCTAAAATAACCGGATTGATATTGAGTCGATACTCATCAATCAGATCCAGTCTCATTAAGCTCTGCGCCAGCCCCGGACTGCCCAGCAACCACATGTCTTGACCCGGTTGCTGCTTGATCTTCAATAATTCGTCTTTGAGATTATCTTTGATGAGAACCGTGTTGGCCCCCTCGACAGTATCCTGCAACCGCGACACGACAATCTTGGTTGCGTCAGCATACCAGCGTGCATGGGCCAAATCACCCGGCGTGCTGTCCGGGTTGCTCAAGGCTGTCGGCCAATAGTCATGCATCATTTCATACGTGACGCGACCATAGATGGCGGTGTCCATCGTATCGTGGAGGGCATAAACATATTGCTGAAGGTCCTCGTTGTACACAAGCCAGTCCATCTCACCGTTTGGTCCGGCCACGTAACCATCCAGCGAAACATGCATCAAGAAGATGATTTTACGCATCTTGCTACTCCTTATTCTCAAAATTGGAAGGTTAGTATGCAGACCTATTTAGCCAGAACGACTGACCCAGCGTTTTTAGCAATGGCGATTGATATTCATCAGATCAATTTAAGCACACCTGTTCTGTTTTGACAAGCTGATCTTTGTGACTCGATCCAGTAAATACCAGGCGCTGGATTGCGTCGCCAGCGTGTAAAGTAGCCTGAAGGATTACCCATTAACTCGAAGATCGGCTTTAGCCGGTTCTCCACCAACACATCCAGGGCTTTATCCAGTGTCGACCAATCATAGACGACCTGGTCCGTGCCGAAATCAGTCCTTGTGACCAGTTCCAGCAGATAGTGGATACGGATATAGGCGATACCACAATGAGGAATGGATGCCACATAGGTCATATTCTGGCACATGTCGGCATTCAGCAGCAGACTGGCCGGGGAAAAACCGGTACTATTCCAGAAGTGGCGAAGTTCGCCCCGATCTTGTGCATGGTCATAATCACATCTTTCTACCTGGAGATCGCCGATGCAGATTTTAATCCACTTTGTTTTGCGACCTTACACGACCCATTATCTTTTGCCAAATTCACCTGGCCTGCCCTTAGATTGCTCAACGATCACTACCACCATCATTAACTGTGCCATCACACGGTAAAAATATTGTGGGGCATGATACCGGATCACAAGGCGCATATTCACCGAACCCGATATATGATAAGATTCGATCAACGATACAGAGTGATGTAACGGATAATGAAACGAAGCAAATGGCTGGTAGCTGGAATCGGCATCATCATAAGTGGGGTGCTGCTGTTGCTGGCGTTTCGCAATTTGCAACCGCAACAGGTCTGGGCCAGTATTCAACGGGCGAATTCGCTACTGCTACTGGCAGGCGCGGTTTGGTATTTCGCCGCCGTCACGGTCATCACATTGCGCTGGCAGTTTTTGCTCAATGCGATCCGGCGTGTGCCGCTGAGAGACCTGCTGCCATTAGTTTGCATTGGCTACGCAGGCAATAACATTTATCCTTTTCGCAGCGGCGAACTCCTACGCATTGTCTTACTGCAACGCAAACATCAAATCCCACTGGCCCGGGGTACGACAACGGTCGTCGTTGAACGCATCTTCGATGGACTGGTCATGCTAACATTTATCTTCCTGGCGTTGCTCATCTCCGATGTGCCGTCGGCTGAAGTGCGCACGGTGGCGATGATTGCCGCGCCGATTTTCTTGACCGGCCTCGTTGTCTTCTTTGGGTTGGCTGCGCGCCCCAATGCCTTACGTCGTTTGTTTGAAATCGTCAGTCGCTTGCTACCGAACCGACTCCATACAATGATCGCTGGACTGGTCGAAGATGTCATTAGCGGGCTGGAAGGCTTACGCACGCCCGGCAATCTGTTGGGCACAATTATCAGTTCATACATTACCTGG
This sequence comes from Phototrophicaceae bacterium, assembly GCA_965223835.1. Lineage (GTDB taxonomy): Bacteria > Chloroflexota > Anaerolineae > Aggregatilineales > Phototrophicaceae > CAVYXZ01. Next base: position 4,377,086 of record CBDCXQ010000001.1, read on the forward strand.
AGCCTGGAAGCCAGCGTTTATTGGCTGGTCGCCAGTGCGTTCAACCTGGAAGCCAGCTATTTAACGATGCTGCTCGTAGTCGGTGTCGTCAATCTAGCGGGCTTGATTCCGGCATCGCCCGGCCAGTTCGGGGTCTTCGAGACATTTGTCTCCGTCGTGCTGGTTTCAGCCGGGATTCCCCAGGTCACAGCGTTGGCCTATGCGGTGACGGTCCACATGGTCATCTGGCTGCCGGTCACTGTGGTCGGCCTGATCTTCTTGCTCCAGCACGGCCTCAACTTCTCGGCTCTGACACGGGCACAACAATTGGAGCAGAAAGCACTGGGCTGATGACGAGGCGTTCGATCAGGTCGTCGTAACTGCGGACATTGTGCCTATTCAATAATCATATTCGCCTATTCATGACAACGAGAACAAACATGACCGATAAAAACCTGAAAATCGGCATAATCGGCGCAGGGGTCGCCGGGCTGGCTGCGGCCTGGGATCTGGCACGAGCCGGGCATGATGTCCAGCTATTCGAAGCGGCGGATACAGTCGGCGGGCTGGCGGCAGGCTTCAAAGACCCGGCCTGGGATTGGCACCTGGAAAAGTTTTATCATCACTGGTTCCAGACCGATACCGACATGCTCAAGCTCATTGACGAAATCGACCATAGCGATAAAGTGATTTTTCCGCGCCCCATCACCCGCTACTGGATTGATGGCAAGAATTACACCAGTGAGATCACGCCCCAGTCCGTGCTTATGACACTGCCGCTGAGCCTGTGGGGTCGGCTGCGCATGATCCCAGCAGGAGCATTTGTCAAACTGACTCCCTTCTGGCAAGCGCTGGAAAAAGTCACGGCGCACGATTGGTTGCAACGATATATGGGCCAGGAAGCCTATGACACGTTGTTTCGCCCGCTATTGATCGGCAAATTTGGACATCATTATCGAACGGTCAACATGGCCTGGATGTGGGCGCGGGTCGTCAAACGCAGCATTCGCCTGGGCACCTTTGCAGGCGGCTTTCAGCATTTTCTCGATTTACTGGCCGACGCGATTCGTCAACAGGGTGCAGTTATCAATCTGAACACTCGGATTGAGCGCATCCATCTCCAGGACAACAAACCCGCGCTCGACATCAACGGCACAACCCACACCTTTGATCGCGTCATCAGCACTGCCTCGCCCCAACTGATGCTGCGTATGACCGACAATCTGGCTGAAACCGCCTATGGTAAACAGATGGCAGAACTCAAAAGCATCGGCGGTCTGTGTGTCGTTTACGCACTGAACCAGCGTCTGCTAACGGATGACACCTACTGGCTGAATCTCCCGGCGACCAGCCCCGACAAGGACAAGAGTCAGTTTCCTTTTCTGGCGCTGGTAGAACACACCAACTATATGTCAAAAGAACACTATAATGATGACATCATCGTCTACGCCGGTGATTATGTTCCCGCCGATCATGAATATTTCCAGATGAGCGAAGATGCGCTGGCCGAGCATTTCCTCAAGGTATTCGATCAATTTAACCCCGCCTTCAAACGCGATTGGGTCTGCAAATTCTGGGTGTTTCGTGCGCCCTATGCCCAACCCGTGCCCGGCTTAAATCACAGCGAAAAAATCCCGCCCCTGCAAACGCCGCTGCCGGGGGTGTTCTGGGCCAGCATGAGCCAGGTCTATCCCTGGGATCGAGGGACGAATTACGCCGTTGAGATCGGACGACGGGTGGCGCAACTTGCCATGAATTGATTTCCGAAGAAAATTTCACAATTATCAAGCAATTATTTACGCGACCTACCCCTATGATGAGTTTATCTGATAACCATTATCTGGGGGATTATCCTGATGGCAGCCGAACCTATGCGTCAGGCCCGTGAACTCATCAAGGCCAAACGGTACGCTGAAGCGCGGGCGATTTTGATTACCGTTGACGACCCGCGTGCTGAACAATGGCTTGAGCGAATTGATAACCTCGCACCATCCGCTTCACAGCATCCGGTTGTGACTGAAAGCGCGGCCAATGAGCGCTTTCTTGCCAATGAATCGCCTGTCCCGGTCGAAAGCAACGCCACTCCTCCGGTGAACCTGCTCATGGCAATCATGGGCGGCGTGGTCGGCGCAGTCGTCGGCGGTATCATCTGGGCGCTTATTGCAATCATCACGGATTATGAAATTGGTTACATCGCAATCGGCGTGGGGGCACTGGCCGGTGGCGGCGTGTTAATAGCGACCAATCGGCAACGTGGCACTCCCTTTCAGATCATCGCGGTAATGACCGGGGTCGCGGGCATTTTTGTTGGTAAATTGCTGGGGGCTGTTTACTTCTACCGCGAAATCCTCATTGAAGATTATGGCATTGAACTGGTAAATGAGGTTGGAATGGGCGCGATCATTGGCGACACCATACAATTGTTTCCTGAGTATCTTTCGGTCACACTCGAACCGATTGACCTCCTTTTTGTTGTTCTCGCCATTGTTACGGCCTGGCGAATGCTCAGCCTGCGCCGCGAACAACCCGCAACCCAGGCACCGGTTGGTGAGTGACCGCTTTGTCGGGGGTTGTGTTACGCTGCTCCCGGCAAAACACAATTCCCCGAAAGCCAAACTTGCCTTAAAATACAGACGTATCATCAGAGCATAATCATATTAAGGCTTGCGCAAGGTCACAACTTTACCTTTGCGGACAGCCGTTCAATTTTCAATCAACTAATTGAGGGATGTATGAAAATCATTGTCGCTGGAACGGGATTCGTGGGCCTCACTCACGCAGCGGTATGTTCAGAATATGGTCATGAGGTGTATGCCTATGACATCGACTCGACAAAAATTGCGGCCTACCGCACTGCCGATAAAGAAACCATCGAGAGTTACGTCAATGAACCGGGCCTGGCTGATATTGTGGCCGACAACATTGGGCGCTATCTGTTTTTCGTCGATAACATTGACACGATTATCGAGGGCACGGATGCAATTTTCCTGTGTTTGCCGACACCACCCAACCCCAATGGCTCATCTGACCTGAGCTACTATCTGAGCGCACTCGCCAGTATTGCACCCCGGCTGGCCCAGCGCATCGATCAAAGGCGCATCGTTCTCATCAACAAAAGTACCGTCCCGGTAGGCACGGCCCGCCAGCTAGAGACAATCCTCAAAGAAGCCGGTGTCCCCAACTTCGGCATTGCGTCCAATCCAGAATTCTTGCCTGAAGGGAACGCCGTCGAAAAATCACGCCGTCCAGATCGGGTCGTGATTGGAGCCGATACCGAAGAAGATTTTACGATCATTCGCCGCATTTATTCGCAGTTCGTGAATCATGTCCGCATTCAATACATTGAAACGACGCCGGAAACCGCCGAAGCGATTAAGTACCTCAGCAATACGCTGCTGCTGACTTATGTTTCCTTCTGGAATGGAGTCGGCGGGCGCATTGGTGAAACCTTCCCCAACGTCCGCATGGAAGACCTGAAACGTGGCGTCACCGCCGATAACCGCATCAGCACCTGGGGATCTTATGTCTCGAACGGTGCCGGGGGATCGTGCTTCGGCAAGGATATTCAATCGCTTATCTACCAGATCAAATCTGCTGGACAATCGGCAGACCTGTTGCAATCGGTTCACGACATCAATGAGTTTCAGAAAACGTATCTGATTGACCGTGCGGTCCAGGAAGCGAATATCAACTTCAATCACAAGAGCGTGGCACTGCTGGGCCTGGCCTTCAAGAAACAAACCAATGACATGCGCGACGCCTCGTCGCTGAAAGTCGTTGAGGCGCTGCTGGCCCGGGGCGTTCGTGAGATTCGTGCCTATGACCCGCTGGCGATTCAAGAAGCAAAACGCTTCTTCAACCCAGCCCAGAATCACCTGTTTGAGAAGATCAACTACTTTGATACCGTGCAGGATGCGTTGCGCGACAGCGATTGTCTTTTCATCTCCACCGATTGGGAGGAATTTCGCGGCCTTTCACGCACCATTGAACAATGTGTCGAAACACCCTACCTGATTATTGACGGTCGCCGCATGATCCCGGACTATGATCAACTGGTCGCCAGTGGGTATAGTTACCTGGCCGTCGGTTCACCCTATCTGACTCCGGTTAACGGATCGCAATAACACAAAATGGTCAGCCCTTCGTGGCCGTTTTCTCCTTAGCCAATAATGAGTCATTGGTGAACATACCGCTAACCTGTGTAAAACTCAGTACAATAATCATCAGCCTGTCAATTATGAGGTCTTTATGATGCTACGAATTTTGGCTCTATTGCTGCTTATCATTATCAGTGTGCCGGTTGCGGCACAAGACACGATTTCTCCGCCCGATCCGTCAAAATATGAATTCCGACAAATGGCGGGTGGGATGTCACTGACATTGTATGCAACCAACGCTGGTGATGGTTCCAATCGACTGTTCGTGCTGGAGCAACCCGGCAAAATAAATATTGTGCGTGATGGCGTCGTTGCGCCAACCCCGTTTTTAGACCTCACGCCGCTGGTGAATCAGGACATCACGCGCGGGTATTCCGAACAGGGGTTGCTGGGGTTGGACTTCCACCCGGATTATGCCACCAACGGCCAGTTCTTCGTCCACTATAACGCGCCCAATCGAGATACTGTGATCGCCCGTTATCAGGTCAGTGCCGATAACCCCGATGTGGCCGACTTCGACTCTGCGGAGATAATTTTCACGCATCCGCAACCCTATTTTAATCATAATGGCGGCCAGATTGAATTCGGCCCGGATGGATATCTCTATATTGCGCTGGGCGATGGCGGTGATGCCAACGATCCTTTGAATCACGGCCAGAGTCCGGATACATTGTTGGGCAACATCCTGCGCATTGATGTGGATAGTGCTGCGCCCTATGCCATCCCGGATGATAACCCCGTCAACACCGTCAATCCTGAACTGGCACCAGAAATCTGGGCATGGGGTTTACGCAACCCCTGGCGTTTTAGCTTTGACCGCTTCACGGGCGATCTGTATATTGCCGATGTGGGTCAGAATCAGTGGGAAGAAATCAACTTCGAGCCGGCGGATTATCCGGGCGGAGGCAATTATGGCTGGCGTATCATGGAAGGCACGCACAATTTCGCCAGCGGCAACAATCCCGGCAACTTGATCGACCCCATTGCCGAATATGATCACAGTCTGGGTTGCTCCGTGACCGGCGGCTATGTCTATCGCGGTGAAGAATTGCCGGAACTTCAGGGCGTTTATTTCTTTGGGGATTATTGCTCCGGGCGCATTTGGACCACCTATCGCGATAGCAATGGCGACTGGCAGACAGCAGAATTTATGTCCAACACCGGCATCAGCATCAGCTCGTTTGGCGAAGATGAAGCCGGTGAGCTGTACGTTGTGGGCTATCATGGACGGATATTAAAACTCGTTGCGCAATAAGCTTCTTAAGCTTAATCCAGTACAATAAACGCAGCATTCCAATAACAAGTCTCAAGGAGGACAGCGATGGGTCTGCCACCGCTGTCAATCCCATTTAGTTGCACACCCAGCTGGTCCAGATTATTTAGCACCAGCTGGATAATCTCCTCGCATCTATCCACACTCCCAAACAAGACCACGTTTGTTATCCGTCCTGACGGATTAGAAGCAGCATATATGTATGAGTCTACCTGTCTATACGTGCTAAGACACAATTGAACAAAATATGATTTATTGGATACCATATACAAAATGTATAGTGCCCGGTCGGGCATATTTTTGACCGAAATGGAGAGTGTTCAATCAGCCGTTCGTTCATAATTTGATATGAGGGCATCAATGTCGAAAAAAGAACTAGCACTTAACCCTGATCTTATTTCCAGACATTTAGAAGATTTTGAATGGCTAGAAGACAACATAAACATCGTTCACGAGCAGATTGCAACCATGATGGCAGATCAACATAAAACGGTTGGTGCGATTCAGCACCTGTTGCAGGTCATGCCGTTCGTCTGCACGCGTCCTAACCTCGCACTTTGGAAACCACTGCTCCTGCAAGCGTTAGTTTATGCAAAAGAACTCAAAGATATCGACAATAAGATTCAACTGTGGAGTTACCTGGGCATGTGCCTCTTCAGAAGTGGCAACCACAAAAGCGCAATTCTGGCATTCAAGCAGGCACTCAAAGAGGTTGATCAGTTCGCATCGCCTGAAGTCAACCTGATCGCCCGCATCGGTATGTTACACGGGCACAGTTTTTTTCATGCCTATGATATTGATGAATTTGTGGCCGAAACCATCAACCTGGCACATACCGTCAATGATGAATCGCTATTGGCCCTGCTTCATTTTAAATTGAGCGTGGCCTATACTCACCGTGCCCGCACCGCACTTGCGTTAGGTCATGCACAAACGGCCTATGCCTACTGGACGAAGCTGAATTATGCAACCGAGCGGGACCGCACACTGCTTATCATGGGGGAAGCGTGTCGGGTGGCTGGCCTCTATGGGCTTTCAAAATTCTATCGCAACCGCTCCCTCAGCCGCTATTCAAGCACCTTCCAATCAGCGGTTGCCAGCTACCATGATGGTGCTCTGGCTTACATGAACGAGAATTATCGGGAAGCAAAAAAAAGCCTGGAGCAGGCACTACAAAGTTTTGTGGACATTCATGAATTCCCTTATTTAAAGGCCTCAATGCAACACACCCTCGGTCTGACTTATACCCGGTTGCATGATTATGATAAAGCCCGTTGGAACTTGCGGAAAGCCAGGGCTGTCTGGCTGGATATTGATAATATCTTCGAGCAGGCCAACGCCCTTTATGCGCTTGGTTTTTTAGAAGCACATCAGAATAAATTCACCAGCGCGCGTGAATATTACGAGGAGGCCCTGGACCGTCTGGCAACATTACCTTCATCGCCCATGGTCGAAGACCTACGCCAAAACATTATTGAGAGTCTCGGCGAATTACCAACACAAGGTCCCCAGTCAACTGACTGATACAACGGGTGTAAGGCGCAATATTTCGATCACTTCGCCTTTGCCGCCAAAAATAACTGACCATAGGCCTTGATATAGGCATCAGCAGAGTAAAATTGCGTCGCAAACGTCTTCGCCGCCGCCCCGACATCATCAAGCTGCGCATTCGCAAACAAATGGCGCAGCGCAGCCACCAGCGCCGTCACGTCACCCGGCGGCACCAGATAACCCTGCACGCCATCTTGCACGATTTCGGGAATCCCATCAACCGCGCTGGCGATGACCGGTGTGCCACACAGCATCGCTTCGATGATGACCTTCGGCAAGCCTTCTGAATAGGTGGGGAGAATTACGGCCCGCGCCCGCGCCATGTAGGCCGCAAGCTCCGCCTGGGGTAAATGGTCAATAAATGTCACCCGACTTGTAAGTTGCAATTTCGTGACCTGCTCATGCAATTCAGCAGCATAGTCCGGGTTCGAAGGCTGTCCAATGATAAACAGGTGTGTTTGTGGTTGTTCAGCCGCGATGTGGTCCAGCGCGTCCAGCAGAATATGGACACCTTTGCGCGGCACGAGGACCCCGGCATAGACCAGGTCACAACGCTGCGAGACCGGTTGTTCAGGGATGACGTTAACGAAGGCAGCCGAATCGGTCCAGCTCATGAACTGATGCACTGGCTTTTGGGGTGCAATGGCCTGCACCTGCTGGCGCGATGAATCGGACACCGCCCGCAGCACATCGGCATGATGCAAGGCATAGCCAGCGGTTCGCTGCATGAAAAACCGCCATAGGCTTTTGAAGCGCAGATCGCGTTGCATAAACAACCCGGCCTCGAGGTCGCCCCGCGTTTCGACCGCCAGCCCAACCTGTCGCCCAAACAGGCGCAAGCTGTTTTTGACCAACGCACCGACCACCCCAATATACGGATCATGGGTAACGAACACATCGATTCCTCGCGTCAGGGCCAACCACAGCACCAGCGGCGGCGCAACCAGATAGGCGGTGAGATAGCGCAATGGAGCCAATGGTAGCGCGGGCCACAAATAGAAATGAGCATGTTCGTCAAAACGATGTGGACGCAGATTCGGCGAAAAGCTGACAACATAAATCTCAACATCAAGTTCGGTCGTGAGTCGCTGCCATTTCTTCGATTGTGAGGCGCTGAGTGGTTGCGTATAGCGCATCGTATCGATCCAGCATACGCGCAGCCCGGCGGTTTCAGTTTTTGGCAAATTTCACGACCTTGAGTGTTGACGATTGGTTATTCATAAAAACATAGCACGCAACCGAAGTTTATCACGCCTTACACCCGTACTACACAAACATCGGTCCGGCCATTTTGTCCGCGATTGAAGGCAATCCATTTACCTTGCCCATCACAGGTCGGATGCGGATGCGGGAATTGCCCGGGCAACGCCCCCCAGACGCTCATATGGCGAGCAATCACCTCAATCCGTGGTTTCTCATCATCGTAATACAGCCACAGCAACATGTCGTTGGTGATATTACCGTCCAACATGATGGCCGGACGCCCGGCCATCGCGGAGACATGCCCATAAAATTGAGCATCACGGAATGTGTACTCGTGGACAGTCTGGCCCTGTTGGTCAACAACGCCGATGTAATAACCACCGGCGGCACTTTTCCCATGATAAACTACGTTCTCACCATCCCACGTCCAGGCGGAATGTACCTGAAACTTCGCCTCATCCTGTACCACGAGTTCGGTCAATTCCCCGGTAGAGACACGCAGGGTCCAGATGCGATTTGTTTTGCCGTCACTGCCACCCCAGAAACGCGGCGGAAAATCACGATCAATCAGCAGCAAGTCACCGTCTTTAGGATTATGCGGGCTGTGGGCGCTGCTGCAGCCATCCTCAATGTACAGCGTCTCGACCTCGCCACCTGCTAACGGCACCTGAATAATCCGCATCTGCTGACCGCCAGCGGCGAACGTCTCCATGTATGGCTTTGTGGGACGCTGGCCTGCCAACACATCCGGGTGGGCACGCATCAACGCAACAGCAACATGCGTTTCAGTCGGGTCAACACTCAGGACACCGGTCGTCCATTCCGCGCCCACGTCATCAATCAAAACGCGTTCTTCCAGAGTTTCGATCTGGACTGTTCGCAACGTGCGCCCGGCCATAAAAGTCAACCATTTGGTACGCGGAGCCAGGCACATGTGACCGCCTTCAATGCCAAGCCCATTGCCCACGACCACCCCATTCTGCTTGTGCAACGGGCCATACCCACCAACCCCTGGCACCGGATCAATCAATTGGGTGATGTCGCCGGTGGGAACATGCGCCCGGAAAACAGCGCTGGTCCCGGCACGCGCCGAGGCGAAAATTAAAAATTCGCCATCCTCGCTGAAGGTGATGTTCGTGTGGTATGTCGGCGTCTGATTATAGAGGCCCTGCGACGTAATACGCCGAACTTCACGCAGAGTCCAGGCGTCTTTGTAAACTTCAGATTCGTTCCACGTCTCACCTTTTTTGGCTGGCATGATGGTTTCCTTACTGTTGAAAAAGTCTAAGCGGCAGGTGCATCGACACAATCCAGTTAGGCGCATCCACGATTTCGCTGATTTTTAAATCACCGGCAACGCTGCATATAATGTAGGCCTGACTTGGACTGAGATTGTGATTCGCCGACAACCAGTCGATCATGTAGCGCAGCGCATTTTGCGCATTCGCATACAAATCGGGGCCGTGCGCCGTCGTGATGTGATACCCGGCACTGTGCAATTGACTGGTCGGGCCGGGGCGCTGCAACTGCACTTCGCGGATATTCAGGTCTTTACGCACGTTCAGGCGCATGGTGACGCGCATTGGCGATTCAATGCCGGTGCCACATACTTCGCCCTGGCCCTGCGCCGCATGACAATCCCCCGTCGCAAACAGCGCCCCCTCGACCAGAACCGGGAGCCATATTTTCGAGCCGATGGTCATATCACATACATCCATGTTGCCGCCATTGGCCCGCGGCGGAACGGTGTTCACCCATCCGGGTTCAGCCGGTGCCACGCCCACCACACCGGGATGCGGCTCGAAGGGTAAACGGAGATCATCAATCTGGGTTGAGACGCAATCGTCGCCCTGCAGTTTCCAATGATGAATAAAAGCGTCCGGGAAATCATCGGCCAACAGCCCAAAATCCGGGATGTGACCGGTCCAGCCCCAGCCTTTATGCTGCATTTCCAGGATCTCGACTTCCAGTACATCGCCGGGTCGCGCATCTTTGATGAATACCGAGCCATTGAGCGCATGAATTTTATCAAAGTCCAACCCGGCCAGATCAGCCGACGACCAGTCCGGAGTGACCTGTCCACAGGGTTCGGCACAGTCAAATACGACGGTATCCCCGGCGGCGATTTCTAACCGGGGTTCGATGGAATTGTCCCAGAAGGGTTGGGTAACGCTGTCATCCAGATAATGTTCTGCCATGATTTCCTCCCACATCGAGAGGAGATAATACCCAACTTTGGAAATTCTGGTTATAACTGTGAACGAATTAGACGCTTCACAACAAGGACAAATCGATGCCCATCAATCCCCAGCCCTTTACTCGCCAGGAAGCAGTTAACCTGTGGTCAAGATTAGTCGCCGGATGGGCACACACGCTAGATGCAGATGGCGCACGCACCTTGATGGGCGGCTATCCCAACCCGGCTGACGCTGACGGCTCATACGAAGGCGTAACGCGTATGTTGTGGGGGCTGGGCGGGTGGCTCTCCCAGCCCGGACGTGATGCACAGGTGCAATGGCGCGGCGAATCATTTGACACTTTGATGTTAATGCGTCGTGGAATCGTCAACGGCTGTGATCCCAAATCACCCTCGTACTGGGGGATTGACTACTGGCCGGACCGCGATCACGATCAGCGCACGGTCGAAAGCGGACAGGTCGCGTTCGCCCTCTGGCAAACTCGCAGCCACGTCTGGGATCAACTGGGCAACACCGAACGCGAACATATCTACAACTGGCTAGAACGTTTTGGGCGCAAACCGTCGAAATGGCGCAGCAATTGGGCGCTATTCTGGGTGTTAAATCATGCCGTGCGCAAAGCCTTTGACCTGCCTTACGATCAGACGATCATTGATGAAGTGATCGGCCCCTATCTGGATGGTGTGTATTGTGGTGATGGCTGGTACGATGACTCAGCCGTGCGCGGGGCCGGATACTTTGATGATTACAACACCTGGGTCTTCGCCTCCCATGTGCTGGCGTGGGCGCAGGTTGATGGGCATACACAGCCCGAACGCCGCGATGAATTGCTGGAACGCATCCGACAGTGGCTGGTGAATTATCCTTACTTTTTCGCGGCAAACGGTGCCTATTGCGAATTCGGGCGCAGCCTCGCCTATAAGTTCGCCCGGCTGGGCGCACCGTTGTGGGCCTATCAGCAGGGCGTGTGGCCGCATTCAGTGGGGATGCTCAAGCGATTGGTGGGGCGGCATCTGCGCTGGTATGTGGACCGCGGGGCGATTCGGGCCGATGGGACGCTGCGGCAGTCATTGACGGCAGGTGGCAGCATCGAGATTTGCGAATCGTACATTTCCACTGGTGCGACCTACTGGGCAATGCAGGCTTTTGGCGGCCTCTGGTGTCTGGCCGACGATGATCCGTTCTGGACAACCGAGGAAGAACCCCTGCCTGCTGAGGCTGGCGATTACGTCAAGGTGTTTCCGCAGCCGGGCTGGGTCGTCACGGCAAATCAGGGCGAGGTGCAACGGTTTAATGCCGGCAGCGTCAAACCGATTGGCGCGAAATATTCGAAGTTCGTGTACAGCACCCTGCATCCGTTTAATGTCGGCCTATCCGGCGGTTTTCCCGCGCCCGATAGTATGTTGTGTCTAACGGATGGTATCAATCGCGGCCAGCGCAATCATAATGTAGCCTATGCCGTTGGCGAACCCGGTTGGCTGCGCTTCCAGTGGACCCAGGAATTAAACACCGATACGCACACGATTGAAACGGTTATCATTATCCGGGGCGAACAGCATGTGCGGGCACATCGAGTGAAACTCGCCAACATGAATTCGCAAAACCCACTGTGGATCATTGAAGGGAGTGCGCCGTTAGGTTACATTCAGGGTGAGACGCCGTATATCATTGCCAACCAGGAAGAAGAACTTTCCAGCGATGACGAACGCTGGGCAGTGGCTGAATCAAGTAATCAAACTGTGATAATCGTTGGTGTTCACGGATATGCAAAGGCCACTATCTGGCAGGGCGAAAAGGGCATCAATAGTGTCTATCCGTTTAGCATTGTTCCAGCTTTGGTTTCGCCGCCACTTAAAAATGATCTCAATGAATTTGTATGCATGGTCGTCCAAAGCGGTGAGATGAGCGAAGCAGACATTGACCAGGTCGCATCCGAAATCACCGCAACCTGGCATGACGATGGCAGCTTTCAATTGATGTGGGACAGTGAAGAAACGATTGTGCCGCCGTTATGAAAAACATTCGATTGACGGTCAACAGTTTATATTCATTTCTGAGGAAACAAACTCATGAAAATTACTGATATTGTGTTATTCGAAGTCAAAGCGACGTGGGAAGAACGAGCGCAGCGCACCCGACAGGCCCTGCCCTCCGATATTTACACCGATCTGGAACACCCGAATCCACCGAACAAACGCGGCAATGAACTGAAAGGCATCTATGTTGAGGTGCAGACCGATGAGGGCGTCTCTGGCATCTTCGGGCCAATTGACCCGCGCCAGGCGTATTTGATCGCTACGCAATTGCGACCGATTCTGCTGGGGCGTGATCCGCTGGCAACGGAGTTGTTGTTTGAACTCATGCTGCGATTAGATCGACATGGACGTTCAGGTATATTCATGACCGCGATCAGCCCCATCGACTGCGCATTGTGGGATTTGAAGGGCAAAGCTTGGGGCCAGCCGATCTATCGCCTGCTCGGTGGTCCCACTCGCCAGCAAGTCCCGGCCTATGCCAGTATGCTCGGTCATTCAATTGAGCCAGATGCCGCTGCCCAGGGCGCAGCCGATTTCAAGGTGCAAGGCTATCCCGCACAGAAGTGGTTTTTCCACTATGGGCCGGGGGCCGGGCACGAGGGGCTAGAAAAAAACATCGCGATGGCGCAAGCCGTGCGTGAAGCGGTTGGTCCGCATTATCCATTGATGTTCGACGCCTTTATGAGTTGGAATGTGCAGTACGCGACGAAGATGGTACAGGCGCTGGCACCGCTGAATCCCACCTGGATGGAGGAACCGATTCCGCCGGAACGCGTCAGTGAATTCCGCAAGCTGCGCCAGGCGTCCAGTGTGCCAATTGCCACCGGCGAACATGTCTATACTCGCTGGCAAACCAAAGAATTATTGGTCAATGAGGCAGTAGATTTCTTGCAAAACGATCCAGATTGGACCGGCGGCATCTCCGAATTGGTCAAGATTTGTGCGCTGGCCTCCGCTTTTGAGGTGCCATTGATCGCGCATGGGCATTCCTTGCTGGCCGCTTTGCACGTCGCCGCATCACAGTCACCGGCAACTGTGCCCTGGGTTGAATATCTCGTCTATCACCAACCGGCCAAGCAGCACTTTCACAACCCGGTCTACGAACCCCAAAATGGACAGGTGACATTGCCGGAGCTACCGGGATTGGGTATCGTGCTGGATGATAGCAAATATGAACGGCGCGAAGAATTAAGATTTTAGGTGCAGTTTTGCATCCGGCAACATGCCATGGTGAGTAACTTCATTTTTGCCGCTCACTTTGTACAGGAAGGACGGGAAAAATACCGGACACAAGCGCCAGCCGTTGTGCCCGGCATCGCAAACGTCTATGTGAGGACCAGGCGCAGCAGAATCTGATGCGCAATGATGACAGCGATTTCAATGCCGATCGTCCAGGCGAAGATACGATACGAACGGCGCTTGCCCCGGTTCCTGAAGTGGAATTCCATACCACCCACCGCGACCGCCAGCAATCCCAGCCCGGCCAGCATGGTGGAGACATTACGCGCAGTTGAGACCATCCCCCGCGCCTGTACCACGTTCACATCAGGGGCCTGCGCAATGGTCAACGCCACGACCAGGCGCGAAATATCAGGCATCGCAATAAAAGCCAACAGCCCCAGGACGATTGTCACGGCATAGAGGACGGTGGTGATTACCCAGTCCTGGATTTTTTTTCGATCTATTGATGAATTCTGTGTAGATGCGTCCATTGAATTATCCTTACAACAAAAGTATCGCGTGTACTGCCCGGCAGGTTGTTAACCATTTTGCAGCAGCAGGCTCACAATCAGGATGAGCGCTTCAATGCCGATGGTCCAGGCCAGGATGCGGTACGACTTGCGCCGCCCGATGTTTTTGGGTTTGAAGTGAAATTCCATGCCGAAGATCGCGACGCTGATCCACAACGGAATGCCGATAAACAGGATGATATATTGCAGGATGCGCTCCAGCCCGCTGCCGGTGGTAATACCCATTGTCTGGTTTTCAACCGCCTGCAAGACGAATATGCGGGCCTGGATGTAAACTGCGTCCTGAAGATTCAATACCGCCAACAATCCCAGCGCTACCGACCCCAACCACAGCACCGCCGTTAATGCCTGAATACCAACTTTTTTAATTTTCGCAGTTGCATCTGGTTGGGAAGAGTCCATAAAGGTCCCTCAACGCTCATTTGCCACCTGTATTGTAAATGTAATGCGCCCAGATGTTTAGTGCCACCTAATGGGATTCCCTTTTCACTTATCACAGCATAGTTTATTTCTATATCGACGGGAGGGGCAATAGTTTACCCCTATACTTGCAATTACAATGCACACTGCACCAGGTTCCATCGTGTCTTACGTATCGCCGCCTATTTTGTTCATTTTTTTGCGAATGCGTTCCTGGTCGGCGTGACTGTAAGTTTCAAAACGGGCTGGTGCAATGGTTTGATCTACAAACAAGTGCCAGCGCCGACTCGTTAGTGAGTGCTGATAAACCTGATCAAAATCGAACATAAGCTGAGCTTCTCCAACCAACGGCAGCGGAATAGTTGGAATCGGCTCATCAACCCGGAATCCATAAACAAGTGAGCTGCCCTGTCTGAAGTTCGAGCGCGGATTATAAACGATGATCGTATATGGGGATGAATGCGGTTCGCCGGGGTAGATAGGCATTGCGATAAATGAAGATCTTGATTCGTGCAGAAAATCAACCTCAACCAATGGTACACCACCGCGCAAAGTATTCAAACGGCGTTCGGTATAGGTTTTATGATTCACACGCCCTAGCGTGTTTGACGGTGACAACAATTCAATTCGGGTGACGATGTGCCCCGGTCCGTATTGATTAACCAGACGACGAATTACAACCGCGTGTAGGCGTTCATCCGGGTCCAGATCGAGGCCCTCATCAATACCACGTACCTGCAATGAGGCTTCATTGTGAGCCACATAATCAGGTGGCAGAGCATCGTTCAAAGCATCAGCGATGTGAACAATGAAGGTTGCGTGAAAAGACGAAAAGATAGCTGGATACATGTTACTTTCTGGTGTCTGTAATCGACTGTTGAGATGCGGATTAACACCTCGGTATAAATTATGCATGACCTAATATGTCTCACATCACATGCTATCGAATTATTATACCAACACGCGCTACCCCCCAATTATTAGGGGGTGAGATTGACCCACATCATGTATTTCAGTACCATATGACCATATTTGCTATTTTGGTCAAAAAGTCATGGAGGGTCTATGAGCGAAAACAATGACAAGTCGGCAAATGACGAACGCGCCATCCGCATTCTGGAAGCAGCTGCCGACCTGATTTCGCATTATGGTTATGACAAAACCACTGTCAGCGATATTGCACAGGCCGCCGGCGTCTCCAAAGGGGCGATCTACCTGCACTGGCGGAGCAAGGAGGATCTGTTCGAAGCGCTCTATGCCTATGAAGCGCAGCGTTATGTCGATGATTGGGCAGAGATTTTCGAAAAGGAAGTCGGCGACTGGAGCTTCGTCCGCATGTTCCAGGTAACGTTCGCCCTGCTGCAACAACACCCCTTCATGCTGGCAATGATGACTCGCGACCAGCGCGTGCTGGGGAATTTTTTACGCCGTCGCCCGGACTTGATGCAGCAGAAAGGCACTAACAATGCCGAGCTGTACCGTCAGTTCCAACAAGTCGGTGCGGCGCGGGATGACATCGAACCAGAGGTAATTGCTTTCTTGTTGAACGCCTTCAGCTATGGTCTGCTCAACGCCCACGAATTTGCTGCGCCAGAGGATATACCGTCATTCGAGGCAATTACCGATGGCATGGGCAAAGTATTGGACCGGGGATTGGAACCGGAAGGGGGCGGCAATCGCCAGGCCGCCCGCGAAATCGTCTCTAAAATGGTTGAAGTAATACAAACGCAATCGTATGCAAAACCAGCCGCCAACCAGAAAGCAACGGATCGTTGAGGAAATAGAATGGATGTCAAAACAATCATTGTAACGGGCGCCAATTCAGGCATCGGTTATCAAACCTCGCTGGGGTTAGCCCAGGCAGGCCATACCGTCGTCATGTTTTGTCGTAACCAATCGCGGGGCGCAACGGCTCAGCGACAAATCATCGCCGCAACGGGCAATCAGAACGTCGACTTAATCGTTGTTGATTTATCATCACAGCAATCAATTCGGGCTGGCGTGGCTGAATTTCTGGCCCGCTATATCACGTTGGATGTTCTCATCAACAACGCGGCCAACTTCGACATCACCCAGCCCGAACCCATCCTGACCGACGACGGCATCGAAACGATCTTCGCCACGAATCATCTGGGACCATTTTTGCTGACCCACTTGCTACTACCGCTGCTGCAAGCCAGCGCGCCCGCCCGCGTGATTAACATCGCTTCGAAGGGTTTGTTGGCGCATCCACTCCTCAATATTGAGTTCGATAATCTCAACGGACAGCGAAAGTTTAGCGCTCAACACGCCTATTATCACAGTAAGCTGGCGCAAATCATGTTCACCTATGATCTGGCCGACCGACTGGCGAACACCGCTGTGGCGGTCAATTGCATTCGAGTACCCGCAGTTCGATTGGATAATGGGCGTTATGATCATGTACCCGCTGTTCTGCGGACTCTTTATCAATTTAAAATGCGTTTTGCACAGTCCCCGGTGGCGTTGGCCGAGACCTATATCCGGCTGGCTACCGCACCTGAATTCGCGACATCGACCGGGCAATATGTTGATGAGAACTGCCGAAGCGTCAAATCATCGAAGCCCACCTATGACCGTGAAATATGGCAACGTTTATGGACTGTCAGCAAAACATTGACCGGGCTGCGAACCGCAATTCACACCTGAAAACAACCAGCAGGCAAAAGAAAGGGGCTATTGACATGATTTCAGTCAAGAATTTAACGTACACCTATCCGGGCGGAACGACACCGGCGGTTACCGACATCAGTTTTGAAATCGCCGAGCGCGAGATCTTCGGATTTCTGGGGCCGAGCGGCGCGGGCAAAAGCACCACCCAGAAAATCCTGATTGGCCTGCTCAAGAACTACCAGGGTCACATCAGCATCATGGGTCAGGAACTCAGCACCTGGGGGCCGGACTACTATGAACACATTGGGGTATCGTTCGAACTGCCAAACCACTATCTCAAGCTCACAGCGCTGGAAAACCTGAAGTACTTCCAATCGCTCTATAGCGGCGCAACCCAGGACCCAATGGAACTGCTGGAACGGGTTGGGCTGCATGAAGATGCCGATAAGAAAGTCGCTGAGTATAGCAAAGGCATGAAGATTCGCCTGAATGTGGCTCGCAGCTTCATTAATCAACCGAAACTGCTGTTCCTAGACGAACCGACCAGTGGCCTGGATCCGGTGAATGCTCGTAACATCAAAAATCTGGTTCTGGATTTGCGTGCGCAGGGCACCACTGTTTTCGTCACCACCCACGACATGAAAGTGGCCGATGAATTGTGCGATCGCGTGGCCTTTCTCACCGCTGGTCGCATCAGCGTGATTGACGCCCCAACCGTGCTCAAAAAACGTTATGGCAAGCGCAACGTGCAGGTCGAATATCTGAATGGCAGTCAAGCCATTGCTCATGAGGAATTTCCATTGGATGGCTTGGGCGAGAACGCGGCATTCTTCAATCTTTTGAAATCGGCCTCACGCCTGGAAACGATTCATACCCAGGAGACTACTCTCGAAAACATCTTCATCGAGGTGACGGGAGAGGAGTTAACCGCATGACGCGCCTGCTGTCTGCAATCAAAATGGACGTCACTATTCAAGTGCGCAACAAATTGTATATCATCGGAATCATCGTTGGGCTGCTGGTGGCCGGGGCACTCGCCCTGTTGTTCACGGCTGACCAATTGTATCTGGGCGTACCGACTCTCATGTTGCTGGTGGCCGGCGGATCGACTCTACTTTACGTCGCCGGCTTGATTACGTTCGAGCGCGATGAAGGCACGCTGAATGCCGTCATCGTCTCACCGCTGCGTACCACCGAGTATCTCTGGTCCAAAGTGCTCACCTTGACGGCACTGGCAACGCTGGAAGCCATCATCATGATTGGCGGTGCGACCCTGATCTTAAGCCGTGATGGCGGAACCGTACCGGTGCCCAATATCCCGATTATCCTGATCGCCATCATCAGCATGGGGGTGATTTTTACGCTATTGGGGATCGGGCTGATCGTGCGCTATGATAAGATTACCGATTTTCTGATGCCGATGGCCGCGATTGCATCCATCCTGCAACTGCCGTTCCTGCATTTTATGGGTGTGGTGGAAAGCGAGCTTTTTCTGCTCATTCCGTCAAGCGCCGGGACGCTGTTGGTTCGCGGAGCCTATGTTCCGCTGACGACAATGGAATGGGTGTACGCCATCGGCTACACGGCAATCCAGATCGTTGTGCTGGGGGTCTGGGCCTATCGCGCGTTTAATACGCATGTCATCATGAAGGTAGGGTAACATCATGCAAATGACCGAACTGGTCCGCAAACTCGGACCCAACGATGCCCGCTTGTTCCGGCGCGACAGCTTTTTGATTTTCATGGCAGGTTACGCCGTCATAATCGCGCTGGTCTTGCGCTTCGGCCTGCCCTGGCTGAGCAATTATCTGACGGATAACAACGTCCTGAACAGTGAAACCTTCATCGCCAGCTTAAGCGAACTTTATCCCATGTTCATCACTTACATGGGCATCTTTACGCTGGGTGGCGTGATGGTGGGCACGATCTTTGGGTTTCTGCTTCTGGACGAACGCGATGACAACACGATCAAGGCGATGCTGGTCACACCGATTCCCGTCAGTCACTACGCGGTCTATCGGGTGGCTTTACCAACGGTGATCTCCGCCTTTGCCATCATTATGACCTTACTGGTCATTAACCAGGCACTGCTACCCATCTGGGAGTTGGTGCTGGTCGCCGGGTGTGGATCGCTGGCGGCGCCGATAATTGCGCTGTTTTATGCGACGTTCGCCGCCAATAAGGTCGAGGGATTCGCGTTTGCTAAATTCGTTGGGCTGGGGGGCTTCCTGATTATCCTGGCCTGGTTTGTACCCGAGCCATTCCAGTTCTTGTTTGGTCTGTTCCCGCCGTTCTGGACCAGCAAAGCTTACTGGTTGGCGCTGGACGGCAATGGCCTGTGGATCGTCGCGCTAATGATCGGGATTATTGCCCAGCTCGGCGCGATCTACTGGCTGGTGCAGCGTTTCATCAAAGTTGCCTATCGGTGAAAAAGCGGTAGGTCGACACATTGATCGGCCTACCTGCTCTAAAATTGAGTTAGCAATAACCATTACCAATAATTAACAATTCGCGCTAAAATATGTTCTCCATACAATAGATTGTTTAGGAGAATATGATGATCCTCTTACGCACCATTTTTCACGCCAAAGTTGGTAAAGCTGCTGATGTTGTCGCTCACTTTAAATCGATGGCAGATAACATGCCGCCGGAGCAGACGACAGCCTTGCAACCCCGCATGCTGACGGACATCAGCGGACGCTTTGACACGATTGTTCTCGAAACCACTCATGAAAGTCTGGCAGCATTGGAGCAATTCCGGGCGGCGGTCCTCAACCAGCCGCGTGACGAGAACAACCCGTCACCGATGGAAGACTTAATTGTTGAGGGCTACAACGAATACTGGACGATTGAACCATAAATCTAACGAGAAAGAGCCGACGTCATGGTCGGCTTTTTCAAGGTATTTTGAACCAGCTATTCGGTGCTTAATTTAGCCGCGCTTGTTGTTCGCGGTAATCGCGAATGATGGCCTCATAGGTGCGCAGTAGTTCGTTGTTGACCTCTTCCCAGGAGAGTTGGCACATCGCATCCCGTGCGGCCTGGGCCATTGCCCGGCGTTTATCCGGGTTGTCAACCAGCGCTTGTACCTGAGCGATCATCGCGGCTTCATCGTCCACATCAAACATGTAGCCATTTACGCCCTGGTCAATCAACTCCGGCACACCACCGACACGACTGCTAACCACCGCCAGCCCCGACGCCATAGCTTCTGCCGCCACCAGCCCAAAGGTCTCAATGGTTGAGGAAGGGAACAAGAAAATATCGGCAGAAGCATAGGCCTGGCTCAGTTCCACACCCGACTTGTACCCGGTAAACGTGACGGAGCAACCGGCGAAGGCCTTTTCCAACGCTTCTCGATAGGGGCCATCACCCACAATAGCCAGATGGGCATCGGGCACCGCATCCAGCACCGGACGAATCCGCTCAACCTGTTTTTCCGGGGCTAGCCGACCCAATGATAGCAAGATCGTTTTTTCAGGATGACCACCACTCAGTTCATAACGCATCGCTTCATCGGCATAGGTTGGTGAAAAACGTTCAACATCAACACCGCGCCGCCACAGGCCCACCTCGCCAAAACCGCGATCCATCAGTTCAGAGACGATCCGTTTAGATGGCGCGAGGCAATAATTGGCCTGACTGTAAATATAGCGATGAATATGCCATAAGGGTTCTTGCATGATCCCCAGGCCATAAAAATTTGCCATCTCCATAACGTGCGCCTGGAAAGACGCCACCAGCGGTTTATGCAAATTCTTAGCAAACCAGATGCCTTTTAAACCGGTTAATACCGGGTTCATGACGTGAATGATGTCCGGGTTAAATTCCTCCAACAACTGAAATGAACGACTGCCGGGAACGCTCATGGTCACTTCAGGATAGAGGGGAAAGGGCACGCCGGGAACCGATACGACCGGGAATCCCGCATATTCGTCCGGGTGTTCACCGGGCGCGAAAATAATCGCATCGGCCCCCACTTTGCGCAAATGGTCCAGCAAGATGCACGTCACGGTCACAATGCCATCAACCTTGGGCAAAAAAGTCTCAGTGAAGATCGCCAGCCTTAATTGATCAGCCATAGCTCAGAACCCCCTAGATTTTTACGCGCTCACCAATACGCCGCTCATTGCCTGCCAGCAATCGTCGGATATTTTCTCGAAAGCGGTAGACAATGACGAACCCGACCAGATAATAAATGATATAACTGGGTTCTAACTCTTTTAAAAGGATTAAGATACCAACTGAAATCGCGGCAGTGGCAATGCCCAGCAACACGCCCAATGACATATAGCGCGTCTTAATCACCGCAATCAGCAGCACAATGACGGGTAGAAACAGAATTTTCGCCGGGACGAGCAGGAGCCAGGTGCCTGCCGCCGTCGCCGCCCCTTTGCCACCCCGCAGTGTGCCCGTCAGCAATGAGGCGAACAACGACCAATTATGCCCAACGACTGCCGCCACTGCACAAATTACGCTGCCCGATGCAACCGAGACGATACCGGCTTCGGCCAATGCCGCCCCAACCAATACGGCCAATACACCTTTGCCCAGGTCAATCACCAGCACCAGCACTGCCCAGATCCATCCCAGTGTCCGCAGGATATTGGTTGTGCCCATGTTGCCGCTGCCCAGTTCAAAGATGTTGATGCCATTTAAACGGCCCGCGATATAAGCTGTCGGAAACGAGCCGATGACATAGCCCAGCACAATAATAAACAGCACCCGCAACTCGCCCACACCTGTTCCTTCCGCTCAACCCTCAGAAACAAACAAAGCATGACGCCCGACGTTATGAACCGCCGCTGGTGCCATGCTCTGGACCATTTCCATATTTGTTAGGCCAGTTCGCCCTCAGCCCGTTTGACATTGTTTCCTGCATCACGCCAGTTAATCGTCGGCATAATCAACCGTTGGTCAATACGATCTTTGTTCTGCACCGCGATATTAATCATCGTCTCAATCATGCTATCGTCCAGCAAGTGGGGTTGCAGACCCAAATCCAGCAGCTTGGTATGGACGACATTGTAATGGTGATCTTCGGCTTCGACCCGGGGGTTCGGCACCATACTGCACTGAACATTCAGGCCCATTTTGCCACCAACCCGCGCCACCGAATCCGCCAGATCATTGACTGAGAACCATTCGGTGATCTGATTAAAGACCCGATACTCCCCCGCTTCCGGCTCCGATTCAATCGCCAATTCGATGCAACGCACAGTGTCTTTAATATTGATGTAGCCGCGTGTTTGGCCGCCACTGCCATACACCGTAAGCGGATGGCCGACAGCCGCTTGAATACAGAAGCGGTTCAATGCCGTGCCATACACCTGATCGTAATCAAAACGAGTCGCCAGCGCCGGATCCAGCTCGGTTTCATAGGTGTCCGCACCATAAACCACGCCCTGGTTAAGATCAGTGGAACGCATCCCCCAGATCTTGCAGGCAAAGTGGATGTTGTGCGAGTCGTGAACTTTGCTGAGATGATAGAACGAACCGGGCTGTTTGGGGAAGGGCAGGACATCGCTGCGGCCATTGTGATGAATTTCGATGAAGCCTTCTTCGATGTCGATATTCGGCGTTCCATACTCACCCATCGTCCCCAGTTTCACCAGATGACAATCCGGCACGATTTCCTTGATGGCGTACATCACGTTCAGCGTGCCGACAACGTTGTTGTACTGGGTAAATACGGCGTGTTCACGATCAATCATCGAATACGGAGCCGACCGTTGCTCGGCAAAGTGAACCACCGCTTCGGGCTGGAATTCATGGAAGGACCGACTCAGCGAATCGAAATTGGTGATGTCCCCATAGTAAGAGGTGATCGTCCTACCCGTTAGTTCACGCCATTTCTCAACCCGCTGGTGCATCATTTGAATCGCGACGAGACTGTTGACACTGTGTTCGAGGTCAAACTGCCGCCGCGCCTGGTTGTCGAACACCGCAACTTCGTGGCCTTTTTGCGACAAATAGAGGGCCTGGGGCCAGCCTAAATAGCCATCCCCACCCAGGATCAAAATACGCATTGGCTTTCTCCTAGTGAAAACTTGGAATTTGTACACTTAGTTAAAACAAATTGAGTGTACAGAAGTTACGCCTTCGATAAAAGATGTAACATTGTCAGCACCGTTATATAAGCCGGAGACTGTGACCCGACAATCTCATCTCAATCGGAACCGTACCAAGATTCAACAACTTCTCATCTTTCCGGTTTGATTGCATGTTAAGCTCTGAAATCAATATGTTGTACAGGTATCGAAACAATGCGACGTCTTATTTTCGGTCTGCTATGGGGTAGCCTGGGGCTACTGGTAGCCGCCTGCAGTAGCGCAACTTCAGCACCAATCGAGACGACAGCTTTGCCAACATCGGCAGCCGGGACAACCGCAACGCCAGTGCGTGCCCCCCGTAATGTACATACACCAACTGAATTCAACCTGCTCTATTATCCAACCGACATCAATATTGTTGGCAAAACCGGGCGGCCCCAGTTTATCAATGCCTATGCTGATTGGTGACGCGAGTGTCAGGCAAATCGGCCCATCGTGCATGGGCTTCAGGAGTTATACGGCGACCCGGTTGATTTTCTGCATGTCGATGTTGAAAATCCCGGTGCACTGGAAGCAGTCGGGCCAGTCGGCATCACTGGCCGCACCCAGTATGTCCTCACCGATAGCAGCGGCGAGGTGCGGTACCGCTGGTTTGGTTATATTGACCAGGCAGAATTAGAAGCGGCGTTTGAGTCATTGTTGAATGACGCTTAGCCGCTTGATTTATCCTTAACCAGCACGTTAAATTTGCTGTAAACTAAACCGGAATGACGCGCCGTTCCTGTATACTGCGGGTGACGGCTTCGGTAAACGCCATATATTTCAAGCCAGTTTCAAAGTTCGTGTGGGTAATCACTTCCTGACCGCGAATCGCGTTGATGAATTCAGTTTCTACGCGCCAGCCACCTTTTTCCTCGGGCGGAATACTGATCGGCTTTAGGGCGTCATCGCCCCGCTGACCACCATAGAGTTGGCCGCCGGTAAAACGTAAGGTGCCCGTGCTCCCATACAACGTGACCATGTTGGGTTCAGCCAGGCCAGTGACACTGGAAATCGTCACCCGTGCCTGCGCACCACAGGCCATGTCGGCCACAATGTCGATATGGTCGGGCACTTTTACGGCTTTCAAGTGACCATCGCTCGTTTTGCGCAGCGGTGTAAATACCTTACCCATCGCGCTCACGGCGGTGGCTTCCCCTACCCAGCGCAACAACGCCTCGTACCAGATGCCCATCGACATGATGTTCAGGCCGCTGAGATCAAAATCCTCTCGCCAGTGCATCGGTGCATCAGGGTCCATAAAACTGTTGCCCGCCCGAATTTCAATCACCAGCAAATCGCCCAGATAGCCTTCTGCCAGTAACCGCTTGATGGTCTGGTCCACGCCCAGCGTCATCGGCGATGGGACAATCTGCGTGACCAGTTGCGGGTTGGCCTGAGCCGCGACCAGCATCGCCCGGGCTTCAGTCAGGTTGCGAGCCATCCGTGCTTCACACATGACATGCTTACCGGCTGCCAGCGCCCGCAACGTCATCCGCTCATGCATATACGGCCAGGTGCCGATCACAATTGCGTCGGTATCACCCGCATCGATGAGTTCCCACCAGTGATGATAAACCGTTGGGATGCCAAATTCATCGGCAACGCGTTGGGATGATTCCGGGCTGCGATTACACACACTAACAATTTCAACGCCGTTGATGGCTTGTAAGCCGGGAATATGCCGCGACCGCGTATTGGCACCCGCGCCAACCACGCCCACGCGAATAGTTTCTGTAGCCATATTATCCTCTTCAATTCAGGTTAATTGCGAGGAGATTATAACCATCACTCAATAATATTGCAGAATTTCAGCCTCGGTAGCGGCGCAAATAGATCACCAGCAACACCAGCAGCCCAATACCCGTAATCACCACCACCACAAGTGCTACCAGCGCTAACGGATTCGCAGTTAAAACTGTCGGGACCTCCGGTGCTGGCGTGGGCGTGACCGGTACTCGTGTGATGTTCGGCAACGTGGGTTCCGGCGTCACACTGGCGAAGGCTTCCTCAGTGGCTTCAGCGATGGTCGTTGGTGATGGCCGGGGCGTTGCGGTCACTTCGGGCGGCACCGGCACATCCTCACCCTGAAGCGATAAATCAAGTAACACTGGCGTAAACGCGATGTCAATGGGATCGCTGGCGACCCGGCCCTCACTCGTCTCCTGGAAGATTACACCGGTCAGCTCAGCTCGTTGGAACTGCAATTGCGTGGTCCCCGCCCGCAGCGGAAAGATGCGAAACGTGCCAATCACGCCGGTTCCCTGTAATGGCTCAGCCGGGGCCAGCAATGACACGGTGTATTGCACCGTATTTTCGTTGACGCGGTTGCGCGGCGCAAGAATCGGATTATCCCTTAGAAACGAACCCGCCTCGACCGGCGACCCGGCCCGCGTGCCAAAGACATAGAGTTGTGTCGGATCATAGCTGATTTCAACATCCGCAATCCACAGATTGCTCACGTTCTCTACGACAACCTGTACCGTATAAATTTCGCCAGTTTGCAGCGTGGTCGCATCCAGATTCAGGCTCAAGAAGGTCGTCGCCTGCGCCTGCGCCGGGAGCAACATCAACAAGATGAACCACACAACCATCAGGGATTTACGCATCAGTAGGGCCGTCCCTTGTGTGAAAAGAAGACAGGTTGGTTTTTACTCACCCCGCCCGAACTAACCGTTCTCCTTCCCCTCTTCAGGTTGGAGAGGGGACCGTGAGCAAAGCGAACAGGGGTGAGGTCTACAATGTTCTTATGGCAGCCACTCAACCGTCGCGCGTTCCGCGTGGAACAGCGTCCCAAAGGTCAAATCACCATTCCAGGCACCACCGCCGGAAAATTCGGTCATAGTTGTTGGATTACCCACAAAGCCGTCGACCGTATGGCTGCCACCATCTGACCAGCCATCGCTCAGGGCCGGGCTACCATCCAGGTTGAACAGCAGATTATGGAACGTGTCCAATGTGCGGAAAGCGCCGTTGCTGATCGTGTATTCCGTGTAAATCACATCCATAAATGGCGACACATCGTAATAGTCCACGTTATATGTCGCGGGATTGATGACCGTTTCGTTATTGGTCAAAGTGAAGGTTCCCGCACCATTATATGTGATGTTATAGGCCTCAATTGAGTTGTCCGTTCCGTTCCAGAGCCGTAACATCAACACCAGTTGGACGCCGTAAGACGACATGGCCGGCATATCGGCTACATCGTCGCTATCAGATAAGATGCTACCCGAAACCTGACCGCTCAGGTTGTTCGCCAGATCAACAAAGCACAGATTATCCTGACAACTGGTGGTTGGATGATCGTCCAACCCGGCATAGAGCACCACGTTGTTATCAAACCAGGCCGGGGGATAAATCTTGCTCTTGGTCGCTACCTGCCGCAAGTTGGAGCCATCGGCGTTTATCACGCACAGATCACCCTCATTGTATTGATAATTGTCCCCCTTTGAACAGATAAACGCTAACCGCTGCCCATCGGGCGACCAGGATGGTGCCAACGCATCATCGGTAAACGTCCGGCTGTTGAGCATAGCACTGCCCCGCACCCGGCTCACCGGTGAAGTATAGAGCATATATTGGCCGCTGCGGGGAACCGTCTGGATGTAGGCAAAGTTCTCACCGTCGGGTGCCATTGACGGCCAGAATGCCCGTTCCCGTCGGGGGTCAAACAAGCGCTGGACGGGACCGGCCTGGGTATCGCCCCAGTAAACCCGGCTATTGGGGAAGGTGCCGCCATAATCCGTCGCCAGCCCGAATAACAGATGGCTGGCATCGACAAAAGACAAATCCCCTGCACCTGGATCATCATAGTTACCGGCAAAAATTGCGAGATCAGGCTCATCCACTCGGCTGTTGCCATTCACATCCAGACCATCGTAGGCATTGGCAACCGAACCCGGTGCCCAATTCGTTGTAAACTGGAACAGATCATCGCTATCAATATCGTTCGCACTACCTGCAGTAATATCTACATTTCCGCCCTTCAATATTACTGGGAGTAAAGATTGTGTGGGGAAATTGAGCATCACCTGCGTGCTGGCATCCAAAAATTCTGCGCGGTTGGGACCGATAATTGGGCTGACAAACTGGCATTCATAGGTGTCAAATTCCCGGATAGGATCGCCACTACTGCCAAAGCTGTAATTCCCGCGGCTATCGGTGGTGGCAACAATCGGACCACTGCCATTGTCACAGGAGACATTGATTCCCGAATGGCTACGGGCAGCCTGCAACAGGGCCTGTCCGCTCAGCGAGTAGCCCGAACGCACCGTCAGGCGATTGACACGGCCCATCCGACCACTGACAATCCGGTTGCCATCCCGATCAAAGAAATCCAGCGGGCGGCAGCTTACCGAAGCGGTGGTGTTGACCAATGTTGTACCCAGGTCAGCCATGCGCAGTCGAATCGTCGCCAGCAGCAGATTATAATCAATGCCGTTCATGCCCAACGGCGGGACATTTCCCAACCGGGTCGCGCGAATCGTTATCCGCCCAGTGCCGGGATCATAATCGTAGCCCAGGCCCGAACCGCTATCAACGGCTACGAATTCGGTCGTAGCACCCCAGTCCGGTCCCCACGTCACAACTGGTATATCGTCGCCGGGGTCACCATTCGAGCTACCTGCATCATGCACATAGGTCTCGAGAACCGTAGGTGTAAACTGACAGGCAAGATTGACCGCCCAAAACTGGACATTGCCGGTCATCAGCAATTGCACGTCAACGTAGCGGAAGTCGTCATCCGGTAAATCCATTACTCCATTGCCGTTGATGTCCAGCGTCGACAGTTGTTCGCCCGGACGCCAGGTGGGAGTCACCGTCACGGCGGGGCGTTGGGCCAGGACTGGCGCGACGGCGAATAAGATCAGTACAAAAAGAACAAAAAGCCAGAGCGTTTTTCGATGTGGCACGATGTAATGTCCTCCAAAGACTATTATTTGACTACGCTTCAGCGGCTGTAGCTTCAACCGTTGTTTCCTCTGTTACCGCTGGAATCGAGGTAAACGTTACGGATGGAATGGGTGTTTGGGTCGGTATGGGAGTCACGGACGGAATCATTGTGGCCGTTGGCTGGGCCGTAGCGGTTGGTTCCAGCGTATAGGTTGCCGTTGGCTCATCGGTGATTTCGGCCAACAGTGGCTCTGAAGTGGCTTCGGGTGTCACAGCCTCAACCGTCGGCACCGCGGTCACTTCTGGTGTGATCTCTTCTATTTGTTCAACGACTTCCGCCGTCGCTTCGGCGGTCACCTCCGCCGTCATCTCGACAGTCAATTCAACCGTCGCTTCGGCGGTCACCTCCGCCGTCATCTCGGCGGTGATTTCCACCGTCGCTTCAGGCGTAACTGCTTCGGTGACTTCGGCAGTTGCTTCTTCGGATACTTCGGCGGTACTTTCTGCGGTCGCTTCGGCTGTCATCTCAGCCGTTACTTCCAGCGTGACCTCGGCGGTGACTTCAGCGGTCGCTTCAGCCGTCACTTCGGCGGTTGCTTCCGCAGTGCTCTCTGCCGTACTTTCAGCCGTCACTTCCACCGTCGCTTCGGCGGTGACTTCAGCAGTGGCTTCCTCTGTCGCCTCAATCGTGGGGGGCGCTTCACAGGCCGGATCGTAATTGCCTGTGACGATCGCCAGATCAGCCACATCGGTGACACCATCGCCGGTAATGTCGCTGGCACTGGCTCCCACCAGATCAAGCTGCGCCACCACTTGCTGCACATCCGACAGTCCAATACAGGCATCTTGATTGAGGTCCCCGCCCATGAGTATCAGATTTGGCACCGCGCTGCCCGGTTGGATGGGAAGTGTCTGTTGGCGGTGCAGGGGAGCTGTAGCCACCAGCCAGTAAAAAGCATCAATCGGCGTCGCCACCGTGTACACGCCCTGCGCATCGGTCACAGCCGTTCCCAATAACTTCAAATCATTATCCAAAATTTGAATATTGATGCCCGCGTTATCCGGCAGTCGATTTTGATAGGTGGCCTGGCTGCTAATAAACTGGAGTGGCACGCCGCCCAAAGTTGCAGTTGGTTCAGGCAGCGGCATATCAGCCGTTACCTCTGGCGTCGCTTCCTGGGCCAGCAGGGGGTGTAATGCTACAAGAAATAATGCGACTAAACAGCCGACTTGCAGTAACTTCATGGCCTTTTGCGCCTATTCGTCACAGCACCTATCATACCGCAGATCGTCACCTATTGACAGCGCTATTCAACCATCTTCAACTAAAAATGATCTAACATTGCGCTGAATATTTACGTTTTTCATTATAAAGACAAAAAAGGCGTTGCGGTTTGTTTACGCTGAAGCGGACGAATACCGCTAGCGATCATCATCGGCGAACAACCGCGCAAAACCCGGATAGGGTTTCAGCGGGATAATCTCAAAATCAATTAGCTTTTCTTGCACCAGTGGTAAGGTATCCAGCACTGACCGGGCCGCTGCGACACTCTCACATTCAAGGATAAGCACCGCTTCGGACCGATCTGCCGGAAATAGAATTCGCGCAACACATCGGTTTGATAAAGTTGCCAGGAGCGTAGCACTTCTGCGGGACCATGCTGCCGAAATTGGGCGGCGTTACACCGGGCATTGTTTTCTCAAGTGCCAGAATCTTCACCATTTTCCTCGCTTAAGCTGTGATGACTGTAAGCAATAATCTTATGGGGATAATCTTCTTCGACGGTCAGTTCATGCATAAAATAGCCAGCGACGTGTTGGGCGGCCATCAGCACCACAACATGATGCTTATCCACTGCCAGTACTTGAGACACCCGCAACTTACCGATCTCACTATGGAGCGTTTGCAGCCCGGCGACTCTATCTTCTGCCGATTGCACTTCCAGTACAGCCGGTGTGCCATATTCCGTGAAATAAGCCTGCAACCGGTCAAAGTCGCCGCGATTATACAGTGTTTGCAGGGCGATTAAGCGCATCCCCGCGTTGCTGGTCACGAGCGCTGTTTTGTCATCCACGATGATCGTTATCCTCATGTAAGATGCGGGCCAGTTCTTGCTGCACGAGATGCGGTTGTTCATCGCGCAGCAGCGGATTCAAGCTTCGGGTCCGATGCAGTTGGTTCAGGTCAATCTGCTGCGTAACCAGCGTTTCCTCAAAATAAGGTCCCTGCACCAGCAATTCGCCTTCGGGATTGACGATCAGGGAGCCACCCCAGAAATTCTTGCCGTCTTCATAACCCACGCGGTTACACATCATCACATAATTGGTGAATGTGCTGCCATAAGCCTGAATCATGAGTTCGACCCAGCGGGCCACCGTCAGTCGTCCGCCTTCACTCGCACTGACCCCCCGCGTGGGACTGCTGTTACCGAAAATCAACAAATCCGCACCATCCATCCACAGCACATAGGGTGCCGACATGTGCCAGAAATCTTCGCAGATGAGCATCCCGACGCGGCCAAAGCGCGTATCAAAGGCCCGCAGGCGTTTCCCCTGATCGAAATAGCGGCCATCATCGAACATCGTATAGGTCGGCAAATAGACTTTGTGATGCACATGGAGGCACTCGCCCTGCGCCAGATAGGCCTGGGCGATATAGAACCGCTGGCGTTTGTCGGCATGAACGAAGCCAAACACGATGTCCATATGCATACTGGCATCCAGCAGCGCCCGGAAGGTCGCGTCATCGCGGGTGGTACGAATCGCAATTTCCGACACCAGATCCATGACCTGATAGCCGGTCAGCGACAGTTCCGGGAACACGAGCAGGTCAACGCCTTGCTGGTCGGCCTGCTCAATGATCTCAAGATGTTTTTCCAGGTTCGCCGCAACATCCCCCAATTTGGGGTACATCTGGGCCAGTCCAATGGTGATGCGCATAGGGTGTCCTCAGTGAATTCGTCTCAATTCAAGTATGGCTGCTATGGTAATCCTAAAATCGTCATGAGTCTTTGCTCAACTTTTTTTGTTGCTTCATCAAGCTGTTGGCAATCTCTGCCATCCTGCCGCCACCACTCAGATTGCCAATGCATAAATGTTGGCATGAACCAGACAACTTCGACAAATCTTCTATCAAATACATCACCCGATTCTGGTTCCGGAATTTCGATAGCGTTTAAAATGTCCCAAACTCGTTCAAACCCATCCTGATCGAAATGGCCCCTGTAAAGCTGCCCAAAAAAGCCTTTTGATTCATTTGATCCCACTCAAGTTCCAACCTCTTTATTGCCGTTTCAATATCTATACGCGGAATCTCATCCATAATGACCCTGCCAACCCGGTCCGCGAACCACTCGCCCCGGTGTCGCCCCTGTATGTTCGCCTTTCAAAAATACCAGGTCGAGTATGCTCAAGCTGAAATACTGACTGGCTAAAATGCTAATCACCGACGTTTCTTACCCTTTTTGCGATTCTTCTTGCGGAATTTCGCGGCCTGCTTGCGTTTGGCTTTTTTGGTTGTCGCTGCCTTTTTCGCTGACCGTTCGATCGGGCCAACCCTTGCCAGCGGCACATCGAACAAGCGGGGGCGTTCATCCTCCTCATTGTCCCCATCCTCGTCGTCCAGCGCGCCAAAGAAAGAAAGATTCCCGGCGTCCTGGGCGGCCTCAATTACCGGAATCGCCATATCGCTCTCCATGCCGTTGAGCGCCTCAACCAGGAAACTGTTGACCAGCATGTTATTCGTGTCATGCTTTTTCAATTGTTCAATCAGGATGCTTTCCACCAGCAGATAAATATTCGGGGGCAGTTGCTCGCCCATCATGCGTAAACAGGCTACCGCCATGCCGCGCCCGATGGGAGATCGCGTGTCGTCTGCCAGATAAGATGTCAAGGCAGGGATAGCCGGTGCGCCGATCATCGTATAGACCACCGGCAATTCACTGACCACCATCTCGTCGAACGAGTCCAGCAAAGTCATGAGCGGTTCTGCCGCTTCGACCGCCTCCAGTTGGCCCAGTACGCGCCAGGCATGAACCCCAGCCCATACTTGCGGTTCATCCTGAACATACTCATGCAGACGTTTGTCCGTCGCCATGCGAATCAGGTCAGGGATATGTTCTTTCTTGAAGTTAAACTCCTTGTAATCGCCACTATAGTCGGGTGCAGCACCCAGCCAGAGTAGCTTTGCCACCGGCTCTCCATATTGATTCTCGAAGGCACGCAATTGATAGCCTGGTCCACGCACCACCCGGCCCGGCGTCGCCCCGGTATGTTCGCCATCTTTCAACACTGGCACGCCATTAACGAAAACATGCTGCATCCCGGTGGCGTACTGATGGGGATTTTGTGGCGTAGCATGGTCCTGAATCGTTGCCGGGTCGAACACAACCACATCGGCGAAATAATCAGCTTGTAAGCGTCCACGCTGCTGAATTTTGAGATTCTCCGCCGGGAACGAGGTCAAGCGCCGGATCGCCTCTTGTAACGGAACCAACCCTTCCTCGCGGACGTATTTCGCCAGCAATCGCGCAAACGATCCATAAGCACGCGGATGCGGAATCGAGTTGAGGAAGACACCTTCGGGAGCCTGCGATTCAGCATCAGAGCAAAAACTCACCCAGGGCAGCACCACTTGCTTGCGCAGATTGTCCTCCGACATGCTGAAGTACATCGTGAAGATGCGGCTGTCGTCTTCGATAATCAGGTCAATGAGCGTATCTTTCGCCGAGTCGCTGCCACGCATTGCCATAACCTCGGCCAATGTCTTGCCCTGCAAGGGCTTCATGTGTTCCTGCTGGAAACCGGCCAACAGGATGTTCGCTGGCGAGTTTTCCTCGCTCATATTCTCCCAATCATCCGTGACCTTGCGCATATCTTCCTTGATTTTTGCGCGGGTTGCCGGGTCCTTGAGCCGCGCGATCATCGCATCATGACCACCCTCATGTGCCCAGGGTGGAATACAGGTGTCCAGCCCGGTCCCGGAATAGGGATAGGTGTACATATCGGCGACAACGTGCAATCCCTCGGCACGGGCGGCTTCGATCTTCGCGATGGCGGCATCCATCTTATCCCAGTTGGATTGGCCCGATGCTTTGAGGTGATAAATCTCGGAAGTAACCTTTGCCTCGCGGGCAATTTCCAAAAATTCATCCAACGCGGCCATGAAGGCGCTGCCTTCGCTACGAATATGCGAGATATACATCCCGTTGAACGCACTGACTTCCCGCACCAGGTCAATAAGTTCCAGCGTATCGGCATAATGGGCTGGAGTATAAATGAGCGCTGCCGACATGCCCATGGCCCCTTCAGCCATCGCTTCGCGCAGCAACCGCCGCATTTCATCTAATTCTTCAATCGTCGGCTCGCGATCTTCATAACCCATTGTATGAATGCGCAAGGTGGAACTGCCCACAAACGAGGCGATGTTGCAGGAAACACCGCGCTGTTCCAGCCATTCCAGGTACTCGCCCAGCGTGGTCCACTCAACATCATATTCGATGTCGCCCTGCGCCATATAAGAACCGGGGCCAGCCGCTTTCATCGCGGGACTCAACGGCCCCATCGATACGCCTTCGCCCATCACTTCCAGTGTGACACCCTGCCGAATCTCGCTCTGGGAACGCCCATCCTGAATCAGCGATTCAGTGGACCAGCTCAACATGTTAATGAAGCCCGGCGCAACCGCCAGGCCGCTAACATCCAGTTCCAATGTTGCTTGAACAGCACCCAGGTCACCGACCGCCGCGATCTTATCGCCGTGAATGCCCACATCACCAGCAAATGGGTCCGAACCGCTGCCGTCATAAATGGTGCCATTACGCAGAATAATGTCATATTGCATCAGCTTTTTTCCATTCTTCGCTTTACCTCACACCGCGCCGGGAACCATAAGATAATCATCCGGCGCAAAACCCTCCACACTCCACCCGGTCAGTTCATCAGCTTCAATCGGCCACCAGCGCTGACCGTCGGCATCGCAAACAGCATCTCCGGTAATTTCAAAATTGGTGCCGGGTTCCATGATGCCAATCCGTTCCCCGCCCGGCATGTCGCGCACGAACAGGTTGCGCCGTACACCGTTACCCTCACCAGCCAGTGCGACATGCACGATCATACCAACAGACAGGCGCGTGGGCGGTGCGGCATCACATGCATCGGGTAAAACCATCAATGTCGGCAGCAGCGAATCCGTTGCAATTGGTGTGATACTTAATTCCAATCGTGAATCTGATAGTGGTCGCCAGATACCAAAGATTATCAGCGCCGTCAGTATCAGCACAATGATTACTCGCCGCTGCATCGTATCAATTGCACCCCGCTCACCAATAGCGTCACCAGATCCAGCCATTGATCGGCACGCCAACCAGCAATGATGATCGCTAAATCGCCGCGCATGAAGCCAATAACAAACATCCCCGCGCTCAGCAGCGTCAGCACGAGCCAGAATCGCGCCTGTACGAACCACCCCCGCCAGAACAACAGGGCGGTGAATACCAATCCAACCAGGCCGAGGATTAGGCCGAATTGCTGCGTATGATACCGTGGTGCCGGGATTCCAAATATATCGGGACGTTCCGCCACCAGCCAACTCGGATAATTTGCCAGATTATCGACCTCCGCCCCAAACGCGCAGTTCGCCGCCGCACAGCCCCACCAACCGGCCAGCATCATAAATGGCAAGGTCCAGGTCAACCCATCAAACAATCGAGTGACCTTTACTTGTCGCCAACGCCCGACCAGCCCTAATCCCAGGAGGCCACCGAGTAATGCACCATGCCAGTCCAATCCGCCAGCACGCAAACGCAGGATGTCGCTGGTGTTGAAGGCAAAATGTTCCCAGTTGAGCAAGACATGCCCGGCCCGTGCGAAAATTACGCCCAGCATCAGCGCACCAATGCAGACATCAACCACAGCGCCGCGCTTCTCCGGCGTTTGTAAGAGGTTGATCCCGATGCTGGCGACAATCGCCAGTCCTAGCACCAGAGTAAAGGTTTGCAACCGCAGGGGTCCAATGTCCGTATAAAACATGTATCCTCCTGGCTCGATTCTAGAAGAGATGCGGCGGAACGTCAAAGCATAAGAAATCCCACAGAAAACTGGCAGAAGCTAAGAAAAGTTGGTAGCTCATGTTATAATCCAGGGGATTAAGAGCAATTTGAGCGCAAATCAATCGATTTACAGCCAATTCGAAACAAGGAGAAAGATCAATGGGTGGAATTAGTTCCTTACTGGGTGCCATCGCCCTGTTAGGGTTTCTCGGCTTTTTAGGCGGCATCGGCCTGGTCGTGGTTGCGGCCTCACAGGGGCGTCCGGTACGGGCCGGTTTATCACTGGCAGTTGTTGGCCTGGCGCTGGGTCTGGTCTTCAGCATTATCAGTCAGGGTATTCTGATCGTTGCCCCTCAGCAAGTCGCGGTGATCTTCAATACGCTGTCGGGTGAGTTGGGCGAACCGCGCAGTTCGGGTACCCATATTGTCGTCCCGGTACTGCAAGATGCCACGCTGTATCCGATTCAACAGCAGCAATACACGATGTCCGGCTTGCCCCAGGAAGGCCAGGTTCAGGGTAATGATGCGGTACGCGGGCGGACCAGTGATGGTCAGGAAGTGTTCCTCGACATCACGGTGATCTATGGCGTTGACCCCACCGAAGTGAATACCGTCCATGTTCGCTGGCAAACGGGCTGGCAGGATAATCTGGTGCGGCCTACAGTACGCGGGCAGGCTCGTGAAGTTGTCTCCCGTTTCCGGGCCGAAGACATCTTTGGCGAACAGCGCACTGCTGTTGAAGAATCACTGCAAGAATTGTTGGCTGCCCGCCTCGACGAAGAGGGCTTCATCCTGACTGACTTGCTCATCCGTGACGTGACCTTCTCGCAAGCCTTCACTGACTCGATTGAACGCAAGCAAATTGCTGAACAGCAGGCGCTGGAAGCGGCTTTCCGTGTGCAGGAAGAACAGCAAAATGCCGAGCGCGTGCGCGTTACAGCTCAAGGCGCTCGGGATGCTAACATTGCCGAAGCCGAAGGTGAAGCGCAGGCAATTGTGTTGCGGGCTGAAGCCCAGGCCGAAGCGTTGCGGCTCGTGAGTGAACAGTTGGCCGCCAATCCCAGCCTGATTCAGTACGAATACATTCAGCAACTATCTGATAACGTCAGCCTGGCGCTGGTCCCGTCCAACAGCCCGTTCCTGTTTGACTTCGAAAGCCTGGCACAGGCCGACCCTAACTTTGTTGCACCAACCGTGCCCCAATCTATTATCCCGGAGGCCGAAGCCGAAAGTAGCGGTGGTTAGGTTCGCATCGACTGAGGCTAATTGGAGCGCTGATTAACCTACAACATCTGTAATCGTAAAAGTGGATGTCCAGCGGGGCATCCACTAATCACCATCAATGTAGAGCGTGGTTTCCGTATCAACAGCCATCCGGGTGCCGACAAACGCGTAAACATTCTCATAGAAATGCGTTGAGGCGTTGACTCCCGACCTCAAGCCCACTTACAATAACTGTACCCTGTTGATTTTAAAGAAGTGACTGCTGTGTAATGGCATACGAATATTACGACGTATTAGGTGTTGGACGTTCTGCCAGCGAGAAAGAAATTAAGCAGGCGTTTCGCAAGCTTGCCAAAAAATATCACCCGGATGCCAACCCTAATAATCCTCAGGCTGAGGCCAAGTTCAAAGAATTGAATGAAGCCTACGAGGTGTTGAGTGACCCGCAAAAACGCGCCCAGTACGACCAGTTTGGTGGCGCGTTTCCCGGCTTTGGGGGTAATGGTGGTGCCTATCAGCAGCAGGTTGATTTTGGGGATCTTTTCGAAAATATCTCGACGATTTTTGGCTCCAGGGGTCGTTCCAGTGGGTTTAATACCCGCGTCCACGAACAAACGGCGCGGCGACATAAAGGCCAAAATCTTGAACAGCAGGTCAACATCACTCTGCAAGAAGCTTATGCCGGGGCAACGCGCCTTGTCAGTACCCGGGGGCGCACCATTAATGTGAACATCCCGGCAGGAGCCAAAAGCGGCACGAAGGTACGTGTTAGTGGCGAAGGCGAACCCGGCTTCAACGGCGGTCCTGCGGGTGATTTGTTACTGGTGGTAGAAGTGCTGCCGGATACAACATTCGAACGTGTGGACGATGACCTGACTACTGAGGTCAAAGTCGATATGTTCACTGCGCTGCTTGGCGGTGAAGTCGAAATTCCTACAATGACCGGCGCAGTCAAATTGACGGTTCCGGCAGGCACGCAATCCGGTCGCAAATTCCGACTGGCTGGTAAAGGGATGCCGCGCCTGAAGCAATCGGGTGAATTTGGCAATCTGTATGCCCGTATCTTGATTACCGTTCCCACCCAACTGACAGCGGAACAACAGCAGCTTGCCATGCAGCTTCGGGATTCTTTTTAGGCGCGATTCGGCTGTCAGCGACGTTACTCAATGCGCGCTGTCGGCGCGTTTTTGTGTTTAGTTCACCCCGGATTATGTTAATATCAGTATAGAGTGATATGTAACTGACGTGATGAAAAGAGAGGCTAAATTTACTCCAGCAATGGAATCCGCTGCACATTCAGGTTAAATATCGAATGATGTCTACCTGATGAATCTTGATCGTCATGTGTATGCTGCCCAATCGTATGCAGCGCACGTTGCCAGTTGATCTTGCTATATGAAAAATCTATTTTCCAGGACGCGAAATGCGTAGAAATCTCCTCCTGATACTGCTACTTAGCGGGTTGGCCGCCTGCCAGAATTCGGCTCCACCACCGCCACAGGCCGTTGCCAGCACCCCGCCCACTTCATTGCAATTGGTGCAGGCACCAGTACCTACACCGGTCAGTGAAACGCTTATCAACGCTGCTGATGCCGAGTATCTGCTGCTCACCAATATCTATGAACGACTGGCACCGGCAGTGGTCAACATCGAGATTCAGGCCGCTCATGCCAATACCGACATTATCATTGATGCCGGGCGCGGCTCAGGATTTGTATACAATCAGGAGGGCTACATCGTCACCAATGCGCATGTAGTTGATGGTGCCGACAGTATTGAGGTGACGTTTAATAACGGCTATGTTGCGGCTGCCGAGCTGGTCGGCACCGATGGTTTCAGTGATCTCGCGGTGTTGAAAGTTGATGTCGCGCCAGACCGCCTGACGCCTGTAACAATCGCCAATTCCGATACGGTCAACGTCGGGCAGCGGGCAATCGCGATTGGCAATCCATTCGGACTGGCAAGTTCCATGACACTGGGAATTGTGAGCGGGTTAGGCCGCCAATTACCCTCCGCCGAATTGTTGAATGCAGACTTACCCAACGGGTTTAGCAATCCATCAATTATTCAGGTCGATACCGATATTAACCCCGGCAATTCGGGGGGGCCGTTGCTTAATTCGCACGGTGAAGTGATTGGCGTCAATACCGCTATTCGTACCGAGAGCGGCGTTTTCCAGGGGGTTGGCTTCGCCATTCCAGCGAACACGGTGCAGCGCGTGGTGCCGGAGTTAATCGCAACCGGTCGAGTCGACTATGCCTGGTTAGGCATCTCGACGCTGCTTGAAGATGATGGCTTCAGCGTCGCGGCGCTGGCGGAACCGTTGAATCTACCAGTTGATGCCGGTGTCATGATTAATCAGATCTGGGACGATTCGCCGGCGGCGAAAGCGGGGCTGTTGCCCGGTTCCCGTTCTGAAGGGGTACGCGGTGAGGCTATCTGCACGGGTGGCGATATTATCGTTGCGGTGAACGGTCAGTTCGTAAGCAATCTGGACGAACTGGTCGCCTATATGGTGGTCAATACTCAACCGGGGGATGTCATTAATCTGCTAATCGTGCGCGGCGACGCCACGTTTGAAGTGCCAGTGACGCTGGAACCGCGCCCAACGGCAAATGCGACTGGCCTGCCTCGCAACGCCTGTGATTCATAACTGATGGCTAAGTTATAGGCTGATTGCTCATTGGCGATGACTACGGAAACGATGGATCGGGCCGAGCTTGAAAGACAACTTATCGGCGGTAATGGCGGGTAAGTGAAATAGATTTGGACTTTTTTGACGCATGGAATCAGATTAATGACGATTCTAGAAACTGAACGGTTGTGCCTGCGCCCGTTGGAACTGACAGATGCACCCATTGTGCAGCAACTGGCGGGTGATCCGTTAGTGGCAGCAACCACCTTAAATATTCCCCACCCCTATCCGCCCGGCGTGGCAGTTGACTGGATTCGCCACCTTCAGCAACACGCAGGGACAGGACAGCATTACACCTTCGCCATTACGCGGCGAAGCGATCATATTTTTATGGGCGTTGTGGGCATTCACCCGAACACGCTATCCAGCGCCGAGATTGGCTATTGGCTGGGGGTGTCGTACTGGAACCAGGGTTATATGTCCGAGGCAGTGCGACGATTGCTCCAGTTTGGCTTTGAACACTTGCGGCTACACCGCATCATCGCCCGGCACTTTACGATTAATCCGGCCTCTGGGCGGGTCATGGTCAAGGCAGGCATGATCTATGAGGGCACCATGCGGCAACATGTTCGCAAAGGCGATCAATTTTATGACTTAGCCTGCTATGGCATTCTGCAATCCGAATTTTCACCTTCAGGAAGGACGCCATGAAATCATTCCCTACACTGGACACCGAACGCCTGCACTTACGGCGTTTCGAACTCAGCGATGCTCCCCTGGTACAAAAGCTGCTGGATGACCCCGAAGTCATCAGCAACATGATCGACAAGACCCCACCGTATACGCTGGAAGATGCCGAAACCATGATTAAACAGAGTCACGCCGCCTATGCGACGGGGAACGCCATCGCGTTTGCCATTACTCGCAAATCCGATACCGGTCTCGTTGGTTATTGCGACCTGGAACTGCAAGCCAAACACGAACGAGGCGAAATTGCTTACTGGATTGGCCGTCCCTACTGGTGGCAGGGCTATGCCACCGAAGCAGTCAAGTGTGTAGTGCGCTTTGGCTTTGAAGAACTCAACCTCAATCGCATCTTCGCCTATGTCCTCACCGAGAACACGGCGTCTGCCGGGGTACTCAAAAAAGCCGGGTTACAGTTGGAGGGCACCCAGCGCCAGGCCGCCCAGAAAGCCGATGAATTTAAAGATGTCGAATTCTATGGCCTGCTGCGGGCAGATTACCAGAAGGAATAACGCGAAGCAGGTTAACCGCCTGCGTGCGCCAGCGCATAGAGGCGGGGAACGTCAGATTGCAAAATAACCTTATCGGTCACCGCCTGCCACCAGGGACCAACGCCACTGTATTCACAGGCCATAATCCAGGGGTCGCCCCAATCATCGCGCTGTATCTGTTGCATAATCTGCTCTAACAGCATCCAATCCGTGTTTGTCAACGGCAAGGGTATCCCCTGCTCGCACATAGTCCAAAGCCGCTTGGAGTTGTGGACGCTCGCGCTTGGCTTCTGAGAGCGATTCTTAACACACGAGCTATGGTACTACAGAGCCATACAACAAAGCAGCATCAAAAAAATCGGACAAAAAATATGTTGTGATATTGCGCTGGCGCTGGGCATCGAGCAAGGCGGCATCTTCACACTCCTGGGACGGGTCAGCGTCTAAGTTTGTACTGAATGCATTGTGGGTAGCTCCGGGAACTGTATAAATTGTGGTCAACGCCGGACGACCCGGTATGATCATATCATCAAGGTAGCTAAGCGGTTGATCTGTCCCCACATCACCATCACATTCTGCGATGATGAGCGCCGTAGGCAGGGTTTCAGGAACGGTTTCTTCAATCACGCGATCGGCATTGGCGAATAACGCCGCCGGAGTCAGCATAGCCAGAGCGTCCGCTGTATAAGATGCATCGTCTGCGTTCAAATAGAACAAAGCCAACGGCCCACCACGCGAATGGGTTGCGATGACCAGTTCAGATAGATCGACCTTGCCGCTTATATCGGTCTCAAAACCGACATCCGCTTCCAGCGCGGCTAGATGCGCGTTCACGATTTGCACAGTGCGAACACCCTGTTGCGCGAACCCGATCCCGGTGTTGAACTCCGCCGATAAATCAGGCACGATGGCGATATAACCGCGTTCTGCAAGTCCTTCAGCCAAATAGGTAAAGCCTTCATATTGCCGTAAATCATCTTCAGGCGGGCAGGGATACGCATCTGCTTCACCTTGCATGGGTGCCGTGCAGAACATATACGCCCCATGCACGAACAGCACCACAGGAAACGGACCATCACCTTCAGGAACAGCGAGGACACCCTGTATTCGCACAGCAATTTCGTAGAAGCGCGAGTCTTGCGCGAAGTTTGTTTGAAAGATACTTGTGTCGCCGAGATCATAACTCTCTGACATTGCTGACTGTGCCCGTATTGGCGCTATGAAGACCGCTAATACAGTCATCACACAATAAAACGACGATACCCTTGCGATCACCCAGTTGAGGCTCAAATCCGATCCGTATTGGTAGTGGACTCCAGCAAGAGATACTGCTTCGATGGACTCTTGTACTTCACTCTGGATAAAATTAATCATAGATAAAATTAATCATAACAGTACTCCTGATGTAATCCAACTGAATACTGTTTTTGAGTTTGCTCAGGCGAGCCATAAGGCTGACACAATATATTGCACATGCGTCAGCCTTAATAAAGTCAAACGATTTGCATGTCTGGCACACGCTAAAAGCGCGTGACCTTACATACCAATAAAGTCGAAGTTTGTTGGCAATTCATCGATGCAACTGCCATCAGGTTCAGTCGTCGGATCACTGAGGAAGTCCATAACGATGCTTGAGACACATGCCTGGGTCGTCAGGTTGTAGAATTGGACATGGCCTTGCAATGGGAATTCGAAGGCATACTCTTGTTCATAGACATCCATTAATACTTGATTCCACTCAAGTGTTGTCGCGTTATCAAGTTGACCGTTGAGGAACAACACTGGCTTATCAGTAGGCACAGGCATACGTGCTTCATCGGGGATTGGCGGGACATCAATTGTTGCACAGGCAGCGACATAGTTTGCCGCATCATTGTAGCCATATTGGCGAGATGCTAGCAATGAGTCGTCTGGGTCGATCACTTGGTCTAAGCTAGTAACTGGCAACTCAGCACAGGTGAAGGCGAAGTGTGCCATCCAAGTACCACCTTCGCTTGGTGGTGTCGCATATAACGCCTCCAGCGCAATCAAACCTTCCATGACTTCATCGAGCGTGAGACTTGAAAATGGTGTGTTTCCGGAAAGACCTGCGATGGTAGCCGGAAGCCGTGCGCCGAAGTCAGGTACATGCATGACTTGATAAAAGTGTTGTGCGAGGAAGAGATCATCAACGATAACATCAACATCGCCATAACTCATAACATATGGATTTTCTGCATAGATTTGCATAACCTGATCATACTGTGTCGCTAGGTCACCAAATGTGCTGGAGCAGATTTCGCTCATGGCACACAATTCAAAGTAGCGACCCCATACTGCGTTATAATTAGTAATACCTTCCTCTGTCCAACTTGTGATATTACCCAGTGCCTGCGACCCATCAAAGATGACCGCACTTACAATATCTGGATATTCACGCAGAACGTGTTGAGCAAGTACAGTACCATAGGACGCACCATTCAAGATTACCTCATCGTACCCGAGTGCTTGAACCAGTGCATTCACGTCGGCGGCATTTTGAATACTATTGAAGGCTGCAAGGTTGACCCCTTCTGCAATATAGCGTTCACCACAGGCGACGAAGCTTGCATCAATCGCAGCACGTAGTTCCTCATCAATGAGGTTATTCTCTCTGACCTCGATCACACGGTCAACTACCTCAGGTTCGCACGAGAGTAGCGGCAGAGAATTGCCGCCCCCGCGCTGGTCAAACAACACGATATCGCGTTCGCCAAGGTACTGCTGGTAAATCAAAGAGCGTGTTGGATCAGCGAGGTTCACAGTAGCTGCACCACCGGGTCCACCATGTAGCATGAACATCGGCGTACCGGGGTAGTCGCTGGTTGAATTCAGGCGTGCGAAAGCGATCTGAACCGTGTTGCCATTGTCCTCACTATGGACTTCCGGCACGGTCAAGTAGCCGCACTCAATGTCGATTGCAGCAGCTTCAGGCGCGAGTTCGCCAAAACACTCTTCGAGAGGTTCGATGTTTGCCATCTCGCCATCCTGCGCGAGCGCAAACCCGGAAGCAAAAATCAAAATCAATAGTACAATAACGCAACGCTTATTCAATGCAGTCTCCTTTGTTCATCACGTTCTGAAACACCCCTTTCATAAGGGTTGCTGATGTAAAGTTAACAAGACTTGATTAAAATTAGATAAGCT
This sequence comes from Phototrophicaceae bacterium, assembly GCA_965223835.1. Lineage (GTDB taxonomy): Bacteria > Chloroflexota > Anaerolineae > Aggregatilineales > Phototrophicaceae > CAVYXZ01. The sequence continues at coordinate 4,420,578 of CBDCXQ010000001.1, forward strand.
TCGACAGGTACTCTCCACACGTGACAATCCTTTTCCTCAGAAAATCTCTACCTGATCCCGGTCCGGCCCGCAGGTCGAAGTGAACATACACTGGGCGCGTTTGCTGCGCTTCAGGAATCAAATCCGGCCAGGCGGGGAGCTTAAACCAATCAACCTCAACTAACCCGGCGTTCAACAATTCCACAATTTGCGGCGAATAATGAATGGCAAATTTCATCGGTTAACTACGCCAACAGTAATGACAAATTCTCAAAAACACATGCTCACTGTGCGAGATAGCCCCCGTCAACTGGATAGTATCCGCCGGTACAAAACGCCGCTTTATCACTCCCCAGCCAAACAACCAGTTCAGCAACCTCGGCTGCATTTCCGCGTCTTCCAATCGGATGCCGTTGTATAACATCGGCCCAATTATCATCATCGAATCCCGAAAGTAGGGGCGTATCGATAAATCCTGGCCCAACTGCGTTGACGCGAATTCCCTGCGCACTGTACTCTAATGCCACCGTCTTCGTTAAACCGACGACGGCATGTTTGGAAGCAACATAAGCACTTGCATTAGGACCAGCAACAACGCCGAGTATGGATGCAATATTGACGATTGCGCCTCCGCCAGATTGCAATAGAGCGGGAATAGCATATTTAGTGCTATAAAAAACACCGGTGAGATTGACAGCAATCACCTTATTCCAATGATCGATCGAGAGGTCAGCAACTGGCGCGCCTTCCCCTAAGATTCCTGCGTTGTTGACCATAACATGCAACCCGCCAAAAGTAGCGACCGCAAATTTAATTAGCCCTTCAACCTGGTTTGGATCGGTCACGTTACATGAGTAAAAATCCGCATTGCCACCAACCGCATTGATATTGGCGGTGACTTGCTGCCCGTTGTCTTCATCAATATCCGCTAAGACGACTTTCGCCCCTTGCCGGGCAAACAGTTGAGCACTTGCTTTGCCGATTCCAGAACTGGCACCGGTCACAACAACAACTTTATTAGCAAAATCGGCCATTGCCCCTCAACCCCTATACGATTAATAGTCGCATTCAATGTTTCGAAATTTGACCCAGTATACCCAAACAGCATTTTGCTGCTTGACAAATAAAAATAAATTTTTATAATAAAAATAGTTTTTGAAACGAGTGTTCTATGCGTGACATGTACTATATCGAAGATGTGGATCAGGCCACTGCCCTGCTAAAGCCGCTCCGCATCGAAATCATGAAACAACTGGATAAACCGCGTACCTGCCCGGAACTGGCAACGATTTTCGGCGAAACGGCGCAGAAGCTCTACTATCATGTCAAGGCACTGGAAAAAGCCGGGCTGGTCGAGAAGGTCGAGGAACGCCGGGTGCGCGGCGTGGTTGAGGGTTATTATCAGGCTAAAGCGCGGTCGTACTGGTTAGCGCCGCAGTTGGTCGGGCAAATCGGCGGTGAATCGATGACGCGCGATCAGATCAGCCTCCGTGTCCTGCTCAGCCTCGCCGAAGAGATTCACGATGACATTGGTCGGCTGGCGCATCAAGCGGAGTCCGGTCAGGATGTTCCCTCACTATCGTTATCAGCGGCCATCTACCTGCCCGATGCCCGCCGCCGGGCCGATTTTCTTCAGGAAGTGCAAACGGTTTTTCAAGACCTCGCCCATAAATATGGCCTGCCTGCCGATGACATTGAACTCGCTACAGATGAACAGGGGTTCCGGCTGGTGCTGGTCTGTTATCCCCATCAGGAGGATGAGGCCCGTGATTGAGAAGGTCAACCTCCTGCTTATCGTACAACAACCACCAGCATTGTAGAGGAAAATCATGAAACCACCATTGCGTGTACAGATCAAACTTCGGACAACACCGTCACAAATTTACACCGCCCTTACTGATACCGCCGCGCTGGAAACCTGGTTCGCCGAACACGCTGAAGTAGACCTGGAAGCCGGGCGCTATGATTTTTGGGGCCGCTACACACCAGAGAATCCTGATCGAGAATCGGGCCGTCATCGGATTCAAACTCAGCAAGCCAACAAGCGCTTGCAGTTCATGTGGCATTGGCACGGTCAAGCTACCATCATCACCTATAGTTTGCATCCCCGCGAAGACCATACGATTCTCGCGATTGAACATGAGCGCGGACATCATGGCTCGCATACGATTGGTGATTACACGATGGAGGACTTCTGGTTTCTCTCGCTGGAAAACCTGCGCCGTTATCTTGATGGCAAACCGAGCGACGCCCGCGTTGATTTCTCCCAGCCAATGGTCGGTGACATCGAACACACAATTGAAATCGATGCCCCGGCCAGCCGCGTGTTTGAGGTACTGATTAAGCCGGCAGAACTCGAACGGTGGATCGCCCGCCGTTCGACGGTGGAGCCACGAGTCGACGGCACCTATGATCTCGGTTGGGAGAGCATGGGCGCGATGAAGATCGTTGATCTGGAACCCGACCACAAGCTAGCCTATACCATGGTCGAAATGGACGAAAGTGAGTCGATTGTCACCTGGACACTGGCTGAATCCGGCGGCAAAACCCGTTTAACCATTGTTCACAGTGGCTTTGGATTGGACGAACCAAATGGCGGACAAAACGCAGGTTGGCGCAATTTCCAGGGCTGGGTGCGCTCGATCGCGGAATATGGGGCCGATTGGGAACCGGCGATTGTGCCAATCCCGCCACAAGTCACCAGCTATCCCCGTGTCATGGAAGGCTTACAAGCCGAATTGATCTGGCAATAAACAGGCGCGAGTTGGCATTGTTGATTGGACCCGCCACACGGACCCGCGACTGAAAGTGCAGATGAACAGCATACTTAACCTGAGGAGAGCATGATGAAATTGGGAACCTATGTTGAAGTCCGGGCTGCTGTCGCCGACATCGCTGCCGCCTTGTCAAATTATGAAAAACTTGGCCTCAAAAAAGTAGGCGCTAACGTTGTCACGGATGGCGGGTTAAATATCGGCTTGCAAACCGGCGCACTCCCCGGCCCCACACTGGCCTACTATGGCAGTGATCTGGACGCGATCAAAGCCGCTGGCATCACCATGAACGACAATGTAATTATTGATCCCAACGGCGTGCGCCTCGCTCTCTCAGCAAATGCAGCCCCGGCCCCCATGCCCGAAGGCGACATCATGTCACGCAAACCCATCTCACGCCTGGGTAAATTTGGTGAATATGCCATCCAAACAACCGATTTTGAGAAATCCGCCGTCTTTTGGCAAACACTGGGCTTCGACAAGTTACATGCCGCCAATGAGCCGCACCCCTGGGGTATTTTCTCCGATGGCCTGACGGTGGTTGGCCTGCACCAGAATGAACCGGATTCAGGCGAACCGATGTTTGATGATCCGCATATCACCTATTTTGCCGGTGACATGGCCGACCGAATTGCTGCGCTGAAACAAGACGGCATATCACTCAACGACATACCGCCGGAGCAGGACGGAAAGATCGTCAATGCATCATGGGTCGGCCCCGGCAATCTACATTACTTCCTGTTCGCGGGAGAAATCTAAATGACCATACTGGTGAATTATCAGCAGTTTGCAGGACGCCATTGGGATACGGGGCCGCTGCGTAACGCGTTGGATTACCAGGGTTTCAAGGCAACCCACACCAACCAACCCCTGACCGAAGCGCTGTTGTTCGGCATTAGTGGCGGGATCGTCGCGGGCTATTTCGTGTTCGAATATCAGGGCTATGAACCCTGGCTGCACTTTTTGACGCGCAATAGCTTTGAACCGATGCAGCGGATTATTGACCAGCTTGGGATAACAACCACTGTCAAACATACTGCCAGTGCGGATAAAGCCGTGACCAATCTCACGGCTGTGCTGGATGGTGGCAAACCCGCACTGGTCTGGGCCGATGCCCATTCGCTGCCCTACAACAACCTTGAGAGCAATGATGAAGCCTGGGGAATGCTACCGGTGCTGGTCTATGGTTATGACGACGACAGTCTACACATCGCCGATCGTGCGCAGGTGCCGCTAATCGTTGACGCCAAGACCTTTCATGCGGCGCGGGGGCGCATCAAAAAAGACAAATATCGGGTGATGGCAGTTGAATCGATTGCGCTGGATCAATTACCCGCAGCGGTTGAAAATGGCATTCGCACCTGCCTGGAACACATGACGGGCGAACCACCTCGTAAGCAAATGGCCGACAAATATGGGCTGAGCGCCTATCAGCGGTGGGCCGATCTCCTGCTGGACGAAAAATCCAAAATGGGCTGGGCCAAACAGTTTGCGCCGGGGCCAAAGATGTATGCTGGGATGCGGATGCCCTACCATTATATCAATCTATGGGATGCAGGCGGCCAGTATTCGCGCCAGCTTTTTGCCGAGTTCCTGGAGGAAGCCGCCACGCTCCTGAACCAACCAGCGCTCACAGCCGTCGCCGACCAGTTCAAGCAGGCGGCCACCATCTGGGGTGAACTCAACCAGGCGCTACTGCCGGATGCGGTCCCCGTGCTTAAACAAACGCGTGAACTCATGCAGCGTGAGTATGATCTGTTTATCGAACAAGGGACGGCTGCGCTGGCTGAACGGCAGCAGATCAGGGATCAGTTGGGAACCATCAAAGCGTCTATGGCAGAAGATTTCCCACTAAATGCTGCAGAAGTGGTCGACTTTCGGGCTAATCTGCGCGACGTGGTTCTGAAGATTCACGACTGCGAACAGGCCGGGCTAGCAGCATTGCAAGCAGCAGTGGGTTAACGTAAATTCCAAATCGACTGCTCGCATGGCAGTCGCTTAATCCAAATCCTGCGCTTTCATCAATTCGTGCCAGAATGATGGTGCGGGATAAATCTCCTCCTGGCTGATGCGTTCACCCGGCTCCATGAAAGCAAACAACGCCTGAACGAGCGGCATTGCGTAGCCCCGGGCGGCTGCATCGTCAGCAAATTGCTGGAGTTGCACAAACTTGACATCGGTGTGGATGGCCTGGTCATTTTTGATACGGTGGGCAATACCTTCAAATTGTCTACGCCAACCGTCTCCACCGCCCACAGCCTGCACCAGCAGGTCCGGGTCAAGGCCCATTTTGACGCCAAAGCCAATCGTTTCCAGATAAATGGCATTTGAAAGGCCCATCGCCATTTGATTGACAACCTTGATGATCTGACCGTAGCCCGCCGGACCACCATAGACGATCCGGTCCGGGTCGCCCAGCACTTCAAAAATCGGCCAGCATTGACGAACTACTGCTTCATCCCCGCCAACAAACATGCGCAGCGTACCGTTCGCTGCCCCCGTTGCGCCACCGCTCACCGGCACATCCAACCGGGTTGCGCCCCGTTCTGCATAAGCGGCGGCCAGTTCCTGGGCCTGGGTCGGGGTCATCGTACTGAGTTCGATGAAAATTTGACCCGGACGCGCATGATTCAGCAGGTCATGGGCCACCTGTACCGCGACCACAAACGATGGCACACTGGTCAGAATCACATCATTAGCCTGCACCAGATCGCTAATATGCTGCGCGGCGGTTGCGCCATGTTCAACCAGCGCCCCAACTTTCTCGCGTTGTAAGTCAGTGACCGTCAGTGAATAATCCGCCTTGAGCAAATTTCGCGCCATGCCACTGCCCATTGCCCCCAGGCCAATGAAGCCAATCGTCGGAATCGCCATTCATTTTTCCTTTTGTAGCATCTCAATCCGCTATTGTACCTGCGCCTTTCGGTCATTTGCGAACGCCAGAACGTTAAACATTTCACACTCGACGTCTGGCAGCCACAAATTCATCATCTATCATCTGGCGCTTATCTAACTGAAACGCCGCGTGTTATACTGGTGCAACGCTTATTATCAATGAAAATATAGCTTATGAGTAAAACAAAACAGCAAACACTGCTGCTCTTGATCGTTGCCGGGGGTCTTCTCATGTTTCTGGCAATGGGTTTGCCCGACCTGCAATTGTTGCCGGGCCAACCATTCTCGCTGGAAGAACCCCAGGCAAGTCCAACCCCCAACCTCGGCCCGATCACCGATGATGCTTCGCTCGCCTGGCTGATTCGGGGGGGCATGGCGCTGCTGCTGGTGCTCCTGCCATTCTATATTGTCTATTCACTCTCATCACGGGGCGGTCGCCGCCGTTTGATTGCGCAGATCATTACGTTAATCGCGCTATTTTATCTGGCGGAACGGTTACGTGAAATGGCCCAAAACGGGGAATTCGGCGATCAGGAAACGCTCCTGGGGAGAACCAGCCCCTTAGATCAAGTTGGTGAAACGGCCCCGCTAGCCGTATTCTCGCCCGACCCCCCGCAGTGGTTAACCATGGGCGTCATCTTCGTTACCGCCGTGCTGCTGGTGGCGATGGCGGCGATCATCGTCTGGGTGGTGCAAAAGCAATTCAACAAACCGGCATCACCGTTCGATCAATTGGCAGAAGAAGCGGAAGCCGCGCTGGAAGCCCTGCACACTGGCGGCGATTTTCAGAAGACGATCATCCACTGTTATCATGAAATGAGCCGGGTAATTCAGGAGGAGCGGGGCATCACCCGGGCCGCGGCCATGACACCACGTGAATTTGAAGATCGGTTGATTGACCGGGGGCTACCCGGCGACTCGATTAGAACGCTGACCCGCCTGTTCGAACAGGTCCGCTATGGCAGCATTACCGCGAACCCTGGCGAAGAAGATCAGGCGGTCGCGTGCCTGACCGATATTGTCGATTATTGTCGGGTGTTGGAGCAGCAACGTGCATAACGTTCGGCTGGGCATGTGGTTTGGCGTCACGCTGCTGGTGTTTGGCGTGCTGGCGCTCCTCTTCTGGGATTTTATCCGGGAAACCATCGTCGTCCCGATCTATTACTTCTTCTGGATCATTGACATCACCATCAAAGTTGTGCCAGAGAGTATTTATCTGGCCGTGTTGATTCTGGTGGGCTTCGCGCTCAGCCTCAATGCCCTGCGTGACCTGCAACTGCGCAGACCATACCGCCAGCAAACCGGTACACCCCAGGCGACCAGTACGCGCTACACAATCTGGGCCAGATTGTATAAAAACCTGTATGCACGGTCTATTTTAAGCAATCACTTTTCATCGGAAACCCGCAAGCTGTTGCTGAACCTGCTGGCCTATCAAGAGGGTGTCACGACGGATGAAATCGAAGTACGCGTCAAAAATGATACACTGGCCCTACCTTCAGCCGTGAAAACATTGCTAGAGCACAAAGCAATTCGCCTGAATCAACCCGAATATAATGCCAATCATAACTGGTTACAGCGCTGGCTGAACCCACCCCAACCCGCACTTGACAGTGCCGAAACGGACCCACAGGTCGCTGAAATTGTTGCTTTCATTGAACATCGTTTGGAGATCACGCATGACGAACCCCGGCTCTGAAGTCGCCGCCTTTAGTGAAAAAATCGTTCAGGAAGTCAGTCGGGCAATTGTGGGCAAGGTCGATGTCTTAAATGCTATCATGGCGTCACTGCTGTCGGGCGGGCATGTCCTGCTCGAAGATTATCCCGGTCTCGCCAAGACCTTAATCGCCAGCAGTTTTGCCGACGTTTTGGGCATGTCATTCCGGCGCATCCAATTCACCCCGGACCTGCTGCCCGGTGACATCACCGGCGGCTATGTTTTCGACAAGAGCGAGGAAAAATTTGTCCTGCGCCGGGGTCCCATCTTCGCTCACATTGTCCTGGCAGACGAAATTAATCGTGCCTCGCCCCGCACCCAGTCCGCCTTGCTAGAAGCGATGCAGGAACGGCAGGTCACGGTGGAGGGCGAAACCATGCGCCTGCCCGAGCCGTTTATCGTCATCGCGACCCAGAATCCCATCGAGTATGAGGGGACGTTTCCACTGCCCGAAGCCCAATTGGACCGTTTCATGCTGAAACTGGGTGTAGGCTATCCTTCCCCGGAAGAAGAACGCCAGATTATTCGGCGACGCCGGGTCCGCAAAACCGATGACATCACGCTTAAAATCATTGCCAGTGGCGATGATTTACTTGCCATGCAACGATTGGTCGAGGATGTGTTTGTTGATGATGACCTCGAACAATATCTGGTGGACCTGACCACGCGCACCCGCACCCATCATCAAGTGGCCGTGGGAGCCAGCCCGCGTGGTACGCTGGCGCTCTTGAAGCTCAGCCGCGCCTGGGCCGCCTTGAACGGGCGTTCATTCGTCATCCCGGATGATGTCAAACAATTCGTACGCCCAGCGCTGAGTCATCGCCTGCTGCTCCAACCCGATTTATGGTCGGTTCCCCTGGCTGCAGAGCGAATCCTGACCGAGGTTGAGCAAGCCGTACCAGTCCCGGTCATCAAAGGCTAGCCGGTGCGCCCCGCCATTGCCCTCGTTCTCACGCTGATCTTCGGCCTGTTCCTGGTCGGGTTGGCGGCCTTGAATCGCGGTATCATTGCGCTGGCACTACCGCTGCTGGTCTATTTTTTTGCGGCCATCTGGCAGCGCCCCGAAGCCCTCGACATCACGCTGCGCCGGGAGGTGACGCCGGATTATGCACCCCAGGGCACACCTGTCACCGTCCACCTGACTCTGACCAACGTTGGCCCGCTTCAGGACGAAGTGACCATTGCCGACGTGTTGCCAGAAGGCGTTGAATTGATAGAAGGCGAGACAACCGCGCTGGCGTACCTGGAAACCGATGCCCAGGTCGAACTGGAATATACCATGATCGCCCCGCGTGGGGCTTACGAATCCTATGAGGTACAGGTCGAGGCCCGTGATTTCACCAGTCTGTTTGACGTGCGCCGTCTCTATCGCGCGCCCGCTGACCTGGTGATCCATCCCGATTACCCTAAACTCGACCGCATCAAAATTCGCCCGCCACAGACGCGGGGATTTGCTGGCCCCATCGGTGCCCGGCAAGGCGGCACGGGCGTGGATTTCTGGAGTGTGCGTGAGTATCAAAGCGGTGATTCACAACGGCAAATCAACTGGCGGCTAACGTCGCGGTCGCCCCATGAACTCTACACCAATATCTATGAACAACAGCGCGTGGCCGATGTTGGCCTTATTCTAGATGCACGGCAGAAGGTCGATGTCGTGACTGATGATGGCGCGTTATTTGAACATGCGGTGCAGGCCACTGCCGCCCTGATCGACAATTTCCTGGACGATGGCAACCGGGTCAGCCTGCTCATCTATGGTGCTGGTCGGCAGCGCGTGTTCCCCGGCTATGGCAAAGTGCATCGCAACCGAATGCTCAAAGCGCTGGCCCAGGCCCAGACCGGGTTTAATTATGCGCTGGAAAATCTGCATTATTTGCCCACGCGTCTGTTTCCGGCTGGCTCACAGATCGTGATGGTGAGTTCGCTGGTTCCCGAAGATATTCCGACGATTGTGACGTTGCGCGCCCGGGGTTACGCCGTCATGCTCATCAGCCCCAATCCCGTTGCGTTCGAAGCCGCCCAGATGTCCGATCAACAATCGCCGGCGTTTCGGTTGGCCTATGCCGAGCGTGAATTTATGTTGCGCAAACTGCGACGCAGTGGTGTCCAGGTGGTGGATTGGGTTGTTACCGAACCGCTGGAAAACGTCGCGCGGCGGCGGTTAGTGCGGCAACCGGCGCCAATTAACCGGATGCACCTGCGATGACCGAACGCTTGCTCTTTGGCTTGATTATGGCCCTCACGCTGGTTCATACCGGCCTGTCAATCATCGTCCAGGATGTGACGGTTACAGCGCTGGTGGTGGTCGTTGGTTTTTCCTGGCTCACGCTGGAAGCCCGCCAGAACCCGATCTTTATCGGCCTGTTCTTTGCCTTTTTTGTCGCGCTGGCTGCGATTGGCGTTTTGCGCAATTTACCGGTTCCGGTCATGTTGCTACTGCTGCTGGGTACGCTGGCGGCCTGGGATTTAGCCCGGTTCCGGTCCCGGCTGACACTGGCAAATGCAGAACTGACGCCAGAATTGGAACAGGATCATCTGCGCAAACTGGGTATAACCCTCGCTATTGGGGGCAGTGTGGCGCTGCTACCCTTGCTTGCCATTATCCCGATCAATTTCCTCTTGCTGGCGATCATGACCCTGCTGGTGTTCTTTGTTTTACGCCGCGCCATCCGCCAATTACGCCGGACCGAATCATAATAGGCAACAAAGCTATGCTGTTAGTCGCTTCAGTGATGAAAATAATTGTCATTGTCATGATTGCTTGCTCCGTTTCGATCTTGCTGAGTCAAGCGCAGACGAAATGTCACGTCGAGACAGATTTAAGTGTGCTACTGTCGCAAAGCGATGAGCATCTTGTGTTTTTTTTGGGCGATAACATCCAAACACTAGATAGAGTGCTTCAATCCAATGTAGATGGTCTACAGAGATCAAGTATTTCCGTAGCTGGGAGTAGGATTGCCTGGACAGCGAACGAGATTTACACAACCACCGCTCTCTACATTTATGATGTGCGGACCGAAACATTGACCAGCCTGGATATATATGATCCAGAATGGATTGAACCCGATTTTATCCAATGGGTTAACGCTGACGAAATAATGATTATTTATAAGACAAGCAAAATCAGAATACCTGAGTGGTATCCCGGATCGATCATCAATATTGATACCGGTGAAACAGACTATCTTTATCCAACGTATGTTGATCACTTATTTGAAGAGCCTGGTATCATGTCAACACCTCTGGTTAATATTACAGACTATGCTTCCTACACTCTACCACGATTCAGTTCAAACGGTCGGTATTTAATGCTCCAAAAGGCAAATAATCCCCGTGACATTTTTGTCATTGATATTGGGAAGCGAGAAATTGTACAGGAGTTAGACTACGGTATCTGGTCGTATGATGGTGAATTTATGGCAGGATTTGATGATGAATCCAACGATAGTATCATGACGATCTTTAAGGTTGCTGATAACAGCATTCATGATCAACTCATGATTGACGGTATTGCAAATCGTATCTGGATTTTTGACGAAACATCCTGGTCACCAGGTGGTCATCATATTGCATTTCGTGAACGAGGACAGCAAACAGATCATCTTAGTTTCATTGATATTGAACAAAAGCGAGTACTCACAAGTTGTTTTGTCAATTGGGAATCAGGTCCGTTTATACCCTTCCAATTCTCTTGGTCATCAGATGGACGCTACCTAGCCTTTTACGGTGTGCTGGAAACCGTTGAAGACCCAGAGAACGGTACAATCTATATCTATGATACCGAAACAAACATTGCTTATGAAGTCTTTACGGGTGATGCCGAGATTGTCGGTTGGTTAAATCTCCCATATATTCAGTCTCGAACAGGCGCTGCTACCACTGCTTGTCATTATCCTGATCAATTTCCTCTTGCTGGCGATTATGACCCTGCTGGTGTTCTTAGTTTTACGCCGCGCCATCCGCCAATTACGCCGAACTGATTCTCAGTAATTCATGAATGGCGACCATCGGTAATGGGAACACACTAACAATGGAAGCCGCCGTAGCCTTGCGGAGAATTCTACCGCGATTGTTACAGTGCGCTGATCAGCATCCACGCGCCCCAAATGATAAGGCCAATACCACCGAGCGATCCGAGCCTGTGTCCGGCAGGGATGGTTTTTTCCAATAGGACGAAGACCGCCAATCCCACTATCCAGTACAGGTTCATGACACCACCCACGAATAGCAGGGCCATCAGTGACCAGCAACAGGCCAGGCAAAAGATTCCATGATCGATTCCCATCCGCAACGCGCCGCCTGTTCCATTGCGCCAGTGATGAGTGATGAATTGGATGGGGCTGCGGCAATGACGCAGGCAGGTGTGTTTCAATGGTGTGAGTTGATAGACTCCGGCGGCGATCAGCACCAGCCCGGCAAACAGCCCACTGGTGGCGACCATCATGGCCGACATAAACCCCAGACGTTCCAGACCCCATTGGAGACTGATTGCCACCAGGCTGAAGCCGCCCCACGCCACGATATACCCTAATGCAAACAAGCTCGTCGGCACAAAAGTAGAGCTTTTTTCGCGTTGTTTGCGGTTGATCGCGGCGAACATCAGAATCATGGGCGCGGCACTGGGGATCATCATGGCAATCATCATTATCCACCACATGAAAAACAAGATCACAGCGTAGGTTGGTGTCCAGACAGCAGGTTGCATCATCATTGCCATGAGGTCGCCGTCGCTGGTGGTTGTTGCGGACGTGCTGCTCATGGTCGTCATCTCGAACGCGGTCATGCCCATACCCGCACCCAGAAGAATATAAACCCATGCCAGCACGACCACGATGCTCAGACCACTGATTACAATCAGGCGGTCACGTCTCAGAACAGTTTCAAGTATCGTTCGTTGGCTCATTATCAATCACCAGTGTCCGAGTCATCCGCTACCTTAAAAGGCTAATCCCCGTTCCAGGTGAAACGCCCGACGGTTCCTGATTTCGATACAAACTCGTGCGGGAGATCGGGATCAGACCATTGAGTTCCGTCAGCAGGTGCCAGTTCACCGGTCTGGTTATCGAATTGAAGAGCGACGGTAAATCCCAGGTTCTGGATTGTCATTGACTGACCGGCTTCGTTTTTCAGGATTTTTGATTTGATCTGCCCGAATCGTCCAACGGTAGCGTCAACAGCGCCATTTTCCTCCTGCATTGCAAAGTCGGCAGCCTGGGCTGGCAACCATGTCGGTGTGAGCGAAGCCAAAATCTCCATCGGTCCGCCTCGCTTGCCAAGAAAAATCGTCTCTAATGCGGAAAACTGATCGGAACTGGCTGCCTCGTCAATGTATAGTCGACCGGTGCCATTACCGTCGTAGAGGGTTGGGCCGGGCCATATCACGGCCTGAGCCAATGTAAGTCCTCCCACGTCAACGCCGTCAACATTGCCATGATTGATACGAAATAGATTCACGCTGGCACAATAGCCCTCATCCATATCCATCAACTCTTTTACTCCTGTCCAGCAGGGGCAATGCATCTTGCAGCTACATGTCTCGCGCATCTCGCCTGATAAATTCCACGCCATGGGACTGTCTCCTTAAAAGAAATGAATTTATTTGGGGTAAGGTGATGCAGGTTCACTTTTTTCGATTGCCAAGAATGCCCATTCCTTTTAACTCATAAATGGGGAAGTTCACCTCGCTTTCTGCCGTAGAAAGTAAAAGCACATTCTCTACGCGCCATTTAGGAGATGATGCTCAATGTATGAGAACAATGTAAACAGGCTGGTTTATAAGAGGCGTAAATTATCTTCAATTCAATATTATATACTATTTAAGTATTTATTATCTATAAGGCAACGTTTAAGAAATAATTCACAAAAATCAGAGCCACAGCGAGCTGATCTCAGGGGAATTGATAAGCAAACAATAAAAACAGATGCGGAAGCCTTATAGAAGTTGTTTTTGCCCGTAATTGTAGAGTGTTTTGGAGGGATAACATCGCCTAATTTCCTCCAATATCACTTGACATATTGATGAATGTCAATATAATAAAGGTTATGGATACAAATCAATTGCTATTCGCCAAAGCCATCGCCGATGAAACCCGGCTGGATATGATGCAGCACCTGTGCTGTGTGTGGCTCAGCGTGAATGATCTTGTGGACAAGCTTGGTGGTGAGGTCAAGCAACCGACTGTCAGCCACCACCTAAAGAAGCTGGAGGAAGCTAATCTGGTACACGTCCGTCAGGAAGGTCGGCAGCGTTTTTACACGCTTAATGAAGAACACTTTACCGTGTGTTGTGGTTCACTGGTTCAGACCTTCGCCCCAACGTATGCCGATAAGGTCATTGCGGTGGATTCGATTCCGGTGGTCGAACCCAACTCATAGGCAAAATTTTTTTCGATCAATATATCGACAAACATCAATATAATGGAGGGAAATATGTCAGACAACATCGAAATTCATGAGTCAGTCCGCGAACGTTATAGCAATATCGCCACCACGCGCGGCGCAAGTTGCTGTGGCCCGGAGAGCAGTTCATGTTGCACCCCGGTCACACTGTATGAAGATGGGCTAACGGCAGACCTGCCGGCTGAAGTCACCAACCTGTCGCTGGGCTGTGGCGACCCGGTGACGATTGCGGCGTTACAACCCGGTGAAACCGTGCTTGATCTGGGCAGCGGCGGCGGCATTGATTGTTTTATGGCGGCCAAACAGGTCGGTCCCACCGGCTATGTCATCGGCGTGGACATGACCCCACAAATGTTGGAAAAAGCCCACGCGAACAAAGCCAAAATCGGCGCAACCAATGTCGATTTCCGTCACGGACAAATTGAGGCCCTGCCGGTGGACGACAACAGTGTGGATGTCATTATGTCCAACTGTGTGATTAACCTCGCACCGGATAAAGCGCCCGTATTTGCGGAAGCCTTCCGCGTTCTCAAGCCCGGCGGACGGGTCAGCATCAGCGACATCGTGACCGAAGGCGAATTCAGCCCGGCGATGCGCGCCGATAAAGATAAATGGGCCGAGTGCGTCACCGGGGCCATTGATGTCGAGGCATATACCGAGATGATGCGGACGGCAGGTTTCGTCGATATTCAGGTTGCCAGCAAAGATGATGCCGGGGAAATAATCGAACGGCAGCCCGGTATGCCGCTCATCTACAGCGCCCGCATCACCGCTACGAAGCCAGTTTAGTGGATTGCACAATAAAGGCGGCGAACCGGATTTAGCGAGTGGGTCGCTAGCTCAGTTCATACAGCACCAGGTTGCGTTCTGAGTTACGTCGCCGATAGCTGGCCGGTCGTTGCGGTGGATGCGCCTGATAGTAGCTGATGATTCGCTCGAGATAAGTTTCCAGCGGTGTATAGTGCAGGTTCAGGTCGGCCTTGCTACGGTCATTGGTGAGTTCAGACATCCAGCGATCGCTAAACGGCGAACAATCGGGCAGGAATCCGTTAGCTTCCAACAGGCTGCGCTTGGCTTCGACTAAGGCCGGCACGGGTTTGCCCATCATGTCACTCACCAGCGCGACGAATTCGTCCAGGGTAACGGTTTCGGCCTGGCTAAGATTATAGGCCTCGCCTTTGCCCTGCCCCGTTTGCAACAGGCGCATGATCGCCTGGACAACATCCGGCGCATAGATATGGCGTAAGGCATGTTGCGGAGTTTCCGGTACGAGTATCGGCCCGCCATCTTTAATGCGCAACATATAACCGTAGAGACGATTAAACGGTTCCCGTTCGCCATTGACCATCGGCAGCCGCAGTGATGTATAAGGAAATTGGTAATCGGTCCAGGCCGCGGCCAGTCGGTCTTCGGCCTCCCGTTTGCCGATGCCATAGCGCCACTCTTCATAGCCATACGTGTTCGGCTTGGGCGGTGGCATCAATTGACCGTCATAGTCCGCCTCACTGAAGGGCCGTCCCAGACTTTCGCGAACCAGGTATACCTGCCCCGAGCTAATGAAAATATAGTGGCCGACACGGCCTTTGAGCAAGCTGATGATTGTCTCCGCTTCATCGCCGGTCATCAACACCATGTCCACCACTGCATCAAAGGTGTGCGCGTCCAGCACTTTCGCGAGATCACTCGCCTCAGTCCGATCACCCCGCAGGCGTTTGACGGACGGCGGCAATTGGTCGGGGGTCAGTCCCCGATTAAAAATCGTGACCGCATGCCCCTGAGCCAGCAATTCCAATGCCAGTAAATGACCCATGTTGCGGGTGCCGCCAATTATCAGGACATTCATCAGTGCAAGCCTTTGAGCGAATTGTTTACAAGGTTATCAGGTTTCATATTCTTTTATTGTAATCGCGTATTTGCTGGCGTAAATTATGCTTTTCTCACAACATTCACTGCTATATATCACATAAGACGTACACAAACGCAGCGGCGAACAAGCCCGGCCACAGGTCTTTGAGCAGCGGTGTACCCTGATAGGGAACTTCTTTAACGATCTTAAATTGCATCTGAGACGCCCACCAGTGAAAATCGGCACGAGTCCAGAACCGGAGGTGTTCGCCCGGTGTCACGACCCATTGCAGCGGAAAACGTCCCAGCATTAACCGGAGTCGGTGCTGATGGAAGCCGGTGTTGGGGATGGATATGATAATGCCTTTGGTAACGTAGGGCCGCAAACTGTTAAGCAAATTTTCCGGGTCGGGCAGGTGTTCGATAATCTCTGACAGAATGATGTAATCGTACGTACCGTTGAGGTGATTCGTAATCGGCTGATTAATGTCTGCCAGATCTACATCCAGTCCATTGGCCCGGCAGAACTCAACGGCTTTGGGAGAGACATCCAACCCATAGGCACTGATCGCTTTCGCCGCCAACATATACTGCAACAGCGCACCATCACCAACGCCAAGATCCAACACGCGATCACCAGTAGCGACCAGACTGGTAAAGACCTGTGCCCGTTTCAGACGCCAGGACGAAAGCTGTCCCAAACCCTGCTGGGCTTTGTTATCCCAGTAAGTGTCATAATCTACCACGCCAACCCTGGCCGTTGCCGGATAGGTATAGAGACGCCGCAATTGCCGATAGCTATTTGCCAGCCATAGGTAAAGGGGCCGAACGGGACTGTTACGCAAGGCATGTTTGAGGCTGGAATCAGTCATGTTGTTCTCTGGCAAGTCGCCACAGCACCGGCAACGTCACACTGGCGATAATCAACACGGGCACAGCCAACAGGCCATTAATCATCCATACGCCACCTAACGCGCCCAACGCATTAATGAGCCAGATGCCAGCGGGCAACATCACCACCAGTGCGGCAATCTTGCTCAGCACTGCTGCCTGCGTTAAGTCCAGCGCCCGGTACAAGGGGCCGAAATTACCACCGACATTGGTGACGACGCCGTACAACGCAAAGGCAGGTAAAAGCGGCAATACCGGAATCCATTCTTCACCGAAGATCGGCACCAATAACAGGGGAGACATCACGATCACGAAACCGAAAAACACCACACTCCCCAGCGCGACCACGCCCTGCACCCGCATAAAATTATGCCACAAGCGTTGGTAATCACCCCGGCCAATCGCCTGCGGGACAACTGCCTGCATATTCTCGAACACGGCTGAGGTTAGGAAGCCTGCCTTGTTGATGCCCCGCAGCGCCAGTTGAATGTAGCTGGCGGCGGTTGGCCCCGCCAGGATGCCTACCAATTGCAACGGCAGATAAGTGTAGAGATTAGCGATATTTTTGTCCAGCGCATTCTCCAGGCCAAATCGCCAGTACGGGCGATAAGAAATGCCAGGTACGCGCCGTAAAACAGTCAGCACAGTGGGATAGGGAACGACATGTTGCTGGCGAGTGCGCTGATACAGCCCCAGTGCGATGCCCAATGTGACGACTGAGTAAACCAGCCGTCCGATGACCTGGCCTTCAGCCGTCGGATGAAGCAAGGCAGCACCAACCAGGCTGATTGTTAATGCCAATTGATTGAGATTCTGCAAAATGCCCATCAGTCGCATCGCCCGGCGGCTGCGAAAGGCGGTGAGTATCAGGTTATAAAATGGGTCGAACAAGAGGATGAGTGCCAGCAGCGCCGCTAACGACCCCACCTGACCATTGCCGGTTGTGATCCAGCCCGCCAGCGTTGGATAGGCCAGCGCGTTCGCCGCTGCCAAAGGAACTGGTTCCTTATAAAGTCTGGCTGCCACTGTCGAACCGAGAAACATGAGCACGGTCAAACTTAGCACCGCCCACACCAGCGATACTTTGATATAGATCGCCAACAGATCGCGAATTTCGTCCGGGTCCGCCTTGCCCACCGCCGCTGGTAGCAGGGTCGCGGTGCTGGTTTTGATGCCAGTCAGATTAAGCGTTTGCCAGATGCCCAGGAACGATTGCGCCAGCGCGAACAGACCATACTCCGCCGGACCGAGGCGCACCGGCACATAAATCCACGCGCCCAACCCCAGAATCATCACGCCGACTTTGCTGATTTGCAGGATAAAGGTGTCGTGCACAAATTTACTGCGGCGCAATTGTTGAATCATGAAGGAGATATTCTCCACCAATTAGCCAGCCGGGGCAATTGTACTCGAATGTCCCGAATCACGATACACTTCATGCCCAAGCTAAAAATCAACCGAGACGACGATGAATACTCTAGAACTTGAGTTGAATGACCAGAAGCTCACCCAATTGCCCCCGCTCCCTGTCACACTGGAAGCCTTGAGCGCCCGCGATAATTTGCTGGTGGCGCTACCCGACGGACTCTGGGACCTGCCGAATCTGTGGAAACTCTCGCTGGGGAACAACCGGCTCACATCCATTTCGCCAGAGATTGGTAAGCTGAAAACGCTCACACATCTTTATATCGATGGCAATCCATATACGACGCTACCAGAAAGTATCGGGCAGTTAACCCGGCTGCTCACGCTTGACATAGCCCATTGCCAGCTTACCGGCTTACCCGAACCCTTGCGCAACCTGCATCATCTGGAATTCTTGTACGCCGGGGATAATCCACTGCACACCTGCCCGGAATGGATTGGCGACCTCAGCAGTCTGCGCTATCTCAACCTGACGGACAGCCAATTGACTGCACTGCCGAACGCCATTGGCAATCCTACGCAACTGATTGAACTACGGTTATACAATAACCAGCTCACTCAACTGCCGGATACAATCACTCGGTTGGCCGCACTGCGCGAACTTTATCTGCGTGAGAATCAACTTACAGAATTGCCAGACGCAATCGGCGCATTGACCAATTTGCGGATGCTGGACCTGCGCAATAATCAGTTGACGCAGGTGCCCGCTTCAATTGGTAAAATGACGAATTTACTGTATCTCGATTTGCGGGGCAATCAACTCAGCGCGTTGCCAGATAGCATCGTGAATTTATCGCGCCTGGAAAAACTCGATTTGCGCTGGAATCAATTTTCAGCAAAATCGCCCATCATGCAGCAATTGGAGCAGCAAGGCTGTCTGGTGTATATCTAACGTGCGCTGTGGAAAGTCCCCTTAGAGCGCTGGCAAATCGAACTGGTCATCCGTGTCATGGATCCAGGCGGCGAGGCGGTCTTGTAGTCGCTGCCGTTCAGTGGTATATAGCGAATTATGGGCGAGATTGGCCTGCTCATAGGGGTCTTCATTCAGGTTGAACAGCAGCCAGGGTTGCCCTTCCAGCACGACATATTTCCAGCCATCGCGCGTGACAACCCCGCGCCAGGGTCGATCAACGGAGTTCCCATGCCCCGTCGGTATCACCGCTTGCAGATAGGCGCTATCCGGTTCGTTGTGGATTTCTCGGCCACGAATTCGATAGCCAGAATAATCTGTGCCCATCATCCAATCCGGGGCATCAATGCCGCACAATCCCAGCGATGTGGGCGCAATATCAACGTGATTGAGGGGAACCGAGTAGTAACCGGACTGATGCACGTAACGATGGGGACCACCGCCCATGATAAAGGGAATGCGAATCGCTTCCTCCCAGGGAGCCGTTTTGCGAAACTGACCATGCGAGCCGTGCAAATCACCGTGATCGGAGAAAAACAGGACGTGGGTGTCATCCGCCTGCCCGGTGCGTTCCAGCACATCACGGATGCGTCCCAGATTCCAATCGATATTTTCGATCATGGCATAGTACCCGGCCAGATCACGCTGGGCACGGCGGCGCAACGCTGGTATATCAGGAACATTCGGTCGCAACTCGATCTGACCTGGAATATGGCGTTCCATAAACGCTGCCGGAGCGACATAAGGATCATGGGGCGGGATGACGGATAAGACCGCAAAAAATGGTTCCTCAGCCGGGGCGCGTTGCTCCAGATACTCGATAAACAGGTCAGTCAAGCCATCGGTCTCATAACCGGGCACGCGGGTGTAAAACGCGGATTCGCCCGCACCACCATGCACCCAGCAATCGAACTGGCTGGCATTGTTTTCATAAGCGACCCACTCATCAAAATGCCCCCGGCGTTCCGGTGGAATGATGTGCAATCCAGCCCGGCCATCCTTCTCCTGAAAACCATCCAGATGCCACTTGCCATAGTAAGCGGTGTGATAGCCATGCTCCCTAAAAGCGGAGGCAACGGTCGGTTGTGTCGGGTCCAAGCGCGATTGATGGGCCGGGGCGCACAGGTGCGGATACCGTCCGCTGATGAGTGCTCCGCGAAACGGCGAACACAACGGAAACCCCGCGACCGCATGCGTCAGGGTCGCGCCTTCATCGGCCATTCGGTTCAAATGCGGCGTTGAGACATTGGGATCGCCCATGTATCCCACCGCCTGACCGCGATGCTGGTCGCCAAAAATCCAGATGATATTGGGTCGGCGGTCGGTCATGCGCTTATTCCTTGAGTTTTAAGACGATGCTTGCTTGAACTCGGCCAACTTCTCAGCATCGTCGCTGTTTTTGTAATAATCATCCAGCGGATAGCAACCAGAAACCAGCCCATTACGTGGACCGGTCGTGCAGTCACTGAAGGTTCGGCAGAACAATTTGCGCTGGTAAGGATTGCCTGCCAGCACATCGGCAGGAAGATCTGGATAAGATAACACCATCCGACCCAGCCCGACGAAATCAATCATGTCGTCGCGGACGGCCCGCTGCGCGACATTGGGCAGCCATTCTTGCAGGTACGAATAGCCCGTGCCGACGGTCAGGATGTCCGGTTGATGTTGCTTAAATAGCGCGTGGGTGTTGATCTGCCGGGCACAGCCCACCAGCGGGTCTTCCGGTGGCTGGTAGCCATCGGACGGCGGGAACATGGCCGGGCGCTGGATGTGCGGGTTGTAGTAAGGGCTACCGGCAGAGAGGCACACCATCTGGATACCGAGGTCCTTCAGCAAATCGATAAACTGGAACGGCTCGGTGAGGTTCAGCCCCGTGCCCGAACCATCGCCACCAAACGCGAACGGATAACCATCGTCATAACTTTCCGGCTCACCGGTGACATCGGGGCCGGGCTTGAACGGAATCCAATCGAAAGCGCTCAGACGCACGCCGATTTCCAGGCCGGGAACTTCGGCGCGGACGCCAGCAACCAATTCACGCAGGAAGCGGGTACGATTCTCGAAGCTGCCGCCATACTTGCCGGGCCGCTCATAGGCGCTCAGGAATTCGTGGCCCAGGTAGCCATGACAATGTTTCAGATCAACCCAATGATACCCGGCCTGCTGAGCGAGTTTCGCCGCGCGGATGTAGTCCTCAATCAACCGGGCGATGTCGTCGTCGCTCATTAGCGTGGAATCGTCGGTGATGCCGAACTTGCGGTCCAGAATCGGATGCCGATAGAGCGTCATCGGTTCCAGCTGTTTCTTGTCATAGGGCCGACAAAAGCGCCCGGAGTGCGTGAGTTGCAGGCCAATATACAGATCATCTGCATTACCGAAGCGCTCGGCATGGGCGTTGACCAGCGTTTCGCGCAGGCCCGCAATGTCGCCTACCGTATCCGCATTAAGCATCAGTTGATTCGGATTAGCCCGACCATCAGGTCGCACCGCGACGGCTTCCCCACCCCAGATGAGTTTAGCTCCACTCAGGCCAAAGCGCTGCCAGCGGCGGATGGTGTTCGCGGTCGGCTTGCCATCAGTGGTACCGTCCCAGCCCTCCATCGGCAGGATG
This sequence comes from Phototrophicaceae bacterium, assembly GCA_965223835.1. GTDB lineage: Bacteria > Chloroflexota > Anaerolineae > Aggregatilineales > Phototrophicaceae > CAVYXZ01. The sequence goes on from CBDCXQ010000001.1 coordinate 4,442,024, forward strand.
CACCAGCGATTGCCAATGGTGAAGTCATACACCGTGTACGGTTGCGCCAGCGGTGACTCCGGTGCCCTAAGCACTTCCTCGTCAAATGGCAGATCAACGTTGATGTCATTGAGATGGTCGCGGAACTTCTCAGCAGTGCGTAGCTGCGCGACCTTTTTGTAACTTTCTGGCATGATCCGGTTTCCTTAAAAAGACAAAAGACTTAACGCAAAGGCGCAGAGGCGCAAAGGGATTAAAAGCCTATCAATAATAGAGTGTTGATCTCCACCAAAGCCCATAACCTTTAGTACGTAAGATTGCTTCTCGTATTTTTTGATCTGGAACGCCTAATTCCGTGTACATCAGAATCACAACAAAATGAATCAGCCTGATTATGGCATCATAAAGTTGTCTATCGGTCAGGGCTTTTCCGCGTTTCTTTGGATTGTAATGAGTATAGTAATTTCTTGTATTAACAACATCGTTCAGAAAACTTCCCTGAAGGCCGACGAATGCCTGAAGATGACCTGGTAGACCATTATAGAGTTTTTCTAGTCGTTCCTTTAATTCACTGGCACGAGGGCTGGATTTCTTAAACGTTGGGTCAATGATTTGATGATAACTCTCACAAGCTTGTATTAATGTCAGAAATTCGAATTTCCAAAATTGATGAGAATTATAAAGTACACCAAGACTAAGATCAGCAAGAGCTTCAAGAGCTTCTCGTTTATCAAACCAAGCCTGAAAAACACCAGGTAACAGGGTATCTAAATGTTCAGCAGCCAATGGCATTATCATATTAGAATCGGCTTCAGAATGAGGTGATTTGGCAGGAAAATACAGATACACTGCACGTGGAAAACCATCATCTAAATCCTCAGTTAGGGCGGATAACCATTTTCTACTAGCAGGCAATCCCATCAACACAGCAAGTAGATTTCTGATACTTACTGATTGTTCAAGATACCACCCTAATTTTTGTAGGTTATCCGGTATTATCGAGACAAATGCGCTCTCGCTCCACTCAAAGTCATTGAGAATTCCCCAACTAGGCCCATCAAGAATTAATCCCATAGATATAACATACTTTTGTGAAGATATGGGTATTTCGATGGGCTTCTGTTCAACGTATTTAACTTCAATAGTTGTTTGGTCAGCTTCAGTAGATTCTTTGGGTGAAAAGGGGTGATAAGTTAAATGACGTAGCCAGCCCACTAAGTTGGAATATCCTATTCGCACAGAAACAAACCGAATATCTTCGAACTTGTCGAACCAGTGACCCAATATAATCAATTCAGCAACGTAGTTAAAATTTGCGACCTCATTGGATGTGAATGTATTTCCTGTACGAGAACAATATACTAGTGTAACGGCATTTTCAAATCCATTAATTACTGAGCCATGCATGATTTCAGGTGTGGTTCGAGGCGCAGGCTCAAATTTTTTACCAAAGTCCTCATCAGGTATCGTGAGATTTAGATTTATTCCGGTTGTAGAGCTATAAGATAATGTTCCGGCCCACTTCTCATCTGGTGTATCAGGAAACCACCACAAGCCCTGATAGCTGAACTCATCATATAGATCAGGTATTTTTGCCATGAGTTATTTTCTACTGATACCAAAAATCATTCTTTGGCTTTTCTTTGCGTCTCTGCGCCTTTGCGTTGAATTTTCTACAGTCTTTGTATATGAATCCCACCATCGACATTAATGACCTCGCCAGTAGAGAATGGCAGATAGCCCTCAGCGATGGCGACGCAGATTTTGGCGACATCATCCGGTTGTCCCCAGCGGCGGATGGGTGTCAGCCCCTCGGCGATGAGCGCATCGTATTTGGCGGTGACGACGCTGGTCATGTCGGTAGCGATGATGCCAGGCCGAATCTCGTAGACGTTGATATTGTCATTCGCCAGTCGGTCCGCGAACAGCTTGGTCATCATGCCCATGCCCGCTTTCGACACGCAGTATTCCGCCCGGCTGATGCTGGCAACATAGGCGCTCATGGAGCCGATGTTGATGATCGCGCCGCCCTCAATCACGCCATCGTTGCGCAGTTCGAGCATGTTGCGGGCGACGGTCTGCGTCAGGAAAAATGGCCCCTTGAGGTTCACGCCCATCACTTCATCGTAGCTGTCTTCAGTCATCTCCAGAATGTCCATGCGCTGGCGAGGGGCCATCCCGGCGTTGTTCACCAGCAGATCAATGCGACCAAAATCGACCAGTATTTTCTCGACCAGCGCATCCCGGTCCGCGCTACGACCCACATCGGCTTGCATGGAGACCGCCGTACCGCCCACATCTTCGACCAACTGGATGCATTCGGCGGCGGCTTCGGCATTCCCGCGATAATTGACGATCACCGTCCAGCCGACTTGACCCAGACCAATAGCGATCCCGCGCCCGATTCCCCGGCTGCCGCCAGTAACCAGCGCAACTTTATTTACTGACATCAGCAATCACCTTACTCACGGCTTCCAGGAAGAAATACTCGCCCCACATGACGCTTTCGTCCACGCCCAGCCCATTGCGTTCGTGGTACATCCCGTGTTTGAGGATGCCCTCGTAACCCGCGTCATCGAAGGCCACAAATTCCGGCTCAGTCAGGGTGTCAATGATGGTCAGCGCGTAATCGCGATACACCTTCGCCTTGAGTGGATCAGCTGTGAGTTCAGAGAGTTGCAGAAATCCGCTGGCGGCAATCGCAGCGGCGGAACTTTCATAGGGGTTGCGCGGATTCGGCTCGGTCCAGTCGTTGGGTGGGACACCATGTTCCGGCGTCTGTTCAATATAATATTGCGCGGTCAATTCTGCTGTTTGCAGGAAACGGGCGTCGCCAGAAAATTTATACACTGTGCCAAAGCCATACAGCGCCCAGGTCAAGCCTCGTGCCCAGGACGAATCATCACGGTAGCCCTGATGCGTGGTTTGCTTGAGAAATTCACCGGTATCGGTGTTGAAGATACCCTCATGTGACGTACTGCCATCGCCGCGCACAAGATAACGCCGCGTAGTCAGGCAATGTTGCGTCACCCGACGAAGTAAGTCGGCATCGTTGGTTTGCTGCGCCGCATAGAAAATAATCCCCACGTTCATCATAATGTCGATGAAGATGCTCTCCTGAGCAACGAACGAGGGCAGATATTGACCTTTTTCCCGGAAGCGCGATCCGGCAGTCTGCCCGGCGTGAATCACCACCTGCTTAAGGGCCTCATCACCGGTCAAATCGTACCAGCGTTTCCAGCTTGACCAGAACAGAAAACCTAGATCATGCACATTCGTATCGGTCTTGCGATGTTCGATCAGAAGCGAATAATGCTCCGCTTTCTGGCGGAAATAATCGTCGCCATTCTGCCCATAGATCAACCACAACTGACCGGGCAAAAACCCCTCGCACCAGTTGGTCCAGGCGTCACCGCCATGCTGCCATTTACCGTTCTCGGTATACAGTGGGAAATAATCCGGGTGATTTTCAACCAAATTTTTGAGTTGTTTTTCCGCAAATTTAAATGTCGCCAGGCATTTTTCAAGTAAGCGTTGGGTGTTAGTCATGTGTGATTAGTCTCCAGTCGTTAGTTTGAAGTTTTCAGTTGCGAGTTAGCAGTTGTCAGTGCTTTGTCCAGTAAGTTTCTAGAATGTCATAGTCTCCAACCGGGCACTCAAGTAACGTCTGACCGTCTAACCCTCCGGGTTGAGTCCCGCAGGGACTTTCAGGTTCCAGGCAGTGATTTCAATCGCTGACGGCAGAGGCATTCAAGCCCTTTACTTGATGGAGCATCTAATTGATCGACATCCGCTACCAGTTATGCTAGCTGAACGGAGATCTGGCAAAGCTCCTTTTTTTATCCCTCTGCGGTCCTTTGCGTTAAATGAACCTACCCCTCCCCGAAGCGCTGCAAAAGCGTATAGATCGCATTCGTGCCGAAGTCCATCGTCGCGACCGGAATCCGCTCATCAGCCGCGTGGATAGCTTGCAACAGGTCAACGTCTGGGGGGAGGTCCATCGGCAGGTAGCCATAGGTCTGAATGCCGAGGCGATCAAAAAAGCGGCCATCAGTCCCGGCAGGCATGACAAACGGCGCGGGTGTGCCCGAAGGATCAGCAATGCGCAGGATGTCAGCCAATGTCTCGTATAGTCCCATGTCCGGGTCCGGCGGCGAATCATAATGATAGGTTACTTCCAAACCGACATCATCGCCCAACAAGTCGCGCAATTCGCGCAACACATCCGCCGGTGTCTGACCGGGCAATTTGCGTATATCTAGATTGAGCGTGATCTCACTGGGAATCACATTGCCTTTGAGGCCACCATTCACAATTGTGGCGTTCACCGTATTGTGCAGTACCGCATCCAGGAAGCCAAATTGATCGCCCATCTCATCCAAGATGTCATCGGTCAGAGCCGGATCCAGCAACTTTAAGAACTGCTCACCACTTTCATTGGGTAGGCCGTCCGCCAGCGCTTCGATCATGAACCGCACTGAGGGCGTGATATGCACCGGCAGGCGATTTTCGTTGAGTGTGGTCAGGACATGCCCCAATTTTGCCATCGCACCATTGCGCAGCGGAATCGAACCGTGCCCACCGGGGCCATTGATCGTCAGCGTGGTCGCACAGCCTTGCTTTTCAGCGATTTGAATCAGATAGAATTTTTGATCACCGATATACTTGGTGTAGCCACCAACTTCACCGATGCCATAGCGCACACCCGTGAACAGTTCCGGGTGCTCGGTAACGAGATAATCTGCGCCATAAGTGCCCTTAAATTCTTCATCCGCTAACGCCAAAAACAGCACATCACCAGGGAGTTCGAGCTTCTCAACCTTCGCACGCATAAACGCCGCCAGCAACATCGCGACGCCGCCCTTCATATCGAGCGTGCCGCGTCCCCAGATAAAGCCATCTACGATGTCGCCACCGAATGGCGGCTGCGCCCAATTTTGATTAATGGTCGTCACAACATCGACATGTCCATACAACAGCAGCGGCGGCGCATTGCCGGTTCCTTGCAGGCGGGATAGCAAGTTAGGCCGGTCGGGTAATTGCGCGAAAATCTGCGTTTCAATGCCGACACGTTGCAGAAGTGAATCAATATAATTAATGCACTCGGTTTCATTGCCAGGCGGATTGGTGGTATCAAAGCGAATGAGGTGTTGCAACAGTTCAGCCGGACGCTGATAAATATCACTCATTGAAGTTTGCTTCCTGAAAATGTTGGGTGAGGTGCGCCTGATAGGCAGCCAGCGCCGCTTGATTATGCCGCCGAATGATTTGCTCAACTACATCAATCTTGCAGTTACGCATCGCTTCGAATAGCTCCCAGTGTTGATCGTGGGCGCTTTGTACCCGCGCCGCGAATATATCTTTTAGGTGATAATAACTCCTTAAGCGGTCCCAATGGGACAGGGCCTTGTCCATCATTTTGAGAACCAGCGGCGTTTCGGCCCGCTCACACACCATCTGGTGAAACGCGACATTGGCTGCCGACCAGCCATCGGGGTCATCGACGAGGCGGTCCATCTGACGTAAATGCTGCTCTAACTGCTGCCAATCCCGGTCGCCAAGCCGTTCGCAAGCGGCCCGACAACTAATCATCTCCAGTGCCTCCAACAAACCAAAAACTTCAGTCAGCAAACTGGCTTGAATTTCGGTCACGGTGGTGCCGACATGCGGTTGAATGGTAACAAAGCCATCCGCCTCTAACTGTCGCAGCGCTTCCCGCACCGGAATCTGACTCACGCCCAGCATCGTCGCCAGTTCATCAATGACCAATCGACTGCCCGGTTGCAATTCCCCCTGAATAATGGCAGTCTTCAAAGACATATACACCAGTTCGTTTTTGCTACGAACAGGCTCTATTTGACGCATAATAACCTCACAGCCTGAATCCTATATCGTATATTATATGAGCCTCAGATGAGAAAGCCAAATGATTGGTTCAGGCCAATAGCAGATAACGCGTTGGGTGCAGGTTGACCGCCCATGCTATCATATGATTGGAAAATACTTGAGGATAGGCAATGGTTACAGAAATCCGCTGGCCCCAAACCGTTGAAGCATTTGACATCTGGGTCAGTTTGCCGGAAAACGCCGACCATCATTATGAGTTTATCAGCAACAGGGTGATCGAAAAAATGGCTTCAACCCACGATCATGGCCGCGTAACCACCAAGCTATGCAGCTATATCACGATGCATATCGAAACGCATGATTTGGTCGGGTACACAACGGGCGAAACCAGTGGCTTTATGCTTGGAGATACTCGCTGTATTCCAGATTGTGCCTTTATTCCCGAAGATCAGTCAACCAGTGAAGCCTATCGCGCTGTAGCACCGGCGTTGGTGATTGAAGTGATTTCGAACCCGGATAATAAACTTGAAATGGCGGACCTGTTGGATAAGCGTGAGATATATCTGGCAGCGGGCGCAACGGTGTGGGAGTTGTACCACCACAAGCGCTATGTCGATATTTACGCGCCAGATGGATCGTATTCCCCTGAACGCGACAAATTGGCATTTTCCGGTCTTCCCGGTTTAGTCATTCCATTGGACCGTATTTTTAGACCGGAAGCACAGGAGGATTAATTCATGGCACATTATCTGGTTAAAGCGCGACCTCCAGTAGATTTGGATGCATTGCGGGCTGAACTCGACTCTGGTGCAATCCAACAATTGCGACCCTTTGGCGGCGAACTACATCAGGCACTCATGCGGGCGCGGTTGGATGCTGATGGCTGGGCTGTTTGGGAAGAGAATTGCTATTGCAGTCCGCCACTCAAACAGGAACGCACCGTGCTCGACCGCCATTTCACCGACCTCACAACCAGCACCATCAACAAAGGTGAAGGCTGGTCACAGCTAGACGACCTGCCCTCCCTCTGGGATTAAACACGGTTACAGGTAAGTCGCGCTATTTGGACGGCTGATTGCGTTCTAAACCAATCGTGATGTCAGCATCGACATAATCATAGTCGCGCAGCGCAATCACCACCGGCCCGTCGGCTGGAACATCAAAGCCAAAGCTCAGTTCATCATTGATGGTAAAGCTGGTGATCGCGGCAATTTGATCGCCACCCTGCCGCACCGTAATATCGGGCGAGAGGTGGACTTCAGCCGCCAGAGTAATGCGCAACGTGACCGTCTCCCCGGCCTGGCCCATGAATGTGAGCAGCCCGGCGGTCTCCAGGTTACTCAGGTTGAGCACCTGCGGCCCATCATCAAGCGCCGGAAGTTCCGTTTCCGACAGCGTAATCGTCACGGGGGTCGAGGTGTCGCGGCTCCCAACGGGTTGCAGAATAATAAAGTGCGTACCGAATTCATTGAGCAAAATTGATCGGATTGCTGGATCAATCCCTCTGGAAGTGTCGTCATTTTCGGCCAGTGCATAGGAATTTGGCCCCAACAGCCGCAGCCGCGTATCACGTGTATTTCCACTATCAACCACAACATCAACGATTTGATCCGCGCTCCCCTCAAATGAGAAGATGACCGGTGAATTGCCACTCACCGGCGCGGTCTGCGGTTCACCAAACGTGATCGGTAAGAGATTGACCTGATTGAGTGTTAATTCGAAAGCCCCGGTTTCGCCGCCAAAGATGCTGCTGACACCGATGTGATAATCCCCGGCCTCTGTGAGGATATAGGGGCCAATCCGCGAGTTCAGATTACCACCACTATCATCATCGCTGGTGAGTTCTGAGCGCGGACTGGCACTAAACAGCCGGAGGTAGGCATCGAAGTCATCCGACGTCAAGTCAATAATAACGGCATCCCCGGCCTCAGCCGTAAATATTACTTCTAATTCTGGTTCAGTGGTGGTCAATTCGCCGCTCATGCGCTGACCATAGTCTAATTGGCGCACTGTGACCGTATCCAACGTGAGCGAGAAAACCCCGACATCACTGCGGTTCAGGCTGGTCGCGACAATCACATAATCGCCATTGGCCGGGAGTCGATAGGGACCAATGCGCGAATTCAAGCTACCAGCGCTATCATCATCTTCCATCAGCACATTGCCGTTGGCATCCAATAACTGCAAATAAGCATCAATACTGGAGCGAGCGTCAGCAATTAACGTAATCGAGACGACCTGGCCGCGTTCCCCCGAAAAAAGATATTCAACCGCGGTTTCGCCAGTCGAGAGCAGGCCTTCCACCGTTTGACCAAAGTCGATCTCAAGCTGAGCCGTTACCGTACTGGTCAACCATAGGCTCAATAGCATCACGATTAGGAGTGCGCGTCGCATGATCTCCGCCTTCTGCCATTTGGATTATTGCCTCTCAGTGTAGTGCGGTTCCAATTTTGCTGCCAGCGACAGCCAACTTTACAGCGATCACCAGAATCAAAAGCGCCGTAGCGGATTTTCTCCTTCCGCTTTGATGAAATTAAACATCATGTAGGCATAGATGGTGTTGAAGACCAGGGTCAAAATATACAGCGCAATTAAAAAATAGGCATCGGGGTCAAAGGTATAAAATACAATCGAATAAAAGGCCGACCCCACCAGCTTGAGCATGGCAATATAAAACGATTGACCCCGCGTGCTGCCGCGCTGCAACAGCATAATCACAAACAACATCGACATCATAAAATCAATCGTGAAGGCGGAATATTTGCCAACCAGATCATTGAATTCCGGGACTGAGGTGTATATCAGCACAAACGCGATACCCACCATCATCACAAATGTCAGGTAAAATAATACTTTAGGCAGCAGGGAAGTAAAATCTGGCCTCCCAAACCGTAGATAGGTATAAATAATGATGATGTCCAGAATGAACCAGAGCAGATTGATGAGCCATTGGGCCGTATTCTGGGGCGGATATAAGAAGGAAAAAGTGAATTCCCAGGAAATATTGGCACACATCGCCGCAAATGGAATCCCGAACGTGCGTTCCATGAAGCTGCGCCGAATGACTAGAATGTAGGCCAGCCCCCAGAATAGCCCGCCCAGACCACCAAAGATAAGTACGGGATTCGACATCGGCGCGTGCCTCCTTAGCCAACAAAATTTAAAAAACCAACTTGCCTCCCGTTAAATAAAATATAACCGAGAACACTGACCAAGTTAATCACAAGTTCGTAATAATTTTCGTAAATATTCGTTACAGGGTAAGCACAATGTCACTCGAAAATTTATTGGTGTCCTGGGTATCTCAACTGGATGATGCCAATACAATCGCCATCGGTCTCACCGGGAGTCACACACGGGGGCAGGCACGGCGCTATAGCGATGTTGACCTGTGGCATTTCGTCCGCGATGTGCCGGATGAACCCTTCATTGACTACACGCTGAGACACGATGGTGACTATCTGGTGAGCATCACGGTAACGACATTGCAGGCTCAGCGGGATAAATTGACCCGGCCCGATGGCGCATTGACAGCGGTCCCTGGCCTACGACAGACACGGATTTTGCTGGACAAAACCGGCGACCTCGCCGCCTTGATTCAGGCTGCCGAAGAATTTCAGTGGGCCAGGATGCAAACAGAAGCTGATCGACAGGCAAGTTATGAAGTGATGGGCCAGGCTGAAGAAGCGCATAAGGTAATGAATGCGCTGGAACAAGGGGATGATTATTTAGTGTTGTACGGCGTCACTGGACTGCTGTTTGGTTTAACTCAGGCTATCGCGCTGCATAAAGGCGTGCTGAGCGAGTCGGAAAACACCTACTGGCGTGATCTACAGCAGGTGGTGGGAGCGGATGAAAAATGGTCGAAGGAGCTACAGATCGTTTTAGGGCTGGTATTAGCCTCACCCCGAACACGCGGACTGGCAGGCATGCGCCTCTATCGCGAAACGGCGACGCTACTGCAATCGATCATCTTGCCTGAACATGAAGCCGTCATCACCAGCACACTCTGGCGTATTAGTCAGTTTGTGGATTGAGTTGCAGTCTAAATTTTTCAGCATGCACCCGGCCATGAATCGCAACAAACACGCAGATTGCTTGAGCTTTGTAACCATCTATTGAATCTACTGCTCCGCCAACACGGCGAAGGTCAAGCGGTAGAATGCACCGCCCTGGTCGAAATCGCATTCAACTTCATCAAATCGGGCCTGCGTGGGCTGGACGATCACCTCACCGAGCAGATCATCACCGCCGCGCAGGAAACCATCTTCCTCCCACAATTGCACGGTGACTGGTTCCGTATAGCCCGCGAGAATAAAGTTATCCGGGCGATAATTGGGGGTCGCCTCCCAGCCTTTGGGAGTGTTATAAGTGCATTCGCGGAAATTAAACTCAGTACAGACCTTGTCGCGCAGAAACGTATCGCTCATCGTGTAACCAAATTGCTGGACATCCCAGACCGTGCGATCGGCGATTTTGAGATACACCTCGTCACCATCGCGTTCCTGGCCGCTAAAGCATTGCAACCGAATCAGGCGCAGCGTGAACGTGCTCGGAATTTCCAGCCGGTCAAGCGCCCGGGTCGGTTCAGCGACTTGCTCCCCAACGTCGATTAGAGTCTGGCCCGGCAATGGTATCCCCCACAATCGCACGGTGCCATCATGCGCGGCGGATGCCAGAAGGGTGTTATCAGCGCTGAAGGCCACTTGATTGATCCGATCAGTGTGACCAGCCAATTCATTTTGCACGGTCCCGGTCTGAGGGTTAAGCAGTTGGATGTGGTTAGCGTCGGTGTGGGCAACTGCTGCCACATCGTCGCCGCCGGTGAGTGCAATCGCCGTTGCACCGGGTTGATCGAGCACAATCTGCTGGTCGTTGATGTCCCAGCCGTACAATCGTTTGCGATAATCGATCGCCGCTGCAATCCGACCATCAGCGCTGAATTTAGCGTGCATCACCCAATCGCGGTGACGTTTGAGAACCGCGTAAAGCTGACCACTGGCAACATCCCACAGCCGCACGCTATTATCAGAATCCCAGTGCCCCCGGCTCGTCTCACCGCCGACGGCTGCTGCAACCAGCCGACCATCCGGGCTGAAGTCAACATCATTCACCGGCGCGGCATGGTGAATCTCATGGGCAATCTCACCGCTTTCCAGATTCCATAACAGCAACCGCCCATCGGTATCCGTCGAAGCCACGACGGTCCCATCGGGGCTGACATCCACGCTGGTGACACATTTGGTATGGCCTGCAAAGACCAACTGTGCCGCAACTTCCAGCTCATCCCCCACCTCGGTCAGGTGATAGGTACGAACAGTGTTATCCAGGTTCGTGTTGGGATCGCCACTACTCGAAATCAGGTGCTTACCGTCAGCGGTAAAGACCACCGCATTCACCGGAGCCTGATGATCCCGCAACGTTGCCACGACTGCACCGGTTCGCGCCCGCCACACCCGGACCGTTTTGTCCAGACTGCCCGACGCAACCCAGCGACCATCGGGACTGAGCGCTACACAGGTCACCGGGAGTGAGTGACCTTTGAGAATCGCCAGATTATCGACATCAGCAGCATATTCGAGCGTAATCGGTTTGCTGCGAAGTGCCCTGACTTGCGATTGAATCGCTTTTCCGGCAACAAACAATTGCACGGCACGACTCTGACCTGCCGCCGCTGTCCCCGTTGCCAGGACATTGCCGTCCGGGCTAAAGATGGCTGGATACCCACCCGGTATCGTGTGTCGCAGCGCACCGGCCTGGACTGCCCGCAATTCGATCCCGGCATTCTGGCGGGTACTGGTTACGGCTATGAGTTGATTGTCCGGGCTAAAGGTAACGCTGTGCGCCAGGATAATGCGCAGCGGTGGGCTGCTCGCCTGACCCGTCGCGATGTCCCAGACCTGGACCGTGTTGCCGTTACGGGTGCGGGTTGCGACCTGTTGACCATCGGCACTACTGCCCAGATAGAGCACTTCATCCGCAAATTTGATCACCACTTCGGCGCTCAGAATACCGTCGGCAGCATGCCATAAGCGCATGAAGCCCAATGGCGTTAAGGCGAACAATTGCTGACCATCGGGGCTGAACATGACCGCTGTGACTGGCTGTGGCAAGGCAAATTCGGCGATGACAGTTTTCGTTGTGATGTTGGTCAGGTGCAGGTCGGTGCCATCAGCAGCCGTATGCGCTGCCAGTAACTCGCCTGCCGCTGTCCAGGCCGCCGCCTGCATTTGCCGCTGATCGAGAATGAACTCAGATTGTAGCGTTGGCTCCGGGGTCAACACCCAACTGGCGACGCGCCCGGCCCAAACGGTGAGCAACCGGTCTTCCGCATTGAAGTGTAGTTGCACAAGGCGATCTGCATATGCCGGTAGTGCGACACTTTGATCGCCGGTAGCCACATCCCATATCTTGATGGCCTTCCCACCAGTTGCCAGTTGTTGACTGGAGGGGCTGAACGCCAGCTTATGAACCTGATCCGCAGTGGCGACACTGATGGTATTGGCGGCATCACGGGTGATAGTCCGAGATTCAGGTACGCCATGTACCAGTATGTGGGACGGATTGAGCGTTTGCAGGTTTTCGAACGTAATCGGAGTCGACATCGCGTCCTTCCTGTCAGAAACAAGACTTCATGATATTAACCGCTGGACCAGCTCCTGCCAAAGACTATGCCACCAAACCCAATCATCGCCTGCGCATACGCCCTCTTCTGTCCATCATTCGCACAACAAGCAAATTTTTAGACCGTTGAGACACTGTTTCAAGCCGGTTGTTCAGGTTGAATCTGTCAGCTTATCATCACGAACCAACACCGGTTTGAGGAGTGACCGATCAAACTGGTCAATTGTATCTGGGGACAGCATTTCCAATTCGGCCCGAACTCGGGCGGCGTCGGCCCGTAGCTGCTGGACATTCACGCCCTGACACTCATCCGGCAAGACCAATAACCATTGCGTGCTGCGCAGCAACATCTTGAGCGCCCCCCGATAGTTACCGCGTTCAATTTGGTAATAGGCGACGCCCACTTGCAATATCGCCCGGTAGAGATCGCGCACGGGTGCTTCAGTATTCACCCACTGTTCCTCAAAAAGGTCGTGTTGCGGATAATATTCGCCAGCATTGAATTTCTCGACACCAGCAACCGCGAGTGGCGGCAAAGCATCCTGACAGCCGCAGTCCAGCGCACGAAGATATTCTGGGTCAGGAACCCGAGCATACTCAGCGACCAATTGGCTGATTTGTGCGGCGAGTTCATCTGGCGCAAGCGCAACATCGGCCCCAGCAATCAACGCAGCTTTGCGCTCAGCGGCGCTCATGGCGCTGACAAACACCGGGATGCGGCGGGTAGCGTTGTTGGCTTTGGCCGCCGTTGTCCAGAACTGCCAATCTGAAGCCGCGGCGTTAACCAGAATCAGTGCGGCGTGAGCATCAGTCAGGCGGGCGACGTAACCGCTGCGTTCCGTTTCGTGAACAATGGTATAGTCCGCTTGCAATTGTTCGATTATTTCAGCTTGCCAGGGCACGTCCCCAGCGATGACAATGGTCGGTAAACTCATGAATCAATCCTTACAGTTCTCAGTTGTAGTGTCTGCGGTACAGTCAACGGCAATAGACCGAAGCCCAAATGCCCCTGTGGGGTGACAATCGCGTACTGATTATCCACCCAGGCGACGAAGCCCAGCGGTCCACCAGGCGCGACCGGGGCTTCATGAACGACCTGCTCATCAACAGCGAAAGTTGCACCCTCGCGTCGCCAATTGAGCGTATAGGTATGCCAGCCTGTGAGTAAATCGGAGGATAATAGTGCTTCGCTGACGCCAATTGCACGCTGGCCGATGGGCCACAGCCGATCATACAGGGTCGGAATCCGCATCAGCAACACACCCAGTGGCGCGGTAGGTGCCAGTGCCAGAAATTGCCAGCGTCGCGTGTTGATGGTCGCCGCTTTCCAGCCAGATCCCGGTACGCCTCGTGCCAGTTGCATGTTGTTGGGCGGCGAGCCAAAGAAAAACCAGATCGCTTGCGGCGGTCGCAACCGATACTGCCCCGGCATGAACGGTTGATTCCAGAAGCCGAACCCCGCCGTGCCCTGTATGTCAGCGCTAAGTGCTCTGGCAGTCACGGTCAGCGTGAGCGGTGGTCGCCATTGGAAATTAGGCCCGGCATAATCACTGATCTGGGCGTCACTGTAGACACTTTCCGGCGTAGGCGCATTGGTCAGGTTGAGCACAGCGTCAACCAGTCGCACCGTCCCAGAGCCGATTTCGGTCAAGCGGATGTCGGAGTGCAGGCTGCCATTACTCAAAATGGGGCGCATCGGTCACTTTCGGCATGGTATCGTTACGACGCCTATTATACCGGCTGTCTGCTGGTGGGTTTATGTTGTCAACAAAGTGTTGACGCTCAGGGGGCAAGGTGCTAAAATTCTGAGAACAATTCGGAAAAATCATTACTATTTATGATTGACTTACCGAATGTATGATGGGGTTGTGGTGGAACGGTAGACACCGGGCACTTAAAATGCTCTGCCTTTGCGGGCGTGTGGGTTCGACTCCCACCAACCCCACACAAGCGCTCTTAACCAGGCGCTTTTTCTTTACCCCTTTCAGAGTAATCCAGTCGGGTTGAGTCCACTTTAAAATATTGACAGCGTAATAAAAAGGATCTATACTATTCACACCTAAAAAGGCCGTCGCGTTGTTGGAGCAACCGACGGCACGGCCACACTGGAATAGGGCAATGTGACGCTGCACATTATAACAGAGTGCGAGGGCGTTGTGACCAATCCATTGGGCCAGCGCTTTTTTATTTCTCTGAATAGGAGCCAATTCCATGCGCAAGAATGAAGACTTTCGTGAAATTCTTCAACTCTGGGAACAGGGTTACAACAAGAAACAAATCTCTCGCCTGACTGACATTCCCCGTGCCACCGTCCGTGATTGCATCAATCGCTACGGCACCGTGGCTGGATTAGAGCAGGCTATCAACAAACGTGCTGAACAGAAAGCGGATACGCAAGACCGTCGTAAAGCGGAGCGCCGCAAACGAACTCCTAAACCCCGCCCCTGGCGCTACACTCAGGACGAACTCCGAGCAGCGGTAAAAGAATCGCGTTCGATTGCGCAGACACTCGATAAACTGGGAATCGTTGCCGCCGGTGGTAACTATGAAACTATCAAATCAAGAGTTGCTGAATTAAGTATTGACACATCTCATTTCAGAGGCAAGGGCTGGTCACAAGGTCTGAAAAAATCTTATGATCCCAGAAAGAGGATGGCTGATATTCTGGTAGAGAATTCTACTTACAAAAACACGGGGCTTTTAAGGCAGCGCCTGATTAAAGAAGGCTATTTCGAACATCGTTGTGTAAGCTGTGAGTTGGAGCAATGGCTAGAACAACCAATTCCGCTGGAACTGGACCACATCAACGGTGATCGGCACGATAATCGCCTGGAAAATCTGCGGTTGCTTTGTCCAAATTGCCATGCGCTCACCCCGACCTATCGCGGGCGCAATATGGACCCTAATAATAAGACTTGAGCAAGTCCGGGCAATTTATCAGCGATCATGGCAAGCTGGGACTGAAACAGTGACATACGATCACACCAGCCCCGGCACCGACCCGACCAACAACGCACCGGCTGTCAGTAAAAATAATAGCTTGGAGACCGCAATTAAGGTCTTGCTGTTTTGCGGCGTCGACCGCAGCAGCGCGTAGAGCAGAATCGGCCAGATGCCCGCGACTGCCGCGATAAGATACCAGCGGTTGAGTGACCAGACCGGCAAAATGAGCGGTAGCGTCAGCGCTGTGAGCAGCAGCGAGATTTGGCTAATGCGCAACGCAGTCAGGGGTCCATAGCGGGTCGTCAAATTATCAACCCCGTGCTCCTTGTCGCCGGCATAATCGGGCACGGTTTTGAGGACCTCGCGCGCGAAAAAAGCGGGGAACACAAATAGGATCGTCAACAGAACGGGCAGTATATGACCCAATGCCAACCCACCAAACGGTAAGATCAACGCACCCATCATCGCGACTGCCAGGTGGCCGACCAAAAAGCGCTGTTTCAGTTGGGTGGAATACATGAACAACAAGAGCACAATCCCCAGACTCACCAGACCCAGCATCGCATTAACTTTGAGCGCCAGGCCCAGCGCTGTGGTATTCAAGAGCCAGTACAGCGCCCAGGCGGTCGCGACCGAAACTGTTCCTGCTGCCAGGGGCCGGTCAGGCCGGTTGATGCGGTCAATCTCGATGTCGTTGATGTCATTCACGACAAACCCGCCCGCCGTGATCAACATCGTCGCCGCGCCTGCCATCAGCAGCGTCGCCAGATTGATCGGCTCACCATAATGCCACGCCGTAATCAAATAACCGATGATGGTCCCGATACCCGCACCCACGCTGTTAAATGGATGCATCACGGTCAGGATTAATTTGAGCTTTGCTAACATGCTGATCCTATTCCACGCTGCGCAGCCACCACATCAAGCCGCACCCTATCAATACAATACCCATCGTAACCGCGCCGAGCAAGGCAAAATCACCCGTCCAGGCCAACAGCCGACTGCCCAGAATTGCGCCGAGTAAGCGCCCCAACGAGGCTGCGCTGAGATTCGCGCTCATCATCAATGAGCGGGCGGTAGGCAACACCTCGGTGAATAACGTGATTGAAGCAATGATCGCCGTTTCGAGGAATACAAACAGGACGAACATACCGGCCAGCGCCAGCACCAGATTGATGCTGGTGTGGGGGAGTAGCCCAAAACACAATGCTGTGAATAGGGCACTTATCAGGGCCAGTCGCCATTTACCAACGCGGTCGCCCAGGACTGAGAGCGTCACCTCGCCCACGACTTCTGCCAGGCCAATCACCACCGTGACCAATCCTAACGCGGTTATTTCTAGGTCAAACGATTGCTGCATCCATAGGCCGTAATTGATGAAAAATATTTCTTGCCCGGCAAGAATGCACAGGGTAAAACCCAGTGCCGCCAGCATTATAGGATTGGAGCGCACGAGTTGCCAATAATTGGGGCGCGGGCGCGGTGCCAGGGTGTCGTCTCGCACCGGTGCGTCGCCGGGAAGATAACGCCAGATCACCCCCGTAGCCAGCGCCAGCAAGACAAACAGCAGTAAAAAGACGACCTGTAAACTGCTGACATCCAGCAGAAACCCGGTCAAGGGTGCCGATACGAACAACGCCCCGGACCAGCTTAACTCGATCACGCCCCAGGCCCGCGCCCGATTCGCAAACGGAATGCGATCGCCCACATAGGCTTGCATAGCCGGGTCAAAAATTACTTTGGCGACACCATAGGCCACAATAATGAAGGCAAAAATCCAGATATGGGTGAAGACCACCCCAAACAAACTGACCGCTGCCATAAGCGCCATTGACCCAACCATGACGACTTTGCGCCCATAACGCTCAGAGAGGGGACTGAAGATTGGGCTAAATATGCCCACACCCCGACCCACCGCCAGGGCAAATTGGACTGTACTGACGGGAGCCGCCAGGCGGAGTGCAATGGCCGGGATAAAGGGATACACAAACCGTTGGGTCATGTTCAATATAAGGCGACCGACGGTAAAGACGACAACGATGCGGGCTAGATGGTTCAATCGCAAACTCTCCTGTTGACCGGCACATTATGCCGTGTTTGCAGCGGGTTTACGAGTAGCCAGCAACGCCTGGTATTTTTACCATGACAGCTACCGGAACGCGGCAGTTGGTTCAATCACCTGTTTGAGTAGGCTATTCAAGCGATCGTTGATAATTCAGATCCGCAAGCTATGCTATAATCAAAAGCGTTTTAGTGATGATTGAGGGCCATTTTTATGGTGACCATTGCACAACCAATTGAACTATTGCTGGTAAGCGCCGACAGCGCCAGCCTGGTTGAGTTACTTAACCCGGAAGCATATCACATTGCGACGGTCGATGAAGCCGGCAAAGCAATGGAGACGCTGGGCGATGCTGAATTCGATCTGGTTGTGCTCAACGACCAGATTTTTGATGATGGTATTTTCGAGGCTGTGCGCGAGATTCGGCGCCGCCGCCCGCTGACCCCGGTGCTGGTACACCTGCACGAACAGGCCACCGCGACCTATCAGCTTGAATTGATGGAAGCCGGGGCCACTGATTTTATCAGTGAGGATACGTCGCCCGAAGAATTGCAGCGGCGTTTCCGGTTGGTGCTGCAACAACGCCGTCAAAACCGGGCGCTGGCCCGCCGCAATAGCAATCTCCAGGCCCTGACGACCCTGGCCCGCCGCCTGCATACGGCCACTGACCCGGAAACACTCATCGCTGAAACCATTGATCTCGCCTGTCGCACCTTCCGCCTCTATGGCATGGCTATTGTGATGCGTGATGGTGATTTGTTGCAAGTATATGCCGGGCGCGAAGGCACCCAGCCGGATACGCTGCAAGCTACCGTAATCCGTGCCCAGCAATATGACCCGTTCCGTCGGGTGATTGATAGTGGTTTTGTCCAAACATTTATCAACATTAAGAGCGATTCATTTTTTACACCTATTCCGGCTTTACCCGAAGTTGAATCAGCGGTGGTCGTGCCGCTCAGTTACCCGGACTACACCTTTGGTGCGCTGGCCGTGTTTGGCGAGCTAGCAAACCCACTCAATTTTGATGATTTGATTATTTACGAACTTTTTGCCGCGCAATATACCACTGCGCTGCAAAACGCTGAACTATATGCCGAGCAGGAACGGCGCGTTCAGACCAGTTCACATTTGTTACGGGCCTGGCAGCGATTCATTGGCCTGAATAATGCTGAAGACATCGCCCGAAATCTGCGCGAACTGGTTGAAGATATTCCGGTCGTCAGTCATTGCCTCGTGTGGTTGTATGCCGACGACACCGACGAGCAGGTTATCATTGACGCACACAATCCCCAGGTCATCACCATCTTTCGCGACCTCCATGAAAAGGGCATCACCGACCAACTTTACGAAGATCTGGATGACCAATTGCATGTGACACTGCGGTTGGGAAGAGGGCAAAACAATCCACTGGGGCCGCTGTTCCGGGCGCTACAAGGTCAGGAATTGATGCTTTTTCCCATAACTGATGCAGCGCGGGTGGCCGGGGGGGTGATCGCCAGCCCCCAGGGAACCCGACAATTCGGCCTTGAAGATGTCAACCTGCTTAAGAGTCTGGCGCATGCTGCCGGGCAGGCTCTGGTACGGAATGTACTGGTCGCGGTAATGGGAGAAAAAGGCGGGCGACTTGAAGCCATTTTGCGCAGTATTTATGAAGGCATCTTTTTTGTGGATAATCTCGGTCAGGTGGCCTTTTGCAACCCACAATTTACCGAGCTGACCAATGTCCTGCCGCGCGATGTGCTGTCGCAATCGGCAGATAATTTGCTTGATCGACTGGCACAAGAAGCCAATGAACCAGAGCAATCGCGCCAGCAACTCCAGGAGGCATTGATGGCCCTGCAAAATGGGGCCGATGATAGCGACAAAATCCGCATCCTGGAATTATGCCTGGCCGACCCAGAACGCGAGATTCATGTTGAGTTTTCCGAGATCATTGGCACCCTCAACAATGAATATTTGGGCTGGATTGGCATTGTGCGGGATAAACCGCCGCTGAAGACGCTGTTCAGCACCCAGATGTCCTGGCTGGACCTGATGACTGAGCAAATTCGGGTCCCGCATGCCGAATTGCGCGGTCTCGTTTCGACCATGCTGGAAAATAATACCCGCCTCAATAACCGCGAACGTTACCGGTTTATGCGGCAGATCGAGCGCAATGTCGAAAATGTCGGCAATTTGTGGGAAAACTTCCTCGATATGTACAACCTGGAAGTCACTGGTCTGGTGCTGGAACGCGAGGAAAGCGACGTCTACGAGATTGTTGAGCGTGTATTGGATGATCGCCTCTTTAGCGATGTGAAGCGCCAGATTCGGGTGGAAGCGCCCGCCCGTTTGCCCGTTGTCAAGGTTGATGAATACCGCATCGAGCGTGTCATCAGCAGCGTGCTGCAAAATGCATTGAATTACTCACCCAAAGGGGCACCGGTCAACCTCAAGCTGGAAGATCATGAAGCCGAAGTTCGCATTGTCATTCAAGATCAAGGCATGGGCATTTCCGCCAACATGGTTGAGCAGATTTTTGACCCCTTTAATCGCTCAGAGGATGAAGAAGTTGCCGATGGCATGGGGTTGGGCCTGTATATCAGCCGGGAACTGGTCCAAAAACATGGTGGCAGAATCTGGGCAGACAGCACGATTGGCAAAGGGACGACCATAACGATCGCGCTGCCGACCGTGAATGGTGATGGCGTGGTCGCGCCGCCCCCTACCCGTCCGCAATTCACGCAAACGGCTGAACCAGAGCCAACCGCATCACCAGCCCGCGTGTCGGTCCCGCGTCAAACCGGCTACAGTGTGCAAAAACGCCAACCCAAAACGATCATGATCGTGGAAGGCAAGTCGCAGCTTGTTGGCTTCCTGCGCGACAAACTCGAAGCTCAGGATTATGAACTTTTGATTTACGAATCCGGTGAAGACGCGCTGGCCGATGTCAAAGCGATCCGCCTGGATCTCATTGTGCTAGATGTCAATTTATCTGATGCCAACAGCCTGGATATTTGCGAACGGATGCGCAAACGCACCGAAGTGCCGATTATCATGCTGGCTGATGAGGCCTCCGAGGCGGAGGAAATCCGCGCCTTGAAGCAGTTCGGGGCCGATGCCTTCATCACGAATCCTATCAGCGAAGAACAGTTGATGGCCCGCGTTGATGTCATTCTGAAGCGAATGCTGCTCATTCAAGACGTGACCCGTGAGCCGCTGGACCTCGGCGACCTCTACATTGATTTTGGGCGGCGTGAGGTTTTCCTGCTCAACAAACCGATTGAACTCACGCGCATTGAGTACGATTTATTGCATACACTGGCGGTAAATGAGAATCAGGTGCTGACGCACAAGCAATTGCTCGACAAAGTGTGGGGGCCGGAATATCAGGCGGAGACACAATACCTGTGGGTAAATGTCAGCAGGTTGCGTAAGAAGCTGGAACCCACCGCCGATAGCCCGCGTTACATTCATACGCAGCAGGGCGTGGGTTACGTCTTCCGCAGGCCATAAGTCAGGCCAGAATCTGTCATTAATCTGAGGCTAAAACCGATGGAGATGACGGCTATCCAATCGGCTGTGTACGCACTTGTTCAGCGCTTTGTGCAACGCCAAACAATTGTTTTAGACGCGCTTCGGGACTTGCGTCCAGATTTAATTATGCGTGTTGAAAATAGAGACAACGCCGAATTCTGGGAGCGGTGGACACAAGAAACATGGTTAGCGTTTGTTAAGGAACATGTTCGGAGATCGACTGGTGAGTGGGGCGAAAATAACGAATGGGAATATTTCTTGCATGGTCCTGGTTGCCGTTTAACGCATAAGATCACCAAAGAACGTCTTGAATGGGATTTAGGCTCGCTGCGACGCTTTGATAAGAACTGGTTCCTAAATTATCTACTATCTTTACTCGATCAGAATACCAATGATGAAGCGCTGGCAACCATCCGCGCATGGTATGAAAGTCAAGAAATAGTAAATCCCAGGAACGAACCGTCATATTACCTCTGGCGTGAGGCTATTTTGCCTATCCTGGAACAGTTACAGGAAATGAGGCTGCTTTCTCAACAGGGGGAAGTCGGCTATGTATTACTTCCAGAAAATCGCAATCCTGACCAAATCAGAGACGCATTCAGCAATAGCTGATTGCTCATCGGATGACCGAAAAAACGCGCAAACAGCGTATCCTCTACATCCTGCGATTATTCGCCGCTGCCCTCATTTTTCTGCTGACATTTCTGCCGTTTCTGGCGGGTTTTGCGACCACCTGGGCTGTCACGCATACGCCCTGTGCACCGGGTGTGTCACCGACTGAATTCGGCATGGACGATTTCGAAGCAGTGACCTTTCGCTCGGAGACGCTGGGCGGTGATGTACGGGGATATTTTGTGCGCGGGACCAACGGCGTCACGATCATTATCCCCCCGGCTTTGGGCAGTGGAGCCGGGGCGTGGATGCAAGAATATGTTGTGCTCAATCAGCACGGTTACAACCTCTTTAGTTACGACGCCCGCAACTGCCTCGGCCATGTCAATTCACTGGGGTATCGGGAAGCAACTGAGGTACGCGATGTGCTGGATTATCTGGCAACTCGCCCGGATGTGGAGCGAGAACGTATAGGCATCTTTGGTTTTTCGGCTGGTGGTGCTGCCAGTGTCATGGCGGCTGCGCGTTATGCTGAAATCAAAGCGGTAATCGCGATGGGGGGCTATCATGATTTTGCCGCCAATCTGGTTGAACTTTCTGGCGACGAGTGGTTTGCACCGTTGTATACACTGGGGGCCAGAATCGGCTATCGGTTGGCGACTGGACTGGATGTCACGGTGCTCAAACCAGTAGCGGTGATTGATGACATCACGCCGCGCCCCTTACTATTGATATATGGCACACACGAACCAGCATTGCCCGGCGCCTACCTGCAATTGGCTGCCGCTGGTGATAATGCCGACCTATTAGTGATCGAAGGTGGTACGCATGGCGCATACTATGTGCATGCCCCGGCGGCATTTACTGAGCGGGTGATTGGCTTTCTGGATGCGGCATTTGGTGTCACCCGTTAATTGGTTAGCGGACTGGAACCAGTGGTAACATGCAGCGGACTAAAAGCCAACACATGCAGGTGCTTGAGCATTTTCTCGACATGTACCCGGCTATCATCGCCAGGCGATTCAGGAGCGATTTCGCGGAGGAAGGTGAAGGCCAATGACATCTCTGATTCTTGCAGTTCGCGGCCCAGGTCACGCGCGGTTGCTTCATCGGTTGAGCCAGTTTCTTCTTGTGAGTTCTCCAACAATACGGCGGTTTTTTTATCAAGCGCCCGTTTCATGCTCAGAAATTGATTGATCTTGGTGACGTTTTCTTTACGCCAGTGCTTCACATGCCCCTTCGCCAGCTTGAGCGCATCGCGTGCGCCCGTGATCTGGACGCTGATAAGCGTTTGCCCATCCATTGAAATGCCACCAATTTCGATAGCAGCAGGCTTGCGTTGCTGAACTTCATCACAAATCATCTGAATTTCGGCCAACGCCATCAAGTAAGGGCTAATACGAGTCGCGAGATATTGAGGGGTTAACTTATTAGTCGAACTGCGGAAATTGATACGTTCTTCCACTGAACGCAACGCTTCTGCGGAATCGAGGTATAAGCGCAACACGAGTTGGCCCAGTTGAATCATATCACCATTGCGTAAGCCCTGACGTTTACCACCGGGCAATCGCTGCTGGTTTATCCAGGTCCCATTGGTGCTATTAAGGTCTTCCAACAAGTAAACATCATCCATCCGCTGAATCCGCGCATGGCGGCGCGAAACCCCCAGCGATGCCGCATTAAAGGGCGTGAGGTCAACACTGGGGTGCTGATTGCCAGGATCATAGCGTCCCAGAATAATGTCATCGCCAGCGATTAAAACCGGCTCATCGTGACCTCGAACCACCAGTGCCAGATCAGCACCACGCAAGTCCGGTACTTCAACTGCCGGTTGTGCAACCGTCGTCGCATCAACTGGCTTCTCAGGCACAGGTTCTGTTGGGCCGTGTTTCTCCGGCTCTGGCAACAACAAAACCAGCGATTGCCCACAAAACTTACAGACAGTAATGGTATCTTCGTTGATGGTTTTGCAAACATTACAAATGTTCATAAATTTAACTATACCCGCAGTAACCCTAATTGTAGCCCCAATTGCCTGACATTATTGTAACGGAAATCTTTATTGAAATTCAAGGGAGCGATTGGACGCGGACACTAAAAGTCGGCAAATTCGCCGGCCTGATTTTTTTGGTTATTATGGACAAATCGTGAGTTAATTGGCAAAACTATACGAAAGCGTGTTAATATTTTGCGGTAATCCTCCGATGAATTTCGGTGAATGGGCTGTAAAATTAAACCTTCATTAGATTACTGTTGTTTGGAGTTTTTATGGAATCACAAGCGTTAAGCGATGCCGAGCTTGTTACTCGGTTGCAAGGTGGTGATCTGGATGCACTGGGCCATTTATTTGATCGTTATTATGCCCAGATATTTCGGACTGCGGTTGCCATTACCCACGATGATGCGGTCGCCGAAGACATCACCCAAGACAGCTTTTTACGCCTGCACCGTTACGCCAACCGCATCGACACCAGCTTGCCGCTAGCCCCCTGGCTCTATCGCGTGACTGTCAATTTAAGCTACACTTGGATTACGCGTCACAAAAAACGACGGGTATCGTTGGAAACTGTTGTTGATTATTTAATGAGTCCCGCCCGCATGATGCCCGACCATGCGGTTGAAGTGGCCGGTTTGCAAGCTGAAGTCCGCCAGGCCATCAGCGCCCTAAATTTTAATCAACGCGTAGTCGTGGTGTTGCATTACCTGAATGGGCTGAGTCTGGAAGATATTGCCGAAATTCTTGAATGCCCGGTTGGAACTGTCAAAAGCCGACTATATTACGCACGCGAGAACTTACGTCATAAACTCGTAAGCGTGCATGGAGAACCACAGATCGCTCATGGCTATCCGCGATAATCAGCTTGATGATGTCATCGCCCTGGTGCTGGAAACGCAAACCGTCATCAATCCCCGCCAGAAAATCGTAGCCTGGAATCAGGTGCGGGATCAAGCCGAACAACAGGTGATGTTGGCCCCCTATGCCATTCCTCCTTGTCCCCCGGTTCCGCGACGGGCACGATGGCGCCAACTCTGCACCAACCTGCTACGGCGTTTTGCGGTGTTGCTTACGGATGATTCCGTTTATCATCGCGCTGCAGCCACGCGTCATTTTTCCGGCGTTACTCATACCATTGGTGGTGAGGTCATTATTCACTATTATCCGTTGCGTTCTGCCTACCGGCATGCGATCTAAAACTGAATATCACAAAAATTATTCATCCGCTCTCAGCGAATGATAAGTATTGATAAAGCATTGATATACTGCTTCTGATAAATCTTAATGTAAATACTTATGAATGCGGATTTGCTCTGGCGATTTTGCAGTATAATTGGGTTATCAGGTTAAAGACCTCAATATCATCATATGGAAATTGCTTATGGTCGCTTCACCCCGAATTGTCACGGTCGATCCAACCGGATCACTTGCTCAAATTGTTCAGGCGGTTGCCAGTTTGTTGGACCAGCCAATCACCCTGATTGATGTACCGGGCGGACAAGATGCATTGGCCGAGGTGAAAGCAGCCAGGTGTGCCGTCCTCATCACGACGGTTGAGCTGGATGACGACATGCGCGGCTACCAACTTGCAATTCAAGTCAGTCAGTCGTCACCAGAAACCCATGTGGTGGTGCTGGCCGAAAGCTCCGACCCGGAGCTAGACCCGGAAGAATTAGGCGCTGAGTCCCCATTTATTTACATGCATCGCCCGGTTGATCTTAGCCAATTTGCCCGTGTCATGACCGCAGCCCTCAATGGCGGTGATATTTTCGCTGCCTTAGCCGCCCCCCAGGCTACTGGTGGGGTTGCAGCAGTTGACATGGGCCAGTTGCCGGTCGTGAATGTCGAGACCACCCGCCCCATTGTCGATGATCTATTAACGGATGTCGGGGCCATGGCGATTGTCTTTGCGGCCCGTACTGGAGAGGTACTGTTGGAACGCGGGGCAGTTGGTTATCTGGACCGCGAGAAATTAACAGATGCTTTGCAACCCATGTTTGGCACGACGATTGATATGGGTGAGTTGGTCGGCGGGCAAACCCGCACACTGCACTTTTATGATGGCGATGAGTATGATGTATTCGTGATCTCGGTTGGACTACACCATTTCCTCTGTCTGGTATTTAATGGCGAAGCGGGGAACCGGGCCTTCGGTTCGGTCAACCGTTTTGGGCGGCGGGCTGCTGAAGATTTAGCGGCAATCATCGGGGCCTCAGCCTTTTTAGTCGAACGACCACCAGTAGAAGATGAGAAACCACGCCGTCGCCGGCAGCAGCCAGAAGTAGAAACCGAAGAGGTATTCCAACCGCTAGAGCGTGCTGAAGCGACGTATGAAGAACCCGAACCCTTGCAATTGGCACCCATTGAAGACCTGGACCTGAGCATCTTTGATGATTTAGAGCAGATGGATATGGGTGACGCTGATGATCTCTTCGACCCGGAAAAATTGGCTGATCTCGCGAAAGACGAAAACCGCATCGGTGGCCCTATCGGTTTTGATGAGGCGGAAGGTCTCGGTATCCTGGGCAAGATGGACTAACGTCGGCCAGACGGAGGATCGCAGGGTTGAGCGTATCAGACCAGAACACCAGTAGTACGCGGTCAAAAGACCCGCTCATCGGCAAACAACTCGGTGATTATCGCATCACGAGCCGGTTGGCATCGGGTGGTATGGCGCGTGTATATAAGGCCATGGATTATAAGCTCCAACGCCCGGCGGCAGTGAAGGTCCTCGAAAGCGAGAAATATGAACATGACCAGACCATCGCTACCCGCTTTAAACGGGAAGCCCGGGCAGTGGCGGCGCTGGAACATGACAACATCATCACCATCTATCAGTATGGTGAAGATGAAGGCGAGGGCGTCTATTTCCTGGCGATGAAGCTGGTCAAAGGCAAAGATCTGGCGGAGGAATTGCGCCGCGTTCGTCGCACTAAGAAAAAGTTGATGCCCGTTGACCGCGTGCTCAAGATTATGGAGCAGGTGGCGGCGGCCCTGGATTATGCCCACTCCAAAGACATCATTCACCGTGATGTCAAACCGTCCAACATTCTGCTGGACGCCGATGACAAAGCAATCTTAACTGATCTGGGTCTGGTGCTGCGGGCCAAAGCTGAAACGACGATGGGTACCGCTTTTGGCACACCCCGTTATATCGCCCCGGAACAGGCGACATCATCCGATAAAGCGGTCGCCCAAAGCGATATTTACGCCTACGCAGTAATTTTTTACGAATTATTGACCGGACAAACCCCATTTGATGGTGAATCGCCGATGGAGATTGCATTGGCCCACATCAGTGATCCGGTGCCATCGATGAGTGAAATCAACCCGGACATTCCGCTTGAGGTAGAGAAAGAAATCCTCAAGGCACTGGCAAAAGAACCAGAAAAACGGCAGCGCACGGCGACCCAACTGGTGGAAAATATCAAGCAAGCCTATCAGCAAGCCGAAATGCCGGAACTCGCCGAAGCCTCACCCAAACCAAAACAAGCGGCACAGGTGGTCGCCAGTTCTACCGAGCCGGTCGAAAATGATGATATGACATTGGCCGTTATAGCTGCCGCCGACCGTCCCCCGGCTGAATTGACCAAACAGCGTCCAACCGCGTTGCTGATATTGGTGCTGGTCGCACTGGTCATGGCAGCGGTGTTCGTGGTGAACGGCCTGTTGGATGGTCGCGTGAATACGCCGATAGAAGTGCAAGATGGCGCTCCAATCACCTTAATCTATGATGACGCGACGTTTACGCTCATTAACGAGGGTGATTATGAACTGAATGTCAAGCAGCTTGAATTTGTGCGTGGATCGCCGGGGGGTGCGGATGATTTCAGCGGGGATCGCATCCCGCGTGACATATTGCCCGCGCAACGCAGTAACTGTTTTCAGATTGTGCTTCCAAATGGCACCAACAGCGTGCCGCAGCAGTGCAGCCCCATCGCCGACCATCGCCATGGTTCAGAGACCCTGGTGGAGCCGCGCAGCGTTCACTGGCGTTCCGAAACGGAAAATAACCAGAATATCGCCACGTTTGAAGTGCGCTATCAGGGACAGGTCGTTGAGCGTTGCGATACGGTGAAGCGGGGCGAGAACAAAGAGTGCCGGTTTACCTGGCCGGTCCCGCCGCCAACGGTCGAAGAATAACATCACGTCAATCTAAACCAATTTAAGCGCCTTCATGAATGAAGGTGTTTTGCTGCATATACCACCCATCTTTGGGGGGATTTCGCTTGAAAAATAATTATATGCTAAAATTATGTACTAAGATGAACAACCGCTTTGACTGAACAAATCAGGAGGTTGAGCAATGTCCAGGGCAATTGTAATTGGCGGCAGTGTGGCCGGGTTGTTAGCAGCACGGGTGCTAGCCGATCATTTTGACAACGTGACGATTATTGAGCGAGATGTATATCCCGAAAAGGCCGAATTCCGCAATGGTGTGCCTCAATCACGCCATTTGCACATTTTGCTGGCGAAGGGGCGTGAAATTCTAGCAGAATTTTTCCCAACCTTTGAAGAAGATTTTAGTGAATTAGGCGTACCATCGTTAGATGTGGGTAGAGATTTTGCCTTCCGTTCGGCAGGTGGTTGGGGCAAACGTGTTGAAACCGGCATCATTACCAATCCGGTCAGCCGAGTGACGATTGACTGGTACGTGCGGCAACAGTTGCTCAAACGCAATAACATTACGTTAGTACCCCAAACCGAAGTGCAGTCACTGGTCGTTGAAGCCGACGTAGTGGTCGGGCTAAATGTTGAATCACGAGCCGATCACACCACCCAAACACTCACTGCCGATCTGGTGGTTGATGCCAGCGGACGCAGCTCAGATGCACCCGAATGGTTAGCAGAAGCTGGCTACCCCACACCGCCGCAAACTATTGTTAATTCTTTCCTGGGTTACGCAACCCGCTGGTACAAAATCCCCGAAGGATGGGATGCCGATTGGCGATTAATTTTGATCAGCGCGAATAAAGAAACCGGTAACTATCGCGCCGGTGCCATTCAGGAAGTCGAAGGTGGTCAATGGGTGGTCACACTGGCGGGCATCAACAAGGTTTATCCGCCCACCGAAGCGGAAGGATTTCTGGAATTCGCCCGGCAAATGCCGGATGACGCTATCTACCGGGTCATTAAAGATGCCGAACCAACCTCGCCCATTTATGGCTATCGGCGCACCGAAAACATCTGGAATCACTACGAAAAACTGGACCGTCACCCGGAACATTTCATCGTGATCGGCGATGCTTATTGTGGCTTTAATCCGGTTTATGGTCAGGGCATGACCGTCGCCGCGATGGAGGCCCAGAAGCTTAACGAGGTTTTGCGGCGGCGCGGCCCACAGCAGTTGCAAGGTCTACCCGCTGAATTCTACCCGCTGCTGGCGGGAATCATTCAAGACCCCTGGTTGCTGGCAACCGGCGAAGACCTGCGCTACCCGGATACGGAAGGCGACCGTCCCGGTGGACTAACCCGCATTATCCAGAAATATGTGGACCGCGTGCTGATCTCATCAGCGATGGATGCCGATGTTGCCAGAGCCTTTATCCAGGTGAACAATCTCATCGCGTCGCCCACGATCTTATTCCAGCCGAGCATCATGCTCAAGGTGCTACGCCATACGCTGGCTGGCGTAGAACAGGATCCGCAACTCAATGCACCGGTGATTCCACCCATCAAGACGGCGGTCGGCGATTAGCGCATTCACATTAGGCCAGGGTTTCGGTGCCAAACTGTGAGTGATAAATTTCCTGATAGATCGCATTCGATTCCAGCAATTCTGCATGGGTGCCAGCGGCAACGATCTGTCCGGCATCGAGGATCATAATCTGGTCGGCAGTCAACACACTGTTGATGCGCTGAGCCACCACAAATGTGGTCGTTTGCGCTAACCGGCTTTCGAGCGCATCTTGAATCTTGATCTCAGTTTCGACATCGACTGAACTGGTGCTGTCGTCCATAATGAGGATGCCGGGCGCGGTGAGCAAGGCGCGGGCAATGGCGATGCGCTGTTTTTGCCCGCCAGAGAGGTTGGCCCCGCGCGCTTCGACTATACTGTCGTAACCATCGGGCATTTGCATAATAAAGTCATGGGCCTGGGCTGCCTGCGCCGCCGCCATCACCGTTTCTAAGGGCGCGTCGGGCTGCCCATAGGCGATATTCTCGCGCACCGTGCCGCTGAACAACGTGGTTTGTTGCAGCACGATACCGGTCTGCGTCCGCAGTGCTTCCGGGTCCCAGTCCCGCACGTCGACATCATCAACCAAAACCCGTCCGCCGGTGACATCATAAAAACGCGCAATCAGGCTAATCATGGTGCTTTTGCCTGAACCCGTCGTTCCCAACAGCGCTACTCGCTGCCCCGGTTTGACTGCAAAGCTGATCTGTCTGAGCACGTCATCATCTGCTTCGTGACCACCGTTGGTGCCGTTGGGCCGCGCATAGCGGAAAGTCACGTCTTCAAACGCGATGTGACCCTGAATCGCATCGGCTTGATGGGCCGCTGCGCCCCGGTGCGGTTGGGGCGCATGATCGAACAATTCCAACACCCGGCTCGCAGAAGCTTCGGCCCGCGCCGCCATCGTAACCATGTTGCTGAACAACAACAGTGGTGTCATGCCGATCATCAGGTAGTTATTAAACGCGACCAGTTCACCTAAAGATAGTCGTCCATTAATCACATCCAGCCCCCCAAAGCCGATCACAGCCACAATGCCGACATTGGTTAACACCGTCAGCGTGGGCATCACCAGCGCCAGAATCCGATGCACCTTGATGGTGGCGCTCATGTAATCCTGATTAAAATCGTCAAACTGTTCGATGGCGTGTTGTTCACGGACGAATGCTTTGACGACGCGTGCCCCGGCCAGGTTTTCCTGGACGATGGTGTTCAGCACCGACAGTTTTTCCTGTACCACCATAAACAATGGTTGTGAGACGCGCATAAAGCCCGCCAGCATCACCCCGGCAATCACCAGACTCAGGAGCATAATCAACGCCAATTGCCAGTCTGTCGCGAAGACCAGAACCAGGCTGCCCAGCATCATTAAAACCGCCCGCAACAGCAACGCCAGCCCGTTACTGGAAAACATGCGGATCAAGTTGACATCGCTCGAAATACGAGTCATTAAACCGCCGGTTTGCAAGGCGTCTAAGGTAGCGAAGGGCAGCGATTGAATGTGGCGAAAGAGATCATTGCGCATATCAAAGGCCATGCCCTGTGATAAACGGGCACGGGCGATGCCTTGTCCCAGCGTGGCCGATGCACTGACCAGCGCTGCACCCAATAACAACAATGACCCACGCCAGACTTCGGCCATATCACCGGCCCGAATGCCGTCGTCAATCACATATTGCAGCAAGCGGGGCACCACCAGTTCCATCGATACCGGCAGAATCACGGTGAGGATGCCCAGCACCACGATAAATTTATAGGGTCGCATATAGCGCATCAATTGCACAAGTGATTTCATAATCAGCAGCCCGTTAAGCTTGCGGGTTAAAAGGTTCTTAAAGCAATTTTCATCTTGACAGTGATTATAGTAACCTTCCGCAGCAATCCGCAAACAGTGGACTTATCGTATTCTTTGGCGGGGATTACACTTCGATAACATTTTTTACGTTTAATTATTGCTGATATGGGCATGGGAGCGTGACAATATGAAATGGCAGTGTGTTTTTATCCTGGTTCTATTATTTGGTATAAGCCCGGCTTTCGCGCAGGACAGCGTTGGCGAGGTTATTCAGTTACAGGGGCAGGTGTTGGATACCGACGGCAACCCGCTGGCAGGTGCGGTGGTCGAGATCTGGCATACCGACATCAACGGCAATTATGACCACCCCAACGACACGCCGGCGTCTGAACTGCTCAATGATTTTCAATATTTCGGGACCGCGACGGTGGATGCTGCTGGTCATTATGCCTTCCGCACCATCAAACCAGCCGCCTACGATTTCCGCCCCACCCACATTCACGTCAAAGTCAAGATTGACGGGGAAGACGCGCTGACAACCCAATTCTATTTCGAAGAAGACCGGGACGTTGTTGAGCAGGATCGCACGTTCGGCAGGGGCGGTGACACCCTGTTTCTGACGACGGTTATGGGCACCGATGCTGACGACACTCCACTGCGGATTGCGACGGGCAACCTGATTCTCGACCTGAATGGCGCAGCAGCCGACAGCCTGGTCCCGACAGCACGCCAGGCAGAAGGCCCTTATTACCCGGTCGTGGATTTCGCGAATTATGACAACAATTTGAATAGCGCGGCCACTGATGATGAGCCGGTGCTGCCGCTTCTGGAATCATTTAGTCGCTTCAACCTCAATACGGCGACGGCAGATGATTTCCTGACCATCCCCAACATGAGCGAGCGCATGGTGCGCGAGTTCTTTGAATATCGCCCTTACATCAGCATTCAACAATTTCGCCGTGAGATCGGCAAGTATGTTGATGAGCAGCAAGTTGCGGATTATGAAGCCTATGTCTATGTGCCGATTGATGTCAACGAGTCCGATGCAGCGACACTCATGCAATTGCCCGGTGTTGATGCAGCCATTGCCGAGAGCTTGATGACGCAGCGACCCTATGCGTCGAATGCGGCATTTCTCGACACCCTGGCAGAATCGGTTAATGCCAGTGATCTGGCGATGGTAGCCCGGTATCTGGTGGCGGAGTCATGACCGCTGAGGTGATTGTCACCCGATTGCGGCGCTTCTTGCTGATACTGGTAGCCTTTGTATGTGCAGGTACGATCGTTGAACTGCTGCTTACTGAGCATGTGGAGCACCCGCTGCAACTGATTCCGTTTGGCCTGTGTGTGCTGGCACTATTAGCAGTTGGGGCTGTATGGTTCCGCCCGCAACGCGGGACCATTATGACCCTGCGCGGGGTCATGGTCGTGGTCGCCGCCGGGAGCGTGCTGGGGATGTACTTGCACCTGGCGAATAACCTCGATTTCGAACTGGAAATACGACCCAACGCGAACGGTAGCGAGGTCATCATGGATGCGCTGATGGGTGTGAATCCGCTGCTGGCTCCCGGCATCCTGGTGTTAGTGGCGGTCCTGGCAATCGCCGCAACCTATTATCACCCGGCTTTAGAGCGGTGAGGTAACGAGCGATTGATACCATTGAATTTTATCTTTCCCGATTGGAAGGCGTGCAAATGAAACGGTTAAACTGGTTGACGATGTTGGTGTTATTATGTGCGGCCCCGGTTGTAACCGTCATGGCTCAGGATGCAGCGGTGATCTTGCAAATGACCGTGCCGTTTTTTGCTGAGGATCTTCTGGTCCCCGTCATCGAGCAATTTGAGGCCGAAAATCCGGGGGTGCAGGTGCTCCTGCTGCCCTATGGTGGCTTTGGGCTGCCAGTAGAAGACAGTGATGACCCGGAAGAATACCTGGATAATCTGGCGGATTATTTCAGTTCCGCCGATATTTTGTTCATCAACAACGACATAACACCGGAAGCCACTCGCGCTGGTTATCTACTGGATTTGTCGCCATTAACCCAGAGCGACCCGGCCTTTAATGCGGCGGCCTTTCACCCAACCGTCCTACCTTCTTTCATGTGGGATGGTCGCCAGTGGGCACTACCGATTTCGACGAATTTCGTCGTCCTCTCATACATCCCAGAAGCCTTTGATAACGCCGGGCTAGCCTATCCCAATGAGAACTGGACGCTGGCCGATCTCGATTTCGCGGCCCGCGTGCTTACCCAATATGACGCCGATGGTTCGATTGCACTCAATGGCTTGCTGGCGACTGGTGGCGGGGGTGATAATCTGGCTGCACTGTTTGCGAGTCTGGCTGGTGGCCGCGCTTACAATGATACGAGCTTCCCCAGCGTACCGGAATTCAGCAACCCGCAGCTCGAAGCTGATCTGACGACGTGGCAGGCATTGCAGGCTGATGGCATCTTGACCTTGCCGGAAGATGTGGATAGCGATTTGGTTCCCATTCTGATCGAAAATCCACAGGGATTTGGTGGCGGCTTTGGCGGGAATCAGGATGACCCGGAACGGGCGACGGCGCTGCTTCCCGGCGGTTATGCGGGGTTGAATGCCAATGGCTATGCCGTGAGTAGCGGCACGCTCTATCCCACTGAGGCCTACGAACTCATCAAATTCTTGATTAGCAACCCTAACGCCATTACCGCCTCACTGGGTACTTTACCAGCTTTACAACAGCCCCCTGCGCCCGACACCAACCAGGGTGGCATTGGCGGCTTTTTGGCGAATGCGACCTCAGTCCCCGATGAGCTGGCACCGCTACTCGATACTGCGTTGGCACGTGGCCTGAACATTGCTGATCGGCGCTTCACCGATGGCATCATCACCGCCTACAACTTGATGCAGAGTGATGGTCTGGATGCACAAACGGCCTTGATTACTTCCCAAACTGAGATTACGGTGCGATTGACCGCAGCCGACAATCGGGCAGCGACGCCGATTGTTGTTCAAGCGCCGAATTTGCCAACCGAGTTGGTGGCAGGGGAGATTGCGTTGGACTTCGCGGTGCTGGGCGGTGGGCCGGGTTTCGCCATCTCACAGCAATGGCAGGATATTGCCGACCGCTTTGTCGCCGCTGACCCCCAGGTAGGCCGCATCGTGATCGAACCCGAGCCACAATTTCAGTTTGACACGGTTGTTGAGAATTACGATTGTCTCTACGCCAATAACAATCTGGTCCCGGATGTCAATCTTGATCTCCTGCTGAGCCTTGATCCCCTCGTTTCAACCGATCCGGCATTCGATAGCAGTGACTTCGTCGCTGGAATTTTCGAGCAGGTGCGGGTCAACAATCAATTGTGGGCTTTGCCCCTGCAAATATCGCCGCTGGTGCTGCGCTTTGATTACGAGGTTTACAATCAGGCGGGTGTGATAATCCCGCAAGGAACCTGGAGCGTATCCGAGTTTGAGGATACATTGCGGCAAATCCAGTTCGTACTGGCCGAAGATGAACATCCGCTGGAATTCAATCAAGCGTCGCAAAGTGCACTCCTGTCACTGATCGCAATCTACGGTGGGGTGCCCTTTGATACCCGCACCGACCCCCCGACAGTTAATTTCACCGACCCGAATACAGTCAACGCCATGCAGCAGGTGTTAGAACTGGCCCGTGTCGACCTATTGGACTATGCGACTGGGGGCGGTGGTCCCGGTGGTGGCGGGGGTGGCAACGCCAATGCGGATGTGCCCACTTATTCGAACATTTTGAACGCGTTTGTTGGCGGCGGTGGTCCTGGTGGTAGCGGCAATGCGCAGGCTAACGACGATGGACTGGTAACGTTTCCGCGCGGCAATCAATTTAATGCGGTGACATTTAATCTTGGCACGTTGTATATCAGTGCCACTGCCGAACAGCCTGAAGCCTGTTATCGTTTCTTCCAATATCTAATGGACTCGCCAGACCTGTTCCAGTCGATGCCTGTTCGCCTGTCTCAGATCAATAGCCCGGCCTTTGCAACCGCGCGGGGTACCGAGAGCGTCGTCTTTTTTCAATCGCTAGCGGACTTGATGAGCCAACCTTCAACTCTGTTGTTTCCAACGAACATCAATACGGGTAATTTCGGCATGACGAACTGGCTGTTTAATCTATTCGAGCGCTACCTGAATGATGAGGTGGTTGATTTCGAAGCTGATTTGCAGGATGCGGAGCAGATCACTCGCGCCTATCTGGATTGTATAAACGCTATCCCGACGGATAATCTCACACAGGGTCGCTTCGGGGAATTCTTCCAGCAGGTGCAGGCCTGCCAGGCAGCGGTTGATCCGAACCTGTAATCCTGACTGTCGTCCTATATACGGTCGACAGATCATTTCGCCCCGTTACCTCTTCATGATTTACATTGCGTGGTAGCGGGGCCTGATTTTTACCCAGGACTAGAATGATGACCAGCAACACAGATTAAATTGTATCGTTCCTGGCCTGCGCAACCCAGCCTGGTTGAGGTCCTAGCTCTCGACCAAGCAGCATATTCAGTTGTGCGGCATGCCCATGAACGTGCCGCATATTGTACAGTAGTAATTCCAGGAAACTACATTCACCCCATCCAAATCGGCAATATCGTTGCGCGGCTTCATCGGTCAGGGTATCAATCGTAGTCTGGCATTTCTGACGACAATTGTTGAGATAGATTCGAAGTTCGTCCTTTGTATACACTCGTTCAGGCAGTGGGCCATCTTCATCCTGCTCAATTAGAGTAAAGGGGGTTGGAGGTACAAAGCCTTCTTCAGCGCCAGTCAGGTATAGGTCAAGCCAGAACAACGTATGATAAACAACATACCAGAACTGTGAAAATTCCGGTCTTGTATCTGGCGTTTGCCACAGGGAAGCGCCCCAAAGTTCGTCAGGACAAGCATTGATGTTATCCGCAAGAAAATCGATAGATGCTCCAAACTGTTGCCAGATGCTAGTTTTTAGAGTGGTATCCATTTGAGTGCCTTTCTTGATGTTGATACAGAAGAATCTTTGTGTGTGATAGTGGGTTGGCTGATAATAAATGTTGTCTATTGATGCGATTTGATAAAATTTCCTGGCACAAGAAAAACAATAGGGGTCTGATAGTAAGTGGTGATGAGTCATAATATATGATGGTTTGCATTTTGGTAGGCTACATTGAATTCATTTGGTGATCAAAAACGTCAATCCTAATTAATATCATTTGTTGCATCACTTACCATTCGCTGTTGGAGTTGGGAAATCATTGGACAGGTTGCTTCACCGGCAACCCGGCACTAGAATATAGTAGATGGCATTGATGACTAATCGTAAATCCAATACAAGCGGTCTGCCAGCACCTTTGATTGCGGGATCATCCAGGCTATCCGCTTCCATACTTTTGACTGGTCGATGTCAGAAAAATGTACAGCGTGTTGGTGAGTCGGCTGCCACCTAAGAATGGAATATGTTGTAAGACGCGGTGGCACAGATGCAGAATCTCAAGCTCAACAAAGATCAGGACGATATACAGTACAGCCCATTCCCATGACCACGATGATGTCACTGTTTGCCCAGTTGGAACTATCCATGATTAGCCGTCGCACCAAAGAGGCGCTGGCGTCCGACGAACTGGATGTGGTGGTCAGTCAGGATGTGACACGGGCACAGATGTGCGGGCTGACGGGCGTTCCGGCACTGGTGTTCGAGCAAAAATATCTAGTCAGCGGTGCCCAGCCCTATGAGGCGCTGGTCGGTGTGGTAGAACAAATTGGTGCGGAGAGTGGGTAGCTGTTTAGGGGTGAGTCAGTGTAAGGAATTGTCGGACATGGAAGAAAGATGGCACAAGATACAGGAACTGTGGAAATCTCACAAATCATTGTATGGCATAGCCGGTTTCATAATAGGTATTTTGCTTTTTCCGGCCCTGCAATATTTTTTCACTGACTCTGCTGGGCTATTAAAGGATCTTGTGCCTGAAGCTTTTGGGATCATTTTTGCCGTATTTGTTATTGATCGAATATATCGTATGCATGAAAGAAGGGCTAGGGAACAAAATTTAATCGACATAATTAGGGCAGGTGTACATGGGCCAGCCGAAAGCGCCTTACATGAACTCAAATCCCTGGATAAGTTGAATTTATTGCAGACGATCTCCTTTTACAAGATAAATCTGTCGGGTGCGAGGTTATTTGCATACGATATGCCCCATGTTCGGTTTATTGAATCCTTGTTTAGTAAGTCAACTTTATCTCATGTTGATCTATCAAATGGGCTTTTAGGATCATGTGATTTTTCAGATTCAAGACTTGATGGTGTTAATTTCGCTAGTGCCGATCTTCGCAGCACATCCTTTCAAAAATCAGTTGTTAAGTACTGTAATTTTTCAGGTTGCCAACTTGGAGCTGTTGATTTTAGAGATAGCAATCTGCGGGGATGTGTTTTAAGAAATGCCGAATTAATAACTGTTTATCATATTATGGACGACAAAAAAGGTCAGTCCATCGAAACTGTACTCCCAACGCTATTTTCTGACAATACCACACTCCCCAATGGTGAGAAATGGGATTCTACGACAATGGATTTAGAGTATTTACGCGATACTTATGGAGAAAGTAATTAGACCTCATACAATATTGGCGGTAGGTATTTTTCGATCCATTCCATTTTGAAACAGGTTTGCTCAAGGTGATCGTGAAATGCCTGTCGCAACTGCCCAAAAGTGCGACAAGTATGATTGTGGCTGATGGCGTCGCGTGTCAGTTTCCAGACATGCTCCTGGGGGTTGAGATCAGGGCAGGCGACCGGAAAATAGAGCATGTCCAAACAAGGATGCTGTTCAACAAAGTCCCGTGCCATCCCCTTGTGCCAACTGGCCCGATCCCACAGCAATAAGATGCGACGACCTGGTAAACAGGTCAGAATATGCTTGAGAAAATGCACGGTCATCTTACCGTTCTGCCTGGGCAAGGAGAGAGCGATTTCATGTCCACTGAGAACATCCAGCGCGCCATAGAAGTTCACGTATTGGCGGTCGGTTGCGACCCGCACCTGGGGGGTCTCGCCAATCGGTGCCCAGACACGGGTCAGTGTCGCTTGGAAATACAGGCTCATCTGGTCGAGCGCTAGAATTACGCCATCGGGGTAAGCCTGCCTAAAATCGGTCACTTTTTTTCGAGTTCCACTTCAAATTCAGCGATGTCCCGCTCATTCGAACGGGAACGGTAGACCTTTGCTGCCCGCTGGTAGCTGAACCCACATTCATGCATCAATGTTACATAGGATCGCTGGCTGTGGTAACGCACCCCGTACCATTGTTCCACCGCAACCTCCAGATCACTCACGGTCCAGAATTGGCCGGTACTCAATTGCCAACTGGCTGGCCCACCCTCATGTAACCGCTCCCGCAAATCGCCCCGTTGATCGTCACTCAATTTCTTGGCGTTATTCCCCTGCCACTTGGAACGTAGTGCCTCAAAGCCCGTCTCCCGATAATGCTGTGCCCACTGACGGATACTGCTTTCGCTAGTGTCCACGATCTTGAGAATGTCGCCTAACGATATCCCACTACCATACAAACGCACAGCCTGCAGGCGCTTCAGTTCATGCACATCCCGCGTATGCTGCTCCTGACACCGAAACGCTCGAAGCTCATCTTTACTCAGATTAAATCGTCGCTTTGCCATGCTACTAGCTTACATCATATGAACTCTTTTTGCTTTCTCCATAAGCAGCGGTCAAGGCAGCCTCTGCCCCACTTATCTCGATGTCCTTCAGGAAAAATGGCAAACTGAAGCAGGGATGTGTTATCGCACAATCAGACCAGTCGGTGAAGATAGGGGTGTTCGTGCCGCGAATGATGATTTGCCCGGACCACAGATCGCCATGTTCGAGCGTGAGCGGAATACCATAGCCCGCTAACTCGGCACACATTGCCTGGAAGCGTGGTATCAGCGTTTGGAGTTGATTGATCTCAGTCAACGTGAACGGCGAATAACCAACCTGCAAGGCGGCCTCATCGGACAACAACCCCGCGATACCTTGCGCCAACCAGTCCAAATCGCGGTACGGACAGCCCGCTGCCACCAGTTCATCGCTGGCAGCGGCGAGTTGTACCTGCATTTCGGCATAGCGGCGCACAGCCGTAACCCACACGTCGGTTGCGTGATGCGCTGACAACGGCTCACCACGATAATCTTCCAGCAGCCATATGTCCGTCCCTGCCTGCGCCGCCTCCAGGGGAATATTGTCTGGGAAACGTTGGCTAAGCCAACGCGTCACAGATCGTTCATGGGCAAACATCACGGGCACTGTCTTTAGATAAATATCGCCCGTCGCGGTAGGAACGCGTAGAATCGACGACCGCTGCCAGGAACGGATTTGCTGAATTCGACCGGTTGCAAACCTTAGAGCCGCGAATTGTTGTTGAAACCAGCCCGTTCGATACCAGGGAACCCGCAGCGCATGGTCAGTCTGTAACCAGCGCCAAACACTCTCAATTTGATTGCGCGAAAAGGGAGTCAGATTGGCCGTTTCCAGCGGCAGCCATTGGCATGCTGGTGACGACGGGTTGAGCAGGTCAAGCAAATAGATATTATGGATGACATCTTCATGAAACCAGTTGAGCGCACAACGCAACACAACCGTGTCTAGTTCAAATTGTTGCCGCATTCCCGTCGTGATTTCGAGCGCGGACTGCCAGAAATGCATATGTGAACTGGCAATCATCGGTAGCGAGCCATCAGGTAAGGTCAACACCGCCCCTGCTTCATTCAAGATCAGGGCATAATCTTTGATTCGGATTGACTGCGACATCATCAAGCTCCAAGCTTAGATTATTTGCTTGCCATTAACAGAGAGGCTGTAATATCTGTGAAGATCAAGCCATCGTTGTCAAAAAATCTAGCTTTGGCCCGTCAACTTCGTGGGGGCAATTTGCCTATGTTATAGCCCAGGCTAATCAATGCCTGATTGACTGCTTCATCAACTGTCGAATCGGCCTCAAAACGGCGGCTGTCATCGCCCTGCAAGCTGAGCAAGGGTCCTATTGCGCGGTCATCGCCCAGCAGCCGCAGCGCCAGAATCGCGCTCCGCCGGACATCAACTTCAGCAGCCGACAACGCCTTGACCAGAACATCGAAGTGGTCTACTTCCAGACGTGTGAGGGCGAACGCGGCCCAGACCACAAGCTGGGGATTATTATCTTGAAGCAGCGGACGCAAATAGGGAATCACTGCCTGATCGCCGATGGTACCCAGTGCATTGGCGGCGGCCCCCCGCACACCCACATGATCGTCTTGCAGCGCATCGATCAGCGGTTCAATCGCCCGAGTATCGCCGGTCTGCCCCAACAAATAGGCGACGAACTGGCGAATCTGCGCATCGTCGGATGTACGCAACAATTGGATAGCGCCTTCAATATCCGGTTCGATCGCTGGCGAATTATTCATGTGATCGTAACCCGGAGCGACTGAAGTGACGGGCCAGGTTTTCAGCCGAACCCGCTGCATTGATGAGCGTCTCACTGACCATAATCGCATCGACATCCAATTGGGTTAACGTATTGACATCGCGCATCGTTTTGAGATTCTCGCTAATCATCACCCGAATGTGGCTGGGAATCATATCACGCATCCGCCGCGTCATTTCCAGATCAAGCTCAATTTCGGGGGTAAAGGGGTTGTCAGTGCTGATGCTGATTACATGCGGACTCAAGGTAATCGCATGGCGCAGTTCATCAAAATTGTGCACCTGCACGATTGCAGTCATCAGATTGCGCTGCGTGTCAGAAATCATCCGGCGCAAGGTATCGTTATCCAGAATCGCCGCCGATAATAGCAACGCCGATGAACCTGCCGCCCGCGCTTCGATAATCTCATACTCGTCCAATACATAATCCTGGCAGATCACGGGCTTTTCGATCGCGCTGGCGACAAACATCAAGTCAT
Organism: Phototrophicaceae bacterium; assembly: GCA_965223835.1. Lineage (GTDB taxonomy): Bacteria > Chloroflexota > Anaerolineae > Aggregatilineales > Phototrophicaceae > CAVYXZ01. The sequence goes on from CBDCXQ010000001.1 coordinate 4,482,995, forward strand.
CCAGACCATCCTCATAGATAATCTGGTCCGTGAACAATGCCACTGCATCCACCCCTTTATGAATATAACGCAGCGCTGTGCCTACCGGATCGTAGACGACATTGCCATTCACCGCGAGGTTGTGCTTCACCTGCCCAATAATCACGACTGGTTCATCATCGGCTGCCACCGTTGAGAGGATGGGGCTTGGCCGTTTCTGCATACTCGCCAGCGCCCGCACCGCTTCCAACGGGGTTTTGGTTTTCCGCTGGGCCAGATAATAACGCTTGGCAGCGATGATCGTGTTGAGCTGAGGGGTGAGCTTCTTGGTTGTCATGGTGGCTCCATGTGCATTGGGTGTTGGGCCAGGCTGGACCTGATGCATCCTCATTATAGTAGAAACTTAACATTCTAAACGCACGATTTTTGTCAATAATTGGCCGATTTGGCGCCTAAAATGTGTAACGAAGTCGTATGGTTTGTTTTTTGTTGGAAGTCTGATGCTATAATTGATCCATGTTTGTTTCTTGTGGAACCAAATAGCTGAGGGAATGCTGTGGAACTGACAACTCAGGAAGTGCGCGATATTGCTGAACTGGCAAAACTGGAATTATCTGAAGCCGAAATCACCCGTTATGCCAGCCAGCTTTCCGAGGTCTTCAACTATTTCCAGCGGCTACAGGAACTTGATACCAGCCATATAGAACCTACCGCGTCAGTTTTGCCACTCAAAAATGTACTGCGGCCTGATGTACCCACCGATCCGCTTGATCCTGATACGGTCGTGGCGAATGCTCCGGTTGCCCAGGATCAGCAGTTTCAGGTCAGTGCGGTTCTGGGTGAGGAATGATTCATGTCAGACAAACGCATTCTGGTGATCGAAGATGATTTTGATGTAGCCGAAATGCTGCTGATGTACTTCAAGTCCCACGACTACGAGATATTCCATGCCGAAGACGGTCCCGTCGGCATCGAAATGGCCCGCACCCATTTTCCCAATATCATCTTACTCGATGTCATGCTGCCCCACATGGATGGCTATGAAGTCTGCTTAAACCTGCGAAAGCAGTCACTCACCAAATATATACCGATCATTTTTCTGACCCAGCGTGATGACCGGGCCGATCTGGTGAAAGGGTTGGAACTGGGCGCTGACGACTACATTACCAAGCCATTTGATGTGGATGAATTACGCTTGCGCGTCGGTGGATCCATCCGCCGGGCTACGCGGACCAGCTTGCACGAGGGGCGAACCGGCTTGCCCACCGGGTCAATGGTGGAGGACGAACTGGCCCAGCGGGCAGCCCACAACGTCCAATGTGCTGAACTGCGGCTCGGCATCAATGGCTACGCCGCTTACCGCGATGTTTATGGGTTCATTGCTGCCGATGAAGCCTTCGGTTTTGCGGGGCGCTGTATTCAAGAAATCGTGAGCACCGAAGGCACCGCGCGGGATTTCGTGGGTGTAGTTGAAAATCACTTCATCGTCCTGACCCACGCGGCACAACCAGCGGCGATCGAGCAACAGATCAAGGATCAATTCGCTGAGGGCGTTAGAGCCTTTTACAATTTTATGGATGCTGACCGGGGCGGCGTGATTTTGGAGCCGGGCACTGCCCAGGAAAAGATCGCACCGCTGATGCATCTCGAATCGTTGCAGGCTGGTGTTTAGAAGCCGGGCAGATATTTTTTGTTTATGCCGCACAATTTGTTATGATTGCTTAATTATTCCTCGTGTTCGTCATACAAGGCACAGGTAAATTATGGCAACTTCGGTTGGACGGGCGCTGCAACAGCCCAAATTACTGCTGAAAATTGATGTTGAGCAGGGTCGCTATGGACGTCGCCTGCGCTTTTCCTTATATATATTGGTGGCGGCGGCACTGGCCTGGGTCGCGCTGGACCAAGGACGCGCCCGTGAGTTAGTTGATGGCCCGACATTGGATATCGGTCGGTTGGTTGCCGGGGTTCTCATTCTGGTGATGAGTATCCGGGTGATCGTCAATTATTTCCGCTGGCGCAGCCATCCCAATGAGACCATCAAATTTTTCAATAAGGGTTTTTCCTGGACGCGCAAAGGTCAAGAACATCGGTATAGCTGGGGCAAAGTGCAAACCTTCCGTGAAGGCGGACGCACTCGTTATTTGTTCGGACGCCCGTTGTTGCAATGGGGTTCCCATAAACTAACGATGAACGATAAGCAGGTTTTCCGGCTCAAACCCGCGCACGGTGATCTGCAAAAAATCGCCCGGGCTATTCGTCCAGTGGTTGCCGAGGCGACCGGGATGCACATCGGACGGCGGTTGCGCGAAGAGAAGCCAGTCAAGCTTCACCGACGCCTGACGATCTGGCCGGGCGGTCTGCAAATTGGCCGGGAAGAACTGCCCTGGAAAGTCTTAAACGTCGGGGTAAAAAATCAACAGCTTATTGTTAAAGCAAAAGTGAAGGGTAAGGTGCGCACGGTTGGACGCTTTTCCATTCACGCCGTTGATAATTTGGGCGGCTTTATGGAGATTGCGACCTCGACCATCCGCAATCATCGTTAACCCGCCGAGTTCGCCAGAACTGGCTCATAGTGTGCCTCAAAGCGGGCCGCCGGTTGCGGCCATTGATCGCCCGTTGGCCCGACACATAAATAATCTCCCGGCTGGGCATGGACCGGGCCTTCGATCGTCCGCACGATCCGCGCTTTAGAGATTTTTTTCGCCCAGGTGATTTGATGCTTGCGGTAGGGACTGAACCCCTGGCGGTGTAAACGTTGATGAACCGTGCCGCTCCGGAACGTAGTAGGGGTCACTGGCTTTAGCGTGTAAGTCGCTTCGAATACCTGCTGGTCGACGATCCATCGGCCCTCATCATCCGGGCTGACACAGGCATAATCGCCGGGTTTGCCATAAATTTTGTCGCCATTTTCAAGTTTTACACCAAAACTGGTATTCATCTGGCGGGCAAACGTCAGGGTGGTTTTACGATAAGGTCGAAAACCTTTGGTCATCAATTCGGTAGTATCCAGCATCATAAAAAATCCTTCTACACTTACCATCATTCTAGGCCAGGGTCGCCAGCCGCGCACTGGGACTAAGGTTTGTATGCCACCCTAAAGTATCTATCCATCATTTAGAACGTTTATTTCAGGTTAAATTATAGTTAGATTATCATAATTTGGGCTGGGAATGCAATAAGCTGGCGAAAAACACGACAAAGCCATGTTTTAGCCGGTGGCAAGGCCGCCCGTCTATAAACAAAACGTCGGGATTAGTGCCTGGAGATGTCACCCACATGCTGGATTTATCCATCATCATTGTCAACTGGAACACACAGGCTCTGCTGCGCAAATGCCTGGAACATGTCCAAACAACCGTGAAAGCTGCTACTTATGAAATCATCGTCGTTGATAACCGCTCAACCGATGGTAGTCAGGGCATGATTAAAGCCGATTTCCTCGATGTGCAACTGATTGAGAACGATGAAAATGTCGGTTTTGCAGGAGCCAATAATCAGGGAATGGCCCAGGCTCAGGGTCGTTATTTCTTGTTACTGAACAGCGATGCGTTTGTTGAAGCCGATACGATTGACACCATGATTCAGTTCATGGACGATCACCCTGAAGCCGGGATGTCCGCCTGCAAATTGTTGTATGAAGATCGCCGCCTCCAACCATCGGCTTATGCCTATCCCACGCTGAAAACTGAACTGTATAACGCCCTGCAATTGAACCGCTTCTTCCCGAAAAATCGTGAGTTCGGCAAACAGGCGATGACGTACTGGGACTTCAATGATGTCCGATCTGTTGACGCCTTGATGGGCGCTTTTATGCTGGTCCGCCGTGAAGCGGTTGAGCAGGTTGGCATGATGGATGCCAGCTATTTCATGTACTCCGAAGAAATTGACTGGTGCTACCGTTTTCAGCAACAGGGCTGGCAGATTCTCTATAATCCAGCAGTGCAAACCGTCCATCTGTGGGGCGGCACCAGCGACCAGATTCGCGTTGAGATGTTCCTGCAACTGTACCGCAGTAAAGTCAAATATTTTCGCAAAAATTATGGTCGATTATCAGCCACTGCGCTGAAATTTATTCTCGGCTTTGGCTGTCTGCTACGCATCGGGCCGGGGATGATTTACTATCTGCGGGCGGCCAGCCCGGAACAGCGCGAAAAACACCGGGCCTTTCGCCAGCTTTTGCTGGATTTGCCCGCCTATTAGCCCGACTGTTCGCCTTGTTGACTAGCCGGATCATTTTCTTTTGATATAACGCAAATTTAATGCGCTGGTCATTGACGAACGACCTGAATTAGAGGTATGATTCAGGATATATGTCTGGTCGCTCATATATTTGAGACGATGTATCAACAGGATTGCTCATGACGCAGCAGACCTTCACAATTGGCAACATGGATTGCGCGAATTGCGCCCGCGAGGTGGAAACCGGAGTCAGCAAACTGGCCGGCGTCAAAACCGTACAGGTCAATTTTAGCAACAGCCAGATGATCCTGGACGGCGATGTCGATTATGAAACGCTTAAGGAGCGAGTTGAAGCGCTGGGTAAAACACTGGATGCCCCCGACAATGCTGCCGAACCAGACAGCAAGCGCGGTGGCGTGCTGGGCTTCTGGGATTATCTGGTCAAGCGCCCGGAAACCCGTCTGGCTCTGGTAGGTGGAGTGGGCATACTGTTCACGCTGGTCGCCAGCCTGCTATTTGCGGTGGCCGAGCCGGTCACTGGCGTGTTATACACGATCTTCATGGTCATCGTGTTGCTACCCATTGCCCGCAGTGGACTGAATACATTGCTGATCAACCGGGAATTTAATATCAATCTGTTGATGACGATTGCGGCGCTGGGTGCGGTCATCATCGGCGAATATCTGGAAAGCGCGACGGTCATTTTCCTGTTCACGATTGGCGAAGCGCTCGAAGGCTATACGGCGGATCGGGCGCGAGATAGCCTGCGCAGTTTGCTCGATCTCACGCCCAACATGGCACTCCGAGTGGGTTCGACCAACCGGTACCCGTCGCTGATCTGGTCGTTGGCGATGTGGTGCTGGTCAAACCGGGCGAACGAATTCCGATGGATGGCGTTGTGCGGTCAGGCAACAGTGGCGTCAATCAAGCCCCAATCACCGGCGAGAGTCTGCCAGTTCACAAAACGACTGGCGAGACAGTTTATGCGGGGAGCATTAATGGAGAGGGCACGCTCGAAATTGAAGTCACCCATCTCGTCGAAGACAACACACTCAGTCGCATTATCACGCTGGTAGAAGCAGCACAGGCGCAACGTGCCCCCAGCCAGCGCCTGATCGACCGCTTTGCCCATTACTACACACCGGCAGTGGTCGTGCTGGCTCTGCTGGTAGCAACGGTACCACCTCTCATATTCAATGCGCCGTTTTTCGATACTGCCGCCGGTCATGGCTGGTTTTATCGCGCCCTGTCCATGCTGGTCATTGCCTGTCCCTGTGCGCTGGTGATTAGCACGCCGGTCACCATTATTTCGTCCATTACCGCCGCCGCCCGCCGTGGTGTCCTGATTAAGGGTGGTGCACATCTGGAGTCATTGGGCCGGGTGCGGGCACTGGCTTTTGATAAAACTGGCACGCTCACAACGGGAAAGCCCACTGTGACCACCTTGCGCTCGGTTGATTGTGCCACCGGTGAACCGTGTACCACCTGTGATGATGTTCTGGCACTGGCGGCAGCCGTTGAAAAACGCAGCACCCATCCACTCGCCCAGGCTGTGGTCACCGCGGCGGCTGAGCATCAGGTACTCGATACCTATGCGGCAACGGATGTTACGGCGCTGGCAGGCCAAGGGGTGCAGGGCAGAATTGATGACCGACTGGTAACGGTGGGCAGTCACCGCCTGTTTGATGCCGAACATCCCCACTCCCAAATGGTGTGTGACTGGATTGATGCTGCCGAAGCCCAGGGGCAAACCGCCATGCTGCTCTGCGATGGTGACCGGGTGCGCGGTTATATCGCGGTGGCTGACGAACCCCGCTCCGATAGTGCCACTGTCATTCACGATCTGAATGCACTCGACCTCACCACTGTCATGCTGACGGGTGATAACAATCAAGCAGCACAGACCATCGGTCAGCAAGTGGGCGTGCAGGATGTGCGGGCCAACCTGCTGCCGGAAGATAAAGTTACAGCAGTGGAAGACCTGTTGCAGCACTATGGACCGGTGGCGATGGTCGGCGACGGCATCAATGACACCCCGGCGCTAGCAACCGCAACGGTGGGCATCGCGATGGGCGGTGCAGGTAGTGCCCAGGCCCTTGAAACCGCCGATATTGCGCTGCTGGCCGATGACCTGAGCCAATTGCCGTATGCCATTAAATTGGCTCGATTTGCCCGCCGCCTCATCCGACAGAATGTCCTGCTTAGCCTGGGGTTGAAAGCGGGTTTCCTCCTGCTGGCCGTATTTGGTGGGGTCTCGCTATGGGCCGCCGTGTTTGCGGATGTCGGCATGTCGCTCATCGTCACGCTCAATGGAATGCGCCCTTTGCGCCAGCGCTGATTCTGTAATATGTGACCATGTAACATCATGGCATTAGCTCCTGCTGCATTATTTCAATTTACGCCGTATCATCTACGGATGATGCTTGTCATATTGTAGAGGGGTCATTGTGCCAAAACCACGCCTGTTCATCAGCTATAAGACTGGCACTGATAACAGCCTGACTCTGACTGCCAATGTCATTCGCCGCCTTACGGAGGATGAGGAGTATTACGTCTGGATGGATACCTCCAAACTCGTACCCGGCGAAGACTGGAATACGCAGATTTATGAGGCGATTGCCCAGAGTGATATTGTGTTGTTGCTGCTGGCTCCCGAAACCGCTGCGTCGGACTGGGTACGGCGTGAAGTGGATGTCGCCCGCGGCGCACAGGTCTTTATACTGCCAGTTCACATCGCCGGTAGCAGCACTGAGATCAAACCCGTGTTAGAGAAATTTGATCTACCCCGCCGTCAATATCTAACGTTCCAGACCGGGTCAGCGACGGAAGAGCGCAAACTGTTTGAAGGCATTGAAGCGAATGCCACTAAAACCCGTGAACGTCAAGAGGAATGGCTGGCGGCATTACGCGAGGGTGAAACCGCCGCTCTGTTCAAGCAAGCACACAAACCCACGACTAAAACATATGCCACGCATACGTTGCGCACGCGTTATGTCGATTGCAAATTGCATATCGCCGCCGGCGACATGACGCTGATGCGCGACATTGATGTGCTGGTCAACACCGAGAACAACTACATGCAGATGGCCCGCATCTTTGAGACCAACACGCTGTCATCGAAGCTGCGCACCTATGGCTCTTATATCACCCGCAGTGGTTTGATTCGCGAAGATAGTGTGCAGCAGGCGCTCTACGACCAGATTTCGTCCGATGAGTTTCAGATTCCGGTGGGCCTGGGTTATGTCGTGCCGACCCGGGCCGGACATCCCAAAAGCAGCCTGGTGCGACGCGGTGCCCGCTATATCTTCCATGTATCGACAGTGCATGTTTCGCACACAGGTCGCCAGAATGCTATTACACCACTGGACAACGATGGCATCGCAGCGGCAATGGTAAATTGCCTGGATACCGTGCGTGAGGTTGATCTGGCACAGGGGATTATCTCACCGGCGGGCACCGCTCAGTATGATCTGGATGTTGCCGAAACCGACGACTACCAGCCCATCAAAAGTATCATTTTTCCAGTCATGGCGACCGGACGGGGTAGCCGTGAAAGTGAATTCGGGGCTGTCGCGCAAGTGATGTTCGAGACATTGTTCGATTATCTAGCGAACAACAGCGATGCCGCTGACCTGAACCTCAAAGCCATCCATATTTGCGGCTATTCGTTTGCCGATGTGGAAGCCCTGCAACAGGCACTGGCCGTTGTCCTGGGCTAATATTTGTGGCGACGTAGCCATTCCAACGCGATGATGGTGCGGGCATCTTCGATCTCACCCGCATCCAATCGCGCGAAAGCCACAGCGACCGGTAGCCTGACCACTGCAATATCCTCACCTTCTTCGCTTAGGCCGCCCCCAGCGGCGACTTGATCGGCAGCCGTAACCGGGGCATAAAAGAGGATGGTCCGTTCCGACGATATGCCCGGACTCAAAATAGAACGTATAGATCGGCTGCACATCACGAACCAAATAGCCAATTTCTTCCCGGAGTTCGCGGCGCAGTGCTCCCGCCAGATCAACTTCTTCGCCGGCTTCGACCACCCCTGCCGGAACTTCCAGCAACCAACCCGTCCCCCCGTTGATAGGTTGAAAAACGGAACTGCTCCACCAGTAACACTTCATCCCGCTCCGTCTCATGCACCAGCGCCGCCCCACCCATCAGGCCGTTGGAGGTTATAACGGATGATTGGCGCGCTTATATTTCCGTTTTGCAATTCGTGCTGAATATGCGCTTCTTCAATCGTGAAGAACGTTTGCTGTTGCGACACAAAATGCTTGAGGATGTTGACGCGGCGTCTGTGGGTCATTATTGATTGCAAATGAATGCCAAAGCTAGTATTCTAACAGATGAGCGTATTGTTCTTAAGTCAGAAGTTCGACTGTTGCCAAATCTCATCCGCGCATGTGGAAAGAGTCACTGATGTCTAAAAAAGACACATATGTTTTTATCAGTTACCATGCGAACAGTAGTAAGGACTTCACATTCCCACTAAAAGAGCATCTGGAAGCGCAATTCCATGTCTGGCAAGATAATTTATTGCTTGGGGGAACGTCATGGGATGAGATCATCTACGAACGAATCCGTGAAAGTGATGTGTTGGTCCTTGTCGTTGGGTCCAAGACTTCAGAATCAGTTTGGGTCAGGCGTGAGGTCGAAATTGCACGAGCTAACCTCGTTGCTATTCTACCCGTAAGACATGTTCCCGAAGTTGAGGCTTTACGTGAATTGAAAGCGATGGAATTCCAACCCATTCAAATAGAACCGTATTTGAGTCGTGATGAAAAAGAATTAGGGAAAATTTACGAAAGTATCAGAAACTTAAAGAATGAAACACGCGCCAAACAAAACAAATGGTTTGCGACGTTGAAGTCGAAACGTGTATCTCAAAAAGCTGATGATAAACAGCGAGCATTTACCTTTCATACAAGTCGAGAAAGCTGCAACATACATATCGCAACCGGCGATTTAGCCAATACGGAAAACATTGATGTCATTGTGAATTCTGAAAATGACTTTATGCAAATGTCACGTCACTTTGAGAGTCGCACGGTTTCTGCAATACTTAGAATTCACGGGGCACTTAAGGATGACGACCAGCGCTTCATTGAAGATACTGTTCAGGACGAACTCAATCTATACTTAAGCTCACGCAGTCGCCCGGTCGGACCCACATCTGTCATCGTTACCAGTGCTGGACATCCGCAAAGTGACTTAAGCCAGATCAATGGCGCTAAATTTATTTTTCATGTTGCATCAGTATTAGCGCAGGAAGATGGTCTAAAATCACTAACGCAAGACTATAATATCAGAACGTGTGTTAGAAACTGTCTCAAGAAAATTGGGGAGGTAAACACGCAGAAAGGCGTTATTTCGCCAGAGGGGACCGCACAAAGAGACGAACAAATGAAATATGAAGATAGCTACGAAGGCATAAAGAGTATTATTTTCCCGCTAATTGGCACGGGTCAAGGAGGCCGCCCGGTAAGCGAGACTATAGGACCAATGGCTGAGGCTATTCGTTCTTTTGTTGATTCTTCCGAGTTCCCACCAACGCTAGAAAGTATTTACATTTCAGTTTTCGCGGAGTCAGATGTTGAAGTCGTTAAGGCTGAATTAAGTAATAATTTTGAGTATGTTAAATCCCACTGACGCGTAACGACATCTTAACGCAAGGAAGCGTGACAATTTTGCCAGGTAAGATTAAGATAGGGTGTCAGCCTGACGCAAACAAGGAGCACGCTGGTTGTCCTATCGTAAGAATCTCTCCTGGGCACGCCTGGTCTCAGATCTCTTAAGTCCGCCCATGGTATGGGCTTTGATGGCCTTTCCGATTGCGTTTCGGGATGCCAGGAGCGACCAGCAGGCGGTCATCTGGGCATTAGTCTATATGCTGCTGGTGTGCATCTTGCCGGTCGTATATATCGTGTGGATGGTCAAACGCGGCGAAATTACTGATGTTCATATGCGGGTCCGGCAGCAACGCCTGCGTCCCTTTGCCTTCTCGTTGGCCTGTACCGCGCTGGCCTGGTGGGTTTTGCGGTTGCTGGGCGCACCGCCGATTGTGCCGCTGTTTGCGTTGTTCAGCTTTGTGCAACTTGCGGTGATGGCCGCCATCACGCTGGTCTGGCAAATCAGCATCCATGCGGTCAGCATCACGGGCGCGGCAGTGGCGACCTTTGCCTTTTTTGGTCCATTATGGGCATTGCTGGTGGTGCCCCTGGTGGTCCTGGTGGGCGCGGCGCGATTAAAATTGCAGCGGCATACGCTGGCGCAGGTGCTGGCGGGCGGCCTCGTCGGGCTGATTATCCCGGCGATACTACTTTCTTTTAGTTGATGCCGGATTCTTCCTCAATGCTCGATAATTTCATTGAGGCGCTCATGAAGGCGCAGCACATCCCCGGCCTGGCAATCGCTATTCAACAGGGCACGAATCGCCACTATGAAGGTTACTATGGCTATGCCAATCTTGAACATCACATTCCCGTCACTGCCAATACTGTTTTCGAAATTGCTTCTGTCACCAAATTATTTACAGCACAAGCGGTCTTGCGGCTGGTGCAGCAAGGAAAAGTCAATCTGGATAACGCCATCGCGCACTACCTGACTGACTTACCCGCTAGCTGGGATGCCATCACAATCCGCCACTGTCTGACTCATCAATCCGGCATACCGAATTACACCGGCGTTGAAAACTACTGGGAAAAACACCGCCACCAGAAATCGCACGCTGAAGTGCTTGATCTGGCACGCAACCGCCCGCTGGATTTCGATCCTGGCACTCGGTATAGCTATGACAACACGGGTTTCTACTTGTTGGGGATGGTGATCGAGGCCGTTAGTGAACAAGCTTATGCAGATTATCTACAGGATGAAATCTTTGATCCACTGGCTATGTTGCAGACACAGGGTAACGATTATGAAAAAATCATCCCACATCGCGCTCAAGGATATGCTTATCATGCTGGCAAATTTCGTAACAAGCCATTTTATGACACCAGCAACACCTTTAGCGCCGGCATCTTGCTCTCGACTGTGCAAGATTTGTTAACGTGGCAGGCATCGCTGGCCGATGACCGGTGTTTGCAAGCGAAATACCGACAACTCTGGTGGACACCGCACCCATCGCAAGCAGGTAATGAACGGGAATTTCATTTTACGCTGGGATTAGGCTGGTTCATGGTAGATCATCCGCAGGGACAGTTTATGGGACACAATGGCGGTATCCCCGGCTTTGCAACGGCCTATATGCATTTTCCACAGACCGACCTCACAGCAGCCGTCATGTGCAATTGCGATCACATTGATGAACCACACCAGATTGCGATTGATGTCCTGAGCGAGATGCAACTGCTATAGCGGTAAATCTACCAGATTGACCGCATCTGCCAGACGGTGAGGGCCTGTAGATGGGCTTCGGCACGTGAATGGAGCGCGACCCCCAGGCTGTCGGTCCGCGACGGATAAATGCGGCTTGCCATGTAAGCGCGACCATTGGCGTAAACCTCTAATACCGAATGATCCACAAATACCCGCAGATGTAACGGTTCGAACGGACTGAGCAACAGTTCAGTTGTACTCAGGTCACAAACCACCGCATCAACGTTGTTGGCACACGCCTCGCGCCGATCAATCACCAGTTTGCCCATCTCATAATAGATATGAGTCGCCTCGGATCCATCGGGTGCTAGCCGCACGGTTAAGCCAACGCCATCAGCGGCGGAAAATCGGGCGTCAATTTCCAGCATATCACCGGTGACATCCAGCCGGTGGTTGCCGCTAAACGTGACCGAATCGACTTTGAGCGGCTCAGGTTGGCGCAGCACCTGTAATTCGGGCGCGGGCTGCACATTAATTTTTCCCTGGCGAACGCCCGTTAACACCATTGGTAGCGATTGCACCCCGGCCCAACCGGCGGCATCTTGCGCTTCAATGCTGCGTTCCTCGCGCAACCAGCCCCACAATAACCGCCGCCCATTGCTATCGAGCATCGTCAGGGGCGCAAAGCAAATGCCGTTGGGATGAAACCAGCCTTCGGTGCGGGGGATAAAATGCTGATTGACATAATCGCCGCTGAAATAATAGACACCAGCGTGCCTGATAACCGAAACCAGCAAGATATACTGGTCGCCCAGGCGGAAAAAATTGGGGCATTCCCAGACCGAGCCGTGCTGTTCAGTATTACCGACCAATAGTGGGTGCAGATAGTCCCAGTGAATCAGATCGGCTGATTTATAGAGTAGCGCGGCCCCGCGAGCCGGCGGCATCGTCGAGCCAATGACGCAGTACCAGCTATCGCCCTGCTGCCAGACAAACGGATCGCGGAAATCACGATCGTTGCGCGGCGACGCGGCGATCACTGGATTATGGGTATATTTCTCCCAGGTACGTAGCCCGTCATGGCTGGTGGCAAGACATTGCGTTTGTACCTCATTATCAGTGCCCCTTGTGCCCGTGTACATGATGGTGGGTACCCCGTTATCATCCACTGCACAGCCAGAGTAACACCCGCTTTCATCCGGGCCACCGGGGGTCGGGGCCAGTGCAATCGGCCAATCTTCCCAGTGAACCAGGTCAGTGCTAACGGCATGGCCCCAGTGCATATCGCCCCAGATCGCCCGATTCGGGTTGTGCTGATAGAACAGATGGAACTTGTCGCCCCACTGAATGACACCGTTGGGGTCGTTCATCCAATTCGAAGGGGGTAGAAAGTGATACTGCGGGCGGTGGGGATCGTCAGCCAATGATACCCGAATCGCGCTGGCAGCTTCAGCAAAGTCTGTCATGAAATAATCTCCAAATTTAGCGAGGTGCTTCGGCGGTAGCTGTCAGGGCCTGCTCAACCGTCGGCAGGAAAGGTGCGAAGTTGGTGGCCGCCGCGGCTGCCGTCTGGGTGGCCCGGACCGCACCCGCAATATCGGGCAGCGTAGATGGATCAATAAATTCAACTTGAGTGGTTGAAATGACACTGCGCCCAAAATCATCGCACAATTGCACATTGATAGTTTTGGTGCCAGACCCTGAAGTGAGCATCCATAAAAATTCGATTTCGTAGGGCAGCCATTCGGGGTTATCCGGGTCATTGCAATCCAGTTCGCCGCCCATTTCGGAGATGAACATCCGCTCAATCGCACCAATGACCGTTTCTCCTGCACCAAAGCGGTTGATGCGTTCATCATGGATGTAAAGGATGACTTCCTGCTCCTCAACCACATCGGCAATCCTGGCGACCTGACCGCGCTCGGCGACGATCACAGGCAGCACATTGGGTTCTGCCGCAAAAACGATGACATAAAAGTGACGTTCAGTGGCCTCGTTGAATTCATAGGCAATGCCAATTTCTCGATATAGTGGACTGAAGATCGGCAGGCCAGGTTCGTTAAACCGCACATTACGACGCGTGCGCAGTTGCGAATCGGGGGAGCGAAAGTCATTTATCCAGAACTCGACAATCTCATTCGGACCAAAATCGCGCACAATGATCGGGATAAAATCGACGAAGTAACCATTGAGATAAGGTGTAAAATTGACTTCTGTCAACAGATCATCAATATTGCGCCCATCACTTGTCAGGAACACTTCACCCAGACTATCGATTGGACGAGCCGAGAGATCGTCGACAAAAGCCCGCGCCACGTCGTTGAGCGTCGCATTGGGGACGAGATGTACCAGATTTTCAGGTAAGCGTCGGGCGTTAATCAACTGGAGAATCGCGGTTTCCGCCGTACCGAGGGCTGACTGATCGTCCTGCGCCGCGATTACAGACAAGCTACTGGCAATCAAAGCCAATATCATCCCCCAGCGCAGCACTTTGGTCACCATACATCCCCCGGCAATGTGACTGATCTAACCGGGGATTATACCGCACTACATCGGCGCACCCAAAATCAGCACGAAATACTGATTGCCCGTCGAGAATGAGCGCCGTTCAGCAAAACCCACCTCGCTAAACTGGTCAACGTCTTCAAGATCCGCCAGCACATCAGCCAGGGTTACGGTCGCCTGGGTCACAGCCACCACCATATTGACCGCGCCGCTGTAACCCGCTGTTTGCGCCATAAACTGCACATCCTGACCATCAGCGGTGCGGAAGATGTTTGTTTGCTCAAGTTCGGACAATGGCAATGATCGCAGGTAAGAAAGATGGCTCACTGCCACTTGCTGCAATTGGTCATTCGCCAGCAGCGGCGGTAAACCCTGATTGTTGCGCCAGGTATTCAGCAAAGCGACGGTGGCGGGCGCATCGTGGTCAACCGGCGTGACAATCACCGTCGGAACACTGGATGGGCTGACACTGATTGTGGCTGTCGGCTGCAAAATCGTCGGCGTCGCGTTCAGCAAGTCGGTGAGCGGACCCGACAGCACTAAAGTCAATGCCAGCAGTGCTACCCCGCCCATCACAATCCAGCGCATCGGGAAACGACCGGATTTCGTCGGTGTTGGCAGGGGCACTTGATGATAGTTTGAACCCGGCTGATGATCTGATTCAATGGCGGTCTGAATTTCTTCGATGACCTGTTGAATATCGTGCTGACGGGCGTCAATCATCTGCAGGGCGTTGACGATAATGTGTTCCAGTGATGACGTATCATCAATGCCAACCGGGATAATCTTTTTGCCCAGCGCATGCGCAAACTGCAATTCGGTTTGAACCCAGGTCGAGGCCAGCGCGTTGGCGCTCCAGATTACCACCATCGTATCGGCCCAGCGGATTTGCTCCTGGATGACTTGCAGCCACTCCTGCCCACCCTTGAGTTCGGCGCGGTCCATCCAAACCTCGTGCGCCTGTCGTCGCAATGCGCTATAGAATTCACCGGCCTGTTGGGAATCGAGGCTGGAGTAGCTGATGAAGATTTTGGACATAGCCACCTCGTTCAGCACAACCTCAGCGGGACCTATTGTACTCGTTGAACTTAGCACTTGACCAACCTATCGGATTACAGCTTCATTAGCAAAAAGTTTGGGTATCGTTTGGCAACATATTCAATGTATGTCGCCAACAAGCTGTTTTTGATTGGGAAAAAGGTCATGGTCAGCTCGTCATCTGCGGCTAACTTCCATAATTTGGGAGGGATGGTAACGCGCTTTGAGCATTAGCACAGGCAGCGTGGAGCAAGCGTGGGGCAAACGCCAGTTATTCGGTCACACGAATGCAACGTCGCGGATCAAGCTGGCTGCGAACTCATTCATCGCGGATTGGCTTGACCAACCTATTTAAAGGCGGTTGGCTGTGTGTCCAAACTACCTTTACGGTATAGTCTGAGTAAATCCTTCTTACTGACCTTACGTACCTTGTGCTTGTAGGCAGTAGGTTTAAACCCACTGTTTGGGTACAAACTCGAGTGAATCTGTGTAACATCAACTTCTTATCTGAATATCCGGAGAAATCATGAAACCGAATGTTGTGGTCCTGCTCACAGACCAGTGGCGCTTGCAAGCATTAGGCTATGCGGGCAATGCCCAGGTCAAAACCCCGAACATTGATAAACTGGCAGCGGAGAGCGCCAATTTCACGCATGCCATCGCCGGATGGCCGGTGTGTTGTCCCTGGCGCGGCAGCTTCCTGACCGGGCAATACCCGCTGACACACGGCATCATCGTGAATGATGTCGGCATTGGCAGCGATGCGGTCGGGCTGGGCACGGCTTTCAAGCAAGGCGGCTATGACACGGCTTACATTGGCAAATGGCACGTCGATGGGCAGGGACGCTCAAATTACATTCCGCCGGAACGTCGCCTGGGCTTTGAATACTTCAAGGCACTGGAATGCACGCATGACTACAACAATTCAGCTTACTATGCGGGCGATTCCGACACGAAACACCACTGGGATGGCTATGACGTATTTGCCCAGACGGCAGATGCACAAACTTATATCCGCCAACACAATCAAGACAATCCTTATTTACTCGTGCTCTCCTGGGGACCACCGCACAATCCTTATGAGACGGCGCCTGCCAAATACCGCGCCATGTATCAGCCCGAAAACATTGAACTGCGTCCCAATGTGCCGCCAGAAATGGCTGATGACGCCCGTGAATGGCTGGCGGGCTACTATGCCCATTGCAGCGCCATTGATAAAAGTGTGGGCGACATCCTGCAAACATTGCATGGGACCGGCCAGGCGGATCATACGATTGTGGTATTTGCGTCCGATCATGGCGATATGCTGGGATCACAGGGAAACGAGCGCAAACAACGCCCCTGGGACGAGTCCATTCGCGTCCCGTTCCTCGTCCGCGTGCCCGGTCAGCCGGGAAAAGACGTTGAAGCGATGATTAATGCTCACGACATTATGCCAACATTATTAGGCCTGTGTGACGTGCCCATCCCGACCACCGCTGAGGGACGAAATTTCGCGCCAGCCCTTGCTGGCGGTCCTGACCCAGCTAACGGCACGGCATTATTGGCCTGTTTCCACCCCTTCGGTGAATGGACCCGCAGTGGTGGTGGGCGTGAATATCGCGGCGTGCGTACCTTACGCTTCACCTACATCCGCACGCTGGATGGCCCCTGGTTGCTCTATGATAATGAGAACGACCCTTATCAGATGACCAACCTGATTGATGATCCCATCTACGCTGAAGTACAACAGCAGCTTGAGCAACGGCTGCAATCCATGCTGGATGAATTGAACGACGATTTTCTGGACGGCATGTCGTATATCCGGCAGTGGGGTTATCCATTGGATGAAACCGGCACAGTGCCCTTCGTGTGGTAACAACATCATGAAGGTTATCGGCGAATGTTCAAAGATACATCGCCACAACGGGAAACCTCAGCTATAATTTAATTATCTCGAATCTAATAACAATCAACAGGATCGCGGTTGTGAGTTCCTCTTCGATTATCGGCCAAACCCTCGGCAACAAATACAAGATTACCGAACTGCTCGGTAAGGGTGGCATGGCGACCGTCTATAAAGGCTACCAGGCCGGGGTCGACCGCCATGTGGCGATTAAGGTACTGCCCCCGCATCCGGGCCAGGGCGAAGAATATAAGCAGCGCTTCGAGCAGGAAGCCCGCCTCATTGCCCGTTTGCAGCATCCGCATATCCTGCCGGTTTACGACTATGGCACCGACGGGGATATTCTCTACCTGGCGATTGCCTATGTCGAAGGGGGGTCACTGGCGGATCGCATAGACGCCGGGGCGCTGCCGCTGGCCCTGGTTGATCGCTATCTCCGTGAGGTCTCGGCAGCCCTGGATTATGCCCACCGGCAGGGCATCGTCCACCGCGACATCAAACCCGATAATATCCTTATCAATGCCGAAGGGTACACGCTACTGGCTGACTTTGGCATCGCCAAACTGGCCGGTGGTGAATCGAAACTTACAGCGACCGGCGGCATCGTGGGCACTCCGGCATATATGGCGCCCGAACAGGCACAGGGGGGCACCATTGGCCCGGCAGCCGATATTTACGCGCTGGGGGTCGTCACCTATGAAATGCTGACCGGCAGCCAACCGTTCACGGCGGATACGCCCTTGCAGCTGGTGATGAAACATGTCACCGACCCGGTTCCTGATATTGCGGATGTGATGAAGAATGTCCCGGAGGCGTTGAATAGTGTGATGTTGCGGGTGATGGCAAAAAACCCCGCCGACCGTTACCACAGCGCGACCGAATTCTACGAAGATTTTAGCCGCGCGATACAAGGCCATGATGTACGCCCGGATACCGAGCGCTTTGCTTCCACCGCGCTTATGCAACACGATCAGTCGGGTACGTTGCAAATGCCCGGAAATCCGACGGCGGCAGGCCGCACCCAGGTGGCGGAACCGGCAGCCACAATCGTTTCTCCAGGGGGCAACAATTCGTTGCTACTGGCGGGTGGTCTGGCAGTCATTGCGTTGTTAGTGGTAGCGGTCATTCTGCTGGTGATTTTTGTTGTCGGGCAACAGGGTGACACCACCCCGCAAGCGGTACCCACTGCCATTGTTGAAGACCCCACTCCCGCTGTGACGGCGGTTCCCACCTTTGGTCGGGCGACATTTAGCAGCGCCAATCGCATCGGCGACACGTTTAACTTACGCGTTGAAGGCCTGCCCTTGACCGAAGCCGGAATCGAGTATGTGGTCTGGCTGGTCAACACAGATAGCGATGCGTTATTGAACGCGGGCAGCCTGACGATTGATGGCCTGGGGAATGGCGTGCTGACGTTTACCGACCCGGAAAGCCAGTTGCTGCCCGGCGCATTTAATGCCATTGCCGTCACGCCCGAAGAAGACCCGGAAAGTGAAACACCGACCGGCGAAACCGTCTATAGCGGTGCTTACCCAATTGAATATGCCAATGCCTTACAGGCTATACTCGCGGCGGCAGATGATGGAATCGATGGGCAGAGTTATGTGCAAAGTGCGCTTGCCGAGGCCGCAACCGCCAATCAACATGCCAACCTCGCTGCTGGTTCATCGAATGTAGGGGGCGTACTGACCCATACCGAGCATACCATCAATATCCTGCTCGGCACCGAAGAAGATTACAATGAGAATGGTCGTGGCGAGAACCCCGGCAAGGGCTTTGGCGTCGGCCATTTTATGGATCTGATCGAAGAACAATTAGACGCTGGCCTGGCAGCGCCCGGCACCAGTATCCAGTTGCAATCTGAGGCTGAACTCATTCGCGTGTGCCTGGAAAACGCCCGGCTCACGGTTGATGAGATGGTTACTGTTTTGACGACCATCCTGGAGGCGCAAACCGTGGAAGCCAGCGCTGATGATCGCGTCGAAGTCACCCGCCTGGCCGACATTCTGATGAACGGGAATGATGCCGACGACAACGGGCAGATTGAACCCTTTGAGGGCGAGTGCAGCCTGGGGCAGATCGAAACGTTTGGCGTGCTGGCCGGCGTCCTTGATCTGGTCGAAGGCCCGCTGGAATAAGTGCGTTAGCGTACGATTATGCATCAGGACAGTAGCGTGTCGTCGTCAAAGGGCTGGTCTTGCTCAAATAACAAAGGACATAATCTGTTCAAGAACAAAACACAATTTACCTCGCCCCCGCCAGTCTCTCGGCTGACTCCCCCTCGCCAAAAGTGGCGAGGGGGTTGGGGGGTGAGGTTATGTGAGAATCAACCTTGCACCCGACTCGTATACATACTGCTCATTCTACTCGTTTCCTTGCCCTTATTAGCGGCGTGTGCCAATCAATCCGGCGACTCGAATAACAACCCTGTCATTCTCGATCAGCCGCGCATCGTGGCGACGGCACCGCCAGTTGAATGGGTCAATGCCGGGCCACCGGTCACCTTAGACACTGTTGCCGATGTACAGTTATTGGGGCGGCTGGATAATCAATTCGGCGCGCCCTCGACAATTTTTGCCCATGCCCTGTCACCCGATGGCACGCTGTTGGCCGGGCTGGACACCAGCGGATTTGCCGTCTGGGACCTGATAACGGGTGATACACAATTTAGCATTGGTCGCCGACCTGATGCCAACCGGGTCTTTTTCGCACCTGATAAGGTCGAAGTCTACGCAGTGGAACAAACCGGCCTCGTAACCATTCACGAAATTGAGCAAGGGATTGAACAAAACACGTTCCAGGCCATTGAAGGCTTTGAAGGCCAGGTCGCCTTTTACCCGGAAGATGGCTGGCTGGCATTGGGCAATCAGGATGGTGAATTGCGCGTGTGGGACCCATTGGAACGTCAATCGCTCGTGACCTTTGAAGCCCATGATGCGCCGATTCGCGGTCTGGCATTTTCGGGCAGCGGTGACTTAATCGCGACGATGGGAACGAATACCACCATCAACATCTGGGATTGGCGCAACCGCCAGTTAATTGCCTCATTCGATAATGAACGCCTGCCCATTACGCTGACCTTCTCGCCCGATGACCAATTGCTGGCGGTTGGCACGGTCGAAAATATCCGGCTATGGAATGTGGATGGTACCTTGCATCAACTGCTGGCAACCGGCGAAAATGCGGTCAACGTCGTGACCTTCTCACCCAATACCCAATTGCTGGTGAATGGCGGGCAAGTGGAAGATTTGCAAATCTGGGATGTCCCCACAGGCCGGTTGGTCGCCCGCCTCCCCGGCGTGGGCCAGGAGCGACTGTCCGCCGCTTTTTCACCCGATGGTGACTTGTTGCTGACCTCGGTGCTGAATCAGGGAGCGACACTGTGGAACATGACCACTATCACCGACAATACCATCAATCGTGCCGATCTCGATAACGGTGATGCGTTGATTTTTGGCGTGGATTGGACACCTGATGGCCGTTTGTTAACCTTGTTTGGCGCGACCGGTTCGGTTTATGTCTGGGGCATCCCGGCTACGGCGTAAGCGGGGTGTGAACATCGGCGATGTGGCGGACGCTCAGTAGCGCATCTCTACTTGAAGCGCTTTTTCGCAAATCAGATACCAGCTCACGCTGCATTGCTATTAGCTGAAGACTAGAGACCAATGAATGATGACTCCCAACGAAAGGGCACCATGACGCATTCAAATCAAACCATCCGGTCGCGCCTGAGCCTTATTCTCAGTGCGATCGTCTTGATTATCGCGGTGATCGCCTCCTGTTTACCCGCCGCGACGACGCCGACCAGCATTCCCCCGACTGCCGTACCACCGTCCCGCGTGGCGGATGCGAGTGGTGGGGTCGTGCCCATTAACGTACAGCAGGGCTTCGGTGCACGGGCCAATTTTTGGGAGGTCTACTTCACGGCACCAACCGGTAGCCGGGATGAAGCGAACTATGTCAACGGTATAGACTGGGCGCTGGCGACTGCCATCAACAATGCTCGGGGAACGGTCGATATGGCGGCCTTCGAATTTAACAACCGCGTGCTGACCCAGGCCGTTCTGGATGCCCATGCACGGGGCGTAACCGTGCGGGTCGTCACCGATGATGAACATGGTCTCGAAGATGAAGATAGCACCATCCAGCAACTGATTGATGCTGGCATTCCCGTCGTGGATGATGAACGCAGCGCGTTGATGCACAACAAGTTCACAATCATCGACAGCACCACCGTCTGGACCGGTTCCATGAATTACACGCGCAACGGCTCCTACCGCAATAACAACAACATCATCATGTTGCGTTCCCGGCGGGCCGTCGCCAGTTATCAGGCCGAATTCAATGAAATGTTCGAGAGGCGTGAGTTTGGCCCCCGCTCAACGACCGGCAATGGCCTGACCTTCACCCAGGATGGCACCCTGGTCCAAATCGTGTTTGCTGCCGAAGATGAAGTTGAAAGCGAACTGATCGCGCACATCAATGCTGCGCAGGAAAATATTCGGTTTATGGCGTTTTCATTCACGTTAGATGAAGTACGCGATGCCTTGCTAGAACGGGCGGCGAATGGCGTCAACGTCCAGGGTATTTTTGAGAATGTGGGCAGCCAGACGCGCTTTAGCGAACTGACATCGCTGTTCTGTGCCGGGTTGCCGGTGCGCCAAGATGGTAATCCGTTCATCCTGCATCACAAGGTCTTTATCATTGATGACACGGTTTTGACCGGCTCGTTCAACTTCTCCAGCAATGCCACCAACTCCAACGACGAGAACATGGTGATGATTACTGATGCGGACTTAGCAGCGCAATATCTGGCGGAATTTGACCGGCGCTGGGCTGAAGCCGCTACGCCCGATGATCTAACGTGTAGTTAGTGCAGAAGACCGTGTTCGCTCAATGTCTCCAGTTGGATTATTTGGACGATACTTTACATGAGCAACAGTGAGAGTCTTTATGACGTTGATTTAGAGGTTCTGGGTCTCTCTGAGAAGGCAAATAACGTTTTACGACATGCTGGCATAACATCAGTTGGAGATTGCATTGATGCATTTAGGCAAGCAACAATGAATCCAATATCTGCAAGACCTTTTACAATTGACATGTTCCAAAATCAATTAGGACCTATTCTTATTGAGAAAGGATATTGGAAAGATATCTAAAATGCGATTTGTGTCCGAAAATCACTAGGTACATACTAAAACAGCTCTACTCAATGCGCTCTCGACTGAGGGCTGTGCTGGCTACTTTGCTTGTCCGTCACTCTACGCGGCGATGGTCATAATGTAGGCCATTCAGAATTGGCGATGCTATCACTGCCCCTTGCGGATCTGGCGTCCTGGAGTTGCGTGGTACCGCTTGCTCTAGTGCCTGATGAGGCCGAGACGTATTGTAATACTGAACATACTCTCGGACCACCCGATATAGGTGTCGCTTATTCACGATCAGAAAATGATCCGCCGTACACTACCAATAAAGCGTTCGCAGAAAGCATTGGCTTTAGGTGCTTGATACGGTGTGTGGATGATTTCAATGCCGCGTGTCGCTCTGCTTTGGTGGGCGCGAAATATGCCGAAGGCGAAAGGGTTGGGTTGTCTGCGCCCCAAAGCAAAAGGCAATCCGACGGTCGGCGGAAACCGGGCCGAAGCTGCTACGCCCGATGATCTAGCGTGCAGTTAGTCGGTTGCAATTTGGTCAGCGATTAGGTCCAGTTTGCCGCCAATTTTTTGTTGCTTTTTAGGCAGATTAGCCGGCGTTTTGGGTTACTGTAAGGTTTTATAATTATGGTCATTACCAAGCGCTTGGTTTTCCGGTGGTGTTCTGACCAAATAATTGGAGAAACTCAATGTTTAAACGGAAGCTTGAATTAGGGATATTAATCCTTATCTTAGTATTGTCTTTGCCATTTGTGGCAATGGCGGCGTCGGATACGATAGCTGGCGTTACCATGACCACGCCTGATACCTATCCTTCTTGTACCGCCACCTCAGATACGATTTCGGTGACAGGCCTGACGGGCAGTGGGCTGCGCCTGGCGGGTCGGGCGATCGTGGATATTATTCTACCCGATGGCAGCCGCCAGTTCTTCGCACAATATCCTTTCGACTCAATGACCGATTTTGACGTGGTTGTTGGTTATCCGGCGTGGTCGGATGTGCCGCCGAACGAATTCGGTTTTGGTGAAATACATGTAGACATCGAGTCAGCATTGACTGACGCGGATGGTTTCCTCATTGGTTCGTTCGGGCCAGGTCTGGATTGGGACGTTTTCTGCAATGATCTTCCCACCCCACCACCGCCGCCGCCGCCACCCCCACCACCGCCGCCGCCGACCGGCGGTGAAGGTTGCACACCTGGCTATTGGAAACAATCTCATCATTTCGATAGCTGGGTCGGTTATGCGCCTACTGACAACTTCGGTGCCGTGTTCGGTGTGGCGCGTGACGTCACCTTGCTCGAGGCCCTTGATACTGGCGGTGGTGGCGAAAGAGCGCTGGGCCGTCATGCAGTCGCCGCCCTGTTGAACACCGCCAGTTCAGTCAACTACGCTTTCACCACCGGCGACATTATCGCCCTCGTGCAGGATGCTTACGCGACTGGAAACTTTGAAGCCGCCAAGGATATGCTGGCAAGCGAAAACGAAGCAGGTTGCCCGCTCAACTAACGACGATTGAAACACCGATCAAGCGAATATTACTGGCTGGCATGGCGAACATGTCAGCCAGTATTTTATTTGGGATTTCCGGCTGATGTACAACCTGCTGGGTCTGGATGCGTATTGTGGATAAGCTGTCCTTTTCTTGAGGAACATACATGCGCTGGCTCATCATCATTTTGACCCTGCTGTTCACGTTCCAACCGCTCCACGCCCAAACCGCTACATTAATCGTTGACGATGTGGTGCGCACCTATCATCTGCATGTGCCCCGCCGTCTGGATTCACCCGCGCCATTGTTGATCGTGTTGCATGGTGGCGGCGGTCATGGTCGGCAGATGCAACGGTTTACTGGCTTTGATCGCATCGCCAATCGGGAAGGCTTTATCGTCGTCTATCCCGATGGAATCGATAATGCCTGGAACGATGGACGGATATTTGATCACGAGCGCACGGCGGATGATGTTACGTTCATCGCGGCGTTGATTGACCACTTGATCGCCACGCAACCGATTGACCCGAATCAAGTCTATGCCACCGGCATCTCCAACGGCGGTTTCATGTCGTTTCGTCTCGCATGTGAACTGGCTGACCGCATCGCCGGCGTCGCACCCGTCACCGCGACACTGGCGGAAGATATTGCGCCCGATTGCCAACCGGAACAGCCGCTCAAAGTGCTGGTTATAAACGGCACGCTGGACCCGCTGGTGCCCTATGCTGGTGGTACGGTTCGGCTAGCGGACGATGGTACGCCGCGTGGCGAGATTCGTTCGACGACTGCCACGTTACGCTTCTGGGCCGACCATAACGAGTGTGCCTCCGAAGCGGTCACGACCGATTTGCCCAACAAAGTGCTGCGGGATCAGACTCGCGCCCAATTAACCACTTACACCCGTTGTCGGGAGCCAGTGCAACTGCTGACGATTATCAATGGCGGTCATACCTGGCCGGGCGGTTCACAATATTTGCCCGCATTGCTCATTGGGCGCACCAGCCGCGATATAGATGCGTCGGAATTCATCTGGACGTTTTTCGCGGCCCCGATAGTTGATTGAGGATTGTCCACAGCGGTATCATGGTGTCTCATTCATTTATCGCCACTGGCTCATAGCCCAAAGGAGGCATCATGGTAAAGCTGATCGTCGTGCATCCAAATTTTGATCGCGTCTGGCCGTTTGCGGCGGATCATCTGAACACGCTCTGGTCGGAACAGGGCAACACCGAATTCATCCGGTTAGCTGCTAACGATAATCGTAGTCTGGCGGCAGTGGTTAAAAACCCGGAGCATGTGACGCGTCTGGCGTGTCTGGGGGTTGCCGTCACTGTCGCTGATTTGCAGCGATTCACCGCGCTTCAGGAAGCGACGTTCCAACATATCGCCACCTGGGATGCAGATTGTCAGGCTTACCTGGCCGAACGTGGTGTTCGCTTGATTGAACATACCAGTGAAGGGTTCTGGGGCGAGTCGGTGGCGGAGTTCGCGCTGGCCCTGACCCTGTGTGCGTTGCGCCGGATTCCGCAAAATTATCAGGCAATGCAGACCGACAGCACGATCTGGGAGCAGTATCATGAAGCAAACAATCGTGGGCCGGGGACGCGCGGCCAGCAGTTTAGCGATGATACGCGGTTTACGCACGGCACCGTCGCGGGCAAACGGGTTCGCATTGTCGGTAATGGCAATATTGGCAGTCGCTACGCCGCATTTTGTCACATGATGGGCGCAGACGTCGCCACCTGGGATCCGTTCGCGGCGGACCCGTCCTTTCATCGCAGTGGCACGCGCCGCGAGTGGCACCTGGATAATCTGGTCCGCTATGCGGAGATCTTCGCGCCGATGCTCCCGCTCAAGGCCGATACCCAGGGCTTGATTACGGCCCAACTAATTGACGCGTTGCCAACGGGTTGTCTGGTGGTCGTGGTCACGCGGGCGAAGATCTGTGATGTCGATGCGCTGCGTCGCCGCGTATTGAACGACGAAATCTTGCTGGCTGCCGATGTCTTTGATGTTGAGCCACTGCCCCTGGATGACCCACTCTTAGGGCGCGATAACGTGGTCCACACGCCCCACCTGGCTGGACGCACCCAACACGCCAATCAGCAATGGGCCGCGGCATTAACCGCCCAGTTCTCACCTGATTGAGTTTAATCGAGACAAGCTTTCTTAAGTTAGTAGGTGATACAAGAAACCCGGCAACAATTCATCTCAAATCAGTCGTTGATTGCAGCCTGCTCCGGTGGACATTTCACACTGCCAAACGAACAGAACACGCAGCAATCACCGGATTGTGGGCGTAACACCGTCTGACAGTTGGCGCACCGGTAAAAGATCTGGCAAAAATCCGTCGGCATGGTTTCTGTCTGAGCAAATCCACATTCTGGGCAGGTAATGGTTGATTGTAATTGGATAGTCATTATTGCGATTCCGCTAAATAGGGGGTCATCATTTCAACGAATTCATCCCAAAATCGTATCACGACATGACCCGGACTGGTTGCGATAGTACCCTGAATACCAGCTTCTGCCCATTCAGCATCCGGCGTGAAGAAGAACGCTCGGTCCCAATAAGAATCAAAAACAATGCCCTGTGGGTCGGCCTGCAAATTGTCGGCTAACCATCGCCCCACAACCCGCTGACCATCCCAATAATGTTTGACACGGGAATCAGGCATGATGTCGGCATCCCAGCGCGTTACGGCATCGGCAGGTAAAATAGGGAGCCAGACAGCATAGACTGCTATGTCCACTGCCGGATTCGCCTCTAGAATTTCTTGTTGCACTCGCCGAGCGCCTGCGATACATACGGGTCAGGTCGGCGACAACAGGAGTAGAATCCGCGCTTGCCCCGCATCGGCGTTGAATTGCATCCTCAACTTTGAAATATTCTGAAGATTGGTGAGCGATGACTCAGTGGCGTTGGTTTGGGCTGAACAAGCCAATAAAAAGAGCGGTGCTAACAATAAAGCGAACTTCCCAAAATGTCTTTGCATAACAATAAACTCATTACAACACTAAAATCAGTATAGTCCAGGATTATCCGGTAAAAACGACTACTCATCGACAATTAATCATCCTGGTTCTTTCAGAGCATATCTGGGCAACCTGGCCTATAATAGAAGCAGTCTGTGTATGCTATAATAGAACAAATTAGCGAGTTTTGAGGTACGGCTTATGCCATTTATAGAAGCGCCCACCACCTTCTACCTGGGCAAACGCTTTGACCCTAATCGTCATCGACTGGCGGATGAAGTCGTCTATTACGACTCACGCGACCTGACAACCCATGCCGTCGTAGTTGGCATGACCGGCAGCGGCAAAACGGGTCTGTGTATTTCCATGCTGGAAGAAGCTATTCTTGACAACATTCCGGCGATTATCGTTGACCCCAAAGGCGACATCACTAACCTGATGTTGACATTCCCAGAACTGCAACCAACCGATTTTCAACCCTGGGTAAATGTTGATGATGCGCGGCGGGCGGGGCTGGATGTACCAGCCTATGCGGCGGATACGGCTAAGAACTGGCGCGAAGGGTTGGCCTCGTGGGGTATTGTCCCGGACCGATTGAAGTGGCTCAAGCTGGCCGCTAAATACAGCATTTACACGCCGGGTTCCGATGCCGGGCTGCCCATCAGCATTCTGGCGTCGTTGCGTGCGCCGCGTGAGGGCTGGGTCGGGAACGAAGAGGCCCTGCGCGAACGTATCAATGGGACGGTGACGGCGCTGCTGGCGCTCATTGGCATGACAGCGGAAGCCGTTAAAGATCCCGAACATGTACTGATTGCCAATATCTTCGAATATGCCTGGCAACGGGGCATTGACCTGACGTTGGAAGACATCATTCTGCAAGTGCAGCAACCGCCGTTTGATAAACTGGGTGTCGTTAACGTTGATGACTACATGTCAGAGAAAAATCGCTACAAGCTGGCGATGAGCCTCAACAATATTGTGGCCGCCCCCTCGTTCCAATCATGGATTCGCGGTGAACCACTCGATATTCAGAGCTTACTGTACCAGCCGAATGGCCGTCCCAAAGTATCCATTTTTTATATCGCCCACCTCTCCGAACCGGAACGGCAATTTATCATCACGCTGCTGACGGAAAATTTGTTGGGCTGGATGCGCACCCTCAGCGGCACAACCAGCCTGCGTGCCCTGCTCTATATCGATGAGATGTTCGGGTACTTCCCGCCCCATCCCAAAAATCCGCCGACCAAAGAACCGATTTTGCGCTTGCTCAAACAGGCCCGCGCCTTTGGGCTGGGCTTAATCCTGGCAACGCAAAATCCCGGTGATCTGGATTATAAAGGCCTCACCAATGCCGGGACGTGGTTTGTGGGGCGTTTGCAATCGCAGAACGATCAGAAACGGGTGATGGCCGGGCTGGAATCGCTGGCGACCGCCGACAATGGCCTGGACATCCGTGAAGCCGCGCGCTTGATCGCCGACATTGATCCACGTGTATTCCTGATGCACAACGTTCATGATACGGGTGGGCCATTGCTGGTTCACACCCGCTGGGCCATGAATTATTTACGCGGCCCCTTAACCCGGCAGCAAGTGGGCACGTTGATGGCCGATCAACGTCGCGAATTGGCGCAACACATGGCCGTCCAGCAACCCACCAACGGACAGCGTGCGCAATCGCCACCAGCGTCTGGTTTTCCGGCACCGCCGCCAACCCTGCCCGGTCAAACGAATGGCGGCGGCGGTGGGCTGCCACCACCCCCACCTACTTTTGGTGCGCAGGCAGCCCAGATTCAAGTTGCGCAACCGCAACAACCTCAGCCAGTGTCGCGTGGCCCGCAGGGTTACACGGTATCGCAACCGGCGATCCCATCGAGCATTTCGCAATACTTTATCACGCCGGTAGTGAGTGGTCAGCAAGCGCTTATGAGTTGGCAACAGCGCACCGGTTTCTCTGCCGCTGCGGTACCGGGGTTGGCGATGGCCTATCAACCCACCTTACTCGCGCAGGCCGCTGTGCGTTATCAGGAGCGAAAAGCCAATCTGTTCACAGCCGCCTATTATGCCTACCGCATTGATAACCTGGATAAACAGAGCCTCATTCACTGGGAGGAACATGCCATTCAACCGATTGATACGCGCAGCGTCGAGACTGGTCCAACCGGGAATGCGCTCTTTGGTGATGTATCGCCCGGCCTGACGGATAGCAAACGGGTGAACGCCCTCAAAAAGGAACTGGTTGATGTCCTCTACAACACGGCCCGGTTGCAAATCCCCTTTAACCCGACGCTGAAAATCTACGGTGATCCCAATGTGGACATCAGCGAATTTCATGCGCAAGCCGCGCAAGTCGCGCGTGAACAACGCGACGCCGAGATCGATAAAGTGACCAGCAAGTTCGAAACCCAAATGGACAGGTTGGAAGACAAGCGCGTGAAAGAGGAACGTGAGCTGGGGGCGGAACGCAAAGAATTGGCAGATCGCAAGCGTGAGCAGTTATTCACGCAAGGCGAGGCGTTCTTCAGCCTGTTACGCGGACGCACAACTTACACACTGTCACGTTCCAGTCGGGCGCGGCGCTACACGCGTCAGTCTGAAGAAGAATTGCGCGAAAGCCAGCAGATCTTGCGCGAAATTGACGAGGAAATGGATGAACTGGAACAACGGTTCCAGCAGGAACTCCGGCAGGTCAATGAAAAATGGGCGGCGATTGCAGCCGATACCCAGGATCACCTCATCACGCCCTACAAGAAAGACATCCATATTGAACTCTTCGGCGTCGGCTGGGTTCCGTTTTACTACACCGAGGTCAGCGGACAACAGGTGTTGCTCCCGGCGTTCTAGATAATCTGCCACAATTAATGGCGCATTTAGGCCCCCTGGACTAGGATTGGTAGTAATGCCACTACAGTCTCAGGGGGTTTATTGATGTCCGTCAACCCGGTCATGACCATCAATCGTCACATTCTCGAAATGCAAAAGCAGTTTCCCCACGCCACAGGTGCCTTCACCGGCTTGCTATATGACATCGCGTTAGCCGCCAAATTGATCGCACGGGAAACTAATCGCGCCGGTTTAGCCGATATTCTGGGCGCGACCGAAGGCCAGAATGTTTATGGGGAACGCCAGCAAAAATTAGACGTTTTCGCCGACGAAATTATCTTCAAAATGAACGACCATACCGGGCGGCTGTGCGCGATGGCCTCGGAAGAAAACGACGACCTCATCCCGATCCCGGAGGAGTTTGAAACCGGGAAATATATGTTGCTGTATGATCCACTGGATGGGTCGTCAAACATTGATGTCAATGTCTCCATCGGCACGATCTTCGCCATCCATCGTAAAGTGTCCAATAGTGACCGGGGCACACTCGAAGATGCGCTGCAACCAGCCAGCCAACTGGTCGCTGCCGGATATGTTATCTACGGGTCCAGCACGATGATGGTCTATACCACCGGGCAGGGTGTGCATGGTTTCACACTGGACCCGGCGGTTGGCGAGTTCTTGCTCAGCCACGAAAACATCCGTCTCCCGGCCAGGCCGCTGTATTACAGTGCGAATCAAGGCAACGAAAAGCACTGGACACCCGGCGTGCGGGCTTATATCAATTGGTTGCAGGGCATGGATGAAACCGAACGCAAGCCGTTAAGTCTGCGCTATACCGGTTCCATGGTGGCCGATTTCCATCGCAATCTGCTGCGTGGCGGCGTTTTCCTCTATCCCGGTGACAGGCGCGACCCCAACGGTAAGATGCGCCTGTTGTTCGAAGCGCAGTCGCTGGCCTACATTTGTAGTCAGGCCGGTGGCTATGCTTCAGACGGGATTGGCAGCATTCTGGATATTCAACCCCACCTGCTGCACCAATGTGTACCGCTATATATGGGCAACCGCGATCTGGTGGAGACCGCTGAAAACTTCATTCGGGAACATGACCAGGAATGGATTAAGACTTATTTGCCCTATCGGCAAGGCAAGCAATAAACTCGACGATCACCCGACGCGACCGAGGTAACGTTGACACGACCCCGCACAATGATATAATCGCGCACTGTTAAAGACCAATTTACATCGCCTGGCGATGGATGGATGAAATGATATGCGGCGTCAAACGCTTGGGTGGGTTTTAATTATCATCATGCTGCTGAGTGGTGCGCTGGTGAGTGCGCAGGGTGAACTCCTGCAAAATTCCAGCCTTGATGAAGGCGGTTCAGGAGCCTATACCACCCGCCGGGGCGGTGAGTTCCCGATATATTTGCCCAACGGCTGGAATGTGTGGCTGGCGGCACAGTCCGGCGATTTCTACAATCGGGGCGACCGCACCACGATTAATCCCCATCCCGGCCCCGGCCCCAGCCCTTATAATGGCAACCGGGCGGCGAACGTCGATTGTGGCTTTGTAACCTGTACCGTCGCCATTTACCAGCAGGTTTCGGTTGAGGCAGAAACCAACATTCAGGCCAGCGCCTGGGCACAGGTCAAGGCCTGTAACATCGCGCCCGACGCGGATAATTGCGGTTCTGCCGTTGAATCTGGTTCACAAACCCGCATCGGCATTGATCCCAATGGCGGAACGGACCCCAACGATAACGATATTGTCTGGTCGAATTGGGTGCAACCCCACGACCAGTGGTTGCAAATGACGGTCAGTGCGACGACAACCGGCACGACTGCCACGTTATTTCTGTATTCAACCCAGGCCAACGTTGCCGATTTGAACCGTACCTACTGGGACGCGGCCTCGTTAACCGGGGGGGGTGAAGGCGGAGCAGCCGCCAGCGCGAATACACCGGTACCCACTGCACCGCCCGAAGTACCCTTTGTAGTGCCCCAGAACGCGCGTGAAGATGGTTCGATTGTTCATAGGGTGACATCCGGTGATACGATTGATAGTATCGCTGTCGCCTATGGCAAAACACGTAGCGACATACTGGAACTCAATCCTGACATCAGCGACCCGCGCTTTATTCGGCTGGGCCAGGAGATCATTATTGCTACACCTGCGCCAGCAAGTGCGGCGGCGGCCAGCACGGAAGATGAAGACTTGCCAGCGAGTGGCGTCAATCTGGAAGATGAAATCCCGGATGAGGAAACGACACCATCGGCTACCACCCCGGTACCAGCGGAGAATACGAATGACGCCGAAACAGGTGACACGGGCGTGGCGGTTGCCGCTGCCCCTGACTCCCAGGCGGCTGATACCAACTCGCCAGTGACATTGACTCCGGCCCCGGTGGTTGCCGATGCGCTGCCCGCCAGTGACCCGGCTGCACGCTCTGCCGCCGTTTGTGTATTGCTGTTTAGAGATAATAACCAGAATCGTCTGCAAGAACCCAACGAAAGTTTGCTGGCCGGTGGTACCATCATACTCACCAGCCTGGCTGATGCTACCACCGTTGGCTCGATTGAAACCGATGGCATCTCCGAACCCACCTGCTTTGCCGATCTGGCAGCCGGCACATATGTCGCGATTGCCCAACCGCCGGATAATTTTGGCCTGACGTCGCCCGGTCAATTCCGCTTGCAGGCCCAGGCCGGAACCCGGTTGGATGTGTCGTTTGGCGCGGCGGAGGGCATTGTCAGTGTGACGCCCTTACCGGCAGATACCGGCGTGATTACCAACAATGTGGTTGCCGAGGATGCGGAAACCCCGCCCTCACCGCTGGATGATCTGTTTGATATTAGTGGGCTGGTCGCTTTTGGGCTGGCCGGGTTTATCCTGGTCGCGGGCACCGGCGTGACCATCTTTATGCAGCGCCGCTAGCTGAAGGATGCCCTCAATGAATATGCATCGGCTCATTATCGTTCTGACATTGTGCTTGCTGCTTATCCCGACGGTAGCGGCTCAAACCGGCGGCCAGTTCTGTGTTCGCGCCTTTGAAGATCGCAACGCGAATGGGAGTCTGGATGGCGGTGAACCGCTGCTGACACGCGGCGTGAGCGCGGATCTGCTTAATGCCGAGAATATCATCATCGCCAGTGCGTTGCTGGAAAGTTCGCCAACCGCTGCTCAGGGTGTGATCTGCTTTCAATTCCTGGCTTCAGGTCAATATTCGATGATCGTGACCAGCCCGGATTATTTCCCGACAACGCCCAATACCGTCAGCGCTGATATTAGCGAAGGTACGCTGCCAACTGTCGTTGAGTTTGGCGGCCAGCAGCTAAACTTTGAACCGATTACTGCGCCCAGCGAAACGACCTTGCCGTTTGACCTGGAAGGCGATACGTTGCAGCGGATTATTCTGTCGTTGCTGGGTACATTGGTCGTCATCGCCGCGATGATAATCCTCGGCTCGTTATTGTATCTGCTCTTTGTGCGGCGTGCCCCGGCTCCGGCCCCCGCTGTGACCGACTCGACCTCACGCATTATGCCGCCGGTCTCAGTCGCCCCGGATACTGACGAGATCAAACCGGTCACGTGACAAATGACACTGGTCTTTGATGAGCAATTGCCTCTACGCTGAATATAAAGCTCAGGGAGGCGAATAATGTACGTCAAAATTAACCGCAATGTTTGTGACCATCAATTGGCGGTATGTGAACGTTGTCTGGGCCAGTTCCTTAAGAATCCAATGGGCTATGAACGGCACTGCTTTGAAGAAATTCGTGACGATGATAGCGATGTGCTCACCATTGACTTACATACCGGTGATAAGGATGTTCGGTTAACATTAGATGCGGAACAACGGGCGTTGATGGCCGGTGAAGGCTGGGCACAATTTATGGATTTCGCGGTGCCGATGTACCGGAACCGGACTGAAGACCGCACCGAGACGTAACCGAACAGCAGCGTCCACAGCTTGATATTTCACGTAGCTGGCTCAATTACGGCTGTAATCCCATAACTCGACACGTGGCTGTCACCAGTAGATGCAACCAGGGTAGATCGGTCAGTTCACAGATCGTGGTCGAACGATCCAGTGGGCGCAGATAATATTCCTCCCAGGTGCCTTCAGCCACCCAACCGCTGGTCTCATCGTCCAACACGACTCGCCACCAGGTATAGCCGCCATTACAACTGGGACCGGCCAGCACGTCAAACTGATTACCTGTATACAACAATCGTACTTCGCCTGTCCCCACTGCCGGGAGCGCCCGCAAACGCAAGCGGTCAATGTCTGGCGCGACTTCGGCCCGGTCGCCCACGCTCAGACGGGGTAGGGGTGCATCAGGGCACAACGCCGCATTGCCCGGTTGCCAGACTGTCAGCAACAGTAGAATGCTTGCCATCAGATTCATGATTTACCTCATCTGGTTGGGGAAAATGATTTTATCACCATCTAAAATCTGCCCATTGTTGCTGCTAAAATAGCGCCTCTGAACATCCTTATTGTAACGATGCTGCTGGCGGAGTCCATTGCGTTGCGACTGCGACTTACCCTCGTTAAGCCGACGCCGGTGGGTCGGATAGTTGGAGCAAATCACAAATAATATGTTTACGACCGAAGCTGACGCTGTTACCTACATTTTTCGCTCCATGCGTAAATTACGCGGTCATACCCGCCCGCCCGATGACATAGGCCGCGACCCGATGCCCACCCGCCGTTTGATCGAGTCGCTGGATTTGCTCGCCGTTGTCCGTGAATATATGGTCGTTACCGGCAGCAAAGGCAAGGGGTCAACCACCGCCATCACCGCCAAATTGCTCCAACATCAGGGGTATCAGGTGGGCGCAATCACCAGCCCCCATCTTGTGACCTGGCGTGAACGCATTCGGGTGAATGGACACTGCATCCCGTCAGCTGACTTTCTGCGCATTATGAATGATTTTGTGCCGACAATTGATACGATTGAAGCGACGCTGAGCAGTACCCAATATTTTAGCCCTACTGGAATCTTCCTGGCGGTAGCCCTGCGCTGGTTTACCGAACAGGGGGTGGAGGTGGCTGTGCTGGAAGTGGGTCGTGGCGGGCGTTTCGATGACATTGCGCTGGTCCCAAATCATATCGCGCTGTTGACCCCCATCATGCTCGAACATACATACTGGCTGGGTCCGACTGTGGAGCGCATTGCCTGGCACAAAGCGGGCATCATCAAGCCAAACGGTCATGCGCTCACGGTGCCGCAATCCAGCGTGGTTGAAGCGGTCTTAAACCGGCATGCAGCCGAGCAAAACGCGGACCTCACGATGATTACTCCGGCAACCGATTGTGGTCATGGCGACGATGGTCTGCGTTTCCACCTGGAACCCTATGGTGAGTTGGTGCTGCCGCTGTTAGGGCGCTATCAGATCATCAACGCGACGCTGGCGATTCGGGCGGCGGAAGCACTGCATACCCGGATTGGTGGTGAACTTGATGCCCGTTTCCACGACTGCATCCGCACCGGTTTGGCGGCGGTTCAGTGGCCGGGACGTCTACAAAAATTGCAGGACTCGCCAGCAGTCTATCTGGATGGCGCGGTTAACCACGACTCGGCGCAATCAGTTGTCGATAGTTTGCAATCGCGCTGGACCGCCCCGGTGATTAGTATTGTTGCCGTGCCTGCTGATAAAGACCATGCCGGGGTGTATGCCGCCCTCGGCCCGGTGAGTCAGACACTGCTCTTGACCGAGACCGACCGCAATCCGATTTTGACCTTTCCCGATCAAACGACCGCATTGGCGGCAGCCAATAAACACAACTCCGATGTCCAATATATTGAGTCCCTTGAAGCCGCTATTCAGCAGGCCGCAGCGGTGGCGGGTGAGCATGGTACAATTTTGATCGTCGGCACGCAATCAATCGTGGCCGATGTGATCTTGCGCTGGGGTTTTACCTATGAGGAAATCTGAACATGAGCGCGTTATATTTTGCCTGTGAGTGGGTTATCCGACCGGCTGTCAACTATGTACGGCTGGTGGGGCTGGCCCGTGAACTGGGCTGTGAACTGGCAATTTTGCAGGCCAATATCGTGACGCCGGACAAGCGCGTTTTGATTCGTTTTGCGCTGGCCGCGCCTGACGAGTCCGCCTACAAGGAATTCGTCAGCAAAGTTGGCGCAACCATCGGCCTGGATGCCTGGCAGCCGATTAGCGCGGCAGATTTCCAGGCAGCCCAGGTATTGGATTTACAATTGTTGGATAGCGATGTGCTTACGAAATGGCTCGAGGGGATGCACGCCTATGGGCTGCACAACCAGACGCTCATTGACGAAGCGTAATCCGCTTGCTGGGTTAACCCTGCACAAGATAAGAGCGGTGTAGAGGCCGGGTCCCCATCCGCGTGATGAACGCCGCCCCCAACCCAATCGCCCCCAGCACAACCAGCACAATCGTGCCGCAGATGCGACCATAATCATTGAGTGACAGGACATTCCACACCAGCAACAGCGACACATTGCCAACCGCTGCGATAATCAGGGGTGGGAGTGTATGGACACTGCGCACTCTACGGAGTAAAACGTCGCCCGTGATGAGCGTGATGGTAATCCAGCCGGTGAGGACCATGCCAAAAAACAGCAGCGCGACGAGCAAATAGGCGGGTACGAGGATGATGCCCAATGGCGGCACACTGACGACGACCAGCGCCAGCGCAACCGTAATGCCCACCGCCAGCAGAATAATCATCAGGCCCGTTCCGCCCAGATTGCGCGGATTGTTGCGGATGGCTTCCTCAATATGGCTGATCTGCCGGGGGAAGATGACCACCGCGAGAATCGACAGGCCGGACAGCGCCAATGAGCCGAAAGCGCTAAACAACACAACCACCGCCGCCCCGCTGACCGTGACATTCAACAGCGGCAGCACAAAATTAGGATCGCTGAGCGCCGCTAAGGTTTCGGTTGACGAGAACAAATCGCTAAAGTCACAATCGACTACAGTGTGATCTGTAACCAGGGTGTCGGCACAGGCGTAAATCGTGCCATCAATCTGGGCGGATTCGCGCAACGTTAGCATCTCCGCACGGGCGTCAAGCTGGCGGTTAATCGTTCCGGCCACATCGGCCTGTTCGACCAACAGCGTGGTGTTCCCGGCAATACGAGCATCGGGACCAATCGTGACCTGCTCGCCCAGAACCGTCAGATCACCTTCGATGCGCCCATCAATCTGGATGGACGAACTCAGCAGCGCGACATCACCTTCGACCAGGCTGTCGCTGCTCAGCGTGACGGTGTCGGCCAGCACGATCAGATCTTCCGTCACCCGACCGTTCAGCGTATAAGATTGTTCAAAGATGATCTGGTCGGTTGTCAGCAGGGGTTGCTGCATCAGCCGTTGGCGGGCCGCATTTGCCAGCGCGAAGATGCCGATCACCCCGATGACGAATAGGAACAATCCTTTACGACGCATACAATTCCTCTTCTTGCGCCGAACGACGTTTGCGGGGCGCGAGCCGCAGTAAACCAATTAACGATACGGGTATTAAGCTGAGCATCACCACCACAAAAGCGGGATTCGCCGCCAGGAACGCCCGCAATTGGACCACCGATGTTTCGAAGAGACCCAGAATGACGGCAAGTAAAGCCACCACCTGCGTTAGCGCCGCTGTGATTCCGGCACCACTCGTCAGCGCAGTAATGAGCAGCCAGGCCGCCGCGACCAAAACGGGTACCAGCACGCCAGCGACCAATCCCAACGAGAGCGCCAGTGCTAATCCAGAGATGCGCGACAGTTGGCGCGGGTCCATGAGTTCCGCCATTTCGCCGAGGCGGGCCATAATCGTTTCGGCCAGACGGCGGGGGGCGCGTTCATGCGGTGGATTCCGCAGCATGGTATCCACTTGCTGCATGTTCTGATACATGGCCGCTGTTCGACTGTCGTCATCAAGCTGGCGCTGCAATTCAGCCCGTTCTTCCGGGGCCAGTTCAGCATCCAGCGCGCGTTGCAGCAGGCGTTTTTGTCGGTCGTTTGCCATTAGAGACTCTCCAGTAGCGGTCTAATCAGATTGCTGTGGGGCGATTGCGCTTCAAGGCGGCTGGCAAGGGCCTGTCGTGCCCGGAATAACCGGCTCTTGATCGCGCTTTCCGTCGTATCCAAAATATCGGCAATCTCCGCATAAGAATAGTCATACCAGTATCGTAAAATCACCGCTGCCCGATAATCCGTATTCAGTTCGTCCAGCAAGGCCTGAATCGCCTGGCTGCGTTCATCGCGAATCGCGACTTCTTCGGGCTGCGGTTCATCGCTGCTCAGCATCACGTTGGGCGGCAGCGGTTCATCCAGCGACAGCCACAACAAGCGGCGCTTGCGCAACCGGTCGATGCAATGATTGGACGCAATCGATAACACCCAGGTTTTAAATGAGCGGGCCGGGTCGTAACGCTCCAGGTTCAAGTAGGCACGTAGAAAAGCCTCCTGAGTCGCATCTTCGGCCTCGGTCCGTTCGCTCAGCATCCGGTAACACAGGTTATAAACCGCATTTTGATAGGTGTTGACCAGTTCAGCAAAAGCATCCTGGTTGCCGTCGAGCGTGGCCTCCACCCATTGCAAAATGATCGGATCTTCCACGTTGACAATCCCTTGTATGCCACTTCCACGTGGCAATCTATCCTCTATTACGCGCGGATGGCGTCAAAGTTGCGGCGGCGTGCTTCCGCACAATAATCATAACCCGCCGGGCAACATTTGGATATGACCGGCGAGTCAGACTTAACCCGGCCTTTAATGGTGCCGCTTCGGGTTCGATGTTACGATGAAGGTGATGTCCATGA
The DNA here is from genome assembly GCA_965223835.1 of Phototrophicaceae bacterium. Lineage (GTDB taxonomy): Bacteria > Chloroflexota > Anaerolineae > Aggregatilineales > Phototrophicaceae > CAVYXZ01. The sequence goes on from CBDCXQ010000001.1 coordinate 4,521,148, forward strand.
GCTGGCCCACATCACCAGCGATGAAAATAGTTTTTGACTCAGCACTCAGTACTCAGTACTATCTTCAGAGGAGACCGGTTGATGTTGACCCACTTGCAGCAGCGTAAAATGACCCGCCTGTTTCACGTTTATGATCTCGACAACAGCGGCTACATCGAGGCCTATGATTATATGCGCATCGCCGAGAACTTTGCCCGGTTGCACGGTTTGGCGCATGGGTCGGAGGGTTACAACAAATTGCAATCCAAGTTTGGCTTTGTGTGGGAGTACATCCAGAAGTTTGGTGATGTCAGCCAGGACGACGCCGTCAGCTTAAGCGAATTTCTGGAATATGCTGACAGTTTACTCGAAGGCAATTACGCCGCGATTGAAGGCTCCACCGGCAGTTTCCTGTTTGAACTGATCGACACCGACGGCGATGGCGAGATTACGCTGGCGGAGTTTAAGGTCTTCTATGAAGGCTACAACATTGACGATGCCGCTGCCGACGAGATCTTCACGAAGCTGGACCTCGACAGCGATAGTGTCATTTCCGCTGAGGAGTTCGCGCAATTGGGCTATGACTTCCACTACAGCGATGACCCTGACTGCCCCGCCAACTGGTTCTTCGGGCCGTATTAAGTCAGCGTGTGTTTCGCAATAATCAAGTATCAAAATCATGCTCACAGAGTATGAAATAGAAACAGCTTGATTCGCAACAAACCAGTGAAATAGCATCAGGTTGTGTTATATTGTGGATACACGCCGACAAACAGGGCAATGCAATGAATATTAATCTCCTTCATGAATGGCACACCATTGAAACCGAGTATATGGTCGTAAACAAGGTGGCAGTTCAGGATTTGCTGGCTGACAAGGCATATTTGTTACCGCTGCTATTAGAATTGCCTGCCCAAATACAACCCTACTTCGCGGGTTCACATTTATCACTTGACATCTTTATTGACCCTGAAGTGGAGGCTTCGGCCAAACTGCTGATGTTAATCGCTACCGAGAAAGAACCGGATGCTGTGCTGGACGCTTTGGAAGCATTTGATTCCGCGTGGTGGCTCAAAAACCGCCCTAGATCGCAAGGCGATCTGATAATTGATGTAGAGTTTGCTTAACATGAGCTTTGATTGGGGCGAGTATCTCGTCCTGGCGCATCAGTTAGCAGGCTTTTTAGACGACGAGGTTAGCGAAGAAGCCAAACTCCGCACCGCGATTAGTCGTGCTTATTATGCAGCATTTCATGCGGCGCAGACGCACCTACGAGAAAAAGATCTTGAGCGGGGCATACCACCAACGGGTCGCGCCCATCAGTTTGTTGCTGAAAAATACAGTACACATCCAGATGAAACTCGCCAAAAAATTGGCACTAATTTGGAGCGCTTGCGCAGCAAACGAATTTATGCTGATTATCGAAATAGCTTCAGGTCTTTACCCAACGAAACAAAATATACGCTGCGATTGGCACAGAAAATTCTAGAATGGCTTGAAACTCTTTAGGCAATCTACCATTTCTCTGCATGACAGCAAAAGGTAGTCAACATAGTACACTGACCTCAACAAGCAGGTCATCACCACTACATCATTAATTCAGCGGAACCATGTGGATTATGGTGACACCCGCGCCGCCTTCTTTGGGTTGAGCCTCAGTGACTTTGGAAACCAGCGGATGATTGTGCGTGCGTTCGCGGACCGCTTTGCGCAGCGCCCCGGTTCCTTTGCCGTGAATAATCCGGGCGAATGGCAGGCCCGACGTATAGGCCGCGTCCAGGTAGGTTTCCAGCCGTTTGAGCGCATCCTCAACCCGTTCGCCGCGCAGGTCCAGTTCCAGCCCCGGCGAATGGCCTTTGGGCGCAACCGGGTCGGGCGATTTTTCATACTGGCGCTGGTGGCCGCGTTTCATCTCGCGTTTTTCGCTGCGCGTGCGGTGCTGCACTTCATTGAGGCCCGCCCGAACCCGCAAGGTCCCCACCTGCACCACGACTTCGTTGGCTTCCAACTCCGAGATCACGCCCTCGGCATTGAGCGTTTGCAGCCACACGGTATCGCCCAGACGCGGCGTCCATTCAGTCGAGTCCGGCATGTCGACTTCGTTCTCAATCGGCGATTGAATATCGTGATTAGCATCCGCCGCTGCTGCTTCCAACTCGCGGATACGTTCCAATGGCAAGCCCGCCGTGCGCATCTCACCGCGCAGCCGCTTGATCTCGCGCTGAAGTTCCTTGAGTTCATTTTCAGCCTGACGTCGGGCGGAATTAATCACGTCGCGGCGTTCATCTTCGATCTTGTCCAACCGCGCTTCGAGTTCGGCGCGTTGTTCTTCCGCATCTTCCAGAATGGCGGTGATCGCCAGGTCTTTTTTGCGGATGTCCTCGCGGGTATTCTGAATCTCGTCCAGCAAATCATCGGCAACCAGATCTTCGGTGGCGACCATGCCGCGCGCTGCGTCGATAATTTCGGGATTCAAACCCAGCCGTTGGGCGATCGCCAACGCATTCGAGCGTCCCGGCAGGCCGAGAATCAGGCGATAGGTGGGGCGCAGCGTTTCCAGGTCGAATTCGACACTGGCATTACGCACGCCGGGGGTCTCTACGCCATATATTTTCAGTTCAGGGTGATGCGTCGTCACGATGGTGGTGACGCGCCGGTCCTTCAGGTGATTCAATAACGCCCGTGCCAATGCCGACCCTTCTGCCGGGTCGGTGCCAGCGCCGACTTCATCCAGCAACACCAGCGATTTTTCGTTGGCTTCGTCGAGAATTTGAATGGTGTTGGTCATGTGCGAGGAAAAGGTACTGAGGGATTGTTCGATACTCTGTTCATCGCCGATGTCAGCGTAGATGCCTTCAAACACGCTCAGTTTGGCATCATCGGCTGGCAGATGCAGGCCACATTGCGCCATCATCGCCATCAGACCCGCCGTCTTGAGCGACACCGTTTTACCGCCAGTGTTCGGCCCGGTAATCACCAGCACCCAGACCTCGTTATCCATCTCAATGTCGATGGGCACCACGTTGCCCGGTAACAACGGATGGCGTGCGCCCTGAATGCGGATGGTGCTGCCCGGTTTGGCATCATCAGGCCGGAAGGGGATGAATATCGGCTCCACCGCGTTGAGGGCTTCGGCGTAGTGGGCCTTCGCCATAATCAAATCGACATAAGCCAGTACATCGACCGTGCGCACGATATATTCCGATTCCTCACCGACCTGTTCGGTCAGTTCCGCCAGGATGCGCCGGATTTCCTTTTCTTCATCAAGCTGTAACTCGCGCCATTCGTTATTGGTTTCCACCGTCGCCAGCGGTTCAATGAAGATGGTCGCCCCGCTGGATGACAGATCATGCACGATGCCGGGGATGCGCCCCTTAAACTCGGCTTTTAGCGGGATGACGTAGCGTCCGTTGCGGGTGGTGATGAGGTTTTCTTGTAGAAATTGTTGGTTGGAGGCATTGTTAACAATGCGGTTGAGTTTGGTCATCAGCCGGTCATAGGCGACCTTCAGGTTGCGCCGGATAATTGCCAATCGCGGGCTGGCGCTGTCCATAATCTCGCCATTGTCGTTCAAGACGCGGGCGATGGCCTCTTGCAACCCGGTGCATTCTTCGGCCTCGTTAATGAGTTCCGCCAGCAGCGGATACTGTCCTTTCATGCGCCCAATCGTTCGGCGTAATGTCGTCGCCCGCCGCAAGGTGTAGCGAATATCCAGCAGCGTTTGCGGCTCCACGATGATGCCGCGCGTCGCCTGTATCGCGGCATCGCGTACATCGCGCACGCCACCCATCGAAATGCTCTGGCGATTTTCCATCAGCAGGCGGGCTTCGGCGGTTTCGCGCTGCCAGATCGTGGCCTCATCTTGATCCAGGGTGGGAAACAATTCGCGGGCCAGATCAGCCCCGGCGGAAAATGTACAAAAGTCGGCTAAGCGGGTTAGCACCTTATGCAGTTCAAGTGTCTGCATGGATTTTTCGTTCATGGATAGCTTCGGTTTCTCTTCGATCAAAACATGCGCAGTATAATGCAGGCGCTGGCATTTTTCAATTGCTAAAGCTCAAAAGAGTTCATAAAGGTTCAATTACCGCCGGTTTTTAACCTGCTCTTGATCTTTGCCGTCGAACCAACGCTAACATTCCACCTCAGCTTGCTGCTATAATGCGGCCATCACAACTGAATCATGATGTGAGAACCCCCATGCGTTTTTTAACAATTTTAGGATTACTGCTGGCAACCGTGACCGTAACGGCCCAGGATGTCACAGCCGTTGCCTACCAAACCGTGAACGTGCGCAGCGGTCCCGGCACACAATTTGCCATTATCGGGAAACTCCAGGTCGAAGCTGAAGTCCCGGTTTTGGCGCAAAACAGCGCGTCCAACCGCTGGTTGCAGATCAGCTTACCTGATAGCGACGCGGTCGGCTGGATAGCGGCATTTACCGTGACCATCAACGGTGATGTCAGTAGTCTACCAGTTGCTGAGGCGCCAACCGCCACGCCAAATGCCGAGCCAGATATGGTGACGATTCAGTCCTATGGCCGGGTGAACGTGCGCAACGGCCCCAGCATCAGCTATGATGCGATTGGTCAGCTTGATATTGATGATACGGCGCTCGTATTGGCCCGGAGCAATACCAACAATGATTGGCTCTATATCGAAAACAGTGGTATCGCGGGTTGGATTGCCTATTTCACGGTGCAGGTCAACAACACGCATCGGCTCAACACAATCCCGGTGCGCATTCCTGACACAATTACAGGTGAACTGGTCGAGCCAACTTTGCTGTTGACCACCAACTACAATGTCCAGCTTCACTCACAACCGGGCTTTACGACGCCCGTGATGGGAACGATTGCATTTGATACGCTGGTGACACCGGTCGGGATTTCGCCCAATGGTCGCTGGATCAATATCGTCTATGAAGGTCAGGCGGGTTGGGTGTGGGTCCAGTTGTTGGATGTTACCGCAGAACAGCTGGCTGAACTGCCCCGGCGTGATCCAAATGCCCGTTAGACGGCTAGCCCATCGGTCCTACTACGCGTTAAAAGATGGTTAGAACGCAAATTTGTTAGGTTCCTGTCAGGCCCTGTAAGGCATTGTAATGTCTGTGTGTAACAGGGTCGAGGATAATCATGGAAAATCAAGTGCTCAAAACTGAAATCATCCAATGTGTGCACTGTGGGGCCGCGAACTTGAAAGGTATTTTTATTTGTGCCGATTGCGGCAATCTGGTGGATGTGCTCCCGCCAGAAAAGCAGACCCGGGTGTTAGCCGGAACCACCATATTTGGCTTCAGTGATGACCATTTTGATACGGATTCTACGCTGGTGCTGCGGGCACTTCAGCAGAAACGGTCATTTCAGCTAACTGCTGAGCAACTTGCGCCGGAGCCAGTCATTGGGCGTAACACACCCGGCCACAGCGTTCGGGCGGAATTGGACCTCAGCAAATGTGAAGCAGAAGCATTGGGCGTCTCGCGCCAGCACAGCCGCCTGAACTATGATACTGAACACAAAGTTGTCAAAATCAAGGATCTCAATAGCCAGAATGGCACCTACATCAACGGGCAGAAGCTACGGCCCGGTGAAATCCGCGTCATTCGGCACGGCGATAAGCTGCGGTTGGGTAAGTTAGAACTGGGTGTCACTATCCTGCACGCCACGACAACGATTGAATTGTTCTGATGTCAACGGGGCACAGGTGCTTGTGCCCTGCTATTTCTAACCTCATCGCTTCTTTCCGAGTGCATGGTTTCTTTACAACATTTCCCCGCCACTCATTACAACGCGTCTCATGGGGCAATCGCATAATCTATAGTTTGTTCCGCTGATTCAAACGTATAATTAACTTTGAAATGGTAATCAGCGGGGAACACGATGGCGACCAGCTTTAGCATTTCGGACGTTTTCATCTCCTATTCGCGCCAGGATAATGCTTTTGTGCGTGATCTTGATGCGAAACTCCGGGAATATGGTCAGGATGTCTGGGTTGACTGGGAAGATATTCCGGCGACGGCAGATTGGTGGCGTGAGATTCAAGCCGGGATCGAAGGGGCCAATACCTTTGTGTTCATCATCAGCCCTGATTCCGTTGAATCGGAGGTGTGTTACCAGGAAGTAGAATATGCCGTAAAAGCCAACAAGCGCTTTGTGCCCATTCTCTTTCGCGACGTAAACGACCCCGAACTCCAGCGCAAGATGCACCCATCAATCGGGTCGCACAACTGGGTGTTTCTCAAAGAAGACACCGAATTTGAGACCAACTTTCAGCATCTGGTCGATGTATTGCAAACCGACCTGGATTATGTGCGGATGCACACCCGCTTGCTGGTGCAGGCCCGTGAATGGGAGCAACGCGGACGCGATAGCAGTTTCTTGCTCAGTGGCACGGCAGTCCATGAAGCCGAAGCGTGGCTGGCGGGAGCCGCCGGAATACAACCGTTGCCGATGGCGCTGCATACGGAATACATCGTTGCCAGCCAGCGGGCACAGGCAAATCGGCAGCGGCGTATGTTAGCCGGTGTGAGCGTCGCACTGGCAGTTGCGGTGGGGCTTTCCATTCTATCGTTTATCTTGTTCCAACAATCCGAGGCCAACAAAGCGATTGCCGTGCAGCAAGCGGCACTGGCGATCACCAATGAAGCTGTGGCGTTTATCCAGAGCACTGCCGTTGCCAATCAAGCCGCGACCAGTGATGCTAATGAAGATATTGCACTGGCGCGGGGCACCGAAGTCGCACACCAGGCCGCCACCAGTGAGGCCAACGCCGCGCTGGCCGCTGCGAATGAAGCCAAAGCGTTGGCGCGAGGCACCGAAATTGCGAATCAGGCCGCCACGAGCGTCGCCAACGCCGAACAAGCTGAATTAGAACGGCGGCGGGCAGCGGCGATTGCCTTAGCTGCCCAGGCTGATCTCGCTCGTGCAGCCGGGAATCAAGAATTTGCGATTCTGCTGGGCATCACGGCAGTGGATGGCAACCCCGGCACGTGGGAGGCGATTCGGGCATTAGCGATGGCGCTTGACCTTGAGTTTCGCCCGGTTAATCAGGTGCCGCATGTCCCCATGCGATCGCCAGTATCGCGCGAGGGGTCAATCCGATTTATGGTAGATCGTAAAATCAGTCAGCATGGTGTTCTGCTGAACACGCAGGACGATAGCGAACGGGTGCGGCTGGTGGGCCATACGAGCGATATTCTGGGTGCAGTGTGGAATCAACAGCGGCTGGCGACGTTCAGCGCTGATGGGACGATTCGTGTCTGGGATACCAACGATGGGCGCACTCTACGCAACTTTATTGGGCACACCGGCCCCGTGACAGCCTTGATCTGGTACGGCGACAATCGCCATCTTGCCACCGCCAGCACGGATGGTACGGTCCGCATCTGGAATGCCGATGTGGGCGGTCAACCCGTCGTCCTCACACATGGTCGTGATGATATTGCGCAGTTGGCCTTGACACGCGGCAACCAGCAACTGATTATGATTACCCGAAGCGGCCAGGCGTTCGGCTGGGAATTATGGACCACGCCTGATAATCTGGTTCAGCGGGCACGCGAACAGGTGTCACGCCATTTCACCGACGAAGAAGCCGCCCTGGCTGGATTGCCGCCCGCCCGCAGCGCCCGCCCCCCAGCAGCGATCATCAGTTGTGACGACTTGATGCCATCTCATTTGTATCAGGGCGTCCGTGCCCGTGTCACCAGCAAGAATAACCTGCTGCCGCTCAATGTCCGCGACAACCCCAGTGTTGACGGCACCAAAATCGGCCAGATCGCCAGCGACCAAACCTTTGAAGTGCTGGAAGGCCCGTCTGTGGCCCCGATCGCGCCTGGTTTAAGGTGGTCTATGGCCTGGATGCTGAGCGCGGTTGGGTTGCGGAAGGCGAGATGACTGCTACTGGCCCCGACTATTTTGCTGAACCGAATCCTGATCGATAAAGTAATCAGGTTGAGCCAATAGTCAAAGGAACAATCCATGCGCATCGTCGGTCTGCTGTTAATCTGCCTGGCATTCCTTACGGTTGGTACGGCTCAGGCGCAATGCCCGACAGGTGAGATGCTCGTCAATGGTGAGTGTGGCACGGCGGCGTTGGATAACCTGCAAGCGGGCTGGAACCGCATTGATCCCGGTGGCGAGACCGTATGTGCGCATGGTGATCCCTACATGTACTGGGTCTATCCCGGCGAAACCGATAATCTGTTATTGTACTTCCAGGGCGGCGGTGGCTGCTGGAACGCCACGACCTGCCGGGATGATGGTGCGGCCTTTAACGGCTTCATGAGCCAACGCATTTCGGCGAATAATAATCCGGCGCGGCGGGGTGGTGTGCTGGCGCTGGATCATCCTGAGAATCCGTTTGGCGATTATACCGTCGTCTACATCCCGGTGTGTACGGGCGATGTCCATTGGGGCGATCAAGTAACGGATTTTGGCGACGATGTGGTCATCAATTTCAAGGGGTTTGTCAATGCTCAGACGGCTATCCAATGGGCTTATGCGAATGTGCCTGAGCCGGAGTCGATCTTCATGACCGGGTGCAGTGCGGGCAGTCCCGGTTCGCTCATGCACGCGCCCTATGTGATTGACCATTACCCTGACGTGCCGCTAGTGCAAATCGGCGATTCGTTGTCGCTGATTAATCAGGGGCCGGTCGATTTCCAGCGTATCTGGGGCGCACATGACAATTTCCCGGATTGGATTTCGGCCTTAGCCGAGATGCAACCGCTGGAGTGGACGATGGCCCGGCATTATAGCGCCGTCGCCAACCATTATCCTGATTACATTTTTGGGCAGTTCAACACCGTGCGGGACCGGGTTCAGGTCTTTTATACCTTCCCGGCGGGCACTGGTGACGCGGATGATTGGACACGCTTGCTGGAAACCCATCTCACCGCGGCCCAGGCCGGTGCACCCAATTACCGCTCTTATACCAGCGGCGGCAACCTGCATTGTATTACACCAGTGAATGCGTTTTATACTTATGCTATCAATGGCGTGCGTTTTGTGGATTGGATGGCTGATTTAGCTGCAGGTCGTGCGGTTGCGTCGCTGCATTGCGAAGACTGTGCTGCCCCAGAAGTGGTGCGCCAGGGGCAATGATGGTTAGAAGACTTGCTCCCAACCGGGTCCATAAACCGCGGCAAACCGCTCTGGAATCTCGCTGAATGCATCAATCCACAACACGTTGACTCCCAGGGCTTCCAGTGAGATTTCAATCAGCGAATCCACTGCTGGTTCTTCGCGCAGCATCACAGCGAAGTGGCGCTGGGTTTCAACATCAATGACCCCATCGCGACCTTCTCGCCGCAACCCTAACTCCCGCTCCTCTTTCGAATAATGCAGCAAACGGCGCAGGTTGGTGTCCTGCATCGAGAGGCCGATAAACACATTGCTATATTCGCGCAAAAGATAGAGCGCCGTGTAGTTAAAGATGCTGTTGGGCCGGTTGAAGAAGTCATAATATTGCTGTTCCGTCAGCAGAATATCATCCACCGACTCCATCTCCGCGTCGCCCGCCGCCGTGTCAAAGCGCAGGTAGCCGTGTACGTGATACAGATTGATGATGCCGGGCAAGGTCGCTGCTGATGCGCGGTCAATAATGCGCAATAAGCGTTCATCGTAGCGTGACCAGATGTAATTGTGCAACAGAGCGTCGAGGTTGAAGGTGGCGGCAGCATGAATACGTGGGTTGGTTGTATAGCTGCCATTCGGCTGGGGCACGGCACATAATGAGGCAACGGTGCGCAGCGTCGTATTTGTTTGCTGGATGTAATCCACAAAGTCAGCCCGGCGTTCGGCGGTCAGGGATTCGCGGTAAAATTGCGGTGGCAACCCTTCATAGAGCGAATCACGAAGCTGCTCAATGAATTGGGTTTCACCATATTCACGGGTGTAGGTGCTGGCGATGACGCTGGCAATTGTCGGCAGGCTATAATCATGCGACTGTAAACGGTTCACCTGGTCAATGCCCACATCGCCATGACATCTTCGTGCCAGGCGTTCAATCAATTCTTCCCAACTGGGGAAGCCACAGGCCCGCGACACGCCTGCACCCAATACCAGCACGATGCCCGCGTTTTCATACACTTCTGCCAGCTTTTCCCAGCTCGTCGCGCTCATGCGGAAGACTCTACTGCCAACTGGTGAAGAAAATCTTTCACATCGTTAAACACCGGATGATCCCAGTTCCAATAACCTGCTTGAGCGGCTTCCCCAAGTCTTAAATCGGGATCGTGTCGAGATGCCAGAAACGTATGTAGTCGTGCCTTTGCGATAACATTAGGACGCAAAGAAATCATCTGTTCCTCAAGACATTCAAAATAATGATTGATACATTGCGTAGCCACGTCATCGGATACGGACTCCAGACACAAATCTTCTAACATATGATCCGATCCCATTGGTTCTGGAGGCATCACAAGAATTGAAATGTGCGGAGTTTCTGTTGTGGGTGTGATCGGCTGCTGTGGAACTGGCAATGATGCCGACCTTACTGCGCTGCATACACTATCGAATGCACCACGTCGATTAGCATCACAATCTCTGATGATCCCAATGGATTGGACGATGTGAAAATTAGGTGAGGACTTCAGCAATTGCAGTTTAATTTTAAATTGTGTTTTGCCACCAATCGGTAAGACTTGAATGGTCGAAATCTGAATTGTTCTGAGCAAAGCCATAAAGAAGAGTTCTTCGTCTTTGCCCTCAACCACGAGAATATTGCGCTTGTTAATCGCATAGCTTTCGATCTCCACCATCATCGAACCTCAAAATTGGCTTCAATGGCAGCGTCCATTAATTCATTATCATAGGTTACAGCACTAATCTGATTTTGAGCGTCTCGGTCCAGCCGATGCAACCGAAAATCATACGACTCCTCGTCTTTGAAGGCTTCGTGCGCAGCCCGGATCATTTCGATGCTGTGCGTTGTAGCGAAAACCTGCACGTTGAAGTCACGAGCAGCGATGGAAATCGCTTTCCATACATCAGGTAGGATCGAATAGTGAAAGCCATTTTCAATTTCGTCTATGAGAACAATACCTCCTGGGGCATGTCCTATAGCTAATATCAATCGCATGAGTCGTGATACGCCATCGCCCATAGCGGTAAGAGGAACTAATTGATCTATTCCTTCTATATCGCCGTGAATGCCATCATTAAGGTAATCTAGAGCAACTATGCGATTTTCGATAATTCGCAACGCGTTTAGTAAAAGGTGACTCTTACGTTGACGTTTAAGATTGCTAAAGCGCTCACTATCCCCACTGTCAATGGTGTTGCTAGCTGATAAAAAGACTGTTTGAAAATCTGGTAAAACAGGTGGAGGCATTAGATGTTTATTTGCTTGGGTGTCAATAATTAAATAATGTTTTGTATTCTCTTTCTGTTTACTTTCTACTTCAAGCTTTAAGACTCGTGAAGCATCAGACGGAAAAGCCGTGTCTGATGTAATTGACCCTGAATTGCGATCTCCATTTTTGTCTGTTTGGCTAGTAATAGGACCTAATAAAGATAATTCCTTGATATCATGTACTAATGTTATGAATAACTTCCAAAGTTCTCGATCTGTATCAGAACCCTCGAACTCAATTCGACGATGGGTGTCAAACTCAGGAAACAATGTGTCCCAGGGTGTACGGGTTTGCCATTTCCCGAATTCGACTTTGAATTGCTTCATTCCTCGGAATGCATTTACCGTGAGTGTCAATTCAGGATTATAAGGGCCACTGTAAATAAATAATGCCTCTAGTAGTGCTGTTTTACCGACATTATTCTTGCCTGCAATCAAATTGATGCGGGCGAGATCATTGAGTTCGAGATCGGCAAATCCCCGAAAATTTTTGACATGAAAACTGGTATACATAGCAATACCTCGCAGCTCAAGCGCGGACATACCTATTATAGCTTGCTTGTACGACCGGTGGAACGCTTACTCACACGGGATGCGGCGGCGCAGGTTGCAAAACAGATGCTGCGTCGCATCAGCACGGGCATAAGCCAGCAACTCCCGCGTGCTGTACAGAAAGTCGGTCGCGGGCATAGCTTGATGACAATTGAAGCAGGCGGTCAGGCTTTCATCAAATGGTGCGCCACTGGCAAACTCGAATGAGCCGAAGTTCCAGTCACCGTTGCGAATCTCGCCGGGAAAATCGTCGGGTAGCCAGTCGCTACGCTTATGCAACACATGCACCATGTCCAGTGGTTCACCCTTGATATAACGTCCGCCAGCGTCCCGCACCGGTTCATCATCGGCATCGGCCAGCGCATTATACGCTTCGACCACGATGACCGTGCCAGCGGGCAGCCGTCGGCTAATGCGCAGAGCGTCCACCGCTTCCGGGTTGATGTAAATATCACGGACTGTTCCGTCGGGCCGGTCAATCGTCACGTAATGCTCAAAGTCGGTCTGGTAATTGGCGGGATAGGTTACAGCGGATGTCGGAACAAAAGCCCCATCGGTTGTGACGGCTGCCACCGGGGAGTTCGGAGTGCGGATGGATGCGTTATTTGCTGGTGAGCAAGCCGCGATCAGCAAAAGGGTGAGTAATATCAGGTGGCGCATGAGTGAAATCTGACCTTTCTTCGCTACAATCATTGTCGCAGAAAAATCTAACAATTCCATGAACATGGGAGTGGGTGATGCGCCACAAACGCCAACAATTTACTGCGATAGCGCACGGTCATGCTTGACTTCATGGCCGACGTGCTGTTGCAACGCTCATTGCACCAGCTTGTTCGTGACATCCGTGCCCGCCAGCCATTATACCTGTCCGGCACTTATGCCGATGGCACCCGCTTTCGGCTGCACATCATTGATGATGACCCGGTGCAGGCCCGGTGGCGGACGTGTTTGCTGGTGGTTGCAGCCGATGGTGTGCATGTGTACCCCAAAACGCGCCAGATGGAAATCCATCACCATTTCTCAGCGGACGCGTTGCGCTGGTTTGGACGCCCGAAAAAGTATGAACCGGGGTCAAATCTGATGTGGTTGTACTTCGAAATCGACGAGCAATGGCGCTGGCTGCAACTCAATCTGCAACGTGGGACAATGCAGCGTTTTGTACGCGCCATGAAACAAATCGCCACTGAGGCGCAGATCACGGCGTACCGTCGCCGCCGACCCTACATCCATTTCGGCCCCACCGAGGCTTGCCGCGCCACGCAGGATTTACAAGGTGCCTGGACGCTTGGAGTCCAACCCGTCACGCTGCACCTGGGACCCAGCGCGTTGATTATCTTGCAGGATGGGCATGTGCAGCGCGTGCTGGCTTTGGAGCAGGTACAAAATATCGAGGTCATGCGGCGGATGGACGATCCAACCGGCGATGGCGTGGTGCGCTTCAAATTCACGAGTAGCGACACCGCCGAAACGCTGGCGTTTGCGCTGCCGGAGTATGTACAGTTCGGGGCCGATTTGGGCGAGGCCGCCAAGCGCACGCTGGAAGACCCGCCAGTATTCTATGGCAAAAAGAAGGGCAAGCCCAAAGATCGGGAGGATTAGCCTGTCGCTAAATATCCAAGACATCTCAATTATAATCTCGACTCCGGTGGCGGTTCCTTACCGCCATCGGTCCGCAGCGCCTTGATGACCTTCTCAATCTCGCGCTCGAAAATGGCATTGTCATGCGCCCAGCCTTTGAAATCGGCGGCGATGCGCGAACGAATCTGCTGGGCTTTACCGCTGGAATATTCGTCGCTGAACAAGTAGCCATCCAGATCAAGTGGGATGAGCGCCAACACTTTCTGCTGCCGATCTTTCATCAATTCGCGTTCCTTCTGGAACGCCTTGTCAATCTCATGATCGACCCACCACTTTTCCGCCAATGAACTCTGTGAACAGCACAACAACACTTTATCCCAGTGTCGTATGCCCCGGTCAATTTCCTCGTAGATATCATCGCCGGGGTTCACCTGCTTTTCATCCAGCCAGCAGCGGATGCCCCGACCTTGCAGCGTATCATGCACGCGACGGGCGAAGGCTTTGTCGGCATAGCTGTAGCTGATGAAGCACGAATAGAAGTCATTTCTTGAGCCAATTGGAGGTGGTTGGTCAAATTCATTTTTGAGCGTAGCGAGAAGTAATTGATAGTTATGTTCTGAATACGGATTATCACTCAAATCAATATAGTACTTTGCAGCTAGCCAATTTGGGGCAGCAGTTTCCCAATCATCTTGTTTAAGTATCGGAATAAATTTCCGTTGATTCTGTTTTAGATATAGTTCCGAAGTAATTATATCTCCCTCATACCGCACACCACCTTTTGTTCTCTGACTCCTTTCACTATAGCCCGGTGTACAAATTATCAGGACAAAATCACAGGTTCTAATTGAACTTTCCATGAAGTCAGGAAGCTTATCTCCTGGTACTACATTCCACTGATCAAGCCTTACATCAATTCCATCTAGTCTTAGGCGTGTAGCGAGAGCCTTTACCCATTGGCGATGTTCATCACTCTCCCAAGAATATGAGATGAAGGCTGTAGGGAATTTATCCATAAAGTATTTCTCTCAGCCAAATACGCTTTCAAAGTGTACCCAAGTTATTATCTGTCACAAATTAAGTTATTTGTATTCGGATAGGTTGGGTCCACAAATATGTGTGCTCCAAGCGAATATATTTCGCCTAGCATATTATAATAACGTGCAGTTGTTGGATTCTAGCCTGTTGCGATTCTACCCCAACAGCAACATCTCGACTTCATCGCGGGTGGGCATACTGGGAGCCGTGCCGGGGCGAGTCACGCACAGGGCCGCCGTCGCGTTGGCAAAGGCCAGCGCCTCTTCCAGCAGCTTGCCCTCGGCCAGCGCCACCGCCAATCCGCCATTAAAGGCATCGCCTGCGCCAGTGGTGTCCACCACATCGACCGGATAGGTCGGCACTTCGCCCGAACCAGATGCATTGGCCCACAATGCGCCCCGCGCCCCGGCGGTCATAATCAGTGTTTGTCCGGCGACTGTGGCGAGGCTGCTCAGGTCTTCGGTTTCGGTGCCATAGAGCGTCGCCAGTTCGGTTTCGTTGGGTGTGATGAAATCCGCCAGCGCCAGCACGTCGGGTTCCAGGTGCGCCGCCGGTGCTGGATTCAGAATCGTCTGGACGCCGTGATCTTTGGCGACTTTGAGCGCATGGGCAACCGTGTTCAGGTCGATTTCTAGCTGCACAACCAGCACCGCCGCGTCTTTGATGGCTGCGAGTGCCGCGTCCACATCCGCCGGGCTGAGCGCGAGGTTGGCCCCCAGCGCGACGACAATCGCGTTCTCGCCGGAATCCTCCACAAAGATCGGTGCGACGCCAGTGGCATTCTCCGTATCGCGGACGACGTATTCCGTATTGATGCCCTCGGTTTGCCAGGTTTGCACGGCGGTGTCACCAAAGCCGTCGGTGCCCACACGCCCCACAAACGTTACGTCCGCGCCCAGACGTGCCGCCGCTACCGCTTGATTCGAGCCTTTGCCACCCGGCCCGGTGACGAACCTGCGCCCATGCACCGTCTCGCCCGGTTGGGGCAGGCGCTCCATATAGGTCGTCAGGTCCATGTTAAAACTGCCCACCACGACAATCTTTGCGCTCATGTGCGTGCCTTTCGATTGTGCCAATCGTCCGCTGTCATGCGGTAGATAATCGTATCAACATAATGGTCGGACGACCAATCAAGCTGCGGGGCGATGCCGTAGGTTTCATAGCCAAGCCGTTGCGGGATAGCACGACTTTTAGCGTTGGCAACTGCACAGCGAATCTCGACCCGTTGCAGTTCAAGCCGGTCAAAGGCATAGGTCGTCATGCCCTGGCAGGCGGCGGTCATCAAGCCCTGGCCCTGATATTGTCGGCCCAGCCAGTAGCCCAGTTCAGTTTGGCGCTGGCCGAGGTCCATATAATTGTAGCTAATCACACCCGCCAGCCGTCGCTGATACCAGATACCAGCGTGCATCCCGTTGCGTTTGGCGTGTTGTCGCAACCCAAAGCGTACATAACGCCGGGTATCATCCAGCGTGCGGGTGCCATCCACCCAGGGCAGCCAGCGCCGCAGGTGAATGCGATTCGCTTCGATCAGGTGGAACAGCGGCTTAACATGGGCTTCGGTCAGGAGATGCAGTTCTAGCTCTGGTTGGAGCGCAATGTGAAACATCGGTTCCCGGCGCTCAGCGGGCGAAGTTAAGGCGTGGTAATAGTCCAAATGTCGTGTCATCCATGTCATTTCCCCCGGCAGCGATAGGTGCGACGCATTATAAATAATTTCTCGCCGGATTACAGTGGGGATATAGCAGGGGAAGGACGACTCACAAGCCGCCCCTGCCATGATTTTAAGTTACGCCGTTGGCCCGATGACCTCGCCGCCGAGACGGATGATGGGCTGATCCAGTGCGGTGAGGAAGCGTTGCCAGCCGCCGGTTTGGACAAATTCGGTATCTTTAGGTGGGAATTTACCCGTGAACTCATCCACCAGGGACTGCGGCATCATGATGAGCGGGTTGATGATGTACTTGTCGCGATAACGAATCTCGAAGTGCAAATGAATTTGCGTGTTCTCCACCACGCCGACGACCGTATCCGGTGCAACCGATTGTCGTTGGGGGATGGTCGCCGGACGGCCAATGTGTCCATAAATGATGCGATAGCGGTCAACCAGCACATCAATGCGGTTCGGGCCATACTTCGCCCCACGTCCATCCCAGATGCCATCAACGCTGGTGAATATCGGCGGATTCGCCGGGTTGCGCATATACTTGCCGAAATCAAGGCCGCTATGCAGACCCTGCGCGAACTTGTGATAGCTGTTGCGGCGACCAAAACGGAAGGCAAAGCTGGTGTTGCCGTAATATTGCACCCAGTCCGTCTCGCTCATCCGCACCGGCATCCGCTGGATCAATCGACCGAGCAGTGGAAGTTTATCCACATTGAGCATGAATTCGTGCTTGCCATCCAGGCTACGTTCGGCGCTCCAACCCTCGGCATGACGCCGCCAGACATAGCCATCGCGCTCCACCCGATTGGCGGCGGCTTCTGAGAGCACCAATTCGGTGCCCTGTTGCAAACGGCCCAGTCGCTGGCCGCTGGTTGTCGGATCAGCCCGAACCGTTAAGCCCAGCGAAACGACCTGATAACGATATTCAGCCGCTGGCTCAGGATCAACGATAGTCGGCGGTTTTGGGCTGACAGGTGGTTTAGGTGCGTCAGGATCAATCGGTAAAATCTCAGGAGTCAGATCCTCCATAAACCGCAGCCGCCCATCCAGACTGCGCTCAGCGCTCCAGCCACTGCCATGCTGCCACCACACATAGCCATCCAGTTCTTTCCAGGCATCAGCCCGAATCAATACTTCCTCACCGGCTTTGAGCGTAGCGGTCACGGCGCGTCGGGCCAGTCCGGGTTCACTGCGTACATTGAGCGACCGCGATATGACCCGGAACCGTTTCCGGGGAATTTCGGGTTCGGGCGTGGGTGCCGGGGTGGGCACCGGATAGGGTTCGGGATAGGGCTGCGGCGTGGGTGCCGGTTCGACAATGGGCGGTGTTCCCAGCCGCAGCACATCGGGCGTCAGATCTTGCAGGAAAACCAGGCGGCTGTCCAGCGATTTTTCCGCGCTCCAGCCCGCCCCATGAAACCACCAGACAAAGCCGTTTTTCTCCGTCCAGGCATCGGCATCCACAATGACCACCGTATCTTTGGCGAGCTGGACACCTTCAACCAGAAACTCGCTGCCCAGTTCCGGCTGACTGCGCACATTGAGCGTATTGGTCACGACCTGAAAGCGCTTATCCGGCACATCGGGCTTGTTGGTCGGCGGCTTTTCTTCTGGGTCTGGCGGGAGTGGATCAAGCAGTGCCTGACCATGGGGCGGCACATCGGGCGTGAGTTCCACCATCAGGACTTGTTTATTGTCAATTCGCCCCTGTGCCAGCCAACCCTGAGCGCTTTGCCACCAGACGTAACCACTGGCTTCGGTTCGCGAATGGGCATCGACTTCAATCATGGTGCCACTTTCGACGATACTCACTGTGTTCGAGCCAGTTCCGGCACCATCGCGTACCCGCAAGCGTGACCCACGCACCTGGAATACGCGCCGTTCAGGATTATTTTCAGGTGGCTCTCGGCGTGTTTCAACTCGTTGAATTCCAGTGGTGATCGGAGCTGCTGAGCAATCGCCGCCATAACGAAAATAGGTCAGGCCAACCGCACCCTTCGCAAAGGCGTACTCACTGGCCTGAAAAACCTGATCTTCAGGAACGGGGCTGGGTTGGGGATACGTCTGCAACATGGGGATAATCGGCAACCCATAGCGCACCAGTGTGCCGAAGGCATCATTCAGATAGGCTTCGGGTCCATGCTCACCAGCGCCGAATTCCCAGTGATAGACCATTGGGTGCAGACTCTGGACATAGGGCAGCCATTCCTGAATGTGGATGTTCGCCGGATGACCGCCGCGCGCATCGAAATTCAGTCCCAGATGGAAGTCTGGCTGGATACCGCTGCGAATGCGAGTAATAAGGTTACGGGCATCAAGCGCCGACTTACCGCCGAAGTAATCCTGGCCGCCTTCAACATCCAGCAGCATCGATTTGACCCCGGTGACATGGCATGCCTGAACGACCAGTTCAGCTTCGCGGGCGATGTCATTGCCCCGCACCACACACCACAGATGGGTTTCCAGCCCAACCGCCGCCAGCTTATCTACCCATTCCTGGATGTCATGACGACCATTGACGGCCATGGCTGCTTTGGTGTCGTGCTGCCCCTGCCAGGCCGACCCGTTGCTGGTTTTCAACACAATCCCGGCAACATTGGGCGTGGCCTGTTTGATATTCGCCGCTAGTGATTCGATGCTGCTTTCGGCGACGGCATCCCCTTCCCAATGCACCCATAGCAATCGTCGATCAAATGGCGTACTCATTGTGTTTATCCCTGTGTTGTCGGCACAATGGTTTTATTTTCGTTTATATTGTGTCAGAGAGCAACCGCGTGGAAGCCATATTGCAGTACATACACCAGTTGGGTGAATATTTCACTTATTACCAGCATGTTTTGTAATTTAGTTTCACATTAGCTAAAATTGTCTTATGTTGTCGTTTGTTTGAGCCACCACCTGTCATGCCACCAAAAGCCAATCCTCGTGGTTTCCATCGACCTGCACGTCGCTTCCCCGGCCATGATGGACCGGTGAATCGTATGGCGTGGTCGCCTACTGGTTATTTGCTGGCAACCCCCTCGATGGACAAAACCATTAAAATTTGGGACATTCGGCAGCCGGGTAAAGCCATCATGACGCTGGTAAAACACCGTGACCGCGTGAACAGTGTTACGTGGTCGCCGGATGGTCAGCTCCTGGCTTCTGGCTCGGCTGACAACCAAATTATGATCTGGAATCCTGCGGTTGAGGAACCAGTTCGACCGCCATTACAGACGCATAGCATCGTGTATGATGTCGCCTGGTCACCGGATGGCGCAGCGCTGGCATCGGCCCATCGTGACGGCAGCGTGGTGATCTGGGATACGGTCAATTTTCAGGCGGTACAGGTTCTACGAGGTCATTACGGCGGTGCATATGCTCTGGCCTGGACACCGGACGGACATTATTTGTTTGTTGGCTCGGCTGACCGGACGGTTGTGGCCTGGAACTGGCAGGATAACCAGCGCGACCTCGTTTATGAGCATTCGGGCGCGGTCTATGACGTGTGTTTGTCACCAGACACGACCATGCTGGCCTCAGCGTCCGAAGATAATACAATTCAGATCTCCAAAGTTTATGACGGCGAACTGACCGTGACACTCGAAGGACATACCGGTGCGATTACCAGCGTTGCCTTTTCGCCCGACAGTCAGTTTCTTGTCTCGCGATCATTGGACGGTACGTCCCGCATCTGGCGGCTGGAGACTTTGGATGCCATAGCCATTTTGGAGCAATCGGTTGCGCCTTACGCATCGGTGGGGCTGGCCTTTCACAACACGCAACCACTGGTCGCGACATTGACGGACGCAGATCAGATCGTCCACGTTTGGAAATATGACCCACAGGATCTCTCAGCCGCCGACGCGATGGAGCGTACCATTCGCTATACCAATGCCAAAGTGATCGTCCTCGGTGCGCAAGGGGTAGGCAAAACCAAACTGAGTACCGTGTTGCGGGGCAAGAGTTTTAATCAGGAACCGGATAATGTTGCTGCTGGTCGGCGGATTTGGTGGCTGCATCGTGAAAATAGGCTGCTGGAAGATCATGATGACACGCAGGTGCTGCGTGAAATCATGCTGTGGGATACTGCCGGAGAACCGGCTTTCCGCTTCCTCAATCAATTGCATTTGAATGATGTCACCCTGGCGTTGATGTTGTTTGATACCCAGGCTGAGACCGACCCGTTTGAAGGCATTCGCTATTGGCACCGGGCACTGCGACACGCGCAGCAACTCGAAAACGAATTTCAAGCGCAGCCGCCGATGCGCTTTCTGGTGGGGACTAAGGCGGATAACGGGGTGACGCAGGTTCCTCAGGAAGCGATTGTCCATATTTATCGTGACCTGAATTATGATCGCTATTATGAGACCAGCGCCAGCGAAAATCGCGGCATCGAGGAATTAAACAAAGCCATCCGCACCCGTATTAACTGGGATAGCTTGCCCCAGGTCAGCTCGACGGCGTTGTTCCATCGCATTAAAAATTTTTTGATCGATATACGCGAACAAGGCAACATCCTGCACACATTGGAAGCCTTGTATCAACATTATGTTGATTTCGAAGAAGGCGGCTATGATAGCGCTGAATTGTTTGAGGAATTTGATACCTGCACCCGGTTGCTGGCTGCTCAGGGCTTACTCAAACGGCTGGGCTTTGGCGACGATCTGGTGTTGCTGCAACCGGAGATTATGGATGAGTATGCCTTTGCCCTGCTGCGAACGGCCCACAGTGATCTGGAGCAACGCGGCATTATCCGGGAACAACAAATCATGAACGGCGAGTTTCATATGCCCGCTGATCGCCGCCTGCGCGATGCTTATCAGGAAAAGCAGTTGCTGGTCGCGGCGATGCAAGACCTCAATCGCTATGACATCGCTATGCAGGATCAGGATCCCGAAACCGGTGAACCTATCCTGGTTTTTCCGTCACAGGTGACACGGGCCTATCAAGATGCGTTGCCCGCGCCAGACCGCGAAACGACGATGTGGGAATTCGAAGGCTCGACCCAGACGATTTTTTCGACTCTGATCGCGCAACTCTGGCGGGCCGAAGTGTTTAAATTGCATAATCTCTACCGCTATGTCGCCTTCTTTAACACGCACAGCGGTGGGTCATATTGTCTGGTGCTGAAACCATTGGGGCCGGGTCGTGCCCGCTTGATTCGGTTTGGGGGCGACGATCACGTGGCGACGACTGGCTTGATGCTCGACACGTATATTCACGAGCATCTCGAAACTTATGCCTTGCGCGGTTCGCTGAGTCGCCTGAAGCACACGGTCAAGCGCCAGTCCGCCGTGCGGTCGTGGGTGGGCCAACGCCAGGTGAGCACGATGAAAGAGACGATTGCCGAGCGTCATCGGGAAGAGAGCACCCGCTATATTCGGGCGGGTAATCAACAGGTGATCGCCAAGAAAAAAGAACAAAAAGATCACGACGTCTTCATCAGTTATAACAGCCGCGAATTTGATGAGGTGTTGCAGATCGCTGAGGGATTGATCGAGGCTGGTATATATCCCTGGCTAGATAAATGGGAGTTGGCCGGCGGTCAGGATTGGATGCTGGCGGTTGAGAACCAGATCAAACGCATGGTGAAGATGGAAAAACCCTTTGCTTACTTTGTGGGTGGACATGGCGAAGGCAACGAACATCGCGAAGAGTTCGCCTATGCCCATCAGTTTCAGATGCGTATTATCCCGGTTGTGCTTACCAACGCGCCCGCCGACCTGGTACTGCCATTTGGTGTGACGCGCCAGCATCGCATTGATTTCCGCGAGCCTAGCCCTGACCCGCTGCAAGAGTTTATTCGTTCGATTCGCCGGACGGGGATGTTGCCAACCGCTGCAACCGACTTCATCTATCGCGATAGACGCCATCAATAGAGGTTTTCGCCATAAACTTGAGTTTCGTTTAAGGCGACAAATTGAAGGTATTATTCAAGTAAAGACAGTCAACTTCCCTAATATAGCCTCATTATGGTTGCAAAGTTCGAGGTGGTTCTGAAGAGACAGCCTTTTGGCTGTCTGTCGCGTCGGACGTGCAGAAGTGCGTCCCTACGAATTGTTCTGACCGCTCATGACCAGAGCGATGAGAGCACGAACATTGGCGTGAATATCCTGGCTGCCAGGTTGGTTGAGAAATGCGGTTAAATTCTCCGGCGGAATCGGCAGGCCAATGCGGCTGGCCTGTTCCGCAATCCGATTGAGCGCGATCTCTAAATCTTCGACTTGCATATGGCTCTGGCGGGCGGCCAATCGATTGATGCGCCGCACCAAACCGCTACAGGCATCAAATAAGAGTTCAAACTGTTCCTCGTCCAGATCCAAATCAGCCAGTCGCAGCAACTGTTCCTCACCCCAACTGAGCAAGGTTTCGGCTTCGGCATCGTTCAATTCATCACGGGCGCTGAGATTCTCGTACAGACTTTGGATGGCCCATTCGGCCTGTTCTTGGGACATTGGCACCCCCTTTCCAACCCTGATTTTAACACGAAATGGCAATCGAGGCCGATGATGATACACTTGAAGTGATGTTCGAATTTGCGACGCTGCAGGTTGATGGATGCGACAAACACAGGCGATTATTCAACGTATTCAGCGGATCAACCCCCGCTTTCAGCATGTTGATCTGGGCATTGAAGGCGACCTGGGCAAGATTTTACCCGGCCAATCGCTGCTGGTGCGCCGGGGGGATAGCTGGCAGCCCTATTTGCGCGAACAATGGTGGCCGGTGAAGATCACACCGGAAACGCTCGTGATTGAACGGCCCAGCGACATTCGGTATGAGCCGGGCGAGATCGTCAATGTGCTGGGGCCAGTGGGCGCATTTTTCCGCTTCCGGCGCAGCCTGCGGCACATTTTGCTGCTGGCTTACGATACACCACCTACGCCACTGCTGTCCATGCTCCCTTTGATTCTTGCCAACAAGACCAGTGTGACGCTGGTGCTGCTGGGCCAGGCAACGGCTTACAAAACCGAGCATCTGCCGCCCCAGGTCGAAGTCATTCATGGCAATGCCGATCTGGAATGGGATGATCGGGTGATGGTGGTGGGGCTGGCCGATCAGGTGTTTGCCGTCGTGCGCCCCGACGATGAGCTACGCCGGTTTGGTGAGATATGGCAGATGTTTAGCGAACTGCGGGCCGACGTTCGTAAGCAATACTTATTTGGCGTGTTTCAATCCATCCAGCCGTGCGGGGCGGGTGCCTGCCACGCCTGCATGGTGCGCATGGTCGAAGGCACGGTCCTGGCCTGTAGCGATGGGCCAACACTTGATCTGGCAATGGTGAAGTTATCATGAAACTCCGTTCAGTTATCGGTTTTTTTGCCCATCCCGACGATGAGACCATCCTCGCGGGCGGGATGATGACATTCATGGTGCAACAGGGCATCCCCGTCCATGTCGTCTGTGCCACGCGCGGCGAGGGGGGCGAAGTGGGCGAACCGCCGGTCGTGGCTGATCGTGCTGATCTGGGCGCGGTGCGCGAAGCCGAACTCCGCTGCGCGATGGAACAGCTTGGTGTAACTGTCAGTGTACTGGATTATGTAGACCCGACAATTGGCCCTGATGATGTGCTGTATGCCTTTGACGCCGATTTTGATCAGTTAGCCTGGAAGTTCGCCGATTTGGCCCGGCAGCAGCAGGCCACGCTGGTCTTGACACACGGCACCGACGGTGAGTATGGACATCCCGCGCACCAACTGGTGAATCGCGCTGTGTTGGCCGGAATCCAGCAATATCTACCTGGGACGTTGGTCTATAGTGTTGCAGCGAATGTCGCCAGCATCGAAGATCGTCTGTGGAATCAGAGCGAACCCGCCCATTTTGCGCTGGATATTCGACCCTGGGCAGCGCAGAAAGTCGCCGCGATGGAATGCCACGAATCGCAACACGCGTTGTTCAAACGCCGCAAAAAACTAAGAACCGTGCGGGAAGCACTGGTTAAGATCGAATCGGTGCGGCGACAATGGCCGGATACGCATGGTGAACCGCCGCGCGACCATTTTGCCGAGTTGCTCCGCACTGCCGGAGCCTGGACACCATAGGATGTTGGCCGATGCCTGTTGAAATCACACTGCCCGGCAAAGATTCGCTCATTCTGGAAACGCCCGTCATGCCAGCAGCCGGAACCTTTGGGTTTGGCGATGTCTACAAGGGGATCGTCAACATTGACCGCCTCGGTGCCATTGTCACCAACCCGGTGACATACCAGCCCTGGCACCCGGCCAGTGGCACACGCGTGATTCCATTGGACGCCGGGGTCCTCGTTCACACCGGTCTACCCAACCCCGGCATCAGCAAAACGCTTAAAAAATACCGCATGGCCTGGAGTAAGCTGGAAGTCCCGATCATTCTGCATATCGTTGCCACCACGCCGGAAGACATCGCCAAATGTGCCCGCCGCGTCGAAGCCGAGGACGTGATTGCGGGGGTTGAATTGGGCCTAAACGATGATATGGGTCCCCAGACCGCGATTGAGATGGTCAAAGCGCTGGTCCGCAATACGCAGAAGCCCTTTGTTGTACGGTTGCCGATGCAAGATGCCTACGAATTAGCTGAACCCGTCATTCATGCCGGCGCCGGTGGGTTGGTGGTGGCCGCACCGCCACGAGGCACCGCCCGCGACCCCTATTCGGGCCGGCTGATTCCAGGCCGCATCTATGGCCCCCTGGTCAAGCCGATTGCTTTGCGGATTGTGGGCCAACTTGCCAGTCGCATCGCCGCGCCGATTATTGGTGCCGGTGGCATTCACACGCCGGACGATGCCCGCGATTTCATTGAAGCCGGGGCCGTCGCCGTGCAGGTGGATTCCGTAACGTGGGTAGAGCCGAAAATGCTGGAGATTATCGCCCGCGATCTGGGGGGTGCGACCGTCACCCGCGCGATGGATGCGCTGGCGGATGAATGGTACCAGGGCATGAGTGACAGCACCCTGCAACGCAAACGCCAGGCGCTGCGGGGTGAGGATGACTGAAGGTTGATGATGCGATATTCTGAGTCATGATATACTCGATGTATCATCTATTTTCATTTTATGGGCCTTAATCAACATGACTGGCACCGAGCAACACCCCATCAGCCTGGCAAAAATTACCTGGACGGATCTCAAGACGGAACTCACCCAGGAATTTGTCTTGACCGAAGGCTCAACGGCGTCAATTGGGCGGCAGGAAAGCAATGATATTTGCATCCCGGAGCAACATGTCTCGCGCCAACACGCCGTCATCAATTATCGTGATGGTATCTTCATGATTACCGATCTGGGTAGTGCCAATGGTACTTTCGTCAATGATCGCTCCTTAGATGGGCCGTTTCCGCTGGCAAGCGGTGATGAAATCCGCCTGTATGTCCCCATATTGCGTTTTTCGGCGACTGTCACCGAGGAAGATGAGCGACATGCCCAGGAAAATGGCACGTTGATTACGCCCACCAATGGCACGGGCAAAGGCAAGCTCGTCATCACGACCGGCCCCCAGGAAGGTCATACCATCCCCCTCCTGCTGGAACACGTGACTGTGGGCCGCGCAACCAGCAAGGCCACCTGGGAGGTTGCCCTGCAAGACCCGGCGGTGTCACGGCCCCATGCCCAGCTTGAGATGATCGAAAATCGCTGGATGATCCGTGATATGGGCAGCGCCAATGGCACATTGGTCAATAGCCTGCCAGTTAGCGAGAAGGGCCGCCACCTCAACGATGGCGACTTAATCGCTTTTGGGGCGACACTGGTGCTGTTCCGCGAAGCATAACATTCTTTGCATTCTTGAACCATCATCGCTAAACTCATTTGCTATAGGGTACCTGGACAGGCCACTTCAAAGAGGTCTGTCTGCTTTGAAAATTACGATAGTCAACTATTTAGGAGCAACTGTTCATGGCGAAAAGACTTTCCCGACGTGACTTTTTGAAAATGGCGGCGACCGGTGCTGCTGCTGTCGGTGTGACACCGGCACTGGCGGCCTATGCCCCCAACAGTCAGGATGCCATCGATTTCCAACTGTCGATGGTAGATTATAGCGACCCGGTGCAGGATGCCTTTAATGACGTGCTGGTTCCGGCGTTCATGGATGAAAATCCTGGCTCGACAATCGAAATCAACTGGACGGCGTGGGATCGGTACAATGAAGAGATGACCACCGCTTTTGCTGCCGGGGTGACGCCTGACGTGTTCCAGGGCGGCGCGGTCTGGGCACCGCAGATGGCCCGGCGCAACTGGTCATTCCCGCTCACCGCTTTCCTCGATGCCGACGAAGACTTCGATTGGGCCGATTACCCGGCGGGCATTCAGGATGATGTAACGATCAATGGTGAGATCGTCGGCATTCCCTATCGGCTGGACCTGCGCACCCTCTGGTATCGGCAGGACATGGTCGAAGCGGCTGGTTTTGATGCGCCCCCCACCAACTGGGATGAATTCCTGGAAGTCGCACAGTCAGCAGCGGCCAAAGACGGCGATATTTTCAGCGTTGAGGGCTATCATTTTTCCACGCCAACGGGCGGCTGGCAGCGCGATTGGCAACCCTATTTGATGTGGGTCGAGATGGCCGGTGGGCAGATGCTCAGCGACGACCTGACGCACAGCACCCTGGCGGAAGAACCGGCGGTCAATGCCCTGCAATTCCTGGTTGATCTGGTTTACGAACACCAGGTCATGTCCTATCCGGGGCTGGAGCAAGAAGGCGATATTCAAACGATACTCTCTGGCAAAGCGGCGATGACGCTGGCGAGTGCCGACGTGGAGCGCAATATCAACCTGTTTACACCCGAAGAAACGGATAATGTCCTGCCCGCCTTGCCCATGACCGGCGAAGTCCAGGCCACGCACGCCTGGGTGAACAAGTTCTTCATTTCATCGCAGTCGCGCAACACCGATCGGGCCTGGGATTTGCTGCGCTACCTGACGCGCAAAGACAATGCCGAGGTCTACTCTGCCGCCCATAACATCACCCCGCCGCGACAGTCACTCATTGACGCCGAATACATGACGGAAAAAGGTAAGGTTGTGTTGGAAGCGGCCAATTATGCCCGCACCTTCCCCAAACACTGGCGCTTGATTGAGCTGTTCCGGCCCATTACGCAGGAACTGGAACAGGCCTTCTCTGGCCTGAAAAGCCCGCAGGATGCGCTGACGGATGCCAGTGTCGCAGTTGACGCCATTATCGCAGAAGATCTGTAGGAGCGTTGTTACTCACCGCTTTATAAATCTACTTTTCGTCTCACCCCCGCCACTCTAAAAGAGCGGTTGGGGGTGAGATGTAAGTTCTTAACCCGAAAACAGGTATATTTACCGGAGTCGATGATGACAACCACCGGCCTCACCCGGGCCAGCACCGAACCCCGCCCAACCTGGGGGCAGCGGCTGTATCGGATTTACAACAGCGAGTTTTTCGCTGGTTATGTACTCTTAGCGATCCCGTTGCTGTTGCTGATTATTCTGAAGATCTACCCCGTTTTTTATAATTTTTTCCTGAGTTTTCACAAATATGATTTGTTTGTCGCACCCCGTTGGGTCGGTTTTCAGAATTATGAATTTGTCTTCAACGACAATGTTACCCGGCAATCCATATTTAACACGCTGCTGTTCGCCATTGAGGCCGTCCCATTAGGCACGGCAATTGCCCTGCTGCTGGCAAAACTGCTGGACAGCGACATCAAAGGGCGCATCGTCTTTCGCACGCTGTATTATCTGCCGGTGATTAGCTCGGTGGTCGTCTCGGCGATGGTCTGGCGCTGGATTTATAACCCGGAGTTTGGCCTGCTCAATTATTTCCTGGGCGGGTTAGGGGTTGCGCCGCAAAAGTGGCTGAGTGACCCCAATCTCGCCTTGCCCGCACTGGTCATCGTGACCATCTGGGGCAGTATCGGCAACAACATGATTATCTTTTTGGCCGGTTTGCAGGACATTCCCAGCGAGATTCTGGAGGCAGCTTCGGTCGATGGCGCAACCGCCTGGCAACGCTTCACGCTGATTACGGTGCCATTGATGCGCCCGGTCATCTTGTTTGTGGTCGTGACGTTTACGATCGGCATTTTCCGTAACTTCGGCCTGATCTTTATGTTGACGCAGGGCGGACCACTCAACCGCACCAACACGATGGTTTGGGAAGTGTATCTCAACGTGTTTGGCTATCTGCGACTGGGGCGCGGGGCAGCGATTTCGATCGTGATGCTGCTGCTGGTTTTCTTGTTGACCGTTTTGAGTTTCCGCGTTCTGCGACAACAGCAGGGGTAAATTGCGATGAGTGCTGATACATATTCCGTCACTACCACCAGCCAGCGCACGATTGGCTGGCGCTTTAAACGCAACTGGCCGTTGCTGCCCACCTACGTTGTCCTGATTTTAGGGTCTATCATCATGCTGGTGCCATTCGCGTGGATGGTCTCCACGTCGCTCAAAGTCGATACCGAGATTTTTGGTGGCATCCAGTGGATTCCCACCGAGATTGACTGGCAAAACTATGTTGATGCGTTTGAACAAACCAACATGGCGCGGTTGTTCGCCAACACCATTCTGGTCACGGTGATCGCCGTGTCGTCGCAGGTGGTACTGGGGTCAATGGCCGGTTATGCCTTTGCCCGCTTGAAATTCCCTGGCAAGAACATCATCTTTTTCACGTTGCTGGCGACGATGATGGTCCCCTTTGAGGTGTTAATTATCCCGATTTTCCTGTTCATTCGTGGATTTCCGCTGGCGGGCGGCAATGACATTCTGGGTCAGGGCGGCACGGGTCTCATCAATAGCCTGGGCGGGGTGGTCTTCCCCAATTTAATTTCGGTGTTTGGCGTGTTCCTCTTCCGCCAGTTTTACCTGCGGTTCCCCAAAGAAATCGAAGAGGCGGCAATCGTCGATGGCTGCTCACGGATTGGTGTTTACTGGCGCATCCTCATCCCCAATTCGCGCCCCGTGATGGGCACAATGGCCTTGTTCTCGTTCCTCTGGTCGTGGAACGATTTTCTGTGGCCGCTGGTGGTCGTCAAGGTTGATGAACTCAAAACGCTGCAACTGGGCCTGAGTCTGTTCCAGCAGGAATCGCGCACGGAATGGGCCGAACTGATGGCCGCCTCGGTGATGGCGGTGGTCCCGGTGATTATCCTGTATTTGGTGCTACAGCGTTTCCTGGTGAAAGGGGCTGTCACCAGCGGTTTGAAGGGTTAATGCTATTGACAGTTCAGCGGGCTTAACGTCCTTCATACGCCTGAATCTCTGCCAGGAGGGCATCATGCAGCCGCCCATTAGTCGCCAGGATTTCCGCACCACTGAGTCCGGCTTCGTTCCCGCTGTAGTCGGTTACCTTGCCCCCGGCCTCGCGGACAATCAGCACGCCGGCCATGCAATCCCAGGGACTCAGGGTCGCTTCCCAGAAGCCTTCAAAGCGGCCACAGGCCACGAAGCACATTTCCAGCGCTGCCGACCCGAAGCGGCGCACGCCCCGCGTCTGATTTAACAGGGCGACAAAGGTTTCAACATTGGTGCGTTGTTGGGTTTCGGTGTCATAGGGAAAGCCGGTACACAGAATCGATTGTTCCAGGTCTGATGTTGACGATACACTAATCGCCACCCCATCGCGGGTCGCGCCCATACCCTGCGCGGCACTGAACAATTCATTGGCAACCGGATTGTAAACGACACCGACCAGTGGGGTCATGTTGTGGTCGGTGAGCGCGATACTGATATTGAAAAAAGGGATGTTGTTAGCGAAGTTGCTGGTGCCGTCAATTGGGTCGATATACCAGAAATACTCGGCTGTTTCGGCGGGTGCGCCCGTACCGCCCCCTTCTTCGCCGACAATATGATGATCGGGAAACGCAGTTTCCAGTGCGGCGACAATCACAACTTCGGAATTCTTGTCCGCTTCGGTCACAATATCAAAAACGGATTTTTTGGTCGATTCCTGATGGGGCTGGTCAAGGTGCCGTAATACCTCGGCCCCGGCTTGCTGCGCGATGCCAGTCGCGGTACCGCGTATTGCCTGAAGATTCATGATGGAAGGCTCCGTTGTGCGCTTGAATACACCCGATTGTAATCGCAAAAAGTTAAATTTCCAGCACAGCGACCGAATCGATGTAGTAGGTGTGTGGTGCGAAATCCAGAGGTTGGACCGTGCCCAGTCGATAACCCTGTTGCACCAGACGCTTGCAGTCACGGGCCAGGGTTGCCGGGTCACTGCTGACATAGACTAACCGGGGAATGTACAAATCGGCCAACGTGTCGACCACTTCAACGCTTAAGCCACGCGCCGGCGGGTCCAGCACCGCCGCGTCATAGGCTTCAGCCAGTTCGGGCAGCACGTCCTCAACCGTGCCCTCGATCAAATCAACATTGTCAAAGGCTTCCAGGTTGACATCGGCATCGGTCACCGCCGGGGGATAACTCTCGATCAATGTCACCAGATCAGCATTGGTCGCAAATGCAGCGCTGAATATCCCCACACCACCATACAGGTCCAGCACATTCGCCGCGTCCCCGATTAAGTTGACAACGGCGTTCGTCAGGTTGGGGATTTGTGCGATGTTGGGCCGAATAAAACTCCCGGCAGTCACGCGGAACCCATGATCGTCAAGTGTATAGCGAGCATGAGAACTGCCAATCAGGTTGAGCGGCTCATTGTCGCTTAAGAGCATATTCACGCTGGCGGTGAGGTCCAGTTGCAGTGCGGGGGCATTATCATCCGCCATACTGATGGTGAGAAACGTGTCGCCTTCGGTATCAACCTGGAGGCGCAGTCGGCGCAGACCATCAAATTGCAGTTCCAGCGCTTCATACAGTAACAATAAATCCGGGTGCATCACCGGGCATTCGTCAATTAAGATGATCCGCTCATCATCAATGGCAGCGAAACCGGGCACACCATTCTCGCCGGCGACCATCGTCATATGATAGTTATATTCCCAGATTACGGGACTGGGCATAACCGGCTGGACCGCTACATCGTCAAAACCGCCGATACGCGCCAATTGATCGGCCAACACATCCTGTTTGAGTAAAAGCTGTGCGGGGTAGTCAATGTGTTGCCACTGGCATTGGCCGCAGCGCCCCGGACCAAAGTGTGCACAACGCGGATATACGCGGTCAGCCGAGGCATCCAGCAATGTGACCCCTTCGGCAAAGGCGACGCGCCCCTTGTCCTGAATAATGCGGGCGGCGACCCGTTCTCCGGGCAACGTGTAAGGCACGAAAATGGTCTTCTTGTCATGCCGCCCCAGCGCATGTCCGCCATGCGCCATCGCCATGAGATCTAATTCAAAGGTGTCGTCGCTCAAGTTGACTCACCCTGCGTGAGCGCGGCCAGCGTGCGTTCCGCTGCCTGCCGCACCTGTTTGCCATTCTGCTCGTCGGCGATCAGTTGCTCAAGGGCCTCGACAGCCCGCGCATCGCCAACAACTTCCAGCGCTTCCACCGCCCGAAAACGCACATCCGTACTGCTATCGCTCAAGGCAACAATCAAGGGTTCAGTCGCACTCGTTTCACCGAGATGCTTCAGACCTTTGGCGGCGCTGGCCCGCACCGTCAGTTCCACATCATCATGCAGAGCATGAATCAGAAACTGAACGCTGCGACGGTTGCCTAATTTACCCACTGCTTCGGCGGCAGCGGCCCGCACACCTTCATGCCGGTCGAACTGCATTGCCGTCACCAGCGTATCGATCGCATCATTGTCACCGATGTTGCCCAGCGCTTCAGCCGCCGTCTGTTTTTCATGGTAATTAGCCGTTTCCGACTCGACGATGTTCGCCAGCGACCGAATGGCGGCGACACTTTTCATCTGGCCCAGTGCCCAGATTACCCGCAGTCGCACACTCAGTTCATTGTCGCTCAGGGCTGCCAGGAGTGTTTCATAACCCGGCTTGCCCAGCGCATTGAGCGTCTCTAAACCCGGTTCAATATAGGCCAACGCATAAGCCGCCCGACTGCGCACTTTCGTGCTACTGTCGTTCAAGGCCAGTTCGCGCAACGGTTCCAACGCTGCCTCACTGGTGTATTGGCCTAACCAACGGGCAGCTTCCGCCCGGATGGACTCGCCACTGTCGTTCAACGCGGCGATAAGCGCAGCTTCCAGCGTCTCCCGCTGCGACGGGTCTACGATGCTGGTCAGCGTCTTGAGAGACTGCAAACGGACGTTGACCGCTGAATCGTCCTGTAACAGGGCCAGCAACGGCTCCACTGCCACCGCGTTAAGTTCCATGCCTAATACGCTGTTTGTGACCTGTCCGATCGCCCAGACCACACCCAGGCGTAGTTCTTCATCGGGGCTTTGCAAGGCATCCAGCAAGGGTTTGACGGCGGTTCCATCAAATTGGTGCAGCTTGGACGGGATGGTCTCGCGGATTCCAGCCTCTCCCAGCATGAGAATCAATTGATTCAAATCGGCCTGGTTATCCATCATGACCGTTCCCCCCGTTTGCAAACGAATTAAGCCTTCATTATACATGGTTCTGTGACATCTGCTGCGGAACCACCTACATGCCAGAACAACACCACCGACCCATCCATACAAATGATGTGGATGGGCGCTGCCTATGCCAATTAACCTTATTCCATCATAGGGAGTCTGGCATCAAAAATCAAACAGGCGTCCCCAGATGGAGACGCCCAATTGAGATTGAGACGGCGGTTAGTAAGCGCCCCGGCGGAGCAACACGGTCGGCAAGGTCCAAAAGAGGATTTGCAGGTCCATCCAGATTGAATAATTCCGAATGTAGTGCATGTCGAGGCGCACACGCTCGGCGTAAGATACTTCGCTGCGGCCACTGATTTGCCAGAGGCCAGTAATGCCCGGTTTGACCGTATGAATGTTCATATTCCACTGACCATAACGCGCTACCTCATCGGTCGTAATCATGCGCGGGCCAACCAGGCTCATCTCGCCGCGCAATACATTAATGAGCTGGGGCAGTTCATCGGCACTGGTCTTGCGCAAGAAGTTGCCGATGCGGGTGACACGGGGATCATCTTTCAGTTTTTCATACTTATCCCATTCAGCCCGGGCAGCCGGGTTGTTCGCCAAATGCTCTGCCAGCACTTCATCACCATTGACGACCATGGTACGGAATTTGAAGGCATCAAATTCTTTACCCCCCACACCAACAACATGCCGCCGGTAAATAATCGGGCCGGGGTCAGTCCGTTTCATAATGATGATGATGATTGCCAGGAGCGGTGATAGTGCGATCAGGCTTAGAACCGCGCCCACGTAATCCATCACCGCCTTGAGTAATACGTTGATTCCGGTCAGGCGCACCCGGTTCACACTAATCATTGACATCGACCCAATATCCTGCACGCGGACGCCGGTTGTCAGCATTTCATACATGCCCGAAGACAACCACACACTGACATCATCCACATTCACAAAGCGCTTGAACATGTCAAGCAGGCTTTCGCGCTCTACACCACTGGTGGCGACAATCAACCGCTCCACGCCGAATTTCGCGCACAGTTTCTCGGCCTGATCGGTTGAGCCATGCACCACCACATGGGGTGTGACGGCCTCGCCGGTCATCAGATGATCGTCCAGGAAGCCGATGACATTGATACCGAACTGCGGGGCACTCGTCAGATGTTCGGCAATCGCGATGCCTTCAGCGTTAGCCCCCACGATGTAGGTTGGTGTCATAAAATGTCCCCGGTTGCGCGCCGTATAGACCAACCGACGAATAATAAAGCGTTCGACGATGACGAAGATAAATGAGAATCCCCACGCCATTACCAACCATCCACGCGCCACATTAAAGTTCGTGTCGAAGAAGAGGAGTAGCACGGTGAACATAATGCCGACCGTACAGGCATTGAAGATACGCGTATATTCCTGGTGACCGACAAACAAGCGGGAACGGTCGTAAGCCTGGAAGAATTTGAACAGCACCAGCCACAACGGTGACAGGAAGAACACGGTCGATTGATAAAACGCAATATCATTGATACCTTCAGCATCGAAGACCCGGGAAATGGGGCTATCGAAACGCAGCACATAAGCTGCCAGAAAAGCCAGCCCCACCATCAGTAGATCGGCCAGCACCACGCCAAAAATGACGGCTTGTAGTTTGGTCTGTGAGTTTTGCCGCACATAATGCAGCAAATTTCGCGGATGTAAAGCGAATCCCAATGATCGCTCCTGGGTATGTGTATCAAGAATGCGCGTTCCCATGATCGTCCCTTTAATTAGCGCATCGCTGCGGGAGCGATGGCCCGGTTATACAGATCTTCAAACAGTGTAGCCGTTCGGTCCCATGTCTGATGCTGCTCAACATAGCGACGGCCCGCGATGCCAATTGCGGCTCTTTTGCCAGGTGATGACAACAAGTCAAGAATTTGCCGAGCGATGGTTTCGGGCGTATCGCCAACCAGAATATCTTGACCAACGACCGTGTTCAGGGCTGAATTGGCCTGACTTGAGCACACGACTGGCGTTTCCATCGCCATGGCCTCCAGCACTTTGTTTTGGATGCCCACCCCATAGCGCATGGTGCTGACCGCGATTGCGGCTTCGGCCAAGTAAGGCCGCATATCTGGGACAAACCCTGTCACAGTTATGTTATCTTGCTCACCTAACATCTGAATAACGGGCGCGGGGTCTTTACCGACGATCTGTAAAGTGGTGGCAGGTTGTTCGGCCCACACCAGCGGCATAATCTGATGGACCAGATCTTCAACAGCGGCGATGTTCGCGTGATAGCTCATCTTGCCCGTGAACACCAGGCGCAAGGGGTCACGTTCGCGGTGCATGGGCTGGAAGTAGTCCAGGTCCACACCATTAGGGATGACCGTCACCCGGTCCGGCGCACAGCCCAACGCCACCAGGGCGTCCCGGTCAGCCACACTTGTAACGCCCACAGCAGCGAAACGCTCGGTTAAGTGACCCTCAAACTGCCGGGTTCGTTGCAAGTCCAACTGGGCCATTACCCGGCTTTTAAGACTGGGGGCATCCTTTAGTACTTTTTGAAACAACAGCGCAATGCTATCAACTGAATCAAACACAGCCGGCAGGTCAGCCAATGAATCGGCCAGCACCGCTCCGCGCAGATGTTCCACATGCGCCACATCAAATTGCTCGGTTGCCAGCAGTTGGTGGGCCGTTTCTTTGAAAGCTGGCGAATACGAGTAAGCTGCCTGAAACGGGGTATCACCCGGTAAAGCAGCAATACCATTAAGCAGTGTGCGGCGGCGGCTGTGAGGCACAACATGGACCGCATGGCACAGGGTCCGCAAATCAGCCAATGCTTCACCCTCATCCCCCGGCGGTTGCAGTGTCAGCAGCGTGACCTGATGACCCCGTTTGACCAGCGCCTGCAAAATATTGTACGGGCGCACCCGCACCAGCGACGGAATATAGGGGGTGATAAACAAAATTCGCATGTCGTTTAAAATACCCTTTCCGGCGCGTAAATTTGGTCAAGTGGTCGGCACGCCTCGCGATAATCGTAGTGCTCGACAGCGGTCTGGCGACCATTGCGGGTGATACTTTCATTCAGATCATAATCCGTCAACAGTCGTACACAGGCCGCGGCAAAGGCAGTTGGGGTATCCGCAATGAGGATGTCACGCTCATGGATAACGCGTATCCCTTCACAACCAACGCTGGTGCTAACCATTGGAATACCCTGTGACAGGGCATTGAGGATTTTGACGCGCATGCCACCCCCGGCTTGCAGCGGGACCACCATCATGCTTGAGTCTTCAATGAATGGTAGTGGGTCGTCAACATAGCCCGTAACGGTGAGGGTACGATCATTTTGGCTGCGTTGAATAATACTTTCAGGGGGGCGTGAGCCGATCAACGTGCAACGCACATCAGCTACCTGTGACTTGATCTGAGGGTAAACGTCTTCCAGAAACCAGTTAATCCCATTAATGTTTGGTTGCCAGTACATCGTGCCAATATGGACGATATGCGGGCCAGCCGGACGTCGGGTGATTAAGGCTTGTTCCTGGGTGTCGATGGCGATGGGCATCACAATCATATCATCCTGGGCACCAGCCTGTTGCAATAGCTCCCGATCTTCTTCGGTGACGACGCTCACCGCATCAAACTGACAGCACAATTCACCTTCATATTGTTTCAACAACGGCCAATCCCGCATGAGAATATACTTCATCGGGTCGGTGACTGGCGTAGTTTCTGCCAATCGTTTGTAGAGCATCCACAGGGCGTTATGCAGATCCAGCACTTTGCGACTATTCGCAAATGGCAGCGCATACTGGCCCATGTTCGTTTGGTCGGCATGGACCACATCAAAATCGGTCTCAGCCGCAAGATCTGCCAGCACCTGACGCATTGCCGGACGTTCATCACGCAGCATCATCCAGGGATCATTGGTCCGCATACTCTGGCCCAGAAAGCGTAAGTCCTCGATTTTGGAGCGTTCAATCGGCACCGTAATGACCCGCTCGCACAGGGTTGCCAGGTGTTGAATGCTTTCTGGCTTATCTGAGTCACGCACAAAAGAGACGAGGGTGACAGCATGTTGTTCGGCTAGATATTTCAGCACATGATATGTTTTTACTTTTGGTCCGCTATCCAGCGGATAGGGCAACACCTGGGTCAGCAGTAAGACGCGCATAGGTTCCTTTGTGATTAATGTTAGGCAGCGATGTGATTCTTGCGCAAGATGTGATGGCTATGGTCTAGTATCGTGCGTGCGACCTGTTGAGCGTGGGTGATGACGGTGTCGCTGGCGACGACCTGGGGATAAATTTGGCTTGAATTTGCCAAATATAATCCGGCATAGGGGGCAACAATCGGCGGCAGATTGTCGGCAGCATGCAGGCTATGTAGCGGCTCCACATAACGTGACCGACTGACCGCGTGTTGGACAATGTGTTCGGGCTTCAGAGATGGATAGATTTGCCGCAGTCGCAGCAACCAGGCATCCATAATGGTATCATCGGATACGCCCAGCCAATCATTATCCGGGGCAATGTACTTGGGTAAATACACCATACTCAGGCTCGGGTCCAGGGGGTACGGCATCTCAACGATGCTGGAAAACGGGCTGCTCGGATCTGTCAGGTTGAGCGTCCAATAATCGGACAACGGGCGATCCAGTAACAGCGCCGGACACACCAGGCCCAGATAGCGTGACTGATCCAGTTGGTTGAGATAGCCATCATCGGCACTGAGCAACAGTCGACTAAATTCAGGTGTGGGTATCGCGCCGATCACCAGATCATAATTGAGGACACCGGTATGAGTTCGTATTTTCCCAAGTTGGCCGTTCTGAACTTCGATTTCGCGCACCCGCGTATTCATCTTGATGTGCCCACCCCGCGCGGTGATTTGGTCAACCAGTGCGTTGATCAAGGTGGTCGGACCATGTTCAAAGTAGCCGATGGTCGCTTTCATGTTCGGGCCGGACCGCGTTGCCGACATCCGATTCAACCAGCTCCAGATAAAGGTCGCCGGTACATGATCGAAGGCATTATCGAACTTGGCTTCTAACAGCGGCGCCCAGATCAAATTAAAGTTTTGTTCGCCACCAGCCATGACAAGCCAGTCTTTAACCGGGATATCATCCAATGAGCGCCAGTTGGTCTTGAGCCGCGCCTGCAATATGGTTTGTCCCAATCGCAGCCGGTCGCGCCGCCGCAGCGGTGAGAACGCCAGGAAGTCCCAGATCGTTCGCATCGGATGGATTTCACCGTTATGGAAAAAACCAGAGTTTGCTGACCGGTAGCGCACCTCGGCGGTTAAATTCAATTTTTTGACGAGTTCAAGCAGTGCCCGATCACCGGGCAGCATATAATGCTGGAAACGTCCTAACACCAGATCGTTATCAAACTGTAAAGAACTGTGTTGACCACCGACACGGGGACTTTGTTCCAGAATCGTGATCTCATGGCCGCTATCAGACAGGTAGTAGCCCAGCGCCATCCCCATCAAACCGCCACCAATAATCGCAATCTGCATGTTTTGACTCATTTCATCATCAATTAGGCTTGCCCCGTAATCTAAAAATAAACAATTGGCCTTACGAGCACGTAAAGGCCAGCAGAATCTTGCCTAACAAATTCCTAACTGGATTTATGTGATCTGTTAGAGGCCTATTACTAGAATGAGCGAGGCCGAAAACCAGCGAGAACCAGCACGCCACCGCATAACACCGTAACGGCCAGAGCCGCCCCCAATAGGGTTTGAATGGCATATTGGTCACGATTGGTATCAACATTGACCGAAGGGTCCAATGGCGCTAAGGTGGGAATGACCGTCGCCGTTGCCTGGAAAATGGGCAAGGCGGCAACGCGGGGAGTCGGGGTTGGGGTTGGGGCATAGGCCACAAGGACCGGCATGTTTGGCAGCGTTGCGGTTCGGTAGGCATAGTGGACTTCGGTGGTACCCACATCAGCTGCATTCCGGCTGTCGCCAACGCGGACAAACCAGGCAACATGCAGCTCGTTTTGCGGGCCAACTGCTGCTGCCGGCCACTCGGGCCGATCGACATCAGGATTATAATAGATTCGGTTGGGCAATAACCACCGACCCTGGCGATATTCGAGGTGAAACAATGCTGGCCCTTGCTCGGTTATTGGGTCAAAACCCACTGCAAACAGATGAACGGCACCGGAAATATCCGTAATCACGCTATATTGGTCCAGCGTCGATTCGCTCTGTAAGTTCGCGATAACCCCCGGTATAGCTGCCGGTTCAGTCCAGGTGACGCCGACATCATCCGAAATCTGATAATAGATGTTGCGGTCAGTATCATCATAGCGCCAGACAGCAAACAATGATCCATTCGCCATTTCGGTAAAGGCCATTTGGGTCGGTTTCAACCCCGGCTGGTTTCCCGCGAGGATGATAGGTTCTTCTGACCAGGTCAGTCCTTGATCGTCCGAATAAACCATTCGCACATCTTGTGGTGTCCCCTGCCCAATATACCAATCAGCACCTTCTGACCAGGTGACGTACAGGCGACCGCTGTTACCTTCAACAATTTCAACCCGCTCTGATCCCTCAATGGTCTGCGAAAGATTGGTGCCGGTTGACCAGGTTGCACCGCCATCGGTTGATCGAAAATAGAGCAAGTCCGCACAAAAGGCACACGGAAAACGTTCCTGAAGGGCCAGGGGGTCAACATCCTCCAGTTCCAGCGTTTGAATGTTGGTCCCCTGTGAGCTGGAAACCACATGCACAATATCGGACTCATCAACCAGCAAATCAATATAATAACCATCAGAGATCTGTTCGTCACTGAGCCACGCAGCGGCAGACACCGCTCGATCTAACGGGGCAGCCGCAATGTTATGGGCGGTTTTTGAGCGATAAGCCACCTGGAGGATGCCCTCAGATGTCACATCAATGGCATTACGAATCGTGAAGCCTCCACCCCCCGTGTAGATGATGTCTTGCGGGTTCGAGCCTTCGGTATAGGCGCGCCGTTGCGCATAATATAACAGGTCATCCAGGGCGGTGTTATCACGTTGTTGCGACCAAATGATATGAGCGATGCCCGTTTTATCCGTGACCATACTGGGGAACCAGCCGTCACCCAGATACTCCGGGGCTGACCATCGTGGAATAATCGTATCGTCCTGGGCGGTCAACAGATTGGGCACCATGAGTGTGCCCACAATTAAGAGTATGACAAGCAGTTTTTTACGTAACATCAGAAGTTGCTTCACCAGTTTCAGTATTCAGAGGCGTCGTGCGGGCGATATGGAGTAAGGCAATTGCCAATCCCATCCACAACCAGTGCCAGACGGTATAGGCCAAACCACGCATCGTTTGGGTATAGGTGAAGGGCGTTACCCAATCACCCAGCATCATCGCCAACAGGGAGATAAAATAGGCGGCGACCAATGATGCTGCCAGCCCGCCTTCAAATCCTTTTCGAGGAACCTTACGATAGGCAAGCCAGACCGTCACGCCGATGCTAATCCATAGCGCAATAAATGTGATAAAACCCAGAATACCGGTCTGCGCATAAATATCAATGTAATTGTTGTGCGATAGCTGAAACAGCCCGCCTACGTAGACCCACATATAGAAGAAATATCCGGCGGGACCAGTGCCAAATAGAAAGTGCTGGTTGGCGATATCGAACGAAATGTTGCCAGCCTCAGCCCGTGCTTCACCCGATTCTTCGGTTTCGGCTTCCAGAATTGCATTGATTGCGTCAATATTTGCAGCCGCGCCCACCATGACAGCAGCAACGAGAATCAAGATAAGCACTTTGGAACGTAAGAACATGATGATACCCATGCCCATGACCATCGGCAGCCAACCGCTGATCCAACTGATACCCAGACCCATTTGGATGTAGACCCAACCACCAATAATGGCGACGAGAAACGTGCGATGCCGCCAGTCGATTTTCTGATTATAGAGGAGTTGACCGAGCGCGAAAATACAGATCCAGGCAGGGAATTGACCAAAGGTATTAAACACTGGCGGCAGGTAAATGTTCAGGATGCGCGGGGTCATCATAATGCCACCATAGATCAAAAAGTACCAGATCGCAGCCTTGATCGCCCGCATCGTCCGCATAAAATTCCCAAACAGCAGCATGGCAACGGGTGACAGCATAATGACGATCATCGTGACCAGTCGCGGCAGAAACCGGTCTGCCATAACATACTCCACGATCGGGTCAACGTAAGCGTTGCTCCAGACGAATGAAATACCAACAATCGCGATAAATATGGGCACGATTCGGTTAGGCGGAGCGGCGATCACGCTCTTAAATGACCGCTGGGCAACCAGCATTTTGATGAGCCAAAATAGGGTAAGAACCAGCAACAGCAGCAAAGTCGTGGTGATGTCACGCGGAATCGGCGGGTTGGCAATGGTTGTGGTGACCATCAACAACAACACACCAATTTCCATGTGATTATAGATAAACACCAGTACCAGAATGCCACCGACTAATCCCACAATCCCAAAGCCAATAATGGGATTGATGCTCGCTAAGCCAGCAAACAGAGCCAGGAACAGGGTCGTTGCCACCAGGCCGATGCGCATGGTGTGGATAAACTGCCGTTCCAGAACCTGATAGCGGACATAGCCGATCAGGCGCAGGAATTGATTTTGAACATTCTCCGCTAAAGAAATCATGAGATCAGACGCGACTTAAATTTCCGGGTCAGCATTATGATCTGGTTTATTGGCGAAGTCCAAAATTGCATTACGTTGATCGCGCACATGATCCGGGATCGGGTATGTCCCGGTGCCATTCGGTATCTCGGTTGCAACGGGTTCCAACGTCGCCGCCGGTTGCGGTTGGGCCGTCTGGCGGGTCGCCATCAGATCATGAATCTTACTCTCGGCTATCCACCGCCGCATGAAACGACGTTTGGCGGTGAGATAACCCGTATCCAGCCAACTCTGGACGGTCCGTTTTTTGACGCCGAGGCGGGCTGCAGTCGCCGTGATCGAATACAATTTTTCGCCATTTTTGTCGGTGATGACGTTGGCCCGCAACGCCATTAGACCAGAACTGGGTTTGTCCATCTCGCGACCGAGTTTGGCCGCGTTAAGTGTTGGTGTTTGGCGATAGTAGTTATTGTTGTATTTCGATGTGATCTGGAGCCGCACCCGATTAAAGACCAGACCGTAGATATTGACGTTGGGGCCTTCGCTCAGTTCTTCTAAGGAGCGCTTGAGCGATGACAAACGGGTGCGCCGCGTATTGATGACCACAATGACGCCATTACTGGCTTCGCCGAGGAAAATTGAATCGGGGCCACCAATGGTGGGAGCCGCATCAATCACAATTGCATCATAGAGTTGTGACAGGATTTCGATCATTTCCTGAAAACGCGGACGGCTCAGCAAAGCAGCCGGGTCACTCTCGGACCGACCAAACGGCAGCACCGACAGATTTTCATACCCGCTGTCCAGAATCGCCTGGACCAAATCGGTTTTCAGGGGCGCATTACTCACTAATACATCACTCAGACCGAAAACATTGGGCAAGCGGAAGATCTCGTGCAGGTCGCCCCGGCGCATATCGCCGTCAATCACCAGTGTGCGCATCCCCGCTTGGGCAGTTTCCAGCGCATAATTGGCGGAGGTTAAGGTTTTGCCTTCACCGGAGTCATAACTCATGATGGTTATGACGCGGGGGTGTTTACCCCCAGCCGCCAGCGCGACTTTGGCCCGGACCTGCCGTAAGGCTTCGGCTTCCACTGAACCGGGCATGGTATCGACATACAGCGGGAGTTTTTTGCGCGGTATGATCCCGAGAGGCCCCAATATACGCAGCCCCATCATCGTTTCATCGCGCCATTCATTCCACTGCAAGCGGTCATCGAAGAACGTAAACAAAATAATGGTAAGAACAGACAGCATCGCGCCGGCCATCCCGGCAAAAATCAGGTCTCTAATGCTGTTCGTTACCCAGGGATAATAGTTGGGAACCGCCGCTTCAAAAATCTGGACTTCACTACGGGGCGCATTCTCAGCCAGGCCCAGCAAGTCGGCCCGTAGATCACGAATCGTTTGATCGATTCGTTCGCGTTCAGCCAGATTCTGACTGAGGGCGAAAGCGGATTGTAATGTTTCCGCTTCATCTAATAGTTGATCAAACTGATCTTGCAAACTGTTGATCTGGTTTTGTACAGACTCAATCTGACTCGTCACAAACTCCATGTCCAGGATCTGGCCGCTTTCCGAGGTTTGGGCGATCAGTTCTTGCACAATGCGGTTGGCGATCGCTGCTGCCCGGTCCGGGTCGGTATCAACAATCGTGATATTAATCAACGATGCGAGCTGTTCAATTTCCACTGACATGCGGTCCAGCAGATCTTTCACACCGACATCGAGGCCCAGGTCGTCAATTACCGGTTGAATCAGGGTGGGGCGACGTAACAAAACGGCATAGCCGTTTAAGACCTGGCGGGTTGCGCCAACTGGAACCGGCCTATCGGGGTCATCACCGACCGCGATAATCGCCTGCGAAACGTACAGCGTCTCCTGGGTAGTGCGCAGCATAAAACCCGCACCGACGCCTAATGAGACCGACAGCGCGATCAACCACCACCACCGCAGCAATGCACGCAATGAGTTTGTTACAAGGGGTGTATTCACAACAATTTCCCTTACTATCAGACCTGCACGACCAGTCTAGGGGAGCATAACTAACAGCATCCTAAAACTGTTATTTTTGTTGAAACACAAAAACAACTATATATTATAGCGTCAAAGTACGGTTTAGTGAGCCATTCTTAAACATCTAACAATGTTTTCATTACAATTCACTGCAATCCCAGACAAATCCACACCGATTACAGCGCACTTTGCAAGCGAAACGAATGGTTGGTGCACCACAACCGGGACAAACGGTCGTCAGGGTATAGTTTGGAGGCGGGGGTGTGGGCGGTTTGGAGCGCGGCGGTGCTTTTTGGGGATCATCTGCTTCCATAGGTCACGGTTTTCACACAGGCTGTGTTGCTTGGGAGCTTGGAGTTCGTAATGAAAGAGGGTGCCAATCTGCGACCCCTGTAGAGGCGACGACCGGATTCGAACCGGTGATAAAGGTTTTGCAGACCTCTGCCTTACCACTTGGCTACGTCGCCAGTACGTTGCATTATAGCGAGACATCAACCGACAATCAAGGC
Source organism: Phototrophicaceae bacterium (assembly GCA_965223835.1). GTDB lineage: Bacteria > Chloroflexota > Anaerolineae > Aggregatilineales > Phototrophicaceae > CAVYXZ01. The sequence goes on from CBDCXQ010000001.1 coordinate 4,564,836, forward strand.
AAAATCGCTGGCTTGCGCAATGGCCTGAAAACCGGCACAATACGCATTATGACTGATGAACATGATGTAATACCCAACCAACCTGATGAAGATGACCTGCGATTTGCGCCGCCAGACGTGCGTCCAAACGACGATTTTGACGAAGAGACCCTGCCAGTAGCAGCAGCTGAGTCAACCGTGTCGGCTGTGGCTGATGACGACAATGAGCCATCCGAGATTGACACGGTTGATTTCGCCGAATTCGAAGATCTGACCACTGAAGTCGACCTGGATGCAGCGCTCGCCTCCATCTCGATGCTGGACGACATGCTGGCGGATGAAGAAGCAGCGGAACAGGCGGAACGCGCCCGGTCCGAGGCCGAGGCCGCCGCCCAGGCAGAACGACAGGCCCGGTTAAAAAATCCGGAACACTTCTTCCCCATGCCATCAATGGCGACGACCCAGCGCGGACGAGTTGATTCAGTTATTCCCGCCTTAGCGCTCATTGTCATTGGCGCATGGTTAACCTTTAACCTGACCACGGGCAATACCAATCCGATGCTGCTGATTGTGGGGCTGAGCGGAGCCATATGTCTGACACTGCTGGCCCGCTGGCTGGCATCGGGCCGGTGGGCGCTGGGGAATCTCTTTTTTGCACTGATGATTTTGTTGACTGGCGGCATTGCGGCCTATTTAGTCATTAGCGGCTTACTGGTCGTTGGCTGGCCGCTGGCCTTTGCCGGGGCGGGATTGGCTTTTTTGATTACCGGCATCCTGGGCGGCGAGTATCGCTTGTTGTTGCCGGGGCTGGTTGTCTGTTTTGGTAGCCTGGCCGCCTTGATTGTAACCAACGGTGTTTTACCGAGTGCAACACTGAGTCTGCTGGCCTCGCTCTGGCCGGTGGTGCCAGTCATTATCGTGGTGCTGTTGCTGCTACCCCGTTTCGCCCGTCGTGAGTGATTGCTGATGCGCATCGCCATTGATGCCAGCCGCACGACGGTGCCCCAGCCGACCGGCACTGAGCATTACAGTCGCGAACTCATCCGTGCCCTGCTGCGGTTGGATACCAACCATGAATTCCATCTCTATTTTCGCGATGAACCCGCACCGGGACTGTTTCCAAAAGCCGAGCATATTCATCGCCATGTGATTCCCCTGCGCCGTCTATGGACTCATGCGCGATTAGCGCTGGCGCTGCAACAGGCACGGCCCGCCGTGACATTTGTTCCCGCGCATACATTGCCCTTTATTTTTCCGGGACCGGCGGTTGTGACTGTCCATGATCTGGGCTTTCGCTATTTCCCGGAAACTCACCCCCTGCTGGACCGGCAATATCTGGAGCTAACAACATTTTACAGCACACGGCGGTCAACACGGGTGTTGGCCGACAGTCAGGCAACGGCCAACGATATAATGGAGATTTACCGGGTGCCACCCGCGAAACTTCAAGTCGTTTACCCCGGCGTGGCGCCCCCCACAATTGGCGATCAAGCCGCTGTTCGCGTGAAATACAACCTGCCAGCGCGTTATTTTTTGTTTTTGGGAACGCTACAACCGCGTAAAAACATCGCCGTCATTGTGCAGGCCTATCAACGCTGGCGCAGCGCTAACCCGGACGATGATGCTGAACTGGTGCTGGCCGGGAATAAAGGTTGGCTCTACGATGACACCTGGGCCGAAGGGCTGCCGGGTGTAAATCTGCCGGGATTTATTGATGATGCGGACAAAGGGGCGCTCTATGCGGGGGCACTGGCGCTGGTGTTCCCATCATTGTACGAGGGCTTTGGTTTTCCCGTGATCGAAGCCATGCATTGTGGCACGCCAGTGATTACGAGCAATACGTCCAGCCTACCCGAAGTGGCCGGGGCAGCCGGTTTACTCGTTGACCCGTTGAACGTTGGTGCGCTGGTCGACAAATTGACCCGCGTCGCCGGTAATCCTGAACAACGACAGGTGATGCGCGACGCCGGTTATCAACAGGCCGCTCGTTTCACCTGGGAACAGGCCGCCGAACAAACCATGACGGCGCTGGAAACCGCCGCCCAAACTGTCAATCCATAAATTCGGCGGGCATTAAAGGCCGAAACCAGCGCCAACGTACTTCTCACTCGTCAACCCGTTCAATTTTAGTCGTACTCTGAATTACCTCGTGAATCTCGATCTGGGGATGTCCCGTGAAGGCCTCACGCGGCAGCGTGCTGGAACGCGCATGACCTTCTTTGAACGCTGGCGATTCGGTCCAATCTTCGAAGTGTTTCTGCGATTCCCAGAAAGTCATGACCACGTAGGGATCACCCGGTTGCGTTGGGCGTAACATCTGAAAGCTGATGAAGCCCGGCATCCCATCAACCAGATTGGCACGGTCGGCAAATCGCGCTTCAAAAGCAGCAGCATGATCCGGGTTCACGGGGATGCGATTGCAAACAACGATCATGGCGGATACGTTCCTTCAAATAAATTCTGGCTATAGCATCGACATTTCGAGGTTGCTGAAATCACGTTTGTAGAACTGCATATAATTGACTTTACGTTCCAGCGCTTCGAGGACTGCCTGCGTAAAATCGACCTTTTCAAACCGCTGGGCGCTGCCGAGGCCACCGGGACTGAAGACGTTGATTTCCATGAGCTTGTCGCCCACAATGTCCAGACCAACGAGGAACATGCCATCTTCAACCAGCTTGGGCCGCACGATCTCAGCAATGCGCAGTTCAGCGGATGAAACATCGGCCTTAGCGATCGTGCCGCCCGCGTGTACATTGCTGCGAATATCATCGCCCTGGCGCACCCGCCGGAAGGCCGCATACTTATTGCGAAAACGTAAGGGCTGTCCGTTCATCAGGAACATACGCATATCACCGTCAACCGCAGCGGGCAGATATTCCTGAGCAATGACATAGCCATCGCGAGTCAACGATTCCACGATCTGGTTCAGGTTCGACATGTCATCTTTGCGCAGGATAAAGACCCCCTGCCCCCCTGAGCCTTGTAACGGTTTGAGGATGACGTTGCCGCCCTCTTCTCTGGCAAAGGCGCGGATGTCACTGCGATCACGGGTGATAAGGGTCCGCGGACGCACTTCCTCGGGAAAGCCCTGGAAATACATTTTGTTGGTGGCTTTAGCGAGGCCGTCGGGATCATTCACCACCACCACGCCACCACGCATCGCCATCCGCCCAAAGATGATGCCCGCGTTTTGTGCCCAGGGCCGTTTGATGACGTCATCCGATGGGTCATTACGCAGCATGAGAATATCCAAATCGTCAAGGACGACGTGTTCCTTACGAGCTTTGGTACCTTGCAAGTCTTTAAGGTAGTTCTCAGTGACTTTATATTTCTTATCTGTGGGCACCGACCGGGCACGAGCACCAACGCGATCATCGGGCAGGTACGCTAGATCGCCAACACCCATGACCCATACTTCATGACCTTTGTTGACGGCGGCCATACCCAGGCGCGTGGTGGTATAGCCTTTTTGTTCAGTCATGACATCGTTGACGACGAATCCTAAACGCATCGTTACTTCCTCTCTAATAGATCAAAAACAGTCATACCCTGTTTAAGTTGGGACAAACAATCCGCAGTATGGGGTGCATCCAGGTAGCGGGGACGCAACAAGGCGGGCTTTAAAATGCCCCGCCATTGCAATTCCTGAACAATCGGAATATGTTCTTCAGCAATTTTGCCGACCAGCAGCGGCTCCAGTGTACCATCATTTCTCAGATATTCGAGCAATCGGACCAGGCCACGCAGGTATATCGCATCTTTGATCAGGCCACCACCGCGATAAATCCGCATTGTCATGGTAAAGGCTAAGCGCTGGCGAAACCCGTAGGTTTTATTGAGGAGCCGATAGGTATCGACAAACGTTGCGCCCGCAACCAGACAATGCGCCGCCACAACCCGCGCTGCCAGGAGCCGCACCCGCGCTGGACTGAGACCATCCACCAGATATTCAGCCAACACCGCCAGACCCTCTTGTAGTTCATCATAGCCCGCCAGTCCATGATAAAGTTGCCGGAAGGGTTGCGCCCGGCCATTATAGTAAGTGACGATGTGCGTACCAATCTCATGTTGCAGCAGCGCATCAACCCGACTGCCCCCGATCTGGGTTTCGGTCCCGATCAATAGATCGCCGCGCGAGACCATCAGCCCCGAAAACAGGTCGTCGCGGACATGCACCTCGGCAGGCAACGCCGGGTACTGCTGTCGGTAGAAATCCAGTTCCGCCCGGGCCGCAGTCGCAAAGGCCGCCGCATCATACACCTGCTCATTTTTGGGTTTGCGAGCACGCGGCGCGATCTTGTCAAGTAAAGAGCGAGCTAGTTCGACCAATTCTGGCGCTAGCTCACCATATAATTGTAAGCCGCCATACAAAAACCGGGGCGAATTCAGATTACTGAGCATCGTCAGTTGAATATCCAGTTCTTCGCGTTTTTGCTGAAACAGGTACATCAGCGTCGGATCTTCCAGCCGGTCAATGCGGATATTCCACAAACGACGTTTGAGTTCGCTGGGATCATTCAAGTGGGGCCGGTAACGCATAGTCGGCGTTTGCGCATACTTCTTCCGCCGGAACTCGGCCCAGGCAGCGTGGGTGTTATTGGGTGTGACTTGCAACAGAAAATCAAAACCGCTGCTGATGTTGGATAGTTGGCGGTCGATCTGCCAGACCGCTTTGACCATTGCTCGTCGACCCAGTGCCTGATAATGACGGGGGCGATGGGTCGTCTGGGTACGAGCGAATTCGAAAAACGTTTGCTGGACTGCACGGGTGACTTTGCGCGTCAGGGACTGCAATACCAGCGGATAAATCTCCAACGTTTCTGGATTGCGATAAATGGGTTGAGCTTCAAGGCCAATCACCTGACAGTTGAGCGTGGTTTGTTCGGTCGGCGTCAGCAGTGGCAGCAGGCCCGGTGGCGCCGGTTTGCTGCCCTGGTGAACAGTTACACGGGCACGAACACGGTAGAGATATACCTGGCGCAGTTGACTTTCAAGCGTGTCAACGATGGGTGTCTGGGCGGATTTGCGGGGCGTCATGATCCGAAATGACGGCTTGATCGTTGGAGAATCGTTCATCTGCGGCTCATCCGGTCCCGACCAGATTTCGAGTAGCAAAAAGCGCCCAAACTCATTTCCTAATGTTTCAACAATGCATGTGACGAGTTTCTTTAAACTGGTGCGCAGTGACTTACTGGCCGGTATGAAGAGATACGACGCGTGGCTCTTAATCAAGTTAATCGTGCCGGGATCGCTGTGCCGGGTTGGCGTGCGATAGAGCACCAGAAACGGGAGTTGGCGGTCGATGTGGATGCGCCCACCCGCCGGCAAATTCCGCCGAATTTGTTTATTTTCTGCCAGTCGTGAGCCGACCGTTGCGATCAATTTATCGGTAATGACCGCTGTCATCGTTTTTGGAGTTCGTCTAAAACACCGGGAACCGTACTCGCCAGTAAATCAGCAATCAATTGCACTTGCGCCGGGTCCGGTTCGCCGGACCATTCGTCCATGAAGAACTTCTTGAACTCAATTGACAGCGCACAACCCGTTTCCGGAAATTGCTCGTGAATCCAGCGCCCGAACTGACCGCCTTTGAACTTGACGTTTTCACGCGTATCGAGGCTGCGACCGGCAAAATCAAAGGCCCGTGCGTCCGTGATAAAACGGTCAATGATGTGGCCCCAACGATCGCGGTTCAGCGTCCCCGTGCCGACATTGATTTCCGGGTTAAGTTCCGGGTCAGCTATCGGTCCACCCGGTCCCTCGCGCCGGTGATTATACGTGTGGAGATCATAAACGACAAAGCGCCCATACGTCGCCGCAATTGCTGACAAAACACGGTGCACCTCGGCATAAAACGCATCATAATTCGCCAGCGATGCATCGGCAATCGCGTCGGGTAATTCACCCTGCCAGACCTGCAAGCCCCAGGCATCTTCGGGCTGGCGATAAACGGCCTTTTCGCTGGGGCGGTTAAGATCAACTTCAAAACGCGACCGCAGGCCGGTTATCTGGGTGGGCGCAACGCTGGTCCAGCGAGCGGTGAATGGGTCTTCTTCGCGCAGCCGCCCCGCTTCATCCAGCTTCATATGGGCCAATACATCCGGGCGCACGGCATGACCGTCGTGAATGGCGGTTGCCACCAGCGGCCCGTCGCCCTCAATTATTTTCCAGATGATCTCAGGCATTCATATATCCCTATAAGCAGACTGTCAGCCGACCTGTAATTATGCTACATTTGGCAGGGTTTTACGAATTTTCGCGGGATTATTGATGCGCATTTTGCTGGTTCAACTGGCGGATATTGGTGATCTGGTGCTGACTACGCCGGCCTTGAGTGCGCTGCGCGAAGCGTTGCCCGCTGCCCACCTGACGCTGCTCACAACCCGCCCCGCCGCCCCGATAGTTGACGGAGCCGACCTGGTTGATGAGATCGTCACGCTGGACCAATCCGCGCTGAACCGGGCGACGGCGTTTTTTAGTCCCATAAATCTATGGCGAGTTTTCGCGCTCGGTCATTATGATACCGTCGTTTACTTCCACCACTTCACGATCAAACTCGGCACGCTGAAATATGCACTCATCGGACTGGCAACACAAGCGCAGCGACGTATCGGCCTCGACAATGGCAATGGCTGGTTTTTGACGGAGCGCCTCCCGGATGAAGGTTTTGGTGCAAAGCATCAGGCGCAATACTGGCTGGATTTAGTCGGTTTGCTCGGCGCGGATTCGAGACCGAGACCAGCGTTAGTTGAACGGGTTCCGTACCCATATCTATATGGAAATAAATCGCAGGGATTCGGACCAATTTTCAAATTAACACCGAAAGCCCTTGAACTAATTGCAGCAATTCGGAAATTTTATGGTCAATCTGGATGGCACATTGTCCTCCACGCTGGCAGTGGCGCATACAGCCATGCCCGCCGCTGGGAACCAGAAAAATTCGCACAGGTAGCGGATCATTTAGTGAGGGATTATAATGCGAACGTTGTGCTGGTTGGCGGTCGCGGTGATGACTCCAGCGATGTAAAACAGGAGATGACAGCCGACGTACTGGATTTGACCGGTGTAACATCCCTACCAAACCTCGCCGATGTCATTGCCAAAGCTGATCTTTTCATCGGTGCGGAAAGTGGCGTGATGCATATCGCGGCGGCAGTCGGCACACCCGTTCTGGCAATATTTGGTCCGGGTAACCCTGATGCGTGGGGACCCTGGAATCCCGATGGCAGCTTAACGGTGCTGCGCAGCGCCCCGGAATGCAGCCCCTGTAGTTATGTCGGGCATGGCGTGGGCCTGCGCGATGGGTGCCCGGCCCGCACCTGCATGCGCATGGTGACGGTTGCGCAGGTCGTTGACGCCGCCAGACGGATATTAGACGGTGAAGCTGTAGGGGAGAGGCTTGCCTTGCCCGTCCACGAACCAGCGTTCACCAAGCGCATCAACATTCTCGGCCTACCGGTTGACGCCATCACCTACGCGGAATGGTTGGATTTAATCGAAATATGGATAGGGACGGATCTGAGACCTCCCTCTACAGAGAATCACATTCAGACCCATCACGTCTGCACCATCAACCCGGAATTCATTATGATCGCCCGGCAGGACCCCAATTTCTGGAACATCCTCAACCGCGCCGATCTGTGCGTGCCCGATGGCGTTGGATTGCTATGGGCGGCCAAACGACAGGGAACTCCGCTACCCCAGCGCGTCACCGGCTCCGATGGCGTGCCGATTATCGTGGAACGGGCAGCACAAAAAGGCTGGAAGTTGTTCTTCCTGGGGGCGGCTCCCGGTGTTGCGGATAAAGCTGCCGACATTCTCCGCGACCTGCATCCCGGTTTACAGATCGTCGGCACGCACAGCGGCAGTCCCGCAGCGGAAGCAGAAGATGAATTGGTCGAACTGGTGAATAACAGCGGCGCGGACATTCTGTTCGTGGCCTATGGCGCACCCCAGCAGGATAAGTGGATTGCCCGCAATTTGCCGCGCTTGCAGGTCAAGATGGCGATGGGCGTGGGCGGCGCATTTGACTTCATCGCGGGCGTGCTGCCCCGTGCGCCACAGTGGATGCAGCGGTTGGGCCTCGAATGGTTGTTTCGCCTTTATTTGCAACCCTGGCGCATTCGGCGGATGCTACGCCTGCCCCGTTTTATGTTGGCGGTCCTTCGGGATCGCCGCCAGAACTGAATGACAACCAAATTGTGGTAGACTTTATTCAGAACAGATGTTTATAGGGAGCACCAAAAATGATTACAACCGCTGAAATGTTGACGATGCTGAAACGCAATTTATGGGTCATTGATAAACAGGCGGACGGCTTGACACATGACGATAGCATGCTGCAACTACCGTTCCAGGGCAACTGCTTCAACTGGGTGGTCGGCCACATGCTGGTGCATCGGGACAAAATGCTGAAGATGCTGGACCATGAACCGCTATGGGCTGCCAACAGCAGCGCCCTTTACGATTTCGGTTCCGAACCGCTCACGGATAGCACACTGGCCGTGCCATTCGACAAGATCCTGATCGACCTGCGCACCAGTCAAGACCGGTTGGCAGCCGCTTTCGACACGACTAACGATGCCATGCTCAACACAATTACTGACGGGCATGAAAGCAGCATCCGCGAACGCCTGACATTTCTGGTCTGGCATGATGCCTACCACGCGGGTCAGGCTGAGTATTTGCGGCAACTCGCTGGAGTCAATGACAAGGTAATTTAGCCCGGTGATTGATACCCTCAAAAGTTGGATTCCGAAACTCGCCGGTCAGCGGATTGTGGTCGTTGGTGATGTGATTCTTGATGAATACGTCACAGGCCGGGCGACACGTATGAGCCGCGAAGCACCGGTGCCGGTGTTGGAGTTCGAATCGCGCCAGTTGATTCCTGGCGGGGCGGCGAATCCCGCAGCGAACATTGTCCGGCTGGGCAGCACCGCGCTGCAAGTCGGCATCACCGGCAATGACCCGGCGGCCACGCAACTCCGCCAATTGCTGCAAGCGCAGGGCATCGACAGCAATGCGCTGGTAAAAGATCCGCAGCGACCCACTACCGTCAAGCTGCGCATCATGGCGCAAATGGGCTTGCGGTTTCCGCAGCAGGTCGCCCGGATGGACACCCTCTCCCGCGAATCGATTGCCAGCGGCGTTGAACAGCAGGTGCGGGAACAACTACAAAAGCATGTAGGCATGACGGATGCCGTGTTGGTATCAGATTATCACGGCGGGTTATTGACCAGGTCGCTGGTATCTGGATTGCGTGATCTCGCTCAGGCACACGGCACCTTGCTCACCGCCGATACACAGGGCGACCTCGACAAATATGCCGGGTTCGGCGTAGTCAAATGTAACGCCGCCGATGCCCGCGATTATCTACGACGGGACATTCACGGCGATGCGGCGTTTGGTACGGCGGCACATGAATTGTGTGATCGGCTCCAACTCAGCGGCGCAATGGTCATTACGCGCGGTCCCGAAGGTGCGACCATAGCCACTGCTGAGGGTACACTGCATCATTGTCCAGCCCCGGCGGTATCCGATGTCTATGATGTGGTGGGGGCAGGCGATACGGCGATCGCAGTATTGACATTAGCGCTGGCAGCGGGTGCGCCCTACCCTGAAGCCATGTTACTCGCCAATTATGCCAGCGGCCTGGTGGTGCGTCGCGTGGGGAATTATGCGCCGACACCGGCTGAGTTGGCCTGGGCGTTGGCAAACTGGCCGTTGTAAAGCCATTGTCATGAAAAATCTCTTCGTCTATGGCACACTACAACTCCCGGAAATACAACTGCTGGTGCTGGGCCGGGCGCTACCGGGCACGCCGGATGTACTGGATGACTATGAAAAAACTACCATCACGCTAGAGTCCAATACCTATCCGATTATTCGGCCAAAAGCCGGGACGAGTATAACCGGACAGGTATTGACCGTTACTGCCGATGATCTGCCCAAACTCGACCTCTACGAAACGGCGGCGTACCAGCGGGTACGGGTTACCCTGCGCTCTGGGCTTACAGCCTGGGTTTATTGTGCGCCGACATAATAGAATAAAAAAAACCGCCTGCCAGGACGGTTTGCAATAAGTGCGTAAAATAATTTTTCGGCGACGGCGATTTCAGTTAACAATCATCAGATTGCATTGCCGCGGTGGCGGGATAATTGCCTTTCGTTTGTTCGACCAGGCCGTTAACCGGTTGAGTCTGTCAGGCATCTTCACCGGGATGGTATCCGCCACGATACCGCGTTGAAACAGGAGACGATGCGCCCGCATCCGCACCTGAGGGTTGCCGTAACTACACGCAATAATCAACGCTTCAACGGCATCATCATGCTTGATGTGGCTGAGGGCATCCACCGCCGCTGTCGGCACCCAATCATGCGCTTCGCCCATCATGGCGACCAGCGGATTAATGGCTCGGACATCGCCAATCCAACCGAGAGCCAGGGCGGCTTGCATCCGCACTTCATCAACCGGGTCGTGCAATGCATTAATCAGATGTGTTACGGCCCGTCGGTCCGCCAACCAACCGAGGGCGAAGGCGGCCCGCGTGCGCACCTGCGCATCGGTGTCTTTTAACGCATCAATCAGGGCATGGGTCGCCGCCGAGTTCTTGATCCAGGCCAACGCATTCACCGCCCCCACACGTGCCAGCGGCGCACCATAATGCAGGGCAAAGATGAGGGGCATAATCGCATCAACGCCGATCTTTTCCAGGGCGACGGCAGCATCCCAGCGCACCCGGTCATCTTGATCGTCAAAGGCATCAATCAAGGGATTAATGGCGCGTTTACCCCCCATTTCCCCCAACACCCAGGCCGCATAACGCCGCACTTTGGCGTCATCATCATAAGCCAGCGCCGCGATCAAAGCAGAAACCGCCCGCGTATCACCGATCATTTGCAACGGCCAGATGGCCCGCCGCCGCAATAATACGTTGTCAGCACCTAGCGCCTGAATGAGCGCGGGCACGGCGGCCTCCCCCTGTTCAATCAGTGCCATTGCCGCCAGTAACGCCTGATTTTCAGCTTCAGAACCAAGCGCCACAATCATATCTGCCTGCGTATCGCCGACCTCAGTCGAACCCAATGCTCGCCACTGAGGCGAAAATTCATAATTGCGTTTGGCATTAAAAGTATCGAAACAATCCTTTTCCATGAACACCTCCCCACATCATCATTCTATAGGTAGAATGTCGCAGAGGGTCACTTTTTATACTATTTTTTATTATTAGGACCAATTTCCTTGCTGAAACGATAAGCAGATTGGTAAGTGCTATCGCTAGGATCTGTGGCAATCTTTCTCTTATTGATTCGCAAAGGTATAAGCGATGTAAACCACATAGGCGACAATAAACAGGGCCGATTCGCGCCGTGACAGGACGCTGCGGGTCCAGGCAAACGGCAACACCAGAAACGAGAAGGCCACCATCACCGGCATATCGACCCGAATCGAGTTGGTAGGAACGGCAATTGGCTGGAAAATCGCCACCAATCCCATAATCGCCAGCAGATTGGTAACGTTCGAACCCACCACATTGCCAATGGTCAGGTCATTCTCTTTGCGCATCGCCGCGATCATACTCGCAGCCAGTTCTGGTAACGAGGTCCCAACCGCAATCAGCGAAATCCCAATCACGAGTTCACTGACACCCAGACTACGGGCTACGCTGGAGGCTCCCGTTACCGTCAATTGCGCACCGATCACCAGGACCACGATACCAATTAGCACCCGGCCAATTTGTCGCCTCCGACTGCGTGCCACCGGTTCAGCCGCAGGCGAAATCAACGGCTCTTCTGCTTTGCCCTGCACTGTGGCCCGAATCATAATCAAATTAAAAGCGACAAAAGCGCCAAACAACAGCAAACCATCAACGCGCGTCACCGTGCCATCGGCGGCGACCAGGAATGTCAGAATAGCGGCTGCGATCATCAAGGGCAGCTCCCGGCGCACCAGGCTCGACTGCACGCTAAGTGGTGTCAGCAAGCCGGAAACTCCCAGAATTAAGCCGATGTTCGCGATATTGGATCCGACCACATTACCGACAGCCAGATCGGTAGAGCCATTAATGGCGGCGGAAATGTTCACCAGCAATTCGGGAGCCGATGTGCCATAAGCCACAATCGTCAGGCCGATGATCAGCGTCGAGATGCCAAAAGAACGCGCCAGCGATGACGCACCGCTGACGAGTAAGTTGCCGCCGATGACAAGTCCGGCCAGGCCAACGACCAGTTGTACCAGGTTGATAAGCATTGATAATTCCCCGAATGCGTGTGAATAAGCCTTAATGAAGTCATTAGTCGTTAGTCAGCAGTTCTTATGGAGAAGTGAATCCAAATGCATATGATCTGATAGTAGACAGCGGGCTTCAGCCCGTTGCAATGGGCTAAAGCCACATTGTCTATCCGCTGAATTCGTTTTCGTTTCTCCAGATAGTGTTTTGTCATAAACGCAACACAATCAACGACCCGCCGAAAGTCCAAACCCTGGCCGGCCTGAGTCTCCAATTTGCTTGAGTCTAACAACTACTAGCTTAGTATACGGGCAATCACGGCGCGGCAACATAAACCCGGCGCGGCAGCAGAATCAGCAGCGCCAGTGGTCCCAGCCACAACAGCCACATCGCCACATCGAGGCCAAAGGCGGTTGCCAGCGCCCCAACCACCAGCGGCACAATGCCATTTACGGCCCCAAAGATGTTGTTAATCGTCAACGCCAGTCCACTACGCCCCGGTAACGCGCTGTACAGATTGGCCTGCAAAACAGAATACCAGCCGGCATTGAATAAGCCCAGAACACCCAGCAACACCAGCTTCGGCAGTAAGCCGGGTACGAGCAAAAATGCCGGATACACAATCAACACGACCGCCGCGCTGACTCGCAAATAGACCAACCCGCGCACGCGCTCAACCAGCGGAATGATTAGAAAATCACCCACTAAGCCCACGCCGGTCCAGACCGTGACACCGATGGCGGCTTCCGTCGCGCTAACCCCGACGACATCCACCAGGTATAATGCCAGAAAGGTGAACAACTGATCCAGCATCAAATCAGAGAATGCTAATAACACCAACCAGCGCAGCACCGGCCATTGGCGCATGGTGCTGAAGGCTTCGCGCAGGCCAGCAATCATGTTGAGGGATTCCGGACTGGTCGGCTGCGGATCCCGTGACCGCACCGTCCACAGGGTTGCCAGCAGTGTGAATAGCGCATTCACCAGCAAGAACCCGCGCCAGCCCGGTCCAACTTCAGCAAAAGCTGCCAGCGCCAGCGGTCCGGCGACCACACCCAACGACCCGGCAAAGGTCCAGCGAGCCATATTTTGCTCATGACGCTTGGGTTCTGCATCCATCAGGGTAATCTGTGCCATGCCGATTAACGCCCCCGACGCTGGGAAGAATAGCGACATGCCCAGCAGCAGCACACCGAAATTTGTACTCAGCGCCATGATGACCAGTGCCGCGGCAAAGGCCAGGCCGCCCACCAGCAGTACGCGCTGTCGATAGCCCGCTTCGGCCAGGATGCCAAAAAATGGTTCAATGAACAGGCTGACCAGGGTTGGAATGGTGAACAGCAGGCCGATTTGCGTGTATTGCAGGAGCAGGTCCTGCCGAATGAGCGGCATACCAGCCTGAAAACCGCCACCAACAAATTCATCCAGAAATTCCAGAGTCAGGATCGCCAGCAGCATGATGCTGCCGCCACGCACAAAACGTCGGAACATGAGATTAGCCCTTTCAGTTGGATAATATGGGGAATCAAAACAAGCCGAACATCGCGGGGATGTACGGCTAAATCACATGCAAGGGGTTCTAATTAACAGCTACCGCGGCAGTGCCACATGATGGTAAACTCGCTGAAAAATGTGATTTCTCCGCATTGTAGCGCTTATGCAGTGGTTTGTCAGCCCGAAATTGGGTGAGAATTAAACAATCAGCGGGTAAAACTTACGAGGAAACCGCTGATGAACACGCCCAGCCAATTTGCCAGCAGGTCGGAAAGGCTGGCATAGCGACCAGCGACAAACCACTGAAATAACTCAGTCGTGGTCCCTAATAGCAGCGCGGCGGCCATTGCCAGCACCAATGACCAGCGGGCGTTAAACCACTGACGCAGTGCCAACCACAGCAACCCGGTCAACAGCGCGAATAATCCCAGATGACCGACGACCCCCGTGAGTTCAGTGCCGCCAAACCAGCTTGATAGCACACTCACCGGTGGCACATAGCCCGGCAGCGTCGTCAACAGCAAGACCATTACGCCCCACACCAACAGGGTCGCCCAGCGTAAACCGAAGAACGATTTGATGGGATTTTGTTTCGTCATGGTCCACAATATAAACGGATTGTCCCCACACTACGTGACGCGCGACCACCGCTAACCCTACGTCCATTTGAGACATCAGTAACAATTTTGGCATTTCACCCCCCAAAACCGATATACTAGGAGGTTGGGTACTGCGCATCAGTTGAGGAGCGCTCTGTATGGAAAATGTCACCCTTCGCCCAATCGACCGGGAAGATCGCAACTGGATTGCGGAATTTCTGGATGAGCATTGGGGGTCAACCCGGGTTGTTTCACGTGGGCAAGCCTACCTCGCCCATTTGTTGCCGGGCTTTGTCGCGCTGATGGAAGACGAACGCATCGGCCTGGTTACGTATCGCCTCGATGGCGAAGACTGCGAACTCATGACGATCAACAGCCTCCAAGAAGGTCAGGGCGTCGGCACCGCGCTGATGGAAGCCGTCATTGCTGCCGCTACTGAAGAAGGTTGCAAGCGGCTGTGGTTGATTACCACAAACGATAATATGAAAGCCTTGAAATTTTATCAAAAACGCGGCCTACATCTCGTCGCGGTTTATCCCGGTGCGTTAGATGAATCGCGCAAGATTAAGCCCGAGATCCCGCTGTTCGGTCAAGATGGCATCCCCCTGCGTGACGAACTTGAATTGGAAATTGAGCTTTAACGCACCGACATTTGCCGCCAATAGCGCCGGTAGGCAGCGGTCTCGTTGAGATGTCGTTGCAGTCGGCGGTGGAGCGTATCCGGTTGGGCTGACGGCGTATCTTGCTGCGTGATCGAAAATGTAGCCTGATCGGTTTCAGTGAATTGCAGGACACTGTTCGCATTCAGCCATCGTAAAGCCAGCCGGACCGTCATCTCAGTATGTGCGGTTTGCGCCACCAGCGTATCCAGGCCGATTATCCCATCTTTACGATTGAGCGCGAATTTCGCCAGCCCGGCAATGCGCTCTAATAAGGCCCGATCTGTCGTAAAAGCGGGGTCGGCTCCGATCAATACCAGCGTGGTCGGCTGCACGAGATGTAAGGCCGCATCCCAGTCGCTGGCGCTGGGCGGAATGGTCCATACGACCAATGTTTGCGCCGGATGCAAGTGATAATGATCGACCCCATCAACCGATGCATTGCCTTCACGCCATACCAGCACGTCCGGGTACTCAGCGCGGACCTGGGCCAGGGCCGCTATTGAATCCACGTGATCGCGATAATCAACGATTTCATAAGCGGGACCGCTCTCAACCGCAATCGCATCCACTGTCACCCGTGCCGCCTGCCACTCTACCAGTGCCTCGCGTTTGCCGTTGAAGACATTGGGGCGCACCGTATAAGCTAGATCAAACACCCCTGCTGGCACCTCATCCAGTGACCCAAACCACCAGATCACCCGCTGTTCGTTGTCCTGTGCATCCACTACGCGCAAGTCCAGATGATCACCCCGCCGTCCCAGCGTCCGCCGGGATTGCACGCGAACCTGCCGGGTTGCCAACGTCAGCGGCGGATTGCCATTGCCGAAGGGTGCAAGGCGGTTGAGGTCATCGGCGAAATCGAGGTTAATTTCATCGAAACCGATATGAGCGTCGATCTTCAGGGTGGGTTCAACCTGCGCCTGTGCCAGCGATTCGCGCACAACTTGCGAAATACCCCGCCGGAATTCAAACACGTTAGCTGACTCCAGGCTGAGGCCCGCCGCCATGTTGTGACCGCCAAAGGTGTTGAGCAAATGCGCCTGCGACCGAATCGCTTCAATGATGTCGCAACCGGTCACTGACCGCGCCGACCCGCTGGTAACACCATCATTATCGGAGAGCACCAGTACGGGCACACCATAATCCTCGACCAGACGACTGGCAACGATACCGACCACGCCGGTATGCCAGCCCTCCCCGGCTACGACCAGTGCGGCATAATCCAGCAATGCCGGGTTATCGACGATCTGCTGTTGCGCCGCGGCGTAAACCTGGCGCGTATAATATTTGCGCTTCTGATTCAAGCCTTCCAGTTCGTTGACGCGCTCAACAATGATGGCTGGATCACTGGTTGTCAACAACTCTACTGCCGGATTGGCATCGTCCAGGCGGCCCAGCGCATTCAAACGCGGACCAATCGAGAAGCCGATGTCACTCTCACTGAGTTCCGCCGGGATCAATTCTGCCCGTTCCATCAACGCCTTGAGGCCGGGACGGTCCGCCGTCCGCAAGACCTCCAACCCGCGTTGCAGCAGATAACGCGTGTCATCAACCTGCACCATCACATCAGCGACGATACCCAGCGCGACCAAATCCAGCAGATGATCGCTGGACCGCGGGCCAAACAACGCTTGCATCAGCTTATAGGCTGTGCCGACGCCCGGCAGTTCGCGCAGGGGATGGCCGGCGGGCAAGCGCATCGGATTGACAACGGCGTGGGCACCAGGCAATGTATCCGCCAGGGCGTGATGGTCGGTGATGATGACATCAACGCCACGTCCCTGTGCGTAATCAACCGCTCCATGCGCGGTGATGCCTGTATCGCAGGTCAGCAGCACCGCGACGCCACCATCCAGCAGCGCTTTGAGCGTCGGCACATGAATGCCATGCCCCTCACGAAAGCGATTGGGGATGTGGTAGATCACATTTGCGCCGAGATCGCGTAACGCTGAGACCAGCAATGCCGTCGCCGTCTGTCCATCAACATCAAAATCGCCCCAGACGAGGATGATCTGACGCTGACGAATGGCATATTGCAGGCGCTCGACCGCTTGATCCATGTCGGGCAGCGCATTGGGTGACACTGGGATATAGGCCGCCGGGTCAAGGAAACGCCGAGCCGCCGCTGGACTTCGAACACCACGCCGGAAGAGGCTATCCGCCACCAGCGGGTGCCCGCCTACGATAGCCCGCAGTTCATCCGAGACGCTGATCGGTTGGGGGTCAAGCCAGGTTTTCATTATTTATGTGATTCCCAAATACATCTCAAACTCTGATTCCCCCACGCCACTTGAACCACTTGACGAAAAGTACTCATTGAAGATAACTCAAACACGGTGCAAGGCCAACCGAGTCAAATTCTTGAATTGGCATCATCAAATTAGCGACAAAAATCTAGTTTTGTGTTAAAAACGTTAAGGAATGTGGGGTTTTGTATTAATTACCTTTAAGCGAACTGGCCTCACAATTTAAATCAGGCACGGTAGATTATTTGTCTGGCATTTACTTTAAGGAGTTTTTCGGATGAACAAAAACAGACTATCGCTGGTTATCCTTGCCATTCTGGTGGCAAGTGTGTTGCTGGCGGCTGGCCCGGCATTGAGTCAGGATGCCACCGAGATTCGGGTGTGGGTCGCTTTTACCGATTATCGGTTGGATTGGGCCAAAGAGCGGGCTGCCGAATTTAATGAGATGTTCCCGCAATATGATGTCTTGATCGAAGGCTATGAGAGCTACAATGCGGCCTTTGATGCCACGGTGTTGGCGGCGGAGCAGGGCAATCCACCGTCAATTACCCACTTCTTTGAAGCAGCGACCCAGAACGCCCGCGATGCCGTATCGCCGGATGGGGCACCGCTGTTCAAATCCGTTGCAGATGCCATCGGTGATCGCACCGAGATCAATGGCGTGGAAGTTGTGCTGGGTGACGTCGTGAGCGCTGCTGCCGATTATTATACGGTTGATGGCGTTTTCACCTCCATGCCCTGGAACACCTCCACGACCGTCATGTTCTCCAACGCCGATATGCTGGCAGCAGCTGGCATTGACGCTCCGCCAGAAACCTGGGGCGAGGTCGTCGCAGCCTGTGAAGCAATTATGGCGCTGGACGATGGCCCGGCCAATTGCATTACCTGGCCCAATCATGGCTGGTTCTTCGAACAATCAGTAGCCCAGCAAGGTGCGGACCTGGCGAACAATGGCAATGGTCGTGATGATCGTGCGACCGAGGTCATGTTCAATAGTGATGCCGCCAATGCATACGTGAGCTGGTGGAAAGACCTGAATGACGCTGGTTACTATGTTTACACTGGTGTGCAGCGCGACTGGGGTGGCACGCAGAACGCCTTCGAATCCGGCCAGGTTGCTTTCCTGATTTTCAGTAGCTCGGACGCGACCGCGATTCCGGCCAACACTGCCGAGAATTTCCCCACCATCGTCAGCCGCATGCCCTACAACGAAGAAGCCGGGTATAACGGCAACATCATTGGTGGCGCGACCCTGTGGCTGAACAACGGCCTGGACGCGGAAACTGAAGAAGGCGCACTGACCTTCCTGAACTGGTTCAGTAACCCGGATAACGCTGCCGAATGGCATCAAATTACCGGTTATATCCCGATCACTAACACCGCCTTCAACAACCTGAACGAAACGGGCTGGTTCGACGAAAACCCGAACGCCGCCGTCGCCAACATCCAATTGGATCTGGTACCCACGACCGGCGCCCTGTTTGGCGGTTTCGTGGCGATTCGTGACGTATTCACCGAAGCGATGGAAGACGTTCTGCTCAATGATGCGGATGTCGCGGCCACATTGGATGAGGTCAACGCCGACGCCAACGCAATTTTAGAAGAATACAACCTGCTGTTTGCGCCGGAGTAATCACCCGTCGCAAGCGTAACAGCAACAACCTGGGGCGAGGGCAACCTTGCCCCTTTGCGTTTCCAGTTCAAACGCGTGGAGAGTTAAATGATTATTCATGCAACGATGATTCCCTTTTTTGTTGTTACCGCCGTCGTTGGCGCGGCCTGGCTTGCGCACCGTCAGCAGCGGCAACAGCGGTCCCCAATACTGGGCGGTGTCGCCGGGGCGGTGGCCGGGCTGCTTGGACCCTGGATATTTATGCTGCCATTGAATTCCTGTACCTTCGAACCCGAACGGGAAAGCATTGATTATGCCTTTGGCGTGGGCTTGTTTGCGCTGGGGGCGGTGCTGGCGATCTGGGCCGCCCAATGGTTGCTGCGCCTGTTGGGAAATCGTGAGCGGGCCAGTGATCTGCTAATGAGCGGTCAATCCACTGCCGGGACGTTTAAATCCACCTTTGTGGTGCCGACGTTGCTGTTGACGCCCACCATCGCGATCTTGTTGATCTTCCTCTATTTCCCGGTGGTCGATACCTTCCGTTTGTCAACCCTGCTGGTGCGGCTCGGTGCGCCCCGAACCCGGTTCCAGTGTGTCGCGAATTTCACGTCACTGTTTGACCCCGATTATTATGAAGTTTTGTTCAACACCTTTTTTATCGCGGCGGCCATCGTCATCGTCGGCCTTATCCTCGGTCTGGCGATTGCCTATCTCGCCTATCAACCCGTGCGCGGTGCCAGCATCTACCGCACGTTGCTGATCTGGCCTTATGCCATTTCACCCGCTATCGCCGGGATTATCTTCTTTGTGATGTTCGACCCGGTGGCCGGGGTTATCAACCACATGATTCGATTATTGGGCGGCGAAGGCCTGGAGTGGATTCGCGACCCCTGGCTGGCCCGCTTCGCCGTGATCGCGACCAGTGTCTGGAAAACACTCGGCTACAATATTTTGTTCTACATTGCCGGGTTGCAGACGGTCCCCAAAGACTTGCAAGAAGCGGCGGCGATTGATGGGGCCAACGCCTGGCAGCGCTTCCGCAATGTCGTCTTACCAGCGCTCTCGCCCATCACCTTTTTCCTGATCGTCACCAACATCACCTATGCCTTCTTTAACATCTTTGGCACGATTGATTTCCTGACCAAAGGCGGTCCGGCGGGGGCGACCTCGGTCAGCATTTACGAGATCGTCCAGCTTGGCATCCGACAGAAAGATCTGGGCCGGGCGGCGGCGCAATCCATCGTCTTATTCATTCTCGTGATTGGCGTGACCTGGTTCCAGTTCAGAACCTCTGGTCGGCGCGTAACCTACGGAGCCTAACCCATGACCACGACAACTCGCGACTCACTGGATGTAATTACCACCCGTTCACCCCGCCAACGGCGCTGGCTGCCTAAACGCTGGTATGTCCACGTCCTGCTGTGGATTACGATTTTCATCGTCGGCTTCCCGCTGATCTACGCCATTGTGGTCAGCACCCAATCCAATGCCGAGACGCTGCGCTTCCAGGCCACGTTTGGCACGCGCTTCTGGTCCAATCTCGAAGCGGTGATCGTTGACCGGAATCTGCTGACCTTCATGGTGAACAGCACCGTCCTGGCGGTTTTCGTCACCATCGGCAAAACGATTCTGTCGCTGCTGGCCGGGCTGGCCTTTGTCTACTTTCGCTTTCCGGGCAAGTGGCTGGTGTTTGGCTTCGTACTGCTCACGCTGCTGATGCCGACCGAAATGCTGATTATCGCCCTCTTTCGGCAGGTCTCGCTGATGGGCTGGGGCGATACGTTCTGGGCGATCTCGGTGCCGTTCCTCGCCAGCGCGACCGGGTCATTTTTGTTCCGGCAGCATTTCGCCAACCTGCCCGCTGAACTCTCCGAAGCGTCTCAGATGGACGGTGCCAATCCACTGCAATTTCTGTTTCGCGTCCTGCTGCCTATAAGCTGGAACACCATCGGCGCGCTG
Organism: Phototrophicaceae bacterium; assembly: GCA_965223835.1. Classification (GTDB taxonomy): domain Bacteria; phylum Chloroflexota; class Anaerolineae; order Aggregatilineales; family Phototrophicaceae; genus CAVYXZ01. The sequence continues at coordinate 4,585,620 of CBDCXQ010000001.1, forward strand.
GCGGTGATTCAGTTTATCTACATGTGGAATCAATATCTGTGGCCGCTGCTGATTATCAAAGACGAACGAATGCAAGTGGTGCAGGTGGGCCTGGGGACGCTGCGCAATGTGGAAGGCGCGATCACCTATGGGCCGCTGATGATGGGCGCGGTCATCGCCACCATTCCGCCCGTGATCGTGTTTATCTTGCTGCAAAAGCAGTTCATGAGCGGCTTCGCCATCTCACGTGATAAATAAGGCAACCTGCCCGGTTACATGTGGAACGGTAGCCGGGCCAGTTCATCCACAATTTTGACCGTTTCGAGACTGACGCGAATCACTTTCTCGACCAGATTAACGATGTAGCGCTCATCGTCACTGTAGCCGTTGGGATCGCTCACAATCCCGCTGCGTTTATCCGTCTTGACGCGATACTGGTCAATGACCCATTCCAGCGCACTGCGATTGCCGAGGCGATAATCAAATACTTCCGGCGGGATGCCCTTTAGGGTCAACGTATCGTTATATACCAGTGTCTCATAAACCCGATACGCCGGTTTTTCTCCCGCCCGAATGCTTTGGGGAGGGCCGGGGAGGGGATCTTTAAGGCGCATTTTCTCCACCCGATAATCAATGCGGCCCGCCGTTTCCCATTCCAATTCATACGGCTCCACATCTTCATAGTTGAGATGCAAATCCGCCAGCTTGCGACCGGCGTCGCTGAACGCCCAAAAGTCTGGAGCAAAGGGAATGCGTGGCAGTTCACGCTTGAGATTGTCAGCATAGCGTTCGCGGTATTCCGGGTGATGCAGCAGGCCGTAGACGTAATAGAAGATGTCCCATTTGGTAATGGCACGGGATTCTGACTCCTCCCCAGCCCTACCTATCCCACCGGGACGCTTCGCAGTCGCATTAAGGAGGGCGTTGGGAGAATTTAGGAGAACCTCGCCAATCCGCTCCACGACTGCATCGGTTGACTGCAACACCTCGCCGTTGGTAAAGCGCAGCACATGCAAACCCAGACTTTCCAGGAATTCGGTGCGCAGGGCGTCTTCTGCCTCGGTGTACTCATGGGTTGGTCCATCAACCTCCACCACCAGCCGCGCGTCGGCACAAAAGAAATCGATGATAAAGCGATCAATGACATGCTGGCGACGGAATTTGTAGCCGTGTATTTGCTTCCGCCGCAGTCGCTGCCACAGGTGATTCTCGGCAGCAGTGGGTTCGGTGCGCATCTCGCGGGCCAGTGGTTTGATTTTGCGGTAGAGGTCAGAGTCAACGCGATAGGTGTGTGCCCAGCCAGTGTTTACCGCTTGTGATGGGAACGTCCCCTCCCCCAGCCCCTCCCCAATGCGTTGGGGAGGGGAGTCAGGGGTGGGGAAATACTGCGCCCGGAACTGCGCCAGCGCCCAATCCGTGATGTTCTCCCGCCGGTTCCCGCCATCCTCGTCATACACGTAGAACGGGAAGCATTGTGCCTTTTCGAAAGCTATATCAAGACTTGTTATATGTCTAATTACCAACGAACCATATTCTTTTCTGTTTCCCGGACCTGGGATAACAAGAACTTGATTTTCTAACTCGCTTTTTGAGTTAGGGAATATGTCCTGAAATCTACCACTTTCATCAACTGCAATGTCTGCAAAGTACAAATAACGATAGGTAAATGGGCGGTATAAGCAAGCACGAAGATTATTTTTATCCGACAATAAATAATCTCCATTTCTCAGATGGCGTTTGAGATTTCTACTCCACTTTACCCGGTTATAAGTAAGAAATGTATCTACATCTTGTGGACTGCCTTGCCGTTTGTAGCGATCTACTTCAGTATTGTATGCTTCAGCAAATTCAACGATTCGATTTAATAATATGTCAGAGATAAAATCGTATACAGTGGTATCACGATTAGTAGATACTCCATGAGAGTATATCTTAAAGATTGTCTCAGAATTCAAGCCACGCTGAGATTTTGCTTCTTTCGTACCTAAAGGAATCAAGTGATTGTATTCATCAAAATATTCAGATACTAACCATGTATTGACTTGATTCGGTTTAAGCTCTTCCCACGCAACAGTATTCAATGAATTTTGTTTACCGTCTAAATCTACATTCTCTGCTAAGTAGGCTAATTTTTCTTCTTTTCGCCAGTCATCTGGAATTCTGTGGTAGAAAACTTTTCTTTTCTCATCTTTTGCTGAACGGATAGCGATTGTGATACCCACCCCTACGCGTATGTCGAATACGTTGCTTATCGAATGACCAGGCTGATTTCTACGAACATTACCTCCTAAATCAAGGTGGTATACTGTTGTAAAATCATCCAGCAAGTTCTTGCGGAAGCCGTCAAACGCAATACCCTCAACAAACCCATTGTTCGTGACAAAACATACTACGCCTGCTCGATTCTGCAATCTATCAGTCGACCAGCGAAAAAACTTCACGTAGGCATCATACAACTTCGTATTCAGTGTTGCTTTTGAATCTTTGGCGTAGGTCTCGCTCACCCGCTTGTCAACAACCTCATATTTGCGATTCTTGTTGTTGTCGTTCTCATTGATCTGCCCCACGTTATAGGGCGGGTTGCCGATAATTACGGTGATGGGGGCTTGCTTCTGCCGTTCCACGCGGGCGGTGTTTTCCTCCGTCATGAACGAAAAGCGCATCTGGGTGCCCTCGGCGAGGTCCAGCGTATCGACAAAGCAGATACCCTCGAACGATTCGTATTGCCCGGTCAGGTCATAATATTCATGCTCGATGTTCAGGCTGGCGATGTAGTAGGGCATGAGCATGACTTCGTTGGCGAACAACTGCTCGCGGTAAAAACGCTCGAAATGGCGCGGGTTACTGATGTAGGCGCAGCGCAGCAGGTTGACGACGAAATTGCCGGTCCCGGTGGCGGGGTCAATGATGTAGACGTCGTCATCACCCAGCTTTTTGCCGAACTCGTCCGCCAGCACTTCTTCCACCGCCGCACACATAAAATCGACGATCTCCTGCGGCGTGTAGACGATGCCATGTGTATCGGCAATATCGACGCTGTAGCCCTGGAAGAACTTTTCGTAGACGGTATTGATAAACTGCTGCTTGTCGCTGAAGGTCGCCAGCCGGTCCGCCGCGTTTTCGATGGCGGTGTAAAAACGGTCCAATGCTCCGAGGAATTCCTGCCGGTTGAAGAAACGTCCAGTCAGCGAATCAATCACCTTTTCGACCTCGGCGGCGATCACGTTGCGCCGGGTAAAGGTCTCGACGTTGAACACCTTGCGGATGATGCGCTCGGTGAGCATGTGCTGAATGAGCATTTCGTCGACGGCTGCCGGGCTGATGTTGGGGTTCAGCGCCGTGCGACACAGCTCGATAAAGTCGGCAAACGCGGTCTGAAAGGGCTTATTGTCCGTGTGGGCGCTGTCGATCTTGGCTTTCAGGTTCTGCGCAATGTGCGGAATCTCCTGCTGGAAATGGTCCACCGCTTGCTCAAAGTTGGTAAACGGTTCGCTCTCGTAGTTGTAGAAATAGGTCAGCAACCGGGCCAGTTGGTCGCGGTCCTGCACGTCCGTCCGCATAACCTCGTGGCTATCTTGAAACAACACGGCGGTCTGCGTGTCCTCGAAGATGATGTTGGTAAACGGGTAGTCCTTCTGGCGCTTTTTGCCGATCTCCACATCTAGATCATCGTCCGTGTCTTTGGCCTCCCAATAGCCGTGCGGCAAACGCCACTGATCGCGCAACGTACCATCCAGTCGGATACTCCGCTGGTTACGTTTGGATTTCTCGCTCAATTCTTCCACGAGAACCCATTTGCGCGCCTTCGCCGTGTCTTTGAGCAGTTCGCCAAAAGCCCGCCGCACCCCGCCCTCGTGGCTCACCTGCTGCTTTTCCAGGCTTTTCAACGTCGCGTAATAAGCGTCAATCGCTGGATTGTTCGGTTTAATCGTTACGGTGGGCATGTCAGTTTTCCAAACGCTTATAGGTCTGCCTATTATACATTTCTTAGTGAGGATGGGGAAATGCTCACCCCCTCCGTCAGCCTGCGGCTGCCACCTCCCCCATACCACAGGCACGCTTCGCAGACGCATTGGGGGAGGTCGGGTGGGGGTCAGGGCGACAACCCACTTACAAATTTATTAAGCTGCTAAAGTTGCATAATGGCACAGCATATTCGTAATTTTATCTGTTTCTCGACTGCTTTCAGAACCAGGCAAGGAGGGGTGAGGTAAGCTGACTGGCGACTCAAGCCTGGTTAAACCCCCGATAATTTGGGGTTGGCGGTGGCGAGGCGGGTAATTAGACTCGCTGCGTGGGCCGAACATTGTGTTTGCGTTGCGTTAACATTGCTTAAAAATGTTGTCAAGGCCGGTTCTCTAATGATACAATGAAGGTTAATGACAAGACGACGCAACCACCCGCCCCACATGATTCCCAACCGGATCAAGCTGGCCTGTAACCATCTCATTGCGGGATGGGTTGTGGCGTTAGAGCAGCATTGAGGAAACAAGCGCATGAGTAATCGTGTGAATGGCACGCGCAGTGTCAATATCGTCGATATACCGCTGGTAAACCGCCTGTTTGACGATGCGGTGATGCTGGATACTGATCTGGCCTATACCGGCAATGTCGATTTGAGCAGTGCATCCTTAATTTCGAATATACTCCTGCCCCAGCGCAGCAGCTATACGTTCCTGGCGCGGGCGAATGAACAACCGGTTGTCGGTCAATTTCGGCTGCGCCACGAGCCACATCAAGCGCGTATCGTGTACATAGCACCGGGCCTGGATGAGGGGCACGATAACAGTGCCTGGCTGCATGTCCTGGACGCGATGACGGCGGAAGCCGGACGGCGAGGTGCCCATATGCTCACGGCGGAGGTCGATGAACATTTGCCGCTGTTTGAGACCATGCGAATTGCCGGTTTTTCCATTTATGCTCGGCAGGAGCTGTGGCAACGCGGGCCGGGTGAATTGCCGCAACTGGCAGTCGACAGCGTGGAACTCACGCATGAAACACCAGCAGACGCGCATGGCATTCAGTTGTTGTACTGCAACATCGTACCGCGTCTGGTCCAGCAGGTCGCCGCGCCGCCCAGCCGCAGTCATGGGCTGGTATATCGCAAGAATGAGCGCGTAGAAGGTTATGTCGCAATCTCCGAAGGTCGCGCCGGTATCTACCTGATGCCCTACCTGCACCCCGATGTTTTCAGCGAAGCCCCGGCGATTCTGATGGCGGCGATTCAGCAAGCCAACCGGTCCTATGAGCGCATACCGGTGTATGTAGCGGTGCGTCGTTATCAGGACTGGCTCGAAGATGCGCTGGTTGATCTGGGCTTTGAACCCTGGACCCGGCAGGCCGTGATGGTCCGGCATATTGCGGCGGGTGTGCGGCAAGCCAGCTTTGCGCCGTTGCCCAAAGCACTGGAAGCCGTGCCCTCACCCATCAAACCGCCAACCGCCAGCCGTGAAGGCGCGGCCAAAAAATACGTTGAAAATTACAACGAGGAGTAAACAACGCTGAGAATGGAACGGCGCATTACAGACGATCTCGATAAACTCTGTCAGGTACTGCCTGATGAACTGAATCGGGCACTGGATAACTTGGGACAAACCGATAACCTTATCGAAATTGTGTTGGACCTCGGGCGGGTGCCAACCGCGCGTTATACCGATGGCGAAGTAATCCTGCTCGACCGCGAAGTCACCCGCGAAGACATCGACACGGTTGACCACAATATTGGCGATTTTGATGCGGATAATCGCGCCGGGATGGAGCGCACGCTGCATCGCATTTCGGCCATTCGCAACCGTAAAGGCACGATTGTTGGGTTAACCTGCCGCGTTGGCCGGGCCGTCTATGGCACCATCGACATCATTCAGGATCTGATCGAATCAGGTCAGAGTGTCTTGTTGTTGGGTCCGCCGGGTGTCGGCAAAACGACCATGCTGCGGGAGGCCGCGCGGGTGTTGGCTGAGAACAAACGGGTGGTAATTGTGGATACCTCCAATGAAATTGGTGGGGATGGTGATGTGCCCCACCCGGCAGTCGGTCATGCCCGGCGGATGCAGGTTTCACGCCCGGAGCGGCAACATGAAGTGATGATCGAAGCGGTGGAGAATCATAACCCGGAAGTCATCGTCATTGACGAAATTGGCCGCGAACTGGAAGCGATGGCCGCCCGCACGATTGCCGAACGTGGCGTCCAATTGATCGGTACGGCGCATGGTAATGCCCTGGATAACCTGATGCTCAACCCGACCCTCTCGGATCTGGTCGGGGGTATCGAATCCGTAACCTTGTCTGACGACGAAGCACGGCGTCGGGGTACGCAAAAAACGGTATTGGAACGACGTGCTCCGCCAACCTTTGATGTTCTGATTGAGATTCAGACGCGTAATCGGCTCATCGTCCATGAAGATGTCTCAGCCGCCGTTGACGGTATCCTGCGCGGCAATCCGATGCCGGTTGAAAATCGTCAGCGCAACGAACATGGTGAGATCGAAGTCGAATCCATGCAGCCCGAAACCAGTATCATTGCGGAACAGCAGCGGGCCAACAACCGTCGGAGTAATACCCGGCAACAACGGCGTGGCAATCGCAACGGCGACAGTGGTGCCTTAGTGCCCGGCAATGGCAATGGCGGCAAGCAAGAGATCCGCGTGTATGCCTATGGTGTGGCGCGTAATCGGCTCCAACAGGCCGGACGGCGCTTGCATTTGCCCATCGCCCTGACGGATGATTTCGGGCAGGCGGACGCAATCGTTACGTTGAAGAACTACTACCGACGGCGACCCAAATTGATTGTCGACGCCGAACGCCGGGGCACGCCGATCTATGTGTTGCGGGCAAACACCGTTACCCAGATGGAAAATTTCCTTGCCGAGGTGTTCCAACTGGACAATGACGTATCGTATGATTCGTTTGGCACGGCGATGGAAGAAACCGAGCAGGCGATCCTGCGCGTCTTATCCGGCGAAAATGCGGTTGATCTGGCCCCACAGTCATCGGATGTCCGGCGGCGGCAACATGCCATGATCTCCCGCGCCCAGTTGACATCACGCAGCTTCGGTCGCGAACCGCAGCGACATGTGCGCATTCTTCGTGAGGACGGCGAGGAACTCTAATCCATGTTTATCACCTTTGAGGGCCTGGATGGCAGCGGCAAAACCACCCAGGTCCGTTTGCTGGCGGATTACTTACGGGCCAAAGGTTATGATGTCCTGCTGACTCGTGAACCCGGTGGCACTGCCATTGGCGATCAGATTCGTGAGGTGTTACACAGCCTGGAAAATACGGCGATGCATCCGGCAACCGAATTGTTGCTGTACAATGCATCCCGCGCCCAATTGATCGCTGAGGTCCTGCGACCCCACCTGGAACATGGTGGCTTGATTATTTGTGACCGTTTTTATGATTCAACGCTGGCTTACCAGGGATATGGTCATCAACTTGACCTGAACCGGCTGCACGCGATTATCGAGTTTGCAACCGGTGGCCTGCGCCCCAACCTGACGATTTTCCTCGATATTACCCCGGAAGATGGCTTGAAACGCCGCAAGCAAGCCTCGTTGTTCGGCGCGGAGTGGAACCGCCTGGATGACATGGAACTGGCCTTTCACCGCCGGGTCTATGCAGGCTATCAGGCGCTCATCAAAGCTGAACCAGACCGCTGGTTGCGGCTGGATGCCCAGGCTGAGATCAACAACCTGCAAACCCAGATTCGCCAGGCACTGGAAACACGGCTGACGCCAGTACCATATTCTAAATAGTTGATAATTTTGTAGCGTGCGACCGTTCAATATTTAGTACGAAAACCAACTCATCTGCCAATCATCGAACAGTCACGTGTCATGTTCAAAATAGCACTATCACGACATCTCGGATTCACCGAGGTCGATTCTCAGCAGGGCGGGACCCACGCCACCGGGCGGTGCAACGGCGACCGAGAAATTCACAGCATATATTGACTGATGGCCGTCGTCATCAACACTGAAAACCACACTCGCGGGCGCATCCAATCCATCTTCCCCACCAGTCGCCAATGTCTCAACCATTCCATCGGCATGAACCAGAAGTACGGCGTTAATCGTCGGTGCTGCGACGATGACATTACCGTCGGCATCCAGCGCAATGCCATCAACGTGATTACCTTCTGGCAATTCAGCCCACACAGTCGCTTCACCGGCTGATCCATCCTCCATGATGGGTATCGTCACAATCGAAGATGTTTCGAGAACGCCCACATAAACAGTGTCATCATGAATATCAATGCCATTAGCACCGATCGGAATCCCAAAACCAATACTTTCATTTCCCTCTAGCAACAAATCCTGAACCCAAACGTCAACAGCACCGTCTTCGGTGATGCGCCACACCGCCCCCATAACTGAGTCGGTAACGTATACATTCCCGGCCTCGTCAAATGCGATGGCATTTGGCAGGAGGATGGCTTCGGTGCCAGCTACTTGCTCACCTGCGCCGGTCATCCCATCAAAACGCCATAGGCCGTTGGCTTCGGCATTGGTCGACACGACCGCGCCAAAAACATCACCGGATTCACTCACAGCCAGGCCCAACAAGCCAATGTCATCTTCCACAAGACCTTCGACTGCGCCAAAAGGTTCAGCAGAATCTGTGCCCGCCTCTACCTTGACGATTTCGCCCAACGGCGACAGGCTGACAAAAATGTTGCCATCAGCGTCAAGGGCCACGCCTTCGGTCAATTCACCTGCTTCGATGTTGAATGGTATCAGGGTATGAACATGCTCGGAGCCGAAAACAGGGATAACAGCCAATCCGCTCACCAGAAAAACCGAAATAATCATTATCCAATATTTCACTTTATCATCTCCTAATTTTTTATATTGCGAAACATTGTAACCTATAAATGTAAAAAATGCTTTCGAAATATTGAATAGACAACACCACATTTATCGGTGGCGCATCCCGATCATCATGATTAACATGTGATAGTGCTCAATAGCTATGGCGTTGTCGCCTCGACAGTGAGAGTGAGACTGGCCTGCTGGGTAGCATCTGGCGTGGGTGAGGGCGTTGGTGTCGGTGTGGGCGGCAGCAAAAAGCTCGGCACGATGTTCAGATTTTCCTCGGCCTGAATGACGATCAACGGCGGCCCACCAATGGCGGAGTTATCGCCAAACTGCAAATCGGGGTAATGGTCGGGCTGGGCGGCTTCCAAGCGGAGTTGATAGACACGATTTTCAGCGCGAATCAATTGGCGGCTGGTCAGTGTATAAAGCGTTGCAGTGTCGCTGGTTGCGGGGAGTTCAAACATCATCTGTTCGAATGTCCGATTCCAGATGACATAGACGCGCTCACTGGTCGCCGGACGCTCGAAGGCGATCACCTGGACACGATTATTCGACAGGCGCTGGCGGCGCGGTTTTTCGAAGGGTTCCGCGCCAAACACTTCGGCCATCAGGTCAAAAGCGGCGGCGGCGGGCCGGGCGGTGCCGGGTTCAGGATGTTGGGCGAAGCAAATCGAACTGTTCTCATTGCGGTACAGGCCAAAGGCATCGCCAAAACAGGGACCATTGCCCGTACATAACTCGCCCGTGTGAAATTCGAAATCAGTCCCAGCCGGTTGATCGCCACAGTCGTCGAATAACTGGTGAAAGAACACCACATCCGCGCCTTCGGACCACGCATAAGCACTGCTCTGAATGAAAAAGCTGGCCTGTTGGTCAGCCGTGACGCGCTGAAATAACAGTTCCGGGTCATCTTCGGCCCACAGCGGCCCCGGATAATCATCCCACACGCGGACTCCGCTCTCATTCAGCCAGATCGGACGGCGCAAATTGTAGGCGCTGAGCGATTGACGCGCGACGGTCGTCAGCCAGCCGCTGCGCCAGGGATAGCCATAATTGTGAACCGCGACTTGATCCATGTACCAGTTATAATCTTCGCGCAACGGGTCGTTCTCGAAGACCGCCAGCACCCGCGCCAGCCAGTTATCTTCACCCGAATACAGCAGGCCGCCGAACATCACGATTGCATCGGGGTCGGCTTGCTTGGCGACGATGTAGGCGACCTTAAGCAGCCGGGCATAATCGTTAATGCTGCCCTGCCAGAAAGTTTCCAGATCCGGTTCGTTCCAGACTTCCCACACTCGAATCCCCTGTTCTGGCGACCAATCCAATTCCTGGGCGAGGGTGCCGCCGGGACGATATCGGGCGACTGCGGTCAGGACAAAATTAGCCCAAAAATTATCGGGATTCAGCGCCTTGTCCGGCTCCGGGAAGTCAGAACCATCGGCAAAAATCGGCTCCTGCAAACCGACAATGCTGCCATCTTCTGCCTGCGCGAATTGCGGACGCCCCAGCAGAATCGCATTGATTTGCAACCCATTCGCCAGATCAGACTGCACCAGACGATCATAATTCGCCCAGGCCCATTCACCTGGCTCGGCTTCGATGCGATCCCAATACAACGGCCAGCGGTTCCAGCCCGCACCCAGTTCCAGCGCCCTGGCATAACGTTCGGGGCTGGTCGGCTCTTCGGCTAAACTGATGTGGGTAATGCCCAGGCGCTGCGCATAGCGATAAGTCGGGTGGGTGTCGGCAACGGGCCGGGCCGGCGGATTATCTTGCGTTTGACTGGGGAAAATGAAGACGGCAACCAGCAATAACACCAGCGCACCGGCAAAAGTCTGTCGGCTCAACGGTAAACCTCAATGTCAGACGTAAACACTATGCAAGTAGTCAAAAGTCTTTGGCTCATCTGTTGAAAGTGTGAAAATAGTAGAACTTCTCTCTCGAAAATGTCCTTAATTCACACTTTTCGGATAAGAGCCAAGTCTTTAGTCAATAGTCACAAAACAGAAAACTGTGCCCAGCGAACGGAACTCACAACTCGTATGGTCCCGACTATTGACCGGAGACTAACGACCAATGACTTAGAACGTCCCCATTCTAATACAACCCTTCAATTTGAAGCAAAAACGCCTCACCGTTGCGGGTGAGGCGCTGAATTGGTTATCAAAATGCCGCTTTAGGTGAGGCGCGTATACCACTCCACAATGAGTTGTTCATCAACCGGAATGGGCATTTCTTTGCGTTCCGGCACGCGGGTAAAAATCACGCTGGCGTTATCGCGGTCCAGCATCAAGTATTCCGGTAGCGCACCGGTTGATTCCAATGCCTCGACGACATGCACATTCTTACGCATTTTTTCGCGCACCGAAATATTATCGCCGACATTCACCGAGTATGTGGGGATATTCAACCTTGAACCGTTAACCTCAATGTGACCGTGACTGACCAACTGGCGGGCAGCCCAGATGGTGGCAGCCAGTCCAGCCCGATACACCACGTTATCCAGGCGGCGTTCCAGCAAGATCAGCATATTGGTGCCGGTGTTGCCGGGCTGACGGCGGGCCTTCACGAAATACTGCCGCATCTGCCGGTCGCGTACATTAAATATAAACGCCAGCTTCTGTTTTTCGTTTAGCTGAATGCCATAGTTACTGCGGCGGCCTGAACGAAACTGGGTATCCTTGCCGTGTTCACCCGGCGGATAGGGACGTTTTTCCAGAATTTTTGCATACTTTGGGCGCGGCACCAGCACTTCGCCAAAGCGTCGCTGGGCCTTTGCTTTCGGCCCGTGATAAGATGCCATAAGTCATTTACCTCCGGGCTTACACACCCGACATGTTTACAAAACGGTCCCCTATTGTAAGCAAACCAAAATTTTTTACTAGGGTAAAGTTTAACATTATACGCATCCTTTGATCTTCCTGCAGAATCCAGGATAAAATGTGTTGTAATCCGCTTTTTCAAGGGTCATTCAATATGCCAAATACACAAATCACCTATATGTATCGTGACGCTTCCAACTGGAAACAGTTTGAGACTGTAATTTTATGGGGTGAGATGAATGACAATGATATTGAAACTATTCTAAGCCGACTAACCGATCACAATCTATTTCTGCCGGAGCAGGTTGGGTTGCCACGATTGCAACATCGTTGGGAGAATTTGAATGAAGATGATGGCATCTACCATGAACTCAAACTCGAGGACTTCACAAAGTCAGATTTAGAACCAACTGTCGATATGACCGCGCAGGAACTTGTAGAAAACTTTCGTAAGGTAGAATGGGACATCAAACGTTCAATCTGGACTCTTTGGCTTGGTGCCAAGATTGATCCGCAAGCCAATATCAACGAAATTATCAAAATGAATACTGGGCGAATTTGGTGAAATCAAGAAACTGGTCTCACACCGAACTTCTTCTTGCTTTCAATCTTTATTGCAAGATCCCTTTTGGTCAATTCGTCGCTGGCAATGCCAAGATAAAGCAATTGGCAGAATTGATTGGTCGAACGCCAGATGCAGTGGCAATGAAGCTAAGCAATTTCGCGTCACTAGACCCTTATCATCAAGCACGGGGGGTTAAAGGATTATCAAATACGAGCAAAGCTGACCGCGAAATGTGGATAGCATTCACATCCGACTGGGATAAATATGTGGAAGAAAGTGAGGCGGAATTTGAGCGTATATCTAAAGAGTCCATCTTCGGACATACGGTTGAGAAAGCAGTCACACCTGCAGGACCAACAGAACTAGATCAGGTAGTTAAAGTACGTCGCGGTCAACGATTCTTTAGAGATGCAGTTTTAGCAAGTTACCAGAATCAATGTTGTGTGTGCGGTACACCTATTCCCGAATTGCTCAATGCTAGTCATATCATTCCCTGGGCAGATGAAGAAAGCACTCGTCTGAACCCCACCAACGGGCTTTGTCTATGTGCTCTTCATGACCGAGGATTTGATCGTGGCCTCATGACAGTCAGCCCAGATTACGAAATAATTATCAGTTCGAACATACATCGACACCTTCCGCAACAAGCACTAGAATATGGATTCATCATTTACGAACATAGTCAAATTAACTTGCCAACTAAATTCCTTCCTGAAAAAGCATTCCTCGAAGCCCATAACAATCGCTATTTTCATCCTTAATCATTTAGTTTTTCATTTTTGAGTGCATACACATCCCGCCGCTTCCAGCCGGATACCGCCGCAATGCGTTTAGCCGCCTGGCTCAACGCATCGCCTGCTGCCAACCGTTCAGCCAGGGCCTCACGTACTTTTTCCTCGTCCCAAACTGTTTCCGTCTGGGGGATTCCGCCGATTAAGAGGACGACCTCACCACGCGGCGGATTATCGACAAAATGGGCGTGGACCTCGCTCACCGTTCCGCGCACAAACTCCTCGTAGATCTTGGTCAATTCCCGCGCTACACACACCGGACGTTCACCCAGCCGCGACACTATCGCTGCCAGTGTATCCACGAGCCGGTTGGGGCTTTCATAACAGATGACCGTGCGGGTTTCCGTGCGCAGCAGGTCAAGTGCAGTTTGTCGTGCTTGCTGCTTTCTGGGTAAAAAGCCGATAAAAACAAAGGCATCGGTCGGCAGGCCCGAACCCACCAATGCGGGCAACAATGCACTGGGTCCCGGCAGCGGTTCGACTCGATAGCCGTGTTGCAGGACGGCTTGAATTAATTCGTAGCCGGGGTCGGATACGCCCGGTGTTCCAGCATCAGAAACCAGGGCCACATCCCCCTGCGCTAACGCTTCCAAAATGGCATCCAGTTTTGCCAGTTTACTATGTTCGTGATAACTCGTCAGCGGAGTCATGATCGCATAATGGCGCAACAGCACCCGCGTCGTGCGTGTATCTTCGGCGGCGATGAGACTGGACTCTCGCAGCACACGCAAACCACGTAGCGTAATGTCTTCCAGATTGCCGATCGGCGTCGGCACCACATAAAGAATTCCCATTTACTTATTTTATTCAATTTTCACAATTTATTCACAGGTCTTATGATTTGACCGAAACAGACTGTGATGTAATTAGTTTACAGGATTCAGGAGTGTGAAAAATGTCAACGAACAACGATTATTGGGTAGAAACACAACCATTCGGAACTTCGACGGTGCGCATTGAACTTACACGCGCCGGGAAGTTATGGCATGGACAGGCCGCACGCTTGCAAGGTCGCAACATCGAGCGGCGGGTATTAGCTAACGCGGTTGGCATCGATTTTGAATCCGTTCGGCATGAAGTCCTCAAACGGGCCGCCCGCACCCTTAAGCATTAGTGTCCGTGCCGCGTCCGTAAGGTAGCGAGTAAATCGTCCTTTTCTGGACCCGGCACCAGTTCAACCGCTTCGATAAAATTGGCAATACGATGCGCCGGGCTGCGTTTCGCTAACGTGAACAACCGCTCAATCAGATCAGTGTCACGCGAAGCCGCCAGCATCACCACCCCAAAATTATGCAGTTCATCATGACGTGTTTGTGTGATGATTTCATCTACAGTTGGATACAATGCCTGGACTTGATGCTCAACAATGTGGGTGATAATGCCCATGTTAACAACGGCCCGGTCCCGGTCGGCGAACAGGTCAATAAGGTGGCGGTACAATTCAACGGGAAAACTACCGCCCAATAATTCAAGCGCTTTGCCGACCACTTCATTTTGACCGGCCTCGATCGCGTCCAGACCACCCAGCAACAAAAATTGATAAATCGGCAAAATCTGGTTCTGTTGTGACAGGAGATTGAGGGCCGTGACCGCCGGTTCCCCGTTAAATTTCGAGGTTGAATCCAGTTCGCTGAGCAAGCGGGTGGCATGAATCGTCGCCAGGTCAGCATCATTGATGGCGAGACCGATGAGCGCCACCGCCCGCAGATTCTGGGTAACTTCACCCATTAAGGGCTGAATCTCATAAGTGTTCAACCCGCGCAGGTACAAACCGCGATCGTCCGGGTGGCCGATGTTCGTCAGCATTCGCAATAACTGTTCGCGGATAAAGGCCCCAGCGTCGTGGTGATTGTTCTCGAAATAATGCAGCGTCTTATTGCGCAACACTGGCCGCGCCGCATAATCCAACTCGCTATTGCCCAGCACCCGCAGTGCAGCATCAACCATCTCACGGCGCCGCGTTTGATCGAGCAATTCCAATGCCAACACCTGCGCATCAGCCGGATCGGTTGTCTGTTTGAGTTGTTGCAACAGGCTGGTTTGTGTCATCCTGTACCCCCGACCTCGGAGTATAGATTATTTTATTAATCGGCACAAGTGTTCTAATACTTTAAATTAAGCATAATCATCCAATCTACAATTAGCGACTGGTGCGCCTTCCTGCCGAATCCGCTCGATTTGAGCACGACTTTCGGTAATGCTATCGGTATCGTTCAAAACATCCAGTTGCAGTTGGAAGGTTTGCTGTTCGCCCGGTTGCAGCATGACCAGCCGGTTGTTTTTTCGCGCTCGATTCTGACCTTCAGGCACACAATTACCGGGTTCCACCCCATTCACGTAGATACCCTGCCGGGTGTTTTTCCATTGTGTGAGATAGGGCAGTTGGTCGGTCGGCCAACGCAGTGCAAGCCCCAAATCATCGCGATAGAGCAATACTTCGGTCGCTTCGTTAACGGCTCTTAGATGATGTAGATAAACAACCGATTCATAATCCGGGACTGGCCCCGCATATTGCGGCCAGGTCGCTAAACCGGGCCGTGCGAGGTCATTCATAGGATAAACTTTTTCGTAAGGTGTTGCTAGCTCAGTCCCCGCCGCAATGAGCGGAAAGCCAAAATTGAAATGGTAGAGGATCATAAACGGTGCAACCACATCACCCAGGTTGGTCACGACATCCTCAATGTAGAGTCCGGGCTTGCCCAGCACCATTGTCAAGGTACGGTCCAGCAGCAGCTGTTCACTGTATAGCCCGGACTGGGGCACCCGCCCATACAAGCTGAGGCTGACTTCGCCACCGCTAACATTGATGTCGCCCACTGCGACACGATCTGCCCGCATCCGATTGATGCGCCCATGAAAATCGCGCTGTTCGCCGGTGACATCATCCACTTCAGGGCCGCCAGTGTGCTGTAAGCCACAGGTGGTGAGTAAGCCGCCATTGGATTGCTGTAACCACGTCTGTCCAAAATCAGGCGGGTGCGGTGAACCCTGACTCAACCACGTCAAGGGGAGACCATTATAATGGGCGGACCAGATGTCCATACCACGATCTGGCAACACGCTAAAGCTCAAACCGCTACTGTTGTAGGCTTCGATAATGCGTAATCCATTGGGTAAATTCGCTTCACGAAAGTCGATAAATTGGCGCCAGTTGACGCTGTGCTGCATGAGTTCGGACGGGGTCCAGTTTGTCGGTTCTATCATGCGTAATCCTCCGTGGTGTGATAGGCGGATTATAGCAGTCACGGCGAACCAAACAAAAATCCCTGAGTCATTTTGACACAGGGATTCAAGGATTCAGATCGAGCAGATTTTGAATTAGGCCGGGGCCGCTTCCGTCACCAGCGCAGCTTCCACGTCCAGGCTGATCTTGATTTCTTTGCCCACCATGACACCCCCACCTTCGATCGCCATGTTCCAGGTCAGGCCAAAGTCCTCACGATTGATTTTGGTCGAGGCTTCAAAACCAGCGACAGTCTGACCGTAGGGGCTGGTCACTTGCCCCAGAAATTCCGTATCGAGTTCGACTTCTCGCGTTACGTCACGAATGGTCAGATCGCCCGTAATGATCGCTGTATTGTCACCGGTGGGCTTCACCGACTTGCTCTTAAAGGTAATGGTGGGGAAGTTCTCGGCATCAAGAAAATCTGGACTCTTGAGATGATTGTCACGATCCGTGACACCCGTCGAGGTCATCTCGCTGACGTTGATCGTTGCCTCAACGCTGGCATCGGCGATGTTGTTGGGATCAAAATTGATTGAGCCGGTCACATTTTTGAAGCCGCCGCGCACGGTCGAAACCATCATGTGGCGAACGGCGAAATCGGCTGAGCTATGGATGGGGTCAATATTCCACTGGGTCATTGTTCTTCCTACCTCTTACTTGTTTTCTCAGGTTAATCGGACCACAGTCCGTTTGATGAAAATTAGCATAACGCAATCCACCTGTCTTTTCCATAAGAGGCTCATTAGAAATGGACCGGAGTCCGTTTATCGTGAAGAAGGCAACTTTATCCGGGGTTGGTGAGTTGTGATAACGTGATTTGCAGGCCGTCGCGGATGCGCCCCATATCATAACCCAGCGATTGCTGCTGAAAATAAATGGTGCGCACATCAACCATCACATACAGCACATCCGCCATATAATCCACATCGCGCACGTTGGAAATACGCGACAAGAGACTGCGGATGGTTTGCCGCCACCACTGATGGGCCGGGGAAGCCAGGACAGCGGTCAGATCATGCTCAGCAGCGATACATAACAGCGGCTGATTACGATCGACAAAGCGCAAGACCTGTTCCAGAAACCAGGTGAGATCAACCAGCGGGTCATTTTGGTTCTGGAAGCGGCGCAATGAACGTTCCTGCAAGTCCTGCATATCCTGGTCTAGCAACGCGTGCGCGAGATCGGACTTGTTTTTAAAATGGCGATAGAGTGTGCCCTTGCCCACGCCCGCTGCTTCGGCAATGGCGGACATGGAGACATTCTCCAACCCCTGTTGATCGAACAGTTGTTGCGCGGTTTCCAGCAGCAGCGCATGATTTTTCACCGCGTCAGACCGGGTCGGGCGCGGATCTTCGGGAAAGATCAAATGATTAGCCATGCACCTAGTATATTACAGAGATGACAGAATTACATTGGAAATGTCGTTACCGGGCAATGACCCTGAGCGGTTTGATCTTGTGAAGCGTGCGTCGATCAACAGCTTCCGGCGGTGCTTCGATGCCGTAACGCTTGGGTATGCCACGATATTGCAGCGAAAGTTCGTTCATATTCTCGCCCGCACCCTCGCTGGTGACTTCTTCGACAACCCCTCGCACTTCCAGATAACGATAGGCATCGTTGGGATCAATCGCCAGGATGGTGACTTTCGGGTTACGGCGAACGTTATGATCTTTTTGCCGGTTCACCGAAGCGTTGACGATAATATGGGTGCCATCGTACATACACCAGACCGGCGTACACTGCGGCTGTCCATCTGGCATCATCGTCACATAAGATACCGTAACGGGTTCGGTCAACAAGTCGAGATGCGATTCCGGGATCATCGTAGCTCCTACCAAGAGTCATGATTCGATACTGCCCCCTATTATTTCACAGGCCACGCCAGCCATAAATGACCAATAAATGCGATGTGCCGGGCAATGCAGGCGAACCGAATGCGAGTCGCGTTGCCGCAGAGTGCCCATTGACGCCCGGATGATTTCCGGCAAGAATCGGCCCTGAGAGGATTGAGGGTTATGAATCCCATCACACCACCTAAAACACTCGTGATTATTCCGGCGCTGAACGAAGAAGACAGCATCACCCACGTAGTTGCGACCATTCGCCAGCACCTGAGCCACGCCGATATTGTGGTCATGAACGACGGTTCCACTGACCACACGGCTGAGAACGCTGCTGCTGCCGGAGCGATTGTGCTGAATCTGCCGTATAACGTCGGCATCGGGGCATCGGTCCAAACCGGATTTCAATTCGCCTGTGCCTATGATTATGGGGTTGTGGTCCGCAGCGATGGTGACGGGCAACACGAACCCCGTGACCTGAGCCGCTTGCTGGATGCCCTGCAGACGGGTGACGCGGACATGGTCGTCGGCACCCGCTTTATCGAAAATCGAGGCTATCAGGCCAGTTTTCCACGTCGGGTGGGGATTCTGTTGCTGGCGCGTTTAATCTCCACAATTATCCACCAGCCGATTACGGACCCAACATCCGGTTTTGTGGCGTTTAATCGCCCGGCGATTCGCCTGTTCGCGCATGTCTATCCCCATGATTACCCGGAGCCAGAAGGCCTGGTGGTGGCCCACCGCGCTGGTCTAAGAATCCGTGAGGTTCCAGTCACAATGAAACCGCGCTATGCTGGTCGTTCTTCGATTACCAACCTGCGCTCGATTTATTACATGCTCAAGGTCATCCTGGCTATCCTGATCGGCCTGCTGCGGCCCGCCGTGCTGGTAGAAGATGCATGACCGGTCGCCCCCGCGTCCTGATGCTCTCCAAAGCCTGTATCGTGGGCATTTATCAGCGCAAACTGGAAGCTATCGCTCAACACAAGATTGATCTGCTTACGCTGGTGCCGCCATCATGGAAAGACGAACGTGGCGAAACCCGATTAGAACGCGTTTATACCACCGGCTATCACCTGGAAATGACACCTATTCGGTTCAACGGCAATTTCCACCTGCACCATTACCCAGAACTGGGCCGTGCCATCCGGGATTTCAAGCCGGACATCGTTCACATTGACGAAGAACCCTACAATCTCGCCACCTGGCAAGCATTGCATGAGGCGCAACGAATTGGCGCGAAGACGCTGTTTTTTAGCTGGCAGAATATCAACCGGCGCTATCCGCCGCCCTTTCAGTGGGGCGAACACTGGACGCTGCGGCAGGTAGATTATGCCATTGTGGGAACAGATAGCGCCGCCGAGGTTTGGCGGGCAAAGGGGTATGCTGGGCCGCTGCGGGTGATTCCGCAGTTTGGCGTGGACCCCAACTTATTTCAGCCATCAGCAATGGTCACAATAAGACGTCCCTTTACCATCGGTTACTTTGGCCGTTTGGTCGTGGAAAAGGGACTCACGACCCTGATTGCTGCCGTTGCCCGGCTCAATAATCCTGACTGGCGCTTGCGCTTTGTTGGCAGTGGTCCCCACCAGATCGAACTGAAAAATCAGGTCGCAGCACTGGGTATTGGTGCTAAAGTGCAGTTTTGTGATGCAGTACCCTCAACCCGGATGCCCATGCTGTATCATGAACTGGATGTGTTTGTGTTGCCATCGCTGACGCGGCCCAACTGGAAAGAGCAATTTGGGCGGGTGCTGGTCGAGGCGATGGCGAGTGGGGTGCCGGTCATTGGCTCCGACAGCGGCGCGATTCCCGATGTGGTGGGCGATGCCGGGTTGATTTTCCCCGAAGGTGATGTCAATGCGTTGGCGGCCCATCTCGACCAATTACAACATGATTCCGACTTGCGCGAACAACTTACTCAAAAAGGCCGCACCCGCGTGCTCGATCACTTCACTCATGAGCGCGTTGCGGCGGAAACAGTAGCCGTGTACCATGAGATGCTGAAATAATGAACGCGGCTCAGTGATCGGTTATAATCGCTGGCGATTATCAACAAGAGAGCGTTGACATGGCAAACAAAATTGCAGTTGTGACCGGCGCGGGCAGCGGCATGGGCCGGGCGATTGCCCATAAGCTGGCGGCCAATAGCGTGCATGTCGTATTGGTGGGGCGCACACTGGCTAAACTTGATGCGGTTGCCAATGAGATTATGCATGCGGGTGGCTCAGCGCTGGCCTACCCACTGGATGTCACTGACCCTGACCAGATTCGGGCGCTGGCAGATTCTTTGGCGAATGCGCCGGTTGACATGCTCATCAACTGCGCCGGTGACTGGCTGATTAAGTCTGCTGAAGAAACGACACCGGCTGACCTGGACCATATCCTGGCCGCAAATCTCAAAGGACCCTATTTGATGGCCCAGGCGCTCATCCCGCTGCTGCGCCAGAGCCAGAACGCCAGCATCATCAATATTGGTTCGTCAACCTCGATGCAGAGTCACCCGATGGTCACAGCGTATACGGCTGCCAAAACCGGCCTGCGCGGGTTGACCGGCTCACTGGCAGAAGAACTCAAGCCTGATCTCATTCGGGTGATCTTGCTGGCACCGGGACCTGCCGATACGCCCATGCGCGATGCCGCCTCACCGGATATGCCGAAAGACCAGCGCGTACCCGTCGCAACGATTGCGGCAATGGTGTGGGCACTCGTTTCTCTGCCTCAAGGGATCACCACCAGCGATTTTATGTTGCACTCCCTGCGCTTTGGGGCCTGAAGCATTGGTGCTGGCTAGCCTTATTTGGAGAACCGAGTCTTCAGCGCATGATTTGTCACCCTGCAATTAGACAAATTGAGGGATAGATGCCGTTACTCGGAGGCTTCGCTTGTCGCCAGTGGCGTGACCGTCACATGCAGAAATTCAAAATCGTCGCTGGGCGGTAGCATCCGCTTGACCTCGGTGATCTCGAACATCGTCCCCCCAAGCTGCACCTGATTGCCAACCACCGGGCGCTCATGCTGGTTCATCATGCCACTGGGATATTTTCTATCGCCGCCCACGACCACATAGCTGACCGTATAAACCATTCAAGCACCTCCTCAGGAGAATGAATTCTGGTGACGGATTTTGAAACTCAAATCCAGCGCAATGTTGCGCATCATGATATAGCCAATGGCGGTATCGGTTTCGCACAGGGTTTTAAAAGCCTCACCGGAAACGCTATAGACCACCGTGTCCGGTTGCAAAGCGATAACCGAAGCCGACCGATCGCCCTGGTCCAACAACGCCATCTCACCAAAAATTTGTCCCTGGCCCATAATCAGGACTGAATTAAGCAAGCCCGCATTGTCCTTCACCTGAATTTCAACCTGGCCGTTCTCGACGATATACATTTTGTCACCGGCATCGCCCTGGTGGAAAATGGCGGCATCAGCATCGAAGGTTTCGGTGTGCGTAATTTGTGCCACGTGTTCAAGCTGGTGGTCATCCAGGCCCCGAAACAGACTTACCAGCTTCAACAGTTTCTTTACTTCATCGGTCATGTATCGGCCCTCATGTGTGAAATATCATCTTAGCATATAATCATTATACGGCTTAACGATTGTAAGAAGTGCATTAAAACCGGGAAATCTAATATAGATTTTACCCGTGCCCACTAGAATGACCATATTACCAGCGGTGGTATTGCATGGCTCACGGGAGCATTCTCCATGATGATTCGCCCCAACCGGCAGTTTGTCCCGCCGACCGATATGATCGAACTGGCGGACAAACTGCTGATTATTGTCGAAATCGCTGGGATGCGTTCCGGTGATTTTAATATCATCTTATACAATCGCCAGCTCACAATTACCGGCAAACGACAGCGAAATAGTCCCGAAGTTGCGGCTTATCATCGGGTAGAAATCGGCTTTGGTGAGTTTCGGATTGATCTGACCCTACCCTGGTCGGCTAATCGCGAAGCGGTAAAAGCAAACTATGAACAGGGGTTTCTCAACATCGAGATCCCGCGCAAACCGGCTGAACATATCCGCGTTGTCGATAGAAGCGCTCAAGAACAGGATTAGTTTATGAACGACCAGAATGAACGTGATGAAGTCGCGGCTCCAATTGCCGAAGACATGGCTGAAGACATCAAAATTCACGATGCGCCGGAGGCTGAGGTAGAAGAAGATACGCCAGACATCCCGGATGAGTTGCCGATCCTGCCGCTGCGCGGGATGGTTGTTTATCCCCAGACCGCCATCCCGCTGACGGTGGGCCAACCCCGCAGCATGAAACTGGTGGACGAGGTGGTCGCGGGTGATCGGCTTATCGGGCTGGTGACGGCCAAAGACCCGGAACTGGAAACGCCCGGCCCCGATGATATTTATCGCGTCGGTACCCTCGCTTCCATTCACCGGTTGTTCCGTGCGCCCGATGGCACGATTCGGCTGCTGGTGCAGGGTTTGTCCCGCATCGAAATCGAAGAATATACCGACCAGGACCCCTTCCTGCGGGCGCGGATTCATGCCACACCGGAAGTTGTTGAAGATTCATTAGAGATCGAAGCGCTAACCCGTAATGTTGCCGATCAGTTCACGCGCCTGGCGGACCTGGTGCCAAGTATTCCCAGCGAACTCATTTCGTCGGCCCTCAATGTTGATGACCCACTGCAACTACTCTATGCGGTTGCCACCTATGTACGGCTCGACCTGGAAGATGGTCAGGAACTGCTTGAGTTAGATGGCATCGAAGAAAAACTACGCCATCTCATGAACCTGCTCAGCAAAGAACTCGAAGTGCTGGAACTGGGCCGCAAAATTCAGACTGAAGCTCAGTCTGAGATGGAAAA
Source organism: Phototrophicaceae bacterium (assembly GCA_965223835.1). Taxonomy (GTDB): domain Bacteria; phylum Chloroflexota; class Anaerolineae; order Aggregatilineales; family Phototrophicaceae; genus CAVYXZ01. The sequence goes on from CBDCXQ010000001.1 coordinate 4,608,498, forward strand.
GATGCAGCGCGAGTATTACCTGCGTGAGCAGCTTAAAGCCATTCAGCGTGAACTGGGTGAAGGTGATGAACAGGCGGTCGAGGTCGAGGAATTTCGCCGCAAGATCGCTGAAGCGCAAATGCCGGAAGAAGCCGAGAAAGAAGCCCTGCGTGAACTGGACCGGCTGTCCAAGTTGCCGATTGCAGCGGCGGAATATGGTGTCATTCGCACCTATCTCGATTGGCTGACAGATTTGCCCTGGTCCAAACGCACGATCGACAATCTGGATATTGCTAATGCGCGTGATGTGCTCGATCAGGATCATTATGGGTTGAAGGACATCAAGGAGCGCATCCTGGAGTATCTGGCAGTGCGCAAGCTGCGGTCGGAACGGGCTGATGAGCGGACCGAGGAAGACGAGCAACAGGATTATGTGCGCCGTGACCGCCAGGGTGCGATTTTGTGCTTTGTGGGGCCGCCCGGTGTCGGCAAAACCTCACTGGGGGCGTCAATTGCGCGGGCGATGGACCGCAAATTTATCCGCATGAGTCTGGGTGGGGTGCGCGACGAAGCCGAGATTCGCGGATTCCGCCGTACCTATGTCGGAGCCATGCCGGGCCGCATCGTTCAGACCCTGCGCCGCATCGAATCGATCAATCCGGTGATTATGCTGGACGAGATCGACAAGCTGGGCCGCGATTTTCGCGGCGATCCGGCCAGTGCGCTGTTAGAGGTTTTGGACCCCGAGCAGAATCATGAGTTTCGCGATCATTATCTGGACATTGCGCTGGACTTGAGCGAAGTCCTCTTCATCACCACCGCCAATGAACTGGAGCCGATTCCAGGACCATTGCGTGACCGGATGGAGATCATTCAGCTAAGCGGCTATACCGAGCAAGAAAAAGTCGAGATCGCCAAGCAGTACCTTGTGCCCCGGCAAATTCGGGAAAACGGCCTGCGGTCAGATGAAATCGCCTTCAACGAAGAATCGCTGTTCCAACTCGTCCGTGATTACACGCGCGAGGCAGGTGTCCGCACGCTCGAACGCGAAATTGGCCGGGCCGCGCGAAAAGTCGTGACAAAGGTGGCTGAAGGGACTGATGAGCAGGTTGTCGTTGACCTCGACGTGCTGCGCGATTTGCTCGGCAAGCCACGTTATGGGTATCGTGAAGAGATCGAAGAACGCACGGACAAACCCGGTGTGGCGACTGGCCTGGCCTGGACTCCGGTAGGCGGCGAAGTCTTGTTCGTCGAAGCGGCCCGGATGCCGGGTAGCAAAGGCTTTCAGTACACCGGTCAGTTAGGCGAGGTCATGCAGGAGAGCGCCCGCACCGCCCTGAGCTACATCCGCTCCCAAGCGCAACTTCTGAACATCGATTCCGATCTGTTCGACCAAAACGACATTCACTTGCATGTCCCGGCAGGGGCCGTGCCCAAAGATGGTCCCTCCGCCGGTATCACGATGGCGATTGCGCTGGCGTCACTCCTTACGGGGCGTCCCGTTCGCAGCAATGTCGCCATGACCGGCGAGATCACGTTGCGCGGGCAAGTGTTGCCCGTCGGTGGCATCAAGGACAAAGTGCTGGCCGCTCATCGGTTAGGCGTGGATACGGTGATTATCCCCAAGAAGAATGAAAATGACCTTGAAGATCTGCCGGATGAAGTCCGTGATGGCTTAAGCTTCGTCCTGGCGCAGACGGTCGATGAGGTCATGGCAGCGGCGTTGGCCGAGGCCGCCTGATCACACCCTGATAGCAGCAAGGGGCACCGGCTGTGGTGCCTCTTTTGCATTCAAGTGGGTTGTGACTCATGACCGGAATTGCTGTATAATAAGCGCGTGGAGCAGGAACGGAGGAATTAATTTGACCCGGATAATGATTGTGGATGATGACCGCACGACGGTCAAATTATTACAAACCCTCCTGGAGCTTGATGGCTTCGAAATCCAGTCGGCTGGCCGTGCTGCCGATGTCATGCCCCTGGCGCTGACTTTTCAACCCCAACTTTTTTTGATGGATTATCATCTCACCGATGCCGATGGTGTCGAAGTCATTCGGGGACTGCGGGCCAGCGATGAATTCGCCAATACCCCCATCATTATGACCAGCGGCCTTGATGTGGAAGAAGAGGCCCTTGAGGCCGGAGCCACCCGTTTCCTGGTCAAACCATTTGAACCCGAAGAATTACCCGAATTATTTAATAGCTTAATCGCCGGTTGATTTTTCCGCCGGTTGCAGGAGAGATAGAAGGACGTGGCATCCCGAAAAAAATCCCGGATGCAGTGGTATCGCATGGATTTACATCTGCACACCCCTGCCTCCGCTGATTATCAAGAAAACGACACGACTTACCTCGATATTTTACGCAAAGCCGAATTTCGCGGCCTCGATATTATCGCCTTTACGGACCACAATACGGTTGCCGGTTATGCCGGGATGCTGCGCGAGATTGATCGCCTGACCTATCTGGAAGAATTGGGCCGAGCGCAACCCGATGAACTGCGCGAACTGGCGGAATATCGTCGCCTGTTGGATAAGGTGCTGGTATTGCCCGGCTTTGAGTTTACCGCGACGCTGGGCTTTCACATTCTGGGCATTTTTGCGCCCGATACGCCCATCCGCCAACTAGAGCATCTGTTGCTCAGCCTCAATGTGCCACTGGAAACGCTGGATGTCGGTTCATCGCAGGTCGGCGCTTCGGACGATGTACTCACGGCCTACCGCGTGATTAATCAGGCCGGTGGCATCTGCATCGCGGCTCATGCCAATAGCACGCACGGCGTCGCCATGAAAGGGCTGGATTTTGGCGGTCAAACGCGCATCGCCTATACGCAGGATTTGAATTTACATGCGCTGGAAGTTACTGACCTGACCAATAAAGGCCGGGGCAGTACGCAGCGGTTTTTCTCTGGTACCAAGCCTGAATACCCCCGGCGGATGCGATGCATCCAGGGGTCTGACGCCCACCGCCTGAACGCTGCCCCCGGTGGCGACCGCAACAAAAATCTGGGCGTGGGCGACCGCATTACCGAAGTGCTGTTACCCGAACCAACGTTTGCGGCGCTGCTCGATTTGTTTAAGAGCAACGACTTCTCCCGTTCCAAAGCCTTCACCGGCAGCCATAAACCCTATGATTATGTGGACATCGCCCGCGAAGAAGGGGCCAGCGTCATTCAGTCTTTTCATGAATCCATGACGCGGCGCGGGGGTCGCCTATTCGCCGTTGTGGCCGATGTATGCGCGTTCGCCAATGGCAACGGCGGCACGATTTATGTGGGCGTAGACGCTGATCGTGCTAAAGCACCGGTTGGCGTCAGCAAAGTCCAGGACTCAATTGACGCCTTATACAACGAAATCAGCCAAATGATCGCCCCGGCGCTGGAAGTCGAGATCGACACGCTGGAAAGTCAGGGCAAGCAGGTCATCCGCATTCAAGTTCCCGCCGGTGATGACCGCCCCTACGCCATTGATGACAATAAGATTTATGTGCGCGATGACGCGGAAACCAGCCTGGCCGTGCGCGATGAAATCGTCAGCCTGGTGCGGCATGGTCAGACGGTTAAAACGGATGAAATCCCGGAACCAACGCCGACCTCACCGGAGCCAACGCCGCCACGCGATCTATCGCCTGACGCAACGCCGATTCCGCTTGATGATGTCGCGCCCCCACGCGGCGGCGTTGAGATTATTGGGACCGAACAGCGCAACAACACCCATTACCACATCCTGCGTGACCTGCGCAACGGCAACATCGTCAAGAATGTTTCCCGCTCATCAGCCCGCCGTTTGTGGCATTATGCCATCACCCAAAAAGAAAGTAACCCGGTCAAGATGGATAAGATCCAATGGCAGGGTGACATCGGCCTGTGGCGACGCTATCAGAAAGCGGGCGAGACACGCTATGATCTATGCCAGCGTGCGAACGGTGACATTCGTGTCTACTACGGCGTTTCCGAGAGCGGTATGCACGGCCCCTGGCAAGTGTTCCTCGCGGATGAAGATCGGATCTAGTGCTGGCACCTGCCGCATAGCTTTTGCGGCACGTTCTGCGATATTAACAATTACATTACGGATTTGAGGAGGAGCGACTCGGCGAGTCGCCCCTGCAAAGCCGGATTGTCTGCATAACATCCGTTAATGATTTGCTCGGCTGTTTCGAGCAATTTTTTCTCGCCTATTACTCAGGTTCTATTTTCCTGTCCCCAGAAGCCCCTGCTGGGTCACATAAAGCGTCGCTGTTAGTGATTTATGACAATAGAATGGCCTGCTTTTTGAGGGATAGCATGACTGTCATGCCACCACCCCTGTGTTAAAATTCACAATTGTCATTTTTTGACAACGGGTCAGCGTTACGGTAGACTGCACGCTCACAAAGTCCTATGTTGAATAGGACCATAGCAGTCCAAATCGCATGGTGAACTTTAGCAATTTAGCAAGGAGTGGAGAATTAAGTATGATTAAACGTTCTTTTATTATCAGCCTGCTGGTACTGGCAGTTGCGCTCAGCAGCTTCAGTCTGGTTATTGCCCAGGATGATGCGGTTCTGGGGCCGGTTACGCAGCGAATTATCGACCGCGGCGAATTGATCTGTGGCGGTAATGCCAACCTGACAGGTTTCGGTGTTGTCAACGACGCCGGTGAATTCTCAGGTTTCGATATTGATGTCTGTCGCGCGGTTGCGGTCGCCGTTCTGGGTGATGCCAATGCCGTTTCCTTCCGTCCATTGACCGCTGCCGAACGTCAGGCGGCAATCCAGGGTGGCGAGATCGACATGATGTCGCGTAACACCACCTGGACCTTGAGCCGTGACTCCGTCTGGGGCGCGACCTTTGGCCCGACCACCTTCTACGATGGTCAGGGTATCGGCACCCGCGTTGAACTGGGTGTTTCGACGTTGGATGAACTCGACGGCGCGTCGGTCTGCGTGCAGCAGGGGACGACCACTGAGTTGAATATCACCGATGCGATCTCGGCCCGTGGGCTGGACATTGCGATCCTGACCCAGCCAGATGCCCCCGCCACCTGGGAAGCCTACGAAAGTGGCCGCTGCGAAGCATGGACCACTGACATCAGCGGTATCATTTCCTTCCACGCTGGTGCGCAGGATCCGGGCGAACACATGATCCTCGACGAAGTGCTCAGTAAAGAGCCGCTCGGGCCGCTCTCACCCCAGAACGACCCGCAGTTTGCCGACATCATTGCGTGGACCGTTTTCGGCCTGATTACCGCCGAAGAACTGGGCATCACCAGCGAGAACATCGGCGACTTTATGGACAGTGAAGACCCGGTTATCCAGCGTTTCCTGGGTCTGGGCGACAATGCTTCCGGTTCCTACCTGGGCATCCCCAATGACTTCATGGTTCAGGTCATTACCCAGGTCGGTAACTATGGTGAAATTTTCGAACGCAACCTGGGGCCGTTGAATGTGCCGCGGGGTGTCAACGCGCTGTGGACCGATGGTGGTCTGCTGTACGCGCCACCCTTCCGCTAAGCCAACTGGCAATGAGATGATCGTCACCCAACGGGATGCCGCTGCGCATCCCGTTGGCCTACGTGGTGATGCTACAACCGGGGCAGCAACGGACAGGCCGGTGTCGTCCACCCCCGAACCCCGTTATCCCCCCAACGAGCATCATAAAGTGAAGTTCTCTGGAGAGTTTGATGGTCGCAACTGAAACCAACCCAAGCAGTATTATCCCCGCTTTTTTGCGCGATATTCGCGTCTTACAAATTATTGGACAAATTGCCTTTGTTATTATTGTATTTGTTGTCATATCCCAGCTTGGCAACACCGCATCAACTGAATTGGCCGCCAAGGGCCTGAATCCCAGCTTCAATTTTCTCAACCTGCGGGCCGGGTTCGCGATTGCTGAAACGCCCGAATGGTATACCGATGACAGCACCTATGGGCAGGCGTTGCAGGTCGGCATGATCAATATGCTGCGCGTCGTCACACTGGGTTTAGTGCTGTCGACCATACTCGGCATTCTTTTTGGCATTTTCCTGCTGAGCAGCAACTGGTTGATTCGGACGATTTCCCGCGTGTATGTCGAGATCTTGCGCAACACGCCGCTGCTGGTGCAAATCTTTGCCTGGTATTTCATCGTCATGTTCAGCTTTCCGCCTATCCGCGAGGCGATCACCCTGCCCAACGAAGGGGTCGCCTTTATTTCACTGCGCATCGCGTTGTGGCTGGTGGCTTATGTGATCGTTCGGCGCTATACCAATCCGCTGCCGGTTGATGCACCCCGGCGGGTCGCGGTCATGTGGGGATTTTTTGCGGCGTTGCTGGTGACAGAAATTGCCTTCTACTTATTTCATAATAATCCAGCCTGGCCGCTGGCTTACGCCAGTGGTGATCTGAGCAACATTTCCTTCTTGCTCTACGCCGGTGTCAGCGCCGTCTTGATTGCGGCGGCGGCGCTGGTTGTTCCACAAAATTTCCGCTGGTTGACACTCGGCGTGACCATCGGTCAAGCGGTGGCCGGGGTATTATTTTACTTTGGCATCATGCCGAATGCGGCCCTGCGGGTCGAACTCTATCCAGCCATTTACATGAGCATTCGCGGCTTTGCCTTCCCCGAATTATTGCCCGGCGCACGCTTTGTTGAATGGATAGCGCTGGTGATTATCAGCCTGAGCGTGACGGCGATTATGTGGCGACAGTCCGGGCGTGAGATGGAGCAGACGGGCAAGATCATCCCACGGACGCGCTATGCCATTATCATCTTGCTATTGGGCATCGTGGGCGGGTGGTTACTGGTCGGCATCGAACCTGCGCCCGAAACCGTTCTGGTGACGGTGGACGATGCGGTAGTCGAGATGGCGGTTGCCGACGCCCAGGCGGATGGCTTGCTGGAGACCGGGGATTTGCAGCGGCTGAGCAACCAACCGCTGTTGTTCTTGATGCCCGAACAAAATCGGTTTGGGCGTTTTGATGTCGGCTCCGAGATTTCGCCCGAATATATGGCCCTGCTACTGGCGCTGGTTATTTACACCTCGGCATTTATTGCCGAGATTGTGCGGGCCGGTATTCAGGCGGTGCCGTTTGGACAGATCGAGGCGGCGCGTGCCCTCGGCTTAAGTCAAGCGCAGGTTTTAGGCCAGATCGTGTTGCCCCAGGCGCTACGGGTGATTATCCCACCGATGGGCAACCAGTACTTGAACCTGTCGAAAAACTCCAGTCTGGGGATCGGCATTGGTTATGCCGAAATGTTTATGACCTCCAACACGGTGATGAATCAGTCGGGTCAAACGGTGACGACGTTTGCGATCATTATGGCGTTTTATCTGGCGGTCAGCTTGCTCATCTCGCTGGTAATGAACATCGTCAACCGGCGCTTCCAATTGGTCACGAGGTAACAGAACGATGACGGCGATGCAAAGACCCCAGGTAGTCAACGAAGCCTATTACGACGAACCCGATACCAAAGCACCGCCCATGCTGGCGAGTGGTCCGCTGGCCTGGGTACGGGATAATCTGTTCGGGTCGGCGTTGGATACCTTCCTCACGATCATTGGCACGGTCATTATCATTGGTGCGGTTTCGTCCTTCTTACTATGGGGCATCGGCTCGGCCAACTGGCTGGTGGTGAACTTTAATCTGCGCCTGTTTATGATCGGGCGTGTGGAACCGTTTATGGAAGGACGGTTGCTGCTGCTGGCGCTGTTTATCGTCCTGGTGGTTGGCGTGAATTTAGCTGCCTGGGCGCGGGTCGCAGTCCGGGTATGGATTGCGCTGGCGGTGGTGGTGGCCCTGCTGTTTGTGGTGCCGGTGGTGATTGATGCGACCACGCCACAAGCGATTTCCTACCTGGCAGCCGGTGAAACCGCAATTGAATCAGGTTCAGTGACCGAAGTACCCATACCCCAGGTCGGGTTCATCGCCCGGGCTGATGAGGTGGTTACGCTGTGGCTACCAGATAATGTGAATGATGCAAACCTGGCACTGTTGAACAGCTACACCGATCGCTCAGCGTTCGCGGTGCGCAACGCCGCCGACAATCGCCTGGCAGCCCAGGCCCGCATTGTGGAATTGGAAAACTTACTGGCCGGGGACACGATCACCGAACGGCAGCGGCTGGCCTATGATGAAGAGCTGGCCGAGATCGAAATCCCGCCTGCGGTTGCGGACACGCTGGCCGTGAATCAAGCACCGGTTTCGCTTCAGGTGCTGGACGGCGCGACGATGGAAGTTATTGGCGGCGGTACGTTGAGCAGTGCTTCCGAGCCACTGGCAGTCACGATTCCCGCCGATGGCTGGTACATTCTGGAAAAGAGTGTGGTCGATAATGCCGCGAGCGTGGGCATTGTAGCTGCCGATGGCATCTACCCGATCATCGAACGTAATTTTATTCGGACCGCTGTTGGTGAAGATGGCGAGACCGAATCGCAGCGCATTTTCCAATACATTCGCACGACGGATAACTGGCAGACCGAGGCGACGCGCCCGCGCATTGACGGCGAAGACATCACCATGACGGCCTTGATTGATAATCAGTACAAGGGCGATCGCCCGTTTAGCGATTATCTGCGCCTGATGCTGGGACCGTTCCTGCGCCAGTTGAGCTTACCCCTTGCCTTATTCCTGGGCGCAGCCGTCGTAGGCTATTATGGCGCAACGTTCGCCAATCGTCAGTATTCGACTAAGGAAAAGCCCCGGCGCGGTGCCCGGCGGCTTGCTACCTGGCTGTGGATTGCCCTGCCAGTCGTCGCGTTTATACTGATCGCCGGGTTTGGCGAAAGTGGCCCCTTGCAGGCCAGTGACCCACAATTATGGGGGGGCTTCCTGCTGACGATGATGCTCACCGCAGTGGGGATTGTCGGCGCGTTCCCCATCGGCATTTTGCTGGCGCTCGGTCGGCGGAGTTCATTGCCGGTGGTGAGTGCGGGCTGCACCCTGTATATCGAAGTGGTGCGTGGTGTCCCGCTTATTACCGTGCTGTTCATGTCAATGCTGCTGGTTCCGTTCGTGCTACCGGCAGCCGCCGGTCCTGACTGGGCACCGTATAAAGCCATGATCGCGGTCACGTTGTTTAGCGCGGCTTATCTGGCCGAAAATGTACGCGGCGGGTTACAATCGTTGCCACCGGGTCAGGAAGAAGCGGCGAAAGCGCTGGGTCTATCGGGCTGGCAGGTGACGCGGTTTATCACCCTGCCGCAGGCCTTACGGGCGGTTATCCCGGCACTCGTGGGCCAGTTTATCTCCCTGTACAAGGATACATCGCTGGTTGCCATCGTCGGCCTCATTGATCTGACGCAGGTTGCAAACACAGTTGCCGCCCAGACCGATTTTTTGGGCTTGCGCCGTGAGCCGTATGTGTTTATCTCAATAATTTACTTTGTGTTCAGTTACGTGATGTCCATCGTCAGCCGCCGGATTGAAGCCAGTGGTTCGGGCGCTGCCCGCCGGGTTTAAAGGAAATATTTCATGACCAATCAAATGTCGCAGGAAGTAAGTAAAGCTAACCTGGCAACCGATGAGCCAATCATCATTTGTCGGGATATGAACAAGTGGTTTGGCGAGTTTCACGTGTTGCGCGATGTCAGTGTCGAGGTCGCTCCCCAGGAAGTGATGGTCATCATTGGCCCATCCGGTTCGGGCAAATCAACTTTTATTCGCTGCATCAACCGGCTGGAAGAGCATCAGGAAGGCCAGATTATCGTCGATGGCATTGAACTGAGCCATGACATTCGCAACATCGCGGCCATTCGCCGTGAGATTGGCATGGTGTTCCAGCAATTTAATCTGTTCCCGCACCTCACCGTGCTGCAAAATATCACCCTGGCCCCGCAAAAAGTCCGGCGGCGTCCGGTTGATGAGGTCGAAGCCAAAGCGATGGAACTGCTTGATCGCGTCGGCATTCCCGAACAGGCCAATAAATATCCGGGCCAGCTTTCGGGCGGCCAACAGCAGCGCGTGGCGATTGCCCGGGCACTGGCGATGGAACCCAAGATTATGCTCTTTGATGAGCCAACATCGGCGCTGGACCCGGAGATGATTAAAGAAGTGCTGGACGTCATGAAAGAACTGGCCCAGAGCGGCATGACCATGCTGGTCGTCACCCATGAGATGGGTTTCGCGCGCGAAGTTGCCGACCGCGTCCTCTTCTTCGATCAGGGGCGCATTGTGGAGCAGGGCACGCCCGAATATTTCTTCGAGAGTGCCGAGCACCCGCGCACCAAGCTCTTCCTGAGCCAGATTCTATAATCGTCATCAGACTCAAACGATCAACGCGGCGTTCGACTGAGCGTCGCGTTTTTGCTGTAAAAACTTGGCTCTTATCCGAAAAGTGTGAATTAAGGACATTTTCGAGAGAGAAGTTCTACTATTTTCACACTTTCAACAGATGAGCCAAAAACTTATTGAAAATTGAGGGTGGGCATCAAACCCCGACTTGCCTCAATTTGCGCACAAGCGCATAATAAGACTTGCGTACCTACACACAAGAAGGATTCACGTTGCTGTCCAGGCTCTCTTTTATCTTGATTGGTGTTGCATTGATGACGGCTTGTGCCAGCAATGCCGCGCCACCATCAACGGCGGTGCCAGCCACGACCGCTCCCGACCCAACGGCCAATGTCGCGCAAGTGGCTCAGGTGCCGAACGAACCGCCAACCGATGAAAACGGTAATTTGCTGGTAGCACGCGTGAATGGTGAGGGCATCACCCAGGCCGAGTTCGAACGCGCCGTGACGCGTACCCAGCAGGAAATGCAAGCCGCTGATCCGACGGCACTGGGCGCGATGGTACTGGAAAGTTTGATTGAACAACGGTTGATCGAGCAGTCTGCACGCGCCCAAAATGTCATTGTCAGCGACGATGCCATCGAAGCCGAGTATCAGTTTAATAAACAAATCGCCGCCAACGACGACGCCTGGCAAGGATGGTTGCTCGATAATCAGTACACCGAAGCAGAATTTCGCACGACACTGCGGTCGATGTTGATCGCCGGGGCGATGCGCGACCAGGTGCTGCAACAACTCCCGGAGAATGTGCCCCAGGTCCATGCCCGGCACATCCTGGTCGAGACCGAAGCAGCCGCCCATGAGGTACTCACCCGGCTGGGGAATGGCGAGGATTTTGCTGCGTTGGCCGCGAGTACATCGCAGGATGTGACAACCCGCGAACAAGGGGGGGACCTGGGCTGGTTTGTTGAAGGTGAGCTATTAGAACCAGTATTGACCCAGGTGGCGTTTAGCCTGAATGCTGGCGAGATCGGTGGCCCGGTGGCAACCCGGTTAGGGTATCATATTATCCAGACGCTGGAACGCGCCAACCGTCCGGTCACGCCGGAAAAGCAGGCGCTGTTGGCCCAGATTTATTTTGAGAATTGGCTGCGCGGGTTGACGTTTGATGCGATCATCGAACGTTACCTGCCCTGAGAGCGAGGGCAAGACAAATTATGGGGCGATCAACGATCTTTAACCTGATTAGCATCATCTTTGTGGTGCTGTCTATTTTGTGGCTGGTGTTTGTCTTTTTGCGGTTGGCCGGTCCACCCGTGACTGACCCGGCAGCAGTCAATTTCGCCTTGCCCACCGCCCAGGTATTACCCTCCTTGACGGCCACGACTACGCCGCTCCCAACGAACACCCCGACTGACACCCTAACCCCAACTATCAGCCCGACACCGAGCGATACCCCAACCCTGACGCCGACCGTTGCACCGTCGTTGACAATCACTGACACCCCGACGGTCAGCCCAACACCCAGCCATACACCCACACCGCTGGCAACCTTTACGCCCTTGCCCACCGCCACACCAACCGGCCCGACACCGGTTCCGACCGAAGCCCCGTCACCGTTCCCCTTCCAATTGCGCGATGATTCGGTCATCTTTACCCAGAATTTCGCTAATACGGCGGGTTGTGCCTGGCAAGGTGTAGGCGGACAGGTCTTTGGCCTGGATGGTAATCCGCTGAGCGGCTTGCAGATTCATGTCTTCGGCAGCGATGTCGACATGTTCCGGCAGGCTGGCGAGAATACATTGTATGGCCCGGCAGGCTGGGAGCATAAAGTCGCTGATACGATCAACAATACGACCTATTTTGTCCAACTGCACTCGGCGCAGGGTACGATCATCTCAGATCGCATTCAGGTGACGTTCCCCAGCGACTGTGCCCAAAACCTGGCGCTGATCTATTTTGTGCAAACGCGCCCGCTGTAGGCGACGACTGTTGATGATTGGTTATAGCCGCCGTGCTCGTTTGATTCGTAGGGGTGCACCTGCGTGTGTGCCCGTTGCCAGTTGAGCAGGCGGACCACCCATGCCAGATCAGAACGACCCGCGCAAACCATTATTCCCCGAAGATGCCGACGATCGGTTCTCACTGGAACCCGATGATGAAGGTATCGAATCTGAGTCGGAATTTGCCCCATCTGCTCCGGTCGCAGACGAACCACCGGAAAAAATCTACACACCGCCAGCCGAGCGCTTCCCGCCCGTAGATCCTGCCGCACTCGAACCTGAGCCATCAACACTGGCACCGGCACCGCACCGCCCGCGCATATTGATTAATCTGGCAACCGTGTTTTTTATTTTGGGTACTTTCGTCGCGCTCGGCTATTTTGCACTCTTATGGGTTAATCCATCGCATCCGCTGAATCCATTGCCACCGTACACCCCGCTGCCGATCATTATTACCACCACACCATTGCCATCGACGGTGACGCCCGTTCCAACCCTGCCAACCGTAACCAGCGTACCCCCCACCGCTTCGTGGACACCGGCACCAGAACAGGTTATTGTTCCGGCAACATCGGCCCCGGCCACACCCGGCGAATTTCCGTTTGCCCTGTGGGAATTCGGGGTGGAATATATCGCCAACCAGAACGACAGCGGCTGCGATTGGTCGAGCATTGGCGGTAACCTGGTTGACCTGGATGGTATTGGCATTGCCGATTATGGCGTGCGGATTATCGCCCAGGAAGGCACGCTCAACGCAACGGTCACAACCGGCGAAGCGACCTTCTTTGGCTCCGGCGGTTTCGAACTCAAGCTGGGTGATGTGCCCACACTTGAACCCTATATCGTCCAATTACTGGATGCCGATGGCACACCCGTTTCCGAAGAATATCTGGTGGTGACCAGCGATGAATGCAACCAGAATGTCGTGGTGCTCAACTTCGTGCAAAATCGCCCGCTATAACCATTCAACTTGAACGAACCCCAGAATTCGGCATAATCTCTTTATTGTCGATCATCAGGTTATTTGGAGCAAAATTATGCGAGTATTGACCGAAGCGGACCGCGCGTTCTTCGATGAAAATGGTTATGTGATTATTCATGATGCGGTGCCCCCGGCCAATCTGGATGCGGTGATTGATCTCATTCATGAATTTCAGGGCACGACGCCCACCGATGTTGAGGGCTGGTATGCGGTGCCAGAGGGCTGGGCCGACGGCAAGGCTTTTCGCAGCAGCGGCGGCATGTTGGAGGTCTATCAACATCAAGCGCTATGGAACAATCGCCAGCACCCGCGTGTCTACGGCGCGTTTGCCGACCTGTTAGGCACCGACAAGCTGTGGGTCTCGATGGATCGCGCCAATTTTAATGTTCCCGAACGCCCCGGCCACGAATACAAGGGTTTCATTCACTGGGATTGGGATTCAACCGAGCGACCGATTCCCTTCCGACTGCAAGGTGTTCTCAGTTTAACGGAAACCGTGCCGGGCCAGGGTGGTTTTCAATGTGTGCCCGGTTTCCACAATCAGGTGGATGAATGGGCCAAAACCCAACCGGCGGACCGTAACCCACGTAAGCCCGACCTGACCGGGTTAAATGTCCAGCCAATAGCGATGCAAGCCGGTGATCTGCTGATCTGGCATGTCGGACTGCCGCACGGTAACGGCCAGAACACGACCGACCAACCACGCCTGGCACAATATATCACCATGTATCCGGCGCGTGAAGACAACGAAACCGAGCGTCAAGAGCGTATTCGGCTGTGGCGTGAGCGCCTGCACCCGCAAAATCATGGCGCTTTCCCTGGCGACCCGCGACGCTGGGAAGCACAGTTCGGCCCTGCAGAACTTACCGACCTGGGCAAGAAGCTGCTGGGCCTGGATATGTGGAACTGACGTCTTTACGAAAATTACGATTTTTTCACGAATTATTACAAGCATTGCGCCCGGACTCCATGCGATAATCATTACAATTATTGCAAATGAGGTCTTAGCCAATGACGTTGAATGTTCAACCAACAACAACCTGTCCCCACTGTCACCGCGACAATCTTCCCGGTGAACTCGTTTGTCGCCACTGCCAGCATCCACTTTCAGTCCGGGTGGGGACGCGCACTCGCGGCCTGGAATTAGACACCAATACAGCGGAGTTGGTCGCACCCTCCGGGACGCATTATCTGGCACCGGATGAGCCGATTGCCTTAAAGATTGAAGGGTCGCCAGCACCACTATGGTTGGAACCTCGTCGTCAGGTCGTACTGGGTCGTGTGCATCCACAGAATCCAAATCGGCCCGACATTGATCTGAGTTTGTTTCAAGCGCTTGAATTAGGCGTCTCTACCCGTCATGTGGCCCTGTTCCGCCATCAGACCTGCGAGCTAATGCTTGAAGACCTCATCAGCCGCAACGGTACCTTCCTCAATGGCGAGCGGTTACGCCCCCATATCCGCTATCGAGTCCACAGTGGTGACCACGTGCGCCTCGGTAAACTCTGCTTTCAGATTGTCTTTGGCGGTTGAGTGGTTTGCCGGTCAAACCAGCGTTCCCTTATTTGAAAATAAATTTGTTATGAATGTATGTAAAGAAATCCATGAAGTTTTTTTGCTCTAGCCGATTGATTCTATGTAACAATCATTACGATCATCATGGTCTTAGTAAGGGTATTATCAACATGAACACGCAACGAAACATCATCTGCCCCCACTGCCAGCGTTCAAACCGCCCGGGTGAACTGCTATGCGCAAACTGTCACCGCCCGTTGTCAAGCCGTCTGGAACAATATACGCGCACGCTGGAAGTTGATCCGACCGAAATGACGCCCGTTGCCGCAACCGGCACAACCCACATTGACCCTCAAGATCCGATTATTTTCCACATCGAAGGAATGCTCTTGCCGCTGAAACTGCAACCGAGTGAACAAACCGTAATTGGACGCTTGAATCCGCGTAATCCCCGGCGGCCTGACCTGGACATGACACCGTTTGGCGGTTTTGAAAAAGGCGTTTCGAACACCCATGCGGTATTGATACGCCAGGAACATGAAGCCATGATCTCCGACCTGGGCAGCACGAATGGGACGTTTGTCAATGGGAAGCGCTTAGAACCCCACACGCGGCATGTTTTGCACAGCGGTGATGAGCTGCGGCTGGGCAAAATGATGATTAGAGTTCACTTCGGCGCAGCCACCGTCTAAGCAATTGCTGGTTCCCAGAAGCTTGCCATCGCAACCACCCGCAACAGGCCAGCGCCAGAGTCAAGCCGGGAATGATCGAGCGATAGTAGCCACGATAAGTCGGGTCATAGGCGACTGGCGGATGCGGGAAAAGCGCATTATTCACGAGCGCTGCGACCATGAACACACCCATCACCAGCAACGCAAAGACGATATTCCCCACCGCGACCACCAGCAGTAGATGATGGGTTCGACGCGTGGTGAGGTAAATACTGGTGAGGGTGAGCAGGCTGGCAATGAGGAAGTTACCCGGTGGAAGTTCGAAGAAGTCGTTGAGGGTACGCTGCCAGGTGCCGATTTCAGGTCGGGTTATCGCCGTATCCCAGGGCACGAAGACAAACTCCGTCAGAATCCGCAAAATATAGAAAATCACGATCCACGACAATACCAACAGCAGCAGGCCGATTATTTTGCGCATCATTGCCTCCTACTGGGCATTATTCCACGTTTGTTGCCAGTGTCAATCAAGCGTGGGGCAAGCGTCGATTTTAGCCCTCAACGGCGGCAACTGCTTGCTTGATGCTGTTTTTGGGGCTGATCTTGATCTGTTCATCAGTCACCTTGCCCGTTTCGTCAATAACCCAATGCGAACGGATGACGCCCATATATTGCTTGCCGTACATCGATTTTTCGCCCCATGCGCCCCAGGCTTCCAATATCTTATGTTCCGGGTCAGACAGCAGATCGTAAGGCAGGTTCTCTTTCGTTTGCCATTTTAACAATGCTTTTGGCTCATCCGGGCTGATCCCCAGCACGGTCGCGTTGCCAGCTTCAATCTGTGGAAAATTGTCGCGTAAGCCACAGGCCTGCGTCGTGCAGCCACTGGTCCCGGCTTTGGGATACGCGAACAAGATCACTTTCTTGCCCCGGTAATCGCTCAGTTTGACCATATCACCGTTCTGGTTGGGCAGTTCAAAATCGGGTGCCATTTCACCAATACCTGGCATCTTCGTTCCTCCTGGTTTTATAGGCCAATATCGATAGACTAATTCAAATCATTCTGCTGGGCTAACTCAGGCTCTCACCTTCTTCCGGCACCGATTCGGCTTCGGGTGCGCTGCTGACATCCTCCGCCCCGTTCGCTTCGAGTTCTTCCTGGATGATCCCGGCGAACACCTGATAGGGTTGGGCACCGCTGACCGGGCGGCCATTGATAAAGAAGGCGGGTGTGCCGCGAATACCCAACGACTGCGCTTCACGATAATCATCGACAATGGCCGTAGTATGCACCTCATCATCATCCGTTATACAAACCATGAAGGCCTCAACATCCAATTCCAGTTGGGCCGCAAAACGCTCAAAGACGCCGGGTTGCGACAGCATGGGCTGATTTTCAAACAGCAGATCATGGTACGCCCAGAACTGCCCCTGATCGCCAGCACAACGCGCCGCAACAGCAGCGGTCAAAGATGATTGTGCCAGAATGGGCATATCCCGGTAAACGAAACGAATCTGGTCGCCATAATTATCGAGCAATTGCGGCAGCGTCTCGGCGTGAAAACGGCGACAAAAGCCACAGTTAAAATCGCTGAATTCGATGATCTCGACGACCGCATCTTCGGGTCCACGCGCAAAATTGTTGGCGGCGGTCACGTCAAACCGGCTATTCGAATCTTCGAGGTCGGGTGGACGCTGGGCAGCGACGAGATCGGCAATCGTGTCCGCCTGGCTCGCCATCGCCTCGCCGATCGCATCATTCAGCCAACTGCGGTTGGCCCGCTCGACGCGAAAGGCACCATAGGCTCCGATGACGATGCCCATCAACAGAAACAGGGTAGCAATAAAGATATAATTGAATGTCGTCCGGCGAATAACGATCACCGGGCTAAGCTCACCGCTGGCTGGCGGTGCGGTGTCAACGTCTTCTTTCGGGGGATCGGCAATATAGGCTTCCGATTCAACGGTCACAATGGGCGTCCTTGTTTCTGCTAAACAGTAACTCCATTAGAATACCACAACTTGATGGTCCCAAAACTAATCAACGAATGAGCAGATCAAGTGTCTGAAAACGGGAATTGATCCCCAAATAGTCCTGAACTTCCAACTTCGGATTTGTTGTTCGTTTAATATTCGTATAGGATTGAGTTATAGTAAGTCTTATCGCAATTGCAGACTCGAATGTGGGGGTGCTTTTGTCTGCCCTGGTTTTTGAGTCGCTGTTTACATTAGCTTGGGGAGGTTGCCTTTGAATGACTGGTTAAATGGTCTTGTTATCAAAGACCAGAGTGGATTTTTCTGGGTGGAGGTGAACGAAGACAAAACATACATGTGTCGTTTACGTGGACGATTATTAGAAGCGGCCCAATCATCGAATATTGCCACCATTGGTGATCGGGTACAGATTCAGGTGGTGGATGATGAAACTGGTATTATCGAGAACGTTGCCGAACGCACCAGCGTCCTTTCCCGCGCAGTACGTACCGAAGGTAATCGCGGCGCCGGCCAGCCCGAACGTGAACAAGTGATTATCGCCAATGCCGATCAGGCCCTGTTCGTGTTCGCTGCCGCCAGCCCAGCGCCAAATTTAAAGATGCTGGATCGCTTCCTGGTGACGGGCGAACGATCAGGCATCGAAGATCTCATCATTGTCGTAAATAAAATTGATCTGGAAGACCCAACCACGGTGCAGGGTCGCTTTGCTGCCTATGAACAAATGGGTTATCGCATCCTGTATACCTGTGCGCTGGAAAATATTGGCGTTGACGCACTACGCGACGTGCTGGCGGAAAAAATCTCGGTTTTTACTGGGCCGTCGGGTGTCGGCAAGACCAGCCTGCTCAATGCCATTCAACCGGGGCTGGGCCGGGCCGTCAAAGCGGTCAGCCAAACCCGCGAGGAAGGCCTGCACACCACACGCGACAGTGTGTTGATCAAACTTGAGTCTATTGGCGGTTATCTGGCCGATACACCCGGTATTCGCACCCTCAATCTGTGGGACATTGAACCCGAAGAATTGGATGCTTACTTTATCGACATTGCGAATTATGTAGAGCAGTGTCGCTTCGGCGACTGTGCCCACGAAACTGAACCAGGATGTGCGGTGCAGGCAGCACTCAAAAGTGGTGCGATTGCAGATCATCGTTACCGCAGCTATTTGCAACTGCGCACGGAGTTAGAGGCAGCCTACGCTTATATCTGATTCAGTAACTGACCTTACGCACCTTGTGCTTGTAGGCAGTGGGTTTAAACCCACGTTAAATTCAGTTTATTTGTCAAGGCTGCTCAGGCGAATTGCAGGTTGAGCGGCCTTTTTCTACGGTCACAGTCAATGCGCTTATTAAACGGCTGCCTGGTCGTTGTCGGGTCGATAGGTCATGGAATCAAACCCATGACGGCCCAACAGGGGCACAAAACGTACCCGGTGCAAGGACTCATGATGCCAGGTATCAGCATAGCGGGTGCTGCGTTGCAGATGTTGGACACGCCGACTACCGACGGGAATCACGAGGCGGCCATGATTGGTGCTTAATTGGGTGCGCAGCGGCAGCGGCAGGCTGGGCGCAGCCGCGGTCACAATAATCGCATCAAAGGGGGCCATATCGGGCAGCCCCTGACTGCCATCGCCAACATGAATATCCACGTTGTTATAGCCTAATTTGCCCAGCAAACGCGCCGCCCGCCCTGCCAGTCGCGGGTGATATTCGAGACTATAAACCTGCCGGGCTAATTGACAAAGCACCGCCGTCTGGTAGCCTGAGCCAGTACCGATTTCCAGTACGGTTTCCTTACCCGTCAGTTTAAGCATCTGGGTCATTAACGCGACAATGTAAGGTTGTGAAATCGTCTGCTTTTCGCCGATGGGCAGCGCCTGGTCATGGTAGGCCAGATGTTGCTGGCTCTGGGGTACAAATTGATGTCGGGGCACCGCCCGCATTGCCGCCAGCACCCGTAAGTCTGTGATGCCCCTGATAGCTAAATGGGTTGCCACCATGCGACTGCGTTGAATTTCAAAGTTGGTGCCCGTATTCATAAGCGTGCCTGAAACCCTTTTTCAATATTATATAAATTATACTATTACTGGCCTGTCAGGAACCTAAAAATTGATAATATCTTGAATAGCAATATAACACAATGTTAAAAGTTAACTATTATCTTTAGTATAACGGCATCCTGGTTCACAGGCAAGATCGTTACCACTCTATCCGTAATTTTAACCAAATTTGTTTCAAACTCCGCTGATTCGTGGCAAACTAACCGGGCATTCAGGACAGAAGGGGATGTTTATGCGCCGCGAAAATCTATTCATCACCGGTCTACTGTTGTTATTGGTCAGCCTCGCGCTGCCCGGCCTGGCCCAGGAGCCGCCCGTTTTTGTGACGAACACCCCCGCGCCATTACCGGCGGTGATCACCACACCCGCTGCGCCCATCAATCGTTATGCACTACGGCAATGGCAGGCGGCTGATTTACTGGATGTTTTGCAAAATCGCGTGCGCCAGCTAAAACCGGGCGCGACTGAACTTGAAAAAGCGATTCAGTTGACACAATACGAGCTGGCCCAACGCTTCCCGAACGCGTACGCCACCACCAGCGCCCAGGCCAGTCTACTCAATGGATTGCTGAACGCGCCGGTCGGTCGGGTGGATTTACGCCCGTTTGCCCGGCCCTATCTTGTCGCAATGCTGAATGAACGGGGGAGACTGGTCTCTTTTACGGTCAATAGTTTTCTGGTTGAGCCAATCGTGGTGAATCTGGACGGCAAAGACCCACTGGACGCGGTGCTTCACGTGCAATATCCCGACCAGGCCCTGCCCCTGCGCTACGTTGATTATATCCCGGTCATCGGTCTGGCCGATGGTCGCTATGAGCTATTGGTCACTGATGATCTACCGGCGGCCCCATTCGGCGAGATCACGGACTTGCGGGTGCTGGGTGCGGCAGATTTTAACGGCGACAGTCTGGACGAACTGGCGGTGGCGCTGACAACCGGCGACCTGAATCAGGAAATGCGCATTTTCGGCTGGCGCGGTGGCAATCTCGTCAATCTTGTTGAGCCAGGTACAACCCTTCAATTCGGTGAGATCAACAATGGCTTGCTGGATGAAGGGGATCTGACCGTGACGGTCTACCGGGAGGCATCCCCTGCATGGCAATGTCGCGAAACACTATCAGTGACCTGGCGTTGGAACGCTAATTTCTATCGCCCGATGCCCGACCCTCAAGGTTACTTCTTCCAGAACACCGCCAACTGTCTGTTCTTTGGATCGGAACCCCTGTTCGCCCAGCCGATTCCCGATGCACTGACAACCCTCAATCAGATTATGGCGGTTACACCTTCGGATTCTGATTACAGTGCTCAACGCGCCGCGATGATGCAAGTAATGCTACGCTTACTGGACGGTGATATCGGTACGGCCTTAACGCAGGCTCTCCAACTGGAAAGCCAGGCCGAACCAGGTTCCTGGCTGGCAGAACAGACCGGTGCATTTATCGCTGCGCTGGACGAAACAAACGTCAAGCCGTTAACGGTATGTGCCACGCTGATCGAGGCCAGTGATTATGGCGCGTGTGATGTTGACGATGTTTTAGAACGCCTTTTTCAAGCACAACCGCTGACACGCACGGAGCCAATCGCCGACCAACTGGCAGAACTGGGGATCACCGTGTTGCATCAAGCGTCTATTTCTGAAGTTGGTAAGGTGGACCGCGAGGTTGTCCATTTTGAATTGGCCGGGGATCGTTGGTGGGCGTTTGCCCCGCTTGATGCCGAGTTCTATACGGCGGAGCGGGCCGCACCGTTGCCCCAGTTCGCGCCGGTCACGATGCCGGTGCCACTGCTGGTTGCGCCCTCCAGCATGTACGAGGCGTTACTGGTCAACAACGACCCGCGCATCATCCTGACTGCGCTGGATAACATGCGGCACGAGCAACCCCAGGCGGCAGTATCGCCAGAATTGCGCTATCTGGAAGCGTTGAGCCTGGACCTGCTTGCCAATCGGTCCCAGGCACGCGCGGCTTATTATGATCTCTGGCAGACTGCCCCACTGTCCATATGGGGACAATTAGCAGCGGACCATCTGGAACAGCGTTAAAATATAGTGCGTTATTGGACATCGACTGGAAAAATAAACGATGAAATTGGCAACTTTTACGTACCAGAATCGCCGACTAATGGGAGAAATCGTTGACGACGAAATTTACGCGCTATCGACCTCGGACACATTGAAAATGCACGAGGTCATCCGGCGAGGCATCACGCCGAGCCGCGTCAGCTTACGTTATCCGCTGGCAGATGTGCAACTGCACGCCCCGCTGCGCCCCGGCAAGATCGTCGCGATTGGTCGCAATTATGCCGAACACGCCGCCGAGACCGGCAATAAGCCACCGGAGCGCCCGCTGATTTTCTCGATCTTCCCCAGCGCCGTAATCGGCCCCGGTGAGGAAATCACCTGGAGCAAATCGTTAACCGAAGAAGTCGATTGGGAAGTGGAATTGGCCGTTGTTATCGGTAAACGCGCGCGTCAGGTCAGCGAAGAAGACGCTCTCAATTATGTCTTCGGCTATACCATCGGCAACGATGTCACCGCACGCGATTTGCAACACCGTATTGATGGGCAGTGGACACGTGGCAAGAGCCTCGATACTTTCTGTCCAATGGGGCCAGTGATCGTAACCCGTCAGGAAATCGAAGATCCGCACAACCTCAATTTAAAGACCACCGTCAACGACGAGGTGATGCAGGACGGCAACACGAAAGATTTAATCTTCAACGTGCCCTATCTGATTAGTTATTGTTCACAGGCGTTCACCCTGGAACCGGGCGATGTCCTGATGACCGGTACGCCGTCGGGTGTGGGCGCGGGCCGCGACCCGAAAGTATTCCTCAAAGATGGCGATGTCGTCACCGTCAGCATCGAGGGCATCGGCGAGATTACCAATACGTGTAAAGTCGTGGAGTAAGCCGCGGCCCACACGGGCAAAAAGTAAAGTCGCTCTGAGTGATAAGGGTTAAACGCAGTGTCGTCAATCTGGCGCGGCAGCTATCTTATGAGGTACCCAAGTCGGAACAACTTTTGAACCATATCAACCAGCGCGGTGAGCTAGCAGCAACCACCGGTCAGGCGGCGGCTTCGACCTCGGGCGTGGCTTCTTCAGTGGCTTCTCCCGCTGGTTCCGCCAGCAGTCGACAGGTTCGCATCTGGTCAACATAGTCGTTGATTAGCAATTCATTCTCGCTCTGGAGCGCGATTTGATAGCCGGGCTGGAAGTACTGGGCGGCTGATGGACAACTCCCCAGCAGTACCTGTGCCCGCCCGGCCCACCAGAAATGGTAGGGGTTTTCCGACCCCAGATTCACAGTGGTCTGGAACGACTCCGCCGCCGCTGCATACTGCTCCGTGCGCACCTGTGCCCGGCCCAATACATAATGACAGTCGATGACGGTCGAATCAGCCTCAATACAACGTGTCAAATAATCGGCGGCCTGATCCGCATCGCCGATTTCACTGTTTAAGTACAGGTAACCGGTCCAATAGAGCGCGCGAATGTTATTGGGGTTGAGTTCAATCACATCGGCCAATACCCCCAGCGCCGCCGTCGCATCTTCCCGGCTGTAGACAATGGCGAGATCGGTGCTGATGTAAGGCATGTTGGGTGCGATACTGTAGGCCGCTTCCAGGTCACGGGTGGCCGCATCAAAATCGAACTGGGTTTGCTGCACGATCAACGCCCGGTTGCGCAGGGCTTCGTAGCTGTTGGGGTCGGTTTCCAGCGCGCGATTAACCGTACTCAGCGCCCGGTCATATTGGGCCAGGTCAAAAAATGCCTCGGCCAGAAAGGCCTGTGCCCGTGCGGTTGACTGCGCATCAGCCTCACCCGCCAGTTCAAGCGCCCGCTGGGCACTGGCAACGGCTTCGCCATAACGCCCGTTCCAATCCAGGGCCATCGCCCGAATCGCCCAACCATCAGGGTCATAGGGGTCAGCGGTAACGGCCCGTTCAGCAGCCTCCAGTGCCTCCTCCAGCCTGCCGTTCATAATCAGCCCCAGCGTCCACCGATAATGAATATCGACACTGTTGGGGACGGCAGCCACAATATCGCCATAAATGTTGACCGCGTCTTCAATTGCACCCCGGTCCCAGGCGGCATTGGCGCTAGTGAGCCGAATGATGGGATCTTGGGTGGGCAGCGGCGTTGGGGCCATCGCAGTCGCCAACCCTTCCTGGGCCTGATTCATCACGCCGCTCATGGCCTGCTCAACCTGCGGAATATAGGTTTCGCGATTGTTATAGAGTTGCACCCCGACAAAAACGACGACCGGCGTGAGCAACCACAGCCACAGCCAGCGAAACGAGATAATGCTGCGGCCTTGCCCGCGCTGGTAGCGCTTGGGTGTTTTCAGATACATGGCTAGCCACCAATGGGCGTAGGCGGAATGGGCGTAGGCGGAATAGCGGTTGGCAAGGTGCGGCCAACATACCGCGGACAGGAGATCGTCGTCAGGCGCAGCCCTTCGCGAATAGCCCCAACGACCGGGTTATCGTCAGTCGTCGCGCCGAGCATCGTGAGCGACTCATTTAGAATGCCCCAGGCATCGTCGCATTCGCCGAGATAATAATGCGCCAGCCCGCGCAGATACCAGCATTGGATCTCTTCAGAGCCGTTGGCGACACAGGCTTCAAAGGCCTCAATTGCACCCTCATAATTACGCCGATTGTAACGGGCCATGCCCACCTGACGCCAGGCGGGGGCATAGGTGTCATCTGCCGTCAGCGCGTCCGCACAATAGCCTTCGGCGCGGTCACTCTGGCCGACTTTAAAATAGCTTTCGCACATGCGCAGGTAGGCTTTGGGGTCATTGGGATCCAACGAGAGAATGCGATCATACGTCGCAATCGCCAATTCATTCATGTCTGCTGCCAGGTACTGCCCGGCCAGCTCAAAGTAGGGCGCGGTCAGGTTCGGGTTGATAGCAATCGCATCCTCAAGCTGGGCGATAGCTTCCTGCCTGGCCCCCACCCAGATCAGCGAGTAGGCATAGCTACGATGGGCATCCACATCCATTGGGTCGGCATCAATCGCCTCTTGTCCATAATCCAGACCCTGTTGATAACGTCCAATCGACGTATAAGCGCGGGCCAGGACGGCTAACAGCGGCGCGAAGCTGGAATCCTGTTCCAGACCGGCGACGCCCACTGGAATCGCTTCCGTGGCTTCCCCTTCCCAGACGAGTGCTTTGGCTTTCAGCGCATAGCCACGCGGGTCCTGTGGGTTGAGTTCAATTGCTCGATCAACGATTGACTGATTATTGTAATAGGGGTTGACGGGATCTAGCAGCGTGTCGGCGCGATCTAGCTCAATGATGAGTTTGCCGTACTCATAGAGATAATTCAGATTGTCTGGTTGTTGTTGCAGCGCCCGTCCGAAAAGTTCCGCCGCCGCTTCGACCTTACCGGCCTGGAACAACTGCGCCCCTTCAGTTGCCAGATCGCTGGCAAAGGGCGTCGGGGTCGGGGCCAGACCTACCGCGTCCAGTGCAACCAGTTGCAGCCGGTCAAACTGCGTGTACACAAACACCAGCAACGCGCCCATAAACAGGCCATAGAAAAACACCAGTCGCCCCCCGCCCCGGCGGCGGCGACGGCTACCAAAAAATGGTTGCGAATAATCGCGCTTGATTTGCATTACTTACAATAAAACCTCAATCATCTACAGCGTCAACAGGTTAGCGTAAGGGCTGTCACCCTGTCAAGAGAGCGCCAGCCTGTCCCTAACGATTCTATCATCCAGCCGCATGGTAATGGGGCAGCTAGGCTGCGAGACGGATAATAGCAGCGATTGAAGATGATCTGGTGGCAGTGACCGGATAACTGCGCTATAAATCTGCTCCGTCTGGCGAAGGAGATACATTATGGAATTTAAAGATAAGGTTGCTGTTGTTGCGGGCGCGGGCAAGGGGATGGGCGGTGCAACGGCGAAGCTGCTGGCGGCGCAAGGTGCGGCAGTCGTTGTGACCGATGTCGTGCAGGATTTCGTTGATGCCACCGTTAGCGAGATTGCGGCTGCCGGGGGGCAGGCTACCGGCGTCGTTGCCGATGCTTCGAAGTCTGACGAGGTGCGCAAAATACCGGCTGTTGCTCGTGAAACCTATGGTGGCCTTGATTATTTGGTTAATGCAATCGGTGTGCAGGCGTATGGCACAGTAGTCGAAACCGATGAGGCCCTCTGGGACCATACCCTCAATGTGAACCTCAAAACATTTTATCTGCTGGCACATTTTTGCGTGCCCGAAATTATCAAACGCGGTGGCGGGGCGGTTGTCCATATCTCATCGGTGCAGGGGCATCACAGCAGTCAGGAACGAGTCGTGGCCTATGCCACCGCCAAAGCGGGGGTGGTGGCGCTGTCACGATCCATGAGCCTGGACCATGCTAAAGACAATGTGCGGGTGAATTGCATTCTCCCTGGCTCGATTGATACGCCGTTGTTACGCGCTGCGGCTGCGGACTTTGCGGAAGATGGCGATGTCCAAAAAGTTGTCGATTCGTGGGGGGCGTTTCATCCGCTGGGTCGGGTCGGTCAGCCCGAAGAAATTGCACAATTAGCCGCCTTTTTGCTCAGTGACAATGCGTCATTTATCACCGGTGAGACGGTGAAAGCGGACGGCGGTTTAACCACGAAACTGCTTTGAGTCGGTCCTCCCCGCGCAAAATAACAATAATATTATGGCAAACCGAGGACTTTAGTTCGGTACAAGGGGTTGATGAGGTTTAAATAATCAATGAATGTCCGTTGTCTCGACCTCACCCCGCCAGCCTGGTGGCTGACTCCCCTCTCCAACTTGGAGAGGAGCTGGGGGTGAGGTAGCTCGTCTAATACGTTTATCTGACTATTTTCTTTAGGAGCGCAACCCCCTGTCTTTCACCTTTTTGTATATCAGTCGGCTGTTCTAAAAATCAAAATCGTCCAATGATACCGGCCCGGTGGGTTTCGTCTGGCGGAGTACACGATAGGCAACCGGCAAGTCGAAGCCTTTGGGATTTTCGGGCGTGAAGGCTTCACAGGCGAAGAATTCCTTGACCATCGCATACGTCGCGGCACTGATGACGACTTCGCCAGCGCGGGCATTGCCTTCCAGTACCTTGCTGAGTTCAGTGGCCTCACCAATCGCCGCGAACTCTTTGCGGTCCGGGCTACCCACATTGCCCAGCACCGCGAACCCGGTGTGAATGCCGGCCCCATAGAAGAGCCGCTGCTCTTCTGGCAGCACTTCATGCAGTGCGTGCAGGTCAGACATGAGGCCCAGCACCGACCGCACGGCCTGGACAGCGTGATCGTCCTGGGGATTCAGCGGCGTGTTGAACAATCCGGTCACGGCGTCGCCCATGAACTTATCGACGACGCCTTTGTAAAAGCTGATGGCATCGCTGGCGAGGCTCAAATACTTATTGATGATCTCCATCAATTCTTCAGGTTCCAGCCGTTCGCTGAAGCTCGTAAATCCGCGCACATCGGTGGAAACCGCTGTAATCAAACGCTCCTCACCAACCACCCCCGCCACATCAATATCGCGCAGGTTATTGACCAACGCGGCGGGCAGGTAACGTCGGGCCTGGTTGAGTTGTTCGGTGTGCTGGCGGATTTCGGTCAGGTCATCCAGCACAATCGCCACACCTTGAATAATGCCACTATAATCGCGCAGCGGGCTGACAACCAGATTCCAGTAGCGCTGGTCGGTCCCGTTCAATATTGGCTCCAGTTGCAGGACCTCTTGCGTGCCCGTCTGCTGGACGTGGTGCAAGGTTTCCAGGAGTACCGGATCAATATTTTCAGGCAAGGCCGCTGAGAGCGCATGGCCTTCGACTTCAAACGATTCTCTGCCCAGCATCTCGGCTGCGGCCTGATTACAGGTGGTCACCTGACCATCTTTATCGACGGTGACGACACCACTCACGATGGATTCCAAAATATTGCCCAGCAAACCACTGGTCTGGCGCATTTCATTCAGCCGGTCTTGCGCCGCTTCATACAGGCTGGCGTTATGAATGGCAATCGCGGCCTGGTTGGCGAAACCGGTCAGCAAGTGCAAATCCTGCGGCTTAAAAATGCCGGTGAAAATGCGATTGTCGCAGTAAACCACCCCAATGACTTCCGCCTGAATTTTGAGCGGGACCGCCATGATGCTGCGCAGTTGAAAGCCGACGACACTTTGATTGCTCTGGTAGCGTGGGTCCATCGTGGCATTATCGGTGATCGTCGGTTCGCCGCTGGCCGCTACCTGATTGATGATCGTCTGGCTGATGGTGAACTGTGTCACATCAAGCTGTTCGCGGTCGATGCCCCGTGCCACCCGGGATTCGAGTTCGCCCGTCTGGTCATCACGCAGCATGATAAAGCCGCGTTCGGCTCCACACAGTCGAATCACGGTATCCATGACATGCACCAGCACATCGTTGAGGTCCAGTGACGAGTTGATGACCGCTATCGTATCGGCCAGGGCATTCAGATAATTGAGTTCCTGTTGGGCGGCCTGGCGACCACTGGCAAAATCGTCAACAGCTTTTCCCAGCGTCAGCCACGATTCCTGCGAGTCATTGGCGAGCGTCATGCCAAATTTGCGTAACAAGTCCTGCTGGCCGTTAAGTAAGTCCGACAGGTCGCTGACATGCTGTTGCAACTGGCGCAAATAGACCTGCGTAGATTCTTCCAGGTCATTGATTTTGGCGGTATCGTGCGTGGTCATGGTAATCGAAAAACCTCATAAATACGGGTCAATTGCTGGCGACCCTTCACCTTGATGGGTTCGCGCTCAACTAATTGAACGTCGGCCAGTTGCAGCACGCCCGGTGTCCCGGCCATATAGTCACGGGTATCTTCGCTCAGGATAATCTGGCCGGGCGTAGCATTTTCTTCGAGCCGCTTGGCGAGATTAATCGTGTCGCCGATGGCGGTAAAATCGCGGCGGATGTCGCTGCCGACATTCCCCAGCGTTGCGACTCCACTATGAATCCCGACCCGGTAAAAATGGGGGTCCGGGTTGATGCCCAGTTCCCGGTACAAGTCAATGAACGCATCTCGAATCTGCAATCCGGCAGCTACCGCCTGAGCTGCATGATCGTCACCGGGGTTCAACTGCGAGTTAAACAGGCCCATTATCTCGTGTCCCATGTACTTATCGATGACGCCACCGGCATCGTGGATACAATCGGTCGCGAGGGTCAGATACCGGTTGAGCATCTCCATAATCTGTGGGGGCCGCAAATCAGTCGGGAAGGTCGCCAGTGGGCGCACATCAACAAACATACAGGTTGTCACGCGTCGTTCGCCACCCAATGCCAGCCCGGCGATCTGATGGATATTATCGACCATCTCCGGGGGCAGGTAGCGCCGCATGACGCCTAACATGGCTTCATTCTCGCGCCGTTCAGTAAAATCATTCAGCACAATCGTCACGCCCTGAGTGGATTGATTGCCATCTTTCAGCGGACTGAGCTTGACATTCAGCGACATGCGACCATGAATGGGACTGTCGAGTTCCGTATCCAATATTTCCTTTTGGTTCTTCTCACGAACCAACTGCAAAAACGCCGCGAAATCAATATTGCTGAGCGGCATTAATTCGGGCAATGGCTTGCCGATGACTGTCGCCGCGTCTTGATTCAGGATGCTTTCCGCCGCTGCGTTGCAACTCACCACCTGATCGGCCTGGTCGGTGGTGATGACGCCACTGCCGATGGAAATAAAGATGTTATCCATCAATTCCTTAAGTTCAGCGATCTCATCAATACTGGCCTGAACGCGTGTGTACAGTCGCGCATTCGTGATGGCAATCGCCGCTTGATTAGCAAAGGCAGTCAGCAAAACTTGCGATTGTGGCGTGAACAGCCCGGCCCGCAGGCGGTTATCGACATAGACCGCGCCGATCACTTGATCGCGCACTTTCAGCGGGACACACAGCACCGACCGCAAAACCATCGCTGCTATGGTGGCGCTGTTGCTGAACGTCGGGTCATCGGCGGCATTATCCGTTAATAAAGCCTCACCCGTTTCCAGCACGGCGTTGACGACCGAACGACTGCCCTCAAATTCGATGGGGGTGCCGGGGGCCTGCTGTGCATTGTGGGCTAAGCGAACTTCCCATTGCAGGTCGAACGGATTGCCATCAGTCAGAATGATATAGCCACGCTCCGCCTCGGTGAGCGTGATGACTCGCTCCATTGATTCGGCCAGTACCTCGTCAAGATCAAGCGAGGAATTAATGTCTTCGGAGGTTCCGGCCAATGTGCGCAATTGACCGATGAGCGTGGTTTCTTCGACTAACCGGGCTTCAATGCGCTCCAGGATGCTGCGTATTTCATTGAGCCGGTCGAATAGGTCGGCAGAGAGGGTGATGCCACGCAACTGGAGGATTTCCCCCTGTTTGCGCAAACTCGCTTCCAGATTTTGGACCTGGTTTTTGATGTAATGCAAAGTTTCCAGCGGGTTCGCTGGTCGGTCGGTCATCATCCAAAATGCTCCCGGCGACGGACGGCTTAGTCAATATTATAGCGTTTTCGTAATTATTTGACCTCTAAAAATTTGTTTGGAATCCCAAACTGGGTATGCCGTTATGATTATTTCCCAACGTTACATCCACATAAATCAGCGCCTTGCAATTTCCCTCTTGCGCAAGCCACCCAAATTTACTATACTATTGGACACAATGCGGGAGTAATTCAGCGGTAGAATGCTTCCTTGCCAAGGAAGATGTCGTGAGTTCGAATCTCATCTCCCGCTCAACAGGCGGCCCTCGGCTTTATAGCTGGGGCCGTTTTGATTCCGGCGTGATGGGGCGGCTACGCCAGTTTTTCTGCGGCGGTGCAATAGCGATTACAATCTGCCAGACAGAAATGAAATAGCCCATTGAAGATGAGAAACTGGTGTTCTAGCGGACCTGGTCACAATTACCTCACCCCTGCTCGCCTTGCTCACTTTCCCCTGTCCAAATTGGAGAGGGGATGGAGAACCGCAGGTTCAGAAGGGGTGAGGTAGACTTGAAGCATATCTGAAAAATCCGATTCCACCAAAAGAGCTAGCATAATCGAAAACGCATGGCCTACAACCGGCTACTCATTTGTTGAAAATAGATTTTCGCGGCAGGTTATGATGCCGCCAACGCTTCTTCGACAGCAGCCACCAGGACATCGGGGCTGGCATTAAAGATGCGCTGGTCATTAACCAAAAATGACGGTGTCCCTGGCAGGGCCAGGCTCCGGGCACGATCAAAATCGTACTGTACGGTTTCGGTGTGGGTATTGGCATCCACACAGGACTGCAGCGCCACACCATCCAGACCAAGCTGCTGACCAACCTGGACAATCTGATCGCTTGAGGTCCCGACCTGGATCGTCTCGTACAGAGCATTGTGCAGTGCCCAGAAACCAGCCTGACTTTGATCGAGCGCACATTGCGCGACTTCAGCCGCCATGCGATCATATGCGGGGACGATCACCGGGAAGTCACGGAAAATAAAGCGTACCTGGTCGGGATAGGCCGCGAGAATATCCTCAATGATCCCGGCCTGGTGCCACGCACGACACGAGGGGCAGGCGTATGCGCCATACTCAACAATCGTCACCGGTGCGTCCGGGTTGCCCATAATCGGGTCCAGGTCCAGTCGCGGATTATCAGCCGCCGCCGAACTGCCAGAGGTATTCGAACTGGCAAATATCAGCGCGATAGTGCCTACGATAATCAGGCCAGCCACGATTGTCACCAGATTGCGATTATTTGCCGATTTTTTCTGGGCTTCGCGACGATTGCGGGCCGCACGGGTTCTAGACATATCGCGTAACTCCTTTAGCTTTCAAAGACGTTCATTCAGACGGACCAGTCCGTGCATGACCCGACCCAGCCAGCCAGTGGCAACCTGTCGCCTGATCTGTTCAGTTGCCAAAATCACGTTGGCCGTGCCAAAACTGGGATAAACGCGCATCGCGCTGGCGGCATCCCACACCCGCCCCCGTTTTTCCAGAACTTTAACCCAGTCATTTATCATCTCAGCGGCGTTGACACCGACAATCGTCGTCCCCAATAAACGACCATTGGGCAGGTGAATCAGTTTCATGAAGCCGGCAGGTTTGCCTTCGGTCATGGCGCGGTCTGCCCGGCTCATGGGCAAACGCGTGACCTGGGCGGTATCGCCATAGTCGCGGCGTGCCTGGGCTTCGGTTAAGCCCGCCTGCGCCACCTCCGGGTCGGTGAACGTGGACCAGGGTACATGTTGCCGCACACCACGCGAAGACAATGGTAGTAAGGCATTGCGTACCGCCTGGAAGGCCTGCCAGCCCGCATAATGGGTGAACTGGGGGCCACCGGTTACATCCCCGGCGGCCAGGATATGCGGTTGGCTGGTCCGCAGTCGATCATCCAGCACGAGGTTCCCTGCCTGGACCTGCACCCCGGCGGCCTTCAGGTTCAGGCGAGCGAAGTTGGGTTGCTTGCCAACCGCCAGCAGCACCGCGTCACCCTCAATTGAGGTGCCATCGTCCAAATATATTTCGATCATCGCCTGCTGCTGTTCGGCATGAGTTGCGGTGACCCCTAAACGCAAATCAACGCCCTCGTCGCATAAGACATCGGCAATTAAATTGGCTGCTTCTACATCGTCACGCGGCAAAAGCTGTGGCGTGCTGCTGATGAGCGTCACCGTTGAACCCAGCCGGCGGAACGCTTGCGCCATCTCCACCCCGACCGGGCCACCGCCGACAATCATCAGGTGTGCGGGCAATGCTGTCAGATCAAACAAACTCTCATTCGTCAGATAAGAAACATGAGCAAAGCCCGGTGGAATCTTTGGGTTTGCGCCGGTACAAATCAAAAATCGTTTTGACCGCAGCGATGTGCCATCGGCCAAAGCCAGCGTATGGGCATCCACGAACTCAGCAAACATTTCATAGACATCAATGCCACACGCTTGCAGGATTTCAACTGATTCATCGGCGGCGATCTGTTCCATCGTGTTTCTGACATGCGTCATAACTTGCGCAAAATTGATATCTACGCCGCCAATGTTGATCCCCTGTGAGCCTGCCTGCCGCGCGTCGTGGGCTAATTGAGCGATGGCTAATAATGTCTTGCTCGGAATACAGCCAGTCCAGGTGCATTCGCCGCCAATGCGTTGCCCCTCGACCAATGCAACCCGAACGCCCAGCGTCGCGGCAGCGTTGGCGGCGGTTAATCCAGCGGCCCCGGCACCAATAATCACCAGGTCATAATTTGCAGGAGAATTAGCTTGACTCATAGCGCTCCATATCTCAGTTTCAGACCGATAGCCAGGTGATGATCTGTATCAACAAGAGGGCAACCATGGCGAAAACGGTTGGATGCGGGGAATGAATCCGAGTATAGGAAACAGCCCCCCAGATCACCAGCGGCAGCACCAGCAAACTGCCGACAGCCACCGGGCGGGGCAAGATGGTATCCGCCAAAAATGGCAACATAACAAAGCTCAGCGCCGCCGCACCACCATATAGCAGCCACAATTGATAAACCGGCAATCGGGTTGCCAGGGTGCGTTTGCCCACCTGACGATCAGCTTCCCGGTCGGCCCAGGTGGTCGCCAGCAGGTTGATAAAGACCAGCAAGGCGAACGGCATGCACCCCACAATCACCTGCCAGTCAATCCGCCCGGTTTGCACCGTGTAGCCAAAAAGTGGGAGCACAATGCCCCCCAGAACGGCGTTGTCGACCTCACCCCAACCACGCCAGGCCAATGCCAGTGGGGGCAGCGAATAGAGCCAGCCACCGACGATGCCGATCAACAGTACCAGTACAACACTGCTCGTGCCCAGTTGGGCGATCAAGCCACCGCCCGTAATTATCAGGCCGACGATGAGCGTCACCCAGGCAGCCTGTAATGCAAACCGGCGCGAGACCTGCCCGGCAGGTAGCACACCACTACCGCCGGAAAAAGGCGTTGGCTGAGTCAAGGCGTCAGTTTCATAATCGGCATATTCGTTGGTGTAATGAATTGAGATCGCGACAAATAGAAGCGCCGCCAGCCCCCAGCTAAAATGAAGGATGCTCCAGTCGTGACCGCTGGCACGAGCAATCAGGCTGCCGTTGAAGTATACCAAGACGACACTGATGAGGATGATCGGGCGCGACATGGCCCACAACGCTGCGACTCGGTAAATGATGCTGGACCTCTGGCATAAATACGCACGCTCGATTGACGTTGCCAGGTTTGGCGATGCTTACCTGGAACCTGGTCCTGGCGCGAGATTCCTAATGTCACGCTCAGACTCGGTGGGCTGACTGCGGGGGGAAACAGCCAGCCCTGGTAAATAGGTAACTGAAGTTACGCACCTTGAGCTTGTAGGCAAATTCGAGACCATCTGCGTAACATCACTATATAATTATCAGTTACACCGGTTGGAACGTGTTACGGGCTTTGATCGGAACCGGGCAATTAACGATAAAGGGTGGCATCGACTGGTCCATGTCGGGCACACCATTGAAGATTTCCAGATCACCCGCGTCAGCCAGCGCCCGCAGTTCGTCGCTGCTGGTGACGAGCGTCGCTTTACTCTCATCCGTCCAGACAGCGGTGAAGTGCTGCCAGAACGGACTCCAGATGGCGTTACCGGCGGCATGATCGAAGATCGCGGGTTGGAAGCCCATCACACCGCTGCCGGGAATACCATTGCCGAACACCCAGATTTCGTCGGTTGCGCCCACATCGCCCAGCAGTTGAGTCGGTGCCGAAGCGGCAATGCTCATCATCGGGGCCATCGGCACTGCCGACGTGTCGGTAACAATGTAACGGCTGCCGGGGTAGCATTCATGAAGTTTGAAGTTAACCTGCATATTGTCGGTGTCGACGGGCGAAATCAGCGGACCCGTACCCAGATAGGTGGTCTTGTCCGTGTCTTCGGCCAGCTCACCACCCGCCCATTTAACGATCGGGAAGTTCACCACCAGCGGCAGCGCTTCAACCGTCACATCACCGGCAGTTTCGGCTTCGCGCACGGCGTCAGCGGAGGTGAGCACGGTTGCATCACCGCTGAAGGTCACTTGATTAACCTGCCAGGCAGGGCTGTAGCCATCTTCATTCGGGATGTGGCTGACGACGGGGAATTGCTCGTCGGCACCATTGGCGAAGGTGTAAAGCTGTGAGGTTGCGCCATCGGCAGCCAGCGCCGCGTTCAACAGTGGCACATGCACCAGCTTATTTTCAGTGGCGAAGTCCAAATCGGAAGCATCAGTACGAATGTAGTAGACATTCTCGCCGTTATGCCAGGCCTGATGCAACCGGAAATTAACCCAGCCAAATGCACCTTCCCACTCATCGCTGGAGAGCGCGAAGCCCAACACATCGCCAATAATCAGTTCAACATCCGGGGAGGCTTGCAAGGCGGTGCTTGCTAACCCGGAGGCACTACGATTCCCGGCCAGCGCCAATGGCAGCCCGGCATTGGCGAGCAACGCAGCCCCCGTGCCAATGCCCAGGTTCCGCAAAAACTGGCGTCGTGACTGTTTCATCATCATATCTCCTCATTGTTTATATGTGTTATTGCGCAAATCATTATTTGCTGGCTATAGGGTAGCGAACAGTGGCCCGGCACCGGGCAAAAGGAACACCGGGCAAATGCCGAAGGTTTGCCGAAGATGAAGCGTATGCGCCTGGCTAGCGTGGTGTTAAGTCATTGGTCGTTAATCTCTGGTCTACACCAGGGACCATGACGGCTGCGGGTTACGTTCAGTGAGCGGTGCTGTTGGTCAACTCATTTTTGGTGCGCCTTTCTGCCAGCCACCCCTTCCGGCCTCCCCCAACGCATTGGGGGAGGTGGCTGCTGTAGGCAGACGGAGGGGGTTGATCGTACAGCATGATGTGCTCAGATGCGTTCGCCAACACCATCGTGAGCTGAGCATGGTTTTCCGTCTTTTATCTATGGACTAGAGACTACAGACCTTCGACAATCTGGTTAATTAAAGTGTGAGCAGATAGGCAATGATGTCGTTAATTTCGCCCTCAGTATAGATTTCTGCCCAATTCTGGGGCATCAGACCGTCAGGAAACGTGTCGACCACATACGCGCCGGGATCAATAATCGAAGTGCGGATATACTCAAGCCCGCTCTGGCCTGCAACCCTTGATTCGGCACGCGTGCCAATATTCAACAGGCCGGGGCCAATTAAGCGATCTTCACTATCGGCACGATGGCAGGTGGCACAGGCGAAACCGGCGTCTGGCTGGAAGGTGTTAAACAGCACTTCACCATTAGCCGCATCACTGGCAGGTTCCCCAGCGCTGGCCGCTTCTGGTGAATCAGTTGGCGCTGGTGGCTGCGTTGGCATGATCGTCGGTGTCGGTGGCAGGGGTGTGACTGTGAGTGTGGCTGTG
This sequence comes from Phototrophicaceae bacterium, assembly GCA_965223835.1. GTDB lineage: Bacteria > Chloroflexota > Anaerolineae > Aggregatilineales > Phototrophicaceae > CAVYXZ01. The sequence continues at coordinate 4,644,221 of CBDCXQ010000001.1, forward strand.
GGCGGCAACATGGTGTTGGTTGGCGGAATCACGGTTGGTTGTGGCGTGTTGACCTGGGCAACCGCTGCTGAACTGGAAACTTCCCAGACCGGCGAGGCAACGGTGCCACAGGCCGCCAGGATGAGCGTTAACGTAATGAGCAAAGTCCACTTACTAGGCATGGCGTGTCCAAATGACCCTTCTGGTGCGATTGATCGTAATCAATATGTGCTGTTCAAAATTAAGTGATGACATTTTTGGTTACTCTACATCGCTGCGTTGGACTCCCCTCTCCAAATTTTTGCCCCAGAGGGACGCTTAGCAGAGAGGGAAGATAGCTGGTAGTCTGGCGGGGTGAGGTATATGTTGATTGCCTACTGTGCTTCGACCCCATAAATCATTGTTTCTGGCTGGAACGCGGCCCAGGCAAACCAGAAGTGAGGGAAAGCGAACTGGGCTTGCAACTGGCTGCCCATTAATTCACCCGCGACGGCGGTGCCGAACACATTCCAGGCGCTGCCGGTCTGATCGTCGCGAATCATGCCCGTCTCATCAACACCAAAGGTCAGAGTCTGTCCGTCAAGTTCGCGGCCAAAGAGTGCAGCCATACCGACATCGCGCGAGTTGGCGATACTGGATCCATCGAGCGCACTGGTTGCGCCAGGCTGCCACAAGGCGACCACGTCCAGACCACCAACGGTATCATTGATAACGGTTTCCTCGGACAATGTGGGGAAAGGATAGGCGACGGGTTCGCCACCAATGACCCCGGCCAGCACGCGCTCAGTGGGGAACAGACGCTCATCAATCTCACCCCGAAACAGGAATGGTCGGCTGCTGCTGTCATAGCCCACGTAAGGGTTACGGTCATAGTTCCCACGCGGCCCCCGCAGCACTTCACCTTCGGGGAATTGCTCGATAAAGGCCTCAAAACTGACCACCTGTGACGGCAAAATCGTCAGTTGCTTGCCGGTGTGTGTCCCCACGATGCCGGTGCCGGTGAACTGCTGCCACCAGCTTTGTGTCAGGTCATCCCACATAATGAGATCGCTGTTGCGCAATAAACCAGAAACACCCATGCGCAGGGTTTCGCCCTCTAACCGGCGATCAAAAACAATCGCGCTGTTGCACAACGGGCAAAACGTGACGGCAACCGGCACATCACCGATGACATCGTTAGCGATTTCATGCTGGGTCAGGACGGCCAGCGGATACGCCCGCGCGATGCCGTCGACTTCCAGCGCGATCACAGGCGATTGCGGTGCCAGCCACCCGGAGGCCGCCTCAATCGACTCAAAACTCGGGTTATCAATCGGCGGAATACCGTCACGCGGGACGCCACCGGAGAGAATTTCATCAAATACGCCATCCTGTATCAGGCAGAAATCGGTCTTGTCCCACACCCGGGTCAGGTTGCCAATCGCCACTGGTGGCGTCTCACAACTTAATTGGGCATGAACGACAGTGGTTGACCAACTTTGTGCGATCAATGTCAGACCGACGACGATTGCGGCCAAAAGCAGGCCATATACACCGCGGCGCCGGGTAAATTGCGTCACCATTTCTCTATCCTTTCCATTGGTTCTTGCTACTTTAAGAGATTGGAGCGCGATTGTGTACAAAAGGAATACCGGAAAAACGCCGAAGATTTGCCGAATAATGGGTAAAGACGAATCGTTTTCGATTACACTGAGGGTTGAATCGAAGCGGTAAATTATATTAGAGTAAGATGAGAGACAGCAACAGGGGAGCACAACCGGGTGACTAAAATCGGTGTTGGGTTGAGCGATGCACCACAGGGCGCAGCGTGTGGTCGGCAGGCGGTTCAGGCGGCGCAGGCTGCCATCGGTAGCGGTCCGGTTGCCCTCGCGTTGTTGTTTACGTCGCATCCCCGCCCGGTGGAAGTCCTCAAAGGCGTGAATGAGACCCTCAACAATGTGCCGGTGATTGGTGCGACATCTGCCGGACAATACGCACCAGCCGGTTATGTTGAGCAGGGCGCCGGTGTGATGCTCATCCAGAGTGAGCACATGCAATTCCACCCGACGGTCTATCGTCAGCATTTGTTCAGCGGACGTCGTTTACTCGGCAGGCTGCAAGGAGTCACAAAAGCCGGGCTGGGCAGCGCCAACCGGCATCGGGCGTTGATGTTGTTCCCCGACGACCGCTCTATGAATCTGGATAATGTCGTGGAACGCGCCATGACCGAAACCGCGATGTTGTACGACATTCTGGGCGGGCCGGGGCCAACGACCCATGATACACCACCGCGACCACCAGCGGTGTTTCATAATAATCGCCTCATTCAATCGGGTTTGAGCGGGACGGAGATTTTGAGTCAGGCCCCGCTGGGGATGGCGCTGGCGAATGGCTGGACCCCGATTAGCGGTCCTTATCGCGTGACCCAGGTGGATGAGCGCCGCATCATCAAATTGGATGGACGGCCCGCCTGGGAGGTATATGAAGATTTTCTCCTCGACCAGGCCATCGAGTATTCAGCCGCAACCCTGCCCCGCATCTTGCTGAATCATCCGATCGGTGTTTGTGAAAATGGCGATTGTAAAGTCAGCGTGTTGATGGGCTTTGACGATGGCGGAGCGCTCAAGCTGACATCGCCACCAGCGACCGGTCAACTCATCCATATTCTGGCGACCGAAACCGATGCCATGATAACGGCGGCAGAACGCGCGATTCAGCAGGCTACGCAGCGACTGGATCAGCAACCCGGTGCGGGGGCTTTATTCATTGATTGCATGTCCACGGGCTGGGTGCTGGATGACGCCTATAACCGGCAGCGAACCGCCGTCGAGAATTGTCTGGGGGATATGCCGTTTCTGGGGTTTCGCAGTCACGGGGTTCTGGCCCGCCTGCAAGGTCAGACCACCGGTCATTATGAATGTTCGGTCGCTGCTTGTCTGCTGCCAGGTTGAGAAACGACACGGATGATGGAAGATTTCGCCCTTACACTGGTTAATATTCTTTGTGCTGCCGATATTGACCAGACGGCAGCCCGGGCGTTGCTGGCCCTGGTCGAACAAGTACAGCCAGGCTGGGCCTGTTTGCTCGTGTGGGATGCCGAACTCGGACGCTATATCGTGGGTGATACCTGGCTAGCGGCAAAAGCTGACCAGGATGCACCGGGCCTGCGGCGGCATGTGCTCAAGGTGGCGCAGATAGCGCAGCAGCGCGATCATCAGACGGCGTATTTGCCGGAACCGGATTTTTGTTATCAGCCCCTGAACACCTCGGCCCAGCATGTCGGCGCATTTTGTGCTGGAATCGCGCAGCTACCCGCCACGAATGGCGCCTATGGCTTGCTGGTGCAGAGTACCGCCCGTGCCTTATATACGGTGAGTCGGTTGGAACAAGCCGATCAAGAGCGACTTCAACTCGAAGCCGAACACGCCCGGCTGGAACAATTATTACAGGCGGTTGAGCAGCAGCAGCGGACCATCGATCAACTGTTGACAGCCGAACGCCAGCTTTCGGCATCGCTCGAAGCGAAAGTTGAGGAGCGAACGGCGGCGCTGCAGGCGGCCCAGACCCAGTTGATTCAATCGGAAAAACTGGCGGTCATCGGCCAGCTTGCCAGTTCGCTCGCACATGAATTGAATAATCCGCTTCAGGCTATTCAAAGTGGGCTGGGGCTGGTGATGAGCGAGACCGAAAATGATGGTCCCAGTCGAATGCGCGCTGATCTCAGCACGATCCAGCAAGAACTGGAACGGATTGAAACCATCTTTCACCAGATGCTCGATTTTTACCGCCCGGTTTCGTTTGAGTATATTCCGCTGGATTTGAACGCGATTTGTGAAGGCGTGCGCGTGCTGATGCGTAAACGCCTGCAAGAAGCCGATGTCGAACTGAAAATGGTGCTGGCGGCGAACCTGCCTTTGACCTGTGGTGACAGCAACCAGATCAAGCAGGTGTTGATTAACCTGATCCTCAACGCTGCCGAAGCCCTGGCCGCGGGCACTGGTACGATTACGCTGCAAACGGCGCATAATGGGCAGGAAGCCTGTGTAAGTGTGACCGATGACGGTCCGGGCATCGCGCCCCAGCATCAGGCCCACTTGTTTGAACCGCTATTTACCACCAAGACGCGCGGGCTGGGCCTCGGCCTTGCGATTTCGCAGGAGATCGTCCAGCACCACAACGGCTACATCAAGGCGCACAGCACGCCCGGTCAAGGGACCACATTTACCGTTATGCTGCCAGTGAAGGAACAGTGTCATGACGAACAATCGGATTCTGGTCGTTGATGATGAACCGGCGATCCGTAGCTTTCTGGTACGCGTGCTGGAACATGAAGGGTATGTGGTGGAGGCCGCCAGTGATGGTCAGGCAGCGCTGGCAAGTCTTGAAAACCAGCCCTATGATTTGCTCCTGACCGACATCAAAATGGATCACCTGGACGGGGTGGAATTGTTGCAGGAAGCCCGCAGCCGTTTTCCGGGTCTGGCGGTGATCCTGTTGACCGGCCATGCCACGGTTCCCTCGGCGATTGTCGCCTTGCGCGCGGGTGCGTTTGATTATTTGCTCAAGCCAGTGAAAAATGAAGACATCGTTAACGCAGTAGCGGCGGGCCTGCATGAGCGGGAACGCCAACAGCGGCGGGATCGTCTGGAGCAGATCGCCGCCCAGTTTGCCGATGCGGTGCAGCCAGACCCAATGCCCGCCGAAGAAGTTGATGATCGGTTGATAGTATCAGGTCAGCTGCAACTGGATATTGCCGCCTATCAGGCCATGATCGCCAATGAACCGCTGGAACTCACGCCAACCGAGTTTCGGCTGCTGTTGGAACTGGCGCGTGAACCGGGCGTGGCGCGAGATTATATCAAACTGGTGCAGTCGGCCTGTGGCTATACCTGCGAACGCCATGAAGCGCGTGAGATTATCGGAACGCATGTTTTGAATCTACGTCAGAAATTGGGCATCAAGCCCGGAAATCCCCACTACGTCGAATCAGTGCGCGGCGTGGGCTATCGCTTGCTGCCGCCTGAAAATTAGATTGAACAACCAAAGCGACGTCCCCTGACCCAAAAGAATCGGGATGAACAATCTCTAAGTCCAATTGACGATTATTACGCCATTCGCTGTTCTACTCTCGCAAGTTAACCGCGTGCCTTTGCCAAGCGTGAAAGCCGTGTCGGACACGGCATCTCTGGTTGAAGAATAATGAGCCGAATCGTTTCTGGGTGAATGAGGAGAAATTGTGCATCAATTTACGTTCTACAGAAAACGAAAAGTTTGTGAATTTTGTGTGCGCATAGCCCCACAGTACTGGTCAGAATGTCAATTATCCATTAGGATAGTGCCATAAATTAATGCATAATCAATTCAACATTCCCGACGCGAGGTACCCAACATGACTTTTTTCACCACCACCGATCACGAAACCCTGACTGCCGTTGACTTCCAAACCAACTGCCAGAGCGTCTATAGCAAACTGCTGGACCTCCACCGGTCAATTTGCGACAAAGTGCGCCTCAATGATTGGGATTTGCACCCGCATTGGCAGAAAAGTCAGGCGATCTCCGATGTATCGGCGGCAGCGGCCAATGAACCCGAAAATGCGCTGGTGGTTGCTTACTATCGCTCACAGGAACAAGCGAGCCTGGTGGAAGACCTGATGGGGGTGCCCCAGGACGATGTACAACCCTACCGTCATCCAGTGATTGAAATGCGCATCGCACCTTCATACTTCGCGATTGAACTGGTGCTGTCACCCTTCGCCTGGTGGGACCAGCAGAATTTTATCGGTAAGTTTGAACACCCCCGGCAGCGACAAATCCTGCGTGATCTGGTACAGCGGATGAGCGGTGATTATCGCTTCGGTTTCTGGGGCGGTGAAGATTTACACGACATGCATGTGACCTCCTGGCAACTTTTGCAGGGTCGCGTTATGGATGAATGGATTGATACCTTTGCCGATGGTCAGGATTGGCTGCGGTTTGGGATCTGGTATGAGCCGGAATGCGATCAGTTAAACTCGGAAAATATTGTTCACGAGGCTGTACAACGCATTGGTGATCTCTACCAGATTTATGATTACCTGCTGTGGACCAGCAACAATAATTATCGTGAGTTTTACAACAAACGCATGAAATACGGCAATCGCAAATACGCCTGATCTGCTTCGCTTTGGGTTGATTATGCACCCAAAAATTGGCTAAAATGACAAACAGGACCCACAGTCAACTATTGTGGTCCTGTTTTTTGCATTAAAATAGGCAAAAATTATGGGGAACAACTCATGCAATCCAATCAGAGCGATTCAAATCTGGAGCCAAACCGTGAGCAGTTGCTGCAAATGGCGATCGCATCGGCCAAAGCGGGCAATGCCGACGGCGCCCGCGTCATGCTGCGGCAGGTTTTGACTGAAGATAAACGGAATGAACGCGCCCTGTTGTGGATGGCACGCATCGCACGCAGCAAAAAAGAGCGGCTAGAATGGTTGGAGCGGGTGCTGGATGTCAACCCGGATAATGAGCAGGCGCGTAAACAGAAACAGCGGATGGAATATCGCACCAGTGCCCAACAAAACCGCACCTTGCTGATATTTGGCGTGGTTGCTGGTGTGCTGGTTGTGTTAGGCATCGTCGTCTTGCTGGTATTACAACTGACCTGATCGCATTTCACAACCTGTTCGCGCAGATCTGCCGAATTGCCTACAATTTATGTAATCAGTCGACAGTCCATAGCCAAAAGACAGAAAACCATGTCCATCGAACCGAACTCTCAACTCGTATGGTCCCGACTATTGGCTAGCGACTAACAACCAACGACTTAATTACTACAAACCCTGGAGATTCGTCCATTGGCTAGTCAGGATGATATACAGCAAAAACTCAGGATGGGGATCGAAGCGGCCCGGCGGGGTGATAAACCGGCGGCGCAGGTTTTACTGCGGGAAGTTGTCGCCAGTGACCCCAATAACGAACTGGCATGGATGTGGTTGGCCTCGGCAGTAGATGACCTCGATGAGCGCCGATCGCACCTGGAGCGCGTCTTGCGCATTAATCCGGATAATCCTCGTGCCCAGGAAGCCCTGCGCCGGTTGCAACCCGGTGGTGGTGAGCGCCCGCCGATTGCACGGCCCCGGCAACGCCCACCAGCCGCTGCTACCGGTGGACCCAATACGGTAACCATTATCGTCGGGGCCATCGTGGTCCTGGCGGTCGTCACAGCGCTGATTTTCGCCTTGATCGCTTCACAGCAACCGGCTGATCCGACGCGGCAGGAGATTGTTAACGCACTCAGCCCGTCGTTCACGCCCTCGCCTGACCCGAACTCATTTACGGCGACACCCTCACCCAACATCCTGATCGTGACATCTGATGTGACGTTGCCGCCAACGTTTACCGCAACCTTTACGCCAACCGCCAGTGTGACCCCCTTACCCTCACCTACACCGCTACCGCTGACATTTTTTACGATGATCTTTACCGGCCTGGAACCGGGCGCAGCGGTCACGGATCTGTATCAGGCCCTCGGCAATGGCAGTGAGATCAATCTGCTGGGGGGCGACATTCGCGATATTGCCTATGATCCCAGCGGCCAAAAAGTCGCTTTCGTGCGCGAGGTTGCTCGCAACAGTCCGCCACCATCTACCGAGGCCAAGACCGAGGCTGAAGCCGAGGCAGCTGACGAAGGTACATTGGAAATCGAACCAGCACCAGTCGATGCTGGGCCGGTAACCGAACTGTTTATCGCGCCGGTTGATGATCTGGGTGCGGCGCGCCAGATTACCGAATTTGGCAGTACGATTTCTCGCCCCACCTGGGCACCGAATGGCATTCAACTGGCGTTCGTCAGTGATTTCGATGGTGATGAAGACATCTGGACGATCACCGACGATGGCGAAAACATCCGCAAAATAACCGAAAATCAAGCCATTGATCGTGACCCGGCCTGGTCACCGCTCGGCGATCAAATTCTCTACGTTTCTGATCAGGATAGTCCGGGTCTGACCAAGCTGTATACCATGACACCTGATGGCGACAACCCAACGCTGGTGATTGATCTGGCTGGCAATACCTACCATCCCAGTTGGTCGGATAGTGGTGACTGGATTGCGTTTGTCAATGATGCCGCTGGCGATGGCGATATTTACATCGCCGAACCCGATGGCGAAAGCTCGCTGTTGCTGACAAGTGATGATGGTGGCGCAGAAGATCTGGACCCGGCTTTTACGCCTAATGAGGAATGGGTGGGGTTTGCGTCGAACCGAGGCGGGGACACATTCCAGCTCTATGTGATTGACGTTGCGGGTATCGTTTTGGTGCAATTAACTGAGAATGAATTGGACAAGCAGGAACTGGATTTCCGACCAGAGTTAATTCTGCGACTTCGAGAAGGTGGCTCATCGTGAGTGAAGATAAGATCAAACAATTGATGCGTGAAGGCATTGAGGCGGCGCGGGCGAACGATAAGGCCACCGCCCGCGATCGCTTTGAGCAAGTCACGGATCTGGATGAGAACAATGAGCGGGCCTGGTATTACATGGCCCAGGTCGTGGAAACTGACGAAGAAAAACGCGTCTGTCTCAATAATGTGCTGGTGATTAACCCGTCTAACGAAAAAGCCCAGCAACTACTGGACCGTTTAGATCGGCGGCGGCAAGAGCAAGCCGTTCAAGAAGAAATATTGCCGGGCATCTCGCGCCAGCATCTCCGGTTGATTGTGGGCGGGGGCGCGGCAGTGGTCGTGGTGCTGATTTTGCTCCTGGTGTTGATCGCCAGCAGCAACGCAAGCCGCACTGCTGAAGAACAACGGGTGGCAACGGCAGCGGTTCAGCAAAGCACCGACATTGCCAGCAGTGCAACGGCAGTTGCCATGGCCGCAAACGAAACCCGCGTCGCCCAGGGCGGTACCGACACGCCAACGCCGCGCACCAATGAGTTGCCGCCCACGTTTACGCCGTCGCCACCGCCCAGCGAAACCCCAACCCAGGAAATGGCACCCTTGCCAGACCCCAGTGTGCCCGGCGACCTTGCTATCTTTGGCGGGCAGGACATTTTGAGCAACGGTGCGCTTGAGCTTTATCTACTGCCAGCCAATGGCCTCGGTGAACGGCAGCGAATCGGCACTGAATTGGGCCGTGAAGTGCGCTTTGCCGACAGCGGTACACGGGTGGTTTATACCCGTTACTTTGATACCACGCTCGACTTTGGCATGGAAGCGATCAACATCAATGGAACCCAGCCGCAGCTCATCCGCTCAACCCAGGGCGTCATCAAGGCGCGGCAACCGGACCACTGTCGCACAGCCAATCAGGTCGCATTTGTGGCGATTTCACAGGATGTCCCCACCAGCAATGAAGATCTCGATTTTGATGCTGACCCACCGATTCAATTGTATGTGCTGAATCTGGATCAGAGCGCGGTGCCAACTGAAACGAATGAGCAAGGCACCCCACTGCCCGACAATGCAACCCGCCGGTTGACCAACGACTCCGCCACCTATTCACAACCGGCTTTTTCACCAGATTGTTCGCGCATCGCGGTGGTGAAGGATGATCTCCGCAGCGCCACGCCGGGGACAGATATTGTCATTATCGAGGTCAATAATCCCAGTAATGTGACCCGGGTCACGACCGATCTGACCACGTTTACGGAATTCGCGCCGCGCTGGACGGCTGATGGCTCCCAATTGGTGTTCGCGGCGGCTCAAGCGACCGATCTTGATAATCATGATATTGTCCTGGTCAATGCTGATGGCTCCGGTGCGCCCTTGCTCCTGGTGAAGCATGAGGCCGACGATATTTATCCAGTTATCAGCCCTGACGGGCAATATCTGGCGTTTTCCAGTAATCGCCAGGGGGCATATAATATCTTTATACAGCGACTGGCTGACGGTCAACTGTGGCAGTTGACCAATGAAACGAACGATGTATTTGTAGGTGACTGGTGGCAGTAAGCAAAAGTCCCGAAGCCGATTTTAATCGCCTGATGCGTGAAGGGCGACTGGCACTCAAGCAGGGCGACCGCAACCTGGCGCACGACCTGTGGCGGGAAGCCGCCATGCTGAACCCCTACAATGAACAGGTCTGGCTGTCGCTGCTGGAAGTGTTGGATTCGCTGGAAGATCGACGGGTCTGTCTGCAAAACATTGTTGAGATCAATCCGCTAAATGTGCAGGCCCGCCGGATGCTGCGGGCTTATGAAGCACGGGAAGAGCGCCGAGCCGGGGCCGATTCTAAAAAACAGCGCAAATCCAGCTTCAACATCGTGAGCCGCAGCCGCCGGGGTTTAATTGTGCGCGCCCTGTTGCTCGGCCTGTTCGTGGGGTTGTCCGGCCTGTTTTTCGCCGTTTTCCTCAGCATCCTGCTCTACGCGACCTGAACTTTGTCCGACAACTGCCTGCAATTCCCCCGATAAATGATTCAGGTTGGTCGAAACCGTTTCCACCATGCGCGTGCTGGCGAGATTCTGGCGGGTAATGCGCTCGATCCGCTCCATCGTGATCGCAATCTCTTCCAGATCATCCATCTGCTGGCGAATGACATCATAGATAGATTTTACGGACTCAAACGATTCTTTGACGCTGGTCGATAGCGTTTGCATGATGTCATCTGCCTGACGGGTCATGGTGACACCACTGTCAACGCCTTCCATCCCCACCTGGGTTGCTTCGACTGTCTCCTTCATCGCCCGCTGAATCTCACCCAGAATCGCACGGACCTGGGCCGAGGCTGAGGTAGACTGCTGCGATAGAGAACGAACTTCTTCAGCCACGACCGCAAACCCCCGACCATGCACACCAGCCCGCGCCGCTTCAATGCTGGCGTTGAGTGCCAGTAGATTCGATTGCGTGGCGATCTCACTAACCGACATAATGATTTCATCAATGCGCTGGGTCAGTTCACCCAGCTTCACAATCGTCTCGGCGATATGGGCCACCTGCACGCGAATATCCGCCATGCCGTCAATCGCATTGCCGATGGCCTCTTGTCCGCGTGACGAAAATTCAGCAGTCTGCCCGGCCATTAAGGTGACGGACCGGGCTTGTTCGAGAATCTGTTGCGAGAGTTCCAGGAATGTATCCAGCCGTTCATTGGTGAGGCCAATGGCATCGGCTTGTTCCAGCGCACCCGAAGACAGTTGGGTGGTGACATCGTTGATTGCTTCCGTCGCCCGTGACAGGCCGTCAGCGGTTACGCGCAGTTGCATCGTGAGCAGGCCGAAGTCGCTCATTTCCGGTTCAGGGTTCACATTGGTGACGACGGACGGAGTGGTTTTGGCAGCAGGCAATAAGAAAATCGCGGCGAATTGCCCGAAAATCAAAGCCGTCAGGCCCAGTACGACATGCTCCATTGTGAGTTCCGGGTACAGGACACCCCAGCGAATAATCAGCGCGATCAGGACCGCCGCGACGTGGCCCGTTGCCAGGAGCAGCGCCCGTTGCGGCGAATCGGTTGCCGCCAGCGCGACCAACATCAACGCGACAGCGATCAGCAGCAGCCACCAGGCCGCGAAGATCGTGAAAAATAGCAGGCCAAAACTGGTCACGACCGTGAGCGCCACCTGGACAACGATGGTCCACTGTGGCCCCCGCGCTTGCGATCCTAGCGCGATTGCGCTCAGCCCGACGACAATATAGGCCACTGCCAGCAGTAGCTTGATGGGTGCGGCACCAAACGGATAGGCCGCTGCCAGAATCACGCCAATGCCCAGGCTGATGATTCCAGCGCGGTAGGTGTAGGGGAAGTGTGCCAAACGTTCGAACATAGTCTATCCTGGCTGCCTGTGTCTCTTAATAGCATACAGCCGGGTTCCGTGCTAAACAAGTGGGTGCCGACCAACTGTTGAATAAACCCCTGCTGGCGTGTCACAATAGGGATAGCCAAGCACGGAAGGAAGCGCATCATGCTCGATGGTTTGAACGAACAACAACTGGCCGCCGTCACTGCTGGTGAAGGGCCGATCATTATTTACGCCGGGCCGGGTAGTGGCAAAACACGGGTCCTGACCCATCGAATCGCCTATCTGGTTAAAGCCGTTGGCATTTATCCCGGTGCGATCATGGCGGTGACGTTCACCAACAAGGCTGCCAGTGAGATGCGTACCCGGGCCGAAGCATTGCTGGATGGGCGGCTCAAAGGGATCCAAATCGGCACCTTCCATGCTATCTGTGCCCGCATCCTGCGGCGTGAAGCCGAGCACCTCCCTTATCGGTCTGACTACCTGATCTATGATACGGACGATCAATTGTCGGTTGTCGGGCAAGCGATGAGTGAACTCAACATCGACACAAAGCGCTACAGTCCACGCCGCGTGCTGGGGGCCATCTCCAACGCCAAAAATGAACTCATCACCCCCGATGAGTTTAAGGCGCATGATTATTTTCATGAGATCGTCGGGCGTGTCTATCCTGGCTATCAGGAGATTCTGGTTGCCAACAATGCGCTGGACTTCGATGATCTATTGATGCAGACGGTGCTGCTGTTGCGCGATAATGCTGAGGTCGCGGAGAAATATGGCCGTTTTTACGAGCATATTCTGGTTGACGAATTTCAGGATACGAATATGGCCCAATATAAACTCGTGCAGTTGTTTGGGCAGCCGCAAAACAACATTTTCGTCGTCGGTGATGAAGATCAGGGCATTTATGCCTTTCGCGGGGCCGATTACCGCAATGTGCAGCACTTCCAGCAGGATTTCCCCGATGCCGAAATGATTATCCTGGCACAGAATTATCGTTCGACCCAGATCGTGCTGGATGCGGCACGCGCCGTGATCGACAAGAATCCGCACCGGCAGCGCAAGGAACTGTTTACTGAGCGTGAAGGCGGTTCGAAGATTTACCTGTACGAAGCCTATGACGAACGTGAGGAAGGCACCTATATCGCGCAGAAAGTCGAACAGCTAAGGTACGAAGATCAGCGCACCTATAAAGATTTTTCCGTCATGTATCGCACCAACGCCCAGTCGCGCGCATTGGAAGAGGCGTTTCGCAATGAGAACGTGCCCTACAAGCTGGTGGGCGGCGTCGCCTTTTATAAGCGCCGCGAAGTGCGTGATTTCCTGGCCTATCTCCGCATCGTACATAATATCGATGACTCCGTGAGTTTCAATCGCATCATCAACGTGCCCAAGCGCGGCATCGGCAAACAGTCGTTGGCGAAGTTTCAAGCGTGGGCAGCTATCGAAAAAATAGGCTATGGTACGGCGCTCACGGCATTGACCGATGGCGTGGCATCACCATTGCCGAGTCGGGCCTCCAAGAGCCTCATCAGCTTTGCTGAGGATTGGCAGGCATGGCAAAAGATCGCAGAAAGCGGCGAACTCGTTACCCTGTTCGACAGCATCATGCAGAAGACGCGCTATCGCTTGTACTTGCACGAGATCAGCGACCGCCCCGAACAGGCGGTCGAGCGCGACGAAAACTTGCAGGAGTTGCGCGGACGCCTGGAAGTAGCCCAGAACGAGGGTCAGTCACTGGGCGATTTCCTGACTGAGATTGCGTTAGTAGCCGATGTCGATACGCTGGATGCTGATGCCGATGCCGTCACATTATTGACATTGCACGCGGCCAAAGGGTTAGAGTATCCAGTGGTGTTCATCGCGGGGGTGGAAGATGGCCTGCTGCCGCATCTCCGGTCGATTGAAGATCCTGAAGGCATGGCCGAGGAACGGCGTTTGATGTATGTAGGCCTCACCCGCGCCGAAGATGAGGTGTATTTGACCTATGCCTTCCGGCGCTTCCTGTTTGGCAGCAGCGAAGCCAACCTGCCCTCCCGGTTCCTGGCGGACTTGCCCGCTGAATTGACCGATGGCATGGTTTCCAGCGACAGTCGCAGCCAGCGCGACAGCATGAATTATTTGCGCGAAACGACCTGGGATCAGACCGATTTTGTCCGGCCCAGCCGCCCCAAGATTATTCAATTTCCAGCCCAGGCAGCGCCCCAACCCGCGGCACAACTTCAGTATCGAACTGGTATGAAGGTTCATCATACGAAGTTCGGCATGGGCACGGTCATCGAGAGCAAGGCGATGGGCACCGACGAGGAAGTCACCGTCGCGTTCGAGGCAACGGGCATCAAACGACTGGCCGCTAGCTTCGCCAAATTGACGATTATGGACTGAGATTATAAGCTCACTATGCGCCAATAGTGGCATTAGTAACAATATTAATATGACCACTAAGGTGACTATCTGGCATATTCTCTATCATAACAATCTTGTGCCGTTGTTTACACCATAGCGGCAGAATACATAATATTTTTGATCTAGCTGCCGAAGACTTAGACCTTTATCGAGGTAAGTCTTCGGTTTTTATTTTGTAAGGAAGGAAAATCGTCATGAAAGCTAAATTGATAGCAGCGATTTTGGTGATGGTGGTTAGCATCGCGACGTCAGCTACTGCCCAAGATGCATTTGAGCCAACTGGCCTGCGCCCTGATGCTCCAGCTTTTGCTATTCATGGGCCATATCATGTGGGCACAATGGAGATACAGGTCGAATATGCTGAGCGTTCTGTGCCGGTTTCTGTTTGGTACCCTGCACTTAACTCAGACAAAATAGATGAGTTAACGACTTACTCTGCAGGCCTGATGGAGGTTGCCCCTGATCTGGATACACTCGAAGGTCACGCCATTCGTGATGCTGAGCCAGCCACACTGAATGGCCCTTATCCTCTGGTTGTAGTTTCTCATGGTCTTGGTGCTTTCCGATATGGGCAACTGTACCTCACCGAGCATTTGGCATCTCAAGGCTTTGTGGTGATGGCACCGCAACATGTTGGCACGGCGATTGCTGATTTCTTCACTGCTTCTGAAGAGGATTTTGCAGCCAATCATATTGCTTCTCAATTCTATCGGCCAGCCGACATGAAGCATACAATTGAATACGCAGATCAACTTACAGAAAATAACGGTGCGCTCGAAGGTTTGATTAACACTGATCTTGTTGCAGTAGTGGGTTACTCGACCGGTGGAACGACGGCTTTTCAGGCTGCCGGTGCCCGGCTTGATTTCGAAGCTCTGGCAAGCTGGTGTGAAGGGCATGGCGAGGAATGGTATGCACATGAAGCTTGCCAATTCCTGGGTCAGGAAGAGATTCTTGCAAAGCTTTATGACTTTGAGCCTGATGCCAGCGATCTTTGGCCTGCATTGAGTGATAATCGTGTAGACGCCCTCATCGCATTTGCACCTGGCGGTGAACTACCCACATTTGGCACCAGGGGCATTGCTGAGATCACTGTACCTACACTGCTCGTCACTGGAACCGCGGATTCAGTTGTAGCACCAGAATACAACACATACTGGGCCTATGAGCAGGTTGGTGCCACGGAAAAAGCCCTGGTCACCTTTGAAAACGGCGGCCATATGGTCTTCGGCTATTGCCCCGAAGCATGGGTAGCGGCGTTTTATGAATTTTGCTCTGATCCGGTATGGGATGTCTCCCGTGCCAGAGACATCTCTAATCATATTACCACCGCTTTTTTGAAAGATGTGCTTTATGGTGACGAAGAAGCACATACCGCTCTGATGCCGGAGGCTGTAAACTTCCCCGGTATCACCTACGAGACCACCATACAGTGACAAGGATCCTGACAGAAATCTAGAAACATGAGTCATCCCAAATTTTATGAGATGACAAAAAAGACCTCAGTCGGTAAAGTGAGATTTCCACAAATCACAACCGAAAGGGGTCTTTTTCAATGGTAGATTGTGCAACAAATCAAGATCAATCACAAGAATTAGCCAACGGCTTAGAAGGATTTGTGTCGCCGTTGCTGGTGACATTAGATAAACGTCTCGACAAACGTCTTGTACGGACATTTCTACGCACATTGCTGGCGATGCTAACATTTCGCCACAGTCAATATGGCTTGTTGTTGAGTGAGTTAGGTGGCTATATTCTCAGTCCAGATAAAGCACCAGCAGGGACAAAACGCTTGAGCAACTTGTTACGAAGTGCAAGCTGGTCAAGCTGGATCATAGGTCGTTTTTTGTGGCAAGGAGCAAGTGAGTTCATAGCCAGTCAGATCGGACAGGGTCAAACGGCATTGGTGTTGTGGGATGAGAGTGTTATTGAGAAGCCAGAAAGTATTGCGGTTGAAGGTTTATGTGCTGTCAGGTCAAGCAAAGCAGCCCGTCTGAAACGAATTAAACCGGGGTATTTCAATCCACCGGGAGGTCGTCCAATTTTTGTTCCGGGCATGGAATGGATGACATTAGTCGTTGTTGGTATGTCAGGCCATCCGGTGTTAGCAGCAATGAAGTGGTGGACAAGACGTGGTAAATTTGCCACACGTAAACGTCCGACAGCGACGCAACTGCTTCATCGCTGTGCTTACTTCTGGAAGAGGCAAGTCATTCATGTTTGGGATCGTGGTTATGCCAGTAGTCCCTGGCTCAAACAAGCCTTTCGCTTTGATGTGCGTTTTGTTTTGCGCTGGCAGACAAAATATCACCTCGTTGATGCAAACGGCAAACGCTGTGCCTGGAAAATCACACGGGGTAAACGGAGTATGGATCACCGCTTGATTTGGGATGCCAGACGACAGTGTTGGCGCAAGACAGGTATTATTTATGTGCCGGTGACCCATGCAGACTATCCTGACCAGCCTCTATTTCTAGTGGTATCACGTCCAGGGAAAAGCAAAAAACCCTGGTATTTGCTCACCAATGAACCTATTCATTCTCTTGATGATGCCTGGCGCATGGTCTTTATTTACGCACGTCGCTGGCAAATCGAAATGACCTATCGTTATGCCAAAACTGAACTCGCACTTGAAAGTCCTCGCCTGTGGTCATGGCAAAACCGCATCAAACTCATGATGATGGTTGCTCTTGTCTATGCTTTTTTGCTATCTCTCTTGCATTCTAACTTTGAGGCACTCAAAAACTGGCTTCTGCGACACTGGTGTCACCGCACTGGCAAACGACTTCGTGAGGTCTCTTTGCCTCTTTACCGTTTGCGCTCTGCTCTCAGTCGCTTGTGGATGAGCCATCCACCTACTTTACAATTTCTTTGGCAAAGTTCGGGATGACTCATGTTTGGCAAATTGAATATATTAGCGATTCAACGCATACTATATCTTCAGTCGACTTGAGGAATATCGATGACCAAAAGTATTCCCACCGAAATTGACGAGTTAATCGAATACCTAGCCGCAAAAGCGACACCACAGGAAATTCTGGATTTTCAGTTTTCCGCAGCCATTCAGCAACGAACCGACACACTGATTAACCGTCAGGATGCTGGCGAACTGAGCCTCGAAGAGCAGCGTGAATTAGATCAATTGCGCTATTTCTACCAGTTGGTTTCGCTGCTACAAACTGAGGCGTTGGAACGACGCAATCAGGCATAAGCAACTGGATCATTGCCGATTTTAACGGAACCAGCATCAAAGATTATTGGGCTGAAAGACGCGCCTGTGCGGCATGTTGCACCATTGCCACCACGCCCATAAGGCCCTGCCCCTTGCCCATCGAGATTTCCTTGCCGAAAATATCGAAAACCACGCTGGTCTGTACCGCCGCCACCTGTTCCAGCGGCACCCCCGAACATGCCTCACCCAAAATCACGGACATCGCCATCGCCGATAACCCCTGTGGATTGAGGACATCAAAGCGATAATCCAACGTGCCATCGTCGTTATCCAGCGCCCATACATAGGCTTCCGATTCGCAGGCCGGGACTTTGTGCGCATCATCATAGGGTTGGGTGGCGATGGCGGGTGTGACCTGCACCGACTTGAACCGATCCGCGACTTCAATGAGATAGGCCGCCCGTTCATTGCGGTCGGTGATAAACGAGAAATCTTCGATGATTTCCGTCAGTTTTTCGGGATAGTCAGGCATCGCTATTTCTCTATCGGCACGTTGACCAGATTGCCCCATTCGGTCCAGCTACCATCATAGTTGCGCACGTTAGGATAACCCAGCAGATAGGTCAGCACAAACCAGGTGTGGCTGCTGCGCTCCCCGATGCGGCAATAAGCGATCACATCATCGCCAGAATTGAGTCCTTGTTCTTGCTCATAGATGGCACGCAGTTCATCAGCGGTTTTGAACGTGCCATCATCGGGATTGGCCGCCCGGCTCCAGGGCACATTTTTCGCGCCGGGGATGTGCCCCCCACGCAACGCACCTTCCTGGGGATAATTGGGCATGTGTAACAGTTCACCGCTGTATTCCTGGGGGCTGCGAACATCAACCAGCGGTTTGTCGCTCTCAACATGGGCCAACACCTCATCGCGGAAAGCCCGAATTTGCGAGTCATCACGAGCCGGGGCGCGGTATTGCGTGGCAGGATAAGAGGGTACATCACGGGTCAGTTCGCGGCCTTCTTGCTCCCACTTTAACCGTCCGCCATCCATGATCTTGACGTTATCATGTCCAAATAGCTGGAACACCCACAGCGCATAGCAGGCCCACCAGTTATTTTTATCGCCATAGAAGACAACCGTCGTCTCCGGTGTTACCCCGATACGCGCCATCAACGCTTCGAAACCATCTTTGTGGAGATAATCGCGGCGGAGCTGATCGTTCAAGTCCGTCGTCCAATCGACCTGCACCGCCCCCGGTATATGGCCCGAAGGGTACAACAGCGGGTCTTCGTTCGATTCGACAATCCGTACATTGGCATCATGCAGATGTTCAGCAACCCAATCCGTCGAAACCAACCGGTCCGGGTGCACATAGCCCCGACTTTCAATCGTACTCATTTTGACCTCCGATCATAATAAAAAAGATCAGCATCATCATAACTTGCTGAGGAGGCCACTTCAATCGCCGTTTAGGACCGCTCAATCGCGGCATACCAGACCAATTTGCGCAATTTAGCAGCAATTGCTTGACAGCGAGCATGTTTCAGCTTATACTCCGAACGATGTTCAGTATACGAATAAAGTTCAATGTCTGAAGCAATGACCGCCCGCGAACGCCGCCAGGCCCGCACTAAAGACGAAATCCTGAATGCCGCCATCGAACTCATCATGGAGCAAGGTATCGACAATCTACAAATGCGCGAGGTCGCTAAACGCGTTGACTATAGTATTGGCGGATTGTACCAGTACTTCGCCAGCAAAGATGAGATCATTAACGCCGCCTGTATTGAGGGTGACCGCCGCCTAACCGAGTACATCAAGGCCGTGCCGACCACATTGCCCCTCAAAACTTACCTGTGTGAGGTCGGCGAAGCTTACATTCAATTTGCCCGCCAGAACCCAAATCATTTCGCCATTCTGTTTTCGATGCGAACGGTGGGTATTGCGGAGCCATTTGCCGCGGACGCGCCGGAAATGGAGGGGAGTTTTGGTATCTTGATGACCGCAGTCATGCGCGGCATAGAGGCCGGTCAGATTCAGGTGACTGAAGGCTTCGGTGCCTGGGAAATAACCTACAATTTGTGGGCCATCGTTCATGGCATGGCAACACTGGAGGTCAGTTATCTACGCGATTTCAAGTTCGACTTCGAGACTGCCAATCGGCATGGACTGGAGATTTTTGTCGCGGGACTCGTAACGGACTAAAAATTTTTTGCGCTTGACTGAACAGTGTTCAGAAAACAAACAAGATTCGAGAGAAAAGGGAAACAGAAAATGGCTGAACATATTTATCCGGGGCGTTACACCGCCGAAATTGATGACTCGTTTGTGGTTTTTCTCATCGGGTCGCGCATGAACGACTGGCGGATCTGGAAATATCGCTGGCTGGGGCAGGCGATGGGTGACATGCTTACCGTACTGCATCAGCACCCGGAAAAGGGCTTCCTGGGCGGCGAAAATTTTTTCCGCTTCAACCCGATCACGTCCATTCTCGTGTCATACTGGCGCTCGTTCGAAGATTTGGAACGGTTTGCCCATGACAAAAACGACCCACACCTGGAACCCTGGCGACGCTTTATGCGCGAAATCGGCGATGACGGTAGCTTCGGCATCTGGCATGAAACGTACCAAGTGGAAGCCGGGGCCTATGAAGTTCTATATGGCAACATGCCCCGGTTCGGGCTGGCGAAAGCGACGCATCATATCGCTGTGAGTGAACGCAGCAACAGCGCCCGCCAGCGGATCAAACAACCGGTGATCTAATTTTTTTGCCAGTGACCGAACAATGTTCGGATTATGAATGCTATAAGGGGTAACGATCATGGCAACATTAACCGCAACACCACCAACGACTAATCAATCCAATCCGCTACGCGCCCTGTTGGGTCAGCGCAACTTTCGCCTGCTGTGGCTGGGTGAGGGCATCTCGCTGCTGGGCGACCAATTTTATATGATTGCCCTGCCCTGGCTGGTTCTGCAATTTACGGGCGATGCCTTTGCGATGGGCACCGTGCTGGCATTGGGCGGCGTTCCCCGCGCGCTGTTTATGCTCATCGGTGGGGCGTTGACCGACCGCTTTTCACCGCGCATGACCATGCTGGTTTCGAACGTGATGCGCATGCTGCTGGTGAGCCTGCTGGCAATTCTGGTGTTAACGGGCACGATCGAAATCTGGATGCTCTATGCCTTTGCCCTGGCCTTTGGGCTGGCCGATGCCATCTTTTTCCCGGCCCAGAGCGCCATCGTGCCCCAGATCGTCAAACCAGACCAGTTGGCGACCGCCAATGCTATCGTGCAGGGGACCGCTCAGATCAGTTTGTTCGCGGGGCCAGTCCTCGCTGGAACCCTGATTGCGGTGCTCAGTGGTCAAACTGCGGACGGCACTGTCAACCTCAGTGGGATGGGCATCGCCTTTGCGATTGACGCCCTTACCTTTGTCGCCTCGGCGTTTACATTATGGCTCATGCGCGTCGAACGACCAGCCCCTGATGACAGCAGTCGCAGCGATTTACTGGGCGCCATCCGCAGCGGTATGGCATTCGTCTGGGAGGATACGCGTTTGCGCATCATCTTCCTGATTATTGCTGCCAGCCAGTTCTTCATCATGGGGCCGATGGTCGTGGGCATTCCGGTGCTGGCTGACCAACGCTTTATCGAAGGGGCGGCTGCATTTGGCTTGATTTCATCCGCGCTCGGCGGCGGGATGCTATTGGGCACGGTTCTGGCCGGGTTGTTGCCACGCCCCCCTGCACGTATTCTTGGCTCGGTGCTGTTCGTAACCTACAGTGGCATGGGCATTGGGGTCGCGTTATTAGGCATAGCCGCCGGGATGATCCCTGCCGCGTTGATCGCCCTCGGCATGGGGGTCGCTAACGGTTACACGGTCATCATCTTCATCACCTGGTTGCAAAACCGCACCCCCGACGCCATGTTGGGCCGTGTCATGAGCCTGATGATGTTGGCGACGCAGGGCCTCGCGCCGATCTCGAACGCCATTGCCGGGGCGGTTATCGACATCAATCTGGTGGGCATGTTTTTGATCGCAGGCAGTACGATGACCGTCATTGCGCTGTTGGCAGCGATCAATCCGCAAACCCGCTCGTTGGAAGAAATCCCCACAGCAACGTAAATCGAAGCATCAAATTGAGGGGAGGGAGCCATTCCTCCCCGTTGGCATCAACCACGATTGTTCGCAAATACTGAAGTTTATAAATGATAATCTGTATTTGTGAATTACTTGACAAAGCCAAGCCAAGTGTAATATGCTATTTGCGTTACAAATAAATTCGCAGTGAGCAATATTGGGTTTAATCCATTAAGATTAAACATTTAGAGAGTAAAAAATCATGATTCCAATGCGTGTGTGGATAGAAACATCTGACGACAATGAAGCTGATGCCTGTGATGTGATTGTCGAAATGGAAGACGGCAAACTCTATACGGCGTTATTCGTCACACAGCCCTATTTCAAACGTCAGATGGAATTGAGTCTGCACATGAGCAAACAGCTTGATATGCCACCGGTGCGCTACACCGCGTTAGAAACGGCGCATATCGTGGTTGAAAGCCTGCAACGCGACGTACTGGAAGACACGATTGATAACATGCTGGCCCTCGATGTATTCGAAGGCTGCTTCACGCTGGTCAATGAAGACGAGAACGATACCCCGCGAACTACCAACGATGGCAAACGCGCAACTACCGAAGTTGCTGCGGTTGTCATCAACGAGGTACTCACCGTTCACGTTGATTGACCGGGGCCTATCCCCCACGTTTTTACCCAAACAACTGAAAAACGCAATGCCTGGTGACGGTGAGTTGTGTCCTGAGTTTTGATTCCGCTTGCGGTGTGAATTCGGACAAAGCGATTGCCGCTTCCTGAACACGTGCACGCTGCCCAGCCAATAACCATCTATTCTAACTGTCATGATGGAATTGGATTTGCAAGCATAAATCCAGTTTACCTCACCCCTCCTTACCTGCGGTAATTCCTCCCCTCTCCATTTTGGAGAGGGGAAAGTGAGCGAAGCGAACAGGGGTGAGGTGTTGTTGCCACCTAAGTAGTTAGAATCAATAAGTTCACAACAATCGAGGATTCTCATGTCTGAGCAACCGTATGCAGACAGCCAACTTTACCGGATTCGCCATTCCGCCGCGCATGTCATGGCCGAAGCAATGCTGGAACGTTTTCCAGAAGCGAAAATCGCCATCGGCCCGCCGATTGAAGATGGCTTCTATTATGATTTTGACCTGCCGCATCCCATCACAGAAGACGACCTGAAATGGGTCGAAAAACGGATGCGCAAAATCATCAGCGGCAACCATGAATTTACGGTACGTGACGTCACCCCCGACGAAGCCCGTGAATTGTTCAAGGATCAGCCCTATAAGCTCGAATTGATTGACGATCTGGTTAACGGGCGCGTGGACGAAAACGGCGAACAGATCGCGGAACCAGCCGACACGCTGACAGTCTACACGCAGAATCAGTTTACCGATCTGTGCCGGGGGCCACATGTCGCCAGCACCATAGCAATCAACCCGAAGGCCATCAACATCACCTTCAAGCCACCCGCTGGAGCCTATTGGCGCGGCGACGAAAATCGCCCACAATTGACGCGCATCTATGGCACGGCCTGGGAAACGCCGGAGCAACTGGCGGACTATCTACACCGGCTGGAAGAAGTGAAACGGCGCGATCATCGACGGTTGGGGCCAGAACTGGACTTGTTCTTCTTTGACCCGTCCGCACCCGGTATGGCCTACTGGTTACCGCGTGGCCTGCACGTGTTCAATAAGCTGCTGGAATACTGGCGCACGGCGCACGCACAACTCAACTATCAAGAGGTTGCGACGCCGCTGCTGAACAAACGTGAATTGTACGATACTTCCGGGCATTGGGAACACTACCGCGAGGACATGTTCATTTTCGATGAAGATGAACATAACACCTACTGTCTTAAGCCGATGAACTGCCCGAATGCGATGGTCGCGTTCAATTTCAAAACGCGCAGTTACCGCGATTTACCATTACGACTGGCCGACGTCAGTGTGCTGCACCGTCATGAACGATCCGGCACGCTGCATGGCCTCATGCGCGTCCAGCGGTTTCAGCAAGATGATGCGCACATCTTCGTGACTGAAGATCAGGTTGAAGCTGAGTTTGAGCGCGTGTTCGAATTGATTGACCATTTTTACGGACTCTTCGGCCTGGACTATGAGATGAGCCTCAGCACCCGTCCCGAAAGTGTCCTGGGCGACCACGCGCTGTGGGATCAAGCCGAAGCCACGTTGATTCGGATCCTGGATAACCGCTTTGGAGCGGGTCAGTATGCGATTGAACCCGGCGAAGGCGCGTTTTATGCCCCCAAAGCGGATATACACATGCGTGATGCGCTGGGCCGCCGCTGGCAGACGGGCACTGTCCAACTGGATTTCCAACTGCCGCGGCAGTTTGGTTGCACGTATAGTGACCGTGCGGGCCGCCAGCAGATACCTGTAGTCGTGCATCGCGCCATCTTTGGGTCGCTGGAACGCTTTCTGGGTATCCTGATTGAGCATACCGCCGGGGCCTTGCCATTGTGGTTGGCACCGGAACAAGCCCGCCTGATTCCGATTACCCAACAGCATGTTGATTATGCGAATGACGTCTGCGACCAATTTCGCAGTGCGGGAATTCTGGCTGAAGTTGATGACGCGCCCGACCGCATGAACGCCAAAATCCGCCATGCCCAGCTCTACAAGATTCCCTACATGCTCATCGTCGGCGACCGGGAAATGGCTGCCGGGACGGTCAACACGCGCTTGCAATCCGGCGACAACCTGGGCGAGATGGCGGTTGCTGCCGTCATTGAGCGAATGAAAACGGCAATCGCCGAAAAAGCGCTGTAATTAATCGATTCGTTCGCTACAATCGGGGTCTGCACAATCACACGAGACAGCACTAATACGGGGTAATCATGTCAACCGAACGCTACGAAGACAGCCAACTTTATCGGATTCGCCATTCCGCCGCGCACGTCATGGCCGAAGCGATGCTGGAACGCTTTCCTGAAGCCGGGATCGCCATTGGTCCGCCGATTGAGGACGGCTTCTATTATGATTTCGACCTGCCGCGCCCAATCACCGATGAAGATCTGAAATGGGTCGAAAAACGGATGCGCAAGATTCTCAGCGGCAATCATGCCTTTACCGTGCAGGAAGTCACCCCTGAAGAAGCCCGTGAACAGTTCAAAGACCAGCCGTATAAGCTGGAATTAATTGACGATCTGGTCAACGGGCGGGTGGACGAAAACGGCGAACAGATCGCGGAACCGGCGGACACCCTGACGATCTATACGCAGAATAAGTTCACCGACCTGTGCCGGGGGCCACACGTCAACAGCACCAAAGAAATCAATCCGAAGGCAATCAATATCACCTTCAAGCCACCCGCCGGGGCCTATTGGCGCGGCGACGAAAACCGCCCGCAATTGACGCGCATCTATGGCACAGCCTGGGAATCGCCGGAGGATTTGCAAGATTATCTCCACCGGCTGGAAGAAGCCCGCAAACGTGACCATCGGGTGCTGGGTGAACAACTCAACCTGTTCACGATCAGCCAACTGGTAGGCAAAGGGCTGCCGCTGTGGAAAGCGCGCGGGGCCATCTTACGTGACACGCTGGAACGCTGGCTGCGCCAGATCCAGATCGACAATGGCTACGACCCGGTTATCACGCCGCACATCGGCAACCTGGACCTGTACAAAACGTCCGGGCATTATCCCTACTATTCTGATAGCCAGTACACGCCGGTTGATGTCGACGATGAACAGTTCTTGCTCAAGCCGATGAATTGTCCCCATCACTGCGCGATTTACAGCAGCGAGATGCACTCCTATCGGGACCTGCCCATCCGATTGGCAGAGTTCGGCACCGTCTATCGCTATGAACAGTCCGGTGAATTGCACGGTCTCACACGCGTCCGGGGCTTCACAGTGGATGATGCCCACCTGTACGTGCGGCCTGACCAGCTACTGGATGAATTTATGGGCGTCGTGAAATTGATTCAGTACGTCTTCAACACGCTTGGCCTGACGGACTTCCGCGCCCGCGTCGGCATTCGTGATGCTGAAAGCGATAAGTACGTGGGTTCCGATGAATTGTGGGAAAAAGCCACCGACGCGATTCTAAAAGCCTGTGAGGATTTAGGCCTGCCCCACCATGTCGAAGCAGGTGAAGCCGCCTTCTATGGTCCCAAGCTGGATTTTATCTTCCGCGATGTGCTCAAGCGTGAATGGCAACTGGGAACGGTTCAGGTGGATTACAATCTGCCCGAACGTTTCGAACTGGAATACGTCGCCGAGGATAACTCACGGCAACGCCCGGTCATGATTCATCGAGCGCCGTTTGGCAGCCTGGAACGCTTCATCGGCATCCTGATTGAGCATTTTGCCGGGTCATTTCCAGTGTGGTTAGCACCCGTGCAGGTGATGCTGATTCCGATTGCTGACCGGCACGAGGAACCGGCCCGCGAGATCGCGCAACGGCTGGTTGCCAGCGGCCTCCGGGCGGAGGTGGATGACAGCCGCAATCGCATGAACAACAAGATTCGCCTGGCGCGGGGACAAAACATCCCCTACATGTTGATTCTGGGTGATCGGGACCTGGAAAACGGCACGGTGAGTGTGCGCCTGCGCGATGACACTGACCTGGGAGCAATGTCAATCGAGGATTTCCTGCTCATGGCGCAGCGCGTCATTGCTGAGAAGTCACTGGATTTGCAGTAAATTTTATTGTCGGGGAAAGTGAGTGTTCACCTTCCCCGGTTCATCTTCTAATCGACCCGATCTGCATTTTTCGAGTAGAGGATATAATTCTCACGCCCGATGATGAAAACTGTATGAAAATCTTTTAGATGAATGATATTGCGTATAAATTCTTTATGAACTTGAGAATCGACCATAACAAAATCATTTAGCAACAATAGTATCTTTTGACAGTCTAATTTTTTAAGTTTTTCATATTTCTTGTTTACACTATCTTTCAATCGATTACACGACATTCTTGTTACACTGTTTACACTATACATGGGGAGAGAAAAACCTGCCCATCTTAAAGCATTTTCTTTCATAGATGTTTTAAATATAGAGCAACAAGTTCGGCCATCTACACGAATTGCCGTTAAAGGTAAATCTTCATTAGATTGAGTATCCTGTAAAGCAATTAATAGATGTTCTTCTAATTTTTCATCGGATATACCAAACCTATTTCTTCTCTCGCTGAAAAAAACCCAATATTCACCTCGTAACACACCGGTCGCTAAAGCATTATCTTCAACCCGTTTAACAAAATCTTTGGATGAACCCATATAATATGCTGTAGTTTTCAATCCCGTTGACGTTTGAAATCCTAGCATCATATTTGTCACTTCAACTGCAAATTCTTTACCGTTAATCGACAAATAATAATCTGGTGGATCCTCACCATCTCGCCAATTTCGGCTTTTTACCTCTTTATCAGATAAAAATTGATCGAAGGCATTCTTGGCGAATTCCTCGTCCTCGCGCATTGCAATACCATCAGACTAGCTTCTAAATAGAGGAGTATCATATCATAAGAAAGGCGTATAGCATGTTTAAATGCATTAGAAGTCCAATCAGTTATTTACACGGCACAATTTTTTCAGTGGACAGGTAAAAACTGTCCCTACAAACAGCTTTGTAGGGACACGCTTCTGTTCATCTAGGCTAATTGTTTAGCATGATGACAACGGAAATTATCGAGATAACAAGCCACCAGACCTACACATCGGCGTGGACCTCACGATAGACACTGATCGTGCCGATTTCGAGGCGGAACGGCCCTTCCTGTTCATCGGAGATGAGGATGCTCATCGAGCGCACCCGTTCCAGGTTTATCGGCGGCGCATTCCTCACTTGTCGCCCAAAACGGGTCGACCCCAGGTCACTGAAGGGAATACGGATGGTCTCCCAGGTATCGGTTTCGACATCCGCATCCGTCGCAAACGTGAGCCGATAACTCAAGCGGCTGTGGACATCGCTTAAGTTAAACGCATAGCGGTGACCATCACCCCGCACCTGAAGTTCGATGCCGGCAAACTGCGACAGGTTCGCCGGATTGAAGGTGGCGCGAACCGATGAGAAACCGCCATTGTTCTTAAGCGAAACCTCACCCGCGAAAACGGCATAATCGTTCTCAGTTTCCCACTGCCCCTGTGATACTCCCCCCATCACGCCATCGTCGACAATAAACCAGAAACGCGCGTGTTCTGGCTGGCTAAAGTCGAAAATCGTAATCAGATCCTGTGTCGCAAAATTACCGGTCAGCAACATCATGCTCAAGGTCAAAAACCACATCCTAAACACCCCCAACTTTGATCGTTAAATTGTATCCGATAATCATAGGCACTGAATGAGCGTTGCATCAGGAGTTTGTGAAGGGTCTGGCCCTGGACACCCGGCGTACTTGCACTATGGTCAAGCGCAGTCGCAACCGATATAATCACCAACCATAGATCACGAAGCGGAATAATCTGGGGGAAGCTCTCATGCCCGAAAATGAATTACAGGCACTCCGTGCGCAGGTGGATGACATCAATTTACAGATCCTCGATCTCCTGAACCAGCGCGCGCAACTCGCATCTGATATTGGTAAAGTCCAACAACAACTCGGCACCCGCTTTTACGACCCGGAACGTGAAGCCAACATGTTGACCCAATTGCAACAAGCTAATCAAGGGCCGTTCAGCAATGCCGCGATTAGCGCCCTGTTTAAGGAAATTTTCCGCGCATCGTTGGCGCTCGAAGAATCCGAAGCCCGTCAGAAAATTCTCGTGCAGCGTAAATCGCCCGATGAAAAGACGGTCATCGTCATGCCGGATGGCACCCAGGTCGGCAACAGCGAATTCACGATCATCAGCGGCCCCTGTGCTATTGAAAGCTACGAACAGGTTGATGAAGTGGCGGCAGCGCTGGCCGAACGCGGAGTGCGTTTCCTGCGAGGGATGGGCTGGAAACCGCGCACATCGCCCTATGATTTCCAGGGGTTGGGTATCGAAGGGTTGAAGATCGCGCGGCAGGTCGCCAACAAATATGGCCTGTACATCGTCAGCGAGATCATGGATAAAAGTCTAATCTCGGAGATGTCCGATTATGTGGATGTTTTCTGGGTAGGGGCACGCAATATGTCCAACAGCTTCCTGCTCAAAGCGCTGGGGCAGGTCCGCCAACCCGTGATCCTCAAACGCAGTTTCGGTGCGAATATTCAGGAATTTTTATACGCAGCCGAATACATCGTCAGCAGCGGCAACCCGAACGTCATCCTCATGGAACGCGGCATTCGCACCTTTGAAACTTGGACGCGCAACACGCTTGACCTGAGCGCGGTGGCCTTGCTCAAGCAGGAATCACATCTGCCGGTCGTGGCTGACATTTCCCACTCAGCGGGCCGACGCGACATCGCCATTCCGCTGGCGAAAGCCTCAAAGGCGGTTGGCGCCGATGGCCTGATGTTCGAATGCCATCCCAATCCACCGGTTGCCATGAGCGATGCCAAACAGCAATTGAGCATTCCCGAAATGAACGCCCTGCTGGACGCTATCACTGACACAGATAAAGTGCTGGCATAGCACGCGCCGCTAACGACAGGCAACCACAGGCTGTTGAACCATCATATAGGGGGAGCCATCCCCCTATAGTTTTTTGTGACAAACCTTTGGTGCCGACACATTCCCCGACATTGATGTTTCAATAATGTAATATAATTCGCCGTAACCTTTTGCTCACCCGGCAGTCGGAATGCTTATGTTCCGTACTAAAATGAGCAAAAGCCAATGGATAAGACGACGCTGGGTTTTCAGATTGCACAAACGGATACCCGTTTCTGTTTCGATGTTGCCGACATTGATTTCCAACAGGGTTTAATCATCGGGCGTTCGCATCCTAGCAGCCCGACACGACCTGATATTGACCTGCACGCCTGTGATGCTTATAAGAATGGCGTTTCCCGCCACCATGCCGCTATTTTCCGCCGTGATATGGTGATGATGCTCATGGATTTGGGCAGCGCCAACGGCACCTGGCTAAACGATCACCGCCTCTTTCCCCAGCAACCGCGCGTTCTCCAGACTAACGACTCGATTCGCATCGGCCTCATCGAATTATTGGTAACGATCCGGGCTGAGGCTCACCAGGCCTGACGCCGGTTTATCTCCAATTTTCTACAATAACATGGGTTTCGCTTAAGGGATGATTTCATATAGTTAGTTGACCAATACCCCATAAAATAAGACAACAGTTTGAAATAATTTGTGCGAAGGGGATATGATGCGTGGTCGAGTTCCGAAAGAAATCAAAGAATAGATCATCACCGTATAGATTGCTATCGACCAAGAATAGCAAGAATGCTGCTATAGGGACATTCATCAAAATGATAGCTACGCTCAGTGTCAGGGCGAACAAAGTTTAGCTGATTATAATTAAATATATCGACAGTGAATATTCAGTTAGTGAGGTAAGCAAGGCAACGTATGAATGAACCAACCTACGAATATCGGGGTTTAATGGCTTCAACCTGGGATTTCTTTCGAGGAGATACAAGCAATTGGGAAGACAAACTCTTTTACCGAACACTCATCGATCAATACGGACAACCTGTCTTGGATGTTGGTTGTAGCACGGGGCGCTTAAT
Organism: Phototrophicaceae bacterium; assembly: GCA_965223835.1. Lineage (GTDB taxonomy): Bacteria > Chloroflexota > Anaerolineae > Aggregatilineales > Phototrophicaceae > CAVYXZ01. The sequence continues at coordinate 4,674,173 of CBDCXQ010000001.1, forward strand.
CCTAGATTATATAGAAGACGGACTAGAGGTTGATGGTGTTGATAATTCGCCAGAAATGTTGGCAATATGTCGCGAAAAAGCACAGAAGCGCAGACTGATGCCGAATTTGTACACTCAATGGATGGAAACACTCGATTTGCCACGTCAGTATCAAACGATTATTGTACCATCTAGCTCATTCCAATTAGTCACAGATAGCGCTAAAGCTGCACAGGCAATGGATCGATTTTTTACTCACATGGAGGCAGGTGCTGCGCTCATTATATCGTTCATGATTAATCAACATCCATCCAACCCAGAAGACAAATCCGATCCAGATGTTTGGAATCCCTGGTATCTTTTGAAAGAAAAGATACGGGGGGACGACGGGGCGATCATTAGACGTTGGATACGCGGCAAGTCGGATACACAACTTCAACATACCGAGAATCGGTATGAAATAGAAGTCGGCGGTAAAATTGTTACATCAGAAACCATAACACAATCACCTGCTCTACGCTGGTATACACAAAAGCAAGCGCAACAGCTTTATGAAACGGCAGGTTTTAAAGTCATTCAGATATATAATGGTTTTGAGTTTGAGCCTGCATCAGAGACTGCTCATGTCTTTACGATTCTGGGAGAAAAACCCACTCTCTAAAGAACACAAGAAACGTGTTCTGAGGCAGAAAAAGACACGTTTTGGAACATCAGGAGCAATGATTGAAGCAATATGGCAGTGTCTAATTAAGGAACAAGAGTTAAATACTTGATGTTACGCAGATTTACTCGAGTTTGTACCCAAACATGAGTCATCCCGAACTTTGCCAAAGAAATTGTAAAGTAGGTGGATGGCTCATCCACAAGCGACTGAGAGCAGAGCGCAAACGGTAAAGAGGCAAAGAGACCTCACGAAGTCGTTTGCCAGTGCGGTGACACCAGTGTCGCAGAAGCCAGTTTTTGAGTGCCTCAAAGTTAGAATGCAAGAGAGATAGCAAAAAAGCATAGACAAGAGCAACCATCATCATGAGTTTGATGCGGTTTTGCCATGACCACAGGCGAGGACTTTCAAGTGCGAGTTCAGTTTTGGCATAACGATAGGTCATTTCGATTTGCCAGCGACGTGCGTAAATAAAGACCATGCGCCAGGCATCATCAAGAGAATGAATAGGTTCATTGGTGAGCAAATACCAGGGTTTTTTGCTTTTCCCTGGACGTGATACCACTAGAAATAGAGGCTGGTCAGGATAGTCTGCATGGGTCACCGGCACATAAATAATACCTGTCTTGCGCCAACACTGTCGTCTGGCATCCCAAATCAAGCGGTGATCCATACTCCGTTTACCCCGTGTGATTTTCCAGGCACAGCGTTTGCCGTTTGCATCAACGAGGTGATATTTTGTCTGCCAGCGCAAAACAAAACGCACATCAAAGCGAAAGGCTTGTTTGAGCCAGGGACTACTGGCATAACCACGATCCCAAACATGAATGACTTGCCTCTTCCAGAAGTAAGCACAGCGATGAAGCAGTTGCGTCGCTGTCGGACGTTTACGTGTGGCAAATTTACCACGTCTTGTCCACCACTTCATTGCTGCTAACACCGGATGGCCTGACATACCAACAACGACTAATGTCATCCATTCCATGCCCGGAACAAAAATTGGACGACCTCCCGGTGGATTGAAATACCCCGGTTTAATTCGTTTCAGACGGGCTGCTTTGCTTGACCTGACAGCACATAAACCTTCAACCGCAATACTTTCTGGCTTCTCAATAACACTCTCATCCCACAACACCAATGCCGTTTGACCCTGTCCGATCTGACTGGCTATGAACTCACTTGCTCCTTGCCACAAAAAACGACCTATGATCCAGCTTGACCAGCTTGCACTTCGTAACAAGTTGCTCAAGCGTTTTGTCCCTGCTGGTGCTTTATCTGGACTGAGAATATAGCCACCTAACTCACTCAACAACAAGCCATATTGACTGTGGCGAAATGTTAGCATCGCCAGCAATGTGCGTAGAAATGTCCGTACAAGACGTTTGTCGAGACGTTTATCTAATGTCACCAGCAACGGCGACACAAATCCTTCTAAGCCGTTGGCTAATTCTTGTGATTGATCTTGATTTGTTGCACAATCTACCATTGAAAAAGACCCCTTTCGGTTGTGATTTGTGGAAATCTCACTTTACCGACTGAGGTCTTTTTTGTCATCTCATAAAATTTGGGATGACTCATGTCTACAAGCACAAGGTGCGTAGTAAGGTCAGTTAAATACAATACCTTCTGAGAATGTGCTGTTTTGCTTATGATCGGTACCCCATGAATTGCTTCTACTCGATCTCAATGTAATCGGTGTAAATGACACCGAAGCCGTGGGCAAAAGTATTCCATTTCTCTATCAGTTCAGCGTTCCGTTTAACAGCTTCAGGATTATCGCTTTTCCATTGTTTCGCTGCTTCTGTCTCCATTCCATCAGCGGAGATAAAGCGTTCGAATGTTTCGACATTTTCAATCTCGATCATCACAAGATATCTGCCCTCTCTGTCGCCCTTTATCCCTTTGAGCGTGTAGCCATTCACACCTGGGTAATTTTGTGTTTGGTTCGCTTCTTCAGCGACAAACTTCTCAAAATCCTCCGCCTTTACACCTGGACGAAGAGCAATCATGTGTATGCCAAATACCTTTGCCATGTTCTTTTATCCTTTTGAGAAAATTAAAGCCAAAAGCACGTCCTGGCTTTTTGCAAGGCATTTTCGGTATATCGAATGGGTATTGATATCTGTTGCTGCCTCAGCTAAATCAGTAGCCGGATACCCTAGTTATACTTGATAAGCAATTTTGGAGAAAATCCAAAGGTTGTGTGCTAGTGCTTATGAAACTTGGTATTCTAGTCTTTGCGGCATATGGTGCTCACGGCTTCTCAGACCCTTGTCTTCACAAATTGGGTACTTGACAGGTTGATTTTGCCATAAAAGTCAGGTTCGTTATCGCTCAAGTTAATCAGAATCAAGCACAAAAAATTCTGGTATGTGCTTTGGCGTGACAAATGTGGCAAGCTCGGTGCTAATCTGGGAGTGGTCGGAGGGGTCAATGAGTCTGATTTGGAATGTCGCTCCGGCATCACCACCGTCCCCAGTGACGATGTGTACCCAGTTTGTGGGGCAGGATCGCTTTAGTTTTAGCAAATAATCGTGTCTTTCAACCTGTGCCCTAATAAAATCCTTATAATATTGATGGGTTCCAAGCTTTCGCACCAGTTCCACTTCACCCCGGACCAATCCGGTCTCTTTTTCAATTTCTCGAAACAACCCATCAAGAGGCGATTCACCAGCGTCCAGATTACCACCGGGAAACCGCAGCCCATCCGCACCCGGAAATGTGAGGGTCAGCAAGCGAGTTTGATCGCCGTGATGGCTCAGTATCAAACCAAATGCTTTTTTGCGCAGTGTCATATGTTTTTGGTCCTCTCAGTCGATTCACAAATGGGCTGAATTGGCCTCTTGACTTTCATCCCACTCGAAGGTGTATACTGGCAATCTGAGTGACACATCATGGGTAGTCAGGTAATCACCACAACTTCATTGAATTAAACTTGTTTTAGGGAGCCTACAGGATAATTTCGATTCTGTCGGTGTCGAATTTGTGTGCCGAGGAGGCGTATTCAATGATGGACTACTTTACGACACAGCGGCTGGCGCAGATCCGCCAGGAGGAAATGCTCAAGCAATTGACGATCACAACGGAGAAACGTCGGGCTGGATTTTGGGCGGCATTGCGCGCATCCAGACCCACCTTTGGGCGGGTGAAGCTCCCGAGCATTCCCGCTCCCAACCGTCGCCGTGTCTCGCGTACATGAGCGGAAGCTGAACCAGATTTGATTGGCCGGGGGAACGTCCATGATGTTCCCCTTTATTATTTATGCTACCGGCAGCGGCACCAGCACAAACCGCCCATAAGCGACGAACGCCGCCAGCGCCAACAACACGATGTTGGCAATAATATTTGGAAACTCGTTGTGTCGAAAATGTGTGATCGCCGCGCCAATCATCGTTAAGACCAACCCCACACCGGCCAGGGGCGTAAGCACTGGCAGAATACCCGTGAGCGCCGGCAGAATTAAGCCGATTGCTGCCAATACCTCAAGCAGGCCAATTACCTTTATAATTGTCGGAGAGAAATCCTCAACCCAGCCCGCACGCTCCTTCATTTTTTCGATTGGCTGTGTTAATTTCATCATGCCAACCATGCCGAACACCAGCGCCAATAATACCTGGACTACCCACAATGCAACGTTCATGTTGCCTCCTGTTCATTCATCACGTATTGTCTAAACGACACCTGTCGTATAAGATAGTATCTCGAGGATGAATGAATAGCAAACAACAAAGTCAATAAAGTGTTGGTTAAACGACAGCGGAGGCAAAATGTTGCTTAATACTGAGAAACTTGACCCCCGTGAGCAACGCACGCGCCAGTTATTACAGGCAGCGTTAGAAGAATTATTAAGCACGCAGCCGTTTAACAAGGTCTCAGTCCGGGATATTACCGCCAGCGCCGGGATCAACCGGGCAACGTTTTACGACCACTTTACCGACAAATATGCCTTGCTCAATTATGTCGTCCAGGCGCGTTTCCAGGTCGCTTTAGACCAGCACCTAACGGTAAATTCAGCGTTTTCGGTGGACAATCTGGAACTTTTGATCCACGTAACGTGTGAATTCCTGGGGCAGTTTGTCGATCACTGTTCACCTGCCGAGCATGAAGGCGGAGCGATGATGTTGGAGACGCCGGTGCAGCAATATTTGCAAGCCGTTTTGCTGGATTGGTTGCAGTCATCATCGTCTGACATCGCACCGGAAATCGTCGCTTCAGTGATGAGTTGGTCAATTATGGGTATCGCCCGTCAGTGGGCCTATGGCAACCGCGACCTGACAGCAGGAGCGATGGCCGAACAAACACTGCCGTTGATCGTCGCGGGTGTTCAGCCTTATCTCAATGATTAATGAGGCAAAATCGGATTCAGCCGCATGCCGTGAATCCACGATTTTGTGAAAGCGCTAAAAATAACCCTGCATGAGCCGAATGAACCAGATCGGAATCAATGGCTCGGATACGGTGTCGTACACTGAAGCATAGGGTTTGATATCGAGGACCGGGGTGCCATCAATCGCGTCCAACCGGCGCACTTTAAGGATGGGGGCGGCGACTTCCAATACCTCGACGGCGGCGACGCCAATGGCATTGGGCCGGGTGCGCGTCCGCTGGGCAAAAACACCGACTTCCGGCATGTCATCGCGATTGCGCGGACGACTGACCAGATCAGCATTCAGATCAAACTGCGCCTCGTGCATATGATAAACGACCACAATATGCGACCAGCTTTCGATCCCCTGTAACCCAGGGACATAAGCTGCATCAACGTGGATTTCGGAGACAACATCGCCCCATTTTTCCTCAACCGGTTGGGTGATGGAGGAACGAACAATACCAATTGGCTGGATTTCCATAGGCTTACCGTGACAAAGTATATAATAGGGCCATCATAGCACACCGGTCAGGTGTCTGTCAGGTCGGAAGCCAGTTAATAACGACCCCAATCGTCAGACCATACAACAAGTGCCCAATGAGGCTGTCGATCTGCATTTGCCCCACGACGAGGATATTATCCGGCATCCCCAGCAGCAGCGGCATTAAGATCAGTCCTCCCAGTATCCACCAGAAAAACCCGTAGGCGATGCCGATCAAGACCGTAACCATTGGTCGTTTGGTCGTGTTCAAGGCCATCACCATCCCAAAACCGGCCCCGATGATGGCGCTGATGACGATATGTAACCCGAAACCCACCGTCGCACTATTCTGCCCTATCAGCATCCCGACCATGGGCAGCATGTTGCTGATGACCATGATGATGCCAAACACCAACCCCCCGACCAGCCCGGCGATTGCCCCCAGCCGCAACAGACGCGAAGAGCGTTTTACGATGTTTGCAGGTGAAACCGTTTTCGATGGTTCAAGTGTAGACATCACAGTAAACCTCGTAATAAAAACCATTGCAAAACACCCGTAAAGTATAACATCGCACTTCGCATTGAGACCGAATTTTGTTAAGTATTCAGCTTGATTCTAACCGAGATTTCATACCCTGTGTTACACTACCCAAAACAAAACGGTGCTCATGAAAATGATAAAATATGTGTGTGGGATTCTGCTGGTCAGTGTTTTTTGGCTGCCGGTCAGCGCACAGACCGATCTATTGGATGAAGCGGCGCAACAATCGGCGGCAGGAGATTATCGCGCCGCGCTCGAAATATATGATGAATATCTCCTGGAAAACCCGGAGGATGCCGAAGTCTATGGATTCCGGGCGCTGGCCCACATTGCCCTGGCCGATCTGGATGCGGCGTTAACCGATATTGGGACCGGTATCCGCTATGCCGAGGATGAGCCAGAATTAGCCGCCCGGCTGCTGGTGCTTCGTGCTGAATTCCATGTTCGCGCTGAAGACATCCCGGCAGCGCTGGTGGATTATGATGCGGCGCTGGAATATAATCCGGCATATCCGCTGGCCTATTTTAACCGCGCCCTGGTTCATGAATCAGTGGCCGATTATGATGCTGCATTGGCCGACTATACGGCCCTGATTGAGATTGCTGGCCGCGCTGTGCGTGTAACCCCCTACCTGCGGCGTGCGCAAATTCATTTGTTACTGGAGGACACTGAAGCGGCGCTGGCGGATTATACGACCGTGATTGAATTGGAACCCGATAACGCCGAGGTCTATATTCTACGCGGCCATCTCCACGCGGCGCTGGAAGACTGGCCTGACGCCGCTGCCGATTATGCGGAATGGCTGACCCAGATCGAGTCTGAGCGGCAATCGCACCTGGATTTGACCGGGAACACGACTCGGCGCTTGTCGATGGATTTTGGGCAGATCCATGAGTTACCATTTCGCGCGGTTGTTGGACAACGGCTCACAGTAGCTGCCACCAGCCGGTCGGTCGATTCGATGGTCGTGGTACTGGACCCGGATGGCACACCGATATTCGCCGATGACGATGGGGGTGACGGACTCAACGCCCAGATCACAAATCTCGCGCTGCCTGCCACTGGCGAATACACCTTGATCGTTGGTCACGCCCGCGGCGGCTGGGACGGTACGATTACCCTGCGATTTGGATTGACCGAGATTTTGTGATCGTCCCGGCAAATCAAACGCCTGTTGACGCCGCATGAATAGCGCTACCTGCCAACAGATCGTCGCGCAGTTTGCACCCGGCAGCACCATCGTGCGAATGTGGTCGCTCACCGGTGGCGTCTCCGCCCAGGTCACGGCGCTGGAAATCGAACAACCTGATGGGCAGCGCCATACCATGATTGTGCGCCAGCATGGGCCGACAGATCTCGCCGCCAATCCCCACATCGCCACGACCGAATTCAAATTATTGCAGCAACTACAAGCGGCAGGCATCCCGGTGCCGACGCCGTATCATGTGGGCGAATCCGGCATGATCTTGCCCACGCCCTATATCATCATGGAATTTGTTGACGGTCAGACCAATTTCCAGCCAACGAATCTGGCCGACTCCCTGTCGCAGATGGCGACGACACTGGCAGCAATTCATCAAGTGGACCGCTCTAACCTGGATTTCCTCTGGGACAAAACCACGCACTATCCCAATCAATTCGATGAACGACCGCGACAACTGGACGAATCACTGGATGAAGGCCGCATTCGCTCCATGCTGGAGATAGGTTGGCCGCCAACCTTCAATCCGACTTGCCTGCAACATGGCGATTACTGGCCGGGCAATCTCCTGTGGCGCGATGGTCAATTGGTTGCCGTGATTGATTGGGAAGATGCTGCATTGGGCGATCCGCTGGAGGACCTCGCCAACACCCGATTAGAAATCCTGTGGGTGTTGGGCGCGGAGGCCATGCAGCAATTTACGCAGCGTTATCAAGCACTCAGGCCCGACCTGGATTACACCGATCTGTCCCTCTGGGATTTATGCGCCGCGTTACGACCCGCTGGCAAATTGCGTACATGGGGATTGGACGCGACGACTGAAAAGCGATTCCGTGAGCGCCATCACTGGTTTGTCGAGCAGGCGTTTGATGCGATTCGTGAATGATGGTCAACATTTCACGAATATTGATGGTCATTTCATCCGCAGCACCGCCGCTGCCGAGGGTCGAAAGCCACATTTGACATAGAATGCTTCGAGGCTCGGGTCATAATCGACGTGCAGCCAATCAAGATCATATGCCCGTGCCGCCTCAATCGCCGTTTTTACGATTTCCACGCCGATGCCCCGCCGCCGAAAGTCGGGATGAACAGTGGTGTCCAGGATGAAGCCATGCTGTGCGCCATCCCAGGCGACGTTGACATAGCCAATCAACCGGGAACCAGCATAGGCGCAGACCCACAACAGGCTGCGCTCATGGACCGGGCTGAAGTCCCATTCTTCATGCCGGGGCCACGACACGGCAAACAGCGGATTAAGTTCGGCATTGCTCACCGGTGGACGAACTTTATAGATAATTTCATTCATGAGTTAAGGTGAATAGGTCGCTATTGGCAGGTCGGTTTAATGCTTCAATGAGCATATCAATTGTTCCCGGCATATACAGGGTGACAGTCTTTAGCTGGTCAAGTTTAACCCAGCGCACCGCTGTTTGGTCAGGGTCCGGTGTTTCTGGTAGACAGGGTTCACAATTGGGCAGCAAAGCACACTTGAATAAAAAGGACAGGGAACGCTGGGAACCAAACGCATAATTGAGGTATTTGGGATCATATTCCCCGACATACAGCAGGTGCTCAATCGTGACGGTTGCTGCCGTTTCTTCCCAGACTTCGCGGTGCAGGGCTTCGTAGATCGATTCGTCGGGTTCGACCCCCCCACCGGGAAAATTGTAATGGATGCCGTTCTCATCATCATACTCAACCAGCAGAACCGACTCATCACGCACAATCACCGCCGTCGGACGGATACGAAAATATGGAATTGGCATCATGCTAATCCAGAGCTTTGACGAATAAGAAAATTATCAGGATTTCAAAATTGCTTTTATCTCATTACTCAATTGTTGAATATTAGCAATCGTGTCTTTACTCAATTTCTTGCAAAAGTCTTTCTTGTCAGTTTCATCAGCAAAAAATAAAAGCGGAATAGCACGTTTTACATCAGAAGTTTGAAACATCTTTTTTAGTTTCTCTTGATCAGACACATCTAATAGGTTTTCGAGCTTAACATCCCTTTCTTTCTGTCCGATCTTATATTTTATCCAATACTCGGATTGTTCTTCCCCAAAATGTCTCTTATATTTTGTGAATGCATCCCTACCTGCTCGATCACTATCAAGTAGAAGCACGTACTTATCTGACCATGCAATAGATAGCGAAATCAGCTCTTTTAGGTGACTAGCGCCAGCACCAGGAATGATCGTAAAATCAACACCATCAAATAACTCTGTGAATGTCTTTACCAAAGTGAATAGATAATAATCTGTAATTCCTTCAGTCAGTACAATATTTGTACGCTTTTCGAACGGCATCGCACCGATTTTGAGTTGTAACGCATGGATAAGTGGACTGAGCGCACCCATACTATGATCTGAACCTCTATATTCGCCATAGTTTTGCAATTCAATCTTACTTCCCTGCCGAACACAAATTCTTATGTTGTAGATATTGACTACATCCGGATCTAGCAGATATTGAGAATGTGTACAATAAATTACTTGATTCAATTTAGAGATATCGTGAAGCGACTTTAAAAGGTTGCTCAGGGCGGATGAGTGTAAATAAGATCCGGGTTCGTCTAAAAGATAAATAGCCCCTTCAAATTCTTCTGTATATTTGGGATTATATTTCAATTTTACAGCAAAGTTAAAAAACCATTGAAAACCTTTACTTCGCTCTATTACTGAGAAATACCTGCCTCTACCGCCGTGACGTTCATCGATAACCTTAAACTCAAAAACATGCTTATTTGAAGTCGTGTTATGGAGTAAAACCAATTTCAAATTCTTAATTTCTTCACTTATTTCCTCACGAAAATCCCCCAATAAACCAGTTAATTGTTGCCAATTTTCTACTATATCATGATGAATCTGACTTGTTACATCTGAGAGCATACTATTTCTATCATTAGAGTCATCGGTGGAAAGGAAACTTTCTAATGATATTCCCTCATGTGTCCTTTTGAAAATCTCCTCAATGTATGTATGCCACTCACCATAGGTTGCTCCGATGTCTTGTAGCTTGCTATCTTTGTTTTCTTGAGAATCATTTTCACTATAATCACTTGGAAAATCTATTTCTTCCGGCACACGATCTGTAAAATCGTCGAAATATAAAATATAGGGTGTTCTAGCTAAAACCTCATAAATAATGTCTTTTATGAAATCTTCATCAAGATTTTCCACCCAATTAGTAATAAATGAATTTTATATGTGGTACGAATAATCTTCTAGATTTCTAGTTATTCTTAAAGGGTCAGTTTTATCATATAAAGAGTAAAATTGTTCCTTAAGCTGATCTGCTGTGATCTCTGTTGAATCTTCATCATCCGACTCCTCTTCTAAACCATAATTCTCAGATAGAGTTTCAACTATTGAGTCAATCTCATCTTTGTTATTGAAGAGAAGATCTGCGGACACCTCATAGCCCGTTGAACTTGGCTCATAGCGATTCTTTGCGCTCAGATGATTCCCACCGCCAAAGTTGTCATTATTCTGACTGAAAGCAAAAATTGCTTGCAATATTGAAGTTTTTCCTGATTCATTTACTCCAATTATTGGAATCATGAGATTCCGACTTAAACCAATCTCAACGCCATGGATAGCCTTATACTTGTGAATTGTGAACTTCACATATCTCATAGATATTTCTCTATTACACATAATTGAATAGAAGGTATGTGCTAATTATAGCATATGACATTAAGATAGATACTGCTATTATTTCCCCAGTATCGAATCATGATCAAGGTTATTCCAGGGCTTTGACGATCACAACGTAGGGGACGGGGATATTGCCTTCGTAACCCCTTGCTTTGGTGCCGCCGAGGGTGACGGTGCCGGGTTCGAAGACCTGACTGTATAACTTGAGGATGCGGGGGGTGCGCCAGCCATCGGCGATCTCGATATGGGTTTCATCGCGCTGCCAGTCGCGCAACCAGCGGGGCCGGTTGATCGCGCCGCCTTCATAACCCACATACACCCGCGCCGTGACATTTAGCTCGAAGGACAGGTATTCATCATCTTGATTATCGACATCAGTGAATGGAAATCGTATGGCGGGCATACCACTGAGATTCGCCGGTAGATAATCAATCGCGAAAGCGTTATCCACATAGGCCGGTTGTTGGGTGCGGAAATAATAACGCTCGGCTTTGCCGCCACTCGCTACTACCGGATCATCCATGATGGGCTGGCCCTGCTCATAGCGGATAACATAGGCGGGTGTGGGTCGTTCATTCCGTTGCGCAATAACCGCCATGCCACCGACAACCGAGACCAGCGGTTCCAGTTCCGTGAGCTTATCTTCGTCGAAGATTGATGCCAGCATGTTCACAAAGGCCGGGACTGCCGACGACCCGCCCGTGCGCAACACCACGTCAATATCATTGGGTGTCAGGCCCGCAGCTTCGATCACCTCACACACCCCATCCTGCACCTCGCGCAGTTCTCTGGCAATCAACTGCTCAAAACGGTCGCGCGTCAGCACCTCATGAATGGCGATGGGGCCATGCACAAAGTCGAGTTTGGCGAACAAGTTGTCTGAAAGCTGACGTTTGGTTTGCTCGATCGTGCGGAACAGTTGGAAACCGAGGTTTTGCGTGACCAGCGTTTCCAGCGCCTGCATCGCACGGGGGTCGCTGCTTTTCTGCCGAAAACTGCGGATGCGGTCCAGATGCTGCGGACGAGAAAGATCGGACATCGTTTGCCACGCCGTCAGCAGATCAAGCATATCATCCGGGAACGGACGACCCTCGTCGCCAACGGTAGCCCCGCGCCCAAAGTATTTGGTGAGATACTTCATGATGGCTTTGTCGAGGTCATCCCCGCCGACCAGCACCCCGCGATTCGCCAGAATCTCCGGCGGTTCATCACCCCCCACCCGCGCCACCGTCAGGTCCAGCGTGCCGCCACCAAAGTCGAACACCAGGCTGGTATTGCGCTGGGGGCTGTTGACATGGTGCAGATAGGTCACAGCCAGCGGCTCGGTGGCAAAGGTGATGTTTCTAAAGCCCGCGAACCAGGCCGCCGTATAGATTATCTCTTCGGCGCGTGCGTCGATATTGGGGTCATCGCTGAATTTGACGGGCCGACCCACCACGACTGACTCACAGGTTTTGCCAAATTGGTCTTCAGCACAGCGTTTGAGCGCGGCCAGTAACAGTTCGATCAATTCATCAACCGTGTAGAAATGGTCGAAGATGCGCGTGCCTTCATAGGTGGGGCTGCGCAGGATAGTCTTGATTGACTGCAACAAGCGACCATGCGCCGCCGTATCCACCAGCGCATACAGGTCTTGATCGTAGGTGATGGCATCCGCCCCGCGCCCGGCAACGGTAATCTCCGCGACGCCGACATGCTGCTTCTGCCACTTCACCGGGCGGCCCGTATCATGCTCCAAATATTCAAAAGCGGCTTCGATGCCGACGGTAGATTGATGGTTGCGGTCAACATAGATCAAAGAGGGAAGCACGAAAGGATTTTCGTTTTCCGGGTTGGTGCGAACAGCGTAGAGTTGACCCTCGTCATATAGCGCGATCCCAGAGTTGGTCGTACCGAAATCGATGCCCAGACGCATGAACTTGGCTCCTTTATGCGGTTTTGGCAGTTCAGGAAGGGTCTATATTATCAAAAACTTACAGTCGTGGACAAGGGCGAAAACTGTGCGTTTGGTTTGCCGTTCATTTAATGCTTTTTTGGCGGTTGAAGCATGGCTGGGGAGACGCTTCCACCCCGCCACAGGCACCAAAATTCACCGCTAAGCTATGGTTTAATCGCAATATTATACGACTCGATAAATTTAACGCGCATACCCTTCGCACCACTAAACTCGTAGAAATCGCAGAAGGTGTATTTCTGACCGGTGGTTGTGACGATTTCACCATTTGCCGCCGCTTCTTTGCCATGCGTGATAATTCGCTTCACGGTGACTTCCGAATTTTCGGTGAAGTCAATTTTCTCCAATGTAGCGTCGAATTCAGCTTTGCCAGCAATCAACTGTGTACCGACGATTTTCCACACGATGTCATCACTCACACTCTCGGCAAGAAACTCGATATTACCTTCGGCAAAGGCGGTGTTGAATTGTTTAAGGAAAAGCTTCTTGGGTGCATTGCCACAGTCTGCGCTAACGATAACCTTGACCATGCGTTCTCCAACATCAGTTAACTGTATAGTTCAGTGTCTTTAGCGGTTAGTACCAGGAACATCACAGGCCTCAACCAGCAACGAACTGAACTGATTCGATAAACAGTGCTTCGTACTGTGCATATTCGCTGGCATCATCATGTATGATGGCTACCCACTCACGCCAGATCGTCCCTTCAACCGGTTCAAACGGACGCATGGCGGGTGATTCTTCGAGCAAGGCTTGCACCCGTTCCTGCGGCAGCTTAAGACTCATGCCGTCCCCGCCCACAAACGAGAAGGCTTTGCCATTGATCTTGTAGCCAGGATAACCGAACATCTTGCCCGCCGTAACGCCCGGAATCAACAACAAAGTCTCGTCCAGAACGGCCTTAATTTCAGGTCGAAAATCACCCATGATTTCTGCGCGGAACGCCTTTTTCATCAGCCACCGGTTTCCTGTTTGACCAGCGCCACCGCCGCGCTGAACAGTTCGGTATGGGCCTCGAAGTTGTCGGTTAACAGTACCCAATCTTTCCAGGCCCGGCCCGGCATCGGCTCAAACGGTTCGGCCTGACCGGCGCCAATCAATTTTGCAGCTTGTTCGCGGCCCACTTTCACGATAATGCCGTTGTCATGCAGGCCCACCGCCAGCTTGCCATTGACCTTGTAGCCGGGATAACCAAACATCTTAGCCGGTTTCGCGTCAGGTTGATTTTCCATCAGCTTGTTCATTGCCGCTTCGTGTTCGGGCTTAAACGCAGCTTTCATGTGGCGCTTGCTCCTATAGAACATGTTTTCTAAAGAGAAGCATAGTCCTGATTGGATTGCCTGTCAAGTCAGACCAAGTACGCTAAATCAGCAACGCCAGGAAGCGTTCGATGTCGTACAGGGCGGCGTGGGCTGCCGGGGAAAAACGCGGCTCGAACAAATCAAAGCCATGATCGGTATGGGGCAATTCAACGTAGACCGACTGTACCCCGGCCTGACGCAACGCTTGATGTAACTCACGCACATGCTCCGCCGGAACCAGCCAGTCCGCTGCACCCTGAATCAATAGCGTTGGCGGGCAATGGACGCCGACATGATAAAGTGGCGACACCAGTTGATAGGCTTCCGGGTTCTCATCAGGCAGGCAACCGACGAGGTTCAGCATCATCGTGTCGGGGCTGGTGAGATTCGATCCCGGTTTCATAATGCCCAATCGTTTGTACACTTTTTCCAGTACCGCAACGACCGTGTGATTACGCTCATAAAATCGCTTGCCGTTGGCAAAAACCGCTCGCATATCAACCGGCCCGTACAATGACACCACCCCGCGCACCGGTCCCGCTGGATCGGAACCGTCGACGATGAGTTGCTCTGATCCCCGTGAATAGGCGGTTAACAGGGCGAGATGGGCACCGGCGGAGCCACCCAACAACACAATTCGCTCCGGGTTAAGCTGATACCGAGCAGCGTTGGTCGCCAGCCAGTTGATTGCCCGCCGAACGTCCGCCACCATACCGACCAGATCGGTTTCCGGGGCCAGCCGATAGGCGAGATCAACAACGACATGCCCCTGGGCGGTCAGGTGATGAACGATGCCAGTGGCTTCAAGGCCCTTATCGCCATAATGCCAGGCGCTGCCATGCAAATAGATAATGCCCAGGCCAGAGCGCGGCACACTCGCTGCCGGTTGCCAGACATCACACAGCAGTTGCCGATCATGATCTGTCAGCGTCGCGTAAACAACGTCTCTTGCCACCTGCGGTTGTATAGTTTGCTCACGTAAAAGCCAATGCCAGCGCCGACGCAGCATGGTGGACTGCTGTTGAGGCGCAATCCTGGCCCGCCAGTCGTCGCCAAAGGCCGCTTCAAAAGCCTGGTGCGGTGCGATCACCCGGCGCACATAATGAAGCGCCAGCCCGGCCCCCAGCCCACCGGCAAAGACGGTGCGCCAGTCCTTAACGCGCCAGCCTGCCACCACTGTTAGGCCCGCCACCAGCGCCACAAATGGCGAAAAGGCGCTGGCAAATACACGAGGAATAAACAAAATGGAAGTCCAGATGGAACGCACCCGCAAATAATTCAAGCCTGCGGCCACGAGCACACCATAACTCAGCCAGCGCAATGGTTTCATCAATCGGCGCTAGGGGCTACGATTTCCAATAGTTCGATCTCAAAGATCAATGCAGCGTAGGGCGGGATGATGTCCTCGAAGCCCGCTTCACCATAGGCCAGTTCATGCGGAATATAGAATTTGTAGATCGACCCCACCGGCATCAGTTGAATGCCTTCCTGCCAGCCCGCGATCACATCATTCAGTGACAGAATCGCCGGATCGCCCATGTAGGTGCTGTCGAATTCTTTGTTGTTGATAAACGTGCCGTGATAATTGACCTCAACCGTTGCGTCGGGTCCGGGCCGGGGACCAGCGCCCGTTTTACGAATCATGTATTGCAGGCCACTGGCAGTAACCGTGATGTCATCATATTTTGCGTTGTCAGCCAGGTAACGCTCGCCTTCAGCTTTATGATCCATGATTCTTCCTTCTTTTATTGCCATTTACCTCACCCGCTCTTCGCTATCTATCATGGCGAAGGAACTTTACTCAGATTGAATTTCTCACCTCTCCAGTTTGTGAGAGGGCTGGGGGTGAGGTTATTCACTATCTGATGTTACGCACCTTGAGCGGAAAAACATGAGTCATCCCAAATTTTATGAGATGACAAAAAAGACCTCAGTCGGTAAAGTGAGATTTCCACAAATCACAACCGAAAGGGGTCTTTTTCAATGGTAGATTGTGCAACAAATCAAGATCAATCACAAGAATTAGCCAACGGCTTAGAAGGATTTGTGTCGCCGTTGCTGGTGACATTAGATAAACGTCTCGACAAACGTCTTGTACGGACATTTCTACGCACATTGCTGGCGATGCTAACATTTCGCCACAGTCAATATGGCTTGTTGTTGAGTGAGTTAGGTGGCTATATTCTCAGTCCAGATAAAGCACCAGCAGGGACAAAACGCTTGAGCAACTTGTTACGAAGTGCAAGCTGGTCAAGCTGGATCATAGGTCGTTTTTTGTGGCAAGGAGCAAGTGAGTTCATAGCCAGTCAGATCGGACAGGGTCAAACGGCATTGGTGTTGTGGGATGAGAGTGTTATTGAGAAGCCAGAAAGTATTGCGGTTGAAGGTTTATGTGCTGTCAGGTCAAGCAAAGCAGCCCGTCTGAAACGAATTAAACCGGGGTATTTCAATCCACCGGGAGGTCGTCCAATTTTTGTTCCGGGCATGGAATGGATGACATTAGTCGTTGTTGGTATGTCAGGCCATCCGGTGTTAGCAGCAATGAAGTGGTGGACAAGACGTGGTAAATTTGCCACACGTAAACGTCCGACAGCGACGCAACTGCTTCATCGCTGTGCTTACTTCTGGAAGAGGCAAGTCATTCATGTTTGGGATCGTGGTTATGCCAGTAGTCCCTGGCTCAAACAAGCCTTTCGCTTTGATGTGCGTTTTGTTTTGCGCTGGCAGACAAAATATCACCTCGTTGATGCAAACGGCAAACGCTGTGCCTGGAAAATCACACGGGGTAAACGGAGTATGGATCACCGCTTGATTTGGGATGCCAGACGACAGTGTTGGCGCAAGACAGGTATTATTTATGTGCCGGTGACCCATGCAGACTATCCTGACCAGCCTCTATTTCTAGTGGTATCACGTCCAGGGAAAAGCAAAAAACCCTGGTATTTGCTCACCAATGAACCTATTCATTCTCTTGATGATGCCTGGCGCATGGTCTTTATTTACGCACGTCGCTGGCAAATCGAAATGACCTATCGTTATGCCAAAACTGAACTCGCACTTGAAAGTCCTCGCCTGTGGTCATGGCAAAACCGCATCAAACTCATGATGATGGTTGCTCTTGTCTATGCTTTTTTGCTATCTCTCTTGCATTCTAACTTTGAGGCACTCAAAAACTGGCTTCTGCGACACTGGTGTCACCGCACTGGCAAACGACTTCGTGAGGTCTCTTTGCCTCTTTACCGTTTGCGCTCTGCTCTCAGTCGCTTGTGGATGAGCCATCCACCTACTTTACAATTTCTTTGGCAAAGTTCGGGATGACTCATGCCTGGCCTCGACCTGCGTAAGGTGTCACTATTTATAGTCATCAGGAATTCGATCCTGCATAACCCGCGCGATAATCAGCAGGACATCGCCAATGGTCCCGAACGCACCGATGACCAGCAACGCCGCCAATGCCAACCACAACAGGCGCAAGGGGAGGGTCGCCGCGCTCATGAGCAGTTGAATACAAATCGCGGCAGCGGTCCAGAATACCAGCGCGGGCAACCCGGCCACAAATACATACTCGCCCGTTGACAGATCATCAGGAATATCGACGTGTGACTGCGTGACCGCCTCCGGCTGCCGCCCAATGATACCTAACGCCAGCACATGTAACATTTCGTGCGGCCAGCCAAACAGCCACAGCAGCACTTTCACGACCGGGGATAACCCAGCGCATCAATGCGGGTTGCGGCTGCAAAATCAAGGGTGCTGAGCTTATTGCCGGCATCGTGCGTCGTCAACGAGACGGTGACTTTTCGCCAGCCAATCATCAAGTCAGGATGGTGATTAAGGCCCTCACAAACCGTCCCGATGGCCGTTGCCAGCGCCAGCCCGGCCATGTAGCTATCCAGTTGGAAGGTTTTGGTGAGTGTATCGCCGTCGCGTTCCCAGCCATTTAACTTCGCCAACCGCTCAATAATTTCCGCTTCAGCTAATGCCTCTGCCATCAGTCGCTTCCCTCGCTACCCGCATCTCGTTGTGCAAATTATGAATGATGCAGCGGTTTTGGCAAGTACTCAGCGCAATCTTAATCCAATATACATTTTCGGTTGTCACACGGCTACATGCATTGCGAAGGAAAGGTTAAGCTATGGACTGCTATCTGCTTGATTATCAGCGTGCTCCTGGAGTTCACGTTCAACCACTCGCTCAATTAGTTTGGCGAGTTCGCCTAATAACACCAGATTCTCTTCCTTGTCTAATTCCGATTCATTCATCGGACTGATGCTGGAAATAATAAGTACGCCGATCATTTCATTTTCATGTTGCCGATTCATAATCGGTATGCCAAGAATAGAGCGCGTCGAAATCGCTATTTCAATTTGCTGTGGTGACATATTGTGGCGAGTGCGGAGATATTCACGACGTTTTTCTTCATCGGCAGGGCGGCTTTCATAATACAGTTGTTCTTCAGCCCAGACCTTCCCAACAACAGCAACATTTTTCTTAAAGCGCTCATCGGAGTCCAGCCATAGGCTCTCGAAATCGTCTGACCCCACAAACACATACAACTCTTCTGAGTCGTGGTCAATCCAGAACAGCCCGGCTCGCACTGGCACTGGCAATGGTGGGATAAGGCGGGTGACTTCCAGAATGTTTCGCAGGCTGACATAGCCCCGATAGCTCAACGGCATTGAACCCGCCAGAATCGGACCGATCCGATCACGGGCAGACATTGCTACAGTTTCTTCATACCCAGTGATCGGTACATTCTCGCCGTCAGAGAGCAGGCGGTCTAGAAGCAAAATACCTGAAATTCGTCCACGAAAATCGAAAAATGATGCACTCAATACGGTATCGACTTCACGAAAATCGCTGACCTGTTCGTCATCAAAATTGAAGTGCTGTAGCAGATCTTCATCGGCTATAGTTGACGGATAATCAATCCTGATTTCTTTGTCAGCGGCATCCCAGGCCATCCCCGCAAAGGGTTGTCCCCGCTTAAAACGCCGTTGAAGCTGAAATTCGGGAATCTGATCGGTTGCTGCTATGGTGTAGAGTGCATCGTTTGACTTATCCGCCCAGAGCAAAATTGCACGCCAACTGCCGTCATCTTGTGACATCACTTCCACTGTGGCGTCAAGTACGCCAATGATAAAGCGCATGGCTTTCACACTCAGTGGTTGACGCTGGAATTCGACTAAATCGTCAACGATGTCCGAGGCGGATGATTCCTGCGTAAAGCCATCGACTTTGATGGTCTCGACAAGCTTGTCTAAGTTCGCTTGATTACCTTTGCGCAAGTCAGCAAACTGTCGCCGATTATACCCGTAAGGTAAATCGTACCCACGAATCAGAGCAAAGTAAACGGGTTTACTCATCTTTTCCGCATAGGCAATTTCTTCCAGGACCCATTTTGACATCTTGGCTTCTGGTGATGTGAGAACAACAACACATTTTGATGCATTTAGCGCAACTTCGATATCTTTTGACCAATCGAAACTGCCAATCCGAATGCCAGCTTCATCTACCCAAACTGACAAGCCTGCCTTTTCAAAATGTTCTTTGACATGACGCATAATAAAGGCATCTTCATGACTATAGCTCAAGAAAATGTCATATTCTTCCATATTAATATCTACCTGAGTGAGATAAAAATTATCTAGGTTTAATGGTCATTATGTCGAAACTGTTAAAGGCTTGATTTTACGTTTACGCAAAAAAAAGAGCATATCATTTATGGTGTATGCTCTCAGTTTTGGAATCGGGCATAATTTATGGATGCTGGCTGGGCTTATTGCGATCTAATTGCTCCTGAAATACCTCGCGTTCCTGTCGATTTTTAGCTTGGCGTAGGATCGCATCGTCTAACCGCTTTGGAGCATTGGCTGGTTGACGGTCATGATGTAAACCATTGGCAGATTTGTCGCCATTTGGATGTTCAATCTGGTTGGTATTAGGGTCATAATATACTCGGTCTGCCACGGTATTTCTCCTTGATTTGAGAGCACAGTACGATATGTCCCATGCAAAAACCTAAATGACCCGGTGAAAATCTACAATGATACTTAAAGTTCTTAATCTATATTTAGTATAATACACTGAATCTCTTGGAATCTTGTAGGTATTGTATAAATCCGCCTTCAATAATAAATTATAATTCATTTTAATGTTGGGGTAATGATGGAGCTGATAACAATTTTAATCCTCTTGATATATTTCAAATTTATTTTGATGCTGATTATTCTCAATACAACAAGGAAAAGCATATCACAATTTGGTACAGGGGATTTAGTGCTTCATCCGGTAAGTAACTATGTAAAAGCCTTGCGCCAGACATAGGGTTTCTTGTGTTGATTCCAATAGTGTGTAGCCCATTCAATCGCGTGAACAATCTCATCGCCAAGCTGAAAGCAACGTCCTTTGAGAGCGAGTGAGCGTAGGGTTTTCCACCAGGGTTCAATCAAGTTCAACCAGGGTGCATAGGTGGGTTGAAACAGAAACTTCACTTGGGGATGAGCCAATGCCCACAATAAGACATCGAGTGTCTTATGAGTGGATAGATTATCCAGGATAAGGTAGATGGTTTTGCCAGACCATGTATCCGCGACATGATCCAAGAAGGCAACGAAGTTGGCGCTGGTCCGTCCGCCATAACAAGCAGTCAATGCCTGACCGGTTGCGGGTTCAAACGCACCAAATGTCCAAATCTTGCCGCGCCTACCATAATCGGCTTCCACATGCGGGCGTTTTTCATCCCACCGCGGCGCAGCATAGGTTTTGGCTGAGGTCGGTCCCATCTCATCTACGCAGAGTACATAGGCATCGGCAGGTGGTTGGCGATATAAGCTCACGATTGCCCCCTTTTTTCCACGAATTGTGGATCGGGACTGGCACTGAAATAGGTTTTCTCCTGATACCATTTCAAGCCTTCTTGCTTCAGCACATCACCCAATTGACTGCGCGAAATGGCAATCTCAAGGTCATGATTGACATATTCCACGAGCAAATCGAGTGTCCAATGTCCAAATTCAAGCCCCAGGTGTTGGGGATTGGTTTTCGCTACTTTTACAATCTCACCACGCTGCTGTTCGTTGTAAACTAACGGGCGACCTTCACGCGGTAAGTCCTCGACGAATGCCAAGCCACGATCATTGAATTGATGCACTTGATAGTACACTGTCGCACCGGTTCGACCTATGTGTTGAGCAATGGCTTCCACCCGCTTGCCTTCTTGAAACATCAGAATGATTTGTGCACGCTCTACGGCCCGTTGCGGCGCCGTCCGGGATCGACTAATTTGGCGTAACTTGGCTGCTTCGCCTTCCTTGAAGGCCCGCAGCGATAACTTCTTGGGCATCTGGCGTTCCTTCTTTATTTACCAGCATACTCTATTTTAGACCATTTACCGGATGAAGCATTTAGATCAACCTGTATTAATTTTGAATACATTACACGAACAGTTTGTACGAGTTAATCATAGAAATTGAAGTTAAAGAAGAAATTGATTGTGATAGGTAAATTAAAGTATTAATTATTGAGACAAACAATGGACAGAACTTATCAAATATACTGACTTGTTGTCAGACTTGATTTTCAAAAAATAGTTGACAATCGAGTTGAATCTTAAGAACACGCCATCTCAACTATACAACGGCAAGGCAATGTCAACGCGGGTGCCCTGGCCCGGCTCACTTTCGATGCGGACGCGACCCTTGTGCAGCATGACGAGGCGGCGGGCGATGGCAAAACCCAACCCCAGACCCTGCTGTTCATACACCGTGCGGTCAAATTGCATGTACGCGCCCATGTTTTGCACCTGCTCAGCGGCAATCCCACGCCCCTGATCTTGAATGCGGAGCCACAGCATTTTATCGTCATGCTGGACGATAACCTGAATGGGCGTGCCCGGCTCGGAGAATTTGCAGGCATTATCGACCAGTTCGGTGACGATCTTCGTCATGTTATCCTCAGACATCCGCACCGCCAGATCACAAATATCCGTTTTCAGATCAGTCTCACGGTCATGGTCCTGTGCTTTCAGCCGGGCCGCATCGTAGATAACCGGTCCAATATGGGCAGTCAGGTGATTGCGCAGCGCCTCGATCTCGTCCGGGTTGTCGCCAATGAGTTCAAGCTGGGCATAAGTCAGGTAATTTTCCATCAGCCGTTCCAGGCGGTTCCCGGCCTGGGTGATGTGTTGCGCCATTTGGACCACTTCATCAGCTTCTGGCAAATGATCGGGCATCCCCAGCAGATAGGCATAGCCCATAATCTGATGCAACGGCGTGCGCATCTCGTGCGGCAGTGAATAAATAATGTTTTTGCGCAGGATGCGCATGGTGGTGTCATGCTTTTTGTCGATTCGCGCCCGTTTAGTAATCTGTGATTCGACCGCCGCTAATAATTCTTTGATGGTAAACGGCTTGGTCAAAAAATCATCCGCACCCAGTTCCATCCCCTGCCGCATCGTGCGCCGATCACTCATGGAGGTGAGCAGAATCACCGGAATCGTATTGGTGGCGGCCTGACTGCGCAGCGCCTGGACAACCTCATAACCGTTCATATGCGGCATATTGATGTCGGAGATAATGACATCCGGTACGTGTTCGTGGGCTAACTCGAGCGCCTGCGACCCACTGCCGGCCATCAACGTGCTGTAACCGCCGTAGGCCAGGGTATCGACGATTGATTGGCGTACATCCGGTTCATCATCAATTACCAGAATTTGCGGCATGGTTTGGGTTGTATTCATTATTTGGTAACCTGTTACTGCTTGAATGGTTGAATCCCATTGTAAAGTGAATGTTGCATCGGTGTCACGAAAAAGTTATGAAAATCGTGTGGTTTTGGCTGGATTTATCAGACCCAGTGGATTGAATATCATCAGCGCATCCAGTACGATAGGCGCGCCAATGACAATGGAGAAGACAAACGATGGTTGATTCTGCGATTCAGACCGGTGCTGAAAACATCGTCTGGGACTTGAGCATTTTTTACGCTGATCCCACTGACCCGGCGCTGGATGCCGATGTGCAGGCCCTTGATACGCTGGTGTCTGATTTTGCCGACAAATATCGCGGGCGGGTGGCCCGGCTTACGGCTGCTGACCTGCTGGCTGCCATGAATGAACTCGAAACCGTGATGGATAAGCTCTACCGGCTGGTCATCTACGCCAACCTGCTATATGCAACCGACACCAACAATCAGCAGTTTGGGGCGCTGTTGCAGCGCTTTACCGAGTACAGTGCCGAAGTTGAGCAGAAACTGCTATTCTTCGAACTAGAATGGTTAGATGTAGATGATGCGACTGCCCAGCAATTGTTGGACGATCCGATACTGAGTCATTTCCGGCATTATCTGGATGCGGAACGCCGTTACCAGCCCTATAAACTCAGCGAGATCGAAGAGCAGCTTCTGGTCGAGAAAGCGGTGACGGGCAACAATGCCTGGACGCGTTTTTTCAGCCAGTTAATGGGCGCATCCCGCTACGACTACGAAGGTGAGGAACTCACCCAATCGCAGATCCTCGCCAAGCTTCATGATGCCGATCGTGAGGTACGGCGCAAAGCTGCTGAAGCCATCACCGCTGGTTTGCAGGAACAATCCATGCAGACCACCTATATTTTTAATGTGCTGGCGGCTGATAAATTTGCTGATGACAAACGACGCGGTTATCAATCCTGGGTGTCGGCCCGCAATCTAAGCAATAAAGTATCCGATGATGTTGTCGACGCGCTCATCAAGGCCGTGACCGATAACTATGACATCGTTGCCCAACATTACAACCTCAAACGGATGCTGCTCGGCTATGATGAACTAACACACTATGACCGCTATGCGCCGCTGCCGGTCAAAGGCGATGATAAAGTGTTCGCCTGGGACGAAGCCCGCGACATCGTGCAGAATGCGTATCGTGCCTTTAGCCCCCAGATGGCGGCGATTTCTCAGCGTTTCTTCGATGAGAACTGGATTCATGCGGCGCTGGCTCCCGGCAAACGTGGCGGGGCGTTCTCGGCGGGCGGGCCGGTTTCAGCGCACCCGTTTGTCTTCATGAATTACACCGGATTAGAACGCGATGTGGCGACGCTGGCCCATGAACTGGGCCATGGGGTGCATCAGTATCTCGCAGCGGAAAAGCAGGGCATGCTCAACGCTCGTACCCCCCTCACAACCGCTGAGATGGCCTCGACCTTTGGCGAAATGCTGGTGTTCACCGATATGATGGACCGTGAAGACGATGCTGAAGTGCGGCTGGCGATGTTAGCCCGCAAAATTGAAGACACCTTCGCCACCATTTTCCGGCAGATCTCGATGAACCGCTTTGAAGACGGAATGCACGAAGCCCGCCGGACGGAGGGAGAACTGACGACCGAACGCTTGAACGAAATCTGGATGGAGTCTCAGGACGCGATGTTCCAGGGCAGTGTCAACCTGGGTGCTGATTATGCCACCTGGTGGAGCTATGTCCCGCACTTCCTGCACACGCCTGGCTATGTCTATGCCTATTCGTTTGGCGAACTGCTGGTACTGGCCCTGTTTAACATCTATCAAACGCGCGGTGCCGATTTTGTGCCGGATTATATGGCGGTGCTGGAAGCCGGCGGGTCCGATTGGCCGGAAAACATCCTGGCAAAAGTTGGCGTTGATTTGACCGAACCCAATTTCTGGAATGAGGGTCTGGCGATCCTGCGAGAAATGGTTGAGCAGGAAACCCAACTGGCCCGCGAGATTTACCCGGAGAAGTTTACCTAATCAACCGGTTGGCATTGTCTGGGGAGTATCGTTCCCACCAAGACAGCTTAATCTATAAACTCAATGGCCTGATGATCTGTCAGGCTATTGCTTTTGAATCGTGCCTTAAACGACCGGTTGTGTGTCTGAGAAGCTGTTAGTGTTTTAATGAGCGCCTGTACACCACTGCCATATTCATAGCGAAAATCAATCGGGGTACAGATTAAGTTCAGGCTCTGATAGTCGCAATCCTGGTGCAGGACCGGCAAGATGATTTTACCTGTCTGCAAGAACCAGTCGCGCTCTACGCCCAGATCATCGGATTGCAGCGCCGCCGGTGACAGAATCATCACCATCAGACCACACTCGCGCAGTGCTCGTGCAATTGAATGGTGCCATGTCGTCTCCGGGTCAATTTCAGCGATGTCCAGCCAGGTTGTGAAGCCATTAGCCCGCAGGCTTTCGTTGAGATCAACCGCGAATACTTCATCAGCCCGTGAATAGCCAATAAAGACACCATCATTGGCCGCACGTTGAATATGTCGCGGGGTAATCAACCGCTCCAATGTCTGGCGAATTTGCCGACTATCCGGCTTGAGTGCCAGTGCCCGCCGCAGCGCCGCCCGTTTCTGATCATTGGTGGGGGCGACATAGGCCATCCACATCCAGGCATGCACGTTATTGGGGTCATGGGTCGTAATCTTACGCAACAAACGCAATGACCGGGTGGCGTCACCCTGTTTTGCCAGCGCCACCGCTTCGTTGAGTTGTTGATCTCCAGTCAATCTCATCGTGACGGCCTACCTTCCTCGATAACGGTCGGAACAAGCGACCCTTATTATTGTCAGGAATAACAGGACTCAAACCTGATGGGACGAGTTTGTATGAATATAGTTAGCTTAACGTATCAGCATATCGTTGGCAAGCTTATATTACAAATCTTAACACAACGAGAGAACCCGGAGCAGCCGACCACAATGTAGGTAGCTGTGATGAACGAGCGTGTTTTAGCCGAGATGACAAGATTCAAATCAAACATCAACCCCCGGTGAATGCTCCTGCGATTCTTCCGTTTCAGATTGGTTATCGGATTGCACTGGATTACTGGCGATAATCCCCAGGACGCGTTGTTGTCGCTGGTAGCGCTGTTGCGCCAGTTCGCGTAGGTCCGCCACCAGGTCGGACTCATCAGTGATCTCCACCCCAATCAGCGATTCAACCGCGTCTTCCATCGTGATGATACCGGCAGTGCCGCCATATTCATCGAAGACCAGGAACATATGCGCTTGCCGGTTGGTAAATTCTTCGAGCACCTTATCAACCGGCATACTCTCTGGCACCGAATCGAGTGGGCGGGAAAATTCCTTGAGCGTTTTGGCCTCTTCATTCTGGGCCGCCGCCATTAGCACATCACTCCGCAAGGCGAAGGCTTTGATGTCATCGGCTGATTCGGTATAGATCGGCATCCGCGAGTACGGCAGCACTTTATGTTTGGATAGCACCTCGCTGAGTTTCATATCCTCCTGGAGCGAAAACATCACCGTGCGCGGTGTCATAATGTCACCAACCTGCACACCGCCGAGGTGCAATAAATTGCGCAGGATTTTATGTTCAGTCGCTTCTAAGGCACCCTCACCACTGCTGATCTCCGCCAGCACTTCCAATTCAGTGCGGGTTACGGTCGGTTCTTTTTCCTTCGGAGTCAGCAAACGGGTCATGCGTTCGAACGCGATGACTGCCGGATAAAAAATCAGAATCATCCCTTGAATCACATAGGCCATGAACGGCGACAGGGGTTTCCAATAGACGGCCCCCAGCGTTTTGGGGATAATCTCCGAAAAGACCAGAATCAACAACGTCAACACCACGGTAATGATGCCCAGCAGTTCGTTACCAAAGAGCAAAGCAGCCTCGGCCCCGGCCCCGGCGGCCCCGGCGGTATGGGCGATGGTGTTGAGTGTGAGAATGGCGGCGATAGGCCGGTCCACATTGTCTTTTTGCCGCCGCAGCAAATTACCGGCCCGGCGACCATCCTGAATCATCACTTCGACATGCGAATAGCTCACGGAAAAGAGGACGGCTTCGGAAATGGAACAGAGGAAGGAGACACTCAGCGCGAGCACGATGTACAACACCAGCGTCAAAACCGACCCCTCGCCGTCGCCGCTGGCCGGGATTGCAGGTGCGTACAATAATATAGTGTTGGTTAACAAGGCTGGTATCCTCGAACTGCCGATGGGTTTGCTACTAAAGATAACCGAGTTTGGATATGCAGGCAACTCAGATAAGCGGCTTGCGGGTTGGCGTACCCGGCTTGCGCGGATAGGATGTAGGTGTGTTCGCCACTTTGTCAATGATGACGAGGTAATGTGGAACATCAATGCCGGGCAAATCCACACGCTCAACCCGGTTAAAGCGACCACCCAGCAGGTCAATGGCACGGGCCGCTGCCTGGGCTTCGGCTTCTGCCGTGACGCCTTTCATAGCAACACACTGTCCGCCCACTTTGGCTAATGGCAGCAGATATTCCACCAACGCCGGTAATCGTGCGACCGCCCGCGCTGTGACCAGATCATAGGCAGCCCGCTGGGTCGGCATGTGACCGGCATCCTCAGCCCGCGCGTGCAGTGTCGCAGCGTTTTCTAAAGCAAGTTGGGTAATGATATGGTCCAGAAATGCGATTTTCTTACCCGTCGCTTCCAGCAATGTGAGGTGCATCGCCGGAAAAACGATATTGAGCGGTAAACCCGGAAACCCGGCCCCGGTCCCCACATCAACAATGCGCCAGCCGGGTTGAGGCGTCACGGCAGCAGCAATTGATAACGAATCGAGAAAATGCCGAACCTGCACCGCTTCTGACTCGATAATAGCAGTGAGGTTGGTGTGGGTGTTCCACGCCGCCAGCTCAGCGGCATAAAGCGCAAACGCCGACTCCTGGTCGGGAGTCAGCGTCAGGTTCCATAGCTTTTTGGTCTGGTCGGCGAGCCAGGCCACGAGCTTATTTGCCAACACTCAAGCTGTAAATGTTGTTGTAGTCAACTTCGACCGCATCACCTAACGGATTACGCTTGATTTCGAAGGTACAGGTGCTGTTGAAGAAATCGTTAACCGTGCCCGGCCCATACTTATCATAGCCGTCATCGGTCTGCTCCCGCCAGCTGAGTTTAAAATTGACGCCATATTTGCCGGGGGACAGGTTGCCAATTTGCGCCGTGTAGAAGACCCAGTGATTGTTACCCAGTTGTTGGATGGGGCTGACGACCACGTTAATTAATGGCGCAGTCTGGAAGGTTACATCGTAGAGCGCTTTGTCGATATGATCCTGCACTTGCTCTGGCGTGCGGGCAAACCACGACCAGAAGATCACGATGTTGTCATTGTCGTACAGGATACCGGGGTCGGCTTCCGGCATGAAATTATCGCACTCCGCGAAAATCTCGCCGGGTTTGTCCGAACGGCCCGGCAGCGCGGGTACACCGATCACAACAATCGGATTACGTGGTTGGTCAATGTTGAGGAAGCCACCAAACGGTGACCGAATGGTGCCAGTTGCTACCGGTGCAGGCGCATCCGCCCCAATACTGCTGACGAGCGTATTCTGGGGGTTGGCACAACCGTCTTGCAGATCATTTACAGTGGTTTCATAAATCGTGCTGCTGGGGTTTCCCTCACGGGCCATCGTCACCCGCGCACTGCCGGTTGATCCAGTGGGTACCGTTTGACCATTGGTATACGTCTGTTGGTCACTGACCGCATAAGCACCATCAACCGTCACGCGGCGCTGGGCTGTCAGTGCCTGTCCGGTTCCGCCAGCCCCGGAGAAAAGCTGGTAATAAATATCAAAACCGGGTTCCATCGTACCATCGAAGTTGATGACGCCCTGCGTCTCACAAGCCACATAAAAAATATTAACCGTCGATGTATTGGCTGTTGTCGTCGTGGTGGTATCCTGGGCGGTTACACCCGCCGCCGTCAGTAAACATAGGATAAGGATGATTAATTTGCGCACGCAAAACCTCCTTGGTGAGTTGCTGGGACAATCTTAATCGACAATTATCAACCCGGCAATGCTAGCCTAGAGTAAACGTGCCTGGTATAGGCATATTGGCATGGTGCTCACTTGATGCGTATCAACACAGTCACCGGGACGCTTTATGCTGGCTATAAGCGTTTTTTATCGAAGCACCTGTATCATAGAATGGAGCTAGAGGTAGTGTAAAATGAAATATATTATAAGACGTTCTCCAAACCAGGGATAAAACCAAAAGGACAAACATTGTGACCGAACCGACGCTGGTTGTGCTGCAGGGCGACCAAACTGGACAGGAACTCTTAGACGAGGCCCTGCGCGTGCTGGACCCGGATGTAATCCGGTATGCATTGAATTTCGAGACCTATGACCTCTCGCTGGAAAATCGTCGCAAGACCAAAAACGAAGTCGTCCGCGAATCGGCGGCCCGGATTAATGAAACCGGGCTGGGTATCAAAGCCGCGACGATTACACCCGGCGACCCGGATGATGTGGGCAGTCCCAACGCCCTGCTGCGCGAACTCATCAATGGGCAGGTGATTTTGCGTACTGGCCGACGCATTCCCTCGGTGCGGCCTTTAGCCGGTGTTCATGCGCCGATTGCAGTCGTCCGCATGGCGGTTGATGGCGCTTACAATGCGAAAGAATGGCGCGAGGGTGAGGGCCTGGACGAGGTAGCTTACAAAACACAGAAATTGTCACGGCGGACCTGTCGCGCCGTCGCTGAATTCACCTTCCGCTATGCCCGACGCAACAAGGCCATTGTGTTTGGTGGCCCCAAGTTCACCGTCAGCCCGGTGTATGAAGGCATTTTCAAAGAAGAACTGGATGCCGCGCACGAACGCTACCCGGATGTCACTTATGATCCGCAACTCATTGATGCGACCTATGCGCTGCTGCTGGAAACATCGGGGGAAGCGCTGGTGATCCCGACACAGAACCGTGATGGCGATAGTATGAGCGACCTGGTGATCAAAATGTTCGGGACCATTGCCGGGGCGGAATCAATCATCTTCAGTATGGATGATAACTTCGATATACAGACCGCGCTCAGCGAAGCACCGCACGGCACCGCACCCAGTCTGGAGGGGAAGAACATCGCCAACCCGATGGCAATGATTCTGGCCGGGGCGGCAATTCTACGCTATGTCGGCAATCAGCAGGCTAACAATGCCAGCCGCGCCATTTACGAAGCGACCATGGAGACCGTCTACGATGGCGTGCGCACACCCGATCTAGCCGGTCAAGCGACCACATCCGAATTCACCAATGAGGTCATCCGCCGGGTGCAGGGCAAACTGGAAATTTGGGAATCGCTGGGGAATTAGCGCAATAGTTTCTGGGTATCTTAGCTCGATAGCAGGCTCCGTATAGTGCGGGGCCTTTGCACCTTCATAGCATCGAGTCAGATTTTTATCGACGTCCACCCGCCAGCTTGACCGCTGCGGGAGACCGGCGCAGCAGCAACATCGCACCGATACCCACTAATGGCCCTAACGCCAGGAACGTGAAGGCCCCTTGCCAACCGACCGTACTCTGAATCGTCGGCAACAATCGAATGGACACCAGTGTCAACAAGAAGCCCAGGCTGGTTTGTAAAGTAAGCGCCGTGCCCGTATAAGTTACATCGCACAGTTCAGTGACACAGGTGGAAAATTGCGCTGAATCGGCGATGACGCTCAGGCCCCAGATCAACGCAACGATCATGAGCAGGACCGGACTCCCACCAAATATTTGCCCGATAATCAGCGCACAGCCGCCGCTGATCGCCATGGCCGTTGCGGTCACCGTCGTGCGCCCAAAGCGATCCGCCAATTTGCCAGCAATAAGACTGCTGATGCCACCGATAGCCACCACGCTGAACGCGGCAAGACTGGCTACCTGAGCGCTGATGCCGACAGCCGCAAAGCTCGCCAGCAGAAAGGCCGGGATCCAGGTCCACATGGCATACAATTCCCACATGTGACCCAGATAACCGAGATTCGCCAGCATTGTGTCACGATCACGCAGGATTATGCCAATATCGCGAATGTTGAACGGTGGTGAGGGCGTGACAAAGGGGCCAGACCGGATAAAAACGATGCCGATGAGGCTGCCCAGAAAGGCCGATCCTGCCGCCAGTACCAGCACCGGTTGCCAGGTATCCACACCCCCCAATGCGTTGAGCAAATGCGGGGACGCAGAGCCAATCGTCAGCGCCCCCACCAGCATTCCGACGGCTAAGCCCCGATCCTGTCGCGTCCAGGTAGTCATTAACTTCATGCCGACGGGATAAACTCCCGCGAGAGATACACCGGTCAAAAAGCGCAGAATAATTGCGATAGTCAGGCCATTGGCAATAAGCGGAATCAAGAGCGTCATTGCGCCGGCCAGCAACGACGAGATCGCAAACAACCAGCGGGCCGGGATCCGATCAGCCAGCGTCAGCACGGCAGAACCAAACGCGCCAACGACGAAGCCAATTTGTACCGACATGGTGAGCCAGGCCTGTCCGGCTTCATCCAGTTGCCACAGCGTCGTCAGGGTTGGGATAACCGCCGACGCCGAAAACCACACGGCCATCACCAGTAGCTCCGCTAGTGACAACAGCAGCAGCGCTCGCCATTTGCCCGGAATTTGTTCGCTGGTTGGTGCAGCCGCGTCAGTAAATGTGACCGAATCAACCATGTATACGCCTCAATTCACCGCAAAACGATTCATGCAGTATTGATGAAGGAGCTATCGCGGTTTTTACCTGTGGGAAAAAATTCACGAGGGCCAGTTAGGCGGACTGAGTATTAAGTGTCCGCCAGCGGGATGCGGAAGACACTGGGACCACTGCGCTGGTTGCCAAGCGGACTGCCACCGGCGGGTTCCAGCGAAACGCCAAAACCGACGTAATTCGCAAACGGGGCTGCCAGTGGCAAACTCACATAAGTCGCTGTGCCATAGGGTGCGCCAACAAACAATCCACCATCAAATACCGTGCCTTCAGTATCGCGCAGCCAGAGTTGGAACGTCTGGTCAGCTTCGATGGGCGGCAAATTCATCACCTGAATCACCGCCCGATTATCTGCCAGATCAACCACCAGTTCACCCGCAATATCGGTAAAATCTTCTGACGGCGTAACCGCCACCCGCACGACATTATCCAGCGCCACAATATCGTTGTACACCTGTTCAGAGGTCGCAACGGCACCTTCACTCCCTGGCAACACCTGCGTCAGGCCCCAGGTCACACCGAACACCACCGCTAAAATGGCCGCCGCCGCCAGCCAGATGCGCCATATCGGTCGCTTCGGTTGGGCTGGTTGGGGCCGTGCTGTTGCCAGACGCTGGCGCAAATCAGCACCCAGATGCGCCGGGGCCGCCTGCGCCGGAACGGTCAGCACCAGATTGTCCGTAATGACTTGATACTCGGCCAGCAGTTGCTGGGCTTCAGCATCCTGGGCCAGCAGCGCTTCGAACTCCGCGCGGTCGGATTCTTCCAACGCGTCGAGCGCATAGGCGGGTATCAAATCCAGAAAAGTTTCTCGGTCCATGCGTCAATCGTACTTGAACTTACTCACTAGCATCGTAAAGTATTCTCAGCAAATTTTGACTAAAATCACTTTGCATCCTGCTTCGTCCATTCCGGGCGAAATCATTGAACGCTTCATCATTGAAATCGGCTAATTTGTTCACTTCGTAAAATCTATTCATCAGCTATTTATCTTTACGCGCTTCAATCTGGCTTTGGATTGTCGGACTCTCCGTCAGCCACAGGTCCCGCAGCTTATGCATCCCCTGTCGAATCCGGGTTTTGACCGTCCCCAAAGGCAGTTTCCGGTAACTGGCAATGTCAGAGTGTGACATGCCATAAAAATAGGCCAGATTGATCGCATCCTGCTGTTCGGGCGGCAGTTCCCGCATGATCCCTAACAGACTCCGGCGCAGGTCACTGTTCCCCGAAGACAGTATGTTCTCCCACATCTCTGGATTTTCGTCGATAAAGATCATATCAGGACCGGGGGGTTGCCGCCGCCGCTGTTTGCGCAGGACATCAATTGCCAACCGCCGTGTGATCGTCAGCAGCCAGGTGACAAACTCGCCTTTTGCTGGATCAAACGTTGCTGCTTTTTCCCACAGCCGCATGAACGTATCCTGCGCGACCTCTTCCGCCGCCATCTGGTCATCCAGAATCCGATAGGCCACTGAGTAGACGAGATTGATGTACTGGGCGTGCAGCAACAGCAGCGCCTCTTCGTCGCCGTCATTGATGCGCTTAAGCAGTTCAACTACGCTGGTCATGACTTTCGATCAAAATTGATGAACATGCTGCTATTGTAATCAAAAGTTCCCACTTGCCCAAATGCTGCACCCGAATCGGAGCATTAAGCAATTATCTCACAATCTGGGAAGAAATGGCTCGTTTGATGAGTGTCAGGACTTAATTAAAACATATGTTCTAAATTATAATGAGTTAATCACACAAAGTATAAATGCAGCCGAGGTCACATGTCTACGCCAACGATCACTAATCCCGATGTCAGTGCCGTTTTTGAAAGTTGTCCACCTGAAACCCGCAACCGATTATTGTGGCTGCGGCAAACCATATTCGACGTCGCGGCTGCAACAACCGGCGTTGGCGCACTGGAAGAAACGCTGAAATGGGGCCAGATTAGTTATCTGACGCCAGCCACGAACAGTGGCACCACCATCAGAATTGATGCTCAGGCTGATGAGTCGGATGCGCTTGCGCTCTATGTCCACTGTCAGACGACGCTGGTTGAGACGTTTCGGACGCTTTACCCGGATGTGTTCGAATTTGAAGGGAATCGTTGCATCAAGTTTGCAGCCAATGATGACCGCTCGATTGCGGCCCTGCAACACTGTATCGAACTCGCGCTAACGTATCATCAACGTCAACCAGCAGCGAAACCGGCCTAGCCAGATCGTTGAGCCTGCCATGCCCGCAGAAGTTCGTCTTCACGCTGGCGAGTCATGCCAGCAGGAGGAGGTTCGGGTAGGTCATAAGTTTCCAGCCAATCCAGCGTTGCCTGCACGGTTTCACTTAATGGGCGGAACGTCAGGCCAGTTGCCAGGGCGCGGTTAATGTTGACCTCGCTCCAGCCCGTCTCGCCCGGCAACCACAAAGGGAATTCTGACCAGGGCTGTACCTCATGATCGGTCAGGAAGTCATCATCCGCGCCATGTAATGTCACCGCCGATGCAGTGACAACCTGTATCATTTCCAGCATCTGTTGGAATGAAAGTGGATCATCAGGCCCGGTGGCATTGAACACGCCCGTTTCGCCATTTTCCAACAACCGAATCGTCCAGTCGGCGAGATCGCGGGCGTCAATTATTTGCACGCGATGCCCTGCCGGATACAGAACATCACCGCCCTGGGCCACGCGTTGCACCCAATAAGGAAAGCGGAACGATGCGTCGTGCGCACCGACAATGAGGCCGGGACGTGAAATAATTGCGCGATCGCCAAAGCTGGCCTGCACCGCCTGTTCGCACAACACTTTTAAGCCACCATAAGTCTCGCCCGTGATTGCTTCAACCGTCGGGTCGGCCACCGTCGCCAGTTGACCGTCTTCATCCAGATCGGGGCGTTGCTCCGTATAAACCGAAATAGACGAAATAAACACATAACGCTCCACCGCATCCGCCAGAAGTTGGGTTGATTGCTGCACCACGCGGGGAAAGTAGCCACAGGTATCAATTACGGCGTCCCATTGTCGTCCCCGCAGCGCATCCAATTCGCCATCACGATCGCCGCGCAGCTTTTCAAGTTCGGGGTACAAATCGGCATTGGTCTGACCGCGATTGAATATTGTGAGTTCATGCCCGGCAGCTAACGCGGAATCGATCAGCGCCCGACCCAGAAATTTCGGCCCACCAATTAGCAAGATTTTCATGAGGTTTTCTCTTCGGGTTCAAGCCAGTATGCTTACCATACCATCATGGGGCGATGCTGTGTTCAATTTCCACCACGAGGTCATCATAATCGGTGTGGGTGCGTGTGGTGATAGCAATCACCGGCGTGAACCCCTCGCCCGCCAGCAACCCGGTCACACGGTAAGGTAATGGCAGGTCCGGTAGCACCAGCATGATGCCCGTCGCCGGGCGATAATTTTTGCGTCCGCTCAAATACTGCCGCGAGATTTCAGCGTCCGGTTGCGGCAACAGCGGGTAGGGTTTGACGGCCTGCACCGCCGCCCAGGGCACAAACTTTGTGGGCCAAATCAAGGGGTGAATGGTGATGCCCGCCGCGCTGAGACTCACTGCCGGAGTCGCCACCGTCAACAGCAAAATAAATGGCCCCAGCAACAACGTAAAGATGGCGGTCCAGGCGAACAACCATAAACCCGTCAGGGCCAGCACCAGTTGCAGCGGTACACTGACGAGGATGAAGATCAGAATGACCACTGCACCATACTGAGTCAGGCGATTGAGCCGGGGTTTGGGGTGGGAAGAATACATAGCGCGGATTATAGCAGATGTGGCGTTGATTGGTTTAGTGACGAACTCAGTTTTATTACGCTATTGCTGCGCTTTACCCCCTCCCTGCCTCCCCCATCCCAAAGGGACGCTTCGCAGACGCAATGGGGGAGATACAAGGTGGCTGCCAGTGGCAGACGGAGGGGGTCGATAGATACATAATGCTGTGCTCAGATGAGTCGACCAATAGCATCGTTGATTGCTTTACCACAAATACGTTATAGTCGGACCATTGAGGAGCAAATGTGAGGAACCACATGATTAAACAATTGGCGCATGTCTGCATCGGGTCGAACGATCTGGCTGCAAGTGAGCAGTTTTATTGTGACACGTTGGGGCTAAAGAAGGCGTTTGAATTCGAACGAGATGGCACGCCGTTTGGCTTTTACATCGCGCTG
Source organism: Phototrophicaceae bacterium (assembly GCA_965223835.1). Lineage (GTDB taxonomy): Bacteria > Chloroflexota > Anaerolineae > Aggregatilineales > Phototrophicaceae > CAVYXZ01. The sequence continues at coordinate 4,709,937 of CBDCXQ010000001.1, forward strand.
GGTGGGACGACCTTCATCGAGGTATTTAATCAGAACGAGCCAGCCAATTACGAGCGCCCCATCATTCGTCATTTGTGCCTCGAAGTGGATGATATTGAAGCTTTCATCGCTGATCTTCGTGCCAAAGGCGTTGCGGTCAGCGATAAGAAGCGCGGCGGCGATCAATCCTGGCAGTGTTGGATCGAAGACCCCAGCGGTGTGCGGATCGAAGTACAGGAATATACCGATCAGAGTTCGCAGCGAACTGGCAAAACCGTTATTCGGTAGGTTGCTGTTCTAACATCTCAAGCTGGCGGGTAGCGATGCAATGGGCCACATAGCCCGCCAGCGTCTGGGCGCTGCCGATCTGATAATAGGGTATTAAAAACGGTACACCGGCCTCCGCGAAACCGTCCTGATCGTGCGACACCAGCGTGCCATCAGCAGCGGGCGCAAAGGTGACGGTAATGTCGATGGAACCCGGCCAATTGGGGTCACGCCACGTATAACGCAGCGATTGCGGCGGCTGCCAGTCTGTGATCTGCCCAATGACATATTCGCTGCCGTCGGCGAACGTCTCATAGTAACGCCCCTGCGCCTGGGCCTCAAACCGGATATGGCGGGGATGGGTGGTTTTGGGCGCGAAGCTAAACGGAAAAACGCCCTGGCGCGGCCACCAGGTATCCATCTGATACACATAAATGTCGAATGCGACAGCGGGTTGCACGGGCACCGTCACTTGCAACTGCACATCAGCCATAGAATAATCTCCTTCTCTAAATATGCACATGGTAACACAAATGTTCTATTTTTGCATGTTTTTAGGGGAGTTGCCGGAGATAGGGTGTCTTGCGCCATCGGCGAATTTATCACTGTCACGTTCAAACACGTTATACTTACACGCGATATATCAAAGTAATTGGCATAGAATTGGAAACCGGCATGACTGATAATCTGCGAATAAACGGGCAACGCCTGTGGGATAGTATTATGGAAATGGCTCAGATCGGGGCTACTGCCAACGGTGGCAGTCACCGGCTGACGCTGAGCGATGAAGACAAGCAAGGCCGTGATCTGTTCGCTGGCTGGTGTGAGGCGGCGGGCTGTACCATCACGGTTGACCGGCTGGGCAACATATTCGCGCGGCGGCCTGGGAAGCAAGATGGTCTCCCAGTAGCGGCGGGCAGCCATCTCGATACGCAACCCTTCGGCGGCAAGTTCGATGGGGTATACGGCGTCCTGGCGGCCTTAGAGGTCGTCCGCACGCTCAACGATCAGCAGATTGAAACCACAGCCCCCATCGAAATCGTGAACTGGACGAATGAGGAAGGGGCACGGTTCGCACCGGCGATGCTGGCATCTGGCGTGTATGCTGATGTGTTTGATCTGGATTTTGCGCTCAATCGCACCGACATTGATGGGCTTCGTTTCGGTGATGAACTGGAACGCATTGGCTATGTCGGCGACGAGCCAGTTGGACAGCACCAGTTTGGTGCGTTTCTGGAAGCCCATATTGAGCAAGGCCCTATTCTGGAACGCGAAGGCCAGCAAGTCGGTGTGGTCGCAACCGCGCAGGGCTTCCGCTGGTACGACGTGGCACTGGTCGGACAGGCCGCCCATACTGGATCCACGCCAATGGTCGGTCGCCGCAACGCCTTGCTCGGTGCTGCCGAGGTTATCTCAGCTGTGAATCAGATCGCGCTGGGTAACGCACCCGACGCACGGGGTACAGTTGGTGGTCAGTTCCAGGTCGCTCCCGGTTCCCGAAACATCATCCCCGGTCGCGTTGATTTTACGGTTGATATGCGCCATCCTGATGCGGCTGTGCTGGCGGGGATGGACGCCGCCTTGAATCAGCAGAGTCGCGAAATTGCCGACCGCATCGGCCTTGAACTGACGCTTGAACAGATTTCGTATACGCCGCCGGTGATTTTTGACGAACGCTGCGTCAACGCCGTGCAAGCGGCCTGTGAGCAATTCGGCTATCCGTTCCGCCGCATGACGTCGGGTGCGGGCCATGATGCCTGTTATGTGGCGAAAGTTGCGCCGACCGCTATGATCTTTGTGCCGTGTGCCGATGGCATCAGCCATAATGAGGCCGAAAGCGCCCAGCCGGAAGACCTGGAAGCCGGTTGTAACGTGCTGCTCCATGCGATGTTGAGCTTAGCAGGCTGAGATCTGATAGATTTTTTGATTCTAACGAGATTTAGTAGAAACGGACCTCACCCTATTCGCTATGCTCATTTTCCCGCTCCAAATTGGAGCGGGGAGAACCGCAGGTTCGGAAGGGGTGATGTAGGCAGGAGAAATTTGAACATTGCTTTCTCTATAAGTAAGCGGGAATTTATCCATGCGGACCCTGGCGATCAACATTTTATATTGGGCGGACACCTGGGACACGCCGCAACCGCCGCTGTTTCAGCGTGCTCGTGACGCCGGTTTTGATGCAGTCGAAATCTCGCTGATTAACGGCGCTGACTTTGATAGTGCTGGTTATCAACGCGCACTCGCCAGCACCGGGTTGCAACCGTATTGCATCATGGGCTTAGATGCAGCGACGGATATAACCAGCCCGGATGCTGCTATTCGCAAAGCGGGTATTGAATACATTCAAGCGGCGCTGGTGGCAACGCGCAAGCTGGGTAGCCCGATATTATGTGGGTTGCCCTATGTCCCCTGGCTCTACTTCCCGACTGACGACAACCACCAACCCTACCGTGAGCGGTGTGCAGCGGCGCTACAAGAAATCGCCATCGTGGCTGCTGACAACGGCTTGACCCTCTGCCTGGAAGTCATCAATCGCTTCGAGACGTTTATGTTCAACACCGTGACGGAAGCGCTGGCTTTTTTGCAAATGGTTGACCATCCGGCGGTCAAACTCCATCTCGATACCTATCACATGAACATGGAAGAGGACGATATTGCGGCAGCAATCCGTCAGGCCGGGCCACAGCTTGGTCATTTCCATAGTGTTGCCAGCAACCGCAAGCTGCCCGGTCAAGGTCATCTGGACTGGTCCGCAATTCGCGCTGCGCTGGATGACATTGGCTATGATGGGGGACTGGGGATCGAAGCGTTTCCACTACCAAATACCGAAACAGGCCGTACTACCTATACCTGGCGACCATTGGTTACTGACCAGGATAAGGATATTCGCGTGGCTGCTAAATTTGTCCGCCAGCAGCTGATTGATTAACTGAAGTTACGCAGGGCTGAGGCCGGGCAGTGGGTTTAAACCCACTGTTCTCCGCTCAGAGTGCTTATTGTCAGTAACAAAGGTCAGAATCTCAACGTACCCGGATGCGGGGATCGACCACAATATACAGCATATCGACCAGCAGGTTCATCAGCACATAGGCCAGCGCCACGACGATCACGGCGGCCTGCACCACCGAGTAATCGCGTTCCAGAATCGCCTCGAGGAGGAGGCGGCCCATACCTGGATAGGCGAAAATTGCCTCGGTGATGACCGCGCCCCCCAGCAGCGCCCCGAATTGCAAGCCCTGCAACGTGATGACAGGGAGAATAGCGTTGCGCAGCGCGTGTCCATACACCACCACCCGTTCCTCCAGGCCTTTGGACCGCGCCGTCCGTACATAGTCGAGATGAATTTCTTCAAGCATGGCCGATCGGGTTAGCCGTGCCACGAAACCGGTTGAGGTGATCCCAATCGCCGTCGCCGGGAGGATGAGGTGCCGCAGATAACTGCCCAGCGCCGCCCAGTTCAGCGTGATGACGTGATCGATAAACATAAAGTTGGTGATGGTCTCGTAAGCCAAGCGCGAATTGATACGCCCACTGGTGGGCGTCCAGCGCAACTGGACGGAGAACACGATAATGAGCAGAATCGCCACCCAGAAATAAGGCATCGACATCCCCAGAATCGTAAGCGTCCGCACGACGGCATCCACGATACGGTTGCGCGTCGTCGCCGAGATCACGCCGGTGGCAACACCAACCAGGGTGCTCATCAGCATGGCGAAAATCGTCAACTCAATCGTGGGCGGAATGCGCTCGAACAACAACCGATTGATCGGGACGCCCGAACTCATCGATAAGCCCAGATTACCCCGCAATAAATCGCCCATAAAGTTGAGGTATTGCTGGTGCAGGGGTTGGTTCAGGCCCCATTGTGCCTCGATCTGTTCGATCTGCCGTTGATCGACGATCTGACTCTGGGCGGACTGGATGGCGCTGCCGGGGATAATGCGCAACGCGACAAAGGTCAAACTGGTCACGGCCCAGATGACCACAGGCAGCCACAGCAATCGTCGCAAAAAATAGATCAGCATGACTAGCCGATTTGCCGCAAGCGCGGGTCCAGGTGATCGCGCAGGCCATCGCCGATGAGGTTCACGCTCAGCACCGTAAGCGTCAGAATCAGGCCGGGGAAAAACGGCACATGCGGCGCATCAAAGATCAGACTCTGCCCGTCGGCGACCATCATGCCCCAGTCGGGCACGCCGGTTTCAACACCCAGTCCCAGAAAATTGAGCGCAGTGGAAGTGGCAATTGTCACGGCCAGCATCGCCGTCGATTGCACCAGAATCGGTGGGATCATGTTAGGGAAGATGTGCCAGCGGATGATGTCAGTGTTGTGCGCCCCCAGAGACCGAGCCGCCAGCACATATTCCTGGCTGACCAGTACCAGCACAATCGACCGCACCAACCGGGCGAAGATCGGAATCTGGGCCACACCAATGGCGATGATGACATTCGTTTGACCGACTCCCAGCGACGTGACGATCAGAATCGCCAATAAGACCGAGGGAAAGCTGAGCATTATGTCCATCAGGCGCATGAGCAAGTTATCAACGCGGTTGCCCCAATAACCGCCAATCAGCCCGATGACCAGACCCACCGCAAACGACATGCCCAGCGCCGCAAAACCGGCCAGCAACACCGTCCGCCCCCCGTAAACCACCCGGCTAAGCACGTCGCGTCCGATTTCATCGGTGCCGAATGGATGTTCCAATGAGGGACTCGCCAGCCGCGCTTTGAGGTTGCGGGCCGCAGGATCATAGGGTGCCACCACAGGAGCCAGCATGCTGATGCAGACCACCACACCAAAAAACAGACCGCCCAGAATGGCGACATCGTGCTTGCGCCACAGACGCAGCACCTGTTGCCAGAACGATTGGCGCGGCGCTGTGAGCGGTTTGAACCCGGTGTCCGCAACGGGATTGTCAACAGCGTTCATGCTGGTTGCCTACTATAAGCACAGGTTACAGCAAATAAACTTATCCCCATCTCCAGCAAGGAGAAAGGGATAAGCGTTGCTACAGCCTTATTCTGAGAGCCAGATGCTTCTGAAATCGACCCGACCTGCCGCCGTACCCTGCGTATCGACATCATTCACCTTCTCACTGATGAAAATGGGTGGTGTCAGATAACCCAGGAACGCGATTTGATTCGTTTCGAGAATCAGTGATTGCAAATCGCCATAAATTTCAGCCCTTGCTGCCGGGTCCAACTCGGCAATGCCGGCATCAATCAAAGCGTCAACCTCTGGCGCGGTATCCGTATAGGCCGCCGGTTGACCAACATCATTGGGCGAAATAACGCTGTGCAGAATAATCGCCTTGTCGTGGGGATCGGGCAGGAAGGTGGAGCGCTGGTTGATCGCCAGTTGGTGCTGGCCTTCGCCAATCTTGCCGAAGAACGATCCGGCATCCAGGCGGTCCAGCGTCACGTCAAAGCCGACGGCTTCCAGATCGAACGCGATGAGTTCCGCCAGTTGCGGCCAGAAGCGATTATTCTCGAAGGAAAGTTCCAGCGCAATCGGCATCTCGACGCCCGAATCGGCCAGCAAACTTGCGGCTAAATCAGGATCATAGCTGCTAGCAGCCTCGCCCGCTGGATCATAACCGAGATCGTTGGGTGCCAGGATGCTGGCCGGGGGTGCAGCTAATCCATTTAGCCCGGCTTCGATAATGGCTTCACGGTCAATCGCCACGTTGATGGCAGCGCGAACCATTGGATTTGCCAGTGCTGGAACCGTCGTCGGGTTAATGCCCATGTAAAGATTCACCAGCGGCGCACCGACCGCGATGTCTATGCCGTCGCCATCATCACCTGAAATGCGGGGCACCGACGTGAATGGCGCATACAGCGTCAGGTCAATCTCACCGGCTTCCAGCGCCGCCAGAATCGAGGCTTCATCGGGGAAGGAGCGAATAATGATCTGGTCAAGATAGGGACGCCCGGCCCAGTAATCCTCGTTGGCGACCAGTACCGCTTCCTGACCTGGCACAAACCGTTCAACCTTGAAGGGACCCGCCATCGCCGTGTTCAAACCGACTTCCGTACCAAATTCGTCCATCGCTTTGGGGCTGACGATATACCCGTCGGGCCGCGTGAAGACCAGTAATTGCGTCGCATTCGGCGCTTTCAAGGTGAGTTGGACGGTGAGGTCATCCACGGCTTCGATTGATTCCCAGTTATCCACACCCTGATTGCCGTACATGTACATGCCTTCGATGAAGCTGGGATCATCGGGGTTGAGCGGACGGCTCATACTGCGGACAATCGCCTCGGCAGTAATAGGTTCACCATCGTGAAAGACCATGCCTTCCCGGATATTGAAGGTATACACCAGGCCATCATCCGAGATTTCCCAGCTTTCGGCCAGCCCCGGCAGCGCCTCGCCGGTTTCGAAGTCGGCCCGCACCAGCCCTTCACCAATCGAGTCAATCACGTGCAGGCCACCAAAGCCATGCCAGAACGCGATGTCCAATGAATCACCCATCGACTCGGCAGCCACGACCAGCGTGCCCCCAAACTGCGGTTCAGCATCCTGGGCTGCAACCAGACCGGTTGCCAGTGCCAAAACCAGCATCAGGACGATAAAAACGTATCGCTTAACCATATTGCCTCCTGTAACTAACGAAAAAGATATACCAGTCACGGGTCGTTATCCCCGATCTCTAGTCGGGACTATGCAAGCTGCGGGTGCCGTTCGCTGAGTAAGTTTTCCGCCCGTTGACGATGAACTGTAGACAGAAGACTATCGACTCCCGGCATAGTAAGATATTGTAACGCGTGAGTTTACCCAATTTCTTATACATTTTGCACAAGATTTGGACAAACTATCCATGCGATATTGGCTAGGCCTCATCCCATCCCGCGTAATGTTGCCGGACATAGGCGTCAAAAGCGCTGGGTTCCGGCGGTTGTTGAGCGGCGAAGGCCTGTTGCACCGCCCGGTTGATTTCGGCTTCGTCAAGCTGGGTATGCTGACCATTTCGCACCATCCAGTCCCCATGCACCATGACATCCCGCACATGTTGGCGCGTGGCCCGGCGTAAGCAGAATTCGGGTAAGTGCGTCGCGACTGGAAAATGCGGGGGACACCAATCGCCCTTTCCCGCCGTCCAATCCAGCAATACCAGATCCGCCAGCTTGCCCACTGCTAAGGCCCCCAATGGCACATCATCGCCAAACGTCATGGCCGCGCCGTTGCGCGTCGCCATTGCGTAAATTTCGAGTGGCGTCACATCCGGTGAGAACATGCCGGGCTGATTCGCCAGCGTAAACGCCAGCCGCATTTCCCGTAGAAAATCCTGGTCATCATCTAATCCATGACCATCCAGGCCGATGCCCACCCGGACACCTGCCTGTTGCAACGCCGCGATGGGAGCGATGCCGCTGCGTAAACGCAGGTTACTGCTGGCATTATGGGCGACACTCACCCCGCGTTCGGCCAGCAATGCTGCGTCAGTATCCTCAACCCAGACCATATGAGCCAGCGTCAGCCAGTTACCCAGTGCGCCGATCATATCCAGGTGCTCGATCATCCCTCGATTCCATTGCCGGAAGGCATAATCTCGCTGGTAGCGCGTCTCAAGCATATGCATTTGCATCCGGGTTTGATGATTTTGCGCCCATTCGACACAGCGCAACGTAAAGTCATCGCTGGCCCACTGGCCGCCGACCGGGCTGACCTGAATATGCACCCAATGATCGTCAACATCGTGACTCGCGGCGTGCAATGCATCCAGTTCGCGGAAGTAATCGTCAACCGTAAACGAGGCCGCTGGCTTCAGTGCCAATTGCGCTGCATCTAACAGGTCTTGAGGCAAACTTGCCAGAAATTTATCACGCTCCGCATAAATCAACCGATTTTGATCCATAAACGGCGGATGCATTGCCACCCGCACCCCGGCATCCCGGTAGCCCTGCAACGTTTCGGGCACTTCGGCAAACATCACCTCAAATGAGGCCGGGTTATGGCTGTGAGCAGTAGCCGTCACACCCGACTTAATCAGTTGCAACCCTTCGTAAGTCGCGGCCAGTCGGGGTGGCAGGCGCGGGATCGTCCCCAGGTAAGTCAGCCACACTTCCAGAAAGCTATCCGGCGCGCCCAGCGAGACCGTCCCCAACGCCCGACCATGATCGTGACTGTTGATCAAACCCGGCAGCATGAGGTAGCCTGAACCGCCAATAATCTCCGCATCGGGGAATTGATGTTGCAGTTCGACGAACGTGCCGGTGGCGACAACCCGCTCCGCCTCGACATAAACACCGGCATCCGGCTGAAAGTCGCCGTCGAGATAGGCCCAGTCCGCCCCGATAATCTGCCCGGCCATCAGACGAACAACCCGGCTTGCTGCCCGCCATCAATGACGATGGCCTGCCCGGTAATCATTTTGGCAGCGTCCGAGGCGAGATAGACGGCCATCTGCGCGACTTCTTCCGGCGCGATAACACCCCGCAGCGGTTGCTTCTGATCGAGAAACTCATCCCGTTCTGCCAATGTCATCCCGGCGGTTAGGGGCGTAGCCACAAACCCCGGACACAGTGCATTACAACGGATGTTGTCGCGGGCATAATCGAGCGCAATCGCCCGCGTCAGGTTAATCGCCCCCGCTTTGGCCGTTGAGTAGGCCGCTTTATTGCTGGCCGCCCGAATGCCAAACGTCCCAGCCGTGTTCAGGATCACGCCGCCGCCTTGCTGCTGCATGTGCGGAATGGCATATTTTGCCGCCAGGAAGATGCTTTTCAGGTCGATGTTGAGGCACTCGTCCCACTCTGATTCAGTGATGTCGGTAATGCTACCGGATGGACTGATCCCGGCGTTATTGAACAGCACATCAATTCGCCCATAGCGCTCAATCGTCGTGGCGATCATCCGTTGCACATCAGCGCTGTTACTCACATCCACCTGGACCGGTAGCGCCTGGCCCCCGGCGTCAGCGACCAGTGCTGCGACCGCTTCCGCTTTGGTAACCGTTCGATTGGCGACAACCACGCTGGCCCCCGTCGCAGCAAAGGCGACACAACTGGCCTTGCCGATTCCCGACCCACCGCCGGTTACAATAACGACCTGTCCCGTCATCGACATTATTCCAGCATCCAGCCGCCATCGACAAAGATCATGTCACCCGTGATATAGCGCGATTCGTCGGAGGCCAGGAACAGCGCCAGATCCGCGACATCTTCCGGCTGGCCCAGTTTCCGCACCGGGATGCGCGTGTTGACCCATTCCGACGCTTGATCGGCGTTGGGCATACCGGTATCAATCACGCCGGGTGCCATTGAATTGGCGCGAATGCCAAGCGGTCCATATTCCAGCGCGACGCAGCGGGTGAACGAAGCGACACCGGCTTTGGCCGTGCAGTAGGCGGATGAATTGGTAAAGGCAATGGCGGAACTGATGGACGCCAGATTGACAATCGCACCCTGGATGTCCTGGTCCAGCCAGTGCCGAATCACGATTTGTGAGAGCACAAAAACGCTTTTCAGATTGACATCCATCATGCGGTCCCACTCATCGTCGGTCATTTCGTGAATTGAGGCGTTAAAGAAGATACCGGCATTATTGACCAGCACATCTACTGCGCCGAACTCCGCGATAGCGCCATCAACCAGGGCCAGAAGCTGTTCACGCGATGTCACATCGGTTTGCGCCGCCGATGCACCACCACCCAGTTCACGCGCTTCAGCAGCAGTGGCCTCAACCCCATCCAGATTCACATCACAGAGCGCGACGTTAGCACCCTCAGCGGCATAGCGCAGCGCGATTGCCCGCCCAATACCACGGGCCGCGCCGGTGACAATTGCGGTTTTGCCCGATAATCGTCCCATCGAACCTTATCCTTTTTCGATATAGGCAATAATTTCGCCCACCGGCACCTCTGCCTCTGCCGCGTGGCTGATTTCGACGATGGTGCCACTGGCCGGGGCTTCCAGTTCCGTTTCGACCTTCTCGGTTTCGATGACGACCAGCGCATCACCTTCGGTAACGCTGTCGCCCTCAGCCGCCAGCCATTCGATAATGGTTCCGGCTTCCATCGTCATCCCAAATTTGGGCATATGTACGGGTACAAGCTCCATCTCTGGTTCGCCTCCTTCAGGCTAAGGTGCGCCGAACGGCGGCGACCACATCATCAGCGGTAGGAATGACAGCCTTTTCCAGGGTGGGACTAAACGGCATCGGCACCGGCTGGTTGGTGATGCGCTGCACCGGGGCTTTCAGATCGCTGAAGCCTTTTTCGGCGACGGTGGCGGCCCATTCACTGGCGGCACTACAGGTCGGGTAACATTCATCCACCGCGACGAACCGTCCAGTCGTTTTGACACTCTCCAGCACACAATCTTCGTCCCAGGGTTTGAGCGTGCGCAGGTCAATCACCTCACATTCGATGCCATCGGCGGCCAGCGTATCGGCAGCCGCTAACGACGGGTAGACCATCGCGCCGGCGGTACAGATCGTCACGGCGTCGCCCGCCCGCTTGATGTCGGCGACTCCCAGCGGCAGGGTATATTCCTCGTCCGGGACCTCGCCGCGTTTGCCGCCCAACGCCAGCGAATTGAGGAAAACGACCGGGTTATCATCGCGGATGGCGGCCTTCAATAAGCCCTTCACATCGTAGGGCGTACTGGGCAAGACGACTTTGACCAGCGGCATATTCATAAAAAACTGGTGGACCGATTGGCTGTGATGATGACCGGCGCTGCTGCCCGCACCGTTCTGAGTCATAAAGACGACCGGCACCGTCGCCTGCCCGCCGAACATGTAGCGCATGGCTCCAGCTTGATTGGCAATCTGGTCGAACGCGAGGTACAAAAATGTTCCGAACATCAAATCCACTACGGGTCGCAATCCGGTTGCCGCCGCGCCAACCCCCGCGCCAGCGACTGCGAGTTCCGAAATCGGGGTGTCGATCACGCGTTCATCGCCGAATTCTTCATGTAAATGGCGGGTCCCGGCAAACACCCCCAGGCGCACGTCCTCGCCCATCAGCATCACCATTTCATCGCGCTGCATTTCCTCACGCAGCGCTTCCCGAATGGCGGCTATATATGTTTTTCTTGGCACGCTTAACCTGCTCCTCTGTTTAAATCTGGATAACGATACCCAGTTCTTCTAACCATTTTTGGTATTCGACCAACGGCAAATCCGCCGGGCGGGTGGGTAACTCGGTCTTGGTCCAAAACGGCGGCAACAACCAGGGTCGTTGGCTTTCGACCACGCGCCGGTCTTGTTCGCGCAAGGTATCCTGCAACTGCTCGAAGGCTGCATTATGCGCCGGTTGGTCCAGGTCATAATTGCGGGCCGACCCCCAGAACGTGAGTGTCTGATTATGGCGCACCGGGCACACCGCCTGCCAGATAAGCGTGACATGCTGGCTATCCAGCGCGCGAATATTGAAGTGAATTGTATTGGGTATGCCTACAGTGGTCGTAATGGTGACTTCGCGCAGGGCTTCGTTGGCCTGTTCTTCGGCGATGGTCGGGTTATCGGGTTGTAGCATGGTGAAGTTTACAATCAGGTGGCTGCCTTCACGTCGCACCGTATGATCCGGTGGTTCAGGATGATCGCGCTCACCAACCAGCCCTTCATGGACCCAGGCTCCATGCGTATCATCGAGGGCCGCCATAATCACGCGTGGGGCTGACGCGGTCCAGGCCGGATAGCAGCGCAGCGGTCCCGGCAAAAACGCCGCATTATCAAGATCGGGCAGATGCGGTAACGGGTAGCGGGCCGTTTCCGCCAGACACACCCAGATCAGACCGTACTTTTCCTGAACGAGATAGCGATCAACTCGCGCCGATTCCGGGATCACGCGGTCCGGCTCAAGCTGCGGAATAGCGACACACTGTCCAGTCGCCGCATAACTCCACCCGTGATAGGGACACATCAAGCACTCGCCATGCCCCGCGATTTGGCGAATTTCGCCCAATGAAAGCTGAGCCTGAAAATGACGACAGACATCGGCCATAGCGACCAGCTCACCGTTCAGGCGCGTAACCACCACCGGCTGACCGAGTAACTCTGCCGCTGCGATGGGCTGCCCGGCCAATTGCGCAACCGGCATGACCGAATGCCAGAACGGGCGCAACGACTCGTAATAGGCTTCGATAGTCGCTTCACTAATGCCCGACATGGTTAAACCCAGGTATCCTCATACAGCGCTTCAACATCAGGCAGTGGGCTGTTACGGGCATAGTCAACCGCCGCTGTGACCGCCTGCGTGGTGTCATCATCCAGCGTTTCCAGGTCGCTAGCCGCCGCCACGCCGTTTTCGATCACATAAGTATGCAAGATCGTCAGCGGGTCTTTCTGCTGCGCCGCCGCCACTTCTTCCGGCAGTCGATACACCTGTCCCGCCAGAAAGGCTTCTTCACCTTCGGCATGACCGCCGCGCCGATGCGTCTTGGCTTCGATCAACGTGGGGCCGCCGCCAGCGCGTGCCCGTTGCACGGCCTCGGCAGTGACGGTGTACATCTCCAGCGCGTTGGTGCCATCGGCAATCACGCCGGGGATGCCATAACCCGCCGCCCGGTCCGCAATATCGGTGATGTTCATCGCATGGATTGACGGCGTGAATTCGCCATACTGATTGTTCTCGCACATAAAGATGACCGGTAAATTGAGAGTCGAGGCCAGATTCAAGGCTTCGTGAAAGCTGCCTTCATTGGCGGCCCCATCACCAAAAAAACACACCGACACCTGGTCCGACTTGCGATATTTGGCGCTTAATCCGGCACCCACCGCAATCGGCAGCCCGCCGCCCACCGTACCGCAAGCGCCCAGCATCCCAATCTGGAAGTCAGCGATATGCATACTGCCGCCTTTGCCCTTGCAGTAGCCGGTTGCTTTACCGAACAGTTCGGCCATGATACGGTTCAGATCGCCGCCTTTGGCAATCACATGGCCGTGTCCGCGATGCGTGCTGACGATGTAATCAGCATCGCGCAACGCCGCACACACCCCGGCCCCAATGGCTTCCTCGCCGATGTATAAATGTACAAAGCCCGGTAACTGCCCCTGTTTAAACAGCCTGCCGACCTCTTCTTCAAAACGGCGAATGCGCAGAATCCGCTCATAAATATCCATCACAACATCGGCTGGCACATCGAAGTTAGACATTTTTCTTATCCTGTTGAAGTACAAAGCGCCCCGGCAGTCAGCGCCAGAGCCTGCGTTGCGGTTACGATCTGTTCAATCTCAATACACTCATCAACCATCGGCCAGATGGGGATAAAGCCCGGACCATATTCCACACATTCAATGCCAACGCCCTTGAAATGGCAGGTATCCGCCGTCGCACCGATGCGATGACCGGCCCCCACATCTGGCGCAGTTCCCGTGACTTGCCGGTGAGAGTCAACCAGCGCCGTGACCAGCGGTGAATCCGTCGGCGTCGCGGGTCTGGCTGGCATGTTGGGCTGATAATCACTCTGCGGAACGACGAGTTCATAGCGAAAATCGGGGTCTCCCGCTTGAATACTATCGAGTAGGCTGGTCATATCGTCGCGCACGCTTTGCTCGGTCATGCCAGGAATAATCCGCAGGTCGAAGGTGAGCGTCGTGACGTTTTGATAATGTTCGATGTTGCGAACCGCCATCGCTGGAAAACCGGGAATCAGCGGGTGGGGTTCGTAGCGCAGCCAGCCACCTTGAGTCACCGCTGGCAGCGGCTCATAACTCGGCCCAAAGGCGTCAATCACTCTCGTGACCTTCTCAATCGGATTAATGTAAGGTACCCGATGTTTAAATTCGCCGACAACGCGCACTTTGCCCTGCACATAACCCACCGAAATCACGCCCACATCCAGGTTGCTCGCCTCGGTCACGATGCAGTAATCCGGGCGCAAGCCGCTGTCAATCAAGTGTAACGCGCCCACGCCGCCGCCAGTTTCACCTACCACACAGGCCACAATCAGATCACCCTTGAGCAGGCGGCCAGATCGTCGCACCACATCCGCCGCAGTCATAATCGCCGCGACACCGGCTTTCATGTTGATCGCGCCCAGGCCATAAATTTTGCCATCAGCAATGTTGGCAGCAAAGGGGTCGTGGGTCCACTCATCCCGGCGAAAAACATCGCCGTTCCAATCACTCGTATCGGTATGCCCACACAGCATCAGGCTCGGTCCCGTGCCATCACCGCGCAGGGTGCCAATCGCCTGATGGGTGACACCGCCGTTCGCCAGGGGGACGGCCTGCACTTCCACCGCAAAATCGCGCGCCTGCAGCCAGTCGGCAATCCAGTAACCAACCTCCGACTCATGCCATAAAAACGACGGAATGCGGATGAGTTCTTGCGTTAGTTGTACCGGCGCTGCCGGGTCAAAATGCTCAAGAATCGACATCATCATAACGTCTAATTTTCGTCCGGCACAATCGCCCATACATCAAACCCCACCTGAGCGCCGCCCCATAACTGCGCGACACCGATGGTATTGCGCGTTGGATACGGTTCGGTGAAATACTCGCGGTAAATGGCGTCCATGTCCGCAAAACGCTCAACATCGGTCAGGGACACGTTAACCCGCACCACGTTCGCCAGCGTCGCATCCGCCGCTTCGATCACGGCCTTAATATTGTTCAGCGCCTGCCGCACTTCGGCCTCGAAGCCACCCGTTACGACGCCAGAGCCATCCGGGTGCGTCCCCAGATACCCCGATGTCACCAGCAGATTGCCGATCTGCAACGCCTGACTGTAACCGCTGCTGGGTACGGGTGCCTGGTCCGTCAAAATCACTTCAGGTTTCGACATAAAAAATCCTACTCGTCATGATTGTGGCGATTGTTTTTGATCTCGCTCAAATAATTATAGAGTGTCGACCGGCTAACCCGCAGTTCATCGGCCAGAATGGGCACGGCCTTCTTCACCTGAAAAACGCCCTTTTCGTCCAACCGAGCGATGAGGTCCACTTTTTCCTGACGGGTCAGCACCGGCATTTCGTAACCTTTTTCATTGACCGTTTCCAGGAAAACGGAATGAATGGTGCTCTGAATGTCATCGGAAAATGTCTCGGAGATGTCGGCATCATCCGTTGATACAAAATCGTCGATAAAGCGCTGAATGGCATAAAAGGCGGTGATGTCGAGATTGATGCAGAACGCCCCGGTCACATCACCAGCATCATTGGTTAAAAACAAGGTGCATGATTTCAGGATATGACCGTTGGGCAGTTGCGTCTGATAATTGTACACATCCGAGTCCGTGTCGGCATTACGCACACAGGACAAAATGAAGTCGGTCGCGGCACCGCCAACGGCCCGTCCGGTGAGATTGCCTTCGATATGCACAATCGAACGCTCTAAATCGGTAAAGTCGTGGATGACGACCTCACACTGCGGCCCCAGCAATTTGCTGATGCCCACCGCGATCTGTTTCAGTTCATCCAGATTTTGCATCACACTGACCGAAACTTAATAAGTGAGGACCCTATTTTGACAAAAATCGCCCATTCCGCACATAGACAAAGTATCCAAGAATTGTACAAAATGTATATACATTGTGCTGGAAATGTGCGTTATAGTCAACTCGCTTACGGAATTGGGGCGACACAGGAGATGCAGATAATGGGTGATGAACCGCTGTATGTACAAAAAGGACCGGCAACCTTACCGGAGATGACCAGCGATGAAGTGGCCGCCTTCCTGAAAACGTCTGATGTGCTGATGTTACCCTTTGGCGCAACCGAAGCGCATGGCGGGCACCTGCCACTGGGTACCGACACGTATGAGGCCCGTGAAAATTGCCGTCGTGCTTTGCTCAAACTCAACGCGTTGGGTTGCCCGACGCTGATTGGGCCGGTCATACCGGTCGGCACCTCCAGTTTCCATCTGGGCTTCCCCGGCACCATCTCGATCAGCCCCATGACCCTGATTAACCTGACCAAAGAGATTTGTTTGAGCCTGTACGAAAGCGGATTTCGCAAGTTCGCCTTCGTTCACGGGCACGATGGCAATTTACCCAGCATGATGGTAGCGGCCCAGGAAGTGGTCGATGCGACGCCCGATGCACAGGTCATGGTGCTCAACTGGTTGACTCCGCTCAGCAAGATTTATCACACGATTCAGACGTCCAAACAACAGGAAGGGCACGGTGGCGAGGGCGAAACTGCCCGCATCCTGGTCACGCACCCGGAACTCGTTCACCTGGACCGGTCGCAGAAGCATCATGTACCGCCGGAAGCTATGCGCAAAATTCAGGGCAAGGAACACATCAAAACCGGCGGCGGCATTTTTTACGCAACCCGCAGCTATCAGGCGCATACGCCCTATGGTCACATTGGCGACCCAGCCCTCGCCACCGAGGACACCGGTAATCGTGGCTATGAAGTCATCGCCGAATGGATTGCCCATGTTATCGCCCGCGATTATTTTGACAAAGATGTTGATCCCAACGAGGTCTATCAGGAACGCTAAACATCACGAATCAAATCAGCAGCTTTCTCGGCAATCATGATGACTGCTGCGTGGGTGTTACCGCCGATCGTCGTTGGCATGATGGCGGCATCCACCACCCGCAGGTTGTCAACACCATAGACCTGCAACGCCGGGTTGACGACCGCCAGCGGATCAATACCCATTTTGCAAGTGCTGGAAGCGTGCCAGGTCGATTCGACCGCGTGGCGAACCCACGTAGCGATTTCCGCATTCGATTGGCAGTCGACACCAGGGTTAATTTCAGCACCGAGAAAGCCAGTAAACGCACGGGTTTGCACCAGACCACGAATGAGTTGCACGCTGTCACGTAACGTGCGTACATCATCGTCATCGGCCAGAAAATTGGGCTGGATCGCAGGTGGAATCAAGGGGTCACGCGAGCGCAACGTCACGCGTCCGCTCGTTTTGGGGCGCAGCAAACTGGCGACGATGGCAAAGTCGAAGCCGGCTTCGACGTCAGCAACGGCAGCATAAAGCTGCACATCGGGCATTTCCAGCCCCGCCCGCGTCTGCACAAACGCTCCCACCTGCGACCGTATCACACTCAATAGACCAGCCCGGTCTCGCAGATAAGCCGCATAGGCCTCCCCGCTGCGCGAGAAATCCTGGCGGGTTGGGGGATTACTGGTAAAGTGCAGATCGACTTTGGGATGATCCTGCAAATTCTCGCCCACACCCGGCAAGTCCACGACGACCGGAATCCCAAAGGCCTCCAGTTGCCCGGCAGCGCCAATCCCAGAGCCAAGTAGCAATTGCGGTGAGTTAATCACGCCCCCACACAGGATAACTTCCCGCTCGGCGTAGGCCTGTTTGACACGGTTGTCGTGAATGTATTCAACGCCGACAGCCCGTTTGCCATTAAACAGGATGCGGGTCGCCTGGGCATAAGTCTGTACCGTCAGATTGGCGCGACCCAACGCTGGCTCAAGATAGCCTTTGAAGGCGCTGTGCCGCTCACCATTCCGCTGTGTCGCTTGATACCAGCCCACCCCCGCCTGTTCGCTGCCGTTGAAATCCTCGTTAAAGGGCAGACCATATGCTTGACCCGCTTTGACAAACACCTCAGAAATGGGATGGATGAAATCATGATCACTCACATAAATGGGACCGGCATCACCATGATAGGCGGACGCGCCCCGCGCCTGGGTTTCAGACTTGATGAAATAGGGTAATACCTGCTCATAGCCCCAGCCATCATTGCCCAATGCGGCCCAATCGTCATAATCGCGGCGGTGCCCCCGAATGTAGAGCAGAGCATTGATCGAACTCGAACCACCGAGCGCGCGGCCCCGATTCCAGACGAGCGACCGGTTGGTGGCATGTGCTTGCGGTTCCGAAAAATAATGCCAATCAACATCGGTTCCCAGCAGATCAAACCAGCGGGCCGGAATGCGGAGATCAGGCTGATGGGCTGGCCCCCCGACTTCAAGCAACAGCACCGATACATCATCGTCCGCCGTCAGCCGCTGCGCCAATACGCACCCGGCGCTCCCGCCCCCGACAATGATATAGTCCGTCATGGTTCAATCCTTTTTCGCCGCAAGCCGCGTTCAGATCATAACGAATCGATCTGTGAATGCTGACATAAGCTGGACGTTTTGTCCAATAGTTGTACACAATGTTTGCAGGCGCTACAATAGCCAGCGTGTCGCTCAACACGAAATTGCAGTCAGAAAATCAGATCACGTAAATTTGTTGTGGGCAACCAAATTTGTTATTTTTGGTCGCGTAGTTCAGGCAGAAATTCAGGAGGTCATGCCACAGCACAGATTGACGGGTAGATAGAATATCAAACAACATTGTTTTGCAAATGAGTTCTGGAGAGAAAACATATGTCACGCAACATTGCGCTTAAAAGTCTAATGGTCACGCTTATTTTTCTAATGGTGTTGCCGTTGGCGCTGCCGGTAGCGGCCCAGGAAATGCCACTTGGTGAAAATTGGTGTTCGGATGTCAAGATTCGGTTCTTCGTGGGCGGTGCCGAGGGCGATGCCTTTGCCTCCATCGTGCTGCGCGGTGCCCAACAAGCGGCGGCGGATTTTGGCGCGGATGTCGATTACATCTTCTCCGGGTGGGATTCTGAGCGCATGATTCAGCAACTGCGCGAAGCGGTAGCCTCGCAACCGGACGGCATTGCGATGATGGGTCATCCGGGCGATGATGCAATTTTCCCACTGGCCGAGGAAGCGTCCGAAGCGGGTATTCTGATGATGTACCAGAATGTTGACGTTCCCGAAGTGCGGGCTGCCTTTGGTGGTGGTTATGTAGGCGCAAATCTGGCTTCGCAGGGGCGGGCGCTCGGCGAAGAGGCAATTCGTCAATTTGGCTTGCAAGCTGGAGATACCGTCATCGTACAAGGGCCATTCAGCCAGGCCAATCGTGCCCTGCGTGAGCTGGCGGTAGTCGAAGTTATGGAAGAAAATGAAATTATCGTCGTCAAGATCGAAGGTACATCCGAATGGGCTTCCGACCCCAACCTGGCGATACCGAGCATCACAGCAGCCTTGCTGGATAACCCTGAAGTGAAGATGATCGGCTATGGTGGCGGTCAGATGCTGGGCAATGGACCAACCTTCATGGAAGCGGCGGGTAAAGCGCCGGGCGAGGTCTTCAATATCGGCTTCGATACCAGTCCGCTGATTATGGAGGGCTTCGATGATGGCTGGCTCCACCTGACTTCTGACCAGCAACCATTCCTGCAAGGGTATATCCCGATCCAAAGCCTGTGTCAAACGGCAGTACTGGGGACCGGACCCATGAGCGTTGATACCGGGGCCGGGTTTGTTGACACCAGCAATTATCAGAGCGTGGCCGAATTAGCGCGGGCGGGCCTGCGTTAAACCAACCGGAATTGATGATGACAGGGCCTGTGCCTAATCCCGCAGGCTCTGTCGCGCAATCAAACGAAAGCAGGCGAATGATGGCACAGCATCTGGTCGAGTTGCGCGGGGTGACGAAATCGTTTGGTAGCGTCAACGCCGTTGATGATGTCAGTTTTTACGTTGATTCCGGTGAGGTTGTTGGGCTAATAGGTGACAACGGCGCTGGCAAGTCAACGTTGATTAAAATCCTCTCTGGTGTCCATGCCCCCGATGCCGGTGAGATCCTGGTACATGGTAAGCCCGTTAACGGCTGGAATTCCGCCAAGTCGCGTGATAATGGCATCGAAACAGTCTACCAGGACCGGGCGCTGGTTGTTCAACAAACGATTGTGCGCAATATTTTTATGGGTCGAGAAATCCGCAATTCACTGGGGTTTATCGACATGAAGAAGCAGTTTGCGGAGGCTGAACGTCTCATGCGCGATATTGGCTTTACGTCAAAAGCCTTTGACCCCAGCTCAATTGTCGCCACGCTTTCGGGTGGTGAACGGCAGGGCGTCGCCATCGCGCGGGCGCTGTATTATGATGCCGATTTGATTATTCTCGATGAACCAACCACCGCCCTATCGCTTATGGAAACGCAAAAAGTCTTCAGCTTTGTCGAGGCTGTACGCGCTCAGGGACGATCAATCATATTTATCGGCCATAACATCTATCACGTGTATGATATTGCCGACCGCTTTATCATCCTGGATCGAGGTCGGGTCGTCGCCGAGGCCAATAAAACCGATATTCAATCGGCTGAAGACCTGATTCGCGACATGCAGTCAATCGCACGTACCGGCCATGTTGCCGATGAATCGGTTGGCCTACATAGCCCGGCCAGTGGCGATTAGACCTCGAGTTTATTTGGAGCAGTAAATTAATATGGAAACCAATATCGCAGCGCCCGCTTCAGAAGAAATCACCCGCGAATCGATCAAACAACATCCGTTGCGCGTTTTTATTTACGACAATCGTCGTGCCTTAAGCGCGGTGGCAATTCTCATCTTCATGCTTGTTATTTTTGTCTTTGCTAATCCTGATGTCTTTACGAACCCCTTAACTTATCGCTCGATTTTTACCACGCTGCCAGTAGCCATTTTCCTGTCCGTTCCGCTGGTTTTCATCGTCACTGGAGGTGAAATTGATCTGGCGTTCCCCTCGACGATGGGTTTTGCCGCCTGGATGTTCGCCCTGGCGTTTGAGGCCGGCTGGAACCCGTTTGCGGCGCTGGGTGCGGCCATAATCACGGGTCTGATTCTAGGGATTATTAACGGCGCGCTCGTGGTCTATGCCAATCTATCATCACTGGTGGCGACGCTGGGCATGAACTTTTTGTTGCGGGGCCTCATCAATATTGGTGCGCAGGGCTTTTCCTTAGCGATTCCCGACCTGCGTAACACATTTTTTCATCAGCTTTTTGCTGGTCGGGTCATTGACGTGATTCCGAATCAGATGTACTGGGCGATTGCCTTCGTGATTTTTGGCTGGTTCCTCTATAATCGCCACATTTTTGGTTCCCGTGTCCATTGCATTGGCGATAACCCGGACAGTTCTGCCGAAATGGGCATCAATGTAAAACGAGTGCGGGTGACGCTCTTTATGTTTGTCGGGCTGGGTGCGGCCCTCGCTGGCGTATTTTCGGTCCTGATTAATTTTGTCTGGTGGCCGACGACTGGTGATGGTTTCCTGTTGCCGGGTCTGGCAGGCATCTTTGTCGGTGGCACACCGGCCTGGGGCGGTGTAGGCACGGTTGTTGGGGGTGCACTCGGTGCAACCATTGTGTCAATTATCGAAACCGGCGTGATTGCCGCCGGATTGACCGGATTTTACACGCAATTTTTCTATGGCCTGGTCATCATTTTATCGCTGATCGGCCATCGCTTTAATGGTCGGCGCTACCGGTAGCCGCTTCTGGCCCGAAAAAACGACCCATACGCCCTCACGGAACGCGGTGCGGCACACGCTTACCTGTTGTTTAGGCTACGCGCTGACATCGTTTCGGCTGCTGCGGTCAAGGCTGTGTATAATAGGTTTGGGATTAGCCAAACAAGGGCGTAGCACAGTATGACGGATGGAATGCAGTCCGAAAACCTGACCGGGAGACGCATCGGCGGTTACGAGATTCTCGAAACGATCGGTCAGGGTGGCATGGCGACCGTCTACCGCGCCCAGCAGGTGTCCATGAAACGGGTCGTCGCGCTCAAGGTGTTGCCGCGTCAATTCCTGCAAGATGACACCTATTTACAACGCTTTCACCGTGAAGTCGAGATTGTTGCCCAGCTTGAGCACCGCAATATCGTGCCGGTTCATGATTTTGGCGAACATGACGGCCAGCCCTATATCGTCATGCGCTATATGCCCGCCGGTTCGGTGGATAGCCTGCTGACGAACGGGCCGCTGGAAATTGAGTTGGTGCTCAAAATCATTGAGCAGATCGCCCCGGCGCTGGATTATGCCCATACCAAGCAGGTCTTACATCGCGATCTGAAGCCCAGCAATATCCTCATGGATGAAAACGGCGATTCCTATCTGACTGATTTTGGCATTGCCCGCGTACTCGGCGAGAATCAGGGTGGCATCAACATCACCACCCACAATGTTGTCGGCACCCCGGCCTACATGAGTCCCGAACAAGCGCAGGGCAAGCCATTGGATAGCCGCAGCGATGTCTACGCGCTGGGTGTGATGCTGTTCGAAATGTGTACCGGTCAGCGTCCGTTTCAGGCGGATACACCCTATGGCATCGCCGTGTTGCAAGTTACCGCGCCCACACCCTCGGCCCGTAGCGTCAACCGTAATGTGCCCTTGCGCGTGGAAAAGGTGATCGAACGCGCCATGAACAAAAAGGTGGATGATCGCTACCGCAGTGCGGTTTTATTGGCCGAGGCACTGAGCAGCGCGGTCAACCCCCAGGCCAGCAGCGTAAACGACACTCAGCCCGGCATGGCCCGCCCTACTCGACCGGTTCCGGTTCGGCAACCGCCAGCGGCGATTCCCCAACCACCGGCCCAGACTGGCACCTCAATGCCCCAACCCTACCGGCAACCTCAAACGCCACCGCGCAGCCGGTCGGCCCCGCCACCTGCTGCCAAGAGTCGGCGCAAACGCCCGCAGAATCTGTGGCTGAGTGCCGCCATTGGTGGGCTAATCGGCTGTGGTTTGCTGACGGTGCTCGTCATCATTATCGCGCTGGTTGTCAGCAATACGGCCAATGCCACGATTACCGATACGCCGGGAATCGTCCTGACATTAGACCCCACCAGCGATGCCGCGCGGGATGCATTACTCGGCAGCGACCCGACACCCTTCCGGTAAAGCATTGCCGCCCGCTCATAAAACGCTATAATTCATCGTTATGAAGAGACCACTCGTTGCCGCCATCCTGTTGCTGACCCTGTTGTTGCTCGTCGCCTGCGAACCGCTGGCCCCGGCACCAACTGCTCAGATCATTATCGTGACACCGCCGCCGACAGAGACGCCCGTGCCGACGGCGACACCGATTGCCACGCGGACGCCGCTACCAACGCTGACGCCCGATTTCACTGCGACGCCCACCCCATTCCCGTGTGAAGCCGATGGCGGTACCATGCTGGCGTTTGATGAATTTCGCAGCCCGGTTGCCGGGGAAAACTTGCGTTACCGCGTATATATCCCGCCGTGTTATCTGGAAACTCAAAAGCGTTACCCGTATGCGATTCTGTTGCATGGACAGGCCACTACCGAACTCCAGTGGGACAGCATCGGCATTGATGAAGCGCTCGATCAGGGGATTCGCTTAGGGGCGGTGGCACCGATGATTATCGTGATACCCTTTACTGGTAGCATCGCCAACCGCGACACCTTCCCCCCCGACCCCTCATATGAAACGGTCATTCTGGACGAACTCATGCCCGCCATCGAGCGTGATTTCTGCACCTGGAATCGCGCTGAGTACCGGGCGATTGGCGGCATTTCGCGCGGCGGCTTCTGGGCCTTTAGCATCGCCATGCGTCACCCGGACCTGTTCGGACGTGCTGGGGCGCATAGTGCCGTCTTCCCCGAGGATACGATTCCACCTGCGTTTAATCCGCTTGATCTGGCGCTCAACGCATCGTTCATCGAGGACGGACAACTGGCGATGTACCTGGACAATGCGGCCAGTGACCCTGCCGGGCGCAGTCAGGAACTCTTGAGCAGTCGCTTGAGTTCACGCAATATCCCACACGCCTATCTCATTCATCCGGTGGGCGATCACAGCGACGATTACTGGCAGGCCCACGTCACCGAATATCTGGATTTCTACACCGATGACTGGCCGCGTGATGTCGCTAACCTGCCGGACTGCGCGGCACCGAGTCCCTGAACCAATTCATTTTTGGGATCTCGATATGGGGCAATCAACAGGAGCATCCTTACAGGAGACATAGCATGAAAGTCGTCGTTATTGGTGGAACCGGACATGTCGGCACCTACATGGTGCCCCGCCTGGTGGCGCTGGGCCATGACGTGACCGTCGTCAGTCGGGGACAACGCAGTCCCTATCAAGATCATCCGGCCTGGCAATCGGTTCAGATGATCCAGATGGACCGCGAGGCCGATGAACAACGCCATGAATTTGGCCCCAGGATTCGGGCGGTTGGGGCGGATGTCGTCATCGACATGATCTGCTTCACCGAGGCCAGCGCCCGCCAACTTGTGGCAGCCCTGCGCGGGCAGGTGCAGCATTTTCTGCACTGCGGCACCATCTGGATTTACGGTCCCAGCAGCGTTGTGCCCGCAACCGAAGATCAACCCCGCCAGCCATTTGGTGACTATGGCATCCAGAAAGCCGCGATTGAGCGCTATCTCTTGCAAGAGGCGCGACAAAACGGCTTCCCGGCGACACTGCTGCATCCTGGTCACATCGTCGGTCCTGGTTGGAACCCGATCAACCCCCAAGGACATCTCAATACTGGAGTGTTTGCCAAACTTGCCCGCGGCGAAACGATTACGCTGCCCAATTTGGGGATGGAAACATTGCATCATGTCCATGCCGATGACGTGGCCCAGACCTTTATCAAGGCGATGGAACATTGGAGTACGTCGGTCGGCGAGAGCTTTCATGCTGTCTCCGCCGGTGCCCTGACCTTGCGCGGCTATGCCGAAGCGGTAGCGGCCTACTTTGGGCAAACTGCCAATCTTGAATTTATGCCCTGGGACGAATGGCGCACAACCGTTAGCGAAGATGAAGCCCGCGCCACCTATGACCACATCGCGCACAGTCCCAACGCCAGCATCGACAAGGCCCGCCGCTTAATCGACTATCGGCCACGCTACACTTCCTTACAGGCCATCTTCGAGGCGGTAGAATGGCTCATTGCGAATGGTCAGTTGACGATATGATTTCGCGGCATTCCTGTGTTACCATCGGGGTCAACCGAAAATAATGGTAGGAATAGGGTTGAGTCACGGCTTGAGAAGATATAAGTTGATGATTAATTGATCTGTAGAAATAATCATGTGACTGATTCTCTTTATCTACCTCACCCCCAACCCCTCTCAAAATTGGAGAAGGGAGTCGTGCGAAGCGTGGCGGGGTGAGGTCAACAAGGTGATTCTTCGAACCTATTCTTAATCAACATGAATCGCTGTGATTCACTATTGGAGTATCAACGATGCGTCTGGCAGTATTATCAGATATTCACGGCAACCTGACCGCTTTCGAAACCGCCTGGGCGGATGTGCAGGCACAGGGCGAATTCGACCAGATCTGGATTCTGGGCGACCTGGCGGCATTTGGACCGCGACCAGCAGAATGCGTCCAGCGGGTACGTGAATTGCGCGAGTCCATTGGCAAAGAAAAGTTCAAAGTCATTGGCGGCAACACCGACCGCTATCTGGTCAACGGCACCCGTCCCAAAATGCCGTCGGCCCAGGACGAAGACGCCTTCAAGAAGTTAGCGCCGGGCTGGCAGGGCCGTGATACCGCGCTCAACTGGTCGGTCGAAAAACTCACCTGGGATGACTACGAATTCCTCAAAAAAATCCGCAACCGCGAGGTCGCCCTCAAAGCCGACGCTTATGGGCGCGTCATTGGCTATCATGGCATTCCCGGCGATGATGAAGCGAATGCGCTCAAACCCGATTCGGAGAATGAGATCGCGCTGGATGCGTTGCTGGATCGGGAAGGGCGCATGGGCATCGGCGGGCACACGCATCTGCAAATGGACCGTGATCTGGGGCAATGGCGGGCCATCAATGTCGGCAGCGTCGGCCTATCCTTTGGCGCTCGCGGTAAAGCGGAGTGGGGGCTGTTCACCTTCGAGAATGGCACCGCAACCGTTGATTTGCGCCAACTACCTTACGACGTCGCGGCGGTGTTGACCGATTTAGAAACCGTCCAACATCCTGCACCGCAACCGTTTGTTGGTATGGGCCGGTTGCAGCGCTAGCTCATGCCCGAACGCGACCGCTTGTTAAGCGAACTTCAGGGCGATGATGATGTCGGCGTGCTGCTGCTGGCGCAACTAGGCGGCACCCCCAACGAATTGCAACTCTTCATTCAAACGGCACAGTATGATGAAGCTGCGCAGGGTTTACGCGAACGCAACAACTACATCATCCGTGTGCTGGGTGTGCACGAACATCGCCTTAATCTGGGGCTGTTTGGCAACCTGTTCATCGCCGAGGAACATCCCATTCTATTGCACCACAACGAACCCAAATTTGCCGTAGACTTCAACGGCACACCCGGCGATGTCAATGAATTGGTGCTCGATATTCATCAGGCCTTTGCCAGCACCTTTGGCCCCTGGCGTGAACTGGCCGCCGACATCAACCGCGAACAGCCGCTGGTCGATCTATTGCAGCGTGGCAGTGGTCGGCTGGGGACCTGGCCCAAAACCGCCGCCAAGCGCATGGTCCGCGTACTGGAACATCATCAACTGACCGCCCATCTGGAGACAGAATCCGACCGGGAAGCAACCGAAGATCATGTCCGGTCAACCCTATATAAGCTGCTCGGCATCGGCGATTCGTACTTCGTCGCCCTCGATTTCGCCGTTGATAAAATGGGGCAGAAGCCCGCCTGAATTGATCGCCATACAGAAAGCATCCCGGCGACAAGCAGTCATTACTGGCGGATGTCACGCGTCTGGTTCCGTTGTTTAATGTGGTTGATGACCTCTTCTTCATTGTTATTGACATACTCGGTCAGGATCGGCTTCCACCACGACGTATCTTCAGGATGCGCGATAAAATAATCGACCAGCGCCATCAAATCCTGGGTTTCCGGCCCCTCATGGGCATAAGTTTGTAAGGTGCGGCCCTCTTTTTCGGCGCGTTCTTGTTCCCGCTCCTGGTGCTGGCGGGCTTCATCCATGACATCTTCTGGATTTACCGACGGATCAGTCGCCATGCCTTCCGCTGAATTGGATTGGGTTTGCGCGTCCCAGGCCTCCTGTAATTTCTTGATGATGTGTTTGTCGGCTTCAACGGCCAAATTATGATGCAGCTGATAGAATAACGAGCCTTCACTCACATCATAGCCCTTGAGCGAATCTCTGGGGTTATGATCTTCATCTTCATGCGGCGGGTGATCCTTGCTGATTTCCGAATGCGATGGTGGTAGGGCAAACTGTTCCTTGCCATCGACCACGCCATACTTCTGATACAATCCCACTGGGTCCCCCTTCATTTTTTCCATCTCTTGTGGCAATTGTGATTCGATTGAGGTCCCACTGCGGATATGCTCCACGCCCTGAGTCGCGGCAAAATCCAGGGCATATTCAATGCCAATATCTTTTTCCTTCTGAAAGTTGTAGCCGGTTATCTCTTCGGCAAGGCTCAGCAAAAACATATTGACCTCGCGCATGACCATTTTCTTCACTTCCGCGATTTTGGATTTGATGAGCTGCATCGCCTTCTCCTTGAGGTCGACGATCCAACTAATCGGGAACAGCACCGTATCGACAACCGACTCAATTTCATCAAGTCGGAACTGGATCGATTCGTAAAGCCGGATGTAGTGTCGAATGGCGGCGACAACCCCTTTGGATGATACGCTGGTTTTCCAGCCGGTCGGAATAAATCGATCGGTAAAGGGTATCCAGCGTTTGGTCAGTTCAATGTCGTAAGCCGGAACCTGGATATGTTTATCCAGTGCATTCACCAGCTCAACAAAGGCGTGCCCACCCCCGCCTTCGTCAGATTTAAGTTTTTCCTGGATCGCTTCCCAGGTGGTTTTGCCTTCACTTTCTTCGACCAGATAGAGCGCTTCGTCGATTTTTTTGCTAATCACCTTTGATAACGCGGGCAACTTGGGCAGGATAATCTGCCCCATGCTGACTTTAAGATCTTCCGAACCAGCGGTCCCGGTGGTAACTGCCTGGCGACCATCGGCGCCCGTTTCATCATACAGGGTGTCAACAAAGAGGCCGGTCTCCGGGTCCCGATTCTCTTCCGCCTGACGCAAGAAATCATGGGAAAAATCGGGTTCTGCCATGACAAATTGGCTGCTGGCAACCCGGTCAATTTCAGAATTGAGCGCCACCTCGATAAAATTCGAATGCGCAAAATAATCTTCAACCGCGTGCAGCGCCGACCCCAGGTACATGCGGCCTTTGGGAGATTGCCCCGCCTGCACCGCTGCCCCTAACTGATCTTTGACCCATTCAATGGCGTTATAAATATGTTTGGTTAAGCCGGCATCACTCACCTCAAATAACGCCGGGTTTTCGGTCTGGAGGCCAGGAAACGCCTTACCTGCCAGTTGTGCGCGTTCGTCCGCCGGGGCCTCTGACGAGACCTGGGGAACGCCGGGGCGCAACAAACCAGAATCGCTATCTCGAATCAGATGATTCGCTGCAGTTGTCCCCATGGGGTTATCAACATGTTGTTCTGGCGTATATTTCCCAATGTTCTCTGGCGTCACCAGTTCATCGGTGATGTCTTCGCCAAAGTGCATGTATGCCAGTGATCGAATAGTGGCAGTAACAATGTCTTCAGCCCCTTCTGCGCCAATATCCTCACCGGTCGGGTCGGCAATATCCTTTGGCAGTTTGGACACAATGCTGTGGGGCATCGGCAAGTTAAATTGCGAAAAATCGCGCATCCAGTTACCAGCGTACATTTGCTTCAGTAATCGTTTATAGTCTTCCTCGGAAACGTTTTCTTTAAGCGCTTCGGTCGCCGTCTCTTCGATGCCTTGATGCACGGGGGCTTCTCCCCGCTGCAGCAGCCCTGTGTTATTGATGGTGTGCGCAATGGCTGGTTCAGTATTGCCCTGCCGTACAGGATCGCCATACAGTTCGGTTACTGCCCGGTTGCCAATGGTCCGCTGAAGATGCAAAATCGTCCCCATTCGTTTAGTATCCAGATGCAGTTGATTGGATCCCACTGCAAAATCCGACAAGGGGTCAATTTGCGTTTCCGCTTTATCGGTAAGCTCACGAGTGGCTGGCGCATTACCAGATCGGTGGCGCTGCGTCGGTTTTTGCTGCTGTTTCTTGCTTTGCGGCATGTTCCTGGTCCCGTTCGTTTGTCGAACACATGCAGTGACAATTCAACACAACGCATTGCCATCATGTCGGTGCAAGCTGGGTTGGCACGGAATTGAAAGCACATTCAATCGGATAAGGTATTCTAGAATTATAGCATACTTTTTGAAAATATTATTGAACCTGTTACTAATTATGATTTTTATAATATGATATTTCTCAGGTTGATTTGAGTTTACAATTCACACCATGATCGGTACGATTCATTGGAGGTGTACTCATGAAATTAACGCATTCCGTTGCC
Source organism: Phototrophicaceae bacterium (assembly GCA_965223835.1). Lineage (GTDB taxonomy): Bacteria > Chloroflexota > Anaerolineae > Aggregatilineales > Phototrophicaceae > CAVYXZ01. The sequence goes on from CBDCXQ010000001.1 coordinate 4,739,232, forward strand.
CTCATCACCGGCGGCGCTTCGGGACTCGGGGCAGCCTGCGTCCGGCACTTTGTTACGCATGATGCCCAGGTTATCATGGCTGATTTAGATGTGGAACGCGGCGAAGCATTGGCAAGCGAACTCGGCGACTCGACGCGCTTTATCCCAACCGATGTCACGGATGAACAACAGGTTCAGGCGGCGGTGCAAACCGCGCTGGATGCATTTGACGGCTTGCACATCCTCGTCAACTGCGCCGGCATCGCCAGGGGCGAACGCACCATTGGTCGCAACGGCCCCCACGCCTTAGCCTTGTTTGAGCAGGTTGTGAAGATCAATCTCATCGGTACATTTAACACCATTCGCCTCGCGGCTGATGCCATGCAACACAACGATCCCAACCCGGCGGGCGAACGCGGCGTCATCATCAACACGGCATCGGTCGCTGCTTATGACGGGCAAATCGGCCAGGCGGCCTATGCAGCCTCCAAAGGCGGGATTGTCAGCATGACGCTGCCGATTGCGCGGGATCTGGCCCGGTTGGGTATTCGCATCATGACGATTGCCCCCGGCATTATGGATACGCCACTGCTGGCATCGCTGCCGGAAAATGTGCGTGAGTCGCTGGGCCAGCAGGTTCCCTTTCCCAATCGGCTCGGGCAGCCGGTGGAATTCGCCCAACTGGTGCATTCGATTATCGAGAATCCCTATCTCAATGGTGAGGTCATTCGGTTGGATGGCGCGATTCGCATGGCCCCACGCTAGTGTCGGTTGATCGCCTGTTCAACTGCTTCGATCAATGTGTCCCGTGCCACCGGCTTGATAAGATAATCGACTGCGCCTAATTCCTGGTGAAAACCGTGTGAATCCGTCACCGACCACAGAATCACCGGAATATGCGCCGTCAGCGGATTGTCCCGCACTTCCTTGAGGACATCCCAACCATTACGCTGTGGCATTAACACATCGACCAGCATCACTGCCGGGACTAGCTGTTGCGCCAAATCCAGCGCTCGATGCGGGTTGGTCATCCCCAGCACGTGGAAATCCTGGTTATTGAGACAGTCTTTCGCCAGTTGAATATCCTCAGTATCGTCGTCCAGTACCAGAATGAGTTGTTTATCGGCATCGAAGGCTTCCATCTCGGCGGTCTCAGAAATCGGATTCAACGGGTCATATGGCAGGAGGACAGTAAAAGTACTACCAACGCCCGGTTCGCTTTCCACCCACATATACCCTTCATGCATGGTGACGATCTGGTATGAAATCGCCAGACCCAGCCCGGTGCCGGGGTATTCTTTCATGGCCGAGCCATCAACCTGCCGGAACGCGTCAAAAATATAGGTTTGATCGGTCGGCGCAATGCCAATCCCGGTATCGGCCACGCGCAGCGCCACCCACTTGCCATCCGGCACAAAAAGGTGCGTGGGCAATTTCCAGGGTTCGTCCATGATCGCCCGCTTGCGCACCACAACTGGTCGGGCAGTGATGGTCACGCGGCCATGATGCGTGAATTTGATGGCGTTATCCAGTAAGTTGGTCAATACCTGGCGCACGCGCTGGGGGTCTGCTTGAACTTCGCCCAGATTCGACGCGATGTTGGTGTTCAGTTCCAGGCCCTTCTTCTCGGCCAGGTACGTCAAGGGCGTCAGTGCCTCCGCAACTTGTTCACTGATCTGTACCGAAGTCAGGCTTAGCGGCATCTGGCCCGCTTCAATTTTGGACAGATCAAGCACATCGCTAATCAACTCCAACAACTGCTTCCCGCCGACATAAACGCGTGTCAGCCGGTCCCGTTGATCTTCGTTGATGGGGCCATACAGTTCATCTCTGAGCATCTCGCTATAGCCAATGATCGCGTTGAGCGGCGTCCGCAATTCGTGGCTGATGCTGGCTAAAAATTCACCTTGCAGCCGATTCGCAACCAGCGCTTCCTCATAGAGATCAGCATTGACAATCGCCAGTGACAATTGCCGGGTAATCATGAGCAAGGTATCCTGCTCCCAGACTCCGAATGCCTGCCGATCAGCCATACTATGCAGGCCAATGGCCCCCAGCAAACGCTTATGGGCGATCAGAGGCGCGACCAGCACCGATACAATCCCTAATCGCTGCCAGGCGGCGCGAATGCCACCGTCAAGTTCGCTGGCCGCCACATCATCAATGGCAATCACCGCGCCCGCTGCTAATTGGTCATGAATTTTTGGTTTTTTAACCAGCAGGCGCAACCCGTGTGCCCCGGCTTCAGGATAATCGACAACCCGCTGTGACTCATGATCCGCTGCCGCCAGCAAGACGATCCCACAATAATCAACCTGAAAAATATCCGTAAGCTGGCGGGCGGTCATATTGAGAATGTCATCTCGGTCTAAGGTGGCGTTGACCATTGACGAAATACGATGAATCGCGGCCAGTCGTTGATTACGCAATTGCAGTGCGTGCAATGTCGCCCGCGATTTGGCATGCATCTGGGCGTTTTGGACCGCCACTGCCACCTGCCGGGCGACCGCAAACGCATTACTCGCATCCTGTTGGCTGTAAAAGTCCGCTTCGGATTTGTCCAGTGTAATCATGCCAATCGGTTTGTCCTCGACCAGCAAGGGCACCCCAATCCAACCCCGGACCATCGGTTCCTTACTGAGAATATTGAGATTGAGCCAGTCTGGATGTTCCTGAGCGTTTTTCATGACCACCGGTTGTCGCGATGCCAGTGCCCGGCTCATGGGATGTTCAAGTGCGCAGCGAATCTCGCGACCGCGCGCCTGCGGGTCTATCCCTTGCAAAGCGGTAATCATTAAGCTGTTGTGGGTGGTCGTCTGCTCAGTGAGCAACATGATGGTCGCACTATCGTAAGGGACAACACGCTGCATTTGTTCCAGAATCCGCTCCAGCACTTCATCATATTGCAGCGTCGAACTGACATCGCGGCTCACGGTCATCAGTGTGTTGGCGAGCCGTCGCCGCGCCTGCTCCGCTTCGAGAAGCTGGGCATTCTCCAGGGTCAGTGAAAGCTGGGCGGCAATGGTCAGCAGCAGCGATAGATCGGCATCGGTAAAGTTATCGGCCAGGACGTTGTGGACACTCAGCAATCCGAGTATCTCGTTGTTACGGCTCCGCAGCGGCACACTCAACCAGGAGCGCAGCGGCCAACCGGTTAATTCGTCGTTCGAAAACGAATCCGCTGCCAACCCCAGCGCCGTGAGCCGATCATGCTCGGCGGGCAAATCATGGAAATGCAATGGCACACCATGTTTAATCAAAGCTTCATGGAGGCTCAACAGCGGAACATGTGCATCAGGCGGCTGGATACTCCCACTTTCGTCAACCACGAGCGGAAATGTCAGGTTGCCAGTCTGAGCATCATACAGGCCAACCACCAGCGTTGAGGTTTCGAATAACACCGCGATCTGCTGGGCCAGCGGTTGCCACAGTCCATCACGCTCCCGCTGCCCGGCCAGCATCAATGTAAGTTCATTGATCGCCCCTAATTCTTGTACCCGGCGCTCCGCCTGACTCAAAATCTCGGCATTTTCAACCGCGACCGCCACTGCATTGGCGAAGGTAATCATCAAATGCAGGCTGTTCTCAGTGAACGCATGATTGTGGTCGGATTGTAAGCTGATGGCCCCCAGCACACGACCTTTTGCCACCATCGGCACGCCCAGAAACGATGCAGGTTGATCGGCCCCCAGCGTAAAGTAGGTGCCAATCATGTCGCGCTCAGCGGCTGTTTGCCAGAATATCGGCGTCGCCCGGGCAATCATCTGCGAAAGCAGGTCGCGCTCCGGTGCATAAGGCAAATTAAGATGGAGGTGATGGTCTTGCCGATACAGGTCAATCCGCATTAACTGACGATCTTGCTCAAAAATGGAAAACTGAAAAATATCGGGGCTTTCCAGTTGATCGACCGCTTCGTAGACGCGCCGCGACAAATCTTCCAGGCGCGGGGTGGTGTTGATTAACACCGCAATTTCGTTGAGTGACGCCAGTTTTTGGGCCAGTTCCCGAATATCTGCTGCCAGCCAGGTATTGTGAATCATCACCGCCAGATTACGCATGATCTCTTGCACGTTGGCAACAGCCGACGCGTTGAAAGCCTGCGTGCGGGTTGTTTGCAGGCAGACACAACCCAGCGTTAATCCATTAGCCTCAAGAAACACGACCGACTCGGCCCCAACCGACCCAACCCGATCAGGAAATCCCAACCGACCGTCGCGTTGCGTATCATTATGGATAATGGGCGCTGCTGGAAAGTCATCCGGCCAACGAAACTGCAATGCCGCAAGCGGTAGGGCTGCGCCATTGTCAGCACCCGGATAAACCGCCAGACATTGCAAATCATCAGCATCTGGTTGACGTAAATAGGCCTGGGCACTGTCATAGCTAAAATAGCGGCAGGTGAGGCGCGTTAGAACAAAGAGAATGTCCTGTATCTGATGGGGTGTATGCTGAAGTTGCTGCGTCAATACATGACTATCGCTCAAGAGTGCGCTCAAACCATCCTGTTCATACAGATGGTGAAGGCGAGCGGTAAGCGTATGAGCCAGTAGCACAATCTGCTCACCGGGAGACGTCGGGCTGTCAAGCCACAGGACCCCATAAATCCGGTCGCCATAACGCAAGGGGACGATCAACGCTGGGCCAGGTACGTCGCTGGCATCAATCCAGCAGGGATCGCGCCACTGGTGCCAGTGCTGTTGATCGTGCAGCCAGTCAATGACTACCGCCGCAATCGCTGGTTGTGGTCCCGTAAAAATATCCAGATGGTCATGAGCGGGATTAGTCAGGCCAATCGCTGCCGGACCATGATAATCAGATAGCCAATGCAGCAGCTTCTGGACCGCTTCGGTCGGGGTTACGACCTGTTGGATGGTCTGCACAATGGCCTGGATCTGAGCGTAATCAGGCATGGCGCTCCTTAAGGCAAATATTATTCAAATAGTATCACACAGCGCCCCACTTTCAACTAACCAGCGATAACTTATGAATCCGATACGAACACCCGATTAAGGGCACAGCATTGTGTGCCCGGTGATCAATTTATAGGTTATTGCGACTGCTTGAGGCTGCCAATCGTATCGCAGGCCGGGCAGGTCGCATCAGGCCGGATGATGGCATACCCGCCCTGGGGATCATCCTCGGTATAGACATCAAAATCCACATTCCAGACGATGACCAATTCGACCTGTTTTTGTTCAAACTCCGCAATGATGTTGATTGCATCACGCAGCCACTCGGCCTGTTCCGCCACGCTGGTGTTGCTGGCCCACGAGAATCCGGCAGGCAGAGGCCCATAACCCTCGGGCGACAGATAGCCCATCTCGGAAAAACACAAGGGAATGTCCTGGTTCAGGAACGGCTGCGCTGCCCGTTGTAACATCAGCGGCAGATACTGGGTCGGGTAGAAGTTGCGGGGATCACCGCCCGTGTTGCCCGGTGGCACGATGCCTTCGTTGTAGTGTACGCCGATACAATCAGCATAATCCGTCACACCAGCGTTCGCCATACCCTGATAGTAACTATCATCGTTCCAAACTGCACTGCGACCAAACGCGCCTTCCGCACCGGTAGGGGCTGGTGCACCCGTGATAACCATGATCGACGAATCCACTGCTTTGATCGCTTCATGGGCCTGGCGCAGCATCTCGACATACGAAGCGGGGTTGATTTGACCATTCGGCCATTCGCGGTCCAGATTTTGCTCGTTCCACACCTGGATCGCCTCCGGGCCAAGATCGGAAATACGCCCTAAAAATTCGGCAAATGCCGGGTAATAATCGGTGCCCAGCGTACCCAGTTCATCTTTATCACCCTTGATGCTCAATAACACCCGGAAGCCATTTTCGTGGGCGAAATTTACGCGATCACGGGCCACATCAATCAGCGAATCATCGCCCAGCACAAACGGCACCTGCCACTTCATCCAGGTCATACCCGCCGTATTCATGAAATCGACCGTCCGGTCATTAAAGGTAATCACATGCCCACCCACCGGCAGCGGTAACTCGTTCACCGGCTCAGGGCGCGGCACAATGGGTATCGCAGTGGGTGGCGGCGGTTCGGTTGGAGCAATCACCGGGGGTGCCACGACTTCGCCGGCGGGCCGTTCACCGGTGTTGATGATACGCAATGGCGCAACCGTCACGAACTCGCTGACACCGGTCGTCAGGCGGACCTGCAAGCGCAATTGGTAGAGGCCGTCGGCGTATATGGTCGTATCCCAGGTTGCCAGCACCCCGTCAATCACCGGCGTGCTGCTGGGCAAGCTGGCGGGAATCCAGAATACTTCGGCGTCGGGATTCGCCAGATCATAGGGTGCAGCTTCCAGAAAATAACTCTGAAAATCCGCCGGATTAACCGTCCCACTGACCGTCACCGTACCGGCGAGATCATATACCGACGGCGGAAAATCAATTCGAATGGCATCATCCTGCGCCGTCACCAGCGCGGCGAGGCTGATAAAAATTAGTAAGAAGATCAGTCCAATTTTATTCAACGTTATGAACCTCCAAAGACACCACATGGCATGGATCAAATCCATAAATGATTGCAAGCGGCTTAGCCGCAATTGCCCCGCTGCAACGTATATTCACGGGAACCAGTATTGTCACCTTCATTGGTCTCTGGCACCAGACCAGTTGAGTCAACCGTTGCAGTAATGCGGTGCGTTTCAGCAAAGAAGGTATCGACCGTCAACCGCATCACGGAGTCAAATGTTTGCCCCGGATTGAGCGCGGGGAAAATACCGGTTGTGCCGCCAGCATTGGCACCGCTGGCGACATGAACATCCTGAATAGCAACCGACCCACCAGCAGCCGACCCGGTCCCATTGTTAACGACCACAACGGTAACGGTCATCGTCTGTCCACAGGTGGGCGGATCCGGATTAAGTCTGATCGCCTGGATCGCGAGATTCGCCTGAGAGACCGGCGTGGGAGGCAACGGCGTGGCAGTTGGTGGTGGCGGCGGTGGCGGCGCGACTCGTGGGATATTGCGCAATTCACCGGAAACGCGCACCACCGTTGGTGACATCCACCCGCGACGAGAATCGGGCAAGAGGACCTGATACCAACCGGAGCCGGTGTTACTGATGCCGACAATTTCGACCTGGGTACCCAGGTTTAAGCCATCCATGATCCCAAAAGCGGTGCTGTCACCCGTGCGGACAATGGCACTATCAACAACGACTTCCGCGCGCGGCGTCCGGTCGGGAGTTGGGACGGTTGTTGGACTGACTTCCGTTGGAACCGGCGTCATGCTCGGTTGGGGTGCGAGGGTCGAAACAACAACTTCGGGCGGCGTGGCAAACGGCGACGGCGTATTCTCCACGCGCACCGGACGCACGATTACATACACCGGATTCCCATTGGTGACGTTGAGCGTCATGCGCAGTTCATAAATACCGTCGCTTACAACTGTTGTATCCCATACCGCCAGGACATCATCCACCACTTTGGCCGGGCTGGGTAAGGTTGCGGGCAGCCATACCGCCGTTTCGTTGACGCTCAGGTCATCATTGAGCGGGCGATATTCCAGAAAATAACTCGCCATATTCGGCAGGTTGGCCGTTCCGCGCAATTCAAATTCGCCCCGCAACACATACACCGGCGGCGGCCAGCTAATGTTGGCATTGGGGTCAATCGTAAAATCCTGCGCAAGACTCAGCATTGGTAAGGTAAAAATCAGCAGTAAAAAAAACACTATACCGGCACGTCGCATGGTATCCGTCCTTTTGCAATTCTGGGGCAGCCAACCCGGCCCGCCCACACAAAACCTCTTATTTTGGGCCGACCGACTGGTTGGCTCCTCATTACCAGTTTAACCTGAAAAGGCACACCCTGCGCAGGTGTGCCCCGATTAATCAGAATTACCGATTACGGCAGGTCGAGATTCTGGCTGACGTTGTAGAAGTTATTGTCCTCGCTGATCTCCGGTATCAGGTTGTTGAGGTCCACAGCACAACGGGCGGTGGTTTGCTCGTCGCCGCCTTCGTCCAACCGGGCGGTCAGGGAGACATCAATTTGCTGGTTTGCCCCCAGGCCCTCGACAAAGGTGCTGAAGAATTCATCCTGCGGGGTCATGCGACACACGACCGAGAATTCCGGCAAAGCGACACCGCTGTTATTGCGCACCACAACGATGATGTTGAAGCTTTCGCCTTCAGTGATGTCACGATCAAAGCGGGCTTCGACCAGAACCGCATCGGGCAGCGGTGGTGTCGGGCTGGCAATCGGCGTCGGGGTCGCGGGGGGATTAATGCGCGGCAGACCGCTGGTATCACCCGTTACATTGACCACACTCGGCGCGACAAAACCCTCGCGACCGTTGGGTAGACGCACCACCCACCAACCACTACCGCTGTTACTACGCCCAATCACCGGTACCCGTTCATTAGCCGAAAGCGACCCAACCGTTGGATAACCGATGTTATCGCCCTGACGCACATTGGCATTGGTCAAAGCGACGGCTTCGGGTGTCAGGTTGAAGGCGGTGGGTGTTGGGATAAGCGTAGGCACACTTTGCTGCGGCACCAGGGTGGGAATCACGACTGGCGTGGGCGTGATTGCAAAGGGCGGCGGCATATTCTCAATCCGCAGCGGACTCACCCGCGCAAACATGGGCGTGCCCCCAACCACATTGACCGTCAAGCGCAATTCATAAACACCATCGGGCACCACTTCTGTATTCCAGGTGCCGATCACATCATCAATCACCGGAACCTGTGCCGGGAGCGTCGCGGGACTCCAGGGCAAGTCTATATCCGCCACTGTGAAGTCCGGGTTGAGCGGGCGAAATTCAAGAAAATAGGACGATACGTTGGCAACGTTCACCGTGCCCCGAATCTCCACTGGACCGCGCAGGGTATAGATGGGCGGCGGCCAGGATATTTGCAAATTCGGATCGACCGCTTCTTCGGGCAATGGTGAAATGACCTGGAAGGCGGCAGTCGATACGATCACGAGTAATAAAAACAGGAACTTGAGGTAACGCATCGGGAAATTCTCTCCTGTGATGTTGTTATACTGACCTTTATAATAGAGCAAGTCCCCGTTTTTAGCAGTGCGCTAAAAGTACGGTATCCCTACGCACTAACCGCCGTCGCGCAATCGCCGTCCATTTGGCGGCTGCACCGTTAGCTGCAAGGTAAAATCCTGCCGCCGATACAGACAGGTGCCGTTGGCATCCTTGCAGATGTAATACAGGGCATACGCTGAGAATTCCAGCACCCCCGGCATAGCATCTGCCGGACCTTGCACTTCAATTTCCAGTTTTCGCGGCTCGGTGCTGATAGCCGTGGCTGGATTCGGGAAGGTAAGCAACGATGATTCCGCCTGCCAGCCCTCCGGTAAATCTAACCATAGTGCCAGATCATCGGTTTCGTTGTTCCAATGGGCCGCACCGGTAGGTTCCAGTGTGACATGCAATCGGGCCGAATCTCCGGGGACCAATGCGGCAGGCACTACCGCCGCCTCGACCTGCACAAACGCGGCTTCGTCCCGGAATATCCGCCCTTCGGGGTCCGGTTCGACCATTTCCTGCGCATCACTGGTGAAGGTTTCGGCAGGATAAGCAAACTCGGCACCACCGGGTTCAACCAGCAGCGGGTGGGGTTCTTCACCGCGTTGACGAATCTCCTCACGTGCAGTCATCACCCAGTCATAGAACGAGTATGGCTTATCCAGACGTGGACCATATTGCTGTAATCGCCGCCGCCAGATGTAATTATTGGGGTCCAGGGTTAGTGCTGCTGTCCAGTGGGCAACCGCCTGTTGAAAATCACCTGCTTGCCGCAGAGCCGAATCGTAACGCTTGCGATAGATCACGCCCAGATGAAAATGGATGCGGGCCGTTGGCGCAAGAGCTAAGGCGGCTTCACCAGCAATAACCGCTTGATCTAACTTGTCCGCCGTACCCCACAACACCAGTGCATCGGCATACCGCAGCCAGCGTTCCGCACTTTGCTCAGTTTCCGCTGTCGCCCGCAATTGTGCCAGATCAACCGGCGGCGTAAGGGGCGGCATTGTTGCCGGTGGGTCGAATGGCTGGTCCAGCACCTGCTTTTCAATCGCGGTAAGTTGATCTTGTTTGGGACTTGCCAACTGAATCACGCCATGCTCATCCAGCAGCAGTGTCACCGGCACAAACGGCAGTTCCAGCAGATTGAATGGATCATGCATCAACGGAAAATCCATCTGCTGCCATTGCATAAACAGCCGCGTGCGTTCCGGGTGTTGTTCGAGAATGATGCCGACAGGCTGCAACTTATCGCGCAGCGGTTCTGTTTTGACGTACCAACCTGGCACGTGGATGCGACAGCCTGCTCACCACGACGCCCAGATATGCAGCAGCACCTTCTGGCCCCGAAAATGGGCCAATGACAGCGGGCTTTCATCCGCTACACTCGGCAATACCAGATCAGGAAACATCCGCCCTGGTTCTAACCCCGATGCAACGCGGCCTAAATCTTGTAGATCAGCAAATGCAGTCATTTTCACCTCATGATGTTCTTGGTCAACTCATTTTTAGTGAGCCATATCCGCGAGTTACCCCCTCCCGGCCTCCCCCAATGCGATGGCTGAGGAGCGGACAGGTTGGGAGGTAAAGGTTTGAAAACGAGCGGTTCATCGGCAACACTAAGCGTTGACGAAAACGCGAAAGGTGGACAACCGATGAACCCAGATATACTTTATCAATGGACGGCGGAATTGGCGATGCAATTACCCGGATTAAATAGCTGGCAAGTGACCAATCTGGGGCTATTCAGCTATGGGGTGATTGAGGCGGAGAGCAGCCAGCAGATGCAAATTGCGCGTAAAGTAGCCTGTGGGGAACAGGCAGCCTCGGCGGAGAAGCGCTTGCGGCGGTTCATCGCCAATGAGCGGCTGTCGCTCACGCGCTTTTTCGAAGAGTGGACAGCGTGGGTGCTGCGCTGTTTGGAAGGGCCAGGGGTGGTGTTGCTGGTCGATGAGACCAAACTGGCGGATCGCCTGGCCTTGATGGTGGTGGGTGTGGCTTTTGAAGGCCGTTGTATTCGGCTGGCCTGGCGCTGCTACCGGGCTAATGATGCCAGCGCCTACCCGGCTGAAGGGCAGGTTGAGATGATTGCTCGGTTGCTGGCGATTGTGAAGCAGGGAATGCCGCCGCGCACAGCGGTTTTGGTGCTGGCAGATCGCGGGATTGGGACATCACCCGACTTGTGCCAACGGGTCGCTGATTTAGAGTGGCACTACCTGTTTCGGGTGACTAAACAAAGCAAGATCATCACGGCGGATGGCGACTACACCATTTATGAGCAAGTCACCGCGGGTCACACCTGGGCTGCCAGTGGCTTGATCTTCAAAAAACGGGGGCGTATCCCGGCGCATGCCCGCGCGGTGTGGCAGGATGGCTATGATGAACCCTGGGCCTTAGTCACCAATGATGCCCAGTTGACGGGTTGGGAATATGCCCAGCGGAATTGGCAAGAGCAAAGTTTCCGTGATCTGAAAAGTGGCGGTTGGCAGTGGTCGTCCAGTCGGGTGCGTTGCCCAGATCATATGGCGCGCTTGATGCTCATCCTCGTGGTGGCCTATGGCTGGATACTCGGCCTGGGCAGCTACGCGGTGCATTGGCATCAAGCCCGCGGTTTGATCCGCCAGGCTGATGGTCAACTACGTCGTCAGTGGAGTTTATTCAAGGAGGGATTACAATTCTTTACCGACTACGTTGCCAAGCACGGCGTGTGTCTGAAACCCTGTTTCGTCTCAGACAAACGCTTACTTTGAAACGTGTCCGCTCCTCAGAACGCATTGGGGGAGGTGGCTGCCACAGGCAGACGGAGGGGGAGTGCTGTATACTGTCAAGATGAGTCCGCCAACAGCACCACTTATATGAACGACCCAATCGTACAGACCTTATCCAATCCCGGCGTGGTTTGCAATGCCGACCAAAGCGTAAGATCAGCATAAGAAACTGGCCCCACCCCGGTAATAAACAGCGTATAAACATCATCGAATGTTATGTAGTTGATTGTTCATTTTCAGGGAGATGGATTTGATGTCAGTCCAAAAAGCGTTGCGCGGAGTCTGGGAGCCGACCGCCCGTCACATTCGGGCCGAATTCAACGGTGAGATCGTCGCCGAAAGCAAAAACGCGATGTTGCTGCGGGAATCCGGTTATGAGATTCATTATTTCTTCCCGATTGATGATGTGCGCATGGACCTGCTGACGGCCACCGACTTCAGCAAAGAATCGCGGGTCAAGGGCAATACCAAACACTGGACGCTCCAGGTTGGAGAGCGCATCGCCGAAAATGCCGCCTTCACTTATGCCGAACAACTTGATGGCCGCCCGGATGTCTCCGATTATATTACCTTCGAGTGGAGCGCCATTGACCACTGGTATGAAGAAGCCGAGGAAGCGATTGGACATCCGCATGACCCTTTCCATCGCGTTGATACGCTCAAAAGTGACCGGCACATCAAAGTCGTGATTGATGGCGACGTGATTGCCGAGACCCGCCAGCCCTATTTGTTATTTGAGACCAGCATCCCCACGCGCTACTATATCCCGGTAGAAGATGTGAATTTCGATTACCTCATGCCCACCGACTTACATACCATCTGCCCCTACAAAGGCAAGGCATCGTACTGGAATGTCACGGTGAACGGCAACGTTCATGAAAACGTGGTCTGGGGCTACCTCAACCCGCTGCCGGAGATTCCCAAAATTAAAGATACGGTCGCCTTCTACAACGAGAAAGTTGACATCTACGTTGACGGTGAATTGGAAGCCAAACCGCGCACTGTGTTTGCCTGATTGATGTTACGCAGGTAATCAGGTTTGGTAGCGGCGACTCGGCGAGCCTTCCCTATGTTTTTCTACTCAAACGAGTAAGGCGGATGCCCAACTGCGCACAACCAGCAGCCATTTCACAGTCACGCCAGCGGACGCCCAAAAAGGCTTGTCCGTAGAAGAAAGAGGAAGGTATCCAAGAGCAGGTTACAATCCTAAGCTCTAACCCAAAGGGAGCAACCGATGGACCTGGATACCTTCATGACAGCATTATATGTGTGGATTGATGATTGGTACAAAGCGGAAATGGCAGAACACACGGCAAGACACCATGGACCGCAACCGAAAATGAGTGACAGCGAGGTGCTGACGGTGGCAATTGCGGGACAATGGCGCTACGGCGTGCCCTGGCAATCGGAGCGGGGGGTAGTCCGATATATGCTAGGAGCTGGACGGTGCTGGTTTCCACAGATGCTGGAACGCAGTCGCTACAATGAACGGGTGCGACATTTGTGGGCAGCGATTATCAAACTCCAACAGGCGCTGGCAGCGGCCCTGGCAGCCGCAGCACCGCTATATGAGGTCGTGGATTGTCTACCGCTGCCCGGTTGTGCTAACGCGCAGGTAAACCAATCCGGGCATTGGCTGTGGTGGGGAACGTGGGGCCATGGCGGAACGCATGGACAAAAGTATTGGGGGGATCAATTGCTGCTGAGCGTGACCACCGATCATGTAATCACTGGTTGGCTAATCGGTCCGGCGAATGTGGATGATCGGGGCATGTTACAAGCCTTGATCGCCCAGCGGCAGGGGGACTATCAATTTTTATCACCCGATCCCTGGCGACCCTGGCGGCAGATGCAACGTCCAAGCCTCGTTTATCCGTTGCTGGCAGGTGGCGAACGGTGTGCAACCTATCTGGCAGACAAAGGCTTCAACGGTTTCCGGTGGCACAATCACTGGCGCTCCACCTACGCAGTCCAGGTACTCACCGAACCATCCGGTAAAGCGCAATCCGCTGGGTTACCCCGTAGTTGGTGCCACTGGTTTCGCGGCATGCGCCAGGCCGTTGAGACGACCTTTGCTGTCCTATGTGAGGTGTTTGCCGTGAAACGCTTGCGCCCGCATTCTCGTCTGGGGCAATACACTCGCGTTGCGCTGGCTACCGCCGCTTTTAATTGGGGGATATGGCTCAATCGCCTCAGTGGTCGACCCGCTCTATCCCATGCAACTTTACTTTGTTAACTACGGACAAGCCTAGAAGCCCGTCCCTACGGCAAATCTTTACGGTGCGGGGTTATATGCTTAACCTGCATCATGACCCGACGGCAAACTACACTTCCGGCACCTTCTCGCCTTCCCACCAACCGCGCAGTGCTGCGATGGGCCGGGACTCGATTTGTTCACCGTTGCGCCCCGTATTCCACGTAATCACCAGCTCACTCTTAGCACGGGTGATCCCCACATACAACAGCCGTAAACGCTCCGCTGCATATTCGATGCGGGCCTCCTGGGTTGCCGCGCCTTCACGGTAAGTGTCGCCGGTTTGCAAGGCTTCCAGTTGTGCCAGCGCTTCGGCATCCAGGTTGAGGTTGTCACGGATAAACCACTTCTCGCCGATGAACGTGTCAAACTGTTCGGCTGAGGGGAAGTCGTAATTGTTCGCCGACATGATGTACACGCGGTCCCATTCCAGCCCTTTGGCCTTATGCAGGGTTGTGATCGTCACGACACCCTTATGCTGGTCGGGGTCGAAGGCATCGTCGTCGTCGCTGAGGCCGCTGAAATTGCGTTGACCGCGCGCGATGGCATGGAGTTCAGCCGTGTATTCGGGCAATCGCGCTTCGGGATGCATCTCCGCAAACCGCCGCAGATACAGCGCCACACTATAGGCCGTCGCAATTTCCGACTCTAGCGTAAACAAATCGCCGCTGATCGTTAGCACGAGTTGGTCAATCGGCAAATCCGCCGCCTGCTGCCAGCGCCGCACTCGATTGCGAAACAACGTCAGATGCTCATTGAGCGCGGGATTGTCGATAGCGGGCGCAGTCGCTTCCAGCCAGTCATTCAAGCGCGGCCACAGCAAATCCTCCACCGTCGCGAGTTTACGTAATTCGCGGGTAATCGTATCGATACTTCGCGCCGCATCAGCATCGTCGCGTTCATCGCGCCGCCATACGCGATAGACACTTGCCAGCCCGGCACTATCTTTGGGGTCACTCAAATAGCCCAGCACAAACGACAACGCTCCCACAACCGCCCGCGTACCACTGGTTGAGCGGAGATTTTCCACATAGTCGATATTGGCCTGCCGTAATTCCTGCACCATCTTGGCCCCGCTGCTGTTGATGGGCAGCAGCACCGCCACCGTCTTATCCTGATTATCGGGCAGCCACTCCCGCACCGATCTGACGATGGCATCGCGCTCTTGCTGGGCGGTAAACTGATCGCCGCGCAAGTGAATCGCATCGGGCTGGTCGGGCGGATTCCCTTGCGGGTCGCCGGGTGGGGTCAGTTCGATTCGCGGTATATCCAGCGGACGTTTTTCCCGAACCGCTGCATTCGGATGATTGAGCGACCATGAGATCAGATAGTTCGCCAACTTAATAATGCTGGCGCTGCTCCGCCCGGAGTTGGGGAGTGTCTGCGCCTGCACACCGGTTTCGCGCAGAAAGTCGCGCAGATATTGCGGATTGGCGGTGGTGAACGTCTCGTAAATCGCTTGATTAGGGTCGCCCATGCGCACCCAGTTACCCTGTGGACCCACGAGCAAGCGCAGGATCTGTTCCTGCAATTGACTACTGTCCTGGGCCTCATCTTCCAGGATATACGGCCAACGATGCCGCAACCGTGCCAGATAATCAGCATCCTGTTCCAGCACGCGCAACGCCAGCCGAATCAAATCCTGGAAATCGACCGCGCCCCGATAGCGCAGCGCATATTCGTACTGGTCATAAATGGCGTAGCCCATCTCGGCCAGTGGCAGCACATCGCCATGCACATCCAACAGATTGCGTACCTGTTGCACCGAAAGCTGCTGATCTTTGGCCTGCCGAATAAAGGTGCTTGCCAGACTCTTCAGCGCGTCCGGCCAACGCGTGTTGCGGGTGTACGCGTCAGCGTAATGCTCATCTGCCAGGTAAGCGTCGGGGGCAGTAGTGTGACTGCGTGCCCAGGTTTCCACCGCTTCGGAGAGAATATCATCCGCTTCGCGCTCGTCAATCACCGTAAAGCCTTCGCTCAAACCCACTAAACCGGGGCGTTCGCGCACGATGTCATTCGCCAATCCATGCAACGTCCGCACCCGATAGCCCCAGCCGGGCAACAATTGAAATTCTTCCCGCAGGAAGGTCGCCATCTGGTGCGCGAAATTGCCAACTGCGCTTTTGACCAGCGTCACGACCAGAATCTCCTGATCGTCGGCCAGCGGCGTGGTTGCGACTAAACGGGCCGCCAGGTACGAGAGTGTGGAGGTTTTGCCACTGCCCGGTACCGCACTCACGCCCATGCGACCACCAGTGTAATTGAGGACTTCCTGCTGTTTGGGGCGCGGCTTAAACATCAACCACCTCCTGCGCGTGGCGGCGCAACATCTGCTGGATGGCGCTCAACAGCGGGCCGCGTTGCTCGAAACCCTGCTCACCATATTGACTGTAACCGAGGTAGATTTGTTGACGGCAACGCCGGATCAACCCCAGCACCAACCGATACAAGTTTTCTTGATTCGTTTCATATTCGTCCAGGTCCGTCCAGGTCCGTCCATCTTCCCATTGGCGGCTGAGGACATAGGGCTGCGTCAACGGCTGGAACAGGCGCTGCCCCCAACCGGTACTGCCCACATTCACCCAGAATTGATAATCGACTGGCTGGTTGTTCATCAGGAACGTATAGGCCGGGGCGATGAGGACCGAGTTTTGCTTTTCCATCTGCCAGTCGCGCAGGTACAGATTGGCGATCACGCCGCTATCGACCATGCGCACATATTCGGGCGCAGCGGGCAGGTCTGGCTCGATTTTGCTGACCGTCTGCCGAAACAACCGGGCCGAATCAATCAGGTTGGCGGCGGTGTTGGCGGCGTCGAATTGATCGTGAAAGCCGAACTGCAGCTGTGAGAGAATCTCCCCGAACAGCTTGCTAAAAAAGGCATCTAACGGTAGTGGCTCACCCAGAATGTATTTATCAATCCAGTTAAGCAATTTATCATAGCGTGTGCCCAATTCAAACGTGATGCGCTCCTGCATCGTGGCGTTTTGGATGGTGCTGAAGCCCAGCAACTCGCCATGCTTGTACAGCACATCCACCAACAAACGTGCCCGCACCAGATCGAGTTCGGCTATCGAGGCCGTCAGTGCATAGGTCACATCGAATTTGCTGGCAGGCAGATTCCAGTCAGGATGGGCGACTTTCGCCAGGGTGAGCAAGGTACGGGCCGCCGGTTCTTCGCGCAGGGCACGCGATGGCCGGTGGGAGCGATTGGGCACATCCAGTTCATCCAGGCGCGTTTGCAGTGCAAAGCGCAGCGCATCGGGCAAATAGGGCGCAAGGATGACGATCTCCTGTGGCGGGACGCCTTCATCGTGAATCAGTGACGCGACATGCTCAGTGGCCCAGTCAATCATCTGCGGATGATAGCGATTGTCAGTGTAGACCAGGGCATCCCGACCATCGGCTTTTTTGGAGAGCTTATGCCCGTTGCTCTGACCGAGACTGGTCGCCATCTCGAATTGCAGCGCTTCCACCGCCGGTGACATCACCCGGTGATTATCGAGTTCGATGCCAATTTTGCACTGTTGCTTAAGGCGATAGGCATGGTCGGGGTCGGCCCCCAGAAAACGACGATACCCGGCATCCGAGTCATAGATCAACAGCGCCGACTCACACTCTTGCAGCCAATCGGCAACGATCTCATGCGTGGCGGGCGTATCTTCTTCAATGTTATCGACGATCAGGTGACGATATTGCTGTGTCAGATGGCGACGCGGATGCTCAGTCTTCCACAAATATTCGGTAAACAGCACCACCTGCAAGGAGAAATCCAGCAGATTGTACTGGCGGCACATCTCACGGAACAGGCTGGCAGCGGTCTGCGCATCATCATAAATGAAGGCCTGCTCGACATCCCCGCGCCAGGCGGCTTTGAGTTTGTTGGCAATAACTTCATGATCGAAACCCACCACCGCCGCTTTATTGAGATTGTCGACGATCTGCGTGTACAGGCGGTTACGGCTGATGCGCACGCTGTTGAAGTAATCCTTCTGGTCAATCTCCGGGCCGACAAAGCGCGTCATATAATATTGCACCATCTCCAGACTCAGGAAATGGGGACGGCGCAACGGCGAGGCAAAGCCCGCTTCCTCGGCTATCAACGGCCAGAATAGATCAACCATGCTAAACGCCAGACTACCGAGCGTGGCAACGTGCAGATCACCCCCCATTTTGACGCGGGACCGGCGCAGTGCTTCGCGGTAGGAGATGCCCAGCGCGGCCTGGGGGACCAGCACCAGAATCGAATCGGCGGGCGCACCATCACGGATTAATTGCTTGACGCGTTCGATGCCCGCCGTTGACTTGCCCATCCCTGCCGGGCCTTCCAGGAACACCGTCGTATCCAGATTTTCTTTGGCAACTTGCTGCTGCTTTTTGAGTAGGCGCATGCGGTTTCAAACCATAGACCAGATGTTTGTGTACATGGTAGCAGGTTTGCGGCGAAAAGTGAAAATTTGGCTCAAAATTATCTATTACAGAGGATTCTGTTATCTGAATGGACAGCCGTTTTGCCCTACGACTGTTTAGGTTCTTCATGGATTGACCAGGGACCACCTTCACAATGGCAGTGAAAATCAGCATTTTCATTGAAGCTGTGCGGTCCCCAACCCTCATCTACATAGGCGGGACAGGTAAAATGTTCGAACACAGTTTCAAGGTGATGGCGAGAAGCGGCGTGACAACACAACCCCCAATCCAGATTAAACGGCGCGAAAAACGAGCACCCGCCACACTGGAAGCCGTTCTCATATTTCTCAAACACTGCTGGCTCACCCGGCCAATGCTCACGATATTTTATTTCTGAGTCTTTATTTGACCAATTTGTGGTCGTGATGTGGTTCTGATTCATTGTTATTTAATCTCATGTCACATATCAGAAAGCGCTGATGTTCTCCAAGTACATTATCGCTGCCAGAACGTTTGTTAGAGTTTTGGGATATAGATCATTGAAAAATGTTTTCCCTGATGGAGAAACTGCGCCATCTCCAAGTTCGAAGTGATGACCCGTGAAGTTCCGAACCAAGTGCAGAAAATGTATGCGTCGAGATTTTGCATCTGTGATATTTAAATTCATTTCCACATTGCGAAGAAATTCGTCTACATCATTCGCGCTATTAGCACCTTGATTTGGATAACCTATCCGTTCGTACTTTAACGCATGACACAAAAGCTTACCTAATGTAGTTTGCTTCTTTGATTTTTGACCTTTACCGGCTTGTTTCTTTCTAAGCATAGTCTCCGTTATCAGACACAAATCTTTGAGTATCGAATACAAACGTCCCCAAGTGTAAATATTAGGTGTATTCTTATTAGTTAAGAGTTCATTTTTTAGTGCCCAAATTGTACCTTGAAGGAAAATACGGTCTTGCCTATCTATTTGTCGAAAGAATCTGTCTAGAAATAGCTTATCAATTTTGAAGCCCAAATCCGCATTGGAATCATTATTCAATTCGTATAGAGTTGGAAAAATAAACTGGTCCTCAAACTGTCCCCAAAGGTATTGATTCAATATGTCGTAATCCGGGCGAAATTGCTCATTTAATGGTTCATCTTCCTTTTCAGCAGCTAAAAGATGGGCAATTCCTGAACTGATTTTTTGGTTATGCATTTTTGCGATACCCAGATTTGCATACACCATTCCTCTATTGAAACCTTTACCAGTTTTTCTTTTATATTCATCCATTGATTGAACACATGCAGAAAAATAATATTCCGCAAGCGGATACAAATTCCGCTCCATCAGATGGTGACAGCCCAGGTTATTAGCTCTATCAAAGTAATCATTCTTTTTAGGATAATCAACTAACGGATTCTTATAGTCCCCTAGGTCAAATGAAGGATATTTACCCATGTCCTCTTGCAAGAAAGTGAGGCCTTGTTGGAGAATATCAAATTCCATCACCGAACCATTCATCATATTCAACCTAAATGACCCTTTATAAACCATTGAAAGCTAATTTTAGATCATTTGTTTCACATGGTCAATGCTACATCCTGAATTCGCCTTCGGAGTCGAGGCAACAGGTGTATTCAAAAACTTGGAGAGGGCCAGTCCAATCACACGGGCGAAGTAACCGATTCCCAAAGATTCTTTTCAAGGATACATGTTGCGAATTACGGTATCGGGTGTGAGTATACCTGAATTACTTTTTATCTTATACTTTGATCAACGATAGATCATCGAGGTAAGACATGGTTTTAAGGATTGAACCGATTACAACTGAAGCATTCAACCGGTTCATCATGCAACCGGAAAATGTTGAGCGCAATTTTGAACTAATCGCCGGGGAGATCGTTGAAAAGCCAGTTTCCAGTCCACGGGCATCGGTTATCGCAGCGTGGATTATGAGCAGGGTCACATTGTTCGTTGATAACCATGATCTGGGGCACTCAACGGGTGCTGATGGCGGTTATGTGGTGTCCGGTGAGCGTTACATCCCCGATGGCGCGTTTATCTCGAAAGACCGCCAACCACAAATTTCTGCCGAAGCCTACAATCCGCTTGCCCCGGACCTTGCACTGGAGGTGCTCTCACCCGCGAATACCGATGAAGAAATCCGGGTGAAAGTCTCGAACTACCTCGCGGCGGGGACTGTTGTCTGGGTGGTTGACCCCGGCAAGCGGGTTGAAGTCTACCGCCCCGGTCAGCCGGTACAGATTCTGGGTGCCGGTGACACGCTTGACGGCGGCGCGATGCTGCCCGGTTTCAAGCTGGCTGTGAGCGATATTCTGGCAAAATAAGACGCAAACCGCACACAACTTACATAATCTGATTTATACTGGTTGAGAACCAGTAATTGATTGAGGTTTGTTATGAAACAGCTTCCTGAAGGATTGCAGGAAATTCTAGACACCACCCCGCCAGAGGAAGTGATCGCCAAAATTGAAGCACTGGATCCACCCTGGAAACACGAGTTGCTACCCTGGCAGGTTACGCCGCCCGGCGTAAAAATCCCCTGGCAGGCGGTGTATACGTTGATTGAACAACCCATTACCTCAGCGGATATTGAATGGGCACGTCGCAAAATTATCGAACTGGGTTTGGCGGAAGATGCTTAGAGATGTTGTCGAAGAGCCAAACTTTGCCGAAGAGTTTGATCTACTTCGTAACGTCTATTCCCAGTGGATGAGGTTCACGCGGCCCTCACGCACACGCTTGGCTTTGACCCACGTGCCGGTGCCATGATGTAGGGTTTTCCCCACCCCACGATCCGGCTTTTTAAGACCACACCTATAAACGACACACCCGCATTTCTGGTGTTGTACCGCTTTACTGTTGAGCAGGTGATTCTACTTGCAATCGAAGAGGTGTGATTGAATAGCTCTACCCCGCCTGCACGCTGAAGGGGACTTCATAGGGGGCTTGCAAAAAACCGCCGCCATGATCGACCAGCACCAACCGCATTCGATAGTTGCCCGGTGCGAGGCCCGGCACGTACAGGTTCTCAAGCTGCCCGTTGGTCACGCTGTTATTATGCGTGGAGCCAATCGTCACCCAATCGGGAAATGATCCCCCAACCACCTCAACTTTGTAGAACAGCGCCTGCTCGTTGGAGAATTGTACTGTGCCAAAAATGGGCGTCTCACCGGACAAGACGGCACCGGGTTCGGGCGACGTAATGACGGCGGTCACGACCGGCGCACCATATTGCACCCCGCCCTGCAACAAGGATGGATCACACTGAATGGTGGGTAAAAAAGCGATATTGGCGCTACGGGCATAATTCTCCGCCTCAATCGCTTCTTCCGGCGAGACCGGCGGCGCGACAAAAAGCTGCTCCTGTGAACCAATGCTCACGGCGGTGGGAGCCAACTCCACTGGAACCTGACAGTACAACGGCGCGGGGGGCTGCGCCTGCCCGACAGGAACTTGAAACCGAATCTGGCTGGCGATGGGCGCGGGAATACGATGTACAAGTACCCGGTAAACGCCGCGCTCAACTTCCACCAGATTGGGACCGCTGGTCACGGCGACCGGTTGTTGCACCGGGGCGGCAGCGGAATATTGCAGGCCACTGCCATCGGGCGCGGGAATACCTGCCGGGGAATCCAGCGTCCATTCGTTGAGCAGCGACGTGCATTGCACCGCCGGGTCCCGCAATTGGCTGAGGTTACACATCTGCCGCAGCGACACCCCGGATGGTGGTTGCAAGTTGTCATTGAGGAGCTGGCCCTCTGTGGCGAAACTGCCGAGCAAACGCTGATCGCCATAGATGCTGCTGATGACCGCATTCCAGATGGGCGCGGCACCTGTAAGACCCGACGAATTCACCATCGGGTCGCCATTGCTATTGCCCACCCACACACCAACCGCGACGTTGCGGGTAAAACCAACGGTCCAGTTATCTTTCACATCATCAGTCGTGCCGGTTTTCACCGATGATGGAATGCTGGGGGTATGTAGTGGGCTGTTGGACCCCATCGCGGGCGACCGGGCCGCATTATCCCCCAGAATATCGCTAATCACGAAGGCGATGCGCGGGTCCAGCACCTGTTGACCGAAACCGCGTTGATTGACTGTATTGCCGCTCTCGTTACCACGGGGGCAAGCATTCTCATACTGGTAGAGAATTTCGTCCTGGCTATTGAGCACACACAGAATCGCCGTGCTGGGCACATAAGCGCCCTGATTGGCAAACACAGAATAGGCCCGTGTGAGTTCCAGCAACGTCACTTCACCGCCGCCCAACGTCAACGACAGACCGTAACGACTGGCATCGGTGCCCAGGCTGCGCACGCCAAAGCGCTGCATAATCTCCAGTAAACGCGGCACGCCGACGCGCTGCAAGGTCGAGACCGCCGGGATGTTATAGCTATTCGCCAGCGCCTGACGCATCCGCATTGGACCATGAAAACGCCCATCATAGTTTTTGGGCCAACCGGGTGGAATGCCCGGCCCGCTAATCCTGAGCGGTGTATCCCACAGCACATCGCCGGTCGTCATGCCCTGCTCAATCGCAGCGGAATAGGTAAAGGGCTTCATGGTGCTGCCCGGTTGCCGGGGTGAAATACTCACATTCACGCGCCCATCAATGGCATCGTTGTTGTAATCGGCACTGCCGACCATTGCCAGAATCTCGCCGGTGAGCGGTTTCAAAACGATCACCGACCCATTCCCAACATTATTCGCTGCCAATCGTGCAATCTGATTCCCGATTGCGTTCTGGGCCATATCGTTGATCTTCAGGTCCAGCGTCGTGTAAACTTTCAGGCCGCCACGCGTAATCGTCTCCGGGCTGTACCCCAGCGACCGCATCAATTGTTCGAGTTCGGACTGAGCATAGACGGTAAAATGAGGCGCGAGGAACGGTGCATCAGGTTGTACCAGGGTGATGCCTTGCCGCAGCGTGTCATTGCGCACCGCATCCGTGATAAAGCCTTCCGTAACCATCCGATCCAGCACCGTTCGCCAGCGGGTTTCAACTGCTGCCTGCACTGCCGGGTCGGGGTTGAGCGGGTCAAGCTCAGCGGGCGATTGGGGGAGTCCCGCCAGCAGCGCGGCCTCGCCCAACGTTAATTCGCTGACATCTTTATCGAAGAATACGTGGGCCGCCGCCTGTGCGCCATACGCTAGATTGCCATAATAGATTTCGTTCAGGTACAGCTCAAGGATTTCGTTCTTACTCTTGCGCTGGGTCAACGTCAACGCGAGGCCGATTTCTTCCAGCTTACGTTGTACGCTCCGCTCAGCCCGATATTCCGGGTCAAACAACAGATTACGCACCAATTGCTGCGTGATCGTGCTACCACCGGTATCACCCTCGGCCAGATTGATATATTGCAAAAACGCGCGCGTCGTCGCCTGGACATCAATGCCAGGGTTGCTATAGAAATTATCATCCTCAATCGCCAGCGTCGCATCAATCAGAGTCTGGGGGACATTCGCCAGACTGACGTTGGTCCGGCGGCCTTCATTAAAGGCTTCGTAAAGCTGCGTACCGTTACGATCATAATAGAACGTGCTCTCGAAATTCTGGTAGTCATCAACGGCGGCGACCTGCGCTTGCAATTGGCTTTCGATGCGGGCGCCAAACGTCGCACTGGCGACCACCACCACCAGTGTCAGACCCCCACAAAATGACCCCAGAATGCCCAGTGCGATCATGAAGCAGCCCGGCGAAAACAACCGAAACCGCTTGTTCCGGCGCGACGGTAAAATTACCGGACGTTGGGCACGGCTGGGCGGCGGCGGTGGAGCCGGGACTGGTGCCGCCGGACGCTGAATCGCCGGTTGCGACGCTGCCTGCTGTACCGGGCGCATAGTGGCGACGGTGGGCTGGGACTGCTTAAAATCTGGGTTAGGGTCCATCCCACCGCTGCCAGGAAGCGTCTTTTTGTGGTCGGGCGTACCTGGTTCACGCGGAATCGGCATAGTCGGCATATTGTTCAGGTCGCGCTTTTGCTCCCAGATGGTGGCCGGGTCGACAGCGGGCATATCATCGGTTTCATCATCGCCGTCGTCAATATCTTCCACCATCGGCAGGTGAAACGGTATATCACCCCCCAGCGGGTCTTCCTCTGTAAATTCATCATCCCGTTCTTGATCGTCGGGCATTCGCTTACTCCAGAAACATTACATCACGCTTCCATTGTATGCGTAGACGCGAATCCCGTCCATGCCGCTTACCTGACGCCTGCGCCACGCCCCAAACGTGGGGGAAACGTCGGGTATTGAAATTGAGCCGACGGCTTGTAAATGATTATCCGATTGGCTACGCTCTGCTAGTCCGGTTAATCGGTGGGGGCAGGAAATGACTGAAACCATAATTCAGACAATCAGGCAATTAGAAGACGAGCTTCAGGAAGCCACAATTCAAAACGATGTTGAGCGAACCGACGACCTGTTAGCTGAGGACTGGCTTAATATCAATGCCACTGGCACGATTACCACCAAAGCAGAGTCACTGGCGATCATGCCGAAATTTGAATTCCTCTCGATCACCAATGACGATGTACAGATCCGGGTTTATCCGGGTATAGCCATTGTAACCGGGCATTCGATACGCCAGCTAAAAATCAGCGACGATCAGGCAAAAACGTCCGCTGTTCTATTTACTCGCGTCTGGGTACAGCTTGATGGGCGCTGGCAGGTCATCACATCACAAGCGACGCCAGTTGCTCAGGCATAAAATATCAAATGGAAAGCTACTCGTAATGATTCGATTCGTAACTGGAAACGCACATAAAGTCACACAGATTGCCGATGTCCTGGATCAACCAATCATCCAGACTGAAATTGATTTACCGGAAATTCAGGCGATTGATGCGCGGGCAGTGATCGAACAGAAAGCCAGAGCAGCCTATCAAATTGTCGAAGAACCAGTTCTGGTGGAAGATACCAGCTTATCCTTTGTGGCCTGGAACGGTCTGCCAGGGGCGCTGATTAAATGGTTCCTGACAACTGTCGGCAATCAAGGCATGTGCCAGATGTTAGCTGTTTCTGATGACAAACGGGCTGTTGCAGAAGCTTATCTCGGCTATTTTGATGGCCGTGAGTTCCTGGTATTCTCAGGTAAAGTTGCGGGAATAATCGCCAATCAACCCAGAGGCAGCAATGGCTTCGGCTGGGACCCACTTTTTCAGCCCTATGGTTCTGACAAAGCATTTGGCGAGATGTCCACACAGGAGGCGGCACCATTTAACATGCGCCGCCTTGCTGCCCTGGAACTGAAGATCTATTTTGAGAAGCACCAACTACCAAAATGACGATTGTCAGATTGCAGTGGGCAAAGGTACTCATGGAACACCTTTGCACCACCACTATATCTGGTTGATGAGCTACTCTGCCACCGGTTCAATCGCGTGCTGAATTTCAACAACCCAATCTTTTTCCGGGTAGCCCGCCATCGGCCCCTGATGAAAGAGCAGCCGATATTCTTCACCCAGCGCATAGTTATTCGCTACACACCAGCGTTGCAGCATCGTGAGGCGCTCTTGCACGTTTACCGTCAGGTCACCGTGATGGATGTACGTGGCCGCCATTGCGATGGGATCGGTATATCCAACGGTGAGCGTGCCCAGCGTCGCCAGCGGCACGTCGGCATCAAAATCGTCGGGCACACTCACGGTCATGGTCATATCGAGGTCTTCAACCCGATAATCATTGCTGCGAATGATGCTCATCTGGCGGGTACTGGCATCAAACGTGAACCCGGCCTGTTCAACCGCTGCTTTGATTTCACGCCCCATGCGTTCAATTTCCGGCCAACCGACACCCGTTTGTCGAAATTGTAGCACACGCACCGGTTCCAATTTCTTGACGATAATATCCATATCGGGTATTGCCTCCTCCATATCAAGCATTCGCAAACGAAATCTGATGAGTGCCAGTCGCGCCTGTTCCGCCCGCATTTGCTGTTCAATCTCAGCTTCTTGCAGCGCCAACATCCCTTTGATCTGTTCCTTACTGGGTTCATTGTTGAGCATGAGACCGATTTGTTCCAGCGAAATGCCGAGTTCTTTAAGCGCAACGATGCGATGAATGCGTGACAATTGCTCAAGCGTGTAGTAGCGATAATTCGTAAACGGGTCGATATGCGCCGGTTCGAGCAATCCCAGATCATCATAATGCCGCAGCATCCTGACCGTCGTTTGACTCAGCTTCGAAAAATCACCAATTTTGAGCAACATCTTGTCACGCCTCACGTTTGCCTGTCACCTGTCAGAAGAAGGCCGCCTTCATATTGGTAGTATGCAGTCTCACATAATGTGAGAGTCAAGAGGGGTAAAATCAGATGATCAAATCTGCGCTTCCGCCAGCGCTGCCCGGAGTGCCTCATAATCATTCAGGCCAAAGCGCTGGTAAAACAGACGATCCCAGATCGCATCCAGATCGGCTTTCAACGCAGGCGAGAGGGTGTAGCGCTCGTGGAGCGCCGGGCCGGGAGTGACTTTGGCGGTATTTGGGTCAACCGGAGCCACGCCACACCGTTCCCAATGCGCTTGAATAAGATGCTCATCGAATTGGTTTTTATGCTGCAACATAAAGTCTTTGCTTGATTGGCGTACAACTACCTCAAATAATTCATCATCAAGATCTATTTCCATAAAGCGTGCAACCGCCCGAACCGTTCCCGTCAGATCAGCCTGCATATTCTCAAAACACAACAAGAGCACATCTGGATTATGGCGCTGCTCCCACCACGACAGCAAATGGTACCAGTAACCGGAGGTCTCCGGGTTGGTCGTAAATCGAAACCGCGCCCATTCGTCTAACGTGACGGTATTCCGCTCAAACAACCAGCCTTCCAAAAAACGGTAGTAGGAGATAATCACCGCAAACGGGTTACGAACAGCGACGATATAACGCCCACCTTTAGGCACATCATGCCAGGTCATGTGGCTCTTGTACACACGGGGAAACGCGACCTGGTCGGCAGCTAGATCCCATCCGTAATCATGCGCCTGTTCAATCCAGGGGACCACATCATTGATTTCCGCGAAGTCCATGCTGCCGCGCGTGCGTAACCCGTGCGCGATCTGTTGCAACCAGGTCGTACCACTCTTGGCAAAGGGCGAGATTACCACATCGCTTGGGCGAGGCTGAAACGCCAATGCGGCCTGCCAACCTTCAGGAGTAATGGTCTTCTTCGTGGCAGCAACATATTCTTCTAAACTGCGCGGTCGTTTTGGAGGCAGGAGGTGAACCATATTTATCAATCCTTGTTCGCCCGTTATCCACCTGTTGCAGATTATACCTAATGGTCCAAGTTATAAAATGCCGGCCTCCTGCTGATAGAACCACCCCAATGGAGGGTGACGAGCTACCCCCAAAAACGGTAATGTAATCTTGATGAATTAGGATGAGGAGCAAAATGAACAAGCCACTGCGATTGATGGTCATTGGCGCCCACCCGGACGATGAAACGCTCGGTATGGGCGGGATCCTGGCGAAGTATGGGCATGAAGGCATTGAGACCTATGTCGTGACGGCAACTCGCGGTCAGCGCGGTTGGTTCGGCGACGAAGTAGATTACCCTGGCCCGGAAGCACTGGGCAAATTGCGCGAAGCTGAACTGTGCCAGGCCGCCCAAATCCTCGGCGTAAAGGATGTCATGATTCTGGATTACATGGATGGCGATCTGGATGCGGTCGATGCAGTACAGATTACCCGCGAACTGGCAGCCCATATTCGTTGGGTGCGGCCCGATGTCGTGGTGACGTTCGACCCGTTTGGCGGTTATGGACACCCGGACCACATCGCGATCAGCCAGTATACGCAGGCCGCGATCATTGAAGCCGCCCGCATGGACGAAATCGCTCCAGCCCATCAGGTTCCCAAACTCTATTACATGACCTTTACCCAGGACGATCTGGATGTTTACGAATCCGTCATGGGTGAACTGGTCATGCATATTGATGGTGTCAAGAGGCGATCAACCGGGTGGCCGGAATGGGCGATTACAACCCGGGTTGATGCCGGTGATTATTGGGAAACCGTGTGGCAGGCGGTGCAGTGCCACCAATCACAAATACCGGCTTACGGTGTCTTGCACAACTTGACCGAAACGCAGCACCGGCAATTGTGGGGCAGGCAGACCTTTTATCGTGTGCACAGCCTCGTCAACAGCGGGCGTGAAACCGAGCATGATTTATTCGCAGGGCTGCGGTAAGAAGACTCAGCGCCCCAACGCAGTCCCTAACTCACCAATCAGCCGGAATTGCCAATCAGGCTGAAGGTAGCCATTATCTCGATACCAATCGTAAGTATCCTGCAAACTCTGGTACATGCTAACGTTTGGCGCACCCAGTTCGCGATGCGCCTTCGAGTAATCGAACTGAATCGCCCGCTGCCCCAGCCGAATTTGGGCGGCATCAACCGGGAGTTGGATGCCCATTCGCTGTAACCGTTCGATCAGTGTGGCAATGAATGGCAGCACAAAATTCGGTACTTGCAGAAAAGGCGGCGCGACATTAACGACCTGAGCACACATCGTATACCAATCGCGCAGGTTATAATTAGCCGTCCCCAGAATGTAGCGTTCGCCGGTGCGACCTTGCTCGGCGGCCACCACATGCCAGCGGGCCACATCCCGCACATCAACCACGCCAATGCCCCCGGCGGTAATCGGAATCGTCCACTGTAAACGGGCCATCTCGGTGATGAAACGCCCGGAGATCATGTTCAGGTCGCCCGGCCCCAGCACAATCACCGGATTCACGGTGACAATATCCTGCCCATATTGCTGCACCGCGTTACGCACGACATATTCCGCCAGCATTTTGGTCCACGCATAAGGAAAATCATGCGGGCGCAGATTATAATCCAGCGTCTCATCAGCGGGTTTACCATCGGGCCGAAAGCCAACTGCCGCGCCACTGCTGGTAAAGATCACACGCTCAACACCACAATCCCGCGCGGCCCGCAAGACGCGCCGGGTGCCTTCCACGTTTACCGCCACCATGCGAGCTACATCTGCTTGCCAGTAATCGGCGACTGCCGCGACATGAAAGATCCAGTCGCAACCCGTGCAGGCCGTCCGCAGTGCGGCTTCATCCAGCAGTTCACCGATGACTGACTCGTAGCGCAGCCCTGTCAGCGCATTGAGTTTTGACGATTGCCGGTGTAGCACCCGCACCTCATGCCCGGCCTCGACTAATTCACGGGCGACGTGTGACCCCACAAAACCGGTGGCCCCGGTGACTAATGCTTTGACCATATATCCCTCTCACTCATTAACTCGTCTTACGCATTTGAGCCGGAAATCGTAGGGGCGCCTCGGCGAGTCGCACCCTACAACCTGGATTGCTTGCGTAACATCACTCATTAAAATACGTCACGGTACGCGGCTCATAATCTTCGGCGACGGTGAGTCCGGCCAATTCCACCCAGCAGCGCTGATCGTCATGTTCGATCAACCAGAAGGCTTCCCTGAAGTTCATGCCATAAACCGTAACATCAGTCGCAGTCGCTAGATTGAACACCGGCTCATCATTGGGATTCGAACGCGGTTGACAGGCAACATCCGCCACAATCGTCCCCGATGAGAATGCCGGGGCCTCTCCACGATCAGGGAGCAACTCCCAGGCCGGTTTGGGCTGACGCTCCACATCAACCAGGCCCCAGTAACAACCAACAGTGCCTTCGCCCGACAGTGCGTCATCACATTTCCAGGGTTCATCGGCATATTGAAACACGAACGTATCCAGCCCGGCCAGATAAGCGCTCAGCAATATATCACCCGTAAACTGCGCCTGTGCCTGCGAATCACCAGCGCCGGTCTGGTCACAATTGGGATTATAACCCGCGCTGGGCCAGCCCGTTTCCATGAGCTTGATCGGTTTACTGCCCAAAACCGCGTCGTCACTGACGGCTTTCCAGTCGAACATCGTATAACTGACGGCATTATCAAAAGCCTGACAACCCCAGAAGCCATAACTATGCAGCCCCACCCAGTCGACGGTGGCGTTGAGGCGGCGACTCACCTGCCATTGCGGCAGGATGTCAGCATAGCCGACCGGGACCGTAACACCAGCCTGTACTTCCTCAATATAGCCAACCAATGTATTCGCGGGCACATCACCGCGCAGCAGCACTTCACTGCCGACCAGCACTGCCACCACGTTGTCATAAGTATTCGCCAACTCAATCACGGCAGCAACTTCGGTTTCGTTCGCAGCGCGGTCAGGTCCAATCCAGGCCTGGGCGATGACATCCAAGTCATATTGATTTGCCAGCGCGACGATCTGCTCCCCAACACCGGTGCTGCTGTACAGGCGAATCGTACTCACACGGGCGGCCATCGCCTGAACATCAGCTTCCAGTTCATCCATTGATGGCTCAGGTCCACCCGGCCACTGACCGGCACGAAACGGCCCATAATTCAAACCAATCAGTGGCACAGCCGAATCTTGAGCGGCAAGTGGCAGGCTCACAAGAAACGGCATGAATGTCACAACGGCGAGAATTAAGATGCAATCTGCCCAAAATACGAATTTAAGAAGGTTACGAATTTTATTGTAGCTTTTCCTGTTCAACCCCCTCCGCCTCGCTCCGCGAGACTCCTCCCCCATCGCAATGGGGGAGGTTGGGTGGGGGTAATCCGCTGAGAATTGCATGAATCCATTCAATTCGTGGTCTACTGAATTATTGATAACATTAAAGTGGACAAACCGCATTACAAATCCTTCCATTCGAAGGCGATCAAATACTGGGCCGAGCGACTGATAAATTGCAGATTTTCATAGAGATAGCGCAGGGTCGCAGCTGGGTTATCACTGTCGGCGACCTGCGGCACGAGCGGTTTGACCTTGCCGCGCATGAGCGCTGCTGGCGCATGATCGGGCAGTTCGGCCAGTTCTCGGGCCTTCGCGATGGCAGCTTTCAAATCGCCCAGTTCGTCCACCAGTCCTAATTCCAATGCCTGTTTCCCGGTCCACACGCGCCCACCGCCCACCGCGTCAACTGCTTCGACAGTCATATCGCGCCCAGCAGCCACATAATCAATGAACTGTTGATAATTATGCTCGATACTGGCCCGCATCTGGGTGCGTTGCGCATCATTAAACGGCGTCTGGTCGCTAAAAATGTTCGCGTTCGCGCCCCGTTTGAACTGCATGCGATTAATCCGCAACTTATTGAATAATTCACCGGTGACAGGCTTGCCCAGAATCACGCCGATGGAACCAGTGATAGTTCCCGGCTGCGCCACGATCCAGTGCGCCGGGGTTGCGATGTAGTAACCACCGGACGCGGCCACGCCGTTCATATAGACCACCAGCGGGCGATCTTTTGCCAGTTCCCGCAGGGCTGCCGTCATCGCGTCTGCCGCCAGCGCCACCCCACCACCGCTATCAACCCACAGCACCACCGCTGCCGCTTGCTCATTTTTGAGCAAATTGCGCACCTGCCGCACTACTGTCCGGTCGCCCAGCCGCCCACTGCCGATTATCGGAATGGGTAGGGGAATGTCACCAGGGGGACCGCCACTCTCGCCCGGAATCATCAAACCCGATAATGGTAACACCGCCACATATTGATCGAAACGCGGTTGCCATTCGCGCTGCAACTTTTTACGGGCGTCGGACCACAAAACCAGGTGTTTCGTACCCAGATGCTCAGCCAACTGCTCTTCATGCAAGACCGCATCAACATAGCCCTTTTCCAGCGCGGCATCATCCAGATGGGGAGCAGTATCAATCAGGTTTTTAACAGCAGCAGCCGACATGTGACGACCCGCCGCGATCGTATCAACCAGCATTTCAAACCGTGAATCCAGCATCCAGTCGAGTTGTTCCAGGCCTTCTGGTGAAATCGAATCGAGCGTCAGGCTGTCATAAACCCCTTTAAAGGGCGAAATCGCGACTGAATCCAGTTGGATACCAATCGCGCTGAGCGCGTTGCGCAGAAATGTCGGCTGGGCCACCAACCCTAATGGGTTTACGGTGCCACCTGGTTGTAGAATGAGTTCATCGCAGGCACTGCCAATGAAATAGGTGGCGTTGTCATAAGATTGAGCGTAAGCGATCACTCGCTTGCCCTCATCACGCAATCGTAAGATAATGTTATGTAAGGTTTGCAGATCAGCTAATGACAGGTTCAGTCCCTGTAGTTTCAGGATCAAACCGGTGGGGCGGGGATCGGCCCCAATCTGGCGCAAATGACGGTCCAGGTCAGCCAGGCTTAGCGGCGGTTGACCGGTGATGCGCCGCCGCAACCATGACCGGGATTCAGGTAAAGCAGGCAGCGATGAGGGGAGATCCAACCAGATATAGTCCAGGTGTCGCGCCCGGCCCCGCCGCCAGTTACCCAAACGGTGCCAGAGGTAGCGCAGACCACGCAATGGATTGATATTTAGTCTTGGTAACTGCTTATGTATACGGTTTAACATACCAGACCTCAAACTTAAACGCTTAACAACACTTTGAGTTAGACCAAGTATGACCACGAGGATCACATCTGTGAATGGGAAATTACTTACCACCGTTGCCTATCGCACCTGGCAACGGTTGATCACACCCAATCCAGCGATAATTGAACAGAAGCAGCGCCGCCAGGCTGAATTACTCGCGACCTTGATGATACTCTTGATACCGCTGGTCGTGCTACTTATTCTGCTCTCGATACTAAACAACCCCGCCTCACCCTTTACCCAATATCAGTACCCGATCATTTTGCTCGGTCTGCTGGTGCCGGGGCTGGTGATCTATGCCCTCAGCCGCACCACCTATTATATGCTGGGTGCACTGCTGGCAATCATCCTGTCAACAGCAGGTATTTTTGGTGCAGTCTTTATTGTGGACCAGTTTGATATTAATTTTTTGATCTACATGCTGGTGCCCATCCTGTTGTGTAGTTTCTTTTTCTCGTTGCGGACGGCGACCGGCTTATTTTTCGCGCTAACATTGGGCGGCCTGCTGTTGCCTCGTCTACCAACCGGCATTCAATATAGCGATTTATTCGATGGCCCCTTGAGCTATTTCGTCATTATCTGCCTGATCGTGCTGCTGACCCGTCGCTATCGCAATATCCTGGAGGGCGACCGCCTGGATGTCATCGAAAAAAGTGAAGAGCGTTATCGCATCGTTTCGGAAATGACCTCCGACTACGCTTACAGCGTGCGTGTAGACGCCGGCAAAAAATTGACTGTAGAGTGGATTACCCAGGCATTTACGCGTGTCACCGGCTATGACCACACCAGGTCGAATGATTGGGACGCCTTTGTTTTCCCCGATGACTTGCCGATCGCCCAGGCCCGTGCCCAGCGGTTACTTGACGGTCACGAGGACATCAGTACCTTTCGGATCATCACAAAATCTGGTGACATTCGCTGGCTACGTGAAGTGGGCCGCCCGGTGTTGGATGCGACTGGCTGCGTCGTGCGCATTGATGGCGCAGTGCAAGACATTACGGATGAACGTGATGCTGAAGAACAATTGCAATTATTGGACCTGGCCGTTCACAGCGCCCGTGAAGGCATCATGATTTTGACCGCCAGCGATGCGGAACCCAGGATTGTCTTCGTCAATAGTGGTTTACAAACGCTTACTGGCCTGGACAGCGCGCAATTGCTGGGGCAACCACTGAGCGTTTTTGAAACGATCATGCCCGTCATGGACGAAATGCTCAATGCAGTGCGAATTGGCGAGAGCTTCCAGACGCAGACGCGCAACGAGCATCTGGATAAACAACCCCGATACCTGGAGTGGTATGTATCGCCGGTCCAGGATGAACAGGCGACGATTACACACTTCATCGCCATCGTGCGCAATATTACCGAGCGGAAGCAAATGGAACAGGCCGAGCAGGATCAACGATTGCTGGCGGAGGGCCTGCGCGATATGGCTGCCACCCTGACCAGCACGCTGGAGCTGGATGAAGTGCTCGACTTGATCTTACATTCGCTGACGCAGGTCGTTCCTCATGATTCAGGCAATATCACCCTGCTCAAGGACGGCATGGGCGAGATGGTCCGTCGCCAGCGTAAAGAGGCCAATGGTGTTGCTGTGACCCGCCCGATGCAACGCTATGTGATTCAAGATGTGCCAACGTTACAGCATATGTTGGAAACAGGACGCCCCCGACTGGTTAACGACACATCACAGGCCAAAGACTGGATTAACTTTCCCGGTACGGACTGGATGCGTTCGTATGTCGGCGTACCAATCTGGTTAGACAACGAGATCGCCGGGTTCTTGCAATTAACCAGCCAGCAGGTCGGGGGGTTTACCGCGCAACATGCTGACCGTTTGGAGGCATTTGCTAATCTCGCCAGTATTGCCTTGCACAACGCCCAATCATTTAAAACCAAGCAGCAACAGGCTGAAGAACTCGAAAAGCGGGTTATCGAGCGCACCGCCCAGCTATTCGAAGTGCAGAAACGGCAGCAAGCGATTTTGGATGCAGTGGGCGAGGGCGTATTTTATACTGAGGATCAGGCGATTGAGTATGTGAATGGGGAACTGTGTAAACAGACGGGCTACCCTGTCCATGAATTATCCGGCCAACCGGCAACTATCTTCCAGAACGAAGACGATCCACTGGGCTGGGCTAATCTGGCGCACAAGCTCAACCATAATCGCATCTGGCGCGGTGAAGTGCAGGTGAGGCGGCAAGATGGTGAATGCTTTGATGCCGGTATCACCATCGCCCAGGTGAGCGAACCCGGCGAACAACCGTTGCGAGCGGTAACTGTTGTGCGTGATATTAGCCAGGAAAAGGCGTTGCAAGAACAACGCAACCGCTTTATCGCTATCGCGTCGCATGAACTGCGCACCCCACTAACCAACTTTATGACGCGCCTGTATCTGTTACGCCGCCAACCGGACCGGCTGGATACGCATGTCCAAATTCTCGATGATGCCGCCGAACAGATGAAATTGCTGGTCGACAATCTACTGGATCTCACCCGCCTGGAGCAAGGTGCTGTTCGCTTGAATCGGCACCGGGTACGGACGCAAGAAATTATTGAGACCGTAATGCGCTTACAACAGAGCGAAGCGCAATCGAAAGCAATCAATCTGGAAATGCAGTTAGATCCAGAGCCGCGCTATGTCCTGGCCGACTCGGGTCGCTTGCAACAAGTTATCAGCAATCTTGTCACCAATGCCATCAAGTTTACCCCGCCCGATGGTTGCGTAACCGTTAAGCTGACAACCCAACCCTGGGACGGTCAGGACGCGGTGGTCATCCATGTAATTGATACCGGCGTTGGCATTCCCCCTGAGCATCAAGCCCATATTTTCGAGCCATTTCACCGGGTTGATGACACAACCACCGGCACAGGCCTCGGCCTGAGCATCACGCGGGAAATCGTCGAACTTCATGGCGGCAACATTACGATGGAAAGTGAACCCGGGCGCGGCGCGTGTTTCACGGTTAAACTTCGCCTCGCTGCCGATGAAACCGCTTGAACCGCCGTGCAGTAGCGCATAGCCAATAAACCAACCAGCCCCTGGCAATCATCTTCTGGCTGCCAAAAAATGTCACTATTCAGTGGTATTCCATCTGAGACGGGTTATAATGTGGGATAGAAGCCAGAAAATTTGGGATAATGAGGGATATGGGTCACTGGGGATGGCGACCTCTGTTAAACACCCTGTTTATCTGTGTTTTGGTAACAGGCTGCAACATTTCCAGTGGTACAGCGCCCGCCCTTTCCCCCACAAACTTACCCCTGGTCACCCTGACACTACGAATACGCCCATCGCCGACACCCAGCGTGCCACCCATTACACCCGTGACCGAAACGATCAATCCCGTCCCCACCGCCCAGTCCACACCTACGACTGACTCCACCTATGTCGTGCGTCCGGGGGATACCTTACTCGGAATCGCACTGGATTTTGGCCTGGGGGTAAGCGAACTGCGGGCAGCCAACGTGGGAATTGATCCGCTGGCATTGCAAGTCGGGCAAATCATCAGCATTCCGCCGCCGAGTCTCGCCAGCGCTGCGCTGCCTACGCCATTGCCAATCGTGCTTGATCCACCGGCGTGCGAGTTCATGATTACCGGCAGGCTGCTATGTCTGGGACAGGTACATAACCCCTATGACCGGCCTTTGCGCAACGTTCGCGTCGGGTTAACCTTGCTGGCTGCCGATGAAACTCCGCTCCAGCAAATCACCACCGGCGTGGAACAGATGCTGATCCCACCACAAAGCAGCGCCCCCTACAGCGTCATTCTGCCCGGCCAGGAATATGACCGGGTAGTGGTCAATCTGCTGGCGGCGGACAAAGTGGATGCGCCCCTCAGCGTACCAACATTGGACATCGTGCGCGAACAGGTTCAGGCGCAGGACAATCGTTATCAGGTGACGGTTACGTTGCGCAACAGCACCGCACAAACGATCAAATCCGCCCGTTTGATTCTGACCGTTGTTGACGACGAGCAGCGCGTCGTCGGGCTGCGCATCATCGACTCGCCGACGGGTTTTGAACCGGGAGCCGAGCAAACCCTCACTGTCGAAGCGCTGACCCGCGCCGCTGATGGCCCGCTGCAACACACCCTGTATATTGAAGGCCGCTAGGATAAGAACCTCTTTTGGTTCAAAAATTACATTCATCAGGTTTTCCTAACTATAACGTGAATTGAAACAACGCAGCGTGTCCTATATACTGGAAAGTGGTTAAAAAACGCTGCTGGATATTTGGAATAGGGCTGGCGGGGATCGTCAGCGGAGAAAAGACCAAGACCAACATGGCAAATCAAAGCCACCGCGACGTGTTTATCAGCAGCACGACGCGCGACCTGGAAGCCCATCGCAATGCCACCCGGGATGCAGTATGGCGGGCGAATCTGTTCCCGTTGATGATGGAACGCGATGTCGCCACGATGGAAGACCCGGTTGAATATTCGCTCAATCTGGTGGCAGATGCCGAGATCTATGTCGGGATCTTTGCGCTGCGCTATGGCTACGTTCCCGATGACCCGGAACGCAATCCGGAAAATCTGTCGATCACCGAACTCGAATATCGGTATGCGGTGGAACGCGAGATTCCGATTCTGATCTTCATTATGAGCGATGAGCATAGCATTGAGGCGGGCAACATTGAGACCGACCCGCAAAAGCTCATGAAGTTGATGCTGCTGAAAGAACGGCTGAAGGAAAAGCACGTCGCCGGTTTCTTTAGCTCGGCAGAAGACCTCAGCAATCAGGTATTCCAGGCCTTACAGAGTCACAAGATTCAACATTACATTTCGAAGCTGGAAAAAAACGCACCCCAGACCCCGGCGTCCGTCAACAACGGTGGCCTGAAGCCCAACTTCGTCCACGCTTACATTCAGCCGCACAATTTTGTGGGCCGCCGCGCCGAACTCGCGCTG
This sequence comes from Phototrophicaceae bacterium, assembly GCA_965223835.1. Lineage (GTDB taxonomy): Bacteria > Chloroflexota > Anaerolineae > Aggregatilineales > Phototrophicaceae > CAVYXZ01. Next base: position 4,777,015 of record CBDCXQ010000001.1, read on the forward strand.
CTCGATGAGTGGGCGGAGTCGCAGGACGTGGTCCAGTTGGTCAAGGCGATGGGTGGCGTGGGCAAGAGTGCGCTCACCTGGGAATGGGTGCGCCGACAGACGGAGACGAAGCCGCCGGTGCAGGGCATCATGTGGTGGAGTTTTTATGAGAGTAACTCGGCGCTGGAAAATTTCATTCCGCAGGCGCTGGCCTATATCACCGGCAGTGACCTGACCGCTTTTGAAGGGCGACCGCGGGCCGAAAATGAACAGCGCCTGATCGCGGCGTTGCAGGACGCGCCCTACCTGATCGTATTCGATGGTATCGAGCGCATTATGGTCGCCTATCAGCGCATCGATTCGTCGCACCTGGATACCAGCGAATTGATCCGCGAACGTCAGTTGCGCGGCTGTGCCGACCCGCGTGATGATGAATTTTTGGCGCGGTTAATCGGTTGTGCCCCCTCGAAATTTTTGGTCAGTACGCGGTTAATTCCGCAATCCTTTACCAATCGGCAGGGTGATCTGGTCAAGGGTGCCCGCAGCATTGATCTGGGGGGGTTAAAGACCGAAGATGCATTGGCGCTGATGGATGAACTGGGCGTGGTGGGCATCGCCGATCATCTGGCCCGCTTCATGGACCAGTTCGGTAATCACAGCTTGCTACTAAACATTATCGCGGGTCGTATCGCCAATTATCGCCCCGCACCCGGCAACTTCGACAGATGGTATGCCGAAGAAGGCCGTGAGCTGAAACTATCCGATCTGGAACTGGGTCAACGGCGAACGCATGTCTTGCAATATGCGCTGACCGGTCTCACCGACGAATTACGCAAATTGTTGGGGCAAATCGCCACCTTCCGCTACCCGGTAGATTATCAGACCCTGAACAATGTCAATCCGTTTTTGCCTGATCGGCCAGAGAATGGCGACCAACACCGCGATGACGTGAGTAATGTGCGCGTCAAATTGCATAACGGCCTGGCACAGTTGGAAGAACGCGGGCTGCTGCTGTGGGACCGGGCCAAAAACCGCTATGATCTGCACCCGATTGTGCGGTCCTATGCCTATGAGCAAATGGAAGAAAGCGAACGGCATCTCACATCGCGGCAGATCTACAGCCATTTCGCCAACCTGCCGCCGGAAGATCTGGAGAAGGTCGAAAAGCTGGATGACCTGCAACGGTCGCTGGAATTATATGAAGTACTGGTGCGTCTCAACCGCTGGGACGACGCGATGGATATTTATGACAAGCGGCTAAAAGTGGCCCTAACCTATAAGCTGGCGCATTATGACACGATTGTCGATCTGCTGTCCCCGCTGTTCGCGGATGGTCTGCACGAATTGCCGCGTTTGTCATCCTATCGCGGCCAGAATATCTGCCTGACGGACATGGCGACGGCCTTCTCCTACCTGGGCGAAACCGATAAATCCATGACGCTGCGCGGCCTGAAGATCAAACTCGCGCTCAAGCAGAAGAGTCACAGCAGCATGGGCGTGGGGCTGCGGACCTATTCCAGTTCATTACGCCTGGACCAGAACAAGCTGGCAACCTCATTGAAAGCCTGTAAGCTGGCGCTGGAAGTGGCGGAGGCCAGCGGCGACCTGGACAATGCGGGTATCTCGCACATGTACCTGCTCAGCCTCTATCGCGATATGGGCTGGTGGCTGGAGGCGAAGGAAGCCTACGATCAGTTCAACGACCTGTTGCAAACACGCTCGGCGCTCAAGAAGTGGCAGCCTACAGCGGATCGCTTTTATGCTGAGATGTTGATCTTCCAGGAACATGACGCAACCGAATTGCTCACCACTATCTGGCGACAGGCGCAGGCCAGCAAGAACAAAAATCAGGTGCATATCCGCGAACTCTATCGACTGCGGGGCGAAAGTGCGCTGCAACACGGCCAGTTTACCACTGCCGCCGGTTTCTTCCTGGATACGATTACGCTGGGACGCAAGTCGAGCATTCCGGTGGCGGGCCTGTTAGGGCGACTGGCGTATGTGCGGGTGCGCGAGGAACTGTACGAAGAAGCGCAAAATATCCTCAACGAGGCGCTGGAAGCCGAAGATGGCGGGCGCTTGCACGACCTGTTCAACAGCGCGGCGGAAATTTACCTCGCGCTGGGCGACCCGGCGCAGGCCACGCATTATGCGACCCTGGCTTACGAAGCGGCCTGGACCGATGGCGTGCCGTTTGTGTGGTGGTGGCGGCTGGAACGTGCCCGCAACGTGCTGGAAACACTGGAAGCCCCCGTCCCGGAACTGCCCGCTTTCACCGAGGGCAACATCGAGCAAGTCCCCTACGAAGACGATATTTACGCCTTCATTGACGAACTGCGCTCCAAGTAGGGAATCATTAATCCTGCTGAATGACATGCTCCGCCAGGCGAAATGCCCCCAGCGTGATGGCGATGGGCAGCAGCACAGGCAGAATATATTCGAGGAATACGCGGGCTTCGAGTGGTAACACCAGCAAGCGCGGCAGGTTGATGAGCAGGAAGTAGAAGAAGCCGACAAAAATCACTGAGAGCAGGGCCGGGGCACGCACCGGCACACTCGCGCCGATCATCACGGCTAAGGACGCGATCATCACCGGTTCGAGCACCAGCCGTACCACCGACGATAACATCCCGATGATCAGGGCCAGCCGGGAAAACAGCGATACGTCGTCGAACGACCAGTAGGCCGCATATTGCAAGCCCACCAGTGGCAGCGTCAGAATCGCCACCCCCATGATAATCAAGCCCAGGTCTTCTACCTGACGCCAGACGCCCGCCGAGGCTTTGCTGTAGAGGATATGACGCAAGGGCATGGGTGTGGTCCGCAGCAGCGCCAGCGTGTTATTGTGCCGTTCATCCACCATCATCAAGACGGTAAAATTGCCGACGTGAACTAGCAAGCGGGCATAGGCAAAGAATACAAACGGCAGCATCACCAACGAGACTGGCAGCAGCGTAAACAGCAGTGGCAGAATGATCGGGATCGGAATTGACGCTAGAATCAAGCCGATTTGGACGGTCAGAATGCGGACCAGTAGATCCATTTCCAGCGGTAAAACTTTCCAATGGACACCCAGGTGGCGCTTGACAATCGGGTTCGAACGCCGCGCCCAGAAGGGTAACCGCTGGTCCACGCTGGGCATAAACTCATCCCAGATGGGGTTGCGGGATGTCACAGTGGATTCCACGACATTTGCATTTCTACAAGTAGTTGACAGTCGTCAGTCATCAGTTCCAGCGACTGGCAGATAATTCCAGGGTGTTAATGACTAGCTGGCAATCCGGTTGGGATTCGCAAAGGGACAGTGAGCGCTAGACTGATCGCTGACGTACTGACCAGCCAATACACCAGTCAGCTTTCATCCATTATACCCCGCACCATCGGCCAATGTTCAACGAACTTTAGCAACACTCATGATCATCCACAAAAATGTTGACCTGCTCGCCGTTTTCCAGGGTAGCTAAGCGGCTGCCATAAAGCTGTGCCAGGATGTCGCGGGTGTAGACATTGGCGGGCGGACCATAGGCGATCAGGTGGTGGTGCAGCGCCATAACCCGGTCGAAGTGTTGAAACGCCAGATCAAGATCGTGGGTGCTGAGCATGATAGTTAGCCCTGCCGCGTGCAGATCATCCAGCACCTGCATCGTCTCGGCCTGCACCTGGACATCTACCCCGCTGAACGGTTCATCCAGCACCAGCACCTCGGCTTCCTGGGCCAGCGCCTGGGCGATAAACACGCGGCGGCGCTGGCCCCCACTCAGTTCACCCACCTGCCGCTCAGACAGATTTGCCATCCCGACACGGTCCAATGCCGTTTCGACAGCATGCCAGTGAGCACGAGTCGGCCAGCGGAGCCAGCCAATCCGCCGGGTGCGGCCCATCATCACGACATCGCGCACCGTCACCGGGAAATCCCAATTGACCGCCTCATATTGCGGCACATAACCCAACCGAGCATCGCAGTGAATGGTCCCCGACTGCACCGGCAGCAAGCCCATAATGGCCTTCATCAAGGTGGACTTACCCGCACCATTGGGGCCAATAACCGCGACTTTAGCACCGACAGGCACAGAAAAGTGCAAGTCCTCGATAGCGACCTGTTGTTCATACACGACGGTCAAGTTAGCGACAGTGAGGATGGGAGCAGCTTTCAACGTGTCTATAGCCATAGGGATTTACCAGGACATGCAATAACTTAAGCCCGATGCATTTCGGACGTATTATAGCAGTGTCCTGTCATAGCACCGAGAGGCAACCGGGGAATACATAAAGAATACGCTCTAGACGGGTCCCGTGCCAATCGGATTAAAGCCGAATTTATCGGTACCGCTGACCATGAGCGCACGGTAATTGGGAAAGTTGATCGGCGATTCTTCAGGAAAAAGTCGAACCATCGGCAACGTATAGCGTGCCACCAGGCCCGTTCGACGACGGGCTGATTGATTGGCAGCCGACCCGTGAACCATCCGTTCCGAAAACAGGATAAACTCACCCGCTTTGCAAGGTAAGGCAACGGCTTTTGAGACATCAATTGCGTCGGGGTCAACCTGTTCGCCCAGCGTGTCATTCGATGGCACATGGGGTAGGAGTTTTCGGTGTGAACCAGGAATAACCTGCAGTGGCGCGTTATCCTCACCGACATCTTCCACCGCAATCCAGGCGGTGATGTTGACCGCCGGTTCCAGCGGCCAGTAATTAATATCCTGATGCCACTCCGTCGGCTGCCCGACACCATGCGGTTCCTTGATAAAAACGCCGCAGGTCCACAACATCACATCTTCACCAAGCAGCGCAGCCAGCCGCTTCACAATGGCGGGATGTGCCACTAACCGGTAGACCGACGGCGTATCCAGATGACGTGAGTGCGTGCGATTGCGGGGGTTGGGGCCATCGCTGGCAAAAACAACCTCAAATAATTCATCACGCACATGGGCCATTTCAGCTGCCGGTATCGCTGCGTAAGGCCCCAGATAGCCTTGATAATGAAATTGGTCGATTTCTTGACGCGTCAAAGACATGATTTTAGCTCCATTTATTGAATTCGTTAACATTGTAGCGAGTTGACATGTTAAAGTGGATGATCTGAAGCTGAACAATTTGCACTGAAACGGTGATCGTTGTGAAAAAACTCGACCGGAATAGCTGGATGAACGGATTGGCCGGGGGCTGGCTGAAAGTCGATTGTGAGACCCAGACTGCCGGCTATGGAACGTATTCCGCCTGGGGCGGATTTCAGAACCGACAAATAAACTGCAATATCACCTACCTGTTATTAAGTGGCCGCATCCAGGTGCAACTGCATCACACCGGTCAAACATTCACACTGCAACCCGGCGCGTTTTTCCTCTTATCGCCGAACATCCCGCACACCTTCGCGCTTTTACAGCCCGATGAATCAATCGCCCCCTACCACTTTCGTTTGCGCTTCCAGTTAGAAGATGGCGGTGACTGTGCTTTGGATGATGATTATCTTCATATTCCGTCGGCCCAATTTTTGCGACCGGACATTGACCGGCTTTACGATATTGTCAAGTCAGCTAGCCCCTATCGTGAAGAACAGCTTCAAGGAATCATGATTTTGCTCTTCGCCCAGATATTGCGGACAAAATCTCTCCAGTCCCACAGAAGACTCAGTGCCAGACAACAGTCACGATTAAACCGGTTCATGCGCGATCATATACATGAGCGGCCCACCGCTGTCGATCTTGCTAATGTTGTTGGACTGTCGCCGGACTATTTTGCAAGATTATTTAAGCAAACCTACGGGGTCAATGCGCGTACCCAGCTGGTAAACGAGCGGATACAATTTGCAGCCATGCTGTTATTGGAAACATCGAAATCTATCACGCAGATCGCTGACGATCTCGGTTACGCAGACATGTATTTATTCAGCCGTCAGTTCAAGCAGGTTGTGGGGTGCAGCCCCAGCAATTTTCGCCACAAGCACCACTAGCTGTAGGCCTCGGTGCGGCGCATACTGGGCGTCAGGCTGTGATAGCGGAACATAATCTGCCAGGTGCGCAGGGCGGCTTCGCTGGCGACATGCATCCCCATCTTCGAATCACCATGCAGGCGATCCGGGAAGTAGATGGGCACTTCCACAATCTTGAAGCCCAGCCGGTGGGTAATATAGGTTAGTTCAACCTGGAAGACGTAGCCATTCGAGCGCACCCGGTCCAGGTCCAAACCAATAATTGTATTCCGTTTCCACAGTCGGAAGCCGCCGGTGGAGTCATTCGATGGGATATGGAGCAGCGTGCGAACATAAATGCGATTGGCGAAATAGCTCAACCCTTTACGAACAATGCTCCACGATTCATCGACACCACCGCCTTTGACATAGCGCGAACCGATCACCATGTCCGCATCGGTTGCCGCCGCAATCAAAGCTGGAATATAGCAGGGTTGATGCGAAAAGTCACAATCCATCTGGATGATATAGTCCGCATCCAGTTCCAGCGCCCGCTTAAACCCATCAATGTAAGCCATGCCCAGACCCTGCTTGGCCGCCCGGTGCAAAACGTTCACATAATCCGGGTTGGCAGCAGCCAGTTCATCGGCGATGCGACCCGTTCCATCGGGCGAATTATCATCCACCACCAGCACGTGCAGGTCTTCATGAGGCAGCGCCAGCAATTCATCGACCATCAACGGCAGATTTTCCGCTTCATTGTAGGTGGGTAAAACAACGATGACTTTGGGCATGATATGACTTTCCGATAATGACATGATTGCGATCTATAACATTAGCTTAATACTACTTTTAGCAAAATAAACCAAAGATTTGCTGAAAAACTGTCAATTAAGCCCGGATCGCATGATAACGAAATCTAGAAACCAGCGGTATACCTTTAAACACTATACAATCAGTATTTGTAATGCTGACAAAACATTATACCGACTGGAAAGCCAGATGACCATTGATCTTTTGACCGCCCAAACGCGGCGCGACCAACTGCGGCAAGCGGGCCAGACGCTGGTCTTTACCAACGGGCACTTCGACCTGCTGCATATCGGCCATCTCGATTACCTGGAAAAGGCACGGGCGCTGGGTGACGCACTTTTTGTCGGTCTTAATGGGGATGCCAGCACCCGTCAGTTGAAAGGTGCTGGTCGGCCCATCGTACCAGCCACCGAACGCGCTCGTTTACTGACCGCGTTAACGCCGGTTACGGCGGTCATCATTTTTGAGGAGATCACAGCTCACGAACTCCTCACAGCCCTGCAACCGGATATATATGTTAAAGGCGGTGATTATGCTCATAAGCCCCTGCCAGAACGCGCCCTGGTTGAGGCATACGGCGGTCAAGTTGCGTTGATTGATTATCTCGAAGGTCACAGCACGACCCGCATAATCGAACGCATTAAGCAGTTGCCATGAAACCAGCAGGTCCTATAAATCGCCTTCTTAGCAAAAGCCTATGATATTTGATGATGAACCTATTCAAAGCTAAACAAACGCTTCGAGCAAACAACGTTATAATGAGTATAATTGGCGTAATTTTAGAAATGCTGATGTTGATCACAAACATAAGATCATCGCTGCATACCGGCAATACATAGCAAGAACATGCCATTCACAAACATCTGGTATGACTTGGTGGGGACTTTATGAACGAAATTGAAATTGCACCCTGGGTCGTCGAATTTCGCGTTGAAGGCATGGCGGAATCGTTGAAAGTTCAGGTTGCGGAGCCAATCACGGTGGGCCGCGCCGACAGTACTGGCACCTATACGCCGGATATTGACCTGGGACCTTATGGCGGTGAGAACGAAGGCGTCTCACGGCGGCATCTCATCTTTCATGCCGATCAAGAGGGCCTGTTCGTGACCGACATGCAGAGCGGCAACGGCACATTGCTCAATGGAATGCGCCTCGAACCGGAAAAACCGTATCTGCTGAAATACGAAGATGAACTCCAGTTGGGCCACATGATTCTGTCGGTAAAGGTGATCGTCTCGCCCAACCAGGGTAGTGTCTCACAGAAACAGCAGGACATCGAACTGGGCACCGCCGCTCAGCAGGGTAATGGAGAACCGTTGCTCATCGTCGAGGATGATGCCGAAGTCGCGAATGTGCTGGCGCTAATCCTGGCGCGAGCCGGGTACAAAACGCATGTTGCCCATGATGTAATCGGGGCGATTCGCATTTTCAATCAGAAACGACCCGCCGCCGTCATCCTGGACTTGATGCTGCCCGACATGAATGGCCTGGAATTTTGCCGGTATGTGCGGCGCGATGTCGAACGCAATAATACGCCGGTGGTGGTGGTCAGTGCCGTAAAATCGAAAGAAAACGTGGCCCGGTCACTGGATGCCGGGGCGGATATGTTCCTGGGGAAACCCGTCAGCGCCCAGGAATTGCAAACCGTCGTGACCTCGATTATCCACCAGCGACAGAGTGGGGTAGATTCGCTGCTCACCAAACACCTGCCCGGCACCGCGCCACTCCAATCGATGTCGCCGGAATCCCGCCATGACGCAGTGGTGATCTTTGTCGCCGGTTATGGGGATGCACCCATTACCATGACCGTGAAAGACCCGGTGTCTTTTGGGCGGACCACAACAGCGGTAGGACGCACCCACATTGACCTCAGTCGCTACCACGCCATCGAGAACGGCGTGTCGCGGGTCCATGCCTACTTACATCGTAAGGATGGTCGCTTCTTTATTGAAGATAACGATAGTGTAAATGGCACCTTTCTCAACGGGAATGCGCTGCATCCCAATGAAATGATCCCTGTCGATAACGCGGACGAGATTCGCTTTGGGCAATTGCGCACCTACATCTACTTCTTGACCGATAAAGAAGCGAACGGCAATCATTAGCGGAATCAAAAAAAACGGCCCACCCCGAAGGATGAGCCGTGTGCCGGGTTAATAACTCACCTTACGCAGGTCGAGGCCAGGCAGTGGGTTTAAACCCGCTGTTTTTCCGCTCAAGGTGCGTAACATCAGTTAATAAGTCACTGCGTGTTAGGCCTGACGCAGGCTGGCGATCTCCTGTTCGAGCCAGGCGATTTTGCGGGCTAGCACCTGCAACAATGCACTCTCCCCAACATAATCCGCCGGGTCCAGTTCACTCCCTTGAAAATCGCGCCGAGCAGCCAGCAATTTTTGTTGTCGATCCTGCCGGGCCAGCTGATCGGCTGTCAATTGTTGGGGATCATGGGTTGCCATGAGCACATCCAGGTCGGTAAAGTCGCTGAGGGTGTTGCTGAGAAACACGGTTACATTGAAGCCAGTGGCGGTCTGCTGGTCGGCAAAGCCGCCATACACGACTCCCAGTAGCGCGATCAACTGTGCATTGAGCGCTTCGCGATTCAGGCCGCTGAGCGTATAGTGTCGCCGAATCATAATTCAATTGCCTCGAAAATTACTGGATTCTGAGCGGTTGCGCTAAACAGCGTCACGGTATCACTGGTTGATGTTCGCCATTGGGGACGCAAGATATAGGTCCCGGCAGCCAGGCTCGTTAGCAAAATGCTGATGGACACCACATGGCGCTCACCGGGATCGGTGACGAGCGTTGCCAGGCCCTGGGTGTAGGCACTCCCCACCCGGGTACCATCGAGTGTGATGTCAAAGTAACTTTCATGGGCTGTGCCATTGGTCCAGCCTATCGCCTGAAAGTGTACCTGCACGGGTCCGCCATGCGTCACCAGCGTAATTGACAGATTGGTCGTGTCAATATCCTGGAACGTGGTGACGTTGGTGATGCTGTAATTGCCACCGTTATCGCGCACAATCCGTTGGTGATTGGGGCTGAGCAGGTAGCTCAGATTGTCCCGTACCTGCTCGTTCAGATCGTCGTTGGTGACGAGCTGGTCGACCTGCCAGGTAGCGGGTGCCGTCCATACTGCGGGCATGATTGTTTCCTCCTTATGTTGTTAGGTGAATGCCTGTGATTGAAACGATTGGAGCGACACAGATGTCGCACCCTACAATTACTGCTACGTTGGTTATATGAGCAACATCAATACGCCAGCACAGTATCCTGATTGAGGCGGTGGGTGCCCAACTGCCAGAAGTTGTTGGCGTTGGCGCTTTCCAGCGTCCAGGTCACTTGATGGCGATAACCGCCCAGATCGACGGTATGTTCTTCGGCGATGATGAAATAGTCAGCATTGTGACCGGTCTGCGCGTCAGCTATGGTAATGCGGTCAAACAAGGTTTGCGTGAGCAGTTCGGTACTATGTTGCTGATTGGTGAGGGTGATTGTCTGCACCTGACCACGGGGTTGTTTGCGCCGCGAAAGCTCATACCGGGCTACCGAATCAGCTTGATCGGCGGCGTTCAAGAGGGCGAGATCGAGTAACAAGGTCGCCGAGTTATAGAAAGTCAGGCTGCCATAACTAATCTGGTTGATAAACAACGGGTCACCGCTGTAGACTGGCGTCCCCCGCAACCGCGCCCCGGCCTCCAGATAAACATCGTCCCGGTGTCGATTCCGCATTTCCAGCAACACCGCGCTGAAATCGACCTGGCGCATAAACACATCAACCTGATCCGTTAAATCGCTACCGGAACCGTCTGGCTGACTGTTGAAGCACAAATCGTCGCCGAGAATAGGCGGAATGATCGTTAAAGCGCCCATCGGTTCGTCGAGGTCATCCCGAAATCGAGCAATCACCTGGCCTTCTTCGCCGAAACGGAGTCGCAGCGGCGCTTCCAGCTCCCAGAGGATTGACCCAGCGGTTCCCAGATGACGGGGTTGAAAGCGCACCTGTACCTGACTGACCACCCCCGCCCCATACACATAGGTCAAATCAACCATGTTGTCGGTGAAGGTAGCAGTTGAAGTTGTTGCCAGCAGCAGCGCGTGCCGGTCCAGGAATACCGCTTCCCCACTAGCATTCATGTAGAAGCGCCCGCGTTCGGCCTCAACGACCTGACGCAATGCTGCAATCGCCGGGATGCCCTCCGCCCAGCGATCACCGACATAGGCCAGTGTCGTTTGCCCACTGGCAAGATCGCGCCCAATATTGGCAATGGGCAGCCGCGTATTCGTTCCCAACTCGCTATGATCGACTCGCCCTAACACCCAGTAGCCTTTGAGTTGGGTGCGCCGAAACGGTACTTGATCGAGCACCAGGCCGATGATCGTATCTGCCGTCACATTGACCTGGGGTGGCAAGCGCACGGGGTACTGCTGCATCTGTTCCAGGGCATCAACGGCATAGATCACGGCATGGCGTTGACTCTGATTGCCCGGTTGCGGTTCAACGCGCTGAATGTGCCCGGTGAAATGAGTGCGGGTAGTCACGCCATCATTGCTCTGAATGCGCACGACCTGCCCCGGTTCCAGTGCATTGACCTCCGGCGAGAAGGTTTGATCGACATTGCGCACCGTGATCGTGGCAGTTCCCGGTTCCGCCACGCTGTTATGGGGTGCAGCCAGACCGCGACGCCAGTGAAGCGACAAAACCGCTGCGGTGATGTCTTCGCCGCTGTCGGCAAAATCGCCGTCATCATCCCGGTCAATGGCAATTGTATAGGTGATGGGCATGATTACACCGCCAGCACCCAGGTATGATGAAACGCACAGCCATGATAGGCCACCGTACCCCAGGTAAATGTACCGGGTTCAACCCGCACTTGCGCCGGTTCCAGCAAGTTGTCATCCAGCGTGACATCAGCACTCAAGGCCATTATATAGTCGTCAATCAGGTCGATCAGTAGCGGCAGATGGGTACGCATTCCCGCCCCGGCGGCCACCGGCGCAACCAATAGCAGATGGTTGATGGTGTAGGTTACGGTGTGGGCACCCGCACTGAACGCTAATGCCGTAAACCCGCTGCCATGAGGCTGAACCAGGTCATCATCAGTCATGTCGACTGGCAACACGAGCAATGCCGGTAACTGGGCGCGGCTGAGCGTATCGGGCATATCGCCGACATCGTAATTTGCCGTCACGCCGGTCACAGACAAAGCGGCCAGTTCAGTGAGGGCTGTGCGTAATTGGGTCATCATTCCTCCATATTACAACTTTCAAACTTGACTTTTCCCTGAAAACTAATAGTATTATCTTTAAAGACTAACATTATTAGTTTTCAGGGGTTTTCCCATGCAACAGATGCTGCAAACAGCACCAAATGAAAAGCAGCAGGCCCTGTCCCTACCACGCATCATGCTGCATCTCGAAGGGCTGGTGCTGCTGGCGGCAACGGTCATCATCTATATTCACGTCAGCGGTAACTGGCTGACGCACATCAGTATGGATCGTGCTGTTGGCTATGGGATGAAATACGCGACTGATTTCAAAGATACGCACATGAGCCACGTGTAATGCCCTATCCCGCCAAGATCAGCCGCGACACCATTATTGCTCAGGCGCGGGCGATGATTGAGGCCGACGGCGTTGACAAACTCTCAGTCAATGCGCTGGCGACCGCTCTGGGTGTAAAGACGCCTTCACTGTATCGCCACTTCCCGGAACCCCATCCCGAAGACAATAAGCTGGGGTTAAAAACGCTCATCTTACAAGCAATTAATCAGGACACCGAGACACGCATGTATGCTGAACTTTACGCCATGTTTGAGACACCCGCTTCAGATGAGGACCGTATCGTGGCAATTGCTCACGCCTACCGCAATTTTGGAAGGAACAATCCCGTGACCTATGGCTTGCTGTACACCAACACCATCAATGAACTGCGCACCGATCAAGATGAGGCGGTACAGCGCGTCCTGCGCCTGCAAAATCTTATCGGTCAAATCAGTGGTGAGGAAGATTCGCTCCCGGCCATCAGGGGAATGTGGGCACTGACACACGGTTTTGTCATGCTGGAACTGGCGGGACAGTTTCGGCGCAGCGGCGATCTGACTGAAGCGTTCGAGAAAGCCATCCGAGCCTATATCAACGGCTGGGAATAGCGATTAACATCTTTTAGCGGCAGCCAATTTAGGCAGAAATTAGGAGGAGAACGATCATGCAAACCCAATTCTTTGAACGACCAGCGGGTAAACTGGCCTATACGGATTATGGTGGCGCTGGTGAACTGGTCATCATGCTGCCGGGTATGGGTGCATTGCGGAGTGAATATCGCTTTCTGGCCCCGGCTGTCCGCGACGCTGGCTTCCATGTTGTGACCGTTGACCTGCGTGGACAGGGCGAATCCAGCGCTTTCTGGCCGGATTACGAATTACCATCGTCCGGCAGAGATCTGCTGGCGCTGATTAATTATTTTGATGAAGGCTCAGCCCACGTTGTTGGAACATCCTTTTCGCCCGGCGCCGCTGTCTGGGCCGCTGCTGAGCGCCCTGAGCAGATTCGCTCACTGGTATTGATCGGCGCGTTTGTGCGCGATCCGCAGGTAACCTTCGTCCAAAAGCTGATGATGGCCGCGCTGCTCGGTGGACCGTGGAAATACGCAGGCTGGCGCATGTATTACAAGATGATGTATCCATCTCAGCAACCAGCAGACTTCGACGACTATCTTGACCGATTAATGGCCTCACTACGCGAACCGGGTAAATCTGCCGCCTTTCAACAACTCGCCGCAGCCACCAAAATTGAATCCGAACAACGCTTGCCACAGGTCAAAGCACCAGCGCTGGTCGTGATGGGAACCAAAGACCCTGACTGGCCGGATTCGGTGGCAGAAGCACAATGGATTGGTGAACAACTGGGCACCAAACCCGTTTTGATCGACGGTGCCGGGCATTATCCACAGACTGAAATGCCGGACATCACCAACCCGCAAATTATCGAATTTTTGCAACAGGTCAAATAAGGAGGCTGTTATGGGTTCCAATCCTATTAACCTCGGCCTGCGTTTTCTGCTGGAAGTGCTGGCGTTGTTAGCACTCGGTTACTGGGGATCACAGCAAGGTACTGGCATCATCAGTATTGTGCTGGCGATTGGTATACCTGTGATCGCCGCCATCGTGTGGGGGACGTTCGCGGTACCGAACGACCCCAGCCGTTCCGGGAAGGCACCGGTTGTCGTGCCTGGAATAGTCCGACTGATAATCGAATTGGCGCTTTTTGCCAGCGCAACCGTCGCTTTGTTTGCTCTCGGACTCAACCTGCCAGCCATCATTTTTGCCGCTGTCGTCGTTATTCACTATGTCATCTCATATGATCGCATCATCTGGCTGTTCCAGCAATAAGATTGCAGTCCAGGCTTAAGCTGCGATCTCCATGTTGCGTTAAACTAAAGCAAAAGGAGGTCGCATATGGCGAAGAAAAAGCGTAAGCTGGATCGTGAGTTCTATGAAGCTGAGCTGCAACGCCTGCAATTTGAACTGGTCAAATTACAATACTGGATCAGACATCAGGGGTTGCGCGTCATCCTCATTTTTGAAGGCCGGGATGCAGCCGGCAAAGGCGGCGTCATCAAACGTATTACTGAACCGCTGGATGCCCGGGGCTACCGGGTGGTTGCGCTCCCCAAACCGTCCGAAATCGAACAAACACAATGGTACTTTCAGCGTTATGTGCGCCATTTCCCGTCTGCCGGCGAAATATTGATCTTTGATCGCAGCTGGTATAACCGGGCGGGCGTTGAGCGCGTGATGGATTATTGTACTGATGAGGAATACTGGGAATTCTTGCGTTCCTGCCCGGACTTTGAGCGTATGCTCGTGCGTTCCGGGATTATCCTCATCAAGTATTATCTCTCAGTGAGCAATAAGGAGCAGGAAAAACGCTTCCAGTCGCGCGCTAAAGACCCCACTCGCCGCTGGAAACTCAGCCCCGTCGACCTGGAAACTCGCCAGCGCTGGGTCGAGTACTCCAAAGTCAAAGACATCATGCTGGAACACACCGATATTCCCGAAGCTCGCTGGTATCAGATTAATGCCGATGACAAACGCCGGGCGCGGTTGAACTGCATTCGCCATCTGCTGGATCATATCGCTTATGAAGACGTGACACCGGGCGCGATTGATCTGCCGCCCCGACCACCCAGAGATAAACATTACGTCCGACCGCCGCTGGATAAGCACATCATCCTGCCCGATTTGTATGCTGAGAACTGATGACCGACGCATTCACGGTCTGTTATCTACCATTAATCGAGTTTACACATTGTTTACACCGGGGCAATGAATAGGATACACCTGCGCCGCATGATAGGGTCATCGTAACGAGTACACAAGGAACCCTATCAACATGAAGATCAAACAAACCGTTATCGCGCTCACACTGGCCTCAGCCCTGGCAATCGGCGCTGGTGCCGCCCTGGCGCAAGATGACACGACTCCGCCCACGACTGAAGAAACCCGGCCTGGTTTCCGCGGACCCCGTGGTGGATTTGGCGACGGTCATGGCCCTCGTGGACACTTCCGGGGTGGACCCCGCGGTGGATT
This sequence comes from Phototrophicaceae bacterium, assembly GCA_965223835.1. Taxonomy (GTDB): domain Bacteria; phylum Chloroflexota; class Anaerolineae; order Aggregatilineales; family Phototrophicaceae; genus CAVYXZ01. The sequence continues at coordinate 4,792,309 of CBDCXQ010000001.1, forward strand.
TGGTGGCGGGGTTGCTGCCGAATTGATTCAGGAATACACCGGGCTAGAACGGGACGAAATCCGTGAAGCGCACCAGAATGGTCAGACCCTGGCGGACATGATCGAAGCCAACGGCCAGAGCGTAGATGATTTCATCGCCGCTGCGATGGCTGCCGCCAGTGAACGGATTGACGAAGCAGTCGCCAACGACCGCATGACTGAAACCGTCGCCGCCGAGATGAAAACCAGACTTGAAGAACGGCTGACCGCGCTGGTCAATGGTGAGCGCCCCAACCGGATGCCGCCCGTACCCGCCGAGGACGCCGACGCCTAACGAGCAAATTCCCTGATTTCCCCCATGTGTAAGGTCGGTTGCCCCCAACCGGCCTTTTCTCGTGCAGCCGATACAAACGTCAACGCAAAGTCGCCAAGACGCAAAGAATTGAAAAGTATCAATTTTTGTACCCGCAGTGTTTCGACGGATCAATCATTATGGTAGTTTGCGACTGTAGCTTTGAGCTTATCGGCAAACTTATAGATGTCATCAAGGCTATCTAATGGAACACGATTCTCATTCTTGTCCTCATCGAAAAGCCCGATATATTTTTGACTACGATTAAAATGCAAGCGGCAAATCGGCTTTCGATTATTGTCATCAAGTAAAATGCCACAATATGACAGCGTGTCTCTGTGATGTATACGTTGTGTATCAACGACTTCACGGAGTATGGACTTTACAACCAAAAAGCCTTCTTTCTCTTCATCGGTAAAGTCAGTTGTACGTTTAGCTTCATCATCATCTGGAATTGAAGATTCTCCTTCCATCTCAGGAACGACTTCTGGTTCCGATGTATCAGTCATGCTGATACCCCGAACTTTCTGAATAACATTGTCAAATTGATCACTAACAAACTGCTGAAAAGCATTTTTCGTAATGCCTGTAAATTCTTCAATCACAGTTTGACGCAATTGTCCTGAGTAAACTTTAGAAGCAAAATGTCGAACAAACTCAGGTGAGGGCGACTTAAATTCTAATGCAAAAAGATTGACGATTTCACGCCTATATTTCAGTTCATTAGCAGTCGAAAGAATGTCCTCAACATCAAACGATGACTTTGTAAACTTCTTGAGTTCATCTTCCAATTTTTCATCAAAGTTGAGCAAATCAATGATTAAGAATGGTTTTTCATCCATCCTGTTTGGTTTGTCCAGATCAGAATAAAATTGATAAACAACACCATTCGTTAAGATAGCAAAACGAACTTCAGTAACTGTAAAATATCGAAAAAGTTGCGAGGCATGAACAACAGCTAAATCTGCCTTACACCCTTTACATTCAAACAGCATTATTGGTTTACCGTCTTGCATGATGGCGTAATCTACTTTCTCTCCCTTCTTTGTTCCGAGATCAGCAGTGAACTCTGGTACAACTTCAGTTGGATCAAATACGTTGTATCCTAAAGCATTGATAAAGGGCATTATCATTGCTGTTTTAGTGGCTTCTTCAGTTTCTATTTTCTCCAAATCCAAATCGCGGATACGTGCAGAAAGTTCCTTGATCCGATCTATAAAATCCATGTTTTGATCTCCTTTAAGTATTAATTAATGATAACATTGTATGTCAACTTTTAAATTTAGATAATCTCTTTAAACTAAAAACGGAACATATAAAGATTTTCTAACCGGCCAACTATAAAAGCTGACCGGCTGAAACGCTAACCAGCTACGCAGCTATCCCCTACGTTTGGACCCCAACCCGGCGCAGGCTGTTGAGCGCGGCGGTCAGTTGAGCGGGCGCGATGGCGAAAGTATTCCGGTCTGGCTCTTTGTACAACCAGGCGGCCCAACGCAAACACAACATCTCGACTTCTAACGCGGGTTGGTAAATGTCAATCGGCGTCGTTTGCACGTGCGCCGCTGCGGTGGTGCCGTTCACGCCGCGCAGTACGGTGAGTACATTGGTGTTGGTGTCGACCGCCAGCACCCGCAGATATTCGTCCTCAATCCGCAGCAGCTGACCAACCTGAAACCGCGGTGTCTGCTGATGACTATCCACACCATCGGCATCGCTCACAGTAAGCGTGGTAGCGCTGCTGCTCAGCGGATTATCCTGCAAGCTATCGCCACTGCTGCGCCAGGCCCGTGACCAGCGATCATGCCAGCCCCAGACACCGGTGATGCTGACAGCCCGCAATGGCGATTCATCCCAAACGAACACCTGATTACCGGTCAAGCGCAGGACACTGATCGGTCCATCCAGTGTCGATTCGGGCAGCGTAATCACATCCGCCGTATCCATGCTGCTGCCATCGCCGTTGGTCAGGGTATCAAGTTGCAACAGGTCATCCCGGAGCAACAATTCATCAGCGTGGGTAAAGTCGTGTTCAATCGTCGCCAGCCGGGGGGTAAAGCGCCGCCCCGCCGCCTGTTCAATCTGCGCTGAAGCCGCCTGTAGCGCGACCAGCAGTCGGTCATCTTCGCTGGTGTCGCTGGCGCTCAGTCCCAGCCGTTGCCGCAATTGATATAACGTTGCCAGTGTGTACATGAAATCCTCCTGATGCATCCAAAATATGTGAACCGGACGTACTGATTGATACACGGGAAATGCAACATAAAATCCCGTCCGGCACCCTTCTTAACAGCCTGAATCGGTGCCGGAATCCCCTGACCCCGCTGTCTTTCCCCCGCAGCGGGGTTTTGCTATAAAATGAACTTATGGATGAAACGAAAATTGCGGCAACACTCGGTCTCCCGCCGGAAACCGACCTGCAACTCACGGGCCTCGATATGGAGTTATGGGGTCAGACGTTGCGCTTTACCGGTATTGCTGGTGAAATCGCGTTCCAATTGCTACTCATGGACTGCCGCGAAATCCGCTGGCAGTTGTATGCCCACCTGCAGATCGCGGAACGGCCTGCCTTCCCGCCGACCATGATTGCCGACCTCAGCCTGGGCAAAGATCAACATCGCCAACCGCTACAACTGCTTACCGATTACTTCGGCCTGACCGTTCGCTACGGCACGCTGCAAATCAAAAAGCTAACTGAATAATGCGGGCTGAACTGCTCACCCACTATGTCGAATTCCAGCGTTTGTTAACGGCTTATTTGGAGCGCATCCCCGCTGATGCCTGGGGTAATCGCACGGAATCGCGTCCGCAGGGGTGGACGCTGCACCAAACGCTGGCGCATCTCGTCACAGCGGGGGAAGGCTTCCAGCAGATGGTCAATCTTCGGCTGACCGAAGCAACAGTCCGAATCCCCGGTCTGGAAAAGCGCAGCGACTTACCCGAATGGAATCGTCAGCAGATCGCCAGCGCCGTGCAGGTTACGCCGGCTGAATTGGTCACGCGCCTGCTATCTGTTTTCGCCACGACGCAAGCACAAATTGCTGAACTTGCTGAAAGTGACTTTGACCTCGTAATCCCGATGCCGATGTACAATCGTCCCGGGACGGTGGCGGAGGTGTTTGGCTGGCAGTGCTGTCATGTAGGCATCGTCCACGCCGCGCAACTGGCGAATGGCGCGAACCTTAACCCACTCTGGCAACAATACGAGCCGGATTTCTTTCGCTGGATCATTATGCAATTCATCAATCAGGCGGCGCATAGCTACTGGCCGGAACGTGGCGGCGAACTCGCTGCGAAGATCAATCTCATCATCGGCGGTGCTCATAGCGGGCGGTGGCATATGTCGCTGAACTCAACCGGCGGCACTGCAGCAGTGGAACTAGCCCCCAATGCCAGGGTGACACTGCGTTTTCGCAATGCCCACACGTTCAGCCAGATTTTCACACGACAGGTCAGCCCCATCCGCGCCATCTTCACCGGCCAGGCCTTCGCTACCGGCGATTTACCGTTGGCGCTACGGCTCGGTCATCTGCTAAACCCAACGTAGACAACAAGAAACCCGGAACCAAAGCGTCGTTCTATTGGTTCAGGTCTTGTTTGGACGTGCAAAACCGACAAGCCATATCAAGTGGTTGTTGATTTGCACGGTAGACAGGTAGAAGCCTGTCCCATAGGTGTCACGATTTGCTGAAGGGATGCCCTTTTGTGCATCCGCTGGCGAATCAACCATTACCCGATTATTTTGTTAATCGGCATCAGCCCTCGACGATTTTCCCCAATTTTGAACAACTCCCATCAAGCCGCCGTAATAGGGGGTGTACGAGGGAGTGCAAGCGATGGAAGCAGTGCTGGATTTCGTTGAGGAAATCATGCCAGAGACAACCGAAGATCATCTGGAATGGCTGATGCACCAGGGCGAGGATCAACTGCTCCAACTGGCTCAGATCGGCGATGAAGAAGCCTTCGGTGTCATCATGTTCAAGATGGAAGACCCGCTGCGACGCTTTGTGCGGCGCTTGATCGGCAACCGCGATGCCGAAGACGATATTGTCCAGGATGTATTCGTCGCCCTCTATCGCAAACTCGATTCGGTCGATAGTGAACGCGGCCTCAAGCCCTATCTGTACCGCATGGCCCGCAACCGCGCTTACGACGAACTGCGCCGCCAGGGCCGCTATCAGGTCTATTCGCTGGATGCCGAACCAACCGAAGCCTATGCGTCGCTGGAGACTCTGCCTGCTGATAGCGAAACGCCGGAAGAAGTCGCGCATTGGCTGATGATCCAACTGGAAGTACGCGAAGCGATGGAGCGCTTGCCAGAGAATCAACGTCAGGCCCTGATCCTGTTCGCGGAAGAAGGGCTATCTTATGGCGAAATCGCCGACATTATGAAAACCAGTATTGGCACCATTAAATCGCGTTTATTTCATGCGAAAAAGAACTTGCGCGGACTGGTCCGACCCGAAATTTTAGCAGCACTCACAACCGAAACAGGAGATAATCATGATGCTTGACCACCGGGAATACATGCGGGAATATGAACGACGGGCGCAACAAATTGTGCGCGATCACGAACGGCTTAAACTATGGAGCTATCCACGCCAACCATCACGCTGGCGGCAGATCATTGCTGGGATCGGCAATATGCTTGTGATGATTGGCACTCGTTTGCAAACCACCGATCAATACCAACACACTCGACAGCGCCTGGCATAAGGAGATTTGACCTTGTTTGAACGCTATGACGTGATTGGGCAGTACGTTTTTAAGTCACGCATCGAACAATCGATACGTAAAGCAGTCAATCAGCGAGTCTGGGGACAAGTGACACCACCATCGCTCATGCGACAGACTATCGCCCATGCGGGCACGGCACTCGTCAACATTAGCACTCGGCTGCAAACAGTCGATAATCAACGATCCATGCGCCACCAGCGAATCTAAGCAATCCCAACCATTAACTTGAGAGGATTTACGATGGACGAACACACACAAGAACAATTGGAAAAGCTGCTGAGTGCGCTCAAAGCGCTGCGCGACTCGCTGAATCAGGCCCTGCAACCGCCGGGCAATTATGAGGGCATCGGCGCAATGGCGGTACGTAGTTACACCAGCCTGCACGCTAAAGCAGTGGAGCTACTCCCCGATGATTATTACATCAGCGAAGCATTGACGCTCGAAATCGCGGACGACACCACTGAAAAGCAAGCGGTGACACAGATTAACCTGGCCGCCAATCAACTGTATCGCTATATCGAAAGTCAGGTAAAAGCGGCTCGCTCCCAATCAGTGGGTGTCAATATTGACGCCGATGTGGAAGAGATCAAGGAATTTGGCCGCACGCTGCGCGACCGTATTCTCTTCCAGACCAAAGATACCATCCGGCGGGCAATGGCTGACATTGATATGAACATTGACCTGGACCTGGACCCGCGTGTTCAACGTAAACAGAAGGTCGACATCACCTCAGATGATGACGACATTGACCTGACCAGCGCCGACTTGAGCGGGCGCAACCTCAGCAATGAGAATCTGGCGGACCGCGACCTGACCCGGGTGAACCTGAGCGGGGCCAACCTGCAAAACGCCAACCTGGGTGATGCCGTATTGATCGAAGCCAACCTGAGCGGGGCCAATTTGCGCGACGCCAACCTCCAGGATGCCGATCTAACCGGCGCCAATCTGAGCGGGGCCAATCTACATGCAGCCAGCTTGAGCGATGTGCGCCTGGTCGATTGTAACCTGACCGGGGCTGACATGAGTGAAGCGCACATGGCTGATGCCGACCTGGCAAACGCCAACGCCAGCGGGGCCAATTTCAATGATGCCAACCTGAGCGATGCCCACCTGACCAACGTCAACCTGACCGGTGCAAATTTCCATGCAGCAATCCTGCGGGATGCTGATCTAGCCAATGCCGATTTGAGTGGGGCCAATCTGCACGAGGCCAACTTGCGCGAAGCCAACCTGAGCAACGCCCGGTTGATTAACGCCAACCTGCATGAAGCCAATTTCCGCGAGGCCGATCTCTCCGGCGCGATCCTGCCTGATGGCAGTCGCTACCAGGATGGGGAAGATCTGGTTCGTTTCGGTGCCAGCACCCGCAAGGGGTTCACCGGTTGGATGCCCGAACCCCCGGAGCCACCAAAGCCACCCGAACCACCAGAGCCACCAACCTTCGGCTAAGCACAGAGAGAGCGCTCATACGGGCGCTCTTTTTGATTATTCAACGCGCTCTACATAATCACCAGCACTGTACATCCGCGTAACAGCACCCGTCTCATCCACTTCAAAACGATAGAGTTCGCCAACCGTGCCCCCACTAAGCGCCCGGAACACATGACCTTTAACCGGCTCTAATATCGTTGCCGGTTCATCAATCCAACTCAGCGAACGCGCCACCAGTTTATTTTTTTCAACAGTGACATAAACATCAAATCCCCAGGTGCTGTGGTACACACCGACATATTGTTCCCAGTCCGAGCTAGCCTCCGGTTCCGGTGATTGCGCCGCCTGCAGGATGGGCGGGGCAACCAGTTTGAATACCTGATCGACATAACTGCCAGGACTGCCATTCAAAGCATTCGTCAGCGCGGTCACGCCGATTTTGTCGGCCCGACACCACGTTGTCTGCGTGATATAGCCCTTCAGGCCGCCGCCATGCCCGGCCAACGTTCGATTTTCACTGGACCAGATCGACAATCCCAATCCCCAGCCCGATTTCCAATCAGGTTCAACCCATTGCACGCGATGCATTTCACGAATCGTCCCGCCGCGCAACACCGGATTAGCGGTGGGTGGCTCATCGCGGAATTGCAGCATCACAAACCGTGCCAGATCTTCAATATTACTGGCAAAACCAGCAGCGGCCATAAATCCCCTCACATCAGAGTAGTCAGCGCTTTCGCGTGAACCATCAGGGGTTGGTGATAGATAACCCGTCGCCAATCCTTCCAAATTTTCGCTAGGCATCACCTTTGTAGCATCCATCCCCAGCGGTTGTAGAATATGCTTTTCGATGTACTCGCCGCAACTGACACCTGCTAGCGCTTCGATCACACCACCCAACAACACATAACCCAGGTTAGAGTATTTCAACTGCACATCACTCAACAGGGCAGCATCGCGCTTTGGTGTATTTTCCCTGACTTGTTCCCAGGTTGGAAAGCGACTTTCAGCCCAAGCTGGCAACACCGAATCACGGGGCAAACCAGCGGTATGCGTCAATAACTGGCGAATGGTGCGCGGTGGTTGATCGCCTTGCATATCATCACGATACTGAATTTCAAACCAGGGGAGATAATTCTCGATCGGATCATCTAAACTCAGTTTGCCCGCATCACGCAGTTGCATAATCGCCGCAG